>NZ_JBSSGP010000002.1:4600000-9304020 GCF_054063735.1 Bradyrhizobium sp. USDA 10063 | reverse complement strand
TCCTCGAACAGCGCCAGGGCCTGCGCATCGCCTGCCCCGAGGAGATCGCGCTGCGCCAGGGTTACATCTCGCTCCAGGCGTTCGCCCGCGTGGCGCAGAAGACCGCCAAGAGCAGCTACGGCGAATATTTAATGTCGGTTTATCGTTCGTTTGAGCATTAGAGGCAGCTCACCATGCGTTTCAAAGGCTCGACCATTTTTGTCACCGGCGGCGCGGGTTTTATCGGCTCCGCCGTCGTACGTCATCTGCTGCGCGACACCCACGCCCGCGTCGTCAATATCGACAAGCTCACCTACGCGGCGAATCCCAATTCGCTGCCCGGCGCAGCCCAGAACCTGAACTACAGTTTCGAGAAGCAGTGCATTTGCGATGGCGCCGGCCTGCGCCGTCTGTTCGAGAAATACCAGCCCGACGCTGTGATGAACCTTGCCGCCGAGAGCCATGTCGACCGCTCGATCGACGGCCCCGGCGAATTTATCCAGACCAACATTGTCGGCACCTTCACCATCCTGCAGGAAGCGCTGCGCCATTGGCGCACGCTCTCGCCCGAGAGGCGCAAGCAATTCCGTTTCCTGCATATCTCGACCGACGAGGTCTTCGGCTCGCTTGGCGACGACGGCTTCTTCACGGAAACCACGGCGTACGCGCCGAATTCGCCCTATTCGGCGAGCAAGGCGTCCTCCGACCATCTGGTGCGCGCCTGGCGCGAGACCTATGAATTGCCGACGCTGGTCACCAACTGCTCGAACAATTACGGCCCGTACCATTTTCCGGAAAAGCTGATTCCGCACATGATCATCAAGGGCCTCGCCGGCGAGCCCCTCCCCGTCTACGGCGACGGCAAGAACATCCGCGACTGGCTCTATGTCGAGGATCATGCGAAGGCGCTCACATTGGTGCTCGAGCGCGGCATGGTCGGCGAGACCTACAATGTCGGCGGCCGCAACGAGCGCACCAACCTTCACGTGGTCGAAACCATCTGCGATCTCCTCGACGAAATCGCCCCTGCCGCGCAGGGCCCGCGCCGCAACCTGATCACCTTCGTCGCCGACCGCCCCGGCCACGACCGCCGCTACGCCATCGACGCGTCCAAGCTGGAACGCGAACTGGGATGGAATGCGCTGGAAACATTCGAAAGCGGCATTGCGAAAACCGCGCGCTGGTTCTGTGACAACCGTCCGTGGTGGCAGGCCATCCTCGATCACGGCTACCAACGCGCGCGCATTGGGCTGGGATCGGCCTAAGCCCCGCAAGCGGGCTGGGGATTGCCTTTGACCGTCATTTGGTCATCATGGAAATGGTTCAGCTATGTCTTTCAAGTCATAGCGCGACGCATCCACACGCGCCTCAACGTGGGCGGTCCACTTAGGAAGAGCTTGCAGGATCCGATATGCGAATAACAATGGTGGGCACGGGTTACGTCGGCCTTGTCTCTGGAGCCTGCTTTGCCGACTTCGGCCATCAGGTCACCTGTGTCGACAAGAATGCGGAAAAGATCGCGGCGCTCAAGCGTGGCGAGATTCCGATCTTCGAACCGGATCTTGATCGGCTGGTGGACGCCAACACGCGGGCCGGACGACTGTCGTTCACGACCGACCTCGCCGATCCCGTCTCTCACTCCGACGCCGTTTTCATCGCGGTCGGGACCCCGTCGCGCCGCGGCGATGGTCATGCGGACCTCAGCTACGTCTACGCGGCGGCGCGCGAGATTGCGGCGAGCCTGAAGGATTTCACTGTTGTCATCACCAAATCGACGGTTCCGGTCGGGACCGGCGACGAGGTCGAGAGGCTCATTCGCGAGGCCAATCCCGACGCCGACGTCGTGGTCGCCTCCAATCCCGAATTCCTGCGCGAGGGCGCGGCCATCCGGGACTTCAAGCATCCCGACCGCATCGTCGCCGGCACTGATGACGAGCGGGCCAGAAAGACCATCGCCGAGATCTATCGTCCGCTCTACCTCAATCAGGCGCCGGTCATGTTCACCGGCCGCCGCACCGCGGAGCTGATCAAATACGCCGCGAACGCCTTCCTCGCCACCAAGATCACCTTCATCAACGAAATTGCCGATCTTGCCGAGAAGGTCGGCGCCGACGTGCAGGAGGTCGCGCGCGGTATCGGCCTTGATAATCGCATCGGCACCAAGTTTCTCCACGCCGGCCCCGGTTTCGGCGGATCGTGCTTTCCGAAGGACACGCGTGCCCTGATCAAGACGGCACAGGACTATGAGGCGCCGATCCGCATCGTCGAAGCGGTGCTGGCGGTGAATGAAAACCGCAAGCGCGCGATGGCGCGCAAGGTCGCCTCCATCCTTGGCGGGTCGCTGCGCGGCAAGACCATCGCGCTGCTCGGCCTGACCTTCAAACCCAACACCGACGACATGCGCGAGTCGCCATCGATCCCGTTGACGACGGCGCTGCAGGATCTGGGAGCGAAGATCAGGGCCTATGATCCGGAAGGCATCGAACAGGCGCGCTCCGAACTATCCGACGTCACCTATTGTGACGGCCCGTATAGTTGCGCCGAGGGCGCCGACGCGCTGGTGATCGTGACCGAGTGGGAACAGTTCCGCGCACTCGATCTGGAGGGCTTGAAGCAGAAGATGGCCAATCCGGCCATCGTCGATCTTCGCAACATCTATCGACCGAGCGACGTCGTCGCCCACGGGTTCAAATACGAAAGCGTGGGCAGACCGACTCCGTCCGCAAGCTAGAGCCGAGCGACAACTGCCATCAGTCCGGGATCAACGCGCCGGCGCGGTCATGCGTCTTCGGACGCGGTGACGCTTCAGCGACCGAAGGCTTCTCGGACGAACCGCGCATCCCATAAGGCGCGTACAGCAGATAATGCGCCCGACGCTTTCGCGAGCGCCAGTCGCGCACCGCATATCCCAGAACAAAGCCCACTGAAAAGGTGGCAAGCAAAATCAACGCGGGAAACATGACATCGGTCCAATATGCTTGCTGGCAATATATCTTGTTCTGACAATATTTTCATGTGCCGGTTGTGACGACATCATGATTGCCGGCGCTGAAACATTATTCAGACGCCTGATTTAATGTGCAGGCGGCTGCCTCGATCTTGATCAGAGACAACTTTGCGACGGCTGACGGTACGCCGTTATGACGGCAGGGCAATGCTTCGAAACTGAAGCTGGCAGTCACACGCGATGATAGTCGCGGAACCAGGCGACGAACTTCGCAACGCCATCCTCGATCCGGGTATGCGGCCGAAAGTTTATCTCGCGCGCGAGATCATCGACATCCGCAAAGGTCGCGGGCACGTCGCCGGGCTGCATGGGCAGCAGCACCTTCTCGGCCTCGCGGCCAAGTCCCTTCTCCAGCAGCGTCACCACGTGCATCAATTCTTCCGGCTTGTTGTTGCCGATATTGTAGATGCGCCATGGCGCCTTGCTCGAGCTCGGATTGGGCTTGTCGCCGGACCAGTCCGGATCGCCCTGCGGCACGTGATCGACGAGCCGCGTCATCGCCTCGACGACATCATCGACATAGGTGAAATCGCGCCGCATGTTGCCGTTATTGAACAGGTTGATCGGCTTGCCCTCGCTGATCGCGCGGGCAAAAAGATAGAGCGCCATGTCGGGCCGATACCAGGGGCCGTATACGGTGAAGAAGCGAAGCCCGGTCATCGGGATGCCGTAGAGGTGGCTGTAGGAATGGGCGAGCAGTTCGTTCGCCTTCTTGGTCGCGGCATAGAGGCTGATCGGATGATCGACATTGTCGCGCACGGAGAACGGCAGCTTGGTGTTGGCGCCGTAGACCGAGGAGGACGACGCGAACAAGAGATGCCGGCAGCCATGATGCCGGCAGCCTTCCAGGATGTTGATGAAGCCTTCCAGATTGGCATCGGCGTAGGCGTGGGGATTCTGCAGCGAGTACCTGACGCCCGCCTGCGCCGCCAGATGGACCACCACCGGAAAGCGGTACTGCTCGAACAGCGCCTTCATGCCGGAACGGTCGGCGAGGTCGAGCTTGTGGAAGGTGAAGTTCGGATGCTCCTTGATGAGGTCGAGGCGGGCGAGCTTGAGCGCCGGATCGTAATAGTCGTTGAGATTGTCGATGCCGATGACGCGCTGGCCGGCCGCGAGCAGCCGTTGCGTCAGATGAAGACCGATGAACCCCGCGCAACCCGTAACCAGCAAATCGTCTGCAGACACCGCTTACCTTCCTTCGCGCCATAGCGCCCAGCATTCGGCGCCCATGATCGCCGGACAATGCGTCGCTGTGAAGGCTTCAGCAGGACCGATCGGCCATTATCCTTGACGGGCAGAACCGGCCGCCCGCTGCCAGGCGCCTAATTGCTCGCGGACGGCTTATAGTCCGGAAACCGGCTCAGCACGGCGGCCTTCATGAACTTGAAGTGCGCGATCGCGGCGGCGAGTTCCTTCAGCCGGCGCTGGCCGTTGGCGATCTCGGCGTCGAACAAGTCCTGGTGATAGTTGTCGAGCGGCTCGCGCTCCAGATACTCGTCGGTGCCGTTGCCGAGCGTCACCGCGGCGCGCGCCAGCACGTCGTCGACGCGGCGGCTGAGGCCGCTCTGCTCGCTCTCGGCGGCCTGCAGCGCCTCGTCGATCGCGGCCACGATGGATCCCACCCGCAGCCGGTCCGTCTCGGCGTCGCGCTCGGGCGAACGCGCCCGGAAACCCTCATCGATCCCCAGCCGGGTCTTGATGAAGTTCTGCGCTCGGGATCGCAAGAAGAGCTGAAACATCTGCATTCGTCCGGTCCGGCCCTTTACGAGGCAACGCGCAAAAGTCGCTCCGGCTTAGTTAAGGAACGGTAAAGTTGCGGTGCTCGCGCCCCGCGGCGATCGGCCATGGGAGCGTGCCTCGCGGATCAGGAGAAACACCAGAGCATCAATTTCAGGAACAGCGAACCCAAAAGATAGACCCAGCCCGCCATGGCGAGCAATGCCACGGCCAGGAATGCGCCGGAGAAACTGCGCGCCTTCACCCGCGTCAGGAGCGAGACTTTTTCTGGTGGGGAGAGCATTCCGGATCTGCGGTGGAAACCTTCAGATCCCAGTCCTACGATGCAAATTCGATAAACTGGTGACGCTCGGCGACCAGCCCATCAGCCGCGTCCCGGCAACGCATCTCAGGTGTGGAAGAATACGAACCAGATCGCGCCGAGGATCAGAACCGCGAGCCCGGTCGAAATCGACAACAGCGCGGCCACGGAGGGTCCCGGTTCAGCCTGCCTTGCCTCGGTCGCGGTCTCAACGATCCGGCCGTCTCGGTGTGTCGTTGCCATGCGCCACCTCATTCCATTCGGTTAACGGTGTCCCGTCCGGCCAACGCATGATCGGAAGCGATGTTCCGGATGTTTGGCGGCAGGCCTGACGAGCCGATCCGTCGCACTGGGACTGCAGGAAATCCGCAAGAACCATGCGGGCCATCAGCGGTTAACGTCATTGGCAGATTCACCGTTTGGCCATGTTTGAAACCGGGTTCCGCGGTGGTATCCTCCGCCTCCCGTCTGTTGCGTCTTCGGAGTATCCCTATGGCCCCCCGCGCCAACTGGAAGGGTTTTCTGCGACTGTCGCTCGTGACCTGCCCGGTCGCGCTCTACCCGGCCACGTCGGACACCGAAAAGGTCTCCTTCAACCAGGTCAATCGCAAGACCGGGCATCGCATCAAATACGCCAAGGTCGATGCCGAAACCGGCGAGGAAGTCGCCGCCGAAGACATCATGAAGGGCTACAAGGTCGATACCGACACCTACATCGAGATCACCAAGGACGAGCTCGACGACATCGCCCTGGAATCGACCCGCACCATCGAGATCGATGAATTCGTGCCGAAGGCGGACATCGACAGCCGCTATCTGATCCGCCCCTATTACCTCGTCCCGGACGGCAAGGTCGGCCATGACGCGTTCGCGGTGATCCGCGAGACCATCCGCAGCCTGAACAAGGTCGCGATCGGCCGCGTGGTGCTGACCAACCGCGAGCATGTCATCGCGCTGGAGCCGCTCGGCAAGGGCCTGATGGGGACGCTGCTGCGCTACCCCTACGAGGTTCGCGACGAGAAGGAATATTTCGACGACGTGCAGGACGTGAAGATCACCAAGGACATGCTCGATCTCGCCAAGCACATCGTCGAGCAGAAGTCGGCGGACTTCGATCCCGAGGAGTTCGACGACCGTTACGAAACCGCGCTGATCGAATTGATCAACCAGAAACGCAACGGCCTGCCGGTAGCGAAGCCCGCGCCGAAATCGACCGGCAATGTCATCAACCTGATGGATGCGCTCAAGCGCAGCCTTGCCAATGAGAAGCAGGCGCCCGCTCCCGCTAAGGCAAAAGGCAAAAAGCCGAAGAAGCGGGTCGAGGGCCAGCGTGAAATGCTGTTGCCGATCGCCGGAAGCGGCAGCGGCGCCGGCAAGCGCGCCGCCAAGGAAGAGCCGAAGAAGGCGGAAAAGCCCGTGCGCGCGCCGACCCGGACCAAGAAGGCCGGATAGGCGGGAGCGGCGGCAACGTTTCATGCATGCAATGATCGCGACCCGGCAGCCGGCAAGCTGAAATGCCGTGGTCGACGCCTTTCGAGCAGCCGATCGTCCTGCGCGGCGGCCGCAAGCTGGTGACGCTCCAGCACGCCGCTGACTACATCATGAAGCTGCCTGAGCCGGTGCAGCAGCGCGAGCGCTGGCAAACCGCCGTGGAGACACTGATCCATGCTGCCGAGAGCGGCGGCGGCTGGCTGATGTTTGCGCGGATCGCAATGCTGCGCGCGCTCAACGAAGACGGCTGAGGCCACGACCAGCTATCGCTGCGCCACCGCGTCGCTTGCCTGGAGGAAGAATGCCTTGACGCTCGTGCCGACGCCGTAGACCGCGGTGATGATCACGATGCTGAGGCCGCCGGCGATGATGGCATATTCGATCGAGGTTGCCCCGCACCGGTCGCTGCAAAATCTCGAAATCAACTGGCGCATCAAAATCCCCACCGACGCCTCGCACGGGTTTCTCCCGCCCGCGTCTCGGCGGCAACCTAGAGGTTGACTGGTTGACGCCGCATTGATGGACAGGATGAACGATTGATTAAGGCTCTGCGTCGATTGCGCCGGCAAATCAGCGGGCCGCCGCGACGGGCGAGCCGCTGACACGTGACGCGCAGCAATCCGGAACGAGACGCCGGATTGCTACGTCGCCGTTTCCTCGCAAAGCGCGAGACGAAGGCGATCAGAAGTTACGCTGCGCGCGAAGCTGCAGCTCGAACGTATCCTGATCCTTGAACTCGTAGCGGGCGGACGGCTTCGGCGCGGACGCGCCAAGCACGGCCGAACCCTCGAAGTTCTGGTCGAGATGGAACCACTGGAATTCGGCCGAGAAGGTCAGGTTCTTGACCGGGGTCCAGCGCGTGACCACGCCAAGCTGCGACAGGTTGAAGTCGGGGTTGCAGACGTAGTCCGCACTGACCGCCCTGGCCGGCGTGGTGTAGTTCGCGCACATGAAGGCCTTGGCGGCGCCGTCATAGCGGACCGCCACATACGAGCCGAAGAGGCTCGACGACCAATATGGGTCCCAGTTGTGGTTGAACGCCCCGCGAACGCCGAAGGCCTCCGTCAGATGCAGCGAGCCGTCGCCGCCGGCCGCGACCGGCAGATAGACGGCGTCGGTCGTCGCACCGAACCCGATGCTCTGATAGGCGCCGGGAGCGCTGGTGCTGCCGAACATCGCAAAGCTTGGCGAGGTTGAAGCCGACGAGACGACGTACTTCGTCGCCCCCTTGGCATAGCTCGCGTCCATCTTGATGTCGTCGCCGGCACCGGTCGGGATGTTCTTGATCTGCAGCGCCGCCTGCACCGCGCCGCCCCAGGAGTCGTCGGGATGTCCGGAAAGCTCGGATGCCGTGGTCGGCGCCGCGCCCGGCAGGCCGACGGCGCCCGCCGGCGCACCGAGCGCGTTGAGCGTGTTATAGGAGCCGCTCACTTCATGCGCGGCGGCCGAAATCTGGAACAGACCCCAGGCCTGGTCGATGCGGATGTTGCCGACAACATCGGGCGCGCGAACGCCGGCATAGGCGTTGCCGGTGTTGAACGTGGCGTTGAGCGGCAGCGACAGGTTGTAAACCGCGGTGCGGTCCCACACCGTCGGATCGTCGAGCCCGATGCTCGCTGATATGCCGTTGCCGAACTGCGCCGTGTACTGGATGTTGTTGACGCCGGTATCAGTGTCCTGGCCGCCGAGCAGGAAGTCCGTGATATTGCCGGGGTAGCCCTGCCAAGGCGACGCGTAGGCAGACGCCGACTGACCGAAGGTGAAGCCTGCGAACTGGATAAAGAGGTACTGGATGGAAACGTAGCCGCCGCCGGGCGTGTCGAGCAACTGCGCGCCGGCGACCGGAAGCGAGCCGTTGATCGAGTTCGGGTTGAAGGTGTTGTTGCCGAGCGTAGAGAACTGAAACCGGCCCATCCCGAAGGTACGGACCGTGCCATATTCGGTCGCTGTGCGGGTATCGATTGACAACGCCATACGGGAGCGCGCTGCGAAGTAGTCACGATAGCGGTTACCCTGGCCGATATCGCCATTCCAAGCGGGCTGGCCCTGCACGCCGCCGTTGAATGTGGCGTCGACCCGGAGATAGCCGCCGATCTTGATACAGGTGTCGGTGCCCGGAATGTACCAGAAGCCGGCACCGTACAGCGAGCAGACCTTCACATATTCGACGGCCTTCGCCTTGATTGGAAGATCGGCCGCCTGTGCGCCGCTTGCCACAAGGCCGGCGGCTGTGCCGAGAATAAGTGTTCGCGCCCGTACCATCTTAAAAGTCTCCTGATCCCCAACATGCACACGCATGTTGGCGTGGTAACTAATGCAAAAAATTCCGTGAAGAATAACAACGCGGTGAAGTCGATGCTGTTGGCTCCGCGCTGTGGCGTTTTCGCCACGTCAATGGTTCGAGGTACGTCGAATAATCTCATTCGCCTCCTGCAGATCAGATCTGACAGCACAAAGTTTTGATACGTCATTCGCGCACTGCGGCCCTCCGCATCGCTAGACGCATAACTGCAGCCCCGAGATGCGCACGACGCACGCTTTACGCGCCCGCGAAATCCTGTTCCTCTGGTGCAAAGCGGTCGGATGAACCGGCCGCGACCCAAGGGAGAGATACGGCCATGAAGCTCGGCACGGCGATTGCGGAAATCATGAAGCTCGAGGGGATCGAGATTCTCTGCGGCTATCCCGTCAATCATCTGATTGAGCACGCCGCCAACGCCGATATCCGCCCTATCATGGTGCGGCAGGAGCGCATCGGCGTGCACATGGCGGACGCGATCTCTCGCGTCACGTCCGGCCGCAGCATCGGCGCGTTCTGCATGCAGCACGGCCCCGGCTCTGAGAATGCGATGGGTGGCGTCGCGCAGTGCTTCGGCGAGTCGGTGCCCGTGCTGGTGCTGCCGATGGGCTATCCACGCCGGCTTTCGAACGTCGAGCCGAACTTCAATTCCAGCCAGGCGATGAAGGCGTTCACGAAATCGTCAGAGCCGATCATTCTCGCTTCCGAGGTGTGCAACATCTTCCGTCGGGCCTTCACCAAATTGAAGAACGGTCGCGGCGGCCCGGTCATCGTCGAAATCCCCGCCGATATGTGGAACGAGGAGGTGCCGGAGCCCTTGAACTACACGCCGGTGCTGCGCACCCGCTACGGCGCCGACCCCGCGCATGCGAAGGAGGCGGCCGAACTCCTGATCAAGGCCAAGCGTCCCGTGATCTATGCCGGCCAGGGCGTGCATTACGCGCGTGCCTGGCCGCAACTGAAGCGCCTTGCCGAACGGCTCGCAATTCCCGTTACCACGAGTCTCGGCGGTAAGTCGTCATTTCCGGAGACGCATCCGCTCTCGCTCGGCTCGGGCGGTCTCGCCGTGCCGCGCGCGGTGCCGAAATTCCTCGCTGAGGCCGACGTGATCTTCGGCATCGGCTGCTCGTTCACGGAAACGAACTTCGGCATCGCGATGCCGAAGGGCAAGACCATCATCCATTCGACCCTCGACCCCAATCATCTGAACAAGGATGTCGAGGCCAGGATCGGCCTGGTCGGCGATGCCGCGCTCGTGCTCGATGCGCTGCTCGAGGAGATCGGCAAGACCGTCACGTCGGATCGGGATGCCAGCGCGGTCACCGCCGAGATTGCCGCCATCAACAACGAGTGGCTCGCGAAATGGATGCCGAAGCTCACCCATAACGAGGCGCCGCTCAATCCCTATCGCGTGCTCTGGGACCTGCAGCACACCGTCGACATCCACAACACCATCATCACCCACGATGCCGGCAGCCCGCGCGACCAGCTCTCGCCGTTCTGGAAGTCGGTCGAGCCCCTCTCCTATCTCGGCTGGGGCAAGACCACGCAGCTCGGCTATGGGCTCGGGCTCGCGATGGGCGCCAAGCTCGCGATGCCGGACAAGCTCTGCATCAACGTCTGGGGCGATGCCGCCATCGGCTTCACCGGCATGGATTTCGAGACCGCGGTGCGTGAGCGCATCCCGATCATGTCGATCCTGCTCAACAATTTCTCGATGGCGATCGAATTGAAGGTGATGCCGATCTCGACCGAGAAATACCGCTCGACCGACATTTCCGGCGACTACGCCGCGATGGCGCGCGCCTTCGGCGGCTATGGCGAGCGCGTGATCAGGCCTGAGGACATCGTGCCGGCGATCAAGCGCGGCATCCAGAAGACCAAGGAAGGCGTCCCGGTTCTGCTCGAATTCATCACCAGCAAGGAAACCGAGGTGTCGAGGCCGGGGACGTAGCTGCTGTAGGGTGGGCAAAGCGACTTGTCCGCCGTCATTGCGAGCGCAGCGAAGCAATCCATGCCTCCGCAAGTGGCGAGATGGATTGCTTCGCTGCGCTCGCAATGACGGGGATTCTGATCGGAAGCGAGCACGGAAATTTTTTGCTCAGTTCGCCGCAGTGGTTTAAGACGTCGGCATGTCCGAGACATCGACGTTCAATACGCCGCTACCCTTCGACGAATTGGCCGAGGCCATCAAGCGGCGCCGCTCCACCTATGGACAGATCAGCGGACTGCAGCTCGTTCGCGCCGCGCCCGGCGAAGCCTGGTCACGCCTGCCATATCGGCCGGTCTTCGTCGGCGATACGCAGACCGGCGTTCTTCATGGCGGCGTGGTCACCGCCATGCTCGACGAGAGCTGCGGCATGGCCGTACAGCTCGCGCTGGACGGTACGCGCGCCATCGCTACCCTCGACCTGCGCATCGATTACCAGAAGCCCGCCACACCGGGCCTCGACATCAACGCGCATTCGATCTGCTATCGCGTCACCCGCTCCATCGCGTTCGTGCGCGCAACCGCCTACCAGGATTCCGAGGACGATCCGGTCGCCACTGCAACCGCCTGTTTCATGGTCGGCGCGAACCGCACCAACATGCTGTTCGACAAGCCGCGCGATGACGCCGCGCTGCCCGTGCTCGAAGCACCGGATGAGCCCACGGGCCCGTTCGCAAACAGCCCCTTCGCGCGGTGTCTCGGCATCCGCATCGGCGAGGATGGCACGCTGGTCATGCCGTTCTCGCCGAAGATCATCGGCAATCCCCTGCTGCCCGCCATCCATGGCGGCATGACCGGCGCCTTCCTGGAGACCGCCGCGGTCGTGGGCGTGACGCGCGAGCTCGGCGTTTCGGCGCCACCGAAGCCGATTGGCCTGACGATCAACTATCTCCGCTCCGGCCGCGCCCTCGACAGCCACGCCAGGGTCTCCATCGTCAAGCAGGGACGGCGCGTCGTCGCTTTCGAGGCGCAGGCCTGGCAGGATGACCCAGCCAGGCCGATCGCCTCGGCGTTCGGTCATTTCATGCTGAGGCGATCACCTGATCTCGATGAGGAATAGGCTCGTCACTCCAGCTACACGCGGCCATGGATTGGCTTGCCGCCCTATTGCTTGCCAATGCACCGTTAGGTAGAACCGCCGGCGGTGGGTGTGGTTGGGCGGCGGGGTTTATGCGGTACGGAAAAGTTCTTGTGCTCCTGGCATTCATTGTGCCGGGGCTGGCGGGGTGCGCGACGCCGCAGGCGATGACGGTGGTCAACGACGCAACCGTTACCGCCAATCCGAAATACCGAAATGCGGTGGGCGTTCGGTCGGTCACCGGCGGGCGATTGATGAACGTGCTGACGGTGATGGGCGTCACCGATGAACAATTCAAGACCGCGCTTGAAAGCAGCCTCGCCACCAACGGCTATCTGGCGCAGTCCGGCACGCCGAAATTCTACGTCGACGTCGAAATCGCAAACCTCGATCAGCCGGCCATCGGGCTTGACCTCGATGTTACGGCGAGCGTGAACTACAAGGTTTCCGGCGCCGGCCCCGAGGCGTCATATCCGATCAGGACCACGGCGCGGGCGACGTTCGCCGACTCGCCGGTCGCTGCCGACCGCATGCGGATCGCGAACGAGCGCGTAATGCAGCAGAACATCAAGCAGTTCCTTCAGTCGCTGCGCTAGCAACGACTGGCTTCGTAGCCAGGACTCTTGCGCTGTTGGACGAATTATCTAAGCGATTTCAACGTGATTTGCCCCGTCCAGTCCTTCGCGCAAAAATATTCCGCTTCCGTCGTCGGGCAAATCAGCATTATGACTCCGCGCATCTCACCCGAATGAGGGGCGGCTCGCGATCGTCACGAACGTTGCGGTGGGATGCGGTGGACGAGGGTGTTGCGACTGACGAGCGTGGCACTCGCGGACGGCGACGTCGTGTGGTTCTGGCGCCCCGACGCTGGCGCTAAGTTTTTTGCGTGAACAAATTCACGCGAGAGATGACGGTGGCAAGAAAGCCCGGTCACCGGGAAGAGCACGAAGTAAGCCGTAAACCATCGCGCAGGGAAAGCCGGAGTTGCTTCGGTTGACCTGTGGTCCTACCCCCGTGCTTTTTGTTGCACGGGGCCCACGGGTGCAACCGGCACCCGGCTTTCCCTGCGTCCTCTGATGATTGAGGGGGCGAAACGAGACGCAAAGCTCGGACGCATCGCGCCGCGAGAATGCGGACTCATATTCCCTCGCACACACTCCACCGTCATGCCCGCGCAGGCGGGCATCCAGTAATCGGCAGCCTCTCGGCTCAAGCTCAACCGCCTCTGGAATACTGGATCGTCCGGTCAAGCCGGACGATGACAGCGGAAAGCTGTTTGACATTTGAATCAGAACTCACCCCCCCCCCCCGTCGTCCCGGGCAAGCGAAGCGCGACCCCGGGACCCATAACCACAGGGCGTCGTTATGTGCTCCGCTGCAACCGCTTGCTCGCGCCACAACAACTGCCTGTGGTTATGGGTCCCCGCTTTCTCGCGGGGACGACAGCGGTGCAATCTACTCAGCCATTTCCACCTGGCGCGTGGTCGGGCCTGCGAGCGGCCGTTCTTCCATGATGGTGATGCACAGCGCAGCAATGGCGAGCAGCACGGCGGCGGCGCCGAAGACGAAGCGGAAGGCCGTGATCATGTCGCCGACAGGAATCGAGCTCACCGCGCCATGATGTTCGCCGGCGAGCGAAATGTCGGCGCCGAGCGCCATCAACAGGATCGCGGCGAACGCCGCCACCGTGAACGACGCCATCAGCGCGCGGAAGAAGTTCATCGCGCCGGTTATGGTGCCGACCTGCGAGCGCGCCACCGCATTCTGCAGAGAGACCACGCTGACCGGGAACGTCGTGCCGAGGCCGAGCGCGAACACCGACATCAGCGAGAGCAGCCCCCACAGCGGCAATGTGGTCATTGCCATCGCCACGCCGCAGAGGGCGGCGACCGAGGTGCCGACGATCGCCACGCGCTTGTAATGCTTGGCGCGCGCCATCGTCCGGCCGGCGATCGCCGCGCCGCAGGTCGAGACCGCGGCAAGCGGGATCAGCGCCAGGCCGGCTTCGCTGGCGCTGAGGTGATAGACCACTTCGTAGTAGAGCGGCAGGTGCACCGTCAGCCCGACGATCGCACCGAGCGCGCAACTGCCTGCAATGATCGCGAAAGGAACGACCGTTCCGCTCAAGAGCGACAGCGGCAGGAACGGCTCGTCCGCCCTGCCCGCGTGCCAGATGAACGTCGCGGCGAGCGCGAAGGACGCGCCGATCATCGCCATGATCACCGGCGACAGCCAGGCAAAATGGTTGCCGCCCCAGGTCAGCACCAGCATGAACACGACGGCGGAGGCCATCAGGAGGATGCCGCCAAGCCAATCCACCTTGCGCCTGCGGTGGAACACCGGAATCTTGCCCATTTTCGGCAACAGCAGCGCGAGTGCGGCAAACGACAGCGGCAGGTTGATCCAGAAGATCATCGACCAGTGCAGATGCTCGGCGAACACGCCGCCGATCACCGGCCCAGCGATGCCGCCGGCCATCCAGACGCTGCTGAAATAGGCCTGGTACTGGCCCCGCTCGCGCGGGCTGACCACGTCGGAAATCACGGTCTGCACGACAGGCATGATGCCGCCGCCGCCGAGCCCCTGCAGGCCGCGCGCCAGGATCAACACCGTGATGTTGGGCGCTATCGCACACAGGATCGAGCCGACGACGAACAGGCTGAGCGAGGTAACGATCATGGCGCGGCGGCCATAGATGTCGCTCAAGGTGCCGAACACCGGCGCGACCGCGGTCGACGCCAACAAATAGGCCGTGATCACCCAGGACAGGTTGGAGACGTCGCCGAACTGACGGCCGATGGTCGGCAGCGCCGTGGCGACGATGGTCTGGTCGAGCGCCGCCAGGAACATCGTCAGCATCAGGCTGATCACGATGGTGCGGACTTCGTCGGGGGCAAGCGGAGCCGGCGGCGCCAGCGGCGGCGCATCGGTGAGGTCGATAACCTCGGTCGGCAGGCGGGACAGCTCTTCGGCTACGTCTGCAGGCAATGTCTGCCGGTCGGCAGGTCCACTGCTCTGCCGTTCGAACTTGTTCATCTCGGGCGTAATTTCTCGCTGCGGCGCAACGCCACAATGGAATCTTTCTATGTATCGCAATGTAGGCAGCAAATCCCTGCTGAGGCAGGCGGCTCAGCGCATGGGCGCATTCCGAGGCCGCGTCATCCCAATGATGTGATTGCACCCATGGACAAGACGCTACGATTTCGGCCGGTTTTTCAGCCGCGCCCGCTTCGGCAGCAGCGCCGGCCACCGCACGATGTGCTCCTCAAGCTCGGCATCGGGGATCTCGTCCTCGGTTCCCTGCACCCGGCCGCGCACGGAGACGCCGGCCTCATGCACGGTGTTCGGATCGCCGGAAATCAGCGGATGCCACCAGTAGAGATCGCGCCCCTCTGCGACCAGTTTGTAGCCGCAGCTCGGCGGCAGCCAGTTGAGGGTGCGGACGTTCTCGGGTGTCAGGCGGACGCAGTCCGAAACCTTGTCGGACCGGTTCTGGTAATCCTTGCAGGCGCAGAGCCCGGCATCGAGCAATTTGCAGGAGACGTGGGTGAAGTAGATTCTCCCGGTGTCCTCGTCCTCGAGCTTCTCCAGGCAGCAGCGCCCGCAGCCGTCGCACAGGCTTTCCCATTCGACATTGGACATTTGCTCCAACGTCTTGGTTTTCCAGAAGAATCCCTCTTGGCTCGAGGCGCGTTTGGGCGGTGCGGTCATGGATATCGAGAATTTGGTTTAAGTCGGCTTGCAGCCCCATCTAGGGGCCGCAGTGGCAGGCACGCAAGCCGGCCCATCTACGGTCTGCCGAACGCGTTCACAAACAGGTTCAAGCTGACATTAAAATCGCAAGCCGCACCATTGGTTTATAGCCCTTGCTCAGATAGAAACAATAATCGAGTCCCCAGGCGCGAAACGGCGCCTTGGGTTTGCCGTAACATGCAAGCAGGACGCGCGACCGGCGCCCAGATGGATGGGCACGTGAGCGCTTTTTAACCGAGCAAGGGCCCCGGTGCGCCAGATCCTACCGCCGCAGTGGACGACCAAGCTCCGGAACTTCTTTCTGGACCTGGATGCGCGGATCGATTCCACGCTGTTCTCCTCCGGCAGGGGCTTGCGCGAGCTCTATGAGCGCTACTCCACCTTCATGGACCGCTTCTATGTCGGCCGCTGGAAGCGCTGGGTGTTCATCGAGCCGCTGTCGGAGGCCGCCACCATCGGGCTCGGCGGCATGGTCGTGCTGCTGGCGCTCGCGATCCCGGCGTTCCGCGAAACCGCCGATGACGACTGGCTGAAGAAGTCGGATCTCGCGGTGAGCTTCCTCGACCGCTACGGCAATCCGATCGGCAGCCGCGGCATCAAGCATAACGACTCGATCCCGCTGGAGGACTTTCCAGACGTCCTGATCAAGGCGACGCTCGCCACCGAAGACCGCCGCTTCTACGACCATTTCGGCATCGACATCGCCGGCACCGCCCGCGCCCTCGTCACCAACGCGCAGGCCGGGGGCGTGCGCCAGGGCGGCTCCTCGATCACCCAACAGCTCGCCAAGAACCTGTTCCTGAACAATGAGCGCACCATCGAGCGCAAGATCAAGGAAGCATTCCTGGCGATCTGGCTCGAGCACCGCCTTTCCAAGAACGAGATCCTGAAGCTCTATCTCGACCGCGCCTATATGGGCGGCGGCACCTTCGGCGTCGATGGCGCCGCGCATTTCTACTTCAACAAGTCGGCGCGCGACGTCAATCTGGCGGAAGCTGCGATGCTCGCCGGCCTTTTCAAGGCGCCCACGAAGTATGCGCCGCATATCAACCTGCCGGCGGCGCGCGCCCGCGCGAACGTCGTGCTCGACAACCTCGTCGATGCCGGCTTCATGACCGAGGGCCAGGTGTTCGGCGCCCGCCGCAACCCTGCGGTCGCGGTCGACCGGCGCGACGAGAATTCGCCGAACTACTATCTCGACTGGGCGTTCGACGAGATGCGCAGGCTGGTCGACACCTTCCCGAAATCCTATACCGAGCGTGTCTTCGTGGTCCGCACCGCCATCGACATGAACGTGCAGCGCGCGGCCGAGGAAGCGATCGAGAACCAGCTCCGCCAGTTCGGCCGCGATTATCACGCGACCCAGGCGGCAACCGTGGTCTCCGATCTCGACGGCGGCGTGCGCGCGATGGTCGGCGGCCGCGACTACGGCGCCAGCCAGTTCAACCGCGCCACGGATGCCTATCGGCAGCCCGGCTCGTCGTTCAAGCCTTACGTCTATACGACCGCGCTCCTGAACGGGTATACGCCGAACTCGAAGATCGTCGACGGCCCCGTGTGCATCGGCAATTGGTGCCCGCAGAACTATGGCCACTCCTATTCCGGTTCGGTGACCCTGACGCAGGCGATCACGCGCTCGATCAACGTCGTGCCGGTAAAGCTCTCGATCGCGCTCGGAGGCAAGGAAGGCCCAAGAGCCGGCCGCGCCAAGATCGTCGAGGTCGCCCGCCGTTTCGGCCTCAAAGCACCGCTGCCGGATACGCCCTCGCTGCCGATCGGCTCCGACGAAGTCACCGTGGTCGAGCACGCGGTCGCCTACGCGACGTTCCCGAACAGGGGCCGCTCCGTCACGCCGCATGCGGTGCTGGAAGTCCGCACCGGCGCCGGCGACCTGGTATGGCGCTGGGACCGCGACGGGCCGAAGCCGAAGCAGGCGATTCCGGCCTCCGTTGCCGCCGACATGGCGGGGATGATGAGCCACGTCGTGAGCGAGGGTACCGCGCGCCGCGCCGCACTCGACGGCATTCCGACCGCCGGCAAGACCGGCACCACCAACGCCTATCGTGACGCCTGGTTCGTCGGTTACACCGGCAACTTCACCTGCGCGGTCTGGTACGGCAATGACGACTACTCGCCGACCAACCGCATGACCGGCGGCTCGCTGCCGGCGCAGACCTGGCACGACATCATGGTCGCCGCGCATCAGGGCGTCGAGGTCCGGGAAATTCCCGGCGTCGGCATGGGTCAGAAGCTGCCTCGGGAGCCGGCGACGCAGGCGAACGCGGCCGCGAACGCCGCGCCCAAGGTGCTCGAGACCAAGCCCGGGCCACCGCCAGTGCTGACCAAGCGCGGCGCCGATATCCTGGTGCGGGTCGAGAAAATGCTTGACGATGCGGCCAGGACCTTGGGCAAGACTTCGTCCAACGCGCCGGCGACACCAGACAAGCCGTCGTCCAGCGCACTGGCCTTCCCGGAGAATTACCTCACGGCGGCCGGCGACCAGGCGGCGACACCGACGCCGCGCAAGAATTGATGCCCGCGATCGCTTCGGAGCTGTAGGGCCGTGCGGCTGATCCTCATTACCTTGCTCGCGCTGATACTCGCCGCCGGAATCGGCCTCGGCTCGACCTATGTGGCCGCGACGCGCGGCACCAATATCGGTACGCTCAAGATCGGCGCCTGGACCGCCCGGCCGAGGAATGGCACGTCCGACATCGACCCCTACAACCGCGCAATCATCGCCCGCTCCGGCGAATTGCCGGTTGGCACCGGCGACGGCATCGCCTTCACCGCCACCACCGACGACAAGAAGAAGCCGCTCGACGGACGTTGCGACGTCGTCGTCAGCGGCGTCACCCCGCCCGCGCGGTTCTGGACGCTGACGCTGTTCGACAGCAAAGGCCGTCTGGTGGCGAATTCGCTGCAGCGCTACGGCTTCACCAGCCAGGAGATCATCCGCGCCTCCGACGGTACGTTCGAGATCCGCATCGCCTCGCGCTCGCGTGCCGGCAACTGGCTGCCAACCGGCGGCATCGAGCGTTACGCGCTGATGCTGCGGCTCTACGACACGCCGGTCGGGGTGGCGACGCGGACCCAACGCGACGCGCCGATGCCGGTGATCTCGACGGTGGGCTGCCCATGATCCGCCTCGCCTTCACGATCATCGCAGGCGTGCTGCTGGGCGGCGTGGTGCATCTCGTCAGCGTGCTGGCCTTGCCGCGGATCGCCTCCCAGGACGCCTATTCGCGGCTGACGCCGATCACCCAGCTCAATGCGGTCACGCCGCTGCCATCAGCGGATCCCGGCAATTCGCTGATGCCGTTCATGGACCCGGCATTCGCGATGGCGATCTGCCGCTACGATCTCTCGACCGGGCCGATCAAGCTGACGGTGCCGGTGAGCCAAGGCTATACCTCGGTGTCGTTCTATACCCGCAACGAGCTCGCCTATTACGCCATCAACGACCGCTCCGCCGGCAAGAAGGTGATCGAGCTCGATTTGATGACCGAAGCGCAGCACAACGAGTTGCCCGAGGACGAGGAAATCACCGCCGCCGACAGGCTGATCATCGATTCCCCGACCACGACCGGACTGATCCTCTTGAAGGCGCTGGCGGCCGAGCCCGGCCTGATGCCGCAGGCACGGGCCTCGCTCGCGGCGGCAAGCTGCAAGGTGCAGACCGAGCCGCCCGCGCCGAAGCAGGCCGAAATCCCGCTCCCCGCCCCTGCGCCCGCGGCACGGCCTTCCGGCAAGCGCTAGCCCTTCACGACGGTGGCGTGCCCGATCACCGGCGGCTGCGCGGCGACCGGTGGATTGGCGGTCAGTGCGGCGAGCTCGCCGATCAGGCGATCGGCATCGGCCGCGACATTGTCCGGCGCCTGGATCACCAACCGCTCCAGCGCCCAGCGATAGGACGAAATCCGTCGCTCCAGGCATTGCTGGACCCATTGCACGATCAGCGTGTTCTCTTCCATCCTGGCGATCGCATCGGCCCGCTCGCGCGGCGACAGGTCCGACACCATGCCGAGGCTGGCATTGCGCCTGCGGTCGAGCTCGATGACACGCCAGGCGTTCGCAAAGAACGGCTCGAAGCGCGTGATGTCGTCGCGTACGTCGTCGATCAGTTGCATGTAGCGGGAGGTGTGCGCGCGGTGCGGCTCGTCAATCAGCGCCCGTCCGTAAGCGGTCCGATCGAACACCACCTTCTGTCGCCATGGCGAGGGTAGCGGCTGATAGTCGCCGAACACGCTCTTCCAGGCCGGCCGCGAATGCGGCGGCTCGATCAGGGGATAGGCGAGATCGCGGAGCTGGCGCTCGTTCTCGGTGAGCTGGAACTGCGAGGGCCTCATGCCGATGCTGCCGGTCGCTTCCGCGCCGAGCCAGCGGTGCATGTCGTCATTGCGGAAGTCGGCGCGCGTGCGGCCGAAATCGCCGCCACTGCAGCCGCCAAGCGCAGCGCCAATCAGCAGCAGCGCGAATACCGGGCGTGAGCGCCGGTTTCCGGTGCTCCGGCTCGGAAGACACGCCTCGCGCATGTCAAACGTCCAATCGTCAGGTGCGCCGACGGCGACGGCGACGAGGCGCTGTACCTTCTGCCGGCCCGCGCCCACCGTCGCTCTGCTCGGTTACGCGCTCAATCCGGATAACGGGAAGGATCAGAACAGTCCCCATGCCATTGCTTGCAGCGCCGCCCAAGACTGCGCCCGGCCGCCGCGAAGCCGCATCCGCCGGAAACTCAATGATGGTGCCCATTTCTGTTCTCTCTGCCTGCCGCGCGGCGATGATTTGCCAGGCGGCGTCCGGATTAAGGACCGCACGTGGTTAATGACCTCTTAACCGGGACCGCCGGTCGGTTACTGATGTGGCGAGTGTGCCTTATTCGTCAGATCGCTTCCGTCAGATAGTTCACATTTTAACGGATCCCTTCACGGCTCGTTTTCCTTAACCGGCTCTTAAAGCCGCCGACATAGGCTGGCGTCCGAACGTTTTACGCATTTTCGAAAGTCGCGTACGCCTTCCCATGAGCGCAGCTCCAGTCATTCCAGGCCTCGACGGGCTGATGACCCTCTCTCGTCGCGAGGGCGTCGACATTCGGCCGACGCTGCTGCGCGTGCTCACCGACCTCTATGTGCAGACCAAGGCTCACTCCGCCGATGAAGAGCGTCAGTTCGTCGAACTGGCCTCGCGCCTGATCGAGCAGGTGGATGATGCGACGCGCGCGGCGGTGCGGGCGCGGCTCTCGGTTTATCCGGCGACGCCGGAGGAGCTTCTCGGCAAGCTCCGCCTGCGGCGCGCCGACCCGGGCGAGCCGTTGCCGGTCGCCGCGGAAATCCCGGCGCCGCCGTCTGCAGCACCATCAGTCACGCCTCCGAGCGAGGCGCAGCTTCGGATGGCATCGAGCCTCGCGATGCGGCCCAACGATGCCGCAGAGATCACCGACATGTTCTTTGCCGCGACGGCCAGCGAGCGGGTCCAGATCCTGCAGAACATCGTGCAGACGCCGCTGAAGGCGTCGGCGCGGATTCCGGCAACACGCGCCGCGCGCGCGATCGAGATCCTGGAAATGGCGGCATTCGCCGAAGATCTCGAGAATTTCGCACGCGAAGTCGGCGAAGCCCTGATCCTGCCAACGCGCATTGCCGAGCAGGTCGTGAGTGATCCCGGCGGCGAGCCGCTGGCCTGCGCGGCGAGAGCGCTGAACATGCCGAGCCCGGCGTTCCAGCGGGTGCTGATGTTCCTCAATCCGGCGCTGGGTTCATCGGTGCAGTATGTCTTCCGCCTGTCGCGAATGTACGATCGGCTGAGCGAACGCACAGCGCTCATCATGCTGGCGGCGTGGCGCGGCTCGACCATGGCGGTTGCGCGCGCCAAATATCGTCCCTCGCTCTACGACGATGAGCGCCATCGCGCGCGCTCCGCATCCAGCGAGAAGCGCCCGGCCGCGCAGCCCGGCGATGCGCCCGCGATCCGCTCGCAGAGCTCGGGACGCTAGAGCATTTCGGTTCTGATGGAATCAGAACCGAGGCTCTAGATTCTTGTTTTGACGCGTTTTCTTCACGCGAACCGGTGTCCACTTCGCTCGAAAACGCTCTAGGTCTTCGCGAGGTCGAGAAAGTGCCGCCCGGCCTTGTCCTCGGTCTCGACGACCCAGGCATCGGGATCGAAGCGGATTTCCTTGGCAAGCCGTTGTTCCACCGAAAACTCCGGTACCGGCTCTTTTGTCATCGGCACGAAGATGCGGTCGAACGGTCTGCTATCTTCATAGGCCGTCTGCGGCGCGGGCGTGTAAAGCATGGCGTTGCCGTCGAGCAGCGCCAACCTTCACGAACACCGCCCCCGCCTCCTCCGCGCCGCGCCGGCGCACCGCACCGAACACGCCTTCCTTCTGGCAGCGACGCAGATATGCGGCCACCCAGATGCTTGATTTCAGTCGCATTGCGTGATGATAGGCTAACGCCGGGTGCGAAGCTACTCGACCGCGTGTCCGATCATCGCCGAGAGTTCGCGCACGACCCGGTCCGACATCTGGCCGGTCACCGGCAGCTTGCGGTCACGCTCGAACTTGGCGATCGCGGCCTGGGTGTCGGAACCGATGGTGCCGGTCGGCTTGAGCTGGCCGTAGCCGTATTCGGTGAGCGCGCGCTGGACCGCTGCGATGCGCTTCGATGCCGCACTCTGGGTGGTCTCGCCGCGCGAGGGGATCGGCGCGGGCGGCCGGACGACATTTGCTGCAGCCGGCGCAGCCGAGGTCGACTTCACTACGAGGTTGGTCATCGGGTCGGAAGACTTGGAATCAGAGATTTTGGAATCGGATGCCCTCGGTTCCGCCCTGGGTTCGGACGGCTTCGCGGGCTCGGTGGGCTTCGCTTCCACAGGCTGGGGTTCAACTGGACGCGCAGCCGCCTCGACCGGGCGCGGACGCGGCAGCGGACTCGTGACGGCAGACGCCGGCGGCGGCAGCGTCACGACTGAACCGAACATCGGCGATGGATGGCGGCCGGCTTGCAGGAACAGCGCATTGGTGATGATGGCGATGACAGCCCCGGCCGCCAGCACGCCTGCGACGGTGTCCTTCGGGCTGTGAAGCAGCAGGCGCATCAGGAGGCCGCGCTCCTCCTCAGCTTCGATCGCAACTGCCTGCGCGCCGCGACGGCGGCGGCGCGGCATCTCGTCATCATCGGCAACTTTTCTAGGCACTCTTCTTCACCTGCTGGGCTTGTTCTTGTAGTCCGGATCGCAGCGCGGGCTTCAGCGTCGCGATCTTGCCGAAAGGCTCCTGTACCGCCGGCGGCGCAAACGACAAGGGCAGCGTCACGGTCACGGTGGTGCCTTCGCCAAGCTTGCTCTCTACACTCATCTCGCCCTGGTGCAAGCCGACCAGGCCCTTCACGATCGACAGTCCAAGTCCGGTGCCCTCATGGCGGCGCTGATAGGTCTTGCCGGCCTGGAAGAACGGATTGCCGATCCGTTTGAGGTCGTCGGCATCGATGCCGACGCCGGTATCGGTCACGCGCAGCATCAGCCGCGATCCCTCGACCGCCGCCGACACCGTGACGCTGCCGCCGCGCTCGGTAAACTTGATGGCGTTGGATACCAGATTGAGCGTGATCTGCTTGAAGGCGCGCGGATCGCCGTTCATCATGGGCAGATCCTCCGGCGCGCGGGTGATCAAGTCGACGCCGCTCTCCCGCGCCTTCAGCGCCAAGAGGTTGCAGCAGTTGAGCAGCGCGGGGCGAGGCGCGAACGGCTCGGGCGCAATTTCGAAAGTGCCCGTTTCCATCTTCGACATATCGAGGATGCCGTTCACCACCGACAGCAGATGCTGGCCGGAATCCCGGATGAGCTGCGCATACTCCTTGCGGCGTGCCGCATCGAGCATCAGCACATCTTCCTGGACGATCATGTCGGAGAAGCCGATGATGGCATTCAGCGGCGTGCGCAATTCGTGGCTCATGGTGGCGAGGAACCGGGTCTTCGACGCGTCCGCCTGCTCGGCGGCATTGCGGGCCTGCTCCAGCGCCTCCTGCTGCATCTTGCGATCGGTGACGTCGCGGATCACGGCGACGACCTCGCCTTCGCCTGCGGCCTGATCGAGCGGCCGGCAGCGCATCTCGACCCAGATGAAATCCGCCGACTGCGCCAAACCGCGCGGCGCTTCCCGCCGCAGGCGGAACTCGACGCTGCGTCCCTCGCCGCCCCGCGCTGCGTCCGACAGCGCTGTGAGATAGGCCGGACGATCGGCGACATGGACGCGATCGAACAGGCCGTGACCCATCAGCCGCGGCGCCGGCACGCCGAGCATCGCTTCCGCCGCCGGCGAGATGAACTGCACCGCCCCGTTGCGGCTGTGGCGCGACAGCGCATCGCTTATATTGTGCGCCAGCAGACGGTAGCGTTCTTCCTCGCGATAGAACAGCGCCACGCTGGTGCGCGCGAGCGACTCGGCGCCGAACGCAAGGCCCGCGGCATAGAGCGTCGCTGAAACGACGCCGAAACCGGTCAAGGCGCCCTGCAATGGCGCGCTCAGATTTGACGGCGGCAGCAGGTGGAAATGGCCGAGTACGATCAAGGCTGCCGCGCATGACATCGCGAGTGCAAAGGCGAATGCCACGACGCGACGCGAGGCCGACAGTGCCGCCTCGATCGGAACGACGATGAGCCAGACCGCGGCAAAGGATGCGATGCCGCCAGTGGCCGCCGCCACAATCATGACGAAGCCGGCAAGCGCCAGCGACGACAGCACATGCGCGCCTTCATAACGGCCGGTGCGGGACAGGAACCATGACAACAGGATCGGCGCGATCAGCCAGGCGAAAGCCGCGACCTCGATCGCGGTCGGCGCGCCGCGCAGCGCGAGATAGACCGGAAACGCAGCGAACGCGGCCAGGCTGCCGAGCAGCCGCGGCGCCATGAAGGCGCGATGCCGCGCCCGCGTCAACGCGTCATATCTCGCCGACGGATGCAGCAGGGCATCGAGACAATCGCGGATAATACTCAAAACACTCACGGCTCTCGCGCTTTCCGATCCTACGTCAAAGACGCGTCGGAACGCCCCCTTCATCTTGGACTCACCGTGTCAGAGTGAACTTAAGCGAACGCTAAGGTGCCGCGTCTGGCCGCCAGACTCTGTGCATTCGCGCAGCTTTTGCACATCACAACGGGCGCATTTGGCGCGGATGGTGAACGTTAGGTTTCCGCGATCGATAATCTTATGGTTTCGAAATGGTGGACAAGCCGGGCAAGGACATGTGGCCGCGGCGCGGAGCATCAATCGAAAATTTACACCGAATCCAGACGCCCCCGGATTTCAGCGCGCATTTTCCGCGAATTTTCGACGATTTAACTTCAAGGCAAACACTTGCGTTTTATTGACCGCTGCTAGTCACGTGCGAATTGCGGATCAACCGCAAACGAAGATGACGGGGTCGCGAGATGTTTTTCCTGCTGCGCATGGCATTCTGGCTCGGGCTCGTGCTCGTGCTGCTGCCAAGGGACAAAACACCTGAATCGGAAAAGCTGCCGCAGGTCGGCGCCGCCGAAGCCGTGCAGGCGGCGACCGCCGCGGTCAGCGATATGAGCCAGTTCTGCAAGCGCCAGCCGGCAGCCTGCGAGGTCGGCGGCCAGGCCGCGACCGCGATCGGTCAGCGCGCCACCGATGGCGCAAGAAAAATCTATCAGATCATCATCGACAAGAAGCCGCCTGACCATACCGGCTCGATCGGCGCGCCTGGGGATCCCGAGGTCTCCTTGGTCGCGTCCCGGGACACCCTGACGGCCGACGACCAGGCCATCGAATGGCGGCCACCGGCCGCGCCGTGACCGCAAAATAAGCCGGAACCGGCAGCATTTTCATCGCATTCGGCCGCCCGCGACCCTATATAACGACTCGAAGGATGGGATGCGGGTGACGATGACGATCGACGAAATCAGGGACAATTTTTCGCTGCTCGACGAGTGGGACGACCGGTACCGCTACGTCATCGAACTCGGCCGCACCCTTGCACCGATGCCGGAGGAAGAGCATTCCGCGGCCAACAAGGTGCAGGGCTGCGCGAGCCAGGTCTGGCTCTCCCGGAAGATCGATCGCGCCGGCAATGGCGAGCCGCGGCTGCATTATCTCGGCGACAGCGACGCGCATATCGTGCGCGGGCTGATCGCGATCCTGCTCACGCTTTATTCGGACCGCACGCCCAAGGAAATCCTGGCGACCGATGCGGCCGCAATCTTCGATGAGTTCGGGTTCCGCGAGCACCTGACGCCACAGCGCTCCAACGGATTCCGCTCGATGATCGAGCGTATCCGCTCGGACGCGCGCGAGACGCTCGCGACCGCTTCCTAGCTCTATATTTAACCCAGTTTCTTCACGCGAACCGGAATCCACTTCGCTGCACTACTTCCGTTTCCGCTGCTGCTGGCCGAGACCCATCTTCTTGGCGAGTTGTGAGCGGGCTACCGCATAGTTCGGCGCGACCATCGGATAGTCGGGCGGCAGCCCCCATTTCTCCCGGTATTGTTCCGGCGTCATGTTGTACTGCGTGCGCAGGTGACGCTTCAGCGACTTGAATCGTTTGCCGTCTTCCAGGCAAACCAGATATTCTGATGTAACCGACTTCTTCACCGACACCGCTGGCTTGGCCGGCTCGAGCGGTGCCTCGATCCGGCCGCTGGCGACCCGCAACAGCGCGGCATGAACCTGGCTGATCAGGTTGGGGATCTCCGAAGCCTGGGTCGGATTGTTGCTGAGATAGGCCGACACGATGTTGGCGGTCAGTTCGACAGGGCTTTTGCCGGTGGCATCGGTCATCGCGCGACTTCTCTTTAAAGCTCGGACGGTGGCAACGGAGCAGGACCGACAGGCAGTATCGGCAGCGCCAATACACCAGCGGAGCCCCGCATTACTTGCCAAATATGAGCGGACTGCTGGGAATCTAGCAAGAACTACGCCGCTTT
This sequence comes from Bradyrhizobium sp. USDA 10063, assembly GCF_054063735.1. Lineage (NCBI taxonomy): Bacteria > Pseudomonadati > Pseudomonadota > Alphaproteobacteria > Hyphomicrobiales > Nitrobacteraceae > Bradyrhizobium > Bradyrhizobium sp. USDA 10063. The sequence goes on along the minus strand of NZ_JBSSGP010000002.1, from coordinate 9,277,432 downwards.
ATTCTTCAAGACGGCGTCATTGCAAGTATTTCCCGATTTATGACGAACGCTGGTCGAGATGCGCCCGCAGTTCGTCGATGGAGGCGAAGCGCATCATGCCTTCCGGCATCTGCGCCTCGATCGAGCCGTCGGAATAGAGCGAATAGGCCATGCCGTCGACGACGCCCGATTTCAGCACCGTTACCGGCGGCTGCTCCTGCGGCTGTGGCGAACGATGGTCGGCCAGCGGCGCGCTGGGGCTCTCGCCTGAGGGCGTGCGGAACGGGCGGCGCGGCGGAAGGTCGGAAGGTCGTTGCCGCTCCGATCTCGGCCATGTGTCATCGAAGTTCACCTGCTGCTGCGGCTCGCCCGATTCGGTCAGCGCCGGGTCGGGGGTCAGAGGCTCCCCTGCGCGCGGCTGCGCCCGTTCGCGCTCCTTGCGCGTGGAGGAGAACATCAGGTTGCGCCGCTTGGGAGCTGCCGAGGCAGTCTCCGACGGTTCCGCGACCGGCGGAGCGACGGGCGGCACTTCGTTGCGGGCGCGATCGCGGGCGGCGGCTTCGTGATACCAGGGCGGCGTGGCCGCACCGGCTGCCGGCGCAACCGGCTCGGCCCCCCCGGAATCTTCCGCCGCCGGCTGGTCGCGCGTGAACGGCAAGCCACCCGCGGGCGCAGCCGCCGCACGCGAGGTAACGGGCGGCAGAGGGAATTCCGGGCGCAGCTCTGCTGGCATCCCGGTTCCGAGACGCTGAGCGAGATTCCGCAACTCCCGGACAGCGAGCCAAAGGCCGAACACGATCAGGCCGGTGCAGAAGCCGAACACACCGGAGAGGATCAGCGTGCTACCGACGCTGAATTCCTTGTATTGAATGCCATAGCCGATCGCCAGAAGGCCTGCCAAAAGCAGGCCAAAACCCGCGACCAACATCCCGACCATCATCGAACTCACCCCCGAAAACCGCGCTAAATCTATGCGCCGGCCCCCTATGCCACGATACCGTCATATTATGTGCATCGCCAACCAACAATTCCGGAGACGGTTCCTATCCGGATCTTGAACGACAAGATTACCGCTCCTTCCGTTTCTCTCGGAGGTCGACCGGCAATGCGTCCCCGTAAATTTACCGGCTACGAATTGATGCCAAATTGCTGCGATGCATCAGTAAATTACGCCACAATTCCCAATTACTCGTTAGTGGAACTGCGCTATATGGATGCCGGGGAATGAGGCCCTAAAGCGCCAGCAGGGCCGAGGGACGCCGGGTCACCAATAGCCATGTCATCCATCACGACTTCTGCCATCGAAACGCCCGCGCGGCGCTCGGTGGAAAAGACATGCGACGATCTCGCGATCGTCGTACTGAGCGCGGTCGCCCTGATCGCAGGTCTCACGTTCCGCGATTACGGGCTGGGCTGGGACGACTACACCCACGCCGAATATGCCGACCTCCTGCTGCGCATGTATGGTTCCGGCTTCAAGGACACCGGCGCGCTGTCATTCGCCAATCTGTACATGTACGGCGGCGGTTTCGACATGGCCGCGGCGCTCCTGCATAAGGTCATCCCGCTCGAATTGTTCGAAACCCGGCGACTTCTCGGCGCCGTCGTCGGTGTGATCGGGCTCGCGCTTACCTGGCGGCTCGGCCGCCGCGTGGGCGGCCCTTTGGCCGGCCTTGCCGCGCTGCTGTTGCTCGCGCTGTGCCCGACCTTCTATGGCCACATGTTCATGAACCCGAAGGACGCGCCATTCGCGGTGGCGATGATGGTCCTGCTGATGGGCCTGGTGCGTCTTGCCGAGGAATATCCGGCGCCCTCGCCGCGCACCATCCTGATCGTCGGGTTTGGCGCCGGGCTTTCGCTCGGCTGCCGGGTTCTCGGCGGGCTGGCGCTGATCTACGCCGCGGTTGGTTTCCTGCCGCTGCTGCTTGAAGAAGTCCGCAAGCAAGGCCCGCGCGAGGCGGCGCATCGCTTCATCCATGTGGTCTACGTGCTGATGCCCGCACTGATCTTCGGCTATCTCGTGATGGGCCTGATCTGGCCGTGGTCGATCATGGAACCGGGCCACCCGCTCGAGGCCGTGACCTATTTCTCGCACTTCTTCGAGAAGCCCTGGAAGGAGATGTTCGACGGCGCGCTGGTCTCGGTGCCGGACATGCCGTGGTCCTATCTGCCAACGCTGTTCGCGCTGCAGCTTCCCGAGGTGTTGCTCGGCCTCCTGGTCGCGGCAGTCGTCATGAGCTTGATGTCGCTGTCGCGCGCCGACGTCAGCGCGCGGCGCAAGACCATCCTGCTGATGCTGACGCTGGCGGCAACGCTGCCGCTGGTCATCGCGATGGTGAAGCGGCCGGCGCTCTATAACGGCATCCGCCATTTCATCTTCGTGATCCCGCCGATGGCGGTGCTGGCGGGCTTTGCCTTCGCGCGCACCATGGACTGGCTCGGCGAAAAGCGCAGGAGCTGGCAGCCGGTGGCGCTGGCCGTGTTCACCTTCGGTCTGCTGCTGCCGCTCAGCGAAATGATCCGGCTCCATCCGTATCAATATACCCACTTCAACCATATCGCCGGCACGGTCCGCGGTGCCGACGACCTGTTCATGCTGGACTACTGGGGTCTTGCCCTGAAGCAGGCCTCCGATGGCCTGCGCGAGCAATTGATCGAGCGACAGGAAATTCCGCCCCAGAACGGCAAATGGAAGGTCGCCGTCTGCGGCCCGCAGCGCCCGGCGCAGGTCGCGCTCGGCCCGGACTTCACCATCGGCTGGGACAGCCAGTCCGCCGATTTCGCCATGACGCTCGGCGAGTTCTACTGCAAGGGCCTGACCGCGCCGGTGATGGTCGAGATCAAGCGCGACGACGTCGTGTTCGCCCGCGTCTACGACATCCGCGGCCGCAGCATCTCAAGCCTGCTCGCAATCCCCGCCCCCTAAGCGCGGCGCCGCATATCAGTCACGCCGAACCTGCCTTGCTGCCGACTGGCGGCAAGGTTACGCTTCCCGCCGACAAATCGACACATGGAGAAGCCGGTCATGTCGCCAGCGGAAGCTCGCTTGAAGGAAGTGTCCTCGGATATGACGGATGCCGAGTGGCAACAGCGCGTCAACCTCGCCGCCTGCTACCGCCTCGTCGCGCTGTATGGCTGGGACGATCTGGTCGACACCCACATCTCCGCGCGCGTGCCGGGGCCGGAGCATCATTTCCTGATCAATCCGTATGGCCTGCTGTTCGAGGAGATCACGGCCTCCAGCCTGGTCAAGGTCGATCTGGGCGGCAACCTGCTGTCCAAGACCGACTACAACATCAACCCCGCCGGCTTCACCATCCATTCCGCCATCCACGAGGTGCGCGAGGACGCCGGCTGCGTGCTCCATCTGCACACGCCTGACGGCACCGCGGTCTCGAGCTGCCCGGAAGGGCTGCTGCCGCTGAACCAGACCGCCCAGCTCGTCACCCACGATCTCGCCTATCATGATTACGAGGGCATCGCGCTCGATCACGACGAGCGCCCGCGGCTGCAGCGCGATCTCGGCAACAAGAACCACATGCTGTTGCGCAACCATGGCACGCTCACGGTCGGCCGCTCGGTCGCTTCCGCCTTCGAGCGCATGTACCACCTGGAGCGGGCCTGCACCATGCAGGTGCGCACCCGCGTGCTGGGCCCGACCGTCTACCCGGTCGAGCAGTCCGTGATCGACAAGAACACCGCGCTGCTCTCAAATCCCGACCGCGCCGAGCTGCGCTCGACGACCCTGGTCTGGCCGCCCCTGCTCCGCAAGCTCGACCGCATCGACCCGAGCTTCCGGAATTGAATTTTCGGGGGTTTGGTGTAAGGTTGTGTCCAACAACCTCTGCACTACCGAATTAAACGCCGCCCAATCCCGGGCGGCGTTTTAGCTTCTCACCGGTTTGAGGCGGCGGCCAGGAATTCAACGCAGCGTAGACGATCCCAAGGATGATGCTGTACGTCAGAACCATCGCCAGGGAAAACAGAGCAGGCTTTATTCCGAGGCCCACCCCCGTGGCAAAGAACCCAAGTCGCAACAGGGGAAAGAATACGATCCCCATAAGCATCCAGCCGAGAACGCCAAACACCAATCCTTTCGCTGCGCCACTATTGCCGGGCAGGCGCGGATAGATCCATCCAAAAGCCGGGCCGAGGATGGTCGAGCCGTTCAGGTAGGAGATGGCCCAGGGAATTGCTGGATGGATTTGGCCGCCAATCATGTGACCGAGCGCGCCCTGAAGGCTCTCGTAGGGTTGGAAGGCTGGAAGCAGATCAAACCGGGACTTCAGATACATCAGCAAGGTATGGGCTGCGCTGCCGCAGAATCCCGCGATAGCCGCTTTCCATATCCAGTGCTTGATCATGTCACTGAACGCGTTTTGGGACTCTCCGTCCGGAGCTGGCACTCACTGTTCATATCACGTCGTCTGCGCGCCTGCCGCGCGCACACTATGGCTGGCCGCAGGTATCGCGGCGCCAAACAGGTCTGGCGCCGCCGACGTTATCCCGCCTAGCCTCGCGCCTCCGCCAATGCCGACAGAATCCGCGCCCAGGAGCGGATACCTTTGTGGAAGCTCTTGAGGTCGTATTTCTCGTTCGGCGAATGGATGTTGTCGTCGTCGAGTCCGAAGCCGACCAGAAGCGAATCGAGGCCGAGCGTGCGCTTGAAGTCGGCGACGATCGGGATCGATGCGCCTGATCCCATGAGAACCGCTTCCTTGCCCCACTCTTCCGTCAGCGCGCGCCTGGCGGCGGCGAGCGGCTTCATGTTCCAGTCAAGCGCGATTGCCGGCGCGCTGGAATGGTCGCCGAATTCGACCGAGCAATCGGCCGGGATTCGCGACGTCACGTAATCGCGGAACGACTTTCGGATCTTGGCGGGATCCTGGCCTTCGACGAGGCGGAACGAGATCTTGGCGGAGGCGAGCGACGGGATCACCGTCTTCGAGCCCTCGCCGATATAGCCGCCGACGATGCCGTTGATGTCGCAGGTCGGGCGTGAGGAGATCTGCTCGATCAACAGACGATCCTTCTCGCCGGCCGGCACCGAGAGCCCAATTGGCTTCAGGAAACTGTCGGGCGTCAGGTTGAGCTTCTTCCACTGCGCGAGGACATCCGCCGGCAGGTCCTTCACCCCGTCGTAGAAGCCGGGAATGGTGATGCGGCCATTGTCGTCGAACAGACCGCCGAGAATGCGGGTCAGCACGCGGATCGGATTCTGCGCGCCGCCGCCGAATACGCCCGAATGCAGGTCGCGGTTGGCGGCCTTGATCTTGACCTCGTCATAGACCAGTCCGCGCAGCGAAGTGGTGATCGCCGGCGTGTTCGGATCCCACATGCCGGTGTCGCAGACCATCGCGAAATCGGCTTTCAGCTCCGCCTTGTTCGCTTCCAGGAACGGCACGAAATGCTTCGAGCCGACTTCCTCCTCGCCCTCGATCAGGATGGTGATGTCGACCGGCAGCGAACCCGTGACCTGCTTCCAGGCGCGGCAGGCTTCGATGAAGGTCATCAACTGGCCCTTGTCGTCCTCCGCGCCGCGCGCGACGATGATCTTGCGGCCATCGGCATGGTCGGTGACGACGGGCTCGAACGGCGGACGGTGCCACAGATCGAGCGGATCGACCGGCTGCACGTCGTAATGCCCGTAGAACAGCACATGCGGCCGGCCGTCCGTGCTGCCATTGGCCTTGGCGACGATGGCCGGATGACCCGCGGTCGGCCTGACCTCGGCCGCAAAGCCGAGCGTCGCGATGTCCTTGGCGAGATGCTCCGCCGCCGCCTTGCAGTCAGCGGCAAAGGCCGGATCGGCCGAGATCGACTTGATCCGAAGCAGCGAGAACAGCCGCTCCAGGCTGTTGTCGAAATCGGCGTCGATGCGGTCGAGGACCGCCTGGAGCTTTGGATTGGACATCGCTGAATTCCCTAGCTGTGGGCGCTGTTGTCACCGAGTTTTAGCGCGCCGGCCGCTTCAGGCAAAGCGCCGGCGGCGTCGGCTGGAGGCCGATCCCGTATATGCCAGACTAATCCACCCGCGAGCATAATGGTCGCCACGAGATTGTTACCATAGGCCTGCACATCGATCGGAAACAGCGGCAGCGACAACAGGAGCAGGCAGCCCGCAACCGCCAGCAGGATCCACGTCGCGGTCCTGACCGCCGGGCGCGGATCATAGGCGGCGCGATGCATCAGGACCGTCATCGGGAAGAACAGCCACAGGAAGTAGTATTGCCGCGCCAGCGGCGAGGCGACCGTCATCAGGCAGAACAGGATGCCTAGCTCCTCCGCATCGGATTTCTCGGTCCGGCGCGATGCCGGCGGCATCACCGCGATATAGCCGAGACCAAGCGCGAGCGAGATCGCAAGCACGATGAGGTTCGACGTCTTGAAATCGAGATTGACGATATTCATCGTGCGCGCCGGCTTGGCCACGAATGGATCGTCCTGGTTGTAGTTCACGGGACGCGTCAGCCGATGCGTCATCGCGATGATCGACTGGTTGACCCAGGACCAGTTCTGCTCGTCGCGCTGGCCAAAGCCTTTTTCCGAGCTCGAGCCGACCATGCCTTGGTACCAGGTCTTCAATTCCGTGACGTTGTGCTGGAAGCCGCGGAACGGCGCCGGCAGCACGAACAGGAACACGGCGAGAAACACCAATGTACTCGCAACCGCCTTCCAGCGCCGGCGCCAGATCAGATAGGGCAATACCGCCACCGGAAACACCTTGATCGCGGTCGCCAGCGCAAACATGCTGCCCGCGAACCACAGCCGTTTCAGCCGCAACAGCCAGAACCCATACAGCATCATTGCGAGCAGGATCAGGTTCGGCTGGCCAAGATCGAACATATCAAAGACAAATGTGAGCGTGACGAGGCCGGGCAGCGCCTCCAATAACCAGCCCGGTTTGCGGCCCGATCCCGCCATCGCGTGCGACAGTTGCGCGGTCATCCACCACGCGATGATGTTGAGCAGGCAGAGCGCAAGATAAAGCGCAATCTTGCCGAAATAGCTCGGCACAGCGAGCAGCACCGCCGGCAGCGGCGGGTAGATGAAATCGAAATAGGTATGAGGATCGGCAGGATAGAGATCCTTGCCCTGCAGCACCTGCTGCCCGGCCCAATACCAGAGCGGATAATCCTTGGTCTTGCCGTGCCCGAAAATCTCGGGAACGAGCACATCGGCGGAGAGCGCGATGCAAGCGAGGAAGAACAGGATGTCGAGCGGCGCCCGAAGCGATGGATATCTCAGCACAAGCTCGTTCCAGCAATCGTGGGCAGGTCGCGGCGGGAAAACATGTTACCGCCGCAACAGCCCGCCGAGCGCGCCGCGCACCAATGCGCGTCCGATCGAGCCGCCGACCTGACCGCCGACCGATTTGCCGACGTCGGCCACGATGCCGCCGATCACCTTGTTGGTGACCGAGCGGGTGACGTTGCGCGCGATGACCTGGCCCGTCGACAGCCTGCCGCGCTTGACATTGGTACCGAAGATCGTGGCCGCGATATCGCCGATCTGACCGAGTATGCCGCCGCCTCCGCCGGCCTCAGGGCCGTCCGCCGGCGCCGCCGTACCCTCGATCCGCTTCTGCAGCATCTCATAGGCGGATTCGGAATCGACCGCGGTGTCGTATTTGCCCTTGAACGGGCTCGCGTCGATGATCTTCTTGCGCTCCTCCGGCGTGATCGGCCCGATCCGCGCCGACGGCGGCCGGATCATCACGCGCTCGACCATTGACGGCGTACCGCCACCTTCGAGGAAAGACACCAGCGCCTCGCCCTTGCCGAGTTCCATGATCACGAGGGCGGTATCGAGCTTCGGATTGGGCCGAAACGTTTGCGCGGCGGCCGCGACCGCCTTCTGGTCGCGCGGCGTGAAGGCGCGCAACGCATGCTGCACGCGGTTGCCCAATTGCGCGAGCACCTTGTCCGGGACATCGATTGGATTCTGCGTGACGAAGTAGACGCCGACGCCTTTCGAGCGGATCAGCCGCACCACCTGCTCGATCTTGTCCAATAGCGCTTTCGGCGCATCGTTGAACAAGAGATGCGCTTCATCGAAGAAGAACACCAGCTTCGGCTTCGGCAGGTCGCCGGCCTCCGGCAGTTCTTCGAACAATTCTGACAGCATCCACAACAGGAAGGTTGCATAGAGCCGCGGGCTCTGCATCAACTTGTCCGCCGTCAGGATGTTGACGATGCCGCGGCCGTCGCTGTCGGTCTTCATGAAATCCTTCAGCGTCAACGCCGGCTCGCCGAAGAATTTCGTGCCGCCCTGGTTCTCCAGCACCAGGAGCTGCCGCTGGATGGTGCCGACGGTGGCCTTGCTGACATTGCCGAAGCTCTGCGCGGCCTTCCGGATCGGCTCCAGCGGATCCTCCTCGTCATCGGCGGCTTTCTTGCCGCCCGACGGCACGATTGCATCCAGCAGCGCGCGCAGATCCTTCATGTCGATCAGCGTAAGGCCGTTCTCGTCGGCGACACGGAACGCGACGTTGAGAACACCTTCCTGGACATCGTTCAGATCGAGCATGCGCGACAGCAATAGCGGCCCCATCTCGGTGACGGTCGCGCGAACCGGATGCCCCTGCTCGCCGAACACATCCCAGAACACCGTCGAGAACTGATCCGGCTGGAATTTCAGCCCCATCTCGCTGGCGCGCTTGACGATGAAATCCTTGGGCTCACCAACTTCGGCGATCCCGGACAGATCTCCCTTGATATCGGCGGCAAACACCGGAACGCCGGCGCGCGCAAATCCTTCCGCCATCACCTGCAGCGTGACTGTCTTGCCGGTTCCCGTTGCACCTGTAACAAGGCCGTGGCGATTGGCGAGCGCAAGCGTCAGCCACGCCGCCTGTTCGCCCTTACCGATAAAAATCTTATCATTTGTATCGGCAATCTTGTTATCGGAAGTCGCCATCGCATCGCCTCTTCGCGCGTATCGGGAAGGTATCTTCGCCGAACGCATCCATCATATTGCATCTTGCCCGTCGATTGAAACTGTCAAGCGCCGCCGGCGCTTTTTTGCCGCCCGGATGCGACACTTCTCGTCTTCTTTTTCTCTGACGAGCCGTTCAAAAAACGATGACGCAACGCGATAGAACAGCGCGGTTTGCATATGCAACTCTTGTATTACTGCAACACTTCGCCTGTGATGAAGACGAAAAACGGGATCATCTGCGCTCCTCGCTTGTAATTCGTATCACAGGCGCTCAAGATCAATTCTCAAGCAAGGTCCGGCGGCAAGCCGGCTGAGGGCGGGGCAAGATGGACGAACTGGTTGGACGGCTGGCCGCCGAGGCCGGCATCGATAGAACTATCGCCGAAAAAGCCGTCGGCATCGTTCTGGGTTTCCTCCGTCGGGAGGGGCCATCCAACCAGGTTGAAGCGCTGATCGACCAGATTCCGGGCGCGGAAGCGGCGATTGCGGCTTCGGACAGCAGTGCAGGTCTCGTGCGATTGATGGGCGGCGGATTGATGGCTGTCGGCACCAGGCTGATGGCGCTCGGCCTCAGCATGAATGAGGTTCAGAAGATTGCGCGTGAACTTTTCCGGTTCGGGCGCGACAAACTCGGAGCGGATCAGATGGGCGAGATCGTCGCGGGGACGCCAGGACTCAGCCAATTTGCTTGAACGCACCCTCAGGTTGAGTCATTCAATACCAGACATCATGACATACCCACTTTCCGAGATCGATGGTCTGAGCGCCTATTGCGCCTCGAAATTGAAGGCGCAGGGCATTCGCACCACGGACGCGCTGCTTGAAGCCGCCCGCACCGTCAAGGGACGCAAGGCGCTCGCGGCCAAGACCGGCATCAGCGAACAACAATTGCTCGAATGGGCCAACGTCTCCGACTACATGCGTATTCCCGGGATGGGCAAAGCAAAGGGTCGGTTTGGTCCGTGCCGCCGGCGTCACCACCGTTCGCGAGCTCGCGCTGCGCAATCCGTCGCGGCTTGCGCAGAACATGAAGGAAGTGAACACCAGGCGTAAGCTCGTCCGCGTCCTGCCTTCGGAGAAATCGGTCGAGCGCCTGATCGAGCGCGCGCGCAAATTGCCGCCCAAGATCACTTACTAAGCCCGTTCGCTATTCCCGGCTTGACTCGCCGGTGCGGGACGCGCAAAGCCACCGGCATGATTGCTGCGATGCAAAGGGACGTCCGTTCCGGCGGGACTGCGGTGCTGCCGGCGCTGCTCTCCCGGCCCTACCCGGCCGTGATGGGCGTGCTCAACATCACCCCGGATTCCTTTTCCGACGGCGGCCGGTTTAGCGCGCCCGAACAGGCGCTGACGCAGGCGCGCAGGATGGTCGCCGAAGGCGCAGATATCATCGACATCGGCGCTGAATCCACCCGCCCCTACGGTTCCCAACCGGTCTCGGTGGAGGAGGAGTTGCGGCGGCTGCAGCCCGTGCTGGCAGATGTCGTTTCGCTCGGTGTGCCCGTATCGATCGACAGCATGAAATCGGAAGTCGTGGCCTGGGCGCTCGATCACGGCGCGCTCATCGCCAACGATGTCTGGGGCCTGCAGCGCGATGCCAGCATGGCGCCGTTGGTCGCGGCGCGGCAGGCGCCCGTCATCATCATGCATAACCGAGACCGCGCCGATCCCTCGATCGACATCATGAAGGATATTTCGGCCTTCTTCGCGCGTTCGCTCGACATCGCTGCCGAGGCTGGCATTTCGGCTGACCAGATCGTGCTCGATCCCGGCATTGGCTTTGGCAAGACGCCGCAGCAGAGCATGATGGTGCTGGCGCGGCTTGCGGAGCTTCGCGCGTTCGGCCTCCCGCTCCTGGTCGGCGCCTCGCGCAAGCGCTTCATCAGCACGGTGACGCCTTCGGAGCCGGACCAGCGCATCGGCGGCTCGATCGCGGCGCATCTCATCGCCGCACAAGGCGGCGCGCAGATCATCCGCGCCCACGATGTCGCGGAAACCGTGCAGGCGTTGCGGGTGGCGGCAGCGATCAGGGAGCAGGAATGACCGATACGATCTTCATCACCGGCATCGTCATCCATGCCCGTCACGGCGTGATGGAACACGAGGCCGAAGTCGGCCAGCGCTTCATCGTCGACCTCGAACTCTCCGTCGACCTCTCGGAGTCCTCGCGCACCGACAAGCTCGCCGACACCGTGTCCTACTCCAACGTGGTGGCGACCGCGACCGAGGCATTCAGGGATACCAACTACAAGCTCCTGGAGCGCGCCGCCGGCGCGGTGGCGGATGCGGTGCTGTCGACGTTCCCTCGCGTCAGCGCGGTCAAGGTCACCGTCCACAAGCCGCACGCGCCGATCGCCGCGATCTTCGAAGATGTCGGCGTGGTGCTGACCCGCACGCGGCAAACGGCCGCGCATGGCTAGCGCCCTGATTGCACTGGGCGGCAATCTCGGCGACGTCCGCGCGACGTTCAACAAGGCGATTCCCCAGATCTGTGGCATGACGCAGGCAGCGCTGGTGGCCCGCTCGTCGAACTATGCCACGCCACCCTGGGGCGATGAGCAGCAGCCGGGCTTCATCAATGCCTGCATCGAGATCGAGACCAGCCTCGATCCTCATGCGCTATTGTTCTGCCTACAGAAGATCGAGACCAAGTTCGGCCGCGATCGCTCGCCCGAGCGCCGCTTCGGTCCGCGCACGCTCGATCTCGACCTGCTCGCCTATGACGATGTCAGCATCGACCGTCCGGAATTGACGCTGCCGCACCCTCGCCTGTTCGAGCGCGGCTTCGTGCTGGTACCGCTCGCGGAGATCGCGCCCGACCGTGTCATTGCGGGACGCAGGATCAAGGATGCGCTGGCAGCGGTCTCGACCGACGGTATCGTACGGCTCCCGGAGCCCGGCGAGTGACGCTGTGGCCCGGGTGGAGCGCAGCGAAACCGGGACGCCTGCATCGACGATTGCGAGCGGACCCGGGTTAGGCTGGCGCTACACCCGGTCTACAGGACTGAAAACAGCGTTTGGCTTGGCGGCTTCGGCATGGCAATTTCCGGCCAAACGGCGAGGAAGACTTGAGGAACGATAGGGCGGATGGCGACCACGACTGACGATCTGCGACTGGCGGCCGATTTTGCGCCGGCGACTTACGAGGACTGGCGCAAGCTGGTGGACGGCGTCCTGAAGGGCGCGCCGTTCGAGAAGCTCGTCGGCAAGACCTATGACGGGATCAAGATCGAGCCGATCTATCGCCGCGCCACCAATGCCAGCCCGATCGCCGGCCGCGGCCTGGCTGCGCCCTGGCAAGTCATGCAGCGGATCGATGATCCCGATCCGCGCCGCGCCAATGCGCAGGCGCTGCATGATCTCGAGAATGGCGCCACCGGCCTCGCATTGGTCTTCGCCGGCGGCACTGGCGCCCATGGCTTCGGACTTGAGCCGACGGCGGAAGCCGTCGACAAGGTGCTCGATGGCATCTATCTCGATGCCGGTATCGCCCTTGATCTCCAGATCGGCCCGCAATCGCGGATGGCCGCGATCCACGTCGCGGAATATGTGAAGCGCAGGGGATTTGCTCCCGCCAACTGCGACATCCGTTTCGGGCTCGATCCGCTGGCGGCCTGTGCGGCCTGGGGCTTTAGCCCTTACGACTGGAACGAGATCGTGCCGGCGGTGACCGGCGCGATCAAAGGCCTTGTGGCACTCGGCTTCAAAGGGCCCTTTGCCGCCGCCGATGGGCGCGTGATTCACGATGCTGGCGGATCGGAGGTGCAGGAACTCGCCTTCGTGCTGGCTTGCGCCGTCGCCTATCTGCGCGCTCTCGAACAAGCGGGTGTTGCGCTCGAAGATGCCCAACGCATGGTCTATGCGCGGCTCAGCGCCGATGCCGACCAGTTCCTGACGCTGGCGAAATTCCGCGCGCTGCGGCTCCTATGGGCGCGGATCGAGCAGGCCTGCGGACTGACGCCACGGCCATTGTTCATCGCCGCCGACACCGCTTGGCGGATGGTGACCAAGCGCGATGCCTATGTGAACATGCTGCGCGCCACCATGGCCGCCTTCTCCGCAGGCCTTGGCGGCGCCAACGCCGTCACCGTGCTGCCGCACACGCTGGCGCTCGGCCTGCCCGACGACTTTGCCCGGCGCGTCGCGCGCAACACGCAGCTCATTCTGCTCGAAGAGTCCAATCTCGCCAAAGTATCCGATCCGGCGGCAGGCTCCGGCGGCATAGAGGCGCTGACAAAAGAATTTTGCGAAGCGGCCTGGTTGTTGTTCCAGGAAATCGAAAGAGCCGGCGGCATCTTTGCCGCGCTTCAGCAGAACCTGATCCAGCGCAAGGTTGCCGGTACGCGCGTCGCGCGCGAGGCCAACATCGCCAAGCGGCGCGATGTGCTGACCGGCGCCAGCGAGTTTCCGAACCTTCATGAAGCCGACGCCACGGTGCTGGAAGCAAAACCGATCGTACTGCCGCTCTATGGCGAGGCGAAATTCAAGTTCGACGCGCTGTCGCCGATGCGGCTTGCCGAGCCGTTCGAGACGCTGCGCGACAAATCCGATGCGAGCCTGAAGTCGAGCGGCGCTCGTCCCGGGATATTCCTCGCCAACCTCGGCACGCCCGCCGACTTCACCGCGCGCGCCACCTTTGCGAAGAGCTTCTTCGAGACCGGCGGCATCAAAGCGCTCGACAGCGCGGGGTTTTCCGATCCGGCTGCACTTGGGAAAGCCTTCAAGGCGTCGGGGGCCGTGATCGCCTGCCTGTGTTCCTCGGACAAGGTCTACGCGGAACACGCCGCCGCGGCCGCCAGGGCCCTTCAAGCGGCCGGCGCAAAGCATATCTATTTGGCAGGGCGGCCGGGGGAGCTGGAAACCGCGCTGCGTGCGTCCGGCGTGACCGATTTCATCTTTGCCGGCTGCGACGCGCTGGCGACGCTGCAGGAAGCCTATCGGCGGATGGAGTGAGCATGACGTCGAGCCAAAAACCCGTTCTGACCGGCGGCTGCCAATGCGGCGCGATCCGCTTTGCGGTGACCGCGGCGCCCACACGGATCAGCATCTGCCATTGCCGGATGTGCCAGAAGGCCTCCGGCGCGCCGTTCGCCTCCTTCGCCGATGTCGAGAAGCGTGATTTCGCCTGGACCCGCGGCAAGCCGGCGTCGTTCCGTTCCTCCACGATCGCGGAGCGCGATTTCTGCCCCGCCTGCGGCACGCCCTTGAGCTTCCGCGTCATCGACGGCCCCCGGATCGAGATCATGACCGGCACCTTCGACCGGCCCGATATGGTGGTGCCGACCCGGCAATACGGCACCGAATCCCGTCTCGGCTGGGTGGTCGGCATCGCCAACCTGCCGAGCCAGACCACGCAGCAGAATTACGGACCGGAGAAGATGGCGACCATCGTCAGCCACCAGCATCCGGACCATGATTGAGGTGAGGTCGGTGACTTACCGGGATGAACTTGCCGAACTCGAAGCGGAGCGTGATCGATTGCGATCCATGATTGCCTATCACGAGTGTCCCGCCTTGGACTTTCCGCAACTGCCGCAACTGCCTCTCTGGCTTCGCTTCGTCCTGGTTGGCATCGCCTGCGGTATCGGCGCCTTGATCGTCGCGGGAGTGCTCGCCGGTCAGATATCCGTTTCGTTTGTTGTTTTCTCCGTAGTGTTCCTGGCTTTGGCGGCGTACATTTTGCCCCTGAAATTCAGCGTGTTCGGCACCTCTATGCAGATCGGAGACCTCGTAGGGTTCCTTGGAACGTTTCCGCCGCAACTTGCCACGCCAGGAGAACCCGAAGTTCGTCAGCGTCTTTCGGATTGTGAGGCAAAAATAATGAAATTGAAGGAACGCCGTTCATGAGCCGCATTCCGAACTTCGCGGACATCGCGTTTGCGCCTGCCGCCGGCGCACCGCCCACCGGCACCGTCGAGCCGTGGCTGACGCCGGAGGGCATTCCGGTCAAGGCGGCCTACGGCGAAGCCGATCTCGCCGGCGTTGATTTTCTCGAGACCTGGCCGGGCATCGCGCCCTATCTGCGCGGCCCCTACCCGACCATGTATGTCAACCAGCCCTGGACCATCAGGCAATATGCCGGCTTCTCCACGGCCGAAGACTCCAACGCCTTTTACCGGCGCAACCTTGCCGCGGGGCAGAAGGGCCTCTCGGTCGCCTTCGATCTTGCCACCCACCGCGGCTACGACTCGGATCATCCGCGCGTTTCCGGCGACGTCGGCATGGCCGGTGTGGCGATCGACTCGATCTACGACATGCGCACGCTGTTCGCAGGGATTCCGCTCGACCAGATGAGCGTGTCGATGACCATGAACGGCGCGGTGCTGCCGATCCTCGCGCTGTTCGTGGTGGCCGCCGAGGAACAGGGCGTGCCGCCGGAGAAACTGTCGGGCACCATTCAGAACGATATTCTGAAAGAGTTCATGGTGCGCAACACCTACATCTATCCGCCGACACCCTCGATGCGGATCATCTCAGACATCTTTGCTTTCACTTCGCAGCGGATGCCGAAGTTTAATTCGATCTCGATCTCCGGCTATCACATGCAGGAGGCCGGTGCGACGCAGGACCTCGAGCTCGCCTACACGCTCGCCGATGGCGTCGAATATCTGCGCGCCGGCCTTGCCGCCGGCCTCGACGTCGACCGCTTCGCACCAAGGCTGTCGTTCTTCTGGGCGATCGGCATGAACTTCTTCATGGAAGTCGCCAAGATGCGCGCCGCGCGCCTGCTCTGGGCCAAGCTGCTCAAGCCGTTCAATCCTAAGGACCCGCGCTCGCTTTCATTGCGCACGCATTGCCAGACCTCCGGCTGGTCGCTGACCGCGCAGGACGTCTTCAACAATGTGATGCGCACGACCATCGAGGCGATGGCGGCGACGCAGGGACACACCCAGTCGCTGCACACCAATGCGCTCGATGAAGCGCTGGCGCTGCCGACCGACTTCTCCGCCCCGCATCGCACGCAACACCCAGCTCTTCCTGCAGCAGGAAAGCGGCACCAACCGGATCATCGATCCCTGGGGCGGCTCCTACTATGTCGAGCGGCTGACCCGCGATCTCGCCGCCAAGGCCTGGGGTCACATCCAGGAGGTCGAAGCGCTCGGCGGCATGGCGAAGGCGATCGAAGCCGGCGTGCCGAAGCTGCGGATCGAGGAAGCGTCAGCGAAGACGCAGGCGCGTATCGACGCCGGTAAGCAGGCGGTGATCGGCGTCAACAAGTACAAGCCAAAGAACGAGGCGCCGATCGACGTCCTGAAGGTCGACAACACCAATGTGCGGCGGCTGCAGATCGACAAGCTGAAGCGGCTGCGGCAGGAACGCAATCAGAAGGACGTCGAGCAGGCGCTGGCGGCGCTGAGCCGTTCAGCCTCCGAAGGCAATGGCAATCTGCTGGCGCTCGCCATTGACGCCGCGCGCGCCAAGGCGACCGTCGGCGAGATCTCGGACGCCATGGAAAAAGTGTTCGGCCGCCATCGCGCCGAGATCAAGTCCATCACCGGCGTCTACAAGCGGGAGGCAGCCGCCATGTCCAACGGGGTCGAAAAGGTGCAGGCGCTGATCGACGCCTTCGAGGAGGCCGAAGGCCGCCGGCCGCGCATCCTGGTGGCGAAGATCGGCCAGGACGGCCACGACCGCGGCCAGAAGGTGATCGCATCGGCCTTTGCCGACATCGGCTTCGACGTCGATATCGGGCCGCTGTTTGCCACCGCCGACGAAGCGGCGCGGCAGGCGGTCGAAAACGACGTGCACATCCTCGGCGTCTCCTCGCTCGCCGCCGCTCACCTCACCGCGGTGCCGGAACTGAAGGCCGCGCTGAAGAAATACGGCCGTGAGGATATCATGATCATCGTCGGCGGCGTGGTGCCGCCGCAGGATTACGAGGCGCTGTACCAGGCCGGCGCAGAAGCGATCTTCCCGCCGGGCACCGTGATCTCCGACGCTGCCGAGGAGCTGATCCACAAGCTCAACGCCCGGCTCGGCCATAGCGAGGCGGCGGAGTAGCTGATAGACTGGCCAAACTGCCCACAGGTTGAGCCATGACGCGTGACCAGATCATTGCTGCGATACGAAAGAACGCCGACGCCATCAGGGCGACGGGCGTGTCGAAGCTCGCCATTTTCGGCTCGCGCGTACGCGGCGACAATCGGCCTGACAGCGACATTGACGTACTCGTAGAAATCGAACCGGACGCCTCGTTTTCGCTCCTCGATTTAATTGGTGTTGAGCACATCATCGAGGATGCGACCGGATTGCAGGCGCAGGCCACCACGCGGCGCTCCCTCACTCCCCGCTTCGCGCAGCGTATAGCAGACGACATCGTCGAAGTGTTTTGACGTGCGCCCGACTCCTGCTGATCGAATCGATCATATCGTCACCGCGATCGACAATATTCGACACATGGTGGCCGGGTTTACGCGTGAAAGCTTTGCAAACGATCTGACGGTGCGACTCGCGATGGAACGGTTGCTTGAAATCATCAGCGAGGCATCCCGGTTCATTCCAGCAGAATTGAAGGCGAAAGAACCTGGCATCAATGGGAGAGGTTTGGCTGATCTCGGAAATTGGTTGCGCCACGCCCATCACCGGACAGACCCGGATTTGCTCTGGAACATGGTCGAGCGCGATCTCGAACCCCTCAGAAACTTTGCCGAACAAATTGCCAAGGAAGCAAAACCTTGACCTTGCTGAGTAAGTTGAGCGTCGCGCTCGTATTGAGCGTCATATGTCTCGGGCGTGTCCTCGCAGCCGACCCAAAGCCCGACGCTTTGGTCAAGAACAAGAGCATCGAAGCCAGCGTCTATCTCGACGACAAGATCAAGACCGATCCCGCGCTGTCCGCGGATTGCCTTGCCGAAGGCAGGAAGTGGGTCGACAAGAGCGCCGCCGAGGCCGCATCGGCGCGGAGGCAGGATCCGCAACTGTTCGACCGCGGCGGCTGGACCTTCGAGCGCAAGTACAATGTCCGCACGGTGGTCGGCGGCCGTTACGTGAGCATCGTCCGCAACGACTATATCGATACCCACGGCGCGCATCCGAACTCCGACGTCAACACCATCCTGTGGGATTCTAGCGAGAAGAAGCGCATCAGCATCCGCCCCTTCTTCACAGAGACCGCCGACGATGGGCCGACCATGAAGGCGATGCTGGATGCGGTCATCGCTTCGTTGAACATCGAGAAGAAGAAGCGCGGCGCCGGCGAGACCGCGACCGCCGAGTGGTACAAGGAACTGAAGCCAACGCTGCTCAAGATCGGCGCGGTGACGCTGACGCCCTCGACCGAAACGGGCAAGAGCTCCGGCCTGACCTTCCACTATCCGCCCTACGCAGTCGGCCCCTACGCCGAGGGCCAATATGTTGCCTTCGTGCCCTTGGAAACGCTCAAGCCATATCTGTCGCCTGAGGGTGCCAGGATTTTCGGCGGATCGCGGCCAAAGGCCGATGAAGACGATCGGCAATGAGCATCACCAAGGCCCTCGACATCACCGCCCTCGCCAAGGACCTGCGCGCCGGCAACCGCGCGGCGCTGGCGCGTGCGATCACGCTGATCGAAAGCCGTCGCGCCGACCACCAGGCGGCGGCGCGTGATCTGGTGCAGGCGCTGCTTCCGGACACCGGCAAGGCTTTCCGTGTCGGCATCACCGGCTCGCCCGGGGTCGGCAAGTCGACCACCATCGACGCGCTTGGCATGTTCCTGATCGAGCACGGGCACAAGGTTGCGGTGCTGGCGGTCGATCCGTCGTCCGCGCGGACCGGCGGCTCGATCCTCGGCGACAAGACGCGGATGGCGCGGCTCGCGGCGTCCGACCAGGCCTATATCCGCCCCTCGCCTTCCTCCGGTACGCTCGGCGGCGTCGCGGCGAAGACGCGCGAGGCGATGCTGCTCTGCGAAGCGGCTGGCTTTGATGTGGTGCTGGTGGAAACCGTCGGCATCGGCCAGTCCGAAACCGCGGTCTCCGACATGACCGATTTCTTCCTTGCCCTGATGCTGCCCGGCGCCGGCGACGAACTGCAGGGCATCAAGAAGGGCCTGGTCGAGCTCGCCGACATGATCGCGATCAACAAGGCCGACGGCGACAATCTCAAGCGCGCCAATATCGCTGCGGCCGACTATCGCAGCGCGCTGCATATCCTCAAACCACGCTCCGAACACTGGCACCCGCCGGTCGAGACCTATTCGGCGCTGACCGGCGCGGGCATCGACAAGCTCTGGCAGAACATCGTCGCGCATCGCACCGCGATGAACGCCTCCGGCGAGTTCGCGGCGCGACGGCGCGAACAGCAGGTGAAATGGATGTGGTCGATGCTGGAGCAGCGGATCATGGCGCGGCTGCGCTCGGACCCCGCGATCCGCGCCAAGGTGAGGAAGACGGAGGCCGAGGTCGCCGACGGTCGGATATCGCCGGCGGTGGCGGCCGAGCAGATCGCGGAACTTTTGCGATGAGCGAGGAGCTCACAATCCTCATTACCGGCTTCGGTCCATTTCCTGGCGCGCCGTTCAATCCAACCATGCCCCTGGTGAAGCGGCTGACGCAGCTTCGTCGTCCCGCCTTCGACGGCGTCAGACTGACGAGCCACATCTTCAGGGTGACCTACGATACCGTCGATCGCGAATTGCCGGAGCTGATCGCGCGCGTCCGTCCGCGGGCGCTTCTGATGTTCGGGCTCGCGGGCCGCACCGCGCATCTGCGGATCGAGACCCGCGCCCGCAACGCCGTCACCACGCTGGTCGCCGACGCCGGACGCCGCCGCGCGCGCAAGGGCTCGATCGTCGACGGCGACGATGCGACAATGTTTGGACCGCACACCGCAAAACTGCTGCGCGCCGCGCTCGCGACCGGCATCGACGCGCGTGCCTCTCGCGATGCCGGCAGCTATCTCTGCAACTACTTAAGCTGGCGCGCGATCGAGACCGTGGACAAGACCGACGGCCTGCGGCTCGCCGCATTCGTGCATGTGCCGCTGATCCCGCGCCACGGAGCCGCCCGCCGCAAGGGAACCGAGTGCATCACGCTGGAAGATCTCGTCGATGCCGGCGAGGCGCTGCTGATGGAAATGATGAAGCTCGCGCGACGGCCGACAATAGCTGCGTAGGGTGGGCAAAGCGAAGCGTGCCCACCATCACGAGCGGAGTGTTGATGGTGGGCACGGCGCTGACGCGCCTTTGCCCACCCTACGCATTGCCGCTCCACCGCAGATTAACCCTACCTGCAACAATCGCGTCCACGCCCCCTCGCGCTCACCGTGCCAGGCTACAGTTCTGCGCTACGACTTGCCTAGCGAGGGCCATGCATCATGGACGTCAATCGCCGCCATCTCATCGGAGCTTCCGCAGCGGGTGCCGCCGGCGCGCTGGCGCTGTCGGCAGATGCCGCGCGCGCGGCGCCACTCGCCTCCGCGCTCGGTCGCGATGCCACGCAATATGGCGTCCGCCCCGGCAGCCCCGACGACCAGACCAAGGCCTTGCAGCGCGCGATCGATGAGGCCGCACGCGCGCAAGCGCCGCTGGCGCTGCCGCCGGGTGTCTACCGCACCGGCCTGCTCCGCCTGCAGCGCGGCTCGCAGCTCGTTGGCGTGCGCGGCGCGACCAAACTCGTCTTCAATGGCGGGCTGTCGATGTTTCTTGGTGAAGGCGCCGACAGCGTCGGCCTCTCCGGTCTCACGCTGGACGGCGGCAACGTGCCGCTGCCGACGCGGCGCGGCCTCGTGCATTGCCTCAGCGCGCGCGACGTCCGCATCACTGCTTGCGAGATCATCGGAAGCGGCGGCAACGGCATCTGGTTCGAGCAGGTGGCGGGCGACGTCAGCGACAACATCTTCACCAACATCGCGACCACCGCCATCGTGTCGTTCGACGCGCTGGGCCTGATGGTCTCGCGCAACACCATCTCCGGCACCAACGATAACGGCATCGAGATCCTGCGCACCGCCATCGGCGACGACGGCACGATCGTTGCCGACAATCGCATCGAGGACATCAAGGCCGGGCCCGGTGGCTCCGGCCAGTATGGCAACGCCATCAACGCCTTCCGCGCCGGCAATGTGATCGTGCGCGGCAACCGCATCAGGAATTGCGACTATTCCGCCGTGCGCGGCAATTCAGCCTCGAACATCCACATATCAGACAACAGCGTCAGCGATGTCCGCGAAGTCGCGCTCTATTCGGAGTTCTCCTTCGAGGGCGCCGTCATCGCCAACAACACGGTCGACGGCGCCGCCGTCGGCGTCTCCGTCTGCAATTTCAACGAGGGCGGCCGCATCGCGGTGGTCCAGGGCAACATCATCCGCAACCTGATCCCGAAGCGGCCGATCGGGACCGCGCCGGACGATGATGCCGGCATCGGCATCTATATTGAGGCGGATACCGCCGTCACCGGCAATGTGATCGAGAACGCGCCATCCTTCGGCATCGTTGCCGGCTGGGGCAAATATCTGCGCGACGTCGCTATTACCGGCAACGTGATCCGCAAGGCTTTCGTCGGTATCGGCGTCTCGGTGGTGCCGGGCGCCGGGATCGCGCTGGTCCACAACAACATGATCTCGGAGGCGCCGCGCGGCGCCGTGGTCGGGCTCGACCATGCGCGGGCGGTCACCGCGGATCTGTCGGTTGCCGGCGCGCAGCAATATGCGCAGGTCGTGCTCGGCGGCAACGCTGTCCGGAAATAACTTTTAGTACGCGTTGCGCAGCAGCGGATAGCGCGCCTGCATGGCAGCGAGGTCGAGCAGCGGCAGTGGCGTCTCTTCCACCGCCGGCGCTTCCTCTTCCACGGCCTGCTCGAGCGCGACAATCTCGATCAGCGGCGCTGGCGGTGCCACCGGCGCCGGCGGCTCGACCGGTCGCGACTGCAACCGCACCGGAGCGGGCAACGGCGTCACGCGGCCGCGGCCAAGCCAGGAGATGTCGATCGGCGAATTGTCCAGCGAGGCCTCGCGCCGCAACAGGTTGCGCCAGGTCTCGACCGCCTGCTTGGCCTCCTGGACGTTCTCGAGGAAGGACACATCGCTGTGATAGCGGCGCCAGCGCCCGGATTCGAACAGTTCGGTGAGGTGTTCCAGCCGTGCTTCCGCCAGCGCGCACCAGCGCGCCACGATCTCGCGGCCTCTGGCCGCGTCAGTTCGATTTGCCATTAAGACAGCCCGTAAAGAGAGAAACGGACGCAGGACGCAACCGAACCGAATCAAAATGTGACGGGCATATTCTGTGGAAAAGGTTAAAAAAGTCTAACACCTTTTCGTTAACGACTCGGGGCACTCAGAGAAGTCCGCGTGAATACTGGGATTATTGGGACCGCCGCTATTAGACGGTCGAGGCGACGCCTGCATGACCGTTCACGCGACCGGCAAACGCGGTCCACGAAATTCACAGGCCCAAAAATGAAGACCCGTCCGGGGGGACAACCGGACGGGTCAAGCCATATGGGCGCTTGGGGTGGATGGGCGCTCGCGCCTGATATAGCCAATGGGGAGGAATGGATCGCTCCCACACATATTGGTCGCGACACGCTGCCCGACGTTCAAAATCGCCGTTCGATTTTTTTAACCTTCCAAAGGGGGCGATCTAGCGCGGAAAACTCACTGCTCGGCCTGGCTTTTCGCGTCATTTGCGGCCGATTTATCCGCGGCCATGGACGGGGCCGGCTGTTCCATCGCCCGGCTCACAGAAGTGTTATCCCGCACAGGCGTAGCCGGTGCGTCCTTGCTGGAAGCGTCCGGAACCGCCGGCGCCGCAACGGCGGACACCGCCGCGAACGCATCGGGCTGCCCCGCCCCGAACAGATCGTCGCGTCCGGGGGCGCCGAGATCGCGCGCCGTGCCGGTCAGGATCGAGCGTACCTCGTTCGGTTTCAGCGCCGGATTACGCTCCAGCACCAGTGCCGCAATGCCGCTGACGAAGGCGGCGGAAAACGAGGTGCCGGAGGCGATCTGGTATTTGCCGTCCGGCGCCGGCAGGAAGATATCGGCGCCCGGCGCGGCGAGCGCGATGTAGTTGCCCCGGTTCGAGGCCGAGAACAGTTTCTCCTGCGCATCGGTGCCGCTGACCGCGATCACGTTCGGGTTCGCGGCGGGATAGAGCGGCGCCGATTTGGCTCCGGCATTGCCGGCAGCGGCGATCAGCACGATCCCGCGGGCCGCACTCGCGGCGACCGCCCGTTCGATCACCGGATCCTTAGGGCCGGCAAAGCTCATATTGATGATCTGCGCGCCGTGCAGCGCCGCATAGTCCAGCCCCTTCAGGATCACGTAGGACGAACTCTGCGCCCCGTTCGCGGTCGCGCCGAACGCGCGGATCGCGAGAATGCGCACCTCCGGCGCGCTGCCCATCAGCCTGGCATGGGCGGCGATCGCGCCGGCGATGCCGGTGCCGTGCGCATGCGGCCCTTCCTTGCCACCGATCGCATCGAAGGTGTCGGCAATCGTATTCGCCAGTTCCGGATGGCTCGCGTCGATACCGGAATCGATCACGGCGATGGTCACGTTCATGCCGCGAACCAGCGTGTGCGCCTGCGGAAGGCGAAGCTGCCCTAACGCGTATTGCGCCGGATCGCCCTCGGTCGGCGCTGCCGTCTTCTGGTCCTGCAGCAGGTAGCGGAAATTGAGCTGCACCGAGCGCACGCTGCCGTCGCCGGCAAGCGCCCGGCGCACCACGTCCAACGGGCGGCGATCGGTGATGCGGAACAGGCCGATGGTGGAGCCCAGCAGCGGGAAGTTCTGCATCTCCACGCGCGCAAGACCGTGGCGACGCGCCAGTGCATCAATCTGTGCGTCGGTCAGCGCGCCATCGATTTCGGCCACGAGTTCGTTGGGCACCGAACGCAGGTCAGCCGCGGTCTGCGTCGCATTGTTGCGCGATCCGCCCTTGGCCGATCCACTCCTGGCCTTCTTGCCGGCCGCCTTGCCGCCACTTCCGCCATCCGCGGTGGAGACGGGACGGCCGAGGCACTCGCCGTCGCTGCCGCGATAGGCATAGTCGCAGGCCCGATGGAGGTTGGGCGAATAGCGCGCGGAGGGCAATGTCGAGTGCACACCAATGCGGGGCATGGTGTGGGTGGTGACGCTGATCCGCGACGGGGTCCGCGCAACCGCCGCTCCACCGAGATTGGCATTGACCCGCGGCCCGACATTCGTGCTGACGCTCGGCACCCGAGGGGCGACGCGGATTTCCGGCGTGCGCATGATGCTCTGCGCCGCGGCCTGACCCGAAAGACCGATGAGCGGCAACAGCGCCGCGATCAGCATCAACGCCGTCTCGATCCGCCATTTCGAGCGTTCACGGGCCATGGCACCTCTAGCGCGTGGTGGGACTATTTATGACCGGGACTGGTTGCGCCTTACGGCGTCTCCACCGCGAGGCCGACGATCTTTTCCTTCTGCAGCCTGCCGAGCAGCGCGGCGACGTCGTTCTTGCTCATCGCGCTGTTGCCGAACTGGATGCGGAACATGCCCTCGCGGGCACCGCCAATGATCGAGGCCTGGTAATTGTCGAGCAGCGCCGTGATGTCGGAGATGCGGGCATCCGGCGCGAAACGCACCAGCGCACGCGGCGGGCTCGCTGCGCCGAGGTCGCGGGTGATCGGCGCCGCGGACCGCAGTTCCGGCGCCGGCGCCCGCTGCTCCAGCGTCAGGGACGCCGTCTGGAACGAACTTCCCTGGCTCTTCATCATCAGCACCGCGCCGATCACGCCGGCCTGAAGCAGCAGCACGATCGCGCCTGCTGCCGCCGACCATGCCACGGTCCGCGGCGACAAGCTGGCGAAAAACTGCGAGATTCGCGTCGAAAGGCTCACCGAAGTCGACCGTGTGCGCACGGGCTCCTGGTCGATCTCGACGAACAGCTTCTGCATCGCGCGCATGGACGGCGCGCCCAAGCTCTCGTTGAGGTGGATGGTCTCGGCATATTCCTCACGGATCACGGCATATTGCCTGGCAAGTTCCGTATCGCTGGCCAGCGCCTCCTCGACACGCCGCGCGTCGCGCGCGTTCAGCGTGCCCGCCGCATGCCAAGGCAACAGCAGTTCGATGTCGCTGGGCTCTTGATCCAGCACTTTTCTTATCGCCGCCATTACGGCCAACCTCGCTCTATGCCGGCTGCCTTGAGCAGTTCGGCCAATTTCTTACGCGCATAGAACAAGCGCGTCTTCACGGTGTTCTCGGGAATACCAACGATCTCGGCGACTTCCTCCACGGACTTCTCGTGGTAGTAGACGAGATCGACAATCTCCCGGTGCTCCAGCGAAAGTGCCGTCAGACACTTGCGCAACGCTTCACCCGTATCCTTCTTCTGCACCGCCACTTCCGGATCGTCAGACGCATCCTCGATCGCGTTCGCGGCCTCCTCGTCCAGTTCAGCGTCCTTCCTGCGCCGCAGCGCAGACAGGGCCTTGAACCGGGTGATCGCCAACAGCCAGGTTGAGACGGCAGATCGGCCTTCGAATTTGCCAGCCTGACGCCACACATCGAGAAATACCTCGCTGATGAGGTCTTCCGCGACCTGTTCGTCCCGCACAAGCCGGAGTCCGAAACGGTACACCCTTACATGGTGCCGCCCGTACAGCACCTGCATGGCGAGCCGGTCGCCTTGAGCGATCCGGGCGATCAGAACCTCGTCTGAAGCCGCCTGCGTCGCGCTCAATGGCCGTCTCGCAAGATTGGTCGGAAGGGGGTGGGGGCTGGTTCGATGGCGAGAGCAGAAATCTTCACATTACCGCAATGTGCGGAGCGCATGTGTGGGCTATCCCACAAATCCTGAATTCCGTGCGAATCTCGCATCCCGCCCCCGTTATCGGTATCATAGTAGGGAATACCCTCCCTGAGACGATGCCGACTGCTCGCAACCTTAGCAAGAGTCCGCGCATAAGGCATTCCTCCAGCCAATTCCAACCCCATTGCCCCCAGCGCTCGCCCGACGCGGCTGCCCTGTCAGGGTTTGGCGATTTTCACCTGTGAAAACAAGGGAGATGGCGGGATTCCACGAACCAGATTCGGCGCCGAAAGATACCAAACCTAAAGGCTTTGCCCCGTAGATTTTGCGGGTTTTCCGTCAATGGCGAGCAAATGGGCACTGCGGCGTCCTCATTTCTGAACCCGGTTGCCGGCGGATTGGATGGCCGCCGCTCCCGGCTGGCCGCCACGAAGCTGTCGCGCCGCGCCAGACGTCGGCGCCAGATCCAGGCGATGATCGGCGTCTGCTACGCGATCGACGCCCTCGTGCTCCTGGTCTATGGGAGCGCCGGCACGATCCCGATGGCGTTGGGCATGGTCTACGCGCTTTGCGGGTTGAGCCTGTGCGCGCTTTACGTGCTGCTTTCCGAGCTCGGCTTCCACGAACGCGTCAGGGATCACTATCTGGTCGCGCCGCAGTCGGCGCTCCACATGGTGAACCAGCTCGCATTCACCTACATCGCGCCGCAGGTCGGCGTGCTGTTCCTGTGCAATCTGTTCGTGGTGTTTGGCTTCGTCGGCG
Organism: Bradyrhizobium sp. USDA 10063; assembly: GCF_054063735.1. Lineage (NCBI taxonomy): Bacteria > Pseudomonadati > Pseudomonadota > Alphaproteobacteria > Hyphomicrobiales > Nitrobacteraceae > Bradyrhizobium > Bradyrhizobium sp. USDA 10063. Next base: position 9,251,055 of record NZ_JBSSGP010000002.1, on the reverse strand, counting down.
CGCTCAGGACCTCGGCGCGCCAGACCGCCCTGATCTGGACGGTGATGGTGCTCGGCCTCGCCGCACTGTTCCTGCTGACCGACAAGCCGATCTCGATGCCGCATGGCAACACCCTGGAGCGGCTCGCCACCATGCTGGTCTTTGCGCTCACCATCGGGCGATGCATGTTCCTGGGCATCTTCTCCAGTTCGATGCAGCAATCGCTGTACCAGAACGGGCAGAAGCTGAAGGAAGCCTACAAGCGCATCGAGGAGCTCGCCGAGCTTGACGAACTGACCGGCGCACTCAACCGGCGCAGCATCATGCGGACGCTGGACGAGGAGATCGTCCGCTCCGAGCGCACCGGCGCGCCCTGCTCGGTCGCGCTGATCGACCTCGATTGGTTCAAGCGCGTCAACGACGTCTATGGCCATCCGACCGGCGACGAAGTCCTCAGGACTTTCGCCATCTCCATGTTCGCGAATATCCGCAGCGTCGACCGCTTCGGGCGCTACGGCGGCGAGGAGTTCCTGCTGATATTGCCCGAGTTGAACGAAGATGGCGCCAGGCGCGCGCTCGACCGGCTGCGCGCGATCGTCGCCGAGCTCGACTGGAGCGCGTTCTCGCCGGGCATGAAGGTGACGATTTCCGCCGGCATCGCCACGCTGCAGCCCAACGAGGGTCCGGACATGCTTCTCGCCCGCGCCGACAGCGCGCTTTACTCGGCCAAGGCGCGGGGACGCAATCGCATCGCCAGTGCATGATCAAAGGAATTCGCTTCCATCGTCGAAGAACACGACGCAGTCGCATCGCCAATACTCCAGGACAGAGTCACAATCATGAGTTCGAAACCCGCAATCGGCCCCGAGAACCTGCTTGACGAGTTGCAGACGACGCTCGCGCATGGAACGGTGGCGCGCCGGGTCGAGACCCTGCGCCGCGTGACCGATCTCTTCATCAACGGCGCGGTGGACTATTCGGACCAGCAGATCGCGCTGTTCGACGATGTGTTCCAGTGCCTGCTGCTTCACATCGAAACCTCGGCGAAGGCGCTATTGTCCAACCGGCTCGCGCCCATCGACACGGCTCCGCCGCTGACCGTCCGGACGCTCGCCTTCGACGACATGATCGAGGTCGCAGGTCCCGTGCTGACGCAATCGAGCCAGCTCGACGATGACACCCTGATCGAGACCGCACGCAACAAGAGCCAGGCGCATCTGATGGCAATCTCGGCCCGCAAGACGCTGAGCGGCGCCGTCACCGACGTGCTGGTGCTGCGCGGCAATGACGAGGTGATCCAGAGCACCGTCAACAATCCCGGCGCCGAATTCACCGAGCGCGGCTTCACCCGCCTGATCAGCCGCGCCGAAGGCGACGACGACCTTGCGACCTGTATCGGGCTGCGCCCGAGCATGCCGCGGCATCTCTATCTGAAGCTGCTGGCGAAGGCGTCGGACACGGTGCGGCACCGGCTCGAAGCCGCCAACCCGCAGCAGGCCAAGGAGGTGCCGAGTGCGGTGCGCGAGGCGACGCGGCGGGCACGCTCCTCGCCCGCGGCGGTCACGCGTGACACAGCGATCGCCCATGCGCTGGTGAAGTCGCTGTACGAGGATGGCCGGCTCGACGAATTCCAGGTGGCGGCGTTTGCCGAAGCCGGCAAGTTCGATGAGACCAATGCCTCGATTGCAGCTCTTGCCAATGTGAGTCTGGCCGTTGCCGAGAACATGATGATCGAGACCCGCGCTGAAGGCGTGATGATCCTGGCCAAGGTTGCGGGCTTCTCGTGGTCGACCGTGCGCTCGGTCATCAACCTGCGCGACGAATTGTCGGGCGGCGAGCCGACCGACCTGCTGGCCTGCATGGAAACCTACGAACGGCTCCGGCCATCGACCGCGCAGCAGGTCTTGCGCTTCCACCGCATGCAGCAAAGCGCTCCCGCGGCGTAACCTTCAGGCCCGTAGCCGGATGGAGCGCGGCATAATCCCGGCTAGACCCTCGTGGTGAGGAGCGCGTCTTCGCGCGTCTCGAACTATAAGGCCCCGATCTCGCCCGCGGCCATCCCTCGAGACGCCGCTGACGCGGCTCCTCGGGATGAGGGACAGAGCCCGTACCATCCATCAATATCGAAGCACCTTCGACCCGATCAGCGCGCCGATCGCGGCGACCAGCGCGGTCCCGATCGTGTACCAGGTCGCCACGAACAGCGGGGAATCATCGGTGCAATGCGACGCATAGAGCGTGGCAGCCAGCCCCGCCGCCGCCAGGCCGGCGATCGCGCCGGCGACTGCCGGGCGCGCCGGCGCGCCATGGCGCAGGCCGAGCAATGCGCCCGCGAGCAACGGCAGCGACATCAAGGGAATCGAGATCAGGCATGCCCGCGAATTGTTGCCGACCAGCCGCGTCATCATCGGCGCGCGCTGCGGCATCATCATCTCGCCGCTGATACCGGCCACCAGCAGCCCGGCCGGAACAAGCAGCCACCAGCCAAAGCCGCGCAGCGAAGCCTCGGGCCGCGACAAATGCAGGCTGACGGCAATTGCGGAAGCGGCGAGCGCCAGCGTCACCGCGAACTTCAGATCGAAGAACGGGTTGCGCATCGCGGTCATGACATCGGGCCTGACGCCGAGTTCGGTAAAGAACATCAGCACAGAAATCGGTGCGGCGGCGAGCAACGCCAGCATCAGGACAAAACCCACCGGCTGCGCGCGCTCGGTGTTGTCGGCGGCGAGCGTACGAATGAGCTGATCGGTATCCATCTTCAACTCTCCCGCAGTTTCGCCGTGAGGTTGGCGAGCCCGCGATGCAATGCCACCCGCACTGCGCCCTCGCTCATCGAGAATTTTGCCGCCGTATCCTTGATCGAGGCACTGTCGACGGCGATCGACTGCAGGACATCGCGCTGCCGCGCCGGCAATGTGTTCAGATGCGCGGCGATTTCGCTCGCGGAGGCCGTCTCCTCCCGCGCCTCACCGGGCAGAGTCTCGGCAAAATCGTCGATGTTGACGAATATCCGCTTGCCCCGGCGCCGCAGCGCATCGATCAGCTTGTTGCGGGCGATCGCGAACAGCCAGGGCGCAAACGGAGCGTTTACGTCCCAGGTATGTCGCTTCGAATGCACCGCCAGCAGAATGTCTTGCACGATATCCTCGGACTGATCGATCGGTTGCCCCGCGCGCGCCAGGCCGCGGCGCGCGGCCGCCCGCAGGACCGGCGTGATCGCCCTGAGCAGGCGATGATATGCCGTGCTGTCGCCCGAAATGGCCGACCGCATCAGGCCGGTCCATTCGTCCTCACGCTCGCGCACGCGCGCTCCCACAACGCAATTCGGTCAACCCTTCAATTTGTTACGCCGGGAGCGAACCGCTCACGAAGTCGTGAACAAGCGCTCGAGCGACGGGATCTCAAAGTCAGGGCTTGAGAGTCGATGGGCCTGTCGAGATCCGCAGCGCTCTTAACATCGATTGCCGGAGCTCGCACCGGCCGGGTCGCCAGTAAGGAATTTTGTCTGGAGGAAAAATCAGCGACCGGCCCGAAAGCGGCCGCTTTCGTGCAACAGTGCCGCCCTGTTTTGGTCCGGCAAAACCCGAAGATTCCCTTTTTTTGCCCCGCTGTGGACACGCCTCGGGGTCTCATTTCCCGCCTAGGGGGCGGGCAAATGGGGAGATTGTCAGATGATCACCAAAGCCAGCGGGCTTTTGGCGCTGCTTGTGGCCGCAGGGCTGTTTGCATGCGTCGCCGCGCCGTCGCCGGTCGAGGCGGCAGGTTCGGGCGGCACGACTGCCTCGGACTCTGATAATGCGACAAGCGTTAAGAAACAGAGTACGCGTCACGGAAAGCGCGACAAGTCGGCCAAGACCGAATCCAAATCTTCCGAATCCAAATCCTCCGAGACCAAGAAGCCGGATAGCGCCGAAGTCGTTGACGCCGCAGCCGTGTCGACCGCACTTCCGGCATCGGTAGCCAATGCCAAGGCCGAACTGACCCCGAACGTGCCTGCGGACAATGCGAGCGCGATGTCGGCGAGAGCCAACACACTGCTCGCCGCGTCCGACAAGCCCGACGAGGCAAAGGCGCCCGATGATGCCGACGTCGTCGCCTCCGACCAGCTCAACGAAATGGATCGCGCACTGCAGGAGAGCCAGCCGCAGAATCAGCCCGCCGCGCAGTCGCAGCAGCCTGCCCCGACGGTCGCGATGACGACCGCCCAGGCGCCGACGCCGCCGGTCGCCAGCGCCGACAACTCGACCTGGGATCGGACCTCCCTGATCGGGAAGATCTTCATCGCCGCGGGCGCGCTGCTGACCATGGCTTCGGCTGCCCGCATGTTCATGGCGTAGCAGCGCCCGTTTTGCTGCCCCGGACGCGCGACGCAAATAGCGCCACACCGCGTCCGGGAGCCTACTTGAAGCCTACCCCGTCAGCGGGCACATTGCCGCTAGACCAGAAAAACGGGGTGGATCATGTCGACGTTTGAACACATCATTGTCGAGAGCAAGGGCGCGGTCGGCATCATCAAGCTGAACCGTCCCAAAATGCTCAACGCGCTCTCCTTCGGCGTCTTCCGCGAGATCGCGGCCGCAGTCGATGACCTTGAGGCTGACGATGCGATCGGATGCATCGTCCTTACCGGCAACGAGAAGGCCTTTGCCGCTGGCGCCGACATCAAGGAGATGCAGCCGAAGGGCTTCATCGACATGTTCACCAGCGACTTCGCCGCAATCGGCGGCGACCGCGTCGCCAGATGCCGCAAGCCGACGATTGCGGCGGTGGCGGGATATGCGCTTGGCGGTGGATGTGAGCTTGCCATGATGTGCGACGTCATCATCGCTGCCGACACCGCGAAATTTGGCCAGCCTGAGATCACACTCGGAACTATCCCCGGCATCGGCGGCACGCAGCGGCTGACGCGCGCCATCGGCAAGTCGAAGGCGATGGACCTCTGCCTCACCGGGCGCATGATGGATGCCGCCGAGGCCGAACGCTCCGGCCTCGTCAGCCGCATCGTGCCCGCCGACAAGCTGATGGAAGAAGCACTCTCGGCCGCCGAAAAGATCGCATCGATGTCGCGCCCGGCGACCGCGATGGCCAAGGAAGCCATCAACCGCGCCTTCGAGACCACGCTGTCGGAAGGCCTCAACGTCGAGCGCAACCTGTTCCACTCGACCTTCTCGCTCGAAGACCGCTCCGAAGGCATGGCCGCGTTCATCGAGAAGCGACCGCCCGTGAACAAGAACAGGTAAGTCAATCACCGTCGTCATTCCGGGGCGCGCACAGCACGAACCCGGAATGACGGCGTAGCTCGCACCGCAAAAGTCGTCGCTGTGACGAACCGGCAACAGACAAGCACTGATTTGATGTGCAGATGTCGCGCGACCGTTTGTCAGTGGCGGCACCATCACCTAAACAGTAGATGTGACCAGTCGGCGGGGCACACAGTCGGGGTGGTTTGCGAGTTATTATGGTCGGACGTGCCGCTAGAATTAGCGACGTAAGAAGGCGTTTGCTTCAGACGGGCATTTGCCTTGGCGTCATGCTTTGTCTCGATTTCACCGCCTCGGCGGTCCATGCGGAGAGTCTCGCTGAAGCGCTCGCCAAAGCCTACCAGACCAATCCGGCGCTGAATGCCGAGCGGGCGCGGCAGCGTGCGACTGACGAGAACGTGCCGCAGGCGCTGGCCGGCTATCGTCCGCAGATCGCCGCAACCCTCTCCGCCGGCCTGCAGGCGGTGCGGGACCTGCTGCCAAATAACGTCGTTCAGACCGGGAACCTGAAGCCGTGGCAGATCGGCCTGACGGTGACGCAGACGCTGTTCAACGGTTTCAAAACCGCCAACAGCGTGCGGGTGGCGGAACTGCAGGTGCAATCCGGCCGCGAGGCGCTGCGCAATGTCGGCCAGGGTGTGCTGCTGGACGCCGTCACCGCTTATACCAATGTGCTTGCCAACCAATCGCTGGTCGAGGCACAGCGCGCCAACGTCGCTTTCCTGCGCGAAACCCAGGGCATCACCCAAAAGCGCCTCAATGCCGGCGATGTCACGCCGACCGACACCGCGCAGGCCGAAGCGCGGCTGAACCGCGGCCTTGCCGATCTCAACGCCGCCGAGATCAATCTCGCCATCAGCCAGGCCACCTATGCGCAAGTGATCGGCAATGCGCCCGGGCAATTGCGGCCGGCGGAGGTCATCGACCGCCTGCTGCCGCGCAGCCGCGAGGACGCGGTCGGCCTCGCCTTCCGCGAGCACCCCGCAGTGATGGCGGCAAGCTTCGACGTCGACGTCGCCTCGACCACGATCCGCGTCGCCGAAAGCAGCCTGATGCCGAACGTCACGGTGCAGGGCAGCGTCAGCCGCGCCCGTGATAACGACCCGACGCTCAGCACGTTCGGGACCGACCAGGCCTCCATCATCGGCCAGTTGAACCAGCCGATCTATGACGGCGGCATGGCGGCGTCCCAGACCCGCCAGGCCAAGGAGATCTCGGCCCAGAGCCGGCTGGTGCTCGACCAGGTTCGTAACCAGGCGCGCACCGCTGCGGTCAGTGCCTGGGTTGCCAACGAAGGCGCCAAGACGGCGGTCTCGGCTTCCGAGTCCGAGGTTCGCGCTGCGAACGTTGCGCTGCAGGGCGTGCAGCGGGAGGCGGCCGGCGGCCAGCGCACCACCGTCGACGTGCTCAATGCGCAACAGGATTTGATTCTGGCCAGGGCCAGGCTGATCGGCGCGCTGCGCGATCGCGTGATCGCTTCCTACTCGCTGCTCAGCGCCATCGGCCGGCTCGACGTCAAGAACCTCAATCTCAATACGCCGGACTACCTGCCGGAGGTGCATTACCATCAGGTGCGCGACGCCTGGCACGGGTTACGCACACCGTCCGGACAATGATCCGGTATACGCACCGCCGCCTTCCCGCCCGCACATTCGCCCTGTAACCTCGCTTGACCAGCGGCTGATAACGCTGGGGCGCAGCAAGCGCCGATCAAACGAGGAAACGCAGGGAGAAGACCAATGCTGACGCGACGCAGTATGATGCTTGCCTCCATCGCGGCCGGAGTGATCATGAACAACAAAAACGTCTACGCCAAGGCGGCGCAGCCATCGACGCCGGTGAATTTCGACGTGCCGGCCGGGGCCTGCGACTGCCACACCCACATCCATGGCGATCCCCAGAAATTCCCGTTTTTCGCCGGCCGCGTCTACACGCCGGAACAGGCCTTGCCCGCGGAGATGAGCGCGCTGCACAAGGCGCTCGGGATCGAGCGCGTGGTGATCGTGACCCCGAGCGTCTACGGCACCGACAATTCCGCGACCCGCTTCGGCATGATGGCGCGCGGTGCGACGGCTCGAGGGGTGGCTGTGATCGACGACAAGACGCCGGAAAGCGATCTCGATGCGATGCATAAGGACGGTTTTCGCGGCATCCGCCTCAACCTCGCGACCGGCGGCATCAACGATCCCAATGTCGGCCGTGCCCGCCTGACCAGTGGAATAGACCGCGTCAAGGCGCGCGGCTGGCATGTGCAGGTCTACACGAACTTGCCCCTGATCCCTGCGGTCAAGGATCTCGTCGCGGCATCGCCCGTGCCTGTTGTCTTCGACCATTTCGGCGGCGCGCAGGCCGCGCTCGGCGTGGAACAACCGGGTTTTCCGGACCTGGTCGAACTGGTGAAGTCCGGCAAGGCCTATGTGAAGATCTCTGGCGCCTACCGCGCGTCCAAGCTCGCACCCGACTATCAGGATGCGATCCCGCTCGCCAAGGCCCTGATCGCGGCAAATCCCGACCGCATCGTCTGGGGCACCGACTGGCCGCATCCGGATACGGTGGTCCCGCCCGGAAAACAGGTGAGCGACGTTGTTCCGCTGTACCAGATCGACGACGGGCGGCTCCTCAACCAGCTCGCGGTGTGGGCGCCGGACGCGGCGACGCGCAAGAAGATCCTGGTCGACAACCCGGCCCGGCTCTACGGCTTCACCTCCTAGAGTCGCGCCGCGAGAAATAGGAGATCAGGACCGGCAGCGTCACCAGGATGACGAGCGGCGCCAGCATCATGCCGGTCACGACCACGACTGCGAGCGGCTTCTGCACCTGCGAGCCGATCCCTTCCGACAGCGCCGCCGGCAACAGCCCGACGCCGGCGACGACGCAGGTCATCAGTACCGGGCGCAGTTGCAGTTCACCGGTGCGGACCACGGCCCGCATCCGGTCGTAACCTTCGTCGATGAGCTGGTTGAACTGCGACAGGATAATGATGCCGTCCATCACCGCAATGCCGAACAGCGCAATGAAGCCGATCGCAGCCGACACGCTGAAGGGAATGCCGGAGACGAGCAGCCCGAGCACGCCGCCGAAGATCGCCATCGGGATCACGCTCATGGCGAGCAGCGTGTCGACCATCGAGCCGAAATTGAAGAACAGCAGGATCGCGATCAACGCGAGACTGATCGGCACCACGATCGACAGCCGCTTGATGGCGTCCTGCAGGTTGCCGAACTCGCCGACCCATTCGACATGCGATCCCGGCGGCAGCTTGACCTGATCGGCGACCTTCTGCTGCGCCTCCCGGATCGCGCTGCCGAGATCGCGCTCGCGCACCGAGAACTTGATCGGCAGATAGCGCTCCTGCTGCTCGCGGTAGATATAGGCCGCACCCGAGATCAGCTTGATCGAAGCAACCTCGCTCAAGGGAATCTGCGTGATCCCTCCGTTCGAGCCGGCGACGCCGATCCGCAGGTTCTGGATCGCCTCGGCGCTCTTGCGGTATTCCGGCGCGAGCCGAACGATGATCGGGAAATGCCGATCGCTGCCGGGCTCATAGAGATCGCCGGCGCTGTCGCCGCCGACCGCGACCTTGATCGTGGCATTGATGTCGCCCGGCGAGAGGCCATAGCGCGCGGCACGGGCACGGTCGATATCGATCTGGATCGTCGGCTGGCCGAGCGAGGTGAACACGGCAAGATCGGTCACACCCTGCACCGTCGCGAGCACCGACTTGATCTGGTTGGCGGTATCGGTCAGCGCCTGCAGATCGTTGCCGTAAAGCTTGATCGAGTTCTCGCCCTTCACGCCGGAGACGGCTTCGGAGACGTTGTCCTGCAGATATTGCGAGAAGTTGAACTCGACGCCGGGGAACTTGTCCTGCAACTGCGCCAGTAGCTGCGCAGTCAACTCTTCCTTGTCGCGCGTGCCGGGCCATTCGCTCGTTGGCTTCAGCGGCGCGAAGAATTCCGCATTGAACAGGCCTGCGGCGTCAGTGCCGTCATCAGGGCGGCCATGCTGTGACACCACCGATTCGACCTCGGGACGGGCCCGGATCATCCGCCGCATCTCGTTGACATAGGCATTGCCCTCCTGCAGCGAGATCGTCGGCGGCAGCGTGGCGCGGATCCACAGATTGCCCTCCTCCAGCTTCGGCAGGAATTCGAGCCCGAGGAAGCGTACGGACAAGGCGGTCAGGATCACGAGGCCGATCGCGCCGATGAGCACTAGCCGCCGGTTGGCGATCGCCCAGCTCAGGACGGGCAGATAGACGCGATTGAGCTGCTTGACGATCCAGGTCTCGGTTTCCTCAATGTGCGCGGGCAGGACGATCGCGCTCAGCGCCGGCGTCACGGTGAAGGTCGCGAGCAGGCCGCCGGCAAGCGCATAGGCATAGGTCCGCGCCATCGGTCCGAAGATATTGCCCTCGACGCCGCTCAGGGTGAACAGCGGCAGGAAGGCGGCAACGATGATGGTGGCGGCAAAGAAGATCGAGCGCGATACGTCGGCAGACGCCGACAGGATCGCGTGGCTCTTGATGCCCATCATGGTCTCAGCGGAGATATGGCTCTGCTCGGCTTCCGAAAGCGCCGTAGTCTGTGACAGGCGGCGGAAGATCGCCTCCACCATGATGACGGTGCCATCGACGATCAGCCCGAAATCGATCGCGCCGACCGACAACAGATTGGCGGATTCGCCGCGCAGCACCAGGATGATCACGGCGAAGAACAGCGCGAACGGAATGGTTGCGCCGACGATCAGCGCGCTGCGGAGGTCGCCGAGGAAGATCCATTGCAGCAGCACGATCAGGAGGATGCCGACCACCATGTTGTGCAGCACGGTGTGGGTGGTGAGATCGATCAGGTCCTTGCGGTCATAGATGCGCTCGATCCTCACCCCTGGCGGAAGGATCGAGGAATTGTTGATGGATTTGACCAGCTGCTCGACGCGGGCGATGGTCGGCGAGCTCTGCTCGCCGCGCCGCATCAGTACGATGCCCTGCACGATGTCGTCGTCATTGTCGATGCCGGCAATCCCGAGCCGCGGCTTCTCGCCGACGGTGACGGTCGCGATATCCCTGACCAGCACCGGGTTGCCGCCGGACTGCGACACCATGGTGTTGTTGAGATCGTCGACCGAACGGATCAGGCCGACGCCGCGCACCACCGCGGACTGGCTGCCGATATCGACCGTGTTGCCGCCGACATTGATGTTGGCATTGCTCACCGCCTGCAATACCTGCGGCAAGGTCAAGCCGTTGGCGACGAGCTTGTTGAAATCGACCTGCACCTCATAGGTCTTGGTCTTGCCGCCCCAGCCGGTGACGTCGATCACGCCGGGCACGGCGCGGAAGCGGCGCTGCAGCACCCAATCCTGCAATGTCTTCAAATCGAGGACGCTGTAGTTGGGTGGGCCGACCAGCCGGTAGCGAAAAATCTCGCCGATCGGGCTGAGCGGCGAGATGGTCGGCTGCACATTGCCCGGCAAAGGCGGCAGTTGCGCGAGGCGGTTCAGGACCTGCTGCAGCGCCTCGTCATAGGTGTAGTCGAACGAGAACTGCAGCTTCACGTCGGAGAGGCCGTAGAGCGAGATGGTGCGGATCGTGCGCAGGTTCTTCAGCCCGGCGACCTGGGTCTCGATGGGAATCGTGATGTAGCGCTCGATCTCCTCCGCCGACAGGCCCGGGCTTTGCGTCACGACGTCGACCATCGGCGGGGTCGGATCGGGATAGGCCTCGATATTGAGATGCTGGAAGGCGATCAGCCCGCCGATCAGGACGGCGGCGAAGATGCCGACCATCAGATAGCGGCGGCTGACTGCGAGAGCGACAAGGCGATCCATTCAGATCGGAGCTTTCAATGATCTGGAAGGGTCAGGTGCCGGAGGCGGCGCGGTCGATGAACAGGCTGCCCCGGGTGACGATCTGCTCGCCTGGCCGCAGATTGCTGACGATCTCGACGAGATCTCCGTTGGTGATCCCGGGCTTGACCTTGCGCAGCTCGATCGTTTTGTCCTGATGCGCGACCCAGACGCGCACCTGGTCGCCTTCATAGATCAGCGCCTGCTTGGGTACGCCGACCGCGGGATGGTCGCCCGGCGAATAGAGCGTGACATTGGCGAACATCTCCGGCTTCAGCGCGCCATCCGCGTTGTCGATGGTGGCGCGGACCAGGAGCCGGCGCGTCGTCGGATCGATCGCGGCGGCGACATAATTGATGCGCGCGGTGAGCGAGCGGCCCGGCAGCGCCATCACGCTGAAGGTGACGTCCTGCCCGACCGCGACCTTGGCGGCGTCGCTCTCGCGGACGAAGGCGAGCAGCCAGACGGTGGAGAGGTCGCCGATGACGTAGACGGGGTCGCTGGCGCCGGAGGAGACATACTGCCCGGGGCCGACCTTGCGCTGCACCACGGTGCCGCCGATCGGCGCGAAGATCGTGATCTCAGGATTGATGCCGCCCTTCTGGCGCAGCGTGTCGATGTCCTCGTCGCCGAAGCCGAGGATGCGCAGCTTGTTGCGCGCCGCCTCCATCGTCGTTTGCGCCGAGCGCAGATCGTTCTGCGCCTGGATGAGCGTGGCCTGGCTCTGCTGATAATCCTTCAGCGGCACGGCCTTGCCTTCGAACAAATCCTTGGCGCGGTTGTCCTGAAGCTGCGCGAGATCAAGCGCCGACTTCGCCTTGTTCACGCTTGTCATCGCCGAGATGTAGTCGTTCTGCGCCTGCACGGTGTCGGCGGCCTCGATTACGAACAGCGGCTGGCCCTTGACGACGGTGTCGCCGGCCCGCGCCAGCAGCTTGGTGACGCGGCCGGTATAGGGAGAGAACACCGGGGTGGAGCGATCCTCGTCGATGCCGATCTTGCCCTCGGTGACGTATTCGGCGCGGAAGGCACGCTCGGAGACCGGCTGCAGGCTGAGGCTCGCCCATTCCGCCTGGGTCGGCGTGTAGCGTTGCAGGCCCTTGCGGGATTGGCTCGAAATCTCCGAATGGCCGCCCTTTGCCCCCTTGGTGTACAGGGATCCGTAGGCCACGCCGCCGGCAATCGCCAGCACGGCCACGACCGCCGCCAGGCGCTGGCGGCTAAGGGTCTGCAATCGCTTGGTAATGTCGTTGACCATGGGCCGTGGCTGACGTCGGAGGGTTCCGCTGCGCTAATAGTGCCCAATTACCGGCTGAGACAACCAAAAAAGCGACAATTGGACGCAGGTTTGCGGTTAATCTTTGGACAGTGAGGCATGAACGCCTGCTGAATGCCAAGCCCCGGGCAATTCCGGGGTGGCAGCCGGCGAGACCAAAAGCGGGCCGTGCGACAGGCCCGACCGCGCGCAGGCAGACCTTGCCTGACGATCCTTCCCCTCTTGCCCTCCCGTTTTGACGATGCCGACCGCCTGCCTTTTCGGCATGGTTGAACCGGTCGCGCTTCGACGTTCCCTCAATCTTGTTCCCAAGAGCAGTGCCCGAACTCGGAAGGAGTTGCAATGGCCATCGATCCCTTGACCGCCGCCGCCGTGGTGCTGGCGACGGCCGCAACCGATGCGGTCTACGTCATGTTCACGTCCGCCGTGGTGGCGCGCAAGCGCGTGCCGGCGGCGACCTGGAGCAGCGTCTGGTACGTGCTCTCGTCCTACGCGGTGATCAGCTATACCGAAAACTCCCTCTACGTGCTGTTCGCCGCGATCGGCTCCTGGCTCGGCGCTTACGCCACGATGACGTTCCTGCATCGGCCTCCCGGCGGGCCACCGGTCGGGGCTGCGGCGGAGTGAGGCGGATGTGAGATGGTGCGTAGGATTGGTAGAGCGAAGCGAAACCCATCGCGATGGAGCAAGTGGCGCAAATGATGGGTTTCGCTGCGCTCTACCCATCCTACGCTTTCGTCATTGCGAGCGAAGCGAAGCAATCCATGCCTCCACAAGCGGCGAGATGGATTGCTTCGCTGCGCTCGCAATGACGGGGAGGAGACCTCTGATTCAATTTTCAAACAGCGGAGAGGATGTGAGTCCGTGTTCTCGCGGCGCGTTGCGTCCGAGCTTTGCGTCTCGTTCACCCTCCTCGAGATCAGAGGGCGCAGGGAAAGCCGGGTGCCGGTTGCACCCGTGGGCCCCGTGCAACAAAAAGCACGGGGGTAGGACCACAGGTCAACCGAAGCAACTCCGGCTTTCCCTGCGCGATGGTGTTACGGCTTACTTCGTGCTCTTCCCGGTGACCGGGCTTTCTTGCCACCGTCGCCTCTAGCGATGCTCGATCACTAGAAACTTAGCGCCAGCGTCGGGGCGCCAGAACCACACGACTTCGCCGTCCGCACTGCGCGCACTCGTCAGTCGCACGCATCGCGTCCACCGCATCCCACCGCAACGTTCGTGACGATCGCGAGCCGCCCCTCATTCGGGTGAGACGCGCGGAGTCATAGTGCTGATTTGCCCGACGACGGAAGCGGAATGTTTTTTGCGGAAGGGCTGGACAGACTTTTGGTGATTTGCCCGACGGGCACTTTTTGCATAGCTCGCGCCACAACACACACTGTCATTCCGGGGCGTCCGAAGGACGAGCCCGGAATCCATCTCTCCACCTGCGGATGCGGCGTGATGGATTCCGGGCCTGCGCCTTACGGCGCATCCCGGAATGACGGAGAGTGAGGAAACCCACGACGGCCCATCCTTCGAGACGCCGCTTGCGCGGCTCCTCGGGATGAGGGTGAGTTTGTGGCGCGGCCTGCTCAACGAAAATCCCTTGACGGGATGCGGAGGCGGGTCCGGCCGGGCACGGCTTCTAATGCGCCATCAACAACGGCAGGTCTGCGTGCTCCATGATGTGGCTGGTGGCGCCGCCGAAGATCATTTGCCGCAGTCTGGCCCTTGTGAAGGCTCCCTTGACGAGCAGATCGCAGCCTTCCGCCCGGGCCGCCGCGAGGACCGCTTCACCGGTGCTGCGACCGTCCAGCTCAATGCTCATGGGCTCGGCGGCAATGCCATTATAGCGCAATTGCTTGCGTACCTGGTCGGCTGATGGACCCGGCACCCCCTGTCCACCGATGACAGTCAGCACTGTCACGCGTTCGGCCAGACGCAGCAATGGCATCGCCAAGGCGTTGGCGCGGGCCTGCTCGGTGCTGCCATTCCAATGGATCATGATGTTGGTCGCGACCTCTTTCGGAGCGATCGGCGGCGACAGCAGAACAGGCCGTCCGCTTTCGAACAGTCCCGACTCGATCGCTCGCTTATAGAGAGGGTCCGTATCAGCGGACGGCCTGCTCATCACAATCACATCGAACGCGCGGCCATGGCTGCCGACGAGGCCCTCGCCCGGCGGCACCTCGGCAAACCAGCTAAACCAGGGTCGGTCCGCGGTCGTTTTCACAGCAGCAACGCCGTGCTGCTGCATGAAGGTCTCGAAAAGCTCGCGCTCGCCAGCCGCCTCCGCTTCGCGCCGCACCCGATAGGCTTCCATGGAATAGCTGCTGGCCAGCCCTGCCACGACAAACTCAGGAGCGCCAAACCACAGTGGAACACCCTCGATATAGGCGCCGGTGCGCTGCGCAAGCAGCACCGCCGCTTCGAGCGTGGAGGTCATGGCCGGGGTATTCTGGGTTGGTACCAAAATCGTCTTCATTGTCGGCTCCCGCTCGTTGCAAATGAACGATCGTCCAGGCAGCCAAAACGGCACTGACCTTCGACATGCTAAACCTGCGGGATGAGAACGCCAAGACGCGTCAAGTGCATTGCGAAATGGATAGCTCGCGACAAGAGGGCGCCCCGGGATGACGAACGGTGGGAGTTTCGCGGCCCATCCCTCGAGACGCCGCTTTGCGGCTCCTCGGGATGAGGGAGGAGTATGCGGCTATAGCCTCAATGAAAATCCCTTGACGGGGGCAGGATGCGGACGTTGCGGGGGTGGCGGATTTTTTGCGGCGAGTTTTCGCCGTGGTCGCGGCGGTCGTCGTTGAGGGGTTCGACCAGAGCGGGGCCGGCGGGCACGGCCGGCTTTGCGCTGAACGCATCGTTGGAAAGACCGATGAGATCGTAGGAGCGGTCGATCATGCGCTGCGCGACCAGATGCGTCACCTCCTCCGGGCTGCTCTGGATATAGCCTTCGACCAGGATCAGCCGCGCGCCCATCACTTCTTTCCGGTATTGCTCCATCACCTTCGGCCACACCACGATATTGGCGATGCCGGTCTCGTCCTCCAGCGTCATGAACACCACGCCCTTGGCGCTGCCCGGGCGCTGCCGCACCAGCACCACGCCGGCGCAGCGGACACGGCGGCGGTCGTTGCGGTGGCAGATCTCCTTGCAGGGCACGACGCGCTCTTTTGCAAACATCGCGCGCAGGAATTCCATCGGATGGCCCTTCAGCGACAGGCGGATGGTCTGGTAGTCGGCGACCACCTGTTCCTGCCGCGGCATCTGCGGCAAGGGTTTTGCGTTCTCGTCCGGCTGCTCGCGCGCGATCGCGGCTTCGAACAGGGGCAATGGCACGTCGTCGGGCAGCCGCCGCACCGCCCAGAGCGCCGCACGGCGATCGAGCCCGATCGAGCGGAAGGCATCAGCATCCGCCAGCAGGATCAGAGCGCGCTTGGGCAGGCCGGTGTCGCGGGCAAAATCCTCCAGCGAGGTGAAGGGACGCCGCTGCCGCGCCGCAACGATGCGGTCGGCCCAGTCGTTGGTTTCTTCACCTCTCCCATAGGGAGAGGTCGCGCCGAAGGCGCGGGTGAGGGGCACGGTCTCTCGTGGGACCTGAGCCCCCTCACCCGACTTGCACATGGCCATGTGCAAGTCGACCTCTCCCCGCTGGGGAGAGGTGGGAGCTTGCGGCGCCACCGGCGCGACCAAAGAGAATTCTGTCTGCTCCACCTCCCCCGCTTGCGGGGGAGGTCGGATCGCATCGCTAGATGCGATCCGGGTGAGGGCTATCGCCACACAAAGGTTCTCGCCCGGGGAGACACCCTCACCCCGACCCTCTCCCGCAGGCGGGAGAGGGAGCGCAGGCACCTCCCGGAATGACGCCTGGATTTGTTTCAGTCGTTCCTCGTCCGGATCCTTCCAGTTGAATCCGTCGATCTGGCGGAATCCTAATCGGACGGCGCAATGCTTGCCGCTGCTCTCCTCCAGCGTGTTCTGGGCGAAGCTGAAGGACACATCGATCTCACGGACCTCGACGCCGTTCTTGCGGGCGTCGCCGACGATCTGGGCTGGCGCATAAAAGCCCATCGGCTGCGAGTTCAAGAGCGCACAGCAAAAGGCGTCGGGATGATGATGCTTGAGCCAGGAGGAGATGTAGACGAGTTGCGCGAAGCTCGCGGCATGGCTTTCCGGGAAACCGTAAGAGCCAAACCCCTTGATCTGGTCGAAGCAGCTTCTGGCAAATTCCGGATCATAGCCGCGCGCGACCATGTTGCCGATCAGCTTGTCTTCGTACTTGCCGATGGTGCCGAGGTTGCGGAAGGTCGCCATCGAGCGGCGCAGACCGTTGGCCTCTTCGGAGGTGAAGTGTGCCGCCTCGATCGCGATCCGCATCGCCTGTTCCTGGAACAAGGGCACGCCGAGCGTCTTGTGCAGCACGCGGTAGAGTTCGTCCGCATCGCCATGTTCCGGCGATGGCGCTGGATAGGTCACCTTCTCCTGCTTGTTCCGCCGGCGCAAGTATGGATGCACCATGTCGCCCTGGATCGGCCCCGGGCGCACGATCGCGACCTCGATGACGAGGTCGTAGAACTCCCGCGGCTTCAAGCGTGGTAGCATGTTCATCTGCGCGCGGCTTTCGACCTGGAAGACGCCGAGCGATTCACCGCGGCACAGCATGTCGTAGACTTTTTCGTCATCCTGCGGGACCGTCGCAAGCTCATATCGTTGACCTTTGTGCTCGGCGATCAGGTCAAAGCTCTTGCGGATGCAGGTCAGCATGCCCAGTGCCAGCACGTCGACCTTCATCATGTTGAGCGCGTCGACGTCGTCCTTGTCCCATTCGATGAAGGTGCGGTCGTCCATCGCGGCATTGCCGATCGGCACATAGGTATCGAGCCGGTCCTGCGTCAGCACGTAGCCGCCGACATGCTGCGAGAGGTGGCGCGGGAATTCGATCAGCTCGGTGGCGAGATCGACGGCGAGCCCGATCATCGCGTTCTTCGGGTCCAGTCCCGCCTGCCGCACCTGCATGTCGTTGAGGCCCTTGCCCCAGCTTCCCCACACGGTATCGGCGAGCGCGGCGGTGACGTCCTCCGTCAGCCCAAGCGCCTTGCCGACGTCGCGGATCGCGCTGCGCGGACGATAGTGGATGACGGTCGCGATGATGGCGGCGCGATGCCGGCCATAGCGGCGATAGACATATTGCATCACCTCCTCGCGCCGCGAATGTTCGAAATCGACGTCGATATCGGGCGGCTCCAGCCGCTCCTTGGAGATGAAGCGCTCGAACAACAGATCGACCTTGGTCGGATCGACCGAAGTGATGCCGAGCACATAGCACACGGCGGAGTTCGCCGCCGATCCCCGCCCCTGGCACAGAATGCCCTGGCTGCGTGCGTAACGGACGATGTCGTGCACGGTCAGGAAGTAATGCGCGTATTTCAGCTCTGCGATCAGCGCGAGCTCCTTGTGCAAGGTCGCTCTGAGCTTGTCGTCGATCCGGCCGCCGAAATAATTGATGACGCCGGCCCAGGTCAGGTCTTCCAGATGCTGCTGCGCGGTCTTGCCCGGCGGCACTGGCTCATCGGGATATTGGTATTTGAGCTGGTCGAGCGAGAAGGTGATGCGATCGGCAAAGCGCATGGTCTCTGCGATCGCGTCGGGAAAATCGCGGAACAGTCGCGCCATCTCGTGCGCGGGCTTCAGATGCCGCTCGGCATTGGCTTCCAGCTTCCTGCCGATCGCATCGATCGTCGTCTTCTCCCTGATACAGGTGAGCACATCCTGCAGCGGGCGGCGCGCGGGATGGTGATAGAGCACCTCGTTGGTCGCGAGCAGCGGCACTTCGGCTTTCGTTGCGAGGTGATGCAATCGCGCCAGCCGCCGCCTGTCGTCGCCGCGATAGAGCAGGCTTGCGGCGAGCCACACGCCATCAGTGCGGCTTGCCTTCAGGTGCGCAAGCAGATCGAGCGCCTTGGCCGCCTCGAAACGGTGCGGCAATGACAGCACCAGGAGCTGGCCTTCAGCGAAGTCCAAGAGATCATTCAGCTTCAGATGACATTCGCCCTTTTCGATCCGTTCGATGTCATTGCCGCGCTTGCCGCGGGTGAGGAGCTGGCACAGCCGGCCGTAGGCTGCGCGGTCGCGCGGATAGACCAGGATGTCAGGCGTGCCGTCCATGAAGCCGATGCGCGAACCGATCAGGAGCTTTGGCGGGTGCGTCACTTCCGAATTCTCGAGCTCCTTGTAGGCGCGCACCACGCCGGCGAGCGTGTTGTGATCGGCAAGCCCGATCACGGGGATGCGGAGAATGCTCGCCTGATGCACATAGGCGCGCGGATCCGATCCGCCGCGCAGGAAGGAGAAATTGCTTGATATGCCGATCTCGGCATAGTCGGGCGTCGGTTCCATCATGCGAACAACCCATGCACGAACCAGTTGGCGGGAACGGGCTTGCCGTCTTCGTCGATCAATTCGCTGTCGTAGAGACCATCGCGAAAGATCCAGAAGCGCAGGCCCTGCTCGTCCTCGACGCGGAAATAGTCGCGCGTCAGCACTTTCCCGTCCCGCTGCCACCATTCCATGGCGATGCGTTCGGGACCTTCGACCCGCACCACCTGATGCGTGGCGCGCCGCCAGGTGAAGCGATGCGGCGGTCCATCAGGCACGGTGGCGAACGGCACCTTGATCGGCTCCGGCCTTTCGAACAGCCGCAGCGGACGGAGCGGCGGCTCGCCCTCGGCGCGCGCGGGCCAGACGGCATGCGATGAAGCGGCCAGATGATGCTGCGCCGGCGCGGCAAGCGCCGCGCGCTCGGGGATATGGGTGTCCTCCGGCAGGTGCACGACCACGCGCTTGCCGCCGATGCGGGCAGCGATGCGGTCGATCAGCGCGGCAAGCTCGTCATTGTCATGGACATGGGCGTCGAGATCGCGCTGCTGCTGCACCACGATCTCGGTACGGCCGGCGGACAGGCGGATCAGGTCGAAGCCGAAGCCGGGATCGAGGGGATCGCTCAGCGCCTCGAGCCGTTCGCGGAACAGGCGGTCGATCACCTCAAACTTCGTCACCGCACGCCCGGTCTCGACGGCAAGCGTGCGCACCGCGCCGTCGGTGCGGAAGAAGGCTGCCTCCAGCTTGCGCGCGCCCTTGCCCTGCTTGTCCATCGCCTGGACCAGCATCTTGGCGAGGTTCTGCAGCGTCATCGCGATCATGGGCTCGGTCGTGATCGGCTCGGGAAAACGCTTTTCAACGATGTAGTCCGGCAATGGTTTGCGCGGGCTGATCGGCGCATCGCCCTGCCCCAACGCATGTTCGAGCCGCGTGGTGAAAGCTGCGCCGAAACGCGCCGCGATCTCATGGCGCGCGCGGGCGGCGACATCGCCGATGGTCTTCAGGCCGGCGCGGCGCAAGCCTTTCGTGATTGCCTCATCCGCGCCCAGTGCCGCGATCGACAACGGGCCGACGGCCTCGGCCTCCGCACCATCCTCGATGATCCTGCCAGACGAATGCCGCGTCAGCGTGCGGGCGCAGACCGATGTGGCCGCGATCGCGCCGCTGACGGCAAAGCCGCGCCGATTGAGAGCGCCGCAGACGATCTGCAGCATCGCACGCTCACCGCCGAACAGATGGGCGCAGCCGGTGATGTCCAGGAAGAGACCATAGGGCGGATCGAGCGCCACCAGAGGTGTGAAGCGATCGCACCAATCGGCGATGTCATTGAGCGTCTTGGCATCCGCAACCTCGTCGGCATCATAGACCGTCAGTTCCGGGCAGATCGCGCGGGCATTGGCGAGCGGCAGACCGATCGACAGGCCGCTTCGCGCGGCGATGTCGTCGAGGGAGTGGATCACCAGCGCGTTGTGCTCCTTGATGACCACGACGCTGGGCACTTCCACCTCTCCCGCTTGCGGGAGAGGTCGGATCGCGCCAGCGATCCGGGTGAGGGCTCTCTCCCCACGAAGAGTCTCGCCTGTGGAGACACCCCCACCCCAGCCCTCCCCCGCAAGCGGGAGAGGGGGCGATGCAGCGCCCGTGTGGTGAGAAGTATTTTCAGCCAGCGCGGTCCGCTTCGCGCTGACGACGCTCGGCACTTCCACCTCCCCCGCTTGCGGGGGAGGTCGGATCGCATCGCCAGATGCGATCCGGGTGAGGGTTCTCTCCCCACGAAGAGTCTCGCCTGTGGAGACACCCCCACCCCCCCCCTCCCCCGCAAGCGGGAGAGGGGGCGATGCAGCGCCCGTGTGGTGAGAAGTATTTTCAGCCAGCGCGGTCCGCTTCGCGCTGACGACGCTCGGCACTTCCACCTCTCCCGCTTGCGGGAGAGGTCGGATCGCGCCAGCGATCCGGGTGAGGGCTCTCTCCCCACGAAGAGTCTCGCCCGCGGAGCCACCCCCACCCCAGCCCTCCCCCGCAAGCGGGAGAGGGGGCGATGCAGCGCCCGTGTGGTGAGAAGTATTTTCAGCCAGCGCGGTCCGCTTCGCGCTGACGACGCTCGGCACTTCCACCTCCCCCGCTTGCGGGGGAGGTCGGATCGCATCGCCAGATGCGATCCGGGTGAGGGTTCTCTCCACACGAAGAGTCTCGCCCGCGGAGCCACCCTCACCCCGGCCCTCTCCCGCAAGCGGGAGAGGGAGTTCGGGCAGCTCGCGTGTTTCAGCTTGCGAGGCGGTGCGCGCCAGTTGCCGCTTGATCCGATCGATGGGCAGGCGCGGCAGCCACAGGCTGAGGATACGCCGACGGTTCACTGAAAAGGCACTCATCACATTTCCATTCCATGATCCATCGCCCGACCGGGCCATGACGATTGCGAACGAGCTGCGCATCGAACAGAGGCGCACCCCACGCGCTCCAACTGGCGCCCGGCGGCGAATGCGCCGCGCGCACGATCCATCTGGTTTCCGCGGTGGAGGGAAGCGGCGTTGCCGCCAGGCGGAGCAGCAGCGCGGGGACGCCTGATGATTGCGAGGCAAGCGTCAGTTTGCGGCTCGCGACCAGATCGAGCTGCTTGGACTCGCCCCAGACCTCCATGATGACGGCGCCCAACGCGTCGCAGGCGAGCGCATCGGCCGTGGTGCGTAGCGCATTGTCGATGTCGGCGGCGCGCACGGTGACGAGAAGGCGCGGATCGAGGCCGAGCTCGGACAGGCCGCTCATCGAGAGCGCGCCGGATTCGATTTCGGAAAAATCCTGCCGCACCCAGACCAGCGGCTTTCGTGCGGCAAGACGGCCGGCCAGCCCTGCGATGAAGCCGGTGGCGGAAGCGCCTTGGCGCCCCTCGGCAAACACCTCGTGCACCGCGGCTTTCGCAAGGCCGCCCTTGAGCATCGCATCGGCGCTGGGGTGTCCCAGCGCGATCCGCTGCAGCGCGTGCGCTTCATTGGATGTCTCAATGCGCTCGATGCGCCCGCGCAAGGACGCAAGCGTGCTCAGGCGTGCGCTCGTCATGCGCCGCTCCTTAAGGAAGATATCGGGGCCGTTGCTGGCTTAGGAGAGAAACCAGAAGCTAGCCCATTCGTTCATGATATGTTCTAATATAAAGCCAACTGCGCGGGCGGAGTCAATCGGATTGGTAACGGGATAAATTCTTCAGTGAAATCAAGGGGGTTGATGAGAGCGGAGCAGGTACCATGCACCACATCATCCTGGGCAGCGAGACCGATTTCGACGGCTGGCGCACGGCGGCGCGGGCGCTGGTATTGAACGACGTGACGCCGGCCGACGTGACATGGGCCGTGCGCGGCCACGGGCCCGATCTGTCGGAAATATCGACGGCCGAAGCGCCACTGGAAGTGCCGCACGGCACGTTCAACGTGCCGGCCAAATTTGTCGAGCTGGCAAAAACCGCGATCCTGTATCGCGACGCGGAGCGCTTTGCCCTGCTCTATCGCCTGTTGTGGCGCCTGCGCCGCGACCATGACCTGCTCGATATCGCCGACGATCCCGAGGTCGCGCGCATCCATGCGATGGCGAAGGCCGTGCATCACGAGGCGCAGCGGATGCGGACGTCGATCCGCTTCCGCGAAATCGGGCGCGAGCACACATCGCATTTCGTCGCCTGGTTCGAGCCACAGCATCATGTCGTGGAACTGGCCGCGCCGTTCTTCGCGAGCCGCTTTGCCGACATGCCCTGGTCGATCCTCACATCAGATGTCTGCGCGCATTGGGACGGGCATGCGGTGTCGATCACGCCAGGCATCAGCGAGGCCGAGATGCCCGCAGGCAATCGGCTGGAGGAGATCTGGCAGCGTCATTGCGCTGCGATCTTCAACCCGGCGCGGCTCGCGGCAAAGAAAGCGAGGAACCCACCCGAGGCTTTGACGATTAAGCCCGCAAGCGAAAGCGCTACGCCACCGGAACCCGCCATGATCCGCCACGCCGCCGACACGCTGAGCAGGTTGCGCGAGGAAGCCGCGGAGTGCCGCGCCTGCCATCTCTACAAGCATGCGACGCAGACCGTGTTCGGCGAAGGCCCGCAAAGCGCGCAGGTGGTGCTGGTCGGCGAGCAGCCGGGCGACAAGGAAGATCTCGCCGGGAAACCGTTCGTCGGTCCCGCCGGCCTGATGCTCGACCGCGCGCTGATCGAGGCCGGCATCGACCGCAAGAAGGTCTACGTCACCAATGCGGTGAAGCATTTCAAATTCGTACCGCGCGGCAAGATCCGCCTGCACCAGAAGCCGACTACGCCGGAGATCAAGGCCTGCCGCCAATGGTATGAGCGGGAACTCGCATCGATCAAGCCGGATCTGGTGGTGGCGATGGGCGCGACCGCTGCACAATGCGTGTTCAACAAGCTCACGCCGATCAACAAGAACCGCGGCCGCCTGATCGATCTCGACGACGACATCAAGGCGCTGGTGACGGTGCATCCCTCCTATCTGCTGCGGCTGCCCGATGACGATGCGAAAGAGCGGGAATATCAACGTTTTGTCGAGGATCTGAAGATCGCGGCGGAACTATTGAGGAAGCGCGCGCAGGCCGCAGCGTAAGCATGGCACCATGCATAGTCCGCAATAACAAGCCGTTGATAAAACTGATATCCATTTACAACCTTACATTGATGGACGATACTCTCCAATTACAGGGGGAGTTTGGGGCGTCTTGTTCACGCCAATGACGTTCCCATGCGGTCGACGCGCTGCCGCGGCGCCACAGCCCCGGCGTCAGGCAGCGCGCGACCGCTTCCTTCGCATCACGCTTCCGCCGTGCGCGTGGCTTGCCATTTAACTGATCGCGTCGCGAACGCGCGTCGCAGGCCGCAATCGATGCAGCACTCACGCACCGCCGCGGCTCACGCAAACTACGGCTGTCATCTAACCTTCAAGGCAATCGGTCAAAACTAGGGCCTCCTTCTGTATTTTGACGGGGCGTCAGAATGACCGATTTTGCACTCAATTCATCAGTGGGCGGCGGAAGACCGATCCAGCCGGCTTCAAGACCAAATCTCGATAAAGGCTTCAATCCGCTGACGATGATCATCTTCTTCGGCATCCTCGCGGCTGGGCTATTGTTCGTCGCCTACAGCATCTATGTCGACGTCGATGCCACCGGCACCCGCGTCACCACCTTCTTGCCCTACATCCTGCTGTTCGTTGCACTGCTGATTGCGCTCGGCTTTGAATTCGTCAACGGCTTCCACGACACCGCCAACGCGGTCGCGACCGTGATCTACACGCATTCGCTGCCCGCCGAAGTCGCGGTGATGTGGTCGGGCATCTTCAACTTCCTCGGCGTGCTGCTCTCGTCCGGCGCGGTCGCATTCGGCATCATCTCGCTGTTGCCGGTCGAACTGATCCTGC
The DNA here is from genome assembly GCF_054063735.1 of Bradyrhizobium sp. USDA 10063. Lineage (NCBI taxonomy): Bacteria > Pseudomonadati > Pseudomonadota > Alphaproteobacteria > Hyphomicrobiales > Nitrobacteraceae > Bradyrhizobium > Bradyrhizobium sp. USDA 10063. The sequence goes on along the minus strand of NZ_JBSSGP010000002.1, from coordinate 9,226,912 downwards.
AGGTCGGCTCCAGCGCGGGCTTTGCCATGGTGTTCGCGCTGTTGATCGCCGCGATCCTGTGGAATCTCGGCACCTGGTATTTCGGCCTGCCGGCCTCGTCCTCGCACACGCTGATCGGCTCGATCATCGGCGTCGGCATCGCCAATGCGCTGATGCGTGGCCGCGACGGTACCTCCGGCGTCGACTGGAGCAAGGCCACCGAGATCGGCTACGCGCTCCTGCTGTCGCCGCTGGTCGGCTTCATCTGCGCCGCCATTCTGCTGCTCGTGCTCAAGATGATCGTGCGCAACCCTGCGCTCTATGCCGCGCCCGAAGGCAACAAAGCGCCCCCGCTCTGGATCCGCGGCCTCCTGATCCTGACCTGCACCGGCGTCAGCTTCGCGCACGGCTCCAACGACGGGCAGAAAGGCATGGGCCTGATCATGCTGATCCTGATCGGCACCGTGCCGACCGCCTATGCGCTGAACCGCACGCTGCCGGAATCCATGGTCGCCCAGTTCCAGAAGACCTCGGAAGCCGCCTCCAAGGTGATCGCCGCGAAGGGCGCCGGTCACAGCATCATCGGCGATCCCCGTCCGGCCGTGACGCAGTACATCTCGCTGCACCACCTCACTGAGGGCACCTTCCCCTCGCTCGCGGTGCTGGTCAAGGATGTCGGCGATCAGGTGATGAGGTACGGCTCGCTGAACAGGGTGCCTGCGGAAGCAGTCGGCAACACCCGCAACGACATGTACCTGATTTCGGAAGCGATCCGCTTCCTGATGAAGGACAAGGAGAGCGACCTCAGCAAGGAAGAGATCGCGACGCTGAACGCCTACAAGGCCTCGCTCGACAGCGCGACCAAGTTCATTCCGACCTGGGTGAAGATCGCAGTCGCGATCGCGCTCGGGCTGGGCACCATGATCGGCTGGAAGCGCATCGTGATCACGGTCGGCGAGAAGATCGGCAAGACTCACCTGACCTACGCGCAGGGCGCCTCCGCCGAGCTCGTTGCCGCCGGCACGATCTTCGCGGCCGACACCTTCGGCCTGCCGGTATCCACCACGCACGTGCTGTCATCCGGCGTCGCCGGCGCCATGGCCGCCAACGGCTCGGGCCTGCAGGTCGCGACCATCCGCAACATGGTGATGGCCTGGGTGCTGACACTGCCCGCCGCGATCATGCTGTCAGCCTCGCTCTACGTACTGTTCGCGAATATGTTCTGAGCAGAGAGCCGCACACCGTCATTGCGAGCGGAGCGAAGCAATCCATCTCTCCGCTTGCTGAGGCATGGATTGCTTCGTCGCTTCGCTCCTCGCAATGACGGAGCCGTCACGCCGACAGCGTGTTCTCCGCCAGCTTGATCCAGTAGGACGTGCCGTAGACGATCGCCTCGTCGTTGAAATTGTAGGCGGGGTGATGCAGGCCGGCGCTGTCGCCATTGCCGCAGAAGATGAAGGCGCCGGGCCGCGCTTCCAGCATGTAGGCGAAATCCTCCGCGCCCATCATCGGCGGCATTTCGTGGACGTTGGTCTCGCCGGCGATTTCCTTGGCGACCCTGGTCGCAAACTCGGTCTGCGAGCGGTGGTTGACGGTGACGGGATAGCCGCGTTCGTAAGTGAGGTCGATCCTGGCACCGGTCATCTGCGCAACGCCCGCGACCACCTCATGGATGCGTTTCTCGACCAGCGCCCTCACCTCCGGCGTCAGCGTGCGCACCGTGCCGCGCAGCTCCGCGGTCTGCGGGATCACGTTCCGCGCATTGCCGGCGTGGAATTCGCAGATCGAGATGACGGCCGAATCCAGGGGATCGACGGTGCGCGAGACGATCGACTGCAGCGCCGTGATCAATTGCGAGCCGACCAGCACGCTGTCGATGCATTTGTGCGGCCGCGCGGCGTGGCCGCCGAGGCCTTCGATCCTGATGTCGATCGCGTCCGTTGCCGCCATGATCGGGCCGGTCCGGATGGCGAACGAGCCGACGGGGATCCCGGGGCCGTTGTGCATGCCATAGACCTGCTCGATGCCGAACCGCTCCATCAGCCCGTCCTTGATCATCGCGGCGGCACCCGCGCCACCCTCTTCGGCGGGCTGGAAGATCACGACCACATTGCCGGCAAAGTTGCGGGTCTCGGCGAGGTAGCGGGCGGCGCCCAGGAGCATCGCGGTGTGGCCGTCATGGCCGCAGGCGTGCATCTTGCCGGGCGTCTTGGAGGCATAAGGCAGATCGGTCTCCTCCTCGATCGGCAGCGCATCCATGTCGGCTCGCAGCCCGATGACCCTGATCTCGCCATTGCCGGCGGGTTTCTTGCCCTTGATGACGCCGACCACGCCGGTGCGGCCGAGCCCCGTCGCGACCTCGTCGCAGCCGAATTCGCGCAGGCGCTCGGCAACGAATGCTGCAGTGCGGTGGGTATCGTACATCAGCTCGGGATGTTCATGGATATCCCGCCGCCAGGCCTGGATGGCGGGCTGCAGGTCGGCGACGCGGTTGACGATGGGCATGGCACTTCTCAGGTCTGTGATTCAAGCTTGTGTGATGTCTAGCATGCAAGCGGCGGTCCACCCAACAGCCGAGCCCGGTCGCCCATGCCCAGGCGTCATGGCTGGACTTGTCCCGCCCGCCCACGTCTGACTATTAGGACAGCAGAAAAATGCTGGATGCCTGGAACATTTTCAGGCAACGCGACTACGGACGGGTGGAAAACAAGAGAATGCCTGGGAAGCTCGAGGGTGATTTCGACTATATCGTCGTGGGCGCCGGCACCGCCGGCTGCATCATGGCCAACCGGCTCTCGGCCGATCCGAGCAAGCGCGTGCTGGTGCTGGAAGCCGGCGGCGACGACAACTGGATCTGGTTTCACATCCCGGTCGGCTATCTCTTCGCAATCGGCAATCCGCGCTCCGACTGGATGTTCAAGACCGAGGCGGAGCCCGGCCTCAACGGCCGCGCGCTGGCCTATCCCCGCGGCAAGGTGATCGGCGGCTGCTCGGCGATCAACGCCATGATCTCGATGCGCGGACAGGCCGCAGATTACGATCACTGGCGCCAGCTCGGCCTCACCGGCTGGGGTTATGACGACGTGCGGCCGGTATTCCATCGGCTCGAGGATCATTTCCTCGGGCCGAGCGAACATCATGGCACCGGCGGCGGCTGGCGCATCGAGGCGCCGCGGCTGTCCTGGAAAGTTCTGGACGCCGTCGGCGATGCCGCCGAAGAGATGGGCATCAAACGCATTCCCGATTTCAACACCGGCGACAACGAAGGCGTGAGCTATTTCCACGTCAACCAGAAGCGCGGCCGCCGATGGTCTTCGGCGCGCGGCTTCCTGAAGCCGGCGCTGCACCGGCCGAACCTGCGGCTGGAAAAGAACGTGCTGGTCGATCGCCTGATCGTCGAACAGGGCCGCGCCGTCGGCGTGCGCTTCATCCGCGGCAACGAGACCATCGAGGCCCGCACCAAGGGCGAAGTGATCCTGACCGCCGGCGCGATCGGATCGGTGCAGGTGCTGCAGCGCTCCGGCATCGGGCCCGCCGACTGGCTCGCACCGCTCGGCATCGGCGTCGTGCTCGACAAGCAGGGCGTCGGGCGCAACCTGCAGGACCATCTGCAGCAGCGCGCGATCTACAAGGTCACTGGCGTGCGCACGCTGAACGAAACCTATTACTCGCTGTTCCGCCGCGGCCTGATGGGCCTCGACTATGCGCTGCGCCGCCGCGGCCCCTTGACCATGGCGCCGTCGCAGCTCGGCATCTTCACCCGATCCGATTCCACGCGCGAGCGCGCCAACATCCAGTTCCACGTGCAGCCGCTGTCGCTCGACAAATTCGGCGATCCTCTGCACCGCTTTCCCGCGATCACCGTGAGCGCCTGCAACCTGCAGCCGACCTCGCGCGGCACCGTCCGCATCCGCTCCGCCCAGCCGGACGAGAAACCGTCGATCGCGCCGAATTATCTGTCGACCGACGAGGACCGCCAGGTCGCAGCCGACGCAATCCGCACCACGCGCCGCCTGATGAAGCAGAAGGCGCTCGCGCAATACCGGCCCGAGGAATTCCTGCCCGGCCCTTCCGTCGGCGACGACGATGCGTCGCTCGCAAAGGCCGCCGGCGACATCGGCACCACGATCTTCCACCCCGTCGGCACCGCGAAGATGGGCGCGGCGAGCGACCCGATGGCCGTGGTCGACGAACGCCTGCACTTCCACGGCATCGCGGGCCTGCGCGTGGCCGACGCTTCGGTGATGCCGACGATCACATCGGGCAACACCAACACGCCGACCGCGATGATCGCGGAGAAGGCTGCTGCGATGATTTTGGAAGACGGGCGGTAACCCGAGGCTACCCGGTAGTGTCTCAGTTTGAAATTGAGCTTCGATCAAAGGTCTAGCGCACAAGCTAAACCGACACAGCCGAGAGCTAGTGCGATCATTCCCCAAGCAATATTTGCAATCGGCTGCTTCGATGACGCCGTTGCCCGGAAGGTGGCAAGGCTCTGGAACACGCAGCCCGTGATCCTGGCAACGAGCCGCACAAGGTCCTTTTCCAAATACCTCTCCCTAGCGAAGTTTATTGCTAGGTTCCGCTTTTTCTCCAACGGGCCGAAGCAGCGGCTCTCGCTATGTCAGAGCGTTCCTGAGAGGTAAGTGTCCGAGCGCGCACCTTTGCGCCCTTCCGACCACCCTTGGCGCGGTTAGGGGCCTTGCCGGTCGGCTCTTCAATCTCCCCAGTAGCGATGCGGCCGACCATAATGGCGGCACCGATAACGTCACCGGTGCGCTTCTCACCCTTCGGTCCGCGGGGCATTAAGCCGCCTCATCCTCATCATCTTCGCTGTCACGATTCAATAGATCGGCAGCCCGTCGTTCCGCAACGTCATCTGCAAAATCGAGGAAGAAAGATAGTTGCGGGTCCTCGGGGAACACCTTGTTCATGTGTTCCATATCGCAGACGGCGCGATAGACATCGCTTGCGATAGCATCGCGACGCTGACGCACTGCTTTCTGGCGCAGGTTCGGCGTTCCGCCCTTGTCTGTGTCGAACCACATGCGGTGGGGCTTCCCGTCCTCCTCAAAGGACAGGACGGACTGCTTGGCCCTGTAAGTGAAACCAGCTTCATCCATCCGTGTGGCCTGTCGCAGAACTCGCGAAACCTGCCGCCGCAGAAACTTTCGATACTCTTGCGGACGCGGAGTAAGCCTTTTGTTCTCAACTGCCCAGACTATGAAGTCATCTGGATCGTTGGCCGCCTCGCCCGTAATGTCCTCCCACTCGTCCCACGCCCGCAGCAACTGCTCATCGAAGTTAGCCATTCTGGCCCCCTATAGTCCGGTTGGGACTAGTCGCCCCCAACCATCGACATATTTCCAGTCCATTAGGTAGTTTCGAATGCTCGTTTGATACTTACGCAACCACGCATAGTTTTGACGCTTGTGCTGAATTTGCCCCACTACAATTGCCGGATGGATTTCTAACCGTGCGGCAAAGCCAATGACGTCCTGTTCTGAGATGTATTGTCCCTTTCTTGCCAAGAACGAGTTCAATTGCGCCTTTGGTATACAGAACTCAGCAGCCTGATCGTTCGCCCTTATTTCTTCCTCTGATTTGTTGGAAGCCCCGGCAACATCGGAGGCGTCTAGTTCATCAACTGGCGCAAACGATTCATCCCTGCCGTCCCCTTGCAGGACATGTTCAAGCTCATGACGAAGAACAAAAGCGAAGTTATCCAGCCGGTCTAAACGGGTGGTCATCCCAATAGCCGGCTGCCCATCGATCCACACGCACACGCCATCAATCTTTGATTTTGGCAGGGCCTCAACCAGAGAAAAACGAACACCGCACGTTCGAAGAATTTCAGGGATACGGATCAAGTCATCCTTATCGAGGAGATGCGCCCTTATCCGTCCTAAATTTTTCCTAAGCGTCTCCTCGGAATATAGCGGCGCTTCTTGCATCTTCGCGATCGTCATTACCCGGTGCAGCCACGCATACTGGATCGGCGTTGTATCGTCGTATGCGCTGCTTTTCTTGGCGGCATGGGCGGTGATTTCCCCTGAACCAATAAAGGGAATGTCCTCCACGCGATTCTTGCCGAAGAACCGAAGCATTTGAAGGTCAAGTAGACCCGGCTCGGTATCTTCGATCCATCCGCGCTTTATCATTTCGCGGACTGGAAACCACGCCACCCATGACGCGCGAGTGCGAACACCCGGGTCAACTGGTTTGACTCGGTTAAGCTCGTAGAGCTTCTGCAAGTTTGCAAAAAACTCGGCGGGCATGTCGAAGGCGTCACCCAGTGCGGCAGCCAAGTCCGGGGTGATATTGGCCTTGCCAGTGAGAAGCGGGTTAAGCTGCTGCACCGACATTCCAAGGATGTACGCTAGATCCACCTGAGACCACCCGCGGGCCTCAAGCTCCTCTGCGATGAATGTGCCCGGATGGTCCACGGAGGCGATTTTGACCTGAGCCATCAGTGATAATCCTCAATAGCGACTATCGTGACGGTGGGCGGCCTAGTGGTTTCGTCGAGCGAGAACACGATCCGGTATTTTTCATTGACCCGGACTGACCGATAGCCATCACGATCCCCCTTTAATTTTTCGTAGTGCAAGCTTTTCCAATTCCTCAGTGCACGATCATCCGGCGCGGCACGAATGACGGTTAGCTTTCGCCTTGCGGACTTGATGACGGGGACAGGGAGCCGCGTTTGTCCCGCATCTTCCGTCTCAATCAGCGCAAGTATTGGGTCGGCGAACACAATCTCCATCCGCGCCGTATGACATTGATTCTTATATAGTTCAAGGCCATTTAATGCAATGGCTTAAACTGAACTTTATGCTTGACAATATCAGATTTTTTCGCCTAATGCGCCCATGAACAGGCTCCCGGTCGGAACCCGCGTCCAAATCCTTTCAATGCTCTGCGAGGGAAGCAGCATGCGGTCGATCAGCCGGGTCACCGGGGTCTCGATCAATACCGTTTCGAAGCTTCTGATTGACGCCGGGTTGGCTTGTGCCACCTTCCACGACAAGACGGTGCGCAATGTGGCCGCCAAGGCCGTCCAATGCGACGAGATTTGGTCGTTCAGCTACGCCAAGGAGAAGAACGTCAAGTTCGCCAAGGCCGCCCCTGAGGCCGCTGGCGACGTATGGACGTGGACGGCAATCGATGCCGAATCCAAGCTGATCGTTTCCTGGCACGTTGGCGACCGCAGCCAGCAAACCGGCGTTGCGTTTATGGGCGACTTGAAGGCTCGGCTTGCCAACCGCGTCCAACTCACCACGGACGGCCACAAGGCCTATTTGAAGGCCGTGGCAGAGGTCGATTTTGACGCCGACTATGCGATGCTGAACAAGATTTTCGTCACGGACTACGCCGGTGCGGGCCGCTACAGCCCGCCCAAGAGCATCGGCGCGGTCAAGCAGGCGATTATGGGCAATCCGGACCCGGAGCTTATCAATACGTCGTTTGCCGAGCGCCAGAACCTCACCATGCTCATGTCAATGCGCCGGTTCACCCGCCTGACCAATGCGTTCAGCAAGAAGTTCGAAAACCACTGCCACGCGCTGGCGCTCTACTTCGTGTTCTACAACTTCTGCCGCGTCCACAAGACGCTTGGCGCAACCCCGGCAATGGCTGCGGGCCTGATTGATCGGGTCATGAAGATGGCGGACGCGATTGAACTGATCGATTCCGCCAACCCGGTCCCGGCTGTTCGCGCGACGCCGTCGAAAATTCAAACTGAGACAGTACCGGCCATCCACGAGGCAACCAGGGGATATCGGCGATGAGCGCCAAGAAAAAAGTGCCCGCCCATACCAAGGGGTCCGGCAACATTTTCGCTGATCTCGGCCTGCCCAATGCCGAGGAGCATCAGTTGAAGGCCGCGCTGGTCGTTCAGCTCAAGCGGCTGATGGCCGAACGGGAGTTGACTCAAACCGAGGCCGCCAAGCTGGTCGAAATGAAACAACCCGACCTGTCGAAACTCCTGCGAGGTCACCTCAGGCTCGCATCCGTGGAAAAACTGATGCGGATGCTCACTGCTTTCGACCAAGACGTGGAAATCAGGTTGAAGCCGCATCGCAAGCGCGGCGAGGCAGGCCGGATCACGCTTATTCCTGCGGCGTAGAATGCATGATCAGTCAGCAGCGCTTTTCAACCGGATCTGCGGATGCGCGCATTGCGCTGGTGCAATGGGCCGAGGAGCCCTCGCACCGGCCGCCCGCACTTCTGTTGCACGGCACAGGTTTCGTGGCCGATGTCTGGGATGACGTCGCGCGCGATCTTGCATCAGACTACACGGTGTATGCGCTCGATCGCCGCGGCCACGGCGACAGCCACAAGCCCGCGGCGGACTTCTATCACTTTCAGGACTATGCGCAGGACGTGTGCATGGTCATCGAAGAGCTCGGCCTGCGCGATATCTACGGCATCGGCCACAGCGCAGGCGCCACCGACCTGCTGCTCGCCGCAAAACTGCTGCCGGGGCGCTTCGCACGCCTGTTCGTGATGGAGCCGACCGTCATGGATCCGCGCATGCCGCGCGACGGAGTGACGGGATTGAGCGAATGGGCAGCCTCCGCGGTGCAGGGCGTCTTGCGCCGCCAAGCCGAGTTCGACAGTTTTGACGCGGTGTTCACGCGCTATCGGACTGCGCCGGCATTTTCCGATTGGTCTGAGACTTCGCTGTGGGCCTATATCAGGCATGGCTTTGCGCCCCAGGAGAACGGCCGGGTACGGCTGCGCTGCACGCCGGAAATCGAGTCGGCGATCCTGCGCCCGATCTTCGAGGCGATGGAGCAGGTCTACGCCGGAGATGCGCGCGGCAATCCTTTCGGATGGCTCACCGAAATCGACTGCCCGGTGCGCGTGGCCATCGCCGAAAAATCTTCGCCGATCTATAAGGAGATGGCGTCGCGGGCCACTTCGCTCATCCCCGATGTAAGCGAGTGGCGTTTCGACGGGATCGGCCACTGCGTGGCGCAGGAAGCGCCGCCAATCCTGCTGCAAGCCCTGCGGGAATTCGCGCGACCCGAGCAGTGAAGCCCGCCTCACGAAATCGTCATCGCCTCACGCCAGTAGATTTTCGCCGCCGGGAATAACCCCTCCCCTCGCCCGATCACGTCTCCGCAGGCCCAATCATGGGCTCAGGGAGAGCAGCGATGAGCGAGTTCGGTCACGACCACAGGGATGACGAGCGCGGCGTCAGCCGACGCAAAGTGCTGGAATGCATGACCTGGGCGGGCACCGGCGTGCTCTGGACGGTCGCGGGCGGCGTGCCGCGCTCGCTCGGCATGGTCGGCTCGGCGCGAGCCGCCGAGACCTCTGGCATGACCTTCCTGCAGATCAGCGACAGCCATGTCGGCTTCGACAAGGCGGCCAATCCGAACGCGCTTGGCACGCTGGAAGAAGCCATCGGCAAGATCAACGCCATGCCGGCGAAGCCCTCCTTCATGATCCACACCGGCGACATCACGCATCTGTCGAAAGCTGCCGAGTTCGACAATGCCGAGCGCATCATCTCGCAGGCGAAGCTCGACGTGCATTACGTGCCGGGCGAGCACGATCTGATCGACGAGGAAGTCAAGCTCTACAAGGAGCGCTACGGCCGCGGCACCAGGGGCGCCGGCTGGTATTCGTTCGACGCCGGCGGCGTGCACTTCATCGGCCTCGTCAATGTCGTCGACCTCAAGGCCGGAGGCCTCGGCAATCTCGGTGCCGAACAGCTCGAATGGCTTGAGAAGGACCTGAAGGGCCGCTCGAAATCGACCCCGATCGTGCTGTTCGCCCACATTCCGCTGTGGACCGTCTACCCGACCTGGGGCTGGGGCACCGAGGACGGCGGCCGCGCGCTGGAATATGTGAAGGGTTTCGGCTCGGTGACCGTGCTGAACGGACACATCCACCAGGTGATGCAGAAGGTCGAAGGCAACGTCACCTTCCACACCGCGCGTTCGACCGCCTTCCCGCAGCCGGCGCCTGGCACTGCGCCCTCGCCCGGCCCGATGAAGGTCGAGGATGCGAAGCTTCGCAGCCTGCTCGGCATCGCCAGCGTCAACTTCAAGCAGGGACAAGAGCGCCTCGCCATCATCGACACGCCGCTGCAGGGCTGAAGAGGAACAGGTTCATGAGCACGATCAATCGCCGTGACTTCGGCATCGCCGTTGCCGCGGCCATGCTGCTGCCCGCCTCCGCTGCACGCGCTGAGACGACGGAAGTGCATATCGACAATTTCGTCTTCCAGCCCACGCAGCTCGACGTGAAGGTCGGCACGACCGTGACCTGGACCAATCGCGACGACATTCCGCACACGGTGGTGTGCGCCGGAAAATTCAGGTCGAAAACCATGGACACCGACGACAGCTTTTCATTCACCTTCACGGCGGCCGGCGAGTACAAATATTTTTGCTCGCTGCACCCGCACATGACAGGCATGATCAGGGTCGAGTAAGTTGCCAATCTCAGCCAGCGCAACCATGCCCGGCCGACAGGTCGAGACCGGCCGGGCCAAGACATTCGCCGCACAAACCGGGCATGAGGCGATGAAAGCGTCGGAGGACGATCCCGAGAAGGCGCGGCGCTTTCGCGAGGCCGCACTGCCTTATCTCGACGATGCCTATACACTGGCGCGCTATCTCCTGCGCGACGCCCGTGATGCCGAGGATGCGGTGCAGGAGTGTTTCCTGCGCGCCTTCAAGCATTTCGACAGCTATCGCGGACCGGCGATGAAGCCGTGGCTGTTCGCGATCCTGCGCAATGTCTGCCGTGCCGAATATGCGCGGCGCGTGGGCACTCAGACCGGCGCGATCGAAGATGTCGCCGACAACGCGGAAGCCCCGCTCTGGCATGAGGCGCCGGAGACGCCGGAAGCGCAGATGCTGCGTGAGAAGGATTCCGCTGCAATTCGCCGATTGATCGCGGCGCTCGCCGAACCGTTTCGCGAGACCTTCGTGCTCCGGGAGATCCAGAATCTTTCATACCGCGAGATCGCCGATGTCGCGGCCGTGCCCGTGGGCACCGTGATGTCGCGCCTTGCGCGCGCCCGCGCGATGCTGCGCTCGGCGTGGCTTGCGGAACAGGAGCAAGCAGAATGACCTGCGAGGAAGCCGAGGTGCTGCTTCAGGCGCTGATCGACGGCGAGCTCGACGCGGGACACGCGCGCGAGGTCGAGAACCACATCGCAGGCTGCCCGCGCTGCGCGGCGCTGGCGAAAGACTATCGCGCGATGAGCCGCATGATCGCGGACAAGGATGCAAGCTACACCGCGCCGCCTGAGCTGCGGCAGCGCATCGAGGCCGCGCTGCCGCAGCCGAGGGCCACGCCGAACCGCCGCGCGGTGCTGCGCGGATTCGCACTGGGATCGGCGGTCTCCGCGATGGCCGCGACCGGCCTCGTCGCCGTCATCCTGCGCAGCGACGACGAGGCGCGCATCCAGTCGGAACTGGTCTCGGCGCATTTGCGCTCGCTGCAGGCCGGCCATCTCACCGACGTGCTTTCCACCGACCAGCACACAGTCAAGCCGTGGTTCAACGGCAAGCTCGATGTCGCGCCGCCCGTGATCGACCTCACCGCGAAGGGCTTCACCCTGATCGGCGGCCGGCTCGACTATGTCGACGCCCGCGCCATCGGCGCCGTTGTCTATCGAAGGCGCCAGCATGTCATCAACCTGTTCGTCGCGCAGACATCAGATACCGAGCGCCACGCCGCCAGGATGAGCACGCGACAGGGGTTCAACATCCGCCAATGGAGCGACCACGGCCTGAACTTCTGGGCCGTCAGCGACCTCGGCGCCGACGAACTCGCCGAATTCGGCGAGAAGTTCGAGGCCGCGATGCGGACTCCAGCTTCGTAGCCTGGATCCGGGCTACAGATCGTCGTGGGCCATTATTGCTGTGGCGGGTATCGATCAAACACCGGCAGTTCGTGCGCGCGCTCCATCCATTGGACCCGCTCCGCGACCTGGACATGGATCATTGCGGGCACGACATCGGGATCGTCGTAAGTTCCGCTCTGAACATCAATGATCCCGGGCAGCATCTGATCGTTAACGTAGAAAAGACCGGTGCCGCAGTTCGCGCAGAAGTGCCGGCGGCCGTGCTCGGATGATGCGTAGACCTTGGGCTGCCCTTGCGTCACCTTGACGGCATCGACGGGATACATCGTCCAGCCGACCATCGGCGCGCCGGAGTGACGCCTGCAATCCGTGCAATGGCACAGCGCGTGCGTGAGGGCTTCACCTTCAGCCTCGTAGCGGATGGCTCCGCAATGACAACCGCCTGTGATGTGCATTTCATCTCCTCCAGGTCGTTGACAGAGTAGATCAGCCGAAGGCGTAGTCCGCCAACACGCGTCGGTTGGTGGGACCTGCGGCGGATTACGCTTCGCTAATCCGCACGCGACTACGCGGACTTCCGCACGGCGTTGTCGACCAGCGTCTTGCCGAGCGACCAGATCGCGCCGGGGACCTTGTGGCTGCCGGCGATCACGGTGTCGAAGGCCTTTTCGATCCAGGTGCAGTCGTCCTCGGTGAGCGTGAGCGGCGGCAACAGCTTGATGGTGTGGCTGCCGTGGCCGGCGACCTGGGTCAGGATCTTGTGGTCCTTGAACAGCGGCACGGTGATGAGCTGGCAGAACAGGCCTTTGTTGGCGGTCTCCAGCACGTTCCAGGATGCGCGCAGGCGCAGCGACTTCGGCGGGCCGAACTCGATGCCGATCATCAAGCCCTTGCCGCGGACTTCCTTCATCAGCTCGTAGCCCGGGACCATGCGCGTCAGCGCGAGGCGGAGCTCGGCGCCGCGCTTGGCCGCCTGCTCGACCAGCTTCTCGGCCTTGATGACTTCGAGCGTCGCGATGCCGGCGGCCATTGCGAGATCGTTTTTAGAAAATGTCGAGCCGTGGACGACGGCGCGATCCATCTGGTTGAAGATCTTGTCGAAGATGCTTTTGCGCGTCAGCAGCGCGCCGACCGGGACATGTCCGCCGGACAGCGCTTTCGCGAGCAGCACCATGTCGGGCTCGACATTCCAGTGCTCGATGGCGAGGAATTTGCCGGTACGGCCGATGCCGGTCTGAATCTCGTCGGCGATGAACAGCGTGCCGTATTTCCGGCACAGCGCTGCAGCACCGGGCAGGAATTCGTCCGAGGGCATGTTGACGCCCTTGCCCTGGATCGGCTCGACGATGAAGGCCGCGACCTGGCGCGACGACAGCGCCTGCTCGAGCGCGGCGAGATCGTTGAACGGAATCTGGGTGCAGCCGGGCAGCAGCGGCTCGAAGCCGCCGCGAAAATTCGCATCGTCCATCAGCGACAGCGCGCCATAGGACAATCCGTGAAACGAATGCGAGCAGGACACGATGCCGGGGCGGCCGGTCGCGCCACGCGCGAACTTGATCGCGGCTTCAACCGTCTCGGCGCCCGAATTGGAAAAGAATACCTTGTCCAGATATGGTACATGCTCGAGCAGGCGCTCGGCCAGGATGCCGGCGAGCGTGGACACATCGAGCTGCACGAGGTTGGGCAGGTCGGCATCCAGCACGCTCTTCAATGCCTGGCGCAGCGCCGGATGGTTGCGGCCGATCGCAAAAACGCCAAATCCGCTCAGTAGGTCGAGATAACGTGCCCCCTCGCGATCGAAGAGATACTGGCCTTGCCCTTTTTGAAAGCCGACGTCATAGCCGATAGTCTTGAGCACGCGCACAAGCTGCTCGTTCAAGTAGCGCGCGTGCAGGGAACTGCGCTGCGCCTGGCGCTCCACAAACATCTCGGAAACGTCTAGATTTGAGCTTAGCATCGGCTACATACGTCGGTTGATGGTCATTTCGTCAACTCAAAACGCCGATTGCGGCGTTTTGCCCCCAAGCTTTGGCCCTTCTACTACTTAAGCACAGGTTCGGACCATGTTGCACTGCCTACCTAAGCTCGCGCGCACCATAGCATACTCGGGATTCCTTTTGGCGAGCGCATTGGTCCCTGCCCTGGCTGCGGACCCGACCGGCGACTGGCGCGTAGCTGACGGTGTCGCCCACATCAGGGTCGCACAGTGCAACGGCAGCATATGGGGCGCGGTCGCCTGGGAGAAGACCCCTGGCGGCAAGGACACGCATAATCCAGATCCCGCGAAGCAAAGCCGGCCTACGCTCGGCATGCCGATCCTGATCGACATGAAGAAGAAGGCGGGCGCGGATGCGTGGGAGGGCCAAGTCTACAATGCCAAGGACGGTCAGCTCTACAGCTCTACGATCAAGCCAATTGGTTCTGACAAGCTCGAGATTCAAGGCTGCGTGCTGGGCTTTCTTTGCGGCGGCGAGACCTGGACCCGCGTTGGGCCGCCGATCCCGTCCAGCACCGCGAGCAGTGCGAACAGCATGGCCAAGGGCACCGCGCCCAAAGGTGCATCGCCGTCTGCATCGCAGGCAGCGCCTCAGACGCCGCCCAAGACCACGGGCTCGGTGAGTGCTGCTCCTGCCACCGCTCCAGCCGCGTCGTCCAAACAACAGACCGGCCAGAAGCAGGCAGCCACCGGCCAATCAACCGGCCAATCAGGTGACGTCGTCGGCGATATCTGCGTCCTTCCGGACGTCACGCGGTTTACCCATTAGGGCCGGCTGGAAGAGCAGCACGGCGGCAAGAGTCGTGACCAGCGACAGCGCGAGCAATTTGCCCATGCTCGCGGTGCCCGGATGACTTGAGAGCCACAGGCTGCCGAACGCGGTCGCCGTCGTCAGCGCGCTGAAAAAGATTGCCCGCGTCAGGCTCGATTGCAGCAGATTCGTTCTGCCCTGACGCCAGGCGGTGACGTAATAAATCTTGAAGGCGACGCCGACGCCGAGCAGCAGCGGCAGCGCGACGATGTTGGCGAAGTTGAGCGGCAGCCCGATCAGCACGCAGATTTCCAGCGTCACGGCGCCCGCGACCAGCAGCGGCACGATCGTGAGCAGCACGTCGACGACGCGCCGCAGCGTCAGCCAGAGCAACAGGCTGATCACGATCAGCGCCCAGATACCGGCGTGGACGAACGCCTTCACCACCGTGTCGCCGGATTTCAGGATCGAGACCGGGCCGCCGATCGCGGTCGGCTCGGCTGCGAGCACGGCGGCCGCGAACTTGCGCAGCGTGTCGTTGTCGTTCGGATCGCCCTTCGGCAAGGCCTCGACGCGTATCAGTCCATCCTTGGCCTTCCACTCGCGTACCAGCACTTCCGGCAGCGACTTCAGGGTGACGGTCTGGGCCTGCAGCATGTCCTTGAGCTGGTCGAACACCACCTTCAGCGGCGAAACGAAGACGTTCTGCGCCTTGTCGCGCGTCGCCTGATTCGAATCGGCGAGCCTGGTCAGCGCATCCGCAAGCCGGCGTGCGGCCACGGCGCCCGCATTCTTGGTGTCGCCCGCAGTCTTGCGGAGGTTGTCGGCTGAGCTCTTCAGCGCCTCGACATTCTCCTGGTCGGTCGGCGGGGCATCGATCGAATCCGGATTGAGCGCCGGGTTGAGCACCCTCGCCGCCTGCGCGATCAGCTTCAGCTTGGCGGGCTGATCGGTCGGCACGAAGCTGTCGAGCGAGCGCACGCTCAACACTTCCGGCAGCTTCTCGAGCTTCTCCTCGATCTTCCTGGCGTCGGCTTCCGAACGCGTCATGACGTTGATCGCATTGGCGCCGGTGTTCGGGTCCCGCCTCAAATCAAGGAAGGTCGCGATCGATTCGACCTTCGAGTTGCGCAGGTTGATCGGGTTGAAGTCGAACTTCATGTAGTAGAGCAGCGGCAGGCCGGCGATCACGAGCGCGAGCGTGCCGACGATGATGGCGACGCGATGCTTCTCCAGGAAATGATCGACGGGCGCGAGGAATGCGTAACCGACCGGCTCCTTCTCGCCGGGCGGATTGAGCAGGTCCAGGAGCGCCGGCAGCGTCGTGATGCTGGACAGGAACGCGATCAGCATGCCGGCGCCGGCGATCTTGCCGAGCTCGGAGATGCCCTTGTAGTCGGTCGGCAGGAAGCACAGGAAGCCTGCGGCCGTTGCCATCGCCGCAAGCGACAGCGGCACCGCCGAGCGGCGCGCGGCGTTCTCGAGCGCCAGCGTCAGGTTGTCGTTCTTGAAGCGTTCGGAGCGGTAGCGGACGCTGAACTGGATGCCGAAATCGACGCCCAGGCCGACGAACAGCACGGCGAAGGCGATCGACAACAGGTTGAGCGAGCCGACCATCATCAGGCCGACGGCGGTGGTGATCGCAAGCCCGATGAACAGGTTGACGAACACGGCGAAGATGATCTTGGCCGAATGCAGCGCGAGCCACAGGATCACCAGCACGATCAGCACGGTGCCGATGCCGTTGACGACGGCGCCGTCCTGGACGGTGGAATATTCCTCGTTGGCGATCGGCACCGGTCCGGTAAGGCGGACGCGCGCGCCATATTCGCTTGCGAATTTCAGGTCGGCGGCTGCCTGCCGGATCGTATCGGTGGCCGCCTTGCCGGGCTCCAGCGCCTGATAGTCGAGCACGGGCTTGAACTCGATGAAGGCGCGCTTGTCCGAATCGGTCAGCGGCTTGTCGCTGGTGAGCTCGCGCCAGGAGAAGGTCGGCTTGTCCTTGTTGCTGAGGACATCCTCGACCGTCTGCGAGATCAGGTTGAAGGGGCGCGCGGCATTCTCGAGCTTGGCCTGCCCCCGCTTGATGCCGGCAAGACCTGTCTCCAGCGCGCCGGTGAGGCCGCGGATCGAGGGATCGCCGGCCATGATCTCGATCAGGGGGGCGGCGGATTCGAGCTCGCCGGTGACCTGGGCGACCTCCTCGGTCGGCAGGAACAGAAGCCCGTTCTTCTCGAAGAATTCGCCGGAGCCGAGCGGCGTGACCGCTTCGAAATGCTTGGTGTCACCGGTGAGCTTGTCGGCCAGCGCCTTGGCGGCAAGGCCCGTGAGTTCCGGCGTCGGCGCCTCCACCACGGCAAGAATCAGTCGCTCACGGTCGAACGCTTCCTCGAACTGGATGTCGCGCTGGCGCCAGTCGAGGTTGGGCGAGATCAGCGTATTGATGTCGGTATTGATGGCGAAGTTGCGGGCCGCGTAATAGCCCGCCGCCACCGCAAGGATCAGCGAGAAGACGACGACAGGGATAGCAAACCGCGTGCACGTTCTAACAATTGAGACAACTATACGTGTCAGCACTTCATTTCTTTCTGATCTTGCAGGAAGCACGCCGAAAACGCCCGCTATCTAGCGGAGTTCCAGGGGCCGATCTAATGTTGTTTTGACCGCCCGACCGCTGGTTCACTAGGAAGCGTCGAAACGGGCCGGAACGGCGTTGGGGCGCGGTATATCCCGCCCGGCCGGGCAATAAAGTGACGAACAAGTGAGATGGGGTGGACATTAATGCCGCAGTTTTAGGTATTTTATTACCTTAAACCGGTGTCCCGAACGGTACCCATTCCGTAATCCGGCTTTTCTAGACGCTCATTTTTTGACACAAAGCGCTCTTCTTCCGTGCGCTTGGGGGTGGGCTTAAGTGCAGGAACTGCTGGTGCGGACATTGCAGCAGGTCGGAAATGCCGGCTGCGGACGTCCGGCCGCGCGGGTTTTCGGATCGGATTGGTGCAATTTGCTTAACGGACGTCCTATGGAGGTTTTTCTAGCTCAGCCGCGGGGTTTTTGTGCGGGCGTGGTGCGCGCCATCGAGATCGTCGAGCGTGCGCTCGAGAAATACGGGCCGCCGGTCTATGTGCGACATGAGATCGTGCATAACAAATACGTCGTCGAAAGCCTGAAGAACAAAGGCGCGATCTTCGTCGAGGACCTGTCCGAGGTTCCGGCGGACGCGGTCACGGTGTTCAGCGCCCATGGCGTGGCGCGCAGCGTCGAGGAAGAGGCGGCCGCGCGCGGCCTGCCGGTGCTCAATGCCACCTGCCCGCTGGTCACCAAGGTCCACAATCAGGGCAAGCGCTACATGTCGAAGGGCCGGTCACTGATCCTGATCGGACATGCCGGCCACCCCGAGGTCGAGGGAACCATGGGCCAGGTTCCAGGACCCGTGCTGCTGGTCCAGAGCGTCGAGGACGTCAACGCCCTGACGCTGCCGGCCGATACGCCGGTCGCCTACATCACCCAGACCACGCTGAGCGTGGATGACACACGCGACATCATTCTGGCGCTCCAGGCCCGTTTTACAGATATTCAAGGCCCTGACATCCGGGATATCTGCTATGCCACACAGAACCGCCAATCTGCGGTAAGGGACCTAAGCAAATTGGTGGATGTCATCCTGGTGGTGGGGGCCGCCAACAGCTCCAATTCCAATCGGTTGCGCGAGATCGGCACCGAGGCTGGCGTTGCCAGTTATCTCATTGCCGATGGCAGCGAACTCAACCCGGAATGGCTAAACAATGCAAAGACCGTCGGCATCACGGCGGGTGCCTCTGCGCCCGAAGTGCTGGTCGACGACGTGATCGAGTCGTTGCGGCGCATCGGACCGGTCAAGGTGTCGGTCCTGTCGGGCCGGGAGGAGAACATCGAATTCCGCCTGCCGGCCGAACTGACCGCAGGCTGACCCAAACTTGGTCGTAAGAGTCGAGAGAGAAAGCTTGTAATGGCAATACCCTTCTTCAAGGAACTGCGCATCGGCGGCTATCTGCTCAAGCAGAAGTTGCTCGGCCGCAAGCGCTATCCGCTCGTGCTGATGCTGGAGCCGCTGTTTCGCTGCAATCTCGCCTGCGTCGGCTGTGGCAAGATCGATTATCCCGACGCGATCCTCAACCGCCGCATGACGGCGCAGGAATGCTGGGACGCGGCCGACGAGTGCGGCGCGCCGATGGTCGCGATTCCGGGCGGCGAACCGCTGATCCACAAGGAGATCGGCGAGATCGTGCGCGGGCTGGTCGAACGCAAGAAGTTCGTCTCGCTCTGCACCAACGCGCTGCTCTTGGAGAAGAAGCTCGACCTCTTCAAGCCGTCGCCATACCTGTTCTTCTCGGTGCATCTGGACGGCCTGAAGGATCACCACGACAAGGCGGTGTCGCAGAAGGGCGTGTTCGACCGCGCGGTATCAGCGATCAAGGCGGCGAAGGCCCGCGGCTTCACCGTGAATGTCAACGCCACCATCTTCGACGGCCATCCGGCGGAGGAAATTGCAAAGTTCCTCGACTTCACCACCGAGCTTGGCGTCGGCGTGTCGATGTCGCCGGGCTACGCCTATGAGCGCGCGCCGGACCAGGAGCACTTCCTCAACCGCACCAAGACCAAGAAGCTGTTCCGCGACGTCTTTGCGCTCGGCAAGGGCAAGAAGTGGAATTTCATGCATTCCGGCCTGTTCCTCGACTTCCTGGCCGGCAACCAGGAATACGAGTGCACGCCCTGGGGCATGCCGGCGCGCAACATCTTCGGCTGGCAGAAGCCCTGCTATCTGCTCGGCGAAGGTTACGCAAAGACCTTCAAGGAGTTGATGGAGACCACGGACTGGGATTCCTACGGCACCGGCAAGTATGAGAAGTGCGCTGACTGCATGGCGCATTGCGGCTACGAGCCGACCGCGGCGATCGCGGCGCTCAACAACCCGCTGAAGGCAGCGTGGGTGTCGATGCGCGGCATCCGCACCAAGGGTCCGATGGCCCCCGAGATCGACCTCTCCAAGCAGCGCCCGGCGCAGTACATCTTCTCGGAACAGGTCCAGAAGAAGCTCTCCGAGATCCGCCGCGACGAAGCGCTCGCCGCCGAGCAGAAGGCCGCACAGAAAGCCTCGACCGCCGCGTAACAGGCGAGCAGCGTCGAATAAGCAAAAGGCCCGACCGTCGATGACGGCCGGGCCTTTTGTTTTGTTCGTAGCCCGTTTACCACGCCCACCGCCGTCATTCCGGGGCGCGCGCAGCGCGAGCCCGGAATCCATCAAGCGGCAGGTGACGGCGGAGACATGGATTCCGGGCTCGATGCTTCGCATCGCCCCGGAATGACAGCCCGGTTGTTGCCAAGCTTCGTAGCCCGGGATTTTCTGAGCCAGCGCTGAGAGCGGGCCCGGGTTACGCTGGCGCGTAACCCGGGCTGCGGTTCTTTGCTATGCAGCCGAGCGAATCGGCTCTACGGGGACGATGCTCTCGCCGCCCAGCAGGAAGCCACGGCAGCCGCGCAAGGAGCGCAGCGCGCGGTTGAAGTCGATTCCGGTCGAGACCAGCGAGCGCAGCGTCAGCGGATTGCGCGCCACGCCGCGCAGGACCTTGCGCAGGTCGATGTCGCCATTCGGCTTGACCGCGGTCTTGGCCAATTCCGGTAGCGCGCGGTGGGCGGGATCGCTGATCACCCGGAGCGCCGCGAACGGAATGCCCGCCTTGGCCGCGTAGGCGGCGGCGATGTGGCTCTCCATATCAACGGCGGAAGCACCGGTTGCCGACCACAACGCCGCCTTGCAGGCCCTGGCCGCAATCACCTGCTCGACACCTGCGAGCCCGGCGCGGACGATCTTGCGGCGCCTCAGGGTGGCGCTGGCAACCATCTCCTCGTTCAGGGCCATGTCGGCCAGGAATCGGGTGTCGCCGGAAAGCACCTCCGTCGCCACCACGACGTCGCCCGACCGCAACGCCGGATCGAGCCCGCCGGCCACGCCGAACGAGATCACGCCGCGGAACGACGACGAATCGAGCGTCGCCAATAGCGCGCGAAGCTGCTGCGGATCGCTGGAACTGCAAATAACGATCATGCCCGGCCCGGCTGCGATGCGGGCCTCTTGCACTAATCCCGTTACGATCAAGACCGGCCGCGGATCCAGCATTTTCCCCACAGTCGCGGCGGCCCCCGCCCCCAGATTCACATTCCGACCCCTACCACCCTGCTGTTCGTGCTTCGCAAATTCCGATACCGCGCTAGCGCCCAGAGCGGGAAGAACTTGGAGTAGCCATGATAACGCAAGTAAAACACGCGCGGGAAGCCCGTAGCCGTGAAGCGCTGCTCCTCCCAGAGTCCTTTTTCGGTCTGTGTGCTTTTTAGGTACTCCACCCCCCGTAGGACTGCGGGGTTTTCGACCTCCCCCGCCGCCATCAACGCAAGCAAAGCCCATGCCGTTTGCGAGGAGGTCGACGGCGCGACCTCATAGCCCCGATAGTCCAGCCGGTAGCTGACGGCGTCCTCGCCCCAGCCGCCATCCTGATTCTGGATCGACACCAGCCAGTCGACCGCCTTCCGAATCATCGGGTCCTGATGGTCGACGCCGGCGGCGTTGAGCGCGCAGAGCACCGACCAGGTGCCGTAGATGAAGTTCAGGCCCCAGCGGCCATACCAGGAACCTTCTGCAAGCTGGGTGCGGCGCAGATAGGCAATACCGTCGGCGACCGCCTTGCTGGTCTTTTCGGTCTCGCCGAGTTGCGCCAGCATCGACACACAGCGCGCGGTGACGTCCTCGGTCGGCGGATCGAGCAGTGCGCCATGGTCGGAGAACGGGATGTTGTTGAGGTAGTATTCGAGGTTGTTGACGTCGAAGGCGGCCCAGCCGCCGTCGCGGCTCTGCAGGCCCTCGATCCATTCGCGGCCGCGGTCAATCGCTGCGTCGTACTCCTTGGTGCCGCTATAGCGGCGCTCCCGGTCCATCGCCATGACCACCACGGCGGTGTCATCGAGGTCGGGATAATGGTCGTTGTTGTACTGGAATGCCCAGCCGCCCGGCCGCACGTTGGGCGCCTTTACCGCCCAGTCGCCCTTGAAATCGAGCACCTGCCGCGGCTTCAGCCAGTCGAGCCCCTGCTTGGCCTTGGCAAGGGTCTCCTCGCTGCCGGCCTCCTGCAACGCATGGCAGGTCAGCGCAGTGTCCCACACCGGCGATACGCAGGGCTGGCAATAGGCCTCGTGCTCGCGAATCACCAAGAGCTTCTCGAGGCCACGCCGCGTGGTGGCACGCGGCGGATAGGTCTCGTCCTTGCCGAGCGCGTCATACATCATCACGATGTTGGCCATCGGCGGATAGATCGCGCCCATGCCGTCCTCGCCGTTCAACCGCTCTTCGGTGAAGGCGAGCGCGGCATCGATCGCGCGCTGGCGCAGGCTCTTCGGAAATAGCGGCTCGACCACGCGCAGCACGCTGTCGAGCCCGCGGAATAGCAGGAACCAGCCCCAGCTCTGATGCGGCGCCTTCGGAGGCATGCCGATCGACTTGGGATCCTGCAGGAACAGTTCGTCGAGGCCGACGCCCTTCGGGTTCTTCGCCCGCGGCTTCAGCGCGGCCAACACCATCAGCGGCACCATCGTGGTACGCGCCCAATAGGAGATCTTGTTGATGTGGAACGGCGACCACATCGGCAGCAGCATGATCTCGACCGGCAGCACCGGCGTCGCGCGCCAGGTCAAGACGCCAAACAGCGCCAGCAGGAAGCGGGTGAAGACGTTGCTGGCCGCGGCTCCGCCGCGCGAACGGATCGCCTCGCGGGCTTTCACCATATGCGGCGCATCGACGGAATCGCCGATCACCTTCAGCGCGAAATAGGCCTTCACGCTCGCGCTCATGTCGAACGGGCCGTCATGCACCAGAGGCCAGCCGCCATGGGCGCCCTGCACGCGGCGGAGGTAGTTGGCGATCTTCGTCTCCAGCACGCTGTCGACGGGCTCGCCCAGATAGTGGCACAGCAGCACATATTCCGCCGGGATCGTGCTGTCGGCCTCGAGTTCGAACACCCAATGTCCGTCGGATTGCCGATGGCCGAGCAGCGCCTCGGTCGCCGCGGAGATGCTCTTCTCCAGTGCGACCGGATCGACGGTGGCGGTATCGCTGACGGCATCCATTTTGCTCGATTACTCCTTCTCTGAGATCATGATCCGGAATCGGATCATGATCTCATCTCATCTCTTTGTTTGAGCATGATCTTTCGGAAAACCGGTTTCCACTTTTCCGGATCATGCTGTAGCGCGTTTCTGCCGCTCGCCTGGCAAGATCAATGCCTGGCCAGAACCAGATCGGCGGCGCGGTCGCCGGAGCGCACCGATCCCTCGATGGTTGCCGGCAACCCCGTATCAGTCCAATCGCCGGCGAGAAACAGGTTTTTGTAGGCCGTGACCGCGCCGGGCCGCAGAGCGTGCTGCTCCGGCGTGGCCTCGAATGTGGCGCGGCGCTCGCGCACGATCTGCCAAGGGGGCAATGGAGGGGGCAATTCGCCGGAAACGCCGGCGGCCTTGCAGACGTCGCGCCAGATCGCCTGCGCCAGTTCCTCGCGCGGCATGTCGACGAGACGATCGCCATTGCTGATCGTGACCGAGAGCCGCTGCGGGAACGCGAACAACCATTCCACGAGGCCGCCGACTACGCCGAGGATCGGCGCAGCATTGGGCGGCGGATCAAAGCGGAAATGCGCGTTCACGATGGCGCGGAATTTGGTCGGCGTCTTCAGGCCCGGCAGCAGCGATGCCGCGGCGCGCGGCGGCACTGCGAGCACAATGGCGTCAGTGGGCGCAAGATCGATCGTGTCATCGCCGAATTTGAGCTCGCTGACATGGTCGGACACCGTGCCAAACTGGCGCAGCTCGTGGCTGAACCGCACGCTCGAGCCCCTCTCCTGCAACAGCTTCACCGCGGGCTCGATCAAGACCGAGCTCAAACCGTCGCGCGCAATCAGCGGCCGGCAGGCCTCGCCGCCGGCAAGCAGCGTCTCGCGTACGATCGCACCGGCTAATCCTGCCGAGCCCTCGGGCGGATCGACATTGAGCGCGGCGAGCAACAGCGGCTGCACCAGACGATCGTACAGCGTGCCCTTGCATGCGATGGTATCGCCGACCCGCTTGTCGGTGCCGGCCCAGGCGAGAGGCGCCAGCGCGAGGTAGTCGCGTAGACCTGTATCGGGGACGCGGCGCGCCTCATCGAACACCCAGAGCGGCAAGCGGGAAGAGCCGAGATCGAGCTCCCAGCGCTTGCCGGTTGCGAGATCGACAAAGGGAAACTTCGCGCGTTCGGGCCCGACCAGCCCGGCCTCGGTGCCGATCGATTTTGCGTAGGCCAATGCATGGCGGTTGCCGGACAGCAACAGGTGGTTGCCGTTGTCGATGGTGAGATTGGTCGCGGCGTCGAAATAAGAGCGGCAGCGGCCGCCGGCCTGCTGCGTCGCCTCGTGGACGTGCACCGTGTAGTTCGCGTTGGAAAGGCGAACGGCTGCCGAGAGGCCGGAAATACCGGCGCCGATGATATGAACGGTCTTTTGCATCAGATGTCAGATGAACGCGTAACGAAGAAGAATGCCGATCTTTTGCCATTTGCCGACGCGAACGGGCTCGCGTGGCGCTGCAAAGCCGCGGGCGATCAGCAGATCGAGGATTGCGCGATAGTATTTCGACATGATCCGCGGCGCGCGGACCGCGCGCCGCGAGTTGCGCTTCATCACTTCATCCGCCATCTCGAAATGCTTTTTCGCGCGCTCGGCGAGCGGCAGACACACTTTCGGCAGGTTGCGCTCGGCGATAACCCGCTGCGGATCGTTAGATGTGATGCCGGCATGCAACAACATCTCGCGCGGCAGATAGAGCCGGCCAAGGCCGGCATCCTCGTCGACGTCGCGCAGGATATTGGTGAGCTGCAGCGCACGGCCGAGATGATGTGCGAGCAGGATGCCGTCCTCTTCGGGCAGGCCGAACACCCGCACCGAGAGTCGCCCGACAGCGCTCGCCACGCGGTCGCAATACAGATCGAGCGTCGCCATCTCGGGTGCGCGGATGTCCTGCGGCACATCCATCTCCATGCCATCGACGATGGCAAGAAAATCCTCCCGCTTCAGGCCGAAGGACTTGACCGAGGCGGCATAGTCCTTGAGCCGCGGCGGCGGATTGCCCCGGTACAGCGCATCGATGTCGTCGCGCCACTGCTGCAGCGCGGCCATCCGCTCTTCGCGCGGGCCGTCGGAATCGGCGATGTCGTCGACCTGGCGGCAGAAGCTGTAGATCAGGAACATCGCCTCGCGCTGCGCGCGCGGCAGGATCCGCATCGCGGCGTAGAACGAACTGCCGGACGCGGTGGTGCCATAGTCTGCGTTGGCCGCCGCCGTCTCAACGCTCATGCGCCGGCCGCCGTTTTTGACACGGGCCGGCGCCCGATGGCGCGGCGGGCCAATTCGCCGGCGACGCCGCCGAGGCTGTAGCCAAGCAGTTCGAACGGGCTCAAATGCACGCGCTCGCTGAGGGGATCGCGCACCTTCAGCATGTTCACGATCCTGTCGGCGAATGCCTGGATCACCGATATCTCCAGACCCAACCGCAAATCCTTCACCTCGGCGGCGAGCGACTTGCTTTCGGCAAGCAGCGTCTCGGTGCGCACCGCCAGCGCCTGCAGGCATTGCAACAGCGGCGGTGGAGACTTCGCCTCCCCGAGCATCTCGATGGTGGCGCCCGATGCGGTCAGCGCGTCGCGCGGGAGGTAGATGCGGTTGAGATTCCTGTAGTCCTTGGCGCAATCCTGCAGGTGGTTGTTGATCTGCAGGCCCGCGCACAGCGCGTCCGACGCGGTCCAGGTGGACGTGCTCTCGCCGTGGACATCGAGCATGAAGCGGCCGACCGGCATCGCCGAGTAGCGGCAGTAATGGATCACCTCGTCCCAGTTCTCGTACCGCAGCTTTGTCACGTCCATGCGAAACGCAATCAGCACGTCAAGCGCGTGGCGCGGCGGCATCGCGCGCTCGGCGAGCGCACGGCGCAGATTGACGGCTTCCTTTTGGGTATCGCCCGCGCCCAGCAGTTCCTTCTCGAGCAGGTCGAGATAGCGAAGCTTTTCGTCCGGCGGCAACGTGGCATGGTCGGCGATGTCGTCAGCGGTGCGGACGAAATTATAGAAGGCAAGGATCAGGGCGCGGTGACGCGGATGAATGATCCACGACGCGACCGGAAAATTCTCGTCGCGGTGGGTCTTTCCGGATCGCAGTTCGCTCGCGCTTGTCATCAGGAACCGGCCACATTCGCCCTGGCTAAGGCGCATGCGCCAAAAGTCGCGCGCATGCGGTGGATTGCGTGCCCCATATAGGGGAATACGCGACCAAAACCAATGCTGTATGGGCAAAGCACGTGGCTCCTGTGCCCAATATCACACAGTGGGCACAGGCTCTCTTGCGGCAATTTTTCGCGTGCAAAATGCGGCGTTACTGCCCGTGGGTCTTCAATACCTGGTCGCAGGCCGCGCTGATCTTGGTGCGGTTCTCCTTCAGGCAGGCGAGGATGGTGAAGTCGCCCTGATCGATCACCGCGCGGCAGTGCTTCTGAACGTCGCGGGTGCAGGCCTTCTGTTCCTCCGGCGTGCCGCTGCGCGATTGCTGCTGGGCGAAGGCGTCAGATGAAAGCGGGATCGACAACAACACGAGGGCCAATAGAACTTTACGCATCGTATTCCTTCATTTTCGACAGCAAAAAATCCTGTTCCGGAAGTTGCATTTCGGCAGGGCCGGCACGGATTTGTTGGGATTTGCGCCGCCGCGTAGCAAAGCGACGAACAGAGGACAAGCACCGCTAAATGCGGCCAAATTTGCGGTGCTGTAAAGGGTCCTCTAATCGGTTGAAAAACCAAGAAATTTTTTCCGATCACGGTTCGCTACAGACTGTTGCAGCGTAAGTGCCGATATCGGATAGACAGAAGCGATGTGAGATGCTTCTTGATTCTCTCCGGCAAAAATGGCGTGTTGCGCGCCATTCCGCCGGCTATGACAAGGTCGGGCGGGTCGTTTGAACCTGTGGGATCGCGATCAACACTAAGTGTTCGATGCGGCGAGGCGTGTCTTGAAGAAGATCGTCTGTTTTTGATGGGAAAACTCACAATGAAGCGGTTTGGTTTGGGCTTGTTCGGTCGCGCGATCACGGCTGCCGGCATTGGCGCGGCGGTCATGTTGTCGGCCGGCACGGGCAACGCCCAATCGTCGGGACCATTCGCCGGTTTTGACGGATCGTGGAGCGGTTCGGGCACCGTTGCGCTCTCCAACGGCACCACCGAACGGATCCGCTGCAGGGCCAGCTACAAGGTCAACGCCACCGGACTTGGCCTGAAGCAGAGCCTGAATTGCGCCAGCGACAGCTACAAGTTCGACCTTTCCAGCGATGTGACGAGCCAGGGTGAGCGCGTCTCCGGCAACTGGAGCGAGAAGAGCCGCAACATCTTCGGCAATTTGCAGGGTACCGCCGGCGGCGGCCAGATCGAAGTGTTCGTCGAGGCGTCCGGCTTCGCCGCCACGCTGAACCTGCGCACCAACGGCAACAAGCAGGTTGTGCAGATCGATTCCAAAGGCGAGATCCGCGGTGTCAATATCACCCTGACGAAGGGCTGACGCCTACTGGGTGAGACCGCCCTGCCTGCGATCGCGGGGCGGTGCACCCGCACCTACCCCGCCGTCTCAGCACCGTCCCAGCGCGCGCAAAAGGCCTCGATATCCATCGACTGGAATTCGCCCAGGCGCGCCATGATCGTTTCGAACGGCCAATTCCACCAGGCGATCCGCGCAAGCCGCGCCGCGATCTTGCGATTGAACCGCTCCCGGATCTGACGGGCGGGCACGCCGCCGACGATGGTGTAAGGCGCCACATCGCGCGTCACGACGGCGCCGGCGGCCAGCACCGCGCCATCCCCTACCGTGACACCGGGCAGGACGATGGCGGCGTGGCCGATCCACACATCGTTGCCGATCACCACCCGATCGCCCCGACGCTCGGCGAAGAACGTGCGATCACGCGCGGCCGTCTCAGAGTAATATTCGGGACAATAGGTGAAACGGTGCAGCGACGGACGGTCGATCGGATGGTTCGGTGCGCCGATCCTGACCTGCGCGGCGATCGCACAGAACCGGCCGATCTCTGCATCCCCGACCATGCAGCCCGGGCCGAGATAGGAGAAATCGCCGAGTTCCGAATATTCGACGGAGGTATCGCCGAGGATCTCGCAGCACTTGCCGATCGTGCTCTCGCGCAGCTTGACCGTCGGCTCGATGACGGTCTCGGCGATCTTCGGGCGCGGACGAGGCGCTTCATTCATTTTGCTGTCTTCCTGTTTCGTGAGAGCGAAGCTTCATTCAGGCCAACCGACCTCGTTGTCGATATTCAGCACCTCGCGGGCAACGTCAATGAAGCTTCGCACGAAGCGCAGTTCGCGCTTGTCGACGGGAGCAAGGAGATAATATGTGAAGGTCTCGCTCATGTCGGTGATCTCGATGCCAACCAGTTCGCTTGATGCCGACAGGCTGTCATCGGGCCACAAGCCGACACCGACGCCGTGTTGCACAGCCTCTTTCACGACGGGAAATGTCGTGGTCTTCACGAGACGTGTCAGAGTGATGCCAAGTTCGCGACACTTCTGGTGCAGCAGGCGCTGCGTCAGCGAGCCATCCTCCGGCACGATCACGGCCTCGTCCACGAGGTCGCGGAGCGAAAGCCTCTTGCGGCGCGCCAATGCATGGCCGCGACACATATAAGCCCGGTAGCGCGCCCGCGTCAGCGGCAGGCTGTAGAGCTGCTCGTCGATCACCGGATCGGCCACGATGGCAACATCGACGGCGCGTTCATGCAGGCGCTCCATGGCCAGCGTCCAACTCACCAGCGTGAACTCGATCTGGACGCGCGGGTAGAGCGTCGTATAGCGGGCGATCACGGGCATCGCCGGGCGCGGCGCATTGGCGACCACACTCAAATGTCCGGTGGACATCTCGCTGTAATTGGCGACCTTCTCCTCGATCAATTGCTCAAGTGTGCGCAGCCTGTCCGAGACGGCAAACAACTCGCGACCGGCGCGTGTCAGTTCCAGTCCGTCGCGGCGACGGACGAAGAGCTTGGTCCCCATCGTGCGCTCGAGGTTTGCCACGTGCTGGGTCACTGACGATTGAGTGACGCCAAGTTTTTCGGCCGCACGGGTGAAACTCCCCTCCCGCGCGGAATGGGTGAAGGCGCTGATCTGATAGGGATTTGCCCGCATCGGGCCCGACCTCGCATCGCAGTCCAACAACCTGCGCTGCTCCAGCCATTAGCACGGCTAATATGACGTCACGGTGACGTTAATCTGGCTGGTTACTCGTCAACGGCCTCCTCATCGCGCGAGACCCTCACGAGGATGACGCGCCGATGACCACCGTCCGAGGACGAACGATATGCAACTGAGTACTTCGAGAATACTGACCACCCACGTCGGCAGCCTGCCGCGTCCGCCCGAACTTGAGGCAATGCTGCTGCGCCGGGAGAAGCACGAACTGGACGCGAACGGCCTGAAACAATTGCCGCGCGCCGTGGAAGACGCGGTGAAATCGGTCGTGCGTCGCCAGTTCGAGCTTGGCATCGACATCGTTTGCGATGGCGAGATGAGCAAATATGCCTACGCGACCTATGCGCGCGAGCGCATGACCGGCTTGGAAGGTGAGGACCAGCCGCTCGCATTGTCCGAACTGTCGGAATTTCCGAACTTCGCGCAACGCATCAAGCTTGACATCAAGACGCCGGCTTGCGTCGGACCGGTGAGCTACTCCGGCGGAGACGCCCTGGCGACCGATATCAACAACCTGAAGGCTGCGCTCGATGCGGTGAGCGTCGAGGGTGCGTTCATGAGCGCATCGTCCCCGGGCATCATGGCCCACTACATGCCCAATCGGCACTACCAGTCGCACGACACCTATCTGGAAGCTCTCGCCGAAGCGATGAAGCGCGAATACGACGCGATCGCCAGCGCCGGCCTGTTGCTGCAGATCGATTGCCCGGACCTCGCGCTTGGTCGGCACTTTCGTGAGACACCAGCGACGGTCGCCGATTTCCGCAAAGAGATCGCCAGGCTGATCGAAATTCTCAACCATGCGCTGCGGGACATCCCGCCCGAGCGCATGCGCTTGCATCTGTGCTGGGGCAATTACGAATCTCCCCATCACCACGACATCGAACTTGCGGAAATCCTCGACCTGATCCTGAAGGTACGGCCGGCCACGCTGCTGATCGAAGCGGCCAATCAGCGTCATGCGCATGAATGGTCGGTCTTCACCGAGATTCCCCTGCCCGATGACAAAGTCCTGGTGCCGGGCGTGATCGACACCTGCACCAACTATATCGAGCATCCGGAAGTGGTTGCGCAGCACATCGAACGCTATGCCGGGGTAGTGGGACGCGAACGCGTGATCGCAGGCACCGATTGCGGCTTCGCCAGCTTCGCGACGCTCCACACGGTCGATCCCGACATCGCCTGGCGAAAGCTGGAAGCGCTGGCGCAAGGCGCAGAGATCGCATCACGGCGGCTTTGGAAACACTGAGCTAGACATCGATCGCGCGCAAAGCGCAACTCGATGTCTCGGTGCCGGCGGCGATTTACCGCACAGGAAGCCGGTGTCCGGCCCGAGGAAGCATTCCAAGCCGTCACGCAAGTGTCAGATGCGTTCCTTAACGCTGGCGCAACGCAACAATAGCTCGAGAAATAGATCGAATGGCGAGCATTGAACTTTCAGCCATCAGGAAATCGTTTGACGGCACGGAGATCCTGAAAGGCGTCGACCTCAGGATCGAGAATGGCGAGTTCATCTCGCTGGTCGGTCCCTCCGGCTGCGGCAAATCCACGCTGCTGCGGGTGATCGCGGGCCTCGAGCCGCAGAGCGCGGGCGAAGTCAGGATCGACGGCGTCGCCGCCGACGGCATCCGGCCGAGCGCGCGCAACCTCGCGATGGTGTTCCAGTCCTACGCGCTCTATCCGCATTTGAGCGCGTTCGACAATATCGCGGTGCCCTTGCGCATGCGGCGCCTCTCGGCGATCGAGCGCCTGCCGCTCGTCGGCGCGCTGCTGCCGAGCCGGCGCCGCAAGGAACGCGGCATCCGCGAGGATGTCGCAGGGGTCGCCGAGCAGCTCGAAATCGCGCACCTGCTTGGCCGCAAGCCGGCGCAATTGTCCGGCGGACAGCGGCAGCGCATCGCGGTCGGACGCGCCATCGTGCGCCAGCCGGTCGCCTTCCTGTTCGACGAGCCGCTGTCCAACCTCGATGCCAAGCTGCGCGTCCACATGCGCGCCGAGCTCGCGCAACTGCACCGGCGGCTGAACACCACCTTCGTGTACGTCACCCACGATCAGGCCGAGGCGATGACGATGTCGAGCCGGATCGCCGTGATGATCGGCGGCGAGCTGGTTCAGGTCGGCACGCCCACCGACATCTACGACAACCCGCGCGATATCCGCGTCGCCGAATTCGTCGGCAGTCCGAAGATCAACATCCTGCCCGGGCGAATCCGCGACGACCGCCGCATCGAGGCGCTCAGCGTCGCGCTGCGGTTGGCGAGCACAGCGAGCGCCGGCCCATGCCGGATCGGCGTGCGTCCGGAGCGGATCGAGCTCGGCAGCGGGCCGTTCTCGGGTTACGTCGTTCACGCCGAGAACATGGGGTCGGAAGCGTTCGTGCATCTCGGCGTCAACGGCAGCGACGCGCGCCTGGTGGCGCGCATCGACGATCCGCGGCGACTGCCGCCGATCGCAACCCCGGTCTCGTTCGGCTTCGCGATGGATGCGGTGCGCGCCTTCAACGCCGACGGCAAGCGGATCGAAGTCGAGATCGAGCATGCCGAGCGCGTGCGGGAGCGGGCCGTTGTCTGACGCCGCAACCATCGATGCCGCCGTCGCCGCTGTGCGTCCAACTTTGCGAAAGCACCGCGACCAGCGGGCGCTGACGGCCTATGGCCTGGTCGCACCGGCATTCACGCTGATGCTGCTCATGCTGCTCGGCCCGCTCGCGAGCGTGATCGCGCTATCCTTCACCGACTATCAGCTCGGCGCGCCCGCGTTCTCCTGGATCGGCCTTGCCAACTACCAGGATATGTTCGCCGACAGGGTATTCTGGATCTCGGTGCGCAACACGCTGACCTATGTGGTGATCGTGGTGCCCGGCGCGGTGACGCTTGGACTCGGCATCGCGCTCCTGATCGAAAGCGGCACCAGCCTGCGCGGCCTCTACCGCACCATCTACTTCCTGCCTGTGATGGCGACGCTGATCGCGATGGCGGTGGTCTGGGAGTTCATGCTGCATCCGCAGTTCGGCCTGGTGAACGGGCTTCTGCGCGGGGCCGGGCTGCCGGCGTTTAGCTGGCTGCAGGACCGCGGCACCGCGCTCTACGCGCTCTGCGCGATCGGCATCTGGCAGGCGGTCGGCTTCAACATGGTGCTGTTCCTTGCCGGCCTGGTCTCGATCCCGAAGCAGCTCTACGAGGCCGCCGAGATCGACGGCGCCGCGAGCGCCTGGGCGCGATTTCGTCTCGTGACCTGGCCGATGCTTGGCCCCGTGACAACCTTCGTGATCGTGATCAGCGGCATCCGCTCGTTCCAGGTGTTCGACACCGTGCACATCCTCACCAAGGGCGGGCCCTCGAAATCCACGGAGGTGCTGATCCACACGATGTACACCGAGGGGTTCGAGTTCTTCCGCTCGGGCTACGGCGCCGCGCTCACGGTCGTGTTCCTGGTGTTCGTCCTCCTGCTCACCTTGATCAAAGCGAGGCTCGCCGATCGCGGCGTGCAAACCGCATGAAGGCTCTCCGCGCAATTCCGCTCTGGCCGGTTGTCCGCCACCTGCTCCTGATCGCGGGCGCCGTGGTGCTGCTAGCCCCGTTCATCTGGATGATCTCGACGGCGTCCAAGCCGCCGGAGGAAGTGTTCTCCAGCGAGCTGCATCTGGTCCCGCATCACTTCGCGCTGTGGGACAATCTCAGAATCGCGTTCGCCAAGGCCAACCTCTGGCGGTTCCTGCTCAACGGCGTGATCGTCACCGTCTCGATCTTCGTGCTGCAGATATTGATCGCGCTGCCCGCCGCCTACGCGCTGGCGAAGCTGCGCTTCCTCGGCCGCGACACGCTGTTCGCATTGGTGCTGTTCGGAATCCTGATTCCGCCGCAGGCCACCGCGATTCCCGTGTTCCTGCTGCTGCACAAGCTCGGCCTGCTCGACAGCTATGCCGCGCTCGTGCTGCCCTTTACAATCTCGGTGTTCGGCATCTTCCTGATGCGCCAGTTCTTCAAGTCGGTGCCCGATGACTTGGTGGATGCGGCGCGAATGGACGGCATCTCCGAATTCGGCATCGTCTGGCGGGTGATGCTGCCCGCCGCCATCCCCGCGGTCACCGCCTTCGGCATCTTCTCCGTGGTCGCGCACTGGAACGACTATTTCTGGCCGCTGATCGTGCTCAACAGCGAGCAGTTGCGCACGCCGCCGCTGGCGGTGGCGCATTTCCGCAACAACGAGGCCGGCACCAATTACGGCCCGCTGATGGCGGCGGCGATGGTGATCATCGCGCCGCTCCTGATCGCCTTCCTGCTCGCGCAGCGCCGCTTCATCGAAGGCATCACGCTGACCGGAATCAAGTAACGCGTCATCTCAAACAGGGAGCCTGTCCTATGCTGAAATCGTGGATCGCCGGAGCCGTGCTGTCGCTTGCCGCCAGCGCGTCGCTGGCACAGACGCAGACCGAGATCGTGCTGCAGTATCCGTATCCGGAACTGTTCGCCGAGACCCACAAGCGCATCGCCGAAGAGTTCGCCAAGGTGCGGCCGGACATCAAGATCACGATGCGCGCGCCTTACGAGTCCTACGAGGACGGCACCCAGAAGGTGCTGCGCGAAGCGGTCACGAACCAGATGCCCGATGTCACCTTCCAGGGCCTGAATCGCATCCGCGTGCTGGTGGACAAGAACATCCCGGCCCAGCTCGACGACTACATCGCCGCCGAGAAGGACTTCGACCGCCAGGGCTTCCACCAGGCGATGTTCGACATCGGGACTGCGAGCGGCAAGATCTACGCCCTGCCCTTCGCGATCTCGCTGCCGATCGTCTATGTCAATCTCGACCTGTTGAAGCAGGCCGGCGGCGATCCCAACAACCTGCCGAAGACCTGGGACGAACTGATCGCGCAGGCGAAGAAAATCAAGGCGCTCGGCCCCGACATCAACGGCGTGACTTACGTGTGGGACATCACCGGCAACTGGCTGTGGCAGGCGCCGGTGTTCGCGCGCGGCGGCACCATGCTGAATGCCGACGAGACCAAAGTGGCCTTCAACGGCCCCGAAGGGCAGTTCGCAATCCGGATGCTCGCCCGCCTCGTCAACGAAGGCGGCATGCCAAACCTCGACCAGCCTGCGATGCGCGCGGCCTTTGCCGCCGGCAAGACCGGCTTCCACATCACCTCGACCTCCGATCTGAACAAGGTTACCCAGATGATCGGCGGCAAGTTCGAGCTGAAGACCCACACCTTCCCCGACGTCGTGTCGCCGAACGGACGCCTGCCGGCGGGCGGCAATGTCGTGATGATCCTGTCCAAGGACAAAGCGAAGCGCGACGCCGCCTGGGAAGTGGTGAAGTTCTGGACCGGACCGAAGGGTGCCGCGATCATGGCCGAGACCACCGGCTACATGCCCGCCAACAAGGTCGCCAACGAGGTCTATCTGAAGGACTTCTACCTGAAGAACCCGAACAACTATACCGCGGTGAGCCAGATGGCCCTGCTCACCAAGTGGTACGCCTTCCCCGGCGACAACGGCCTCAAGATCACCGACGTGATCAAGGACCACATGAACTCGATCATCAGCGGCGCGCGCTCCAAGGAGGCGGACGCCGTGCTCGCCGACATGACGGCCGACGTGCAGAAGCTGCTGCCGAAGACAACCGGTGCAACGCGCTAAAGCCTTTCGAAACCCGCTGCGGGGCGTATCATGCGCCCCGCAGCTCATTTGCGGGACGTTCCCATGAAACTCATCCATATGAGCGATATCCACCTGACGGCGCCGGGCTCGACCATCGGCGGCCGCGATCCCAGGAAGAACTTTGAACGCGCGCTGACTCACATCCTCCGCGATCACCATGACGCCGAACTCATGGTGATCACCGGCGACCTCTCGGATTGGGGCGACCGCGACGACTATCAATGGCTGAAGCAACGCCTCGAAACGTTCCCGATTCCGGCGCGGTTGTGCATCGGCAACCATGACAGCCGCGCCAACTTCCTCAGCGTGTTTCCCGACCTCGCCGGAGAAGGCGGCTTCGTGCAGGGTGTCCATGACCTGCCCGACGCACGCTGCCTGTTCCTCGACACCGCGCAACCCGAGACCCACGCAGGCCGCTATTGCGACGAACGGCTCGGCTGGCTTGCGGCACGGCTCGCCGAGCATGACGGGCCGTTCCTGCTGTTCATGCATCACAACCCGATGCCGACGCATATTGTGCCGGTCGATCAGATCCGTCTGCTCGACGACGCCGCCTTCCGGCGACTGGTGGCACGGCATCGCGAGCGGATCCGTCATATCTTTTTCGGCCATTGCCACCTGCCGCTCGCGGGATCGGTCGCCGGCGTTCCCGTCTCCTCGCTGCGCGGCACCAATCATGCGAGCTATCCGCTATTCGCCGAAACAAAGCTCCTGTGCGCGTCGGATCTGCCGGAATCCTATGGCGTTGTGTTCTTCGGCGAGGATTACGTCACGGTGCACATGGTGGAATTCGGCTACGACGGTCCGATCCGCATCGAAGGTTCGCCCGACTATCAGTCCTGGAACCGGGAGACCATGGTCCGATGAAATTTGTCGTCCTGACCGATACCCATTTCGGCTCCGAACCACGAGGGCCTGCTCTGCGAGCGCCGCCTCGCCTTCCTCGAGCATGCGCTGACCTCAGCGCCGCCCGACCGCCCGACTATT
Organism: Bradyrhizobium sp. USDA 10063; assembly: GCF_054063735.1. Taxonomy (NCBI): domain Bacteria; kingdom Pseudomonadati; phylum Pseudomonadota; class Alphaproteobacteria; order Hyphomicrobiales; family Nitrobacteraceae; genus Bradyrhizobium; species Bradyrhizobium sp. USDA 10063. The sequence goes on along the minus strand of NZ_JBSSGP010000002.1, from coordinate 9,191,350 downwards.
CGCATGTCACGGTGAGCGGCGGACAGATCGTGATCCACCAATGCTCATTCATGTATGCTGGCCCGCGCTTCTCGCTGCACGACCAGGCGGCGCTGAACGGCGCTCTGGGGTAGAGCTCGCTTCTGATTGAATCAGTACGGAAAGCTCTTCTTGTTCGCAAATACTCCCTCTGACCTACCATGTACACCGTTAGTTCCGGTCCGCACCTAGGCTTCGGATAGCCGGATCATTTCATCCACGTACTCTTCAAGCCGTCGTCGCACGGGACTTCACATCGAGCAGCGAACATACGGCATTTCCACTGGCACCGGCTCCTTGGAGCTGAGTGTGATCTTATTCTCTCCAGAGATTTTCACGTCGAACGCTACGTCTGAAACCGCAACACCGTCCGAGCATGACGCAATCACTCGTAAATTCGGTCCGTCATCGTGCAACGATTTGACAGTGCATTTTTGAAAAGTGCCGGTTATTTGCTTTCCCTGAACGATTAAACCGCCCGCGTGGAGATCGGCATCTTGTTTGAAAGCAAGCCTGTTATTCTCTTTGGTAAACACCTCACCGCAGGCCGAGGCGTCGACCGTCCAGGCTCCGTTCAAATCCGCAGCCTGTGTCGAGGCCGATTGCGTAACGAGAAGTACTAACAGCACCAACGGACTGAAGTTTCTCATGAAACTCTCCGATTAAATGGTCAAGGCTACTGGAGCCCGTTCGATCGGACGTGGAATTGTCGCTAAATCGGTCTCTTCGACGCGGACGGCCGTAGCACCCGACGTGGCTTTCGTATCGCTTTTGCGCAGCATCCGAGTGCGACGAGTTAGCGGACCTTTCGTTGATCCAAGTCAATAAGTTCTAAATTCTGCGAAGCAGTTGGTCTCGTCCGCACAGCCCACTGTGACACCCCAGCGTGCTGGCCGTTTGGCGGACTGATTGGATGGACGCGCCATAATCAATCTCGTCTCGCGAAGTCTGCTTGTGGCCCTTCGCCGACTGACCAGATTGATCTGGCAAGGTCCGCCCGCCCGGGCCCAAGGGAGATTAAACGGCAACCGAGGTAGCTAAGCGAGGGGCTCACTTGAACTGTAGGAACCCTTAGCGTCTGCGCTCGTTATGCCTCTCGGCTCAGGGAGAGGTCACATGGTGAAGATCGGTCTTGCCATGGTTGCAGTCTTACCGGTGGTGACGACTGCTCTGCTCGTCACTCCGACCAAAGCCGAAGGCGTCAATTTGGCCCAGGTCGATATGCGAACCGGGCTGCACCTCGATGACCGCGACCCCAGTTATGACAGACAACGTCGGGCGTACGAATCCGGCGCCACCGTTGGCGTTAGTCCAGACGCTAAACCTGCTAAAGGGCGTAGCGTCGTGCGGCGTTTACCGGCCGGTGTTTCCAGAAGCCGGCGGTGACCCACGCGATACGCAATTAGGTTCGAAGGTGTGCTGACGAAGCCGGACATCCCTTCGCGCCGTTTGGATACCATTATCGCCATCAGGTTCGCGCCACTCGCCTCTGCAAGCCCGGCCTTCGTCAACTCACAACGCTTCCCGTGCGTCGCACGACGGCGCAAACCGATGGGTATTTGTTTTGGCGCGCTTCCTTAACGCGAACTGGTGCCTACCTCGTCAAAAAACGATCTGATCGAGGGCGTCTACTCCGCCGCCTTGGCTTGAGGCGGTGGAGTCGCCCTCCCGCGCAGTTTTTCCGACAGGTTGATCAGGAACATCGCGGTCGGCCGCAGGATGAAGAGGTCGGCGACGAGGGCCGCGATCATCGAGAAGGCGGAGAGCCAGCCGAACAGGCGCAGCGACGGCAGGTCGGAGAACACGGTCACCACCAGGCCGCAGGCCAGCACCACCGTGGTCAGGATCAGCGCAGGTCCGACCAGCACGGTCGCGCGCTCCACGGCGAGCGCCGCTGTGATGCCGGGCTTGCGCTCGAGCCTCAGGCGGTTGAGGAAGTGGATGGTCGCGGACAGGCCGAGGCCGAACGATACCGTCAACGCCACGACGCTCGCAAACTGCAGGCCTTCGCCGAGCAGCCACAACACCGTGCCCGAGAGCACCACCGGGAAGATGCCCGGCAGGATGCAGGAGAACATCACGACGACAGAGCGGAAGGCGAGCCCGATGAAGATCGCGACCAGGGCGAACTCTATCGTCAGCCCGTGGTTGAGCTTTTCGATCATGCTGGCGCTGTTGCGCGCGGCGATCGCGGACAGGCCGGTGACGGCGATCTCGTAGCCGGGATGCTCGGCGCGCACCTTGTCGAGCGCGTGATCGAGCTTGTCGACCACCGGCAGTATCTCGCTTGAATCCAGATCGGGCACGCGTCCTGACACCACCACGGCATCCTGATTCGCCGAGATGAAGCGCCGCACCAGATGTTCGGGGATGACGCTGACATATTCCTTGAGCGTCGCGACGTCGGTCGTACCTGCCTTCTCGGCAAGCCAGCGCCGCAATGTTTCCAGCGACCAGACATTGCCGACGCCGGCCGCGCCTTCGACCGTGGAGTGAACCTCGGCGATCACTTTCAAGGTCTCGGGCGAGTAGAGCGAAGCGCCCTTCGGGAATTCGATCAGGACATCGATCGGGTTGGCGCCGGTCAGCTTGGCGTCCAGCCGATTGCTGGCCTCAACCGCCTGCCGCTTGTCCGGCACCTGGTCGGCAAGCCGATAGCGCGGCTCGAGATTGGCATAGATGATGCCGAGCCCGCCAACGAAGATCAGCGCGATCAGGCTGAACAGCCCGGGCCTGCTGACCATGCGCACCGCGATCCAGTAGCAGAAATTACGCAGCGCCTGCACGCCGGCATCGGCGCTCTGGAACTTGACGGCGAAGATGCGCTCATTGCGGACGAACAGCACGCCGAATACCGGCACCAGCGACAGGACCGCGAGCAACGCGATGATGGTGGCGGCAAGCCCCGCCTCGCCGAACTTGCGGATCAGGTCGGAATCGGAGAACTGCAGCGCGATGAAGGAAATGCCGGCGGTCGCGTGCGTCAGCACACAGGCCGGTCCCACCACCCGGACGGCATTGGTGAACGCGCTCAATTTGTCCTGCCCCGCGATCAGCCGGTCGCGCGCCGCGAAGGTGAGCTGCATCGAGTCGGAGAAGCTGATCACCATGATGAGCGGCGTCATCACGTTCAGGAACATGTTGAGATTGAAATTGGCCCAGCCGAGGCCGCCGAGCGCAAGCAGGATGGCGATCATCGGCGGGAATGCCGCTACCACCATGAAGGAGATCTTGCGGAAGAAGATGATCGCGATGATGCAGCCGGCGAGGATGCCGAGGACGTTGTAGGTCAGTCCGTCGCGCTCGACCGCGTTGCGGATCTCGAGCTGCATCACCGGCACGCCGGAGAGTTGGGCGTCGAGGCCACTGCCGGAGAGGTCGTCGGCCATGACTTTGCGGATCTCGCCGATCACGGTGCTGAGCTTGTTGCTCGAGACCACTTCGGGATCGAGCGACAGCACGACCAGCGCCAGCGTGCCGTCCTCCGACAACAGCTTGCCGCGAATGATCTCGTTGGATTTCACCGTCTCGACGAACTTGTCGTAGGCCGCGCCTTCCGGCAGTTCGTTGGGAAACAGTGCAGCCGGCAATTTGCCGGGCTCCGGCGCCTGCCGCGCCGAGAACAGCGAGACCAGGCCGCGCACGCCCTCGACCAGTTGCAGGTCGGTGACCATGTCGCGCAATTTCTCGAGGTTGTCGCGCGCCAGCAGCGTCTTGCCCTCGACCACGACCAGCACGTCGAATTCGGTCGCCGGGAAGCGCTTCGTCACCTCCTCGTACTGCTTGTAGTCTTTGGTGTTGGAACGGAACAGTTGCGACAGTGAATCGTCGATCTTGATCCGCTGCACGCCGAACACGGCCGCGATCATCAGCGCGATCAGCACAATCAGCGAGACGACCGGCGCCTTGACCGCGATCAGCCCCATGCGCTCCAGCCCGAAAGCGATGCTGGGTCCCTGCGGCGGCTCCTCGACCTTTCCGACGTGGACCTGACTTTCGGAGTTCTTTTCGAGCATGCCCTGTCCAGTTCTGAAATCGGCGCGAATTGTCTAGCTTGGGTTTTCCGGGCGTGAACAACGCTCTACGGCCACTTCCAATCGGCGCTAGCCCTTGAAAACACGGAAGTATTGACCGCCGCCGGTTTTACAGGCCCCTCCACCGCCTCGCAAGCACGAGAGAGAGGTCAAATCGGCGTGTGCAGTACAAAAATCGCCATTAAGTATCGGATTTGTCACAGGGCGCGAGGGGATCGGGCTGAAGCGGATCCTGCTCTCATCTCTTTGTTCGAACGTGATCTTTTCGGGGGCGGATGCCGCCTTCCCGGATCACGAACCGGGCGCGGCCAACTGCGGCGGAATGCCTCCGCTTTCGTCCTTCAACGCAACGCCGGTGACCGCGCGGTTTAGTCCCTCGCGGATCAGCCACGCGATTCGGTATGCCGCCTCCGCGTAGGTGAGACCCGCGCGATGAATGTTCGAAATGCAGTTTCGTTCCGCATCGGTGCGGCCGATCCGCGGCGCGAAGGTCAGGTAAGCGCCGAGGCTGTCGGGCGCCGACAGGCCGGGCCGCTCGCCAATCAGCACCAGCACCATGCGCGCATTGAGAATTGCGCCGATCTCGTCGCCCAGCGCGACGCGGGCGCCGGAGGCGATCACGGTCGCGCCGACATCGATCCGGCCCGCCGCAAGCTGCGGCAGCAGGTGGCGGACCAGTTCGACCGCGTGGACATTGACCGCGGTCGGCGACAGGCCATCGCCGATCACCAGGGCCAGTTGGCTGGACGTGCCGCCGCGGCTCTCCATCGCGCGTCGCGATTCGGGATCGAGCATCCGTCCGAGATCGGGACGCCTGAGGTAGTCGCGGCGGTCGGTCGCCTGGCTCGACGCCTGGAGCGGCTGCAGGCCGAGATCGTTGAAACCCGTAATCAGGGCCTCAAGATCGAAGGCGGCATGAACGGCGTCGCGCGCACGGGCATGGTCGAGCGTGAAGCCCAGCAGCGCCTCGGTCGGCAGGCTGGCGCCGGAACGGCCGAGCCCGACGCGCGCTGGCGTCAAGTCCCGCAGGCGTGTCAGCGAAAGGGGCGACGGCGACGATGGTTTCATTTCCGGCTACTCGGCAGGCACGGAGGCCTCGCGCAACCGGATCGAATAGTTCGACGCGTTCTGCTGGCCGCTCGAGGCCGCACGCGCGAACGTGATCAGGTGATGTGCGATCATCGAGGATGCGATCAATCCCTCGATGTCGCCGCGGCGAAGCCGCCCGAGCGCGAATTTCCAGAATGTCCGCTTGTAGTCGCCGAGCACGCCGACCTGCCAGAAGATGTTGCGCAGCATGACCAGCCCGCGCCTGATATTGGCCCAGGTCTTCTTTTCCGGGCTGACCGGCACCTTCACACGGTTGGCGTAGGTGTAGTCGCATTGGTGCTGGTAGCGCGCGAACAGTTTCTCAGGCTCGTAGGCCACCTCCATGCACCGCTTCCAGGAACTGATGACCTGATCGTAGGGCAAAAGGAACTCGACATTGGAGTCGCGGCTGTCGTCCTCGACCAGGCGCCCCTCGCGTTCGAGCCGGTCCCAGAGCGGTGTCTTCGGCAGCGCCTGCAGCAGGTTGATCGTCAGCAACGGAATGCGGGACTGGTCGACGAAGGTGAGCAGCGCGTCCGCGGTCTCCGGCTTGTCGGTGTCCAGGCCCATGATGATGCCGGAGACGACCTCCATGCCGTAGGAATTGATAGTCTGGATGCCTTCGAGGATCGGGACCATCATATTGTGGTCCTTGTGCATCGCCTTCAGCGCATCGGGATCGGGCGTCTCGATGCCGCAGAAGATGGTGACGAAGAAGGCGTCGCGCATCTTCTCGAGAATCTCGGGCCGCTTGGCGATGTTCAGCGTCGCCTCGCAGGCGAACCGCATCGCATAGCCGTTCTTTTTCTGCCATTCGATCAGATGCGGCAACAAGTCGAGGGCCGCCTTGCGGTTGCCGATGAAATTGTCGTCGACGAAATAGATGGTGTCGGTCATGCCGCATTCGCGCAAGCGATCGATCTCGGCGATGATCTGTTGCGGCGTCTTCAGGCGCGGGTTGCGGCCGTAGAGGCCGGGGATGTCGCAGAATTCGCATTGATAGGGGCAGCCGCTGGAGAACTGGATGCTGCCGAGGAAATAGCGCTTGGTCTCCGCAAGCTCGTAGGCAGGGATCGGAAACGCCGTCATCGGCACACGGTCCACCGTCTTCAGGACCACCTGCTCGGGCGGGCGCGACGGATCGCGCGCAAGCCGCGCGATCAGCTCATTGGTGGCGTCGCCGAGTTCGCCGACGTGAAGATAGTCGAAGGACGGATAGTAGTCCGGGCAGGCGCTGACCGAAGGACCTCCAAGGGCGACGGCAAGATCGAAGGCATGCGCGCGGCGGCAGATGTCGTTCATCTGATGGCGCTGGATGTGCATGCCACTGACGAACACCGCCTCCGCCCATTCGAAATCTGCCTTGCCGGCGGGACGGATGTTCTCGTCGATGAAGCGGACCTGCCAGTTTTCCGGCAGATAGGCTGCGATCAGCAAGAGACCTTGCGGCGGCATGAAGGCCTTGACGCCATCGGTCAAGGGATAGGCGTATTCGAACGTGCCGAACGCCGACGTGTAGCGCGGGAAGACGCAGAGGATGCGTCGTGCCGTTTCGATGCCCTCAGCTCTCATCCAAATTTCCTTAAGACGAGCCTAAACCAAATGTAAGCACGGCATCAAACGCTGGGCCAGAAATTCTTCAAGATTGTGGCGGTGCACACGCGCAGGGAACGGGTCTTTGCCAAAGAGCACTGCGAGGACGGAACGCCGAATTTCAGGCGATCAGGCGCGAGGCAAATTCGGGCAGCAGCCCTGCACCGTCGGCAAGCCGGAAGTCGTTTCCTGTGAGGCCTGCGCGCAACAGCCAATCGTCGAATTCGGGCGCCCGCTTGAGGCCGAAGACATCCCGGACGTAGAGCGCGTCGTGGAACGAGGTCGACTGGTAATTCAGCATGACGTCATCGGCGCCGGGCACCCCCATGATGAAGGTGACCCCGGCCGCGGCCAGCAGCGTCAGGAGGTTGTCCATGTCGTCCTGGTCGGCTTCGGCATGGTTGGTATAGCAGACGTCGACGCCGAGCGGCAGCCCGAGCAGCTTGCCGCAGAAATGATCCTCGAGGCCGGCGCGGATGATTTCCTTGCCGTCGTAGAGATATTCCGGGCCGATGAAGCCGACCACGCTGTTGACGAGCAACGGCTGGAAGGCGCGGGCGACCGCATAGGCTCTAGCCTCGCAGGTCTGCTGGTCGACGCCGCGATGGGCGCCAGCCGACAGCGCCGAGCCCTGCCCGGTCTCGAAATACATGACGTTGTCGCCGACCGTGCCGCGGCGGAGCGACAGCCCCGCCTCGCGCGCTTCGCCGAGCAGCGCCAGATCGACGCCGAAGCTGCGGTTGGCGGCTTCCGTTCCGGCAATCGACTGGAATACCAGATCGACCGGCAGGCCCTGCCCGATCAGCCCCAGGGTCGTCGTCACATGGGTCAGCACGCAGCCCTGGGTCGGGACCGCCAGGCGCGTGATGACGTCGTCAAGCAGCCGGAGCAGGCCGCCGATGACATTCGGGTCATCGCTTGCCGGATTGATGCCGATGCAGGCGTCGCCCGATCCGAGCAGGAGCCCGTCGAGGATCGAGGCGGTGATGCCCTTGACGTCGTCGAAGGGATGGTTGGGCTGCAGCCGCGTGCTCATCCGGCCGCGCAGCCCGATGGTGTTGCGGAAGCGGGTCGTCACCTCGCATTTCTTCGCGACCAGGATCAGGTCCTGGTTGCGCATCAGCTTCGACACCGCGGCCGCCATTTCCGGCGTGATGCCGCGGGACAGCTTCCGCAGCGCGTCGGTGGTCGCAGCATCCGACAGCAGCCAGTCGCGAAAGCCGCCGACGGTCAATGACGAGATAGCGGCAAAAGCTGCTGCATCATGGGTGTCGAGGATCAGGCGGGTAACCTCGTCGCCCTCGTAAGGGATGATCGCCTCGTTCAGGAACTGCTTCAGCGGCACATCGGCGAGCGCGATCCGCGCCGCGATCGTCTCCTCCGCACTGCCGGCTGCGATCCCCGCAAGGCGGTCGCCGGAGCGTGGCGGCGTGGCCTTGGCGAGCAGCTCGCGCAGATCGCTGAACACGTAGGAGGTGGCACCGATGACGTGGCGATAGACCATGACGAGTTCCCGCGCGCTGGCCGCGCTTCATTGGATCGATAGCCTATCACCATGCAAGAAGCGGTGCCGATGGGTTATCCGGCCTGGTTGCCGCCCCGGCCGTCGGTTGCAATGCGGAAAACTTCGCGAATTAAGAATTTCTCCACTAAAATTCTACATGATTTTACCGGCCGTCGGTGCTCACCGGCCTATCTGGAGTGCCGCGAATGGCTGAAATCACGACATCCCCCCACCCCACCCCTGTCCGCGCCATGGCGTCCCGGCTTTCGCTTGCTGCCAGGCTGTATGCGATTTTTGCGCTGTTTGCGGTGCTGACCGCGGCCATCACCTTCCTGTCCGAGTACAACAGCCGCCGGAACGCAGAGCTCACGGAAGCCGTGGAGACGGCAAGCCGCGCGGCGCTGAATGTCGAACGGGTCAATTCGCTCGTCTATGCGGTGGTGATGGAATCCCGCGGCATCTACATGTCGACGGATCCAGCCGCGGTGAAGAAATACGGTGACGGGCTGCTCAAGTTCAACGAGCGCATCCTCGCCGTGGTCAAGAACTGGGAGCAGATCGTCCAGGCCGACGATGCCGAGCAGTTCGCCAATTTCAGGAAGCGCATCGAGCAGTTCGTCGATTTCCGCAAGGAGCTCGTGCGCCGCGGCATCGAGATCGGCGCCGCCGCGGGCCGCGAATGGGGCGACAACGACGCCAACCGCGACGTGCGCACGGCGCTGAACAAGGACCTGGAGGCGCTGTCGAAGGTCTATGCCGAACGCAGCAAGAAGTTGGCGCAGGAGACCGACGCCAACCGCATCATGGCCCTCGTCCTGACCGGCCTCGGCGGCCTGGCTCTGGTTCTCGTGGTGCTCGGCGTGCTGATCATCTCGCGCTCGGTCGCCCGCCCGCTCTCGGCGATCACCACCACGATCAGGCAGGTCGCGGACGGCGAGGAGAACGTCGCGGTTCCCCACACAAGGCGCGGCGACGAGATCGGGGCGCTGGCGCGCGCGATCGAGATCTTCCGGGAGGCGATGCAGCGCAACCGCAACCTCAATTCGCAGGTGCTGCAGGAATCGCAGGCACGCGACGAGCGCACCAGGCACATCGAAGCCTCGGTGGAAGCGTTCCGCGAGGCGATCGGCGCCGTGCTGCGCGCGGTCAACGACAACGCGGCCTCGATGCGCGATACGGCGCAGGCGATTGCCAGCGTCGCATCCGATGCCAGCGATCGCGCGGTGACGGCCGCCGGCGCCACCACGCAGGCCGCCGACAATGTCTCCGCCGTCGCCAGCGCCGCCGAAGAACTGTCGGCGTCGGTGCAGGAGATCGGCCGCCAGGTCCGCCAGTCCGCCGGCGCGGTCGAGCAGGCCGGCCAGCGCACCGACAGGTCGGTCGCCGAGATCGAAGGGCTTGCCGCCGCGACCCAGCGCATCGACGGCGTGCTCACGCTGATCCGGGCGATCGCCGAGCAGACCAACCTGCTCGCGCTCAACGCCACCATCGAGGCCGCGCGCGCCGGCGAGGCCGGCCGAGGCTTTGCGGTCGTCGCCCATGAGGTCAAGGCGCTGGCGGAACAGACGGCGAAAGCCACCGTCGAGATCGGCGAGAATATCGGCACAATCCAGGCCTCGACGCGCAATTCGGTCGAGGCGGTGCGCGAGATCGGCAATGCCGTGCGCGAGATCAACGCGGTGACATCGAATATCGCGGGCGCCGTCGGCGAGCAGGATGCCGCGACGCGCGAGATCTCGATCAATGCGCAGGCGGCCGCGCAAGGCAATGACACGCTGGTGGTCAATATCGGCTCGCTCAGCGAGGCCATGGGCAAGACATCCGTCGCCGCGGAATCCGTGCTTACCGCGTCCGGCGAGTTGACGGCGACGGCGGAGACGCTGTCGCGCGAGGTCGAGAAATTCTTCGGTAATTTGCGCGCCGATCCGGTTGAAGGCGCGCGCAGGAGTGCGTGATCAATCGATCCGCTGGGTCTGTTCGCCCACGATCCTCGGCAAGAGCAGTTGAACGCGCGTGCCGCTGCCCGCCTCGCTATCCAGCCTGATCCGCCCTCCCAGGCGTTCGGTCACGATGTTGTGGACGATGTGCAGGCCAAGGCCGGTCGCGCCTTCGTGGCGGCGGGTCGTGAAGAAGGGATCGAAGGCCCGACGCCTGGTCTCGGCGCTCATCCCTGAACCGTTGTCGGCAAACATCACCTCGACATGATCGGACCCTGCGGCGCGCACGGTCAGATCGACGGCGCCTCCGCGGCCGTCCGGAAACGCATGCGCGATGACATTGAACGCCAGATTGGTCAGAACCTGCCCATAAGGGCCGGGATAGCTGTTCATCCGAAGGTTTGGCTCGCACCGTGCATTCAACGTGATACCGCGCTCCTGAAACTCGGGACGCAGGTTCAGGAGGATCCGTCCGGTCAATTCGCCAACATCGAACTCGCGCCGCTCGGATTGATCGTCGTCGGCTGCGACCTGCTTGAACGCGCTCACCAGTTCGGCCGCGCGATTGAGGTTTGTCACAAGCTGGTTCGACGCATCCTTGATCGCGTCGACGAACTCGGTCAACGTCGAGCGCCTGAGACCGCCGCGCGCGGCCTCGGCTGCAAAGCGCTCGGTCCTGCGCTGAAGTGAGGAGGCAACCGTCAGGCTGATGCCGACGGGATTGTTGACTTCATGGGCGACGCCCGCGACCATCCGGCCAAGCGCAGCAAGCTTCTCGGCTTCAACCAGCGAAGCCTGGGCCTCCCGCAGATTGCGCAGCGCAGCCTCGGCCGCGTCGCGGGCCTGGCGAAGCGCCTGCTCGTTGTGCTTCCGTTCGGTGATCTCCTCCGCCGCAACATTGATGGCGACGATCTGGCCGCTTGGCGCGCGCAACGGGTGCCAATACGTCATCCAGAAACGCTCACCGACCTGATCGGCCCGTTGACCGGCGACTTCGACACCGATCACCGGTTCGCCGGTCTCCATGATCGACCGCACGACCTGCTCGACCGAGTCGGCCAGCGCCGGCACGCAATCCCTGACGGAACGTCCGAGATGGTATTCGACGGACAATCCGCATATCTCGGTAAGACGTTGATTGATCTGCAGATACCGGCAGTCCGGTGACAGGCATGCAAGCCCGATCGGCGCTGTGTCGTAGACCAATTGCAGCGCCGGCTGCGGGAACAACATGACGGCCGCTGGTTCGCCCCCCGGCCTCGCATTTGCAGTATTCGACACCATGCCTCCCCTGCTGCCAAAGAGATCAACTCCCGCGGGCATGGACTCGTTCCCACCATCGGAACTGATTCAACGACCCTTCCGGGCTTGGTGGCTCGCTCCGGCGGTGCGCGGCGCGCAGGGGGTACTAGTGAGATGCGGACACGGGTGACCGCAACACGCACCGGAAGCCGACATGGCTCGTGGAGGCATCTACCGCCTCGGCATGCCGTGCGGCAGGACGATAGCGGCGGCTGTAGTTTGGCGCCGAGAGATGCGAGCCGCCCTTGAGCACCTTGCGCGGGATACGGGCCCGCGGGCGCGCGGGATCGTAGCTGGCCTCCTTGCGGCCGCCGACCGGATTGTGCAGAGCGCCGTGCTGCGCGTCGGCTTCGTGGCGCGCCGACCACCAGTCGGTCGTCCACTCCCAGACGTTGCCGATCATGTCGTGAATGCCGTAGCCGTTCGGCGGGAACGCCGTCACCGGCGAGGTTCGGTCATAGCCGTCCTCGCAGAGATTCTGGACCGGGAAATTGCCCTGCCAGGTATTGGCCATGTGGACGCCGCCGGGCATCAAGGCGTTGCCCCAGGCGTATTCCTCATCCTCGAGCCCGCCACGCGCGGCGAATTCCCACTCCGCTTCCGTCGGCAATTCCTTTCCGACCCATTTCGCGTAAGCCAATGCGTCGGCGTAAGTGATGTGCACCACCGGATGGCTGCCGAGCACGTTGATGTGGGTCTTGGGGCCGTATGGATGGCGCCAATTGGCGCCGGGCATGAACGTCCACCACTGGCTGGTATCGCGCAAATCGCGCACCCGCCGCGGCGCCGTGAAGACGAGCGAACCGGCCTGGCGCATGTCCGGCGGCGCGTCCGGATCGTTCGCGGGACCGGGCGGTATCTCGGCTGCGGTAATGTGGCCGGTGGCGAGCACGAACTCGCGGAACTGCCAATTGGTGATCGGTGTTCGGTCGATCCAGAAACCGTCGACCGTTACGCGATGCGATGGCGCTTCTTCGGGGTAATGATGGTCCGATCCCATCCGGAACGTGCCGCCGGGAATCCAGACCATGTCTTCGGTCCGCAGATCATCCGGCTGAAAGTTGCTGCACTCGGTCTCTGCCCGAAACATGGCGCCAGCCTTGCGCGGTGTCGCGCCCCTTCCGGTTCAAGCGCCGCCAGCCCAGCGGCAGCAACAGGTGAGCCCCTTTTCTTGTTTCTTGTCGTGAAGCGCAGGCTGCCGTGAGCGCAGTCGCTCCCGCCGCGCGTGATGCGGTCCAATCCGACCTGATCACGTGCCTGCTTTGGTTGTGGATCAAACGATAGACCAACTCGGCATGCCTGTGATGTGCAGATTGTGCCAATTTTCGGCAAGGTTGCTTACGGCCGTAATGCGAACCCACCGGACTCGACCGATCTTCCGCGATTGGTAAACGCGTTCGCGAGAATGCAGAGAAAATTGCTGCCGCACGAGCGCCATCGCGAAACCCGAATCGGCAGAACAAATCGGTGCCATGGTGTGGCAGGAACTTCTCCGTTTCCCGCTTGTTGTCGGGGCCGGCACTGCTCCACCGCGGGGGGAGCGAAGATGGCGCAACGCCTTTCGGTCAACATCAGCGACCTCGATGGCTTCGAAGGCATGCATCGGGGCGTCAAGGGCAGCCATGTCGATGTCATGCAGCTCGGACGCGGCAGGCTGCGCGGGACCCTGTCCCATGTCGGCATCGGAGATTTCTCGCTGAGCATCGGCTCATTCAATCTCGGCCTGCGCACGCAGCGTATTTCGACCGATGACAAGCTGATCGTTGGCATGCTGCTTGATGCTGAAGATCGCGTCACGCACTGGTCGTTCGACATGCGTCCGTCCGACGTCCTGGTGATCCCGCCGCTGGTCGAGCATGACGGGGTCTTCCACGGCGCATCCACCTATGCGGCGGTCCGGCTCGATCTCGCCGATCTCGGCTCCATCTTCGGCGGCGACGCGCGGCTCAGCGATCCCGCCCATTGGCTGCAAAAAAGTCACTATCGCACACACCGTGCGATCGGCATGGTCGCAGCCCGCCGCCTGCCCCAGATCATCTCAAGTCTCGCGCGGCACGAGGCGGTGCTTACCGATGATGCGGCCGAATTCTGGAAGCGCGCCATCATCGACTGCATGACGGGGACCATCGTCAATTCGCTGCCGCCGGACGAGGGCGGCTATCTACCATCGGCGATGAAGCTCGTTCGCCGCGTCGAGGACTATCTCGATACGGTGGGCCCGAGGCCGGTGCATATCTCCGAGATCTGCGCCGAATTCAGCCTGTCGCGGCGCGGACTTCATCGTGCCTTTCACGAGGTCTTCGGAGTAGGCCCGGTGACATTCCTGCGCCACAAGCGTCTTTGCGCCATCCATTCCATGCTCAGGGAAAGCGCGCCCGGACAGGTCACGGTCGGCGAAGTCGCGATGCAGCAGGGCTTCATCGAGCTCGGACGGTTCGCCCAATATTACCGAAACCTGTTCGGCGAGTACCCGTCCGAGACGCTGCGCGGCAAGCGCGCCGGCGGACTGCCGTCGTCCGTCGCCATATTTCGCTGAGCGGGTGACGGCGTCACTCCACCAGCAGCACGTCGACGGCGACGTTCAGCTTCTGCTTGCGCGAGCCGACGATGATGCCGTCGACCGGAGAGACGTCGGAGAAATCGCGGCCGACCGAGAGGATGATGTGATCGTTCTCGACCAGGAGATCGTTGGTCGGATCAAAGCCGATCCAGCCGAGGTCGGCGCCGCACCACACCGAGACCCAGGCGTGGGTCGCATCCGCCCCCTGCAAGCGCGGCTGTCCCGGCGGCGGGATGGTGCGCAAATAGCCGCTGATATAGGCTGCCGGCAGGCCGAGGCCACGGAGCCCTGCGATCATCACATGGGCAAAGTCCTGGCAGACGCCGTGGCGTTTCTCGAACACCTCCGTCAGCGGCGTCGAGATCACGGTGGCCTTGGAATCGTACCTGAAGTCGCTGCGGATGCGGCGCATCAAGTCGGCGGCACCGGCGAGGATGCCGCCTCCTTGCGGAAAGCTTGCGGACGCATAGGCCGTGAGCGGTCCGAGCACCGGCACCAGCGCGCTCGCAAAAACATAGCCGACCGGCGAGGATGGTCCGAGACTCGTCGCCTCGAACGCAACATCGCGCACGCTCTCCCAGGATGGGCTCGGCGCGGTGCGGCCGGGCGCATGGCGCGCGACCGAGACGCGCGAGCGCGAGTCGATGCGCAAGTTGCGATGCGCGGTCTCGATCAGGATGCTTTCGGTGTGCGTGCCGAAGAAGTCGCGCCGCGCCGTGCGCTCCGCAGGCCGCGGCCTGATCTCGACGCTGTGGGAAATCAGCTCCTGCCCGTTGCCGCTTTGCGGCTCCAGCCGCAGCGAGCATCGCGCGACATTCACCGGGCTTTCGTAGGAGTAGGTGGTGACGTGCCTGATATCGTAGATCACGCGAGGCCCGTCAGCTTCTCCGGCCGGCTCGCGTTGGGCCCGTGCGGGAAATAATGCAGCCCGATGGCGTCGGCGAGATTGAGCAGGTCCTGTTCCAGCGAGAACAGCGTCTTGATATCAAGTGTCGCCGCTTCCGCCGTCGCGAGCATGGCCTGCAGCGCGACCGCGAGCCGCTGCGGGCGCTCGATCATCCCGTATTGCTTCAGGCTCGGCAGCGCTGCGATGTGTTCGTTGAGGCTTTCGACCTGGAATGCGACCGAGCGCGGGTTGTAGGGGTCGAGCACGGCGAGATCGCGCACCGGCGCGAGGATCGGCGTCACCAGATAGCGCGAGCGATAGGTGATCTGGCAATCGACGAGCGTCAGCAGGATGTCGAGGTCTTCGTCGCCAGCCTCGTCATAGGCGAACTGCCGTGCGAAGCGGGTGGTGTTGATGGCGCGCTCGGCGCGGCGGCCCATCTCGAGGAAGCGCCAGCCCGCGGCGCGGTTCATGTTCTCCTGCGCAAGGCCCGCAAAGCTCGCCAGTTCCTGCAGCGTCAGCTCGGCCGCGCTGATGACGCCGTCGTCATCCTCGACTTCCTCGCCGAGCCGGTCCACCATCTCGGTGATGACCTGCCAGGCGTCCGGCGACAGGCGTTCGCGCAGCGAGGTGGCGGTGCGCTGCGCGGCGCGCACCAGCGACAGCGCCGAGCCGAACCGCTCCTCGCTCTGCAAGGCTTCGGCGACGACCTTGGCCGGGTTCGCTCGCGCCGTCTGCGAGCTCGCGCCCCAGGCCACCAGCATGCGCTGGATGCGCTCGACTGAATGAATGTTGGACGGGCCGGTCGAGCTCGCCTTGTTCGAGTCGCGCATCGGCGAGCCGAGCGCGCGGATCAATCGCAGCGTCGCTTCGGCGCGTTCGAGATAGCGGCCGAGCCAGAACAGATTGTCGGCGGCACGGCTCGGCAACACGCCGGCGATGCGGCGGATGCGCACGGTATCGCCGGCGGGCAACAGGCTCGCGGTCGAGACCGCTTTTTCCGACACCACCCAGACATCCGCGGCGCGCGCGCCGTCACCCATCGACACCGCACGGGCATCCGCCTGTTCGGCGATCCGGCAGAAGCCGCCGGGCAGGATCGTCCAGCCGCTCGGCGTGGCCGCAGCAAAGACGCGAAGTACGAAGGGACGCGGCGTGAGCTGGCCGTTCTCCCACACCGGCGTGGTCGACAGCCGCACCAGTTCCTGGCCGACAAAATCGATACCGCGCTCGGCGATGGCGCTCTTCAGCCGTTCGCGTTCGCTCGGCGACAATTCGCTCGCGAGCACGGGGCCATGGCTCGCAAAACCCGGGACACCCCGGCCATAGGCGCTTTCGATCGCGAAATCATCGAGCCGCGACAGCACCTGTTCGCGCGCGGCCTTCTGGCCGCACCACCAGGTCGCGATATGCGGCATTTCCAGTTCTTCGCCGAGCAGGCGGCGGCAGAGGCTCGGCAGGAAACCGAGCAGCGCCCGTGACTCGAGCACGCCCGAACCCGGCATGTTGGCGACGACGACACCGCCCTTGCGCAACACTTCGATCAAACCGGGCACGCCGAGATGCGAGGAGGCGTTGAGCTCGAGCGGATCGAGCCAGTTGGAATCGACCCGGCGCAGCAGCACGTCGAGCCGCTTCAGCCCGGCAACGGTGCGGATGTGGACTCGGTCGCCGCTGACGGCGAGATCGTCGCCCTCGACCAGCAGGAAGCCGAGATAGCGCGCCAGCGTCGCGTGCTCGAAATAGGTCTCGTTGAACGAGCCGGGCGTCAGCAGACCGATGCGCGGCTCGTCGCGGTCGGCGCTGGCGCGCAGCGCGTCCCGGAACGCTTCGAAGAACGGCGCAACGCGTTCGACATTCATCGACTTGTAGAGGCCCGCAAAGGCGCGCGAGAGCACCAGGCGGTTTTCCAGCGCGTAACCCGCGCCGGACGGCGCCTGCGTACGGTCGCCGAGCACCCACCAGCGGCCGTCCGGCCCGCGGCCGACATCGGCGGCATAGAGGTGGAGGTAGCGCCCGCCCGGCGGCTTGATGCCGCTGACGGCGCGCAGATATTCGCTGCTGCCCGCAATCGCGGCGGCCGGGATCGCGCCGTCCGCGAGCAGGCGACCCTCGCCATAGATGTCGCGCAGGACCATCTCGAGCAGTTGCGCCCGCTGCGTGATGCCGGAAACCAACTGCTGCCAGTCGGGCTCATCGATGATCAGCGGCAGGTGGCTCAGCGGCCACAGCCGGTCGGACGTTTCGCCGGGCGCACGATAGGTGACGCCGGCGTCGCGCAGATGCCGGTCGGCGGCGGCGAAGCGGCGCTCGATCTCGGCTGGCGACAGCGCAGCGAAGGCATCGAAGAAGCGGGTCCAGACCGGCCGCGGCGTGCCGTCCGGGCCAATATATTCATCGGGAATGCCGGGCAGCCGCGCATAGTCGCGCGACCACTGCGCCATGCGGCGCTGGCCCGGGCGGGCCCTGTTCTCCTGATTGTTGCCGACCGATCCGGTCATTCCCGACGCTCCTGTTGCAATCAATGCAGGAGCGGCGTCCGCAAGTCGAGGGTCAGCGGGAATTCAATTGTGCGTTCTTCCGGCGGCGGCTCGATCCTGCCGGGGGTGTGGCCGTGGTCCTGGAAGCGGGCCAGCCGCCGCGCCTCGGCCTCGTAGGAATTGACCGGCTTGGTCTCGTAGCTGCGGCCGCCGGGATGGGCGACATGGTAGACGCAGCCGCCGAGCGAGCGGCCGTTCCAGGTGTCGATCAGGTCAAAGGTCAGCGGTGCATGCACCGGGATGGTCGGATGCAGGCCGGAAGCCGGCTGCCAGGCCTTGAAGCGGACGCCCGCGACCGCCTCCCCCGAACGGCCGGTCCCTGTCGTCGGCATCCGCCTGCCGTTGCAGGTGACGACGTGACGGCCCTCGACAAAGCCCGATGCCTTGACCTGCAGCCGCTCGACCGAGGAATCGACATAGCGGACGGTGCCGCCAGCAGATCCCTCCTCGCCCAGCACGTGCCATGGCTCGAGCGCTTGCCGCAGTTCCAGCGCGACACCGCCATGGTGGACCCGGCCGAACATCGGGAAGCGGAATTCGAGCTGTGCTGTGTACCATTCCGGTGAGAAATCGTAGCCGGATTGCCCGAGGTCGGCGAGCACGTCCAAAAAATCTTCCCAGAGGAAATGCGGCAGCATGAAGCGATCATGCAGCGTGGTGCCCCAACGTACGAATTTGCCCTGCTGCGGCTCGCGCCAGAGTTTTGCGATCAGCGCGCGGATCAGGAGCTGCTGCGCCAGCGACATCCTGGGATCGGGCGGCATTTCGAGCGCGCGGAATTCGACCAGGCCGAGCCGGCCGGTCGGGCCATCGGGCGAATACAGCTTGTCGATGCAGATCTCGGCGCGGTGGGTATTGCCGGTGATGTCGACCAGGATGTGCCGGAACAGCCGGTCCGCCAGCCATAGCGGCGCCTCGACGCCCGCCGGCGGCACGTGGGCGAGCGCGATCTCGAGTTCATAGAGCCCGTCATGCCGCGCCTCGTCGATGCGCGGCGCCTGGCTGGTCGGGCCGATGAACATGCCGGAGAACAGATAGGATAGCGATGGATGCCGCTGCCAATACAGCACGAGGCTCTTCAACAAATCAGGACGCCGCAGGAACGGCGAGTCCTGCGGGTTGCTGCCACCCACGACGACGTGATTGCCGCCGCCCGTGCCAGTGTGGCGGCCATCGATCAGGAAACGGTTGGCGCCGAGCCGCACTTTCGCGGCGTCCTCATAGAGGCCGAAAGTGATATCGACCGCCTCGCGCCAGCTTTGCGCCGGCTGGATGTTGATCTCGATCACGCCGGGATCGGGCGTGACCTTGATGACCTCGATGCGTGGGTCGAACGGCGGCGCATAGCCCTCGACATGCACCGGCATCTGCAATTCTTCGGCTGTCGCCTCGATCGCCGCCACCAGTTCGAGATAGTCGTCCACCTTCTCGACCGGTGGCATGAAGGCGCACAACGTGCCGTCGCGGATTTCGATCGACATCGCCGTGCGCACCGGCGGCGGCTCCGGGAGGTCCTGGAGCAGGCGCTTCAATTCCTCGTCGAAATCCGGCAAGGCGTCGCGCGGCGCCATCGGATCGGTCTCGATGATGTAGGGATAATCCTCCGGCGCCACGTATTCGAGCGAGGAGATCGGCAGCCGCAGGCCGAGCGGGGAATCGCCCGGCGACAGGAACAGATGGCTGCGCCGGATCTTCCAGTGCTCGCTGCGCCAACGGACGCGCGCGCCGGCGAGAGGACTGAAACGCTGGATCGGCAGCACATATCCTTTTGGTGTCGTCAGTCCCTGATCGAACACCCGTGCCAGGCGCGAGCGCTCTTCCGGATCGGATAGTTTCGAATTTTCGGGACTGACATTGGCGGGGAGCGCGGCTTCGCGCTGAATCCAAAACGCGGGATCCTCGAAGGCCGGCATCACGTAGTCGGCGGCAAGCCCGAGCTTCTGCGCCATGGTCTCCGCGAAGCGCTGAGCGTCCTTGATCTCGGCCTTGCGTGGATTCTCGATCGTCGCGATCAGATCGGCGTTCTTCCAGATCGGCCCGCCGTCCTTGCGCCAGAAGAGGCCGAAGGCCCAGCGCGGCAGGCTCTCGCCCGGATACCATTTGCCCTGGCCATAATGCAGCAAGCCGCCAGGCGCGAAACGATCGCGAAGGCGGCGGATGAGATCATCGGCAAGGGCGCGCTTGGTCGGACCGACCGCGGCGATATTCCATTCCGGCGCTTCGAGATCGTCGACCGAGACGAAGGTCGGCTCGCCGCCCATGGTCAGCCGCACGTCTTCGGTCTTCAAGTCGGCATCGACCTGTTCGCCGAGCGCGTCGAGCCGCGCCCAGGATTCATCCGAGAACGGCTTTGTGATCCGCGGCGCCTCGCGGATGCGCTTGACGCTCATCTCGAAGGCGAAGTCGACGTTTGCAAAACCGGCGGTGCCGGAGATCGGCGCGGCCGAGCGGTAATGCGGCGTGGCTGCAACGGGGATGTGCCCCTCGCCCGTCAGCATGCCCGAGGTGACGTCGAAGCCGATCCACCCCGCACCGGGCAGATAGACTTCGGCCCAGGCATGCAGATCGGTGAAGTCGTTCTCGACCTCGCGGGGGCCCTCGACCGGATCGATATCGGGACGAAGCTGGACCAGATAGCCGGAGACGAAGCGTGCAGCAAAACCGAGATGGCGCAGAATCTGGATCAACAGCCATGCCGAGTCACGGCAGGAGCCCGCGCCGGCGGCAAGCGTCTGCTCCGGCGTCTGCACGCCGGGCTCCATGCGGATGACGTAGCGGATTTTCTCGCGCAGCTTTGCGTTGAGGTCGACAAGGAAATTGACGGTGCTGTCGGCCTCGCGCGGAATCTCTTTCAGATAGTCGTCGAGCAGCGGCCCGGGCTCGATCGTTGCGAGATGGGGCGCGAGCTCGTTCTTGAGATCGCTGGTGTATTGGAACGGATAGGAGGTGGCGTAGGACTCGACGAAAAAGTCGAACGGATTGATCACGGTCATCTGCGCCGTGAAATCGACCTCGATCTTGAGTTCGGTCGCCTTCTCCGGAAACACCAGCCGCGCGAGCCAATTGCCTTGCGGATCCTGCTGCCAGTTGACGAAGTGATTGGCTGGCGTGACCTTGAGCGAGTAGCTCAGGATCGGCGTGCGCGTGTGCGGCGCCGGACGCAGGCGAATGGTCTGGGGCCCGAGGTCGATCGGCCGGTCGTACTTGTAATGCGTGACGTGATGCAGTGCGACGAAGATCGACACGGATGACGGACTCCAGCAGCTTTTTTAAGCAGAACACTGGTTCCGGCCGACAGCAAGCACTAACAACGGGCACGGGTGCCTATGAGGCGGGCTTGAGGTCCTTACAGACGCCGTCATTGCGAGGAGCGTAAGCGACGAAGCAATCCATCCCTCCGCTCGCTGCGCGATGGATTGCTTCGCTCCGCTCGCAATGACGGCTGTGGCAACCGCCTGCGATCGCCCTCTCACATCGTCGCGCCCAGCACCCACGGCGCGAATTCGGCGCCGCCGAAATCGAAGCTCTCGCTCTTGGTCGGCTGGCCGGATGCCGTCTTCAGCATCAAGTCAAAGATACGTTGGCCGCATTCCTGCACGCTCTCCTCGCCATCGAGGATGGTGCCGCAATTGACGTCCATGTCGTCTTCCATGCGCTTGTACATGGGCGTGTTGGTGGCGAGCTTGATCGAGGGTGCGGGCTTGCAGCCGAACACGCTGCCGCGGCCGGTGGTGAAGCAGACCAGATTAGCGCCCCCCGCGACCTGCCCCGTCGCGGCAACGGGATCGTAGCCGGGCGTGTCCATGAACACGAAACCCCGCTTGGTCACCGGCTCCGCGTAGTGCAGGACGTCAACGAGATTGGTGCTGCCCGCCTTCGCCATCGCGCCGAGGGACTTCTCGAGGATCGTGGTGAGGCCGCCGGCCTTGTTGCCGGGGCTGGGATTGGCGTTCATCTCGGCGCCTTCGCGCTGCGTATATTCTTCCCACCAGCGCATCAGGCCGACCAGCTTCTCGCCGACCTCGCGGCTGACGGCGCGACGTGTCAGCAGATGCTCGGCGCCATAGGTCTCCGGAGTCTCGGATAAGATCACGGTGCCGCCGTGCCGCACGAGGAGATCGCTGGCTGCACCAAGCGCCGGGTTGGCGGAAACGCCGGAATAGCCGTCGGAGCCGCCGCACTGCAGCGCCACCGTCAGTTCGCTCGCGGCGACCTTCTCGCGCTTGACCTTGTTGGCATCTGCCAGTGCCTCACGCACGAAGGCGACGCCGGCTTCCACGGTCTTGCGGGTGCCGCCGACTTCCTGGATGTCCATCGCGCGCAGCCGGCCGGCGAGCTTCTGCTCCTGCATCAGGCCGCCGATCTGGTTCACTTCGCAACCGAGGCCGAGCACGATCACGGCGGAGAAATTCGCATGCCGCGCGTAACCGCCGAGCGTGCGGCGAAGCAGCGCCAAGGGCTCATCCTGCGTCATGCCGCAACCGGTCTTGTGGGTGAGTGCGACCACGCCATCGACATTCGGGAAATCGGCCAGCGGATTGTCGCCGGTGAACGGATTCTTCTTGAAGACGTCGGCGACGAGGCTAGCCACATGGGCGCTGCAATTCACCGAGGTGAGGATGCCGATATAGTTGCGCGTCGCGACCCGTCCGTCGGGACGGCGGATGCCGTCGAAGGTCGCCGGCAGATCGAAATTCGGCACCGGCTTGACATCGACGCCGTAAGCATAGTCCTTGGCGAAATCGCCCATGCCGCAATTCTGGGTGTGCACATGCTGGCCCGGCGTGATCGGCGCCGTGGCAAAACCGATGATCTGGCCATAGCGCTTGATCGGCTCACCCTCCGCGATCGGCCTGATCGCGACCTTGTGGCCCGCCGGAATGCGGTCGACGGTGGTGACGCCGCTCGCGACCTCAAGCCCCGGCGGCAGGCTCGCGCGCGCGATCAGCACGCTGTCCTCGGGATGCAGGCAGATCACGGGTGCTGTGGCCATGGGATTCTCCTTTGGAGGCGAATAGCTGGAGAAGCGAATAGCGAATGGCGAGTAGCGAATAGGGTCGCTGATCCCGCCTTGCTAATCCCTATTCGCCACTCCCTACTCGCTATTCGCCATTTCGCTATTCGCGTCTTCTCACGCTTTTCCGCCGGACTCCTTGCGGGTCTGGTTCACCTGCATCTTGGCGTAGGTCATCATCAATCCGCTCTCGTTCGAGAGCGTGACGAGTTTGAAGCCCATATTGATGGCGCGCACCGCGCCTTCGGCGCCGCTGCAATGGATGCCGGGATTGAGACCACGCTTGCCGCATTCTTTCACGATCTTTTCGTAGATCTTGAGGATCTCCGGCTCGTCGCGGTCGAGCTTCGGCACCAGGCCGTAGGAAAAGCCGAGATCGGATGGACCGATATAGACGCCGTCGATGCCCTCGACATCGAGGATCGCTTCCATATTCTCGACCGCGGTCCGGGTTTCCATCATCGGCAGCAGCACGATCTCGTCGTTCGCGGTCTGCTGATAGGTGCCGGCCGAGCCATACATGCCGGAGCGGATCGGGCCGTTCGAGCGCGTGCCCTTCGGCGGATACTTGGCATAGGAGACGAGGTTCTTGGCTTCCTGGGGCGTGTTGACCATCGGGCAGATCACGCCATAGGCGCCGCCGTCGAGTACCTTGCCGATGATGCCAGGCTCATTCCAGGGCACGCGCACCATCGGCGTCACCGGGTGGGCATTCATCGCCTGGAAACACTGCACCATCGAGAGATAGTCCTGCACACCGTGCTGCATGTCGACGGTGACGCTGTCGAAGCCGCATTGCGCGATCACTTCGGCCGAAAAGCCGGACGGGATCGCCAGCCACGCGTTCACAACCGCTTTGCCCGACGCCCAGACTTGTTTGACCTTGTTATTTGCCACTTTGCTTTCCTTCCCTTTTTCTCACCGTCATGGCCATGCCGTCATTGCGAGGAGCGATAGCGACGAAGCAATCCGTACTTCAGCAAGCGGCGCTACGGATTGCTTCGCTCCGCTCGCAATGACGGAGTTAGCTCGTTGCCCGCTGGATGCTGACTTCGCTGACGCCGACTTCGCGCGCGGTGTTCACTATCGCCGCCCAGGTGTCGTCAGGCAAGGGGATGCCGTTCCTGGTGCGCTCGGCACGGGTCTTTCTTTCAGGGTCGCCAGGAATCAGCACTTTGTCGGTGCCGGCAATCGGCTTGGTGTCGCGGATGAAGTCCACGTAGCGCGAGATTTCGCCGTCGAAGAAATTGGCGGGATCGACCACCTTGGGATCGACGTAGAAGGCCAGCATGCCATTGGCGAAACGCCGGTCCGGCGCAGTCGCGCCCGTCCCCGTCAGTGCGCCGCCGAGCAGTTCGCAGATGAACGCCAGGCCCGAGCCCTTGTGCTCGCCGAACGCACGGATCGCGCCCGTGCCCTTGGTGTGATCGCGCGGTCCATCCGGGGTGTACGGTCCGTACAGCACGTGCGGATCCTCGCTCAGGCTGCCGTCGGAATCGACCAGCGCGCCAACCGGCAGTTTCTTGCCGCCGCGGCTTGCGACCAGGACCTTGCCCTCGGCGACGATCGAAGTGGCGAAATCGAGCACGATCGGGTCCTGGCCCTGGCGCGGAATGCCGACGCAATAGGGCGCGGTCGACAGCCGCTTCTCGACGCCGCCGAACGGCGCAACCAGAAGCGAGCCGGCGGCATTGACGAAATGCACCGACACCAGCCCTTCGGCGGCGGCCATCTCCGCCCAATCGCCGACGCGACCGATATGGCCGGCGTTGCGCAGCGCAACCGCGGCAAGTCCGGCCTTCTTGCACTTCTCGATGCCGATCTTGACGGCGACCGGCGCGACCGTCTGCCCGTAACCGAACTTACCGTCGACGACGGCCAGTGACGGCGTATCGACCACGACCTCGGCAGTCTGGTTGGGGACCACCGAGCCCATCTTCTTCCAGCGGATATAGACGGGCACGCGGATCACGCCGTGGCTGTCGTGCCCGGTGAGATTGGCGGTGGTCAAATATGTTGCAATGCGACGGGCTTCTTCGGGCGAAGATTCGGCGTGGGAAAAGACTTCGGCAACAAAATTGATGAGATTATCGACCTTGATCGTCACCATGGACATGTCACTCGCTTCGTTGGTTGGAGCACGATCCTTGCGGAAAACCGCTACCTCCGGATCATGCTTCTTAAGCGCTGGCCTTGGCGTGACCGCCGAGATAGGCCGCGGCGATGGCCTCATTGCCCCATAATTCGTCGGGCTTGCCGCCAAGCACGATCCGCCCCGTTTCCAGGACGAAGCCGTGATCGGCGACTGAAAGTCCCATGCGCGCATTTTGCTCGACAAGCAAGACCGTGGTGTCTTTCCTGATCTGCGAAATAATGCGGAACACCGCCTGCACGATGACGGGCGCAAGTCCGAGCGACGGCTCGTCCAGCAAGAGCAGCCGCGGCTTCGCCATCAAGCCGCGGGCGACGGCGACCATCTGCAACTGGCCGCCGGACAGCGTCCAGCCCAGCGCATCGGCGAAGGCGCGGATGTCCGGGAACAGGTCGAACATCGCATCTGCCTCGCGCGAGATCTGCGCCGACGAGGCCTTCCGGTTCGACGCGCCGAGCATGATGTTTTCCTTGACCGTGAGGCCCGGGAAGACCCGCCTGCCCTCCGGCACATGCGAGATGCCGAGGCGGACGATCGCTTCCGGCCCGAGGCCGGCGATCGACTCGCCGTCGAACAGGATTTCGCCGGAGGCGGGCTTGGCGAGTCCGGAGATCGCGCGAAGCGTGGTGGATTTGCCGGCGCCGTTGGCGCCGAGCAGGGGTCACCACCTGCCCCGCCTCGACGGCGATGGTGACGCCGCGCAGCGCTTCGATCTCGCCGTAGCGGACCACGAGATTGCGGATTTCGAGCAGCGGCATCATTCGCTCCCGAGATAGGCGGAGACGACATCGGGATGGCGCAGCACCGCCATGGACTCGCCGTCCGCGATGCGGCGACCAAAATTGAGCACGGTGATGTGCTGGGCGGCTTCGGAGACCAGCGTCATGTCGTGATCGATGATCAGGATGGTGAGGCCCTGGGCTGCGATGCGCTTGAGCAGCTCATGCAGTTCGAGCTTCTCGGTCGAGTTCAACCCGGCAGCCGGCTCGTCGAGCAACAGGAGCGTTGGATTGGCGGCGAGCGCGCGCGCAATCTCGATCAGGCGCTGGTGGCCGTAGGAGAAACTCGAGATCAGCTCGTTGGCGCGGTTGCCGAGGCCGACGAAGTTCAGCGCTTCCATCGCCCGTTCGGTCAGCGCGTCCTCGCCCTTCCCGATCATGGTGTTGCCGGGCCGTTCGGCACCGATCTCGACATTCTCGAGCGCCGTCATCGAACGGAACAGGCGGATGTTCTGGAACGTGCGCCCGAGGCCCGCAGCCGTGCGCTGATGCGGCGGCATGTGGGTGATGTCGGTGCCGTCGAGCACGATCCTGCCCGATGTCGCCTCGTAGAGGCCGGAGAGCACGTTCAGCGTCGTGGTCTTGCCGGAGCCGTTCGGCCCGATCAGCGCGTGGACACCGCCGCGCTTCACCGCGATGTCGACGCCATCGACCGCTTTCAGGCCGCCGAAATGTTTCGACAGGCCGGTGACCTCGAGCACGAACTCGCCGCCGACGGTCGCGGGCTTCAGCTCCAAGGGAGCTGCCGCAGGCGGCGCCTTGGTGTGCGCGCGCCAGCGGATGAAGGCATCGGAGACGAAGCCCCAGATGCCGTCAGGCATGAAGCGGATGATCAGGATCACGAACAGGCCGTAGATGGCCAGATAGAGCCCGGGCACGCTCTTGAGAAAGCGCAGCCATTCCGGGATCAGGATCAACAGCCCGGTGCCGATCGCCGAGCCGATCGGCGAGGCGACGCCGCCGAGCAGCGACATGGTCAGGAATACGATCGATTCCGCAAACGAGAATTGATCGGGGCTGACATAGGCGAAGCCGCCGGCAAACAGGCCGCCCGCCAACCCGCCAAGCAGCGCACAGAGCGCGAAGGCGTAGATCTTGGTGCGAAACACGTCGATGCCGTTGACACCGGCCGCGAGCTCGTTGTCGCGCACCGCCCGCATCGCACGGCCGAGCTTGGTGTCGGAGAGATGCCAGACCAAATAGCCGACGATCGCGAGCATGGCGACGCAGAAGGCGAGATAGCCCTGCGAGGTCTGGAACAGCTCGGGACGGCGGATATTGGAGACGCCGTCGGGTCCGTGCGTCAGCCAGATCGCGTTGATCATGACAAGCGTGACGATCTGCTGGAACGAGATCGTGACCATCGCGAGATAATGGCCGCCGAGCCGCAGGGTCGACATGCCCAGGAACGCGCCGGCAACCAGCGCGATCACGCAGCCGCCGATAAGGCACAGCCAGAAGCTGAGATGCAGATCGGTCGTGCCGAGGCCGACCGCATAGGCGCCGAGCCCGAAGAACGCCGCCTGCGCCAGATTGATCTGGCCGCAGAGGCCGAGCACGACCGACAGGCCAAATACGGCGATCGAGAACGTCGTCGCCTGCAAGAGGATGTTGAGGATATAGCCGTCGAACCGCAATCCCGCGGCAAGCGCCACCAGGATCGCCGCGCCGATGAAGAAGGGCAAATGACGGATCAGGAGCGGCTTCGAATGGACGGCAGGTGTCGGGATCGACATGTTGTCGCTGGGGGCGCTCATGCTTTCTCCGCCACACGTTCGCCGAAGATGCCCTGCGGCCGGAAGATCAGGAAGGCGACCAGAACCAGGAAGGCGAAGCCGTCCTTGTAGGGAACCGAGATGTAGGCCGCGCCAAAGGTCTCGATCACGCCGAGCGCGAGTCCGCCGATGATGGCGCCGGCGACATCGCCGAAGCCGCCGATGATGGTGGCGGCGAACGCCTTCAGCGCGATGGTCGAGCCCATCTGGATCGAGACGAACAGCACCGGTGCGACCAGGATGCCCGCGAGACCGCCGAGCACGGCGGAATAGATGAAGGTGATCATGATCATGGTGGAGACGGAAATGCCGAGCAGCGAGGCCATTTCCTTGTCCTGCGAGGTCGCCTGCAGCTTCTTGCCGAGCAGCGTCTTCTCGAAGAACCAGTAGTTGAAGAACACGAGCGCTATCGTCACCGCGATGATCAGGAGATACTGGCTGTCGAGATAGACAGGGCCGAGCTGAATGCCGGGCGTATCGAACCATCCCTGCAGCACCTGCGGCTGCGGGCCGTAGATCGCCAGCACCGAATTCGACAGCAGGATCGAGGCGCCGATGGTGGCGATGATGACAGGCAGGAACGTGCGGTGGCGCAGCGGATAATAGACGCCGAGATTGAAGATGACGCCGAGCAGCGCCATGCCGCCAAGCGCGATCAGGAACGACAGCCAGTAGGGCCAGCCGAGATCGACGGAGAACACCACCATCAGATAGGCGGCGACCATGGAGAACTCGCCTTGGGCGAAATTCACCACATTGGTGGCGCGGAAGATCAGCACGAAACCAAGCGCGACCAGCGCGTAGACGGCGCCGATGCCGATGCCGGTAAACAGCAGTTGAAGGACGAGATCCATGACAAGCTTCGGTTAGGAGGAACCAGAGAATTCGCCGAAAGGCTTTCGGCCTCTCCGTGGAGAACGAAGAGGCCGAAAACGTGGTCAATCGTTGAATTCAATGTGCTTGTCGAAGACGATTTTGCCCTTGTCGTTTTTCACGATGTTGTAGCCGTGCAAACCGTCGCCGTTCTGGTCGAAATTGTACTCGCCCTCGGCGCCGGGGAATTTCTTGATCGACAGGATCGCCTCGCGGATTTTTGCAGGATCGGTCGAGCCGGCCTTGTTGATCGCTGCCGACAGTACGGTGACCGCGTCATAAGGCCAGGAGCTCTGGTTATCCGGCGCGACCTTGACCGCATCACGATAGAGCTTGCCGAACGCCTTGGAGGCTTCGCTGGAATCTTCCGCGTAGTCCGCGACGCCATAGGTGTTGTACAGCGCAGGCCCGGCGAGTTTTAGCGCGGTGATATTGACGATCGAGGGCGAGCCGACCCAGGGAATGTTGACGCCGAGCTGGCGCAACTGCCGGGCAAAGATGCCGAGATCGTTTTCGAAGGTGAAGTAGGAGCCGAGGATGTCGGCGCCGGACTGCTTGATCGCAAGCACGACCGGGGTGAAGTCCTGGCTCTGGTTGGCATAACCCTGATCGAGCACCGGCGGGGAGCCGAGCTTTTCCAACGCCGCGGTCAGGGCCTTGCCGCCTGCAGTGCCAAAAGCGTCGGTCGAATGCAACACGGCCCATTTCTTCTTGCCGAGCGTGTTGACGCCATACTCGGCGATGACGCGCCCGGAATAGCTGTCGTTCGGACGGAAACGGAACAGCCACTGATTGCCCATGTGCGTGAGGTTCGGATCGGTTCCCCCGATCATCACGGGCTTGCCGAGCTTGAGCACGTCGGGCGCCATGGCGTGCACCTGGGTCGACCGGATCGAGCCGAGGAAGCCGACGATGTCGGATTGCGCGGCGAGCTTGGAGAAGGCTAGCACGATGCCGGGATTGGTGGTCTGGTCGTCTTCGATGATCAGCTCGGCCTGCTTGCCCAGGATGCCGCCGGCCTTGTTGACGGCTTCGAGCGCGAGCTTCGCACCCTGGATGGCGTAGCGGCCGGACTCGGCGGCGGGACCGGTCACAGGCGCGCACATGCCGATCTTGATCGTGGCGCCCTGCGCCCTTGCGCTCGTGATGACGTGGGGGGCAGCAAGGCCGGCGACGATACCGGCCGCGAAATCGCGTCTCGTCAGTTTCATTCGTTTCTCCCTGAGGCCGGGCGTCTTCGTCGGCCCTTCTTGCTGTTGGCGATCCCCAAGGGGGCGCGAACCGCGTGCGTACTTACGGACTCTCCGTCTCGGAGTAAATTGATATTGCGGTGTTTTCGACTAACGATGGAGATGCATCGTTATGCGCGCGTATCAAGAAAGATTAATGCCGACGAGATCATGACTATTCCGGCGGATTCCGCGGACTCGCCAATTCCTTTGTGCTCAAACGATGTGCAAGGCATTGCGAGCTATGCACCTCAGCACATATCCTCATGCAAATTTGCATTTACTCGTCTACCTCGACTGTCTCCTCTTGCGCGCCTGATAAGCCCGCAAGGCTTTCTTCGAGCGCGCCCAGCATCGCCTGCAGTTCAGCAAGCTTGCGCGAGCCGTAACGCTTCGTAATGGCGGCGTAGATCGCTTCGGACGTCGGCGCGACTGCCTCGATCAGCTTCAATCCCTTCGGCGAGATCGACACCACGGCGCGGCGCAGGTCCGTCTCCGCCGAACGGCGCTCGATCAGTCCGCGCGCCTCGAGGTCGCGCAGGATGCGCGACAGGCTCGGCCCGAGCAGGAAGGCGAGCCGCGCGAGGTCGGTGACCTCGATCGCCTCCACCGAGGTGAGCGCGCGCAGGATGCGCCATTGCTGCTCGGTCAGCCCGTGACGGCGCAGCGAGGGACGGAACTGCCGCATCACGGCTTCGCGCGCGCGGAGCAGCGACATCGGCAGCGAACGCGAGAATTCGCGCATCGGCCCGCGCCGCCCCGTCTCTGCCGTCGCGCCCGAGCGCGAGCCGTTCAATGATGATTTCTTCCGTGCCATCGCCAATCTTTTGCAGCGCAACAACACCGCAAATCAATTTACGCCGATACACTTAACATGTTAATCATCCGGGTGCACCAGGAGTGATCCGCCATGCCGCATTTCACCATCGAATATTCGGCCAACCTGGATTCCCGCCTCGACATGGACGAAGTCGTCGAGCTCGTGCGCAAGGCCGCCGTGGAGACCAGCATCTTCCCCCTCGGCGGCATCCGCGTTCGCGCCATCAGATGCGCGCACTATGCGATCGCCGACGGACGAGATGATTACGGCTTTCTCGACATGGTGCTCCGGCTCGGCGAAGGCCGCGATCTCCCAACCCGCAAGAAGGCGGGCGAGCATATCTTCAAGGCACTGTCGACCTATCTCGATCCCGTGTTCGCGAGCAGTAAGTTCGCGCTGTCGTTCGACATGCAGATCAACGACAAGGAGACGAGCTGGAAGCGCAATAACATTCACGATGCGCTGAAGGCGGAGGCTGTCCATGGATAAGGCGACGCCGAAATCGGCCGAACAGTTCCAGGCCAATCGTGACCGTGCCGCGCCGCTGCTGGCAAAGCTGAAAGCCGACGGCATCGGCCACATGATCGACGGCAAGACCGTGCCATCGATCTCCGGGCAGACCTTTGAAACGAAGTCGCCGATCGATGGTGCTGTCCTGGCAACCGTCGCGCGCGGCAATACCGAGGATATCGACCGCGCTGCGACTGCGGCCACCCTTGCCTTCAAATCCTGGCGCGATATGTCGGCTTCGATGCGGCGCAAGCTGCTCAATCGCGTAGCCGACGCGATCGAGGACCACGCCGACGATATCGCAGTGCTCGAATGCATCGACACCGGCCAGGCGCATCGCTTCATGGCGAAGGCTGCGATCCGCGCGGCCGAGAATTTCCGCTTCTTCGCCGACAAATGCGCCGAAGCTCGCGACGGTCTCAACATGCCGAGCGAGGAGCACTGGAACATCTCCACGCGGGTGCCGATCGGCCCGGTCGGCGTGATCACGCCATGGAACACGCCGTTCATGCTCTCGACCTGGAAGATCGCGCCCGCGCTCGCCGCCGGCTGCACGGTGGTGCACAAGCCCGCCGAATGGTCGCCCGTCACCGCCGATCTTCTGGCAAAGCTGGTGAAGGAAGCGGGCGTCCCCGACGGCGTGCTCAATACCGTGCACGGTTTCGGCGAGGAGGCCGGCAAGGCGCTGACCGAGCATCCCGCGATCAAGGCGATCGGTTTTGTCGGCGAGAGCGCGACCGGATCTGCGATCATGGCCCAGGGCGCGCCGACGCTGAAGCGCGTGCATTTCGAACTCGGCGGCAAGAACCCGGTGATCGTGTTCGAGGATGCCGATCTCGAGCGCGCGCTCGATGCCGTGGTCTTCATGATTTATTCGCTGAACGGCGAGCGCTGCACCTCCTCGAGCCGGCTCCTGGTGCAAGAGAGCATCGCGGAACGGTTCGTCGAAAGGCTCACCGCGCGGGTGAAGGCGCTGAAGGTCGGCCATCCCCTCGATCCCGTAACCGAGATCGGGCCGCTGATCCACGAGCGGCATCTGGCGAAAGTCTGCTCTTATTTCGACGTGGCACGACGGGAAGGCGCGACGATCGCGGTCGGCGGCAAGACGCATGACGGTCCCGGCGGCGGACATTATGTGCTGCCGACGCTCGTTACGGCTGCGCATTCCAAGATGCGAGTGGCGCAGGAAGAGGTGTTCGGTCCGTTCCTCACCGTCATCCCCTTCCGCGACGAGACCGATGCGGTCGAGATCGCCAACGGCGTGCAATATGGCCTCACCGGCTACGTCTGGACCGGCGACATGGGCCGCGCCCTGCGGGTGGCGGATGCACTCGAAGCCGGCATGATCTGGCTCAATTCGGAAAACGTCCGGCACCTGCCGACACCATTCGGCGGCATGAAAGCATCCGGCATCGGTCGCGACGGCGGCGATTATTCGTTCGACTTCTACATGGAAACCAAGCACGTCTCGCTGGCGCGCGGGACGCATAAGATACAGAGACTCGGCCTGCCCTCATCCTGAGGAGCGGGCGCAAGCCCGCGTCTCGAAGGATGGGCCACGGGTGAGATCATGGCCTCATGGTTCGAGACGCGCTGCGCGCTCCTCACCATGAGGGTCAACAACTCGAGGAGTGGAAACGTCACATGCCCGTTCCGCAGCACGTCTTCGATCCGCCGTTCAACATCATCCGCTGCAGCCACGTCGTGCTCGACGTGACCGATCTCGACGCCAGCCGCGCGTTCTATGAGACCACCGTAGGTCTGCATGTCGAGGACGCGGACGACGAAGCGGTCTATCTGCGCGGGTCGGAAGAGCATCAGCATCACTCGCTGGTGCTGCGCAAGGCGGACGTAGCAGCCTGCAGCCGGCTCGGCTTCAAGGTCGGCAATGATGCCGACCTCGACAAGGCGGCAGCGTTCTTCTCCGAGCACGGCATCGACTATCGCTTCGTCGACCAGCCGTTCCAGGGCCGCACCCTGCAGTTCTCCGATCCATTCGGCTTCCAGCTCGAGCTCTATGCGACGATGGAGAAGCGCCCACATCTCCTGCGCCGCTACGACCTCTACAAGGGCTGCCATCCGCAGCGGCTCGATCACTTCAACGTCTTCGCCGCCGAGTTGCAGGACACCATCGATTTCTACGCGCGGCTCGGCTTTCGTCTCACCGAATATGGCGAGGAGGATGGCCCGAACGGGCGCATCGCCGCGGCATGGATGCATCGCAAGGGCAATGTGCACGACCTCGCCTTCACCAACGGCAAGGGCCCTCGCCTGCACCATTTCGCCTATTGGGTGCCGACGGCAATGAATGTCCTGCATCTCTGCGACGTGATGGCCTCCAGCGGGTTCCTGAAGAACATGGAACGCGGCCCTGGCCGCCACGGCATTTCGAATGCGTTCTTCCTCTATGTCAGGGATCCCGACGGTCATCGGCTCGAGCTCTACACCAGCGACTATTTCACTGGAGATCATGACCATGAGCCGCTGCGGTGGTCGCTGAAGGACCCGCGGCGCCAGACCTTGTGGGGCGCGCCCGCCCCGCGCTCCTGGTTCGAGCAGGGCTCGCCGTTCACCGGACAGGCCGTGCGCGAGCCGCTGTTCGTTGCCGACGTCACGATTGCCGACTGAGCGGAACAGCCGATGTCTCCGCCTCGTCTCGCAACCTATTCGATCGACGGCGTCACGCGGTATGGCGCGTTGACCGATAGCGGCATCGTCGATCTCTCCGCGCGCTTTGCGAAGGAGTTTCCGACGCTGCGCGAAGCGGTCGCCGCCGGCGCACTGCTGCGGCTCGTGGACGACGCCGCGCGTCGCGCGCCAGACCATGCACGCGACGCCGTAACATGGCTGCCGCCGATCCCGGCGCCGGAAAAGATCATCTGCATCGGCGTCAACTATCCGGACCGCAACGCCGAGTACAAGGACGGCAGCGACGCCCCGAAATACCCGAGCATGTTCATGCGCACGCCGCGATCCTTCGTCGGCCACGACACGCCGCTGGTGCGCCCGCGCACATCCGCACAGCTCGACTACGAGGGCGAGCTGGCGCTCGTGATCGGCAAACCCGGCCGTCACATCGCGGAGAGCGCAGCGCTCGATCACATCGCCGCGATCACGCTGTGCAATGAGGGCACGATCCGCGACTGGGTGCGCCACGCCAAGTTCAATGTCACGCGAGGGCAAGAATTTCGATTCCACCGGTAGTCTCGGGCCCTGGATCGTTCCCTACACGAGCGAGGCGCAGATATCGGACATCCGCCTGACCACACGCGTCAATGGCGAGACACGGCAAGATGATCGCACCGGCCGGTTGATCTTCGGCTTCCGCTATCTCATCAACTACATCTCGACCTTCACCACGCTTGTTCCCGGCGATGTCATCGTCACGGGCACGCCGACCGGCGCCGGCGCACGGTTCGATCCGCCGCGCTATCTGAAGCCCGGCGATATCATCGAGATCGAGGCCGAAGGCGTCGGCATATTGCGCAACGGCGTGATCGACGAAGTATAGAAGCAGATGGACAGCAACATGAGCTCAACCAGCGGCGGCGAAGCGATCGTCAACGGCCTCGTCGCCCACGGCGTCGACACCGTGTTCGGCCTGCCCGGCGCGCAAATCTATGGCCTGTTCGACGCCTTCCATCAGGCGCAGCTCAAGGTGATCGGCGCCCGGCATGAGCAGGCTTGCGGCTATATGGCGTTCGGCTATGCGCGCTCGAGCGGTCGCGCCGGCGTGTTCAGCGTGGTGCCCGGCCCCGGCGTCCTCAACGCCAGCGCGGCGCTGCTCACCGCCTTCGGCTGCAACGAATCCGTGCTCTGCCTCACCGGGCAGGTGCCGACCGCCTTCCTCGGCAAGGGCCGCGGCCATCTACATGAGATGCCGGACCAGCTTGCGACGCTGCGCACCTTCGTGAAATGGGCCGACCGCATCGAATATCCCGATGCGGCGCCGGCGATGGTGTCGCGCGCCTTCCAGGAAATGCTGTCGGGCCGGCGCGGACCGGCCTCGCTGGAGATGCCCTGGGACGTCTTCACCCAGCGCGCAGCGGTCGGCCCATCGAAACCGTTCGAGCCATTTCCAGCGCCACTGCCTGATCCTGACCGGATCAAGGCCGCCGCTGCGCTGATCGCGGCGAGCAAGACGCCGATGATCTTCGTCGGCAGCGGCGCGATCGATGCAAGCGAGGAAATCCTCGAGCTGGCGGAAATGATCGATGCGCCCGTTGTCGCCTTCCGTAGCGGCCGCGGCATCGTCTCCAATGCGCATGAACTCGGGCTAACCATGGCGGCCGCTTACAAATTGTGGCCGACGACCGACCTGATGATCGGGATCGGCACCCGCATGGAATTGCCGGCCTCCGGATTTCGCTGGCCATATCAACCTGACGGCATCAAATCGATCCGTATCGACATCGATCCCGTCGAGATGCGCCGGCTCACGGCTGATGCTGCCATCGTGAGCGACGCCAAAGCCGGGACCGCCGAGCTGCTCGCGGCCGTGCGCAAGGCCGGCACCAGCAGGACCAGTGGCCGGCGCGCCGCGATCCGTGAAGCGACCGCGGCGGCCGCGCGCGAGATCCAGCGCATCCAGCCGCAGATGGCGTACTTGAAGATTCTTCGCGAGGTGTTGCCTTCGAACGCGGTTGTCACCGACGAGCTATCGCAGGTCGGCTTCGCCTCCTGGTACGGCTTTCCCGTTTACGAGCCACGCACCTTCATCACCTCAGGCTATCAGGGCACGCTTGGCTCCGGGTTTCCGACCGCGCTCGGCGCCAAGGTCGCCAATCCCGACAAGCCGGTGGTCGCGATCACGGGCGATGGCGGCTTCATGTTCGGCGTGCAGGAGCTTTCCACCGCCGTGCAATTCCGCATTGGCGTGGTGACGCTGGTGTTCAACAACAACGCCTACGGCAATGTGCGGCGCGACCAGCGCGAGCGCTTTGATGGGCGCGTGGTGGCGTCGGACCTCGTCAATCCGGATTTCGTGAAACTTGCGGAATCCTTTGGTGCCGGAGCTGCACGCGTCACCTCGCCCGATCAATTCCGTCCCGCGCTGGAAAAGGCGCTGGCCGATGGCGGGCCCTATGTGATCGCGATCGAGGTGCCGACGGATTCGGAAGTCTCGCCGTGGGCGTTCATTCATCCATCGAAACCCTGACGCTGTCATTCCGGGATGCGCCATCAGGCGCAGGCCCGGAATCCATGGCGCCACCGCGTGACGTGGTGAAATGGATTCCGGGCTCGCGCTGCGCGCGCCCCGGAATGACGGAGAGCTATCGCGTCTTTCTAAAGGTCAGATTGATCCGCTGGCGACCGAGCACGGGGTGCTCGCCGTCGGCCAGCGGCGCGACGCCGTGGAAGAACAATCGCGACGGCCCGCCCCACACCACGACATCGCCATGCGTCAGCCGATACCGGGCCGTCTTGTCGCTGCGCTTTGGGCCGCCGAACAAGAAGGTCGCAGGCAGGCCGAGCGACACCGAGACGATCGGCGCGGCAAAATCCGTCTCGTCCTTGTCCTGATGCAGCGACAATCTTGCGCCTGGCTCGTAACGATTGACCAGGCAGGCATCCGGCGCAAAGTCGTCAAAGCCGCCCTCCGCCGCCGCCTCGCGCGCCAGGCGCACGAGCACCGGCGGCATCGCCGGCCACGGCTTTCCGGACTCGGGATCGATGCCGTCATAGCGATAGCCGCTGCGGTCGGTGACCCAGCCGACCGTGCCGCAATTGGTCATCGCCACCGACATCTGATAGCCGCCGGGCGTGACCATGCGCCGAAACGGCGCCTGCGTGACGATCTCGCGCAAGGCCGGGATCAGCTCAGGCTCCAGCGGACGCGCAAATCCGCGCAGGATCACTGCGCCTTCCGCGATCACCTCGCGGGGCGGACGCTCGGCGACGCTATCGAACAAGTCCGCCGTCAAATCACGATACTCGCTTTGCAGTCGCTTTCATGATCGCACCGTGGCAGCGCGGATCAGCCGCCACCACCCGATTTCTGCGAAGCTCGAGCCTCAACTCCGGTGTCGTCCCGGGCTTGACCCGGGACCCATAACCACATGCCTGTGTTGTCAGCTCCGCTGCAACGGCTTGCTGGCACCACAACCGCTTCCTGTGGTTATGGGTCCCCGCGTT
Organism: Bradyrhizobium sp. USDA 10063; assembly: GCF_054063735.1. Lineage (NCBI taxonomy): Bacteria > Pseudomonadati > Pseudomonadota > Alphaproteobacteria > Hyphomicrobiales > Nitrobacteraceae > Bradyrhizobium > Bradyrhizobium sp. USDA 10063. The sequence continues at coordinate 9,154,600 of NZ_JBSSGP010000002.1, read as the reverse complement.
TCGCCGGGACGACAGTTAGCCGCGCACCGGCAGCGTCACCACGTCATATGCATGGCGGATCGTTCGCTTCAGCACCGGATCCTCCAGCTCGAACTCGAACCGGCTCGCCGGGCGGATGCCGCCCTTGGCGGCGAAAGTGCCGCCGAACATGGCGCAGCCGTCGGGCAGGCCCTTGTCGCCAAAGCCGCGCGCGATCAGCTCCTTTACCGGCAGCATGCCGTCGAGCGTGCCTTCCTGGTACAGCACGCGCTTGCGATCGATCCAGGCGTAAGAGCGCAGGATCATCCGGTCCCAGTGGTCGATGACGTCTTCGAGCTCCCACAATTCGGAAGCGATCGGCTTGTCGCACATCTGTTTTGAAACCGTGACGCTATAGCTTTCCACCTTGCGATCGGTGTGATCGGAGCCGCAGCCGACGAAGACGCGGCCCTGCCAGCCGATCAGCACGAATTCGACCTCGCCGCTTGAATCCTCGCCGCAGACTTCGATCGAGTCTTCGGTGGTCAGCCGCCGCGCCGAGCAGCGGTAGTAGATCGGCGTCGTTGCCGGCCTTGCAATGCCGATCGCCTCGAGCTCGGCGATGTGCTTGTCGCGCGCCACCGGATCGCGGCCGGTCCAGCCGGCGATCACGGCCTGGTCGATGGCGAGCGTCAGTGGCGTCGCCATGCCCTTGTCGTCGATATTGAAGGTGAGGTCATACACGGATGATGGTCTCCATTGCGGCCGCGATCTCGAAGATGCGGCGATCCGTTCCGCCCGCCGCCGCCACCATCAGGCCGACCGGTACATCATCTTCCCGATGGGCCGGCAGCGAGATGGCGCAGCCGTCGAGCACGTTGATCAGCGTGCAGTTGCGGAGCGCGCGCAGGTTCTCCGCGGTGAACGCCTTGTCGTCATCGAGGTCGGCGATCTTCGGCGGCGTGTTGGCCGTAGTCGGCAGCAGCAGCGCGTCATAGGGCGCGATGCGCTTCTCGGTGCGCGCAATGAAGGACTTTCGCGCATTGAGCAGATCGATGTAGTCGGCGGCCAGATATCCCTCGCCGCGCATGATGCGCGAGGCGACGCGGGGATCATAGATGTCGCCCTTGCTGGCAAGCAGATAGCGGTGCCAGGCATAGCTTTCGGAAGCCGCAAAGCCGCCCTTGGCGTTCATGATGCCGACATCAAGGAATTCCGGCATCTCGATCTTTTCGATCAGCGCACCAGCCTTCGACAGCGACGCGAGCGCACGCTCGAACGTTTTTGCCACGGCCTCATCAAGGTCATCGAGCGCAACCGTGGTCGGCACCGCGAACCGCAGGCCCTTCACCGGCCGCGGCTGCAGCGGCGTCACCGGCTCTCCCGCGAGCACGGCATCGAGCGCCGCGCAGCAGGCGACCGAATTGGCGAGCGGACCGTAGCTGTCCAGCGAGAACGACAGCGGCACACCGCCTTCGAGCGGGATGCGCCGCTGCGTCGGCTTGTAGCCCACGATGCCGTTGAAGGCCGCAGGAATCCGGCAGGAGCCGCCTGTGTCGGTGCCAAGGGCGCCAAAGGCCATGCCATCGGCGATCGAGACCGCCGCACCCGATGACGAGCCGCCGGGCACATGGCCGACGCGGCGGTTGTAGGCGCTCTTCGGCGTGCCGTAATGCGGATTGATGCCGATGCCGGAATAGGCAAATTCGGTCATGTTGGTGCGCCCGATCACGACAAAGCCGGCCGCACGAAGCCGCGCCACTACGGGTGCGTCGGCTTCCGCCGGCGCCGAATCCTCCAGCGCACGGGAGCCGGCTCGGGTGACCTGTCCCTTGATGTCGAAGAGGTCCTTGATCGAAACGGGAATGCCGGCAAAGGACGACGGCGCTGCATGCGCCTTGCGCAGGCGGTCCATCGCATCGGCGGCATCGAGTGCAGCCTCCTTGTCGACGTGAATGAAGACGCGCTGCCCCTCGCCTGCGGGATCAGCGATCTTGGCGAGGCATTGCTCGACCAGTTGGCGGGCCGTGAGGCGGCCGCTCTCAAGGTCGGCAGCGAGTGAGGCAAGGGTCGGATTGTCAGGCATGGCTTCTCGATTTCAGGTCTTTTCTGGCGTCACTCGTTATTGAGGCACGGCGCGACGGATTTGCCGCGTGGCGGACTATTGCCTGAGACAGGCTGGCATACAAGCGTGCTCTCGTCCTCGGAATACCGCCATGCGGTTGGGAACGCTGGACCGTTGACGGCGGATAGTCAATTGTCGCATCAAGTTTGAATGAGGCCTGACGGCCTGATCCAGGGAGGATGCCGAATGGCCGAAGCAGCGCGCGCAAAACCGAAACCGACGCCGGAAACCCAGCATTTCTGGGATGGCACGCAGATCGGCGAATTGCGCCTGCAGCGTTGCGACGCCTGCTCGCATGTGTATTTTCCGCCGCGCCCGTTCTGCCCGTCCTGCGGCTCGCGCAAGGTCAGCGTGTTCAAGGCAAGCGGCAAGGGCAAGCTCTACAGCTACGTCATCAACCACCGTCCCGCCGCGCCCGGCTTCACACCGCCTTACGCCATTGCGGTGGTCGAACTCGATGAGGGCCCGCGCATGATGAGCAACATCGTCGACTGCCCGCAGACGCCGGAAGCACTCGAGCTCGACATGAAGCTGGAAGTCGCGTTCGAGAAACTCGACGACAAGATCACGCTTCCTTTGTTCCGTCCGGCAAAGGGGTAAAGAGATGCGCAGGAACCAGGTTGCCGTCGTCGGCGCGGCCGAGACCACCGAGCTCGGCGTCATCCCCAATATGTCGCAGCTCCAGTTGCATGCGGATGCGGCGCTCAATGCAATTGCCGATGCGGGGCTGAAGCTCTCCGACATCGACGGCTTCGCCACCGCGGTCGAGACGCCGCAGCAGGTCTGCCATTATCTCGGCATCAAGCCGACCTGGGTCGACGGCACCTCCGTCGGCGGCTGCTCGTTCATGCTGCACGTCCGCCACGCCGCGGCGGCGATCGAGGCAGGCCTGTGCAAGACCGTGCTGATCACGCACGCGGAAAGCGGCAAGTCGATGATCGGCAAGCAGCCGCGCTTCACGCCGCCGGACAGTCTCAACGGCCAATTCGAGGCGCCGTTCGGCGTGTACGGACCGCCGAGCATGTTCCCGATCCCGGTGCTGCGCTTCATGAAGACCTACGGCATCACCCATGAGCAGATCGCGATGGTGGCCGTCGTGCAGCGCGAATGGGCCGCGAAGAATCCGCGTGCAACGATGAAGGATCCGATCACGGTTGCCGACGTCCTCAACTCGCGGATGATCGCCTATCCGTTCCGCCTCCTGCAGTGCTGTCTCGTCACCGATGGCGGCGGTGCGCTGATCCTGACCTCCGCCGACCGCGCCAAGGATTTTCCGCAGAAGCCGGTCTACATCCTCGGCACCGGCGAGAGCGTGGAAACGCCGATGGTCAGCCAGATGGAAACCTTCAACTCCTCGCGCGCCTTCAAGGTCGCCGGCCCCCTCGCGTTCAAGGAGGCCGGCATCACGCACGGGGATGTCGATCACCTCATGATCTACGACGCCTTTGCCCACCTGCCGCTGTTCGGCCTCGGCGATCTCGGCTTCATGCCCTACGAGGAGACCGGCAAGTTCATCGCGGACGGCAACACGCGCCCCGGCGGCAAGCTGCCGCTCAATACCAATGGCGGTGGCCTCTCCTATATGCATTCGGGCATGTACGGCATGTACGCGCTGCAGGAGAGCGTGCGCCAGATGCGCGGCATTGCGCCGGCGCAGGTCAAGGATGCAAAGATCTCGGTCTGCCACGGCGTCGGCGGCATGTTCGCGGCATCAGGCACGATCATCTTCACGAATGAACGCTAACCCCTTCGTCATTCCGGGGCGCGCGAAGCGCGAGCCCGGAATCCATTTCACCACGTTAGCCGGTGGCTCCATGGATTCCGGGCCTGCGCCTTCGGCGCATCCCGGAACGACAGAGACAACAGGAGAACCCAAATGACAAAATCACTGCAGGACAAGGTCATCATCGTCACCGGCGCAGGCCGCGGCATCGGGCGCGAGATTGCGCTGCTCTGCGCCGCCGAAGGCGCCAAGGTCGTGGTCAACGATCCCGGCGTTGCCGCCGACGGTTCGGGCACCAGCGCTGCGCCCGCCGAAGAGGTGGTCGAGGAAATCAAGAAGCGCGGCGGCACCGCGGTCGCCAATTTCGAGACGGTCGCGGAAGCGATGCCGGCCAGCAAGATCGTGAAGCAAGCGGTCGACACCTATGGAAAGCTTGATGGCGTCGTCAACAATGCCGGCATTCTACGCGACGCCATTTTCCACCGCATGAGCGTGGAAGCCTTCGAGTCCGTCATCAAGGTGCACCTGATGGGCTCGTTCTATGTATCCCACGCCGCGGCACGGCTGTTCCGTGAGCAGGAGAGCGGCTCGTTCGTGCACTTCACCTCGACCTCCGGCCTGGTCGGCAATTTCGGCCAGGCCAACTACGCGGCCGCCAAGCTCGGCATTGTCGGCCTGTCGAAGTCGATCGCGCTCGACATGAGCCGCTTCAACGTGCGCTCGAACTGCATCTCGCCGTTCGCCTGGAGCCGGCTGATCGGCACCATCCCGACTGAGACCGAAGCCGAGAAGGAGCGCGTCAAGCGCATCCAGCAGATGGGGCCGGAGAAGATCGCGCCGATCTGCGCCTATCTGCTCAGTGACGCCGGCAAGGACGTCACCGGGCAGATTTTTGCGGTGCGGATGAACGAGATCTTCCTGATGGGCCAGTCGCGCCCGATCCGCTCGGTGCACCGCGGCGAAGGCTGGACGACGCAGACCATCGCCGAGCACGCGATCCCGGCGCTGAAGCCGTCGTTCTACAAGCTCGACCGCTCCGCCGACGTCTTTAGCTGGGACGCGATCTGATCGTCGACCCTCATGGTGAGGAGGCGCGCAGCGCCGTCTCGAACCATGAGGCCCGTGGCCCATCCCTCGAGACGCCGCTTCGCGGCTCCTCGGGATGAGGTTTCAGATGTGGCGGCTTGGGTATCACCTGACAATTTCATGACAGCGTCGTCCCGGCACGGGTCCGGGACGACGCCATCTGTGGTTGTTCCACCACGGCTGCCCGTTTTATGCCGGATTGCGGGCGCATGAGTTCCTTCCCAACAACAAAAAAGCCTGGGAGGAAGTCATGAACAATCCAAACAACTCACCCAATCACCAGGACGGCGGCCCGATCGGGCTCGACCGCCGCACGCTTTTGCGCGGTGCAACAGCGATTGCTGCGACTGCGGCCGTGGCGCCGGAGGCCTTCGCTCGCGACTTCGGTCGCAATGCGGAGCCGCAGCGCTATCCCGACCCCGACATCGTCATAATCGACCCCAAGCGCTTCAAGGCCAAGGTCGGCAACACCGCGATCAAGCGCCTCTACACGGGCTGCCTGTGGGCCGAGGGGCCAGCCTGGAGTTCGCAGGGGCAATATCTGGTCTGGAGCGACATCCCCGCCAATCGGCAGCTCCGCTATCTCGATGACGACGGCCACATCTCCGAGCAGTTCCGCAAACCGTCGAATGAGAGCAATGGCAACTCCTTCGATCTCGAAGGCCGGCAGCTTTCGGCCGAACGCACGCGGCTGGTGCGTTTCGAGCACAACGGCACGGTGACCACGCTCGCCCAGGAAGCCAACGGCAAGCCGCTGAACGGGCCGAACGATATGGTCGTCCACCCCAACGACAAGTCGATCTGGTTCACCGATCCCGGCTATGGCGCGATCTCGATCTATGAGGGGCAGCGCGCCAACACCAACTCGGTACAGCCCTACCAGAAGGAGGCCGTGTACCGGATCGACGGCCAGTCCGGCCAGATCGCCAAGGTCGCCGACGATCCGTTCAAGCCGAACGGCATCGCCTTCAGCCACGACTACAAGAAGCTCTATGTCTGCGACACCGGCATCACGCACTATCCGAACGCCAATAACGTGGTCTGGGCCTACGACATCAACGGCGACAAGCTCTCGAACCCGAAGCAACTGATCGACATGAAGCTCGACGGCAAGTCGGGCTTCCCCGACGGTCTGCGCGTCGACATCGACGGCAATATCTGGGTCGGCGCCGGCTGGGTCGGTCCGGGCTATGACGGCGTGCAGGTGTTCGCGCCCGACGGCACGCGGATCGGCCAGATCCTGCTACCGGAGACCTGCGCCAATGTCTGCTTCGGCGGCAAGAAGCGCAATCGCCTGTTCATGACCGCGAGCCAGTCGCTCTATGCGGTCTATGTGGAGACGCAGGGCGCGCATCACTGCTGACGCTTGGCGAATAGGGAGTAGCGAATAGCGAATGGAACGATCTATTCGCTACTCGCCATTCGCTATTCGCCCTCCCCTACCCGCTATTCCTCAGCCCGGCGGATATGCCGTTGATCGTGAGCTGGATACCGCGCAGCACCTGCTCGTCCGGGTTCTGCGCGCGGTGCTCCTTCAACAGCTCCACCTGCACGTGGTTGAGCGGATCGAGATAGGGGAAGCGGTTGCGGATCGAGCGTTCGAGCAGCGGGTTGCCCTGCAACAGCCGCTCATGGCCCATGATGTCGAGCAGCGTCTCGATCGAGAGATGCCATTCACGGCGAATGCGGCCGAAAATCTTCTCGCGCAATTCGACATCCGACACCAGCTCGGCGTAGCGCGAAGCGATCGCGATCGAGCTCTTGGCCAGCACCATGTCCATGTTGGAGAGCAGCGTGCGGAAGAACGGCCATTCGCGATAGAGTTCCTGCAGGAACGGCATGCCCTGTTCCGGATTTTCGGCGATCCAGGTCTCGACCGCACTGCCGAAGCCGTACCAGCCCGGCAGCATCAGCCGGCACTGCGCCCAGGAGAACACCCAGGGAATGGCGCGGAGGTCCTCGATCTCGCGGGTCTTCTTGCGTGACGCCGGACGGCTGCCGATGTTGAGCGTTGCGATCTCGTTGATGACGGTCGAGCCCCAGAAATAATCGGCAAAGCCCTCGGTCTCGTAGACGAGGCCGCGATAGGCCTTGAAGGCGAGCGCGGAGAGCTGCTCCATTGCCTTCAGATATTCGGCGCGCGGCGCGCTTTGCCTGGGCTGCAGCAGGCTGGTCTCGAGCGTCGCGGCGGCAAGGATCTCGAGATTGTTGCGGCCGACTTCGGCGTTGGAATATTTGCTGGAGATGATCTCGCCCTGCTCGGTGATCCGGATCTGGCCGTTCACGGCGCCGCCAGGCTGGGCGATGATCGCGTCATAGCTCGGGCCGCCGCCGCGGCCGACCGAGCCGCCGCGGCCATGGAACAGACGCAGGCGCACATGATGGCGCTCGAACACCTCGACCAGCCCGATCTCCGCCTTGTAGAGCTCCCAGCCGGATGTGACGAACCCGCCGTCCTTGTTGCTGTCGGAATAGCCGAGCATCACCTCCTGCACGCCCCCGCGGCTGTCTACCAACCGGCGGTAGTCGTGCAGCGCCAGCATGCGGTCCATGATGCCGCTGGAGGCCTGCAGATCCTCGATGGTCTCGAACAGCGGCACGATATTGATGGCGCTGCGGCCGGAGGGATTGATGAGGCCGACTTCCTTCAAGAGCACCGCGACCTCGAGCATATCGGACATGCCCTTGCACATCGAGATGATGCATTGGGAAATCACCTCGGGGCCGAAGGTCGCATGTGCTTCGGCGGCTGCCCGGAACACGGCGAGCTCGCCTTGCGTCTCCTCGCTGTATTTCACGAAGGGCGAGGACAGCGGACGCGCGCTGCGAAGCTCGCCGAGCAACAGGTTGATGCGGGCGTCCTCGCTGAGCGCCATGTAGGACATGCCTGATATCGCGGCGTCGAGCAGTTCGGCGACGGTGCGCTCGTGCACCGCCGAGTTTTGCCTGATGTCGAGGCGGGCCAGATGGAAGCCGAAGCAATCCACCGCGCGCCGCAGCAGCCGCAGGCGTCCGCGCGCGATGACGGCGGAATTGTTTGCGATCAGCGAGCGGTCGAGCACGTCGAGATCGGCCTTGAGCTCGCTGACGTTCGCATAGGGCTCGGCCTTGCCGACCGGCCGCCGCGTGATCTCGACCTGCAGCTTCTCGGCGGTCGCGGTCAACCGGGCGTAGATGCCGGATACCGCGAGCCGGTACGGCTCGCCGCTCCGGTGTGGCGACGGGTCCGGCGAGCGCTCGGCGAGCACGCGCAGGTCATCGGAAACATCGGCGAGGTTTTTGGCCAGCGACAGTTCGGCACCGAGTACGTGCAGCTCTTCCAGATAGAAACTCAATATCCGGCTCGACTGCAGCCGCAACGTCCCGCGCATGACCTCGGCGGTGACGAACGGGTTGCCGTCGCGGTCGCCGCCGATCCAGCTTCCCATCTTCAGGAACGAGGCGAGTTCGCCAGGCTCGCCGCCTTCCTTGTTGAGCCGGTCCTCGAGTGCGCAATGCAATCGCGGCACCTCGTGGAGGAACGTGTAGTCGTAGAACGACAGGCCGTTGGCGACCTCGTCGAGCACCGTGAGCTTGGTCCGGCGCAGCAGATTGGTCTGCCATAGCGTCACAACGGCACGGCGGAGCTGCTCGTCGCTGGCCTCGCTCTCTTCCGGCGTCATCTGCAACCGCTCGCGGCGGTCGAGCAGGCCTGCGACCTCCATCTCGCGGTCCATCGTGCTCTTGCGCCGGACCTCGGTCGGATGCGCTGTCAGCACCGGGCTGACCAGGGCGCCCTTGAAGAAGCGGCGCAGATCGTCCGGGCTGAAGCCCGCCTGCTGCGCATGGTTGAGGGCCTGCGCCAGCAGGCTCGGACGCGGCGCGCCGGCCCCCCGCTCCCGCATCTGCCGGATGTTGTTCTGGTCCTCGGCGATGTTGGCGAGATGGGAGAAATAGCTGAAGGCGCGGACGATCCGCACCGTTTGCGAGATCGACATGCTGTCGAGGATGGCTTCGAGTTCCCGTCGCGCCAACCGGTCTTCATCCCGGTGGAACCGGATCGAGGTCTGGCGGATCCGTTCCACCAGGTCGAAGACATCGGCACCCTCCTGGTCGCGCACAGTGTCGCCGAGGATGCGCCCGAGCAGGCGGATATCGTTGCGCAGCCGCGCATCTTCCTCAAGGGCCTGGCTGTCCTCGGCGCGACTGGCGCGGACTTCAGTCTCGGAAGGCATGATCTGGGAAGACATGGGCTGACTACTCCAGAAGCTGCCCGGCAGGTTCGGAGTGTGCAACTTTTTTGCCGCAGCGCAAGATGAAGTTGGAGGCGGCGCACATAACGAAGCCGCATCTTCGACCTCATCCCGAGGAGCCGCGCCAGCGGCGTCTCGAGGGATGGGCCACGGCACGATCGTGGCCTCATGGTTCGAGACGGCGCTACGCGCCTCCTCACCATGAGGGTCTGCCATTGAGCTCGGGACGACAGAATTAAATCCTCCTTCCTGCCTGCTCCCAATAGGGGTCGCGGAGGCGGCGCTTGAAGATCTTGCCGGAATCTTCGCGCGGCAAGTTGGTCGCGATCTCGATATGCTTCGGCACCTTGTAATCAGCGAGCGCGGTCTTGAGCTGAGCGCGGATCGAGGCGACATCCAGCCTGGCGCCCGCTTGCGGCTCGACCACCGCCATCAGCGCCTCACCGAACTCGGCGTCGGGGATGCCGAACACTGCACAATCATGCACGCCGGGAATGGCATGCAGCACCGCCTCGATCTCCGCCGGATAGATGTTGACGCCGCCTGAAATCACCATGTCGCGCTTGCGGTCGCAGATGAAGACGTAGCCGTCCTCGTCGATATAGCCGACATCGCCGGAGGTGATGAACCCGTCGCGATCGATCTCGGCGCGCTTTTCCGGCTTGTTGTGGTAGGTGAAATCCGGATTGCCCGCGATGCGCGAATAGATCTCGCCGATCTCGCCTGATGGCAGCACCTTGCCGTCCTCGCCGATGAAGCGCAGCTCGGCGCCGGGCGAGATCCTGCCGACGGTGCCGGGCTTCTTCAGCGCATCCTCGGAATTCGCGAACGTCACCGCGCCCGACTCCGTCGAGCCGTAGAATTCATAGATCACCGGCCCCCACCACTCGATCATCGCGCGCTTGATATCGGCCGGACAGGGCGCGGCCGCATGGATGACATGGCGCAGCGAGGACACGTCATATTTCCTGCGCACCTTCTCCGGCAGCTTCATCAGGCGGATGAACATGGTCGGCACCATGAAGACGGTGTCGATCCGCTGCTCCTCGACGACTTCCAGGAAGTCTTCCGCATCGAAGCGCGGCATCAGCAGCAGCGCGCCGCCGAGCCGGCCGGAGCGCAGGCCGAAGGAATTCGGCGCGGAATGATAGAGCGGGCCCGGCAGCAGCGCGCGGACGCCGGGCCTGAGGCCATAGATCATGGCGCGCATCGCTTCGGCATTGGCCGCCTGCTCCGACGTTGGTGCGAGGCGGCGCACGCCCTTGGGATGGCCTGTTGTGCCGGAGGTGTAGATCATGTTCTGCGGCTGCGGCACCACTGGGCCGTCATAGCGCGGGTGTTTCGCAAGCCAGCGCTCGAAATCAACAGCAAAATCCGGCACGCCGAGATGATCCGGATTGATCTTGTAGCTGGCGAGAATTTCCGGCGGCGTCGGCACGCTCAGCACCGTGACGCCGGCGGGGATTGCGTCGCGCAGCGAATGCAGCATATCGGCATGCGCGATCAGCACGCGCGTGCCGGAGTCCGCCAGCACGTAGTTGATCTCTTCCGGCTTGAAGTGCCAGTTGATCGGCACGCCATAGGCGCCGAGCCGCATCGCCGCGTACGCCGCCTCGATGAAGGCGATGTCGTTGCGCATCAGCATGCACACGCTATCGCCCTCGCGGACACCGAGCTTCCGCAGACCGCTCGCGATGCGGTCCGCGCGCTCGGCGACCTCCTGATGCGTCCGCCTGCTGTCGCCGCTGATGATGCCGAGGAAGAGTTGGGAGGTTTCGGTCATTTTCTTGTTCGTTGTTGCTGGAAATGAGACTCGCTCCGGCACTCGACCCTCATGGTGAGGAGGCGCAAAGCGCCGTCTCGAACCATGAGGCCGCGATCGCGCCCGCGGCCCATCCTCGAGACGCCGCTGGCGCGGCTCCTCGGGATGAGGGCGGCGTGCGCGGCTCACGCGTCGACGAAGCGCGGCTGGCGCTTGTCGATGTTGGCGCGCACCGCTTCGGTCTGGTTCGGACTGCCCAACAATTTCTGCTGCTCGACCGACTCGGCGAGCAGGGCCGGCCCCGGATCGACGGACAGCTTGTTCAGCAGGCGCTTGGCCGCGCGGATCGCATCCGGGCTCTTGCCGGCGATCTCGTGCGCGACCTCGAAGGCGGCGGCGCGCGGATCGTCGCAGACGCGGGTGGCGAGGCCGTAGCTCAGGGCCTCCTGCGCCGAGAAGATGCGGCCAGTATAGGTCAGCTCGCGCAGGATATCGTCACGCACCAGCGTGGCGAGGATCGGCGTGCCCGCCATGTCGGGCACCAGGCCCCATTTGATCTCCATGATCGACATCCGCGCGTCCGCGCTGAGGAAGCGCATGTCGGCGCCAAGCGCGAGCTGGAAGCCGCCGCCGAACGCCACGCCATGGACCGCAGCGATGACCGGCACCGGAAGCTGCCGCCAGCCCCAGACTGCCTGTTGCGGAAAATTGGCCTGGCCGTGGGTGCGGATGCTGAGGTCGCGCTTCTCGCCGCCGGCGATCCCGTTGCCGCCCTTCTCCTTCATCGCGGCGAAACGCCCCATGTCGAGGCCGGCGCAGAACGCCCGCCCCTCCCCGGACAATACTACCACCCGAACCCCTTTCTCCTTGGAAAGGCGCTCGGTCGCGGCCACCAGAGCCTCGAACATCGGGGCATCCAGCGCATTCATCTTGTCCGCGCGCACCAGCCGGACATCGGCGATCCCGTCGGAAACCGAGATCGTGACGCGTTGCTCCATGGAATTGTCCTCCGCTGTTCTTTGATGGCGCTTTACAGAAGGGCCGTTGCCGGTTTTAGTCAATCGACCAATTAACTGACAATCCCCTTTGGGTGGAAACCATGTTCACAGATCAGCTTCTCGCCGGACGGCGTATCCTCGTGACCGGGGGCGGTACCGGCCTCGGCAAGTCCATGGCCGCGAGGTTCCTGCAGTTGGGGGCCGAAGTGCATATCTGCGGCCGCCGCAAGATCGTCTGCGACGAGACCGCAACCGAGCTGATGGACCAGCATGGCGGGCGCGTGGTCAGCCACGGCGTCGATATCCGTAACGCACTCGCCGTCGACGAGATGATCGAGGCGATCTGGACCACCAGCGGTCCCCTCACCGATCTCATCAACAACGCCGCCGGCAATTTCATCTCGCGTTCGGAAGAGCTCTCGCCGCGCGGCTTCGACGCGGTCGCCAACATCGTGATGCACGGCACGTTCTACGTCACCCATGCGGTGGGGCGGCGCTGGATCGCCGGCAAGCATCGCGGCAATGTGGTGTCGATCACCGTCACCTGGGTGCGCAACGGCTCGCCCTATGTGGTGCCGTCGGCGATGAGCAAATCCGCGATCCACGCCATGACGATGTCGCTCGCGATCGAATGGGGCAAATACGGCATCCGCCTCAACACCATTGCGCCCGGCGAAATTCCGACCGAGGGCATGAGCAAGCGCATCAAGCCGGGCGACGAAGCCGGCGCGCGGACCAAGGCGATGAACCCGATGGGCCGCGTCGGCACCATGGAGGAATTGCAGAACCTCGCCGTGTTCCTGATCTCCGGCGGCTGCGACTGGATCAACGGCGAGACCATCGCAATGGACGGCGCGCAGGCGCTCGCGATGGGCGGCAATTTCTATCAGCTCCGCGAATGGAGCGACGACGACTGGACCACCGCGCGCGAACAGATCAAGGCGCAGAACGAGAAGGACCGCGCGGCGCGCGGGTGATGTCGCCGCGGCCAGCGTCATTGCGAGCGTTAGCGAAGCAATCCATCTCACCGCTTGTGGAGGCATGGATTGCTTCGCTACGCTCGCAATGACGGGTGGTGAGTTCTGATTCAAGTTTCAAACAGCTTCTCCGCTGTCATCGTCCGCGAAGGCGGACGATCCAGTATTCCAGAGGCAGCACTGCTTGAGCCGAGAGGCCGCCGGATACTGGATGCCCCGCCTTCGCGGGGCATGACGATGAAGTGGGGATATGAGTCCGCGTTCTCGCGGCGCTTTGCGTCCGAGCTTTGCGTCTCGTTTCACCCTCTCATTGAAGTGAGGGCGCAGGGAAAGCCGGGTGCCGGTTGCACCCGTGGACCCCGTGCAACAAAAAGCACGGGGGTAGGACCACAGGTCAACCGAAGCAACTCCGGCTTTCCCTGCGCGATGGTTTACGACTTACTTCGTGCTCTTCCCGGTGACCGGGCTTTCTTGCCACCGTCATCTCTCGCGTGAAAAAAGTTCACGCAAAAAACTTAGCGCCAGCGTCGGGGCGCCAGAACCACACGACTTCGCCGTCCGTGATGCGCATGCTCGTCAGTCACATGCATCGCGTCCACCGCATCTCACCGCAACGTTCGTGACGATCGCGAGCCGCCCCTCATTCGGGTGAGACGCGCGGAGTCATAGTGCTGATTTGCCCGACGGCGGAAGCGGTTTATTTTCCGCGCGAGGGCTGGACAGACTTTCGGTGATTTGCCCGTCGGGTTGATTTGTCGCACCCAAAGTCGCCACATCGTCATTGCGAGCGGAGCGAAGCAATCCATAGCGCCGCAAGCGGAGGCATGGATTGCTTCGTCGCTCTCGCTCCTCGCAATGACGGGGGCGAGTTCTAGTGCTTCCCTGCTCCCATATAGCCGAACAGGAAGCCCGCCACCTTGCGCTTCTGGATCTCCTCGCTGCCTTCGGTGATGCGGTAGCGGCGGTGGTGGCGGTAGATGTGCTCGAACGGCTTGTGGCGCGAATAGCCCATGCCGCCATGGACCTGCATGGCGCGGTCCGCGGCCTCGCAGCACAGGCGGTTTGCCCAGTAGTTGCACATCGAGACCTTGTCGGAGAGCGTGTGCTCGACCTGCGCCTGGGTGAGCTGGTCCATTTCCCACGCGGTCTTGCGGATCAAGAGACGCAGCATCTCGGCTTGGGTGGCGAGTTCGACCAGCGGCCACTGGATCGCCTGGTTCTCGGCCAGCGCCTTTCCGAACGGCTTTCGCTCGCGCGCATAGGTGACGCTTTCATTGATGCAGTAGACGGCGGCGCCGAGCGAGCTCGCGGCCTGCCGGATGCGGTTCTCGTGCACAAAGCATTGCGCCAGCGATAGCCCACGGCCGACCTCGCCGAACAGCGCATCCTCAGGCACGAACACGTCCGTGAAGCTGACGCGGGGATGATCGGTCGGCATGTTGAAGGTCCACATGTATTGCTCGACCTTCACGCCTTCCGATTTCGCCGGCACCAGGAAGCAGGTGATGCCGCGCGCATCGCCGTCATTGCCTGACGTGCGCGCAAACAGCGCGCAGTGGGTCGCGACATGCATGCCCGTGGTCCACATCTTCTCGCCGTTGATCAGCCAGCCCTTGACGTTGTCTCGGGTCGCAGGCTGCGCCCTGGTCTCCATATGCGTCGCATCGGAGCCATGGTCGGGCTCGGTCAGGCCGAAGGTGATGCGGTATTTTCCTGATATCGAGCCGTCGATCATCGCCTTCTGCGCGTCGCTGCCGTAGCGGTCAAGCATGGTGACGACAGGAAAGTTGCCGACGATCGAATGCTCGTTCTGCAAATCGTTATGCAGGCCCAGCCCCTTCGAGGCAAAATGTTCGCGGATCACCGCCATCCAGAGGTTGGAGCCGTCCTTGCCGCCATAGCGCTTCGGGATCGCGAAGCGGAGATGGCCTGCGGCATCAGCGCGGTCCTTGGCTTTGCGCAGCAGCGCTTCCCACTCGTGCCGCGGCAGGCCGCCATTGTCGAAATCGGTGCGCGCCCATTCGCGGCGGTGATCGAAGAAGCGGATGTTGTCGTCGGCCTCCTCCAGCGGCTTGATCTCCCGCGCGATGAAAGCATCCAGTTCGGCGAGATAGGCGACGAGGTCGGCCGGCAGGTTGAAATCCAAGGCGGTCTCTCCCGGAGATATCGTTGATTATCGTTTTGCGTTTAGGCGCTGCGCGCCGCTGCTCGGATCGATTAAGGTGAGAAGACGGCGCTCAAGTCAAGCAACCACGTCGCGCTTGGCATGCGCGGATGCTTTGCGTAATTGGGTGGCATCAAAGCCAGGGCCGGCGCTAATATCGCGGCCATATTCTTCGCCACAGAAAATCAGCGGGAGCGAACATGGATCTGAAATTCTCGAAGGTGGAACGCAAGGGCCCGATCACCATCGTGACGCTGTCGCGCCCCGAGGTTTACAACGCGCTGCATATCGATGCGCATTTCGAGCTCAACAAGGTGTTCGACGACTTTTCCGCCGATCCCGAGCAGTGGGTCGCGATCGTTACCGGCGCCGGCGACAAGGCGTTCTGCGCCGGCAACGACCTGAAGTGGCAGGCGGCCGGCGGCAAGCGCGGCTGGGACAAGGGCGGCTTCGGCGGCCTGACCTCGCGCTTCGACTGCGACAAGCCGATCATCGCCGCGGTCAACGGCGTGGCGATGGGCGGCGGCTTCGAGATCGCGCTCGCCTGCGACCTCATCATCGCCGCCGAGAACGCGACCTTCGCGCTGCCGGAACCGCGCGTCGGCCTCGCCGCGCTCGCCGGCGGCCTGCACCGATTGCCGCGACAGATCGGGCTGAAGCGCGCGATGGGCATGATCCTCACCGCCCGTCACGTCAGCGCCAAGGAAGGCCTAGAACTCGGCTTCGTGAACGAGGTTGTGCCGCAGGGCGAAGCGCTCGCCGCTGCCACACGCTGGGCCGAGACCATCTGCAAGAACTCGCCGATGTCGATCCGCGCCTCCAAGCAGACCATCGAACGCGGGCTTGCCGTGTCGCTGGAGCAGGCGATCAACGAGCAGCGCGACTACCCCGCGGTGAAGGCGATGGCGGCCTCGCAGGATTACATCGAGGGCCCGAAGGCGTTTGCCGAGAAGCGCCCGCCGAAGTGGGTGGGGAAGTAAGGACTTTCCCTCTCCGTCATGGCCGGGCTTGTCCCGGCCATCCACGAAGGAAGTACGTGCAAGCCCGGGCATGACGATACAATTAAGATCTCGTCGTGTCGCCCATCTCTCGCTTATAGGACGTAGGGTGGGCAAAGCGTAGCGTGCCCACCATTCTTGCGGAGTGCGGATGGTGGGCACGCTTCGCTTTGCCCACCCTACGATTTGTGGCCCAGCTCCCGCTTGTACGACGCATAGTTCGGCTGGTCGACGGCGAGCTTGTCCATCGTGGTCTGCCAGAGGTGGTCCGCCAGTCCCGGCGTCTGCAGGTCGACCTCGCCTTTTGCGATCTTCTCCGAAAGCACGCGGTTCAGCTCGATCAGCGAACCATCCTCGCCGAGGAGTTGCTTCAGCCGCTCTGCCTCGGCGGCATCGGCCGCTTGCGCGAGCGCGAGCTGCCGCGTCACCAGGTCGAGTGCGTTGATGCCGACGCGGAGCTTGAATGCGTTGTGACCCTTGATCGCGGGCGCGATCTCGCTGCGAAGAAAATCCGCGACCGCCTTGATCAGCTCGTTAGGTGTCGGTTCGTCCTGCATCTCAACGCCCTCATCTTTTTGGGCATGATTTCTTCCGAAAACCGGTTTCCACTTTTCGGGATCATGCCCTCGGTGCCAATAGCCTGAGCAGATCGATCTCGGTCTCCGACGCGCGGCGGCCGATCATCGCGCGCTCCATGGAATGGTCAGGGCCGATGCGGAAGCGCTGCATCATGCCGCAGCACATCACGCCCCAGCGCAGCGTGCCCATCACTTCCCAGAACGTCACCCTGACAGGATCGACCTTGCGGCCGGATTCCTCGTAGCCCGCGAACAGCTCCTCGCGCGAGCCGAAGCCCCCGACGGGCTTGTCGATCTCGCCGAAGCGCCAGGAGTTGACGCAGATCCAGCCGAGATCCTCCATCGGGTCGCCGAAATGCGCGAGCTCCCAGTCCAGCACCGCGCGCACGCCGTCGGGACCGATGATGAGGTTGCCGTGACGGAAATCGCCATGCACCAGCGTCACCTCGACCGACGGACCGGGATCATGGTCGCGCAGCCAGCGCAGCGCCAGTTCGAACACCGGACGCGGCCAGTCGAAGCTGCGATATTCGCGCTCGAGATCGCCGATCTCCTTGGTTGCCGTCATCTGCCGCAGCTTCGGCAGTTTCGACGATGGCAAGCCGTGGATGCCGGCTGCGACCCTGCCGAGCTGGCGCGCCAGCAGCGGCCGCGCCTTGGCAAACTGCTCGTCGCGCAGGATTTTCCGCGCGATTGTTTCGCCTTCGATGCGCGCCATGATGAAGCCGGTGCCGAGCCCCTCTTCCGGCTTCAGCACATGCAGCACGCGCGGCGACGGCAGGCCGGCGTCATGGGCAAGCTGCATCAAGACTGCCTCCGCATCGAGCCCGGCCGCGCGCGAAGGTGCGGCGCCATAACCCGGCGGCGCGCGGCGCAGGATCGCTCCGACATTGCCGTGCGGATGCACGATGTCGAAGGTCCAGGTCTCCTGGCTGGCGCCGCCGGAAAGCTTTGCGGCACCGGTGACGCCGGTCGCGCCCGGATGGAACGACGCGACGCAGCGCGCGAGCTCGGCCTCGATCATTTGCCCTTGAACTTCGCCGGACGCTTCTCGAGGAACGCGGTGACGCCTTCCTTGAAATCCTCGGTGGTGCCGGCAAGACGCTGGGACTGGTATTCGAGGTTGAGCTGATCCTCGAACGAATTCTCCGGGCTGTCCCAATAGAGCTTGCGGATCAGCGACAGCGCCACCGTCGGCCCGTTCGCAAGCTCATGCGCGAGTTTCATCGCCTCGTCCATCAACGCGCCGTCGTCATGGAGCCGATTGATGAGACCCCATTCCAGCGCTTTCTCGGCCGGCAGCCGCTCGCCCATCAGCGACAATTCGATCGCGCGCGCCTTGCCGACCAGCCGCGGCAACAGCCAGGTCGAGCCGCAATCCGGCACCAGACCGATGCGGCGGAACGCCTGCAGGAAATAGGCGGAGCGCGCGCACAGGATCATGTCGCCCATCAGCGCGAAGCTCATGCCGGCGCCCGCCGCAGGACCATTGACTGCAGTGACGATCGGACAATGCAGATTGCGCAGCCGCCGCAGGAACGGATGAAACGCGGTCTCCAGCGCCGCGCCGGCGTTACGCTTGCCCGGCGTCTGGTTGTTGCGTCCCTGCAGGTTGGCGCCGGTGCAGAATGCGCGGCCGGCACCGGTGATGACAAGGCAGCGCACCTCGTCCCGCTTGTCCTCGATCGCATCGAGCGCCTCGGCAAGGCCGCCGAGCATGTCGATCGACACCGCGTTCATGACCTCCTGATGGTCGAGCTTGAGGACCGCGACCGGTCCATCGAAATCGAGCGTGACGTGTTTGAATTGCATTGTTTCCTCGTGGGTTGCACCCGCGCCAATGGGGTAGGCCATGGGTAACGCGGTAGGCCAGATCTTCGGCCCATATTTGATTTTTGAGGCGGGCTTGTCCATGGTGGAGCAAGAACGCCTCGCTTTCCGATGCACGATTAGCGTGCGTCAGGCCAAATGGAAACACCCCAAAGAAGTACACCACGGAAATACGCCAAGGAAAAAATACCATGAGCATCTTCGACCTCTCGGGCCGCGTCGCGGTCATCACCGGTGGCAATGGCGGGATCGGGCTCGGCATCGCGCAGGCGCTGAATGCCGCCGGCTGCAATGTCTCGATCTGGGGCCGCAACGCCGAGAAGAACAAGGCGGCTGCGGCGACGATGGCGGCGGGTCCCGGCAAGGTCGACAGCCGCATCTGCGACGTCAGCAATGCCGCCTCGGTGCAGGACGCGATGAAGGCCACGCTCGACACGTTTGGCCGTGTCGATGGCTGCTTTGCCAATGCCGGGATCGGCGGCGGCGGACGGCGTGCCTTCATCGACCGCACCGAAGAGGAATGGCGAACCATGTTCGCAACCAATCTCGACGGCGTGTTCCACGTGTTCCAGGCCGCCGCCCGCCACATGACCGAGCGCGCCGAGGCCGGCGATGCCTTCGGCCGGCTGGTTGCGACCTCGAGCCTGGCGTCGCTGTTTGGCACCGCACGCAATGAGCACTATGCCGGCACCAAAGCCGCCATCAATGCGCTGGTCCGCGCGCTCGGCGTCGAACTCGCACGCCATGGCGTCACCGCGAATGCGATCCTGCCCGGCTGGATCAAGAGCGACATGACGGCGGGCATCATGGCGAATGACAAATTCGTCGCCAATGTGATGCCGCGCATCCCCGTGCGCCGCTTCGGCGAGCCCTCCGATTTCGGAGGCATCGCGGTCTATCTGATGAGCAATGCGTCGTCGTATCACACGACGGATTGCTTCGTGATCGACGGCGGCTACACGGCGTTCTGAGACGAGAGCCCGTGCATCACTCCGTCATTGCGAGCGAAGCGAAGCAATCCATGGCGCGGCAAGTGGAGGCATGGATTGCTTCGTCGCTTCGCTCCTCGCAATGACGGTGGTCTAGGCCGCATAGCGTTTTAAACGCTGTTCGAAATTCCGCGATGCGGCAGTGGTCTGCGCCGTGTCGGCGCAGACAGCCATGAGAAATGTGTACTCGCGCTTCGGCGCCGGCGCGTCTATGGTTCGTCCCAACGATCTCGGCGATGGGAGGAAGAACATGAAACACGCCTACATACCCCGGACCACCAACTACACGCTCAATCCGGGCGACGAGCTCAACGACCTCCGCATGTCGGACCAGGTCCGCCCGCTTTATGAGCACGTGAAGAAGTTCATCCGGGAAACCGTCGAGCCGATGTCGGTCGAATTCTATCGCCACGGCGAGAACAAGAAGGACCGCTGGAGCTTCACCGACGGGCAGATCGAGGTGCTGGAGAAAGCCAAGAAGAAGGCCAAGGAGGAAGGCCTGTGGAATTTCTTCCTGCCCGACGCTGAAACTGGCGAAGGCCTGAAGAATCTCGACTATGCTTATATCGCGGCCGAGCTCGGCAAGAGCCCGCTGGCGTCCGAGACCATGAACTGCTCGGCGCCTGATACCGGCAACATGGAAGTGCTGGAGCGTGTCGGCACCAAGGAGCAGAAGGAGAAGTGGCTGAAGCCGCTTCTGAACGGCGAGATCCGTTCGGCCTACGCCATGACCGAGCCCAACGTCGCCTCATCGGACGCCAAGAACATCTCCACCACCGCAAAGCTCGTCGGCGACGAGTGGGTCATTAACGGCGAGAAATATTACATCTCCGGTCTCGGCGATCCCCGCTGCAAGATCATGATCGTGATGGTGAAGACCAATCCGGATGCGCCGCCGAGCAAGCAGCAGTCGCAGATCCTGGTGCCGAAGGACACGCCCGGCGTCGAGATCCTCGGTCCCATGCACGTGTTCGGGCAGGATCATGCCCCGCGCGGGCACATGCATCTGCGCTTCAACAATGTCCGGGTGCCGAAGGACAACATCCTGCTCGGCGAGGGCCGCGGCTTCGAGATCTCCCAGGTTCGCCTGGGGCCGGGCCGCATCCATCACTGCATGCGCACCATCGGCAAGGCCGAGAAGGCGCTCGACATGATGGTGCAGCGCGGCCTCACCCGTGAGGCCTTTGGCAAGAAGATCGCCCATCTCGGCGGCAATCTGCAGATCATCGCGCAGGCGCGCTGCGAGATCGAGGCGATGCGGCTGATGGTGTTGAAGGCAGCAAAGGCGATGGACGTGCTCGGCAACAAGGAAGCGCGCGTCTGGGTCTCCATGGTCAAGGCCATGATCCCCGAGCGCGCCTGCAAGATCATCGACCATGCGATCCAGATGCACGGCGCCACCGGCATCTCGCAATGGACGCCGCTGGCCGAGATGTACCAGGACGTCCGCCACCTCCGCTTCGCCGACGGCCCGGACGAGGTGCACTGGATGGTGGTCGGCCGGCACGAACTGAGCATGCCGTAACGGGCGCGGCGATTCGTAGCTTCGTAGATTCCATGGGGCGGTGAGCGCGCCCTTTCCGGTAGGTTTGGGTTTCCACACTCGAACCATCGGAGAGTCTGATGCAAGCATTGACCAAGAACACGCCCACCGCCGGGCATTGTGGCACGATTTTCGTTGCGATCGAACTGAGTCAGAAGACGTGGCTGGTGACGCTGCACAGTCCGGATCGGGACCGGATATCGCGCCACAAGCTGGAAGGCGGCGATCACGCCGGGCTGCTGGCGCTGATCGAGCAGGTCAAGGCCCGGGCGACTGCGAAGCTTGGAGCGGCGCCGCGGGTGGTGAGCTGCTACGAGGCTGGCTATGACGGCTTCTGGCTGCACCGGCTGCTCGCGGCGGCTGGGATCACCAACTTCATCTTCGACCCGGCGAGCATCGCGGTGGAGCAACGGGCGCGGCGGGCGAAGACAGACCGGATCGATGGCGAGCTTCTGCTGCGCACCTTGATGGCTCATTTGCGAGGCGAGCCGCGGGTGGTGCGGATCGTCCGGGTGCCGAGCGTGGCCGAGGAGGACGCCCGGCGCGCCAGCCGCGAACGCGAACGACTGGTGAAGGAGCAGACGGGGCACACCAACCGGATCAAGGCGCTGCTGCGCCTGTTGGGCATGGCGGCCGGCACCTTGCGACGACGGACCTGGCTCGCCTGGCTGGAGCAGCAGCGGGACTGGCAAGGGCAGCCGCTGCCGCCGCAGCTTCTGGCCGAAGTGAAGCGCGAGCATGCCCGGCTGATGCTGGTGCGCGACCAGCTCAAGGCGCTGGAGCAGGCCCAAGTCGCTACAGAAGTCGCGGCAGAAGTCGCGGCGGAAGCCGCCGCGGCGCCGGCGCCGATGGCGAAGCGACGGGATCAGTTGCAGCAGCTCAAGGCGCTCGGCCCGGCGTTTGCCGCGACGCTGGTGAACGAGGTGTTCTACAAGGACTTCCGCAACCGGCGCGAGGTCGCCAGCTATTGCGGATTGGCGCCCAGTCCCTGGCAAAGCGGCAGCATCGATCGCGAGCAGGGGATCAGCAAGGCCGGCAACCGGCGCGCCCGCCACAAGACGATCGAACTGGCCTGGCTCTGGCTGCGCCATCAGCCGGACAGCGCGCTCAGCCGCTGGTTCCGCACCCGCACCGAAAACGCCGGCAAGCGCGCCAAGCGCATCGCCATCGTCGCGCTGGCGCGCAAGCTGATCGTGGCGCTGTGGCGCTATCTCACCACCGGCCTTGTTCCGGAGCAGGCCGTGATGAAGGCCTAGCACCGGACCACGCCACCAGGGCGAGGCGGCTCCGCGCCGCGCGCCCCGTACAGGATGGATGATGACCGTGCCACCCAGGGGCCCAACCAGGCCGCTTTGTAGATGGGTCTCATCCTCTTGGCTTCCTCGCCGCAAGCATGCGGAATGTGGGTACGGATCAGCCGATCCGACCGGATATGAGGTGATGCAGTGAGCTGCAGAAATCTTCGGAAGCCAATCCTCGCCCGGGGCCCGGTCGTCGCGCTGCGCTACGCATGGCTCCGCGCGCCGCCCTCTCACTGCAAAAACCCAACCCGCACCGGTTCAAGAGCCTTGACTCACAAAGCCCCATATGAGGGTGGGCAAAGGCGCGCCAGCGCCGTGCCCACCATCAAGCCCTCGGCGCGGAATGGTGGGCACGCTGCGCTTTGCCCACCCTACAAGTCTACGACCTCATCGAGGAAAGCCACCATGGAATACGCTGCCAGCGATCTGAAGCCCCGCGAACGCTACAAGGTGCTGGCATCCTTCGTGCTGCCGCGGCCGATCGCCTGGGTGACGAGCACGGGTCCGACCGGCGTGGTCAATGCGGCGCCGTTCAGCTTCTTCAACGTGTTCTGCGAGGACCCGCCGCTCTGCATGTTTGCAGTCAATCTGCGCCCGGACGGCGGGGTGAAGGACACGCTTGTGAACATCGAGCGCACCGGCGAGTTCGTGGTCAACATGACCGACGAGCCGCTGGCGCATGCGATGCACGAGACCAGCGGCGACTTTCCGCCTGATGTCGGCGAGCCCGATTATCTCGGGCTGAAGCTGGCGCCATCAAGTAAAGTGGCGGTGCCGCGCCTTGCGGATGCGCCATGGGCGATGGAATGCAAGACCTGGAAGATCATCGACGTCAACGGCGACCGCCGGCTGATCATGGGTGAAGGCATCCACTTCTACATCCGCGACGAGCTGTGGGACCGCGAGGCCATGCGCGTGCACATGGAGCGCTACCACCCGGTCGGCCGCATGTTCGCCGACCGCTATTGCCGCACCGATGATCGGGTGGTGTTTCCAACGGCCGAGGGCGCGAAGGGTTAGGTTTGGGCAGCCTCCCCGATCTTGTCCTGCGTCCTGGTCTCGAAATCGCTGGCGTCGTGACGCTCGTGCAATTGGTTCGCGGGATCGCCTGAGATGCGGTTGACGATGCGACCGCGCTTCACGGCCGGGCGCTTTGCGATCTGATCGGTCCAGCGCTGCACGTTCTTGTAGTCCTGCACCGACAGGAATTCGCCGCCGCCGTAGAGCAGGCCTTTCACCAGCCCGCCATACCACGGCCAGACCGCTATATCGGCGATCGTGTATTCGCTACCGGACAGGTACTCGTTGTCTGCAAGCCGACGATCCAGCACGTCGAGTTGACGCTTCACCTCCATCGCATAGCGGTTGATCGCATATTCGATCTTGGTCGGCGCATAGGCGTAGAAGTGGCCAAAGCCTCCGCCAAGGAAGGGCGCGCTGCCCATCTGCCAGAACAGCCATGACAGGCATTCGGCGCGAGCCGGGCCGCCGGCCGGCAGGAATGCGCCGAACTTCTCGGCAAGATGCACCAGGATCGCGCCGGACTCGAACACGCGGATCGGTTCCGGCCCGCTGCGGTCCATCAGCGCCGGGATCTTGGAATTCGGATTGACCGCGACAAAGCCGCTGCCGAACTGGTCGCCGTCGATCCTGATCAGCCAGGCGTCATATTCGGCGCCGGAATGGCCGAGCGCGAGCAGCTCTTCCAGCATGATGGTGGCTTTCTGGCCGTTCGGCGTCGCCAGAGAATAAAGTTGCAGCGGATGCTTTCCGACGGGAAGTTCCTTCTCATGCGTGGGGCCTGCGATCGGGCGGTTGATGTTCGCGAAGCGGCCGCCATTCTCCTTGTTCCAGGTCCAGACTTTCGGCGGCTCATAGGCGGGTGCATCGGTCA
The DNA here is from genome assembly GCF_054063735.1 of Bradyrhizobium sp. USDA 10063. Classification (NCBI taxonomy): domain Bacteria; kingdom Pseudomonadati; phylum Pseudomonadota; class Alphaproteobacteria; order Hyphomicrobiales; family Nitrobacteraceae; genus Bradyrhizobium; species Bradyrhizobium sp. USDA 10063. The sequence goes on along the minus strand of NZ_JBSSGP010000002.1, from coordinate 9,130,442 downwards.
TTCGTTGGGCTCCAGCGCGGAAGGCGCGACTATTAGCTGAATGCGTAAGGCGGGCAAAGGCGCGCGTGCGCCGTGCCCGCCATCCATAAGTGCATTGGAATAGGGTGGGCATCCTTGGCCCACCCCACAAGGGTGCATTCAGGACGCAGCCGCCCGCTGCCGCCGCGCTGCGCCCGTCATCGCAAAGCCGTCATAGTCCTTCGCCGCGACCTCGTCGCAGATCTGCCGGTAGGCTCCGACGCCGCCGATATAGGGCATGAAGATCCGCGGCTTGCCGGGAATATTGGCGCCCATGTACCAGGAATTGGCCTGCGGATAGAGCGTGGTGTGGGCAACCTCGTTGACATGCGCCACCCATTTGTCCTCGGCCTCCCTGCTTGCCTCCATCGTGTCGAGTTCTCGCTCCCGCATGTAGTCAAGGCAATCGCTGATCCAGTCGACGTGCTGCTCGATCGAGACGATCATGTTGGACAGCACGGACGGACTGCCGGGACCGGTGATGATGAAGAGGTTCGGAAAACCGGCACTCATCAGGCCGAGATAGGTGCGTGGTCCCTCGGCCCATTTCGCGTTCAACGTCAGCCCGTCGCGACCGCGAATGTCGATCTTTGCCACCGATCCCGTCATCGCGTCGAAGCCGGTCGCCAGCACCAGCGCATCGAGCTCGTGTTTGCCTGCCGTCGTGCGCACGGCATGTTCCGTGATCTCCACGATCGGATTGCTCTTGATATCGACCAGCGTCACATTAGGCCGGTTGAAGGTCGCGAAATAATCGGTGTCGACGCAGATGCGCTTGGAGCCGATCGGGTGGCTGTTCGGCTGCAACAGTTTTGCAGTCTCGGGATCCTTGACGATCTCCGCGATCTTCTCCCGCACGAAGTCCGCGGCCGTATCGTTGGCTGCCTTGTCGAGCGCGAGATTGTTGTAGGCCGACATGAACGTGAGTCCGCCGCGCTGCCAGCGCGCCTCGTATTTGGCACGGCGCTCGTTGTCGCCATCATCGAGGGCGCCACGATCGGGCAAATCGGTATAGATGCCGTTGCGCGCCACTTCGCGCTCGATGCGCCGAACTTCCGGATAGTTCGCGCGAAACCATGCGCGTTCCTCATCCAGCAGCCTGGCATTGCGGGCGGGAATCGAGAAATTCGCGGTGCGCTGGAACACGGTGAGGTGACTCGCCTGCTCGGCTATCACAGGCACGGATTGAATCCCAGATGATCCGGTGCCGATCACGCCGACGCGCAGGCCAGTGAAATCCACCTGATCATGCGGCCAATGGCCGGTGTGATAGACGTGGCCCTTGAACCGATCGAGCCCCTCGATGTCGGGCTTGCGTGCATTCGACAGGCAGCCGGTGGCAAGCACGACGAATTTGGCGGTGACGGTCTTGCCCTCGGAGGTGGTCACCGACCAGAGCTTGCTGGTCTCGTCGAACGCGGCCGCATCGACGCGGGTGTCGAACTGGATGTCGGGACGCAGGTTGAAGCGATCGGCGACATGGTTGGCGTAGCGCAGAATCTCCGGCTGCGGCGCATAGCGCTCGCTCCAGTCCCAATCCTGCTGCAGCTCCTCGGAGAATGAATAGGAATACTGCATGCTCTCGACGTCGCAGCGCGCCCCGGGATAGCGGTTCCAGTACCAGGTGCCGCCGACGCCGCTGCCCTGCTCATAGACTCGCACTGAGAAGCCGAGACCGCGCAACCGGTGCAGCATGTACATGCCGGCGAAGCCGGCGCCGACCACGACGACATCGTAATGCGCGGCGGGAGTTGCGGAAGCGGATGACGAAGCGGACATGGACGCGGGCTCCCTTGAAGATTCTTTTCGTTGCCGGCCAGCATTCTCCGCGATGCGCCAAAGCGCAAGGGACAAAGCGCGAGCTAGCGGAGTTGCATATTTTGCCTCGCGGAATGCCGCTCTAGCCCCTCATGGTGAGGAGGCGCGTAAGCGCCGTCTCGAACCATGAGGCCGAGGTCTCGCGCGTGGCCCATCCCTCGAGACGCCGCTTGCGCGGCTCCTCGGGATGAGGTTGTCATTGTTGCTGGCTTTGCACGGGCTCCCTTATACGCTAGCGTCACCAAGCCATCGCAAAGCAAGAAAAGCAGCGCGAAGCTGCCACCGGGAGAGAGAACGCAACCATGAAATCGCCGATCTGCGACATGCTGGGTATAGAATTTCCCCTGCTTGCCTTCAGCCACTGCCGCGACGTGGTGGCGGCCGTCAGCCGCGCCGGCGGATTTGGCGTGCTGGGGGCGACCGCGCATTCGCCTAAAAGCATCGAGCAGGAACTGAAATGGATCGACGACCACGTCGACGGCAAGCCCTACGGCCTCGACGTGCTGATCCCCGAGAACATCTCCACCGCCGGCGAGAAGAACGTCACCTGGAAGAGCCTGGAGCAGCGGATCTCGCCCGAGCATCGCGACTTCACCCGCAACCTGCTGAAGAGATACGATGTCGAGCTGACGACCACCAATGTCGCCGACAACCAGCCGCAGCCGTTCGACGCACAGCGCGCGCTCGAACTATTGGAAGTCTCCTTCAAGCATCCGATCAGGCTGATCGCGAACGCGCTGGGCGTGCCGCCGAAGGAGATGATCGACATGGGCCGCAAGCACGGCGTGCCGGTCGCAGCCCTGGTCGGCGCCAAGGAGCACGCGCTGCGCCAGGTCGCAGCCGGTGTCGACATCCTCGTCGTGCAGGGCACCGAGGCCGGCGGCCATTGCGGCGAGGTCTCGACCATGGTGCTGGTGCCGGAGGTCATCAAGGCGATCAAGCCGATCCGCGACGTGCCGGTACTGGCCGCGGGCGGCATCATGACCGGACGCCAGATGGCCGCCGCAATGGCGATGGGCGCCGCCGGCGCCTGGACCGGCTCGGTGTGGCTCGCCACCGTGGAATCCGAGACCACGGAAATCTTTCGCGAGAAGATGATCGCGGCATCCTCGCGCGACGCGGTGCGCTCGAAGGGACGCACCGGCAAGCCGGCGCGGCAGCTCCGCTCGGTCTGGACCGACGCCTGGGACCGCTCACCCGACAGCCCCGGCGCGCTGCCGATGCCGCTGCAGAGCATCATCAGCCGCGACGCCTTTAATTCGATCGACCGCTCCGCGGCCGCCGGCAACGAGAAGGCGCGCGACCTTGTGAGCTACTTCGTCGGCCAGGGCGTCGGCTTGATCGACAGCGTGAAGTCGGCGGGTGCTGTGGTACAGGAATTCAAGGAAGATTTTATCGAGGCGGTGGAACACATGAATGCGCTGGTAGCGGAGTGATATTGCTCGTAAAGCGGAACGCTCTCACCCCTCATGGTGAGGAGGCGCGCAGCGCCGTCTCGAACCATGAGGCCCCGTCTGTGGCCTCATCCTTCGAGACGCGCGTTCCGCGCTCCTCAGGATGAGGGTCTGGCCTAGTCGAGAAGGTGAAAAACAAGAACGATGACCAACAGAACTATCCCCGAAGACCGCATTCCCGTCATCGTCGGCGTCGGTGAGATCGTCGATCGTCCCAAGGACATCGCCGCCGGCCTCGAGCCGCTGGCGCTGCTTGAAGAAGCGCTAAGACGCGCGGAAGCCGACAGCGGAGCCAAGCTGCTCGGTGACGTCCAGTCGCTCGACGTCGTCAACTTCCTGAGCTGGCGCTATCGCGACCCGGAGAAGCTGCTCGCTGAACGGCTCGGCATCAAGCCGGCGCATCTCTATTACGGTCCGGTCGGTGGCGAGAGCCCGATCCGTTATCTGCACGAGGCGGCGCAGCGGATCGCGCGCGGCGAATGCAGCGTGGCGGCGGTCTGCGGCGCCGAGGCGCAGTCGACCGCGACCAAGGCGGATCGCGGCGGCATCGCCCTGCCCTGGACACCCTTTGCGCATGACGTCGAGGAGCCGAAGCGCGGCGCGGCGTTCCAGAAGCCGCTGGCGGTGAAGCTCGGGGTGTTCAGGCCGATCACGGTTTATCCGCTTTATGAATCCGCTACGTCAGCGCATTGGGGCCAGACGCCACGCGAGGCGTTGGCCGAGTCCGGCGAGCTATGGTCGACCTATTCCAGCGTCGCGGCTTCGAACCCGAATTCGTGGCTGAAGAAGCGTTTCACGCCGGAGGAAATCACCACGCCGACGCCGGAGAACCGGCTGATCGCCTGGCCCTACACCAAGCTGATGGTTGCCAATCCGACCGTGAACATGGGCGGCGCGCTGCTGCTCACCAGCCTCGCCAAGGCGCGCGCGGCCGGCATTCCCGAAAACCGGCTGGTCTATCCGCTCGGCGGTGCGTCGGCGGAGGAGCCGCGCGACTATCTTGTGCGCGACCAGTTCTTCGAGAGCCATCCGCAGACCGCGGTGCTCAAGGCGGTGATGGACCTGGCCGAAGGCAACGGCAGAAAGTTCGATGCGATCGAGCTCTATAGCTGCTTCCCCTGTGTGCCCAAGATGGCGCGCCGCACGCTAGGCCTTGGCCTCGACGTGCAGCCGACGGTGACCGGCGGGCTCACCTTCTTCGGCGCGCCGCTCAATACCTACATGACGCACGCGGCTTGCGCGATGGTGCGCAAGCTGCGCGACGGCGCGAAGCTCGGCCTGCTCTACGGCCAGGGCGGTTTCGTCACCAAGCATCATGGCCTGGTGCTGTCGCGCGAGGCACCGAAGGAGGCGCTCAAGCAGGATACCAGTGTACAAGCCGAGGCCGACCGCAACCGCCGCAAGGTGCCCGAGTTCGTCGCCGAGGCCAGCGGCAAGGGCAAGGTCGAAAGCTTCACCGTGATCTACCGCGGCAATGGCGAGGTCGAGCATGGCGTCGTCATGCTGCGCACCGAAGACGACCGCCGCACGCTCGGCCGCGTACCCGCAAACGATGCGAAGACATTGACGCATCTCTTGAGCATGGACCGCACGCCGGTCGGCACCACGGGCGACATCGTCATGGCGGGTGACGGCGTACCGGAGTGGCGGGTGATGTAAGTCACCGAATTCGTAGGGTGGGCAAAGGCGCTCTTCGCGCCGTGCCCACCATCCGCACTCCGCTCGCGAAGGTGGGCACGCTTCGCTTTGCCCACCCTACGAAGAGAGACGCTACCCCTTCACGTCCTGCTTCTCGGAGGCGGTGGTCGGCTTCTTGGCGCCGCCACCGACCACGCGGACCTGGTCGCCGTCGTTGATGCCATCCGGCGGGGCGATGATGATGCGGTCGTCGCCAGTGAGGCCGGAGCCGATCTCGATCTCCTTGCCGAGGTCGCGCGCAATCGTCACCTTCTTGAACAGGATCTTGTCATCGGGACCGACGGTCGCAACGCGCAGGCCGTTGCCGTCGAAGATCAGCGCGCTGGCGGGGATGTGCAGCGGAATGGTGTCGCGCTGCAACGTCAGCTTCACATTGGCATAGCCGCCGGGCATCAATTCACCGCTGGAATTGTCCAGCGCGAGCTGCATGCGCGTCGTTCCCGAGCTGACATCGACCGCCTGCGAAGAGGTTTCCACGGTCGCCGTGAAAGTGCGGTTCGGATATTCCGGCAGCGTGATGACGGCCTTGGCGCCCATCTTGATCGACGGCACGAAGTTCTGCGGCACGTTCACATAGACGCGCAGCTTGGAGATGTCGGAGACAATGAACATCGCCGGCCCCGCACCGCCGCCGGCGTTGATCAGCGCGCCGACATCGGTGTTGCGTTCGGTGACGACGCCGTCGAAGGGCGCGGTGATCTTCTTGTAGCCGGCCAGCGCTTCCAGCCGCTCGACATTGGCCTGGCCGGAATTGACGGCCGCCTTCTTGTTGGAGAGGTCGGCAGTGCGCTCGTCGATCTCCTGCATCGAGACGAAGTTGGAGGCGAGCAGCGACCTGCGCCGGGTCAGTGTCGCTTCCGACAGTTTGGCGCTGGCCTGCTGGCTTGCAAGATCGGCGCGTGCTTGCAGCAATTGCTGGTCGAGGTCGGGCGCCTCGATCTCGGCGATCACCTGCCCGGCCTTCACGCGCGCGCCGATATCGACACTCCAGCTCTTCAGGTAACCCGATACGCGCGCGAAGATCGGCGCGCGATAATACGCTTCCAGCCGGCCCGGCAAGTCGATGGTCGGGTTGAGCACCTTGGCGCTGGGCGGCGCCACCGCGACGCTCGGAATGGCCTGATTATCGGTCCATTCCTTGAGCTTGGTGCCCTGCTCCTCGCGGGCGCGGATGCCGGTGACGACGACGAGAACCAGTCCGACGCCGGCCACAAGCCCGAAAATGCCCAGCTTCCAGCGCGAGACCGGCGGGCGTTGGTCAGTGGGCATGCGACATCTCCGGTGCGGCGGCGGCGCTGGCGCCTTGTTTCTTGTGTACCATACTAAAGACGACGGGAACAAACATCAGCGTGGCGAACGTTGCAAAGATCAGACCACCGATCACGGCGCGCCCGAGCGGCGCGTTCTGCTCGCCGCCTTCGCCCAGTCCCAGCGCCATCGGCGCCATGCCGATGATCATGGCAAGCGCCGTCATCAGCACCGGGCGGAAGCGCACGAAACCGGCCTCGAGCGCGGCGGCGATGGGATCACCACTCTGCTCGTATCGCTCACGGGCGAAGCTGATGACGAGCACGCTGTTGGCGGTGGCGACGCCCATGCACATGATCGCGCCGGTCAGCGCCGGCACCGACAGCGTGGTCTCCGTGGTGAACAGCATCCAGACGATGCCGGCAAGCGCCGCCGGCAGCGCCGTGATGATCACAAAGGGATCGGACCAGGACTGGAAGTTCACGACGATCAAGAGATAGATCAGCACGACGGCACCGAGCAGACCGAACAGCAGGCCGGAGAATGCGCTGTTCATGGTCTGCACCTGGCCGAGCAGCACCACCGAGCTTCCCTTCGGTACGTCCTTTGCGGTCTCGGCAATCAGCGCCCGCACATCGGCAGCGACCGCGCCGAGGTCGCGGCCCTGCGGCGTGGCGTAGATCTGCACCATGGACTGGATGTCGTATTGGGAAACGACCGCGCTCGAGGTCGAGCGCGTGATGTCGGCGATGCCGCCAAGGATGGGCGACTGCGGGTTGTTGCTCGCGGTGATCGGAAGCGTCTGCAGCGCACTCAGCGAGTCGATCTGGTATTGCGGCGTCTGCATCACGATCGAATAGGACACGCCGTTATCGGGATTGAGATAATAGGTCGGCGCGACCTGCGAGCTGCCGGCGAGATTGACGACAAGGCTGTTGGTGACATCGCGCTCGGTCAGCCCGACATATTGCGCGCGGGTACGGTCGACATCGATGTTGAAGGTCGGGCTGTTCGGCGACTGCTGGATGCGCGCGTCCGCAATGCCGGGAATGCGGCGGATCCGGCTCAGCAGCTTGTTGGCGTAGGCGAAATTGGCGTCGAGATTGGCGCCGCGGATCTGCAGGTCGATCGGCGCCGGCGCGCCGAAATTCAGGATCTGGCTGACGATATCGGCCGGCAGGAACGCAAAGCTGATGCCGGGGAACATCCGCGGCAATTGCTCGCGCAAAGCCTGGACATATTGCTCGGTCGGTTTGTGGCCTTCCTTCAGCTTGACCTGGATGTCGCCATCCTGCGGGCCGATCACACCGGTGTTGTTATAGGTCATGTTGATGCCGGAGATCGGCATGCCGATGTTGTCGGCCAGCGTCTCGATCTCCTCGGGCGGGATGATCTTGCGGATCGCCTTCTGCACCTCGGCGAGCTGGTTGGCGGTCTCCTCGACGCGGGTGCCGACCTGGGTGCGGACGTGCATCAGGATGTTGCCGGCGTCGACCGACGGAAAGAAGTTGCGCCCCAGGAACGGCACCAGCAGCAACGACGCGACGACGAAGCCGAGGAATCCCGTGACGAAGACGGCGCGGTGTCCGAGCGCCATCGCCAGGAGGTCGCGATAGCCGCGCCGGATACGCTCGAACCGCGCCTCGAAGCCGCGCTGGAACAGCTTGAACGGATTGCGCGTCGGCGGCAACCCATCCTCGTGATGCACATGCGGCTGCAGCAGGTATTTCGCCATCGTCGGCACCAGCGTGCGCGACAGGATGAACGACCAGATCATCGCGAACATCACCGCCTCGGCCATCGGCACGAACAGGAAGCGCGCAACGCCGGTCAGGAAGAACATCGGCACGAACACGATGCAGATGCAGAGTAGCGACACGAAGGCGGGCGTGACGATCTGGTTGGCGCCGTCGAGAATGGACTGCTCGACCGGCTTGCCCTGCTCAAGGTGGTAGTTGATGTTCTCGATCGTCACGGTGGCGTCATCGACGAGGATGCCGACCGCGAGTGCCAATCCGCCAAGCGTCATGATGTTGAGGGTCTCACCGATCGCCGACAGCATGATGATGGCGCCGAGCACCGAGAGCGGGATCGAGACCGCGATGATGATCGTCGAGCGCCAGCTCCCGAGGAACAAGAGGATCATCACGCTGGTGAGCAATGCGGCGATCACGCCCTCGAAGGCGACGCCGGTGATGGCGCCGCGGACGAATACCGACTGGTCACCGATGAAACCGATCTTCAGCGCGTCCGGAAGCTGGTCCTTGACGTCGATCACCTTCTGCTTGATGCCCGCGATGATATCGAGCGTCGAGATCGCGCCGGCCTTCAGCACCATCATCAGCACCGAGCGGTTGCCGTCGACATGGACGATATTGGTCTGCGGCGGGTTGCCGTCGCGCACGGTGGCGACATCCCGCACATAGACCATGGCGCCGTTGACGGTCTTGATCGGCAGATTGCCGAGATCCTCCATCCGCAGCGGCGAGTTGTTGAGCTGGATGTTGTATTCGAACTGACCGATCTTCTGCGTGCCAACCGGCGTGATCAGATTTTGTGCAGCGAGCGCATTGGCGACGTCCTGTCCCGACAGGCCGCGCGCCTGCAGCGCGGTGGAATTGAGATCGATCTGCACCTGACGCTGCTTGCCGCCGAACGGATAAGGTATGGCGGCACCAGGCACGGTGACGAGCGGCGTACGGAGCTGGTTGATGCCGATATCGGCGAGATTCTGCTCGGTCAGCCCCTCACCTGATAGCGCGACCTGGATGATGGGCACCGTGGACGCGCTGTAGTTCAGGATCAAAGGCGGTGTTGCGCCCGGCGGCATCTGCTTCAGAAGCGTCTGCGAGATCGCCGTGACCTGGGCGTTGGCGGTGCGGATGTCGACATTCGGCTGGAAGAAGATCTTGATGATGCCGAAGCCGTTATAGGAATTGGCGACGATATGCTCGATATCGTTGACGGTCGTGGTCAGCGCGCGCTGGAATGGCGTGGTGATGCGCCCCGCCATCTGGTCCGGCGGCAGGCCGGTGTACTGCCACACCACCCCGATCACGGGAATCCGGATGTCGGGGAAGATATCGGTCGGCGTGCGTAGGGCGGCGAGCGGTCCGACAATCAAGAGAAGCAGCGCGAGCACGACGAAAGTATACGGCCGGCTCAGCGCAATACGGACCAGTGCAATCATTGACGAGTTATTCCCCGGAACCCGTGAAATAAACGGATTGGCGCCCCTGCACCCAATTCGTTCGCCGATTTACCCAAAAAAGCGCGAAAAGCCAACTTTGGGTGAGAAATCCGCGTTCACATCCTCGACATACGTGATCGATCGGGACCAAGTCGCGGCCGCATTTTCTTCCAATCGCGATAGATTAGAACAGAACGCTTCACGCGCACGAAAAAGCGCCCGTTCGTTTCGTCCTACAGCGTGGTGTCAACGCGCGGCGCAGGCTCTCGTTGAGCTCAGCGACCCTTATGCCGCCCGGACGGACTCCAGGAACTTGCTGACCTCGACCTTGAGGCGGCTGCTGTCGCCGGACAACGCCTTCGCGGCCGACAGCACCTGCGTGGAAGCCGAGCCGGTCTCGGTGGCGCCACGTTGCACATCGGTAATGTTGGCCGAGACCTGGTGGGTGCCCTGGGCAGCCTGCTGGACATTGCGCGAGATTTCCTGCGTGGCAGCGCCCTGCTCTTCCACCGCCGCGGCGATGGTCGAGGAGATCTCCGAGAGCCGTTCGATAGTGCTGCTGATCTCCTTGATCGCATTCACCGAGTCCTGGGTAGCGGCCTGGATGCCGGTGATCTGCTGGCCGATCTCGCCGGTGGCTTTCGCGGTCTGCTCGGCCAGCGCCTTCACCTCAGAAGCGACGACCGCAAACCCACGGCCGGCCTCGCCGGCGCGCGCCGCCTCGATGGTCGCGTTCAGCGCAAGCAGGTTAGTCTGGCCCGCGATCGTGTTGATGAGCTCGACGACGTCGCCGATCCGCCCGGCTGCCTTCGAGAGCTCGCTGACGCGGTCGTTGGTGCTGCGGGCCTGGCCGACGGCGTCGCTCGCCATCCGCGCCGATTCCTGGACCTGGCGGCTGATCTCGGTGACGGAGGATGACAGCTCCTCGGTCGCCGAAGCCACCGACTGCACATTGGTGGAGGCCTCTTCCGAGGCGGAGGCGACCGCGGTGGTCAATTCCTGCGAGCGCGTGGCGGTCGAGGAGAGCGTGCCGGCCGCAGCTTCGAGCTGGGTCGAGGCGGAAGAGACGGTCTGGACGATCTCGCCGATCATGGTCTCGAAATTGCTCGTGATGGCGTCGACGCGGCGGCCACGCTCGATCTTGGCTTCCGCATCGGCAGCGGCCGCTTCGTCGGCGGCCTTCTTGGCGATCAGCGCTTCCTTGAACACCTGGAGCGTATCGGCCATCGCGCCGATTTCGGTCTTCTCGCCCTGGTGCGGGACCTCCGCAGTCAGGTCGCCCTGACCTAGCGCCTGCATCGGCTTGACGATCGAGGCAATGCCGGCCGAGACGTCACGGATCAGCAGGAAACTGACGACGGCGCCAGCCAGCACCGCAGCCAACAGGATGAAGGCGAGCATCGCGAAAGCGGAGGAGAAGTTGGCGGCAGCATCCTGCGCGGCCTTGTCGGCGCCCCACCGTTGTTGAGCTCGATGTCCTTGCGGAGAAGCTCGTCGGCCTCGAGCCCGATCTTGTTCACGGTCTTGCTGTTCAGCTCATGGGCATCATGCGGGATCTTGCCGGCATCCCTGCGCGACAAGGCCATCACCTCTTCGGTGCCCTTCTTGTACCGGTCCCAGGTCTCAGCCCACTTGTTGTAGATCGCCCGCTCCTCGGGGGAGGTGATCATGGGCTCATAGGTCTTGCGGGCCTTGGTGTTGGTCTCGACAACCGTGACCAGGGTCTTCTCTGCTGCCAGCTTCTCCTCGAGCGTTTCCGCCAGCATATGCTCGCGGATCACGTTGCGGTAGGTAATGACACCGGCGCGGAGGTCGCCGAGCACGCGCACGCTCGGCAGCCAGTTGGTCGTGATGTCGACTGTATTGGCATTGATTGCCCGCATGTTGCGTACCGCGAGCAGCCCCATCCCCGTCATGGCGACGAGCAGAAGCGCGACCACGGTGATGATCTTGGCGCGGGATCGAATACTTGGCGAACATGTCGGGGAATCTCTTGGCTTGGGCGTGTCGGGCACGCCAGGTGATGCAAAGTGCTTTGGGTTGACCGAATCGAAGGATGCCGTGTCGGCAATCAAACCGCGCAACGTTCTGAGGTCGCGTTAATTTGCCCCTCCGTAAAGTTACGGTAGGCAAAAGACGTCACTAACAGATGAACGGAGCGATGCGATCAGCGCATCAGCAACAGCGCGTCGGAGAAAAACTGCGGGCCGCCGAAATTGCCCGATTTCAGGGCAAGCAGCATCTCGCCTTTGTTCGCGCCGACCGCGCGCAGCACCGGCACGCCTGCGGCGATCTCCGCGCCGACGAGGAAGCCTGGAATTCGCAAGCGATCGACCACGGCACCTGACGTCTCGCCGCCCGCGACCACCAATCGACGCACGCCGTCTTCGACGAGGCCTTCCGCGATGTCGGCCATCGCCTGCTCGATGGCATGTCCTGCTGCATCACGGCCATGACGAGACTGCAGAGCTGCGACCTCACCAGGCGTGGCGCTGCTGGCGATCAGCACCGGGCCTTCGCCGATCCGGTCGCGCGCCCAGGCGAGCGCGCGGCGGACTTCGTCCTTGCCGGTCACGATCCGCTCGGGGTCGAGATGCAGCACGGCCATGCTGCGCTCGGCGTTGGCGATCTGCTGCAGCGTCGCCTGCGAGCAGCTTCCGGCGAGACAAGCGGCAGGTCCGCCGACCGGCGCCTCGGCCGTGGCGCTCGCGGCCTCCGGCCTGACCTTGCCCGAGCCAACCAGCGCCCGGGCGAGTCCGAGCCCGATTCCGGAGGCGCCGACCGAAACGCGATGGTCCAGCGCCACCGTGCCGATCGTGCCGAGATCGCCGTCGAACACGGCATCGATGATGGCGGCGCCAAACCCGCCAGCGGCGAGATCGGCAAGGCGCGCGCGAACGGCGTCCGGGCCACGCGCAACGGTCGCAAGGTCGACCAGGGCGACCTTGGTCCTGCTCTGGCGCGCCAGCACCCGCACCAGGTTCGAGTCATGCATCGGGTTGAGCGGATGGTCCTTGAGCGGGCTTTCGTTCAGCGGCACCGAGCCGACGAAGAGATTGCCCTGGTAGACGGTGCGGCCGGTCTCCGGGAATGCCGGCGTGACCAGCACGATGTTGTCGCCGGAATCCTCGCGCAGCGCATCCATCACCGGACCGATATTGCCGGCGTCGGTGGAATCGAAGGTCGAGCAGACCTTGAACAGGACATGCGAGGCGCCGCGGCCGCGCAGCCATTTCTCCGCCGCACGCGAACGGGTGACCGCCTGGCTCGCCTCGATCGTGCGGCTCTTCAGCGAGACCACCACCGCGTCGACCTCGGGCAGAGCGAGATCGTCCGAGGGCACGCCGATCGTCTGCACGGTGCGCAGGCCGGCGCGGGTCAGCGTGTTGGCGAGATCGGAGGCGCCGGTGTAGTCGTCGGCGATGCAGCCCAGCGCCAAAGTCATGCTTTTGCTCCGGCATAAGGCTTGAACCAGCCGAGGCCATCGGTGGTCCTGCCGCGCGGATTATATTCACAGCCGACGAAGCCGGCATAGCCGAGCCGGTCGAGCTCGTCGAACAGGAACGGATAGTTCAGCTCCTCGCCGTCGGGCTCGTTGCGCGAGGGAATGCTGGCGATCTGGACATGGCCCGTGATCGGCATCATCTCGCGCAGCCGCATCGTGACGTCGCCATGAATGATCTGGCAGTGATAGATGTCGAACTGCAGCTTCAGGTTCGGGATCTTCAATTCGTTGATCAGGTCGCGCGCGAAGGCGAAATCATTGAGGAAATAGCCGGGCACGTTGCGCGGATTGATCGGCTCGATCACGACGTCGAGGCCGTGCGGCGCGAAGAACCCGGCGGCCCATGTGACGGATTTGTAAAACGCCTCGACCGCCCTGCTGTCGGTCCTCTCAGCGATCCCCGCCATCAGGTGCACGCGCTTGACGCCGGTCGTCTCCGCATAGGGCAGCGCGGTGGTGGCAAGGCTCGCCTTCAGATCGTCAAACCGCTCCGGCAGCGCCGCGAAACCTTTCTCTCCGGCCGCCCAATCGCCCGGCGGCAGATTGAACAGCGCCTGCGTCAGGCCGTTTTGGCGCAGCCGTTCGCCGATCTCCTTGGCCGGATGGTCATAGGGAAACAGGAACTCCACCGCGGTGAAGCCGGCTTTCGCCGCGACCTGGAAACGGTCGAGGAACGGGACCTCGTTGAACATCATCGTGAGATTGGCGGCAAAGCGGGGCATCGCGCGTCCTTTTAGTTGTGTTCGCCGGGCAGCTTGGTGCCGGTGACGCGGGCGTACATCCGCGCCACGGAGGCGTCGTCATCGCGCCCCATGCCGGCGGCGGCCGTCATCAGGAACATCTGCAGCGCTGCGGCCGAGATCGGCACCGGGAATTTCGCATTTCGCGCCATATCCTGGATAATGCCGAGATCCTTGACGAAAATCTCCACCGCGCTGCGCGGCGTGTAGTCGCCGTCGAGCACATGCGGCATCCGGTTCTCGAACATCCAGGAATTGCCGGCGGAGGCGGTGATCACCTCATAGACCTTGCGGATGTCGAGGCCCTGTTTCGCCGCAAACGCAATCGCCTCGGAGGCGGCGGCGATGTGCACGCCGGCCAGGAGCTGGTTGATCATCTTGAACGCGGCGCCCTGCCCGGCCGCATCGCCGAGTTCGTAGAGCTTGGCCGCCATCGCATCGAGCGCGGGACGGGCTTTTGCAAAAGCCGCTGCGCTGCCGGAAGCAAGGATGGTGAGTTCGCCCTGAGCCGCGCGCTGGGCGCCGCCGGAGATCGGGGCATCGAGATAATGCCGTCCGGTCGCCTCAAGCTCTCTTGCCAATCGCCGCGCCACGTCGGGGTCCATGGTCGCGGAGGAGACGAACACGGATCCTTTCGGCAGCGTGTCGGCCACGCCATTTTCGCCAAACAGGATCGTTTCGGTCTGGGCGGCGTTGACGACGACGCTGACCACGATGTCGGCGCCGGCGGCGGCTTCCTTCGGCGTCCTGGCGCCCTTGCCGCCGCCCTGGACGAACCGCGCGACGCTGTCGGCCGACACGTCGCAGCCGGTCACCTCAAAACCCGCACGCAGCAGCGAGGTCGCCATGCCGAATCCCATCGAGCCGAGCCCGATCACGGCAACGCGCGGTTTGGTCGATTCTGGCATACGGCGGTCCCTCACGTGTTTCTTAGGAGTGTTGCCCCTGCGTATCACGGCTTGGCCGCCGTGCCAAAGCGTGAGACAAGGCGGGAAACGGGTATGGCTGCCATGAGCGAAACAAAGCTCCGTGAGGACATCTGCCGCTTCGGCCGCTCGCTGTTCGAACGCGGGCTGACGCCGGGTTCTTCGGGCAATATCAGTGTGAGGTTAGACGATGGCGGCTGGCTGGTGACGCCGACCAATGCCTCGCTCGGTTTCCTCGATCCCGCCAGGATGTCGCGGCTCGATGCCGATGGACGGCTGGTCTCGGGCGATGCGCCGACCAAGGAGGTGCCGCTGCACACCGCGCTCTACCAGACCCGCGGCGCGGCGCGCGCCGTGGTGCATCTGCATTCGACCCATTCGGTGGCGCTCTCGATGCTGCCCGAGATCGACCCGCGCGCCGCGCTGCCGCCGTTGACAGCCTATTATGTGATGAAATGCGGCCAGACTGCGCTGGTGCCCTATTATCGTCCCGGCGATCCCGCGGTGGCCGACGCGATCAAGGGACTGGCGGGCAAGTATTCGTCGGTGCTGCTCGCCAATCACGGGCCGGTGGTGTCAGGCGATACGCTGGAAGCCGCCGTGTTCGCGACGGAGGAACTGGAGGAGACCGCGAAGCTCTACCTGCTGCTGCGCGGACTGAACCCGCGCTATCTCTCGCCGGAGCAGGTGGCGGATTTGACGAAGGTGTTCGGATTGACGCTGCCGGCGCATTCGCCACACACACCGACCTCATCCTGAGGAGCCGCGCTTTGCGCGGCGTCTCGAAGGATGGGCCACAAGCGCTCGCGGCCCATCCTTCGAGACGCGGCGAAGACGCCGCTCCTCAGGATGAGGTCGATATGCGTGGAAGTATCCCAGAGATCACAGCCCCAGATACGCCTTGCGCACGTCGGGATTGGTGCTGATCTCCGCCGCCGGTCCCTGCATGAGCACGCGGCCGGTCTGCAGGATGTAGGCGCGGTCGGCGATCTCCAGGCACTCGGCCATGCGCTGCTCGACGATCAACACGGTCATGCCGGCGTCGCGGATGCGCTTCACCGCCTGGAAGATCTCGTCGACCAGCTTTGGCATGATGCCCTGCGACGGCTCGTCCAGCATCAATAGCCGCGGGCGGGTCATCAGCGCGCGGCCGATCGCGAGCATCTGCTGCTCGCCGCCGGACAGCGTTTCGGCGCGCTGCTCCAGCCGCTCCGAGAGCCGCGGGAACAATTTGAACACGAGGTCCAGCGGCTCGTCGCGGTTGGCTTCGCCACGGTAGAGGTAGCTGCCGAGGCGGAGATTGTCGCGCACCGAGAGGCGCGGAAACAAGCGGCGGTTCTCCGGTACGTAGGCGATGCCGGCGGCGGTGATGATATGTTGCGGCTTGCCGTCGATCCGCGCCCCGTCGAAGGTGACGGTGCCGGAACGCGGCCGCTCGGCGCCGGCGATGGATTTCAGCAGCGTCGACTTGCCGGCCCCATTGGCGCCGGCGACGCAGACGATCTCGCCCTTGGCGACCTCGATCGAGACCGCGGAGATCGCGACCAGCCCCTGATAGGCGGTGGTGACTTCATGCACCGACAGCATGACGATCCCCAAGATAGGCGGTGATGACCTTCGGATCGCGGACGACCTCCGACGGCTTGCCCTCGACCAGCACCTTGCCGAGGTCGAGCACGATGGCGCGGTCGACCAGCGGCATCACGATCTCCATGACGTGCTCGACCATCAGCACCGTGACGCCGGTGGCGCGCACCTTGCGCACCAGTTCGACGCCGGTCTTGGCTTCCACCGGCGTCAGGCCGGTCAAGACTTCATCGAGCAGCAGCAGCTTCGGCTCGGTCGCGAGCGCGCGCGCCACTTCGAGCCGCCGCTTTTCGGACGGCACCAGATCGCTCGCGAGCACGTTGGCGCGCGCGGCGAGCCCGCAAAATTCCAGCACCTCATACGCCTTGCGGCGGGCTACGCGCATCACGGTGTTTCGGATCAGCGCGCCAACGATGACGTTGTCGATCACGGTCATGGTCTCGAAACTTTTCACGACCTGGAAGGTGCGTCCGATGCCGCGCTGGCAGCGTTCCGCCGCCGGCAACCTTGTGACGTCCTCGCCGTCGAACCAGATCGAGCCTTGGGTTGGCGGCAGTACGCCGGCGATCAGGTTGAACAGGGTCGACTTGCCGGCGCCGTTCGGGCCGATCAGCCCGACGATCTCGCCGCGGCCGACCGAGATCGAGACGTCGCTGTTGGCGACGAGGCCGCCGAACCGCTGCCACACCCCGCGGGTTTCCAGGAGCGCCGTCATCGCACGGCCGCCTTGCGCCAGAAGAACTTGGGCCGTGCGAACAGGCTCACCAGCCCTCTCGGCAGCGCGAGCGAGATCAGCACGATCAGCGTGCCGTAGACGATCAGGTCGACGCCACGTCCCGAACCGCCGATGAAGGAACGGGTCAGTTCGGTCAGCGGGATCAGGATCACGGCGCCAAGCATCGGTCCCCACAGCGTGCCGATGCCGCCGAGCACCGCGGGCAGCGCCATCAGGAGCGAGAACTGGAAGCCCATCACGCTTTCAGGATCGATATAGGATACGAACTGCGCATAGAAGCTGCCGCCGACCGCGACCAGGAACGCCGACACCGCAGCCGCCCCCATCTTGGAATTGAACACGACAACACCAAGGCTTTCGGCGGCGTCCGGATTGTCCTTCACCGCGCGCCACCAATAGCCCCATTTGGAATCCTCCAGCCACCAGGTGACGAACCAGGCGACGCAGGCGAGTGCGAGTGCGAAATAGAAATAGGGCAGCTTGCTGCGCGTGAACTGGAATTTCAGCCAGCTATCGCCGCGCACCGGGATATCGATGCCGAGCGCCGCTCCGGCCCAATCCCAATTCTGGATCAGGAGCAGTCCGATCTCGGCAATCACGATGGTGGCGATGACGAAATAGTGCCCGCGCAGGCGGAAGCATGGATAGCCGAGCGCCATCGCGATCAGCGCCGAGAGTGCGCCGCCCGCCAGCATGCCGAACCAGGGCAGCACGCCGAACTTGGTGAACAGGATCGCGGTCGTATAGGCGCCGAGCCCGAAATAGAGCGCGTGGCCGAGCGAGATCTGCCCGCAATAGCCGGACAGGATGTTCCAGCTCTGCGACAGCGCCGCATACATCAGCGTCAGCACCATGACGTTCTGAACGTAAACGTCCTTCACGAACAGCGGCACCAGCGCGGCGATGACCGCAAGGCAAAAAGCGATGATCAACTCGCGGCGGCGGCGCTTGGCAAAATCCTTGTCCATCACATCGACCCGAACAGGCCGCGCGGGCGAACGAAGACGACAAGCAGATAGACCGCGTAGATGCCGACCGATTTCAGCGACGGCGGCAGGATCAGCGCGGTAGTCGCCTCGACGAGGCCCACGATGATGCCGCCGGCGAAAGCGCCGAACACGCTGCCGAAACCGCCGAGCGCTACGGTGACATAGGCGATCAGCGCGAAGGAAGCGCCGACATCCGGGTAGACATAGAAGAAGATTGCCATGATGGCGCCGGCGAGACCGACGAGCGCCGCGCCCAGCCCCCAGCCGAGCGCGAACACCCGGTTCTTGTCGATGCCAACCAGTGCCACGGCACCGGCGTCCTCTCGCGTTGCTTCCAGCGCGCGGCCGAAATCGGTACGATGGATGAAGAAGTAGAGCCCCGCGAAGGCCGCGATCGACACCAGCGCGCCGACGAGCTGCGGCTCCGGCAGGAAGATGCCGCCGATCGAGATGGTTTTCCCGCCGAGCCAGGAATTGGTGACGCTGCGATAGTCCGGCGTGAAGAAGAACTGCGCCAGTCCGCGCATCACGATCGCAAGGCCGAAGGTCGAGAAGATCTGCACCATGCCGGCGTTGGCCTTGGCGCGCACGGCAAAGCGCACGATCAATAGATAGACTATCGCCCCGAACACGAACAGCGCCGCCGCTACCAGCGGCGCCGACAAAAGCGGGTCGATCGCGAAGAACGCGAACAGGAAGAAGGTCGCGTACATCGCGATCATCAGGAACTCGCCATGGGCGAAGTTCACGACGTCCATCAGACCGAAGATCAGCGCCAGCCCGACGGCGATCAGCCCGTAGAGCAGCCCCATCAGGAGGCCGCTCGCCAGGCTCTGGATAATGGTCTCGGCCGTCACCGCTGTTCCTCCGCACCGACCTCGCCATTCGTCATTGCGAGGAGCGAAGCGACGAAGCAATCCACTGTTCGATCTCGTGGCGAGATGGATTGCTTCGCTTCGCTCGCAATGACGGAACGTGCAGTTATCATCGAGTCCAAGATCACGATGGTTCTTCCCCCCGCCCGCGCCGCTTACTTCATCGGCCACACGGCTTCGGCGACCGCCGCCTGTGGCGGGAAGATCGTGACGAACTTGCCGCCGATATATTGCAGCAGCACCGGATCGGCGTCGTTGTTCTGGCCCATGTCGTCGAACTTCACGCGCTTCCATGGCATGATGGTCGTCTCGCCGGGCATGTCGGTCGCGACCAGCGCCTCGCGGATCTTCTCGCCGTCGGTGGACTTGGCGCGGTTGATGGCATCCGCCATCACGATCAGGCCCATGAACTGGCGCGACGAGTAGTCGTTGAAGTCCTTGCCCGAGCGCTCCTTGTACATCGCGTTGATCTTGCCGACCATCGGCCGCTTGGCGGCGAGATCGAGCGAGAAGCTGCCGCGCGAGATCACGCCTTCGAGCTTGTCGCCGACCGCATCATACAGCGCCTTCTCGGAGAAGCCGGCGTCCTGCGCGACGATCGCGTTCGGCTTGTAGCCGAGCTCGGCCATGGTCTTGACCAGGAGGATGCCGTCGGTGGTGTAGCTCGAGGGCATCAGCACATCGGCGTTGGCCGCCTTGAGCTGCTGCACTTCGGCCGACAGCGACGGCGAGTTGGCGCGGTACTTGATGTCGGCAGCGATCTTGTAGCCACGCTCGCCTGCGAGCTTGGCCTGCGCGTTGCCGGAGTCGGTGCCGAAGATCGTGTCCTCGTGGAACAGCGACAATGTATTGATCTTCGTGCCCTTCTTCTTCATCGCGTCGAAGAAGTCGAACATCGCGGTCGAGAACATCTCGTCATGCGGCGCTGCGCGGAAATAGAATTTCAGGCCGCGGCGGTGCAGGCTCGGCGAGGAATTGTCGGCCGAGATGAAGGGAACCTGGTAGCGCTCGCAGATCTGGCTGACAGTGACGGCAACCGCGCTCTGGTAGGTGCCGACGATCGCGCAGACCTTCTCCTGCGTGATCAGGCGCTCGGCTTCGGCGCGGCCCTTCTGCGGATCGGCCTGGTGATCGGCGAAGACGAGGCGGACCTTGGCGCCGCCGAGGCCGGACAGGCCCTCGCCCTTGGCGAGCGGCAGCTCGAAATCATAGTTCTTGTTGATGATGTCGGCCGCGGTCTCGAATGCCTTTTGCGCGTCGACGCCGATCTGGGCGCTGGCGCCGGACAGCGGATAGATCACGCCGATCACCACTTCACTGGTTTGCGCGCGCGCCGCGATCGGCGCGAGCGCGGCGGCAGCGGTGGCTCCAAGCAGCACGTTACGGCGAGTGATCGTCATTTGCGGAAATTCCCCTATTGAACGAAGGCTATCGAATGAAACGGATGACGGTTGCGGTAAAGCCTCAAGAAACGGCAGGCGCTGCCCATTCGAGCATGATCTCCGCGCAAACGCTTCGCATTTGTCGCGAGGGAAATCCGGTTTCCACTTTTCCGGATCATGCTTTAGAGCACCGCCAATTGCTTGTTCCTGAGATCGGTGATCAACATCAGTCCTGGCGCATGCGTGATGGCGAATGGCAGCTTTGCATTCGCGATCACCGCCTGCGGTGTCACGCCGCATGCCCAGAATACCGGGATCTCGTCGGCTTCAACCGGAACCGGATCACCATAGTCGGGCTTTGCGATATCGTTGATGCCGATCAGGTGCGGGTGGCCGAGATGCACCGGCGCGCCATGCACGGAAGGAAAACGCGAGGTGATCTGCACCGCCCGGATCGCATCAGCCGGCTTGAACGGACGCATCGACACCACCATCGGCCCGACGAACGGACCCGATGAGCCGCAGGCAATATTGGTACGGTACATCGGCACCCGCACGTTGCGCTCGATGTGGCGGATCGGCAGGCCTTCATCCAACAGCGCTTCTTCGAACGAGAACGAGCAGCCGAGCACAAACGCGACGAGATCGTCGCGCCAGTGCTTCATGATGTCGGTCGGCTCCTCCACCACCTCGCCGTCGCGCCAGACGCGATAGCGCGGCACGTCGGTGCGGATGTCGAGGTCGAGGCCGAGCGCGGGGATGCTGACATCGCCGACATCGGACATGCCGATGATCGGGCACGGCTTGGGGTTGAGCTGGCAGAAGCGGTGGAAGGCGCCGGCGAGCTTTTCCGGCAGGATGGCGAGGTTGCCCTGAACAAATCCGTTCGCCACCCCGGCGGTGCTCGAAGCCATCCCGTTACGGCAGGCCAGCCGCGCCTGTCGGCTCGGAAGCATAGGGTCGTTGTCGCTGGTTTGCTGCACTGCCGCTAAAACAGTCATTTAATCAACCTGCCCAATATCTCAACAAGCGCAGCCAACATCAAGCGTGCTATAAAGTCTAATCTTGGTTTCTAATCAGGTTTGATAAATCTCATTTATCGAACGAGAAAAAGCTTCCAATGCTTGATTTCAGGTCGATCGAAACGTTCCTCTGGGTGGTCAAGCTTGGAAGCTTCCGCGGCGCGGCGCAGCGGCTCAACACGACCCAACCGGCGATTTCCCAACGTATCGCCCAGCTCGAACGCGAGTTGGGCGTAAGGCTGCTCAACCGCGACCATCGCGTGGCCTCGCCGACGCCGAGCGGCCGGCAGATGATGGTCTATGCGGAGAAGCTGATCGGGCTGCGCTCGGAGATGATGGCCGAGATCGGCGATCGCTCCGCGATGCGCGGCGTGCTGCGGCTCGGCGTTGCCGAGACGATCGTGCACACCTGGCTGACGCGCCTCGTCAAGAGCGTCAACGAGGCCTATCCGAACCTGTCGCTGGAAATCGAGGTCGACATCACGCCGAATTTGAGCGCGCGGCTGCTCGCCCAGGAGATCGAGCTGGCCTTCGTGGTGGGACCGCTATCGGCCTCGGGCGTGCAGAGCCGCGTGCTCTGCGACTATCCGATCGGCTTTCTGGCGAGCCCGGCGCTTGGTCTCGGCAATGGCCCGGTGACGCGCCACGAGCTCGCGCGATTTCCGATGATCACCTTCCCACGCAAGACCCAACCCTATGAGGCCGTGCGCGCCGTGTTCGACCGGCCGGACCTGCCGCCGATCCGGCTGCACGCCAGCGCCTCGCTGGCAACGGTGATTCACATGGCGATCGAAGGGCTCGGCATTGCCGTGATCCCCTCGGCTATCGTCGAGAATGAACTGGCCGACGGACGGCTGCAACTGCTCGACACCGACGTCAAGTTGGAGCCGCTGACCTTCAGCGCAAGCTGGCTCACCTCCCCCGACATAGCCGCGGTCGAGCGCGTCGCCGACCTTGCGCATCAAATCGCGCAGGAGAGCCTGTCGGTTGACGAGCCGCTACGGGCGCGTCATTGAACAAATGAAACGACCGTCATTCCGAAGCGTCCGAGGGCCGAACCCGGAATAACAGAATAAGAATGGAACGAGCGCATGAGCCGAGCCGCATCCAACCTGCAGATCGATTCCGCCCGCCTCTGGGGCACGATTCACGAAACCGCAAAATTCGGCGGGACGCCGAAAGGCGGCGTGCGGCGGCTGACGTTGAGCGCCGAGGACAAGCAGGTCCGCGACTGGTTCCGCAAGGCCTGCGAGGACGCCGGGCTGGAAGTTCATGTCGACGCGCTCGGCTCGATGTTCGGCCTGCGCAAAGGCCGCGACATGTCGAAGCCGCCGATCGGGCTCGGCTCGCATCTCGACACCCAGCCGACCGGCGGCAAATATGACGGCGTGCTCGGGACGCTCGCCGCGCTCGAAGTCGTGCGCACGCTCAACGATGCCGGCATCGAGACCGAGATGCCGATCTGCATCTGCAACTGGACCAATGAAGAGGGCTCGCGCTTCGCGCCGGCGATGATGGCCTCCGCCGCCTATGTCGGCGATTTCACCACGGACGACATCCTGTCGCGCAGGGATGCCGAGGGCGTCACGGTCGGCGAGGCGCTTGACAGCATCGGTTATCGCGGCACGGCGCCGGTCGGCACGCAGAAGTTCTCCGGCTTCGTCGAGCTGCATATCGAGCAGGGCCCGATCCTGGAGGCCGAGAACAAGACCATCGGCGTGGTCGATTCCGGCCAGGGCGTCTTGTGGTACGACGGCAAGATCACAGGCTTCGAGAGCCATGCCGGCTCGACGCCGATGCCGCTGCGGCGCGACGCGCTGGCGACGTTGTCGGAGATCGTGCTGGCGATGGAGAGCATCGCCAAGAAACACGGGCCGAACGCGGTCGGCACCATCGGCGAGGCCGTGATCGCAAACCCCTCGCGCAACGTCATTCCCGGCGAGATCGCCTTCACCGTCGATTGCCGCAGCGCGGACGCCGCCATCATGGACGCGCTGGACAAGGATTTGCGCGCCGCGATTGCCGAGATCGCACCGCGACGCAAGGTCGAGGTCACGCTCGACCTGGTCTGGCGCAAGCCGCCGACACATTTCGATCCCAAGCTGGTCGATGCCGTCGAGAACGCCGCAAAGCAGCTCGGCTATTCGCACCGGCGCATCACCTCGGGCGCCGGCCACGACGCCTGCAACCTCAACACCGTGATGCCGGCGGCAATGGTGTTCGTGCCCTGCAAGGATGGCATCAGCCACAACGAGTTCGAGGACGCCACCCAACCCGATTGCGCCGCCGGCGCCAACGTGCTGATGCATACGGTGCTGGCACTCGCCGGCGTCGCGTCCTGATCGGTCCACCAAGCAAGACGGAGATGTGCTGTGCGCGGGGTTTTTGTCGACGCCAATGAATCGCTTGCGGTGATCTTCGAGCGCCTGGAGAAACCAGGCGATCCCAAGGTGCGCGTCCACCGCGATCCCGACATCGCGCCGGATCAATATCCTGTTGTGCTCGACGGCGCCGAAATCGCCATCGTCGACCACACTGCGCTGCCGACCAACATCGCAAAACAGTGCACCGGGCTGAAGCATGTCGTCTTCCTCGGCACCGGCGCGCGCAGCTACATGAATCCGGAGGAGCTCGCCGAGCTCGGCATCTCCGTGCATCTGATCAAGGGCTATGGCGACACTGCCGTAGCCGAATCCGCTGTTGCGCTGATGTGGGCGTCGGCCCGCGTGCTGGCGCAGATGGACCGCGAGATGCGCGCCGGCAACTGGCTGCGCGAAGACGGCATGCAGCTCACCGGCAAGACGCTCGGCCTGATCGGCTTCGGCGGGATCGCGGCCGAAGTCGCGCGTATCGCGCTCGGATCGGGGATGCGCGTGGTCGCCTGGAACCGCTCGCCGAAGAACCATCCGGGCGTCGACTTCGTCGATCTCGACACGCTGCTGGCGCAGAGCCATGTCGTCTCGCTGCATCTCTTGCTCAACGACGATACCCGCGGCTTCATCACCCGCGAGCGCATCGCCGCGATGAAGCCGGGCGTCATCTTCGTCAACACCGCCCGCGCCGCCATCGTCGATGAAGCCGCGATGATCGACGCGCTGAAGTCCGGCCACATCCGCCACGCCGGCCTCGACGTCTTCAACATCGAGCCGCTGCCTGCGGATCATCCGCTGACGAAGCTGCCAAACGTCACGCTCTCAGCGCATTCCGCCTTCCGCACGCCGGAAGCGAGCGAGAACCTGCTGCACGCGGCATGGGAGCATTGCCGGCGGATCGTGAAGGGCTGAGAAATCGTAGGGTGAACAAAGCGAAGCGTGCCCACCACTCCTTGCGACGCTCTTGATGGTGGGCACGCTACGCTTTGCCCACCCTACGCATTGCTGCCCACCATTGCGCACCAAAGCCAAACCCTCATGGTGAGGAGGCGCGCAGCGCCGTCTCGAACCATGAGGCCCTGATCTCGCCCGCGGCCATCCTTCGAGACGCGCGCGATGCGCGCTCCTCAGGATGAGGGCGGCGCAGGCGGAAGCTCTATCAATCCACCATCTCCGCGACCGCCTTGCCGCAGGCGACCGTGTCGGCGTTGCCGCCGAGGTCGCGGGTGCGGAGCGTGCGTTCGGCGAGCGTACGCTCGATCGCGCCGACCACCGCCTCCGCCGCCTGCTTCTCGCCGAGATGCTCCAGCATCATCGCGCCCGACCAGATCATGCCGATCGGGTTGGCAATCCCCTGCCCGGCGATGTCGGGCGCCGAGCCATGCACCGGCTCGAACACCGAGGGGAAATCGCCTTCCGGATTGATGTTGCCCGACGGCGCAATGCCGATGGTGCCGGTGCAGGCCGGGCCGAGATCGGAGAGGATATCCCCGAACAGGTTGGAGCCGACCACGACGTCGAACCAGTCCGGATGCAGCACGAAGTTCGCGGTCAGGATGTCGATGTGGTACTTGTCCCACTTCACGGACGGATATGTCTTCGCCATCGCCTCCACGCGCTCGTCCCAATAGGGCATGGTGATCGAGATGCCGTTCGACTTCGTCGCCGAGGTCAGATGCTTCTTCGGCCGCGACTGCGCGAGGTCGAAGGCGAACTTCAGGATGCGATCGACGCCGATGCGCGTCATCACCGTCTGCTGCGTCACGAACTCGCGCTCGGTGTCCGGGAACATCCGCCCGCCGACCGACGAATATTCGCCTTCGGTGTTCTCGCGCACCACCCAGAAGTCGATGTCGCCGGGTTTGCGGTTCGCAAGCGGCGACGGCACGCCGGGCATCAGCCGCACCGGGCGCAGGTTGACGTACTGGTCGAACTCGCGCCGGAACTTGATCAGCGAGCCCCACAGCGAGACATGATCCGGAATCTTGGCCGGCCAGCCGACCGCGCCGAAATAGATCGCATCATGCTTGCCGATCTTCTCCTTCCAGTCGTCAGGCATCATCTGGCCGTGCTTCTCGTAATAGTCATACGAGGCGAAATCGAAATGGTCGAACTGCACGGCGACGCCATGTTTCTTCGCGGCGGCTTCGAGCACGCGCAGGCCCTCCGGCATCACCTCCTTGCCGATTCCGTCACCGGGAACGACCGCGATCCGATACTGCTTCTTTGCATTGCCCATGAAGAACACCCTTGTGATTTGCCCGGCTCGAGGTGCCGTCTATTCTCGCGCCTTGCAATGGACCAAACTTCGCCCGCGCGCAACGCTGCAGTGCAATGTTGACGGCGAGGCTGCCCGCTGCCTACCAATTTCGCCGCTTTTCCGATCCCCTCCAGCAAGCGAGTATTGCCATGGACCTGCATCTGCGCGGCAAGCGCGTCCTGATCACCGGCGCCTCCAAGGGCATTGGCGCAGCCGCCGCCGAAGCCTTTGCCGAGGAAGGCTGCCACCTCCTGCTGGCCGCCCGCAGCGGCGACCAGTTGAAGGCGCTGGCCGAACGCCTGCGCTCAGCGCACCAGATCGATGCGGCAACATCCGTCGTCGACCTGCGCAAGCCGGAGGATCTGGCGCGACTGGCAAAAGAGGCCGCCGAGATCGACATCCTCGTCAACAATGCCGGCGATATTCCCGGCGGCTCGATCGACAAGATCGACGAGGCGACCTGGCGGCACGCCTGGGAACTCAAGGTGTTCGGCTATATCAATCTCACCCGCGCGATCTACGCGCAGATGAAGGCGCGCGGCGGCGGCGTGATCATCAACGATATCGGCGCCGCCGGCGAGAAGTTCGATGCCAACTACATCGCCGGCAGTGCCGGCAATGCCGCGCTGATGGCGATGACCCGCGCGCTCGGCGGCAAGAGCCTTGCCGACAACATCCGCGTCGTCGGCATCAATCCGGGCCCCGTCAACACCGACCGCCATGTGACGCAGCTCAAGACCCGCGCCAAACACCAGTTCGGCGATGAGAATCGCTACAAGGAATTCCAGAAGACCCTGCCGCTCGGCCGCCCCGCCCACGCGCGCGAAATCGCCGACTTCATGGCGTTCCTGGCGTCCGACCGCGCAGGTTACACGTCCGGCGTGATCTACACGGTGGATGGTGGCATCAGCGCGGGATGGTGACCTTCGGGCTGCATTCACCGTCATTGCGAGCGGAGCGAAGCAATCCATTTCGCCACTTGCGGAGAGATAGATTGCTTCGTCGCTTGCGCTCCTCGCAATGACGGGTGGCCCTAGTTGCTTTCGCACAGCCGCCGGATCAGCATCGTGATCCGACCCTTCGGCGACATGATCTCATTCATGATTGAAAAATGGTCGGCGCCGGGAATCTCCTCATAGGTCACCGGCAATCCATAATTGGCGCGGTGCCCGGCGAAATCCGCGGTCTGCTTGCGGAGTAGCGGCAGTTCGCCGCTGCCGACCACCAGCGACAATGGCTTCAGCGGGCCGTCCGCCTGCAGCATCGGCGAATTGCGGTGGGAGGCCGCCTCATCGAGGCCGAGCTTGACGTTGAGATAGCTCAGCCGGATCGGTTCGAGATCATAGATGCCGCTGATTGCAACGCCTGCCCGGACATGAGGGTTCGACAGCGCCATCGCAGTCAGATGCCCGCCAGCCGACCAGCCGGACACGACCAGCCCGGTCTCAGTCGCGCCCAGCGTGGGCAATTGCTTGGCGAGGAAGTCGATGCCGGCGTGGATCTCGGCGACGATCTCATCAAGCGTCGCCTCCGGCGCCAGCGTATAGCCGATCAGCGCGACATTGATGCCATGCGCCATCGGCCCTTCGGCCATCACGGTGAAGAACTCCTTGGACCGCATCTGCCAGTAGCCGCCGTGGATGAACAGCAGTGTCGGGGCGCGCTCCCCCGCCTGCAGGAAGTCGATGCGGTTGCGCTCCCGCGGGCCGTAGCGGAGATCGATGTGATTGGGATGGCGCTTGCGCAGATCGGCGGAACGCTGGCCCCAGCCTTCCACGATGTCACCGCTGCCTATAACTGCGGCACCGTTGTTGAGGCCGCGATCGCGCTCCTCCTGGCTCATGTCGCGCCAGTCGAGCGCAGAAAAGGGTGTCGTCATCAGCAGATCTCCAGTTCCAGCCATTCCCCCAGCGCGTTCCACTTTGCCGGAAAATGGTCTAGAGCACTATTCCCTCCGCTGTTACGAACTGCAATCAATGGAGATGCGAGTGACGGATCAAGCCCTGGTGCGGGAGAGCGCCTGCACAGTCGTCGACAAGTTGCGGGCGGGCGAGGTCACCCCGCTTGACCTGCTCGATGTCCTGGAAAAACGGATCTCCGAGGTCGACGACAAGGTCAACGCGCTGCCGATCCTGTGTTTCGACCGTGCCCGACAGCACGCCAAGGCGCTGATGCAGAAGCCGGCCACCGGGCGCGGCCTGCTCGCCGGCATGCCCGTTCCAATCAAGGATCTCACCAATGTCGCGGGCGTGCTTACGACGCAGGGTTCGCCGATCTACAAGGACAATGTGCCCGCGCGTTCCGACATCCTGGTCGAGCATCTCGAGAACAATGGCGGCGTGATCTACGGCAAGTCGAATACGCCGGAATTCGGCGCCGGTGCCAACACCTTCAACGAAGTCTTCGGCCCGACGCGAAATCCCTGGGACACCTCGCGCTCGGCGGCCGGCTCGTCCGGCGGTGCGGCGGTCGCGCTCGCAACCGGCATGGCCTGGCTCGCGCATGGCTCCGACATGGGCGGCTCGCTGCGCAACCCCGCGAGCTTTTGCGGCATCGTCGGCCTCAGGCCGAGCATTGGCCGCGTCGCCCATACGCCGGTGGCCGCGATCGACCGCAATCTCGGTGTGCAGGGCCCGATGGCGCGCAATGTCGAGGATCTCGCGCTGCTGCTGGACGCGATGAGCGGCGACCACCCGGCCGATCCGCTGTCGCTGCCGGCGCCCGCGACCTCGTTTCTGTCCGCCGCACGTTCCGGCAGGAAGCCGAAGCGCATCGCCTATTCGCCCGATCTCAGCATCACCCCCGTCGATCCCGAGGTTAAGGCGATCACGCGCAAGGCGGCGGAACGTTTTGCCGAGGCGGGCGCGATCGTCGAAGAGGCGCATCCCGATCTCAGCGAAGCGCATGAATGCTTCCATGTGCTGCGCGCGTTTGATTTCGCGATCAGCAAGGCGGCGCTGCTCCGCACCAAGCGCGACCTGCTGAAGCCCGAGGTGATCTGGAACATCGAGGAAGGCCTGAAGTTGTCGGTCGAGCAGATCGAGCGCGCCGAGGCCCAGCGCGTCGCCATGACGGCACGCACGCTCGAATTCTTCGGAACCTACGACCTGTTGCTGGCACCCGCGACCATCGTCGCGCCGTTCCCGATCGAGAACCGCTATGTCGCCGCATGCGACGGCAAGACGTTCGACAATTACGTGGAGTGGCTCGGCATCGTCTATGCGATCACACTTGCGTGTTGTCCGGCGCTGTCCCTGCCCTGCGGTTTCACCGCCTCCGGTCTGCCGGTCGGATTGCAGATGGTGGCGCCACCGCGCGGCGAGGCCCAGCTATTGGCCGGCGCGAAAGCGCTGGAGGATATTTTGGGCGTGCGTGGCACCACCCCGATTGATCCAAGAGCGCCGCGATAAGAATCTCTCCCTCATGGTGAGGAGGCGCGCAAGCGCCGTCTCCGGACGATGCTTCGCATCGCCGGGAGAACCATGAGGCCCGCCCGGTGGCCTCATCCTTCGAGACGCCGCTTCGCGGCTCCTCAGGATGAGGATCAAGAGCGGTGCCTGACGCGCTCCATCGGCAATTGCGCTGGCGACAATTGACGTGCTACGCGGGCCGCAATCGCTCCCGGGGTCGTGAAGCGCGTCGGGCCGGATGATCAAATTGCCGTGCGTGGAGTTCCAATATGACAGATCAGGCCGCCAGCGTCGCCGACGAACGCCTCGACATTCAGGACGTCGAACGTCGCATCAAGGCGATCTTCATCGGCTCGGTCGGCAATCTCGTCGAGTGGTACGACTTTTACGCCTATACAGCCTTTGCGCTGTATTTCGCGCCGGCGTTCTTTCCGGGCAACGATCCGGTGGTGCAGCAGCTCAATGCAGCCGTGATATTCGCCGCGACCTTCCTGATGCGGCCGCTCGGCGGCTGGCTGTTCGGCTTCATCGCCGACCGCTACGGACGGCGGCTGTCGCTCACGGTCTCCGTGGTCTGCATGTGCTTCGGCTCGCTGATCATCGCGGTGACGCCGACCTACGCCACGATCGGCTTTGCCGCGCCCGTGATCCTTGCGCTGGCGCGCGTCATCGAAGGCCTAAGTCTGGGCGGTGAGTATGGCGCGAGCGCCACCTATCTCAGCGAGGTCGCCGACGCCAAGAATCGCGGCTTCTATTCGAGCTTCCAATACGTCACGTTGATCGGCGGCCAGCTCACCGCGATCATCGTGCTGCTGCTGTTGCAGAAGGTGTTCTTGACGCCGGAAGAGCTGAGGAACTGGGGCTGGCGGATTCCCTTTGCGATCGGTGCGGCGCTTGCCGTGATCGCGGCGGTGATGCGGCGCAGCCTGCAGGAGACCGACGCCTTCGAGGAAGCCAAGAAGGTCAGCAAGCCGACCGGCTCGATCACAAAGCTCCTGAACTATCCGCGTGAGCTCCTGCTGGTGGTCGGACTGACCGCGGGCGGCACCGCGGCGTTCTACACCTTCACCACCTATATGCAGACCTTCGTCAAATTGTCGGTCGGTCTCACCGAGGACCAGACCACGTTTGTGATCTTCGGCTCGCTGATCTTCGCAACCATTCTGCAACCCATCTACGGTGCGCTGTCCGACCGGATCGGCCGCAAGCCGCTGCTGATCTTCTTCGGTGTCGTCGGCACGCTTTCGACCGTGCCGATCCTGACCACGTTGAAAGACACCAAATCGCCCTTCATCGCGTTCCTCTTGATCTGCGCCGCCTGGATCTTCACCGCCGGCTACACGTCGATCAATGCGGTGGTGAAGGCCGAACTGTTCCCGACCAATGTCCGCGCGCTCGGCGTCGGCCTGCCCTACGCGATCACGGTGTCGCTGTTCGGCGGCACGGCACCGGCGATCGCACTCTATTTCAAGAGTCTCGGCCACGAGCAATGGTTCTATTATTACCTCAGCGGCATGATCTTCCTCTCGCTCCTGATCTATGCAACCATGCGCGACACCAAGCATGAATCGGCGATGCATCGCCACGAGTGACAGGTCGCGCCAAGGGTGCACGACAGATGACCGACGACCACGAGCCGCCGCCGGAGAACAAACTGACGCGCAGCAAGGAACGCTGGGCGCGCGAGGGCCGCTTCCTCACCGGCAGGATCGCGCGTCCCGAGGAGCAGCGCCTGCCGCCCGGCCAGCATCTCACCCGCGACTGGCCGACGCTCGATCTCGGATTGACGCCGGAGATTTCCCGCGAGCGCTGGCACCTCGATGTCTATGGCGCGGTCGAACATCCGGTGTTCTGGGACTGGGCACAGTTTACCGCACAGCCGCAGTCGCAATTCGTCTCCGACATTCATTGCGTCACCACCTGGTCGCGCTACGACAATCAGTGGCAGGGTCTTGCGACCCGCGATCTCCTGGCCGCCTGTCAGCCGCTTGAGGATGCGCGTTTCGTGGTGCTGCATTCCTATGACGGCTACACCACCAATCTGGCGCTGGAAGATTTCGCCGCCGAGGACGCGTTGCTCGCCCATAGCTGGTCAGGCAAGCCGCTGACCGAGGAGCATGGCGGCCCGGTGCGGCTCGTGGTGCCGCATCTCTATTTCTGGAAGAGCGCCAAATGGCTGCAGGGGATCGAATTCCTCGCGCAGGATGCGCCGGGCTATTGGGAAGTCCGCGGCTATCACAACCGCGGCGATCCCTGGAAGGAAGAACGTTACTCAGGCGACTAGAACGAGCGCTGGCACTCTTCACCTCTCCCATAGGGAGAGGTCGAATTTCGAGCGTTGCGAGAAATTCGGGTGAGGGGTTACGCTCTATCGAGGGACCTTAACCCCTCACCCGGCGCTGCGCGCCGACCTCTCCCCCGCGGGAGAGGTGAAGAGATGGAGGTGCATCGTGCCGACTGAACGCTTCCAATTCACAAGCTCGGAAGGACACAAGCTCGCCGCCGCGCTCGATACGCCTGACGGCGAGATTCACGCCTATGCGCTGTTTGCGCATTGCTTCACCTGCGGCAAGGACGTGTTGGCGGCCAAGCGCATTGCGGTCGCGCTTGCCGCCAAGGGCATCGCGGTGCTGCGCTTCGATTTCACGGGGCTCGGCTCCAGTGAAGGCGATTTCGCCAATTCGACCTTCTCCTCCAACGTCGCCGATCTCGTCCGTGCCGCCGATCATTTGCGCGAAACCCGGAAAGCGCCCGATCTCCTGATCGGCCACAGCCTGGGCGGCGCCGCGATCCTTGCCGCTGCCGCACAGATTCCGGAGGCGAAGGCCATCGTCACCATCGCCGCGCCGTCCGATCCCGCCCACGTCACCCATTTGCTCAAGGACCACGTCGAGGACATCCGCGAGCAAGGCGAAGTCGAGGTCTCGCTCGCCGGCCGGCCGTTCCGCATCAAGCGCGAATTCCTCGATGACATCGCCGAGCAGAATCTGCTGGCGCAGGTCGCCAAGCTGCACAAGGCGCTGCTGATCATGCACGCGCCGACCGATGACACCGTCGGCATAGAGAACGCCACCAAGCTGTTCATCGCGGCGAAGCACCCCAAGAGCTTCGTCTCACTCGCCGACGCCGATCACCTCCTCGCCGACAAGCGCGACACCACCTATGCCGCCGACGTCATCGCGGCCTGGTCCGAGCGCTATATCGGGCCAGCGGTGCTCGGACCTGCCATAGATCTCACCGAAACGCCGCGCCATGTCGTGGTGCGCGAGACTCGAGACAGCAAGTTCCAGCAGATCGTCACCGTCGGCCCGCACCGATTGCTGGCGGACGAACCGGCCACGGTCGGCGGCGAGGACTCAGGTCCTGGCCCCTACGATCTCGTGCTCGCAGGACTTGGCGCCTGCACCTCGATGACGATGCGCATGTACGCCGACCGCAAGGCGCTGCCGCTCGATCGCGTCACGGTGACGCTGACGCACAGCAAGATCTACGCCAAGGATTGCGCAGAGTGCGAGACGCGCGAAGGCATGCTCGACCAGATCGACCGCGTCATCAAGATCGAGGGCCCATCGCTCGACGACGACCAGCGCAAGCGGCTGATGGAAATCGCCGACAAGTGTCCGGTGCACCGCACGCTGACCTCGGAGGTGCGGATCGTGACGAAGCCTGCGGCTTGACCGGCTGGCGAGACGCGATATCTCCGCGGCGACGCTGCGCCCCCTCTCCCGCTTGCGGGAGAGGGCAGGGTGAGGGTGTCTCCGCATTGGGACTCCCGGTGTGGAGAGAGCCCTCACCCGGATCGCATCTGGCGATGCGATCCGACCTCCCCCGCAAGCGGGGGAGGTGAACCCGCGGAGACAGCCGCTCAGGGCCTCAAAATCACCCTGTCACGTGACGAGCCCGCCACGGCGAGAAATGCGGCTTTCGCCTGCTCCAGCGGATAGATCGCGCTCGCCTTGATCGGAAAGGGCTTCAGGTGCCCGCTGGCGAAACCGGGGCCGAGTTCGCGCAGCACCGCGCCGGCCGCGATCGACGATAGGCCCAGCGTGTCGATGCCAACATAAGTGTGCTGGCCACGATAGAATTCGAGGATGTTGAACTGCACGATGCGGTCGACGGCCGCGATCAGGATCTGCCGGCCGCGCAGCGCCAGCGATTTGTGCGCGGCCCGGAAATAGGGATCGCCGACCGTATTGAAGACGATATCGGCACCCTTGCCGCCGGTGAGCTCGCGCACACGCGCCGCCACATCCGCAGCCGACGCATCGATCATCTCGACCTCGCCGTTGCTGTGTCCTTCATAGGGCTCGCTCTTGCGCGCCACGCCGATGGCACGCGCGCCTTGCCAGGTTGCGATCTGCACCGCCGCCTGCCCAACCTTGCCGTTGACGCCCATGACCAGCACAGTCTCGCCTGGCTTCGGCAGACCCGCACGGCGAAAGCCCTCGATCGCAGTGACAAAGGGCACGCCGATGCCCGCGGCCTCCTCCCACGAAATCCCCTCCGGCTTCTCCACCACCGCCTCGGCCTCGACCGCGAGATGCGTCGCATGCGTGCCGTCACGGCGAATGCCGAGATCGCCGGACGAGCCGAACACCTCCCGCCCGATCCACCCCTCGGGCCCGTCGATCACGACGCCGGCATAGTCACGGCCGGGCGTGCGCGGAAACACCGCGTAAGGCATCAGACCGGTTGCGGCCTTCACGTCGGAGGGATTGATCGCGGCAGCCTTGACCTCGATCAACACCTCGTTCGCCGCGCGCGACAGCGCGCGCGTTTCCACGGTCGGCGCGACGGCAGCCGGGTCGTCAGCCTTGGCCAACAGCCGAACGCAGCGGGCTTGGATTGTTTGGTTGCTTGGTGTCGGCATCGAGGTGTTGGTTCGTTAGGCAGGTTGCGAGGACGAGTGCGGCAATCTGCGTGCCGATAGCTGGCGCAGAGCTGCATAATCGCCGCGTATGAACGCCTCCTTCTTCGCCCTGCTCCATTTCTTGAGCTTGCGCTCGTTCTCGATCGCATCGGTGATGCGATCGAACCATTCCGAATAGACCGGCGTCACCGGCCGGCGCGTCGCGGTGTAACCACCAAGCGTCCCGGCATTATGCTGGGCTACTCTGATCTCAAGCGCGGTCCGCGTAATCCCGATGTAGTAACTGCCATCGGCACATCTCAGAATATAGAGAAACGCCCCTTCAACCATATTCGATCTCCCCATCCCCCAATCTCACCCCTCATCCTGAGGAGCCGCAAAGCGGCGTCTCGAAGGATGAAGGCCACACTCGGGCCTCATGGTTCGAGACGGCGCTAGCGCCTCCTCACCATGAGGGGAGAAAGTTACGTGCGTGGTTCGCGTCTGTCGAGGATTCATCTGGCCGTCACAAGAGACCTGCTGCCCTCATCCTGAGGAGCGCGGAACGCGCGTCTCGAAGGATGTGGCCACGCCGGGCCTCATGGTTCGAGACGGCGCTTACGCGCCTCCTCACCATGAGGGGGGTGACAGTTACTCCCTCGGCCGCTTGTCGTAAACCCGTTTGGCCTTGCCGAGCGAGCGCTCCAGGGTTTCGGGGGCGACGGCTTGAACGCGCGCGGTGATGCCGATCGTGTTCTTGATGAAGACCGAGACCTTCTCGGCATGCACGACAAGGCCACTGCCGTCCCAGCTTTCGGGGCGGGCTTCGGCGAGCACCGTCATCTCATCCATCCGGCCTTCGCGCGAGAGCTCGATGATGAAATGGCCGCCGCACCAGTCGGTCGCGAGCAGTGCCTCCTCGATCTGGGTCGGAAACACGTTGACGCCGCGCAGGATGATCATGTCGTCGGACCGGCCGGTGACCTTCTCCATCCGTCGCATGCCCGGCCGCGCGGTGCCCGGCAACAGACGCGTCAGGTCGCGGGTGCGATAGCGGATGACCGGAAACGCTTCCTTGGTGAGCGAGGTGAAGACCAACTCGCCCTTCTCGCCGTCAGGCAGCACTTGGCCTGTCTCGGGATCGATCACTTCAGGATAGAAATGATCCTCCCAGATGTGGAGCCCGTCCTTGCTCTCCACGCATTCCTGCGCGACACCGGGGCCGATCACCTCGGAGAGGCCGTAGATGTCGGTCGCGTCCATATCGAACGCGTGCTCGATCTCGGCCCGCATCGCATTGGTCCAAGGTTCGGCTCCGAAGATGCCGAACTTCAGCGAGGAGTTCCGTGGATCGAGTCCCTGCCGCCTGAACTCGTCCAATATCGCAAGCATGTAGCTCGGCGTCACCGTGATGATGTCGGGCCGGAAGTCGTTGATGAGCTGCACCTGCCGCTCCGTCATGCCGCCAGAGACCGGCACCACGGTGCAGCCGAGCCGCTCGGCGCCGTAGTGCACGCCGAGCCCGCCGGTGAAGAGGCCATAGCCATAGGCATTGTGGATGATCATGCCGCGGCGGCCGCCGGCGGCGCGGATCGATCGCGCCATCACCTCCGACCAGATGTCGATATCGGCTTGCGTGTAGCCGACCACGATCGGCTTGCCCGTCGTGCCGGAGGAGGCATGCACGCGCACCAGCCTTTCGCGCGGCACCGCGAACATGTTGAACGGATAGTTGTCGCGCAAGTCGGTCTTGACCGTGAACGGAAATTTCGCGAGGTCGGAAAGCTCCCGGAATTCGGACGGATGCACGCCGGCCGCATCGAAGGCGCGCCTGTAATGCGCGACATTGTCGTAGGCGTGCTGCAGCGACCAGGCCAGCCGCTGTGTCTGCAGCGCCATGATCGCGTCGCGCGAGGCGCCTTCGGCCTCGTCCATCTCAGCGCTGTAACCACTTCCCGTCGATTTGAGTTTTGGCATGGCCATGGCGCGTTCCTCGATGTCTATTTTGCTTTGTCTTTTGCTTTGTCTCGTTGTCCGCTGTCGGCAGCCAGGTGCCGCCGATCACGCGTGAATGTCCGCGGAACTCGGCGATCACATCAGCCCCTGCGGTGACGCGGACGTCATAGATTCCGGATCGCCCGTTGCGCGAGATCTCGCGCGCGGTGGCGATCAGGCGGTCGCCGAGCTTGCCGGGCCGGATGAAGGTGATGCTGCCTTGCGCGGCGACGACGCGTTCATTGTGGCTGTTGCAGGCAAAGGCGAAGGCGGAATCGGCCAGCGTGAAGATGAAGCCGCCATGGGCGATGCGCTGGCCGTTGACCATGTGCGATGCAATCGTCATCGCAAGCGTCGCCTGCCCCGGCTTGATCTCGACGATCTCCATGCCGAGGCCCTTGCTGGCGTCGTCCTCCTTCCACATCGCCTCGGCGCAGGCGCGTGCGAGGTCTTCAGGCGAAAGCGTAGCCTTGACGTTCACGTTCAACTCCCTGTCGCCGGGCCTTCTTGAACAGGCCTCGTTGCATTAGTTGTGAGGCGCCGCCCCCGAAGTGTCAACGCGGCTTAACGCTCTATACGTGGTCGTAGTCGACCACGACCTTGTCCGAGCAGGGCCGCGCCTGGCAGGTCAGGATGAATCCCGCCTGCAATTCCCAGGGCTCCAGCGAATAGTTCACCTCCATCTCGGCCTTGCCTTCGACGAGCTTGGCGCGGCAGGTCGAGCACATGCCGCCCTTGCAGGCGAAGGGCAGGTCGATGCCGGCGCGCAGCGCAGCATCGAGGATGGCTTCATCCTCCGCAACCGGCACCTCGCGCCGCTTGCCGTCGATGATCAATGACGCCAGCGCCTTCGGCGGCGCGCCCGGCTGCACGATCTTCTTCGGCCGCGGCTTGCCGCCGAACTCGGAGACGAAGCGTTCGACGTGGATCTTATCCTCGGCGAGGCCGAGGTCGCGGCAGGTCGCCTCGATCTCCTCGCTCATCCCGCTCGGGCCGCAGATGAAGACGTGATCGACGCTTGCGGCCGGCACCAGCGAGCGCAACAGCACCCTCACCTTCTCGCCGTCGAGCCGGCCGTGCAGGATCGGGATGTCCTGCTCCTCGCCCGAGATGACGTGGAACAGCGAAAGCCGCTGCATGAAGCGATCCTTCAATTCCTCCAGCTCTTCAAGGAACAGCATGCCTGAGGTCGAGCGATTGCCGTAGAACAGGAAGAAGCGGCTTTGCGGTTCGCGTGCCAACACGCCCTTGACGATCGACAGGATCGGCGTGATGCCACTTCCCGCGGCAAAGCCGACATAGATCCGCGCCTCCTCCGGCGCCGGCGTGACGCCGAAGCGGCCGGTCGGCGTCATCACGTCAAGCTCGTCGCCGGCTTTAAGGTCTTCCGCCGCCCAGTTCGAGAAGGCGCCGCCATCGACTTTCTTCACGGCAATGCGCAGTTCGCCGTCGTCAGGGCCGGAGCAGATCGAATAGGATCGGCGCACTTCCTCGCCGTCCAGCATGGTGCGCAGGGTCAGGTATTGGCCTGGTACAAAGCTGTAATCGCTTGCGAGCTCCTTCGGGATTACAAAGGTCATCGATATCGCGTCCGCGGTCTCGCGGCGCAGGTCATTGACGGCAAGGCGATGAAAGCGGGGTGCGAGCGACATGGGTCAATGACACTTGAAATAATCGAACGGTTCGCGGCAGCTTCTGCAGCGCCACAGCGCCTTGCAGGACGTCGAGCCGAATTCGGAGAGAAGCTCTGTATCGACAGATCCGCATTGCGGGCACGCGACCTGCTGCTGGCCGAACAACGCGCGGCGCGAGCTGCCGGGCAGCGGCGGCGCGATGCCATATTCCTTCAGCTTGCGGCGGCCATCCTCGCTCATCCAGTCGGTGGTCCAGGCCGGCGACAGCACAATGCGGATTTTCGAATCCCGAATGCCCTCGCGCTCCAGCGCCAGCTCGATCTCGAGCGCGATCATGTTCATGGCCGGGCAGCCGGAGTAGGTCGGCGTGATCGCGACTTCGACCCGCCCGCCATGAACCGCGACATCACGCAGCACGCCGAGATCGGCGATGGTCAGCACGGGAATCTCGGGGTCAACCACCTGCGCGGCCGCCTCCCAGGCGCGCCGGCGCAGATCGGCGTCGCTGACGACGGCGGTCACCATGTCGCCCCCGGAAACGTTCGCTGCAGCGACTGCAATTCGCTCAGCAGATGGCCGAGATGCTCGCTGTGCCGGCCGCTGCGTCCGCCTTCCTGCATCCAGTTGCTCGCGGGTAAGCGAAGCGTCGCCTCGTTCACCACAGCGGTTATCGTCTTCAGCCATTGCGGATGCAGCGGCACCGGGTCGACCGCGATGCCGGCATCGATCAGGCCGCGCTC
The DNA here is from genome assembly GCF_054063735.1 of Bradyrhizobium sp. USDA 10063. NCBI lineage: Bacteria > Pseudomonadati > Pseudomonadota > Alphaproteobacteria > Hyphomicrobiales > Nitrobacteraceae > Bradyrhizobium > Bradyrhizobium sp. USDA 10063. The sequence goes on along the minus strand of NZ_JBSSGP010000002.1, from coordinate 9,091,994 downwards.
AGAGTCGTCGACGGCGAACATCTCTCCGGTGAAGGACCAGAGATCGTCGATCGCCGTCTGCGCGCGGCGATGGCTTTCCTCGGTGCCGTCACCGAGCCGGATGATCCATTCCGACGAATGCCTGACGTGATAGGCGCTCTCCTTCTCGGATTTCCCTGCGATCGCCGCGAGCGTCGCATCCTTCGACTGCATCATCGCGCGCCAGTAAAGATCGGCGAAGGCGGCATAGAAGAACTGCCGCACGATGGTGCGCGCGAAATCGCCGTTCGGCTGCTCGACCAGGAGGAGATTGCGGTACTGCCTGACATCGCGCAGGTAAGCGAACTTGTCCTCGTCGTTAGTCCCACCCTCGACCTTGGCGGCGTAGCTGTAAAGCTCGCGCGCCTGTCCGAGGAGATCGAGCCCCATATTGGCAAGCGCCATGTCCTCTTCCAGCGTCGGCGCGTGTCCGCACCATTCCGACAGACGGTGCCCGAGGATCAGCGCATCGTCGGCACGCCGCAGCGTGTAGAGCACGAGCGGGGTTTCGGAGATTTGGATGTTGGCGATGGCCATTCTATGCATCCACATTTTCGGACCTCATCCTGAGGAGCCTGCGCCAGCAGGCGTCTCGAAGGATGGGCTCCGGACACCATCGGGGCCTCATGGTTCGAGACGCGCTGCGCGCTCCTCACCATGAGGGGAAACAGTCACATTCTCGAACCTCATCCTGAGGAGCGCGTAGCGCGTCTCGAAGGATGGGCCGCGGGCACCGTCGGGGCCTCATGGTTCGAGACGCGCTGCGCGCTCCTCACCATGAGGGGAAACAGTCACATTCCCGAACCTCATCCTGAGGAGCGCGTAGCGCGTCTCGAAGGATGGACCGCGGGCACCGTCGGGGCCTCATGGTTCGAGACACGCTGCGCGCTCCTCACCATGAGGGGATAGAGAGAGTTACATATGCCCGACTTCTTCAGGCACGTCGTAAAACGTCGGGTGCCGGTAGATCTTCGACTCCGCCGGCTCGAACATCATGCCCTTCTCGGCCGGGTCGGAGGCGGTGATCGCATTCGACGGCACCACCCAGATCGAAAGACCCTCGCCGCGGCGGGTGTAGATGTCGCGCGCCGCCTGCAGCGCCAGCGTGGCGTCGGCGGCATGCAGCGAGCCGACGTGCTTGTGCGCAAGCCCGTTGCGGCTGCGGATGAAGACTTCCCAGAGCGGACTATTCGGCGTGGCCATCTCGGCCTCCCTATTCGGCTGCTTGCGCGAACTGCCGGCGCTTGCGCTTTTCGGCGTACGCAGCCGCCGCCTCGCGCACCCAGGCGCCCTCGTCATGCGCCTTGCGGCGCGCCGCGAGACGATCGCGGTTGCAGGGGCCGTTGCCTGACAGCACCTGCTTGAACTCCTCCCAGTCGATCGGGCCCGGCACCCAATGGCCGTCTTCGTCCCGCTTCATCTTGGGGTCGGGAATCGTGAGGCCGAGGAACTGCGCCTGCGGCACGGTCGCATCGATGAATTTCTGCCGCAGCTCGTCGTTGGAAAAGCGCTTGATCTTCCATTTGGTCGAGGTGTCGCTGTGCTGGCTCGCCTTGTCGGGCGGACCGAACATCATCAGCACGGGCCACCACCAGCGGTTCAGCGCATCCTGCGCCATCGCCTTCTGCTCAGAGGTGCCGCGGCACAGCGTCAGCATGATCTCGAAACCCTGGCGCTGATGGAAGGATTCCTCCTTGCAGACACGGATCATCGCGCGCGCATACGGACCATAGGAGCAGCGGCACAGCGGGATCTGGTTCATGATCGCCGCGCCATCGACCAGCCAGCCGATGGTGCCAATGTCGGCCCAGGTCAACGTCGGATAGTTGAAGATCGAGGAATACTTTGCCTTGCCCGCCAGCATCGCATCGACGAGCTCTTCGCGCGATGTGCCGAGCGTCTCGGCGGCGGCATAGAGGTAGAGCCCGTGGCCGCACTCGTCCTGCACCTTGGCGAGCAGTGCGGCCTTGCGGCGCAGCGTCGGTGCGCGCGTGATCCAGTTGCCCTCGGGCAGCATGCCGACGATTTCGGAATGGGCGTGCTGGGAAATCTGCCGCGTCAGCGTCTTGCGATAGGCCGCGGGCATCCAGTCGTTCGGCTCGACGCGATCATCGGCATCGATGCGCGCCTGGAACGCTGCGGCGCGCGCGGCATCCTCGACATTGCGGTCATCTGCGTCAGACGTATTCAGCGCCTGCGTGTACATGGCCGACCTCCCGAATTTTATTGTCTTTGATATATATCAAAATTTGAGTTCTTGCAAGTATTTTTGTAACATATTTACGCGCCCTCGAAGCGCCGGGAAAGTTCCACGCTCGGCTTCGGCAGCGGGCCGTCCTCGTTGGTCGCGTGCCGGTCAAGCCATTGCTCGGACAAGGGAAGCACGCCGCGATAGATTTCGCCGCAGAGCTTTCGCGCCGCACTCCCCGGCCAGTCCGTCGGCAACAGCGCCGTTGGCAGCAGCGGATCGCGCAGCACCACGCGGCGGTAGTAGTGGATCAGGAGGATGCGGGCGGTGAAGGCGTCAGCGTCGGTGAGGTCCTCGCCGCGCGCCAGCCAGCCGCGCAGCGGCTCGAACGTCCTGATGAATTTCTGATAGGCGTCCGCGGTGCGATTAAGCGGCCAGCTCTCGCTGAGCAGTCGCCGCCCGTTTTCATCTTCGGCAGAGACTTCCAGGCGGATGGCGCCGGAGGCCTCATCGGGAATCGGCACGCCCGACGGCGCGACCCACACGCCCGGCAGCGGACTGCCGAAGCCGGCGTTCTTCAGCGCCTCGCGTGCGGCGTCGCGATCTTCGCCATTGCCGATCAGCAGCAGTTCGAAGCGCCCGGTCCAGTCCGATGGCGGCGGATCGTAGATGTGCCTGGTTGCGGTGTCGAAGGTCTGCCGCCCCCTCTCGTTCAATCGGTAGAAGCTGTTGCGGCCGACCTTGTTGCGCTCGAGCCAGCCGTCGGCGGCGAGTCGCGACATCGCGGTGCGCACCACGCCGCCGTCGATGTCAAGGAAAGCAAAGAAATCCAGCAGCGTGCCGAGCCACACCGAGCCGCCGCGCGGCACGATGGAGTCGCCGAACACGGTGATGACGATGGAGCCGGTGCGCGACGGTTCGCGCTTCAACAGGTCGATGATGCGGTCAAGCGGCTGCGGCATACGTCCACGCATACCGCGTTTCGCGTGAGGGCGACAATGGTGGCTCGTGGTAGGCAGCCGGGCTGCATCCTTCGAGACGCCGCTTCGCGGCTCCTCAGGATGAGGTCTAGCAGCGGAGGCGAGGCTCCATATCCTCATGGTGAGGAGCGGCCTCTTGGCCGCGTCTCGAACCATGAGGCCCGATAGCGCTACCGGTTCGGATCCGGATAAACCATGGCGCGCCAGCCGCTCCGATCGAACGGCGCCCACTCTCCTTCGCGCTGCGCCAGCCGATCGGCGACCGCGTAGACGACGGCGGGATGGTGGCCCATGCCGCAATGGCTGCTCTCGACCTCGATGCTCTCCGACATCGCGGAAACCTGTTCGCGGCAGCCCTGCCAGGCGCAGATGCCGTCGGTGCGGCTGAAGATCGCCGTGGTCGGCACCGGAGGCGCGCTCGCCAGCGATCCGCCGAAGCGCGGGTCCTCTTCCTCGGCGCGGCGGCCGCTCGCGATCTCATACACGCGCCAGGCGTTGGTCGATTTCGGCCCGGCGGCGAACGGGCTGCCGAGCGTGATCACCTGGCGCACGCGCTCCGGCATCATCTTGGCGAGCTGGCGCGCATAGAGGCCGCCGAGGCTCCAGCCGACGAGGGAGACCTTGCGGCCATGGGTGTCGTTCATCTCCTCCAGGAGATCGACCATGCCCTGCTGCACGCCCGTACGCAGGCCGAGATTGCGCCCCTGGCGCCAGCCACTGACCGCATAGCCCTTGCTCCTCAGGAACTCGCGCAACGGCCGCGTCGAGAGATCCGATGCGACGAGGCCGGGCAGCACCAGCACCGGATGACCATCGCCGCGCGGCGCCAGATTCAACAGCGGCAGCGCGCCGAGGAAGGCGCCGAGCTCGTGGATGGCGCGCCCTTCCATGAGCATCAGCGTCCTGGACGGCGGGCGAAGCGTCTCTGCGGCAAGGGACATCGTATCTCCTTCCGGCCGGCCTTCGCGTTTGCGCCAGCCGCCAATGAATAAGTAAAGCTATGGAAACCGTCTTCGTCTTTCAAGCGAACTGGATCACACAGATCACAACAAAACCACCCGCGTGCCCGGTCGGTCACACGAGGCGCAGCAGGTATTCGATCGTGTAAAGGATCAATCCGGCAAGTCCGCCGATCAGCGAGCCGTTGAAGCGGATATATTGCAGGTCCCTGCCGACATTGATCTCGAGCAGCGAGATCAATTGCTGCATGTCCCAGGCCTTCATCTGGTCGGAGATGAAGGTCGAGACCCCGCTCTTCTGATCGGCGACCACCGTCCGCAGGATCGCGACCAATCCCTCGTTGATCTCGGCACGCAGCTCGGCGTCGCCGGCCAACGCCTCTCCCGCCTCCACGAACATCCTGGCAAGATACTGCTGCAGCACCTGCGTCTCTCCCGAGGCGCTGCGCTCGATGAAGTCTTTCACGTTCGACCAGATGTTGCGTGCGAGGCCTTCAAGCTCCGGCCGCGCCAATAGATCGCGCTTCAATCGGTTGATGCGATCGGCAAAGGCGCGATCGCTGCCGAGCCGTTCGACGAACGACAGCAGCATGCGGTCGAACTCGCCGCGGAACGGATGCTTTGGATCGTCGCGCACCTCCTCGAAGAACTTCGTCGCGGAAGCGATGATCCGGTTCACGACAAATTTGTCGGCGCGATAGAGTCTCAGGAGCGTCGGCATCTCCGCGCGGACCTTGTCGCGAATGACCGCCATGGTCTCCTTCGTCGTCAGCGTCTGGTGCAGGACGCGCAGGATGTCGTCGAGCAGGCCCTCGTGCTTTCCCTCCTGCACGAAGCCGCGCAGCGCGCCGGCGGCAAGCGGCGCCAGATCGATCGCCAGCAGTTGCGCAGTGACGCGGCGGCTCACGAACTTCATCAGCCCCGAATTCTCGGTCGCCGAGAACGCTTCCGGCAAAAGACGCAGCAGGAAGCGTGCAAGATCGGTCGAGCGTTTGCGGTCGCGCAGCCAGTCAGCGATGAAGGCGCCGAAATCGATCTCACGCAGCTTGGCCTCCACCGGCCCTGCTTCGAGAAAATTCTTCTCGATGAATTCGCCGAGCTTCTCGGCGATGCGCGCCTGGTTGCTCTGGATGATTGCGGTGTGCGGGATCGGCAATCCCAAAGGCCGCTTGAACAAGGCGACGACCGCGTACCAGTCGGCGAGGCCGCCGATCGTCGCGGCTTCCGCAAACGCCGCGATGAAGCCGAACACGGGATGCACCGGCACCAGCGCTTTCGCGGCGAGGAACAGCACGAACGTCGCAGCTAACACCCCGGTCGCCAGCCACTTCACGCGCCGCAACTCCGCCGCGCGAACCGCGTCGGCGGGAGTAACGATGGTGAGGGTGGCGGGAAGGGTCATGACGCTTCAACAACGGTTGGTTGGCTGCGATCATATCGCGCCACACCCACTGCCGTCATGGCCGGGCTTGTCCCGGCCATCCACGTCTTGGTGCATGCGGCAAGAAAGCGCGTGGATGCCCGGGACAAGCCCGGGCATGACGGAGCAACAAAAAAAGAAGGCCCGCAACCGGCGGGCCTCGGAAAACCAGAGTTGGCAGCCTGACGCGATCAGGCGGTCTTGCTGTAGACCTTGGCGAAATTGTCCTGCGCGGACTTCGCACCTTCGGTGACGAGCTTGCCGACATATTCGCTGGCGGCCTTGGCCCGCGAGACGAACACTTCGCCGCGCGCACGCACCAGGTCCGACTGGATCTGCACCGCTTCGTTCAGCGATTTGGCGGAAGCCAGCTTGTCGATACCGTTGAAGAACGCTTCCGCGTCCTGATAGATCGCCTCCTGGATATTGCGGCTGATCTTGGCGGCCTCGGAAACCGAACCGGCAACGGCGGATTCGATCACGGCGGTCACCTTCTCCGAGCCGGCATGCAGGTCGGCGGCACGAACCTTGGCGGTCTCGGCCTGCTTCTTCACGAACTCACGGGCGGCTTCCGGCACTTCCAGATTCTGGAGCTTGGTGAAAGCCTCGGTGACGGGCGCAAAGGCCTGCTTGACGCTATCAAAAACGGAATTGGTCTCGGTGGTCATTAGGGTCTCTCCATCCTCGGTTAGAGCTATGGGCTCACCCCGTCCAGATCTGGCCCGGGGCGCCATGCTTATGCCATGGTTAATGGTGCGGCGCAATATTCATGCTGCGACGCAATATCACAAATCCGTGAACAGAGGTAATATTAGGCGATTTGCCCGCCCGACGGGCGGCAGGTTGGTCAAACCTGTTGCTGAACGGCCCCCGGCAGCCCGTAAGCCTCCATCTGCGCCCGAACCTGCGCCACATTGTGCCCGAGCACCACGATGTCGTGGGTCGCGCCGGCTGCATCGCGGACATGGTCGTGCAGCAGCGCCTCGGCCCTGAAGCCGAGGCTTTCGAACAGGGCGATCGCGCCCCTCTGGTCGACCGTCATCTGCACCGACAGCTTCTCGAGGCCCGCGCCAAGCGCCAGCGCAAACGTCTCCTGCGACAGCGCCCGCCCCACGCCCTGCCCACGGACGTCCAGGGACACCACCATCCGGATCTCGCCGACATGGGGCGACCAGGAGTGGCGGTCGCGCACCAGCGTGCCGCAGCCAACCACGACGCCATCCCTCAGCGCCAACAGGCTCACGATGTCGCCGCGTTCGATCTCGTTGAGCCATGCCGAAAGCACCTTCGGCTCGCTGATGTTGCGCGGCAGGAACAGCAAATCATGCGTCGGCAGCTTCTGCGCGAAAGCCAGCACCGCGGCTTCATCCGCGCGGGACATCAGGCGGAACTCGATCTCGCCGGCTTCGGTCTTGACGCGCCGCGGATAAGAACGTGTCTCACTCATGTCGATCGCTTCCCCAGCCAGGAATCCAGTTTCGGCCACAGCCGTTTGATCGCATTGGCGCCGGCGACGAGGCTGACATGGCCGCCCTTGAGGATCACCTCCTCTTTGTCGGTCGAGCCGACTTTCGGGATCAGATGTCGCGCCGCCTCATACGGCACGATGTGGTCGTGCTCGGCGACCGCGTGCAGGATCGGCACCTTGATGTTCTCGAGCTTGGCCACGCGCCCGCCGACCGACATGACGTCGTTATAGAGCTTGTTGTCCCACATCAGGTCCTTGGTGATGGTCCGGAAATAGTCGCCGGCGAGCGGCAGCGTGTCGGTCGCCCAGCGGTCGAACATCCGGTACGACTTCACGAACTCGTCGTTCCAGATGTTGTCCCAGAGCTGCACCTGGCTTGCCGCGCGCGAGGCCGGCCGCAGCATCTCGAACGACGACAGGATCAGTTCGGGCGGCATGTTGCCGACGCTGTCGATCAGGCCGTCGACATCGAAATAGCGCCGGTCGGCAAAATTCGAGAACAGCTTCATCTCGCGGAAGTCGATCGGCGTGGTGAAGCAGATCAAATTCTTCATCGGCCCGTCCTGGAAGATCGAGCCATAGAGCAGCGACAGCACGCCGCCGAAGCAATAGCCGATGACGGAGACGTCGGTCTCGCCGGAATCCTGCTGCACCCGGCGGACACAGTCTGGAATGAAGTCGAGGACGTAGTCCTCCATCCTCAGGTTCTTCTCTTCCGGTTTCGGCGCGGTCCAGTCGAGCATGTAGACGTCGTAGCCGCGCGTGAGCAGGAATTCGATGAAGCTTTGTCCCGGCATCAGATCGAGAATATAGCCGCGGTTCGTGGTCGCCATCACGATCAGGATCGGTACGCGATAGATTTCATCTGCGACGGGGCGATAGTGATAGAGGTTCATGGTGCCGCGGCTGGCCAGCACGTCCTTTGGCGTGGAGCCGAGCGCGGGACCCGAGGTCGAGAAATATTCGACGCCCTTGATGCTGCGCTGAATCGCGCGCTGCACCTCGGACTGGACGCGCTCCGCGATCGACGCGGCATCGATCCCCAACGGCGCGTTCATTTCTGCGCTTTCTCCGCAGGCGGACGCTTGGTGCGCGGCGGCCGCGGCTTGGCCGCTGTCGCGCTCTCCGCATTGCCCGCGCTGCGGTTCATCTGGCTCAGCAGCACCTTGATCTCGTTGAGCTGGCCTTCGATCGATTGCAGGCGCTCGGCCATGCCGACGAGCTGCGCCCGGCTCGGCAGGTTCATGCTCACGAGATATTTCTCCATGAGCTCGCCGAACTGCTTCTGCGCACCGGCCGCCATGCCGCCGGCCTGGTTCATGAGCTTGCTGAATTCCGGCGTCCCCATCGCCTGGTTGGCGAAGGAATTGAATCCCTTTTCCAACTCGCCGAGCATCGTCTGCCAGACGACGGCGGGGTCATTGCCCTTGTCGGCCATTGGCGCTCTCCCACGTGGTTACGAGCGCTTGCCACGCTTCGCTTGTTTGCTGTCCATACCACACCGTTGCAGCGAGCCGGTCAACCCAAGTTGACATTGCACGCCGCGTCAGAAAGCTTCTGCGCTGCGGCAAACCGTGGCATAGAGTGGTCAATCAAGAACCCAGCCGAGGAGGCCCCGTGACCACCCTCGCCCACCAGCCGCCGCAGATCATCCGCGCCAATGGCGTCGACATCTGCTACGAGATCTTCGGCGGCGAGAGCGCCGAACCGATGCTGCTGATCATGGGGCTCGGCGCCCAGATGATCCATTGGGACGACGAATTCTGCGAACAGCTCGCCGCGCGCGGCTTTCGCGTGATCCGCTTCGACAACCGCGACATCGGCCAATCCGGCAAGCTCACCGGCGGCGGGCGGCTGACGCCATTCGAATTCTTGAAGCTGCGTCTCTTCAAGATCCCTGTGGCCGCGCCCTACAAGCTGATCGATATGGCCAAGGACACCGTCGGCCTGATGGACGCGCTCGGGCTGAAGTCGGCGCATCTGGTCGGGGCCTCCATGGGCGGCATGATCGCGCAGGAAGTCGCGATCTCCTTTCCGCGCGCCGTGCGCTCGCTCACCTCGATCATGTCGACGACCGGCAATCCGAAAATCCCGCCGCCGACCCGCGAGGCCGGGGCGGTGCTGATGGCGCCGCCGCCGCGGACGAAGGACGAATTTATCGAGCGCTTCGCACAGACCTGGAAGATCCTGCGCGTCGGCTCCTTCCCGGAGGACGAAGCGCTCGATCGCTCGCGGGCGCTGCGCACCTACGAGCGCGGCCTCAATCCCGCCGGCGTCGGCCGCCAGCTCCGCGCCATCCTCGCCTCCGGCAGTCGCAAGCAACGCCTGAGCGCCGTGAAGGCACCGACACTCGTCATCCACGGCACCGTCGACCCGCTGGTGCACCCGGCCGGCGGCAAGGACACCGCGGCCTCGATCCCGGGCGCGAAGCTGTTGATGATCGACGGCATGGGCCACGCATTGCCGATCCCGATGTGGCGCGAGATCATCGACGCCATCGACCAGCACGCGCATGGCGCGGCGGTGACGGCGGCGTGACGCTGAATTGTAGGGTGGGCAAAGCGAAGCGTGCCCACCATTCACGATCGGAGCAAGAATAGGTGGGCACGCTTCGCTTTGCCCACCCTCATATGGGGCTTTGTGAGTCAAGGCTCTTGAACCGGTGCGGGTTGGGTTTTTGCAGTGAGAGGGCGGCGCGCGGAGCCATGCGTAGCGCAGCGCGACGACCGGGCCCCGGGCGAGGATTGGCTTCCGAAGATTTCTGCAGCTCACTGCATCACCTCATATCCGGTCGGATCGGCTGATCCGTACCCACATTCCGCATGCTTGCGGCGAGGAAGCCAAGAGGATGAGACCCATCTACAAAGCGGCCTGGTTGGGCCCCTGGGTGGCACGGTCATCATCCATCCTGTACGGGGCGCGCGGCGCGGAGCCGCCTCGCCCTGGTGGCGTGGTCCGGTGCTAGGCCTTCATCACGGCCTGCTCCGGAACAAGGCCGGTGGTGAGATAGCGCCACAGCGCCACGATCAGCTTGCGCGCCAGCGCGACGATGGCGATGCGCTTGGCGCGCTTGCCGGCGTTTTCGGTGCGGGTGCGGAACCAGCGGCTGAGCGCGCTGTCCGGCTGATGGCGCAGCCAGAGCCAGGCCAGTTCGATCGTCTTGTGGCGGGCGCGCCGGTTGCCGGCCTTGCTGATCCCCTGCTCGCGATCGATGCTGCCGCTTTGCCAGGGACTGGGCGCCAATCCGCAATAGCTGGCGACCTCGCGCCGGTTGCGGAAGTCCTTGTAGAACACCTCGTTCACCAGCGTCGCGGCAAACGCCGGGCCGAGCGCCTTGAGCTGCTGCAACTGATCCCGTCGCTTCGCCATCGGCGCCGGCGCCGCGGCGGCTTCCGCCGCGACTTCTGCCGCGACTTCTGTAGCGACTTGGGCCTGCTCCAGCGCCTTGAGCTGGTCGCGCACCAGCATCAGCCGGGCATGCTCGCGCTTCACTTCGGCCAGAAGCTGCGGCGGCAGCGGCTGCCCTTGCCAGTCCCGCTGCTGCTCCAGCCAGGCGAGCCAGGTCCGTCGTCGCAAGGTGCCGGCCGCCATGCCCAACAGGCGCAGCAGCGCCTTGATCCGGTTGGTGTGCCCCGTCTGCTCCTTCACCAGTCGTTCGCGTTCGCGGCTGGCGCGCCGGGCGTCCTCCTCGGCCACGCTCGGCACCCGGACGATCCGCACCACCCGCGGCTCGCCTCGCAAATGAGCCATCAAGGTGCGCAGCAGAAGCTCGCCATCGATCCGGTCTGTCTTCGCCCGCCGCGCCCGTTGCTCCACCGCGATGCTCGCCGGGTCGAAGATGAAGTTGGTGATCCCAGCCGCCGCGAGCAGCCGGTGCAGCCAGAAGCCGTCATAGCCAGCCTCGTAGCAGCTCACCACCCGCGGCGCCGCTCCAAGCTTCGCAGTCGCCCGGGCCTTGACCTGCTCGATCAGCGCCAGCAGCCCGGCGTGATCGCCGCCTTCCAGCTTGTGGCGCGATATCCGGTCCCGATCCGGACTGTGCAGCGTCACCAGCCACGTCTTCTGACTCAGTTCGATCGCAACGAAAATCGTGCCACAATGCCCGGCGGTGGGCGTGTTCTTGGTCAATGCTTGCATCAGACTCTCCGATGGTTCGAGTGTGGAAACCCAAACCTACCGGAAAGGGCGCGCTCACCGCCCCATGGAATCTACAACTCACGGCTACCCACCCGCCCAGACGTCGAGCACATACCTATTCTTCGCGCCAAGGTCTTCGATCCAGCGCGCCGCCTCCCCAGCATCGCCGCCGTTCTGCTCGCGATGGATCGACATCAAGGTCGCCTTGACATCCGGCTCCATCTGGCCGCCGTCGCCGCAGACATAGATGATCGCGCCCTTCCCGATCAGGTCCCAGACCCGGTTCTTCTGCGCGGCGATCAGATCCTGCACATAGGTCTTCGAGCCGTTGAGCCGCGAGAACGCCGTATGCAGCTCAGCGACGCCGTCGGCGGCGAACGCCTTCAGCTCGTCGGCATAGATGAAATCCTGTTCTGGATGGCGGCAGCCGAAGAACAGCAGCGCCGGCCCGAGATTTGCGCCTTGCGACTTGCGATGTGCGCGCTCCTGCAGGAATCCGCGGAAGGGTGCGAGGCCCGTACCGGGACCGACCATGATCAGCGGCACCGACGCGTCGTCCGGCAGCCGGAAGCCGGCCTTGGTTTCACGCACCGTGGCATGAATGGTGTCGCCGACACGGCGGCCGGAAAGATAGTTTGAGCAGACGCCCTTGTAGATGCCGCGGCCCGAGCTTGCCGGCGCCTCCACCACGCCGACGGTGACGCTGCAGCGCGCGGGATTGCCTGAGGGCGAGGACGAGATCGAATAGTAGCGCGGCGCCAGCAGCGACAGCATTTCGAGATAGATGTGGAACGGCAGTTCGCAGGCCGGATGTTCTTCCAGGAGATCGAACACCGATTTGCGCTTGCCCATCACCTCGCTGCGATAAAGTTCGCCGGATGCGTCGTCGTCGCCGACATAGGCGAGCAGCTTTGGCTTGGTGATCGGGCAGCGCGTATGCTCGGCCATGACCTGGATCTGCTTGCGGGTCGCGACCTGCTGCAGTTCCACGAATTCGGTGAGCAGTCGCCCGACCGAGATTGCATCGCCGACCGGCAACTGCGCGCGGCGGCCTTCGGCGACTTGCAGCCTGACCTGGTCGGCCGGCAGGAAACCGAAGCGGCGCGCGACCTGATCCACCAGCGTCGGATCGTTGCGCGGCACCACGCTCAGATGGTCGCCGACGCGGTAGCTGATGCCGGGCGGCAGCTCCACCTCGACATGCCGCGTGGAGCGCTCGGACGGATTCTCGCCGGCCTTGTTCTGCAGCTCGGCATTTTCCAGCACCTTCATCGCGACCGCGCCGCCCTGCGCGACGATGGTGTTGACTGCGCTCGGCGCCACCGGCTCGACCGCATAGAGCGGCTCGTCCTCCGGCGTGCGGGTGAAATTCCAGTCGATACCGAATTCCTTGGTCGCAACCTGCGCGGCGGCAGGAAACCATTTCTGGAACTGACCGTCGAGATCGGCGCGGGCGTCGCCCTCGCCGCGCGGAAAGACGGCGCGCGCGCCGTGAGCCGCGAGTTGCTCGTCGATGAAGCGCGGCACCGACTGATAGGTCGCCGCCCAATCGCTGTTGCCGCAGCCGAACACCGCATAGCGCACGCCGGCGAAGGCGTCCTTTGCCAGATCGCTACCGAGCCATTTGACGAATTGCGTCGCGTTGTCCGGCGGCGCGCCATTGTAGGACGCGCAGATGATCAGGACGCCACCTTCAGTCGGCAGCTTCCCGAGATAGTCGTCGAGCGGACCGAGCCTGGTGTTGAATCCATTGACCTCGGCGAGATCGGCCATCCGCGTCGCCAGTTCCTCGGCCGAGCCGAGATTGGAGCCGTAGAGCACCAGCATCGGCGTGTTGTGCCCGAGCCGCGGTTTCGGCCGCGGCGCCCTTGGCGCAGCCGATGCCGCTGCAACCGCCCCAGCAAAAGCGCCGAGCTCCCTGTCCTCGCGCGGGCGCACCTTGAGCTTGAAGCCATCGGGCTTGATCGTCAGCGTTTCCTTCAGGTGCATCTGATAGCGATGCACGTCGATCAATTTGAAGCGCTGCAGGATCATGCCGAGCGCGAGTGCCGCCTCATGCATCGCAAAGCCGCGGCCGATACAGGCGCGCTGGCCATTGCCGAACGGCTTCCAGGCATTGATCGGTCGCTTGGCCTCGGCCTCACGGCTGAAATTCTCGGGATCGAAGACGTCCGGATTCGGACCCCAGACGCTGGGGTCACGATGGAGCGCCATGACCAGGATGGTGACGAACGTGTTCTTCTTCAGCTTGTACTTGCCGCCGATGGTCTCGTCTCGCAGCGGTGCGATGCCATAGGCCGGCGCTGGCGGCCACAGCCGCAGCGCCTCTTTCAGGACTTGCGTGATGTAACTGAGCTGGGTGACCTGCTGATAGGTCGGCTTGGCGTTGATATCGGGGCCGAGCACGCGATCGACCTCCGCATACGCCTTCTTCAGCACTTCGGGATGCTTCAGCAGCGCATAGATCGTGCTCGACAGCAGACCGCTCGTCGTCTCATGGCCCGCGATCAGGAATGTGTTGATCTGGTAGCGGATGTTGACGTCGTCGAGCTGCTCGCCGGTAGCGCGGTCGATGCCGGTCATCATCGCAGCCAGCATGTCCTTCTGGCCTTCGCCGACATCGGCCTGGCTCTGCCTGCGCTCGGCGATGATCTCGTCGACCATCTTGTTCATGAAGGCGACGTCTTCTGCGAGCGTCTTGCGGCGCTTCTGCATCCACAAGCCTTCGAGCGGCAGGCCGCGGGTCATCATGATGGTCTCGAGCGAGCGCACCAGCGATTCCACGAAGGGGTGATAATCGCGGCGATAGAACGAATTGAAGCGGTAGTCGAAGCCGCAGAGCCCGATCGTGTCGAGCGTCAACGCCGTCATGTCGCGGACGACATCGATCTCCTCATCGGCGTTGAGCCGCTCCCATTTCTTCACGAGCTGTTCGGCAATATCGACCATGCTCGGATGGTAGGACTGCATGGCGCGGTTGCCGAACGGCTGCAGCAGGATGTTGTGCGCCTTGCTCCAGTTCGGCTCCTTGGTGTCGGCGGTGAACAGGCCGTCGCCGCCGACCGCGCGCACGCGCCGCAGCGAGCCGCGCACCGCCTTGTCGAAGCGCTTCTCGTCGGACAGCTCGTCGACGAGATCGTGGCCGGAGACGATCACGAGCGGGGCGCCCATCATGTCGAGCCAGTAGATCGGCCCCAGCTCCTTGGCGAGCCGTACCAGATGCTGCACCGGCGCCGCCGAGTCCAGCGACAGCATGTTGCCGACCACCGGCATGGTCGGCGGATGCGGGATCGGACTCAGTCGGTTGCCGGACGCCATTGTGGAAATATCCCCTGGTCTCGCCTTTATCTCATCCCGTCATTCCGGGGCGCGCGGAGCGCGAGCCCGGAATCCATCGGGCCGCATGCGCAGGCGGAGAAATGGATTCCGGGCTCGATGCTGGCGCATCGCCCCGGAATGACCGCGGCGCTCGTTTGCTCGCAGTGATACCTTCACTACCGCCGCTCGTCACCCAAACCGCCTTCTACGCCATTCGATCAGCTTGGCGCTGACTTCTTCCGGTTTCTCCTGCTGCGTCCAATGGCCGCTGTCCCTGACCAGGTATTTCTCGAGGTCAGGAATGAGCTTGTCCATGCCGTCGGCCGAGGACGGCGGCAGCACCGCGTCGTTCTCGGCCATGATCATCAGCGACGGCACCCGCACGGTGTGATCGAGCCCGTCGGAGCGTTGCCAATTGCGCGACATGTTGCGGTACCAGTTGATACCGCCGGTGAAGCCGGTCTTGGTGAAGGCATCGACGAACACCTGCTTCTCTTCCGGCGACAGGATCGGCGCGCGCGGATCGTGCTTGGCATCGTAATTCGCGATCATCTGCGGGAAAGCCAGGTTGAGCCGCGGGGATGCGCCGACACCGGCCACGACCTCTTCCGCGGGGGCGTCGGGCCGCCGCGCCGGCTTGCGCATGAAGGCATCAAAGGTCTGCTCGACCCGGCTGCCAAAAATCTTGTCCGGCCCGTGCGTGGGGTCCTGGAATTGAACGATGTACATGTGCTCGCCGAACCGCTTGCGCAGCAGCTCGATCGGATCGGCCCAGGCGCGATTGGTATGCGGCGTATTGATGCCGACCACGCCGGCGACGCGGCCCGGATACCGAAGCGGCATCTGCCAGACGACGAACCCGCCCCAGTCGTGGCCGACGAAAATGGCCTTGTCGATTCCGAGATGGTCGAGCAGGCCGACGAGATCGGCGGTCAGATGCTCGATATCATAGGCCTCGACCGGCTCCGGCCGATCGGTCGCGCCATAGCCGCGCTGGTCCGGCGCGATCACGCGGATGCCGGCCTCGCTCAGCGCCTTGATCTGGTGACGCCAGGAGAACGCGAGCTCCGGCCAGCCGTGACACAGCACCATCGGCGGCTTGTCGTTCCTGGGGCCGGCTTCGTAAAAGCCCATGCGGATGCCATTGGTCTGGGCGAACTGCAGCGGGGGCATTTCCATCATCGAGACAATCCTTATTCAGCGGCGCTCTTGGTCTCGGCTGGCGGTGGCACAAAGGCCGCCTCCAGCGCGTCGAATTCGCCCGGCAGCATGTCGCACAAGACCTGCACATGCGGAATGATGTTGGCGCCGGCGACGAAACCGAAATCGAGCTGGTCGCGATAGCTCTGCACGGTGATGTTGAGCGCCAGGCCATGGGTCGCGATCGACACCGGGAAGATATGCAGCAGTTCGGCGCCCGCGGCGTAGAGCGTCTGCCGCGGCCCCGGCACATTGGAGACGGTAATGTTGGCTGCCGGCGGCAGCACGTTCGACAGGTCCGAGCGGCTGTAGAGCAGCGCCAGGATCTGCACCAGGATCGGGGCGCCCAGCATCGAGACGTTGGAGACCTGCGGCATGAACGCCCGCAGCGGATGCGACATCTCCTTCGACTTGGTGGATTGCGCGATGATCGCTTCCAGCCGCGCCTTGGGATCCTCGATGTTGGTCGCGATCGAGCAGATCATGCCGAACACCTGGTTGTTCGAGTCGGTATTGCCCTCCTCGCGCAGCGAGATCGGCACCGCCGCCGTCAGCGACTTGTTCGGCAGCGCACCCTGGCTGACCAAATGGCGGCGCACTACGCCGGAGGCGAGCGCCAGCACCACGTCATTGAGCTTGCCGCCGGCCTGTTTTGCCACCGCCTTGGCCCGCGACAGCGAAATCGAGGTGCCGGCGAAGCTGCGCTCCGAGGAGATCGCCTTGTTCAGGATGGTCGGCGGCGACACCATGCTGGCGAGGCTTTCGCGCGATTTCGGATCCGAGACCTTTGTCACAACTTCCGACACGCTTTTCAGCATCGCCGGCACGGCGCTTGCGAACTTGATCGCGTTCTCGATCTGGAACATGGCGTTGTCGAACAGGATCGAGCCGAGATCGCTCTTGCCCGAGCGCGGCAGCTCGATCGCCCTTGGCGCGGCGGCATCGAGCGGCTGGGCCCAGAGCTGCTGATAGGAATCGATCAAATTGGCCGCGATGTCCCGTGGTTCCTGCGCGACCTTCCGCGCGGTCGGCGGGTCGACCTTCCGCGGGATCGGCGAGATGTCGTAGATCATGCTGGTGAGCGCGGCGCCCGCGCCACCGTCGATGCAGGCATGGTGCATCTTGGAATAGAGACCGATCTCGTTGTTCTGCATGCCCTCGAAGACGTAGAACTCCCACAGCGGCCGCGCGCGATTGAGCAGCTTGGCATGGATCCAGCCGACGAGGCGCTCCAGCGTGGCGCGGTCATGCGGCGCCGGCAGGCTGCCGCGGAAGATGTGGCGATCGATGTCGAACTGGTCGTCCTCCACCCAGGAAGGATGGTCGATGTCGAGCGGCGCCTTCGCCAGGCGCGATTTCAGGATCGGGGCGATGTGCAGTCGCGAGGCGATCATCGCCTTGAAGTCTTCGAAGAAGTCGCCCCGGTAGTCGTCAGGCAGGCGGAAGATCGCCATGCTCCCGACATGCATCGGCATTTCCGGCGTTTCGAGATAGAGAAACGACGCGTCCAGCGACGACAGTTTCTTGGCGTCGGCCATGGCTTCCTCCCGGTGATTGTGTGCGGCGCCTTGATGGCGCTCTCATTCGGACGGCCGGTGCTGCGGCGTCGATCAGGATTGTGCCTGTTCCGGGGGTGGATAGGCAATGGCAAAGGGGCCGGACCGGTCAAAATGCCTGAACTTGCCCTCCGCCTGCGCCAGCCGGTCGGCCACCGCCCAGAGCGCCGCGGGATTGACGCCGAGCCCGATATGGCTTGCGAGCAGCACCTCGATATTTTCGGCCGTTGCCGACGGGCGCTGCACGCTGGTGCGCCAGTTCACAATGCCGTCAGCGCGCGAGTAGATCGACGTGGTCGGCACCGGCATGTCGCCGGCGATCGCCTGCCGGACCTCGGGAATGTCATCGACGCTCTCGCCTGTCAGCGCCTCGTAGAGCCGCGTCGCGTTGGTGGCACGGATATCGCCCGCAAACGGGCTGCCGAGCGTGATGACGGAGCGCACCATCTCCGGCGCGTGCAGCGCCAGGTCGCGCGCATAGACACCGCCAAGGCTCCATCCGACGATGCTCACCTTGCGTCCGGTAGAGTCGGCGATCCGCCGCAACAGATCGCGCAGCGAATAGCGCATCCGGCCTAGGCCACCGATATTGCGACCCAGGCTCCAGGCATAGGTGTCATAGCCCAGCGCTTTCAGGTACCGCCGCATAGGCGCCATCGACAGGTCGCTCGCCAGGAACCCCGGCAGCGTCAGCACCGGATGGCCATCCCCTCTTGGCGCGCGCATCAAGAGCGGCAGCAGCAGGAGGCTCGAATTGAACTCGAGCAAACCCCTGCTCTCGGCCAGCATCAGACAGATGTTCGGTGGACGCAGCCGGCGTTCGCTCTCCTCACGGCTGCCATCCACCGTCGCCATCTATTTCCTGTCCTTCTTCGAGGGAGCACCGAGGCCGGCCATCGCCGCGAACATGTCCTGGAAGCGCTCGGCCAGTTTGGGATCGAGCCAGCTCTGCATCAGCGCCTCCGGCGAGATCTTCTCGATGTTCTGCGTCATCTGCTGCTGCAGCTTGTCCATGACCGCCATCTGCATCGGCGCGACATCCGGCAGGCCGAAGAACTGCCGGGCTTCGAGCGGTGTGCAATCTATTTCGATGTTGACCTTCATGACCGCTCCTCAATGCCGTTGACGCAAGAACATGATCCGGAAATCGATTCTTCGAAAGGATCGTGCCCTGGAGCAGTATCGCCACGAGAGGGCTCGTCACGCAAGCGGGACAGCGAAAGTTAGCATGATCCGAGGGAGCATCATGAGATCAGGTCATGCATCCGCGA
This sequence comes from Bradyrhizobium sp. USDA 10063, assembly GCF_054063735.1. Taxonomy (NCBI): domain Bacteria; kingdom Pseudomonadati; phylum Pseudomonadota; class Alphaproteobacteria; order Hyphomicrobiales; family Nitrobacteraceae; genus Bradyrhizobium; species Bradyrhizobium sp. USDA 10063. The sequence continues at coordinate 9,073,479 of NZ_JBSSGP010000002.1, read as the reverse complement.
TGGATGCTGCGCTCCCTCTCCCGCTTGCGGGGAGACGAGCATAGCTCGCTCCGGGAGGGCTGGGGTGGGGGTGTCTCCGCGAGTCCCCCAGTGGAGAGAGCCCTCACCCGGCGCTACGCGCCGACCTCCCCCGCAAGCGGGGGAGGTGAAGAACCGGCCGCGTCAACTAAACCGCTCCACTGCAAACGGCTTCGCATCTGCAAACGGTGTCTCGCCGGTCATCATCTCGGCAAGCAGCCGGCCGCTCACGGGCCCGAGCGTCAGCCCGTGGTGCTGATGGCCGAAATCGAACCAAAGCCCGGGGTGGCGCGGCGCCTTGCCGATCACCGGCAGCATGTCGGGCAGGCACGGCCGCGCGCCCTTCCAGGGCTTTGCTTCCACGGGATCGCCGAGCGGAAACAGGTTGCGCGCCCGCGGCACCGCCCGCTCGACCTGGACCGGGGAAGCCGGGGCATCGCGATGGGCGAACTCGACGCCGGTGGTCAAACGGATGCCGCGGTTCATCGGCGCGAGACAATAACCGAGATCGGAATCGAGCACGGGATGGTTGAGCACGGCGTTGCCGTCCGGCCTTAGGTGCAAATGATAGCCGCGCTTGACCTGGAGCGGGATCGAATAGCCGAGCGGACCGAACACCTGGTCGGACCAGGGGCCCATCGCGACCACGACCTCACGGGCGGTCACGGTACCCTCGCCGATTGCCACGCGCCATCGGCTACCGGATTGTTCGAGCGTCCGGGCGTCGCCGACAAAGAACCGGCCGCCCCTGCGGCCGAACAGCGCGGCATAGGCCTTTGCCAGCGCGCCGGGATCGGCTATCGAGCCCGGCGCCGGCGAATATACCGCGCCGGCAAAGTCGCCCGATAGGTTTGGCTCGCGCGCTGCGATGCCGTTGGCATCGAGGACCTCGTTTGTGACGCCATATTGCTTTGCACGCTCAGTATCGCGCACGGCCTTGGCAAAGGTCGCTTTGCTGCGATAGAGCTTGATCCAGCCGGTCTTGCGCAGCAATTCCGGGACGCCGGCTTCCGCGATCAGCGCCTCATGCTCGATCAGGCTCTGCCGGATCAGCGGCATCTCGGCGAGCGCGCTGTGCAATGCACCCTCCGGCGAGGAGGCGAAATAATAGCTGATGAGCCAGGGCAGGAAGATCGGCAGGTCGGCGACGCGGTAGCGCACCTGCGGCGCGCGGTTGAGCGCATAGCGGAGCAGTTCGCCGAAATCCCGTGGGAACATGTAAGGAAAAACCGAGGCGCATTCGATGATGCCGGCATTGCCGTAACTCGTCTCCTCGCCGGCGGCGTCATGCCGGTCGACGAGGACGACGTCGCGGCCTCGTTTTTGCAGATGCAAGGCGGCACCAACACCGACCATGCCTGCCCCCAGGACAAGAACATCGGCCCTAAGTTCCGCCATCCGCACTCCGAAAGTTCAATGTCACGCGCGCGCCCAACCGCCAGCAAGCGTCAAGCTAATCATTGCGGCACGCCTGCGCAAACTGATCTCACCTTCTACGGGAAATCGCGCTTGCGCACCCGGTAAACTTTGGCAACATTGGCATGCAATATGCTACCAAACAGCGCGCATCGCGGGACCAAGACGGGGAACAGGTTCAAAATGTCGGTACGTCACCATCTGCTTGCGGCAATAAGTCTTGCCATCGTCGCGATCACGACACCCGCTTCGGCCCAGACGCTGCGCTACGCCAATCAGGGCGATCTCAAATCTCTGGATCCTCATACGCTGAACGAGACCACCACCCATGCCCATCTCGGGCAGGTCTATGAAGGCCTCACCGCGCGCGACAAGGATCTCAAGATCATCCCGGCGCTCGCCGAAAGCTGGGAGACGCCGGAGCCGACCCGCTGGCGCTTCCATCTGCGCAAGAACGTCAAATTCCATAACGGCGATCCCTTCACCGCCGACGACGTGGTGTTCTCGGCCGACCGCGTCCGCGCCAAGGGCTCCAATCTGCAGACCCGCATTCCCGCCGACGCCAAGGTCGTCAAGGTCGACGACTACACTGTCGATTTCATCCTGACTTCGCCCAATCCCATCCTGAATTCGCAATGGGATACCTGGTACATCATGGACAAGAAGTGGGCCGAGGCGAACAACGCCACGCAGCCCACGCCGGCGTCCGCGACGGCGCCGAGCTTTGCCTCGCTGAACGCCAACGGCACAGGGCCTTTCATGATCGAAAGCCATCAGCCCGGCGTGAAGACGGTGTTCAAGGCCAATCCGAACTGGTGGCGCAAGCCTGAACACAATTTGAAGGAAATTGTCTTCACCCCGATCAGCTCCGATGCGACCCGCGTCGCCGCGCTGCTGTCGGGCGAGGTCGATATCATCGAGCCGGTCCCGATCCAGGACATCTCGCGGGTCGATTCCAGTCCGAACGCGCAGGTGCTGAAGGGGCCTGAGATCCGCACCATCTTCCTCGGCATGGACCAGACCCGCGACGAATTGCTCTATTCCAACATCAAGGGCAAGAACCCGTTCAAGGACGTCCGCGTCCGCGAGGCCTTCTACAAGGCGATCGACATCGAGCTGATCAAGAACCGCGTGATGCGCGGACTGTCGACGCCGTCGGCGCTGATGATCGCGCCGCAACTGTTCGCGCTGTCGAAGGATTTCACCCGTCCGAAATTCGATCCTGACGGCGCCAAGAAACTCCTGACCGAAGCAGGCTATCCCGACGGCTTCGAAGTCACCATGGACTGCCCGAACGACCGCTATGTCAACGACGCCGCGATCTGCCAGGCCGTGGTCGGCATGCTCGCCCGTATCGGCGTGAAGGTAAACCTGCTGGCGCAGCCGAAGGCGCAGTATTTCGCGAAAGTGCTGAAGCCCGGCGGCTACCAGACCTCGTTCTACATGCTGGGCTGGACGCCCGGCACGCTCGATTCGCACAATGTGATGTACGACATCATGGGCTGCCGTGACGATCCGAAATCGGCGCGCGGCGAGACCAATCTCGGCGGCTACTGCAACAAGGAATTCGACGCGATCGCCGACAAGGTGCTGCAGGAGACCGACACCGCCAAGCGCGACCAGTTGATCAAGGCCGGCTTCGAGATCGCGATGAAGGACTGGGCCTATATCCCGCTGCATCAGCAGGCGCTGGCCTGGGGTGTCTCGAAGAAATTGAAAGTGGTGCAGCGCCCGGACAACCAGGTGCTGCCCTACTGGATGGTCAAATCGGAATAAAGCTTCGCCGCTCGAAGGTCCCGGCAGCCCCGCGCTCCGGGACCTTTTGCTTAGCGAGGTAAATCGCAAACGCTCCGGGTGAAAGGAACAGATGCTCGCTTTCACGCTTCGCCGCGCCGTTCAGGCCATCGGGGTGATGATCGCCGTCGGGATCATCGCCTTCGCGATGTTCCGTTTCGCCGGCGACCCCGTCAGCCAGATCGTCTCCATCGACACGCCTGCGGCCGAGCGCGAGGCGGTGCGCAAATCACTCGGTCTCGACGATCCCGTGCTGATCCAGTTCGCGCGCTATTTCGCCAATGCCGCGCAGTTCAAGTTCGGCGTCTCCTACCAGTTCCGGCAGCCGGTCTCGACGCTGCTCGCCGAGCGGCTGCCGGCGACGCTGGAGCTTGCGATCTGTGCCACGATCTTCGCGATGGTGTTCGGCATCCTGATGGGCGTCTACGCCGCGCTCAGGCGCGACACCCTGCTTGCCAAACTATGCCAGGCGGTCTCGCTGATCGGCATCTCGCTGCCGACCTTCCTGATCGGCATCCTCTTGATCTACCTGTTCGCGGTGACCTTGGGCTGGCTGCCTTCCTTCGGCCGCGGCGAGGTGGTGCGGATCGGCTGGTGGACCACCGGCCTGCTCACGGTGTCCGGCCTCAAGGCACTGATCATGCCCTCGATCACGCTCGGCCTGTTCCAGATGACGCTGATCATGCGGCTGGTGCGCGCGGAGATGCTGGAAGTGCTGCGCACCGACTATATCCGCTTCGCCCGCGCCCGTGGGCTGACCACGCGCGCGATCCACTTCGGCCACGCGCTGAAGAACACGCTGGTTCCCGTCATCACCGTGGCAGGCCTGCAGTTTGGCTCGGTTATTGCATTCTCGATCATCACCGAATCCGTGTTCCAGTGGCCGGGCATGGGATTGATGTTCGTGCAGGCGGTGCAAAACGTCGATATCCCGATCATGGCGGCGTATCTTCTGATGGTCTCGCTGATCTTCGTCACGATCAACCTGGTGGTCGATATCCTCTACACCATCGTCGACCCGCGCCTGCGCGCCACCGTCAGCCGTCCGGCCTGAGGCGAGAGTTTTGATGTCTGATGCCGTCGTCCAACAGCAATCTGAGAGCGCGCGTGCTGGCGCGGGCTGGTTCCGACGCGCGGTCGACAGCGACCTGTTCTATTCCTTCCGCCGCTCGAAGCTGACGATGCTGGCGGCCGCCGTCACCGTGCTGCTCTTCCTGCTCGCGATCTTTGCCTCCGTGCTCGCGGTACAGAACCCGTTCGATCCGGCGCAGCTCCAACTGATGAATTCACGCATCTCGCCGCTCTGGACCGCCGACGGCCAGAGCCCGTTCCTGCTCGGCACCGACGAACAGGGCCGCGACGTCTTCTCTGCCATCCTCTATGGCCTGCGCATTTCGCTCATCGTCGGCGTGCTCGGCGTCGTCTTCGCCGGCGCGATCGGGATCACGCTCGGGCTGATCGCGGGCTATCTCGGCGGCGCCGTCGACGCCGTGATCATGCGCATCGCCGACGTGCAGCTCACCTTCCCGGCGATCCTGATCGCGCTGATCGTCAATGGCGTCGCCAAATCCGTGTTCGGCAACCGGCTCGATCCGATGAGCATGCTCGCCGTACTCGTGGTCGCGATCGGCCTGAGTTTCTGGGTGCAATATGCCCGTACCGTACGCGGCTCGGTCATGGTGGAGAAGAACAAGGATTACGTCGCGGCCGCGCAACTGATCGGCCTGCCCGCGCCTAAGATCATGCTGCGTCACGTGCTGCCCAACACGATGGGCCCGATCCTCGTCATCGCCACCATCAACCTGGCGCTCGCGATCATCACCGAGGCGACGCTGTCGTTCCTGGGGTCCGGCATGCCCGACACCATGCCCTCGCTCGGCACGCTGATCCGCATCGGCAACAATTATCTCTTTGCCGGCGAATGGTGGATCGTCGCCTTCCCGGGCATTGCGCTGGCCGGCCTGATTCTCTCAATCAACCTGCTCGGCGACTGGCTGCGCGACGCGCTCAATCCGAAGCTCCGATGACCGTGCCCGTCCTCTCTGTGCGTGACCTGAAGGTGGAGTTCGTCACCCGCCGCGCGACGTTGCGCGCAATCGACGGCGTCTCCTTCGATATCGCCAAGGGCGAGGTGCTGGGCGTGGTCGGTGAATCCGGCGCCGGCAAGTCGGTCACAGGCCTCGCCGTGATTGGCTTGATCGATCCGCCCGGCCGCATCTCCGGCGGCGAAATCCTGCTCTCGGGCATGCGCATCGATCACCTGCAGTCGGAGGAGATCCGGCGCGTGCGTGGAAAGCGCATCGGCATGATCTTCCAGGATCCGCTGACAAGCCTCAACCCGCTGTACCGGATCGGCGACCAGATCGTCGAGACCATCCGCACCCACACCAACCTCTCCGAAAGCGCCGCGCGCAAGCGCGCCGTCGACCTGCTTGCGGAGGTCGGCATCCCCGCGCCGGAAAAACGCGTCGATGGCTATCCGCATGAATTCTCCGGCGGCATGCGTCAGCGCGTCGTGATTGCGCTCGCGATCTGCGCCGAGCCGGAACTGATCATCGCCGACGAACCGACCACCGCGCTCGACGTTTCCGTACAGGCGCAGATCATCGCATTGATCAAACGGCTCGGCCGCGACCACGGCACCGCCGTGATGCTGGTGACCCACGACATGGGCGTGATCGCCGAGACCTGCGACCGAGTCGCAGTGATGTATTCCGGCCGCATCGCCGAGATCGGCCCGGTGCAGGACGTCGTGCGCAATCCGCTGCATCCCTACGCCAAGGGCCTGATGGGCGCGATCCCGACGCTTGCCGGCGAGGACAAGCGGCTGGTGCAGATCCCCGGCTCGATGCCGCGATTGTCGGCGATCCCGCCGGGCTGCCCGTTCAACCCGCGCTGCGCCTTCGCCTTCGACCGCTGCCGGGCGGAGCGTCCCGAGCCGCTTCCGAGCGGCGCGCAGGCCGTCGCCTGCCATCTCTACGATCGCGCCGCCAAGGAGAGCGCGGCATGACATCGTTCATCCAAGTCAAGAAGCTCCGGCGCGTGTTCGACGTCTCGAAGCCGTGGCTCAACCGCGTGCTCGAAGGCGGCCATCTCGAATTCCTGAAAGCGGTCGACGGCGTCACCTTCGATATCCGCAAAGGCGAGACCTTCGCGCTTGTCGGCGAATCCGGCTCGGGCAAGACCACGGTGGCGCGCATGGTGGTCGGGCTCCTGCCGCCGAGTTCGGGCGAGGTCGTGATCGACGGCGTCTCGATGACCGATCCCAAGCAGGCGCAGGCGCGCCAGCGCTTGCGCCGCCGTATCCAGATGATCTTCCAGGATCCCTATGCGAGCCTCAATCCGCGCTTCCGGGTCGATGCCATCGTCTCCGAGCCGATCCGCGCTTTCGACCTGATCGAGGGCGAGCGCGACATCCGCGCCCGCGTCGGCGAGTTGCTCTCGCTCGTCGGGCTGCATGCCGATGACGGCCTGAAATATCCGCACGAATTCTCCGGCGGCCAGCGCCAACGCATCGCGATCGCCCGCGCGCTCGCCTCGGAGGCCGAGTTCATCGTCTGCGACGAGCCGACCTCGGCGCTGGACGTTTCCGTGCAGGCGCAGATTCTCAATCTGATGCGGGACCTGCAGGACAAGTTCGGCCTCACCTATCTCTTTATCAGCCACAACCTTGCTGTCGTCCGCCACATGGCGAGCCGGATCGGCGTGATGTATCTCGGCCGCATCGTCGAAGTCGCGGAGGGCCGCGCGCTGTTCAATAATCCGCGCATGCCCTACACCAAGATGCTGCTCGGCGCGGTTCCCGATCTCGCAATGAGCGGCCGCCAGCGCATTCCCGTGAAGGGCGAAATCCCGAACCCGATCGATCCGCCGCCGGGATGCGCCTTCAACCCGCGCTGCCCGCTGGCGTTTGACCTGTGCCGCCAAAAGGCGCCGGAGTTGATCGATGGCGTGGCCTGCCATGCGGTGAACGTACCCACGGAGACTGCCGTCCCAATATGATGTGCCTGCATCGGCTACGAATTCTTCACCTCTCCCGCTTGCGGGGGAGGTCGGCGCGTAAGCGCCGGGTGGGGGCTCTCTCCTCGCAAACGAGCCCATCGTGGAGACACCCTCGCCCCAGCCCTCTCCCGCAAGCGGGAGAGGGAGCGCATCTCGCACGCGGATACAGTTCGGACTGATCCTTTTGGGGTTGAGCCATGCCGGCTGCGCCGTTGGCAGCGCCTCGCGCCTGTGATCAAGTGCGCCCGCAAGAACAACCGGTGGCCAGCCATGAGCAACATCAATCCCGATCCATTTACGACACGCCCCGAGATCGAAGGCACTTTCGGCGTCGTCACCTCGACGCACTGGATCGCGACCGCGGTCGGGATGGCCACGCTGGAGAAAGGCGGCAACGCCTTTGACGCCGGCGTCGCCACCGCCTTCACGCTGCAGGTGGTCGAGCCGCACCTGAACGGCCCCGGTGGCGACGTGCCTGTCATCGTGCACGATGTCCGGCGCGGCAAGACCGAGGTGATCTGCGGCCAGGGCCCCGCGCCGGCGAAGGCGACGATCGCGCACTATCGCAGCGAAGGGCTGGAGATGGTCCCCGGCACCGGCCTGCTCGCCGCCTGCGTGCCCGGCACGTTCGAGTCGTGGATGCTGCTGCTGCGCGACTACGGCACATTGCGCCTGCGCGATGTGCTGGAGCCCGCGATAGCCTACGCCCGCGAAGGTTTTCCGCTGGTCGAGCGCGCATGCGCCACCATCAAGACTGTCGAGCAACTGTTCCGCAAGCACTGGCCGACCTCGGCCGACGTCTATCTGCCCAACAACGAGGTGCCCAAGCCGGGCACGATCTTCACCAACAAGCGGCTTTCGGAAACCTACGCCCGCATCCTGCAGGAGGCGGAAAGCGCAGGGACTGACCGCGTCGCGCAGATCGAGCGCGCGCGGCAGGCGTGGTCGAAAGGGTTCGTTGCGGAAGCGATCGACAAGTTCTGCCGCACGCAGGAGGTGATGGATGTCTCCGGCTCGCCGCATCGCGGCGTGCTCTCGGCCGACGACATGGCGCGCTGGCAGCCGACGATTGAAGCGCCGCTCACCTATGATTACGGCCTCTACACCGTGTGCAAGGCCGGCGTCTGGAGCCAGGGCCCGGTGATGCTGCAGCAGCTCGCACTGCTGAAGGGTTTTGACCTCGATGGCCTCGACCCCGCCAGCGCCGATTTCATCCACCTGCAGATCGAATGCGCCAAGCTCGCCTACGCCGATCGCGAGAAGTTCTACGGCGATCCCAACTTCACCGACATCCCGATCGGGACGCTACTGTCGGACGCCTATAACGACGAGCGCCGCAAGCTGATCTCGAAAGACAAGGCGTCGCTCGATTTCGTTCCCGGTTCGGTCGAAGGCTTTGGCGCGGTCGTAAAACTGCGGCGCGCGGAGGGCCATCGCGAAGCTGTCGGCGCGATGGGCGCGGGCGAGCCGACCGTCGGCCGCTTCGGCGAGGTGCGCGGCGACACCGTGCATTTCGACATCATCGACAAGGCCGGCAACATGATCTCGGCCACGCCCTCCGGCGGCTGGCTGCAGTCCTCGCCCGTCATCCCCGAGCTCGGCTTCTGCCTTGGCAGCCGCGCGCAGATGTTCTGGCTGGAGGAGAACCACCCAGCTTCGCTCGCGCCGGGCAAGCGCCCGCGCACCACGCTCTCTCCGACCCTGGCGCTGCGCGATGGCGAGCCATATCTGGCCTGGGGCTCGCCGGGCGGCGACCAGCAGGACCAATGGATCACGCAGTTCTTCCTGCGCCACGTTCATGCCAAGCTGAACCTGCAGGAGGCGATCGACGCGCCGGCGTGGCATTCCGAGCACTTCCCGATCTCGTTCTGGCCGCGCACCGCGCGCCCGGGCGTGCTTGTCGTCGAAGGTCGGGTGCCCAAAGCGAGCATCGACGAATTGCAGCGCCGCGGCCACATCGTCGAGGTCGGCCCCGACTGGTCGGAGGGCCGCCTGACCGCGGCGTCGCGTGTCGGGCGCAAACGCCGCGCCGCCGCCAATCCGCGGGGCATGCAGGGTTACGCCGCCGGACGATGAGGGCGAAAACGCTTAAGCTGCGCTCTGCCTGTCCCTCATGGTGAGGAGGCGCGCAGCGCCGTCTCGAACCATGAGGCCCGGCTGGTGGCCTCATCCTTCGAGACGCGCTGCCGCGCTCCTCAGGATGAGGGGCTACTTCCGGCTCGCCAAGCTAAATCACCAACTCCCGCAGCACGCGGCGGCAATCCATCTCGTATTCGAGATCGACCACCGGCGGCCGGGCGAAATGCCAGGTCAGGCCGGAACGGGTGGCGCCGCGGCGCACCAGTTCATCAGCGAGATGCGGATGGAAATCATGCACGGTATAGGCATGCACGCCGGTGGTGTCCTGCCAGGTGAAGCCGAATTCGGCGAGCCGCCGCTCCATCTCGCCGACGGTGAAGCGCACCTTCTCCTTCCACGCCTCCGGGCTCATGTCGCGATAGCGCACGATGCGCTCGGGATAGCTGCCGGCACCGCCGCGCGCCTCGGCGCCGCCGGCGATCACGAAGGATGGCGAGGTGCCTGTGCTCGGGCGCGTGAACGAAAACGCGTAGAATGACGGCTCGGCGGGTGGATCGATCTCTGGGCAGACATTGCTGCGCGCCACCGGATTGGTGGTGCCATCGAACAGCCCCCACTCCGCGAGCGTCTTCACATAGTGCTCGTTGAAGGCGCGAAAGCCCTGCTCAGACACCGCTGCCGGCGAACGCAACTCGCAGGCGCAGAACGAGGTCAAGGGCCGTCCCGCCGCCTGGATATGGCTTGCGATCCGCGCAAAGCCTTCGGCAAGCGGCACCACCCTGTCAAAGCGCACGCGCTCGATCTCGAAGCCGGGATTGGCGGCCGCGCCACTCGAATACTGGAACACGGCCGGAATGAAACGATAGTTGCCGGGCGCGAAATCACTCACCATGTTTGTTTCCCCTAAAGCTCAGTTGTCTGTGCGCGCATGCTCAAGAGCTTGCGACTTTCTAGCAAGGAAACTCGCCGTCGTCCCGGACAAGTGAGCGAAGCGAACGCCGATCCGGGATCCATAACCACAGGCACATGCGATGAGCGAAGCTGCAACCGCTTGCTCGCGCCACAACCGCTCCCTGTGGTTATGGGTCCCGGGTCAAGCCCGGGACGATGGCGGTGATGTTTTGAAAAAACCAAAAGGGCGACAACGGTAGAACCGTCGCCGCCCTTTCGCTGAGACTTTGGGGCCAAGAAGTCTCAGGTAGGCTTGAGCGCTCCGCCACCGCCGAGCTCGTAGTCGGCGATCTGCTTGTTGCGCTCCGAAGTCGCTTTCGCCCGGTGATCGGTGGCGATCGTCACGTAGACCGCGGGCAGCACGAACAGCGTGAACAGCGTGCCGATCAGCATGCCTGCGACCACGACGAGGCCGATCGAGAACCGGCTGGCTGCGCCGGCGCCCGATGCCGTCAACAGCGGGATCAGGCCGGTGACCATCGCCGCCGTGGTCATCAGGATCGGACGCAACCGGATGCGGGCCGCCATCTCGATGGCCGAGCGGCGGTCCAGCCCCTCGTTGAGCTGCAGCTCGTTGGCGAACTCCACCATCAGGATGCCGTGCTTGGTGATCAGGCCGACCAGCGTCAGCAAGCCGACCTGCGTATAGATGTTCATCGTCGCCACGCCGAAGAACAGCGGGATCAGGGCGCCGACGATCGCCATGGGCACGGAGACCATGATGACCAGCGGGTCGCGCAGGCTCTCGAACTGCGCCGCCAGCACCAGGAAGATGATGATCACGGCGAACGCGAAGGTGATGACGAGCTGGTTGCCCTCCTGCACATATTGCCGCGAGTCAGCCAGATAGTCGTGGCTGAAGCCGGCCGGCAGCTTCTTGGCCTCGCTTTCGAGGAAGTCGACCGCCTGGCCGACCGTCACGCCCGGCATCGGCACCGCCGAGAACGTCGCCGAGTTGAGCTGGTTGTAGTGCGTCAGCGCGTTCGGATCGGTGCCCGTCTCGATCGAAACGACGGTCGAGATCGGCACCAACTGGCCAGTGTTCGTCGGCACGTAGTAGCCGCCGAGCGCTTCCGGCGACAGACGCACGGCGCGCGGCACCTGCGGGATTACCTGGTAGGAACGGCCCTCCAGGTTGAAGCGGTTGACGTAGTTGCCGCCGAGCAGCGTAGCCAGCGTCGCGCCGACCTGCTGCATGTTGATGCCGAGGTCGCTCGCCTTGGAGCGATCGACCCGGACGCGCACCACCGGCTGGTTGAAGTCGAGATCGCTGTCGGACACGATGAACATGCCGCTCTTGCGCGCAGCAGCCTTCAGTTTCTCCATCTGCTCATAGATGGCCTGGAAGCTGACGGTCGAATTGATCACCATCTGCACCGGCAGGCCGCCCGGACCGCCCGGCAACGGCGGCAGGTTGAACGCGAAGGCATTGACGCCTTCGATCTTGGACAATTCCGCCTGCACCAGCGGCTTCAACGCAATCGACGAACGCTTGCGCTCATCCCACGGGGTGAGCAGCATGCCGGCGATGCCGCTTTGCGCGCTCGGCGTGCCGTTCAGCACAAAGCGCAGATCCGTTTCCGGAAACTTCTGGAACGCCTTGTCCATCTTCTCGCCGTAGAAGTCGATGTAGTCGATATTGGCGTATTTCGGCGCCTTGGTGAGCGCGAACACGATGCCCTGGTCCTCTTCGGGCGCGAGCTCCTTCATCGTGTGCATGTAGAGGAAGCCGACGAGGCCAAGGATCGTGAGCGCGAACAGACCGGTGATCGGACGGTAGTCGAGCGAGCGGTCGAGCTTGCGACCGTACCAGCGCGTCAACGCACCGAACACCCGGTTGACCACCCGCGCGAAACGTCCTTCCTCGGTGTTCTTCAGGAGCACCGAGCACATCATCGGCGACAGCGTCAGCGCGATCACGCCCGACACGATCACCGAGCCCGCCAGCGTGAAGGCAAATTCGCGGAACAACGCACCGGTGAGGCCGCCAAGGAAGCCGATCGGCGCATACACCGCGGCAAGCGTGATGGTCATGGAGATGACCGGACCCACGATCTCGCGCGCGCCTATTAGTGAAGCCTGTACCGGTGTCTTGCCCTCCTCAAGGTGGCGATGGATGTTCTCCACCACGACGATCGCGTCGTCGACCACGAGACCGATCGCGAGCACCATCGCGAGCAGGGTCAAGAGGTTGATGCTGAAGCCCATGATCAGCATCAGGCTGCAGACGCCGATCAGCGACAGCGGGATCGTTACCACGGGGATGATGACCGACCGGATCGAGGCCAGGAACAGGAAGATCACCACGATGACGATCACGACGGCTTCGCCGAGCGTCTTCTCCACCTCGTCGATCGACGACTGAATGAACTTGGTGGAATCGTACGCCACTTTCATCTTCAGCGACGGCGGCAGGTTGCGTTCGAGCTCCGGGAACAGGGCGCGGACGCCCTTCACCAGGGTCAGCGGGTTGCCTTGCGGGGTCGCATTGATGCCGATGAAGATCGCATGCTCGCCATTGAACGCGACGCTTGCGTCCGTACTTTGTGCGGCAAGTTCGACCTGCGCGATATCCTCCATCCGGACAAAGCCGCCCTCCTTCGACTTCACGATCATGCGCTTGAACTCGTCGATATTGCGCAGATCGGTGTTGGTCGAGACGTTGGAGACGATGTAGTAGCCCTTGGATTGGCCGGCGGCGGCCTGGAAGTTATTGGATGCAATCGCCTGCGCAACATCCGTGGGAGACACGCCGCGGCCCGCCATCTTGACCGGGTCGAGCCACAATCGCATCGCGAAGGTCTGGCCACCGAGGATGTCGGCGGAAGCCACGCCGTCAACCGTCGACAGTAGCGGCTGAACCACGCGCGTGAGGTAATCCGAGATCGCCGATCCCGACAGCTCCTCGCTGGAGAAGCCGAGATACATCACGGCCGTGGTCTGACCGGTGGTCTTGGTCACGACCGGGTCGTTCGATTCCTTCGGAATGAGGTATTTCACCGAATTGACCTTGGCCAGCACCTCGGTCAGCGCCTGGTTCGGGTCGAAGTTCAGCTTGATGTAGACCTGGATCGTGGAGGTGCCGAGCACCGAGGACGAGGTGATGTAGTCGACGCCTTCGGCCGAGGCGACCGCCTGCTCGATCGGCGTCGTGATGAAGCCCTGGATCAGGTCGGCCGACGCACCGGGATAGCTGGTGGTGACGTTGACCACCGTGTTCGACAGTTTCGGATATTGCCGGATCGGGAGCACGGTCGCCGCACGCAAGCCGATCAAGAGGATCAGCAAGCTGACGACGACCGACAGGACCGGCCGCTTGATGAAGATGTCGGTGAAGGACATTTACCGGGTCCTGGTTCTCAATAGCGCGGCGGTTCGGCCGGGATCGGCGGCGTCGGTTCGGTGGAGATCGCAACCGCGGCGCCCGACTGCAGCTTGATCTGACCAAGCGCCACGATGCGGTCGCCAGCCTTCAGGCCTCGGATGATTTCAGTACGGCCGCCAGATCGCTTGCCGGCCTGCACGAAGGTGCGCACCGCCGTCAAACTGGTCTTGCCGTCGTTCTCCTTCTTCTCAGTGATCAGGTAGACCGAATCGCCATACAGCGAGTAGTCGACCGCGGTCTCCGGGACCGTGATCACCGGGGGCTTGTCGGGCAGCACCACCGTGGTGGTCGCGAACATGCCGGGCTTGAGGATCTTTTCCGGGTTGGCGACCGTGGCCTGCACGCGGATGTTGCGGGTGTCGGTCGCGACCTGCGGCTCGATCGTGGTCAGCTTGCCCTCGAAAACGCGATCCGGATAGGCGTCCACCTTGATCCGGACGGTCTGGCCGACCTTGAGCTGGCCGCTGTCCTTTTCCGTCACCGTGAAGTTGTCGTAGAGCATCGAGAGATCGGTCAGCGACACGACCTGGTTGCCCGCTGTCAGGTATTGACCGACCTCGACCCTGCGCACGCCAAGCTCGCCGTTGAATGGCGCGCGGACCAGCTTCTGCGAGATCAGCGCCTCGGTCTTGGCAATGCCGGCCAGGGCCTGGTCATACGCAGCCTGGGTCTGGTCGACGGTGGCCTGCGGTCCGAAATTGCGCGCCGCAAGCTGCTTGGCGCGTTCGAGCGAGAGCTGCGCCACGGTCGCCTGCGCCTTGAAGCTGGCGAGGTCGCCCTGCTCCGGCCCGTCGAACAGTTGGACCAACGGCGCACCCGCCTTCACCTCGGCGCCCGCGGTGAACAGGATGTCGGTGATGCGTCCCGAGACGTCGGAGGTGACGTTGACCTGATGCACGGCGGCGAGTTCACCGACCGCGGTCAGCAGGTTGGGCACGACTTCCGATTTCGCCTCGGCCGCGTTCACCGTCACCGGCGGCGGCTTCATGTTGGCGAAGAACTCGCCGATCATCTTGGCGCGGAAATAGTTGAACCAGACCAGACCGCCGACCACGACCCCCAGCAGCAATCCGACGATGATGAACCAGCGCCCCATCCTGACCGGCCGCTTGTGCGGCTTTTTTTCGATCGGTTCGCCCTTGATATTGGTTTCGGTCACGATGTTCATGTCATGCACTTTCTGCAGTTACCGATTGTCCCTGGCTCGGTGACGGCTGGCGGTTCAAATGAAAAGAGATTGCGGATTCGGTGAGTCCGATGCCGCGAAGGATGAATTCGCAAAGCTGGCGCTCGAGGTCGGGCGCGTTGTCGTAGGTGAGACACGGCGTCGTCGGCAGCCGGCTCAGCGCCGACATCAGCACGACATGATGCGCAAACCAGAACAGGTTGAGCGGCACGCTGCCGATGCGGGTGGCGTCGCCGGCAGCAACTGCGCGCTCCATCGATGCGGTGAAGATCGGCGCGATCAGAGTACCGACCTTGTCGTAGAGCAGCCGCGCGAACTCGCCGTCGTCGAGATGGCTCGATGTCATCAGCCGCAGCCGCTGCGCCTCTTCCTCATCGGGGACCTGCGTGATCTCCAGGAAGTGGCCGACCATGCCCTTCACGAGTTCGACCAGCGTTGCGGTCGACGGCTCCTGCCCGAGCAGGTGCGCGAGATCGGGATCGGCTTCGCATTCCTCGGCGAGGATTTCGGCGTAGAGCGCCGCCTTGGACGGGAAGTGCTTGAACAACAGCCCTTCCGAAATGGAAGCGGCGGCCGCCACGCTCTTGGTCGTGGTGCCGGCAAAGCCATGGCGGGCGAAGCATCGCTTGGCGGCGCTCAGGATCAACTGCCGCCGCAAGTCACTGGTCATGCGCAGGGTAGACATGCGGCGTGAGTAATCACTCACCTTAAAGAATGTCAAGAATTTACGGCAGTGCAAAAACAGAACTTAAGGTTGGGCCATGCCCCAAACACCCGATAAGGTCTTGTAGGGTCAGAGGGATATCCAGATGTCACACCTGACGAAAATCGGCAAGATCGGTGTCGCCGAGTGCCGGCGTTCCTTTACCCCCGAAGGGAACCTAAATCGGCTGGTAGCCTAGCGAGCCGCGCAGGCGGTTGACGATGAAGGTTCCGTCGCGATTCGACAACACCCGCTCCAGATTGGCGCCGTCGATCTTGACATTGGCGAAGCGCGGGCCGTGGCGCGGTTCCTTCAGCGACACCGCGAAGGCCTCGACCTCGGCCATGGTGGTGATCGCGCGACTGTCGGCGATGCCGCAGGCCTTGGCGACGCCGACCAGGTCCACCGAAGCGGCAGTATGGCTGACCTGTCCGCCGGTCTCGCCATAGGCTTCGTTGTCGAGCACGACGATGGAGAGGTTGGCAGGCTTCTGCACGCCGACGGTGGCGAGGCTCCCGAGCCCCATCAGCATCTCGCCGTCGCCGGTGATGACAACCACCGGCAGCTCGGGCTGCGCCAGCGCGAGCCCAAGCCCGATCATGACCGCGCCGCCCATGGCGCCCCAGAGATAGAAATTGCGGTCATCATCGCCCGCCGCGGCGATGTCATAGGTCGAGGCGCCGAGGCCGCCGACCGCGATCGCGCCATTGCGATCCTTTAGAAGGTGGGAAACGACCGCGCGGCGGTCCAGAAGATTTGCCTTGCTCATTTCACGAACACCTTTGCCCCGATCAGCCGCTGCGACAGCAGCACGGCGGTCGGCGTAGCAGCGTTATAGGCCTGCCCCGCACCGGCTTCGACAACCTCGCGCACCTCTTCAGGGTGCGTCGCACGCAACACCTTGACGCCGCAGAGCTCAAAGGCGGCCTGCGTGTTCGATCCCATCGGCACCTGCCACGGATTGAACTCACCCCATTCGCCGCGCATCGTCACCAGCGTCAGGAACGGGAAGCGGAACACTTGCGTCAGCGACAGCATGTTGATGCAGTTGCCGACGCCGCTCGACTGCATCAAGAGCACGCCGCGCTGGCCGCCGGCCCAGGCGCCGAGCAACAGCGCGATGCCCTCCTCCTCCGTCGTCAGCGGAATGCCGCGCATGGTGGCGGAGCCGAGCACGCGCTCGATCAGTTGCGAATGTCCGGCGTCGGGCACGTAAGGCACTTGGCGGACATCGAAGCGCTGCAATGTCGAGAAAATCTCCTCCGGCCAGGCAGGCTGGCTGTCGGAGGCAGTTTCAGTGCGGGCATGCATGGGCGTTTCCGAAGCAATAAGCGAGGCACGCGAACTGTAAAGCGGGCGGCACTTTCCGGAAGAACAAAAACGGCATATCAGTTCTCAAAAAGAGAATGGCAGCATGACAGGAAACGCACGAGAGCTGGCGGAGAGTTTCGACCTCGAACGGCTGACGCCGGAGTTCTATGCCAATCCTTACCCAACCTATCGTGCACTGCGGGATAACGCGCCGGTCAAGCGGCTGCCGAACGGCTCCTATTTCCTGACCCGCTACGACGACCTCGTCACCGCCTACAAGAGCACCAAGGCGTTCTCCTCCGACAAGCACAGGGAGTTCCTGCCGAAATACGGCGACTCTCTTCTCTACGAGCATCACACCACGAGCCTCGTCTTCAACGACCCGCCGGCGCACACCCGCGTGCGGCGCCTGATCATGGGTGCGCTGTCGCCGCGCGCAATCGCGTCGATGGAGCCTGATCTGATCCGCCTGATCGACGGCCTTCTCGATGCGATCGCCGCCAAGGGCAAGGTCGAGCTGATCGAGGATTTCGCCTCTGCGATTCCCGTCGAGGTGATCGGCAACCTGCTCGACGTACCCCACGACGAGCGCGGCCCGCTGCGCGACTGGTCGCTGGCGATCCTGGGCGCGCTCGAGCCGGTGATCTCGGCCGAACAGTTTGCGCGCGGCAACAAGGCCGTGAACGACTTCCTCGCCTATCTCGAGACGCTGGTCGAGCGGCGGCGCGCCAAGCCCGGCAATCCCGAACGCGACGTGCTGACGCGCCTGATCCAGGGCGAGGACAATGGCGAGCGGCTGACCGAGAAGGAACTGCTGCACAATTGCATCTTCCTGCTCAATGCCGGCCACGAGACCACGACCAATCTGATCGGCAACGGCCTGGTGACGCTGCTGCACTATCCCGATGAAAAGCAGCGGCTGATTACGCAGCCCGACCTGATCAAGACCGCGGTCGAGGAGATGCTGCGCTATGAGAGCTCGAACCAGCTCGGCAACCGCATGATCGTGGAAGAGGTCGAGCTCGGTGGCATCAAGATGCAAGCGGGCACGCCGGTGACGCTGTGCATCGGCGCCGCCAACCGCGATCCCGCGCAATTTCCGGACCCCGAACGTTTCGACATCGCCCGCACGCCAAACCGTCACCTCGCCTTCGGCACCGGCGCCCACCAATGCGCCGGCATGGCGCTGGCGCGGCTCGAAGGCGCAATCGCGATCTCGCGCTTCCTGGCCCGCTTCCCGAATTACGCCCTCGCCGGCGAGCCGACACGCGGCGGCCGCGTCCGCTTCCGCGGATTTTTGAACGTGCCGTGCACGGTCAATGCGTAGCGGCTGATCCGCTGGGCTGCAGCCCTTCTGTCACCTTGCATTGCAAAATCGATGCGGGCCATATAAGCGAGAAACGAACGATGTCCGCGCTTGCGCGTTGATATTTGCGGGCGACGAGAGCCAGTAGGAGGGAGCTGCCATCATGCTTCCGCACGGCCTTCGCCTTACAGCGTTCCTGCTTGGTGTCTCCGCAATCGCTTGGAGCGGCGGCTCGTTCGCCCAGGGGACCAAGGCTTTCCGCGGTGGCGGGGCTGCGCCAGCAGCCCGACCAGCAGGACCACCCCCGGCAATGGCGCGCCCTGCGCCACCCGCCATGGCCCGCCCCGTACCACCCCCGGCAATGGCGCGACCTCCGGCAATGGCGCGGCCGGCCGCACCGGCGATCCGTGCCGCTCCCCCGCCACAGCGGCCGGCCATGGCACCGCGTCCGGCGCCGCATATTGCCGCACCTCCGCGCGCGGCCGCACCACGCGTAGCCGGGCCACGACCTGAGATCCGCCGACCCGACATCCATCGTGGCCCGGCTGCGCCACCGCAGCGTCCGGCCACGGCAGGGCGTCACGGGCCCGACATCGCCGCACCGCCGCGCCCGACCCCATCGCCCGCTGTGGGCGCCCGGCCGTCGCCACAGGAGCAGATCGAAACGCGTGCGCAGCAGCGTGAGCAGCGAATCCAAAAGCAACAGCAGATGGTGCAGGAACGGCGGCGTGAGATGCTTTCGCGCCAGAGCGCAGAGCGCCAGACCCGCATCGATCGCCTGCAGCAGCGCGTGCAGCAATTGCAGTCGCAAAAGCCGGAAGGCGCGCGGGCGCAACGCGCGCAAGAGCGGTTGCTGCAGACACAGAACCGCCAGATCCAGCGCGAGCAGCTTATGCAGCAACGTGATCAGGCGCGGCTGCAGCGGCTGGCACCGCAGCCTTCGGCCGAACGGCCCGCCTCTGCTGAGGAGCGGCAGCGGGACCTGCTCTCGCGCCAGACCGCAGAGCGCCAAAGCCGCATCGATCGCCTGCAGCAGCGCGTGCAGCAATTGCAGTCGCAAAAGCCGGAAGGCGCGCGGGCGCAACGCGCGCAGGAGCGGTTGCTGCAGACCCAGAACCGCCTGCTGCAGCGCGAGCAGCTTGTTCAGCAACGTGATCAGGCGCGGCTGCAGCGGCTGACACCGCCACCTTCCGCCGAGCGACCCGCCGCTGCTGCGGCCCTTGAGGCTGCAGCACGCGGACGATTTGCCGCGCACTTCCGCAGCAATGATGCTCTGCAAGCCCAAGCGGCGCTCGCAGCCCGGGAGCAGGCCTGGGCGCCCCGCCATGCCTGGCGGCGCGGCAAGCACGCGGTGTTTGTTGCCTGGCTTGGCCCGGTGTTCTGGCCCTATGCCTATTCCGACATCTTCAACTACACCTTCTGGCCCTATGCCTACGAGCCCGGCTATTGGGCTTACGCTTACGACGACTTCGTCGACACCGTATTCTGGGGTGCCGACAGTCCGTATTCCGCCTACGCCCGATATCCGGATCCCGGCGAGGCGATCACCGGTTACCGAGGCCGCCAACGCCCGAGCGCGAACCTGCAGGCTTTGCGGCAAGTGTGCGAAGCTCCGGACAAGGGCGTGACCGCCTGGCCGATCGCCGAGATCACGGGGGCCGTACAGCCGACACCCGAGCAGCGCGCTCTGCTCGATGAATTGAAGGCCGCGTCGGCAAAGGCTGCCGACGTGTTCAAGCAATCCTGCGTCGATTCCTACGCACTGACGCCGCCCGGCCGCTTGCGGGCGATGACGAACCGCGTCCGCGCCACGCTCGAGGCGGTGAGGATCGTGCGGCCGGCGCTGGAGAGGTTCTATGACTCGCTGAGCGACGAGCAAAAGGCGCGCTTCAATGCGCTCGGTCCCAATGTCGGCGATCGTTCGCAACAGCAGCCGCAGCGGGAAGCGTCCGAGGCCTGCGGCGATCCGAAATCCAGCCTGACGCAGATGCCGATCGAACGCATCGAAGCGGTGATACGCCCTGCGGGCAAGCAAAAGGAAGCGCTCGACCGCTTGAGCAACGCGACGAAGAAAGCGGTGGCAGGGCTGCAGGCTGCCTGCCCGGACGAGGTGCCACTGACGCCGGTCGGACGGCTCGAGGCGATGGAGAAGCGGCTCGAGGCCATGCTGGAGGCAGCCGATTGGGTGCAAGCCGCATTGGACGAGTTCTATGGCACGCTGAGCAGCGAGCAGAAGGCACGCTTCAATACGCTGCCGCAGACTGCAGGCCAGTGACCACGCTTTCAGGGAGCCTTGAGTGCCGACCCTAAACCGCGGTCCGGTGCCGCTCGATGCAGATCCGCAAAACCTCATCCATCGGGCGGCTCCACCAGTCGTTGGAGAAGATTTCAATCTCCGAATAGCCGGCAAAGCCTTGCGCTTCCACTGCTGCGCGTACGGATTTGATGTCGATCACGCCGTCGCCCATCATGCCGCGGTCGTTGAGGATGTCCTTGGTCGGCACCAGCCAGTCGCAGACGTGGAAGGCGAGCAGGCGATCTCTGCCGGCGCGCGCGATTTGTCCCATCAATTCCGGATCCCACCAGATGTGATAGACATCGAGCGCGACGCCCAGCATGCCGCTGCGCTCCGGGTCCAGCGCATCGCAGATGTCGAGCGCGTGCTTTGTCGTGTTCACGCAGGCGCGGTCGCCGGCATAGGACGGGTGCAGCGGCTCGATCGCGAGCGGCAGCTTTGCCTCTCTCGCATAGTCCAGCATCTCGGCGATGCCGTCATGCACCTGCGTACGCGCTGCCATGATGTCCTTCGAGGCCGCGCTGCCCGGCCGCGAATATTGCGGCAGGCCACCGACCACAAGCACGATGCAGGACGCGCCGAGCGCCGCGGCCTCGTCGACGGCGCGGCGATTGTCGTCGCGCGCCTCATTCCGATGCGCTGCATCCGCGACGAACATGCCGCCGCGGCAATAGCCTGACAATTCGAGCCCGGCGTCGCGCACTGCGCGCACAGCGCGATCGAGGCCGATCGATGCGACCTGGTCGCGCCAGGGGTCGATGGCGCGGATGCCGTGGCGCGCGCAGGCCTCGATGATCTCGACCAGATTGCCCTGCTTGCGGACCGTCGCCGTATTCAGCGACAGCCAGCGGTGATCGGAAGAAAAATCGCGCATCAGGACTCAACGCCGCGCGTTGCCAGTACCGTCTTCATCCGCCTCGTCGCCAATTCCGGATTGGCGAGCAGGCCGGCCGCATCAGCCAAGCGGAACAACTCGGCGAGATGCAGCGTCGAGCGTGCGCTCTCCTGCCCGCCGACCATGGTGAAGTGATCCTGGTGGCCGTTGAGATAGGCCATGAACACGATGCCGGTCTTGTAGAACCGCGTCGGCGCCTTGAAGATGTGGCGCGACAGCAGCACTGTCGGCCCCAGCACGTCGTGGAACCCGGCTTCGTCGCCCGCGGCCAGCCGCGACAGCGCATAGGATGCCGCCGGCGCGATCGCATCGAAGATGCCGAGCAGCGCGTGCGAGAAGCCCTGCTCGTCGCCCGCAATCAGTTCGGCATAGTTGAAGTCGTCGCCGGTATACATCTTGACGCGCTGATCGAGCCGCCGGCGCATATCGATCTCGCGCTGCTTGTCGAGCAGCGACACCTTGACACCGTCGACCTTGGCAGCATGAGCGTTGATGATCGCAACCGCCGTGTCCATCGCCTTGTCGAGGTCGGACGTTCCCCAATATCCACTTAGCGCCGGATCGAACATGTCGCCGAGCCAGTGGATGATCACGGGCTCGCGAACCTGCGACAACACGCGGTCGTAGACCCTGACGTAGCCGTCCGCGCTGCGCCCGAGCTTCGCCAGCGCGCGCGAGCACATCAGGATGATGCGGCCGCCGACCTTCTCTATCGCGGCGATCTGTTCCTCATAGGCGCGGATCACGTCGTCCAATGTCCTGGCGTTCTCCACCGCGAGGTGATCGGTGCCGGCGCCGGAAAACACCAGTGCATTGCCCTTGGCCTTCGCCGCGCTCACCGAGCGCCGGATCAATTCCAGCGAGGTGGTCCAGTCGAGCCCCATGCCGCGCTGCGCCGTGTCCATCGCCTCCGCGACGCCGAGTCCGAGGTCCCAGACATGTTCGCGGAACGCGATCGTCCTGTCCCAGTCGACCGCGGCGGTGAGCCACGGATCGACATCGGCACGCGGATCGGCCACGACATGCGCCGCCGAGAACGCGATGCGGTTGAGCGTCCCCTCGAGCTTGGCGGGAAAGGCCCCGCGACGCCGCAAGACGATAGGTCTCGAGGTCGCCGCCTGCGGTCGGCAGCTTCAACGAGAGCGAAGACATCGGCGGGACGAGCTTGTTCATGATCCTGTCCTCACAGCCTGATCGGTTCGACGTCGATCCAGCGCCGCTCCTTCCAGCTCAGAAGCGCGCATTCGGCGAGCTGCACGCCCTTGGCGCCTTCGAGCAGCGTGTATTTGTAAGGCGCGCCCTCGCAGACGTGGCGGATGAACATCTCCCACTGCTCCTTGAAGCCGTTGTCGTAAGAGACATTGTCAGGCAGCTTCTGCCAGTCGGCATAGAAATCGTGCAGCCGCTTCTCGTCCGGATTCCACACCGGCCGCGGCGTCGCCTGGCGCGCCTGGATCACGCAGTCGGTCAGCCCCGCCACGGCCGAGCCGTGGGTACCGTCGACCTGGAAGGTGACGAGATCGTCGCGATAGACCCGCGTCACCCAGCTCATGTTGATGTGCGCGATCACGCCGCCCTTGAGCTGGAAGGTCGCATAGGCGGAATCATCGGCGGTCGCCTTGTAGGCCTTGCCCTTTTCGTCATAGCGCTCGGGAATATCGGTCGAACCGAGGCAGGAGATGCTCTGAACCTCGCCGAAGAGGCTGTCGAGCACGTAGCGCCAGTGGCAGACCATGTCGAGGATGATACCGCCGCCGTCCTCGCTGCGATAGTTCCAGGACGGCCGCTGCGCTTCCTGCCAGCCGCCCTCGAACACCCAATAGCCGAACTCGCCGCGCACCGAGAGCATGCGGCCGAAGAAGCCGGAGTCGCGCAGGAAGGCGAGCTTCTTCAGGCCCGGCAGGAACAGCTTGTCCTGCACCGTGCCGTGCTTCAGGCCCTTGGCGTTGGCGAGTTTCACGACCGCAACCGCCTCTTCCAGATTGGTCGCGATCGGCTTCTCGCAATAGACATGCTTGCCGGCGTTGATCGCCTTGGCCAGCAGCGAGGGCCGCGCCTGCGTGGTTGCGGCATCGAAGAACACGGTGTCGTCGGGATCAGCCAGCGCCTTGTCGAGGTCGGTGGTAACGCGCGCGATCTCGAAGCGCTGGGCCAGCGCGCCGACCTTCTCGGCGTCGCGGCCGACCAGGATCGGATCCGGCATGATGCGGTCGCCGTTCGACAACAGCACGCCGCCCTGGTTGCGGATCGCGACGATCGAGCGGATCAGATGCTGGTTGAGCCCCATCCGGCCTGTGACGCCGTTCATGATCAGGCCGAGACGTTTGGTGGTCATAGTGCTTGCTCCTGCAGAATTCTTGTCGTTGGCCGCTCGAGCGGCATCATCGTGGACCAGTCCGGATGGACAGAAGTGGCAAAGCCCGGCGTCGTCAGCGATCCCGTCAACAGATCGCCGTCATGGATGGCGAGGCGTACTTTGTCGCCGTCGCGGACGTAGAGATCAGGATGCGCCGAGAGGAATGCCTCGGCCTCCACGGCAGGCGTCTCGGCAAAGCCGTCGACATAGTGATGCCCGTTGCGCTCGGCGTGGGTGACGCCGATCAGCGCGCCGAGCGCGAGGTCCTGCTGCACCGCGAGTCCCGCCTGGCAGGTCAGGTCCTCGCCGCTGACAAAAAACGCTTCGCCATCCGCACTCCATTTGGCCGCGCGCGTTGCGTTGACGATCGACTTGTAGAGTCCCTTGCAGGATTTCGAGGAGATGCCGCGATAGCCGAGCGCCCGCGCCGCAGGGAACGCATCGTAGGAATCATCCGCCTCGTCGATGATGAAAGCGCGCGCCAGCGTGCCTAACGCCGACTGTCTTGTGATGTCGCGTGGCATCGGCTGCTCGATATAGAGCAGCTTTGCGGCGATCGGTTGCAATGCGCTATCGTGGTCGAGGCGATCAATCAGCGCGCCGAGCGCCGCAAGATCGGCATATTGCTCGTTGGCATCGAGCGTGACCTTGTAGTCATGCGGCAGCGTTGCCAGCTCGTTGCCGATCCGGATCAGCCGCGCCGCATCGTGCTCGGGATCGCCGTTGAGCTTGAGCTTGAAATAGCGCGCGCCGGCGTTCTCCTTTGCGTCGGCAACGCCGCCCTCGCCTTCGACCCTGTCGTCGAGGCCGACGGTGTGCCGGATCGCGACGCGATCGAGCCGCTTGCGCTCTGCAAGGAACGTCGCGATTTCACCGTCCTCCAGATCGTGCGACAGCCGCGCATCGACGCCCGCAATGTTCTGCGCCATGCCGTCGAAGAAGCTGACGCCGACGGCGCGCAACAGCGCATCCAGGATTGCCTTGTCGATTTCCGCCGGCCCATAGGCCGCCGCCAGCGGAGGAATGTCTTCTCTCGCGCAGGCCTCGACCTGCGCGCCAATGCACGCCGCATGCAGTCCGAACGCCGTCTCGAAGTCCGAATGCGCGAGATAGAATTCGCGCGCGATCAATAGCGACCGCCGGAGCTCCTGCACCGTCTCTTCCGGCGTAAGCTCCGGCCGCTTGTCGAACCATTTCGGCACCAGGAACTCGGCGCTCGCACCTTGCGCCCGCCCCTTCCCCTCGACCTCGATCTCGACCCGCACGAACGCCTGCGGCGTCGCATTCACCACGACCGCGCCGAAGCGGAACGGCCGGGCAAAGCTGACCGGGCGTTCGAACAGGGCGATATCTCGGACAATGAGACGAGGCGGCATCGACGCTTGTCTTTACAGCTGGTCGTTCTTTGATCGAGACGGTGCGACTTGCCTCACCTCTCCCCGGCGGGGAGAGGTCGGCGCGTAGCGCCGGGTGAGGGGGTTCAGGTCCCACGAGAGAGCAAGCCCCCTCACCCGGATCGCATCTGACGATGCGATCCGACCTCTCCCCGCTGGGGAGAGGTCGACGGCGGACGCCGCGCTAGCGTGACCCAGTCTCTGCATGCTTCAGTCCAGCGATCCTTGGGTGAAGAAATGCTTGCGGATACGCTGCACCAGTTCGGTGAACACTGGATCAGACATCGCATCCAGCGAGCGCGGGCGCGGCAGCGGCACGTCATAGATTGCTGCAATCGCGCCGGGACGCTCGGTCATGACCAGCACGCGGTCGGCGAGGAAGACGGCCTCGGGGATCGAGTGCGTGATCAAGAGCACCGTCTTGCCGGTCTCGCGCTGGATCCGCATCAGTTCGACATTCATGCGCTCGCGCGTCATCGCGTCCAGCGCGCCGAACGGCTCGTCCATCAGCATGATCTTGGGATCATGCACCAGCGCGCGGCAGATCGAGGCCCGCTGCTGCATGCCGCCGGAGAGCTGCCACGGCAGCTTCTTCTCGAAGCCTTCGAGGCCGACCAGCTTCAGAAGCTCTTTCGCGCGCGGCAGGTACTTCTCCCGCGACAGCTTCTTCATGTCGATCGGCAGCATCACGTTGGAGAGGATATTCCGCCACGGCAACAGCAGCGCGTTCTGGAACACGATGCCGACATTGCCGTGCGGCTTGGTCACCTGCTCGCCCTCGACCAGGATCTCTCCCGTCGTCGGCGGCAGCAGGCCGGAAATCATCTTCAGCAAGGTCGACTTGCCGCAGCCGGACGGGCCGACCACGACGAAGAACTCGCCTTGATTGATGTGGAAGTCGAGCGGCCGCAGCGACGGCACGTCGCCGTCGCGCGAGCGATAGGTCTTGGAGACTCCGGACAGCTTGATGCCCGATGTCTCTCCGGCGGCACGGCCGGAGACCAGGCGCAGATGCGCGCCCGGTTGATCCACATGGCTCTGTGTCGCCGGTTTCATGAAGTCAGATCCATCCAAGCCATATGAAGCCCGTCATTGCGAGCGAAGCGAAGCAATCCATCGTGCGGCATAACGGATAGATGGATTGCTTCGTCGCTTTCGCTCCTCGCAATGACGTCGAGATAAGCTTTCACGAGTCGCCCTTCGGCAGGTAGTCGTTGGTGTAGAAGGCCTTCGGATTGTCCTTGGCCTTGGCATCGAGCCCGCCATATTCGACCATCAGATTGACCGAATCCGTCATGTTCTGGTCGGTGACCTGGAACGGCCGCTTGGTCTTGGTTTCATTCGTGCGATAGAGCGGGATCGTGAGTTCAAAGCCCTGCGTCAGGGTGTCGATCTTGCCGCCCTTGGGGTTGGCATCGAGGATCGACTGCGCCGCTGCCTTCGGCTCCTTCTCGGCGGCCTCCACCGCCTTGGTCGTCGCCGACATGAAGCGGCGGACGAGATCGGCGTTCGCTTTCACATAGTCGCTGTTGGCGATGATGCCCGACGAGACCAGATGGATGCCGTAGTCGGCGAACTTGATCGGATAGACGTCCTTGCCGGTGGCGTCCTTGATCTTCATCGACTGGTCCATGACGTAGCCGAGCAAGAGATCAGCCTGGCCGTTGATGACGGCGTTCAGCTTGGTCTGCGCATCGCCGGCGACCGTCTGGAAATCGCTCTCCTTCAGGCCGGTCTTCTTCAGGAACAGCGGCCAGATCTGCGTCATGGAATCCGCCGGCGTGATCGCAACCGTCTTGCCCTTGATGTCCTCCGGCTTCCGGATGTTCTTGTCGACGAAGCCCATCGCCGACATCGGGCTGGTCTGCAAGAGCACGCCGGTTGCGATGACGGGCGCGCCCTTCACCGCAGCGCGCATCATGGTGGGAATGTCGACATAGCCGAAATTGGCGGTCTTGGCGGCCACCGCCTGGGTGGTCGCAGCCGAGCCACGGCCTTCCTGGATCTCGAGGTCGATGCCCTCGGCGGCATAGATACCCTTGGCCTTGCCGTAATAGAACGGCGCGTGCTCACCATAGACATACCAGTTGAGCATCAACACCACCTTGTCGGCAGCCGATGCCGGAAGCACCGATATTACGGTCCAGGTCAACGTCGCCAAGACTACAGCTATCAATCGCATCTTGTTCTCCTCCCTCTCCCCGTCATTGCGAGCGAAGCGAAGCAATCCATCCTTCCACTTGCGGCGCCATGGATTGCTTCGCTTCGCTCGCAATGACGGCAAACCTTATGTTGTTGTCTTTCAGGATAACTCACGAAGCGAAAATAATGTCCTCGCGCTGGCTGACATGCCAGGGAATGACGAGGCGTTCGATACGGTCGACGATCCAAAACAGGATAACGCCGAGCAACGCCAGGATCACCAGCGCTGCGAACATCGTCGGCAGATCAAAGGTTCCAATCGAGCGCTGCATCACATAGCCGATGCCGGAATTGGAGCCGACGAACTCGCCGACGACGGCGCCGACCACCGCGAGCGTCACGGACACCTTCAATCCGGAAAAGATCGCCGGCATCGCATGCGGCAAATTGACGGCGCGGAACACCTGGAAACGGCTGCCCTGCATGGCGCGCGCGAGATCGACCATGTCGGGATCAACGGATTTGAATCCCTGCACCGCCGAGACCACCACTGGGAAGAAGCCGAGCAGGAACGCCGAAATCACCTTCGGGATGATGCCGAATCCGAACCAGACCACGAACAGCGGCGCGATCGCGATCTTCGGGACCGATTGCGAGAACACCAAGAGCGGATAGACATAGCTCTCTACCGTCTTCGATCCCGCGATCAGCATCGCGACGGGAATGCCGAACACCGCCGACAACAGGAAGCCGCAGATCGTCGCATAAGTCGTCGGCCACGACTGTCGCAGCAGTTCCGGCCAGTCCGTCCGCAACACGGCAACGACGTCGCCCGGCGCCGGGATCTGGTAGGCGGGAATCTGGAACAGGCGGATGGCGAGGTCCCACGCCACCACGATGAACACCAGGAACAGAAATGGGCGCACCCACGCCGCATTCAGCAGCCTCGACAGGCCGCCCGCTTCCTTGCTCTCCGCCACGTTCCGCTTCCCTGCTTGGATTGTTTCTCGGATCTGAAATTAACCCGTTGGATAAATACTGTCCAGCCCGATTCCGCGCGGCAAAATCGCCACAGAAATGCTCGCACTTGCGAAAGTTCACTCTCGTCCCGGCCTTGAGCCGGGACCCATACCGCGTTGCGCTATCGGCTCACGCGCGGCGGCCGATGCACGCCTTCGACTAAGACCGGTGGTTATGGGTCCCGGCTCAAGCCCGGGACGACGAGGCGTGCAGCCTGTTGCGCGGTCATCTGCAGCTTCGGCGCCTTGCTCTTGCCGAACGCCGCAATCGACTTTCCCGTCAGCGCCGCCAGCACCAGCGCGATCATGTGCTCCAGCCGTTCATCGCGCGCGTCCTTCGACAACAGATCGCGGCCGAAGATCACGCTCAGTGTCGCGCTGTTGGAGAGATAGAAGAAGGCGAGCGCGGCGATCGAGATGTAGAGTTGCACAGGATCGACCGCGGCGCGGAAATCGCCGCTCTCCACGCCGCGCCTCACCACCGTGCGGATCATCTCGACGAACGGCGAATGCATCGATTTCACCTTGGTCGAACGCTTCAAATGCCGCGCTTTCGCAAGGTTCTCGGTATTCAGCAGCGCCAGGAATTCCGGATTGCGGATGAAATAGTTCCAGGTGAAATCGATCAGCCGTGCGATCGCCTCGGGCGGCTCGAGATGCTCGAGATCGAGCCCGCGTTCCTCGGCGCGGATCTTCTCGTAGGCGCCTTCGAGCACCTCGAGATAGAGGTCTTCCTTGTTGCCGACGTGGTAATAGAGCATGCGCTTGTTGGCGCCGGCCTTCTTGGCGATGCTGTCGACGCGGGCGCCGGCGAGCCCATGGGCGGCAAACTCCTCCTTCGCCGCTTCAAGGATGCGCAGCCGCATCCCCTCAGGGTCACGTTGCCACTTCAGAATTCGCTTTGTCTTGGCCAATCGGATCGCTCAATTCAGTCGGAACAATGGATGTAGCACGGCCGAGAGCGTTTGAGAATGAATCTCAGTTATGGATCCCGCCATCGCCGGGACGACACCGAGAATGATGAGAGAGCCGCCGACTCGAATCTGTCCCCTCACCCTGAGGAGACCGCGCAGCGGTCGTCTCGAAGGGCGAGGCCACCAGCGGGGCCTCATCCTTCTCCCGGCGATGCGCAGCATCGTCCGGAGACGCGCGTTCCGCGCTCCTCAGGATGAGGGTCGAACATCAGCGTTCGTAAGACCACGTGATCATTCCGTCACCTTCGGCGGCGACGGCTGCACCAGCAGCGTCGGCACGCTGCAGGTGCCAGTGCGGACGGTCATCACGCGCGTGCCCGGCTTGCGGCCGGTGCGGATCTCCGAGACGTCGACGCCGGCGGCAACGAGCCGCGCATGCGTGGCCTCGATATCGGTGACGCGCCAGCAGATGCCGCGCAGGCGGTCCGGTGCATCGGCTTCCGCCTTGCCGGGCTTGTGCGCGACCTCGACGATCAAATCGCCGCAGCGGAAGAACATCAGCCGGCCCCAATCGGGATGAGAGCGGTCCAGCGCCATATCGAGGCCGAGACGGGCGCCATACAGCGCGGCAGCGCGTTCGGGATCGGCGGTCGCGACGACCACATGATCCATCGCGGTGATACCTGCTGGCTGGGTGCGGACCGAGAGCGGGCGCTCCTTCTCCCGCTCGAGAAAGAACATCCGCACGCCGCGCGTCGCATCGGTGGCGGCGCGGGTGCGCTTCCACCACAGCGTGGCGCCGGAAATCTCGTCCTGGCTTTCCACCTCCGAGACCGGCTCCGGCCGCAGCGTCAGCCGCTCCAGCCGGCGGTGCATCTTTTCGATGTCATTGGTACGGAAGCACAGGCTCGCGAGCCCCTCGCCCTGTGATGCCAGCACGGCGCGGATGCGGCCCGCGTTCTCACCCTCGCCGCTCGGCGCCATCAATTCCAGCGACGTGTTGTCGAGCGTGAACAATACCCGTTCGGCGCCGTCGCCGACGTTCTTCCACGCCGGCGAGCGCGCGAACAGCGTCTCGTAGGCCGCCGTCGCCGCCTCGATATCGCCGGTGAGGACGACGACATGGTCGAGCGCAGTGATCATGGGAACAGACCCCGCGTGTTCTTGGCTGCGCGGACCTTCTCCACGCCGATCGCCATCGCCGCGGTGCGATGCGGGATACCGTCGGCCTTCGCGCGCTTCAGCATCGTCTCGAATGCGCGGTCGAGGATCTGGTATTCGCGCCGCATCACCTCCTCCTCTTCCCAGAACAGTTGCTGCAGATCCTGCACCCATTCGAAGTAGCTGACCACCACGCCGCCGGAATTGCAGAGGATGTCGGGAATGAGGAAGATTTCATTGCGGCGCTTCTCGAGGACAAGATCGGCCTCCGGCGTGGTCGGACCGTTGGCGCCTTCCGCCAGCACGCGACACCTGAGCTTGCTGGCGATGCGAGCGTCGATCACGCGCTCCATCGCCGCCGGCACCAGCACGTCGCAGGGCAGCGTCAGCACCTCGGCGGGATCGAAGTGCAGTTCGTTGGAGAAGCCGGCGATGCTGCCATGCACCTGCGCATGGTGCATCAGCGCGGGGATGTCGAGACCCTTCTCGTCGTATAGCGCACCGGTATGGTCGGAGACCGCTGTTATCTTGAGCCCGTAGTGATGCAACTCCGAAGCGGCATAGGAGCCGACGTTGCCGAAGCCCTGAACCACGGCGGTGGCGCCGGAGGGGTTGATCGCAAGCTCCTTCAGCACGCGCCTTGCGAGATAGGCGACGCCGCGCCCGGTCGCCTCGCGCCGGCCGAGCGTGCCGCCGGAAGAGACCGGCTTGCCGGTGACGATCTCGGTCACGGTCTGGCCCTGGTACATCGAATAGGTGTCCATGAACCAGGCCATCACCTGCTCATTGGTGCCCATGTCCGGCGCCATCACGTCGGTGTGCGGGCCGACGAAGGGGATCATCTCCTGCATGTAGCGCCGCGACAGCGATTCCAGTTCGCGCTTGGATATCTGGGTCACATCGACATTGACCCCGCCCTTGGCACCGCCATAGGGCAGACCGACAAGGGCGCATTTCCAGCTCATCCAGATCGCGAGCGCGGCGACCTCGCCGATGTCGACGGAGGGCGCAAAGCGGGTGCCGCCCTTGGTCGGGCCCATCGTGAGGTGGTGCTGGACGCGATAGCCTTCGAACACGGCCACCGTGCCGTCGTCGCGGTGGATCGGGCAGGACACGGTGACGGACCGCTTCGGCATCAGCAGCCGCTCGCGCTCGTCCATGGGGATTTCGAGGTGGTTGGCGATCACATTGAACTGGTTCGCCGCCATCTCGAACACCGGCCCGGAATATACGGTCATCGTCCGCCCCCTTTCACAACCAGGAACTCAGGACAGCCGCCGCCCGTTATCGAACGGCATGCTGGCAAAACCGAAAACCGGTGGTAGTCCCCCGACTTGGCCATCTCAAGCCGCAAAGACGGCATGGTTGCGAATAATTTCAGCGAACGCACATTATATCCAGTGCTAAGCTGAAGCTGCCGCCGGGACCACCCATCACCCACGACGGAAAACGAATGCAGGCTCTCTTCATCGGACAGACCTATATCGACGTCACCTTCATCACCGACCACGTGCCGACCGGCGACGAGAAACATGTGGCCGACGCCTATGCGGTGTCCTTCGGTGGCAATGCCGTCACTGCGGCATTTTGCTGCGCCAAGCTTGGCATCGTGCCGGATCTGATCGCCACGATGGCCAATGACTGGCTGGGGCGGATGTTCTGGGACATGGCCGCGAAGTATGGGATCTCCGTCCACCCACGCAAGGTCAACTCCTCGTCGCTGTCCTTCATCATGCCGAAGGACGGCAAGCGCGCCATCGTCCGCTGCCGCGACGACGAGCACATCCATCCCTTCCCGCTTCTGAACCTGAAGGGCTGCCGCGCGCTGCACATCGATGGTCACCAGCCGGACGCTGCCATTCATTATGCAAAGCTCTGCCGCGAAGACGGCATCCTGACCTCGCTCGACGGCGGCGGCCTGCGCACCAACACTCATGAGCTGCTCGAATATATCGACGTCGCGATCGTCGCCGAGCGCCTCTGCGAACAGATGGACCTGACGCCGGAAAAGATGCTCGATTATCTCAAGGGGCGCGGCTGCCGGGTTGGCGGCGTCACGCAGGGTGAGAAGGGCCTATTGTGGTATGACGAAGCCGGCGTGGTCCGCACCATGCCTGCGCTGCCGATTCCGCGCGAGCGCGTGATCGACACCAACGGCGCCGGCGACGTCTTCCACGGCGCCTACATCTATTCCTATCTCGCGCACCCCGGCAAAGCCTGGAACGATCATTTCGAATTTGCACGCGCCGCCTCGACCTACAAGATCCAGAAGCTCGGCAACGAGGCAGGCCTGCCCTCGCTTGCCGACATCGAGACAGTGAAGCAGGAGTTCCAAGTAAGCGCGTAACGTCAGCACATAAGGGAGCGCTCTTCAGCATGGGGCGGGTTTTCGTCGCAGGCAGCATCAACATGGATGTGGTCGCGACCGCCGAACGCCACCCGCGCGTCGGCGAAACCGTCGCGGGCAGTGCCGTGCTCTATTTCCCCGGCGGCAAAGGCGCCAACCAGGCGGTCGCCGCCGCCAAGCAAGGCGCACCAACGACGCTGATCGGCCGGGTCGGCAAGGACGCTTTCGGAGAGCAGTTGCGAACGTTTCTCGCAGCCCAAGGCATCGACCTCAGCTTCGTCAAGGACACAGCCGAAGCGCACACGGGCACCGCGATCATCACTGTCGCGGATGCTGACAACACCATCGTCGTGGTGCCCGGCGCCAATGCGCTGGTCGATGCCAACGACGTCGCGATGCCCCTGTTGGCAAAGGGCGACGTTGCGGTGAGCCAGTTCGAAATCCCGCAGACGACCATCACCGCCTTCTTCAAGCGCGCCCGCGCCGCCGGCGCCACCACGGTCCTCAATCCCGCACCGGCCATGAAATTCGACAGCGAACTGCTCGACCTCGTCGATATCCTCGTCCTCAACGAGACCGAGCTCGGCTTGCTGACGGGGCGCGAGCTGCGCGACAGCGACAGCCACCACCGCTTCACCGAAGCGGCCCGTTCATTGGTCGGAAGAGACAGGATCATCTGCGTCACGCTCGGCAAGCGCGGCGCGCTGGCGCTGGCGGCAGACGAGCCGTTGATGGTACCGGGGCGTGAGGTCAAGGCGATCGACACCACCGGCGCCGGCGATTGCTTCGTCGGCGCCCTGGCATCGCAACTCGCCGGCGGAAGCAGCCTTCGCGACGCGCTGGGTTACGCCAATGCCGCGGCGTCCATCTGCGTGCAGCGAATGGGCGCCGCCCCCTCGATGCCGACCGCAGCGGAGGTGATGCACGTGGTGGGCGCGTAGGGTGGGCAAAGCGAAGCGTGCCCACCATTGCTTGCGGAGTGAGAAATGGTGGGCACGGCGCTGGCGCGCCTTTGCCCACCCTCATATGGGGCTTTGTGAGTCAAGGCTCTTGAACCGGTGCGGGTTGGGTTTTTGCAGTGAGAGGGCGGCGCGCGGAGCCATGCGTAGCGCAGCGCGACGACCGGGCCCCGGGCGAGGATTGGCTTCCGAAGATTTCTGCAGCTCACTGCATCACCTCATATCCGGTCGGATCGGCTGATCCGTACCCACATTCCGCATGCTTGCGGCGAGGAAGCCAAGAGGATGAGACCCATCTACAAAGCGGCCTGGTTGGGCCCCTGGGTGGCACGGTCATCATCCATCCTGTACGGGGCGCGCGGCGCGGAGCCGCCTCGCCCTGGTGGCGTGGTCCGGTGCTAGGCCTTCATCACGGCCTGCTCCGGAACAAGGCCGGTGGTGAGATAGCGCCACAGCGCCACGATCAGCTTGCGCGCCAGCGCGACGATGGCGATGCGCTTGGCGCGCTTGCCGGCGTTTTCGGTGCGGGTGCGGAACCAGCGGCTGAGCGCGCTGTCCGGCTGATGGCGCAGCCAGAGCCAGGCCAGTTCGATCGTCTTGTGGCGGGCGCGCCGGTTGCCGGCCTTGCTGATCCCCTGCTCGCGATCGATGCTGCCGCTTTGCCAGGGACTGGGCGCCAATCCGCAATAGCTGGCGACCTCGCGCCGGTTGCGGAAGTCCTTGTAGAACACCTCGTTCACCAGCGTCGCGGCAAACGCCGGGCCGAGCGCCTTGAGCTGCTGCAACTGATCCCGTCGCTTCGCCATCGGCGCCGGCGCCGCGGCGGCTTCCGCCGCGACTTCTGCCGCGACTTCTGTAGCGACTTGGGCCTGCTCCAGCGCCTTGAGCTGGTCGCGCACCAGCATCAGCCGGGCATGCTCGCGCTTCACTTCGGCCAGAAGCTGCGGCGGCAGCGGCTGCCCTTGCCAGTCCCGCTGCTGCTCCAGCCAGGCGAGCCAGGTCCGTCGTCGCAAGGTGCCGGCCGCCATGCCCAACAGGCGCAGCAGCGCCTTGATCCGGTTGGTGTGCCCCGTCTGCTCCTTCACCAGTCGTTCGCGTTCGCGGCTGGCGCGCCGGGCGTCCTCCTCGGCCACGCTCGGCACCCGGACGATCCGCACCACCCGCGGCTCGCCTCGCAAATGAGCCATCAAGGTGCGCAGCAGAAGCTCGCCATCGATCCGGTCTGTCTTCGCCCGCCGCGCCCGTTGCTCCACCGCGATGCTCGCCGGGTCGAAGATGAAGTTGGTGATCCCAGCCGCCGCGAGCAGCCGGTGCAGCCAGAAGCCGTCATAGCCAGCCTCGTAGCAGCTCACCACCCGCGGCGCCGCTCCAAGCTTCGCAGTCGCCCGGGCCTTGACCTGCTCGATCAGCGCCAGCAGCCCGGCGTGATCGCCGCCTTCCAGCTTGTGGCGCGATATCCGGTCCCGATCCGGACTGTGCAGCGTCACCAGCCACGTCTTCTGACTCAGTTCGATCGCAACGAAAATCGTGCCACAATGCCCGGCGGTGGGCGTGTTCTTGGTCAATGCTTGCATCAGACTCTCCGATGGTTCGAGTGTGGAAACCCAAACCTACCGGAAAGGGCGCGCTCACCGCCCCATGGAATCTACGAATTCACGTTAATGCGCTCTTCAGATCGAACGACAGATCGGCCGCCTGCTCCGGTGTGATCGAGCGATTGGCGCCGAGCAATCTCCGGCCGAACATGTGATCGCCGGCGCGGTTGACGGATTCGATGCCGACGAGGTGGCCGTCGCGGTAGCAGAAGGCCGAGAACTGGCCCTGCTCGCGATCGCCGCGCACCACGACACGATCATAGCCGGTTGTCAGGCCCGCCATCTGTAATTTGTCAGGCCCCTGGTCGCTCCAGAACCACGGCAGTCCATCGTAGGCCTTGGCATGGCCCGTGAGCCGCGCGGCGACGCAGCGCGCATGGTCGGTCGCGTTCTGCACCGACTCCAGCCGCAGCGAGCCGCCGAACCGCTCGCTCTTGTAGAGCGCGCAATCGCCAATCGCCGAAATGTTCGGATCGGCGGTGAGCAGGTGCTCGTCGACGATGATCCCCGACGCGACCGGCAGGCCTGCCTCCGCAGCGATTTCGACATTCGGCAGCACGCCGACACCGACCACGACGAGATCGGCAGGAATATGCCGGCCGTCGCCGAGACTGACGCCGGTCACCCTGGCACTGTCGGCCTCGATGCTCGTAACCTGAACGCCAAGATGGATGCGGATGCCTGCAGCCGTGTGCCGCGATTGGAAATAGTCGGAGATTTCCGCCGTCACCGCACGCGCCATGACGCGCCCCGCCAATTCGACCACGTCGACCTCGAGCCCCTTCGCGCGGGCCGTGGCGGCGAACTCCAGCCCGATGAAGCCGGCGCCGATCACAACGACACGCAGGCCGGGCTTGAGCAGATGCCGCAGCGCCTCGCTCTCGTCCAGGGTACGCAGGTAGCGCACCGCTTCGAGATTGGCATTGGGGATATCGAGCAGCCGGTTGCGCGCGCCGGTCGCAAGCACCAGGTGCCCGTAATCGAGCGACGCGCCGGAATGGAGCGTGATTTTCCGCGCAGCACGGTCGATTGACACGGACCGATCAGTGATCAACTCGATGCTGTGGTCGAGATAGAATCTTCCCGGCCGGAACATCAGCGTCTCCGGCCCGCCGGTTCCCTTGAGGTAAGCCTTCGACAAAGGCGGCCGCTGATAGGGCAGATGGCCTTCGTCGTTGATGAGCGCGATGCGCTCGGCAAAGCCGTCCTGCCGCAAGGACGCAGCAAGCTGGAAGCCGGCATGTCCCGCGCCGACGATGATCACCGGTCCCGCCGTCATCGCGACAGTCCGTTGGCAGACGCACAGGAGCAACCCATGCCGTTTCCTCTCTCCGCTGATGTGGCTTGCTCGCCTCGTCCTCGCGGCGCTCGTGTCCGCGTCTCAGACGATGGCTGCCTCCATTTGGCCTCATGCTTTGCCGCGATGCAAGAGCGTTTCCGGCCGAGAATCGAAATAAGGCGCCATTTTGCGACGGGCGGGATTGTCACCCCTCCCCTCTCCGACTTAAATGCCTGCCAACCGTCCTGACCGGAGGCCCCCATGCCGACACCCGACGCCACTGCGACCGAACCGGCGCTGCTCAACATCGACGGCGCGATTGCCACGATCACGCTCAACCGGCCGGGGGCCTTCAACGCGATCGACCTGTCGATTGCAAAGAAGCTCGAGCGGCTCGGTGCCGAGGTCGAGGCGAATGATCATGTCCGCGTGCTCGTCATCGAAGGCGCCGGCCGCGCCTTCTGCGCCGGCGGCGATCTGCAGACCATTGGCGCGGCGGTCGAAGCGGACAACGTCAAGTCGGTGGTCGGCGAGATGCTCAAGCACTACCACGCCTTCATCGCGACGCTCCGGCGGATGCCCAAGCTTGTGCTGGCGAGCGTGCAAGGTTCGGCCGCCGGCGCCGGCCTTTCGCTCGCCTTCGTTGCCGACCTCTGCATCGCGGCCGAAGACGCTCGCTTCACGCCTGCCTATGCCAAGATCGGCGTCTCGCCCGATGGCGGCGGCACGGTCGGCCTTGCTGCGAGCGTCGGGCCACGCCGAGCGCTGCAGATCTTTCTGGCGGAGGACAGTTTTTCGGCGGCGCAGGCCTACGAATGGGGCCTCGTCGCGAAGGTCGTTCCGGCACTCGAGCTGAAAGCCGCGACGCGCGAGTTTGCGCTCAGACTCGCGCAG
Source organism: Bradyrhizobium sp. USDA 10063 (assembly GCF_054063735.1). Classification (NCBI taxonomy): domain Bacteria; kingdom Pseudomonadati; phylum Pseudomonadota; class Alphaproteobacteria; order Hyphomicrobiales; family Nitrobacteraceae; genus Bradyrhizobium; species Bradyrhizobium sp. USDA 10063. Next base: position 9,036,077 of record NZ_JBSSGP010000002.1, on the reverse strand, counting down.
ACTGCGCCGGCTGGACTTGGCGCGACAAAGGCCCTGATCCACCGCGCGCCAACGACGCCGATCCAGGCACAACTCGACGCCGAGCGCGACGCCATCATCGACTGCATGCAATCGGAAGAATTCCGCATCGCCGTGAAGAAATTCACCAGCAAGTCGAAATAGGACCAGACTCCATCACTTGCCGCCAACACGCATGAAATCAAAATCGCAGCCTTCGTCGGCCTGCAGGATGGTCTCGTTGAAGAGGTGCGCATAGCCGCGCCTGGCCCAGTCAGGCGTAGCCCGCGGCGGCAGCGCCGCGCGGCGCTTCTGCAGTTCGGCCTCGTCGACCAGAAGATCGATGCGGCGCTTTGCGACATCGAGCCGGATCATGTCGCCGTTCTTCACGAGCGCCAGCGGACCGCCGACGGCCGATTCAGGGGTGATGTGCAGCACGATGGTGCCGAATGCCGTGCCGCTCATGCGCGCATCCGAAATCCGCACCATGTCCTTTACACCAGCACGCGCAAGCTTCCTCGGGATCGGCAGATACCCCGCTTCGGGCATGCCGGGTGCACCTTTGGGACCGGCATTGCGCAGCACCAGCACGTCGTCGGCGGTGACATCCAACTCGGGATCATCGACACGTCGCGTCATGTCTTCGACGGATTCGAACACGACAGCGCGCCCGGTATGCTGTAGCAGCTTCGGGCTCGCCGCGGATTGCTTGATGACGGCGCCGCGCGGCGCCAGATTGCCGTGCAGGATCGCCATCGCCCCTTCGGCCTTGATCGGATTGTCGCGCGGGCGGATCGCATCCTGCCCCGGCACCTCCTCGGCCGCCGCGACGACCTCGCGCAGCGTCTGCCCGGTGATGGTCTTCGCATCGAGATCGATGAGATCACCGAGCTGCGCCATCAGCTTCGGCACGCCGCCGGCGTGGTGGAAATGCTCCATGTAGTGCTCGCCCGACGGCTTCAGGTCGACCAGCACCGGCACCTCGCGGCCGAGCTTGTCGAACGCTTCGAGATCGATCTTGTGCGGTGAGCGATGGGCGATTGCGGTCAGGTGGATGAGACCGTTGGTCGAACCGCCGATCGCCTGCATCACGACCTGTGCGTTACGAAACGAAGCCGGGTTGAGGATCTCGCTCGGCTTCGGCCCCTTGGCCTTTGCCATCGCGGCCGCGACCCTGCCGCTTGCTTCCGCCGAGCGAAAGCGCTCGGCGTGCGGCGCCGGGATCGTCGCGCTCATCGGCAGCGACAGGCCGAGCGCCTCGGTGACGCAGGCCATGGTGGAGGCTGTGCCCATCACCATGCAGGTGCCGACCGATGGCGCGAGCCGGCCGTTGACCGCCTCGATCTCGTCGTCGTCGATCTCGCCCGCGCGATATTTCCCCCACAGCCGCCGGCAATCGGTGCAGGCCCCTAACACCTCGCCCTTGTGGTGGCCGACCACCATCGGCCCGACCGGAATGACCACTGTCGGCAGGTCGGCGCTGACGGCGGCCATGATCTGCGCCGGAAGCGTCTTGTCGCAGCCGCCGATGACGACGACCGCGTCCATCGGCTGGGCGCGGATCATCTCCTCGGTATCCATCGCCATCAGATTGCGCAGATACATCGAGGTCGGATGCGCAAAGCTTTCGGCGATCGAGATCGTCGGGAACACGAACGGCATCGCGCCTGACAACATCACGCCGCGCTTCACCGCCTCGAGGATCTGCGGGACGTTGCCGTGGCAGGGATTGTAGTCGCTATAGGTGTTGGTGATGCCGACGATCGGGCGGTCGAGCGCGTCGTCCGAATAGCCCATCGCCTTGATAAAGGCCTTGCGCAGAAACAGCGAGAACCCGGCGTCGCCATAGCTCGTCAGCCCCTTGCGCAGTCCTTCAGCCATTGTCTTCGTCCTCTCATCTTGTTTGCGGGCACTAAAGGAGTGCGGCAGATGTTGTCAACGCACATTACTTCCAGTCGATGATCCGGCCCTTGTCACCGTCGAACTCCATGCCGCAGAACGCGCCACCCTGGTAGAAGTCGCCGACCGGATCGGGTGGCAGTTTGGCCTGCTCGGCCATCGCGTGCTCGCGGAACTCTTCCGCGCGGCCGGTCGGGCGGTATCCGAGATCGTAGGCGCGGTGATTGTCCCACCAGGAGCGCTCGTTATAGGATGCGCCGTAAAAAATCTCGAAATGGACATCGGGATGCTCGAGCCCGATACGGCAGAGCTGCACCAGGTCCTCCGGCTTCAGCCAGATCGAGAGCCGGCGATGATCCAGCGGCCTGTCTCCGAAATTGCCGATCCGCAGGCACGTCACCTTCAGTCCATGCTTGTCGGCATAGAGCGCGCCGACCGCTTCACCAAACACCTTGCTGACGCCGTAGCGGCTGTCGGGACGTGCCGTCACATCGGTGCCGATGCGATGATGGCGCGGATAGAAGCCGACGGCATGGTTCGAGGAGGCGAAGATCACGCGCTTCACGCCCTTCTTGCGCGCGGCCTCGAACAGATTGTAGCAGCCGATGATATTGGACTGCAGGATTGGAATCCCAGGGGCCCTCGACCGAATAGCCGCCGAAATGCAGGATGCCGTCGACGCCCTCGCAGATCGCTTCGACCTGCGTGAGGTCGGCGAGATCGGCGGGCTTGAACGTCTCGTTGGCTCCGAGATCGGCAGGCGTCTTGAGATCGCTCAGCACGAGGTCGGGATAGATCGGCGGCAGCAGCTTGCGCAGGCTGGTGCCGATACCGCCGGCCGCGCCGGTCATCAGGATGCGTGGCATTTCTTTCCTCGTTTCTTCCCTCGTTGTTGCCGCCGATTTGCGGTCGGTGTCTGACAATGATAGCAAAACAAGGCGCGAGGAAACATCACAACGAGAACAGCAAATGTCCGATACGCATTCCGCCGGCTGGCGTCCGGCGACGTTTTATCCCGATCCCGCAATCCATGCGCTCGATCCGCGCTTTGAGAAATACTCGCTCAAACTCTCGGCGGTGGAACGGCTGACCACCGGGCTGCGCTGGGCCGAGGGCCCGGTCTGGTTCGGTGACGGGCGTTATCTCCTGTGCAGCGATATCCCCAACCAGCGCATCATCAAATGGGAAGAGGAAACCGGCGCGGTCAGCATTTTCCGAAAGCCCTCCAACTTCGCCAATGGCAACACCCGCGACCGGCAGGGTCGGCTGGTCACCTGCGAGCACGGCGGCCGCCGCGTGGTGCGCACCGAGTACGACGGATCGATCACGGTCTTGATGGACTCCTTCAACGGCAAACGGCTGAACTCGCCCAATGACGTTGTCGTGAAGTCCGACGGCTCGATCTGGTTCACGGATCCCATCTTCGGCCTGCTCGGCAATTACGAAGGCTACAAGGCCGAGCCCGAGATCGACGCCAACGTGTACCGCATCGACGGCGAGACCGGCAAAGCGACCATCGTCGCCGAGGGCGTCTTGGGGCCGAACGGGCTGTGCTTTTCGCCGGATGAAAAGATCCTCTACATCGTGGAATCCCGCGGGGTGCCGAACCGTAAGATCCTTGCCTATGACGTCGCGCCCGGCGGCGACAAGATTTCGAACAAGCGGGTCTTCGTCGATGCCGGCCCGGGCACGCCCGACGGCATGCGCTGCGACGTCGACGGCAACCTCTGGTGCGGCTGGGGCATGGGCGATCCCGAACTCGACGGCGTCGTCGTCTTCGCGCCCGACGGCGTCATGATCGGCCGTATCGCTTTGCCTGAGCGCTGCGCCAACCTCTGCTTCGGCGGCTTGAAGCGCAACCGCCTGTTCATGGCCGCCAGCCAGTCGATCTATGCGCTCTACGTGAACACGCAAGGCGCGCTCGGGGGATAGTGACGAAATGTAGGGTGGGCAAAGCGAAGCGTGCCCACCGTACTTGTTGAGTGCTCGATGGTGGGCACGGCGCTTACGCGCCTTTGCCCACCCTACGAGCCTGCAGCCGTTACGCCGCGTTGAAGCCGGCGACGGCCTTCACCTCGAGATATTCTTCCAGGCCGAACTTGCCCCATTCGCGGCCATTGCCGGACTGCTTGTAGCCGCCGAACGGCGCGGTACGTTCGTTGGGCACGCCCTGCAGGTTGACGTTGCCGGCGCGGATCTGGCGACCGACCTTGCGCGCACGCTCCACCGTGCCGGCGGAGACGTAGCCCGCAAGACCATAGGGCGTGTCATTGGCGATTCGCACGGCGTCATCCTCGTCCTTGGCGCCGATGATGGTCAGCACCGGCCCGAAGATCTCCTCGCGGGCGATCGTCATCTCGTTGGTGACGTCGGCGAAGATGGTCGGGCGGACGTAGAAGCCCTTGTTGACGCCCTCGGGCAGGCCCGGGCCGCCGGCGACCAGCGTGGCACCTTCGTCGATGCCCTTCTTGATCAGCGCCTGGATCTTGTCCCACTGGCCGCGGTTGACGACTGGGCCGATGGTGGTGCCGTCGGCGCGGGGATCGCCGGCCTTGGTCTTGTCGGCGACGCCTTTGGCGATGGCAGCCACTTCCTTCATCTTCGACAGCGGCACGATCATCCGCGACGGCGCGTTGCAGGACTGGCCGGAATTGTTGAACATGTGCATCACGCCGCCGGTCACCGCCTTCACGAGGTCGGCGTCGTCGAGGATGACGTTCGGCGATTTGCCGCCGAGTTCCTGGCTGACGCGCTTCACGGTCGGCGCGGCGCGCTTGGCGACATCAACGCCGGCGCGGGTCGAGCCGGTGAACGAGATCATGTCGATATCCGGATGCTCGCTCATCGCAGCGCCGACTTCCGGACCGAGACCGTTGATCAAGTTGAACACGCCCTTCGGCACGCCGGCTTCATCGAGGATCTCGGCGAAGATCAGCGCCGAGGTCGGCGTGAACTCGGACGGCTTCAGGATCATGGTGCAGCCGGCCGCGAGCGCAGGCGCGACCTTGCAGGCGATCTGGTTCAGCGGCCAGTTCCAGGGCGTGATCATGCCGATGACGCCGACCGGCTCGCGGATGATCACGGCGGTGCCCATGGTTTCCTCGAACTCATACTTCTTGAGTACTTCTAAAGTGTTCATGAGGTGGCCGAGGCCGGCGCCGGCCTGCAGCTTCTCCGCCATCGGCAATGGGGCGCCCATCTCGTCAGAGACGGCGGCGCCGATTTCCTTCATGCGGCGCTTGTAGACCTCGACGATCTTGGTCAGCAGCGCGACGCGCTCCTCGCGGCTGGTCTGCGAATAGGTCTCGAAGGCGCGCTTGGCGGCAGCCACCGCCTTGTCGACGTCGGCCTTGGAGCCGAGCGCCACTTCATACATCGCCTCTTCGGTTGCCGGATTGATGACGGGGGTGGACTTCTTGACGACGGGATCGACCCAGGCGCCGTCGATATAGAATTGCAGGCGGTTGACCATCGAAAACCTCTTGTACGGGGCGTATGGAGAACAGAACGGAAGCGTTCGGCAGGCATCCTTGCACGAAAGCTTGATCAGTTGAACCCGCCATATGCGGTGCGCCGCGATGCGGCGGATACCGGATATAAGATCAGCCTCGAGGTGGTGGCAAGACGGCCCGCTGTCGCTCCCTCCCCCTCTCCGTCCTCCTGCCTCACACCGCCATTTTGCGGTGCCGCACCGGGGCGCCGACGGTAACCGCTTCGGCGGCATCGATGATGGCGTTGGCGTCGATGCCGTGGTGACGGTAGAGATCGCCGATCGAGCCGGTCTGGCCGAAATGCTCCACCCCCAGCGCCTCGACGCGATGGCCGCGCACGCTCCCCAGCCAACCGAGCGAGGCCGGATGGCCGTCGAGCACGGTGACGAGACCGCAGTCGCGGTGCAGGGCTGAGAGCAGCTTTTCGACATGGCTGAGATGCTGCACGCCGCGCCGGTCGCGGCGCAAATTCCGTGCGGCGGTCCATCCCGCATGCAGCCGGTCGGCGGAGGTGATCGCGAGCAGGCCGACATCGCGATGGCTCTCGCCGATGAAGCCAACCGCCTCGATCGCCTCCGGCGCGACCGCGCCGGTATAGGCAACCACGATATCGCAGTTCGGCCCCGGCCGCCGCAGCCAATAGGCGCCGTCGGTGATGTCGCGCTGCAATTCCGGCGAGATGATGCGCTGCGGCTGCTCGATGGTGCGGGTCGACAGCCGCAGATAGACCGAGCCGCCATCGGCGCCCTCGCGCTGCATGTGCTGGAAGCCGAAAGCCATGATCACGGCGAGTTCGTCGACGAACGCAGGCTCGAATGCGGCGAGCCCATCCTGGCCGATGCCGATCAGCGGCGTCTTGATCGATTGATGCGCGCCGCCTTCGGGCGCCAGCGTCACGCCCGATGGCGTCGCCGCCACCATGAAGCGTGCATCCTGGTAGCAGGCATAGTTCAAGGCATCGAGGCCGCGCTCGATGAAGGGATCATAGAGGGTGCCGACCGGCAGCAGCCGCTCGCCGTTGATCTGGTGCGAGAGCCCGAGCGCCGAGAGCAGGATGAACAGGTTCATCTCGGCTATGCCGAGCTCGAAATGCTGGCCCTTCGGCGAATATTCCCAGGTATAGGCGGAGGGGATCTTCTCCTGCCGGAACAGATCGTGGTTCTCCGCCTTGGCGAACAGGCCGCGGCGGTTGACCCAGGCGCCGAGATTGGTCGAGACCGTGACGTCGGGCGACACGGTGACGATGCGCGCGGCGAGCGCGCTGTCGCCGCGCGCGATCTCGTTCAGCACGAGGCCAAAGCCCTGCTGCGTCGACATCTGCGCCGACGGCTTGAAGGCGAGCTGCGGTGGCACCTCAATCGCGGGCGCTTCCAGCCGGCGCCGACCCTCGCGGTTGAACAGCGCTTGCGCGAGGAACGCTTCGAGCGCGGCAGGATCCTGCGACAGGCCTTCGAACTTCTCCCACTCGTGGCCCGGACGGATGTTCTGGCTGGTGCGCCACTTCTCCATCTGCGCGACCGTCATCAGGCCGGCATGGTTGTCCTTGTGGCCCTGGAACGGCAGACCGACGCCCTTGATGGTGTAGGCGATGAAGCAGACGGGGCGATCATGGTCGATCGCCTCGAACGCCTCGATCATGCTCGCCATGTCATGGCCGCCGAGATTGGACATCAGCGCCAGCAGTTCCTCGTCGCTGCGGCGGTCGATCAGGGCAGAGACCTGTCCTTGGTCGCCGATGTCGTCCCGCAGATGCTTGCGGAAGGCGGCGCCGCCCTGGAAGCAGAGCGCGGCATACATCTGGTTCGGGCAATTATCGATCCAGCGCTTCAACGCCTCGCCGCCCGGCTCGGCAAAAGCCTCAAGCATCAGCTTGCCGTATTTGACGATCACCACGTCCCAGCCGAAATTGCGGAACATGGTTTCGAACTTGGCCCACAATCCTTCACGCACGACGGCATCGAGCGACTGCCTGTTGTAGTCGACCACCCACCAGGTGTTGCGCAGCCCGTGCTTCCACCCTTCGAGCAGCGCCTCGAAGATGTTGCCCTCGTCCATCTCGGCGTCGCCGACCAGCGCGATCATGCGGCCCTCGGGCCGGTCCTTCATCCAGCCATGCGACTTGACGTAATCCTGCACCAGCGACGCGAATAGCGTCTGCGCCACACCGAGCCCGACCGAGCCGGTGGAGAAGTCGACGTCGTCGGCGTCCTTGGTGCGCGACGGATAGGACTGCGCGCCCTTGTAGCCGCGGAAATTCTCCAGCTTCTCGCGGCTCTGATGCCCGAACAGATACTGGATCGCATGGAACACCGGGCTCGCATGCGGCTTCACCGCGACGCGATCCTGCGGGCGCAGCACCGAGAAATAGAGCGCCGACATGATGTTGGCGAGCGAGGCTGACGATGCCTGGTGGCCGCCGACCTTCAGCCCATCCGCGTTAGGCCGGATATGGTTGGCGTGATGGATCGTCCATGACGACAGCCAGAGCACTTTCCGCGCCAAGGCGGACAACAGCTCCAGGCGTTCAGGCGCAATTCCCATGACCATGCTCCGGGCGCAATTCAATATGCGCTGATTTTAGCGGGGGAGCCATCGGCAAAAATCTCAAATCCTTGCGACATACCGCCCAGGATTGGGATAAATTCCCACGTCCCGCTTCCAAACTGCGAGTCCATCCCAATGCCAGCGCTAGACGCCATCGACCGCAAGATCCTCAGCCTGCTGCAGACCGACAGCCGCATGACCATGCAGGAACTGGCCGACAAGGTCGGCCTGTCGGTCTCGCCGTGTCACCGCCGTGTGAAACTGCTGGAGGAGCGCGGCGTGATCACGCGCTACATCGCGACCGTCGACCAGAAGGCGCTGGGATTGCATGTCAGCGTCTTCATCTCGATCAAGCTGGCGCGGCAGAAGGAGGAAGACCTCAACCGCTTCGCGCGCGCGATCTCGAAATGGGACGAGGTGCTGGAATGCTATCTGATGACCGGCAATCGCGACTATCTCCTGCGCGTCGTCGCCGCCGACCTCTCCTCCTATGAAGCCTTCCTGAAGAACAAGCTGACGCGGCTCGACGGCATCGCCTCGATCGAGTCGAGCTTTGCGCTGAGCCAGGTGAAGTACTCGATCGCACTGCCGGTGTGAGGCCGGGGTGTGTCGCGTCTCGCGATGACTGTGGGGGCGGTGCTAGACCCTCATGGTGAGGAGCGCGCAAACGCGCGCGTCTCCGGACGATGCTTCGCATCGCCGGGAGAACCATGAGGCCCCGCCGGTGGCCTCGCCCTTCGAGACGGCCGCTACGCGGCCTCCTCAGGGTGAGGGGAAAGAGTTGAGCGCGTGTCTTTTCTGTCGTTGCTGTTTCGTCACTGGTGGGTCTCGCACCGCCGTCGTCGCTGCGAAAGCAGGGACCCATAACCACAGAGAGGTGTTGTGGCGCGAGCAAGTGGCTGCAGCGTAGCACACGACAACGGCCTGTGGTTATGGGTCCCGGGGCCCGGCTACGCCAAGGGGCTTCGCCGCGGCGCGCAAGCCCGGGACGACGTGGGGTGGGATTCGGATTCAAATGTCAAACAGCGTGAGGATGTGAGTCTGCGTTCTCGCGGCGCATTGCGCCCGAGCTTTGCGTCCGTTCCACCCTCTTCGATATCAGAGGGCGCAGGGAAAGCCGGGTGCCGGTTGCACCCGTGGGCCCCGTGCAACAAAAAGCACGGGGGTAGGGCCACAGGTCAACCGAAGCAACTCCGGCTTTCCCTGCGCGATGGTGTTACGGTTTCCTTCGCGCTCTCCCCGGTGACCGGGCTTTCTTGCCACCGTCGCCTCACGGATCATCTCCGCAAGACTTAGCGCCAGCGTCGGGGCGCCAGGACCACACGACTTCGCCGTCCGTGATGTGCGTGCTCGTCAGTCACACCCATCACGTCCACCGCATCTCACCGCAACGTTCGTGACGATCGCGAGCCGCCCCTCATCCGCCGTGAGACGCGCGGAGTCATAGTGCTGATTTGCCCGACGACGGAAGCGGAATATTTTTCGCGCGAGGGCTCGACAGACTTTTGGTGATTTGCCCGACGGGCATTTTTTGCATAGCTCGCGCCACAACACACACTGTCATTCCGGGGCATCGCGAAGCGATGAGCCCGGAATCTATTTCGCCGCTTGCGCAACTGGACGAATGGATTCCGGGCTCGCGCTACGCGCGCCCCGGAATGACGGCGGTGAGTTTTGGCACGCGATTGGTGGGTTACGCTTCGCCAACCACCTACGAACCACGAACGGCGAGGCTCTTCATCAATGCCGAGATGCCGAACGTCCACGGTTCGCATTCGTCGCTTGAGCGCATGCGGTTGACGAGCTTGCCGAGCTCGGGTGCTGCAATCGTGACGATGTCGTCGCGCTTGTGGGTGAAGCCCTGGCCGGGCGCGTCGCGGTCTTTCACCGGCGCGAACATGGTGCCGAGGAACAGCGCAAAGCCGTCGGGGTATTGATGGACCGGCCCGATGGTCTGCGCCACGAGGTCGGTGGGATCGCGACTGATCTTGCTGATCGACGAATGGCCCTCGAGAACGAAACCATCCGAGCCCTTCACGGTCAGGCCGACATCCATGTTGCGCACATTATCGAGCGAAAAACTGCGGTCGAACAGGCGGAGCAGCGGGCCGACGGCACAGGAGGCGTTGTTGTCCTTGGCCTTGGAGAGCAGCAGCGCCGAGCGGCCCTCGAAATCGCGCAAATTGACGTCGTTGCCGAGCGTTGCGCCGACGATGTTGCCGCCGCTCGAGACGACGAGCACGACCTCCGGCTCCGGATTGTTCCAGGTCGATTTCGGATGCAGGCCGGCATCCATGCCGGCGCCGACCGAGGACAACACCGGCGCCTTGGTGAAGACCTCGGCGTCGGGGCCGATGCCGACCTCGAGATACTGGCTCCAGGCCTGCTGCTCGATCAGCACCTGCTTCAGCCGCATCGCCTCCTCCGATCCAGGTTTGAGCCTGGAGAAGTCGTCGCCGACCAGCCGCACCACCTCTTTGCGGATCGCTTCGGCGGACGCCGGATTGCCGCGTGCACGCTCCTCGATGACGCGCTCCAGCATCGAAATGGCAAAGGTGACGCCTGCGGCCTTCAGCACCTGCAAATCGAGCGGCGCGAGCAGCCAGGGCTTTTGCCGATCGCGGCGGTCCGGCGGCGTGTTGGCCACGATGCTGTCGAGATCGCCGAGCGGCTCACCCTTGACGGCGCGCAGCGCGGCGGCCGGATCGCTCTCCTCGCACAGCGCGCTGACGGTCGGAAAGCGCGCGGTCACATCGAACACGCCGTCGCCGCGGATCGCGACCACGGCCGGACCTTGAAGCTGCGGCAACCAGACGCGGCCGACCAGCGTGCCGTTGGTGCCGTCCTCCGGCAGGATGTCCTTAGCGGTCAGCGTGATCATTTGGGCTATCTCCCATCCCTTTTCATTGTTGGCCAGCAACAACGGCTGAGGCTTCCCCAGCCGCCGCCTCCACTCCGCCGTCATCGTCCGCGCAGGCGGACGATCCAGTAAACTCCAGCCTCTCGGCCAAACCACAAGCACCCGCGTTTACTGGATGCCCCGCCTTCGCGGGGCATGACGGGCAATAGCGGCGCTTATTAGCACGCCTGCGACGCCAGTGTGAGACGCTCGTCATCCCGATGTCACAGAAGCAGCGTCAATTCCGCCAGTCCACACCCGCCTGTGAACAGACGAGAGAGACAGCACTTCATGACCACATCCACTCCGATCGACGAAGCCGCCCTGCGCGAGCGCATCAACCAGGAAATCGCCGACAATCTCGACGAAGAGCTCGAGCTGGAACTCGACGACACGCGGCTGGACGATCTCGACGACGCCGCGCGGGCCGGCCTGCCGGCGCTCGATCGCAAGCTCTATTTCAGCGAGCTATTGCGGCTGCAGGGCGAGCTCGTGAAGCTGCAGGACTGGGTGCAGCACGAGAGGAAGAAGGTCGTGATCCTGTTCGAGGGCCGCGACTCCGCCGGCAAGGGCGGCGTGATCAAGCGCATCACCCAGCGCCTCAACCCGCGCGTCTGCCGCGTTGCGGCGCTGCCGGCGCCCAGCGAGCGCGAGCGGACGCAATGGTACTTCCAGCGCTATGTCGCGCATCTGCCCGCCGGCGGCGAGATCGTGCTGTTCGACCGCAGTTGGTACAACCGCGCCGGCGTCGAGCGCGTGATGGGCTTCTGCACCGACGAGCAGTACCAGGAGTTCTTCAAATCGGTGCCGGAGTTCGAGCGGATGCTGATCCGCTCCGGCACCATCCTGATCAAATACTGGTTCTCGATCACCGACGACGAGCAGCAATTCCGCTTCACGATGCGGATCCAGGATCCGCTGAAGCAATGGAAGCTGAGCCCGATGGACGTCGAGGCGCGGTCGCGATGGGAGCAGTACACCAAGGCCAAGGAGACGATGCTGGAGTACACCCACCTGCCCGACTCGCCGTGGTGGATCGTCGATGCCGTGGACAAGAAGCGCGCCCGGCTGAACTGCATCTCGCATCTGTTGACACAGATTCCGTATGGGCCGGTGCAGCACATCCCGGTCGTGCTGCCGCCGCGCGTCCGCAATCCCGACTATCACCGCGGCCCGATCCCGCCGGAGATGTACGTTCCGGCGCGGTTTTAGCGGATGGCTTCGTAGGGTGGGCAAAGCGCAGCGCGCCCACCCTCGCAAGCGGAGTCCTTGATGGTCGACACGGCGCGAGACGCGTCTTTGCTTACGCTACGCTTGCCGCGCACTCCAACTCATCCCCTCACCCTGAGGAGGTCGCAGAGCGACCGTCTCGAAGGGCGAGGCCGCCGGCGGGGGCCTCATGGTTCGAGACGCGCTGCGCGCTCCTCACCATGAGGGGCAACAGGGTGGGAACGCTGCGCTTTGCTCACCCTACGGTTCGTCGCAATGACGGGAGGCCGGAGGCTCAGGCGTTCGGCGAAGGTTCGCCGGGCACGGTCAATAGCTGCGACTGACGGACGCGCTCGCGGTGGGCGGTGTAAAGGCCGGAGGCGACGATGAAGGCGGCGCCGATCACGGTCCAGATGCTCGGCACCTCGCCGAAGACGAAGAAGCCGAGCAGACTGACCCACAGCAACTGCGTGTAGGAGAACGGCGCCAGCACCGAGGCATCGGCGTAGCGGAAGGCCAGCACCACGATCCACTGGCCCGCGGTCGACGCCACGCCGACCAGGATGCCGAACATGATGTCGTGCCAAGTCGGCGTGACCCAGGCGAACGGCACCATGACGCTCATAATGGCGAGGCCCGTGATCGCGGAATAGGTCATGGTGGTGATCGCGGCATCGCGGCCGCTGATCATGCGCGTCATGATCAAGGTCGAGGCCCAGCAAAAGGCCGACAGCAGCGGGAAGAAGGCTGCGACGTGGAACGCGCTGGTGCCGGGACGCAGGATGATGAGGACGCCGATGAGGCCGAGCGCGGTCGCGATCCAGCGCCGCAAGCCGACCTTCTCGCCCAGGAAAACGATCGACAGCGCCGTGACGAACAGTGGTGACACGAAGCCGGTGGCGGAAGCTTCCGCGATCGGGAGGAAGCGCAGGCCGGAGATGAAGAACAGCGACGAACCGAGCAGCGCTGCGCCACGGAGAAACTGCAGGCCGACCCGGCCAGTCCGCAGCGCAAAGAGCGGCGAGCCCGGCAGCATCGCCGGCGACATGATCAGCGCGAACACGAAGAAGCGGATCCAGGCGATCTCGATCGAGGGCAGCGTGGCCGACAGATATTTCGAGGTGACGTCGGAGGTGCCGAGGAAAACCGTCGACAGCAGGATCAGGGCGATGCCCTTGAACGGCCGGTCGGCGCGCGCGGGCGCCTTGCGGGAGGAAGATTTCTTTGCAGGCAATGGCAATATAGCGCTGTCCAGCCTGGCGGCTGCGGCGGGGGGCGGAGTCACGGCAATCTCGAAGGCAATATCCAGCGAATCTGGCGAGCTGCCAAAAAACTCCAATTGGAGCGCAACCACAAGGGCTGAAAACAGGACTCCGATATGCGCGAATGTACGCGCGCAGCACGCCCCAGCGGTTGCAACACTTTGTTAAGAATCGTGACGCGTTGGTTAGAGCATCGGCAGCGAGCGCGGTTTCGGGCCGCGCGGAAAAGCCTTGTCCAAAGCTTCGATCTCGCTGGCGCTGAGCACGAGGTCGCCGGCCACCGCGTTCGCGGCGGCGTGCTCCGCGCTCGATGCCTTGGGGATCGCGAACACAGAGGCCGCGCGGGTGAGGAAGGCCAGCGCGATCTGGCGCGGCGTGGCGTTGTGCGCTTCGGCGATCTTCTGCAGCACCTCGCCGCCCTTGCTCCGTGGCGAGGGAAAATCATTGTGGCCGAATGGCGAGTAGGCGACGACGGCAACGCCATGCTTTTCGCACCAGGGGATCACGGCGTGCTCGATCGCGCGCTCCTGCAAGTGATAGAGCACCTGGTTGCAGGCGATCCTGCCCTCGTCAGAAACTTCCAGGATCTCGGCAAGATCATCGGCGTCGAAATTGCTGACGCCCCAGGACCGTATTTTCCCGGAAGCGGCCAGCTCCTCAAACGCCGCGACGGTGTCCTCCAGCGGGTAGGATCCGCGCCAGTGCAGGAGATAGCAGTCGAGCCGATCGGTCTTCAGCCGCTTCAGCGAGCGCTCGCAGGCGGCGATGGTGCCGCGGCGCGAGGCATTGCTGGGCAGCACCTTCGAGACCAGGAACAATTCATCGCGCCGGCCTTCGATGGCGTCCGCGATCACGAGTTCGGCGTCGCCATACATCTCCGCGGTGTCGATGTGGGTCATGCCGAGCTCGATGCCACGGCGCAGCGCCGCGACCGCCGCCTTACGGTCGCCGCGGTCGAGATACCAGGTGCCCTGCCCGATCACGGAGACGTCGGGGCCATGATGGCTGAATTTTTTGCTGCGCATGATCGCCTCGTTCGTCAGGGGAGCCGCGGGGTGCGGACCTTAGACGAAACCGATGACGATGTCGCGGCGGAAGCGGAGACCTTCGGCCGCGCTCACCAACCTCTCATGCCCTCAGACGTTGAGGTTCATCCAGACGGCCTTGGGCTCGGTGAAATTGTCGATCGCGGCGGTGCCGTGCTCGCGGCCGAGACCTGAATCGCGCTCGCCGCCCCAGGGCAGCCGCACGTCCGTATAGCCATAGGTGTTGATCCACACCGTGCCGGCCCGCGCGCGCTTCGCGAAGCGCTGCACGCGGCCGATGTCGCTGCTCCAGACGCCGGCGGCGAGGCTGTAGGCCGTGCCGTTGGCGATCCTCAGCGCATCGGCTTCATCCTTGAACTTGATCACGCTGACGACGGGGCCAAAGATCTCCTCCTGCGAGATCCGCATCTCGTGCTTCACGTTGGCGAACACGGCGGGGCTGATGAAATAGCCGCGATCGCCGACATGCTCGCCGCCGGTCACCAGCAGCGCACCCTCGTTCTTGCCGATCTCGACGTAATCGAGGATGGTCCGCATCTGCTTCTCGGAGATGACAGGTCCGAGCGCAGTGGCACGGTCCTGGGGATCGCCGATGCGCAATGCGCTCGCGCGTGCGGCCAGCCGCTCGACCACCTCGTCATAGACGCTCTCCTGCACCAGCACGCGCGAACCGGCCGAGCAGACCTGTCCGGCGTTGAAGAAGATGCCGGCGGCCGCGGCCTTCGCTGCGGCATCGAGGTTCGCGTCCTCGAAGATGACGTTGGCCGACTTGCCGCCGAGCTCCAGCGACACGCGTTTGAAATTGCCGGCGGCGCCGCGCATGATGCCGCGTCCCACACCGGGCGAGCCCGTGAACGTGACCTTGTCGACATCAGGATGATTGACCAGCGCCTCGCCGGCAATGCGGCCGGGCCCCGGCACGATGTTGAGCACGCCGCGCGGAAGACCGGCTTCGAGCGCGAGCTCGCCGATGCGGAGCGCCGACAGCGGGGTCAGCTCGGCCGGCTTCATCACGACGGTGCAGCCGCACGCCAGCGCCGGCGCGAGCTTCCACATGCCGATCATCAGCGGAAAATTCCAGGGCACGATCGCAGCGACCACGCCGACCGGCTCGCGGACGGTGTAGGTCAGCGCATCATCGCGGGTGGTCACCACGTCGCCGCCGATCTTGTCGGCCCATCCGGCGTAATAGATGAGCGTATCGATCGCCGCCGGAAAATCCTGCCGCAGCACAGCCGCGATCGGCTTGCCGGCATCGAGGCTTTCGAGCTCGACGATCTCGTCGGCATGCTGCTTCAACAGCTCGGCCCATTTCAGCAGGATGTGGCCACGCTCGGCGGCGCGCATGGTGCGCCATGGTCCCTCAAACGCGCGGCGCGCGGCGGCAACCGCGCGGTCGACATCCGCCGCTCCGCCTTCGGCGATCGTCGCGATCACGTCTTCGGTCGCCGGGTTGAGGGACTTGAATGTACGGCCCGAGATGGCCGGGACGCGGGCGCCGTCGATCAGCAGCAACTCCTCCCGGACGGCAGAACGGCTGGGCGCCTCCCGCGTATAGTCATATGCAATCGACATCATATTTCCTCCTGGTTGGTATACCAAACCTAGGAGCAGATCGTCCGCAGTAAATATGATATGTTCTGCCTATGGATGCCAAGAATATGAACTTCATTTCATAAGATACACCGATGCTGCAGATCGAGATCGAAACCATCTGGCGATTTCACCGCGAAGGCAGCCCGCAGACCGCGGTGGTGATGCTCGGCATCCTCAACCAGATCCGCAAAACCGGGAAAATCTCCAGCGCGGCCACTGACGCGCATCTCTCCTACCGCCATGTCTGGAACCTGATCGACCAATGGTCGGAGTTCTTCGGCGTGCCGCTGGTGGAGACCCAGCGCGGCAAGGGCTCGAAGTTGACGCCGTTCGGCGAGAAGCTGGTCTGGGCCGGCGAGCGGATGCAGGCGCGGCTCGGCCCGCAACTGGAAAACCTCGCGCAGGAGCTGGTCACAGAGATCAAGCCGTTCCTGCATCAGCGTCCCTCGGTGATCCGCGTCCATGCCAGCCACGGCTTTGCGGTGTCAAAGCTGCGTGAATTCCTCGATCGCGAGACCGGCATGGGCGTCGACCTTCGCTATGTCAGCAACCAGAACTCGCTGGTCTCGCTGGCGCAGGGCGCCTGCGATCTCTCCGGCGTGCATCTGCCGCGCGGCGAATTGCGCCCTCAAGGCATCAAGGCCTGCCGCGAGTGGCTCGATCCGCGCGAGCACCGCGTGATCAGTTTTGTCACGCGCGAAATGGGACTGATGGTCAAGCGCGGCAATCCGCTCAAGATCAGCTCACTGAAGGATCTGGTCGATCGCAAGGCGCGCTTCGTCAACCGCGATCACGATTCAGGCACAAGGCAGCTCTTCGATCAGCTCCTGGCGCTGCACCGGATTCCGGAAAGCAGGATCAACGGCGCGCAGCAGATCGAATTCACGCATGCCGCCGTTGCCGCCTATGTCGCCAGCGGCATGGCGGATGCGAGCTTCGGCGTGGAGGCGGCGGCGCGTCAATTCGGGCTCGACTTCATCCGGCTGCTCACGGAGGACTATTTCTTTGTCTGCAAGCGCGCATTCCTCGAAACCGAACCGATGCGGCGCGTGCTCGAGATCATGAAGGGCGGCGCTTTCCACAAGGCCATCGACGCCCTGCCCGGCTACGTTGCCTCCGAAACCGGCAAGGTCAGCGGCGTGAAGGATTTCCTGGAACGGATGCACAGCGATCGCTGACGCACAACCCAGTTGCCTATCCCGGTTCGCCGTTGCCTGAGAGGATTTGAGCTGCCCCGCCGATGCCGCGGCGGAACGCTTCATCGAACGTGACGCCGCGGAGCTGCCATCGGTAGGTCCGGCCGTTCCAGTCCATCCGCCACTCCGTCGCCCACCCGAGATCCGAATCCTCCCACTTTAGCCGTCCAACCAAGACGACCTCGCCACCCCGTTCGGCCGCCACAGACGCCAATGTCGAGGATGGTGTCGTCAACAGCTCTGCGGCATTGATGTTCGCTTTCGCCAACGCCGCGACGTCAGGCAGCACGATCATCATGCCCCGCTTTGAGGCCGCGGCGAGGAGTGAGTCACGTTGCAGGTCGGACTGCTTTGCATCCGATGTGGCGATATATCGTCTTGAGCCTTGCTCCATCTGGACAAAAGCGCCAAGGATCGGGCGGCGCGAAAGCCAGGGCTCGACGCCGAGCGAGTCAAGAACGTCGTTGATCTTCTTGTCATCGAAATCAACGATCAAATCGTACGGCCGATCGCGGGTGCCCTGCTCATCGCGCTTCGGTCTGCCAGCCATCTGGTCGTGGTAGCTATAGGCGCTGACGAAATCAGCCGAGCGCGATTTGTATGCGTCTAGTCGAGGATCGCTCTCGAGCTTGAGAGCTCCGGAAACCTTGACGAGAACGTCTTCGAGACAAGTGGCGAAGCCGACGAAGCGATTGGCTTCGCCTTGTCCAGTGACGATGGTCTGTGCGCGATAGAGAGTCTCGGCCGCGGCTGCAAATGTGCTGGACCAGTTCGCCAAAGCAACAATCAGCGATGCCTTGATGATGACAGCGACCACATCTGGACATCGCCTGGTCAGATGCCGAGCAAGCACGCTCATCCTCCTGATGGTCCGGGGTCAACGAGGATCAGGCGTTGTTCGCTTGGCCCCGCGATCAAAAGTACTGCTTAAACCTTCTAACAATGTCGAGAGGTCGGAGGCTCGAAAGCGCGATGGGTGCATTGCGCAGTGCAATATCGCGCGCATCGGGCGTTTCCTGCCGGCCGCTCCGGGTTCCACGACCTTGGAACGCTGGTCGGCGTCAGTGTCGCGCTTTTGGCAGACGCGAAGCCGGATGACCGAATCCTCGCGCAGCGCCGGTTGGTTTCGCCGATGAATATTCTTCATTTCAAAATCGCAGGGATTTCACTTCCATCGATGTTTGGTCCGAAGCTAGAGACCCCTACGTCATAACAGCCCCGCCAACAGGAAATGCCCGCGGCACCGTGGAGCGAAATCACTGTGCGTTGGATCGAAGAGGAAACGAAGATGAGATCATCCAACCCAACTCGGCTGGTCATTCGGCGCAGGGAATTTCTTGCGGGCACTGCGATGTTGCTGTTCGGTGCGACGCGCGTGCGCGCTGCTACCATCGCCGGGCAACTGCCCTGGATGCCGAACGCAGGAGAACCGCCTTCGCGAGCAAAGCTCGGGCCGTGGGAGTTTTTCACTGGAGACGAGGGGCGGGCCATGGAAGCGCTGGCTGACTGCATCATTCCGCCTGATGCGGAGACACCGGGCGGCAAGGATGCCGGCTGCGCCGTATTCGTCGACCGCCAGTTGGCGGGGCCTTACGGCAGGCAGGAGGGTCTCTACGTCCGTCCTCCCTTCCAGGTCGGCACCAGGAGTCAGGGACCTCAATCGGACAAGGGACCGGCGCAAGCCTATCGCGACGCTCTCGCCGCGCTTGATCGCGCCTGCAAGGCGACATACGGCGGAAAGCCGTTTGCAGACCTGCCCGGCGACGACAAGGACGAGGTCCTCAAGGGACTGGAGTTGGGCGGGTTCAAGCTGGAAGGCGTCGATGGCAAGTCGTTCTTCGAGCAAGCCGTCAAGGATGTACAGATGGGATTCTTCGCGGACCCGATTTACGGCGGCAATCGCGACATGATCGCATGGAAGATGATCGGCTATCCCGGCGCGCGTTACAATTACCTGGATTGGGTCAGCCGGCATAACGAGCGCTTTCCATTGCCGCCCGTCGGCATCACCGGCAGCGCTCAATGGACGAGGTGAGAGATGGCGCGCAGACTCCCGAAAAAGGACGTTGTGATCATTGGTTTCGGCTGGACTGGCGCCGTCATGGCCAACGAGCTTACCGACGAGGGGCTCGACGTCATCGCGATAGAACGCGGCCCGTGGCGGGATGCACCGACCGACTTTCCACCGACCTACATGCAGGATGAATTGCGCTATCGCATTCGTCATGAGCTTTTCTTAAGACCCGACCAGCTCACGTTCACATTCCGGAACACGATGAGCCAGACGGCTCTGCCGATACGAAGTTGGGGAGCTTTCATGCCGCCCAACGGCGTTGGCGGTGGCGGCACACATTGGAACGCCGAGATGTGGCGATTCCTGCCGTCTGATTTCGTCTTGAAGACACACCTCACGGAGCGCTATGGCGCGTCTTTTCTGCCCGCCGATATGACCATCCAGGACTGGGGCATCACCTACGACGAACTCGAGCCGCATTACGATCGCTTCGAGTATCTTTGTGGAACGTCGGGCCAGGCGGGAAACCTGAAAGGTAATATCCTGGAAGGCGGCAATCCGTTCGAAGGGCCGCGCTCGCGGCCCTATCCAACGCCGCCGCAAGCCCAGCCCTTCAGCCACACGCTGTTCGGGAAAGCGGCGCGCGAGTTGGGCTATAAGCCGTTCCCGCAGCCATCCGGAAACCTCTCTCAAGCCTACACGAATCCCCTCGGATTGCGCCTCGGGCCATGCACCTATTGCGGGTTCTGCGAGTGGTTCGGCTGCAGCAACTATTCCAAGGCCAGTCCGCAAACGACATTGATCCCTTACCTGATCCGCAAACCGAACTTCACGGCGCGCGACAATTCCGAGGTGATCAGGATCAACCTCGACCGATCCGGAACGCACGCGACGGGCGTGACGTTCGTCGACTCCAGTGGAGAGGAATGGGAGCAGCAAGCCGATCTCGTCATCCTGTCGGCGTTTGCACTGTTCAATGTTCAACTGCTTCTGCATTCCAGAATTGGAAAGCCATACGACCCGGTTGCCAATACCGGCGTGGTCGGACGCAACTACACGCATCAGACGATCTCGACGGTGAACGGCTTCTTCGACAACAAGAAGTTCAACTTCAACCCGTTCATCGGATCGGGTTCGATCGGAATGTGTATCGACGAGTTCAACGGCGACAATTTCGACCACGGACCCCATGGCTTCGTCGGCGGCGGTTATATGGGGCAGGTGCAGACCGGCGCCCGGCCGATCGAAAGCACGCTGGTGCCGCCTGGTACGCCCAAGTGGGGCGCGGACTGGAAGAAGGCGGTCAAGGACAACTACCTCAGCACGGTGAAGCCCGGCACCGGCGTGCACGGCAGCTTCTATTCATATCGAGACGTCTATCTCGACCTCGATCCCACCTATACCGACCGTTTCGGGCGACCGCTGATGCGGATCACGATGGATCTCAAGGAGAACGAGATCAAGCAGAACAAATTCCTGACCGACAAGTTCGCCGACATCATCAGGGCGATGGGCGCCGAGAAGCTTGCCGTGCAGTATCGCAAGGGGCCCTACGACATCACCACTTACCAGACGACGCACCTCAACGGCGGCGCTGTCATGGGCGCCGATCCGAACACCAGCGTCATCAATAGATATCTGCAGAGCTGGGACGTGCCGAACCTGTTCGTGCTCGGCGCAAGCGCCTTTCCGCAGAACGCCGGCTACAATCCCACATTGACGGTCGGAGCACTGGCCTACTGGGCGGCGGCCGCCATCCGCGGCAAGTATCTCAAGAATCCGGGGAGGCTGGTCGATGCCTAACTCCCGCAAGCCTGTCTTTCTGGCTGCCATTCTGCTTTCCCTGCTCACCGGTTCGCCGGCGTTCGCTGGCGAACCGGACCTGCAGGAATTCGCGCAAATCGAACGCGGCCGCTACCTCGCGACGGCTTCCGACTGTATCAGTTGCCACACGATTCCCGGCGGCAAAGCTTTCGCGGGCGGCCGAGCGATCGAAACACCGTTCGGCAATATCGTTTCAGCCAACCTCACGCCGGATCTCGAGACGGGCATTGGTGCATGGAGTGACGAGGCTTTCGACAGCGCTGTCAGAAAGGGTATCGGGCGGCACGGAGGATTCCTCTATCCGGCGATGCCATACACCGCCTATGCCAAGCTATCGCGAGACGACGTGCTGGCGATACGTGCCTATCTCGGCAGCATCGAGCCGGTCCGAAACAAGGTCTCGCCCACGAGCCTGCCCTTCCCCTTCAACATCCGCTCCGCCATGCGTCTGTGGAATGCTCTTTATTTCGATCGGTCCGAATTCAAACGCGATCCGTCCAAATCTGCCGAGTGGAATCGAGGCGCGTATCTCGTCGAGGGTCCTGCCCATTGCGCGGCTTGCCACACCCCCAAGACCTTTCTGGGTGGTGACAAGACCGATCAATACCTGCAGGGATCATATCTTCAGGGTTGGTTTGCGCCCAATATCACGAATGATAAACGCACTGGTTTGGGGAACTGGACTGTCGAAGATATCGCCACCTATCTGAAGACAGGCCACAACCGGATCACGGCCGCAACCGGGCCGATGGCGGAAGCCGTGTCATTGTCGACGTCGCATATGACGGACGAGGACACCAAGGCGATCGCGACGTATCTCAAGTCCCTGCCAGGGAAAACGGAAAGTGTAGCGCCGTTGCCAAAGAACTCCGCGACGATGATCTCGGGCAGCGCGATCTATCGCGACCAGTGCTCCGCGTGCCACGCGCTCGATGGCCGCGGCGTTGCAAATCTTTTTCCTGCGATCGCCGATGCCTCCGGCGCCAGATCGAACGATCCAACGACGGCGATACGAATAGTATTGCGCGGCGCCCGAAGCGTGGCGACCGCTCGCGAACCGACATCGCCCGGTATGCCGTCCTATGGTTGGCAACTCGACGACACCGAGGTCGCGGACGTCCTCAATTACATCAGGAACTCCTGGGGCGGGGCTGCGCCGCCGATTGAGGCAAAGGACGTCAGCCGCGTTCGGACCGAGACCGCAGCGCGCGGAGACTGAGGTCAGGATAAGAATGCCGATGCCGCGCGGCAGGAGTGCACGCGCCAGCACGGCCTCTATGGCGTGATGCGATTTGGTTGAATCGGCGGCGAGTTCACTTCACCTCTCCCGCTTGCGGGAGAGGTCGGCGCGCAGCGCCGGGTGAGGGCTCTCTCCCCACGGATGGTCCCATCGCGGAGGCACCCCCACCCCGGCCCTCCCCCGCAAGCGCAGGGCTATCGCATATGGCTGTTTGGTGGCCGTGAACGAGGCGGGCCTCATGGTTCGAGACGCGCCGCAAGCGGCGCTCCTCACCATGAGGGTCTAAGATTCCGCCGCGAAATCAGACCTCATCCTGAGGAGCCGCGCAGCGGCGTCTCGAAGGATGGGCCGCGAAGGGACCGCCCACCAAGTTCTATTTTCATATGCGATAGCCCTGCCCGCAAGCGGGAGAGGGAGTGCAGCATCCATCGCGGATACGATTCGACCCGATCCAATCATGCTCTAATGGCTGATCATCCAGGGACGCGCCGTTGGAAAACCCTTGGCGCCGGTCTTGCTCTTGGTCATCAGGCGTGCCGGCTTCTTGCCGGAGCAGCAGCCGCAGCCGGGGCCGTGTGAGGCCTTGTACTGGTCGAGTGTTTTCGGCGCGTGCGCGCTGCGCTCGTTGACGGCGTGGGCCTTGCGCTTGTCGGAAGGCATGCAGAAGAAGCTCGGCGCCGTCAGGATGACGCGTGGCGATTCCGCTTCGCATTGCGGGCAGCCTTGCGGCAGGTCGCATTCGGACATCGGCCGCATGTCCTTGAACGGACCGCATTCGTTGCAGAGATATTCGTAGACAGGCATTTTTCCTCCTCGCGCATGATCCGATCAGGCTAAATCTTCACCTCTCCCGCTTGCGGGAGAGGCCGGGAGAGGGCTCTCTCCACTCGGGGAATCCCGATGTGGAGGCCCCCCACCCCAGCCCTCCCCCGCAAGCGGGAGAGGGAGCGCAGCTTCACCGGGGCTACCTTTCGATCTGATCGGCGATTGCTCTAGCGCGATCAGGCTTGAAAAACTCGGGGCGGGTGCGGGACGGCCAATACGCGCCGTCCCGCACCCGTCGCGCAGGGAGCTACTTGTCCGGCGAGATCGGCATCTGGATGTCGCCCTTGATGTGCTTGATCGGACCGGCCGACGAGGGCATCACGTCGAAGTCAAAAATCTCCGTCGGCAGCCATAGCGTGGCGCAGGCGTTGGGCACGTCGACGACGCCGGAGATGTGGCCCTGGCACGGCGCGGTGCCCAGGATCGAATAGGCCTGCGCGCCGGAATAGCCGAACTTCTTCAAATATTCGATCGCGTTCAGGCAGGCCTGGCGATAGGCGATATGGACGTCGAGGTAATACTGCTTGCCGGCCTCGTCGACCGAGATGCCTTCGAAGATCAGGAAGTCCTTGTAGTTCGGCGTGATCGGCGACGGCTTGAAGATCGGATTCTTGATGCCGTATTTTGCCACCCCGTCCTTGATGACGTCGACCTTGATGTGCAGCCAGCCGGCCATCTCGATCGCGCCGCAGAAGGTGATCTCGCCATCGCCCTGGCTGAAGTGCAGATCGCCCATCGACAGGCCGCCGCCGGGCACATAGACCGGGAAGTAGATCTTCGAGCCGCGCGAGAGATCCTTGATGTCGCAGTTGCCGCCGTGCTCGCGCGGCGGCACGGTGCGAGCGCCTTCGGCGCCGATCTTGGCTTTCACATCGCCCTTGGCGCGGCCGCCATGCGCGGTCGGCGCGAACGGCGGGTTGGCAAGCCCGGGGACGCGGGTCGGATTGGTCGCGATCAACTCGGCCTCGCGCGCGTTCCAGGTCGCGAGCATCTTCGGGTCGGGCAGGCAGCCGATCAGGCCGGGATGGATCAGACCGGCAAAGTTCACGCCCGGCACGTGGCGTGACGAGGTGTAGAGACCCTTGATGTCCCAGATCGACTTCTGCGCCAGCGGGAAATGATCGGTGAGGAAGCCGCCGCCGTTCTGCTTGGAGAAGAAGCCATTGAAGCCCCACAGGCTCTCCTTGAGCGGACCGACATCGAGCAGATCGACGACCAGGAGGTCGCCGGGCTCGGCGCCCTTGACGCCGATCGGGCCGGACAGAAAATGCACGATCGACAGGTCGATGTCGCGCACGTCGTCGGCGGAATCATTGTTCTTGATGAAGCCGCCGGTCCAGTCGTAGGTCTCGATGATGAAGTCGTCGCCGGGATTGACCCACGCCACGATCGGGATGTCCGGGTGCCAGCGGTTATGCACCATGTCGTTGTCATAAGCCGATTTGGTGAGATCGACCTTGATGAGTGTCTCTGGCATCAAAAGCTCCCCTTTTTACTAGCCTTGGTTAGACGGACAGATATTTCGAGATCTGCGCGGCATCGACGCTGTCGCGTGGATCGTCGCGCACGATCTCGCCGTTCTCGATGACGAGCACGCGGTCGGCGATATCGAGCGCGAAGCTCAGCACCTGCTCGGAGACGACGATCGATAATCCCCGCTCGTCGCGGATGCGCTTCAAGGTGCGCGCCATCTCCTTGATGATCGAGGGCTGGATGCCTTCGGTCGGCTCGTCCAAGAGCAGCACTTTCGGTTTGGTCGCGAGCGCGCGGGCGATCGCGAGCTGCTGCTGCTGGCCGCCGGACAGATTGCCGCCGCGGCGGCTCTTCATCTCCAGCAGCACCGGGAACAGCTCGTATATGTCACCGGGCACCTCGGATTCGCCGTGCACGACCAGGCCGGTCTCGATGTTCTCTCTCACCGTCATGGTGGAGAAGATCATGCGGCCCTGCGGCACATAGGCCAGGCCCTTGGCCACGCGCTCATAGCTTTCGAGCTTGTTGAGTGAGGTGCCGTCCATGGTCACCGAGCCGCTTTTGGTGGGCAGGATGCCCATCAGCGACTTCATCAGCGTGGTCTTGCCCATGCCGTTGCGGCCCATGATGGCCACGATCTCGTTGGCCGCGACGGAGACGTTGAGGCCGTGCAGCACCTCGCTCTGGCCATAGGCGACGTGAAGATCGGAGATTGCGAGCATGATCGTCTCCTAGAGCGCGGTGCGTTTCTTTACCTCTCCCACAGGGAGAGGTCGGCGCGCAGCGCCGGGTGAGGGGATCCGGTCCCACGAGAGAGCGTCCCCCCTCACCCGGATCGCATCTGGCGATGCGATCCGACCTCTCCCCGCTTGGGAGAGGTGTACGGTGCGCGTGGCGGCGGCTGTGCTAAACGTCATTATACTCAGTGGCCCAGATAGACTTCGATGACCTTCGGGTCGTTCTTGACGTGCTCCATCGTCCCCTCGGACAGGATCTGGCCTTGATGCAGCACGGTGACCTTGTGGGCGATGTCCTCGACGAATTTCATGTCGTGTTCGATCACCAGCACCGAGCGGCCCTTGATGATGCGGTTGAGCAGTTCGGCGGTCTTGGCGCGCTCGGAGACGCTCATGCCGGCGACGGGCTCATCGAGCATCAGGAGGTCCGGATCCTGGATCAGCAGCATGCCGATCTCGAGCCATTGCTTCTGGCCGTGGCTCAATTGATCCGCATAGGTATCGAGGCGATCCTTCAGGAAGATCATCTCGGCGACTTCCTCGACGCGCTCTTTCACCGTGGCGTCGCGCTGGAAGGTGAGCGAGCCGAACACGGTGCGGCCGCGCGGGAAGGAGATTTCGAGGTTCTCGAACACGGTTAAGTCCTCGAACACCGACGGCGTCTGGAATTTGCGGCCGACGCCGGCCTGCACGATCTCGTTCTCGCGCAATTTCGTCAGCTCCTGGCCGCGGAACTGGATCGAGCCTGAGGTGGCTTTGGTCTTGCCGCAGATCAGGTCGAGCACGGTGGTCTTGCCGGCGCCGTTGGGGCCGATGATGACACGGATCTCGTTGTCCTCGACATAGAAGGAGAGATCGTTGACTGCCTTGAAGCCGTCGAAGGAAACGGTGAGGCCGGAGACCGCGAGCAGGAAATCCTTGGGCTGATGACCGATGAGCATGACCTCTCCCCTACTCCGCAGGTGCGCCGTCGGCGACGGAGTAGCCGTTGCCGGGTTTGGATTTCCGCGCAGCCAGCAAGCGGTCGATGTGCGGCTGCACATGATCCTGCCAGATGCCGGAGAGCCCGTTCGGGAATGCCAGTACGACCGCGATGAAGAGCGCGCCTAAGCCGAACAGCCAGAGCTGCGGGAAGGATTCGGACAGGCTGGTCTTGGCGAAATTGACCAGCAGCGAACCCCAGACCGCGCCAAAGATCGACATCCGGCCGCCGACCGCGGTGTAGATCACCATCTCGATCGACGGCACGATGCCGACGAAAGATGGCGACATGAAGCCGACCTCGAGTGTGAACATGGCGCCGCCGATCGCCGCGAAGATCGCTGCAGCGCAGAAGGCGAAGATCTTGAAATTGGCAACGCTGTAGCCGGAGAAGCGGACGCGGTCCTCCTGCTCGCGCATCGCCACCAGGATGCGGCCGAGCTTGGTCAGCCGGATGAACTGCGCCGCGACGATGCAGGCGAACAGCAGCACGACCTCGACGAAATAGAGGATGAACTTGGCGTGGTCGGTGCGGATGTCCCAGCCGTGCAGCGTGCGCAGATCGGTGATCCC
This sequence comes from Bradyrhizobium sp. USDA 10063, assembly GCF_054063735.1. Classification (NCBI taxonomy): domain Bacteria; kingdom Pseudomonadati; phylum Pseudomonadota; class Alphaproteobacteria; order Hyphomicrobiales; family Nitrobacteraceae; genus Bradyrhizobium; species Bradyrhizobium sp. USDA 10063. The sequence goes on along the minus strand of NZ_JBSSGP010000002.1, from coordinate 9,009,271 downwards.
GTTGATGCCGCCGGTGTAGCCCTGCTGGCCGACGATCAGGATGGTCATGATCGCGGCGATCGCCTGGGTGATGATGGCGAAGTAGACGCCGCCGACGCGCCGCTTGAACATCGCCGCGCCGATGATGAAAGCGAAGATGCCCGGCACCAGGATGATGGCGATCAGCGTGATCGGAAAGCTGTGGAACGGCTTCCAGAAGAAGGGAAGCTGCGTGAGCTGGTTCCAGTCCATGAAATCGGGAATGCCCGGCGTCGACTGGATCTTGGTATTCTCGACGCTGGAGGCCTCCAGCTTCAGGTACATCGCCATGCAATAGCCGCCGAGGCCGAAGAACACGCCCTGCCCGAGGCTCAGGATGCCGCCATAGCCCCAGCACAGCACCAGCCCGATCCCGACGAAGGCATAGGTGAGATATTTTGCGACCAGGTTGAGACGGAAGATATCGAGCGACAGCGGCAGGATGACGAAGAGGAGTAGCGCGAGCGCGAGGAAGCCGATCAGCTCGGAGCGATTGAAAAAGCGCGAGTTGATGATCATGACCTTTGCCTGCTTGTTCTTATTTGCGGACCTTGAGTGCAAACAGTCCCTGCGGCCGCATCATCAGGATCGCGACGATTGCAAGCAGCGTCAGCACCTTCGCCATCGAGCCTGACAGGAAGAACTCCATCGTCGACTGCGCCTGCGAGATGGTGAAGGCGGACGCGATGGTGCCGACCAGCGAAGCGGCGCCGCCGAACACAACGACCAGGAAGGTATCGACGATGTAGAGTTGGCCGGCGGTCGGACCGGTGGAGCCGATCATGGTGAAGGCAGAACCTGCGATGCCGGCGATGCCGCAGCCGAGGCCGAAGGTGTAGCGGTCGACCTTCTCGGTGTTGATGCCGACTGCGCCCGCCATCACACGGTTCTGCACGACGGCGCGGACCTGCCGGCCCCAGCGCGACCAGAACAGCACATAGGCGACCACAATGGTGATGAGCACGGTGAGCCCCATCACGAACATGCCGTTGATCGGGATCTGGATCGCGTCCGTCGCCTGCCAGGAGCCCATCATCCATTCCGGCAGTTCGACGCCGACCTCGCGCGCGCCGAATACCGAGCGATAGGCCTGCTGCAGGATCAGGCTCAGCCCCCAGGTCGCGAGCAGCGTATCCAGCGGGCGCTTGTAGAGATGGCGTATCAGCGCCCATTCGACCAGCATGCCGAGCGCGCCAGAGGCGATGAACGCCAGCGACATCGCGATGAAGAAATAGCCGGGAAACAGCGAGGGCAGATATTGCTGGAAGGCGCTCGATGTCATCCAGGTGACGTAGGCGCCCAGGATCATGAACTCGCCATGGGCCATGTTGATGACGCCCATCTGGCCGAAGATGATGGCGAGCCCCAGCGCCATCAGCACATAGACCGAGAACAGGATCAGCCCGGCAAAGCCTTGCATGGCGAAGATGGCGCCGAGATCGCTAAGCGAATAGTCACCGAACATGATCCGTCCTCTGCAGTCTGCGCCTGCGCGTGGCGCGTGCGTCTTGGATGGCGCGGGCCACGGCCCACGCCGATGTCATGAGAGTTGAGAAGCGGCCTCAGCCGAGGCGTGTCCTCACTGGTAGCCCTTCGGGAACGGATCGGGCTCGACGAGATCGGCGGTCTCGTAGATCAATTCATACTGACCGTCCGCCTTGGCGCGGCCGACGCGCGTCTTCGACCAGAGGTGATGGTTCTCGTGGATGCGGACATAGCCTTCCGGCGCGCCCTTGAACTCGACGCCTGGAGATGCCGCCGCGACCTTGTCGATGTCGAAGGAGCCGGCCTTCTCCACGGTCAGCTTCCACAGCCACGGGCCGAGATAGGCGGCCTGCGTGACGTCGCCGATCACGGTCTTCTCGCCCCACATCTTCTTGAAGGCTGTGACGAAGGCCTTGTTGTTGGGATTGTCGAGCGACTGGAAATATTTCATGCAGGCATAGGCGCCCGCGATGTTCTCACCGCCGATGCCGTCGATCTCGTCTTCGGTGACCGAGATCGTCAGCAGCGTCTGCTTGGAGAGGTCGATGCCGGCCGCCTTGAGCTGCTTATAGAAGGCAACGTTGGAGCCGCCGACGATGATGGCGTAGATCACGTCGGGTTTTGTCAGCTTGATCTTGTTGATGACCGAGTTGAACTGGGTGTGGCCGAGCGGGAAGTATTCCTCGCCGACGACCTTGGCGCTCTGCAGATGGCCCTCGATGTGCTTGCGCGCGATCTTGTTGGAGGTGCGCGGCCAGATGTAGTCGGAGCCGAGCAGGTAGAAGGTCTTTGCACCCTTGGTCTTGTTGACCCAGTCGAGGCCGGCGATGATCTGCTGCGTCGCCTCCTGGCCGGTATAGATCACGTTCTTGGACTGCTCGAGGCCTTCGTAGAAGGTCGGATAGTAGAGCATGCCGTTATACTGCTCGAACACCGGCAGCACCGCCTTGCGCGAGGCGGAAGTCCAGCAGCCCATCACGGCAGCGCATTTGTCGTTGACAAGGAGCTTCTTGGCCTTCTCGGCGAAGGTCGGCCAGTCGCTGGCGCCGTCCTCCTGGATGAACTTGATCTTGCGGCCGAGCACGCCGCCGGCGGCATTGATCTGCTCGATTGCCAGTTTTTCCGCTTCGACCGATCCGGTCTCCGAGATCGCCATGGTGCCGGTGACGGAGTGCAGGATGCCGACGGTCACTTCGCTGTCGGTGACGGCGAGCCCGGTGGTGTTGACCGCGGAGGTTGTCGGCGCCTCCGCGAACGCGGCGCGTGGAAGCATCGAGATGGCCGGCAGCGCCGCCATTCCCATCAGTAGCTTGCGCCGAAGCGGCGACCGCAGGCCCGGTTTCTGTTCGTCTGACATGAGCACCCCACTGGTTCGAGAACGCCTATTGGTCAGGCGAGGATTGCCCAGTTTTGTGCAGCGCACTGATACGCAAGATTGCGTATACTGCACCGCAAAATAGCGACGTAGGTTCTGGTACGGGATTTGCGAGCGGACCGAGCGGGACTACCGGGCGAGATCGCCGTCGGCTCAGGAGGTGGGGAATTGGCAGGGCGGCAGCGCATAGACCGCGTCAGGCGCCAGTATAATCAGTGGGTTGCCAACCAGACGCTGGAAGATTACGCGCTGCGCTTCACAGCCAAGAGCGCGCGCCGCTGGTCTGCCGCCCGAGTCGCCAACACCGCGCTCGGTGCGATCTCGTTCCTGGCATTGGAAGCGATCGGCGGCACCATCACGCTGAACTATGGCGCGATGAACGCGACCGCCGCCATCCTCGTGGTCAGCGCCATCATCTTCTGCTGCGGGCTGCCGATCGCCTATAACGCCGCCAAGTTCGGGATCGACATCGACCTGCTCACCCGCGGCGCCGGCTTCGGCTATATCGGCTCCACCATCACCTCGCTGATCTACGCCTCCTTCACCTTCATCTTCTTTGCGATCGAGGCGGTGATCCTGGCGACCGCGCTCGAAATGTGCTTCGGCATCCCACGGCCGATCGGCTATCTCATCTCAGCCGTCGTGATCATCCCGCTGGTGGTCTACGGCATCACCCTGATCAGCCGCTTCCAATTGTGGACGCAGCCGCTGTGGATCGTGCTGCACATCCTGCCCTTTGCCGCGATCGCCTATGCCCATCCGCGGTCCTTCATCGAGTGGCGCAACTTCGCCGGCGAGCATGGCGACCCGTCCGGCCAGATCGATCTTCTGCTGTTCGGCACCGCCGCGTCGGTCGTGTTCTCGCTGGTGGCGCAGATCGGCGAGCAGGTCGACTTCCTCCGCTTCCTGCCGCGCGACCGGCGCACCTCGCGGCGGGCGTGGTGGATCGCGCTGCTCAGCGCAGGGCCGGGCTGGATCGTGCTGGGCGCGCTGAAGCTGCTGGCGGGATCGTTCCTCGCCTTCTTCGCACTGAGCCACGGCGTCTCCACCGAGCACGCCGCCGAGCCTGCGAACATGTATCTGGAAGCCTATCGTTATGTGCTGTCGCAGCCGGATCTGGCGCTGGCGCTGACGGGAACGTTCGTGATCCTGTCGCAGGTGAAGATCAACGTCACCAACGCCTATGCCGGCTCGATCGCGTGGTCGAACTTCTTCTCCCGCCTCACCCACAGCCATCCCGGCCGCGTGGTCTGGCTGGTCTTCAACGTGATCGTCGCGCTGCTGTTGATGGAGATCGGCGTCTACAAGGCGCTGGAACAGACGCTCGCGCTCTATTCCAACGTCGCGATCGCCTGGGTCGGTGCGCTGGTCGCCGATCTCGTCATCAACAAGCCGCTCGGCTTGCGCCCGCAGCACATCGAGTTCAAGCGCGCGCATCTCTGCGACATCAATCCGGTCGGCGTCGGGGCAATGCTGATCGCGACCATCGTCTCGATCAGCGCCTTCTACGGCGTGTTCGGTCCGACAGCGAAAGCACTCTCCGCCTTCGTCGCGCTCGCGGTGGCCTTTGTTGCGGCTCCCCTGATCGCCTGGGGAACGGGCGGCAAATACTACATTGCGCGCAAGCCGAAGCGGAGCTGGCAGAACCTCGAGCAGATCCAGTGTTGCATCTGCGAGCATTGCTTTGAACCTGAAGACATGGCCGCCTGCCCTGCCTATGCCGGCCCGATCTGCTCCCTGTGCTGCTCGCTCGACGCGCGCTGCCATGACCTGTGCAAGCCGCATGCGCGGATCCAGGCGCAGGTGTCGGAGACGCTGGGCAAATTGCTGCCGCAGCCGATCTATGCCCGCATCAATTCGCAGCTCGGGCATTATCTCGGCGTGTTCGCGGTCTCCGCGGGCCTGGTCGGGCTGGTGCTCGGCCTGATCTATCTGCAGACCTCGGCGACCGTGCAAGCCGGCGACCTGTTGTCGGACGTGCTGTGGAAAGTCTTCTTCGCGCTGACCATCATCATCGGCGTGGTCGCTTGGCTGTTCGTGCTGGCGCAGCAGAGCCGGCGCGCGGCGGAGGAAGAGACCAGGCGGCAGACCGCGCTGCTGATCCAGGAGATCGACGCCCACAAGCGCACCGACGCCGAACTGCAGCGCGCCAAGGAAGTCGCCGAATCCGCCAATCTCGCCAAGAGCCGCTATGTCGTCGGCCTGAGCCACGAATTGCGCTCGCCGCTGAACGCGATCTCCGGCTATGCGCAACTGCTGGAGCAGGACAACAGCCTGAACACGCGCCCGCGCGAACAGGTGCGCGTGGTCCGCCGCAGCGCCGACCATCTCTCCGGACTGATCGACGGCATCCTCGATATTTCCAAGATCGAGGCCGGCCGGCTGTATCTCTCGCGCGACGAGGTCCGCCTCAACGACTTCCTAGACCAGCTCGTCGGCATGTTCCGCCTGCAGGCGGCCGCGAAAGGCATCGACTTCGTGTTCAAGCGGCCGGCCGTGCTGCCGGTCGTGGTCTATGCCGACGAGAAGCGGCTGCGGCAGATCCTGATCAACCTGCTGTCGAACGCGATCAAGTTCACGCAAGCCGGCCACGTGCAATTCGTGGTGCACTATCGCAGCCCGGTCGCCGAATTCGAGGTGATCGACACCGGCCCCGGCATCCAGCCTGACGATCTCGAGCGCATCTTCGCGCCGTTTGAGCGCGGCGCGCTCGGCGTATCCCAGCCGCAGACCGGCACCGGCCTTGGCCTGACCATCAGCCGGCTGCTGGCGGGCGTGATGGGCGGCGACATCAAGGTGATCAGCACCGTCGGCAACGGCAGCACGTTCCGCGTCAAGATATTGCTGTCCGAGGTCACCAACCCGCGGCGGAGCGCGCCGAGCGATGCGCCGGTCTATGGCTATCATGGACCGCGCAAGACGATCCTGATCACCGACGACGATCCGACGCATCGCGACCTGCTGCGCGAAGTGCTCGCGCCGCTCGGCTTCATCCTGCTCAGCGCGCCCGATGGTCCCGGCTGTCTGGCGCTCGCGCAGCACTGCCGGCCTGACCTGTTCCTGCTCGACATCTCCATGCCGGGCATGGACGGCTGGACCGTGGCGGAGGCGCTGCGCTCGACCGGCCATCACCAGGCGCGCATCCTGATGATCTCGGCGAGCGCGCTGGAGGCGCATGGTGCCCCGCTCGCGCAACCGTTCCATGACGGCTACCTGATGAAGCCGATCGATATTCCGCGCCTGTTAGAGACCATCCGCCTGCTGCTCAAGCTCGAATGGCAGCACGATGCCGACGAGGTGCCCGCGCCGCAGTGGCGGCCGGAGAGCGGCTCGCGGCCGCCGGTAAAATATATCGAGGAACTGATCGGCCTCGGGCAACTGGGCTACATCAGGGCGATCCAGCTCAAGCTCGATGAGATCGGAACTGAATTTCCCGAGCATGCGGATTTCGTCTCACAGATGCGCTCGCTGGTCGATCGCTTCGACCTCGACCAGTACATGGCGACCCTGAAGACGCTGTACAGTTATGACCATTGAAAGCAAAAAGCGCGATGTCGCGCTCGTCGTCGACGACTCGCCGGAGACGCTGCGGCTCCTGACCGACGCGCTCGACGGCGCCGGCATGACGGTGATGGTGGCGCTCGACGGCGCGTCCGCGATGCGGATCGTCGACCAGATCACGCCTGACATCGTGCTGCTCGACGCCGTCATGCCCGGCATCGACGGCTTCGAGACCTGCCGCCGGCTGAAGCGCGATGCCGGGCTCGACAATGTGCCGATCATCTTCATGACGGGTCTCGCCGAGACCGAGCACATCGTGCGCGGATTGGAGGCCGGCGGCGTGGACTATGTGACGAAGCCGATCGTGGTGGAGGAAATGCTGGCGCGCATCCGCGTCCATCTTGCCAATGCGCGGCTGACGCAGAGCGCGCGCGCCGCACTCGACGTCTCCGGCCGCTACCTGCTCGCGGTCAACGACCACGGCAAGATCCTGTGGGCGACGCCACAGGCGCAAAAGCTGCTCTCGGACACGCTGGCGGCAGACGGCGATGACGACGTCGTGCTGCCTGAGCCGATCCCGCAATGGCTGGCGCAGGCGCAGAACGGCAAGACAGCCGCGAAGACCACGACCATGGCGTCGTTTCCCGGCAACGAGCAATTGCGGCTGCAATATATGGGCAAGCTTGGCACCAACGAATTCCTGCTGCGGCTCGCCAAAGACACCAGCGCCGACATGCCCGCGGAGTTCTCCAGCGAGCTCGGCCTCACCACGCGCGAGGGCGAGGTGCTGTCATGGCTCTCCAAGGGCAAGACCAACCGCGACATCGCGCAGATCCTTGGCCTCAGCCCACGCACGGTCGACAAGCACCTGGAGCAGATCTATTCCAAGCTCGGGGTGGAGAACCGCACCGCCGCGGCGGCGATCGCGGTGAATGCGAAGAACAGGAAGTCGTGAGGCGCTCTTGTCGCTGTCCCGGCCTCATGGTTCGAGACGCGCTGCGCGCTCCTCACCATGAGGGTCTAACAGCATTGTCCTTTGTCAGACCTCATCCTGAGGAGCCGCACAGCGGCGTCTCGAAGGATGCAGCCCGGGTGTATCAACGATCGAGTACACTGATATCAGCCACGAGAACGCTGCCCGTCGCGGACTCCGTGATGTAGAGCCGGTCGCGGTTCTCGCCGCCGATTGCGACGTTGGTGACGGCATTCCCGGCGCAGGACTTGATGCGGGCGATCAGTTCGCCTGACGGCGCGAACACGAAGACGTGGCCGAGCGAGACATGGGCGACGAACAGACGGCCGGCCTTGTCCATCGTGATCCCGTCCGGACCGCCGGGGCCGAACATCGAGCAGAAGCGGCCGACCTTCGACACGCTGCCGTCCCTCATGAACGGCGCGCGCCACACCGCGTTGTCGCGCGTCATCGCGACGAACAGCACCGCCTCGTGCGGATCGAGCACCAGCCCGTTGGGGCTGACGCCGGTATGGATCAGGCAGTCGAGCTGGCCGCTCGCGCGCAGGCGATAGACCCGTCCGCTCGGATCGTGCAGGCCGGTCTGGCCCTGGTCGGTGAAATAGATGTCGCCGCTCGTGGCGATGTGCAGATCGTTACAGCCGCGGAACGACTCCGAATTGCGCGAGGTCAGCACCTGATACATCCGCCCTGCTCGCGTATCAAACTCCATGATGCCGTGCCGGTAATCGGCGACGAAGATCCGCCCCCTGGAATCGATCTTCAACCCGTTCGGCCATCCCTGATATTCGACGGCAAGCGACCATTTCTTGTCTGGCGAAATCTTGAAGATGCGGCCGAAGGGAATGTCGACGATGTAGAGATTGCCGTCGGCATCGAAGGACGGGCCTTCGATGAAGCAATCGGTTGGTTGACCCGGGCGATTGGCATCGGCCCATTCGGTCGACTGCCCACGCCGGAATTCGTCCGGCATGGCGGAGAAGATCGTGGTCTCGATCAGTTTTGGCGGCGTTTCCAGGTACATCATTTTCTTGGTTCACCCGTTGACGGAACGGGCGGCACCATAGAGGACCTGCGCACCGGTGTCTCCCCTCACACCTGCATCGCACTCAGACCTCATCCTGAGGAGACCGCGCAGCGGTCGTCTCGAAGGATGGGCCGCGGGCGCCAGCGGGGCCTCATGGTTCGAGACGCGCTACGCGCTCCTCACCATGAGGGATAGCCTGCCAACCCCGTTTTCCGACCTCATCCTGAGGAGCCGCGCAGCGGCGTCTCGAAGGATGGGCCGCGGGCGAGATCGGGGCCTCATGGTTCGAGACGCGCTACGCGCTCCTCACCATGAGGGGTTGGCTACTCAGTTCGTTGCTGTCAGGCGGGGCGGCTCATCACCCGAAGCATCGGTCTGCGCTATCAGACGCTTGAGTTCGGGAATGCATGAGCCGCAATTGGTGCCGGCGTTGAGCTTCGCGCCGATCTCGGCCGGAGAAGTCGCGCCGGCGGCGATCGCGTCGCAGATCGTGGCGCGGCCGACGCCGAAGCAGGCGCAGACGATCGGGCCGGCATTGGCGAGGCCGTCGGCCGATTTGCCCGAGAGCAGCATGCGGCGCTGCTCGTCACCGAGCGCATCGGCGGCGAACAGACTCTTCACCACGTTCCAGTCGCCGGCATCATCAGCGGGGCCGATGAACAGACAGGTCTCGATATGGCCAGCGCTGAAGGAGGCGCCGCGATAGATGCCGCCGCCGAAATCCTTGTATTCGGCGAGATCGCCTTCGGTGTGCATCCGGAGCCAAAGCTGCCAGCCCAACAGGTCGGCATTGTCAGCGAACAGGTAACCGTGACCGCCATTGACCGCAACGTGTGCGACCCAGGCATGAGCAGGCAATTGCAGAGGCTGGCGCGACAAGGCAAAACCGCGGAACACGTATTCGTAGGGCGCGATCGACGCGGGCGTCGCCTTGTTCTCGGGCTGGCCGGAGAACGGATCGGTGAAGGGCGCGACCAGCGAGCCGACGCGGGCGCCGGTCGCGGTGGCCTCGCTCCAGTGGATCGGCGCGAACAGCATGCCGCGCTGCTGGCGCTCGCTGACGACGACGCGCAGCGTGCATTGCCCGTAGTCGGTGGTGACGCGAGCAAAGCTGCCGTCGGTGACACCGTAGCGCAGCGCATCGTCCGGATGCACCTCGACGAACGGCTCGGGCAGATGCTGGCCGAGCCTCGGGCTCGCGCCGGTACGCGTCATCGTGTGCCACTGGTCTCGGATGCGGCCGGTGTTGAGCCGCAACGGCCGCGCCGGCGTGGTCTCGCTCCGCAGCGCTGGAATCTCCGGCGCGATGAAGCGCGCCTTGCGATCGTTGGCGAAGAAGCCGCCTTCGGCGAAGAAGCGTGGCTGCGGCGACGCCTCCTGCCGCACAGGCCATTGCACTGGCGCCATTGCGTCAAAAGCTTCGTCCGACAGCGACGTCAGCGCGCCGATATCGAAATCTCTGATGCCGTTGTTCTCGAACGCCGACAGAGCCGCGTGCTCACGGAAGACATCCGCCGCGGACTTGAAGTCGAACGCCGCGCCAAAGCCGAGGCGCCTCGCGACCTCGCAAAGTATCCACCAGTCCGGCTGCGCCTCACCCGGAGACTCCAGGAAGGCGCGCTGGCGCGAGATGCGGCGCTCGGAATTGGTGACCGTTCCGGATTTCTCGCCCCACGCCTGCGCCGGGAACAGCACATGCGGGCCTGTGGCGACGGTGTCGTTGGAGAGCACGTTCTCCGACACCACGAACAATTCGAGCTTCTTCAGCGCCTCGCGTGCGGCGTCGGCGTTCGGCAGTGACACCGCCGGGTTGGTGCCCATCACCCACAACGCCTTGATCTCGCCGCGCCCGATCGCCTCAAACATCTGCACGGCCTTCAGGCCCTCGTGCGTGGCGATGCGCGGCGCCTTCCAGAATCTGCGGACGCGGTCGATATCCGGCGGCGTGAACACCATGTGCGCCGCGAGCTGATTGGCGAGCCCGCCGACTTCGCGCCCGCCCATGGCATTGGGTTGTCCCGTCAGCGAGAACGGCGAGGCGCCGATCTTGCCGATGCGGCCGGTGCCGAGGTGGCAGTTCAGGATGGCGTTGACCTTGTCGGTGCCCTGCGCCGACTGGTTGACGCCTTGCGAATACAAGGTGACCACGCGCGGCGTGTTGGCGAACAGCTTGAAGAAGGCCGCGACGTCCTGTTCCGACAGACCGGTGGCGAGCGCAGTGGCGCCGACACTGCCGGCCATGCCGCGGGCGCGCGCAAGCGCCTCATCGAAGCCGCTCGTGTGGCTCTCGATATAACCGTGGTCGAGCGCGCCGGCGTCAGCGAGATGCACCAGCAGGCCGCAGAACAGCGCAGTGTCGGTACCGGGCTTCAAGCCGAGGAACAGATCGGCGTCGCCAGCGGTATCGGTGCGGCGCGGATCGATCACCACGATGCGCGCGCCGCGCTGCTGCTTGCCCGCGAGCATGCGCTGGAACAGCACCGGATGGCACCAGGCGGCGTTGGAGCCGACCAGCACCAAGAGGTCGGCCTGTTCGAGATCCTCGTAACAGCCGGGTACGGTGTCGGCGCCGAAGGCGCGGCGGTGGCCGGCCACCGAGGACGACATGCACAGCCGCGAATTGGTATCGACATTGGCGCTGCCGATGAAGCCCTTCATCAGCTTGTTGGCGACGTAATAATCCTCCGTCAGCAACTGGCCCGAGAGATAGAACGCGACCGCGCCGGGGCCGTCGCGCGCGATGATGTGCTTGAAGCGATGCGCGACATGGTCGAGCGCGTCGCTCCAGGCGATGCGCTCCATCCCCTTGTCGCAGCGGATCATCGGATGGAGCAGCCGGTTCGCCAGCCCCAGCGTCTCGCCGAGCGCGGAGCCCTTCGAGCACAGCCGTCCGAAATTGGCGGGATGATCGGGATCGCCGGCTATCGCGGCGCCGCCCTTGCCGTCAGGCGTCGCCAGCACGCCGCAGCCGACGCCGCAATAGGCGCAGGTGGTCTTGACGGCATGGAGGGCGGGATCGGCGCTCATGCCGCCTCGGCCAGCGAACGACCGAACATCATGTCGCCTCGAATCTTCGCGACCGGCCTGCCGCTGCGGATCAGGTCGAGATACCAGAGCGCATCGGTGGTGTCGCCGATCAACACCGCGCCGGTCAGCAGCCCGTCGGAGATTACCAGCTTCTTGTAGGTGCCGTGGTTAACGTCGGTGAACACGATGCTCTCGCTGCCTTCGGCGCCGATGAAATCGCCGGCGGAAAACACGCTGACACCGGACACTTTCAAATTGGTTGCCACGATGCTGCCGGCATAGGCGACATCCTGCCCGGCAAGATGCCGCGCCAACGCGCGCGCCTGCTCATAGGCCGGCTCGACCAGGCCGTAGCAGATGCCGCGGTGCTCGGCGCATTCGCCGATCGCGAACACGCCTTCCGCGCTGGTCTGCAAGCCATCGTCAACCACGATGCCGCGATTGACGGCAATGCCGGCTTCCTTTGCCAGCGCGATGTTCGGCCGGATACCGGCGGCGAAGATCACGGCGTCCGCCTCGATCAGCCGTCCATCCGCAAGCGCGACGCCTTCGACGCGATCTTGCCCGTGAATGCGCGCGGTGCTGGCCTCGAGCAGGATCTCGATGCCCTTGCTCTCGACCAGCGATTTCAGGAGCGCACCTGCCGGTGCGTCGAGTTGGCGCTCCATCAGCCGGTCCATCAGGTGCACCAGCGTCACCGGCGCCCCGGCCTTCGCAAGCCCATAGGCGGCCTCAAGCCCGAGCAATCCGCCGCCGATCACGACCACCCGCGTCTTGCGCGCGGCGAGCGCGAGCAACAGGTCGACGTCGCGGCTGTCGCGGAACGTATGCACGCCGGCAAGATCGGCGCCCGGCACGTTCAGTCGCAGCGCCGAGGAGCCGGTGGTCAAGACCAGCTTCGAGTACGCGATGCTCTCTTCGCCCGCAATCTTCAGCTCGCGGCGGCCGACGTCGATCTCGGTGGCGATGCAGCCATATTTCAGCGTGACGCCGCGGTCGCGCCACCACGATGCCGGCTGCAGCTCGATATCCTCCGAGGTGGTCTCGCCGGCGAGGACCGAGGACAGCAGCACGCGGTTATAGGCCAGCCGCGGCTCGCTGCCGATCACCGCGATGGCGTAGCGCCCGAGCGCCACCTTCGACAACTCATCGACCAGGCGCGCAGCCGCCATCCCGTTGCCGACAATGACCAGCGGTTCGCTCACTTCACCTCTCCCGCTTGCGGGAGAAGTCGCTGCGCCCTTGGCGCAGCGGGTGAGGGCTCTCTCCCCTCAGGGAATCCCAATGCGGAAGCACCCTCACCCCAACCCTCTCCCGCAAGCGGGAGGGGGGGCGCAGCATTCGTCGCGGATGCAGTCCGGCCTGATTTCATCACGCCGCCTCGACGAAGCGATGCCGCTCGTAGAGGAATTCGAGCACCCGCTGCCGGCACTTGAGGTAGCCGGCGCTGGTCGCGAGTTCGAGCCGCTTGCGAGGCCGCGCCAGCGGCACGTCCAGCACCTCGCCGATCCGCGCGCTCGGGCCATTGGTCATCATGACGATGCGGTCCGATAGAAGCACGGCCTCGTCGACGTCGTGGGTGATCATCAGGATGGTGTTGCCGAGCTTCTGGTGCAGCGCCATCACTGAATCCTGCAGATGCGCGCGGGTCAGCGCGTCGAGCGCGCCGAAGGGCTCGTCGAGCAGCAGCACCTTCGGCTCCATGGCGAGCGCGCGGGCGATGCCGACGCGCTGCTTCATGCCGCCGGAGATTTCGTTGGGGCGTTTGTCCTTGGCATGCGCCATCTGCACGAGGTTGAGATTGTGCATCACCCAGGCGTCGCGCTCCGCCCGCGTCTTGGTCTTGGCGAACACCTTGTCGACACCAAGCTTGACGTTCTCGTAGACCGTCAGCCACGGCAGCAGGCTGTGGTTCTGGAACACCACCGCGCGATCCGGACCGGGCGAGTTGACCTCGCGGTTCTCCAAGAGCACGCCGCCATTGGTGGCGCCGGTCAGGCCAGCCACGATGTTGAGCAGCGTGGACTTGCCGCAGCCGGAATGGCCGATGATAGAGACGTATTCGCCCTTGTTGATCGTCAGGTTGATGTCCTTCAACACTTCGGTCGTGGCATTGCCGCGGGTGAAGGTCTTGTCGATGTGGTCGAGCTTCAGATAGGCCTGCATGACATTTCCCTTCAGTTCACGGCGGTGCCGTGGGTCACGAACTTCGCCAGTCCCGCGATCAGGCGGTCGAGCACGAAGCCGATGATGCCGACATAGAACAGCGCCAGGATGATTTCGCTGATGTGCGAGGAATTCCAGGCGTCCCAGATGAAGAAGCCGATGCCGACGCCGCCGATCAGCATTTCTGCTGCGACGATCGCAAGCCAGGACAGGCCGATGCCGATGCGCAGGCCCGTGAAGATGTAAGGCGCAGCCGCCGGGATCATGATCTTGGCGAAGAACTCCAGCGGATTGAGCTGCACCACCGCGGCGACGTTGCGGTAATCCTGCGGGATATTCCGGATGCCGACCGCGGTGTTGATGATGATCGGCCATACCGAGGTGATGAAGATCACGAAGATCGCCGACGGCTGGCCGTCGCGGAACGCGGCGAGCGACAGCGGCAGCCAGGCGAGCGGCGGAATGGTGCGCAAGACCTGGAACAAGGGATCTAGCCCGCGCATCGCCCATACCGATTGTCCGACCAGCGTGCCGAGCGCGACGCCGACGACCGCGGCAATCGAATAGCCGTAGGCGACGCGCTGCAGGCTCGCCGACAGATGCCAGAACAGGCCCTTGTCGATGCCGCCATTGTCGAAGAACGGATCGAAGATCAGTTCCCTGGTGTCGCTGAACACGCGCGAAGGCGGCGGCAGCGTCGAGCCGGCGCGCCGGCAGATCAGCTCCCAGACCACGAGCAGGAGCGCGACGACGATCAGCGGCGGCACCACGCGCGCCGCAGCTTCCCTCGCCATCTTGACGTATTTCTCGGACTGCGGCGCACGCTTCGGCGTCATGGTCACGACCGGCGCCGAGGCGACCGGAAGCGCCGTCGACACGGCGGCGTCGGTTTTCACTGCAGGCATAGACATCGAAAATCTCTCTCCGTGTTCAGGTGGCAGGCCACGCGCAGACGGGCGCGGAGCTGCGCGGATCAGACGTCAACACGCTTGATGGACAGCGACTTCAGATAGGCCGACGGATTCTCGGGATCGAACACCTTGCCGTCGAAGAAGGTCTCCTTGCCGCGCGAGGTCGAGGTCGGAATTTCGGACGCGGGCACGCCCATTTCCTTGGCTGCCTCGCGCCACATATCTTCGCGATTGACCTTGGCGATCAGCGCCTTGGTGTCGAAGCCCGCTTCATATTTGCCCCAGCGGATGTCTTCCGTGAGGAACCAGAGATCGTGGCTCTGGAACGGATAGGACGCGAAATCGCGCCAATATTTCATGATGTGCGGCGAGTTCTCGACCACCTTGCCGGGGATGCCATAGTCGAACTTGCCGGCGCTGCGGTCATAGACGTCCTCGACCGGGCAATTCATCCATTGCCGTTTGCCCATGATCGAAGCGAGTTCCTGCTTGTTCTCCGCCTTGTCGGACCATTGCTGGGCTTCCATCACCGCCATCAGCAGCGCCTTGGCGGCTTTCGGATATTTGTCGACGAAGGCCGCGCGCATGCCGAACGACTTTTCCGGATGCTTGTTCCAGATTTCCCCGGTGGTGACGGCGGTGTAGCCGATGCGCTGGTGGATCAACTGCAAATTCCAGGGCTCGCCGACGCAAAAGCAATCCATGGTGCCGACCTTCATGTTGGCGACCATCTGCGGCGGCGGGACAACGATGGTCTCGATGTCCTTGTCGGGATCGATGCCGCCCGCCGCGAGCCAATAGCGGATCCAGAGATCATGGGTGCCGCCCGGGAAGGTCATGGCCGCCTTCACGGCCTTGCCGGAGGCCTTCTTCTTTTCCAGCGCCGCCTTGAACGGCGTCGCATCGACGCCGAGTTTGAGATCGGCATATTCGCCGGCGACCGAGATGCACTGGCTGTCGAGATTGAGCCGCGCCAGGATGTACATCGGCGTCGGCTGGTTGTTCTGCGTCACCTTGCCGGCGGAGATCAGGTAGGGCATCGGGGTGAGGATATGCGCGCCATCGATGCCGTTGCCTTCGGAGCCGAGCACGAGATTGTCACGTGTCGTGCCCCATGAGGCCTGCTTCTGCACGTCGACATCGGGCATGCCGTATTTGGCGAAGATGCCCTTGTCCTTGGCGACGAACAGCGGACCGGCGTCGCTGAGCGCGATGAAGCCGAGCTTGGCGCCCTTCACCTCGGGGCCTGCGCCTTGTGCGAACGCGCCGGCCGGGAAATTCAATTTCGCCGCGGCCAGCAATGCGGCCGTTCCGCTTGCCGCCTTCAAAATCTGGCGGCGGCTGACGCCATGGCGGGAGGTCTCTTTGGTCGGCTTCGTCATAGGTGCAAATGTCCTTTGCGTCTGAATGCCCGTCCGCTTGTGGCACTGCCCCGAAAGCGCACGGGGTCGCGTTCTGGGGAGGCCCCAGTCTGGCGGTGTCACAATTCGGATGATTGGTTTCGAGGGACGGCTTCAATGGCGTCGCAGCATGGCCATTCAAGCTTCGTGCCAAGCCGATATTTTGGAAAAATTCTAAGAAATAGAATGAGTTGCGAGTCGCATCAGTCAGCGCAGCTCGCCCGGTTCCGCCGCCAAAGTTTGCGATTCGCTCAATCTTTGTGCGTCGCACAAGAATTGAGCAGACCACTAGGCCCCCTCTCCCGCTTGCGGGAGAGGGCCGGGGTGAGAGCGCCTCCACGATGGGACCATCCGTGGGGAAAGAGCCCCCACCCGGCGCTGGCGCGCCGACCTCCCCCGCAAGCGGGAGAGGTCAGAGTGAGCTCGCGGGACGACCGACGGGACCAACTACTAAGCGTTTTCGGCGACCTCCTCGACCTTCACACCGAGCGGCGCCGGCGGGGTTCCCTCGCCGGGCTTGATGCGGAAGTCGTAGGTCATCAGGTGCCACGGCTCGCTGGTCTTCGTGCCGTCGGGCATGACAGGATCGGTGCGCTTCTCGATCCTGGCGACCAGCTCGTCCTTGACGCCGAACACCACGTCGGAGTCGAGATATTTGTCGCCCTCCATGAAGACGTGGGTGATCAGCGGCTCATAGCCCTGGGCCGCGACCAGGAAATGGATATGCGCGGGCCGCATCGGATGACGACGCGTCTGCATGATCATCTCGCCGACCGGGCCGTCGGTCGGGATCGGATAGCTGCAGGGCAGGATGGTGCGGAAATGGAAACGGCCATCATCGCCGGTGATGAAGCGCGCCCGCGACGACGGACCCTGCGTCGCATAGCTCGGCTTCTGTGAATCGTAGAAGCCATCGTCGTCGGCATGCCAGACGTCGACCGGCGCGCCCGCGACCGGCTTGCCGTCGAGATCGGTGACGCGGGCCTGCACGTACAGCCGCTCGCCCGGCAGCGTTGCCGAGATATCAGTGCCATGCGGCGTCACCTTGTGCTCGCCGACATAGAACGGACCGAGCACCGTGGTCTCGGTGGCGCCGTCGCGGTCACGGTGGTTGACGGCATCGACCAGCATGGAGACGCCGAGCACGTCGGAGAGCAGGATGAACTCCTGGCGGATGTCGGTGCATTTGTGACCGGTACGGGTCAGGAAATCGATCGCATATTCCCATTCCTCGAACGTGAGGTCGGTGCGGCGGACATAGTCGTGCAGCGACTTCACCAATTCCTGAAGCAGGAATTTGGCCCGCGGGCTCGGCGTTTCCTCGAAACTCTGGATGACGGCAGCGGTCAGTTCGGTGTCGTTGAATTGAGGCATTGTTTCCGTCCCTTGCGAAATCGGTATCGCTTGGCTTCAGCCTACACGACGGCCCACGGCGGGGTAAGCGCCGGGTGATTGGAACACTGGACACTTTTCGGCTATCAAGGCCTGTCTCAGAACCGGAGAAGAGCGATGCTAGCCCCCACCCCCGCTTCCCCCGAATCCGCCGGCATGTCACAGGCGGCGCTCGACCGCCTCGAAGACCATCTGAAGCGGCGCTACATCGAGGCCGGCCGCTTTCCGGGCACCCAGCTTCTGGTCTATCGCCGCGGCAAGGTGGTGCATTCGACCGTGCAGGGCTTTGCCGATGTCGAGCGCAAGGTGCCGGTGAAGGACGACACCATCTACCGCATCTACTCCATGACCAAGCCGATCACTTCGGTCGCCTTCATGATGCTGGTGGAGGAAGGCCGCGTCGCGCTCGACGAGCCCGTGCACAAATATATCCCGGAATGGAAGAACCTCGGCGTGTTCCAGGCCGGCACCGCGCCGGCATTCCTGACCAGGCCGCTGTCGCGGCCGATGCTGATCGTCGACCTGCTGCGGCACACGTCGGGGCTCACCTACGGCTTCCAGCAGCGCTCCAATGTCGATGCCGCCTATCGCGAGAAGAAGATCGGCGAGGTCGTCAAGGCCGGCACGCTCGACAGCATGATCGAGGACCTCGCCAAGATCCCGCTGGAATTCTCGCCGGGCGAAGCCTGGAATTACTCGGTCGCCACCGACGTGATCGGCTATCTCGTCGGCAAGATCAGCGGCATCCCGTTCGAGCAGTTCCTGAAGGAGCGCATCTTCAACCCGCTCGGCATGAACGATACCGATTTCTTCGTGCCGGCAGACAAGGCGCATCGTCTCGCGGCCTGCTATTCCGCCGACCCGCAAGGCGGCATGACGTTCCACGCCGCCGACCGCAAGGGCGGGCTGACGCTGCAGGACGACCCAACCACCAGCTCGTTCCTTTCGCCGCCCTCGCTGATCTCTGGCGGCGGCGGATTGTGCTCGACGACCGCCGACTATCTCACCTTCTGCCGCGCGCTGCTCAATGGCGGCGAACTCGGCGGCGTGCGGCTGATCGGGCCGAAGACACTGAAGCTGATGACGTCGAACCACCTGCCCGGCAATGTCGACCTGCCGGCGCTGTCGCGCTCGCTGTTCTCGGAGGCGGCCTATAACGGCATCGGCTTCGGCCTCGGCTTTGCCGTGACCATGAACCCGGCGCAGACGCTGATCGCCGGCAGCCCCGGCGAATACAATTGGGGCGGCGCTGCAACCACGTCATTCTGGATCGACCCGGCGGAAGAGCTGATCACGATCTTCATGACGCAGGTGCTTCCCTCCAGCGCCTACCCGCTCCGGCGCGAGCTGCGCACGATGGTCTACGCCGCGATCACCGACAGCAATCTCTGACATCAGGAGATTCCGCGGCGCAGATTCTCGGCGCCGCGGAGTGGATCAAGGCTATTTCAGCATCTCCGGAACGATCAGGCGCGGCAGAAACAGCGACACGCCCGGCCAGATGATGAGCGACGCCAGCACGATCAGCATCGGCACCAGCATGATCACGGTGTCCTTCAGAGCATAGCGCAGCCGGACGCCGGCAACGGCGCAGGCGATCATCAGGCATAATCCATATGGCGGCGTCACCAGCCCGAACGCCAGCGAGACGATCGAGATGATCGCAAACTGCACCGGATGCAGATCGACCGATCTTGCCAGCGGCTCCAGAACGGTGCCGACGATCACGATTGCCGGAATCGCGTCAAGGAAGCAGCCCACGACAAGGAAGCAGAAGGAGATGAAGAAGCCAGCCGCAATCGGCCCCATGCCCCAGGTCGAGACGTTGGCCAGCAGTTCCTGCGGGATCCTGTAATAGGCCAGCAGCCAGCCGAATGCGCTGGCGGTGCCGACGCAAAACAGCGCGACTGCGGCCAGACGCCCGGTGTCGAGCAGCGCCTTGTACAATTCGCGCCGGCCAGTCTCGCGGTAGAAGAACGTCGACAGCGCCATGGAATAGAGCACCGCGATGCAAGCGGACTCGGTTGCCGTGAACCAGCCGAGCAGAATGCCGCCCACGATGATGAACGGCGTCGTCAATGCCGGCAACGACCGCCAGACGGCGCGTGCGAAATCCGCCCAGCCGTCCTTCGGATAGGTCGGATAGCCGCGGCGCACCGCATAGACATGCACGGTCAGCATCTGCGCGCCCGCGATCAATAGTCCGGGCACGATGCCCGCCAGATACATCGCGGCGATCGAGGTGGAGATCAGCCCGCCCCACACGATCATCAGGATCGACGGCGGGATGACGACGGCAAGCACCGCCGAGACCGCCGTAATCGCAATGGAGAAGGAGAGGTCGTACCCCTCCTTGGTCTGGGCATCGATGAAGATTTTCGACTGGCTCGCCGCATCCGCGGTCGAAGAACCCGAGATACCGGCAAAGAACACCGACAGCACGACGTTGATCTGCGCCAGCGATCCCGGCCAATGCCCAACCATCGAGCGGGACAGCGCAACCAGCCGGTCCGTGATGCCGCCGATGCTCATCAGGTTCGCGGTCAAAAGGAAAAACGGCACCGCGAGCAGGATGAACGAGTTGTAGGCGTTGAAGGTCTCCTGGGCCAGCGTCATCGCCGACAGGCGCGGCTCGATCAGAAGGATGGGCAGACAGGCAAGGCCGAGCGCGAAAGCGACCGGCACGCGCACGATCAACAGGGCGATGAAGCCGCCAAACAAGATCAGAGCGGCCTGTCCGGCGGAAAGGATGTTTCCGCTCATCGCGCGGCTCCAAACAGGATGCGCGCCTCATCGATGATCTGCTCGCCGGCGAACACGATCCAGGTGACGCCCGCCACCGGCCAGGCAACGTGAATGAGCCAGAGCGGCAACTCCGCCAATTCCGATGTCCTGTTCCAGGCAAACTGCGTGAACTCGAACCCCGCCCATACAAACACGAGCGCCAGCCCCAGGATGCCCAGACGCGCAAGGATCCGCACCGCGGCCTCGGCCCGTCGCGGCAGGTCCGGCCACACGTCGACCTCGAAATGCAGCGCCTCCCTGACACCGACCATCGCGCCGATCATGATGGTCCAGATGAACAGGAACCGCGCCATCTCCTCGGTCCAGATATAGGACGGGATGAACGGCGTGTAGCGCGAGATCACCTGCAGCGTGACAGGGACGATCAGGATGCCGACACACGCCGCCAGCAGGATTTCCAGCAGTTTCGCGTAGCCGGCCGTGACGCGACGCCACAAGCTTGGCCTGGTTGTCAGCGGCATTCCGGTCATTGGCCCCCCCCCGCGGTCTCAGTCGTGCCCGCGGCAAGCAACGAGGCTTGCCCCGACATCTCATTCAATGGCTTGGCGGCTTACGCGACGTTGATTTTTTCAAAGATGCCTTCGGCACCGATTTCCTTCGCGTAGGTCGCGATCACGGGATCAGCAAGCTTCTTCATGGCGTCGCGTTCCTCGAACGGTATGCGCTTCAGCTTGCCTGCCTTCTCCAACGCATCGAGCTTGACGACTTCTTCGCTCGATTCGAGCTGCCGGCCGAAATCGCCGGCCTCCTTGCCAGCCTTGAAGATCGCGTCCTGCAGCTCCTTGGGCAGGGTCTTGAGCGTCTTCACGGAGAAACAGATCGGCCGGATCGACACCGCATGCTGCGTCAGGCTGAGGTGTGGCGCGACTTCGTAGAACTTCATCGCCTCGACCCCTGCCGCCTCGTTCTCGCCGGCCGCGATCACGCCGTTCTGGATCGCATTGTAGACCTCATTATAGGCGATGACCGTCGGGCTCATGCCGGCGGCAGCGAACGTCTTCGACCATATCGGCGCGCCTTGCACGCGGATCTTGAGACCCTTGATGTCGGCAAGCGTCTTCAGCGGCTTGTTGGCGAAGATGTTGCGGACGCCGCCGCCTGCGTAGCCGACCAGAACAACCTCGGCCTTCTTCGACACTTCATCGGCGATCGGCGCCAGGATATTCTGTTCAACGACCTTGTTCATGTGCTCGATGCCCTTGAACACGAAGGGAGCATCGATGAAGGGCGCGGCCTTGGCGAAGGTCGACATGTGGGCCGGCGAGACGATCGCGTAGTCGACGGCCTTGCCCTGCGACATGTATTCGAAATACTGCTTTTCGAGGCCCAGCGACGAGTTCTTGTGCAGCGTGAAATTGACCGGCTTGCCGTAGTATTTCTGCACAAGCTCCTGGAATCGCACCAGCGCCTTGGTGAACGCGTGATCGTCATTGAACTGCACCGCGCCATTCAGCGAGACGGGCGTTTGTCCTCTGAGAATTGACGGCGTGCCGAATGTGCCGACAACGGCCGTAGCGCCAAGTCCGGCGAGCACGGATCTTCGCTTCATCGTCTCCCTCCCTGTGATGCCCCGCCCCTGTTAACCGGGGTCGTGGGTGCCGCCGACGATGCGGCGGCGATCTCGAAGCGTATGCAAAAGAATGCGGCGATGGAAGCGAGACCTGGAGCGCGCCCAATCCAGCCCAATGTTCCGCCCCACCGACCCGCTTCGCTCGAAAGCGGGTTCGCCTGCGACGTTTTGGCACGCAAGTTGCTACGAATGGACGAAACCTATGGGGAACACGCCATGTCGACCATGACAGCAACGGCCGCCACTGAAGCCCGCAAGCCGCTATATGCGTCCCTCTTTGTCCAGGTGCTTGCCGCGCTGATCCTCGGCATCGCGCTGGGTGTGACCGTTCCCGACTTCGCGATCGGGCTGAAGATCTTCAGCGACGCATTCCTCAAGCTGATCTCGATGATCGTGGCGCCGATCGTGTTTTGCGTGGTCGTGCACGGCATTGCCGGCGCCGGCGATCTCAAGAAGGTCGGTCGCGTCGGCGTCAAGGCGCTGGTCTATTTCGAGGTGATGACGACGATCGCACTCGTCGTCGGCCTGCTGCTGGCCTATCTGTTCGGGCCCGGCCATGGCATGAACATCGACACCGCAACGCTCGATGCCAAGGCGCTCAACACCTATGCCGACAACGCCCACAAGCTGCAGGGCGGCGGTATCGGTGCTTTCCTCTTGAACATCATTCCGACCACCTCCTTCGACGCGCTGTCGCGCAACGACGTGCTGCAGGTGCTGTTCTTCGCGGTGATCTTCGGCGTCAGCCTGGCGCTGGTCGGCGGCGAAAAGGGCGAGAAGGTCACCTCCATGATCGACGCGGTGTCGGCGGTGCTGTTCCGCGCGATGGGGCTGATCGTGCGCGTGGCGCCGCTCGGCGTGCTTGGCGCAGTAGCCTATACGGTCGGCAAATACGGCGTCGGCTCGCTCAAGCAACTGGTGTCGCTGGTCGCGCTGTTCTACGTTTCGGTTGCGATCTTCGTGTTCGGCGTGCTCGGCGGCGTGATGGCCCTGGCCGGCATCAACATCCTCAAATTCCTGGGCTACATGCGCGAGGAATTGACGATCGTGCTTGCCACCGCCTCTTCGGACGCGGTGCTGCCGCAGATCATGCGCAAGCTGGAGCGATTGGGCGTCAAGGACTCCGTCGTCGGGCTCGTGATCCCGACCGGCTATTCGTTCAACCTCGACGCCTTTTCGATCTATCTCACGCTGGCCGTGGTGTTCATCGCGCAGGCGACCAACACACCGCTGTCGTTCGGCGATCTCCTGCTGGTGCTCGGCATATCCCTGATCACGTCGAAGGGTGCGCACGGCGTGCCGGGCTCGGCGATCGTGATCCTGGCGGCGACGCTGAACGCGGTGCCGACCATTCCCGCCATCGGCCTCGTGCTGGTGCTGTCGGTCGACTGGTTCATCGGGATGGCGCGCGCGCTCGGCAACCTGATCGGCAACTGCGTTGCGACGGTCGTGGTGGCGGCGTGGGAGGGCGATCTCGACCGCGTGAAAGCGCGCCACGTACTTGATGGCGCCGAAGTGGTCGATGTGACGGCGGGCTGATCGCCGCTATTTGACCAGTTTCAGGTAGGGCGGCAGCGGCCTGCCGGAGACCGACCTAACTTCCTGAGGCGGCCGCTCTTCCGGAGTCATCAGATCGCACAGCGCCTTGAGTTCGGCGTCGGTGACCTGATGCAGTTCCATCCTGAGTTCGAGGATGGCCAGCGACAGCAAACGCGCCGTTTCCGGACTTGCCTTGTCCGTGAGGAAGTCCCTGCACTCCTCAAGCGTCGCAAGCAGCGAGAGCAACCGTTCTTCGGTATGGGCAACCGGCATTTCTTCCGCTCCCGAACTTGCGAGGTAGATCCGCGGCGTTTCAGTTCTTCGCTTCATGGGCCTCTCCACAAAAGCCTGCTGGTGGTCGGGCGCGTGAATAGGCAGATGATCCAGAAATTTTGCGAAATTGTCCAGCGGGTGATTGGTCCTCTGTTTTCGTTCTAAAGCGCGGGCCGGGCGCGCGGCGACGCTGCTCCCTGTCAATTTTCCGCGAAATCCGAGCCGTTCAGGGGCCGTACAAGTACGGGGTGTAGAACGACGTATGCAGAGGCGAGGTAGTAAGCATGCGTCCAAAATCTGTGTCGATTGAACCCGTAGTAGTTGTGGTTTGTCCAATATTTTGCCAAATGTACATTGCGGGATATCGCAAGATGACCCGGGCGTTGACGACTTTAGGTAGTCCGACAGCGTCGGTATCCGGGTACTTCCAAAGCGCGTGGCGTTTGGCTACCATTCGACAGTCTGCTTGGAATGCCGTGGTTCGCCAGACGAACTCACGATCCGGACAAAGTTAACGCGGAAGTATGGACGAATCCCTGACCAATCTGCGCAGGGCCTCCCGATTTGAAGGACGGGTAACCAGAATGAACAGATCAGCAGCAAAGAAGATGAAGCAACGCAGTGCCGGCAAGCCCGACATTGAGTTGGGTAAGCGGATTCGCCTGCGGCGTGTGGAGCAAAAGATCTCGCAAGCGGAGCTGGGCGAGAAGCTCGGCGTCAGCTTCCAGCAGGTCCAGAAGTACGAGAAGGGCGTGAACCGCGTCGGCGCTGCTCGCCTTCAGCAGATCGCTGCCGCGCTCGACGTGCCTGTCACGTTCTTCTATGACGGCGACAACAAGTCGCGCGAGGTCGAAAGCCTCCTGTTCCTCGACAGCGCTTTCAGCCTGAGGTTGCTGCGGGCCTACAGCAAGATCAAGGACCAGACGGTTCAACGTCAACTGGTGTCCTTGATGGAGTCGATCGCCGCGAACGAAGGCTGAGCGGTCGGCCCTTCTCCGTTTCATGGCGCGGACCGCACCGATCCGCGCAAGCGGGTCGAGCCGTGGCGTAAGTCTGCACCGGGCTACGCGTTGGTTCGGATCGAAGCTCTGCTGAAGCGCTGCCATCGAGATGGCGGCGCTTTTTGCTTTTGAGATCGCGGATCTCAATGCGATGCGCGAAGACTCGTTTGGTCGAGCATCGGTACCTAGAGCGACAATTGGTCGCGCGATCGTCAGGGCCTGAGGGCCTCTCTTCTCGCGGGTTTGAAACTACAGCAGCGCCAGCACGGCCTTGGCGATGTCGGCGGTTCCGTTGCTGCCGCCGAATTCGATCGGCTTGATGCCGCCGGCATAGGCCTTGTCGACGGCGCGCTCGATCCGCTCGCCAGCCTCTGCCGCGCTCTCCAGCCCATGCTTGTCGGCAAGCCAGTCCAGCATCATCGCGATCGAGAGGATCATCGCAGTCGGGTTGGCCTTGCCCTGCCCCATGATATCGGGCGCGGTGCCGTGGCAAGGCTGAAACACCGCGTAGCGGTCGCCGATGTCGGCCGACGGCGCCATGCCCATGCCGCCGATCACGCCGGCAGCAAGGTCGGACAGGATGTCGCCGAACATGTTCTCCGTCACCAGCACGTCGAAATCCCATGGACGCTTCACCATGAGCGCCGAGCAGGCATCGATATAGAGATGGTCGGCCCTGACGTCCGGATGCCGTTTTGCCGTCTCGTCGAAGATCCCGCGGAAGAACGCAAAGGCCTTGAACACGTTCGCCTTGTCGACGCAGGTCAGCCCGCCGCCGACGCGGCGCCGCGCCTTGCGGCGCTCGGCGAGGCGGAACGAGAACTCGAACAGGCGCTCGGAGGTCCTGCGCGTGATCACCATGGTCTCGCGCGCCTCATCCTCGGTGACGACGCCCTTGCCCATCGAGGCGAACAGGCCTTCGGTCGATTCCCTGATCACGACGAAATCGATGCCGCGCTGCTCCGCGCCGACGATCGGGCTTGGCACGCCCGGAATCAGCCGCGCAGGCCGCACGCCGGCATAGAGATCGAAATGGAAGCGCAATTCGATCTGCGGCGCGATCTCGGTGTTGTCGGGGTAACGCACCGACGGCAGGCCGCAGGCGCCAAGCAGGATCGCATCCGCCTGCTCGCACAGCCTGACCGTCGATTCCGGCATCGAGGTGCCGGTCTGTCTGTAGTGGTTGGCGCCCGCAGGCGCCTCGGTGAAGCGGAATCGAAGCTCCGTCGTCGCCTCGATCTTGCGCAACACCTCGAGTGCCGGCGCCATCACCTCCGGACCGATGCCGTCGCCGCCGAGCACGGCGATGTGGAACGCGTTGTTTGCGGACATGGGATTTTCCATTCGAGGCGATGGAAGTTTTTTAACTCGTCATGGCCGGGCCTGTCCCGGCCATCCACGTTCTTCGCTGATCGACAGTAAGACGTGGATGCCCGGGACAAGCCCGGGCATGACGGCAGAGTACAGTGACGGGTTTACGGCGTCAGCACGGCGCGGCCAACCAGCTTGCCCTTCTGCAGTTCGAGCAGGGAGTCATAGGCCTTGGCGAGCGGCACTGGCGTGACCGGGATCGGCGCGATCTTCTTGGTCCGGACCAGGTCGAGCAATTCCTGCGTCTCGCGGAGGTTGCCGACATAGCTGCCCTGGATCGTGATCGCCTTGATCGGGATCAGCGGCAGCGGGAAGGTCGCGCCGCCGCCGAACAGGCCGACGATCACGAGCTTGCCGCCCTTGGCGAGGCAGTCGAAGCCGAGTTGCGTGGTCTGGGCGGTACCGACGAGGTCGATCACCGCGCGGATCGGCCCGCCCGTCTTTTTCGCCAATTGCTCCAGCGCATCAGGCGCCTTGCCGTCAACGGTGCCGAGCGCGCCGGCGGCTTCCGCCGCCTCGCGCTTGCGGGCATCGATGTCGACAACGATCGCGCCCTTGCCGCCCATCGCCTTCAACAGCGACAGCGCCATCAGGCCGAGGCCGCCGGCGCCGATGATCACGATCGGCGAATCGAAAGCGTATTCGACCTTCTTCAGCGCGCTGTAGGTGGTCACGCCCGAGCAGGCATAGGGCGCGGCGGTGACGGGATCGAGCCCTTTCAGGGTCAGAAGATACTTTGGATGCGGCACCAGCATGTGGTCGGCATAGCCGCCGTCGCAATAGACGCCGAGCGAGTTCGGCTTGACCGCACACATGTTCTCGTCGCCAGCAAGGCAGGTCGGGCATTTGCCGCAGCCGAGCCAGGGATAGACCAGCGCGACGTCGCCGGCCTTGAGGCCGCCGGTGTCGCCCGGCTTCACGTCCGGCCCGAACGCCAGCACCTCGCCGACGGTTTCATGCCCCATCGTGCGCGGCAGCGAGACGCCGCGATCCTTCAGCGACAGCGGCTTGCGCCCGTGGCCGAGGTCGTAGCCGCCTTCCCAGATATGCAGATCGCTGTGGCAGATGCCGGCCGCCTTCACCTTGATCAGTACCTGCGTCCCGGTCGGCTCCGGCGTCGGCTGGTCGACTTCCTTCAAGGGGGCGTTGAACTCGGCAACCTGGAAACTCTTCATCGTTGTTCTCCCGACATTTTCGTTGTTGCGGCAACATTGCCACGTCTGCCGACGCGAGACAAACCATGGCGTTGCGATGGATGCTGCGCTCCCTCTCCCGCCTGCGGCAGGGCTGGGGTGGGGGTGTCTCCATGATTCGCGCTGTCCGATCGTGTGGAGAGAGCCCCCACCCGGCGCTTCGCGCCGACCTCCCCCGCAAGCGGGAGAGGTGAGTGAACGCGCGGCCCGGCTCAAATGCGCATCATCTGCTAGCCTGCGAATGTGGCGATCTCGGCTTCGGACAGGCCCGCTTCCTTGAGATAGGCGCGGCTGTGCTCGCCGAGCGTCGAGACGCGCCTGGCGGCCGCAACCTTTGCCCCGGACATCCGGAACGGCAGGTTGACGACCTTGAAGGTCCCGCCGCCGTCCTCGACCTCGGCCAGGGCGCCGCGATGCGCGAGCTGCGGATCGGCCAGCGCCTGCGCGACCGTGCGATAGGCGGAAGAGGGCACGCCCTCCTCATTGAGCGCGGCGAGGCATTGTTCCGTCGTCACCCGGCGTGACCAATCCTCGACGCCCTCCATCAAGCTCGCCCAGTTTTCCCGGCGGTCGGAATATTTGGCAAATCGTGGATCGCTCACCCATTGGGGACGGCCGATCACCTGCATCAGGCTCTGAAACGTCTTCTCGCTGGCGATCGCGACCATGACGTAGCCGTCGGAGGTCTCGACGGGGCCGAACATTGGCCGCTGCGTCGGCTGCACCTTGAACTGCGCCCACTGCACCTCATTCAAGGTCAGGCTCAGCATCGCTTCAAGCATGGAGACGTCGATGTGTTGGCCCTCGCCGCTCCGGTGCCGCTGATGCAGCGCCGCTCCGATCGCGCCGAACGCATAGACGCCGCTCAGCACGTCGGCAATGTAGATGCCGCAATAGTCGGGCCTGCTCCGCCCGGCCTGATAGGCGAGATGCGCCATGTCGTAGCCGGAGGCGGCGTGAATGACCGGAGCATAGGCCGGCAAGCCGGCCGACGGCCCGGTCTGGCCATAGCCGGAGATCGAGCAATAGATCAGCCGCGGGTTGAGCTCGCGCAGGCTGGCATAATCGAGCTTCAACCGCCGCATCACCCCCGGGCGGAAATTCTCGACCAGGATGTCGGCGCTCCCGACAAGCCGGCGGACCACTTCCGCCCCTTCCGCCGACTTCAGGTCGAGCGTCAGACTTTTCTTGCCGACATTGAGCTGGCCGAACGCGGTCGAGCAATGATTGCGCACCGGTGGGCGGGTACGCATCATCTCGCCTTCGGCAGGCTCGATTTTGATGACTTCCGCTCCGAGGTCGGCAAGCATGCGCGTGCAATGAGGCCCGGCGATCGTGGTCGAAAAGTCAAGCACACGAAGGCCGTCAAGGCTCTTTGTCAAATGGCCCTCATCGTTCTCGACTATCGTCATTCGCAAAGCTCCCTCAGTCGTACCTCTTGTCGGCGCGGCGTGAACCTAGAGCATGATCCGGAAAAGTGGAAACCGGTTTTCCGAAAGGATCGTGCTTAAACAAGAAGGTGGAGCGGGATGACGTTCGAAGAAAAGTCATCCCGCGCCAGCGGAGCAGCTTCTACAGGGAAGCGTCTGATCCAGACCGGACTGGGCGGGGCCCTTTGATTTTGGTCAAAGGCAAATTGGACCCATTTTTGCATAGTTGTTTACAGGGTTGGAGCGAGGCGCTTTTTTGAGGGTCTTATTCGTCACAACTGAAATGGACGATTTCGTCCGCGTCGGCGGCCTTGCCGCTGTTTCCGCCGCCCTTCCCCGAGCCCTGCGTCCCTGGAGCGATGTACGGATCATGCTCCCCGGATATCGGGACGTGGTCGAACAACTCACTCATATTGAAATTGTTGGCAAATGCGCGCCGCTTGCGGAGATGCCAGCCTGCACCCTCGGCCGCGCTTCCACCCGCGACGGCATGCCGGTTTACGTCGTGCTGTGCCCGGAGCTCTACGACCGTCCGGGCAACCCTTACGGCGACGAGACGGGACGCGACTGGCCGGACAATGACATCCGCTTCGGGCGCTTCGCGTCCGCCGCGGCAGAACTCGCCGCAGGCAGTCTGGACAAGAATTGGGCAGCCGACCTCATCCATGCCAATGACTGGCAGGCCGCACTGGCGCCGGCCTATCTGGCCTGGCGCGGCGCACGCATCCCCTCGATCCTGACCATCCACAACCTCGCCTATCAGGGACTCTTCCCGAAGGAGTCGTTGCGGCGGATTGGCGCGCCGGAAAACTCATTCCACATCGACGGGCTCGAATTCTACGACAAGCTGTCCTTCCTCAAGGGCGGCATCGTCTATGCCTCGCACCTGACGACCGTCAGCGCGACCTACGCCAAGGAGATCACGACCGTAGAGCTCGGCTGCGGGCTCGAGGGCCTGCTCCGCATCCGCTCCAATGCCGCGCAGCTCACCGGCATCCTCAACGGGATCGACGAGAGCTGGGACCCGCGTTTCGACGCCAAGCTTGCGCAGCAGTTCGGCGCCGGCGACTGGGTCGGCAAGCAGGCGAACGCGGATTACGTCCGCAAGCAGTTCGGCCTCGCCGTCTCCCGCGGACCGATGTTCGGCGTGGTCGCCCGCCTGGTCCACCAGAAGGGCGTCGACCTCGTGCTGTCTGCGGCCGACGAGATCGTCGCGGCCGGCGGGCAAATCGTCGTCACCGGCTCCGGCGAGCCCGGGATCGAGCAGGCGCTGGTGGAGGCGCACCGGCGGCGGCCGGACGCGATCGGGGTCGCGATCGGCTTCAACGACGCCCAGGCGCGACGGATCTTCGCCGGCAGCGATTTCACGCTGATGCCGTCGCGCTTCGAGCCCTGTGGCCTGAGCCAGATGTATGCGCAGCGTTTCGGCTCGCTGCCGATCGGTCACCAGACCGGCGGGCTGGCCGAGACCATCAAGGACGGCGAGACCGGATTTCTGTTCCCGCAGCCGTCGGCGGAATCCTTCCTCGGCGGCGTACGCCGGGCATTCGAGGCGTTCGTCGCCAAGGACCGGCTCGATACCATGCGCCGCAGCGCAATGTCGCGGAGCTTCAGTTGGAGCATCTCGGCCGCCCTGTACAACGCACTTTATCGCAAGCTGGCGTTGCCACAGGTCGTCAGCGGCTGACCGGCGTCACTCCGCCGCCTGCGGCATGATCTCCATCTGTTCGTGCAGGATGACACCCGACAGCGGATCGAATTCACCGATCCAGGGGGCGCGCTGCAGCACCGCCTTGGTGTGCGTGTAGCCGGCATCCCAGCGTTTCATGATGCCGGACGGACTGAAATCTATGTCCTTGGTGTGGGTCTCGCAATCGAGCTGCGGCGCGAGCAGCCTGACCACATGCATCCGGGTCGGACAACCGTAGCCAGCCAATTCGCGCACCGCCTCGCTATTGCGGTCGGCTTCCGGCAACCTGGCGACCAGCTCGTTGATGACGTGGCGCAGCCGGTGCGCCTGCTGCTGGCGCGCAATGTGGCTCAAGATCCGGCTGGAATATTGCACGTCCTTGTGACGGTTGAGCACCTCCGCCATCGTGGTCGGCTCCGCACCGTGCGGATTCCAAAGGTGCACCGCGAAGATCAGCGAGCTCTTGCGCGGATTGTCGTCGAATACGGCTTCCGTCGGCGTGTTCGACAATATTCCGCCGTCCCAATAGAGTTCACCATCGATGCGGATAGCGGGAAAGGCCGGCGGCAGCGCGCCGGAGGCCATGATGTGCCCGACTCCGAGCCTGACATCGCGGCTGTCGAAATAGCGCATCTGGCTGGTGCGGACATGGGCGGCGCCGATCGTCAGCCGCGGCGAGCAACGATTGACGAGATCAAAGTCGACGAGTTCGGCAAGGGTCCGCTCCAGCGGCGCGGTCGAATAGTATCCGGCCTTGTCGGCGCCGAGCGGAAAGGAATCGCCGGCATGAGCCAAGGGGTTCGGCCGGAAGAAGCCGGGAATGCCATTGGTCACGGTCGACCAGTACGACAGCTTTTCGTTGAAGCCGGGAAAGATATCGCGAAAGCTCCAGACCGGCGACTGCTCCATTTTCTTCCAGAATTCGCGCAGGCGCGGCATCCGGTTCTGCGGCGAGTTGCCCGCGATCAGGCTCGCATTGATCGCGCCGATCGACGTGCCGATGATCCAGTCCGGCTCAATGCCGGCTTCATGCAGCGCCTGATAGACCCCAGCCTGATAGGAGCCGAGCGCCCCGCCCCCCTGCAGCACCAGCACGACCTGGCCCGGCCCGGCATCAAGGCCTAGGGGAGAATTCCTGTCCTTTGCGTTGCTCATGTCACACTGCCTCCACCTCTGATGTTCGCCCGTGCCGGAGATCCGTTACGATCACGTTTCGGTGTGACGTCCAGCCGCTGGCGCACAGTGAGTGCCGGCATAATCTGCCCCGCAGGCGAATATCGGAAATACCCGTTTGCTTCCGAAACCATAGGCGGGCGCTATCGCGGTTCTGGTGTTATTGCCAGCGAGTTTCCGCTAACCTTCACCCCGGATCGGCCAGGGCAGTACGATCATGGAGATGCATCAGGTCAGGTATTTCCTCGCAGTCGCGCGGCTGTTGAACTTCACGCGCGCCGCCGAGGAATGCAATGTCACGCAACCTTCGCTGACGCGCGCCATCAAGCAGCTCGAAGGCGAGCTCGGCGGCGACCTGTTCCGGCGCGAGCGGCCGGCGGCGCAATTGACCGAGCTCGGCCAGCGCATGCATCCGCTGTTGCTGCAATGCTATGACGCGGCCGCAGGCGCGCGAATGCTGGCATCGTCCTTCAAGAGCGGCGAGATCGGCGCATTGCGGATCGCGCTGACCCATGCGATCGACCTGTCGCTCCTGATTCCGCATCTCGACCAGATCAAGCGGCAGTTCAACCGGCTGGAGTTTCGCTTCCTGCGCGGCAGCAGCCACGAGGTCGGCGAATACCTGAAGAGAGGCGAAGCCGAGCTCGGCCTCGCCGCGGAACTCGGCGACGATTGGGACCGGCTGGACACCTGGCCGCTGTTCACGGAAGACTTCTATCTGGTCATGAGCAGACATCATCCGCTGGCCAACCGCGACAGCATCGGCTTCGACGACATCAGATCCGAGCAACTGCTTTCCCGGAATTATTGCGAGCATTCCGAGCGGCTGGCGCGATCGCTGCGCGAGCGCGGTATCGCGGTCGATCGCAGCCACGAGATCTCCTCAGAACGCGACCTGATCGAATTGCTGGAGGCCGATATCGGGATTGCGGTGATCCCTCATACGAGCGCAATTCCGGATACCCTCAAACGCACCGCGCTCGATGGACTGGACTCCCGACGTACCGTGAATCTTTATGGCGTCGCGGGACGCCAGCGCACCGCCGTCGCTTCCACCGTCATGCGGATGCTCCGTGGCGCCGACTGGCAGCATGTCCTGGGCCGCACGGCGATCGCCTAGGCCTCATCTTTGCTTCCACGGCTAGCGCGGCTCGTCCGCGCTTTTCACAGCGGCAATGAGATCTTCGATCTGCATCCGCCTGCGGAAATCGGGATCGATGAAGCGCGCCTTCACGATTCCATCGCGGCCGACCACGAAGGTCGCCGGGATCGGCAGCACCCAGCCGTCATTGCCGTGAAAGCCGGACAGGTCGAGATAGGACAACAGCCGCTGGATTTCGGCGCCCAGCCAGACCGCAAGATTCAGCGACAATGCGTAGCCGTTGTCGAGATCGGTCAGCACGGGAAATCGCGCGCCAGAGTCCGATTTGAATTGTTCGGCGTATCTCTGCGTCTCGGGCATGATCGCCACGACCTGAGCTCCCAGCGCCTTGATCCGGTCCTGAGCCTGCACCACCGCATTGACGCTCAACCTGCAATAAGGGCACCAGTGCCCGCGATAGAACATCACCACCACGGGCCCTTCTGCGGTCAATGATTCCAGACTGACCAACCGGCCGGCCTCGTCCGGAAGCACGAAGAGCGGCATCATATCGCCCGGTCGCGGCGCATTCTCGCCGCCGCCATTCTCGCGAAGCCGCGCGACCAGACGGTCGACGGCCTCGCTATAGGCAGGAAAGATCTCGCGACCGGCCGCAGCATACGCCTCCAACTGCTCGCCAAGCGTACCATCCATGTCGCGGCAGCACTGAAACGCGTCCCTGAGGCGTTCGGCGTCGGCAGGCGAAAGCTGGGTCATCTCTGGCTCCGACCGATCAATCGAGTTCGATATTATTTGCGGCGATCGGCCGCCCGCAAGGGGCGGCCTCGCCGGCCGGGCCTCAGGGTCGATAGAAATTGCCGGTCGGATCGAGCGTGCCCGAAACCGAATAAAGCTGGCCGCCATCCATGAAAAGGATGGTGTTGTTGGGCACCCTGGTGGCGTGCTTCATCATCGCCTGGTGGTTCTTTTCGCCCGGTGCCATGGCCATCGCGGTCATCTTCCCGGGACCGGCGTACATGTAGGCCATGCCGGGGTTGAACTCCCAGGCCACCTGCGAAAGCGCCGAAGTGGCAATCACGGCGAACGCCGCGGCGACGATGACGGTCTTGACTGGTTTGCTCATGGGATCCTCTCGCTGGATGGGACGCCCGACAACCGGGCGCCTGCCCCATCAAGGGCTCGAACCTTCGAAACTAGAAATGCCGTTGGCCAATGGGTTCGATAGCCGCCAAGCATCGTAACCTGACAACGGTTCATAGCGCGGCGCTATCGAGTCGAGAGCCAGCCGGCATTTCATCCGACGCGATCCTTCGACGAAGGTGACGCCATAGCCGGCCGGCATATCCGCCGCCGAAGCAAAAGGGAGATCACGACATGTCCGGCATCCATGCACGCCTGCCCTGGCGCCGCCTCGCGGTCGCCGCCGCCATCGCCGGATCGATGGCCTCAACCTCAGCCGCGCGCGCCGGCGAGTGTCCGGCCGACAAGATGAAACCCGATGTCCGCGAGAAGGTCGACGCCAAGGCGGTCGGCGTCAGCGACGTCACCCTCGGCTCGATCAACCTCGAAAAGCAGCCGGCCCATATCAGGGATCGCGAACTGCGCTTCCGCAAGCTGACAATCGAGCCCGGCGGCATCGTGCCCTGGCACAGCCATGACGACCGCCCGGCGCTGATCTTCGTGCAGCAGGGCGAGATCGTCGAATATGCCAGCAATTGCGCCGAGCCGATCGTACACAAGGCCGGCGACATCCGCCCCGAAGTGTCCGGCACGTCGCACTGGTGGAAGAATCTCGGCAACGAGACCGTCATCCTCTATGTCGGCGACATCAGGAAGGATCCGCACGACCACAATATGTGACGAGCGCCAGCCCCAGCCTCGTCACCGGATGTGACGTCCTGGATTCCTCGTGCCGCCCACACGCCCAGGCGTCACATCCTCCCTTCTTTCGAGAATATCGCCATGACCGACCTGACCGCACACATCGAAGCCGAGACGATGGAGATACATGACCGCTCGCCAGGCATGGCGCTGCGATCGCTCGTCATCGGCATGACCGCGTTCCTGACGGTCGTGGATCTGTTCGCAACCCAGGCGATCCTGCCCTCGCTCACCCGCCACTACAACGTATCTCCAGCCGCGATGGGCGTTGCGGTCAATGCGAGCACGCTCGGCATGGCCGTCGCAGGCCTTGTGATCGGCATGCTGAGCCCGCACATCGACCGGCGGCGAGGCATTCTGACAAGTCTCCTCCTGCTCGCGGTGCCTACCGCCCTGCTCGCCGTTGCTCCCGATCTCACCACCTTCACGGCGCTCCGCATCGCGCAGGGCCTGTGCATGGCCTCGGCGTTCACGCTGACACTGGCCTATCTCGGCGAACGGTGTAGCGCGACCGATGCAGCGGGCGCGTTTGCGGCCTATGTCACCGGGAATGTCGCGAGCAATCTGGTGGGCCGGCTCATGTCCGCCGCGATTGCCGATACATTCGGATTGGCCCCGAATTTCTGCTTCTTTGCGCTGCTCAATGTCGCAGGCGCAGTTCTGGTTTATTTCACCGTCGCCCGAGCGAAGCCAATGCACGAGATGAAGACGACGATCTCGCCGCTGCAAGCGACGATCGAGCATTGGCGCAACCCCTCGCTACGTGCCGCCTTCGCACTCGGATTCTGCATCCTGTTCGCCTTCATCGGCACCTTCACTTTCGTCAATTTCGTCCTCGTGCGCCCGCCGTTGTCGCTCGGTCGCATGGACCTCGGCCTGGTCTATCTGGTCTTCCTTCCGTCGATCGTGACGACGCTATTTGCGGGAACGGCGATCGCGCGCTTCGGCACGCGGCCGGCGATCTGGGCAGCGCTTGCGGTTGCCGGGATCGGCCTGCCGCTCCTGCTGTCGTCGCGTCTTTGGCTCGTGCTGAGCGGCATGATCCTGGTCGGCGTCGGAACCTTCTTTGCACAGGCCTGCGCGACCGGCTTCGTCGGCCGGGCGGCCAACGGAAACCGCGGCGTCGCCAGCGGGGTCTATCTGGCCTGCTATTTCCTTGGCGGCCTCGTCGGCAGCGCCGTGCTCGGCCAATTGTTCGACCGATTGGGGTGGCCGGCCTGTGTAGCCGGCATCGCCGCATCGCTCGCCGTGGCTACGGGGCTCACCGTGCGTCTGGCGCCCTCGCCACTCGCCGGGTCTCCGGCATGATCGAGAAGATCAGCAGAAGGCCGAGGGCGGCGATACCCGCAAGGCCAAGGAACGCAATATTGCTGCCGAACTTGTCGCTCACATAGCCGGCGAGCACCGTGCTCAGCGATGCGCCGATCCCGGTCGCGGTGCCGACGATGCCCTGCGCCAGGTTGAAATGGCCGCTGCCGAAGGCGACGTCGGCCACGATGAGCGGCACCATGACGCTGAACACCGCCGCGGTAATGCCGTCGAAGATCTGCACGGCCACCAGCAGATAGGGATCGCGCACGGTTGCAAACAGCACGCCGCGGATCACGAGCGCGCCAAAGGCGAGCAGGAGCAGCGGCCGCCGGCCCCAGGCCTGCGCCTTGCGTCCGACCGAGGGCGAGGCCAGCGCCACGATCGCCTGCGGCACAATGATGCACGCCGCGATCAGGACCGGCGCCCATTGGCTGGAGCGCATCGTCACCACGCCCGCCATCAGCGGCAACATCGCCGCATTGGCGAGCTGGAACAGGAGCACACTGAAAGCGAAGATCAACAGCGGCCGCTTGCTGCACAAGGCGAGCACGCTTGTCGCCTTCTTGTCGGGGACCTCGCGGACGATGGCGCCATGCGCCTGTGCGACGTCGATCTCCTTGTCGCGGATCCGCGACAGCGCGATCAGGGTCGGTATCGCCAGCATGAAGGTGACCAGGAACACCGAGCGGCTCGAGATCAGGTAACCGGCAGCGCCCATCAGCGCCGCCGCCGAACCGTTGCCGAGCGAGGCAAAACGGGCATTGCGCCCGAGCCGCTCGCCGATCGCGTATGGCCCAACCAGACCGAGACTAATCGCTGCAATCGCCGGCCCGAGCACGCAGCTTGCGAGCGCGTGCAGGGTCGCCGCCGTCACCACGACCGGGAAGATCGGCCACACCGCATAAGCCAGGGCGGCGCAGCCGATGGTCGCGACCGCGGCCCCGGCGACAAATCGTTCGGAGCGTGCCGCATCGACGATAGCGCCGCCGGGCATCTGCCCCAGCAATGCGATGATGCCGCCGATCGACAGCACGAAGCCGATCTCGACCTGGGTCCATTTCTGCGTGGTCAGGTAGACCGCCACGAACGGGCCGAACCCGGTCTGCACATCGGCCAGGAAGAAGATGAACCAGTCCAGACCGCGCTGGCTCTGGGGTGAAGGTTGCCGCGACGGGTCTGGTGCCGGCAACTCGGGCACCAGTGGCGCACCGTGATCGTCCGCCGTCGACCGCCTGCGATCGCCGCCAATCCTGTCCGGCAGAGAGGAGGGACGAGCGATCAATGTATCTCCGACTTTAATGGTCATATTGCCATGGACGCAAACTGCCGGCGGCGCCGAGCACGATGAGGGGCGTATCCTCCTTGTATTCCGGCGCCGCGCTCACCTGCTCCTTGTTCAGTTCCAGCGTGATGCTGTCGCTCTTGTTGGCGACCTTGCCGAAATGCAGTGCGTTCCAGTCAACGACGATCTTGCGGCTGCCGACACCGAGGAAGCCGCCGAAGTCGATCACGGCGGCGCGCACGGTGCCTTCGCGATCGACGATCACGTCCACGATCCGTCCCATGTCCTCATTGGCAGCGCTGCGCACGTCGCGCCCGAGGATGCCATGCGCATCCCTGGCGCCGATCACCGTCACCGAAGGTGGAGGCGCCGGTTCCTTTTGCGCAGCCGGCGGTTTGGTCGGCGGCGGTGCCGCCGGATCATCGGCCGCTTGTGCGGCCGCAATAGCGGCAAAGGCCGCAGCAACAATTGTCATCACCATGCTCGCCCACATCGGGGGCCTCCAAACCAGGAATAAAGCTAAACATTCCGGCCGACATTCAATGCGTCAGCACGATCGACACCTGGATTTGACCGCGTGTACGCAACACTTCGAGCGACACTTCGCCATCATGGCGGCGGACTCTCAGATCGACACTCGAGGCGCCGAGCTGCAGGTCCCGCAGGATCGCCTCATTCAGGAATTCAGGCAAGCGCGGATCGCGCAGCCTGATCTCGCCGCGCGCGGCGTCGAATTCGAGCCCCAGCGCCGCCTCCACCAGCGTAAAGGGGGTCGCGCTCGCCCAAGCCTGTGGCGCGCAGGCTACCGGATAGAGCACACGGTCCGCGCCGCCGTTCGCGCTGGAACCCACAGAACAATTCGGGCAGCCGCCGCAAATCCATGTAGCTTGCGGCGTCGAACAGGCCCTTGAACAGATGCGCCACCGCGTGTTTCAGCCCGTAGCGGGCAAAGCCGAGCGCGATCAGCGCATTGTCGTGCGGCCAGATCGAGCCGTCATGATAGGACATCGGGTTGTAACGGACCTCGTTCTTGCCAACCGTGCGGATGCCCCAGCCCGAAAAGAAGCTCTGGCTCATCAGCTCGGCTGCGACCAGCCGCGCGCGGTCCTCCCGGACGATGCCGGTGAACAGGAGCTGGCCGGCATTCGAGGTCCGCACCCGGCACGGTTCCTTCTTGCCGTCGAGCGCCAGCGCATAGGTGCCGAGTTCCTCGCACCAGAACGCCTCCTCGAAGCGCTGGCGCAGCGTTTCGGCCTCCGTGTCGAGCCTGGAAGCCCGATCGGCATAGCCGAGCCGGCGCGCCACCCTGGCAAGCAGCCGCTTGGCCGCGAACACATAGCCCTGGACTTCGCAGAGCGCGATGTAGCCCTCCGCCAGCCTGCCGTCGGCATGGAAGATGGCGTCAAAGGAATCCTTCCAGCCCTGGTTGGCGAGGCCCTGCTCGGTCGCGCGCTGATATTCGATGAAACCATCGCGATCAGGATCGCCGGGGCCGTCGATCCATTGCAGCGCTGCCTCGATCGCAGGCCAGAGTTCCGCAAGCGTCGCTTCGTCGCCGGTGCGCTCGAAATAATGCCCGGCGAGCAGCACGAACAGCGGTGTCGAGTCGACGCTGCCGTAATATTGCGCGAACGGCACCTCGCGCAGCGCCGCCATCTCGCCGCCGCGCATCTCGTGCAGGATCTTGCCGGGCTCGGCATCGGCAAGTGGATCGACGCTCTTGGCCTGGAAGAACGCAAGCCGCTTCAACACGCCTTGCGCGATGCGCGGATCGATCCACAGCATCTGCAAGGCGGTGATCAATCCATCGCGGCCGAAGGTCGTCGAGTACCAGGGGATACCGGCATAGGGATAACGGCCCTGCGGCGTCTCCGTCATCAGCATGTTGAGGTCGGCCATCGCCTGGCACAGCACCTCGTTGAAGATGTTGTTGGAGGTCTCGATGGTCCCGGCACCTGCTGTCGAGCGCCGCATCTCGCGGCGATGCGCGAGCAGCCCGCGAAAGAACGGCACCGGCTTGTGCATGATAGGCTTGTTGCAGGACACCGCGATGAACAGCGAGGTGACCGCCTTGGGCGCCAAGTCGAAATGATAGGTCGCGGCATTGACCGACAGCCGCGTCGGCTTCGGATCGAAATGCAGCGCCGTGATCCGTACCTGGCCATCCAGTCCGCCGTATTCGAGCACGACATCCGTCGGGCCGAGCAACCTGCTCGAGCCGGTGCCGCGCCGCGGCCGGCGCTCGCCGCGCACCTCGAACAGATCGGCAAAATCATTGTCGAACAGCAAGGTGAGATCGAAGCTCGCCGGATGGTCGCCGTGATTTTGCAGGCCGATGCGCTGATAGGCGGTGCCGCGCCACAGGAAGATCGAGCGCACGATGTGCAGCGTGTCCTTCTGCAGCACCAGCCGGCCATTGCGATAAACGTCGGAATTGGTGAGATCGACGGTCAGCGACGAATTGTCGTCGCGCATGTTCGAGCCGAGCAACAGCGGCTGCACGTCGTCGAGCACCATTTCCAGTCGCGCGAGATAGCGCGTATCGGCGTTGAACAGGCCGTCGGGCCCGCCGGCGGAAGCGCCGATGTCGCCATGGCTGTCGAGCACGATGAACGTATCGTCATGTTTTAGCGACCGCCGCGGCCTTGCGGCGGGACCCGTCATCGGGATGTAGAAGGGGGATTCCGCGATTTTCTCGATGACGCGCGTGGTCGAAATTTGCGTGACGATCTCCGCTGCCATTTAGACCTCGAGCGCTTCTCTCGGGTTGCGATGGACGATGATTATACGCAACTTCCGTGGAATCAGGCAGCCTGGGTGGCGAGGCGGCCCATTTCGCGCGCGACCAGTTCGCGGTACGGCCCCCTGCCCTGCACCAGGATATCGGGCGGCCCGTCCTCGACGATGCGGCCGCCCTGCAGCACGACCACGCGGTCGAAGCTGCGCAGCGTGGCCAGGCGATGGGCGATCGCCACCACGGTCCGCCCGCGCATCAAGCGCGACAGGGCTTCACGTATGGCCTCTTCGGACTCGCTGTCAAGCGACGCAGTCGCCTCATCGAGCAGAAGGATCGGCGCGTCCTTCAAGAAGGCGCGAGCGATCGCGATGCGCTGGCGCTGGCCGCCCGACACCTTGACGCCGCGATCGCCGACGATGGTGTCCATTCCCTCGGGCAAATTCTCGATGAAGTCGCAACGCGCCGCGATCGCCGCCCGCAGTACCTCGTCGTCGGTGGCGTTCGGGCGTCCGTATCGGATGTTTTCCAGGATCGAACGGTGGAACAGCGAGATGTCCTGCGGCACCACCGAGATCGCCTCGCGCAGGCTCTGCTGCGTGACCCGCGAGATATCCTGGCCGTCGATGGTGATGCTGCCGCGCTGCACGTCGTAGAAGCGCTGCAGCAGTGTGAACAGCGTCGACTTGCCGCCGCCGGATTGCCCGACCAGGCCGACCCGTTGGCCGGGCTGGATGCGCAGGTTGAACTTGTCGAACACCTGCATGCCGCCCGGATACTGGAACGAGATGTTGTTGAAGGCGATCGCGGCACCGCTCTTGATCAGCGGCTCGGCCTCCGGGTGATCCTTCAATTCGTGCGGCACCAGCAGCGTCGCGAGCGCCTCCATCAGGCGGGCGACGTGCTGGGTGGCATCGACCAGCGCCACGGCCAGATCGCGCGTCGCGCTCAGGATGCAGATCCCGAGCGTGCAGACCAGGACCACGTCGCCGGTCGTGGCGGCGCCCTGCTGCCAAAGGTTGATCGCCCAGGCCAGCATGCAGATGGTGAGGACCACCGTTACCGCCGCATGGGTGAGGCGCAGCTTTTCGAGATAGCGCAGGCTGCGGCCCCGGGCGGTCAGTTCCCGGTTCACGGTCGTATCGAACCGGGCGTGCTCGAAGCTCAATCCGCAGAACGCCCGCACCAGCGGCATGTTGTTGATGACGTCAACCATCTCGCCATCCACGGCGGCGGCCTTGTTGGCAAAATCGTCGTGTAGCGGCCGGCCCGCGGCCGCCATCCGGAACATCCCGAACACCATGGTTCCCGCAATGACGACCAGCACCGCCGACATCGTCAGGCTCACGGTCCCGATCAACGCGATCGCCGCGAAGGTCGCGACGCATGGCGGCAGCACATTCCAGACGAACATGTTCTCGACCGTGTAGACCGCGTTCGAGGTGGCCGTGATCCGGCTGGTCAACATGCCCGGCAGGCGATCGCTGAAATAGCTCGGCGCGTGGCCGGTGAGGTGGCGGAACAGGTCGCGCCGGAGGTCGCCGGTGACGCCGACGAACGCGTAGCTCGCGATCCAGCTTGCGATCCGCCAGAGAAAATTATCGGCCGCGATCAGGGACATGAGCAGAACGAATGCCAGCCATACGCCGCCGGCCTTGGCTGGACCGCCCGACAGGCTGTCCACGAGGTTCTTCACGCCGTACTGCGTGCCCACCGAGCAGCCGACCGCGCCGAGAACGCAAGCCAATATTACGACGTGTGATGCGGGCCGCCGCCGCAGATAGCGCAGCACGAAGGGAAAGGGGCGGTGCGCATATCCTGAAAGATTGTCCATGACGCCTGCAAACCTGTTGAGCAGTAAGGTGAATTTCTTAGGGCACCGTCCCGCACACGATTCCGTGAGGGGCGGTGATCGATGTTTCGTATCGCGAAGCCATCACTGCGCAACAATTCTGCAGCACCGATAGTTGCGAAAATTTGTTCGCGGCAGATGGCATCAGCAAGACCACACTGTGAAGGAAGAAAGAACGACCCGCACACCAAAGGAACTTCGCACGTGCGGGAACGTTCCCGTTACGGCATGCCGGTGCCGGACAAATGGGGTTGGGCTTGATTATCCCACATCACACAGAGGAGACTAAAACATGCGCATCGCGCAGGTTGCGCCGCTGACGGAGGCTGTTCCCCCGAAGCTCTATGGCGGCACGGAACGGGTCGTGCACTGGCTGACCGAAGAACTGGTCATGTTAGGCCACGACGTCACCCTGTTCGCCAGCGGGGACTCACAGACCTCGGGCAAGCTGGAGGCGATGTGGCCGAAAGCATTGCGCCTGGATGGATCGGTTCGCGATCCCAATGCGCTGCACATGGTGTTGCTCGAACGCGTCAGACAGAAATGCGATCAGGAGGAGTTCGATTTCCTCCACTTCCATCTGGATTATTATCCGTGGTCGCTGTTCCAGCGGCAGCCGACGCCCTTTGTAACCACCCTGCACGGTCGGCTGGATCTTCCCGAGCACCAGCCGGTGTTCGACACGTTCCCGGAAGTGCCGGTGATCTCGATCTCCAACGCGCAGCGCCGTCCGGTGCCGCAGGCGAATTGGGTGAAGACGATCCATCACGGCCTGCCCGAGAACCTGCTGGCGCCGCAGGCGGTCACCCCGTCCTATCTCGCAGTGCTCGGCCGCATCGCGCCGGAAAAGGCCGTCGACCGTGCCATCAAGATTGCGATGCGTTGCGGCATTCCCTTGAAGATGGCGGCAAAGGTCGACCGCGCCGACCAGGAATATTACGACGCGTGCATCCGCCCGCTGATCGACGGGAATTCGCTGGTCGAGTTCATCGGTGAAATCAGCGACCGCGAGAAGCCGGAGTTCCTGAGCGGCGCCATCGCGCTGTTGCTGCCGATCGACTGGCCGGAGCCGTTCGGGCTGGTGATGATCGAGGCCATGGCCTGCGGCACGCCTGTTATCGCGTACAACCGCGGCTCGGTGTCTGAAATCATCGAGGACGGCCTGACCGGCTTCATCGTCGAGGATGAGACCAGCGCGGTCGGCGCGGTCGGCCGGCTTCCCGCGCTCAGCCGGCGCACGATCCGCCAGCGGTTCGAGGCCCGCTTCACCGCGCGCCGCATGGCGCTCGACTATCTCAACGCCTATCGCGACCTGATGGAAGCGGCCTCGCCGCGTGTCAGGCTGGTGGCAAGCGCGGAGTAAGTGGCGGCGTACGGTGCCGTAGCGCCGTAGATTCCATGGGGCGGTGAGCGCGCCCTTTCCGGTAGGTTTGGGTTTCCACACTCGAACCATCGGAGAGTCTGATGCAAGCATTGACCAAGAACACGCCCACCGCCGGGCATTGTGGCACGATTTTCGTTGCGATCGAACTGAGTCAGAAGACGTGGCTGGTGACGCTGCACAGTCCGGATCGGGACCGGATATCGCGCCACAAGCTGGAAGGCGGCGATCACGCCGGGCTGCTGGCGCTGATCGAGCAGGTCAAGGCCCGGGCGACTGCGAAGCTTGGAGCGGCGCCGCGGGTGGTGAGCTGCTACGAGGCTGGCTATGACGGCTTCTGGCTGCACCGGCTGCTCGCGGCGGCTGGGATCACCAACTTCATCTTCGACCCGGCGAGCATCGCGGTGGAGCAACGGGCGCGGCGGGCGAAGACAGACCGGATCGATGGCGAGCTTCTGCTGCGCACCTTGATGGCTCATTTGCGAGGCGAGCCGCGGGTGGTGCGGATCGTCCGGGTGCCGAGCGTGGCCGAGGAGGACGCCCGGCGCGCCAGCCGCGAACGCGAACGACTGGTGAAGGAGCAGACGGGGCACACCAACCGGATCAAGGCGCTGCTGCGCCTGTTGGGCATGGCGGCCGGCACCTTGCGACGACGGACCTGGCTCGCCTGGCTGGAGCAGCAGCGGGACTGGCAAGGGCAGCCGCTGCCGCCGCAGCTTCTGGCCGAAGTGAAGCGCGAGCATGCCCGGCTGATGCTGGTGCGCGACCAGCTCAAGGCGCTGGAGCAGGCCCAAGTCGCTACAGAAGTCGCGGCAGAAGTCGCGGCGGAAGCCGCCGCGGCGCCGGCGCCGATGGCGAAGCGACGGGATCAGTTGCAGCAGCTCAAGGCGCTCGGCCCGGCGTTTGCCGCGACGCTGGTGAACGAGGTGTTCTACAAGGACTTCCGCAACCGGCGCGAGGTCGCCAGCTATTGCGGATTGGCGCCCAGTCCCTGGCAAAGCGGCAGCATCGATCGCGAGCAGGGGATCAGCAAGGCCGGC
The DNA here is from genome assembly GCF_054063735.1 of Bradyrhizobium sp. USDA 10063. Classification (NCBI taxonomy): domain Bacteria; kingdom Pseudomonadati; phylum Pseudomonadota; class Alphaproteobacteria; order Hyphomicrobiales; family Nitrobacteraceae; genus Bradyrhizobium; species Bradyrhizobium sp. USDA 10063. Next base: position 8,965,368 of record NZ_JBSSGP010000002.1, on the reverse strand, counting down.
AACCGGCGCGCCCGCCACAAGACGATCGAACTGGCCTGGCTCTGGCTGCGCCATCAGCCGGACAGCGCGCTCAGCCGCTGGTTCCGCACCCGCACCGAAAACGCCGGCAAGCGCGCCAAGCGCATCGCCATCGTCGCGCTGGCGCGCAAGCTGATCGTGGCGCTGTGGCGCTATCTCACCACCGGCCTTGTTCCGGAGCAGGCCGTGATGAAGGCCTAGCACCGGACCACGCCACCAGGGCGAGGCGGCTCCGCGCCGCGCGCCCCGTACAGGATGGATGATGACCGTGCCACCCAGGGGCCCAACCAGGCCGCTTTGTAGATGGGTCTCATCCTCTTGGCTTCCTCGCCGCAAGCATGCGGAATGTGGGTACGGATCAGCCGATCCGACCGGATATGAGGTGATGCAGTGAGCTGCAGAAATCTTCGGAAGCCAATCCTCGCCCGGGGCCCGGTCGTCGCGCTGCGCTACGCATGGCTCCGCGCGCCGCCCTCTCACTGCAAAAACCCAACCCGCACCGGTTCAAGAGCCTTGACTCACAAAGCCCCATATGAGGGTGGGCAAAGCGCAGCGTGCCCACCCTTGCGGGCGTACACTTGGTGGTGGGCACGGCGCCAAGGCGCCTTTGCCCACCCTACGCGACGCCGTCTCCTCAACTCACCGCTGTTCGCTTCGGCTCGACGATCTCGAACATCCGCGGAAACTCGTCCATCAGCGTCATCAGCTCGTTGAGCCGCATCGCGTTGCCGCTGACTGTGATCTTGCCGCTGGCGACCGCTTCCGGAAACGTCGTCAATTTGGCGATGACTGCATCGAGCGTGCTGCGCGCCAGCGTGAAGCTGGCATCGACGTCCTCGGCTTGCGCGTCGGCGACGTAGGTCAGCGCGCAATTCTCCAGGTTGAGAACGAAGGTCTCGTGGGTGTCGGTGAATTTCCAGTTCAGGACGATGCGCTTGCCCTCGGCCTTGGGGCCGTTGAGGCGGATGCCGAGCACGTCCCAGAGCTGCCCGGTGCGGAGCGCGGCGAGCGTTTCGCGCGGCATCGCCGGCCGCGCCGGCGCCTTCGGCATGCCCTGCCGCAACTCCTGCGCCCCGAACAGATAGCTGTTCCGCCAGGTCGCGCTTTCCGCGGCATAGCCGAGTTGCTCGAACGTATCGGCGAGCAGCGCGCGGGCCGCCTGATTGTCCGGCTCGGCGAACACCAGATGGCTTACCGCCTGCGCGACGAAACGGAATTCGCCGTTGGCGAAGTCTTTCCGCGCCCGTTGCAGGATCGCATCCGCGCCGCCCATATACTCGACATATTTCTTTCCCGATTCGACCGGCGGCAGCGGATCGAGATGGACCGGGTTGGCGTCGTACCAGCCGAGATATTTCTGGTAGATCGCCTTCACATTGTGCCTGATGTGGCCGTAATAGCCGCGCCCGTGCCAGGCGCCTTCCAGGCTTTTCGGCAGACGAATGGTCTCCGCGATTTCGCTTGCGGTGAGCCCATGGTTCATCAGGCGGATGGTCTGGTCATGCGCGAACTTGTAGAGATCGCGCTGCTGGCGGATCATGGTGTCGATCCGTTCTCGCCCCCGCACCGGCCAATGATGCTGCCCGCACATCGCCTCCGCCTTGCCGCCCCACATCTTGAGCGCCTCGCCGAGATATTTCGACCACGCCAGCGCATCGCGCACATCCGCGCCGCGGAACGGCAGGAGATTGTGGAAATTATGGGTGCAGTTCTCCGCAAGATTCAGGAGCTTGTAGCGCGGCAGGTAGAAATGCATCTCGGCCGGCGCCTCGCTGTTCGGCGCCATCTGGAATTCGAATTCGACACCGTCGATCATGCGCCTGTCGCCAGTGGCGAGGATCAGGTCGGTCGGCCGCAACAGCACGACCGATCCGGCCGCCATCGACTTGCCGAGGCCGCAATCGACCTGTCCACGCGCGCCCTTCGCCAGGAAGGGCCCGAACTGATATTGCGCGCGCCGCAGCATCGCGGGTCCAGCGATGATGTTCTCGGAGACCGCGTGCTCCATGAACATGTCCGGCGCGATGATCGGGACCTGCCTGCTCGACAATGTCTCGTCATCAAGCACCCCGCGGGCGCCGCCCCAATGATCGGTGTGGGTATGGGTGAAGATCACGGCCGCGACCGGACGCTTGCCGCGATGCCTGAAATAAAGCTCCATCGCGGCTCGCGCGCCCTCGATCGAGGTCAGCGTGTCAACCACGATGACGCCGCGGTCGCCTTCGATCAGCGTCATGTTGGCGATATCGAGCCCGCGCACCTGGTAGACCCCGGGCACCACCTCGAACAGGCCATGATGCATATTCAATCGCGACTGCCGCCACAGGCTGGGATTGACGGTGGGCGGGGCGTCCTGCGCGGTGAGGAATCCGTAGGGTTCGAGGCTCCAGACCACCCTGCCCTGCGCCGTGGCGATATGCGCGTTGTCGATGGTGCCGAGGAAGCCGCGCGCCGCGTCGTCGAAATCGGCCGTGTCGTGGAATGGCAACGTATCCAGCATCGCCGCATGCTGTGCGACCACGGAGGGCGATGCATCCTTGGGAGCTTCGCCGGCAATTGTCTCGGTCATGTCTGGTCCCTCCCTGCCTGGCCGTTCGGTCCGGCTGCAGAGAGGGATTTATGAGCCTGTGGCTTCAGGCGTCAAATGCGTTTTGTCGGCTGCGCTACTTCTTCACCTTGCTCGCATCCATCTTGATGCCGGTATCCAGCATCCTGGTCGAGAACGCCGTGCTCACGTCGAACGGCTTTTCCATGCCGAGATAGGTGTGCACCAGGTCGTAATCCTTCTTCATCCGCTCGGCATCGATCCAGCCCAGCGCCTTGGTCGTGGTGAACTCGTCGGTCATCAGGAACTTGATGCGCTCCCACTGCCGTTCCTGGTTCTCCCGGTCGAGGCCGGAGACCTGGTCGAGCAGCGCCTTCAGGCAGGGCGCAACGTCGGCGACGCAGGCGGCGTAGGCCTTCTGGGTGACGCGCACGAATTCCTCGGCCAGTTTCGGATTCTTCTGAAGGAACGCGCCGTTGACGATCAGCGAGTTGCCGTAAGGATTGAGCCCGATATCCTTCCAGTTGAGGTAGCCGAGATCGGCGCCGAACTCGATCACCTTGAGATCGTGCTCGTTGTAGAAATCGCTGATGATGTCGACGGTATGGCTCTTCAGCGCCGCGATCTTCGCGGTCGGGCCGACATTGACGAAATTGACGGCATCAGGCGCGATCCCGGCTGCCTTGGCGAAAGCCGGCCACATCACGCGCGAGGCGTCGCCCGGCGGATTGCCGATCTTGTGGCCGGGGAAATCCTTCACCCCGTTCACGCCGTAGCTCTTCAGCCAATAGAAGGTCTGCCCGGTATTGGCATAGATGCTCATCAGTGCCACCACGTCGGCGCCCTTGCTCTTTGCCACCAGCATGGTCGCGAGGTCGGCGATGCCGAACGGTGAGCCGCCGGAGCCGACCTTCAGCGATGAGACGCCGGAGCCCTTGCCGGTCTCGATCGTGAGGTCGATGCCGGCCTTCTCGTACCAGCCTTGCGCCTTGGCGTAATAGAACGGCGAGTGATCCGCTGTCGGCGTCCAGTTCAGGATCAGATTGACGGATTCGGCGGCGCGCGCCGGCGCAACTGATGCGACTGGCGCAAAAGCCAAGCCTAGAGCCAGGGCTGCAAGCCTCAAACCCTTCATCGCAATTCTCCCTGTCTGCAACCCGGCCTTGTCGCACCTCGTTTGTGACGTTACCAATGCAACAAGGCACCGACGTAATTGTCAACTGTTTGGTTGAAAATGCTGAAGAGACGATCCGACGACACAAAGCCGCAGCGGCGCGATCCGGTCGCCACGCAACGGAAACTCCTAACCGCGGCGCGGCGCGAATTCGCGCAGAACGGGCTTGCCGGCGCCAGGGTCGACGAGATCGCGGCCAGAGCCGGCGTCAACAAGCAGCTTGTCTACCATTATTTCGGCGACAAGGACGCGCTCTACCTCGCCGTGCTCGAATGGGTCTATGAGGAGATCCGCGAGCAGGAGCGCAAGCTCAACCTGGAGGGACTGCCGCCCGAACAGGCGATCAAGAAGCTGATCGAAGCGTCGTTCGATCACCTCGCCGCCCATCCCGACTTCATCGTGCTCCTCAATGACGAGAACCGCGGCGGCGCCCGGCACGTCCGTGGCTCCCGCCGGCTGGAGGCCATGCACTCGCCGCTCGTCAGCATGGTCTCGAAGATCCTGAATGAAGGCGTGCGCGCCGGCGTGTTCCGGCGCGGCATCGATCCGGTGCACCTGTATATCTCGATCGCGGCGCTCAGCTACTTCTTCTTTTCCAACACGCCGACGCTGTCGGCGATTTTCGGCAAAGACCTGTCGAGCACGGCAGCGCGGCGGGCCCGGCGACGGCACGTGACCGACCTGGTGATGCAGTCGCTCCGGCTGTAATCAACCAGATGGTTGAAAGATTGATGTAGCCGGGCTAGGCTGATGGCAGGCGGCCGGACGGCCGTGTTTCGAAGGAGCAATTGGTGTTCGGTGACAGCGGGCGATCCACGCGGTCCATCGCGATCATCCTGATCGTGCATCTTGCCGTGATCGTGCTCTGGCAGGTGCTGGTCGACGCCTTCCAGGTACCGAAATTCATCCTGCCCTCGCCGCTCGCGACCGTCGCCACGCTCAGCTCGGCCAAATATGCCTGGCTGTCGAACCTGCTCGTCACAGCCGCCGAGATCCTCGGCGGTTTCTGCCTCGGCGCGCTGGTCGGCGTTGCGCTCGCCGTCATCTTCAGTTGGTCGCCGCTGGTGAGCCTGTTGCTGCTGCCGCTGTTCGTGACGCTGAACATGATCCCGAAAGTGGCAATGGGACCGCTGATCATCGTGTGGTTCTCCTACGGCATCGTTCCGAACATCCTGATCGCCTTCAGCATCTGCTTCTTTCCGATCCTGCTGACGACCGCACGCGGCCTGCGCGAGGTCGAGCCCGACCTGCTCGACCTCGTCAAATCGCTGCGCGGCTCGCGCTGGACGCTGTTCCGGAAGATCCAGTTGCCGGGATCGCTGCCTTACGTGTTTTCGGGCATGAAGGTCGGCGCTATCCTCGCGGTCGCCGGCGCCATCGTCGGCGAGTTCATCGCCTCCGAGCGCGGGCTCGGCTACCTCATGATCCAGGTACAGTCCTCGCTCGACACGCCGGCCATGGTGATGGCGGTCGTGCTGCTGACGCTGCTTGGGGTCGCGCTTTACGGCCTGGTGCTCGGCCTTGAACGGCTGTTCGTGGTCTCCGACATCAGGCTGCAATAAGAAACGAAGGGAAGAACCATGCTGCTCACGCGTGATACTTTGCCGAAGACCATCCCGGATGTTGCAGCGCTCGACGACTTGCTGTGCCGGCCGAGCCAGGCGTTGATCGACGATATCAGCAAGGTTAGCGGCGACATCATGATCCTCGGTGTCGCCGGCAAGATGGGACCGACGCTGGCCGGCCTTGCCAAGGCCGCGGCACCGGATCGCCGCGTCATCGGCGTCGCCCGCTTCAGCGATCCCGCGGTGAAGGACTGGCTCGAGAAACGCGGCATCGAGACCATCAATTGCGACCTGTTGGACGAGACCGCGATCAAGGCGCTGCCGAAGGCGCCGAACATCATCTTCATGGCCGGCCGCAAATTCGGCGCCGAGGGCGATTTGTCGCTGACCTGGGCGATGAATGCGCATGTTCCCGCGCTGGTCGCACAGGCCTTCCCCGCTGCGCGCATCGTCGCGTTCTCGACCGGCTGCGTCTATCCGTTCGTGCCGATCGACGGCAAAGGTTCCGATGAGGACATGGCGCCGAACCCGCCCGGCGAATACGCGCAGTCCTGCGTCGGGCGCGAGCGCATGTTCGAATATTTCTCGAAGAAGTTCTCGACGCCCGGCCGCCTGTTCCGCCTGAACTATGCGATCGACATGCGCTATGGCGTGCTGCACGATATCGCAACCAAGGTGGTTTCGGGCACGCCGATCGACGTCAGCCTCGGCCATGTCAATTTCATCTGGCAGGGCGATGCCGCTTCGCAGGCGCTGCGGTGCCTGGCGCATTGCACCACGCCGACCTCGCCGATCAATGTCAGCGGCCATGAGATCCTCGCGGTGCGCGATCTCGCCGCCAAGTTCGGGGTTCGCTTCGGCCGTGAGCCGGTGATCGTCGGCAAGGAGGAGCCGACGGCGTGGCTGACCGATACATCGCAGGCGGTCAAGCTGTTTGGCTTGCCGGTCGTCGACACCGAACAGTTGATCGCCTGGACCGCGGACTGGGTGGCGCGCGCGATGCCTAGCCTCGGCAAGCCGACCAAATATGAGGTGCGCGATGGCCGATACTGAGCCTGCCGCCATCGTCGAACTCGGCGCCAACGACGCAGCCGCTGGGCTTGCGCTATCGACCGAGGCATATTGGAACCAGAACGAGGCCGACTGGCGCTTCTTTCTCACCAATGGCATCGTGTTCGGCGTCCGTGACGGAACGCACCTGGTCGCAACCGCGGCGCTGCTGCCATATTCCCGCGGCAATGCCTGGATCAGCATGGTGCTGGTGACCGAGCGCTGGCGCCGCCGCGGGCTCGCGACCCTGCTGGTCGACGCCTGTCTCGACGCGGCAAGACAGCGCGGGCTCACCACCTGGCTCGACGCGACGCCGGCAGGCGCCACGGTGTACGGCCCGCTCGGCTTCACGCCGACACTGCAGCTCCGGCGGTTGCGGCTCGAACACTCAGCGCAGGAGGCGCCCGCGATGCTCGCGACCTCCGATATCGACACGTTCAGCGCGCGCGACGGGCGCGCCATGGGATTTGAGCGCAACGCCCTGCTCGCCGAATTCGCCGCGCGCCCGGGCTCGCGCATTCTGTCCCGCGACAGCGCGATGGCGCTGGTGCGCGACGGCCGCACCGCACGCCACATCGGTCCGTTGTTCGCAGATAGCCCAGCGGACGCGCTGGCACTGGTCGATGCGATCAGCCGCACCGAAAGCGGCAAGCTGCTGATCGACGCGATTGCATCGCAGGAATCGTTCATCGCCGGGTTGACCGGTGCCGGCTGGAACATCGAGCGGCCGTTCCAGCGCATGCGGTTCGGTCGCGCCACCACACAAAGCGAAGAGCTTCCCTTCGCGGTCGCCGGCCCGGAATTTGGATAGGATTGGCCATGCATCACAGCGAGATCAAATCCGAGATACGCAAGCTGATCGCCGACGGCACGGTGCTGCCCGCGCACCCGCTCGCGCTCGACGCCAATCGCGCGCTCGACAAGAGGCATCAGCGCGCGCTGACGCGCTATTATATCGACGCCGGCGCCGGCGGCCTTGCGGTCGGCGTCCACACTACGCAATTCGCGATCCGCGAGGTCGGACTCTATCGGCCTGTGCTGGAGCTTGCCGCCGAGACGGCAGCGAACTGGACCAAGCGGCCACTGGCGATGGTCGCAGGCCTTGCCGGCGCGACGCAACAGGCGATCTCGGAAGCCCGCACCGCGCGCGATATCGGCTATCATGCCGGCCTGCTCAGCCTCGCCGCGATGAAGACCGCGTCGGAGAACGACATCATCGCGCATTGTCAGGCCGTAGCGCGCGAAATCCCGCTGGTCGGCTTCTACCTGCAGCCGGCGGTCGGCGGAGTCGTGTTGAGCGCGGATTTCTGGCGGCGCTTTGCCGCGATCGACAATGTGATCGCAATCAAGATCGCGCCGTTCAACCGCTATCGCACCCTCGACGTGCTGCGCGGCGTCACCGCGGCTGGCGCGCTCGACCGCGTCGCGCTCTATACCGGCAATGACGATCATATCCTGCTCGACCTCACACTGCCGTTCGATCTGCGCGAGAACGGCGTCACCACCCGCACCTATTTCAAGGGCGGCCTGCTTGGCCACTGGTCGGTGTGGACGCAGACGGCGATCCGGCAATTCGAGATGTGCAAAGCGGCGCGTCACAAAGATTCTGTGCCCGCCGATCTGCTCGCGCTGGACGCTCGCGTCACCGACTGCAACAGCGCGTTCTTCGATGTCGCCAACAATTTTCATGGCTGCATCGCCGGCTGTCACGAGATCCTCCGCCGCCAAGGCTTGATGGAAGGCATCCGGTGCCTTGATCCCAATGAGGGCCTCAGCCCGGGCCAGATACAGGAGATCGACCGCGTCTGCCGCGAGCACGCCGATCTCAGCGACGATGCCTTCGTCGCGGCAAATCTGGAGAAATGGCTGGCATGACGGCCGAGCCTTTCATCAGCCTGCGCAACGTTCGCAAGGTCTATCGGTCCAAGGGTGCCGAATTCCTTGCAGTCTCCGACGTCACCATGGACATCGCCGAGGGCGAGCTGGTGGCGCTGGTCGGGCCATCCGGCTGCGGCAAGACCACCGTGCTGAAGATCCTTGCCGGGCTCCACGGCGCCGATGGCGGCACGATCAAGATCGGCAACACGAAGACGCCCTTCGATCCCGCGCGCGATATCGGCATGGTGTTCCAGCAGGCGCTGCTGCTCAAATGGCGCACCATCCTGGACAACGTGCTGCTGCCGGCCGAGATCGTCGGCCTGCCGATCAAGGCGGCGCGCGAACGCGCACGCGACCTGTTGAAGCTCGTCGGCCTCGCCGGCTACGAGGACAAATATCCACAACAGCTTTCCGGTGGCATGCAGCAGCGCACCGCGATCGCGCGCGCTTTCATCCACGATCCGAAACTGATCCTGATGGACGAGCCGTTCGGCGCGCTGGATGCGCTGACGCGCGAGCAGATGAATCTCGAAATGCTCAGGATCTGGCGCGAAAGCGGCAAGACCATCATCTTCGTCACCCACAGCATCCAGGAAGCGGTGTTCCTGGGCTCCCATTGCGCCGTGCTCACCGCGGGTCCGGCGCGGATGGCGGAATATTTCCCGATCGAACTGCCCTTCCCCCGCGCGCTGCCGATCAAGACCACGGACGAATTCGGCGCCTACGCCCGGCGCATCTATGCCCGGCTCGGGCTCAGCGCCAACGCCTGATCCACCGCGCGTGGACGGCCGACGCCAAGCCGGAACGCAGAATTGCGCATACGCATCATGCAACCGCATACCTGTGGCAACCCGCGCGCGCGTAGTAGATGACCGAGAGGGCGGGATCCCGTCCTTCCGGAGAATCTGACCACAATGGACATGCTCGCGGCGAAGGCGCCGGTCGCGCCCGTCATGGACGGCTTGCCGCCAGAGCGGCGGCGGTGGGCCGTTGCCGCGATCTTCACCGCGCTTGCGATGGCTTCGCTCGACACCGCGATCGCCAATATCGCCCTGCCCGCGATCGCGACCGATCTCCAGGTCAGCCCGGCCGATGTCGTCTGGGTCGTCAACGTCTACCAGATCGCGCTGGTCGCAACCCTGTTGCCGCTCGGCGCGCTCGGGGAAATCGTCGGCCACGAGCGCATCTATCTCGGCGGCCTGCTGTTGTTCACGCTCGCCTCGCTCGGCTGCGCGCTCGCATGGTCGCTCGAGAGCCTTCTCATTGCGCGAGCGCTGCAGGGACTCGGCGCCAGCGGGCTGATGAGCGTCAACACCGCGCTTGTCCGCTACGTCTACCCGAGCAGGATGCACGGTCGCGGTTTCGGCCACAACGCGCTGGTGGTCGCGACCGCCTTCACCCTCGGGCCGACGATCGCCTCCGGCATCCTGGCGTTCGGAACCTGGCCGTGGCTGTTTGCCATCAATATCCCGTTCGGCCTGATCGCGCTGTTCATCGGGATGAAGACCTTGCCGCCGACGCCGCGCGCCGTGCATGCCTTCGACTTCGCCGGCGCAGTGCTGGCGGCGGGCTGCCTCGGTCTGTTCATCATCGGCATCGGCAGTGCGGCCCACAAGACATCGCCCGGATTGGTGCTGGTCGAGCTTGCGACAGCGGTCCTCCTCGGCTGGCTCCTGATGCATCGGCATCGGAATCATCCGGCGCCGATGCTGCCCATCGACCTGTTCCGCCGGCCGATGTTCGCCTTGTCCGCGGCGACCGCGGTCTGCGCCTTCGCGATCCAGGGCCTCGCCTTCGTTTCGCTGCCGTTCTATTTCGAGACGGTGCTGATGCGCTCGCAGGTCGAGACCGGTTTCTTCATGACGCCCTGGCCGCTGGTGGTCGGCATCATGGCACCGATCGGCGGCCGTCTGTCGGACCGCTATCCAGTTGGCATTCTCGGCGGTATCGGGTTGATCCTGCTCGGTGTCGGCATGACGCTCTTGGCGACGCTGCCCGCCTCGCCCAGCATCCCCGATATCGTCTGGCGCATGGTGATCTGCGGGGTCGGATTCGGCTTTTTCCAGACGCCTAATATGAAGGCATTGATGAGCAGCGCGCCGCCGCATCGCAGCGGCAGTGCGAGCGGCATCGTGGCAACCGCGCGCCTGACCGGGCAAACCATCGGCGCCGCCCTCGCCGCCTTCTGCTTTGCCATCGCCGGCCACGAAGGCGCCACTTACGCGCTTGCGCTCGGCGCCGGATTTGCCGCGCTCGGTAGCGCGATGAGCTTCCTGCGGCTGGCTGTCGCGCCGAAGAGCGCGTGACCCTGCGCGAGGCACAAGAGAAAAAGAACACCGCATCATCGGGTTTGTTCCGGACTCGTCGCGTACGCATTTTCTTGATTTGAATCGTTCCAGCGGCCGGGTCACACTCGCAGCGAGGTCCAGTTGGTGGAACTGGATCAAAAGGGGACTGCGATGGCTAACCTCACAATCAACGGCAAGAAAATCGAGGTCGATGTCGAGCCGGATACGCCGCTGCTCTGGGCGATTCGCGAAAACATTGGACTGACCGGCACCAAATATGGCTGCGGCATCGCGCAATGCGGCGCCTGCACCGTTCATCTCGACGGCGTGCCGATGCGCTCCTGCGGCGTACTCGTCAGTGATGCGATCGGCAAGGAGATCACAACCATCGAGGGCCTCGCCGCCGATGGCAAGCTGCACAAGGTGCAGCAGGCCTGGATCGAGCACGACGTCCCGCAATGCGGCTATTGCCAGAGCGGCATGATCATGGCGGTGGCGGCTCTGTTGAAGGACACGCCGAAACCGACCGACCAGGAGATCGACGAGGTCATCACCAATATCTGCCGTTGCGGCACCTTCGCGCAGGTGCGCGAAGCGATCCACGCTGCCGCGAACGCGTGAGGTGCCGTCATGAATCAGCACGTCACGCTCAATCGCCGCGCCTTCGTCATTGGCACCGCCGCGGCGGGTGCCGGCCTTGCACTCGGCTTCAATCTTCCGTTCGGCCCCACGGTGGCGCGCGCCGCCGATGGCTCGCCTGAGGTCAACGCCTGGGTGGTGATCCGCCCGGATGATACGGTGGTGATCCGCATCGCGCGTTCGGAGATGGGCCAGGGCTCGCTTACCGGTCTGGCGCAACTCGTCGCCGAAGAACTCGAATGCGACTGGTCGAAGGTCACGACCGAATATCCGACACCGGGCCAGAGCGCGGCACGCGGCCGGCCCTGGGGCGATTTCTCGACCGGCGGCAGCCGCGGCATCCGCGGCTCGCACGACTACGTCCGCAAGGGCGGCGCCACCGCGCGGCTGATGCTGATCCAGGCCGCCGCGAACGAGTGGAAGGTGCCCGCTTCCGAATGCTCGGCCGCGAGCAGCGTCATTACCCATCTGCCGACGGGACGGACCACGACCTACGGCAAGGTGGCGGAGGCGGCGGCAAAGCTCAGCCCACCGACCGACGTGAAGCTGAAAGATTCCAAGGACTGGAAGATCGCGGGCAAAGCGCTCAAGCGTCTCGACACCGCTGACAAGACCACCGGCGCGATGGTCTACGGCATCGACTTCAGATTGCCCGGCATGCTGAACGCCGCGATCAAGGATTGCCCGGTGTTCGGCGGCAAGCTGAAGAGCTTTGACGAGGCCAAGATCGCCAACATGAAAGGCGTGAAGAAGGTGGTGCGCGTCGGCGACAGCGCTGTTGCCGTCGTCGCCGACACCTGGTGGCACGCCAAGACCGCGCTCGATGCGCTGCCGATCGAGTGGGACGAAGGCCCGAACGCAAAGACCTCGAGCGAGACGATCAGCAAATGGCTGGCCGAAGGACTCGAGCCGTCGCAGGCGGCGTTCGTCGGCAACCAGAACGGCAATGCGATGGCAGAAATCGCGCGTGCCGCAAAGGTGGTCGAGGCGGTCTACAACTACCCCTACCAGAACCAGGCCACGATGGAGCCGATGAACGCGACCGCGCTCCATACCGGCGACAAGCTCGATGTCTGGTGTGGCACGCAGAACGGCGAAGCAGCCTTCGCGACCGCGGTGCAGGCCTCCGGCCTTCCGGCCGACAAATGCGATGTGCACAAGCTGATCCTCGGCGGCGGCTTCGGCCGGCGCGGCCAGAGCGACTATGTGCGGCAGGCGGTCTTGATCGCCAAGCAGATGCAGGGCACGCCGATCAAGCTGTTGTGGTCGCGCGAAGAGGATATGCAGCACGGCTTCTATCATCCGGTCACCCAGTGCCGGATGGTCGGCGCCTTCGATGCCGACAACAACCTGACCGCGCTGCGGATGCGGATCTCCGGCCAGTCGATCCTGGCGCGGCTGCGGCCCGAGGCGATGATCAACGGCATGGACCCCGCGACCTTTCAGGGGCTCGCGCCCAGCGGCGAAGCCGCGATCGGCTATTCGATCCCGAACCTGTTGATCGAACATGCGATGCGCAATCCGCATGTCCCACCGGGCTTTTGGCGCGGCGTCAACATCAATCCGAACACGATCTATCTCGAAAGCTTCATGGACGAGCTCGCGCATGCGGTCGGCCAGGATCCGCTCGCCTTCCGCCGCAAGCTGATGGCCGGCCATCCGAAGCATCTCGCGGTGCTCAACGCCGTTGCCGAACGGATCGGCTGGGACAAGCCTCCGCCGAAAGGCGTCTATCGTGGGCTCGCGCAGGTGATGGGCTATGGCAGCTACGTCGCCGGCGCCGCCGAGATCTCGGTGACCGACGGCAGCAAGATCAAGGTGCATCGCATCGTCGCCGCCACCGATCCCGGCTATGTCGTCAATCCGGCGCAGGTGGAACGGCAGGTCGCGGGCTCCTTCGTCTACGGCCTCTCCGCGCTGTTCTATGGCGGCTGCACCGTGAAGGACGGCCGCATCGAGCAGACCAACTTCGACACCTACAACTCGATGCGCATCAGCGAGATGCCGAAGGTGGAGACGATCCTGATGCCGAGCGGCGGCTTCTGGGGCGGCGTCGGCGAGCCGACCATCGGCGTCGCCGCGCCCGCGGTGCTGAACGCCTACTTCGCGGCGACCGGAAAACGCATCCGCTCGGTGCCGCTGCGGCAGCAGAACATCAGCTTCGCGTAGGGCGCGGCTGGTCTTGCAGTTACAACACGGCGTCGTACCGGGCGGACGACGCCGTCATTGCGAGCGTACGCGAAGCAATCCATCGCGCCGCTCGCTGAGACATGGATTGCTTCGTCGCTTCGCTCCTCGCAATGACGGGGCGAGTTCTGATTCAAATGTCAAACAGCTCTCCGCTGTCATCGTCCGCGAAGGCGGACGATCCAGTATTCCAGAGGCAGCTGAGCTTGAGCCGAGAAGCCGCCGGATACTGGATGCCCGCCTTCGCGGGCATGACGACGGAGTGTGGGGAGAGGATGTGAGTCCGCATTCTCGCGGCGTTGTTCGCCCGAGGTTTGCATCTCGTTTCACCCTCCTCGATAGCAGAGGGCGCAGGGAAAGCCGGGTGCCGGTTGCACCCGTGGGCCCCGTGCAACAGAAAGCACGGGGGTAGGACCACAGGTCAACCGAAGCAACTCCGGCTTTCCCTGCGCGATGGTTTTACGGCTTACTTCGTGCTCTTCCCGGTGACCGGGCTTTCTTGCCACCGTCGCCCGCAGATCATCTCCGCGAACTTAGCGCCAGCGTCGGGGCGCCAGAACCACACGACTTCGCCGTCCGCTGATGTCACGCTCGTCAGTCGCAACACCCGCGTCCACCGCATCTCACCGCAACGTTCGTGACGATCGCGACCCGCCCCTCTTTCGGGTGAGACGCGCGGATTAATAGTGCTGATTTGCCCGACGCGTTAAGCGATTTATTTTTCGCGCGAGGGATGGACAGACTTTTAGGTGATTTGCCCGTCGGGTTGATTTGTCGCACCCAAAGTCGCCACATCGTCATTGCGAGCGCAGCGAAGCAATCCATAGCGCCACACGCGGAGACATGGATTGCTTCGCTGCGCTCGCAATGACGGCAGCGGGTGTGGCGGATGGCAAGCTAGCGCCCTACGAATTTGCAGGGCGCTTCTTGCAGGCGAAGAACGCGGTGACCGCGAGCGGGACTGTGAGTGCGATCCATGATGTCGTGTCCCAGATGCCGTCGCCGAGCAAGGCGGACACCAGGCCAAAAGCGACGATCACCGCGATGATCGCCGGGATCAGAAAGATCTGGGTTGCCGAACGGCGGGCGTTGACCATCAGAGACGCTCCGAAATCTGCGCTGCGGGATATCGGGATTCGGCTAGAGCATTTCGGTTCTGATTGCATCAGAACGCGTTTTCTTCACGCGAACCGGTGTCCACTTCGCTCGAAAACGCTCTAGTTCACCCACCATTCTACTCCGCCGGCGGCGCATGCGGCGCTTCGACCGGTTTGCCGAAGCGGCGTTTCGCGCCTTCGCGCCAGCGCTGGAAGCTGACGTAGAGCATCGGCACCAGGAAAATGCCGATCGAGCTCGCGGCGAGCATGCCACCGAACACCGCCGTGCCGACCGCCCTGCGGCTGATCTCGGCGGCGCCGGTCGCAACCACCAGCGGCACCAGGCCGAGGATGAAGGCGATCGAGGTCATCATCACGGCGCGGAAACGCATCTGGGCACCGAGCTCCGCCGCTTGTGCGATCGGCAAACCGCCCTCGCGCTGCTCCTTGGCAAACTCGACGATCAGGATGCCGTTCTTGGCGGCGAGCGCGATCAGCACCACGAGGCCGATCTGGCCGTAGAGGTCGAGGTTCAAGCCGGCGACCTTGATCGCCGTGTACGAGCCGAGCACGCCGACCGTGACTGCCAGCAGGACCGGGATCGGAATGGTCCAGCTCTCGTAGAGCGCAACGAGGAAGAGATAGGCGAACAGCACCGCGAGCGCGAGGATGATGCCGGTCTGACCGGACGCCGCCTGCTCCTGATAGGCGGTGCCGGTCCACTCGTAGGAGTAACCGGCGGGCAATGTCGACCGCGAGAGTTCTTCCATCGCGGCGATCGCGGTTCCCGACGAGACGCCCGGCGCCGGGCTGCCGTTGATGGTGACCGAGCGGTAGTTGTTGTAGCGGGTGATGACCTGCGGTCCGGTGACGATCCTCACGCTCGCGATGGAGCGCATCGGTACCATCTCGCCGCCGCTGTTGCGGACATAGATCTGCCAGATGTCGGAGATGTCGCCGCGATTGGCAGCCTCGCCCTCCACGTTGACCTGCCAGGTGCGGCCGAACAGATTGAAGTTGTTGACGTAGATACCGCCCAGCGTCGCCTGCAGCGCGGTGAACACGTCAGCCATGTTCAGCCCGAGCGCCTGCGCCTTGGCGCGGTCGATGTCGAGATAGATCGACGGATTGGTCGCGGTGAAGGTCGAGAACACGCGCGCCAGCCGCGGATCGCGGTTGGCCGCATTGATCAGGCCGGTCATCACGCTGCCGAGCGCGGCCGGATCCTGCCCCTCCAGCGCATCGAGCTGATACTCGAAGCCCCCGGAGGTCGAAAGCCCGATGATCGGCGGCAGGTTGAACGGCAGGACATTGGCCTGCCGGATCTGCGCACCCTCGGCAAACATTCGCCGGATCGTGGCCTGCACCGAATCCGCGGCAGCCTGGCGATCGGCGAACGGCTTCATGCGCGCCACCATGAAGGCCGAGTTCGGCTCGCTCGCGCCGTCAAGCAGCGAGAAGCCGATGATCGAGAGCACGTGCTCGACCTGCGGCATGTTCTTCAAGAGCGCCTCGACCTGCTTGGTCACCTGACTGGTGCGCGCCACCGACGCGCCGTCAGGCAATTGCACCGAGATGAAGAAGGCGCCCTGATCCTCTTCGGGCAGGAAGCCCGTCGGCGTTATTCGCGACACGCCTAAAACGCCGCCGGCAAATACCAGCACCGCGACCAGCGATAATATTGCCACCCGCAGCAGCCGGCGTACCATGCCGGCATAGCGGTCGCGGACCCAGTCGATGCCGCCGAGCACGCGCCCCATGATGCCGCGCCGCGGCCCGGTATGCCGCAGGAACACGGCGCAGAGCGCCGGCGACAGCGTCAGCGCGTTCAGCGCCGAGATCACCATCGCCGCGCTGATCGTCACCGCGAACTGGCGGAACAGGGTTCCGGAGATGCCGGGGATGAACGCAATCGGCACGAACACCGATAGCAGCACCAGCGAGATCGCGATGATCGGCGCGGTGATCTGCGCCATCGCCTTCTTGGTGGCCTCCGCCGGCGACAGCTCGGGCTCGCTCTCCATCACGCGTTCGACGTTCTCGACCACGACGATGGCGTCATCAACCACGATGCCGATGGCCAGCACCATCGCGAGCAGCGACACGGTGTTGGCGGAATAGCCAAGGATCAAGAGAACCGCGAAGGTGCCGATCAGGCTGACCGGCACCGCGACCGCCGGGATCACCGTGGCGCGCAGATTGCCGAGGAATAGGAACACGACGATCACGACCAGCACGAAGGCTTCGCCGAGCGTCTTCAGCACTTCCTTGATCGTGTCGGAGACGAAGGTCGTGGAGTCGTACTGCACCAGATAGGTCAGGCCCGGGGGGAACCGTTCCGACAATCTGGAGAGCGTGGACTGCACCGCAGCGGCGGTGGTCACCGCATTGGCGCCCGGCGCAAGATAGATGCCGATCGGCACGCCAGGCTGGCCGTCGATCCGGGACTCGCTGTCCATGTTCTGGGCGCCGATCTCGACCCGGGCAACGTCGCTGATCCGCAGCACCGAGCCGTCCGGATTGGCGCGCAGCACGATATTGCCGAACTGGCTCGCCGTCGTGAGCCGCCCTTGCGTCTGCACGTTGAACTGGAACTGCTGATCGTCCGCGATCGGACGGGCGCCGATGCGACCGACCGGCGCCTGCACGCTCTGCGCCCGGATCGCCGCGATCACATCCGACGGCGCCAGATTGAGGCTGGTGAGCCGCTGCGTATCGAACCAGATTCGCATCGAGTAGTTCAGCTTCGCGAACAGCGAGGCCTGGCCGACGCCCGGCGTGCGCGAGATCGCATCGAGCACGTTGATGATGGCGTAGTTGGTGATGAACAGCGGATCCTGCTGGCCACTCTTGCTGTACAGCACGATGAACTGCAGCACCGCCGAGGATTTCTTCTGCACGACGAGGCCCTGCGCCTGCACCTCGGTCGGCAGTTGCGCGAGCGCGCTCTGGACGCGGTTGTTGACGTTGACGGTGTTGATATCAGGATTGGTGCCGAGCGCGAACGAGACGGTCAGCGTGTAGCTGCCGTCATTGCCGCTGGTCGACTTCATATAGAGCATCTTGTCGACGCCGACGACCTGGGCCTCGAGCGGCTGCGCAACGCTCGATTCCACCACCTCGGCGGAGGCGCCCGGGAAGTTGGCGGTGACGGTGACCTGTGGCGGCACGATGTCCGGGAACTGCGCCACCGGGATTTGCAGCAGCGCAAGCGCGCCCGCGATGGTGATGACCAGCGCGATGACGATGGCGAGCCGCGGACGATCGACGAAGACGGCGGAAATCATGGGCTGGTGCCCGCAGGCTTCGGACCGATCGCGCCGCTGCCCTGGCGCGTGCCGGTGTTCTCAGCCGTTTCCTTCAGGCTCGACTGGATCAGCGCACTCGCCGGCGCCGGCGCCACCGGCTGGCCGGGCCGCACCCGCTGCATTCCTTCAGCGATCACCTTCTCTCCGACTGAAAGCCCGCTCGTCACCGCGGCGATGGTCGCGGTCGACTGCCCGAGGACGATCCGCCGCTGCTCCGCCTTGTTGTCGGCCCCGAGCACGAAGACATAATCGCCCTGCTGGTCCGACAGCACGGCCGAGCGCGGGATCGCCACCACCTCGACCGGCTCCACGCCCTCGAGCAGAACGGTGACGAACTCATTGTCGGTGAGCTGGCGCACCGTGACGTTGTCTGCTGCCGACAGACGAGGCAGCACGGGATTGGGGATAATGCCGCGCAACGTGATCGTATCGGTATTCTGCGCGATCGTGTTGTTGACGAAATTGAGCTGGCCGACCTGGTCATAGAGCTTGCCGTCGGGCAGACGGACCCTGATCACCACCGCCTTGAACCCACCCAGGACCGCGTAGCGGTCGCGCAGCGCGAGGGCTTCGCGCACCGAGACCGGGAAGGTGACGTACATCGGATCCTGGCTCACGATGGTCGTGAGCACGCCCGAGCTCGGGGTCACGACGTTGCCCTCGGTCACCGCCGTGCGGCCGATCTTGCCGTCGATCGGCGAGCGGATCTGGGTGTAGTCCAGATTGATCTTCGAGAGGTCAACTTGCGCCTGGGCGGCCTGGACCTGCGCTTCCAGGCTCTGCTGGTTGGCGAGCGCGGCATCATACGTGGACTGCTGGCCGGCCGGGCCGCCGAGCAGGGCCTTGGCGCGGCCGGTCGTCAGCTTGGCGTTGACGAGCGTTGCCTGCAATTGCGCGACCTGCGCCTTCTTGGATTCAAGGTCGGCCTCGAACGGGCCGCGCTCGAGCTCGTAGAGCATATCGCCGGTCTTGACCTCGGCGCCCTCGACGAAGTCCCGCTTCTCCAGGAAGGCGGTGACGCGGGCGACCACGTTGACGCGATTGGTGGCCTCGATCCGTCCGAGGAACTCGTTGGATTGGGTGACGGGCCGCTTGACCGCCTCGATAATACCGACGGCCGGAGGTCCAGCGGCTTGCTGGGCCTCGGCAGCGGCCAGCGCGCCGAACATGACGGTTCCCAACGCGACGGCCCCGGCGAGCCGGCCCATTGTCATCCCTGCAAGATTCACTTGTTCGCGCCTTTGTCCCGTTTGATCCGGATCAATAGCATCCGCACCGGGAAAGCCAACGGTATGAACGTATGGCGAGGCGAGATCGATGCTTCGTCTATGCCCAGATCGCCGCGTCGCACCAAAATGTGATGGCGGAGGGAGGGATCCGACCGGTGGGGCTCGTTGGTAGCGAGGTGTGACCCGGCCGCTACTGGAACCAATTTTCGTCACCGGACGCTGCACAAGGCATCGAATCCGGCTTGTGGAACGATCGGCCAGCAAGCCAAGCTTGGTCGTTGCGCCATGGGGCCGGTCGCTGGGAGCTTTCGGATGGCAAAGCTCGGGATCTGTGCGGCATTTCTTCTTGCAGCCGTCGGCGCGTCAGACGCATCGGAGGCGTGGGCGGCCGACATCACGCCGACCAAAGCGCCGGTGGCCTCCTCCACGACGCCGCGTCCATGCACCGACGCCACGGACTTCGTCACGACCAACTGCCAGCTTACCTGGGAAGGCATCACGGTTTTCGGCATCATCGACACCGGCTTCGGCTGGCAAAGTCACGGTGCAACGTTCGATCCACGATCCGCGGTTGGAGCCTCCTACCTGATCCAGAAACAGAACCGGTTGGCGACATGGACGCTTGCGCCCAATGCCTTGAGCAATTCGACCATCGGCATCAAGGGAACCAGGCCGATCGGCGAGGACTTTTCCGTCGTCTTTGACCTCGATGCCGGCTTCGACCCGTATTCGCTGCGCTTCTCGAACGGACCGGGATCGATCGCGGCAAACAATGGCGTCCCGCAAAACCTGCAAACCGCCTATTCGGATTCAAGCCGGGCCGGACAGTGGTACAACGGCCAGGGCTACGTCGGCGTCAGCTCGCCCACCTATGGCACACTGACCGCTTTCCGGCAGAACTCGCTGACGCTGGATGCCGTGTTCGACTACGATCCGTTCGGCGCCTCCTACGGTTTCTCGGCAATCGGCTTCCAGGGAATCACCTGCGGCGGCGGCAATACCGAAAACTGCAGACACTCAACGTCGCTGAAGTATCGGCTCAACTTCCTCAACCACTTCCGGGCAGCGGCGCTGTGGCAGGTCGGCGGTTATGAGGAGAACAATGCCTCCAATGGAGCCTATCAATTCCAGCTCGGCGCCGACATTCCGATCCGCGGCAGCGACGTGCTCTCGGTCGATGCCATTTACAGCCATGTCAAAGATTCCGTATCGCTCGCGCTTGCGTCGGGAGCTGCAGCCAACAACGCGTTCGGGAGCCCGATCGCCCCGTTCCTGCCGCAGACACTGACGGCGACGATCTCCGACAATACCGCCGCGATGTTCGTGGCGAGATACACGGCCAAGTCACTGAAGCTGTACGCCGGCTACGAATACATTCGATACGAGGCGCCCAGCAATCCGCAGGCCGCCTTCACGGACATCGCGGGAAACTTCCTTTGCCAGGGCTGCGATGCCTTCAACAACACCAACATCAATAACGCGGCGTTCGGCGTCGGCGGGCTCGGCAACAAGACCTTTCAGGTCATGTGGGCCGGCGCGAAATACTCCCTAACCGACGATCTGGACGTGATCGGCGCCTATTATCACTACATCCAGGATTCCTTCTTTGGCACTGCCGCCGGAGGCCCCGCCTTCTGCTCCTCGAGCGAACACCCGCAATGCGCCGGGACGTTCGACGCAATTTCCACCGCGGTCGATTGGAGGTTTGCGCCGAAATGGGATACCTATGTCGGCGTGATGTTCACCCAGGTCAACGGCGGATTGGGGTTCGGCTTCTTCGAGCATAGCAACGTCGCCACTACGGCCGGGTTGCGCTTCCGCTTTTGACTGCAGCTATGCGGGCCGCTGCGACCAGCCTACCGGCGCCTCAATATCGAAATTGGCAAGCTCGTAGCCGCGCCGGAAATCGACGATGTGCTTGTCCATCCAGGACCGCGCCTCGGCGGAATTGCGGTCGCCAAGCGCCTGCAGGATCTTCTCATGGGCGAACACCAGGCGTTCGCCGGCGTTCAGGCGGGAGAACACCTTGAGGAAAGCCGGATAGAATAGCTGGCTCATCGGCTCGCGGCTGAGCTGCAGCGCGCGGTTGCGCGAGGCACGGGCGACGATCTGATGAAACTCGATGTCGAGCTCGACGAGGCTCTGCTTGTCCTCGAGCGCGGCCTTGGTCTTCTCGACATTGGCCCGCAGCGCGGCCAGCATGTCGTCGTCGATCCGCGTCGCGGCGCATTCCGCCAGCACCGGCTCGAAACATCGCATGCTTTCCCAGAGCTCGAAGAAGCTGATCTCCTGCAGCACGATTGCCGCCGTCACCTTCTCCGAAATGTCGGCCTCGCGGGGCGCGGTAACGTAGAGAAGCTTGCCGCCATCGTGACGGCGGACGAGGCCGTTCTGCTCCAGCACGCGGATCGCTTCCCGGACTGTCGAGCGGTGGACGCCAAAGTCCGCGGCGAGCGCGGTCTCCGCCGGCACCCGGTCGCCGACGGCCCACTCGCCCGACATGATCCTGGCTTCGATACTGCGCACCACCAGCCGATAGGCCGGCTCGTTTCGCTCCTGGCCGGCTCGCTCCTGGGCGGCGGCGTTGCTAAGGTCCGCTAACGACATTTTGGTCCGACAAACCCTGGAGGTTTTCGGGATCGTAGCGGAAGCGGCGGGGAGATCAACAGATTGCTATCCAAGGTCTCCCCGCGCTATCGATCGCGCGTCGCCGCCTGGGCTCGTTAATCGCCCAGAGCGAAGACCCACACGGATCCGCCCTCCGGCACCGCCTTTTCCCATCCGAACTGATCGTGCATCATGCCCTGGATGATGGCGACGTCCACACCCCAGCCGGCCACCACGGCAATGTACTGCTTGCCGTCGATGGCAAAACTGCTCGGAGGCGAGATGATTCCCGACGGGGTCGGAAACTCCCAGAGCATCTTGCCGTTCCTGGCGTCGTAAGCGCGGAAATAACGATCGTTGGTGCCGCCGGCGAAAACGATGTCACCAGCCGTCGCCAGGATGGATCCAAAATTCCACGACTTGGGGTAGGTATTGCGCCAACTCTCCTTGCCGCCATCGACGCTCCATGCCTGAATCCCGCCGATGTATGGGAAGTCTTTTTCGATAACGAGCTTGATGTCGGTGACCTCCACGCCGGCGGACCATTGCCCCGGCGCAACCGGCTGAATGATGCCCGTAAACTTCATGCAGTGATTGTCGTTGAAGGGCACGTAAAGCATGCCGGTATTCGGACTATAGGCCTCATACGGCCAGTCCTTTCCGCCCCACAGACTCGGGCAGTAGGTTGCGGTCTTACCGGTGCCGGGCTTTGCATCCTCGTTATAGGTCGGACGCCCTGTCTTTGGATCGACGCTCTTGAACACATTGTTCTTCACGTAGGGCACCGACTTCTTGTACTCGATGCGGCCGTTGGCGTCGCGATCAAGCCAGAACATGTACCCGTTTCGCTGCGCCGAGATCAGGCCCGGCACCTTTTGACCGTCCCGATTGAAATCGACCAGCGTGGGCGCGTTCATGCCGGCCCAGTCCCACGAGTCGTTCCAGTGATACTGGAAGTGACCCTTGATCGTGCCGTCGTTGGGATTCATCGAAAGCACTGAGGCAAGGTACAGATTGTCCCCAGGACGCTGATCGCCAAGCCAGGGGGCGCCATTGCCAACGCCCCAATAGAGGACGTCGTTCTTTGCATCGTAGTTACCCGGCATCCACATCGTGCCGCCGCCATTCTTCCACGAGTCCTTCCAGCGTCCATCTTGCGGCCATGTCTCCGAACCCGGCTCACCGGGGGCCGGAACGCTGTAACGCGTCCAGAGCTCCTTGCCAGTCTCGGCGTCGAACGCCTTCAGGAAACCGCGGACGCCGAACTCGCCGCCGGATGGTCCGACCATCACCTTGCCATTCACGACCAACGGCGCCGAGGTGATGTAAGCGTTTCCGGTCTTCCAATCGCAGACTTGAGACTCCCAGATTTTCTTGCCGGTCTTGGCGTCAAGGGCAGCCAGCATGCAGTCGACGCTGGCGATGTAGACCTTGTTACCCCACAACGCGACGCCTCGATTGGTCATATGAAGGGCGCCGAATCCTTCCGGCAGCTCCCGTCGATATCGCCACAGCAGCTCTCCTGTCTTCGAGTCGAAAGCCAGCACCTGGTTGTGTGGTGTCGCCACGAACATATAGCGCCCGTTGACGATAGCCGGCGCCTCGTGACCCGAGCCGACATTGGTTGCGGCGGACCAAACCGGCCTGAGCTTGGATACGTTGCTCGCATTGATCTGGTTGAGAGGACTGTAGCTCCATCCGGCGTAGTTGCCTTTTGTCAGCAGCCAATTTTCGGGCTCCGGATTGACTAGTCGCTCATGCGTGACGGGCTTGTAGTCACCCGGCCCCTGGGCGGCGCATATATTGGGAACGACAGCCAAGCCGAGCGCACTGATTGCCACCAGTATCCTCATCGACGTTTCCTCCCTGATGCACGACGATTGCAATTGACTCAGCAGCGAGTGACTCCGCAGCGAGCCCTTTATCGTTGTTGTCCCACTGCGCCGGAAAATCCGCCGGCGACCCTGAGCTCGCCCTCTTCCAGCTTGAGCGGCAGTGCCGCCAGCCGCCGCGGCGCCGGCCCTCCGACGACCTCTGCATTGTTTCGCGGATCAAAAATCGAGCCATGGCATTTGCATGCGAGATTCTTCTCTGTCTGATCCAACCCGGTGACCGGGCAGCCGTAGTGCGTACAGATCGCGGAGAACGCAACGATTCCGTCAGCCGCGCGGCTGCGATCGGATTCTGCAATCTCGTTTGGATCAACGCGAACAAGGACGATCATATTTGACGCGCGAGGCGTCCCGGACGCTGTGCGAAACAGGATCCATCGGGAAAGCGAGAGTTGGCGGCGCTCCAACGGTCAAGTCAGCGGGTCCGATTATTTGCTCGCGGCGCTCGCCGGACATGAAGACGAGATGGTCTCCCGGCTGGGGACGCACTGCGCGCGCGGCAGCCGCATCAGCTCGCGCAGGCAGAGTGTCAAGAGAGGGCAACGTCAGTGCAAGACCGCAGAGGAGAAGAGCGCGACGTTCAATGATGAGATTGCAGGAATCACAGGATCGGGTGTCAGAGTCTTTCACGCTCATTGCGCCCATCCAATTGCCGAGCGACCATGAAACTGTCGCTTCAATCTCTCGACACCAGAAATTTGGATTGTTCGAAGCCCTCAAACCGCTCGCGTTGCGATCGGTCAGGAATCCTTGAGGCCATCCCTTGCGATATTCTTTGTTCTTGTTCAATGGTCTTCGTAAACTTCGGCGCAGTCAATCCCGATCACGCGTGAATAAGAAGTCGTCCCATCGGGAATTCTGTCTGGTGTTGACTGGGAAAAGCTCCCGACTTCGAAGCGTCCAAATCCTACTGCGCGCGAAGACTGCAAACGTCGTTTTGACAAGCAAGCGGATTCGCGGCCGCCACTTCAGATCAATTGACATCCAATCTAAGCCCGACGCGCGAACTCGCGGTCGCGCAATTCGCGGCGGCGGATCTTGCCGGTGATCGTCATCGGAAGCTCGGCGATGTACTCGACCGCGCGCGGATATTTGTAAGGCGCGGTGACCGACTTGACGTGGTCCTGCAATTCGCGTGTCAGCTCCGGCGACGGCGCATGGCCCTGCCGCAGCACGACGAACGCCTTCACGATCTCGCCGCGCTCGGCATCGGGACTGCCGACCACCGCGCACATCTGCACCGCCGGATGTTCGGCCAGCGCGTTCTCGACCTCGATCGGCCCGATGCGATATCCGGCTGAATTGATGACATCGTCCGAGCGGCCGCGATACCAGAGATAGCCGTCGGCATCCTTCTCCGCGCGATCGCTGGTCAGGAACCAGCGGCCATCGGGACCGTCGACGAAACACGCCGCGGTGCGCTCCGCATCCTTCCAGTAGCCGAGCATCAATTGTGGGCTCGGCATCTTCAGCGCGAGATCGCCTTCCTGCCCTGGCGGCAAGCGGTTGCCGCCCGCGTCGATCACATCAAGGTCGGAGCCCGGCGACGGGCGTCCCATCGAGCCATAATGGACCGGCTCGGTTGGATAGTTCAGCGCGACCATCAGGGCTTCGGTCTGCCCATAGGCTTCATCGATGCGAATGCCGGTCGCCGCCTCCCAGCGCTCGGCGACGACGGGGTTCATGGCTTCGCCAGCGGTGACGACGCGACGCAGGCGGCCGAGATCGCTGCGTGCGCGGACTTCGCCAACGACCCGCGACAGCTCCGTGCCTGGCGCGCAATAGACGGTGACCTGGTGCTTGCGCAGGAATTCGAGCCGATCCTTCGGCACGAAAGGGCCGTCGAAAAAGAACGCACAGGCGCCGCAGCTCAGCGGCCCGAAGATGATGCTCGTGCCCGCCTTGCTCCAGCCGGTGTCGGCCGTGCACCAGATCACCTCGCCGGGACGCAGATCGAGCCAGTAGATTGCCGAGACCCGCCACGCATAGATCGCGCGCGCGGCGTGGACGACGGCCTTCGGATGGCCGGTCGAGCCAGACGTGTAATACATGATCGCCGGATCCTCGGCCCTGACGATCGCCGGCTCGATCGTCTCCGAAGCGCGCGACACTTCGCTGTTCCAATCGAGCCAGCCGGATATCTCGCCGAGCGCGATCCGCACCGGGATCAGCTTCTCCACGGATGCGAACTTCGCGGTCTGCTCGGGACGGCAGATCGCCGCCTTGGCCTCGGCATTGGCAACGCGATATTCGATATCGCGCGCCGTCAGCATCTCGATGCAGGGGATCGGCACCGCGCCGATCTTCATCGCCGCAATCAGCGCGATGAACCATTCAGGCAACCGCGGCAGCATGACGATGACGCGGTCGCCCTTCTCCACGCCGTTCGCCCGCAGCACATTCGCAAGCCGGTTCGATAGCAGCGACAGATCGGAATATTTGTAACGCCGGGTCTCGCCCGCGGCGTTCTCCCAGATCAGTGCCGGGCCATCCTGCTCGCGGGCGCGGCGATCGATGATGTCGGTACCGAAATTGAAGGTCTCGGGCACCTGCCAGCGGAAATTGGCGCGCAAGCTTTCATAGCCTTCAACCGCAGGCTCCTTGGGTGGTGACCAGATATCCCGCATCAAGTCCTCCCTGTTCGCGCATTCTGCGCTTGTTGTTCTGTTCTGCGGCGGCTCTTAGTGCCGCCTATCTCACGCCGTGGGTCACGATCCGCCGTCCGATCGCCCAGCGGTGCACTTCCGACGGACCGTCATAGATACGGAAGGCGCGGACGTCGCGATAAAACCGCTCGACCACCGTGTCGCGCGTGGTGCCGAGCCCGCCGAGGATCTGCAGCGAGCGGTCGGCGACGCGCGCGATCGCTTCCGAGCAGATCACCTTAGCCATCGAGCTCTCGGTCGAGGCCCGCTCGCCTTTGTCGAGCAGCCACGCCGTGTGCCAGATCGTCAGTTGCGCCTGGTGGATATCCATCGCGTTGTCGGCCAGCATGAACGAGACTCCTTCGTGCTCCCCAAGCGGTTTGCCAAATGCGGTGCGACGCCGCGCGTACTCGGTTGCGATCTCCTGAGCGCGGATCGCTGCGCCGAGCCAGCGCATGCAATGCGTGAGCCGCGCCGGCGCAAGGCGAACCTGGGCGTGGCGAAAACCCTGCCCGATCTCGCCGAGCACGGCGTCCGCCGGCACGCGAAGTCCGTTGAAGCGGACCACCGCGTGCCCGCCGACAAAGGAGGAATCGATGGTGTCGAGCGTGCGCTCGATCGTAATCGCAGGATCGGACATGTCGGCGAGGAACATGGTGGCTGCTCCCTCCATTCCGCCGCCGCTCGTCTTCGCCATGATGATCGCAAACGCCGCGCCCTCGGCGCCGGTGATCAGCCATTTCTCCCCGTCGATGACCCAGTCATTGCCGTCGCGCCGCGCCGTGGTCTGCAACTGGCCGGGATCGGAGCCCGCGCCGGGCGCGGGCTCCGTCATGCAGAAGCAGGAACGGGCTTCGCCGGTCGCGAGCGGCTTCAAATAGCGCTCGCGCTGGTCCGGCCGCGCCACGACATCAAGCAGATGAATGTTGCCCTCATCGGGCGCGGCGCAGTGCAGCGCCACCGGGCCAAGCATCGAATAGCCGGCGGCGGTGAACACGGCGGCGCGGCCGATATGCGACAGATGCCGGCCGCCATATTCCGCCGGCGCGTGCGGTGCGAATACGCCGGCCTGGCGCGCGAGCGCATTGAGCTCGCGCCGCAGCTCATCGGTCGGTCCATGGGAGGTCCAGCGCTCGTCCTTCTCGAACGGAACGACTGTATCCTTGACGAAGGCCCTGACGCGATCGGCCAGTTCGGACACGCGCGGCGGCAGCAAAAAGTTCATGTCGAGCAGTTTCCTCGTTCGGTTCCGGTGGCGGCGTCGCGCGCGACCAGAAGAATGTCTTCGCCAAGGCGGGCGAAGTCGGCGTAGCGATTGTCCTTCACCGCGCCATTGACCCATTGCCGGTGCAGTTGCAGGAACACGATCCCGAGCTTGAACAGCGCGAGCACGCGCATCGCTGGCAGGTCGTCGATATCAAGTCCGGTCAGGACGGCGCAGTCTCCGCGGCGGACAACAATCCTGGATCTCCCAGCGGCGACGGATCACCAATCACGCGCCTCGCCTCCCCATCCGAACAACAAAGCTGGAGTTATCGCCCGCCGCCGCCCCGATGGCGCGAGAGCAATTATTGTCGGACCAAAACTAGCCTCGCACACCTGGGCTTGCAACTGTCGACAGCGACGCCGATCGAGCGGCAATCTCCGATCGGCAACTAATGCATTGTAATTTATTGTTATTTCTCATCAACCGCGTGGGAAGCCAAATGCGCGCGGGTTCCTATCTGTCCGACAATAATGGCTAGCTCAAGCGTCCCAGACGCTGAAACGATGACGGTACGCCGTCGGGCTGATCCCTGTGAGCTTCCGGAAGCGGGATCGGAAGGTAACCGCGGATTCGAAACCGACCGAGCTTGCAATCCGATCGATCGAAGCTTCGCGGGTCTCGAGCAGCTCCTGCGCCCGGCGAATGCGCATCTTGAGCAGCCATTGCAGCGGCGTCGTTCCGGTCTGCTCCTGGAAGCGTCGCGCGAGCGTCCTCGGACTCATGCGCGCCCGATCGGCCAGCGTCTGAACCGTGATCGTGCGGTCGAGATTGGCGCTCATCCAGTCGAGCAGCGAGGTCAGACTGGCAGCGGATTTCGGCGGTTCGTGCCGGATGAACTGCGATTGGCCGCCGTCCCTGACCAAGGGAGCAACGGCAAGGCACGCGGCGTCGGCCGCAACGGCCTGGCCATGGTCGCGGCGGAGCAGATGCAGGCACATGTCCATTCCGGCCGCAGCGCCGGCAGAGGTGATCAGCCGCCCCTCGTCCACGAACAGGACGTTGGGATCGACCTGGATGCGGGGATAGCGCCGCGCCAACTCGCCTGCACAAATCCAGTGCGTCGTGGCCCGGCGTCCATCCAGGAGGCCGGTTGCCGCCAGGACAAACGCTCCCGAACAGATCGACGCCAATCTCGCGCCGCGCTCCCAGGCAGACTGAAGCGCCTCAAGCACAGCCGAGGAGATCGGAGCGGTCGGATCTTCCAGTCCCGGCACCAGGATCGTATCGGCCGACGCGAGCTCCTTAAGGCCCCACTCCGTCTGCAGCGTGAAATTCTTCGACCGAACTTCGGTCCCCTCGCCGCACACGCGGACGCTGTAGCCGGCCACCCCGGATGCGGCACTCGCCCGCCCGAACACCTCGCACGGGACCGACAGGTCGAACGGCACGAAGCCATCCATCGCGAGAACCGAAACTCTGTGCATGGTCACCTCAGAGCAAGCATCTTCCGAGCCGAACATAGCCGAAGCACGGCTTGGCAGGAAATGATCGCAGGTTGTCATTTCAGTCGCTCACGGTGTGCGCGAGGCATTGTCTATGCATGCCGCCAGTCTCGAAAGCGGGAAGGCGCGCGTGTCCAACGATTGCGAATCGACGCAGTTACGATGGCTCGGGATCCTGTCGGTCCTCGAGGCGACAACGCTGGTCCTGCTTGTCGCGGTGGCCGTGCCGCTCAAGCATATCGCCGGCTGGAACGTCGCCGTCCATGTCATGGGGCCGGTCCACGGCCTCGCGTTTCTCAGCTATTGCTGGGCCGCGATCCAGGCGGTCGCGGAAGGTGGCTGGAGCCGAGCGGAGGCGGCGCGGCTGTTTGCGACCGCGTTCATCCCGTTCGCCGGCTTTGCCAACCTGCGCTTCATTGCGCGAAAGTCCGAGGCTTTGCGCACCGGTGCGCTCCAATGAGCCTTGCTGCGCTCTACCCATGGCTCAAGGCATTGCATGTCGCGAGCGCCTTCCTTTTTGTGGCCGGCACCTTCACCACCTCGATGGCACTGGCAGCGGAGCGCGCGAATCCGGGATCGGTCGAGCCCGTCGCGAGTTTTCTGGCCAGATCGGAACGCTGGCTGACCACGCCGGCCATGCTGCTGGTCTGGGCTTTCGGCTTGACGCTGGCGGTCACGGCCGGGTGGTTTTCCAGCACGTGGCTGCAAGTCAAGTTGGCCTTTGTCGTTCTGCTGTCGGCCGGGCATGGAATCCAGTCAGGCCAGCTCCGGCGTCTTGTCAGGAAGAAAGCAGTAGAGCCCCGGACAATGCTGCCCCTGATCCTTGTCTCCCTGCTCGCGGTGGTCGTCTTGGCCGTGGTCAAGCCCTAGCCGGCGTCAATGCAGGCCGACTGACGACTCATGCTTGGCGGAGCGCGGCCTTATCGCCGCGTGGCCGTCGCGCGCAGGCCCTCCTGAGAGCGGGCCGAGATCTCTTGCCGAAGAATCCGGCGGACCTCCGATGCGGCGTCGATCTTGCGAATGTCCTCCGCCAACGACGCCGCGCGTTCGCGATATTTCGGATCATCCACCACCGCGCGCACAGCGGAGCGCAATTGCTCCGCGGTAGGTGCATTGGTTGCCAGATTGACGCCCACCCCCGACCAGGCAATGCGGACGCTGACATCGCCTCGATCGCCTGCCGTTCCCGCTACAACGATGGGAACGCCGAAACTCAAGGCTTGATTGACACTGCCGTAGCCGCCATTCGTCACGAATGCATCGGCTTTCGACAATGCCCACTCGAACGGGAGATACTGCGCGACCCGCACATTTTGAGGCAGGGGGCCGCCGAGCACATCGATCGGACGTCCGCCCGTCGTGACGATTGCGAGAACATCCGGCTCGTTCGCCAGCGCCTGCAGCGTCGGCAGCATCAATTCGCTGAAGTCGTTATTGGTCAACGTGCCCTGGGTTACGAGGACGACCTTGCGTGAACCATCCAATTCATAGGCCCACGAGGGCACCGGGGCCTGGTTCGGCGTGATCGGCAGCGGGCCGACGAAATGTACCGAACCTGGCAGCCGGCGGCGCGGCAGCTCGAACCGCGGCACCGTCAGTTGCAGATAGATATCGGGCAGCTCCACCATCGCGTCATAGAGATTCAATCGCAGCGGCCTGCTTCCGATCTGGGCCAGGTACTCATTTACGCATCGTCCTACCGGACCAAACACCGCCTGTTCGTAGGCTTGAAAGAGCGCGGCATAGCCCCTTTGTTGCTGGTCGTTGCGCGCAGGCGGAATGCCTGCGTCGTTCGGGGCGCCGTCATCGCGACGTGACAACAGGTAGGTGGTTCCAAGCAAGGCCACGGACGGCCGCTGCGCGCGAGGATCGAGCAGCATCGGCAACACACCCAGCATGAGATGATCGCCGATGATGATGTCAGCAGGAAACTCCCGCATGACGGTTTTGATGCTCTCATATTGAGGCAACATGAAATCGGCGAAACCCTGCTCCAGGATCAGCCGCAGTTGCTGTGAGCCGGGCGCCGCTGTCATGATTTCCGGAAACAGCTTGGCCATGTTTCGCGTGTCGATGTCGGCCGCCGGCACGAAACTGCGGAATGTGGCGCCGATCTCTTCGACGCGGTTTCGCAGATAGCTCGATGTCAGGCCCATGACCTCCCAGCCGTCGGCGATCAGTATCCGCCCGGCCCCCAATACCGGATGGAGATGTCCCATCATCGGGGACGAGACGAGAAGCGCCTTCATGCACGGGTCTCCGTTGAACTTGACAGTTGAGCCGAGTTACTGAGGGCCGGTCGGCTGCGACGGGCCAAGCACCCGCCTCATTATTGTTCGGCCGCTGTTACGGTTAGGTCACCGAAACGGACGAACGCGCTACAGCCGCAACAATCCTTGTCGGGGCAGCGTCACGTTACGGAAGTAACAGAGCGCGTGCGAACTGAAATCAGTGCGCAACATTGCGCTGACAGTGTCAGGCGAAACGTCTCGACAAGGCGCTCAGCCGACCAACGGAACTTCGACAAGCTCAATTCAAAATGACGGTGCCTCACGGCAAAACGGACTCGTTCGCGTTCACCTGTCTGCTCGGTTTGATGGCCACACTTCCGGGCTTCGGCACCGACATGGCGCTGCCGGCCCTCGCAGACACAGCCGCTTCCCTTGCAGTTCCGGTACATAGCGCCGGCCTGACGATCAGCAGTTACATGATCAGCTTCGGCCTTGCTCCGCTGGCGTTCGGGCCGCTGTCGGATCGCTACGGTCGCAAACCGGTGGTCACGCTTGGCACCATCATCTTCATCATTGCCTCGGTCGGATGCGCGCTGGCACCGTCGCTGCCGTTGCTGATTGCGTGCCGCGTCGTCCAGGGCATCGGCGCTGCAGCCATGACGCTCGCCATCGCGATTGCCCGTGACACGTTCGACGATGGCGTCGTCCGCCAAAAACTGTCGAGCATCGTCATGGCGATATACGTCTCCCCGATCGCCGCGCCGATGGCTGGAGCGGCTTTGCTCGACCTCGCGAGTTGGCGCGCTATCTATGCGAGCCTTGCAGCACTCGGAATTCTCCTGCTGGCAGGCCTACGCTTTGGCCCCGACTATGGCCAGCGACCGCGGCAGGCAACCCGCTTGAGCTTGCCCGCACTTGTCGGAGATTATCGCCGCGTCCTGTCGCATCCGACCTGTCGCGCCTATCTCCTGGCCGCTGCGGCGTCCTTCGGAGTTCTCGCCGCCTATGCGACCGGATCCTCCCTCTTCCTGGTCCAGGTCGCCGGGCTGAGCTCAACTCAATACGGAATCATCTTCGGCCTGACGGCACTGGCCGGAATGGCTGGAGCGTTCCTCGACGGCCGGCTCAATGCGCGGGGAATTCCATCGCACTATTCGCTGTCGATCGGATTCGCCATCCAGGCGCTTGCCTCGTCGGTCCTGCTGGCCATGACGCTGTTGAACTGGACGCCGACCACCGTCGTCGTCTTGCTGTTCGTCGCCATCACGTTCAGCGGGGGGATCGGGGCGCCGGGCCTGATGCAGGGAGCGCTGCAACAGCTACCGGAAATGGCGGGCACCGTCAGCGCCGCAACCAACTGTCTCATAATGGTCTCAGGCTCGTTAACCAGCGCGCTCACGGCTGTCCTCTTCGACGGCCGGACGTCACTATCGATGGCTGGGACGATGGAATTCTTCTCTCTGCTTGCGCTGTTGTTGTTCGCCATGGCAATCGGGCGAGCCAGGCAACAGGCCGTGATGCCGTCGTGAGACGGCGTCCATAGGGGCCAACGGGCGTAGCGCCGCGGCGAACCGCGGCGCTACCATTCACTGGAAGTCACAGACGTCCAAGATAACTTCGCGTGGATCAATTGGTGTCGATTTCGGCGGAGCCGCCCTTGCTGTCCCACTTGTAGACGACGTAATTGTTCGCCTTGACGTCCCCTTTGGCATCGAAAGACAGCTTGCCGAGCACGGTGTCCCATTCGCCGGACTTGATGGTGTCGCTCACCTTCTTAGGATCGGTCGTGCCGGCTTTCGCCGCCGCCTGCGACCACACCTGGAACGCCGCATAGGTGTAGAGCGTGTAGCCGTCGGGATCGATGTTCTTGGCCTTGAACTTCTCGACGATTGCCTTGGCGGTCGGCCTGTTGCGCGCGTCGGGACCGAAGGTGAACAGCGCGCCTTCCGCGAGCGGGCCGGTGATCGAGGCGAACTCCTTATCGTTGATCGCATCGCCCGCCATCAGCACCGTCTTCAGCCCCTGATCGCGCATCTGGCGGAGGATCAGGCCTGCTTCCTGGTGATAGCCTCCGACAAAGACGAGATCGATGTTCTCGCGCTTCAGCCGCGACACAATGGAGTTGAAATCCTTATCGCCCTTGTTGAAGGACTCGAACATCTTCTCGGTGACGCCAGCCTTGTTGAGCGCCTTCTTGGTTTCGTCCGCAAGCCCTTTGCCGTAGGTGGTCTTGTCGTTGAGGATCGCGATGTTCTTGCCGGCGAAATTCTTGGCGATATAGGTCCCAGCGACCAGGCCCTGCTGGTCGTCGCGACCGCAGACCCGGAGCACGTTCCACAACTTGCGCTCCGTGAGCAGCGGATTGGTCGAGCCTGGCGAAATCTGCAGCACATTGCCATCCGCATAGGCTTCGGACGCCGGGATCGACGACGACGAACAATAATGGCCGGCGACGAACGGAATCCTCGCACTGGCGATCTTCTCGGCCACCGAGCGCGCCTGCTTGGGATCGCAGGCATCGTCGTTGACATCAAGCACGAGCTTCCGGTTGAGGAGACCGCCGGCGGCATTGATATCGGCGACCGCCTGCTCGGCGCCGTTCTGGAACTGGCGACCGAACGCGGCTTCGCCGCCGGTCATCGATGAGGCAACTGCCACCCTGATGTCCTGGGCCAGCGCTGCAGATGACAGCGCAAGTGACATGCTTAGTGTTAGACCGAAGAGCTTGACCACTTTCATACGAAAGTCCTTGGGGTTGTTTTGGAAAGACGGCGACTGCGCCGAATGCTTCATAGCATCATTGTCGGCCGGCCGGCGCGATCTCTGCGTATTTTTTTACCGGCCGCGCCGCGCGTTACGGCCGTAGCCGTATTTTCCCGCGCCGGAATGTTCCGGAAACATGGCCGCGCCAGAGTCTCCCCGACTGATATTTGCCGGGAGATATCGATGTCATACATAGAACAACTGTTCCATAGCCGACCACAGCCGCAGAGGCGCGTGCCGTACCGCACCGATCGACGCGCCGCGCCGGAACGATCGCCCAATTATGACAAGGCGCAGCTTTCGCTGCCGCGGCGAGAGGTGGCTCCACCGGATAGGCAGTCCGGTCAAGAGGCACCGGTTCGCACGGAATACCCGATACAGACGCAACAGGCACCGAACGCTCCGCGATGGTACGTCTCGATCAGCGCGATGGTGATGTTCCTGCTGTCGAAGATGCGCGACGAACTGGCGATACGCCAGGCCATGGCGGAGCTCCGGGATCTCGACGACCGAATGCTGCGCGATATCGGGCTATCCCGCTGCGATATCGCTTCCATCCGCAGGCGCGAAACCTAGCGGCGCTACACACGCCCAAGGGCCACGATCGCTGACGATCAACGGCGCGCATCATGCTCCGTTGCATGCACACGCCGAGATGGCCTGCGTTTCAATAGGACAGCACGATGAGGCACGGAAGTACGCAATGCACAGGCGGAAATCGGATTGCGACCTCAAGCCTGGTGAGACGGTTGGTTCAAGCCCGGAACGACCCGGCGAAGCGGCGTATACGCGCGTGGCTTAGCAATATCTGCGACGAGAAGCTCTCGAACTTCGGACTCTCGGCAGCCGATATCGCGCTCTTGCGCGCGCCGAACTGCAACAGGGCTCCTCCGCCAACACAGCGGGCGGCAGCACGAATGAAGCAGTCGGTATTGCGTCGAAGCCTTTGACGCACGCTGTCGTGAATTGCGGGCGTTGACGAATTGCGTGCGAGCTTCAGCGGGGCGAAGCGCGCCGGCACTCTGTCGGAGTGATTCCGAAACGGCTGCGGAACCGCTGGTTGAAGTAGGAGACTTCGCCGAAGCCGCATGCAAGAGCGATCTCGCTGATCTTGAGACGATCTCCCCGCTCGCTCGTAAGCATGTGCCGCGCCTGCTGCAGCCGGCGCTCCAGCAGCCGCTCGGTGAAGCTCTGGCCCGTCTCGTGCAGAAGGTCTTGGACATATCTGGTCGACAGACCGAGATGGCGGGCCACCTGCGCCGCCGAGAAACCGGCATTCATGAAGCCGCGATCGATCTCGGCGATGATGTCGTGAATGCGCGATGCCCGCAGGCCACGCGTCGCGGCGATCTGCGCGGCGTCACCGCGCGCGCCGAGCACCAGCGCAGTCAGGTCGAGAAGAGTCGTCCTGATATGCGCGTCGAGCTGCGGATCGTGGGGCGCACGCGACAGCTTCACGACGCTCTCGATATAGCGCCGCAGGTGCGCAACGGCCGGTCGCTGCGGATCGAGAGGCCTTGCCAGCAGGTCGTCCGCCTGGCCGACAAGCGCGGCCAGCCGGTCCCTGGAGACCGTCAACGTCGTCCATGCGAAGGGCGCATCGGATCTCATGTCGGCGGGCATGCCGTTTGTCCCGAGAAATGCGCCGCCGGAAGCAAGATTCGTTTCGCGGTTTGACTGATCCACCCGCAGCGTGCCCGTGCCGCGATGGAAGACGAGGCAGAAATCATCATCGGGGCCGCGGGAGATGGCGCTCCTCGATCGCGTGATCCTGCCGAAGGTGCCGCCGAATCGCGTGACGTGAACATCTTGAAAGTCGGACCAGCGGAGAAATCCGGAAAACGGCCGATCATCGAATCGCGTGATGTCGACACAGCAGGTGAGTGCCTCCACCTTCTCATACCAGAGGGAAAACCTTCGATCGTCTTCGAGCGCGGGATCGAGGTTGGCGGAGTGGAAGCTTGCTTGATGCATTGTTCTTGTAATTGCATTTACGCATTCATGCTACCGGGGCGGCTTCACGCAAGCCATGAGTAAATCTGCCGCAGCGCACCGTGAATCGCTCACACGCCGCTTCGGGTTGTTGCGCAACAGCCACAGCGACGAACGGTTTAGCGGGAGCGCGCTCGGGCCCAAATCCAGTGCGGGCGAGAACAAGACCGTCAACGCTACCCCTGCCATGTTGCGACACGGCTGCTGCGAGGAACTGCGTCGAGCTCGACCACTGCGAGGTCCCGACGCGATCGCCCGGCTTTCACATGTCGCCGTCCCACGACGGCGATGCACTGGAAAACCCTCACTCCAGGGAAATTTAGGGGCGTGGTAATGAAGACGTTTCTACTCGGCACTGTCTGTGGTCTTGGCTTGGCGGCAGGCCCGACCTTTGCCGCCGATATGGCCTATCCGGTCAAGGCGCCGCCCGTCGCGGCCGTCCCGGTGTTCTCCTGGACCGGCTTTTACATCGGCGCCAATGTCGGCTTTGGCGGCGACAAGTTCGACTATCCCTTCCAGGCATTCCAGCGACAGCTTCAGGCCGAGGCGCCTGCGCTCGAGTCGAGCATCGCCGGCAATCTGAGCGTCACCTCGAGCGGATTCTTCGGCGGTGGCCAGATCGGTTACAATCATCAGTTCGACAACAACGTCGTCGCCGGCATCGAAGCCGATTTCGAAGGTTCGGACATCAAGGGCAGGTTCGCGGGCAACGCACTGTTCACCGCGCCCGGCCTCGTCGGCAATGCAAGCTTCGACATCGGATCCGAGGTCGAATGGTTCGGCACCATCCGCGGCCGCATCGGTTACACCTGGGACAGGGTTCTTCTCTATGCGACCGGCGGCGCGGCTTTTGGCAAGGTCAAGTCTCACGCCAGCTTCATTGGGCCTGTCGGTCTGCTGCCGGCCTCGATCTCGGCCAGCGACACGCAATGGGGCTGGACCGCGGGCGCCGGTCTCGAATACGCCCTCACACGCAACTGGTCGTTCAAGACGGAGTATCTCTATCTTGACCTTGGCAGCCACGCTTTATTCAATAACACGGTCGACGACGTCGCGAACGGCTTCTTCTCGAACGCCAGCATGGATGTCAGCACCAAGCTTCACACGGTGAAGGCCGGCGTCAATTACAGATTCTGAGCGAATCGACGATCTTCAGTCACCAGAGGGCTGCGGCATCGCCGCGGCCCTCGCCGTTTTGGCTGCCGGACACCACGATCAACGATGCAAGGCTCGTCGTCGATCGCGTCCGCGCTGCATTCGGCGATGCGCCGATCCGTCATGACAACGTTGAAATCATGGCCACCGCGAGCGCAGGCATATCGATCTCCCACGTTCAAGGGATCGTCCTGGACCGGCTGATGTCGGCGGCCGACTCCGCCCTGTACGCGGCGAAAAAGGCAGGACGCAATCGGACCAGCATCCTGCACGCGGTGGCGCCGACCGATCGCGACGCTGCGCCGATCGTGCGCAGCTCGTCCTAATCGCTCGGGTCACGCCGCGCCCAGAGATGTTCGGTTCTGATTAAATCAGAACCCGAAAGTGTGATCTCGATCACAACGAGATCGGGCCAACCGCGCTAACGTCCCCGCGCTTGCAAATGTCTGCGGGGACAAATCGATGGACGACGAGTTTTGCAGAGAAAGAGCGCGCGCGGTCCGGGCTATTGCGGAGCAAGCAGATCCCTTCATCAAGCGGCGCCTGCTGCAGTTGGCTCACCACTATGAGCGGCGCATCCGCCTGTCCGAAGGCAACAAGAATGATGGGGACCCGGATCGGAAGGCGCCGACCGAGTCCCAGATGAAGTCCGGGCCCGGGGACCTAGCCTAGCACCGGCAGCGTGATGATGTCGTACCCGTGGCTGATGCTGCGCTTCAGAACGGGATCTTCGATCACATAGTCGAAGCGGCTGGCCGGGCGGATGCCGCCTTTGGCAGCGAAGGTGCCGCAGAACATCGCGCAGCCATCGGGCAGCCTAGCACTGCCAAATCCGCGCTCGATCAGATCTGATACCGGCAGCATCCCGCTCAGAGCGCCTTCCTGATAAAGCACGCGCTCGCCGTCGATCGTCGCCCAGGATCGCAGCATGATCTGATCCCAGTGGCTTTCGATGTCGGCGAGATCCCACAGCGTCGGTGCCACCGGCTTGTCGCACATCTGCTTGGACACCGTGATGTTGTACGTCTCGACCTTGCGGTCGGTATGATCCGAGCCGACGCCGACGAGCGTACGCCCTTCGAATCCAAACAGCACGAACTCGACCTCCCCGCTCGACTCGGTGCCGGTGCATTCAATGCTGCCGGCGGTCGTCAGCCTGCGCGCAGCACATCGATAATAGATCGGTGTCGAGGCCGGCGGCGCGATGCCGATCGCCGCGAGTTCGGCAATGTGCTTGTCGCGCGCGACCGGATCGCGGCCGGTCCAGCCGGCGATCACCGCCTGCGCGACCGACAGTTTGAGCGGCGTCGTGGTGTCCTTGGCGACCAGAGTGAATTCGATATCGTTCTTCATGTCCGTTCCATGTGGGGGCGCCCGATTTTGAACCGAGCTTTACGAGCTACGATCCAGCGTGAGTTGATTGCGATTGACGCGCAATCGGTTGCTCCGGATCATGCTTGTTCACGGGCTCGTTCCTGGTTGCGCTATGGCGTCCTGCCGGCCGCTCATTCCTGGAATACTTCGACACGGCGCTGCCGAACCGCCGGCATCATGATCGAGATCAGCAAGGCTGCCGAGACCAGGAGCAGTGCGAGACTTATCGGCCGCTGCAGGAAGATCATGGGATCGCCATGCGCGGTGATCAGGCTGCGCCGGAAATTCTCCTCGACCATGGGTCCGAGCACAAACCCCATCAGCAGCGGTGCCGGCTCGGCGTCGAGCTTGCGCAGGACGTAGCCAAGCAACGAGAAGCCGACCGTCATGTAAACGTCAAAGCTCGAATTATTCACCGAGTAGACGCCGATCGCGCAGATCACGACGATCACCAGATAAAGCAGCCGGTAGGGGACCGCGAGCAGACGAACCCAGATCCCGATCATCGGCAGATTGATGATCACCAGCATTGTGTTGCCGAGGAACATGCTGGCGATCAGGCCCCAGAACAGGTCGGGCTGCCGAGAGATGATCATCGGTCCGGGCGCGATGCCGTGCAGCGTCAACGCACCGACCATCAACGCCATGGTGGCGCTGGTCGGGATGCCCATCGTCAGCAACGGCACGAACGAGGTCTGCGCCGCGGCATTGTTGGCGCTTTCCGGCCCCGCCACGCCCTCAATGGCGCCATTGCCGAACCGCGATCGATCCTTGGCGACACGCTTCTCGAGGGCGTAGGCGGAGAACGAGGCGATGGTCGCGCCGCCGCCCGGCAGGATACCGAACAGCGTGCCGAGCGCGGTGCCGCGCAGAACGGCGCCCCAGGCGCCGCGCAACGCCTTGAATGACGGCCAGATGGTGCCGATCCGCATCTTGTTGACAATACGCACCGACGCTCCTTCGAGGTTCGAGATCACCTCGGCGACGCCGAACAGGCCCATGACGAGCGCGACGAAATTGATGCCGTCGGACAGTTCGACGAGGCCGAACGTCATGCGGGCTTCGCCGGTGTTGAGATCCATGCCGACCATGCCGAGCAGTAGCCCGAGAAAGATCATCGCGATGGCGCGAAACGCCGAGCCATTGGCGAGCACCACCGCGGAGACGAGCCCGAGCACCATCAGCGAAAAATAGTCCGGCGAGGCGAATTGCTGCGTCATCAGCGCGAGCGGCGGTCCAAGAAGCGCGATGACGACCGTGCCGATGCATCCCGCGATGAAGGAGCCGATGGCAGCGATCGCGAGCGCCTCGCTCGCCCTGCCCTGCTGAGCCATCTTGTAGCCGTCGATCGCCGTGACCACGGAGGTGGATTCGCCGGGAATGTTGACCAGGATCGCGGTGGTCGACCCGCCATACTGGGCGCCGTAGTAGATGCCGGCCAGCATGATGATCGCGGAGACCGGACTGAGCGCATAGGTCGCCGGCAGCAACAGCGAAATCGTGGCGACCGGTCCAAGGCCAGGCAGCACGCCGATCAGCGTGCCGCAGATCGCCCCGACCAGGCAGAAGAACAGGTTGATCGGCGTCGCGGCGACGGCGAAGCCATGGCCAAGCGAAGCGAAGACATCGGTCATGGCAGCAGGTCCACCGGGATCTTGAGAAGCCAGACAAAGATCACGGCTGACGCCGCCGCAAGCAGCACGCCGCTGACGAGGCTCTGCCGCCAACGGGTCTCGACCGACGCGAAATGCGCAATCGCTACCTGCGCCAGGATTGCGATGATCAACCCGGCGCGCTCGACCAGCACACCGAAAGCCGTGAAGGACAGCAGAATGCAGATCAGCGGCCGCAGATGGAACGATCCAATCGGATTGCCTTCGGCAAGCAGCCCCTTGACGGCGAGGCAAATCCCCATGCCGAGCAGAACGAGCGCAAGCCCGAGCGGGAAGTAGCCCGGCCCCATCTCCAGGACGGTGCCGACTGAAAGCGTTCGGATGTAAAGCAGCGCGACGGTCGCGACCGCGACCAGCAGCAAACCGGAATAGAAGTCGGTGTTATGGCCGCGTCCGGCAGGTGACCTCATGCCGATATTGCCTCCCCGCAGACCTGCCCTGAGGCCAGTCAGTTCTTCTTCTCGGCGATTTCCTTGAGGAGCTCGCGCCATTGCTCGACTTCAGCGGCGATCTGCGCCTTGTATTCCTCCGGTGTCGTGAACACGGTCGAGGCGCCGACCACCGCCATGCTCTTCTTGACCTCGGGGTCTGCCGCCATCTTCTTCAGCACGTCCGACAGTTTGGCGATGATGGGGTCCGGCGTGCTGGCCGGAGCCATCACGCCATTCCACGATTCAACGGCGTAGCCCGGCGTCACCGTTTCAGAAACCGTCGGCAACTGCGGCGCAAACTCGTTGCGCTTTGCCGACGTCACCGCCAGCGCACGCACCTTGTTCGCTTCCATCTGCGGCAACGCATCGGTCATGTTGGTGAAGGACAGGTTGACCTCGCCCGACACTACGGCGGCCGTGGCCGGCGAGCCGCCCTTGAACGGAACATGGGTCATCTTGGTCCCGTTCCGCGCATCGAATAGCTGCACGGAATAATGCATCAGGCCGCCGGCGCCGCTCGACCCATAGCTCAGCTTGCCAGGGTTGGCCTTGGCATAGGCAACGAGGTCCTGCATCGTATTGATCGGAAGCGACGGGTTGACGATCACGGTCTGAGGAATTGTGCTGACGACGCTGACCGGCTTGAAGCTCTTCACCGGATCGTACGCCGTCGTCTGCGCGACCGGAGCGACCGAAATGGCGCCCACGCTGCAGATGCAGAGCGTGTAACCGTCGCCGGGCGACTTCGCCACGAGGTCCGAGCCGACGATGCCGCCGCCGCCGGCGCGGTTGTCGACGATCACTGTCTGCCCCAATTCCTTCTCGAGATATCGCGCGGTGATGCGCGCGACCGAATCGGTGTAGCCACCGGGCGCATAGGGCACGACCAGCTTGATGGTCTTGCTCGGCCACTCCTGCGCCGATGCTGTCGTGGCGCTCAATGCCATGCCTGCCGACAGAATGGCCGCCGCAATTCGCATCATCTTTCGTTTCCCCGCGTGTGATCTTGTTTGGTGAAAATGATTCAGGTGATGTTCGATCCGGCAAGACCGAGAGCGCTCCTGGCGACGGCCTCGCCCCCTGTGAATTCACTGAGCTCGACCTGCGTCGGCGCGAATTCGACCCGTCGAAACTTGACCTGATCCTCGAACGGCACCGTGGCGTCGATGCCGAGCTTGGTACGCACGCCGTCCTTGCTGACGCGCACATATTCGTGCCCGCGCGCGCCCGGGATGAGAAACAGATCGCTAGACGCTTCCATCCGCGTCGCCACCGCATATTCCACATCGATGGGATCGCGGATGTCGATGTCGTGGTCGACCACGGTGATGAGATCGAGATCCTTCAAGGCACCGAACGCGGCCAGGATGGCGTTGCGTTGAAGCCCGTTGTGCTGCCGGCTCTGTTTGTGGACCTGGATCACCGCGTGGAAGCGATGCAGGCCACCCGACGTCATCTCGACGTCGGTGACGATCGGAATCGCCGACTGCAGCACTTTCAGGAGGCTCGCCTCCAGCACATATTTCCGCAGAATGATGGTCTCGCGCCCGAAGCCGTTGATGACGTGATAGATCGGCCGCAGCCGATGCGTGACCGCGGTGATCTTCAGGACCGGCGCGTCGGCCGCCGGTGCGGCGAAGCCGACAAA
Source organism: Bradyrhizobium sp. USDA 10063 (assembly GCF_054063735.1). Lineage (NCBI taxonomy): Bacteria > Pseudomonadati > Pseudomonadota > Alphaproteobacteria > Hyphomicrobiales > Nitrobacteraceae > Bradyrhizobium > Bradyrhizobium sp. USDA 10063. The sequence continues at coordinate 8,923,270 of NZ_JBSSGP010000002.1, read as the reverse complement.
CTCTCCGAACGGTCCCTCGGGTGCTACCTCGTCGGCCAGGATTTCGCCTTCGAGAACGAACTCGCTCTCCGCCGGCACCAGGATGTCCTGCGACACCGCCTTACCGACCGTGAGCGGCCGGCCCGCCAGTCCGCCCGCGACGGCAAGCTCGTCGGCGCTTTCCGGCATCTGCGATCCCATGGTCGCCGCGGTGAAGTGCAGTGCGAGGTCGGCGCCGATGCAGACTACGACCGGCAGCGACCTGCCCTGCTCCTTGGCGCGCTCGAACGCGAGCCGCAAGTGGCGGCCGAAGTCGAGCTTGATCGCGACCCGGTCCGGCCCCAACAACTGCAGGCGATGGTAGGAGGCGTTGTAGATGCCGGTGACTGGATCCTTCACCACGACGATACCGGCGGTGATATAGCGCCCTGCATCGCCGGGCGCGTGAAACAACGCGGGAATGATCTTCGTAATGTCAAAGCCCGTGCGCAGCACAACTTCCTGAACAGGAACTTCGCTCACGAGCTCGGGCTTCAGCGGACCGCCGAGGGCGCGCTGCACCAGACCGCGGATGCCCCTGAAATCCAGCCCGAAGCCGGCTTCGCAGTTTTCCCTCGAACTCAGGAGGTTGCCGACGACCGGAATGTCCGCGCCCTTGACCGACGGAAACAGCAGGACCTGTTTGCCGTCGTGCTTCTTCAGCATCGCGGCGAGTTCGAGATGCGTATCGACCGGCTTTTCATAAGTGAGGATGCGGCCACGCTGTGCCAGGCGGGCCAGTGCCGAACGGAAACGCGTATCGAGAACTTCAGGCTGCAAGATCGATCTCACCAAAATTTGCAAACAAGAATAGCTAAGCAATAAAGCTAGTCAAGCCTGCTTGCTAGGCACAACGTGGCGAAGATGTGCGCGTGGCGCGAACGGGGCTTAGCTGGAAATTCCGAGCGCTCTATCGACGATCACGTCGATCAGCGAGAGTTGCGCGGCGCTCGGCGGTCCGCGGCGCCCTTGGAATGCGAAATCAATCACGGCTCGCAATGCGCTGATGATGTCCTCACGCTGCACTGCACGCGGCTGCGGCGACAGCTTCGCAAGCCATTGCGCGAGGACTTCGTTCTGCAACCGTTCGGCGGACAGTTCGGCCGCCTTGATGCTCGACCGCAATTTCTCGGTCCGCTCGCTTGGCGCCGGCGCTGGCCCCGATTTCAAGGTCGTGCGGAGCGCACGCAGCGGAAGCACGATCCGCTCGCGCCAGTCGCGGCACGCGCCGTCCATCCCTGCAATATCTGTTCGCGTCAATACGATCCCACGGCGGACGGCAGCGAATGTCGCCATCAACAACATCATGACGTCGACGCCGCATTCGTTCTGCAATCGAAGGCAGGCATCGGCGATGCCGGGCTCGGCATAAAGCTCCAGCGCAAACGCCCAGCTTTCTGCATCGATCGCCTGGCTTGCGCCGGCCGTGGCGTCCTGCTCCCCGCCTGGCGCGTCGCCGCTCAACGCGATTCCTTCGTGTCGACAGGCGCAAGCCCCTGCCAACGACTGACCGTATCGGTCGAGATATCAAAGAGGTCGAGGATGCGGCCGAGCGTATGGTCGACCATCTGCTCGAGGTTTTCCGGGCGTGCGTAGAATGCAGGCACCGGCGGGTAGACGATGGCACCGATTTCGGTCGCAGCCACCATCGATTTGAGATGCCCGAGATGCAGCGGCGCCTCGCGCACCATCAGCACGAGCCGGCGACGCTCTTTCAAGACCACGTCCGCCGCGCGGGTCAGCAGCGACGACGTCACACCGCTGGCGATCTCAGCGAGGCTCCGCATCGAGCACGGTGCGATCACCATTCCGAGCGTCTTGAACGAGCCGCTCGAGATCGAGGCGCCGATATTGTCGACCTGGTGAACGACGTCCGCCAGGGCCATCACGTCCGAGACCTTGACGTCGAGCTCCTGGGTCAGCGCGATCTTTGCCGAACGGCTCATCACCAGATGAGTCTCGATCGGCGCCGACTTCAACAGCCGCAGCAGCCGGACGCCATAGATGGCGCCGGACGCTCCGGTGATGCCGACGATCAGACGCCTCGGCTCGCCCTCAGGCCGGATCGAAATAGTGAATCTCCATCAGAAGGCAGCCGGTCACCGACTTGAACGGTCCATGATAGGCGCCCGGTGGGCGGCAGGCATAGGTATTCGGCTTGAACGACTCGCCGCCGTTGCCCTGCTCGTCATTGCCGACGATCAGGTCGCCCGAAAACAGGAAGACCTCTTCCCAATATTCGTGCACGAACGGCTTGGTCGTGTAAACGCCCGGCTCGAACCGAAGCAGCCGGGTGCGGCTGCCGCGCTTGTTCGCCTCATCCAGGGCGCCCGAGAGGATCTTCTGCTGGATGCCGGCCGGATAGCCCGCGGGCGTCTCCCACCCGCTGGACATATCGATGGCGCGAAACTCGTCGTGAAGCTTGTTGATTGCCATTTTCGACTTTCCTGAAGTTTAGGCGACGGCCCGAGACGATGAAGCCGGTTTTTGGTCGTTGGTCAATTCGTCCGCCAGATCGTAGCTCGACAGCATCTTGTCGAGCAACGCCGCCGACTTCTGCCAGTCATAGGTGCGGAACGCGTGCCCCTTGGTGACGAAGGTCGCACCGGCATAGAACATCTCATATTGCGCATGCCGCGAGGCGAATTCCGATCCGACCGCATCCCAGGCAAGCTTGTAGAACTTCACCTTGTCCACCGCACCCGCCGCCGGCGACTGTTGGGTCTTGCCGATCAGCTTCGCCAGATCCGGATTGTCGAAATCCTTTACCGAGGACGGCAGCATGATCATGCCGCCGCCGGCAAGTTCGCGCAGCGCGTTGATGATCTTGGCGTAGAGCTGCTGCGTCATGGTCTGTGCCCCGTAGAGCATCTGCCGGTCCGGCACGAAATAGGCGCCGCGCTGCTGGCCCTTGGTCTCCATCGCGACCATGAACGCTTCCACCATGCTGACTTCGGCCGCGAGCTGGCCGAGCGTCTCCTTCACCTGCGGGAAGCCGATGATGCCATTGGTTTCCGCGATGCGGTGCGCGATCCCGGCGAGGAAGCGCAACTTGATCGAGAGCCGGATCATGGCCTGGTAGTTCTGGTAGACGTGCGCCGGCGTGACATGGAACTGCTTCTGGCACATCGCGATATCGTCGACGATGAACACCCTGTTCCAGGGCACCTTGACGTCGTCGAAATACAGAATCGCATCGTTCTCATCGAAGCGGCTCGCCAGCGGGCTATCGAACACCGCCCCCGCCGCAGCTTCGTAGGATTTACGCGAGAGGATCTTCAACCCCTTGGTGTTCATCGGGATCGCAAACGAGATCGCGTATTTTTCGTCGCCCGGCTGCAACGGCTGGATGCAGGTGACGAACACCTCATTGGCCATGATCCCGCCGGTCGCCAGCATCTTGGCGCCACGCACTGTGATGCCGTCGGCGTCGCGCGACACGATACCCGCGGACAGGTATGGATCGGCCTGCGCGGCGGCGCTCTTCGAGCGGTCCGCCTGCGGATTGATGATGACGTAGGTCAGGTAGAGATCGTTGTCGCGCGCGTAGCGGTAATAGTCCGCAAGCGCCTTGGCGCGCTCCTTGTCATAGGCCTCGAAGACCTCGAGCCCCATATACATGCCCGCGATGCAGGAGGCGACATGGTCCGGCGCCCGGCCCATGAAGCCGGCATGCAGCTCGGTCCAGGCTTCCAAGCCGCGCCGGCGCCTGACCAGCGCATCGTAGCTGCCCGGCAACTCCCAGATCCGATTGGCGCGCGTGCCGGTATCCGTCTCGAATGTCATCAGATCGCGATTTTCCGGCGCACTCTGGAAGTCGAACATCCGGCCGACCGAGGCCACCGCGCCGCGGAACGCCGGATGCGTGGTGACATCGGTCACCAGCTCGCCGTCGAGATAAACTTCGCGTCCGTCGCGTAGGCTTGCAATGTGCTGGGCGCCAGTCTTGATCATGAAGGCCTCGAGATTCCCTGGATGGATTTAGTAGTGCATTGGAAGCGGCCACTCCGGGCTGCTTTCGGTTCCGGCAAGGCTGCGATAGGCCCCGCCGAAGAATATGAGCGGTTCTTTGGGAGGATGGGCGGAAAACCGCACGACCCTCCCGACGAAGATCACGTGGTCACCTCCGTCATACTGCGCATAGGGAACGCATTCAAAATGCGCCAACGCGCCGGCAAGCAGCGGCGCGGACATATGGCCAATCGTGTGCTCCACGGCGGTCCACTTGTCGCCAAGAGCGCGGGCGAATTGGTTCGACAGATGTTCTTGATCGTGACCCAGGATATTCACGGCATAGCCTTTGGCCTCCGTCATCGCGACGAGGCTGAATGCCTTGCGGTCGATCGAGAACAGGATCAGCGGCGGATCGATCGAGACGGAATTGAACGAGCTCATGGTCAGCCCGATCGCGCTTCCGTCCGCGGCCTGCGCCGTGATCACGGCAACCCCGGTGGCAAATTGCCCCAACGCCCGGCGGAAGGCACGCGCATCGAGATCTGTGGTTGCGGTCATCAGGGGTCACAAGCTCGTAATTAGCTTTATAACAAAGCTATATTATCGAGGCAAAAAGACCGCTGTCAAGCAAGCCGATGCCGATCTTTGCGGCGGGCTGTTGCTCGTTTCAGTTCACGCCGGACGACTTTTGCCGCCGCCCGGCTCTCGCGCGCGAAGCCAGGCATCCCGGGTCGGCGCGCGCCCCGCGCCCTCTCGCTTCGCAACTAAGCTATTGCCCAAACATATTCGATGCGGCAGGATTTGCGATAGCTGTTTTGCGAGAGACCCATCAAATGAAACTCGATGTCAGGCGCCTGCTTTGTTTCACCGATCACAAGGAAGTCGAGGCTGGTCGGCGTCACGCCGAGCCGCTGCGCCGCGTTGCTGCGGTTGCGATCATTCAGAATCCCTATGCCGGTCGCTACGTCGAGGACCTGTCCGAAGGCACGGCTGCCAGCGCAGAGATCGGAGCAGTGCTGGCCAAGCTCGCGATTGAAGCCCTCGGGCCGCACAAGGCTGAAAGCTATGGCAAGGGCGGCGTTGTCGGCCTCGGCGGCGAACTCGAGCACGCCAACGCCTTGCTGACGACGACCTTCGCGACGCCGCTGCGGGAGGCCGTAGGCGGCGGCAAGGCCTGGATTCCCTCCTTCACGAAGCTCGCGGCGCCGGGGTGCCTGATCGACGTTCCGCTGGCCCACAAGGATGCCCTTTACGTCCGCTCACATTACGACGGCGTCTCGGTGACGCTGCCGCCGGACGCGCCGGCTGCCGATGAAATTGCGCTGATCGTCTGCCTCGCCAATCGCGGCCGCCTCAACGCGCGCGTTGGAGGTCTCTCCGCCGACGCCATCGTCGGCGAGGACGGCCTGCACTGATTCCAGCTACACGGACAACGCCATGCGCACCGCGATCGTCAACATCGCCACCATCGTGACGGGCGATCTCGCCCAACCTTTCGCCAAGGGCGACGGCATCCTGATCAACGATGGCGTGATCGCCGAGATCGGGACGCTTTCCGCTGACGCGGTTGCAGCTTGCGATGTCGTGATCGACGCCGCGGGAACGACGGCGGTGCCCGGCCTGATCGACAGCCACGTGCACATCACCTTCGGCGACTACACCCCGCGCCAGCGCGTCGTCGGCTATCTCGAAAGCTATCTGCACGGCGGCACGACGACGGCGATCACCGCATCGGAAGTGCATGTGCCGGGCCGGCCGAAGGATGCGGCCGGCGTCAAGGCGTTGGCGCTCGCGGCGCGGGCTTGCTTCCTGGACTATCGCCCCGGCGGCGTGCGGGTTCACGCCGGCTCGGTCATTCTCGAGCCCGGCCTCACCGAAGGTGACCTCGAGGAACTCTTGGGCGCCGGCGTCTGGCTCGCCAAGGCAGGATTCGGCGCCTTCGCGACGCCCTTCGACTATGCACCGTTGATGCTGGCGGCGCGGCGACTGGGCATGGTGACCACCATGCATACCGGCGGCTCGTCAATCCCCGGCTCGTCCGGCATCTGGGCCGAGCATGTGCTGGCGTCCAATCCGACCGTATCCTTTCACGTCAATGGCGGTCCGGTGGCGATGCCGGAGGCGGGCTTTGCCCGTCTGGTCAATGAGAGCGCCATTGCCTTGCAGCTTTGCACCGCGGGCAATCTGCGCACCGCGCTGCTGACGGCCAAACTGCTCGACGAAGCGGGGCAGCCGGAGCGGCTGTTGATCGCCACCGATACGCCGACCGGGAGCGGCATCATGCCGCTCGGCATGTTCTACACGATCAGCCACCTCGCGAGCCTTGGCGGCATGCCCCCGGAGCAGGCGATTGCCGCGGCGACCGGCAACAACGCGCGCGTCTATCGGCTGAACACCGGCCTGCTGCAGCCCGGCAAGGAAGCCGACGTGCTGCTCATCGACGCCTGCGCCGGCGGCTCGCAGGATGACGCCCTGTCAGCATTGCGCAATGGCGACGTCCCGGCGGTGTCGGCCGTGTTGACGGCAGGCGTTCCGCGCTTTGTCGGTCGCAGCCGCAACACGCCGGCCGGCATCCGCAACGTCCGCGTCGCGGAAAACCGCCTGCCCCGCGACTTCTCAGGCGCCGCGCATTAGATGCATAATCCGATCAGACTGAATCTTCACCTCTCCCGCTTGCGGGAGAGGTCGGCGCGTAGCGCCGGGTGAGGGCTCTCTCCACTCGGGGAGTCCCAATGCGGAGACACCCTCACCCCAGCCCTCTCCCGCAAGCGGGAGAGGGAGCGCACCTTCGCCGGGTCTGCCTTTCAATCTGATAGCCGATTGCTCTAGTTCTTGAAATCCGGCAATCGGTACTTGCTCGCCAATCTGTCGGCGAGGCCGGAGGCGCGATCCCAGTCATAGGTGCGATAGCTGTGGCCGCGGGTGACGAACTGCGCACCGGCGTAGAACATCTCGTATTGCAGATGGCGTGAGGCGAATTCCGAGCCGACCGCATCCCAGGTCATTTTCAGCATCTTGACCCGCTGCTCGCCGCTCATCGCCGGCGAGATCTGGGTGAGCGAAATGATGTCGGCCAGTTCCGGATTGGCGAAATCCCGCACCGATGACGGCAGCATCAACAGCGCCCCGCCGGCCAGTTCACGGATCGTGCTGATGATCTGCGGATACATCTCCTGCGACTGGACTTGCGCTGCATAAAGCAGATGCTTGTTGGGCAGAAAATATTCGCCGCGCATGGCGCCCGCCGGCTTCCATGCCGAACACCATGCCCTCGATCAGCGCCGCCTGCGACGCCAGCTTGCCGAGCGTGTCGACCACCGGCGGGAAATTGATGGTGCCGATCGTCTGCGCGATGCCGCGCGCCAGGCCGACCAGGAACCGCAGCTTGACCGAAAGCCGGATCTGCGCCTGATAGTTCTGATAGATGTGGGCCGGCGTATCGTGCAGTTGCGCCCGGCACATGTCGGTGTTGCGCAGCAGGAAAACGCGCTCCCACGGCACCTTGACGTCGTCGAAAAACACCAGGGCGTCGTTCTCGTCGTAGCGATAGGCCAGCGGATTGTCGTATTCGCTGACCGCGTGCGCCTCGAACGACTTTCGCGACAGCATTTTCAATCCTTTGGCGCCCATCGGCAGCGCGCAGGAGAAGGCCAGATGCTCCTCACCCGGCCGGAGCGGCTGGCCGGAGCCGACAAACAGCTCATTGGCCATGATCGCGCTGGTGGCAAACAGCTTGGCGCCGCGAATGGTGATGCCGGAGGCATCCTCGTCGACGATGCGTGCCACCATGTCCTCGGCGCCCTTGCCCTGGCTGCCAAATGCCTTGGAGCGGTCGCCCTGCACGTTGTTGATGACATAGGTGAGAAACAGATCGTTCTTGCTGGCGTAGTCGTACCAGTCCCGAAACGCCTGGGCGCGCTTCACATCATAGTTCTCGAAGACCTCGATCCCCATCATCATGCCGGACATCGAAGACGCCACGTGATCGGGCGACCGGCCGAGGTAGCCGCACGACAATTCGGCCCACTCCACCAGCGCCTTTCGACGCTCGACCAGATCTGCGTGGCTCCTGGGGAGTTGCCAGGCGCGGTTGATGCGCCGGCCGCCGCCGACGTCAAAGGTCATGCGCTCCAGATTGTCGGAATGCGCCTGGTAGTCATACAGCACACCGGCCGACTCGACGGCATGACGATAGGCAGGATGCGTCGAGACATCGGCGACACGCTCGCCGTCGAGAAAGACCGCCCTGCCGTCGCGCACGCTTGCGATGTGCTCGGCGCCGTTCTTGACCAAACCGCCCGCAGCCGCCCCGGATGATGCCTCGCCCATCGCGATCCCCAAAAAAGAACACCGAACAGATGGCGCTTCCCGCCAGCCCGGCGTAGGATTAGATAGCTAATATCCGAAGCTATTATGAACCGAATGTCAAGGCGGCAATAAACGCTGTGCCCATTCGGACACAAGCATTGCAATTGCTATTAGGAGCGTTCAATCTCGCGACGAACCCAATCAATGAGATGATCCCTTGGCTAAAACAGCGCGCGCCATCACCACCAAACCCGGCGCCGGACGCACCGCCCATCGCGCTGCGCTCACGACCTCCCGCCCCGAGCTGCTCGTAGACGGCTCCGACCAGCAGTTTCGCCGACTGGTGCACAGCCTGTTCGGATTCCTGGTCCGGCATCAAACCCTGCGCGACGGCCATGCCGCCGTCATCGGTCTTCCCGGAATTGAATACACGACGCTAATCGCGATCCGGCATCTGGCCTTGCAGGGCGACGTGCACGTCAAGACCGTCGCCGATCACCTCCATCTCAGCGGCGCCTTCGTGACCACCGTGACCAACAAGCTGGAAAGCAAGGGCTTGATCGAAAAGGCGGCCCATCAGGGCGATCGCCGGCGGCTCTCGCTCAGCGTCACGCCGCGGGGCGCCGAATTGCTCGAACGGCTGGCGCCGACGCAAATGCAGGTCAACGACGTGGAATTCGGCTGCCTGAGCGCGCGGGAGTTCGAGCTGTTGCTCGACCTGGTACAGCGCCTGGTCGAGTCGAGCGACCGCGCTATCGCGCTGCAGCGCTACCTGGCTGAAACCAACGTCCAGCCTATCCCTGCGCCGTCGCGCAAGTCCGCCTCGAAGCCGCCGCGGAAGACCGGCAAGGCGCGACAGGTTGCCGCAAACTTCACCGCGGTGCCGAAAAAATAGCTTCTAAAGAGAACTAATCTGCAAAGCTCTCAAATTATCGTTTGTCAAAAAGCCAGATCTGTTGGAACATTGGCGACGCCGCGGGGCCGCTGGCACGCCGCGTGCATTGCATGCCTCCGAGATCGGCTGCGGTCAAAGGCAGCCATGGTTAACAGCAACGGAAAGAACTCGATGTTGAAGGTCAAACCGAACCCGTCGCGGCTGCTAGGCACCCTCGCCGCTCTCGCCGTGGTCTCGCTGGGCGCAGGCAGCGCGCTGGCGCAAGCTCAGGAGATCGCGCTCGGTGCGATCGTGCCGAGCAGTGGTCCGTTCGCCGAATGGGGCCGCAGCAACAGCGTCACGCTGAAGATGCTGGAGAAGCAGACCAATGATGCCGGCGGTATCAACGGCGCCAAGCTGAAGATCACCATTCTCGACGACGGCGCCAAGCCGGCGCAGGCGGCAAGCTCGCTGCGCAAGCTGGCGGGCGACGAAAAGGTCCTCGCGGTCGCAGGCCCGCTGACCAGCAGCGCCGCCGAAGTGACGTTCCCGGTCGCCAACGAGATGAAGGTGGTCGCAACCTCGCAGGCCTCCTCGAAGCCGGGAGTGGCCAAGCTGAACCGGCCGTGGGCGTTCCGCAACACGATCGACGAAGGCGTGCTTGCCAAGACGACGGTGCCCTATTTCAAGAAGGCGTTCAGCATCAAGACCGTCGGCATCATCTTCGATGCCAAGGACGCCACCGCGGCCACGGTCGGCAAGGCGATCATGCCCGCCGTGCTGAAGGCGAACGAGATCACCATCGTCAACGAATCCGATCCGCTGTCGTTCAACACCGGCGATCTCGACGTCAGTGCCCAGGTCACCAAGCTGAAATCGCTGAACCCGGACGGTGTGGTCGTCAGCGCGGACTATAGCCAGGCTATCACGGTGCTGCGCGAGATGAAGCGCCAGGGCCTGATCAAGCCGGTGGTCGGCGCCACCCAACTGATCTCGTCTGCGATCCTCAAGGCCGCGCCGGAAATCCCGATCGTCGCGCCGGCGACCTTCTTCGCCACCATGAAAGGCGAAGCGGCCGAGAAGTTTGTCGCCAATCTGCAGCCGCTCCTGCGCAAGGAGAGCGGTCTGCCGGCCGAGATCGAACCGAGCATGTATGACGCCAACATCTACGAGATCGTCAGCATGTACATCGATGCGATCAAGAAATCCGGCGTGACCGGCAAGCCTGCGGATGTCGAGGCCGACCGCGCCAAGATCCGCGACCATCTCGCCAAGCTGGAAGGCTTCCAGGGTCTCGGCGGCCCGATCGGCTTCAATGACGACGGCGACGCGATCAAGGCGTTCTACGTGCTGCAGGGGCAGAACGGCGCCTGGGACACCAAGGTCCGGGGCTGCAGTTCCGCACCCAACCACGCCGGTTGCTGATCGACGCAGATGTCATTCGGTGGCCGGGTTCGCCCGGCCACTCTCCTCAACGCGCATCAAATTGACTGACTGAAAACTCCATGCTGTGGCAGCAACTCGTGAACGGCCTCACGCTAGGAGCGATCTACACGCTGCTGGCGCTGTCGTTCTCCATCGTGATGGGAATTCTCGGCATTCTCAATCTGGCGATCGCCGAACTCTTCATGATCGGCGGCTATTTCGGATTCACGCTGATCGCCGCGAACTTTCCCCTTCCGGTCGCCGTGCTCGGCGGCATGGCGGGCGCTGCCGTCGCCGCCATGCTGATCGAGAAGATCGGGTATCAGCCGCTGCGCGGCACCCCTGTCGTCACCCCGATGCTGAGCACGCTCGGTTTCTCGATCATCCTGCAGAACGTCGCGACCAACTTCTGGGGCTCCGACCCGCTGCAACTGCCTGACGAATATCTGGGGCGGCAGTACACGCTCGGCCCGGTCAACATCGGCCAGATGCAGTTGATCGTGGTGGGCGCCACCATCATGCTGGTGATGGTGGTCGCCTACACCGTGCAGCGAACGACCATTGGCCGGGCGCTGCGGGCGGTCGCCGAGAACCGCGAAGTGTCGCGCCTGCTCGGCGTTTCGGCGGACCGGCTGACCTTGTTTGCCTTCGCGCTCTCGGGCGCGCTTGCCGGCGTTGCCGGCGTCCTGATCGCGCTGCATTACGGCGCCATCACGCCATATCTTGGCGTCGAAATCGGGTTGAAGGCGGTCGCTGTGATGGTGATCGGGGGCACCACCAACATCTGGGGCGCGCTGCTCGCAGGTCCCCTGATCGGCGTCGTCGAGGTGCTGACGGTGGCCTATGGCGGCTCGCAGGTCCGCGACTTCGTCGTCTACGGCTTCATGATTCTGATCCTCTTGCTGCGCCCGCAGGGCCTGCTCGGCGGCGCGCGTTCCGACCAGGGCCAGCGCGTGTGATGTCGACCTATTACGCCAGCCTGTTCGCTGAAGCCGGCATCCTGCTGCTCGGTGCGCTCAGCGTCTACATCATTCTCGCCACCGGCCAATTGTCGCTCGGCAATGCCGCCTTCATGGCGATCGGCGCCTATCTGAGTTCTTACCTCACGGTCGAAGTCGGCATGCCGGTCACGCCGGCGTTGATCGTCTCGGCGATCGCGGCCGGCATCATCGGCGTGATCGTGGGCTTCCCGGCGCTTCGGCTGAAGGGCATCTATCTTGCGATGGCCACGCTCGGCTTCGGCGAGATGATCCGCAGCTTCTTCATCAACTTCCCGGCGATGGGCGGCTCCGGCGGCTTTCACGGCATGGCGCACATTTCGGTCGGGTATATCTGGGCGTGGTCCGGCAGCATCCTTGTCGTCCTGATCCTCGTCGAGCGCTCGCGCGTATGGCTCGAGATGCAGGCCGTACACGACGACGAAACCGCGGCGGGACTGGTCGGACTAAACAGCGTCGCAATCAAGGTGAGTGCATTCGGGATCGGCGCGGCTGTTGCCGCGATCTCGGGAGGGCTGTTTGCGCATCATCACGTCTATATCGAACCCGCCAATTTCGGCTTTGAGCGCTCGATCGACTTCGTGCTCGCGACCATCCTTGGTGGCTCCACGCTCGGGCTAGGCTCCCTGATCGGCGCGATATTGCTGGTCTTCCTGCCCGAATTCCTGCGGCCGATCGCGGACTGGCGCCTCGCCGCCTTCGGCACGCTGCTGATCCTGGTGCTCCTGGTGCGTCGCCAGGGCATCGTCGACCGCACGCTGCTGCGTGGGCTTACGTTCAGGAAGGCGGCATCATGAGCGCGCCGCTCCTTCAACTTGCCGAGGTCACGAAAAGCTTCGGCGGCATCCACGCGCTTTCCGCTGTGACCAGCGGCGTGCCTGAGGGCAAGATCGTCGGTATCATCGGTCCCAACGGGGCCGGCAAGACGACGCTCTTCAACGTCATCACCGGTGCCTATCGCGCCGATGCTGGAACCGTCCGCCTGAACGGCACGGCGCTGAACGGCCTGCCTCCGCACAGGATCGCGCGCGAGGGCATTGCGCGAACTTTCCAGAACATCCGCCTCTTCCCCAGCATGACGGTCTGGGAGCATCTGCTTGTGGCGCAGCCGCACGGCGAGTCCTGGTGGCGCCGATTGCTGCCGGTGGGCTGGGGTGATCCAGCCGCCCAGGTGCGCGCCGAGGAGGTGATGGAGTTCTTCGGCTTGACCGGCCTGCGTGACCGCCCCGCCAAATCGCTGCCCTATGGATTGCAGCGCCGGGTGGAGATGGCGCGCGCTCTCACCGCGCGGCCGAAACTATTGCTGCTCGATGAGCCCGTGGCCGGCATGAACCATGACGAAGCGGAAGAAGTCCGGCAACTGATGCTGAAGCTTCGCGCAACCGGATTGACGATCCTTCTCATCGAGCACGACATGAACTTCGTGATGCAACTATGCGATTATCTCTATGTGCTCGATTTCGGCGTGCTGATTGCGGAAGGCACGCCAAGCGAAGTCCGAACGAATCCTCGCGTCCTCGACGCCTATCTCGGTAAGGACGAATGATACTCTCGGCACGGGGGCTCAAGGTTCGATATGGCGCCATCGCCGCGGTGCGCGGCGTGGACATCGACGTCGCTGAAGGCGAGATCGTCGCGCTGCTCGGAGCCAATGGCGCGGGCAAGAGCACGATCGCCCGGGCGATCGCCGGCCTGCTGCCCTTCCAGGGCGAGATCGTCTACCAAGGCCAAAAGCTCAGGCCGAACGACGCCGAACGCAACGTTCGCCGCGGCATCGTGCTGGTGCCCGAAGGGCGCGGCATCCTCGGACGCATGACGGTCGAGGAAAACCTGGCGATGGGGATCTACACCCGCGCGGACAAGAGCCAGGCGATCGCGGACCTCAAGCGCATGCAGGAGCGCTTCCCGATCCTGGGGCAGCGGCGACACAACGCCGCCAGCCTGCTCAGCGGCGGCGAGCAGCAGCTGCTGGCGACGGCGCGCGCGCTGCTATCGAAACCCCGGCTGCTGCTCCTGGATGAACCATCGCTCGGCCTTGCCCCCCAAGCCACGGCTTACCTTTTCGGCGTCATTGCCGAGACGCGCGCCGAAGGATTGTCCGTGCTGTTGGTCGAACAAAAGGCGCGTCAAACGTTGAAGGTGGCGGATCGGGCGTACCTGCTTGAGACCGGCCGCATGGTGGCGTCCGGCCCGGCGCAGAAGATGATCGAAGATCCCGCTGTCTCGGACGCCTTTCTGGGAGGACGCGGTTGAGTTCTGTCCAAATGCAGGATGGCGGAATAGCTCAGAAAGATTTCACGGCGATCGGCGGCTCATAGGCTCGGACGGCCGGAGCCGTTCCTGCGAACTTCTCGCAATCGACCACGGTGATTTGTCCGCAGCAGCCTTGAGCCAATCGTGACGTGCCGACGTCGCGCGTCAGCACATTAGGGTTGCCATGGAGGCAAAGGGGATTCAGGGCGTCGCCCGGGGCAGGATCGTACCAGGCGCCAGTCGGCAAGTTGACGACGCCCCGCATCACGTCCTCGGTCACCTGCACCGCTGCGAGGCAGGCGCCACGCACATTGAAGATCCTGATGATGTCGCCGTCGACGATCCCGCGCGGCATCGCGTCGTCCGGATGCATCCGTGCGACTTCCCTGCCCTCGATCTTTCTTGACTGGCTGTACGCACCGAAATCGAGCTGACCGTGAAGTCGCGTCGCCGGCTGATTGGCGACCAGCCACAATGGGGCTGCCGCGTCCGGCTGCTCGGTAGAGGCAAGCCAGGTGGGGTGGCCCGGGCAATCGTCATAGCCGTAGCCGGCAACCGTCTTCGAGAATATCTCGATCCTGCCGCTGGGCGTCGGCAGCGGATTTTCTTCTGGCGTCGTTCGAAAACGGCGCAGGATACCGCCGTCGTCCGGTTCCGACGGAAGCGCCAGTTCGCCGCGTTCCCAGAACTCCTCGAAATCAGGCGCCTCCCAGCCGCGCTCGGCCAGGGCACGCCGCGTCGGCTCATACAGATGGCGCATCCATTGCGCGGCATCGCGTCCTTCGGCAAAGACTTTTGCGGCGCCGAGCCGCTCCGCGAGATCGCGGAGAATTGCGAAGTCGTCGCGCGCTTCACCGATGGGAGGGGCGACCTGGCGCATCGCGATCAATCGCGGATCGGTCGCCGCGGCGCCGATATCGTCGCGCTCCAGCGTCATCGTCGCAGGCAGCACAATGTCAGCGGACCGTGCCATTGCGGTCCAGGCGAGTTCGTGGACCACGAGCGTGTCAGGGCGCGCAAATGCCTGACGCAGACGATGGATGTCCTGATGATGATGGAACGGATTGCCGCCAGCCCAATAGACGAGCTTGATATCGGGATAGTGTAACTCGCTGCCATTGTACGCGAATGATGCGCCCGGATTCAGCAGCATGTCGGAAATCCGCGCCACCGGAATGAATTCGCGAACCGGGTTGGTTCCTTGCGGCATCGTCGGAATCGGCACGGCGTTGACCCGGCGGCCGGTGTGCCCCATCGCACCGAGCGCATAATTGTAGCCGCCGCCGGGCAGACCGATCTGGCCGACCATTGCCGCAAGTGCCGCGGCGGCCCACACCGGCTGCTCGCCATACTGCGCGCGCTGTAACGCATGGGCCACGGCAATGAGGCTGCGGCCATGCACAAGCGAGCGGGCGATGTCCCTGATCCGGTCGGCCGCAATTCCGCTGATCGAGGCCGCCCAATCTGCATGCTTGGGCTGTCCGTCGCCGTCGCCACGCAAGTAACGCTCGAACACGTCGAAGCCCGTCGTGTAGCGATCAACAAAGGCACGGTCGCACAGGTCGTCGAGCAGCAAGGTGTGCGCCATCGCGAGCATCACGGCGACGTCGGTGCCCGGACGAATCGGAATCCACTCGGCTTTGGCCTCGGGCGGGAAATCATCTCGCAATGGGCTGATCGAGATGAACCGCGTGCCACGCTCGACCGCCTCGCGCATGGCGTCGGGCTCGACGTGACGGCTCAGCCCGCCGCTGGCGATCATCGAGTTCTTGATCGCCATGCCGCCGAACGCCAGCACGACATCGGTATGGTTGCGCACCTGATCCCAGGTCACATTGCGCCGCGAAAGCGCTTCGAACGGCCCCATCACATGCGGCAGAATCACCGCCGACGCGCCCGCGCTGTAGCTGTTGACCGAACGCACATAGCCGCCACACACGAGGTTGAGGAAGCGGTGGATCTGGCTCTGCGCGTGATGAAAGCGTCCCGCGCTGGCCCAGCCGTACGAGCCTCCATAGATCGCCTTCGGGCCGAAATTGTCGCGAACGCGCGCGAGTTCGCCGGCGAGCAGATCGAGCGCAGTGTCCCATCCGCATTCGACAAAATCGTCGCCGATTTCGCGCCGCTGCGGGCCTGGCCCATGCTCGAGCCAGTTGCGGCGGATCATCGGCTTCAGGATACGCGCCTTGTGGCGCAGGGCGCCTTTGAAATTGCCGAGGATCGGCGATGGCGCCGGATCGCCGCCGTACGGCAGGATCGAGATATCCTGACCGTCCCAGCGCGCGGAAAATGCTCCCCAATGCGCACTGTGCGTCGCGAAGCCCTGGTCACGATCGGTCGCGTTGGAATTCGTCATCTGCCGTTGCCCGTCTCTAGAACATCGCCCTGCGAGGCTACAGCAACGACGCCTCGATGACGAACGGCCCGCGCTGCCGAAGCGCAGCGTCGAACACTTCTGCGAAACGCTGAACGGTCGTCACGCGTTCCGCCGCTACACCCATGCCGCCGGCAAGCTTGACCCAATCGATCTCGGGATCCTCGATGTCGAGCATCCGGCGGGCATTCTGGCCCGGGCTCGCGACGCCAACCTTGCGCATTTCCCCGTGGAGGATCGCATAGCCGCGATTGGCAAAGATGATGGTCACAATATCGAGTTTCTCGCGCGCTTGCGTCCAGAGCCCCTGAAGCGTGTAGAGGCCGCTGCCGTCAGCCTGAAGCGACACCACCTTGCGCCCCGGACAGGCGATCGCAGCTCCTGCCGCCATCGGCATTCCGATGCCGATAGCGCCACCCGTGATCTGCAGATAATCATGCACGGGCGCATTGTAGGACAGCTCGTAGAATCCGGCGGACGTGATCGCCTCGTCGCACACGATCGCGTTCTCGGGCAGTTTCGCGGCAACCACGCTATTGATCATTTCGGCGGTCAGCGGAGCGTCGGCTTGGAGCGACACCTCGGCTGCTGCCAGATGGCTCGTCTGCAAACCTGCCGCCGACCTGGGGCCGACAGCTTCCGCAAGATGGGCGAGAATTCCCTTCAGATCGTGACCGAGCCCGCCGAGTTCGACCACGCTGCACCCCTCAGGCGCGAGACGACCGGACTGCGTCGGGTAGCCAAAGAATGTGACCGGCTCCTTGGCACCGATCAGCACGATCATGTCGATGCCCGCCAATGCGGCGCGACCCTGCTCCCAGGCAAAGGATATCTTCTCGATCGGTGCCCGACCACGCCCCCGCTCGATGCGCCCGTTGACGCCCTGCGCAAACAGCCGCGCGCCGGTCCTGGCGCAGATCCTCTCGGCATCCGCGAGCGCATCGGCGCGCAAGGCCTGTCCCGACAGGATCAGCGCCGCCTTGCAACCGCTGCGCAGCCGATCGACGACCGCCTTGAATTTGTCCGGATCGACTTCGCGCCTGGGCGGCTGCGAACGCCTGGCGAGCGGAGCCGCGGCGGACCGTTCCGACCAGGCCATGTCCGCCGGCAGGATCAGCGTGGCGATGCCGTTTGCCAGGCTCGCGTCCCAGGCATCAGTGACATCCTGCTCGATCGAGGTGGCACTGCCGATCCGACGCACGAACGCGGACATCGGCCGGGCGAGCGTTTCGATGTCGCTCGTCAGCGGCGCGTCGAGCGGAAGATGCGCGGTCGAATGCTCGCCGACGATGTTGATGATCGGCGTGCCGGCGCGCCTGGCGTTGTGGAGATTGGCGAGCCCGTTCGCCAGACCGGGGCCGAGATGCAGAAGGGTCGCCGCGGGCCGGTCCATCATCCGGCCATAGCCATCGGCAGCTCCGGTGACGACGCCCTCGAACAGGCCAAGCACACATCGCATGTCCCGCCGACGATCGAGCGCGGCGACAAAGTGCATCTCCGACGTCCCCGGATTGGCGAAGCAGGTATCGACGCCAAGCGCGAGCAGCGCGTCGCAGAGATGATCCGCACCAGTTCTCATGTCATTGCGCCCCGTATTTCAGTTTGCTCTCCGCAAGGCTACACTAGTGCCTAAGCGAAACGCACATTGACGGATGGCTCGTGCGGTCGACCGAACAACGAGCGCCCCGGGATGGCCTCAAGCAATTCGCGGGTGTAAGCGTGCTGCGGCGCCCCAAATACCGATTGCGTCTCACCCTGCTCGACGATCTCGCCGCGCCGCATCACGACGATCCTGTCGGCGATCTCCGATGCGACGCGCAGGTCGTGTGTGATGAACAGCATGGCCAGGTTCATTTCCTCGCGCAGCTCGGCCAGCAATTCCAGGATGTGCTGTTGCACCGAGACGTCGAGCGCCGAAACGGCCTCGTCCGCGACCAGCACCAGCGGCTTCAACGCGATGGCGCGCGCGATACAGATGCGCTGGCGTTGCCCGCCGGAGAACTCATGAGGATAGCGTTCATATGCGCTCTCCTTCAGCCCGACTCGTGCCAACAGTCGCTTTGCCTCCGCAATCGCCTCGATCGGCGGCGTTCCATAGGTCATTGGTCCACGCGCGATGGCCTCGCCGACCTTCTGCCGTGGATCGAGAGCCGCAAACGGATCCTGAAAGACGATCTGCACCTTGCGGCGGATCGCGCGCAACTGCACGCCTTTCAATTTGAGAAAGTCCACCCCATCGAAATCGATCGTGCCGGTGTCGGGCTCGATCAGCCGCATGATCATGCGCGCGAGCGTCGATTTGCCCGATCCGGACTCACCGACGACGGCAACCGTCTCGCGTGGTCGCAACGTAAGCGCGACGTCTTGCACGGCCGACACCCGTCGCATCGGCTTGAAAGCGCCCTGACGGGACGTGAACATCTTGTTGAGACCGCGGGCCTCCAACAACGGATCGCTCCCCAGAGCGTGGCTGCGCATCGCGGCGGGCCGACCGCCCGGCACTGCCGCAATGAGTGCCTTGGTGTAGTCATTCTTCGGAGCACGGAGCACCTCATCGACCGTGCCCTGCTCGACAACACACCCGTTGCGCATGACAACGACGCGGTCAGCGATGTCGGCGACAACGCCAAAGTCGTGCGTGATGAACAGGACGCCCATTCCTCGCTCGGTCTGCAACCGCCGGACTAGCCCGAGGATTTGCTTTTGCGTGGTCACGTCGAGCGCGGTCGTCGGCTCGTCGGCGAGCAGGAGTGCCGGCTCATTGGCCATCGCGATCGCGATCATGATGCGTTGGCGCTGACCGCCGGAGAGCTGGAACGGATAGCTGCGCGCGAGCGCCGGCGGGTCAGGCAAGCCGACCGCCGCGATCAGTTCGATGACCCGCGCGTCCACTTCGGAACGGGACAGCTTCGCGCCGGCGTGCGTGTTGATGGCTTCCGCGATCTGCTGACCGACCCGCGTCAGCGGATTGAGCGCGCTGAGCGGCTCCTGGAAGATCATGGATATCGGGCCGCCTCGCAGCGCCCGCATTGCCCCCTCATCCGCCCTTGCAAGGTCCATATCCTTGAACCGGATCGCGCCTGTGGCGACCTCAAGACCTGGCGGCAACAGCCGGAGCACGGCGTGCGCGGTGATCGACTTACCCGAACCGGATTCGCCGACCAGACAAACGATCTCGTTGCGGCGCACGGCAAGCGAGACGTTTTCCACCGCGAACTGCCGGTCCCCGCCCTTCGGCAAAGCAACAGACAGATTTTCGATTGCAAGCAGCGGTTCGTCCGTCATGCACCTCGCGCCTTCCGCGACAGTCTCGGGTTCAGGGTATCGTTCAGTCCTTCGCCAACGAGGTTGATCGCCAGCACGGTGAGGAAGATGGCAATCCCGGGGAACACGCTCATCCACCATGCCTGGCGCATCACCGAACGGGACGCGCCGATCATGAACCCCCAGGACATCAGATTGGGGTCACCGAGCCCCATGAAGCTGAGCGCGCTTTCGATCAGGATCGAGCTGGCGATCATCAGCGAGCCGGTCACGATGATCGGCGACACGGCGTTCGGCAAAATGTGACGCAACACGACCGACACCGGCGGCTGTCCCTGACAGACCGCGGCCTGCACGAATTCCCTGCTCCGCAATCGCAGGAACTCGGCGCGCGTCAGCCGGGCAAGCTGAGGCCAGCTCACCGCGCCGATCGCGAGGATCACGTTGCTCAGTGAAGGCCCGAGGGTCGCCACCAGCAGGATGGCGAGAATGAAGCCAGGAATCGTCTGGAACAATTCGACGAAGCGCATCAGGATTTCATCGACGCGGCCGCCGAAATAGCCGGCAACGGCTCCCACGGTGACGCCGATCGCGAGCGCAGCAAGCGTCGAGGAGACGCCAATGAGGAGCGAGACCCGCGCGCCATAGGCGATGCAGGCGGCGACGTCGCGACCGAGCATATCGGAGCCGAGCCACGTCTCGCCATCGAACGGCGGCTGAAACGGCGCGGCCACCATGTCCCAGGGATCATCAGGAAACAGCGTCGGCGCCACGAGGGCCAGCACGACGACCCCGGTCAGGATGACCAGCCCGATGACGCCGGCCGGATGTCGAAGAAAGGATGCCAGGGTCTTCACGGCTCGCCTCACCTCACGCTCCGTACGGAGATGCGCGGATCGACCATGCGATAGACCGCCTCGGTGAGCAGGTTCAGCCCGATGACGACAATCGACATGACCAGGAAGATGCCCTGCATGACCGGATAGTCGCGCTGCAGCACGGCGTCATAGATCAGCCGCCCCAGGCCGGGCCAGGCGAACACGGTCTCGACAACGACAGCGCCGCCGACCACACCGCCGGCCTGCATTCCGGCAACCGTGATCACGGGCAGGATGGCGTTGCGAAGCAGGTGATGCATCACGATCCGGGACTCGGTCACGCCCTTGGCGCGCGCCGTCTTGATGAAATCCTGCTGTTTGACCTCGATGATCGAGGAACGCATCAGCCTGGCATAGATCGCGAGATAGACAGCGGCGAGCGACAAGGTCGGCAGCACCATGTGCCAGGCGATGTCCGCGATGCGCTGCCACGTCGTCATCTCGACGCCAACCGTCACGTAGCCGAATGGCGGAAGCCAATTGAGCTGCACGGAAAACAGCAGCACGAGCATCAGGCCGAGCCAGAACACCGGCAAGGCATAGAGCAGCAGCGAGACAATGGTGAAGAAAGTGTCGGACCATTTTCCCGCGCGTGTGCCGGCTATGGTCCCGAGCGCCGTGCCGAAGACCAGAGACAGGATGAATGCCGTACCAGTGAGCAGCAAGGTCGCAGGTAGCCGTTCGAGCAGCAGCGACAACACTGTCCGCTGCTGCCGATAGGAATAGCCGAGATCGAGCGTCAGCGTTTTCTTCAGGGAGCTCGCCAGTTGCACCAGGTACGGCTGGTCCAGGCCGTAAGCCGATCGTATCTGGCGGAGCAATGTCTCGTCGGCGGCACCGCTCTGTCCGGCGATCACCTGCGCCGGGTCGCCGGGAGCCGCATGAACGAGAATAAAGTTGAAGGTCGCGATGACCAGGATCACGCCGATGATCTTCACCGCTCCGGTGGCGGCGCCCAGCACGTAGGCCGACAAGCGGCCTGCGTACCTGTTGATGGCGACGACGCTCATTCGAACCGGACCGCGCCGAAGGTTTCGTGAACGCCGATGGCGGTCGTGGTCACATTCTTGAGCTTCTTGTCGGTGAACGTCGGAAAGTCCTGTTCCAACAGCCATACGATCGGCACATCTTCGACCAGGATCTTCTGCACCGCGCTATAGAGCTCCTGCCGCTTCGCATCCGACGTGGCGGTCGCCGCCTCCTCGAACAGGCGATCGGCTTCCGGATTGGAATATCCGGCCGTGTTGGAGAACATGATGCCCTTGCGGATGTTCGACGAAATGTAAGTGCGCGATACGCCGACAGCGGGGTCCCCGAGCTGATAGACGAGATTCGTCGTCATCGAGTATTCCCAGTTGCTGACCTTCTGGATCCAGCCGGCGACGTCGGTACCTTCGAACTGCAGGTCGATACCGACCCGCAGCAGCGATTGTCGTAAGAACTCCGCGACACGACGATAGAGTTCGCCCGATGGCGTGACCAGGAACGGGACGGTGATCCGCTTGCCGTCCGCGCCCGGCTTCAATCCCATCTCGTCGAGAAGCGCCTTGGCCTTGTCCGGCGAATGTTCGTACTGCTTGACGCTCTTCTCGTAGAACCGGGTCTTCGACGAGATCGGACCGGTCGCAACCTTGCCGAGACCGAAGTAGACGCGCTGGAGCAGGGCTTTGCGGTCGATCGCATACATCACCGCCTGACGGAAGCGCTTGTCGTTCATCGGCGCAATGCGGTTGTTCAGCTCTAACCACAGATGCGGCGCGAAATATTCGTATCCCTTCGTGGTCATGTCGAGATGGGGCAGCTTGGCGAGGCGAGCGACGTCGTATTGCTCGATGTCGCTCCACTGCGTCAGCTTGACGGTTCCCTGCTCGAGCGCAACCGAACGCGCCGCCGCGTCGGGAATGACCCGGTAGATGATCTCGTCGATATGAGGTTCACCGGCGCGGTAGTAGCCCTCATGCTTGACAAGGTGAATGTGCGATCCCCGCACCCATTCCTTCAACTTGAACGGACCGCATCCGATTGCCTTTTCATTCGCCGGGTTGGTCTTGAAATCGGTGCCTTCGTAGATGTGCTTCGGCACGATCGGCGCCGTGGTGCAATCGAACGCCCCCAGGAACGGAGAAAACGGCGACTTGAGCTTGAACACAACCGTCAACGGATCGGGCGCTTCCGCGCTTTCGATGCGGGTGAATATCGGCCGGGCCCGCGCGTGGGTTTCGGGCAGCATCTTGGTCATCGAGAAGATGACGTCGTCGGCCGTCAGCGGCTTGCCGTCGTGGAAGGTGATGTTCGGGAAGAACTTGAACGTATAGGTCAGCCCGTCGGGCGAGACGGTCCAGGACTGCGCCAATCCCGGGATCGGCTTCAGGTCGAAATCATAGCGCAGCAAGCTCTCGTAGATCTTGCCGCCGACCGTCAGCGTCGGTTGAAGCTGGCTGATGGCGGTGACCAGCATGGCCGGCTCCGGATGGGTAATGGTGTTGAGCGTGCCGCCGCGCGTCTGCCCCGCGGCACGCTGCAAGCCAAGCGGGATCCCCGCGACGCTGACCACTCCCGCGGCCAGTCCCAACTTGCCGAATTCACGCCTGTTCATTCCCATGACACCCCCCATTCCTGTTCACATGGTTCTTTGGATGAGACGCCCGCAGATGCGGCGCCGATCATTACAGCTTCTTCAGCCCGCACCAGTTGGCGACGAAGAGCGCGATGCTCAGCGTAATCTTGCGGACGCTTTCGAGATCGACGCGCTCATTGAACGCATGCGGCCCGATGCCGTAATGGCCGTAGCACAGCGCCGGAATTCCGTAATCGACTTTGTAGTAGCGCGTATCGGTAACGGCGGTGCCGATCTGCAATTGCATCGGCTCGTTGAAAACCACCTGATGCACCAAGGCGAGCACCTGCTCGGCTTCGCTTCCGGGCTCCAAGACCGATGAATCTGCCTGGAAACCACTCCAGATCAATTCGGCCGGATTGCTCGACAGGAAACTGTCGGTGCTCTGCGCGTCGGCCAGACACGTCTCGATGCCACGCATCGCCTCCTGCGGGCTAGTGCCGGGAAGCAGGCCGAGTCGGCAATCGAACTCGCACCAGGCCGCCGTGGAGCTCGCCCAGTCGCCGCCCTTGATGATGCCGACATTGAACTTGATTGGCGATTTGACGTCCTTGAACCACGGATGATCCACGGCCTGCTCGTTGAGCCGCTTCGTATAGTCCTGAAACGCACGGATCACGTGCATGGCAGACAAAATCGCGCTGGTACCCGTCTCCGAGTAGGCGACATGCGCCGGCGTGCCCCGCACCCGCACGCGGAACCAGATCGCGCCGACCTGCGCGCGCAGGAGCTTGTGCCCGATGGGCTCGGGGATCAGGCACGCTTCGGCGCGATAGCCGCGCATCAACGTCGACAGCGCGCCGTTGCCGGTGCTTTCTTCCTCGGTGACGGTCTGCAGGTGGATACGGCCCTGCGGCGCGTAGCCCGCGGCTCGGATCGCATCGAGCGCGTAAATCATCGCCGAGACGCCAGCCTTCATGTCCTGGGCGCCGCGGCCATGCATCCAGCCGTCGCGCACCACGCCCTCGAACGGCGGAAACTCCCAGAAATCAGCCGGGCCTTCCGGCACCACGTCGATATGGCCCTGCATGATCAGGCTGCGTCCCTTCCCGCCGCCGTCATAGGTCGCCACAACCTGTCTCGATCCGGCAAGATCGATCCCATCCATCGGGGCCGCCTTTGGATGGCTCATCAGATCGACGTCGGCGAGGCTGAAGGGATCGACCTTGTAGCCGCGCTCGGCCAGGCGTTCGGCCATCCAGGCCTGGAGCGGCGCCTCCTGACCACGGAGACTGCGGAATTGCACCAGGCGCGTGAGGAAGGCCACTTGGTCGTCGAAGTTGCGATCGACAGCAGCCCGCAATTCTTCCGCAAGACTGTTGGTCTTGGTGAGCTCAGTTTCCAAGGTCGTCTCCTGTTCGCAGGGTTGAATTCACCCGAATGCTCGTTGTTGGTCTGGTCGATCTTCGTCGGCCGTGGAGTTCACGCGACGAGGCAGGATTCGAGGATCGAAAGCCCCTCATCCACGATCTCATCCGATGCCGTGAGCGGGACCAAAATCCGAATCGTGTTCGCGGTCGTGCCGCAGGAAAGAAGGATCAGGCCGTTCTGGTGCGCCAGCCTGGTGACCTGACTTGTGGCTTCAGCGTCCGGCTCGCCGCTCCCCCGCTGCTTGAGTACATCGAAGGCGATCATCGCGCCCAATCCGCGAGCCCGGGAAATCGGCAGCAGATGATTGGCCTGTGCGAAGCGGTCGATCGCATCGCGCAGACGAGCGCCGATCTCATTGGCACGTGTGAGAAGGTTTTCTTGTTCGAACACGTCGAGGACCGCAAGCGCAGCCGCGCATGCCAGCGGATGGCCGGCATATGTGCCGCCAAGGCCGCCTGGCTCCGCCGCATCCATGATCGCGGCACGTCCGATCACGCCCGATAGCGGCAAACCACCGGCAAGGCTTTTCGCGACGCAGATAAGGTCTGGCTTGACGTCGTAGTGCTCCATCGCGAACATTTTTCCGGTCCGACCGAATCCGGTCTGAACTTCGTCTGCGATCAGCACGATCCCATTCTCGTCGCAAATGCGGCGCAGTCCACGCATCAGTTCGGGGGGAGCCTGGTGGAAGCCGCCTTCGCCTTGCACGGGCTCGATGATGATCGCGGCTACCTGGGATGCATCGATGTCGGCCTTGAAAATGAAGCCGATATAGCGCAGCGCGTCTTCGACGGTGACCTCGCTGCCACCGATGGGGAATGGCACATGCCACACGCCGGGCAGAGGGGAAACAACACCCTTCTTGTAAGGGACGACTTTCCCCGTCATGACAGACGCAAAAGCGGTGCGCCCGTGAAAGCCTCCGGTGAACGCGATGACCCCGCTGCGGCCGGTTGCCGCACGAGCGATCTTGACCGCATTTTCGGTCGCCTCGGCGCCGGTTGTCAGCAGTATCGACTTCAGCGGCCCGCTGATCGGCGCCAGCGCATTGAGACGCTCCGCGAGTTCAACATAGGAGTCATAGGGGGCGACCTGGAAACACGTGTGCGTAAAGCGATCCAACTGATCGCGAACCGCCTTGATCACCTGCGGATGGCGATGACCGGTGTTGAGAACCGCAATACCACCGGCAAAATCGACGTAACGTCGCCCCTCGACGTCCCACAGCTCGCTGTTGAGTGCCCGGTCAGCGAACACCGGTGTGGCATGACCAACACCACGCACCACCGCAGACTGCCTGCGTGACATCAGTTCGGAGTTTAGCGCCATTCTTACTTCCCCAAGTTGAGGGGACCGTAGTTGGCGCGATCGAACGAACAACCAGTTTTATTATCTCGCTATGGTGACTCCCATGCACCGGTCGGACCGTTCGGTGCGCCGGCCAGCACATTTTGTAACCAATTCCGCAATGCAACAATCGCCGGATCGCGCCAGCGCTCCTTCAAGGCGACCAATTGGTACGTTCCCATATAGACGGAGGTGGAAAGGAGTTCGACCAACGCGCCGCTGCGGAGGTCGTCCTCGACAAGGACGTCGTTGGCGATCGCCACGCCCTGCCCCAGTCGCGCCGCCTCGATGGCCAGGTGCGCATGCCAAAGGCGCTGACCGCCGAGCTGCGGCAAATCGACCAACCCGGCCAGTCGAAACCAGCGCTCCCATTGCTCCGTCGACTCTTCGTGGATCAACGCGATCGAGGCCAAGTCCTTCAGGCTCGTGATGGCGGGATGACGCGCCAGATAGCTCGGGCTCGCCACAGGGAAGACCCTTGGCCGGATCAAGGGCTCGGACGCGAGATCGAGATGCGTAGTGATCACGTCGGCATAGACGATCTCGGCATCCGCCTCACCGCGCGAGAGGTCGGGGTGCGACAATGTCGGCTGCAGATTGACTTCCCATCGGTTTGGTGGGTCCGTCAGTTCGGGAAGCCTCTGCAGCAAACGACGGTTGGCGATGCCGGGAATACACCAGATGTTCAGGGTGGTTCGCGACGGAGGACGCACCGCAACCGTCGCGCGCGCGATAATGTCGAATGCTTGCGATAGCTGCTCATAGAGAAACGCACCTCGTTCGGTCAGCATGACGCCGCGACCTTGGGCCCGGACAAGCGTTACGCCGAGGCTTTCCTGGAGGTTCTGGATGTGACGTGACACGACCGTATGGCTCACCGCCAGCTCGTCGCCAGCGGCACGCATGCTGCCGGTGCGGCCAACAGCTTCAAAAGCTCTCAATGCGATAAGGGATGGAACCCGGGGCCTGGTCATATTGGTGGGTGCAATCAGCGCTTCAATCGCCGGGACTTATGCCCCACCTGAATGTTTTCTTCAATTAGAACAGACACATCGTCGGCCGCCCTGTTCAATAATACACATGGGCGGTCGACGCATTCGCTCCTGGTATCGTTCGCGCTAAGCCTATTCCGGCTGCCTGGGCAGGAAGTCGAGCATGAGACGCGCTATATCGTCGACCTTCTCGTCGAGCGCGAAGTGACCGGCGTCCAGCAGGTGAAGCTCCGCGTCCGGCAGGTCGCGCCTGAACGCCTCCGCACCCGGCGCAATGAAGGATGGATCATAGCGTCCCCACACGATCAGCGTCGGTGGCTTGTGCTCGCGCAGAAACGCCTGCCATGCGGGATAGGAGGCTACGTTCGTGCGATAGTCGTAGAGCAGGTCCGCCTGGATTTCGCGCTGCCCGGGTCGGGACAAGAACGCATACTCATCGGTCCATGTATCGGGATTGTAGCGCTCGGGATTGGGGCTGTTGCCAATGTGACGGACCTTGGCGCCTTCGAGCGAGATGAAGGCGTCGACCTGCTCCGAGTGCGCATCGCGATCGGCCCAATATTGTGCAATGCCGCTCCATTTGGCGCCGAGCCCTTCCCTGTAGGCATTCGCATTCTGGATCACCAGCGCGCGCACCCGCTCGGGATGAGCCATCATGATGCGATAGCCAACCGGACCACCATAGTCCTGCAGGTACAGGACGTAGCGGCTGACCTTGAGCTGCTCGAGCAAGGCGTTGGTGGTCTGAGCGAGATGGTCGAACGTGTAAGCGTAGCGCGAAGGCGGCGGGGCCTCGCTCTGGCCGAACCCCGGATAGTCAGGTGCGATCAGGTGATAGCGCGTGGCAAGAAGCGGAATCAAAGTATCGAACATCCGCGAGGAGGACGGAAAGCCGTGCAACAGCACAATCGTCGGCGCGTCGCTCGGTCCCGCTTCGCGATAGAAGACGCCGACGCCATCCACCTGCGTGCGATGATAGGTGATCGTGGCCGAAGTCGACGGCAGGGCTGCGGCCCGGGCGCCGTGGCCAATCGCAAGCGCGGCGACGGTCGATAGAACGGTTTGGAGCTTCATATTCTCACCTCCAATGCAATTGGCCAACCAGCGACCAAACGCGCGAAGAGACAAGTCCTCTGAGCAGCGATGCGCGACGACGTTTGCCATCGGCATCCCTAAACATCTAGTGCAGGAAGATACAGGTCCAATCTCCATCTTGAAAATTCAAATAATCAGATACGTATCATCTCAGATGGCGATATCGAAATCTCTCCTTGCCGAGATGAGCATTGTCATAGCTGGGCCAATGGAATTTGATCCGCTCGATGCCATATTGAGCTGCATCGCGAGAACAGTTGGAAATCGATACGCCTTCTGTTCGCCGATCCGATGGAAACGTCTGAACTCGGAAAGGCCAGTTCGCAAATCTCGGAGAACAGCGGGATGGCTAAGGCGTACGAAATCATCGATCACAGCTATGACGTGGTGATCGTCGGTGCCGGAGGCGCCGGATTGCGCGCAGCGCTCGGAATGGCATCGTCAGGCCTCAAGACGGCCTGCGTTACGAAGGTCTTTCCAACACGTAGCCACACCGTCGCCGCACAGGGCGGCATGGCCGCGTCGCTCGGAAACATGGGCGATGGCGACGATTGGCGCTTTCACATGTACGACACGGTCAAGGGCTCCGACTGGCTCGGTGATCAGGACGCGATCGAGTACATGTGCCGCGAAGCCGTGCCCGCGGTGCTGGAACTGGAGCACTATGGCGTGCCCTTCTCGCGCATCGGGGATGGTCGGATCTATCAACGTCCCTTTGGCGGCCAGACCATCGGGTACGGAAAGAAGATGGCCCAGCGCACCTGTGCGGCGGCCGATCGGACCGGCCATGCCATCCTGCACACGCTTTATCAGCAGTGCCTGACCCACGGCACGGAGTTCTTCATCGAATATTTCGCGCTGGACCTGCTGATGGATGATGACGGCGCCTGTCGTGGCCTGCTGGCATGGAGCATGGAAGATGGGGCACTCCACCGCTTCAATGCTCACCGCACTGTGCTGGCCACCGGTGGTTACGGCCGCGTCTACTTCTCCTGCACTGCCGCACACACCTGCACCGGCGACGGTAACGCGATGGCCCTGAGGGCCGGATTGCCGCTCGAGGATATGGAATTCACGCAG
Organism: Bradyrhizobium sp. USDA 10063; assembly: GCF_054063735.1. NCBI lineage: Bacteria > Pseudomonadati > Pseudomonadota > Alphaproteobacteria > Hyphomicrobiales > Nitrobacteraceae > Bradyrhizobium > Bradyrhizobium sp. USDA 10063. Next base: position 8,894,422 of record NZ_JBSSGP010000002.1, on the reverse strand, counting down.
TTTCACCCGAGCGGCATCTATGGCTCCGGTTGCCTGATCACGGAAGGGGCGCGCGGCGAAGGTGGCTATCTCACCAACGCCGAAGGCGAGCGCTTCATGGAGCGTTATGCGCCGAGCGCGAAGGATCTCGCCGGACGCGACGTTGTCTGCCGCGCAATGACGATTGAGATCAACGAAGGGCGCGGCTGCGGTCCGCACAAGGACTATATCGAACTACATCTGGAGCACCTCGACCCGGAACTCCTGCACACGCGCCTGCCGGGGATCAGCGAGACCGCAAAAATCTTCGCAGGCGTCGACGTCACACGCCAGCCTATACCGGTGTTGCCAACCGTCCACTACAACATGGGCGGAGTTCCGACCAATCTGCATGGCGAAGCCGTCACCTCACGCCACGGCGATCCAGAAACGGTTGTCCCAGGGCTGATGGCGATCGGGGAAGCAGCCTGCGTTTCGGTGCATGGCGCCAACCGCCTCGGCTCCAATTCGCTTCTCGACATCATCGTGTTTGGACGCGCGGCCGCTCACCGAGTGATCGAGACCCTGCGTCCGCTGGAGGGCCATGCACCGGCGCCCGACAAGGCGACCGACCGTGCCATCGCGCGTCTCGATCGCATCAGGTGGTCGAAGGGCAAGACTCGCGCTGGGGACATCAGGCTGGCCATGCAACGGACCATGCAACGCCACTGCGCCGTTTTTCGCACCGGCCCTCTGCTGGACGAAGGTCTGGCAAAGCTTAACGCGGTGACCGCCAGGATGCGGGATGACATTGGCGTGGCCGATCACACGATGATCTTCAATACGGATCTGGCCGAGACACTTGAACTGGACAACATGCTTGCGCAGGCAAGCGTCAGCTTTCGTTCGGCGATCGGCCGCAAGGAAAGCCGCGGTGCCCATGCGCGGGAAGACTTCCCCAAACGCGACGACGAAAACTGGTTGAAACACACTCTGTGCTGGCTCGATGATGATGGCCGCGCGCGGCTCGACTACAGACCCGTGCATCTGCAACCTCTCTCGAACGAGGTGCAGTCAATCCCGCCAAAAGAGCGCGTGTACTAATGTGTCTCGCTAAGGCGTTATTTTGGTGGGCGCCCCAGGGCGGTGACTATGCGACCACGGAGGCGGGCGTGCTTGCGCCGGTCGATGATTCCTTCACAGAAATGATGCATCGTGGAACTCGCTGCAACTAGCGCCCACGACCGCGATTGGCAACGAGCGGCTCACGCTGAATCGCCACCTGTGATAACGCCTCAACAAAGATGGGCTCCCAGGCCCTGATATGATGCCTGAGAAGATTTGTGAGAGCCTCCTCGTTGCCGGCAATCGCAAGCTCAATGATCTGATAGTGCTCCGCGGTGGATTCATTTTGGCGGGCGAGACCTGCACGCGACTTGATGCCGTAGAGTCGCATTTGGTCGCGCAATCCCATCACCAGGTCAGTGAGGCGTGCGTTGTCCGCCGCCGCCGTCAGCAAGCGGTGAAAGCTTCGATCGGATTCGAGATAGAGCCTCAGATCTTCCGTTCGCACCGCACGCGCGATGTCATCGGCAAGGCGATTGAGCCCTTCGAGATTCTTCTTTGGCTTGCGTGCAACGATCGCCGCCGCATGGAGCTCCAGGACTTCGCGGAGATCAAACAGGTTGCGGAGCTCGGTCAAGGTCGGTTCGACCACCTTGAAGCCCCGATTGCGCATGGGTTCGATCAGTCCGCTACGCGTCAATTCCAGCAGCGCCTCCCGCACGGGAGTCGTCGAGATGCCGAGGCTCGTGGCCAGGGACGGCACCGAATACATCGTTCCCGGCATGCTCTGACCGGAAATGATCTCGGCGCGCACCTGCTGCACCACCTGCTCCCGCAAATTCTGCTCCATCCCCCTCTCCCGCTTCGTCGGTTCCAGAGCCCTCCGGTTTAGCAGCGCCGCACAATAAATGCGCTTGACGGAGGATATGCCCACAGATCATGCTGTGTAAAGCGCTACAGTAGCGCGCTATATTAACTTCTCTGTGACACGGTTCTCATTCACGATGGCTGAGCGGATTCCGGGCTATTGCACGCTCTGCCGATCACGGTGCGGCTCGACCATGGTGGTCGCGGATGGCCGGCTGATCAGTGTCGAGCGCCTGGAAGGGCATCCGACCGGCGGAGCGCTTTGCGCGAAGGGCCGCGCCGCACCGGAGATGGTGCATAGTCCGCGCCGCCTGACCAAACCGCTTCGTCGAACCGCGCCGCGAGAAGCTGCCGATCCGGGTTGGACCGAAATTTCCTGGGGCGAGGCTCTGGACGAAATCGTCCAGAAGCTCGGTGACATTCGCAAAGCATCCGGCGCTGAAGCCGTGGCCTTCGCCGTCACCACGCCCAGCGGCACGCCGATGGTCGACAGCTTCGAATGGGTCGAGCGCTTTATCAGGTGCTTCGGCAGTCCGAATCTGATCTACGCGGTCGAAATCTGCGGCTGGCACAAGGACTATGCCCACGCCCTGACTTTCGGCCGCGGCATCGGATTTCCCGACTATGATCGCGCCGACGCCATCGTCCTGTGGGGACACAATCCGGCCCGCACTTGGCTTGCCCAGGCGACACGCATCGCCGATGCGCGACAACGCGGGGCACGCGTCGCGGTCGTCGATCCCAAACCTAACGGATCGGGACAGCAGGCCGACATCTGGCTGCGCATCCGTCCCGGCGCCGACGGGGCCTTGGCCATGGGCGCAATCCGGCATCTGATCGCGACCAGGTCGTTCGATGTGGGCTTCGTGACACGCTGGACCAATGCGCCTTTCCTGGTTGACACCAATACAGGCCGCTTCGTTCGTGCGAGCGAACTCTGGGACGGTCAATCACCGGAAGCCTTCGTCGTGCTGGATCAGTCCGGAGCGGCGCGCGCCCATGATCCCCGCTTTGCGGCTCTCGATCCGACGTGCTGCAGGCTGGATGACCGGACGACGCTCGCCGGGCGCGATGGTCGCGTGATCGCTGCGGCGACCGCCTTCCGTCTGCTGGCTACGGAGGCTGCCCCCTACACGATCGCTCGCGTCGCCGAGGTGACCTGGCTCGAAGAGCGCAACATCGCTGCGTTCTACAGCCTGTTCGAGAACAGCCCGCGCCTCGCCTATCACTCATGGACCGGCGTCGGCCAGCACACCAACGCGACGATGACCGAGCGGGCGATCGCAACGCTCTATGCGCTCACCGGCGCCTGCGACCGGCCCGGCGGCAATGTCTGGCCGGTGCCGCCACCGACGCGGGCCGTCAACGACTATGCCTTGCTCCCGCCGGAGCAGAAGGCCAAAGCGCTCGGCATCGATGAATTGCCGCTCGGGCCTCCAAGCCGCGGATGGATCACGGCACGGGATTTCAGTCGCGCCGTTCTGACGGGCGAGCCCTATCAGGTCCGGGCGTTGATGAGCTTCGGCACGAATCTCGTGGTGTCGCAGGGCCATTCCTCGCGCAACCGCGAGGCGCTGCGCGCTCTCGACTTCCACGTTCATGTCGACATGTTCATGAATCCGACGGCCGAGAATGCGGACATCATCCTGCCGGCCAATATGCCGTGGGAGCGGGACGCCCTCAAAATCGGTTTCGAGATCACGCAGGAGGCCGTCGAGACGATACAGTTCCGTCCACAGATGCTTCCACGTCTCGGCGAGTGCAAATCAGACTATGAAATCGCGGCCGAACTTGCCGTCAGGCTGGGCCTGGCAAACGAATTCTTCGGCGGCGATATCCAGGCCGGCTGGAACTATCAGCTCGCGCCGCTTGGCGTGACGGTCGACGAGCTGCGCCGGCACCCCGAGGGGATGCGTTTCCCTCAGCCCTTCCGTCATGAAAAATACGCCTTGCAGCAGGCGGACGGCACGATCGCAGGCTTTGCCACGCCCACCCGCCGTGTCGAGATCTATTCGGAATTGATGCTCGATCATGGCTATGCGCCGCTGCCGAACCATGTCGAGCCCGCCGAAAGCCCGCTTGCGGACACCGGCGACAATCGCTTCCCACTGGTGCTCACCACGGCCAAGAGCGGCTGGTTCGTGCACAGCTCACACCGCCATGTCGCCTCGCTTCGCAGAAAAACGCCCGATCCCGCGATCGAGATCAACGCAACGCTCGCGGCGGGGCGCGGTCTTGAGGATGGCGACTGGGCGATCGTCGAGACGTCAACGGGAGAAGTCCGGCTGCGCGTGCGCCTGAACGAATCTCTCGACGATCGCGTCGCCATCGCCGAGTTCGGCTGGTGGGAGGATTGTCCACCGCTGGGCCACGACGCGACGAGCCCCGCCGAATCTCCGACATCGAACATGAACGACGGCTTGAGCGACGTCACGCGCGATCCGGTCAGCGGCTCGGTGCCGCTGCGTGCGATACGTTGCGACATTCGCAAGGACGAGATCGCGAACCGTGGCCGCTGGGTCGGCCGGCGCGCTTTCTCGGTCGCCGCCGTTCGGAGCGAGTCCGACGATGTCGTCGCGCTCGAGCTCGCCCCGCTCGACGGCGGCGCGCTTCCCGCATTCCGGCCGGGACAACACGTCATGCTGAGCCTGCCGGGGATCGATGTGACCCGGGCCTATTCGCTGACCGGTCATGACGGCCAGGATATCCTGTCGGTCGCAATAAAGAAACAGCGTTCCGACGATGCCGCCCTCACCTGCGACACCGGCCATCTTTCCGCTCACATCCATCGTCTGACCGTCGGTGATCAAGTCCGGATCGAGGCACCGAGGGGAATTTTCACTCCACCGCTGACGGGACCCCGGCCTCTCATTTTCCTCGCGGCCGGCATCGGCATTACACCCTTTATGAGCCACCTTGAGGCGCTGGCGAAACGCAGGCCGGCGGAGCGCATCGCCAAGGTGCTTCTGCTCTATGGTTGTCGCAACGGCGGCGAACATCCCTTTGCGCGCCGGCTGCGAGAGCTTGCAGAGCTGCTGCCGGAGCTTGATCTCGTCACGGCCTTTTCAGCCCCGCGCGCGCAAGATCGCTGCCCGGAGGACTATGATTATGCGGGCCGGCTGGACCTGTCGGCGATTGACCCGCTGCTGCCGCAAAGGCCTCTTTCCTATCTTTGCGGCTCGCCAGACTTCACGACATCAATGACTGCGCGGCTGGTGGACCGGGGCATGCCGCGCTTCGACGTGTTTACGGAGGCTTTCGCATCACCGCCAATCGTGCCGCGGACCTTGACGCCACAGACCGTTCACGTCGTCGGTACCGACAAGAGCTTTATCTGGTCGCCCGAACTCGGAACCCTTCTCGATGCCGCGCAGGCGGCAGGGCTGTCTCTTCCCAGCGGTTGCCGTGTCGGGCAATGCGAGAGCTGCGCCATGCGCATCGTCAAGGGCGACGTCGCACGACTCGGCGGTGACGATGGCGCAACGGACCAGTGCCTGACCTGCCAGGCCGTTCCTCTCTCCGAACTCACGCTCGCGCTCTGACCGGCAATGATGAAACGAAGGCAACACCGACACGACAATGGGGGCTGCAATGACCGACGCTACGAATAGAAATTCCTTTCCGGACAAAATGCCGATGCAAGCCAACCTGCTTGCGAGGTTCTCGCAGCATATGGTCGCCTTCGCCGAGCGTTGGTTTCCGGATGCTTATGTGTTCGTCCTGATTGCCGTGGTCGTGATCGCGCTCGGCACCATCGTGCATGGCGGCTCACCGCTTGCAGTCAGCCGCGCCTTCGGCGACGGCTTCTGGAATCTCATTCCGTTCACGATGCAAATGGCACTGGTGGCGATCGGGGGCTATGTCGTCGCCATGTCGCCACCTGTCGCTGCGGTGCTGCGGCGGCTGGCTGCCGTGCCCTCCACCGCACGCGGCGCGGTGGTCTTCGTCGGCGTGCTCAGTATCGTTCTGTCGCTGCTGAACTGGGGTCTCAGCCTGATTTTTTCCGGCCTGTTGGTGCGCGAAATCGCGCGGCGCAAAGACATCAAGCTGGACTATCGTGCGGCCGGCGCGGCCGGCTACCTCGGGCTGGGCTGCGGTTTCACGCTCGGCATCACCTCATCGGCCGCCCAGCTTCAAGCCAATGCGGCCAGCATTCCGAGCTCGCTGTTGCCGATCACCGGTGTCATCGGCTTCTCCGAGACGATCCTGACGTGGCAGAATCTGGTCACGACGTTGCTTGTAACCGCGCTGTCGGCAGTGATCTGTTACCTGACGGCGCCAAATCCGATGCTGGTCAAGACCGCTGAGGACCTTGGAGTGTCTCTGGACGACGACCGTATCGAGCCGAAGAAACCGGCGCGGCCCGGCGACTTTCTCGAGTTCAGCCCCATTCTGACGATCTTGATCGTCGTGCTGGCGCTGGGCTGGCTCTGGCAGACCTTTCAATCCGGCAATCCGCTGATCACTCTGTCAGGCCTGAATACCTACAATTTCGTGTTTCTGGTGCTCGGCATCCTCCTGCATTGGCGTCCGCGCAGCCTGCTCGAGGCTTTTTCCAAGGCGATGCCAAGCGTTTCGGGCGTGCTGTTGCAGTTTCCTTTCTACGCCGGCATCGCCCAGATGCTGACCAAGGTGCCAAATAGCAGCGGTGCCACGCTGTCAGACACTATCGCGCACTGGTTCGTGGACGCGTCAGCCAATTCGACCGTCTTCTCGTTCCTGGTCGGAGTCTATTCCGCGGTGCTTGGCTTCTTCATTCCGTCGGCCGGTGGCAAATGGATCATCGAGGCCCCTTACATCATGAAGGCGGCCAATGAGATCGGCGCTCATTTGGGCTGGACCGTGATGGTCTACAACATCGCGGAGACGCTGCCGAACTTCATCAACCCATTCTGGATGCTTCCTCTGCTCGGCATACTCGGGTTGAAGTCAAAAGACCTGATCGGCTACACCTCGGTACAATTCTTCGTGCATTTCCCGATCGTCATGATCGTTGCGGCAATCCTGATGACAACGTTCACCTACCACGCGCCAATCCTTCCCTGATCAAATCGCTGGGCCGGGCGAACTGACCCGCCGGGACGACCGCATTGGCGTCCCGGCCGTGCCCTTGTCCGTCATTCCGGAGCGCGACGTCGACCTGGTTCGGCAATCCCGAAACCAGACGTCACGCGAGGCCCGGGACGCAAATTCCTGCGACAAGAAAGCCATGACCGAGATACGATCGCCGCAGACCATTGATGCAGAGGAGGCAACGCGCCTTCTCCCGATGGATGAATTGATCCGGCACCTGCGCACCTCCTTTGTCAGGGGTTGCACGGTTCCCCCGCGACATCATCATACGATTCCAGTTCCGGGCGAACCGGACGCGACCTTATTGCTGATGCCTTCATGGCAGCAGAAATCGGAAAGTGATGACCTGCTTGGAATCAAGCTGGTCGCCGTATTCCCGGGCAACGCCGCGCGCAAGATGCCGGCGTTGACATCGGTTTATCTGTTGTTCGATAGCGGCACCGGTGCGCAACTCGCGACGATCGCAGGTGACGTCCTTACCGCCCGGCGAACCGCGGCGACGTCAGCGCTCGCGGCGTCCTATCTGGCGCGCGAAGACGCGACCAACCTGCTTGTTCTCGGCTCCGGTCGGGTCGCGAGCCTTTTGCCGGAAGCTTATCGGGCCGTCCGCGACATTCGCCGGATCAGCGTGTGGAACGTCAATGCCGACAGCGCCTCGCGGATGGTGGATCGCCTACGCGAAACGGGACTGGATGCCATGGCCGTCTCCGATCTTGAACACGCCGTCAGGACGGCGGACATCGTCACGTCGGCCACTCTGGCAACGTCGCCCCTGATCAGGGGCGAATGGCTGCAGGCCGGCATACATGTTGATCTCATCGGCGCCTTCACGCCGGCGATGCGGGAATCGGATGACGAAGCAGTCAAGCGTTCCGCTATATTCGTGGATACCTATGAGGCGGCGCATGAGGCCGGTGATCTCGTCCACCCAATCGAAGCGGGAATTCTGTCACGTCAGGACTTGAAGGCGTCGCTTGCCGAACTCTGCAGCGGAGCCGTTCACGGGCGACGATCGCGCGACGACATCACCATGTTCAAGGCAGTCGGAACCGCTCTGGCGGATCTTGCCGCCGCAGGTTTGGCGTACGAAGCCCGCATGAAGCGCGTTGGCCATGGCGCGCAAGCGCTGAAATTCGAATCAGGATGAAGCTTTTCTCCGCGACTACTGGATGCATATCGAGCCGCGTCAGACCGCTTGTCCCCTCGCTACTCCCGAACCAAAGGCACGAACCGGACAGGCGCTACGATCGTCGTTGTGGCCGTTCCGTCGGCCTGTTTTGCCAATACCATAAGCTCCTGCTCGAAGCCGCCAACCGGGATGACCATGCGGCCACCCGGCCTCAATTGCGCGACCAGCAAAGGTGGAACGTGGTTGGGGGCCGCCGTCACGATGATGGCATCGAAGGGCGCATGCTCCGCCCAGCCATGGTAGCCATCGCCGATTTTCGTCGAAACGTTGCTGTAGCCCAGACGTTCGAGGTTGGCACCGGCTATTTTGCCGAGCTCCGGCACGATCTCGATCGTGTATACCTCGCGCGCGAGCACAGACAGAATCACCGCCTGGTAGCCCGATCCGGTGCCCACCTCCAGGACCTTATCCGTCTTCGCCAGTTGCAGCAGTTCTGTCATTAGCGCGACGATGACCGGTTGTGAGATCGTCTGGCCATGGCCTATCGGGAGCGGAGTGTTTCTGTAAGCGGCTGACCTGTGCGCGAGGGGCACGAACTCGTGTCGCGGTACCTCGATCATTGCGGCGCGCACACTTGGACTGAGCCGAGTCACACTGATCGTGCGCGCGGCCGAGCCGAGCATTGCATCGATCTGCTCGACCATCCGCTGGCGATCGGCGGCGTCTTGCTGCGCCGTGAAAGCCGCAACCGGCACGGCGCTGGTCAAGATCCCGGCGTTGACCAGTATAGCGAATACCCCAAACGATAGGGCTTGTGGCGGCCACAACCTCATAGTTCGCCCATCGTTATCAGCTTTCGCGCGAGACCCTGCGCCGATTTTTCCGGTCGTCAAGTCTGCTGAACCTGAAACATTATCAGTCAGTCTTGCTGACCAATGTGGGGCGTCACGAGGCGATGCCCCCTCGCGACGAACCGGACTTGAAAGCGATCTTGCCGGGAGCAAATTCCGTAGAAGATTCTTTGAACGGCGGCGGTATGTTCAAAGTCCGAGGATAACAGGAGTCCCACTCCATTAGCATTCCTGTGGATGAGAAACGAAATGAGCGCTGCCTGGATACGGCAATCGACGAGGAGCCGAAACATAGCAAGAAGCGAGGGAGGAAAACGATGGCTGCCAAGGATGTCAAATTCTCAACCGAGGCACGTGAAAAGATGCTGCGCGGCATCGACGTTCTGGCGAACGCCGTGAAGGTCACGCTCGGCCCCAAAGGGCGCAACGTCGTTCTTGACAAGCCGTTCGGTGCGCCGCGCATCACCAAGGACGGCGTCACCGTCGCGAAAGAGATCGAACTGGAGGACAAGTTCGAGAACATGGGCGCGCAGATGGTGCGCGAGGTCGCCTCCAAGACAAGCGACATCGCAGGCGACGGCACCACGACCGCGACCGTGCTGGCGGAGGCCATCGTCAAGGAAGGCGCCAAGTCGGTCGCCGCGGGGATGAACCCGATGGATCTGAAGCGCGGCATCGATCTTGCGGTGGATGCGATTGTTCGCGACCTGAAGACTCACGCCAGGAAGGTCACCGCCAACGAGGAAATCGCCCAGGTCGCCACGATCTCCGCCAATGGCGATGCCGAGATCGGCAAGTTTTTGGCTGATGCCATGAAGAAGGTCGGCAATGAGGGTGTCATCACGGTGGAAGAGGCCAAGAGCCTCAACACCGAGCTCGAGGTGGTCGAGGGCATGCAGTTCGACCGCGGCTATGTCTCGCCCTATTTTGTTACCAATGCCGAGAAGATGCGGGTCGAGCTCGAGGATGCCTATATCCTGATCCACGAGAAAAAACTGTCCGTGCTGCAGAGCTTGCTGCCGCTGCTTGAAGCCGTGGTGCAATCGGGCAAGCCGCTTCTGATCATCGCCGAGGATGTCGAGGGCGAGGCGCTGGCGACACTTGTCGTCAACAAGCTGCGTGGCGGCCTGAAGGTCGCTGCCGTCAAGGCACCGGGATTTGGCGATCGGCGCAAGGCGATGCTGGAGGACATCGCGGTGCTGACCGCCGGCACAATGATCGCCGAAGATCTCGGCATCAAGCTCGAAAACGTCACGCTTAACATGCTCGGGCGCGCCAAGAAGATCGTGGTCGAGAAGGAGAACACGACCATCGTCGATGGCGGCGGCGCAAAAAAGGACATCGAAGGCCGGATCACGCAGATCAAGGCGCAGATCGAGGAGACCACCTCCGATTACGACCGAGAGAAGCTGCAGGAACGCCTGGCAAAACTCGCTGGTGGCGTCGCGGTGATCCGCGTCGGTGGCGCGACCGAGATCGAGGTGAAGGAACGCAAGGACCGCGTCGACGATGCGCTGCATGCAACCCGCGCAGCGGTGGAGGAAGGCATCCTGCCCGGCGGCGGGGTTGCGCTGCTCAGAGCGCAGAAGGCGCTCAAGGGCATCAAGACCACCAGCTCTGACCAAAAGGCGGGCGTCGACATCGTACGCCGCGCGCTCCAGGCGCCGGCACGCCAGATCGTGGAAAATGCTGGCGAGGACGGTTCGCTGGTGGTCGCAAGGCTGCTCGAGAACGAGGACTACAATTGGGGCTTCAATGCCGCGACCGGTGAATATCAGGATCTGGTCAAGGCCGGCGTGATCGATCCGGCAAAGGTCGTCCGCACCGCGCTGCAGGATGGCGCCTCGATTGCTTCGCTTCTGGTCACGACCGAAGCCCTCGTCGCCGAAAAGAAGAAGCCGGACGCACATGCGCCAGCCACGCCGCCGATGGATTTCTGAGAAGCGCGCCTAAGCCGGCCTGCATCAGCGGCTCGGCAAGCCGGCTACAGCATCCTTGAGGCCGACTCCGCTGATGCCTGTTGTCAGCATATCCAAGACCAACGACACCACGGTGTCCACCGCGCTGTCGACACTCAGCCCGCCACCACGGATATTGGAGACGCAGTTTCTCCTTGAATCAGGCGTACCCACCTTCGGCGAGTAAGTGACGTAAGCCCCTAGACTATCGGCCGCCGAAAGGCCGGGCCGCTCTCCGATGAGCATGACCGATATCCGGGCACGAATGATCTCCGCGACGGGATCGCCGAGCGCGACGCGCGCGCGCGACGCCAAAATCAGCGGCGCGATCGAAAGCCGCCGTGACGAAAGACGTTCGACGAGCGCTCGCACCAACGGCACGGCGTTGACGTCGATGGCGCTGGCCGACAATCCGTCCGCCACGACGATCACGACGTCGCAATCTGGCGGGACACCGGCCAGGCGTTCCACCGATTGCCGAGAAAGTTTCCGGCCCAGATCAGGTCGTCGGATATAGGCGCCGCGATCCCCTGCCTCGCTTTCGACGTCGATCGTTCCGAGCTTCAGATCAGCGAGGTTGGCCCGGAGCAAAGCCCAATCGACCCCAGACCACACAGCCTGACGCGCGCGCGCATGATCGAGGAGGAACGATTGCGCCGCCCGCGTCGGCAGTCCGGCACCGAATCGACCGAGGAGCACACGCGCTTCCGTCATCTGCCGCAAATCGACCGACCCTGCCCTCTCCCTTTCCAGATCATTCTTCGACACGTCACGCTCCGAGCAGCCTGGCATCCGCCATGTAGTCAGCGAGCTTCGGCGGCGCATCCAGCAGGCGGCCGCCCACGTCGGTCAATCCGATATCCACCAGCCATCGCTCGAACTCCGGCGCCGGCGGCCGCTTCAGGATTTCGCGGCAGTAGACTGCGTCGTGATGCGCGAGCGACTGGTAGTTCAGCATCACATCGTCAGCACCGGGAACGGTGATGACGAAGTTGACATTGGCCGCGCAAAGCAGCGTCAGCAGCGCATCCATGTCCTCCTGGTCGGCATCCGCGTGGTTGGTATAGCAGACGTCAACGCCCATCGGTAAGCCGAGCAGCTTTCCGCAGAAGTGATCCTCCAGGCCGGCCCGAATGATCTGCTTGCCGTTGAAGAGATACTCCGGACCAATGAATCCGACCACGGTATTGACGAGCAGCGGCTTGAACTCGCGCGCGACCGCATAGGCGCGCGCTTCCATGGTCTGCTGATCGATTCCGAAATTCGCCTCAGCGGAAAGTGCTGCGCCCTGCCCGGTCTCGAAGTACATCAAGTTCGCATCAATCGCGCCGCGCCCGAGGCTGCGCACGGCCTCATGAGCCTCCTTGAGCAGCGCCAGATTGACGCCGAAGCCGTCATTGGCCTTCTGCGATCCGGCGATTGACTGGAACACGAGATCCACCGGCGCCTTCGCCGCGATTGCCTTGATGGCTGTCGTGACATGGCCCAGGCAGCATGTTTGCGTCGGAATCGAAAGGCGCATGCGCAGTTCGTCCAGGAGTGAAACGATGCGCACATAGTCTTCTACGGTGTCCGTCGCCGGGTTTACCCCGATCACTGCGTCGCCCGATCCCATGAGAAGTCCATCGATGGCGGAAGCGGCGATGCCGTAGGAGTCATCGGTCGGATGGTTTGGCTGATTGCGCGTCGAGAGCCGTCCCTTCAGTCCGATCGTCGAGCGGAAGCGGGTGACAACCTCCCGCTTGGAGGCCACGGAGATCAGGTCCTGCAACCGCATGATCTTGGAGACACCAGCCACCATCTCGGGCGTCAGGCCGAACGTCACCGCCTCGAGTTGCCGCTGGCCCGTTTCCGGCTTGAGAAGCCATTCGCGGAATTCGCCGACGGTCAGCGACGAGATGATCCCGAAAGCCGCCTGGTCATGTTGATCGATAATCAAGCGCGAGACTTCGTCGCTGTCGGCCGGGATCAATTCCTCGGCAAGGAACGCCTTGAGAGGCACGTCGGCAAGCGCCATTTGTGCGGCAAGCCGCTCGACCGGACCGTCCGCGGCGATGCCGGCAAGCTGGTCGCCCGACCGCTCGGGCGTCGCCTTGGCCAAGAGATCCTTGAGGTCGGCGAAACTGAAGACCGTCTGCTCGATCGTCGTCTTGTAGGGCATGACCGTTTGCTATCGGTTGATGAGTGCCAGCGCTTCCGCGTGAAGTTTCGGCGTGGCGGTCGCCAGCACGCGTCCGTCGGAGCGAATTGAAAGTGGACTTCCCCCCCAGTCGGTGATGCAACCTCCCGCGCCCTGCACGATCGGGACCAGGGCCATATAGTCATATGGCTGCAATCCTACTTCGAGAACGATGTCGCAATGTCCCGACGCAAGCAGACCGTAGATGTAGCAGTCGCCGCCGAAGCGCCGCAACTTGGCGGATTTCGAAAGTCGCTCGAACTCCGCTGCATCCTCGTTTACGAACATATCGGGCGACGTCGTATAGAAACGGGCCTCCGCGAGGGTTTCGCAAGCGCTCGTTCGGGCCAGTCTGCCGCCGAACAACGACAGGCCGGGCTTCGCCATCCACCGCTCGCCGGTAGCCGGGACGTCGATCAAACCACAGAAAGGCTGCTCCTCATGGGTCAGCGAGATCAGCGTGCCGAACAAGGGGAAGCCGGTGATGAAGCTCTTGGTGCCGTCGATCGGGTCGATGATCCAGGTGAAGGCGTTGCCGCGCTTGACCCCAATCTCCTCACCGATGATGCCATGATCGGGAAAGCGCGCCTCGATCTGTTCCCTGAGACGCAGCTCGACGGTTCGATCGGCAATCGTCACCGGACTCGCATCGGACTTGGAGATGACGTCGAGCGGCGTGCGAAAATAGGACAGCACGATCGGCCTGACCATATCAGCGAGCTCGGCAGCGAAGGAAAGGTAGACGTCTGCGTCGTCTACCGCGACGGCAAGTTGGACCATCACAGCGCCTTCAGGAATGACGGCCAGCGCGGGTCGTAGATGATGGAACGCGCACGCATGTGCTTCCATATGCCGTATTTGTAGAAGTCGAAATCCAAGGTCGAGATCCGGTTTTGCACCATCGCCCAGGTGCTCCACTTGATGTCGGCGAGCGCCTTGTGGACGATGAAGCGCGCGTGCCGTCGCTTGTCATAGCGGCCGAAATACTCCTCGATGATTTCGTGCTCGACATCCTCCGAGAAAAAGTGCTCGCTGCTCCAGATTGCCAGGTCATAGAGCCGTTCGTTGTTGGATGCATATTCGAAGTCGATCAGCTTGATCGACTTGTCTTCCCCGACCAGGAAGTTCCCCGGCATCGGATCATTGAAGCAGGGCACGAGATCGAGCCCCGATGCCTCAAGAGCCGCCCGGGCCTGCTGGTACTGACGGTAGAGCCAGGCATGATCCTCGGGCCAGTAGCCGCCGAGCTTCTTCACCTGCTCATAATGCTCCTCGATCATGTCGAACACGGTCTTGGTCAGCGGCAGCGGCGGCGCCTCGTGCAAGCGGCGATACATCGTGACCACGGTGGCGCGAAACGCCGGGTCGACGAAGTCGCGATGGGTGGAAGCCCGCCGGTCGTCAAGGAATTCGGAAACCTCAATGTCAAGATGATCGAGGAAATCGAACGTCCGCGGTCCGACATTCATTGCTTCCGCCTGTTTGCTGGCCGCCCGCGCCGCGTTGCGATCGATGAACATCTCGGTGCCGCGCCCGGGTATCTTGACAAAGTATTGGGTAGGGTGGCCGTCGACCCGCACCAGGAAATTGGTATTGCTGATGCCGCCGGAGACCGGCTGATAGGACAGGCGGTTACCCTTCCAAGCCTCCACCTGGACTATGGCCGCCTCAAGCGCCCGCTCTGCGTCTGACCTAGCCGCACCGATTTCAAGCATGACCTTGTCTCGCTTTCCCTAGAGAGATCTCGTCCGTTCCTCAAACCCGGGATGCCCAAGCAGCATCCGGCAGCGCAGGAATCGCCACCCCGCATATTTGAGGAATTCCAGTCCCTGAGAGGATGACCGAGCATTTTGCAGCAGGCTGCGGAGCGCCCAATAGAAGTCGTCGGCAGCGGCATAGAGCCTGCACCGGTTGAACGCCTTCTCGCTGAAGCCGCCGTCGTGCATCTCCAGGAGCGGCTTCATCTGGCTTTCGAACTGGTAAAGCTCGTTCATCTGCACGCCGAGCTGGTAGTAGGGATCGATGTCGCCGGCCATGTCGAAGTCGACCAACATCATCGCGTCGTTCGGACCGAGCATGACGTTGGAGGAATGAGGGTCTCCGTGCGCAGGTTTCCGTTCGACGCCCGCCGCAGAAATCGCATCGCGCATGGTCGTCATCCATGCCAGCATCCATTCCACATCGCCGGGGAGTGTACTGTCAGCCTCGGAAACCAGCGGCCAAAGCCGATCGACGCCATCGAAGACAGACCAGGGTCGTCCGAATGGCTCGCCTGCGGCAATCGTCTTCTGCATCTCGATCAGACGTGCAGCCGCGCCCTCGTGCATCAGGTCGTCGATTTTCGCGGTTCGCCAGCCTTCGCCGAGCCGCGCGAACAGCACGGCCCTTTCGCCCCGCACCCGCGCGATAGGCTCCGGCGACAGACCGAGACTGCGAAGACGATGCGCCGCCGCAAACGCCACATCGTCGTCGACCAGTTCGGCGACCTCGTCAGCTCCCAGCCGAAGAAAGAACGTTGCCTCCTTGCCATCAGGCGCCACGTCGAACGACGTCGACTCGACCGCGTGATAGGATGGCGATGCGACCGGCGGCACCGATGCTGCATAGGTTGCGCTCGCGGCATCGAGCATCGGCAGGCTCCTGATTGCCTGCTCGGCACGCGCCTCCAGCGCCGTCTCCGCACTTCCGAGCGGCTTCATGTCACCGTCCCCTTCGGATTGGCCGCCTGCAGCCCTTCGCTGGCGATCGCATAGAGCATGTCCGCCAGCACCTGCGTCCCGAAAGCCTGATCCTCGGCGCTAGTGAACTCAGTCGGATGATGGATCACGCCGTCGCGCGAACGCACCGCCAGGACGATCGAGGGGCAGACGCTGGACATTGCCACCGCATCATGACCACCAATCGTATCCAGATGGCGCGCCGTCTCCCCGTAGTTTGCGGCGGTTCGTTCGGCGAGCGAGATCAGCCCAGGAGCAAAGCCGCCCGCCTTGCGCCGATCGATCGCCCTGATCTCATAGGTCACGCCGGCTCTCTCGGCCGCCGCTTCCATCCTGATCTTCATCTTCCGCTCAGCCTCGGCGAGAACTTCCGGCGAGCCGGAACGCAATTCGATGAAGAGAACGGCTTCGGATGGAACGGTGTTGGGCGAGTTTGGAAACACCTCCAACCGGCCAACCGATGTGTGCAGGTCGAGACCGTGCTCGCCGGCGATCTCCTTCAGATCGGCGATCAGATAGGCTGCGCCGAGCAGCGCGTCCTTGCGTTGAGCCATCGGCGTCGGCCCCGTATGCGCCTGCCGGCCAAGGAAAGCGAGACGGTACTTGGTAGCGCCCCAGAAGCGGGTGAAGATACCGAATTTCTCATTCGCCTCGAACAGCGCCTTGTCGCCCTCGATATGAAGTTCGATGAGGGCGTCCGGAATTGGCACCTGGTCCTTGCCTGCATATCCGATCTGCTCGAGGGACTGACGAACGGTGACGCCGTCTCCATCCGCCCGGTCAAGCGCCCATTCAAGTTCGGTCGACCCGGCGAATACGCTGCTGCCGAGCAGGCTCGGCTGGAAGCGCGCGCCCTCCTCGTTGGTCCAGTTCACCACTTGGAAATTGCAGGCCGACAGCTTGTTCTCCGCCTTCAGACGTTCCGAGACGGCGAGCACGGCCTCGCAGGCCGAGACGACACCGAGAGCCCCGTCGAAGCGACCACCATTGGGCTGGCTGTCGATATGCGAGCCGACCATGATGACCGGCGCGTTGGCGCCGGCAAGCGGCATGCTGCCGAACTGATTGCCGATGGCGTCGACGGCCTGGATGAAGCCGTTGTTGGCGAACCAACGGCCAAGCCAGTTGCGCGCCGCGCCGTCCTCTTGCGAGAGCGTCAGGCGCGTCATGGATCCATCCGGCCCGCCGCCGAATGTCGACAACTCGTCCATCATCGCCTTAAGCCGTGACGGCTTGATGGGAGCGCGCTTGGAGGCAAGGTCAGGCATAGATGATTTCCACGTTGGATTTGAGGAACTGGTTGGAGAAGTCCTTGGTCAGGGTGCCCCCTGTGATGACCGCCTGGACGTCGCCCAGCCCAAACGTATGGATCGAACCGAGGCGGCCGAACTTGGAACTGTCGGCGACGATCGCCGACCGCTTGGCCTGTGCGCGCGCAACGCGCCGCGTGATCGCTTCGTCCTCGCCATAGTCCATGAAGCCGCGTTCGGCATGGACGGCGCTGATCGCGATGATGGCGAGATCGAAGAAATGATCCTTCATCGCTGCCACGGTTTCGGGCCCAAAGGTCGCCTGATAGTCGGGGCGCAACCGTCCTCCGAGCACGCGAACGCTGGGCGTCGATAGATAATAGAAGTGCGCCGCCACCGCGAGCGAGTTGCTCACGATCGTGAGGTCCTTGCGAGCCTCGAGGTGCTTCACGCAGGCAAGCGCTGTCGTCCCCTCGTCAATGAAGATTTTCATGCCATCCTTGACCAGAGCCGCGGCGGCCTCGCCGATCCGCGCCTTCTCCCTCGCGCCGACGCGCAGGCGCTCGGCAAAGGGCTGATCGCTCTCCTGCCGATCGATCACCGCACCGCCATAGACACGACGGGCAAAGCCCTGCGTCTCGAGTTCCCGAAGGTCACGGCGGATCGACTCATGACTGACATTGAGGTGATCGACCAGGTCCTTGACGTGAACCCGCTGCTTCTGCCGCAGCAGGTCGCGGATCAATTCAAGGCGATGCTCCGTGAAGCTCATGGACGTTCCTCGAATGTCACGGCACTGCCGGCCGCTTCTCGATACGAATTCTTGTTCACGACCCGTCTCATCACACGTCGGCGCGCATCCCTCCGACGGCGCCGGAAGCGGCGGCCGACGGCATCACCAGGTGACAGGCAGCGAAGTCTTGC
This sequence comes from Bradyrhizobium sp. USDA 10063, assembly GCF_054063735.1. Taxonomy (NCBI): domain Bacteria; kingdom Pseudomonadati; phylum Pseudomonadota; class Alphaproteobacteria; order Hyphomicrobiales; family Nitrobacteraceae; genus Bradyrhizobium; species Bradyrhizobium sp. USDA 10063. Next base: position 8,876,451 of record NZ_JBSSGP010000002.1, on the reverse strand, counting down.
CGCTCCCGCACCGTCAGGCTCGGATGAAGGCGGCTGCATTTGTCGATGACCTGCGGGCAGCGCGACCGGAAGCTGCAGCCTGCGGGGACGTCGAGCGGGCTTGGCGGCTCCCCCTCCAGTAGACACTCCTCCGGCTGATAGCGACGCCGTTCGAGAGTCGGCATCGCGCTGAGAAGTGCTTTCGTGTACGGGTGGCCCGGGTCGAAGAAAAGACGCTCATTGTCGGCAAGCTCAAAGACCTCGCCGAGATACATCACCGCCACGCGGTTGCAGGCCTTCCTCACCATCGCCAGGTCGTGCGAGATGAAGATGTAGGTCAGGTCGTACTCCTTCTGAAGCTTCTGGAACAGGTCGAGCAGCTTGAACTGCTCGGTTTGATCGAGTGCCGACAGCGTCTCGTCCATGATGAGAATTTCGGGCTCAAGCACCAGCGCGCGGGCAACATTGATGCGCTGTCGCTGTCCCGCGCTCAATCCCAGCGGGAGCTCCTCGTAAAGTTCGGCCGGCAAGCCCACTTCTCCCATCACCTTCAGGACGCGTTCGCGAATCCTTCCCCGGTCGCGCCAACCATGCGTGCGCAACGGGTCCTCCAGCATCTTCCCGATCGAGGTGCGCGGCGGCAGCGAGCCGAACGGATCCTGCAGCACCATCTGCAGCTTGCCCCGGAATTCGAGTAACGCCTTGCCCTTGAGCGTTGCGATGTCCTTGTCCGCACAGAGGATATGTCCCGAACTCGGCAGTTCGAGCCTGGACAGAAGCCGCATCAGGGTCGACTTTCCGCAGCCAGACTCGCCGACAATGGCAAAGCTGTCGCCGCGGCGCACGTCGAAGGTGACATTACGAACGGCGCGAACCAGGTTGACCCCGCCAAAGCCGGTCTTCTTCTTGACCTTGTAGGTCTGCGAGGCGTCGCGCAGGCTGAGAACCACCTCCCGCTGGTCATCGAGGCGGGGTGTCGCCGCAGTCTCGACCCATATCTTCGGCGTCTGACGCACCAGCTCGCGCGTATACGGATACACGGGCCTGCTGATCAGGTCTTCGGTCGACTGCTCCTCGACGATGCGACCATCCTCCATCACCAGGATCCGCGAGCAGGCCTCGCGCGCCACCGGCAGCGACGACGAGACAAACAGGACGGCGGTGTTGAAGCTGATCGTCAATTCCTTCATCAGCCGGATCACTTGGGCGGCAACCGTCACGTCGAGCGGCTGCGTGACGTTGTCGGCGACCAGAAGTGCGGGATTGGTCACCAGCGCATCCACGATCAGCGCGCGCTGCATCATGCCGCCCGAGAATTGGGACGGATAATCGTGAAAGCGGTTTCGCGCGGACGGAATGCGAACGGCGTCGAGGAGTTCGATGACGCGGCGTTCGGCCTCCCGGCGCGATGTGTCGGGCACGACGGCCCTCATCTTCTCGACGATCTGGGCACCGACCGGCAGCGTCGGATCAAGCGCGCCCATGGGGTTGGCGCCGACATAGGATATCCGCTGGCGCAACGGGCGCATCTCCGCGCCATGCATTGCATAGATGTCACGTCCCTCGAACAGCACCTCGCCGGATCGCTTCGTGAGCGGTGGCTCGAGCCAGTTGACCACGGCCTTGGACAGCACGGTCTTGCCGGAACCGCTGGCGCCCACAACGCCAACGATCTCGCGGGGAGCGAGGCTCAGGGACACATTATCGAGAATGACCTTGGCCGCGCCGCCGCGGCCGGCGGCGACCGCCAGATTCCTGAGGTCAAGAAGCGGCTGCGTCATGCTTCGGAGCCTCCATGAATCGCATTGCGTGCGCGTTCGAGAGAAGCGCCGATCAGGTTGATGCTGGTGAGGGTCAGGCCGAGGAAGAGGCCCGGCATGGTCGCGATCCACCACGCGTTCAGGAGATATTTCCGCACCGTCCGCGATGATATTGCCGAATGTCGGCGTCGGCGGCTGCACGCCGAGCCCGAGGAAGCCGAGCGTAGACTCGAAGATCATCATGCGTGCCACGTCGAGCACGGAGGTAAACAGGACCGGCGGCAGCAGCAACGGCAGCAGCAGGGCGAGGATGATCCGAAGATCGGTCGAACCGCCGATCTTTGCGGCGCGGACATATTCGCGCTGCCGCTCGGTCATCACGATGCTCCGCATGATGCGCGCATAGACCGGCCAATTCGAAACGCCGAGCACGAGGACGATCGCAGGGATCGTCGGTCGCGAGACGCCAAGCACGGAGATGGCGAGGATGATCATAGGGATCGATAGCTGGGCATCGGTCAGCCTCATGATGATGGCATCGGTTCGCCCGCCGAAATAACCGGCAATGGTGCCGAGCGCGCATCCGATCGCCAGCATGACGATGACGGAGGCGACGCCGATCAGGAAGGAGTAACGGAGGCCGACGAGTGAGCGCACAAGCATGTCGCGGCCGATTTGGTCCGTGCCGAGCGGGTGAGCCCAGTTCCAGTTTCCGCCCAGAAACAGCGGCGGCAGAAGGCGGGCCTTGACGTCCATTTTGGTCGGATCGATCCCGCTCAGTTCTGGATAGAATGCGGTTGCGAGAGCAAGGACGACGAACAGCGCGAGGCCGACGCGAAACCCTGGCGTGGACGCGGCCTTGTCGAAGATACGTCGGACGATGGAGCGTTGGACCGGCTTGTGCGCCATAGGAGCGCCGGTGGCGGTGGCGATAGACATCAATATTCGAGCCTCAATATTCGAGCCTTGGATCCACGGTGGTGGCAATGAGATCGACAATGATGTTGATCAGCACGAAGACGGCGCTGGTTACGATCGCGATCCCTTGAATCAACGGGAAGTCACGCTGCAGCACCGCGTTGATGGTCAACAGGCCCAGGCCCGGATAGTCGAAGATATATTCGACGATGATCACTCCGCCGAGCAGGCTCGAGAACTGTACCCCGAGCAGATTGAGCAGCGGCACGGAGGCATTGCGAAGGGCATGGTTTGCAATGATGCGGCTGCGGCCGAGGCCACGGACATGCCCCACCGCCACGTACGGCTCCATCATCTGCGCCGAAACGGAACTGACGAGCGTCCGGATCAGGACAGGCGACAGTTCGACCGCAAGCACGATGGCCGGAAGAATCGTATAGGCAAATCCCTGATAGCCGATCGCCGGCAGCCAGCCGAGCTTGACTGAAAAGAGCAACGCGAGAACGATTCCCAGCCAGAAGTTCGGCAGCGATATGAAGATCGACGAAGTGTAGAACGCCAGCTTGTCCGGCCATCGCCCGACCGCCAGGCCGCCCGCAATCCCTATGATCCCGGAGAATACGAGAGCAATCACCAATGTCACCGCGGCAAGCTGCAACGTCATGGGCAGGGCTTCGAGAATCAGGCTTAAGACCTTCGCCCGTTCACCGCGTGTCGTGTCGTTGAAGTTCGCGCCACCGGTAGCCGCGCCGTTCGCGGGGCGAACGAAGGACTGGCCGAGATCGCCCCGAACGACGCTGCTCATATAGCGCCCGAACTGCACGATGATCGGGTCTCGCAGGCCCATGTCGGTCGCGATCTTCTCGATCAGGGCCTCGGGAGCCATGCCGCCGGCCATCAGTCGCACGGGATCTCCCGGCACGATCCTCAACAAGGTGAAGATCAGCAGCGAGACAAGGAATATGATGATGACACCCTGGACCAGGCGCCGCATCAGGAAATTCAGAACGAACATTCTTCAGCTCCGCGAAGGACATGTCGGACCGCGCAACCGCCTGTTCGCGGCGCGCGGTAGCCGTTCATGGTCAGGCAACGGGCTTGGAAGCGTCCATCGATCCATCCGGATAGATATAGAGGCCCTCGAAATCCTTCTGCATCGCGTGAATCATCACGGAGGTGAACAGCGAGAGCGCGGGCATCTTCGAGGCGATGAGTGGCATCGTCTCGGTCTGAAGGATCTTCTTCCGTTCCTCAAGCGTCGGCGCGCTACGTTCCTTGTCGAGACTTGCATCGATCGCCGGATCCTCGATGCCGCAAATGCGATGTGACGAGGAGTGAAAGTGCGTGCGCAGGATCAGGTCGGGCTCGGGTGAACCGGTCGACCATCCACAGTCCACCATGTGACCGGGTCCACCGCCGGGACGATGGTAGAGGCGTTCATTCCAGGCGGCCGGCTCGAGCACGGTCAGGCTGACATTGAAGCCCTGCTCGTTGAGCATCGCGGTGATGATCTCGCCATATTCCTTGGTCTTGGGATAGAAGCCCACGGACGTGATGTATTCGAGCGGCGGCAGACCCTTGCCGTTCGGGAAGCCGGCCTCGGCGAGCAGCGCCTGACACTTCTTCGGGTCGAACTTCGGATAATTCTCGAGATCGATGTAGCCGAACTTGACCGGTGACACGAAGTTGGATGACGCATGGCCGGCGGAGCCCAGCACTTCGAGGATGAGATCACGGTTGATCGCATGACAGGCGGCAAGGCGGATGCGCGGATCGTTGAACGGCGGCTTCGAGCAGCGAAACCACAGATACTTGTTCTCGACGGAAACCACCTGGTTGATCCGGATGTTGGGATTGCCCTTGACCGTATCCACCTGCTCCGGCTCCAGGCGCTCGACGATCGACGCCTGACCGTTCATAAGCGACAGCATGCGTGTCGTGGAATCGCCGGTAAAGGTGAAGTTGATGCCCGCAATGCCCGGCTTGCCCTTGAAGTAGCCGTCGAACGCCTTCATCACGGTGTCGTTGCCGCGCTGTTCGACGAACTTGAAGGGACCGGTGCCGTTCAGCCGCTGTGAGAGCACGCCCCCGGGTCCGCCGGCGATATCCTTTGCCGACATGATCGGCAGGAACGCCGCAAGGAACATGAAGAGGTGCGCCGGATAACCGCCCTTCGACGTATCAACGATCACCGTGTAGTCATCAGGCGTCTCGATCTTCAACGTTTCCGTGGGGCCGGGATACCATTGCGCTGGGCGATCCGGCTTGGATCCGTATTCGAAGGTTGCCTTGACGTCCTCCGCCTTGAACGGCTTGCCATCATGGAAGACCACGCCTTGGCGCAGCTTGATCTGCAGGCGGCTCGGATCGAGCAGCTTGATGTCGGTTGCGAGCTCATAGACCACCTCGCCCGGGTTATCGAGCTTCATCGGTGTGCGGGTGAGGAAGCCCATCACGAAGCCTTCGATGTTCTTCTGCGAAAGCGTGGTGTGGGCGGTCGGATCCCAATTGCCCGTGATGTTCTCGGCCGACAGAAAGCTCATGGTCTTCCCGGCCTGCGCGTGGGCCGCCGAGATAAAAAAGTCCGGATTGATCTGCATGTAGCCTGCGGTGACCGCAGCTCCTGCCGCCCCTTTTAGAAAGTGGCGACGGTCAAATTTCGGATGCATCGACATTCCCCTTTTCCACATGAACCGACAAACCGGTCACAACGGTCATGCAGGTGGCGTGCCAAGGCAGTAATTGCTCAGTTTTTGATGATCGCCGTGTGGTTTTTGACCGATCTTGTGGCAGTCCCCTCTCGGCGTGCGCAGGACGCGGACGCGCACTGCCTCATCGCGGGCGGTTCGCCTACGGTGTAGGCAGTCGGATTTGCGAGTTACGTGAACTGGCTTTGCGCTGATTGTTGTGGTCAGCGCCGAGCGCGCCCTATGGCGCCAAGCTAGGCAGATCGAGGCCGTTCGAACGGGCAGATGCAATCGCGCTTTCATAGCCCGCGTCCGCGTGCCGCATGACGCCGCTCGCCGGATCGTTCCACAGCACCCGTTCAATGCGGCGGGCAGCCTCCGGGGTGCCGTCTGCAACGATCACCATTCCGGCATGCTGCGAATAGCCGATGCCGACGCCGCCGCCGTGATGCAGCGAGACCCACGTCGCGCCGCTGGCACAATTCAGGAGAGCATTGAGCAAAGGCCAGTCTGATACCGCATCTGACCCGTCGCGCATCGCTTCGGTTTCGCGGTTCGGACTTGCAACCGAGCCGCTGTCGAGATGGTCGCGGCCGATCACGATCGGCGCCTTCACTTCGCCGCGCGCCACCATCTCGTTGAAGGCGAGACCCAGCCGGTGCCGATCGCCGAGACCGACCCAGCAAATCCGCGCCGGCAGCCCCTGAAACTTGATCCGGGCTTTCGCCATGTCGAGCCAGTTGTGCAGATGCTTGTCGTCGGGCATCAGCTCCTTGACCTTGGCGTCGGTCCTGAAGATGTCGTCCGGATCTCCTGACAGCGCTGCCCACCGAAACGGCCCAACGCCGCGGCAAAACAGCGGACGAATATAGGCCGGGACGAAGCCGGGAAAATCGAACGCGTTCTGCAGTCCCATATCCTTCGCCATCTGGCGAATGTTGTTGCCATAGTCGAGCGTGGGAATACCTTGCGCGTGGAAATCCAGCATGGCCTTGACGTGATCGACCATGGAGGTCTTGGCCGCGGCCTCGACCGCCTTCGGATCGCTGGCGCGTCTGGTCTCCCACTCGGCAAGCGACCATCCCTTGGGCAGGTAGCCATTGATGGGATCGTGCGCGCTGGTCTGGTCGGTGACGATGTCGGGCCTCACGCCACGCCGCACCAGTTCCGGAAAAATCTCGGCCGCATTGCCGAGCAGACCAACCGACACTGGCTTCTGGCTCTGCGCGCTCTCCGCCATGATCGCAAGCGCTTCGTCAAGCGTGCTCGCCTGCCGATCGAGATATCCCGTGCGCAGCCGCATCTCGATGCGGCTCGGCTGGCATTCGACCGCAAGCAGCGAGGCGCCCGCCATGGTCGCGGCGAGCGGCTGCGCGCCGCCCATCCCGCCGAGACCCGCTGTGAGGATCCACTTGCCTGCAAGGCTGCCGCCGTAGTGCCGTCGGCCGACCTCGACAAACGTCTCATAGGTCCCCTGCACGATGCCCTGGCTGCCGATATAGATCCAGGAGCCGGCCGTCATTTGACCGAACATCATCAAGCCTTGCCGGTCGAGCGCGTTGAAATGATCGAGCGTCGCCCAATGCGGCACCAGGTTCGAGTTCGCGATCAGAACGCGCGGCGCATCTGGATGGGTGCGGAAGATTCCGACGGGCTTGCCCGACTGAACCAGCAACGTCTGGTCGGCCTCCAGCTTGCGCAAGGAGGCGACGATCCGGTCGAAGCTATCCCAATCGCGCGCCGCACGACCAATTCCCCCGTAGACGACGAGCTCGCTTGGTCGTTCCGCAACCTCCGGATCGAGATTGTTCATGAGCATGCGGAGCGGCGCTTCCGTCAACCAGCTCTTGGCGCTGATCTCGCCACCTCGTGGCGCGCGGATCGTACGGTCATTGTCCACTCGGCGGCTCATGACAAATGGCCCTCTTCGGCAGGCTTCGAAACAAGGATCGGAAACGGATTGTCCGGGAGAACGGCGAGCGCTGCAGCCGGCAACGCACCGGCTTCGACCAGCGCGGTTGCCTTCGCAAGATCGTCGGCCATGTAGCGGTCCGCGCCCAGCGCCGGCACATGCGCGCGCAACTCGGCAATGACCGCTGCGAGCGGGGCACTGGTCGAATGCGGGGCGCGAAGAGTGATGCCTTGCGCCGCGGCCAGCAGCTCGATGCCCAGGATCGTCGCCAAATTGTCCGCCATGTCGGACAGCCGGCGCGCAGCGTGCGCAGCCATTGAGACGTGATCTTCCTGATTGGCGCTGGTGGGGGTTGAGTCGATCGAGCAGGCCAACGCGCGCTGCTTGTTCTCGGCATAGAGCGCGGCCGCCGTCACTTCGGCGATCATGAATCCGGAATTGATGCCGGGCTCCGGTGTGAGGAACGGCGGCAGGCCGAAATTCAGCGCGGGATCGACCAGCGTCGCGATACGTCGTTCGCTGATCGCGCCAACCTCCGAAAGCGCAAGCGCAATCTGGTCCGCCGCAAAGGCCACCGGTTCGGCGTGGAAGTTGCCGCCCGAGACGATCTCGCCGGTCTCGACCAATACCAACGGATTGTCGGTGACCGCATTGGCCTCGATCGTCAGTGTGCGAGCCGCTTGCGCAAGCAAGTCGAGCGCGGCGCCGGCCACCTGCGGCTGGCAGCGCAGGCAGTAGGGATCCTGCACGCGCTCGTCGCCTTCGAGATGCGACTGGCGGATGTCGCTACCGGCGAGCAGCGCCGTCAGGGCCGCGCCCGCGGCGATCTGCCCGGCATGTCCCCGCAGCTGCTGGATTTCCGGGCGAAACGGCACGGTCGAGGCCATGGCGGCATCGACCGAGAGTGCTCCTGTTACCAGCGCGGCACAGGCCAGGCGATGGGCCCGCAATACGCCGGAGATCGCGTAGGCCGTCGAGAACTGACTGCCGTTGATGAGGGCGAGGCCCTCCTTCGGTCCGAGCGTCAACGGCGCAAGATTGGCAGCGGCAAGCGCCTCGCGACCCGACACCACCCGTCCATCGACGATTGCCTGCCCCTCCCCGATCATGACGGCCGTCATATGGGCGAGCGGCGCCAGATCGCCGGATGCGCCGACCGAACCCTGCTGCGGCACAAGCGGATAGACGCCGCGCGCCAGCATCATCTGCAATTGCTCGACGACTTCGCGGCGCACACCCGAAGCGCCTCTTCCGAGCGAGACGATCTTCAAGGCCATCATCAGCCGGACGATCGGCTCAGGCGAGGGGCGCCCTACCCCGCAGCAATGGGAGACGATGAGATTGCGCTGAAGCAGCGCCGTCTGATCGGGCGCAATGCGCGTCGATGCCAGTTTTCCGAATCCGGTGTTGATGCCGTAAACCGGCATGTCCGCACCAGCAGCCTGCGCAACGATATGAGAAGCCGCTTCGACCCGCGCCCAGAACGATGGTTCCAGCACGACTGCCGCACCTGCGAGCACCTGCGCAAAATCGTCGAGCGTAACTTTTCCGGGCGTGACGACGACCGGCGCGGCCGGATCGCTCATTGCCCCCTCCACACCCGGCTATGCGGGGGATTGAATCCGATCCGGTAGACGAGCTCGGCAGGCCGCTCGATATCCCAGATCGCGAGATCACACCATTTGCCGGCCTCGAGCGTGCCGGTTTCACCCAAGAGGCTCAGCGCGCGCGCTCCCTCCCGCGTCACGCCGGCAAGACATTCGGCAACGGTCATCCGGAACAGCGTCGCACCCATGTTCATCGTGAGCAGAAGCGACGTCAGCGGCGAGCTGCCCGGATTGCAATCGGTCGCCAGCGCCATTTTGACTCCGTGGGCGCGGAAAAGCTCGATCGGTGGTTTCGTCGTCTCGCGAATGAAATAGAAGGCGCCTGGCAGCAGGACCGCGACCGTGCCCGCTGCCGCCATCGCTTGAGCCCCGGCCTCATCGGTATGTTCCAGATGATCGGCGGACAGAGCTGAATATTCCGCGGCAAGCGATGCGCCGCCGAGATTCGACAATTGATCGGCGTGAAGCTTGACCGGCAAACCCAGGGCCTTCGCCGCCTCGAACACACGCGCTGTTTGATCGCGCGAGAACGCGATGCCCTCCATGAAAGCATCCACGGCGTCTGCAAGCCCTGCCTGCGCTACCGCCGGCAGCATCTGTTGGCAAACGAGATCGATGTAACGATCCTTGTCTCCGGAAGCTTCAGGCGGAAGCGCATGTGCGCCAAGGAAAGACGTCCGGATCGCAATCGGTCGGACGCGGCCAAGCGCACGCGCGGCCGAAAGCTGTCGCATTTCGGTTTCTGTGTTGAGGCCGTAACCGGACTTGATCTCGATCGTCGTGACACCCTCGCGGATCAGGGCGTCGAGCCTCGGCAGCGCACCGGCAACAAGATCAGCCTCGCTTGCAGTCCGAGTCGCCGCAACGGTGGAGACGATGCCGCCGCCGGCACGCGCGATCTCTTCATAGCTTGCGCCCTTAAGTCGCAGCTCGAACTCATGCGCGCGGTTGCCGCCGAAAACCAGGTGGGTGTGACAATCCACCAGTCCGGGCGTGATCCATCGGCCCGCGCAATCGATCCGCTCGCTCGCGTCGGCATCATGCGGGAAAGCGGATTGCGTGCCTGCATAGACGATCCGGCCATCGCGGGCCGCGATCAGACCTTGCTCGATAACGCCGAGATCGGGCAGATCCTCCCGCATCGTGGCGAGCCGGGCATTGTGCCAGATACGATCGAAGCGCTCGGCCATGTGTCTTCCCCCGGTGCCGGAAGCTTGACATATATGTCTAGACATATAATTGTGTCGGCGTTCTGTCCAGCCGGCAGGAAACATGACACATCTGCATTTCGCATCCGCGCTGCTGCCGTCGGGCTGGGCCGATGACGTGCAGGTGGTCATCACGGATGGGATCATCGCCAAGGTCACGGTCGGCGTAGCGCCGGAAGCGCGGGATGAGCGGCATCAATTGGCCATTCCGGGGATAGCGAGCCTGCACAGTCACGCGTTCCAGCGCGCCATGGCGGGCCTTGCCGAGACGCGCGGCAACACAGCGGATACGTTCTGGACATGGCGCGAGACGATGTATCGCTTTGCGCTGGAGATGACTCCGGACGACGTCGAGAGCGTTGCGACCCTGCTTTATGTCGAGATGCTCGAGCGGGGCTATACGCGGGTTGGCGAGTTCCACTATCTGCATCACGATCGTGACGGCACGCCCTACGCCAACCCCGCCGAGATGGCGACACGGATTGCACAGGCCGCCGAGAGCGCAGGCATCGGCCTCACACTGCTGCCGAGTTTCTACGCGCACAGCTCCTTTGGTGGCACCGCGCCGCATGCAGGCCAGCGCCGTTTCATCTGTTCGATCGACCAGTTTGCCGCGCTGATTGACGCCACGCGCAAGATCGTCCGGCCTCTACGCGGAGCCAATGTCGGCATTGCCCCGCACAGCCTGCGTGCCGTGACGCCAAACGAACTATCTGCGATCGTGCCGATGGCCCAAGGCGAGCCGATCCATATCCATGCCGCCGAGCAAGTCAGGGAGGTCGAGGATTGTGCTGCCTGGTCGGGCCAGCGGCCGGTCGAGTGGCTGCTTGACCATGCGCCCGTCGATCAGCGCTGGTGCCTGATCCATGCGACCCATACAACGCCGACGGAAGTCGCCTCGCTTGCGAGCGCCGGCGCGGTCGCCGGCCTCTGTCCGGTTACCGAAGCGAGTCTCGGCGACGGCATTTTCCCGGCACGCGAGTTTGCTGATGCCGGGGGCCGCTTCGGCGTCGGCACCGATTCCAACGTCCTGGTCGGTGTTGCCGATGAACTGCGCCAGCTTGAATATGGTCAGCGCCTGAAGCACCGCGAACGCAACGTGCTGTCCGGCGGACCAGGCAGCTCGACCGGCCGTGCGTTGTTCGACAGCGCGCTCGCGGGCGGTGCACAGGCGCTGGCGCAGACCGGGGCGGGAATGGAGCAAAGCGCACGCGCCGACATCGTGACCCTCGATATCATGCATCCGTCGCTGGCCGGACGCCGCGGCGATGCCATCCTCGACGGCTGGATTTTTGCGACGGGCGGGGAAGCCATCGATTGTGTCTGGGCAGGGGGAAACAAGGTCGTCGAGGGCGGACGTCATCGGCTCCGCGAGCGAGCGCGCGCAGAGTTCAATGCGACCGTTCGGAGGCTCCTGGCATGAGCCTCCCCGCCCACAACGAGCTTCAGGCCGCGGACAAGCGGACGCTCTATAAGCAGATCCGACACGATATAGAACGGCGGATCCTGACCGGCGAATGGCCTCCGGGTCATCGCATTCCCTTCGAGCACGAGCTGATGGAGCGCTATCGCTGCTCGCGAATGACCGTGAACAAGGCGCTGTCGGAGCTGGCGCAAGCCGACCTGATCGAGCGACGGCGGCGGGCCGGTACATTCGTACGTCGTCCGCAGCATCTGTCGGCGGTGCTCAAGATAGTCGACATTCGCGCGGAGATCATCGCGCTTGGCCGCAGCTATGCCTATCAGCTCATCCATTGCTCGCGTCGTGTCGCGAACCCTGCCGATCGCGCACGTCTTGGTGTCCGTAAGGCCGGCAAGGTGATCGCAATCGCATGCCGTCACAGCGCCGATAATGTGCCGTTCGCCATCGAAGACAGGCTGATCGATCTCGACACGGTACCGGAAGCTGCCGCGGCGGACTTTACAACCGAGCCACCCGGGTCATGGCTGTTGCACCATGTTCCCTGGACAGAAGCCGAGCACACCATCAGCGCCGTGGTGGCCGACGAGCGCACTGCGGCCGAACTGGATATTGCGATCGGCGCACCGTGCTTGGTGATCGATCGGTACACATGGCGTAGCGCACGGACGGTCACCTCCGTGCGCCTGCTCTATCCAGGGGATTCGCACCGGCTGGTAGCCCGTTTCAATGGCGGCTGAAGGAATGGCTGGCACGGCACAATTCATGCAACGCGGCGTAAGCATGACTGGTGCAGGGGTTCGTCGCGGAAGGAACCAATGGGACGTAATCCATAGTTTCGGTAGGAGGGAAGAGCATCATGCGTAGTTTTAAAGCATTCACGGCAATTTTTGCCTTGCTGATGTCCGCGCCGGCAGTTGCCGACGATGTGAAGGTCGGCATCGGCCTCTCGGGATGGACAGGCTTTGCGCCGCTCACGCTTGCGAACCAGGCCGGCATCTTCAAGAAAAACGGACTCGATGTGACGCTGAGGAAAATCCCGCAGAAGGATCGGCATCTCGCCATCGCTTCCGGGGACATTCAATGTGCGGCGACCACCGTCGAGACCTGGATCTCGTGGAATGCGAACGGCGTATTGACCAAGCAGATCTTTCAGCTCGACAAGAGCTTCGGCGCCGACGGCATGGCGGTGCGGAACGAGATCGCCTCGGTCAAGGATCTGAAAGGCAAGACGATCGCGGCGTCCGCGCCCGGCACCTCACCCTACTTCGCACTGGCCTGGATGCTTCGGAAGAACGGCCTCTCGGTCAAGGACGTGACGGTCGTAAACCTGGAGCCGGCCGCGGCTGCGCAAGCGTTCGTGTCGGGACAGAACGACGCGGCAATGACCTACGAACCCTACCTCTCGACGGTGCGTGCTGCGCCGGACAAGGGCAAGATCATCGCCACCACCCTCGACTACCCGATGGTGATGGATACGTTCGGCTGCACACCGAAATTCCTGACCGACAATCCGAAAGCCGCGCAGGCGCTAGCCAACAGTTATTTCGAAGCCCTCGACATGATCGCAAAAGATCAGGCGAAGGCCTACGAGATCATGGGAGCCGACGTGAAACAATCCGGCGAGCAATTCGGCAACTCGGCGAAATATCTGCGCTGGCAGGACAAAGCCGCGAACCAGAAATTCTTCACGGGCGAGTTCCTGACCTTCAACAAGGAGGCGGCAGATCTGCTGCTGGAGATCGGCATCATCAAGTCTGCCCCGAAGATCGAAGATCTCTTTGACGCAAGTTTCATCAAGTAAGGCTGCTGCGCGCCGCGCCGGCTCCGCTTCTCAGCTTGTGAAGCAGGATCGGCGCGGGTCGACGCGCCGCTTGGAAGCACAGACGTGATGCGTCCCTTAAGTCCCGTAACTTCGAAGCAACGCGTGGTCTATGGCCTTGCGTTCTTCGTGCTGTTCGTTGCCGTATGGGCCTGGGCGACCTTCGGCGGCTATGTGTCGAAGACATTTCTCGCCAACCCGATGACCATGGTGCAGGAAGGCTTCGAGCTGCTGACCAGGCATGGCTTCCTGTTCGATATCGGCATGACGATCTGGCGCGTCGTCGGCGGCTTCGTGCTGGCGGCTCTCGTTGCGGTGCCGCTTGGCGTTCTCATGGGCGCTTACAAGCCGATCGAAGCCTTCCTCGAACCATTCGTTTCGTTCGCGCGTTATCTGCCTGCCTCCGCCTTCATTCCGCTTCTGATCCTTTGGGCCGGTATCGGCGAACTGCAGAAACTCATGGTGATTTTCATCGGAGCGGTCTTCCAGATCATCCTGATGGTCGCCGTGACCGTGGGCAGCACGAGGCGCGATCTGGTCGAAGCGGCGTACACGCTGGGAGCCGGCGACGGCGGCATCATCCGTCGCGTGCTGCTGCCCTCCTCCGCGCCCGAGATCGCAGAAATTCTTCGGCTGGTTCTCGGATGGGCATGGACCTATGTCATCGTCGCCGAACTGATCGGGTCGTCGTCGGGGATCGGCCACATGATTACTGACAGCCAGGCCTTGCTCAACACCGGCCAGATCATCTTCGGCATCATCGTTATCGGGCTCATCGGCCTGATCTCCGACTTCCTGTTCAAGGCCTTCAACGCATGGCTGTTTCCCTGGAAATTGGCATGACGGCGCTGAAGATCGACCAGGTTTCCCGCACCTTTCCCGCGCGGCCGGGCCATGCGCCGACGCGGGCCCTCGAACCGACCGATCTCAACGTCGGCGACAATGATTTTGTCACCATCCTTGGCCCCTCGGGCTGCGGAAAGTCCACCCTGCTTCGTATCATCGCCGGGCTCGATCGGCCGACCAGCGGACGCGTCATGCTCGACGGTTGCGAGGTCATCGGGCCTGGCGCCGATCGCGGCATGGTGTTTCAGTCCTACACGCTGTTTCCCTGGCTGACGGTGCGGGAGAACATCGCGTTCGGCCTGCGCGAGCGCGGAATCGCTCAAGCGGATCGCCACAAGATCGCGGACGGGTTCATCCACCGAGTCGGATTGTCTGGCTTTGAGAATCATTGGCCGAAGCAGCTCTCCGGCGGCATGCAACAGCGCACAGCGATCGCGCGTGCCCTTGCCAACGATCCGAAGATCCTGTTGCTGGATGAGCCGTTCGGCGCTCTGGACAACCAGACCCGCGCGCTCATGCAGGAGATGCTGCTTGGGATTTGGGAACGCGACCAGAAGACCGTGCTGTTTGTCACCCACGATATCGAAGAGGCGATCTTTCTGGGCAGTCGAGTCATCGTGATGAGCGCGCGCCCCGGCCGCATCAAGGCCGAGATTGCGGTCGACCTGCCCCATCCGCGTTCCTACAAGATCAAAACCACGTCCGAATTCATCAGGCTGAAGGAACGGCTTGTGGAAGAGATACGCACCGAGGCCTTGAAGGTCGCGGCTGATGCCTGACAAACGTGCGGCGAAAATCCAGCCTATGACAACGGCAGTAGCTCTCCAGTAAGTCTCGACGCCAGACGCGTCGGCTGGGCGAGCTGATCTAACTGCCAGCCGACGTGACAGCCTTGGCGTCGATCCACACCTGTTCCTCAGCGATCCGGACCGCGTACATCCGCAACGGCCGGCTTGGCCACCCGGCGGTGATGTTGCCGTCGTCGAGATCGAACGACGCTGCGTGACGGGGACAAAGCAGCCGTCCGTTGGACAGCCGTCCACGACTGAGATCGGCCTGTTCGTGCGGACAGGCCCGCTCGCAGGCAATCGCGCGGCCACCGTCCCAGATCAGGATCAGGTCGTTCCCGCCGATGCTGGCGCAGACGACGGTCTTTTCGATCAACCGGCTCACAGGACAGATCGCCGTCCACCGTGAACCAACCGACAGCGGCGGATCAGCCACCGAGATAGGCCTTCCGGACATGCTCGTTCGCGATCAGCTCCGCGCCGGCGCCAGACAGAACGATGCGGCCGCTTTCGATGAGGTAAGCGTGATCGCACATCTCCAGCGCAGCAAAGGCGTTTTGCTCCACCAACAGCACGGTCGTGCCTGCATCGCGGATCCCGCGGATGATCGCGAATGTCCGCTCGACAATATTCGGCGCGAGCCCGAGCGACGGCTCGTCAAACATAATGAGCCGAGGCCGCGACATTAGCGCCCTGCCGATCGCCAGCATCTGTTGCTCGCCGCCGGACAAGGTGCCGGCCGCCTGCCGCCGCCGCTCCGCAAGGCGTGGAAATTCGGTGAAGATGCGGTCGCGGTCTGCGGCGATCCCGCTCGCGTCGCTGCGCAGATAGGCGCCCATGTCGAGATTTTCCTCAACAGTCATGTGCGGGAACACGCGCCTTCCCTCCGGGCAATGCGCGATTCCGCTCGCCAGCACGCGCGGCGGTCGCGCCGCGGTGATATCCTTGCCGTCAAAGAACATCTGTCCGGAACGCGGCGGCACCAGCCCGGAGATCGCGCGCAGCGTCGTGCTCTTGCCGGCGCCATTGGCGCCGATCAGGGCGACAAGCTGCCCGGCCTTCACCTGCAGCGAAATCCCGCGCAGCGCGGTGACACCGCCATAGCCGCAGACGATATCGTGGATCTCAAGCACGCGCCGCTCCCTGCCCGAGATAGGCCTCGATGACATCAGGATCATTCCGGATCGTGTCCGGTGGTCCCTCTGCAATGATCCTCCCGTAGTTCAGCACCACGATCCGATCCGAGACGCTCATCACCATCGGCATGTCATGTTCGACCAGAAGGATGGTGATGCCGCGATCACGGATGTTGCGGATGAGTTCGACGAACCTATGGGTCTCCGACGCATTCATGCCGGAAACCGGTTCGTCGAGCAGCAGCATCGATGGCTCCGCGGCCAGCGCGAGCGCCACACCGACGAGGCGCTGCTCGCCATAGGACAGCGAGCCTGCGGGATCATGGGCGCGACGTTCAAGACCGACCCATTCGATGAGTTCGGCCGCGCGTTCGCGCAGCCGGCGCTCTGACGCGCGTGCACGCGGCAGGCCAAGTATCGCTTCGAATAGACCGGTCCGGCCCTGGCGGTGCAGCCCGATCAGGAGATTGTCGTAGACTGTGTCATTCGGGAAAACACTGGTCCGCTGGAACGTCCGGATCAATCCGAGATCGGCGATCTGGTGCGGCTTCAATCCGTTGAGCGTGGTTCCGCGATAGCTCACTTTACCCTGGGCCGGGTCCAGGAAGCCGGTCATGACGTTGAACGCGGTGGTCTTGCCGGCGCCGTTCGGCCCGATCAGGCTGACGATCTCGCCCTCACCTACCGTGAAGTTCATATCCGAGAGCGCGACGAGCCCGCCGAAGCGAACGGCAACCTGGTCGACCTCCAGAGCGGTTGCACGCGCGGTCATCACGCGGGCTCCTTGGCACGTTCGGAGAAGGCAACCGGAGCAACCTTTGCCGCTGCCTTGCTCTTCCGCTTCGCGAACCGCTGCGCTAGCGAAGGCACGATGCCACGCGGCAGGACGAAGAGGATCACAATCAGCACGCCGCCATAGGCGATCCATTGCGCTTCCGGCGCCATGATCGGGCGTAGCACGACCGGCAGCAATCCGAAGATCAGGCCGCCGACAATCGGTCCAGCCAGCGAGCCCTTGCCGCCGCTGATGACCATGATCACCATCGTCACCGTGTTGATGAACGCGAACACTTCGGGATCGATGATCCGGATGTAGTGCGCGTAGAGGCTGCCCGCTGCGCCGGCGATGGCGGCCGAAATGACGGCGGCGAGCGTGAGCGTCCTGGTCACGTCGATGCCAACAGACACCGCCAGCGTCTCGTTTTCCATCAGCCCGCGCATGGCGCGGCCGAAATGGGAATGCACGAGCCGCGAGATCAGGAGATAGGCGACCCCCGCAACCGCAAGCACCAGATAGTAGTTCTGCAGCTTGGTGCGCAGCGTCAGTTCACCAAGACCCGGCAGGCCGATCGCAATCGACGGGATGTTGTTGAGTGCCAGCGGCCCCTGCGTCAGCTCGACCCAGTTCAGCGCCACGAGGCGAACGACCTCGGCAAAGGAGATCGTGACGATCACGAAATAGGCGCCGCGAACGCGGAACGAAAGCAGCCCGACGAAATAGCCGCACAAGCCCGTGATGACGATTGCCAGCGCAAATCCCACAATGGGCGGCCATGGTTCGTGAACCAGGCGCAAGCCGCCGGGCAGGCCGATATCGAAGCCGAGCGAAGTCAGCGCGCTGGCATAGGCGCCGATGCCGAAAAAGGCGATGTGACCGAGGCTGAGCTGGCCGGTGAAGCCGAGCAGAAGGTTGAGGCTCATCGCCCCGATGATGAAGATGCCGGTCGTGATCAACGCGTTCAGGAGATAGGGATCGCGCAGCCAGAGCGGCACGGATGCGAAAGCCGCGAGCGTAAGGATGGTGACGATCGCCCTCATCCGACGCGCTCCGAGCGCGCGAACAGGCCAGTCGGCTTGAAGATCAGCACCGCGATGATGATCAGGAAGCCCATCGCATCCCGGTATCCCGACGAGATATAGCCGGCGCCGAGTTCCTCGGCCAACGCCAGGATGAAGCCGCCGATGACCGCACCGGTGATGTTGCCGAGGCCGCCGAGGATCACGATCGCGAACGCCTTGACGGCGGCAAGATCGCCCATCTGCGGAAAGATCACATAGACCGGCCCGAGCAGTGCGCCGGCCGCGGCGGCCAGGCTAGAACCGATCGCGAAGGTCGAGGTATAGATGAGATCAACGTTGACCCCCATCAGTGACGCAGTGTCCTGGTCCTGGAACGTCGCCCGCATCGCGCAGCCGAGCTTGGTGCGGTTGATGAGGAGATACGTCACGAGGATCAAAAGCCCCGCGGCAGCCAAAACGAACAGCCGCAGCCAGGAAACCGAGACGGGACCAAGGACAAGGGGCGCCTCCGGAAACGGCGTCGCGACCGATTTCGCGACCCCGCCCCAGATCCACAACGTGGCCGACTGCATCGCAATCCAGGCGCCGATCATCACCAGCATCGTGGTGTCGATATCGGAGCCGCGCAGGGGCCGCAGCAAGGTCAGTTCAATCGCGGCACCCAGGAGCCAGCCCGCGACGACGGCGACAGGCAGCGCGAGGAAGAAGTTCAGTCCGAGCTGCTGCACGACGATGAACATGATGTAGGCGCCGAACGTGTAGAGCACGCCATGGGTGAAATTCACCACGTTCATGATGCCGAAGATGAGGGTCAGCCCAATCCCGAGCAGCGCATAGGTGCCGCCGAGGACGAGCATGTTGATCAGATGTTGCAGAAATTCGCTCAAGGCGACTCCGTGCTTACGGTACAATGCTAGTTGGTCGAACCGGCCGGTCCGCGAGTTTCACCTCTCCCGCTTGCGGGAGAGGTCGGCGCGTAGCGCCGGGTGAGGGCTCTCTCCAGGCGATGACTCGCGGAGAGACCCCCACCCCGGCCCTCCCCCGCAAGCGGGAGAGGGGGTAAAGCGCCGTCGTTGCCGCAGTTCGATCTGACCTCATCTTGCCGATCGGTCACGCGAGATCACAGCGTCTTCATGTCGACCTTGCCGTCGTTAATTTCGATCAGGTAGACGTTCGGCTGGCTCTGGCCGCTCTCCTTGCCTTCCGGGCCGGACTTGCGGAATACGATGTCGCCGTTCAGGCCCTTCACCTTGATGTCCCACAGCGCCGCCTTGATCGCCGCGGGCTCCGCCTTGCCGGCCTTCTCGATCGCTGCCGCCGCGGTTCGGATGCCGTCATAGCCGCGGAAACTCTCGGTGCAGCCTGCGAAGTCGAAGCCGCGCTTCTTCCATTCCGACACGAAATAGTTGGTCGCTTCCGGATTCGGCGTCTTCTCGGGGAACCAGGGCAGGAAGGTCGTCAGGTGCATGGTGCCGTTGGCCGCGGCGCCCGCCTGCGCGATGATCTGATCCGGATTCTGCGAGCCGCCGGTGGTGATGATGCGCTTCTTCAGGCCCAGCGCTGCCGCCTGCTTGAAGATCAAGGTGAGCTGGTCGACCGCCGTCGTGACGATGACGGTCTCGGAGTCCGAGCCCTTGATCTTGGAGAGCTGCGCGCTCATGTCCTGCGCGCCCTGGTCCATGGTCTCGACCAGGCCGATGCCGATCCCCTTCTCCTTCATCATCTTGCTGAAATCTTCCGCCGTGCCGCGGCCCCAGTCGTTATTGATGACGAGGAAATCGACCTTCTTCAGCGCGAGCTTGTCGACGATCCCCTTGAAAGCGGCGGCCTCGACCGACGACGGCGGCGAGATGCGGAAGATGAAGGGATTGCCGGTGGTGGTGATCTTGCCGGACGACGACGTCTCGACGACCATAGGCGTTTCGTACTCGATCAGTTTCGGCATCACCGCGAGCGTCAGGCTCGAGCCCCACGCGCCCATCAGCACCGGCACCCTGTCGCTGGTGATCAGCTTCTCGGCGACGGCGGCCGCTTCGGTCGGATTGCTCTTGTTGTCCTCAATGACAAGCTCGATCTTCTTGCCGAGAATGCCGCCCTTGGCGTTGATCTCGTCGGCGGCGATCTTGGCGCCGTTGACGACATAGGTGCCCGATGCGGCGAACGCGCCGGTGAGCGGTTCGTTCACGCCGATCTTGATGGTTTGTGCCTCTGCTCCGCCGCCGAGCAAAACGCCCGCCAGCGCAATTGCCGGAACAATCCTCAAAGTCCTCATCATCTGGCTCTCCAATTCCTCTGTTGATCTCCGCGCAGTCCCAATCTCGCCGCCCCGCGACACGGGGAGACGCCGAAAACATCACGCCGCTCCGTCTCGTTTGACGAAGCGAGCAAACCAGCGCGCGATGCGCGCGCGCAAAACTCCTGACAGCACCGACAATCCCTGCAGCTCGGTCGGCGCCTTCTCATCTGACGACGTCCCCGACATGCGGCGATCGAGATTGGCGGCAAATTCCGCGATCAGCCGCTCGGCGAGATCGCGCACCAGTCCCGGCCGTCCGACCTGCGCCAGCACTCCCGTCAGCGTGTATCCGATCGAGAGGTCGACGCGCGTCGCAGCGCCCTCCTCGATCGGCGCCAACTGGTAGCGGATCTCGCCCTGGGTCGCCGACCGGCTGCGCCGGTCGTTGCCGATACCGATGATGCGGCCGGAAAGATTCCTGGGATCGCGCTCGACGCGGGCCGTACCCAGGAAAGTCGCGGCGATCGGACCAAGCTTAACGCGGATGGCGCCCTCGATCCGCTCCGGGCTCGGCGCTGCGGTCAACGACGCGCCTGGCAAGCAGGCCGCAACGGCGGCGATGTCACCGAACATCGCAAAGACATCCTTTGGCCGGTGCGGAAGCGTGAAGTCCCTCTCCAGTCTGTTGGCCGGCGTGAAGTCAGGAATCTCGGCCGGCGCTGCCGCCGTCTCAGATGCATAGGCGTGGTCGGCCTGGATTGGCCGCGGCACCTGGATCGCGTCCCCTCGTTCGCTTCGCCCGGAGCCGGCCGGACCCAGGATCTTTCGCCCACCGTCAGGCTCGGGCGCGATGTCGCGGGCACGCCGTGCCTCGATCACGGACTGCACCGCCCGTACGATGCCGACATAGCCGGTGCAGCGGCAGAGATTGCCGCTCAGGCCGACGCGGATCTGGCGCTCGTCGGCGGCGGACAGACGTAGGACGAGGTCGCGCGCGGAGACCAGCATGCCCGGCGTGCAATAGCCGCACTGCAGGGCGTGCTCGCGGGTGAAGGCGGCACGAAGCTCGGTCGTGATGTCGTCCTCGTCGAGGCCCTCGATCGTGGTGACATCGGCGCCCTCGCAAGCCACGGCATAGGTAATGCACGAGCGCGCGGGCACGCCGTCGAGCAGCACCGTGCAGGCGCCGCAGACGCCATGCTCGCAGCCGAGATGCGTGCCGGTCAAATCAAGCTTGTCGCGGACGAAGTCGGCGAGACTTGTCCGCGGCTCTGCGACAGCCTGCACCGCGCGACGGTTGACGTTGAGCGCGATCATGTTCATGCGGCCGCCTCGCGGACCGCGCGCCGGAGCACGCTCACATGGATATGCCGGTCGGCCGCGTTGCTGATGCCGGTCTTGGCGAGTAGGGCGTCGGCAACCCGCGCGTCAAAGCGCTCCTTGTAGTCGCCGCTAATACGTCCGCCGAACAGCTCCGCGGCATCGGTGATCACGATCGGCGCGGTGTCGATCGCGCCCATCACCACGCGGGCCGTCGCGGCGCTGGGATCGATCATCACCGCGCCGAGCGCATGCGCGAACTCCCCGGTCTTGCGGCAGCTCTTGACGTAGCCCCAATGTGCCGATGCCGACCGCGTCGGGACATGGATGGTCTCGACGATCTCACCGGGACGCAAGACGGATTCAAGCGCTCCGAGAATGAAATCCTCCATCACGACCGTGCGCGCACCTTTGAGGCTGCGCAGCGTCAGCCGCGCGCCGAAGGCGGCCAGCGCCGACACCCAGTCGGCGGCGGGATCGGCATGGCTGAGGGAGCCGCCGATCGTGCCGCGATTGCGCACCGCGCGATAGGCAATGTTGGCGGCAATGCTCCGCATGGCGCCACGCGTTACGTCCGGCGTTCGTCCATCCTCGATGTCGGCATGCGTGATGCAGGCCCCGAGCACAAGCTCGTCGCCGCGCCGCTCCGCCTGCTTCAGCTCGGCAAGGCCGGTGATGTCGACGACCAGCTCCGGCTGAACCAGCCGCAGGTTGAGCATCGGGCCGAGCGACTGCCCGCCGGCGATGATCTTCGCCGACCCATTGGCCTCGGCCAACAGCGAAAGCGCCGCCGGCAGATCGCGTGGACGCTCATAGCCGAAGGGCGCGGGTTTCATGCCGCCGTCCTTTCTGCATCGCGAGCGGCCAAGACGGCCTCGACGATGCGGTGCGGCGTGATCGGAGATTGCATCATCTCGACACCGAGCGGTCTCAGCGCATCGTTGATCGCATTGGCGATCGCGGCCGGCGGCGCGATGGCGCCGCCTTCGCCGATGCCTTTGACGCCGAACTGCGTGTAGGGCGACGGCGTTTCCATGTGGTCGAGGCGCGCCGCGGGCACCTCGGTCGCTCCAGGCAAAAGATAATCGGCGAGCGTCGTCGCGAGCGGCTGGCCGGATGCATCGAATGGCATCTCCTCATAGAGCGCGGTGCCAATGCCCTGCGCGAGGCCGCCATAGATCTGGCCGTCCACGACCATCGGATTGACCAGCACGCCGCCATCCTCGACGATGACATAGTCGAGGATTTCGATCGCTCCCACATCGGGATCGACGGCAACGACGGCTGCATGCGCGGCATAGCTGAAGGTGCCGCTGTCGCGCTGCGGCTTGTAGCCGGAGGTGACCTCGAGCCCGCCGGGATCGACATCGGCCGGCAGATCCTGTGGGCGGCGATACCAGGTATAGGCGATTTCCTTCAACGTCACGCTGCCGTTGACGCCGCGCACCTCGCCATTCTGCAGCACCACCGATGCCGGATCGTGCTGCAACAGCTTGGCGCCGATGCGCCTGGCGCGTTCGCCGAGTTCTCGGCACGCGGTTGCGACGGCGCCGCCGGCCATCACCATCGAACGCGAGCCCCAGGTGCCCGTCGAATAGGGCGTCATCGCGGTGTCGCCGAGGATGATGCGGACGTTGGCAACATCAACGCCGAGCATCTCGTGGGCGACCTGGGCAAGCGTCGTCTCCATGCCCTGCCCGTGCGAATGCACACCGACGCGCAGCTCGAGGCCACCGTCCGGCGTCAGCCGCGCGGATGCCTGCTCGTGACCCGGCACCATCGGAATGCCCCAGCCGGCATAGACGGAGGTGCCATGCGCCGCCTGTTCGCAATAGATGGAGACGCCGACGCCGATCCGCCGTCCGTCCGGCTCTCCCTTGCACTGGCGCGCGCGCACCGCATCGACATCGATCGCGGCGAGTGCGCGCCGCATCGCCTCAGGATAATCGCCGCTGTCGAAATGCTTCTTGGTGATGTTATCGAACGGCATCTGCTCCGGCCGGATCAGATTGCGCAGCCGCACTTCGCCGGGCTCGAGCCCAGCCTCTGCAGCGACGAGATCGAGCATCAATTCCAGAGCGAAGCAGACACCCGTGCGCGCCACGCCGCGGTAAGGCAGGATCGGGCACTTGTTGGTGGCGACCGAGAACGTCCGGCAGCGATAGGCCGGCATCAGATAGGGACCAGGCAGGATGCTCGCGACCTGCGCCGCCTCGAGGCACGCCGAGAACGGATAGGAGGAATAGGCGCCGGAATCCACCGTCGCCTCGCAATCGATGCCTCGCAGCCTTCCGTCGCGATCGGCATAGACCGTGATCTTGTAGTGATGCTCGCGGCAGTTCGAGCTTGCCGTCAGATGTTCGCGGCGATCCTCCGTCCAGCGCACCGGGTGGCCACTCCGCATCGTCAGCCAGGAGAGGCAGACTTCCTCGGGCAGCAGGATTCCCTTGTGGCCGAAACCGCCACCGACATCTGGCGAGATCAGGCGAATTCTCCCTTCGTCCATACCAAGGCATTCGGCAAGTCCGCTCCGGGTGACATGCGGCATCTGGGCGGCGGAGTAGAGCGTGAGCTGATCGAGCCGGTGATCGAAGGTCGCGACCACGCCGCGCCCCTCAAGCGGCGACATGCATTGCCGTGCAGTCGAGATCTCGCGCGTTACCTTGATCGGCGCATCCAGCGCTGTTGAGATGTCGACCTCGTAGTTGGTTTCGAGGAAGACGTTGTCGCCCCAATGCTCGTGCACCAGCGCCGCACCAGGCTCGCGCGCCTTCAGCATGTCGTAGACGGCGGGAAGCTCTTCGAGATCGAGCGTCACGGCAGCCGCGATGTCCTCAGCCTCGGCGCGCGTCGGCGCTACGCACATCGCGACGAGTTCGCCGACCTGGCGGACCTTGCCGGTAGCGAGCACCGGCTGCTCGGAAATCTTGAAGCCTGGCAACGCCGACACCGCGCGGATCGGCCTGACGCCGACGAGATCGGCCGCCGTGAAGACGCTCCCACGGTAATGCTCAGGCACGTGGATGCCCCTGATGCGCGCATGCGCCAGCGGGCTGCGCACGAACGCAACATCCTGCAGCCCGGCAAGACGGATGTCGGCCACGAACTGGCCGCGGCCGCGCATCAGCCGGTCGTCCTCTTTGCGTGGCAGCCGCGCGCCGACACCCTGCCCGGCGCCCGCCCCTGGTGCGGAGGAAAAGTCACGCTCGTTGCGCACGGTGGCGTCTCCCCGATCGGACTGCTACAGCCTCCCTACGCCGCAACCGCTTGCGGCAGGATCGGCGCCACCGCGTCGTAACGCGTACCGGCGCGCAAACAGAACGCCGGCTGCAGCAGCCGTTCGGCAATGACTTCATTCTTCTCGTTGTCGCGAAGCACGAAACGTCCGGTCTGCTCCGTGAGTACCGAGACATCGGCATCCCTGCCAACCCTGAGCGCGCCGATCTCCTCGTCGCGGCCAAGCATCTTGGCCGGATTGGAGGTGACCATCGGCACCACCTGCTCAAGCGAGAGGCCGAGCGCCATCATCGAACTCATCGCCTGCACCAGGCTGAATTTTGCCTGGCCGGCGAACGGATGATTTTCGTCATCCTCGTGCTGGTCCGGCGTTCCCGCCGGCGCCGGCACATGGGTGTTGTAGCCATGGATGTCAGCGCCCAGCGTGGTCGGAACGATGCCGGCCGCAATCGCCTTCTTTGCCAGCCGATAGGAGAAATGGCTGCCGTGGCCGACGTCGACCTTGAGGCCGCGGTCGAGGGCTGCCTGGATCACCGGGTGCACCTCGCCGTCGCGGTTGACGAAGCCGCCGGGATGGCGCGTGAACGGGTGCGCCAAGATGTCTCCCTCGCGCAATAACGGGATCACGCGCGTCAAGATCGTGTCGGCATCCTCGCCGTTGGCGCCGCTTTCGGGCAGGCCCCAGAGCTGACCGAAATGGACATAGACAGGCAGATCGGCGCGGCGACCGATTTCGGCCGACATTTCGATGACGCGGATGCCCCAGCGCGCGAAGCCGCCGATCTCGGCATGCGCCTTGATGCCGCGAACGATGTCACGATTGGCTGCGGCCGCTTTCACCGTAGCGTCGATATCGACACCGTCGGGGCTATAGAGTTGCGGATAGTAATGTCCTTCCAGCCCGCCAACGAGATAGGCCGACAGGAACGCATAGACGCGCGACTTTGCGGCCTCGGCGACAAAGTGACGAAAGCCCGGAAGCGTCATGCAGGACGGACCGCCCTGATCGACCAGCGTCGTGACGCCCGATTGCACCCCGACCATGTCGGCATTCATACCGAACCGTCCGGTGACATATTGATAGACATGTGCGTGCGTATCGATCAGTCCCGGCAACACCAGCTTGCCGGCGACGTCGACCACTTCCCGCGCGCTGGTTGGCAGGATATCCGCCTGCACCGCCGCGATCTTGCCGTTGCGGATGGCAACATCCCGGATGCCGTCGACGCCGGAGGCCGGGCAGATCACGCGGCCGCCGCGCAAAAGCAGGTCGAAGCTGGCGCTGATGGACATGAACGTTCTCCTTAAGCTCTCGCCGGCGGGTTGGTCCCGCTCTCGCGGAAATACGAAGCATGCTTCGTATTTTTAAAAAAGCAAGCTTCATGCCATGATCTGGCGATGGCGCTGGCACTCGAATCGGGCTACTCGCGCCACATTCCAAGGCTGGAGACTGCGCGTTGCAGCAAGCGAAGAAGCGCCGTGGTGAGACCAGACATCGCCCATGGCCATTGTCACAGCGGCCGGGGTTCCTGATCCGGCGCCTGCATCAAATCCACGTCGCTCTGTTCCAGGAAGCGTGCGGCGAATTCGAGATAACGCCGCTGCAATACAGCCTGCTATCGGCGCTGGCGGTGCGAGGAACCGCCGATCAGACCACATTGGCGGCCGATATCGCGCTGGATCGAACCACGACGACCGGCGCGCTGAAGCGGCTAGCCGCCCGTAATCTGGTCGAACGAGCCGTCAACAAGGAGGACCGGCGCGCCCGGCTCTGCCGGTTGACGTCAGCCGGAACGGCCCTGCTCGCCAGGATCGAAGCATCGGCGCGGGCTGCACATCGCGCCACGCTCCGCGGCTTGACAGAGAAGGAACGCTTCTTGTTCATCGAGATGATGCAACGCATCGTTGCGGGCAACGCCAATCGCGACAGCGCTGCTGCCCTATTCGACTAGATGGAACGGGGGCGCTGGCTGTCTTTTTGGCGCGGGCTGCACAATCTGTGATCGCACGCTGGCTGTGACCGCCCGGTTCTTCCGATGCGCGGATCGGCATGACAAGCGATGCAACAACCGGCGCGCGGGTCGACACAGACGGGCAACGATGCCATCTCGACCTTGAAAAGACAGCGTCAATTCTTCAAACCACCCGCCGCGTCGGCATGCGGAGCAGCACGCTTTGCTGATGCGCCATCCTTCCATGGCACGATTGTTGCTGCACCCGACGATTACGAAGCGTGCTTCGTATTGAACGGGGGATGTCATGACGGATTCCGAGCTTCGCGCCGATATTCATAGCATCGAGCCTATTCCCGACGCCGACCGGGACTCCACCGGACCGCAGCAGATGTGGATCTGGGCAGGCGCCAATATCGCGCCGGTCAACTGGGCGCTCGGCGCGCTCGGCATCATTCTCAAGCTTGGCCTTCTCGAAACGATCGCGGTGATCGTGATCGGGAATATTGTCGGTTGCGCGATCTTCGCATCTTTCACCGTGATGGGGCACAAGACCGGCGTCAACCAGATGGTGCTGAGCCGCTCGGCCTTCGGCGTTCGCGGCGCCTATCTGCCGAGCATCCTGATGTTCCTGATGACACTGTGCTGGATCGGCGTGAACACCTACTTCCCTGTCAAGATCGCGGTCGCCATCCTCAGCCAGTTCGGCATTCCCGATACCTGGCTGGTCGAGATCATCGTCATCACGCTGGTGATGGTTCTGCAGGTCGGGATCGGCGTGTACGGCTTCTACGCGATCCGGACGTTTGAGAAATACACGGTGCCGGCGACCGTCGCGATCATGATCCTGATGAGCGTGCTGGCATGGTCGCGTCCAGGCGTCGTCAACTGGGGCCTCACCACGGAGCTCTCGGGCGGCGCGCATCTGGCGATGCTGACATTGTTGATGACGGCGATCGGCGTCGGCTGGGGCATCTCCTGGGTCACCTGGGCATCGGACTATTCGCGCTTCGTGCCGAAGAGCGTGCCCTCGAGCTCCGTGTTCTGGTACAGCTATGTCGGCATGTTCGTCCCGAGCGTATGGCTCGCCATCCTGGGCGCAACGATCGCGAGCACGACGCTGGATACCGATCCGGCCAAGATGGTCAGCGCGGTGTTCGGCGGTCCGACCAGCATCCTGGTGCTGCTGATGGTGCTGCACGGACCGATCGCGACCAATATCCTTAATGTCTATTCGGCGGCGCTGGCCGCGCTCAGCGCGGGCCTCAAGCTGTCGCGCGTCTCGCTCGCGATCGTCGTCGGCATCGCCGGCTATCTGGTCACGCTGTACTTCATCTTCGCGCCGTCCTTTGCAAAGGCATTCGACAACTGGATGATCAGCCTGTTGTTGTGGATGAGCCCATGGGCCGGCGTCGTGCTGGCCGATTTCTACATCAAGCGTAAGGGCCAGATCGATGTCGCCGAACTCTATCGTTCGCCGGAGACCAGCGCCTATGGCGACATCAATTGGAGCGGGATCATCGCCTTCCTGGCAGGTCTCGTCGCCGGCTGGTCGGTGGAAGACGGCCTCGTCAGTGCGCTGCAGGGACCGATCTCGACCGGTCTGCTCGGCGGCGCTGATCTGAGCTGGCTGTTCGGCATCGGCGTATCGGCTGCGGTATATCTGGCACTCGGCAAGCGCGCGACCGCGCCCTCGCCCGTTGCAGCGCCCAGCACGAGCCAATGACAGGATAACGGATCATCACGTAACGTCGACCCCGGGCAACGTGCACTGGGGATTTTGCGACGGGCGGATGGAGTCCGTCCTGTGGATTGCTTTCGGCGATCGCGTGACAATCGAGAAGTTGTCGGGCGGACCTGACGATCTGCCCGAGCCTTTCGGTTTCAGTGTCGTTCCCGAACGGGCGCCCCTCCTAAAGCCAAATCCTATTCTGGGTGCATCGAACCCGTACTGCCGCGCGTATTTTCGTTATTGACAAACTAATTTGCTATTTCCTAATTTCGAGCAAAGCTTGTGTGAGCCGACGCAGAGCGGCCAATCGAGGGAACGAAGCCCATGAAGAGACAGATGCTGGCCTGCGCCATCCTGGCCGCGTTGACGTCTGCTGCCGGCGCGCAGATTTCGGATGACGTGGTGCGGATCGGCGTGCTCACCGACCTTTCGAGCTGGGGACGCGACAATAGCGGCCCAGGCTCGGTCGAAGCGGCGCGCATGGCGGTGGAAGAATTCGGCCCCACCGTGCTCGGCAAGCCCATCGAGATCATCGGCGCCGATCACCAGATGAAGACCGATATAGGCGCGCAGATCGTACGCGGTTGGTTCGACAACGGCAATGTCGATGCCGTTGTCGACATTCCGAACTCGGCGATCGCGATCGCGGTCCACAACATGGTGCGGGAGCGTAACAAGATCGCGCTGCTGTCCGGCCCTGGCGCAAGTTCGCTGACCGATGAATTGTGCAGCCCGAACACGGTGCATTTTACCTACGATACCTACGCACTATCGAAGGTCACGGCTTCCGCCGTGATCAAGGAAGGCGGAAAATCCTGGTTCTTTGTCACTGCCGATTATGCCTTCGGCCGTCAGCTCGAAGCCGATGCGACGCGCTTCATCAAGGAGATGGGCGGCTCTGTGCTGGGCAGCGTGCGTCATCCGACCAACACCGCCGACTTCTCCTCTTTCGCGCTGCAGGCGCAGAGCTCGAAGGCCGACGTCGTGGCGTTCGCCAATGCGGGCCAGGATACCGACAACGCGATCAAGCAGTCCGGAGAGTTCGGCCTTGTGCAAGCCGGCCAGAAGCTCGTGGGGCTCCTGATGTTCGACACTGACGTGCACGCAATCGGATTGAAATCCGCACAGGGGACGTACATGACGACGGCCTCGTACTGGAACATGGATGAGGCGACCCGCGCCTGGTCCAAGAAATTCTACGCGCGCACCCAGGTGATGCCGACCATGATCCACACCGGTGTCTACGGCTCGGTCCTGCACTATCTGAAGGCGATCAAGGCAGCCGGCACCGACGATCCCGCCAAGGTGATGGCCAAGATGCGCGAATTGCCGCTCGAAGATATTTTCGTGCACGGTGGCAAGCTGCGTCAGGACGGGCGCGTCATTCGCGACATGTATCTTGCCAAGGTGAAGTCGCCGGATCAGTCAAAGGAACCATGGGACTATCTCGACATCGTCAAGACCGTGAAGGGCGAAGATGCCTTCCGTCCAGTCTCGGAATCGAAGTGCCCGCTTCTGAAGAACTGAGATCCGTCTGAGGTGCAGACATGAGCGCGAACAGAACTGACGCGGGCGAGGTTTATGACTGCGACGTGCTGGTGGCCGGATCGGGCTGTGCCGGCATGGCGGCTGCGATCACCGCCCATCATCGCGGCCTTGATGTGCTGATCGTCGAGAAGGAGCCGTGCTTCGGCGGCACCACTGCACGCTCCGGCGGCTGGCTCTGGATCCCCGGGACATCGCTCGCTCACGCCTACGGCATCAACGAGACGGCGGAGGCCGCGCGCATCTATCTGCGACATGAGGCGGGCAATAATTTCGACGCTGAGCGGGTCGATGCTTTCCTTGCGGCTGGGCCCGAGGCAGTCGACTTCTTCACCACGCAGACGGCGCTGCGCTTCGATATGCCGCTGGTGTTTCCCGACTATCATGCCGAAGCGCCGGGCGGCACCCAAGGCGGCCGCTCCATGGTGACGCGTCCGTTCGACGGGCGCGAACTTGGCGAACACGTCAAGAACCTCGGCGCTCCCCTGCCCGAGCTCACCGTGTTCGGCATGATGCTCGGGTCTGGCAAGGAAATCATCCATTTCATGCGCGCGACACGGTCGCTGACCTCCGCAATCTATGTCACCAAGCGACTGGCGCGACACTTCAGGGATGTGATGCGCTACGGCCGCGGCATGACATTGACCAACGGCAATGCGTTGGCCGGACGTCTGGCGAAATCTGCACTCGACCTGAAGATTCCGCTCTGGCTGTCCACGCCGGTGCGCGAGCTGGATGTCGAGAATGGCGCGGTGCGCGGCGCGCTGGTCACGCGTGAGGGGCGCGATATCCGTGTCCGCGCACGGCGCGGCGTCGTACTGGCCTGTGGCGGCTTTCCTCACGATGTGGCGCGGCGCAAGGCGATGTTTCCGCACGCCCCGACCGGCGCCGAACATTTCTCGCCAGGCCCGACAGGCAACACGGGCGATGGCTTGCGTCTTGCGGAGGCCGCTGGCGGGCGCATCGAAGACCGCCTGCCGAACGCGGCGGCCTGGGTGCCGGTTTCACTGACACGGCGTAAGGACGGATCGAGCGGGGTGATGCCGCATTTCATTGACCGCGCCAAGCCGGGCGTGATCGCCGTGATGCGCGACGGCAAGCGCTTTGCCAACGAAGGCAATTCCTATCATGACTTTGTGCAGGCCATGATGAAGGCGGCAAAGCCGGACGAAGAGATTGCCGCGTACCTCATCTGCGACCACAAGACATTGCGCAAATACGGTCTCGGCTGCGTGCCGCCATTTCCGATGCCGTTGCGCCATCATCTGCGCTCGGGCTATCTGCTGCGCGGCGCGACGCTGGAGGCACTTGCAACGCAGACCGGGATCGATGCCAAGGGTCTCGCGGATACCGTCGCGCAGTTCAACGCCGCAGCGGCCGAGGGACGCGACCCCGCCTTCGGCAAGGGCTCGCGCGCTTATAATCGCTATCAGGGCGACGCGCTGCACGGACCCAATCCATGCGTCGCGCCCCTCGCGGACGGACCGTTCTATGCCATCAAAATGGTCATCGGCGATCTCGGCACCTATGCAGGGATCGTTACCGATGCGAACGCGCGTGCGCTGGATGCCGAAGGCCGTGTCATCCCGGGGCTCTATGCCGCCGGCAATGATATGGCGAGCATCATGGGCGGCAACTATCCCGGCGCCGGTATCACGCTCGGCCCCGCACTGACCTTTGGCTACATCGCCGGACGGCATCTTGCCGAGAGCACCACGAAAAGGAGCGCGGCATGAATGCCGTGAGCGGCAAATGACCCGAGAAAGCCGCGGCATCCAATCGATCGAAGTGGGCGGGGAATTGCTCCGCGCGCTGGCCCGAAGTGGCGAGCCGATGATGCTGCGCGATCTCGCGCGCGAAGCCGGCATGGCACCTGCGAAAGCGCATCCCTATCTCGTGAGCTTTTCCCGCATCGGCTTGATCGAGCAGGACGAAGCCACAGGGCGATACGAGATCGGCGCACTCGCGCTCGAACTCGGCTTGATCAGCCTGCGCCGGCTCTCGGCGGTACGGATCGCAACGCCCAAAATCGCGGCGCTCGCTGGCGCCATCGATCACGCGGTCTCGCTTGCGGTCTGGGGAACCCACGGGCCGACCGTGGTGCGGCTCGAGGAACCGAGCCATCCGGTGCACATTGTGATGCGCGTCGGCTCCGTGATGGCGTTGCTCGAAACCGCCACGGGCCGAGTGTTTGCAGGGTTTCTCCCACCAAAAACCGTGAACGCCGCGCTTGAAAGCGGCCTTGATCGGCTCGGCGTTGGCTACAATCCGAAGCGCGCGCTCAAAAGTCCGGAGATCACCGAACTGCTGGCGGAGGTACGCAGCCGCGGGCTTGCACGCGCCATCGGTGATCCCCTGCCCGGTGTCAATGCTTTCGCCGCACCGGTGTTTGACCACACCGGGCGGATCGCGCTCGTGGTCACGGCCATGGGACCAGCCGGTACCTTCGATGCGCGCTGGGGCAGCCCAATCGCCGGCGCGCTGCGAGACTGCGCGAGAGATATCTCGAAACAGCTCGGACATGGAATAACGGAGATAGCCCCGTGAACTGGAGCGGATTCACCTGCTTCAACCCGCAAATTTCTGATGCCGCGCCGATCCTGGACTTAGCCCCTGTTTGGCCAACGCACTACTTCGACTTCAATACCGCAATCGGCTGCCAATCCCCGGGGACATCCTTTTGTTGCAGTTGCCTGCAGCGCTCTAGCAGCACCTCTGCTGGCTGATCATGCTGCCGGTCGCGCAACACAGTCTCGAACTCGACTATGGCTCCCGTCAGGTCCCGATTTCGATATTTCGCGAGCCCGCGCTCATAGCCTGCTATCCAAGCCGCGCGGTGGCTTGCTTGTTCCCCCGCAGAATCAACCAGTTCGTAAACGGAAAGCCCCTCCTCCCGTCCATAGACCGCGATGCTGTCGATTTCGCGGGTGATGATTGCTCCGCGCGCCAGGCGTTCGGTTTCTTCGCCGATCAGGATTTGTGTCCCATAGCTCTTGTTGACGCTCTCGAGCCGGCTCGCG
Organism: Bradyrhizobium sp. USDA 10063; assembly: GCF_054063735.1. Lineage (NCBI taxonomy): Bacteria > Pseudomonadati > Pseudomonadota > Alphaproteobacteria > Hyphomicrobiales > Nitrobacteraceae > Bradyrhizobium > Bradyrhizobium sp. USDA 10063. The sequence continues at coordinate 8,843,526 of NZ_JBSSGP010000002.1, read as the reverse complement.
ACATTCACGGCGTCGCCGATGACGGTGTAGTTCAGGCGCAGCTCGGAGCCGATATTGCCGACCAGCATGCGCCCGGAGTTGATGCCGATCCGGATGTGGAGGGGGCGGCCGAGATCATCCGTGAGGCCCGACTCCTCGAGCGCCCTGCGGCAAGCAAGCGCAGCGCGGCAACATAGCAGCGCATGATCCGCCTGCTGCTGTGGCGCGCCCCAGAACGCCATGACGGCGTCGCCAATGAACTTGTCGATGGTGCCGCCATTGGCGACGATGACTTCCGAGGTGAGATCGAGATAGCGCGACAAGAGCGGCACGACGCGATCGCCCATACGTTCGGAGAGACCCGTGAAGCCGGCGATGTCGATGAACATCACGCTCAGCTCCTGGATGGCGCCGCCAGGTCTTGCTTCCACGCCCTGGCGCAGCAGCGCGCGGACGAGATCAGCCGGGATGAATTTGCGGAAGGCGGACAGGCCCGCGGCCATCTCGGCAATCGCGCCGGACAGGCTCGCGATCTCCTTCAGTCGTGACGGGTGGCGGCGGACCCGCTCCAGCGCAAAGGTCTCGACATGACGGATCTCGCCCACGACGCGGGAGAGCGGCGCCGCGATCACCGAGCGCGCCAGCATCGCCGAGGCCAGCGCGGCGAGCACCGCGCCGACGGCAAGGCCAATGATCAAGCGTTGCAGCGTCGTCTCGACGGGACCGAGAAACTCCGCCTCGGGAATGACGGTTGCCAACGACCAGCCGGGAAACGGCAGTGGCGTGAGTGCGACTTCATAGGCAGCGCCGCCTGAGGTAAGCCGGCTCCGCCCGGCATCCTTGCGGCCCTCGTCGCCGGCCTTGGCGAGCGCCATTTTGGCGAGCGGCAACAGCTTCTTTTCGCCATGAGCCGGATGCAGTTCATCCGCGTCCTTGTCCGGCGCGGCAACGAGTTCACCACTGCCGTCGAAGATAAAGGCCGTTCCGGTGCGCCCGACCTCGAGTTGGGCGAGGAAGCGCGCAAGCCTCGTATATTCGATGATGATCGCAAGGACGCCCTGCCGCTCCTGATAGACGTCGATCGGGCCGGCAAAGGCGATTGATGGCCGCTCGCCGATCGGATGATCGGTCACCTTGAACCATTCGGGGTCCTCGGCCTTGATGCCAGTCTTGAACCAGGTGCGCTCGGCGACGCGAAAATCGGTCGGCTCGAAGCGCCTATTGGCAAATTCGATGTCGCCCGGCACTACGTCATACTCGTCGACGCGGCGCTGGCCGGGATGATCGGTCAGCGAGATCTCCATCATCTCCATGCGACGGTCGCCGAGCTTGTGGGCGGCGAAGAACGCGCCGTCGGGCCAGCCGAAGGCGACCCAGGAGATCGTCGCCTGCGACTGCAGTTGCGACAGGAAGACGAATTCGCGCTTGTCGGCCTCGCGCGTGTCCAGCACGTTTTGCAGGAACAGCGTGCGAATGGCGGTGTGAGCCGCGCGCGCCTCATCGACGATCGCCGATACCTCCTTGCGGACGGCGGCCACGATCTGCTCGTTGATGGTCGAGGCGAGCTGCCGGCTGGTCGCCTCCGCCGTGCGCCACCACAACAGGCTGGACAGAGCGGCGGTCAGCAGGATCGCGGTCAGGACCAGCGCCGAGACAGCCAAGCGAATGCTGACCGTCAACCACCTGTCGGTTGACCGAAGCGGCTTGGGGCCTTGTCGTGGACTCGCGATCATTGCTGTTTCCGCGCTGCGGCAGGGGCGTAGCGACGCCGACTGGTACGGTTCTACGCACGGCGTCTCCGTTCGTTACGTGTCGCAAAAGGCCAAGGCTCCCGCCAATGCCTGCTGGCTAACGTCTCGATAGCGATAAGGCATTGGGTTTGCCCCGCCGCTTCCCGGCTAATCCGCCAAGCCCACCGCATTGTGCGCGGCACCCAACGGTCTCACAGACTCGTGAGCGGCTTGACCGGTAACGACTGCTGCGGCGGGAACGAATGAGACGATGCGCCATCGCTTGTTCAGGCGATGCAATACCGAGAGGAGATATCTCATGTCTGCCAAAACTACTGTCAGTTCGCTCGTCCTCGCCGGCGCCGTTTCGACCGCGCTTGCGACGCTGGCCGTCGCTGGCCCGCTCACCAAGGCCGAGGCAGACGCCGCCGTGGCCGCCAAGAAGGAAAAATGCTTCGGCGTCGCACTGAAGGGCCAGAACGATTGCGCAGCCGGACCGGGCACGACCTGCCAGGGCACCTCGACCGTCGACTTCCAAGGCAATGCGTGGAAGTTCGTCCAAGGTGGCACCTGCAGCAGCATCGAGCTGCCGAACGGCAAGAAGGGCTCGCTGAAGCCGATCTGACGCGGCAACGAAACGTCACGACAACCGAAAAGCGGAGGAACGACATGAACGCGGCGATCAAGCCTCTGTCGTCTGCGCCCATTCCACTCCGCTTTTCCCTGCCCCTTGACGGCGTCGCCGGGACGAGCTTCAAGCACGAGCATCTCGCAGCGATCCTCAACGAAGGCCCGCAGCGCGGCTTCTTCGAAGTGCATGCCGAGAACTATATGGGCGCGGGCGGACCGCCGCATCGCGCACTGGAACGGATCCGCCGCGATCATCCGATTTCGCTGCACGGCGTATGCATGTCGATCGGCGGGCCCGAGCCGCTCGACCGCGCACACCTGGCGCGCTTCCGCGGCCTTGTCGCGCGCTATCAGCCGGCGCTGGTCTCCGAGCATCTCGCCTGGTCGACGCATAGGACGAGCTACTTCAACGATCTCCTGCCCCTGCCCTACACGCAAGCAACGCTTGATCATGTCTGCGATCATGTCGACGAGGTGCAGGAGGCAATCCGGCGGCCCATTCTCCTTGAAAACCCGTCGACCTATGTCGCGTTTCGCACCTCGACGATCAGCGAGACCGACTTCATCCGCGACGTCGCACAGCGCACCGGGTGCGGTCTCTTGCTCGACATCAACAATGTCTTCGTCTCCGCCACCAATCATGGATTTTCGGCCTTGCAATATCTCGCCGATTTTCCCCTTTCGCGCGTCGGCGAAATCCACCTGGCCGGCCATGCCGAGCAGAGCGACGACGAGGGCGATCTGTTGCTGATCGACAGCCATGACGGCCCGGTCGCGGATGCCGTGTGGAAGCTGTTCGAGATCGTCATCGCGCGCCGTGGCCCCATTCCGACGCTGATCGAATGGGACAGCAAGATCCCGGATTGGCCGATCCTGAAGGCCGAGGCGGCCGCAGCCCAGGCGATCCTCGATCGCTGTCACGCTATCATGGGGGATTGTCATGCCGCTTGAGCATCACGCCTCTTATGCAGCGGCCTTCGCGCCGGCGCTGCTCGATCCTGCCCGCGAGGTTCCGTCCGTCGTCACTGGTCCGAACGGCAAGGCGGCGGCCAAACGCTACAATGTCTACCGCAACAACATCACCGTCAGCCTGATCGACGCGCTCGCCGCGACCTATCCGGCGCTGCAGCGCATCACCGGCCCCGATTTCTTTCGCGCCATGGCGCGCTTCCACGTCCGCGAAACGCCGCCGACATCGCCGCTGCTGTTCGAATACGGCCGCGATTTTCCGGCCTTCATCGAACGGTATGAATACGCGCAATCGTTGCCCTTTCTCGCCGACGTCGCGCGGATCGAGCGGGCATGGCTCGACGCCTATCACGCCGCCGATGCCGCGCCGCTCTCTCCGGTCACGCTTGCCGCGGTGGCGCCGGACCGGCTGGCCGATCTCGTCTTCACCGCGCATCCGGCGACGCGGATCGTCCGCTCGTCGTTCGCGGCGGTGACGATCTTTGCGGCCAACCGCAGGGCGGCGTCGGTCAACACCATCGACGCCTTGATGCCGGAGGACGCACTGATCACGCGGCCAGAGTGCGAGGTCACGGTGCGGCTGCTACCACCGGGCGGCGCGATCTTTCTCAGCGACCTGATGTCGGGACACTCTCTTGGCGAGTCCGCCGCGGCGGCACTCGACCGCTCTCCCGCCTTTGATCTCGCCGCCAACATTTCCGGTCTGATCGAGGCTGGTGCCTTGACTTCGTTGACCTCTGGAGACGCACGATGATCACGGAACTGCGCATCGCGGCCGGCGGCGGCCTGCCGTCGCTCTGGCAGTTCGTCGCGAAGGCCAATCATCTGGTGAAGGTGGTCGCCTCACCCTCGATCGTGCAACTGGTGCTGCGCGCGGCACTCGCGGTGCCATTCTGGCGCTCCGGCATCCTCAAATGGGATGGCTTTTTCCGGCTGAGCGACACCGCCGTGACGTTGTTCCGCGACGAGTTCATGCTGCATCTACCGAGCGGCCCCTATCATTACCCGGTGCCGACGGTGATGGCCTTCCTGTCTGGATGTGGAGAGATCCTGTTTCCGGTCCTGCTGGTCCTCGGCCTCGGCACGCGGTTCGCCGCGCTCGGGCTGTTGATCATGACGGCAATTGTTGAGCTCACGGTACCCGATGGCTGGCCCGTTCACATCACCTGGGCGGCGATGGCGTTGGGCATCATGGCTTATGGACCTGGCCGCTTCTCGCTTGATCACTGGCTAAATCAGCTTATGGTCCGGCCGGATAGATAGGCGGAATTGAATCTGCGGGCGCGGAGCCAATCACCAGACTTACAGATCAGTCTCGCAGCAGACTGTTGACCCGTTTTCGCTTCCTTAAAGGCACGAAGAAACTTGGGTCCGCGTTGCTCACCAGGAGCTGACGAACTGCAGTTTCTCGCGCGCTCTCAAGGAAGCTGTATCTCCAGGCTCGTAAACCGGCCGCGGCAGTACAGCAATGGCGAAGCTCCCGCTTCCCGGGCCGACACAACCCGACCCACGAAGATCGAGTGCGTTCCCGATCTCGTCTGTGATTCAACGACGCACTCAAGGCTGGCCGCGCATCCTTCCAGAATCGGCACGCCCGTCCGACCCTGGCGATGCTCCACGCCCTCGAGCGGCTCATCCGGTCTCGACGCAAAATGCTGCGCCAAGGCCACCTGGTTTGTGGCCAGCACGTTCACGGCGAAAACACCCGCGCTTGCGATCAGCGAATGCGAGCGCGCGGTCTGATTAACGACGATGAGAATGCAGGGCGGCGAAGCCGAAACGCTGCAGACCGCGGTTGCGGTCATGCCGTTCGCCACAGAACCTACTCTGCTCGTGATAACGGTCACCGTCGATGCGATGCATCGCATCGTTGCTCTGAATTGCTCGGCGTCCACGGAGGCCAGCAATGCGGGGGTGTCGAGCCCGGACATGCGCGGCGCTACCTTGCGGCCTGGCCGAGGTGAGATCGCAGCGTGCTGCCCTCGTATTCGCTCCGGAACAGCCCATTCTTCTGCAGGATCGGCACGACTTTCCCGACGAAATCCCCGAAGGTATCGGGAAGGAACGCGGGCGATACCACGAACCCGTCCGACGCGCCTGACGTGACGATTTCCGCCATCTGCTCGGCAACATCCTTTGCGGTTCCGACCAGCCTTGGGCACATGACACCCTGACCATAGATTCTGCCGGCATCCGCGATCGTGATCGATTGTCCGGCCGCGATGCTTTTCAATGCCGCGAGATTTCCCTGGCTTCCCGACGACTGAAGCTGCTCGACATTCTCGTCCAGCGAGAAATGAGAGAAATCCGCATTGGCGTGGGCAGCGAGGGTCGAAAGCCCGACCAGCGGGTTGACCAGCGAATCGTGAAGATCTCTCTTTTCTTCCGCTTCAGCCCGGCTCTCGCCGATGAACGGCATGATCGCCATCAGTACCTTGCTGGCATCGGGCGCCCGCCCGGCATCGACCAGCGCGACAGCGACGTCGTTCTTGAACTCCCGCATGCGCTCCAGGCTCGGCTGAAGCGCAAAGATCACCTCGGACCAGCGAGCCGCAAATGCCTTCCCCCTGCCGGACGATCCAGCCTGGATGATGACCGGCCGTCCTTGCGGACTGCGCGGAATGTTCAGAGGCCCGCGCGACTGAAACCATCGTCCCTTATGGTTCAGGTAGTGAACCTTGTCGGGGTCCGCATAGATTCCGTTTTCGCGGTCGAGCAGGAGGGCATCCCTGTCCCAACTGTCCCACAGGCCGAAGGCGACCTCCATGAATTCGTCGCCACGGTCATACCTCTCGTCGTGCCCGAGATGCGGAACGTCGCCGTAGTTCAGCGCTTCGCCGTCATTCATCGACGTGACGACATTCCACGCCGCGCGACCGGCCGAGATATGGTCCAGCGTGGCGAACTCACGCGCGATGTTGTAGGGCGCATCGTATGTGGTCGAGCGCGTCGCACCGAGGCCGATGCGGCTCGTGACCGCCGCAACCGCGCCGAGGATCGGCACCGGATCCATCCGCGTCGCATCCTGGTCCGCATGGCGGATGCCGGTCTCATGGCTGGCACCATATCGATCGGCAATGGCCAGCCGGTCTGCGAAGAACATGAAGTCGAACTTTCCCCGTTCCAGCAATCGCGCAATCCCGACGTAGTGATCGAGACTGAGAAAGTCCGTACGATGCTTTGGATTTCTCCAGATCGCGTGGCTGTGAACCACCGGCCCGGCGATCAGAAAACCGCAAAGGTGCATCCTGCTTGTTTTCGGCATGCGTCTCTCCCTTGGGGCGCAGCACTTGTTGCGCCCCCGTTTTAACGACTTGATTGATCGACCTGTAACGTCAGGTCAGGCTACGATCTCCACGATCTGGTTCTTGCCGGAGCGGATCACCTGATGAACAAACGACCGGTTGAGCTGATCGCCACGATCGTTGAAGTCCACGGTTGCGCCGGCGCCCACAAAATTGATCTTCTTGCCGGCGCGGACCATCTCCAGCGCCCGGACGATGTCGTCGACATCCTCGCCAGGCGGGTTGCAGACCTCGCGGATCGATTTGGCCCACACCGCCGCTTCCATGGATTTGGCGTGCTCCATCGCCAGCGCCGTCACGCATACCTGGTCATGGGTGTTTCCGGCGAACAGAAACACCGTTCCATCCGGAGCCCCCATCTCTTTGACGAATTTCTTGTACGCGGCCGATTCCAGCGGCGGGCCGGGCTGAAGGTGATGGATGCCCTCGGAGACCTCGTTCGGGACGCTCTTGATGAACGCACCGTCGGCGTCAGCGCCGGTTCCGAGCGCAACAATCTTGGAATGGAAGCCGCCGCGGTAGGCTTCCTTGGCGATCGCCACGAAATCCGTAAGCAGCGACGCGCAGAACACGCCGTCCGGTTCCGAGCCGAACGCCTTCTCCACTTCGGCGCGGTAGGACGCCTGATTGGGATTGTACATGACCACCTCGACGATGCTGCCGCCGCGCTTGGTCATCTCCTGCTTGAAGGGCTCGATCATCGCGACCACGAACGGATTCTGCTGCGCGAGAATGGCGACCCTCTTCAAGTTGAGGCTCGTCATGACCTTGGCGCCGGCCGGTCCCCATTGCGAACTCTTGGCCTGGAAGCGATAGACAAGGCCCTTGTTGTCGCCATCGGTGATGCCGTCGGCGGAGGCGGACACCATCTGCACCTTGCTGGCCGCAAGAATCAGCGGCTTCGCGGCGAGCGCCTCGGGGCTGCCCCAAAAGCCGCCGACGACCTCCACCTTGTTGACGTCAATCAGCTTGCGCGTCGCCGTGACGCTGGTCGTCGCGCTCGTCTCGGAATCCTCGATATAGAGTTGGAGCTTGCGGCCACCGAGCACCCCGCCGGCATCGTTGATCGTCTTCACGATGAGGTCCGCAGCCTTCTTCATATCAGGTCCATAGGGACCGGTGGCCCCAGTGAAGGGCAGCACCATTCCGATCGGAATCTCGCCCGCGCCCTGCGCGAAGCCGGGCCTTGCAGCGAGTCCCGCCAACGACGCGCCCATCATGCCAACGAGCTGGCGCCGATTGAGCATCCAATCCGACTTCGTCATCATTAAAGCTCCTGTGTCTGGGATTCCGATTCCCGTTGTTCGAAAGCCGCAAGCGCACGGCCATCGTCGATCTGCAGCGCGTCGTTGAAGCGGTTGAAGAATCCGGCGAGCGCGATACGCAGCGTGAGCTCCACGATCTGACTGTTGCTGAAGCGGGCGCGGAGGCGCTCGAACACACCGTCACGGATCTGGCCCGCCCTTTGCGTGACCAGCGTGGCGTATTCGATCACCAGCCGGTCGGTGTCATCAAAATCAGGATGGTCGACGGCCGGCAGCGTGGCGATCGCCGCATCCGAGATGCCCTCGATCCGCAGAACGGGAGAATGGCTCGCGACGCAGAAGGCGCAGGCGTTGAGCTTAGACGTTACGACGATGGCAAGCTCGACATAGCGCCAGGGCAGGCCACCCCTCGCCTTGAGCTCCATCAGCATGCGGTAGAGATGATCGAGAGCGGGAGGGACGTGAGCGAGAACCGCGGCCTGATCCTGAAACGGCCCGAATTTGACGAACCGCTCATAGACATCGGCCAAGGGCGCAGGCAACTCGTCGGATGATATTGGCTGAACGCGCGGCATCAATGCGTCTCCTCGCTGTCCGGGAAAAAGTCACGAATGCGTTGATGCGGCTCGGCCAGCAACCCTTGCGGGCGCAGAAGCAAAAGAAGGATGATGCCGAGACCGACAAGGCCGAGGCGCAACGCGGCAAGTTGCACGCCATCAACGATGCTCAACGTGTCCTTCAGGAAGCGCGTCGCCTCGATCAGGCTCATGATCGTGCAGGCGCCGATCAGCAGACCGAGATTCGATCCCCGCCCTCCGAGAATGACGGCCATAAAGGCATAGGCCGTGATGATGGAGGTGAACTGACCGGGATCGATGTAGGTGAGATAGAAGGCGTGGAGCGAGCCCGCGATCCCCATCACGGCGCCGCCGACCGCAAACGCCTTGATGCGAAGCAGAAGGACCGGCTTGCCCAGCGCGCTCGCCACCGTAGGGTCGTCGCGCACGGCCCGCAGCGCGCGGCCGAGCGGCGATCGCACCAGCGTTTCAAGCGCGGCGAACGTCAGGGCGACCAGCAACATCGCCAGGAACGGCAGAATTGCATCGTATTGCGTGACCGGAATGATCGAGGACAGCGGACGCGGAATGTTGGCAATTCCCAGCGCTCCTCCGGTCAGCCAATCCTCGTTGAGGAGCAGAATATTGATCACCTCGCCAAAGCCGATGGTGACGATGGCGAGGTAATCGTCGGCAAGACGTATCGAAAGGAACGCAAGGATCGTGCTCGCGGCGGCGCTTATCGCCACGGCGATGGCCATGGCTGGCAGCCATCCGACATGGGACACCGATAAAGCCGCTGTGTAGGCACCAAGCGCGACAAAGCCGACCACACCGAAATTGACCAGGCCGGCCACCCCCCATTGGAAGTTGAGGCCCAGCCCAACGAGGGCCGAGACGGATACCAGGACGATGACGGTGGACAGATAGACCATCATTTGCGCACCGCCTTTACCCCGAACAACCCGCGCGTCCGCATGAGCAGCAACAGAAGAATGATCGCGAAGCTGATAACCTGCCGGTAGTTGGTCGGCAGCACGAGGGTCGAGAGTTCCTCGGCGAGGCCAATGACAAGGGCACCGAAAACCGCTCCGATCGGGCTTCCGAGCCCGCCGAGAATCGCGGCGGCGAACACCGGAAGCTGGTAGCTCCACCCGAGCAGCGGATCGACGGCGCGGTCGAGCCCCGCCAGAACCCCCGACAGCCCCAGAAGCACGCCCGACAGCGCCCATGTGATGCGCGCCACCGTGTTGCGTTCGATGCCGCGAACCGCCGCAAGCGCGGGGTTATCCGCCGTTGCTCGCATGGCGCGGCCGAGCGGCGAGACCGAAAGCAGAAGCTGGACGATGATGACGCAAAGAATCACGGTCACCGCCGTCACGATCTGCTCATGATTGATCCGCAGGCCATTCCAACGGATCGGCCGCGCAATTTCGATGTCGAAGTTGCGGGTGGAATTGCCGAACACGAACCGGCACGCGTTCTCGAGAACGAGCGAGAGGCCGAGCGAGGCGACCAGCAAAGCGATCGAACCGGCGTCGCGCAGTCGTTCAAAGATCAATCGGTCGCAGACGATGGCCAGTCCGGCGGCAATTACGGCGGCGGCCGCAGCCGCGACGAACAGGGGCGCGCCGACTTGATGATTCATGACCCAGGCGGCGTAGCCTCCGAACGTCAGCGTCGCGCCGACGGCGAAGTTCGGAAATTTCAGGATGCCGAATACCGTGGTGAGCGCGAGCGCCGGAAGCGCGAGCAATAACCCGGAAACGAGACCGTTGATGATCAATTGGCCGAACATGCGCTACTGCATCCTTGCAAAAAACAGATCGGCCAGATCGGCATTCGATATGTCGGACGCGCGGGTCTGCAGGATCTTGCGGCCGGCCACCAGCACCATCACTTCATCGGCGATGCGCAGCGCGGCGGCCACGTTCTGTTCGACCAGAAGCACGGCCACGCCGGCTTCCCGTACGCGGGCAACGGCTTCCATCGTCTCGCCGACGGATTTCGGCGACAGCCCGGCGGTCGGCTCGTCGAGCAAAAGGACCTCGGGGTTGGACAGCAAGGCACAGGCGAACGCCAGCATTTGCCGCTGTCCGCCGGATAGATTCCCGGCAAGCGTCTTGGGCCTTCGGCCGATCTCCGGAAACAGCGACAGCACCTGGGCTTCCTGCGCCGGGCCAACACCGCTGCGGCCGCGCAGGAATTCTGTCGCGAGCTTCAGATTTTCCCGGATCGTCAGATTGCGAAAGACGTTCTCCTCCTGGGGAACATAGGCCAGCCCCGCCATGACGCGCTTCGCCGGCGACAGCGTAGTGACAGCTTTGCCCGTCACCTCGATCGACCCTTCCCGCGAGCGCAGCAGGCCTGCCAGCGTCTTTACGAACGAGGACTTCCCGGAACCGTTCGGGCCGATGACCGCGAGGATCGTCTCGGGAGGCTGATTGAGCGTGATCCCGCGCACAATGTCGCCACCGCCGGGATATCCGGCGCGAAGATCACGAATCGAAAGAGCCGGGATGATGTGGTCCGGATTCACAGCGCCATCCCCAGATAGGCATCGATCACGCGTTGATCGGCCGTGACGTCGGCGAAAGAACCGGAGACCAGCGCCGTGCCTTCCGCCATGACATGAACGTCGTGGCAGACTTCGCTGATCAGATGCATATCGTGTTCGACCAAGGCGAACGAGACGCCCTCCGCATTCAGTTCCTTGATCAGCCGGATGATGTCCTTGAGCAGAGGCGGTGCCACGCCAGCCGCCGGCTCATCAAGAAGGATGAACTTGGGATCGAGCAGAAGCGCGCGGGCGATCTCGAGCAGCTTCTTCTGACCGCCTGACAGGGCTGCCGCGGATTGATCGGCCACGCGCCAAAGCCCCAGCCGCTGCAATACCTCGCGCGCCTTGAGCGCGTTCTTCTGATCCTGCCGCTTGACGAGCGGCCGCGCAAACAACGCGCCGCCTATCCGCTCTCCGATCTGACGGGGCGGCGAAAGCAGAAGATTCTCGAGCACGGTGAGACCGCGCAGCTCTCTGACGATCTGAAACGTTCGGACCAGACCGAGCGATGCGATCCGATGCATCGGCAAGCCGGTCACGTCATGGCCTTCGAACGCGACCGAACCCCGGTCGGGCTTCACCAGGCCGGTGACCGTGTTCAGCAGCGTGGTCTTGCCCGCTCCATTGGGACCAATGATGCCGGTGATGCGCCCCTTTGCAAACGACAGCGAGCAATCGTGCAGGGCCGCGACACCGCCGAAATGCTTGCTGAGATGCTCAACTCTCAGGAAGGCGCTCACCAGCCACGACTCCCCGGAACATCCGGCATCACGCCTCGCTCGCGCGGGTCATGACAGCCCCAAACACCGCCCCATCGCACCTGATTAAAACTTGAACACATCCGCTTTTATCGTGTGCACGCACAAATTTGACCCTTTGCGGACGTTAGATTTCGCCCCGCCCGCAAGCAAATTTATTGTGCTTCGCGAGAAGCAAAGTTCTATTTATGATTTGGCCATGGGTCGCCCGCTCGAGATCAACCTCCTTCGCACGTTCGTCATGCTTGTCGAGGAACAGAGCGTGACGCGCGTGGCGCGACGGCTCAATCGAACTCAGCCGGCAATCAGTCTTCAGCTCGGCCGCTTAAGCGATGCGGTGGGACGTCCGCTGTTCGAACGAGACCTTCGCCACCCCCGTCTCACGCGGCATGGAGAGATGCTATTGCCGTACGCGCGCCAGATGCTGAAGATGCACGACGATGCATATTCGCGCCTTTCGAGTGAGGAGATTGCCGGACGCGTGACTCTCGGCTGCCCGGATCTCTATGCAGCGTTCCTGTTGCCCGAGACGCTCGCAAGCTTCAGGGCCGCGTATCCCGGGATCGAGGTCACGGTCCGCTGCGCGCTCAGTGCGCAGCTCTCCGAGGAAATTTCGGCCGGACGGCTCGACGTCGCCCTGGCAACACGGATGCCCACCGTTCACCCCAACGTCTCAAGCATCACGCTTCTGCGTCATGAGCCGCTGGTCTGGCTTGGCGCGAAATCGGGACGCGCGTTTCAGGAGAAACCATTGCCGCTGGCGCTGCTTCCTGAGGGCAATCTCTATCGGGACTACGCCTTGCAGGCACTCAATAACGCGGGCCGGGCGTGGCGTATCGCCTGCGTTTCGGAAAGCATCGCCGGGATGGAGGCGATGGCGCTGGCAGATGCGGCCGTCATCGTGCTTGCGAAGTCGGTCAAGGTCGCGGGGTTGCGCCGCCTGACCGAACAGGACGGAATGCCGCCGCTGCCACCTGTCGAACTCGTGCTTTGGCGGCGCAAGACCGGAGCGTTTCCGGCCGCGGATCATCTGGCGGCTCATATCGAGCGCGATGTCGGCGCAAATCCGGCGCGTCGACGTCAAGCCGAACTTGTCGACGCTTTCTGACGACCCTCTCTGAGAGAAACATCAGCGCGGCTGGATGACGTCCCGCATCAGGCGGCCTCGTCTCGCAGGTGATACCAGCCATAGAGCATCCGCTGTCCTATACGGCGAAACGGCGCGAACGGATGCCCCGGCAGCGGCGAGGTGAAGATCGGCAGGTCCTGGCCGGTGAAATTTTTCCCGGCGATCATCTGCGCCATGCGTCGGCCCGCTTGCGCCGAATAGGAAACGCCGTTGCCGCCATAGCCGAGCGCATAGACGAGCGCCTGCTTCGGGTCGGGGCGGAAAATGCGCGGCATCATGTCATGGCTGACATCGACCCAGCCCCACCAGGAGTAATCGATCTGGATGCCGCGCAGCGACGGGAACTTCCGATTGAGCCCCTCGATGAGAAGCTGAAGATGCTTGGGGTGAGCCGCGTCGGCGCCGGTGATGGCGCTGCGGCTGCCGATCTGAACGCGATTGTCCGGCAGCAGGCGATAGTAGAAACGAAGCGTTCTCGTGTCGGTGATGACCTGCTTGGTGCGAAAGCCGGTGGCTTCCAGCTCTGCGGCGGTCAGCGGCCGGGTGACGATCGAGTTGGAGAGGATCGGCATGCAGCGGCCCTGCAGCACCGGCGTCAAACCGAGCGAGGTATAGGCGCCCGTCGCGATCGCCACCGCGCGCGCCTTGACCGTGCCGCCCGGCGTCTTCAGGAGAAACGCTCCACCGCGCGGCTCGATGTGGAGAACCGGGCTTGCCGGATGCACGCGCGCTCCGAGATCGCGCGCCATCCTGAGATAGCCGAACGCAAGTTTCGCCGGATGGACGCCGATTCCAAGCGGTTCGTGAACCGCGCCGGCCGCTTCCGCATCGGCGACGAAATCGCGGCGCACGTCCTCGCGCGACAGGATACGCGTCGCGCAGCCGAAAACGTCGTTCAGGACTTTCGATTCGGCGGCGATCTTCTCCAGGCTGCGCCGGCGATGCGCGATATAGAGGTGCCCGCCCGGCTGCGGCTCGCAATCGATCGGGCTCCGGCGAACCAGTTCTTCGAACGTTACAAACCCGTCTTCGATTTCAGCATGCATGCGGCGGGCGACATCCACGCCCCAGCGGGCGATCCACTGCGAATGCGTCAGCCGGCCCGCGGCATTCTGCGCCTGACCTCCATTGCGCGTGCTGCATCCCCAGGCGATGCGATTGGCTTCCAGCACGGTGGCCTTGATGCCGAACTCGCGCGCGAGAAAGATTGCGCAGGCAAGGCCAGTGTAACCCGATCCGATGATCGCGACATCGGCATCGGTATCGCCAACGATCGGACCGTCGGTTTCCGGCGGCGTTCCTGCGGTCGCGACCCAGTAGGTCGGCGCATAGTCCCGGTTGCGCCCCGGACCGTCGGAGACCAGAGGATCGTAGTGGGGATCGTAGGCCACGGTCGGCGCGGTCACCTGCACGTTCATTGCAGCAAGGTCTCCTCCGTTGCGAGCGCGGGCAACAACGGACGATCCTTCCGGAACGCACTCTTGGCCCAGATCTTGTCGCCGCGGAAAGCGAACAGGTCACAACCTTCCGCTTCGATACGTTGGCCATCCTTGGTCGTGGCGCGAAAGATCCATTCGGAAATTCCACGATCACCGAACACGGCGTGGCGCGTGCACTGCCAGCTCACGTCAGGCATGCTGGTCCAGGTATTCTCGAACGCGGCGCGGACCTCCTTGGTTCCGATCAGACGGCGGCCGCAGATGTCAGGACCGGCGGCGGCATCGAATACGATGTCGTCCGTCATGCAGGCCATAACGGCAGAACCATCGTGGCGGTTGAAGGCCGCGAACAATGCTTCAAGAAGATTTCGCCTGAGGGTTTCGAGTGTCGGCATGTCGTTTTTCCCGCTGGCCAGCAGACGCCAAGGCTTTGGCGTCAGGCGGCTCGCTCGCAACCTGCCACAGGCCAAACACCGCCCTTAGAACCAGATCGGCCGATCTTCTGTGACCAGAACTGGCCCGATGATAAGGCTCCGGCTGGCCCCTTCGACCGGCGCCGCCTTCAAGCAATCTGCGCTAGAGCATGATCCGGAAAAGTGGAAACCGGTTTTCCCTGCAACAAACGCGAAGCGTTTGCGCCGAGATCATGCTCAAACAAGAGATGAGATCACGATCCGATTCCGTCTATTCGGATCATGATCTAAGGGCGTCTCGATACCGGAACGCTTCAATTGAAAAGCGCTCGCCGTCGATGCGCGGTGATGGATGGGCATGTTTGATCTCACTGCGCGCCTGCACGACCTCGCCGCCTCGGCGTCGCTGACGCCGACTGTCCTCGTTGCGACTACGTCATCCGTCTTGGCCGCGGCGTTGTTGCGCGGATTTACCGGCTTCGGCTTCGCGTTGGCGGCGGTCCCCCTGCTCGGCATGTTCATGCCGCCATCAAAATCCGTTCCGATCGCGATCTGCCTGCAGTTCATGGGCAGTGCGTTGGACTTTCCGCGCGCCCGTCAGCATGGCCATTGGCCGTCGCTGCGCTGGCTGATCGTGGGAGCCGTCGCCGGATCTCCTGTAGGCGCGCTGGCGCTGAGCGTGGTGCCCGCGTCAGTAGCGCGCATCCTGATTGCCGGCATCACCATCGCGGCTGTGATTGCGCTCAATGGAGGCGCCCGCGTGGCGCAGACGCCGTCGAGGGCGATGACGATGCTGGTCGGCCTGATCTGTGGGCTTTTCAACGGACTGGCGGCTATGCCGGGCCCGCCTGTCGTCATGTACTATATGTCGGGGCCGTTCGGCCGCGTGGCAGCGCGGGCTTCGCTCATGGTGTTTTTCCTGGCCACCTCCATCGCCGCGCTGATCAGCACGGCGTTGGTCGGCTTGCTCGACCAGCGATCCCTGCTTCTTTCACTGTTGGCGCTGCCCATCATGCTTGCGGGCACCTGGATCGGCGAGCAGGCGTTCCGGCGCGGCAGCGACACGCTGCATCGCCAGGTCTCGATCGCAAGCCTCGGACTGATCGCAATCGGCAGTGCGATCAAGGGCGTGAGCGAACTGATGTGACGGGGTTCAGCGGCCCGCGACCACCGATCCGAGGCGTTCCATTCCAGGCTCGATCCGGTCGGTCCGGATTGACGAGAAACCGAGCCGGAAGCAGTGACGGGTTGCCGATTCATGCATCGAAAAGACATCGCCCGGCTCGATCACGACTCCTTTGGCGCGGGCGGCCTCGGCCAATTGCGTGGTGTCGGTGCCGTCGGGACAGGAAACCCAGTAGTTCGTGCTGCCGGCCGCGCGCGTCCAATCGCAGTTCGGAAGGAATTGCGGCAGCAGCCGGTCGAGCAGCTTCGCCCGCTCCAGCAGCACGCGGGCGACCTGTTGCAGGTGTGAGCGGTAATGACCGAGGCCGATGAACAGCGCCGCAACGCGCTGATTATTCAGAGGCGGATGGCGAAGCATGAGCCGCCGCAGCGCCCGCAATTCGCGAATGACAGGCGCAGGCGCCACGACGTAACCCAGCCGCAGGCCGGGCGCCAGGGCTTTCGAAAGGCTGCCGACATAGAGCACGGTCTGGTCGACATCGAGACTCATCAAAGGCGGCAAGCTGCTGCCCTCGGGAATCAATTCGCTCTCGTAGTCGTCCTCGATCAGCAGGATGTCCCGCGCCCTGGCGATCCTGAGCAACTCGCGACGCCGCTCGAGCGACATCGAGACCGCGGTAGGGCATTGATGGCTGGCGGTCACATAGGCGAGCTTGCAGCGCTCGAATGCGTCATCGGGAACCAACCCCTGCTCATCGGTGCGCAGCGGCAGGACGCTTGAGGTGAGCATGCCGAAAATATTGCGGGCATCCGGGTAGCCGGGATCCTCCATCCCCACGGGCGTATCCGCGACCACGAACAGCTTGGCGATGAGATAGAGCGCATGCTGGGCGCCGATCGTCATCATGATCTCGTCGGATCGGGCGCGGATGCCGCGGCGCGGCAGCACCTGGCGCTGCAACTGCTCGATCAGGGCAGGATCATCACCATCGATCATGTCTCTTGCCCAGTTGTTGATTTCCGGGACGCTCAACGCTGCTCGCGCGCTTTCACGCCAGTCGTTGGTCGGAAACAGGCTCGGATCGAACTGCCCAAAAATGAAGGGATATGGATAGCTCTGCCAATCGAGCGGCTTGACGATGTTCCGAAACTGCGACGGGCGCAGCGCAAAGCGCTCGGTCCAGCGGCTCTCGTCGCTGCCCGCCGCTGCAAGGCCGTTGCCAGGCGGCGGCCCAATGTGCTTCGGCAGGCCCGCGACGAAATAGCCGCTGCGTTCCCGCGACACCAGAAAGTTCTGATCCACGAGCTGCTCATAGGCGATGACGATCGTGTTCCGCGATACCTTGAGCAGCGCGGCAAGATCGCGGCTCGACGGCATGCGGACTCCGAGCGGCAGGCGACCATCCTCGATCGCCGTCACAATCATTCGCCGTATCTGGAGTTGCAGGAACGCGCCGGACCGGTCCAGGCCCTGAAACAGCGAATTCCAGAACAGAAGGTCGCTCGGCGGAAGGACGCTGACCTGTCCCGTCGCCTCACGCCGACGCAATGGCACCAACTTACCCATCGAAATCCCTTGCGGATAAACCTCCGCAGTTGACCCGCAGTGACAGCAAAATGGAAGCAAAATCCGCGCCATAGCAGAACATCAAGGGGCGGATGCATGCCCCTGGCCCCATTTGTGCATGGCATCTGGCGCTTATCTGAACCCGCCCCGCGCATCAGGCTCGCAGCATCGAGCTTGGGAGTGCAAGAGTGAGCCAGGACACCGTCGTCTTCGCGGCGCGCAAGATCGTGACCATGAACCCATCACGGCCGCTCGCGACCCATGTCGCGGTGCGCGACGGACGTATCGTGGCGGTCGGCGATGAGGCCGAGATCGCGCAGTTTGCCAGAGGCGCGACATTCGACGACCGCTTCAGCAACAAGGTTCTGCTTCCGGGGTTCGTGGAAGGCCATAGCCACATCATGGAAGGGATGATGTGGTCGCTACCCTATATCGGGGCCGGTGATCGCCGCTCGCCGGAAGGGAAACTGGTTGCCGGCGTCGGCTCGATCGATGCCATCGTCGCACGGCTGAAGGGGGCGGAGGCCGCCATCGGGGACGCTACCACGCCGCTGTTTGCCTGGGGGTTTGACCCCCTGCATATCGGCGGCCGCATGCTGACGCGGCGGGATCTCGACCGGGTCTCGACGACCCGGCCGGTCATGGTGATCCACGCCAGCTTCCACATCAGCAATGTCAATACCATCATTCTGGAGCAGACCGAGCTGCTCCGCGCCATCGACATTTCCGGCGTCGTTGCCGGCGCCGACGGGCTGGCGAGCGGTGAACTGCAGGGCATTGCCGCGCGTTTTCGCGTGTTCCGCGCACTCGGCGGCAATCCGTTGTCCGGAAATCTGACGCTCGCCGACGTCACCCGCTATGCCAATTCGGCCTGTGTGCAGGGCGTGACCACGATCACCGACTTGCACAACGATCTGGTCGACCAGACCGTCGACCTCTATCGGACGGCGACGACACAACCTGATTTCGGCGTGAGGCTGGTGCCGGCACTCGCCTCGGTCTCGCATTCGCCCGAACAGGCCATCGCCAAGATCGCGGCCTTGCGCGAGAGCAACAACGACAAGCTGCACTATGGCATCGTCAAGCTCGTGGTCGACGGCTCGATCCAGGGTTTTACCGCGCGGCTGCGTTGGCCGGGCTATCACAACGGCGCGCCCAATGGCCTTTGGTACATCGCACCGGAACAGCTCCCGCAGCTTGTCGACACCTATCACAAAGCAGGCATTCAGCTTCACATCCACACCAATGGCGACGAAGCGACCGAGCTGGCGCTGGACGCGATCGAGGCCGCCCAGACCGCGATGCCTCGCCCCGATCACCGCCACACCCTGCAGCACTGTCAGATGGCGGACGCTGCGCTGTTCCGCCGCATGAAGGCGCTCGGCGTCTGCGCCAACCTGTTCGCTAACCACCTCTATTACTGGGGCGATGCACACTACGAATTGACGATGGGGCCCGAGCGCGCCGCGCGGCTGGACGCGACGGGAACGGCGCAACGAATCGGCGTGCCCTTCGCGATCCACTCCGATGCCCCGGTGACCCCGCTCGGGCCGTTGTTCACGGCCTGGTGCGCCGTCAACCGCGTCTCGTCCTCGGGCCGCAGGCTTGGCTGCGAGACCGAGGCGCTTACGGTCGAGCAGGCGCTTGCGGCGATCACGATCGGGCCAGCCTACACGCTGAAGCTCGACGACATGATCGGCAGCATCGAGTGCGGCAAATATGCGGATTTCGCCGTGCTCGAGGAGGACCCGCTTGCGGTTGCGCCAGACAAGCTGAAGGACATCGCGGTCTGGGGAACGGTCGTGGGCGGCAAGGTACGAAAGGCCCCGCGCGCATGAGGCGAGCGACGCCCATTCCTGTCACCGTGATCGGCGGATTCCTCGGCGCAGGCAAGACCACCTTCCTCAATCGCCTGCTCGCGACCGCGACCGCACGCTATGCCGTGCTGGTCAACGATTTCGGCGAGATCAATGTGGACGCCGCCTTGATCGAACGCCATGACGGGACCACGTTGTCGCTCGCCAATGGCTGCGTCTGCTGCAGCATTGGCTCCGGCTTCCTCGAAACGCTTGGGAAGCTCCTGGATGGTGGCGAGAGCTTCGAGCGCATCGTGATCGAAGCAAGCGGCGTCGGCGATCCCTGGCGGATTGCCGAGATCGCGCTGGTCGAGCCCGACCTGCGGCTCGACGGGGTCATCGTCCTTGCCGACGCGACGCGGATCACGGAGCTGATCGATGACCGCCGCGTCGGAGACACGGTTCGCTGTCAATTCGCCAAATGCGACGTGGTCTTGCTCAGCAAGAGCGACCTCGCGGACGAAGTTGCGCGGCAGGCCGCCCGATCCGCGATCAAGGCCGTGCGGCCGGATGCGCCTATCGAAATGCTCTCGCACGACACGAGGCCCGACCTGTTGCTGACGGCGGGAAGCCGAAGGTCGCGCTTCCGTGCCGACGGCGTCGCGGACGGCACGCTCGATCACGAAGAGAATTTCAGGCGCTGGACCTACCGGCGGGACGGCGCGTTCGACCCGAGCCGGCTGGCCGCGGCAATCGAAGCGCTGCCGCCGCAGCTATTGCGCCTCAAAGGCGCATGTCGCGTCGCAGGCGACGCCGAGCCACTGGTATTTCAGATGGTTTCAAGAGACTGGTCATTGTCGCCTGCGGCTTGCGGGGATCTCGACCCGGGACCGATTGCGCTTGTCGGAATAGGGACGCCCGACCTGCCCTCCGACGCCGATCTTGCGGCCATTCTCGATGGTGCGCTCGCGCGATCCTTTGTTGCATGAGCAGCAAGGCGAGCATGTTTTTCATGGCACCGCAGAAGTGCCAGCTTCCGAATAGCCAACCATGAAAACGGATTTAGCCATGTCGATCAGAAGATATTTTTTACTCGGAGCCATCGGACTATTTGCGATCTGCGCAGCCCCTCACCGAACCATGGCCCAGACCGCGAGCAACAATGCGGTCGTGATCGCGACCACACAAGTCCCACGACACTTCAACGGCGCGGTGCAATCCGGCCTCGCCACGGCCATGCCGAGCTCGCAGATCTTCGCAAGCCCCTTGCGTTACGACGACAAGTGGAATCCGCAGCCCTATCTCGCGCAATCCTGGGACGTCGCGCCGGACGGCCTGTCGGTGACGCTGCACCTGGTCAAGAACGCGGTGTTCCATGACGGCCAACCGGTGACGTCGGAGGACGTCGCGTTCTCGATCATGGCGATCAAGGCCAATCACCCGTTCCAGACCATGCTGGCGGCGGTGGAAAAGGTCGACACGCCGGATCCCTCCACGGCGATCATCCGCCTGTCGCATCCCAACCCGTCGCTGCTGCTGGCAATGTCGCCGGCCTTGATGCCGATCCTCCCCAAGCACGTCTATGGTGACGGCCAGGACCTCAAGGCCCACCCCGCCAACCTCAAGCCGATCGGCTCCGGACCGTTCAGGCTGACGGAATACAAGCAGGGCGAGTACTACACGCTGGAGAAATTCGACAAGTTCTTCATGGCAGGGCGGCCCAAGCTCGACAAGATCGTGGTCCGCATCGTCTCCGACCCCAATGCCGCGCTGGTGTCGATGGAACGGGGCGATGCAAACATTCTGCCGTTCGTCGCAGGCGTTCGCGACATCGACCGCCTGCAAAAGGCGCCAAACGTCGTCGTGACCGACAAGGGCTTTGCGGGCGTCGGACCGCTCAACTGGCTGGCTTTCAACACCAAGAAGAAGCCGCTCGATGATGCGCGAGTCCGCCAGGCGATCGCCTATGCCGCAAACCGCGATTTCATCGTCAGCAAGCTGATGAGCGGCAAGGCCGCTCCCGCAACCGGGCCGATCGCACCCGGATCCCCGCTCGAAGAGAAGGCCGTCGAGACCTACAAGGTGGACTATGCCAAAGCCGCCGAGCTGCTCGACGCAGCCGGGCACCCGAAAGGTGCCGATGGTTCGCGCTTCTCACTCACGATCGATTATATTCCGGGAGCAGACGAACAGCAGCGCAATATCGCCGAATATCTTCGTTCACAGTTTAAGCGTATCGGCATCAACCTGGAGGTCAGGGCGGCGCCGGATTTCCCGACCTGGGCCCAGCGTGTATCCAACTATGACTTCGACCTGACGATGGATACCGTATTCAACTGGGGCGACCCCGTGATCGGCGTCAACAGGACCTATCTCAGCTCGAACATCCGCAAGGGCATCATCTGGTCCAACACGCAGCAATACAGCAACCCGAAGATCGACGAATTGCTGCAGGCCGCCGCGGTGGAAACTTCGCCGGAAAAGCGCAAAGCGCTCTACTCGGAATTCCAAAAGATCGTGGTGAAGGACGTACCGATCTACTTCATCAACGCCACGCCCTATTACAACGCCTTCAGCAAGGGCCTGGGCGGCCTGCCGACCTCGATCTGGGGCATGATGTCTCCTTTGGACGAGGTGTTTTGGGAAACGCCGCCCAAAACCTGAAACCTGTGATCCTGAGATCCTTGCGATAAGACCAAGCTGATGGCCTTCGCCACCCATTTCCTTCGGCAGATCGTGAACGCGCTGGCCCTGCTGCTCGCGGTGCTGGTGCTCAACTTCTGCCTGATCCATCTGGCCCCGGGGGATCCGGTGCAGGTCATCGCCGGAGAGATGGGTGGCGCATCGGCCGAAGTCGTGGCCGCACTGCGCGCCAAATACGGGCTCGACCAAAGCCTGCCGGAGCAGCTCGTCACCTATCTGGGCAAGGTGGCGACCGGCGACTTCGGCTACTCCTACTATTTCAACCAGCCGGTGCTGGACCTGATCGGGCAACGACTGTCGGCGACGCTCTATCTCGCGCTCTGCGCGCTGATCCTGGCGGTTCTCATCGGCACCCTGCTCGGCGTGATCAGCGCCCGCCGCCCGAACGGCATCGTCAGCCATGCCGTCACGCTGTTTTCGCTGGCCGGCTATGCCGCGCCGATCTTCTGGACAGGTTTGATGCTGCTGTTGCTGTTCGGATCGGTCTGGCCGGTGCTTCCCGTCGCGGGCATGAGCGACGTCGTGCATCCCCGGCAAGGACTCGCCCACGCCATCGATGTCATGCGCCATTTGGTGTTGCCTTCGCTGACACTGGCGCTGGTGTTCATCGCGCAGTACAGCCGGCTTGCGCGGGTCAACATGATCGACGCTCTGTCCGCGGACTATGTCCGCACCGCGCGCGCCAAGGGCCTCCCCGAATGGATCGTGATCGGCAAGCACGCGTTGCGGAACACGCTCATTCCGATCGTGACCGTCGTCGGACACCAGTTCGGCAATCTATTCGCAGGCGCGGTCCTGGTGGAGACCGTGTTTAGCTGGCCAGGCATGGGGCGACTGGTGTTCGATTCCATCTTGCGGCGCGACTATCCGACCTTGATGGCGGTGCTTTTCTTCTCGGCAGTGATGGTGATGGTCGCCAACATCATCACCGACCTCGTCTACCGCCTCATCGATCCGCGCATTCGAACGGGACAATCATGACGACGCTCGAGACGTCGACGCCTCTCACCGTCGACTCCCCCAGTCCGCCGGCACGACGCGCGGCCTCGCCTGGACGGGTGGCGTTCCGGCAGTTCCTGCGCAGCCCCTCCGGCGTGTGCGGCGCATGCCTGCTGATCCTGATCGTGTTGGGGACGGCGATCGGTCCGACACTCTATCCGGTCGACCCGCTCGATCTGGTCGGCGGCCCCTTCACGGCACCGTCCGCCGACGCCTGGCTCGGTACCGACTATCTCGGCCGCGACGTGCTTGCCGGCTTGATCTACGGAGGGCGTGCGAGCCTTGCTGTCGGCGCGGTGGCCGCGTTGATCACGATTGCAATTGGTTTGACGGTGGGCGCGCTGAGCGGCTTTTTCGGCGGGGCGATCGATGCGGCGCTGGTGAAGATCACCGAGTTCTTCCAGATCCTGCCACCACTCCTGTTTGCGATGGTGCTCGTCACCCTGTTCGGCCAGAAGCTCACGACCATTACGCTCGCCATCGGGGCGGTGAGCTGGACATCGGCAGCTCGCCTGACCCGGGCCGAGTTCATGCGGCTGCGCAATCTGGATTTCGTCAAGGCCTCGCGCGCAGCCGGCGCGGGTGATGCCTACCTGATCTTGCGTGTGCTGCTGCCGAATGCCCTGCCCCCCGTCATCGTTTCGGCGACGCTTGCCATCGGCGTTGCCATCCTGTTCGAGGGCGGCCTGAGCTTCCTGGGCCTCGGCGATCCCAACACCATGAGCTGGGGATTGATGCTCGGCCAGAACCGCAACTATGTGCTCGACGCCTGGTGGGCGGTGATCTTTCCCGGTGCCGCGATTTTTCTTGCGGTGCTGTCGATCAGCCTGGTCGGCGATGGCGTGAACGACGCCATCAATCCACGCCTGCGCCGGAGGATGTGATGGGCGCGCTGCTCAAGATAGAAAATCTCAGCGTCGGCATGCGCGGCAGCAGGGGTGAAACGGTGCCGGTGCTCGAAAACCTGTCGTTCTCGGTCGAGGCCGGGCAGACGATGGCGCTGGTCGGGGAATCGGGCTGTGGCAAGAGCATGACGGCGCTGGCGATCATGCGGCTATTGCCGGAGGATTTCGTCGTCACGGGTGGCCGGATCCTTCTGGAGGGCGAGGACATCCTGTCGGCATCGACCAAGCGGATGCGCAGCCTGCGCGGCAATGGCATTTCGATGATTTTCCAGGAGCCGATGACCGCGCTCAATCCGCTGTTCACGGTCGGCGATCAGATCGGCGAAGTCTTGCGGTGGCACCGCGGCGTTGGCTCGGCCGAAGCGGAGGAGCAGGCGATCGCCTTGCTGCGCGCGGTGCAGATACCCGCTCCCGAACAGCGGGTGAAGGCCTATCCGCATCAGCTCTCGGGCGGCATGCGCCAGCGCGTGATGATCGCGATGGCGCTCGCCGGCCGGCCGAAGCTGCTGATCGCTGATGAGCCCACCACGGCGCTGGACGTTACGGTGCAGGCGCAAATCTTCGATTTGCTGGCCGATCTGCAAGAGGAAACGAAGACAGCGATCGTGCTCATCACCCACGATCTCGGTGCCGTCGCGGAACTCGCCGACAAGGTTTCGGTACTGTATGCGGGGCGCTGCATCGAGTCCGGCGATGCCGATAGCGTGGTGCACCATCCATGCCATCCCTACACGAGGGGTCTATTGGGCTGCGTGCCGCACCTCAAACTGGGACCGCGACCGTCGCAAGCCTGGTCGGATCTTGCCGAGATCGCAGGGATGGTGCCGCCACTGGGTGCGCGCGGACCCGACTGTGCCTTCCTGGCAAGGTGCCGAGAAGCGAGCGAGCTTTGCAGGTCGCGTCTCCAACCCGGACTGGAGCCGATTGCACGCGATCATGCCGTCTCCTGCTGGCGAAAATCGGAGCTGGCCGCATGACCGCGCCGCAAGCCGCCGCACCGGCCACGACATCGGAATTTGTCCTGAACGTGAACGATCTCGTCGTTCATTTCGAGGCCGGCAGGAAGCGGCCCCTGCAAGCCCCCTCGTTCGTGCATGCCGTCGACGGCGTCAGCTTCCGCGTCCGGCGCGGCACCAGCTTCGGCATTGTCGGCGAGAGCGGCTCCGGAAAATCCACGACGGCGCAAGCGATCATGCGGCTCGTTCCCGCAACCTCCGGCCAGATCGTATTCGGTAACCGAAATATCCTGGACTTGACGGGCAAAAGCCTGCGTGAAGTGCGCAAGCACTTGCAGATCGTGTTCCAGGATCCATTCTCCGCGCTCAATCCGAGACGGCGCGCCGGCGACCAAATTCGCGAGCCGCTCGATCTGTTGGGAATCGGCACGCCCGGCGAGCGCGACGACCGGGTGCGCCGGCTGCTCGGCGAGGTCGGGCTTCCGCCGGATGCCGCCAATCTCTTCCCTCACCAGTTCTCCGGCGGCCAGCGCCAACGGCTGTGCATCGCGCGGGCGCTGGCGCCGGAGCCCGACCTGATCGTCTGCGATGAAGCCGTGTCAGCACTCGACGTCGCCATCCAGGCCCAGATCCTCAACCTGCTGAAACGGCTGCAGCGCGAGCGACACCTGACCTATATCTTCATCTCGCACGATCTCGGCGTGATCCAGCAATTCTGCGATGAGATCGCGGTGATGTATCTCGGCAAGATCGTCGAGCAGGCACCGGCTGCGGCCATCTTCGCCGAGCCGCGTCACCCCTACACATGGTCGCTCATTGCGGCCGCGGCTCCGCCCGGCCCGATCCGCGACGCGCTGAAGCAGCGTTATCTCGTGAAAGGCGATCCACCGAGCCCGGTCGACCCGCCGCCGGGCTGCCGATTTGCCCAGCGCTGCCCGTCAGCAATCGAACAATGCCGCAAGAGCCAGCCGCTGCCGGAATCGATCGGAACAAATCACTACGTCGCCTGTCATCGCGCAGCCGAACTCACGCCGCCAAGGTTTGACGACTAGCCTCGCCTTCGCGATGGCTGACGCTCTAAGCCAGCTCGGTCTTGGGCTGCTCCTCCTCCCCATACGCGCGCAGCAGTTCGAGCAGGCGCTTGCGCATGATCATCCCCGGCCGATCCGAGGGCATGTGCATTTCGATCTTCCGGCCCATGTCCACGATGGCGTCGGGATCGGTCGATTCCAGCATATCGCGGTCCTCGGCGATGATCGCGGCGTCCCAGTCGATCAACTCCTGCGTCGAGCAGTCAGCCTCGCTGTCGTTGCGAAAGAGGATTTGAACGACCTGGATCTGTCCGTCGGAGATCGGCGTCGCGCAGTTGAAGATGATATGCCGGATGCCCGACGGATACTCCATGTCGAGCCGTCGGCAGAATGGCATGAACCACTTGTTGCGCTGATGCCGTTTCGTGGTTGGATCGGTTGTACCGCTGATCCGATAGGCATTCGGCGGATTGCGGACGGTGATGATGGTCTCGGCATCGAAGCCGTCGTCGGTTTCGACGATCTCGTATTTCTCCGGCTTCGGCTGATTGATGTCGCCGAAAGTGCCCTTATGCACAAAGGCAAAATGGGCGTTGTCGAAGGAGTTTTCCATCAGCCTGAGCGCGGCCGTGTTCCATTTCTCGTAGAACTGGTGGATGCGGCGATAGCCCGGACGGGTCGCCTCCGGAATTTCGGGAATGTCACGTAAGGGGTCGTCGAGCGCGACCCAGACATAGCCATATCGCGACTGTGCCCGAAATGAGCGGGCTTTGGCATCCGGCACGGGTTGCTCGAACGGGAATTGCGGGATCATCACCAGCTTGCCGTCGCGATCATATTCCCAGCCATGATAGCCGCAGACGATATTGCCATCTTTGCACCAGCCCTTCGACAGTTTTGCCGTGCGGTGACAGCAGCGGTCTTCCAGCGCCGCGGGCTCGCCCTTGGCGTCGAGGAACAGCACGATCGGCTCCCCCAGCAGCGTGAATGGCTTCGGGCCGTCTTTCAGATGTTCGAGCGGCACGGTCGCGTACCAGAAGCGGCGAAGGACCGGTTGTTTGGTGCTGAGCATGATCTTCTCCGCTAGGCAGCCATACGTTCGACTACGCGGATGGCATCGGACCTGAGTCCCGCAATATCGAGACCGGGAATGGCGCCGTCCTCGACCACGATCCGGCCGCCGATCAGGAGGTAGCGCACATGCGCGGTGCCGGCGCAGGTGACCGGCGCGATCAGCGGATCGTGCATCCCGAAATGCCGCGGCTGATTCAGGTCGAAGATGGCGATATCGGCCTGCTGTCCGGGCACGAGCGTGCCGATCTCGGGAAATCCGAGCACGCGCGCACCGCCGGCCGTCGCCCAGTGCACGACGTCTTCGGCTGTCACCGCATGCGCACCTTTCGCCGCGCGATGGGTGTGCCAGCAGCTATGCATCTCGCTGATCATGTCGGCGGCCTCGTTGGACGCTGCGCCGTCGACCCCAAGCGATACTGCGCCACCGAGCCGCGCCATGTGATCGGCCGGTGCAACGCCGGAGCCGAGACGGCAGTTGGACTGCGGACAATGCGCCATGCCAGTGCCGGTGCTCGCGAGCATCTCGACCTCGCCGGCATCGAGATGGACCAGATGCGCAAACCAGATATCGGGCCCGAGCCAGTCATGGTCCGCAAGCCATTCCACCGGGCGCTTGCCGTGGACCGACAGGCAGAAATCGACATAGTCCGATGTCTCGGAGAGATGGCTGTGCAGCCGCAGCTTCATCCGCCGCGCCGCCGCGATCACTTCCTTCAGTTCACCTGGATCCAGCGACCAGGTCGGCGTGGTCGGGGCCAGCGCAACGCGCGTCAGGCCCCGCGGCGACGGGTCGTGGAAGCGCTGAGCGCAGGCTTCGACCGACTTCAGCATGGAATCAAGTGACTCGATCGGCATCGGCGGGAAGTCGTCCGCGTTCATGTGACGGTCCTTGGTGGCGCCGCCGCGGCAGAACACCAGGCGGATGCCGAGACTACGCGCGACCTCGAAGATCACATGCGCGGGATCGAACCTGAACGTGTCGCTGAAGAGATAATGATGGTCGGCGGCCGTCGTCGTTCCTGACAAGAGCAACTCGGAAAGCGCGATCTTTGCTGCGACCGCCAGCGCTTCCTCATCGATCTTCGACCAGAGCTTGTAGGGTGCCGCGCGCAGCCAGCCCGCGAGCGGAAGGTTGATGCCGGCGGTTACGCCCTTCATCACGCTCTGGAACATATGATGGTGGGTGGAGATCAGGCCGGGATAGATGACGCAGCCGCCTGCATCCAGCCTTTGCTCATCCGGCTGTGGCTGCAGCGTGCCGATCTCGGCGATGACGCCGTCGCGGACCCGGATAGCACCGGTCGTGCGCATCGCAGAACCCGGCAGGCCGGTGAAGATCCCGGCGGCATTCTCGATCAGCATCGCGGTCATGTCTCAGTCCTTATTTCGCTTTCATGCCAGTTCGACAATGCGAGCCTGGATAGCACGACCATCGCCGCGAACAGGCAGACTCCCGTCAACGTGATCAGGAACAGCGCCGCAAACATGCGGGGAATGTCCAGCGTGAACCCGGCGTCCAGGATCTCATAGGCGAGCCCCGACGAACGGCCTCCGGTCCCGGCGACGAACTCGGCGACGACAGCGCCGATCAGCGCCAGCCCGCTGGAGATCCGCAGGCCGCCGAAGAAATAGGGCAAGGCGCCGGGGATGCGGAGCTTGATCAGCGTCTTGAGGCGACCCGCGCGATTCATCCGGAAATAGTTTGCAAGGCCGGGATCGACGCTGCGCAATCCCAGCGTGGTGTTGGAGATGATGGGAAACAGCGCGACGAGCGTGGCGCAAATCGTCAGCGAGAGCTGCGTGTTCTTGACGAGAATGATGATGAGCGGCGCAATCGCAACGACCGGCGTCACCTGCAACAGCACCGCATAGGGAAACAGGCTGACCTCGATCGCGCGGCTCTGCACGAACATGAACGCGACCAGCGTCCCGATGATGACGGCCGCCACAAACGCCTGCAGCGTCACCCGCAACGTTACCAACAGTGCGCGAAATAGTGATGGACCATTGTGAATGAAGCTTACGAAGATGTCGCTCGGCTTCGGAAACAGATAGACGGGAACGGATGCGAGCCGGAAGCCAATCTCCCACAGCACGAACAACCCGACCCCGACCGCAAGCGGGGCTGCGATCCGCACGAAGGTTTCCGATTGCAGCAGCGGCTTCACGGGACGCTCCCCGATGCCGAAGGAAGTGATGCTTCCGCGAGCCAGGTCGACAGCTCCCGGCAATAGGCGGCGAATTTCGGGCTATCTCGAAAGCCATCGTCGCGCGGCTGGGGCTCGTCGATGGTCATGGTGCGGAAGATGCGACCGGGATTAGCCGCCATGACGATGATGCGCGTCGACAGGAACACGGTTTCGTAGATCGAGTGGGTCACGAACACCGTGGTCAACTTGCCTTCCCACCGCAGGCGGATCAGATCCGCATCGAGCCTGTTGCGCGTGAACTCATCGAGCGCGCCGAACGGCTCGTCCATCAGCAACAGATTGGGCTTCGTTACCAGCGCGCGGGCAATCGAGACCCGCATCTTCATGCCGCCCGAGAGCTGGCGCGGAAAATGCCTGACAAAGGCGGACAGGCCGACGCGTTCGATCGCCTCGGCCACCAGCGGAGCCGCCTTGGCTTTGGCGACATTGGCGAGTTCGAGCGGAAGCCGCACATTCGCGTCGACCCGCGCCCAAGGCATCAGCGTCGGCTCCTGGAACACGAAAGCGAGCCGCCTCCCCTCCTGCCCGACCTGCGAGAAATCTCCGCGCCACCACAGCAACCGGCCATCGGACGGCTCGATCAGATTGGCGATCAGTTTGAGCAGCGTGCTCTTGCCACAGCCGGATGGGCCGATCAGCGTCAGGAACTCGCCGTCGGCGATCGAAAGATCGATCGGCGCCAGCCCCCCCCGGGCTCCATTCGAGAAGATTTTCTCGGCCGACAGCACCTCCACCGCAGGCGGCCGTTCGCCACCCGCCAGCATTCGCTGCCCACCTCCATCGCGTGGCTCGCCCGGCAAGAGAGCGTTCATCGACTGCCCCTATGGCACTCCGATCTTCAAGTCCTTGACGAAACGGTCGTCGTAAGCCTTGTGCCAATCCACCTTTGGATCCAGCAGGCCGCCTGCGACCAGGAAGTCGTAAATCTGCTTGTAGCGCTCCGACGTAATGATGCCGATGCCGAGCTTGGCGGCGTCACCGCCGTCGATCGCCTTGTTGTCCTTCAGCTTCTCGATCGCGAAGGCGATTTGCCCGTCGGTCATCTTGGGATTGTCGGCCTTGATCAGCGCGTTGGCCGGCTCAGGATTCTTGAGGTAATCGCGCCAACCTTCGAGCGAGGCCTTGACGAAACGCGCCACCACGTCCGGTTTCTCGGCGATCATCTTCTCGGTGGTGACGATCGTCGAACCGTAAGGCGGATAGCCGCCGTCCGCGAGCAGGAAGAATTTCACTTTCTCGTGCTGCTGCTCCGCCTGGTAGGGCTCGGACGATGGATAGGCCTGCTGCGCCATGTTCTTGTCGGCGAAGAAAGGCTGCAGGTTGAATGTATAGGGACGAATCTGGTCGTCGGTGAAACCATATTTGGCCTTGAGCCAGGGCCAGAAGGTGACGCGGGATGAACCTGCGATCAGGATCGGCCTGCCCTTCAGCGCCGCCATATCCGCGACATCGTCATGCGTCATCAGCCCTTGCAGATCGAACTGGAAGGAGGACGCCACCGCGACCAACGGGAGATTCTGCTCCCGCCCCTTGAGCACCTGAATATCGTAGCCCATCAGGAAGTCGGTTTCGCCGGCGAGCAAAAGTTGCGAGCCGTTGACCTGCGGGCCGCCCATCTTGATGGTCACGTCAAGCCCGGCCTTCTCGTACAACCCAGTCGCCTTGGCCTCGTAGAAGCCGCCGTGCTCGGCTTGCGCAAACCAGCTTGTCAGGAACGTTACCTTGTCGGCGGCAAAGGTCGGGGCCATCGAGCCGAACAGCGCGCCGGCGCTCACAAGAGCGATTGCGATCGTTCGCGGCAGAAACTTCGTGGCCATTGCGACTTCCTCGTTACGGCGTTACAGCCGCCGTCATGATCCGGATCGTCATGTCGATGAGACAATCTTGTCCTCGTTGGCAGGATGCACAGCCGGCCTGTCGCCTGAAAGCATTTTTATTCGAGCCATCCGTTGCCTTTGAGGCAACAATGTTTGTGCTGGAATGGATTGGCACCCCGCGGTACGCTTACGGCCTAACCAACCACCGTCAGAGTCACTTTGCGCGCGCTCGCTCCAGCTTCGATCAGGCCGCCCTTTGCGCGCTACAGCCACGGCATCGCGGTCCCGGCCGGGCACCGGCTCGTCGTGACCTCCGGTCAGCTCGGTATCTCATCCGATGAGACGATACCGGCGGAATGCGAGCAGCAGGCCGACCTCTGCTTTGCCAACATCGCAGCCATTCTTGTCGAGGATGGCATGACGCTCGCGAACATCGTTCGGCTCAACGCCTATGTGACGGCGCGCGAGCACATGCAGGGCTATATGCGGTCACGCGACAGGCACTTTCAGGGACTACCGCCGGCTTCGACGCTGGTGATCGTGTCAGGATTCACCCGGCCGGAATTCTTCGTCGAGATCGAGGCCATCGCAGCCGCGCCCGAACGCGCCTAGAATCGCGCCATCTCCCGACGAATCCTGGCGAGGAAGCGTCCGCGCTGCGCGTCGGTTGCGACGTTCATATGATAGAGCGCGTAATAGCGTACCGCGGCCTTCGAGCCGGTGAACCACCGCAGATAGCGCTTGATGATCCGGCGCGGCGGGTCCGCCATCCCGATCGCCTGCCAACGCGGGCGGCCATAGGTCGAAATACCGGTGATCCGCTGGATGTGCACGAGCATCGGCTTGGCGTGGGACGGCTCCGACAAATCCAGCGCAATGCCCGGGCCGAACATCCGGTCGAACCAGCCCTTCAACATCGCCGGCGGTCCGAACGACCAGGTCGGAAACTGCACGACGAGCGCATCCGCCGCCATCAGGCGATCGGCATAGGCCTGGTTGTTGGCCCGGTTGCGTGCGGGGTCGTGATAGTCGCGACGACGCTCCGCCGTCAGCACGGGATCAAAGCCCTCGGCGTAGAGATCAAGCAGGTCCACCGTGTGCCCGGCCTCATCAAGCCCGGCCAGCGCTTCCTTCCGGATCGCAGCGTGAAAGGAATCGCTGAGCGGATGGCAATAGACATACAGCACGCGCATGTCATGGCCTCGCCGGCACGAAGCTGCGCATCTTGCCGGGGTTCAACAAGCCGTACGGATCGACCTCGTGCTTGAAGCCGAGCTGATCGGCGTCCGCCCGCTTGTAACGGCTGCCGTCCTCAACCGTGAAGACATGCGGATTGGCGATATGGACGCCGCGCGATTCATGCAGGCGGATGATCTCGTTCAGCCTGTCGGCACTGGTATAGCGAACGACCGGCAGTCCGCTGCAGGTCACGCGGCCGCCAAAACGGATGAACTCAAGATGCTGCAAGACTTCGTCGGGAAACAGCTCCCGCATCTCGACCACCTTTTCCATCAGCCGGTCGTGCGGATAGAGGCACTGCAGGTAGGTGACCGAGCGATCGGTCTTCAGTACCTGCAAGGTGGTATGATTCCAGGTGTACTCATAGAGCGGGACCTTGCCGGGACTGTCGTCGGTCGGCATCTCCAGCGTGATGGCGCCGCGGCCGCCCAGCAACGACTTGAAACTCTCGAGCGAGGGTTCGGCGATCATCGCGATCAGGATGCTCTTGCCGTCGGGACAGAACGGCTTCAGCGCTCCAAAATAGGAGGGCAGCGGCCAAGTGATCGGCGACAGCAGCTTCTTGACGATGCCATCGGCCAAGGCAGCCTCGTAGCCAAAGGCCGCGGCGTCTGCGAAGTCGTCGAACACGACGACGACATCGATCCACGGCCAGACCGGCGCCAGCGGCATTTCGAGCTCGGTGATGATGCCGGTCGTGCCATAGGCGCGGTTGATCTTCTGCGCCGCGTCGCCGCGCAACTCGATCACGCGCGGCTCCTCTTCGACCGTGACCACGCGCGCGGCGAGGATATTGCCGGGCTCACGCAGGCCGCCATAGTTGACCGAACCGATGCCACCCGATCCGCCCGCCACGAAGCCACCGATCGTCGCCGTCCGCTTGGTGGACGGATGCATGCGCAGCTCCCAGCCCTGAGGCTGGAGTGCTGCGTCGATGGTATTCAGCTTTTCGCCAACGCCGACGCGCATCACGCCCGGCTTTGTCCATCGAATGCCGTCAAGCGCCATGACGTCGAGCAGCACGCCGCCGCGCAGCGGCACGGCCTGGCCATAATTGCCGGTACCACCGGCGCGCACCGTGATCGGCACGCGATGGCGCGCACAGGCAGCGGCGACGCGGATGACGTCGGCTTCGTCCCGCGGCGAAACGACCAGATCCGCCGACTTGCCGTTCAGTTGCTCGTTCAACACCGGGCTGTACCAGAAAAAATCGCGCGAACGCCGGCGCACGATCCTGGGATCTGTCACCACCGGAACGTCACCGAGATCGTCGACGAGCCGCACCAGATTGCTGGACAAGAAATCGCTCATGGCATGGCCATCATTGGCTCTCGCTTGCCATCGGCCAGCTCGGCGACGATCGTCTGCGAGCTGAGGACGAAGCCAAAGCACTGGCGGACATTGTAGAGCGTTGCCGCCAGGCAATAGTCCGGCGACGTCGTCGCGGCGCAGTCTTCCAGCAGCAGACAATCGTAGCCGCGGAAATTGGCCTCTTGCAGCGTGCACAAGACGCACTGGTCGATATTGACGCCAGCGAATATCAGCGTGGTGACGCCGAGATTGCGCAGGATGCTATCCAGCTCCGTGTCCTGGAAGCCCGACATCCGGTATTTCGCGACCTTGACGTCGGATGGATCGATCGTGAGTTCGTCGACGATCGCGGACGACCAACTGCCGCGCTCGAGCACCCTTGCGCCCGAACCCGGCAGGGCGTCGCCGAGACCCACGCCGTTGCCGCTGGGGTTATAGACGTGCAACAGCGCCGGGCTGAGATTGAGCCTGTCGGGCCGGTTGCCCCAATTGACCCAGATCACCGGCACATCCTGGTTTCGCAGCAACGGAAGCAGCCGGCGCAGCGGCGCGATCGGCCTGCGCGCCGGCGAGATATCCACGCCGATATGCGCGAGCCAGCCCTTCGGATGGCAGAAGTCATTTTGCATGTCGACCACGACCATCGCCGTGCGCGCGAGATCGATGGTGATCAGCTTGCCGTCGGTCTGCAAGGTGATCGGCCTTGGCGGAACCGGCTCACGCACCAAGTCGGCACGGCTTTCAGAAACCCGCCAGCGATTGCGCGCGCTCGACCCCAATGGCCGCAGCGCGTCGTCTTCGCCGGCTTGGCGTGGCGCCGGGCTCATCGGCTATATCCCTGCAAGATGCGGATATCGTCGGCATCGAGCTCGACGCACTCGCCGCCGCGGATCAATTCGGCAAAGCCTTCGTTCGGCGTCATCACGGTGAGCGTGTAGAGCTTGCCGGCACCGGTGTTCTCGATCACATGTTCGGAGCCTGGATGCAGCAGCAGCGAGTCGCCCTTCCTGATCGGCAATGTCTTGCCGTCGCAGCGCGCAACGCCCTCCCCGTGCAGCACGTGGAAGAATTCATGGGCACGGCTATGCTCGTTCGGCGGCGTGGCGCCGCCGACCTTGAATATCTCGATGACGAAGATGTTGTCGATCCGGTCGGTCTCCTGATCGAACAGCATCACGAAGTAGTTGGTGTCCTTCGGCGAGATCCGAAATGCTTTCACCCGCGCAAGGTCCGCAATGCTGAATGCCATGTACAAGCTCCTTTAGCCGGACCGCGACCTGTCGAACGCGGTGTGGGCCGCAATGCGCGATAGTGGATAACGGTTGATCTCCTCGATCAATTTGACCAGTCGCGCCGCCGAGCGCTCGACGGCTAGCTGGCCAAGCTCGGCGGTGGCCTTGGCGGCGTCACCGCAAGCGCCCTTGGGATGCAAGTCCTGCGCCTGCCAGCCGAACCTGGCGCCACCTTCCGGGCTCAGCATCTCCGACTCCTGTTCGATCTCGACCGAGAGCGCGACGAAGTTTTCGGCATGATGCATGTCGATGAGCTCGGGATGCAGATGCAGCATCACGCTGGTCTCGCTCTGGCCGCCATGAATGCCATGCCGATTTTCCTCGGGCGGGAACAGAGCGTCCATGTCGATCAACCGCGGCCACATCACGTTGACGGCAAACATGCCGAGTTTGACGCGCAGATCCCGGCAGACGATGTCCAGAAGCTGCGGCTGGCCACCATGCGAGTTCAGGAACAGAATCTTGCGAACGCCGACGCGATGAACGCATTCGCCGAGCTCGTACCAGAGGCGTCCGAGCGTTTCGTGCGACAAGGTCAGCGTGCCGGGAAACGCCAGATGCTCGTCGGACTTGCCGACCGGCATCATCGGCAAAACCAGCGCCATCAAGTCGGGCGGCATCAGCTCGACAGCCCGCGCCACGATGCCCGCATTGATGGCAGCATCGACCCTGACAGGCAGATGCGGCCCATGCTGCTCGACGGCGCCCACGGGCAGGATCGCGACCACCCTCTCTGCGTCGAGCTCGGCGAAATCCTTCGTGCTCAGATCCCACCACCAATGCGACTTCAGCGCCATTCTTCATTCAGCTCCAACGGCTAGCTGCGCCGGGAGGTCTGCAAAAGAGTCCGGCGCGGATTGCCTGCTATTCGGGCTTGCGATTGTGCACGCGCCGCCATCACTTGAAAGCGCTTTAATTCGGCAAGTCCGTTGCCTTTTGGGCAACGGAGGTCTTCTCCTTCGAAGGCAAGACGGAGTGGAACGGTGATGCTTCATGGCCGACTGTTGAACTACGTCGACGAGGTTGCGCGGACGGGCTCGATCCGCAAGGCCGCCAACCATCTGAACGTCGCCGCTTCCGCGATCAGTCGCCAGATCCTGGCGCTGGAAACTCAATTGGGAACGCCAATTTTTCAACGACTCCCCAAGAAGCTGGTGCTGACCGCTGCAGGAGAAGTCTTGATCGGCCACGTCAGGCAGACCCTGAAGGAACTGACGCGCGCACAAACGAAGATCGAGGAACTCAAGGGGCTGCGCCGCGGCGAGATCACCATGGCGATGATGAGCGGCCTTGCTTCGAACCTGGTCCCGGGAACGGTAAAGGCGTTCCGGGTCGCCAATCCCAGGGTCAAGCTCAATCTGACGTTGTTCAACACAGGGGAGGAGATTCAGTTCGCTGTCGCCAACGGTGAAGCCGATCTCGGCATCGGGTTTGACTTTACCAAGGACGGCAATCTGAAAGTCCTGGCGCGCGCCGGCGCCAAGCTTGGCGCCGTCATGGCGCCGGACCATCCGCTTGCCAAGCGAACCGGTATCCGACTCAGTGACTGCATCGACTATCCGCTTGTCGTTGCCGACGACACGAGTGCCATCAGGCCTTACTTGAACACTGCGTTCACGCGCGTCTCACTCGATCTGCAGCCGATCATCGAGACCAATGCTATCGAGATCATGAGGCACTCCGCGATCGTCGACAACGGGATCACCTTCCTGACCCCTTTTGATATCGAGTTCGAACGGCGCGCGGGACGTCTTGTCTACGTACCGGTCCGCGAACTGTCACATGAATCCCAGACCTTGATGCTGATCGGTCACGAACGAGGCACCAGCGCAATCGCAAGTGTGCTGGCGGAAATGCTCAAGACGATGGTGCGCGAAGCGAGTGGATAGAGCCCCGATTTCGCGGGCCTCGGTCGCGACCAAGATCGCTGGGCAACGAGCTCGCGTCCGCAAGTCCTACGCAACCCGCGATGCGCACAGAACTTCAAGCCTTCTAGTCCCGCGCTACAAGATCCAACATGCCGCGAAGATCCTGTGCAGCGACCGACACCGCCTATCCATGTGCCGACCACTTCAAAGTTCGGATTGAAGCGACGAGGTCCGCCTGTCGAACGCCCGCGGCATGATGAGGGCATCGACGGAAGATTCCGGCTATCGGGCCAACAGCGAGCAAAGCCCGGTTTACCTCAACAGTCGACATGATGAGCTTGCGTCCAGGAGAAGGCGAATTCCAAGGAACAATCTGATACTGACCGGACAACCAGACGAACCGTCACAAATCAGAATTGAGGATTTGCGAGAAAGGGACTGATCGATCTCGCGCACGGTCCTGCTCTCCCCTTGGATCCGTGGTAGAGGCCGTCGCCGAACTTCGAACTGGAAATGACGGCAATGCAATACGATCCGGACGCAGGCGCGATGGCTGCGGCAGACAAACTCGCGCCAAGAGCGGATTCCGGTGCTGCCGAGCACCTTCAGCGGGTCGGTCGGCGGTGGGCCTTGATGCCGATCGCAGTGGCGTCCGGTTTTGCGGGCCTCGGTTATGAGGTCGTGTGGACGCGGCAACTCAGCCTCGCACTCGGGACCGAGATGATGGCGGTGCTGGGCGCGATTGCCGGATTTTTCTGCGGACTGGCGCTCGGTGCCGTTGCCCTCGATGGCCTGATCCGGCGGGCACGGTCGCCGCACATCGTATACGCGGCGCTCGAGGCGGTGATCGGACTGTGGGGTCTTGCCAACGTCTG
This sequence comes from Bradyrhizobium sp. USDA 10063, assembly GCF_054063735.1. Lineage (NCBI taxonomy): Bacteria > Pseudomonadati > Pseudomonadota > Alphaproteobacteria > Hyphomicrobiales > Nitrobacteraceae > Bradyrhizobium > Bradyrhizobium sp. USDA 10063. The sequence continues at coordinate 8,806,024 of NZ_JBSSGP010000002.1, read as the reverse complement.
GCTCCTGCCGCTCGCGGGCCGGGCTTTGCCACCCATGCTTGGCACCGAGCCCGGGCCGGCCCTGCTATGGGCGGCCAGCTTTGCGCTGCCGACGCTTGTCCTGCTTCCCGCAACCGCGGCGATGGGCGGAACCCTGACCGCGCTCGAACGGATGGTCAGGGAAGCCCGCGGCAATGTTCGCGTCAGTGCAGGCGTCTATGGTGCGAATACGGCCGGCGCGGTGGCAGGCACCTTGGCTTCGACATTCGCCTTGGAGAAGGTCGTCGACTGCAGGCCGTGTAGGTACGACCCGCCAAAGGGTGCGGATCACTCATCCCTTCCATCCGCTGTGCGGTCGCATGTTCGATCTGATCTGCCGGCGGCGACATTGGGGCGAAGACCGGGTGATCTATGAAGGGCAGAATGGACGACTTTGCACGATTGCGAGCGCCTGGACCGACATCGATCCCGGGGATGAGTTTCGGCTGATTGCCGCGGGTCGAGCAGCCTTTAGGACCGTTGATCTGCTGGCCCTGTGTGATGCGCTGGATCGGCTCGCCGAGGGATTGAGGTCCGACGATGCGTAAAGAGAATTACGCCGCGTGTGTAAAGGGATTGACGCCGCTCCACAGCCGCCAAACGACGGATTTTTACCAGACTATCGGCCAAATATCGGAATGTGGTGCTGACTTGGGGCTTGATCATCAAGATATAGAGGCGTATTTATATTTACGACGATTCGAGGCCACGCATGAGGAAGGCCAAAAGACAGGATCCGAAGAGCGCGGCGCTGGCGCAGGACGGCGTCCTCAATCCCGACCCCGAAGCTGTCCGCGACATGCTGTTCGTCGGCAATCCATTCTTCGATGCCAAGGACTTGGTCCAAGTCCGTTACGAGATGGTGCGGCGGCATCAAGTCGACGGCGTTGCCATCAGCGAAGCCGCCGCGACGTTCGGCGTCACCCGCCCAACCTTCTACAAGGCCCAGAGTGCGCTGCAGAGCGCAGGAGTCGCCGGCTTGCTGCCGAACCGGCGAGGCCCCAAGAGTGGCTACAAGATCTCCGCCGAGGTCATTGCGTTCGTAGCCGATCTCAAGGCCGCAAGCCCCGAGCTGACGACATCGCAATGTCTCGATGCGATCGAGACACGCTTTGGCGTCAAGGTGCACCGGCGCAGCCTGGAGCGGGCGCTGGCGCGCAAAAAAAAACGACTCACTTCAACCTGATCGTTCCGCCGGCAGACGCCACGGACCGTTACGAGGAGCTACGCGCCGCGGTATTGCGAGGCGAGCTCACTGCCTGCTTTGGCCTCGGCATTCTTCGCCGCCAAGGGCTCGCTGCATGGATCAGAGCGCTCGGGCAGCGCCGTCACGCCGAGATGGCGTGCTGCGATCATCCGACCACGCCAGCGATCACGGTCGATCCATTGCCTGCAGCGGGCGACCTCACGCGACTCATCGCCGGCATCATTATCGCCATCGCAATGGAGCCTGCCCATGGCTGACCTCAAAGTCACTGCCGAGCATCTCAAGCGCGCCGCCTACCTCTATGTCCGCCAATCGACCCTCCGCCAAGTCGCCGAGCACGGCGAGAGCACGCAGCGCCAATATGCGTTGCGCGCTCGGGCAATCGCCGTGGGCTGGCCGATTGAACGCATCCACGTCATCGATTGCGATCTCGGCAAATCAGGATCAAGTACGACAGCACGCGAGGGCTTCCAGCAACTCGTGAGCGAGGTGGCGCTGGGCAAGGCCGGCATTGTTATGGGTCTGGAGGTCTCGCGGCTTGCACGCAACTCGGCTGACTGGCACCGCCTCATCGAGTTGTGCGCGTTGACGATGACGCTGATTCTCGACGAGGACGGAATCTACGATCCAGCCAACTTCAATGATCGCCTCCTGCTCGGCCTTAAGGGCACGATGAGCGAAGCCGAGCTGCATATCCTCAAAGCACGCATGCGCGGTGGCCAACTCAACAAGGCGCGACGTGGCGAGCTCGAGATGTGCCCTCCAGTCGGCTTGGTCTACCGGAATGATCGGACCCTCGGCCTCGATCCTGACGCCCAAGTGCAGAATGCCATCCGTCTCGTGTTCGACACCTTCGAGCGGACCGAAAGCGCCATGCAGACCGTCCGCTTCTTCCGAGAGCAAGGTCTGTTGTTCCCACGTCGATTGCGCGCAGGTCCAAACAAGGGAGACCTCCTGTGGGCGCCGCCGAATCATGCGCGCATCCTGCAGGTGCTCCACAATCCACGCTACGCCGGCGCCTTCGTCTATGGTCGCACGCGCACACGGCACAGGCCCGACGGCGGCAGCAGTGTCGTCAGGGTTGCCCGGGCGGACTGGCAGTTCGTCATGCCGGGCATGTACCAAGGCTACATCGACTGGGAACGGTTCGAAGCCAATCAGCGGCGGCTCGCCGACAATGCTCGCGCCTTCGGCGGCGAACGGCGGTCGGGGCCGGCACGCGAAGGACCGGCGTTGCTGCAAGGTCGCGTGGTCTGTGGCCTCTGTGGCGAACGCATGGGTGTGCGCTACAGCCAAGAGCACAGCCGCACAGTACCGACCTATGTCTGTCAAGCTAATGCGGTGCGGCGCGCGGGATGGACATGCCAAACGGTTCCCGGGAAGCTCGTCGATGCCGCGATCGCCGCCCTGATGATCGAGCTGATGACACCGATGAGCCTGGCGGTCACTTTGGAGATTCAGCGCGAGCTCGAGGCGCGCGCCGCGGAGACTGACGCAGCGCGTCGCCAGCATGTCGAGCGGATGCGCTATGAAGGCGAGCTCGCGCGGCGGCGCTACATGAAGGTCGATCCCGACAACCGCCTCGTCGCCGATGCACTCGAAGCGGAATGGAACGAGAAGCTGCGCATTCATGCCGATGCGGCGGAAGACTACGAGCGCCGTTGCAAACAGCAGGCCGCAGCACTGAGCGCCGAGACCCGACGGCGCATTCTCGATCTTGCCGAGCAACTGCCCCGAATCTGGCACGACCCGCGTGTCGACGTCCGCGAGCGCAAGCGCATTGCGCGTCTACTCATCGACGACGTAACCCTGATCAAAGCGGAGAAGATCACCGTTCACGTGCGCCTGTCGGGCGGCGCCACGCGCTCCTTGGTGCTCGAACGGCCGTTGCCTATCGCACAGATCCGCAAGTTCAAACCTGAGCTCGTCGCCGAGGTCGATCGTCTCCTCGACCATCACTGCGATCGTGAGATCGCTGAGATTCTCAATCAGAACGGACGGCGCACATGGGAGGCAAAGCCGTTCAATCTCAAGAAAGTCGCCTGGATTCGTTGCGCCTACAAGCTCTCGAGCCGTCATGATCGACTGCGCCGGCGCGGCATGCTCACGACGCGCGAGGTGGCCGCGAAGTTCGGTGTCTCAAAGACAGCTGTGCGCGAATGGGGCAATCAGGGGCTCATCAAAAAATGCTATACGGACAGCCTGAACCGCGGACTGTGGGAGATCCCGCCGGGCAAAATCATCATCAAGGGCCATGGCGGCCCTCGCGGTTGCCCAGCACAACTCATCTCGATCACCGCGCCATCACAGGAATGAGGTGCAGTATGAAGCAATCGTCTTGATCCCTGCGCTCGGATTCTCCGGAACGCTGGTTTGCCTCGCCATCGTGAACCTGGCATGCGCTTTGGCCGCGCTCGCAATCGCGCCGAATTCGAGCCCGCGCACGGCAGACCTCGACGAGGTCAGGCAACATCGGATCGGAAGTTCGCGGCTCACGGTTACCCTGTTCGCGACCGGCCTGCTCGGGATCGCGTTCGAGGTTCTCGTCGTCCGGCTGGCGGCCCAGGCGATGCACGACACGGTCTACACCTTCGCTGGATTGCTCGCGGCGTACCTGCTCGGTACCGCCGCCGGAAGCCTCATCTGGCAGCGGACCGGACGTCATGACCGCGACGAAAACCTCGGCCTGCTGCTCGCCGGGACGGCGCTCGCCTGTCTGGCGACGGCGTTCCTTGCCCCTTACATTGTCCGCTTCTCGCAGGCCACCGTTGAAGCCGGCATCATCGGCGAACTGGGTGTCGCGATGGCGCTATTTCTGGTGCCCTCGGCTGCGATGGGTGCGCTGTTCGGGCTGCTCGCGCAACGGGTACGGGATCAGCGCGGATCGCTGGGGTGGGCGGTCGGCATCAACAGCATCGGCGCCTCGATAGCGCCGCTGCTGGCGGCGCAACTCCTGATCCCGACCTTCGGCATTTGGATGGCGCTCATTGTGGTTGCGCTGGGTTATCTTCTCCTGCTTCCGCCCAGCCGGACATCACTCGCTTGGTGCGCGGCGCCGATGGCCGTCGCCCTTGTGCTGTGGGTTCGTCCCGCACCCTCTCTGACCAAAGTGCCGCCCGGCGGCACGCTGCTTGCGGTCCGTGAAGGGTCGATGGTGACTGCGAGCGTCGTCGACGATGCGTCCGGCACCCGCTATCTTGAGGTGAACGGCCACTTCCGCATGGGAGGGACGAGTTCAAGCCGATCCGACTATCGCCAGGCGATGCTGCCGCTATTGCTGCATTCGGCGCCACATCGCGCTCTATTCCTCGGCATCGGCACCGGCGCTACGGTGGTCGGCGGATCGAAGATGCCGGAACTCGCGGTCCACGGCGTCGAATTGTCCCGAGAAGTGGTCGAGCTTCTGCCATGGTTCGCCAATCCGCCGGCCACCACCGGCCTAGCACCGCCGATCACCGTCGCCGACGCACGCCGATATGTCGCCGCAGATACCGATCTGTATGACGTGATCGTCGCGGATCTGTTTCATCCGGCGCTGGACGGCAGCGGCGCACTCTACACCGTCGAGCATTTCGACGCCGTCAAGAAGCGACTGGCTCCCGGCGGCGTGTTCTGTCAGTGGCTGCCCCTGTACCAGCTCGATCTACCATCCTTACGCGCCATCATCCGCGGATTTCTCGAGATCTATCCCGAGGGTTCTGCCTGGCTCAACCATTACAGCGTGCGCACCCCTATGCTCGCCCTGATCGGTCCACGCGACGGCGGTCATCTCGATCCCGACGCGCTGACCCTGCGACTTGGCAATCCGGCGGTCGCGCTCGTCGTGCGTCCGCTCGGGTTCGAATCTTCGATCGATCTGCTCGGACAATATGTGGGAGGTCCGCGTGCGCTCTCCGCGTTCGCCGGCAGAGGTCCCCGCAATACGGACGACTATCCCTTCGTGACCTTCGATGCGCGCCGGAACGTCAGCGCGTTGACGGCGCCGCCATGGTCTCTGCTGCTTGCCGTCATCCGGGCGATGCAGCCGGACGCGGCCGAGTTGCTCGACTCGCCGCATCGAGATGCATTGGGCGAACGTCTCCGCGCCTACTGGCGCGCGCGCAATTCATTCCTTGAAGCGGGCGCGGCCCTGCCCGGCGATCCGCGCGGCCGCGCGCTGATCGAAGCGGCTTCCCCAGGGCTGCTCGATGCGCTCCGCCTCAGTCCCGAATTCGATCCGGCTTTTGTCCCACTGATGGACATGGCGAAGTCGTTGATGGCGTCCGACCGCGAAGCCGCCGCTCGCCTGCTACGTGCGATCAGCGATGCGGCGCCGTCGCGCGGAGAGGCAGGACAGTTGCTCGCGCGCGAATTCAACCGCTGAGCTGCGACCGATCGCGCAAAATATCGCTTTGGGGGAGCGGAGACGGATCTTGGCGGAGCTCGCGGCCGAGGAGCTATGGCGCGAAAGTCACCCGATAGCCCCAGCAATCGAGGTGGTCGGGAATGGCGTTGAACGCGATGGTGATGCGTTGCTCGCCCTGGTTTCTTGGAACCTCGTGATAGAGGTAGCTCGGGAAAAGAACCAGATCGCCCGGTTCGGCCTCCGGCAACATGTACTTGCCGGCATTGTACGGCCCGACTGCCGCACCTCGCGTATGATGACGAAAGGAGAAGTCAGAACCGCCAGGGGGCCGCACGAAAACAGTCTTGCTCGCCGGGTGCGACGGCGTCAGATAGAAGATGCCCGAGATGAAACTGTTCGCATGGGCATGCAGCGTCTGGTTTCCTCCCGTTTCGAGCATGTTGGTCCACATCTCCTTCACGGTCCACCGCAGCTTCTCGCCAAAGAGAAGCTCGCCGAAATCGACCAGCTTCGGCGTGGCCAACTCGGCGATATCCCGAAAGAGCTTGTTCTCGCGGGGATCGGCTACCTCGGTATGAAAGAGCTGGCCCGAGCGCAGATTGCTTTCGACGCGGGCATTGCGGATTGCCGCGATGGCGGCGTCCTTCAGCTCCGGACCCAACAGGCCCGGCGAACGCATCAGCGGAATCGGAAACAGCGGCTCGATATGATCCATGTCTCAACTGCCAGATATCTCGAATCCGTCGGACAATGCGCGGACGAACGTGACACCGCGATGACAACCGACAGGTCCTCGAATGGACCCTTCCCCTCGTCGAGACTACTCGTCGGGCTTGAGCACTTTCAGCGTTTCTCCCGGCGGCAACTCGTGACGGCGCTCCCGCAATTCATCTGCCGCTCGGGCGGCAAACTCCATGCACTCGTCGAACTCTCCATTGCCAGCCTCGACCATTGCCTGATGCAAGTCGCGTTCGGCGAAGTAGCGAGAGAGATCATTGGCCGGCAAGGTGGCCGCCATCGTGCGCGCTTGCCCGACCGCGGCCTCACAATCCTCTCTGCTCGGCTCGGCCGAAACGGTTTCGGCGCCGCATGGCGAGGCCACGCAGCAGGTCAGGCCCAGGAGCAGGCAGACCAGAACGGGTTTCATTTGGCTCGGCATGCATTTAACGAAGCAGGCACAAGACCCTCAGGGTGACCTGCGGAAAATCTGGCGGAGCGAATCTTTCAGCTCCGCCAGATCCTACGAGCATTGTATCCTTCTGAACTCAGAAGAAGCGGTGGCCGTAGCGATTCCACCAGCCGAAGTGCCACCAGTCATGGGGGTAGCTGTTGCCATGATGATCGTGATCGTGGTCATGATCGTGATCATCCCGGTGACCGCCGAGCTTCTCGGCGAGTTCGGCGTTCTTCTCAACCAGAAGCTTGGGCGTGCCGCGCGGCCGGATGAAGATCGGGTTGGCGTAGAACCAGACGTTCGAGTACGCCTGAACGTCGTAGGTCACCTTCTTGACGCCGTTCGCCGTCTGCAGGTGCGACGGACAAGCGGGATCCGTGCAGCTCACCTGAACGTTGTTGACGTCGAGCAGCGGATTGCCGGCACTGTCGCTGACGTTGGGCGTTGCGATCGGAATGTTCGTTCCGCGGGCGCGGACGTAGAACGCAGTCTTACCCGCCGTGAACGTGGTCGTGAAACGCAGGCGCATCGAACCATCCCGCTGATGATCGCGCTGCATGTGCTTTGCGAGAATCTGCTGGGAGATCGTGGTCGTGGGGTTGTACACGATCGACGCAGCGGCGACGCCGCCGGCGTTCGGCACCGCATAGCCCGGCGCCCCCGGCTCGATCGGACCCGTGATCTGACCGCTGATGAGATCGACATGGTCGAGCGACGGCTTGTTCAGCGGCTGCTTGATGCCAACTGGCAGCAGGAGCGGATTATTGAAGCTGTATGGGCTGTTGTTCTTCGCCGGGATGGTCATCTGCATCTCGAACGTGATCCGTTCGCCCGGCGTCACGACCAGCGTCTCGCCCATCGTCTTCCATTCGCCGTCATGGCCCTTGGCGCGGAAAACCATGTCGGGGCCGATAATGTCGGCATTGACGGAATAAGAGTTGCCCGAACGCATGCCGTCGATGACGGATTGCGAGCGGAAGTGCTCCTCGTTCGGAACGTAGAGCTTGGTATATTCGCCCGGGATGAAGTCGGCTGTCGTAAAGCTGTCACGCGCACCGGCTGCCCCGCGATTGTGCCAGTCGGAGCTGACATACACGAAGAAGTTGCGGCCTTCGCCGAGTAGCCCATCCCACAGGCCGCCGACCTTGGCGGTGTAGATGCCACTCATGCCGTAGGTGCCGCCGCCAACAGAGTTGGTTCCGTAGGAACCGGAGCCGCCCGTGAGCGATCCCTGCGCCATGTGGCCAGGCGCTTCGATGCCGAACGCAACGGTCGGGCCGGCATTGTTGAAATCGCGGAAGTGCTCGATGTTGTAGCCGCTGCTGCTGTTGGGGTTGAATGGACCCGCGCGTTCCGTATGGGTCGGGATCGCGTAGGATTCCAGCGGATGGTTTTTCTGCAGCCACTGGATGCCGGCGACCGCCTTTTGATGGCCCGCCGTTCCGCTGTTGTTGACGTTGTCCTTGCCGGGCCAAATCTGTCTGTTCTTCGAATCCACCGGACCGATCGCGTCGGTATCGGCACGGTCGAAGCGAAATTCATATTCCGCCATCTTGTCGGCGTTGCCGTAACCGCGCGGGTTCTGACCGGAAATGACAGCCACGTCAGTATGTTCGTGACCGGGAACAACCCACTCCAGGCCTTCGATCAACACCTTGTTGTAGACCGGAGTGCGATTGACGATGATCGGATACTCGACTTCCTTGATCGACTGCCAGCGCCACATCTGGGCGCTGTCACCCGTACCGTTCGGCGTGCCCTTCAGGCTGGTGATCGTGATCCCATCGATGGTCTTGCCCAGCGTCTGATTCCAGGTCTTGGTCGTGTCGCCCGGAATGTTGGCGCTGGTGTCGCTGAAGCGGCAGTCGCGGTTGCCCGAGCCGCCGTGGTTGCCGAGCGTGAACCAGTCGAGATCGAAGTTGTTGCCGCCCGCGGCGGCAGTGCCGGTCGCGACGGACCTGTCGATCGCATAGCCGGCGGATACCGAGCCGTCCGTGCAGGTATTGTGATTGTGCATGTCGCCGGCGACATACGGATTGTCCGGCCTGGAATCCCGCCGATCGTTGGCATGCGCCGAATGCGCCAACGCCAGCGAGACCGAAGCTGCCGTCAGCAGCAATTTCTTCGAAGATTGAACCATGTAATCGCCCCTGAATGCGTTCTTACGCACGAAGAAAAATGAGAGCCACGCGTCCGCCGCATCTGGCTCTCCGTCCCTGAACCAACCAGAACTCGGAGACAGTTCGGTGAAGGTTTTATTATTGGCGCTCGGATTTTTTTCGAACGCACGATCGATTGCGGAGTGACAGATCGCACGCGACGTTGCATAAGCCTGCGGCCGTAAGATCGTCCGCGCGCCCCGCAGCGATCATTTTTGTGAAGCTTATGTGTCAACATTCGCAATGACAGACGCTGCGCATACTCTCGGGATATCGCCTTCCGCCAAAGCCGATGCATCCAGCGAAAATCCGTCAGAATCCGAAGCGAAGCCGTTGCGCTTCAATCTGTTCGTTGCCTTGCGCTTTCTCGGACGCGAACCTCTCGTGCATTTTGTCCTCCTCGGCGCAATCATCTTCGGCATAGACGCCGCGCTTCGTCCGCCGGCGAAGGATGACAAGGTCATCACGGTGACCAAGGCGATGCGCAAGTCCTTCATCGACAATTTCGACGAGGACAAGGAGCGCGTTCCCTCCGAATCCGAACTGGAGAAGATGATCGATAGCTGGGTGGCGAGCGAGATTTTGTACCGCGAAGGCAAGGCGCTCGGCGTTGATCGCGGTGACGACATGATCCGCGATCGCATCGCCTTCAAGCTTCAACTGCTCATCTTCGACCAGGTCCGCGTGGCGCAGCCGACGGAAGAGCAGCTTCGTGCATGGTTTGCGGGCAACCATGAGCGGTTCGATGAGCCCGAGCAGGTCGGCTTTTATCTGACGCCGGCGACCGACGAGGCGACGGCACGGCGTCAGCTCGAAGACATCACGGCGCAGCGGGAATCCGAAGAGCTCCGCAATCAGACGCGGGCGATCCTCGGACGTCCCGTCGCAAGCTTGCCTGCGTCTTTCGGGGACGGCTTCCGCGATGCCTTGCTGGCGATGCCGGAGGGACAATGGAAGGTGGTGCAGTCCAAGGAAGGCTGGCATGTCGTCCGGCTGGATTCACGCCGCCCGGGCGCGCTCGCCAAGTTCGAGGATGTGCAGGAAGAGGCCGCCAAGATCTGGTACACCGAAGAGACGCGAAAGCAAGCGTGGGAGGCGGTAAGCCGCCTCAAGGCCAACTATAAAGTGCAGTACGAGCGGTGAGCCATGCGCCATCTTGCGGTCGCGCTACTCGTTTTCGCCGCGCTGGTGCTGCCGCGCCAGCTCTTTGCACATGAGGCCACGCTCGGCGTGCTCGAATTCCGCGAGGTCCGGCCAGGCGCATTCGTCGGGCTCTGGACCATGGAGCCCACCATCGGAGCCGCGCGCGTCGATCTGCAGGTGCCGCCGCACTGCTTCCTCCGGCTGCCGGAGCTCAATTGCGGCGACAAAGGGCTGATCGGGCCGATCACGATCACCAATCTCGGCGCCAACATGTCGGCGGTCCTGATCAAGGTGATTCCGATTGTGGGCGAGCCGCGCTCCTACACGATTTCGACCGCGAATCCCGTCGTTTCGGTGCTGGGCACCGGTGCCCCGACCCTGCAGACATGGATCGAATTGGCCAGGACCTACGTCAACTACGGCATCGACCATATCCTGCTCGGGGCCGATCACCTGTTGTTCGTGCTCGGACTTATCTGGATTGTCGGCGGCGGATGGCGGCTGGTGAAAACGATCACGGCTTTCACGATCGGACACAGCGCCTCGCTTGCGGCGGCGGCATTCGGCCTGATCGGCGTGCCGGAGCGGCCGCTCAATGCCTGCATTGCGCTCAGCATCGTGTTTATCGGCGTGGAGATCGTAAAGCAGCAGCGCGGCGAAAGCGGGCTGACTGCACGTTATCCCTGGGCGGTCGCATTCACCTTCGGCCTGGTTCACGGAATCGGATTTGCGAGCGCGCTGGCGGGACTCGGACTGGAGCGCCGACTGCTGCCGATCGCCCTGCTCTTCTTCAATATCGGCGTGGAGATCGGCCAGCTCGCCTTTGTGCTCCTGGTGCTGGCGCTGATGTGGGCCCATCGGCGGCTCGACGCGGTCTTGCCGCGCTGGGGCGACGCCCTACCGGCCTATGCTATCGGCTCGGTTTCCATGTTCTGGTTTTTCGGCCGCTTGCTACGCGTGCTCGTTGCAACATGACGGAAAGTGGTCGAACCATGTCCTTGCATATCTTCCGATGTCTCCCGTTCACGATCGCAGGTCTCGTCCTGCCGCAAGCCGCTTTCGCGCACGAGCAGGTCGGCGTTGGCGGCGGGCTTGTCGGCGGCTTCCTGCATCCGCTGACAGGGATTGACCACCTGATTGCGATGGTCGCCGTTGGAATCTGGGGCGCGCAGCTCGGCGCTCCTGCCATTTGGGTGCTGCCCATCACCTTCCCGCTGGTGATGGCGATCGGCGGAGTACTTGGGATTCTGCACGCTCCGCTGCCGATGCCCGAGGTCATGATCGCGCTCTCGGCGCTCATTCTCGGCGCCGCGGTTGCGGTGCGGATGCGGCTGCCGTTTGCGGCCGCAGCCGGAATCGTTGCCGTCTTTGCGATCTTTCACGGCTACGCCCACGCCGTCGAGCTTCCGAAGTCCGCAAACCCGCTGGCCTACGGCGTCGGCTTTGTCGTCTCAACCGGCCTGCTGCACCTCTGCGGCATCACGATCGGCACGCTGACCCGTTGGTCTGCCGGAGAGCGATTGATTCAAGGGCTAGGCGCGGTGATTGCCCTGCTCGGTGGATACTTTCTGGCGCTGAGCCTGGGAGCTGTCGCATGAATATCAAGCTCGGCCGCGGCTTGATCGCCGCAGCGGTGCTGCTCGTTCAGGCCAGCCCGGCCGAGGCGCACATCGTCGCCTCGCGCCTGGGCGATTTCTATGCCGGTGCCTTGCATCCGCTAATGGACCTCCAGGATCTCATCCTTTGGGGCGCCATCGGCGGGTTGGGAGGCACGCTTGGCGCCGCAACGGGACGCTGGCTCGTGCTGGTGTTCCCACTCGGACTGCTGACTGGGTTGGCGCTCGCCCGGTCTTTCGAGATCACCTCGACGGGCTCGACGGTGGACGCTGCCATGGTTCTCGTCCTGGGCTTGCTCCTGGCGACAGCGGTGCGGATACCGGCGGCCGCGCTGTGCGCGCTTGCTTTCGCATTGGCGGTGATCCGAGGAGCGGCGAATGCGACCGATCTCGGACCTGAGACCGACCGACTGCTGTTCGCGGCAGGACTCGCCTGCAGCGGCTACGCGGCGATCACGCTCGTCATGGCACTTGTGCTGGCGTTCCGCGGAGCAGATACCAGCGCCCCGATCGGCTGGCGAAAGATCACCCTGCAGGCGTTGGGTGGTTGGATTGCAGCGATCGGGCTCATGATGGTGGGATATGGTCTCGCATCTTGAGCGACGCCCGGCGCAAGCTATTCAAGCCGCGAGATGCAAGAGAGTCGTAGCCTTCCGGCTGGGCGACGTCACCGGCCCGCCACAGGAGCGACTCTGGTCGGCGGCAATCAGCAAACGAGAACGAGTAATGCCTGCCGACGAGTGGGCGAGCAACGCAATCCCTTTCGCAAGCAAGGCCGCCGGTGGCCGAGTTGACGCTTGCGCGCCCGGTGAGGCGGCCCGAGTCATAATGAAATTCGTTGCAGGACGCGCAACCGTGCCGTGCGGCGCCGAGAGAACCACGTTGCTCTTGGTCGAATCCTGGCGCGGCACCGACAGCAACGCGCCGACGCCAACACCCGTGACGAGACCGGCTGGGGACACGCGGCAGTAGCCGCCCGGTATCGCAGATGAGCTTCAGCGGCGGATAGGCGGCCGAACTCTCCGGCCCCTCGCCGGAGCGTTGAACAGGTCCTGCGTCCTCGGCCGGGGTGAGCGTGACGGCGAGGATCGATCGTTCGAGCCGCTTGCAGACATTCACTTGGCGAACGGGTTCTGCCAGCCTCCGCGACCCGTTGGCGCGCGCGGAGGATAGGTCGCCTCGAGATAGTTCAGCACCATGTCGCGGTCCTTGTCGTCGAGCGGCGGCATGTTGTGGCGGCGGACCATCAGGTTGATCGAATCCTCCCACTGCGCGCGCGTCAAGCCTTGCTGCGCTACCAGCCTGAAACCGTGGCAGGCGGTGCAGGTGTAGAAGGCCTCATCGCGGCCCAGACCTGCGGGAAAATCCCCCGGACTTTCCTCGCGCGGCGTAAAAGTTGTCTGTGCGATGGCCGGCGCAATCCAACACAGTCCGGACAATGCGAGCCACGTGAAGCGCCACATTACCCTACCAACACGGCGATGCGGTGCATGGCGTTACCGCCATAACCTTGCGGATTCCAGAAGCCGGCCTGATGGGGTTGCATCGCTCCCTTGGAGTCGGTCGCGCGCGCCCAGATTTCATAATAGCCGTCGGTCGGCAGCTTCACGGTCGCGGTCCAGCGCTGCCAATCATATTTGTTCTTCGGCTTTTCCAGCCTGGCCCGCTGCCAGGTTGCGCCGAAATCGATCGAAACATCCATCTGCTTGACCGTGAGATCGCCGGCCCAGGACGCACCGCGCAATTTCAGTTCTTTGGTGCCGGCCGCGAACTTGGCGCCGTTGGCCGGATTGGTGATGATCGAGCGCACCGGCATCGATTCCAGGATGCGGAAGTTCGCGGGATCAGCCTTGCCGCCGGGCACCATCGGCTTGATGGCGAGCCGATAGGAAAATTCCGTCATGCCAGGACCGTCATGCTCCCTGTCACGGATGGTGATGCGCGTCAGCCATTTCTGCGACGCCGAACCTGCCCAGCCCGGCACAACCAGACGCACCGGCCCGCCGTGGATGTTCGGCAGCGGCTGGCCGTTCATGCCCCATACGATCATCGTGTTTGGGTCCATCGCCTTTTCGATGCGCACGCCGCGCGAAATGCTCGGCTTGCCGGCGTCGCCCGATAGATGCAGATCGGCAGCATAATGCGCGGTGTATTTCGCGCTTGGTTTCAGGCCCGCGGCCTTGAGCAAATCGGCGAGCGGCATGCCGGTCCATTCCGCGCACCCTGCACCGCCATTGGTCCACTGGTTGCCGCGCGCCGGCGGCGAGAACGCCGCGCGGCCGTTGCCGCCGCACTCCAGCACCATGCGCCGCGTCACAGCCTTGTATTTCGATTTCAACTCGCCGAGCGTGATCTCGATCTTGTTGTTGACTTCACCATCGATGGTGATTTTCCAGGCGTCGGGATTCTTCGTCTCCTCGGGTATCTGCCCGTTGTTGCGAATGTAGAATTTGTCGATCGGCGTGGTGTCGTCATCAAGCAGGCTTTCAGGCGTCTCGGCGACCAGCGGCCGCTCGCCGAGCACGACGAGCCCTTCGTTCTTGCCGGGATACTTCAAATGTTGCGGTCCCTTGGCCGGATCGGGCGCGACAGCCGGAGCAGCTTGCGCGTAGGCTTGAGGAATCCCGGCGAGCGGTAGGACGCCGCCGATGATGGCTCCTGTCGCAGCCAAACCTGAGCTGCCCAGAAACCGGCGTCGGCTGGCCTCGAAGTTGTTGCCGTTCGTCGCATTCCGCCCGGGTTCCCGCGCCATGGCATCCCTCCCTTGTTGCTCGATCTTGTTGCCCGATTTTGGGCCTTTGGCCGGACTTCCCTTCGGGAAGCCCAACAATCGTCGTCGGGACTATTTGCGCTTTGCGGCCTAGCTGCAAGACCGGCAGCAGGGGGCGCTGGCGCGATCGCGCGGACCGGCCGCCTCACGCGCAACTGCGGCCCCCACACAACCTAGCCTCGGCGTATCATGCCTCGAAAAGCCGGCCGCGTACACGCCCATTTGCTACCTCTAGTTGATACACAATCACGTTGCAGCCCTCGCCGGCCGTTCCGCGGAGCGACGCCCCGTCGTTTCCGCGGTCGAGCCGCCAGCGTCCGGCCTTCGTGATAGGGGCCCCCGACGGAGGGGACCGCCGGGCTAGGCCGAAGGCTAGATGAACAAATGCGCCTTCGCTCAATAGCGGAGGGTGGGCATGGGAGCTGGATGGTGCCTCGCGCGTCACTTGATCGCTCCCATGGTAAAGCCAGCTACGAAACGAGCGACGAAGAAATTATAGATGACGGCAATCGGCACGCTCGCGATCAGGCAGGCCGCCATCATCGAGCCCCAGAAATAGACGTCGCCTCGCACAAGAAAAGTCGGCACTCCGACGCTCACCGTATAGCTCGACGACGCGGTGATGAACGTGACGCCATAGACGAACTCCTGCGTTACCAGAGTGAAGGCAAAAATGACTGCCGTCAGTATCCCGGCAACCGAAATCGGCATCACTACCTTGATGAATGCGCCGAAACGGCTCAGTCCGTCGATCATGGCTGCGTCCTCGAGATCGCGCGGGATCGTCTTGAAGAAGCCCATCAGAAGCCAGGTGCAGAACGGCACGGTGAAGCTCGGATAGACGAGGATCAGCGACCACACCGAATCCTGCAATCTCAATATCGCGATGATGCGGGAGAACGGGATAAACAGAATCGTCGGCGGTACCAGATAAGTGAGGAATATCGTGACGCCCAGGGTTTGCGCCCAGGCGCCGGTCATGCGCGCGAGCGCGTAGCCTGCCGGAACTGCGAGCAGCAGCGTGATGATGACGACGGCTACTCCGACTAGGCCGGTATTCCACAGCCATTGCAGGTATTGGGTATCTTCGAGCAACACTGAAAGGTGCCTCAGCGTCGGTGGGTCGTTGAACAAATATGGGCTGTTTTCGGTGTTGTGCAGATCCTGGGTGGTTTTGAACGTGGTGATCAGCATCCAGTAGAACGGGAATGCCAGGAAGGTAACAAAGAAAGTCAGAATGGCGGCGTGGCCGGTCCGCCTGACGATACGATGTCCGCTGGCCAGTCGAGGGATCATCTCACGTCACCTCAGTGCGCCGGGCGAACCACAGGAACAGGATGGCGACGCCCGCGAGAACGGGGAATAGGAACAGCGAGATGGCCGCGCCTCCCGCGAGATCACCTCCCTGGATGCCGGTGAAATAGGCCCAAGTGGCGATGACTTGCGTGGTATCGTAAGGACCGCCACGCGTTAGCACGAACACGACGATCATGTCGGTGAAAGTGAAGATGATGCCGAACAACAGCGCCACCAGCGTGATCGGCAGAATCAACGGCGTTGTGATCTGGAAATAGTGGCGCCAGAAGCCGGCTCCATCCACTTCTGCCGCGTCGTGGATGTCTTGCGGAATCGACGACAGGCCGGCCAGGATAATCACTGTCGCCAGCGGAAGGATGCGCCAGACGTTGACGGCGATGATCGACGCTCTTGCCAGGGTCGGTTCGCCGAGCCAGATTGGCCATTCGTTCGGTCCGAGCAGGCCGGCTGCGCGCGCCGTCCAGTTGATGACGCTGTAGATCGAATCGAAGATCCAGAGCCAACCGATGCTGCCAAGCGAGATCGGCGCCACCCACGGCAGCAGGATCAACAGACGAACCAGCCATTTACCGTGGAAATCGACGGCAAGCGCCGTCGCCAGAATGTTGGCAAGCACCATGACGAAAAACTGGGAGACGATGGTGATGACGATTGTATTCTGCAGCGAAAGCCAGAAAGTGCGGCTGTCGACAATCCGCCGGAAATTTTCCAGACCGACGAAATGCGCCTCCTGCCCGGCGACCGTCGCGCTGGAAAGGCTGTAATAGATCGAGAGCAGGAAGGGAAAGCCGACCAGCAGAATAATGTAGAGGATTGCCGGCGCCAGCATGGCGCGCCACAGCCAGCGATCGTTATCAGCAAGACGCGACAGGAAGCGGTCCTGCGCGCGGGTCCTTCGAGCCGTCCCCGCGATGATCGACGTCACGTCGCACCTCCATCGATGCGCCGCCCGCTCTGCTGGTCGAAGCGGGCGATGTCCTGGCACCGCACAACAAAATCGTAGACCTCGCCGGCGCAGATATGGGTGCGGACGTTCGTCGGGATTTTGGAGATCACGTGCGCTTCGGGTCTGCGACCATCGATCACGCCGTAGACCAGGCGGTCGGCGCCAAGATACTCGATGCGGGTAATGCGGAACAGGAAGTCGACGATGTCGTCGTCCGGCTCGACCTCCTTCGGCAGGAACGCCTCCGGCCGGAACCCGATCCAAGTTTTGCCATCCTCGATCAGATTCATCGGCGGCGATCCGATGAACGTGGCGGCGAAGGTATCGGCCGGCGAGCCATAAATCTCGTGCGGCGTGCCGATCTGGTGGACACGACCTTGATTGAGAACAGCGATGCGGTCGCCCAGGCCCATGGCCTCGGCTTGATCGTGGGTGACGTAGATGGTGGTGGTGCCGAGGCTGCGCTGCAGTTGCTTCAGCTCGTCACGCGCGGAGTTGCGCAATTTGGCGTCGAGATTCGACAGAGGCTCGTCAAGAAGGAAGACCACCGGCTCACGCACCACCGCGCGCGCGAGGGCGACGCGCTGACGCTCTCCGCCCGACAACTGACGCGGCTTGCGGTCAAGGAAGCCTTGAATGCCGAATATCTGAGCTGCCCAGGCGACCTTCTTGCGGATCGCCTCTCTTGGCATGCCGACTGCATGCAGCGGAAACGAAATGTTCTTTGCGACGGTGAGGTGCGGATAGAGCGCGTAACTTTGGAACACCATGGCGACATTTCGTGCGCGCGGCGGGAGCCCCGTCACGATGTTTCCATCAATCACGACGTCGCCTGAGGTTGGCTGCTCAAGGCCCGCGATCAAACGCATCAACGTTGTCTTGCCGCACCCCGATGGGCCGAGCAGAACCAGGAATTCTCCTTCCCTCGCGACCAGGTCAATGCTGTCGACAGCGCGGATGTCGTCGAACAGCTTGGTGACACGCCGGGTTTCAACGATGGCCATGCGCGACTCCGATTGCCTTCTCCTGCGAAGCGGTTCTCCGGAACGGCTTCGGGGTCAGCCCTAGTCCGCCGAGCTCAGAACTCGTGTGCCCCAGCGGCAATGCGCGGCGAGACGATCAGATCATCTTCCGATCTTTCCATTTCGTCCAAATCGCCTTCATCTTGACTTCCGCGCGCTTGAGAGCGTCCTCCGGAGCCTCAGCGCCTGCCGCTGCTTCGGCGAACATCGTGTTGATCACCCAGGTATTGAAAGTTTCGTCGACCGCGGCACTGGAGTAGCCGGGATAGCCGACGTTGGTTGCCCAATCGAGCACATCCGAGAGAACGGTGTACTTATCCGGCGGAACCGCTTTGGAATCCTTGGAGATGATTTGCGCGAGATCGGGCACCGTATCTGAGAAGCAGGGGAAGTTGTAGAATTCGCTCGCCATGAACGCGCTCTTGAAGCTGTCGATGTAGTCGACCAGGAATTTCTTGGCGCCATCGATGTTCTCGGAAAACTTCCAGATCAGATAGCAGCTCATCAGATGTTCGAGGCCGATCTGACGGACCGGACCTTTCGGCGGCTTGGCAAGGGCGATCTTCTCGTGGATCGGAAGCTTGTCGTTTTCGCCGGCGCGCGTGACCGAAATTGCGTTGAGCACAAGCGACGATCGACCGGCGAGCATCTGCCGGTTATTGGATGACGCATCCCAGGCAAACACTTCCGGCGTTTCGGTTTCCTGGAACAGCGCCTTGACGAATTTGAGCGCTTCGAGAGTTTCCTTGGAATTGATGGCGAGGTTACCCTCGGCGTCCTGCTCGTGGGCACCGAACGAGTACATGATCGCCCGCATGGCCATCGCGGTGTCGATCTCGGCGGAAAGACCGATGCCAACCGGAATGCCGGTCTTGTCCTTGATCTTCTTGCCGCCGATGCGGGCATTGTCCCAGGTGTCGGGCTTCATGCCGATGTCGCCCCAGAGGTCCGAGCGGTAGTTGACGGGATCCGGCACGAAGCTGTCGGAAAATGCGAAGTATTTCTTGGTCCTGGGATTGTAGGTGCTCTTGACCGCGAGATCGATCGGCTTACCGTACTTCGTCGCGCACTCGGCATAGACCTCCGTCATGTCGATGACTTGGTCTTCGAAGACCGACGGCGGCGCGAGGAACATCACGAGGTCGTGGCCCTTCTGCGCCGATACTTCCGCCGCTGCGCGCGAAGGGATCAGGGCGAGGTTGATGTTGTCGACAATAACCTCGGTGCCGTTCTTGGCGCCCCATTCCTTGGTGTAGGTGTTGTTGAACCACTTGTCGTAGCCGGGGACAAAGTGAC
Organism: Bradyrhizobium sp. USDA 10063; assembly: GCF_054063735.1. Taxonomy (NCBI): domain Bacteria; kingdom Pseudomonadati; phylum Pseudomonadota; class Alphaproteobacteria; order Hyphomicrobiales; family Nitrobacteraceae; genus Bradyrhizobium; species Bradyrhizobium sp. USDA 10063. The sequence continues at coordinate 8,787,011 of NZ_JBSSGP010000002.1, read as the reverse complement.
TCCATTGCAGGATCTTCAGTGTCTTGGCAGCACGGGCCGGCGCAACGTGGAAAAACGGTCCGACGGCTGCGGCTGCACCCACAGCAGTCTTGATGACGTCGCGGCGCGAAGGGCCGAAGCGACGAGATGCACGGGATGACATGTTTCCCTCCCATTGCTTGATCGTTCAGCGGGAGGTTGTGTGCCAGTCAACAGCAGAGACGAACTCCCGCTGACATTAGCTAACGATAATTATCCCACGATCAGGAAATGTTGACAACGCAGCAGCGGTGTTCTCATCCAAGAAGAACTCTGTTGCCGGATGGCAGCGGAATTTGTCCCTGACAATCAGGCCCGGCCAGTCGCACATGATCCTCGGCCATGGTGGCGCGCTTGATTTTCGCGCCAGCTCCCGGTTCGTACCGCATCGCAATCCCGCCAAACGATGGATGTCGTCGGAAGCGGACCTAGTTCCACGCAGCCGTGGCTTATTAATTAGCTCGATATTTCAATACCATAGCACTAAAATCCTGTTCTCAGTGGTGTTAATTCCTGACGCAGGCCCGACGTCGCCTCCGGCCGCCGGACCAGCCGAAGCACATCGGCAAACATGACCTGCAGCCGGCCGCGCCGGCCTTCTCCGGGCGCACCAGAGCAGGCCACGCACAAGGACGGGCAGGGCATGCTTCGGCGCGGCGAAGATTTGCTGCTTCCACGCACCGGCTGCTGATCAGGAGACGTTTCTTCGCCCGTATTCCGAAAAGGTGGGGGCGGCCTTGGGCTGGTCGGATTTCGATACGTGTGTACCGAGCACTAAACCGGAGGATGGTAGAGACGATCCTTGAAGCGATAGCCCTTGCGGAGCCTCGCTGCTATCTGACGCTTTCGCGCCGACGCCCTCACGGAGCCGACCGTGAACAATGAAAGCTAGCACTAGGGGCGCCGAAAGCGATTAATATACTTCTATTGCAAAATGGGAGGCGATTACCGAACTGGAGGCAGACACATGATCAAGGATATTCTTGTCAACCTGTCCTACGGGACATCGCAAGATCGCGCTTCCGATTACGCCTTATCGGTTGCGGAAACATTCGGCGCACACATCGTGGGGGTCGCCTTTACCTACGCGGTAATGGCTGGCGGTGGCTTGGCGGCCAACTTTAGCCGAGCCCAGCACGCAGAAGCTCAAGAACGCGCAGAGTCCGTGGCCGCCGCGTTCGACGAGGCGACCCGTCGCACCGGCGTTTCAGGCGAAACGCGCAGGATTGAAGCTGGCGCTGGCGACGCATCAACCCAGTTTGCGCATATCGCAAGACGATTCGATCTTTCCGTGATTGGCCAATTTGAAAGCGGCAGGGATCATCCGACCAAAAATATCCTCATTGAGGCGGCGCTGTTCGAATCCGGTAGACCGGTGCTCATCGTTCCCTTTATACAAAAAGAGCGCCTCAAACTCGATCATGTCATGGTGTGCTGGGACGGCAGCCGGGCAGCCGCGCGAGCGGTCGCCGACGCTATGCCGTTTCTTATCCGCTCCGGCAAGGCCAGTATTGTTGTTGCGGACATTCAGAGCGCGAAGAGCGCAGATCTTCCGGGCGCGGATATCGCGACCCATATGACCCGTCACGGAGTGAACGTCGCGATTGAGCGCATTCCCGTCAGCAAGATCGATGTTTCAAATGCAATCCTGTCATATGCGGCCGATACGTATCCTGATCTCATTGTCATGGGCGGGTACGGACATTCCCGACTGCGCGAATTTATCCTTGGCGGCACGACGCGCGGCATGCTTGCCTCGATGACCAAACCCACATTGATGTCGCACTGATCAACCGACGAGCAACAATGTGTGTCGGGATACGTGGCAAAGGCCCGCGACCTGCCCGTCGATCACCCGGCGTCATATTTCCTAAATGAGCCAGCGTTTGCGCCGCTTGTAGTGCTTCACATCGCGAAATGATTTTCGTTTCTCGCCGGCGACGCCAAGATAGAATTCCTTGACGTCCTCATTCGCAGCAAGCGCCCGCGCCTCGCCGTCCATCACCACGCGGCCGCTTTCGAGAATGTATCCGTAGCTGGCGTATTTGAGCGCCATATTGGCGTTCTGCTCGGCGAGGAGAAACGAGACACCTTCCTTGGCATTGAGATTCTTCACGATCTCGAAGATCTCTTCGACGATCTGCGGGGCGAGACCCATCGAAGGCTCATCGAGCAGAATCATCTTCGGGCGCGACATCAGCGCTCTGCCGATCACGCACATCTGCTGTTCACCGCCCGACGTATAGCCGGCCGTCGAACCGCGACGATCTCTGAGACGGGGAAAATAGGCATAGACCCGCTCCAGATCCTGCGCGATTGCGGACGTGCTGTCGCCGCGCGTGAAGGCGCCGGTCAATAGATTCTCTTCGACCGTGAGGTGAGCGAAGCAACGCCGTCCCTCCATCACCTGAATGCAGCCGCGCCGCACCACCTCGTTTGGCGACAGGGAATGCACTTCAACGCCGTCGAACAGGATCGATCCCTTGGTGACCTCGCCGCGCTCCGCATGCAAGAGATTGGAGACAGCCTTCAGTGTCGTTGTCTTGCCCGCACCGTTGGCGCCGAGAAGCGCGACAATACCGCCCCGCGGCACATCCAGCGATACACCCTTCAACACGAGGATAACGTGATCGTAGACCACCTCGATATTGTTGACCGACAGAAACGGCGCTACTGCTACCGTCGCCGTGGCGACCTCAGGGATTGTCACGCTGCTCCCTCCAGACTGTTGCGGCTTTCGGAACATCCGGGAGGAAGCGAACGCCCCTCCCGGATCGCCGAGATGCTTTCAGCTTTCCTTCGAGCAGTCGCGCGGCTGAATCTTCTTGTCCGCGGCATACTTCGCGGAAACGTCGTCGACGAGCGGTTCGGTGTCGGATTGGTTGGCCGTGTACCAGTCGGAGATGACTTTCCAGTTCTTGCCGTCCCACTGCTGTACGCGCCCTTCCCGTGCGCCCTCGTGGTCGGAGCAGGAAATCCTGATCGGCTTCAACATGCCCTCGAAGCCGAGTTCCTTGAGACGCGCTTCAGAGAGGTTGAGGTTCTCCAGACCCCAACGGACCTGCTCGCCCGTCAGCGGCTTCTTGCCGAACTTTTCTTGTGCCTTGCGGATCGCCTCCACCCCGAGCATGGCATTCGTCATACCGCGGTTATAGAGAACTTCGCCGACCTTGCCAGGTTCCGACGCCCCCTTGCCCCTCGCATAGACGTACTTCTCAATATCGGCATGCACAGGGAATTTTCCTGCGCCATGCTGAAGCATCAGCGATTTGTAGCCGATGGCTTGATCGCCAGCGGGCGTTACATCCGGCTCTGCGCCCGACCACCAAACACCGATCATCTTCTCGCGCGGAAAGGCAACAGCCGCCGCTTCCTTGACAGCCGTGCCGTTCATGACGCCCCAGCCCCAGACCAGGACATAGTCCGGTCGGTTCTGGCGGATCGCCAGCCATTGCGACTTCTGTTCGACACCGGGGTGCGTGACCGGGATCGGCGTGAACTCAAAGCCGTACTTCTTTGCCAGCACCTGCAGCATCGGAATCGGCTCCTTGCCGTATGGGCTGTCGTGATAGAGCAGCGAAATCTTCTTGCCTTTCAGCTTGTCGAAGCCACCGGCCTCCTTGGCGATGTGCTGGATCGCGATATCGGCTGCGGACCAGTACGTGCCGAGCAGCGGGAAATTGTACGCGAACACGGCTCCGTTCTTGGAATCGGCGCGGCCATAGCCCATCGTGATAATCGGGATCTTGTCAGTCGTGGTCTTCTCGGTGAGGGCGAATGTGATGCCGGTCGACAGCGGATTGACGAAGGCCGCGCCGGTCGGACCCTTCCCTTTAAGACGCTCGTAACATTCAACGCCCTTGTCGGTGGCGTAGCCGGTCTCGCATTCCTCGACCAAGAGCTTGACGCCGTTGATGCCGCCGTCGCGCTCGTTGATAAGGTTGTAATAGTCGGCAACGCCGTTTGCATACGGCACGCCATTCACGGCGTACGCGCCCGTCCGGTAGGATAGTATCGGGATGAACTGCTCGTTCTGCGCCGCGGCCGGAGCGACAAGCGCCATGCCCGACAATACGGCCGCCGCCAGTATCAGTCTGTTGCGTACCATGTTCGATGTCCTCCTCGTTGAGGCCCCTCTTTTGCAATCCCGGGGGCTTGCTTCCCTACTCCTTCTTCAACGGCCGTCACCCGCGCTGCGATCTCAGTCCGATCCTCTTCAGTAGGGAAACGGCCAAAGTCTGAGCTTCTCCTTGCCTATGGAAATGAGCCGGGCAAACCCATGTGGCTCCTTAATCAGAAGATAGCAGATCAACGATCCAAAGATGATGAATTCCAGATGAGTAATCGTTTCTGTCGACAGCGGCACTCCGAGCTGGGTCGGAATCAGGTTCAGCAAGATCGGCAGAATGAGGATAAAGGCCGCACCGACGAACGAACCCATGATCGATCCCAACCCGCCGATGATCACCATGAACAGAAGCTGCAGCGAGCGGTCGATCGAGAAGGCAAGCGGCTCCCACGAGCCCAGATAGACGAACGCCCAGAGTGCGCCCGCCACGCCGATGATAAACGAAGAGACCGCGAAAGCGGTGAGCTTTGCATAGAGTGGCTGGATGCCGATCAGCTCGGCGGCTATGTCCATGTCGCGGATTGCCATCCATTGTCTGCCGAGATTGCCGCGAACGAGGTTCTTCGCCAGAACCGCGAACACGGTTACGAAGATCAGGCAGAGCAGATAGCGCTCGATCGGCGTGCGCACCGTCAAGCCGAAGAAATTCAGTTCCGGTGCATTGACCGACCCTGAGGGCGCGTAGTTGGTGAACCATGGCACCCGCAGGAACACCCAGTCGAAGAAGAACTGCGCTGCGAGCGTTGCGACGGCCAGATAAAGGCCCTTGATCCGTAGACTGGGAATACCGAAGAGAATTCCGACAACCGCCGCCGCGAGTCCGCCGAGCAAAATGGATGACAGCACGGGCAGCGGCGGAATCGAAATCGCGAAGCCAAGCCAGGCTAGCGGAATATGAACACCGGTCCCCAACTTGTAAGCAGAGTAGGCGCCGATGGCCATGAACGCGCCGCTGCCGAGCGAGATCTGGCCGCAATACCCGACGAGAATGTTCACGCCGATCGCGGCGAGCGCGAGGATCAGGAAGGGCAGCAGAATGGCCCACAGCAGATACTCGCTGGCGAACGGCCAAACGCGAAAAGCCGCCAGCAACGGCACCCCGACAAAGGCGACCCCGAGGAGGATACCGAGTGCAATACGATCCTGGCGGATTGGGAAGATCGCCATATCCTCCGCGTAGGTCATCTTGAATTGGCCTGCCTCGCGATAAAGCACAACGAGCTCCTCGTCTCAGATACGTTCGATGATCCGCTCGCCGAACAGCCCCTGCGGCCGCACGAGCAGCACCGCCAACGCCAGTACATAGGCGAACCAATATTCGATACCGCCACCAATCTGCGACCCCAGGAAAACCTCGGCGATCTTCTCGCCCGCACCCACAATGAGCCCGCCGACGATGGCTCCCGGAACCGAGGTAAGGCCCCCAATGATCAGAACCGGCAAGGCCTTCAGCGCGAGGAACGTGATGGAGAACTGTACGCCCAGCTTCGTACCCCACACGGTCGCCGCAACCAGCGCAACCAGACCGGCGGCAAGCCAGACCACGAACCAGATCCAACTGATTGGAATCCCGACCGACTGCGCGGCCAGGTGGTCGTCGGCAACCGCCCTGAGCGCGCGACCGGTCTTAGTCCGCTGGAAAAAGAGCGCGAGGCCCGCGACCAGGATGCCAGCGATAAAGGCGCCCCAGACATCCAGCTTGTTGAGCAGAATTCCACCCGGGAAGTGATTTTCGAACAGAAGCCAGACGTCCGTCGGGAATAGCCGCAACGGGTAAACATCGGACCCGAAGATCATCTGCGCTGCCCCCTCGAGGACGAATGTCACGCCGATGGTGGACATGAACAGCGTGAGGGCGTCCTGATTAACAAGCGGTCCGACCACAAACCGCTCGATCAGCCAGGCGGTTATTGCCATGATCATGGCAGCGAAGGCGATGCCAAAGATGATCGCAGTCCAGGGCGAGAAGCCCCATGCCATTAGCAGGTCGAGCGAGCGAACCAGCGCAAGCCCGGCGAGCAACACCATTGCACCTTGCGCAAAGTTGAAGACACCGGATGCTTTAAAGATCAACACGAAACCGAGCGCGACCAGTGAATATAGTACGCCGGACATCAATCCGCCGATCAGCACTTCGAGAAATTGACCCAACGCGATCACGCAATGCTCCTTAGTGCGCGACGCCGAGATAGGCGTCGATGACGCCCCGATTCTTCTTGACCTCATCGGGGGTACCGTCGGCGATCTTCACGCCATGATCGAGCACCACCACCCGATGGGAGAGATCCATCACCACCGCCATGTCGTGCTCGATCAGCGCAATGGTCGTGCCGTAGTGATTGTTGACGTCGATGATGAAGCGCGACATGTCCTCCTTCTCCTCGAGGTTCATGCCTGCCATCGGCTCGTCGAGGAGAAGAAGATCTGGCTCCATCGCAAGGGCGCGGCCGAGTTCGACGCGTTTCTGCAGGCCATAAGGCAGACGCGCAACCGGCACCTTGCGGATGGCCTCAATCTCCAGAAAATCGATGATCTCCTCGACCCGGTTCCGATGCTCGATCTCCTCTGCCAGCGCGGGGCCATAGCGCAGCATCTGCCACAGAAGGCCCCGGCGCATCTTCAATGTGCGGCCGGCCATAATATTGTCGAGCGCGCTCATTCCCTTGAACAGGGCGACGTTTTGAAAGGTGCGCGCGATGCCGCCACGTGACGCCTCGAACGGCTGCATCCGGGCGCGCGTCTCTCCCTTGAAGGTGATGGCGCCGCGATCAGGATGATAGAAGCCATTGATGACGTTGAGCATCGAGGTCTTTCCGGCGCCGTTCGGTCCGATGATGGCGCGAATTTCGCCTTTCCTGATGTCAAACGAAACGCCCTTCAGCGCTTTCACGCCGCCAAACGCCAGCGATACCCCTTCGACCTGAAGCAGGATTCCGCTGGTATCCGGCATCCTCATGCGGCTCTCCCCAGAGGTTGCGTAGCGCCAATTGTCTGCACGTCGCGGATCTTGACGCGAGCCGCGATCACGCCCTTGCGGCCATCCTCAAAAGTGACCTCGGTGGAAATGTCGGCTTCATGCGAACCGTCGTAGAGCGCCGTGACCAGAGGCGCATAGCGCTCGGCGATGAACCGACGGCGAACTTTCTGGGTGCGCGTCAATTCTCCATCGTCCGCGTCGAGCTCTTTATGCAGGATGAGAAAGCGACGAATCTGGGCGCCCGCCAGCACCCTCCCCTCTGCGAGGGAGCGGTTTACCTCGGTAACATCTTTCGCCACCATGTCGTAGACCAGTGGATGGTCCGCCAGTTCCTGATAGGAACCGTATGCGATGTTGTTACGTTCCGCCCAATTCGCCACCGCGATTGGATCGATGTTCAGAAAGGCGCAAACGAAATCCCTGGAGTCGCCGTAAACGACCGCTTCCTTGATGTTTGGAAAAAACTTCAACTTGTTCTCGAGATATTTCGGCGCAAACATCGTGCCGTCGGTCAGCCGACCGACATCCTTCGCGCGATCGATGATCTTCAGGTGCCCGGTCTTCTCGTCGATGAAACCGGCATCGCCGGTCTTGACGTAGCCGTCGGTTGTCATGGCCTCCGCGGTCTTCGCCTGATCCTTGAAGTAGCCGACGAACATGCCTGGTGAACGGAACTGCACCTCGCCTGTTTCCGCAATGCGGATGTCAACGTTCGGTGCAGCCGGACCGACCGTATCGGAGTAGATCTCACCGTCAGGCTGGCAGGTAACGTAAAGGAACGCCTCGGTCTGACCGTAGAGTTGCTTCAGGTTCAATCCGATCGAGCGGTAGAACGCGAACAGATCCGGGCCGATGGCCTCGCCTGCAGTGTAGGCGACGCGCACGCGAGACAAGCCAAGAACGTTCTTGAGGGGCTCGTAGACCATTAGACGCCCGAGCGCATAGAGCAGCCGGCCAGACAGCGGCACCGGCTTTCCGGTCAAAATGGACTCGCCATACCGCCGCGCAATGCCAAGGAAGTAGTTGAACATGCGCCGCTTGATGGCTGCAGCGTCTTCCATGCGGATCATTAACCGCGTCAGCATGGCCTCGAAACCGCGAGGCGGGGCGAAATAGAAGGTTGGTCCGATCTCGCGCCGATCCTGCTCGATCGTCTCGCCCCTCTCGGGACACGCCATACAGAATCCCGCGACAAGTCCCTGCGCATAGTTAAGGTAGTGATCGCCCACCCAGGCGAGCGGCAGGTAAGCGAGCGCCACGTCCTTGTCGGTCAGTCTGTCGAACCTGACCGTATCGGTTGCAGCGTCGATGCAGCCTCTCGCCGACAGCATGACGCCCTTCGAGGCGCCGGTTGTTCCCGAGGTGTAGAGGATGATCGAGATATCAGAGCCTTCACCCTGCCGGATGAATTCATCGATCTGCCTGCCGAGCGCTGCGCTGAAGGCAAGCGCGGCGCGGCCGTCTTCGATGACATCGTGGATTGCGATCAATCGGCTGTGATCGTAGTCATCGAGGCCACGCGGCTCGTCGTAAACAATCCTGTGGAGATGGGGTACCCGGCCCGATACCGACAAAACTTTATCGACCTGCTCCTGATCTTGCGCTGCAGCAAATTTCACATCGGCATGAGCGAGGACATAAGCAAGCTCGTCGGCCACGGCATCGGAATAGACCGGAACCGGAATCGCGCGGAGCACCTGCGCTGCCATCAGCGTCCAGTAGAGCTTCGGCCGGTTGGCACCAACGACGGCGATCGTATCTCCTGGCTGCAGACCCAGTCGCTGCAAGCCCGCAGCATAAGCCCGCACGATCTCTGCGACTTGAGCCCAGGTCCAAGTCTGCCAGATACCGAGATCCTTATGCCGAAGCGCAGGACGGCTGCTAAACTGCGCGGCGTTTCGCGCCAGCAGCTTGGGGAACGTGTCAAACGATCCACCAACGGCCATGTCGGCCTCTATCCAAACCGGCACGTTGGTTCGCGCCTGTTTATTGTTTATTGTGACGCTGCGCCTATCGAGAAGCAGCCATGCGAATTCCGCATGCTTCGCCTACAATACAACGGATCGAAAGTCCTACAAGTCCCGGCTGACCGCCAGAACTCACATTAGGTGGGGTATCACTACTAGAAATGAGCAGGCAGGCGACCGGGGGATCGTAGCTTCATTCTACTTGCAGTAGCATTTCTTCGAGGGCGCAGATTGTAATTCATCTGCAACCCGGCCAAGGCGCGAAATATTAACGCGAAGTCATAGCCCCATCAATCTGCTTGAACAGGGCGTTACAAACTTAGACGGCACGCAATATATCGCGGTGCAGTCTGGCTGGGCACTGGAAAAAGCCAAATGTGATGGGCCAAACTACTTGCCCATCCGTTCGATCTTGCCTTTCTCCTTCACGTTCATTTCCTTCACCGTCGGATCGCGGCTGCCTTCGCCGGTGGTTTGGGTTCGCGTGGCTTTCGGCGCATTGCTTGGTACAGAGCTCTGATCCTTCGGCGTCTTTGCCGGCCGTGTAGCAGTGGCCGGTGGCGGATCAGCCTGGGCGCTCGCAGCTTGCGCGCTCAAAAGAAAGGCGCCCGACAGTAGCGATACCGCGAGCGCCGCCGAGATCTGTTTCATCGGTCCGTCTCCTGTCCAGACCGATGAAACGGTTGTTGCGAAGTTACGTTCCGCCTCACGCCTCCAGTTGCTTGCCGATCGGCAACGCGCGGATGCGTTTGCCGGTCGCGGCGAAGATCGCATTGATCAGCGCCGGCGCGAACGGCGGCACGCCGGGTTCGCCGACGCCGCTCGGCGGCGTATCTGGGCTGGCGGGCGGCACGATGTAGACGTTGGTGACCGCAGGGGATTCGTCGATCCGGATCACCGGAAAGTCGTCGTAATTGCCCTGCTGCACCTTGCCGTCCTTGAAGGTGATCTCGCCATGTTTGGCGAGGCTCATCCCCATGATGGCCGCTCCCTCGATCTGCGACTGGATGCGCTCGGGATTGACGTAGGTGCCGCAGTCGATGGCGGTATCGACCCGTGGCACCGTCAACGTGCCCTTGTCGTCGACAGCCACCTCGACGATGGTCGCGATATAGCTAACGAAGCTGCGGTGCGCCGCAATGCCAAGGCCGTGGCCCTTGGGCACCTGCCGTCCCCAACCGCCCTTGTCGGCGACCAGCTCGACCACCTTGCGGAGCCGTCCGGTGTCGATCGGATAGCTGTCGTAGGGCTCGCCATAGTTCCATAAATCCTTCACCGAGGTGAGGTCGAGGATCCGCGGCGCACCGATCAGCTCCAGCAGCATGTCCTTCGGGTCGCGGTTGGTGGCCTGCGCGATCTCTGCCACCATCGATTGCACCGCGAAGGCGCGCGGGATGTTCGACACCGAACGAAACCAGCCGATGCGGGTGTGCGCGGCCGCTTCCGGGTTCTCGCACTGGATGTTGGCGATCTCGAAGGGCATATCGACCAGCCCCATGCCGAGCTCGAACGGCGCCTGGTGCACCGTGCCGTCCGCAAAGGTCGAGGCGATGCTTGGGGCGACGCTGCGATGCCGCCAGGCGATCACCTTGCCGCTCTTGTCGAGACCCGCCTCGATGCGCTCGACGGAGACGGTGTGCAGGAAGCCGTTGCGGATATCGTCCTCCCGCGTCCACTGCACCTTGACCGGCGCGCCGAGCTCTTTCGAGAGCAGCACGGCTTCGAGGGCGTAATCGCACTTCGACTTGCGCCCGAATCCGCCGCCGAGCAGCGTGACGTTGACCGTCACGTTCTCCTCGGGGATGCCGAGCGTCTTCGCGACGTCCTCGCGGGTGCCGCCCGGGCTTTGCACGGGAGCCCAGACCTCCACCTTGTCGCCCTTGACGTCGGCGACCGCGACCGGCGTCTCCATGGCGACATGGGCAAGGTGGGGCAAATAGTACTCGCCCACGATTACCTTGTCGGCGCCTTTCAGCGCGGCTTCGGCGTCACCTTCCTTGCGCACGACGAGGCCTGGCTTGCGCGCCGCTTCCTCGAGTTCGACCCGATAGGCAACCGAGTCGTATTTGGCATTGGCGCCGTCGTCCCAGGTGATCTTCAGCGCGTCGCGGCCCTTGATCGCCGCGCCGGTATTGCGCGCGATCACGGCGACCCCGCCCAGCGGCTGGAACTTCGAGGGCCACGGCCAGCCCTTGACTTCCATCACCTTCTCGACGCCGGAAACCTTCATCGCCTCCGCGCCGTCGAACGACGCCACCTTGCCGCCAGTCACCGGCGGGCGGGCAATCACAGCATATTTCATGCCGGGCAACCGCACGTCGGCGCCGTATTGGGCCTTGCCCGTCGTGATGTCGTGGAGATCGACGATGCCGATCTCGCCCTTGCCCAGGTAACGAAAATCCTTGGGATCCTTCAGCCTCAGGCCTTCAACGCTCGGCACCGACTCCTTGGCAGCATCGGCGGCCAATTCGCCAAAGCCGAGCTTGCGCCCGCTCGCGCTGTGGACGACTTCGTGATTGACGGCCCTTACCTCGGCTGCCGGCACGCCCCAGCGTTTTGCGGCGGCCTGCTCGAGCATGGTGCGGGCCGAGGCGCCGATCTGGCGCATCGGGATCAGATAATGCCGTGTGCTACGCGAGCCGTCGGTGTCCTGGTTACCGAACTTGACCTCGTCGCCATGCGCTTGCTGGACGCGAACGCGCTTCCAGTCGGCTTCCAGTTCTTCGGCGACGATCATGGGCAGGCTGGTGCGCACGCCGGTTCCCATCTCGGCACGGTGCGCGACGACGGTGACCATTCCATCCGACGCGATCGAGACGAAGACGCGCGGATCGACCACAGTACCGTGCGGCATCAGGCTGGCGCCGGTCTCATATGCAAAGGCCGTACGCGTCATTACGGGTGCGGCGAGCACGAAACCGCCGGCGAGACCGAGGCCCTTGAGGATGCTGCGCCGCGAAATGTTCTCGACCTTGATGTGCTTCTCAAAACCGCGAAGCTTGCTGGGATTGGTAAGGATATTCATGTCACACCCCCGTCGAAGCGAGATGGACCGCGTTCTCGATCCGCTGGTAGCAGCCGCAGCGGCAGATATTCCCGGACAGGGATTCGCGGATCTGGTCGTGCGACGGCTTTGGATTATCCATCAACAACGCCGCCGCCTGCATGATCTGGCCGGTCTGACAAAAGCCGCATTGCGGCACGTTGAGTTGCCGCCAGGCCTTCTGCACCGGGTGATCGCCGGTCGGGTGCAGGCCCTCGATAGTAGTGACCTCGCGGCCGCCGACGTCGGACACGGAGGTGATGCAGGCGCGCACCGCCTGCTTGTCGACGATGACGGTGCATGAGCCGCACAGCGCCTGGCCGCAGCCGAACTTGGTGCCGGTGAGTCCCACTTCATCACGGATGAACCAGAGCAGCGGAAGATCGGGATCGCCATCCCAATTCTGTTCCTGGCCATTAATCTTCATCTTGATCATGATCGTCTCTCCCCTCGTCAAGCGGAGCCGTCATGAGCGTCTCCTCGAGGTGAGCAAGAACATCTCTCCTGGGACACCCCCTTGTATGGCCGCAGGCAAGACTGACCTCGCTGAGAAACCGCAGACTGCACCGGAGGATCTGGTTGATTGTCTGTGTCGGGCCCATCCTCCTGTTTTAATTTCGCTTTGTTCAAGGTATGGACGGCTGGAAGCCTAGCACAAAGCGCGGCCGAATAGGATTCACGACGCCCTGTTTGCCTTTGTATTTTGGCGAGGGCTGCCTGCTCGAACAGCGTGCTTTTGGTCAAGAGCCCTTACGCAGTAGCCCTTACGAGACGAGATTTTTTCGAAGAGCTGTATGCGGCTATAACGATCGATGTGCCCTATTGGAACGCTCTTGGGTGAGGATGATGCCGACGTCGAGGCGCCTCACTGTTGCATATTGGAGCTGGAGTCTGATCAGGAGGTCACGATGAAGATTGACAGTACCACATTCGGCGCGATTACGATTGACGGGACGACGTATCAGCACGACGTGGTCGTTCGTCTTTCCGGCGAAGTTGTGAAACGGAAAAAGAAGCTATCGAAGAAGCTCTATGGTACCTCGCATGTGCTTTCAAAAGACGAGGCAAAGTTTCTCTTCGAGAAAGGGTGCGACCAGGTGGTCATTGGTTCCGGTCAGATGGGCAACGTGCACCTGTCGCCGGAAGCCGAAGCCTATTTCGAAAGGAAGGGCTGCGAGGTGCTGTTGAGGCCGACACCCGAGGCGATCCGGATGTTCAACCGGTCGCACGCCAGGAGGATCGGGCTCTTTCACGTGACCTGTTGAACGAAATGGCCTGTGAAGCTGTGCATCCACGTTGGATCGGCCGGTTGGGCGCGCTGCTCATCGCCTTTGTTTTGACCATTGCGCTGTCGGTTTCGCCGGCGCACGCCGTTGAGGATGCTCGCAAGGTGAGCATCGTGTCCTTCGGCCTTTTCGGCGATCAGGGCGTGTTTAGAAACGAGGCGATCGGCGCAGCACGGGTCGTAGCGGGCCGTTTCGGGAGCGGCACGCTCAACGTGCAATACAATGGGAAGAAAGGCGGAGGTGCAACGATTGAAGGCCTGGCTAGGTCCTTGCAGGCAGCGGCCAACGGGATGGACGCCGAGAACGATGTTCTGTTCTTGATTCTCACCTCGCACGGCTCCCCCGACGGGCTCGCAATCAAAGCGGGGCGGCTTACGCAAACGCTCACGCCGTCCAATCTCGCTGCCATGCTGGCGCGGACCGGTATGCGATACAAGGTGGTGGTCATCTCGGCCTGCTATTCCGGGATCTTTATCCCTCGTCTCGCGAACCCCGATACGTTGGTCATCACCGCGGCCGATGCCGACCATCCATCGTTCGGCTGCCAGGACAAAGCCAAGTGGACCTATTTCGGCAACGCCTTTTTCAATGTCGCACTCCGGCAAGCTAAACGCCTGAAGGACGCCTTTGTTGAGGCACGCTCGCTCGTCAAAAGGCGAGAACTGCGCGAGCACTTCGAGCCGTCGAATCCCCTCATGGCAGGCGGCGAAAACGTCCAGCCGTTGCTCATTGCGCGTCCTTATTGATCCGATGATCTAATGACCGAAACGCGCCGCATCTCCGCCAATGGCGAAAAGCCGCCGGGCGAGAAGACTCAATGGTTTACTTAACTACTCATCGCGCGAGCCGCCGAACAAGACTTGTGCCGGCTCCGCGCTGGCTAGACCCCAGCTTGGGGCGCCCCTAGCCCCAAGATCGACTTCAGTCCGAGAGGGCACTACTCCGACCATCCGATTTCTTCGCTCCAGTATCCTATTTTACGATCGGCGTGTAATCGACCTGGACCATCAATCCGCGCTATATCTCGTGCGCGTGAAGGTAAGGAACGAAGTAGAAGCGCGGAACAATTCAGGCTCAGCTTCTGACTGAACTTCAGAATGGATCAAGCCGGCCTCCAACCAAAAGGCGTGCTCTGATTCACAAGCGTCGCAAGTGGTTCATCTTGCTTTGGTCGGCGCACCAGGGCTCGAAACCGGGACCGCTGATTAAGAGTCAGCAACGGGTTGAACACATTCAATGACTTGCCGGTCGCACCTTAAGGGCCGCCCCTCAGTTCGACGTCGGAAGCGCTGGTGATATCGGCCACATTTGGGGTCAGCGCACCTGCTTTTTCTTCTCGTAGATCAGAGCCTCGGTCTGCATATCCGACAGCGCGCCGGCCCCCAATACTTGAACCGGACTTGTCTGATCGTAGTTGTAACTGCGCCGCTCGTTCCTGCGACGTTCTTCGTCCTGACGCGGCTCTTCATCGCGTCGCGGCGTTTCCTGATCGCTCTCGCCGCCAAAGCCGAGCAGCTCGACGATGATGATCGACGGCCGCTCATTCGCAGGCTGCTGCGTCGCGTCCTTGACCGCGTCGGCTGCCGCCTTGTCCTTGGTTTCGACCGTCAGATTGACGGCCGCAGGCTGCACCTTTGGCATGCCCTTGGTCTCACCACCGACCTTGATGTTGTCGGTGTTGAGCACATACATCGCCGCCACGGAGAAGTTGCCGCTGACCCGGATTCCGGCGTCGCCCGCATCCACCGTGCCGACCGGAGCGATCAACGAGACGTCGCCGGGCTCGACACCGGTGAAGCCGATGATGGTGCCGATGCCGCTGCCGGAAATGTCAGCCCTTTCCATAACCTTCGTGACGGCGTCGGCATCGGTGACGATTTCCGGCGCCGATGGGACGCGCGTGGTCTTGGCACCACGGCCGGCATCGATGTCGCCGAGCGTCGACCAGATCACCTCGTCGCCGCCGGCGAAGGTGAGGATGCGCGAGCGGTTCACGGTGACGCTGTCGCGGGCGAATATGTTGATGTCGCCATTGCCGAGCGTGATCAGGCCGGCGCCGGGCGGCGCGACCGTGCCAAGTGCCGCCACCTGCAGACCGCCACCGGGAGTGAGAATGTCGACGGCGCCGCCCGCCATGGTGCGGAAGGTGGCATTGCCGATCTTGACGCCGCCGCTCCAGTCCTTGCCCGGGAACATGGTTGCAATCGCGGCATAGCCGCGGCTGTAACCGCCGTTGATCGGCCGGCCATCGGCGCCCAGCGTCAACTGGTCGTCGCCGGCGGCTTTCAGCTCCTGCATGTAGACCTGGCGCAGGAAGCGCTGTTGGGTCAGGGCGGGCATCGCCTGGAAGCGGGCCCAGGCGGCTTGCGGCGACAGGGTCTCGCCGGTGATCTCGCGAACGAATGAGACCAGGCCGTCGCGTACCGTGCGCTTGACGCCGCCGCGATCCCCGACGGCATCGGTCAGATAGATCGGCAGCACGACCCCGTCGACCGTGGTCTTCAGATAGTCCGGCATCGACGCGACGTTGGCCGGATCGAGATAGGCTGCCGCCAGCGCATCGTACGACGCCTGTTTGCCGTTGAGGCCTGCCATCACCGAAATGGCCGCGCCGCCGCGCGGCAGGCCGAGAACTTCCGTGGTCTCGACCGCGCGGTTATTGCCGTCGTACTCGCTATTGCCGCGGCTCTCGATCGTGAAGGCGGCCCCATAGACGTCGCGGCCGGCCGCGAGCGCGATAGCGCCCGGTCCCTGGATCACGATGTTGCCGCCGATGATGTCCTTGCCGGCCTCGAGCAACGAGACGTCGGTGCGGTGCAGGTTGCGCAGCCGGTAGCCGATGTTGCGGATGTCAGTGCCAGCGCGGAACCAGGTCTGCTCGTTGGTCGTGACGATACCCGGCGCAAAATTGGTTTGGCCGGTTACGGGGGTCCCCGTGATCGAGCCGTTCAGCGCGTAGAAACGGCTCGGATCGTAATCGTCTTCGTTGTCCAGATGCTTCGGGTTGCGGACACTCTCGAGATAGCTGCCGTGGGTCCCCGGACCGTAATAGGTCAACACATCGATATCGTTCAGAAGGATGAGCTGGAAGGCCTGCTGCTGAAATGGCGCACTGGAGACGTTCGACGCCATGTCCAACTTGATCGTCGCGATGTCGCCGCCGACCGGTTGGAGTGGCGAAGGTATCATAGCGAGCGTCGCACGCGACATCACGATGGTGCCGGTGTCGATATTGTCCGCCGCCAACAGGCGCAGTTCAGGAGTGCGGCCCGGCATGGTGAAGAACCGTGCCTGATTGGTGATCGAGCCGTTGAGCGCGGTGACGCGGGTCATTGATGGATAGAGATTGACGGCGAGCTGTCCCATCAGGGCCAACGGCAGGTCGGGGCTGTGGAAAGGGTCGGTGACGTCGAGATTCTTGGAGATATATTGCCCCTGGTTGACCAGGATGACGTTGCCGCCGACCGACGTGAGATCGAGCGCTGTCCGGGCGGTGTAGCCGCTCATGTAGGCACCAAAGTCCCAATAGCTGCTACCGAGCAGCAACGGGTCGAGCACGGTCTGCAGCCGCAGATCGCCGGCGGTGCGAACGCTGATGGTCGCGTCCCCGAGCGCGATGACGGGCGAGATCGCATAGACATCGGTCTGCACGTCGCTCTTGACGACGGAGACCTCGCGACCGACGGCGAATTCGCCCGCGGTGATGGTGCCGGCGCCGCGGCCTACATAATAGTAACCGGCACGAATGGCACCGCCCGCGTTGACGTCCATCAGGCCGCCATTGCGAACCTCGAGCACCTTGGCTTCGCCGAAGGTAAGACCGCCGCTGACGCGGCCGTTGCTCGGCAGCGCGACCAGCATGTTGACGACGTCGCCACCGGTCGAGACCGAGACGTTGCCGCCACCGAGTGCACCAACGCCCTGTTGGAACGCGCTGTAGTCCACCCACCATGAACTCTGCTGGCCGGCGTAATAGACATAGTCCGAGTCGGTGTCACCCTGCCGCCTCAGCCATTCGACGAACAACTGGCTGTCGTGGGGATTGGCCGGAAGCGCCGAACTGGCGCCGCCCTGAGCGGCGATGTTGAGGTTGCCGCCAAGTACGCCGTAGGTGGCGCCAGCGGCCGGCATGAAATTGGCGAGCGCTCCGTCGGCGCGGCCGGCGGTGTAGATCACCGAAGCGCTGTGGGCGAGCAGCAGATCACGTCCGACCGCGACGTCAATGTCGCCGGTGCCGGTGCGGACCTGGTAGCCGTTGCCGGCATCGCCAACAATGAGCGAACCGCTCCCGGACGGCAGGGCCGTCAACGGCGTAAGCGCCATCGCGCTCGCTGCAGTCAGATCGGCGCCCGACACCAGCCGCAGGTTCCAGGACGCGGTGTCCTGCAGCACGCCGCTGCGGTCCGCCGCCGAAAAGCCGTCGCTGATGTTGCCGAGGATGGTGAGGTTGCCTGCGGCACGCAGCGTCAGCGTGCCCTCGCGGGCGTTGGCACCGAAATCGGCGAACAGGTTCCAGTCGGTTTCGGCGGTCAGATCGCCGCTGCTGCGGATTTCGATGCCGGGCATCACCGCGACACTGCCGCCGGCGTTGAGCCGGGCGGCGATCGTGGCCGCGTGGCCGGCGAAGGTCGTCGCATGGGCGATCGCGTCCCCACGGACGGCATCGACCGAATTGCTGTTATAGACGCTGACGCCTTCGAGTACCGCCGAGCGCGCACCGACGATCGTCGCGCGCAGATTGCTCACCGCGACCTCGTCGTGGCTGGCCGACTGCCGCGCGCGGAACCGAACGCGGCCACCATCGCCACCAGAGACATCGATGTAACCGCCCTGCACGTCGAGCTGCCCGCCGCTGGCCTCCAACGTGACGCGACCGCTGCCCAATGCGCCGGTGGCGCCGGCCCGCAACAGTGTCGAGCCGAGCATGGTCAGCCCGTTGCCGGCGCTGATCGCGATGTTGCCGCCATATTCCGAGCGCGCGTCGATGGTCCCTGCCAGGGTCACCGCCCCCTGGTCGGCGATCAGCGCAAAGTCGGCGACGTCGGTGGTGCCGTCGATCACGACGTTACCAGAGCGGACACGAAACTGGCGCGACCGCGTGAAGCCGCTGGCATTCAGGGTCTGGCTCACGCCGGCGAAGTCCGGCAAGGCGGCGATATCGAGCGTAAATGAGCCGCCCCTGCCGCCAAGGCCGGCCTGTGCCGCGATTTTTCCACCCAGTGTCACCGTGCCGCCGCCCGAAGCGGTCAGCACCAGGCTGCCGGCATTGCCGCCCTCGGCAGGCGCGGCCAGGTTGAGGACGGAGTTGGCCGCCAGCCGAACCGAACCGCCAACCGCGGTCAGAGCGATGCTGCCGGCATCGGCATATTGCGCGACATCGTAGAACTGCTTCTTGTATCCACCAACGTCGATCAGCGCGCCATTGCCGACGACGACATCACCACCGATCGCGGTCAGACTGACCGCGCCGCCGAGGGCAACAATGCGACCGCCGAAATCCACGCTGGCGCCGGTCAGAGCGAAGCGGGTGCCGAGGCTGCCCTCGGGCGAGGCCAATGTCCCGCTGTCGCCGCCGCGCACACTAAGCGCTCCGGTGGTGGCGACCGACTGCGATGCGCCGCCACGGCCGGTCAACACCGGCGCCGCCAAAGCCACGGCGGCGCTACCGGCATCGATGGCGCCGTTGCCCTGCCCGATGATCTGCCGGCTCGCGGTCATGGTGACCGCATCGAAGCCGCGCAGCGCCTTGCTGCCGGCGCCGAGCACAATTTCATCGGCGCTCAACACCAATTGCGCGTGGCCGGCGCCAACCGGCTCGGTAAAATTGCCGCCGCTGTTGTCCAGCGTGAGGCTGCCGCCGGTCGCCGCGATCGTGCCGTTGCCATAGCCGACCAGGCCGGCGGCATCCAGTGTCACCGCCTTGAGCCCGGCGCGCCCGAGATCGATCGAGGTGTAGAAATCGATCGTGCTGTAGCTGCGCAACGTCAATTGTTGGGTATTGGCGAGTTGCGCCAGCGAGACGGCATCGAGCACCAAGCCACCGGCGCCGCCGCCGAAGCCGATCCGGCCGCTGGCCAGCGACAGCGCCGCGCCCGAGAGCTTGGCGCTGCCGGCAACCATCGTGTTCCGGGTGGCATCGATCAACAGCGCCTTGCCGCCTGACAGCGTCGCGTTGGCGCCGATACTGACGATGCCGCCGATCGTGGTGTCAACGTTCTGGCGCAGCACCTTGGCCACATCGCCATTCGATATCCGGATCAGCGCGCCGTAGTCCTTCGACGGCGTCGACAAGGTGGCATCGCCGGCGATCTGGGGAGCGATGACGAGATCGCCGCTGCCGGAGGTTTCGCCCCTGGCGGCGATCACGCTGCCGTCGTCGACATTGATGGTGGCGCTGGCGGCAAGCAGGATTTCAGGTCCGGTCAGCGCAGACTCCTCGCCGTTACGCACCACGATGTCGGTGGCGGTGACGTCGACCAGAAGCCCCCGCGCGTCGCCACTGCGGCTGCCGCCGACCAGGAGGCTGCCGGCGCCGAAATGGCTGAGCGATGAGGCATCGATCACCAGATAGCCGGCAAGGTCGCTGCGGTCCTTGCCTGCGCCGACAATCGCGATCTTGGAGCCCGCGATATCGACCAGCCCGCCCCGTCCGCCGGACGGCGACTGCGACAACAACGAACCATCGAGCACGAGGTTCGTCGTGGCGTTGAACACCACCGAGCCACCGTCGATCGGCAGCCGCGGCGTGACGACGTCAATGCCCTTTATGCGGTACTGGCTGAGCTTGAAGGCATCGGAGGCAAAGAAACCGTTGGCATAGGCCTCGTTGTATTCGCTGTATCCGCGCAGCGTCTCACCCGACATGATCCGCCACGACGCGCTTTGCTGCTGCGAGCCGCCACCATAGACATCGGCGCGGTAGCCGCTCATCACGATCGAGCCGTCGGCCATCTTGACCGAACCGCTGATCGCCTTGCCTTCCGATCCCTTGACCACGGAGATGGCATAGGCCCCAGGCAGCAGCGCGTACCGCGCCGGCAGCAACGCGTACCAGCCCGCGGCAAGGCCATTGCCGCCTGCGAGCCAGATTTTGTCCTGCGACCCGCTCGCAAAACTCGCGGCCGGCATGATCGCATACATGCCGGCCTGCGCCAGCAGGTCGTGCGATCCGCCTGGCCCGGGCACGCTTTCCCAGGCATAGAGATCGCCGCCACCACGGATATCCACCACCGAGCCGCGGGCCAGCTCCACATTTGGCGCGCTCAGCGTGATCTTCTTCTCCGGCAGCTGGCTCAGCATCGGCGTCGGATTGTCGGAGGTCGGTCTAACGAGCGGATCGGCCCAGAACTCATTGTTGATCAAGGTGCCATAGGGCAGCACCAGGCCATCGCCGGACACCGAGGTGATGCTGCCCTCGCCGAGCGTGATGTTGGTGGTGGCCGTGAACGTAATGCTGCCGAATGGCGCGCGCACAACGCCATTCTGCACGATTACCGGCGCCTCGAGCGACAGCGAGCCGGCCGCCGATAGCGGCAGCTCCGAACTTCCATTGGGCTCGACCACGAGTTCGGTGCCGGCCTTGATCGACGCCACAACGCCCGTAGCGGGATAGACTTGCCCAACCTTGAGTTCGAGCCGGCCATCGGCCGTTAGTGTCGAGCTCCGGTTGGTCGTCAGGTCGGTGATCAATCCGCCCATGCGCAACTGGCCGGCCACCAGCTGCGTTTCGGCAAAACCGCTGAAGGCGGTCCTGGTAACATCGATCAGCTCGGCATCGACGATGAACTTGCCGCTGCCGGCGGCGCCGGCCGAGGGCGATCCGGTCAGCAGCGCAATATAGGGCGCGGACAGGCTCGCTGTGCCGGCACCACCGCTGGCGATGGAGCCGCTGATCGTGATCGACTTGCCGAACGAAAGATTAACTCCCGGCGCAACCATGAATCCGCTGGTGTTCGCCTTGAGATTGGCGAAGCCGCCATTGTTCACCGTATCGGCGGAGATATTGGTGACCTTGACCGTCACGGTCGGCAACACCACACGCCGTGTGGCGCCCGCGTCGGTATAGAAATTTTTTTCCAGGAGCGCGAGCTGCTCCGCGCTGGCCGGCATCACCGACACCAACGGCTGGGAGATCCCCCTCGGCGTGGTGTCGGCGTCGAGATCGACAATGCCAAGTCCGCCGCCGCGGATCAGACTGCGGCTCGCCGTCGCGATCTGGCTGCGAACCGTGCTGTAGCGGAACGCCGTATCACTGCCCGAGCTATACTCGTGATAGACATCGAGGTTGCCGAGGGTATTGATCGATCTGATCGCACCGGTATCGCGATCGATATAATAGAGGACTGTCGGCAGCACCACCTGCGTGGTCGGCTGGGACAAGGCCCCGACCGCGATGTCGATGGTTCCGCCGATGGCGCCGGTGCCGCCGGAACGGCCGAGGAAAGTGCCGGCGATCAGATCGTTACCGGCGCCGCTCAGGTCGAGGCTGATGGTGCCGCCATTGCTGGCGAGATGCACCGTGCTGACGCGGCGGGCCGCGCTGAGATCGATCTCGCCGCTGGCGCCGGAGACATCGATCAAGGATCCCTTTTCGATCGTGATCAGCGACGATTTGCTCAGGCTGACGGTCCCGCCATCCAGAACCTTGCCCGATCGAAGCCCGCGCGCATCGTTCTGGACGACCGCGACGCCGCGCACGAGCAATTGCGCGCTCGACTCCAGCGTGAGGCGGCCGTTCGTCGCCAGGCTGACGCTGCCCGCCGGCGCGTCGATCGTGCCGCGCACAACGATATCGCCAGGAATATTGGCCCCGGTTGCGGGATCTACGGTTCCGGCGGATGACAGGCTCACGCTGCCCCCGACATCGGTATGCAGCAGGGAGCCGAGGCCGACGGTGACATTGTTGCCCGTGAGCGCGAGCGAGGTGGGACTGCGCACCGCGCGATCCGCCAGGGGCAGCACCGCAAGGCGGCCAATGCTGGACATCGCCGTCCCCGACGCATAAGCTGCGGGATTGCTGCCGGCAAGATCGATGCTGACCGGAATCTGGCTGATGGTGGCGCCATCGGCGATGTCGATATTGCCGGTCGTCGTCAGCGCGAGCGAACGGAAGCCGCGATCGCTATACAAGCGTGTCGACACCGTCAGCTCTGACGGGTCCGCCGATGCGGCGCCGCCGATCCGGATATTCGCATCGGTGCTGATGTTCAGCGAGCCGCCGGAGCCGGCCGAATAACCGCGCAGGTCGAGGCCCGCCACTTGCTTGGCATCGGAGATCAAGAGCGTGATGGCGCCGGCGTCGCCGACCTTGAGCTTCGACTTGGTGCCGCTGGTATCGTTCCAGGCGCCGCCGGAAACATCGAGGATCACGCCCTCGGCAAATTGCCCGGAGAGCTGGATGCTGCCCCCCTTGATCAGGGACGCCGCACCGATGGCATCGTTGATCCACCGGCCGCTGACGTCGACTACAGTGCCGGCGCCGTAGGTCGCCGCAGCTCCGGCCAGGACGACACTGCCACCGGCGATCCGAATGCCGCCGTCGACGGCGAAGCTTGCGGGATAGCGGCTGCCGACATTGGCGACGATGGATAGAGCGGTGCCGGGCGCCAGCTCCAACGTCTCGCCCTTGCCCAACGTCAATCCGGCCGAGACATAGAGGTCCAGCTTGGCAAAGCCCGCCATCGCCAGGACGTCGGAGTCGAGATATGTGGTCTTCTTGCGGAACGACGCCTCGTCGCCCGTGCTGCCGGAATACCACAGCGGATCGAGCGTCGAGGTTGCGGTGAAGCCGTCGGCCAGCAGCACGGGATTGCTGGCGATGACGAGATTGCCGACCAACCAGTTTCGGTATTCGTCGCCGATGCCGCCGATGGTCAAGCTGCCGGCCTTGGCGAACATCCCCGATGCCGACTGACGCTCACCGGTGATCACGCCGCCCCAATAGCCGCCCTCGAGTACGATCGCCTCGGCCGCATAAAGCCGGATCGCGCCGGCGTCGCGGCCTTCTGTGTAGCCCCGCTCGAATCGCGTGCCACCGCCGCTCAATGGGTTAGTCCAGGTCTCGGTGATTCCGGCGCGCTCATGCTTCCGCGAGAAGCCGCCGGCGAGGCCTACATAGACCTGGTCCGGCATCGCCGCGCCGATGTCATAGATGCGGCCATCGGCGCCCAGCAATCTGGTGGTGGTGATGTAGCCGTCGAGGTAGCGCACCGAGCCGCCGGAGACATCCAGCAACGAACCGGTCCGCGTGATGATCGAGCCACTCGATTTGATCGTGATCGTACCGGCCTTGGTGGAGAGTTCGCCGAGATTGGTCTTGCCGGTGCCGATCCAGCCGGAGAAGTCGGCGAGCGGCGTGCCGACCCACTTGCCCGGCGAGCCTTCGATCCAGGTGACACCCGCCATCGGACCGTCGCTGAACAGACCGCTGACGCGCTTGTCGACGCTGACCGTCAGGCCCCGCAACCACGAATCGCGATACAGTGGCGAATCGCGCAGCTCATTGATCCGCAACTCGCCGGTGACGACGTTGCTCTCCATCGTCAACACGACGTCCTGCAGGCCGGCGACGCTGAGATAGGCGTCCTCGCCGATATAGACCCGACTGCCGTCGCGGATATTCTTCTCGCCGGTGACCGGGGTCTCACCGGCCGAGGCCAAGGTGCTGGCGACGATACTGATGGTGCCGGCCGGCACAATGACGTTGGCTTGCCCTTCGATGTCGATCAAGTTGCCGCGCAGCTCGACACGGCCGGCGCGGTAGCGGGTCGCCAGTGACGACAGCTCGATATCGCTGGTGTCGCTGAGATCAGGCATTGCCGTAGTCACGCTGCCGGCGCCGAGCACCAGCCTGCCGGTCGACCAGTATTGCAGCGGCGATCCATCCGGCATCGAGCTGCCGTAGGACATCATGCCCTCGCCCCAGGCGCGCAGCCGGATGGAGCCTTCGCGGTTGTTCAACGCGGTCGAGGCCTCGAGCGCGCCGTTCTGCGCGATCTCGCGGGAGATCAGGGTGATGTTGCCGTGGTCGACCCGCACCATGCCATTATTGATGACGTTGTAACCGACCGAAGCGCCACGCGCTGCCATCTCCGGGAACACGACGTTCTTCAAGCCCAGCGTGTAGTCGTTGTCGCCGACCCAGTTTCCCTGACCGGTCACTGTCGCCATATGGTAGTAGTCGAACATCCAGCGCATCGGAGCCGAGACGGCGACGTCGAGACCGCGAACGCCAGACAGATCGGTCGTGAGGTAGATCTGTTCGCCAGCCGCCATGATGACCTGGCCGTCGGGCGCCGAGATACGGCCGGAGTTGAGGACATGCGGTGCAAAGATCAGGGCCTTGCCGCCGCTTGCCATTGTCAGCTGCGCACCGGCATCGATCCGCACATCGCCCGGAGCGTCGCCGATGATCGCGCCTGCGACCTGGCTGGGATCGTTGAGCCCGACAAATTGGTTCGGGTTTTGTTGTCCGAGATAGCCGAATTGCGGCTTGGCAATGCTGCTGCCCGATGGATCGTCGAAGACCATGAGCTGTTTGTTGATGCCGGCGCGGAACTGTTCATCCGACAGACTCAGCGACGAGGCGACGAAAGTGTTGACGTTGATCTGGCTCGATCCACCGAAGATGATGCCATTCTTGTTGATGACATAGACTTGGCCCTCGGCCTTGATGGTGCCAAGGATGCGGCTCGGGGCGAGGCCCGGATCGGTGACGCGATTGAGCGCGATCCAGTTCGACGCGTTCGCGCCGCCGGCGGTCTGATTGAAGTAGAGATCGGTCTCGCGCCCGACATTGAAGCTGGACCAGTTCAGGATCGCTTTTTGCTCTGTCTGCCTGACGGTCACCGTCGTACGGCCTCCGCCCTGCGCCTGCGTCGGCAGATCGGCGCCGGTCCAGACGCCCGGGACGGCTCCGGCCCCCGGCGCCGTCACCAGTCCTCCGGGCGTCAGTCCGTTCGGGACCGTGCTTTGTGCCGCTAAGGCCGCCGCACGCGCGGCGGCCTGACCGTCGCGCAGTGCCTGCAATGAAGCCGCCGCCCGCGCCATCGACTCCAGCGCCTGCTTGGCCGCGAGCGACGACTGCTGGGTGGCCGACTGCGCGGCCGCGGCAGCAGCTGCCGTAGCCGAACCCGTGCTTGCGCCCCCCAGGCTGCGCGCCTCCGCTCCCGCAATGCTGCCCAGCAGCAGCGCAGCGGCACTGACCCCGACGAGCAAGTTGCTCTTGAGGGTAGCGCGGCGGGATCGGTAGGCGGCAGACTGGACGGACATGGCTTGATCTCTCGGCAAAGACTTTGACGTGAAGCTGATTTCACGTGGATGACGTCGCTCAAAGCGACGCTTTCCCTCTGCGTAGAGACATGCCGAAGCGCGGCACCGAAAAAAAAAGAACAAATAATTCGAGGTCAGGAATTCCCAGGCGATCGACGGCGTTCAGCTCAGCAGGACGATGCCGCCCGGCAAGGATGTGACGGTCGCGCCAAACAGTTTCTTGACTTGCTCGACGACCGCATCGACGTTGCGAACCCGGAAATTGGCGCTGAACAGCCGCGCGCCGAGCGCAGAATTCACGACGATGATTTTTCCGGAACGATAACGATTGATTTCTGTGATGACTTCACGTAGCGGCTTGGAGTGAAAGATCAACAGATCGTCCTGCCAGGAGGTTACGATCGCAGCATCGACGAACGCGGGCTTGCCCAAGCCTGATCGATCATAGGTGACCTGCTCGCTGGCGCGCAACGACGCTGTCGCCGCGCCGTACGAGACGTAAACATTCCCCTCGAGGCAGGTCACGCAAACCGCGTGCCCATCATTCCGTATGTTGAATTTCGCTCCAGTTCCGCTGGCCTGGCCTTGACTGGATGTCACGACAAACGCCGGCCCCGCGCCGGATGGCGTCGCGACCACCGCCTCGCCCGAGATCAGCTCGATCCCTGCGGCCTCCTTCGCGACCTGGCGCAGCGCAATGCTGGTCTGGGTATTCATCTCGACGAAAGTCGTGTCGGCCACCACAATACGCCGCCGCTCGCCGGTGTGCGTCCGATAGTCGGCCGCCATTTCCGACCAGGATGGCCAGAGGCCGAGCGGCGGCTGCACGACGAGATATGCCGCGCTCGCGGCGATGGCGGCGGCCCCGCCGCCGAGCACGGCACGACGTGACATCGAGATGGAGGCGAACGGCCGCGCGGCCGGGCGATGCCCCTCAAATGCCTTCGGCCCCAAGGCCTCCCACATCCGGGTGGCCTTCATAAAAGCGGTCCGATGCGCCGGATCGCGCTCGATCCACACCTTGCCTTCCCGCACGTCCGCAGGTCCTGCTTCCCCCGAGGTGAAACGGACCAGCCAATCGTGCGCTTCGCGCTCGATCCGGTCCAACTTTTCGCGCGGGCTATCGGTCATCCCTGTCATCAACACGCTTGTCGGTCCCCTGTCCATGCGGTTGCTGAACGGGCTGTGGGCCGAATCTTTGCACGAGTTGCCGGTCCAGACGAAGTGCGCAATGGGCTAACGCATGCTTCAACTCGATCTCAACCAGTCTTTGTGATATCTCCAACTGCACTGCAATCGCGTGCAGGGTTTTTCCTTCAACGCGCGCTGCATGCAGGATAACGCGCCGTCGCGGGGTTAATTCCCTGATCGCATGTTGAAAGGCTTCGAGCTCGATCTTCGCTTCCAGACTTCGTTGGGGACCGGGGGTTTCATCGGCAATGTCGAAGGCGATCTTCGCGTCATCGAGCGAAACCGTGTATTTTTCCGAGCGCAGTTTCCTCAGGGCGATATTGATGGCCATGCGCAGCAAGTAAGAGCGCGGCCGCTGCACCGGCGGCAGATCCGCGCCCCGGCAAAGCTCCATATACGTTTCCTGCAAGGCGTCGCCGGCAAGCTCCACCGAATTCAATCGACGGGCCAACCTGGCTCGCAAATCATCATAGCAGAGTGTCAAAAAACGGCGCAATTCGGCGCGGCTGCTGTGGGTCATGCGGGATCGCGGCCCTGGACCCTTGTCCCGCGCGCATTGCGCACGCCCGCTGTCTCGCACACCGACATGCTAGCGCCCGGCCCTCTGGTCGACGGGTGATGCGCAAAGCCTCGCATCGGCCGCTGCTCCCGGCAGCGCAACCACGGTGATCGGCTGCGGCATCTGCGCCGGTGGTGGTTCGGTCATGCGTGACTTGCCAAGCGTCGCCAACAGCATCCGGTGACTTGCCTGTTCGCCGGCCGATCCGTCGAGTTCTGCGCGCTGCACCAATCCCGAAGAACTGATCCACAACTTGATCACCAGCCGATAACTCACGGGACGCGTGTCAGGATACCGGCACAGAATGCGCAGGATGTCGTCTTGCACCACGGCGAAATAGCGCTGATATTGGCCATCCTGGGCGATCCGTGCCGTAGCGAACGCATGCGCCGTCTCGTCGCCGGGATGAATCAGCAAGTAGCTGTTTTCGTGCGCACGCAGTGGGACGAGTTCTGTCCCTGCGAGCAGGTCTCTGAGAGCATCGTCACGCGCAAGGGCGCCGGTGACCGCAGAGGATCGCTGTCCGATCGCCGCTGCGCCGTCGTAATACACCTCGGTCCCGGTGGCTGCGCAGAACGCGTCTATGGCAGACGCCAGCGGTTGCGCGGGGATGTCGAAGGAAGTCGCTCCCGCCGGCGATGCATGCGACAGAGCCAAAATTATCATCAAATGCGCGACAACAACGGCAAGATCGCGTGTGATCACACACTTCCACCAGCTCACAATGTTCATGAAATGCTGGTTCACCTTGGCAAACACGAGACTCACGGATGGCTGCAGATCGGTCCGTTACGAATTGAACCAGACGCCGGTCAATCAGAAACTCCCCCCAACTTACGACGCTGCGCAAGACGGTATTGTGACATGCCTAGACTACGGACCCAGCCAGCGGTTGGTCGGGTGTTCGCGCTCGCGCTTCAGCAGAATCGTCGGATCGGCTAGCGCGCCCGTCGGGTGCTTGGGAGTCATGCTTCGTCGCCCAATATGGCCTCGTTCGCCGATCTGCCGCAGATGGCCATGTCAGCTCATCATACATTGATCTGGGACACCCAGGCGTGGTGATGTGGACCGGTGCGGAAATCCTGGACTGGTAGCGCAGATAACGACACAGCCTCCAAGCTGATCTGTTTTCGGGCGCCGCCATGCGTTGACGCTGCCTCGTCCGGCTCGTCGCGCAGATGCCGCCCCTTGAAGACATTCGAGGTCGGACAGTCGTTCTTTGGCCAGCATACGGCCGTTCGATAGAGTTAATGGAATGATGAGGACACGCCGATGGATGACAATGAGTTCCGGATTTGGAGCCATAGGGCCGCTGATTGGGGCGTGGATTACCGCCGGGGTTTGCGCCAGCGCCCCGTTCGGGCCCTGACAATACCTGGAGCAACTTTCAATGCCGTTCCTTCCGACGCGCCCGAAGCGCCGGAATCGATGGAAGCCATTTTTGCGGATTTCGAAAGGATCGTGATGCCCGGCATCACCCATTGGCAGCATCCGCGGTTCTTTGCTTACTTCCCGGCCAATGCAGCCCCCGCTTCGGTGGTCGCCGAGCAATTCGTGTCGGCAATCGCCGCCCAATGCATGCTCTGGCAAACCTCGCCATCTGCAACCGAATTGGAGACCCGTGTGCTGGACTGGCTGCGCCGGGCGCTCGGCCTGCCCGACGGATTCAAAGGCGTTATCCAGGACTCCGCATCATCGGCAACGCTGGCGGCAGTCCTCGTCATGCGCGAGCGTGCGCTGAAATGGTCGGGCAACAAGCAGGGTCTGTCCGGTCAGCCGCGAGTGCGGATCTACAGTTCGGATCAGGTGCACACCTCGATCGATCGCGCCATCTGGATTTCGGGGATTGGCGAGGATAATCTTGTACGCATTCCGGTCCTCGGCGAAATGCGCAGCCTCGACGTCGCAGCATTGGATGCTGCTATCGTCGCTGACAAGCAGGCTGGCTTTCTGCCCGCCGGCATCATCGCCAGTGTCGGAGGAACCAGCGTCGGCGGAACTGACAATATCGCAGGCGTCTGCGAAGTCGCGAGCCGCCATGGTCTCTACGTTCACGTCGATGCGGCGTGGGCTGGGTCGGCGATGATCTGCCCGGAATTTCGCCATCTGTGGGAAGGGATCGAGCTCGCCGACTCTCTGGTCCTCAACCCGCATAAATGGCTCGGCGCGCAGTTCGATTGTTCTGCGCATTTTCTGCGCGATCCCGAAAGCCTGGTGCGAACTCTCGCCATTCACCCGGAGTTTCTCAAGACGCATGGCCATGACGGCATTATCAATTATTCGGAATGGAGCGTACCTCTTGGCCGCCGCTTCCGCGCCTTGAAGATCTGGTTCCTGCTGCGCGCCTATGGGCTGGAGGCATTGCGCAACATGATCCGCAACCATGTGCGCTGGTCGGAGAAGCTGGCCGCGCGGCTGACAAGGACAGCCGACTTTCGCGTGACAACCAGACCCGTGCTTTCATTGTTCTCGTTTCGGCATGAACCGGACAATGTTGCCGATCTCGATGAACATAACCTTCGGCTGATCAATGCCATCAACAACGACGGACGTATCTATCTCACGCAGACCAACGTCGATGGGCAGTTCGTCATCCGATTTCAGGCAGGTTCATTCGATATGACAGAAGCCGATGCTGATGCCGCGTTCGACGTGATCGTCGAGATCGCCCGGCAACTGAGTGCGCGAGCAGCATCAGCTTAAGCTTCCTGGACGCCGGGTACGACATGCCGGCTGCGGTGATAGATTTCGCTTCCTATCCTGAACCCGCCTGTTAACATCTGCCTGGATAGCCCCTATCAAAAGTCAGGGAGATCGGCGCATGGCGGTTGCGAAGCCGATGAAAACCTGTCACGGCCGTTTCGCCTATGAAGCAGCGGGCGATCCGTGTGGAACACCGCTGGTTTTTCTGCATGGTATCGGCGGCGCGGCGCGCAGCTTTCGGCGCCAGATGGAATTTTTCGGCGACCATTATTACACGATTGCCTGGGATATGCCCGGCTATGGCGGCTCCGCACCGCTGGCAAACGTGAACATCACCGCTCTCGCCGGCGCCCTGCAGCAATTCCTGCACGCGTTCCAAGGCAACGCCAAACCGATCCTGGTTGGACACTCGATCGGGGGGATGATCGTTCAGCAATGGCTTGCCGACAATCCGACCGCGGCTGAAGCTGTCGTTTTGGCGCAGACCAGCCCGGCCTTCGGCAAGCCCGATGGCGACTGGCAAAAGGCCTTCATCGATGCCCGCCTCGGCCCGCTGGATCGCGGGCAAACGCCGGCTACGCTTGCTCCGTCGCTTGTCAGCGAACTCGTCGGCGACGAGCCGGATCCGGCCGGCCTGGACCTCGCACGCGACTGCATGGCCAGCGTTCCCGAGGCGACCTACCGTGCCATGGTCCGTGCCCTTGTTGGATTTGACCTCCGCCACGCGCTGAAGAACATAAGAATACCGACCCTTGTGCTGTCGGGTTCGAAAGACAACAACGCGCCGGCACCGATGATGGCGAAGATGGCCACCTATGTGCCCTCAGCCAGCTATGTCGAGATCGAAGGCGCTGGGCATCTCGTCAATCTCGAACAGCCGGATAAGTTCAACGCCGTGCTCGGTGAATTCCTGATAAGCGGCATGGCGAAGCGGAAAACAGCATGATGACGGCGCAGGTCACGAAGAATGGAGCGGGGCTGAACGGGGTCAGGCTCGATGCGCCGATCTTTGATCCGGTTGCGTTTCGCTTGAACGATAAGCAGGCCACGATCATCGCGCGCGCTCGCGAGCTCGGACAATCCTTATTTGCGCAGCGCGCTGCGGACTACGATCGCGATGCCGCCTTCCCGACTGAAAACTACCGGGATCTGCACCAGGCAGGTCTGCTCGGCATCTCGATCCCGAAGACGCATGGCGGGCTCGGCGCGGACTACCAGACCTACGCGCTCGCCGCGGCCGAGATCGGGCGCTATTGCGGCGCGACCGCACTTACATGGAACATGCATGTGTGCTCGACGCTGTGGTCCGGGCCGCTCGCCGACGATCTCGACATGGATGCGGCGACACGCGCCGAACATGAGCGCCGGCGTGCCGTGCACTACAAGCGCATCGTCAAGGATGGCGCAATCTATTCGCAGCCGTTTTCGGAAGGCGGCGCAGCGGCAGCCGGCGGCGTCGCGTTCGGCACCGAAGCGAAGCCGGTCAAAGGCGGCTGGATCGTCAACGGCAAGAAGATCTTTGCCTCGCTCTCCGGCCATGCCGACTATTATGGCGTGCTCTGCACCGAGGTCGCGGAAGGCGAGAAGGCTTCGCGGCGCAACACGCTTTATCTCGCACTCCCCGCCAAGGCTGACGGCGTCTCGGTCGTCGGTGATTGGGATCCGCTCGGCATGCGTGGCACGGTATCACGCACGCTGCTGTTCAAGGACGTGTTCGTGGACGAAGGCGCGGCGCTGATGCCGCGCGGAGTCTACTTCCAGGCGGCGCAGCGTTGGCCGCACATGTTTCTGACCCTGTCGCCGACCTATATGGGTCTTGCGCAGGCGGCCTACGATTTCACCGTGCGCTATCTGCGTGGCGAAATGCCGGGCACGCCGCCAGTGAAACGGCGGATGTATCCAACCAAGCAGATCGCCGTTGCGCAGATGCAGATCAAGCTGGAGCAGATCAAGGCGATCTGGTTCCAGGCGGTCTCTGAGGCCCGCGCCAACCCGAGCAAGGAGCAGGTGCTGCGCGCCTATGCCGCGCAATATTCGGTCATGGAAGGTGCCAACGAGCTCGCGACCCTGGCGATCCGCACCTGCGGCGGTCAGGCGATGTTGAAATCGCTGCCGCTGGAGCGCATCTACCGCGACAGCCGGTGCGGCTCGCTGATGTTGCCCTGGACCGCCGAGCTTTGCCTCGACCGCATCGGCCGGGAAGCTCTGTATGAGGCCGGCGAAACGGACGACTGACGGTGGACCTCTCGAGCCTGATCGAGCGCAATACGGCGTTTGCACCGGACAAGCCGGCACTGCATTTCGAAGGCACTACGCTGAGCTATGCGGCGTTCGCGGCGCGCATCGAACAGGCCGCACGAGCTTTGAAGTCTGAACTTGGCGTCAGCCGCGGCGATCGCGTCGCCATCCTGAGCTTGAACCATCCGGACTACCTCGTGCTGCTCTATGCCTGCGCGCGACTGGGCGCGATGCTGGTGCCGTTGAACTGGCGGCTCGCGGTCGCCGAACAGCAGTTCATCCTAGCGGATGCCGCCGCAAAGGTGCTGGTGCTGGAACAGGCCTTTGCTGCAGTCTTGCCGATGCTCGAGAAGAGCCTCCCGAAGATAGCAGCCGTTGGCCTCGACTTCACGCCGCCGCGTGGAAGCACATTCGATGGGCTGCTGGCAGAGGGCAAGGGCGATGGGCGCAACCCGCACACCGATCTCTCCTGTCCGCTGCTGATCGTCTATACGTCCGGAACCACAGGCAGGCCGAAGGGCGCCGTGCTGCGTCAGGAAGCCCTGCTGTGGAACGGCGTCATGAGCCAGCACATGCATGGCCTGACCTCCGACGATCATATCCTGACCGTGCTTCCGTTCTTCCATGTCGGCGGCCTCAACATCCAGACCACGCCGGCGCTGCAGCACGGTGCGACGGTGACGATCCATTCGCGCTTTACGCCCGACGCGACGCTCGCCTGCTTCGCGCGCGAGCGGCCGACGCTGACCGTGCTGGTGCCCGCAACGATCCAGGCCGTGACCGACCATTCCGATTGGGCAACCACCGACCTGTCATCGCTGAAAGCGATCTCGACCGGTTCCACCATCGTACCACCGCATCTGATCGAGCGGTTCGTCGCGCGGGGCGTGCCGGTGCTGCAGGTCTATGGCTCGACCGAGACGTGTCCGATCGCGATCTATACAAGGCTCGGCGGCGATAGCTCCCGGGAGGGCTCGACTGGCCTGCCAGGCCTGTGCTGCGAAGCAGCCATCGTCGACGATGCCGGCAACGAAGTGCCGGCGGAGGTGGCGGGCGAGATCATGGTGCGCGGCCCGAATGTGTTCTTCGAGTATTGGGGAAACGAGCAAGCCACACGCGATGCGCTTCATGACGGCTGGTACCGCACCGGTGATATCGGTCGGCGCGACGCGGACGGCTATTTCTGGGTACACGACCGCAAGAAGAATCTGATCATTTCGGGCGGCGAGAACATCTATCCCGCCGAGGTCGAGCGCGTGCTGCTGGAGCATCCTGATGTCGCCGAATGCGGCGTGATCGGCCGGGCCGACCCGCGCTGGGATGAGGTGCCGATTGCTTATGTGGTCCGGCGGAAAGATAGTTCCGTCGATGCGCCAGCCTTGCAAGCGCATATCCAGTTGCAACTCGCGCGCTTCAAGGCTCCCCGCGAGATCGTCTTTGTGGACGACCTGCCCAGAACCGCCCTTGGGAAGGTTCAGCATTTCAGGTTGAAACAGATCGACGCCGAGACACCGGTGCGGAGGGATGTCGTGTGAACATTGCGGTTCTGGCCTCGGACGGCACGAAAATGCTCTAGCCGAAAACATCCTGCAGCACGCCTTCGCGCACGACGGCGACGCCATCGAGTTCGATCGTCGTACCCATGACCGGCAGGTCGAAATGACCAGCGGTATAGCGGCCTGCGAACTCGTTGGCCCCGGTCGAGAACAGGAAATTGCCGGAGACGGCTCGGAGTTCGGTGCCGTTGGTATCCCGCTGGTCGTACATTGACAGCGCCTCATAGCGGGCACCGGGATTCATGCCGAAGCCGACATGCGACACCGCATAAGCCTCGCGGTCGCCCCACGCGGCGAGGTAGGTCCGCATCATCGCGGCATCAGCGCCCTCGCCTTCGAGGTCGATAACGTAATCGTCCTTCAACGTCATTCTGACGGGCGAGGTCAGATAGCGCTTGAAGGTGAGATTGATGTCGCCTGCCGCCATGACGAGTGTGCCGTTGACGGCGCCGCTTTTCGGAAAGCTGACGACGATTCCGCCCGGCCAGTGCGCGAGCGTGCCGGGCTTGTCGGTCCATCCCCAGACGCCGACCGTGGAGGCGCCGACCATGTCGACGTCGAGCGCAGTGCCCGCCTTCGACGTCACGCGCATCCGCTTGGTTCCGCGCAGCATCTTGGCCGCCGCCCGCACCCGCTTCTCCAGCGCGCTATCGGGCACCATGCGCTCCAGCGCTTCTGGATGTTCGTTCGAGATCACCAGGATGCGCGCGCCGGCCTTCAGAATCTCCGGCGTCTCCGGGGCATGCATCAAACCTTCGATGGTGCAATCGACCACAAAGCCTGCTTGCTGCAAGGCGGTGACGACCGGCGCCAACCGCTGGATCGCCTCGCTCGCACCAGTCGAGCGGATCGGCACGATCTGCTTGTTGCGCGGCGTCGGTACTACCACGTGGAAGGGCCGCGCTCCCATACGCAGCAGCGCCAACTCCGCCAGATGTACATTCAGCGCGCGGGACTGGGTTTCCGACAGGATGGCGGCCGTATCGCCGGCCTTCACCGCGCAGCGCTCAAACACCTCGCAGAATGCGTCGATCCATTTCGCTTCGATGCGGTCAGCGAGCATGTTCAGTTCTCCTAGGCTTCCGGAAATCCGCGCAGCAAATAGGATCGCGCCAGTTCAAGTAAGCCGTTCAGGATCAGGCCGACAAGCGAAATCGTGATCAGCGGCACGAACATGTCGACCGCCTGGAATGTCCGCGCCGCCGTCACCAGCGCATGGCCGAGACCGTCCGTCGAGGTGATCATCTCGGCGAGGAAGACGACGATGCAGGAAATCACGAGTCCGATACGGCAGCCGGTCAGGATTGATGGCGCGGCGGCCGGCAGCACCACCTTGAACAGGATCTCGCGCCGGGGCGTCCCCGCCGCCATCGCCGACCAGATCAGCTTCTGCTCGACGGTCGAGGCGCCGTAATAGGTGGCAAGCAGGATCGGGAACAAGGCATCGAACGTCACCAGCAGGATCTTGGACTGGTGGCCGAAGCCGACCAGCAGCAGCAGGGCCGGATACAGCGCGACCTTCGGCAACGGCGCCAGTACGCGCACGATCGGCCGCACCACGGCATTGATGGCGGGATTGACCGCAGCCGCAAGGCCAATCATCACGCCAAGGATCACCGCAATTAGGAATCCCGCGAACAGCCGGAACAAGGTGGCCGCGATCTCCTGCTGGAACGTCGTGGTCGACAACTGCTGCATCATGCGCAACAACACCTGACCCGGCGGCGGGAGCAGCGTGACCGGTGCATAGCCAAACGAGACCAGCGCCTGCCATACCGCGACCAACAGCACGATCGGGATCATGCCGAGCAGCAGATCCGAGGTTACGGCGCGCGCGTTCATGAAAAGCTCAGGGGGATGTCGAGTTGCGGTTCGGACCAGCGCACCAAGTAGGTGCGCAGCCGCTCGAACAAGGCATCGAGCCCAATGCCCATGGCGCCGACGATGATAATCATCGCGAACACGGTGTCGTATTGACCCATGTCGAGCGCGTTGAACAGGATATTGCCGGCGCCGGACTGCCGGGCGATCATCTCGCTGGTGACCATGGTGATCAGCGCCAGGACCAGCCCCGTTCGACAGCCGGTCAAGATCTCCGGCAAGGCCGCGGGCAACACGATGCGCGCAAGACGCTGCATGGCTGAAAGCCCCATGGCGGCGCCGGACCACAGCATCTTCTCTTCAACCGCCTTGGCGCCCTCAAAGCTGTGATAGATCACGGGCAGGCTGACACCAAGGAAGATCACCAGCGTCTTGGAGAGGTCGCCGACGCCGAGCCACAGCATGATGATCGGCATCAGCGCCGCCTTCGGCACCGGATAGATCACCATCAAGAGGGGATTGAAGAACGATGCGATCGCGCGGTTGCGGCCCATCAGAAGTCCGAGCGGAATCGAGACCGCCACAGCGACGCTAAACCCGATCGCCATGCGGCGGAGCGATGCGCCAAAATTGATCAGCGAATCCTTGTCGCCGAGGATCGCCGGAATCGCACGGATCGCTTCAAGTGCGGTCGGAAAGCTGTCGTTCTTCAACACCTGCGATGCCAGTTGCCAGATGACCAGCAGGCCAAGACAGGCCAGAAATGGCGCGGCACGCCGCATCATGACGGCAACTCACCTGTGCCGGAATCGTCAAACATGCGCTCGATCTCGACGACGTATTTCTGGTAGCGCGGATCGAGCAGCAGTTCCGTGCGGCGGCGCGGACGTGGCAGATCGATGTCGATGATCTCTCGAATGCGGCCGGGCGACCGGGTCATCATCACGACCCTGTCGGAGAGAAACACCGCTTCCTCGACCGAATGAGTGACGAATAGCACGGTCTTGCGGTCGCGCTCCCAGATATTGAGCAGATCGTTCTGCAACCGCGTGCGCGTGTGCGCGTCGAGCGCGCCGAACGGCTCGTCCATCAGCAGCACTTCGGGATGATAGGCCAGTGTACGCGCCAACGCGACGCGCTGCTTCATGCCACCCGACAGTTCCTTCGGGTAGAAGTTCTCAAAGCCCTTCAGGCCGACCATCTCGATCAGAGCCTGGCTCAGCGCCTCGGCGTCCGCACGTTTCATGCCTTGCTGGCGCGGGCCATACATCACATTGCCGAGCACGCTCTTCCAAGGGAACAGCGCAAATTCCTGAAACACCGGCCCGCGGTCGGGGCCGGGGCCGCTGATCGCCCGCCCCTTCATCCTCGCCGCTCCCCTGGTCGGCTGCACGAAGCCACCGACGATGTAAAGCAGCGTCGATTTTCCGCAGCCGGAGGGCCCGAGGATGGAGACGAACGCGCCGTCCTCGATCGTCAGCGAGATGTCGGACAGCGCCAGATGATCCTGACGCGCCGCGGTCTGGAACACCTGCGAGACCTGGTCGATCTCAATCATGGCGGCAGCCGGCTTTCGTGCCGCCAGCGACCCACCGCGTCCGTCCGATCGTGATGACAAAACCGTCATTCCAGCATCTCTCGCCGCTCTGGCGTCCAGGACGCTGTTAGCATAGCGGAAGGCGCCGGCACATGGCGATGCGGCTTCTGGTCAATCCTGCCGCTTCTCGTCAAACCACGGCCATTCCGCGGCGCCATCATGGGTCACCGCGCCGCGCGGCGCCTGACCCACCAGCTTTGCATATTTTGCGAGCGCCCCTGCCCGATGTCGCGGCGGTCGCGGCTTCCAGGCCGTGCGACGCTCGGCAAGCTCGCGCTCGTCAACCAACAGGTCCATGCGCCGAGCGGCCGCGTCGATCCGGATGCGGTCGCCGGTGCGCACCAGCGCCAGAGGGCCGCCCACAAAGGCTTCAGGCGAGACATAGCCGATGCACATGCCGCGTGTTGCACCGGAGAAACGGCCGTCAGTGATGAGCGCGACCTTCTCCCCCATGCCCTGGCCATAGATCAGCGCGGTGACGCCGAGCATCTCACGCATGCCGGGACCACCGACCGGACCTTCGTTGCGGATGACGAGCACATCGCCCGCCGCGTAGCTGCGGTTGCGGACCGTCTCGACGCAACTCTCTTCGTCCTCGAACACGCGCGCCGTGCCCTCGAACACGAGGCTCTTCAGCCCCGCGACCTTGATGACCGCGCCATCGGGGCAGAGATTGCCCTTCAACACGGCCACGCCGCCGTCCGGCATAAGCGGCTTGCTGGCTGAGCAAATGATCTCGCCATCTGGAATGTTCGCGCCGCCATATTCCTCGGCCATCGTGCGGCCCGTGACGGTCAGGCAGCTTCCGTCAATATGGCCGCTTTCGATCAGTTCACGGATGACCACCGCGGCGCCGCCGATGTCATACACGTCCTTCGCCGTATATTTACCGCCCGGACGCAGATTTCCGATCAACGGCGTGCGCGCGAAGACCGTTCCGACATCGTCGATGGAGAAGGCTATTCCGGCTTCGTTGGCGATAGCCGGAAGATGCAGCGCCGCGTTGGTCGAACCGCCGGTCGCCGCCACGATGGCCGCGCCGTTCTCGAGAGATTTCCGCGTGACGAGTTCGCGCGGAAGCGGTCCGCCACGCTCGAACATCTGCATCACGAGGCCGCCGGCCCGGCGCGCGGCATGCGCCCGTTCCGGATAGACGCCGGGGATCATCGACACATTGGGAATCGTCAGCCCCATCGCCTCCGACACCATCGCCATCGTGTTCGCGGTGAACTGCCCCGCACATGCGCCGATCGTCGGCAGGCAGGCGCGCTCAATGCCTTCCAGAGTAGCCTCATCGACCTCCCCAGTCATGAAGCCGCCCACCGCCTCGTAGGAGTCCAGCACGGTGAGTGTCCGACCAGCGAAGCGGCCAGGCAGCGCACTGCCGCCATAGATGAAGATCGACGGGACATTGCAGCGGACCATTCCCATCATGACGCCAGGGAGTGTCTTGTCGCAGCCGCCGAAACCGATCAGGCCGTCATAGGCCAGTCCATGGACGACCGCCTCGATCGAATCCGCGATCAGTTCGCGCGAGAACAAAGAAAACTTCATCCCCTCATGGTTCATGCTGATGCCGTCGGAGACCGAGACCGTCGCAAACTCCCTTGGCGTGCCGCCGGCCGCGGCAATGCCCTCCTTTGCGGCCGCGACCTGAAAATCGTGAGTCATGTTGCAGGGCGTCTGCTCGCCCTTCATGCTGACCACGCCGATCATCGGCTTTGCGATGGCCTCGTCATCGAGTCCCATCGCACGCATGAACGCACGATGCGGCGCCCGATCGAGACCTTCGACCGTCACGCGAGAGCGCCATCTCTTCATGCAGCTCTTCCTTTTCGCAATCGGAAGCTATTCCAGCGGTGCGACGATGGTCGGATGCTTGAACTGAGCGACATCGAGTTTGGGCAGCATTCCGGTCTCGGCATAGATGTCCAGCATCTTCTGGATCGCCGGGAAGTTGGGCGCCGCGCCGGGATCACGACCGAAATCATTGTCCTTGAGCAGATACGTGTCGAGCACCGGGATCGGCGCCTTCAGCACCTCGGAAACGACCTTGAGTGTTTCCTCGCGGTTGGCGAGTGCCTTCTTCATGCCGGAGGTGATATCCCGCACATAGGCCTTCACCGTTTCCGGATTCTTGTCCACGAAATCGGCGCGGCAGGCTTCCAGAATGTGTACGATGTTGGGCATGGCCTGGGAGAGCGAGAACAGCTTGCGCGTGCCGCCCTTGGCTTCCGCCCGTGCCGCGAAGGGCTGGTTCATGTTGACGGCATCGACCCTGCCCTGCCGCAGCGCGTCCTCCGATACGGCGAAGCCGACTTCGACGAGCTTGATGTCCTTGGCCGGATCGACACCATTCTGCTTCAGCAGCATATTGAACGGCCCCTGCGTACCGCCGCCGATCACCGAAATCCCGACCGTCTTCCCCTTCAGGTCGGCGATCGATTTGATCGGCGAGTCGTCCTTGACTGCCCAGTAGACCGAGAAGCCGCCCGGCTTCTCGAAGACGTGCTGAGCGACGATGTAGGCCTTCAAATTGCCGCCGACGACGCCATTGGACAGCGACAGAGGCGCCTGCGTCGCACAGTCGAGCGCGCCAGCCGCCAGCGCCTGTGTCATCGGCGCGGTCCCCTGAAATTGGGTCCATTCGATGTTGTAGGCCTTGCCCAAGTTCGGGAATTCGGCCGGCCGACGCATCATCCAGTATTTCGATTCCTCGGCTGGGATCGTCCAGCCGACACGAATTGTCTGCTGCGCGCGGGTAGCGTTCGCCGTCGCCAGGAGGCAGGTTGCGGCTGCTACCATCAGCGACGTGAGATGACGCATGTGACCTCCGCTACGCTCGATTTGCCTACAAATGTTTCATGGTTCGGATGGCCAGACAAGTGTACTTCACATGGTGAAGCGGTCGGTTAGCGGTCCAATCCAGGGCGGCCGATGAGGGGAGTTGGCACTTCGCCAAGACGAACGCTTGCTGCTGAACTGCGCGTCAGCCGCAAGGCTCTTCCTGTTTGGCGAGGCGGCAGCATAATAGTCTCAGGCCTCGATAGATGCAGTGGCGCGATAGTGGAAATATCCGCCTGCCTTTGGCGAACCACAGGGAAGACGCGCTTCCTCTGTCGGTCCTGTGAAAGCAAGAGCGGCAGAGTGCGCATATAATTTCTGAAAGGCGCAAACTGCCGGCTTCGATGGCAAAGCCTGGCCGTTCGCTGTTAATGGGGGCCGTGCGCGCCGCCAGCACTACCGCCAGGCGTCCTCCCGAAGCGGATCAAGAGGCGTTTGTCACAACGAAGCATCCATCCGGACGGATCAGTTTCCCGCGCCGCGGTGGCTCCCCGATCGATCTTCCCACGGGTCCCTCGCTTTGGGCGGCTCACCAGGGCCATAGTTCTCCACGATCGCGTCTTCAAGCCAAATGGCGCCGCGCGGGCTGGTGACGCGCGTCGAGCGTAATGCCCGCGTCCAGTTGCATACGTCCGGCTGATAGTACACGTAGCGGCTGCTCTTCGCCACATTCACGAAAAAGACATAGACACGGCCGAGTTCGAAGTAAAATTCGCAGTCAATGCTAGCGTAGACATCTAGCAGCCTAACGCGGTTGGCGAGCTTCTCGGCTCCCTTCCATGCCCGATCCACGTCCACGGCCCAAGTATGATCCTTTATTTCGACCACCTTTCCCATGAAGACGTACTGAACTCGATCGAAGCCCTCAGTGAGAGAGACTTGTTCGCACGAACACGCGTGCGCGGCTCCGGCCCACCCGCTCGTCAACATGAATAGTGCCGCTACGGTCCTGTTCGCGGTCCGAAACCAATTTACTTTCGAAGATGCTTGCGCCCGGAGACGCTTTGTCTTGTGTTGCACAACCCAGCCGCGCTCTATGAATAGGTCCCCGCCCGGATCGCTGTGGTAGAACTCGGACGCTTCCATGCGATCCTCACCGGAGTGCATTCCTTCGCCTCATCAACAATTGGCTGCAGTTGCGATTATTCGCGCCTGTACCAACGGGCAAATTTGTCGCCGCCACACACGGCTTCTCGGACACAGTGGCAGCACGCAACGTAGTGCCCCCCGAGCCGTGAAGACGTGGGTACGACAAGATAGCCCAGGCTGATCAATGACTGTTGGCAAAGCAAGCCGCAGCAAAGATAAGAGGGCATACTCATTCGCGTCAGCTTAGAAGGCCCGTCCGACTCGATTAGATCATAGCTGGTAAGCGCGGTCCAAGGAGGGCTGCCCGCAACGTGCTGGGAAGATTTCCCGATCTTCTCCCGATGCGAACAGGGCGTCCATGCCGGAGGACAAATTCGACGCATAACTCAGGTTAATCAGCGGGCTAAGAGCCTCGTGGGAGTAATGTCCGAGTTCGAGCGCAAAGCGGAAAACATTCAGCAAATCCTATCGGCAGTACCAGGCAGGCGCGTTTCCTTAAGGTGTGATG
Organism: Bradyrhizobium sp. USDA 10063; assembly: GCF_054063735.1. Lineage (NCBI taxonomy): Bacteria > Pseudomonadati > Pseudomonadota > Alphaproteobacteria > Hyphomicrobiales > Nitrobacteraceae > Bradyrhizobium > Bradyrhizobium sp. USDA 10063. Next base: position 8,745,215 of record NZ_JBSSGP010000002.1, on the reverse strand, counting down.
GAATTACCCACAGTGCAGGCGAACGCACAGGCCTCAACCAACCGGTGCAGATTGCAGTCGGTCCTGTTGGTCAATTGCGTACCGGATTCAGCAGATTGACCCACACGGAGACATTGTCCATATGGGACGGAAGAATCGAATAAAGCCTGCCGTTTCGGACAAGCTTGGACGCGGCCAAGTATCTCTGGCGGCGTCATTCAGACAAAAGGTTTCGTTCGGGAGTTCCTATGACGACACTGTCTATCCTCGATCTTGTCCGCGTCACTGAAGACACCGATGCCCGCGGCGCTCGATAACGCCCGCGATATCGCGGTCCATGCCGAGGCGTGGGGCTATCGCCGCATTTGGGTGGCGGAGCATCACAACATGCCGGGCATCGCGAGCGCCGCGACGTCGGTTGTGATCGGCCATATCGCAGCGGGAACAAAAACGATCCGCGTCGGCGCGGGCGGCATCATGCTCCCCAACCATGCCCCCTACGTCATCGCCGAGCAGTTCGGGACGCTGGCGCGCCTGTTTCCGGGCCGCATTGATCTCGGGCTGGGCCGTGCACCGGGGACCGACCAGCTTACACTGCGCGCGTTGCGCCGTACGCCCGAAGCGGCCGAAAACTTCCCGCAGGACGTTCTCGAAGTGCAGGCCTTTCTGGCTCCAGCCGGTCCCAATCAGCGCATCCAGGCGGTGCCGGCGGCGGGAACGGAAGTGCCGTTGTGGATTCTCGGATCAAGTAATTTTGGCGCGATGCTGGCGGCTGAACTCGGGCTTCCCTATGCCTTCGCATCGCATTTCGCTCCTGACCTGCTGATCCCCGCGCTGCAGATCTACCGCAGCCGCTTCAAACCATCCGAGCAACTTGACCGTCCCTACGCGATGGTAGGCGTCAACGTCATCGCCGCCGGCAGCGATGACGAAGCGCGCAGGCTGGCGACGACCCAGCAGATGTCCTTCACGAACATCTTCCGCGGCGCGCGGGGCTTGAGCCAGCCGCCGATCGACAATATTGAGAGCTACTGGTCGCCTGCGGAAAAAGCGCAGGCGATGAGCATGCTCGCGCGCTCCATCGTTGGCTCGCCCGATACGGTTCGTTCTGGCATCGATGCGCTCGTTGCGGAAACAGGCGCCGACGAACTCATGATCGTGTCCGATGTCTACGATCACGCAACGCGGCTGCGCTCCTTCGAACTCATCGCCAGCGCCGCACGTATTGCCTAAAAACTTTGTCCTCTTCGCAGCGCGCAACGTCCAGGAATTTTCCGGATGCAGCGAAAATTCCTGCTTGATGTGTTCGGACAGATATCTTTGGCGTCGGAACTAGACTCGAAGCGCCTCGGCCGGCTCCAGCGCGGCCGCGCGCGAGGCGGGGTATACTCCGGACAAGAGACCGATCACACCGCCGACAACCGGCGCGAGCAACGGAGCGAGTGGATCGAGCACGGGAGTCCAGACCTGATACGCCGAGACGCCCACTACGATCAGCACGCCGATGCTGGATCCGAGCAGTCCTCCCACAATCCCCATCGATGCGCTCTCAACAAGGAACTGTGTCGCGATGTGCCGGCGCGTCGCACCAATGGCGCGGCGCAATCCGATCTCCGCGGTCCGCTCCATCACGCCCACCAGGGTGATGTTTGCGATCCCGAGCGCACCGACCACGAGCGACAGGCCGCCCAGCAGCAGGAACATCACATTGAGGTCGGTTTGCACATCATCGCGCACGCGCCGCGGCTCCTGCGGCAATTGCACGCGAAGGGCGCGGGGATCATCCGGCCGTAGCGCCGTCCGGGCTTGAAGAGCGATCAGGGAGGCGGCGCCGATTTTCGTCTCCACGACCACCAGGCCGGGCCCGAACAGGCTAAAATATCGTCGCGCTGTGCCCTCTGGAATGATGACCGAGCCAAGCAGTTCGGGCTTTCGCACTACGTCGCGCAGGATGCCAATCACGAGATAGAGGTGATCGCCGATATAGATCGCGGGCAGCCGCTCGACCCCGCTGATGCCTAAACGGCGCGCGGCATCGGGGCCGAGCACCGCAACGCGGTCGCCGCGGAGAGAATGCCCGTCGTCGAGAAACCGTCCCGAAGCAAGTTCACCGCGCACCGCGCGGAGCAGATCGGGTGAGGCAGCGCGTACCGCCAGCCTGATAGCTGTCTGGTTTGCCGGATCCACCACCGGTGAGGCGCTGACGAGCGCGTCATGGATATTGACGTCACTCAGCAAGCCAGCGGCCACCACTCCGTTGAGCCGGGTGAGCCGGACCGACGCGTCCCACGGAATGGCGCGCGGATCGATCATGCCGGTGGCGCCGCCTGGCCGTGCCGAGATAAAGAGCTCGGTGGCCGCGAGTTGATCGAATTGGCTGATGATGCGGTTGCCGGCGGTCCGGGTGAGGCCGACGGTAGCGACCAACGCCGACATGCCGATCACGATGCCAAGCACTGTTAGCGCCATGCGGGCCGGCCGCGCGATCGCCCCGGCGATGGCCTCCGCGATTTGATCGCGCGTCGTGATCCCCGAAGCCGCGATGCGCGTCTTGGACGGAGTTGATAATGCAAGCGCGGCTCCGCCAAGCAGCCGGCCGTCCTTCATGTTGACACGGCGTGAGCCGCGTCGCGCCACGTTTTCGTCATGCGTGACAACGACGATCGTCATTCGCTCCTTGTTCAGCTCGGTGAAGAAATCGAGGATCGATTCGGTGTTCGTGGAATCGAGATTGCCGGTCGGCTCGTCACACAGCAGCAGGCTCGGCGAGCCCATCAGGGCCCGGGCAATCGCCACCCGCTGACGTTCGCCACCGGACAATTTGGAAGGCAGGAAATCCGCCCGATGGGCGAGGCCAACGCGGCGAATTTCCTCCATCGCCCGCTCGCGCCGACCCTGCCCGGTCTGCCGGCGATAGACTTCCGCCAACATGACGTTCTCGAGGACGGTCCGATACGGCAGGAGGTGAAATGATTGAAAGATGAATCCTATGCGCCGGGCGCGCAATCCGGCCCGCTCATTCTCGCTCAGCCGTGTCGTTTCGATGCCGTCGAAGAAATACTCTCCGCTGGTCGGGCGGTCTAGACAGCCCAGCACATTCAACAGTGTCGATTTGCCCGAGCCGGACGGACCGGTGATCGACAGCCATTCACCGCGCCGCACCACGAGATCGACATCGATCAAGGCATCAACCGCGGGATCGGTCCCGAATCGCTTGCACACCTTACGCAGGTCGAGCACCTGATCGGGATCGGCGGCAACCTCTTCGATCGGCGTGGCTCGGCGTGTGGTAGCGGTGAACGTCATTTCATCGTCGGAAGCTCCGCCGTCTTGTAGCCCACGACCACCATCTGGCCGGGCGCAAGTCGCCCGTCGGACGCGTTGACCTCGACATAGCCTCCCGTGGAAAGCCCAGGTTGTACGGTGACATATTCCTGCCGGCCGCCGCGGTCGACCAGCACCCGTGACGTTCCGTCGGCGGCAAGCGACACCGCGCTCGTCGGCACGGCGATAACCGCCCCCTTCGTGGTCTCGATCGGGATTGACAGACGCACGGAGAACCCCGCCAAGGACACCGGCGTGCTCTCGACCTTCACCCCGAGATAGAAGTGATACCCATCGACGCCGCGCGTGCCCGGTACGTTCGCAACGCTCTCGACGACGCCGTTCGCCTTGATGCCGAGTGCCTGCTCGTCGATCGCGACCTTCATTCCGGGCTTCACCAGCGGCGCGGCTTCAATGGCTAGTTGCGAGTCGATGCTGAGCTCGTTATCCGTCACGCTCATCACCGGCCCGGACGCGTTGCCGGCAACGGAGGCGGTCACCTCGTGGACACGGATCGGCAGCGACGGGATGAACACGACCTCGTCCGCCGGCACCTGGACGCCGAGCTTCGCCCGCGCCGCCGCGAGTTCGCGATCCAGACGCTCGTATCGTTCGGTTGCGACCTTGACGTCGAATTCGGCGAGCGTCTGTTGTTCCTGCGCCGCGCGCACGCTGCGCTCGCCTTCCAGGCGCGCCGCTTTCACGGCGCCCTCGGCGGCCTTGATCCGCTCGTCGGCCAGGCTGGCCTCGCGCGTCGCGTTCTCAATCGCGAGCTCAGCTTCCACCCGTGCCTTGCGCTGTGCGCTTCGCGCCACTCTCATCTTGGCCTCGGCCGCGGCCTTGGTCATCTCCGTCTGGCGCGGGTCGAGAATGACCAGGGCTCGATCGGCGGTTTGCGTCTTGATATCAGCATCAGCGATGGCGGCTGAATACGTCGCCCGGGCGCGTTCGGCCTCGACCAGGAGAGATTTGCCGCTGCGGGGGTCTCCCAACTGCCGCGCGCTGCCGTAACGTGCCGCAGCGTCGATCGTAGCCTGACGAATGCTCTGATCCGCGATAGCGCGTGCAGCGGCGACCGCTTTCAACGCGGTGTCGCGCGCGGTCTCGGCTGCAAGCCGGCTTCGCGCGGCGTCCGACCAGTCTTTCTCGAGCGCGGCGACCGCGGCGCGTTGTTCGCGCGTCGGTCCGAACGCCTCCCATCCAGCCTTTTGATACAGGCGCTCGACCGCGGCCGATGTCTTTTGGTCATAGTTGCCATCGACGGGTCCCGGATCGAAACCAAGGCGGGCCAGCGCTTCCTCGAACTGTTGTACGTCGCTTCCGGTCGTCGTCGGCGACATGTCGCGGAAACCCGGCGCCGCCCCGCGCAGGACGAAGACCGGACGGCCAGACGCCGACATGATCACTTCGCCTTCCTTGAACTGGGTATTTGGTCGCGGCAGTGACGAGATCAGTCCGGCGCTGCCTTTGACGGTCGAAGGCGCGATAGAAATCGGCTGCGGAAGGCCGAAGCGGACCGTCCCGCGGGTAACAACATCTGAACTCAGTACACGCGACTCCACCGGCACGAGGATCGGCGATGGTTCTGGCGGCGCGGTACGTGCCGCCATCTCCGCCGGTGACTGGATCCTGGAACCCATGTACCAAGCGCCAAGCGCCATGCCGCCAACCACGCCCAGAATGCCCCAAAGAATGTTTACGCGGTTGACCATGCTGTGGATCCTTCCCGCAATGACAGCGTGCCCGCTATGACCGAGCGAAGGGTCGCCTCAGCCTTCGCCGCGATTCTCCCGTCGTGAAAAGTTTACTCGCCGCACCCGATCCAGGGAAGCCTGGAACGTGACGACGTGTCTCATTGCACCTTTCGCGAGAACAGCTCCTCCTGGATCCGCTCCTCGACCGGCTTCAGCACCTCCTCCGACATTTTGAAGCTCTTGACCGCCACGCCGCGCTCGAAATCCTTCAATGTTCGCAGTGCGGCCTTCTGGTCCGAAGACATCTTGTCGATCAAAAGTTTGCCGCCCTCGGTCAGCGCGTTGAGCCGGTTCCGCAGGTCGGGCTCGATCTCGTCCGGGTGGCCATACTCAAAACCGGCCTTCTTCATCTCGCGCTGCCAATAGCCCAGCGCGGCCTTCATGCGCGGATCCTTGTTGATTAGCGCGTCCTGGGGATTGTAGTAGCTCGCCTTCAGTTGCTCGGGTTTGAACGTTTCAGCGACAGCCTTGCGTGTGCAGCCGCCGGTACGCGACAAATCTTCGATCTCAAGCGCGACCGCCAAGGTGCTGGATGTGTCGTCCCCTAACAAGGCGCGATTATAGGCGACCTGATCTGCCGGGGAAAGTTTACGGAAGATCTGCACGTTTCGTTCGCCGAGGCCGACGCGGGCGGGGCTGTAGCCGGTCGCTAGTTGAGGCGGCAAACCCGTATAGAAGGTGGATACGCCAAATCCATAACGATTGACGAACTCCTCCTCGCTGAGGCCAGGAAGGCTCTTGTCCGCCGACATGCCAGCCCGGACGGTATCGACGTCAGCCGCGATGTACTGGAAGCCTTGTTCGGTCATGCAGCGTGCGATCAGTTGCTCGGTCTTTTCGATTGCCTGAACGAGCTCGCGTGGCGATAGGCCGAATTCCTCAGTGCCAAGGCCCTTTGGCGCCTGCGCAACCGCCATCACCGGCGCGAACAGAACGGTGAACAAACCCGCGCAGATCCTCTTTCTCATGACGCTACCCTTTCATCACTATCCTTTCCAACTGCAGCCTCTTCCAGGGACGGCATTTCCGCTCAATCGCGAACAACGGTTACTTGTCCGTGCCCACCACCTTCCCCGATTCGATGTCAACGAAGACATCGGTTTCCACTCCGTCCTGTGTGGCAATGATCTCCACGGCGTAGACATTGTATTTGCCGTATCTCTCGATCTTCATCGACGTGACCTTGCCCGGGACTTCCTTGAGTGCGGTTTCCGTCGCCTCCGACGAGCTGACTTTTGCAACCGGTGGCACAGTCTGCTTCCGAGGCTCCCGATGGTGTTTTCCGAAGCTCGCCATGTCCGTGCCGGGCAATGCGTCGGACGCAACCAGCTCACCATCCGAGGTGTCCTTGACGAGTCCCACTCCAGGGCACCACCACTTATCCGTGATATCGGATGGATTGGTGAGGCTATACTCGCGTGTTCTCACACAATCTTTGAAGGTCCCGGCTGGAACAGTTATTGTGATCCCGCTTTCCACGTTTTCTGTGTAGCCATACGCCTCGGCCTCGTGCCCGTCGAAGACGTATTTGTCACCGACGACAAAGGTCCCAGGCATCAGCAAGCCGGGCTCGGCAATACCGTTGCCATCAGGGTCGCCGACACGCCAAGTCCCGGCAAAGACCTTGCGTCCTATTTGGTCTATCTCCCAGCTCACTTCGCCAAACGTGTACATACTGTTCGTTGGCTTATCCATGCAGAACCAGTTCTCCGCCCGCTGGTCCAATATGCCGTCGTAGAATTCCTCTTCCTGGACGACGCCACATTCGAACTTGCCAATACCGGGCACGTCAAACGGTTCGGTCTTGTCGAGAACCTCGACTTCTATTCGTAGAAGTCCGTGTGGATGGTTTGGATGCTCCATGATGTATCGAAAGCCCGGTTGGAGAGGAAAATAGAGCGGGTTGTGTCCTCTTGTGACCAGGTTTTCTGCCTTCAAATTCCAATCTTTGGATGAGGAAAAATTGACCCGGGCACCGCTCTGGGTGCGCCCCGGCTGATCCTTGTATTCCCGCGCCACGGCGCTGTCGCCATGCAAACCGAACCAAGCGCCGCCGGCGAACACGAGCCCGGCTGCGGTCAGAACCGCCGCCGTCGTGAGCGTGGCACGCAACCGTGCGAGCGGGCCAGACCGCCACTTCGCCGGCTTCATCTGTCGCTCCGAATTCTGCTTGTCGAATATCTCGATCATCTCACTGCCCTCCAGTTGTGGGCACCGGCTCGGCCGGAACGTCGCCCAAGATTACAAAATCGATTTCTCCTATCTCCACGTCAGTCCGTTCCAACGACCTCGCCCGTCTGGGTGTCGACGAAGACGTCGACCTCGCGACCCTCCGTCTGGATCTCCACCACGTAGACGTTCTTGCCCTTCTTCCTCTCGATTGTGACGTCGGTGACTTTTCCAGGCACGCGCTGCAGTGCGATCTTCTTGGCGTTTTCGGCCGTGATCTTCGCCGCCGCTGACTTCTGCTTCGCGGGCTTGTCGCGCAGCTTCCCGATGCTTGAAACGTTGGACGCCGGATTGCTGGACGGGAGCGCGTTGGAAAGAATGAGCTTGCCGTCCGAAGTGTCGTTCACGAGGCCAACCTCTGGGCACCAGATCTTGTCGCTGATGTCCTTGAGGTCGATCAGCCCCTGCTCGCGAATCCGAACGCAGCCCTTGAACCTCCCTGCGGAGACCGTTACTTCAAGGCCTTCTTCCATGTTCTCGGCACCGCCATACGTGGTACTCCGGCCGCCGGCGAAGATGTAGCGCTCGCCAACCTTAAACGTGCCCGGCATCAACAGACCCGGTTCAGCGACGCCGTCGCCGTCGGGGTCGCCGGCCCGCCACGTACCCGTGAAGCTCGGCTTGCCGTCCTGGATTTCCCAACTCACCTCGCCAAACGAATGAACATTGTTGGTGGCCTTGTCGAGGGCGATCCAGCTGAGCTTACGCTCACTTAGGACGCCGTCGAGATACTCCTCTTCCTGCACCACCGCCGTCTTGAATTTGCCGATGCCAGGAACGTCGAAATCCTCCGTGGTGTTCAGCACCACGGTCTCCTTGCGATACTTGCCGTCGGGGTGATCGGGCCGCTCCAGTGCGTGTTTGTGGCCTGGCGTGATCGGGTAGTAGAGCGGATTGACCCCGTGCGGGACGATCTGCTCGGCTTTCAGGTTCCAATCCTTCAGCGAGGAGAAATCACTGCCTTTGGTCCAGCGCGGCGGATCTTTGATCTCGGCCGCATATCCAATGCCGCCTGTCACAAGTCCGGCCGCTGATAGGAAGACGGCTGCTGCTAGCGCGCCACGCAAGCGGACAAATGGGCCAAACTGCCGGAGCACTGGCTTCGTCTGCATGTCCACCATCGCGATGCCCTCAGATATGGGCGGCAAGTCCGGCTGCCGCCCGGGATTGCGCAAGGTGGCCTGAAGACATCGCCGGTTCGTCTCAGGCCGATCTGTTGTTGACGGGTCGACTGCACTCATCGCTCCCTCGCCGTGGTGAAGTCGGTTTCGATGAATGAGCGATTGCCGTCTTTCGCGACCGTACCGATCGCGAGTGTGTAAGCCTGCCCGGCGCGCAGGAATCCCTTGGGTACCGCGAAAGTCTTTGTCGACGCCGGCAGCAGCGCCCGGATCTCGTAGGGCGAGCCGGGTTGCTCGATAACGATGACGCAGGACTCGATTCCCTTCGGCACGGACCAGCGCAAGGTCAGGTCGCCGGCGGGAACGTCCTTTTGACCAGACTTTGGATATTCAAACGCAGCTGGCTCCGGAAAAGTGTGACTGAGCTGCGTTTCACCGCGCAGGCGTCCGCCATTGCTCGTGTTTCCCAAGAAACGATACGTGCCCGCCGGGAAGTCCGCCTTGACGATGCGGTCATCAGCCGGCTCCGGCGATTCAATCGTCAGCTTGCGAATGCCCAGTTTCGAGTCGGGGGTCTTGATATCGACGACCTTACGCTCGTTGGGACCCGAAACCGTCAGTGCGGTGAGCCCATCGCTGGCGCCCGTCACCTCGAACTTGATCTCCGCGTCCTTGTCTTGCACGTTGCGTTCGAGATAAACGGAGAGCTGTTCGAACTGGCGATTTTCCGTCGCGGATGTCGCAATCGGAAAGGCGAAAGTCGCCAAGGTTGCCGCCAAAACGAGCCAGCCGTTGCAACGATGCTTGGTCTTCACGTTGCCCTCCCGACGCCTGCCGGTTCTGGACCTGTCAGATCGATCGTCGGCCCGACCGTGCCGCGGCCGAAACGGAGATAAAGGGCTGGCAAAATGAACAGATTGAGCAGCGTGGATGTCACAAGTCCGCCCATGATGACCACTGCCATCGGATATTCGATCTCATGGCCGGGCAAGTTACCGAAGATGATCAACGGCAGAATCGCAAGCCCGGCGGCTCCGGTCGTCATCAGGATCGGACGCAATCGCTCGTTGGCCCCGCGAAGCACAAGCTCCATGCCGAACGCCGTCCCCTCATAGCGTTCCAGATGCTGGAAGTGGTTGATCATGATGATCCCGTTGCGCGCGGCGATTCCGAGCACGGTCAGGAAGCCGATCAACGAGCCGAGCGAGACGATTCCGCCTGCGAGCCACGCTGCCAGGACACCACCCACCAGGGCCGAAGGCAGAGTGAGGAAGCTAAGCGTTGCCAGCCGCCAGCTTCCGAACGTCTGTTGCAGAAGCACGAATATGACGGCGAGCGCCACCGCGCCAAGCACTTCGAGCCTTGCGCGGGCGGCGCGCAGCTCCTGATATTCGCCCTGCAGCACCGCGTAGTAGCCGAGCGGAAACGACAGCTTGTCCAGCCGCGCCTGCACGTCCCGGGCGACTGCGGCGAGATCTCGGCCCCGGACATTCGCGTCCACGTCGATCCGACGGGAACTCGCCTCGCGCCTGATGACGTTTGGCGTCGGCTGAATGCTGACGTCCGCTACTTCCGCTAACCGCACACGCTGACCCGTCGGCGTGTCGATCCGCATCTGGCGCACAGAGTCGACGCTGCGGCGGAATTCCGGCGGGCTCCATACCTGAACATCATAGGTGCGTCCCTCGATGAAGATGTCGCCGACCTCCTCTCCGGCCATCAGGGTCGAAGAGGCGCGCCGAGCATCGCCCGGCTTCAGGCCGTAACGCTGTGCCTCCTCCAACTTCAGCGTCACCTGAATATGCGGCACCTCGACGATCAGCTCCTTGTGCAGGTTGACGAGGTTGGGAACGTCAGCGAGTGCCGCGCGGACCTCCTCCGCCTTGCTCCTGAGAACGTCGAGGTCCGGGCCGAAGATGCGAACGACGATCGCCTCGCCGGCCCCGGTCAGGACCTCGCGAATGCGCTCCTTCAGATAGGTTTGCACATCGCGGTAGAGGCCTGGATAACCCTCCACCATTTCGTCGATCTTGGCGTGCGTCTTGTCGTAGTCGGCATCCTTGCTGATGCTGATCCAGTTCTCTCCGAAATTGACGCCGACGACCTCGTCGGCAGCGAACGCCTGACCGATATGGGCGCCGAAATTGCGTACCCCCGGAATGGCGCGCAGCTCCTTGCTCGCCCGGGTCGTGATGCGCAGCATCTCGGGCAGCGAGGTATCGGGCGAGGTGACCCAGTGCATCAGGAAATCGCGCTCCTTGAACGACGGCAGCAGCGAGTGGCCGAGCAATGGCCAGACGACGATCCCCGCGAGCGTCACAACGCCGACCGTGATGAAGGCAGGACGGGGCGTTCGCGTGACACGTTCGAGCAACGGCGGGTAGTAGCGGCGCAGCCAAACGACAAGTGGCGATTCTCGCCCTTCAAGCCGCGCATTGTTGAGCAAGATCAGGCAAAGCGCCGGCGTCACCGTCATCGCCACGATGAGCGAGGCCGCGATCGCAAGCACATAGGCTCCGATCAACGGCTTGAAAAACGATCCGGCCAGGCCCTGCATGAACAAGACGGGCACCACGGCGGCGACCACGATAAGGGTCGCGGAGACGATCGGCGCGCGCACCTCGAGGGACGCGTCCAGAATAATGCGCGCCGTGCTTCGCGTATCCCCCGCCTGCCGCGCGAGCCGCAGGCGCCGCATGATGTTCTCTACATCGAGGATCGCGTCGTCGACGACGATCCCGAGCGCGATCACGAAGCCGGCCAGCGTCATGGTGTTGACGGTCGCGCCCAATATGAACAGGACCAGTGCGGCTGCGAGTAGCGACAGCGGAATCGCGACGATGCAGACGATCGCGGTGCGCCATTCATAAAGGAAGATGACGATGATTCCCGTCACCAGCAGGCAGCTCAGCAACAGCGCCCGCGACAGATTGTCGATCGAGTCCTCGACGAAGGTTGCGGGCCGGAAGATTGTCGTATCGATCTCAACCCCCGGAAGGCCTGGCTTCATTTTCTCCAGCGCATCTTCCACCCCGCGGGTGACCGCGAGCGTGTTTCCCCAGGGGAATTTCTCGACGATGAGCATCAACCCCGGGCCGTCGTTGATGACGGCGTCGCCGACCATGCCCTGCGGCGCATAGACAAGGTTAGCAACCTCGCTGAGTAACAGCGGCTCGCCGTCCCTTGTCGTTACCGGCACCCTCGACAGCGTCTCGGGCGTAACACCGGACGCGGCAAACATCAGTTGAAAGCGCTGATTGGGTGTTTCGACGAAGCCGCCAGTGCCGATATGTGCGCCACGGGAATAGCGGAGCAAGCCGACGTCAAGCGCGTTGGAAACCGCTTCCTGCACCTGGTCGAGCGTGACGTCGGCTGCTGCCATCCGATTCGGGTCGACCATCACCTGAAGCATCTTGAGTTGCTCGCCCCAGATCGCGACGTTTGCAACCCCGGGAACACCGAGTAGCCGCTGCCGGATGGTCCAATAGGCGAGCATCGACAGGTCCATGACGGACTTGTCCTGCGAGGTGATGCCGATCTTCATGATCCGGCTGGTCGAGGACAATGGCGGCATCATGAAGGGCGGCGCCGCCCACGTCGGCAGCGTCTTGGACGCAAGCGCCATCCGCTCGCTGACCAGTTGACGCGCCCGGATCCCGTCGACGCCGGACTTGAAGATCAGGAGGATCGACGACAACTGCCCCACCGACTTCGAACGCATTACGTCGATGTCTGGAACGCCGTTCAGGGCGTTTTCCAACGGCACAGTGACAAGTTGTTCAACTTCCGCGGAGGAGAGTCCAAGGCAGATGGTCTGGATCTCGACGCGTGGCGGTGCGAATTCCGGGAACACGTCCACCGCCACGTCCTTAAGGCGCACCAGGCCAAACCAGGTAAGCACCACACCCAGGGCGAGGACCAGATAACGAAAGCGCAGACTGGATGCTATGACCAACTTCATCATTGCAGACATCCCACTCAGACTGCAGCCGTTATGGAGAGCAACCAGGCTAATGACCTACCTTCACCTCTGTCCCGAAGATTTGCGGCACTCCGGCCGCAAGCACCTTGGTGCCGACCGGCGGCCCGTCGGTCAGGTACACGTTGTCGCCCTTGATGGTGTCGATCTCCACCGGCCCGCGGACGAATGTCAGCGGCTCGGCGCTGATGTAGACCCACGCTTTGCCCGAAAGGTCGTAGAGAACGGATGCATAGGGCACGATGAGGCGCCCGGACGGATCCGCGCGCACCTCATCGATCAGAATGCCGAGCCGTTCAGCCGCCTTCGGCGTGAGCGTTATCTTCTTGATCTTGGCGTCAGTCGTTGCCTCGACGCGCGCCGGTGCCGTGCCGGTCATCTCCGCGGTCAGGGCTGAGAGAAAAAGCGTTGCCAAGATCGCGACAGATATCGCTGCAGCCAACACGTTGAAGCGGGCCATGACGGGTATCTCCCTCTTGATCGCGACCGGAATGAATCGCTCGGCGCTCATGACGCGGTCTCCATCTCGAGATCGATCCGGTCCTTGGTCCAGCCGCCAGCGAACCGCACGTAAAGCGCCGGAAGCATGAGCAACGTTCCGAGAGTCGCAGTGACGACGCCGCCCAACACGACCACCGCGAGCGGGTGAGCGATTTCAAGCCCCGCGACATCGCCCATGACTGCGAACGGAAGCACCAGCGCGATCGTCGCGATCGATGACGCGATGATGGTCAGGAACTGCTCCCGAACACCGCGACGCACCAACGCCTCGCCGAACGGCTCGCCCTCGTTCAATTGCAGGTGCTGGAAATGGGCAACGAGACCGACCGCCTGCCGCACGGCCAACGCAAGCACCGCCGCCAGACCCAACAGCGAGCCGAGCGAGAAGGTGCCCTCCTCCGTAAGCGGGATCGCCGCCACACCGCCCAGCACGGCGATAGGTACACCGAGCAACGACAACGCAGTGAGCTTCCAACTGCGGAGCACGGCCTGCATGAGCAGGAACATCACGATCGCAGCGGCCACCACATAGCCGTAGATCGACCGCAGGCTGGCCTGCTCTTCCTTGTATTCGCCTAGCACCTCGGCGCGATGCTCGAACGGGAATGCCACCTGCTTGACGGTGCGGGCGACCTCATCCGCCACGTCACCCAGCGCCCGCTCATCCACTGTTGCCCGGACGTCGATACGGCGCGAGGCTCCCTGGCGGCGGATAATGCTGATCGCCGGCGCAACGCTGACGTCAGCGACCTGGGCGAGACGAGCCTGCGACCCGCTCTCGCTGTTGATCATCAGATTCCGGATGTCTTCGATGTTGTCGCGCAGCTCCGGGCGCCCCCAGACCACGACGTCGAAAACCTTCTGCTCCTCGAATAGCGCACCGACGGTGATGCCGCTGACGAGTGCGGAGGTTGCCCTGCGGACGTCACCGGGCTTCAGCCCGAAATCGGCCGCGCGATCGACATCCACCTTGACCTCGATCGCAGGTTCCTCGACCTGCAGCTCGACCCGGGCGTTTTCGACGCCCTTGATCTTTGCGATCGCCGCGCGAATCTCTTCAGCCTTGGTACGAATGACATCGAGACTCTTGCCGTAGACGCGCACGGTGATGGAATCAGGATCACCGGTGAGCGCCTCACGCAGCTTGGTCGACAGGTATGTCCCGACCTGCCCGCGCATTCCGGGATAGGCGGTGATGGCGGCTTCCACGGCATCGACTACGGTTTCATATTGCGCATTGGGATCGATGTTGACCCACACTTGCCCCGAATTCACGTCAGCTGCGTGCTCGCAGTTGCAGAGCAGCGCGCGTCCGAGATTGGCGTGGGCGCTCCGCACGCCCGGGATCTGCTTGAGGTCTTGGATCAAGCCATCGGTCGATCGCATCATCGCCTGCAACGAGGTGCCAGGCGGTCCTTGCCACTCGACGAGGAGATCGGTCTCCTTGAAGCTCGGCACCATTTGGCGTTCGAGCGGACGCAAGAGCACAAAGCTCGCGATTGCGGCCAGCAGGCCGGCAGCGACGCAGGCGACGGGCCAGCGTATGACGGGGCCGCCTACTCGATCGAAGCGCCCGGCCAATCGATCGATCGGCTCGTCACCGCTCGCGTTCGGTGACGTGTCCGCGAGTAAAACTGCTGCCAGCGCCGGCGTCACGATCAGCGCCACCAACATCGAGACGGCCACGGCGGCGATGTAGGCCCAGGCCATCGGGGCAAAGAATGCGGCCGACCGGCTCTGCATAAACAGGATCGGCAGCACCGCGAGGACGACGATCAACGACGCGTAGACCATCGGCCGGCGTGTTTCCAGCATCGCACGGGCGAGGATGCGGAAGCCGGACTGTCCGTCGCGTGGCGAGCGGAGACGACGCAGCAGATTGTCCGCGTCGAGAATGCCGTCATGGACCACCACGCCCGAAGCCATCAAGAGACCGCCGATCACCATCATGCTGAGCGAAATCCCCGCGGCCTGTAGCAGCAGCACGGCCGAGACGAACGACAACAAAATCGCGGCGAGCGCGATAACAGCGCTCCTCCAGCTGCCCATCAGAAGGCCAAGTACCGCTGCGACCAGGATGATCGAAATGATCGCGGCCTTGCTCAAGGTGCCGCTCGCGCCTTCGATGAAGCTCGCGGGATGATAGATCCTCGTGTTGATCTCGATCCCGGGCAGCCCGGGCTTCAGTTCGTCGAGCGCGCGCTCTACGCCGCGTGTCACCTCCGACGTGCTGAATCCGGGAAACTTCTCGATTGCCAGCATCAGGCCAGGCCCATCGCCGATGATGGCATCTCCGATCAGGGCCTGATGGCCTTCTGCAAGAAAGGCTACATCGCCGACGCGGACGGTCGTGCCGCTCAGCGGCACCTTGGCGAATGTTCCCACGGTGGAGATGGGCAATTGGTGACGGATGCTGAGCCGCTGGTTTGGCGTTTCGATGAAGCCGCCGGTGCCGGGCGTCGACGAGTTCAGGTAGGTCAGCGGCGAAGACCAGACCGCCTCGCCTGTCGTCTTGATCACCTGCTCGAGCTTGACGCCCTTTTTCAGCAAGTTCCTGGCATCGACGAGCACCTGCACCTGCCGCTCGCGCTGTCCCCATATTGAAACATTCGCGACGCCCGGAACGCCAGCAAGGCGCGGCGCGATGTTCCAGCGCGCCTGAATCGACATGTCGATCAACGAAACGGATTTCGAGCTCAGTCCGATGTTCATCACCCGGCTGGTTGTGGACACGGGCTGCAGCATCACCGGCGGACCGGAGACGTTCGGCAGCGCGTGCGCCTGCGTCAGCCGCTCCTGCACCATCTGGCGTGCTTTCATCATGTCGGTGCCAGGTGCAAAGATCATTTCGATGGTCGAGAGGCCAGCCATCGACTCCGACTGGATCAAATGAAGCCACGGCACACCGTTGAGCAGGTCCGCTTCCAGCGGAACGGTGATCAGCGATTCGACTTCGGCGCTGGAGAGGCCCAGCGATTCAGTCTTCACAGTGAGCGAAGGCAAAGCGAGTTCGGGGATGACGTCGAGCGGCTTGTCCTTGATGCTGATGACCCCGAAGATCAGCAGGCCGGCAGCAACAGCCAGAACGAGAGTGCGTAAACGCACGCTAGAGGAAATGAGCCACAACATCTGCGACGCCCCCTCTAATAATCTCTGATTGTAATCAAACTCCAGTTGTGGGAGCTCCGGTTCGCGGCCGCTATCTCCAGCACCGAACGGCGCAGCCGAGTTCCCGACATGTCCAGCTTCTCTGATCCCGTCCCGCCGTATTACCGCTCTGGTTCGGTCCCATTGACGCCACATTCAGCGTCACTAGCGGAGGGTTGGAGTTTCATAATACCATTTTTCTAGGCCTCACCCCCCAGGGACATTTTGACGCGCCCCAAAATGGGTGGCTGGATACCGCCAACTAGGATATCGTCTACCCTCAATTGGGCTACTCCCCACACCCATCCGTATACATCCTTAAGTTGAGATCATTATAGACTCGGCACACTTTACAGCCGGGACCTGTGTTGTGACCTACCAATTCACCATCAGGTTGGTCGACGTTTCCAAATGCGTATGGACTTGCGGTAACTATGGCCACACGTTTGGGTTGACGGATCAATTGTTCGCTGAGAGGCTGCAAGAGCGAATTGTCATGAACGAACGAGCCGGCGATTTGGCACCGGCGAGATCGAGCGGGGGCCGCGTATGCTCTCGAATAAGCGAGATGACGTCGTCGCAGGATTCCGGTGCCGTTCGGGCGCTGCATTAGTTAAAACTGAACAATCAACCATGCGCACGAGGCGCCGCGCGTGCGGCGTATTCCCATGGATCGCCGGCGCTACGCCAGCGCTGCTCAGCTTCGCATTATTCGTACCTTCTTGCGCAGCCGCCGCGGGCAATGACGAGATCGCACTTCTCCGACAGATGCTTGGCGAGCTAAAGGCGGAGAACCGGAAGCTTTCCAAGCGTCTCAGCGCCCTGGAAGGCACGACAATGCCGAAGCGCGCAGCCGCCGCGCCGCGAGTGCGTTCAGCACCTGTCGCAACGACGACTGCTGCACCAACGTCAGTCGCGCCTGTCGTAACGCCGGCTGCCGCACCTGCGCCAATCGCACCTACCCCAGCCGTAGTGACGCCCGGAGCGCCGGCCACCGCATCGGCCGCCGTGCTGCCGGCTCCGGATCTGTCGGATACTGGAGCGAAGAGGCCGCTTACAGAGCGCGTGAAAGACCTTGAGGTCGCCTGGGCGGCGCAGGAAAACGCGACGCGGCAGATCATAGCAGACACGTTCAACAAGACCGGGCCAAACATCAACAAGTACCTCTCGCTCAGCGGTGTGATTGAAGGCCTGGCTTCGCGGACCCAGGATTTCGATGGCCCTTCCAAGGAAAACCTGCAGTTGGGCACGGCGGAGCTCGACTTCGATATCAAGTTGAGCGACTGGGTAACCGGCGCATTGGTGCTCCATTTCGAGAGCGGCACGGGCGCTATATTTCCGACCGGGAACCAACCTGTCGTGCCTGGCGTCCCCGGCGTTGGCGTGGATCGATTCACGCTTGATCGCACCCACATTCTGGTCGGCGATTTGATGCAGTTTCCGATCGCTGCCCGCTTTGGCGTCGAGACCTTGCATTTTGGCACGTCCACCGGCGTGGCGCGCTTGGATACACTGTCAATTGGCACTCCACTGACGACTGAGGTTTTTGAAAACCGTCAGACCGCGGGAGGACTTGAGTTTGCCTTTCCAACCCCGCCGCTACAGCCGCTACCGGCGCCGGTTGTTGTTCCCAAAGTCAATCCGCTGGTGGTCGCACCAGCAGTGCAGCAGATTGCGCGCTGGATGGGCTACGTGCCGCCGCCTCAACGGCCGTTCAAGCCGATGCCCGTGACGCCTCCCCTCGACCCGCCGCCCTTCTATGGCTCGGTCATGACCTACAAGGGGAGCGAAAGCATCGTGCCGGGCGGAACGAAAATCGACGATTACAACGCCACGCTCGGTTTCCGAACGAGAGGCCATTGCGGCGTGCCCTATGAGCAATTGACGACGTCGCTGATCTGTCCGTGGACCGTTGACTTCCATGTCGACTATGACACTTCGGTGTTCGAAAGTCGATTCCTGCGTCAATCCTATTTGCCGTTCCTGCCCGAGATCGGACGCGTCCCCGGAGTGGCCGCGAGCGTCAAAGCGAGTTTCGGCCCGTTCGCAGTTGTTGGCGAGGTGAACGCTGCGCTTCGGTCAGCACAGTTCATTGATGGGTTCGGCATTCCGAGGAACATGATGCCGATGACATGGCAGGCTTCGCTTGCCTACCAATTCGATTGGAATCCGTGGGTGACGGAGATCGGCGCCCAGGGCGATTTCATCTCGATCGCATATTCCGGCAGCAAGGACATGGCCGGCGCAGGAATCCTGGTAAATGGCGTACCGACCCGGATCGGCTTCGTCCCGCAAAACCGGCTGCTCCTCACTGCCGGCGAGTGGGTGACGGACGGGCTGAAAATTGCTGTGGAATATTCAGCGAACTGGGACTACTCAACGAACGTCGGCGGCACCGGAAAGCTCGCGCACGGCGCCTTCGGACTGCTGCAGCTCAATTTCTGAATACAAGCACTTGCCTGCTTACTCCGACAGCTCGCCTTCTCAAGCGCAACGCCACAGCCCTCGCTGGCGTGCTGGCGCGGCTGACACGTGGCTGGATTAAGGCTTCAATCGACCGCGAGACGGTTGTTCAAGCAAGCTCTGGCCCCTACATAAAGGTCACCGCTGGTCAGCACGTCGTTTTGCGCTAGCCGTGGAAGAGCTCGATCTTCGAGGCCAGGGTCGAGTCCCGGAACGCCGATTCATAGATCGTTCATAGAGATCGATTGTCTCGCCCAACCGAAGGGAGAACTCCATGAAGGCCATCGCAGTGGGCGCATTCGCTGCCGCGCTGCTGGCGTCCGCCGCTTCCGCCGCGCCCCTCAACGCGACGACGATCGGCTCCGCCGAAGTCGTCAACGTCGATCAGGTTGGTCTGGTCTGCAACGAGTATTATGGACTCTGCTGGCGAACCCGGGGACGGCGCTATGTCCTGCGCTATTTCGACGACCCCAGTTACTTCCCCGGCCGGGGCTACAACTACTACGCTGGTCCCGGCTATTACGATCGCCGCTACGGCGGACCCAGATTCACCATTCGCGGCTGGTAGCCAGGAAGCAAAGGGCCGCTCTCTGGTGTGGCACCTTCTTACGGACCGTTGTGTGTACCGAAAACCTAACCCCTGAGGTAGTGCTGCATCTCCTGCTCTGCTAGGCGCCCCGCCCCTCAATCGTAGATTCGGCGGCGACGACGCATCAAAAGGCCGAAGTAGTCGCATCCCACCGGCCGGACTTCAGTTGTCGCTGAGATGCATTTGATGGGCAATGGAGCGATTGCGGCCGCAGCTACAACCTCTAACGGTACATAACGCACAATTTCCAGTATTCTGGGCGGCCTCAGTTCGGTCAACACAACTGCACCAAACCTAAGGAGCTCGACATGAGCAATACTCAGGCCGGCAGAGAAATGAGCCGACTCGATGTGATCCGCCTTTTCGCCTTCGGCATGCTGTTGATCCTCCCTGCGACTTCCCGGGCGCAACAGCTCCCTCCGATTGCCGAACAAATGGCAAAAACCTACGGCCTTGATTCGTTTGGGCAAATCGAGGCAATCCGCTACACTTGGAATGCGGAATTGCCTGGTGTCAAACTTTCTCGCCGTTGGGAGTGGAGCCCGAAGATCGACATGGTCTCCTACGAGGGGAAAGATAAGGAAGGCAACCCGGTCAAGGCTACCTATCAGCGCTCGCAGCTCAGCAGCCAAAGCGATGCCATAAAGAACGAAATCGATCCGGCATTCATGAACGATCAGTATTGGTTGATCCTCCCTTTCCACGTCGTATGGGACGGTCCCACGGTGACCGATGAGGGCACGCACAAACTACCCCTGGGTGACGCTTCCGCTGAACGGCTCGTGGTCAAATACCCTTCGGAGGGTGGCTACGATCGCGGCGACACCTGGGACCTGTACGTTGGCGCGGACAAGCAAATAAAGGAGATCGCCTACCACCGCGGCGGAACCAGGCCGCCCAAACTCGTGATCGCGACATGGGCGGGCTACAAGAAGGCTGGCCCACTCCTGATCTCGACAGATCACCGCGGGACGGTCGACGGAAAGCCCATGCAACTTTCGTTTTCGGATGTGTCGGTCAAGGTGACGGGATCGGAAAACTGGATCAACGCGCAATGAAGAGCAGAGAGGTTCGCTCGAACGACTGATTATGTGTTGTTCACAGATCAGTCGCCTGGTCTCTCGATCTAGTTACTCGCAACAGCGGGTTGGTGCGCTGTTGACGCGTTCAATGCCGGCGCTGTTCAGCGTAATAATTGCGCGCTCTGCTGCGTAGTAGCCCAGGTAGGCGCACCTCTCGACCCGCTCGCGTAGTGGTGCGCCTTACGCAGAGTAACTACCCAAATCTCGGGAGCACCCGCTTATGCCCAACAATCCCTTCACCAATGCGTGGCAATTCCTGACCGCGAATACGGGTGATTATCTGCGTCTGGGAAACTGGCGCTATTTGGTCCTGGCACTGTTCTGGGCGTTGCTGATCGCCGGCATTGCAGTGGCGTTTCAGAATTGGCGGGAGGATCCGGCGCAGCGTACCGGCCGACATCTTGGAATCTGGCTGGTCCGCGTCCTGATCGGCTGCATGTGGTTCCAGGGCATGTTGTGGAAATTGCCGCTGCCCGTGTCCGATGGTCTGCAATATTGGACCGAACAGGAAACAACCCACGCGGCTTTCGAATTTCACCGCACCTTCATGAAGGACGTCGTGTTGCCTAACATGACGATCTTTGGACCAATTGTCTTTCTTGCCGAGCTGGTGTTTGCAGCATCGATGATCCTCGGGCTTGCCGTGCGGGTGGTTGGCGTGCTGGCCATCGCCTATGTGCTGCAACTGTGGCTCGGCCTCTATGGCAATCCGGCAGAGTGGCCGTGGACGTATATGTTTCTGGCCTTGCTGATGTTCCTGTTCGTGGTCGAGAGCGCCGGCCGCAGTCTTGGCCTTGATGCTTGGTTGCGTCGCAAAGTCCCTGCCGTGCGCGACAAGAAGGGCTTTATCGGTTGGTTCCTCTACATCGCAGGCTAGTTGCGGAAGGATGATGCTGGATCACCTCGTGAGCTGATAGAACCGGACGACGGCGCCGGATGCTTGGCAGGCAGATGATCGCACTGGTGCGCGCGGCGATGTTTATTGCGGCGCTGGACGCAGCTCGCGCATACGCTGCCGACATCGGCTACCTGGCTCCGCCTGGAGTCCCTGCAAAAGAGTTTCCCTCGCCTCGGCGTCCGGTTGCACAGATCGTCAGCCCGACCCGTGGCTCCGAGGAGCGCCGCGATTCACTGAATGAGACCGGCGAGATCGCCCGTCTTCTTGAAGTCAAGCCAGGGATGACGGTTGGCGATGTCGGTGCCGGTAACGGCTACCACACGGTCCGGCTCTCGCGGCTCGTCGGTCCCGCCGGCTCTGTCATCGCCCAAGATGTCACGCGGCATTACCTCATCGCGCTCGCCAAGCGAACGCAACGCCTGAAGCTGACAAATGTCATATTCGCATCGGGCGAACCGCACGACCCGCGCCTGCCCGCTTCCCTGCTCGACGTCGCCATCCTCGTGCACATGTATCACGAGATAGCTCAGCCATACGCTTTCCTCTACAATCTGGCGCCCGCCTTGAAGCAGGGCGCGCGGGTCGGAATTGTCGACCTCGAGCGCCCGACGTCGGAGCATGGCACGCCAATTGAGCTACTGCGTTGCGAGCTCGCCGCCGTTGGCTATCGCGAGATCGCCACGTATCAGCTCGCAGGCGATGGTGGATATCTGGCGGCGTTTTCCCCACCTGAGGAAGGAAGCCGAAAATCTCCCCGGGACATCGTTGCCTGTGGTCATCGTACCGGCCCCCGTTGATCTAGCCACGCCTGTCTGCCGGAAGCCTCCGGTGTCGGAGTTCAAGGGCGAGGCGGACGAACGTCGCCGAGATGGACCATGCCGCCTTGACGCCAGCGATAAGATTGCCGGAGACCTTCGATACACCGCCGATCCGGCGCCGCTGCCCGACAGCGATCTCCAGCGCCGGCAAGCGGGCGACCGCGACCCGCATCAACATTTCCAGGTTCCAGCCATACGTCTCTTCTTTCATGCCGAGACGTCTGAGCTCATCGCGCCGGATGGCGCGAAACGGCGACAGATCGGTGAAGCTCGCGCCATAGGTCAGCCGCAAGAGCAGACTGCCAACATGGGCCGCGACGACCTGCTGCGGCGTCAAGCTGCCGGGCTCGCGCGAACCGCGAACGCGCGAGCCGAGAACGAACACAGCCTGCCCGGCGGCGATCGGCGACACCAGATCAGAGATGAATTCCGGGCGATCGCTGCCATCCCCGTCGAGGAAGACAAGAATGTCGGCGTCATCGCGCACGGCGGCGATGCCTGCCTGGATGGCGCGACCGTAGCCGCGTTGTTGCTCGACAATCACGCAAGCCCCGGCGGCCCGTGCCCGCTCGGCCGTGCGGTCCCGCGAACCCCCGTCGACCACGATGACTTCACTCACGCTCTGTCCCAGCACCGCAGCTACGACCTGGCCGATTGCCGTTTCCTCGTCGAGGCATGGAATGATCGCCGAAACGACGGGCGGTTGGCACGATGCAGGCCGCTTCCCGTCGATCTCGTGGCTCACCTCGCTCACAGGCTCCAGCGCAGGCCGCAATTGGCGCAGCTCTTGGGCGGCTTGTCCGACAGGAGGGCCGCACGAAAGTCCCGGTACGCCGGTCCGTTCCAGATATCGTGCAAGGACTGCTGCCCTGCATGGCCTAGTGTATAGTTGTCGTAGCCATGCTGCGAAAATGGCGCGATACAGCACGGCAAGGCGCGGCCATTGGCCGTGAAATACATCAGCGACCAGGGCCGCCGGCAGAGCGACCACGGCGAACCGTCACCGCTGCTCTTCAGACTTAACCCCGGCTCGCTCGCTGCGCCCGATGCGCTGAAGGCCACACCAAGCGAGCGTGCG
Source organism: Bradyrhizobium sp. USDA 10063 (assembly GCF_054063735.1). Classification (NCBI taxonomy): domain Bacteria; kingdom Pseudomonadati; phylum Pseudomonadota; class Alphaproteobacteria; order Hyphomicrobiales; family Nitrobacteraceae; genus Bradyrhizobium; species Bradyrhizobium sp. USDA 10063. The sequence goes on along the minus strand of NZ_JBSSGP010000002.1, from coordinate 8,722,253 downwards.
AGATCCTCGGCCTGTTTCAGATACACTGCCTCCCCCTCGGTCAGACGTTCGAACAACGCCTGATCGGGACGCGCCTTGCCGATTGCTGCTTCGTCGAAAAACACGAGCCGTTGCAGATAAACTTCTTTGACCCCGATCTCCGCCGCAACTTTCACAAAGGCCGGGAGTTGCTCGACGGTCTCTTTCAGGCCGGTAAGCCAAACAGAAACTTGCGGCCTTGTGTGACCCTCCCGCTCCTGCAACTCGCGAAATGCACGCACGTTGCGGATGATACGACCGAAATAGTCCCTGCCACGGATCGCCTTGAAGCTCTCGCGATCTGATGCGTCAAGCGACACACGCAACTCATCAAGTCCCGCGTCGATCAGCGCACGGCCGTTGCGCTCGCTGAGCACTGTTCCGTTGGTGTTGAACAGGACGTAAACGCCGCGCTCCTTCAGGTACCTGACCATCCGGGGCAGGTTGGCGACCAGCATCGGCTCACCGACGCCGTGCAGCACCGCGCGCGAGAGGCCCGGAGCCTGATCGACAATCGACGTGAACAGATCCCAACTCATGTCTGCCGGCGGCTCGAGTTCCTCGTAGGTGCGAGGGCAGGTCGTGCACAGCAGGTTGCAGCGATTGGTGACTTCCAGATAAAGACAGACCGGCGGACGCGGGGCGATCTCGGTGCGTTCGCCCATGACCGACTCGTGATATCGGCGCGGATCAAGCGGCGCGCGAGCGTTCTGCGAAAGGCTCATCGCGATGCCTCTGTATCTGCAATCCGCTGCATGCGGGCCCTCCAGGCTGTGAAGGCGCAGGCTAGGAAAAGACCTCCGAACAGAATTGATTTGGTCACTATTCTCGGAATGTAGAAATCCCAATCGAGCTGTTCGGACAGCAACAGCGCGCCGATCGAAACGACCCAGGTAGATGCCGATCCACACAGGGCGACAAACGGCATGATGATCAGAAAATACCAGGGATAGTTGGGCGACAACAACAACAGCGTGAGGAGTAACAGCATATTGATGTCGGCAAGCGTTGACACGATAGTGCGGTCAGAGCTGCGGGCCACGGAGAGCCCCTTGAACAGGAGGACCAACGCGGCCAGCGCGACGTAGACGATAACAACACCTTGATGCTCGCCAAACAAAAGGCGCCAGACGGACAACAGCCAGAGATCGTTGCCGGCACTAATCCCCTCCTCCCTCAGATAGCCCTTGGTCAAGAATCCGAGAACTCCCCAGCCAACCGACAAATAGGGAAGATAACAAAGCGCCACGGTGGCGATCACGACGAGTGGCATCCTGAGGTCCCAAGGGCGCCAAATTCCGGCCAGCACCGGCGCCGCATAGGGCTTCACCAGCACTGAAAAAGTGATCACGACGGCTCCGCGGAGAGCGTGGCCCGTCAGGGCAACCCACAGCCCCAGCAGCATCAGCGCAACCATCAACGCATCGACATGGCCGCTGTTGGCAATCTCCCACAGGGGAAGCGGGTGCCAAAGATAGGCGATCACGCGCGTCACCGGCCGGTTCATACGCCGCAACAGAAGCATGATCAGGGTGACGGTGACTGACTCGCACCCCAGCAGTGCAAGACGCATCGTCGTCACGCCTTCGCCGATCCGCGTGACAATGAAGAAGAAGAATTGCGCCACCGGGGGATAGATGGTGACGGCGGTATCGGCCCGGTTGATGTGAGGAAAGATCGTCCCATCGCGCAGAAACGCCAGCGCGTCATCGGCTGGCACATAGCGATAGGGATTGATGCCAGCGGCCTGCACCTTGCCGTCCCAGACATAGCGATAAATGTCAGTGGACAGAAGTGGATCGAACAGCAGCGCACAGATTCGCAGCGCAATCCCGAGCCCCAAAACAAGCAACAGGGCTCGATCAGGTGGCGCGCGCTCGACCAGGCGTGTTGCTACGATCGTCAGCAGACCTGCGGCGATGCTCAGAGCAATGAAAGCATTGTCACCATAGGCCTCGAAGGCAAAGGGTGTCACCAGGGTCAGAGCCACCAGAGCCGCACCGATGCCGGCCAACAGGTGAAGCGGAGGCATGTTGTTGGCGGAGCGCGCAAGTCGATCGAATTGACTGGGAACAGCCACCGGCATTGGCTTCATGGATCTATCTGCGGCGCGGCCTCGAGAAAGGCCCGGCTCGCCGGGGCAAGACCACCGCCACGAAAGCGCGTGGAACTGCCGGACAGTTCGTCCCTGAGCCAACCCAGCGTTTCAACGTCGTCGATATCGTACCATTCCGGAAGCAGCGTCGTCGCCAGCCCGATCGCCGTAGCGCGCTCGCATGTGCTGCGAGCCACAGTTTCGGTTCCCCAGGCAATTCGCGTGAACAGCTGCCTGTGCGGGTGTTTCAAGCCGATAAGATAGTAGCCGCCATCGCTCGCCGGCCCGAGCACCATTCGGTCGCCTGGCTCGCGGAGGATTTCAATGGCCTGCATCAGGAAACGGGTAGGAAGGGTCGGGCTGTCGCCATTGACGAGCAGGACGCAATCATGTCCATCGATCAACAGATCGCGCGTGGCACCGAACAGCACGTCACCCAGATCGTCGCCAACCTGCAGCATGAGCCCGAACGTTGCGGGAAGAAGCTCCCGCATGATGTGTTCGACTCCCGCGGGAGCATAGACACCATACCCGCGCCGGCCGAGAGTCTCGGGGACCGCGTCGATGGCTGCGGCGACGTCACGCAGAAAGCAGGACGAGAGCTCCGACGCCGCAACCGCGCCAATGGCCGTCGCCAGCCGCGTCTTTGCGCGGCCGGGCTGCGGCGCCTTGCAGATGATCCCGATCGCCGCGACACTCACGGAAGGAGCCGGGACCGCAGGCGATCGGCGGCGATCGCGATCAACTGCAGCGCGTCCCGGCTACCGTCTGCTTCGCCCTTTTCAAAATCACCATCGACGCGCCCCATTTGATTGGTCACATGGGCAAGACACAGGACGGGCTTCTGTCGGGCTCGCGCGAACGCGTAAAGCGCAGCGGCTTCCATTTCGACTGCCATCAAATTCCTTTGAACCATTGCGTCGATCGCCGGCTGGGTTTCACGGAACGGCGCGTCAGTCGTCCAGGTCGCGCCCGTAAGCACCGGCACAGGGAATTCGCCGAATGCACCGTTGAGCGCCGAGATCAGTCCGGCATTAGCATGCGAATAGTCGGACGCTGCCATGTAGTGATAGCTGGTGCCTTCGTCGCGCAGGGCGCGTTCGATGACGATGAAATAAGGCGGCGGACGTACCGGCACGATCTGCCCGGAGGACGTGACGCTGATCAGCAGTTTGCAGCCCGATGCAAACATTTCCTCGGCGATCAGCACCGCGAACGAGGCGCCGACAGCGCAGCCGACAATTCCGAAATCGATCCCGCTCCGGTTGAAGGTATAGAGCTGCGTGTGATAGCAGGCCCATCCCGGTTCGAGCCGGGCTTCGCCGCGAGCGAGCAGGCTACGCACGATGTCGCCGTCGGGGTCGAGCACGCAGACATCGGGAACGCTGGAGTCCGTAATCCGCTTTTGCCTGCACGCTTCGCGCAGCAGATTTTCCGGCGTAAATGCCGACGGCTTCGTATAGTGTTTTTGCGCTAGGATGGGCGGAACCCCGCCATCATTGATCGCCATCACCAGGCAAACCTTGTCACGCTGTTGCCGGTTATTGGTAGCGCTCCCCCGGACGACGGGCAAGCGCTGCCAAGGTTTCGCCGATGTCACAAAAAATGGATTTCAGGTGATGTAACAAGGCGGCTTTGAAGAACGTAATAACGACGGTCTGTACTGGCTGTTGGTACGGCAAGAGCCTGCCATGCGGGAGCTGGTCGTGTTGATCCGATCGTGCGGGTCGCGTAGCATCGGTCGCGAGAAAAGGCGGGTTCGATATTCGAACGTGACCGACAGTGCCCAGGTGTCGAGAGGTCGCTATGAACCATGAGACCGCAGTTTCGAATGCCAAGGAGATCGCTGACCGTATTCTCGCGCCGGCAGCCAAACAGAACGACAAGGATGGTCGATTTTCGTCCGAGGCAGTCGCGGCGCTTGGTTCAGCCGGATTGCTGGGGATCATGCTGCCCACCGAGATGGGCGGCTCGGCTCTGGGACCGCGGACGTTCGCGGCCGTCATTGCGACGCTCGCAGAAGCGGACGCGTCCGCCGCGATGGTCTATCTGATGCACATGAGCGCCACCGCGACGATCGCGGCGGCACGTCCGGGTGCTGCCGTCGCACAGACGCTCAAGGACATTTCGGCCGGCCGACACCTGACAACCCTGGCATTCAGCGAAGCCGGATCGCGCAGCCACTTCTGGACTCCAGTCTCGCGAGCGCAGCCCAACGGCGCCAACGTGTACCTCACGGCCAAGAAATCGTGGGTGACGAGCGCCGGTCACGCGCAAAGCTATGTTGTCTCGACCTTAGCTCCTGAAGGCAAGAGTCCAACGGATTCGACCCTCTACCTTGTCGCCAGTGGTACGCCCGGACTGTCGGTCGCCGGCCCATGGGATGGTTTCGGGATGCGCGCCAACGCTTCCGCGCCGATGATCCTCGAGAATTGCAGGGCCGAGCCTGGGCTCCAACTGACCGACGACGGCGCCGGCTTCAAGGCGATGCTGGAGATCGTGCTTCCACTGTTCAACCTCGGAACATCGGCGGTCGCGCTAGGCCTTTGCCGGGCCGCGGTGGCCGCGACCGCAGCTCATCTCAAGAGCGCTCGCTTCGAGCATTTGGGCCAGACCCTCGGAGAGAGCCTGCCGACGCTTCGCGCCCAGCTTGCGACAATGCAGATCGACACGGACGGGCTTGCGGCGCGCATCGACGATCTCATCGATCACCTTGAGCGCCCTCGAGATACCACCATGCTGCGCGTGCTTGAGAGCAAGGCGTCGGCAGGTGATGTTGCTATCGCCGTCACCTCGGCAGCGATGCGAGCGTGCGGCGGCGCAGCCTTTTCCAAGCATATGGCCACCGAGCGATTGTTCCGCGATGCCCATGCCGGCGCTGTTATGGCGCCGACAGGCGATGTTCTGCGGGACTTCATCGGCAAAGCCATTTTGGGAATACCGCTGTTCTGAGTGTGAGAGCGCTGCGCCGCCTGGGAGCGCACGGATCGCGATTGTCGCAATTGGACGTTAGATTCGACATGTGAGAAGCAATCATGGACCAGACGATCTGGGTAGGTGCCGTCGCGTATGACCCAAAGGTAGTCGGTATCTGGGAGGGCATGCGACGGTATTTTCACGAGGAAGCGCGACTACCGGTCGAGGTGGTACTGTTCCAGAGCTACGAGGCACAGGTCGCCGCCCTCCTGGCTTTACCCGGCGAGCCGCTGCCGCGCATCGACATCGCATGGAACACGAACCTCGCCTATATCCAGGCCGATGCCTGGAGCGGCCACCGCTGCCGACCTATCGCGATGCGCGATACCGATGTGGGCTGGGCGACCAAGATCGTCGCGGTGACCGGGGGGCCGGTCGCTACGCTCGCCGATCTTAAGAGCCGCACCCTCGCTCTCGGAAGCCGCGACAGCGGTCATGCGGCAATCCTCCCAGTTTATTTTCTGCAACGCGAGGGACTGGTTGAGGGGGCGGACTACCAAACGCTTCGCTTCAACTCCGACCTCGGCAAGCATGGGGATACGGGGACAAGCGAGTCCGATGTTGTTCGTGCGGTCCTCGACGGCCGCGCCGATGCGGGTGCAATTGGCAGCCCGTTCTGGAATGCCGTGCGTACCGAGCGTCTGGTGCCGGAAGGCGCGCTGACTGAGATCTGGACCTCGCGGCCCTATAATCACTGCATGTTCACTGCTCGCTCCGATCTGGATGCCGCGCTGGAGCAACAGTTTGCGAAAGCGCTCTTCGGGATGAGCTACAACAATCCGACGCATCGTGCTGTGCTCGAGGCGGAAGGGCTGCGCCAATGGATAGCGCCGCAGCTTGAAGCCTATGCCGAGTTGCGGGAAGCGTCAGCGCAACAAGGACTTTTGAGGCGGCCTATCGCTTAGCGACCGGGAGCAAAAACCTGCTTCGGCCTCAAGCGCACGCGCCACCATTTATCAGGCGCAATTGAAAATCTTTGCCAAACGGCGTGGATGCTCAAATTCGCGATCGAACGCGCGACGCACGGCTGCGAAGGATTCGGCGAGCGGAAAGATTTCGCGGCTGACGAGCAGATCGTTGTCCTCGGCTCCGACCGGATGCCAAAAGACGCCTTCGGCCGTAATCGTCACCTCGGGAACCAGATCTGCCCTCGCCAAGGCGATGCCCTGTGTGGCGGAGCCTCGCAAGGCAATCCGCCTGACCACCCGGTTCTCCTCGCTGACGTGATTGGCATCAAGGAAGCTACGGAACTCCTCGGCCTCCGCGTCAGTCGACACCGTCGCCGCCAATCGCACTCGGAATCCTTCGGCGCGGGCGCGCTCGATTCCCTTGCAGGCACGCTCCCATGTTCCCTTTCCTCGATGGCTGTCGTGGTGCTCCGGCGTCGCACTGTCGAGGCTGATCTGCAAGGTTACGCGCTCACGCGGCAACGCGCGCAGCATCTGAAGCCGACTTCCGGCAAACAGCATGCCGTTGGTGAGAACCGTGGTCGGCGCCGCCGCAGCGCAAGCGGCAAGGATCTCGCCGATACTCGGCAGCATAAACGGCTCGCCGCCGGTCACAAAGATTTCACCTACGCCGAGTTCCGCTGCCTCGGCAGCGATGCGTCGCACCCGCTCGATACCAAGAGCTCGCCGCGGAGCTTTGGGTGACGAGCGCACGCAACAATAGTCGCAGCTCAAGTTGCAGTCGAAGTTGGTGTAAAGCCATAGACGAGAGCCGACAGGCCGATCCTCTCCGACATTCTGAAGAGCCTCTCCGTGCCGAAATACCCAACAGCTGCGGCCCTCTTCGACTGTTATGTCGACCAAACTGTTGCGGGTAAAGCGGCACCATGCCTCGAGCTCGGGGCCGATGCCTGGATCGCCGCTGATCACAGCCACGAGATCGCCCTTACGGCTGCGGCGGAGCGCAGCTATCAAATCCGGCAGGAGGCCCGAGGCGAATGTCTTGGTGCCGGCGTCGAGCTCTACGTTCGCATTCATTCTCATGAGCAGACCCCATGGTCCTGCAGACGTTCCACGTGGACCGCCCCAGTTTCGCGCCAGAAACAATCTCACCAGAACGCGATGAACAGGATCAATCTCAAACGAAAACATCGGAAAATCAACGGTCGCGGTCGATTATCCTCCCGCTCATAATGGTCTGGTTGCAGGGTCGCATAGCGGTGGCGCGCGAATGCGCGACGTGACAGCGCCTTTTGCATCCTATTTGTACTCGCGCCGACCGGCCGCGCGCCGTGCATGGACCGCGCCAGCGCGCGCTCGGCTTCGTCGACGCCGATCTGCGCCATCCGCCGTTGGACGACAAACCCCGGCCGGTCGGCCGATGGTTCACGATCGAGGAAGCCGCGGCGTTCTCCGACAAGCGGTTTGCGGAAGTCGCGGCCGCGCGCGCCGCGAGACGGACCAAGCCAAAGCCGGCGCGGAAACGAGAGACGGTCGACCATCGGGCCCAATTCTCGCATCGGCATGGAGTTCGATCATCCCGACGGACGTGTGGTGCTGGTGACGATGCCGGAATTTTCTGCCTGGGTCGCGGCTTCCGATGAGATCACGCGGCATTCAATCGGCGACAGCTACAAGAGCGCGCAGACCATCGCGAAGCACTGCCTGGCAGCGGCTTAAGCGTGGTGGGCGCACCAGGGCTCGAACCTGGGACCCGCTGATTAAGAGGCATCCTATTCGCATTGATATCTCAAAGGAATTTTTCCAACCGAGCCAGAATCCGATCATTACATATCAATGGCTTGCAACGAAAAATCCAACCGCGTCATGGCTGCCAGAATCACGAGGAAGCGATCTACGGTTTGCACGAACATCTGCCCTTCCCTCCACGTCGCATTTTGACCCTGGCTGTTCTCCTATTCCGGCCTGCGGTCGAGACTCTCCCACTACAACGTGCAGGTTGCGGTCGGGTGATGAGCATCCACCGTAGATACCGAGCATCATCTGATCGTGGCACATGAGGTCACCAACAGCGGCTCAGATCGGGCACAACTTGCCAACGTGGCCAAGCAGGCGAAGGCTGCTCTAAAAGCCGAGACGCTCGAGGACGTGGCCGATTGCGGCTACGTCAATAGACCGGAGATCCTTGCGTGCCACGAGGCGGGCATACCGTAACTCTGCCCAAGCCGCTGACGTCGGGCGTCAAGTCGATGGGCGCTTCGGGCACGCAGGACTTTGCTGATTTGCCTGAGGAGGACGCCTATCGCTGTCCAGCTGGGGAGCGCTTGCCGTATCGCTATACAAACGAAGAATACGGCAAATCCTGCGGTGCTACCGGACGACCAGCTGTCAAATTGATCGCTCAAATCGTAATGCGCGACAGGGCCAGATGGTGAGCATCTGCTCGAGGCTCTGCAACAGCGCCTTGATGCAAGACCCGGACCCTATGCGTCAGCGTCGAAAGACCGTCGAACATTCGTTCGGTACGACGAAGGCTCGCATGGGAGCGGCACACTTCCTCACCAAACCGGAGGTGGCGGCCGAGATGGCGCTCTCGGTTCTGACTACAATCTGGCGACGCTGGCCATGAACGTTCTCGGCAACGATCGCAGTCTGAGACATGCTCGACACCTGGCTCTCAGAAGCGACCTTCCATGAGATCGTTTTTACATGGCCAAGACCCGAACCAGACTCTCGCAATTTTTGGAAAGGCGCATGCTGTGGTATGCTTACTGAAACTGCGCGCGAATAAGGATCGGCTCCGCAGCTAGAAAGGGGGCCCAAATGGCACACTACATCGCAAGTTACGATCTACACCGGCTCCGCGTCCGCAACTACCATCCCATGCTGCGCAAGCTTGAAAGCTGGGGAGCCACTCGGCTCCTTGACTCGCTATGGGTTTTTAACAGCAACCTGTCCGCATCCCAAATCCGAGTTGAATTGGGGGCCGCCGCCGATGCGGGTGACGCCTTTGTCGTCATCGAACTTAAGTCTGGAAGCTTATGGGCTTGCGAAAAGGCTCAACCGCTTGGAATCCAGTGGCTTCGGCAGAACGTAATGGCTTAGATGTCAACGAAAGTCTTAGACTTGGCGCGAGCCAAGCGTTTAGTCGAGCGAACTTGTTGTGGGGGGAGAGAAAATGAAGCGCGTGGCCGCGATTGGCGCCACAGTAACGATGGCTTTTCCCCCGACGGCGCGCGCAGCCGAAGGGGTCCATCTTGTCGGTTCTCAGCTAAGCTTGCTTTGGGGGTTACCCTTCATTGGCATCCTCTTGTCGATCGCGCTCTTTCCTCTAGTGGCGCCACGTTTCTGGGAGCATCACTTCGGCAAGATCGCGGCGTTTTGCGCCGCAATGCTTCTAGTGCCCTGCGCCATATCCTTCGGCCTTTTGGTCACTGCAACTGAACTACTTCATTCGGCGGCATTGGAATACTTCCCGTTCATTATTCTTCTGTTTTCGCTGTTTGTCGTGGCGGGCGGTATCCAGCTTATGGGAAATCTCATTGGCAATCCCACAACCAACACCGCCCTGCTAGGCATCGGGACGGTGGCGGCAAGTCTCGTTGGGACCACCGGCGCCGCCATGTTGTTGATCCGTCCCCTCATTCGAGCGAACCAGGATCGTCACTACAACCGTCATGTGTTCATATTTTTCATTTTTCTCGTCGCCAACATTGGCGGCTCGCTGACTCCTCTTGGCGATCCGCCTTTGTTTCTTGGATTTTTGAAAGGCGTGGACTTTCTCTGGACGGTAACATCGATGTTTCCGCCTATGGCCTTCGCAAGTACTGTTCTTCTGGTGCTCTTTTATTTCATCGACCGCCATCATTGGCGAAAGGACGGGGAGAATTGGCCCATCAGCCACGTGCCGCGCCAATTAAGGATCGAGGGTTTACATAACGTGGTATATCTGGCGGGCATTATGGTTGCTGTGCTCTTGAGCGGCGTGTGGAAGCCAGACTTAGATATCCCACTCGGCCTCGGCGTCGTATTGCCTTTGGAAGGGCTGGTGCGAGACGTTGTTCTTCTCGCGCTCGGCTATCTCTCATGGCGCACAACCCCTCGGTCGATTCGTGTCGAAAACGCATTTGCATGGACCCCCATTCAAGAGGTAGCCTTTCTCTTCGCCGGAATCTTCATCACCATCATTCCTGTGCTGGCGATCCTTCGCGCAGGAAGCGAGGGAGCGTTGGCCCCGCTCTTGGCGCTCGTCACCGAACCTGACGGCCGTCCGAACGAGGCCGCGTATTTTTGGCTAGTGGGAGCGTTGTCAAGTTTTCTCGACAATGCACCTACTTATCTCGTTTTCTTCAATCTCGCAGGGGGCGACGCGCAACGCCTCATGGGGCCCTTGTTCAATACGCTGCTCGCCATCTCGGCAGGCGCTGTGTTCATGGGCGCCAATACCTATATTGGAAATGCGCCGAACTTCATGGTGAAGGCCATCTGTGAAGAACGGGGCATTCGGATGCCGAGCTTCTTCGGCTACATACTCTGGTCTGGCGGAATATTGCTTCCATTGTTTGTGGTGCTCACTTTCATCTTTTTCAGGTGAAGGGCGTAGAAGCGGCGTGGAGGATTGCGGTAGAGCCCCGATCGGTCCGGCAACTGGAGCGAAAACGGCGCCAACTGGTGGTGGTTTTTTGCGACGTCGTTGGCTCGACCCACTTTGCTGAGAGTTACACGAAGAAAATCTGCGAAATTTGCGACTACCACTTCAGAAGGTGCGCAAAGTTTAGCGCCATGAAGGTCAAATCGATCTTTCATTGGCGCTGGGGTGACGGCCTATTTTCGGTTGTGCGAGGGCGCCTAGCGCGCAGGGCTCCGTGGAGCACCTCCTGGAGCGACTTTGGCGCGCAATCGATCTGGTTTGATAGCGTAAGGTGTTCCGCTTCGCGCAACAGTTATAAATTTCGTGGTCGATCCTCTGACCTGGGGCTGCGATCCGCGGAGCGCCTTGCCGCACCTCTTTCAACCGCATGCCTCAGGGAGGCTGTCCAGCTTCGCAGCATGAGCACCGCGAAAATGATCGTGCCGACCATCAGGACTAGAACGACGCCAGCCAGCGAAGCGAGGAGATACGCCAGAACCCGGCTTGATCTGGCGGTCGCACAGCTGATATCCGTCAGGATGACAAGATAGGAGTGGCCGCGGCTGCTTGGGACAGGAAATGCAGCGACAAAAATCCATTTCCGCCCCTGCTGATATTTGTAAAACTATCGTCCGGATAGCATTTTCGACCGTCTTGCCGAACTCTTGCAAACCCTCGTTTCCAAAAATCGGCTTCAGGAGGTCTAGCGAGCAAGTTGCCGCGGTTCGCATTCGGGACCGTTCGAACTGCTAAAGCACTATACCAAGCCGGCTGCGGGCGCCCGCGGTCGGTTGAGAGGAGCGGCCTGGCTTTCGTTACAGAGCGAACCAGTAGCGCCGATCGTTCTCAGAGAGAACACAGGAGCGCTCCCCGAAATGGACTTGAGATCCGACGAGCGCGCAGGCGCCCGAGAACTCGATCTGAATGAGCGCTCAGTCGCTGCCCAGACCACCTATCTCGGCGAGTTCTTTGCTGGATTCATTTGTGGCGCGTTCCTTCTTGCAAGTGAGGCAGACCGCGCGCGCCTCTTGTTTTCCATTAACAGCTAATCGCTCATGCCGGTGAGGAGTCTTTTCGGCGCAAAAGATGCAGTACGCCTGCGGAAAAAAGTGCGTCGCCGGTCGAATCAATTTGCTCATCGGAATGCCCTCGCAATATCCGCCTCGGTATCCTGTTGAGCAAGCGTGTGGGCGCCGAGAACGACCCGCTATGGTACGTGTCCGTACCCTGTTTCGGCGAGCCGGCCAAACTCGACTCTGCTTTCACTGCATTTCTTGCGTGTCACTCGATCGATTGGACTATCCGGAAAGGCACATCGTGCGAAGGGTACAATTGATTAACACCGCACTCTATCTTGTTGCGCTTCTCAACGGCAGCGGCGCGGCGGCAGTCACGGAGTTCGAGGGCGTCCCAAGGATCATCGATGGAGACACGGTTCAGTTCGGAGGCGCAAAGCTACAACTCAACGGAATAGATGCACCTCAACTCGATCAATCCTGCCTGGATGCGCGAGGATTCCGCTTAAAATGTGGGGTACAAGCTCGCGAGCGCCTGGAGACTCGAGCTGGCGGAAGGATATGGGTGTGCACTGCCGTGCGTCAGACTTCGTCTGGTCTCCTATTCGGGCACTGCGAGGTGAATGGGGAGGATATTGGCAGGCAAATGGTACAGAGCGGATGGGCCATCGCTTCGACGACCGGGTCGGTCACCTATCTTGAAAGCGAAGCGCTCGCGCGCGCCTCTGCAGCAGGGTTATGGTCGAGAGCATTCATCGCACCTGTTGATTGGAGGCAGCACAATTGGCACGCAACTATCCTCGGAAGAGGACAGTTCGATCAGAAGGAGGCTTCACAGCTGCTTTCGTCTGCGTTTGGAGGCACGCCCCCTTCGCCCGATTGCGAAATCAAGGGAAACGAGAGTTCCGAGGACAAGTGCATCTTCCACAAGCCCGGGGGCGTCGGTACAAGCGGATCGCGATCGAAGCGCGGCGTGGAGACCGCTGATTCTGCTCAGCGGTAGAGGCCACCGCTTCTGGCTGGGAGGAGACGAGGCGTTGGCCGGGCAGCGCCCGCACGTTACCAGGCTGACACAAGTCTCGTGAGAACACGCGCCTGGTCGTCGTGCCCCCTTTGAAGTCGTGCAGCCATGACCCAGTGCGCTGCCCATGATGGAGTTGATCCGGGAGTATGGTAGCGTACATTGTGGGACCGACATTTTGGAGCCTTGCAGCGTGCGCCGGAATTCCTCAGTTTTCCGAGCTACTCAAATCAGGTCGCAAATGTCCGACGAGGCCCTGTCAGAAGAGGTCAAGGACGTACTTCCCCGCCCAATTGCTTCTGTGGCTCATCTCGAGGCTCTGCTGTACTTTCGTGCGCGCCCTGCCGAACGCTGGGACGCATCCTCATGAGCTCGATCCGATCGAAGCGCGCGCATGCGGCGTAGCATTGCGCAGCCGCAACAACCTAGCCATAGACGTCAAGCTGAACCTGCTCGATTGCGTCGTTCCCGGTTCGAACGGGAGACGAATTGTAATAGCCGGTCAACCAAGTCAGCGTCCGTTGTCGCAGGTTTGTGCGCCCGTAGACGTCGTAGAGAATACTAAGGTCTGGTCGACTGAGGCGTGTGGCGTGTAGCAACCAACCAAGATACATTGAATCTTTGTGGTGAAATCCCAATCCGAGGAAAGCGCTCATCGTCAATCCGGCATCGCGCAGCCAGCAGTAGCGGTAGTCAACACTGCGCTGCCCGTCTATCGTTTCCGGTATCGATGTCGTTGCCGCTGCAACGACCGCGCCGGAGAGGCAGAAGGTCAGGAGCTTGAGAGTAATCGCGCTCCGCAGCACAACCTCTTTCTCCAGCCCGTCAAATTGGCACGTCTTGCTCCAGTTGCGCCACCACGCGATTGTGCGCTCGCAGCGCCTGTCAGCTTCCGCGCCCAATGGAGCGATGGTGCCAATGTCGCGAGCGACGTAAGCCAGGCTCAAATGTTCGCGCCTTCCGGCATTCAGACGAACCGCTCCGCGTAGCGATGACCCGCATTCGACGAGACGAACCCTGCTGTTGAGCAACAGCAGCTCATTCCATCCGCAGCGCCAGACATGGTCGCAGCTCGGGCTGCACGCGGCCGTAGTCCGGGCGGGGCGCAAATTCGATCTCGAGATCAACGTAGCCTTCCACGCCTTCGATGATGCGCAATACTTCTCGCATGGGCTCGAGCGATCCGAGGCCATCAACAATCGGGCAGAGATCGATGAGCATGGCCAACCCGGTCTCGGCTTCAAAGATCGTTTCCAGGACTGCGGAGCACGGCAGGTACCTTCGTCTGGTTGCGAATCCCGACCGTGGCCTGATCGAGAAGTGCCCAGCAGACGGATCTAGCAGACGGGTGAAGACGCTGGAGCTGGAGAAAGCTGGAAGACACAGCCAGTCGACCGATCCCTCTCTCGAAATCAAAGCTGCCGTCCGACAATCGCCAATAATGGCATAATCCTTGATATCAGATGGTTTACGGTTGTCGCGATTTGGCATCGGCGGTTTCGGGACAGTTGGAAAATTGAGCCCTCGCGCGGTCTTTGGCACACTGCCGCAACCCGATGATAGCACAACTCTCCCGCCTCGGCTGCGTCCTCCGCTCCGTCCAATTGCTATGTTAAAGCTCGGCAAAGCGGTCGGCACTGGAAAGTGAGCGCGGTGCTCGCGGATTTTGGCACAATGACTTAACCGCTGCATCGGCCTTTGTCGCACTGATCAGTTCAACTGAACCCCGGTAGCGGTGCTGAGTCCGTTTGTTCCGAGGGACCTGCATATCGAAACTGAAGTCGAGGCCCTATTTGACGACGACATTCGGGGTCGTTGTCTCCCCCTGTTGTTGCGGTTCGCGTTGGTAGGAGAAGATGTTAATGCCGCAGGGCGGACGTCGCGGAGCTTTGGTGGAAGCGGGAGGAGGCATTTTGCTGAGCTGGTGATGGAGTATGTAGCTTAGTTTGTGGCCGGCAACGACTCGGCTTGGTTGCGAAAACGAAGTCGCGAAAAGAACCATCAATGGCAGTTCTGTGCACGCAGCCGTTGAACGTGGGCGATGCCAACGAACCAAACGCCTAGCGTGCCGTGAGTGAGCCAAGCGAATACTAACCATGCTGGACGCGGCCGCGCCGTCGGAGCTACTTGGAGAGGCTCTCGGTTTCGCTGTACTGAATCTCAAATACCGCAGCACCATTGAAGTGGCTGCTGCTCATCGTGGCGGTCGGTACCCGCGCGCGAGAGCGCGACACTGCAACGCTCATCGGAGAAGCCTTGCGAGATCCCACAGGATCATCCCGGCATCTCGGCGACACAGCTGTACGTCGCGCAATTGTCGGCGCTTATGGCCTGGATTTTCGCGACTTCCGCGGGCCGAAGATGAAGCAGACTGCGGAAGTGCTACAAGGCGAACAGCGGGCGCTCTTCGTGCCCGACTAGAGCCGCAGGTTGCCTAGAAGAATCCGAAGCTAAACGGGCCAAAGCCGATTGATACGTAGGTCCGTGGCCCATAGTACCAGCTACGATAAGGCCAGCCGTAGCCTAACGGCCGATAATACGTATACGCGGGTCGATAGTAGGCCCCGTAGGGACGGTACCACGGCGGGTAGAAGCCGAATGCACGGTACGGCCGATAATACGCCCGATAACGCGGTCGGTAGTAAGCACGATAGTGGTACGGACGATACAAAGCGAAAGCTCGTCGGTGGTGGCGGATGTGACCGACATGCCGATGATGCCGGCGTTGTGCGCTGAATTCACTTGGCTTGAGCGCCGAACCTGCCTTGCTTGACGTTTGTATAGTGATCTTGGGATTTGCAGCCGCTGCCGGAACAACCGTGCTCACAGTCCACAGCATCACCGTGGCAGCCAATATAGCTGACCCGCTCACATTCCTCATGGCAGGCTCCTTTCCGTATATGCCCTTCCGTTCGAAACGCCCGGGTGTCTAAGATGTTTTCTGCCGATCTTGGACGGTTGGTACGGTACCGCTCCGATTCCGTCGGGTATCGACAGTCTGTCCGGTTACAAGACGATCAAGAATGGCGAGCCACCATAAAACGACACCACGCGTTGCTTCGTGCAAAAGCAATTCGAGCGGGATCGTCGGCAGCGTTCATTGCCGTCCACAGCCGCGTGACACGAGCGGTCCAAGAACAGCGAGCCCGTTTCGATCGCGGTTCGTTTATCGCCTCAGTTCCGGTCAATTGGGAATAGGACTCGTGCTCTCTCTGCACTCGATGTGGCGCTTAACGCGAGCGATCGTGCTGGCGGCCCTCTGCCCGCTTTGAACCCTGATGCATGGCAACGGCTAGCAATGCTCAAGACGAGCGCTCGAGAAAATGCCGGAACGAATGGAACTGCGCGATGAAGCCCTACGTGCGGATTTGCCAACCAGTAAGCAAAAGAGGACCCGTCTTTAACGTGCCTGCGGCACCCGCCGCAGGCCTCAGCCCCGGGGGAACAGAACTGAGGCCCGTGCGGCGTTTTGCGGTGCCAGATCTGCGCTGCGGATCCGCGCAGTTCTGGCAAAAGCCACTCTCAATCTATTCCAAGGCTCCAGCAAGCCTTCGCAGTTCTGTTCGTGTGCGACTCCGTACCAATATCAGGCAAGAGCTTGCGTTCGCGCTGGTCCCGAGAGGTCGGGCTTCTCTGGGCAAAAATGTTACCTCGGCTCAAATGTCTAACTCCGGGCCAGAGATCTTGGCCAGAGTCCGTTACACTTCAGCGGCTTGGCAAATGCCGTGATGTTTGCGCGGTGGCGTCTTATGCGGTTTTGATACCGACATTCTACCGGCTGCACCTAGCTCGGCGGATTCTCCGGAGGCTTATTCGCCTTCTCGTCGGGATCTGGGTTCGGAGTTGGCCTCGGTTGCTGCGTCGGGTCGTTCTCGCCTGGTTTTCCGGGCTTTTGCCCCCCAGTTCTCTTATCCTTCGCCATATCAAACTCCAGTTTCACTTCAATGAGCGTTCTAATCGACCAAAGCCGATCTACGTGTAAATCCACTAAAACGTCTCACGTTCAATGCCGGCGCAAGAAACAGAGGTCAGTCGACGATCGCGGATGTCACGCGGACCGATTTTCCTGATCTATGTGCCTGCAATTCTTATCGTCCTCCGTAGAGCTGGTCGGGTAACCACAACGCCAATTGCGGAAAAGCGTAGAGAAGTGCCATTGTAATGAAGACCATGAATACAAATGGAAGCGATCCGCGAAAGATCTGTGTCAATCGAACCTGTGGTGGCGCCACGCCTTTGAGATAGTAGGCTGCCATCGCCATAGGCGGCGTATTGAAGGATGTCTGGATGTTGAGGGCTACGAGGATGCCAAACACAATGGGATCGACATCGAAATGCTTGAGTAGCGGCAAGAAGATGGGCACGAAGATAATTATGATTTCGGTCCACTCGAGCGGCCAGCCCAAGAGAAAGATGATGAACTGGGAAAGCAGCAGAAACTCGACCCGGCTCATGTTCATGCCGCTAATCAAGTCCTCCACTAGCGCCTGGCCGCCCAAATAGGCAAACACCGACGCAAACGTCCATGAGCCTACGAATAAATAGGTCACCATCGCGGTCGTCCGTGCCGTCAGGTACACCGCTTCCTTGAGCCTCGGAAAGTCGAACTCTCGATAGACCGCTGCTAGCGTTAGACTGCCAAACGCACCAACTGCAGCTGCCTCCGTCGGCGTGGCAAGACCTAACAGGATCGCCCCAAGCACAGAAAGGATCAAGACTACAAGCGGGACGAACGAGGTGAGCAATGCAAAAAACATCTTCGGCAGCGTAACGACACTCTGATCGTCAGGTAATGCAGGCGTCAGCCTGGGATTGATGAGTGCACGGCCGATTACGTAGACGACGTAAAGGCCGGCAAGGATGAACCCCGGCACGAAAGCGCCGGCATACATCTTGACGACCGACTCGCCCGCTGTGGCGGCATACAGAATGAGCATGATGCTGGGCGGAATCAGGATGCCGAGACAGCCTCCCGCACACACAACACCGGCAGCTAGTTTGGTATCGTAGCCGGCCTTCAGCATGGCGGGCAACGCGAGCAGGCCCATTAAGGTCACTACTGCGCCAACAATGCCGGTCGCCGTTGCGAACAGCGCACAGGTAATCAGGGTGGCAATTGCCAGAGATCCGGGAAGACGGCGGGCAGCGAGCTGGATGCTGAAGAACAAACGATCGAGAATATTTGCCCGTTCAACAACATATCCCATAAACAGAAACAGCGGCACCGCGGTCAGCGTGTCGTTGCTGATGACGCTAAAAGTGTTCTGGACCAGCAGGTCGAATATTCTATTCTGGAAGATGTGATGAATTTGGTCCGGAGTCGCGTACGCATAATAGCCAAAGAATATGCTCATTCCGACCAGGGTAAACGCAATCGGAAATCCGAGCAGGATCGCCACGAGGAAGATGCCGATCATGATCAGGCCTATTTCGCCGCCGGTCATGATCCGGCCTCCGCAGCGCCCGTTGGTCGCCTGTGCCCGAGAGATCGTCGTTCATGCAGGATCGCGCTCTCGATCTCCTCGACGTCCTGCCTTCGCGCCGGCCACGTTCCGTCCCTGAGGCACAGAATGCAACGGAAGACCTCCGCCATGCCTTGCAGCAGCAATGTCAAGCCAGCTACTGGAATTAGCGTCTTCAGAGGAAAAATCGGAATGTCGGCAGGGCTGAACACACTCACTTCCTGGTAGCGCCAGGACTCCGCCGCATAGAAAAACCCAAATACCGTAAGCGCGAGGATGCCGGGATAAAAGAATAGTACGAACAGAGACAGATCGATTGCGGCCTGCGTGCGAGGCCGCAGCAGGCGATAGACGACATCCGCGCGCACATGCGCGTTGCGCGAAAAGGTGTAAGCGCCCGCCATGATGAATAAGGCGCCATACATGTTGTAGGATAGATCGTAGGACCAGACGGTCGGATTGTTGAGGGCGTAGCGTACGAATACCTCGTAGCAGGTTCCGAACGTTAGAATTACGATGAACCAGCCGAATGCCTTCCCAATGGCTGTACTCAGCAGATCTGTGAAGTTGATGCAGCTGCGCATACAAGCATTCTGCTTCGAAGAAAGAGGGGTAAGGCGCGCACAAACGACTCGTTTACCGCGCACCTTACAATTTTGCGTCGTCAGCCAGATTCAGCGTCAATAACCGAGTGGCTGCTCACTGCCGTAGTAATGCTCGTAGGCGAGCTTTGTGTCATGCGAATTGAGTAGCTCGTAATAGGCGACGTCCTTGGCCCACGACTTCTGGCTGTCGATCACTTTCTTGAAGAATGGATCACTGCTGTACTGTTCAACGACGTTGTCCCAGGCGGCCAGCTGTGCCTTCAGTATCGGCTCGGGTGTTCGGCGCACCTGCACATTGTCCTTGTGGATCAGCGCCTGCAGATCTTTCGGATAGTGATCGTAGGCTAGAGCGGTTTCCAGTTGATGTGAATCAGAGCGTCACAGGGGATTCCCTTGGACTTGCAAATCAGATTCGGTGTCACCTGCGGCAACATGCGGGGTCATACGATGGCGAAGGGATACTCCAATGACCTCAGGGTGCGTGCGGTTGAGCTTATCGAGTCCGGCGAAAGCGCCCGCGAGGCGGCGCGCATTCTCAACCTCGGCGCTTCGACGACGATCCGATGGATGGATCGCTGGAGGAAGACCGGAAATGTCGAGGCCAAGCCCGGCGCCGGGCACAGCCGCTCGCCGTTGGAGCAGCACAAGCAGTGGCTGACCGAGTTGATCGCCACGGAGCCGGACCTGACGCTCGAGGAGATCCGTGTGCGTCTGCGCTCCCAGAGAAGGCAAAAGGCCGGCATCGGTTCGATTTGGCGCTTCTTCGACCGTCACGGCATCACCTTCAAAAAAAACATTGCACGCCGCCGAGCAGGATCGGCCTGACGTTGCTGCCGAGCGCGCTGCGCTGAAAGCTGAGCAGCCCAAGCTGCGTACGCCGCGCCTCGTCTTTATCGATGAGACCGCGGTCACGACGAAGATGGTCCGGCACTATGGGCGTTCTCCTCGCGGTAAGCGCCTCGTCTCTGACGTACCCCACGGTCACTGGAAGGCACTGACGCTTGTTGCCGCGCTGCGCATCGACGGCCTCACGGCGCCCTATGTCATCGACGGTGCGATGGATGGGCCGTCGTTCCTGGCTTATGTCGAGCAGGTTCTGGCGCCGACCTTGCGCAAGGGCGACATCGTCTTCATGGACAACTTGCGCACTCACAAGATCGTCGGCGTCCGCGAGGCGATCGAGGCTCTCGGCGCCCGCGTGCGCTATCTGCCGGCCTACTCGCCCGACCTCAATCCAATCGAACAGGCATTCTCCCGGTTGAAGGCAGCGCTGCGCAAAGGCGCCGCCCGCACGGTCGACACCCTGCTCAAACTCATCGGCAAGCTCGTCAGGTCGTTTGCGCCGCAGATGTGCGCCAATTACTTTAGACATGCCGGATACACCAAATGATCCACATCATGTGGAAAACGCTCTAGCCACATGTTCCTCGACGACGCTGCTTCGACAGCATGCCGCAGAATGGATTGCTGCTCGTTTGCCAACGATTCGAACTTGGTCTTATTGAATTCGATCTCCAGGCACTCAGATGCCTGATGATAGCTGCTCAGCATGTATACCTTCGCGACATCGGCGGCGCCGAAGCGACGATCGGACGTCGGATTGTTGTATTCGAATGCCTCAATTACCCCTTTTTCCAGCGCTGGAACTATCTCGCCACCCGGCAATTGGGTAACCTTGAGTCCCATGCTCTGCATCACGTTCGAAGCGAGACCGACAGTCCGGTACTTGAGATTCTTCAGATCATCGGTCGTTTTTGGCTCCTGTTTAAACCAGCCAAGTGGTTGCGTCGGCATCGGCATCAGGAACCATCCGACGATGTTCAGTCCGAGCACCTTCTGCGTCAGCTCTTTGTACAACTCCTCGCCGGGTCCATTGTAGAACCACGCCAGGAATTGGTGAGCGTTCCAACCCCAGCATGGTCCGGTACCAAACAGCGATGCAGCGCGATTCTTGCCATACCAATATGCAGGCACGAGATGTCCGCCGTCGAGCACCCCCTTGTGCACAGCGTCCTGCACTTCAAACGGTTTGACCACCGCACCGGAATTGAGATACTCGATCTTCAGCCGCGTTCCCCCCATCTCGTTGACGACGTCAACGTACTGCTTGGCGTAATCGTTGAAGATATCGCCTGCCCCCCACGATCCCTGCATTTTCAGCGTGACCGTCTCGGCACGAGATACTTGGGGCATTGCCACAACCGCAGCACCCGCACCTGCGGCCGTTAGGAGCATGCGTCGCGTCGTCGTTTGTTCGCGTTTCCGGAATTCCCTCATGGCTTCCTCCTCCCTTCAAGCTGTTCATTTATGCGCTTGCGTGTGACGAGCATCTTGCCCGACACAAGCAAGTTCAAAGCGCGATGCTGGTCGGAATCGAGGCTCTTCCACGGCTAGTTATTTCCGTGGAGCAAACAATCTCATCAGCGCCTGGTTTGTACGCTGTCGGACATTCACAGCAACTTTACCGTCAACGAATTCGTTGACGTGCACTCGATGGCATCCGGAGTTCTGGGCCACGTGCCAGGTTGTGCACTTGCAAACGAGCCTTACGCTCGCAAGCAGGTTATTGCCTGCGCAACGACAGGATCGTGTATCACGAACGGCCAACCGACCGACGATGGCGATGCTAGGCCCAGCTAGAGGCGGTTGTTATCCGTACTTCGAAAGTCATGCCGCTGTTGGCTCGGAACGGTTGCCATTTGTCCGTGACCTCCCGTTCGAAGGCGGTTCGGGTCGCCTCGTCGACCCTCATCACCATGTCGACCATCGGCGTCGAATTGATGTACTGCCAGAGAAAGTCCCGCGGCTCAGGCAGGCCGAGCCGGGCCGTGGCGGCTTCCACTTCCACCTTGCCGAAGCCAGCCTCCTCAAACAGCTTGCGGATCTCGGCCTCGTCGTGGAGCGAAAAGACGGTGCGCTCAAATTCAGCCGCTTTCGGACCGATTCGACGACCGAGCGCGTCTCTCATGATGGAAAAGAGATCGGGCTCAGGTCCCGGCACACTAACAAGCGCTCGTCCGCCGGGCCTCAAAACACGATTCATTTCGGTAACGACTGCTGGCTTGTTGGGCATAAACTGTAGTCCCATTTGACATAGCACGACATCGAATGAGCGATCCGGCAGTGGCATCGATTCGGCGCTCGCCTCGTACCAATCGATTGAACTGCCGGACCGGACTTGTTTGCGGGCCGTGGCCAGCATTCCCGGATTGATGTCGAGGCCAGCAATGGTGCCGCTCGGCCCGACAGCATCGGCCGCTGCGCGGGTGACGACGCCGGTGCCGCAGGCGACATCGAGGACGCGTTCCCCCGCCTTGAGCTGAGCGACTGCAAGGAGACCTTTCGACGCCGGTCCGCCGATCGTGGGTACGAAGTAGCGCTCGTAGTTGTCCGGCACGGACGTGTCCACAGCCTGGTACAAGCTTCTCTCGTTCATCGTATCCTCCTTTCGGTTGAAGATGGTCAACCGTAGGACTGAAACGAGGGCCGTGCATCGCCCAAATTGGCCATGGGCGCGACATGCTTCACCTAACCAGTTTTGACTAGAGGAGATTGCACGCGTGAGCATACGCCACGGCTTGGGTCCGTGAACTTACGCCGAGCTTGTCGAATATGTTGCTCACGTGGCGCGCAACCGTATGCTCGCTAATATCGAGACGACCGGCGATCTGACGGTTCGACGCTCCGCCGGCGACGAGGGCCAGTACCTCGCGCTCCCTTTTCGTCAGCCCATGATCTGCCCGGCCATCCAAGCTGGTCACGCGGGCCAGTTCGGCCAGATCGGGTGTTGCACCGAGCCTGGTGAACACCGCACGAGCCGCGTCAAAGTGCATTTGGGCTAACCCGTGATCACCGGTCTCCGCGCAGACCCGACCAACAAGAACACGTACGCGGGCGGATTCATACGGCATTTCCAGCTCCTGCCAAGTCGTCCAGGCTTCTCGGAGCTGCGCCAGCGCTTCGTCGGTTTTACCCTCCGCAAGGGCAACCGCGCCGGCGGCCTGAGCCGTCGACGCTAGCAGGAACGGTACCTGGCTTGGCTTCGCCAGGAGAGCCAGTTCGTCGGCCGCTGATCGTGCACCTTCGGGATCACCTCCGGCCAACAGGATTTCGACCATCGCTCCGAGCAATCTGGGGTACGATAAGCCTGCTGGTGGTTCCTGCCTATCGCTGAGATCGCCAACGACACCACGAATTGAGGCGGCGGCATTGCCCTTGCCGGTCGCCAACATCAGCAAAGCGAGACCCGGCTGCGGCTCGCAGCCATGACGGCTTGCTTTCCGGAACATCCGGTCGGCTTCGTCGAAGTCGCCACGCAGCCGGCAGAGTTCGCCGCACTGGTAGTAGGCGCGGCCGACCACGGCCTCAGAACGGTCAGCCAGATGCCGGCATGCATTCCGCGCTTCCTCCAATGCACCGGACCAGTCGCCTTGGAGCTGCATGACTTCCGACCGATGAACGAAGCACTGGCCGCGAAAGGGTACGAGGTCGGGTTGCGACGTACACCAATCGTTGAACTGCTTCGTCCATTCGCGGGCGCGCGCAATGTCGAAGCTGCGCTGGCAGGTCAAGACAACGGCGCAGTAGATGATCCCAACCAGAATCGGAGAGACATCACCTGCCGAAACGCCGACCATTGCCTCATCCAGCAGCGCGACCCCTTCGGTGGGCCGTCGCGATCCGATCATTGCCTGGCCCTTGCCCAGTAGCGCCAGAGCCAAGAGATCGCTGTCGGCAAAACGGTTGGCCAATGCGAGGGCCCTATCGGATGCCGCGCAAGCCGTCTCGCCATCGCCTCCGAGCATGGCCATGAGGCCATCGAGGACAAGCACGTAGCCCTGCTCGACACACTCCATGGCATGATCATTGAGAAGCCGCTTGGCGCGCGACAACCAGCCGGTCCCGTGCGCCGGTTTCCCGCCGAGAAGGTGGGACAGGCTGATCCAGAAGGCCCAGCGAGCGGCCTGGTCGAGGGCCCGCCGGTCGACGCAGAGATGATGAAGTCGTGTCCAAGCGGCCACCGCCTCGCTGTCTTGACCCACCAGGTAGGACGCAGTCGCCAAACGCTCCAGGTCGTCGGCGTCGAGCGACGATATCTGCTCCGATGATAGCTCAGCGAGGCCGCCCGCGGCCTGCTGACGATCGAATGCCGTTCTAACCTGATCAATCCTGTCGGACGAAACCATAGTCCACTCTCACACAGTCCGGCGCCGCTGGAGGCACTTTTGCCCTAGCATTTCTTCAGCCACCAATGGCCTGGGCGCCACGGCGCCATCTACCCGATTGGCTTTGGTCCTCATGACAACTGCAATCGTTTCGGCAACGCGCAACCTTTACCGTCCACAGCCAACAATCTTATCGGCGAACCGGTTTGTACGCTTTCGGACCTTCACAGCAACTTTAGCATGGAATGTGTGTTGAACTGCTGGCGGACGCGATCCCGAGCAGGCGCTGATGAATTTATCGGGAGGACCGAAAATGATGAGTAGCAATTTGCGATCTGCAATCGCGACCTAAAGCCGGCTATAAATGTCGTTTGCCGGCTGCAATCGTAGGATTGATGCATCACGGTCGGGCAGCAGACCGACCACTAGGAATTCGGGTCAGGAGTGGAGGACCTGGTGATTCTGGATATCATTGCATCTGTCCTCGGCGCAGGTTTGGCGATCTCGTATGTCGGCTTTCTCGCCTGGAAGGTGGCCGCTACACCGCTGATGATTATCGTCGGGTTCTGTACGCTTCTCATGCTGTATGCCTTGTATGATGACGTCGCGGCGAAGCATCGCGCTTATCGTCGAACGCGCATCTAAACCGACGAGCGACGGATCCGGCTCATCTATAATCTTCAGTCCCGGGATATCGAACACCCGTCTTTTTAGCTTGGCCGGCCCGCCAGCAAATGAATAGAGCCCCCAGCCGGCCCTCTTCCTCCGCCCCGACAAATTCGGTACGGATGCGGACAGAGCAATGCAACCGACTGCGCAGTAGCGAAGGCTGTCGCAACTGCTTGCCGCCGGTCTCCCGCCACGATGAACGGCATTCTGGACGAACTCGCCAACAATTCGGATTGGCTGCTTGGGCCATACATTCGAAACACCTCCTTGCTTTGTCATGCACTTCAAGTTTTGGTCCGGAGAGACCTCTGCGCGAACACTTCTTTACGCGAGAGATTGTGCGTTTTCGTTCGATCTTTTCATCAAGTCATCTGCGCAGGGTCGGTCAATTACCGGAAGTACATACGGTCAGTACGCGCCCGAGGAGCAGCGCGATAACCGAAGCCACTCCCGCACATGCATGGTTAGCGTCCCTTCAAAGTTGGATCGTGATCATTGTTATTGGATGGCAAAAAGTCGGTACATTGTCGGACCAATTCATTTTGCCGGTGTGGGGTTGCCTCACCTTCGACTGGGGAGTTTGAAACGTTTGCCAAAGGGATAATGGAGGAGCCGTCCCATGTTCGATTCCGTTCGGTAGAGCGTGCCGATAAGTTCTCGTCGCGAGCCCGGCGGTGCTGATGACGCTTGCGACTCGTTTGCACGACCTCGCAAGTACAAGAACAAACAACGTCGCATCACCCCGAGTAGTACCTCCTGATAGTGCATCACGTCATGGCGAGATTGATGCCGCCTGTCAAAGACCGCGCATACACGATCTTGTTGGAGTACGAACATGCACAAACCGAGTTGATCGGGAAAACGGTTGTGCTCAGCGATGGGAAAGCAGGCACCATCGACGGGCTCTTCCTTGACGAGTTGCATGGCTTGCGCGTTTCAGTTAGCGGCCACTCTGGAAAGTGGCCTGTTTCCACGATCAAGCTTATTCAGAGTTGACCCCAGAACTTCATGGTGCAGAGTCGCGGATAGCTGAACCTGCAAGAGGCGGAAGCTCCTATCGCGATGTCCGTCCGTCCAGCTTATCTGACAAAGCTCGCACGAGTTGGCCTTATCTCGCAATCGCAATTCCCGATCGGTTGAGCCATCCTGATGTTCGCCATCACGAGGCTGCAAGCAGCGTATGGCATAACGAGGTCGTCTGTAGTGGGGACCATGTTCCTATGGCGTCCCAAAACTACATGCACGACCAATCGGCAATTTTCCTACCCCTCGGTTGGAGGCTCATTCACTCCGGTCCGAATGGTTCGTCTGGCAACCGTGCCGAGCGTTGTCCCCTGCACGACGACGCTGAAAAGTACCACCGCGTATGTTGCGGCCAAGATCGGAGGCCTAGCAGGGCTGTCTGGTAACGATAATGCAAGCGCCACGGATATGCCGCCCCTGACGCCTGCCCATGTCATGAATGGAACATTGTGGACCGACATCAAGTCGGTCCACACAAAAAAGACCGGCGGCAGCCCGACCGCAAACAGCCTGCCGGCGAGAACAATCGGAATTGCAGCCGCGGCTCCTACCAGCGCCCAGGGTTCGAAGCGCAACACGAACACTTCGAGACCAATCAGCAGAAAAAGCACGGAATTGAGGATCTCGTCGATCAACGTCCATAAACCGAACACGTACCGCTGAGTCTGCTCGCTCATGGCATAGCGCGGACCACGCTCGCCAATCAGCAATCCCGCCGCGACTACGGCGAGTGGGCCGCTCACATGGCTACGGAGCGCCAACGCATAGGTTCCTGTCACCAGAGCCAGCGAAATCAGCACCTCAATTGCATAGTCATCGATCGCCCGCATTCCCTGGTAGGCAATGTAGCCCGTAATCAAACCAAGTAGTATGCCCCCGCCCGTTTCCAGCAGCAGAAGCTCGGCAATCCCGGTTGGCGTAGTGCCTTGGCCTCCGCCCAAAGCAAAACGTAGCAGCACAGTAAAGAGAACCACGCCAATCCCGTCGTTGAACAGGGATTCACCTTGCATCTCGACCTCTAGACCGGCCGGCACCCTGATGTTCCTTAGTGTGCTAAGAACCGCAACCGGGTCGGTAGGACTGATCAGAGCTCCGAACACCAGCGCCCACGATAAGCTCACGGAAAGCCCAATCGCTCGCGCGGCGACATAAAAGGCGCTGCCCACGACGACCGCCGAGATTACTGTGCCGAACAAGGCCAGTACTATGACCGGAAGAGCTCGGCTGCGCAGCTTGTCGAGATCGACGTGTAGTGCGCCGGCGAACAGCAGGAAGCCGAGCATTCCGTTCATCACGACCGCCGTGAAATCGATCTGCAACAATGCCGCCGACAACGGTTCGAAAAGATGCTGACCTGGTACAGCGACGTCGACAATCACCAAAACAATCGATACGGCGACACTCATGACCAGCAAGCCGATCGTGTGCGGCAGAGGACTGAACTTATGATTGAGCCATCCAAACAGCGCGGAGAGCGTCAGAAGAATGGCGCCTAGGTCCAAGAGCGAAAACGTCAACTGACACCTCCTTTCGCCACGCGTGCGCGGACGCACAAAATGCTCATGGCCCCAAGGACAACGTTATCTCCTCAAGGCAAGGTTCTGGCTCACGATCCACCGTCTCAATAGCGCCGGCCGAATTATCGACTGATTGTTCCGGTGCCCTCCTGCCGCTCAACTGCTGAATTGGCGGTCTGCAACCATCGTTCTTGGCGCACTGCCGGACCAATCTCGTCGTTCTGTCGGACAAGATCCATCCGGCCGGAGAATACGTGAAATTGTGATCAACGGACAATTGTGCTCAGAAAGGCGCCCAGCATGTCCAGTATCAATGGGAGTGGCGTTCTGCATTTCTCCTCGGCAGCCACGGCACACGTCCATGAGAGATTGGCGGTTGAAGGCCGCCTGGTAACGCGACCGATATGTCCCGAGTGCAGCGTGTGAACAGCCAAAGCAGAGCTATCATCAGCGTCACTGACGACAACTGTTCGATCCCTATCACGTTGCAGGAGATGTATTTTCTATTGCGATCACCGGCCGCGCCCGATAGCCCACGATCGTACCGGCACGATCGTATCGGCAATGCGCAACGATTGCGCTGCGGGAATTGACCGCGACACGTTTTGCGCCAACCTACTTGAGAATGAGGCACCGGCCGGACAGACGCCACACGCGAGTTAGTTCTAGTAGCACGCCACGATGCCTGGTTACGTCAGTCAACCGGCGACGCTACTACGAGCTTCTCTCGTCACCCCTGATAGGCCCGAATAGCTCCCAAGACGTGCCGTTGAACCGCATCAGTTGCAACTGCTGAATTGGCGAAAAGTCCGAAGCACTAGTGTTGATCTTGATTCCGGGCAGTAGCAATCCGGGATCGAAATCCTTCAGGTTGGCGGCCTGCCTCATGACGTTCTCACGCGTCAATTCGTCGCCGCACATCTTGAGGACGTGAACAAGCGTTCGCGCAACAGAATAGCCGACAGCAACGCCTGCGTCGGATTTGTCGGCGTCCGGCATATATTTGTCAAGAAATGCGGCCCATTGCTTTGAATCTGGTTCGCTTCTCCACTTGGCATCTGTTTCATCCTTCATGTACGCGGCCGAGATGATCCCTTTGGCGTTCTCTAATCCAGCAGGTTCCAGAACCGCGCCGACAGACGCGCTCACATTGTTGAGAATGAAAAGTGGATCCCAACCGAGCTGACGCACCTTTCGGATTGTCTGCGCGGCAAACTTCGGCGTCGCGACGGTGAAGAGAACGTCGGCTCCGCTGGCCTGCAGATTGACGATATGAGATGAGATCGTCGGCTCCGATACGTCATAGCTGTCTTTGGCGACGATCATACTCGCCTTGTCGCCTAACCCCTCAACCAAACCTTTCAGGTAATCCTTGCCATAATCGTCATTCTGATACAGCACGGCGATTTTCGCGTTTGGCTTCTGGTCAAGGATATAGTGCGCGTAGATCCTTGCTTCTGTCTGGTAGTTCGGCTGCCAACCCATCGTCCACGGAAATTCCTTTGGATCCGCCCATTTGGTCGCGCCGGTCGCTACGAACAGCTGCGGCACCTTTTTCTGGTTCATGTAATGGTGGATGGCGCTGTTGGTCGGCGTCCCAAGCGAATTGAAGATCAACAATACACCATCGCTCTCGACCAGTTTCCTTGCTTGTTCGACCGTTTTTGGTGGACTGTATGAATCGTCGTATGAAATGAAATTGATTTTGCGGCCGTTGATGCCCCCCTCTTCGTTGATCATTCGGAAATACGCAGCTTCAGTGCGACCGATGACGCTATAGGCTGAGGCTGGCCCACTGTAGGGCATTATATTGCCGATCTTGATTTCAGTGTCGGATGCGCCTGTGTCATACTTTTTTTGCGCGGTAGCGACGCTTATGGATGAGACCAGCGTCATTGCGGCAATGAGAGCGATGGCGCTTTGCGTAATGGCTTTCATGTTGTTCTCCTTGTATACGCTTCCAAGTGCTAGAGTTGCCGACTGGCAAGGAACATTTCTGTCATCTACGAATGAGAAATCCGAATCGCCGGAGGCCAATTGAGCGAACGATCGTGAGCGGATCGAATCACATGGTAGCAATCACAGGATGCCCGTTCGAGGCGCCCCTCGTCGACAATAACGGTCTTTCCGCGGGTTCGCCGGATCATACCCGCTTGCTCCATCTCCCCAATGGCCGTCGTGATCCCAGCGCGGCGTACTGCCAGTGCCTGCGCCATCGCGCGATGCGTAAGAGCAATCTCACTGGACCCTAATCTATCCTTCGTTACCAGCAGCCACCTCGCGAGACGCTGGTTTAGGTTATGCCGCGAATTGCACGCAACGAGCTGTGAGCTGTGTATCAACGTTGCTTGCACGTATCCCAAAAGAAGCTTCTGAATTTCGACGTTGGTTTTGACAAGGTGCACGATATCGTCGGCTGGCAAGCGCAATGCTTGTCCCGCGACCTGCACTGTGCAGCGATGCGGAGAAACCCGCATTCCAAGAATGAGGGGTAGACCTACAAAATCTTTTTGGCCCAATGTATGAATCTCAACCGGCGGGCAATCGCCCGCTCGGGCGGTGAGGGAAGCGGCGCCAGCCTCGATGAAATAGGCAAACCGCAATTCAACCCCCCGCTCCTGCAGCATTTGCCGCGGAAGCAAGCGGACTGTTTCGCAACGGCTAAGCAGTTGGCTGCGTGATTGCGGCGAGAGGCGTCTGACGAGATCGTTGGCGTTTGAGCAACCCGGCTCGCCGGTCCACGGGTGGTGAGGTGCTCTCAGTGGCGCACCAATCCCCTCTTGATTCCTCGTTCTTGCTTCTACCGTGTGATCGAGCCTCAACATAATTATCTCCTGGAAAGCGGTATTGGTTTTGCCTCAAGGTTGGGGCCAGGTGGCCGCTATCGGCAGTCGGGCTAAGAGTCAGGACCCGTCAGGAAAAACCTGACCCTCGCCCTCGGCAGGCCGGGTTCGCCGCATGCTACGATTGAAGAAGCCAATGCATTCAAGGAGGAGTACGTCTGGTCGCAAGATGAGTGGGTCCGAAGTATCCGTGGCAAGCATGGCAAAGAGTGCAGCACGACGTCCCCTGATCCTGCTGGTGATGGCTGCGGCAATCCCCCTTGTCTTGTTCGCAGGATGGGTCGTGTTCTTGAACGCTCGGCAGGAACGTAATGATTCCCGGATTGCGGCGTTCGAAACGCTGGATCGGGT
The DNA here is from genome assembly GCF_054063735.1 of Bradyrhizobium sp. USDA 10063. NCBI lineage: Bacteria > Pseudomonadati > Pseudomonadota > Alphaproteobacteria > Hyphomicrobiales > Nitrobacteraceae > Bradyrhizobium > Bradyrhizobium sp. USDA 10063. Next base: position 8,691,954 of record NZ_JBSSGP010000002.1, on the reverse strand, counting down.
CGTGACCCGTCTCTCATCAGAGCTGAGTTTGCAGGTCCAGATCGCTGAAACTCTCGCAGCCTCGGCAACACTGGACAAGCCGGACCTGAGCTCGTTCTATCTCGAGGCTCTGCGCGTCAAAGAAGCACGACCCCTGTGGGAGACAATCGAACTTGTCGATCCCGAAGGCAATCAGGTCCTCAATTTGCTTCGCCCGATTGGCGCTGACCTCGGTGCGACAGCTGATCGCGAGAACTTCGAGAGAATACTGAGGACGCGCAAGGCGGCCATAGGTGGAATAGGCCCGCTCGGACCGATCTCGGGTAAGCGCCTGGTTGCTCTCCGGGCGCCGGTCGAACGCAACGACGAACTCAAATTCGTTCTCACGATTGCACTCGTTCCCGACGCAGTGAGCCAAATATTGAAGGGCGCTGGCGCCCCTCCCGGTTGGATCGGCGTTGTCGTTGACGCAAAGGGCAACATCGTCGCGCGAACTGTAGGAGAACCATTCGAGCTGGGGCGTCCGGCGAGCCGGTCTGTGCGCGAAGCAATCGCTCGCGGGCCCGAGGGAGCTTACATCGGAACGACTCTCGAAGGACATCAAGTTGATTCGATCTACAAGGAGCTTCCCGGTACGAGCGGATGGTCCGTACATCTCGGTATTCCTACCGATCAACTCGATGCACCGGTTCGGCGTTCGGCCGTATTCCTTGCCGGTGGCGGTGCGGTCAGCCTGGCATTGGCACTGGCGCTGGTGTGGTTTACGGCCCGGGACATATCGCAGCGCCGCAAAGAACAAGAGGCGCAGGCCGCTCTCGCGCTCAAGGCAAGCGAAGAACGGCGGAGACTTACGATCGATGCAGCCGATCTCGGCGTATTCAGCTGGAATTTCAGGACCGGCGAGGTGGTCGCCTCCGCGCGAGCGTTGGAAATGCTTCGTTTGCAAGCGACTTCTGGTGCGGGCGAAACGAGCTTGTCTTTCAATCGGTTGCTGGCCAGCATCGATCCGGCCGATCGCGCGGCCTTCGAGACGTCCTTCCTTCTGTGTCGTGACGGCAAAGCTGTTGTGGCCGATTTCCGGACTGCTCCGCCGGACGGTCGCTGGTTGCGAGCAAGCGGTCGCATATCGCGTCTTAACCACTCAGCTTCCGACTCGGTTTTCTCTGTCCTCCTGGACATCGACGAGAGCAAGCGGGCGGAACTGGAACGCCAACAATTGCTGAGGCGCCTTGGACAAGCTGAGGAGAATGAACGCAGGCGAATTGCGCGCGAGTTGCATGATCAAATCGGGCAAACGGTGACTGGCCTGCTGCTCGGCCTCAAGAATCTTGAGCAGTCGCTTGGGGACATGCCGGCCCGCTCAGCGCGCATTGAAAAGCTGCACTGGCTCCAAAGTCTCGCAAGTGCGATCGGCCGCGATATTCATCAGATCGCCGCCGATCTCCGGCCCGCCGCACTGGACGACCTGGGGCTTTACAGGGCGCTCGAAGCGTACTGCTCCGAATGGAGCCGGCGCTTCGGAGTGAACGTCGATCTACAGGTTCTGGGAAGTATCGAGAGACCGGCCCCTGATGCAGAGATCGCCGTATATCGCGCCATTCAGGAAGCGCTCAACAATGTTGTAAAGCATGCCAGCGCCCGAAACGTCAGCATTGTGCTGGATCGTCGGAACCACGAGCTCCGGATCATAGTTGAAGATGACGGCTGTGGCTTTGACACGCAGGAGCTGGGGCGTCTTGAACTTAGGAATTCAAAGCTCGGCCTGTCTGTTATAGAAGAACGGTTGGCGCTGTTGGGAGGATCGCTCACCATCGAGTCTCTGCCGACGCACGGTACGACGCTTTTCATGATGGTGCCGCTGGGTGGAAGGGAATCCGACCCGTGAACTCTATCCGCATTACCCTGACTGATGATCATCCGCTGGTGCTGGCCGGCATGAAGGCGCTGCTCGAACCGGTCGAGGACATCATGATTGTGGGCGAAGCGACTGACGGGCAAGCTGCAATAGAGATCATCAGTCAGGCGAAGCCCGATATCGCTGTCCTGGACATCTCGCTACCGGGTCTCGGCGGGATCGAACTCACCCGAAGAATCTCGGCTGATTTCCCGAATGTTCGGCTATTGGCCCTGACGGTGCATGAGGACCGTGCCTACGTACAGCCGATGATGCAGGCCGGAGCGCGCGGCTACCTTCTGAAGCGCTCGGCTGCGGACGAACTGGTGCGCGCGATCCGCGCGGTCGCCGGTGGTGGGCTTTACCTTGATCCTGCTATTGCCGAGAAAGCTCTCCCCTCCGGCTCCGGGGAACATCTTTCACCGGGTAGAGCTGCTCAGCTCGAACTGACGCCCCGCGAGACCGACGTCCTGCGTTCCATCGCCCAGGGGTTTAGTAACAAGGAAATCGCCGCGCGCCTCGATGTCAGTATCAAGACGGTCGAAACGCACAAATCCCGGGCTGTAGAAAAACTCGGACTGTTTACGCGGGCCGACATCGTACGCTACGGTGTGTCACAGGGCTGGCTTGAGCATTTGCCGAAGAATTGACCTCGGCCATGGGACGATCAAGGACGTCGGCGTGGCCGCTCCTCTTTTTTGAGAATCGAAGCCAGCCGTTGGTTAGTTCGGGAATGAGTTTAGCAGCGCGGCCACTCCAAAACCTAAGCAGATCAGAACTATCCGCGAGTAGAACAGCTGCGCAGGATTGATTCGCCAACGGGTGGAAGCGTCACAATAGGTCTGTCCGGCGATATAGATGAGCGCCATGATGATGACTAGAATTGCCAGTGCGATGGTAGAAATCATAGTACTCGATCTATACCTCTCCTAGTTTAATCGTATTCTCGCACTCTTAATGGTCTTCTCAATGCGTCGTCTCGTCAGGAAATTCCTGACGGCCTCTGCGGGCTTTCCTGATACTAATGGCGTGAATAAGTCATCGTCGAACAGATGAGTCTAGCGCAGTGTCTCCATCGTCGCGGCGTTCCCGCCCATTCTTGTCCATTCGGCTATCGTGGTGAGCCCCATCTTTGATCTTGATATCAACGAGCCGCAACAGTCGCGCGCTTGGAGCTGACCGTTCTTTTCACATCCGTACGCATCTGTACCGGCGCTGGTTGCAACCGGCTGAGCGCCTGCGAATTGGTCGCATGCAGTGAACGACAACGGAGATAGCACATGAAATTCAATCGCAGCTTGCGCATCGCGGCTATCGGCCTCGTCGCGTCCTTGTTGAGCGCCGGGGCAGGGTCGACAGCTCCGCTGACGGTGCAAACGCAAGGCGGTGTGAGAGATGCGGGCCATGTCGTGGCCGCCGGCTGGCGAGGCGGTGGCTGGCATTACGGGCGGCATTATGATGGCTGGCGATACCGGTATCAGCGGCACTATGGCTGGGGACCGGCTATCGGCGGCTTTGCAGCAGGTGCAGCGATCGGAGGAGCTATTGCCAACAGTCGCGCCCAGGCTCTGGAAAACGACGCATACTGTTCGCGGCGATTCAAATCGTATGATCCGCGGTCGGGAACATATCTGGGCTATGACGGACAGCGTCACCCCTGTCCGTAAGAGGACACGTTAGGCGGCCCAAGCGCGTTCGAGCAATACGTGAAAGGTCTCACACCGGAATCCTGACCGTTCTGCTCAGGACTACACCCACGGGCGACATGCCACCAAGGAATGAGGTGTCATCATGCTCCGAGACAAGTCTCTGGCCGATTGGGGGGCCCTCGCGTTAGGAAGTGTAATGATCGTGGCCGGCGCGGTCCTAGCGATAGGAGGGGGATGGTTGGTCGCGCTTGGCGGATCCTTTTACTATCTGCCGGCGGGCGTCGCCCTGATTGCGTCGGGCTATTTGCTCTTACGCCGCCGCGCAGAGGGGGCCTGGCTATACCTGCTGCTTTTCCTGCTCACAGTCATCTGGGCTTGGTGGGAGGTCGGAAATAACGCTTGGGCACTGGTACCCAGGACGGTAGGACCCGCCCTACTTCTGATTTGCGTTATGGCGCTTACCCCGAAGTTGCGCGCCTTTCGATACGCGTTCGAGGTTCCGGCCACGATAACTGCCGGCGTACTGCTGTTGTTGGGAACAGCATTCATCATGTTCGCGCCATCGAATGGAGCCGTGGCCGCGCAGCCGAACGTTCCTTCGCCAGACGTGAAGATGGCTGACCCATCTCTGCTGAGAACGGGCGCGGACTGGCCCGTCTATGGCGGCAGCAACAGCGCGCGGCGCTATTCCCCACTCGACCAGATCAACCACAGCAACGTCGCGAATCTCACGAAGGTCTGGACATTTCATACCGGCGACCTCCCAAATGACGATACCCGAGGCACTTACGGAGCAGAAACGACCCCGCTGAAGGTCGGCGATTTGCTCTATCTCTGCACTCCAAAGAACATTCTCATTGCGGTCGATCCACAGAGCGGGAAGCAAGAATGGCGCTATGACCCGCAGGTACCGGATGTCAATATTCCCTATACAGCGGCTTGCCGCGGCGTTGCCTATTACGCGGTACCTGACGCGAAGGCCTCCGAGCTCTGCGCGACGCGGATCATTGAGGGCACACTCGACGCGCGCGTTATCGCGGTCGATGCCAAGACCGGTCAACCTTGCCCTTCCTTCGGGTACGGCGGGCAGGTCGATACGACCATCGGCATCGGTGAACATGATCCAGGCATGTTTTCGATCACGTCGGCTCCGACCGTCGTACGTGGGGTCATCGTCGTAGGGCATCAGGTGCTCGATGGACAGAAGCGTGATGCGCCTTCAGGAGTGATTCAGGGCTACGACGCCGTCAGCGGCGCGCTGCGCTGGGCGTGGGATATGGCCAAACCCGACATGAGCGTCCCTCCTCCAGTCGGCGAGACATATACGCGCGGAACGCCCAACATGTGGACCACGGCGTCCGGCGACGAACAACTCGGATTGGTTTATCTTCCGCTCGGCGTGTCGGCGGTCGATTACTGGAGCAGCAGCCGCTCGGAAATCGAGAAGGAGTTCGCGACGTCCCTCGTCGCGCTTAATGTCACAACCGGCAAACCGGTGTGGCACTTTCAGACCGTTCATAACGACGTCTGGGACTACGATCTCGGATCGCAGGCGTCGCTGGTCGACTTTCCACTCACAGATGGCACGTCTGTCCCTGCGCTCGTTCTGCCAAGCAAGCGCGGCGACATCTTTGTGCTCGATCGCCGCACCGGTAAGCCCCTCATCGGAATCGTAGAGAGGCCAGTGCCGCAGGGCGGAGTCGAACCCGAGCAACGCGCCAAGACCCAACCATTTTCGCTTTACCATACGCTTCGCCAGGCTGACCTGACCGAGCGTGACATGTGGGGCATGTCGCCGATCGATCAGATGGTGTGTCGGATACAATTTCGGCTTGCGAACTATCGCGGCATCTTTACCCCGCCAACCACCGAGCCGCACTGGATCCAGTACCCCGGCTATAATGGCGGATCCGACTGGGGCGGTATTGCTGTCGACCCCACTCGCGGTGTGCTGATCGCCAACTACAATGACATGCCGAACTACAACCGGCTGGTGCCGCGAGACGAGGCTAATCGAAGAGGTTGGACGCCGCGCGACCAGGCGCGGGGAGAAATCGGCGGACCCGAGGGGGCTGGGGATCCGCAAATCGGCGCACCCTATGCCATTAATGTGAATGCGGGCTGGCGTTTGCCGGGGACTGGTCTGCTTTGCAAGCAGCCGCCATATGGTGGCATCCGTGCCATCGACCTGAAAAGCGGCAAGACGCTGTGGGATCGCCCACTCGGACAAGCCCGCACGAATGGTCCGTTCGGAATTCCATCCATGTTGCCCATTCGGATCGGCACTCCCAACAACGGCGGGGCGGTGGTCACCGCCGGAGGCTTGATCTTTATCGCTGCAACAACAGACAATCTGATCCGGGCTATTGATATCGAAAGCGGAAAGACCGTCTGGAGCGACACGCTTCCGGCCGGGGGCCAAGCGACGCCGATGACCTACGAAGTGAACGGCCGTCAATACGTCGTGGTGATGGCGGGCGGGCACCACTTCATGGAGACGCCCGTCGGCGATTCGCTCGTGGCATATGCACTAAGCTCACGCTGAGCGTTCCACGATTGGCAGGAAAAGGCAGGTCGCGGCGTCGACTCTGGTGGAGTTGGATTCGCGTGTATGCGAGCGAAGACCGTATTGATCTCGAGAGCCGGCATAGCAGGACACGAGGGCGTATTGCGCTTATTGGCGATGCCGCCTTTTGTTAGCAAGCCAGCTATGCTTGGCTAGCCGCCTGTCACCACGTAACCCAACAGCGATGCTCCGCCCCGGCATCGGTTGGAAATGCTGGCTGGAGCTTCAAATGCGGTCGAGAGACTCCCATCAGAGCTCTCTCTGCAGCGATGTGTTGCAGCTGATATTCGACAAGGTGCGATGTTCGCGCATCACCGCTATCCTGTCGGCCTGATATGACTCGTCGGACAATGCCTTTTAATACAGCTTCGCACCAACTTTCATCAATGACCCAGCTCCATGAGTTACGGGCACCGGCACTATATGAATGTTCCGTGCTGCTCGCGCAGCTTTGCTAGCGAAACGACCTGCGGGAGGCCTCCTATGTTCACCAGACGTGAGCTTTTTCACACTGCTGCGTTGGCTGCAATCGTATCCACCTGCAAGTCTGCACCAGCATTGGCACAGACGGAGCGCTACGGCTTTCTCGCGACAAGGGCGGCCGCCCAGGCAGGGTTCGTCTATGGTCTGCCTATCGTGATGAGCTACGCCATGATGTACGAGTGCGCAGTCGACCGTCGCTCGGGGCAATTCAAGGCGCCTTTCAATCGGATGAAGAATGAAGACCGCGTTTTTACCTATAGGAACACGGCTGTCGTTCTGCCCAATAACGATACAGCTTGCTCGCTGGTCTGGATGGACCTGCGGGCTGAGCCGATCGTCCTCTCCGTTCCTGCGGTTAGCACCGAGCGCTATTACTCGATCATGCTGCGCGATGGCAACTTCTACAACTACGGCTACATAGGATCCCGTACCACCGGTAACCAAGCTGGCGATTACATGGTTGTTGGGCCTGGCTGGAACGGCGAAATCCCATCCGCCATCAAGAAGGTATTCCGCTCGAGCACCCAATTTTCAATTGCATTCTACCGTACACAGCTCTTTAGCCCGAATGATATCGAGAATGTCAGGAAAGTCCAAGCCGGATACAGATTGGAGATGCTTTCCAAGAACAGGCAACAACCTGCACCCCCACCCGCCCCGACCATCAAGTTTCAGTGGATCAGAAAGAAGCACTTGAGGAAGAACTTCTTTCAGCACCTGGCATTTTCTTTGCAGTTTGCGCCAAGTCAATTCATCGAGGCAGACGCTCACGCAAACCTTGCGAGATTGGGCGTCGGGCCAGGTACGACGTTCGACTTCTGGGATCTCTCGCTGAAAGAAAAGCTCGCGATCACCTTGGGAATTCGAGCAGGTGACCGCAAAATCGATCGAGCTGTCGCCGATGCGAACGTTGTTGTGAACGGATGGCGTATTGCTGCGCATTTCGGCGATAGCGCCTTCTACGACGGCGATTGGCTGCTGCGTGCTGCCGCAGCAAAGACCGATTTTTACGGCAACGACCCCGCAGAGGCGGTTTTTCTGTTTACTCAAGTCGACGAGGATGGGGAGCCATTGGACGGCAGCAAACATGATTACACGCTAACTTTTTTGGAGGACCGGTTGCCGCCGGTGAACGCGTTTTGGTCCCTGACCATGTATGACAGCAAATCCGGGCTACTGATCAGAAATTCGATCAATCGCTACCTGATCAATTCTTCAATGCTCCCGACGATGAAGACAAATGCGAATGAAGCGCTAACGATCTTCATCCAGCACACATCACCAGCCGCTGATAGAAAGGCCAACTGGCTGCCTGCTGCAGACGGACCGATGCTATTGGCGCTGCGCCTGTACTGGCCGAAAACCGAACCGCCTTCGATTCTGCCGATCGGCAAGGGAATGTGGCAGCCACCCGGCGTGAAACGCGTTTCATAGAGTATCCGTCGTGGGAAGCCGAGCGGAACTCCTGGCCCGCGCAGATCGGGGCGATCAAGGCCTATGTACTCGAAGCTGGCCTTCTAGTTCTGAGGAGGCGGGCCAACACGATATCCCGGTCCATTCGAGCGGCGGCCCGATTTCTGCACGACTTGGGGTCAGGCTGCCAGCTGTGCATGCAAAATTCGGGCGAGAAGCGAGGCTGAGCCTGCGACGAAATCAGGCCTCTGCCAAGGCACAAGGAAGGCGTACACCATTGGTGTTCGCAGCCCCGGGGCGGACGCAGTGCTAGCCTGAGATCAAGGGAACGCATGAAGCAATCCGAGGGAGGTATTCGACAGCCCACTACGCATTATGCCAAGAGCGGCGACGTCTACGTTGCCTACCGGGTCTTCGGCGAGGGCCGCGACCTCGTGATGGCGCCAGGATTCGTCTCTCACATCGAAAACTACTGGGACGAGCCGCGCTTTGCCCGCTGGCTCAGCAAACTAGGCAGTTTTTGTCGCGTCATCCTGTTCGATAAACGGGGCACCGGCTTGTCGGACCGTGTTGCGAACCTGCCCGCCATGGACGAGCGAATGGATGACGTGCGCGCTGTCATGGATGCTGTCGGCATCGAGCGCGCGGTCCAGTTCGGCATATCCGAAGGCGGCTCGCTCGCGGCACTCTTCGCCGCCAGTCATCCTGAGAGGACCCACTCGCTCATTCTCTATGGAGCATTTGCGCGTTTCCTCCACTGGATAGCGAACGACGAAGGTTTCGACGCTCTGATCAGCTACATCGACGAACACTGGGGCAGCGGCGCGAGTCTGCCAAGCTTCGCCCCCTCCAAGTCCGATGACACGGCGCTGCAGCACTGGTGGGGAAAGTTCGAGCGGCTCGGCGCCAGCCCGTCTGCCGCAATAGCGCTGATGCGCATGAATCGTGAGATCGACATTTCCGGAATTCTTCATTCCATTCAAGTTCCGACGCTGGTTCTCCACCTGACGGACGATACCTTGATCAGCATCGAAGGCGGGCGCGAGTTGGCGGCCGGCATCCCCCATGCGCGGCTGGCTGAGCATCCAGGAACGGACCACCTTCTCTTCCTCGATGCCGGCGACTGGATCCTCGCGGAGATGCAGGAATTCCTGACGGGGTCACGGTCGTCAACTGTCACCGATCGCGTGCTCGCCACCGTCGTGATTACCGACATTGTCGGTTCGACGGAGCGCGCAGGCTCGCGAGGCGATCTCGCTTGGAGCAGCATCCTTGAAGCCCACAACAAGACGGTACGTCAGGAGCTTTCAAACTTCCGGGGGATGGAAGTTAAGACGCTTGGCGACGGTTTTATGGCCACTTTCGATGGTCCTGCACGGGCGATTCATTGCGCCTGCGCAATTCGCAATTCGTTGCGGCGGTTGGATGTGCCGGTGCGCATCGGCGTGCACACAGGCGAGGTTGAGCTGACCGATGGCGACCTGCGCGGGATCGCCGTGCATATCGCTTCGCGCGTCGCCGATCTCGGTTGCGCCGATGACGTCCTCGTTTCGCGCACCGTGAAGGACCTGGTCGCGGGCTCTGACATCAGGTTCGAGAATTTTGGCGCTTGTTCCCTGAAAGGCATTCCGGACGAATGGCAGATCTTTCGCGCCGTCGAGAGATGGTCTCCGCGCAATCGGAGCCGCCCGCCCCTCGCTTAGCCGACCCGATCCGGTCGGCGCAGCCAGCGGGCCCAGCAGCCCTCCTGAACGGCTTGCCAGACCAGAAATCACGCGACGATCTTCTCCTCAACGAGGACCAGGCCGGTCCGGCTCATGTCCAGAACGTTCCCGGCGTCTCGGCGGCCGCCGCCATCTCCGGCGAGTTCAAGGCATTCGTCATGGCCTCGTCCCTGTTAAACCAAAGCTCGCCGACACCATCACACGGTGACTGACCAGGAGGGCCAATGACGTGATTTGGACCCACCTCGATAGACCCGGACCCCTGATAACGTGTGGACGGGACCGTTGCAGTATCGGAGGAATTCGCGTGTGTTACCTCTTGCCGCCTCCGCAGAATGAACATGACTTTGCAATTTTCGCTCCCCTGTGGGCTGCTTCTGTCATTGATGCGCGATGCGAAAAAATCAGGCTCAGAGCCTACCGAACTTCGGCTTTCAGCGTCGATATTGCGCAACAGCTCGGCTGTGGAGCCGACAAGTCTCCTTTTTCGGCAACATTCGCGCTCACTGCCGTCCTGAAAGCCCGGATTGACTCACCGCTACGCCCACTGTGCTGAGAGAGTCCTGCTCTCAAGCGAAGTTACGTTGGCTTTGATGGGGACCGTTCACCGGCGCCGTACCGCTTCGCCGACCACGTTGACCTTTTCGCCGATGACCCCGCGCACCCACAGCTTCTGTACGAGCACCATCACCGTTACGGTCAGGGGTGCCGCCAGGATGATCCCGAGCCAGCCAAACAGAGCACCAAGCGCAACCAGAGAGAACAGCAGTAGCGCGGGTGGAAGAGCCACGACCTGCCGCTGGATCAGAGGCGTTCCTATGTAGCCCTCGATCTGCTGGATGAGGACGATAGCAGCGGTCGCCCAGGCAACCGTTCCAATGTCGATCGTAAACGCAAATAGTACCGCCGGCATCGAACCAAGTATCGGCCCCACAATCGGGACAAAGTTCGTGACGCCGGCAATGGCACCCAACCCGAGGGGAATAGGTAGCCCGATGAGCCAAAAGGCAAGCGCCGACATGGTGCCGACCAGTAGCATCGACAAAGACTGGCCGACGAACCATAGGCGCAGTGCGGAAGCCACTGTGCCCATAGTCTCAACTATGCGCTCCTGCATAGCGATCGGGAAGAGCTTTGCAAAGCCATCGCGGTACAGCAAAGGATTCGCCGTCAAATATATCGCGCCGATCACGACCAGCAGCAACTGTCCCACCCCACCAAGCAGTGCGTATCCGGCTGTAGCCGCTTGCGAGAAGTGACGCACGCCGCTCTGTGTCAGTGCCTGGGTCGCGCGATCCGCGGCATTCGATATGCCCATCCACTCGCCGGCGGCATCGATCGCACCGGGCGCGCGCTCGAACACGTTTATCAGCTGCGTCGTAAGGCGGGCACCGAACAGCACCAGAAACCCGACCGCTAGAAGGGCAAAGCCCACAATGACCGCGGCAAGGGCCCAGCGTCGCGTCAGAGAGGCATGACGCATCAAGGCGTCAGCAAGACCGCTTAACAGCGTGGCAACAAGAATCGAGGCGAAGACCAGCAGCAGTATGAATGTCAGCTGCCAGATCAACACCACAAGGCCGACCACCGCAGCGACCTGCAGGAGGCGACGAAAGAACAGCCAGTCGAGATTCTGCGGGCCCAGGGGATTGTCCTTTTCTATCGCGCGTTCTGTTTGATAACGCACGAAAGCAGCAAACCGACCAAAGAGGGTGCTGTCCCGCACCTCTTGCAACAAGCGGCATAAAGGTTGGACGTAGCAGGAGCGAGCTGGGTCGTCAGGTGACGAATCACTGCAGACCTGAGGCACCGCGGGGCAACCTAATCCCAAGGTGGCCCCACGGGCGAGAGTTGCGATCACCTATGGCCCGCGCACCTGGGTTCCCTATTTGCTTCCCGTCTTGAAGCTGGGCGCTTGTTCGAGTTCCTGCTTTGTCATATCGCGCAAGTAGATGCGCTGTGGCTCGAGAGGCCCGCCGGAGGGCTGATTCTGCCGGTCCTGGCTTGCCATGCCTGTTGTAGAGCCACGCGATTCACGGATATCAATCTTGGAGAACGGGATTGCGACGTTCTTTTCGCCAATTCCAAGAAAGCCGCCAACCCCTACAACCACTGCAGCCACTCGGCCATCAGTCGTTAGCACGATGTCATTGATTTCGCCGACATTCGAATCATTGGAACCGTACACGGTGGTACCACGCAGCTTCGATCCGAGCATGTGGTTCGCACCCGGTTGCGCGATGATAGCGTTCGCCTGTCCGCCTTGTGCCTCGCTCGCGGATTCGGCTCGACGTTGATCGGCCGGCTTTCGTTGCGCTTGCACCGCGCCAGCCTTGTCGCGCATTGTCTCCTGCGCAATCTGCGGATTGTCCGGCAGGTCCTGGGCCAGACGCAAGTGTTCCTTCAATGTCGGTAATGTAGATTCGGCGAACTGGCGCAGGCGCGCATTGTCGCCCCGAGCGGCAAAATCCTGATAGAGCTTGATGGCATCCTGATGCGCCTGGATCTGCTGCGACTTAAATTGCGGCGCCAACTCAGTGGCTGACGCGGATCGCAATTGATCGATCATCTTCTTGTGCTTGTCGTCAAGGTCCGTCGGAAGCTCCAGGCCAGTCACGGGCTGTGTGATCGACTTGAGCTCATCAGTTGATTTGGTGTGATCATCGACAATTCTCTTTCCGAAATCTTGAAACTCCCGATTGTGCACTTTGTCGAGCACTAACCTGCTCGATTGAATTTCATACATGTTCCCAACTGCAGCATGTTCGACGAAATCCTTTGTCGCCGCGCTGACACGTACTTCCGATGCGCTTTCGACTTTGGACTGCGGTTGTTTGGACTCCTGTTGCGCGGGGGCTTGAGCGTACGCTGGTACAATCAGCGTGGTCGCTGCGAGTGCTATCCAAACTCGGTTCATCGACGACTCCTCTTCGATTGCTCTGTGGACGTTCCCCAAAGCAATGCAATGCTAACAGCCCCGTTCCTGCGTGTTGTCTGCGATCACACGTCGCAGATGGATTCGCCACATCTTCGTTCCGCGCTATCGAACCATCTCCGGCCGACAGCGAGGCGACGCGAACCCCTGTCAGCAGCAGGTCGTACCTTTACTGCGCGACAAGTGCGCCACTTAGACGTCAACCAAAGGTCAGACGTTCATGCCAGGGTGGCTACTCGTGGTCGGCCCGATCACCAGCCTCGAGCTGACAAGGCGCCACCTCCCCATCCAGCCACGCCTGTTGCCTCGCTAAGGCGTTCCAGGCCCGTGCCATGCGTCGAAAGCGCTTTCGAGCTGGAAGACTGGTCGCCTCCTCCGACAATAGCTCACAATTCTGCGCGTTGATGCGGAATCGCTCAGATTGATTCATGCGGGTCACATAAGAAGAAGGCCAAACTCGTCCACTCCGCTCATGTCCAATTCGAACGCGGACACGCCTGAGACATTCTCGGCACAAGAGATCGCGTCAATGCATCGCCGAAAACACAAACTCAGCAGCACCGAACCCAAACAAGGCAAGAATGATGGCGGGGTAAGTAGCCCGTGCCGCTCCAGAACGGAGAAATCGCGGGCTGTTGCCATCGCTATCCGGCATTCCGAGATAGACAAGACCTAGCGCCGCAATAATCAGTCCTAGTCCAAAAGCCATATCCATCATCCTTTGAACGAGCCACGCCCAATCTCTGCCGTCGTCCGTGCAGCGCACTCGGTGTCGAGGTCGTCGATGCCAGCACCGGTCTTCTGGGCGAGCTGTGGCAGCTATCCGTTCTTGATGTCGAACGAATAGGAACACCGAGTCTTACCGCCTCTGGGGGCTCGACTTGCCCGTTGAGACGTCCCGTGCCCTGATCGCCCAACTTCAGAAAATTAACTTCCTCAACAGTGTTTTGGGAGTGCGTACCGACGGGTGCTTACGATTCCTGGCACGCTATCGTACGGAATGCAGACGCCATTTGGATCTTGATCCGCGGTGCGATGCATTCTCAAGACTGCGCAGGTCAATGGAGATCGGGATCAATCTGCTGCGCGTCACCGGAACACCTCGTGATATCCGACGCGGTGGAGACGGCCCGTCGGTTGACTATAGGACTTGATCGCTTTGCCCAGAAGGGCTGATTGGCTGCTTTGGAGTTAGCTGCATGCCAGAAGCATCGGAAAGAACCACACGAGAAGTCTTTGAAGATCACCTGAAACTACGCGCAGGAGCCAAGCTCGAGGAGGACCTGCAACACAACTACGCGCCGGGTATCGTGCTGTTGTGCAAATTTGCGGTGCTCCGGGGACACGATGCAATTCGTACCTCAGCCAAGCGCCTTGGCCTTCAGCTTCCCAACGCTTCGTTTACGTTCACCACAACAAAAGTGGCTGACGAGTACGCGTTTCTGGCCTGGAGAGCAGAATCGGAGCGCTACAAGGTCGAAGACGGCTTCGACAGCTTCGTGATCCGCAGTGGGAAGATCATCATGCAGACGATCAGCTATAAGCTCATTCGACCATCTTACTGATCGGGCGCATCGGAGCGCCGGTCGTGCTTACCCTTGATGTGTCCCGAAGCTGCATCAGGGCGCAACGACGAAGCGACTCACGTGCGGCGCGCAGGTGTCCACTGCTCGACCCGCTCAAAACTCATTGACCGTCTGCACGGGGATGGTGGTCTGCGCATCAAATCGAATGAGATCTCCCAATCGCAAGCTTCGATCTGACCAGCACTCAAGGTGCGCCAGAAGCGATTACCGCGATCAACCTGGCGATTGCTCGCCGTGGCTCGGCGAGAACGCAAAGGCATTACGGAGAGAGCCTGTTTTGGAAGGCGATCGACGGACGCTAGTCGTGTTCTTGGCGGGAGCACCACGTTGGTCCGCTAGCGTGCCAAGCGTTCGTTGCATCTGCACAGTGTGATGTACGGTCGCGCGACCATGCGTCTCCTTGAGTGCGCATTGCCTTGCTTCGTGCGCCATTCAGTCGCAACGAACGACGCACGCCAGAAGAAACAGGCGCGCAAGATTCTGGTTGGGTCGACAAGGGCGAGCGAAGCCAATGAAAGGAGATACAGATGTACGGACGACTCGCAGCAGCCGCAATAATGTCGATCGCTTTCTCGCAGGCGAGCTACGCTCAGGACAAGACCGCCGCATCCGACGCCAAAAATGCGACAGACGGCCAGAGCGCGCAAGCAGGTTCGCAGAGCCTGCCACAGCAGATCCGCAACAAGCTCAAGGACCAGGGATTCACAGACGTGCAGGTGGTGCCTGGCTCGTTCCTGGTAAGCGCGAAGGACAAGGATGGAGATCCGGTCACAATGATCCTGGGGCCGCACTCAATGACCGTGTTCACCATGGTCTCTTCCGACGACAGCGGACGGCAGCAAACGTCGGGAAGCGAAAAGGGATCCAGCAAATAGACGGAAGCCGCGGCCGCCCCGGCGAGCATCGGTCGCTCCCACAGCCAAGCTCGGGCGAGCATGCCACCGGGACAGTAGCGAATTCTGTGTCTGATTGAAGCTCGACTCGAGCATGGCTAGGAGGGAACTCATGATTATACGTAGTCTCGTTCTCGCTTCCACAGTAGTTCTCCTCGCTGGAACGGCGGTAGTCGGCGCAGCCCAGAATCAGCCAGTCGGCGCGCCAGAATTAAGTCAGGAGCAGCGACAGAGGATCCAGATCGTCCCGCTATCGGCGGAGAAGTTGTATCGGGGTTGGCGGGCATCACGAGTGCTGGGCAAACGGATCACGTCAGCAGCCGGCAATAATCTCGGCACGGTACGCAATCTGATCCTCGGCAAGGACGGACAGATCACGGCGGTTATAGTTGAGGGCGATCCAAGCACGCCGCTGCGCGAGTTCATGTTCCGCATTCCATGGCAGCACGTGGAGGCCGCTAAACTGCCTGGCCGGCTGATCGCCGATATCAACCCGGCGGGTCACCCGCTGTACGGCATCTTCGGCAACGACGGTCAACAGTTTCCGGAAGAGTTTGCCGTAACAGAGGTCACCGGCGACTATGCGCGCCTACAGGCGGGCCAAGGCTACGGCTACGTCTCGGATGCCGTGTTCACACGTGCCGGTGATCTGATAGCCGTTTTGATCACCCGAGACTCCAAGGCCGGTGGCGGAACCTACGCGTTCGGCTTCCCCGAACATCCCGTGGAGCGGTGGAACGCAGGTGCCACCTACTATGGCCTGCCCTATGCGACGGCGGAGCACGCTGATGCAGCGGCAATCCGTGTCGATTTGACACGCTTCCGCAGCGACGGTGACACCGGAGCAGGATGACGCGGCGCAGTCTACCGCAGGCGATCCTGCTGAGTTCCGCTCAGGCACGCTGGCGATGCTCGGAGGAATGCTTCCGCTCCTGCAAAGGGACTCTCCATAGCCTTTTGTCAGCGCAAGGCGACGCACGGCGTCACAAACAAAGCTGTCGCGCCAGCCCAAGCGATGCCGATCGCGGACAGCACCGCCAACAGACTCATGACACTCGCCTGGAAGGAGGATGCGGCAGTCTCAGCGCCACCCCTGCGCAACTTGAGCCATGCCGCGCCCGCGCCGGACATCAGAACAATGAGCGCTACGCCGGTGGCGATCATGATCACAGCAGTGGCAGTATCGGCGGCAATTCCACGCGCGCAGAGAAGGGCATGCGCGCCGTAGATCGCCGTCAGGTGCAGCGCCCAGACGGCTGGCCCAACCAACAGAAACATGATCTGCTTCGTGAGAGCCTCAGGCCGACGCGACTCTTCTCGGGATCCGTCTCCATGCATTCGTCACCCGATCAATCGGGGAAATCCGTGGACAAGCAGCAGCCCTACGATGCTCTGCGCGGCCGTGTAGTAGATTAGCAGCGCCGTGCTCTCGAAGCTCGCGCGGCGCTGCGCATGCAGCAGGCCGCTGAAATAGCGCGCCATCGTGAAAGCTACCATGATTGCTATCGCGAAGGCCAATTGCCCGGTGAGCGCACTTGCCATGTAGACCATGGCCGCGTACGCATTGCCGGTTGGACGGAGGCCCGATAGCCAATGACCGGCAATCTCGACGACGACTGCCATAACCACGCACGCCGCACCTGCAAAAAGTCCGACGGGCACTCCGAAATTCCGCAATCCCGGGGCGGGCAGCCGTTGATCCACCAGCATCACCGCAGCGACGGCAACCGCCAGCAGAGCGCTGGAAATTGCGGGCCAGCCGGGTGACGGAAGCGACGGCGAGCCCTCCGATGCCCACACGTGCGGGGACACGGTCCATAGATAGAGATACGAAAAGACGTAGGCGATATAGAGCGAGCCGGCGACCAGCATCAACACGACCATCGCCCACCATGAATGGGAGCTCGGACCCGTCATGTATACCGGAAGCCGGATGCTGGCGCAGATCTCCACCGGTCCGCGCCCGGGCCCCGGATCGAGCTCCCATACCCAAATGAGGCAGCACGCAATCGCCAGCATACCGCAGATCAGCGCCGGAACGACCAGCTTGACGGTCAGCAACAAAAAAAACGCCGCCGTGAACACGGCGGCTAGAAAGTGCATCCAACTCGGACCGGGCATCTGAATGATGTATTGAGGCTCCGCTTCGATAGCCGACGTCACGATAGTTTCTCGCCTCCCCGTGGGGGCATTGGGCAGATAGTGAAGTCCGGCCTCGATCTCGTCGGGCAGGTCCGGGCGGTCCCACAGCGGCTCGCGACTCGTGACATGCGGAATGCTGCGCGTCGAGTAGACGTCGCTCGGCAGCCATTCGAGCGTGCCTGCCTGCCAGGGATTGGCCTTCTTCCGCTCGCCCGGACGAAAGTGTAACGCGAGATCAACAACGAAGAGCAAGACGCCTGCCGCGAGTACGAAGGCTCCGGCTGTGGAGATCATGTTGAGTGTGTCCCAGCCCATGTCGCTCGGATAGGTCCATACCCGCCGCGGCATTCCCATCAGACCTGTGATGTGCATTGGAAAGAACGCAACATTGAAGCCTGTGAACATCAGCCAGAAAACGAAGCGCCCAAGCCTCTCCGAAAGAATGGTGCGGCTGACCATCGGTATCCAATAGTAGAAGGTGGCAAACAGCGGAAACACCATCCCGCCGACGAGCACGTAGTGGAAATGGGCGACCACGAAATAAGTGTCGTGAACCTGGAAATCGAACGGAACGACGGCAACCATGACTCCAGTGAGACCGCCGACAGTGAAGATGAACAGAAAGCCGAGGACAAAGAGCGATGCCGTTGTTATCCGGAATCGTTCCTTGCCGGCGGCAATGGTTGCGATCCAGGCGAACACCTGGATGCCCGATGGAATGGCCACAGCCATGCTTGCGGCGGAGAAGAAGCTGAGGCTTAGCGCCGGGATTCCGGTGGTGAACATGTGATGGACCCACAGGCCAAAGCTGAAGAAGCCGGTGGCAATCAGAGCAACCACGATCAGCTCGTAACCGATGAGCCGCGTTCGAGCCATCGCCGGTATGATCATCGACACGAGCCCGGCTGCCGGAAGGAAGATGATATAGACTTCCGGATGACCGAAGAACCAGAAGAGGTGCTGCCACAGCAAGGGGTCTCCGCCCTTCGCGGCGGTAAAAAACGGCCAGCCGAACGACCGCTCGATCTCGAGCAACATCGTCGCGAGAATGACGGCGGGAAAGGCGAAGATGATCATGCCGGCGAAAATCAGCATCGACCACGCGAAAATCGGCATCTTGTCGAGCGACATGCCAGGCGGACGGGTCCGCAGGATGCCGACCACGATTTCGACTGCGCCGGCAATCGCCGAGATCTCGATAAAGCCAATTCCCAGCAGCCAGAAATCGGCATTGTCGCCTGGCGAATATTCCGTGAGCGTCAGAGGAGGATACATGAACCATCCGCCGTTTGGAGCGAGGTCGTAGAATATGGTTGAAAAGAAGACGAGCCCGCCGATGATGTACGCCCAGATCGCGAATGCGCTCAGGCGCGGGAACGGCAGGTCGCGCGCTGCCAACATCTGCGGCAGCAACAGCACGCCGAGGGCCTCGATCGCCGGAACAGCAAACAGAAACATCATCGTCGTGCCGTGCACGGTGAAGAGCTGATTGTACAGCTCCTGGCTCACCAGCCGGGTATCGCCGACTGCAAGCTGAGCGCGCATGACGAGCGCCAGGATACCGGCAAGCAGGAAGAACAGAAACGCCGCGCCGATATAGATCAACCCCACGACCGTGTTGTTGACTGCCGTCAACATGCGCCAGCCTCGCGGCGTGGCCCAGATTTGCTTGAGCTCGTCGATTTCTCCGTCCGGCCGTGGTCCCGGATTGGACAAGAACTGATTGGCCGCGATCTTGATCATGATGCAGTCCGCAGGCTGTAAAGCAGGACCAGACCCCCGCAATAGACCAGCAGGACCGCGACTGAATCAACTCCCATGCGTAGTACTGTCCGGTCGCGACGTTCTGCCAGCCCGGCGATGAAGAGCGAGGTCACTGCTATCCCCAACATGGCGCCCACCGCAGCAAACGGACCGACACGGTTGAGGACGGGCTCGCCCGAAGCTGCCGCATCGATCACAAAGAGCAATCCCACGTCGAACAGGTTGGTTCCGAGAATATCGGATATCGCCATGGTGTAGTGCCCAAGGCGAGCAGCCGATAGTACCGTGCTCACCTCGGGCAGCGACGTCGAGATCGCAACCAACACGGCACCGACAAAACTGGAGCCCAGGCCTGTCTGTTCCGCGATGGCCTCTGCAGTGCGCGAGATGAGAAAGCCAGCCACGAGTATGATGCCGGCGGCAAATAGCGTCTTGCTGAGGACGACAGGCAGCGCGGCTTGCCTCGTCGAATCGCGATCGGCTTTCGGTTGGCCGCCGGGCTTCCCGTCCAACTCCTGGGCCGGCGCCGTTTTGGTGGGCTGCCAGGGACGGCGTCCCTCCGATTCTCCAAGTTTGCGAAAACTGAAGATCGCGAGCGCCGCAATCGCCCAGACCCAGAGACCGACCCCGAGCAATGGAACGTCGCCGACCAGGATCGCAACCGGCACGATGCAGAGCAGCACAATGTTGAGGGCACCTTGCAACAAGACGATGGGATCCGGCACCACGGCTGTCAGAGCGCGACGTCCGATGGCGAAATCGGCAACGGCAAGAATGGCGACCTGCATGGTAACGCCGCCGAGAATATTGTTTACCGCAAGCGTTGCATTGCCTGAAAGCGCCGAGCTGACGCTCACGGCCATTTCCGGAAGTGAGGTGATGCCGCCGAGAAGGAGAAGACCGAGCAGCGCATGACCGAGACCAGTATGACTGCTGATCACGTCCGCATATCTGGACAGCCTCGTACCCGCGGCCCAGACGAAACAAGCTGCGACCGAGAAGATCGCAAAATTCGTGAACAAACTTAGTTCAGTGAAGTCGACCATGCGCTCATTTCAGCTCTGCGAGATAGGAAGAGAGCCAGGTCAGCTCCTTCTCCGTGAAAATGCCGAAGGGCGGCATTCGATTCTGTGGCTTTACGTGTTGGTTGTCGGTTATCCAGCGCGCGATCGCGGCGGCGTCGTTCGATAGCGCCCCCGCCGCAAGCGACATCCGGCTACCGACATGGGTCAGGTCAGGGCCGATTGTACCCACAGCCGAGGTGCCGCGGATTGTATGGCAGCTGCCGCAGCCATGCGACAGCAACAGCAACTGGCCTGCCCGCTGGTCGGCATCCACCGGCGCTCTGGCTGGCGCTGCCTGACGATCGAGCCAGCTCTCAAACTCAGCCTTGGGCAATGCTACGACGTAGAACGACATGAACGCATGCGCCCCGCCACAATACTCGGCGCATTGACCGCGGCTCACCCCCGGCGTGGTGGCGGCCAAGTTAAGAACGGTCTTCCGCCCCGGAATCATATCGAGCTTGCCGGCGAGTTTCGGTACCCACAAGCTGTGGATCACGTCGGCCGACGAGAGCTCGATCTCGACCGGCCGTCCGACCGGTATGCGGAGTTCGTTAGCGCTTTCCACGCGACGTCCGGCATCGGCATAGATCACGCGCCACCACCACTGCTCGCCGATAACGGATATTCGGAGAGGCTCGCCAATGACAGCAGGGTTCGATGCCGCGCGGGTCGCCACGAGGCTGTAGCCGAGCACAGCGGTGAGAGTTGCGATTGGGAACACGATTCCGCCGCCGATAATCAGCTTCTCCGTGGCAAGCCAGGCGCGCGCGCCGCTCGCAAACAGCGCCATAGTTACAAGCGCGATAACTGCAAGCAGTATGATCCCGCCACCGATAGCCAGTACCGAGAACAGCAGAAGCACCCTTTCTGCCTCCGGCCCCTGCGGGGCAAGACTGGATTGCACGCCATCACAGGCGGCAAGCACGCACGCGGCGGCGCCGGCGGGCACGAGATTTAAATGTCGGGCAGCGCCGAATGCGGCGATCATGGCGGCGCCTCCAATCGATTGCGAGTGCTGCTGTCGTTCGTGGTCGCTTCGACGTCTGCGCTTTCGAGGAACGCCGCGACATCCTCGATCTGCTGCTCGCTTAGACGCCGCGCAATCGCAGCCATGATGGCGCCATGAGCCGTGCGATTCCGCAATCCGCGTTGCCAGAGCCGCAACTGCTCTGTGATGTAAGGTGCGTGTTGACCGACAAGCCTAGGAAAGCTTGCAGCGGCGCCGGTATGACAAGCAAGGCAAGGGGGAATGCCTTCGGACGGTATTCCGGCCGTCGCGATCGACTTTCCGCGCGCAATCTGCTCCGGCGCCGGTCTGGCGTGAGGCGCTACCCGGGATGCAGCCAGACCTGCATAATATTCAGCCAGCTTTGCAACCGCACCATCTCCAAGCTCAGCTGTAACAGGCTGCATAATTCCACTGACCCGCCAGCCGTTTGCGTATTGGCGCAAAGCAGCCTCGAGATAGACGGCCGATTGCCCGGAAAGCACCGGTACGAGACGGCTTGATGGGGGCTGGGACTCGTTGCCATGACACCGCACACAGACCGAGATAGCCTTTGTGCCGCTCCCGAATTTAGCAAGCTCGCTTCCGGCTCGATCCTCGCCGGGTGCGGCCACGCGCGCTAACTTTCGGTACTCGTCAGCGCGCATTCCCGGCAGCGCTCGCAGGAATGCAACCATCGCCCACACCTCGTCCTCCCGCTCGAGGGCAACCCATGATGGCATGCCGGTATATTTGATGCCGTTTTTGACGATCCAAAACAGCTCTGCGTCGGACCAGCTGGAGGCCGCTTGTGAGAGCGACGGAGGCGGCGGCAGCATGCGCTCGACGGTCGGATTGCTCGGCTCGCCTGGCGATCCATGACAGGGTGCGCATCCACCGTCGAAATGCCCGGCTCCGAGGCTAACCATGTCGGGTCGATCGAGCGGAGGCGCCCTAATGAGAACGCTATGAGTGGCTACGGAGCGACGCATCGCAAAGTCCAGCGTCCAGCGCATCAGGGCGAAATGTCCACGACTCGCCGCGACACTGTACAGCCCCGAGGCCACGCCGAGAGCTGCGATCACAGCGAGCGTGAGCAAAGTGCCGCCGATCCAAAAAGCTGCAAGTTTGAGATGCCACAGTCTCCCGTCCGCCATGTTGGTTCAACCCGGGTTGCATCCGGCCGGTCGCGGATCCGAACTTTCGCCGTCGGCGGCCAATGCTCGCAACCATCGCGCCGCAAGCGCGGTTGCCGCCAGCACGTAGCTGAGCGGGCATGCAATCAGCATGAGCAGCCCAGCCACTTGCTGATCGGCCAGAGAGGAGAGACCTTCGTGCGAAACGCCCGAATGAAAGCCGCTCCGATAGAGCTCGCGCGGCGCGAACACAAGCAGCACTCCGAGAAGGCAAAAGAGCTTGCCTGTGATCAGCAGCGCGAAAATAGAGCGCCAAAGCTGCTGACGGCTTTGTGCAAACAACGTCCACCAGAACCACAGTGACGTCACAAAAAGGAAGGTTTGAACAAGCACGTGCGCGGCGGGAACGGCCATTGTGATGTTCAAGATGGCTGGCGCGTGCGCTGCCCATAATGCAGCGACCTGAGCGATCGATGCAACTGCGATTGGTTGAACAGACGGAACGCCGCTTGCCGTACGGCTAGCCGCCTGCATGCTCAACGCCAGCAGTGGAGCCAGCACGTTCATAAGCAGGATATGTCGGCTCATGTGGCCGGTCAGCGGACCGAGCGTCGCAAGAGGGCTCGCCTCGATGGCGATGAAAAGCGGCGGGCCCATTCCTGCTAGCGCAATGGCGAGCAGACGATGGTGTCCCTTGCGATCCATCGAACCACTGACGTCCTGCCAGGATCTTTCGCGCGGGGCCAAGGGCATAGCTCGCACTCGATGCCTTTCTCACCTGACCCTTGCTCCCGTGGGGCCAGCCCACCGCATACGACGGATACATGGCGGTATCGCGGGACAAGGACGCCTAGAGCACGGACCTCCGCCATTCAATCCTGGTCGCCGTCGGAATCGATCCACACGCGAGGCCGCCGGCTCCATCCACTTGCTCGAGAATCTGGCCTCATAATGCTTCGGCTGCCTGTTGGAGTCACTCCCACTCGCAGCTCGGTGCTGCCCCAACGGAATGGCACCACGAAGGTTCCCCATCTTGGACATGGCAGCTACCGATACCCGTTCGATTGGTTCGCGAGCGTACCCGTAACCGTCTGCAAGCGTGCAATGCACGCCCCGACTGGCGCAGCACCTACTGTCTCTGTTATCGCTGAACGACGGCGCATGCGATCCGATCGCCCGCCTGGCCGGACGGCTGACTGTGATAGTCGTCACCCTTTGCATGAATGACGAGTGCTGATCCGTCTTCATCGAGGAGCGACGCTTCGCCCTCGTCGAGGGTCACATAAGGATTGATCAAATCGGCCTTGAGACGCCCATCCCACTCAACGTATTGGTTAGGCATATCCCCGGCGTGGGGACCATCTGCGCTTCGAAATCCGTGTTTCTTGCCGCGTGGCGCGAAATGATCGCCCGCAGGTTTGAACTGAGTGGACGGGTCGCATCGCCCCACCTCATGGATGTGGAACGCATGCTCGCCTGGCGGTACGCCGCCCACGTCAGCCTGAACCAGAACGCCATTGGGCGTTTGCATCAGCACTGCTGTCCCAATCTTGTCCCCTTTCGAACCGATGAACGTCGCCTTTGCAGTAGTTGCGGCGCTTACATTTTGGACCATCGCGAGCATCGCGCAGACTGCAACTGTCCCCGTACCGGCTAGCCAGGATGTCATGACCTACTCCTTTCGAGTTGAAATTGCTGACGCGTTCCCGATTCGACCCGTAGCGTCTGGCGCAGTGCGTATACCTGCGGAGGACCTCACGTCCCCCATCTGCGATTGTGTAGGCAAGACCGACCGCTCCGTGCAACATGAAGCGCCCAGGCGATTGCCGCTCAGAGATCAGCGGTTAAACTCAGCGGCCATCAACCGTTCCACCGCGTATGACGGATTTCGTGCGCGCTGGCGGAGGGAGGTCTGTTGGGACGAAGTGAAGTAATGTTGGAGGTTGGACTCCTTCTCCGCCATTGGTGGTCCTCACGGTGGGCCCACAGAGTTGCGGCGGTCTCAGATGCGAAGACCTCTAAGCGCGACAACCCGCAGACATCTAAGCGGAAGGAGTACGCCGCGACTCCGCTAGGACGGCTTGTCTTGGGCGCCATCGCGACCGAGTACGGTCGCACATCCATTCTTGAGGAGGACGAACGATGGTTGATTCTCGCCCGCCGCGCCGATCGCAAAGCGCAAGAGATGGCTCCAACGATCACATCAGGCGGCGTGAAATCGAGGATATTGAGGAACGATCGAGTCCGCGCACGCCCGTCATCTATGAAATCGTGCGCAAGCACGGCGAGGAGGAAATGGTGCGGCCGATCACATCCCTGTGGTGGTCGGGGGTAGCAGCGGGTCTATCAATCAGCTTTTCGCTGCTCGCCCAAGCGCTGTTGCAGATGCATTTGCCGGATGAGACGTGGCGGCCTCTCGTCAGCAGCTTTGGCTACTCTGTCGGCTTTCTGATGGTTGTGCTGGCACGTCAGCAGCTTTTTACCGAAAACACAATCACGGTCGTGCTCCCGGTGATGGCGGAGTTGACCTTTGTAAACGCAGCTCGATTGGTTCGAATGTGGGGGATCGTTCTTGTGGCGAATATAACCGGAACTCTGTTCGCCGCTGGCTTTTGCACGTTTACACCCGTAATCGCACCGGAGCTGCGCGCGGATATGATCGACATTAGCCGCCATATGATGGAAAACGACTGGAGCGAGATGTTTTTCAAGGCCATCTCCGCCGGCTTCCTGATCGCGGCCATGGTGTGGCTGATACCAAGCGCAAATGGCGCGCAGTTCCATGTCATCACCCTGATGACCTACTTGATCGCCCTCGGCGGTTTCACCCATATCGTTGCGGGCAGCGTAGAGGCCTTTCTGCTCGTAACAAATGGTCAATTGGGAGTTTGGACGATGATCACCGATTTCACAGTGCCGGTCCTGCTCGGCAACGCTATCGGTGGCACTGCCCTGTTCGCCCTGATTTCATACGCACAGATCATGAAAGAGATTTAGGGTCACGCATGCCGACACGCTTGCTCGCGCCGCACCTTCCATCTGCCAACACTCAGTTAGCCTGCAACTTGTCGGCTCCGATGTCGCTCTCAAGAAAGCGCCACCGTGTCTACCTTGAACCACCGGTTGCTACCCACGACAAGTGTGATCACCGTCATGCGGCTTCCGCTCGTGGCCGGCGAGCCGCCGTGTCACGCTGACCTCGCGACTGTGTGACAAGGTTCTGCAGAAAGTCCGGCAGGGGAAACACAATTGTTGAATTGTTTTCACCTGCGATGTCCTGCAGTGTTGAGAGGTATCTTAGCTGCATGGCCTCCGGCCTTGTCGCGAGCATGTCTCCGGCCTCGACAAGCTTCGCCGCGGCCTGCTGTTCTCCTTCAGCACCTATAATCCTGGCGCGGCGGTACCGCTCGGCCTCTGCCTGGCGCGCAATCGCGCGCACCATGCTCTCATCAATGTCTACGTGCTTGATTTCAACGTTGGCGACTTTGATGCCCCATCCATCGGTCTGGTTGTCTAGAATTCCTTGGATATCACGATTCAGTCTATCCCGTTCCGCCAACATCTCGTCGAGCTCGTGTTTGCCAAGAACTGATCGAAGCGTTGTTTGGGCAAGTTGACTCGTCGCGGCCATGAAGTTTTCGACTTGAATAACTGCCTTGTCGGCGTCAATCACCCTGAAATAGATCACGGCATTCACCTTGACGGAGACGTTATCGCGAGAGATTACATCCTGGCTTGGAACGTCGAGCACGAGGGTACGAAGATCGACTCGGACAAGCTGCTGGACGATCGGTATCAAGATGATGAGGCCTGGACCCTTCACGCCGGAGAAGCGGCCAAAGGTAAAGACGACGGCGCGCTCATACTCCCGTAGAATGCGGATCGCAGACAAGAGAACCGCCAAGATGACGGCCACGACCACCGCATAGGGCAGGATATCTGCTAGGAATGTAGGCATGGCATACTCCTTAAGGCTTTGACGTAATGTTCGATTCGGGCTCGATAAACACGGTGAGATTTCGTCGTTCCACGACGCGCACGCGCTGACCGGGGCTGAGCTGAGCGGCCGATCTCGCGCGCCAACGCTCGCCGCTCACCTCGACATCCCCTTCCCCGTTCGCCCAGGACAAGACCTGTCCGGTGCTGCCAAGCAGAGCCGCGTCGCCGGTCGTGACGGTACGTCGATGTGCTCGCCAGACCGCAGACAGCGCAATCACCAGAAATCCCGCGCTGGCCGCTGTGGCCGTGGCGACGACCGGCCATGATAGATGGAAGCCGGGTCCTGCGCCACGGAACAAAAACAACGAGCCAACTGCGAACGCGGCGATGCCTCCCAACCCAAGCACACCAAAGGAGGGAAGAAATGCCTCTGCGATCATGAGCGCGATGCCGAGCAGCAACAAGCCGGCACCGGCGTAGTTGATCGGCAGAAGATTCAATGCATACAGCCCGACCAACAGGGCGATTCCGCCGATCACACCCGGAAATACCGCGCCCGGACTGATGAACTCGAACAGCAATCCGTAGAGTCCGATCAGCATCAGAATGTACGCGATGTTTGGATCGGTAATCGTCTCGAGAAAACGGATCCGCCAATTCGCCTTGATCGGCGTGATAGTCATTCCGCTGGTGTCGAGCCTTTGCTCTTCATCCTTGACTCGCACAGACCGGCCATTAGCCTGCGCCAGCAGATCAGATACATCCGGCGCAATGATCTCGATCACGCGCTCCGCACGCGCATTAGAGGCTGTGAGAGTCGCTGCTTGCCGGACCGCTTTCTCGGCCCAATCGGCATTCCGCCCTCGAAGTTCCGCCAGTCCGCGGATGTATGCGACCGCGTCATTGATGGCCTTCGCCTCGGCGGCGGATGGTGATGGGTTCTCACCTTCTTTCCCGTCCTCTCGGCGTCCCAATCCGCCGCCCAGCTGGACAGGCGTGGCTGCCCCGAGGTGCGTGCTGGGAGCCATCGCGGCGAGATGGCTTGCATAGACGATATAGGTGCCAGCACTGGCAGCCCGTGCGCCGCTTGGACTTACGTAAGCGATTATGGGGATAGGCGATTCGAGTATTTCTCCGATGACGTCACGCATGGCCAAAGCCAGACCTCCCGGTGTGTTTAGTCGGAGGACGATAAGCCCTGCGTTGCGTTCACGTGCCTCCTTAAAACCGTCGCGAATGTACTCGGTTGTCGCCGGCCCTATCGCCCTCTCGATCTCCAGGAGGGCAGCGCTCTTTGTGGCCTGCGCAAAAACCGGGGACGGCAAGAACGCCAGGACTGCTACGACAATGAGACTGGAGGCGAGTTGCAGCATCTACTTGTCCAGCCCCGCGGCTCGGCCTGATCTAGAGCGGCGGCCTATACACGATCACCAAGCTCATACATGGTCACCAAATGGTCAACGCACGAGCCGCCGGATCGGATGCGTGGGAGCGTCGATATGTCCGACGAGCTCTGGCGGCTGCGGGTCTACCGGCCTCAGTGCTCATCCCGAATCAGAAAGCCCGCCGTTGTGCTCTGGGGATACCAGCCGAGCCATGCAGGTTCTTAGCCGGCGTTCTCTTGCCCAGCGGCCGCCCTCCGCTTGGGGCTAAGTTGGACGTGACAGTGCGTACACTAGCGGACGATCTATCCGCACAAGGCTAGACCTTTCTTTAGCGATCGGAGTTATGCTGCCGAGAGGTTACGTGTCTGTCGATAGAAGAGGCATCAAGAAACAGACGAGGACCGATCCAGTAGCGAGGGAGGTCAAAAGCATATGGCTGGCTACCAATCACTGCAGCAGCGTTGGAGAGAGTATCGCCCTTCAAAAGCAGCCCTATTCTGGAGCTGCGTGGCCTCTGTACTCGTCGCGCTGGTCATTGGTTTCACGTGGGGCGGCTGGGTGACCGGAGCGACGTCGAGGCAGATGGTCGGCAAAGCCGTTCAAGATGCACGCGCTGAACTGGCGGCAAACGTTTGCGTTCAGCGTTTCGTCGACGCCTCCGATGCGCGCGCTCAGCTCGCGGCACTAAAGAAAACGGATTCTTGGCGGCGTGATGATTTCATCGAAGAGGGAGGCTGGGCCACGTTGCCTGGCTTGGACAAGCCGGTCACCGCCGCTGCAGAACGCTGCGCTGAGCGTCTCGCGGCGATGGAGCTCCCTCCAGAGAACAAAGAGTTGCAGCCTCGCGAGAAGCGCACTTCCATTCAGTAGGCCCGCAGCAGAGATTCACTCTGGCATGCTGGTGGAATGAGTTTGCCCCGCATGTCGTTTGATCAGCAATGCGACTCGGCAGCGCCAGCATGTACCAGCAGGTTGCATCCTGCAGAGCTTGATCCGGTCACGCGAAGCCGGCGTTCATTGTCTCATCTCGCGAGGGCTCGGGACCGGCGCAGATGGTTCTCCCTCTAAGCTACTTCATCGAAAACCCACTCCAAAAAGCCGGAGCAGGGAGAGTTCGGCCATCATCGGCGCAGTTACCTTCAATGTCGACTATTCGACGGAGGTGCCGGCGATACGCTCGAAGCCGAACGACATCGTCGCCGCGAATCCGAGGTGGGACCGCCGCATCGTGAATCTTCAGTTTACCGACGCTCGTCATCACTCCTTGTTCTGGGGACAAAGCGCTCCAGCACGCGCATGGCCGTCACAACCAGTACTCCAATTGCCGTGGTTATCACCGCAAGACGATACTGCCCCGCGCCGGCCGCGATGCCTACGCCAGTGGTGAGCCACACATTCGCCGCCGTAGTGAGATTCTGAACGGTTCCGCGACTGACAAAGATTGCTCCTGCTGCGATGAATCCTATTGCCTGGGCGAGACCTTGGATTACGCGCAAAGGATCGGCGTCTCCGCCGTGCGCCCTGACGTTTCCGTAAAGATCCAAGGCGGATATCGTGATCACTGATGCACTGGTGCAGACTAACGCATGAGTGCGCAGCCCCGCAGAAATTCTGCGCAGTTCGCGATCAAGTCCTAGGATCAAGCCTAGCAGCAGTGCGACGCCGAGGCGAAGGGCGATTTGGCTGGTCGTGAACGTGGAGTCTTGCAGAACCTGTTCCATCAGACACCGCGCTCCGCGGAGGGCTCGCTGATGCGCCAAGTTCGCCTGATATGATGCATGTGCTTCTCACGTATGCGCTGTCGCGGCGCAAAGATCGACTTGCGGCGCACTACACATCCTATGCCTATTTCGGCAGCTGCTTTCCTCGTCAGGCTTTCTACAAGGACATACCAGTTTGAGCGCATCATCAACTCATCTCTGTGGTTTGAGTGAGCACCGGCCCAGCTGCTTACGGGGGCGGGCACACACTTCGCCTTAACATAAGGCACGGATAGCATCCGCGTTCCGGCTGACTGTCCGATACGGTACTCTATGACGGATTCGACGGCTCACATGCTGACATGAACGATTGCTCATCTCGGAAGCCTTTTCTCCGGACCTGAAAGCGATAACCGAGCCATGGACGGTGTTTGGCCGACACAGCCCGTGCAGATATGCAAGGCCGCCGGGTGGCTCGGCATAATCGTCAAGGTTAGCCGCAGGAGGAGAAGACGGTCTGCCCTTGCTTCGGACCCAGAACGGCAGGCAATGCGTTGCCGCCGTTTTGTGACACATTGCTCTTAGATCAGTGCGGTCAACCGGCGCCGATCGGCTGCTAACCTCCAGTGCTCAACGTCAACGCCACGATCTGATTTGAGCTCAAGTCGTGATGCGGATGCGCGCACCGCGCAACGCGCAATGCCTAGCGCCCAACGATCATTACAACTGTACGATTCCGGACAAACATCAGAAACGCAGCAAGGAACAGCCGGAACGCGAAATTCCTATACTAGAGCTAGATGTTTGCTCGCCGCACTTACAGATGAGCTTCCTGCGTTCTTCGCATTCGCTCTCGCGCCTGATCATTGGCGCCTGATCTCTGTGACGGTCAGCCAGCGCGGCGCACAGAGGTAGATCGATGGAAAGGACCAAAAGCACGGGCCGCTGCGGGCGCAATGCCATCAGTGCTCTCTTGCACACACAACCAGGTGCTGAGTGAACGATCGACATAGTTTAAGACTCATCGTGCGTTACAGATGCTCTCGAAAGGATAGTTGCCCCCATTCACGGAGTGCGGAGACCGAATTATGCAATTAATCCTCAACCTTCTATGGAGGCAATCGTGCAGAAAGTACCTGATCGCAATGGGTCAGCCGGAAGTTGCCGCGAGGATCGTTCATTGAAGTCCAATAACAGCGAGCGCAGAGACAAGCATCGGCCGGCATCTTCTTATCGGCCGCCCTTCCGTTGGAACGCACCAACGGTTGCAGCTAGGAACGCACCGTCTGCGCCACTCCGGCTTTCGAATTGCGGTTTCGCGCGGTGCTCTCGGCAACTTCGTCCGGTTCTAGAGGCAAGCCACCAGCATCGGAACACGATTGCCCCATTCTTCTTGTACATCGTCAGAAGAGCGCCTCGCCCCACAACAAACCTATTGGGTGTATGATCACAATCGACGTCAGACAACTTCTGGGCTGTGCCTGAGAGCGCAACCTTGACAGCCTGACCAGCTCGCGAAGTCCGTCTAACCGCAGCAGCGCGCTGCCATGTACGGTAGCGTATGAAGCGTTGCTGCAACTATTTCGTCACAAATCGTTTGAACTACAGCATTCGAAAATGTCCTAAACGTAGGAGGCTTGCAATTTGGCTGTCAAGCGCACCTGATTAATGGGCACGGCAATCCTGCTGCGGCACTGCGGCACATCGCAGCGGCTTCTTGCGCTCGCCGCCATGAGTGACGATCGATCGTCGGATGGTCGATCATCAAGACTTGGCCAAGGGCGACGTGGTACGATGTTGCGACTAGTTCGCTCGGCGTTGGACTGTCCCTGTCACCCTGGATAATCGGATTCGGAAGCATCGTCGTTCTATCGCGGCTTTCGAAAATCGATGCTGCGTAGGACGATGCCGGGCGGCGTTCCCTCCAACTCAGATGCCATATATTTGCTGACGGCGCACGCCTCGATTCGATCGCGCAGCCGCATGAACTGCGCCTCGCGCTGATCCGGCTGCAATCGCGCCAGGCTTCGGCTTTCCAGTTCATCCATAGCGGAGGTCGAGATCGCGCAGGAGATCTCCTTTTCACCGGCAAGCATCGAGAATAGGACGATCATCCTGTCGTATTCGTAGCTGATGAAGCGACCCTGTGTGAGCGTCATGTGATCTCCTCCTTCAACTCTGAACGAATCAGGTCAAGCGCACGCAATCCGGCGAGGATCGATGTCAGAGAAAGTTTGTGAACTGCAACGTTTTCGATAGCCGAGTTCGGGCTGCGAGAATTGGTCGCAGCCAGCCCTGAAGAGTAGCCTTGATTGCCCTCCTTCAGCCTTAGCTGCCATGATGCGGATCAAGTGCGATTGCTCTGCTGGCCCGATCTTAGTGCCAACGAAATCTCATTACCCAACCGTGGGACGCGTCTGATCGGCATCTGGGCACGGCGATCGAAAGTTCGATGCGGCCATGTATCCCATCCGTAAGGCGGCGGTCTTGATTCCGAGCAGCGACCTTTGATGGCATGATGTGCTATGGCCTCCTCTCTCCTGCTCATTGCCGTGCTGTTCATGTTTGCTGCTGTCCCGGTTGTGCCAGCTGCGGCCAGGCTCGGGCGTGCTCACGCGTCGTGGTTCACGGCCACCACGATGCTGGCGGGACTCGTTCTGCTTGCACCATCGGCCTACGGAGTCATGTCCGGAACTGTCGCGGTGGCCACCTGGGCGTGGCTGCCCGAATGGGGGCTCAACGTCGCGTTTCGTCTTGACGGTCTCGGACTTCTGTTCGGGCTGCTGATCCTCGGCATCGGCCTGCTGGTCGTGCTCTATAGCGCTTATTACATGCCGCAAACCGATCGGCTCGGGCGCCTCTTCGCACTTCTGCTTGCCTTCGCTGGCGGCATGCTGGGGGTGGTCCTGTCCGAGAACCTCCTGCTGATGCTGGTGTTCTGGGAGATCACCAGCTTCACCTCTTTCCTTCTCATTGCGTACAAATACGAAGCGCATGACGCGCGCATAGCTGCGCGCATGGCACTCGCGGTGACTGGCGGCGGCGGTCTTGCGCTGCTGGCCGGGCTCCTGCTGCTCGGCCACATCGCCGGAAGTTTTGAGCTCTCGGATGTGCTGGCGCGCGGCTCAGAGATACGGGTCCATCCGCTTTATCCCCTGACGCTGATATTAATTTTGATCGGCGCGTTCACCAAGTCAGCGCAATTTCCGTTTCACTTCTGGCTGCCGAACGCGATGGCTGCACCGACACCGGTGAGTGCATATCTGCATTCGGCAACTATGGTGAAGGCAGGCGTATTCCTGCTGGCGCGCCTCTATCCGGCACTATCAGGCACGGACCTGTGGTTTGGGCTGGTCGGCATCACAGGGGCGGTAACGCTGGTGTACGGTGCCTATCTGGCGATGCTGAAACACGATTTCAAAGGCTTGCTCGCCTACTCCACGGTCAGCCACCTGGGGCTGATTACACTGCTGTTCGGCCTCGATACACCGTTAAGTGCCGTCGCAGGCGTGTTCCACATCATCAATCACGCGGTATTCAAAGCGTCGCTGTTCATGGCCGCCGGTATCATCGATCACGAATGCGGCACGCGGGACATGCGTCGCATCAATGGCCTGTTCAAATACATGCCGTACACCGCGATGCTCGGGATTGTCGCGGCGGGATCGATGGCGGGCGCACCTCTGCTGAACGGATTCCTCAGCAAGGAGATGTTCTTCGCCGAGACCATCGAGCATTCTCCGCCGGAGATCGGTCTGTTGCCGATCTTTGCGACCGCTGCTGCCGCGCTGACAGTTGCTTATTCGATCCGCTTCGTCCACGACGTATTCTTCAATGGCGAGCCGGTTGACCTGCCCCGCTCGCCGCACGAGCCGGTGCGCTGGATGCGCCTTCCGATCGACATTCTTGTCCTACTTTGCGTCGTTGTCGGCATCGTGCCCCAATGGTCAGTTGGCCCACTGCTCCATGCCGCAGCAGGCGCGGTCTTGCCGGGTCGAGTTCCCGACTACACTCTGGCTCTTTGGCATGGCTTCACTCCGCCTTTGGCGATGAGCATTGCCGCCTTCGTCGCTGGCATCATCTATTATCTTAACCGACGATTCCTGTTCACGCTGCACGAGCGCTACGTTCCCAGGCTGCCGACTGCGGTGGCGTTCGAGCGCGTATATCGCTGGACGACCCGGGAGGCCGCCCGGGCCGTGGCGGTGTGGGACAATCGTTCCTTGCAGCGCTACATAGCGGGGTTTTTGGTCTTCGCCTTGTCACTGTCGGCGTGGGCCTATTGGACCAGCCCGACGCTAGGCCCGCCGGAAACGCATTCCGGCACACCCGCGAGCGCGGTGACACTCGCCGGCCTGATGGCGCTCGCCTTCGGCAGTTTTGGAGCTGCGGCACTCCATCGCCAACGCATCCTGGCGATCATCTTGTTAAGCGTGGTCGGCCTCGTCGTCTCGATGACTTTCGTGCTCTTCTCGGCACCGGACCTGGCGCTGACGCAGCTCTCGGTCGAGGTGGCGACGATCGCGCTGCTGCTCCTGGCCCTACGCTTCCTTCCGGCAAACGGCGCAGACACACCGTCAAGGCTGCGCCGCGCGCGCGACATGGGGATCGCTGTTATCGCCGGCAGCGGTGTAACGGCATTGACCTATGCCATGCTCACTCGGCCCTTCAAGACCATATCGACGTTCTATCTCGACAATGCCGTCTCCGGCGGCGGAGGGACGAATGTCGTCAATGTGATCCTGGTTGACTTCCGCGGCTTCGATACGCTCGGCGAGATCACCGTGCTCGCCATGGCCGCGCTCGGCCTGCAAGCTCTCCTCGCCGGGCTTCGCCTAGTCCCGCACGCCGCACGGGCAGCGTCGGATGCGGATCGGCGTCCGATCATGCTGGCGATGCTGGTCCAACCGCTGCTGCCGCTCACGCTTGTGGTCTCGCTCTACCTCCTGCTCAGAGGGCACAATTTGCCAGGCGGCGGCTTCATCGCCGGGCTAGTCACTGCCGTTGCTTTGATCCTGCAATATGTCGCGAGCGGAATCGATTTCGCCGCCCCTCGGCTGCGCTTCGTGCCCTGCAACCTGCTCGCTGCCGGGCTTGCGATCGCGGCAGGAGCCGGCGCAGCAAGCTGGGCATTTGGTGCGTCGTTCCTCACGAGCACGCACCGCCACGTCGATCTTCCGCTCATTGGAGACGTCGGGCTAGGCTCGGCGATGGTATTCGACATAGGCGTGTACGTTGTGGTCGTGGCGGCCACGCTGCTGGTGCTCACCGAGCTCGGGAGTCTAAGCCGGCGCGAGCTGGGTGGCGCGAACGTCAAAGACGGATAGACATCATGGAACTCGCGACCGGCATCGGGATTCTCACGTCCACGGGCGTCTACCTTCTGTTGAGGGAGCGCACCTTTTCGGTGATCCTCGGCCTTGCCCTCCTGTCCTATGCGGTCAATCTGTTGCTGTTCGTGAGCGGTCGCGTTCTCGCCAACGCACCGCTGCTCATCGTTGCAGGGATCG
Organism: Bradyrhizobium sp. USDA 10063; assembly: GCF_054063735.1. Taxonomy (NCBI): domain Bacteria; kingdom Pseudomonadati; phylum Pseudomonadota; class Alphaproteobacteria; order Hyphomicrobiales; family Nitrobacteraceae; genus Bradyrhizobium; species Bradyrhizobium sp. USDA 10063. The sequence continues at coordinate 8,657,204 of NZ_JBSSGP010000002.1, read as the reverse complement.
AGCATCACACCGATCCGCTTCCCCAAGCTCTGGTACTGACTGCCATCGTGATCGGCTTCGGCATGACGGCTTATCTGGTGGCGCTTGCATTGCGGGCAAAAGGTGAAAGCGGCAGCGATCACGTGGATGCGGAAACGGATCAGTTATAATGCACATGATGATACTTCCCATCGTGCTGCCGCTCGCCGCCGCGATCGCTTGTCTGGCCCTGCCTCGCTCGACCATCCAGGCGCAGCGCCTGGTTTCACTGCTTGTCGCGCTCATCATGATTCCCATCGCTGCGTATCTGCTGCACCGGGCGAGCCATGGCGGCGTTGACGTTTACTCGCTGGGAGGTTGGCGCGCACCGTTCGGGATCGCACTGGTGCTTGATCGTCTTGGCGCTCTCATGATGCTGTTGTGCGCCGTACTGGCGCTCCCGGTGCTCCTTTACGCGGCCGATCGCGACGACGCTGCGGGCAGTCATTTCCATCCATTATTCCAGTTGCAGCTCGCCGGGATCAACGGTGCATTCCTGACGGGGGATCTATTCAACCTGTTCGTGTTCTTCGAGGTGCTGCTGCTTGCCTCCTACTGCCTTTTGATGCACGGCAACGGTCTTGCACGATCACGCGCCGGCATTGCTTACGTGGTACTGAACCTGGTGGGCTCCGCGCTATTCCTGGTCGGGCTTGCCCTGCTCTACGGCACGCTGGGAACCTTGAATCTTGCGGATGTGGCGCAGCTGCTGCCAGGCATGGACACCGCCGATCAGGGACTGGTTCGCGCCGCAGCGGCCTTGTTGCTGTCAGTCTTCGCTTTGAAGGCAGCGCTGCTTCCGCTCTCATTCTGGCTGCCGCATGTTTACAGTGCGGCAACTGCACCGGCCGCCGCGTTGTTCGCCATCATGACCAAGGTCGGCGTCTATGCCATTCTCCGCGTGGCCGAGACCGGCTTCTCAGCCGCGCCACTCACGTCCGATCTGCTTCAGCCATGGCTGACGCCGCTGGCGATCGCGACGATCATCGCCGGCACGATCGGTGCACTTGCCGCGCAGCGGCTTGCTGGCATTGTCGCCAACCTCGTCCTCGTCTCCACCGGCACACTACTCTGCGCTGTCGCGGTGGATGCGCGGGAGGCCATCGCGGCGGGACTCTATTATCTGGTCCATACCACTTTGGTATCGGCCGCCTTTTTCCTGCTCGCCGGCCACATCGCTGTGCTGCGCGGTAAAGCCGGGGATCTCCTCGGCCCTGGCCCCGCTCCGAGCAACGCTGTGGTATTGGGCGGTGCTTACCTCCTTCTCTCGGTCACTATCTGCGGTGCGCCGCCGTTCTCCGGGTTCATCGGCAAGATCATGATCATGCAAGCGCTCATGTTCACGCCGATGGCGGCCGCCGTCTGGGTGGCGCTGCTTCTGTCCAGCTTGTTGCCCGCGCTCGTCCTGGCGCGGGCGGCGAGCACGTTGTTCTGGGAGCCCGGCGATGCCGGGCCTACCGAGGAAAAATCACAAGTGGGACTGAGTGGTGTAGCGGTGGGTCTCTTGCTGCTCGCCAGCATCACCGTTGCGGTGTTGGCAGCTCCGATCGCCAAATATGCGCAGGCCACGGCGCAACAGCTCGGTTCGCCGCAACTATACATCCAGAGCGTGCTTGGCTACGATCGCCACATCGAACGAAAGGACCGCCCATGAACGCCTTTCGGCTCCTGTTGCCGTACCCAGTTCTCAGTATTGTAGTGTTGGCATTGTGGCTGATGCTCGCGCAGACCATCAGCGCCGGCCATGTCCTTCTCGGCCTCGCAGCGGCATTTACCATTCCGAGGCTGACGCAGGCATTCTGGCCGCAACGACCCACTTTAGCGCATCCGTTGACGGCTCTGCATCTGTTCGCCGCCTTCAGCTACGATATTGTGGCGGCGAATCTTGCGGTCGCACGGCGCGTAATCGGCCCGCTTGATCGCCTACGCCCGTCCTTCATTGAGGTGCCGCTCGACCTCCGCGACACATTCGTGGCGACGCTGCTTGGCAGCATGATCTCGCTTACGCCCGGTACGGTCTCCGTCGACATCGACCGTAAGCGCTGGGTTCTCTTGGTCCATGGGCTCGACCTGGAAGATGCACCGGCGCTCGTCCGTAACATCAAGGAACGTTACGAAACACCACTGCGGGAGATCTTCTCATGCTGAACATCGCGGTAGTTGCCGCCCTTTCCATGGTCATGGCCGCAATGGCGCTGAACCTGTGGCGGCTCGCATGCGGACCTGGGATCGCCGACCGGATTCTCGCGCTGGATACGCTCGCCATCAATGCCATAGCCCTTGTCATCCTCTTCGATATCGTTTTCGGAAACGCGATCTCGTTCGAAGCCGCACTGCTCCTCGCAATGATGGGCTTCGTGGGAACGGCCGCATTGTGCAAGTTTTACTTGACTGGCGACTTGATCGAATAGGAGATGCCATGCTGATCGAACTCGTCACATCCGCGCTGGTGCTGATCGGCGGCGCGTTCGCGCTGCTCGGCTCCGTTGGGCTCGCACGCCTGCCCGACCTGTTCACACGCCTGCACGGCCCTACCAAGGCGACCACACTCGGAGTCGGGGCAATGGTGATCGGATCCTTGGTCCATTTCAACGCAAATGGGGTATTCACGCTTCGCGAACTGACAATCATATTGTTCTTGTTCATAACAGCGCCGGTCAGCGCCCACATGATATCCAAGGCGGCTCTGAAGGAGAGCAGCCGGAGCCGGAACGCCGACCAAAATGCGTCGGGGAGGTAGCGGCGCTTTGAAGCATTGCGGCCGTGACGAGGAACGACGGGCGTTGAGTTGATAAGCGAGGCTTGGAACCACCGGTCGGGACGCCTGTGCGCAGGGGCTGTCCGCGCAGTGACGCCTGAGACAGGCAGTCAAGGCTCGGCTACGAGGGCCAGAAGCCCGGCCGACCGGCCACCGCGGCCAAAAATCGAGATCTCCGGATAATCGGCTCGGTCATAAGGGACCGCAACGCAGTGCGATATGCACGATCGAAAGACGAGCGAAAGCCGTGATTGATCATTCGGGAGCAAGGACCGGTCCACCGGATCGAGGTGCGGACGCAACCTGCGCCAGGAGCAGCAGCCAACGCCGTGCCTCGTTGAAGATCAGGAACTCGCGGCTCACGCGGTCACGCGCATTTCGCCCCCAGACCTCACGCTCCTTGTCATCTGCGAGCATCGCATCGAGCGTGTCTGCGACCGCCTGGGCGTTCCCGGGATCCTCCACGAGACGGCCCGTAGTTCCATCGACTAGCTGAGCCCGAATTCCGGCCGCTGCACCTCCCATCACTGGACGGGCCTTCCACATTGCCTCGGCGACCGTGAGACCAAAGCCTTCACGAACTGAGTTTTGCACCACGACCGTTGAGCAACGCTGTAAGGCATTGACCATTAGCGCGTTTTCCTTCACCGAGGCCAAAGGCAGCTTTAGAATTGCGATTTCATGCTGGAGTTCAGGCGGCAAGGTGCTCCATCGCTCGCATAACTCGGTTAATACGTCCAAAGCCTCGGGATCATCCTGTACACCTTCCGGCTCAGGACCGGCGAGGACCAGCCTCGCGTGATCAATGGAGAGCTGGTGCCGCTCGCTCCGAGCCCGTGCAGGCTTTCCTCTCTTGAGGAGCAGGAAAGCATCCAGCAACGGGCCGAAGCCCTTCAGCCGGTCCCATCGAGAGATCTGGGTCAGTATGGGACGGAAGAGCAGCCCTAGGTCCTCCGGGAACACCGCAGACTTGAAGCTCCCATCGACCTGGAGCCGTAGTGCCGGCGCCTCGAACGGCGGAGTGAGCACCGGATGCATCGTCGCAGCCAAGGCGGCGTCGATCAGGATGCCCGATGTCTTAGGCACCGAGATTTCGCGGTTCTTGTGAGTCAGCGGGTCTATCCCCGGCGGGATGACCGCTGCCTTCCCTGAGAGAAAAGAAGGTACGTATGCGTCCAGCGTGAAGATGCTGCGGTCGTAAGCGAGGACATCGGCCTTCAGAAACTGCCAGGCCTCTTCACTCACAGGTACGGTCTGGTCGAAACCGACGTGACACCGCCAAAGCGTGGGCAGACTGCGCTTCGCTTTTAGGCGGGCACCCATTCCAAGCGGCTGTGGGTCATGAACGATCAAGATGTCGTCGAAGCCGATCTCGCTGGCGAACTCATCGGCAAGCCGGCTGCTCACACCATCGTAGAGCTCACGATCCCGTCTGCCAAGGCCGGCGTTGCCCACGCCGTGCAGCTGGTTATGGATGCGCTTTGTCAATGCGAAGAACGCCGGGTCCGGGCTGTGGATAACGCGCCATTCCACAGAGAGTCCGAGTTGTCGCATCAAGGAAACGACACGGGGCAGGCCCTCGGCCACGCCACCTCCCTGCCTCGTCGAACTGACCATCCATATCCTGCGGCCGGTCAGTCGTGGCACGGAAACTCGTGCGGCGGATTCGAGATCCGCAACCTGCGAGGTCAGGTAGTTATACTCGGCGTAGTCTTCGAGGCGGTAGCCACGCTCAACTTCGACGGATTCAATATGGACGTTCATTCTCTCTCCATCGCGGTGAATTGCCGCCAGCCGCAGCAGCCTGAAAGAAGCGAGCTTGTGCGCATGACGGAACACGCTGCAGCCGCTTGAACGCCCGCCGGTATCACATGAGCAGCCGTGCGAGATATAGGAGGCCGATCAACGCAACAGTCACGCAAATCACAGTCAGCCCGGCCCCGCTTGGAGAAATCTCGCGCATGGTGGGATTGTTTCCCGCGCTTCAGTGCGAAACGCCGAGAACGGTCAGCGTTCGCGTTTGCTGGCCTGGCGTCTCGAATTCGATCGTCTGGCCGACCGATAGGCCGATCAGCGCAGCACCGACGGGCGTAAGGACAGAGATGCGTCTGCGCATGATGTCGGCTTCATGCGGATAGACCAATACCACCTCCTTAAGCTCACCCGTGCTTTCGTCGCAATAGCTGACGCGGGACCCCATCCGGACCACACCCTTCAGGTCGGCATCGTCCGGCACGACGGTCGCGCGGTCCATCTCGCGCGCGAGGAAATGCGCCACGGCCGGGAAGCGGCCCATGGTGGACTTGGCAAGCACGCTCAACCGTCGCATTTCGTCGGTTGTGACCAGGATGGGCGGCAGTTCGGGTTTGGTTGTGCACTTCTTGTTGCTCATTACCTCACCGGTGCGGTTAGGCGGCGGTCGGACCTGGATGGTCCCCGGGATCATCGTTAACGAACACGGCGGCACGTCCAGTCGATCTGCTGGTAGTCGTCGATGGCCGCGCAAGTGCCTCCTGATCGCTTGCAAGCGCTTCATAGGCGCAAGCAAGATCAAGATAACCCTGGCGCGCCTGCGTTTGCGTTCATCATCTCCATCTCCGCGATGACCCGACACTCTCCGGCGAAATTTCTTCGCCGTGCAGCGCGATCGATAAAGTTCCATAACGTGCTAGCGCTGCCCCTCGATGTCACGTACTGGGCGAGTCTGGAGCATCGCGCCGATCCACCCAAGCGTCCGGATGCAGCCAGCATCCTATTCCCGCCCAGTGCGCTCATACCTAAGCGCAGGCGGGCGTTGGTTTGCGATCTACCAGCTTTTGTCATGGCGGTGGCATTCTACAAAAACGAGTCCAGTCGACAGCATAGTTGATGGCCGGTGCACCAGCGCGATTACGTAACGAGCGGTGACAGCAACTCCAACGCCGCGGGTGTGCGGCCAGGAAATCGACGGCTGGCATGGCCGGCGTACCATGCCAGGGTCGCTTTGTTGCTGGCTCAGCCTTAAGGCAGCGAGAACACGGTGAGCTGACCTCCAAGCGCCGTATAATCATGGAGAGCGGCATAGCCGCCGACGGCACCCAGTCCCGCGGTCGGTTCGGTCAGACCCGCCGCAAGCCCGATACCGGCCCAACCACCCACTCCGGAGAGAACCGCGACGTACTGCTTGCCGTTGTGCTCGTAAGTCGTCACGTTACCGATAATACCTGAAGGCGTCTTGAACTTGTAAAGCTCCTTGCCGGTCTTGGCATCGACAGCCTTGAGATAACCTTCGAGGGTTCCGTAGAACGCGACGTTGCCTGCGGTTGCCAGTGCGCCCGACCAGACCGAAAACTGCTCCTTGTTCGACCAGACGATCTTGCCGGTGCGGGCGTCCCAGGCAATGAAGTTGCCCATGTGGTTCTCGCCTGGTGGCGGATACATCGACAGCGTCGCCCCGACATACGGTTGCCCAGCCGTGTACTTCACCTTGAATGGCTCGTAATCCATGCAGACGTGGTTCGTCGGTACGTAAAACAGGCCGGTATCCGGCGAGAATGCAGCGGGCTGCTGGTCCTTTGTTCCCAGCGCAGCCGGACAGATCCCTCTCACATTGACGTCCTCTTTCTGAGTCGAATACTTCGGGTCGAGGATAGGGCGACCATAGGTCCGCGAGTTCTTATCCATGTCGATCTTCGTCGCCCAGTTGACTGCGGGATCATACTTTTCGGCCACGAGGAGTTCGCCATTGCTGCGGTCAAGCGTATACGCAAAGCCGTTTCGATCGAAGTGAACAAGTAGCTTCCGCGGTGTACCGCCGACGGCCTGGTCGACGAGGATCATTTCGTTGACACCGTCGTAGTCCCACTCGTCGTGTGGCGTCATCTGGTACACCCACCTGGCCATTCCGCTGTCGACATCACGTGCAAAGATCGTCATTGACCATTTGTTGTCGCCCGGCCGCTGGCTCGGATTCCATGTCCCGGGATTGGCGGAGCCATAGTAGACCAGGTTGAGTTCTGGATCATGGGAGTACCATCCCCAGGTCGTGGATCCGCCGATCTTCCACTGGTCACCTTCCCAGCTTTTGAGACTGGAGTCGCTGCCGACGGGCTTCCCGAGCTCTGTGGTCTTCTGCGGATCAATCAGCATCTCGCTATCGGGTCCGACCGAATATGCACGCCATACCTGCTTGCCGCTCTTCATGTCATACGCCGTCATCGAGCCGCGAACCCCGAATTCGCCGCCGGAATTGCCGACGAACACCTTGTCCTTGACTACCATCGGAGCCGAAGTGCCGGTCTCCCCCTTCGACGTGTCGCCGTTCTTGACTGACCAAGCCACCTTGCCGGTCTTCGCATCCAAAGCGACCAGCGTGGTGTCAGCCTGATAGAGAAATATCTTACCGTCGCCGTAGGCCACTCCGCGATTGACGGTGTCGCAGCACATGATGGGGATTACATTGGGATCCTGCTTTGGCTCGTACTTCCAGAGGATTCTCCCATCGTTCTTCAAATCGAGCGCAAAGACCGGATTTGGAAACGGACCATGGACATACAGAACGTCGCCAATCACCAGTGGTCCGCCTTCGTGTCCACGTAGAACGCCAGTCGAAAACGTCCAAGCCACCTGCAGTTTGCCTACATTGTCGGAAGTGATCTGCTTGAGTTGTGAATAGCGATGGTTGGCATAGTTGCCCGTTGGCATCGCCCATTCTTTCGGGTTCTGCGCCATCTTGATGAGTTCGTCGTTGGCATTTGCCGCGTCAGCGGCCAGCATTGCGGCAGCACTGAAGCAGAGCTTTGACAGAAGTTCGCGCATCACAGTCCTCCCTGTCATACTCGTAAAGCGAGCCAGCCACTGCACGGCAGCACCACGAATCGCAAGAGCTGTCACCGCGTAGCTGACACTTGTTGTTACGGTAGTTGCGTTACCGCGATTTTCGGGATTCGGGCAGACGCTTGTTTGTCGCGCGACAATTTCGTCCAACTACACGTTCGAGGTTCTTCAGTCGTTATCGTCCTGCCGATGCAGCGAGGTACTGCATTGATCATCTACGTGGCATAGCACTGCATCCTACAGCCGATGTTTCAGGCAGTTGTTCCGGACTCCTGCAATTGAGACTCGTCCGAGGGTAATTCAACTGGCTAATTCACGTTCGCTGCTCCCTGTTCTGTTCCATGCGTGGCACGAAGCGACCGCGAATTCGTAGAACAGCTCAGAGCGTCCTGACTATCACGCATCAACTCCAGCAAGAGTCGGCCCTCCGAATGATGCGAAGCCAGGCGAGCGCCAGCCTAACTGCTGACGAGCGACGCCGCGACCCGTCGTCAGCATTAGCGGCGACACGTAGATGGTGCGCCAATGCTCCGGACAGCGCATTCGAGCATCCTGCAAGCCAGTACGCATTCTGAATGCTCGGAGTTAACTTTCGCTCCATACCAAGGGCGGCCAGATAGTCGGCGAATAGACTGTCGTGACGGCACCGGATCTCGGGCGCCCAAACGCCCAGTGTTTGAAGCCATGAACTGACGTCCTCCAATGGAGAGCCGACACGGGCTCGCCCCCAATCCAGAAGTATCGGTTCGACGACAGACGCACGGCGCCGCGCGAGTGCATTTCCGGTATGAAGGTCACCGTGGATTGGCCGAGCTGAAAGCGGCCCCCCCGACAACAGCTCACACCGGAGCTTCGCATGCGCCAGCGCCATACGCCTGACTGGCGGAATGTCACGAGTGAACATCGCAAGAGCTGGAACGTTCCGCGAGCGTTCAAGTGCGTCCAGCGTCTCCAGCGCCGCTCGTTCTAGATCCGCATCATAGTTCCAGAACGGGCAGTGATCGTCGCTACCGGTAGCGGCGACATGAAAACGGGCCATCCGCGTCAGAAGCTCCCGACTGAGCGAAACGTCGGCCCATGGCCAAGCGCTTGCCCGGCGGACCGCTTCAAGACAGAGATAAACGTGGTGTTGGTCGAATCGGATGATCCTTAGGAGCCGCGGGCAACTCTCTGCGGCAAACCACAGTGCGAGCCGCTCATAGATATCCGCCTCGCGCATCATCCGGCCCTCGAGTCGCTTCAGGACGAAGCGCACCGAGCGCAAACGGCCGCCGGAGCCGACAACATGCGATGTCACCAAAGCGACGCCAGATTCCAGTCCGCCTCGCATCGCCTTCACTTCGACCTTCTCATCTCGTGAACGCGCGCCAGCAACTTCAGCGAGAAAACCGCAAATGGCTTGCATATCAGAGTCGTGCATGCACGAATGTTGGCAACCTTTGTGAGCACATTCCACTCTAATCGTAAGCTGCCACCAGATATCCGCGCCCCCGCTTGCGCATTCAAGAGCTTTCCAAAGCTTTACACGAGCGACCTGTCCCACTGACTGTACTGAATGGCGCATCATTTTTTCAGGAGCAACTCGCGTTCGAAGAGCTGCAATAGAGACCCATAGGACGGCGTCCGAACTCTGAGGTGCAGACAGACTGAAGGCATGTCGCGCCATTAGGGTGGATCGAAATGCTTGCAACATCGGCCACTGTTCAGCTCCACCGCACACTTCGACCGTGCTGGCCTTGATAACTTTGCCTGGACTGCGCCAGTTGACGGAAACGGTGTTCGATCCCGCGATTTCGCGGTCGACACTGCTGTTCTTATGCAGCCGCCATTGCTCCAAAAAGCCAGCGCTTTGGCCCCATCGGACATGCGGCATCTGGACTTCCCGGAGCTCGTATTCGCACCGGTGCGATCGCCTCTCGTCACGACCCTCTCCCTCTTCCGACTCGCGCCTCGGGAGCAGTACAGTTCCGACCACCGTGACGAGATTGCACATGGTCGCCAGCTTTCATACCTGTTAACCTTATCAGGTGCCCGAGGCGCGCCGCCCCCGGTGCCCCTCTCGCGTCCCACACCTGAGGATTGACGGTGAGGACGAGACCTACTGAATCGCCGCTTCTGCTCGTCAGCAACCGCTCAGTTGAGTTGGCCATTTGGCTGTTGATAGGATCCATTTTCCTCTTCGACATCTGGACACATCCCGAAAATGTATCAGCCTGCTTTGCATACGCGATTCCGATTCTTCTGAGCTTGTTCGAGCTGAAGCCACGGCCATTTCTCTATGCCGCAACGGCGACCGCACTATCAATCGCCGGATCTTTCGCGCTGCCGTTTGGAGATTTGCCATTGGCGGCGGTGCTTGCTAACCGCTTCATTGCCGTCGCCACACAGTGGGTGGTTGCAGTACTGGTCAAGGTGCAGTATCGGCGCCAAGTCGATATGCAGCAGCAAGCCGAATACCAGCGTCGTTTCGTCGCCATCCTCTCGCACGAGATCGGCACCGCCTTAACCACCATCGCGGGCCAGGCATACCGCCTTGCCAGGCTCTCAGATCGGATCTCTCCGAACGACCTGAAAGCACGCGCCGAAAAGATCCGGGGCGCTGCGGAGCGCATCGAGGGAATCGTGGGGCGGGTTCAATTCGCATCCTCGCTGGGCGACGGTACGATCCCGATTGGACGGCGGACGACCGATCTCCGGCTACTGCTCGCCACGCTTCTGGACCAGCTCAGGGAGGAACAACGATACGGCAGTATCGAATTGCATGCTTCGTCCGAAAGCCTGTTCGTTGAAGGCGACGAAATGCTGCTTCGACAATTGTTCGAGAACGTCGTCCTCAACTGCATCAAGTACTGCCGCTCATCCGATGCATCGATTTCGGTCGATATAGGCTCCCGTGCCAGCGTGGTTCGCGTCTCGATCGCAGACCGGGGCGGCGGCATCGCACCCGACGAACTGCCGAGGGTGCGGGAACCCTATTACCGCGGAAAAAACAGCAAAGGGACCAGCGGAGCCGGCCTCGGCCTCTATTTCGTCGAACGCATCGTCGACGCGCATGGCGGCCGACTTTTCATCGAAAGCGACCTCGGCAAGGGCACGCAGGTCATCATCGACCTTCCGCAAAGCAGGGATGCCACGCCGTGACAAGACGCCGGCCGCGAATCCTGTGCATCGAGGACGATCCCGCAACCGTGGACCTGCTGGTGGAGGTTCTGGAAGACGAGGGATTCGAGACCGTTGTCGCAATGGACGGCATCGAGGGTATCAGACGGTTCTCTACTCAACCGGATCTCATCCTGTGCGATATAGACATGCCGCACATGACGGGATTCGAGGTGCTCGGCGCCTTCCGCAAGGACGCGAGCCAGTTGCACAATATTCCCTTCCTGTTCATTACCGCATATGGCGGCCGTGAAACCCACCTGCAGGCGCGCCGACTCGGGTGTGACGACTTCATCGCCAAGCCCCTTGATTTCGAGCTGTTGGTTGAAATCATTCGGAGCCGTCTTGCACAACGTTCGAAGCAGGAGACCGTCGACTTTCTGCTGACCGAGCGAGAAATCGAAGCGTTGACCTGGGTGGCGAAAGGGAAATCGTCCACCGATATTGCGGTGCTCATGAACGTGAGCGAACGGACCGTCAATTTTCACGTGAATAACGTGATCCGCAAGCTCGGCGTGGCGACGAGAGTGCAGGCGGCGATCCGTTGCGCATTGCTGGGGCTCATCGAAACTTGAACACTGCGCAGCTCTGATGGCGCAGCCCTCCTGCGCTGACCGAGCGCTGCCGCGTCATTGCACCACACTGTCAATCTTTACAGTTGGTTCTGTTCAAAGCCCTGCTCAAATTCCCGATGAACTAGTTGGAGGCGAATGACCGCTGCCCGCGGAGGATCGACCATGCCGACCGGACCTTGGGGCTCTCCGCCCCCACGATGGGATCATCAACCGCCGGATCTGGAGGAATACATCCGACGGATCCAGGAACGGATCAAACGGCGGTACTCAGGCGGCAATCTCGGCGGCAGAGGGCTCTTTTTGCTCGCCCTGGCGTGCGTCTTCGTATGGGCCGCCTCGGGCTTCTTCCGCGTCCAAGCCGATGAGCACGGCGTGGTTCTGCGGTTCGGAAAGATGGACCGGCTGGTTCAGCCGGGACTGAATTATCATTTGCCCTATCCCATCGAGCAAGCGATGACGCCGAAGGTCACGCGCGTGAACCGGATCGATGTCGGAATGCGTCTTGCCGGCGACACGCGCCGCGTCGCCGTCGGCGAAGAAGTTCCGGAAGAGGGTTTGATGCTGACGGGCGACGAAAACATCGTCGACATCAACTTCTCCGTGTTTTGGCGCGTCAACCCCGAACGAGGCGGCACGACTGACTATCTCTTCAACGTGCGCAATCAGGAAGGCACGGTGAAGGCGGTAGCGGAGAGTGCGATGCGCGAGGTGATCGGACGTTCGTTGTTGCAACCGATTTTGACCGAGGGTCGTCAGATCGCTGAAACCAGCGTTCACGAACTCATGCAGTCCACCCTCGATCAGTATGGCGCCGGCATTCTGGTCACGCAGGTGCAATTGCAAAAGGCCGATCCGCCCCAGCAGGTGATCGACGCCTTCCGCGACGTGCAGGCCGCGCGCGCCGATGCCGAGCGGATCCAAAACCAGGCGCAAGCTTACGCCAATCGCGTTGTCCCCGAGGCACGCGGCCAGGTGGCGCAGATCGTTCAGGCGGCCGAGGCGTACCGCGAGCAAGCGGTCGTCGAAGCAAAGGGCCAGGCAGCGAGGTTTCTTCAGGTCTATGGCGAGTACGTAAAGGCCCCCGTGGTCACGCGACGGCGCCTGCACATCGAGACAATGGAACGTCTGTTCTCCGGTAAGGACAAGATCATCATAGATGCCGAAGTCGGCGGCAGCGGGGTGGTGCCATACCTGCCGCTGAACGAGTTGACAAGGCAAGCACGGCGCTCGACGGCGGCTGATGTCAGGGGCAAAGGGGAATCGCAATGATCCATGCCGTCATTGCCTTCGCCGTTCTTGCCGCCGTGGCCGCGTACAGCGCCCTTTTCAGCGTCCATCAGACCGAGCAAGCGCTGCTACTACGATTCGGAGAGCCGGTTCGAGTGATCATGGAGCCTGGTCTCAATACCAAGTGGCCATTCATCGATCGGGTTGTGACGATCGACCGCAGGGTTCTGGATCTGGAGGCTCCCGTTCAGGAAGTGATTGCATCCGATCAAAAGCGCCTCATCGTTGACGCGTTTGTTCGCTATCGCATTCGCGACCCGCTCAAGTTCTATCAAACGGTCAGCACGCTTGAGGGCGCCAATTCGCGGCTCTCCACATTTGTGATCTCGACGCTGCGCCGAGTGCTCGGCGAATCCAGCTTCATACAGGTCGTTCGTGAGGAGCGTTCGCAACTGACGGCGCGCATGCGCGAACAGGTCGATCGAGAGGCGGCGGCCCTGGGCATTTCTGTCGTAGATCTACGCATCCGGCGCGCTGACCTGCCGGAGCAGAACAGTCAAGCCATTTACCAGCGCATGCAAACCGAGCGCCAGCGGGAAGCTGCGGAGTTCCGCGCGCTCGGCAACCAACGTGCTCAGGAGATCCGTGCGCGCGCAGACCGGGAGGTCACGGTTCTGGTAGCAGAGGCAAACTCCAGGTCAGAGCAGATCAGAGGGCAAGGTGACGCGGAGCGAAACGCGATTTTCGCTGCAGCCTTCGAGCGCGACCAGGATTTCTTCACCTTCTACCGCACGATTCAGGCCTACGAGAAGGGATTTTCCTCCGAGGACACACGCATGCTGCTCAAACCAAACTCGACTTTCTTTCAGTATTTCGGGAACGAAGAAGGCCGGACGAAGCAGGCCAACAGATCAGATGCAGAATAGCATGGTTGTGGACATGCTCACACCGCGCATTCAGACGCCGCAATTTCTACAGCAACCGTCTCGTACCATCCATGAGAAGGAACGAGGTGCCTACTGCGGCGTCGCGCCAACAACACGATGGAGAACACACAGATGAAACGATGTTCATACGCTCTGGCGATCGTCCTTTCAGCCACGCTCGGAGGCGTCTCGGCGACCATCGCCATGCCGGTTTCTCAGCCCCTGCACGTATCCGAGCCGACGCTCACCGATGTGCAGTACAGAGATAGCCGTGGGTGGCGAGACGACCGAAGACACCTGCGGCGGCATCGGGATGCGCGCGGCGAATGGCGGCACGGACGCCATTACCGGCATCCGCCTCCTGGATGGCACCGCTACGGTTCGCGGCCGGGAGATTGGCGGCGGCGGGGCTGCATCGCGATCGGGCCAGCCTGGTTCTGTCCGTAGATGATGCAACGCGGCAGGTCAGACGAAGCTGAATTGGACACCGCGTCGACGAAACTATCACGGATGCGACAATGGCTCATGTACATGCCCCGGTCACTGCGACCATCGCCGGCCAACCGGTCCATTCGATGCTCGCACAGTTTCCCATCGTCTGCTTCACGCTGACGCTGCTGACCGATATCGCATACTGGCGAACCTCACACCTCATGTGGCTGGAATTTTCGTCCTGGCTGCTCCTCGCCGGTCTGGTCTTCGGTGCGCTGGCTCTCGTCGCTGGCTTGATTGAATTCTTCTTTGGTCCGGCGATCCGCACTGCCGCGCCAGCATGGCCGCACGCCGTCGGCGGAGTGATCGTCCTTGCGCTGGCCTTTCTCAACAGCCTCGTCCACGCCAGAGACGGCTGGACCGCTGTCGTGCCATGGGGGCTTACTCTCTCCGCAGTGACGGTCATCGTGATCATCGTCACCGAGTGGTCAGGCCGCGCGCTGGTGTTTCGTCATGCAGTAGGAGTGAGCCGGCATGATTAGTTCCATTCGCTCGCCTCAAACTGCCGGGCTGGCCGGCAGTTACCTCCTCCTCATCGCGCTCGCGGGTTGTGGCGAGCGCAGTTCGGATTTTGATGTTTCCACGCAGGTCGGGCCTGATCCCGTTCTGCCGGCACCGGCTCGACCGCTTCTACCCGGCTTGAAAGTCGCTGAAGTGGTCGGCTGGAGCGAGCGCGACACCCCGACCGTGCCGGACGGACTCAGGATCACGGCCTATGCGCGTGATCTGGCCCATCCGCGAACGGTCTATACGCTGCCGAACGGAGATGTGCTCGCCGTCCAATCGCGTACGCCGCCTGGAAAGCCGATTTCGCGGCCCAAGGATCTGATCCGCGGCTGGATCATGTCGTTCGCGCAGGGCGGCGGCGACGACAAGAAGAGCAATCTCATCACGCTTCTGCGCGACACCAACCGCGACGGCGCGGTGGATGAGCGCCAGGATCTGCTGACGGACCTCAACTCGCCGTTCGGCATCGCCTGGCACGACGATACCCTCTATGTCGCCGCGGCCGACGCCGTCCTGGCCTATCAGTATCGGCTCGGCGAGACGAACATCGCGACGCCGGATCGAGTGCTTGCGCCGCTGCCAGGTGGCCCGATAAACCATCACTGGACCAAGGATCTCACACTCAGCCCCGATGGCCGCTTTCTTTTTGTCTCGGTCGGCTCCAACTCCAATGTCGGAGAACGCGGGCTGGAAGCGGAAAAAGGCCGTGCGGCCATTTGGCAAGTGGATCGTCAAAGCGGCGCAAGCCGCGTCTACGCCTCCGGCCTGCGCAACCCCAACGGGCTGACAATTCATCCGCAGACCGGCGAGCTGTGGACTGTCGTAAACGAGCGCGACGAACTCGGCCCCAACCTCGTTCCGGACTATATGACTTCCGTGAAAGAGGGCGCGTTCTATGGCTGGCCATGGAGCTATTACGGCAATCACGTTGATGATCGTGTCCATCCAGCGCGGCCTGACATGGTCGAAAGGGCGGTCGTTCCGGACTACGCGCTTGCGAGCCATGTCGCTGCCCTCGGAATGACGTTCACGATGAACTCGGCACTGCCGGAGCAATTCCGAAACGGCGCCTTCGTGGGTCAGCATGGCAGTTGGAACCGGAGGTCCTTCAACGGCTATAAGGTGGTCTACGTTCCTTTTGAGAATGGCTCACCTGCCGGCAAGGCGCGCGACGTGGTGACTGGATTCCTTGACGGCGACCGGGCGCGCGGCCGGCCGGTTGGCGTCGGGATCGATGGCACCGGTGCGCTGCTTGTGGCCGACGACGCCGGCAACACGATCTGGCGAATTGCCGCGGCAGATGGCTCTACGACGCCCGAACCGGTCGGCACTGACCGGATAACCGTCGGCTCCGCCGCGGGCGGCGGAAGGCAACCGGCCGCTTCCTCTCCCGAAAAATACTGCTTCGCCGAACCCGCCGCAGTTGAACATCGCCCCCGCCATATCGCCGCCAGGACCCGACACGGGGCGATCGTCTAAGCAAGGACCATAAGCATTTGGAGGCCGCGAGTTCTCAGCAGGGTAGTCGTCCGGTCTTGCCTGCAGCAGCACCGGAGCGCTACCGCCTTTCCCCACACCAACTAAACCTACTATATCTCATCCAATCCTTCGCATGACCACAGCCCTCTAAGCTCTATGCTCTTGCTAAGCTCTATGCTCTTAGGCGTATTTTGAAAGGCTAGGAACCTCGGTATCTCGCCAAAGCGGTGGAATTCACGAAAAGTCGAGAAGTGGCGCATGTTCGTCGCCACCTTCGTACAGCCGGCCGCAATCGCCGTCAGACCGCCTCTTCTAGCTAGCTGTTCAGTTTCGATTCGGAAATCCCCCGCCGCCTCGCAGCCCAGACCGGACGTTGCCCTCCGAAGGCGAAAACCAGACGTTCGAATCGTATCGGGTGCGTCACTCTCTAAGGCAAACGCTTCTTGTCTCAAGACTCGATTGGCGTGTAGATACCAGCGCGACGCCCCACTTAAGGCCGGGAGCATGGACCTTTTCTTCGTCCGTTCGATTCCGGCCAGGGGCACCAACTAGGCTGTTCAAACCCGTTCGGAAGCGTCCGCAACCGTCCGCGCAGTGCCCGGAAACCCTTGAAAAATAGGCACTTCCGCGTACATTCTTGTTCGTCACTGTTTGTTCTCCTCCGATCCCAGCCGCCCAATTTGCTGGTATTTTTGCTGGTATCGTGCTGGTATCAGGAGAACAAACGTTCACGGCGACTTTCGCTTTTCCGAATGAAGGAATTGAGCAGATGGCCGGCAAGAACGACGGCGCGTGCGCCAATCCCAAGCAGATCAAGACCGACGTCGACTGCCGCGCCGCCCGACCGAAATTCGACAATGGCGCGTGGAGTCCCGCCAAGATTTCCGACGTGACCGGCGGCTGGCTCTATCTCTTCGTCACGCCGGACGTGAGCAGGCTCGGCAACGCTGCCTCCAAGCTCTGGCGGATGGACTACCGCTTCCACGGCCGCCAGAAAACCTATTCCATCGGCACCTACGGGAACGGCAAGGATGGCACGTTCTCGCTCGCCGACGCGCGGCGCGAGCGCGACAAGGCCAAAGACCTGCTCAAGGAGGGCAAAGACCCGAGCGTCGAGAAGCAGATCGACAAGCGCAGGCAGGCCGCCGCCCGGCCTTTTGGGCAATGGGCCGACGAGTGGCTCGCGAAGAAGAAGGTGGAGAAAGTCAAACGCGGCAGAATCGTCGCAGTGCGCGACCCGAAGACCATTGAGGTGCTTGAGCTGCGGGTCGGCTACGTCAAGGCGCGATTCGGTAAGCTCAGCAGGCAGGACATCAAGCGTCCGGATGTGCTTGCTTTCCTGCGTTCATACGAAGCCGAGGGAAAACTGGAGACCCGGGACCGCGTGCGCAGCATCGGTGAGCAAATCTGCGACTATGCCGATATTGAAGGCGACGGCTACAATCCATTCCGAAATCTGAATGGGCAGATGATTGCCAACATTTCGACGCCGCGTCCCGGCGTCACCGAACCACGCGACGTGACGCGCGTCTTCAAGCTCATCAGCGCCCCGTGGACGAGAGCGAGGTTTGGTGACGTTGTTGGTCTTGCCTTGCGCTTCGATGCGCTGACCATTCCCCGCCCCGGCATGGTCAATGAAATGGAGTGGAGCGAGGTCGATTGGGATGCCGAACGCTGGACTATTCCAGCCGCCAAAATGAAGACCGGGTGGGACCATGTCGTGCCTTTGTCACGGCAGGCACTCGCAATTCTGCGCAGCGTTCAGAAGCTGACCGGCCATCGCCGGTACGCGTTTTCCTGCTCGAAGGACGCGCCGCTATCGAACAACACGCTCAACAAACGCTTACGGCTGCTTGGCATTGACACCAAGACTGATCATTGTGCCCACGGATTCCGGACTACCTTCTCCACCCTGTCTCACCACGAGGAGATCAAGGACGCCAAGGCATGGGATGGCGATGTCGTCGAGTTGCAGCTCGCGCATCTCGATAATTCGACTGTGGAAGGGCTCTACAAGAAGCACGGACCGCTCGCGTTGATCGGCTCGCGCACGAAGCTCATGCAGCATTGGGCTGATCGGATCGACCACTGGCTCTATCCCAAGAAGGTGATGCCGATCAAACGCGGCACGCAGGCCTGAGTCACCTAGCTTCTGCTTGACTGATTCTGCCCATTTCCATCCGTGGAAAGCTGATGTGACAATCGTCGACTGTTTCTGAGATAATGTCCGTGGGATTTTGTAGGCTTGCTCTCCGAAGGCAAAGGTCACACGTTTGAATCGTGCCGGGCGCGCAAGTTCTTCTTTATTTTACAGCGCGATATGTGCGCACGAACAGAAGCGCCTAGGTCTCTTTCGTTCGAGCGAGTAAGCAGTCTGGAGAAAGTCGCCTCCAGGTTCGAGCAACTAGGCAACCGACGCCGTCGGCCGGAAGCTCGCCGGTCTGACACGCTCGCAACTATGCCGAGGGTCTCCGGATGCGGGCTGGGCCGGCAGATCGGCGCCGATGTAGCCGTTTGCCAATCGATGTCTAGTCCGCGGAGAAACGCTGCAATCGACGCTCAGACCGACGCCACAGTTGGCAAACGCGCAACTCATTCGGCCCGGGATCATCGTGTCGACGGTTTCGTCAGAACCTCCGGACCGCCGGGCACGTGGATATTGATGATTTCGGCCTCGCACCGATAACCCAGCGGCCAACCCTCACGCCGACCGCGTCAGCTCAACCGCGCATCTTCTCGCGTTTGTAAGCAGCACTAGCGCGCCGCGGCGGCGCAAAGGCCGGCATGCCGTAAGCCTCGAACAGCGCCTTGCTTGCGCTATAGTGATTGACGAGACCTCCTCGAATGACCCGCTCGATGGGACCGTCGGGGTAACCGAGACCCAGCTTACAAGTCAGATCCATGTCGGCTTGACTTGCGAGCCCCTCGTCCAGGAAACGCAGCGCCGCGTTGTACTTCGGGATCACAAGCCGATCGATGATCCGACCGGCCTGGTCGCTGCACACCACCACCTCAAGCCCGGCAGTGGCGAATAATTCCCGCGCCGCGGCGACGGCCGTCTCGCTCGTGTTCGAATGTCGGACCAATTCCACGAGCTTCGACGGCTCATCGTCGCCGTTGCGATAGCGAGCGACGCCCAGAACGTTGGTGCTCGCCCCGTCCTGGTCGTCGACATGCTCACCGAGGCATTCGTGTTGCAGCTCGATCAGGATCGCTGCCTTGGTCGGATCCGGCTTGAAGCGGACACCGCTGTAGATGACGATCTCAGCCGTATCGGGTTCCGATCGAGCGCGGAAAAAGGCGTCGTCGTCCGGAAAGGAGCGGCTCTCTCTGACTTTGACAAACGTATAGCGCATACTGTTCATGCTCCGAACATTGAGTTGCCGTCATAGGTGAAGAAGCCTCTGCCCGACTTCCGTCCGAGCAGGCCTGCCGCCACCATTCGCCGCAACAGAGGCGGCGTCGCCGCCCTCGGATCGAGAGTGATCGGATAGAACGCCTCACAAAGGCGCACCTGGGTGTCGAGGCCGATCAAGTCGATCAGTTCTAACGGACCCATTTTGTAACCAAGGCCGACTTTGATCGCGCGATCGATATCGGCAGGTTCTGCTACGCCCGCCTCCACAGCCCGGATCGCATCGTTGTTGAAAGGCACGAGAAGCGCGTTGAGAATGAAGCCGGGCTTGTCCTGCGTCTTCACCGGGGTCTGACCGCAGGCTTCCGTCCATTGCCAAGCGGCTCTGAACGTGTCCTCGGACGTAAGGATCCCCGGGGACATCTCGATCAACTTCATCAATTGTGCGGGCAGACAGAAGTGCATGCCGACGACACGCTCCGGCCGCTTCGAGCCCGATGCGATTTCGGTGATGGACAGCGTCGACGTATTCGATGCGAAAATCGCGTCCTCGGCGCAGGCGCCGTCGAGACGGCCGAGCAGCTCGCGCTTGGTGGCAAGGTCCTCGAACACCGCCTCGATGACGAGATCGCAGTCCGCCAGACCGTCGATCTTGGTGGTCTGCGACATCGATGCGAGGATGTTGTCTCGCTTTGTACTATCGAGCTTGCCTCGAGCGACCGATCTGTCGAGAAACCCGGCCGAATGCTTTGCAGCTGTCGCGAGTACGTCGTCGGAACGATCGAAGCATACCGTCGTGAATCCGGCGCGCGCGGCAACGAGTGCGATGCCGGCGCCCATCGTCCCTCCCGCGCCGCAAACTCCGACTGTCTTGATGGTTTTCGTCATTTTGCTACGAAGCTCCGTCCGATGAGCTGACGATGGACCTGGTTCGTGCCTTCCCAGATCTGGGTGATTTTGGCGTCGCGCATGAGGCGCTCGACCCTGAAGTCGCTGCAATAGCCGTAACCGCCATGCATTTGCACCGCTTCGGCGGCGATGCGATTGGCGACATCGGAGGCTTTCATTTTGGCGATCGATGCTTCCAGTCCGAAGTCCGTGTCGCCGGCATCGATCCGTTCCGCAAGACGGTCCAACCAGAGTTCGGCCATGGCAAGCTCGGTCGCAAGGTCGGCGAGCAGGAACTGATTGGCCTGGAAATCGATGATCCTGCGCCCGGATTGCCGCCGCTCGTTGATGTAGGCGGTCATGTCCTTGAACGCTGCACTCGCGATGCCAAGCGCATGTGCGGCAATGCTGGGGCGCGACCGGTTCAAGGAGGCGAGCAGGATGTTGAGGCCGTCGCCGGGGCGCCCGAGGAGGTTCGCGCGCGGCACTCTGCAGCCATCGAAACGAAGCGACGCGGTCGACGAACCGCGATGTCCCATCTTCTTTTCGAGGCCGGCGACTTCGAACCCGGCCGTACCCTTCTCCAGGACGATAACGGAAATTGCCTTTCGCGGATCATCGATCTCGGTGTACTTTCCGAACAGCAGAATGCGATCCGCGACGTCACCGTTCGTGATGAAGAGCTTTGCACCATCGACTACGATCTCGTCGCCGTCTGGACGGAAGCTGGTCTTCATGCCGGTCGCGTCCGAGCCTGCAGTCTCCTCGGTGATCGCAAGCGCAGCAAGTCCACCCTCAGCGATGCAAGGCAGAAGTCTTGCCTTCTGCTCATCCGAGCCGAATTCGATCAGTGGTTTCATCGCGTGGAAATTGGTGGCGTAGATAATGCCGGTCGACGCGCAAGCCTCGGCGATCCTGCGCACCACGGCCAGATAGAGCTTGAACGACATCGGAGCGCCACCGAACGCCTCGGGGACGAAGATCGCGTTAAGACCGATATCGTTGATTCCCTTGATGCTCGCCCAGGGAAATGCGCTCTTTTCGTCGGCCTCGGCGGCATTCGGACCGATCACCTCCTCGGCCAATCGATCGACCTGCGCGAGGAGCAACCTCTCGTCCTCGGTCCAGCGGCGCCCCCGTTCCAGAGCTTCGAAGATCTTCATCAGAGATTGGCTCCCTGTCCACCATCGACATAGATGGTCTCGCCGGTGAGAAAACCGATCCTTTCGGAGAACAACGCGCCGACCAGACGCGCAACTTCTTCGACGCTCCCCGGCCGTCCCACGGGAACCCGCCGCTTCAGCCAGCTTTTCACCTTCTCGCTGGCGAGGAAGTCGCGATTGAGATCGGTTTCTATGTAGCCGGGCGCTACGTCGAGAACCCGGATGCCGTCCTTCGCCCATTCCGAGGCGAGGCATCGCGTGATGGCACCGACCGCCGCCTTCGAGGCGCAATAGGCCAGGTTTTCCGCCACTGCCAACCGGTCGAAGAAGGATCCGATATTGACGATCAACCCGTCGCCTGATTTCTGCAGATGCGGATAGACCTCGCGACTCGCTACGAGCACAGCCGATGCATTCAACCGCATCGAGGCTTCGAATTCCGACATCGACAGTTCGGCGCTCGCCCTCGCTTCGTGGGCGCCGGCGTTGTTGACCAGACCTACGACTGTTCCGCGCCGCGCGACGGACGCGATCGCTTGGGTGATCGAGCTTTCGTCGGTCATGTCGCAGACCATGCCCTGGCCGACGGGCGATTTACCGCTGCGCGATAGGCCCGCGACCTCGAAACCACGCCGATCGAGCTCGATCGCGATGGCTTCGCCAATGCCTCGGCTCGCTCCGGTGACGATCACCTGCCCCCTACTCATCTCTAAAAACCGCCTTCCGCTTCTCTGTGAACGCCGCCATGCCCTCCTCGGCGTCCGCGGTGCTGAACGCCAGCGTGGAGAGGTCCGCCTCGATCTTCAGCCCTTCGTGAACCGGGACGTCGAGCGCGCGGGTGACCGCATCGCGGGCCAGTCCCAACGCAACGAGACTGTACGACGCGAAGTCGCGCACCAGGGCCATCGCGCCATCCACGGCAGCACCATCGACCAGCCGATGGACGAGGCCGATCCGTTCGGCCTCCTCGGCATTCACGGTGCGCCCGAGCAGGATCATGTCGAGTGCCCTCGCCTCGCCGATCATTCGCGGCAGCCGCTGCGTTCCACCATACCCTGGAATGAGACCGAGCTTGATCTCAGGAAGCCCCAGCTTGGCGCTTCGGACCGCCACCCTGAAGGTGCAGGCCAGTGCGAGTTCCAGGCCGCCCCCGAAAGCAAAGCCGTTGATCGCCGCGACGGAAGGAAACGGCAACCGATCGAGCTTCGCGAAAGCCGCCTGTCCGAGTTCCACGCCGCGCTTGCGTTCGGTCATGGTGCGACCGCGCAATTCCTTGATGTCGGCGCCGGCGCAAAAGGCCTTCTCGCCTGCGCCGGTGACGATCAGGCTTCGGATCTTCCAGGACGCGACTTCGTCCAGCGCCTTCGCGATATCGCGAAGGATGGAAAAGGATAGCGCGTTGAGCGCGTCGGGCCGATTGAGGCGCAACAGCCCATGATCGTCGATCTTGCTGAGCTCCACCGTCATCGCGCTACTTCCCGAACTTGGCGCTGTCGGGCTTCCGCTTGCCAGCGAATGAAGCCGAGAGTTCGTGGCTCTCGTCCGTATCGAGATAGGGCCGGAGTAGAAGATCGTGCGAAACGCGGGCAAGCCCGGATACTCCGCCGTGACGCGCGTTGAAGGCGGCCTTGATCGACGCCAGGGCGAACGGTCCACGCTCGGCGATCTCCAACGCAAACTTTCGCGTCTCCTCCCTCAGCTTGTCGTCGGGGACGACCTTGTTGATCAACCCGATCTCAAGGGCTTCGCGCGCCGTGATCTTCGGGTTTCGGTACCACATCTCCTTGGCCTTCTTCTTTCCGATCAGGTCCTCGAGGTACCAGGTGCCGTATCCGGCATCGAAGGATCCCATCATCGGCCCGACCTGCCGGAAGATCGCGCTCTCCTTGGCGATGGTGAGGTCGCACACGACCTGAAGGACGTTGCCGCCACCGACCGCGAACCCGTTGACGCTGGCGACGACCGGCTTCTGCAGCCGGTCGATCGACTCGTACATTTCCAAGGTCGGAAGGACGCCCGCGTACAGGATCGTCTTCTCCATTCCTTCCTTGCGGCCGCCGATGCAGAAGAACTTGTCGCCGGCTCCGGTGATAACGATCACGCGGGTGCGCGTTTCGCGCCGTATCTCATTGATGCAATCGCGGATCTCATGACACATCTCCACGGTGAACATGTTGCCGTCGTCCGGCCGGTTCAGCGTGATGGTGCCGATCGGGCCATCCTCTTCATAGATGATCGTGTTGAAGCTCATGGATCTTTCCTCCGGATGATGTTCTGTTCCTGCAACTTTCGTTGCTCGTTGACGTCCAACCCGAGCAACTCGCTCAGCACCTCGTCGGTATGCTCGCCGAGATCGGGCGGTGCGCTGCGCGCCGACGAGCATTCTCCGTCTAGTAGGATGCCGGTCCCAACCTGTGGTACCGCGCGCCCGTCCGTGCGCGGGAGCCGATAGAACATGCCGCGTTCCAGCAGCGCCTGATCGGCGACTACCTCGGCCACACTGTTGATCGGTCCAGCCGGTATTCTCGCGCTGCGGAACAACGCGAGCCAATGGCTTCGCGGCTTCTCGCGCAGGATCCCGGCGATCCTCGCGACTATTGCCTCACGATGCTGGCGGCGATCGGCGTTCGTCTTCATCCCTGGAAACTCGGCGATCTCCGGCTGTCCGACGGCCTCCCAGAAACGCTGCCAAAGGTTGTTATTGCCGAGCGCGAGAGCGACCGGATGGTCCGCTGTATCGAAGGTCTGATAGACGGCGATCACGCTGTCCTTGCCGCCGGACCGCTTCGGCAGTTCACCCGAACCGAGATACGACATGATGCGGCATGACAGCAGACGCGTCATGGAGTCGACGAGCGCGACGTCGATCACACGTCCCTTGCCGGAGGCACGACGCGCGTACAGCGCCGAGACGGCAGCGAAGGCAGCGTCCTGTCCGGCGAGCATGTCCGCCGCCGGAGCGCCGATCTTCTGCGGCTCACCGCCGGCGGCGCCGGTGACGTCCATGATCCCCGAATAACCTTCAGCGATCAGGTCGTAGCAGGTCCAATCCGCACGATCCCCGCTCAGTCCAAAGCCCGTGATCGAGACGTAGATGATATCCGGACGGACCGCGCGCAGCGCCTCGGCGTCGACCTTCAGCTTGCTTGCCACGCGCGGTGGCAGATTTGCGAATACGATGTCGGCGCTGCCGACAAAACGATACAGGAGATCGAGGCCCACAGGCTGCGAGAAGTCCAAGGCCACGCTCTTCTTGCTGCGGTTTACGCTCGCGAACCAGAGGGATTCGCCATCGAGGAACGGCGGTCCCCATGAGCGCGCGTCATCCCCGCCGCCGGGTCTTTCGATCTTGATGACCTCGGCGCCCATGTCGGCAAGCAGCATGGTGCCGGACGGACCGGCAATGGACGTCGTGAGGTCGATGACCCGCACACCGGAAAGCAGGTCGAACCCGACGCCAGGCTGCCGAACCGGCAATGCATCCGCCGGCAGACCGTCGCTTCGCGGCGCGGCTTCAGTGCACGGCGTATGGATCTCCGTGTCCACCTCACGCCCTCCTATCGAAGAGGATCGCGGCCTTGCCTAGAATTCGGCCTTGCCCGATGAGCTCCAGAGCGGCGGGGAGCTCTTCGAAGGCGAAAGTCTTCGTGGCAGGCGGGCGCAAGGCTCCGCTCTTCCACAGGGCGAATATGTCCGCTTGCGCTTCGGTGATCCGCTGCGGCGTGCGCTCCCGGTAATCGCTCCACTGCAGGCCGCTGACGCTGATGTTCTTCACCAGAAGATAGTTAGCCTTCACGGAGGGGATCTCCCCGCCAACAAAGCCGATCACGACCAGCCGTCCACACCACGCCAGTGCCCGCAGCGCGGCGCCGAAGAACTCCGCCCCCACGGGATCGAGCACAACGTCGGCACCGGCCCCATTCGTTGCGGCGAGAACCTGTGACCGCAGTTCCTCCCGCAGGTTCGTTCCGCCGACGTCGATCACAACGTCTGCACCGCAGGCGCGGACGAATCCGACCTGGTCGGGCTTGCGGACCGCTGCAATGACGCGAGCTCCGAAGGCCTTGGCAAGCTGTATGCCGGCGACGCCGACACCGCCCGCAGCTCCCCCGACGAGCACGGTTTCGCCCGGCCGCAAGCCGGCGCGGTCGCGCAGCGCGAAATAGGCGGTCTGGTAGACCAGCCCCATGGCGGTTGCATCGGCAAATCCGAGTTCGTCCGGCAAGAGAAACGTATCGTCCGGCCTGACCAGGGCCTGTTCGGCGAATGCGCCGTGTTCGAGTTGGCTCAGCACGCGGTCGCCGGGAGCGAAGCGGCGCACATTGGCGCCAACCGCTCGCACCACACCGGCGACCTCCTTGCCTGGGACGAACGGTCGTTTGGGCAGAATCTGATAGCGTCCGGACACTACGAGAATGTCCGGATAGTTGATGCCGGCCGCCGCAACATCGACCAGTATCTGACCGTCGCCCGGCACGAGATCTTCCATCTCACCGATGCGCAGGTCGGATGGTGGTCCGAACTCGACGACTTGATAGGCGCGCATCAGACACGCTCCTTGGCAAGCAGGCTTTCCGTCTGGGCACCGAGGAGTGGAGCCGAGCGGTCGTGCTCGCCGCGGAAACAGGCCGCGATCGGCCCCGGTATCGCCGGAATGGATCGGCCGTCGGCGACGACCTTGCGGACGAACAATCCGCGGGCGGCAAAGTGCGGGTCGGCGACGGCTTCCTGGAGGCTGACGACGATCGAGCAACAGACGTCGTGGCCGGCGAAGATGTCGCGCCAGGCACCGGCCGTTTGGCCGGCGATGATCCCCGCGACGGCGCGCTTGACCGTCTCGGGATCCGCCGCGGCGCTCCGCAATTCCGGATCTAGTCCGATCAGCTCGCAGAAACTATTCCAGAACCGATCCTCAATGGGTGCCGCCGCGAGAAAACGGCCGTCGGCGGTGCGGTAGATTTGATACCGAGGGCTTCCGCCCGTGACGAGTGCATCGCCACCGTCCGGCCAATCGCCGGCCGCGAACCCGTTCCCGAGCCCCCAATAGGCAAGCGGAAGCAGGTTCTCTCCCATCGCGATATCCAGATAAGCCCCCTCGCCGGTTTGATCCCGCCGACGCAGCGCCAGCAGGATGTTCACCACGGCGGGCAAGGCACCGGCCGCGAGATCGGCAACGAGCACCGGGGGCACCACCGGCGCGCCATCGCTGCCGCGGCTGAGCCCCAGCAGCCCGGCCTCGGCCATGTAGTTGAGGTCATGAGCAGCGATGGTCGATTTCGGCCCGCTCTGGCCCCAGCCCGTGATCGCGCAATAGATCAGGCGAGGATTGACCGCGCGCAACGCGTCGTAACCGAAGCCGAGGCGGTCCATTACACCTGGCCGGAATTGCTCCACGACGACGTCGGCCTGCGCGATCAAAGGTCGCAAGCGATTGAATGCGTCCCTGGCCTTCAGATCGATCGCGATGCTCTCCTTGCCGGCGTTGAGCAGATGGAAATTGGTGCTGTCGGCGCCGAGCTTCGGCACGTAACTGCGCATTTCGTCGCCGCTTCCGGGCCGCTCGATCTTGATCACCTGGGCACCCGCCTCTGCCAGCATCAATGTGGCGAACGGCCCAGGCAGCAGAGTGCTGAAATCGAGGACGCGGATGTCGTGAAGTGGTTGCATCATCAAAAGCACCCGCTAGGCCTTGGCCATCGAGTTGCTGACGACGGGGTGCGGCTGAAGTTCACCGCGACGTACCTGGAGCGTCAGTTCCCGCTTGAGGATCTTGCCGCTTGCCGTGAGTGGAAACTCGTCCACGCGAACGAAGTATTCCGGCATGTCGTATTTGGAGATGCCCTGATCCCGAAGATGCCGCATGAGATCATCGAGCTCTGCGGTTCCCGATATCGCGATGCAGACCCGCTCGCCGAGCCGATCGTCGGGCACCGGAAACGCGGCTACCCGATCGACATGCTTGTGGCGGACCGCCACGGCCTCGATGTGCGAGGGATAGATGTTGTGGCCACCGCGGATGATCAGGTCCTTCAGGCGACCTTCGATCCGGAGATTTCCAGAAGCGTCGACAACGCCAAGGTCGCCGGACATGAACCAGCCATCCCTGTTGAAGCTGCCCTCAGTCGCTGTCTGATTGTCGAAATAGCCCAGCATCAGGGCCGCGCCGCGCCCGCCGATCTGACCTAACTCGCCAGGACCGACCTCCTTGTCGGAGTCGGATGGATCGAACAGCCGAACTTCGTAGGCCTTGCCACCCCGACCACAGGTCGTCACGATGACCTCAGGGGTATCCCCGGGGTGGGTGTACTGGTGGGATGAGTTCTCGGTCATGCCGTAGACGTTCTGCGGCGTTACGCCCTGATCGACGAAGGCCGCAGCGGTGGCTGGCGGGATCGGTGCACCTGCCATGTAGAAGACTGAAATCTTGCCGAGTCCGTGCCGCCCCGCTCGCTGCTGTTCGGCGAGAATGTCCATCGCGTGGGTCGGGACACCGAGCGCGTAGGTGGCGCCCGTTGCTTCGATCCAATCGAGCCGGCTCATGCCGGATGGGGGATCATCCGTCACGAAACGACCCCCGCTCAGCAGCCATTGCGCAACGCCCACCCACGCGATGTGATGGGACAGCGGTGAAAGAGATAACAGCACCGTATCAGGTCCATGCCGCCAGTCGGCGACCAGATCCCGTGCGTTGGCAAGCAGGGTGTTGTCGGAGTGCATGACGCACTTGGGCGCACCTGTCGTCCCCGAAGTGAAGGCGAGATAGGTGACCTTGTCGGGATCGGCGCAAGGCGGCGTGGCATTGCCGACCGGCCCAGGGAAAGTATCGGGCGTATAGACCATCTTCAGGCTGGGAAGCCGGACGAGCATCGAATCGAGGTCGACCTTCGCGCGGTCAGCGCCCCAGCCGGGCTCCGTGAGGAAGGCGCGCGCCGACAACGTCGACAGCAGTTCGATGATTTCCGCGCACGTGTAGGTCTTATGGAGAGATGGATTGCAGGCGAACCCCTCGCGGGCGCATGCGAGGAACATCACGACCGCTTCGATCCGGTTAGACATCCAGATCGAGACGCGATCGCCTCCGACCAGACCGAACTCGCGAAGACTGTTGGAGACCCCGTCGACCCAGGGAAGCAATTGCGACCACGACACCGAGCGCCGACCGTCCTGCAGGGCAATGGCATCGGGGCGCTCCGCCGCATGCTTGCTCAGCAAGCTGTAGAACGTGTCTTTGCACCAGAGCCCTTGCTGGTAGTAGCGGGTTGCGTCCGCTGGGTGATGCAGGGTGAGGAACGGCCGCATGGTCATCTCGCAATTGCAGCATGGCTTGGGGCGCTGTCGGTCACGTTCAATCAGCAACGGCCGTGCCATGCGAAGCGCCACGTTCCGAATCCAAAAATCGGTAGGCTTTTCAGCGCCCTCGATTGTTCGGTTCCACCAGACGTGTCTTCCGCGACAACAAATGTCCTTGCATGCGTCGTTGCGCCATGCTCACGTGTCCTCAAGAAGGACACGAGGAAATGCCGTCGACACCCCTGATTGCGGGAGCAACGCTCCTGGGCAAAGAGGGCCAGACCATCTTCAGCACGGGGCTCGGATCTGACCCTCGGCTCAAAGCGCTTGTCGCCGATCGCGCCTGGTTGAATGAGCTGCGCGAGCGTCGCCTGACGACGCTCAACCTGGATCGCAAGGTCTACGCGGTTCTGCTCGCGCCGGCGACGGACGGTGAGCTGCTCGTGATCAGCCACGCGCCGGGCGATCCCCTCCTGCACTTCGTCAGCAGCGTGAATTTCGCTTGGGACATCATCCAGTATCTGCTGACCGATCCTCACGACGCGATGACGATCGTCGATCACGAGGCGCGCCTCGTTTTCATTTCGCCGATCCATGAGGCGTTTTTCGGACTCAAGCTTGGCGAAGGCAACGGCAAGCCCGTCGAACAGGTGATCGAGAATACGCGCCTGCACGAGGTTGTTGCCACAGGAAAGGCCGACATCGGAGCCATTCAGCGGATGCGCGGGGCAGATCGCGTCGTGTCGCGCGTTCCGATCAGGCGGGACGGCCGCGTGCTTGGCGCGATTGGACGCGTCATGTTCAAGGGACCGCAACAGCTCGAGGCATTGAGCCGACGCATCAAGGATCTTGAAGGCGAACTCGAATTCTACAAGCGCGAGACCGAAACGCTGCGTGCGCGCGACTACGGCCTGGAGGCGATCATTGGCCGAAGTCCGGCGGTGCAGCGTTTGCGCGCGCAGATCGCCAAGGTGGCCGCGCTTGAGATTCCGGTGCTGATCCGTGGCGAGAGCGGCACGGGCAAGGAGTTGGTCGCCCATGCGCTACATCAGCTCAGCCCGCGGCGTGACCGATCGATGATCAACGTCAACGCGGCGGCACTTCCGCCCAATCTGGTGGAATCCGAGCTGTTCGGATACGAACCCGGCGCGTTCACCGGGGCGGACAAGAAGGGACGCAAGGGCAAATTCGAGCAGGCCGAAGGCGGTACAATCTTTCTCGACGAGATCGGCGATATGCCGTTGGACGTCCAGGCCAAATTATTGCGCGTGTTGCAAGACCGGATCGTCGAACGCGTGGGAGGCGACCGCTCCCGCACTGTCGATTTCCGTCTCGTTTCCGCCACCAACCAGGATCTGCAGTCGATGGTCGAGCGTGGGGCTTTTCGTCTCGATCTGTTTTACCGTATCTCGCCGATCGTCATCGAACTGCCGCCTTTGCGCGACCGGCTGGATGACATCCCCCTGCTCGTCGCCAAATTTCTTCAGGATTTTGCCTACAGGCATGCCCGGCCCGTGTCCGGTATCAGTCCAGAGGCGCTCGCCGAGCTGGCCGAACGTCCGTGGCCAGGCAATATCCGCCAATTGCAGCACGAGATCGAGCGCGCACTCGTGTTTTCGGACGGCGTCATGATTGGACCCGAGGATCTCTCCGAATTACCGCAACGTACTCAGAGCGCTCGCAGCCCGACCGTCGAGACCAATCGGCAGCGTGAACTCAAGCACGTAATTTCCGAGGTCCAGAACGAGCAGATCAGGGAAGCAATCGCAGCTTGCGGCGGCAACAAGAAAAAGGCCGCCGCCAACCTCGGGATCTCGCGTTCATTCCTGTACAAGCGGCTCGCCGAGATTGAGAGCCAGGACGGTTGACCGGCGGCGAGTGAATCCAACTCCACCCGCCGCCCCCGCGCGATCACTTCTTGATCAGCGGGCATTCGCTTTCCGAGAGCGGACGGAAAGCATCATCTGCCGGGATCGTCACGACCACGTTCATGAGATCCCACGCTCCCTTCGATTCCGATGGCTTCTTGGCCTGCAGAAGGTACATGTCCCGCATCATCCGGCCATCCTCGCGGATGGTTCCGTTCCTGGTCATAAAATCGTTGACCGGCATCTTCTTCATCTGAGCGATCACCGGCAGCGCGTCGTCGGTGCCCGCGGCCTTCACAGCTTTCAGATAGTGCATCGCAGCGCTATAGATGCCGGCCTGGAACATCGTCGGGGGCTTGCCGCCATGTCGTTCCGCGAAGCGCTTCGAGAAAGCGCGGGTCTCGTCGTTCTGATCCCAATAGAACGCCTCGGTGAACAACAGTCCTTGGGCTACGCTGAGGCCCAGACTGTGGATGTCCGTGATGAGCACCAACAGACCAGCCAGCTTTTGGCCGCCAGCCACGATACCGAACTCGGATGCAGCCTTGATTGAGTTGACCGCATCCGCTCCAGCGTTGGCGAGGCCAATCACCTCGGCTTTTGACGATTGGGCCTGAAGAAGAAAGGACGAAAAGTCGGATGTGTTCAGCGGCGCTCTGACGCTGCCAAGCACCTTCCCTCCGCTTTTCTTCACGATCGAAGACGTATCCTGTTCCAACGATTGCCCAAAGGCGTAGTCGGCGGTCAGAAAAAACCAGCTATTTGCACCGCCCTGCTTCATCATCGCGGTCGCGGTGCCTTTAGCCAAAGCGTAGGTGTCGTACACCCAATGAATGCCGTTGGGCGAGCAGGCCTTCCCCGTGAGCGCGGTAGACCCCGCCGCGGTCGTGATCGCGACCTTATTCTTCTCCTGGGAGATTCCCTGAACGGCTATCGCTACCGCTGAATTGCCGAGTCCCAGAATTGCGTCCACCTTCTCGACATCATACCAGCGTCGCGCAATCGCACTTCCGACGTCCGCCTTGTTCTGCAGATCCCCAGAGACGACCTCGATCGGCTTGCCATTGACACTCCCACCGAAATCTTCCACGGCCATCTTTACCGCAACGACGTCGCCCGGCCCCTGAATATCGGCATAGGGCCCAGACATGTCGTCCAGAACCCCGATCTTGACGACGTCGTCCGAGACCTGAGCACGGGCACCCATTGCCGAGCCCAACAACGACACCACGGCAAATGCCGCCGCTAATTCTTTTCTCATCTTGAACCTCCCTGATTGGCTTACAGGTTGCTTAGCAACTCGAATGCCAGCCGGGTTTTCAGTGAGATTTGGTCGTATTTGGCTTGTTTCTCCGACAGCGACTGATCTCCAGGAGGACACGTGTCCTCTAACGCGACACGAGATCGCGGCCGATCAGTTGGCGCTGGATCTGATTGGTACCCTCCCAGATCTGCGTGATCTTCGCCTCACGCATCAGACGTTCGACGCGATGTTCGCGCGTATAGCCGTGGCCTCCGAACATCTGGACGGCTTCGGTGGTAAGGCGCATGGCCAGATCGCTGGCCTTGACCTTCACCATCGAAGCTTCGACTGCGATATCCTTTTCGCACTCGTCCACGAGTCGGCCGACATGATCCAGCAACAGGCGGGCCGACAACAACTCGGTTGCGAGATCCGCCATAAGGAACGTGTTGGCTTGATGTTGAACGACCGCCTTTCCGCCCTGGATGCGATCGTTGGTGTACGTAAGCATATCGTCGAACGCGGCCGACGCGATACCCAACGCCTGCGCCGCCACGCTCGGCCTGGATTTATTGAGAGTGGCGATCATGATCTTCATGCCGTCGCCCGGCCTTCCCAACAGGTTCTTCCTCGGAATTCGGCAGTCGGTAAAGGCAAGAGCTGCGGTGGAGGATGCATGGGTCCCCATCTTCTTTTCTAGCCGCAGTGTCTGGAACCCGGGCGTTCCTTTCTCGAGCAGGACCGCGGAAACCGCCTTCGGAGAGTCCTCGATCTCGGTCCATTTGCCGAACAGCAGTACGACGTCGGCCACATCCCCTGTCGTGATGAAAATCTTCTCTCCGTTGATGACAATGTTGTCTCCGTCCGGTCGGAACTTGGTGCGGATGTTGGCGGCATCCGACCCCGCATGAGGCTCGGTTATCGCCAAAGCGCCAAGCGCTCCCTCAGCAAACCGCGGCAAGAACCTCTTCTTCTGGTCCTCGTCGCCGAATTCGATGATGGGCTTCGAGGTCGCGCTATTGGTCCCGAAGATGATTCCCGTCGCCGCACACGCTGCGGATAAGATCCGAACGACTTCGAGAAAGCATCGATACGTGACGGGAGTGCCCCCGTACACTTCGGGCACGAATATGCCACTTAGCCCGATTTTCCGGAGGTCCTCGATGTTCTTCCAGGGAAACTCTTTGCGCTCATCAAGACCTTCCGCGCGAGGCGCTATGGCTTCCTTGGCGAGCCGTGACACTTGGTCGAGCACGATTGCCTCCTCGGGAGACCAATTGCGCATTCTCTCATAGTGCTCGAATGATCTCACGACAGATCCTTTGGCAGATGGGACTTGGAGGCATCACAGTGGGTATCGAGGCCTCCGCTCGCGGAGGCTCCTTACATTCCCTTGAAAGTGACTGGTTTCTTATCGAGAAACCCGGAGACCGCCGCCACGAAATCGCTCGTCTTATTGCATTCGATGAAGGAATGCCGCTCCGCATCCAACTGGTCATGAAGCGTGCGCTCGAGCGACGTTCTCATGAGATGCTTGATTCTGCCGTAGGCGAAGGTGGGACCGGCCGCCAGGTGGTTCGCCAACGCCTCGGTTTCCGCAGCCAGAACATCCTCCGCCACGACGCGGTTCACTAGACCGAGCCGAAGCGCGTCCTCGGCCTTGATATTCTCCGACAGCATCGCGATCTCGAGTGCTTTCCTAACTCCGACCACGCGAGGCAGCGACCAGGACGCCGAGCCGTCGGGACTCGCACCGAGCTTGGCGTAGGCCAGATTGACGACGCTGTTATCGGCTGCGATTGCGAGGTCGGCGGCGAGCATGATGCTGACGCCGGCGCCGGCAATCGCGCCATGAACGCTTGCCACCACCGGGCTACGCAGATTGGTCAGGATTTCGATAGCCTCGTGAAGCTTGGCGATCAATCCTTCGATACGCGGTGAGCGCTCGGCGAGT
The DNA here is from genome assembly GCF_054063735.1 of Bradyrhizobium sp. USDA 10063. Classification (NCBI taxonomy): domain Bacteria; kingdom Pseudomonadati; phylum Pseudomonadota; class Alphaproteobacteria; order Hyphomicrobiales; family Nitrobacteraceae; genus Bradyrhizobium; species Bradyrhizobium sp. USDA 10063. The sequence continues at coordinate 8,623,487 of NZ_JBSSGP010000002.1, read as the reverse complement.
TCGCCGCTGAACTCAGCCACGTCGCCACCGGCCATGAAGGCACGCCCAGCGCCGGATATCACGACCACCCGGTTCGCTGGATCGGCCGCGATCTGCCGGCAGATATTCAGAAGCGCTTCGGCCGAGGGTGTATCCAGGGCGTTCAGCACCTCTCCTCTGTTAAATCGGATGCGAGCGACCGCGCCCACCCGCTCTAGAATTACCGGTTCGCTCGACATGACACCTCCCTCAAAGTTTCCTCGATATATCAATATGTTGTTTTAGCTAAGTTGCTGCAAGCCTACAGAGGCCCCTCCGGTCCACCACCATGACGATCGAAACGTCAGCAATTGGCTGGCGGGGTGCGTCAGGCCTCGGTTCACTCAGAGCGCCAGCACGATGCAGTTGAACGCTCGCTTCGTCTAATATAACAATATATTGTTATAAATGGCAAGCTGGCCAAGGAGGAGATAAATGAGGGCACTTTCAGTCGCCGTTTTGGGCGCAACGCTGGCTATTGGTTCCGCCTACGCGCAAACGTCATTAAAGATAGGGGTTTTAACGGACTTGAGCGGACCGTATGCCGACCTGTCGGGTGAAGGATCCGCCATTGGCACGCGCCTCGCCGTGGAAGAGTTCAAAGCGCAGAACAAGGATTTAACTGTCGAGGTGATCTCGGCCGATCATCAGAACAAGCCGGATATCGCCTCGGCGATTGCGCGGAAATGGTTCGACCAGGAAGGCGTAGATGCGGTCGTCGACATCGCGAACTCGGGCGTAGCTCTTGCGGTCAGTCAGATTGCTCGAGAAAAGGACAAGGTGTTTCTAGGGACCGGCCCGGCGACTTCAGATCTGACCGGAAAGGCATGCTCACCGAACACTGTCCACTGGACATACGATACCTACGCCGTCAGCCACGGCACCGGCGGGGCCCTCGTGAAGGCTGGCGGCGAAAGCTGGTTCTTTCTCACGGCCGACTACGCCTTCGGCCACGCTTTGGAACGGGACACCAGCGCCGTCGTATTGGCACGTGGCGGTAAAGTTGCGGGAAGCGTTAAGCATCCTCTGAACACAAGCGACTTCTCTTCGTTTCTGCTTCAGGCACAATCGGCCAAGACGAAGGTCATCGGGTTGGCTAACGCAGGCTCGGACATGATCAACTTGGTCAAGCAGGCCAGCGAGTTTGGTATCACGGCCAATGGCACGAAGCTCGCGGCCTTGTTGGCCTTCATTACCGACGTTCATAGCCTCGGCTTGAATACCGCGAAGGGCCTTGTGCTGACGGAAGCCTACTATTGGGACTTGAACGACGACACGCGCAATTTTGCAAAGCGCTTTGCAGAGAAGGCGCCGGGCCGCGTTCCATCCCAGATCCACGCCGGAGCGTACTCGGCTACGTTGCACTATCTGAAGGCGGTCGCGGCGCTGGGATCCAAGTCTGCAAAGCCTGTCGTCGAGCAGATGAAGAAGATGCCGACCAAAGACGTAGCGTTCGGTGAAGGGAGTGTGCGAGAGGACGGCCGGAAGCTTCACGACATGTATCTGTTCGAGGTGAAGAAACCCGACGAATCGAAGGGCCCGTGGGACTACTACAAGCTCCTGGCCCGGATTCCGGCCGACGAAGCGTTCCGCCCCCTATCCGAAAGCGCTTGCCCTCTCGTGAAGAAACCATAAGCCTGACGGTGTTTCTGACGGCTCCTGTCGTCAGAGACGCCGCTTGGGCTTCTTTCTCTCACGCCGCGGCTGCTCCAGACGGACCGACATCAACTGCTTTTGGAGCTCGTTCAGATAATGGGCGAGAGCGACGCGATCGTCGAATTTGAAGCCGGCGACCGCCTGGTCGTAAAACTGAAAGATTCGTTCGCGCAGCTCGGCCCAGAACGCGAAGCCCTCACGCGTCAATTTCACGACCCGCGCACGCTTGTCCTCCGGATCGGTCACCCTCTCGACAAGCCCATCGCGCTCAAGGCGTTTCAGGACGCCGTCGAGATTCTGGCGGCTAACGACAAGAAAGTCAGCGAGCGTGCCTACGGCGATCCCGTAGGTCGGTCTGGGGTCTGATAGCGCCCCCAGCACCGCCCACTGGACGGTAGTGACGCCGAGCTCCTTGACGGCCTGCTTTTGCAGCGTGTTCGCGACCTGAAATAGCCGGAAGAAGATCCGGTTGTTGAGATGGTCAGCCACCCGGTCCGGCTTTCCGGACACGGCTCCTGACCGGTCGGCGGAATCCTCGTCTTTTTCGGTAGCGGCTTTTCGCGGTTGCCTGAGGGGAGCCATCTGATCGATCGATCCGGGAAGCCAAGAAGTTACAATCTCCTACGAAAGAGCATGAGATCGCCCCCGAGGCAACAATATCGGGCTAATCCCCCGCCTTTGCGACCGTCTTTCCAGTATCAAAAAGCATCTATTCGGTGAGATTTCCGCTCCCCTCGCCGAAAACCCAAATCATCTGCCCGCCAGAATGGAAAAAAACGGCTCCGTCAAAGGTCGTTCGACAGGAGCCAGTTGAGGGAGTTTTGCTGCGGGTCGACCGACCTATCGGAATTTCGGCGGGCGTTTTTCCAGGAACGCCTTGACGCCCTCGCGCGATTCCTCGGTCTGGTAGAAAAGACTAAGAGCCTGCATGCCCATTGCCGAGATTCCCCGAATCGACTCCGAATCCTGGTTGAAGGACTTTTTGGCGATCGCGATGGCCGTCGGGCTCAAGGCCGCGATCTCGGCGCACCAGCGGTCGATTTCAGCGTCCAGGTCCGACGGCTCGACTACCGCGTTGATGAGGCCCATTTCCAGCGCCTGCTGCGCCGAATAGCGCCGGCAAAGCATCCATATCTCACGGGCTTTTTTCTCGCCTACGACGCGGCCAAGCAGGGCCGTACCAAAGCCAGGGTCGACCGATCCGACCTTCGGACCTACCTGCCCGAATACGGCAGTCGATGAAGCGATGGCGAGATCGCAGCACGTGACGAGCACGTTGCCTCCCCCGATCGCAAACCCGTTGACGCGAGCGATGACCGGCTTCGGAACGTCGCGAATGGTTGTCTGCAATTCCTCCACCGGAAGGCCGATCGTACCTCGTCCGTCGTAGGCCCCGTCGTGAGCGGACTGATCTCCGCCGGTGCAGAACGCCTTCCCGCCGGCGCCGGTGAGGACGATCGCTGCGATCGACTTGTCCCAGCCCGCCTTGTTGAAGGCGTGGATCAGTTCCTCGCAGGTCGATCCGCGAAAAGCATTGTATTTATCGGGCCGGTTGATGGTGATCCAGGCAGCGGGCCCGCGTACGTCGTAAATGATGTCCTTGAATTGCATGTTGGTCTCCTCAACCGTTCATCGTGAGTCCACCGGATACGCTGATCACCTGCCCCGTCATGAAGTTCGCGTCGTCGCTCGACAGGAAGGCGATCAAGCCTGGAATGTCTTCCGGCTGGCCGAGGCGCTTCAGGGGAATAGCCCGCTTCAGACCATCGTAGATCTTCTGTCCGTAATCGCCGTCCCCGACGAAGGAACGCAGCAAGGCAGTGTCGGTAGGACCCGGGCACACGACATTGACCCTCACATTGTCCCGTGCGCATTCCCTGGCGATCGTTTTTGAAAACGCGATTAGCCCGCCCTTACATGCGGAATAAACGGATTCACCCGATGACCCAACCCGGCCGGCGTCGGAAGCGACGTTGACAACCTTTCCGCCGCCGCCTGCGATCAGGTGCGGCAGCGCGGCCTTGTGCAGATTGAGCGGTCCCTTGAGGTTGATCGCAATGATCTTGTCCCAGAGATCTGGCTCGGTCTTCAGGAACGGCGCGGCGACGTCCCAGCCAGCGTTGTTGACGAGGATGTCGAGCTTGCCGAATTTCGCGGCCCCACGCTCGACGGCGTCCTTGACCTTCGCGTAGTCGGTGATGTCGACCGCGACACAGAACAGTCGCGTCTCGTCCGCGCCAAGATCGGCGACCAATCGCTTCAGGGCATCCGCATTGACGTCCACCGCGACGATGTTGACGCCCTCTTCGACGAAGCGTCGGCAGATCTCCCGGCCAATACCGCCGGCGGCGCCGGTCACGATCGCAACGCGGTCTTTAAGGCCTCTCATGTGGGAACTCCGGTTCTGTTGATTATTTCATGCATCTTGAGCACGGTCGCGAAGCTTGAATTTCTGGACTTTCCCCGTCGGGGTTCGCTCGATCGGCCCGAAAACAAACTTCCTTGGAAGCTTGAACTTCGCCAACCGCACTCGGCAGAATTCCATCATCTCGTCGGCCGTGACCTTGCCGTCGTACCCCTCCTTGAGCTCAACGAACACGCAGGGTGTCTCACCCCAATGCTCGTCCTTCATGGCGACGGCGGCCGCGTAGGAGACGGCAGGATGCTGGAACACGGCTTCCTCGATCTCGATCGACGATATGTTCTCGCCGCCCGAGATGATGATGTCCTTCGAACGATCCTTGATCTCGATGTAGCCGTCCGGATGGGTCACGGCCAGATCGCCGGTCCTGTACCAACCTCCGGCGAACGCCTCGTCCGTCGCACCCGGATTCTTGAGATACCCCTTCATGCCATTGTTGCCGCGGAAGAGGATCTCGCCGATCGTCGCGCCGTCGCGGGGAAGCGGCTCCAGGGAATTCGGATCAGCGACGATCATGTCGTCGGTGACGACCGTGCGGACCCCTTGACGCGCCATCTGCTTCGACCGCTGTTCGGGCGACATCGAATTCCATTCGCGATGCCAGTCGCAAAGAGCGGCCACGCCGTGAACTTCGGTCATGCCGTAGACGTGGCGAACGACGAAGCCCAATTCCTCCGTCGCTTTGAGAATGGGCGCCGGCGGCGCGGCTCCCGCGGTCATGACGGCCACGGGACGGCTCAGCTTTATGCCTGTCTTGGCGGCGCCTTCGATCAGCATGCCGAGCACGGTCGGGGCGCCACACATGTGCGTCACGTCGAACCTGTCGATGGCGTCGAATATTTCAGCAGGTAATACCTTCCGAAGGCAGATGTGGGTGCCTCCGATCGCGGCCATCGCCCACGAGAAGCACCATCCGTTGACGTGAAACATTGGCAGTGTCCAAAGGTACTTGGAATCGCTGTTGAGCTGATGATGGATGATCTGGCTCAGAGTGTTCAGGTAGCAGCCGCGGTGGTGGTAGAGCGCACCCTTTGGATTGCCCGTCGTGCCCGAGGTGTAATTCAGGGTAATGGCATCGAATTCGTCAGCCGGCCACTCGATGGCATCGTCGCCATTCCCGCGGGCGAGAAGCTGTTCGTAGTCGCAATCTCCAATCAGTTCACCGCTGTCTGCATAGACGTCGTCGATATCGACGACGAGCGGACGAGACTTCATCTTCGATAGCGCCTCTTTGGCCACACCGCTCCATTGGCGATCGACAAGAAACGCTTTAGTCTCGGAATGCTCAAGGATGAACGCGATCGCCGCTGCGTCTAGGCGGGTGTTCAGCGTGTTGAGTACCGCGCCCGCCATCGGCACGCCAAAATGGGCCTCGAGCATGGAAGGCGTGTTCGGCGACAGGACAGCCACCACATCGCCTCTCTCGACACCGCTGCGCTTGAGCGCCGAAGAAAGCAAGCGGCAGCGCTTTTCGTGATCGCGCCAAGTGTACTGGATTTCTCCGTGAATGACCGCCACCCGGTCGGGAAAGACATCAGCTGCGCGCCGAAGGAACTGTATCGGCGTCATCGGACGAAAGTTCGCCGCCCGCCTTTGCAGAAACTCCGCACTCAGATCCATCGCCATTGGGGCTTCCTCGTTTTCTCTGTACGGCGATCGCTGCCGCCGCAAGTGTTTTCAGATCCGGTTGCCCAAGATCGCACCTTCGTAGATGGCGCGCTTGGCATCGAGCTCGCCCGCGAGCCGGGCGCCCCCGATCACGTGCACTGACTGCCCCTTTGCCGCGATATCGTCGGCTATCCGTCGATCAGACTCCTGACCGGCGCAGACGACGATCGTGTCGAACGGCAAAACCTCGTTCCGATCAGGTAGGGCGATATGGAAGCCCTCGCCGTCGATCTTCAGGTACTTGGCGTCGGCGATTTGGCGGACCCTCAGATCCTTCAGCTCCTGCCGCAGGATCCAGCCGGTGCTCTTCCCGAGCGCTCGTCCGAACGCGCCCGGCGAACGCTTGACCATCGTGATATGTCGCTTCGCTGGATGATGCTTGGGTTTTCCGTTGATGCCCCACCGCTCGAAGAACTCTTCACGCGTCTGCCGACGGCCGTTCGTCTCCATGGCGAGGAAGAGTGCGACGTCGTGGCCGATGCCGCCTCCCCCTATGACCACTACGCGTTGGCCGGCCTTGACCGTGCCGTTCAGAATCTCCGTATACCCGACGACCCGGGGATCATCGCCGCCGGGGATGTCGATCAACCGCGGAGTGACGCCGCTCGACACGATAACCTCATCGAAGTTCTCGCGCTTGAGGGCCTCCGGATCGACCGCCATACCGGTCCTAATCTCGACGTTGGCCTCGGCCAGTTGCGCTTCGTAGCTCTTTAGCGAGAGCCCGTAGTCCTCCTTGCCCGGGATGACGGCGGCGAGTGCGAACTGGCCGCCGATGCGGGGCGCAGCCTCGAACAGCGTCACGTGGTGGCCACGCCGTCCGGCTTCGAGCGCGGCGGCCATTCCGGCAACGCCGGCGCCGACGACCGCGACGCGCTTCGCCGATGCCGCCGGCGTATCGGAGAATTCGTTTTCGCGCGCAGCCCGCGGATTGACCAGGCAGGTGATGACCTGGTCGGTGAAGTAGTGGTCGAGACAGGCCTGATTGCAGGCAATGCAGACGTTGACGAGATCCGGACGTCCGCGACCGACCTTGTTGACGAACTCGGCGTCGGCCAGAAGCGGCCGCGCCATCGAGACCAGATCGGCGGAGCCTTCGGCGATAATCTGTGCGGCATCTTCCGGCAGGTTAATGCGGTTGCTCGCGGTGACAGGGATTTTCACAACCTCCTTCAGCCGACGGGTCGACTCGATAAAGGCGGCATGGGGAACGGGCCCCGCGATCGTCGGCACCGCAGCTTCGTGCCAGCCAATGCCGGTCGACAGGCAATCTGCGCCGGCCTTTTCGACTTCCTTGGCGAGCCAGATCGTCTCGTCCAGCGTCAATCCGCCCTCAACGAGATCGAGGGCCGATATCCGATAGGAGAGAATCGCGTCGCCTACAGCAGCGCGAACCGCCTTGACGACGGAGATCGGGAAGCGGCCACGATTTTCAAGTGAGCCGCCCCACCGATCGGTCCGGTGATTGGTCCGGGTCGCGAGGAATTCGCTGATCAGATAGCCTTCCGACCCCATGATCTCGACGCCATCGTAACCGGCCTCGATCGCAAGGCGTGCGGTGGTCGCGTAGTCCCTGATCGTCTCTTCGATCTGCTCGGAGGTCAGCTCGGCCGGCACGTCGCGATTGATCGGCGATTTGATCGGCGACGGCGCGACAACCGCGGGATGATAACCGTAGCGGCCGGCATGCAGGATTTGCAGCAAAATCCGTCCGCCGGCAGCTCGGACGGGACCGGCAATCTTCTTGTGATCCGCGACTTGGTCCGACCGCTCGAACGTGCCGGGCTCGTTCTTCATGCGCCCCGCGAAGTTCGGGGCGAAGCCGCCTGTGATGATCAGGCCGGCGCCGCCCTTCGCCCGTTCGGCGTAGAAGCGCCCCAGTTCGTCGAAGCGCTCCGGATGGTGCTCGAGGCCGGTATGCATCGACCCCATGACGATCCGGCTCTTCAGGGTCGCTGAGCCCACTCTGATCGGGTCGAGAAGAACTGATCGAGCGTCCATGGGGTGATCCTCCGAGCTGCGCGTCTTAGCGGCGCTGCAGGATAAATAACGCCACCGAACAATATGTCAATATATTTATATATTGTATCGGCCTGGCGCTTGAGTGAGATGACACAAGGGGCGCCGAAACACTACGTCTTCCCGCGAAATTACGGTTTTTGCAGCGATAGTGGCGTTTCCCTACATGAAACAATATGTTGGTACGATGAGCCGCAGATCGTCGTCCCCTTCCCTGGAGCCAGAAGTGACATGAAGGTCGGTTTCATCGGTACCGGAACGATCACGGAAGCCATCGTCACCGGCATCGCTCAATCGAAACTTGATGTAGCGGCCCTCGTCGTCTCTCCAAGGAATTCGACGGTGGCAGCCAAGCTCGCGGCTAAGTTCCCCTTGGTCGAAGTCGCGCGCGACAACCAAGCAGTGATCGATCATACCGATATCGTCTTCCTCGCGATCAGACCCCAAATCTTACGCGACGTTCTGCGAGAATTACGCTTCCGGGATGGACAGCGTGTTATCGGCCTCGTCGCCGCAACCCATCGGGAACAGCTTTTGCGGTGGACCGGCGGACGCACGCACATTTCGCAAGCGATTCCACTGCCTTTCGTCGCGGATAAGATGAGCCCAACCGTGGTCTATCCGCCGGATCTGGAGACGATGAAGATCTTCGATGCGATCGGAGGGGCGATCGGCGTTGAAAGCTTACGCGAGTACGAGGCCGCAAGCGCCGGCAGCGCCCTCATGGCTGTCGCCGCTGGTGTTCAGGAGACCTGTGTCAGGTGGCTATCGGAAAACGGCATGGCGGCCGCGGCGGCACGGGCATACGTGTCCGGTCTGAACTTCGGGATCGCCAGCTCGGCGCTGACCTCCCCCGAGATTCCACTAGACGACCTCCGGAGTCACTATAGCACAGTCGGCGGCATCAACGAACAGTGCTATGCCGCTTTCCGCGATCACGGCGGCGTCGCGGCCCTGGAGGCGGCGATGAACGCGGTTCTCGAAAGAGTGAGAGCGACGCCGTTTGAAAATTCGCTCGAAGGAGAAGCGCCATGAAGTGCTACGAACTGCAGGGACCGGACGGATCGGAAGGTCTCAGGCTAGTTGACAGACCCATCCCACAACCCGCCGCGGACCAGGTGCTGGTCCGCATGAGGGCAGCCACGCTGAACTATCGCGACCTGCTGACCGTCAAAGGCGGCTACGGCTCGCGCCAGAAATTTCCGCTGGTCCCGGTTTCGGACGGGGCCGGCACGGTCGAGTCCGTGGGCGCCGGCGTTCGACAGTTCGCCGTTGGCGATCGGGTCATCGGGAGCTTCTTCGAGAACTGGCTTGGCGGCGAACCGAGCGAAGCGAAGATGCACGCCGCGCTTGGCGGCTCGGTGGATGGCGTGCTCGCCGAGTATCGCGTCTTTCCGGCGCACGCGCTGGTCAAGACGCCGCTACACCTCGCCGATGAGGAGGCGGCGGCGCTGCCCTGCGCCGGCCTTACCGCGTGGAGTGCGGTGATCAAGCTCGGCGGCGTCAAGCCCGGTCAGACCGTTCTGACGCAAGGAACCGGCGGCGTTTCACTCTTCGCGCTCCAGTTCGCAAAGATGTGTGGAGCGCGCGTCATCGCAACCTCCTCAAGCGACGGCAAGATCGAACGGCTCAAGAGCCTAGGCGCCGACGTCGCGATCAATTACAAGACCACGCCCGACTGGGAAAGAAGGCACGCGAGCTGACGGACCATGGCGTAGATATCGTCGTCGAAGTAGGAGGCGTCGGTACTCTGAACGAGTCGATCCGCGCCACCAGGATCGGCGGTACGATCGCCTTCATTGGCGTTCTCGCCGGCCCCCCGCCACCCAACTCGCGGCTCCCGTTGATGGTGATGCAGCAGCAGCGCCTGCAAGGCGTCACGGTCGGCTCTGTCGAGGATCTTCAGGCGATGTGCGACGCGATCTCGCTCAATGGAATGAAGCCGGTGATCGACCGGACGTTCCCGTTCGACCAGACGAAGGAGGCATTCGCTCACATGGCGAGCGGTTCTCACTTTGGAAAAATGGCGATCGGCATACAAGCCACCTAGCTATGAGCGACTTTCGGGAGTTGCGATGACAAGAATGGGTGGTCAGCTATGACGCAAATGAAAGCAGCGGTGATACGTGCAGCTGGCGGACCCGAAGTCTTGCGGATTGAAAGTCGGCCCATGCCCGTACCAACTGGTGAACAGGTCCTGATCCGCGTCAAAGCCTTTGGTCTCAACCGATCGGAGCTGTTCACACGACGCGGATTGTCGCCGAGCGTCTCGTTTCCGAGAGTGCTCGGTATTGAAGCCGTTGGGCTGGTTGAGAGTGCACCAGGTGGTCAATTCCGGCGCGACCAGGTCGTGGCAACGGCAATGGGCGGCATGGGACGCCAGTTCGACGGCAGCTATGCGGAATACGTCTGCGTACCGGCTGCGCAGGTCCAATCTCTGGAGACGACGCTTTCCTGGGAGACGTTGGGTGCACTACCGGAAATGTTGCAAACTGCGTGGGGTTCACTCTTCACCGCTCTGCGGCTCGACCGGGGCGAAAGTCTCCTGATCCGCGGCGGAACGACATCAGTTGGGTTGGCCGCCGCGGCCATCGCCAAAAGCCACGGCGCGGAAGTGATCTCTACCACACGAAGTGCAGACCGTTTTCGGCTACTTCGTTCCGCGGGCGCCGATCACGTCTTGGTCGACGATGGCAGCATCGCCGAAACCGTCAAGGTAACCCTGGACGGGGGCGCACAAAAAGTTCTTGAATTGGTTGGAACGACCACTTTGGCCGATTCTCTTCGATGCGCACGTCGGCAAGGAAGCGTGTGCATGACCGGGATGGTTGGAGATAAGTGGTGGTTCGATAAGTTCAGCCCAATGGATGTCATCCCGACCGCCGTCAACCTCACGACATATTCCGGCGGGGCCGATGATTTCATGAAAACGCCGCTCCAATCCCTGGTAAGGCAGGTTGAAGCGGGCACGCTCCGCGTCCACATAGGACGCGTCTTCCATCTCGACCAGATCGCGGAAGCCCATCGCTGCATGGAAGACAACTCTGCAGGAGGCAAGATCGTCGTGCTTACCTCATGACGGCGCCAATCATATGATTCCATCGGAGTCTATGGAATGTTCGCGCTGCGAACACGCCCGGAGGGATCATCCACCGCGACGTCAGGGCGCTTTCCCGAGGACTGGCGCTGATCAACGAACTCGATGCGAGCGGGCCGTCGAATGCCGTCCAACTCGCGAAGCGGACCGGGCTCAACAGGACGACGTGCTATCGCTTGCTCGATACGCTGCGCGATGACGGTTACGTAACCTTCGATGAAACGAACGCCTTGTTCGGCTTGACGCCCCAAGTGCGTACTTTGAGCGAAGGCGTATCTTCGCGCGACCTATCAAGCCAGGCTGCGCTCCCGGCGATGTTTGGTCTGCATGCAATCGAGGTCCTGGCGCCCCGCGCCGAAGGACCGCGGCGGCAGCGCTTGCTGGATGAGGTCAGCGACAGAAGCGCGCCGGTGCGCGCCGCTCTGGCGGAAATTGTCGGCAGGCACCGCTGGACCGATGGGCTCCCGACGCTGCTGACACTGCTCGGCGACACCCGCAACTACGCCCGCCACCCTGAGCACCAACAGAGGGAAGAGCCCGAGTACCACGTGGCGCGGGCGGCTGCCGACGCATTGAGCAAGTTTGAGTCCCTGCCCGCTGAAGCGGTCGAGCACGTCATCACCGTCCTCGACGGCCGCCCCCATGGACCAGTGGACGTGGAGCTCCACGCAAGTCTCCTGGGCCTACTGACGCGGTCTCACGACGATCGGATCTGGGCGACGCTCGAGCGGAGCCTGGAAGACGACCCTGTTGCCGGCGACTCCAGTGAGAACCTCTATCCAATCCGCTACGCGGCGGCATGGAGCATGGTCTACGCAAAGGCCGCAGGGCACGTTGACCCGCAGCTTGCCGCGCCCGCCTTGCTGGCATTGGGCACCAAGCTAGCGGCCGACGCCGATGGGCTCACCTTGGATACCCTCCGCGGCGAGCACGCTACGCCGGCGAGGGTCGCCCTCGCCTTTGCAATAATCGACGATCCGGCCCAAGCCCGTTCGCTCGCTGAGAAACACGATCTGCTTCCGGCGGACCATTCGTTGTTCGACTTAGCCGACGACATTTCGACCGGCTCGGCTTCCCTCAACCGCTGGCCCCTTTCGACCAAAGGGCGAGCGTGGCTGGAGCGGCTGGACGGCGGCGACGACGTTGAGGACGTCCTCCTATGGGTGATGTCTAAGCGCACCGGCTTGGATCTCGCGCCGGAAGATTTCGATCCTGAGGCTTTGCGCCGAAGGGAATCAATCCCGCTGACGACGACCGCCGAACTGTTCGGCATGGAGTGACCGGCGTTCCGGGAGCTCATCGCTGGCGCACCGTCACGACGAACGTTCGACGAAGACCTCGGACGCTTCCCACGCTTGCGCGATCGACCGTTGCCCTCCGAAGGCAGATGTCAAACCAGTTGGTGGAAAAGAGGGTTTGGAAGAGGCCGGAAAGACAAGGACTTGTGAGATCGGCGCTGGGCGATCCAATCGAAGAAAATTTCACGTAAGCACTGCGTAATCAGTGAGATGGGTAATTTCGGAAACGATCGGATAGACAGGCGTAACTGTGCAGAGGGCCGAGCGGCGATCGCTCTCGCAAGACGAATGTTCCCGGCGTGAGCCGAATCCATTGACCTGCGCGGGTCGCTCGGAGTAGGCGACAATAAGAGATGCGCCCGTAACTCAGCTGGATAGAGCGCTCCCCTCCGAAGGTGGAGGTCGGACGTTTGAATCGTGGCGGGCGCGCCACTTCGGTACAAAACTGGGCAATCCAAAACCTGCCGTTTGTGCGTTTGATGCGGCGACGAGCGTGCGTAGGAGCACGCTTCTGGGCCCCATGATACGACCTTCTTTCGCATCGACCTCGATGCGCTGGGCGAGCGCATGCACGTGGTCGCGGCGGTAGCCACCGCTGTTGGTCCGCATCCGCCTGAGGGCCTGCCTGGCGAATGTTTTGAGCGCCTGGGGCGTGACGCTCGGATTGAGCCGTCCGATCGCTTGCTCGGCCCCGCTCTGCATCAGTGCGGACCAGATCGCGGCTTGCCATTCCGTCGTCCTTGATCCGCACCAAGCCTCTTCCGCTGTCGCAGAGTTCCATCGTTCAACGCGCGGCGATCACAGCGTCAAGAGCTTCGGGTCCAACATATCATCTGAGGTCGTACCCCCATCTTCTACCTTGTCCTTGCGTTTAAAGCGCGTCAGCAGCGCGACAGCCGCCTCATAGAGCGCACGTCGCGCGTCAACGGGCATCGACAATTCCAGCGTACGTACGCTCGCACGGGCTTTGTGGAGCGAGCAGGTGAAAGTGCTCGCTGTGAATTTCGCCTTGTCTGAAGGACCTGCTGTTATTTGATCTAGCTAAACGAGCGAATGATCCAGCTTACTTGGTAGACAAGACCTAACGCCACGAACAAACCGTGGAACCGCTTATCGCTGACGACGATTGCGACGAGGCACAGCGCGATGTAGACCATGTTCCGTATCGGATATTCGAGCCCGAACGAAGCGAAGTAGGCCGGGCTCTTGATCGCCGTGTCGACCAAGTCCGCGGCGTAGAGGACTGCAAGAATGCCAAAAAACCAACCCCGTCTGGAGATGAAGTAGTCTTCGTATCCGGTGTATTCCTCCATCGAGGTCGGAAACAGAACGGCGCAGAGAAAAAAGAACAGGCTGCAGAAGACGAGTAGAAAGAAATAGGTTGGGAAGTCGATGCTGGCGACCTCTCTGAGGCGGAATTCCCACCACCAAAGATGAATGACGAAAAGAAACATAGACAGCACCCATCCTATGTGAATCCAGAAAATCTTAACTTTGATTGGATGTTGAACGAATGTCGCGAGGCCGTTGAGCAGTCGTGCAAGGCTGAGACTGAGCACCATGGCCATGATGAAGCGGATATGGGCGTAGATGTCGGGATGGATGTGCTGCATGGCGATCAATTTCCTCAACGGCCTGTAGCGGACCGCTCAACCGCAGCAACCGGATCAGAGCGCTCTTTTCCGCGATGACGACGTCCCTCGTCATATGAACTATGAGGAAGCAAAGCGGCGTGCTGGATCACAAATCTTTATCGATATTCACGAGCATATTACCTGCAACCGGCAGTTGATTACCGTTACCCTCTAGCGGCTGTGCATATTGGAGACCGCGACGAAGTGAGTCATTTCGCAACGACCTGCGCTGCTCACCGATATGTGAAGGATGGTTGAGCGGGAGGTCGGCCCTGCGCGTTTCATGCGCTCCAGCATTGCAGGGAGGCACGATGGCGGAGGGGAAGTTAGCGGGCGCGCTCAACGAGTTCGGCGGCCACGAAACACACGGTGACGGTCTCGGCTGGACGTGCCTCTATGCGTCCGTTCATACCACGACGTGCTACGACGGTTTCTTCGCCGGACGCCCTGACGCACTCATCGAGCTTCGGCTTGCTGGCTCGGCATCGATCATTCGACGAATCCGCGGACAAAGTATACGGCGGCGGACAGAGCCAGGACTTTTCGTCACTGTACCGCCGACCACGGACTTCAACATCGCGCTCGAAGGACAAATCACGGCCCTGCACGTTTACGTTCGCAAGTCGGTCATCGACGAAGTGACGTCGGATTTCGTTCGTGGCAACCCGAGCGTGGTGGAGATCATCCCCAGGTTTGGAGCCGCCGATCACGTCGTCGAGCGCTTGGCCTTGGCCGCGCGGGCGGCGTTGGACGATCCTCCGCACTCGGCGCGCCTGTACACCGACCATCTGGCAAGGGCGTTGGCCGCGCGCCTCCTCCGCGACCATTCCAATGTGTCGGCGCTCGCGTTCAAGAACTTGAACCCCCGTCGGGGTTGCGTTCAACGGCATTGAATAAGGTAAAGACTTGATCGAAGCCGGTCCGATGGAGATCTGTCATTGACTGAGCTGGCGGCCGGCAGCGGCCTCAGCGCGGGACATTTCGTCAAACAATTCAAGCGGTCCACCGGGCTTTCGCCGTACCAATATATCCTGTGCGCCCGCGTCGGCCGAGCCCAACACTTGCTGGCCCAAGGCGTCACACCGATCGCCGAGAGCGCATCGGCCTGCGGCTTTGCCGATCAGGAGCATTTCACCAAGGTCTTCAAGCGGTTGACCGGCGCGACACCGGCCACCTACCGGAACGACCGCCGCAGCTGACGCCGAGAGCCTTTCACGTTTCCGTGGAAACGTGAAAGGCTCGTTTCTTTTCCCTGTCGCGCTTTCTGACGGAAAACCGGATTCTACTTTTCCTGAAAGCGCTCTCATGAGCAACAGGTCGAGCCACAACGGTGTGACTCGTCACGCTTGCGCTTCTCGCTCCGCAGGTGGCCGCCACCGAACCGCCTAGCGTCCGACAGAATTTGCTTCAGATCGGCGGGACTGGGCGACGTTTTTTTTGCTACCAACCCTTGCTCCCGAAAAACCCTGTCCTATTTCAGCTGCGCTGGCACTCGCGGGCGTCGACTGCTAGCAATTGAAACCGTTGACTCGTGCAAATACTTAGGAGGGCTGCATGAATTTCCGTCCGCTTCACGACCGCGTCGTGGTCAAGCGCATCGAAGCCGAAGAGAAGTCCAAGGGCGGCATCATCATTCCAGACACAGCCAAGGAAAAGCCCTCGCAGGGCGAAATCATCGCGGTCGGCCCGGGCGGCCGTGACGAGGCTGGCAAGTTGATCCCGATCGACGTGAAGGTCGGCGACCGCGTGCTGTTCGGCAAATGGTCGGGTACCGAGGTAAAGATCGACGGCCAGGAGCTGTTGATTATGAAGGAGAGCGACATCATGGGCGTTCTCACCGACGTGTCTTCCAACAAGAAGGCCGCCTAATCCACCGCTCGCGCCACTCACCCCTGAGGAGCGCTTGCCGGGCGGCCTGCCAAGGGTGAAATGAGACCAAGACAATTCAGGGAAACCAATATGTCAGCAAAAGAAGTCAAATTCGGCGTGGACGCGCGCGACCGCATGCTGCGCGGCGTCGACATTCTGAACAACGCGGTGAAGGTCACGCTGGGTCCGAAGGGCCGCAACGTCGTGCTTGACAAGTCGTTCGGCGCGCCCCGTATCACCAAGGATGGCGTCACCGTCGCCAAGGAGATCGAGCTCGACGACAAGTTCGAGAACATGGGCGCCCAGATGGTGCGCGAAGTCGCCTCCAAGTCCGCTGACGCGGCCGGCGACGGCACCACCACCGCAACCGTCCTCGCGGCTGCGATCGTGCGCGAAGGCGCCAAGGCGGTTGCCGCCGGCATGAACCCGATGGATCTGAAGCGCGGCATCGACCTCGCGGTCGAGGCTGTGGTTGCGGACCTGCAGAAGAACTCCAAGAAGGTCACCTCCAACGACGAGATCGCCCAGGTCGGCACCATCTCCGCCAACGGCGACGCCGAGATCGGCAAGTTCCTCTCCGACGCCATGAAGAAGGTCGGCAACGAGGGTGTCATCACCGTCGAGGAAGCCAAGTCGCTGGAGACGGAGCTCGACGTCGTCGAGGGCATGCAGTTCGACCGCGGCTACATCTCGCCCTACTTCGTCACCAACGCCGACAAGATGCGCGTTGAGATAGACGACGCCTACATCCTCATCAACGAGAAGAAGCTCTCCTCGCTGAACGAGCTGCTCCCGCTGCTCGAGGCCGTGGTGCAGACCGGCAAGCCGCTCGTCATCGTCGCTGAAGACGTCGAAGGCGAAGCCCTCGCCACCCTGGTGGTCAACCGTCTGCGCGGCGGCCTCAAGGTCGCGGCCGTCAAGGCGCCGGGCTTCGGCGATCGCCGCAAGGCCATGCTGCAGGACATCGCGATCCTGACCGGCGGCCAGGCGATCTCGGAAGACCTCGGCATCAAGCTCGAGAACGTCACGCTGCAGATGCTCGGTCGCGCCAAGAAGGTGATGATCGACAAGGAGAATACCACGATCGTCAACGGCGCCGGCAAGAAGGCCGACATCGAGGCGCGCGTGGCGCAGATCAAGGCGCAGATCGAGGAGACCACCTCGGACTACGACCGTGAGAAGCTGCAGGAGCGTCTGGCCAAGCTCGCGGGCGGCGTCGCGGTGATCCGCGTCGGCGGCGCGACCGAAGTCGAGGTCAAGGAGCGCAAGGATCGCGTTGATGACGCGATGCACGCGACCCGTGCGGCGGTCGAGGAAGGCATCCTGCCGGGCGGCGGCGTCGCCCTACTCCGTGCCACCGAAGCGCTCAAGGGCCTGCGCACCAAGAACGAGGACCAGAAGACCGGCGTCGAGATCGTGCGCAAGGCGCTGTCGGCGCCGGCCCGCCAGATCGCAATCAACGCCGGTGAAGACGGCTCGGTCGTGGTCGGCAAAGTCCTGGAGAAGGATCAGTATTCTTACGGCTTCGACTCGCAGACCGGCGAGTACGGCAACCTCGTCACCAAGGGCATTATCGACCCGACCAAGGTCGTGCGCACCGCGATCCAGAACGCCTCCTCCGTGGCGGCGCTGCTGATCACCACCGAGGCCATGGTCGCCGAGTTGCCGAAGAAGGCCGCCACTGGCCCCGCGATGCCTCCTGGCGGCGGCATGGGTGGCATGGACTTCTGATCCAGCCGCGTCACGCGAAAACCCCGGCAGCAATGCCGGGGTTTTTCTACTTGGGGCGCTTATACCAACGGCCTTAAGGTTTGACTCATGATGGGGATTCCCAAATCAGGGAATTTCTGAATCGATAGTTGCTCTTTGGGAGAGGAGCGACATTGATGGGGACGGCGGTTGCGATCACCCGGCTCGATTTGACGGCGATCGAACTTCGGAAGGCGGCGCGCAAGGAGAAGGACGGTACAGTGGCCCGACGCATGTTGGCGCTGGCGCTTGTGCTTGAAGGGGTAGATCGCAAGAGGGCCGCGGAAAGTTGCGGAATGGATCGCCAGACTTTGCGGGACTGGGTGCATCGTTACAACGCCGAAGGTCTGGCGGGGCTGCGTTCGATCAAACCATCAGGTCCGCGGTCAAGGCTCACGGCGCCGCAACAGGCCGAACTGGCCGCGCTTGTCGAAGCCGGCCCTGATCCAGCCCGACACGGGGTGGTCCGTTGGCGCCGGGTCGATTTGCGTGACGAGTTGCAGCGACGCTTCGGCGTCAAGTTGCATGAGCGCTCGGTCGGCAAGGTTCTGGCGAAGCTTGGCTACCGTCTTCTTTCTGTACGCCCCCGTCATCCGCAAGCCGATGAGGGAGCCCAGGAGACGTTCAAAAAAACTTTGCCGCGATCGTCACAGCAGCGCTCCCCAGCCACGTCCAGAGCAAGCCGATCGAGATCTGGTTCCAGATGCTATGAGCCAGGACAACGCCCGGCCTGATTGGCAACATTGGCAGCGTCCGCAACCAGATCGAGGAACCTGCCGCCATGCCAGCCGACAACACCGTGTATGTCTCCATCGAACTCAGCGTCTCGTCGTGGCTCGTGGCCGCGCGCCTACCCGGGATCGAGAAGTCGCGGCTACACCGTGTGAAGGGAGGCGACGCGGCCACGCTGCTCAAGACGATGACTGATCTGCGCTTGAAGGCTTCGGCCGGGCCGCCCCGCCGACCTGGCGTGCTGCTTCGAGGCCGGGATGGGTTCTGGCTGCATCGATTGCTCACGGCGCATGGCATCTCTGCCTATATCCTCGAGCCGACAAGCATTTGTGAACAGACGTGCACGGCGGGCCAAAACGGACCGGCTCGACGCAGAAGGCATGCTTCGCGTACTCGCCACCTGGCTGGCGACCGGCAGGTGTGTAGCATGATGCGCGTGCCGACGCCCGAGGAGGAGGACGCCAAGCGCCCGCACCGCGAGCGCGAACAGCTTGTTCACGACAAACAGCGCATCGAGAACAGGATTGAGGCGCTGCTATTTACACAGGGCATCCGGGAAGGCCGTCTTTGCGCTCCTGGGAGCGCGACGTGGCCGCGCTGCGAACCGGGGACGGCCGTGCCCTGCCGCCATTGTTGCGGGCCGAACTTGATCGCCTGCGTCGGCGACTTGTCTTTGTCCTGGAACTGATCCGCGAACTCGAAGACAATCGCGCTCGAACCTTGGAAGAAGCAGAAGTGGCTGACAAGACGGTTGGCAAGATCACCGCCCTGCAACGCATCCGCGGGATTGGGGAAAACCTTGCCGCGGTGCTGGTGCGGGAGGTGTTCTACCGCTCCTTCGACAATCGCCGCCAGCTTGCCAGCTATGTCGGCATCACACCCATGCCCTATCAAAGCGGCGGCATGGATCGCGACCGAAGCATCAGCCGAGCGGGTAATCCGCGAGCACGCACCACGATGATCCAGCTCGCCTGGCTCTGGCTGCGTTATCAGCCCGACAGCGGGCTGGCCAGTTGGTTCCGTGAGCGCCTCGGCACGCTGCAGGGACGCACGCGACGGATTGCGATTGTAGCGATGGCGAGAAAGTTGTTGATCGCGTTGTGGCGCTACGTGGAGACTGGCGTGGTGCCGGATGGCATCGCGCTCAGGACGGACAGCGTGGCCAAGGCATAAGCTGACAAGGATTGCTGCAAGCGGAATGTCGCCGGCGGCAATACGGGGAGCGCGACCGTCTTCCTCCTTGGTGGCCACATGCTGCCGCGTTTCAGGTGGGCCGCGTCTCGTCGGGGCAAAGCCTCGTGCAAGAGGCATTATGGTGTGGGTCGCAAAGCCGGCCCAACCGCATGTAAGGTGACGCAGCACGTGCTGCGATGCAGACAGCCCCGAACCCGGACGTGCCATAAAACACCACGAAAAGATAGGAGGCGCCATCGCAGAAGGCGTTGACAGCCGAACCCTCATGTAAGGAAGAGGCGCGGATCGGCCAGCAGGGCACGCTGACCCGCGTCTGGGCGCGACGCAGCTCGCGGCCACGCGCGCCCCGCGATCGGCGCTACGACTGGGCCTATCTCTTCGGCGCCGCCTGTCCTCAGCGCCGCGTCGCGGCCGGCCTGGTCATGCCAAGCGCCAATGCCGAGACTATGTCGCTGCATCTGGACGCGATCAGCCGCAAGGTCGCCCTCGGCGCACATGCCATCCTCGTCTTCGACGGCGCCGGCTATCACGGCGCCGGTGCGCTCACCGTTCCGGACAACATTACCCTTCTACGCTTGCCGCCCTATGCGCCAGAGCTCAACCCGATCGAAAACGTCTGGGAGTATCTACGCGCAAACAAGCTCGCCATCACCGTGTTCGATGATGACGACGACATCGTCGACAAAACCTGCGACGCTTGGAACTTCTTCGCAAACGATCCATCTCGTATCGCTTCCATCACCGCACGCGCTTGGGCCACGGTCAGTCCTTAAGGCCGTTGGTATTAGAATCCGGCCAGTCGAATCCGGTTATCACGTTGACGGGATGGTTGAGGACGGCAACAGTCGAGTAGACGACGAGCGTTCCGGTTTTGCCCTTGCGGATATGAGCGCCCAGTTCATCGGCTGTTTGAATCGTCCAGATGGCCGCGGTGTAACCGTTGGCGACGGACCGTCAGCTGGCCTTCCTCACCTTCGATCTTTTGAGAAACTCCGAAAAGGCCTTGAGGGTCGCTTCGGATACATGATGCTCGATGCCTTCGGCGTCCGCCTCCGCGGTCTCCCGAGGCACGCCAAGCGCGAGCAGCATTTCCAGGACCAGACGGTGACGCGCGCGCACCCGCTTGGCCAGCGCTTCGCCCTTCTCGGTCAGGAAAATACCGCGGTAGGGACGAGCCACCGCCAGACCTTCCCGCTTCAGCCGCGAGATCGTGTTGATCGCCGTCGGATGAGACACCCCTAACCTTCGCGCAATGTCGGTCGCACGCGCCTCACCTGTTGAATCAATCAGGTCGGCAATCAGCTCGACATAGTCTTCAAGGATCGCGGTCGAGCGCGCCGAACGAGCCTTGCCGAAGCGCTGCGCCTGCGCCTGCTCAGTGGGGAGCGCGTGAACCGATGCCGCGACATCCATGGAAGCCTTCGGGCGCATGTAAAAATCCAGAATCTTTAAGACATCCGACCATGGGCCCTCCATGGCGACATTGCAAGCTCGCGCAGTTGCCTGTCGCCTTCTTGCAACAGCTTCGCAATTGCAACAGGCGCAGCTTGACTTTGTAGCAAGCGCCCTTCATTTGTAGCTTAACCTACATTTTGGTGGTGTACCTACTAAGTGCCGCTTCGCCCGCGGTGCTGCCGCGGGGGATTGAAAATGCACGTTCGCGTAACTCGCTCGGCTGTTCTGAGCACGACGTCGATTGTCATGATGTGTCTGAGCGAATGCGCTCACGCCCAGCAAACTTCACCCGAGGTGACGGCCGCTCCTCCGGCCGGACAAACGACGCCAGGCCAGCAGCCTTCTACGGCGCCCGCCGCTCCCGCGACATCCGCTCCATCCGAGGCGACCGCACCACCCGCTTTGCAATCATCGAGCACGGCGGCCTCGCCTGCGTCATCCGGCTCACCGGACGAAGTGGACATTCCGCTGGTGACGGTCGAGGGCCGGCAGAAGAGGCCGGTCCGCCGTGCCAACCGCGCGGAAGCCGCCGGGCGGCGAGCGACCCAAACCCCGCCAGTGCCCGCGGCGGCCCAACCCGCAACGCCGGCTTCCGGCCCCCCACCCCTCGCGCCTTCGGTCATGACGGGCGATCAAATCCAGTCGAGCCCGACGCAGGGCTTCGGCAATCTGTTCTTCACCACGCCCGGCTCGACGTCAGCAGGTATCTCGACCCAATCCTCGCGTCCCGTCTTGCGCGGACTGTCGGATGCCAAGGTCCGCATCCAGGAAAACGGGGTCGGCGCCGTCGACGTCTCCGACATCGCCCAAGATCACGCCGTCCCGATTGATCCGCTGGCGCTGCAGCGGACCGAAGTGCTCCGCGGACCGGCCGCGCTGCGCTTCGGGTCGCAGGCGGTCGGCGGCGTCGTCGAGGCGACCAACAATCGCATTCCCACGGCGGCCCCGATCGGAGGCCTTTCCGCCGAGTTGCGATCGGCGGTCACCTCGGTCGACAGCGGCTGGGAAAGCGGCCTTCTGCTCGACGCCGGAAGCGGCAATGCCGCCGTGCATGCCGATGTCTACGGCCGCGGTGCCCAGGATTATCGCATTCCCAGCTACCCCTATCTAGTTCCTCCCAATCCCGCGCCGACGTTCAACGGGCGGCAACCGAACTCCGCCACGCAGAGTGCGGGCGCCTCGATCGGCGGCTCTTATCTGTTCGACGGCGGCTATGCCGGCCTGTCGATCTCGCGCTTCACCAGCGACTACTATATCCCTGGCATTGCCACGTCCGAGGCCAAACAGCACAATCAACTCGAGCAGACCAAGATCGCGAGCAAGGGCGAATACCGCCCCGACGCTGCAGCCCTCGCAGCCGTGCGCTATTGGCTTGGGTACTCGGACTACCGGCACGACGAGGTCGTCAACAACAGCACGGTCCTCGGCGACTTCCAGACTATCGGCGCAACGTTCAAGAACCGCCAGACGGAGGGCAAGATCGAGCTCGAGACGCAGCCGCTTGCAACGCCGCTTGGTGCGTTGACGAGTATCGTCGGCGCCCAGGGCGCCTACCAGCGCCTCGATACGGTCGGCCAGGCGATCCTGCGGCCCGCGCAGACCACGACAGCCGCCGCGTACTTCTTCGACGAGCTGAGACTGACCGATGCGCTGCGGGCACAGCTCGCCGGTCGCGTCGAACATGTCGAGGTGTCCGGCACGTCATTCGATTTTCCGTCAAGCTACCTGCCGCCGCCGAACGAGCCCGCCAGCACACCGTCCCGATCGAGCTTCCTGCCGACAAGCATCAGCTTCGCGACCATCAAGGATCTGCCGTCCTACCTTCAGGCGAGCCTGACGCTGCAGCGGATCCAGCGGGCCCCGCGCGCGCTCGAATTGTTTGCCAGCGGGCCCGATGATTCCGAGAAGACCTTCAAGATCGGCAATCCGAAGCTGACGCTCGAGACCGCCAACACCGTGGAAGTCGGCCTGAAGCGCACGGCCGGTGATGTCCGGTTCGATGCCAATCTCTACTACACGCGCTACAGCAACTTCATCTATGGCCAGGCGACGGGCAATTTCTGCGAGGCGGACTTTTCGACCTGCGCGCCCGCCAGCAGCGGCGATTACATCCAGGTCGCCTATTCGCAGGGCGATGCGATCTTCCGTGGCGGCGAGTTGACCTGGCAGTGGGACATCTCGCCGCTCGCGGGCGGCATCTTCGGCGTGGAGGGACAGTTTGACGTCGTGCGCGCAACCTTCACCGATGGCAGCAACGTGCCGCGTATTCCGCCGATGCGCGCCGGCGGCGGCATCTACTGGCGCAACGACAATTGGTTCACGAGGCTGCACTACATGCACGCATTCAGGCAAAACGACTTTGCGGAGTTCGACACGCCGACCGACGGCTACGACCTGCTCAAACTTCAGATCGAGCACCGGCAGCGATGGCGGACGTCGGCGTGGGGGCCGGTCGAAATCGCTACCGGCCTGATCGGCGACAATCTGCTGAACGCCAACATCCGCAACTCCGTGCAATTCCACAAGGACGAGATCCTGCTGCCCGGCAGAACCTTCAAGCTGTTCCTCAACGTGAAGTATGGGGCCGACGCGCCGGTCGGCGCGGTACGCGGGCAGGACGCAATGGCCTTCTTCACCAAGGCGGCGCCCGCGCCGGCGTGGAGCTGGAGCGGCTTCTATGCCGGTGGCCATGTCGGCTACGCCTGGGGCACTGCGAAGTCCTATGCCGGCTTCATCGAAACCGCGACGGAGACGCCGCTGTTCGGCAACACACCGGTCCCAAGACTCGATCATGCGGGCGTCGGTGTCCAGGCCGGCTACGACTGGACTGCGGGCCGCATGGTCGCCGGCATCGAGGGCGATTTCACTTACGCAAACCAGCACGGCCGCTCGGCGAGCACGTGCCCGGGCGCGGTCTGCAATCCGGCACAGGCTCCGCTCGATGCGCCGATGTCGGCCGATCTTTCCTACCGTTTCGACTGGCTCGCAACCGTGCGTGGCCGTATCGGCGTGGCAGTCACCCCGCAGACCCTCGCCTACGTCTCAGCCGGCGTTCCCTTCGGCACCGTCACGGCCTCCGGATCAGTGTCGGGCACGACGGCTACCGCCGCCTTCTTCACGACACCTTACAGCGTGGACACTTTCCGCTTCGGCTGGGCCGTCGGCGCCGGTATCGAAACCAGGTTGACCGGCAACTGGACCGCAACGATCGACTACCAGCACTCCGATCTCGGAGCGTTCCGCGCGACGCCGACTTTGCCCGACGCCGCGGTAATGCTGGTGGATACCGACGCGCGGATAAGCACCGATGCCGTGCGCGTCGGCGTCAACTACCGCTTCGGTGCCGGCGATCGTATCTTCGCGACGAATTGACGGCTCTGTCGCGCTCGATCGCCTGCTATTTGACCGTGAAGCGGATCGGCAGCTTTACGGCCACCGATTGACCTGCGAACGTATCGGGCGGCGCAGGAAACGGCTGCGCACGCTGCAGCAAGGCGATGGCCTCGCCGTCGAGCGCACTGGAGCCGGAGCTTTGCGTGACCTGCGCATCGCTGACCAGCCCCTTGCGGTCCAGCATGAACCGGACCTGCGTGATCCCCTGCTCGTGCCGGGAACGTGCGGCGTCCGGATAGCGCTTGTTGCGCTCGATCAACGCGAGGATCTGTGAACGCCAGGTGGCGATCGTCTGCTCGGCCTTGCGGTCCGGACGTCCCTGCGTCGGCGCCGTGGCCACTGGCGCGACGCGGTCTGCAACCGCGGCCGGTGCGGTGGTAGCGGCCGCAGCCTGCTGCTCGGGCACGGCGTCGGGCCGCGCCTTGGTTGGCGCATCGACAACGGCCTCGGGATTCTGCGCCGGCGGCAGCTCCGGCGTGTCCTCAGGTAGCGGCGTGTCGGGCTTTGCCTCTGGCCGGGCCTCGGCAAGCGTCTGCTCGGGACCGGGCGCAACGTCCGTGGGCGTCGTCAAGGGCGCGGCCGAGACCGGTGCAAGATCCACCACAATTGCGCCGGATGGCTCGGCTGGCTCGACGTTGTCGGGCTCGCGCCATGCGATCAGGGATGCCGTGAGAGCGCCGTACAGCGTGAACACGACGAGACCGGAGAATGTCCAGCGCCTCAGATCGGCGACGTCGTCGGCCGCAAGAGCCATCATGGCGCGGCCGACTGCTCCAGGCCGACCAGCGCCACTTTCAGATAGCCGGCCGTGCGCAATCCGTTCATGACCTGCATCACCTCGCCATAGGGAACCGCCTTGTCGGCGCGCAAAAATATCCGGCTGTCCTTCCGGCCCTCCGTCGCGGCATCGAGCGCGGCCGCGAGCGCCGCGCGGCTCACCGTCGCCTCGCCGACCAACAGCGACAGATCGGGCCTCACTGTGAGATACACCGGCTTGTCCGGGCGCGGATGCGGCTGCGCGTTCGAGGCCGGCAGGTCCACGGCGACATCGACGGTGGCGAGCGGCGCCGCCACCATGAAGATGATGAGCAATACGAGAATGACGTCGATGAACGGCGTCACGTTGATGTCGTTGACCTCGGCGAGCTCGGCGCCGGACTGGTTCAGATTGACCGCCACCGGATCACTCCGCGGCCGCAAGGTGCGGTCGTCGCACGACGATCGTGCCGCCATCGAGATCGCGGCCTGCGAGCCGCGCGATCTCCGCAACGCCGTCACCGAGCAGCGCCCGGTAGGCGCCGATCTGGCGGGCGAAAAGGTTGTAGATCACCACCGCCGGAATTGCCGCGACGAGCCCGAGCGCGGTTGCCAGCAACGCCTCGGCGATGCCGGGCGCCACCACTGCCAGATTGGTGGTCTGGGACTTCGAGATGCCGATGAAGCTGTTCATGATGCCCCAGACCGTGCCGAACAGGCCGACGAAGGGTCCGGTCGCACCGATGGTCGCCAGCACTCCCGTGCCGAACGCGATGCGCCGGCCGGCGGCGGCCTCGATCTGCTGCAGTCGCGACAGGATGCGGGCCTTGATCCCTTCCCTGTCCATGCGATCGGTGCTGAGCTTCAGCTCTGCGACGGCGCCATCGAGCAGCCGCGCCACCGCCCCCGCGGGCACCGTCCGCACCGCGTCTTCGACGCTCCTGGCCGCAGCGAGCTCGCGCAGCGCGCGTCTCACGTTTCTGCGCGCATTGAGCAGCTCAATCGTCTTGGACAGCCATACCGTGCAGGTCACAAGCGTGGCAAAGGCAAGTCCGATCATCACGGCCTTAACGACGATGTCGGCCTGCAAGAACATGCCCCACGGACTGAGGTCGCGGGGCAAGACAGCGCTTACGATTGCCGCGCCTTCGGGCAGGCTCTGCGCGTATGTCGGTCCCGTGGCTGCGGCCCAACAGAGCAAGACGACCGACATGCCGCCAGGAAGGCCGGTCGAAGGCGCCGCCCTCATCGGCACACCTGGATGGACGCAACGGCGCGAGATTATCGATGATTGCATTGAATTCGGCTCTCCAGCAATTACGCTTCTACAATACTATGTAGCACTCGCTACGTCTTGCTGTAAATGCTAAGATAGGAGTGCTACTTGTGGTCTGAGGCCGTCGTTGCATCCTTCGGCCGCGCTTTCCCGCCTATCTGTCATGACGGTTTCCCGCGGACCGCACCAGTTTCGCGACAGCACGATTTCAACAAAGCGCGACGAACGCGACCGCAATCAATTGAAAGCACGGCAAGATCAACGAATCCGACCGATATTCCGTTGCTCACAACGGTCTGGTTCCTGGTTTCAGCTATCGGGATCTGGAAGAGATGTTTCGCGAGCATGGCTTCGAGGTGGATCACACCACGATCAACCGCTGGGTCTTGGCCTACGCGCCGATGATCGAGAGACGGCTTCGTCAGTTTCGCCGTCACTTAAGGCTGGGCTGCTCTATTGATCAGATTCCATAAAACTGGATCGCCGGATGGCGTCACCACTTCAAGCGCGCAACAGCCCATGGACCATTTTTTTCGGGGTTCATGCCACCAAAACGCAACGGCCGCCTCCCTTCCTGGGCGCAGGCTAGCACTGACCGTTCACCTCACAGGGGCGCGCAGCGCCAGGATAGTTTTTAGAAGGCGCGCTTACCAAGGCGGGATTGCTGATCGCAAAGAGACGATCGACCGCGAGCACGATCCGTCGATCACCCGGCAGGCGGTAGTCTTGCAGATCGGCCGCGGCAGCGTTTACTACCTGTTGCGGCCGGTGCCTGACGCCGATCTCGCGTTCATGCAACGTCTCGACCGGCTGCACCTGGAGTTTCCCTTCGCCGGTTCGCGAATGTTGAGCGGCCCGCTGGCTGCCAAAGAGTGCAAGATCGGCCGCCGGCATGTCAAAACGCTGATGCGGCGGATGGGGACGGAGGCGCTCTATCGCCGTCCCCGGACCACGAAACGGGAGGCCGGCCACAGGATCTATCCCCACCTGCTGCGCAGCATGGTGATTATGCGTCGGGACGATGGACAACACCGTTCGGGATCGGGATTATCGCCGTCTCAGAAGCTCGAGGACCCGCTGCAGCGCCGTAAGCGTCCGGCGTAGCTTTCAATTACCCACATTTGACGTCGGATTTGAACAACGCGCCGCGGGCGAGATCTTGAATCGGCAGAATCTGTTGTGATTCATTGTTGAGCACCTGATTCGGAAGCGTGGGGTGTTCGATGGGCTTGGTGAGGGAACGCGCGGAGGCGCGTGCTCGGCGATTGACGACCGGTATCGAGACGTAGGTTGATCGGGAAGCTGCGGGATGCAAGTTTAAGGATGAGCGGCTTGGCCGCCGGTTCGGCAAGCTGCTCGCACAAATCGAGAGCGACATGGGTCAAAGCATCCCGCTGGTTTGTCAGGACTTGGCCAACACGAAGGCCTCCTCTCGCTCTTCTCCAACGAGCGGGTCAATGAGGCGGATATTCTTTGCGGTCATTTCGAGGCGACGCGCGGGCGCGTAACGGCGATAGAGGGACCGATCCTCGTCCTCCACGACACGACGGAATTCGGCGTCAAGCGCGAGAAGCCGGATCTGATTGGCTTTACGGGTAAGACGGCAGGGCGCACGCAGTGCGGCATCCTGATGCATTCGAGCCTCGCCGTGACGACCGAGGGGCTTCCGCTCGGTCTGGCGGCAATCAAGTTCTGGACCCGCAAGAAGTTCAAGGGGACGACGGCGCTGAAACGAAACCACCTGCGACACGCGTAATCCGGTGGCATAGACTGTCGTCAACGCTATGCGGCTCTTCAGGCTCGGGATCGCCTCCAGAAAGCTCACCACTTCGTCGGCACTCAGCACGAACGGCAGCTTGCGTGGCTGCCGCGCGTAGGCGATGCGCTCCGGGATCGTGCTGTGGCCGAGCGTCACGCCGTAAAAAAAGCGCAACGGACAGACAATCTGATTAAGCGCAGGCCATGATATCCCCGTCGCCACCAGATGAACCTGGAACGCGTGGACATCCTCCAAGCCCAGATGGTCGGGCGATCGGCCAAAATATCGGCTGAACTTCGATACGGCGTTGAGATATGATCGCTGCGTCGCCGGCGACAAGTTGCGGACAGTCATGTCCTCGATCATGCGTCGGCGGAGAGGGCTCAACTTGGCCATCGGAAAACCTCCTGTCTAAAGGGTTGGGCTCTGAAAACCCTCGATCCTCTCAGACAGGAGGCGGCCGTTACTACCACTCCTCAAATGCCGCGCCAGCGGCTTCGTTGTGTGCCGGGCATGTTCAATAGCTCGGAAGTGAAAGTCTTCCACCCAACCTGATGGAGGTGAAGGGATAGAGAAATGCAAGGGCTGCCGCCGCGAGGCGGGGTTGAAGGAAGCGTGGATCAAAGATGCGGGCCGATGAACAAGAACCGGATATGAGGCGCCAGTGTCGGACGAGCGGGCAACACATCGCGAAGTCTATATCCATCAAAGATGCGAAGCGTAGATCCGGCGGTCGTGCATCGAAGGCGATTGAACTTACCCCGAGAGATCTGCCCGGCGTCGCTGTACGGCGACTGAGACGGCCGCGAGGTCGTCTGACCACCTGGCAGAAGTCAGCAGAGGGCGTAATAGGTCATGCTGTCGGCGAAGCTATTGAGGCACTCCAAAGCTGAAAAGCGGAGCAACGGATAGGCAGAGCCGGAAACGATGGCTGAAGGCCCGAACGAATGAGAGTGGCAAGTAGGACCGGCACCTCATGAACGGAAAGCGGCAGACAAACCAGCAACAACTGGCCTCAGGCACGGAGGGTCGGGGTGAAACCCCGGCTGCCGCGACCGGAGGAGCCGAACCGTCTGTGGCGATGACGGCGACCGAAAGCCCGGCTTTCCCAGAACATCTGATGGAGGAGGTGTGTAGCCGCGAGAACCTTCAAAGAGCGTGGAAACGCGTTCAAGGAAACAAGGGAGGTCCTGGTGTCGATGAGATGACCATCGACGTCGCCAAGGCATTCCTGCGTGAGCACTGGCCAGCAATTCGGCTCGAATTGCTCAACGGGAACTATCAGCCCGGCCGGTTAAGCGGGTGGAAATTCCGAAACCGGATGGTGGGGTCAGAAGGCTCGGCGTTCCCTGTGTCGTCGACCGCCTGATTCAGCAAGCCGTGCTGCAGGTTCTTCAAGAACAATGGGATTCGACGTTCTCCGAGCACAGCTACGGATTCCGGCCGGGACGGTCGGCGCACCAGGCCGTAGCCCAGGCACAACGCTACATCGCCGAGGGCTACGACGTTGTGGTGGATCTCGATCTGGAAAGATTCTTCGACCGAGTCAACCATGACATCTTGATGTCGCGCGTCGCCGCACGGGTGACCGACAAGCGCGTGCTCAAACTCATCCGGGCGTACCTGAATGCCGGGGTGCTGGAGGACGGCCTGATCAGACCGGTGGATGAGGGGACCCCTCAGGCTGGGCCGCTCTCGCCCTTCCTCAGTAATATCGTGCTCGACGATCTCGACAAGGAGCTGGCTCGACGTGGCCATCGGTTCTGTCGCTATGCCGACGACTGCAACATCTATGTTCGCAGTCATCGCGCCGGCGAGCGGGTCATGGCTTCGATCACTCGGTTCCTGACCGACAAGCTTCGGCTAAAGGTCAACGAGGCCAAGAGCGCGGTGGCACGACCAGAAGAGCGCAAGTTCCTAGGATTCAGCATTGCGAACGACGGGAGCGAACGACGCATTGCGCCGAAAGCGCTCGCTAAGTTCAAGAACCGGGTCCGGGACATCAACGCCGGACGCGAGGCACCAATCTGGAACGGATCATCAAAGACCTCTCGCCTTACCTCATCGGATGGCGCGGGTACTTTGCGTTCTGCCAGACTCCTCGCGTGCTCACAAACCTGGAAGCCTGGATTCGCCGGAGACTGCGAATGTATCTCTGGCGACAATGGCAGAACGGGCACAAGCGATTCACGGAGCTTCGCCGCCTCGGCATCACGAAGTTCGCCGCATCGATTGCCGCCGGTTCACCAACGGGGCTCTGGCGAATGTCCGGGCACCCGGCGGTCCAGCATGCCCTGCGCAACCACTTCTTTGACGCTCTCGGTCTCCCCCGAATACTGGTTTCTGGGCCAGCTTAACTCAGTCGAACCGCCGCGGTACGGACCCGTATGCCAGGTGGTGTGGGAGGGGTGGCGTCGCGAGACGTCCCCCTATCCCGATCAATCCCAAATCGATTCAAGCTAACCCATCCCGCTCTAGCCCTGACTTCGGGCGTGTAAACGCGGCCTCCGCTGCCATCCTAGGACTGCAGCGTAGCTTCTCCGCTTCTGAGACTAACGACTGGATCTGCCAAGCCGTCGCTCCAACCAAAGACTGTAACGCGAGCCGCCGTAGCCGATCGCAAAGTAGATGACAGCGACGACCAAGTAGGCCTCACTATAGAATCCGATCCAATTAGGATCGGACGCCGATGACTTGGCGGCGCTCAGAATGTCGACTAACCCGATGACGGCGAGCAGCGATGTCGCGAGCAGAAATCCGATCGCGTGGTTGACCAAACCCGGGATGATGAAAAGCAGCGCCTGAGGCAGTAAGATCAGCTGCATGGATCGCCAATAACCTAAGCCGAGCGCGGCTGCAGCCTCCTCCTGGCCAATATGAACGGTCTGAAGGCCACCACGCACGACTTCGGCGACATAGGCGGTCCAGAACAGGGTGATCATGATCATCGCGCGTGGCATCTTTTCTAGGGACTGACCCGCGGGAAGTGCCATGGGCAATATGAGCGTCGCAAAATAGAGGATTGCGACCATCGGTACCGCTCGCATGACCTCGACATACGCGACCGCGAGCATGCGTACGGCGCGCAGTTTCGAGCGCCGCGCAAGTGCTACCAAAATAGCCAGAGGAACCGAAAGAGCGAAGCAGACTACCCAGACCAATAAGGTCACAGGCAATCCGCCCCACTGGTTCGACGATACCGCTGATCCACCAGGGATGCCCGCCAGGAGCAACCAGCACAAGATGATGACGGTGGGCCAGCCGATCAGAAGCTGTCGTCGCCAAAAGCATGGTATCGCTGTCACCGTTAGCAGGGCAACCAACAGCAGGCAGACCAGCGTAGGCCGCCAATAGAGTTCAGCCGGATAGAAGGCAAAGATGATGAAGCGTATCTTGGCTGTCACGAATGCCCAACACGCACCATCATGCGCCATGCAATCGGTTGATGTGCCACGCCAAGTTGCATCCAGAAGCAGCCAGCGCACAAGCGGCGACAGGGTCCAAACCACCAGCAACAACACAAGGAGGGTGACCAACGAGTTCAACCAAGTCCTAAACAGACTCGCCCGAGACTTGGTCCAGCACGGTGCTGACTTTCCCGCGCGGATCCGATCGAGCCCAAACGCCGTCATGCCAACTTCTCACCGCGCAGCGCGACCCTGCTGTTATAGACACCCATCAATACCGACACGAAAAGATTCAAGCTCAAGTAGAGCACGACGACGATCAGCAGCGCCTCGAACGCCTGTCCGGTCGTATTCGCCGTCGTATTGACGATGTTCATGATGTCCGGATAGCCAATCGCGACGGCAAGGCTAGAATCCTTGACCAGATCGAGATAGCTGGACGTACTCAGCGGAGTGATAACGCGCAGAGCCTGCGGCAGGACGACCAGCCGGATGATCTTACCGCGATGAAGTCCAAGCGCACGAGCAGCATCCCACTGCTCTTCACGGACTGAAAGGATGCCGGCGCGCACGATCTCGGAAATGATTGCAGAGAATTTCACCGTGAGTCCCGCAAGAAGTGCCGCGAACTCCGGCGTCAAGCTACATCCGCCCTGAACATTGAAGCCGCTTATTGTTGGAATCTCGAGTGCAACGCTCGTGTCCGTGACGAAGACGATTGTGGCAAGCAAAACGATGGCGAGGATGCTCACTGATATCGGCGATAGAAATCCAAAAGGCTTCTGGCGCCAACCCCACCACACCAAGCCGATCCAGGCGGCTATAACGGCAACGACAAGCAGTATCGTCCCCCAGGAAAGAGCATGAACGATCAGTCCGGGGACAAACAGCCCGCGATTGGTCAACAAAACAGAATGGAACAGTACGATTGCGCGGCGCGGCACCGGAAGAGCATGAGCGAGTGCAATCCAGAAGAAGAGCTGCAGCAGAAGGGGCGTGTTGCGGACGATCTCGACGTACGCGCGGACCAAGCCGGACAGTGCCAGATTGCCGGAAAGTCGCATCACGCCGAGCGCTACGCCGAGGATGGTTGCCAAACCGCACCCTAGTAACGCGATTTTCGCCGTGTTCACGAGCCCTACCACAATCGCTCGTGCATAAGTATCTCCTGCGTGAAACGCTATCGTGCTTTCACCGATCTCGAAATTCGCGGCACGAGTCAGGAACCCGAACCCCGGAGCGCTCCCGACCCGGGCCATCGTGCCAGCTATATTGGAACCGAGCACGAAGAAAATCGCGATAAGCGCAAGGACAATCGCTATCTGGGTCCCGGGTCTCGGACCCAACCAGGCCGATATCCGTCGCCGCAGCCACGATCTCCTGCTCACGCACGCAGGTTTGAGCGCGACATTCATGATCCAGGCTTATCAGCGGAATGGTGGGGAATAGAGCAAACCACCATTCGTCCAAAGTTTGTTGTAGCCGCGCTCCCAGCCGAGCGGCTTCAAGTGCCGATCAAAGATCTCGCCGTAATTGCCCACCGTCTTAATGATGTTGTACGCCCATTTGGGATCAAGCCCGATTGCTTGCGCAAGAGAGGTATCGACACCGAGAAACCGTTTGACGGCGGGATCATCAGACTTGAGGAAGCTGTCGATATTTTGCGAGGTAATGTCCCATTCCTCGGCTTGGATCGTGGCATTCACCGTCCAATTGACGATTTCGAGCCAACGATCATCTCCGCCAGCAATCGCAGGTGCCAGCGGCTCCTTGGAGAGGCGCTCGCGCAGGAGAACGTAGTCGTTTGGCTTCTTGAGTTGAGTCAACTTACCGGCGAGATCCGACGCATCCTGCGTGATAGCATCGACGCGGCCGGACTCGAGCGCCGCGACGAACTCGCTTGTATCCTCGATCGTCACCGGTTTGAAGCTATGCCTGTTTTTCCGAAATCTGCCATATTCAGCTCACCCGTCGTACCGCTCTGAATGCCGATCGTGGCGCCATCCAGCTGCGATGCTGACGACACGCCAGTGTCCTTTCGCACGAGAATTGCTTGCCCATCATAGAAGATGGTCGGCCCAAAGTGGAAGCCAAGCTTGAAGGCGCGGGTGATGGTGACGGTTACGCCGGACAGCAGCACGTCAAATTCGCCCGCCTGAAGTGCAGGAAGGCGTTGCTGAGGCGACGAACTCGTGAACTCTACTTTGTTGGCATCTCCAAACACGGCAATCGCCAGCGCGCGCCCGTAGTCGACGAAAAAGCCCTGCCACCGGCCATTGTCGTCCGGAGAAGAAAAACCCGGCGTGGTACCGACGCCGATTTTGACAACTCCGCGCGACTTAATCCTATCGAGAGTGGGCCCAGCTGAAGCGGCGGTCGACATGGCAAGAGAGGCGCCGACAAGCGACGCTGCAATCAATTTGCACCAAGTGGCGCGGGCGGACATTCTTGTCTCCTGATTGTGGCGGCACGTCGCTGCGGAAGCGCTCGAGACGGTTCCGTTCTAACTGACCGGCTCAGCTCCTGAGCAGATACCGGATCACCACCAGATGGTCATATCTCATGTAGCAACCCCGTGGGCGCCGCGTGACAACCCGACTATCCAATGAGCAATCCGAACGGTCAATGGAATGGCTATCTAATTTCGCGCTCACCATGGCTCGGCTATTCTAAGTCCACGGGACAATGACGAATGAACGTCACATCGCTCTTTGATCTCATGTTTGGGCGGGATAGATTCCCGAGCGCAATTGCGCAGCCGACGCATTTCGAGAAGTCTGCAGCGGTCTTTTTTTGCTCGTCGTCGACCCGTAGAGCGATATCGCCGAGCCGCATCGAGGAGCGACACTACACAGTTGGCACTCAATTTGATGGGGAGTTTCGCCGCCGCGGGTCTCTTTAAAAAAGTCAACCCACGCATTCTACCAATGCCTTAACCGAGCGTCGCCAGATCGGATTGCGAACGTCGCGCTAGGCATTGTCGGCCAGCGTGACACCGAGCTTAACTGCCATAGTCTCGATCGAAGCGGTGCTGCGCTTCAATACTCGTGCGATCTTTCCAACAGGTGCCCTCTTGCTCGCCAGTCCCCGGAGCTTGTGTTTCTCAACGGCCGTCCATGCACGGTCATCAATCCTAACCAGGGGAGCCCTGATTTCCACAGTGCGTCTCAGATCCACCTTCACCCCCTGACCGCACAAACCTCACAACGAGTTCGCGCGTTTGCATCTCCCGACGAGTCGAGACATCCTTCCGTGACGACGGAGAGAACATTACGACAGATTGTCGAGATTGTGTTTTCAATAATTGTGCCGCACGGGCAAACATTCCAGAGCAATAATCGCGAAGCGAAATTCACCTTGTCTATCGGCATCGATAGTTGGCGCGATGATCAAGTGGGATCGTGTTCGGTGGGGCTGCTCCCGAATTTGCCTCGCGCATCTTCGATCGCGGTGTGAAGCCGACACGTTGGTTTGCACTGATGTTTTCACAGCTTGCCCATGCGTCAACCAGATGTCTCGACCAACGATGTTACGCCGCACGCACCGACGCATCGCATTCGAAGTCAGGAGGAGCCGGACCGACAACCGTTGACAGTATGCTGATCAACGTCATTCCGGTGGGAAGTCGACGCTGTCGCGATGAAGGATACAGCGCGCTTTGGCCATCCGGGGAATTCGGGCGCAATCAAGAGTAGGTGCTCGTCCAGCACTTCGATAACAGACATTCCCCGCGGGAAACGCGACGCGGGGGACGGTCTAGAGAGACCCGTGGAGTCGAATTCAAGCACCCCGAGCAAGCTCTGCTGGCCCGGCGCCACGCACCTTTGGCCGGCTGCTCCTTTCGGACGCTCAGCTGGTTGTTAACGCGCTTGATGGTCGCCGCGAGCGCCGCTCGACGAGCGCCCGCGCCGCGCGTTCTGCGGCGCGTGCGGAGCCGAAATGACCGCCGTCGAGGCTGTCGAAGGCGCGCTCAGCCGGTCGATCCGCCGCATCAGCTCAAGGTCGTTGTCGTTGGCCGGCCGCGGCGGCCGATATACGCGCGATCGCGCAACGCCCAGCAGTTGGCATTGCCGGCGGATCGATAGACTCTCATGATCGCGCTGAAGCAATCCTCGGCGATCCGGCGCGCTCATCTTCCGGACCCACTGGCTAAGAAATCTCGCTCTGCCGTCAATTGTCCGATCTTGGCGTGGAGCTTCTCGACCTCCAGTTCGTGGGCCGCCTCGCCATCCCGACCAGCGCCCGCGTCGAACGCCCGAACCGCTTGATCCTGAAGCTGCTTCTTCCAGGCGTAAATCTGGTTCACATGCACCTGGTAGCGCTGCGCAAGTCGCCAACGGATGTGGACGTGGCGCATACCGCGGACCAAATGGCGCTTGTCACTCGTTCGGGACCGGACCTTACCCGCGCGGCTACTTCGGGCCGTATCGCAACGCTTACCCGTTGGAACGGCTGCCCTCCGGGCTACTGGCGGGAGCCGTGGGGTCGTTGTCGCGACACGCCATATCATGGTCGTCTGCCGGGCGGCGGCTGGAAATAGCTCGGGACTCGCCCAATGGACGGTTTAGCGTCGGGATGTGCATAAACGACGGTTTGTGCTCTGAAGATGCCGCTTGGCGAGTTAGCCTGCCCTCCTATAGGAAGACAGTTCCCGTGATGTTCGGTATCGGGATGTAGCGGACCCCGCTACTCAAATCCTCCAGTTTCTATGCTAGCC
This sequence comes from Bradyrhizobium sp. USDA 10063, assembly GCF_054063735.1. Classification (NCBI taxonomy): domain Bacteria; kingdom Pseudomonadati; phylum Pseudomonadota; class Alphaproteobacteria; order Hyphomicrobiales; family Nitrobacteraceae; genus Bradyrhizobium; species Bradyrhizobium sp. USDA 10063. Next base: position 8,587,368 of record NZ_JBSSGP010000002.1, on the reverse strand, counting down.
CACCCATCATCCGCGATCGCGTCCGCTTGGTGCTACCGCGAAACTGCGAAATTGACCTTGCGACCTAGATTGGCCTTGACAGCGACGATGGCCGATTACCTTGAGACATGATTGGGGCGCCACGACAGGCAGAAGCCGCTTCGGCTCGAGACACCAATCGATCCAAAGTGGCGCACGCCGAGGCGAAGACTGGACTTCCGCCGATTACACGTTAGCCGGTCATTTCTCTCTGGTCAGTTTGTGGTGAGTTTTATCTTCGAGCGTCAGGACGCTATCTGCGTGAGATGTCGACCGGAATGCGAAGGATTGCGCATCGAAGAAGCCCGGCAAGTAACGCCTAAACCATGAGGACCAAGTCCATTTGAGAGCTGATCACCCGCAAGGTCCAGAGCGCCCCACTCCGGAGACGGTGTGGCGCGCGTTAACGAACTCTGCGAAAGAACATGGCTCGCGGGTGACAACGCCAGCCCCTACTTCTGGTTGCAGCTCTTCCGAGGTGATTTGGGTTGCTCTCAATTGCCCGTTTTGTCGCGTCCGCGACACATGATACTCGACCGACGGGGCTGCCCCGCTCGCGGTTAAGTCGTTGAATAAAATGCAGGACGGCTTTTCGGGAGCTCTTCCCGGGCAGTTGGCACGACTCTTGAGTGTGTCTCGCTGCCCCGCGGCAGGAGCTGCCGACCGGCATCACTGATTGATCCTCATTGAGAGGAGGCAACAATGAAGACCGATATGTCAGCCTACGGTGTGACTGTGAAATGGACCTGCGGAGCGGAACCGCTTGAGCCGGTTTGTTAGTTGGAAACTGACCGCTCCTGATTACTTTCTATCACGCTGCCAGAGACTCTGCCCGCTGCTGTTGCTGTGGACACGTGGTCAACGCGTCAGAGGCTGGGCAAGAATTCTCGGCCGCCGATGGTGTACGATTTGTCGCATGACGATTCGTGCATTCAAACGCGGTTCATGCCGCGAGCAGACCAGCCTCCTGCCACCGCGTATCGAGGAATACATCGACGCGACTAACCCGGTGCGGGCAATTGACGCCTACATCGCCAACCTTGATCTGGTTGCACTGGCCTATAACGGCGACATCGGCCATATCGACGATGTTAGTTTCGAAGACAGCGAACTCATTGCAAGATTCGACGGCCGCACGGTCATTTATGGGTTTGGCGAGCTAGACACGCTGGTGCCGGCCTACGCAACCATCGATAAGAGCCAGGGTTCGGAATACTTCGCCGTTGTGATCCTGGTGATGACGCAGCATTACACCATGCTGCAGCGAAACCTGCTCTATACCGGCGTCACCCCAGGGCAAGAAGCTGGTCGTTATGGTCGGTCAGAAGAAGGCCGTCGCCATCGCGGTTCGGAACGTTTCGGGGCGAAGGCGGTGGTCGAAATTGAACGAGTGGCAGGCATCAAGAACATTGTCGATGCCGATAAGATGAGGGCCGACTATGAATGTACGCAAAGCGCATAATATTTGGATCGAACAGTGCGAGGCGGCTCAAACGATCAAGGTTCGATTCGGGCTCACGGCGGCCTTCGACTACGTTGTCGGTGAGAAGTTGATGAGCTTTGCCAGTGCTGCCTCCAGACATCCCGACTTCGCTCGGGAACTGCCGCGGTTTGTTTCCGAGGTGAGACGCATGTTTACGCCGGATGAGATTGGCGCACAGTTAGCGCACATCGAGCGTTCGCGTAACGAAAGGAACGTTGATGTTTTGGAGGAGGATGATCTTCTCCGTGAGGGTCCTGCCGCAGTCGCGGAGTGCGTTCAGCAGTTCATGCTGGTCAAGGAATTGCTGACCGCACCCATGCTCGGTACTTCGTGACAGAATGGCAAATTACTTTTCGATTGGCGCGCGGCTTACCTCCAAAATCGTGGACATTCCCGGTCGTAAGGTCTCACCGTCATGATGACGCTGGAACTCGTTCTTACCCCGCATGGTTTGCTGACGCTGCGTCAAACGGCGCAAGCTCATGCGTTAGAGCCCGATCAGGGCTTGCGGCTGGAGGCAGCATTTTTAAGGGGCTCGGGGCACGGATTGTTGTGGCTCGGCGCCGACGAAGTCGCGACGGTTCTCCCACCGGTGTTGTCGTATTGGCGAGAGCTCGGAATACGCTACATGACTGCACTGTGCGCTCTTCCGGGTGTTGGAGACGGCCGCACCAAGCCACCTGTGCCGATCCCCGCCGACGGCGAGTTGGACACGATGGCAGCGGCCGTTCCGCCTATGACCGGCGCGGAATACCTGACGACGTCTGTCCTGGCCAATCTTTGGCGTGGTTTGGATGCGGCCTTTGATGCCGAGTTGGTGCAAGCCAAGCTCTCCGTGCAGGAGTTCCTCAAGAGCCGTCATCCGGCATGGAATTTGGTTGGGCGCGTTCATTTCAACCTCGCGGAGAACCGGAAGGACGAAGAAGCCCCGTTCGCGTTTCTCGCGACCTACACGACCCGACTCTCGGTTGAGGCCAAGGCCCAGCATCTGCCGCTCGGCAAAGCCTTGCAGGAGTATTCAGGTGCGAGGAACCGCCAACGCCTGCTCTCGCTGCTGATGCCCGTCCAGCGCGCCGCCGAGAGTTGCCCTTGGTTGAAGACGATGGTCAATGCCGGCGATATCTTTCACCCGCTGCGCTGGAGCCCACAACAGGCTCTGCAATTCCTGAAGGATGTTCCCGCGCTCGAAAGCGCCGGGGTGGTCGTGCGAATGCCCGCGAGTTGGCGTATGAACCACCCCGCACGCCCGCAAGTGAAAGCAACGGTCGGGGGCAATGCGCCATCACAGTTGGGGATGGACGCGCTGCTCGACTTCCGAATGGAGGTGACGCTCGAGGGCGAAAGCCTCTCGAAGGCCGAGATCAAGCGACTCCTGGCGCATGCCGATGGATTGCTCTTAATCCGTGGCAAGTGGGTCGAGGTCGATCATGAACGACTGAATCGCACACTCGAGCAATTTGAGGCCATCGAGCGCCGCGCCGCTGCCGATGGTCTTTCGTTCGGTGAGGCGATGCGAATGCTGGCTGGGGCTGGCATTGCCGGAGATAAAACTGCCGCACCAGCCGACATCGATTGGAGCCAGACCGTTGCCGGCCCCTGGCTGGCGGAGACGCTGGCGACCTTGCGCCATCCCGATTGGCTCATGCGGGTCGACCCCGGTCAATATTTTCAGGGTACGCTGCGACCCTATCAGCAGTCGGGTGTGCAATGGCTCTATCTGCTAACGCAGCTCAAGCTTGGGGCTTGCCTTGCCGACGATATGGGGCTCGGCAAAACCATCCAGGTGTTGTCGCTGCTGCTGCTGGTAGTCAAGAATGAGGACAGGGCAAATCGGAAACCTTGCCTGCTCGTAGCCCCCGCCTCGTTGTTAGCCAATTGGGCCGCCGAGATTTCCCGATTTGCGCCAAGCCTGAAAACAGTCGTGGTCCATCCATCAGCTGCGCCGTCCGAGAAATTGAACGCATACAGTGCGGACAAATTCTCAGACGTCGATCTCGTAACCACGAGCTACGGATTTCTGACGCGTACGCCTTGGCTAGAAACTACTTCATGGCGGTTTGTGGTGCTCGATGAAGCACAGGCCATCAAGAACCCGGCTGCCAAGCAGACAAAATCGGTCAAGAGGCTCAAGGCAGAAATGCGCATTGCGCTGACCGGCACACCCATCGAGAATCGGCTCGGTGACCTTTGGTCGATCTTCGACTTCATTAATCCTGGTCTGTTGGGATCGTCGAAGGAATTTTCGGCATTGGTCAAACGCCTCGCCGACCGGCCACATAACCCTTACGGTCCGCTCCGCGACCTGGTGCGCCCCTATATCCTGCGACGGCTGAAGACCGACAAGAGCATCATTGCCGACCTGCCCGACAAGACCGAGGTGAAAACCTTCTGCCCCTTGAGTCGCAAGCAGGCGGCGCTCTATCAGCAAGCAGTGGCAGAGCTAGCCGGCCATCTCGAAGAGGTCGATGGAATAAAACGGAGAGGCATCATCCTAGCTTTTCTCATGCGTTTGAAGCAAATCTGCAACCATCCATCGCAGTGGCTCGGCGACGGCGCGTGGAACGAGGAGGATAGCGGTAAGCTTGGGCGTCTGCGCGACATCGCGGAAGTGGTTGCCGCCCGGCAGGAGAAGGCACTTGTCTTCACCCAGTTCAAGGAGACAACGGCGCCACTAGTGGCGTTCCTGGGCTCCATATTCGGCAGGCCCGGCCTCGTCCTGCATGGCGAGACAGAAGTTAAGAAGCGCAAGGACCTGGTGCGCCAATTTCAGGAAGACGAAGACGTCCCGTTCTTCGTGCTCTCGGTCAAAGCAGGCGGCACCGGGCTCAATCTCACAGCGGCCTCGCATGTCATTCATTTCGATAGGTGGTGGAATCCGGCTGTCGAAAACCAAGCCACCGACCGTGCCTTCCGAATCGGACAGACCAAGAATGTGCTTGTGCACAAGTTCCTTTGTCGCGGCACCGTAGAGGAAAAGATCGACCATATGATCGAGTCGAAGAAACAATTGGCTGGGGATTTTCTCAGCGGCGGAGCTGACATCCTGTTGACTGAGATGAAAGATGAGGAGTTGCTTAAACTCGTGACTCTCGATTTGGGTGCGGCGATGAAGGAAGGGGAATGAATGAGCTACTACGGGTGGCACGCCTACGTGCCGGTAGCTGAGAAGCGGCGGCAGGCAGAACGCAAGTTGGCCAAGCTCAAGAAGCAGGGACGATCCGTTGCGCCCGTGACGATCGAGGGACGCATAATCACCAAGAGCTTCTGGGGCAAGTCTTGGTGCGTCAACCTCGAACGATACAGCGACTATGAGAACCGCTTGCCGCGCGGCCGGACCTATGTCCGAAACGGCTCCGTTATCGACCTGCAAATTGCCAAGGGTGAGATCTCGGCAATGGTCGCCGGGTCTGAACTCTACCAAATCAAGATTTCCATTGCACCGGTTACGCGGGCACGCTGGAAATCCATCTGTCGGGACTGCGCCGGGACCGTCGATTCGCTAGTTGAGCTCCTGCAGGGCCGCTTGGCGAAAGGCGTGATGGACCGGGTCTGTCGAGAGGGTGACGGCCTCTTTCCGTCGCCGACGGAAATCAAGCTGTCCTGCAGCTGTCCAGATTGGGCAGACATGTGCAAGCACGTTGCGGCAGCACTGTATGGTGTCGGCGCCAGGCTAGATGAAAAGCCTCAGCTTCTTTTCGTGCTGCGTGATGTGGATGAAACTGAAATGCTCGCCAGCGCTGGACAAGGTTCTCCGCTAACAACGGCGCCAGGCGCAGCGAAGGTGCTTGATGAAAGCGATGTCGCCGCTCTATTCGGGCTAGAGATGGCCGAAACTCCCGATACCCCAAATCCTGCCTTCACAGTCCCAAAGCGACCCCACCAGTCCAAGACGCAAAAACGCAAGATATCTGCCGGAAAGACCAAGCCAGCAGCGAAGACCGATGTCGCCTTACATCGCGCGACTCGGGCCAGTTCGGGAACGAAAAAGACAACCCGAGCAAGTGCCAGGAAACGGCGCACTCGGCGGCGACAAGAGTGACGCCATCGAGACTGAAGCCGGCCGCCTTTGATGCCTTATCCAAGGCAACGGCATACGGAATGGCTTCAGGCTTCTTTAGCCGCTTGGCGAGTTTTTTATGCTTTTAAGAGCATATTATCGGACATTATGAGCCCTTAAAAGCAAATTCTCGAAAAGTTCGTAAGATCCGTATATGCTCTTAAGAGCACTATAAATAAACTAGTTTGCCTTTAAGAGCATGGTAGCAATCAACAAACTTCAAAAGGCGCCGCCCTACCACGTATCGCGGGCCCTCAAGCAATTGGGAGCCGATCTGCGTACCGCACGAATCCGGCGCAACATGACGATTGAGGATGCAGCCAGCAGAATCGGAACGGGGCTGCGCGCTGTCATGGACGCTGAGAAGGGCAAAGCATCGACGGGCATCGTGGTCTATGCAGGGTTGCTGTGGCTCTACGACATGCTCCAACCTCTCGAAGAACTTGCCGAACCTTCAAGGGATAAAGAAGGCATCGCCTTGCAAGCGACGCGGGAACGCAAGCGCGCGCGCAAATCCGGGGGGCTAGACAATGACTTCTAAAGGCAACACCGAAATGCTTCGTATACATCACGCTGAGCGACAACACTGCGCCTCAAGCACCTTTGCGATCTTTCCTCGGAAGGTGGACTTCTCTTGCTTCGGGTATCATCCATATCTTGAATTACGACTCACGATCCAAGAAAAGTGGGTACTAGAACACCAGTCGGCAGCTCTCGCCGCCTCGCAACGAAGGCTTCAAATTTGTGCCGATCTGGCTTGATCGAGTCGAAGAAGAGTCGTTGGGCAACGGGGGTTGATCGTCATGCGATTGTGGCGAGCTTGAAGGCCGCACGCAGAACCGGTAATCGCTTGTACGCCAATCGTCGGAAGCCCTTGTTGGCCTCGATCATGCCGTCCGCGAGCCGCTATTTGCGGATGAACGCCTTGCGGCGGGCCTCGATCTCTTCGCAGGTCGTCGCGTAGATCATGTCGCTGTAGTCGGCAGTGATCTCCTCATGCAGGCGCTCGGGGTGTGCGCCAGCAGATTCCTGTGCTTGTGCACCGTGCAGCGCTGGACCGGCACGCCGTCCCACACGGCGGCGATGGCCTTGTCGAGGCCCAGCGCCCCGTCGACGATGAGGAAGTGGGCGGCGAGAGCGCCGCGGCCTGGCGCAGTGTGATCGACGATCTCGTCCGGCGCGGGCTGCAGCGGCCCCAGCGTCGAGCTCGCCGCGATCAGCTCTTCGATGAACCCGCGAGCCCGAGCCCGCAGCTCCGGTCTCGAGCGGAGAGAACCAGTTGTCGAAAAGATCAACAGCCACCTCGGCTGCAGGCAGCGAAGAATCGGGCTTCGTGGTAGTGCTCGTCATGGCGTGGTCTCCAGTCCGACACGCTAACGCCGGATGATTCAAGGTTGATCACCCCGGACACTACGCCCCCCTCATTTCCAACGAACTCAGCGACGGCACCACGTTGAGCTGAGCACTCGCGTCGACGTGAGTCCTGGCATCTTCAATTTATGTCTGTTTTCGAGAGTTCGCAGAACGTGGTGTAGACTCGTTCGTGATCCAGCGTGCTCTAAGCAAAAGAGCCATGCGCAGAGGGTCGCGAGTATGATGTTCACGTTGGATCACCGGGGACCGATCCAGGTCCATACCCTAATAGCCGTTACTTCGGAAAAAAGGATCGTTACATCAAAGCGATGCGCGCCGCTGGAAGATTGGTGCACAACCATCGTGACCGCAACATTCTATACGGCTGCCCTGCGGCAGCGCGGCCAGGAACTCTGCAGTTGAGAAACTGAAGACCAGGGGCGAATTGAGCGCCAGTCTCCTGGCGCGCCGGCTTTACGGCGCCTGGATGGACGTGGCACGGCTCGCCACCATGATCGATCCAACCGACCCGGCGAGCGCGCGCGAGCAGATCCAGTTCATGAGCCGCCTCAATAGCCACTACACCTGGCTCGGCATTGCGGATCTCAACGGCAAGGTTCTGGCAGTCACATATGGAATGCTCGCGGGCGCAACGGTCGGGCAGCGACCGTGGCTTTAGGCGCGGCCTTCACGGGCCGACGGCTATCGACGTACATGAGGCAGAACTCCTCGCGAGCCTGTTACCTGCCTCTCCTGAACCGTATCGCTTCATCGACTTGGCTGCACCCACGCCGGTTCCGTTGCCGGAGTGATCGGAGCTCACCTGAATTGGAACTGGGTGGCAGAGGGCATGGTCGCCTTGCAGGCACCCGCTATCGAGGTGCTGCTGCTTTCGCGCGATCGAACCGTTCTGTTTGGACCACCCGATCTGGTCAACAAGCCTCTGAATGTTGGCTCTGCGCAGGCCGCCAATCGGGTCACGTCGGCGTTTCTGAGCGAGCGGTGGCCTGACGGCAAAGACTACTTTACCAACGTTGTTCCGACCGTTGGCTTTGCAGACCTCCCGAGCTTTGGCTGCCGCTCCTGATCCGCCACAATGCGAGCGAGGCGATGGCACCAATCCGGCAATTGATCCGATCTTTCTAAGTGGTTCTCGGCGCCGGTGCCCTCACCGCGTTGACGCTGTCCACCTTGCAGCCCAATGGTAAGGACGCCGCTCCGCCGGCTCTGTGAACCGGCTAAGGCTTTCGTGCACGATCCCACATCCAGCGCGCGCTACCGGGAGACGCGGTTTGAAGAAGCCGCAACGCTGAGCGACGGACTGGTTCGCATACAATCACGGCTCATGGGCGCGGCCGAAAATCGGAAGTGATCCGCTGTTTCCAGCAACGTAGGGCGTGCCTCGTCCGAAGAGCAGCACCGATCTTCCTGATCATGCTTCGATATTCATCACGTCCGAACCCAGCGACGATGCTAACGTATCGCTGGGCTCGCTTTGGTCCCTGTCTGCTCCCGGTGAGTGCTCTGGATCTAGGAAGCGACTATCCGCCCCACCGCTGAGGCTGGGCGGCGTTGAGCGGCGGAGCAGTAGCCACCAGAGGCGCCGTGTCACCTCCAGTCCGTGCATGCGCTTGTGATTCGGGCGCATCGAGCGACATTTCCGGCGGTCAGTGCGAGCTGGAAATCCTCGCTGAAATGCGGATGCCAGAAGGTATGTCAGTCCGCGCTGAGATCTTCCGTCTTGTTTGGCAAGGAAAATCCGTGTCTTCGTGAGGGAATGGTTGCCCGCTCATATGTCCTCCTATTTGTCGCCGGCTCTGCATCCGTCATATGGCTTTGCGGGATTTACGTCAGCTTGAGGCGGTGAGTTGTCGTGCTTTCGTGCGACCAAGAGAAGGGGACGGCTCCGGCGCCGCGGCTTCGGAGGACCTGCGGGCCGGAGCCGCCTGCTTGCTGCCGAGGATACCGGCGCCCCCCCGTTCGGAGATCCGTTGGCGGCAGCAGCTCCGACCAAGCCAATCTAGTGTTCTGTCTCGCAAATCAGTTTAAATAAATGTGGTTGCTGCAGGCAAGCGGGGAGCTGAGGGATGGCGCGGCCAGTCAAGATGATCACTGCGAGTGAGGAGGTGCGGGCGGAATTGCAGCGCAGGACCAAGGCGTCGACAAGTGCGCATCGTGACCGCTTCCGAGCGAACATCATCCTGCTGCGTCTGGAAGGACTGAAGATCGAGAGTGTCGCCGAGCGGTTGAAGACATCGATGCCCACGGTGTCGACATGGTCCGCGCGCTTCGAGACACACGGCCTCGACGGTCTCAATGACAAGGTCGGTCGCGGGCGCAAGCCGTCGATACCACAGAAGAAAATCGAACGTGTTGTCGCCGAAGTCACGCGTCCGCCGAAAAGCCGCAAGCGCTGGAGCGTGCGCAGCATGGGCCGCCATGCCGGTATATCGCACAGCACCGTGCAGCGTATCTGGTCGAAGAACGGTTTGAAGCCGCATGTCGTGAAGACGTTCAAGCTCTCGAACGATCCAAAATTCGAAGAAAAGTTCTGGGACGTGATCGGGCTCTATCTCGATCCACCGGCCAAGGCTCTGGTGTTATGTTGCGACGAGAAAAGCCAATGCCAGGCTCTGGAGCGTACTCAGCTCGGTCTGCCGCTTGCGCCGAAACGCCCCCGCACGATGACCCACGACTACATCCGGCACGGCACGATCACATTGTTTGCCGCACTCGATGCGATGAAAGGCAAGCTGATCACGCGTACCGAGGAACGCCACACCCATGTCGAATGGCTGAGATTCCTGAAGCAGATCGACCGCGAAACGCCCAAGGAACTCGACGTCCATCTGATCCAGGACAACTATGCCACTCATAAGCACCCGAAGGTCAAGGCGTGGCTTGAACGCCATCCGCGCTTCAAGTCCCACTTCACGCCGACATCTTCGTCGTGGATGAACCTCGTCGAACGCTTCTTTGCTGATCTGACCGCGGACGTGATCCGCTCCGGGAGCTTCGCCTCGATCGGCGAACTCGTCCGTGACATCGAAGCCTATCTCTCCGATCGCAATGCCGCCCCAAGACCCTACACCTGGAAGGCCGAAGGCACCGCGATCCTTGAAAAAATCAACCGCGTCCGTGGCGCACTCGTCAAAGTCGAGGCAGCATGAGTTATTACAGGGCATTTGAGAGTCGGGACACTAGCTAGGTGATAAGTGAGGACCTCCTGTCGCGCGTGGATTATCTATTACTCAATGGCGAGTGTGTGTTGAGGCCCTCAAGTATCTTCGACCCGTGGCTGAACGATCTCGACCACGATTGCTGCGCAAAATCCAATTGGCACTTCAGCGCTTCCGAAGGAGTTGTGCAGTCGGCAAGATCCTTGAGGTAAGTGGCCTGGTCCTGCAGACACGAAGCCGAAAATCTCAAGGCTTCCTTTGATGTCCATACGAATAGCTTGCTTGGCATCTCCCTGAGTGATTCGAGCCATTCGGGAATCGAGAACCAGGCCTTCGAAGGAGCTTCCGTTTCACTCATAGAGCTAGTCCTCACGATCGAAATCTGATTGCCGCCTGCTTTAGGGGCGCAGCGGATGCTCCTAAGTGAGCGAATGCGATCGCAGTGGCACCCGCCCCAGCATGCGATTTTACGCCGGCTCGTGCCGGTCGCGCTCAGAGAGTACAAGGCGGCCCAACGCAGGGCATCATGCGCTGGGTACCGACATCACCGGTTGCTTGGTGATGCTGACTTCAATGAAGCAAACAGCGTGCCGAACTGAATTGCGGCGCTTCTGCAAGCGCTTGATACAAGTGTCTTCAAGAGGCTTGAATCGTGCGTCGCGCCCGTTTGTACGAATTGTCCCAAGACCGACAATCGGCGCTGCGTGAAATCCGACAGAACAGCTTCGGCCCGGACTGCAGTCACGAGCGGAACGGCAGTCGCGCGGCTATATCTGGATGGGGCATAAAGTCCTCCAGCATTTGCATCAAGGCAGGAGCGCCAGCGCGTCAAGCGCGCTTCACCCGAGCAGATCGTGCAACGCCGCCTGGCCACCGGAGAGCCCTCTCGAACCCGCGCTTTCAAGCCACCCGATCCCGACGCTTTGCCGCAAGCTCTTGGGGGCACCGCGGCCCCCAAAGAGGGGTCGCAGCACCTCAAGGGCTTCACCAAAACAATCAAGATTCCGAGGGGCGCGCTCAGTTCGTTGTCCCAATGGGCGCGATATATTCGTCTTTGGAGTGGTATCGACACCCGTCGATTGGCATGTCGATTGCTGGAACATGGCTGCGAGAGAACGCCCCCTCCCGATTGTCCAGAGGATATCAATGTCAAACCCTAATTGGTTCTCATGGTTCGCTTTTCCCTTCTTTGCGCCACTCAGCGGGGCAGTGACTCAGGACATTGAAACGCATTTTCGCAGTGAAGATAAGGAGATGATCAAAGAGGTTGGCTTAGTCGAACAGTTCGACACCCTTTCCCGAGCTATTATGGAACTCAAAAAGGCACCCCTGACGAAAGGTGTCAAAGGGGACGGAAACGCAATAGCGGAGCTCGAAAAGATGGTAGGCAAGGTGAACAAGATCAAAGAGCGTTACAGCGCGGCCGCCGGCCTGGAAGCTGAGCGCGCGTTGAACCGCCTGAAGGCCGTTAACCCCGCGCGCTATAACACATTCATTCGTGAGCACGAGACGCGCGAGAGCTCTGGCAGCAATGCCGATCAGGCGACAGCCGGGTCAGCCCAACAGAGCGAGGGCAAACTATGACCTCCTGCGCCAGCCTAAGTCCTACTGTCGTTTGGAAGACGTCGCGAGCGTTCTGTCGATTTTGGAACAGGTCACGCACCGTAGGTCTTTCGGGACTTTCAAGGAATTTCAAGCGCATCTGTCTGATTGCCCAGCTTGACAAGGCGATTGCCGAGACATCGAGAGCAGCCGGTGCACATGATCACCGAGGCGTAGGAGATGCGGCGAACGCTCTTGGCTGCGGGACAGTGCAGGCAATTGTCGGAACCGGACAACTGACCGCGGCCCATCGTAGATGCCCGCGTCAAAACTGGGCATGCCACTCGCAAAGCTTGGATGACCCGCCGCTTCTGCATTATGCCGCCTGAGCAAAAGCGCGCCGTTGGTCTGACTCAGTGTTGTCGTTCGAACTTGGTGCTCGGAGTGACCAAGTCCGGACAGCCGCATCACGTCAGATCGCGGATAACGGCGTCCAACACATCAAGCTCCTTCGAGGGGTCTCCGGCATAGGAGTCGGTGCCGTCGGCGGTACGGCGACGAAGGCCGTTCTGCCTTTCAGCTCAAACGGCGTGTTTGCAATTGGCGGTCTCCTGCCTGGCCGCGGCGAGATCGCTTGCAACCATTTCCTTGACGAGCTGTGCAAAGCTGGTTTTCGGCTTCCAGCCGAGCTTATCGCGCGCCTTGCTGGCATCGCCGACAAGCTGGTCGACTTCAGTCGGACGGAAATAGGTCGGATCGATGCGGACGACTGTCGTGCCGGACTTTGCATCGATGCCGGTTTCGTCCGCTCCCTTGCCGCGCCACTCGATCGCGCGGCCGACCTCGGTAAAGGCGAGCTCGACGAATTCGCGGACCGAGCGCATCTCCCCCGTCGCCAGGACGAAATCATCGGGCGCATCGGCCTGTAGGATCATATGCATGCCCTCGACGTAGTCGCGTGCATGACCCCAGTCGCGCCTAGCCTCGAGATTTCCGAGATAAAGCGTTTCTTCAAGACCGGCCTCGATGCGGGCGACGCCGCGGGTGATCTTGCGGGTGACGAAGGTTTCGCCGCGGATCGGGCTCTCATGGTTGAACAAGATGCCGTTGGAGGCATACATGCCGTAGGCCTCGCGATAGTTGACCGTGATCCAATAGCCGTAAAGCTTTGCCACGCCGTAAGGTGAGCGCGGGTAAAACGGCGTGGTTTCCTTCTGCGGTACCTCCTGGACTAGGCCGTAAAGCTCCGAGGTCGAGGCCTGATAGAATCGCGTCTCCTTTTCCATGCCGAGGATACGGATCGCCTCCAACAGGCGGAGCACGCCGATGGCGTCGGCATTCGCAGTATATTCGGCACTCTCGAAGCTGACCCCAACATGGCTCTGAGCCGCGAGATTATAGATCTCCGCCGGCCTAATCTGCTGCATCAGCCGGATCAGGTTGGTGGAGTCGGTCATGTCGCCGTAATGCAGCAGGAACGGCACGTTGCCTTCGTGGCGGTCATGATAGAGGTGGTCGACGCGGGCGGTGTTGAACGAGGACGAACGGCGCTTGACGCCGTGGACGATATAGCCGAGGCCGAGCAGATATTCGGCCAGGTAAGCGCCGTCCTGGCCGGTGACGCCGGTGATCAGCGCAACGCGCTGCTTTGAAGCCTGAGGATGCAACTGATATCCCCTTTTTGATATGCGGGATTTCTATTTACACGCCCCTTACCAGCGCCGCAAACTTATGTGCTGTCGCTCGCGATACTGCCTTTTAGCAGTCTGTGGGCGCCCGTCGGTGATCTTAGGAACGAGTTCCTTGACAAATCCTCGCGACGGAACATTGCATGTGAGCGTTCCGCTGGCGCTCTAGGGCGGCGATGCGAAGACCCACTACGAGTTTTACTCCCCGAGTGACAGCCTTGGCGGCCACCATGCATTCGGACGAAACGACAATAGCAAGGACGTCGGAGCTATGCCTGAATTTGGGTGATGTGGCCGATCAGGCGGCGTGGCTTTGCTGGGTCGGAACGACCTCGATGCCGTCGGCGAATCTGACACCAGCGATGATCTTCGGCAACTGATTTGTGCCTTTTAGTCGTCGCCAGGTCTTGGACGCGGCATCGATCAGTTTGAACACCATCAGCCTGGCGGTCTGCGGCGACAACGATCCCTTGGTCCGCACAGTCCTGTGCCGCACCGTGGCGAACACGCTCTCGATCGGATTGGTGGTCCGCAAGTGGACCCAGTGCTCGGCAGGAAAGTCATAGAACGCCAGCAGATCGTCGCGATCCTTGTTCAAGCAATCCACGGCGCGCGCATATTTGGCACCGTATTTTTCGGCGAAGGCTTGGAGTGCAAGCTCCGCGACAGCCCGGCTCGGCGCCATCGAGATGTCCTGCAGGGCTTTCTTCATGCCGCTCTGCACGGAGCTCGGAACCTTGTTGAGCACGTTGACTGTCTTGTGTTGCCAGCAGCGCTGCCGCCGCGTGCCGGGGAAGACTTCGTCCAGCGCCTTCCAGAAGCCAAGGGCACCGTCGCCGACCGCAAGCTCAGGCGCGATCTGCAGTCCGCGCCGGCGAATGTCGATCAGAAGTTCGCGCCAGCTCTGGGCGCTTTCGCGGACGCCGACCTGAAAGCCGATCAGTTCTTTCTTGCCCTCGGGCGTCGCGCCGATCAAAACCAGCATGCACTCGCTGTGGTCCTCCATCCGGGCCTGCAGGAATACGCCGTCGGCCCAGACGTAGACATAGTGCCGTGCCGACAGATCGCGCTTCTGCCAGCGCTCGTACTCGCCCTGCCATTGCGCCTTCAGGCCCGATATCACCGACGGCGACAGGTTCGGCGCATCCTTGCCGAGCAGCGCCGAGAGCGCCTCCTGGAAATCGCCGGTCGAGATGCCGCGCAGATAGAGGATCGGCAGCAGGGCATCAAGGCTCTTCGTCCGCCGCGCCCACAGCGGCAGGATCGCCGAAGTGAAGCGGATCCGGTCGGCCCCGGTCGCGCCGCGGTCCCTCACCTTGGGCCGGGCGACCTCCACCGCGCCGATCCCGGTGGCAATCTGGCGCGCTGGGCCATGGCCATGCCGGACCACCCGGGCGCGGCCATCCGGCAGCTTCAACTCAGCCGTCGTCTCCAGAAACGTCTGCAGTTCGATTTCGACCGCCCTGGCGAGCAGGTCACGGGCTCCATTGCGCAGGATTTCTGTCAGTGGATCGTCAACCGCAGACGGCTGACGGAAGGCCAGGATGTTGGTAGTCTCGTTCATGGCGTATCGCTCTCCTCGAGAGGTTCTGGCAGGCTCGACACCCGCCTCGATACGCCGCCTCTCTCAACCCGTCATCACCCACTTTCCCGCATAGCTCAGGACGTCGTCGATTTTTATTTAGCCGCTCATAATCATTTTGGTGGTTGAATGTCGTTTCGGACATCAGAAACGCCCATGTGCGGGAAGTCCTACAGGCAAGCATGGAACAGTTCGATCGAAACGGAGCTTGCTTACAGAAAACGGGTGAACGAGCCGTTGCGAATTGTTAATGCAACTGGATCGAAGCCTAGATCAGTCCGAGTGATCCGTCCCGATTCCACTTTAAACTAGCCGAATGCCCGACGGACGCCTCGTTGCCCTTCGGTCTGCAGGCTTTTCGGTCTTTCATCCCAAACGTTCAGCTCGATCCAAGTACTGGCCACAACTGCAATTGCGGCTGACCAATGGTTTGTCGCGCGCAACGCTGGCGATGCAGACAAATGATCCCGCCCCGCGGCATGTCGAAAACAACAGGCTGCGGCCTATGCTGGCTGCGAGACGTTCCAACGACTGGATTCGACGCGGGATCATGCCGGGACCGATCCCCGGAACACACAAATGCGAAAGGCCATCGATGCAGCCCTTGACCGGCTGTCCGGACTTCAGCCTAGAATTGAGCGGCAACATCACCATACGACACATGGAAGACATCCCATAATGCGAATGCGGCTGAAAGGAATCAATTGACCAATCAAAAAGCTCGCTGACGGAACGTCGAAGACTTACTGGTCCGCTTGGAAGGGCGGCCCGCGCATCGACGCCGAGCCAGGCACGCCAGAGTTCATCCGGCTCTACAGCGATGCCGTTGCGTCGTACAAAAGGAAGAGCGCAGAAACGTTCAGCTCGCTCATCGACTACTTCAAGGACCGAGTACACGGATCTCCGAACTACTCAATCCGCTAACACCGTTTGAAAACCGGTTTAGCGGGCGTGGGACTCTCGCTTATGGCTGATATTCGAATTCCCCTCACCGACAAGACGATTGCTCAGCTAGCCCGTCTTCCGCCCATCGCTCGTCCATGACCAGTTCGTCCACGAACCCACGTCGGATTTATGCGCCGCGGGCATCCCCTACCAATCTCGGCTTGAGACTCGTCCTAGACACCCACGCCGGACATTTTGAGACAGCGCAATGCTTGTCCGTCGCGGGCCGGATAATCGCGCCGGAGAGGAAGAAAGGACTCAAAATGCGACCGGATCTGGCAAAATCATACGAGCAAGACCGTCTACCGTGCTACACCAGTTATCCTACGGCCCCGCATTTCTCATCGTCGGTTGGCGAAGCCGACTACCGAACATGGCTTAAGTCGTTGCGTGGCCTCCAGCCAGCCTCGATCTACTTGCACGTGCCGTTCTGTCGATCCATGTGCCGTTACTGCGGCTGCCATACGTCTGTCATGAAGCGGGATGAACAGATCGCGATCTATGCGGCGGGGCTGCGTACTGAAGCCTACCTCGTCGCAGAAACCATCGGACAACGACTATCGATCTCTCATATCCACTTCGGAGGCGGAACTCCGACGATCATGACGTCCGAAACGTTCGCTGATCTCGTCGGCGCGTTGCGTTATTCGTTCCTTGTGCAGCCCAACGCTGAGATCGCCGTTGAGATCGATCCGCGCACGTTGACGGAGCCGATGACGGAGGCACTGGGCTATTGTGGGGTCAATCGAGCGAGCCTTGGCGTTCAGAGCTTTGATCCGGTTGTCCAGCGAGCTATCAATCGCCAGCAGAGCTTCGAAGAGACAGCGACTTCGGTCGAGCGGCTGCGCCGCGCCGGGGTCGGCCGGATCAATTTCGACCTGCTGTACGGCCTGCCCCAGCAGACCGTCGCTTCGTGCCTGAATACCGTCGCCAAATGCATCGAGCTGCATCCGGACCGGTTTTCGGTTTTCGGCTACGGTCATGTTCCCTCATTCAAGAAGCATCAGCGCGGGATCGACGAGACCTCTCTGCCCGACAGCGTCGCGCGGCATCTGCAATCCGAGACAATCGCGGAAGCATTGGTCGATGCGGGATACGTGCGGATTGGCCTCGATCACTTCGCCCTCCCGGGCGACAATCTGGCCTTGGCGAGGCAGGAAGGCAGGCTGAGGCGCAACTTCCAAGGTTATACGGACGATTCCGCGGACACCCTCATTGGTCTCGGCGCCAGTGCGATCGGCCACACGCCCCGAGGATTTGTGCAGAACGCTGCCGCGACGCAAGACTACCTCACTCGCATCACCGACGATCGGCTCGCCACTATCAAGGGTTATTCGCTTTCGGAAGACGATCGTTGTCGCGCCGAAATCATCGAAAGGATCATGTGCGACATGGCCGTTGATCTTTCACAGATATCCCGCGTTCATGGCCTGGATCCGAGATCGGCCATCGTCGATCGTTCTTTGATTGGCAGGCTTGTCGCGGATGGCGTCGTAATGATGGATGATGACCGGCTTACCGTCAGCGACGACGCACAGTTCCTTGTCAGAAGCGTCGCGTCGGCGTTCGACGCTCATCTTCCTCGCTCCGAGGCTTCACACAGTCGGGCGGTCTGATCCGGCTCGTCACTTGCGAATCCAGAAGTACCACCGGACGATGGTCGCTAAGGATTGAGCCCCTATGTCCTGTTGGCATGCAGGGGCTCGGCGTTTCAGTCTCAAGGCCTAAATCCAATACGACCCTAGGCCCTGGGCGCACGACAATCGCAATCTATTTAAGAATTGATTGGCTCCTCTTTCGAGCCCGCCCCCTCAACGGTCACCGCGCCGTGAGCTGCTCCCCAGATGTCTCAAAAAAAGAGGTACCGAAGGAAAGGTTAGTCTCCCGACCGGTCGAGCTCAGTCGCGCGAGACGACATAGCGTTGATTTCAATCTCGACAAGGCGCTCATTGCGGGATCCAGATTAATTGCGGCCAGCAATGTCGGCGAAGCCTTGATGGAGGGCGCCACTTCGCCAAAAGAAATCGAACGCAAGAAGCAAATCTGCGCTCGATGTCCGTACATACCGCGACAACTCGCATCATTGACGCCACACATTCACGTACGGGCGCAATACTCAGGCAAAGAACATGGAGCGGGCCGTCCACATTACATCGACAGAAGACAGAAATGCGCAAGAGTCAACGTGGTGGCGAGCACAGTCCAGCTCGACACCCCGCGGGTTGCGTCGGTGCTCATCAACGGCAAACGTTCGTATATGTTCCCAAAACCCTTGCGATATCGGCCGCATATTACGGCGTAATTGAGTCACGCCTCGACTGTGCTTAGGCTGCGCCACTATCGGAGCAGCGATTTGCAGGGCACCAAGTGGTCGTGCAGCCGGGCTCACTGGATCGAATGCCCATTGCTGTCGCACGGGAGATGCAGATGACGTCCTTGGAAGATCTGATGAACATCGCCCGCTCATTCGACATCTTTTCTGGTCCGGATGGGTTCGGCCGGTTCGTGAAACGTTGACGAACAGCTCTTTTCGTCGGCGCTTACTCGAATAGCACGACGTTCGACGGCCATCTTCGGGTTACGCGAGGAGACACCGACCACACTACCAATCTTGCTGCAAGCGAGCCTTAGGCTGAATTTCGTGAACCTTGTGCCCAATAGGGCCCACGGAAGCGACACCAGATTCGTTCGATATCGGTCTTTCGTGGCCAGAGCTTACGGCGAATGCCCTCGCCGTAGTCAAACCGCCGGTAGCCCTCCCTCTACCGATGGAAGTTGGTGCGATGCGTAGCAGCGTCGTTCCTCCCGGGTTGACTTCCGCCCGGCCGCCGAAAGGCGGCCGGGCTTTTTTTGTTTGCCAAGCGGGTGAGATACGGCGCCCGGCGGCTCGACTTCCTCCTCCTTGGTGCGTTCGGCAAAGCTGAGCATGAGGTAATTTTCTTCTCGGGTCGAACCACGGTGCGTCGCTGGCCAATTGAGAGAGGCCGAGGTTAGAGCACACTGCGCAACAGCAACACCACAAGAAATCCCTTGAACCTGACGCGGCGTTAGGGCGTAGGTTTGAATCATCGTCAAGCCACAAGGCAAGACGCCGGATGGGGATGTAGCACGAACCAGAAAGCAGGAATGGTGCGATCAAGCGGCAGAATCTGCGGGGGCCGGATTGTACGTGTTTTTCAGTGGATGGCCCGCAGGATGGACCAAAAGCAAAAGGTTATTGGAATGTTATTATGGCCGCATTGCTCGCCGCCATCGCGTCTCCGGTTTGCGCGGCTAAGCTCAGCGGTCCCCGCACATCCTCGACGGCAACACCGTCGAGATCGAGCAGATCAAAATTCGGCTCGCCGGCATCGCGCGCCAGAAACAGATCAGATTTGCCTCGACGCCCATGGACAGAAATGGGTTTGCGGCATAACTGCTCGCGATGATCTGATCAAGCATTCGAACGGACAAACGTGGGATTGTCATACTACAGGGATCGACCAGTACGGAAGTTCACTCGACAACTGCTTCATCGCGGGCGAGGACGTGAGCGCGTGGATGGTACGTTCGGGCTGGGCACTATATCATTGGGTCGATATTCCCACCCCTACGACATCTATGAGGTTGTGGCGAGGATGCGTATGCGGGCCTATGGTCGGGAGCGTTCGTCGCGCCATGGGATTGGCGTCACCGCAACAAGGCTACGATCATTGTTGGCGCTAGCTCGACGCCAATCAACGCTCAAGAACTTTTGCTCGGGGCCACTTTGGTATGAGACCCGCCTTCACCCGAGTGTCTGATCAAGGGCCGCGCGGACCGCATGGGCGAGCGCATTTACCACCTGCCCGGGCAACCCGGCTACAGGCACATCGATATGACGAAGGGACTGGGTGAGCGCTGGTTCCGCAGCGAAGCGGAGGCCGAAGCCACAGGATGGCGTAAGGCCGCGCGCTAAGATGAAAAACATGCGTGCAGACCCTCCTCCGAACAAACCTCATCCGAACGCGTTCGCGCGGTCCCGCCGTTCCGTGATGCTGTTCGCTGCTTCGGCGGTTGGCATGCTGGTTGGCGACGGGATTGCTAAGGCGGGGGTGACAAAAGCGCCGCCCAAGCCGGATAACCTGCTCTCGCCGGATGAATCGCTGAAGCGATTAATGGAAGGCAACGCGCGCTATGTCAAGGGCGTGTCGCGATGCGAGGATTTCAAGCGCGAGCGCGAAGCTTTAGTCGGTGGGCAAAATCCATATGCGGCGGTCCTAAGTTGCGCCGATTCGCGTGTAGCACCCGAACTTGCTTTCGACAGCGGACTTGGTGATCTGTTCGTCTGTCGCGTCGCAGGCAATTTCGCCAACGATGAAACGATCGCCAGTATGGAATATGCGGTGGCCGTACTAAACACCCCGCTAATCCTGGTACTCGGTCATGATCGTTGCGGCGCTGTCGATGCCACGATTAAGTCGCTCAGAGACGGCTCTCGGCCGCCGGGGCATATTCCATCGCTCGTCGCCGCACTTGCGCCTGCGGTAAAGGCATCTTCCCACCAGAGCGGGGATGCACTCGCTAATGCGACACGGCAAAATGTGCTCGATAACGTCAACAAGTTCAAATCAGCGAGCCCGATCTTGAACGCGGCAGTTGAGCAGAACAGACTGAAGGTCGTAGGTGGCCTTTATCGGCTCGACACCGGCAGGGTCGATCTGCTGAGCTGACGCAGATAGGGCAAGATCTTGTACCCTGGCGCGGGCTTCGTAGTGCGGGGGCTTCGGCCCAAGCGCCGCAATCCCCATCCTGCGCATCAGCCGTTCCAGTCCCTATTTCGGATCCGGGATAGCTTGGGCGATTTCCTTCATACGTGGGAGACACGTGCGACAGCTTAAGGCGTTTGGTCGCGCGCGAGGGCTATTGAACGCCTCGCCGACGGCGTCGCTTGCTGGTCCCACCGTTATTCCCTGCTGGCGGCGCTATCACTGTCCGTTGGTCCACCTTTTGCCGGTTTCGGCGCCCGCGGGTTCATCTCGGCCCTCCCTCTGACATGCTATTCCAATGAGACGATACGCCCGCGGCGCACGCCTACCTGACTTACATGCCCCGCCAGTGGCGGCGGTATACTCAAAGTTCACGATTCGCGGTCGAGCGAAAAATTTCACGCGCGAGTGAGCGGTTCAGTGAACCCGAGTGCCGTTCGTAATCGGCCCACCTCTTTTCTAATTGGCAGAAGATTGGCGAGACGCAACCGTCGCGGTCTTTATCGGTACGCATGGCCGGTGGAGAATACGGTAGGCGCGAATGATTGTGCGTCGCTTAGCGGCCGGCGGTACTTGACCGATCCTGACCGTCACGCCGGCGCAATTTTCGTCGCCTGTTGCGCGGAATGGTTCCGTCGCGAATCGAATTCGACCTTTCTGCGATGGGATGACCTCGCGCCCGACATCTTTCCTGACCTACCGTATGCGGCAAACAGGCACTGACAGGCTTGGGCCTGCCGTACTGGCCTGGTGAGCTGCGGATGAATCGCGACGTCGGTCAGATCCTATCGACCGTGGCACTTTCCGATTCGAGTTCTTGCCAAGGGGCGCGACGCTGGCTAGGGATTATCTGCGCTCGATCGTGCGCCAGACAATCTCGTGCCAGTTCAATCCGCGCGAGGACGTACTTGCCATCGGCGAGCAAGACCGGTCTTCCGCTGTACCGACAGGAAGCGATGTAGCACGTGACGGTGTCTATCTCGGCCGATCGGCATGCTTTCACCCGCTTTGCGCGATCCTGGCCGCCGATTTGCCAGCGGAAGTAAGCCTACAGCGCAGCTGCTAGCAGTTGCGCTTCTCGCATGCGGCGTCGCTAATTCGGCGGATCTCGATGCGATGATGAAGGTCTCGCCGTAACTCTGGAGCTGGACCGGAGGATATATTGGTGAGCACGGTGGCGGCGGCTATGGCCGGACATCCTTCAGTGACCCCTATGGCCCATCGATCTACGGCGACATCGTCAGTACCCCAGTGTTCCTGGCCGGAGGCCAGATCGGTTACAACCGGCAAACGAATGGGTGGATTTTTGGCGCCGAACTAGACGCGAGCCATGCTGTCTCCGATGGCACGAACAGCTGTCTTGCCTTCTCAGGCATTGTTGTGATCGTTACCTGCAAGGCAGGTCCAAACGACTTGATGTCTAGTTGCTTTTTCGGCCTGTTTGAAAACGGCGGAAGCGCCGGAGAATAAAGGTATTTCCCGATTTCTGCTGGACGAATAGAAGGCCCGCCCGAACCTGCCGGGCCCCGATAGGCCCTATTTCACCGTATGCGCTAGCGAGGGCTGGCCCGGTGTCCTGTGCCCTGCGCTGCCGGGCCGCTCTACGGCCTTCCTACGGCCTTGCCCCTGACGCCTTGCGCCGCCGCTCCCGTGCGCGCTGCCCTGCCGTCCCGTGGGGTCGAACTGTCGCGGGTGCAAGTTTCGACTAATGTCGTCCGGCTTCAGCCTCTCGTTCCAACTGCAAAATGCGCGCTCGTAGCGCGCTGAAGGTTTCTTCGGCAGCCTCGTGGAACAGCGGATCCTCAGGATCGATTGAGGCCGAAGCGATCTCCGTCCAATCTTGAGCCTCTAAAGCCCTGAAGGCGACAGGAAAGAAATCACGATCTTCCATCACAATGTGACGCCGCTCGCTCTCTATGAAATCGCGAACGACGTGGTCGACATTTTGCCACGGGATTTCACGATCCGCGAGGACACGATGGACTGCTTGACCAACGCGGCGCAAACGCTCGGCCGCTTTTTGGTGCTCGAGTGTGAGATTACCGACCTTTGCAGCCGCGGCGGGATCGCGAAGTTTTAGCTTGGCAAACACCAACTCTTCTAGCGGATGGTGATACAACTCAGGATAGAGTTCGAAATAGTAAATGATCCCGCGAATGACCTGATAGTCGGGGCGGTCCCCGCGATCGAAAATCTCTAGTTCGTGCTCGAGGACGGCGAGCAGCGTCTCAACATTGCGATGCTCTCGGGATAAGCGCTCAATGATCATTGCAGCCTCTGATGAAGCACTGAGAGATAGCCAAAATTAGCGTGAAATCATCCAGGCTTCTTGCGCTAGATCAAACCCTGGTCCAAAGAGGCGATGTCGTCGAACGGATCAATGGGTCGAGATGTCTTTCCTGATGCACCCGCACTCCCGTTCGGTTCTGGACGTCGTCGTTGGCCCAAAGCGGCGGTCCCGGATTGTCCGCAATCGCGCCGCTGTTGGGGCTAAGCAGTAACCTCCCTGACGATCTAGGTCTCTACCGCCGCGCGCTGCATCTCAATCTGCACGGTGGCGTAGAGTGCCCTCCAGGCTTCCCGCAGCTCCGGGGTGAACGACGCACCGAACTTGCACTCAAGGCTCCACATCAAGGCCTCCCCCATTGCGACATATTGCGATGGCTGAACGCCAAATCTGGCGTGCGCGCGACCTGAATTCGTGGCCATCGATTGGAACAGCGGACGCTCGTCGAGCGAGCCGACCAGCGCCGCGATCATGTCCATCAGCTTCATCCGCTGTCGCTCCATGTCGCCTGCAAACAGGTCTCTTGCATCGGGGGCTAAAGCGGATTCCTGTCATTTAGAAGCATAGCCTGCGTGAGCGAAATAGTTGGTGCATTCGCGTGGGCTTAGTTGTGGGATGAACGAACGGATCGCGCGCGTGAGATGCGGAACTGTTCGTGCCGCGACCTTACGCAAGTATGCCTTAAATTTGCTGTAGGGCAGCTCGATCGGATTAAGATCAGGCGAGTATTTCGGGAGATACCGCACGCTCGCCTTTGCCTTCTCAATCGCGTGCCTAACGGCAGGCGCCATGTGAACTCGGCAGTTGTCCATCACGACGATGTCGTTGCGCCGAAGGGTTGGAACCAAGCACTGCTCAACATAGGCGAGGAACATTTCTCCGGTCATAGCTCCCTCGATCACCATCGGGGCAGTCATTTTATTGTGGCGCAAGGCCGCCACGAAAGTGATGGTCTCCCATGACCCCAGCGGAACGGCGCCGATCACCCTGACACCCCTTGGCGCACGCCCCCGGAGCCGCGCCAGATTTGTGCTGACCGCAGTCTCGTCGATAAAAACGAGCCGGGCGGGATCAAGAAAACCTTGCTCTCGTATCCAACGTCGGCGAGCTCGCGCAACGTCCTCTCGCTGCCGTTCAGTAGCCTGCAGGCTTTTTTTTAAAGGTGATGTTGTGACGGTCGAGAAAGCGCCAGAGCGCGCTGCGGCTGGTTCGAATTCTCCGCTTGCGCAGCTCTGCAAGCGTCTCCACCAGGGTCAGGTCTGGATGCTCAGCAACCACAGCCAAAATCTCGGTTGCGAACTCTTCGAGCGGCGAAACGCTTCCGCCGCGCGGCTTCGCAGCGGCGCTGTTATCGTCCCGCCAGCGCTGCACCCACTTGACCGCCGATGCTACACTCACCTCGAAGCGTTCGGCCGCCTCGCGCCGCGACGCGCCCGCAGCCACGGCCTCGATAACGCGTTCCCGCAGGTCACAAGAATAGGCCTTCGGCACCGCCCGCCCCCGCCGGCAAGGAGAATCAATGCACACAGTCTCCATCATCGCTAACCGTTTGGGAATCCCCCAGATTCAAATCGGGCGAAAACCGCTATAGTTCGAAGAACCGGCTGTAACACAGGTCGGCGATGTCGCGACGCATCGGCCACATCGCTTCGAACGATTTCCTTATAAGGTCGACCTGCTCAGCCGTCATTGATCAGACTAGCAGGCTCGTAAAGAATGGTTCGGTGATCTCACTGACCGACGGCTCCTTCTCGTCAGAAGTGACGACGGTGACAAATTCGTTCCTGCAGTTCCAGCAGTGCCAAAGATCCTGGACTTCCTGCGCGCTGGCGCGTTCATGCCACTCGAGGTGGACTAACCCAGAACCACACCGAGGACACTTTTCGTGAGGTGGTTTTGAGATCGATGCCATGTGGAACCTCCCTCGTTTCCCATGTCCAGCATGCCATTCCTGGTAGTTTCGGAAATGATCTGTATCAAGATTGCTCGTTTTGAGGGATGAGCGGCGCGGCAAGTGCCGCGCACTTAAAGATCGACATCCGGTCGAACGACTTCGCTTGTGCATTTGATTTAGATCAAGAGTTCACGATTGCGGCTGGCTGGTCCCGCAGCTTCGCCTTCTCAAGCGTAACGAGATCACCGCAGCCCTCGCAGGCAAATTGCGTTTCGTCGTTAAGCCATGGCATCGCATTCTTATGTTCATGGCCCGAAGCAGGACGGGGAGGATTGACGTTAGCATCGTAGAAGATTGCCATGATCAACCTCCAAAGATTACTGGACCGCATGCCTGAGGGAAGCGGGCGGCCTACCGCCAATAATGATTTGGTACGCATGTGGGCCATCTCCTCTGCGGCGGACGATCCATTGGTAAATGGAGCAAACAAACTCGGAAATTCCGCTCGATGCCTTAGTGGCAAGCCCCTAAGTAGAGTCCCGGAGGTGCCGCTTCAGGGAGCGGACGGTCGCTCGTCGTTGATCGCGCCCCAGATATGGACGTAAGGCTGTCCTCGACATGGGGCTTGACCAACACATGGCGATTGCCGCGGTGCCTACGCTCGCGGCGATCACATGAAAAGGACGGTGCCGTCCTTTCTTGGTGACGGGGTGACACGCTTGACGCTGATCGATGGTCGAGCCGTGACGCGATGGCGTGATGCCGTCCACTATCGGTCGCCTGCCTGTCGCCTGACCGTCTGCTGCACAACTCCTAAATAAACAAAGCCAGTGTTACGAAGTGAACAGACGCTGGGCCGCGCCAAAGCATTGATCCTCGCACTTCATCACGTGATTATACTTCGGAAAGCCCGGCACGCCGCTCCGGGCTTTTCGCGTGCCTGTCGTGGTGATGGGTCGTCCGGGTCCATCCGAGAGGCAGGGAACTATTTTGGCAACAGCCGATTGAATTAGGTGCCAACGCGCACAAGGAGGTGCTGCCATGCGCCTTCAGACATATCGGGACGAAAATCACTCCAGACACTTCGATTTCGTCGGCCACCACTGGTCAATTGACCTAGTCACCATAGCAGCCTCTGGCATCCTAGTGGTGGGCTTCGCCTGTGCCGTCGTAGCCCTCTGGGTCCACTAGCCGAGCCGGGCGAACATCGTGGGGCCGCCGCTGTCATTGAGCTTGTCTGCGCCAAAATAAGCTTTAGTCGACGCGGCGATGCCGCCGATAACCCGTGGGCTCTTCGGCATTCGCGAAATATGGATTGATGACGCACACTGCTGCGCGGCCCGATGCCGACGCCTTGCACTGAGGCAACGACGTGTAGCGGCATTCGTAATAGTGGCCGTGCGCACGCAGGCAAACCGGATAAGCCGGATCGTACGTCTGGGCCTGAGCCGGTGCCGTTGTCAAAAGCGTCGTGATCGTCAAAATCGCCAAGGCCAGAATGCGCATCAGAACCTCCTTTGGGACTATTTGCGCCCTCGCCCCGGGGAGCATCCAACCGGAGGCGAAGGGGGAGGCGCAAGGCACGGGTGGGTAACGGGAGCTAACGCGCCAGCTAACCTGAAACAGGCGGGTTTAGCAGAGGCAGCGGCACGACCACCCCATCACGCATTCAGGGTCCTTCTGAGGGTGTGAGTTAATGCGGGGGCCGCGCGACGGCGGCCTTTGAGGATATTTGCCATCGCGCATTCCGGCCTAAATTACGTACCGTTCAGTATAGAAAGGCGGTGCGCGATGTGTTCGATGACGTGAGGCACCGTCATCGAACGCATCAGAGGAGGAGCGCCGCGGGCAACCCAGCCATCGAGAAATTCGATCGTCCGATGGGCGGGACGCCGCATTGTCGGGCCCTTTCCGGTCATGTCCCTTCCACACGCTTTGGTTTAACGTTATACTTAATACTCGGAGAACGGCCATGCGTTGAACTGATGATTGTTCAATATTTGCTTGGCTCCGAAATACCGACGTCCATTAATAAAGGAAAATCATCGGAGGCGTTCGTGAGACGCAACGACTTAAAATCTATGTCCACAGACGAACTGTGGAAATTCCATGAAGAGGTGATCTTTGAGCTCGATCGAAAACTAAAGGCGGAAAAAACCAAGCTCGAACAACGTCAACGTCTGCTTCATGCGGCCGACAAACGCCCTTACCCTCCCGTTTCTCCGAAGTATCGAAATCCGAAGAACCCAACGGAGACTTGGTCCGGCCGGGGGAACCAACCCCGGTGGCTTGGGGCGCTCATTCAAGCTGGCAGAAGGCTGGATGAGTTCTTGATCGACAGGTCCTGAACACAAAGCTTCCATCCGCTTCTGCGAGAACATTGATCAGATGCTGGCGTGACGTTGCCGCCCCTCGATCGCGGTCGGCAGTTAGAGTTTAGTGCTCGTTGTCCGACGTTCACGTTGGCAAAGCTCGTGCGCAGCCAATTGTGATCACGCGCTATAAAGTTGATTTAATTCGCCAACGAAGCTCGGGCTAATCCCGTCTGGCTTTGGTCGTTTTCCGTTTCCGGCGAGCTTTGAATTGTGCCAGGACCTTTTTGGGAACTAACGCTTCCGCTTGCCTAACTTGCTCTCTTAACCAGAGTAGCTCGACAAGCTGTTCGAATAGATCAGGCGAAAATTGCTTCAACAATAACCGTTGCCTCTTCGAAATTCGCTTCCGCCCCACTCCCCAACTCCTACGCAATGCTAGCAATCTAGAGTAGCATGCATCCGGGAAGCTCCCCTCAATACTTTAGGCGTAACGTGTTCGCCCATATCTGCCGGATGGGCTGGAGGGCATCTTGTCGAGGCGGACGGATGCGCCCTGTCGCCAGTGGGCGGTCAAGGACGTGGCTCAATGATCACCAGATGCCACCACGACGGTCGCTTGCCAACGTCGAGATAGAAGCTCGCAAATGATCGCCAGCGCTCGCAGACGGGGCCGCGCGATCGGATCGCCAACCACGCGGCGAATACGGGCGGAAGCTGCCCGCGCCGGAGATTGGTTCTGTTCCCTGTCCCCATTTTTAACTCGCGTAATCGTCGACATCGGTCCAACATTTGCACTGAATGGTTGAAACAAAAATCGAAAACGAAAATTCGAAACATGCTGAAGGGTGCGGGCGTTCCCCGCGGTTACATTCCAGGGGACCCGAACTGATCGACGGATCTGCAGCGTTTGTTGACGCTTTGCGCAGCGCGGCGTAAGTTGTGGCGGGATGGCATTAACAATAAGGTTGTAGCGCGCTGGATGCGCCTACAGGAACGACTACAGCGGTCAATGGCGACCCCGCCAAAATGTCCTGCGCTTCCCAATGATCGTCATCGGCCAAAAAATGAAAGACGTTGCATGGCGCAATGGCGGCCGACACCGCGGGGTTGCATGCACGCAACCACCCGCCGATTGATCAGATGGCAAGTATCGATGGGCATGGCGTCGTTTGGCCGCTGCTGATCCACGTGCCGATGATCTGCCGCGTTCCGAAGGACAGA
The DNA here is from genome assembly GCF_054063735.1 of Bradyrhizobium sp. USDA 10063. Taxonomy (NCBI): domain Bacteria; kingdom Pseudomonadati; phylum Pseudomonadota; class Alphaproteobacteria; order Hyphomicrobiales; family Nitrobacteraceae; genus Bradyrhizobium; species Bradyrhizobium sp. USDA 10063. The sequence continues at coordinate 8,559,077 of NZ_JBSSGP010000002.1, read as the reverse complement.
GCCGTTAAAATGTTCTGCGAAACGTGGGACGAGATCGAGCGCGATATGTATTCGTAACCTTACGAGCAGAGCCGCGCTCGGCCTCATACTGCTGCGCGCCTGCGGCCTGCGGCCTTGGGCGTGACGGCATCCACCAAAAGAAAGGCGGCTTGAATGATAAGCGGCCCAAGTCTAGGGAGGAAACGCCCAAGGAGGGCAGCGATAGCGGGTCGGGGGAGCTGAGGGTCGCTACCGCATACGCTATCTAAGATGATCGCGATCAGCGGCTCAATTGAACGTAGGTAAACATCGTGCATCTAAAGGGGTCACGGATACGATACGAAGGTTTATGGCGCTCGACCTTAAAGCCGACCACCTCCGCACTAGGCCCTGCTCTTCATCGCGCTGGTCGCCATGATGGTCGCGGTCGCGCTGCTGGTAGCGTGATCGTTGACCGGCAACGGTGTGGTATGGAGCAAGTAAGAACGGCGATGACAGATCGGGAGAACTCACGGCAGGATTAAATTCGACCGTGGCAAGAGACATTCTTCGATCAAGTCTGCGTTCAGTGAGTATCTCTACGTTTGATCCGCCGTACTCTTCGGGCCAATAGTTGCGCTTTCCTGATCCGCTCGCGTAGCTCGCCGGCAGGTCGGTCAAGCCGGGGCCAAATCTCAGCGTCCTGCACCACAATCTTGCCAGCCCGCGCCTCGGCTGCAATCATCTCGGCATTCAAGCGGAGCCATCTGGTGGCGCTGCGCACCACCAAGGTCACGGCGAGCGATCCGCCGTCGTCATGGTGGCCGGGCGAGCGGTGAATGATGATGAGGGTGCGACGATGAACGGAAGCCGCTACTACGTGGTGCGATCAGAGGGTACGAAATACGGCATAGGCTTTGGCAGTGCGCTCGCTATCGCCATCAGCTACACCACCAACAAGTCGATCATCTGGGCGATCATCCACGGCATTCTGGGCTGGCTGTACGTGATCTACTTCGCACTGTTCGGGTCGTAGCCTTCGCCGATGTGCAATCTGTACAGCGTGACGACCAACCAGAGCGATCCGCGCCCTGTTCCGCGTGATCAACCGCTATCTTGGCAATCTGCCGCCGATGCCGGCGCGCTTCCCCGACTATCCGGCACCAGTCTGAACTTGCGCGCAAGTGGTGATGAAGAATGCGGTGCGGCTGCATTGCCATTCCGCTCCCAACCTGGGCTCAGACACCGACTGCGGACGACCGACTGATATCGCTGGTGCCAGCAATCACCAGCACGAAGGCTGACATCATCGTTAGTTTACGCAAAATGGAATTCATCGCGGGTCTCCCATTTCGACGCGGAAAGTGTGCGCCTCACGGGTTCCCATCTTTGTGAACCAGTTCACAATTTCTGCAAGATTGCTGCCTCGCGCCGATCCACCCGAAGGCATGCCCGTGATATTGACCACCGACGAGGAGCGCGACGTCTGGATGCGCGCACCATGGGATGAGGCCAAGGCACTGTAGCGGCCGCTGTCGTTCGACAGCTCGGCGATATCCTGCCGCGTCACCTCGCTGGCGATCATCTTGCCGAGCTTCGGCTTGACCAAGCGCCGCAGGTGGCCTGCGACGTTCTTCCAGCTCTCGATCCGGGGGCGCATCTCGCCATCGGCCTTCCGTTCCAGTTGCTGCATCCATGTGATGCGGGCTTCGATGATCTCGGCGACCGTCCTGCCGTGCTTGCCCTCGTGTCGGTCACACCTATGGCCCGCGGGGTCAAACGCTGGCCTACGTCAAGGCTGGCGTGGCCTGGCATAACAATCGGGGCGACATCGCCAACAACAACGAATTCGGGGGGCGCTTTGCTGGGTTCCCGTGGCATAGAACGCAGTTCGATCGTTTCGGTTGGACTGTCGGAGTCGGCCTTGAGCAAGCGCTCACGCCTGCTTGGTCTGTCAAATTTGAGTACGACGGGACCCGTCTGGCAACCCCTCCCACTGTGCAGTTCCCGCCCCTTGCAATCATCCCCGCCAGTTGCTTACCTGCCGTGGACCGACTTCAGTGGTCGCGACAACCATCTGCTCCGGCCTGAAAACAACTTTCTATGATCAGCGCGGGACAGGTGGAGGGGGTGTTCAGGTGGAAGGCACGTTGTCCTACTTCCTCAGCAGAAATTTCAGCATTGGCATTGGCGCGCGGTATTGGGCAATGTGGACCAAAGACGACAGCAATGTCACGTACAACTGCAGCGGCTGCAGCGACCCAGGCATCCTAATTCAGGACCTTGCGCTTGTGAAATACAGCATGGAGCGATGGGCACGTTCTTACAGGCCTCCTACAAGTTTGACCTGAAGTGAGCAACTGCTGGACACCGAGAATGGCGTCTGCAATGAACGAGAAAAGTTTGGTCGTGAGTTCAGGATCGAAGCGTTGGTCAGGGACGCGGCGTGTTGGTGGCGCAAGCGGCAGCGATCCGAACGTGCACGAGAACATCTTGCGCAAGCGGGTCAAGGAGTTTGAGCCGATCCAGCGCGACACGAAGTTCGCCTGTGTCGGGAATCACCCGAGGATCTGGCTGGTCGGCGGACTGTGGCCGCCGGATCGAGCGGCTGGACCGTCTGCAAGGCTCGCGGGCACGCCTGCGAAGTCGGCGCAGGCCCTTCCAGGCCACGGCCAGAAACGCCGGAGCGCCAGGAGATCGAGCGGTTGCGCCGACGATCTGCCCTTCGCCCGTTCGAGCTGGCCGAGATGGTAGCAGGATCACCTTCAAGTCGAAGATACCCCGTGCTATGACCTTCTAAGCTATGCCTGCACAAGCAATACCATGCACCCGGCCCCCTATCAGCGACGTCGTCTCGTCTCCGTGATCACTTCCAGCCGTCACGTCGTCACATCCGACTTAAGCGTATGGTCAAGCATAGACACCAAACGATCTCTTTACGGAGATCCCGAACCTCCTCACAAACGTCAAAAGAAGATGGGCGAGACGACATTTACGGCCGGTCTTGCGTCTCGTCATCGTCATCCGCTCCGACTATCAAACGGAACAGCCCCTTCCGACTAGCTAGTTTGTGTCGCGAAACGCATTTCGCCCTTTAAAAATATGGGTTATCGCGCGATTTTCGCGCACGTTTTTTCTTGCGCCGTACATGTGCATAGTATCACATTTTTGGTATGAAGCATGTTGATTCGGAATCGCCTTCGGATGTCGCGCGCTGGCTGCGAAGCGAATCGACGAATCTCTGGCCTGCGCTTCTGGGTTCGCTGAGCCTGCGTCGGAGCCGGTGCATCCGCAAGAATTGCCCGGCGTGCCGGTCTGGCGAACAGCATCAAAGTTATGTGCTTTACGGTCGCGCGAACGGGCGTCGCGTTGCCGTCTACGTGCCGGAAGAGCTTGTGCCGGAGGTTCAGCACAGCCTGGACAACGGGCGCGCTCTGCAGGATCTGCTGCACCAGGCGGCACCGCGATACATCAAAGCGTTGAAGCGAGAACGCGCCGAAGCATCCAAGAGCAAGAAGAGCCGAGCGATGTGAGAGCGACGGCGCGACAGATCAGCTTTGCCGATTGGGAGCTGATGCGACAACGCGATCAGGGCATTCGCCTGGAACCGCTGCTGGAGGCGATATCCGGCTTTCTCGACGACCAGCGGGACGTCATCGAGCGCGTCCGGCGGGACTTGGTGCGTGGCCTGAAGCAGCCCGATAGCGGTCGTCACGGATTAACGGCGACGCAGGTTCTGCGCTCGCTGGTTTTGATGCGGCTCAAGAACTGGGACTATCGCGAGTTGCGTGAACGCATCGCAGATGGATTGACGCTTCGTCAGTTCACCGACTTCTACTGCGCGCCGGTGGCGAAGCATGACGCCTTTCAGCGTGGCTTCATCCGTCTGACCCCACAAACCCTGAGAGCGGTCAACGATTTGGTGGTTCGGGCAGCGGTCGAGCTCGGATTGGAGGACGGCGCGAAGTTGCGGGTCGACACCACGGTCGTGCAGACCGACATTCATCATCCGACCGACAACACGTTGCTATGGGATGTGGTCCGCGTCGTCACACGCTTGGTCCGCCGTCTGGCCAAAGCGCTGGAATTGCGAAGAATCAAGGGCTTTTGCGACCGCACGCGGGCGGCGCGGCGCCGGATGTACGAGATCCAGCGCATGACGACGAGGCAACGTCACGAGCAGCAGGCCCGCACATACCGAGTGCTCATCGACATCGCCGGGGAGGTCGTAGGCAACGCACGCGCGGGGCTCGAGAGAACCCGCACGATCCGCGGCAAGGACGTGCTCACCGCCATGGCCATCGAGCAACTGCGCGGACAGATCGAGCACTTCTGCCACCTGGGAGATCGTGTCATCGATCAGTCACGTCGTCGTGTGCTCCTTGGTGAGCAGCTCGCTACCGACGAGAAGATTTATTCCATCTTCGAGCCTCAAACCGACCTGATCAAGCGCGGCAAGGTGCGCACGCCGGTCGAGTTTGGCCACAAGGTCTTCCTCGCCGAAAGCGCTCAGGGCCTGATTACGCAATACGAGGTGCTCAAAGGCAATCCGCCCGACGAGGTTCACGTGGCATCTTCCCTCCAGCGCCACAGGCAGGCCTTTGGCCGCGCCCCGCAGTTGTATGGCTCGGATCGTGGCTTCTTCAGCGAGCAGAACCTCGCCTCGTGCAAGCACGCCGGCGTCAAGGTGGTCTGCATTCCACAACGTGGCGGCAAGCGGACGAGACGACGTGAAGCGTACGAGAAGAGCGCGGTCTTCAAGGATGGTCAGCGCTTTCGCGCCGGCATCGAGGGACGCATCTCCGTGTTGTTTCGAGGCCGCGGCATGAAGCGCTGCCTCGCCGAAGGACGCGACCGTTTCGAGCTGTGGGTCGGCGCCGCCGTGCTCGCCAACAATCTCATGAGGATCGCGGCGATGGTGGCGCGACCGTCACGCAAGCGAAAAGCTGCTTGATCGACACGACGGCCCGCCCGGTCACTCAAAGTGGCCGCGGCTCAGCACTTCCCAAGCTGACAAACGGCGCGCAACTCCGAACCGCACCGAAAAAATCGCCCGTTACGAGCTTGCCGATTCCGCCACTCTCCGTCACTTTATGCCCAATCTATCAACATAACTTCAATCGGACTCCCTAAGTTCAGCCGTTTCGCGACGGAAACTAGCTAAGCACATGGCCCGGAGTCGGGATCCATTTCACAAGTAGGCGGACCGGGTGATCGTTTGGGAACGAACGGGATTCTGGGGTCGAGAAGGCAGCTTCCATTGGCCGACAATCGAAGATGGTGTGATGCGCCTGTCGGCAGGACAGTTGTCAGCGCAGGTCGAAGGCCTCGGCTCAACTTCAGAAAGCTCTGATCTGCAAATTCACAAAATAACGTGTCAACACCAAGATTGAGTAGGTTCGGTCATAACCACGTTTGTGTACTGGTTACTCCTGTCGAAGCCTTGGTTCGCTTTGTTCTCTTGTGTTCGATTCCGTACTTCACCGGACACAAGAGACCTGCCGTCGAGACACTACCTTGGTGCCGACCAGTCTAGCTTCATTCACGCAAACGCGTCGCGCGACCTTAGCCTGGCGATGGTCTCAATCTCGGAGCCCTTTATTCGTAGGCCGGTCGGCACCACTTTACTGTCGATCGGCCTACTTCTGCTGGGAGCCCTGGCTTACGGGTCTTTGCCTCTGGCTTCTGTCCCAAACGTCGATTTCCCAACGATCTTTGTCTACGCTTTTCGACCTGGAGCTGGACCATCGGTGATGGCAGCGACTGTCGCCGCGCCGCTGGAGCGACGGCTTGGCGAAATCGCGGGTGTTAACCAAATCACATCAACGAGCACACTCGGGTCCACCTACGTTTCATTGCAGTTCGATATTGGCCGCAATCTGGACCGCGCTGCACGCGATGTGCAAGGCGCGATCAACGCGTCGCTGCCGGACATGCCGAGCGATCTGCCGTCAATCCCTCGCTTTTACAAGTCGAACACCTCCGGCGCCCCCGTTTACGTCCTCGCTCTCACCTCCAAGACGCTGTCGACTAGCGCGATCTACGACGTCGCTGACACCGTGCTCTTGCAACGAATGGCACAGGTGCCAGGCGTGGGAAACGTCGCGGTCAGCGGCGCCGAGCAGCCGGCGGTGCGCATCCAGTTGAATCCGGTGGCGCTTTCCAGCGCGGGCCTTTCAACTGAAGCAGTTCGAGCCGCGATCATTAACGCCAATCCGCTCGGGCCAGTCGGCATCTTCAACGGCGAGCGGCAGAGCGAAATGCTGGGGTTGAACCCGCAGATGCGCCGTGCGCAGGAGTTCCGCGGTATCGTAGTCAAGAGCTCGAACGGCAATTTCGTGCGCCTATCCGACGTCGCCGAAGTCGAGGACTCCGTCCGCAACGTTCGGTCGGTCGCTTGGTTCAACAACCAACCCGCGGTGTTGATTTATATTAGAAAGCAAGCCGACGCCAATGTCATCGACACGGTCGACGGGATCAAGGCATTGATCCCAGAGCTGAAGCAATGGATCCCGGCCGGCGTGGAAATCTCGACGCTGGTCGATCGCACCGGCACGATCCGCGCCAGCGTACGCGACATGCACCTGACCCTGCTGACGACTGCCGTTCTGGTAATGGTCGTTGTTTTCGTGTTTCTGCGTCGGATCATGCTGATGGTTGCCGCCGGCATCTCAGTGCCGCTAACGCTCGCCGGCTCCTGCGTCGGCATGTGGGGTGCAGGCTTCTCCATCGACAACCTGTCGCTGATGGCGCTCGCCATCTCGATCGGCTTCGTGATCGATGACACCATCGTCATGATCGAAAACATGTTTCGCAATCTGGAGCAAGGCATGCTGCCGTTCCGGGCGGCTCAGGAGGGCGCAAAGCAGATCGGCTTCACGGTTGTAACGATCTCGCTGTCGTTGATCGCCGCCTTCACGCCATTGATATTCATGGATGGCATCCTCGGCCGCATGTTACGCGAGTTCTCGATAACCCTCACCTTTGCCATCCTGATCTCAACGCTGGTCTCGCTCACGGTCACGCCGATGATCTGCGCGCATTACATCCGGCAGACGACCTCAAGCACCGCCACCCTATTCTACCGCGTCATCGAAGGCGCGCTGTCGCGCATCGTCGATGCCTATGTCAAGTCGTTGCGCGCCGTAATGAGGTTCCCGATTCTGATATTGTTGATATTCTTCGCGACGATCGCATTGACGGTGATACTCTACATCCAGACGCCCAAGGGCTATTTTCCGAGCGACGATTCTGGCATCATCATCGGCGCGACGCGTGCCTCCCCCGATACCTCCTTCCAAGCCATGCTGGGTTTGCACCGGCAACTCGCCGACGTCGTGATGACAGATCACGCGGTCGCCGGCATTGGATCGTTCATGGATGGAGGGAGCGGGCCTGGTGGTCAAGGGTCCAACGCCGGCTCGATGTTTATCAGCCTGAAACCGTCGGAAGAGCGCGATTGCATTTCGACCCAGCTTGTGATCGACCGGCTGCGCCACAAGCTTCAAGGCATTGCCGGCGTTCGCCTCTTCATGTTCGCAGTCCAGGACGTCGGCGCTGGCGGACGACAGAGCAATTCCGACTACCAGTATACGCTGTCCAGCACCGATCTCGATCTGTTGCACGAATGGGCGCCGATCGTGTACGAGCGTATGAAGACCGTCGAGGGAATCACGGATGTCTCCGCCGATCGCGAGCCCGGCGGATTACAGCTCAATCTCACGATCGATCGCCAGATGGCGTCACAACTCGGCATCCGTATCCAGGACATCGACAACGCGCTCAACAACGCATTCTCGCAGCGGCAGATCTCCGTCATCTATACCGAGCGGAACCAGTATGCCATCGTGCTGGAAATAGACCCAAAACTCCAGCACGATCCGTCCAATCTAGATCGCATCTACGTTGCCGGCGCCAATGGCGCGCAGGTGCCATTGTCGGCGGTAGTGCGCCAACAGCGCGGACTGGCGGCGCTGGCAGTGTACCATTCGCAGTCGTTTCCCTCGACCACGGTCTCGTTCAACCTCCTGCCGGACGTGCCGCTTCAGGTCGCCTTGGCGAACATCCAGCGAGCGGTCGAGGAGCTGCACATGCCCGAGGGTATTCGCGGCGGCTTTGATGGCGATGCCCGCGATTTTGCCAGGACCAGCGGACGGCAGCCGCTCCTGATTCTGAGCGCGCTGGTTGCGACATATATTGTGCTCGGCATGCTCTATGAAAATCTGGCCCATCCCTTGACCATCATCTCGACCCTGCCGTCGGCGGGACTGGGCGCGCTTCTGGCCTTGCAGATCACCAACACGCCGCTGACCGTGACCGCCTTCGTCGGGATCATCCTCTTAATCGGCATCGTCAAGAAGAACGGCATCATGGTGGTCGACTTTGCGCTCGAGGCCGAGCGCCAGCGCGGCATGTCTTCGACGGATGCGATCTTCGAAGCCTGCCGGGCGCGCTTCCGACCGATCCTCATGACGACAATCGCGGCGGTGTTCGCCGGCATCCCACTAGTCATTGCCACCGGCCCCGGCACCGAGCTCGGGCGTCCGCTCGGCATCTCCATTATCGGCGGGCTCTTGGTCTCGCAGATGCTGACCCTCTACACGACGCCCGTGATCTACCTTTTTATCGATGGACTGCGGAGAAGGTCCGAGGCGACCGGCGCTCACTGAAGGATATGCAGCAACTGGTATCTGCCGAGGAGCTATCTTGGTGTGGCGACAGGCTTCAAAGGTAGTGTCCGAAATCCGCCTAGCCTAGCCGGGTCAACCAGATCACGCGAACGCGGGTTGCTGTCATGTGTTGGTCAACACTATAGTTGATCTAAACGCATACTCAATCGAGATATCTTGCCATTGGTGTCGGTTTCGCCGGATTGGTTGCGCCGCGGTGTAAGGGCCAGCTAGGCGCCAACTGTTGAGCCCGATCGAAAGCGCGAAGGGTCATCGACGTCAAGGCCAGGTCCCGGTCAGCGTCCGCTTCCGACTGCCGTGGCGGTGGCCTGCAACACCTGCGTTTGCTTCATCGCGAGCGCCGCCGCTCAAGACCCTACTATAGCGCATGGCTCTTGCACGTTACGCTCGTCATTTTCTTGAAGCGCAACACCTCCCCGGCTAGTAGGCCTAATGCTCTGGGCTTCGATGATGTCCGTTGCCAGGTCAACCCGCGATTTCGGTCGCTCGTGAAGTAGGGTGCCGGAGCGCTCGTCTGAGCTCAGCGAACTGGTGGAACATGACCAACAGCGCAATCATTCCGGCACCCAGCTCAGCGATTGCTTGACTGGCCAACAGTCCGTTGAAACCCGATATGACCGGGAATAACAGTATGGCCGGTACGAAGAGATAGCCCTGCCTCGCGAAGGACACTACCGCACTGAGGCGAGCTCTGCCGAACGACTGAAGCATCGTCGTCACGAAACTCTCAATACCAAAAAGTCCAAAGAAGAGATGGAAGACGATGCAGGTCGAGACGGCAATTTCCGTGACCTTATCGCTATCGCTGAACAGCCTGACCAAAGGCCGGGCAAAAATCACAACGGCCGCAGAATACGCAACGGAAAGAGCGACAGTCATAGAGAGCATGAACTTCGCAGCTTTCAGTACACGAGCAAAGTCGCGTGCGCCCCAACCGAAACCCAGGACAGCTTGAGAGCCAATACAGAAGCCGGTGATAGGCAGTGCGCCGATCGTCAAGATTCGCACAGCTATCCCCACGGCCGCGATGGACTCGTCGCCGAACGGCGCAGCAGCTCCGTACAAGAGCATAACGGCAATAGCAGATAAAATACTGGTCATGGTCGCCGGCGCTCCTATGAACGCGAGCTGTCCGATGCGATCTGCTCGCAACGAGATGTGAGATATCCTGACGAGGACTATCCCGCGAAGCTTCGTAAAATACGCGATATAGAGGCTAATAGCAGCGATCTGAGATGCCAGCGTTGCGAGGGCTGCGCCTCGCACACCGAGGTCCAGTAGGAGTATGAAGACGGGATCAAGCACAGCGTTCAGTATGAAGGCGGTAATCATCGTCCACATGCTGAATCGTGTGTTGCCTTCGGCTCTGACGATGAAGCCGTTGACGATGTTTAGAAGCATCAGGGTGTACCCGAACAAAAGCGTCGCCGCGTAGTCGAGCGCCATGGGCATGATGGTTGGAGTTGCCCCGAGCGTTACGAAGATCTCTCGCAGACTTAGAAGCAGAGCGACGGTAATCATGATACCGATCGGAGCGGCGAGCGCGAGTGCGGTGCTCGCGCCTCGACTCGCCTCCAGGTACTCACCAGCGCCAAGATGACGAGATATGAACGACGCTGTTCCAACACCGATCCCCTGTCCGGCTGCCGCGAGCAGGACCACGATCGGCAAGGTCATGCTGACCGCTGCGATCGCCTGCGCGCCAAGTGCGCCAACAAAGATCGCGTTGACGACCTGCTGTAACGCGTTGATCGATAAGCCAACAACAGACGGAATGGCGAGCCGCAGGATAAGGCTTGAGAGATTGGGGTCCGACAGATCGACGTGCTGTTTTTTCTTTGGCATCACATCGCGATTGCTCTCGACGGCGAATTCCGCATCGGGCTTATTCATGGATTAAAGTGTCGCGAGCTCTTCCGAATTCGCTGATCGTCTGCAACAGCTCCTGTTGCAACACCGTGCAAAGATTACGGGTCACCTCATAACCGACCTGGTTTGGATCATACCTCGTTTCGATCTGTAGATGGCCGGCTTGATATCCGACATCGAACCAGAAGAGGTGAATCGCGGCCGCTTCATCCATGTCTTCGCCGATCCAGAGTGGAGAAGGTTCCTTGGCTAGGAGACGGCGTGGAAAATGGCGCTGCAAACCCGCTCGATAATTCAATCCAATTCTGGGTAAGGGCAGGCGATCGATCCGGCTCCGCACGGCTGGATCTCGGTTTAGGAATTTCATGGCCCGAAAGCCTATTCCCCTGCGCGGCAGAGCATTGCGCTGGCGGTATATTGCACGAGCACGATCGGGACGGGTCTCCGTTCCGGTGAGACTCAAGGGAAGCGGAACGAGCTCGCTGATATGGCCGATGATCTGAGATGGATCGAGATCGTCAAACAGCCGACCTCGGGTTGAAGTAAGGCTATCAATCCAGAGCGAATAGTTGCCGAAAACGCGTCCAAAGGCGCCAGATATGGCGGCAAGAAACACATCAAAGTCCTGACAATGCGCCAATCTCGCTGCAATATTGAGGAGATCAGCTGTCGCTTCTTTGTCAATCTCAAGATGGTACTTGGCCTGATCTTCCCAAAGGGATAGGCAATTCGCTTCATCCATGCCACCTTCAACGCGCGCATAGTGAAGCGCTCTCGCGGTCACCTTCGAAAAGCTCGGGCCGCGCGATGAAGTGTCGCTGATGTGCAAATTGAACTGATGGTAGTCAATCCTTTCCCAGTATTCGAGTTCGGCTGGCGCTTCGCTGTTCGCGTAGTGCTCAAGGCGCTTCAACCATGGAGAGAGCATTTGTATGTTCTCGGGACCACTCACGGCATGGCCTGAGGCAAGGGCGTTGTACGCCGCATCCAATGCTTCCAGGAACAATCGATAGCCTATCCCGTCCGCTACAAAATGATGCATCAGGATCAGCAGATAGTAATCGTCGCTTTCCGATGTGCGGAACACCGTGACGTTAACAAGAGGCGTCTGGCCGTCGAACCGAAACATATGTTGACGTCTTGCTGAGGTGCTCTCGATTGCCTTACGCTGCTGTAGGCCGGTCATTCCGACAAGATCGATCTCCTCCACGAGCCGTTCGGCCACGCAAGGTCCGATTGTCGGACGTAGACCATCGTCGGTTCGGGCAATACGGAGTCTGAGGCCCTCGTGCCTTTCCATGACGTGGGCAAGGGCGCGCTCCAGCATTCGGATATTCAAGACGCCGCCGGGCAAGAAGAAGAGATCACCGATGTTGAAATGCTCATCGAAGCCGACAAGACGGTTCCAAGATGAGATTGCGGGGGTCACTGGCAATGAGCCATCCGCGGAAGGGAAGGTATGGAGTGTAACCGCCGCTTCGTCTGCCGCCAATTCCCTGATGGTCGGTGTTCGGTAGAGTTGGTCGACAGTAAGATTCAGCCCGGCTTTGCGCGCCAGCGTGACGCAGCGCACGCTCAGAAGAGAGTCTCCGCCGATATCAAAGAAGCTCTGATCGAGTTCAACCCACTTGGCACCTAATAGATCCTGCCAGATCTCAGCAAGAATACGCTCCTTCCTCGTGCGAGGCTCAGCAGATGGAACAGACCCGACCTCCCGGTAAGGAACGGACGACAGGCGAGCACGATCTATCTTTCCGCTCGCCGTAAGGGGGATACTCTCCACCAAACGGAAAGCGGCGGGAATCATGTAGGACGGCAATGTGTGGCGCAGGTGGGTGACAATATCTCCAGAGCTTAGACTGTCGCGAGCCGGAACCACGCTAGCGGTCAAGCGACGAGGGTTATCCATGCCTTCTGCGACGACCGCGGCCTTTGCGATTGCCGGATGAGACTCAAGGGCCGTTTCGACCTCCTCCAGCTCGATGCGAAAGCCCCGTACTTTGATCTGGTTGTCCGATCGGCCGTAAATCTCGAGAAGGCCCCTGGTTGAGATGCGTGCGATATCGCCACTTCGATAAAGAATGCTGTATTGTCCGTCATCATACGGATTCGGCACGAAACAGCGGTTGGTCCGATCTTGATCCCGCCAGTACCCAGCGCTCACGCAGCGTCCCGCGATGCACAGTTCGCCGGCGGCTCCGACAGGGACTCTCTTTAACTGGGCATCGAGCACGTAGAGTTTGACGTTATCGATTGGGCGCCCAACGGGGACGAGCGACGGGCCGTCGTAGCCATCCGATGTTTCGTAGACTGCTGCATTGGATGCACATTCCGTAGCACCATAGAAGTTCCACAACGGCACCTCCGGGAAATGCGCACGCCAGCGAACGGGGAGCGAGGAAGGCATCGGTTCGGCGCTGCTTGTGACCAACCGCAACGCGGTCGGTCGCGGGTGCCGTTCTTGGGAAGCAATGACGCCGGACAGGAGTGGCGGCGAGGCAAATAAGTGTGTCACGCGACGTCTCGCCAACGTGCACAACAACAGATCTGGATCCAGCAACTGCTCTTGGGTTAGGATCAGCGCGGGCACACCTTTCAGAAGCCCCCCAAAGTACTCCCAAGCGGACGCAACAAGTGATGCGGACTTCTGGACAACCATCACGTCGGTATTGGCGAAGGGAAAGCGTCGCCACATCCAGTTCAGTCGATTGAGAATTGCCGATTCCGGTATAAGAACCCCCTTCGCCATCCCGGTTGAGGACGACGTGTACATAAGGCTCGCAATTCCCTGATCTGATAGTTTGTCGCTGCACTCGAAATCGTGCGCAGGCGCGCCGCACCCTTCTAGGGTCAATAGACAAATCGACGGCATGTCAAAAACAAGGTCAGAGGTATTTGCGTGAACCAAAAGCTTTGCCTGACTATCTCGCAGGATATGTTCGATCCGATCACGCGGATAATCCGGCGATATAGGGACAACAATGGACTGCAAGGCTCGTGCCGCAAGAATAACAGCGGCCACGTCAGGCGACCGGTCGACCAGCATGGCGATCATATCGCCAGCCCCCACGTGCGAAGCCCGCAGTAGCGACCTGATAGCTGTTACGCGCTCACGCAGTTGGCCGAATGTGATCTCACCGAAATCACCAAAATATGCCACCTGGCTGCGATTAGAAACGCTGATTTGCTCGAACGCTTCGACAAGCGGACATTCAGTCTCATATGGCGGCGCCGAGCCATCCAGCGAGTCCAGCATAGTGACGTCTGACGCGCTGAGGTAGCTCAGATCTTTGATGGGCGCAAGCGGCTTCTCAATGCAGGCAGCAATCAGACAGCGCAGATTGTCGGCCATGCGGACAATCAGATCGCTGGAAAATATGTCTTCCGCATACGCTAGCTGGAGGGCAATTTCATCGCCCTGATCTTGTGCGTACAATGTCAGATCGAACTTTACATAGCCGGTCTCATATTCGCGGAATGTCAGATCCAACTCATGTTCGGCAAGTGGCTCCGCGGCCTCGGAGTACATGTTGAACATGACCTGGAAGATCGGTGATCGTCCCGCTTCGCGATATAGCCGGGTATCCCTTACCATCCAGCCGAACGGATATGCCGAATTTGCGATGGCATCGCTGACCAGGCCCTGGATGCGCAAGGCATGAACCGCAAAGGACTGGCCGACATCGAGCGCGGTGCGGATTGGCAGCATATTCAGGAAAAAGCCGACAATTTCGGCACTGCCAGGTTGATCCCGTACAACGTGCGGTATGCCAACGATAATATCGTCCTGACCGCTATACATCCGCAGCAGCAGCTTGAAGCATGCGAGGAGTGTCGTCGACGTGGTGCACCTATGTCGGCGCGCAAACTCCCGTACCTGATTGGAGAGCTCGCTGCCAAGCAGCACCGCATGGGACGCGCCGCGGTAGGAATTTGTCTGCGGCCGCGCTCGTCCCGTTCCTAGCGAAAGCAACGGCGGATCATCACCAATCTGACGACGCCAATAGCTGCGTTGGTTGGCCAGCGCCTCTGGAGTAGTGTGTTGTGCTTCCCAGGCCGCGTAGGTCGAGAGCGACGCGCGGCTCTCTGGCAAAAACGCCGCGGCATCTACGTACCTTCGTCGAAGGTCCCTGATTAGAACAGAAATCGACCAAGCATCGATGATAATTTCGTGAGCGGTGATCAGTATGAGATGGTTGTCAGGGCCAAAACGGATCATGCGCGCGCGAAACAGATGGCCTTGGCTGAGATCAAAGCTGCCGTTCAGCTCTGTTCGCCGTAACTCTGCGATCAGCTCCTCAGCTTCCTGCGCCGTGAGATGAGATGCATCAGCCAATTCAAGACTTGCGCATTGCGGAGCATCAAAAAGCTGAACCGGACCGTCCTCGTCGATAAAGCGTGCCGAAAGTGCCTGATGGGACTGAACGACATCGGTCCAGGCGCGACTGAACGCGGCCAGATCGATGATGCCCCTTATTCGCAGGCCGCCTTGAATGATGTAGTTCCTGGCAGACGGATCGAGCTGCGAGAGAAACCATAGGTGCTCCTGAACTCGAGTCAGAGGCGATCGCGTAAGCTTTCCGTACGTCGGGGCTGTGCACGGTTTGGTTTCGACTCGGGCCGAGATCGAAGCCGCAAGAGATCGGATCGTTCCATTCAGGACCAGCCTGAAATCCGTTCTCACTCCGAGCAGGGTCTGCAACTGGCCCAATATGCGCATTGCCCGGAGCGAGTCTCCGCCGAGGCTTATGAACTGGTCATTCACGCCAATGTTCTCAATACGCAGAGCGCCGGACCAAATTTGACACAGCTTGGCTTCGAGCTCTGTTTGCGGCTCCTCGAATGGCGTCGGCAATGGAGGTCGAACACTGGTCGGGTCCGGCAATGCTCCAAAATCGACCTTTCCGTTTCTGGTCAGTGGAATACCGGCGACGTGGATGATCCTTTCTGGGAGCATGTAGGTGGGAAGCGCTTCGGCAAGAAAGTTCTGAAGCTCGCCTTCCCCCACTTCAGCCGGAGCTGACACATACACGATGAGTCGTCTCGATCCAGTTTCCCCGTCGGCCCTGGTTATGTCTCTCGCCGTAAGCTTTACGCCTGCGCAGACGGAGGCGACCGCGACGGCGCCACGTACCAATTGATGAGCGGAGAGGCGGGCCTCGATTTCTCCCAGCTCAATTCTGTGCCCGCGGATTTTGACCTGACGGTCCCGTCGACCGAGACATTCCAAGAGGCCATCGGAACGAACGCGCCCGAGATCACCTGTCCTGTATAGGCACTGGAACGACGGGTCGTTTGAGAACGGGTTCGGCCCAAAGGCATCCTTGGTGCGGACATCGTCATTGACGTAACCAGCAGCGACACCAACGCCGCTAACACAGATTTCGCCAACCTCTCCCGTGTTGCACAGCCGCGGTCCGTCGGCGATATAAACCTCAAGGTTAGAAATCGGTTTGCCGATCGGCACATAGGGGGCAGCCAGCGCAGGCGGTACGGAAACCAGATGATGCGTAACGCCGTCCGCGCACTCGGTCGGCCCGTAGTGGTTGAGAATGGGGACCTGGGGATATAAGGCAAGCCACGCGCGCGCTAGTCCGGGTGTTAGAGGTTCTCCGACCGTAGAAATAATCCGCAAACTGTCCAGAGCTCGCTCGGCCGCTGCAAGCGACTGCAGATATTCAACAAATGCTGCAAGCATCGACGGAACGAATTGAACAACCGTCACGCCGTATCCTTGAATTGCTTGGAGAAGGGATACTGGCGATTTCAGTGTCGCATCGTCAATGATCGCGATACAGCCTCCGACGCAAAGCCCTGCCAGAAGCTGCCACAGCGAGATGTCAAAGCAGTGCGATGCCGTCTGCGCGACGCAATCCGTCCGAGTGAGTGTTAGAGCATCAATCTTTGCCACCAAATGATTGTTTAGGGCTGCGCGCTCGATCATTGCGCCCTTGGGCTGGCCCGTCGAACCAGACGTGAACAGAATGTAGGCGAGTCCATCCTCGCTCGATGATGGCACAACAGACGACGTCTGGGCCTCGCGCAGCGCTGCCTCTATCGCCACGAATTGCGTGGTGCCTTTGCTGTTCGCCTGGAATAAGCTGACCGAATCCAGCTGGTCTTGGCCAATAATCAGAGCACAGCGACTCTGCTCGATCATGAACAATGTGCGCGAAGCCGGTAACGATGGATCGAGCGGTAGGTACGTTGATCCAGCCTTCAAAATTGCGACTACCGCCGTTGCCCAGTCGAGGTCCCGCTCACCCCAATAGCCGACCACCGCGCCGTGAGCGCCCTGCTCTCGTAACATCCTTGCGAGAGCATCCGATCTTAAACGCAGCGCCTTGTAGGTAAGTTCGTCTGCGCCGTACCTCAGCGCTACCCTCTCCGGATCCGATCTTGCAAGGCGATCGATCGCCGTAATCGCGTCGATCGGTTGACGTTCCACAAGCTGATTTTTGCCTGATCGATTTTCCGTAGGCATACGCGTCCCGCCATTCATCGCCTTCTGCGGCCCTTAAATCAGAACACCGAGGATCCTGATTGAGGTGTGCATTGCGTAGCCACCCTGGTTCTGCCAGTCATAGTGCCGTTTTGCCCGTTTGTTAGCTTCTCGTCCTTTCCGTTCACTTCTGTTTCCTCGATGATCGGCAGGGGAACACGGCCGGACGCTAGGGCCTCAAGTTGGCGTTCGCATCTACCGGATCTTGTAGTAGACACGCGATAGTCTGCATGGCACCCGCAAACAACGTGTCCAGAAACTCGTTCCGGCTTGTGATTTCTTACATTTGTAGACGCCCGGACTATGGTTGGGCTCTCCTCATGGAAGCGGACTTGGCGCTCGCCGGGGCGCAGGTCGCCTGCGGCGCCCAAGCGATGACATCGATTGTGCAAGAACCAACCCAGAGGCGTGTTGCCGTTTTCCACGAGGCCGGCGTTGTATGCATAGCCGCTGAAGGGCAGTCGTTAAGCGCTCAAAGATTTTGACGCTCTTGGCTATAACGAGATAGCTATGGGCAGCGTAACGAGTCGTGGGCGTGCCGAACCATCCGTCGCGAGGTCCTTGGTTTGCTGATGTTCGCAGTCGTCCGCCTTGGTGCGCACGAAAACGCGCTCAGAAACGTTTGGCTCTGGACGCGCAGGCGACGTCCAGTCTAACCGAAAGCGCGCTCCGATACGGCCTTCCGAACCGAAATTGAATTGCGGGGGTAGCGCCTTCGCTTAGCCTCCACGAGATGCATGCTCGGCAACCCCTTTTCGCGCGTCAAAGAAGCTTCCGTCTCGCCGCCTACAGCAGAGCCGATACGAATAATGTTGCGGCAAAGCCGCTTAGCACTGCGGCGAAGCCGGAGCCGGACTGTTATTATCGCGGGGTGTTCACGGTAAGCTGGAAGACGCTGATGATGAGCCCTTCCGCGCGTGCCGCGTTGCGTGACTGATCGCTCGTGACGATTTTTCTCACAAGCCGGACTTCGATAACCGCGGCGTAGTCGGTGCGATCCCTGTGCGGGTAGACGGGTTCAGCGTCCAGGCCGACGCCGCTCGTCGGTAATATTCATTGGCTTTCACGGTTTCGCATGAGCCTCGATAGGTGAGATCGAAATTCTGTCGAGGTCAACAAGACTCTCCTTCTGCACCGAAAAAGGCGGCTTCCGGGTGCGCAGCATACTGTCGGACGCTGCAGCGCGATTGTCAGCTTTAAGACCATTGTCCACAACTTGACGCATGTACCCGGTACGAAGCAACTGAAGACCCCGCAATTTCCAAGCGGCACGGTGCTTGCTTCATTCGCGGTGCCATCACCGATGCCAGCTCGAAGGCGCTCGGTTGTGGATCGGGAAAGCGGCGCGGAGTGTTTGATGCGATCTGGAGTTCGTTTTCGGGGAGCGACAACGATTGAGCTGGTCGCAAGGGGTGCAGCCAATCCGGCGGACCTTGAGCCAGCAGTACAACTGCAACCGGCCCTGTGGAGCGGGTCCGGACGATATATTGGCGGGCACGCCGGCGGTGGTTACGGCCAAAAGTCCTTCAGTAATCTCCACGTTCCGTCAGTCTATGGCGGCGGCGTCGATACTCCCATGGTCCGGGCAGGCGGCCAGATCGGCTACAACTGGCAGAAGAATAGCTGGGTGTTTGGCCTCAAACTCGATGCCAGCAGCGCTGTCTCCAACGGCACAAATACCTGCCTCACCGCCTCCGGCATAGTACTCTGCGCAAACTGCAAGGCGAGTCCAAACGTCTTTGTCACCGGAGACGGTCGCCTCGGTTACGCTTTTGGCGCGCAGGGCCTCACGCTGGCCTACGTCAAGGAAGGCGTGGCTTGGCAAAACAATCGAGGCGACGTCATCAATAACAACGAGTTTGGCCAATATCGGCGACGGCGCGCTCGACTTCTACAAGGCGCTCGACGAGGTCTTTCCCGGCACACGCCACCAGCGATGCTGGGTGCACAAGACCGTGAACGTCCTGGACAAGGTCCCACTCTCGGTGCAGGCCACCATAAAGAAGGATTTGCGCGAGGTCTATTGGGCGGACCGAGCGTCCGCCGAAGCGGCGATCGACGTCCTCGCCGAAAAGCATTGCGCCAGGTATGGCTGGGCGGTCGAATGCTTGGTCAAGGATCGCGACGCACTGCTGGCCTTTCTACGATTTTCTTGCCGAACATTGGGATCACTTGCGCACCGCCAATCCCATCGAGAGCGTATTCGCCACGTGGCGATACAGGACCGTGCGGACGAAGAGTTCTTCGTCGCCAACCGCCGCCAGGCCGATGGTGTTCAAGCTGGTGATCGCCGCATCAAGGACCTGGCGGCGGCTCAAAGGCACAAATCAGTTGCCGAAGGTCGCAGTTGTCAGATTCAACGACGGCATTGAGGTCATCCAAATGCCGGCAAACCAAGCGCCTGATCATCTCGTCACCTAAATCCCCAATAGCTCAGCTTATTGGGCCGACAATTCAATGGAGATTTCTTAATGATTATTGATAACGAAAAGGAAGCCCCACCGGCTCTGTCCACCGGTGGGACGCATATGCTCATCGACCTATGGGGAGCGAAGAACCTCGACGATTCGGCCATTGCGGAAGACGCAATCCGAAAAGCCATCCGTGCGGCGAGTGCGACATTACTCCACCTTCATGTTCATGAGTTTTCTCCGGGTCACGGCGTCTCCGCAATAGCCTTGTTGGCTGAATCGCACATTACCTTACATACTTGGCCTGAGAGGTCCTACGCGGCCGCTGATGTTTTCGTATGTGGCGACAGCGATCCTGCGGGCGCCGTGCTAGTTCTAGTTGAGGCCTTTCAGCCCGAACAGTCTGACGTTCGCCGCTTCCGGAGAGCTGTGTCAATCAAGCCAACGCGTTGAAGCAGATGGTCGATCTCCTTGGACTAGCCGGTCATGTTTCCGACCGCGAGCTATCGCTGAAATTTGGTGACAGCGGGAATCGGGAAAGCGGCATAGTCTGAGCATGGTCTGAGCCCTCCCTTCATCCAGCAATGGGGAGAGTCCCGGTGACATTTGAGCCCATAGGGCTCGGTGGAGCAACGGGGCGAGGCGCGGAGCCCTCGGCATAGCGCAGCGTCCCGCCCCGTTGCGGCCCAGGATCGCTGCGATTGGCGTAGTCGATCGGTGTGAGGTTGCCCAGAGCGCTATGCAGCCGAGCTTTGTTGTACAACAAGGCTTGAGAACGCCCATAGGACGGTACGCAGGGAGCTTCTGTATCGGCCTCATCCCTGGTTCGGGCGCGAAGTTTTCATTCACGGCGCGATCGACAACAGAGCCGGCGGCGTTTTCCGATGCATGTTGGACAGCTCGGATGGCGGTCGCTGGAGATTTCGGTCTGGATGTTCGACAGCACGGCATGCGCAAGCGGCGTGCTCTTTGCGATCGCCCCGTTCGTCAATTTGGAAGCGCTGGGCGCATTGTCCGCGTTGCTCGACCAGGTCTTGAAGACTGACGCGTCACCATCGACCACCCAGCTTACAGACGCATATGGGGCTCTCGCGACCACGGGAGAGGACCATGGCACGGAAGACGGCGTCAGCGATCTGGGTTCGGCGCAAACGGCGCCCCCAAGTCCAGGCAGATGGATTTGTTCGCAAGCGGGCGCGCGGCCGGCGCGCCCGCTTGGCCCGACCTGCCGAGGGACACGCGGGAGGCGCTGGTCGGCCTGATGACGCGGCTGATCCTCGATCATGCGCGGGCGACGACGAAGGCCGGCCATGATCGTTGAGAAGATCGGCTCTCATCTGGAGCGCAAGGCGATCCTCTACGTGCGCCAGTCTTCGGCGCGCCAGGTGCTGCACAACCGTGAGAGCGGGGCGTCGCAATACGCCATGCGGGATAGGCTGACGGCGCTGGGTTTTTACCGAGATCGAGGTGATCGACGACGATCTCGGCCGTTCGGCCGCTGGCGGCGTGCAGCGTGCCGGCTTCGAACGGATGCTGGCCGAGGTTTGCCTCGGCATGGTCGGCGCCGTCTGTGCTCGAGAAGTCTCGCGCTTCGCCCGCAACAGTCGGGATTGGCAGCAACTGATCGAGATATGCCGCGTCGTCGACCGAGTCCTCGTCGATCAGGAGACAATCTACGCACCCAGACACGGCGATGACCGGTTGCTGCTCGGCCTCAAGGGGAGCCTCAACGAGTTACGAGCTCGACCTTCTGCGCCAGCGCTCGCTGTCCGCCCGCCATGAGAAGGCTCGCCGCGGCGAACTCGTCGTCGCAGCGCCGGTCGGCTTTGCGAAGATCGGCGACCGCTTTGAGAAAGATCCGGATCGATAGGCCCCGGTGAAAGCTCAGACCAACGTCGACACAGCGCGGATCGTTGAGGACGCGCGCAGACGGCTGATGTTGAAATCACGCTGAACCTGCACGGGTCATGGCGCGGACCACGCCGCCGTACATCAAGGCGCGTCCCGCGCATTGAGTGCGCGATGGAGCAACGGTTCGAAGCGCAAGGTCATGTCGGACAATAGCAGCGCAGCTTGGCAGTCTTGAGACAAATGTCAGCAACATGACGCTACCCACCTTACGACGTGCCCGCAGAGCCTGCGAACTCACTTCGGCACCCGGTTTGCTTTGTTCACGGCATCATCACCAATCGCAGTGCGATGGTCTTCGGGACGGACTCGGCGCGCGTCGCTGTTAGCGTCTGGTCCGCCCCGACGGTTTGCTGCGGCGATAACTTAAGGGCGCTCGGTTGTGGACCGAGAAAATGCAGGAAAGTATTGGATGCGATCTGGAGTTCTTCTTTCGGGAGCCACGACAATTGCGCTCGTTGCAAGCGGTGCAGCCAATGCGGCGGACCTTGAGCCAGAAGTGAAACTGCCCGCGACGGAGTGGAGCTGGTCTGGAGGCTATATTGGCGGGCACGTCGGCGGTGGGTACGGCCGAACCTCCTTCAGCAATCCCTACGGTCCCTCAATCTATGGCGGCGGCGTCGATACCCCAGTGTTCCTCGCAGGTGGCCAGATCGGCTACAACTGGCAGACGAACGGCTGGGTGTTTGGCGTCGAACTGGATGCCAGCGGTGCGGTCTCCGACGGCACAAATACCTGCCTCGCCGCCTCCGGCTTTGTTGTGAGCGCCAACTGCAAGGCAGGTTCAAACGTCTTTGCCACCGGGACCGGCCGCGTCGGTTACGCGTTTGGCCCGCTCGGCCACACGCTGGCCTATCTCAAGGGAGGCGTGGCTTGGCAAAACAATCGGGGCAACGTCGTCAACAACAACGAAGGCGGCTGGCCACAGGAGACAACCCATTTCGACTATGGTCGCGCCGGCGGCATCATCGGCCTAGGCGTCGAGCAAGCGCTTTCGCCTGCATGGTCCGTCAAAGTCGAGTATGACTATTTGCATTTCGGCGGGCCGAGCGTCGCGACCCCTCCGACCGTGCAGGGTCCGGCGCTTGCACTTCTTCCGGAGAACACAACCAGCCTATCCAGCAACTATCACATCGGAAAGATCGGTCTGAACTACCATTTTGGCGCCGACCCTTGGGCGGCGCAATGGTCCGATGCGCCGCTCTACGCGAAAGCAACGGACAGCGTGCCGCCGATTGCTTACACGCCCGGTTGGACGTTCGAGGGCGGATCGCGGCTCTGGCTCAGCCGGGGACGATTTCAATGGGACCACAGCGCAGTGCCCTATGGGGGCCTTGAAGACCCCAGCATTCTTATATCGAGGCTCACTTATCACGGACTGGACGGACTTTCCGGAGAGTTATTTGGCCGTGTTGACAGCCCGTGGGGAGCATTCCTGAAGGGCAATATTGGTGTCGGGCGCTTCAACAAAGGAAACATAAACAACGAAGACTGGGGCATCCAGCCCACGCTTTCCTACATCAACAATGAATCAGGCCAGGCCAACGGAAGGTTCATGTACTACACGGCCGACGCCGGATACGATTTTCTGCGCGGCGCCAACTACAAGGTCGGCGGGTTTATCGGTTGGACCTATTACGGCCAGAGTTCCGACTCGATCGGATGCGAGCAGATTGCCAACCCCATGTTTACATGCCTGCCGCCGGGTGACAACACGGTCATTGGAAGCGAGGATACTCAGTGGAATGCACCTCGTGTCGGCCTGAGCGCCGACACCATGCTCACCGACCGCTGGCGCCTGAGCACCGACGTCGCTTACCTGCCTTGGACCGACTTCAAAGGCCGTGACTATCATCTGTTGCGCCCGTTGACCACCTTTAATGAACAACGCGGCAATGGTGGCGGGGGCGTCCAGGTTGAAGGCGTGTTGTCCTACTTCATCACCAATAATTTCAGCGTCGGCGTCGGCGTCCGCTATTGGGCAATGTGGACCAAAAAGGACAGCGATTTGACATGCACAGGCTGTGATGGCCCGGGCACTACTGGGACTGGCCTTGCGAAGTACAGCATGGAGCGCTGGGGTACCTTCTTTCAGGCCAGCTATAACTTCAGCTGAAATGGCCCACCGTAACCAAGCTCCGGCCTCTTCGACGCCGTCCTGAAGCCTGATGGTGACGCAACTAATCGCTAACCGTGAGGCAAAGCCGAGCAACCGTGTGTTGTGATTATCGTCGTTGTTGCGCTCGGGTGACAGCCTTTCAGCACGAAAAAGGGTATTATCCGAGTTCGATACTGACTCGGAGAGAAGTAAAGATGAAAAAGCTTTTGCTTGGTACGGTTGCCTTGGTTGCGCTGGCTGCGCCGGCGTCGGCTGCCGATCTTGCCGCGCGTCCTTATGTCAAGGCCCCGCCGGCGCCCGTCGCCGTCGTCTATGACTGGAGCGGGTTCTATATCGGCGGCAACGGCGGCTGGGGAACGAGCCGCACTTGCTGGGACGTCCTCGGCTTCGGTGACGGGTGCCACGACGCAGATGGCGGCACCGCTGGTGGTCAGATCGGCTACCGCTGGCAGACCGGGACCTGGGTGTTCGGTGTCGAAGGTCAGGGCAACTGGGCTGACTTCAAGGGCAGCAACATCAGCCTGCTGACGGGCATCGACACCAACGAGTCGAAAATCGACGCATTCGGCCTTTTGACCGGCCAGATCGGCTATGCCGCCAACAACGTGCTGTTCTACGTCAAGGGCGGTGCGGCTGTGACCTCAAATCGCTACCGCGTGCTTGACACCGCCACTGGTATTCCGATCACCGACAGCATCGATGACACCCGCTGGGGTGCCGTGGTTGGCGCCGGCGTCGAATTCGGCTTCGCACCGAACTGGTCGGTCGGCGTCGAGTACGACCATATCTTCCTGGGCGATCGCTCCTACGACTTCATCAACAACGGCAATTTCGCTCCGGCCGGCACGCTCTTCACCACCGAGAATGTCAGCCAGGACGTCGACATGGTCACCGTCCGCGTGAACTACAAGTGGGGTGGCCCGCTCATCGCGAGATACTAAGTTACGCAACTCCAGTGCTCTGCTAGGATTGGGCCGGCTTTCAGCCGGCCCTTTGTTTTGGAGCACGTAATGGCAGGCAAGAAGCGGCCCACGCGTCCAGATTCTGAGTCATCTCAGGAGGAGATTCTGGCTTACCTCGACTACTCCTTCGAACATGACGACTTGAAGGGAATTTGCCGGGCCATTGGCGATGTCACCAAGCTCTTCGATATCCCAGAGATAGCGAGAATATCGGGCGTCCGGCGGGAAAGCGTCTATCGCGCCTTCGGGGGTAGCGAAGTTGCAACACTGACCACGATCGTGAGCGTGCTATCGGCGATGGGATTTGGCTTGGGGGTAAAGCAGGTGCGACGGAGTCCTGAAATAGCTCGACGAAGAACCGAGCGAAATTCAGCCTCAGCCTGATGTGCAACCTCTATTCAATCGCCACCTACCAGGAAGCGATCCGCGTGCTGTTTCGCGTCGTCAATCGCTTTGTGGGCAACCTGCAACCGATGCCGGGTGTCTTCCCAGACTACCCGGCCCCCGTGGTGCGCAATGGAGGCAGCTAGCGCAAGATGGTGTTGATGCGTTGGGGCATGCGGCCACCGCCCAGGACTGGAGTCTTCTTCGAGATGGCGCTAACGGGCCAGAACACCGAGCGCCCCTCGACTTGATCGGCACGCCGATCGATGACTGATCGCACGCGGCCGCCCGTCGTCCATCGACGACGGGACGATCAGGCCCACTTATCTTCTTCGCGGCGGGCTTCGTCCTCATTGAGGCGCTCGGCCACGTCAGTAGCGACAGCTGGATCCTCAGTGTTTGCGATTGGCGCGCCGGCCTGCTTTTTGATTTTCTTGCCTTCGGCATGCACTGGAAAATCATCGGGCTTTAGCGGCTTCTTTGAAGTCGACATCGCGTCTCCCTCCTGTGTGCCGACACAATAGCACGCGCTCTAAGAAACGGGGGCCCAGAACTGTCGCTTAGCTAGGTGCGTCCCCTTCGGGACACGTGCTCACTCGTTTTCATCCTCGCTAAGTTCCCGCTCTGCCTGTAACCAGAACTCGAGATCCCGGCCCGTAGGCCGCCTGTGCTGTTCCCAGAGTTCGTGGGCACGAGCCCTGATTGCTTGCTTGGACCGCCGCGCAGCTAAGCGCCGTTGCAGGCTCGCCCCCAGATCCTCGGCGAACGCCTTGAGCCGCTGATAGGTCGTTTGGTCGGTTATCTCGGAAGCCAGCCGCTTCGCCTGTTCGAGCTGGCGCTCTAACTCTTGGCGATCGGTGCTCTGGCTCATGGTCACCTCCGCCAGAAACAAATCGGCGGAGGCAAAATTGTTCATCTTCGGCTTGTTCGTCCGGGAAGTCGGGCCACGAGGCGCGCCCCGCTCCAAAGCTCGACGCCGTGGCCCTCGACCAGCCGCCGAGCCCTTTCGATCGCTTCTTCGTCATTAGCGCAAACCATCGGTTCAAAGCCGATGATATGGCCGTCCAGCCCGACGGTGTAGGCCCGGTACTCCGGCATGGCTACCGCGGCGCCCGCAGGCCGGAACTAAGCCATTCAGCGATGCGGGAGGCTGTTTCGCTTTGCCGCGCCCTTCGCAGCAGGCAGCAGGTTTTCGCGCCCTTTGCCGGGCGGGCAGTTTTTTGGCTTGCTGGCGGGCCAGCTTGGCGTGCTCGACCAAGCGATCACGCAGGGACACAACTTGTTTGAAACGGCGTCGCTGCATGGGCGCGCTCCATCCTGGGTACAGGCGGGAGCACAACACTCTCAGTCGCCGTCAAATGCCTTGGGATGGGACGGTGATGAAGCTGGCCTACGCCCAATCAGTGCTGGCTTCTGTCTAGAAGTGTACACAGCCTCGGAGAAAGCTCCGCATGTTCTGAGCAGAAGGAACTATGGGGTCGGCCAGGAGTCGAATCCCCGCCTCCAGCATTAAAAGCCCGAGCCTGGCGCCCCCTCCGGCAACCTCGGGCCGCTTGCGCGAAAGGAGGAGGACGTGACCTACATCCACGAACGGAAGGTGCCCACCGCGGCCCAGCGTGAGGCTCGACAGGCCTTCAAGGAAGCGGACGCCAAAGTAGCGATTTCCGAGTATGAACGGGCTCAACAGGCATTCCATGCAAACCGTGAGCGCCTAAAGGCGGAGCGATTGGCTCGAGAGGCCGAAGCAGCGCGGAAGCTCAAAACCTGATGGATGCACGAGCGCGGGACGGTCGGCGGGTTCACGCAGGCCGGACTGACCTGTTCGCCTGATCAATCCGGGTTACCGGCCACGCTTTATTCGACGGCCCGAAAAGAATCGCTGAGATGCAAAAAGGTAACGTGTCGTGACCGGCCTTCGCCTAGCCGTCAAGTATTCGCGGACCCGGTAAGAACCGGGGTTTTACCCAGTAGCGAGGAGCGCGACCCCGGCCGGGGGATTGTGGGGCGCTGGCTCGACCGGGGCCGCTACTATGGCGTCCGGTGCTGACGGGCGCCGCCCTACTGACGTGTTTGCCGGCCAATCGTTCTTTGGCAAGACGCGCGTGAACCAGGCTGTTTGCTGTCCCCCGGTCCCGCGCGACTGGGACGGCTCTGGCTGGCGGGTTCGCAACGTCAGGATTTGCTACTAAGCAGGGATCTACCGGGCGGCGCCAAGCGCTCGCCACCCTGTCATGAAACTTTCATTTGCCGCGGCTGACGGTTGCGGCTTCAGTCGAAGTGCGTCTGCCGCGAGCGGCTCCTCCCCACAGGGCCCGCGAGTGTCCTCGGCAGCAAGTAGGCGGCTCCGGCGCCAAAAGCCCCCCTAAGCTCCAGCGCCGGAGCCGTCCCCATTTGGGATCTATCAGCGCGAAGCGCTCGCTAATGCAGACGGCCATCGATCTGTTATTTGTGCCGATGGATCGTCTGTTCCTTGCCGTCATCGTCTCCGCTCTGTTGTTGTTCGTCTTCTCGAGTGCGTTGCTCGTCGACCGTTCGCAATCGCCCGTCACGCTGATCGAGCGGCCGGAGCAAGCAAAGGGCGAGCGGCCTTGAACATCGGCCAGATCAGGCCCTGATCTATTGCGCATCGGACACCAGGATGATGCGTCCGAGCGGCTTCGAACCCTGTCTGCCGACCCCGCCGTGTCTGCTGCGGGGTCATGAGCGGCTGTCCCCGCTTGGCTCAATCCTGGTCCGGTTTACTCTCGGGAGCCGACGTCCCTGACAGTCTCGACGCTGTTCTGAGCAGAGCCAGAATCGGAAGTTAGTCCGGGGTGGGCTCCCGTTAGATTGCCTTTGGCACTGCCGTGTTATCCATCGTACAGTAATTCTGGGTTGGATTGCATGCCATGGTGCGAGAGCGGCCAGTCCGGGTTGAGCGTAAGTTGGCGGCGATAATGGCCGCCGACGTGGCTGGTTATTCACGGCTCATGCACTATGAGGAAGAGGCTACGCATGCGAAGCTGACAGCGCTCCTAGCGGACACTGTCACGCCCGCAATTGCCGAACACGGCGGCCGCATCGTGAAGAATACCGGGGACGGGTTCTTGGCGGAATTTTCGAGTGCGGTTGAGGCGGTTCGGGCTGCGATACTATTTCAGACTCGTATTCATGAACTTGCAATCGGAGACGCTGAAGACACGCGCCTTCTTCTCCGGGTCGGCATCAATATCGGCGACGTGATTGTCGAGCCGCATGACATTTTTGGCGACGGCGTGAATATTGCGGCACGGCTTGAGAGCATCGCAGAACCAGGCGCTATCTTCATTTCGTCGTCAGCCTACGATCAGGTTCTGGGAAAGATCACCGTCGAGTTCGTCGACCTGGGCGAGCAGCGCCTTAAGAACATTGCACGGCCAGTCCGTGTGTTTAAAGTTATGGATCGTATTGCGGCAGCAAGACAAAGACCTACGTTAACCCTCCCCGATAAACCGTCAATTGCCGTGCTGCCTTTCCAGAACCTCAGCACAGATCCCGAACAGGAGTACTTCGCTGACGGGATCGTGGAGGACATCACGATGGCGCTGTCGCGTTTTCGCTGGCTGTTTGTGATCTCACGTAATTCAAGCTTTACCTACAAGGGCCGCCTCGTTGACGTGAAGCAGGTCGGCCGCGAGCTAGGCGTCCAGTATGTACTAGAAGGTAGTGTCCGGAAGGCCGGCAACCGCATTCGAATCGCCGGTCAATTGATCGATGCGGAATCCGGAGTGCATCTATGGGCGGACCGTTGCGATGGCGCGCTGGAAGATATGTTTGGTTTACAGGACCAGATGACTGCCAGCGTCGTTTATGCAGTAGCGCCGAACCTTCAACGCGCGGAGATCGAGAGGGTCAAGCGGAAGCCGCCCGAAAATTTGAACGCATACGATTATTACATGCGTGGTCTGGCGAGAGTCCATCGGTGGACCAGGGAGGCCGATAGCGAAGCGCTTCGACTGTTTTACAAAGCGATAGAGCTTGATCCTGGTTTGGCTTCCGCCTACGGCATGGCCGCGTGGTGCTACGTCCGGCGCAAAGCAAACGGCTGGATGCTCAACTCCGAACGTGAGCCTATAGAAGCTACGCGGCTGGCAAGGAAAGCGGCCCGTTTGGATAGAAGTGACGCGTCAGCGCTATGCATGAGTGGATATGCTCTCGCCTATATGGCCATGAATTCGACGGGGATGGTCGAGTAGCTAAGCCATTCGGCTTCGCCCTCACAGATCCGGGCATGCAGATTTCCCGCACCCGGCTCTTCTCGAGAGTCACCAGCATCGGTTTGCTCCTACGCCCATGAGTGAATGATACGTGGCCGGGGCAAGGGAAAACGCGCTTCCACAGTCTCAAACCAATCCCGGCCCTTGTTCCGGTTCTTCTGGCTGCGCCGTCTGAGGCAAGTGAGCCAGATGCGCCGGACCTCCTGCAGGAATCCGTTGAGAGAGCGCCAGTTGTGTGGGACACCATAGTAGCCGTAGTGGCCACGCAGCACGCTGGAGTACCAGCGGTGCTGTGTCGCCATCGGGGCATGCATGATCTGCCACGCTTCCTGCCGCAACGCCTTCAACTTTCGCGTCATGCGCTTGCTCTGCGTTTTGCGTTTTACGATAAATCTGCCGTCCCTGGTCCATCCACAGTAGTGGGTGAGGCCGAGGAAGGCGAATGTATCTGGTCGCCGCGCGCCGCGTTGCCGTCGAGCCATGGCCGGTAAGCGGCCGAACTCAATGAGACGCGTCTTGTCCTCGTGGAGTGCCAAGCCAAAGCGCGCCAGTCGCTCCTTGAGGTCAGCCATCATCCGTCGGGCATCTGCCAGCCGTTCGAAGCCCATCACGAAGTCATCGGCATACCTCACGATCGATACCCGACCGCGCGCGTGCCGACGGCGCCATTGATGCACCCAGAGATCGAGGGCGTAATGCAAGACGATGTTGGCGAGGCACGGGCTGATGCCTGCCCCTTGCGGTGTCCCCTTGTCCGTTTCGTACCATTCTCCGCTCTCAAGGACACCGGCCTCAAGCCACATCCGAATGAGCCGGAGGATCCGAGGGTCGGCAATCCTGTGCGCCACCATCCGCATCAGCCACTCGTGATCAATCGAGTCGTAGAAGCTGCGAATGTCGGCATCGAGCACCCAGTTCACGTGCTGGCTCATGATCGCTGTATGCAATGCTGAGAGAGCCTGATGTGGGTTGCGCCCCGGCCGAAAGCCGTAAGAGAACCCCATGAAGTCGACTTCGTAGATGCTGCTCAGCACCTCGGCAACCGCGCCTTGAACGATTTTGTCTTCCAGCGTCGGCACGCCGAGTGGACGCCGTCCACCATCTGCCTTCGGGATATGTACACGCCTGACCGGCTGCGGCCGGTATCGGTTGGTGTGGATTCGTTGACAGAGCTCCTCGAGATTGCTCCCCAGGTTCTGTTCGTAATCCGTCACCGTGATCCCATCGACCCCCGCGCTCGCCCGCCGCTTCTGCCGCCGGAACGCTCGTTCGAGCGCTTCGACATTCACATGATGCAGCAAGGCCGTAAATTGGGTATGGGCGGCCTTGCGGGCCGCCGCGTTCACCCTCGCGAGATTGGGCGGCAAGACACCCCGGCTCTGCGTCCGGTCCTTGTCCCTCTCGTTGGGGCTCCTCTCGAGCTGGTTCCTTCCCTCAGCCCATCTCGTTTCCTTCGATGGCTTCATCGGTAATATAAACCAGTCCGACTCCCGACCTCAGCTCGGATGGCGGCTCCGGCGTTGCCTTGTCGCCATCCCCCACCGGGGATCATTCCGGTGGACCCAGTCGGGCCTCTCATGTTCCGATGCGTGCTTTCCATGCGTGATCCGGCCTTCGACCCCGACGGAGCATCACCGTCTCGCTTAGCGACGGCGCACATTCTGCCTTCGTGGTCGGGAACACACTCGGCCTCCGTGACATTCAGCATTTCGTGGCTCAATCCCGCACCCCACATGGCCCCTGTCTACACTTCAGACGCCGCGTTACCGCGACGCCCGCAAGACTCGGTCCTGATCTGCCTGCTACGGCTTTGATCAGATGAGACTCTCACTCATAGGCGCGCATCAGCTTTCATGACGTACTCCCGGGTTCTGTTGAATTTCTGAAGAGGTCGGCGTTGCCCACCTTGAGCCGGTAGGCTCGGGGTGCTGATTCCACAAAAGGAGAGCAACGCCATGACGAGAGATATCACACCGGCTGGTTCGCCGGCGACCTGGGCTGTGGACGAAGCGTTTGCAGACGTGCGGGCAAGCTTCGATCGGTTCTGCCTTGCGGCAGGGATCGAGGCGCTCGGCACGATGATGGAGGCGGATGTCACGGCGGCCTGCGGTCCGCGCCACGGTCGCGATGCGGCGCGGCGGGCGCACCGTTGGGGCCGAACGCGGGGGACGGATCGGCTTCCACGGTGGCAAGATCGAGGTCGAGCGCCCGCGGGTCCGGGGCGTGGACGGCCGCGAGGTCACGATCCCGAGCTGGGAAACGGCGGCGCAGGAGGACTGGCTCGGTCGCTGGGCGATGAACCTGATGCTGATCAATGTGTCGACGCGCCGGTTCGGCCGCGCTGTCCGGTTGCCCGAGGGTGACGTGCCGGCACCGCCCGGATCGGGGGTTTCGAAGTCGGCGGCCTCGCGGAGGTTCGTAGCGCTGTCGGCGGCGCGGCTGGCCGACTTCATGGCTGCCGATCTGTCCGCGCTCGATCTTCTGGTGGTCCAAATCGACGGGCTGCATCTCGGCGACGATCTGGTGCTGGTCGCCGCGATTGGGGTTGACGGCGAAGGCAACAAGCATCCGTTGGCGCTGGTGGAAGGGGCGACCGAGAACGCCGCAACGGTTCAGGCCCTGCTGGACAACCTGGTCTCGCGCGGGCTCGCCCCGACGACGCCAAGACTGTTCATCGTCGACGGTGCGAAGGCGTTGTCGAAGGCGATCCGCCGCACCTTCGGTTCGGCCGCTGCGATCCAGCGCTGCCAGATCCACAAGGCGCGCAACATCGTAGAACGCCTGCCGAAAGAGCATCATGCGGCCGCCCGTCGGGTGCTGCGCCAGGCCTGGGAGCTCGATGACGCCGACAAGGCTGAAAAATTGATCCGCAACCGCGCGCGTCGGCTCGACCAGCAATGGCCCGGCGTAGCGGCGAGCATGCTCGAAGGCCTCGACGAAATCCTGACTGTCGTCCGGTTGAAGCTGCCGAAGGAGCTTCGTCGATCGCTCGCCTGTACCAACATCGCCGAGAACATGATGGGCACCATTCGCCGCGTCACGCGCAACGTCAAACGCTGGCGGGATGCCGGCATGGCCTTGCGCTGGGTCGCGGCCGGCATGATCGAGGCCAACAAGGGCTTCCGACGATTGAAGGCGCATAAGCAATTGCCGGTTCTGCGTGCGGCCCTTCAAGCTCACTACGATCGCGTGACGATCGAGCCCGTTGCCCACGTCACGAAGGCCGCGTAACATTGATTCCGGCAACGTCGGCCCGACGTAGTTCAACAGCGATCGGGACATCCCCAATTCGACGATGCCGTCGATGTAATGGACCGGGCGCTCGCAGTTAATCCTAATCAGGGACAAGCATGGAGTCTCAGTGCTTGGCTAAGAATCTGGAGAGGCGAGCCGGATGTTGCGTTGAAGCATGGCGCTTATGCGATGCGCCTGAGCCCGATCGATCCCGCCATGTTCGGTATGCAAGGCGCAATCGCTTATGCTCATTTTCTTGCTGGCGACCATGATATCGCTTTGTTGTGGGCAGACAAATCAATGCGCGAAAACCCGGATTTTCTGCTGTCAATGTGCAACTTCGCAGCCAGCAGTGCGCTTGCTGGTCGGGTTGAACAAGCAAAGAGAACGGTCGCCAGGGTCCTCGAACGTGATCCTGATTTGCGGCTCTCGAACCTCAGAAATCTAACTCCGTTTCGCCGACCTGAGGATCTCGCGAAGCTCGCCGACGGCCTTGGCAAAGCAGGACTTCCCGATTGAACTGTCGGACCGTCAGGATACGTGCCTTCATACAAGCAGCTGATGACGAGAACACCATCGGCGATAAAGCGGAAATCCGTCGGGAATCCGAAGTCGCCTAGGGGTCAAGAGCGTCGTCCTTTGCAATAGACGGCTGCCCGTCAACTTCCGCTATGCTTTGTTAGCGACCGAGATCACGCGGCGGTGCAATATGTCGCGAAGGGCCAGAGACCGACGTAGGCTCAGGCTTCGTCAGTTGACAGCTGCGGACCAGCCACGATCGTTCACAATCATGCGTTGTGGGATGCTGTGAGAAAGCTTTTGCGTCTTTTTGGAGTGGGCTTGCCTCGAAAGCGACTGGAGGCAGAGCCACCCCCTTATCCATCACTGTGTCCGCGCGGCAAAACCCGGTCGTCATAGTCTCACAAGCGGCTCAATGCGTGCTTCTGATGTTTGGAAAATTGCAGGGGCGAAGAAGAAGCTCGACTTGCGACAAATTGCGTGCGGGCTCCTCCTTGGAGCATTGCGGAGACAGAAGCTCTGCTGGCCCTCTTCATTGGGCAAAATAGCGATAAGAGGAAGAAGTCTCGCAACGCACAACGTTTAGCTGCACTGCAACAACGGCTCCGCGGCTCCTACCCGGTCGTCTCCCGACAACGGTGGTGTTTGCGCTGGTCAATCACCCAAGGTCGGCCTGACGGCGACTCCGGGATTCATCGTTCTCCAACCGCATCCGGTGAGGTGCTAATCTTTTGGAACCTATCCAAACGGCTCTGGTAAAGCCTGACAACAGCAGGAGAGAGCTATGGCCGAGAAACAGGTGCAGCTCACCTGGGATCCGATTGCCCTTGCGGCGCAACTGCAGAACATCGCGAAACAAAGCCAGCTACTGATGCAGCGCTTTGTGTCGCAACAGCCGGACGCGGTCAAGTTCGGCATGGGCGACACGTCGACACTCGGGTTCGACTTTTTCGAGCTCATGACAAAGATGATGACCGACCCGGTGGTAGTCGCCCGCGCCCAGATCGACCTGTTCTACGACACGCTGGGTATCTGGCAGAAAACTGCGGAACGCATGCTCATGCTGCGTGCACGCGAGGCCGGTGCGCCGAAAGACAAGCGCTTCAAGCATCCGGACTGGAGCGAGAACGCTATCTTCGACTTTGTGAAGGACAGCTATCTCGTTGCGGCGAAGTCGCTGCTTTCTGCAATCCGCGAAACTAAAGGCATGGACGAGGCCAGCGCTCGTAAGGTCGATTTCTACACGCGCCAATTCGTTGATGCTGTGTCGCCTTCCAATTTCGTCGCGACCAATCCGGAGGTCCTCACCGCGACCCTGGAGTCTGGCGGACAAAACCTGCTACGTGGTTTGGAGAACCTTCTCGTCGATCTGGAGCGCGGCGATGGTCGGCTTGCGATTACAATGACCGACATGAAGGCTTTCCGCCTCGGCGAAAACATCGCAACGGCGCCAGGAAAAATCATCTACCAGAACGAGCTGATGCAATTGATCCAATATGCTCCGTCGACAAGAGAATCTCGGAGGCGGCCACTGCTCATCGTGCCGCCGTGGATCAATAAGTTCTATGTTCTCGATCTTCAGCCGAAGAACTCTTTCATCAAATGGGCTGTCGATCAGGGACACACGGTGTTCGTCATCTCCTGGGTGAATCCCGATGAGAGGCTCGCTGAAATGAGCTTTGAACATTACATGCTCGAGGGACCGTTGGCAGCACTCGACGCGATCGAGTCCGCGACCGGAGAGCGCAGCGTCAACACGATTGGCTATTGCCTCGGCGGAACCCTGCTTGCCTCGACGGCGGCTTTTCTGGCCGCGAAGGGCGACGACCGGATTGCAAGCGCCACCTATTTCGTGACGCTCGTCGATTTCACCGAAGTCGGAGACATGGCCGTCTTCATCGACGAGGAACAACTGGCGTCTCTTGAAAGACGGATGCGCAAGCGCGGCTATCTGGAAGCGCAAGATATGGCGACGGCGTTCAATATGTTGCGCGCGAATGACCTGATCTGGTCTTTCGTTGTCAATAATTACCTGCTCGGCAAAGAGCAAATGCCCTTTGATCTTTTGTTTTGGAATTCCGATTCGACGCGCATGCCAGCGGCGATGCATTCGTTCTATTTGCGCAAGATGTATCAGCGAAATCTGCTGGCAAAACCCGGCGGCATCACGTTGGCGGATACGCCGATCGATCTGTCGAAAGTCAGAACCCCGGCCTTCATTTTGGCCACGCGCGAAGACCACATTGCGCCGTGGAAGTCGACCTATACCGCGACCCGCTTGTATTCCGGACCGGTCAAATTCGTTCTATCCGCTGCGGGCCATATGGCTGGCGTGATCAGCGCGCCAGGCAGCAAATATGGCCACTGGGCGAACGACAATTTGCCGCCCAGTCCGGACGAGTGGCTCGCCGGCGCGACGCCTCATCAAGGGTCGTGGTGGCCGCTGTGGGACGAATGGGTCACGCAATTTGATGCAGGCCGGGTTCCTGCCCGCGAACCGGGCGGCGGCAAGTTACCGGTTATCGAAAACGCGCCGGGCTCGTACGTCCGCGTGAGATCAATGGCCTCGTAAGTTGGGGGGAAGCGATGGTCCGACCGCGGCTGCACGCAAATCAAGTGTTACGGAACGGTGATGTCTGCTCTGACCCTCAGCAGCCCTGCGCCACTCTGACCTGCCGCCCGCGACTTCCGGTCTACCCTGATAATCGGACCACTGCCGAGCTGGCTGCGATGTCTCGGTTGGGCCGATTGTGTTGAAAAAATCCTCACCGCCGTCGGGGTTTACCGCAGTCAGACACAGTGGACCACGCCAACTCGAACAAAATCTATCAGCGACTTTCTACTTTGCATGACGAACGCATCCTCAGAGGAAATCAGCCGCCGGCAAGCTTTTGCGAGAATTTTGCCTTGGCAGCATTTTCGACTTTTTCAACACAATCGGCCAAAAGGCGACATGCTTGCAGCGGCCGCTACTGGCGCGAACCGAACCCGGATTTAAGATATTAAATTTGCATGCGATAATGTCGCCTGTCATGACACCAGCACCATCGCAAGAAAGATAATCGCGCCCCAAAGCAGCGCGTTCACGCAAAGCGTAAGCGTCCAATCACTCATGCCCCGCCTTTAGCTGTCATCGCGCTTCCCCCCGCAAGAATGTATGTCTCGCTTTCTCCAGCTTGCGTCGATCAAGGGACGGCTGCGTGCCCAATAAGTCCGCGCAGCCCTCGCATGTCCGTCAAGTTTTCAGTGTGAACTTTTTGCGAAGTTCGGCCGCGACAGTCGCAGCGCGTGCCTGAATGGCTTTTGCATGCTTGGGCGCGGTAATCACCGTAGCGTGCCAACCGAGGAGCGGGTCTTGGCGAACCGACACATACACGCCGCCAATCAACAGCTTCTGATGGACCATGTCCTCAAGTTCAGCACAAGTTTTCTGCTGCTTTGCCAAGGGGCGCCTTTCTGCGTATGACCCGCTCGACAGCGTCGGTCGCCTCGCCAGGACGAGAAAGATCTGCCGCTTCGATCGCGGTGCGCTCGCAATCAGCTCATGCTCCCCGGCATGAAGCAGCGCACCGTCGGATGACCATTTAGGTAGTCAGGCCAGACCATCGTACGGCCAGCACGGTTCGGTCCGTCCACGACAGCGTCGTTCGGAACATCAACCCACTCACCATCAATGCGTACGCGATAGTGACCATCCTTAGTTTCCCAATCGGCGTCATCAACGCGCATCGCGTCACTGCCGTCGCAGCAGGGCCCTTTGCCACTATGCAAGCTTTCATACCAACCGTTCAACTCAGGGTGCTGAAGATCGTGGGCGCGTGCGTGATCAATTGTAGAAATCGGCAAGATGACAGTGAATGCAACAAGCGCTGCATGCCAACAGTGATCGTTCATCTCACACGCAATCCGGGAATCTCTGTGTAGTCGGGAAATTCATCTGGCCGCATCAACATGCGAAGCTTTCTTAGCTCGCCGCTGGTAATCGTCGGCGAGGGACTTAAGCTGACCCGCAATCGCTTCGTCAGTCATGGTCTGGGCAACGCGGAGCAAAGTCCGCGCTGTTTCCAAATATGCTTTGCCTCGTTGTGAGATCGGGACCGTCATAAGGTCCTCGCGCGGTTCTCCGGCAGCTGGTTGAAGGCAATGTGGAGCCAGCCCACCCAATTGAGGTCACTTTCCCTGCGAGATCTGAAACGATCGACGCACTTCTTGGAACAAAGCGGGTTTCGCCACGAGTAGTGCCGGACAAGACCAAACTTGCCATCACAAACTGCGCATCGAGCGGCGCTGCCAGATCTAAGAATTTCGGAGCAGCTTGGCATTAAAGTCTCCTCTTGGCTTTATTGCAGCTGTTCGTCGATCATCCCTTTTCACTGTCGCACTTGATGAGCCTGTACGCTTTTCCAACGCATTCAGCCTAAGACGATCACGACTAGCAGTTCAATTGAACGTAGGTAATCGGCAGGCATCTAAAGGGGTGC
Source organism: Bradyrhizobium sp. USDA 10063 (assembly GCF_054063735.1). NCBI lineage: Bacteria > Pseudomonadati > Pseudomonadota > Alphaproteobacteria > Hyphomicrobiales > Nitrobacteraceae > Bradyrhizobium > Bradyrhizobium sp. USDA 10063. The sequence continues at coordinate 8,521,805 of NZ_JBSSGP010000002.1, read as the reverse complement.
CGGAACGATACGAAGGTTTATGGCGCTCGTCCTTGAAGCCGACCACTTCTGCACCGGGTCAAGAGCCGGCGTTGAAGGCCGCGCTGAGCGACTTCCGGTCTACCTGTGACTGCGGACATCCGAAGGCTCCCGGGGACGCTTCTGCGGCAACTCCGTCAGGGCGCGGTGCAGCTCGACCGGGCCACGATGGCAAGTGGCGCTCCACGCGACCGAATGCCTAGTCAGTATCAGTCGAGTCCCCCGCCATGCGGGCTCAGATTGCCTGTCCCGCTATGGTGGCCTGATAGCTATGGATCTGCTTGGCCGTCGTAATCACTGCAAAAGTCGCTGTCAAAATGAATGCTATTGAAAAGGCGAAGAAAACAAAACGTGGCGTCATTGAATGGGCTCCCTTTCAGGATACCCCCGCGCTAAAGTTAACTTGAATTCTGAGGCCTTCAAGGCGTGTATGGGCGGTCCCAGGCTATGCGATCTAATTACCAATTGTTCATCAAGCAAGGCTACGTCGTGAGCACCGTGTTGCAAATGGATAGTTGGGGACACCGATGAAAGCCAAGATACCTCCAAAATCGAATAGAGGCCGCCTTCCATTCTGGACGGCCGCCAGTCATAGCTTCTTGAACGGCGCCTCTATATTGGCCGTAACCAGTGGCGTGCTCTGCTTCCTTCTGGTCGCCAAGCGCTACCTGTAGACAATTAAACCGGATTTTGCTGGCGAGCGTGGATTATCTCGGCCCCGTTGACGCGCTCGCCGGCCACGATCTTGGCTCCGAACTTGCGGCAGCGCGCCTCTGACGTTGCCGAGGACGCCGGCTGCGCCAGGATGTGCCAGCTCACGTTGCGGAATATCTCCGGCCGGTCGCCATACAAGCTTGCCACTCGCCTCATCTCACCCGCATCTTGGGGATCGTTGAGATCGAAGCGTTCACGAACGAGGCGGCCGAAGCGTTTGTTGTTTGGCGTGGCATCGCGTAGTGCCGCCAGCTTGCGGCCGAGCTCGATTCTTTGAGCAGCGATCCGCCCGTTTGCCGCTTTCAGGGCCTGCCGGTCTTCCTCCTTCGCCTGCCGGAGGGGCATCGCGGCGCTCTTTCTTGCTCAGCGGCTCAAGCTGCGGCGGGAAAAGAATGCGACGTAGTTTGTTGCGAACAATTTGGAAGAACGCTTGAGACTTCCGATAGCCGGAAGAACTCCAGTGACCGCATCGTCTCTAATATTTGGACGAGCCGAATTTGATCATCAAAGGCTTCGATTAACTCCAGACCACGATCCGCGAACTCGGCTGCTGCATGCCGAGGACAAAACGGCGGAAACGAACAGTTGCGAGAATGGATCCTCGTTGCCCTGCGACTCCAGGATACATCGGCACGCCAAGACGATCTTGGCGCGACCGTCCTCGCCGAACATGCGGCAGCGATATAGTGTCTTTTGCAACTCGAACTCACCGGGTCGTTGGCCGGGGGGCGCAACGATCGAGTCCAAAATGCCGCGTACCTCGGCGGCCAGCTCCTCGGTTTCCCAACGGGGGCGGTCCACTTTGATGCGCGGCGCAATCACCCGCGCGTTGGACGGATCGCCACCGGCCGCGGGCGGGATGCCGCCGACGTCGCGATTTCAACCTCCTTCGGTCCTACCCAACTGGTAAGGTTTCATGTTGTGACTGAAGAGATCGTCGAAGCCCCCCGGGCAGCCGCTAGAACCGGCGGCCTGACCGGTCCGAGCAACTTAACCTGATGGTCCGCTTGGTCGCCTGCGCATGAGAACCTGTCGGCTAAAACTGCCCTCTAACGACTGGCGGAAACCCATGAATGACCTCCCGGAGCAGGAAATCCGCAATCGCGCTTATCGGCTTTGGCGGGCAGCCGGCGAACCCGCAGGCCAAACGCATCGTTTTTGGTACCAGGCCGAAAAAGAACTCCTCGCCGAACGAGAAAATCAGGGCGAGCTGCCGCCCGGCATGACTGACAATCTGCCCATTTAACGCTCGAATAGTCTCAGAAAAAAGCCCCGCCATAGCGGGGCTTTTCTCCGCACGTCACCACGTCTGACGGCCGTACCAATCATTGATCTCTTTTCTTGCCTGGTCCTTCGCGTAGCCATAGCGCTGCTGCAAACGGCCTTCGAGTTGGTCCTGCTTGCCGGCGATGACGTCGAGATCATCGTCTGTCAGCTTGCCCCACTGCTCCTTGACCTTGCCTTTCATTTCCTTCCAGTTGCCCTCAACACGATTCCAATCCATGGCTGTCCTCCTACGGCTCACATTCGGCCAACCGGAGGTGTGGTCATTCGTTCCAAGAGAGATGCTGGGACAGGGCGACTCGGGCCGTCCACATCCCGACGATTGGCAGCCCCATGACAATGGCAATCCCATCTGGAGCATTTCGACAGGATTGGTAGCGTCGCGAGGAACTTCAGACAACGCCCACTGGTTACGGGAAAAGGAGGAGCCGCTCATGCACCGCCGTGAAAAGCCGTCACCTATCCGCAACAAACTCGATTTGTCTGATCGCGTCCAGGTTCGCCTGCTGAAGAAGAGACTTCGCTTGTCGGAGTCGGAGCTGAGCCAGATAGTCGGCCGCATCGGTAACTCGATCTCCGCCATCACCAAGGAAGTAAGCCTGCAAAGGGCTAATCGCCTTCCAGAAGCTCTGGGTGTGCGGTCTGCCGAGATCATCGCACCGGTGACTGTGCCCGAGACGACAACGACCGACTGATATCCGGCGAATCAAGCTCCTGATGCGTTGCAGAGTGGCGGCTCGGTACAACGCGCCTAAGCCGCGGCCTCGCACCGGACCTGGTCGCGGCGGCACGACAACCTTGAGCACAAACGACCCGGTGGATCCGGTCCCTACCGGGTCGTTCCACCCTACCCGTGTGGCGCGATCGGCTATTTGTTAAGCACAACCCATGTGCCGAGGCAGTTCATACCGGCCGCGTTTCCCATAGGGAGCGCGCCAGTTTGATCGCCTCGATCTGCGCAGATGTCTCGTCTGGCAGATCGTGCACGCCGTGGTGGCTCACAATGTAGCCGTCCACGAGTTTGAAATGAAAGAGCAGCATAGAACTGGAGTTGCAACTCCAATGCCAGACTGAGAGGACGACAGCGACCGGGGGGCGACACGCGCAATTATGGCGCGACAGCCAAGCTCAGACCTCGCGAGCGAATGGCTGCGAACGGCAGCCTTAGGCGTCATGGCACCAAATTGGACAGGGGCGGCACGGGCGTTACATTGTGCGGCCACCGACCGGCGTGTCCCGCTCTCGAGATTCCGTCTCCGCTATCCGAACCCACTGTGCCTCGTCGTTCCGTCGGCTGCCGTCTCTTTTTTGTGCTTGGGCAGACCGGTGAGATGGAAATCCAATCTTCGGAGCATCCCAAGGTAGACTTTTTAACATATGGTTCGGTAGCCAGGCATTATCATCGAGGAACATCTCCACCGATCCTTGGTTGCCTGCATCCACACCAACCTTGGAGGAGCACCCGAAGACGCTTTTGGCTGGATGCGCGCGGGCTGTTGGTTTGATCTCTGGCGCGAGCGCCGTCGAAATCAAGTTAGGGAGGGCCTTGAGCGAGCAAGCTTTGGCGATCGCCGTTTGTTAGGCGTCTTGATCGAAAGGCGCCGATAGCCTTTCTAGGGCGGCCGCCTCTTGCATGTTGGGAAGGTTCCGTTGGCCTCAGGTGGTGGCTAGGGAACTATCCCCGTAAGCTGCAGTGGATGAATCATGTCGTTTCGCTTGTCTTTCGTCGCAGCCTTGTTCCTGCAACTTTGGTTTGGCGCTGCCTTGGCTCAACCGGAGCTGGAAGCTTGCCGCTCATCCGGATTAGTTGCGCTGAAAGAGCACAATCCATCAATCAGCGATGTCGCGCTCGATATGGATAGTATGACGGTAGCAAAGGCCACCCCCAAGGTCGAAGACATTCCCATTCGAACAATCGTCATAGGCGATGCCTATCTCGAACACGGAAAAAAGACACGCGCCGAACTTTCCTCCGGCGAATTCTGCCGACAGCTAGGTCGTCAGAAGGCCGATCCCTTCATCAAGCGGCGTCTTTTGGATTTGGCCCAGGACTACGAGCGCCGCATTGCTATCGCCGCAAGGGTTAAGGAAGAACAAAAAAGAGAACGATATAGCCTCACGCTCCGATGACAAACAATTTGGAGCCGTTCTACGGATGACATGCTGGCCGTCAGCCGAGCGACACGGGGCGACTTCGATGGAAGAGTACAGGGCTTATCTGATGGGGCCTGACGGTTACATTGTTAGCCGGATTGATCTTGTTTGTGCGGACGAGGACACGGCCAAGGAGCGGGCTCAGCAACTCGCGCATGATTGCACAGCCGAACTTTGGCAGGGCGAGCGTAAGATCGCGACATATCCGCCGTTGCAGTAACTTGCGGTAGGGTGCACGGGGTGTATTATGGGATTCGGTCGAGCATCTTCTGCCGCGGGTGGCCGCCGCTATCCTTCGAGATGTCCCTTCGAATGAGCCTGTCGTCGAAGTACGCAGCCCCTCTGCCTTCAATTGGCTTATCCGCTCCGTTCAAGGCGGCAACGATAGGATTGACTTCGGCTTAGACAACCCCCTAGAACACGTGTGACGGTTCCCCTTGACGGGGATCAAAAGGGAACGCGGTGCGGGACTTCTCCCCTATGCCGCGGCTGCCCCCGCAACTGTGAGCGGCGAATCTTTCGTCATGCGCCACTGGGAGCCTCGGTCCTGGGAAGGCGACGAAGGGTTGGGACCCGCAAGCCAGGAGACCTGCCGTCAGCCGTGGTCACACGCGAAAATGTCGGTCGGGGAGTATAGACATTGTTTTCGTCCGTCGTGCCAGGCACGTTCGAGCGAGACCTCATTTGCGGTGACGTGCCACTGACGTCATACCGAGGCCGCTCGTGCTCTCTATCGTTACTATCCCAAGGCAGCGTCGTGCTGCCCAACTCGCTTTCAGATATTTCCTACCGGTTCTGCTGCTCGAGTCTTGTTCGGCAAAGGCCCAGCAGTCTGATTCGCCCCATGTCTTGCCTCCGGTAAGCGTTACCCAGCCCCAAACGCCTCCAACCAAACCCAAGCGCCTTGATCGTGAGCGTTCGACTTCGACAGCGCGGACTCAGTCGAGCCGAACCGCAGCGACGCGAAGCCCCACGCCCTCGATCGCAACATCCGATACGTCATTTCCAACGCTGAACCTGAACAAGCAGAACGCGAGTGGCAGCCGCCTCAACCTCACTCCGCTGCAGACGCCCGCCAGCGTCGAAACGATCACGTCGCAGACCATCGCAGAACGCGGCCAGCATAATGTCACGGACGCGGTCACCCAGAACGCCGTGGGTTTTAGCGCGAGCCCGGCCCCCGGCAATGGCGGCCTCTCGTTCAGCACACGCGGCTTCACTGGAAGCAATTCGGTGATGACGCTTTATGACGGCACTCGCCTCTATGTTGGTGCCGGAACCGCGACCTTTCCATTCGATACGTGGTCGGCGGATCGCATCGAGGTCATGCGCGGGCCAGCCTCCGTTCTGTACGGAGAAGGCGCGATCGGCGGGATCATCAATGTGATCCCCAAAAAACCCGTCACGACGCCCTACAACGATGCCGAGATGTCGCTCGACACCAATACGACGCGACGCATCGCGGTGGATAGCGGCGGACCGATCAATCCGACCGTATCCTATCGCGTCAATGCCGTCGGCAACATGTCGAACGGTTGGGTCGATCGCGACGAGACATCGAATCTGGCGATCTCCGCCGCGGTGCGGGTCGAGGCCGCCGAAAACCTCGCTTTCACACTCTCGAACGACTACGGCAATCGAAGCCCCTCGCGCTATTTCGGCACACCGCTGATCAACGGCGCGATCGACGGCGCGTTGCGGTTCAAGAACTACAACGTGCTCGACAGTGCGATCCGCTATCAGGATAACTGGAGCCAGTTCAAGACCGAGTGGGACGTGACGGACGGCATCAAGGTTCAGAACACACTCTACTACCTGACCAGCCGTCGGCATTGGCGTGATGTCGAGAGTTATGCCTGGAATCCTGCGACACTGTTGATCAACCGAACCAGCTACATCGAGATCTTCCACGACCAGGCTCAAGTGGGCAACCGGATGGACGCGACGTTTCGTGGCCATCTGCTGGGCTTCGGCAATGAGTTCGTTGCGGGTTTCGACATCAACCGGGTGGATTTTACCCACACCAACAATTCGCCCTATGGCGGCGCGTCTTCGGTCAGCCCCTATGCCGTCAACATGGGGTTGTTTGCGGCCACCACGACGCGAACCACGCCCGGCTACAACGCAATCGTCAATCAATACGCGTTGTTTGCCGAGGACCGGCTGTCGCTGACCGATCAGCTGTCCGTTGTTAGCGGTATCAGGTTCGATCGGCCGGATGTCGACCGCACCGATTACAGGACCCCAGCGAACAGTTTCGATATCTCGCTGTCGGGTACGAGCTGGCGAACCGGCGTGGTCTACACCCCGATCTCGAACCTTGCATTTTACGGACAGTATGCGACAGCCGTCGATCCGGTCACCAATCTTATCTCGCTGTCGGCCACGCAGAAAACCTTCCAGCTTGCCACCGGCAAGCAAAGAGAGGTTGGAGTCAAGCAGTCGTTCTGGGGCGGTCGCGGCGAGTGGACGCTCGCAGGATACCAGATCGTCAAGAACAACCTGCTGGTCCCGGATCCCAGCAATCCTGCCGGACTGGCGTTGCAAATCGGCCAGCAATCCTCGCGCGGGATCGAAGCATCGATCGGCCTGGCGCTGGATGGCGGCTGGCGCGTCGATGCCAATCTCGCGGTGCTGCGGGCCAGGTACGACAACTTCAGCCAGGTGGTAGGCGGCAAACTCGTCAGCCACGCCGGCAACGTTCCGCTGAACGCGCCGCAGCAAGTATCGAACGTCTGGTTGACCTGGGACTTCGCGGCGAACTGGTCCGTCTATGGTGGTGTGCAGATTGTGGGACAAACCTTTTCCGATAACGCCAATACGCAGCTTCGCCCCGCCTACACCGTGGTCAACGGCGGACTACGCTGGAAGCCTGACGAGCAAACCACGGTCGCGCTTCGCATCTACAATCTCTTCGACACCGTCTACGCCACGTCGTCGCCTTATGCCGGGCAGTGGCTGCTCGGCATGCCGCGCACGGCAGAAGTGTGCATCAACGTGAAGTTTTGATGATGCGCCGCGCCTTGCTCCGGAGAGGACGGCGGTGGCTTTACATCACCCATCGCTGGATCGGCATCGCGACCTGCCTGCTGTTTGCGATGTGGTTCGTCTCGGGCATCGTCATGATGTACGTAGCGTTCCCGCAGTTGACCAATCGCGAGCGCTGGGCGGCGCTGCCGCCAATCGCCTGGGACCGCGTGCTCGTGGCGCCAGATCGCGCCATGGCCATCGCCGGGGTTGCGAACTACCCGCGCGATCTTCGCCTCGTCATGCTGAACGACATCCCCGTCTATCGATTGCTCGACTGGAATGGCGCGCACAAAACCATATCGGCAACGGACGGTCATCCGATCGAGAGCATTACGCCCGAACACGCACTGGCGATCACCCGTCATCATCCGAACGCCGTGCATCCAAAACTGATCGGTACAATCGAACGCGACCAATGGAGTGTCACGGCGCGCTATGATGCCTTGCGACCGCTCCTCCTGGTGTCGCTCGGAGATGAACGCGGAACCGAGCTCTATGTCTCGGCAAAGACCGGCGAACTGGCGCTCGACACCACGCGACGTGAGCGGATCTGGAATTGGCTAGGCGCGATTCCGCACTGGATCTATCCCACGGTCCTCCGCCAGGATGGCGCAACTTGGCGGCAAGTGGTGCTCTGGATATCAGGAATCTGCCTCGTGGTGGCGGTTACCGGTTTCTGGATCGGCATTCTACGGGTCCGATTGCGCCAGCGTTATGCCCGGGGCACGGTCACGCCTTATCGGGGGTGGATGGCCTGGCATCATATTGCGGGGCTGATCGGCGGCATCTTCGTCCTGACGTGGATATTCAGCGGTTGGCTGTCGCTTAATCCGGGTGAATATTTTGCAGGGCGAGGCGCGACCCGGGACATGGCCGTCCGCTATGCCGGGCACGACGCGCCACAGATCGTCGCGGTCATGCAATCGACGCCTCCGCGCGGGGCGGTCGAAGCTCGCTTTGTCTGGCTCGGTGGTCGTCCGTTGATGCTGCTCACCGACCGCGACGGCCGTCAGACCGCGGCAGATCCGGCTAATGGCACCACGAAGATGCTTTCCGACGGCGAGATTTTCTCGGCTGCGAGCAGCTTGCTGCCGAACGCCACGATGACCGCGCGCCTGCGCCTCCAGCAGTTCGATGATTATTGGTATCCGCATCACAATGAGCGGCTCCTGCCGACCTTGCGCGTGGGCTTCGACGACGCGGCTCAGAGCTGGTTCTACATTGATCCGCGCAATGGCGACATTCTCGGCCGCATCGACAATAGCCGCCGGGCATATCGCTGGCTGTTCAATGCCCCGCACAGTCTCGATTTTCCGCCGCTGCTGCGCCATCGCCCGGCATGGGACCTTGTGGTGTTGCTCCTGTCGCTCATTGGAATGATCGTATCGACCAGCGGCATCGTTATAGGCTGGCGGCGGCTGCGATCCTAGGGACAGTGTTGCAGCGACTTGCACTATGAGGCCGGAGACGACGCAGCAATCCCAAGGCGAGGTGCTCGAATTGGAGCTCGAAGAGCTTCTTCGCGGGCGGTTTCCCGCGGATCTGATCGAACCTGTGGGAAAGGGTGAGCTCGGCGCCGACGTCGTCCAGCAGGTCAACGGCTCGACTGGACGGTCGCTGGAATCATCCTTTGGGAATCCAAGTGCACAAAGGCTTGGAGCGATAATTGGCTGGTTAAACTGCGCGACGATCAACGCCGGTGCGGCGCAGACGTCGCGCTTATCATTTCCGATGCGCTTCCCAAGCATGTCGAGCATTTTGACCTGGGTCGACGGCGTGTGGGTCACCCCATCCGCGCTACGCGGTACCCGTTGCAGTCACGCTTCGTCAGACTCTCATTGAGGTCAACAGCTCGCCGTCGACCTTGGCTCTCGACGACCTGGACGTGCCCTTCATCAGCGCGTTTCTCGCTGATCTCGAGACGAAGCGGGGCGCCAGCGTCAGGACGCGCAACTTGCGCCTGACAGCGATTCGCTCCTTCTTCCGGTTCGTGTCTTTCGAGGAGCCGGCTCACAGCGCCCTGATCCAGCGCGTCTTGGCGATACCAAGCAAGCGTCACGACAGACGCCAGGTGCATTTCCTGGCACGGTCCGAGATCGAGGCGATTCTTGCCGCTCCTGATCGCACGACTTGGCTCGGACGTCGCGATTATACCTTCTGGCCAAGTATGTGCGTATCGCCAGCGAGAGCTGTCCGTCACTGGCGTCCAAGCGGGTATCGCCGCACGTGCTCAGGCACAGCGCTGCGATGGAGCTGCTGGAAGCCGGCGTCGATTGCTCCGTAATTGCGCTGTGGCTCGGTCATGAATCGATCGAAACAACGCAGACCTACCTGCATGCCCATCTCGCACTCAAGGAAGCGGCCCTCGCTAAGCTCAAGCCGTACGAGCACCGCAAGCGAACCCGCTTCCAGGCAAGCGACCGCCTGCTCGCCTTCCTTGAGGCGCTGTAAGATGCCAGACTATGCCGAATGGAAGCAGGACGACGATCGCTCGACCAGCGGCAAGTCCGCGCGAACGACCGGCTCCTCTCAAAACCATTCGGCATAGTTCGGCGGTCGGCATTAACGGCAAAACTTCATGAACTCGATCCGCAGGCCTACCTGGCCGACGTGCTGGAGCGCATCGTGTCCGGGCGAACCAAGAGCCACCAGCTGCACGAGCTGCTCGCCTGGAACTGGAAGGTGGCCCGCCAACGCACCGCACAGGCCGCGGCATGAGGGAGCGTCGTCATAAAGCAGCGCCGTCGATGGCGTCAGCCGCGATGCCCCTTGCGGAGCTTGAGCGTTGGCTCCAGGCTCGCGTCGATCGGCATCCTGCCGCCACCAGTCTCCCCATGCTCGACGGCTATACCACCGCGATCGTGGCCGGACCGGTGCCGATGAGTCCGCCCGACTGGATCTGCCCGCTGCTCGCCATCGGTGCCGATGCTTTCAACCACGGCGGCACCCCGGAGTTCGCGGCGATCTCCGCCATCGCGCTGCGTCATAACGAGATCAGCCAGACCCTTTCGACCACGCCTCGCCAGTTTGCGCCGATGCACCGGCGCGACGTCAATGGCGATATCGATCCGCGTCCCTGGTGCCAGGGCTTCTATGCCGCGATGCGGCTCAGGTTGTCGACATGGGCGCCGTTGCTGGATCCCAGCAACGTCAATCATGGCCTCCTTCTGCCTATCCTGCTGCACTGCTGCGACGATCAGCGCCGGCCGATCCTCGGACCGCCCCGACGAGGCCGCGAGACCGACGCCTTCCTGCGTAACGCCCACCTCGATATCCCTGCAGCCGTCGAGGCAATGCGCCAATATTGGATGCCGATCCGCTACGCACGCACCCGCTGATCACAGCAGACCTGGGAGCTCAAACCGAAGTACCTTCCCTGCATCCCTACGCGCGGAACCAAAGTCCCTGCCCGGCCGGAATGGCTCCACGAGATCAAGCACGATGGATATCGCCTGATCGTTCGGCGCGAAGGCAAGATCGTGCGCCTCCTCACACGAAACGTCACGACTGGACGCACCGCTGCCCGCTGACCATCGCCGCCGCATTACGAACCGTAAAACGTCGTTTGTGATCGATGACGAGGCGGTTCTATTGGGTGTCGACGGCCGGGACCGGCATTGGCTTGGCGCCCATGCGTGCACCTGCGGCGGCGCCGGTATGCCGTGCCCGTTTTGCAACAAGAGCGATGACGAGTCGTCGCCCCCCGAGCTGCCAAAAGGCTTCATTAGCCGCGACGAAGGCGGGTCCTGAAACCCAAAAAGGCCCCGCGACCATTGAGAGCCGCGGGGCAGTCTCGTTTTTGCGGATGTGGCGATGCATTGCTTCACGAGCCACGGCCTCGTCAGCTTCTCGTAAGCCTGCCCGAGTAAGGTAGCTCAGTTGAGCTGTGGACATGAGGCTAGCGTGGACCCGCACGATTTTGATCGATTCAATGTAACATCTTGGCCGCAGGTGCAGCACGCCGTCTCGGAAGAGCAGCAGGCGGGCCATGCTGGGCAAGAGGGCTTTGAGCAGCACTTGGCCGAGGCGCGCCGACCCGATCCGGCTCCTGTCGCCAGTGGCGGGCCTATGGGCAGCTACTATCCCCATCTCTCTAGAGAAGATCGGGACCTTATCGATAAGGCGATTGCTCAACATGCGGGTTCGCGAAATGCGAGCACGGTCTCTAATTATGCTGCAGCGCTTCGCCGATTGGTGAATGATCTCCGCGGTCGTGGCCAATCGCCTGATCTAAGGGATCACCAATCCCTACTCAATCACGCCAAGGCTTGCTTTCCGGAAGACCAAAACATGAAGGCCGCGTTGCAACTCCTTCGTGCGTATCATGAGCCGGGTTATGTAGCTGGTGGCAGGCAACGCGCGGTCCCCTCAGCGGAAGACGCCCGTCTAATAGAGCGGCTGACTAAGCCCAGCGGACTCACCCCGGGTTCCTTTGCTATTTATCAGCGTCGTCTTTGCAAATTTTCTGAGACGCTTAAGGGCGAGGGCCGGACGATATCTGGGCTGGATCACGGTTCGCGACTCGAGTTCGCATGCAAGTTGTTTCCGAAGGACCCAGCTCTCCCCACCGCGTTGAGGATGCTTCGTGAGCTCAACGCGGAACACGTTTCAGGTGCGGGCGGCCCTCGGGAAGCCGGGGGCCATGGTGTCCCGTCGCCCAGGTTAGACGGGGTTCCCGAGGAGGTCTGGCACCTGTTCGATGATGAGGCCGAGGAGCCGCCGACCGATCCACTGGAACTTCAGCGACTGGAACAGGGGTTCCGCGAGGAGCTTCAGGGACGACGGGACAGTCACCCTGCCCAGTCGTTCTTCGTCGATCCAGAAGAGTTTACTTTCAATCCGAAGCAGTTCTCTCCAGGCGAGCTTCAGCGACTACTGGATGATGAACCCGCGCCGTTGGGAGTGTCATCTAGCTCAGCCCCGGCAGATCAGTCGGCTTACGAGCCGGGTCCGCTGCCGAATCTATCAATGTACCTCCCCCTGGACTTCCAGCACGGCCCCCAATGGGCGTCGGAAGACGTCATGGAAGGAATGCGCTTGCACAACCTGCTGCCGAGCGCGTCTCAGCCGGAGACAAATTTTCCTCTCAAGGGCGTGAACTACACGGCCACATTAGGGCCGCCAGGCCATGAGGATCAGGTTTTTCTGCGCTCAACATGAGCAGCGGATGAATGTAAGCTCTCCCCGTAAGCCCGGAAATGGCCTTAACCGGCTTTCTCCCACAGGTACGCAAAGCCGTACGTAGTGGTACCGGCTCACTTCGAGAGCGGCAGGTGCAGGTATTTCGACGCGAAGGAAGCGATGAAGCCCGCGACCGCAGCCATGCCGACAATCAGCCAACGCATTCCCTTCGCCTGCATCAGAAGGTCATGCATCGCGTTGACCTTCGCCTGCATGTCGTCAATTTTTGCGGTGGCGTGTTCCAAATTCGCTTCCAGCCGGATGACCCGGTCGCGGGTGTCGTCGGTCATTTCTTGATCGCCCGAATTGCGGCGACCGCGGCGACCGCCGTTGACGCTCCGATGAAAAATGAACTGAAGACCGCCTGCTCGGTCTTGTCCCAAGTGGATTGACCGTCGAGGCCGGCCTTGCCGATGCTCGGGACGCCCCAAGAGCCGGGCCGGTGATGGATCAATTCCGGATACCTCAGAGCGGCCGGCGAGCAAGGCTATGGTATCTGCCGCCGTACTCCCCCGATCTCAATCTGATCGAGCAGACCTTCGCCAAGATCAAGCAATGGATCCACGCTGCCCAGAAGCGTTCCATCGCCGACCTCTGCTGTCAGATCGGTCACCTCGTCCAAACCAGACCCACGAATGCGCAAACCACTTCGCAAACGCAAGCTATGTGTGAAACGCTTTTAACGGCCGAGGCGCTTCGCGACGCGCTTTCGCGCGTTTGCCGACCTTCTTGACCGCGATGCCAACACTTTTGATGCGAGTCGCCTAAGTCGTTGAAAGCAGCATGGCGTCGGCTATCGCTGCGCTCCCGATCGAAATTGACTGCTGAGCTCGCCTTTACCGGCAGGCAGTAATGGCATCTAAGGGCAGCATCGGATCGAGCTCCTCCTGCTCAAGCGTCTTGGCGCCCTCCTCGGCCAGGTACGCTGCCATTGCTGCGATGCCGGAGTCCGGCAGGCATCGCGCCGGTGCGGCCTTTTTCTGCGGCACTTGCCCCGATCGCTCGGCGATTTCGACGCTCATGAGGTGTGGGCGGATCGGACGTCCGACGGCACGCTCGATGGTATTGAAGATCCAGGTGCCGTCCGGATCGATGTCCGACCAATGGAGGATCGGCGTGCGTTCGGACACCATTGTCGCGATCACCCTTAACGCCTGCTGGGTGGCGAGCGAAGGATAGCCACCCACGTACATCGTCGTTCCAAGCCGACCCGGGTCCGCCTCGGCGATGTGCCTGTTGAAGCTCGCGAAGTTTTCGATCGTCAGAACGTAGGCCGGTGGCTCCCGAAAGCGGATGCGATCTGCCTCCTTGGGCGTGATTCCAACATAATGCGGAGAAATCCCTGACAGATCGGCCCCGTCGAGATCGATCCGCCCCGCGATCAGGAGTGGCGGCGCGAAGCGTTCAAGTCCGATCGTCTGCAGTGCCTCGCGAGGCCGGGCGCCGGGAGGAAATTCCAGGATGCCGCTCAGGAGCCGGATGACGACGCCTTCAATGCGTTCGAGCGTCTTGCTGTCGCCCACGGTCCTTCGCGAGAACGTCTTGTAGTCGACGTCGAGATGCTTCTTGTCCAAGATCGCCTGGGCGAGAGCGAACCCGTCGCGCAACTTGTCGACGTCGGACGAGACGAATCCGTGCCAGCTCTTCCCTCTGCCCCAAGCGTCCGTAATCGAAGGAACCGCTTCCGCCAGGCGCCTGTCCAAAGCAAGGCCGGCGACGAGGCGTGTACCGGCATCTTGCGCGATCCGAACGGCCGGAACGCGACCGAGATGACGATAGAGCGCGTCGGCCGCCCGGAGCCTGACGTGCGCAATCTGATCTCGCCTATCTCCCCGCCCCATTCCGAGACTGACGGCGCCGACCTCCGCGGCGCGCGCGATTTGCTTCAGGAAGGCGTCCGCGGCCACTACGGAAGGAAACCCGTCGTATTCCGGATGGGCGATGGGGCTCACGGCCCCGCCTTCGTAGCGGTCCAAAAGGTCGTTCAGCAGTTCGTTCGCGTCCGTGAAGCGCCGCGCCATGGCTACTCGGCGGCCAGACAGGCCGCGAGCTCATCTTCGGACATCAGGTCCGGGTCGATTGCCATCAGTTCGCGCTTGGTCTTCTCCTTCAGCGCGACCACACTTGCCCTCGACTGTTCGCCGATGCGATCCACTTCCACGATCGTATCCATGTGCTCCAGCACTGCGACCCGCTTCTCGAATGGCGCCGCGATCACGAACTGCAAGCCGAGATTCTTGTAGAAGCTCATCATCTGCCGCTGGTTCTTGCCGTCCATCTTGGAGAAAGCCTCGTCGAACATGGCGAGCGCGAAGCCCGCAGGCTTTCCCGCGCGCCGCTCTGCGCTGGCATAGGCAGCCGCGAGCGAGGCGCCGATGGCAACGTAGATCGGCACCTGCTGTTCGGCGCCGGATCCTGTGCCGCGCCGTTGCTCCCAGCGGGTCGACCGGCCGGTCGCGACGTCCTCCATATGAATCTCGAACGTATAGAAATTTCGGTAGTCCTCGAATTGGGTAAAGTCCTTGTCCGGATCCTCCAGCAGCGCCTCCAGCGCCAGGATCGTGTCCTTGTGCGGGAAATCGTCGGGCACGTCGCCGCGGAACAGCAGGTCGAGCGCTTCCGGAGAAGTCTTGCCGATCTCGATGATTTTCAGGATCGGCTGGAATTCCACCACCTGGGTGCGGTGGAAAGAATATCGCTCGTTGTGGAAGGGGTGCGCGTAGAGGCTGCGGTTCAACGCCTGGAGCTCCCGCTCCATCTTGCCGATCCGGGCCGTGAGCGCATTGATGAACTCGCCGCGCAGCAGCGTGGAGGCCTTCTCCGCCGCTTCGCGTGCCTGCCGTTCGTACTGGCGCAGCTCGTTGGACTCGATGTCCTCGATTAACTGCATCATCCAGGGCTTCACCTCCTGAAGGGGTTCGCTCTCGATGCCGACCTGGGAGCTGACGCCGAACTGCCCGAAATATCCCTCCAGGAATTTGCGCACTTCCCGTTCGATTTCTCTGCGCTTTTCGTTCGCGGCCTCGGCAACCTTGACGGACTTCTCGGCGATGCTGCGATGGCGGTCGGCCTCGTTCTTGTGCGGCCGCGCGTCGAGGCGTGCCCGGTGCACGGGGCGACCTTTCGCCGCGGCGTAGAGCGACAGGTTCTTGGCGAAGAGCGACCAGGCGATCTTCAGGTTGAGCTGGGAGCCGGGTACATTTTCGCCATCGCTCAATCTGCTTTGCGCCGTTCTCATCTCGCCGTCGTGCTTGTTGAAGGCGTCCTGCTGGGCATTGCGCTCCGCGAACCTTCTCTGCTTGAGTTGCTGCTGGGCCTGCTTCTTGTCGCGGAGGCCGCCGTCGCCGGCGCTGTCGAGCGCCACGAGCCTCGCTTGCGCATCGGCTGCTTCGGCCTGCGCTGCGGCAAACGCCGAGGCGCAGGCTTTCAGGTCGCCGGCAGGGGCGTCGCAGAGGGTCTTTAGCGCCATGAAGGCGCCATCGGCGATTTGAGCTTCCTTCGCGGCCTGTGCCAGCGAGTCCTTCAGATCGTCAACTCGCTCCTGCAGGGCGCGCAGCGCACTCGCCTGGGCCGCCTTGCCGATCTTGTGCTGCGAAGGGTCGATCGACCGATGGGTGCGAACGAGACCGTCGTCGTACAGGCCGTCCTTCATGATGGCGCGGCCCGGCTTATTGAATTGGTCGAGCGTGTCCGCAAGCCGCACCGATCCGTACCGGCGCATGATGAACGACAGCGCGTCCGGATCGTGCGAGCGAAAGATCGAAGGAAACGTTCCCCGCTCCGGCTTGGCCCTGAACTGTTCCAGCTTGTTGAGACTCACAAGGGACGTGCGCCGGAATTCGCGCCGTCCTTCCTTGAAGATCGCCGTCGCCGTCCCGATCTGGGGCCTGTCGACGAACACCGCATCCCGGTCGCGCCCGAGAAGCGCTTCGGCGGCTCCCGCCCATTCCGGTTCGGCGACTTCGATCAGCTCGCAAAGAACGCGCGGCGCCATTCCCTTCTGCCGAAGCCTTTGGCACAGCAGTTTCGTATCGTCCTCCAGATGCGCGCCCGGCCCTCCAGAGGCGTGCTGCCGGATCCGCTCGAGCAGCTCGTTCCGATGGCTGCGCAGCTTCGAAACCTCTGCAATGATCGTCTGACGCCCTTCGTCGACTTTCGCGAGCCGCTGCGCTCCCAAGCCCGTCGCGGCAGCTTCCGCCGCGGAGAGCTCGTCGGAAACGGAGGTGACGGAGCCCGTACCGGCGGCGGCAAGCAGCCTCTCCACGGCGGGAATGAGCTCATCAAATCCGTGCCCCGCCATTGTACACAGCGGCTGCAGCCGTCGGATGGTCTCAAGGCGCGCCTTGAAATCGGATGCCGCGCGCTGCGCGGATTGCTCGGCTACCGAGGCGGTCTGCTGCAGAGACTTTCTTCCGGTCTTGGCGTCGTGCTCCGCGATAGCCTCCGTAAGTCGCTCGATCTCGTTGTCGGTCGCCTTGATATCCTCGTCCAGGAACTTGAGTTCGCCGGCCGCGGCGTCGCGCTGGGCAGTCGCTAGTCGCAGCTTGTTCCTGAAGTCCCGGTTGGCGGCTCGGGCAGCGAGCCATTCCGCGCGTTTAGCGATCCACTGCTCGCGAAATATGGTCTCGAACGTCGCCTCCAGGGTGGCGAGGATTTCCCTCAGTTGCTTCAGCGCCTCCAGCTTTAGGCGCATCTTCCGGATGGTGTCGCTGATGTTGCGGTAGGTCTGGATCGACTCGCGCAGTTCCTTGATCCCGATCGGGCTGTCCTCGAGGAGGTAGTTCCGCACGAACTGCGTGGCCGTCTGGTTGTGGTCGAGCGTCATGGCGTTGACGATCGACTTCTGCAGCGCGCTCGCGTTTTGCTCGCCGTAGGGCGAGTGCGGCAGGAGATGGCGCATGTACTCGCGGACGTAATCGCCCGCCCGATCGCGGTGATTGACGAAGTTCGCCTCACCGACCGCGGCGATGATCCTGGCGCGCACGTCCTCCCATTGCGCAGGAAACTGCGCCTTTCCGCGCTGCTCAATGAAGTCCTTGGAAGTCAGTACCGCGCCGACCGCGACGAACAGCGCGAGCACGGTCTCCCTGGTGTCCGACTTGCGGGCCTCCAGCGCCATGCCGATGGTGACCGGCGGCCGCTCTCCGTTCGTGTCTTCAAAGCCGACCGCGATGTAGGTGCGCGCCTCGTCGCGCCGCCGCTGATCCTCGCCGAGAGTTCCAAGACAGTAGTCGACGACGCTGCGCTTCGAGGCGCTGCGCGATCTTCCGCTATCGCCAGCGACCGCGTTCAGGCGCAGGAAGCGCCGGCTGCCGCCCGTGAGAACGACTTGCGCCATATCGAGGATCGTCGATTTGCCGGACCGGTTTTCGCCGAGCACGCCGACGTGACCGGTCACTTCGATGTCGGCGACATCGAACAGATGCCAGTTCACCATCGTGAGGTGGCGCAGTTCCATCATGGCTCACCTCCCGCGCTCTGCGGGAAGCGGGCCTCCTCGCTGCGGACGTAGCGCTCGAGGCGGTGGAGGGCGTCACCGCCGCTGATCAGCTTGATCATCGGGCGGATTGTGACCTCGCAATCCTGCTGCTCGTCGTCGAAGTCGCCGATCTCGACCAAGCTGCGCTGAGCGGCCTCGCGCAGAATGTCGCGGAACCGTGCTGCCGAGATCGCCCCTCCGCCGCTGTGCTGCGCCATCTCGCGGTAGCGGTCGAAGAGATCGTTCAAGGTGGCCACCACGACCGCCCGATCCTCGACCGCACCTACGTTGACCTCTTGCTGCCAGTATGCGGCCAGCACCAGCATCACGATGGTTTCGTCGAGCTTCATCCGGGGCAGCGGTACGTCCTCGCCCATTGCGACGATGCCCGCCCACTGCGCCTCCGGATCGCGATGGACCCGATAGCCGCAACTGTCGAAAAACCCGTCCACCACGTCGCGGAAGCGTCCGTCCATGATCGTGTTGTAGACCGTCCCCGTGCGAGGATCGCCGGCGAACACGAACTGCCGGCGCAGCAGGAAATGCAGCGCTTTCCGGAGATCAGCCGCCTTCTCCGCGCCCGCGGAGCTCTCGATGTTCTCGAATTCACTAAGCATGGGCCGTCTTGCCTTTCCGGAGCGCGCCCGAACGCCGGACCACGAAGTTGGCGCACCGTAGCCATTCGCTGTCGTGCGGCGGCGTGTCGGGGCATGGCTGAAGATCGAAACCCGCGGCGATCTGCATCGGCACTTCGCCGGTCAGGGCGTAGCGGCGCGCGCAGTCGAATGCGAGAAAGTCGTCCACGGTACCGATCTCCATGAAGCGGGCTTCCTTGGTCGCGAAGGGAGGCACCTGCCCTTCGAGGAAACGTCTGACGTCCTCGGGCCGGGGCGCGATGCGCGCGATGTACTCGAGGCGGAGCGTCTTCCGCAGTTCGTAGATCGGATCCGACGGCGGCCCGGCGAGCTCCCTCGCCTCGACGGGCCGGCGTGGCTGTCTGGCCGGCGCCTGGTGATGTTCCGACCAGGGTGACCGCAGCGGCTCGATGCTCCATTCAACGGTCGCCTTGTTGTGCCTGCCGTCGCGCAGCAGGGCGTCGAGGCGCCGCACCAGGTCGCCGGCCCGACCGACGAGCCCCTGCGCTCCGCGTTCGGCGTATTTGATCGTGTTGCGGACGCGCGCCTCGAGCTGTCTACGGAAGGTCTCGATCCGCTCGAACATCTCGCCGATCTGCTCGAAGATACTTTCGATGGCCAACAGGTCGTCCGCGGCCGCCATCCGTCCGTCTTCGACATCGGAGGCCATGCTGGCTGCCGCGTATTCCTCGGCGAGTACCTGCATGGTTTCGGGGGTGTAGGAGATCCTCCGGGCGAGGTCGACGATGGCGTCGCGGAACCGGTACGGATGGTTGACGGTCAGGATGGACTCGAAATCCTTCAATAAGAGCTGGTCGACGAACTCTTCGAAGAAGGCCTCTAGGCGAGTGCCCACGGTCTTCGACTCCATAACCGTCCGTCGGATCCGCTTGAGGTCGGCGAGGATGGCCCGCAGGCTTTTGGTGAACTGGTCGGCCTGGTTGCGCGCCTCGCGGACTGCGAGTGCGGCTTCGCGCTGCTTGCGGTCGGTGATCTCGGGCGTCAGCTTTTCGACGGCCTCAAGATTCAGGCGGATCTGGACGATCAGTCCGCCGAACCGCTGCGAGAGATCCTTGTTGAGGCTGGCCAGCCGCTGGATGACCAAGAGAGGCCCCATTGCCATGTCCACGGTGACCCGCAGCCCGTATTCCTCCTCTTCGAGCCATCCCCAGGCGAGCAGACGCGCGTAGAGCTGCCGTGCCAGGGCGAGCGCTTTGTCGCCCTTCTCTGACGCGAGCGCGATATCCACCTTGCGGATGCGGCGGCGTCCGGCTGAGATTATTTCGGGCAGGCTGCCAAAATCATCGCCTTCGTTCCACAACGCGGGGTTCGCGCGCATGACGTCGTAGATGGCGTGGACAACCTGCTGCGGCGTCGGAAACGCCGGCGCGCCCGAAAAGAAGCGCTCATGCAGATCAAGGAGACACGCCGCGTAGAGGTGCTTGTGATCGCGTGAAAAGGCCAAAAAAGCGTCGTCATGCAAATGGCGGAACAAGGACAATGGATACTGCTCCTTGGACCGACTTCATCCCGAAGGATGCATCAAGCCGGTCTCTAAACTCATGATCTGCCGGAGATTACAGTTGTGTGAGGTGTAGGGTGGACAGGCTGCAACCTTGAGGAACAGTTCTCTCTATGTTCTTGTATAGTCTGCGGGCCGCACGCTGTCGAGGCCCCCAAACTCATACTTTTCACGATCGGCGCACGACGGGCGCGGAACCAGCAACACTTTGAAAAATAAGCAATTTATCATTTGTGATCTTCTCGTATCGTCTCATAATACCGTCTCACAAATAAGCCCGGCCACGCCTGCCCGCCGGCTCGAGCGGCTGATCGCGAAGCGCCACATCCTGCGCGAAGCTAAGGTGTTAAGTCCTAGGCTTTGATGGTGCATTCTTATCGCATGATTCGAAGGATGCGCTATGGGACAGGTTTTACACGGCTGCGCCAGCACGACGGAGGCAGTCCGTCGAGCAGTACAAAATCGTCAAGAGAGCCTGGGAGCGTTCGCCAAGCGCTACGGGATCAACCAGAGGACTGTCGCGAAGTGGAAGCAGCGTGAGACCGTCGCCGATCTCCCGACAGGCCCGAAGGAAGCCAAATCGACCGTACTTTCCATCGAGGAGGAGGCGATCATCGTCGCTTTCCGGCGGCATACGCTGCTGCCGCTCGACGATTGCCTCTATGCGCTGCAGCCGACCATCCCGCATCTGACGCGGTCATCCCTGCATCGCTGTCTTTAGCGCCACGGCATCAGCCGATTGCCGGAGGTCGAAGGCAGCAGGTCTTCGCCAAACTCAAACAACCGGTCCGCAAAACGGCCGCCCAAACCGCCGACACCGTTTGCATTGCAATCCGGAGAGAAGAAGCTTCCCACTGTCGTTTTGTCCCAGCCGTTCGCGGATCCGGTCATATTGCGGATGATG
The DNA here is from genome assembly GCF_054063735.1 of Bradyrhizobium sp. USDA 10063. Classification (NCBI taxonomy): domain Bacteria; kingdom Pseudomonadati; phylum Pseudomonadota; class Alphaproteobacteria; order Hyphomicrobiales; family Nitrobacteraceae; genus Bradyrhizobium; species Bradyrhizobium sp. USDA 10063. The sequence continues at coordinate 8,500,884 of NZ_JBSSGP010000002.1, read as the reverse complement.
CTAATGTCTGCCTCCGTAACCGCTGGAACTACTCACCGGTATGTTGGCTTCCTGGATCTGAGTGATGAGGTAATGCAGGTGGCCATCGAAGTTCCGCCATCGCGCGCGCAGGTGAAGTGCCTCGGCTTCGTTGAGAACGTCGATGATCTCCGGCGAGAGCATCTTGACAGGAATATCCGACCTGCGGACGGAGGGTTTCGACAGTGCGGTGTATTTGATTGAGCCGTATTGGCGGCGACGCTCGCTATGATGTACGATTCCACCGCCATGGATCGGCCGTTGATCATGCAGCACCTGTTCCAGCGCTTCCATCACGACCAGATGGCTCTCATAAGCGCGGCGGGTGCGCTCCGGCTCGCGTTTGGAATCGATGTGCAGCACGATTTCCGCGACTTCTCGCCAATCTGCGCCTTCTGCGTCTGCACCCAGCAAACGCATCTAGGTGACAGCATGCTCGCGGTCATAAGGGATCGGGGTAGGATCGCTCGGTGCGGTATCGAGTGGCATAGAAGTCTCCCGGCTGAAGCTGAAGGACTCCTCGAAATTGTGGGCTTTTTATAGTTTTTTGCAAAGCGTTATTGCCGGATGACCAGATGATGGATTTGACGGTCGTTCGTGAGCATCGTGCGCCCAATGCTCCCGCTTACGCCGTGGCTCGATGTCGTATTCCCTCTGTGGACGACAGTCATCTCATCGATGATGCGGCCATCCTACGTGGCCTTCCGGCTACCATGCCAGCATCTTGCTTCGAAAACGGTGCAGCCAAATCGCGCCCAGGCCATAAAGGGCGGCAATTCCTACGAAGACGAACGTGTTGTGAACCTCCGCGCCGCCGAGCACAGCGCCAACAAAGTTGCCGAGTGCTTCTCCCAGACCCATACCGACGGCGTTGATGCCTAGCAAGGCGAGGTGATCCCTTCCCGGGGTATTTTGGACAAGCAACACCGACAACGATGGCAGGGCGATAATCTCCACGACCGTCAACAATGCGACGGCGAGGTAGAGCGTGAACAGGTTCACGAACGCTGATAGCAGCGCGAAACACGCCAGGACCAGGACCGCCGACAAGATCAGCGACTCGACAGCGCCGACATGCGCGCGCTCGAGCCTCTTCATCAGCGGCATCGATGCCCCGACCACCAAGGCGGCATTGAGGGCGGCAATCGTCCAAACGATTTCCGGGCCGGCCAGCAAGCGGCCTAGTACGATCGGCGCAAATGAAAAAATCTGCGCCAGGGCGAACCACGTGAAGGCAGTCGCGACGAATACCAAGCGGAGGTCGGACCGTTTTGCGCTGTACGCCAGCGACTTCCACCAGTTGCCGCCGCGATCTAGTGCCGGCAGCCCGTTCCCCAAAAAGGCATGGTAGACCAAGCCACCCGCGACCATCACCAAGCCGGTGACGAGGAAGGGGGCATTTGGTGCCATTTGCACGTACAGCAGGCTTGAGAGCAACGGTCCGAGCGTGGCAGCGATATTCGTCCCAACGGCGAGCTTCACCAGCATCAAACGGAGAGATTGACCCTGGCACAGGCGGACCGCAATCACGCGCAGCAGCAAGCTGCAGGATCCGTAAGCGGTGCCGACCAGAAACAGTCCTAGCGCGGCCCCGACGAACGCGGAGCTCTCCGCCACGATGATATAGCCCGCCCCCATCATGAGATAGGTTGTCGTCAAGGCATGGCGCGTGGGAATGCGGTCCAGCAGTGGAGCGAACAAGGCGCGTGAGGCTCGTCCCGAAACGGACAGGAGCAGCAACAGAGTACCGACCTGAGCCGCCGAGAGCGATCGGTCGAGGAAATAGAGGCCGAGTGCGGAGAGCGGCGCAAAGTAGCCGTAATTGTTGAGAAAGTTCTGAGCGAACACGTTCCAGAACATACGCTGCGCGGGGTTCAGTCGGGGCATGGTTGCGCGCAGGCTTTTCATCACTGAACGGTGATGGCGACCGCCATGATCATGCGCTCGAGCCGGTGCTTGACTTCGGTGGCGCTCGCCCCGGTGGCAAGGACATGACCAACGCGGTCGAACGAGTGGCGGACGGGCATCACGGTGTCACCGACCTTGATCGACAGTGCGGCACCGGCATAGCCTGGCATTTCGGGCAGACGATCATATCCGGTGATTTCCTTCACCCTGCCGGCGGGCGGCACGAAGTATCGGATGCCAGCGGCGCTGCAGTTGGCCGCAGGAAGCCTCACCACGCCAGCGTCAGCGCACAGCATCTGGGCAAACACACTGCCGTAATAAGCGATCCCGGTCACGTGCTGCGTCAGGTGCGTAATGTAATCGCCGCCGGGACGGGAGTGAATTTCCCCCATGACGATCTCGCCGGTATCGCAAGCCCAGAACTCCGCATGAAACATGCCGAAAGTCAGACCGACGGCATGCACGGCGCTCTGCACGAAGGTGATCGCGCGCTCACGCAAAGCAGGCGCAAGATCAGCCGGCGCGACATGGCCGCACTCGACGAAATTGCGACCGCCGATCAAATATTTCTGCGTCAAGCTCAAGACCATCGGCAAGCCACGGACACACAAACCCTCCGCGCTGAACTCCCGGCCCTGGACGAACGATTCAAGCAGGAAGGGCCGTTCGCTTGCCGGCCTGACTTGCGCAAGCGCAGTGGCAAGAGCCGCCGCGCTATCCAGCAGAAAGACGTTCTCGCTGCCGTACCCGATCATCGGCTTAAGAATGAGCTTGCGATGCCGGCGCGAGAGCTCGGCAAACGCCTGATCGATCGCCTCGCCGGATCGGCACAGCCTGGATTCCGGCTGGGCAAATCCGGCCGCCCGTAACGTCTCGCGGCAGACAAACTTGTTGGTGGTGCACTCATGCGCACGCTCGCTGGGGCCCTTGAATCCAAAGCGACGAACGAGCGCGGCGATCGCCGGCTGCGCTTTTTCTTTGAAGCTGAATACTCCGGCAAGAAGCTCCCGTCGGGAATATCTGCCAACCCACATGAGACAGGCGCTCACATCCTCGAAGTCGAGGGGATGGACCTCGTCTGCGAGATCATGCAATTGACTGGCCTGTTCGAGACGCTTGGGCGTGTCCGTCAACACCACCCGCAACCCTTGCGCCCGTGCCTGATCATAGAGGTGGCGGGACTGAATCTCGCTCACTCCGCCCAAGACCAGCAGTTCGTTCTGGCGCATCGTCATCGCATCTGTCCATTGTTATCTCGACACCTCGACGCCCGAGCCAGTCGAGCATGACTGGCGCCATCTGCGGGGTGATAATGGTCTCCGGATAGTGGAGTCCGCCAACGGCTTTTCCGCTACCCGTCAGCCAGTTGACGAGGAACACGACGGGCAAACAGGTGGCCAGGGCCATCGAGCGCACATCGGGCCGGTCGGTGAAGGTGAGCCGCAAACTCTGCACAGAGGGGCGCCCGTGCCGGCTTCCGGCGAGATCGATTGCCAGAAGCGTCTTTGTCTGTTCGTTCTCCGCCAAACCGAAAGTGCGCTGGGTGGCCCGCTCGAAAAGCTGCTTTGGAGTGAGGCCCGTATTTTCGTCCACGGCATCCTCGGCCAAGACGCCGAGTTGATGGAGCAATGCGACCAGTTCGACATATCTGGTCCAACGCAATGTGCGTTGGTCGACATCGACACCTGGCCGCGACAATTTCGGATGCTCCGAGAGCCGCGGCTGCATCCCGTCATGCCAGTGCTCGAGCACCCCGATGCCCGGCCAAGCGAGCTGTTGAACATCGGAAAACCGGGGAACGACGCAGAGGGCGCCATCGCGGATGCAATAGGCGTCGCGCTTGGCGAGGGGGAGGTGGGAAGTGCCGAAGAGCCGTTTGTAGCCGAGAGGATTAGCCGGGCGTGGTACGACGATTCCTCCGCAGCAGATACGAAGAGACTGCACCTCCTCAGCGGATTCCAGCAGGTAGCCGGCCAGGATCTCCGTCAGCCCCGGTTCCAGCCCGCAGGGCAGAACCGCCGCAAGACGTGGAGCTTGGATCAGCGCCTGCTGTACGCGTTGTACGTCCTCGGCAGTAGGCCGGCTGATGCTCACGAGCAAACCACGTGCAGCGCGGCTCGCTAGGCTCTCGATCACGCCCAGTGCGACCGGCCAAGTGGCGGCACAGACCACGATGGGGGCGAGTTCTGCCTGCTGCGGCTGGTCGGTGCACAAGATCTCACATTTCCATGTCTCGCGCGCAGCCGCGAGCGCCCTCATATCGCGATCGATGAGACGGACCGTCCACCGCGGGAAGGCTTCGCGCAGCAGCGCCGCCATTCCCCTACCCATCGCACCAGCGCCTATGACGTCCGCCTGCATGTTTCAACTGCGGGCAAAGACCGGGGTGATCGTCTTAGATACCCAATCGAGGTGTTTCGCGAGCAATGCTTGGCTCGGCGCGGTGCTGATCACCGCGATCAGACGTTGAAGCCGGAAATCGTTCGGCGGGAGCACAATGTGTGTACCGACCGACGTTTCGAGGATCGCCTGCTCGACCCAAGGGTGATCAAGAACCGCCTCGAGGCCGCGGTAGCCGATCAGCCGCCCCTCGTGTTTGGCCAAGACGTAATGGATTCCCGCCACCCGCTGCGGCGCGGGAGGGGGCAGAGGCGCCCTGCCCACCGCGATGCGAGCAAGATTTTCGTAGAAGTCATAGCCCAACGCAAGCGGGACAAGATGCGACGCGATGTAATCCCCGCCCGGCCGGGCAGCGACCTCAATGAGCGTGAACTGGGGGCCGTCGTACTTGCCTTCGAGGTGGAAGGATGCATTGTCGAGGCGCAGCGCCAGCACGTAGTCTTTGGCCGTTTTTTCAATCATGTTACGCATCTCACCGTCGAGGTCGGCAGGGAAAATATGCTGTATCTCCAGGCAATAGGGATCCGAGGTGAGCTTGTGCGTGATTCCGACAATGGTGACTTCACCGTGGGAGACGTATCCTTCCACACTTACCTCCTGCCCGCCGATGTAACGTTCGGCCAGGAACGTGAGCGTTTCCCGGCGCAAAGTCGGGTCGTACGTCGGATTGCCGATCTTGTTGCTGGTGGAATGAAAGACGTCCAAGTCGGCAGACTCGCGAATGAGATAGATTCCGGTGCTGCCCGAGGCATTCACCGGTTTCACGACGACCGGGAGCCCCGCCAAGCGGATGAAGTCTTTTAGATCGCTATCGTTCTGCAAAAGGCGGTACGTGAGGCCGGAAACCGGCTGGGTTCGCCCGCGCAGTATCGATTTGTCCCGCACCGCCGATACGGATGCGTGCGGCAACCCGGGCAGCCCCAATTTCGCGGCAACGATGGCGCAGGCTTCGACAGCAGTTTCCGTAAAGCAGACTACACCGGCAATTTGGATGCAGTTTCTGAGCTCCTCGACGGCGCCCTCGAGCGAGCCAAGGCTCGCGGGATTGCATTGGCGCCACTCGTCGACGTAGCAGGCAAGCTCAGGCGGCAGCGGCTGACCGAGCACAGCGACGCGGTATCCGAGCCGATGCGCCGCTTCGAATGCACGAATGCTTTCTCGTATGAGCCGGCGATAATTGATATAGAGAAGAAACTTGGTCATGCGGCCCAGCCTCTGGTGTCGAAGGAACGCCCGGCCGGAACCCATTGCAAGACGCGGCTCAGAGATGGCGCATGCCGGATGCCGAGGCGCGCCAGGAGTGCGGTGCAGAGCCCGGGCATCATCGGCCAGGCAAGCGTCGCCCACAGCCGCAAGCCGGCAACGCTGAGTGCGCAGGCGGTGCGCTCGATGCTGGGGTGATAGCGCGGGTCCAGCGATTCTATCGCGAATCCATCAAGGTCGTGAAGCAAGCGGTCGATTAGCTCCGCGATCTGCCGCGGGTCGAATCCTTCGACCAAGAATAGCCGCCAGCCCTCTTGCTGACGCTCGCAAAGCTGCTGATAGAATGCGCGATGCGAGCGTTCCCAAGTGCCGGCTTCCGGCACCGTCCCGCGGTGACGCGTTTCGACCGCGTGGCTGATTTGATGAATGACGGATGCGAGTCGGCTGCGGCGCCGTTCGACCCAATCGAAGGCTTCGGGAAAGCTAAAGCTCGTTGGGGCAACCGCTGGGCGCGTATGGCAAACATATAGGCGCAGCCAGTCGGGGGAAATTCCCCGGCGGGTGAGATCATCGGCGTAGATGACATGGCCCCGCGAGGTGGAGAGCTTGCGGCCGTCAAGCTGGTAGAATTCGTTGCCAAAAAATCCCACGATGCGAAACCTGCCGGCGTCATGCAGGTGGAGCAGGATTGGGAAGGTGACGCAGCGCAGATACGCGTTGTCGGAGCCAAAGAAGAGCGCAAGCTCGACCTCGTCCGAGCCGAGCCCCGCACGGGAGACAAGAATATCCTGTGCCGTCAAGAGGCGGGGGACGAGCTCGACGGCCGAATAGAGCTTCTGGTCCTCTTGCCCGCGCAACGGGAGAGCAAGTCCGTCCGATGAACAGATTCCGAGCGGAACGTTCGGCAGCTTATGCTGCAACACCCGGGCGACGAAATCCGCCATTTTGCCGACGTAGGCCCCCGACATTAGGTACCGCTCGAGTACGGCGCGATGCGGCTCCAACGGCACGAACATGCGCTTCAGCGGCCGCCACGCTGCCAGCCGGTTGCAGTGATTACAGACCGGATCCACCAGCTCTTCATCCGGCACGAACAGCCCGCAGTTCTCGCATTCCGAGCTGATCCCTTCGCCGCAGTGCGGACAGAAGCCGCGCACATTGGCTTCGAACAAGTATCCGTGCCCGTGCTCACAATACGGAACGAGGGCGGTTTTCTCGATAAGATGGCCGCCGGCGTCTAGCGCGGTTAAGAACTCGCGAGCGACCCGTTCGAAACGGGGCAATTCGTCGAGCGTCGCGAACACATCGAAGTCTACCCCCAGCAGACGGTAATTAGCGAGGAAATCATCCGAGTAGGCTCGCGAGGTTTCGCGGTAGCTCCGCCCTTCGCGCGCAGCGGTGATCGCCACATGCGTCTGAAAACCCAATGTCCCACAAAGCTGGTAACAGTCGATCCTGAGCGTCTTTTGGGCCCGCGTAAATACGTCGGCGGCGACGACTGGCCCCGCCAGATGGCCAAGATGCATACGCCCGTTGGGTGTCGTAAAGCTCGGCACAACGAGGCGCGTACGTGGCGTCCTGACGGGTGCTTTGACGCTTTCCTCAACGGTCTGCTGGTCTTCCCACCACACATTTCCCATGACCAGGGGTTTAGCCCCATTGTTCTTGATTCGATGGGCGGTGAAGGGAGACATCAGCAGCATGTCTCCGGGGCTGAGCAGCGTGGTGGAGAGCGACCCGTCGCCATAGGTGAGCTCGCCGGTGCCGGAGAACACGACCAACATCTCATTGTCGGCATGGCAGCCTAAAGGCGTGGACTCGCCACTCTCGAGAGCGAACTTAGAGGCCCTAAAATTGCGTGCCACGATGTTATCGCGCAGCTTTCTCATCACTCTTCCTCCAGTTCAGCCACGCGCGACAAAATCGGTAGATCCATGTCCACCGGATAGAACTCCTTTCCCATGATGCTGTTGACGATCGTTGCGTTGCGATAGGCGACGAGCGACAGATTCGCGTTCTGCAAACCATGCTGAATGCGTGTTCTGTTCTGCAAGTAGATCTTGCCTGGCAGGGCTATCCGGCTTTCGAGCGAACAGTCCGCTCTGATCCTAGGCAAACTATCCTCAATGCAGGCCAGCTGCATGATGCGGTCGAGGAATGGCGGCGTGTTGGGAACAAAACCGGTGGCCAAGATCACACAGTCGACCGGCGCCCTGTGCGTTGCAGCGGTCTGGGTACACTTGAGGGTAGCTTCGAACCCCGCTCCGTTCTGCCGCAGGCCTTCGAGGCAAGCACCGACGATCAACCGGACGCCGTTGTTCTCACTCTCGACGAAGCGACGTTCATAGATTTGGTAGAACAGCTGATTTGCGAGATCCAGCGCCACGCCGTCGCTGCTCAGCCTGTTATCCTCCACCCATTCGCGCCGACGTGAGAGCGCCCGAGCTTGAAAGTGGCGGAAATAGGCAGGCGTGTAATACTCGTTGGTGAATGCGCAGTCATCCATCGGTTCAAGATTGTCCTGCGGCGTAACCCAAAGTATCTGATTCAGGGGTGGGCCCGCGAGCAGCTGTTCCATCACCTCGCTGCCGCTTTGACCTCCGCCGACGAGCAAGATTCGTTCTCCTGCGGCCGGTGGCGCCCTATTCAGATAGTCTGCTACGTGATAAACGCGTTCGCCCAACAAGGGCCGCACGCAATCGGGCACGTCGGGACGGATTCCAACCCCAAGTACGACATGTCGGGCCCGATAGTCCGCCTCACCGGTGGTGATACGGAAATGTGATATTTCGGGGTGCACATCCAGTGCCTTTTGCCCAAATCTAAGATACGGAAGCTGGTCTGCCACCCAGGCGTAATACTGAGCAAACTCCTTGCGAGAGACCCCGCCGGACCGTCGATTGACGAATGCGTGGAGCCGGCCATTTTGCAGCAAAAAGTTGAGAAATGAAAACGAACTGGTTGGGTCTACGAGCGACACACAGTCTTTGAGATGTGACACTTGTAACCTAGCGCTCGAAAATGCCATTCCGGCGTGCCAGGCAAAACTCGGCTTATCGTCAATGAACAGACACCGTAGTCCGGTCGGTTTTATGAGAGCGGCAAGGCTGAGATTAAACGGACCAATTCCGATACCAATTACGTCATACATGCGACGAGGCCTTCATCAGCAACACAAATGGTTCGTCCCTTCAAGCTTCAGTTCGACGCGGCGATGACCTCTGTCTCGTGCGCTCAATCTGACTGCTCCCTTGGTTTCATTCCCATGCTGCCAGAACCTGCTGCGATGAGGGTCGTGATGGTGGTGGTGACTGCGCCGCTGCTGGCACGTAGGAGCAGGCAACCGGCCTTGGCAACCCCACGCCGGCATTCCGCAGCAGCAGCGCCGTCGGTTGTGGGTCACTCCCTTCCTGGGGTATCGCACGGTACGGCGACGTTCTTCATGATCACCGCACGGCAATTGGCAAGCATCTCGTTGGTATACTTCTCACCGAAATAATCCAGAACAAAGGTGCCGCGGTAGCACGACTCGTCGGCGACACTGCTCGGTAGACTTTCGAGGATCACACCGACGTCGTGGATGCGATCGTGGTAGCGGGCGCGAATAACATTCACCGCGTTTATCGAGTGAACCGCCTCGTCCACAGTTACTTCCCTCAGCCAACGAAGAAATTGATTGCTACCCAGTCCGGCATAAAAACTTCTATCGGCGGCATAGGCGCGGCAGGTGCACATTTCATCAAAAGCGATCATAACCATCAGCGAGAATTCGTCTTTCAGATACCCATCTATTGAACTAAAATTATGTGGTCGAGCCTCCAATCTCTCCCAGAGATCCTTCTCGGACTCGTCCGCGACGAGTTTCATGACTTGAATGAAACCATCGGTGTGACGCTCTTCGTCCGCGGCCCAGGCATCAAAAAATGCCGCGGCTTCCTCGGTCGTGATCAGATTACGGGTCAACAGTTCCTTTTTCAGATGCCGCGCGTCATATTCCGTGTAGAGTTCCGGCCACAACTTGTTCCGGCGTGCGCGCAGAACTGATGCTTCGGCGGTGAACATCACCGGAGTCAGATCGCTAAATAGGTCTGCCGGACTCCATTTTCGTCGAAGCGGCGCAATCACTGAAGTCTCCCGTTTGTATCATCAATGATATTGAGCTACAGCACAGAGATGTGGCCCGTGTTTGCCGTATCTCAGTAGCAAGCGCCATGCCGACTGCGACCAACGCGCCTCAAGGCGTTATTTCGCCAGAACGATTGGTAGCTAACGTCAGCTGTCTCAAAGCAGACAGAAGTCGTGCGATCTCGCACAGTGCGCGTGTCGATCGGACCAGCTCCCGATATGATGTGCGATCGCTTAAGCCGCCGCCGGAAAGCGCGGTGATAACTGCCCTTCATGGCTCGAAGAATGAATGCAGCCGACTCATACTGCGCTATGATTCATTTGCTGGCAGTCACGGTGCGCCATTTGGCGCTCACTCACGACGCGAGAAGTCGCGAATGTATTTCCGGCGACAGAAGATCTGCGAACGTGTCTTGAAGCGACTTGTTCGGGAAGCTTCAAAACTCGTTGCCGCCCAGCACCCAACGCTTGCCAGCGCCTCCAGCATTCTGGTCTCTTGACGCGATCGGGGCTGACAGAGCAGCCCAGCTCGTGGCCGGAGTATCCCGCCTTGCCCGAAGTCTTCGCAGCAGCCGGGCCGACATCGGTGAGGGCTGAGGAGACGTTTCTCACGTTCGGCCGGACCCTAAATGTTTCATACCTGGTTCCCGCGGACCCACCGCGACAGTGCTTGCGTCGCGGCACCTGAACTTGCGCCCCGTCAGCGGGTGAGCACCGGTTCAACAACAGGCTCCGCAGCTACTCGATATCGGAGAGTTCATCGACCACGATCGGTATCCGGAGGCAAAGCGAACGATTTCCTTGTACTGACATAGCAAGTCTGCAACTGAAGATTCTTCTTGTTGCGCGTGCGGAAGCCAGCCACGTCGGCAGCCCTCTGAAAGAGCGCGGACACCGACTCATTGCGAAACTGGCCTGGGTTAGGCAACGTCGCCTGCGCCAGATTGATCCAATTCATGCGTGTGGTTGGGAACGCCAGGCCAAGGGCATTCCAAGCGCCGATACAAGTACCGCGATGGCCCCGAGCCACTGTGTTGCGGTCAGGGTTTCCTGAAGAAAAAGGGATGCGAAAATAGATGTAAACATGGGAACTAGCGGCAGCAGCAGCGCGGCGGCGGTCGCGCTCATTCGCTCCAGCGCAACCCCGTAGAGGAGAAATGGGATTGAAAGAAGCAGCAATCCGGATGCGACCACCGGAACAATATCGGCGATGATCAGAGAGAGCGTCGGCATTGGACGAATGCCAATCCACACAAATACGACTACTGCAAACGCAACAATCTGGCTTGCCGTCGTAAGGCGCAATGCATCGATGCTATGCGACATCAAACGGACTGCGATGCTGTAGAGCGAGGCGAATAGAACACCGGCGAGAACGAGAGCGACTCCCAGGCCCCGCGTCGCGTGAGGATCAGATTCAGAGGTCCAGCTCAAAAGGCCGACTCCGGAAACGGCCAACAAGCAGAGCAAGCCGATAACACGGTTGGGGATCTCGCCAAGTATCAACCATGCAAGGAGTATGATCATTGGCGTTTCAACGGCGAACAGCATCGCTTCTACTGACGCCGGCAGCATCGTCAGGCCGAAGATGGACAAACCAGACGCAAGTGCCGGCTGCAGAATGCCGGGAAGGCCGGCACGCCAATCGCTCAAGCGAGGCGGCGCTCCTGACCAGATGGATAGCGCGGTCAGGCTCGCGGCACTAACAGCCAACTGCCCTGTCAGAAGCGAGAGCGGTTCGATGCAGCAGAGCGCGGCCTTGGACAGAACGTTGCCGATGCTCCAGCTGACCGCCGCGAGTGTTCCGCAAAGAATGGGTATGAAAAGACCGGGCGAGCTCATCCGACCGCTTTACGCTTGCATCAGGGTGTTTGCCATCCGGGTTCCTGCATGAAATCACGCGGCCGTGTAGGGACCCCGGCCATGGTGGGCACGACGACGTTGAATCAGCTTCCTGCGGAAAGCAGCGACTTCTGGATGACGCCAGGTCTGCGAGCTACAGAGCCACGCTGCTAACGTTAGATAGGGCTTACTCAAGAGCTGGGTTGATCGCGCGTGCGATCAGCGAATGGGCAATGGCTGAGATTCAGGAGGAAGTCGGCGATAAAGGTGACGACGATCAAGGTAAACGGCTGCTGCGCAAGCAGCAGTCTCCGACGTGACCTCGGTGATCTGCTTCATATGACTGATCAGTCAGACGTTACCATGCGCTGCCCATCCAAGATTGGCCGAGCCTTTCGTCATATGTTCTAAGGATTCGGCGGCGAAGGAATGGCGGCTTGGACGCCAGCCAGGGCCGCTTGCAGTGCCGGCCTCCTTGGTGTGATCGAGAGGGGTTTCTAGGGGCGTCCCGCCCCTCACCTTTAAGGCTCTCAAGCAACTTATCAGCGGTGACCTTGCGCACCAACGCAAAGAGCGCTGCCTTCCAGATTCAATGGCCGCGGCGGTCGCCTTCATCCACCTGTCGTCAATACCGACATCGGTCAAATGTTGCACGTCTTCCGCTTTTGCTTCCGATGGAAACGCGATCACAACAAGATCACTCATTAGAATCGTCCCACGATTGTCTGTGCCTAACTTACCGGACCTTCGACCCAACTGGGCGGCTGTCGTCGATATCCTGCTTGCTTGGAGCCGCCTCAGCGGGGTTTCAGTTACGCTTACTTCACATCATCTCGCGAGGACTAGGCCACGCGAGACAGTGAAGGTCGGGCCGGCCCGCCGGTCCGCTTACTGCGTCTTCAGGAGATTGCAGGCGCTCTCCGCGGCTGGCCTCCAAGCATCCTTGGCCGGAATAGCCCCCATGATCTCGTAGTAGTCATAAGGATATTTCGACTCGGCCGGCGCCTTTATGCGCGCGGCGTAGAGTGGCCGCATGACCTGACCGTCGGCGCGGATGCTAACATTCTTCATCTCAAAATCGTTGATGGGCGAGCTCTTCATCTGTCGCACCACCGCCTCGCCTTCGTCGGTCTGTGTCGCGGCAATCGCCTTGAGATAGTGCGTGACGGCACTGTAGGTGCTCGCGTGCGCCTCGTTTGGCATCCGGCCATCGAACGCCACCTTGTAACGGTTCGCGAAGGCCCGCGTCTCGTTCGTCATATCCCAGTAAAACGAGATGGTCAGATGCACATTCTGTAGCGCCTGCAGGCCGATGCCGTGCGTCTGACTGATCATCAACCCGAGTGGGGCAAGCTGCTGCTTCTGCGCGAGCCCGAATTCCTGAGCCTGCTTCAGAGCGTTGGCAACGTCCGCCCCCGAATTGGCTAATGCGATGACCTTTGCACCGCTCGATTGGGCTGTCAGGAGAGCGGACGAGAAATCGGAGGAATTGAGTGGATGCAGGATGGATCCGACGACTTTGCCGCCATCGGACTTGATAAAGTTCGTCGCATCGGCCTGCCAGACTTTGCCGAAGGAGTAGTCGACGGTGACAAAGAACCAGCTATCCAGTCTCCGAGCCATCAGCGATTTCACCGTCGCCTTGGCCAGCGCATAGGTATCCATCGCCCACTGCGTTGTCATTGGAGAGCATTTTTCATTGGTGAGTATCGAGGCCGCCGTACCAGCCAAAAGATATGGCTTCTTCCGGTTCTTCATGAGGTCTTGCACACCGAGGGCGATTGACGACGCAGAACAGCCGACGATCGCGTCAACCCCCTCGTTGTCCAGCCAGCGCAACGCAATGGCGACGCCGATGTCTGACTTGTTCTGATCGTCAGCCACGATGAGCTCGATCTTCTTACCGTTGATAGCCCCACTAAAGTCGCTAATGGCTAATCGCGCGGCAACAACCGAACCTGGCCCGCAATTGTCAGAATAGGGGCCAGTCTGGTCGTTCATGACGCCAATCTTGATGACGTCCCCTGAAATTTCCTGTGCCACGACGGGCGTCGGCGCGGCAAACGGTGTTGCACCCAAGTGGATTGCCATGACGGCGACATAGGCAGCCGACAGTCTCATATACTTCTTTCCTCCTGATACCCCGCGGATATCTGGGATCTCATTGTTGTGGCGGGCGGCCAACCGATCAGAGCTTCAAGAGCGCGGGTCAGTTGATGGGATAGTTCACGGCAAACCGGATCGTATAGAACTGCTCAAAGACTGAGACAGATGCCTAAATCCGAGTGGCGCCAGCATAACGCCACGCGTTAGGCTGATCGCCTCCTGAATCTGGTAGGGGCGCTCCCAGATAGCGGGACGTCGACATTGCAGCCGAGGCCAGCCGGACCTGCACCCTGAGCGCCTGGCTCCGGCGCTGACGTCTGATGAGGGCTGGCTTCAAATCTATAGCCGACCAGGTGCGACAGTCTCGTGCAAGGGCCGCAGCCGCCTGCACCAGGCGCTCGCAGACTACAGCCTCAAGCTGTGAAGCAGCCCTGGCGTAGCGGCGCCCAGAGACAAGCTATCTCGCTCGCGCGCTGTTTTGATTTCTGGAGAGACCACGTTTTGAAGACAAAGTCTCAGTAAGGCTTCGATTTCAGACGTAGTCATGCCGGTGATGATATTCGGAAAAGAGCATTAGGCCGATCAGGCCGATGACGACCAACAAAAAGGCACTCAGGCGACCAAGATTCGCACTCTCACCAAAAAAATGTGATCCCAATGATTGCTGTTCCCAAGGTGCCAATCCCGACAAACGCGCTTTAAAGGCAAAGCGGATACGGCCGAAATTCATGAGTACGCGCCTATAGCGCCTTTGCACGTATGGCCGCACCATGCACGATCGAGTTTGGTTTGAACGAGTCGTCTGGTCTTGATTGGAGAATCGAAGATTTACTGGTTACGCTGATGCGAGAGTGCTGACCTGCCATCTCTGGTTTCCCTTGCACTTGTGCACTATTGCCGTTCTTCCCCATGGAGCTGGCACCGCTGGACCAAATAGTGCAGAGGGTGTGTCACGCTTCGCAAAGCTTACATACAAGTTTGTGACGTTAGAATAGCCATCGCTGCCACTTGCGCGCACCGATCGAGTTGATTGATTCGTCGGCGCGCTCGCGGACTGAATTTCGCGTTTGGTAAGATCGACATTCAGTCGACGCAGGCCGCGCAATTCCGAAGCGCGCAATCGGATGGCGCCAGCGCAGGCGCGTACATCTCGTTGAGTTGCGCGATGACCTAGAGGTTCGATCGTGCGGGACGCGCATCGCGAACTGTCCTTGCAGACGAATCCAGACAAGGCGACCTTACGTGTGCGCGGACTTGCTCGTCTGGCCGCGAGGGAAGATTATGAAAGAGAGCTCGACAATCGAAGAGACAAGGAAAGCGACGAGTATGCTCGATTCTCAACCGATCTTCAGAATGAGCGTTCGATTGAAGATCAGCTTTCACTTTGTCAAAGCAATGGCGAGCGCGAAGGCTTAACCGTTGTCAGCACCTACGAAGATCGGGTGCGTTCAGGCGGCTCCGTCATGGGACGCGAAGGCCTTCTGCGGATGTTAGACCAGGCGCGGGGGAGATCTTTGACGTAGTAATCGTCGAAGGGCTCGATCGCCTCTCTCGCGACATGGAAGATCTCGCAGGTACCCATAAACGGCTATTTTTTCTCGGGATCGAGATCTCGTCGGTTCACGAAGGCGTCGTTAACACTATGATGACCGCCGTTCGCGGCCTGGTCGGACAACTCTATCGTGAGGACAACGCTCACAAGGTGCGTCGGGCGGGACAAATCGGGGCGCGTTCGCATTCCCTGCTCGGCGACGACTGAGAGCGGCACGTGCCAAGACTTTCTATCTAGATTCCGTTCAGAGCGCAGTCTCAGCGGGGCTAAAGGCCGAATTGCGCGCGCCGAAGGTTATTTCGAGTGCGTACGCACGTATCTCGAGGAACGGAAGCGCTTCGCAGATGCCACGATTTCCAGTAGCGATGGAATCGCTTAGGTCCCTTTGCGTTCGCAAAGTCTCGCTCCTCCAGCATTGACCGAGAAAACCAGGGCTTCAAGTTGGTGGACGAACTTTGCTCATCCGTGGTTGAGTTCTAACAGTACACGGCCCGCCGCAAATACGATTGTCAGGGGTTTCGAGAGATACCCATTGCGGGCAAACTGCCGAACCTCACGCGATCCGAGCCTGAATGAGGGGACGACTACGTCGTGACGATCGGGATCAAGCTTGACAGGAGCGAGATTGAGGATCTGCTCGGTTGGGCTTTCGCAGAACGGACATAACTAAACACGACGGCCTACTGGCCGGAACGCCACGCCGCCCGACTTTGGTCCTGTTCCGCCTACTCAACGGTGACCGATTTCGCGAGATTGCGTGGTTGATCGACGTCCGTGCCCATTGCGACGGACGTATGGTAGGCCAAAAGCTGCACCGGGACGGCATAGATCATGGGTGTAAAGGTTGCAGTCATGTCTGGCAGCACAATGGTCATGAGCGTGTCCACCGTCGCTTCCCGAGCGCCCGTCGCGTCGGTCATCAGGATAATGTTGCCACCACGAGCGGCGACTTCCTGCATGTTCGAGACGATCTTTTCGAAAAGCCGGTCGTAAGGCGCGATCACCACCACCGGCATGGTGTCGTCGATCAGCGCAATTGGGCCGTGCTTGAGCTCACCGGCAGCATACCCCTGTGCGTGGATATAAGAGATTTCCTTCAGCTTCAGCGCGCCCTCCAGCGCCAAGGGAAACGACGTGCCACGACCGAGATAGAGCACGGCCCGCGATTTGGCGATGTCGCGCGCGAGTTTCTCGATCTGTGGCTCGATCGCCAACGCCGCGGCAATCAGCCGAGGAACTTCGATCAGCTCACGCACGAGCTTGAATTCATCGACGCCGGACAATTCTCCGCGTCCTTTGCCTGCTGCGACCGCAAGCGCGGCCATCACCATCAGTTGGCAGGTGAAGGCTTTGGTCGAGGCGACGCCGATTTCCGGCCCCGCCAGCGTCGGCAACACGGTTTCGCTCTCGCGCGCAATCGTCGACGTCGGCACGTTGACCACGGAGACCGTGTGCAGACCCTGCGCCTTGGCGTAGCGCAACGCGGCCAGCGTGTCGGCGGTCTCACCTGACTGCGAGATGAAAATCGCAAGATTCCCTTTCCGCAAAGGCGCCTCGCGGTAGCGGAATTCGGAAGCGACATCGAACTCGACCGGCACGCGCGCCAGCCGCTCGAACCAGTACTTGGCGACGTGGCCGGCATAGCTTGCCGTACCGCAAGCTATGATCGAGATGCGCTGAATGGCATTAAAGTCGAATGGCAGTTTGAACGGCAGCGCGATGCGCTCGCCGGCCATATCGACATAATGCGCCAGCGTCTGCCCGACGGCTTGCGGCTGTTCGTGAATTTCCTTGGCCATGAAGTGGCGATAATTCGCCTTGTCAACCAAGTGCGACGACGCGCTGGAATTCAGCGTTTGCCGGTGGGCGATAGCACCATCCGAATCATAGATGACGCCCATCGAGCGGGTAAGCACGGCCCAGTCGCCGTCTTCAAGATAAGTGATGGTGTCGGTGAAGGGCGCGAGCGCGATAGCATCGGATCCAAAATACATTTCGCCGTCGCCATGCCCGATCGCAAGCGGCGAACCCTGGCGGGCGCCGATCAAGAAATCGTCGTGGCTTTTGAACAGGAGTGCTAGCGCGAAGGCACCGCGCAGGCGCGGAAGCGACGCTTTCACCGCGTCCTGCGGTGAGTAGCCAATCTTCAAATAAGATTCGACGAGATGCGCCACCACCTCGGTATCGGTATCGGAAACGAAATTAGCGCCCTTCTGCTCCAGCTCGGCGCGTAGCTCGCGGAAATTTTCGATGATCCCGTTATGAACGACCGCGACATTGTCCGTCGCATGCGGATGGGCGTTAACCTCGGTCGGCTTGCCATGGGTGGCCCAGCGCGTATGACCAATACCGGTATGACCTGACAGCGGATCGACGCGCAGCCGCGCCTCGAGATTCTTCAGCTTGCCCTTGGCGCGGCGGCGTACAAGACGATCGCCCTCAAGCGTCGCGACACCTGCGGAGTCGTAGCCGCGATATTCCAATCGTTTGAGTGCATCGACCAGCTGCTCGGCGACCGGACCACGCCCTAATATGCCGACAATTCCGCACATGCCGATCAATGCATCCCAGCATCAAGGTATGTAATCTTCAACACTGCAGAACTCGCTTCACGAAATGCACTCGTCTGAAGGCAGATCGTGGATTCTGGGATTCGCAGTTGGGGCAATTGTCTCACCACATACACCAGCGTGAGCGAGGTCTTAAAGGTTTCAGCCATCATCAGTTTGCCCAACCGCACGGCGGCGTTGGCGAGCACGATGGAATGCGCGGCAGAACGAGGTGACGGTTTCGACGTGGGTCAAGTCATCAGGTGGGAGTCCACGGTCGCTTGTGACAAGAAGCACGTCACGAAGAGACTCTTCGTCCCAGTCACCACGATGGCACTTGCAGTCGCAGTCGGACTGCTGCGTGGATGTATCTGCCAAGTCGCCTGACACTGGGGATCGACAATCGTCGATGCAGGTCGACGGACCATATGGCGTCCTGCGATAGAACTTCATGATCGTCGGTCAGCTCATCTTAGTCCTGCGCCGAGAGCCATTCATGACGCTCCGGCCCGTTTCTCAAGAAAGTGCTGCTGCGCCGCCACCGGAAGCGCATAGCGGTTGGCGTCACGGTCAGCCGTATCCTGAAGTCTCGCAGATAGCCTTCGCCGATCGGCTCACAATCTGCAGCCAGAAGGTTCGCCTGAACGATGTTTTGCCATTGAGCGCGACGACCCTTCATGCAGCGTTTCCCAATGCGAAACGGACATGGTCTCGGGAGTTCGACTCATTGCGCGCTGAAGTCAAACGATGATTCCTGCCGTCAAGACTTCCGTTCCACCTTTTCAAATGGAAAGAGGCGTACTTCCTGTCTTCTTCTCGTCTCGCGCAGATCCTGCCGCTTACACGCTTGGTGTTGGTCGGACAGCAGTCCGCGGTGTTGCAACAGCTCAGCGATGAGTGGGCGGCATGTGCCATATCGGATAGGATTTCGTGCGGGAGTGATCTTGAGTGGCGCTCCGACCGCTGCTAGTCGCATTGGGAGACGAAGTTAAAGCTATTGGGATTGATGGTTCAATTGTACGGAGGTAAGCCTTCGATATCGAAAGGGTTTGGAGAAGCATACGAACGTTTGTAACGTGCTTTCCTCCCGTTCGTGGTCTTAACGGTGCTCGATTGCCTGGCCAGGTTGCGCGCCCCGTTAGCGGACGGAGCTCTAATCGGCACCTTCCGGAAGCTGGTATTGGCCGTCGTTCGTGCAACCGCCCGCAAGGTGGGAAGGAATACGAGGTCCTAATCCGGGGGCGTCTTGGTAGACCTAATGGGCGCCAGGTCTCGGCTCTATAGATGGTAGGAGGAAGTTCACCACTTTCACCATACCAACGTTCTTTCTCTGTTAGAGCGGAGCATATTGAAAGGCCCACGTCTCAGGTTGCCGCACGGCAGAGTGAATGCCGCCCGGTTGCCGGCGTTCCGCTCAAGTGCCCTCGCCCCGCGCTCCACGGCGTGCGCAGAGCGAACCTCCTGCAAAACGTCCTTCTTCTTCAGTTTTCCGGATGATGCCAAACGCATTGGTGGCGCTCTTGGTTCGTCAGCTCTTAGGGAAGGTCTTTTCTTTGGCGCTGATGTCGTCAACTTGCACGAAATAAGCAACAGATTCAGAAGGTACGTTCTGCAGGTCGGATCGGCCCCGCATTTTAACCTAGACATCGCGTCAGCGCTGTATCGAGTATGTGTATGAAGCGTTGCTGTTGGTCCTCCTCACGGCAAGCCCGTGCTGATCGGGCTCTCGGTCTTTTGTGGCGCAAGTTGCAGGAGTTCGTTGGGTCGAGAGTTCTGGTAAGAATGGCAGTTATTGCTAGCGACTTCGGACGATTGCGCGGGTCATCAGAACGTCGAGCACGGCTTTTGCTAGTTGCTCGGGTGTCTGCCCCAGGGTCCTGAGATGGATTTCGGGTCTTATAGGTGTCTCGTAGGGCGCATCGATGCCCGTGAAGTTCTTGATCTTGCCGGACTTCACCTTTGGATAGAGACCCTTCGGATCGCGCCGCGCGCATTCTTCGATCGGCGTGTCGACAAAAACTTCGATGAACTCCTCCTTGGCAACCAGGCTGCGCACCATGTCTCGCTCGACCCTATAGGGCGAAATGAACGAGCAAATCACGATCAGACCGCTGTCAGCCATCAACTTGGCGACTTCGCCGACACGCCGAATATTTTCAGCACGGTCGGCTTCGGTGAAGCCAAGGTCCCGGGTTAGTCCGTGCCGCACGTTGTCCCCATCAAGCAGCATGGTGTGGTGTGACATTGCGAACAGCTTTTGATCGACGATGTTGGCAATGGTCGACTTCCCCGCGCCGGACAGGCCGGTGAACCAGATGATGCAAGGCTTCTGATTTTTTAGCGCGGCGCGCTCGTTCTTACCCACTAAAAGGGGTTGCCAAGCGATATTGGTAGCCCGCCGCAGCGGAAACGCGATCATGCCGGCGCCGACCGTGCGATTGGTATAACGGTCGATGACGATGAATGATCCGGTCTTGCGATTGACTTCGTAAGGATCGAACGCCGCGGGCAGCGCGGTCGCGACATTGCAGAAGCCGATCTCGTTGAGGCTAAGCGTCCTGGCTGCCAGGTGCTCACGTGTATTAACGTCGATTCGATGCTTGATTGCAGTAATGCAAGCGGCTACGGTCTGTGTTCCGATGCGCAGGATGTAATTGCGTCCAGCCACGAGTGGGTCCTTGTCCATCCAGATCAGATGAGCGGCGAACTGGTCGGCGACCTCTGGCCGCCGCTCGGTCGGACGCACCAGAAGATCGCCTCGGCTGACATCGATTTCGTCTTCGAGTGTAATGGTGACGGCATCGCCCGCCTCAGCGCGAGGAAGATCGCCGTCCTGGGTCACGATCCTCTTGACACGCGTGGTCCATCCAGACGCTGCTACAATGATCTCATCTCCTGCCGAGATGCTCCCGGACGCCACCGAGCCAGCATAGCCGCGGAAGTCTAGGTTGGGCCGGTTCACCCACTGGACCGGAAAGCGGAAGGCCTGGCTCTCGGCGTCGGACTGAATATCGATATTCTCCAAATATTCGAGCAAGCAAGGCCCACGGTACCACCGGGTGTTGCCGGAGCGGTTGATGACGTTGTCGCCGTACCGGGCGGAGATCGGGATCGGAACGATCGAGGTGAAGCCGAGATCGGCAGCAAAGGCCACATACTCGTCGATGATCCGGTCAAAACTCTCCTTTTTGGACTTGACGAGATCGATCTTGTTCACTGCCAGCACGACATGGCGAATACCGAGCAGAGAACAGATGAAGGAGTGACGCTTGGTCTGGACCAGCACACCCTTGCGGGCATCGATCAGGATGATAGCGAGCTGGCCGTTCGAGGCGCCAGTTGCCATGTTACGGGTGTACTGCTCGTGGCCGGGCGCGTCGGCCACCATGAACGAGCGACGCGGGGTGGTAAAGAAGCGGTAGGCCACATCGATCGTGATGCCTTGCTCTCGTTCGGCTTCAAGCCCGTCGACGAGCAGCGCAAAATCGATATCGTTGCCAGTGGTGCCGTGCTTGGCGCTGTCGCGTACCAGCGCCGTAAGCTGATCCTCGTAGATCATCTTGCTGTCGTGCAGCAGCCGGCCGATCAGCGTCGACTTTCCGTCGTCTACCGAACCACAGGTGATGAATCGCAGCTGGTCCTTCGTGCCGACCTTGACGAGCTCCGTTGTCGTTCTGGAAGTCATCAGAAGTAACCTTCCCGCTTCTTCTTCTCCATCGAAGCGGCTTCATCGATATCAATCAAGCGCCCCTGGCGCTCAGATATCGTCGCACTCTGCATTTCCGCGACGATGTCCTCGATCGTGGTCGCGTCGGAATCGATGGCCCCGCTCAACGGATAGCATCCCAGTGTACGGAAACGGATCATCCGAATCTCGGGCGTCTCGTTAGACCGAAGCGGCAATCGCTTGTCGTCGACCATGATCATTGTGCCGCTTCGCCGGACCACGGGTCTTTGCTTTGCGAAGTAGAGCGGGACGACTGGGATCTTCTCGAGCATGATGTATTCCCAGACGTCGAGCTCGGTCCAGTTCGACATTGCGAACACACGCATTGTTTCGCCCTGGCGGATCCGTGTGTTGAAGAGGTTCCAGAGCTCCGGCCGCTGGCTGCGGGGGTCCCACAGGTGTCCGGCCGCACGGAAGGAGAAGATCCGTTCTTTCGCGCGGCTCTTTTCCTCGTCACGTCGCGCCCCTCCGAAGGCGGCATCGAACTGATAAAGATCGAGCGCCTCCTTCAAGGCCTCGGTCTTCATCACCTGTGTATGAAGAGCTGAGCCGGAATCGATCGGGTTGATCCCGCGCTCGATGCCTTTTTTGTTCACGTGGATGATCAGGTCGACGCCGAGCCGCCTGGCTGTCTCATCCCGGAAAGTGATCATCTCACGAAACTTCCAGGTCGTGTCGACGTGAAGCAGGGGAAAGGGCAACTTCGCGGGATAGAACGCCTTGAGTGCGACGTGCAGCATGACACTCGAGTCTTTGCCGATCGAATAGAGCATGACCGGCCTTTTGAACTCGGCGACCACATCACGCATGATTTCGATCGATTCAGCTTCGAGACGGCGCAGATGTTTCGGCAGCATATCGTTCTTCGTTGATGCAGGATCTCTGTTCCTAGGCGCCGTTTGACGCAGCGCGTCCGCCCCAGGCGACAAACTGACCGTTCCGGAAGTCAACGAGCGGCGCCGAAAAGTTACGTCACAAGCCAATCAGGTGGTCCGTGCTTTGCAGGGGCCGCGAGTATGGCCTTCTTTGAGGACAGAACTGCCTTGCGACTAGTCATTCGGCTGCCTGACTGGATTCTCTTAGGAAGGATGCGTACGCGAGTTTTAGGCCTTCCTCGAGCGAGGTCCGTGCCTTCCAGCCAAGCCTTGCCAGATGCCCAACGTCGAGCAATTTGCGCGGCATGCCGTCGGGGCGCGAGCTATCGAATTTGATCTCTCCCCGATATCCGATACTGCTGGCCACCAGAAGCGCAAACTCGGCGATAGAAACATCTTCGCCGGCGCCAATGTTGACAGGTTCGGAGCCTGAGTAGGATTTCATGAGATGCACGCAGCCGTCCGCCATATCCTCGACATACAGGAATTCCCGACACGGCGTGCCCGTGCCCCAAACGATGACGGAAGGAGATCTGGAGACCTTCGCCTCGTGGAATCGGCGGATCAGCGCGGCAACGACGTGGCTGTGTTCGGGATGATAGTTGTCACCCGGTCCGTAGAGATTGGTTGGCATCACGCTGATAAAGTCGTTGCCGTACTGTGCTCGATAAGCCTCGGCCAGCTTGAGTCCGGCAATTTTGGCGATGGCATATGGCTCGTTGGTCGGCTCAAGCGGCCCGGTCAGGAGGGAATCCTCCTGTATGGGCTGTGAGGCTAGCCTTGGATAAATGCAGGAGGAGCCCAGGAACATGAGCTTCTCAACGCCGTTCAAGTGTGCCGCATGGATCACATTTGTAGCGATGGCGAGATTGTCGTAGATAAACTCGCCGCGCAGCGTATGGTTTGCGAGGATGCCACCGACCTTGCCCGCGGCAAGAAAGACGACCTGTGGTCGCTTGGCCGAAAACCATTGAAGGACTGCGGCCTGGTTTCGCAGATCGACCTGGGTTTTCGCGACCGTCAGCAACCGCACGTTTTCCTGTGCGAGTCTTCGCACGAGGGCGCTGCCCACCATGCCGCGATGGCCGGCGACAAAGACGCTCTTTCCCGTCAGCTGAAATGGAATTCTTCCCATTGGAACTCCAGCCTCTTCGGGCTTTCCGGGCTGCCGCAAGCGCCGAAGCGGCAGCTTCGGCTGACGCAGATAAGCCTTCAATCTTCGACTAGCGGATGTGAAAACCTGCAACAGGAGGGACGCGGGGCTATTCTAAATGCGCGTATTCCTGAGCAACACATCGCCCTCCACCGCGCGGGGATAGTGAGACGCCACTTCGAACGAAGGTAGAAGCTCAAGGATGGCTTTCAGAGACAGCTGCCCTTCGTAGAGCTCCTCGTCGCTGTATTCCGTATAAATGAAGCGCGTGTTGCTCAAAGTCTGTCTACCGCCAGCGATGACATCGGACTCAGCTCCCTGCACATCCATCCAGATGAAATCGACCTTGTTCAGGTTTGCTTCGCTGCACCAGTCATCCAGCCGTCGAGTTTCAACTGAAATGGGGCGATCAAACCGAACCCAATCATATTCGGTAAGATGATTCTTGGGTCGCCGTATTGAACCGGAGAGGTCCCATTCCTTCGCTTCTCCATCTCCATTGCTTGGATGGAAGTCGATCCTGCCATTTCGATCACTGATCGCGATCTCAAATAGATTCACCCTGTCGAGGTCCAGATCCATGTTTTTCTTGAAGCGAGCAACCGCTCGGGGGTCCGGCTCAAAGCAATAGAGCTGAGCCTTTGGGCACAGCCTGAGAAAATGTCGCGTATCGGTTCCGTCGTTGCAACCGATGTCCAAGATGACCGGATCTGGTCTTTGAAGAAGAGAAATGATGTGCTGATGCACGTCTAGGGAAGATGCGGGTTCTGTATCCATCGGGCGCCAGACTATCTTAGATGTCTTGCGGAGATTCATTGAAACTTCCTCCGCGAAGCCTCAATCACACGCGCGACGTTCCCGTGCAATGTATATCAATGTATATAATGTGCAAACGCAGGCAACAGGATGATACTCGCCTGACCTGCCGATAGACCTCACCCAAAGAGTTCACGCGCAGATTGAACTAAGACTCATGTAATCGAAAAAACAGTAGCCTGGAAGTCGAGGAATTTCATAGAGCGTGGGTGCCTAATTTTGACGCCTGCAGCCTTGCGGGTGTTCGAGACTGCTACAGATTTCTCGTGGTCAGAATGGCGGAGCGGTGGCGGCAAGAAGTAATCGACCCTCGTCGCGAAGGGCAGATCGATCTATTCCGCCGCAGTCGGATGTCATCGATCAATCGCCCCGGTCTTGCGCTCATGACGACGATCCGATCAGCCAGGAAGAGCGCCTCTTCGATATCGTGGGTTACGAAGACGGTCGTCGTTGGAATCTTGGGCATCATGCGGCGCGTTTGTGCATCTAGCGCGCCGAATGGCTCGTCCATCAGCAAAGACATGGAGCTGGATGTCAGAACCCGCACGATCTCAACTCGCTGTTGCATGGCGCCGGAAAAGTTGCGAGGGATAGAACGGCTCGAAACCTTCAAGACCAACTAGCTTCAGAATCGGATCGGCGGCATGGCGCGTAGGTCTGCGGTCAGAAAGCATTGACCCGCTGCGCGTTGTCGATGCCGCGCATCCTTGGTCCGAACGCGACATTCGCGTACCCGCTTTCCGGGGAAACAGCGTGTGCTGCTGAAACGCGATTTCCGCGATCCGGGCTCGGACCCAGATCGGCTGATCGTCCACGGTAAGCTGCCCCGGGTGACCTGCAGAGGTTCGGCGAGCCCGCCGAGCAGAGTCGACTTGCCACAGCCGGATGGACCAACAATGCAAACCCAGTTCGCCGGGCGCAATCCTGAAGTCGAGGTCGCTGACGGCCTCGAAGGCGTCGGCCCACTGTAAGAACGACTCGGTCGGATGATAAGAACGACTCGATTTTGGGCTCTTAGAACGACCCGAACTCGTAAGTCGGTGCCCAAGTCATCAAAAATCGGCGTTCTGATAGGAAGACAAGCACTAACCCCTGCAAAGAAATCTCCGCCAGCACAAATAGGCATTTCTGCGGTGATCGCAACCAATTCGAGGATGGATCAGAGTTTCAGCGCGCGGCCGGCCCGCCGTGATCGCTGCCGGGCCGGGCCAAGGCAATCCTATGCTGATGCTGGTGCTACTGTTGATGATGCCGATCATCATGGCGAAGATCGGCTTGGCAATCATGCCGCCGGTGATCATCGCCAGGCTCGAATGGGCTCTCTTCGGGGCCGACTTCGTTCTTAGGGACGCGGAGCGGCGCCGTTTTCAGCGAACATCGGCGCCGCTTCAGCTACGACGTCTTTGGGCAGCATACGCAACTGCTCAGGGTCGAACGGCAAATAGGTGAGATAGTTCGCCACCAGAGTAGCCACAGCTTCGGCCTGCGCAGCATCTCGCTGCCGCTTGAGCGGCTCGCGATCCGCACGACGGGACAACCAAAGCTTATTGGCCGCCCATACCCGCGGGTCGGGAGCGACGATGCGCGTCGGCTCGCCCTTTTCGTCGATGGCGATCGCTTCGAAGGGAGGAGAATTCTGCAGCCAGTCGAGTCCTTCGATCTGGACAGCACTCAGATCGTCCGGATCCGATCCAACTTTGTCAGGAGCTTCCTTCCAGAGAGGGTTCTGCATCGGTTTGATCAGGTCGACGAGATAGCCGTCCCGATTCACGGCGCGGAACGTCTGCTTGGACCTTTGAAAGCTGGTGTCGACGCGTTTAAGTATCTTCATGAGGGAGGACTCGGAGACGTCTTCGTCGGCGACGAACGTAAGTCCACCACGCGCATCCAAGAGGAGATCGATGTCTTCCGTCGTGGCCAACCCCGGATCTATCCGGACTCCGGATGAGGCTTCATAGCCGTAAATCGCATTGGTCCCGAGAATTCGGATACCCGAGCCCAACATTCCGAACCCGTCGAGAGCGCGCGTGATGCGAGCTCCGATCAATGGGACACGTCCGAGCCCGAGCGCGCGGTTAACGGCAGCTTGCCGGTCCATCGTTGCGCGCAGGTTCTTCCAGCGACCCTCGGCCGCGGCGCGTCGGGCCTCGAAATCGGCCTTCATCTTCTCTGTTTCAGGAGAGCGCGCGCCGAGTGAGGTTTGCTTCCTCAGACCGGCCTTATCGTAGTAGCTGCGAACCAGGTACTCATGCCCTTTAGACTCCACCCACGTCAAAGATCCGCGTTGCGCATCCCGCGTCGCCTTGGCATCTCTGAGAGCCTGGAACCGCTGTTGGCTGTTGACCACCTCGCGCCGCTGATCATTGTTAAGTTCTTGAAATTGCATGGTTTTAACAGCTTGGATTGGATTGACATCCTTTTGATGAAGCGTATTTATCATTGAAAAACAATGGTTTCAACAGTTATAATGAAAAATCGCACAGAGTGTTGAAACCGGTTCCTCGATACAGGTCCAAATCCGCCCAACGCTCCAAGGCTTGACGTCACTTTCGGCGCCCCGCCCGCAGAACGGCGCGATCCGCCAACTGTCGATCATCGAACGAGGGCACCACATCGACGACCTCGGTCTCGATCGCCAAGCGGAACGCTTCTTCTCCGTAGTGTCTGAAAGCTTCCATCAGGCCCTTCGGCAACCATCGCTCGCAATCGGCAAGTGGCACTCGAGACGCACCATCGTACTTCCTGAGAGCTAAAAGGCGACACAACGGCCCTTGATATTCTCCGTCCCGCTGCGCCCGTGTTCTTGCCAAATGAGCTCGCTTGTCGACTGCACTCCTACTCGCGCGTGCGCGTAGTTTGACAGTCTTGACCTCCACCCTTCACGATGCGCGAGATAGCCTCGTTCTTCGGTCAGCCGTCCCTTATCTCCTCATGGTCGTCCGGGCTTCCCAGATATAGACGGCGATGCGCGAGCCCAACTTTCGCGCGCTAGGTTCGCCCGCCACACGCCGTCGGCGCCGCGTCTGCGAAGTGCCGGAGCTCGACAACCGCCGCTCCCGCTGTGCCACTCCGCTGACCCGCGAGGTAGCAGTTCAAGCGCGTTCTTCAGCCAGCTTCAGGATAGATACGAACGCGTGAGCCGCGGTCCGTTTCTTGCAGCTCGGCCCTGTAAGGCACGTTGCGGATGTTGAAATACGTGGGGCGCCCCGCGTCCGGCATGAGGTGCCCGCCCTCTATTGCGCGGAGAAGGAAAGGCGGAAGCCAGCGTTCGCGGTGCTGCCATCCCCCGCGGATCAAGAACCCGAGATCGCCTTGCGGCTGACGGGATGGCCCAGCTTCATTCATCTGCCTAGCGCGAGGATGATGGATGAGACGAACGTCCCGGCGTCCTCCCGGCCCGAACGTGGCCGAGTAGTGCTCGACGTTGATCAAGAACTGGCTTGGGCCGAACTGGTTCGGCAGGAGATTGATGTTACCCAGTACGTCGATCAGGACGTCCGAGGCTGGTTGGGAGCCATGGCGCCAGCCCTCGCCAACGATAGGTCCGATATCCCGTAGCTCCTGAGGTGCCCCTGATGGCCCAGCGAAGGACGGCGGTCTGGCAACGCCAGGGGCCGGCGTAGAGTGAGCATCGTCGCGCAGTTCATACGGGGTGGGCGGATTGAGATCAACCAATGACCCAAGACCGCCGTAGATGTCTGGCGACGGACGCCTTACAGAGTGAGATGGAATGGGGTCTTGCATCTGCTCCTGAAGATAATCCCAAGCTCCCGCGCTCAGAGTGGATGGCGTTGCCGGAAGCTCCTGAAACGAGCTCGGCTCCGGGCCACGGTATGGCATGGACGACGATGGAGTGGATTCTTGCATCTGCTCCCGAAGATAATCCCAAGCTCCCACGCTCGGAGTGGATGGCGTTGCCGGAAGCTCCTGAAACGAGCTCGGCTCCGGGCCACGGTATGGCGTGGACGACGATGGAGTGGGTTCTTGCATCTGCTCCCGAAGATAATCCCAAGCTCCCGCGCTCGGGGTGGCTGGCGTTGCGGGAAGCTCCTGCGCCGACCCAGGCTGCCGAGCGCCTTCCCCGGCGAGCGGACGCGCTTCCTCAGGAGGAAGCAACCCCAGCGCTCTGTTCGCCTCGACAACTTGTTGGTATCGCCGAAGCCTGAGCAAATCGGCGTTGATTTTGGTGTCCTCGGTTTTGTTTTTGTACTCTTCAACATCTTGGGCCAGCCCATCGGTGAAGAGTCGACCAGCCATGGCCCCCTTCTCGTGCGTTTGCAGCCAATCACTCAGCCTGGAAAGACGGCGGGCCTGTCTATCCACTGTTTCCGGCTCAACCCTGCCTGTCGCCTTTTCTGCCCCGGCCCACATGTCGATGAGGGTCGCGTCTGCGGCATAAGGAGCCAAGCGGTAGCTATTGGTTGACAAGGCCTTTCCAGCCTGGACATCCCCGAGCTTTTTCAAGGCCGCGATGGTGCGCCTGCTGCTAATCTTAGGATCCTTCTGAGCCTTCGCGTAGGCCGCCACATCGAGATCCAACCCAGCTTCCAACTCAGGGTTGCCAAGCCGGTCGGCAATTGATGCCCTCCGGTTCTGGTTAAGCCAGGCGCTGAAATTGCGCAGGTCGGCTACGGCATTCCGAATGGTGCCATCACGCAGCCTGCCGTGGGCTTGGCTTTTAAACTCCTCCAAGAGCGCCTCGTCCTCCTCAGGGACACCGCGTATGCGGGCGGGTTGCTTGGCGTGATCCGCTCGAAATTTCGTTGAAAGGACCTCTTGCTCCGCCGCGGCACTAGGCGACTTTTCGCTGCGACTCCCCCCGAACGCTTTCCCGACCCCTGACTTGATGCGCGACCACAGTCCCCGGTTTTTGCTATTCTTCGTCTGCATCGCGGGCTGCGCCTCAGATGACAACGTGTTGCGCGCGCTGCTGAACAGATCATCCCGCAAATTGGACTGCTGCGGGAGTTGGGTCGGACCTCCAAGGTGAGCGCGAGGTATATCTACGCTGTGGCGCGTAGTGCTGAACGAGTTGTCACTCAGCCGGGACTGCGGAGGCATCCGCATCGAGCCGCCGATGTCAGCGCGCCGGATCCCTCCACCGCCTTCTGCGGGATTCACTTCAGGCGAACGAGCGTCTGGGAAGCTCTTCTCGGACGAGCTGAGTTGCAAGTCGCCCAGATGCTGCTCAAAGCCGGCTTGCTGGCTCGCGTCGCCCGATTGCTGCCCCACCCGCGACTGTTGATAGTACGCTTGGGCAAATCCTTCTACATCAAAATCAAACAGGTTAAAATTGTTATTCGTCCGCTCCATGGTACCTCACAAGACTGCACAGCAAAGTTCGCATCTGGCGTACGGGAGAGACGATTGAGGTATAGATTGAAAGCGGCTGAGACTTGGCCGAGAATCCGAATTGGCTCTGCCTGAACGAGCAGAGAATCAAGCGTCATTACCATTGGCAAGACCGCCGCCTGCGACTCCTCCAGTCACTGCAATCGTGCACTCCGGTGCTCAGTTCCTTTGCGGTACACGGCATCGCCGTCTAGATATTGAGGTCCTCATGCTAGGAGGGTTACCTTTCGAGAAGCTGACGTCTTAGAAAAAAGTCACCTCGCTCACCATGTTTATAGGGAACGGTTCGAAGATCTTGCACGGGCTCTTGTGATGGGAGAGCAGACGATAGGTGTGCCCGTGCTTGGTGCCTGAACGGACAACCTCCATTTGGTCAGCCGCGTTGATCAGTTGAGCCTCGCCCCTGGTTTGCTCGACCTCTCTAAACAAGCTCGACAGGTCCATTCCCAACGCGGCGCAGGTCCGCTCAAGTGTAAGCCCGCGCTCGAGCCGAGCATGCCGGCGATGTTGCATCGGTCGCAAATATTTCGATCCCGACTCTGAGCCGCTTCGAGAATGGCCAATCTGTTGCGCCGCGCGCTCTTTCTTGCCGTTGTCCCGGCGCTTGTGGTCCGCTTGCTTGGCTTTGCTCAATACGACGCCTGCCGCAGCCTCTGCAAAATGGTGACATCTAAAGCCTTCTTGCATCTAGCGACAGTCCTTTATCGCCATTGCTTCTCCTCTCTTCGGATCTACATTAGTGACTCGGTCACGCTTCTTCTGCCGCTCGGGGTGACCAAGCTTGAGCGGAACGACTCTGCGCCTACATGCGACCTACCCCGCGGGCTCTTGCTTGCGAAAAATCCATCCGCCCGCAAACTCAAACCAACTCCGCCGCCAGAGCCGCAAAAGCCCAGATCAAGTGCGTTACCCGCACACCCGACCGTTTCTCAGCCGTGCAAGACGCGCCCCAGATGCACACCGGCCCAGCCCGTTGCGCGGCTCATTGCTTGCTGCTGGCAGTGAGGAGTTTCAGCCCTCAGTTCATTGCAATTGCGCCCCGCTGCGGTCGATAAAGTCGAGCACCGACTGGGCCTTGCGGACCTCACGTGAGAGGCGCTTCAAGATCCGGATGGTAGATGCATCCGTAGGGATGAGACCCGCCTTCTCGCACGCAAGCCTAAAATGGTACGCGACCTGCTCGTCGGTGGGCGCAATGCGACTCTGCAGCGCGCTGGAAGTTAATGATGCGAGCATGTGCTTGACCACGTCCTCTTCAGCCTGGATCAAGATTAGCTACCTTCCTGTGACTGTTGGTTCGCTTGCAAGAGCTATGTTGTGAGCTCTCGGCGAAGTTGTTCACTGTCCAAACCTGTGCTGCGAACATGCGCGTTCACGCTAGCATGCGCGAGACGGCTTCCGTCGATTTCCTAGTTAGAATATCGAAGCTGCGGCTTCACATTACCCTCGAGTAATGAGTGTGATGATGCCTCGGATTTGTCCCAGCGGCTCTCGAACGCGGCATCCACCGAAGCGTTAGCGCGCTCAGGGCTGAGATCGACTCCACGACACGGAACACCTGGCGCAGACGGTCTGCATTGTTAGGGAAAGCCGCTCACAGTTCCCCGGATCATGCTCAAGGCTGCACATCAGTTTTTGTGCCGGCAGAGGCCGACGTCGAGAAACCGGTCGAGCATCGCATTGACCTGATCTGCAACCTCGATCGTGTTGAAATGTCCGGCGAGCATCGTCTTCGCGATCACCAGCTGTGGACAGATCTCCTGTAGCCGATCGAGGCCGCGCGCCACGTTCACCAGCGGAACATCCGCGGAAATATAGGCCATGGGAATCTGGCAGGCTTCTGCAGCGGGGACCGGATCATAGTTCAGGGTAGCGTTCCGTATCATCGAATAGGCCACATGCTGTGGCGTTTTCTCGCAAGGTGGAAGTACA
The DNA here is from genome assembly GCF_054063735.1 of Bradyrhizobium sp. USDA 10063. Classification (NCBI taxonomy): domain Bacteria; kingdom Pseudomonadati; phylum Pseudomonadota; class Alphaproteobacteria; order Hyphomicrobiales; family Nitrobacteraceae; genus Bradyrhizobium; species Bradyrhizobium sp. USDA 10063. Next base: position 8,469,326 of record NZ_JBSSGP010000002.1, on the reverse strand, counting down.
TAGGTCTCGTAGATCATCTTTCGGCGGGCGGGATCGTCGAAATCGCAGCCCAGCTCCCATGCCTTTGCTTTTAGGATCGACAGATAGCTGGGGCCACTGATACCTGCCAGTAGCGCTCGAAGTTCACTCGATTCGCGCAAGATCGGAGGCGGCATGACAATCGTGTCGATCATGACCATACCAGAGGCCAGGTCCGGATAGCGGCCGCACAGTTCCAGCGCGATGCGGCCCCCCATGCTGTGGCCGATCACAACCGGCTTGTGCAGTTGCAGTTGAGCGCATTGCCAGGCGATATCGTCCGCCAATCCTGCGATGGTGTAGTCCTGCTCGGGTGCGTCGCTGGCGCCGTGGCCGCGAAGATTGACGGCCACGATACGACGGCTTTGAGCAAAATGAGCAATCTGAGGCGCAAAGATGCGGTGGTCACCGGTCCAGCCATTGATAAGGAGCAGCGGGAGAAGTTGCGAGGTTGCAGGTCCGGCCTCAACATGTGCCAAACGTACACCATCGCGGTTCAACAGAACGGGCTCCAACTTGTCATATGACATCACGGTCTTTCCTCCTGAACTAAAGTGCCATTCATCCGACTTCAGCGAATCGCTTGGCTCGAAGAACGACGCCAACATAGGTGGCGACCGCCAAGAAGCAAAAGAAACCAAGCATCACCGCCGTCATCGAAAATGCCGAATGACCGTCAAAAAGCGCAGCGACCATCGCGCTGGAAGCCGCACCAATCATTTGCACGAAAGCTATTGCGGCCAGTAACGGATCGCGCGATTTCTGGCGTTGGCAGTCCCACTTCGTTCGTGGCGTGCGGCAAGATGTCTATGCCAAAACGTCGGCAGGGAAGCCAGAAGGCCGAGCAAAAAGCTGAAGGCGAACGAATTGGGATGAATGCGTAATGTCATGTTTCTCTTTGACCGGCATCAAGGTTAGTGCCATGTCGCGGCTTTGAAATGTTCGCATCCGCGAGAGGCAAATCATCGCCAAGGGGTGTGCTCCGTTGATCATTTACGAGTGGCTGCGTCGCCAGTGTCCGACTGCGGCGAGATCCTCCATTTCGTTGACAAGGCCGGATCTATCAATCTCGGCCTTGATAGCCTCGCCGAGCTTACGGGCCTCCACTTTGAATTGCGGTTCCGAGATCAGCCGGTTTATAGCTGCCACTATTTCGGGTTCGGAAGCAGTCGGGGCCAACCGAAGCCCAACTCCCTTCGCTTCGACGCGCGCAGCATTGGCTAACTGGTCTCGTCCCATTGGCAGAACGAGTTGAGGCAAAGCGTTGATCAATGAACGGGCGACGGTGCCGTGGCCGCCTTGCGATATGACCAGCGAAACGCTCTTCATGACGGAGTCATGAGGAGCGCCGCGCACCAGATGCACGTTCTTCGGAGAACGAAGGTCGGCGATGTCCAAATTCGGACCTGTTGTGAAAACGGCGTCGATATCAACGGTTCCGATCGCGCTGATGACCCGTTGAAACAGATCACGCTGGCCCTGCGCCCCCGTGCTGCACGCGATCAGCGCACGGGGACGATCTGGCGGTCCGGACCAGGGAGCCTGCCACGACTTGGACCAAATCGGCACATCGAGCAACGGTCCGATATAGCGCAGATTGTTCGGAAGAGCGTCAGCCTCGAAGTCGAGGGCCTGACTGATTGCCAGCAGAACTCGGTCAGCCCGGTCGAACAGATCCATAACGTCCCCAAGAACGGGAAGACTGAGGTCGACGCGAGCCCGATTGAGGATAGGAAGGGACGCATTCATCACAGCAGCAAGCCTGTCACAGGCTGCCATGACTTCGGCGCGTTCCTCTGGCGTTTTCGGCTGGCCCAATCCGGATGCAGCCGGCGGCATTCCGGGTAGGATGCGAATACTCACGTGAGGTGAAAGAAACGCGAAAGGCACGCCGGATGCTTCCGCCCCGAGCGCCGCGCCAAACAGCAGGTCGAGGCCAAGGACAGCATCAGTTGGTACGCGGCCAATCTCATCTCGAATATCGGCCGCGTAGGCAGAGCAAGGCTCAAAGACGACCCTGCGCATCCGACCTTGCATGTCCGAGACGTCTGTGGGATCTGCAGCCGCGCCGATAGGAGCGCGACGCCACGTCACGAACTCGAAATCGGCAGCCTCGACTTCTGCACGCATGGCCGGGTCAGCGATTACCCGAACATGATGACCACGTCGGCGCAACTGGCGGCCTGCGGTGAGCAGCGGACTGAGATTTCCCAACGTGCCCCACGAGGCCAAAAGAAAATGGTAGGACATCACAGATGTTCAACTCCTTCAGTCCTGCAACAGCTTCAAAGACGTAGCGCCCTCGCCACCTCAGCACGAAGATCGGCTGCGGGTGGCCAACCTGAAGAGGGCGCCACCGCCATGTGGTCTAGCATACGCGGCGCGAGAAGCGTTTTACCCACATGAATGGCTGGATCCGACTTGGAGAGAACGTCAGTCCAAGCCATGCAACGCCCGACTGAACTGCTTCAACAGGGGCGCCGCTACGGGCTGTCTTGCGTTTTGCTAGATGATGTCGATCTGTTTTATTAGGGTCTGTCTGAATCCCCGATATAGCGCAGTGGCGGACCTCAAAGAGCCAATTGATGCAAAGCGTCGCGATGCGCGCGTCGTACGCACTCGAATGCAGCCCAAACGGATCTGCAATTAGCTCTGTTGGACCATCCGGCGATCCTCCGAATGGCTGCGTTAATGAGCCAACTAAGCAAGTACTGCCCTCCATCGTTCTCCCGAATCTCTTAGGGCGAAAATCCAGGTTCATGTGGCGCGCGAATTTAAGTTGCCAGATGCGGCCATCGACACCTAGTGGCGCAGCTTTGGACATTGTTTGTCGAAGCCTACAACCTGACGCCACGTAAGCTTCAAGCCATTTTAACGAACTGGCAGAACCTTCATTCTGCCCCCCAAGCGATGTGCATCTGCGCGTAATCGCGAGCTCAGTCGGGTTAGTCGCCCGTGAAGGACTTAGAGGACGTTGATAGAGGCTTCAATTCCATGGCGAATAGAATTTTGAGGTTGGAGGCTTTCGGGGCCTCGAAGCTCGAAGGCTTGCAACTTTTCAAGATTCCCTCGAATCTCTGGGCGTGCTTCCGTGGTCGCAGCGGAGGAGACGATGCGACAGAAGAAGCAGGCAAGTCGGGGAAAGCCGATCTGTTTTGCACCAGGTTGGATCAGATCATCAACTTGAAGCGCGAGCTGGTTCAACCAGGCGGCAAGACCGACTGGGACTGGATCGATCGCGAGATGGCAGCCCTCTTACAGCGACAAGCGCCGCCCCAGGATCGCAAGCCGGTTCATGATCGGACTGGTACTCAAGGATGTTCGCACTGCGCATCGACATCCATCCCCCGTTGATCGACGTGGGTGGGACTGGTGTACCCCTTCGCAGGTTGGGCAGCCGGCACGACGATATTTGGGACGAAATTGTCCCCACGTCCGCTTTGCGCATATGGACAGTTTGTGTCGGATTTCGCTCGGTTAAGCAGCTCCTGTCCTAAAAACCATGGACTTCAGCAATTATTGTTGAACCGATTGAAGATTCCATAGCCAACAACGCATGCGCTTTGCACCCAAGGCAACGTTCGTAACGGTCGCGCCGGCGCAGATCTGATGCGGACGATGCATTCGCCATTGGTCGCGAGCACAACATGTGGCCGCCGAAAAGACCCGTGTTTCAATGACCCGCGGTGACTGGTCCAGATACATCATGGCGTCCCCTTCAGGCTGCGTCGCGGTTGCCCCTCGTATTTGTAGGCGAACTGTTTGGGCATGGGTCCCTTGTTGCGATCCTTGCGTGCGGCCTGCTCCCATGCGTGCGCCAGGACGCCGACCGCGCGCGACAGGCAGAAAATCCCGCGCCCAAGTGGCGCGGCAAAACCCAACTCACCATAAATGACCGCGGTGGCTCCATCGATATTCATCGGAATTAGCTTGCCCTTGCGTTCGCGCATCACACGCTCGATCGCACGTGCGGCGTTGGCGTAGTTGCCGCTGACTGCGCCCTCACTGACCGCCGCATCGACCAACGCTAGTAGGGGGGCGGCACGGGGATCAACGGGGTGAAACCGGTGACCGAAACCGGGCAGATATTTGCCGCGCGTGGCGGCGAAATGGTCGATCGCCTCGGCAGCGGCCTGGTTGATAGACCCTGTTTCGCTGCGTTGCAGGACGTCCTCGTACAGTTCGATCGCCTGTTGGCCAGCTCCGCCATGCACGTCGTCGAGCGCGTTGATTGCAGAAGCCATGGCTCCATTGAGCGGTACCCCGCAACTGACCGCCATCCGGGCAATGGAAATCGAAGGTGCATGCGGACCATGATCCACCGATGCAATCAGCGCAGCTTGCAACAGCCACTCGTGCGCCGGCGTGGGCAGTTCGCCGCGCAGCATCAACCAGATCATTGCGGGGAAGGAGATGCGACCGATCAATTCCTCGATCGGGTATCCGCGGTAGGCGATTCGCCCAGGGGCGATGTCGCATATGGACGTACGCCACCAATGGGCGGCCTGTTCACGCAATTCTGTTTCGCTCATTCTGTTTTCCAATCGCATCAGCCTATGTTCGGCCGAACTCGCTTGTGCGCAACTCCCTGCTCGTCACGCTGCTCCGTCCGTCGCCGGACCGGCGGAAAATGCAACTCTTCTTGACGTGACGTTCCGGCGACGCCGCTCGCGATAAGGCGCTCAATTTCCGGAGAGGCATAACCGAGCCGAGCCAGCCATCGCTCCGTGTCCGCACCAAGCGATGGAGGGAGCGAGGGGACAGGAAACGGCTCGTCCAGCCGAAAACCAGGACGCGTGAGGCGCAACGGCGTTTCGCCAACCCTGTCGGTCGGCAGCATCTCGACAAAACTGCGCTCCAGTAGTTGCGGCTCCCGCAACACTTGTGGAACTGTCAATACGCAGCCAGCAGGAACGCCGGCGGCATTCAGGAGCATCTCCCACTCCTCCGCAGGCCTGCAGTTCAAGGCTGCGTTCAATTCATTGTTGAGCGCCGTACGGTTCAGTTTACGCACTTCGTGCTTTGCGAAGCGCGGATCGGTCTTCAGATCCGGCCGGCCAATCAGGTCACAAAGCGTCTGGTACTGTTTCTGTTCGTTAGCGGCTATGTTGAGCGGACCTGTCGCGGTGCGGAATGTGCCGGAAGGTGCCGCCGTAAAGTTCTCGTTTCCCATTGGTTGCGGCTCAACTCCGCCGTTCAGGTGATTGGAAACCACCCATCCCATAGCCGCGATGGTCGCCTCGAGCAGCGACACGTCGATGAAGCGACCGCTGCCCGTTTGCCGCTGCTCCACGAGCGCCGCGGCGATGGCAAAGGCGGCGGTTAGCCCGGCGATGGTATCGGAGATCGGGAAGCCTGTCCGCAGCGGAGCCGTGGCTGCATCACCGGTAACGCTCATCGCGCCGGAAAGGCCCTGGACGATCTGGTCGTAGGCCGGGCGGGCGGACCAAGGACCGTTCTGCCCAAAGCCTGAGATCGCACAATAGATGAGGCGCGGGTTGCGCCTACACAACGCGTCGAAACCGAGACCAAGCCGTTCCATGACCTTTGGGCGGAAGTTTTCGAGAAGGACATCGGCCTCGGACACCAGCCTGAAAAACACTTCCCTTCCCGCTTCAGATTTCAGATCGAGCGCCACCGACTGCTTGCCGGCATTGACGGCAACGAAGGAAAGACCCTGAAGGCGGTCTGCCCTTTGCGGATCGGCGCCAAGGCGCCGCGCGAGATCGCCTCCATTGGGCTTTTCAACCTTGATAACCTCGGCACCGAGGCGCGCGAGATGGTAGCCACAGAACGGGCCTGCCAGGACGTTCGACAGGTCGAGGACGCGGATGCCGGTGAGCGGCAGGGACATCTGACCAAGCCTTTTCTTGCGGTATCTTCAGTCCGTTGTGGGTTGCAGCAAGTGGCGATGAAGCGAAGGGGATCATCAGATCCCGCAGCTTAACGGCCAGTTTCAGCTGCCCTCCAGTGTTTCACTGTACAGAACTTGTTCTGATATACGCAATTCAAATACTCTTTATGTAGGAGATGAGTCAACAATTCCGGGCTGAAAAATCGCTTTTGTCAGAAATAGTAGATGTTTGAAGGAAATGTCTTATAGTAGTTCTATTCTGCAGAACCGGAGCGGGGATGAGCAAAACCGGGGTAGACGCCGTCAGCAGGGCGCTCGGGATTCTGAAAGCGTTCAGTGGGCAACGCGCCGCGATGACGTTGACGGAAATCTCGGAAGCGACCGATCTCTATAAGAGCACCGTGTTGCGACTTGCGTCCTCCTTGGAAGCAGATGGCTTCCTAATCCGGGGCGCGGACCGGTTGTTTCGACTCGGGCCGGAGTTGTGGCGCTTGGGAGCGTTGTACCAGCGCGGCCTGGATCTTGGTGAGGTTATCCGGCCTTCGCTTCGCCGTCTGGTCGAAGCAACTGGGGAGACCGCATCCTTTTATGTTGCGGATGGCGATGAGCGGATCTGCCTCTACCGTGTCAATTCTCCGCGCTCAGTTCGACACCACCTCGAAGAAGGCCAGCGATTGCCTATTGATCGCGGTGCCGCCGGCCGAATTCTCACTGCGTGCGGCGAGCCAGCGATGGCAGAAGGGAAGAAGATCCGCGATAGAGGCTTTTATGTTTCGATTGGAGAGCGGGATCCGGAGGTCGCATCGGCTGCCGTGCCCTTGATGGACGTACACGGCAAACTGCGGGGCGCGCTTTCGATATCAGCCATCCGGACGCGCTTCGATGCCAACGCTCGCAAGGCGGCAATTGATGCTCTTAAATCGGAAGCCACGACCTTAGCGGGGTTGTTGCCTGCGAGCGAACGCTGATCAGTGAGGGCGTCCACTTTGCGCCGATCGTTTTGAAGAAGCAGCGGATACACGAGGGACCAGGCCGGGCGCAGCGCCAGTACTCTGTCGGACCGCAGCACTGACGGGTAGGCAGCTGTAGGAATGTCGTGACAAGACGACTGGGTACTGCTCAGGTGCCATCAATACCTTCTTTTATGAGCACTTAAGCTCGTGGAAGCGATACCTCTTCTCGAGTCGTCGTCTGCGCATCGTAGATTCTGACCCGAAGCATTGGAAAGCGTTTCTTCAGATCTTCGGCCCCTGCCCTTGCTCCGTCCCTGGTCGTAAACTCGGCTTTCAATCGACCATCCACTTCGAGCGCATAGCCTGAGGTGGGCAGTTCGCGGGCGGCAGCAACCATCTCGTTTCTCTTATCGCATTCTGGCTATTGGAGAACGATAGTTTAGCGTGAGTCGTTCAAACCGCGCCAGAACCAGAATGAGTTTGCTGTGAATCGTCGCGAGGCGGTAGCTGTGAGCAATTGGCCTTCCGACCTTCGATATTTCGGGAAGTTTCTTGGTCTCTTCAGAGAGTCGGCACGAATGATGCCGCACTTTTCCAGTGTGATCGCGGGCTCTTCCGATGGGAATTGCTCACGGCGGATGCCGACCAGGGCCGCCGACGATGGGAAAGCGTTTGGAGTCGGCGATGAAAGCGATCAAGTTTCATATGAATAGAGCACTCTTTCCGTTCTGCTCCTTTTCCAGATGACGCCAGCGCCGGCGCAGAAGTAATGGACTGAACACTTGGATGGTCCCCACGACACCGCGGATGTAGAGCTGCTCAGAATCAGGAAAACCTGTGAAAGGGCAATTCTGAGCCAACTTTCCTGAAAGAGGAGATTTGACGGGTGGTGCCCGGGTCGCAGGCTGGGCTGGGCGCGCTGGAGGACGAGTTTTCTGATTCCCCGCAGCGCCGATCCGCACGAGGCATATCTGTGGATCAGCCGATCGCACGAGGGAATCTGTCTGAGTTTCCGTCACTTGGCACGGCGAACGCCCGAACTGCGGTGGACGGCTATCTCGCCGAGGTCGCCGCGCTGGCCGACCGGATTAGTGGCGCCCAACAACCGCCACGGGTGGCGGCGGACTGACTCAAGTGGGCCTTGAGCCACCGTTGCTTGGCGGGAGTCGTTATAAGATGAGTGCGATCCGTTGGTTTCGGCCGAGAGCTGAACGGACGGTCTCAGCGACCTCATTTTTTGTTGCCGACCTTTGACCTTTACTTAAGTCCCTCCCGAAGGGCCGAAGCGATTGTCGCTTGCAGCGCACCAAGCTTGCAAGCATAAGTTGTATACCGCTTTACCTGCACGTTCTTCTCGAACGTCAGGACACGAGCCACAAGAAGTTGAGGAACTGACGATACACATGACGAGCATCGTCGAGCGGCCCGGCCGCGACTGCACGACCGAGAATTGGGGCGTGGCCCCCTTCACCTACCGAGGTTCAAAATAGCCTGACTTGCTTGCGAATTCAGTGCTTTGATGCCTGCAGTCATCCAATAATTGTCTCTTGGAGAAATCGACAAGGCGAAAACACGAGGGAAGCGATTGCAACCCTCGCGGGAACAACGTGACGATACCCATACGCTCAACGTTAGGATGAACTCTATTGCCGGCTCGCCTCCATAAATTAGCCGCGAAGTCGCTGCATCAATGGCACTTGGAATGGTCGGAATTCGCCAATGAGGCTCGCGCGTGTGGTCATCGGCTTGGTTCTTTTGGCCGGGGGACTATACGTCATTGTTGGGGAGCATTTCGCTGGAACCTCGGCAGATGCCACCGTTAATGCACGGCTTTATGTCGTTCGTGCTCCGATCGAAGGGCGGGTAACGCTCGCCGTCAAAAGCATCGGCGCGCGCGTCAACCCCGGGGAACTTGCAGCTGACGTTACCGATGAGCGATTCGACACCGCTCGACTTCTTGACCTCGAGCGCGATCGAGACAACCAGCGGATCGAACTTAAACGCGTTGCAGCCCAGCGGGCCGCCCTGTCGCTATCAAGGGCCGGGTTCGATGCGCAATCCACCGACTATCAGCGCGGCAGAATCCGGCAGATCGAGGCGCGGATCGCAGAGACAAAGGCGACCCAAGACGCTGCGGCCGCGCGCCTACGCGAGGCAGATGCGGAATTCAAGCGCGCCAACGAGCTGAGCAATCGCGGCGTGCAGACGGTAGCCAACCTGGGTCGGGCTCGCGCGACATTCGACGTCGCACAGCAAGAATTGGAGAGTGCCCAGCAGCGCGTCAATTACTTCGAAACGGAACTCGCGTCGGCCCGCGCCGGTGTATTCATCGGAGAGTCCTACAACGACGCTCCCTTCTCGACGCAGCGCATTCGGGATCTCGACCAGCGGCTGGCGGAACTCCATGTTGAGGAGGAGCAAGTCAAAGCGCGGATTTCCCAGTTTGATCGGCAAATCGATGCCGAGCGTCTGCGTGTCAATCGTTTGACCTCTGCCATACTCAACGCCCGGGTCTCCGGTCTGGTCTGGGATATTCTGGTGGACGACGGTGAGCACACACGGCGGGGCCAAGACCTTATTAAGTTTGTCGATTGCAACAGCCTGATAGTCACCGCGGGCGTGTCCGAATCGCTTTACGCTAGCCTTTCGGTCGGAACGGCGGTGCAGTTTCGGTTGTTCGGCGACGAGCGGATTTTCGACGGAACCATTACCCGGCTCGGCGGATCCGGCGCGTCGTCGCTTTATGCGAACCTGGCCGTGGGACCAAGTACCCAGCATCTGGAACGCTTCGACGTCACCGTGACCGTGCCGGATCTCGCGCAACAACCCGATCTCAGCTGCGCCATCGGACGCACCGGACGCGTCGTCTTTTCCAGCGGCCCGATCGCCCAGTTCCGTCGATTTCTTACACGCTACGGCTTCTGATGCTCGTGCTGTCACCACTACTGGCCGCCTTGGCGGGAGCCGCCGTCATCATCGGGCTCCGTTTGACAGTCCTGCCACTGCTCAATCCAAGCAAGTGGTACTGGCGCACGTTACTCCTGGGGCTGGCCACAATTTTATCGTGGCGTTACGTAATCTGGCGGTTCAGCGATACCCTGGCGCCACTCGATTGGACTGCGGATGTTTTGTTCAGCTGGGGCTTCGCCGCGCTCGAAGCCCTGACGGTGTTGTCCTCGTCCATCGCCTTTGTGATCCTCTCTCGCGTAAGGGAACGGACTGCTGAAGCAGATCGCCACGCCGGATGGTGGGTGCCTGAGCAAGCGCCGCGCGTGGACATCTTCATCACGACTTACAATGAACCGCTGGAGATACTCGAGCGAACAATCATTGGCGCAAAGGCCGTCAGGTTCCAGAAGCTTCGTGTCTTTGTGCTTGATGATGGCCGCAGGGATTGGCTCCGCGAAGCTTGCGAGCGGCACAGCGTTGGCTACATCGTGCGCTCGGATAATGCGCATGCCAAGGCGGGCAACATCAATCATGCGCTCTCCGTGCGCGCCTTCGGTCCGGATCGACCGGAATTTGTCGCCATACTGGACGCGGATTTTGTTCCCCATGTCGATTTCATCGACCGAGCGGTAGCGCTGTTTCACGATCCGAGTGTCGGGCTCGTTCAAACGCCGCAGCACTTCTTCAATCCGGACCCGATCCAGCACAACCTGGGGATCAGCACCGGGTATCCGGATGAGCAGCGCCACTTCTTTGATAACGTGGAGCCCGCGCGAGATGCTTGGGGAATCGCGATCTGCTGCGGCACCTCCTCCGTTATGAGGGTTCGCGCCGTCGAGCAGATCGGCGGCCTTCCGACGCAAAGCGTCACGGAGGACTTCCTGCTCACGCTGAAACTCGCGGAAAACGGATGGCAAACCGTTTATCTCAACGAGCCATTGACCGAGGGTTTGGCTCCCGAGGGGCTCAAGGAATATATTGTCCAGCGTGGTCGCTGGTGCCTTGGCCTGATGCAGATTGTGCGTAATTCGTACAATCCGTTCGGCTCACATCGACTGGATTTGATGCACCGGATCAGTGTCATCGATTCCTTGTTCTACTGGTTGACTACCTTTCCCTTCCGTCTTGCGAGCCTCGTCTGTCCGCTGTTGTACTGGTGGCTCGACATAACGATCGTGAACGCGTCACTGGTCGATATTACCAGATACTATGTCCCGTATTACGTCATGGTCCTGGTGGCCTTGAACTGGCTTTCGAAGGGACTGTTCATCCCCATCATCAACGATACGGCGCAGCTGATTGCTGCCTGGCCCGTCTGCCGGGCCGCTGCGTTGGGCCTTTTGACGAGGGGACCGCACAAATTCTCGGTGACGGCCAAAGGCGGCGACAGGACGAAGATCGTTGTCCAATGGTCGTTGATGCGACCATTCCTCATCCTGTTTGGATTGACTGTGGGTGGCCTGGTGGTGCCGCTGAATTCTGATTTTGTCTTCAATACTTCATCGACAGCCGGCGATGGCGTCGCCATCGTTCTGTTCTGGACGATCTACAACCTCTTCGTCCTGCTGGTAGCGATCTCGGTGTGCATCGAACGGCCTCGACCCAATCGACCGCAGCGGCAGGTGCCAGAACCCATCACGTTGACGATCGGAGACGCTAGACACCGCGGCTGGCTGGTCAATCTTAGTCCGGACGGTGCGCGCATTAGCGGCCCGTTCGGACTTGTGGCAGGGGCCGCAGGGAAACTGAGCATCGCGATGATCGGAGATGTCGACGCACATATCCTTGCGTCAACACGCGACGGCTACCGGCTAAGGTTTTCGCCAACGGCGCAACAGCGGGCGCAGATCGTCGAAAAGCTGCACACCGCCCAGGCCGCTCCGGGATCCGATCGCGGGGACATCGGGCGCATGATTCGCGAACTGGCACGGGCTCTAACCCATTAGGGAGGCGTGATGGCGAGGAGGAGACTGAGCTTACGCACGCTCGTGTTCTTTGGTGGCGCCACGCTGATGCTGGTGCCAGCCATCGTGACCGCAACGCTGTATACGGCTGCCCTGCAGCAGCGCGGCGAGCAGTTGCAGGTAGAGAAGCTGACAATTCGCGGCGAACTGAGCGCCAATTTGCTAGCGCGCCGCGTCTACGGGGTTTGGATGGACGTGGCCCGCCTCGCTGACTTGACCGACCCCACCGATCTGGCAAACGCCCGCGAACACATCCAATTCCTGAGCCGCCTGGATGGCCGCTACTCTTGGCTCGGCATTGCGGATCTCGAGGGCAAGGTGCTGGCGGCCAGGGACGGAATGCTCGAGGGCGAGAGCGTCGCGCAGAGACCGTGGTTCAGACGCGGCATTGCCGCGCCGGCTGCCGTCGACGTCCACGAGGCACAACTCCTGGCGAGCCTGTTGCCTGTGTCTCCTCAGCCCTATCGCTTCATCGATTTGGCTGCACCACTGCGGCACGCAGGTTCCATTGCCGGCGTGATCGGGGCCCATCTGAATTGGAATTGGGTGGCAGAGGGCATGACTGCTTTACAGGCGCCCGGCATCGATGTGCTGCTGCTTTCGCGCGATCGAACAGTCCTGTTTGGCCCACCTGATCTCGTCAACAAGCCCCTCAACATCGGCTCCGCCCTCGCAGCCAGCCGCGTCACCACCGCGTTTTTGAGCGAGCGATGGCCCGACGGCAAGGACTACTTCACCGTGATCGTCCCAACCATTGGTTTTGCAGACCTTCCAAGCTTCGGGTGGTCTCTTCTGGTGCGGCAGAATGCCGACGACGCCATGGCACCGATCCGTGAATTGATCCGCTCGTTTTGGATCATTCTCGGCGCTGGCGCCATCGCGGCGCTGGCGCTGCTCTTTTGTGCCGCCCAATGGCTCAGAACACCACTGCGCCGGCTCGCAGACTCGGCTGAGGCTATCGTACTCGATCCCGCCGCCCGCCCGCCACACCAGGAAACCCGGTTTGAGGAAGCCGCACGGCTAAGCGACGCGTTGGTCCGAATGCAGTCGAGATTGATGAGCCGCTCTAATTCGTAGCTAGCCTCACCAAGAGGCGGAGAGTGGAGAAGCACGACTTGTTGCACGATAACCGGAGTGATTTTCGTCAGGCGCGCTTGACACTGTGGGCTTTGGCTTTTGTGGCATTTTCCTGCATGGCGATTGTCGCACTCAGCGGCTGGAGGGAGTGGTCCTCGCGACAGGCTGAGCTGACGAATGCCGAAACCGCATTGGCCAATCTGGCTCGCTCGCTGACGCAACACGCCGATGACACCTTCGAACTCACCGACACCGTTCTCAACGTGCTCGTCAACCAGTTCGAACTCGAGGGAACTGGCCCTGCGGCAGTCGCCAAGGTCCAGACCTTTCTTGCTCGTCGCAAGTCAATAAACCGGATACGCGACGTTTTCGTCTTCGACGAAGACGGGCGTTGGCTTGCGACCAGCGAAGCGGTGAACTTTTCCGGGTTCAACAACAGCGACCGCGAATACTTCCAGCATCATCGCAGCTCGACCGATCGGGGAACTTTCATCGGACGACCGATAAAAAGTAGATCTGGCGGGCAATGGGTCATCACGGCGTCCAGACGTTTCAATCATCCGGATGGCAACTTTGCCGGAGTCGCGCTCGCGACAATCGATGTCGCCTATTTCCTAAAGCTATATAGCGGGTTCGACCTTGGCCCTAATGGCTCCATCGCTCTTGCGAGCGCGGACGGCATCATCCTCGCGCGCAACCCGGATAACGGCAGCTACACGGGTCGTGACCTGTCTGGCGCTCCCCTTTTCAGGAATCTTCGAGAAAGACCAGCCGCAGCCGCGTATTATTTTAAGTCGCCGCTCGATGGCGTTCAGCGTCTGAGCTTCTTTCAGCTGAGCACGCGCTATCCTGTCGTGGTCGTAGCCACGAAATCACAAGACGATGTGTTGGCCCCTTGGAGTAGGGCCGCGCTGACCCGTACGGCCGTCGTAGTGATGCTGGTCGGCTTCGTCGCTTCGGCGGGTCTCTTGTTGGTCCGCCAGCTGCAGCGAGGACAAAAAATGGCGGCGGCGCTGGTGGCCAAGGAGGCGGATTTCCGTCTCCTTGCAGAATACTCGGGCGACATGGTGATGCGCGTCGGGGTCGATGGACTAATCCTCTATGTCTCGCCATCTTGTTCGCGAATACTCGGCTGGGCTCCTAACCAGCTCGTGGGTACGCCGGCTCTCGCGGGCGTCAATGGCCTGGACCGGCCGCAGGTTCAACAAACGGTCGCTGCTCTGCGAAGTGGCGAAGCTGAAGAGGCGAGGATTATCTATCGCACCCGCCATCGCGAGAAAGGAGAGATCTGGATGGAAACGGCGCTGCGGGTCACCAGGGATCCGAAGGGCGGTGAGATAAACGGGGTGGTGGCAATCTCGCGCGATATGACAACGCATAAGAACCTGGAAGATGAGCTTGCGGTTCTCGCTAGTTCGGATGGGCTAACGGGCTTGGCAAACCGCAGACATTTCGACGAGCGGTTACAGGCGGAGTGGGACCGGGCCACGCGTGAGGGCACGCCGATTTCGCTGCTGCTGGCGGATGTCGACCATTTCAAGAAATTCAATGACCAATACGGGCACCAAGCGGGCGATGCGTGTCTTCGCTCAGTCGCCAGAGCGCTCGTTGAGCAGGCCCAGCGGCCCGCCGACGTGGCAGCTCGGTATGGTGGCGAGGAATTCGCTTTGCTATTGCCAAACACCGACGCAACGGGCTGCGTCCAGGTCGGCGAGCGAATCGAGCAGGCGATTCGTGACCTTGGCATCCTGCACGCGCTCAATCCACCTTCCAAGCGGATCACCCTCAGTCTTGGCGGTGCGACATACTTGCCCGCAAACGACAGGGTGCACTGCACGTCATTAATCGAGGCCGCAGACAAGGCGCTCTACGCCGCTAAAGAGAGCGGACGCGACCGTGTCGTGATGTCAGGACAAGTGATCGCTTGGCCCAGCTCAATGCGAGCGTGAAAGGCAATTTAGGAAATTAGTCTAGAAGTATGGTTTACCACGCGGCTTGCCTCGCAGGCGGGCGACAAAGAAAAGGACTGTTCTCAGCTTTGTTCTGAATGGGGCGCCTACAGCGGAATGGAACGGTTATATGATTGTTGGCTCTATATGCATTTCACTGGGCGTCTTTCTATGTTGTCAATGCGATCACCGATCGACACCTTATCGGATAAATTTGCAGCTTGCCAAAAACGGATGGGCCAGGACATCATCGGCGAGATCAGTGACACGGGAGCGCAAACAATCAGATGCTCGAGTCATTGTCTGCCGGTTTTCCCAAAGAGCTGGGCTGCCTCATAGCCAAGGCACCCAAGAGCCGGATCCCGTCTCTCTCACGAAGTCTGAACACCGACGTTGAAGCGACGGATTCATGCTAGCGTCGCGTAGAAGTCGAGGTATTGACGACCGTTCTATAGGCCATGTTGACCGATGAGGTTGTGTTGAAAGCCCGCGTCCGCAGTAGGATGAGCCGGTAGTGACTTTAGACACCAGTATTGCCGTCACTTGCGGACCGTGAAAAGAAAACTGATATGCGGAAGTACATCGGTCACGCGCTTAGCGAGAAGGCGTCTGACCGTCATTCTATCCCGCAAGAGGAAGGCCTCGCAGCTTCGCGGAAACAGGCTTGCGCTTCCTTCGCGTCAACTTCGGCCACCCTCCAATGCCGATTGACAACCGTCTTCCTGTTCGTCCGTGTTACTACGGCCTACCTCCAGCTTAGCTGGCGGTTATAAGATATTTGCGCTTGGTCGGGAGAGAAATCGTGAATATCGAACGTCAATACCGAGAGCTGAAGAAGTTGCGAGAGAAAGTCGCTCTGGCGGAAGATGGGATTTATTCCCGGCGCTCGATTGAAAGGGAGTCGGTATGCCTAGATGCTTATCTCTCAATTCGGGGCCACATCACTTCAGAAGCCTGCCTTGTCCGTGATCTCTCTGTCAGAGGCGCTGGGATTCACTTGAATGGTCTCGCCATACTGCCGGTCGAGTTTGCGCTTTCTTTCGATGAGTTTTACACCACCACATACGCTTGCCGCCTGGTTTGGCGGCATGGCGACCTCGCCGGGGTCGCATTCCTTGACCCGCCCCTGTTCGGGCGAACAGCGCGGTGCCGCCCCCTTATAGAGTCTTAGCCTCCCCTCTCGCAACGCGTTCCTCTGGCGGTGGCCGCTTTGGGTGGTTCGGTCATCTTTCTGAGGACGTGACATTAAGTCTGGCCTTAAGGTCATGCAGCGAACGCAGGTGAAGGTGTTGCGCCGAGCGTTCGGCGGCGCTGGAGCCACGACGAGAATGTTCCTGATCTCGCCGTAGTTGGCGGATCAGCGGATCAGCTGGCGTGAAAAGGTGCATGATCCATAGCTGCAGCTCGCGTGCAAAAGACTTGCTCAAAATTTAAGCCAAGATGATCCGTACGCATCAGAGGAAGGCCGCGTAACGGTCTCTCGCGCGAGCAGTCGTGACTGCGTTATGATGGAGGACAGTTCAGGCTGCGACGGGCCGCTGATCGGCGGGCTTTTCGACCTCGCGCAGCCTTTTCCATTCCCAGGGAAGCAGCTCGTGCAGGCGCGAAGCAGGCAGATCGGCGATGCGCGCGAGGATGTCGGCGAGCCAGGCTTGCGGGTCAACGTCATTGAGGCGTGCGGTTGTGATGAGTGTCAGCATGACGGCGGCACGGTCAGCACCGCGCTGAGAGCCGGCAAAGGTCCAGTTACGTCGTCCAAGAGCGATACCACGCAGCGCTCTTTCCGCCGCGTTGTTGGTCAGGCAGATTCTGCCGTCATCGAGGAAGCGGGCGAAGTCGGTCCAGCGCTTGAGCATGTAATCGATCGGCCCGCGGACCTCGGAGGCGCGAGAGAGAGTAGCGCGTTCCGTGGTCAACCGTACGCATCAGAGGAAGGCCGCGTAACGGTCTCTCGCGCGAGCAGTCGTGACTGCGTTATGATGGAGGACAGTTCAGGCTGCGACGGGCCGCTGATCGGCGGGCTTTTCGACCTCGCGCAGCCTTTTCCATTCCCAGGGAAGCAGCTCGTGCAGGCGCGAAGCAGGCAGATCGGCGATGCGCGCGAGGATGTCGGCGAGCCAGGCTTGCGGGTCAACGTCATTGAGGCGTGCGGTTGTGATGAGTGTCAGCATGACGGCGGCACGGTCAGCACCGCGCTGAGAGCCGGCAAAGGTCCAGTTACGTCGTCCAAGAGCGATACCACGCAGCGCTCTTTCCGCCGCGTTGTTGGTCAGGCAGATTCTGCCGTCATCGAGGAAGCGGGCGAAGTCGGTCCAGCGCTTGAGCATGTAATCGATCGGCCCGCGGACCTCGGAGGCGCGAGAGAGAGTAGCGCGTTCCGTGGTCAACCACTCGTGCATCTCATCGAACAGCGGCTTGCTCTTTTGCTGTCGCACGGCAACTCGCTCGGCGGCGGTCAGGCCGTTGATCTCGCGCTCGATGGCGAAGAGTGCATCGAGGCGCTTGACGGCCTCCAGCGCCATCGGGGAGATCGGCTTGCCTTTCTTGCCCTCCCGCGCATTTTTTCCGATGTCGGCCAGCTCGAAGAACTTCCGTCTCGCATGCGCAAGGCAAAATCCCGGCGTGATCGGCAACACTTTTTTCTTCGGATCGAACAGTGGCTCGAAGCCGTTATAGCAATCCGCCTGCAGGATGCCGTTGAACAGCGCCAGATGTTTCTGCGGGTGCTCACCCCGCCGGTCGCCGGAGGCGTAATAGACCGCCGCCGGCGGCGCGGTGCCACCGAAGGGACGATCGTCACGCACGTAGGTCCAGATCCGTCCGGTCGTGCACTTGCTCTTCGCCAGAATGCGGATGGTGGTGTCGTCACCGTGAAGCCGCTCGGCGGCGAACACATGGCTCTTGATCAGCTCGAAGAGCGGCATGACGGCGAAGGTTCCGTAGCCGACCTGATCGGCCAGCGTTTGCGTCGACAGGTCGATCCCTTCGCACTTGAAGCGCGTGCTCTGACGATTGAGTGGCAGATGCTGGTTAAATTTATCGACGAGGATCATCGCCAACAGACTGGGACCGATGAAGCCGCGCGGCGTGGCGTGGAACGGCGCCGGCGGCTGCGTGATCGCCTCGCAATCCCGACAGGTGAACTTCTCGCGCACCGTCTCGATCAGCTTGTAACGGCGCGGGATCGCTTCCAATGTCCGGGTCACATCCTCGCCCAGCTTCGACAGCCGCGATCCGCCGCAGCAGGCGCAGGCGGCCGGGGGATCGATGACGACGCGCTCGCGTTCGATGTCATCCGGCCAGGGCTTGCGGATCGGTCGCTTGCGCGTGAAGGCGCGCACGGTCTGGGTTTTCGCCGCCGCGGCCTGTGCTGCGAGCTCATCCTCGGTCGCTGACGTCACCAGGTCTTCCAGCTGCAGCTCCAGCTGCTCGATCAGCCGTGCCGTGCGTTCGGAGCGCGGCCCGTGCAACTCTCGTTTCAGCTTCTCGATCGTGAGCTGCAGATGCGCGATCAACGCTTCGGTGTCGGACAGCTTCGCCTGCGCACTGGCGGCTTCGACCTGCCAATTGATGGCCTCGACCTGTACCTTGGCGGCTTGGGCCACGGCCGCATCGCGCTCAACCTCAACCTTCAGCCGCGCTTCGCGTTCAGCCCGCAACGATTCACGTTCGACCAGCAGTGCGGCCTGGGCGCTGGCAAGGTCCAAGGGAAGATCATCCGGCTTCAGACTCATGAAGCCAATGAATCATATTTGCTGGCAAGTTCAACCGCAAATCGCTATCCAACTCGCGTTGGACGCCACGTTTCTTGAGGATTGCGCCAGTCGATTCCGGACAAGAGATAGCTCAATTGCGCCGGAGAGATCGTCACTGCTTCGCCTGCCACCGAAGGCCAGACGAACCTTCCTCTCTCGAGTCTTTTTGTAAACAGACATGCCCCCTGGCCATCGTGCCAAATGACCTTCAAAAGATCGCCGCGCTTCCCCCTGAAGCAAAAAAGATTCCCGCCGAGCGGATTTTGCTTGAGCACTTCCTGCACGCGGAGAGCCAAACTCGGAAAGCCGCACCGCATGTCGGTGTAGCCGGTGGCAAGCCAGACACGAACGCCCGTCGGAATCGGGATCATCGCCCCTCCAGCACTCTCAAGACGCGCGACAAAGCGGCGGTATCGACATCCACGCCAACGATCAGACGAACACCGCTGCCGAGCACGATCTCCATCCGTCCAACAGTCTGCTCGCAGCGAGCGTCGTCACGGCTCCCTTCGCTTCTCGTTGGCTCCGGCTCAATCAGCGCCGCGACAAACCCGTAATCGCCATCTTTGGCGTTCAGCGCTGCAAGAGTGCCCTGCCGCGCCAGGCGTCGCCACCCGAACAGTTGACCAGGAAAAAGTCCGTGGCGGCGAGCAACGACAGAAACAGGATCGCCACAGCAATAACTCTCCTCCACAATCCGCTGCTTCGCTTCAATGCTGAACCGTCGGCGCCGTCCTGTGTCGACGATCTCCATAACTTTCGCATTATTGGCAGTCGATATGGTGTCCATACTGCCTGTAATCATGCGATAGCCAACCTCTGCAAGGCGGCCGCCCTCGGATGAGTACGATGATCCGTCGAAAGCACGATTTGAACGTCTAAATACTTCACTCGGGAATCGGCTCTTTGACTAACAACCGAAACTTGCCCGGTCCCGTCGAACAAATCAGTCTCGTTGCATGCACACTCGTGAGCTAGGAGCCTGTCTGAGTAGTGACTGGTCAAGAGGGTGCGAGTCTGATTCGTTACGTAGCCATGAGCACGGCATTTCGCCCCTGGAAGATCGATGAGGCCCAGCTTCTGCCGCCGAGCGTGCAGGATTATGTGCCGCAAGACCACGTTTCGCGGTTGATCGTGTCGCTGGTCAGGGAAAGCCTTGATCTATCGGCGATCCTGGGCAGCTACCGGCGTGGGCTGGGTCAGCCGCCGTTTGATCCGCGGATGATGACGGCGCTGCTTCTGCACGGCTATGCGAGCGGCATCTACTCGTCGCGGCGGATCGCCAGGGCGACGGTGGAGCGGGCGGATTTCATGATGATCGTGGCAGGCGAGCCGCCGGACTTCCGCACGATCTCGGAGTTCCGGCGGCGGCACCTTAAGGCGCTGGCTGAGCTGTTTGTGCAGGTGTTGAAGCTCGCCGAGAAGGCCGGGCTGGTGAAGCTCGGACACGTTGCGCTCGACGGCACCAAGATCAAGGCGAACGCGTCCAAGCACAAGGCGATGAGCTACGATCGCATGAAGAAGCGGGAAGCGGAGCTTGCAGCGGAGGTCGATCGCTGGCTCAAGGCCGCCGAGGCCGCCGATGCGGAAGAGGATAAGCGCTACGGCGCCCAGCGTGGCGACGAAATGCCCGATTGGGTGGCCGACAAGCAGAAGCGGCTTGAGAAGATCCGCGAGGCCAAGGCCGCGCTGGAGGCCGAAGCCAAGGCTGCAGCCGAGGCGGAGCGCAAGGCGCGGGCCGCGGCGCGTCGCCTCGCCAAAGGCCGCACGAAGAGCGGCAAGACGCCGACGCAAACCGAGCCCGACGGCAAGGCGCAACGCAATTTCATCGCCCCGGAGAGCCGCATCCTGAAGACCAAGGACGGTTACATCCAGGGCTACAACGCCCAGGCCGCGGTCGATGGTGCCCATCAGATCATCGTGGCGCAGACGCTGACCAGCTCCTCCAGCGATCAGGCGCAACTGGCGCCGTTGCTCGCCGGGATCAGGGCCAATTTGGGGACCAATCCCGACGAGGTGTCGGCCGACGCCGGCTACTGCTCCGCCGCCAATCTTTGCACCATCAAGCGGCGGCGCATCGCGGGCGACATCGCCACCGGAAGGCAGAAGCACGGCACCCAGTCCGCCACCGCGAAAACGGCTTCAAGAGCCGGATCGCTGATCGCCAGGATGAGCACCAAGCTCAAGCGCGCCGGCTACCGAAGTCGCTACCGCTTGCGTAAGCAGATCGTCGAACCCGTGTTCGGACAGATCAAACAGGCGAGAGGCTTCAGGCAATTCCTGCTGCGCGGCATCGACAAAGTGAAGGCCGAATGGGCCCTGATCTGCACCGCTCACAACCTCGTCAAGCTGGCGAGGGCCGCATGAGCCGCTATCATTAGGATAAAACCGCCTTCTCGGAGCTAACTGGACAGGCTCCTAGGTCTTATACCAATCCGCTGAGGCGCTGACTCACGGCGGGCCTTCCTAAATCAGAGGATCGATGATTCAACATGGCAACTGGAGGGAGTTGCCATGGGCCAGCCGATTGCGGTTCGAACGGATTTTGCAGCAGTTGAGGTGCGCCGGCTCGCGCGGCGGGCGAAGGACAGCGATCAGGTCCGGCGCCTTCTGGCGATCGCTGCGGTGCTCGATGGGGCATCGCGGGCGGAGGCCGCCAAGGTCGGCGGGATGGACCGGCAGACGCTTCGCGACTGGGTGATCAGATTCAACGCGCAAGGGCCTGATGGTCTGATCAATGTTCCCGCGCCAGGTGCGCCGGCGAAGCTGAACACGGAGCACCGGGCGTTTCTGGCGCGGATCGTGGACGAAGGGCCGACTCCGCCCATCCATGGCGTGGTGCGCTGGCGGGCCTGTGACCTGATCATGCGGCTGTATGAGGAGTTCGGCATCTCCGTGTCAGACGATACGGTCTATCGAGCCCTCAAGGACCTCGGCTTCTCACATGTCAGCGCCCGGCCGAGAGCGTACAAGCAGGATGGCGAGGCGATCGAGGCATTTAAAAAAACTTCCACGCTCGCGTGGAGGAAATCCGCAGCAGCCTTGCGCCGGACACGCCGGTAGAGGTGCGGTTCCAGATGCTATGAGCCAGGACAACGCCCGGCCTGATTGGCAAGATTGGCAGCGTCCGCAACCAGATCGAGGAACCTGCCGCCATGCCAGCCGACAACACCGTGTATGTCTCCATCGAACTCAGCGTCTCGTCGTGGCTCGTGGCCGCGCGCCTACCCGGCATCGAGAAGTCGCGGCTACACCGTGTGAAGGGAGGCGACGCGGCCACGCTGCTCAAGACGATGGCTGATCTGCGCTTGAAGGCTTCGGCCGGGCTGGGCCGCCCCGCCGACCTGGCGTGCTGCTTCGAGGCCGGCCGGGATGGGTTCTGGCTGCATCGATTGCTCACGGCGCATGGCATCTCTGCCTATATCCTCGAGCCGACAAGCATCCTTGTGAACAGACGTGCACGGCGGGCCAAAACGGACCGGCTCGACGCAGAAGGCATGCTTCGCGTGCTCGCCACCTGGCTGGCTGGCGACCGGCAGGTGTGTAGCATGGTGCGCGTGCCGACGCCCGAGGAGGAGGACGCCAAGCGCCCGCACCGCGAGCGCGAACAGCTTGTTCACGACAAACAGCGCATCGAGAACAGGATTGAGGCGCTGCTATTTACACAGGGCATCCGGGAAGGCCGTCTTTGCGCTCCTGGGAGCGCGACGTGGCCGCGCTGCGAACCGGGGACGGCCGTGCCCTGCCGCCATTGTTGCGGGCCGAACTTGATCGCCTGCGTCGGCGACTTGTCTTTGTCCTGGCACTGATCCGCGAACTCGAAGACAATCGCGCTCGAACCTTGGAAGAAGCAGAAGTGGCTGACAAGACGGTTGGCAAGATCACCGCCCTGCAACGCATCCGCGGGATTGGGGAAAACTTTGCCGCGGTGCTGGTGCGGGAGGTGTTCTACCGCTCCTTCGACAATCGCCGCCAGCTTGCCAGCTATGTCGGCATCACACCCATGCCCTATCAAAGCGGCGGCATGGACCGCGACCGAAGCATCAGCCGAGCGGGTAATCCGCGAGCACGCACCACGATGATCCAGCTCGCCTGGCTCTGGCTGCGTTATCAGCCCGACAGCGGGCTGGCCAGTTGGTTCCGTGAGCGCGTCGGCACGCTGCAGGGACGCACGCGACGGATTGCGATTGTAGCGATGGCGAGAAAGTTGTTGATCGCGTTGTGGCGCTACGTGGAGACTGGCGTGGTGCCGGATGGCATCGCGCTCAGGACGGACAGCGTGGCCAAGGCATAATCCGACAAGGATTGCTGCAAGCGGAATGTCGCCGGCGGCAATACGGGGAGCGCGACCGTCTTCCTCCTTGGTGGCCACAGGCTGCCGCGTTTCAGGTGGGTCGCGTCTCGTCGGGGCAAAGCCTCGTGCAAGAGGCATTATGGTGTGGGTCGCAAAGCTGGCCCAACCGCATGTAAGGTGACGCAGCACGTGCTGCGACGCAGACAGCCCCGAACCCGGACGTGCCATAAAACACCACGAAAAGATAGGAGGCGCCATCGCAGAAGGCGTTGACAGCCGAACCCTCATGTAAGGATGAGATGCGGGTGGGGCAGAAGAACAAGCTCACCTATCGCTGGGCTAGAAAGGGATCGCGACCGCGGGCCGCTCACGACCAACGCACGCAATCGACCTACCTGTTCGGTGCGGTGTGCCCGGAGCTCGGAACCGGCGCGGCCCTGGTTCTGCCCTTCTGCAACAGCGAGGCCATGCAGCTTCATCTCAACGAGATCGCAAGCAAGGTCAGCCCTGGCGCCCACGCCATCGTCATCCTCGGTCAGGCCGGGTGGCACGGAGCGAAGGAGCTGAAGATCCCGCACAACATCTCGCTGCTGCCGTTGCCGCCGCGTTCGCCAGAGCTGAACAGCCAGGAGAATATCTGGCAGTTCATGCGCCAAAATTGGCTGTCAAACCGCGTCTTCAAATCCTATGACAACATCGTCGATCACTGCTGTTACGCCTGGAACGCTCTCATCGATCAGCCGTGGAAGATCATGTCAATCGCGCTCCGCGATTGGGCCTAAATCGGTTGATCAATTTGAGGATTGGTATTAAACGTTTCATCCGTCATCAGTTCGCTCAGTCGCAGCGCAGCTTTGGCGATCACGATCGAATACCAGCAAGAAGCGGCAGCAAACAAAGTGACGATTGCGAGGTGCTTCCCATAGTTGGGCGCGAGCAGATGATCGCCCGGTGAGACAGCTAGCCATGGCACGAACAAGCTCTTCGCCCGGTAACGAAGGTAGCAATCGTAGTCGCAATAGGGCCGCTGCGTGGACATATCTCGCAAGTAGCCTGCCCCTAGAGATCGACGACACTCGATGCAGGTCGATGGGCCGCATGGCTTCCTGTGATTTACCAGAATGAACTTCATGATCGTCGGCAGTTCGTCTTTCTCCATGCGCCATTCATAATGCTCGAGCCTGCTTATAAAGAAGTGCGGCCGGTGCCGCAGTGACGCGCATACCAGTCGGCTTCGCAGTCGCATTTTTTTGCAGCGGCCTCCTGCGCAAACGCTTGTGACACGAGGGGCTCGCAGGGCGGAGAATTAGCCGAACCAGGTCCATGACAGAAGTTTACATCGCGCGTCCAATATGCGGACTCCTCGGCACGAAGTGCGGAGTGCCGGGAAATTTTCGTTGGTTGCTTCTGCAGCTCTTTGTTCGGAGTCGCCATGGGCATCTACTGTCGCTCTCTTGGCTAGCTTTGAAGTGAGCAAAGGATGAGGCCGAATTTTCCGGCGCAAACAGCGCAATACTTTGCTGCGTTGCGATGCGCATTTGAGACTTGCCGATTATCTGTGTCACCTATGTGGTCGCGGACGTCCTAATGGGTGATCAGCTTTGCCCTTCCCCTATGGCAAGTCCGACAGCCGCATCACATTGGCCGCGCAGCACGTCGAAAAACCGGCCCCGGATTCCACTCTCACATCCCGCATCCGATGCAGCGGACTTTCTTAGCCAGGATGCGCCTGCAAGGCGGACGCCTGCCAAGGCCGACCGCCGGAGATTGGTGGTATTAAACTTTATCCTTGGTGGAGGGAATCTGGCTCGTGCGAGCGGCGGTTCTCATCATGAAGTGAGAATAATGTCATTGGGATCGATGGCTCAATTGTACCGAGGTAAAACTTCGATAGGGAAAGGGTTTGGAGAACTATACGAAGGTTTTTGACACGCCTTTCTTCCACTCGTACTGATTTCAAGCAACCGACGCATGCACGTTCACGTTGCGCTTCCCATGCGATCGGCCCCGGAACCCTGTTCAAGAGCCCTGTTGGACCGACTGGAACTGCCGCTTTTTTGTCCAAAATGCTTTAAGCTGTTCCACCGGAGAAGGCCGGACAGCCTAGGATCATGCGTAGACAGCTCACCAATTTCGGACGTTTAGCCGCGCAGTTTCTTTTCGGCACCATTGCGCTTGCGCTGGTGACGCTGACTTCCATGTATCTTCACACCCATTTCGCCGCGACGGCGTTCGCCTATTTGGTGGTGATACTTCTGGTTTCGCTGATGGGCAGCTTCTTTGCATCAGCGGCGCTTTCCATCGTCTCCGTCGCTGCTTTGTCCTACTTCTTTACGCCGCCAAATTTCAATCTCCGGATCGACGATCCGCAAGATCTTGCGGTGGCGGTAGCTTTCCTTATTGCCTCAATTCTCGGAACGCACCTGATCGTCCGCCAGGAAAGGGCGGGTGCGCTTGAGGCCGCAGCGCGGCTCCGGCGCAGCGAGGCCGATTTGCGCGAGAGCGAGAAACAGTGGCGCGAAATCTTCGAGCATAACCCAGTTATGTACTTCATGGTCGACGCCGCCGGTAGGGTCCTCAACGTTAATACCTTCGGCGCAAGCCAACTCGGCTATCTGCCCTCAGAACTGGTCGGCCAATCCGTGCTGAAGGTCTTTCTGGAAGAAGATCGTGCGTTTGTTCTCAAATGTGTCGCGGTATGCCTGGAAACGGCCGGCCAATCGCACACCTGGGAGATCCAGAAGATCAGGAAGGACGGCTCGGTGCTGTGGGTGCGCGAAAACGCCAAAGCCATGCAGTGGGCGGACGACAAGCTCATCGCCCTCATCGCCTGCGAAGATATCACCGATCGAAAGCGGACGGAGCAGGCTCTGCGGCGGAGCGAAGCCCATTTGGCCCAAGCGCAGGAATTGAGCCAAACCGGCAGCTTCGGCTGGAACGTCGCCACCGGCGAGGCCGTCTGGTCAAAGGAGACATTTCGTATTTTTCAATACGATCCGGCGACGAAACCGACCCCGCAGCTCGTCGTCGAGCGCACCCATCCAGAAGATAAGGCTTCCGTCCAAGAGACTATCGATCGAGTGATGCGAGACCAAGAGGATTTCGAGCATGAGTACCGACTGCTGATGCCGGACGGCTCTGTGAAGCACCTCCACGCGCTGGCACGAGCCACGAGAACCGCGTCTGGTGATATTGAGTTTGTCGGGGCAGTGACGGACATGACGGCAGCAAAGCTGGCGGAACAGCAGCTACGCCGTAGCGAGGCCTATCTGGCCGAAGCCCAGCATCTCACTCACACGGGCAGCTGGTCCTGGGACGTCCACCGTCTCGATTTTGTGTATCGCTCTGCCGAAGTCGATCGTCTGTTTGGCTTCGATCCGGGAGAGGTTATATCGATAGAGACCATCCGGTCGCGGATACATCCTGAGGACTTGCCGCGGCTTCAGGAAGTGCAGCGACAGGCTTTCGAAAACAAGGGAGGGAACTTCGAATATGATTTCCGAATCCTTCTCCCCGATGGCGCGATAAGGCGCATACATTCCGTCGCGCATGCCGTGGTCGGCAGCCGCGGCAACGTCGAGCTCGTCGGAACACATATGGATGTCACCGAGCAACACGCGGCCAGGGAACGGTTGGAAGAAACTCTTGCTGCGCTGCGTGAAAGCGAGCAGCGCTTTCGCGATTACGCCGAAACGGCTTCCGACTGGCTCTGGGAGACCGGGCCAGACCACCTGGTCACTCACTTATCAGAGCACACAAGTGCTGCGGGCATCTTGGCCACGGGGCTCATCGGCCAGCCTCGCTGGGAAATTGCATGCGACGTCGAAGCAGAACCCGAGAAGTGGCGACATCATCGGGCGACGCTCGATGCACACCTCCCATTTCGTGATCTGATCTATCGCACCGTCAACCGGATGGGATCTCCGATCTACGTCCGGACCAGTGGCAAGCCATTTTTTGATGCTAGCGGCAATTTTCTCGGCTATCGCGGCGTCAGCACCGACATCACCGCAACCATCCGCGCAGATCAGGCCGAACGAGAGCTGCGGAAGGCACAGACGGAGCTGGCGCATGTGACGCGCGTGACGACGCTCGGAGAAATGACAACCTCGATCGCCCACGAAATCAACCAGCCGCTCGCCGCTATTGTCACCAATGGCGAGGCTTGTCTGGGTTGGCTTGATCGTGAAATTCCTGATCTTTCAGCCGCACGCTGCTCGGTGGAGTGGATCATCGAGGACGGAATCCGGGCAAGTGAGGTGATCCGCCGCGTCCGCGCGCTTGCGAAGAAAAGTGAGATCGAGATGGTGGCGCTCGATATCAATGACATCGTTAACGAGGTTATTGCGCTGTTGACACGTGAGCTGGTCAGCCACGGGGTGACGTTGCGAACCGAGTTGGCGCCAAACCTTCCCACGATGCTGGGCGACCGGGTGCAACTGCAACAGGTGATTATTAATCTGGTGATGAACGGGATCGAGGCTATGCAAACGGTAGAGGATCGTACGCGCGAACTGGTGATTCGGTCATCGCAGGACGATGTGGGGCGGGTGCACCTCGCCGTGACTGATCGCGGCGCCGGGATTCCCGAGGACAATGTGGACCGCGTGTTTAACCCATTCTTCACAACCAAATCAAGCGGCCTTGGAATGGGACTTTCCATCTGCCGTTCGATCGTGGAAGCTCACGGAGGATGCCTGTCGATTGTCCGCACAGACGAGCCGGGCGCGACGTTTCAATTCGTCCTGCCCTCGCATAGTGAGGTCATGTCGTGACCGAACGCTCTGACTCGCCGCGCGAAGGCAGGAACCCAAACCGAGCGATCGTCGTCGTTGTCGAGGACGACGTTTCGATGCGTCGGGCGCTCAATAATCTTTTCCGACAGGTGGGACTGGACGTCGTTGCATTTGGATCGGCCCAAGAAATGCTCCAGAGTACACTTCCGGACGTTGCCAGCTGTCTCGTCCTTGACGTGAGGCTGCCCGGATTGAGCGGCCTTGAACTGCAGACTGAGCTGGCCAAGTCGAATATTCGCATTCCGATCATTTTCATCACTGGCCATGGCGACATTCCGATGACTGTCAGAGCCATGAAGACTGGAGCGGCCGATTTTCTTACCAAGCCCTTTCGCGATCAGGAGCTGCTTGACGCCGTTGTTGCGGCGACCGAACGGGATCGCAAGAGACGGGACGCTGAGAAGACGGTTGCGAAGCTGCAGTCCTTGTTCGAGACGTTAAGCCCACGTGAGCAGGCCGTGTTGAACCTGGTCGCTGCCGGCCTAATGAACAAACAAATAGCTGCGGAGCTTGGGCTCGCCGAGATCACCGTCAAGATTTATCGCGGAAACGTCATGAAGAAGATGGGCGCACGGTCGTTGGCCGACTTGATCAGAATGACTGAGACGCTGCGAATTCGCGGCAATCGGCCCGACGAACAAACCTAAGTATGATTTTACAATCTCGTCCCTCAAGCCCACCGTCGATCCCAGGCGGCTATGCCTCGGCAAGCGCTTTCCCGACCAAGGAGGGGTCGTCCTGGCCATGCATTCGGTCGTTTCCATCATCGATGACGACGCATCGGTCCGTGTTGCGATGAACAATCTTTTGAAATCGCGCGGTTACGTCGTCAATACTTTTGCATCTGCGCAGGAGTTCTTGCGCTCCGTCCACTTGAATGAAACCTCCTGTGTAATTGCGGATGTGCAAATGCCGGTTATGAGCGGCTTGGACCTGCTGACACGTATGCGAGCCGACGGTTACAATGCGCCGTTCATTTTCATCACTGCCTTCCCCGATGACAGCGTTCGCGCCCGTGCGCTGAGCGCTGGAGCGATTTGCTTTCTGGCCAAGCCCTTCGCCGGACGGAACTTGATCAAGTGCCTCGATACCGCATTGAAGAAGCACCGCGGCAGCGCCAGCACGTGAGACGATGAGCGCACAATCTGTTCACACTTCGGTCCGATCTGGAGGCGCGGCTCGTGCGCGCTCGGACGATACAGGCGCAATTTTCGTCTCGCAATACCACAAGGTGATGAAGCTCTTGGCCTGATGATGCAACGCCTCAGCAATCATTGGCGACTGTGGTCCAGGAGATCTCGCATGACAGCACGCCCTTCTGTCTGCGCTTGCCTTACGAGGGAGCCAAGCGTTACGGCTACAGGATCACAGTGAACTACCGCTAGGCCTACGACATCTTCGATGCAACAGCGCACTGTTTCAACCACGAGAGCGCGATCCGCGGCGAGACCTTCGTCATGCGCAAGATCACACGTGGCGTCGCCCGCATTGAGAGGGAGCCGAAGCGGAGATTTGCCCAGCAGGTCAAGGAAATAATGAGTAGTGGTCTCGCGATCGTCTGGCGTAAGGTTGCCAATCGCAAGAATACCGTTGAACCAAGCGCCGCAACGCGCGGCGCGCAAAATGCTGTCGCGCCGCGAGCACGCCATCCAGATCGGTGGATGCGGCTTCTAGATCGGCTTCGGCACGACGTTACGTGTCGGCATTTTGAAGAATTGCCCGTCGTATCCCGGGTACGGCCGCATGGTCATCATATTGGCGGTCTGCTCCCCGCCTTCCTGCCACATGGCACTCTTCTGCTCGGGCTCGATGCCAAAACCATGCATCTCGATCAGCGACGCGGATTCTCCGGTCCCCCACTCGACGCGCCCCCAGAGATCAGATCGAGTGTCGCGAGGCGCTCCGCCATCCGCGCCGGATGGTTGTAGTTCGGCGAGGAAAGACAAATGCCGTGACCAACGCGGATATTCTTTGTACGCTGCGAAACGGCACCCAGAAAGAGCTCGGGTGCCGACGAGTGGGAGTACTCCTCCAGGAAATGATGCTCGACCTCCCACACATGGTCGAATCCGAGCCGATCGGCGAGTTCGATCTGCTCCAGCGCGTTGCTGAACAATTTTCGCTCGCCCCCTCTCTCTAAGGTTGTGGCAATTGGTGTTCGTAGAATAGTCCGAGTTTCATCCGTTTTCCCCTAAAGCGGATTCCTGTCATTTAGAAGCATAGCCTGCGTGAGCGAAATAGTTGGTGCATTCGCGTGGGCTTAGTTGTGGGATGAACGAACGGATCGCGCGCGTGAGATGCGGAACTGTTCGTGCCGCGACCTTACGCAAGTATGCCTTAAATTTGCTGTAGGGCAGCTCGATCGGATTAAGATCAGGCGAGTATTTCGGGAGATACCGCACGCTCGCCTTTGCCTTCTCAATCGCGTGCCTAACGGCAGGCGCCATGTGAACTCGGCAGTTGTCCATCACGACGATGTCGTTGCGCCGAAGGGTTGGAACCAAGCACTGCTCAACATAGGCGAGGAACATTTCTCCGGTCATAGCTCCCTCGATCACCATCGGGGCAGTCATTTTATTGTGGCGCAAGGCCGCCACGAAAGTGATGGTCTCCCATGACCCCAGCGGAACGGCGCCGATCACCCTGACACCCCTTGGCGCACGCCCCCGGAGCCGCGCCAGATTTGTGCTGACCGCAGTCTCGTCGATAAAAACGAGCCGGGCGGGATCAAGAAAACCTTGCTCTCGTATCCAACGTCGGCGAGCTCGCGCAACGTCCTCTCGCTGCCGTTCAGTAGCCTGCAGGCTTTTTTTTAAAGGTGATGTTGTGACGGTCGAGAAAGCGCCAGAGCGCGCTGCGGCTGGTTCGAATTCTCCGCTTGCGCAGCTCTGCAAGCGTCTCCACCAGGGTCAGGTCTGGATGCTCAGCAACCACAGCCAAAATCTCGGTTGCGAACTCTTCGAGCGGCGAAACGCTTCCGCCGCGCGGCTTCGCAGCGGCGCTGTTATCGTCCCGCCAGCGCTGCACCCACTTGACCGCCGATGCTACACTCACCTCGAAGCGTTCGGCCGCCTCGCGCCGCGACGCGCCCGCAGCCACGGCCTCGATAACGCGTTCCCGCAGGTCACAAGAATAGGCCTTCGGCACCGCCCGCCGCCCCGCCGGCAAGGAGAATCAATGCACACAGTCTCCATCATCGCTAACCGTTTGGGAATCCCCCAGATTCAAATCGGGCGAAAACCGCTATAGCGCTTGCCAAAACGACGTCTCAAGAGAGCGAGACATTGCTGCATCGTTTGAGCTCCTCGCAGAACTCCTTAAACAGTTCTGGCTCCATCAGGTGCATGTGGAGGCCACTCAATACGGATGCCTCTAGCGCATCGCACCGGATATTCAAGCGATTATCGCACGCCCCTTTGTTGCGCGCCGTTGCGCAGCCGAGCAGGTCCTTCGAGATCATCATGTATCCGCCGCAACGCCCACACTTCACCAAACCGGCGAAGATGTGCTTCGGTCGCCGCCGCTTATTGAGCTTGTTCTCGCCCGGGAGTCGGACGGCTCGCAGGCAGAGCGTCTGCTGACGGGCCTTCACGGCGTCCCAGGTATTTTGATCGATGATGCGCAATTCGGGGACGTCTTGGATCACCCACTCGGATCCAGGGTTAGGCCGGGAGCCGGTTCCACACGAGATGACCCGCATAGAGTTCGTTGTTGAGGATGCCGACGCCGCGCCTGGGATTGCTATGAATGGTCGACGACCCCCATTCGGCGCCCTGCGGTCCAGGCACGCCTTCCTGATTCAGCTCGAAGGCGATCGTGCGCGAGGACTTGCCGGCAAGGTAATCTGCGAAGATGCGTCGGACGACGCCCGCGAGGTGAACCGGCTGCGGATGGAGCGAGGCGCAGACCTCGCGTCGATGAAGGACGAGCTTCCGCGCATCGAGCGTGAACTTGGAAAGCTGTTGGCTGCCATCAAAGCCGGCGGGCCGATCGAAGCCATCGTCGAGGACATGAAGCGGCTCGCGGCCAGAACAGCGGAGTAGAGGCGGAAGCTCGCAAACGCGGAAGAGCCGCCGCCGCTCCTGCATCCGAAGATGGAGGAAATCTACATCAGCGCGTTGGCGCGGTAGGCCACAGCATGCGAGCTGGCAAACGCGGACGTGGGCGCAGCTGTTTTCCTGAAACTCGTCAGCTTCTCGACAGCCAACCTTCCTAGCATGAGAGCTTGGTCTCTCGCTGTCACGAACCTGCTGGCGCTGGGCGATCCATTGGGCGGATCTGCAAGAGACCATGTTCTCAAGGCAAGAAAGGAGAGCTGCATGGATTTCAACCGAATCGACGGCGCTGGATCGTCAAGGTCCCCAGGGGACTACGCCTGGGATCAAGCGGATGATGATTTCCTTCGTCAGGTCATGGATGAAGCGAGGGCAAATGAAGCGAGGCCGGATGAAGCCGGGCCATCATCTGCTGCGCCTGAGGAAACTGCATATGATGTCTCATGGGCGGTTCCCCAGAGATTTTCCCATGGCTCGCAACCCGCCCCGCAACGAATGATACACACACTGTCCCACCATGGTCTTCTGCCGGACGCGGACCAGCCGACGATGACCTACGAGATCCGGGGTCACCGCTACACGGGCACGCAGGACCCGACCTGCGGTACTCGTCTCATCCATAATCCTCCGGAGGACCAAAGGATTGGCGCCGGGCCGTCGGGGACTCCAGATTTCGGAGCATTCTTCCGGGAGACCCGCCGCCACAGTGTCCCGCTGCCCGAGCAGTGGGCCCCGCCGGTCCTGATCGAGAAGCTGCGCGAGACGGGTTACATGCCTACCCTTGGCCACCCAACAACTATCGCGCTCGACGGCAAGCTGCACAAAGCCGAGCTAACCGAAGGAGGGTTCGTCAGGCTTACGCGGCAAGGATGAGACTCTGGGCGATGGCTGAACCAGTGCGACCGGGCTAGAGCCCTGCAGCGATTGGGGCGTGCTACTTAGTCGTCCGTGAAGAACGGCTAAGCGACTGAGTTAAAGTCGCAATTCTTGTTGCAGGCTGTTTTGAAATTGCAAGGTTTTGAGGCCTTGAGCGTCGGAACCTTGCAATTTCGCTTTCGAGATTCCCTTCGGGGATGAAGCATGCCTCCCTGTCCGCATCGGAGGAGCGATGCGGCCGAAGAGGTACACGACGACGGGATCACGCGATCTGTTCCGGGCCAGGCTGGACCAGATCATCGATATGAAGCACGAGTTGGTTCTGCTCGCCGGCAAGATCGATTGGGATTGGATCGACAGCGCGATCGCGCCGCTCCATAGCGAGAACGGCCGGCCGGGTCCCGCAACCCGCTTCATGATCGGGCTGCTGTTGCCAAGCACATTTATGGGCTGTCCGATGAGGGCGCGTGCGAGCGCTGGGTCCACAATCCGTATTTTCAGTACCTCACGGGCGAAGAGTTCTTCCAACACTTATTCCCGCACGAGCGCTTGGATCTGAGCCGCTGGCGCAAGCGGCTCGATGACAAGCTGGAACTGCTACTGGCCGAGAGCCTGCGGGTGGCGCATGAGGCCGGCGCGCTACGCAGCCAAGATCTCAGCAATACGTCTTCGGTCACGCTCACTTGTCGTCCGGAGCCTTGACAGTGAACAGGCGGAGGCCGAAGACAGGTCCAGCCGAGCTGTGGTCATGGGGCACGAAGCGCACTTTCACGCTCTTCTTGCCCCTGGTCAGCACCTCTGGCAGCGGGTAATCGACATCGAGAAACTTGCCGGGTGCATTGAATGTGCGCAAACTCTCGCCGCCCCAGTAGCTGGCCTGCAGCAGCAGCGGGCCAGGCTTCACTTTCATCGTGAACTCGAAATGGCCGCCCGAGCGGGCATAGCGTCCATTGCGGCCGCGGTAGGTGACCGGGTACGAGACCTCGGAGGCTAGCACTACAGTTGCATTTATCTGAGGGCTCTGAATCTATAGGCAACCATGATTCTGGATCAGATGAATGGTGGTGCTTCGGTTGAGGATATGCTGTCGCTGTGGGCGGCCTCATTGCGGGAGGCCAAGCAGCGTATTCGACCTTTGTTCACGCAGGAGCGTGTAGCCGCTTCGGCGGGCCAGTTTCTCGACGCGTTGCTCGGCAACGAGCCGCGCAAGACAGGCTGGATGCGGGCCGAGGCAGCTGGCGACAGCGGACCGTGGCGACAGCAGGCGTTACTGGGTCGTGGGCGCTGGGATGCCGATGGCTTGCGCGATATCGTTCGTGATCATGTCATCGAACATCTGGGCGACAACAACGCAGTCCTGGTGATCGACGAGACCGGCTTTCTCAAGCAGGGCAAGGCCTCGTGCGGCGTGGGGCGGCAATACACGGGTTCTGCCGGCAAGATCACCAACTGCCAGATCGGCGTGTTCGCCTCCTACGTGTCCGTCAAGGGTCACGCCTTCATTGATCGTGCGCTCTATCTGCCGAAAGCCTGGACATCCGATTCCACCCGATTGAAAGCAACCCATGTGCCGGAGACGGTGGCATTTGCCACCAAGCCACAGTTGGCCGTCAGCATGGTCAAGAGGGCGATCGCGGCCGACGTCCCCTTCGCTTGGGTGGCTGCCGACAGTGTGTATGGCGTCGGAGACCTCGAAACCGCTCTACGACGTGCCGGCAAAGGCTACGTGCTGGGCGTCCACGCCAACCACTGGTTCGGCTCATGGCACCCGGATTACCGTACTCATCCGAGGGCGGCCGCCTTGCAGAGGTTGGCTATCGCATGATTACAGGCAGTATGGACACCATATCGACTGCCAATAATGCGAAAGTTATGGAGATCGTCGACACAGGACGGCGCCGACGGTTCAGCATTGAAGCGAAGCAGCGGATTGTGGAGGAGAGTTATTGCTGTGGCGATCCTGTTTCTGTCGTTGCTCGCCGCCACGGACTTTTTCCTGGTCAACTGTTCGGGTGGCGACGCCTGGCGCGGCAGGGCACTCTTGCAGCGCTGAACGCCAAAGATGGCGATTACGGGTTTGTCGCGGCGCTGATTGAGCCGGAGCCAACGAGAAGCGAAGGGAGCCGTGACGACGCTCGCTGCGAGCAGACTGTTGGACGGATGGAGATCGTGCTCGGCAGCGGTGTTCGTCTGATCGTTGGCGTGGATGTCGATACCGCCGCTTTGTCGCGCGTCTTGAGAGTGCTGGAGGGGCGATGATCCCGATTCCGACGGGCGTTCGTGTCTGGCTTGCCACCGGCTACACCGACATGCGGTGCGGCTTTCCGAGTTTGGCTCTCCGCGTGCAGGAAGTGCTCAAGCAAAATCCGCTCGGCGGGAATCTTTTTTGCTTCAGGGGGAAGCGCGGCGATCTTTTGAAGGTCATTTGGCACGATGGCCAGGGGGCATGTCTGTTTACAAAAAGACTCGAGAGAGGAAGGTTCGTCTGGCCTTCGGTGGCAGGCGAAGCAGTGACGATCTCTCCGGCGCAATTGAGCTATCTCTTGTCCGGAATCGACTGGCGCAATCCTCAAGAAACGTGGCGTCCAACGCGAGTTGGATAGCGATTTGCGGTTGAACTTGCCAGCAAATATGATTCATTGGCTTCATGAGTCTGAAGCCGGATGATCTTCCCTTGGACCTTGCCAGCGCCCAGGCCGCACTGCTGGTCGAACGTGAATCGTTGCGGGCTGAACGCGAAGCGCGGCTGAAGGTTGAGGTTGAGCGCGATGCGGCCGTGGCCCAAGCCGCCAAGGTACAGGTCGAGGCCATCAATTGGCAGGTCGAAGCCGCCAGTGCGCAGGCGAAGCTGTCCGACACCGAAGCGTTGATCGCGCATCTGCAGCTCACGATCGAGAAGCTGAAACGAGAGTTGCACGGGCCGCGCTCCGAACGCACGGCACGGCTGATCGAGCAGCTGGAGCTGCAGCTGGAAGACCTGGTGACGTCAGCGACCGAGGATGAGCTCGCAGCACAGGCCGCGGCGGCGAAAACCCAGACCGTGCGCGCCTTCACGCGCAAGCGACCGATCCGCAAGCCCTGGCCGGATGACATCGAACGCGAGCGCGTCGTCATCGATCCCCCGGCCGCCTGCGCCTGCTGCGGCGGATCGCGGCTGTCGAAGCTGGGCGAGGATGTGACCCGGACATTGGAAGCGATCCCGCGCCGTTACAAGCTGATCGAGACGGTGCGCGAGAAGTTCACCTGTCGGGATTGCGAGGCGATCACGCAGCCGCCGGCGCCGTTCCACGCCACGCCGCGCGGCTTCATCGGTCCCAGTCTGTTGGCGATGATCCTCGTCGATAAATTTAACCAGCATCTGCCACTCAATCGTCAGAGCACGCGCTTCAAGTGCGAAGGGATCGACCTGTCGACGCAAACGCTGGCCGATCAGGTCGGCTACGGAACCTTCGCCGTCATGCCGCTCTTCGAGCTGATCAAGAGCCATGTGTTCGCCGCCGAGCGGCTTCACGGTGACGACACCACCATCCGCATTCTGGCGAAGAGCAAGTGCACGACCGGACGGATCTGGACCTACGTGCGTGACGATCGTCCCTTCGGTGGCACCGCGCCGCCGGCGGCGGTCTATTACGCCTCCGGCGACCGGCGGGGTGAGCACCCGCAGAAACATCTGGCGCTGTTCAACGGCATCCTGCAGGCGGATTGCTATAACGGCTTCGAGCCACTGTTCGATCCGAAGAAAAAAGTGTTGCCGATCACGCCGGGATTTTGCCTTGCGCATGCGAGACGGAAGTTCTTCGAGCTGGCCGACATCGGAAAAAATGCGCGGGAGGGCAAGAAAGGCAAGCCGATCTCCCCGATGGCGCTGGAGGCCGTCAAGCGCCTCGATGCACTCTTCGCCATCGAGCGCGAGATCAACGGCCTGACCGCCGCCGAGCGAGTTGCCGTGCGACAGCAAAAGAGCAAGCCGCTGTTCGATGAGATGCACGAGTGGTTGACCACGGAACGCGCTACTCTCTCTCGCGCCTCCGAGGTCCGCGGGCCGATCGATTACATGCTCAAGCGCTGGACCGACTTCGCCCGCTTCCTCGATGACGGCAGAATCTGCCTGACCAACAACGCGGCGGAAAGAGCGCTGCGTGGTATCGCTCTTGGACGACGTAACTGGACCTTTGCCGGCTCTCAGCGCGGTGCTGACCGTGCCGCCGTCATGCTGACACTCATCACAACCGCACGCCTCAATGACGTTGACCCGCAAGCCTGGCTCGCCGACATCCTCGCGCGCATCGCCGATCTGCCTGCTTCGCGCCTGCACGAGCTGCTTCCCTGGGAATGGAAAAGGCTGCGCGAGGTCGAAAAGCCCGCCGATCAGCGGCCCGTCGCAGCCTGAACTGTCCTCCATCATAACGCAGTCACGACTGCTCGCGCGAGAGACCGTTACGCGGCCTTCCTCTGATGCGTACGGATTACCTCGTGGCTGGTGAAGCAAAGGAGATTGCCGAGGCGCTCCCCGACCAAGAGTGGAAGCGCCTGTCGGCAGGTCATGGCACCAAGGGCGAACGTCTCTACGATTGGGCCTATTGCCCACTGGCCGATCTCGACGCTGCCGAATACGACATGCAGCTTCCAGGCATCTGGACCCGCGGGCTCATGATCCGACGCGGCCTTGCCGACGGTGAACTCTCCTACTTCACCACATGGTGTCCCGAGGGTACCTCGATCGAGAGCCTCGTTCGTGTTGAAGGAACGCGATGGCGTGTCGAAGAAGGTTTTGAGACGACAAAGGGCGAGCTCGGTCTTGACCACAATGAAAGTCGCTCTTGGCACGGCTGGCACCGGCATGTCTCCCTGGTCATGCTGGCTTACGCCGTCATGACCACCGTCCGATCCCAGGTGAACGCGATCATGCCGAAAAAAACGAAATCGACGCACCGGTAAGACTCATCCGCTGGTCGGTCCAGGAAATCCGACGCCTCATCTTAAAGCTCGCGCAGCGCCGGATCCCAATCGCTCGCGTCCTGGCATGGTCCACATTCCGACGCGCCCATCAAGCCGCAGCCCGAAAGGCGCATCTCAAATCAAAAATGCAACTGTAGTGCTAGGTGGTGTGGACAGTTATCTAAGCCATAAGATGATGGCTGCGAGAGTGACGACAGCTCGGTAATTTCGGGCGGTCCTTTCGAAGCGGGTTGGGACGCGGCGGAACTGCTTGAGTTTTGAGAAGCAGCATTCCACGAGATGGCGCTGGGCATAGAGATGCTTGTCGAGCGGATATTTGAGCGCGCGTGACGGGTTGTTGGGCATGACGGCGAGCGCCTTTGGCGGCGATGGCTTGGCGCAGGTGATCGGCGTCATAGGCCGTATCGGCCATGACGACCTCGGCAGGCAGCCCCTCGATCAAGGCCGCGGCTTGCGGTGCATCGCCCTTCTGGCCTGCGGTAAGGGTAAAGCGCACAAAAGCGCACCGGGCCCCCCAAGCCACGGACGGCCATATGGATTTTGGTGCTCAGGCCGCCGCGCGAGCGGCCGATCGCGTGATCTTCAGACCCCCTTTTTTCGCCCCGGCGGCGTGCTGATGCGCCCGAGCGATGGTGGAATCGACGATCAGATATTCGAAGTCCGGATCATCGGACATCCTCGAAGATCCGCCACCAAACGCCCTTGATGCGTAAGCGGCAAGCTGAGGCAGTCAGTCGGCGTGGCTCAGTGGCGTAAGCGCAGATCACCTCACCGACCGCGGATCTTCACTTCGAGCTCACGGTCCAGTTGTTGAAATCGAAGTTCATTCCCCCCGAGGACGAGGTGATCTCGACGCCGTATTGGACGCTACCGACGTTTATGTCGCCAAAGTACCCCTTCGACTTGAGCCACTGCAGGATGCTCTTGATATCCACTGTCCCGCTGTTGGTCTTCGAAGTGCGCAGCAATGAGATGACCTTGTGACCATTGAAGCCTTCAAACACGTTCCAAGTCGCCCCGCCCACATCGACATTGCTGTAGACCGGGATCGCCGCCCCGGAAGAGGCATAATGATATGAAATGGGCTTAACGTTGCCGCTACCGTCCGAGTTTCCGGTGTAGTTTGTCCAGAGCATTATCTCATACTGGTTTGAGCTGTCCCAGATATCGTAGGCGACGTCCCAGGCGCCGCTAGTAGGAACATCCTGATTGAAGCTCGAGCTCAGGGTGTTGATTGAACTGAGCGGTTTCCCGATATTGAAAGCCTCGTGCGGATAGCTCTTGATGCCAGGAGTATTAGGCTGGTTCGACCACACGCCCCACCGATTGACTGCACCCACCGAAATTGTCTGAGGCCCAGCGCCTGCGCCCCATACGTCGTTGTTCCAAGAGTAGCCATCGCGTGAAAACTTCCCGTATGGAGCGCTCGAACTCCAAATCGGCGCCTTTGCCGATACAGGCGCGGCAGATGATGATGACCCGGCTTCATTCACGGCCTGCCCAAATGGATCATGATCCTCCTGTGTCCAGACGTACCCCGTTGGGGACCCTGGCGAGCCGCTCCCGCTTATCCGATTGGAGTCCATAAAGCTCTCCTTTCTGTTATGAGAACAAAGTCCCTTGCAGATCCGCCAGTGGGTTACCTCGGTTCGTGACCAGTTCAGTCATAGGCGGCATCGTCATCTAGAGACCAAGTTCGATGCTAGGAAGGTTGGCTTTCGAGAAGCTGACGAGCTCGAGGAAAAAGGTGAATCCGCTGACCTTGCCCCCATATGTGGATATGTGGAACGGCCCGCGTGGCAAGAGCTTTTTCAGTCGATTTCACACATTGGAACGGTGCGGTCATATGTCCGGCCTTTTGCGCGCGGCACATGGCCGCTGGCCTCGATGAGATCCGCAAAACGAGGAGCTAAATCAAGTTTACGCGCTTGAGCGCATTGGAGGCAGTAGCTTCACTCGTTTCGGGATTTCGTCCCATGGGTTCATCGTCTGTTGTTGCACCTTGCCCCCTGCCGGCCTGCGCCGGTCAGATCGTTTTGGCGGTCACTGCGTCCATCAGGCGGCGACCGCAGTAATCGCCAGTGGGTCGGGGACGCCGATAAGTTCCGCCCTTGTTCAGAAGCGCCCAGATGATCCGCGCCGTCTTATTGGCCTGCGCGACCGCTGCAACCTTGAAGGGCCGTCTGGCGAGGAGCGCCTTCAGCCACGGCCGCGCCCGAGCGTCGTTTCGGGCGACCCGCAAGACGGCTGTTGCCCCGACGACGAGGAGAGCGCGGAGTTCCGGATTTCCCATCTTCGATATTCGTCCCAGCCGCTCTTTGCCTCCGCTTGAATGAGACCGCGGCGTCAATCCAAGCCAGGCGGCAAAGTGGCGAGCCGACTTGAACCCGCCGGGATCCGGCACGAGCGCCTTGATGGTCGCCGCCGTAATGGCGCCGACGCCAGGGATCGTGGTCAACCGACGCATGTCCTCGTCGCGCTTGGCCTCCACGACGATTGCGCGCTCGAGCCTCTCGATCTGGTCGGCTGAAGCTTCGATCTCATCGGCAATAGCCATCAGAGCGAAGCGTGCTGCGGCGGGCAGGCGAGCATCTGTTTCGTCCCGCACGATCGCGACCAGCGCCTCAATCTTTGCCAGGCCGGCGATGGCGATGATGCCCAATTCGGCCAGATGCGCGCGCAAGGCGTTGACTGCCTGCGTTCGCTGCCGCACCAGCAGGGCGCGGGTCTTCAGCACCATCGCGGCAGCCTGCTGCTCGGCCGTCTTGATCGGAACGAAGCGCATGGTCTTTCGGGTTACCGCTTCGCTGATGGCCTCTGCGTCCGCTGCATCCGTTTTACCTCGCTTGACGAACGGTTTGACATAAGCCGGCGGAATGAGCCGCACCTCATGACCGAGAGCTGCGATCTCGCGCGCCGCCCATTAGTGGGCGCTACCGCAGGCTTCCATCCCCACCAGGCATGGCGGCAGCTTCTCGAAGAAACGCAAGACTTCGCTGCGTCGAAGCTTCCGGTTGAACATAGGCGAGCCCTCGGCATCCGCGCCATGAACTTGGAAAACGTGCTTGGCCAAATCCAACCCGACGGTGCTAACCTGCTTCATGGAACGGTCCCTCCTTTGTGGCGTTCGAACAACGACCACGTTCTAGCACTTTGATGCTGTTGGAGCGGGCCGTTCCACCACATCAAGTTTTATCCAGTTCTGAGTTCGCCCCGGTCGTTGGATTTGCCCGGTTGGGCGGTGGTAGCGACGGGGGCTGGCGCGGAGCCCTCGGCATAGCGCAGCGCCAGCTCCCGGCGCGGGTTGCAGGTGATGGCGAACTCGGACGGCGTCTTCCATCCGAGCCGCGAGTGTGGTCGTGCATCGATGTACAACGAGGTTTGAGAACGCCCACAAGACCGTTCGCCGTGAAGTTCTTTATCGGTTTCATCCCTGGGCTGGGAAGGCAGTCTTCGTCCATGCTGTGATCGACAGGGCGGATGGCAGCTTTTTCCGCTGAACGCTGGACGGATCGGAATCGACGCGCTGGCTGGAGATCCGTTCGTGGATGTTTGACCGCGCCTCGTGCGCTCGCGGTCACGCACTGACGACGGAGCCCTGTGTCAGCCTGGAAACGCTGAGCTCGTTGTGAGGGCTACTGGATTTGGCGGTGAAACCGCCTCAGCATCATCGAATGAGCCGCTTTCGAGCGCATGCGGAACCTCTCGCGATCAGAATCGGGGAGACGCCCATGGCACGGAAGGCGGCGACGTCCGCGCAAGCGGCTCGGCACAACCGGCGGTTCGATGTGCATCAGATCGACCTGTTCGGCGACAGTCTCACAGGCGGCAGCATCGGTGCACCAGCATGGCGGGAGCTGCCGAGGGACGCGCAGGCGACGCTGGTCAGCTTATTGACGCAGCTGATGCTGGAACACGCGCGCGTCATTGCCGGGACAGCAAAGGCGGAGGCCGGTCATGATCGCTGACAAGATTTGCCCTCACCATCTGAAGCGCAAGGCGATCCTCTATGTGCGTCAGTCCTCCGCCCATCAGGTGTTGCACAACCGTGAGAGCAGCGCGCTGCAATACGCCATGCGCGAGCGATTGACGGCGCTGGGCTGGTCCGAGATCGAGGTGATCGACGATGATCTTGGGCGTTCGGCTGCTGGCGGCGTTCAGCGTACGGGCTCTGAGCGGATGGTGGCGGAGGTCTGCCTCGGCAAGGTCAGCGCGGTCTGCGCGCGGGGGTCTCGCGCTTCGCCCGCAATAGCCGGGACTGGCAGCAGCTGATTGAGATGTGCCGCGTCGTCGACACGGTGTTGGTCGATCAGGAGGCGATTTACGCTCCGAGGCATGGCAATGACCGGCTGCTTCTTGGACTGAAAGGCAGCCTGAACGAGTACGAGCTTGACCTCTTGCGCCAGCGCGCCCGCCGTTCGCTCATCCCGAATGCCTCTCGCGGATGAGTGACAGCTTTCCGCTCAGCCGCGGGCGTCACCATTTCTTTTCCAGAAGATCATTCAACGCCGCATTGTCCAGCATAGCGTCGGCCAAGAGCCGCTTCAGTCGCGTGTTCTCATCCTCCAGCGTCCTCAGCCGCTTGGCCTCCGAGACCTCCATCCCGCCGAACTTGGCTTTACATTTGTAGATGCTGGCGTCGCTGACGCCGTGCTTGCGGCACAGATCGGCGACCGAGACGCCGGCCTCGTGCTCCTTCAAAATCCCGATGATCTGCTTCTGTATTCGGTCGGCTTCTGTCAAGCCCCTTAGAACACGCGCCGCGGGTACCTTGCTTCTGTTCGTGGTCGGTAAAGCCGCCACATGATGGGATTCGGTGGATGGTCGGTTCAAGCTCTTCGGCGTAGTCGCCCACCTTTGGGGTGGGACGCCACGACAGATCATACGAACTCGACCATCCCAACGCCCTGCGACGGGCGTCTGAGGGCAATGGCGCTTCTACGCCGCCGCCGTCCATCGGAATTCGGTTCTATCGACCCACATTCGGTGAAGGACGACAGCCATCTTTCTGGCCAACGCGACCTTCGCGCGCTTGCTCCCTTGCCGGTGTGCAACCCACACGGCCCAAGCCTTCGTCGGGGACCATCGAGTCGATGGTCTGAGAACGACATTAGCGGCCTCGAACAAGGCGGTGCGCGTCTCCGGGTCTCCGACTTTTGTGATCCGCCCAATCCGATCAATCTCGCCCGATTGATATCGACGGGGCGTCAAACCCAGATAGGCGCCCACGGATTGAGAGTGCACGAACCTTCTGGGATCATCGATGGTGGATCGGAAGGTCAGCGCAGAGACTGGTCCAATGCCGGGCATTGTCATCAAGCGTCGACACGCGGGGTCGCTACGCACGGTCTTCAGAACAAGACGATGCAGCCGGAGATATGCGCGCATCAGCGCTTCGCGTGCGGCAATAAGTGGATCGATGATCATCTGCAGTATGACGTCATTGGTGACTAATTCGCGTACTCGCGTCGCAAACAGATTCCGTGAGATGGTCCCAACTTTGAGGCCCAAAGGCCGCAGGAGTCCTCTGATGACTTGCTCTGCAGCAGCGATTGAGCGAATGACATGCTTGCGAGCCGCTGCCAGTGTTCGCGCCCTTTGGCTCCCGATACTCTTGATGTGGACCGGCTTGAACCAGCCCGTTCTCACCAACTGCGCGATCCCACGCGCGTCGTTCCGATCGGTCTTCACTGGCATAGCTGAAAGTGCTGCCTTGACCTGGCGGGCTTCCAAACTAACGGCCGGCAGCCCCAGTGCGATTAGATTCACGGTCAGCCATTCTGAGGTCGGCCCTGCCTCCAGGCCCACCCGCTCAACCTGACCAGTCCATGGTGCGAGGTACCGTAGAATCGATGGCGCATCTGCCGACGTCGTTCCCTCCTGAAACAGCCGTCCGGTTTCATCGACCGCGCATATTGCAACGGAGTTCAGGGAAACATCCAGGCCGACGTAGATCATGACTTTCCTCCTTTGATGGAATGGGTCCATGATCGTCAGTCAAAAGCGGGGTACTCAGCAAATAGGTCAGGCGATCGGGACCGAATACCCCATCTTCTTCCGAAAAGCGGCTGCGCTTCATGCTCTGGTCCTTGTCTTGGGCCAGAGCGCACTTCAACCTGGATTAAATCCGTGGGGCAAGGTCACCGCGCCCGGGTTTGCCGTCACTCGGATGAGAGCAGCCTGGCTGAGACAGTGGCAACGATCCTTTTGATGACGAGCCTAGTTCGAACATACTTACAGCGAACGTCCAACAATGAGTGGGGCGTCTCGTTCGATTTGCTGAAGTTCGCAAATTTATGGGTAATGCCGTCACTAGCGCTGGCCCGCAGGCA
This sequence comes from Bradyrhizobium sp. USDA 10063, assembly GCF_054063735.1. Taxonomy (NCBI): domain Bacteria; kingdom Pseudomonadati; phylum Pseudomonadota; class Alphaproteobacteria; order Hyphomicrobiales; family Nitrobacteraceae; genus Bradyrhizobium; species Bradyrhizobium sp. USDA 10063. The sequence goes on along the minus strand of NZ_JBSSGP010000002.1, from coordinate 8,425,495 downwards.
GTTGTTCGTCTGTGGTAGGCGACGGTCGCGATTCTGATCGTGCTCTTACGGGTATTCGCTCAACATTCCAGCGTTTCAAATATCCAATAGCTTCATGCCATGTCGCGACCTCGCTCGTTTCAGTGTCATTCAAACAGCGGGCGATACCTTCCCACACCGGCACAAGATGTAGCCGAATGAGCGTTCATCACCCGCAAGTGAGAAGTTGACAATTATCAGGTGATGCCGATCGAGTTCGATCTGCCGATCAGCCATTGACGCCTGCGCGGTTTAGCTTGGTGACCGCTTTCAAGTCTGCAACCTGACGCTACGTGAGATTCAAGCTGGTTTATGCTTCATCTGTTTCCGTGGCGACGAAGTACAGCTGATGGCGATCGCAGAGAGATCTCCCTGGCGCAGGCTCTTCGGCGAACTCTCGTCCGAAGTCGCAAACCTGACGTGGAACGGCGCCAGCAGTCGTTTTTCATTGTCGTATCCCCACCCTCCTGACGGTTGTATTGAGAAATTCCAGCCAATCGCATTGGTGACGCCGCAAAGATTGGACTATCCCTTGTTTCTGCCATGTTCGAGTCCAAAGCAGAGTTCGCGATTTGCCGATCGCACTTCGCGATCGGGCAGCACGTGCTGAAGGGGAATTTCATGTCAAAGCCGGTTGTGATTGTGGTGGGCGCGGACAAGGGTGGTGTCGGCAAGACGACCGTATCCCGAACGCTTCTGGACTATTTCAGCACCAATAGCGTGCAGACACGCGCATTCGACACGGAGTCGCCGCGGGGAACGCTGAAACGTTTTCACCCCGATATCACCGAGATTGTCGACATGACGACGACTGCCGACCAAATGAAGATTTTCGACACCCTGAACTTAGGGCTATCTGTCACCGTGATCGACGCCCGCGCAGGCTTGCTGTCCTCAGCGCTGGCCTCCTTGCGCGACATCGGCTTTTTGGATGCTGCGCGGTCCGGCCAGATCACCTTTGCCGTATTCCATATTTTGGGCCCCTCCATCGCTTCGCTGGACGAGATCGCCGAGACCGCCAACTTCATGAGTGGTGCAAAGTACCTTCTGGTCAAGAACTTCATCAACGACACCCAGTTCTTCCAGTGGGACCAGTCGACCTACAACTCCTATTTTCACCGGATCAAGTACGCGACCGAGCTGACCATCCCGAAGCTCAATGCGATGGCCTATGAGCAGGTCGAAGTCGCTTCCGTTCCGTTCGTCGACTTCGTTGCAAACAAAGCTCGGCACGACGAGGCTGCGAACTACTCCTTCGTGCTGCGCGGCTATGTCCGGCACTGGCTTGCGAATGTCTGGAACGAGTATGACCGCATCAACTTGACGGAGTTGGCCGGCGCCAAGTCAGTGACCCGCGGCGGCGAAAAATAGTGCCTCGTTCGGCGAGCTAAGGGCTGAACCGCTTACGAAATCCGCGTGATATTGCTGGTGATGTTAGCCACGCCCATCTACATCATCTGCTCTCCCAGCCCGCAGGTCGGTAAGACCCTCATCGCTCGCCTCGTGAGCGAGTTCTTGCTGTTGAAGAACGGCACGGCGCTCTCGTTCGACGTCAACCTAAAGGAGCCGTCGCTGGTCGACTACCTTCCTAGCATCACTGAGACCGCGGACGTGATCGACACCTACGGCAAGATGCAGCTGATGGACCCGCTTATCTTCCACGACCGGGTGGCGAAGGTGATCGACCTCGGCTTCCATGCCTTCGACGAGTTCTTCAGAATGTGTAAAGAGATCGGCTTCATAAAGGAGGCGATGCGCCGCAATGTCGCGCCGATCATCCTGTTCGTCGCGGGTACCGACCGCGTCTCCGCACGCAGCTTTGAGATGCTGCGGCGGCAGATTCCACCGAGGGCGCTGGTTACCGTCCATAATGAATTCGCGCTGCGCGGCGAATTACCCGAGGCCATGGAGTGCACCCGCGTACTGCACTTGCCGGCGCTGCCGGTGTTTCTGAAAACTTACGTCGACCGATTGAGTTTTTCGTTCACCGACTATCTGCGCAAGGAGAAGGATCCAACCTCCGAGTTGCATCAGTGGATCCAGCGGAATTACATCATGCTCCGCGATCTCGAATTAACCGTGATGCCGCAGTGATCCACTTGAGGCTGGATCGCGCATGTCGACGGCTCCCGAGGTACGAGAGCTTTTCGACGCTCAGTCGGGTCGCTCGCGTCCACATGCCCGGCCGGTTGGTGAGGTGGATTGGCCGCTAGCCAAGGTGGTTTCGTGGTCAAGGTCTCCGTCGCCACCCCGCTGGCGCACGCCAAGGGCGGTCAGTTCGTCACCCATGTGACCCATGTGAAAGGCGCTGCCCGGCGATCCCTACGGTCATACACTCAAGACGGTAATCCCGGAACTGAAGACGCTGACTGGCGATATCGTCGAGCGCCTGGTTCTTCACAAAGGTTATCGCGGCCACGATGTGCCGCCCGATTACGGGCGTTCACCTCAGGCCAGAAGCGGCGGATGAAAACGCGAGCTGCGCCGCCGCTCGGCGTTCGAACCGGTCATCGACGATCTCAAGTCCAAGCCGAATGCCGCAACTATCTCTAGCACCGCCAAGGCGATACCGCCAATGCCCATCCTGGCCGCCGCCGGCTACAACTCCCAGCGTCTCCTCCGCTGGCTGCAGCCCCTGTTGCGCCAAAGCCTTGTCCAGCTCATTCTCCGACTTCAGCCCGTCCCGAGCTGAAACCCGGGCTCTTGCCGGACGACTCACTATTCAATTCGCTCGTCCTGTACGGATTCGGTTCGCTGGCGGTCCGATAGTCATCCAGATTGCCGCCCAGAAACAAGCGCTCCGTCTCTCGGGTTGGCGTTCTGCCCAGCGACGCCATGAGCTCCACATCCGCATCAATGTTGTCGTGATCTTCGACGTTCATCCCGAGCGCAATACTGCTCATGATCGCTTCGGGCGTCCAGATGGCGGCCCTCGGTATCGTGTAGGTGTGCAGCGTGCTGGCGTTGTTGGCGATTGCCCTCGCCCAAGGGTCTCGCGAAATGAGCAGTTTGGAGGCGTCGTCGACCAATGACACAAAAGGAGACTCGGTCCGACCGCGCATGTGCCATCCAGCTTGGCGCGCCCGATCCAGAGGATATCGTTCCAGAGGATCGCCAATGCAAGAACGCTCCCGCGCCGTGCTACGTACATGCGATATTGCGCTCGTCTCGTCTTCCGCGCGTGGCTTGCAATCGCTATCCTCGTTCTGAAAACGCCGCAGCTTTAAATACGACGATGCCAGCACGTCGTCGAAAATGCGGTCGCCGTCGACACTGTCGGCTGAAGACCCGGTCCCTGCTGACCACTGTGCTGATCGCTGCTCAGCCGACTCGATTTCGTTCCTGAGCGTTTCAGCGTTCGCACCGGCCAGCGTTGCGACAAGCTGGGCGCGCGCTTTAACAAATGACGACGCTGGGTACCGTTCGCCCTCCCGGATAGCGGATTCTTTCACATTGCCCTTCGTCACAGTCGAGGATGATCCAATCTCGGACTCTGTCAAAGCGGCAGCTGACTCTGATACTCGGTGGATTGGCCGCAACTCACTTAGCTGCTGTTCAAAGTTCGCTTGATCCGCGGACGAGTGTGCTGTTGAGCCAGTTTGTGCGCTCAGGCCGCCTGGCTGTTGCTGCTGTCGTGGAGAATCGCAAGCTTCAATGGGGTCGTCTGTGGTGTTCCGTGGATCGATATTCATTCTGTTCTCCTCGAGTATGGGTTGTTTCAAGCTATATTTCGCGAAGGCGCTTACGAGAAGCTGACGAGTCAGGGAAGGAATGCCCACCAAGGCCCAAACTTTTCGGACGCTCCCCGCTTGCCTGCCATCGCTGGGCAGGAGAACATCCCGCGAACCAGCGTGCACCGGGCAATCCCGCGTCTTTGGCGCGTCTAAAAACACCTAAGTGGCCAGAGAAGATCGAGCCGGTGGCCGCTCGGCGCACAGGTTGGGAGAATGATCCGCTGTATCGAGCGCCGCGGCGGGCCCTCATGCGCGTTTGCCGCGTGTTTCCCGCGCAGTGGTGGGAGAGCGTGCGGCTATCGGACTTCCCCCGCTCTCAGTCCTGGTGCTTGACGTCGACTTAAGACGAAACGCTTAAGAGCACTCCCCAAAAATGAGGACGTCCCGAATAGGGATGACGACCACGACCCATATCGTTTCCTTGCCTGGGAAACAGCCTCTGATCGTCTTCCGTCCAATTGAGAATGACTGTGGTTCCGAGCGCCAGTGAAGGCCACCTCTGGCTCGCGTGAGATCTTTGATGCATGCCTGCTTTGAGGCATTGCGGTGCTTTTTCTCCAATTCTTCTATCGTCGCTGCTTCAGGAGGCCTGGAAGTTTTTAAGATATTTGTGCAACGACCCCTCTAAGGGACTTGAATCTCACGCAGCGTCAGATTGTAGGATTTCCGACACACATGTTGCGACAATCCGTCGTGCCAACACTTCCGGACAGGTAGCAAGAATTGCGAATGCCTCAAACCCGTAAGGTCGCGCCGCGCGATTCCCTGATGTTCCCCGGGCACTTCTCCCGAAGGCCTGTCGTCCATGGAATTTTATGCGCTGGACGGGGGGCCGGCGCCGACCCTTTGCGGCTGCAACAGGACGAAGCTGGCTGTCTTCGCCTCGCCGTTGCCGAACGAGAAAGAAAGCCAAGTTCGACATCCAATCGCTCCGCCGCCGTTAGTCATAGCGGCGGGAATGTAGGCAGCAAAACGGCCCAAACCGCAGTCGCGAGAACGCATCCGCGCGAACGGACTTCCCCTTGCTCCGGTGCGCTGGATGGGGCTACAGCGTCGGTGACGCCTTGGACGTGCCTGGATGTCGGGATTGCTGGCGTTGGGTATGTAGCTTGTCGCCTATCGAGACGCCGTTTGTCTAGCCGGGGGCGCATTGGTTTTTTCGTTCTACGTTAGCGGCCTCTGCGGTGATCGGCCAGCTACGGGGGACGACCTGCTTTGATCCGTTTCACAACTTTCATTTTGGTTATGACCAACCGACGCCACAGGTCGTCGACGGCATGGCAGGACCGACTGCGCACTCGGGCCAACATGGGAGCTCCAAATGCTGATTTCTCGTGTCAGTTCAACTGCAGATCCAGTCATTCTTCCTTCTTTGGTTTCGACTGCGGACGCTATCGACGTTGATACCGGCCTCGCCGGGTCGATGACCGGGCTCACTGCCGGCGATCCTCGACCAGATGCGCGAGGGTGCAGCCAAGATTGTCGATGCTTTGAATTATCCCGGCCTACTTCTCGATACCAAGACCACGTTGAGCTCTATCAGGAACGCATACGATCCACAGCAGACAGGCCGAAATTGCCAATCGCATGACAAGGGACCTGACCAAGTTAGCCGTCGGCCACTATTGCTCTTCTTCGCGATCCCGGCTTTCGACATTTGGTTGAAGCCTAAGTACTCAATCTAGTTGGGCTTCGTGGTCGACGGTGATGTGCTCAGTGTCTTGTCATGACTTGAGAAGAGGCGATGAAATGCGAATTCTCGTGGTTGATCATCATGCGGACTGTGCGCGCGCCGTGCAAGGAGCGCTCTTGGGTTGCGGTTTCGCCGTTGATGTGACACCTACCCTGGATGAGGCGGCTCTCGCTCTTTGTTACGCAACGTATGACATTCTCCTGCTCGAGTTGGCCCTACCGGATGGAAACGGCTTGGACTGGCTGAAGCAGTTGAGACGTGACGGTCATTCGGTGCCTGCCATGATGATGAGCAGCTTCAACGATCTCCGTAGGCGGATCGCGATTTTCAATGGTGGTGCGGACGATTTCCTGCCCAAGCCCGTGTCTACTGATGAACTCATCGCCCGGATGCGAGCCATTCTGCGGCGATCAACGCAAATGATCGCCCCCGTCGTGACATTTGGCAATCTCAACTTCGATCCGATCGGTCGGCAAGTTTCCGTTGGTGGTCGACCGCTAAAGATCGCTCGCCGCGAACTGTGCATTCTTGAGCATCTGCTCAGCCGCGGCGGCAAAACCGTGTCCCGCGCGTCACTGGAGGATAGCCTCTATACGTTCGACAATGAGGTCTCGACCAATGCACTTGAAGTCGCAATGTATCGCTTACGCGGGCATTTGAGTCAGTCGGGTGCGACGCTACGGATCAAGAACGCGCGCGGCATCGGCTACTTCCTTGAATTGGATAGCGCCGCATCGTCAGCGTCGATCGAACCTGAAAGCCAAGACTGTTTTGAAGTTCGCTCTTAATCGTGATTATGGCAACGGTCGACGCTCGATCGTCGCCAGCGCTCCGTGGTTTACGGTTCTTCCTTATCTTTCCTACCTCTTGTGCGCGGTCGTTCTGCTATCTCCAGATACTGCCGCAGCTCAGGTGAAGCGGGATGGTAGAGGGGGGCCGCATTCGGCTCCCGAAAGCATCAACGGGACGCTGAACCTTTCCTCCTCGCTCGGCAAAACAATTCATCTCCCCGCACCGGCGGCGAGCATCTTTGTCGCTGACCCGACGATCGCGGATTATCAGGCACCGTCGAACACGACCATCTTCGTCTTTGGCAAGAAATCCGGACGGACCAGCTTGTTCGCTTTGAACGACGATGGGGAGGCTCTAGCCGAGTTCCGTGTTGTCGTCACGCAACCGATCGAGGATCTGCGTGCCATGTTGAAGGCCCAAGTCGGTGACTATCCTATCCAAGTCAGCTATACGCCGCGTGGCGCGATCCTCAGCGGTACGGCGCCCAATGCGGAGATCGTCGACACCGCGATGAGAGTTACTGAGCAATTTCTGGGTGCCGGTGCGTTGGTCGTCAACAAGATCCAGCTGGCCGGGTCGTTGCAGGTCAATCTGAGCGTGCGCGTGGCCGAGGTCTCCCGCAGCGCCATGAAGGAGCTAAGCATCAACCTCTCCGCTTTTGGTAACAACGGCACTTTCTTTGCCGGCTTGATGAGCGGCAGTGGCGGTGATGTCAGCGCGGGTAAGGGCGGCGGTACCGCGAGAATTGGATTCGGCGCTGGCAATATCAATGTCAGCGCTGTTCTTGATGCGCTTGCCAAGGAGCAACTCGCTTCTGTACTGGCGGAGCCGAATCTCACCGCGATGTCCGGTGAATCTGCGAGCTTCCTGGTCGGGGGCGAATTTCCCTTTCCGGTCGTGCAGGACAATCGGCAGGTCTCGGTCCAATTCCGCCAGTTCGGAGTCAGCCTGGAGTTCGTCCCGACCGTTCTCAACAACAATCAGATCAATATCCGCGTGAAGCCGGAAGTCAGCGAGCTGGCGCAAGGTGGCATCCCTATCAACGGTATGCAGGTGCCTGCCCTCTCCACGCGGCGTGCCAGCACCGTCGTCGAGCTCGGCAGCGGTCAAAGCTTCGCAATCGGTGGGCTGATCAGACGTAACTTCAACACTGACATTCGTACCTTTCCTTGGCTCGGCGATGTGCCGATCTTGGGCGCGCTGTTCCGCTCGTCTTCATTTCAAAAGGAGGAGACGGAACTGGTTATTATCGTCACGCCTTACATCGTGCGACCAGGATCTAACCCGTACCAGATGAGCGCCCCCACCGATCGCATCGAGCCGGCCTCCGACATAGGCCGCACTCTGACGAACAGGTTGGCAAATCCGCCGCGAGGCCGCGGTGCTCCCCGCACCAGCGTACCAGGCGCAACGGGCGGTGCCGGCTTTATCATCGAATGAGGATCATCGAATGACCTTGCGACACCTGTGCCACATGATCGTTTTGACGGCGGGCGTAGCCGGCTGCACAAGCGCTGCCCCTGTCGATGTCGGGTCGACCGCACAAGCCATCGTTGTGGAGCAGGAGAACAGTGTGTTGCTGCTACAGAGCCTTCGTGGTGCCGAGCGATATCGTCTGCGGGATTTCATCGCGCGTGCAAGTCGCGGTCGGCGTGATGCGCTCCATCTCGACATCACGGGCTCGTCCCGGCTGGGCGCGCAGGTTGCCAGCGAAGCCCGCGCAATGGGCATTGCCCCTTACAACATCCGCCTGGTCGATGCCCGCATGGACCAGCAGATCGGCTTCGCAGTGCGAATCGAGGCGATTGTTTATGAAGCTCGCCCTCCACTCTGTCCGTCGCTTTCGATCGTTGGTCCTTCAGTTAACGACAATGCTTTCGAGCAGACGCTTGGCTGCTCGATCCGGAACAATTTGGCGGTCACGGTCAACGATCCGCGCGACTTGCTGGACAATAACGCCATCATGCTAACCAATGGCGATCGTGCGGCCATTCCTGTTGCAGCATACAGGACTTTCGGAGCGCACAAGCAGCATTAAATTGGAAGATGGAGATTGCCCATGGGGCCTCGCCGAAAGCCGCGAATAGGCACAAAGAGATGTCAACCGTCTCAACGGCAACATCGTTCAATGGCGCCATTGCAGCTCCATTCGTAACGACGATTCTAGACTTTGCCGGCGGCATAGAGTGCTCTCGCGACCCCATCAAAGTGCTTGTTCGGAATGCCATTGCCCAGCGCGGCGTTGCGGAGGAGCTGATGCGCCAGGACGTGGTCATCGACGACGCTGAGATGCAGCGCCCGCGCTTCATCAAGCAAGCGTGAAGCAGTTTCGCCCTCGCCGCGGCAAACCACGACCGGCACGCTGGTCTCGCCACGAACGTAGCGAACACCGACCAATATTGCCCGCCCCACCAATATCAATGTGGCGCGATGGACCCCGACGGGAGACTCGTTGGCCGCCTCCTGACGGAGACGGCGGTGTTCACGTTTCACCTGCGGATTGCCTTGCTGTTCCTTTGACTCGCGTTTTGCCTCGGTCTGCGTCATGCGCATGTCCTGCAAAAACAACCAGCGCTGGATCAGGAGATCGGTCAATCCGCCGATCAGAAAAGCGGCTGCCGCCATCCCGATCAGCAGTTTGAGCTCCGTGAAGACAACGCCGATACAGCCCATACCGCAGGCCGGCAAATACACCAGCGCCTTCCAACTGGCGACAACGGAAAGGAGTAAGCTTGCGCCGAGGGCGAGCACCTTAAATAGCGTCTTCAAAAGCTCGATTAGCGAACGGAGAGACGCGATGCGCTTCAACCCTTTGATAGGGTCCAATTTTTCTAGTTTTGGTTTCAGCGGCTCGAAGGAAACCATTAGTCCACCATTGGCCAGGATTCCGGCTAGAATGGCTGCGAGCACGATAGTCCCGAGGAATGGCCCGAGGGTTGCCATGGACAGTTCGATCAAGCTGCTCAGCACGTGCTGGAGCGCACTATCGAAGGGCTGAGCCTGCAATTTGTCTATTAGTCGCACCGCTTCATGCCACTCGTCCTTGATCAGGCCCGCTCTTAACCAGAGATAGCCGAAACCGGCGCAAACGCTGGCAGCGCTTACCAAATCGGCGCTGCGCGGACTCTGCCCTTTCTTGCGTGCATCTTGCAGCTTCTTGGGGCTGGCAGGGAGCTTCTTTTCTTCGCTCGTCTTGCTCATTTCAGGAGCTTCTCGAGCCCCTCGATCACGTTATTTGACTGGATGATCTCCGATGTCGTGTATTCGATCAGATAGACGGCGTAGCTGACCATGATAATGCCAAAGGCAACATTCTTGATGGTTGGGGAGAGATCGTTCAGCTTGATTTGCGGCGCAAAGCGCCCGAGCATCATGACTGAAGTATCAATCAGAAGCAGGAAAGCCAGGACAGGCCCAGAGACCAACAACGTTGTACGCATGATATGGTCGAGAAGCCCTAGAACTTCCATTGCCCCTCGCGTCGTCAGGCTAGGAAATGCTTGATACACGGGCCAGATCAGGTAGCTGCCATAAAGGCTCCCAATCATAGTCTGCAGACCTCCCGACAGGACGAAGATCGTGACCGCGGTGATACCGAGAAAGAGCCCCGTCGCCGAAGCTTGACTGCGCGTCGCGGGATCGGCCGAAGCGACCTGGCTGGTAATGCCGCGTTGAGTGTCAATGACGTCGCCGACCGCCTGGATGCTCCAAAGCGGGATGCTGAGCAGAACGCCGAGCAATAGGCCGATGAACACCTCCTTCATAGCCAGGAGCGGGACCCCGATCAGACGGATGTTCGGATCTAGCGCCTGCAAGCCGCCGCTGATTTGCGCCAAGCATGGCAGTCCAATCGCAACTGACAGGCAGCCGCGGATCAGGCCACCGATCTGCGGCCGCGTAAATACAGGAAGGACCATCATAATGCCAAGGGCGCGGGCCGCAGCAAGACCGGCTGCAACAACGAATTCGGTTGCCGCCTGGATCAGGGTTTGCGTCTCGCTGGGTGACATGCCATACATCTAAGGTCTGCTAGTACCTCGCTGTGAGTACGGGAAACTCCGTGAAGACCTGCTCGGCTTCTTTGATGAGCGGCGCGCTCAGCAGCGGAGAAAATACGGCAATCACCGCGACAACGACCAGAAGCTTCACGGTAAGTGGCAACGTTTGATCCTGGAGCTGCGTTGCCGCCTGGATGATACCGATCCCCAATCCGACAACCACCGCTGCGATGAGTGGTGGCAGAACCCAGATCATGAAGATCACAAGAGATCGGCTCATGTGACTGAGGATGCTCGCTTCATCCATACTCAACCTCCCGGCGTTGTGTAACTCAGTACAAGCCCGTGCATCAGTCGCGACCAGCCATCGATGGCGACGAACAGAAAGAGCTTGAAAGGGACAGATATCACCGTAGGCGACACCATTGACATGCCCATGGCCATCAAAATCGTCGTTACGATAAGATCGATCGTGATAAAGGGCAGATAGAGAAGAAAACCGATTTCGAAGGCACGCTTGAGCTCTGAGATTAGAAAAGATGGCACAAGAATGACAAGGTCATCAGCTGTGGCGTTGCCGCGCATTTCCTCGGGCCAGATGCGTTCGGTCGAAGCCAGGAAGAACCGGCGCTGCTCTTCATTGGTGAACTTCGTGAGATAGCCCCGCAGCGGCTCCTTCCCCTCTTTGGCGGCGGTCACCCAGTCATCGAACGTTTGATACCGAAGTTGCGGGGCGGTCATGCGATTATAGGTCTCCTCAATCAGGGGGGCGCTAACGAAAACGGTAAGAATCAATGCCGCGCCATATAGAACGAGGTTCGGGGGAATCGATTGGGTTCCGAGCGCATTGCGAACGAGGAAGAGAACGACGGACACCTTTACGAACGCTGTGGTTGTGACGACTGCGAACGTCACCAGGCCGAGACCAACTGTGAGCGCAAGAAGCCCCAAAATTCCTGGTTGGACGTCAGTCATGGACCGCCAATCCGCCACGGAGCCTGATCCCCAGCTCCTCGCCGATACGTATGATGTCGCCACGGCCGATACGTCGGCCGTTGACAAGGATATCGACTGGGCCGTCGACCGGCCGGCCAAGTTCGAACACATGCCCTTCGCTGACATTCCTCAATGCTCCCAACGGAATGGGCCAGCGGCCGCATTCGAATACAAGCGTGATCTCGATATTGTCGAGGTCGGCTTCAGACGGCGGTTGCTGCATTTCGGATTGTGTCATCATATGTGTCAACTCCAGAGGATGTGGTTGCAGGCGGAACGGCCCCCGCAGGATCAGGCGCGCGCCGGCAATATCTGCCACGGCCCATAACCGGCCCGCCGTGAGGATGACCTGGCCGCGGGCGAAGGTTATTACGTCTGGCAGCAGAGCGTCGCCTTTGCGTGTATTCCGAACAAGCGCGACCGTAGTGCGGAGTGAGCCAATCTCTCCTGCAACTATGACAGGCAATTCTGGGCAAAGCTCACGCCTCTCTCGCGGCAATTGGCCGAGCAGCTCGCCTAACACGCGGAACGCGGGTGGTACCGGACCATCAAGAGGCGCAAATAGAAACAGGCGAGCTTTGCCCGTGAACGGGCCGTAGGTGATTGCGAATTCCAGATAAGGGCCCGCCGTCGTTGCTTCTACGACACAGATCAGTTGGAAACTGTGCTGTGTCAGGGTCTCCAGGCGAGCGAGTACCGGTTCGAGGGCAAGTTCGAGGACGAGCGAACGAGCAGGATCGGAGGGTAAGGCAAGGCCACTCTGCACTGTCGAGATCAGTGCCTCCACAAGTGGACGGGGTAATGACAAGATGACCGTTTCTTTTCCGACGCCCCAAAGGCAGTCGAGCATCGATATGGCAGACGGCTCCGGCTGCCAGACAAGCCGTTCCATACCCATGGATAGCGGCTTATCGCCAAGGCGGCTCTGCAGGATGCGGGGAGCGGCGATCTCGTTGAGCCACAAGGCCGCAGCGTGGGATAGAGCTAGTGTCGGTTTGAATGTAGCGTATCCGACCACACCAGTTGTCGCATGCGTTCTACAGGCCGGCACGTTCGCGCTACCATAGAAGAGCCCACCAATCATCAAGTTGAGTCGCCTGCCATCCCGGAACACGACGAACCCCTCCCATACCGAAGTAAGACCTCATCATCGGCATCTATCTCGGCCGTGACTGCAGAACAGGTATCGGCCGCGCGCCTAACGTCGGTCTCAATCTGTTGCCATTTGTGGGTCGCCGCCGAACACTTGGCCCAGAGAGCCCGCGTCTCGGAAACCGCTGTCTCGGCCTGCTCTTGAGCGATGCGCGCCTCGTCAAGTCTCCGGCGTGTCAAGGCGATCTCAGCTGTGAGCCGCTCCATGACGCGGTGGCAGCGGCGATCGAGTTCTGCGACGGGCGTCGCATCGAACGACAGCAGCTGGCGGTAAACCTCTACTTCGATTCTTGCGCGGTGGCCCTCGGCAGTTGCAAGATCTTGGAACGCCTGTTGCACGGCCTGGGCCGCGATGCGGCGCTTGGCTTCCATGTTGGCCAACGCACGCAGAGCGCTTCGCTCGCGCATATCCTTCACAAGTCGCAACTTCGAAGCGTGAACGCTATTCATGCGGTCAGACGCGCCATCCATGTGACGGTTTCCTCAAAACTGGAGACCTCATCTCCGCACTGACACAAGAATTTCCGCAAGTCATCGATCGAGGCGATTGCCCGGTCAGTCAGCGGATCGCTGTCTTGCTTGTATTCGCCGACCTTGAGCAAGAACTCCGCCTCGGCGTAGCGCGAGAGCAGATCACGGAAGAAGGATGCCGCCTTGCGATGCGGGACAGATACGACTGCGTCCATGACACGGCTTCGGCTCGACAGCACATCGATAGCGGGAAAATGCTCTCGCGCCGCCAGAAGGCGTGAGAGAACGATATGACCATCAAGAATGCCGCGCGATTCCTCGGCGATTGGATCGCCCGTGCCGTCACCCTCGACAAGCACGGTATAGAAAGCTGTGATTGAGCCGCGCTCGCCCATGCCAGCACGTTCCAGTAGACCAGGCAGCATCGCAAAGACGGATGGCGGAAAGCCACGCCGGGTCGGTGGCTCTCCTGCAGCAAGGCCGATTTCGCGCATGGCGCGACTAAAGCGCGTCAGTGAATCCATCATCAGTATGACGCGCAATCCTTGATCCCGAAAATATTCGGCAAGCGCGGTTGCCATATGAGCACATTGCGCCCGCTCCATTGCCGAGCGGTCGGATGTCTCGACGACAACGACCGTGCGGCGGAGGGCCGCCTCCCCAAGGTGCCGCTCGATGAATTCACGCACCTCACGTCCACGCTCACCGATCAGCGCGACTACGGTGACGTCGGCGGCCGCGCCCTTTACGATCTGCGACAGCAAGGTCGACTTGCCACAACCAGGGTCTCCATAGATGCCGATCCGCTGGCCCTCGCCACATGTCAGAAGCCCATCCAAGACACGGACACCGAGCGGGAAAGGCCGCTCGATACTGCGCCTTGTCATTGGGTTGGGAGCCCTGCCGCGCAGCGGGCGGGTCTGAGCGGCTTTGATTGGGTCCTTTCCGTCGAGTGGACGGCCGAAGCTGTCGATCACCCGACCAAGCAATTCGGAACCGACTGGCACTTCATGCATTCGCCCGGTCGCGACGACTTCTGCGCGACTGGACAAGCCTGCTAAGTCACCAATCGGCGTGAGTAACACCCCGTCCTGCAACAGACCGATAACCTCGGCTTCGAGCGACCATCCAGTGCGGGAATCCTGCAAGAGGCAAAGTTCCCCAATACGCGCGTCTGGCAAGACAGCATGAAGCAACGTGCCGATCGCCCGCGTGATCCGTCCGCGTACGGCACGCGTGTCGATATGCTTTGCTGTCGATTTCAGAGATGATAGCGCGGCGTGCAGAGCTGTCTCTCCAGCCGCATTGTTATAGGTTGGTCGCGGCGTGGTCACGATTGGCCTTCCTCAGCAGACAAACCAAGGCCGAGGCGCAGGGCGCGGAGCTGCGCAGCAAATCCTAGATCGACGTTGCCAAACTCGCTCCACAAAACGCATTGCTCCGGCGTCAGCGCCGGGTCCGGATCAATCCGCACTTTCGGCCGGCCGTCGCGTCCGTCGCACGCAGCGAACTCGCGCGCCAACGCATCGACTTTCAGAGGAGACACATGAAGGCAAACTTCCGCGCTGCCATATTTTTGTTCGATCGCGTGACGGACGGTTTTCACCAACATCTCGCCTGGATCGAAGGTGCCCAGCAAATCGCTCACGATCTCCATGACGAGTTGTGGCAACTCCTGCTCCAGAACGGCTTTTCGCCGGGCAACTTCGGAGGCAGCCTGCGCAACCAGCCGCGCCATTTCGTCGGCGCCGGTCTTCAGGCCCTCGGCGCGGCCGCGCGCCCGCTCCCGCTGGTAAGCTTTACGTGCCCGGCTGCGAACGCGCTGCAGATGCCGCTCTGCTGCGACGCGCGTCTGTACGGCTTCGTACCAGATCTCGAGCTCCGCGGCAGGTATGAGTGGCCCGAGCGGGCGCACCTGCGGAGCAACGGGCGATGCTGGATCATCGGCTGTCATACGGTGGGCGCCTCCGTCGCCAAATGGGCGATCACCAGTGAAAGCAATGGGCCTGCGGCATTGTGGTGTTCGGTCGCTGGATTCTCGGCGGCGGTCCCAATGGGCAAGCGTAGGAGCACGCGGGTACGGTCACGTGCTGAAGCCTCGTTGAGCCAAGCGCCAAGACAGGAATGTCCATCATCTTCAATCTGTTGCGAAAGTTGTTCCGGATCGGCAATAGAGGTGGCTGCGATCGCATTGGCCAAATGCCGGATACCGAAAGCGTGCGCTTCCGCCCCGATACGTCCGATCAGAATTGAGAGATGCTGCTTTGAAATCAGCTTTAGCAGCGAACGAGCGTGCCAGATACTGCCGGCGAGCAGAGCAGCCCGACGCGGATCATGCCCAAGCAGAAGGTCGGCCCCCAAGCCACTTCCGTTCGAATCCATTTCATTGCCAACCAGCAATTCGGCAAGTCTTATCTGCAACCGGGAGCTCTTCTGCAACCGTACCAACGTTGCAGCCGACAGCACCGCGTCAAGACGTGCGGCAAGACGAGTGGGATGAATCGATGCAACAAGCTCGCTCAAGTCAACAGACGGCGATGTAACCGAGTGATGAGGTTCGGCGGATGGTATCGGTATTGGCAATCGCACACCGTCTATACCGCGTCAGAGATGATCTTTTTGCCAGCGGACTGAACGGCGAGCAGACCCGAACGCCCAGCATCGACCTTGGTTGGTTCGCGCGACGATCGCCAGCGCAGACGTATACGAAAGCTCAGCAACACGTAGCATAGCGCACCGAAGACAGCGCCGGCGATCGCCATCCCAACCGCAAGCAACGGCGTTTGAATGGTCTTGGATGTTTGAGCCAACCCGGCCGCAGGCGCAGCTCGTTGCTCAAACGGAGCTCGTTCGACTGGCACAAAGACCACCGCCACCTTGTCGTAGGACAACCCTTCGATGCTGTTGGCGACGAGCGTCTTAATCTGCGGCAGTAAGACTGAGAGAGTCGCATTGGAGTCATGTCGGATGAAAACCGATGCCGAGGACGGCATAGTGTCTTGTCGCAACAGGTCGTTCTTCGGCAAAACAACATGGACTCGCGCAGAGACCACGCCGTCAATATCGCTGATCGTGCGCGACAATTCTTCGCTTAGGGCATAAACATACCGCGCCCGCTCTTCGATCGGCGAGGCAATCAGGCCCGATCCTTTGAACACCTCGCCGAGGTTCTTGAAAGGTTGGCGCGGCAACCCCCCAGCATTCAGCAGGTCGATTGAAAAGGCTACCTGCTTTTCTTCGACCTGAATTGTACTGGTTCCATCCTTGGCGGTAACACGGACTGCATCGACTCCTTTGTTGAGAAGGAGGGCAAGCATCTCGTTGGCCTCACGCTCCTGAACTTTGGTGTAGAGATCAGCCTTGCAGCCGGTCAGCGCGAGCAGAGCCGGCAGCACAACAAGAACATGAAACCGCCGTTTAGACGGACCACCATGACCGATATCTTTATGCATCAAAACCAATCATTCACCTCCGTCAGCCCGCCGATAGCAGTTTATTCAGAGATGAGCTGAGGGTGCCAGCAGTCTTGGAGATGAGCGAAACCTGAATGACGTTGTTATAAACATCCCGCAGATTGACCACCATCGATTCGAAGCTATCCGCCCCTTCCGGCTTGCCCGCGGTAGGCACCCCCACTCCTTCCGACTGCAAAACGGGCCGCACCGCCGGCCCAGGCTGGACACGCGCCGACCCACTGCTGACCGCCACAGAAGGTACTGTAGCGCTCCGATTCACCGCAGAAAGAGTCTGGAGGACGCGCTCGCCCAACGGACTTGCCTGGGTTATTGCACGCTGAACCTCCAACACCGGCGGAATGAACGCTGCGCTACCTCCAACTGAGGCCGCATCATCTTGAGTCGAACCCACTTGCGTAAGACTCTGCTGAAACTGAGCCTGCTCGCCGAGCACTGTCGGCGAGCAGTGTTCGAGCGGAGATTCGGCTGGGTTGGGAGAAATCGGCGCAGTGCCTAACATAATGGAAGGATTTATCGCTCTCATGTGATGAGACTGGCCGTTCATAATCGATTGACGTAGTCAGTACCGTAGAGAGGCGAACTGACGACAAGCTGACGAACATGTCAGGAATAGCGCCATCCAAAGATCACGTTTGGTTTCCAAGTTGGGACGAATCTCACCACTTGTTCTCAGGCCAAAGGGGTCTCGGAATGCAGATCCGATCTACGATGCTGTGCATTTTGCAGGGAGCTCTGTGCGTCGGGCTTTTCGTCTCCACCAGAACACTTGCAGCGTTCGGCGCTCCCCTGTCGCTGCCCTCGACACCTTATAGCTATACGGTTCTGGATCAGGACCTCTCTGCCGCGCTGCAGGAATTCGGCAACAACCTCAATATCAGAGTCAACGTCAGCGCCGAGGTGAAGGGCCGGATTCGCGGGCGAATGCCGGACCTTCCACCGCGAGAGTTCCTCGACCGTTTGACCAACCTCTACAATCTTCAATGGTACTACGATGGGCTTGTGCTTTACGTTTCTGCTGCAAACGAGGCGCAAAGTCGTCTACTTGTGTTGAATCCGATCAGCTTCGATGCATTCAAAGCGGCCCTCGATGCACTCAACATCTCCGACGAGCGCTATGTCGTGAGACCGGCACCTGGAAATGGCCTCGTCCTGGCTTCTGGTCCACCACGCTTCATCGCCCTCGTGGACCAGACGCTCAACGGCCTTGTGGCGCAGGCGCGGCCGCGCGCCGCCGTCGTCGAGCCGCCGCGGAAGTCGGTGCTGACGTTGTTTCGTGGCTCCTCGGCCATGGTCATTCGCGATGGACGACCGGAAGGCTCCTATTCTTCCGACGCGCCGCAACGGGACAGCATCGTGCGCGAGCCTGGGCAAGGCCAGAGATGACATTGAAGATGCGCGGCAGCTTCCGGCGAAAATTTGGCTCATTGTGAATCCTTCTGACGCTCGTCAGCTTCTCGAAAGCTAACTCGCCTAGCATGAGAACCTGGGCTCTAGACGACGATACCGCCTGCGACTGAGCTGGTGCCGAACCCAGGGTATCCGCTGGGCGGATTAAGAGACTATATTCTCATAAGGAGAGGAGAGCTGTATGGATTTCAACCCGATCGACGGTGCCGGGTCGCCAAGGTCCCCAGGGTCCAACGCGTGGACTCAAGAGGACCATGATCTATTTAGTCGGGTCATGAATGAAGCCGGGCCATCATCGTCTGCCGCGCCTGGGGAGACGGTATATGATGTCTCATGGGCCGTTCCTCAAGAATTTTCGCACGGCTCCCAACCTGCCCCGGACCGCATGGTCGAGAGACTGAGCCATTTGGGTCTGGTGCCGGACCCGGAGCAGCCGACGATGAGCTACGATATCCACGGTCACCGCTACACGGCCGCGTTGGACCCGTCCAACCGCGTTCGTCTCATCCATAACCCTCCAGATGACCAAATGATTGGAGCCGGACCGGCGGGGGTACCAGATTTCGATAAGCACCAGATTTGGCGGGAGCTCGAACCCGGGCTGTTGCCGGCCGGGCCATCGCAAGCGGGGCCGTCGCAGGCCGGGCCATCGTCGTCCGCCGGAGCCACGCCACGCGAACTCGGAGATTTCGTCATGGAGAACGGGCGTCGCGCCAGCGAGCACTGGGTCTTCAATCCCCAAACGGCCTCGAACGCTCAGATGAACATGTTAAGAAGCGTCGGACTCATGCCGAGCGAGGACTCACCGACAACTTTCTCCATCCTAGGTGTGCCCCACACAGCCGAATGGCGAGAAGCGAATTTTGTTCGTCTCAACCCGTCGCTGGACCCTGGCCCTTAGCAGTTGGGTGAGGATTCGCGCACCGGGTAGGGCGTTCCACAGCCCAGCTCCCGGCAGGGCCATGCCCTCCCCGCTAAAATAGATTTTCGGGATGTCGCGACGGAGCACTTGGCGACATCCCTTCTGGCCGGCGTCGACCATCTTGGCTGTCTTGCTTGGCTGTCTTGGCCTCCTGCCAAGATGATTGTACCCAGTCGATCGCGTCTTTTCAGAGATCTGGTCAGGCAGTCGGCGCGGCCACGACATCCTGGCTGAGAACGTTCCACATGATCCCCGCAACTTTCCGCGTCTCAACCGGCAGGGATTTTGAAAGCACCTCCAGCGGACGTCGCAGCGAGTGAAACGAAGTTGATGCCGGTAGCCGCGCTGAGATCCTAATTCTTCAGCCACTCGCACAGGCGGTAAGAACTCGATCGGCATGAGACCTTGCGCCGTCGGCGACGCTTCGAAAGTCAATTGGTGAGGCGGGCATGCCCCTGCCGGGAGCTGGGCTGTGGCACGCCTACCAGGCGCGCGAACCCGCTGAGCCCCGGGGGGCAGTCCAACCGAGTTGTTCAGCCAAGAGGATAGAGACCAACGCGCGGTCCTCTGCACGTTTCTTCCAATTCGGCCCTATAGGGCACACCTTTGATGAGAATATGCGTTGGACGGCCCGCGCTCGGCAGCAGACCCTCATCGTCCAGCGCTTGGACGAGCTCGAGCGGGGCGAAACGTTCGCGGTTGTGATCCCAACGCCCCTCGCGGATCACAGACGCAAAATCCAGTCGCGGCTCATGGGATGGCCTGGCAGGCGATGATGGCCCAGCTTCATCCATCTGCCCAACTTGGGCGTGATAGATGAGGCGAACGTCGCGGGGCCCTTCCGGCCCCAGCTCGGCCGTGTAAGGCTCACGGTTGATAGAGAAACGGGTGATTGGGACGAAGTGAGTCGGCAGGAGCCCTATGTTATCAAGTATGTCGATCAGGACGTCCGAGGCCCGTCGGGAGCCGTGCTCCCAGTCCGAACCGATGAGTGGTCCGATATCCCGTACCTCGTGATGGCTCGCTGACAATGGGTCGATCGGATCCATCCTGCTCTCCTCTTGACGATACAGGCCCTGCGCAAATCTGCGGAGTTACGCTCCGGACCAGGGTACGCGGCGGCAGAGGTTTCAGCGGGAGCCAGGCCTGATTCTGCAGGGGCCAGCTGTCGAAAAGCTGACGAGTGTCGCAAGGAGCCAATGGCGACCGCATTGGTTTTCTCCGGAAAGTGCGGCGCCGGTGGTCCGCCGAAGAAAAGCTGGTGCTGGTTGAAGACAAGGAGCCGCTCCGACCTGGAAGACCGCCTTGGTTTGCGGATAGCGCCTGGGTCGTTCCTACCGGGTGCGGTCAAGCCGCTTTCGCCGATCCGCAGCACTGGTCGAGATGAAGCACTAATCGAACAGCGCCACGACAGCGACGGACGTCTAGCTGTGAAACGCTGTTATGAAAAAGTCCTCTCCTTGCGCCCGCGCTGGCCGCAGCCATCGTCGTCGGGACAAGGATGTCAAGAACCGCGGCTGGTGGACGCCGTGTTCGGAAACGGTGTGACCCAAGCCGCGTGCACTTCGGCTGCGTCCAAAGCGGCCCTCGTGCACTCAACATCCTCCACGACCGCTGTTCGTGAGACTGGCACCGGGAAGTGGTCATTCTGGCGTCCGGACCAACACGGTTCATCGCGCTCCTAGAGCAAACGCTCGCCGTTTCGGTGGCGGAGCCACGGGCGCGGCTAGCTGCCGCCGAGAAGCCGCCGTCGGAATCGATGCTGATGTTCGTCGCTCCTAGAGCGCTCACTCACGATGGGCGACCGCAAGCTGCGCATTTCTTCCGGCCTGCCGCGTCGAGACCGCATCGTGCCTGCGCCTAGGCTGGAACCAGAGATCAAATTGAGAACTCGCCCAATTTTGGGAACAATCAATGCGCTCGCCGTTACTTATTGTCGACTCGTCAGGTTCTCGAAAGGTGATCCTCTGTAGCATGGGACGCATGATCTCTAAACGGCGATCCCGCTTCTACGGGACGCTTTCGAATCGGCTCCGAGCGCGCTTGCAACGCAAATTGCAGCGATGCCACGGCCGAGCTCAAAGAGCATGGGCGAAACAGAAGAGGATGCCTGACGCCGGATGGTCCGTCGTCAGTGAGCACAGGCCGCCAAGCGGCGGCCAATTTAAGAAGGAGACGTGATATGGTTCTTCCCATTCTTGGAGCGATCGGCGGTGTGGCCATGCTTCCTGAGGTCGTTAAAGGCTTCACGAGCTTCGAAAAGAGCATTGCCGAGATGCTGCACGCCACGCGACAGATACAGAATGAGGGCCAAAAGCTGAAGCACGAGAAGAATGATCCGGCGGATCAGGTGCGTTAAAGGCTTTCGCCGCGCGGGCTGGCTAAGCTGAAGATGTTCAATCCGGCGTCGACTGTCCTAGCCGTCCGGCTGGAGTTCGCTGCGGCCGGAGCAGCTCATCGGCCAGCGCGTTGTGAATAGGCGTGAAAACTCGGAAGGCGCCGTGCGGTAACTGCACCTGCGGCTCCTTCTGCGTGACTGAAGTCGTCTCATTTCTTTTCAAGGTGGTACGGGTTGAAGCGGCAGATTCGGAGCCAGCTGCGCTGGCGTATCACGATCGAGAGCGTCTTGCCTGGTTCGAAGCTCTCTCGCTTTGCGATGCTACGAGCCCCCAACATCGCCTCTTCCTGGAGAGAGTTAATGCAGCCACCATTTGTTCGTTGCGGACTCTTCCCGTCAGCTTCTCGAAAGCCCCCCTGATAGCATCAGAAACCGGATCGCTGGACGGCGTTGTCGCTTATTGATCGTATTGAACGCGAACGCGGGAGTGTTTCGATGTCCTTCTTCGGTGCCATTGGTGATTTTGTTGGTGGCATCTTTGGTGGTGGCGGTGGTGACTCGCATGCTGCCGATAGACGCAAAGCGTTCGAGATGGCTCTCAGCGCGGCTGCGATGCAAAATGCAAACGACGCGATTTCTAATGTCGAGGAGATCATGAGTGAAACAGAAGAGGATCCCTGAGGTCGAATCATTCGACGTCAGGAAAAGCAGGGCCGTCAGTGGCGGCAAACTCGAGAAGGAGAAGCAAACGATGAGTGTACTTGATGGTATCAAGGATTTCTTTGGCATTGGAAACCACGGGGACGCCAAAAACGACGAAGACGCTTTCAGCCGAAATATCGAGCAGCTGAAAGAGCAGACTGAAAAGGCCATGGAACGTGGCATTATGTTGCGCACAATTACGACTTCCCTCCAGACCACCAAGAAGGCGGCTGACGAGCGCGTTCAGTAGCCCTGGGAGCGGGCAAGCGGCTGCCCGCTTTTCCGGCCTTGGCGGAAACAAGAATAAATACGTGAGCTCGAAATGAGCCGTCCGGCAAGAGCCGTGCGGCTCTTGTTCCTGTGCAGGAGATCATCGGTGACCGACGTCGCTTCCCTCCATTACGAAGTACTATCGGGACTATACTCCGGACTGAGCGGCAAAGTGGGTTTCGAAACGACTCTAATTGGTAGCGGCCTCGATGCCGATATGGTCTTCGTCGAACAGGAGCTTGAACCGCATCACTTTCGTATCATGCTTGTTAACGATTCGATCGAGATCGAGGCCCTTGCAAGCGGAATCAGGATAGACGGCGAGAGGAATATCGCTGTAGGCGATCGCGTTGTTGTTTCTCTTCCTGCCATCATCCATGCGGGCGCAATATCGATTCGTTGGTCGCTACAGGACGCGACGGGAGTTGGCTCGATCGGCGCATCGCGTGTCTCGATCTCAACATTCGCGGTTCTATCTTTGCTCGCCTTTCTCGGTGTTGGCACTCTCTCAACCATTTTCTTCTACAGCGCCACCGTCGGTGCACCGAGTCCCGATTCACCGCCAGCCATCAAACCTATATCCAGGCTGACCATGCAGCGGCCCGATAATCGGACCTCCCGCGCGGCGGCCGAAGTGCTGCAAGAGGAGGTTGATAGAGCGGGCCTCCTCAATATCAAAGTCGGTTCCGGGTTGGGGGTCGTCACCGCTGAGGGCACCATTACGTCTGCCCTTGTCAAGCGATGGCAGGAGGTCCAGCAATGGTTCGATCATTATACAAATGGCACGCTGACACTAGTGAACGGGGTGATCGTCAAGGAGGAAAAGGGGCCATCCTCGATCGCTGTCCAAGCTGTTTGGCGCGGAAATGAGCCCTATCTCCTTATCGGTGGTCAAAAATACTTCGTCGGCGCCCTGTTGAATGATGGATGGACGCTTGATCGAATCGAGGAGAGACGTGTGCTGCTGAGCCGGAATGGCCGCGCTGCGGCTGTGTCCTATTAGAGTTTTCCAGGCTTGGAGGGAAGATAAGGAGAGTCTGATGGCCATACTACCCCGCCGCCCTGATGGGGCCAGGATATCTTCGCAGAGCCTCGATATCGACGATCGTGCACCAGTAATCGGCCCGGCCATCCGCCAGGCTAGTGGCATGGAGCTCGATGGTGCTCGGACAAACGGCGACAAGAAGGACGCATCGATCTGGCGCAAGACGGACACGCAGGCTCTACCGCCCGACGTTGTCATCGAAGTCGTGAAGGCCAACGACATCGATGCAGTCACGCGCGTCAGTCTCGACAAGATGCGCACTCGGCCCGACGAGATCGACCCAGGCGCAGCACTGGGCTGGCTTTATAGCTGCAATCTCGCAAATGGCCTGCTCTCCTTCGTGACACCACGGCTGCGTCATCCGCACGAGCTGCTCGCAGAGAAGCATGCCGTTGTTCTGGAACGCTTGGCCGACGCGCTATCGGGCGCTCCGGAGGATTCGGTGAGGCGTGAAGGTATCGTTGTTCTGCAGCAGGAGCTGCGGCGGCTGATCCTGCTCCGGCAGAACCGGAACAGCTTGGTCAAAGGCTAGCGATGGTTGACCCGGAGGGAGCACAACTCCTCAGCGTTATCGCGCCAACGGACGTTTCCAAAACTGGTAACGCCTTGCTGATCTCCGGCCAGGAGCGCGATTTGCTCTGCGCACTTTCTTATGTCCACCTTGCGTGTGGGCAGAGCGCACAAAGCCTGGCTCTGTTGCGGCTACTCGCTCGCGACAATTCACAAGACGTCGAGCTGCTGCGTATTCTTGCCTATGCTCTCATCTCGGAGGGCTTCGGGGATGAAGCACTGGCGGTACTGGATAGACTGGAGATCCTTGACGACGAGCCGTCCTCGCGCCTCCCCTTGACGCTCTTGCGCAGTCACGCGCTGCGGCACGCCGGCCGCACGGAGGAGGCGCGTGCGGTTTTCCAAAGCTACGTTTCGTTGCGTGGCAGCTTAGCGCTTGTCAGACAATCATCAGAAGGGTCTCCATGATTAACGCCCTGCGTAACTTCCTCGCACGCGCGCCGGCCCAACCGGACTTGATGGTCGCGTTGATGCTGCTTCTGGCGGTCGGAATGATGATCATGCCGATACCAAGCGTAGCGATTGACACGCTGATCGGCTTCAATCTCGGCCTCGCCATATTGCTGCTGATGGTTGCCCTTTATATCAGCACGCCACTTGATTTTTCGTCCTTGCCGGGCGTCATCCTGATCTCCACGGTATTTCGTCTGGCGCTGACCATCGCAACGACGCGGTTAATCCTGGCTGAGGGGGATGCCGGCAGCATCATCCACACGTTCGGCGATTTCGTAATATCAGGAAATATCGCTGTCGGCATCGTCATATTTCTGATTGTGACCATGGTGCAGTTCATCGTTCTCGCGAAAGGCGCTGAACGCGTCGCAGAGGTGTCGGCGCGCTTCACGCTCGACGCTTTGCCCGGCAAGCAGATGGCCATTGACGCGGAGCTACGCAACGGCCATATCGATCAGAACGAAGCTCGCAGCCGGCGCGCGGCACTGGAGCGAGAAAGCCAACTTCATGGCGCCATGGATGGCGCCATGAAGTTCGTGAAGGGCGACGCCATCGCGGGGCTCGTAGTCATCTGCATCAACATGCTGGGCGGGATCTCCATCGGCCAGCTCTCCAAGGGCATGTCGTTCGAGGAAGCGCTGCATCAATATACGCTGCTGACCATAGGTGATGCGCTCATTTCGCAGATTCCGGCGCTGCTGCTGTCGATTACGGCAGCAACCATCGTCACTCGCGTAAATGGAGATTCTAGGCTCAATCTTGGTACCAATATCGTCAATCAACTCACAGGCAGTACGCGCGCGTTACGGCTGTCGGCCTGCGTCTTAGTTGTAATGGGGCTGATTCCTGGTTTCCCCCTGCCCCCCTTCCTTATTCTGGCCGCAGTGTTCGCCGCTGCGAGCTCTCTGAAGGGCAGTGTGCAACACACCAAGACAGGCACTCAGATCGGCGCCAATGTCACTGCTACGGCTCCAGCTCCACCACAACCTCCCAAGCAAAACGTACCTGCAGAGGCGCTTCCGATCGCGTTATTCCTTGCACCGAACCTGATACACGCGATCGAACGAGAAGAATTGCAGCAGCAGATCGCACGTGTTTCGGGACTGGTCTCATCTGATCTCGGCATCACGATTCCCCGCATCCCTGTCGACGTTGACCAGCAGTTGCCCGATTCGCAATACAGGGTAGATGTCGAGGGCGTGCCGGTCGAACGGGCTTTGGTTGCCCCCGCGCAGCTCGCGATCACCGACGACCTGGCGAACATTGAACTGAGCGGCATCCCGTTTCGGCATGACCCAGAGACAGATCGGATCTGGGTCGAGCAAAGCCATGCACCGGCTCTCAAAGCCGCCGGCATCGGGCATCACCGTCCAAGCGAAATCCTCGCTCTGCGCGTCCATTCGGCATTGACTCGCAATGCACAGCGCTTGGTGGGCATTCAGGAGACGCGCCAATTGCTCGGCCGGATGGAGCAGGAATATGCCGATCTAGTGAAGGAGGTGCTGCGCACGACGCCGATCCCCCGGATCGCCGATGTATTGCGCCGCCTACTGGACGAGGGCATCCCGATCCGCAACACCCGGCTGGTCCTGGAGGCGTTGGCCGAATGGAGCGAACGTGAGCAAAACGCCGTCCTACTCACCGAATATGTTCGCTCCGGTCTGAGGCGCCAGATCTGTCACCGCTATGCCAATGCGCACCGCGTTCTGGCCGCCTTTATCATCGAACGTGAAACTGAGGATATCATGCGGAGTGCGGTCCGCGATACCGCCGTCGGGCCTTACCTCGCGCTGGACGACTGGCAAAGCGAGATGCTGCTGTCACAAATGCGACAGATTCATTCTCGCATACCACCGGGTCAGATTCAGCCCGTCATCCTGGGTTCAATGGATATCCGGCGCTTCGTGCGCGGTTTTCTCATCCGCAACGGGATCGATTTGGCTGTTCTGTCGTATCAGGATCTCGCCTCGGATTTCACAGTCCAGCCGGTTGGATCCGTCAAGCTCACGGCTGCCAAGGATAAGACTCTGTCAGGTGAACGTCGTAACCCGCTTCCCGCAACCGGCTAGCAGAGCACAGCGGTCGGTCGTGAGATAGACGGCATGAATTTGCATAAGACAGTCCGGCCGCGGTTGTGTTCATTCCGTCCGGCGTGCTCATATCTTCTCGCTGTAGCCGCCATTCTGCTGGTCGGAGGTTGCGCTAGCTGGGATAAGCCAATTCTCTCAGTGCAGGAGCCGCCGACGCCAGAGCTGTTGGGCGCCAAGGATATCGATCCTGCTATGCGCAAACGCATTGCGCAGGCCGTCGGTCGCGATGCTCAGGAGCAGACTTTGCGCGACGCGCTGCAGCAGGAATCCGGCAATGTCGATGCGGCGATCCCTCTTGCGCAGGCGTTGCTGGCACAGAAACGCCTGGATGAGGCGCTTGAGGTACTCGACAACGTCTTACTTGCAGTCCCGGGTGATCTGCGCGCACTGAACGCCAAAGGCGTTATCCTCGATAACGCGGGACGTCATGACGAGGCACAAGCGCTATATCGGCAAGCTCTGGCAACCGAACCCGGGAATCGGATGTTGCGTAACAATCTCAACCTGTCGCTCGCACTTGATGGGAAGGCCGACACCGGGAACGCCAGCCTACGACCGCTGTCCGACGAGCCGCATGCGGTGGTACGATCGCGATAGCGCGGCCTTCAAAATCGCCTCACAGTCACTTAACGCCTGCATGTCAGCTTGTCGTAAGCTAGGCCGATTATCAACCTCCGCAGGCCTGACAGGGCTAAACTCAGTACGAAAACGCTTTGCCGATAGGAACGCGAACCGCCATGTATAACCGAATCAGTGGCCCATCCAATATCCAATCCACGAGTGGATCCGACGCTCAAACTGACGCGGACAGCCAGAGATTCGCGGAGATGTTTGCAGATATGAACATAGCAGCGTCGAGTGCCTACGATAGTTCATCTTCGGTGGCAACTCGGCCGTACTCCCTCGTTCCCAGGCCACCAGTGGTGGAGATCTCACGCTCATCATTCGACAGAAAGCTGGAGGACTTTTATGGCGATGAAATAGAGCATATCGCCGCCAACCCGCAGCAGTATTCGCGTCCGGTGTCGCTGAAAGCCGAGCGCGCAGCAGACGTTGCCTTTCGCTTCGGCACCAGACCCGGTTCGGAAGACGCACGATACTTCAGCTATCAACTGGGCGACAAAAGTGTTGGGCTTCTAAGAACGGAAGGCGGAGGTCGCATGAGTGAACTGTTTGAAGGGGACGAGTGGCGGGAACAATTTCCCGAGCGAACCGAAATCACGTCCACTGTAGATTTCCGGGTCGCTCATCCGCTTGTCGATAACGCAGGCGATATTCTGCTGGAACATCAGCTTCGGCTCGATGGCAAACAACCGTTGCTCCTCTCTCACCCTATCAACCCCGAAGCGAAAGCCCGCGCAACGGCGTTGGGGTTTGTTGAAGTGGGTGACTCGATGATGGTGCTTGACCCGACCAAGCGCCCCGACAAGTGGACAAAGAACAGTGACGGCGAATGGCAGCGAGCAAACAAACCTCTATTATATCTTTCCAAAGCTGAAGACAGTGAAGGCCGTGATACGGAAGGCGCCGAGCGTGCACCAAATACCCCGCCGGATTGGGACGATGATGACTTTATGTAGACCGGGAGGGTCCGCAATAAGTCCCGTAGTGAACGAGAGACCGGATCTGGCAGTGGGTCAGAAAGTCATGCCCATCTCCGTGCAGCAATTCAGGATGTGAAAGAAACCCATCGCCTATGCGGGCCTCACCCGCGACAAGCGCCTGGTTGTGCTGGTCGGACAAAAGAGCGCGCTCGGTATTGTCATCGAACGCGGGCAACTCGAGCGGCTCTGGTCCAGCTTGCGAGAGCGTTTCGCGGCAGTTTGCGACAGGTTCGGCGAGCGTCCGGTCGCCGAGCGCACTCTGTTGCTGCGTTCTTAAGCCTGGAATGAGCGGCTTTCTGCTCGCCGGCCCCGATCTCCCGGCTTCTTCGGAGCGGCCGCGCGAGGTGAGATATCAACCCGCTCCCCTCACGCTCAGATTGCACGAGGGTGTGGCCGATCTACGCAACAATCCTTACACTGTCAGCCACTGGTTCGACAGATTCCTGGCACCGTAACACTCTTCCCCCGACTTCTGAACTGACACCCGCGTAAAGGTCACCCGTACCCTCAATCGTGTAGCAGCGCCCGCAAAGGAGCCAGGCGCTATCTCGTGGTAGGTATGCCGGATTGAGTTCGTATCGACGTACATCGTGTTGAGGCGCGCTGCGAGGGCTATACCCTCGCTTGAGTGGGGTTTGCTCCCCCTCGTCACGCGCGCGTCATTGATGCAGGGCAACGGATTGCGGTACGTGACCTAATCGCCTAGTCAAGAGCATCCCGGCCGGTTGCCCGCGATGGGGACGCATCTCATGTCCGCGAATCCCGCAGGTCGCCGACTACTGCGGGATTCTACCCCGATCGTATCTCTTGAAGCAGGGTGCCGAGTTTGTGTCGCGTCTCCCAACCACTTCTTGGTACGTCCCAACCTGCTTCTCACTTTTCGTTTGAAAGCGATCTGGTTCGCCTTTAATCAACGTTGCGATCTGCACCGACCGAGCCCGCCGACTCATCTGAAGCAAAAGCAGTACGCCGCCGACTAGGCTCGCCATCATAATGGCAGTCATCAAGAGGCATGCCACACAGCACAATGCAGCTATATCCAAGCTCGATCGCAACCAGGACGGCACCAGAGGTGCCGTGTTCTCCGTAAAGCCAGACATGCTCGCTAGGACCCGCTTCTTCCTTCGGTGTGTGATAAGGCTAACCGTTCGCCACCTATTGACGGCTCAGCACCCTAACGAGGCGAGCTGACGTCAAGCTGACGAACTTCCGAGGCAACGATCTCGTTGGACTTCTACATTGGCGTGAATTTCGGCCGAGATCGGGAAATGCTCCCGAACGACGATCCTGGACATCTTGAAGAGAGTTGTCTGTGTATCGCAGTTTTCGATTCTACCTTGATGCATACGGCGGCGCCGTCTCTCGCGGCCACCGACACTCTTTCACGACAGTGCCCTCATCTGTGCAAACAACATTTCCGCTTCAGATGGCCCAAGCCCACGACGCCTACAAAGCCTGCCGGTGGCATCGGAATGTCCTGACGAGTCGGCTTCCAGAGGTGCAGGCAATACCGGCCGTTATTCACGTACTGCGAATGAGGCGGATGCAGCTGCATCACGCATTCCTCTTCATCCCAGAACAAGCCTTTGACGAAGCATATCTCTTCCCAGTTTGGACAACGCCGCCGTGTCGAGACGGAGACATGCTCCCATCCCGGATGGACGAATCCAAAGATCTTCACTTTACCGCAGCAAGTCCGTGGACAAAGAAGAGACCGCAAGGACCTGATCCCAGCGCGCTAGCGAATTGGCCATATCGTATGCGGCCAACCTCGAGCCTTTCTAGAGCTCGCGCTCTCACGCGCCCTGCTTTGCCTGGCGAACAGCTTTGAAGTCGACGTAGACCACGTTGTCCTCCGGGTCGTTCATCGATTCCAGCCAGCGCTGCTGCGCAATGTACCAGTGCCATCCTCCAGCGTACATTATCTGCTGCATCGCGAACAAAACGCTAAGAAAATCGCCGATGTAGATCATCTCTCTTTCTCCGCTGCCAAGGCCTGCAAGCAAATGCAGCCAGGCGCTCTGTTTACAGGACAATCCTTCGCTCTTTGCTTCACCTTTGCCTCAATGAAGGCGTCAGCTCCCGCACGGATCTGCTCAATCCGGTCACGAAGAGGCTTTCTCAGGCTGCAATTTTGGCTTCAGCATCAGATTTTTCTCCTTTTCGGTTGCGCGCGGCTGCGTCTCAAGGTTCCCGCAACGTACGGCGCGGTCTGCCTCGCGACGGGCCAAGAGCGTTTGACTGTCCAAAAGCAGCGCTCGGAAGAGCCTTCTCTTTTAGCCACGCGCGCGGCGGCTCGACGCGAATGGACCGCGTTAAAATCAAGTCGCGCCCGGAGCTAGCCACACGCTGCTCATCGATGGCCGCAAGCTCAACATGCTGCATCTCTGGTGCATATGCCCAAATTCCGAACGAAACGCGCCACGCGACGGCGGCAGGCAAAAGATGCGCGCCGTTGAGCTAGCACCATTCCGCAAACAGCTGCGCATCGCAGCTGCCTGTGCAACGACATTGGGTACGCTTCTGTAGCTGCTTCGTGCCAGATTTCCACATCGTCAATGCTCGAAAGTCTCTATCCTCAATAGTAATCGAGTTGAGGATCTTGCTTCATACTCCGCGTCATGGCTGCCGAATGGCAAGCCCGGTGGGTGATGGGTCTCAACGTGGCGATTGTGCCGGTCTGATGCGGCATCTCGATGTCGCATCTACTCATCCTTCGCCCTTCGCGGCTCCCGCGCCTGAAACAGTATTAATGCGTCATCTATGTGGCCGGACTATCGAGTTTGCATCGAGAGCGTAGATGGAGCTCGCATTTTCCGTTTCTCCACGCGCTGACGCGGAGCCAGCCCATTGAAAACGGCTTTCGAATGCGCCTTCCGAAGTGCGGCCACGTCTCAGTTTCGATCATTCGTCTATTGGGACGCGTGGTAGCCTCCATCAGCGTGGCAAATCTGCCGAGTGGCGGAGCTTCGCTATTTCAGGATTGGAGGAAGTCGCGAGCGCCCCTCAGAAGAGCGTTCGCCAGGCGAGAAAACGCCGTTGAGAGTCGACGGAGGCACTAGGACGTGGACCCAAGTAGAGCGCAACGAGATTCGCGTGCCTGCGCGCGTATCGAGCGCTCAAGACGAATTGTCCGGAACGGTAACACAAAGTGCTTTGCGACGATGCACCCCGCACTCCTAAGCGAAATACCGCAAGCAGGCAGCGTGTCCGCGCTTCGCGCTATGAAGGTGCAGGGTATGAGCGCGCCCCAAGACGGCTTTCCCTGCCTTAGGCGCGCGATCGGTGCCAAGCAGGCCTCAGCTTGGCAGGCCGAATGCTAACCGATACGCAAATTTTCGGCTGATATCTTGCCCGAGCGACCGGTTACTGGTTCGTAGCTGATCTTGGTTCCTTCTGGAAGGCTGGTGTGCCCCGCTCTTTCGACCGCAGAGATGTGCACGAACACGTCAGGGCCGCCGCCGTCTGGCGCAATGAAGCCATAGCCTTTGGTGGGGTTGAACCACTTCACAGTTCCCTTCGCCACGTCGGTAGCTCCTCTAAGAATAGTATCTCCTCAAGGAATAAAGGACGATCTGAAGAACGCGATTCTTCAATCGATCAAATCGATGTAGTAGCCATGTCGATCCGCCGCAAGTGCCAAGGCCTTGTTGCCATCTTGGCGGACGAGAGGCCACTGCCGACATTGCCTTCTATGTTGTCGCATAAGCCGTGTCCGGTTGAGGACGTCGATGTTAGAAGCCCGACTACGGCAGCTAAATCATTCTGCGGCTGCTGCCGGCAAACACGCGTTTTTTTCTTTTCGAGCGAAGTCCGCAGCACTTCTCGTCCGGCACGCCGATTGCTGAGATAATAGACGCCGCAGGTAAAAGGCGGCGCGCCCTGGTCACCGACCGAGGAGTTCAGCACAATGAGACTTGCTCGATTGACCCTGATCAATACGGCGTTGAGGCTGGTCTTAACGGCACAACCGGTAGATGCCAATTTGGCAGTCGACTTCATAGAACCGACCAAGGAGATAGCCGCCACCATCAAGCGGACGACCGGTCATGAGGCAGGCTCAAGCTTTGGCGCGAATGGACAATCTTACAGCCACATCTCGCAAGGCGCGCCATTCCAGATCGTTTTCTCGGCCGACGATGCGCGATCAAGGGAGCTGGTCGTGCATGGAATCACCGAACCGAAGAAGCGCTTCATCTATACGATCGGAGAGCTCGTGCTTTGGAAGAAGCCTGCGAACTTCGTCGATGGCGCGGAGATGTTCGAGGCTGTGGCCTTTGCAAAATTGTCGATCTGCAATCCCGCCGAGACGTTTCATCGCGTAACCGCGGTGGAAGCGGTGCGTTCGCTCAGCGTTCATGAGGGTATGCAGCCGAAGGGCGCCGAGGCCGCGAACGTCACGCCGGCCGACGAGAGCTGCGATGATGACCTGGCACCTGTCGCGATATCTCAATTGCTTAGCAATGAGCCCGCCTCGCGCTGGCTGATGCCGCAGGAGCTCGACAATCCGAGTCGGCAAGGTGCCGCGCCGCCCAAGAGCAGGCGCCGACGGCGAGGAGGCGCAGGGCTTTACAAAATTTCTGAAAGGGTCGGAGGCTCACGCGATCATCGAGCACTACGGTTAAGGCGCTCGAAGCCAGAGCTGGACCGCATGGATACCTTCTCAGCTGGGATCTGGCAGTCGGCTAGGCCGACGATCGGGGTCGCGAGCCTCACGAGCCGTGTTCCAACGGCATAGAGACGCCGTTCACCTGGCTTATCTTCGATTTTGCCGTGGCCGAGGAGCCATGGCCCCATTCGACGAGAGCTGCGCAAGGATGGGTACGGATGACGCATTGGCGCAAACCATTCCCGCGTGTGATTGAAGGCGGCAAGGCTATTCGCGGATCGCGTCCCGATGTTTCGCAACCGCGAACAGCGTGGAATTTCTGGCCGCTTGCGGCAATCCTCGTCAGCGCCCTGCTCTGGGGCGGCATCTGCTGGGCCATCTGGGCGTGCTCATGAGTGAGATTGCGTCGCCGAAGCAGCCGAGGTAGCTGCCAGATGGCGGGCTCCTACACACGTGAGGTCGTCGACTGCCGCCATCTCTTTGCGCGTCGCGGCCTCAAGGTCCGGAGGTGCATGGAAAGGTTTTCGCAGACTTCGCCAGGAGTGCGCGTAGCAGCGCGGCCGTCTCGACATCGAATATGGGAAATGTCTCGATCCGGTATAGGAACGAAAAGATGACGTAGCGGCAACCAAGCTGTTCCGCAATTTGAACATCTCAATTCGGCTTGGCATGCAGCCTGTGCAGATTGATGAACGCGCTATTCGTACACGCGGCGAGGGTGTCGCCTACGCTGCTGCAGAACCACATGTGACTTTTCACGCGCAGCCTCTTCCCTGCTCCCAGCCCGCGAGTGAAAATGACGCGGCTGTGTCGGCGATCGGATAAACGGCTATACCCGACTTAGCTCGGGTGAACGCGGCCAAGCGTGGATTTCCCACGCTGAAACAGCACGAAGCCCGACGCACCTGCCGGGTAAGAGGTGCGTCGGGCCGGTTGGGGGCACGGCGCGGCACCGGGCCGTGTCCAGCCCCCAGAGACAATCCCTGCAAATGATATGCCGCACGGAAGGTGACGATTATCGGCGTCGCGTCCGCCGGTGGCACGGCCGCACGGATTTTCATTTGCGGGCGGGCGCGGCGCGCGCGTATGGGCCATCTCCTCCGGGCGTAGTTTGCTTTGCGCTGGTCATCAACATGGATCTAACTCAGCGGCCCGCCGAGCTCCGGATTTTGACGTCGGGGAGACTTCATTTTAGTCGGACTGTGTCCAGCGGGACGGCGATATCCGAACAGATTAGCCGATCATCGAGCCAGGAACCAACCTAGCCTTGTCGAGAGGCGGTGAAGACGTCAGACACTATGGTTAAACTCTGTGTCGCCATCCTGTCTGAGCGTCGGCCACTCCTCTGCGCGTCGGGCTAGCTTCTCATATTCCTCGGCGATCTTGAGGAGCCTGTCTCTGGATTTACCTTCGGCGAATGACTCCGCTTTGGTCCGCGTTGCTTCTGCACGCCTTCGCCAGTATTTGGGATCGTAGAACGGATCTTTTGGTTTCATGTAGATGAGCATGCAATTCGTACGTCAAGAAAATGCGACAGCGCTCTCCCCCAATCAGGTAGGCCGCCCTCCCGCAAAATTCGCATATTCGGCCGCAATTGCCTTTATCTTGACCTAGTTTCGAGTCTTCCCACTGATGTCCCGGTCATTTAGCTTCGGCAAGCCGAGTGCGCTGACCGAAGGCAAACCTGCTGCGCACGCGTCGCGACGCTGCCAAATCACATCATAGCTCTTTCCTCGCGCGATAGCGCACAAGGCCATCGACAAACCGCAATGGCTTGCCTCCTGTCGGCCCTAAAAAGCGGGCTGCTCACGATTCGCGCGGGCGATGGTTCGCTTCCTTATTCACGAAAAGGGGCACGAACGAAGGTTCCGCCAGGAAAGGCCGGGAAGCGCTGTGGGTCCATAGATAAAAGCGTTGTGCGTCTCCTGCTGCTAGAGCAATTGCTTGCTGACCACGCCTTTGCCGGAACGAAATTGACAGAGTGCTTCGACACTGCGCTAGGTGAAACGATGAACGCGCGGTCTGCTCAAATTCCGGGTTTAATCTGAGACTGAGAAGACGGCTTGCGCCACGGCACCAGCGCTCGGACGGTTCACGAGCAATTTTGTCTCCCTCGCACGCGCAGCGTAAAGCGAGCTACCTCATCGGCAGAGGCGGACATACGGTCTTACCAGTCAACTACCAACCTTAGCAATTGATGGAGAAGGCAGACGAGCTATGCCTGAATTTGGGTGATGTGGCCGATCAGGCGGCGTGGCTTTGCTGGGTCGGAACGACCTCGATGCCGTCGGCGAATCTGACACCAGCGATGATCTTCGGCAACTGATTTGTGCCTTTTAGTCGTCGCCAGGTCTTGGACGCGGCATCGATCAGTTTGAACACCATCAGCCTGGCGGTCTGCGGCGACAACGATCCCTTGGTCCGCACAGTCCTGTGCCGCACCGTGGCGAACACGCTCTCGATCGGATTGGTGGTCCGCAAGTGGACCCAGTGCTCGGCAGGAAAGTCATAGAACGCCAGCAGATCGTCGCGATCCTTGTTCAAGCAATCCACGGCGCGCGCATATTTGGCACCGTATTTTTCGGCGAAGGCTTGGAGTGCAAGCTCCGCGACAGCCCGGCTCGGCGCCATCGAGATGTCCTGCAGGGCTTTCTTCATGCCGCTCTGCACGGAGCTCGGAACCTTGTTGAGCACGTTGACTGTCTTGTGTTGCCAGCAGCGCTGCCGCCGCGTGCCGGGGAAGACTTCGTCCAGCGCCTTCCAGAAGCCAAGGGCACCGTCGCCGACCGCAAGCTCAGGCGCGATCTGCAGTCCGCGCCGGCGAATGTCGATCAGAAGTTCGCGCCAGCTCTGGGCGCTTTCGCGGACGCCGACCTGAAAGCCGATCAGTTCTTTCTTGCCCTCGGGCGTCGCGCCGATCAAAACCAGCATGCACTCGCTGTGGTCCTCCATCCGGGCCTGCAGGAATACGCCGTCGGCCCAGACGTAGACATAGTGCCGTGCCGACAGATCGCGCTTCTGCCAGCGCTCGTACTCGCCCTGCCATTGCGCCTTCAGGCCCGATATCACCGACGGCGACAGGTTCGGCGCATCCTTGCCGAGCAGCGCCGAGAGCGCCTC
Source organism: Bradyrhizobium sp. USDA 10063 (assembly GCF_054063735.1). Classification (NCBI taxonomy): domain Bacteria; kingdom Pseudomonadati; phylum Pseudomonadota; class Alphaproteobacteria; order Hyphomicrobiales; family Nitrobacteraceae; genus Bradyrhizobium; species Bradyrhizobium sp. USDA 10063. The sequence continues at coordinate 8,390,035 of NZ_JBSSGP010000002.1, read as the reverse complement.
CTGGAAATCGCCGGTCGAGATGCCGCGCAGATAGAGGATCGGCAGCAGGGCATCAAGGCTCTTCGTCCGCCGCGCCCACAGCGGCAGGATCGCCGAAGTGAAGCGGATCCGGTCGGCCCCGGTCGCGCCGCGGTCCCTCACCTTGGGCCGGGCGACCTCCACCGCGCCGATCCCGGTGGCAATCTGGCGCGCTGGGCCATGGCCATGCCGGACCACCCGGGCGCGGCCATCCGGCAGCTTCAACTCAGCCGTCGTCTCCAGAAACGTCTGCAGTTCGATTTCGACCGCCCTGGCGAGCAGGTCACGGGCTCCATTGCGCAGGATTTCTGTCAGTGGATCGTCAACCGCAGACGGCTGACGGAAGGCCAGGATGTTGGTAGTCTCGTTCATGGCGTATCGCTCTCCTCGAGAGGTTCTGGCAGGCTCGACACCCGCCTCGATACGCCGCCTCTCTCAACCCGTCATCACCCACTTTCCCGCATAGCTCAAGGCAGACACATGGCAACCGTAATCCACAAACCGTCAAGAAAGTCGCTTCGGAACTGGGTCACAAAGAGTGAAAAAAGTCCTGCTGGGCACGATAGCCCTCATCGCGCTGGCTGCTCCCGCCTGTGCCGCTGATCTGGCCGTATGGCCCTACGCCAAAACGCCCCCGATGGTCGCTCTGATCTACGATTGGAGCGGCTTCTACATAGATATGAATGGCGGCGGCGGCTCCGCGCATCAGTGCTGGGATCTGGTCAATGCTGGCGGTGTGGTCTTCGCTCCGCCCCTTGCCATGGGATGCCATAGTGCGACAGGAGGCACGCTCGGCGGCGAAACAGGCTACCGCTGGCAGATAGCCAACTCGGTGTTCGGCCTCGAGGCGCAGGGCAACTGGGCTGATTTCAAGGGCTCCAACACCAACCTCGCTTTCGCAGGCCTCCAAGACGAAACCAAGATTGATGCATTCGGCCTGTTCACGGGCCAGGTTGGCTACGCCTGGAATAACGTGCTGCTGTATGTGAAAGGTGGTCGCTCATCGCCGACGGTAGCGAAACGCGCTGGGGCGGCAGGGACGGGCCTTGAGTTTGGCTTCGCGCCCAACCGGTCCGTCGGCGTTGAGTGCGATTACCTGTTCATGGGCCATCGGGACGTGAACTTCTTTTCAACCGGCACCGCGGGCGTTCCAGCGGGTCCTCTCGCAGGAACTGCCCGTGTTGGGCAGGACGTCGGAATCGGTTTGGTCCCTGTGAACTACCGCTGGAGTGGCGCGGACGTCGTGAAATACTGATCTTCACTTTGGTTTGAGCGGCGCCGCCGAACAACAAGAGGAACTGATGTCCAGGATTTTGGCTGTTGGGACGGCATTGCCGCCATTCCGACTTTCGCAGACCGACGCCAAGGTACTAGCGGGTCGCCACTTCGGATCTAGAACAAAGACGCTTAAGAGGTATCTTACAGTATTTGATCATGCGCTAGTCGATCAGCGTTTCTTTTGTGTTACGCCCGAATGGTTTCTCGGCGAGCATCGTATAAGTGAGACAAACCAAATATACTTGGAGTGGGCAAAGGAGCTCGCGTGCAAAGCGACAGTGCGCTGTCTCAACAGAGCCGGCGTGAAGCCCGAGCAAGTCGATCGGATTATATTCGTCTCATCAAGCGGGATAGCTACCCCTAGTCTGGACGTGGATCTGATCATGAAGGCCGGATTGCGAACAGATGTAAGACGGACGCCCATATTTGGCCTCGGATGTGCGGGGGGAGCATCGGGAGTTAGTTTGGCAGGAGCGATTTGCCGCGCAACGAACGAACGCATTCTACTCGTTGCTGTGGAGCTGACGTCCCTTACATTCCAGCCGAATGATCTCACCCCTAAGAACGTTGTCGCTACAAGCCTTTTTGGGGATGGCGCTGCCGCGCTCCTAATTGGCCCGGCTGAAAGCGGCTCAGGCATATTGGATATCGTGAGAAGTACGAGTTTGCTTTACCCGGACACGACTTCTCTAATGGGCTGGCATTTCGGCGATTCCGGATTTGAAGTCGTAGTCTCAGAGCGCATTCCATCAATGATAAGCGAATTGATGCCGCATGCACTGCGATCGTTGCTAGCGAACGATAGCATTCATCTTAACCAGGTGAAGAGTTTAGTCTTTCATCCAGGCGGGAGAAGAGTATTGGAGGTTTTTGAGCAGAGCCTTGGGAGATCGTCTAAGGACTTCGTCTCCAGCTATGAGACTCTTCGACGTCATGGAAATATGTCCAGCGCAACTGTCTTGTTCGTTTTAGATCACGTGCTTGAGCATGAGAGGCAGGCGCCAGGATCATACGGAATCTTGGCTGCGTTCGGACCAGGGTTCTCGGCCGAACTGTCGCTATTGAAATGGGTTGAGGACGAGCGGCCGGTCGGTGGTAGCAGGTCGGGACGGTAAGGTGCGTTGAGCTATCCGAAGAAACGTCTCACTTTGGCCGGTGACCCTATTCCAGCTCCAGGCGCGCGTGTTCGAGGAAGCGACGCTTGGAGGCAACCGGAAGTTCTCGCCAGCAAAGAATGCTGCAGAGATTTGTGCGTTTCGATCGACAACCTTCCCGACGTGGGAACTGAAAAAGGCAACTGTTGCGACGCAGAGAGATCAGTGATTCAGTCTGTCTAACTTGCAGGCGGTTTGGCTCGGTCGGCGTGCCCGATCACGCTCGTTAGACTCTCAACATACGCCGAAAACCTCGACCAGCGTCCCCCGATTCTGTCGGACCCATCTCAGCCTCCGAACACCTAAAAGTGAGACTTCTCAGATCTATGCTTCCTGTCGACGAAAGGCCGCGCCACTCTGACTCAGTACGACTAGCTAATTAGCTAGGCCTTTTTCATCTAGACGAGAATGACCTGAGAGGGAGTGAAGGGTCCGCCTCTGGTTCGTACCAAATGGGTTTTGATCCATGCGGGTTCTGATTATATTCACACAAGAAGTTCGCCTAGGGGCTTGAATCGTACGTGGCGTTAGATTGTACGATCCTAATGCAGGGTGGCGACCACTTCCGGCCGCTTAAACGCTTCTTGACACGTAATGAGAATTGCGAATGTCTCAAACTCTCAACCGCAGACCGCAAAAGTCCGTCACGGTCCTCGAGCACTCCCTCGAAGGCGAAGTGTCTATGCGCCGCATGACGTACGGGTTCAGTTACAACCAGAAAAAGATGAGCATTTTGAGATCAGAGCGGGATGCCCTCGCGTCTCCGATGTTCCGCGCGCCGCTCCTCACAAGGGGTGGAATGCTGGTTGTGGACTGCACCAGCCACATGGGTGATGACCCCAGCGGCACGGACCCGGCAATGGCCTACTCTCGCTGATCGAGCGCAGCCTCGGGGGCGCGTTCGAGTTAACTGTATGCCGGCATTGCTCACGTTCGGCGCATATCCTACCGCTATCGCCACGTCTTTCGTTTACTCGGGCCGCAATGGTTGTTTCGTCCTGCGCTGACTGCTCTGGGGCATCGGCCGGTTGGCGGGTTTCTGAACTACCTTCATGCGCCCGAAGGTTGGGGTATGGCATGACTAAGCGATGCCTCAGACGGTCCAGGGCATAGCAAGACCGACCGCAGACTCAGGCCAACATCGGGGACTCACAATGTCAATTGCTCGTGCAATTCAGCTGCAGCGCAGCCAGCCTCTCGTGTGCCTGGCCTTAGCTTTGGCTCCAACCGCTGCCGATGGTGAAATTGCCGTTGGAGGACTGATGACCGAAGCACCACTAAGATACGTGCTGCACATATGCAAAAGCACTTGCTAGGCATCAATGCCTTGAATGATTTCGGCCTGTTTCCCGATAGACGGGCCGGAAGAACAATACCGCGGGATGTACCAATTTGAAGAGGATAATCGTGAATCGAAAGCAGCGAACGCATGGGTCTTGGCTCTTCAAAGCACACCGCTGTGCAACAGCACTCGTTATTGTTGTTGCGATGACAACAGCTCTATGCACCGAACGGGCGGGCGCGCGAGATCGCTCGGCGACAGTGGAGGAGCAAGAGGCTTGCAAACCGGACGTGTTTCGTCTTTGTAGCAGCCACATACCACATGTCGACGCTATCACTGCTTGTCTCCGAGCCAAGTTCGAAAGCTTAAGCAAGCAATGTCGCTACGTGATGTCAGATCGAGACCCTGCCAAAGGGAAAGGGGCCTCGAAATGAGCCACGGCCGATAGGCCGGAGCTTTCGATCGGCCCGCGTTCGCAGCCTGATCTGCAGGGGTGGCAACGCCGGATCTCCCATGGAGATAGGCGACCGGATGCGGCAATTGAGCCCAGCACCAACCGCTCGCGAATGACGAACTTCCCGACCTCCGGCACTTGTTTGGACAAATAGGCGAATGCGTGAATTACCCTTCGACACCGTTCTGATCGCCAATAGAGGCGAGATCGCCGTACGAATCATCAAAACGTTGCGCACGCTGGGGCTTCGCTCTGCAATTGTCTACCACGATGTCGATGCGGAGACGCGCGGCCGTCTCGATGGCCGACAAGTCGATTGCCATCAGCGGTCACACGCCGATCGCAGCTTATCTCGATATCCCGCAGATCATTGCTGCCGCCCGCGAGGCGAACGCAGCTGCGCTCCATCCGGGCTATGGATTTTTATCGGAGAATGCGGAGTTCGCCAGGGCGGTGATAGAGGCCGGCATTGCGTTCATCGGGCCCGCTCCCGAAAGCATAGAACTGATGGGCGACAAAATCCGGGCGCGCAACTTCGTTCAGCGGAACGGGTTTCCGATCGCCGCTTCGGCGATCGAAGAAGACGAGCCAGCGACGTTCGTATTCAGGGCGCGGGCCATTGGAGCTCCTTTGCTGGTCAAACCATCAGCGGGCGGTGGCGGCAAGGGCATGCGGATTGTGCGCGACATTGACATGTTGGAGGACGCGATTGCGCTAGCTCGCAATGAGGCGCAGCGATACTTCGGGGATGGTCGGCTTTACGTCGAACGATATGTCGAGAACCCGCGGCACATCGAAGTGCAGGTGCTCGGCGACTCCTTCGGAAATGTGGTGCACCTCTTCGAGCGGGAGTGCTCGGTGCAGCGTCGGTTCCAGAAGATCGTCGAGGAGGCGCCCTCGCCAGCGCTGTCGCCAGGGTTGCGGAAGCGGATCTGCGAAACTGCCGTCGGCATCGCGCGCGCGGCCAATTATCGAAACGCAGGCACGGTCGAATTCATCTTGGGTGGGGAGGAGTTCTATTTCCTCGAGATGAATACGCGTCTGCAGGTCGAGCACACCATAACCGAGATGATCACCGGCATCGATCTTGTTGCTCGACAGATCTATGTCGCCGCGGGCCGCGCGCTTGGATTTTCGCAATCCGATATCGTCTCGAAAGGACACGCGATCGAGGCCAGGCTGTATGCGGAAGCCCCGGAACGCGGATATGTTCCGACGACCGGCAAGGTACTTGTTCTCGAGTACCCGGACGGCGACGGCGTACGGATCGACAGTGGCATCTTGCAAGGCCAGCAGATCACGACAGCGTTCGATCCCATGCTCGCAAAGATCATCGTGCATTCGCCCACGCGCATTGAGGCTACGCGGAAGGCTCATCGCGCAATGCGCGAGCTGGTTCTTCTCGGCTGCGAGACAAACGCGAGCTTTCTCGCGCGTATCCTCACCGACGAGGCATTTCTGAGCGGACACGTCCATACGGGCTATCTCGAGGAAAATCCGCACATTGCCGCCGGCAAGGCCGCGTCCGACTTGTCGGCTTTCCTCGCAACAGCCGCTCTCCTGATAGGACCGGTCCGCGAATCGGCGGATGCTGTGCCCGAGCTTCACGCGGCGCTGGGCAGCTGGAGAAACTAACGTGAAACACTCTTTCGAAGTTGACGGCGTAGACTATCAGTTATCGCTTTCACGCTGCCAGCAGGGCTATCGCCTTCGCTTGCGTAACAAAGTGATTGCCCCGGTCGCGTTCTTCCAGCAAGGCGAAGGTCGTGGCGTCCTTACCATCGCTGGCGAAAGCGAACCGGTCAGGTTCGCCATCGACGGCGAGGTCATTCACGTGCATACCCGCGGCAGGACGCGCATTTTGCATTACCGCGACCCGTTGCGAACGCTCGCTTGCGCGAATGATGAGGCGGATCATCTCGTGGCCCGCGCGCCAATGCCGGGCCTGGTCGTGACGACCAGCGTTTCACCTGGTCAACCCGTTTCCGCAGGCATGGCCTTAATGACGATCGAGAGCATGAAATTGGAAACCGTCATACATTCTCCACAGGACGGCGTGGTCGACCGAATTCACTTCAAAGAGGGCGAGCACTTCGAGCGAGGTGCTGTGTTGGTTACGCTCTGCGCGGAAGGCCGTTGAAATGCAGCGGATCGCTTCTGTGGTGGATGTCAAATCGCAAGAATTTCGTCTCAACGAGGTCCACAACAGACGACTTGCGGCCAAATTGAAGGAGCGGCAATATGCTGCCCGCTTCAACCGTCCCGAGCGGGATCTTGAACGCCTGCGTCAGCAGAACAAGCTGTTTGTTCGTGATCGCATCGAGGCTGTGCTGGATCCAGAAACTCCGTTCCTCGAGCTTTCGACACTGGCCGCTAACAAGGCATACGACGGCGAGGTGCCTGGGGCGGCGCAGGTCGTCGGTATCGGCATCGTAGCGGGTCGGGAGGTGATTATTCACGCGGATGACGCTAGCGTGAAGGGTGGCGCATGGTATCCACTCTCTGTCAAGAAGATCGTGCGGGCCTTGGACATAGCGATCGAGAACCGTCTGCCCGTGGTTCATTTGTGCGACTGTGCCGGCGGATTCCTGCCTTTGCAGGCGGAGTTCTTCGCGGATCGCTACCACGCGGGTCGAATCTTCCGCAACCAGTCCATTCTCTCGAAGATAGGAGTGCCGCAGGTCGCCATCGCAATGGGCCATTGTACCGCCGGAGGGGCGTACGTACCGGCGCTTAGCGACTACAACATCATCGTGGAGGGTACGGGAGCGATTTTTCTCGGCGGCCCTCCAGTCGTGAAAGCCGCGACGGGCGAGAAGGTATCCGTCGAAGAGCTTGGCGGCGCTCATATGCATACCAGCGTGTCGGGCACGAGTGACTATTTCGCGAGCTCCGAGATGCATGCGATCGCCATTACCCGCGACGTCGTCGCTCGCTTCAATCGTCCTACGAAAGCCTCGATCGATCGAGCCGCTCCGGAGCCGCCCGCCCATGATGCGTCCGAACTGTACGGCCTCATTCCCAGGGATCCTCGAGTGCGTTTCGACATGCGGGAGATTATCGCCCGTCTGGTCGATGGCAGCCGATTCCACGAATACCAGCCACGTTATGGCGAGTCTCTGGTGTGCGGCTTCGCGCGGCTTCATGGATATCAGATCGGGATTCTTGCGAACAATGGTGTCCTGTTCAGCGACAGTGCGCTGAAGGGCGCTCACTTCATCCAACTATGCGACAAGAACCGGACGCCCCTGCTCTTCCTGCAAAACATTACGGGCTTCATGGTCGGCCGCGAATACGAACGGCGAGGCATCACCAAAGATGGCGCCAAGCTGATCATGGCCGTTTCCGGGGCGGCGGTCCCTAAATTCACAGTCGTTTGCAACGGCTCACATGGAGCGGGAACGTTCGCCATGGCAGGACGGGCTTTCGATCCACGCTTTATGTTCACCTGGCCGCACTCTCAGATTTCTGCGATGGGTGCGGAGCAAGCGGCAGGCGTGCTCACACATGTCAAGGCGAGACAATTGGCCCGCAGGGGTGGACGCCTCTCAGAGCAGGAGTTGGCAGCTATTCGAGAGCCCATTGTCGAAGAGTATCGGGAGCGATCGAGCGCCTACTATGCAACTTCCGAAGTCTGGGACGACGGCATTCTTGATCCCATCGATACCAGAAACGCGCTGGCAATCGTTCTGAGCGCTTCGCTCAATGCTCCCATCGAGACGCCCCATTACGGCGTTTTCAGAATGTAACAGTCGGATCAGACGCGGAGACGCGCTTAAAGGCAGAGATTGAATGCCATCCGTCCTGTCAGAAGCCCAGTTTGCAGATAGCAAGGTCCACATCCCTTTGAATGGAGCAGCTCAAACCTTAGCGCTGGTCTTGACCGGCGATATCGATCGCGCTGCTGAGATCGACGGGTGCTTCCGACATAATTTCAATACAAAGCCGCTGGGCCTATGAAAGAGCGCTCGCTTTCCGTCGGCGATTTATCGGGCGAGGTATTGATGGCCACGATCAGCGAAAAACAGCGCGCCGTTTGGGTCGCTCTCAACGCCTTTATTCGCAACGGTCGCGGTGTTGTCGTCAGTTCAGCCGACGACAGCCGGATGCGGTTGCAATGTGCCCAGCGTCGAAACTCCCGAAGCAGCTAGAAGACATTGGGATTAAGCCGGCTCGGCTCCAGTAGGCACCAGTGAGCGGCCAATGCCTAACAACGAGGTTCTGACGCAACACGGCCGAACGGTCACGATTGAGCGCCAGCACGACGTCATTACGCAACTGGTGATCTACGAGTTTCCGATGCCGATATGTCGTTGAGCAAACTCGATCAGCGCTCTTGAAGCGCAAGCGCGCTATAGCTTTTGGAGGCGAGGTTAACTTTCGTCCCGCAAGCGCGTCAACTCCACATCCCGCCCCTCGACTGCTCTCGTGCCCCAATCGGCCCAGGAGCCCGCCCAATGAACAACTCCAAGAAATAACCAATGCTTAAGGACAGGACTTAGCCCACAGGAAGAGCCGCCCATGCAGTGCTCAAAATGTAATGCCGACGACTGGTGCGAAATTGCATCGCGGGACGCGTGGAGCAGCGGATGGGTAATCTCCTGCAATGTCTGCGGCGAGTATGCCGAGCACCAGCTCGCCGAGCGCGGATTTAATGATAATCAACTGCGTCACGCTCGAACTCTGCATCGCGCCGGGTTATCGTTAACGACGGCCTTCTGCGCGATATGGATCGCCTCTGTTTTGCTCGCCGTTGCGATTGCGGTTCTGTTCCTGTGGCCTCTCCTCAAATGTTGAGAGCCCTTGTGATGATTTCTGTCCTCGCTGCGATTGCAATCGCGTCTTGGTGCATGGAGATCTGGCTCGAATCGAAAAACATGGACCGAGCCGAGCGTGCCTTTGTACCGTCTTTGCGCTCGGTCGTTGTTGTTCTTCGCGACGATCTTTTACTTCAAGAGTGACATGACAACGCTGGGTTCGGATTAGATCGCTATAGTCGAAGATCCGCTGGTCGTCACCCAGGCCCGCCTGCGTCCACCGAGCCGCGCAGCGCGATCAACTGGGTGCTGCCGGACGTGGTACTGGGATCGTCCGCAGAATCGCGATGTCGGCTCCGACCACCTCACCGCGCGCGTCGGCAGTATACAATGGGAGTCGCCGTTCGGCGGCATAAGTCGGCAGGGGCACGTCGTCCACCGTTTTGCATTGCATTTTTCTTCTTTTCGCCGGGCATAAGGATCTTCAGCGTGTCGCCCTGAAACGCTCGCAGCAAGCGTTCTGAAAATCAGTCAGTCTGGTTTCCACGATGGCTTCGGCCTGCACTTGGCAGCTTGTATCCTCGTGCCTCAGGTATGCGAGAGATGCACGTTGGCGGCCAATAGAATGGAATAACGTTCAGCTGTCCCACCGAAAGGGGTTGAATCTTACGTTGCGTCAGGTTGTAGGCTGAAAACCGTTTATGACCAAACCGCACCTTCCAAGCCTCGATAGTCACCGGCTGAGCCGCCAGCCCGATTGCCGAGCGCATGGATGCAAAATATGGAAGTGAAGCGTCTCCGAATCGGACCTCGCGCTGATTATGCGCGGAGAATGCGAAATTCAGAAATGTCAAGATCTCATGTGGAACGTGGATGCCGATGCGGGACGTCAAGGCCCAAATGCAACCTTGGCCTGCCCGCGGGCCCATTCGCCGAGGTCCACCGGACCAAGGACGGCATTGGATAGGCCGAGGGCAACAGTGACACCGCGCGGGGCGCGTTCGGGTCACCGAGATCATCGTGCCGCCCGTCGAGTTGCATCAGACGGGACCAAACAGCTGAAATAGCGCCGCAAAGCACGTTTTGCGCACGACTCGCGGCCCTTGTCACCAAGTTACAAAAGAGTTCGGCTCACCACTCAAGGAAGCTGCCTTCGCCCAGGTAACCGGCGCCGATAGCAACGAGTAAGCCCCTTCGGAAGCACGATGGACGCCTTCAAGTCGATCATTGGCAAAGTCGCCACAGGCGCCACGCTGACTCGCGAGGAAGCGGCGTGCGCCTTCGACAGCATGATGTCGGGCGAGGCCACGCCCTCGCAGATGGGAGGACTTCTCATGGCGCTGCGGGTGCGCGGCGAGACAGTGGAAGAGATCACCGGCGCGGCTTCCGCGATGCGGCGTAAAATGCTGCGAGTCAGTGCGCCGCATGATTCCGTCGACATTGTCGGCACGGGCGGCGATGCTTCTGGCTCGGTCAACGTCTCGACTTGCGCGGCTTTCATCGTCGCCGGCGCTGGCGTGCAAGTGGCCAAACATGGCAATCGCGCGCTGTCCTCGCGCTCGGGCGCGGCCGACGTCTTGGCATCCCTCGGCGTGAGGATCGACGTTGCCCCTGAAGATGTTGGTCGCTGTGTGCACGAAGCCGGCATCGGCTTCATGTTTGCGCCGGCCCATCATCCCGCCATGAACCACGTCCGCGCGACCCGGGTTGAGCTTGCCACCCGCACCATTTTCAATCTGCTCGGACCGCTGTGCAATCCGGCCTGCGTCAAGCGACAGATGGTCGGGGTGTTTTCGCGGCAGTGGGTGCTCCCTTTGGTGCGGGTGTTGAAGAACCTTGGCGCTGAATCAGTGTGGGTGGTGCACGGCTCGGACGGACTCGATGAGATCACCCTCACCGGCCCGACCTTTGTTGCCGCGCTCGAGATGAGCGAGATCCGCACCTTCGAAGTAACCCCTGAAGAAGCCGGCCTGCCCCGCTGCAGCAGCGAGGAGCTGAAGGGCGGCGATGCCGATGCCAATGCCGTTGCGCTGCAAAACGTGCTCAACGGTGGACCAAGTCCGTATCGCGATATCGCGCTTCTCAACGCGGCCGCGGCATTGATCGTGGCCGGCCGTGCCAAGACCTTGAAGGAAGGCGTCGCTCTCGGCCAGAAATCGCTTGATAGCGGTGCCGCGGCGGCCCGATTGCAACACCTGATCGCAATCTCCAACGCTTGAGCCGCCGAGCCGGCCAATGTCCGACATTCCGACCAAGATCGAAACCTATAAGCGCGAAGAGATCGCAGCCGCCAAGCGCGCGCTACCGCTTTCAGACCTCGAGGCGCTCGCGCGGCGTGCGCCGCCTCCGCGCGGCTTCGTCAGCGCGATCGGCAACAGGCACGGTGCAGGCGAGGATGCCCTCATCGCCGAGATCAAGAAAGCCTCACCCTCCAAGGGTCACATTCGCACCGACTTCGATCTGCCTTCGCTTGCGAAAGCCTATGAGGCGGGCGGCGCCATCTGTCTTTCGGTCTTGACGGACAAGCCTTCCTTTTTGGGACATCTCGATTTCATGGTGGCGGCGCGCGCGGCCACAAATCTGCCGGTGTTGCGCAAGGATTTCATGTTCGACACCTATCAGGTAGCCGAGGCGCGCGCCCATGGCGCCGACTGTATTCTGATCATCGTGACGGCGCTGGACGATGGCGCTACCCGCGACATCGAGGCTGTTGCCTTGGCACACGACATGGACGTGCTAATCGAGATCCATGACTGCGCGGAACTCGATCGAGCCCCCACTCTTCGCTCGCCAATGATCGGCATCAAGAACGGTAGCCTGCACACCTTCGAGACGACACTTGCGACCAGAGAGACGCTGGCGCCCCTCGTTCCCAAAAGGCCGCTGGTTGTTTGCGAAAGCAGCATCTTCGCCCCCGCCGATCTCTTGCTGCTTTCGCGCGCCGGCATTTTCGACCTTGCTGGTCGGCGAAAGCTTGATGCGGCGGGCCGATGTGACGGCGGCGACCCGTGCGCCGCTTTGGCGCGGGGCGGCAGCTGCGACTGGAGCGCAGTGATGGCGCGCAAAGCCTCCCTGCCGAGCTGGCCTCGCTTCGAATGCGGCTCGCCGCAAATGTCATTGAGGTGTTGCCGCTGTTGGACCCTGGCTGCTACATCAGCATTTAGAGCTTCGCGGAACTCAATCGCTTCAGGACCGAGGCAGTGCTCTCCTGCATTTGACGACGGCCGAGAAGCGCGGGCCGGTGATGATGTGAGAAATGCAGCGTTTACCCGGAATGACCCTGCATTAGCTAAAACGGTAAGAGCAATGATGGCACGGTTTTCGGAAATCGAAGGCGGAGCTTCGTCAGATGAGGCGTATATGCCCGGAACGGCACGTGTCTCAGGCTGCAGGATGCGTACCATAGCAACCTTGCCGAGCTGGTCCAGGCCGAGGCAGCGCCTGCCGGACCGACCGCTGCTTAGATCGCGGGAGCCGTGCGAAGTGACCTGCCGAGATCGTCGAAAGGCAAGCAGGTTCAGGGATTGGCGCATTTGCGCTATTGCGGCAAGGAGACTAGCAATGATGTCCTGGCAGAAGATCACGGTACTCGGATCGATCGCGAAGATCGAACACATGTTTCGGAAGTTTCGGGAAGTGATCGACAAGGACGACTCGATCCCGCCCGAGCTGCGGGGTTCGTTGCACGCGACGCTGGATAGGCGTCTTCTCTTTGCGAAAGAGCGCCTTTTCAACAGTATTGGAAAGCAAAACGGCGCGACGGCGACGCCCATTTCACACCGAGGAACAGTTCGCAGTGACTGACGCAAGGTCAGACAGATCACGGACCACCTGCCATTCAGACGTACGGCCGCCTTTGCCATAGCTGTTGCTACGCGACGAGGACGCGGAACGGATGCGATCCGATGCGGAGGCACGCTGAACTTTGCCATCCGATCGGAGCTTCCGATTGTGGTGAGCTGCATCGCCAAATCGCAGTATAGAGCAGTCTGATTATTCCTGCGATCAAACGTAAACTGCGCGTGCGCAAATTCGAGATCTGAGAACCCAAGCGATCTCCGTATAACGAAAGCGTTCCAAGTCAAGTGCCTGCCCGGAACTGGGCTATGAGCTGCCAATTGCCTTACCCGATGAGCGATATTCCATCCATTGAGGCAATCGAGTTTTGCCAAGCCATGCGAAATCTGGCGAGCGGCGTCGCCATTGTAGCCACCGGTACGGCTGCCGAACGGCGTGGGCTAACGGCCAGTCCTATTGCGTCGATCTGCATGGAGCCGCCCTCCTTTCTGGTCGGCATCAATGCAGGTTCCGAGAGTTACAGCGCGATACTCGCCAACGGCACTTTTGGCGTGAGTCTTCTCGGTGATCAGCAGGACCTCGCGCTGCGGTTGGCCGTCCGGCATGGCGCCAAGGGTGTGCACCGTTTCGATACAGCGCCGTGGGATCACGGGTGTCCTCGACGTCCCGGTTCTGCAAAGCGCAATCTCCGAGACGAGCTTCGAACGTTACCGCACGGCTAAGTGCAGCTTCCTTGCCACGCGGTTGCCAGGAGCGAACTACTGCTGGGCTCATCTTCCGATTCACGAATATGGAATCGAGTCATGATCATAGAATACTCGCCCGAAAGGGGGTTGCACCTGGAGGCCCCCTTCGATTTTTCCAGGTTCAAGATCGTCTTGAAAGGCGCAATTACCGTAAATTCTCCAGCCTTGAGAGGGATCGCGCTCCTTGAGCAGGACATTGCCCTGGTCCCTATTGATCTAGTGCCTACCTTGCCTGGACGCCCCAAGGATGACCAAACCTGGAAGCAACCTATTCGAAGATGGTCGCAAGCGCCTGGAAGTGCGGCTGGATTGACGCCAAGGCAAATGCGATTCGCGCGCACGTCGAAAGACAGTTCTGAAGTTGGCGCCCTGCATGCAGGTGACACGTAGCCCCTAACCGTCTCGATAGCCACTCCTGTGGCAGCTCGCTTCTTCTTGCCCAGAGGCGAACAGCATCATCGCAGCGAGCAGATCAGCCCAGAGAGGAAAACCCGACGCGTGTTAGCTGTGTCGCTCACACAGGCCCGCCTTAAGCTCTTGGCACGACCCACGCTAGCGTCCCGTCTTCGGTCAGATGCTTTGAGCAGTTGCGCTGCATTTTTCAGTTTTCGTTTCGTCGCTGCCTTTGGAGGCCCAGAAGATTGGACGCATTCACACGATGAGCCCCAAAGGGGCTTGAATCGCACGTAGCGTCAAATTGTATAATCGCTGGTGGCGCCGGTTTTTCGGCCGTTTCAAGGGTAACTAAAGAAGAGGGGGATTGCGAGTGTCTCGATCCGTTAGATTCACATCGCACGATCAGTCCCACGAAGACTGGCACTCGAAGCGGCCTATACGCCAGGATGGAGCGTCTTCGCCTGCGCACTTGTTACCTGAGCCGCACGAGGAATTCGACATGAGGGACAATTGTCTTCGCATCGCCGTTACCGGATGGGAAACGGCGCTCGGTTTGAGTTCGAAAGGATGGCGGGCATTCCGGACGGTTTGGTGCACAGCTGTTTGCGCCAAGAACCGGGAACTTTTGGAGTTGTTCCAACGCATCGCGGTTGACCTCAAGAATAGGGTCTTCAAGCAAACGAAAATCCCGTGCGCAGCGTAAGGCGGTTTTCGACACCACTTCTGTCGACTCTTCATCGCGCAGATGCGGGTGGCGAGCGACTATGAAGGCTCTGCGATGTAGACGCCCAAACGGCGTTACACTTCCGTTCTGATCCGGATTGCCACGGAGGCGGTCAAGTCAGAGGGAGGTCAAAGCAGAGTTAATCCCGAGCGCTTGGGCAAGGACCCTGTTTTCCGCGTGTGACAGCTAGCCCTGCCCTGGCCAACACACGACTGCGCCCAGTCCGAAAACGTGGTTCTGTCCTGTCCGGATAGATCGCTGAGAGCCGGTATGGCAGCAAAATTGCATAAACGCACAACGTTCGATTCGGCTTTGTCGGCAACTGTCGTCGCCACGGCCGCAGTGACATTGCAAGAGATTGCCTGGTACCTCGGAGCGGCAACGTGAAAAGACCCGACGGTTCCAAGAAGGTCTTGCTGGTCGATCATACTGAAGGCCAATGCCGGGCCATTGTTGGCTTCAAACATGGAGATCCCAGAGTTGCCTATATGTGCGGCGAGCCGGTAGTGAGAAGACCGAAGAAAATATCGTCATGGTGCGCTTATCACCATCGTCGGATGCACCAAGCCTCCGTCGAGCTAAAGTGAGTTACCGGCGTGACGATCGCCCGCGCATGAAAACCACTTTGCGCAATTGAATCGTAATCGACACCTTCCGAGTGAGGTTGAGGAGCTCTGCCCTTGATCGCATCGGGAGGCAGGTACCGTCCCAGCCAGGGAAAGCGGAAGACTGATGGTGGATCTCTGCACGCTGATTGAGCGCAACGCGGCGTTCGCTCCCGACAAGCCAGCGATTCATTTCGAGGGCGAGACTCTAAGCTATGCTGTCTTCAATCGACGGATCGAGCAGGTCGCCCGCACCCTAAAGAGCCAACTCGGAGTTCAGAGAGGCGATCGCGTGGCGATCCTCAGCCTCAACCGGCCTGACTATCTGGTGCTGCTCTATGCCTGCGCACGGCTCGGCGCAATGCTCGTGCCATTGAACTGGAGGCTTGCTGTCGCCGAGCAGCTTTTCATCCTGTCCGACGCCGGCGCCAAGGTGCTGGTGCTTGAGCGAACCTTCGAGGCACTCCTGCCGGAGCTGGCGGAGCAACTGCCTGATACCTTCGTCCTCGGCTTCGATTTTGCGCCTCTGGGCGGAAGCAAGTGGGATTGCCTGCTAGACCGAGGCTGCGGCGACGGTCGCAATCCGCACATCGACCTGTCCTGCCCGCTTCTGATCGTCTACACCTCTGGCACCACAGGGCGGCCGAAAGGCGCTGTGCTGCGCCAGGAGGCCTTGCTGTGGAATGGTGTTATGAGTCAGCACATGCATGGTCTCACCTCGGCCGATCATGTCTTGACAGTGTTGCCGCTGTTCCACGTCGGCGGCCTCAATATCCAGACCACGCCAGCCTTGCATTATGGCGCGACGGTCACCATGCACGCGCGGTTTGCGCCAGGGGCGACGCTTGCAGCGTTCGAGCGCGACCGGCCAACGCTGGCCGTATTGGTGCCCGCCACGATCCAAGCCCTGACTGACCATCCAGGGTGGCCGACGACCGACCTATCCTCGCTGAAGGCGATCTCCACTGGGTCGACTATGGTGCCGCAGCACCTGATCGAACGCTTGACCGCTCGCGGCGTATCAGTTCTGCAGGTTTATGGTTCCACGGAGACCTGCCCAATTGCCATCTATACGAGACTCGGCGGCGATCACTCGCGCGAGGGTACGACCGGGCTGCCCGGCCTGTGCTGTGAAGCGACAATTATCAACGATGCCGGTGACGAGCTTCCGCCAGGCGACCCAGGCGAGATTGCGGTGCGCGGACCCAATCTTTTCTACGAATATTGGGGCAATCAACAAGCGACGCGCGAGGCGCTGCATAACGGATGGTATCGCACTGGCGATATCGGACGCCGCGATGCAGATGGATATTTTTGGGTCTATGATCGCAAGAAGAACCTGATCATTTCCGGCGGAGAAAACATCTATCCGGCGGAAATCGAGCGTGTGCTTATGGAGCACCCCGATGTCGCGGAATGCGCCGTCGTCGGAAGGCCCGATGCGCGTTGGGATGAAGTGCCGATCGCCTATGTGATCACGCGGTCCGGGGCTCGGATTGAAGCGGAAGCGTTGACGGCACATGTGCAGTTGCAGCTCGCGCGCTTTAAAGCGCCCCGCGAAATCATCTTCACGGAAGAATTGCCGCGAACGGCGTTGGGCAAGATCCAGCATTTTATGCTGAAAGAGCTCGATGCGCGATCAATCCAGCAAGGAGCCAGCAATTGAACGTCGCGGATTGGGCGTTGACAGCAATTCGCTTGCCGGCCGCAAGGGATCTTGCATCTCAAGGCCACGAAAGTCCCTTCGGTCAACTCCTCTACATGAACACGCTCCTGCGAGTTGTGGGGATGGCGCCTTCCGTCCAATAACGCCAAATACCTCGGAGGTCGTTGATGCCGCGGATCCTCATTATGAATGCCGGTACCGCCCAAATGTCGGGCGCCGATCTGACCGCAATTCAACTTTCGCTTGCTGCCAAGTCGGCTTGGCGCTCCGTCTGGTTTGCACAAGAGGGTGATCTAATAGTCTCTCCGGTGGCCATCCCAACGGACCTGCTATCCTTCGTTGGAGCGACCCTTAGGTTTGACCCTTCGACCCTAGTAGTCCACGCGCCCGAAAAAGCTCACGATGCAACGGTCCTTAGTGATTCCGCTTTGCAGTCCAATACAACCGCTGGACGAATCGGCCGCCATATCATTTCGAAAACAGATTGGAGACTGTGTCCTTGCTATTTTAGCGAAGGCGTTGCGCGCTTAGCCGCGATGCTCGGCATACCGCTGGCGGGATACGAGTTCGCTCTACAGCGAGGGCCTGATCTATTGAACCGCAAGAGCCATTTCCGCCAATTGGCAACCAGTGCGGCACTTCCACTGCCCAGTGGATGCGTAGCAACAAGCTCGGACGAGCTATTTAGAGCGATCAGTTCCCTGAGGTCCGAAACCGGCAGGGTAATTGTCAAGCTGGACAATGGAGCGGGCGGAGTTGGAAATATTATACTAACCGGCAAGGAGAGCGTTCCCCTACCTGGGGCAAGAGAAACCCGGCGAGTCCTTTGGACGGCGTTCGATCCTGATGCGCTTTGGTCGGAGATAACAACCCCTTCATGTAAAGCGGTGGTCGTCGAATCGTACCACCTGGCTCGTTCTCTATTCTACCTTGAGTTTGAGATCGAGGAAAACGGTTCAATTGCATACGTCAACAGTGGGAACATACGTCTGCGTCGGAGCGAAGATCGATTCGAAAGAGCTCTCGTCTGGACTGGATTAGAGCTTCCAAGCGACCTGAGCAACGAGGAGCACTCGACCGCCTACGCATACGCCTATCGATTTGTAGAGCTGGCGCGGACGTTGGGATACCGCGGAATGATCAATATCGACGCCATTGTCACCACCGACGGACGCCTGCTGTTCAATGAAGCGAACGGTCGGTGGGGAGGCGGTTCCGTCCTACACAGCATTGCTGTACGCTTGCTGGGACCCGACTATTCCAATTCTTATGTGATCTCATCTGTCCGGAATGTCCGGGTAAACTCGCTCCGATCAGCGATCGATCATTTCGCCAATGAAGGAGTTCTATTCGATAGAGGACACAAGGATGGGGTGATACCGCTTGCCGCCGATGAAGAGGCAGGCACAGCAGAGTGTGCCCTCATCACGCGCGACAGGCTGGCGGCCCGAAGTTTGGAGCATCGACTGTTGAGGATGCTCTGATTCGATCAGAGCGCAAGGTTGAGCCTCTCCAAGATAGATGCTTCTTCAGCCCATTGATTTAGAGTTACGAACTTGAGCCTCGCTATTCCCGACGATGCGCTTGCAATCTGGCAAACGGATACTAGTTGTCGCCCGGCCGTGGTCGAACAAATGTCTGCTGGAGATGGATCAGGGCCCTGTCAAGCTAAAGGACGCATCGAAGGATGAGCTCCTTCTGCCCCTGTCGGATGGCAGTTGCCTGGTCGCGCGGCTGCGAGAGCACCACGCCCAGGCGGCGCCCGCATTCTGAAATCCTAAACTTCATGCCTAGCCGAGGCAGCGGCTCACGGAGACACCCTTACCTCGAGGCCCCGTTGTCGTCGACGGGCGACCAGCGCTCTGGGACGGACAGCCAGAGGTCCCTCGGCCAGAAGAACGGCTGGGATGGAATTCGGCAGCCAAATGACGCGATCCTGTCGGTCGCCCAGAGCGAACGCGTCGCGACGATAGCTCGCGATTCGTGCCCGCATTTCAGATCGGCTGGAGGCGCCGTTCTTCAGGCCAAAGGCACCCCAGGCCAATGAAAGCGGCGCGATTGATGCGTGACCGAAAATGCCACCGCCAATGATGAACTTGTTTGGTGCATGCAGTTTGAATAGGAACAACTCGCCCGGTTGAAGCGCCCCGAAACTGCGCGTGCTGACCTTGCCCCCAGGTTTTATCCAGTCCGGGTGCTGGCGTGCGGAATGCTTTGGATTGCCCGATCGGGGTGATTGACGCTGCCGCTGGGCGATGATTGGATGCTCCCGGTTTGAAGGGGGCGACGGGGATCACAATGACCAGCGAGTCGCAGCTGCGCGAGAAGCTTCGGAAGATCGAGGCGTTGTTCGCGGGTGCAGGAACTGCTGGTGAGCGCTTGGCGGCGGAAGCCGCACTGCAGCGGGTGCGTGCCCGGGTCGAGGAGCTCGCGCGCCACGATCCACCGATCGAGCAGCAGTTCTCACTTCCCGACCAATGGTCGCGGCAACTGTTTCTGGCGCTTTGCCGTCGATACGGGCTGCGGCCGTTTCGTTACCACCGCCAGCGACGCAACACGGTGATGATCCGCGCGTCACGGGGCTTCGTTGACAAGATCCTGCTGCCGGAGTTCACCGAGCTGGAGAGGGCGCTGCAAGTCTATCTGCACGAGGTGACGCTGCGCGTGATCCGCGAAGAGATCTATGACGACACCAGCGACGCGCAGGAAGTTCCCGACGCCCTGCCGTCAAATTGATCAGGCGGCGAGCTTTGTCTCCAGACCATCGCGCTCGGCCCTCCATGTCCACAGCAGCAATGTGTGCAGCTGATTGATCTTGGTGCGTCCGGAGACGATGCGCTCGAGAACGTCGGTCAGATAATGCCGCGGGTCGATGTCTTGCAGCTTGGCCGAGTTGATGATCGACGCGAGAATGGCCCAGGTCTCGGCGCCGCCTTCACTGCCCGCAAACAAATAGTTCTTCTTTCCTAACCCTATCGGCTTGATGGTGCGTTCGACCGTATGGTTGTCGATCTCGATGCACCCGTCATCGATGAAGCGCGTCAGGCCTTCCCAATGGTTGAGGGTGTAGCGAATGGCTTTGCCAAGGCCAGACTTCTTCGAGACTTCCAGCAGTCGTGCCTCAAGCCAGGCCTTGAGGTGCTCGATCAGCGGCCTGGTTTCGGTTTGCCGAACCGCAGCCCGCTGGTACTCATCCGAGGGCGGCCGCCTTGCAGAGGTTGGCTATCGCATGATTACAGGCAGTATGGACACCATATCGACTGCCAATAATGCGAAAGTTATGGAGATCGTCGACACAGGACGGCGCCGACGGTTCAGCATTGAAGCGAAGCAGCGGATTGTGGAGGAGAGTTATTGCTGTGGCGATCCTGTTTCTGTCGTTGCTCGCCGCCACGGACTTTTTCCTGGTCAACTGTTCGGGTGGCGACGCCTGGCGCGGCAGGGCACTCTTGCAGCGCTGAACGCCAAAGATGGCGATTACGGGTTTGTCGCGGCGCTGATTGAGCCGGAGCCAACGAGAAGCGAAGGGAGCCGTGACGACGCTCGCTGCGAGCAGACTGTTGGACGGATGGAGATCGTGCTCGGCAGCGGTGTTCGTCTGATCGTTGGCGTGGATGTCGATACCGCCGCTTTGTCGCGCGTCTTGAGAGTGCTGGAGGGGCGATGATCCCGATTCCGACGGGCGTTCGTGTCTGGCTTGCCACCGGCTACACCGACATGCGGTGCGGCTTTCCGAGTTTGGCTCTCCGCGTGCAGGAAGTGCTCAAGCAAAATCCGCTCGGCGGGAATCTTTTTTGCTTCAGGGGGAAGCGCGGCGATCTTTTGAAGGTCATTTGGCACGATGGCCAGGGGGCATGTCTGTTTACAAAAAGACTCGAGAGAGGAAGGTTCGTCTGGCCTTCGGTGGCAGGCGAAGCAGTGACGATCTCTCCGGCGCAATTGAGCTATCTCTTGTCCGGAATCGACTGGCGCAATCCTCAAGAAACGTGGCGTCCAACGCGAGTTGGATAGCGATTTGCGGTTGAACTTGCCAGCAAATATGATTCATTGGCTTCATGAGTCTGAAGCCGGATGATCTTCCCTTGGACCTTGCCAGCGCCCAGGCCGCACTGCTGGTCGAACGTGAATCGTTGCGGGCTGAACGCGAAGCGCGGCTGAAGGTTGAGGTTGAGCGCGATGCGGCCGTGGCCCAAGCCGCCAAGGTACAGGTCGAGGCCATCAATTGGCAGGTCGAAGCCGCCAGTGCGCAGGCGAAGCTGTCCGACACCGAAGCGTTGATCGCGCATCTGCAGCTCACGATCGAGAAGCTGAAACGAGAGTTGCACGGGCCGCGCTCCGAACGCACGGCACGGCTGATCGAGCAGCTGGAGCTGCAGCTGGAAGACCTGGTGACGTCAGCGACCGAGGATGAGCTCGCAGCACAGGCCGCGGCGGCGAAAACCCAGACCGTGCGCGCCTTCACGCGCAAGCGACCGATCCGCAAGCCCTGGCCGGATGACATCGAACGCGAGCGCGTCGTCATCGATCCCCCGGCCGCCTGCGCCTGCTGCGGCGGATCGCGGCTGTCGAAGCTGGGCGAGGATGTGACCCGGACATTGGAAGCGATCCCGCGCCGTTACAAGCTGATCGAGACGGTGCGCGAGAAGTTCACCTGTCGGGATTGCGAGGCGATCACGCAGCCGCCGGCGCCGTTCCACGCCACGCCGCGCGGCTTCATCGGTCCCAGTCTGTTGGCGATGATCCTCGTCGATAAATTTAACCAGCATCTGCCACTCAATCGTCAGAGCACGCGCTTCAAGTGCGAAGGGATCGACCTGTCGACGCAAACGCTGGCCGATCAGGTCGGCTACGGAACCTTCGCCGTCATGCCGCTCTTCGAGCTGATCAAGAGCCATGTGTTCGCCGCCGAGCGGCTTCACGGTGAGGACACCACCATCCGCATTCTGGCGAAGAGCAAGTGCACGACCGGACGGATCTGGACCTACGTGCGTGACGATCGTCCCTTCGGTGGCACCGCGCCGCCGGCGGCGGTCTATTACGCCTCCGGCGACCGGCGGGGTGAGCACCCGCAGAAACATCTGGCGCTGTTCAACGGCATCCTGCAGGCGGATTGCTATAACGGCTTCGAGCCACTGTTCGATCCGAAGAAAAAAGTGTTGCCGATCACGCCGGGATTTTGCCTTGCGCATGCGAGACGGAAGTTCTTCGAGCTGGCCGACATCGGAAAAAATGCGCGGGAGGGCAAGAAAGGCAAGCCGATCTCCCCGATGGCGCTGGAGGCCGTCAAGCGCCTCGATGCACTCTTCGCCATCGAGCGCGAGATCAACGGCCTGACCGCCGCCGAGCGAGTTGCCGTGCGACAGCAAAAGAGCAAGCCGCTGTTCGATGAGATGCACGAGTGGTTGACCACGGAACGCGCTACTCTCTCTCGCGCCTCCGAGGTCCGCGGGCCGATCGATTACATGCTCAAGCGCTGGACCGACTTCGCCCGCTTCCTCGATGACGGCAGAATCTGCCTGACCAACAACGCGGCGGAAAGAGCGCTGCGTGGTATCGCTCTTGGACGACGTAACTGGACCTTTGCCGGCTCTCAGCGCGCGGTGCTGACCGTGCCGCCGTCATGCTGACACTCATCACAACCGCACGCCTCAATGACGTTGACCCGCAAGCCTGGCTCGCCGACATCCTCGCGCGCATCGCCGATCTGCCTGCTTCGCGCCTGCACGAGCTGCTTCCCTGGGAATGGAAAAGGCTGCGCGAGGTCGAAAAGCCCGCCGATCAGCGGCCCGTCGCAGCCTGAACTGTCCTCCATCATAACGCAGTCACGACTGCTCGCGCGAGAGACCGTTACGCGGCCTTCCTCTGATGCGTACATTGCTCCAGCAAGCCGTGACGGCGCTGTCGTCACGGCTTGCCGTGTTGTCGGCGGAATGCAGCACGCTGGCGGCTGAGCGTGATGCAGCGATCGCCCAGCGCGATGCTGCGATCCAGGAGAACGATAAGCTCCTGGTGATCCTGTCGCAGTACAAGCGCACGATCTTCGGTCCCCGGTCCGAGACACTGGATCCCGGACAGCTGTCTCTCTTCACCATCACGGCGCAGGCGGCTGATGCCAACGACGACGTGACCGGAGGCAGGCTGGCCTGATGGAGCGGAAGGCCGTGGAAAGCGACCGGCGCGACGCAACTGGGGGATGCTTCCGGAGCATTTGCCGCGCATCGACGTCGTGATCGATATCGAGAGCCATATCTGCCCCTGCTGCGGCGAGCGGCTGCACAAGATCGGGGAGACCGTCAAGGAAGCCTTCGACGTCGTTCCGATGCAATACCGGGTCAAGCGCATCGTGCGTCCGCGCTATGGTTGCCGGGGATGCCGCCAGGGTGTGCTGCAGACACCCGCGCCGGCCCAGGCGGTCGACGGCGGGATGGTGACGGAAGCCTTACTGGCCCACATCGCGGTGATGAAATACGGCTACCAGCTGCCGCTGTATCGGCAGGAACAGATGTTCGCCACCGATGACCGCCCGTGGGACGGCCCGGCACCGCCGGCGGTGGTCTGCGTATTTGCCGAGGATCGCAAGGCGATCCGCGCCAAACAGCTGTTCGGAGACTACCAGGGCATCCTGCAGGTCGACGGCTATGCCGCCTACAAGGGTCTGATCAAGAACGGCGGCCGTCTGGTGCAACTGGCATTCTGCTTCGCGCATGCGCGGCGGAAGTTCTGGGATGTTCACGTCGCGACGAAGTCGCCGATTGCCGCGGAAGCGCTGCAACGGATTGCGATGTTCTATGCCATCGAAGACCGTATCCGTGGTCTGCCGGCGGCGCAGCGGGCGTACGCATCAGAGGAAGGCCGCGTAACGGTCTCTCGCGCGAGCAGTCGTGACTGCGTTATGATGGAGGACAGTTCAGGCTGCGACGGGCCGCTGATCGGCGGGCTTTTCGACCTCGCGCAGCCTTTTCCATTCCCAGGGAAGCAGCTCGTGCAGGCGCGAAGCAGGCAGATCGGCGATGCGCGCGAGGATGTCGGCGAGCCAGGCTTGCGGGTCAACGTCATTGAGGCGTGCGGTTGTGATGAGTGTCAGCATGACGGCGGCACGGTCAGCACCGCGCTGAGAGCCGGCAAAGGTCCAGTTACGTCGTCCAAGAGCGATACCACGCAGCGCTCTTTCCGCCGCGTTGTTGGTCAGGCAGATTCTGCCGTCATCGAGGAAGCGGGCGAAGTCGGTCCAGCGCTTGAGCATGTAATCGATCGGCCCGCGGACCTCGGAGGCGCGAGAGAGAGTAGCGCGTTCCGTGGTCAACCACTCGTGCATCTCATCGAACAGCGGCTTGCTCTTTTGCTGTCGCACGGCAACTCGCTCGGCGGCGGTCAGGCCGTTGATCTCGCGCTCGATGGCGAAGAGTGCATCGAGGCGCTTGACGGCCTCCAGCGCCATCGGGGAGATCGGCTTGCCTTTCTTGCCCTCCCGCGCATTTTTTCCGATGTCGGCCAGCTCGAAGAACTTCCGTCTCGCATGCGCAAGGCAAAATCCCGGCGTGATCGGCAACACTTTTTTCTTCGGATCGAACAGTGGCTCGAAGCCGTTATAGCAATCCGCCTGCAGGATGCCGTTGAACAGCGCCAGATGTTTCTGCGGGTGCTCACCCCGCCGGTCGCCGGAGGCGTAATAGACCGCCGCCGGCGGCGCGGTGCCACCGAAGGGACGATCGTCACGCACGTAGGTCCAGATCCGTCCGGTCGTGCACTTGCTCTTCGCCAGAATGCGGATGGTGGTGTCCTCACCGTGAAGCCGCTCGGCGGCGAACACATGGCTCTTGATCAGCTCGAAGAGCGGCATGACGGCGAAGGTTCCGTAGCCGACCTGATCGGCCAGCGTTTGCGTCGACAGGTCGATCCCTTCGCACTTGAAGCGCGTGCTCTGACGATTGAGTGGCAGATGCTGGTTAAATTTATCGACGAGGATCATCGCCAACAGACTGGGACCGATGAAGCCGCGCGGCGTGGCGTGGAACGGCGCCGGCGGCTGCGTGATCGCCTCGCAATCCCGACAGGTGAACTTCTCGCGCACCGTCTCGATCAGCTTGTAACGGCGCGGGATCGCTTCCAATGTCCGGGTCACATCCTCGCCCAGCTTCGACAGCCGCGATCCGCCGCAGCAGGCGCAGGCGGCCGGGGGATCGATGACGACGCGCTCGCGTTCGATGTCATCCGGCCAGGGCTTGCGGATCGGTCGCTTGCGCGTGAAGGCGCGCACGGTCTGGGTTTTCGCCGCCGCGGCCTGTGCTGCGAGCTCATCCTCGGTCGCTGACGTCACCAGGTCTTCCAGCTGCAGCTCCAGCTGCTCGATCAGCCGTGCCGTGCGTTCGGAGCGCGGCCCGTGCAACTCTCGTTTCAGCTTCTCGATCGTGAGCTGCAGATGCGCGATCAACGCTTCGGTGTCGGACAGCTTCGCCTGCGCACTGGCGGCTTCGACCTGCCAATTGATGGCCTCGACCTGTACCTTGGCGGCTTGGGCCACGGCCGCATCGCGCTCAACCTCAACCTTCAGCCGCGCTTCGCGTTCAGCCCGCAACGATTCACGTTCGACCAGCAGTGCGGCCTGGGCGCTGGCAAGGTCCAAGGGAAGATCATCCGGCTTCAGACTCATGAAGCCAATGAATCATATTTGCTGGCAAGTTCAACCGCAAATCGCTATCCAACTCGCGTTGGACGCCACGTTTCTTGAGGATTGCGCCAGTCGATTCCGGACAAGAGATAGCTCAATTGCGCCGGAGAGATCGTCACTGCTTCGCCTGCCACCGAAGGCCAGACGAACCTTCCTCTCTCGAGTCTTTTTGTAAACAGACATGCCCCCTGGCCATCGTGCCAAATGACCTTCAAAAGATCGCCGCGCTTCCCCCTGAAGCAAAAAAGATTCCCGCCGAGCGGATTTTGCTTGAGCACTTCCTGCACGCGGAGAGCCAAACTCGGAAAGCCGCACCGCATGTCGGTGTAGCCGGTGGCAAGCCAGACACGAACGCCCGTCGGAATCGGGATCATCGCCCCTCCAGCACTCTCAAGACGCGCGACAAAGCGGCGGTATCGACATCCACGCCAACGATCAGACGAACACCGCTGCCGAGCACGATCTCCATCCGTCCAACAGTCTGCTCGCAGCGAGCGTCGTCACGGCTCCCTTCGCTTCTCGTTGGCTCCGGCTCAATCAGCGCCGCGACAAACCCGTAATCGCCATCTTTGGCGTTCAGCGCTGCAAGAGTGCCCTGCCGCGCCAGGCGTCGCCACCCGAACAGTTGACCAGGAAAAAGTCCGTGGCGGCGAGCAACGACAGAAACAGGATCGCCACAGCAATAACTCTCCTCCACAATCCGCTGCTTCGCTTCAATGCTGAACCGTCGGCGCCGTCCTGTGTCGACGATCTCCATAACTTTCGCATTATTGGCAGTCGATATGGTGTCCATACTGCCTGTAATCATGCGATAGCCAACCTCTGCAAGGCGGCCGCCCTCGGATGAGTACGGAGCAATGCTGGATCGGAAGGCAAATCAATCATGCAGCGCGTTCTACTACAGCTCTGCATGAATGCCGAACTACTCTTGATGATGATCAACCAGCTCGTGTTGGTTGATCCACAACCCGCATCGGCACACGCTTCCAGTCCGAGCCGTCGAGCAGCACCGAGAGCTGAGCATGAGATAGCGGCATGACGCCTTCCTTGATTGGCGGCCAGCTGAACTGCCCTTCGATTCTCTTGTAGTAAAGAACAAGGCCGCTTCCGTCCCAGGTCAGGATCTTCAAGCGATCTCGGCGCTTGGAGCGAAACACCCACAGCCCGCCGTCGAACGGATTGGCTCCAAACGCCTCGCTCACCAGCATCGCCAGCGAGTCCATGCCGCGACGGAAATCGACCGGCTGCGTCACGATCCAGATCGATAACCCAGCGCGGAGCCCGATCATCGGCCAACCGTTCCGACTGCCGCAAGCACCTCGCAGAGTGCTCGCCGGTCGACCGTTCCCACGACACGGATGCGAACCACGCCGACGTCGATCTCAATCGCCCCCCGCTCCTCGCATGGCGGCAATTTGCCCCCGCAGCCCGTGATCGCGACCGGCACAAAGCCTGATGGCACGCCTTCATCCCTGCGCTCCGCGAGCTTCGCCCGCGTTGCCTGACGACGCCAAAGAAACAACAGGCTCGGGCTGATGTCGTGTCGCCCCGCCACCCCGGAAGCACTTGCACCCGGCGCGAAACTCTCCGCGACAATCGCCGCTTTCGCATCGGTCGACCAGCGCCGTCGTCGGCCGGTCCCCGTGATGATCTCGACGCGCTGCAGCGTGTCGGAGCCGTCCTCAAGGATACGCGCATGCCTATCCTTATCGCCATCCTTACAACTATCTTTTGACATGGTGACCTCGTGACGAACCAATCCACGAGATCTTCCTAGCCGACCAAATCAGCCCTCAGTGCGTGGTCGCCGAATGACGCTCACGATTATCGCCGGTCCAACGGCGATCGAACCGCTCGAGCACGAGCACGCGGTGCCTTCAAACTCCTCGATCGCGACGGAGGCGCTCGAAGTCCAAGCGCGGCTGTCCGCTTGAGGCAGAAAGACTCATTCTCGAAGCTAAAGATTGATGCCGTTCGGCAGTCTGCCAATCTGCGGTTTGAGAATGTGCGTCATGGCCGTTGTCGCCTGTGGCTTGTACCAACGTCCTTTCCAGAACAAGAGCGCGTTTTTTCCTGAGCGCGATCGAGATCCGAAAGTCCTCGTCCTCGCCAAGCCCACGCGGAGCCGATGCAAGATCACCAAGAAGCCGAGCGACCTCCTTATCGTCAGTGGGTGCGACCACATCGACGAGTTTTGTTCGTCCACGACAAGCCGCCTGTCCATCTCGTCCGTTATTGGCAGCGCTGCGGCAAAGTGAGTCAGGAGAATCGAACGCGTCGCCAGATGGCGTCAAAAATGGACTGAATTGAGCGTGAGCGACGCCCCGCCCGACGATCTTGAGACGCTGAAAGCGATGCTGCTGGCCGAGCGCCGTAAGAGCGAACGGCTGCGTCAGATCATCAAGGAATTGCAGCGACATCTGTTTGGCCGACGAGCAGAGACGCTGCCTGAAGATCAGATGTTGCTGGGTCTGGAAGGCGTCGAGCAGGTCGCCGCGTACAGTGAAACGGCGCAGGACGTGAGCACCCCTGAAGTCCGGGAGGCGCGGGCTCACAAGCGCTGCGGCAACCGTGGTGCCTTGCCGAGGCACCTGCCGCGGATCGAGGTCGTGGTTGACATCGAGGACAAGACCTGTCCCTGCTGCCGGAGCGAGTTGCACCGGATCGGCGAGGATAGAAGCGAGCGGCTGGACTTGAGCTCCGGCGCACTTCGAAATTCCCGTGACCCGACGTCCCAGATACAGCCAGCGAAATCGCCCAAACTCCTGCTGCGTGAAGATGACAGTCATAGAGAACTGGACCATTTCGTCGACGCCGAGTAGCGATGGTCCCCGTTTTGATGGAAGCTGAGATCGTTCGTTGCTCCTAGCGAGCCGACCTTATGCGTCAACGGCGGGTTTTTCGATCTTCCGACGATTCGCACCACGGTGCCTTGAACAAAAATAGACCAGTGACCGGCGCTCCCCGCTCCGCACCGGAGTTACCTCGTGGCGGAACTTGCACGTTGTGATAAGGACGGCTCCCAACATCGGGCGAAACACCTGGTTTTCACGTTCGTTTGGATATACGACGAATTCACCGCCCTCGAAATCTTTCGCGAGCTGAACAATCACGGAATATTCGAAGTCAGGATCGCTTTCAGCGTCCAAATGGATACCAACAAAGGACCCAGACACCATCCGATGCATCTGGCATCGACGAATGACGTACTCTGGTGCCTCTCCGAAGATCTTGCTAAGCTTAGAGATCCGCTCTGTCCTTTCGATCAGGTCAATGATTTGCTCCGATGCAATACCATTCACGTTGCTAGGATGGTAGCCGGGGCGACTTGCTCGAAGTCGCTTTACAAAAACGTTGTGAGAGTCATCAGCATCACCCTCTCGAACCTCTTCTTCGGGAATATCGGACTGCAGCTCATCGATCCTAGCCAGCTCATCCAGGGTAAACAGCGTCTCAGGGGGAAGTAGCACCGTCCCTTTATCTCTCAACTCTGCGCGGTAGTTCGCTAGGGCCTCTTCTGACGACAAAGTACGTTGATCGCTCATTGTTCGCGCCTTTCACTCTCATCCGGCTCAAGCGAGTGGATCGCCTGCTCCCAGTTCTTGCCATCGAACTCGTCTATTCTTATGCTTTCGATCGTCGTCTCGTCGAGGCATCGGACATTTACGCTGAATCCTGACGGATTGGAGCGCGGCCGATAAAATGGCTTTACGCCGCAAACCCGACAAAACGTGTGCCTCGCGATGTTCTTGTTGAATTGATACGAAGTGAGGAATTCTTCGCCACGTTCGACCTTGAGCTTCTCGGCAGGAACGAGCATGTGCAAAAAACCCGACATTTGGCAGATTGAGCAATTGCATTTGACTGCAGAAATGGCTGCTGGCGCTCGGACGTAAAACTTGACACCACCACAGTGACAGCTGCCACTGTGTTCGACCTCCGGCCAGCCATCTCCGTCAAGCGGAGCAACTGGGATCAGACTGCGGCACCACTCTAAGCTGAGACGATACGCGCCGTTGAACTCATCTAAGAAACGCATACCGCTACCAGCAGGGACCAGTTCTTCGATGAGGCGGCTTGTCATCTCTCCGTGATATTTCTCTGCGGGGTCCTCGCCTCCCACATGGACTCGAAAATACTCAAGATCGTCCAATTGAACATCAAACGCTTTGGCCAGGGTGGTCCAAAGTGCTTGGATCATGTCCGCAGCATGTAGCTCAAACGCAACCATATAGGCGCAGCGAACTACGGCGTCGGTCGACGACAAGCCACGATACAGTGCACGCAGGTACCGGCACGTCGAGGCGCTGTAGTTGGGCTGGATCACTCGGCCAAGCAGCCGCGATGCATCCTTTCTAAACAGCTTTGAGTGGAAGTTTTCCGTATCTAAAATATTGGGTAGCGCGGCGTTGCCGCCATGGAGAACCTGTCTATGACCTCCCGTCTCATCCCAGCATATGAAATTTGCGACGACACTGGTCAGCTCAACGTCCCTGGGAAGCTCTCGATTGCGGTGTATTGCGTCGAATATGAGATCCTTTTGCGATCCCGCTTGCAGATGGGGGAACGCTTGTGACATCGCAAAGAATTCAGGCAGTAGGCTGCCAACCTGATCTTTGGACAGCTCGGCAGCGAACGGATGAGCTCCGAATAGACCGTGAGCTTGGTGAGCCAGATGCTCGCCAGTCGGCACTTCTAAGGGCTGATGCAATTGAACGGGAAACGCGTGGGTAACTGGCATTTGAACCCCGGTTATGCAGAGAGAACGTTTCTTGGGCTACAAGCGATCGAACTAATAAAACGTAACGAAACTAAGCAGACGCGCACCGGCTTGCGCTCTTGTTGCCCTAACGAGCTGCATAGTTCAGGCAGGCTGCCGAACGGCATTGCTGCAACGAAATAATGTTCGGCATAAATGCCGGCGTTACACATCGTCGATCGTGGACGTCGCAGGATCACAACTGTTCTTGTATCCATTAACACTCCTGCGGAATTTGCCGCTCCGCAATACTCGCAGAGCGGCAAGAAAGCCACCATCGACCCAAGAAGCGTGCTGGGCGCCCACATTGCCATCGTCGTTCGCGAGCACGTCATTGTACCTTCGACCGCGAACGCTGCCCAAGAACAAGGTCGTAAGTCGTCCGTTCTACAACTCATTCCATAGGGTGCGGTCGAGGCATCAAGGAGATGCCAATCTCCTGGATCAAAGCTAAACATATTTGCGTGCAAGAGAGACATGACGTCGTCGCGAAGGCTCTCGATCTTGTCGATTGAAATCAGCATGCGCCGGCTTTCGGGTGAATTTGTGATACGATAGCTGTTGTGTTCGAATTACTTTGTTCGGACGTGTGGATTTTCTGCGTCAAGGAGTCCGCGAGGCCATCTTTCACCGAGGTCATGGGTTCTTTCGAAGCTGTGCAATCGTCGTGGCCTAACCGAACGGAATGCGCGGAATGTCTCGCAGAGAGCAGCGATTCTTGGACTGTAGACTGCCGTCATAATAACCTGGCTGGCTTGAGCGAGAACAAAGCGCCGCTAATCAGGAATTCGTATTGTCGTTAAGTATCCCGGCGCCGAGGCTATTCCGGCTGAAGAGGTCCGGCTACTAGGCATACAGGGTTTGGCAATGCTGCACTTGACCAGCACTCAACAGCACAGGAACGATATGGGCGCCGTCACTTTCACCTGCCCGATCACCAAGATGATCATCCAGCAATGGTTAGATGGTGCTGACGACGCATCAGAAAACGAATTTCGAGGCGTTGTTTGCCCTGCTTGTTCGCAGCTTCACTTTATAAATCGCAAAACTGGAAAGCTCCTGGGCCAGCAAGAAAAATGACAGCGCCTCACAACTCACGAGCCGCGACTTGTGTGCTTCTCCCGCTTCTGCACTCGCTTCCA
Organism: Bradyrhizobium sp. USDA 10063; assembly: GCF_054063735.1. Lineage (NCBI taxonomy): Bacteria > Pseudomonadati > Pseudomonadota > Alphaproteobacteria > Hyphomicrobiales > Nitrobacteraceae > Bradyrhizobium > Bradyrhizobium sp. USDA 10063. Next base: position 8,358,588 of record NZ_JBSSGP010000002.1, on the reverse strand, counting down.
TTGTTGTTCAGAGCCACCACGCTCAATGCTCAAGGGGAACTCTGCTCCCGAAACTTGCGGCCTGTCCACGCGCTCGTCCATTCGCTTTGCCAGGCCGCAAAGAGACGTGCGCGCTTCGCTTTATTGCCGTGCGCAAGAGCTATCCGACGATTTCTATGCTCGATCCCACCAGCGAATAGGCAAAATGAGCGGTTTGATCGACCGCCAAGGCCCGGCACGTTCACGCGTCCAATAGAGCCGCCGGTGATCGGGGCGAGAAAGGTCATGATTTTCATTGCAGCTTCCTATGTTAGCGCCAAAGGTTCGAGCTAGCGAGATCGATGACTGCGTCGGTTCGACCATTCATGATAGCTTTCATGGTGTAGAGTGAGAATCCCTTGACCATTTCTGCGGTGACCGATGGCGGCATCACAAGCTCAGTACGGTTGACAAGTGCATCGATCAGAACAGGTCCGTCATGGCTAAACGCGGCGGCGATCCCGTCATCAACTTCTGATGCATCGACAATCCTGATGCCGCGAATTCCAATCGCGTCAGCCATCGCTGCGAAATTCGGGTTCTTTAGCTCGATCCCGAAACCAAGAAATCCGGTAGACTTTTGCTCGAGCTCAGTGAATCCCAATGCTCCGTTGTTGAACACAACGACCTTCACCGGCAGTTTGTACTGAGCGATCGTGAGCAAATCGCCCATCAGCATGGTGAACCCGCCATCGCCGGAAAGTGAGATCACCTGACGACTGGGAGAAGCCGCCTGGGCACCGATTGCCTGGGCCATCGCATTCGCCATGGAGCCATGCCAGAAGGAGCCAATGAGACTGCGATGACCGTTCATGGCGAGATATCGCGCCGCCCACACCGTCGGAAGGCCGACGTCGCATGTGAAAATGGCATCCCTGGTCGATCGCGCACTCACTGCCTTCGCGATCTGTTGTGGATGGATCAGGCTCTTGCGGCTGCTGCCCGCTGCCAGCTCATCGAGCTCTCTGCGCGACCTGGCGTAGTGCCGCTGAGCTTGTTCTAAATGCGCTTCATCGCGCTTTCTCTGAAGGAGCGGAAGCAAGGCATTAAGCGTCGCCCGAGCTTCTCCGACGATTGCCAGGTCGACAGCCGCTCGCCGGCCAAGGTGCTCCGGCCGAATGTCCACCTGTGCGATGCGAACACCAGCTCCATCGGGATAGAACTGTCGATACGGGAAGTCTGTACCGAGCATCAGAAGCACGTCGCAGTCGCGCATAGCGTAATAGCCAGACGAAAAGCCGATCAACCCGGTCATGCCGACATCGAAGGGATTCTCCCACTCAACATATTCCTTACCACGCAAGGTGTGCACCATCGGTGCCTTCAGGAGTTCGCCCAGTGCCAGCAATTCGTTATGAGCACCTGCACATCCCGAACCGCAAAGAATGGTGACGCGGCGGCTGCCGTTGAGCAGCACCGCCAAGCGGTCGAGATCTTCTTGGGATGGAGTGACAATTGGTGCAGCTGGCAGCAGGGCGGCAGGTTTTGGCAGCGGCCTATCAAGCGCCGGTTGCAAGGCCACGTCGCCCGGAATCACGATGACCGAGACGCCACGCTTGCCAACCGCCTCACGGATGGCGACTTCAAGTGCCCGTGGCATCTGGTCGCTGCCGGACACGAGCTCGCAATAATGACTACATTCCCCAAACAGCGTCTGTGGATGCGTCTCCTGAAAATAGCCGCTGCCGATCTCGGCCGACGGAATGTGTGCGGCGATCGCGAGTACCGGGACCTTCGAACGGTGACAGTCGAACAATCCGTTGATCAAGTGCAAATTTCCTGGTCCGCAACTTCCCGCGCACACTGCGAGCGAACCAGTCAGATGGGCCTCCGCACCCGCCGCAAGCGCGGCCACTTCCTCGTGGCGCACCTGGATCCACTCGATCTTGTCTTGTCGACGAATGGCATCTGTTAAGCCATTGAGGCTATCGCCTACGATGCCGTAAACCCGTTTAACACCGGCGCGTGCAAGCAGCTGGACGAATTGATCTGCAACGGTGCCCATTAAGGATTCCTGTTTGGTTTCATTGGGACCGGCCGCCGCCCGGCCGTAGGGCAAGATCACTGTACCGGAGATAGAGTCAGCGAATCCCTCTATTGAAACCTTCTATTGGCCTCGGAAGTCTCACGCCCGAGTGCCGCGCGACGAACATTGACGTAGAAATTTGGCCTCGTCGTTCATAATAGCTCCCTCCCTCACCAATCCCGAAGCACGCACTGAGCGGCGCCAACACGACTTGAGCAGAGCGAACCTGTCGGCCGATTTCTCGGCGTCTTTGTCGGACCCCACGCGCGTTGACGCCGAAAAGCGCACGCCCGGAAATAACCGGGCCAGCAGGACCTTGCTCGGGAATCGCGCCGACAAAGTTTTGCGAAATTTCCGCTGCTGCCGATTATGCTTCGCCACATGCTTCGCCGGTCATGAGATCTTTCGCCGGAACGCCGGCCTCCCTTATGAGCATTGGTGAGGCCGGCCTCCGTCGGTGCGCACGTTACGAGGCGGCGAGTTCGGCGGCGGTCTTGCCGACGATGGACTCGTCAACCGGCTTCATGATGCCATGCTCCATCAGCATGTCCTCGAGCTCGTCCATGGTGATCGGGGTCGGAATGATGCCCTTGCCGCCATTGTTGTGGATCCGGGTCGCGAGATTGCGATAGTGATCGGCCTGCTTGGAGTCCGGCGCATATTCCAGCACCGTCATGCGGCGCAGCTCCGCGTGCTGCACGACGTTGTCGCGCGGCACGAAATAGATCAGCTGGGTGCCGAGCTTCTTGGCCAGCGCCTCCAGGAAGTTGATCGAGGTTATGACGCCGCGGCCGGCGCAGCCGACGCCCGGCTCCGCCCCCCCCCGACTCCACGCAGCGGATGTCCTTGTAACCGACCTTCATCACGTCCTCGATTTCGAGGTCCTCGACGCTGCCGGCGTTCGCCGCCAGGCTTAAGATCGTGTCCTGCGCCTTGGCGTCCAGGATCAGGCGGGTCGAGTCCGCCTTGGGATCGCAGCCCACAATCAGGATCTTGTGACCCATCTCGGCCAGCGCCGCCAGCGTGTTCTGCGAGGTGGTCGACTTGCCGATGCCGCCCTTGCCGTAGAACGCGATTTGTCTCAGTGAAGACATGTTAGTTTCCATGAACCGATTTGCGAAAAGTTACGGGCTATTTCGGGCACACGGCTTAAGGGAAGGAGAGCATCGCTCGTCTTGCGCGTCTGCGTGCACTCAGCCCTCACTCAGTGTTGCTGCATCCTAGTAGCAACCGCCGTGCCAGCGCTGGCCTCGCTCTCTAAGCTTCTGATCAGCTTTGAAAAACTGACGAGCCGACCGATTGTTTTGAACCAAACAGGATTTGAGCGGATGTCGGAAACCAGACAACGATCACAAGCCTCAAACTGGCAGAATTCCGCTTGCCGCACACTCCTGCACCGAACGGCTAAACCGCTGCCGGGGCCCCCATGCTCACGCCCTCTTCCCGTTCTCCTGCTTGTCCGCGACAGCTTCGTGATCTTCGCCCGAGGTCCCCTACAGGATCATGGCGTGGAGAATATCAGCAAGGAACCTGCTTACACATTTGTCGCTCCTGTGCGTGTCGACCGGCACTGGCGTCGTGCAGAAGCACGATACGCTTGCCGCGCACAGCGCCGCCATCATTTCTATCTTGCCATGTCGGTGACCGCGACCTTGCTCGCGACTGTGCTGACCTCTGCCTTGTTAGTCGTCGTGGAAAAGGCCCAAAGCGATTTCGACGTGATGAACCGCGGCCGGTCTTCATGGCTGAGAACATGCGTGGGCGACGCGGATGGCCCGCCGCCGCGGCCGGAAGCACGCCATGATCGCATTGGCTCGCCAGATCGGGACGATCCTTCACCGCTTCTGGACCGACGGCTCCATCTTCACGACGGAGGCGCCAACCGCCCAGTCCCAGCATGACGCCGATAATCTGAAACGCGCTCTGTTGCCTGCCTGTCCGTAGGCTGAAATGGACCCGCGGAACGGGACCACTTGAACCGATTTGTTAGTTGAAAACTGACCGCTCCTGATCCCTTTCTATCACGCTGCCAGAGACTCTGTCTGCTGCTGCTGTTGCTGTGATGGGGTGGACGCCCCTCGACGGCATCGATGTGCCAAAGTGAAGGGTGTTGAACCGTCACAAAAGAGGAGGCGTCCGTGAACGAAGCTAGCACGATTGGACTAGACTTGGCGAAACATGTTTTTCAGGCACATGGCGCAGACGCTGGCGGCGATGTTGTTTTCCGCAAACAGCTGCGTCGTGACAAAGTGCTGGCTTTCTTTGCCGAGCAGCCTGCGTGCCTGGTAGCGATGGAAGCCTGCGCCAGCGCCCATCACTGGGCTCGTGAGATTGGCAAGCTGGGGCACACAGTGCGTCTGATTCCACCGTCCTATGTAAAGCCCTTTGTTAAGCGCCAGAAAAACGATATGGCCGATGCAGAAGCGATTTGCGAAGCAGCCCAACGCCCCACCATGCGCTTTGCCGCCGTCAAGAGTGAGGACCAGCAGGCGAGCGCGGTCGTGTTTCGCGCTCGCGATCTTTTGGTCCGGCAACGTACTCAGATCATAAACGCGTTGCGAGGTCACCTCGCCGAATACGGCCTGGTCGTTGCAAAGGGAGCGTCCAATGTCGCCGCGCTGGTTGAGCACGCGCAAGCTTCCGGGAGCAGCGTGCCAACGGCGGCACACCCGGCGCTCGATATCCTGGTCAAGATGCTGGGGGTGCTGGAAGAACAAATCAAGCAGCTCGATATTGAGATCGCGCGACGAGCCCGAGAAGAGGAAGTTGCTCGACGGCTTATGACGGTTCCTGGCATCGGCCCAATCACGGCGACAGCTCTGATGGCTCTGGCGCCTGAGCCTGAAAACTTCAAACGTGGCCGGGATTTCGCCGCGTGGTTGGGGTTGACGCCGCTGCAACGTTCCACTGGTGGAAGACAGAAGCTCGGCCAAATATCGAAAATGGGTGAGCGAACACTGCGGCGTCTCCTCATCATCGGGGCGAGTGCGGTGGTGAAGCTGGCTCGCCGACGCGGCGCATCGCAAGGGAGATGGCTGGAGCGCATGCTCGCTCGTAAGCCGCCCATGCTTGTCGCCGTGGCTCTTGCCAACAAGATGGCTCGTACCGTTTGGGCTTTGATGGTCAACGGTGGGGTCTACAAAGCTCCGGTCGCAGCGGCTTAATCGCTTAGTCCGCCCGACCAGAGGTCGTCGAGGAGGTAGGAAGGTCAAACGGAAGGTACGGCGCAACAGTCGATGAGACGGGGTCAGGAAAACCAGTACATGCCCAGGTGCTTCCAAGTACGCCGCTGTGATTTGGACCTGATCCGCGAACTCCCATACGGGCCCGCGACATATGACGGTCGCAATAAAGGCCGGACAGATGTCAGCACCCGACTACGCGCAACACCTGATCGAAAGATTCTTCTTGCATCCACCGGGGCGTCCACAGATGGGCATGTCGTAAACGCACTCGGGCAGTTTTCACGATGTGGCCGACCTGGCCGGCTTGCACCTGACCGCGTCAGACTTCACCTTCCGGAAAATCGTACGGAACCACGCCCCGCCACCCCGTCGTACGCTTTGCTTTTCCGCAACTTGTCGCGGGTCATGCCGCCCAAGAGCAGGCGCAGCGTGTTGGCTTGGTCCTCCTCGAAGGTGACATAGTCGAGGCGGTGTAGGCTGTTCGGCTCTTGCGGCGGGCGACGATGACTTTGTCCTTCCAAAGCTTCGGCCGAACGGTGCCGTTGCCCCCTCCATCAAATGCCGCGACGAGACATATGCGGCGCGGAGCACTGATGCTGGATCAGCGAACGGATGCGGTCAGTGTCGTAGGCCGCAATAGTCGGGCTTCCACACCTTACGTGTTCTGAGACACGAAGACTACCAGAGGTGTCACGGGTTGGCCTGCCAGCCAATCGTGACACCCTCAACGTAAACGACTCGCATTCCCCCAGCAAATTCCTATGTGTACAACATGAAGTGCGTTGGAGGACAGCGGCTGGGTCTGTGAGAACCACCCAAAGCGGGCATGGGAGGGCGAGCATGCTTGCGGCTGCGGTGGAGCCGGCGCGCCCTGCCCGGTCTGCAATGTCCCGGAGCCCGGCGAAGCTCCGCGCCTTCCAAAGGGCTACGCGACGGCCTTCGACGAAAAGGGCTGGCGGCACTGAGGCCCGGCGCCTGACTCGCCTTCCGGTTGGCGATGACATAGCTGAACTCCATCCTGAATGGAGTTGGGTAGTGGGTCAGTTTGATTGTTGCAGTTATCCACGCTGGAAAACGGGTAGTTCCGGGCGCATATTTCGAGAATGGAAATAACACGTATGCGATGCGAGTGCGGCGCTGAATATAAGCGCATCGAACCGACGTGCTTAATGCCGCATAGCGGCCACGTATCCTGTGAAGTCTGCGGGGCGGTATTAGAGTCTTGGGCGGAAAGCACCCACGTTGCCACATTCGAACTGGTCAAGCGTCCAGACGGGAAAGTCTGCAATGACTAGCCACCCAACAAACGCCCTAACTGACCCACTACCTGTAGTTGCGTATGCGTACCTCGCCATCGATCATCCCGACCGATCGGCTCGACCGGGACATCTACCTCGTGTTGGAGGAGTTCCGCAGCGGCCCAGCGCGGCGCGAGACAGACGAAGGCGAGACCGACTATCCGACGCTCATCGGCGATCTACCTCTGGCCAGTACGAACAACCGCTGCGCGTGGTGGCGTTCAATCCCATCGAGGGGTGGTCGCGTGACGCCTCCGAAGACGTCGCGGTTGAGCTGGCCCGGCGCGTCGGTGAGGAAGGCCGGGAAATTTCCGAGACGCTGCGAGGGTTCATTGAGACCCACATTGGACGGCCGATCGGCGTGCAATTGGGGTTCTGACTCACTTTTGATGCAGTTCGAGGGATCTCTGGCGCGTTGATTGGAGGAGAATCAGCGCCATGCGGCAAGCACTCCACCGCTCCAGTCTGGTGCCGCGTGGGTTTGTTGTAGAGAGTGCGTGCTACGAGGACGATAAGGCCGTCATCACGGTCCGGGCGTCCGGAAGTGTCGGCTGTATCCATCATGCGGGACAGTTTCGCGGCGTATCCATAGCCGGTATCGGCGACGCGTGACCGATCTGCCACTGTCCGGGCGGGTCGTAGAGCTCCTGGTGATCGCCCGCCGCTTCCGCTGCGACGCCGTCCTGTGCGGACGCCAGATCTTCACTGAGCGTTTCGCCGACGGGATATTGGCCCCATCGGCGCGACGCACGGCGAGGCTGGACTCTATCGTCCATCACTTGGGTCTGGCGCTTGGCGGTCGACCGGCAGCGGGCTTTGCAAAACGGCTAATGCTGCCAGTAAGCAAGGACACGCTTCTGCGTGTGGTCCGACGCCGCAGCCGGTCGCCGGCCGATCCTCTCAAGGTCATTGGCATCGATGACTGGGCCTGGCGGCGCAATCACCGATACGCCAGCATCATCTGCAACCTGGAAAGGCGCCGGGTCGTCACCTTGCTGCCGGATCGTGAGCCTGCCAGAGTCTCGCGACGACATCTTCGTTGAACAGATGGAGCGGGCGTATCGAGCTGGTCAAGGTAAGGAGACTTCTCGAACTTCGATCCCAGCTCTACCGGGAGCGTATGCCACGGTGACAGATTTAGGCAACATCAAGCTAGATCCGCTCTATCCCGAACCGTTGCAGACCTTGATCGACTGCGTTGGTCCACAGAAATGGAAAGTGCTACGTCAATGGGCCGACTCTCCAAAGCGCGAGCGTGACGTTGCAGAGCTTCTTTCTTGGAAAGCCGCTCCCGAACGAAATGGGCCATCTCAATCGGTCGTCAGTGGCAACGCGCTTAGCCGCGCACAGAATTTTATTCCGAATTTCGACAAGCTGACGGAGACGCCACCATTCTATATCGAATATGAGGGTGGCAGGCAGCCGTGCCCGCGATTGGTTAAGCTCATCTCGGCCCATGTAGATCGCGGTCTTGTCCCGGTATTGCACTGCTTTTCCTACGAAGATGGGGCGGAGCGCTCTTTTAGGCTCGATAAGATTCTTGTCGTACTGGATGAGCAGGGCAACATTCAGCCGTTGCCGGCGTTTTGGAAACGAACGTTAGGCGTCGAATGGCCTGCTTATGCCGCCACGTCGACCATGAGTCTCGGTACCGTTACGGACAGCAGATCGGATGGCGCTTGATCTTGGTGATCGACCGGCGATATCAATCCGGTCGTTTGGTGACGGCTTTGTCGTTAGATGCCGTGCGGTTTTCCGCCATCGCTTCGATCACCTCGACGACGTGCCGCCTCACCGTTCGGTCTTTGATGGCGCGGAACGCGCGCAGCAACCGAAATATCTCCGCCGCATCCCTGGCGAGTTCTTCCTTCGACAAAATGATCCCTCAATGTGAACATGGCCGGTACACCAACGCCGTAAGAACCATAGAGATGTGCCGCTCGTTTGGGACGGATCTGAGACCAAAATCGAAACACAGCGGCCTGAATCGAAAGGGGTTGCTCGCGCCGCCGCCCCTTGCCGGTAAATCTGAAAATTTGCTCGGTATGGAAAGCCAGCCCCCGGGCTGGATGAAAGTTCGGTGGCAGGTCAAAAACCCAGGACTGCTCACGCGCTGGCAACGGGAATGATCCAACCGGCCTGCGCCCTACACCGGGCTACACCGACTACACCGGCTTATGATTACCCACAAAATTTACTGATTTTGAGACGCGCGCCTGAGCCAGAAACTTGAATCGGAAGAATCACTTGTGATTCTTTGTGGAGCACCTGATTCGGGATGAAGGGGTGCTCTATGGGACTACGTTTACGGGCCGGTGCGAGCAGAAAGGTATGCCGGTCGACGCCTGATGTGCAGACTTGGTTTGATCGCGAAGCTGCGATGTGTGAATTCAAGGACGCGCGACTTGGTGAGAGATTTCGCGTGTTGCTGAAGCAGATTGGCGGTGACATCGGGCAGAGCATTCCGATGGTTTGTTAGGATTGGGCGAATACCAAGGCGGCCTATCGCTTTTTCTCCAATGAACGGGTAAGCGAGGCCGACATCTTGTCCGGCCACTTCAAAACGACACGCGAGCGCATCGCGACGGTGAAGGCGCCGATTCTGATCCTGCATGACACGACGGAATTCACCTATAAGAGAGAGCATCCGGAGCTGATTGGGATGACCAAGCGCATCCCGAATGGCCGACGAGGTCTGGACGGCAAACCTCAATCGTACGCGGCATGCGGAATACTGATGCATTCGAGCCTTGCGGTGACGCTCGACGGACTTCCGCTGGGGCTCGGTGCGGTAAAATTCTGGACCAGGAAGAAATTTCGAGGGGTCGCGGCGCTCAGACGCGAAGTCAATCTGACGCGGATCCCCATCGAAACCAAGGAAAGCATTCGATGGCTGGAAAACCTCAAGCAATCCACGGAGCTTTTCGACGATCCCACGCAATGCATCCATATCGGCGATCGCGAGGCCGACATCTATGAATTGTTTTGCGAGGCGCAGAAAGTTGGAACGCACTTTTTGGTAAGAACCTGTGTCGATCGTTTGGCAGGAGACGGCGATCATACTGTTGCAGCAGCAATGGATGAAGTCGCAGTCAAAGGCCTGCATCGGCTCGAGGTGCGGGACAGCAAGGGCAATCCGGACAAGGCCGTTCTTGAAGTAAGATATCGCAAAATCCGCATTCTGCCGCCGATTGGCAAGAAGGCGCGCTATCCCGGTCTGACTTTGACGGTAATCCATGCGATCGAAAGGGGAACTCCGAAGAGCAGAAAGAAGATCGAATGGAAGCTCTTGACCGATCTTCCGGTGCACTCTCGTAAGGATGCAATCGAGAAGTTGGAGTGGTATTCTCTAAGGTGGAAAATCGAAGTCTTCCACAAGATCCTCAAGTCTGGTTGCAAGGCAGAGGACTTGCAGCTGCGGACCGCGCAACGATTGACAAACTTGATTATGTTGCTCTGCATTGTGAGCTGGCGTCTATTTTGGATGACCATGCTCAACCGAGCGGCATCAAAGGCACCGCCAGAATTTGCTCTGACCAAGGCCGAAATCAAATTGCTTGATCGGCTTGTCAAAGACAAAAATTCGGTGAGCCCGTTACGAAGGACGCTCTCGCATTATCTGATCAAGATTGCCAGACCCGGCGGTTACCTCGCCCGTGCTAACGATCGGCCACCCGGCAACCTGGTCATGTGGCGCGGATTATCGCGTCTCATCGACATCGCAATCGGAGTTGAAATCTAACCCAGAAATGTGGGTAATCGTAAGCTACACCGGATGACGTACGTTTGTCGCGTCCGCGACACATGATATTCGACCGACGGGCTGCCGCGCTCGCAGTTAAGTCGTTGAATAAAATGCAGGACGGCTTTTCAGGGACTTTTTCCGCGCAGTTGGCACGACTCTTGAGTGTCTCTCGTTGCCGGCGGCAGGAGCTGCCGACCGGCACCACTGATTGATCCTCTCATCGAGAAGGAGGCAACAATGAAGACAGATGTGTCAGCCTACGGTGTGACCGACTTACTGCTGAAGAAGCATCTGCAATTTCGGGAAGCTGGTCTTGCTGCTCATAGGAGCAGTTGGCCCCGGAAGACAGTCGGCGGCAACAATCAAGAAGCCATAGCGGACGGCTACGTACGTGAGGATATTATGATCTATGGCGATCATGGCCTTCAGTTCGTCAATGGAACGCTTACCGGCAAATATCGATACTTCACACCCCCGAAGCGCTTGAGCATTCGAGATGAGTGATGCTCGAACGGTTTCTCATTGGCCGCCGAAAAACGTCTCGGGTCACGTCACCACCATCACCAAGGTCGCGGGGGACCTCGGCGAAGACGAAGATTGGCTGCGAGACGTCGCCAATGAAATGGAGTTCGAGGACGGAGCCATATGGGTCTATGGCCTTGGCGAAGACAGTGTCCAGGCGTTCACCGACTTCCGCATCGAACGCCTCATCGATCTCATCCAAATTTATAAAGAAATCCGGAGTTGCTTAAGCGCTGGCCATCGGAATAATCCAACCGAGCCCGCGGCCGGCACGCGCTACCAGCGCCAGCAGTCCAACAATGGCAAGGTTGTGTGCGGCTGCAACTGATCGTGCAAGCGCGACCGTGGCGCGATACGTGCCACAGTTTCTTTGCACCTTCCGAGCTCTTCGTCCCCACGCCCAGCAAGGCAATCATCCCGCTAATCTGCCGACATGGCTCCCCATCCTCAAAAGATCACCTTCGACGAGCTCCGCGCACAGGGCTGCCGGCGCGTCATGGTCTACTGCGCCAACCCTCGGTGTAGCGATCACGTAGTCATGACCCCCGACCTCTGGCCGGACGAGCTCAGGCTCTCCGAGATAGCGGTTCGTTTGCCAGAAATACGGGAAGCACGGCGCGGACATCCGTGCTGAATTCCCGTCGCCGAGAATGGGTGCCCGACCCTTAGCCCTTATCGTCTGCCCAACAATCATTGCTCGTGGTCAGAAACTGGATCCCGCCGGATGAGAGGGTTCATATGTTGCTCCCTGTCAGCTCTTTACGCGGATGGTCACGCGAGGATTGCCTCGGTCATCCGTGTAGTCCTCCACAATCACTTCGATTTCGTTGAACCAAAACCAAAACTGGCGCAGATGTTCTGCTCTGTGCTGAGCAACAATCTGCACCTTCTCAAACTCAGTCAACTTTCTTCGAATCATGGGACTACTCTCCAAGCATCTGCGGTCGCTGATGGTCCCCAGCAGCACACAAAGAGAATACAACCACCCCGGCACTAAGCCCTCCATCTCTACTCGTCCCGTCCGTTGGGCGGCCTCACGCTAACGACAACTTCGTGGATCCTCCGCGGAGGCGCCACACCCACCGCCGCGGCCGCAATCCGTTCGGCGCCCCGAATTTTTGGCATCACACCCTCCTCCAACAACACAAAAAGCCCCGGCCACCTTTCGGCAGCCGGGCCAGTCTCTGGGAGGGACGGGCCTGGAGACTCGGCCCGAGCCACCGCCCCGTCAGGAGTGATAGGGCGACTGTCTCTTCCTACTCGGGCTAGCTGTCGAGAAGCTGACGAGCCCCGCTGTCCGGAAAACGTGGAGGCCTCCTTTGCTGCGCAACCGACTGGCTCATGATCTCGTGGCCGGAAACAGGATCTCCGCTATACTGTCGCCGGGAATGCATGGAGAGTACAGCGACGGCGAAGGAACCGGGTGACCTCTGGGCCAACTATGTCGAACATATCGAAATCGACGACTCGGCTGCGATCACGGTTGAGCAACTCGAGGACGAGATCACCGTCTCCATCGCGAGCGTTGTGGGCGTTCATTTTCAGGTAACGGTAGATCAGGCTCTCAAACTCTCTCGCGCCCTAGCTGTTGCAGCGGCGAAAGCCGGTTCCTAGCCGCCTACACGATGCCGCGCGGCGAATATTCGAGCCGCCGGTTGAACCAGCCATCTTCGCTCCAACGCCGCCTGGTTTCAACGCGCGCAACAGCCTCGGGGGCCTGATTGGGCTTGATCGGGATCGGATCGCCCGAGGGCTCGCCCTTCTCGTTGGTCAGCCATGGATAATGTCATGGATTGGAATTTGCGGACGGGCGCAGGCTTGCATGGAGCAGTTGGCTTGGCAATTCGAGCGGCTGGCCAGCGTTCGGCAGTCGTTAAAGGTTTGCCGCGCACTCCGAAAGTCAGCTTGAATATGATGAGGCCGGCCTCGGCAAGTCGCTCGCAAATGGTACAAATACGATCGAGATGAACAGCAAGGCCACCGAGATTCATGTTAGACGTTGGCACCCACCGATCGTTACCGCGCCCTAAACCCCGGACTGGCAAAGCGCCTTGTCCATTGTCGGGACAGCCTGCCTTCGGCCTCTAGCATCGAAGCAGCACCCTTGCGCTGTTGATGTGAGCCAGCAAAGCATAAGCTCGCCGCGATCTTGCTGCCGATCAAGGTCTGCGGGAGGCTAGTCGCTTAACGATTTTGAGTTCGGAGAGTCGCCATGCAAACGATCTTCACTTCGCTCCAGGCGTGGTCAAAATTCGCCCATTTCCGTGCTATCATTATAACTCCTCCCACAAGGGAGGAGGCGAAGTGAAGTTCGCGGAGGCGATGAATCCAACACAGCGAGAAGGACTCACTTCTCCCTGAACGAGCGCATGAACTGGTCGCTCAGGGGCTTCATCAGATAGGACAGCATGGTGCGGTCGCCGGTCTGGACGAAGGCTTCGATCGGCATGCCCGGGATGATCTTGACGTCGCCAAGGCGCTTGACCTCGTCCGGCGGCATCGAGACGCGGATGGTGTAGTAGCTCTGCCCGGTGCGCTGGTCGGTGGTGACGTCGGCGGAGATACGGGTGACGACGCCGTTGATCTCCGGCGTGGTGCGCTGGTTGAACGCCGACAGGCGCAGCAGGGTCTTCTGGCCGATCTGTAGCTTGTCGATATCCTGCGGATTGACCTTGGCCTCCACCGAGAGATCGTCGGCCTGCGGAACGATCATCATGATGGCGTCGCCCGCCGTGATCACGCCACCGACGGTGTGAACCGTCGACTGCAGCACCATGCCGTCCTGCGGCGCCCGGATGTCGATGCGGCGAAGCTGGTCTTCCGCAGTCACCTTGCGCTCCACGAATTCGCCGATCTTGTCGTTGGTCTCGCGCAGGTCCTTGGAGACCTCGGCCAGCATGTCCTTGTCGACCTGGATGATCTGCAGCTCGGTCTCGGTGATTTTGCCCTTGGCCTGCGCGCGGGCGGCGATGTATTGCGCACGCTCGCCGGCAAGCCGAGCGGCGTCGCGCTCCAGCGTAGTCAGCCGCGTAAGCTGCACCAGGTGCTGGTCGAAGAGCTGACGGACGCCGACCAGCTCCTTCTGCACCAGCTCGATCTCCTTGTCTTTGGCGACCTCCTGCGCTCTGAGGCCGGCGATCTCCTCGTTGAGCTGGGTGACGCGCTCGCGCAATTGCGCCTTCTGGCCGGTGCGGCCGTTGACGCGGACCTCGAACAGCTTGGTTTCGCTGGCCATGACATCGCGGACATCGGGATCGTCGGCGCGTTCGGTCAAGGCCTTCGGAAAGACAATCTTGTCGCGGCCCTGCTGCTCGGCTTCCAGACGCGCGGCGCGCGCATAGAGCCCGTTGAGCGTCTTGACCACGATCGCAAGGCTCGCCTTGACCACCGTCTCGTCCAATCGCACCACGATGTCGCCGGTCTTGACGAGGTCGCCGTCGCGCACCCGCACCTCGCCGACCACGCCGCCGGTCGGGTGCTGCACCTTCTTGACGTTGGAATCGACCACAACCGCGCCCGGCGCGATCAGAGCGCCCGAGATCGGCACGGTGGAGGCCCAACCGCCGAAGCCGCCGGCCACCACCAGCACGACGACGAGGCCAATGATCAGATGCAGCCGGATCGAGCGCTGCGCCCCGCGCGATTCCTCGCTCATGATTTGGCTCCTGCCTCGGAGACAATCTTGACCGGCGGCGTCGGGGCAACGCGCGGCTGCAGCACCTGCGCCAGCACGGTTTCCTTCGGGCCGAAGACCTGCATGCGGCCTTCCTTCAGCACCAGGATCTGGTCGACGCCCTCGATCCCGATCGGCCGATGCGCCACCACCACCACAATGGCGCCGCGCTCGCGCGACGAGCGCACCGCCCGCGTCAGCGCCTCGTCACCTTCGCTGTCGAGATTGGAGTTCGGCTCATCCAGTACGATCAGGAATGGATCGCCATAGAGCGCGCGCGCCAGCGCGATCCGCTGCGCTTGGCCGGCCGACAGCGCTGCGCCCTGCTCGCCGACCTGGGTGTCGTAGCCCTCGCGCATCTTGATGACCATCTCGTGCACGCCGGCCTCCTTGGCGGCGGCGATGATATCGTCAGACTTCGCTTCCGCGTCGAAGCGAGAGATATTTTGCGCCACCGAGCCCGCGAACAGCTCGACGTCCTGCGGCAGATAGCCAATGTGGCGGCCGAGCACGTCCGGCGACCATTGGTCGAGCGCGGCGCCGTCAAGCCGGACCTTGCTGCGGAACGGCATCCAGACGCCGACCAGCGCGCGCACCAGCGATGATTTTCCGGAGCCGCTGGGACCGATGATGCCGACGCCGCTGCCGGCTTCGAGCGCAAACGTCACGTCCTGCACGATCACCCGCTGGTCGCCGGGCGCCGCGAGCGCGACGGCTTCGACCGACAGCCGCTTGGTCGGCGCCTGCAGCAAGGTCTGGGTGCCGGCCTGCGGCATCTGCTGCAATAGCCGGTTAAGGCGTTGCCAGCTCTGCCGAGCGGCGACAAACCCCTTCCAATGCGCGATCGCGAGATCGACCGGCGCCAGCGCGCGGGCGCTCAGGATCGAGCCCGCGATGATGATGCCGCCGGTCGCCTCCTGGTGGATCACCAGATACGCGCCGACTGCGAGTACCGCGGACTGCAACATCATGCGCAACACCTTGGCAACCGCGCCGAGCCCGCCGGCGATGTCGCTCGCGCGCTGGTTGCCCGCGAGATAACTCTCGTTGGCCTCGCTCCAGCGCCGCCTCAGTCGGCCGGACATACCCATTGCCACCAGCACTTCAGCGTTGCGGCGGCTCGCCGCCGCGAGATCATTGCGATGGGCGGCGAGCGTCATCGCCTCTTTGGCGGGGCTGCGTGACATGAATTCGGTGATCAGCGTCAGCGCGATCAGGATGATCGCGCCGACCAATGCGGTGACGCCGAGCAGCCAATTGAACGCGAAGCAGATCGCCATGTAGAACGGCAGCCAGGGCAAATCGAAGAACGCGCCGGGTCCCATGCTGCCGAGGAACGAGCGGACATTGTCGAGGTCGCGCAGGGGCTGCAGGCCCTCGTTGCGATTGCCCATCATCAGCGGCAGCCGCACGACGGTATCGAACACCCGTGCATTCAGGGCTTCGTCGAGCGAGGTTCCGATGCGGCCGAGGATCCGTCCGCGCAGCAGGTCGAGCACGCCCTGAGCGATGTAGAGACCGGCGGCGATCACGGCGAGGCCGACCAGGGTGGGAACGCTGCGGCTCGGTAGCACCCGGTCGTAGACCTGCAGCATGAACATCGAACCTGTCAGGTAGAGCAGGTTGATCATGCAACTCATGAGACCGACGCCGATGAACGCACTGCGACATGCGCGCAACGCCTCACCCAGTTCGAAACGTCGCACGGCGGGAACGGCTGCCATAAAATCCAGTCTCCAAAAGGGGTACGTGAAAGCCACGCGGCACCGGCGTTTGTACCCATCGTCCATTTAGGTCGCGTTACGCCGGAGCGGGTTCGCGACCGCATTTCGGTGATGGCGCAGAGAGTTGATTTGCGTCTCTCGTCAATGCATTGACCAGGATCTGTTCGACCTTATGTGACACGTCGCGGAGCGGCCTCTGAAGGAGCAATAAACTGAAGATGCGGTCGCCCTACCGCGCGTTCGAAAGCAGTCCTCGCTCGATTGGACTACCCGTCATTCTTCCCGGCCCTTCCCATGCCTTCGTCGTGTAGGTTTGGTCAGCGTTCGTCGAAGCCTACAACCTGACGCCACGTAAACTTCAAGCTATTTTATTGAACTCCTGCTTGAGCCGGGTGTGCCAAGTCTGGTGGTGGCAGCAGATCAAAAGATCTGGTTGTCTTGCAAGGAAGGCATCCCAGCGGCTCCCACTGTGGCTCTTGCAAAATTACGCCGACCAACAAGCCGGACACGCTGAAGCACGGTCTCTCGGGACCGTCGTTTCTTCTTGCGAGCCGGAGGCGAACCATACACAGGAACCAGATTTCGATCGGCTTGCTTTGGGCGTGCCGCGCGAGCTGCCGCAACGGTTGCGGTAAACTTTTTTGAATGCCTGCTGAGCCTCTTCGTCGGCTTGGGAATGACACGGGGCGCGCACCGAGAGGCGGACAACCGAGCTTTGCGAGGATCTTGCTTCAACAACCAGCGCAGGTGCCAACATCCGCTGCGCCGCCTTGCGAAGTTCAGGTGCTGTCAAATCAAACCGGCTGATCGCTCCCGCCGCCCCCAAGCGATGTCGCTCCTCTCCTAAAGAGCAACTATCGATTCAGGAACTCACTGATTTGGGACTCCCCAATCTGAGTCAAACCTCAAGGCCATTGTTATTACGACCGCTGTGAGGTCTCGCATCCACCCACCCGACGTCAACTTGACAGTACCGGTCCCAGTGTCGAGCCGGAGGGGTATTGAAACCCACTTGCACAATGGTCGGCAATTAGACGACCCATCGCATCCGTTTTGGCTGAGTGTGCAATCAGGTTTTCGTCAGGTTCACCGCTTATGTTTCGTAGCCAGAGCGCGATCACTTGCGTGACCGCTCGCCTAGCAGACACAACACAGGAGAACGACATGGCTTTTATCCGCGGCACAGACTCCAACGATCGCCTGTATGGGACGCCCGATAGGGACTTTATCCAAGGCCTGAGCGGGAACGACTGGCTCGCTGGTGGCGCGGGCGCCGATGATCTGGAGGGCAATCAGGGCGACGACACGATTTCTGGTAATGCGGGCGACGATTTTCTGTTCGGCGATCAGGGCAACGACGTTCTGTTCGGCAATGACGGCAACGACAACTTCATGTTCACGAGCGGGAACGGCAAGGATGCCGTGATGGACTTCACGGTGGGGGATAAACTGCACATCGAAGACGGCATCAATCACACTGGTATTCATACGGTTGCCGATCTTGCCCATCGCATCGAAGCGAATGGCTCGAATTCCACGGTCGTTGACCTCGGAGAGGGTAATTCGATCACGCTCTCCAATGTGAAAGCTAACGACGTTCAGCATCACCCGGAGCATTACTTCTCAATCATGCATATCACCGGTGTACATCCTACCGATCTATTCATCTGACTTTTTCGGGCATACCTTTCGGCCGAGAAAGACGACCGGGCACGGCGATCGTTATGGCACATCCTTTCTGCCTGCGGCGAGCCGCCGTTGCCCTCGACCAGATGATTGAACATCTCCGAATGAAGAGACATGGCAGTCCGGGTTCATCGCCATGAAGCGCGGAGTTGCATGAAGACCGGATAGACCATACACCCGGCCACGGTAGCGTTCCGGTACCCGGTGATACGCAGCGGATCGCCGAAGGCAAACACACGACGCGCGAGATAACGCGCAAAGCGCGCGGTGACCAGGCCAATCCTCGCCAAATTGCGGCCGGGTATGAAGGCCGAGGATTGGACGACGGCCCCTTCAGGGAAGAGGCTATCGCGGCGGTAATGCCGGATGATATCAACTTTCACGTGCTTCATGCGGAGGTGTTGCTCCACAAAATGCAAGACATGCAGTCCGGCCTGCCGATACTGCGCCGGTTGGTTCGCGACGCGATCGACAAGACCTCCGAGACGTGGATGGCCGCGGCGACGCGCCAACTCTTCGATCCGGGCGAAGGACAACTCCCAACTCCCGCCTGCCGAGCGCTTTGAGATGGGCAAGGATTTGTCCGAACACACACCTTGGCACTGAATCCTCCGCAACGGGGCGACGGTCCCAAGTTCCTGTCCTATGGGGCGGTCGCTCAGTACTGTCACGAGAGCGGCAACAAGGATCGCGATCGAATTGGTCGGGCGGGCATTGAAAGTCGCTGGCGGTCCGGAGCCTAGCGGGCGACATGACATTTGCCGCGGCGCGGGCTTATGTCGGGACGCTTTTCCCGGTCACCCCGTTGAAAGCGTCCGAGGTCATCACATGGGTATTGGACACGCATTGGGGAAAACCCCTGGCTGTCGCACTTTGGACTGCCCGACGTGATGTGTACGGATCAGACCAACGCCGCCCTTACGTGGTGGCTGGCGTCTATACACCGGCTGCCGAGTGAACCATAAGCAGGTATCGCCCACACTCTTCCGAGCATCATTAACCCCATGCCCGTTTTGACAGCGTTTGGACCCATTTCGATACGTCATCGGCGGTTCGCTTGCGCTCATCTTCTCATCACCTACCTGACGGCGTAGTCCGCCGCCTTTTCCCCAGCACTCACCACCACGTCGCTTAAACGCAGCAGCCTGGAGTGGTTTGAAGCCTGCCCCTGCAGGCCGGCTCCGGGAGGGCCAGCTCCCATCTTCAACACAGTTACGCCAGCAGATACGCGCCACGTTCATGTTGCTGCGTTCGATTGACGAATGTGAGTTTTCAGCTCTCGATACTTAGAATTCTCGCCGACCAACCGGATGGCCGGGCCAGTCTCGGTGTCCTGAAGGATTACCTAGCGGTGTTCTACACCAGCGGACCGGAGTGGACGGCTCGTATGAAGCGACTGGCAGAGCGGGCGCCAGATCTCGATATTTTCGGACAGAGGCTGGTTGCGCGACAATCCGGCCAGTAGATCTTCACGGAAGAGGGCCGGGCCTTCTTGCTTCGCTGGAACAGGCAGCCGTACTGGCCGCTCAGGAGCGAGCGCTCGAAGAGACGAGTGAGAAGCTTCTCGCAAGTAAGCTTCCAGTGCTTCCCGCGGCGCCGCAACGGTAGTCGCGGTCGCAGGCATCGCCGGAAGCGGCCGAGGGCGCGCGAAGGTTGGTCGGCCTAACCGTCCTGCGAAGCTGGTTGCGACGACGATGTCGCTTTATATTGTGCGGCGACAAGACCGCACCGGCCAAGCGAGTAATGTCTTGATCCTTCTGTAAAGAATAGGTAGATCGCCGTCATTTGAATTGGAGATATACTGTAGTGGCGACCGGTATTGTAAAGTGGTTTAACGCGACCAAGGGCTACGGTTTTATCAAACCCGATGATGGCGGAGCCGACGTATTCGTGCACATCAGGGCGGTTGAGAAGGCCGGCTACACCGAGCTTGCGGAGGGAGCCCGGATCAGCTTCGAACTCAGGACAGGCAGCTCAGGCAAACTGTCCGCAGAAAATCTGCGTGTAGGATGATTTCGGAGGCACTTCAGGAACAGGAAGAAAACTCTCGCTGCATCTGTTGGCTTCGGCGCGAATGGATTTCGAAAAGCGTAGCCTACGCCGCAGGGTCGCATGATCGAGAACGGTACGAAGTCGCATTCCGAAGTGGCTCGTGACGCTGAGCTCGGCGCGAGCGGGGCCCAGCGCCGCGCCAGCGCTACAAATTTCGACCTATTCTCTGCCCTCGTAGAATAGCTCGAGCGGCAGGCCGACCAGCGATTTGCCGATCCAGTCCCGAGCAATCACGTTCGACGGTCCCATGGCGATGGCTGCCCGCGCGTCGCGGAAGGAGCGCTCGATGGGTCCGCGGTGGTAGCCGTAACCTCCCGTGACCGTGAGTGCCGCTGCTGCGACCTTGTTCGCAACCTCGGCGGCATGCACCTTGAACTCGGTCAGAGGAATCAGGATCTCGCTCTGCGGCTTACCGGCCCGCCAAAGCTCATCCAGCCTTGCCGCGAGCTCCAGGCGCCACGGCCGCAACGTCTCGACCAACACCTTGGCCGCGCCAAGTTCCTGCCGGATCGCCTGATAGTCCGATAGACTCTTGTTTCGATCCTTGTGAACGAAACTCGTGGTGTGCTTGACCGCTGCGTTCAGCGTGCCGCGGGCCACGCCTTCCCAGACCGCGCCGAGCCCGATCAGATAGACCGGCGATACGCCATCGTAGATGATCTCCTTCCCCTGCCCCTCAGTGCCGAGCCGATCACGCTGCCGCACCCGCACGTTGGTGTAGCGGATCGGACCCGAGTGATTGCCGCGGACACCGAGCGCATCCCAAGGCTTGGATTCGATGCCTTCAGACTTGCCGTCGACAATGAAGAAGACGATGTCGGTCTGGTCTTTGGCGCCGGGAGTGCGCGTCTGTACCACATAGAAATCGGCCTGGCCGGAGCTCGTTGTGAACGATTTTTCAGCGTTGAGGAGATAATTATCCCCGTCGCGCGACGCCTCGGAAAGATTATACCACCAGTGCCCGCCGGTGGCGCGTTCGCTGGTCGAGTATGTACCAAGCAAAGCGCCGTTGTTCGCCTTGAGCCAGCGCTCCTTTTGATCATCGTTACCAAACAGATTGATGGTCTGTGCCGCGCCGACATGCATGACGTAGACGAGGCCGGTCGATGCATCGGCCTGTCCGATACGGTAAGCGGCTTCCGCGAAATCAACATGGCCAAGACCAAGGCCACCAAAACGTGTTTCGTTCACCACGCCGGTCCAGCCGGCTTCCGCCAATGCCCTCAAATTCTCTCTTGGAAAACGGCTTTCAAGATCATTGCGATCGGCGTTGACCTTTACGGTCGCATCGATCGCAGCGTCCAGCCGGGAATAGATGTCTTGATCGATCCTGAACGCCAGATTGTCGTTAGCCATGGTCATTCTCCCCTAGGTTAGTCATAGTCTGGCAACGGCATGGATAAGCGGTTTCTCGGCGACGTCAGTTTGCGGCGAGCCGCCGAGGTAAATCGCCTTGACGTCGTCGCGGTTGCGCAATTCGACTGATGCACCGGACAGCACGCTGCGGCCATTCTCAAGCACGACCGCATGGTCGGCAAAGCGCAGCGTAACGGTCGAGTTCTGTTCCGCGACGAGGATCGAGAGACCCTGCTCGTCGTTGAGCTGCTTCAGCGCCCGGAAAATGCCTTCGACGACAAGCGGCGCGAGCGCCATCGACGGTTCGTCGAGCACCAAGAGCCGTGGACGTGACATCAGCGCGCGGCCGATCGCAGTCATCTGCTGCTCTCCGCCTGAGGTGAGCCCCGAGATCGACCTGCGATGATACTTCAGTCGCGGAAAAAGCTCATAGATCTCGTCCAGATCGGCGCGAATTGCGCGGGACTTTGCGTCTCGGCCGATCGCACCGGTGATCAGGTTCTCTTCCACCGTCAGCGAGAGGAAGCAATGCCGACCTTCGAGCACCGGAACGACTCCCGCTCGGACCAACTTCGCCGGAGAAGCGGCTGCAATGTCGTGGCCGTCGAAGACAATGCGTCCAGCGGCGACCTGGCCGCGCCGCGCCGGCAGCAGCCCTGAGATCACCTGAAGCGTCGTCGACTTGCCGGCACCATTTGCGCCTAGCACGCCGACGATCTCGCCGCGCCGGACCGCGAACGACACGTCGCTCACGGCGTCGATCGCGTGATTGTAGGTTGCGGCCAGCCCCTCGACCGAAAGCAGAACGGCACTCATGCCCTGATTGTCCCCTCTCAGACCTGCGGGAGCCCACGGCCCGCAGGTACTGCCTTTGCCTTGCGCTACTGGCTCACCGCATCATCGCCGGAGGTACGGATCTTGATGCCGTGTTCCTTGGCGTAGGCGGTCGACGATTTCTCGATGATCGGACGGAGGAATGCCCAGTCCGGCGCGATCCAGTCCGACACGACCTTCCATCTGGTGCCGTCCCACTGCTGGAAGGTGACGCGGCCGTCGCCCTCGTGATTGTCCCAAGTGACGTTGATCGAGTGGAACAAACCCTTAGCGCCCAGCGCCTCCACCCGCGCCGGATCGAGCTGCAGGTGCTCAAACCCCCAGCGGACTTCGTCGCCGGTCAAGGTGCGTTTGCCAAACTTTGCCTGCGCAATCCGGATCGCTTCGACATTCAGGATGCCATTCACGATTCCGAGATTGTGATAGACGCTGCCGATCCGCTTTTTGTCATCGAGATTGCCCGTGTTCGCTCCGTAGACGGTCTTGATCACCTCCTGCAGCACCGGATATTGGGCGCCGGAAGCCTGGGTTGTGATCGCGATATACCCCTTGGCCGCATCGCCCGCGGGAATGACGTCTTCCTCGGAGTTGGACCAGACGTTGCCGATGATGTGATCGGCGGGGAAGCCGACCTTTTGCGCGGTTTTCAACGCCACCGGATTCATCACGCCCCAGCCTCGCAGCACCACGTAGTCGGGCTTCGCCCTGCGGATCGACAGCCATTGTGATTGCTGCTCGTTGCCCGGGTGTGGGACCTCGATCTGCTCCAGGCTGAGGCCGTATTTATCCGCCAGCAGCTTGTAGATCGGAATCGTCTCCTTGCCGTAGGGCGAGCCGTGATAGAGCACGACGATCTTTTTGCCCTGCAGCTGGTCCGGGCCGCCCTCTCTTGACGCGATGTAGTTCACGATTCCCGACGTCTCGCTGTAGGGGTTGAGCAGCAGCGGAAAGACGTAAGGGAACACGCGGCCATCGGTCGAATCGGTACGGCCAAGGTTGATGGTGATCAGCGGCACCTTGTCCTTGGTGATGCGGTCGATCATGGCATAGGCGATGCCGACCGACAGCGGGTTCCAGGCCGCAATCCCGGGACGGCTCTTCAGCCGCTCATAAACCTCGACGCCGCGCTCGACCTCGTACTGGGTCTCACCTTCATCCCAGGTGAGCTTGACGCCATTGACGCCGCCATCGCGGATGTTGATCAGGTTGAGATAGTCGATGAAACCGCCAAAGAACCCGGTACCGCCGGCAGCATAGGGGCCTACACGATAGCTTTGCAGTGGAAAGAACTGTTCGTCGGCGCGCACCGCCAACGTACTGGCAAGGCCTACGGCGAGCGCCACCCCCATTGTTACTTTCAAGCGCCTGATCATGTTCATTGCAAGCTCCTTTGGTTAAGCAGATCTCAAGTCGGGATCGCCGGGCGTTTGGCGGGCCGAATGGCGGCCCAGGCGCGATCCCACAGGGCGATCAGCCCGCGCGGTTCGGCGACGAGGAAGGCGATGATGAGCGCTCCGATGACGATACGCTGGCTCATCTCCAGGACGCCGGAATCGAAGACGCTTCCGAATATGGCGGCGCCGATCCGCGAGAGCAGAAGCGGGAACACAACGATGAAGGCAGCGCCGATGAAGGAGCCCCGCAGCGAGGCAAGGCCGCCAATGATGATAATGAACATGATCTGGAACGAGCGATCCAGATTGAAGCCGGCCGGCTCGACCGTGCGCAAATATGCGAACGCCCAGAGCACGCCGGCAACTCCAATGAGGAAGGACGAAATGGCGAAGGCGAGCAGCTTGGTGCGCAAGAGCGGCACGCCGATCACCTTGCGCGATCTCATGGTCGCGCACCGCGATGAAGTTGCGGCCGGATTGGGAACGCAGCAATCGCAGCGTCAGCAGAGTCAAAACGACCACGATCGTCAGCGAGAAGACGTAACGTTCGGCGGCGCTTGTGAACGCGATGCGGCCGATACTGAGAACCGGTGCATCAATCACCCCAGATGGATTGTCGTTGGAGAACCAGCTGAATTTGGTCAGCGCCCACTGCACGAAGAACTGCGCGGCGAGCGTCGATACCGCGAGATAGAACCCGCGCAACCGCAGGCTCGGCAGCCCGAATACGATGCCGATGGCGGCTGCGACACCCCCGGCCAGCACCAGATCGATGAGCAGCGGCAATGCGGGGACACGAAAATGAAGATTGTACGCGGCGTAGGCGCCGACAGCGAGGAAGGCGGCCGAGCCGAGCGAGACCTGCCCGGCATAGCCGGTCAAGACGTTGAGCCCGACAGCAGCAAGCGACAGCGCCAGGAATGGCGTGAGCACGGCGTCGAGCAGATAGTCCGACCCCGCGAGCGGAACGATGCCGTACGCAGCCACAATCACGAGGCCGATCCACAGGGTCTCGCCGGAGAACCAGCTCGATTTGGCAGGAGTGAGGGCCGGCATGCCTTACACCCTCCACCAGCTTCTGCCCGAACAGGCCCGATGGCCGGATCAGCAGGAGCGCCAGTGCCGCGACATAGGCTGCCCAGGCCTCGATGCCGCCGCCAAAGGACGGTCCGACATAGACCTCCGCCAGTTTTTCGATTGCACCGACCAAAAGACCGCCGACGATCGCACCGGCGATCGAATCGAACCCGCCGAGGACCAATACCGGGAGCGCCTTCAAGACGACGAGCGACAGCGAGAACTGCACGCCGAGCCGCGCGCCCCAGAGGAGCCCACCGACCAGGGCGACGATCCCTGCCACCGTCCAGACTGCGGCCCAGACCCGCGGCAGCCGCAGGCCGACCGCAAGCGCTGCAAATTGATCATCGGCCACGGCGCGAAACGACAGTCCGGTGCGGGTGTAGCGAAAGAAGAGCGCAAACAGCGCGACCAGACTACCCGCGACCGCCGCCGCGAACAGATCGAACCGGCTGATCAGCACGCCCGCTACTTCGAACGGCACGTCGCTGATGCCGATGTCGAGGCCGTGCACCTGCGTACCCCACAGAAGCTGTGCAGTGCCCTCGATGACATAGGAGAGCCCGAGCGTTGCCATGAACAAGGTGATCGGCGGCTGGTTGACCAACGGCCGCAGCACCGCGCGCTCGGTGGCGATGCCCAGCACGACCATGATTACCAGCGTCGCAGCCAGTGCCGCAAAGAATGGCGCACCGCGCTCGACCAGGCTGACGAAGGTCAGGGCCGCGAACAACAGCATCGCGCCTTGTGCGAAGTTGAGCACGCCGGAGGTCTTGTAGATCAGCACGAACCCGATTGCGACCAGCGAGTACATCACTCCCGAAAGCAGGCCA
Organism: Bradyrhizobium sp. USDA 10063; assembly: GCF_054063735.1. Classification (NCBI taxonomy): domain Bacteria; kingdom Pseudomonadati; phylum Pseudomonadota; class Alphaproteobacteria; order Hyphomicrobiales; family Nitrobacteraceae; genus Bradyrhizobium; species Bradyrhizobium sp. USDA 10063. Next base: position 8,333,165 of record NZ_JBSSGP010000002.1, on the reverse strand, counting down.
CCGATCAGCACCTCAACCAGAAACTGATAATCAAACATCAAATCGCAAGCTCCGTATCGTCCTCATGTGCGACGCCGAGATAGGCGTCGATCACCGCCGGATCGGCGCGGACCTGGTCGGGCGTGCCGTCGGCGATCTTTCGTCCGTAGTCGAGTACGGCCACGCGATCGGACAGCCCCATAACCACGCCGATGTCATGTTCGATCAGGACGATTGCTGCGCCGAGGCTGTCGCGGGCGTTGCGCACATGCTGCGACAGCTCCCGCTTCTCGGTGAGAGTCACGCCCGCGAACGGCTCGTCCAGTAGGAGCAGTTTTGGCCGAGCAACCAGCGCCCGCGCCAGCTCAACCCGCTTCTGCACTCCGTAAGGGAGTGTTCCAGCAAGGCTGGTCATGAACCTCGGCAAGATGCAGGAAGCCAATCACTTCTTGCGCCGCCGCGCGATTCTCGGCCTCGATCCGTCGCGCCAGTGGCGAGCCGACGATCTGCCGCACGAAACCCGCACGTAAGCGATGCGCTAGCCCCATCAGCACATTGTCGAAGACGGAAAGTCCCTTGAAGCGCGCAAGATTCTGAAACGTCCGCGCCACGCCAAGCGCGGCAAGCTTCGACGTCGGCACTTCGCGAAAGAAGCGCTCACCAAACCACACCTCGCCGCGGTCGGGCCGGTAAAGCCCGCTGACGATGTTGAGGAGCGAGCTCTTGCCGGCGCCGTTCGGTCCGATTACCGCGCGGATCTCGCCCTCCGCGACGTCCAGATCGATATCGCGCAGCGCTGCGATGCCGCCAAATGTCAGCGAAATGTTCGAAAGTCCGAGCGCCGGCCGTACGGGGGTTATGGCAGCATGCTCCGCGCGACCCTCTAGCGCCTCCTCGCCTTTTCCGCGCGATGCATCAGCGTATTCGTGTGGAGGTATCTCCTCCAGACGAAACACGCCCACCCCTGTCGCAATCCCCGTCACGCGCTTTGTGCCTATTCCGCGGCCTGGACGCGCACGGGGGTCCTCGCCTCAAGTTCGCGGACCAGCGGGATCACATGTTTGCCGAAATATTCGACCTCTTCCTGGAAATGCAGGAACCCGATTCCTGGAAATGCAGGAACCCGAGCAGGATCAGGTCGGCGCCGGCGCGCTTGAGCTCGATGATGCGTTCGGCGACTTGCTGTGGCGTGCCAATCAGGTTCGAGCGGAAGCCGTCGTTGTACTGAACGAGATCCTGGAACGTGGATTTGGCCCAGTTGCCCTCGCGCTCGGGGCTGGCGTTGCCGGCATTCTGAACCTCATGGTGGAAGCCGCGCACCGCATCCGGTATCGCCTTGTCGAGGATCTCCCGCAGGACGTCTTTCGCTTCCTTTTCGGTCTGCCGGACGATGCCGAACGCATTGATTCCGATCTTGGTTCGAAAGCTCTTGCCGAAGGACTTTTCCTTGGTCCTGATGTCATCAATCTGCGCTTTCAGGCCGTCTGGTGTATTGCCGTTGGTGAAATACCAGTCCGACACGCGAGCAGCCATGTCGCGGGCCGCACGCGAGGAGCCGCCTTGGAAAATCTCCGGGAGCGGATCGAGCGGCTTCGGCTTAAGCGAATAATCATTGAACCGATAGAAGTCGCCCTTGAACGTGAAGCTCTCCTGGGTCCAGATCCCGCGCAACGCGCGGATGAACTCCTCAGAGCGGCGGTAGCGTTCGTCGTGGTCAAGCCAGGGCTCGCCGATGGCGTGAAACTCACCACGGAACCAGCCCGAGACGACATTGACCGCAACACGCGCATTGGTGAGCTGGCTGATCGTCGCGATCTGTTTTGCCGCCACCGCCGGATTCCACGGGCCGGGCAGGAGAGCAGCGATGACCTTGAGCTTTTCGGTCGCAGCTAGCAGCGCGTGCGAGAAGCTGACCGGCTCATGCTGCTTGTCCGCCCCATACCCCGCCGTGAAACGAATCTGGCTTAGTGCGTAGTCGAAGCCTGCATTTTCGGCGATCTGGGCGAGCTTCCGGTTGTAGTCGATGTCCCAGCTGGTACGCTGCTCGATCGAAGAAATCACAAGTCCGCCGGATACGTTCGGCAGCCAGTAGGCGAATTTGATCGGATTGTTGTTCGCAGACATCCTGCTTGTCTCTTGAAAATTGCATTTGCGGTGAAATAGCTGACGGCTTGAGTCAGGCAGCACCATGCGACCACACTCGCTCAAGACGAGTGAGTGCCGATGCCGCTGTTCTAGCCACCGTTTAGGTTGTTGATTTCGAGGAGCTAGGGCGATCTCGGGTCAGATCGCTCTTGGACATTGAGACACCGCTCAGGAAAGACACGAACACAACTCATCGACAAGCTCGCGCACAACCGAATGCCTCACCTTGTCGAACATGTTGTTGCGCATCATCAGCTCCTGATTGGCACCATCGCTTGATGATCAATCCTCTCAAAGATTCTTGGACCGTGCGAGTCCAAGACGAACTATTTTTCGTCGCGCGGAGATAATCAGCTTCTTTTTATTTCGCAGCGGACGCATCGTTTGTTGCTGTGCAGGTGTGGGCTAGTCATCGCGTCGCCGCGAAGAGCCTCTTTCAATGGTCGCGGCCGTTTCACGGCACCAGCATGGTCACCCTGCACTTAATCCTGCGACTTCGGCGGCTTGTTGGAATATTCTTATTGCATTCGCCGGCATCTGAGATCACTTGCAACACCGACCTTCTCCGACGTCGCGAGGGTCTTGGATAGATCGCTATGGACCCGGCACTCGTCGCCTTCGATTTTGCCAAGGCTGGCGCCATCCTCGCCGACATGATCGTATCGTACCTTGCAGCCGGCGCCCCGCCGTTCGACCCGGAGGAGCCTGATGACGACAAGTGCGAAGATCACCGACAGACATCTATGCCGGCAAGCCTACGTCTACATCCGCCAATCAACAATGGGTCAAGTCCGCTTCCACCAGAAGAGTACGGAGCGCCAATACAATCTGTTGAGCAAAGCCGGCCTCCTCGGCTGGAGGCCAGACCAAATCCGAACCCTCGACCGGGATCTTGGTCAGTCGGGGGCGACGACGACCGTTATCCACGAACACTGTTCATTCAGGGAGCCAGAGCCGTACTGCTGATGCGCCAAACCTGGGCCAGGCACGGCTTCGGAGCCTGGCTGGAGGCAGCATCGAAGCGACTCCACTCGAATGTACTGGTTGTTGCCTTGGCCGCAAAACTCGCGCGCATGGCCTGGAGCATGCTCGCAAAAGGCCGTGACTACGAAGCGAGTTTCCTGGGCCACGCTGCATAAGGACGTCCGACCCGGGAAGGAAGATCCACGATCCGATCGGAATAGCACACTATCCCGCCGAGGTTTGCGAGACGGAAAGGACGAATGGAGGAACGGTTGCACCGACACTTCTGAAGCCTGGTTCGACGCCATGGCCCTTCTTGAGGCCGGCGAGTTATTGAGGACGGAAGTGGGCGGATATCCATAATGGCTCGGGGCGACAGCCTCAAATCGAAACCGGATAGATTGGCGCAGACCGCTACATCCCTTTGTCGATTCCTCTTGCAACGCGGGCGTGGTCCATAGATCGGCGTCAAGATGTCCGTTGCCACTACGCTGGCGCCGGCCTGCGGCGGCCAGTTCGTCGCCCATGTGAAGGCGCTGCCCGGTAATCCCTATGACGGCCACACGCTTAAAATCGTGATCCCGGACATGGAGGCGCTGATTGGCAACACCATCGAACGTCTCTTCGCCGACCACAGCTACCGCGGCGACAATGCCCCGCCCGATTACAAGTTCAGGGTGTTCACATCAGGCCAGAAGCGGCGGGTGACGCCCAAGATCAAACGTGAGTTGCGCCGGCGCTCGGCCAACGAACCGGTCATCGGACATCTCAAGTCTGAACATCGCATGGGCCGGAACTATCTCTGGCACCGCGAGGGCGATGCCGCCAATGCCGTCCTCGCAGCCGCCGGCTACAACTTGTATGGGGTGTCTCCTGTCAAGAGCTCTTAGCAATTCTTCTCCTTGCACCGAGGGTGCAGTTGTGTGCGTCAAGTTCAGCAAATTGATTGTGGGGTCCGGCGAAGCCATCCCCTCGGAGCCGCCGTCGCTCGCTTGCCCCCAGCGCAGCGCTGGCGAGCGACGGCGGCGGAGAGGGGTGGCCCATCCCCTTGGTGGGCCTGAGCATGGTCAGGCGGCAGGGCGTAACGCCTCCTTTTGGCGCTCTTTCAGCAGATCCATATTCAGATAACGATAGTCCTCGAGCCAGGCCTCGACGGCCAGCGCCCGCACCAGCCGCATGCAGCTCTCGGCATTGGGGATACGCGCCACATAGGGGCGCCGCCTGATTTCCTCGTTGAGGCGTTCCAGCATGTTGGTCGACTTCATGTGTTTGCGGTGCGCCAGCGGCGGGCGGAAATAGGTCAGCGCCGCCTCAATGTTTTCCTCGACCCAGCCGGTGAGCTCGGAATGCTTGCCGCTCCATTTGGTAAGCCAGGCGGCCAGATCGCGCCGCACCTCGGCAAGATCGCGCCGGCCGGACATCCATCGGAGTTCAAGCAGGCAATCGTCGTCGACCTTGCGGGGCACGTAGTCGAGCGCGTTCTTTAAGTGCACATAGGAGCGTTGCCAGAACGCCCCAGACAGGACCTCGGCGATCGCCTTCTTCAAGCCCGGATGATCATCAGAGACTACGAACTCCATGGCATATAGTATCTTCCGCCGTCTGATCCGGTGGCTCAGTCTTTTGCTGTCCCAAATCCTTGCCCAACTCACCCGTCCGACTTCAGCTCGTCACAGGCTGAAATCAGCGTTCCTCATGGCCGAATAAAGACCTGCGGATCCCGCTACCCTCGTTGTTCAGAGAGGGACGTGGATATCATAATGCGTGTTGGACCCACACATTCGGTTCCACGTAAACTCCATAATTCTGTTCAACCGACACAATCACTGGTACCAATGCGCCCTCGACCTCTGCCGGGCCTGAATGTTCGAACACTGCCCCTGTCCATTGTGACCACTCCGCGATAGTCCCAACGATGGTCATGGAATAGGGGGCGATCTTCACGATTCTGCCTCCGACACTAACGTGGGTTCGCAACCATGCGTCCATTGGCAAACCATCGGCACGCTGCAATTTGATATACTCGCGCATCGGCACCCGCGAGCCGAGTTGCTTTTGGCTGGGCCGGACAGGGGCAAACACTTCTGCAAAGCCCAGCTTCTTCGCGCATGCCTTCAACGCATCCATCATCGCCAGCGCATTGCCAATGCCTCTCGCTTTGGGGACAAGCGCGATTTCTAGTGCGCTCATTGTGGTTGGCGTCCGCCCAATAAGCCTGTCTTCATGGGCCCAGCGTATAACCTGGTCCCAGCCGCCGTCCGGCAGTTCGGTGCGGCCCTCGATGTTGAAAGCGAATGGAACACCGAATGCGCGTCCGACGACCTCGCCATCGACAAGTCCTCCAAAAGCGTAGTCAAGGTAGTCGAAGAATACAGATCCGCCAAAATAGAGCTTGGCCGTCGCGTCGTGACGCATGAACTCGGGCCATACACCATCCAAATCCTTCGAAAAGACCAAGGGGATCAGATCCGGCCGTTCCCGCAAGGAGAATATCTCTAGCTTCATCTTCGCAACAACCATTACAGCCAACGGCCAGCTCTTCTTAAGCACTCCGGAAACAGATTTCTACTGGCTGGAAAAAGTTCACGCGCGGCATCTTACTCCAAATTGACAGTTCGAGTGACGTCTGGCTCGAGTTCAAGCCCAACAGATCTCTGATTGAGAAAAATGGTTCTAATTCGGCCACGAGAGCGGATATTACGTACTCGCGGCCGGCTGCAGCGATGCTGTCTGTCGGTTTTTCATTGATTGGATGCCTAGGCGACCGACCACGTTGGCGCGCGGTGGGACCTTGAGTTGCCCGCGATCTCAGGCTAGCTACCCCAAAGCCAGTTCAAGTTTGCAGCTTCACATTGACCATAACAAAGACTCGCCTCAGCTATGAAAACGCTTGCGACGTTAGGGGCTGTCATCGGCGCAGCTTTGGCGTATGACATAACCTTTTCGGGCGGACCGATAGGTGCTCCCGTTCCCGTCCCATTTCCCGCGGAAGCTGAAATGTTGGGGAACGTCTCGCTGCATCGTCAGCGTGAGTTCGCCTGGGGACGGCATCACGCTTGTGAGGTGTTGCCTCGTCTGGGTTTCGCTCCCGTTCCGATTTTGTCGAGAGTAGATCGGGCTCCTCTTTGGCCTTCGGGAGTCGTCGGGAGCATTTCCCACTCTTCTTCTGATTGCGGAGCGGTTGCCGGACGCTCCAGCAACGTGCTCGCTCTGGGATTGGACATTGAAGATGAAGAACCGCTGGGAACCGACCTTCTGCCGATCATATGCACCCCTGCGGAGATAGAGCGTAGGGAGTGGTCCAGTAGTCGCTTCGGTCCAAAATTGATCTTCGTAATAAAGGAAGCTGTATACAAATCATATGCGCCGGCAACTGGTGAATTCTTGGATTTTCAAGATGTCGAAGTCAGGACGAATGACCAGAGCGGGTTTTTCCAGGCCGAGATTGTCAATTTGGAAAAACCTATGACTTTCGATAGTCAACCATAAATGGAATTTATCTCCCATTTGTCGGAGGAATCCTTGCATTAGCTGTGCGATTTCGAGGCGCGTAATCACGGTGATTGCGTGCTGATTGGGAGTAAGAGCGTCGAGCTGGGCCGTTCAGGGATAGCGTTCGTTTGCCTCACGGCGAGTGAATGGCGTGGATATCGATGCCCGGGAGCTTAACGTCGATATGGCCGAATGGTGGTTTTTTAAACTCAACCGAAGATCGAGACCCTTTTCGCGGGTGCCGCAACGGCCGGCGAGCGGCTCGCGGCGGAAGCGGCGCTGGAACGTATGCGGGAGCGTTTGACGGAACTTGGTCGGCAAGATCCGTCAATTGAGATGCGGTTCTCGACGCCGGATCAATGGCCGCGCCATCTGTTTCTCGCCTTGTGCCGGCTGCTCGTTCCTCTCGCGCCAGCGCCCGTGTCATCCCCCTTCGCAAGGGCACCACGTTCGAAATGATCCGTCTTGCTTGCCCCGATACGGCGCAAGCCCGGCGCATCTCCGAAAGCTTTGGCCTCGCGATCCTCGACAGCGACGGCATCCGCGATCTGCATGAGCGGCTCGCCAACAAGACCCGCGCGATGCAACTTCAAGCCGGACATCCGCAACAGAAAGGCAGCCGGCGTGGGCCAGCCTATACCTACAATATCAAGGCGCTGCGCGACCGCGACATGTTGATTGCCGCCCAGGCGGAGGAGCAAGGCTACGAACGATTCGTGGCGCAGTGGAAACCGCGGCGGCCAAAAACCGGCGCGCGGGCACCTCAGCGCGGCAGGACAAAATAGGCAGTCCGGTGACGCTTGCAGCCGACGCGTCACGCCACGAGGTCGCCCGCGCCCGACAACCATAATCGCCGCTGACGGCAAATTCCAGCCACGCCAGGAGTGCAGTCCCGCTCCACGCCAGCGTACCGCCGTGCGGGCCGGTCAAGGCCAAGCCTTGCGGTGGCCGCAAGTGCGACCAGCCTTGACCGCCCCTGCACGCGGCGGCTGCGAGATCAATGGCCGAGTCGGAAGAATGACCCGCGGCCGCGGCCGCGGCCGAACAAAAGAATGGACTTGCAGCGATTCCGCAATCGTCATCTCGGTCATGAAAAATCGCTTTTCCATCTCATCCGTTGTGCGCGCGCTCTTCCACTGGCTCGGCGGCGGTCTGTGGGGGTGAAGGCCGATCGCCGCTTCCTGCAGGCTGTCGCCACGGCACGATGCTTGAGGCGCCATTTGCGGATGAAGCCTTGCGCCCTGCCTCGATCTCCTCGCGCGTCGCCGCGTATATCATATCGTTGTAATCGGCATCGGCGGTGATCTCATCCAGGCCCTCGGGCGCATGCGCCAACAGGTTGCGGTGCTTGTGGACCGTGCAGCGCTGTGCTGGCGCGCCATCCCAGACGACGGCGAACGCGCCCTCAAGCCTTGGCGCGCCATCGACGATGAGGAACTCGGGGCCGCCGCAGCCGGCGCCGGACGAGATCGTCGAGCACGGCACGCCAGGCTTCGGTGCTCTCGCCGCCGATACGTTTGATCGCGAGCAACACTTTCTGACCGTCCGCACGCACGCCGATGAAGATTAGCAGCGAGATCGCGGTCGCCTTGCGGTCGACGCGCACGCGCACCAGGTGCCGTCGAGAATTGATCGCGCGATCTGCTCTTCCGTAAGCGCCAAGCTGATCATTCAATTACCGCTTCGATCGCGGCTCCCAGTTCGATGTCGGTCAGCCGCGATAGTGCCCGCCAGATCACGGTATTTCCTGGAGGCGGATCGTTGGCTCGGGCCGAGTATCCTCCGAGCCGCGCGATCTTGATGACATAGTGCGAGAGCGTGCTTCGTCGAAAGCGGGCGCCCCCCTGTCTTTCACCAAATGATCAAGAAGCCTGATTTCAGGATCTGTCAGCGCCGTTTGCGGTAGGGCATTCGGCGAGGAACGATTGAGCATCGTCATCCAGAAGACGCGCCAACTCACGATGCAGAAAACCTCGATCAGATTGACCAGACGCTCAGCGGTTCGCAATTTCGACTCCTCCGCTTTGCAGCCCGATTTGAGGATCTTATATTATGGAAAACTTCGTCCATTCGATCTTTTCGACGGTGTCTTTGCGCGATTGGACCGGGAGATCGGTGAGGGGCTTCCACTCGATCTTCTGTCGCCGCTTCGGCCTTCCCCGCTCTGAGCATGGATCACCGTCAGACTGAGTGTGCGGGATATCTCTTCTGCTTGCCGATCAGCGGCAGAATTCGAAGCTTGCGGAAACGAATTTCGAGAAGCGTTTCATCCGGATCGCCTTTGTCGTCCTTGACCTTGATCCGATGTAGGCCTTTGACCGTAACCCCGTCCATTTCGTCGGCAATTGTATGATTGCCCTCCCCGGCAAGCCGCCGGCAAGCCGATCAACACAGGTTCGCACCAAAAAATGCGTTCCAACCTCCTTGGCCAGCCAAACAGCTCATAGATGTCGCTCTCGCGATCACCAATATGAACGCATCGTCCAGGGGCAGCGAGAAGGTCGGTCGATTGCCGTAGATTCTCCAGCCAGCGGATGCTCTCCTTCTGCTCGATCGGAACCCGTGTCGGATTGATCTTTCGCTCCAGCGCCGTCGTCGTACTTGGCCGCGCCTGTGATTCAAGCTCCCAAATTGGTGTTTAAGGCCGCTGATATGGATCGAGCCAGAACTCGGCGGTTCTCTGGAGCACTCATCATCGTCATGTGGTTGCCTGGAATTGGCACAGCATGAACGGCCGCTGCACTCAAAACTTGGTCCCAACCGCGCATGGGCGAACTTGCCTCTGTGGCATAAAACTGATGTATTTCAACTGGCAGGGATGGAACTTGGTACACTTGCAGCGCCCTTCGAAATTGGGCAATTCTTGCACACCTCAAAGCGTCAATTTCGAGATCACGATCTAGAGATAGCGCCCCAAGTTGCTGCGCCTTTTCAAGCAACTGGGCAACTGAACTTTGTCTAGCAAAGTGCTCCAACACTTCGAACCGCTCATCATCCAAGGGCTCGAGAGATTCTAGCACCATTCCTAGTACTATTTGGGCTGGCGACATGCCCAATGGATTTGCAGGTAACGTAACATCGATGAAAGCCATGAATGACACAGTTTCATCGAGGCTTAGTAAGCGCTGGGCAATCGCGTAGGCCAAGAATGCCCCTGAGGAATATCCGGCGAAGCGATATGGGCCTTGCGGTTGAATCTCTTTGATCGCCGAGATTAGTTGCGAGGCTATCGCCTCAAGAGTTGGTGAACAAAGTTCATCGAAGGACGGCCATGGCAGAGCATAGACAGGACAGTCTATGTCCATTTCTTTGACCAAACTGACAGCATAGGAACAATCCCCCAAACCTGTGGGGACAAAGAAGAGTGGCGGTTGCGATCCCGTTACACGAACGGATAGCACTCCGGCTGCGCTGCGGTGCGGCTGCAACTCAACCTTCGATGCAAGTTCCTTCAAAACAGGGGCATGGAAGAGGTCGGCGGCGCTGAGCTTCAGCCCAAGATCGAGCGCTCGACTGAGCAACCGCACCGCCAGCAGCGAGTGACCGCCCAGTTCGAAGAAGTGGTCGTGCCGTCCGACCCGCTCGAGCCCCAGAAGCTCCGTCCAGATCGTCGCCAGCGCCGTCTCGATCTCGCCCCGCGGCGGCTCATAAGCGGCGCGCGCATACGCCTCATCGTCCGGCGCCGGCAGCCCTTTGCGGTCCAGCTTGCCGTTCGGTGTCAGCGGCAGCGCCGCAAGGTGCACGAACGCAGCCGGCACCATGTAGTCGGGCAATCGCGCACTTAAGTGCGCGCGCAAGGTAGCGGCAAGCTCGCTTCCATTCAGCCCATCCGATCCCGCCTCGGGCGCGCACACCACATAGGCGACAAGACGCGGCTCGCCCGCGCGATCCTGTTGCGCCACCACCACCACCGCGTCGCGCACCGAGGCATGCTCAACCAGCCGCGCCGCGATCTCGCCCGGCTCGATCCGGAAGCCGCGGATCTTCACCTGGTCGTCGTTGCGGCCCAAGAACGCCAGATTGCCGTCCGGCAGATACCGCGCCAGATCCCCGCTCCGGTACATCCGCGCCCCGGGCTCAGTGCTGAACGGATCTTCCAAAAACCGCTCCGCGGTCAGCTCAGGCCGGTTCAGATAGCCACGCGCCACCCCCGCGCCGCCGATGTAAAGCTCCCCCACCGCGCCAAACGGAACCGGCGCACCATGAGCGTCGAGCAGGTACACCTGCGTGTTCGCAATCGGGCGGCCGATCGGGATGTTCGCAGATACAGCCATTTCTGTCGGAACGTCATAAAAGATACAACCGACAACTGTTTCGGTTGGGCCATATTCATTCACCATTCGGGCCCTGGGCTGGATCCTGCGCCACAACTCAACTGTTGAATGCGACAGCGCTTCACCGCCGATAATAAATGATTCAACTTGGCTGGCAGCGGAGTCCGCCAGCATCTGTTGCCCAAGAGCATCCAGATGGCTCGGGGTGATCTTGATTGTCCCGCATTCCGCGCTGATCTTTGCTTTTAGCCCCTCGACCTCTTGTCCCTCCATCATAAGATCTGCATGGCCACCACAGATCAAAGGTGCAAACAGGCTGGTAACTGTTGCATCGAAGGCCAGAGGAGAGGAGACCACGGAGGATGATCTGGAATCGTAGGCATGACAGGCCCAGTACAGATAATTGGTCATCCCCCGATGCTCGACCATGACGCCCTTTGGCGTGCCTGATGATCCCGAGGTGTAGATCACGTAGGCGAGATGGCGCGAGGTCAGGCCGAGGGCGCGCGGGTCCGGGTTCGCGGCCGGCAGCTCCGCCCAGGCCGGGGTCGGCGTCTCGAGATCGACCACCGTCAGATCCATCAGCGCATCGCCGCCCAGCGCCGATCGTCCCGCCGCATCGGCCAGCAGCAGACGCGGCGCCGCATCGTCGAGCACCTGGCGCAGCCGCGCCGACGGATAGGCCGGATCCAGCGGCAGATACGCCCCGCCCGCCTTGAGGATCGCCAACAGCCCCACCACCATCGCCACGCGGCGCGCAAGGCAGATCGCCACCGGCTGATCCGGCCTCACCCCGAGCCCGATCAGATGATGCGCCAGGCGGTTGGCCCGCGCATTGAGCTCGCCATAGCTGACGCGCGCCTCCGCATCGACCACCGCCACCGCATCCGGCGCTTGGCGCACCTGCGCTTCAAACAGCTGATGGATGCACTGCTGCTCGGGATACGGCGCCGCCGTCCGGTTCAGCTCCTCCAACAGATACGCGCGCTCGCCAGGTGGCAGGATGTCCAGCGCCCGCACCGGCGTGTTCGGCGCCCGCTCCAGCGCCTCCGCCAGCTGCTCGAGCGCGCGCTGCATGTAGCCGCAGACCCGATCCGCTGAGACGGGTTCCGCCACCTGCGTCGTCAGCCCGAGCGCCTCGCCAAAATCCTCCACCGACAAGGTCAGCGGATAGTTGGTGCGCTCCTCCCCGCCCAGCCATGCCATCCCCGCCAGCCCATCATTCGGTCCAGAACCGGAGATGGCCGCTGGCGTGGTGTGGCGGTAGTTCAACAGCGAACTGAACAGCGGCGCCGGCGCCGCAACCCCGCTGCAGCGTTGCGCCAGCGCCAGCGAGGCATGTTCATGTGCGAGCAGCTCGGCCAGCCGGGCGTGCGTGGTCCGCACGCTCGCCGCGACCCCGGTCCCGTCGAGATCAAGCCGCAGCGGCAGCGTGTTGATGAACAGGCCCATGGTGCGGTCGGCGCCGGCGCCGCCATGCAGGCGGCCGAACAGCACCGTGCCGAACACCACCTGCTCGCGGCCGCTGCTGCGCGCCACCACCTGCCCCCAGGCCAGATGGCACAGGCTCGCCAGGCTCACCCCCAGCCGCCGCGCCTGCCGGCGCAATCGCGCATTGAGCGCCTGCGGCAGCATCCGCCGTGCCTCGCTGATCCCGCTGCCGTCGCCGCGGACCTCGCTCAAGCCGAACGGCGTGGTCGGCTCGTCGATGTCCCCCAGCATCGTCCGGAAGAACTCTTCATGCGCCTTGGCATCAACGCCCAGGCGCGCCTGCGCCGCCAGATTGCGGAACGGCTGCGGGGCTGTCAGCTCATGCTCACGTCCCTCGAGCATGGCCTGAACCTCGGCATGCATCACCTCCAGCGTGGTGTGATCCCCGATCAAATGATGCTGCAGCTGCAAGACCAGCCAGCGCCCGCTGCCGGGCTCGCGGGCAATCACAAACCGCAGCAGCGGCGCCCGGCCAAGATCGATGCGGTGCTGGCGCGGATCAAACCTGAGCCGGAGCTGCGCGGGGCCGGCACCACCAGAGCCCTCCAGCTCAACCTCGCTCACATCGAGTGGCGCGTTCCGCCACACCACCTGGGCCGGGCGCGACAGGCCCTCCCAGACAAACGACGTCCTCAGGATATCGTGCCGGTCCACCACGCGCTGAACCGCGGCAAGATAGCGCTCCAACAGCCCGCGGTCGGCAAACGCCATCTGACTGACCAGCAGATACGGATCGCCTTGGCGGGCGAGCAGATGATGGAACAGGATGCCGTCCTGCAGCGGCGACAAGCCATAAATGTCCTGGATGTTGCCGACGCCGCCGGGCACCGTGGCGACGATCCGGTCGATGTCGCCCTGCGCCAGCTCAATCAGCGGCAGCATCTGCGGCGTGATCGCCGTGCTCTGTTCGGTGATCGCGTTGGCCGGGACCGCCACCTCGCGATGGCTGCCCAGGCTCGCCGCCAGATCCGCCAGCACCGGCGTGGCGAACAGGGTCCGCACCTCCACCCCCAGCGACCGCCGCCGCAGACGCTCGATCAGCTGCACCGCCAGCAGCGAGTGGCCGCCCAGTGCGAAGAAGTGGTCGTGCCGCCCGACCCGCTCGAGCCCCAGAAGCTCCGTCCAGATCGTCGCCAGCGCCGTCTCGATCTCGCCCCGCGGCGGCTCATAAGCGGCGCGCGCATACGCCTCATCGTCCGGCGCCGGCAGCCCTTTGCGGTCCAGCTTGCCGTTCGGTGTCAGCGGCAGCGCCGCAAGGTGCACGAACGCAGCCGGCACCATGTAGTCGGGCAATCGCGCACTTAAGTGCGCGCGCAAGGTAGCGGCAAGCTCGCTTCCATTCAGCCCATCCGATCCCGCCTCGGGCGCGCACACCACATAGGCGACAAGACGCGGCTCGCCCGCGCGATCCTGTTGCGCCACCACCACCACCGCGTCGCGCACCGAGGCATGCTCAACCAGCCGCGCCGCGATCTCGCCCGGCTCGATCCGGAAGCCGCGGATCTTCACCTGGTCGTCGTTGCGGCCCAAGAACGCCAGATTGCCGTCCGGCAGATACCGCGCCAGATCCCCGCTCCGGTACATCCGCGCCCCGGGCTCAGTGCTGAACGGATCTTCCAAAAACCGCTCCGCGGTCAGCTCAGGCCGGTTCAGATAGCCACGCGCCACCCCCGCGCCGCCGATGTAAAGCTCCCCCACCGCGCCAAACGGAACCGGCGCACCATGAGCGTCGAGCAGGTACACCTGCGTGTTCGCAATCGGGCGGCCGATCGGGACAACGGCGCCATCAAAATCATCCGGGCAATTCCACGCTGTCACGTCGATCGCAGCTTCCGTCGGACCGTAGAGATTGTGCAGGCCCGTCCAAGGCAATACGCGCCGAACCTTCTGCACACTGGCGGCAGGAAGCGCTTCGCCGCTGCATAAAACACGCCGCAGCGAGGTGCAGCGGTCAACACACTTCGCATCGATAAAGCTGACCAGCATCGATGGTACGAAGTGAGCCGTGGTGATGCGGTGGCTGATGATCAAGTCCACCAATGCATCGGGGTCTTTGTGCGCATCCGGAGGCGCCAGCACCAGGGTCGCGCCTTCAAGCAGCGTCCAGAAGACCTCCCAGGCCGAGACATCAAAGCCAAATGGCGTCTTCTGCAACACGACATCGGTTGCTTTGAGAGCATAGGCTCTTTGCATCCAGATCAGGCGGTTGATAATGGCCCGATGCTCATTCTGTGCCGCTTTGGGCGTGCCGGACGAGCCCGAGGTGTAGATCACATAGGCGAGATGGCGCGAGGTCAGGCCGAGCGCGCGCACATCCGGATCCGACGCCGGCAGGTTTGCCCACGCCGGTGTCGGCGTCTCGAGATCGAGCACGGTCACATCAACGCCCACATCGCCCAGCGCGGCGCGTCCCGCCGCATCGGCCAGCAGCAGACGCGGCGCCGCATCGTCGAGAACCTGACGCAGCCGCGCCGCCGGATAGACCGGATCGAGCGGCAGATAGGCGCCGCCGGCCTTGAGGATCGCCAACAGCCCCACCACCATCGCCACGCTGCGCGCAAGGCAGATCGCCACCGGCTGATCCGGCGTCACCCCGCGCCCGATCAGGTGATGCGCCAGGCGGTTGGCCCGCGCATTGAGCTCGCGATAGCTGACGCGCGCCTCCGCATCGACCACCGCCACCGCGTCCGGCGCTTGGCGCACCTGCGCCTCAAACAGCTGATGGATGCACTGCTGCTCAGGATACGGCGCCGCCGTCCGGTTCAGCTCCTCCAGGAGGTAAGCGCGCTCAGCGGACGACAGCAGCTCAATCCGGCTGACCGGCTGCTCTGCATCGGCCACCATCGCCCGCAGCAGCGCCAGCAGATAGCCACGCTGCCGCTCGATCGTCGCCTGATCGAACAGCGCCGTGGCATAGCCCAGCGTTCCGGCGATCACCTCGCCATGCTCGCGCAGGTTCAATTCCAGATCAAACTTGACCTGATCGTACCCGTCCGCCGCCGCCGCCACGCTCAGCCCCGGAAGGTCGAAGGACTGAGCGGCGTTGTTCTGCCAGGCCAACATCACCTGGAACAGCGGCGTGTGATCAAGATGCCGTGGCGGCTGCACGAGCTCGACCACCTGCTCAAACGGCAGGTCCTGATGCTCCTGTGCCCCTAAGGCCGTACGCCGCGTCCGCTGCAACAGCTCTGCCACGCTCGGCGCGCCCGACAGGTCGAGCCGCAGCGCCAGGGTGTTGACGAAGAAGCCGATCAACTGTTCGATCTCGTACCGACCGCGATTGGCGCTCGGCACCCCGATCACAAGGTCGTCCTGCCCCGACAGACGTGACAGCACCGCCGCCCACGCCGCCAGCACCGTCATGAACAATGTCGTGCCATGCCGCCGGCTCAGCCGCTTCAAGTCTCGCGTCAAATTCGCATCGATCACCACAGGCACAGTGGCTCCGGCAAACGACTGTTGCGCCGGCCGCGGCCGGTCCGTCGGCAATGCCAGACGGGCCGGAGCGCCTGTCAGGGCGTTGCGCCAATACTGCGCCTGGCCCTGCAGCCGCGCGCCCGAGAGCCACTGCCGCTGCCAGGCGGCATAGTCCGGATACTGGATCGCAAGCGGCGGCAGCGGATCGTCTTGTCCGGCCAGGAACGCCCGGTACAGCTGACTGAGTTCTCGCGCCAAGATACCCAGCGACCAGCCATCCGAGACGATGTGATGCTGGGTCAGCAGGAACACGTGCTCCTCGTCGGCGGTGCGGATCAGACGCGCGCGGATCAGCGGACCGCGCACCAGATCGAACGGCGTGCGCGCCTCTTCCTGGCACAGCTCCGACAGCGCGGTGTCCGCGTCCGGCCGGTCCCGCAGATCGTGCTCCAGAACCGGCAGCCCCGCATCCTTCGGCAGAATCTCAACCGAAGGTTCACCCTCCGAGGCGACAAAGACACTGCGCAGCGCCTCATGCCGCGCCAACACACGGTCGAGGCTGCGCTGCCAGGCGCTGCGGTCGAGCACGCCGCGCAGCCGCAAGGCCAGCGGCATGTGATAGTTCGTGCTGCCCTGATCCAGCTGCGCCAAAAACCACAGCCGCTGCTGCGCAAACGACAACACAAGCGGTGCATCGCGCGACACGGCCACAATGGCCGGGAGGTCTTGCGGACCGCAGCGGCTCATCGTCTCGACCATGCTTTCCGCCAGATCGGCCAGCACCGGTTTGGCAAACAGCCTCGTCAGCGGCAGTTCGCCACCAACAGCCTGCGACAGCCGGCTTGAGAGCTGCACCGCCAAGAGTGAGTGACCGCCTAGTTCGAAGAAGTGGTCGTGCCGCCCGACCCGCTTCACACCCAGAAGCTCGGCCCAGAGCTTGGCCAGCGCGGTCTCGATCTCGCCTTGTGGCGCCTCATAGGCGGAGCGCGCGCACGCCTCATCCGCCGGCGCCAGCAGCGCCTTGCGATCCAGCTTGCCGTTCGGTGTCAGCGGCAGTGCCGCCAGGTGCACGAACGCAGCCGGCACCATGTAGTCGGGCAATCGCGCACTTAAGTGCGTGCGCAAGGTGGCGGCAAGTTCAGACCCCTCAGCTTCGCCGGCGTGCTCGGCAGTCGTAACGACATAGGCGACAAGCCGCTGCTCGCCCGCGCGATCCTGTTGCGCCACCACCACCGCGTCGCGCACCGAGGCATGCTCAACCAGCCGCGCCGCGATCTCGCCCGGCTCGATCCGGAAGCCGCGGATCTTCACCTGGTCGTCGTTGCGGCCCAAGAACGCCAGATTGCCGTCCGGCAAGTACCGCGCCAGATCCCCGCTCCGGTACATCCGCGCCCCGGGCTCAGTGCTGAACGGATCTTCCAAAAACCGCTCCGCGGTCAGCTCAGGCCGGTTCAGATAGCCACGCGCCACCCCCGCGCCGCCGATGTAAAGCTCCCCCACCGCGCCAAACGGAACCGGCGCACCGTGACCGTCAAGGAGATAGACCCGCGTGTTCGCAATCGGGCGGCCGATATGCGGCACAATGTCGACGAAAAGCCGTCCCGAGGTCGCCACGACCGTCACTTCAGTAGGGCCGTAGTTGTTTATTAGCTTGAGAGCCGCTGGTAGAGGCGCAGGCACACGCTGGAGACGATCCCCGCCAACAAGCAAGTACTCCAATGTGGGATTTACCAGCTTATCTTCTAACGCAATCGTGGCGAGCGGCGTGATCAAAAAGGCGGAGTCCAGCGATTGATCACGCCACCATTGCAGCAAAAGGAGAGGATCTCCTGCCGGCGCTCTGGGCGGGAGCAGCAATGTGCTGCGGTTACATAACGCAGACCATAGCTCCCAAGTGCTGGCATCGAATGCTACTCCAGCCGTGAGCGCACAGCAGGTTTCTGGTTGCGGACAAAACGTTTGCACATGCCATGCTATAAGATTGACCAATCCCCGATGCTCGACCATGACGCCCTTGGGCGTGCCTGATGATCCCGAGGTGTAGATCACGTAGGCGAGATGGCGCGAGGTCAGGCCGAGGGCGCGCGGGTCCGGGTTCGCGGCCGGCAGCTCCGCCCAGGCCGGCGTCGCCGTCTCCAGATCGACCACCGTCAGATCCATCAGCGCATCGCCGCCCAGCGCCGATCGTCCCGCCGCATCGGCCAGCAGCAGAGGCGGCGCCGCATCGTCGAGCACCTGGCGCAGCCGCGCCGCCGGATGGGCCGGATCCAGCGGCAGATACGCCCCGCCCGCCTTGAGGATCGCCAACAGCCCTACCACCATCGCCACGCGGCGCGCAAGGCAGATCGCCACCGGCTGATCCGGCCTCACCCCGCGCCCGATCAGGTGATGCGCCAGGCGGTTGGCCCGCGCATTGAGTTCGCGATAGCTGACGCGCGCCTCCGCATCGACCACCGCCACCGCGTCCGGCGCCTGGCGCACCTGCGCCTCAAACAGCTGATGGATGCACTGCTGCTCGGGATACGGCGCCGCCGTCCGGTTCAGCTCCTCCACCAGATACGCCCGCTCAGCGGACGGCAGGATGTCCAGCGCCCGCACCGGCGTGTTCGGCGCCTGCTCCAGCGCCTCCGCCAGCTGCTCGAGCGCGCGCTGCATGTAGCCGCAGACCCGATCCGCTGAGACGGGTTCCGCCACCTGCGCCGTCAGCCCGAGCGCCTCGCCAAAATCCTCCACCGACAAGGTCAGCGGATAGTTGGTGCGCTCCTCCCCGCCCAGCCATGCCACGCCGGACAGCCCATCATTCGGTCCAGAACCGGAGATGGCCGCCGGCGCGGTGTGGCGGTAGTTCAACAGCGAACTGAACAGCGGCGCCGGCGCCGCAACCCCGCTGCAGCGTTGCGCCAGCGCCAGCGAGGCATGTTCATGTGCGAGCAGCTCGGCCAGCCGGGCGTGCGTGGTCCGCACGCTCGCCGCGACCCCGGTCCCGTCGAGATCAAGCCGCAGCGGCAGCGTGTTGATGAACAGGCCCATGGTGCGGTCGGCGCCGGCGCCGCCATGCAGGCGGCCGAACAGCACCGTGCCGAACACCACCTGCTCGCGGCCGCTGCTGCGCGCCACCACCTGCCCCCAGGCCAGATGGCACAGGCTCGCCAGGCTCACCCCCAGCCGCCGCGCCTGCCGGCGCAATCGCGCATTGAGCGCCTGCGGCAGCATCCGCCGTGCCTCGCTGATCCCGCTGCCGTCGCCGCGGACCTCGCTCAAGCCGAACGGCGTGGTCGGCTCGTCGATGTCCCCCAGCATCGTCCGGAAGAACTCTTCATGCGCCTTGGCATCAACGCCCAGGCGCGCCTGCGCCGCCAGATTGCGGAACGGCTGCGGGGCTGTCAGCTCATGCTCACGTCCCTCGAGCATGGCCTGAACCTCGGCATGCATCACCTCCAGCGTGGTGTGATCCCCGATCAAATGATGCTGCAGCTGCAAGACCAGCCAGCGCCCGCTGCCGGGCTCGCGGGCAATCACAAACCGCAGCAGCGGCGCCCGGCCAAGATCGATGCGGTGCCGGCGCGGATCAAACCGATCCTTAAGCTGCGCGGGGCCGGCACCACCAGAGCCCTCCAGCTCGACCTCGGTCACATTGAGTGGCGCGTTCCGCCACACCACCTGGGCCGGGCGCGACAGGCCCTCCCAGACAAACGAGGTGCGCAGAATATCGTGCCGGTCCACCACGCGCTGAACCGCGGCAAGATAGCGCTCCAACAGCCCGCGGTCGGCAAACGCCATCTGACTGACCAGCAGATACGGATCGCCTTGGCTGGCGAGCAGATGATGGAACAGGATGCCGTCCTGCAGCGGCGACAAGCCATAAATGTCCTGGATGTTGCCGACGCCGCCGGGCACCGTGGCGACGATCCGGTCGATGTCGCCCTGCGCCAGCTCAATCAGCGGCAGCATCTGCGGCGTGATCGCCGTGCTCTGTTCGGTGATCGCGTTGGCCGGGACCGCCACCTCGCGATGGCTGCCCAGGCTCGCCGCCAGATCCGCCAGCACCGGCGTGGCGAACAGGGTCCGCACCTCCACCCCCAGCGACCGCCGCCGCAGACGCTCCATCAGCTGCACCGCCAACAGCGAGTGGCCGCCCAGTGCGAAGAAGTGGTCGTGCCGTCCGACCCGCTCCACACCGAGAAGCTCGGCCCAGAGCTTGGCCAGCGCGGTCTCGATCTCGCCTTGTGGCGCCTCGTAGGCGGCGCGCGCATAGGCCGCATCGTCCGGCGCCGGCAGCCCTTTGCGGTCCAGCTTGCCGTTCGGTGTCAGCGGCAGTGCCGCCAGCTGCACAAACGCAGCCGGCACCATGTAGTCCGGCAATCGCGCACTTAAGTGCGTGCGCAAGGTGGCGGCAAGCTCAGATCCCTCAGCTTCGCCGGCAAGCTCGGCCGCCGCGACCACATAGGCGACCAGCCGCGGCTCGCCGGTGCGATCCGGTTGCGCCACCACCACCGCATCGTCGACCCACGCATGCTCGACCAGCCGCGCCGCGATCTCGCCCGGCTCGATCCGGAAGCCGCGGATCTTCACCTGGTCGTCGTTGCGGCCCAAGAACGCCAGATTGCCGTCCGGCAAGTACCGCGCCAGATCCCCGCTCCGGTACATCCGCGCCCCGGGCTCAGTGCTGAACGGATCTTCCAAAAACCGCTCCGCGGTCAGCTCAGGCCGGTTCAGATAGCCACGCGCCACCCCCGCGCCGCCGATGTAAAGCTCCCCCACCGCGCCAAACGGAACCGGCGCACCATGAGCGTCGAGCAGGTACACCCGCGTGTTCGCAATCGGGCGGCCGATCGGGACAACTGCGCCATCAAAATCATCCGGGCAGCTCCAGGTCGTCGCGCAGACTGTTGCTTCGGTAGGTCCATAGGCGTTGACAATAGATGCTGCAGGCAGGGCTCGGATAAGTTCGGCCTTCGGGAGCTCTCCAGCAAGAACGAGAAGTTGCGACGCCAAATATTCCAGATGCTGGCCTCCCTGAAGCAATGCTGGAGGCAACGTCGCATGCGTGATGGCTTCGTTTCGCAGATAGTCCGATAGCTCTTTAGTCGATTGACGGATCTCACCCGCAGGCAAGTGCAATGCGGCTCCTGAGCCAAACGCCATGACAAGCTCTGAAACACTTGTATCAAAACCAAAGGAGGCGAACTGCACGACTCTACTATTGGAACAAGCGCCAAAAAGCACGTTCTGAGCCAACTCCAGATTGACCAATCCCCGATGCTCGACCATGACGCCCTTGGGCGTTCCGGTGGAGCCTGAGGTGTAGATCACATAGGCGAGATGGCGCGAGGTCAGGCCGATGGCGCGCGGGTCCGGGTTCGCGGCCGGCAGCTCCGCCCAGGCCGGGGTCGGCGTCTCGAGATCGACCACCGTCACATCCGCCAGCGCATCGCCGCCCAGCGCCGATCGTCCCGCCGCATCGGCCAGCAGCAGACGCGGCGCCGCATCGTCGAGCACCTGCCGCAGCCGCGCCGCCGGATAGGCCGGATCCAGCGGCAGGTACGCCCCGCCCGCCTTGAGGATCGCCAACAGCCCCACCACCATCGCCACGCGGCGCGCAAGGCAGATCGCCACCGGCTGATCCGGCCTCACCCCGAGCCCGATCAGGTGATGCGCCAAGCGGTTGGCCCGCGCATTGAGCTCGCCATAGCTTAAGCGTTCGTCCGCATCGACCACCGCCACCGCATCCGGCGCTTGGCGCACCTGCGCTTCAAACAGCTGATGGATGCACTGCTGCTCGGGATACGGCGCCGCCGTCCGGTTCAGCTCCTCCAACAGATACGCGCGCTCGCCAGGTGGCAGGATGTCCAGCGCCCGCACCGGCGTGTTCGGCGCCCGCTCCAGCGCCTCCGCCAGCTGCTCGAGCGCGCGCTGCATGTAGCCGCAGACCCGATCCGCTGAGACGGGTTCCGCCACCTGCGTCGTCAGCCCGAGCGCCTCGCCAAAATCCTCCACCGACAAGGTCAGCGGATAGTTGGTGCGCTCCTCCCCGCCCAGCCATGCCATCCCCGCCAGCCCATCATTCGGTCCAGAACCGGAGATGGCCGCCGGCGCGGTGTGGCGGTAGTTCAACAGCGAACTGAACAGCGGCGCCGGCGCCGCAACCCCGCTGCAGCGCTGCGCCAGCGCCAGCGAGGCATGTTCATGTGCGAGCAGCTCGGCCAGCCGGGCGTGCGTGGTCCGCACGCTCGCCGCGACCCCGGTCCCGTCGAGATCAAGCCGCAGCGGCAGCGTGTTGATGAACAGGCCCATGGTGCGGTCGGCGCCGGCGCCGCCATGCAGGCGGCCGAACAGCACCGTGCCGAACACCACCTGCTCGCGGCCGCTGCTGCGCGCCACCACCTGCCCCCAGGCCAGATGGCACAGGCTCGCCAGGCTCACCCCCAGCCGCCGCGCCTGCCGGCGCAATCGCGCATTGAGCGCCTGCGGCAGCATCCGCCGTGCCTCGCTGATCCCGCTGCCGTCGCCGCGGACCTCGCTCAAGCCGAACGGCGTGGTCGGCTCGTCGATGTCCCCCAGCATCGTCCGGAAGAACTCTTCATGCGCCTTGGCATCAACGCCCAGGCGCGCCTGCGCCGCCAGATTGCGGAACGGCTGCGGGGCTGTCAGCTCATGCTCACGTCCCTCGAGCATGGCCTGAACCTCGGCATGCATCACCTCCAGCGTGGTGTGATCCCCGATCAAATGATGCTGCAGCTGCAAGACCAGCCAGCGCCCGCTGCCGGGCTCGCGGGCAATCACAAACCGCAGCAGCGGCGCCCGGCCAAGATCGATGCGGTGCCGGCGCGGATCAAACCGATCCTTAAGCTGCGCGGGGCCGGCACCACCAGAGCCCTCCAGCTCAACCTCGCTCACATCGAGTGGCGCGTTCCGCCACACCACCTGGGCCGGGCGCGACAGGCCCTCCCAGACAAACGAGGTGCGCAGAATATCGTGCCGGTCCACCACGCGCTGAACCGCGGCAAGATAGCGCTCCAACAGCCCGCGGTCGGCAAACGCCATCTGACTGACCAGCAGATACGGATCGCCTTGGCTGGCGAGCAGATGATGGAACAGGATGCCGTCCTGCAGCGGCGACAAGCCATAAATGTCCTGGATGTTGCCGACGCCGCCGGGCACCGTGGCGACGATCCGGTCGATGTCGCCCTGCGCCAGCTCAATCAGCGGCAGCATCTGCGGCGTGATCGCCGTACTCTGTTCGGTGATCGCGTTGGCCGGGACCGCCACCTCGCGATGGCTGCCCAGGCTCGCCGCCAGATCCGCCAGCACCGGCGTGGCGAACAGGGTCCGCACCTCCACCCCCAGCGACCGCCGCCGCAGACGCTCGATCAGCTGCACCGCCAACAGCGAGTGGCCGCCCAGTGCGAAGAAGTGGTCGTGCCGCCCGACCCGCTCCACACCGAGAAGCTCGGCCCAGAGCTTGGCCAGCGCGGTCTCGATCTCGCCTTGTGGCGGCTCGTAGGCGGCGCGCGCATAGGCCGCATCGTCCGGCGCCGGCAGCCCTTTGCGGTCCAGCTTGCCGTTCGGTGTCAGCGGCAGTGCCGCCAGCTGCACAAACGCAGCCGGCACCATGTAGTCCGGCAATCGCGCACTTAAGTGCGTGCGCAACGTGCCGGCGAGCTCAGATCCCTCAGCTTCGCCGGCAAGCTCGGCCGCCGCGACCACATAGGCGACCAGCCGCGGCTCGCCGGTGCGATCCGGTTGCGCCACCACCACCGCATCGTCGACCCACGCATGCTCGACCAGCCGCGCCGCGATCTCGCCCGGCTCGATCCGGAAGCCGCGGATCTTCACCTGGTCGTCGTTGCGGCCCAAGAACGCCAGATTGCCGTCCGGCAGATACCGCGCCAGATCCCCGCTCCGGTACATCCGCGCCCCGGACTCAGTGCTGAACGGATCTTCCAAAAACCGCTCCGCGGTCAGCTCAGGCCGGTTCAGATAGCCACGCGCCACCCCCGCGCCGCCGATGTAAAGCTCCCCCACCGCGCCAAACGGAACCGGCGCACCATGAGCGTCGAGCAGGTAGATCCGCATGTTCGCAATCGGGCGGCCGATCGGGACAACTGCGCCATCAAATCCAGCTCGGTAAAACCAAGCTGTCGCGTCAATCGTCGCCTCAGTGGGTCCATAGAGGTTGACAAGTGCTGTCGATGCCAATTGCAGCCATTTAGCGGCTAACCCGTTTCTGAGGAGCTCTCCACCACAGAATATGTAGCGCAGACAATCGATTTCTTTTTGCTCAACGTCAGTGATCCCAAGCAATGCTGAAAGAAGCGACGGAACCAATTGCAGAACCGTCACTCGGTACTTACCCAGCAGACCCAAAATTGTTCGAATATCTAATTGCCGGTCGAGAGGAAGAAGAATTGAACGTGCCCCGATCGACAAAGGTGTCCATAGCTCCCAAACCGCAGCATCAAAAGAGGGGGAGGTTCGCTGCAAGAAAATGTCGTGGGCAGCGAACTGGAATCGATCCGCCTGCCAGATTGTATGATTTGCCAATCCCCGATGCTCGACCATGACGCCCTTGGGCGTGCCTGATGATCCCGAGGTGTAGATCACGTAGGCGAGATGGCGCGAGGTCAGGCCGAGGGCGCGCGGGTCCGGGTTCGCGGCCGGCAGCTCCGCCCAGGCCGGGGTCGGCGTCTCGAGATCGACCACCGTCAGATCCATCAGCGCATCGCCGCCCAGCGCCGATCGTCCCGCCGCATCGGCCAGCAGCAGACGCGGCGCCGCATCGTCGAGCACCTGGCGCAGCCGCGCCGACGGATAGGCCGGATCCAGCGGCAGATACGCCCCGCCCGCCTTGAGGATCGCCAACAGCCCCACCACCATCGCCACGCGGCGCGCAAGGCAGATCGCCACCGGCTGATCCGGCCTCACCCCGAGCCCGATCAGATGATGCGCCAGGCGGTTGGCCCGCGCATTGAGCTCGCCATAGCTGACGCGCGCCTCCGCATCGACCACCGCCACCGCATCCGGCGCTTGGCGCACCTGCGCTTCAAACAGCTGATGGATGCACTGCTGCTCGGGATACGGCGCCGCCGTCCGGTTCAGCTCCTCCAACAGATACGCGCGCTCGCCAGGTGGCAGGATGTCCAGCGCCCGCACCGGCGTGTTCGGCGCCCGCTCCAGCGCCTCCGCCAGCTGCTCGAGCGCGCGCTGCATGTAGCCGCAGACCCGATCCGCTGAGACGGGTTCCGCCACCTGCGTCGTCAGCCCGAGCGCCTCGCCAAAATCCTCCACCGACAAGGTCAGCGGATAGTTGGTGCGCTCCTCCCCGCCCAGCCATGCCATCCCCGCCAGCCCATCATTCGGTCCAGAACCGGAGATGGCCGCTGGCGTGGTGTGGCGGTAGTTCAACAGCGAACTGAACAGCGGCGCCGGCGCCGCAACCCCGCTGCAGCGTTGCGCCAGCGCCAGCGAGGCATGTTCATGTGCGAGCAGCTCGGCCAGCCGGGCGTGCGTGGTCCGCACGCTCGCCGCGACCCCGGTCCCGTCGAGATCAAGCCGCAGCGGCAGCGTGTTGATGAACAGGCCCATGGTGCGGTCGGCGCCGGCGCCGCCATGCAGGCGGCCGAACAGCACCGTGCCGAACACCACCTGCTCGCGGCCGCTGCTGCGCGCCACCACCTGCCCCCAGGCCAGATGGCACAGGCTCGCCAGGCTCACCCCCAGCCGCCGCGCCTGCCGGCGCAATCGCGCATTGAGCGCCTGCGGCAGCATCCGCCGTGCCTCGCTGATCCCGCTGCCGTCGCCGCGGACCTCGCTCAAGCCGAACGGCGTGGTCGGCTCGTCGATGTCCCCCAGCATCGTCCGGAAGAACTCTTCATGCGCCTTGGCATCAACGCCCAGGCGCGCCTGCGCCGCCAGATTGCGGAACGGCTGCGGGGCTGTCAGCTCATGCTCACGTCCCTCGAGCATGGCCTGAACCTCGGCATGCATCACCTCCAGCGTGGTGTGATCCCCGATCAAATGATGCTGCAGCTGCAAGACCAGCCAGCGCCCGCTGCCGGGCTCGCGGGCAATCACAAACCGCAGCAGCGGCGCCCGGCCAAGATCGATGCGGTGCTGGCGCGGATCAAACCTGAGCCGGAGCTGCGCGGGGCCGGCACCACCAGAGCCCTCCAGCTCAACCTCGCTCACATCGAGTGGCGCGTTCCGCCACACCACCTGGGCCGGGCGCGACAGGCCCTCCCAGACAAACGACGTCCTCAGGATATCGTGCCGGTCCACCACGCGCTGAACCGCGGCAAGATAGCGCTCCAACAGCCCGCGGTCGGCAAACGCCATCTGACTGACCAGCAGATACGGATCGCCTTGGCGGGCGAGCAGATGATGGAACAGGATGCCGTCCTGCAGCGGCGACAAGCCATAAATGTCCTGGATGTTGCCGACGCCGCCGGGCACCGTGGCGACGATCCGGTCGATGTCGCCCTGCGCCAGCTCAATCAGCGGCAGCATCTGCGGCGTGATCGCCGTGCTCTGTTCGGTGATCGCGTTGGCCGGGACCGCCACCTCGCGATGGCTGCCCAGGCTCGCCGCCAGATCCGCCAGCACCGGCGTGGCGAACAGGGTCCGCACCTCCACCCCCAGCGACCGCCGCCGCAGACGCTCGATCAGCTGCACCGCCAGCAGCGAGTGGCCGCCCAGTGCGAAGAAGTGGTCGTGCCGCCCGACCCGCTCGAGCCCCAGAAGCTCCGTCCAGATCGTCGCCAGCGCGGTCTCGATCTCGCCTTGTGGCGCCTCGTAGGCGGCGCGCGCATAGGCCGCATCGTCCGGCGCCGGCAGCCCTTTGCGGTCCAGCTTGCCGTTCGGTGTCAGCGGCAGTGCCGCCAGCTGCACAAACGCAGCCGGCACCATGTAGTCCGGCAATCGCGCACTTAAGTGCGTGCGCAAGGTGGCGGCAAGCTCAGATCCCTCAGCTTCGCCGGCAAGCTCGGCCGCCGCGACCACATAGGCGACCAGCCGCGGCTCGCCGGTGCGATCCGGTTGCGCCACCACCACCGCATCGTCGACCCACGCATGCTCGACCAGCCGCGCCGCGATCTCGCCCGGCTCGATCCGGAAGCCGCGGATCTTCACCTGGTCGTCGTTGCGGCCCAAGAACGCCAGATTGCCGTCCGGCAAGTACCGCGCCAGATCCCCGCTCCGGTACATCCGCGCCCCGGGCTCAGTGCTGAACGGATCTTCCAAAAACCGCTCCGCGGTCAGCTCAGGCCGGTTCAGATAGCCACGCGCCACCCCCGCGCCGCCGATGTAAAGCTCCCCCACCGCGCCAAACGGAACCGGCGCACCATGAGCGTCGAGCAGGTACACCCGCGTGTTCGCAATCGGGCGGCCGATCGGGACAACTGCGCCATCAAAATCATCCGGGCAGCTCCAGGTCGTCGCGCAGACTGTTGCTTCGGTAGGTCCATAGGCGTTGACAATAGATGCTGCAGGCAGGGCTCGGATAAGTTCGGCCTTCGGGAGCTCTCCAGCAAGAACGAGAAGTTGCGACGCCAAATATTCCAGATGCTGGCCTCCCTGAAGCAATGCTGGAGGCAACGTCGCATGCGTGATGGCTTCGTTTCGCAGATAATCCGATAGCTCTTTAGTCGATTGACGGATCTCACCCGCAGGCAAGTGCAATGCGGCTCCTGAGCCAAACGCCATGACAAGCTCTGAAGCACTTGCATCAAAACCAAAGGAGGCGAACTGCACGACTCTACTATTGGAACAAGCGCCAAAAAGCACGATCTGAGCCAACCCCAGATTGACCAATCCCCGATGCTCGACCATGACGCCCTTGGGCGTGCCTGATGATCCCGAGGTGTAGATCACGTAGGCGAGATGGCGCGAGGTCAGGCCGATGGCGCGCGGGTCCGGGTTCGCGGCCGGCAGCTCCGCCCAGGCCGGGGTCGGCGTCTCCAGATCGACCACCGTCACATCCACCAGCGCATCGCCGCCCAGCGCCGATCGTCCCGCCGCATCGGCCAGCAGCAGACGCGGCGCCGCATCGTCGAGCACCTGGCGCAGCCGCGCCGACGGATAGGCCGGATCCAGCGGCAGGTACGCCCCGCCCGCCTTCAGGATCGCCAACAGCCCCACCACCATCGCCACGCGGCGCGCAAGGCAGATCGCGACCGGCTGATCCGGCCTCACCCCGAGCCCGATCAGATGATGCGCCAAGCGGTTGGCCCGCGCATTGAGTTCGCCATAGCTTAAGCGTTCGTCCGCATCGACCACCGCCACCGCGTCCGGCGCCTGGCGCACCTGCGCCTCAAACAGCTGATGGATGCACTGCTGCTCAGGATACGGCGCCGCCGTCCGGTTCAGCTCCTCCAACAGATACGCCCGCTCAGCGGACGACAAGAGCCCAATTCGTCCTACCGGCTGCTGCGCATCGGCCATCACAGCACACAACAAATTTTGCAAATGCTGCGTCATGCGGTCGATCTGCTTGGGCGCCAAGCGACCTGCATCAAAGTGCCATCGAAAGCTCCCTTCCAGAACGCAAACCTCAAACGTCAGCAAATCACCGGATAGGGGCGTCTCAAAAATCGGGCTTGACGCAAGATCACCAGCGGCAGACCCGCTATTTGCAGTAACCGTAACGCCAATCGGCCAGGGACGGCGCGATCGTAGCGCCTCCGCACCCCGCAACGTTGGGTAGCGCGCGATAAGATCCCGCGCAAAGCTATCGTGCTCCCTCAGCTGAGCGCACTCCGCCGCCACCGCCCTGCGCACCTCTGCAAAATCATGACCGAGATCTACGATAATTTCCATTGGCACGACAGAAGCGACAAGCACCTCCACCGCCTTCACCCCGACTCGCGATTCATTCGCTGCGGGAGTCCACCCCAATTGAAGCTCTGATTCTCCCGTGACGCGGGCGAGATAGATCAGCCAAGCGCTCAGTAGATATTCCGTGCGATCACTGGGGGACAGCTCAGCCAAAGCACTTGGAATGAGCCATGAACTCGACTGCCACCTCGGGGGAGCCACAGCTTGTGGAGACGACAGAAAAGGAAGCTGCAATATGTTAAATTGCTCAAGCCGCTGTCGCCAAAAACTTTCCCGAGGCGCCAACATTTCATGCGTAACAGTTATGCTCCGCGCCTCGTCATCGCTTAGAATCGGGAGGCGATCGCCTACATCGAGATCAGAGCGCCTCGCCAGCGCCCGCGCGTCCAAAGCCCGACCATCCGAGCTGCCAAACCAAACATCGACATCCTCTGTACCGGTCGCCACACGCCAGTGGCTGGGGTGGATTTCAACCAGGGACCCTACCGGAAAACCCGAGCGTCCAGCCGCCGCCTCCAAGCACCTGACGGCGACAACGCCATCGGCTACAAGAGCCTTGGACAGACACAACGGATTGGAATGATACGGCCCAAAGTCTAAGGCGCGTGTCATCGCTGACAGATCTTGCGCGGATCGATCCCATCGCAGACAGCCCGCAGCATCTGGGCGTCGACGTTTCGGAAAAACGCTTCGGTCCGCTAGCGCCTGCGGACGGGCACTGAGCTCTCCATTTGTTAGGCGAGTTAACAGCTCGCCAAAGCCCTCGATCGCGGCTTCATAACATTTGAGGTTCAGGGTTAACGCCGTATCGCTGGGCGCAATCAAGACTTGGCGTTGCACCACCAGGTCACCAGCATCAACCCGATGATCGATACGATGCCACGTGATGCCATGTTCGGTCTCTTGGGCCAGCAGCGCCCAAGACGTCGCGTGAGTTCCCGCATATCGTGGCAACGGACCGTCGTGGTAATTGAAAGCGCCTCGACGCGCTCGCCCAAACACATCCGGCGGCAATATGAACGGGTTGGCAACGGAGAAAATCCACGCCACCGGTTCGGTCTTCAGCAACGTGGAGAGCTCTTCAACGCTCCCAACACACAGGATATTGGCGCGAGCGGCCCACTCGGCGAATGTGGCGTCGGCACACAGCGCCGCGCGGATGTCGTGGCCCATCTCCCTTGCTAGCTGCGCGCACCTAATAGCTAGCGTACCACTACCAACAAAGACGGTAGAAGCGATCGGTGAGGTTGCAAGTCGTTGCCTATCCCAATCGCCTGGCTCGCAAGCGTCCCGGTGCACCAGAGGAGACCAATGCGCCATCTTCACCCCTCAGCCAATGCATGCAGTTCCCGGCCAAGGCGCCCGCCACATAGCGACCTAAGCCTGTCACACTGGTCAGGATTTGCTCGGGAGTTGCCGCGCTGAATGCTAATCGACTCCGACCAGTCTTGAGAGTTATCCAGCGCGAACAACGACAGCGGCATCCCCGAAGGACGCGGCAGCGCCTCATTTGGCGGGATCGCACTTAACCGTGCAGCGTCTATCGCAGTGAGAATCAATCGAACAAGATTCCTCTGAATTTGTGGCGCGGGGCCGACTGCGGGACCGCTATCGTCCTATGGATCCTCACCGTCTCACAGCAATCCACGTGCCACCAAAGAGGTTGTGCAGGCCTTACTTGAAGAGGGAAAAACCACCTCTTTGCGCCGCGGCGGCGAAATACTTGAGCCTCAGTGTCCGGCTCCGGACATTACGTCTTCAACTGGACACGGCTGAACGCGACAAACACAGAGCGTCAGATTACGACGGTTGCTGTGAGGGCTCGAGGCGGCCGCGTTGCTCGCAAAACTCTATCGCTCAGCGCGGCTGTTTGTGAACTTCTTCCAGTCGTCGTTCAAGCTGATCGGAAAACAGCGCGATGGCGCACGCGTCCGGAAATCTTACAGTGCGCCGACGACGCCGCATCAGCGGCTGGCAGCCGACCCACGTACCTCCAATGCAGTTTGGGCCCGACTGCAGGAAATCTGCGTCAGCTTGGACCCGGTCGCGTTGCTGCGTGACATTCGGTCTGCACAGCAACGTCTGGCCGACCTTGCCGATCTGAAGTCGGCGGGCAATTCGATTGCTGTGGCACCGCCGATCGACTTGTTCCTCGCCAGCTTGCGAACAGCTTAGAAAGAGGGCGCATCTCGACCGACGGACCGGCCGATCCTCAAAGCGAAGCGAGGTCGTCGTCGCCCTGATCCGCTCGTTCAGGCGACCCCACAGCTGCAGGAGTGGTTCAAGGCCGAGCCGTGGCGAACCGGCGCCGAACTCCTGACGAGGTTACAGGCGGAATATCCGGGCGCGTACCCGGACAAGCTGCTGCGAACGCTTCAGCGCCGCCTCAAATCCTGGCGCAGCGAGCAGGCAAGCGCGC
The DNA here is from genome assembly GCF_054063735.1 of Bradyrhizobium sp. USDA 10063. Taxonomy (NCBI): domain Bacteria; kingdom Pseudomonadati; phylum Pseudomonadota; class Alphaproteobacteria; order Hyphomicrobiales; family Nitrobacteraceae; genus Bradyrhizobium; species Bradyrhizobium sp. USDA 10063. The sequence continues at coordinate 8,302,154 of NZ_JBSSGP010000002.1, read as the reverse complement.
CGCTGTTTGGATCGGAGGCTCATGCGGCCCGGATCGACGCAACACCGATTGCGCGGGTGACAGCGCTTACTTCAGGTACGGGGGAGGCCGGTCGTTGCGCAACCCCGGCCAGGTCCACGACCGGCCTCCCCCGTACCGACCGTCCGTCTTCTTGGGAGCATAAATGAGGCAACAATCGCGTCCTCGGGAGCAATTCCTCCATGAGGCAATACGCCATGGACGACATCGCAGGTGTCGTCGACATCCAGCGCCACCCCATCCGGCGCGGTGGCGTAGCTGGCCATCCACTGATCCACCAGAGCATAGGTCAGACGGATCGCATCGCGGAGGCTCGGGGCGTTCTCCAGACGCGAAAGGGTCAGCTGGGACGCCAGATGGCGAAGATCCGGGCGCGGATCATGTCCGCCACAGCATGCCTGACGCGGGTCGGATCCCGCTGGTCTGGAATGAAGCGCGCCAGGCGCTCGGCGATGCCAAGGCGGCGCTCAGCTTGGGCGAGGAGCATGACGCCGCCGTCGGACGACAAGCGCCCGCCGTCGAAAGCGGCGGTGATCTTCTTGCGGCCAACGGCTGGAAACAGGAACGGTTGTATCGTCCGGCATGGCGGGTGTGGCAGCCTCGAACGGGGAGCAGGATCGGCTTCAGCAACCCTACGCTGCTTCAAGTGCTTAAACTATACTGGCCAGCCCTCATCATCCCTCCCATGCATAAGAACGGCTAGGATGTCAGACATACTGCACCAATTTGAGGTAATCGTCTGTGAGGACAGGTGAGCGGATGGAAGAAGCTGCGTCTTGAAGGAAGGTATTCAGAGTCCGACTAGCGCGAATGCGGCCTTCGAAAGATAGCTGCGCCGGCGCGCGAGTACGGAGAGTTGCTAATTCGGAACTGACTAGGTCAGCCGCGGCTGCGGCACAAGCTGAGGCGGAGAAGCAACCAGCAGACATGACAGCTTGTGCCAGTCCTAGTGTGGTGAGCCAACCCGCATAGATTAGCACGGCGCCGTCTGTCTCATTGAGCCCAGAGAGTTCCTCAATTGCAGCAGCATGGACTGGCGCCGCACCAAGAGACAGAAAAAGATCGGCTATTCCGTCACGTGTGGCTCTAGAGAGAAGACAGCGGCCGAGATGCGATAGGAGCGTCTCAGTCGGACCTTCGAAGATGCGGAGAATGCGAGCGTCTCGATAGAGTTTAGCTACAGGCGTTCCCTCATCGTAACCACGGCCACCTAACAGTTGGACGCATTGATCAGCGACGAGGCCGCACCACTCCGACGACAAAACCTTCGTTGCCGACGCAAGGTGGACGTTGGGCGCGCCCTGCGCTGAGACAAGTCGGCAGGATGCACCCAGCATTGCCTTCACTACTTCCCGCCGGAGCACCATCTGCTCAAATAACTGCTCGATATAGCTGTTCTCAATCATGCGCAGCTTACCTAGTCGACGATGGCTTGCATATGAGGCTGCGACCTGGATAGCGCGCTCAAGGGCTCCAAGACCCATAGCAGCCACACCGATACGCCCGCGGTTCATACTAGATGCTGCTGCTCCCCAGCCGTCTTGATCGCGAGAGAGCACGTAAGCACTCGGCACCTCGACATCCTGGAACTCCAGAGTATTTTGAATAATGCCACGTAGACCGAGTGTGCGATGCTCGTGCGTGACCTTTAGGCCCGGAGCGTGCCTATCAACTAGTACACCAACTAACCGACCTTTCGCATCGGGACCAGAGGCTCGCGCAAAGCAAACGATCCAACGAGCCCAGTCAGCGAGGCCGATCCAGATTTTGCGGCCAGAGATGCGAACTCTGTCTTCGTGCATGAAAGCCGAAGCCTCTATATGCCGCGGGGCAGAACCGGCTCCAGGCTCTGTCAAAGCGAAAGCGCAAAGGTCGCCGCGTGTTGCACCCCACATGACATGCCCTTGTTCAGGGATGTGCGGTGCCGCTTCGATGCAGGGCAAGGCCAGGAAGTTATGGATGACGAGGGTAGAGGCAGCCGAGACATCGAAGGATGCAGTGGCGGAGATGAGGTCGATGGCCTCTTGCAAGGGAAGAGCTAATCCGCCGTGCTCTGCTGGTGTAGTGAGCCCGAACAGTCCATGCCTTGCTAATATGCTGTGTAGTGTCGGAGGGAAAGCTCGACGGTCATCCGCGTCTGCGAAATTCAACTGACTCAGGTCATCGATCAAACTGGAATATCGGGTAGGTGCACCACCTTCAGCTGTGCGTTCCCGCGCCTCCCCGAACAGGGAGTAAACTTGAGTGTACATAGCCCCTCGAATTATCTGGACAATATAAGGCCATAATGATTGCGCCCGCGCTTCATGCCAATTCATCCCCGTGGTTAGCTCGAATACACATTGGTATAGGTGGATGCGAGCGTAGCACAAGCAGGTTGCCCCTGATCGGGATTTATCCCGAGCGCTGCGCGTGCTCACATCAAGATGCGTCTTGTCGATATGACCGTATCCCTCCGTGGCGGCGCTTTCAATGACCCACAAATTCTCGCTCCGACCATGGTGCCTAGCGCGATGTCGGTGAGGCGTGACAGCCCGCGCCAGATGACGGTATTGCCGGGCGGCGGGTCGCTTACGCGGGCGAGATAACCGCCGAGTCGGGCGATGTTGATCAGATAGTGCGAGAGCGGTTTCTGTCTTGCTCTTGATTTGTCGTTGGCGCTTCCAATCTGCATTTGTCGTTGGCGCTTCCAATCTGCGTGAGCAGTTTGCGGAATCTGCCGCCATGAAGTGGACCCTATGCTGAGGGCCACTGGGTCCGGTTTCTTAAGTGGAGCTGCTGCCGTTCGTTCTCCCCAATAACTTTACGCTATTCTTGCTTGCTGCTGTTGTGGCTGTGGGGATGTGGGCAACGCGCAGCGTTGTCCAAGCTTCTCGCTTGCGAGAAGCGTCATATCCGCAGCCTCTTCTCCGAATGCGCCGCTGACACCGGCCCGCCAGACCGCCATCGCCGCGCGGTTTTCCAGCGCCTGATGAGGCGCTGGAAATTGCAAAATTCGATCCATCGGGCGATTCCGGCTATCCCCCCATGGCCATCCGAATGACACTTGAGATAGATGTCCTCGTATTTGAGCGAGCGCCACGGCCGCTCGATGAACACGTTGTCCATCCAGCGCCCGCGACCGTCCATCGAGATCCTGACGCCGGTGGCGGCCAGCGTGGCCGTGAAGGCGGCGCTGATGAACTGGCTGCCCTGGTCGGGATTGTCGCGACGATGCTTCGCATCGCGCTGAGATCTCAGGCACAGCCGAAGCCCGCCAAGGCCTCTTCGAGCGCAGACACGCAGAACGATGTGTCCATCGCGTTCGACAGGCGCCAGGCCAGCACCGCACGGCTCGCCCAATCGATGATCGCCACCAGATCCAGAAAGCCCTGGCCGATCGGCACATAGGTGATATCGGCTGCCCACACTTGATTCGGCCGGTCGATCACCATATGGCGCAGGAGATACGGGAAGATCTTGTGTCCCGGCGCCGGCTTTGTGGTTCTGGATTTTGGTCCCAACGCCGCGATGCCCATCTTGGGTATCAACCGCTGCACACGCTTGCAATTGATGCGGCAGCCTTCGCCATTGAGCATTGCCGTCATCCGCCGCGAGCCCAGGAACGGCCAGGCCGTGAACAGCTGGTCGATCCGCCGCATCAGCTCAAGGTCGTTGTCATTGGCCGGCCGCGGCGGCCGATATACGCTCGATCGCGCAACGCTCAGCAGTTGGCATTGCCGGCGGATCGATAGACCCTCATGATCGCGCTGAAGCAATCCTCGGCGATCCGGCGCACTCATCTTCCGGACCTCCTGGCTAAAAAATCTCGCTCGATCGTCAATTGTCCGATCTTGGCGTGGAACTTCTCGACCTCCAGTTCGTGGCCGCCTCGCCATCCCGACCAGCGCCCGCGTCGAACGCCCGAACCGCTTGATCGTGAAGCTGCTTCTTCCACGCATAAATCTGGTTCACATGCACCTGGTAGCGCTGCGCCAGATCCGTCACCGTTGATTGTTCTCGCAGCGCCTCCAAGGCGATCTTGGCCTTCAGCGCCGCATCGATTTTCCGTCTCGTCTTCTCGTCTTCTTCATGGTCCGCTCCGTTTATCAAAACGGAACGGCATCCGCACGAGCTAAGCCGCCGGTCCAAAATCCGGGGTCCACTTTAACCGCCGGCTTGCAGGTCAGCTTCAGTACATCCGTTGTGTGGTTACTGTCGACAAATGCTGCGCGTTGGGGTTCCTGTAACGGTTGGCGAGGCTCTGAAACAACGAAGCCATCTGGTTTGATTCGGCCGTAAATTCTCCATAGTTCGGGTCGAACAGCGTGGTCATTCCAGACGAGGCCGACGTGGCAACTGTGTGTGCGCCGCCTTCGGCGAAATACAAGCTGACCAAATGGTTCGATCCGTCTTGGTTGATTTCGTTCACCATGCGCTTGACGTTCGAAGGCTTGCCGAACGCGAATCGCTTCTCTTCTCCAGATGGTTCCAAGCCTGCTTCCTGCAAAACGGTATTTTGTGCCTGAAGATCGGCCTGAGAAGATCCAGCCCCCCTGCTTCGCAACTGATCCTTGAGGTTCTGATACTGCTGCTGCCGCTCAGCCGCTGAGCCGTGCGCTTGCGATCCGGGTGTGAGCGAATTCGTTCGGGTTGATGGGTTGTTGTTAAGATTGCGGAACCACTCCGCAGTCAGCCCAACGCAAATGCCGTCTACATTCGCATCACGCAACTCGGCTGTCCTGTATTCAAACAAGGAGGTGGCCGGACTCGCTGGAGAGGATGTACTGGGATCGGAGGCGCTTGAAGTTTGAACATTTGCATCTGAGGTGTGTGGCTTGCTGCAGCAGAGACCCATTTTGTCAGGCAACTCCCCAGGTTGTGAGCTCCACCGAGGCGCGAGATCCGCAAGTGTTTCCGTAAAGCTGCCGCTATCCACCGACTGACTTGGTACGTCAGCCTGGCTAGCGCGTGTGGATGAGCCATCGATTCGGTTATACATGGCGATTCGCATTTCCCTTCGTAAGTTTCCTAGCGGTAAGTTTGGGCTTCTTAGGCCCTGCTGCGAGGATACCGAGAGAAGCTGACGACGAGCTGACGAGCAGCTGCTATCCAGCTTAAAGAGCGTGAGAAGGGCATCATCATGAAAACGGATTTGCGCGCGGCGGCCGGCTCACCAATCTCCGGTTCGCCCGACGATGCGGCACGTGCACAGGCACTGAGTTTCGCTACGCAAGCGTTGTCGCTCATTCAGCACTTCAGATCGAGAAGCTTCGGCCCGAACTCTATGGCGCAGCCCCTCGAAACGCTGGCTGCTGGATTATATGGTGCTGTAGCTCGAAATCTCTGCGAGAGTGATCTGAGGACTCGAGACTCTAACCGCTACCGGATGAAAGTTCAGTGGCAGGTCACATCCGCGGGCGCGATGCGACCGACGAAGCCTCAGACGACCGGTGAAGGTGATGCGCAGGTTCAAGCAGATCATCAACATGAAGCAACAAGCCGTAGCTCGCGGGGCAAGCTGCCAAGTGTCACGTCAAAACGGTCACCAGCATGCGATAGAAGCCATTGGTAAAGCGAAGCCGGTTTTGACTCGATCCACAACGACCATCGTTTCAAAGCGCTTTATGTCTGGATTTACATGTACAAGGCGCCGAGTGAAGTGTTCGTACTCTTCCATATCACTTGCTGTAACTAGCAGGACGAAGTCGGCTTGGCCGGTAACGTAGAATCCGCTCATCACCTCCGGCATCTTGCAGATTGTCCGCTTGCAGCGATCAACGATGTCGGCCCGAGCGCGCTCAAGCGAGATGAGAACCAAGACGGTCACGTTGCGTCCGATCGCTTTTGGAGAAATGATTGAAACGTCTCCTTCTATCACGCGCTCCGATCGTAGGCGCTTTAATCGACGCTGAACTCCGGATGCAGACAAGCCGACTTTCGCGCCGAGTTCTTCACTGCTCAAGCGATTGTTGCGTTGCACGAGATCAAGAAGACGAGCATCGATTCTGTCGAGTTCCATGGCTGCGCTACGGTGAATAGGGTGAGATCGCTTGGTCGAGGCAGCGAGTGCGCCGGCTCACAGAACATCGCCCTCGCCCTGTCGCCAAGTTGACTATGCGCTCGCTGGGTCACGAACTTCGTATTGAGATATCCCTCGATTGCCTCGAGGCCGCCTTCCGAACCGTAGCCAGAATCCTTGATTCCGCCGAACGGGACTTCTGGAAGGGCCAGGCCATGGTGATTTCAAGGTCGCCTCCAATAGCCGTCATCGTCTTGGAGGATTGCGTAAATGCGTAGGCGGCAAGGCCGTACGGCAGTTGATTGGCCTCGCTGACGACCTCGTCATAGCTCTTGCCGTGATTGGCGCAATAAGGCCGAAAGGCTCTTCGTTCATGATGCGCGCCCGAAGCGGAACAGAAGTCAAAACGGTCGGTTCGAAGAAGAAGCCCTCATTGCCAATGCGCTTGCCGCCGGTGCGCAACTCGGCGCCGCGCTGAACGGCGTCTGCGACAAAACTCTCCATCGCATCGACCCGCGGAGAATTGGCGAGCGGTCCCATCCGCGTATCTTTTTCGAGCCCATTGCCGACCTTGATAGCCGTGGTCTCGGCAACAAACCTGTCAACGAGCTCCTCGTAGACACTCTCATGAACCAGAAACCGAGTAGGCGGGACGCAGATTTGGCTGGCATTGCAAAATTTATTCGCCGGGAGGATTCTTGCGGCATTCTCCAGGTTGGCGTCCTCGAACACGATGGCAGGCGCGTCCCCACCGAGCTCCATGGTAACGCGCTTCATATGGGCGCCAGCAAGTGCCGCGAGGTGCTTGCCGACCACGGTCGAACCGGTGAAAGACACTTTGCGGATGATCGGACGTCGGATGAGATACTTTGAAACTTCAGCGGGCACGCCAAGGACCAGATTGATGACGCCAGCGGGTATATCCATATAGGCGCGAACCAGCTCGATGCAGCTTGCCGGCGTCTCCTCGGGACCCTTGACGATGATCGAACAACCGGCCGCGAGCGCCCCGGACATCTTACACACGGCCTGATTGATAGGGAAATTCCACGGGGTAAAAGCCGCCACCGGGCCGACCAGCTCCTTTGTCACGAACTGGGCGACATTGCCGAACCGCGCCGGCACAATCCTGCCATAGGCGCGGCGCGCCTCCTCGGCGAACCACTCAATTATATCGGCGGCGAGCGCCGTTTCGCCGCTCGACTCTGCGAGGGGCTTGCCCTGCTCCAAGGTCATGGTCGGCGCAATTTCCGCCACGCGCCGAACGAACGACATCCGCGGTCTTGCGCATCGTCTTGTATCGGTCATAGGCCGACATTTTTCGCCACGTGTTAAATCCCTTTGCGGCTTCAAGAGCGCAGTCGAGAGCGCCTCGAGAGTTGTACGGGGTCGCGCCGATCGGCTGTCTGATGCCGAGGTCACTCAGTGTCCCCAATGGAGGGCTAGAGGATTGACCTCGCGCGCAAGCTCAATCAATCCAGCTCTCGTGTTGGGGTGAATTTGCTCGAGGGGATGTCGCACGGCCTCACACTTGATGACGCGGCCCTCAGCCATGACGCTTTTGGCAGCGCGCAGACCGCATTGGCGGCTCTCGAAATTGACTAACGGCAACACCCTTGCATAGGCAGCAACGGCTTCCCGCCTGCGCCCCGCCTTGTGATGATCGATCACTGGGCGCAACAAATCGGGAAGCAGCGCGCTTGGTATCGTCCCGGTCGCACCAGCATCGAGATCTGCCATCATCGTAATGGCTTCCTCGCCGTCAAACGGGCCAGTGATCGCGTCGCCCCCGGCCTCGATCAGCGCGCGCAGTTTCGCCGCAGCAAACGGCACCTCGATCTTGAAGTAGTTGACGAGCGGCACCTCTCGGGCGAGACGAGCGAGAAACGGTACGGTCAGCGTCACGCCGCTGAGCGGCGCGTCCTGGACCATGATTGGAATTTTGGCTGCGTCTGCGACACGGCTGAAGTGCTCGAGCATGGCGGCTTCGTCGGCTTTGAGGCCTGCGCCGTGGTAAGGCGGCATCAGCATAAGAAGGCTTGCTCCACGCTCGGCCGCATAGCGGGCGCGTTCCACCGCGATACGGGTGCTGAAATGGCTGCATGTCACCATGACCGACCTACGGCCCCCCACATGCGACAGGCAGAGATCGACTAATATGCTGCGCTCCTGGTCCGACAACAGGAACTGCTCCGAGTAATTGGCCAGAATGCAGATTCCGTCGACGCCCTGATCGATCATGCAATCCAGCACGCGCCGCTGCCCCTCAAGGTCAAGCGCCCCGGTTTCGGTAAAGGGCGATGGCGCGACGGGGAAGAGACCATCATAAACGGAGCCTTTTGGGTTTGCCATGAGCAGCACTCCACGGAGCAGATTGCATCGAAGATCAGATCTTTTCGGGCTCGATCATTCCATCAAGCACATTCAAAGACTCCAACAGATAGTAGGACCCGAAAATCGTCTCTGCATTGCACGCCGAATCCTGAGCGCGCGCGTCGCGCCGTTTGTTGAAACAGGCACCGACCAGCATACCCGACGGACGGGCTTCGTTCGGGCCCGCGGTCGTGAGATAACCATTGATCAGTGCCGTTGCCGTGCGTTCGCCCGCCTCACGATATTTGCCGCGCAACTCCGCCGACGGCGCGAGCTGCCCTAGCTTCAGCAGTGCAGAGCACGCGATTGCCGTTGCCGCGGTGTCGGTCTCGGTATGGGGGATCGCAGGATCATCAAAGTCCCAGAACGCGACCATGCTGGCTGGCACATGCGAAAGCCACCAATGCGCTCCTGCAATCAGTTGCTCCATCCAGCGCCTCTCTTGCGGACGGTGAGCACACGCGATCGCCGTGTAGACGAGCCCCCAGGCTTGCGCCCTGCCCCACACGCTCGTGTCGCTGACCCCCTTGTGGGTGAAATGACGGACGACTTCGCCAGTCGCGGGATTTAGCTCGCTGGACTGAACGATTGAGCCGTCAGGACGCATGTGAATGTCGAGCACGCGCGTGGTATGTCGTGTCGCGACGTCGGCAAACGATGCATCGCCCGTCTTTCCTGCCGCCCAATACAAGAGTGGCACCGCCTGCAACGAATCGATACTGCTGAACGAACTGCCAACGTCGTCTGATTCCTCGGCATCGCCGCCGAGCGGAATGAGGTCCAGTTTCGGGGCGAATTGAGCCTTCAGTGACCGGGCTGCATCTATCGCCAGCGCAGCTGCGGCCCTGTCTCCGCACAGGAGATCGCCAAGCGCGGCACCGTAGTAGAAGCCAAACCCTTTGAACGCGGTTTGCAGATGAGCACGCGGCTTGAGACGGATGCTCCACATCCGAGCGGCATCGACGTACTTTGCCTCGCCCGAACGTCGTGCCAGCAGCCATAACATGCCCGGCCATGCTCCACCGGTCCAATCACCATCCGGGGTCGTTGTCCATTTGCCTGTTGTGGCGTCCGCCCAATGCGGGAACTCTGTTCCCAGAACGCCAAGCGTCTGATCGATCCGCGCCTGCATCTGCTCGATCGCTTGGCTCCATTGCGACTTGCCCATATTCACCATCTCCTGCTTTTTTTGCCCGTCCTGGCGATTGGCTTTCCGTCCCTGCACAAGAACCGTCCAGCACGTTATCTGATCGCCGCTTCGGTTCTCGGATCGAAGAACTTCAGCGCGTTTCGATCCACGCACATCTGTACGCTTGTATGAGGGCTGATCTCGATCTCGGGAGCGATGCGCGAGGCCATGAGGGTGTTATCCGCCACATTGAGACCGATCACCAGTTCCGAGCCGAGCTGCTCGGTGACAGTGACGACCCCGCGAAATGAGGAGCCCTCGTTCCCGGAAGGCGAAGCTAGGCGAATATGCTCCGGCCGAATTCCCAGAGTTACCGTCTTTGACCCGTGCCTGCGCAGTACTGTTGCCTGCTCCGGTGAAAGCTGGACCTCGAAGTCCTTCCTTTGAGCTGACATGAGATCCTGCTGCTCGACCAGCTCGACCTCCATGAAGTTCATAGCTGGCGCCCCGACAAAGCTCGCAACGAAGCGGTTGGCGGGACGATTGTAGATCTCAAGGGGTGTACCGACCTGCTGAATCCAGCCCTCTTTCATGACGACCACCCGATCGCCCAGCGTCATCGCTTCGACCTGATCATGGGTGACATAAACCGACGTTGTTGGCACACGTTCTCGCAGCGCCTTGATTTCGATACGCATCTGTGCGCGTAGTTTGGCATCAAGATTTGACAACGGCTCGTCGAACAGAAACACTTGCGGTCGCCGCACGATGCAGCGGCCAAGCGCTACGCGCTGCTGTTGCCCGCCTGAGAGCTGAAATGGCTTGCGCGCAAGCAACGAGTCCAGCCCAAGCATCTGGGTCGCGCGGGCGACTTCTTTGCGGATTTCCGGCTCAGGCACTTTGCGGTTCCGCAATCCGAACGCAAGATTGTCAAATACCGTCATTTGCTGATAGAGCGCATAATTCTGGAATACCATCGCGATGTCGCGATCCTTCGGCGGCAGCTCGTTGACGACTTTGTCGCCGATCCGAATCGTGAATGCGCTGATGTCCTCAAGACCTGCGATCATGCGCAATGTCGTCGATTTCCCACACCCCGAGGGTCCGACAAGCACGACAAATTCTCCATCGGCGATGGTGAGATTGACCTCATGGACGACCTGCAGTGTGCCATACCGCTTCACGACGTTGCGTAATACGACCTCTGCCATGATCTTCCTCAAGAGTTTCGAACGGCTACATCCGCAGTCCACGAATGACGTATTTCTGACCGAATATGGTCACGAGCAGCGCCGGCAGCATTGCAAGTATCGCGGTCGCGCTCATCAAATTCCATTCCGTTCCTGTCTCGGTGACGAATTGCGCCATGGTCGACGTGATCAGGGGCGTTCGCCTGCCCGACAGGATCAACGCAAACAAGAACTCGTTCCAGGTCGAGAGCCAGCAAAGGATTGCAAGCGCCGCAATCCCCGGAAGCGCAGCGGGAAGCGCCACACGGCGGAACGCTCCCCAACGTGTGCAGCCGTCGATCAGGGCGGCATATTCCATCGATGGATTGATGCCGTCGAAAAAGCCCTTCATCAGCCAGGAAAAAAAGCAGACATGGACGGCTATATGCGGCAATAGAAGTCCAATATAGGTGTCATAGATTCCAAGCTGCGTGTTGACGAGATAGAGCGGCAGCACCCAGGAAATGTAGGGAACGGTGCGGAAGATGTAGATGGTCGCAAACCAGCTGCGCTGGATTAGGCCTGCGAAGCGCGACAGCATATATCCGCTACCGACGGTAATGCCGAGCGACAGGATGGTCGCAAACGTGGCGAGCACCAAACTGTTCCACATTGCCTGCATCACCTGCGACTGATGCAGCACCTCGACGAAGTTGTTGAGCGTGAAACTCGTGCCGCGCCAGATATAGAACACACCCGATGCGGGACGGAGTGATGTCACGCCTAGAATCGCGACTGGTCCCAGGAACAGAACGAAAATTGCAGCGGCGCTGATCGCGAATACGGCCCGCCGCACGGCTTCAACGGCTAAAGCGATCATCTGGAGACATCCACAGTCCGGTTGACGAGCTTGTAGAGGCCAATCCCGACAAGCAGCATGATGATGGCTCCGACGCCGGCGGCTGCCGCGCCTCGTCCGACATCGAGATTTACGAACGCCTGAACGTAGGTGTAGACGCTAAAGACTTCCGTGCTTCGCGCTGGTCCGCCGCCGGTCAAAATCCAGACCTGATCAAAGGTGCGGAACGCATCTATCGCGCGGATCAGAACGCATACGACAATTACGGGCCGCAGCATGGGCAGTGTCACATTCCTGAAAATGCACCACGGTGTAGCCGCATCGATCCTTGCGGCTTCGAAAGGCTCGCGCGGCAAGCCCTGCATGGCGGCGAGAAGGATGATCGTAAACCAGGGAGTCCAGATCCAGATGTCTGTTGCGATGACGAGCGCGAAACTCGGCCAGCGGTCCGAAAGCCAGGGAATGTCAGGAAGACCGAGATACGACAAGAAGGTTGTGACGATCCCGAACTGATCATTGAATGACCATCGCATCATCGTCGCGGTAATAACGGGCGCGATCGTCAACGGCAAAAGGATAACTGTCCGCAGGACCACCCGTCCGAAAAACGGGCGATTGAGCATCGACGCAAGCGCAAGGCCGAACGCTAGCGATACGCCCACCGACACGACCATCAGGAGAAAGGTGTTGGGCAGGACGATCTGTAGAAAGAGGGGATCGGTAAAAACAGCGAGGTATTGCTTGAGACCAACCCAGGTCTTTTGCGGATTGACGAGAGACCAGTCCCGAAAACTCGCGTTCATTCCAATCAGAATCGGAATGATCTGGAAGCAGACAAGAACGATGGCAGCCGGCGCGATGAGAAAGAGCACAAATCGCTGTTTCTCATCGAGACCGAATGTGTGGGCGCGGCCGATCATCACTCAGCCGTTGCGCCGGAGTGAACAGGATCGAAGGCCGCCTTCAATGTCGAAGCAATGTCCTCACGTTTTCCTTTCATCGCTCGGATCAGTGTGTCAGAGTAGGTCTTGTGCACGGCTGCCCAGCTACGGAAGTAGTACGCGCTGTGCACATGATCGGCCTCAAATAGGATGGCGTGAAGCTTGCGCCAGGCAGCGTCTGTGTTTTCGAGCGCTGACCAGACGTCGGTATTTGGCGGCGGAGCTCCCGTCTGACTCCATTGGGCGATCTGACCATCAGTGTCGCCCAGCATCGCACCGAGGAGCTTCTTGGCAGCCGCTTTGCGATCGAGAGGTATGGTTTCGGGAATTGACCAGCCCCAGATGTCGATCCAGGTGCGGACGCCCTTGCCCATGGGACCGACCGGGAACGGAGCGACCCCCACCTTTCCGGCGACCGAAGATTTCTCCGGGTTGTTGAACGCGCCAAGAAAGGTGGTATCGGCAACTGTGAAGGCGGCATCACCTGCCTGGAAGATGGCGTTGGCTTCGTCGCGCGAATAGGTGGTCATGCCGGGGGGGCTGATCTTCTTTGCGTTGAGCGCGTCCCACCAGAACTCCGCGGTTTGTACTTGGCAGGGCGAATTGATCATCGGCTTCCAGCCGTCCGCGGCGAGCTTGCGGTTGTCGCGCTCAAAGGCGGGTGCATAGATGTCGCAGTTATTGTTCCAGAGCGTCCACCAGAAGCTGAAAAAGGTGTTGGTGTAGCTCATGCCGCCAACATAACCCCACTTCACTTTCTTTTCCGATTGCAGCTTCTGGCTGATCTTCACGAGATCATCCCAGGTCTTCGGCAGTTGAGCTTCGGAAATGAGATCGGTGCGATAGAACAGAATTCCGGCTGTCGTTGCCATCGACACCGCCGTCGTTTTTCCATCCGCATTATGGAATGGCTCGAGTTGTCCTGCCTCGACTTTGCGAGCATTGGGAACATCATCAAGCGGTTCAAGATACTGAGCGAGGTCTTGCCCCCAATCGTCATTATTCCAGATAATGTCGCATTGGTCGTTGGCGCCCGAGGTCAGCATCTGGGTAATCTTGGGCAAATAGACCGCATAGGATGCCACCGTCTTGTTCAGTGTGACGCCATATTTGGCGGCCCAACTCTCGAGTATCGCGACGTTTGCCACCTGCACGGGATGATTCACGTAGCAGATGCTTAGCGGCGTTTGCGATTGCGCGGATGTCGACGAGCAAACCGCACCAAAGGCGCCGCCGATAAGAAGCGCGCGCGCGAGCTTATGTCCCATTCCCATGGTTTTCCTCCTCTTGCCAAAACGTGCTTCTATCGAGACACTTATGTTCTTGTTGGGTAGCGAGACGGTACGGCGCCGACGGCGCCCTTGTCGTAGAGATCTTTCAATTGCCGGGCGCTGTAGCCAAGCTCTTTCAGGATTTCCTCCGTTTGAGCACCGAGCTTCTGCGGCGGCAAACGCACTTCCGGCAGCTTGCCGTCGTAGCGAACGGGATGGCTGACAAGCGTGATCGGGGTGCCCGTCGCCCCAGTGACGACCTGGAAATTCCTGTTGTGCACGACCTGCGGATCGGCAACGACGTCTGCATAGTCGTTGACAGCAGCGTGCCAAATTCCGCATGCCTCGAACAAGGCGACGCATTCGGCCGTCGTGCGGCTCGCGACATTGGCCGCGATCGCCGCCGAGGCTTGGTCGCGGCGGCGATACGCCTCCTTGTCGGGGATGCGCTCATCGGCAGGAAGGCCGAGGGCTTCCCACAGCGCACCGAGCGACCCAAGAGAGATCGCAATATGGCCGTCGCGCGTGGGATAAATTCCGTAAGGCGCACCGTAGTACCAACCGGCGATCGGTCCGGGCTGACGCACATCATCGGGCCTTTGGCCATTCAGATAGCAGGTAAAGGATTCCATCTGCAGGTCGAGCGCAGCTGACAGAAGGCTGACATCGACCCGGCATCCCTGCCCCGTTCGCGCTTTCCTGACCAATGCGGCCAGAATACCCGCCGCAAACAGTGCCGCGCCGTGATGATCAATTGCCGAAACGCCCACGGCCCTTGGTCCATGCTCGCGACTTCCGGTGATCACGGCAAGGCCGGATAGTGCCTGAACCAAGAGATCCTGCCCGGGGCGATAGACGTAGGGCCCATCGGGACCATACCCGGACGCCGCCGCGTAAATGATATGAGGATTGATTTTCCTCGCGTCTTCGTAGCCAAGGCCAAGCTTGTCCAGCACGCCTGGGCGGAAGTTCTCAGTGATGACGTCCGATGTCGCGATCAATTTTTTGGCAATCGCAACGGCTTCGGGCTTCTTCAGGTCGAGCGCCAGACTGCGCTTGTTACGATTGCCGGCGAGAAGCAGCATGGATTGACCATCGACCCACTTGTCCGCTCCACCCCATTTTCGCTGGAACGCACCATCCGGAGGCTCCACGGCGATCACGTCCGCGCCGAGGTCAGCGAGAAACTGCACGCCGACCGGCCCCATCAGGAAGTGATTGAAGCTCAGGACTCGAATGCCGCCCAGAAGATCGGCCATACGCTCTTGCTTTCCGTTGGACTCATGCAGAGGTATTATACTACTTCATCTCTGAAATCGATTTCAGAATAGGCGACCGGACCAGCCGAGTCAAGCGTATCGGAATGCGCGAAGCCCGCGAGCCGCCGGCATTTCATCGCTTAAGTGCTCAGAACAACGGGATTACGGGCTTGCGGAGGCTTGAGAATACTGCCCTTCGGGTGGTTTAAGCCTGATCGAACATCAACCATGCCCTCTTCGCCTGATTGAGCAGACCAGATGGACAAGAAGCCGACAATCGCCCCCAAAAGTCGTCAGCAGCCAAGAGTGAAAATTGAGGACGTTGCGCGACGGGCAAACGTGTCGCCGGCAACTGTGTCGCGGGTTCTCAATCACCCTGAAATCGTGCGGCCGGAGCTTCGTGACAGGGTGATGCGATACATCACCGACTTATCTTATACGCGCGACAGCGCTGCGAGGGCATTGAAATCGGGACGCATGCGAACCATTGGCGTGATCGTTCCGACACTAGCGCTCGGCATTTTTGCCGAGGGTGTGGAGGCGCTACAAAACCGCCTGAGCGAAAGCGGCTACACGCTGTTCATCGCGAATTCCCAATATGATCAACGCCGCGAATTCCAAGAAATGCAAAGCCTTATCGAACGCGGCATCGACGGCATCGTGCTGGTCGGGGGCTCGCACGGACGTGAACTCAGGGCGCTGATCGAACAGGCCGGTGTACCCGTGATCACGACCTATGTTTGCAAGGCGGCTGGCGGCATTCCCGCGATCGGCATCGATAACGAGAGCGCCACGCGCGAAATGACCGAGTATCTCATAGGGCTTGGACATGTTCGTTTCGGAGCGATCGCCAACGTTGTTCCTCCATCCAACGACCGATCGCGCGCCAGGCTCGAGGGTATCCAGCGCGCCCTCTCTAAAGCCAACATCCCGCTCAGGCCGACCCAGATCATCAAGGCAGATTACTCGCTCGTCCAAGGCCGCAGCGCGCTGCGCCAACTGCTCTCCGATCATCCAGAAACGACGGCGGTGATCTGCACGACCGATACGCTCGCCATCGGCGCAATGGCGGAAGCTCGAAAAATGGGGTTGAGCGTCCCGGGGGACCTTTCGATTACGGGATTCGATGATGTCGAGCTGGCGGCCCAAATGGACCCGCCGCTGACAACGATCAGCGTTCCGGCCGCGGAAATCGGCCGTGGGGCCGCCGACTATCTGATCAATGCTATCGCCGGAACTCCGGTTCCCAGAAGCGTCCAGTTGCCGTATCGGCTCGTGATGCGCTCATCGACGGCGCCGCCACGGCCGAGCGAACGTCCGGCAAGACGGCAGCGAAGCAGGGACCAGTAGTCCGGGGACGCCAGCCGCGGCGGTTGTTTTTTGAAATCGATTTCAGTACAAGGGGGGCGATCGCCCTTTTTCTATTTCTGGAGACGCAGCATGAACGCGAGGTCCGACCTAATTCTCCGGACGTCTCCCCGCCCCTACGTGCGGCTGCTGACATTGAACAGGACGTCCAAACGAAACGCCTTGAGCAATGAGCTGATCGGGGAGCTTGCGTCCGCCTGCCGCCATGCGCCGCACTCGATGATGATGTTCGCTGCATCGTCCTTTGCGGGAGCGATGCATTTTTTTCCGCCGGAGCCGACATTAAGGAGATGCAGCAGCGCGGCTTTGAGGCAATCGACAATTCCGCACGACGCAACGCATGGCGGGACATCGCCAATTTCCCCAAGCCGCTTATCGCTGCGGTTGAGGGGATTTGCTTTGGCGGCGGCCACGAACTCACGATGCTCGCCGATATCGTCATTGCAGGCGAAGGCGCGCTGTTCGGCCAACCTGAGATCAACATTGGAATTTTGCCAGGCGACGGCGCGACCCAACGTTTGACACGCGTGGCCGGCAAATCGCTGGCGATGCTGATGATCCTAACCGGCCAATCCATTTCGGCCCGTACAGCGATACAGGCCGGCCTCGTCGCGGAAGTTGTCGAAGATGGCAGGGCACAGGCGCGAGCGCTCGAAATCGCAGATATCATCGCGCACAAGCCGCCGCGTTCGGCAGAACTCGCCAAGGCGGCCGTTCTCGCTGCCTTTCAGACCACACTCGACGCGGGCCTGGAATTCGAACGGCAAGCTATCCGGTACGCATTCGCCACGTCCGACCAACAGGAAGGAATGAACGCCTTCTTCGAGAAGCGACCGCCGAACTATCGGGGAAATTAGAATGGTCAAGTGAAAGCGACGACAAAAAATCGTCAGAAATCTGAAGTTCTGCGCCGGCAAAGGTTAACCTATCGCAGGCGGATCTCTGACTTGCCAGCCAGCGGAAACAGGAATTCGATTCCCGCGTCCGAAAACGTGTTCCGGAGGATTTCCATCAACTCGCCCGGCATCGGCCGAGTGTCGCTATACTCCTCGAGCTGGCGAATGAACGCGGACGAAACCCACTTCGCTCTGCCAACTGCTTCACCGACCAGTTCAGCATGCCGCCGGCGGTGCGCAGTTGCATCCCGGTGAGCCTGATCGGGCAGTGTGCGGGCCGAGAGTTCTTCGTGGTCCACGTCCATCCAAATGCCCAAAGCAATCCCGAACGCTAACCATCCAGGGTTTCCTGAGCGGCACGGCCGTGCACCGGTACCAGCGATATCCCGCGGCTGATAGTCTTAACCGGTGCCCGACCTTGTAAGATGGCCCTGTCTCGACCGAGACCGCCCACCCTTTAAGAGCTGCACCGGGCATCTCTTCATGGAACAGATCGATCCACTCTTCGACCACAGAATGGTGATCTTCGCGGACCTTCCTCGCGTTCGCGAGCGCGGCGACGCGACCATCGGAACTGCCGATCCATAGCGACCCACCTGCGATCTGAGCCAGAGCGCTGTAGCGCTTCGCGTCAACCTTAAGGTTTGCAGCAAGTCATGTTCTTCGGTGATGTCGAGTATGACGTCGAGAACGCATTGCGGTTCACCGGCCGCCTTCAACTGCAGCACCGCGAGAGGGCCAACATAGCCTTGGCATGCTCGCGCACCAGCGGTGGAGACTGATCGCGTCTATTCGATGACGCCTCGAAGGGGGTCCTATGCCCGAAAACTCCTCGTCGTTCCTGACGCCCTCGACCACCGTAAGGCTCTTTGAATTTTTGAAAGCCTCCTGCGCGGCCGCCTCCCTACTTCAGCGGAGCGGCTGCATACTTCCGGAGTTTCAAGCCTGGCAATGGCCCGCAGTGCGCTTCATCGGTGCCATCTGCCAGCACATGGTGCGTGGAAGCATTTTTGAAAGACTTGTCGGCCAGCGATAGTTCAGCTGTAAGCCTTCTTGGTCCACAGCCGGCCATCGCACCATACGTTTTCAACGCGTCCCCACTGGCAGGCTGCTGCGACATCCGGGAAGAAGCCACGTCCATGGTGGTTGGCACTCGTGTTGCAAAGAAGCGGAATGCCCGTCAGTTTCTCGTATTCGACGAGAAGCTCGGCCACTTTGTGCTGAGACGTTCTGGAAATAGTTTGCAATCGGGCAGATCCGTCTAGATGTACAACGGCGGGGATTTTGTCCCGCCATTCCGCCCGTGTCTGATGATCGAACAGCATGTAAGGATCTGGTGTGCCGGGGCTGAAAAAGTCCGGCGCACGATCCTCTAGGCATATCGGCGCCACTGGCCGGAAGTGCTCGCGAAGTTTGATGTCGTTGAGATAGTCCTTCATTCCGGCCGATGTCGCGGCTGCTACCCAATGCCCGTGGTCCGAGCTCGGCGCGCCCAGCAAGAAAAATCACGGGCTTATTGCTGGCGAGAATCGTCGCAAGTTCGCGCAATTCGCACGGCGCGCCCTCCCATTCGGGCGGCGCTTCACTGCGTCGCAGGGCCGGGCCACTGTAGACCGACCATTCCAGCGCTATGAAGCCTTTCTGCGCTGCCATTGCGCAGCAAGCGGCACCGATCGCAGAGCCGCTGTCATTGGGAACGGGCGGCACCCAGACAGCATCGAAGAGCCCGGTCGCACGTACTGCACTGTTCCATTTGATGTTGAGACCGCAACCACCGGTTATACACAAATTCCGCGGTCCCGGAACACACGAATGCCGGCGCAAGACAATCGCCATTTTGCAGACGAGCAGACGCTCGACGAAGCAATGAAACGACGCAAGTACATCTTCCGGTCGACTGGCCTTCAATCGGAGCGCGGTGGCATCGAAGAAGTCATGCACAGCCGCACGCAAGTCGAAGTGGTCTTGCACAGACCCACGCGAGGCTGCCGCGCTGTATCGTCGGGCAACCTCAGTATCGGCCGCAAAGCGCTCCTCGTAAAGCTCTTGAAACACCGCCACGATATCTTCGTCAACAGACCCGAGTGCGATGTAGGCCATCAGCTTGCCGGCAACACCCAGGTCCCACTCGGTGCGGTCCGCCCGCTTATACGGTCCGAAGTGATGGCCCGCAGACGCATAGGCATGACCTGTCATCGGGAACAGGCATTCGAGGAACCGGGCGCCGCGGCGCTCTACATAATAGAGACGTGGAAAGGTGCTACCATCCCACACCAAGCAGAACGCGGGCTGTCCGGCTTTGGCAAAAGGGCTGGTGCAGTATGCGGAGGCCACATGACCTGTGACGTGCGGATAGCTAGTATAAGGGAAGACCCTGCCATCGAGCATCAGGCCAAAGCCGTCGCGCGGAATGAGGAGGCCATCGGCACGGCGTTCCAGATACGGTCCCCCTTTGAGAGTGATAGGCGCCGCACCACTGAGGACCTCGAACTGCGACTCTACATCCCCCATCCAGCCGTCGATGACGAACTGATCAACATCCCCCGAATCCATACCGTGCTCCGCCAAAGCGGCGACAATTTCATCGAGATTTTCAATGGCTTGATACCGCGGATTGTTGCCCCGCTTTTCCTGCTCGACACAAAAGACAAGTCGTCCGTCTTCGACAAGGGCGATCGCTCCGTCATGCGTCAGTTTGATACCGCAGATGCGCATAAACGCGTCCCCTATTCTGTCGACTTCGTCCGGAGCGCGGAGCAGGATCCGGGCCAGGGCAAACCAGAGGAATCCGGTCGCGGTTTTGTGGCCGAGTGTCGCGTTCGTGAGCAATTTGGTGTATTTCAGACATCGGGCGTGGTTGGTTTTCGGACAGCAGCGCGCGTTGCGTCCGCCGAGCCAACTTTCGAACCGCCGAAAGGCACGCTGGCCGCTCATAGATCAAGGCGACCGACGCCTTGAGTCGCAGCAGAATACTCCTAAGCGATGCTTCGGCTCGGCAATCTCCCATGTGGCACCAAGCGCTTGTAAGAGGGGTAGAGGTGGACGATCAAGGAGCGAGGCAATGTGTCGGGACAATCTGTCCCGGCACTGCGCGCCGCGCTAGCTTGCGGACCACGATGTCTGCTGAAGTCGAACTTCTCGATCAACCTGTTGGTATCTCCTTGGCCCGAGGAGAACAGGGCTTCTGCGATATTGGCTATCGCGATGAAGTGCCTTCGTTTCCACACATGGCCCGCTACTACAGCGGGCCTACGTAAACAGCTCCCCAGCTAACAGCGCGGGACCTTTCACCTCGACCTCGAAGCCTTGCTGTGGTCGCTTCAGTGGACATGACGCTGCGCACAAGCGCCCGAAAAGCTGCAGTCGTCCTCCGCCGGTGTGGCGGGCCATCATCTTTCCGCGATAGGCACAGGCATCGCGCGTCCCTCTCATTTCTCATTTGGTGGACGAGTAAGATTCGGCAGGCGGCCGCTTACGCGCGATCCGCGCAGCGCTGGTCCCACTTGCAGTGAAGCCTATGATTGCCTTGGCATTAAAGGCGCCCGCCAGATCGGCGCCCGCGGCGGTGACTGTATGCGGAGGAGTGGTTGCTTCGGGCTACGACGCGAACCACCGAGCGCTAAATATGATGCCGCTCCTGACCTGCCACTGCGTATTTCCTCCAGATGGAGTTAGAGTCCGGCCTGAAGAAGGACGGACGGATGAAGCGAGCAAGGTTCACGGAAGAGATGGGGTATTCGGTCCCGATCGCCTGACCTATTTGCTGAGTTCCCGTTTTTGACTGACGATCATGGACCCATTCCATCAAAGGAGGAAAATCATGATCTACGTCGGCCTGGATGTTTCCCTGAATTCCGTTGCAATATGCGCGGTCGATGAGACCGGACGGCTGTTTCAGGAGGGAACGACGTCGGCAGATGCGCCATCGATTCTACGGTACCTCGCACCATCGACTGGTCAGGTTGAGCGGGTGGGCCTGGAGGCAGGGCCGACCTCAGAATGGCTGACCGCGAATCTAATCGCACTGGGGCTGCCGGCCGTTAGTTTGGAAGCCCGCCAGGTCAAGGCAGCACTTTCAGCTATGCCAGTGAAGACCGATCGGAACGACGCGCGTGGGATCGCGCAGTTGGTGAGAACGGGCTGGTTCAAGCCGGTCCACATCAAGAGTATCGGGAGCCAAAGGGCGCGAACACTGGCAGCGGCTCGCAAGCATGTCATCCGCTCAATCGCTGCTGCAGAGCAAGTCATCAGAGGCCTCCTGCGGCCTTTGGGCCTTAAAGTTGGGACCGTCTCACGGAATCTGTTTGCGACGCGAGTGCGCGAATTAGTCACCAATGACGTCATACTGCAGATGATCATCGATCCACTTATTGCCGCACGCGGAGCGCTGATGCGCGAATATCTCCGGCTGCATCGTCTTGTTCTGAAGACCGTGCGTAGCGACCCCGCGTGTCGACTCTTGATGACAATGCCCGGCATTGGACCAGTCTCTGCGCTGACCTTCCGATCCACCATCGATGATCCCAGAAGGTTCGTGCACTCTCAATCCGTGGGCGCCTATCTCGGTTTGACGCCCCGTCGATATCAATCGGGCGAGATTGATCGGATTGGGCGGATCACAAAAGTCGGAGACCCGGAGACGCGCACCGCCTTGTTCGAGGCCGCTAATGTCGTTCTCAGACCATCGACTCGATGGTCCCCGATGAAGGCTTGGGCCGTGCGGGTTGCACACCGGCAAGGGAGCAAGCGCGCGAAGGTCGCGTTGGCCAGAAAGATGGCTGTCGTCCTCCACCGAATGTGGGTCGATAGAACCGAATTCCGATGGACGGCGGCGGCGTAGAAGCGCCATTGCCCTCAGACGCCCGTCGCAGGGCGTTGGGATGGTCGAGTTCGTATGATCTGTCGTGGCGTCCCACCCCAAAGGTGGGCGACTACGCCGAAGAGCTTGAACCGACCATCCACCGAATCCCATCATGTGGCGGCTTTACCGACCACGAACAGAAGCAAGGTACCCGCGGCGCGTGTTCTAAGGGGCTTGACAGAAGCCGACCGAATACAGAAGCAGATTATCGCGATATTGAAGGAGCATGAGGCTGGGGCGAAGACGGCTGACCTGGCTCGCAAGCATGGGATCTCCGAAGCGACGATCTACAATTGGAAGGCCAAGTTCGGCGGCATGGACGTTGCCGAGGCGAGGCGGCTGAAGGCCTTGGAAGAGGAGAACGCGAAGCTGAAGAAGCTTCTGGCCGAGCAGATGCTCGATGCGGCAGCGCTTCGCGAGCTGCTTTCAAAAAAATGGTAGGGCCCGCCGCCAAGCGCGCTGCGGTCGCGCATCTGCAGGCCGTCATGAGCCTGTCGGAACGGCGGGCCTGCTCGATCGTGGGCGCGGATCGGAAAATGATCCGCTATCGTCCCAGCCGCCCTCCGGAGACGGCTCTGCGCGGCCGGCTGCGTGAGCTCGCCAATGAGCGGCGGCGTTTCGGCTACCGTCGGCTGTTCGTCCTGCTGCGACGGGAGGGTGAGCCGTCGGGGATCAACCGGATCTACCGGCTTTATCGCGAAGAAGGGCTCACCGTCCGCAAGCGGCGCGCCCGCCGCAGGGTTTGGAATGTTACGCCCAGCAATCCAACTTACGCTTGGGCGGGGACACAAAAGTGAATGAGAGTTCGTTCCTTTGCGGATATCGACTCTTCGAAATGAAATAAGTGCTTAGGAAGAGCAGTGACGAAATTATGCTCTTCAGTTTGGTAGAAATTTCTGAGAACAAACTCCACGAACCAGCGTGGAGTCAACGGCGATGTAACCGGCACTCTACAATCTTTAATATCGCCAAGCGTAAGATGACTCTTAGGATGTGCTCCGTCCTTGTGGGCTCCTTCCCGATCGTCAAAGTCGAATCGCAGTGGGAACGGGACAATTCGTCTGGAGACTATGTCAATGTACAGCTCGTCCCTCATGTATGCCTCTGGATCATCCTGGAAAGGACGAAGGTCCGGTGAGGGGTAGTACGCGAGCCGATGTTGAAGTAGACGCTCATCCTCGAAGCGATACATGAGCTGGAGCAAACCTCCATCGAGAAACTTTGCATTATAGGATCTCTTTTCGCTTAGCTCCCGGTGAATGTCTGAATATTCGATGTCTCCGAGAGCAATCGAAACATGCTCAGCTCCGCCGTATGTTACTTCCCAGGACGAGCCTGTCCGCCTCAAGACGGAAAAATTGAAATCGTCGCCTATACCACGCTCGATGACGCTCGCGATGAGCCCATCTAGATCCTTCTTTACCAGCAGTGCTCGCTTCGGTGCGGTCATTTTGCCGCTCCAAGCAGCTTCAATAGCTTGCTCCTCGTCTCCTCATCCAAATCATCTGGGACGAGCTCGCCTCTTTCGAGGGCTTCAACAAGTTCACTAGCTTGGCCTTTCTTTCGATCAAGTCGCGATTTCTCGTGCGGCGACAAGTCGCGATGGACTATCCGTAACTTGCCCAAGACCTGATCGGTTGGGTAAACAAAGTCCAACTTGAATTGCTTGGCCTTCAATGTGGAAAATTCGTTGATAAGATTGTTCATCCTCAGACCGTGGCCGACGACCCTTACCCATGCCTTGCTCCGCGTAATGGCAGTAAATAGCCGGTTGCGTAGGCTAGCGAGCCCGGCACCAGCTCCATCGCAGTCTTGAGCATTAACAACATACACCATCCCCGCTTCATTTCCCTTCGCGCGATAGATCCCGGTGAACGTAACGGAGGGCGTCTCGGTACGGAAGAATACATCTGCTTCAGTGTCCACTCCCGCCAAGTGAGTTTGTATTCCAGCCGCAAATAACTCTCGACGTATGGGGCCCAATCGGTCTCTTGCAGAAATAGGATCCGGATGAATCACAATGATGTCGTCGTGTCTAAGCTCATCGCGCTCCAGGTTTGACCGTATCTGATCGACCAACCAGTCGTTCTGCGCTGTCTCGCTCTTAAACGCACGAAACTGCACCAGATCGTCTATTGGTGAATGATTTTCGAGGAACAATGGGCTCGTTTCAGTAGTTCGTTCAAGGACTACTGGACTGCCTTTGGCTAATTCGCCAGCGTCAATTCGATACCCAATCTCGTGCCACAGAGCGGGCTGCTCAAACATCTGCACCAGTCCGATGTCGCCAGCCTTCGGTGGTTGTCGATAGATTCCAAAACCTAACGCATGCGCTGACACCAAAACTGGACGAGAATTACGGTAGCACTTCTGCAAAATTATATCGCGCCGAGAGTCGTCGCCCAAAGTGACAAGCGGATGACCATCAATGTCATTGCCAAAGATTTCCTCCGGCGGAGGAAGGGAGACTCCAGAAAGGTTCTGTAATTCGTCATACGCATAGACAAGGCGCTTCGGCTCGCGAAGCATTGCGTAGCAAAGCCTCAGAAAACTCGGCGCAAAGTCTTGCGCCTCGTCTACAAGTATCGCATCGTAAAGTTGAGGAGGATGTGGAGGAGCCGCCAAGGCGGCTTGGCATGCGCCCTCGAACGCCTTGTCATTGCCTCCAAAGCGTCGACTGGCGCTTCTTAAATCCAAAAACTCCTGTCCCGCGGATCTACAGTATTCATAGTAAATGCCATCCCGGTCGACGCCTCCCGGAGCGCCCCAGGCATTTACAATGCGGATTTTTGTCCAATCCGGTTCTTCGCCACTCTGTTCGACACAGAAATTATTGATCAGTCTTCTGAATTGACCTTTAAGTGCTCTCGTGTGGAAGGTGACCGCAATACGCCACTCAGGATGTTGGCTGTGAAGATACGCCGCCTTAAGCGCGAGGACGATAGTTTTTCCAGAGCCAGCCAGCCCCCTAATTCGTTGGACGCCCTCCACGGTTTCAATCACGGCTCGGTTCTGTCTATGATCCAGCGTCGCAATGCTGTCTTCGAGCTGCTTAAGCTTGGCTCCGCGCGAATCCGCCTTTGTTACTTCTCTCTTCGACCGACTCTTACGAATTGACGAAAGACTCTCGATGGCCGACAAAGTCATACGATAGAGATTGTCGTCTCCGCCTTGCCAATCAATCTCGGCTAGAACTGCGGCGAGGGTCTGGTCCGTCGCTAGAGGGTAACGGTCTTCAGCCGGCCGCCGAGGGTCCGGCAATCCTGGCGCATAGGTGACTACAGTCAGGGGGACTTGAAGGCTGCGGCCTTTGACAAGCTCGCGATGCAATTTGAGGCGCGCCTCAATCTTGTTTGCGAGATCGTCTTGTCGAGCGGCGTAGTCACCGATATTGGGACCTTCTACCAAATCGAACAAGACGATTCCCTTTTGAGGACTCACCATCGTCGCGTCGATCGAATATTTTCCGTCTGGAGTAGCGACAAGAGGGTAGCCGAAAAAACACTCTCCGCTGACACTATCCACTTTCAACAACGCCTTCTGCAACAACTCGCTTGCCACAGGCTTTTTGTTAAGGCCGCGTGTGAAGTTGAGCATGTGTTGCAACCTGTAGCTCTGAATGTCTGGCGTCGAATGACCACCCGCCTGGCGATGGCCCCGGACGTCAGATTGATTAGCCAAGTAGAGTTTGCAGTGCTTTCTGCGAAACTGCAATCCATCGTTGACTGATATCCGCGAGCGATCGTCAACTATAGTAGGTCTGTGCAACGAGCAATACAACGTTTGGCAGTTTGCCATGAGCTATGCGGGAAAGTGGCGTGATGACGGGTTGAGAGAGGCGGCGTATCGAGGCGGGTGTCGAGCCTGCCAGAACCTCTCGAGGAGAGCGATACGCCATGGACGAGACTACCAACATCCTGCCCCTTCCGCCAGCCATCTGCGGTTGACGATCCACTGACAGAAATTCTGCGCAACGGCGCCCGAGAGCTGCTCGCCCGGGCTGTCGAGATTGAGCTGCAGGCATTTCTGGAGACTACCGCGGAGCTGAAGCTGCCGGACGGCCGTGCCAGGGTGGTGCGGCACGGCTTTGGCCCTGCACGCGAGATCGCTACGGGGATCGGCGCGATCGAGGTCGCGCGGCCCAAGGTCAGGGACCGCGGTGCGACTGGAGCTGATCGGATTCGCTTCACCTCGGCAATCCTGCCGCTGTGAGCGCGGCGGACGACGAGCCTGGATGCCATGCTGCCGATCCTCTATTTGCGCGGCATCTCGAGCGGCGATTTCCAGGAAGCGCTGTTGGCGCTGCTCGGCAAGGATACGCCGAACCTGTCGCCTTCGGTGATCTCAGGCTTGAAGAGCCAATGGCAGAGCGAGTACGAGCGCTGGCAGAAGCGCGACTTGTCGGCGCGGCGTTATGTCTACGTCTGGGCCGACGGGGTCTTCCTGCAGGCGCGGATGGCTGAGAGCGCTGCCCGCAAGCTTGAGGCAATGCTCGACGGCAACACGTTGGTGAACGCGGCGCTTTCATGGACCGAGAACGTCTGAATCTTAACCCGCACGTTGGCGGCCGGCGGAACGGGGCCGCCGAACTTGCATCGCGGAACCTGCTGCTGTCGGATGATTGACTAAGGCGGCAGTACGCAGTCTAGGGTCCGCGCTTGTGATTGTGCACGGGAAGCAATTGAAAAAGATTACGAAAAGACGCCTTCGCCTGCTCTTAGAGATAGAGAGGATCATCGGTCGGGAGTGCTACAACGCAAAAACGCAAAAATGGGGACCTAACGAGGTCTTTGAAGGGGAAGGCCGTCACTTTCCGATCACATTCATCGACTCGAACGGCGACAAAATAAAGCGGAAGAATGTAGATAGTTCGCTATCCGCTGAGGTAGCGATTACCGGATACTATGCGTTCGGAGCGAACCAGCTACTGATAATGCGGGCCCTGGACAAAGTTATCAGGCATTTGGAGGACAACCACGGTTTCAGCATTAGTTAAAGTGGTGTCGTGGTGAACTTTGCTTCCTGGGCAGAATGCATCCAAACCTTGCGTAAGCCATGTCCCTATCTAAGTGGAATGCTCCGAAACATGGTTGCGTGCAAAAAAGAACATGGTGCGGGTTCGTTCGGATCGGGATAACAGGGAAAGGCATCGAGCCCAATTATCTAGACGCGTTCTCGCTTCCGATACAAGAAGTTGTCGTCACTCATGCAGTGCAAGCAAGGCCACGCAAAGCTGAGGTCCGCGCTGCAGGCAATGATTGCATAGGTTGTCTTGTTTGAGGGACGATGCGCAACCTGGAAGCGGCTGCTCAGAAAGATGGGCTCGGTTACTCGGGAGAACGTTTGTCGCACGAGAGCGTCTAAATGGCGTCAAAAAGCGTCTAAACGTTCTCACTCTGTGCTTGGCGAGTGAGACGCTAGATGCTTTATTTTGCGAAAGGATTTTTGGTGGGCGCACCAGGGCTCGAACCTGGGACCCGCTGATTAAGAGTCGTCAAATGTTTCCAAACTCAGTATAGAACTGATACTGCGGCACAACCTATGGCGCGAGATACCGCAGCAGCTCGGGATTGCCACGAACATCGCCGGCCGCGCCCTGCAGTGCGATGCGGCCGCGATCGAGCACATAGGCGTAGTCGGCGACGCGGAGGGCGAGATCGAGATGCTGCTCGACGATGACGACGGCGATCTCCTTTGCGAGCTCGATCAGACGCTCGGTGATCTCCTCGATCACGCCGATCCAAACGCCCTCGGTCGGCTCGTCCAGCAACAACAGTTTGGGATTGCCGAGCATCGCACGACCGATGGCGAGCATCTTGCGCTCGCCGCCGGAGAGCGTGCCGGCCGCCTGGTCGAGTCGCTGGCCGAGCTTCGGGAAGATCGTCAGCACGCGCTCGACGGTCTGCGCATCGCTGTTGAACAGCGAGCCCACCGCAAGATTGTCGCGCACCGACAGGCGCGCAAACACCGAATGCTCCTGCGGCACGTAGCCGATGCCTGCCCGCACCCGCTGCTCGGTGCGGCGGCGGCTGATGTCGCGTCCATCGAAGGTCACCTCCCCCTTCCACGCCGGCAGTTCGCCCACGATGGTCTTCATCAGCGTGGTCTTTCCCGCGCCGTTGCGGCCGAGCACGGCGACGCCGCCGCGCCAGGAAATGCCGAGGGTGACGTCGAACAGAACCTGGCTGCGGCCATAGCCGGCGTCAAGATGCTTGATGTCGAGAAACTCAGGCACGGCGCAAGTAAATCTCCTGGACGTTTCTGTTGGCCTGGATGTCCGCCACGGTGCCGGACGCAAGCACCTTACCCTGGTCGAGCACGGTGAGCCGGTCGCAGATGTCGCGGATGAAATCAAGATCATGCTCGACGATGACGAGCGAACAGTGCTTCTTGATCGGCTGCAGAAGCTCCCCGGTGACGCGGCGCTCCTCCAGGCTCATGCCGCCGGTGGGCTCGTCCAGCAGCAACAGTCGCGGTCGGCCTGCAAGCGCCATCGCGATCTCCAGCCATTGCTGCTGGCCGTGCGACAGCGTCGCCGCCGCATCAAAGGCGCGGTCGGCGAGGCGAAACTGAGAAAGCATCGTCATGATCTGGTCGTGCAGACGTCCTCGGGTCCGGGAGAACACGAGATCGAACAGCGAGGACTGCGCCTGCAGCGCGAGCAGGACGTTGTCGTAGAGGGTCAGCGTCGGGAGCACCGAGGTGATCTGGAATTTCAGGCTCATGCCGGCCCGCGCCCGCTCGGTCGACGTGGACGCAGTGATGTCGGTGTTGACGAAGCTGATCTTGCCTTGCGTCGGCACTTCGGCACCCGCGATGCATTTCATCAGCGTGCTCTTGCCCGAGCCGTTCGGACCGATCAGGCCGTGGAATTCGTTTTGACCCACGGTCAGCGCCGCACCGTCAAGCGCGGTGAGCTTGCCGAAGATCTTGGTGATCCCCGCGGCCTCAAGAAGCGGCATTGCGCTTCTCCTTGGGTTTGGCGCCGAAGCTGCCGACCCGCTCGCGCTCTCCGAGCACGACGCTGATCAGGCCGAGCGGCCGGAACAGAATGACGAGCAGCAGCAGGACGCCGAGAATGATCGGCCAGATGTCGCGATAGTTGCCCGACAGCCAGAAGCTGACGGCTTCGACGATGGCCGTGCCGATGACGGCGCCGATCAGCGTGCCAGAGCCGCCAAACAGCACGTAGAGCACGACCTGGGTCGAGACCACCACGCCGACCATGTTGGGCCACACGAACCCCTCGTGAAAGGCGTAGAGGCTGCCGGCAAGCCCTGCGATGGCGCCGCCAACCGTGAACACGATGGCCTTGAGATGCTGTGTCTTGTAGCCGAAGAAGGCGATGCGCTGCTCGTTTTCGCGCAAACCTGCGAGCGCAAGGCCGAACTGCGAGCGCACCAGGAACCGGCAGAGGAGGTAGACGACGACGAGGAGGCCGAGCGCCAGATAGTAATAGACGGGCCCCTCCGAAAATTCGTAGGAGCCGAACGTCATCGGCGCAATCGAGGGAATGCCGTTCTGACCGCCGAGATAGTACCAGCCGCGTGCGAGGCGGTCAGCGGCGTAGGAGCCCGTCAAGGTACCGAGCGCGACAAAGATCACGCTCGAGGGATGCCGGCCGAGCAGCAGGAAGCCGCCGAGCAGAAGCGCGAAGGCAAGGCCGATCAGCGTTCCCGCCGGCAGCACCAGGAAAACCGAAGTGATGTCGAGGTCGCGTGCCAAGAGCGCTACACCGTACCCGGCCGAGCCGAAGAACAGGGCCTGGCCGAAGCTCATGATGCCGGCATAGCCCCACACCAGATCGAACGAGAGGGCGAAGAGCGCCAGAATCACGACGCGGGTTGCGAACACCGTGAGATAGTCCTGCAGCACCAGCGGCATGACTAATGCTGCGATTAGAACCAGCCCTTCGATGATGAGCAAAACTTTTCTGCCAGGGCCAGCTCGTCCCGCAGATTCGCCTGCAGCCATCGTGACGTCAACTTCGTCGCCAATGTTGGCGTCGATGGCCTCTCTTACCGCGCTCATCGCCTTCAGCATTCCGCCTCAGCATTCCTTGGGATCGACGAGACCGTTGCTGCGTCGGATGATTTCATACTTCCCACCCTTTGCCACCGCCGTGTACATGTTCATCTTGCAATGCCGCTTGCCCGGCACCATCTCCGCCGGCCCGCCCGGTCCCTCGACAATCTTCGCATGGTCGAGCGTCGCCGCCACCGACTCGCGGTCGATCTTCCCGGCTTCCTTGACGGCGGCTTCCCACAATTTCAGGCCGCGATAGGTGCCGGTCGCAGCACTGCCGGCGGCAAACAGGAAGTTCCCGGGAAACTCCGTTTCATAGGCCGCCTGGATTTTGGCAGACACCGGATCATCTTTGGCGACCGCCTTGAAATAGTCGAGACAACTCGTAAGTCCCTCAATTTAGTTGGCCTGATGAATGTTGAGCATGTTCTCATCGTACGTCACGGCAGAAAGCCGCCCGCCGTTCTTGAGGTAGCCCGCTTCGCTCAGCTGCTTAAAGAACGGACCGACCCCGGGCGGAATAACGGTGTTAAAGATGGTGTCGACCTTATTGGAGATGATGCGGTTGACAGTTGCGGAGAAATCGACCTGGTCGAGTGGATAATACTCCTCGAACACAACCTCACCGCCATTGGACTCGATCAACTTGCGAGCATGCGCGTTCAGGGTGTGTGGCCAGACGTAGTTGGCGCCTGGAAGGGCGAACCTCTTGCTCCCATTCTTGATCAGCCAGGGGATGAACTCGTCGCATTGCTGGGCTGGTGTGGGGCCAGTGCAGAACAGGTATGGCGTGCATTCCTTACCTTCATAGAGCTGCGGATAGATGTAGAGCGTTTTGCCGCGCGCCACGATCGGATCCTTGATCGCGTTGCGCATCGAGCTCGTGATGCCCCCGAGCACCATGTCCACCTTATCGCGCTGAATCAGCTTGCGGACGTTGCCCACCGCAACCGATTCATTGGAGGCGGTGTCTTCAATGTAGAGCTCGAGCGGCCGGCCCAAGATGCCGCCGGCATTGTTGATCTCCTTGATCACCATCTTGGCGACATTGGCATCCGCGTTGCCGGCGTAGGCGATCGGGCCGGTAAGATCGGTCGCAATCCCGACCTTGATCGGACCTTCCGCCGCATTGGCCCAGTCGGGGCGGATCACCCAACTGCCGGCGCCTGTGGCGATCGCACCGGCCGCGAAAGCAACATTCGAAAGAAAACGACGCCATGTGAGTTGGACGCGATCAGCAATCATATCACTAAACTCCTCTTCCAGCGATGAGGCCTTGCGGCCGGAACTTGATGAAGGCGATGGCAAGCACGAAAACGAGAACATCGGCGACCACGGGCGCCATGACCCAGGGCAGCGCCGCGCTCAGTGCGCCAATTACACCGGCGCCTGCCACCGGCCCGATAAAGGAGCCGACGCCGCCGACCATGACGGCAACAAAGCCCTGGATCAGGAAGCGAATGCCGAGATCGGCGAACAAAGTGAACACCGGCACGATAAGCGCGCCCGCGAGCCCCGCCAGCGCCGCGCCGAAGGCAAAGGTGGCGCCATAGATGAACGGAGTAGAAATGCCGGAGGCGCGGGCAAGCGTGGGATTTTCCAGCGTGGCGCGCACGCGCAATCCAAAGCTGGTGCGCGACAAGAGAAGATAGCAGGCACCCATCACCAGGACCGTGATGACGATGATGGTGAAGCGCCAGGCCGAGATATGGATCGCGCCGATGTCAATGGATCCGCCGATCGGCTCCGGTACCGTCAGATAGAAGCCGCCGATCAGGCCGCGCACCGTCTCGCGGATGATCAGGCCAAGCGCATAGGTGCCGAGCATCGCCACGATCGGCGCCGTATAGAAACGGTGGATGATGAGTCCTTCGAGCACGAAACCGAGCATGCCAACCAGAAACGGTGCGGCCGCCATGCCGACCCAGATCGGGAGCCCGTGGCTATAGCTGAGGTAGGTGATATAGGCGCCGAGCAGCACGAACTCGCCTTGGGCAAAATTGAAGATGCCCATCATGCTGGCGATGATCCCGAGACCAAGCACGATCAGGACGATGATCGCGCCGAAGCTTAGGATCTCGAATGCCGCGACGAATGCGTTAGCCATAGGCTGCGATCCGGTCCGCCAGTATGTGCCTTCCTCTCACATCTTCTTCCAGTCGCCGATCTGCTCGAAGGCATAGGCAGCGCGGTAGATCGTCGATTCCTCGAAATAACGGCCGACCAGCATCAGTCCGACGGGCAAGCCATCGACCATGCCGCAAGGCAGTGACATCGCCGGATGATGCGTGATGTCGAACGGGGCGGTATTGGTGAACATCTCCGTCGCACGGGCGACATAGTCGGCGCGGCTGGCATTGACCGGTGGCAGCGGCGTCGCCTTCATTGGCGTCGTCGGCATGAGCAACAGGTCGTAGGTCCCGAAGGCCTTGTCGTAGGCCGCAGCCAAGCGGCGGGAGATGTTGAGCGCCTTGCCGTAAAACCGGGGACCAAAGGCGTTGTTGATGTAGGCGCCGAGTAGCAGGAACAGCTTGTTTGTCTCGGACAATGAGTCCGCCTGCCGGCGCCAGCCGCGATGGAAATCCATCAGCGAGGTCGGGTACAGATCGCCTCGGCTGAGACCATAGCCGTCGCCGAACATCATGGTCTGGACTGCCCCCTCAGTGCCGATCGGGGTCCAGATCGCCGCCCCCAAGAGATGCATCGGGATCGAGACGGTTTCAAGGCTCGCACCGAGATCCTTAAAGCGCTCGGCTGCCTCGCGCACGCTTTCGTTGACCGCGGCCTCCGCGCTCGGCTGCTCAAAGCCTTCCTTGAGGATGCCGATCTTCATCCCCTTGACGCCGGCAGCTAGCGCCTTGGCGTATTCCTCGACCTTCGGTGCCTTGATGCGTGGATCGTAGCCGTCGTCACCGGCGATCACCTCCAGCAGAAGCGCATTGTCGGCCACTGTTGCCGTCATCGGCCCGGTGTGGTCGATAAAAATCTCGATCGGCATGATCCCTGTATAGGGGACGAGGCCCCAGGTCGGCTTCATGCCGTAGGTGCCGCAGAACGAGGACGGCATGCGGATCGAGCCGCCCTGGTCGCCGCCGATCGCCATGTCGACCTCGCCGAGCGCGACGACAACGCCGCTTCCCGAGGACGAGCCGCCAGCCGAATAGCCCATCTTGTGCGGGTTGTGCACCGGACCGGTTGCATTGGTGTGGCTACCACCGGAGAGGCAAAAGGACTCGCAATGCGCCTTGCCGGCGATCTCGGCGCCGGCGTCGAGCATGCGCGTGACGATAGTTGCGTCGAAATCGGGCACATAGCCCTCGAGGGTCGCCGAGCCGTTCATCATCGGCACGCCCGCCAGCATGATGTTGTCCTTTAGCGCAACCGTCTTGCCCTTGAGCTTACCGCTGGCCGCACCCTGGACCTTCGTCTTGCGGTACCAGGCGTTGCGCGGGTTTTCCGCCGGCGATGGTCGGTAGCCCGGCGTACGTGGATATTTGACCGGCGGCAATTCATCGGGCATCGCCGCAACGAGGTTGTAGGCGTCGATCGAGCTCTGCATCAGGCCGCGAAACGAGGCGACATCTTCATCGCTCAGCGAAAGACCGCATTGTTCGGCGACGCTGCGAAGCTGGGTTGGCGTCGGAAGGGCAACTGACACGAGGCTCTCCTGAAGGTTTCATCCCGGAAGTTGGGCCGCTCGTCGGCTTCCACTACGGCCGCTTATGAACGCTTCGTGACGATATGCGGCGCAAGTGCATCGCCTAGAGGGCTCGCAACGCGATCTGAGTAATGTTGGGTAAGGCGGCACCGGTGAGCGACATTGCGGCCCTATGGTGAGGAGCTCTCGCCGAAGCGCCAACACTCGCCCCATTTCGCTACGCAATCGACGCGGACACCTGAAAAAAACGCCGCTGTCGGATTTCTCCAACAGCGGCGCAAGTCTCGGGAGAAAGCAGACTGACCGGCCTGCCAGCGGATCCAGTCTGGGCGGGCCGTCGTCTTAACAGGCGGCAACACGGAGATTGTTGGTCGCGCCTCTATGTCCAAATGGCACGCCAGAGACGACAACGGCCAAGTCGCCCGATCGCACGTAGCCTTCCTGATGCGCCGCCACTGTGGCGATCTGCGTCATCTCCTCATAGCTAGAGGGATCGCTCGATACGAGGCTGTGCACGCCCCAGAACAAGCAGATGCGCCGGGCCAGCCTCTCATCCGGAGTAAGAGCCAGGATCGGCACCGGCGGCCGCTTGCGCGCGATCCGGGCGGCCGTCGTGCCGCTTGCGGTGAAGCCGATGATCGCCTTGGCGTCAATGATGGCGGCAAGATCTGCGCCTGCGGCAGCGACGGCGTGCGGAGCCGTGACGTCTTCGTCAGCTTGCGAGGCTTCAACCAGGGACCGATAGAGACGATGCTGTTCTGTACTCTTGATGATCCGATCCATCATGGCAACTGCTTGGATCGGATAAGCCCCGCTTGCCGATTCAGCAGACAGCATCACCGCGTCGGCGCCATCGTAGATGGCGGTCGCGACATCTGAGGCTTCCGCGCGCGTCGGCGTCGGCGCAATCACCATGGAGTCAAGCATTTGCGTTGCGACGATCACGGGCTTTGCGGCAAGCCGACAGGCGCGGACGAGTTCCTTCTGTCGCCCAGGCACCTCTTCAGGCGGGATTTCGACGCCGAGATCACCGCGAGCGACCATGATGCCGTCTGACAATTGAATGATGTCGTCGATACGATCGAGTGCCAGAGGCGTCTCGATCTTGGCTATCAGGCCAGCCGCATCGCCGATCAGCGCCCGCGCCTCGAGCAAGTCCGAAGGCCTTTGAACGAAGGACAAGGCCACCCAGTCGACGCCGAGTGCGAGGCCGAAGGCGAGGTCGGCGCGATCTTTCTTGGTGAGAGCAGATATGTCGAGCACCGCCCCGGGAAGGTTTACGCCTTTGTGGTCGCGGATCACGCCGCCCACAACGACTCGCGCGACAAGTTCGCCATCCCCCGGACTAACGATGCTCAGGCGCACACGGCCGTCATCAATGAGAAGGTTCTGTCCGGGATGGGCGACTGCAAATATTTCGGGATGAGGAAGCGGGATTGATTGCTTTCCGCCTTTCGCTCTATCGAGCACAAAGCGAATTGTTTCGCCAGCGGTCAGAGCCAGCTTGCCCTCTTCAAGCGAGCCGATGCGGATTTTTGGACCTTGCAGGTCCTGTAGCACCCCGATCGGCCGGCCAAATTCTTGCTCGATCGCGCGGATCGAGGCATAGACGCGCGCATGGTCATCATGCGTTCCGTGACTGAAGTTTAGCCGAAAGGTATCAGCACCCGAAAGATAGAGAGCATGGATCTTTTCAGGCTCCGCGGTTGCGGGACCAACTGTTGCGACGATCTTGGCATGGCGCGAACGACGCATCGTGAACCCTCTAGGTCAGAGATGAGTTCTGTGTGAAGCTCGATCGCGACGTCCGGGGACGTCGATCAGAACAATCGCACCTTGCCAAGGCTGTCTGGGTCACTCGTCCTTCGCCCTTCGCCGTACGACCGAATACACGCCGTCCCGAGCCTGACGATCAGGCTCCGGAAGCCACCACTCTTTGCCCCTCATGAGCGGATAGCAGGATGCTGTTGACGGCGCGGTATGCAAACACGATCGCGGGACCAATCGTAATGCCTGCTCCGGGATAAATTCCCCGCATTGGCGAAGTCATGTCGTTGCCGCAAGCATAGAGACCTGGGATCGGTTTGCGTTCTGCGTCCAGGACATTTCCGTAAGTGTCGGTTGCCAATCCAGTCGCCGTGCCGAGCGTTGCCGGAACGATAGGCAGAGCCACAAACGGTCCGTACTTGATCGGTCCGAGATTTGGATTTTTCGTTCCCACCGTTGGATCGCCCAGCGTACGATTGAATGCTGTTTCACCGCGTTTGAAGAACGGATCGCGTCCTTCGGCAGCGTGCGCGTTATGTTCCTCGACGGTTCTTTGAAGCGCGCCGGGGTCTATTCCTATTTTCTTGGCAAGCTCAGGTATCGTTCGGCCCATCTTGATGTAGCCGAGACGCGCATATTTTCCGACGCTCAAGGTCCAGGGCCAGGGCAGCAAGTATCCCAAGCCTCTCAGGCGGACGAAATCTTGATCGCAGATGAAGTAGAACCGCTTGTCCGCGGGATACCCGTTTGCGAACATTGCCAGGCAAATGTCATGGTACGAATTGGATTCGTTGACGAAGCGTCGGGCGTTTGGCCCGACCGCAATGACACCGGGACGGCCACGGTCGAGCCAGCCGTATGGGACAACCTGCGCGCCGCTCCCGCTCTTGAGGATCGACACTGGCGTCCAGAAGCCGGCAGAAGCGACATCGTTGTCAATCGCGGCTCCGATTCTGCTCGCAAGGACAATTCCATCGCCGGTTACGTCGGTATGGGCCAGCGTGTCGTTGTGCTGGTGCGCCCCGCTCAGCTTCGATCTTAGTTGGGCGTTGCGAGCAAAGCCGCCGGTGGCGAGGATGACCCCATGTGAAGCGCGAACCCGAACGTCAGAACCGATCAGTTTAACCACGGCACCCGTGACGCGTCCCTCTTCTTTGATGAGTTCTACCAAGGGAGAGCCCGGCCATACCTCTACGCCGCATCTGCGTAAGCTTACGAGCAAGCGCGCAATCAAAGCATTGCCTCCGCTGAGCTCAGTACCACGCCTGTAACTGAGTCGATCCCGCGCGTAGCGGCTTACGCGGCGCAGAACATGCTTGAGCGAAGCAAAAGACAGGAACGGGTTCAAAAAACTTCTCACCTCGCCAGATGAGATCATCATTCCCCCAAACACAACACGAATGGGATCGCCTATCAGATCAAAGTCTGCGCCGAGATGCCGTCCATCATAGGACGCGGGACTGAGTGCCCGGCCCATATCAAGTCCACCGATCTGGTTCGAGTGATAGTCGGGCGCCGACGCCAGCGTGAACTTTACCTCCGTGCCGTCTTCAAGTTCGGTGAGGGCGGTTGGGCCATCCTCAAGATAGGCATCGATAAAGTCTGCCCGATAGTATTTGCCGAGTTCATGCTGCAGATAGCTTTTCGCCTTCGCGATGGAATCATCGATCTTTGCAGACCCCGCCTGGGATGAACACGGAATCCAGATCATGCCATTCGACAGGCCTGTCGTTCCGCCAAGCTGTGAAGACTTTTCACATACGGTCACTCGCAGTCCGGCCTTTGCCGCATAGAGCGCAGCCGACAGTCCGGCTGCACCGCTGCCGATGACGAGCACTTCTGTTTCCCAATCCTGATCGGGCCTGGATCCGCCTCGGGAAGGAAATGCGATCGTCTCGTGATCGGCTGATTGGTCGTTCGGCGTGTTCATGCCAGCCTCGCTGCCCGTATTGCGATCAACGTCAACGATTTCGCGGTAGAGGGACGGCTTTGAACTCCTCTGCCGCCGCCTTCACGGCTCGTTCAATTGGGATTCTTTCGATGGACGAGGCGCCAACGAAGCCGACACACTGCGTCGACCGAAAGACCTCGAACGTATCTTGCGGTTCCGCAATTGCCCCTCCATGGCAAAGGAGGATGATGTCCGATCGGACGCTTATCGCCGCCGCGTTGATTTCATTGATGCGCTTGATCGCCTCTTGGATTGACTGCCCTTCCTCATGACCCACGAGCCCGCCGCGGGTTGCGCCGACATGTGAGACGATGCAGTCAGCTCCGCTACTGGCCATCGCTTTGGCGTCTTCCGCCGTCGCAACATAGGCAAGAGAGAAGATGCTCTTCTTGCGAGCGAGAGCGATCATTTCGAGCTCGCGTTCGAAGCCGAGCCCGACGTGGCCGCGCCGTTCACGCCATTTTTCACCCATGGTGGAGATGGTCGGATAGTTGATCACGCCTGAGAAGCCGGCCGCCCGGAACCTGTCCAGAAGCGCATCGAGGTCGAGCCGGAGAGGATCCCATGCCTCGACGCCGCCTATGACAGGAACGGAGGACACGACGTTGCGGATTTCCGCAGCCAACTCGAGCGTGCGTGCGTTGGAGTCGCCTATTCGGCTGGTGGGCAGGCCCATCAGACGCGAGAGCCCGGTGCTGTAGACCACCAGCATGTCAGCCCCGCCGAGAACGGCGCATTTCGCAACTAAACCGCAGCTGCTCCCAGCAGCAAGAAGCGATTTCTCTTCCGCTACCTGTTGCGCGATCTTGGAAAGTATTTCGGTTCGCTCAAACATCCGCATCGCATGGGCCTCCTTCTCGCAACTGTTTCAGGATCCACGTCGTGGCGGCCTCGGCAAACTCGGGATCGTTGATGTGACAGTTGAGTTCTTGGCACGTGATAGTCGGCGGGAGATTTGCCTTGACCGCATCGAGCCAAGCTCTGTCAGCAGCGGCGTCACGAAAAATGCCGCCCTC
The DNA here is from genome assembly GCF_054063735.1 of Bradyrhizobium sp. USDA 10063. Taxonomy (NCBI): domain Bacteria; kingdom Pseudomonadati; phylum Pseudomonadota; class Alphaproteobacteria; order Hyphomicrobiales; family Nitrobacteraceae; genus Bradyrhizobium; species Bradyrhizobium sp. USDA 10063. The sequence continues at coordinate 8,263,592 of NZ_JBSSGP010000002.1, read as the reverse complement.
GCGGTCGTAATCGGAAACGCCTTTCGCCGGCCAAAGTACAATGCTGGGCCCGTGCGCTTGCGACAGCCGCTCGGCTGTGAGCCGGCCGATACGCGCGTTCTCCGACGCAGTCGTGCGCATGAGCGTTGTGTAAGGTGTATGGGAATAGAATTGGCGCCCTCGAAACTGATCTGGGACGCTGGATGGCAGGCCAAAATTGACCATATCTACCGCGCCAGGCGCGATCATTTGTGGGATCAAGCGTCGCGAAGCTCCGTTGAGCCGATCCGGACCGGCGCTGGCGGTGCCTCCAACGATTTCGTCGGCGAGCTCCGTTGTGGTCAGATCAAGGACAGCGTCGAACTCACCGGCAGCGAGGAGCGATTCCATTTTGCGGCCGCCGGCCCCGTTGGCCGGAAAAACGATCGCATCTACGCCGGCCTCGGCAAAGCGCTCCACGCACTGATTTGCCGCGCGCGTCGTGACGCCAAAGGCCGTAATGGCAACAATCTTTTTTCTCCGCGCCTGCGTGGAGGGCGCATAATGCATCGCCGCAACGGCGCGTCCCGCATTCTCCAACATCTTTGCGGTGAACGCGTTGATGCCGAAGAGATCGACCAAGGTCGGATAGAGCATGATGTCGTTATGGACCGCCAATTCGGCGAGTAGCGCTGGCCTTGCGCTGCTGACCAGAAGCTTGGGGAAGCCATAAGGCAAATCAGCCACCACCTCGCCGAAGACTGCGCTGCCCTTGCCGCCCGCTAGACCGACGATCGCACTGATAGTTCCTGATGCTTGGAGGCCCTTGACTTTTGCGCTGGTGACTGCCGCTATTTCCTTCAAGAGCTCGGCGGGCGAAGTCACGCGAGCGTCGTCACCATCTGCTTGTTTCGCCCCGGCAACGCCCTTGGACGTGCCGATATCGATCAGGACGGTCTTGCGGCCGCAATCTTCGACGATATCCGATAGGAATGACGCTTCGCGGCCCTTTGTATCCAGTGTGGCCACGATGGCGACGGCGCCGCAGGCGGTAGCTGCAACTTCGGACAGCTTACCATCCCGGACCGACCCCTGGTCGTCCGCGCCATGGTGAGACACGATCTTCCTCCCGGACCATTCTTAACAACAGATTCTCTAGACCGGGCTGAACCTGAGTATAAGATCGGCGAAAGGTCTGAATGGGTAAGATTGGGTAGAAGCGGTGAAAGCGAAAGCGACACTCATCGGTAAGCTTGCCTCACGCCCGTCGGCTGCCCCCTCGGGCCGCTACCTGGAAATCTATGCGCCGTCTTTGCGTCATCTTCCAGAAGGCTCCATGCTCGTCATGGCAACCTTGCCCGTCGTCGACTGGAACGATTGCCTCTTGCGAGACTTGCGTACCATTCACAAGAGGACATCCGTTCGGGCCTATGCGGCGATGGTCATGATCGATCCATTCGCGTGCTGGGAGGATCTTGCCGACTCATTGAACGATGCGGGGATCTTTGGCGTCATAAACTTCCCACCCGCATCCATCATCGAGCGATCGATCGCGGGTGTGCCGCTTGATGCTGGAAAGGAGCTCGAACTTCGGCGTATGGAGTGGTTCGCCAGCCTAGGGTTCAAGGCGTTATTTGTCGCCAGTAACGATCTTGAAATTACAACGGCGGAGAGCAGGCTCGGCTCCCATCTCGACGGTATCGTCTATTTTCCGCCAGAAGCTCTCACGCTGACGATTGGCGACGACATGGAGCTGATAAGCCTTGGCAGCGAGGACGGATCGTCGGTGCCGAAGCTTGCGCTCTCGGATGGGATCGCGTCGAAGCGGCGGGTCCGAAAAAATTGATTGGCTCAGGCTATTCCAGTATCCGCAACTTCTTGATTTTGTTGTACAAGGTCTTTCTTGAAAGCCCCAGGGAGCGTGCGGTCCTTCCGCGGTGAAGCCTGTTTCGTTTCAAGCCTTCGATGATCCACTCGCGCTCTGAGAACGCAGCTGTGGGCTTGACGGGTGAAGATGCGTTCAATAGCGGCCTTAGTAAGTCCGCTGTAATATGGGTATCTGGCAGCGTCACCAGCTGGTTGACGACCTGGCGCAATTCCCTGAGGTTGCCGGGCCAATGATGGCCAGCGAGCGCGAGGAACGCAGAATTTTCAATGGCGAGCGTTTGGGCGTTCGAATGTCCCTTCGCCTCTATGGTGAAATGTTGAACAAGTTGCGGAAGATCCTCCAGGCGGTTTGGCAAAGCTGGGAGCGCAATGTCGAGCCCGGCAAACGAGGCGAGAAGCCGGGGACATAGCACAGTTTCCAGCCCCGCTCCGCGAGCAACCTTCGCGGTCGCAATTATTCGTGCAGTGGACCGGAGAACAGAGTTGCCATTCAGGGGCGTGAAGTTGCCAGTCTCGAGGTAATCTGCAAGACGCTCCTGCCCGTCGCGCGAAAGCTGATCGAGATGCAACAACAAAATGGCAGTATCGCTTGCAGTTTCCAGGGCGGATAGTTGGCGTCTCCTGTTCTCATCGCGCTCCGCGCCGAACAACGCACCGACCGTGTCTATCGCCAGCCCCCTGCGACAATGAAACAGCACCGCGTTCGAGTGCTTATGGTCGCTAAAGGCATGGACCAAGCCGGCTATCCTCCGTTTGCCTGAGCCGGGCTCGCCCCAAATGAGCACAGGATTGGGATTCGTGGCCAGGCGCTTTGCGGCTTCGAGAACGCGCTTCATGACCGACGACTGCGCGATCACTCCGTGCCTATACCCGCTCAACTGGAGCTGACGCTCAAGAAGATCGACCTTCTCCCGCAACAAATGAATGGTCTTGAAGCGCGAAGTCACCTCAAGGACCGACATCTCCAACGGTACGCGGTCCAGCGAAGAGCCTCCGATGAATCCCCGGATACCGGTTTCGCGGCAGATATCCAGCAATTCGTCGGGTTTTGTTATCGGTCCGCCGCCAAGCAGGCAGATAAGGCTCTTGTCGATGGATTGAGCGACGCGCGCAACAGCACTTGTGCGCGCAGCAAGTTCTGATAAGCTGATCGATGGTTGCGATGAATTCTCGACGCTGCGATTGAGATTGAAATTAATGCAGATGGCTTCCACGCCCGCTTCAACCATGCGTCTTGCTTCCGATTGGGTGCGGGTATAGGCGATGCTCATCAGGCCGCGCTTTGCGGCCTTGACTAGAAGTTCGATTTCGCGGGCGTAGCCAAGACCGCACTTCTCAAGCAACGACCTCCTGTAGTCATCAATGTGGATCACTGACGGGAAGTTGGTGACACCCGAAAAGCCCCATCTGATGATCCGGTCGAGCCAGCGGTCAATATCGAGTTGTGGATCGAAGGTACAGGCCCCGAAAAAAACCGGTAATCTGGTGCTAGGCAGGATTTCGGTCCGGGCGAAGCCGGCCACGAATTCGTTGCTATTGCGGATTGGAAGAATCGAGGCTGGCGAAGATCCACCCATCGCGCGAAAGCGTCCGGCATTGAGCGCTAATACGAAATCCGCTCCCGCTCGTTCGGCCGCTCTCGCGGTCATGCCCGATCCGATTCCGGCCCCAAGCACAAACGAACGGGAATTCCGAAAGAACTGCCGGATCCCGCCGGCCTTCACCTGGTCCGTCCGCGACTGCATACCGACCCCACATCTTGCACGGCTGGTAACGCGAAATTAGCTCCAATTCGCGGGCGGGTGCAACCGTCGCAATGCTTTTCCGTTCGTCATGAAAAGGTGGCAGTCCGCCGGACAGGCAGCGAGACGAATCTTGCCGGCGCTATTGGGTGCCTCGGGCTTGGGCGCCCTTGCGATCACTGCTTCGTTTCCAGCGTTGCCATACACATAGGTGACGCTACCGAGATGCTCGACGAAGTCGACGTCGAGCTCGATCGCGATCTCGTTCTTCTCCGCAGAGGATAAAGAGAAATCGTCCGGCCTAATTCCGAGCATGATGGGTTTGCCCACGAGCACTTTATCCGGTTGGACGGGGACGGATACTGTCGCACCAGCGTCCAGTCTGACGTCCATGCCCTCTTCGTGCGCCGCCTCGATCTTGCCCTTGAGGAAGTTCATTTTGGGCGAGCCAATGAACCCGGCCACAAAGCGAGAGGCCGGATTGTGGTAGAGATCACGCGGGCTGCCCACTTGCTCGATATTGCCGTCCTTGAGCACGACGATCTTGTCAGCCATGGTCATCGCTTCGACCTGATCGTGAGTCACATAGATCATGGTGTTTCCTAGCTGCTTGTGAAGCTTGGCAATCTGAACCCGCATTTGCACGCGCAATTCCGTATCCAAGTTCGACAGGGGTTCGTCGAACAGGAAAACTTTGGGTTCGCGCACAATCGCTCGCCCGATCGCCACGCGTTGCCGCTGCCCGCCTGAAAGTTGTCGAGGTTTACGATCCAGCAGATGATCGATCTGCAAGAGGGACGCAGTTTCGGCGACCCTCGTCTCTATCTGGGCCCTATCAATTTTGGCCATACGCAGAGGGAACGCAAGGTTCCCTCGCACGGTCATGTGCGGATAGAGAGCGTAGCTCTGGAACACCATGCCGAGGTTGCGGTCAGCGGCGTCAACATTGTTGACAACCTCGTTATCGATTAGGAGCCGCCCTCCGCTAATTCGCTCCAGCCCCCCGATCATTCTGAGGAGCGTAGACTTGCCCGATCCAGATGGTCCGACGAAGACGACGAATTCACCGTGGTCGATTGCCAGGTCGATATTCCGTAGGACCTGGATAGTTCCATACGCCTTGCTAACTCCCTCCAAGCGAACATCGGCCATCATTCTCTCCTCTGTCGCGCACGTCCAATTACCGCCGGCGCCACCTCAATCTCAGCCAGACTGGACACGGTGAAATCGGGCGGCATCAATGATGAGTTCTCTCGTGCCCGCACCCCGGTCGTGACCAGCACGGTCGGAAGGCCCGCCCGCTTGCCGGCCTGAATATCCGTTGGAATCTGGTCACCGATCAGCAATGTGCAGTTGCGAGCCGTCCGCAGACGCAAAAGTGCACTCTCGATCATATGCAACTCGGGTTTGCCGACGATCAGGGGCTTTACTTGCGTCGCAGCGGCCACGGCTGTGATCGTTGCGCCTGCTCCTGGCTCGAACCCGCGATCGGTCGGCAAGAGGAGATCAGGGTTGGTGCCGATGAAGGCTGCTCCGTTCAAGATTGCCTCGACGGCGATCCGCATCTTCTCATGCGTGATCTGACGATCGAGACCCATCACCACGACCTCGGGCTTTCGGTCGGCAACCTCGAAACCCACGTCGGTGACAGCTTTCACAAGGGATGGCGCGCCAATGACATATACGCGTGTCGCGTCCGGGTATTTCGCGCGGATGACCTCCGCTGCGGTAATGGCGCTCGTAACCACGTCTCGCGGCTCGATCGCAAGTCCGAACCTCTCCAGTTTGCGGACGACATCCTCCGGCGTATGCGTCGAGTTGTTGGTTACGAAGCAGAACGGCAATCCGGCCGCCCGCCATCGTCCAAATGCCTGTATGGCATCTGAAATCGCAGCATTCCCGCGATAGACGACGCCGTCCAGATCGGAAATGATGCCTTCGATGGACGGCCAGGAGTAAGAGCCTGCTTCAGCCATTCATCAGCATCCCGCCGTTGACGTGAACGATCTGCCCTGTGATGTAGGCGGCCGCGGGGCTGGCGAGGAAGACGGCAAGGCCAGCGATATCCTCGGGCACTCCGACCCTTCCCAACGGGATCCGGCCACCGTGGCGCGCTTCGGTCTCCTCCCGCGCACGCCCGTGCATCGGGGTATCGATGATCCCAGGTGCGATTGCGTTCACGTTGATATTGAGGGGGGCACATTCATAGGCGAGCAGCTTCGTGACATCGTGAACAATCGCCTTCGACAAACAATAGTCCGCTCCGCCAGCCTGGTAGTTGAACACTGCCCCCTGCGAAGACAACGAGGAGCCAACGTTGACGATGCGCCCCCCCTTGCCTTTCATGAAGCGCTCGACGACCAATTTTGAGCAGCGCAGGACGGCGACCGAGTTAATCTGAATCGTGCGCTCAATTTTCTCGACACTGCCATTCAGGAGCGGTTGGGCAGATTTGATACCGGCGTTGTTGACCAGCACGTCGAGCCGACCAAAGAGTTTGGCAACCTCATCGAGTACTTTCGTGACATCTTGCTCGCGCGCGACATCCATTGCCATGGGCAATATGCCGTTGCCATAGCGCAATCCGGCCAGAGTGTCTCTGAGGTTATTCAAGTTGGTATCGGTGGCGAGGACGTTTGCTCCTCCTTGGCGAAACGCATTCACAATGGCAGAACCGATGCCGCCGCCTGCCCCGGTTACGAGCACCGTTCTATCTGAAACTGAGAACTGTTCGGTCATTCCAACTCCAAGATCGTTTGGGACTTCAGAAACTCGTCAACTGCGTGGGCGGTCGGCATCGAGCTTTGAGCGCCGCGCCGTGTCACACACAGGGCTGCAACGGCCAGCGCCTTGCTCACTGCGTCCCTCAACGGCAGCCGTTGGGCGAGCGATGCGGCGAATGCTCCATTAAAAGCATCTCCTGCGGCTGTGGTATCAACGACGTTGACAGGAAAGGCGCGCAGGGCAAAAGAGCTCTTCGCATCGGCATAATAGGCACCCTGCGCTCCTAAGGTGATCAGCGCGGCTCTCGGCCCGAGATCAAGAAGCTTCCCGGCCGCGTGCGCAGCACCGTCGAAGTCGTACACCTCGATCCCCGTCAGCTCAAAAGCTTCTGTCTGGTTCGGCGTGACGAAATCGACACTTCTCCATGCTGCCGATGAAAGCCCCGGCCTCACCGGCGCTGGGTTGAAGATGAGCTCGAAGCCCTTGTGTGACTTCATCTCGAAGAGCCTATTGAGCGCCGCGATAGGCATGCCCATCTCGGCCACGACAATCGCGTCGGGCTCTATGAATTCCGCTGCGCTCTCGATCATTTCTGGCGTCACGTTAAGATTGGCGCCCGGGTCAATGACGATCATGTTAGAGCCGTCGTCACCGACCATAACCAAGGCTGAACCAGCCACCTCTCCCGCACAGATCTCGATTGCATCCGCGCAAACGCCGGCCTCACTTAGCGACTGGAAGAGCGAGTGACCGGTGTCATCATCGCCGAGACGCGTGTAGAAGCGTGGCCGAAGACCGAGCCGAGCAGCTGCAACGGCCTGATTGGCGCCCTTCCCTCCCGGGTTGCGGGTCAAGGTGCCCATCAGGCTTTCACCCGGCATCGGAAGCCGCTCGACATTGAAGCAGAGATCGAGATTTGTTGTTCCGAAGAACATAAATGGCCTGGCACTCATTTCACAGCACCGAAAGTAAGCCCACGCTCGAGATGACGTTGGCCGATGACGATCAAAATGACGGGGATGATCATCGTCACGACCAGTCCGGCGGCCATGACTGGATAGAACTGCACACCCGGATTGAGCAGCTTGAGGAGAGCGACCGTGACCGGTGCCTTGGTCGAGCTGAGGATGAGACCGAGGGCGAAATTGTGCCAGGCGAGCAGGAAGATCAGCAATGAGGCCCCGATCAGGCCGGGCTTCAACAGCGGCAGCACGATGTGCAACACGACGCGGAATGGTTTCGCGCCATCCATGGCGGCTGCCTCCTCGATCTCCTTTGGAATATCGTCAATGTAGGAGCGGCTCAGCCACACGATCATCGGCAGCGTAACGACCTGGTACACCCAGATCATGCCGAAATAGGTATCATAGAGGCCAACCGTCTGGAACACGTTGAACAGCGGGATGACAACCAGCAATACCGGAGCGAAGCGGAATCCAAGAATGAAGAAAGCAATGTCTTCCTTCAGGGGTATGTCCCGCCTCGCCAGGACGTAGCCGGCAGGTACTCCCGCGAGCAGAGAAATGATGACCGATCCGAGCGCTATGACGACGCTGTTCGTGATCGGTGTCAGGAAGTCCACTTTGATGGTGCCGTAGCTGGTCGATCCCGCCTGCGCGACATCAAACAAGACACGAAAATTTTCCAGGGTCGGCGTGAAGACGAAAGTCGGCGGCCAGGCCATAACCTCGACCTGCTGCTTCAGCGACATCATCACGATCCAGGCCAGTGGAAAGGTTAGGATCACCGCACAAAGACCGACGAGCAGGTTAAGGACCCAATTGGTGCAGGTCGCGCGTTTCAAGCGCATGTGCTACCTCTTCAGCTTACGCTCCGCCGCACGAACCGCCACAGCTTGATCATGGCGAACGTCCCGACCAGCACGATCGTCCAGTTGACGACCATGAGCGCGGCCCCACGGCCAAAGGCGAGATTCTGGAACGCGGTGATATAGGCCCGTACCGAAAGTACGGCGGTACTGTTTCCGGGCCCTCCCTGCGTGGTCCCGAAGATGATGTCGAATTGATTGAGAGATTCGATCAGCCGAAACACTGCGGCGATCAAGATGTATGGAGCGACGAGCGGCAGCTCGATATGCAGGAAGGTTGGCCACCCTTTCGCACCATTCACCCGCGCGGCTTCCCTCACGTCCTCGGTAATACCCTGTAGGCCGGCGAATATGATCAGCGCGAAGAAGGGCGTATAAGTCCACACGTCAATGAGGATCAGGGAGAACATTGCGGTGCCGGGGTCCGAAATCCATCGAAACGGGCTGATCCCAGCAAGTGACAGCAAATAGTTCATAATCCCGCTTTGCGGGTCCATCATTGTCGTCCACATGAGCGCTACGCTCATCGGTGGCAGGACCAATGGCAGCAGGATTACGGGTCGTATCAAACGCGCAAGGAAGACTTCCGTCGCGAACAGCTTCGCAAGTGCCAGCCCGAACGCCGCCTCCATGAATACCGCAGACCCGGCGTAAACGAGAGTCACGCGAACGCTGTTCCAGAAATCATCTGTCTTGATCAGGGCCGCATAGTTGTCGAAGCCAATAAAGCGGACAAGCGGCCGACCAAACTTGAGGTCGGTCAGCGACTGAAAGACGCCATAGAAGAACAGGAAAAGAAATCCGAGCAGTATGATGACGGCTGGAGCGATCGCAGCGATGGCCCACCAGTCCAGACCCGGCTCCTTGGCGTTCCTCACCAGCTCATCCTTCGACGAGGGAAATTGGCTGGTTGAAGGCTGCAGCGTGACGATTGCGTCGAATCCGCGAAGGTCCATCGCATTGGATCTCTTAAGCTATGAGGGGCGGCAATTTTCCCCGCCGCCCCTTCTCCGCCTTACATGGACGAACGGATCTCAGAAGCGAGGTCGAGCAGCGTGGTTTTGACGTCAGCGCCATTGACCATCTTCTGCATGGCGACGGCCCAAGCATTCATCGCTTCGGCAAAGCCGACGCGGGGCGTAAAGGCCAGTGCAGCTCTGTCCTGCACTTTTTCGAATGCATTGACGAAGTTGTTGAACTCCGGCTTTGCCGCATATTCTAGCCAGGTCTTGTCGGCCCACGTCGAGGCACGCGGGGAGTTAACGAGCTTGCCGGCAACGGCGCCGTTCAGATCAACCTGCTTTGAGGTCGCCCATTGGATGAACAGCCAAGCTGCCCCCTTCTTCTGGGAAGCGGCGTTCATCGCTAACGACCATATCCAGATACTCGATTCGAAATTTTTGCTGTTCGGGGCGCGCAGCGGAGGTGCGAATGCGATTTTACCTGAGGCGGGCTTGCCCGCCACGTCATTCCAAAAGCCGAACATGTTGGAATCGATGGCCATCGCGGTGCGCCCTGAGTTGATGCCATCGACCACCTGATACCAATTGTCGTTAGCGAAGGACGGCGCCGCGCACATCTTGATCATGTCCACATAGTCCTTGTGGAACGCGATCGACTCGGGCGAGTCCAGACCCGTGTCCAACTTCCCGTCCTTAAGGACGAAGTCATGCACGCCGTAAGATTTGGCAATCGATATCGCAGCCGTGTGGATGCTGCTCCAGAAGCGCACGCCGCGCACGCCCAAAGGTGTGATCGCGGGATCCGCAGCCTTCAGCTTTTCGCATGCGGCGGACATCTCTGGCGGAGTTGTCGGAACCTTGATGTTGAATTTGTCGAGGATGTCCTTACGGTAGAATAGCTGGATATTCTCGAAACCATGCGGAATGGCCCACACCTGGCCACTTGCCGGTTCGATTTGTCCATCCTTCACTTTCCAGGTCAGCGCATCGCGAAGCGAGGGGAAAAAGTCCTTGTAATCGTAGCTCGCTGCGGTGAGCTTCGGGTCGTTCAGATAGCGATCGAGAGGTTCGAGCAACTGGCCTGGTGCGAGATCCCAGGCCGGCTGAATCCCCGTACCCACGACATCCCAAGTCGGAGATTTTGTACTGAGTTGGATCGTTAGCTTATTCCAGTAGGCATCGTCCGGATAAAGCTCCGGCGTTACCTTGATACCAGTTAGCTTCTCAAATTCGGGCAGTTGAGCTGCGACCGCGTCGGCATAGGGATGAATGTCGTAAGCCCAGACGATCGAAGTACCTTCGAACTGCCGCCAGTTGATGCCGTCTGCGTCGGCTTGCTCAAACGCAACGGCTGTTCCGGCCAAAAGCGTGGAACAGACGAGAGCACTTTTAGCAAGACTCACCGAATAGCCGCGAAAAGCGGCGCGCTTCGTTAACATGATTCCCTCCCCTTAAGCTCTTTGGACCTCACGCGCCCTTGCTTCAGGCGCGTAATCCAACAAAGGCTAAGCTGCCACTTTTCCGTCTCGAGCGGCTTTTCGACCCAAACTTGGGTAATATTGGGTAACCTCGGAAAGATCGGCAATTCAGGAGAATGGGAATTGCGGGTCGGCGCCGTCCCGGCCACCGCTTGATCTGGCGCCCCGCGACGGGCGGAGTTGCTCAGCTTCTCGCGAGGGAATGAGATCTGTGGCTTTGTGCAAGCCTCGCAAAATGTCAGTCAACGACTGGGGATCGAGGAGCTGGGCAAATCCCGGCTCGCAAGCAACAAGTCCTTCAGATAGCTTCCCGATCCTTCGGGCCCTCGGCCGGAAAACTCCTGCACCCTGATCATCAAAGGACGCTCACGCGAACGCTATCGGCAGCTCTCGGCTCAACGCCACGGATAAAAACCAACAGGTCCGCGTGCGGCGTGGGGTGGGCGGCAAACAGCCCCGAAATCCTCCGCTTTGCTCCGAGCGCCATCCATATCCTTGCCGAGACGCATCTTCGCAAGGGAGTGTACCACGAGATGATCAAGGGGCCGGCCTTCCTGGAAAAAGGCGGCGTCGGCCTCGCCGCGATGGCGAAGGCACAGGGGAAGGACGCGAACGAGGTCGGCCCAAGCGTTGCCAAGAGCCTCGGCACCCTCGCCGATCCATCCCTCACAATGGCCGTCGATCATAGAGCAAAGCTGCAAGTGCCGAATGACAATGAAACGCCGGAGCCGAAAGCGGCGCGCGAAGCCAGGATCCCGGCGGCGGATAACAAATTGAGGGAGGCCGTCGCGGATCACGTTAGACAGAAACCTGGCGACGCCGAACCCGCGAAGAAGCCGATGAATGATCTCGGCGTTAAGCTGGAGCGGGACAACCGGCGACTATTAAGAGACACGCAAGCGAAGGTGACAACAACAAGGACCCAACATGGAATGTGCGGGTTGTGGCAGCGGATAACGCATCGGATGCCTTTGATACGGCTGAAGAGAGGACGGCTGGCGCTCCATAATCGAAGCCACAAACGCCGCCGGAAAACAGGATCGACGGGAAGCCATCCGAGCAACAGCCCTGCAAAGCCCAATGCGTCCGCCAAGCAGAAGCCGCGTGGGCGAACACAAACTCGGATAGGGATTAAAGACGGGGCGCGGTCGTATTCTCAGCCTTGCGACCGAAGCCATAGGCTCGGCAAGCTCTTCCGCACAAGGTGTCGGGACAAGCTCCAGGCCCTTTCATCGTGAATAGTTCATCGCGGAAATAGGCGCGTAGGCGGACGACGGCTGCCTAGTGGCCGGCTGACCTAGGTTGATGCTGCGTGCCGCCGCGGTCACGCTCGGTCGTTAGAGCATCAAGCGCGACGAGAAGATTTTGTCAAGGCCCCTCAAAGCGCATGTCTCCACATGTCCATGGCGTGGATGCCTGCCATCCAAACAATCAATTTTACCATTGTTACGGAATGCTGCATCGACAACAGCAGCACCTGACGCGCACCACGTCACTGCGTCTATCGCGCGACGCGGCTGAACTGAGGGATGGCGCCACGTTCGCGTCGAAACCCCTGACGGGAAGCAACAGGATGGCAGATCAACTCACGAAGGAATCATCACTAGAATCAAGGAATACGCCGTGGGCGGCCGCGAGATAACAACCGCCACGGAACTGACCTTGCGTGGCATCCAGTCGCTCAAGTCAATTAGCGTGAGCCGGACCCCGGTTGCGATCTCGACGTCACGCCCAATTTGCCGCGCAAGCGCAAGGTGCGCTTAGCGCTGAACAACCCCTCTGCCTTCAGCGGAACAAACGCAGTTCTGGCATTCAGCCAAGCATAGTTAGGAGACAGTCGGTCCACGGTCTGGCCGGTTGAACGGCCGCATGGCTTCGGCGCGTGGTGCGCGCCTTGCTTAACGAGAGAAAAGAAAACGTAACTGCCAGCCTGCCTTTGCAATCGCGCTGCCGGCTGTCGGAGTTCCGACATCGCCGTCTTCAATCGGACACGGCTGGCATGACAAGGCTCGTCTCACTCCGTCGCCTCTCAGCGGCGGCGGCTGAGTGTTCGAGTTCGTATTGGGAAGGAGCGTCATGACCACCATCGCAACTGCGGCGCCCGCGCCGGTCTCGAGAACTTGGTACAAAATCCTCTACGTTCAGGTGCTGATCGCGATCCTGATCGGCGTCGTCGTCGGTTGGCTGTGGCCGTCGCTCGCGACCAACGACTGGGTCAAGGCGCTCGGTGACGGCTTTATCAAGCTGATCAAGATGGTAATCGCGCCGATCATCTTCTGCACTGTGGTTTCGGGGATTGCGCACATCCAGGACGCGAAAAAGGTCGGCCGGGTCGGTCTTAAGGCGCTGGTCTATTTCGAGATCGTCTCCACCTTTGCCTTGGTGCTCGGCCTGGTGATGGGTAATCTTTTCCAGATCGGCCACGGCCTGGCGGCCAAGCCCGATGCGGCAGCCGTCGCCAACTATGTCAAGCAGGCGGAAGCCTCGAAAAGCGTCGATTTCATCCTCAATATCATTCCCGACAGCGTGGTCGGCGCGCTGGCGCGCGGCGACATCCTGCAGGTGCTGTTGTTTGCCATCCTATTCGGCTTCTCGCTGATGGCGCTGGGTGAGCGCGGCGAGAAGTTGCGCGGCATGATCGACGACACGGCGCACGCGGTGTTCGGCGTCATTGCCATTGTCATGAAGGCAGCGCCGATCGGCGCGTTCGGCGCCATGGCCTTCACGGTCGGCAAGTTCGGGCCGTCGGCGCTCGGCAATCTGATCGGTCTCATCGCGCTGTTCTATGCCACGGCCGCGCTGTTCGTGGTGGTCGTGCTCGGTCTGATCGCGCGCTTGGTTGGCTTCTCGATCTTCAAGTTCATCGCCTATATCAAGGACGAGCTCTTGCTCGTGCTCGGCACCTCGTCCTCGGAGAGCGCGCTGCCGCAGTTGATGAAGAAGCTCGAGCGGCTGGGCTGTTCCAAGCCGGTGGTCGGCCTCGTGGTGCCGACCGGCTACTCCTTCAACCTCGATGGCACAAACATCTACATGACCTTGGCAACGCTGTTTATCGCGCAGGCGCTCGGGGTCGATCTCACCTTCACCCAGCAGCTCACGATTCTGATCGTCGCGATGCTGACCTCGAAAGGGGCAAGCGGTATCACGGGAGCCGGCTTCATCACGCTCGCGGCGACGCTGTCAGTGGTTAATCCGGCGCTGGTGCCGGGCATGGCAATCGTGTTCTCGATCGACAAATTCATGAGCGAGGTGCGCGCCCTTACCAATATCACCGGCAACGGTATTGCCGCGGTGCTCGTGTCCTGGTGGGAAGGCGAACTCGACCAGGCCACGCTGCATGCGCGGCTCAACCAGGAAATCGATCCCACCGATGTCGAGACCGCGAACAAGGCGGGGTAGGTCGGCTGCATTTCTATCCGTCATATATGGCGCTTCCCGGCAAGGACTTTTCCGGTATTTCGGCAAGCAGCTTGGAGAGCAGCCGTGCCCCAACTTCGTCGAGAAGCTGCATGACCCGGTGGGGCTTTATGTCGAAGCAATGTGCACCTTGACATAGTCCGATACGGACGGTGGTGGTTGCGGGGTTCCGCATGGCAAAGCATGGCGCCAGCGGGACTGCGCGGGATCGGCGAGGAGTTCCGTTACGCGGGTGAGCGTCTTCCGCTTTTCGGCGTAGAGGATAATGCCGACCAGCAGCGAATGGCTGGTCTTTTCCCAATAAGTACGATGTTCAAGCGCGCCTTCCGGGTCGACGGGGATGTCGGCGATGTTCTGGACATCGCGCACCTCGGCCGCTCCCTTGGGCCCCTCGAGCAACGGATTGTAACGGGCGCTCCTTGGGTCGGTCGGATTGAACAGCAGGCAATGCGAGAAGCTAGAACGCCAGCCGGCCGTGAGCTCCCAGTTTTCGTCCTTGATGTCGTGAACCACCGCAGACGATGTCCAGGACAACAACGTCGGCAGCACGAGCCGCACTCCTTGCCCAAGCGGGTCGGGGGCGAAGCACATGACACTGAGACCGACTCGGGTTGGCCCTTCTTGAAGAACGGTCGCGCCGGCATAGTCAGAAGGGTTGTCGACACTCGGGCTGAGCGACCAACCATAACGGGTTCAAGAACGTCGGGGTAAGCAGCTGGCCGAGCTGATCTTCGATTCGTCGGAAGGTGCCGCCGACAAGCCCAACAATCTCTGTGCGTCGACCGGCGTCTTCCTCGAGACCGGCACGCGGTATCGTATCGTTGTCAAGCGCCTCCCTGAGGCTGAGACCGATCCGCCTTCGGGCAAATGGACCTTCTTTGGCGAAGATTCCTATATGGGCGGTCAGCCTGTATCACGTCTGTCTGGCTGGAAGTCTGTCCTGATGACGGTGTTGCTTCCATTTCGCCGCAGCTTCGATCGTCCGTACTCATCCGAGGGCGGCCGCCTTGCAGAGGTTGGCTATCGCATGATTACAGGCAGTATGGACACCATATCGACTGCCAATAATGCGAAAGTTATGGAGATCGTCGACACAGGACGGCGCCGACGGTTCAGCATTGAAGCGAAGCAGCGGATTGTGGAGGAGAGTTATTGCTGTGGCGATCCTGTTTCTGTCGTTGCTCGCCGCCACGGACTTTTTCCTGGTCAACTGTTCGGGTGGCGACGCCTGGCGCGGCAGGGCACTCTTGCAGCGCTGAACGCCAAAGATGGCGATTACGGGTTTGTCGCGGCGCTGATTGAGCCGGAGCCAACGAGAAGCGAAGGGAGCCGTGACGACGCTCGCTGCGAGCAGACTGTTGGACGGATGGAGATCGTGCTCGGCAGCGGTGTTCGTCTGATCGTTGGCGTGGATGTCGATACCGCCGCTTTGTCGCGCGTCTTGAGAGTGCTGGAGGGGCGATGATCCCGATTCCGACGGGCGTTCGTGTCTGGCTTGCCACCGGCTACACCGACATGCGGTGCGGCTTTCCGAGTTTGGCTCTCCGCGTGCAGGAAGTGCTCAAGCAAAATCCGCTCGGCGGGAATCTTTTTTGCTTCAGGGGGAAGCGCGGCGATCTTTTGAAGGTCATTTGGCACGATGGCCAGGGGGCATGTCTGTTTACAAAAAGACTCGAGAGAGGAAGGTTCGTCTGGCCTTCGGTGGCAGGCGAAGCAGTGACGATCTCTCCGGCGCAATTGAGCTATCTCTTGTCCGGAATCGACTGGCGCAATCCTCAAGAAACGTGGCGTCCAACGCGAGTTGGATAGCGATTTGCGGTTGAACTTGCCAGCAAATATGATTCATTGGCTTCATGAGTCTGAAGCCGGATGATCTTCCCTTGGACCTTGCCAGCGCCCAGGCCGCACTGCTGGTCGAACGTGAATCGTTGCGGGCTGAACGCGAAGCGCGGCTGAAGGTTGAGGTTGAGCGCGATGCGGCCGTGGCCCAAGCCGCCAAGGTACAGGTCGAGGCCATCAATTGGCAGGTCGAAGCCGCCAGTGCGCAGGCGAAGCTGTCCGACACCGAAGCGTTGATCGCGCATCTGCAGCTCACGATCGAGAAGCTGAAACGAGAGTTGCACGGGCCGCGCTCCGAACGCACGGCACGGCTGATCGAGCAGCTGGAGCTGCAGCTGGAAGACCTGGTGACGTCAGCGACCGAGGATGAGCTCGCAGCACAGGCCGCGGCGGCGAAAACCCAGACCGTGCGCGCCTTCACGCGCAAGCGACCGATCCGCAAGCCCTGGCCGGATGACATCGAACGCGAGCGCGTCGTCATCGATCCCCCGGCCGCCTGCGCCTGCTGCGGCGGATCGCGGCTGTCGAAGCTGGGCGAGGATGTGACCCGGACATTGGAAGCGATCCCGCGCCGTTACAAGCTGATCGAGACGGTGCGCGAGAAGTTCACCTGTCGGGATTGCGAGGCGATCACGCAGCCGCCGGCGCCGTTCCACGCCACGCCGCGCGGCTTCATCGGTCCCAGTCTGTTGGCGATGATCCTCGTCGATAAATTTAACCAGCATCTGCCACTCAATCGTCAGAGCACGCGCTTCAAGTGCGAAGGGATCGACCTGTCGACGCAAACGCTGGCCGATCAGGTCGGCTACGGAACCTTCGCCGTCATGCCGCTCTTCGAGCTGATCAAGAGCCATGTGTTCGCCGCCGAGCGGCTTCACGGTGACGACACCACCATCCGCATTCTGGCGAAGAGCAAGTGCACGACCGGACGGATCTGGACCTACGTGCGTGACGATCGTCCCTTCGGTGGCACCGCGCCGCCGGCGGCGGTCTATTACGCCTCCGGCGACCGGCGGGGTGAGCACCCGCAGAAACATCTGGCGCTGTTCAACGGCATCCTGCAGGCGGATTGCTATAACGGCTTCGAGCCACTGTTCGATCCGAAGAAAAAAGTGTTGCCGATCACGCCGGGATTTTGCCTTGCGCATGCGAGACGGAAGTTCTTCGAGCTGGCCGACATCGGAAAAAATGCGCGGGAGGGCAAGAAAGGCAAGCCGATCTCCCCGATGGCGCTGGAGGCCGTCAAGCGCCTCGATGCACTCTTCGCCATCGAGCGCGAGATCAACGGCCTGACCGCCGCCGAGCGAGTTGCCGTGCGACAGCAAAAGAGCAAGCCGCTGTTCGATGAGATGCACGAGTGGTTGACCACGGAACGCGCTACTCTCTCTCGCGCCTCCGAGGTCCGCGGGCCGATCGATTACATGCTCAAGCGCTGGACCGACTTCGCCCGCTTCCTCGATGACGGCAGAATCTGCCTGACCAACAACGCGGCGGAAAGAGCGCTGCGTGGTATCGCTCTTGGACGACGTAACTGGACCTTTGCCGGCTCTCAGCGCGGTGCTGACCGTGCCGCCGTCATGCTGACACTCATCACAACCGCACGCCTCAATGACGTTGACCCGCAAGCCTGGCTCGCCGACATCCTCGCGCGCATCGCCGATCTGCCTGCTTCGCGCCTGCACGAGCTGCTTCCCTGGGAATGGAAAAGGCTGCGCGAGGTCGAAAAGCCCGCCGATCAGCGGCCCGTCGCAGCCTGAACTGTCCTCCATCATAACGCAGTCACGACTGCTCGCGCGAGAGACCGTTACGCGGCCTTCCTCTGATGCGTACGATCGTCCGTGGGGCAACATTGTTCTACGGATCGGTGCGATGGGCGCAATGAGGAGGATTTCCTTGACCGCGCCCCTCCGAAGCAGAGCGATAGTCTCCTTCCAGATGAGAAGGACTTTGCCGTTCCCGGTAAGTCCGAGCTGAAGGGCTGACGCCGAAGCGAGATGGCGAGCTGTTCGTGTACCTGAACAAGCCCGTGGTTGGGCTCTGGGGTTATGAAAGCTGGCTGAGCGACCGGATCGGAAGCACAGGACGCGCGAAAATATCGATCGAAAAGTAGGGCCGCGCGGTGATGCCGCAGAGCGCAGGCGTCGCAATCAGCGTCCGAGACCGCGCGTGATTCCGATCGCCGAGCATATTCCCTCGCCGCCCACGCTGCCACTGACCATCTGTCCGCGCGCCCGTTCGGAGAACCGATGTCTCGAGGCAGTCGCTGAATTCCTCTGCGAGCGCCGCTAGTCTAGTCCGACGCGAGGCTGCGGCAGAGCGAACACCTCGTTTTCGAACGCGAGCACGATGTCGCACGCCAGCGCGATCTCGAATCCGCCACCCCGTTGACCGCCGCGATGACCGGTTTCGCCAGATCAAAGCGCTTGGTTACCGCCGAAACCCTTGGGCGGAGTTGTTAGCCCCCGCCCGCAGCTTGCTGCTTGAGATCGTGCCCCGCGCAGAACGCTTTTGGTCCGGCTCCCATGATGATCGCGACCCACTGTTCGTCGTCGGCAGCAAATTTGTCGAAGACCTCTTCAAGTTCGGATGCCTCGGGCCTGTTAATCGTGACGATTGTGCAGTGCCCCCCACGGGAGACCTTGACATATTCGTACGTCATTACCGCTTAGCCTTTCGAAGTGGGTATGCTTGATGACAAGCTGGAGAGACTGGATCGCTGTCCTGACGATCCGTATTTGCATACGATTGAGATTCGGCAATTCCGCGAACTGCGCAGGATTCTCTGCACCCTCGGGATCAGAATCCGCTGATGGTTGCGAACTCCGACAAGTCGGCTCGATCTGCACGCAGGCTATTGATCGGATGTTCGCGATCCATGTAGCCGAGAGCCATGCCGCAAAAGAGCATGAGATGGGAAGGCAGTCCGATGAATTCCGCAACGGTTGTGTGCCAGAGCGCCCAGCCTCTTGCGGTCAGGTACCCAACCCCTTCTCCAAAGCGAGCAACATAATCGATTGCATGTACATACCAACATCGGCCCATTGCCCAGGCTCCATCTGGCGATCGATGGCGAAAAACAGGCCGACAGGCGCACCGAAAAAGGTGAAGTTCTTTGCAAGCTGATTAATCTTACTGCGTCATAGAGTTCGATAGCTACTTTGACTTGAGATTGCCCTGATGCAACAAGGGCATCGAGATAGTGTTGAGACGAGAGCAGCACTCATTCTTCTTCGGACGGTCGCAATCGAATTTGGAACGTGCCGTTCAGGCCGCAATGGCGGACCCCCTCGGCCGATAATTTTCGGGAATAGCAGCTTTCTTGAAGATTTTGGTGGAGGCTGCTTCTGAGGGGGAAATCGTTTCTCGCTCCGAGACCAGGAATCCGTAAGCGGCGATGCACAGTGTTGCGTGATGGTGAAAGCCGCGCCACCCCCGCCCCTCGAAGTGACCAAGGCCAATCTCCTGTTTGAGGTCGTGGTAGTCGCGCTCAATGCGCCAGCGCAGCTTGACGATATCGACGAACTGACGAAATCCAATGTTGGAGGAAAGCGTTGAAAGCCAATATTTGGTCGGAGCTTCCTCGCCCTCTGGCCACTCGATCAGCAGCCATTCCTCCGGCCGGCTTTCGGCGAGCCAGTAATCTCGATGCGCTGGACGGACGCGCACACGGGCAAAGCGCGAGGACAACCGTTCTGTCGTACCCTCACGCCACGTGATCTTGTGCCAAGCATGCGATGGCAGGCCGATTGCGAGCTTCTTGGCCGAAATCGGTCGGTGCTTGCTATCACGCCGCAGCAACTTTGGAGGTCGCCCATTCCCCGACCATTTCTTCGGCGGCCGCGGCCCAGTTCCAGGCGCCCAGACCGACGTTTGTGGCTGGATGCCGGCCACATAGCTCAGGCCAAGTGCGGTGATATTCCCACGCAGAGCGGTGTCGGTGCCATAGCCGGCGTCCATCAGTACCACGCCGCGTGGCAAGCCCGCCGCACAGGCCCAGCGCAAATGATCGAGAGCAATTGCCGGCTTGGTCTTGAAGGTGATCTCCTTGGGCACACCGGCTTTGCGCCGACGTGTACGGTCCGTCACCCACTCCTTTGGCAGATACAGACGATACGCCGCCGGCAAGCTCGCATGATGATTTGCAAGCGAAAGGGTCACGGCGACCTGACAATTGTCTTGCTTGCCCAACTGGCCGCAATATTGACGTGCAACCCCGACTGAATGCCGCCCCTTCTTGGGAAAGCCCGTATCATCAATGATCCAAGCTTCGATCGGCCCGTGGCGTTCGATCTCCGGCAGCACCATCTCGCGGACCTTGGCCAAAACCTGCGGGTCCGACCAATCGCCTTGACCGACAAAATGCAACAACGACTGATGTTGCGCTGCTGTCCGCTCAGGAGCCGTCATCGCCGCCATCGGCTCGACACTCTTGCGATCGCACGGCATCATCAGCCCAGTGCAGTAATCGCGAAGCGGTTTGGCCCGTCCCGCATGCCCGATCACGCTCGCAAGACCCTCAATATATGCCGAAAACCGCGACGCTACGTCCCCCGATTTTATCAGACCCATCTCAGCCTCCCCACGCTGAAAAGTGAGTCTTCTCAAATATATGATTCCTGTCGACAAAGGCCGCGACACTCTGATCCCGGTAGGGACGCTCATTGCTGAGCGCCCCCCGGACAGATCCGGACATGCAGCTTTCCCGCATCCGGCTCCCACCTCGGGTGTTTGACGGCGAAGCGCTGTTCTGGCCAAGGGTGAAGGATCCTTGCTTTCGGGAGCCAATCGTTCGACAGCTTCGTGATCCGCGCCCAGGTCAGATGGTCCTTCTGGCTGCGTCGCCTCAGCGAGCGCCGCCATAGGTCGATGACGTGGTAGCGGAAAGCCTCCAGTACGCGCCCATTCGTCGGCACGGCATGGTAGGCGAAGAAGCCGATGACGACTTGCCTCAGCCATTTCCCTTGGTCGGGGATCGGCTGATGCCGCCGTCGTCGCATCTCATCCTTAATCTCGCTGAGTTTCGCTTGTATGCGGTCGCGCCGCGACTTCCGCTTGAGCAGGAAGCCGCCTCGGCGCGATGTGCCGCAGATGAAGCTGAACCCGAGGAAATTGAAGGTTTCCGGTTTGCCGAGCCCGCGCCGTTCGCGGTTGGCCGCAGCACGGCGGCCAAACTCGATCAGGCGGGTCTTTTCCGGATGGAGCGACAGTGCGAACTCCTGCAGTCGCGTTCGCATTGCATCCCAGAAGCGACGGGCGTCGTCCTCATGTTCGAAGCCGACGACGATGTCGTCGGCGAAGCGCACGATGATCATATCGCCCGTAGCGTCGCGCCGTCGCCAGCGCTCGGCCCAGAGATCGAACACAAAATGAAGGTAAACGTTGGCAAGGAGCGGCGAGATCACCGAGCCTTGGCCCGTTCCCTTATCATTGGTGGTCGTGACGATCCCGTCTTCAAGAACGCCCGCCTTGAGCCATTTCTGGATCAGGCGGATGATGCGCTTGTCGCCGACCCGATGTTCAACGAAGCGAACCAGCCAGGATTGACTGACACGATCGAAGAACGACCGAATGTCGGCGTCCAGGATGTAGTTCACCTTCGTGCTGTTGATCCCGACAACCAAGGCGTCCAGCGCATTATGCTGGCCGCGCCCCGGCCGGAAACCATAGCTAAATCCGAGGAAATCCTCCTCGAAGATCGCGTTCAGCACGGCAGCAGTTGCGCGTTGGACGATCTTGTCTTCCAGGGCAGCCACTGCGAGCGGGCGCTGGCGGCCATCCGCCTTCGGAATATACCGGCGGCGGCTTGGTTGTGCCCGGTACGCTCCCCGATGGACCCGTACGTGCAGGTCTGCGATCTTGCGATCGAGATCGGCCTCGTAGTCCCGCCACGTCACCCCATCCACTCCAGGCGCCGCCTCCCGCTTAAGCGCGAAGAACGCCGTCCTGAGCATAGGCAGGCTGAGATGGTGGTAGAGCGCGGTGAACCGTTCCTTCTTCCTTTGCCTTGCGGCTTGACGTACACGCTCCAGCGCCTGTGACACGCTTTCCCGGTCCTGCGCCCGGCGCGTGCTGAGCTGGTTCGCGTTCCCCTTGGCCCCGGCCCTTCGCTCCACCGACTCCGCCGCCGGTAGCCCGGCTTTGTTCGTCAGCATCGTTGCTAGTATGGCGGGGTCTGACTTCTCGTGTCCGTGCATCACCGGCTACGGCTCCTCGCCTTCCCGGTGCGGGCCAGGGCGGCCAGGCCGTCCCCCGGTCAGACTCGAGATCTCCCGGTTTCCGCGCAAGGAACGTCCATACATGCCAGGGTCTACGACCACGCCGGGACGTCCAGGTGCTCGCGTTATCGCACCCGTCCGCGTCGCCTTCCGCTCTGAGTACAGCGTCGACTCCCGGGACAATCTTCTTTCGCGGCTCAATGGCTGGCCTGCATGCTCCCCTACCGACGCTTCACCAGCGCCCTCACGGACGCTGCCGCACGGCTCGGGGCCGATGTGGGGCGCTACTCCTTCATCGTAATGGACTCTCACCATCTATTCCTTGCCGGCCTCCCGGCGCACACTCAGTAAGATTAAGGCGTGCAGCTTTGTCTTCGCGCGGAATGCCAATTGTGCGATAGAGATCTTCGCCGTTCTTGAATCGCCGAGTTCTATACGGCTCTTTCAGCTCCGGCGGATAGATATTGTATTCCGACGGCTCGCCTATTGGGTTGTTCTTGATCCGCTCGGCCATGAGCGCCTTGAAACGTGCGAGTTCTTGGCCGCCTAGCGCCCGGACGTGCCATGGCTGTAGATTTCCGCCGGAAGGTGAGCTGCTCGCCGCGCGTAGGATGTCTTTTACGATCTCTCCGGAAACGGGCTTGTCCAAGAATGCCCGCACGGATATCCGCCAATTCAGCGCGTCCGAAACTTTCATGAGGATTTCTCCGAAGAGCCAGGCGGATCGTCAGCCGATCCGGACGACCATTTTTCCCAGGGCCGAGCGCGTAGTCATCGCTTTGAACGCTTCGTGGAATTCCTCGAATGCAAAGACCTTTCCCACGACGGGAACAAGCGTCTTCTCGCTCAACCAAGTGAATAGCTGGGCGATGACTCGATCTCGCACATCCGGTTCACGACGACCGATCTGCGCCAGGTCGACACCCAGCAGCGCGCCCCCTTTTAGAAGAGGCAGATTGAACCGCAGCGCCGGAATCGTTCCGGAAGCAAAGCCGATCACCAAGTGCCGTCCATTCCAGGCGATCGAGCGGAACGCCTGCAGGCTCAGATCTCCTCCGACAGGATCATAGATCACGTCCGCGCCATGACCGCCGGTGAGTTCCTTAAGCTCGTCGCGCCATCCTTCGCGCGTGTAATCCAAGCCCGCATCTGCACCGTATTTGATTGCGAATTGTCGCTTCTCCTCAGTCGAAGCCGACGCAATGACGCGGGCGCCCAGCAACTTTCCAACCTGAACCGCAGCTATTCCAACGCCGCCGGCGGCTCCCAGGACCAGGAGTGTCTCGCCGCTCTGCAGCTTTCCCCGAGCGCTGAGCGCGTACAGCGCCGTCAGGTAATTGGCGAAGAACGAGGCGCCGACCTCCGGCTCTATACCCTCAGGCGTAACGAACAGGTCCGCGGCCGGCACGGAAATATATTCGGCAAGGCCACCATTTCTGACCATCCCGATGACCGGCGTGCCAGGCGCGAAGCCCGCAACATCAGCGGCCGCCTCGTCGACGACCCCCGCAAACTCCGAGCCGGGTGTAAACGGCAACGGGTCCTTGATCTGGTACAGGCCCTGCACCTTCAAGCCGTCGACGAAGCCAACGGCAGCGGCCTGAATTCGAACGCGGACCATTCCCGCTGAGAATTCCGGCTTAGCCACCTCCTTGATGGTGATATTTTCGATACGGTCGTAATTCTCAACCAAGACTGCTTTCATGACATCCTCTCGAGCGAGCCGATTAATACCGGAATCAGAGCTGAGGGATACGGCGACCTTTGAACCGGCGTTGGCGGACCTTTTTCTTGGTCCAGACGAAGGGCTCGGCTTTGTCGTGGTACGCGTTGACGTAGGCATCGATATGGTCCTGAAGCTGCTTGAGGCTTGTGAAGGAGGTGCCGCTGAGCGACTGCCCCTGCAGGATCGAAAACCATACCTCGACCTGATTGAGCCAGGACGCACTTGTCGGCGTGAAATGAAATCGCACCTTGGGGTTGGCCTTGAGCCAATGTTCGTTGTTGTTGTGGGTGTTGAAGTTGTCGAGGATGACGTGAAACTTTCGGCCCGGAAAGGCCGTGGTGACGCTGTTCATGAAGTCGAGAAACTCGACGCGGCGACGTCGTTTTGAATGAGCCGCGATGATCTTTCCGGTGGCGACTTCGAGCGCCGCAAACAATGGTGTGGTGCCATGCCGCTTGTAATCGCGGCTCTCGCCGGTCAAGGCGCGGCCATTGGGCAGCTTCAGATAACCCTGCGCTCGCTCCAAAGCCTGGATCGAGGGCTTCTCGTCCACGCATAGCACAATGGCCTTCGCGGGCGGGGCGACGTAGAGGCCAACAACATCGGCGGCTTTGGCCGTAAAGTTCGGGTCGGTGCTCTCGCACCAGGACTTGCGAGCCGCGAGGTCAATCTTGTGGCTACGCAGGAACCGCCAGACATATTGGACGTCAACATCGCCCAGCGCCTCGGCCAGCAGAGGGCCGGTCCAGCGCGCAAACCCTGTCGGGGGCGGCTTATCCAAGAGCTTCAGAATCCGCTTGTCGGTCGTCTTCGCATAGATCGGCTGCTTGCCAGGCCGCGGCTTGTCTTGCAGCCCTTCAAGTCTTGCAGCCTTTCAAGGCCATGATCGGCATAGCGATGCCGCCAAAGGCTGACAATTCGCGGCTGGACCCAACCTCCTGGGCGATCGACCGGGTGCTGCGCCCGTCCGCCGCCAACAGAACTATCCGCGCCCGCTTCAAATCGCGCTGCGACGTCACCGGTGAGCGACAACACGCCTTAAGCACCTTGCGATCTTTCCTCGAAAGGTGGACTTCTCTTGCTTCGGGTATCATCCATATCGTGAATCACGACTCACGATCCAAGAAAAGTGGGTATTAGTGCCATGTACGCTACCATCAAGTATACGAAATGGCGGGCAATCGTAGATTGGCGTAAAAAATAGTGGGAAAGCGTAGCGGGGAGCGACTCGAACCCCGACACCAATTTTTTGTCTTCACTGCAGTTTGAATAGCCCTTCGCGATCGGCCGAACACTCAGCTCTGCTCGTGAGGGGCGCTATCAGCTTCCAAGTTATACGCGGGCGCCCTGCCCTTCGCCGCGCCACTCTCTCGGCCGCCCGGACTTCGGCGGGCGTCACTCCAAAGAACGACCGCCACACTTGTCTTCAACGGATTTTTCTTGATCCCCCGTGCACACGCGTCGCCTTCTAACCGGTTGAAAAACTTGAACTCTCGCTCCAATCCATCACAATACGGCGTTCTGTCCCAACTGCCGATCGTGTGATCGATTCAAATCTCAGCGATTAGCCAGCCGCCTGCGGGCACCACGTGTGTTGCGGCGTCCGCCTGGGCTGGAGCAATGGTCACCACGCCAAACCGCGCCCCGGCCGTGCGCAGTGCTTTTTCCGATTACCAGACGAACTTCGCGCCGTCCGGCAGTTCGCAGACGAATTCGCCCTGGTTCACGACTTCGGCCGCCCCGGCGGCCAGCTTGGACGCCCGCACCGTGAGTTTGCCTTCGTGGCTGAGGCTGTGGCGAATGTATTCCGTCACTGGGTGTCCCGAGCTGTCCACGGTTTGATGCGCATTGGCGAAGCTGATGCCGTTCTGGGCGGTCACCCTGAAGGCATTGATAACCAGCCCGCCCTGCACGGCCGGCCCGGGCTTGCCGCCATCGACGCTGGTGCAGCGGTTCAGGTCCAGTATGACCCTCACATTCTTGCCGGCTTGCAGGGCACTGAGTACCTCGGCGTATTTCGACGAGGGCTCATCGGCCTTGGCGATCGTGCTCACGCTCGCAGCCCACAGCAAGGACAACAGGATCGACAGGCATCTGTCACTGAACTGCATAATGCTCTTCACCTCCACAAGAACCACAGGCCGCGCAAGCGTCAACCGCCCGATGTCGTATTCACAAACAGCTTGGCGGATTCCAGACATCAGGCGCGTTCGCCTTCAGACACAACACGTGCCGCAATCGCGCGCAAGTGGTTGCGAAGGCTAATCTAACGTCACAACCTCGTACGTAAGATTTACGAATTGGCGTCACAATTTGTGCCCCCCTGCACTAAGGCCCCGGCCGTCCAGCGAGATGCGAACGCCAGCTGCCGCCAGCATGCCGGGGAAGGCCGAGCTGGTGAACTGCCTACCTTGGTCGGTGTTGAATATCTCCGGGACGCCGAAGCGGGTGAGCGCCTCCTCGAGCCCGTCGAGGCAGAACGAGACGTCCGTGGTGTTCGACACCGCCACTCCCGCACCGCCCGGCTTGCCCAGCGCCCGAGATAGAGGAAGCCGCGGCCGATCAGGATGCAGGTGATGTCCGCACCAGACCTTATTCGGCCGCTCAATCGCAAGACCGCGCAGCAGATAAGGGAAACTCTTGTGCCCCGGCGTCGGCTTCGTGGTGCGCGGCTTCGGCTGCCGCTTTCAACGGCCCGCCCAGCCTGCTCCAGCAGCTGCTTCTTCCAGGCATAAATCTGGTTCGGATGAACCTGATAACGCTGCGCCAGATCAGCCACCGTCGCATGCTCGCGCAACGCCTCCAGCGCGATCTTCGCCTTCCGCGCGCGTCAATCTTCCGTCTCGTCCTCTGCGTCATTCTCCGCTCCGTCGGTTGCGACGGAACGGCCCAAAATCCAAATATTCAACCGGTCCGATCTTCGGGGTCCACTTCAGAAGCCGCCAACTGGGTCTTTCAGAGACTGATATCGAGGCAAACCATCTGCTCTTTTCCGGTGAGCTGGCTCGAGCGAACCGTCCTCAACAATATCTCGCAACGACATTGGACCAAGCGCTTGAGGCCGCCAAAGCTAGCTATGAAGCTCACGTCCAATCTTCGAGTCGCGAGACCCTGAAGGCGCTCGCTGATCTCCGCAAGAGCGTCATTGATGAACCCCAGAAAGTGGCACAACGAGCGCAAGATTTTGCAGCCAGGCTCCGGCGCGATCTGGCCGTGTCGGCGGCGTCTTTCACATTGAAGATCCTGGGTGACGCTGCCAGGACGCCGAGTCCCTCTTTCTTGTTCTACTTTGCTACCGCCGGATCCATTGGTTGGTCGTTCGCGTTGTAGTGGCGGATCAATGTGCGTTGTTCCAAAGCCAGGCCTCCTTCCGGCGGAGCTGGATGCAGAGTTTCTATAATTACATCTCCATTCGCGAGCGGGAAGAAATCGCCGAAACGCCGATCGAATAAGCAACGAGAACTACCAGCAAACCCGCCGGGTAGTGCGCCGTTGATCATAACGCGCGTTGCCGCGCGCGAGCACATACTCTACGATGCAACGTCTGTCTTCACCTGAGCGCTTCATGATAGTCGAATGCTACTGCGAGGCCATCGAGATCGCTCGCGGCTGATATATCGGCTCAACTCGCGGACAAACATCAAGCGCTCTGCCAACCACGAATCCAAGCTGTAGTGGTATTTGCGTGACCAACGTGTCGCGACAAGACAGCGTCTCCCTTCGTCCAGCAGTTCCGAATCAGGGCCGACTTGTTCAATCTCGTACTTCTCGAAGCACGCAGCCGATCTGGCGCGCCATTCAGCTGTGCCGACAAAAACCTTGGTACGAGCCTTGCTTGAAGAATAAGGCCATGTGCCTCGCGCCAAGCTGGCAGATTACTTCCGCCTTGTGTCGGCCTCCAGGCATGGATGTCTTCAACCGGACAGGGTTGAACACGTAGCATCAAATGACGACGGTTGTCGTTGAAAAGAGAGATAGCATGTCGGGTATTGCTGGCGCGTTTCTTTTGCCTTCAAGCCGTTCACAGGAGACGGTTTATGATCGGCTCAAGCACATGGTTCCGAAGCTTGAAAATCGCGGACAGGCGGGGTTCGGTGTTGCCGCGTTCATGCATGCAAAAGGCTTTCAATATACAAAGTCGCGTCGGCCACCACGCGAATTAGCAACGATTGATTATGACGAACAGGATGCGAATTTCACGCCTCATGTCGCGATTGCACATATCCGTAACCCATCTTCCAGGGAGAAAAGTGACAGTGACGTCCAGCCTCTCGACAACCAGAAAGACGGCTGCCGGCATCTGGCCGTTGGTTTAAACGGGGCCTTGGCCAACGCTGATGAACTTAGGGAGGAACTACTCGCCCAAGGCCATAGCCTTGTCAGCAAGACGGATGCAGAGCTTCTGCTCAAGCTTATCGGGCGCATTTGTCAGAGAGATTATTGGCAGCATGCTCTGCCGGTCAATTACGAAAAGGCCTTCCATGACATTGATGCCCGTATTGATGGAGCCGTCAGTGCACTCCTATTGGATGACACTGGAAATCTGATTGCTTTCCGCAATCGTAGTGGTTTGCGGCCTTTGGAATTTATGCAAACCGACGACGGCTTTCTGCTTTTTGCCTCGGAAGATTGTGCTTTTTCCGGACTACAAGGCAAGACGGACGAAGTTTTGCCAGGCCACATCAGGTATGTGGACGGAAGAACGGGACATTGCCTTGATCGCTTCGTAGGCGTTGCTCGACATAACTCCAAGCTCTGCGCCTACGAAACGCTGTATCTAGGAAATCCGAAGACGTCGATCCGAGGCCACTCTCATCGTGCCACCCGTCATAACATAGGCGTCACTCTGGGCAGAATTATTGCGCCGACGTTGACAGCAGAAATAGGCTCCGCCCCCATTATCGTTTCTTCCATGCCGCGCACAGGAAGACCGTATGCCGATGGGTTGTTCGCAGCTCTAGCCGAGAGGCAAGACGCATTCGTTCAACGGCGCGAGATAGTCGCACGGCAATTTTCTCAGCGCACGCTGATAGGCATCGTCGGCGAGCGCAAATCGCTCATCGCGCAAAAGTACCGCGTGGCAGGAGACGTCACGAACAGAACCATAATCATGGCCGATGAAGCACTCATTCGCGGCGATACAAGCCGGGCAGTGACGGAGATGCTCCTCGCCGCCGGGGCCAAGGCTGTGCATTGGGCAATCGGTTCGCCGCCTATCGTTGCGCCAAATTATTACGGCATGGGTATCGACACGATGGACGAGTTGGCGTTCTGGAAAGTATGGAAAACCCTGCCAATCGAAGCGCGGCAGGAAGTTTATGTTTTCACAAGATCGAGCCGCAGATGCTCAAGGTGATCGAGAGCAAAATTGCTCTATCCATCAACGCTGCAGCTATCACCTACCTGCCTTTTCAAGCTCTCGTGTCATTGCTGCCGCATGGGCATGATGGAATCGATCTATCTCCGTTTACGTTCGAGATGCCAACCCCTGCGGGTCAGAGACGCGCGAACGAGAACTTGAAGAGATTGATCGCCGATCTCGCCTTCGCAAAACTATCCGCTGCCTGAGGTCACCATGAAACCGACCCTTGTATTCGACTGGAACGGCACTCTGCTCGATGATGCCGATGCGTTGCTGCAAACAACGAATACCATTCTGGATCGCTTCGGTCGTGCTCCCATCGACATGCAGACTTTTCGCGACCAGAGCGATGTTCCGCTTTCCGTGCTTTACCGCAATCTCGGACTGTCGGAAGGCGAAGTCGAAACAGTGGATCGTGATGGCAGCGCTATTTTTCACGATACCTACGAACCGCTTGCAAGCAAGGCCGATCTGCGCGAAGGCGCACGCCGCATCTTGGAAACTGCACGTCAACACGCCGGTTCAACCATCATTCTCAGCAACCATATAGTCGAACCCCTTTGCACCCAATTGCGAAGGCTTGGAATCGAGGACTGCATCAGCGAAGTTCTGGCCTTTGAAAGCCGTGCTACTCAATACAAGAGCATGAGCAAAGGCGAACGGCTTCGTGTGTATATGCAGACACACAATTTGAGCCCCGGCTCAACCTTCATCATCGGCGACATGCCGGTTGAAACGGATATTGCACGCAATCTTGGGCTTACCAGTATATCCGTTACAGGCGGATTTGTTTCTGAGTGGCGTTTGCAGGCGGCGCAGCCAGACTACATCATTGATGATCATCATAAGCTGCTGCCCATTTTGCAAAGGCACGGCTTTTTTCGGGATGCATGAACGAGTTATGAAAGAGGCATGACTGAAATTCCATCATCAACCGCAACGCGTACGGCGGCGGGACAAAGGATCGGCCTGATCGGAGCAGGACGCATGGGGACCGGCATGGGAATCAGTCTTTTGCGTCATGGCACCGAACTGCATATCAAGGCCAACAAGAGCCGTACCGGCGCGGACCGTTTAATCGGCATGGGTGCTCATGAACACGCTTCCATTGCTGAGTTGGCCCGGCATGTAGATGCTGTCGTCTTGTCCTTGCCTTCAAGCCGCGAGGTTGAGGCAGTCTGTCTTGGACAATATGGATTGTTTGCTCATTTACCCCGACAAAGCTTGGTAGTTGACTGCACAACGTCTTATCCTGCTTCAACACTCGCTCTGGCCGAACACGCCCAAAAGCGTGGCTTGCACTTCATAGATGCTCCCGTAACACGAAGCCCTGAACATGCAGAGCAAGGGCGCCTCAATGCCATTGTTGGGTCGCATGAGAACGCCTTTCATGCCGCTGCCGACGTGCTTGCTGCGTTTTGCGAGAACATTGTCCATGTCGGCGCTGTTGGGCAAGGTCACAAGCTCAAGCTGGTTTATAACAGCATGACAATGGGCATAGCGGCGGTAGCTGCAGAAACTTGCCAGCTTGCCAACGGCCTTGGCGTTGATCTTGCAACCTTACGCTCTCTTGTCAGTCGCGGCGCGACCAACAGCGGAATATTCCAGAACTTCGCAGCGTTCTTGTTGGGCGAACGACCCGATGTTTTGGCAATATCCATCACCAATGCCGCAAAGGATATTGATTGCGGCATGCGACTAGCAGGCGAAACCGCGATACCCGCGCCGGTTTTGACTGCCGCCGCGCAGAAATTACATACCTGTGTTGCCGAGGGGAAAGGTGAACTGACCTTACCTCATCTCGCGCTTCGCTGAAGACAACCGATGATAGCGCAACGGGCAACCGGCTGTTCTAGCATCCTTGATGCTAGTACCTCTGCACGGAGGTTTTGACTCTTTGCCGCTTGTCTGATTTGCCGGCAGGCTTCGGATATGCACGGCGCATTTTGGCGCGAGCCTTTTCGGTTGTGAACATCCAATTGATACGAGCGCGTTCGGCATTGCGGCGCTTCTCCCAGGCGGCGGTTTCGGCGACGAGGCGCGTGTAGCTATCGATGCGCCGGTCGAGGCATTGGCCGGCCAGGACGCCGATCTCGATCTCCACCATGTTGAGCCAACTGGCGTGCTTGGGGACATAATGGAACTCCAGCCGGCGCAATACCCGTCGCGCTTCCTCCGCCGGGAAGGTCTGGTAGAGCGCGCCGGCCGAGTGCGTCGACAGGTTGTCGAGCACCACGCGGATGCGCTCCGCTTTGCGATAATGAACATCGGTGAGCTCGCGCATGCAGGCGGCAAAGTCTTCTGCGGCGCGCCGCTCGGTGACCTTGACCTTGCGCCAGGGGCGGTTCACGTCGAGGAAGACGAACAGGTTGGCGGTGCCGTTGCGCTTGTACTCGCAGTCGTAGCGCTCGAGCTGGCCTGGCTTGGCCGGGATCGGCTTACGCACCTCGCCGATGAGCTGGATCGGACTCTCGTCGAAGATTCCATGGGGAGTGGATAGCGACCAGGTCTGAGGCCAGACTGAGGTTGGTTGCTGAATCCATTCAACCTGGAGACGACGATGTTGCTCGATTATCATTCCGACGGACCGGCCGCTATCCGCACGCAGTTTGGGGCAATTTTTGTGTCGTTGGAACTGAGCCGTTCGGCTTGGCTGGTTACCTCGCTGTCGCCCGGCAAGAGCGAGAAGATGTCCAAACACAGCGTCAAGGCCGGCGATATTGCGGAACTCTTGAAGCTGTTCGCGGAGCTAAAGCGCAAGGCGCGGGCCCGAACGGGTGAGAGCTATCCGATCATTACGATCCAGGAGGCGGGGCTGGATGGGTTCTGGCTTCACCGCAGTCTGCAGCACGAGGGCATCGAGAGCCACGTGGTGGATCCGGCCTCGATCGCGACTCCGCGCCGGCGCAGGCGGGCCAAGACGGACAGGCTGGATGGCGAGACGCTGCTGCGGGCGCTTTTGGCCTACAAGCGCGGCGAGCCGCGGGTGTGCGCGATGGTCGTTGCTCCCTCTCCGGAAGAAGAGGACCACCGCCGGATTTGCCGCGAGCGGCGGACATTGATCGCCGAGCAGATCGAGCATGTGAACCGGATCAAAGGCCTTCTGTTCGCGCAAGGGATATCTGATTACGCGCCGTTGCGGCGCGACCGGCGGGCGCGCCTTGAGGCCCTGCGTACGGGGGACGGGCGCGCACTGCTGCCGCATCTCAAAGCGCAGGTCAGTCGCGAACTCGATCGGCTCGAACTGTTGCTCGACCAGATCAAGGCAGTGGAGGCCGCGCAGGATGCTCTCCTGGTCGAGGCGGGAAAGCCAGCGGGCGAGAAGAAGGGCGCACCGGCCCCGGTCACAATGCTGCTCGCCTTGAAGGGAATGGGCGCCAACTTCGCCGGGGTTCTCTGGTCGGAGGCCTTCTACCGCCACTTCGCCAACCGTCGTCAGGTTGCTGCCTATGCCGGTCTTGCGGCCACGCCATGGCGGAGTGGCGGTATCGAACGCGAGCAGGGCGTGTCGAAGGCCGGCAATCCGCGGCTGCGCACAACCATGGTCCAGCTCGCCTGGCTGTGGGTGCGCCACCAGGAACAATCGGCTCTGACGCAGTGGTTCAAGGCGCACAGCCAGCGCGGCCGCAAGCGTGCGATCGTGGCGCTGGCCCGCAAGCTGCTCGTAGCTCTGTGGAAGTACGTAACCGCTGGCGTCGTGATTGAGGGAGCCGTGATGAAGTCTGTCGCCTAACACAAGCACTCTCCCCCGCAAACTCAAAACCAATCTGCCGAGGTTCGATCAGCCTCGGCCGATCCGGGTGGACGAACCGATGGTCGTAAGCGCTTTTTTCTACGCACCTGTGCAATTGAGAACCCGGATGGGATGAGGTGTCCACCATGAACAAGGTGGACACCATCGATGATCACTGCAGAAGAACCTTTTAAGCTTGAGACGCTCGGCATGTTGCGGAATGGCCGGCGTCGCTATGATCCAGCGAGCAAACAGCGGCTGGTCGAGGCCTGTCTGCAGCCTGGCGTGTCGCTGGCGGGGCTGGCGTTGCAACACGGCGTGAACGCGAACCTGCTGCGGAAGTGGGTTGCCAAGCGACAACTTCAGAACGGGAATGGCCAGCCGGAGGCGCGGGCGGCGATTGCGCCGGCGTTTATTCCGGTGAGCGCGCCGTCGCGGTCGCCAACCCGATCTGCCGGCGCTATCGCCCTTTGCGCTACGGAGCGATCCTCTGCTGGGCGGCTGACGGCATCGATGCCCAACGGCGTGACGCTTTCGCTGGAAGGCGGCGACGCGCAGTTGTTGTCGGCGGTGATTGAAGCGCTGGGGCGTTGCGATGTTCCGGCTGGCGTCTGATCTTCGAGTCTACCTTCACCGCGCGCCGATTGACTTCCGGGCGGGGATCAACAGCCTGGCGATCGTGGTCGAGCAGTCGATGGGGCTGGATCCGTTCCAGCGCGCCGTGTTCGCGTTCTGCAATCGCCGTCGCGACCGGGTCAAGCTGCTGATTTATGATCGGTCGGGATTTTGGATGCTGCTGAAGCGGCTGGAGGCGGACCGATTCCACTGGCCCCGAAGCCAGGAGGCGGTGCTGACGCTGACGACGGAGGAGCTGCACTGGCTGCTTGACGGCATCGACATCGCGGCGGTGCGGCGCCATCCGGTGCGGCAATATCAGAGCGTGGGCTGACAGTGTTCGATGCGCGCGGCGTCATCGGCGCGATCGGATGACGCCGCCAACTACATGGAACCCGGTTGACGCGGCGGCATGACTTCGATTCAAGACTACGATGAGTCGCAAGCCCACGACGCACGAGCTGGAAGCCCTGATCGCGGCGCACGCGGCCGAGATCGCGGCGCTGAAGGCGGAGAACGAGAAACTCGCGCAACGCGTCCTGCATCTTGAGGAGCAGTTGCGCCTGGAGCGCTTGCACCGCTACGCGCCGAAGAGCGAAAAGCTCAAGGAGCGCATCTTCAACGAAGCCGAGCAGGCCGCCGCTGAAAGCCGGGACGACGGCGATGTCGAGGCGGTCGCCGTGCCGGACACGGGATTGCCGGAGGCTCCAAAGCCGGCGCCGAAGACACGCGGCCGCAAGCCGCTGCCTGACGATCTGCCGCGCCAACGCGTCGAATATGATCTGGGTGAGGATCAAAAGAACTGTCCGTGCTGCCAAAATCGGATGCATCGGATGGGCGAGACCGTCACCGAGCAGTTGCACGTCGAGGTGAAGGCGTCGGTGCTGCAACATGTGCGGTTCAAATATGCCTGCCGTCACTGCGAGCGCACCGCGCTGAACACCCCGATTGTGACCGCGCCGATGCCGGCGCAGCCGCTGCCGGGTAGCGTCGCCACGCCATCGACGCTGGCGCTGGTGCTCGCCAACAAATACGTCGACGGCACGCCGCTGTACCGTGTGGCGGACGCGCTGGGGCGCGCCGACGTCAGCATCGGCCGCGGGACGCTGGGCAGCTGGGTGATCCGGGCGAGCGAGTTGCATCTGCATCGGGTCTATGACGCGCTACAGCAAAAGCTCAGGGCACAGCCCCTGGTCCACGGTGACGAAACCTGGGTCCAGGTTCTGAAAGAGGAAGGCCGGGACGCGCAGGCCAAATCCTTCATGTGGGCCTACCGCAGCGGCCAGGACTGCGCGCAGCCGGTCGTGCTGTTCGATTACCAGCCCGGTCGCGGTCAGGAGTATCCGCAGGCGTTCCTGGCCGGCCATCGCGGCTTGTTGATGAGCGATGGCTATGACGCCTGGCGCACACTGACAGGCGCGACCCATCTCGGCTGTATGGCGCATGCGCGCAGGAAATTTACCGATGCGCTCAAGGCCAGGAAGACGCCCGGCGGTCCGCCATTGCAAGCGCTCAAGTTCTTCGAGGCGTTGTATGAGGTCGAGAGGGTGGCGCGCCTGACGCCGCCCGACGGCGAAACGCGCGCCGCATACACCTTGCGGCTGCGCCAGCAGCATAGCCTGCCGGTATTGGCCGCCTTCAAGACGTGGCTCGACGACCAGGCGCCGAAGGTCCTGCCCGAAAGCTTGACCGGCAAGGCGATCGCCTATGCGCGCAACCAATGGGACTATCTGACCCGCTACACCAGTGACGGTCTTGCCCCGATCGACAACAATGTTCTGGAGCGCGACATCAGGCCGTTTTGCACCGGAAGAAAAAGTTGGCTGTTCAGCGACACCGTTGCCGGCGCCAAGGCAAGCGCCGTGATCTACAGTTTGGTGCTGACATGCCGGGCATGCGACGTCGATCCCTATGCATGGCTACGTCACGCGCTCACTGAATTGCCTCAGCGTGCGCCCGACGCCGATATCGAAGATCTGTTGCCGTTCAACTGCACCGCTCAAAAACACCTGCCAGCTGCGAACAACGGCTGACGTTCGAACGCTCAGGTCAACCAAGCCGTTCCGATGATCCCGCCGCGGCCCGGCGTCACACCACGCCGCGGCCACCTGCGCGCAGCCTGTGCAGTAAAATGCGCGCTTACCGATGGTCTGCATGGCCTCAAAAAGCCGCATCGAAGAATGGTCTCGTCCTCTCGAGCCTGCCCGCCGCAAGCGGAATGTTGGTGCAGTTGCCTCGCGCGACGACCGAATGTGAGTTTGATCTGGCAAGTAAACCAGATTGCCAAAAACCGGCTCGACCTTGGATCGCCATCGAAAAAGGAGTTATCTGGCCAGCCTACACTCGACCACATCAGCCTGATGGCGTGCTCGATCAAGTCAAGGTCAAGCCGCTGCGCGGCGGCCCTACGGGCCGGCCTTGACTTGATCTGCGCGCGCCATCTCCAAAAGCTCCAAGGTCGGGACGAAGAGCTGGCCTGCAATCGAACAAAGAGCTGACCAACCACCTTGACACACTCAATCCCCATGTGAGCAGACCACCGGCCGCTTCGGATCAGGCGCTTCGGCATAGAGATCGAGCACGTCCTCCATGCGGGCGACGTAATCCGCATCGACCTGCGGAATGCACCACATGTCCCTGCGCCAGGGCTTCAAGTCGTTTTCGGCCAGGCGCCGGCGCACGGTTTCCCGAGAGAGGCTGGCGTGCTCGGTGAGCCGGACCAGTTCACCGGCCAACAGCTCCAGTGTCCAACGCGCGCGCCTTGCGGGCGGGCTCGCGCAGGCGGTTGCGACCAGCAGCGCTTCCTCTTTGCCGGACAGTTTGCGGCTCGCCCCCGGACGCGGCTCTTCGCTGAGCGCGGCTTCCAGGTTGCCGAGCACGAAACGGCGCTTGGTCCGGTACAGGGTGGAGCCGCCCACGCCGACGCTTCTCGCAATCGCCTCGTCGCTGGCGCCGGCATCGGCCGCCAGCAGAATCTGCGCGCGCTTGAGCTTACGCGCCGCATGCTTGCCGCCGCTCAGAAGTTCCGTCAGCTCTCCCCGCTCGGTTTGGCTGAGTTCGACCCGATAGCGTACATTCATCCGTGCCTCCTTAATCGAGGCACGGATGAACAGCTGAATCGGATGGCCGACGTGAGTCGAACCGCAAAAACCTTTACGCCCAAGCAGGGCCAGTATCTGGCGTTTATCGACGCCTATACGCGCGTGCATCGCCGCCCGCCCGCCGAATGGGAGATGCAACGCCACTTTGGCGTGACCCCGCCTTCGGTCCACCAAATGATCCTGACCCTCGAACGCGCAGGCTTCATTCGCCGCCAAGCGGGCGTGCCGCGCAGCATCGAGGTGCTCGTTCCTCCTGACGAACTACCCGTCTTGCAAACTCAAATCCAACCCGTCAAAACCTCTGTGACGAGGTACTAGGAGGAGGCGCGCAATGGGAATTGCAATCCTTAGGATTTCACCTCACAGTCGAGGATGAGACTGACGGCTCATGGCCGATCCACAGCTGGAGATGGCTTGCCGCGTTGTCTCTTGGTCGCGTCAGAAGCTGAGGCTGGAAAATCATGCACGAAATCCGCTCCAAGGGCGGATTTCGTGCATGTTACATCTGCTAGTCTTGGCAAGGGACTGAGCGGCCCGCCTAAGCTTGGTTTGAAAATGACGCAATTTGCTAAGTTTAGTTTAGCAAAAAGCGACATTTTTAAACTTGTGTTGGGTTTGAAGATCTAATAGTTTGCTAAGCATGACTGAGCGTTTCAGCGGTAAATTAAACCGTCTCGAACGAACCCTTCCTGAGGGCCTCCTTGTCGATTCCGCATGGATGACGAAGCATGGATACTCGACGGGCTTGCGTAGCCAATACGTCGCGTCAGGCTGGCTTGTTCAGCCGTCCCGCGGAACCTTCAAGCGCCCACTCGGCACCCTGACTTGGCAGAAGGTCGTCATATCGCTCCAGACCCTGCTTCAGCGCCCCCTTATAGTTGGAGGACGGACCGCGCTCGAACTGCAAGGATTCTCGCACTATCTGCGGGCTACGGGACCAGCCGTCGTTTACCTTTACGGTCATGATGCTCCGCCCGGCTGGTTATTCAAGCTGCCGCTCAAAGAGCGATTTACCTTCCGGAAAAGCCAGGTGCTCTTCAAGTCCGACCCCGTTACCAAAGGACTGAGGAACTATGCCTGGAATGTTCAGGACAACACTGGCGTTTCCGCCGATGAACTTCAGGCGGGACCATTCAAGCAGGTCTGGGGCCAAGCCGAGTGGCCATTGACCGTTTCGTCACCCGAACGGGCGCTGCTCGAACTGCTCGGCGAGTTGCCGAACAACGAGAGCTTTCATCAGGTCGACATGCTGGTCGAGGGCTTGCGTAACCTCAGTCCCCGGCGACTGCAAAAGCTGCTGGAAGACTGCAAGAGCGTCAAAGTCAAACGCCTGTTCTTCTGGTTCGCCGAACGTCACAATCATGCGTGGCTCAAGCAAATAGACCGTAGCCAGGTCGACTTGGGGAAAGGCAAGCGCATGCTGGTGAAGGGCGGGAAGCTCGATCCGAAATACATGATCACCGTGCCGGAGGACCTGAGTGCCCCTGTCTGAGCGATTTCAGCACCAGGTCGCGCTGCTGATCGAAACTCTGCCGTTTGTGGCGGAGGAGAAGGATTTCGCCCTCAAAGGCGGTACGGCCATCAATCTCTTCGTACGAGATATGCCTCGCCTTTCGGTCGATATCGACCTGACGTATTTGCCCGTGGACCCTCGGCCCGAGTCATTGGCCGCGATTGATGCCGCCATGAAACGGATGGCAGCCGCGATACGTGATGGACTGGGCGAAAGGACACGTCAATGAAGTTGTGAACCGAGCCGAAGGCATCGTCACCAAGCTGACCGTTCAAGGAGGTGACGCGCAG
This sequence comes from Bradyrhizobium sp. USDA 10063, assembly GCF_054063735.1. Lineage (NCBI taxonomy): Bacteria > Pseudomonadati > Pseudomonadota > Alphaproteobacteria > Hyphomicrobiales > Nitrobacteraceae > Bradyrhizobium > Bradyrhizobium sp. USDA 10063. The sequence continues at coordinate 8,225,202 of NZ_JBSSGP010000002.1, read as the reverse complement.
ATCAAGATTGAGGTTACTCCGGTCCTTAGGGGGTGTGTATTTCATCCGGAGCTGCGGTCGGTCTCACCGAAAGTGGAAGAGGAGTTTGGTTTCGCCGAGACCCAGGTTGTCTCGTTCTCCGATCTCTACGCTGGAAAAATCGTTGCCGCGCTGGACCGGCAGCATCCACGAGACCTGTTCGATGCGCGCGATCTACTTGCAAACGAGGGCATCAGCGACGATCTGCGGCAGGCCTTTATCGTATACCTGATCAGCCACGACCGCCCGATCTCCGAGGTTGTTGTCCCGCGTCGCAGGGATATTCGCAAAGAGTTCGAGCAGGGTTTCGAGGGGATGACCGAAAAGCCGGTTACGCTCGAAGAGCTTCTTGAGGCGCGCGAGGATCTGATTGCCGAGGTATCGGGCAAGATGCCCAAGGAGCATCGGGAGTTTCTGCTCGGATTCAAGCGCGGAGAGCCTGACTGGAACCTCCTCGGTGTTTCCGGTGCCGCTGACCTTCCCGCCGTGAAATGGAAACAAATCAATCTCGATAAGCTGAGCGCGAAGGTAAGAGCACAACTTGTCGCTCAGCTTGAAAAGAAGCTTTTCGAGTAAGTGCCGGACACGACCAATGGGGCGCCGATCTGAAAAGAACACAGGAGCGCGGCGGGACAAATTTCTTGCGCGCCGTTACCGGTGAACCGGAGCTCGAGAAACAACGCATCGAGCCCGAGTGACCGCGTCTTTGGCCTTCACAGGAATAGAAACCGCTAGTACATTTTGCAGCAGGCGGCCGTTCCGTGATTACCTGTTGAATATATTTATAATTAGCTATTTTACATAGCTTGAGGGGACTCGCTGAATGACGAATTTATAACTCGCCTGCAAGACCGCGCAGACGGCAAGGCCGTAACGTACCTGCGGAATTCGTCGCCTATCCCGATTGGACCGAATACAACAAAAGAGCGGGCTTGATCCGCTCGGGATGCAAAATAGCAGCATTAATCTCTATCAGAGCCTGGTGCCCGGCATCAGCAACGAGACGCTGCGCATCCGCTACTACGGCCTCTACGCTGGCTCGCATCGAACCACACTCATCGTGGCGGCGACACGCCCCCCGAAGACATGGCAGAAATTCGTGCGGCGCGCCGAAGCGGTATACGCCCTTGCCGCTCAGAAGCGCGGGGTGGCATGGCCGCCGTATTGTGGGCGCAGCGGAAGCTCGATTCCAACCAGGGGTCCGCGGTGGATTTTGCGCGCCACGCCGACCCTGACAGCGAGGGCGCGTCCTGTCTGCAGCAGGCATGGGGCGCTTACGGCGCAGCCTACGCCAGTCAGCTTTTCGAGATCGGCGTCTATGCCGTCGAAGGATCATCAGATTCCTGTCCCCCAGCCCCGAATTTGGAGAGGCGCTTGCGCATGCCTTTGAAGAATCGGCCGGGTCGCTGGCGACGCGCTTCTTCGACACGGTCCAAAACGCAATTGTCACGCGCGCCGACCTCAATGACTTCTGTGCACTGACGCCATCGTTCATACCGGGCGACGGCGTCGAGCGGCGGCTCCACCAAGACCTGCTCTTTGCGGCGCGGCCGCTGCAACGCCCTGCCGATCTGTCTCACTGTCAGATGTTGCTGCTTCTGCTCGTCAGTCCGTATTGGGATGAGGATTTGGCCGCGATCAACCATCTCGTCGATGCGATGCTCGTAACCGAAGCAATCATTCTGCTTGATGAGGGCCGACACATTTTTCCGCCCGGCGCGCTCGACCCGCAGCGTCCGGTCAGCCTCCGAAGCTTCAAAGCCCAGATGAGAACCGCTTCATCCATGCGAAACTGATTTTCGTCCAGACGGCTCATGCTGACCATGTTCTCTATGGACGCGCCAACTGCACCGTGGCCGCGCTCGGCAATGCGAGTTTTGCCGGGATCAACGAAGAAGCGTGTCTCTATCGTGCCCTGCCGCCGAATGCGTCGCCGAATGCGGCAATCGAGAGACTGGGACTCGTGGCGGCCCTGCAATCGCCTCCCATCGACAAGACCGCGATTGTCGCGATACCCCCGGATGAGCCGATCCCCCTGAACGATTTGGCTCTGCGGAATCCGGGCCGCTTTGGCTTTGTCGCCACATTGCTGGTCAAACGCTACCTGGAACGACGCTTTGGCATCGTGGACTTCGATGCAGCGGGAAGCCGCAAGGGGCGTCGGGCATCGATATTGAGGCACTGACCCTGCCGGCCTTAGCATCGTGGGTGAACTGAAAACGACCAAGCCCTATCAGCCCGGCTTCGGCGCAGCGCACTTCAATCATCAAAAACCTGGAAAGGCTTGCCGCGTTCAAGGCCGATCACCGCTTCATGTTTGTCGTGGACGCGGACGCCTACTCCGCTCTTTGCAGGCCCGCTCTTGCAGGCCGTGCGCCGGGTGTCGAGATTTGTCGATTTGATGTCGGGACAGACGTTCGCTTGCCCCGCCCGCTAGGGCACGCCGAAAATGATAGAACTCCTACAACGGACATATGAGTTCCAGCTTGTCGCAGTGTCGGAGCAAGCGTCGTGTTTCTTCCCGAGAGGCATTTGTGTCGTCGAGAATTTGCAAGGTTCGCGTGTTACACGACTACTACCTCACTGCGGGTGCAAAGAAATCCTGGAAATCTGTGTTTCCGCGCACCAGCCGCCGAAAATATGCCGAAAAGATGAGGCGCTTTCCGGTCGGTCGGTAATGCCTCTGGTGGCAGATTGCCGGCCGGAGTTGCAGTTCTGGCTGGCGTGAGGTTTTCCGCAACCGGCCATTTCAGACGGGGAGGAAACTCACAATGTCACAAGCATCCACAACGCATACGCTGACGGTCAAATCGCGCATCGGCGCGATTTTGCGCGCCACCAGCGGCAATTTCCTCGAGCAGTTCGACTTTTTCCTGTTCGGCTTCTACGCCAGCGCCATTGGGAAGGCATTCTTTCCGTCGCACAGCGAAACCGCTTCGCTGCTCAACACCTTCGGCGTGTTCTGGCTCGGCGCCTTGATGCGTCCGGTCGGCGCGATCATGCTCGGCGCCTATATCGACAAAATTGGCCGTCGGCAAGGCCTGATCGTCACCCTCTCAATCATGGCGATCGGCACCGTGATCATCGCCTTCTGTCCCAGTTACGAGACGATCGGCATTGCGGCACCCGTCATCGTGCTAATCGGACGGCTGCTGCAGGGCTTTTCCGCCGGCGTCGAAATCGGAGGCGTTTCGGTCTACCTGTCGGAGATCGCAACCCCGGGGAAGCGTGGTTTCTACACCTCGTTCCAGTCCTCCAGCCAGCAGGTCGCGATTTTGGTCGCGGCGATCGTGGGCTACCTGCTGAACGAATCGATGCCATTCGAAACAGTAGCCGCCTGGGGCTGGCGTATCCCGTTCTTTCTCGGCTGCCTGATCATTCCGCTTATCTTCTTCCTGCGCCGGACGCTGGAGGAAACGCCGGAATTTCTGGCCATGAAGAACCATCCCACGGCCCGCGAAGTCTTTGCCTCGGCACTCGCCAACTGGCGCATCGTCATTCTCGGCATGATGATCGCGATCCTGACGACAACGACGTTCTATTTTGTCACCGTTTACACGCCCACATTCGGTAGGAACGTGTTGAAGCTGTCCTCCCAGGACGCGCTCTTGGTGACGGTCTTGGTTGCTGTAACCAACTTCATCTGGAATCCGATCGGTGGCGCGGTCTCTGACCGAATCGGCCGCAAACCGGTTCTGCTAACCATTGCCGGCCTTGCCTTAGTGACCGTCTATCCGGCATTGGACTGGCTGGTAAGCGCCCCCACTTTCGGCAAGATGCTGGCGGTGGAGATGATGTTCTCGCTCTACTTCGGCATCTATAGCGGCACTATGCTGGGCGCTCTTGTTGAGATCGTACCGAAACATGTGCGCACAACCTGCTTCTCTCTGGCGTTCTCACTGGCGGCCGCCTTGTTTGGCACCTTTACGCCATTCGCCTCGACCTGGCTGATCGATCGGACGGATAACAAGGCTTCGCCTGCCTTTTGGCTGATGTTAGCAGCTGTGCTCGGCATCATCGCGGCACTCACCGTCTATCCCGGGAGCGCCAAGCCGTCGAGAGTTGCAAAGCCATCGCGGCCTGAGCGGCCAAACGGCCTTTTAAGCGTGCAATCCACACCGCGCTAGCCAGCAGCCGCACCGTTAGCGGCCCACTGCGAGAAGTGGGGTATCGCCGACGACGAGCATCACTCGTTCACCAGGGCGAACCCCCTATTCTCAGCAGCGCTGTCCCCAATCGGCATACCCGAGCGAAGAGCTCGCCATAGCTGACACGCTCATGGCTGCAGATGATCTGCCGTCTTGGCAGCTCGCCCCAAGCTCAAATTATCGTCGAGCATCCTACTTAGATTTAGCTTTCCGGACCTACGATCATCTGTGTGGTCCTTGCAACTGAAGCCCCTTAAGGAGCGTTTGAGCGTTGGCGCCATGAGATCGTCTGCCTCCGTCCCAAGCATACGTAGTCGCGCGGCATGGTCAGGTCGTTTCCGCGACGCCTCCTGCCCAAGGGGAGCGGCATTGAGTGCGCGGGCCAGGTGGATTGATGGTCAATGTGCAGGCGCCATGGCAGCTCACCAATTGTCAGCCAAACTTGGATGGCTCGTCGCAGCCGTCCTACGGATGACTCCATTCGATGTCGCCGGTGGGTTCGCCGATGACGCCGCAGGCGCTACATTCGACGTAGTCGTCAACTTTCGTCACGGCCTGGGCCCTTGATATTGAGCTCGTAGCAGCGAGCCGGGCAAGCTATCAACAGCGGCAAGGAGTTGCAGTGACGGGCTCTCGCGAGGCCGCCCTTGATATGGAACTCCAATGTCGATGAGATAACTGTCGTAGAACGGCTTGTCCCCAAAGCGCACCGAACACTCGGCACCTATGTTCTTGGTCCTTCCACCTTTCCCGCGTCAGTTGGTGCTGCGCCAGCGCAAGGCGCGCGTAAAGCGGAAAGAATCGCGAAACGGCCCGTTCCATAACCACGCAATTGGCGAAGTATTTAGGGTCGATTTCTCCTCGCTCACCCCCGGCATGCCGTTGACGCGAAGGAGGTTCTGCATCGCCTTCGAGATGAGCTGCGGATACGTGAGGAGAAAGTTTTGCGGTTCGGTATGCAGTAGCGCTGGCACATTCTTTTTCGAACCCTTGAAGGACTCATCCAACATCGTCCTGTACAAGGAAAGCCTATTCTTTTTTGTGCGGTCGCCGCCCGACTTCGCCCAGACGATCGCTTCCCCGGCAATCCTCCCCGAGGTCAAAGCAGCGTTTGGGCCTTCGCGATCGATGATGTTGTTGAGCTGGGCGGCATCCCCGACTACCACCCAGCCCTTGCCATAGAGCTGAGGTATGGTCTTGTAGCTGACTTTGGGAATGAGGCGCGCGGAATATTCCCTGACCTCCGAGCTCTCGGTCAACCTTACGATCGCCGGGTGGCGCTTAAACCGATCGAGTAGGCTGTACGGCGTTTCGCCGGTGCGCTGGAGCTCGGAAACAAGGCAGCCGATGCCGAGTGAGATGCTCTCCTTGTTCGCATAGATGAAACCCATGCCGGTCATGCTGTGAGAGAAGGTGCCGGCGGCCTCGATCACGACGCCCTCGTCGCCCTTGAGCTTGAAACGGGCTTCGATAGTCTCCCGCGGCAGAAAGTGCGTTTGCTCGACCGCCAATGCAACCTCGTCGGGCTTCCGGCACTCGCTCAAGCCCGCACGCGTGCCGAGCAAGCCATTGACGCCCTCGGCGAGCACCACCACATCGGCACGGATGATGTCTTTTTGGCGGTCGGTACGCACACCAATGACGCGGCCACGGCGGTTCTGCGCTAGCTCCGTAACGGTGGTCTGGCACAAGACGCTAGCACCGGCATCCCTGACCTTGGAGGAGAACCACTTGTCGAACTGGGCGCGGATAACGATATAACGGTCCGGTCGCTTGTCGTTGAAACGGTAGCGCAGCCCGATATGGGAGTGGTCATCCATCCTCCAGAAGCGCTGCTCGCTAAAATGGCGCTCGAGCGGTGCGTCCTCGCGGAAATCCGGGATCAGCTGTTCCAGCACGTCCGCATCGAGAATGGCAGCCTGCACATTCTTCGATCCGGAATATTCGCCGCGCTCGAGCTGAAGCACCTTCATGCCTCGCTTGGCCATGGTCAGCGCTGCCGCGTTGCCGGCTATTCCGGCGCCGACCACGATGGCATCGAACCTCTCTTCGATCATGGGCCTCTCCTTCGTTCAGCGGCGCATCTTTGAGGATCCTGTCCTAGCTTGAGACGCGGTCACGTGAATGCGGCGATAGCCGTCCGCGAAAATGGGCCTGTGAGCGCCGGCAATAGTCGGATCCACACAAGAGCTCTGCTCATGGTTAGGACTCTCCAGATCAGACGTCACGGGCGAGCGCCGCAAGGTCGGCTTCAAGCTTGGGCTGATGCTTGAAGATGGCATCGATCAACGCTTGCGCCGGCTGCTCGGCGGCTTCCACCAGCATCGCCTTCTCAGCGCGCGCAGAGGGCGCGAAGACACGCTTGACGATGGTCGGCGAGCCCTTGAGACCGCATTTGGAGATGTCTTCGACGCCGGCGTCCTGTGCGCTCCATTTCACGATCGGCGACCGGGCGGCACGCAATGCATCGGTCATGGCACCGCGACGAATCTGGTTGGTCGCCTCAAGCATGGTGATGAGACACGGTAGCCTGGTGCGCAGCACCTGAACGCCGCCTTCGGCGCGCCGCTCCGCTTCAATAGTGCGTGCGGTGAGATCCAGGGCGCTAATCTTGGCTACGTAGGTGAGTTGCAGCACACCGAGCCGCTTTGCGATGCCGGGCCCAACCTGGGCGGTGTCGCCGTCGATAGTCTGCTTGCCGGTGAAGATGAGATCAGGCGGGCCATATTCTTTGCCGATTTTGCGGATGGCGGTCGCCAGTGCGTAAGTTGTTGCCAGCGTATCGGCGCCAGCGAAGCAGCGGTCGGTGAGCAGTATGGCGCGATCGGCGCCAAAGGTCAGCGCCTTGCGCAAGGAGTCTTCGGCTGACGGCGGCCCCATTGTAAGGACGGTGATCTCGCCGCTGAACTTATCGCGCAGCTCCAGCGCGGCTTCGAGCGCGAAGAGGTCGTATGGGTTGATGATGGTCGGCACGCCCTGGCGCATGATCGTGTTGGTGACGGGGTGCACGCGGATTTGCGCGGAGTCGGGAACCTGCTTGATGCAGACAACATTGTGCATGGCTTTTCCACAAAATACGACGGCTGGCGAAGAGAACAGCAATTGTCGTACCATTTCCCCGAATTTAGGACTCTGGCAGCAATACAATGGCTTATACGAGCCTCATATCATTGTCGCCTGACGTTCGCCGACGGCGGAAGTCCGACATTCGTCGCGACTGCGACAGCGCAGCTCAAGCGGTGTGATTTGTAGTTAACCCGGGATCAAGGAAAGCGCGGCCTAGGACGGGACGCGTTTTTGCTCAAGTCAATCCACGCGGATTGTATCTCTCTGCAGCGGGGCCTAAGCGTTCACGAGACCGTCGGTCCTGCAATTTCTCACTGGACGGGGCTTCAGATCGCCAGGAGCACATCGACATCGTTCCGGAGTAGCGGGATCTCTGTCATGATGGCTGCTCTCCTTGATCTAAAGCCGGCAAAGGCAACGCTCGTGCGCACGGGCAGGCCACGTTCAGATCGCGCGGGGCCTTCCTCAGCGCGCTCAGTGCGATGAAATCGGCGGCACGGCGCCACCCTTCAAAAGCTTGAGGACGGGTGGCCGATCCGCGATCGATCTTATGAGACCAGCACAAGCCTGCTCCATCCCCGCCTTGCGCGATGGTCGCGGCGCCGACACGCCCAAGCCCGGTAGTCCTTTCAGAAGCGCTTGATCTCGATACCGTATTTCCTGAGGGCGTAGCCAATCTGGCGCGGCGTCAATCCAAGCAGGCGTGCCGCCTTCGCCTGCACCCAGCCAGACCTTTCCATGGCCGCGATAACACGCTCGCGATCGGTCACCTTCGCACCACTTACGAGGGGTGCACCGGCAGGCGTTAGCGGCGCCAGCTCGCTGCCGACAGGCGGGACCGAGATAGCAGCGTCTGCCACCGGCGATGCCGGCTTCACGCACCCTGGTACGATCGGCTCCGGCTGCCGTGCCGTCTCATCCGATCCGCTCTTCCACAGCATCGCGGAAAGGCATTGGCCGTGGCAGCAGGCAAAGTCGTCTCTGACGATCGATGATCCTGACGCAAGGGTCGCCGTCCGCTGCACGCAATTTTCGAGTTCGCGGACGTTTCCGGGAAAACCGCAGTTCATCAGCACTTCGATCGCACTCGCATCGAAGGTCAGCGTGCGGCCGTTCTCGCTGTTGAAATTCTTGAGAAACGCATCGGCGAGGAGCGGAATATCACTGCGCCTTTCGCGCAACGGCGGCAGGACCAAGGGAACCACACTGATGCGATAATAGAGGTCGGCGCGGAACTCGTTCCTTGCCACCGCCTCTTCAAGATTGCGATTGGTGGCGGTAATCACACGAACATCAACCTTCATGGTCTGGTTGCTGCCGACGCGCTCGAATTCCTGCTCTTGCAGGACCCGTAGCAGCTTTGCCTGAAACGAGGCCGAGATTTCCCCGATCTCGTCCAGAAACAGGGTGCCTTTGTCTGCAAGCTCAAAGCGCCCCTTGCGCGAACTGAACGCGCCGGTAAAGGCACCCTTCTCATGACCGAACAATTCGGACTCCAGTACAGTCTCAGGAAGCGCTGCGCAGTTGAGCTTGATGAAGGGCCGCTTGGCGCGCGCTGATCGCTCGTGAATGGCTTTGGCGACCAGCTCCTTCCCGGTTCCGGATTCGCCGCGCAACAGAACCGAGCTGTTCGACTTGGCTACCACCGCGATCTTCTCGAGCAGCCCGCGCAACGCCGGGCTGTCGCCAAGGATCCCCTCGACATGGACCTTCTTACGCTCCCGCGCAGGGTGCTTGAGTTCGGATAATTGCTTTTGCAGCCGGTCCTTTTCCGCCATCAGTCGCTCGCGGTCACGAACGAACAGGCGATGCAGTTTCACTGTCTGCCCTACCAGGTTGGCGATCATGGTCAGCAGCCGGACGTCGTAATCGAGCCGGCCGTTCGACCCGATGTCCGCGATGCGATCGATAGTCAGCGCGCCAACGACTTTCGCATCGGTGCGAATCGGAACGCCGATGAACGACACTTGCATGTTGTCGGAGGCCCCGAGCACGTCCGCGTCCGCAGCACTGAAGGCCGAATGCACTGCTACGTTTTCGGCCATGAGGGGGCTGTTCGTCGCCACAATCTGGTCGATTGCCTTCTGCGGCAGGCGCATCCGGTAGCTCTCGTCGCTGCCTTCGCTCCAGCCGGCGCCCACGGTAATCTCCGGCACGCCATCATCGTCGAAAAGAGAGACGATGCCGTGCCGCACCTGCACAAATGATTGCAGAAGATCGACAACATTGGCCAATGTGACTTCGAGCCGGCAGGGAGCGGCGAGCACTTTCGATATCTCGAAGATGCCGGTCAGCGCGCTCTCGTGCAACCCCTCAATGGGCATCTCGTGGTCCGTCTCGGAGTTTGAGTTGGGCCGTTCGCGTAGCGACGCGATATGCACCATGACGACGTCTCCGTTGTTATGATCATCCTCCCTGGCACCTTGTTCGGATTTGCGCGCATTGTGCTGCATGTCATCCTTGATTGAGCGCCCAATTTCGCGGGATGACAGCGAGACATACTGCCTTTTCATGGCACCACGGTAAACCTATAGCGCCTTGATTATGGCACGACGGTAAACTTACCGTGCCTTGATTGCCTATTTCTGCCTTTGGAGACATCGTCGCGCGGATTTGGCGAGAACACGAGCTCGCTCGATGTATCTCAAATCAGCCCGCGAATTGTCTACTCCACGACTAGTGGATCACAGATGTTGGCCACCATTGATCGGCACCTCGGTGCCCGTGACATAACTTGCCGCATCAGAGCATAAGAAGAAGATGACCCTAGCGACTTCTTCGGGCGTGCCCACCCGGCGCAGCGGAATACTGGGCACAAGACGTACCTCCGTGTCCGGCGACAAAATGTCTGTCTTGATCTCGCCGGGCGCGATCGCATTGACGCGAATGCCATGCGGTGCATAGTCGTGCGCCATCTCGCGCGTGAGACACGCGAGCGCAGCTTTCGATGTCGCATAGGCGCTGCCGGCAAACGGGTGCACTCGCGAGCCTGCGATTGAGGTCACGTTGACAACGGATCCCGACGCCGATTTCAAAGCGTCGAACAGGCCTTGCGCGAGCAGGATTGGCGCAACCAGATTGACGTGGAACACGCGCATCCAGGTTTCGACTGAGGTCGTCAACGATGTCAGCCGTGCGCCGTCCGGCGTCTTTGGCGAAATGCCGGCATTGTTGATCAATCCGTGCAACGGTGCACCCGCGAGACGCTCCTTGATCTCGGCGATCGTGCGCGGCAGCGTCCGATGGTCGCTGAGGTCCACCTGGACATGGTCGTCGGCCCCTGACTCCCACGGGCATCGCCGGCCATCGAACGGTCGGCGCGCGCAAGAAATGATGCGCCAGCCCGCTTCTGAAAACAGCTTTCCGGTGGCGTGACCAATGCCGCGCGAGCCGCCGGTTAACACCAACGTTTTCTGTTCTCCCTGGGGTCTATCGTCGTGAAACGGACAGCCACCGTCCTTTGCCAATGGTGGACCAACAACCGCATCGTCGTTTCTCAGATTGAGACTCAAACCCGGCTCCCATTCTCTTGCCCCCCAAAGCCGATGCAGGATTTGGGCCAGTGCGATTCAGAGGAACGCTCGCACGTCTTGCGGTCCAATGTCTGTTCGCAAACAGCTTGGCAGGTTTCAGACACCAAGCGCGTCTGCTTTCCGACAGTAGCACCGCGCGATGCAGACCTGCCGATTTTTAGAATTCCCATAAGCTCCTCGGCACGCACGCAGCTGTTCATTTGCTCTCGTTTAACTGCTTCCCTGGCCGCAACCACGCTACGTGCCCCCCCCCCGAACATCGGCGCGCTGTCGCAAACGCGCCAATGCGGTCGGGCGAATGTCGTCAGACAAATTGCAAACATCAGAGCCGCTGGCAAGTTCTTTTGGCTCGCTCTCAGACCATTCGATGCGAAGGGCAAGGATGCGTTGCTGCTTGGCGATCTGCGCGCTCCAGAGAACCAGACTACCGCCTACGTCATTCCACTTTATCCCTATCTGATCGAATGGGTCCGCTTGATCGCGCGAGCGTGCCGATGGACAACGATAACGAGCACCTCTTGCCGAAGAAAACAAAAAAGGATGGCACGCCGCGCTGTCGCACACATGTCTGCGAGTGCAAATCTGACGTCACCAACCTTTTACGTAAGGTTCATCTGCGAAGTGGCGGCCAAGCGTGACACTCTGCAGCATTTGGTCCAGCGGTCGGCTATCTGCCGCTAAATGACGGCGCAAACAAAAGCCGAAGCACTGGACTTCCCCATGTAATCAATACAAGCATGTTGATCGACGCGCAGGCGCCAGGCCTTGCATGCGTCAATTGACGCTTTGACGCGCTGCGGCCGAGCCGGGTCGTCGGCAGAACTGAACTTCAACAACTGAGCTGGTTCCCTTGTCTGCCCCCAAGCGATCAAATTGGGACGCCTGTGCTCTGCGAGGCACGAGGAAAGATGATCGTTCATGGGCCAATCCGCATGGCCCCATTGAAGGACTCACCGTTGCTCCCAATTCGGAATGCTCGTTCAGAATGTTTCCAGGCAACGCGAGCCAGTTCTTCGGACATCATAATTATCCAAATGGCTTGGGACGACCGTGCGGACCCGACATGCCAGATGTTTGCGGAAACACTGGTTGCGACGGTTTGGATTGAGTCAATGACGCGAGGCTAGCCGCATCATGGCACCGGCGTTCCATAGGGTGATAGATTGACTATGCCATCGGTGACTTTCCGTGACAGGGCGACTTCCACCCGGACGACCTGCTTGAGCGTCACCGGCTCGGCACCTTCGAGGAGTGCTTGCGACGAATAGTCGGCCATTGAGGCTGAGAATGCGCTTGTGCGCCAAAGCCGTGTTTCCGAATGGCTGCCGTGTCTGCGAGCCCCCCATGCCGCACCGTCTCATTGCGGTTAGCGGAAGACTCCTCCGAACCCAAATTCACCCCGTAAGCCCGCCGCCCGCTACTCACCAAATGCTTGCCAGCCAGCGTTCACATCGCGAGCGAACGAGCCGGCAGCACTCCACCCGTTCGCGCGCCTTCAATCGGCGAGGCCCTTCTGGAAGCTGACGTTTAGCAGATTGTGATGCATGCTGTCTCTCGTTGGTCTTTTTAGACGCTTCAACGCATTAGGCGTTGACGAAGGAACACGCCCTGACAGGACGAACGGCAATGCCGCCTAACTGCAGCGAGTGCTGATATCATCAGTGAGGGGCGGGTCACGCGTTTCATAAAGCCGGGAAATGTTCGGATGATTTATCAATCAAAATCAAACGACTGGGGTCTTTCAAATTGAACTCAATCGTGCGCGGCGCGAAGAGGCGGGCATAGCGCGTGAAGGCGCTAGTCGGTGGAAAACGAATCACGGTATCGCATCGCCCAAGGAGATACATCTCGATGAGAGCGGAAAAGCCGCCCTCGACTCCCAGTGCAGCACTATGTAGCGGTCCTGCCTGATCCGCCTGGAAGCGTTTTTGGATCGTGAAAAGATCGGGAAACATACCCGATACCCGATCAAGCACCTGCGCGCTATCTGTACACAAGAACACCATCACAGGTCTTGGATGCGGTAGCGCTTTGGCCTTATGAATGGCGGTGCATACCTGCTGCAAGGCGAGCTCCGGATCGGCCCAGTAAGGCGTGTGCCCCATAATATCTTCGCCGTTGCCATGCCGAACATGAACGCCGATCACGCTGTGCCCCCTAAAGTGCTCCTGATAGATGGCGTCAATCCGATCTTGAATTTCAGACCTCGGTTTGATGCTCCGAAATATCTGTCGTTCGGCTTCCTGATCGCAGCGCCACATCAAACACGCATCACACACCACAGTGTTGGCTTCACAATCATCTTGAGTTTCGAAAAGTTGACTCAGCTCATCGCGTTCTCGGAAAATTTGTTCATCTGGGCGGTAAACGCAGTCGATCGATGGCCTATTCCACCACGGCGGGAAGAAGGGACCCGAGAATGAGAGCTGGTTGATCTGGTCGTCGCAGCAAACAACCGGCACGCCAGCGATGTGTTGAATTGGCTCGAAGAACACCGGAAAGGCGTTGGTGAAGGGTTGATCTAGATAACAGGATCCACGCCAATCAATGGCTAGCGCCCGCCCTGTGCGCTGCGCGTAGCGCCAAGCTGCCGCCAGCGACCACAGGCAATCACCGAAACCAGTACGTCGTCGAGAGACAACAACTCGATCCTTCATCAAGCCATCAACAAGCATCTTCTTTGCCTCGCTCCGGGATACCGCATGGATCGGATGTAACGGACACTACTATGGTCTCGCCCGATATTGTCAGCGTGATCTAAACCAATTGGGCTGGTAGATCCTTCTTTGCACCGCAATGCAGGTGATGGGCTCTCAACGGTTGCCGCTCGGATGGCAACCCACCTTTTGCAACGGCTCCTCCAGAGGCTCTCCATCATGCACATGTTGAACAGCACTTCTGGTACAGGAGCATCTTGTCCTGCGGAGTTGCTCCTGCTGTGCTGCTGCGCTCGGGCTATAACGATGAGCCGGCTTATCGGGCAGGCCGGTGTCAGTGGCCTGGTGAACTGCTGTATTTCCGAGATATGCACACGGCGCATGCTCATGCGTATGCCTCGTCCAGCGTTTGATCGTAGTCGTGCGCGCGAGCAGCGTGTGAAGGATGCAGCCGAACGCGGCGCTGCTCCCACAATCCCCGCAGCTCCTTCACGAGAGCTTCACGCCTCTTCAGATCGACCGTAAATGTATCGAGGAGATCCCCAAGCACGGCTTCGCCCTCGATCCGCATCAGCAGATCGAACAAGTCATGTGAAATACGCACACCGTTATGGCTAGAGTGGCCCGTACGGATTTCGCACAGCGTCTCCTGGTGATCTTTCGCAGTGTAAGCACGGACTCGATAGAGGGATGCATACGGCGGCAACGAAACCGCAAGCGCAGTCCAATCCTCCAGTGTTGCAGAGCGCTTTTTCACGAGAAACGGCCCAACCACAAGCCCATCCAACTCTGTCGTCAGAAATGTGGCGACCGCGTCTGCGACCGAATCCACGATCGGCTCGGCATTGTTGTTAAAGGAGGTATTGAGCAGAACTGGGATGCCCGTCCGCTTCTTGAACGCATCGATAACCTCCCAATAGGCGGGATTTGCCTTTCGCGATACTGTTTGCAGCCGCGCCGTACCGTCAATGTGTGTGATCGCGCCGAGCACGCTTCGCTTGGAGTCACGGACGCGAACGACGAAGTTCATAAAGGGAAATTCGCGCGCACCATCCGGAAGATCGAAAAATTCGGGTGCATCCTCCTCCAGCACTGATGGTGCGAACGGTCGATAGCCCTCGCGCTTCTTGACCATCCCATTGATCCGGTCCTTGTATGCAGCAGGGCGAGGGTCGGCAAGAATGCTCCGGTTGCCAAGCGCACGCGGCCCGAACTCAGAACGCCCCTGCACCCAGCCGATCACGGCGCCGTCAGCCATCCAATCGGCAGCCCTTCCTGCCACGTCATCACTTCGTTCAATGTCAAGATGTCCAGCCCATGCATTCAATTCCTGCTCCACGGCGCGGTCGCTCCCGAGATCAGGACCCCAATAGACCTCCTGCAGTCGCTCACGCGGCGCCGGCCGGCCCAGCTCGTTAGACATCATGAGTGCAGCGCCTAATGCGCAACCGGCGTCGTGCGCCGCGGGTTGTACGAAGATATCTTCGAAGAGCCCTGAATACAGCAGCTTACCGTTCATGGTGCAGTTGTGGGCTACCCCTCCCGCCAGGCACAACCGCTTCATACCGGTGGCCTCGCGATGGTGCCGGACAATGTGAAACACGATCCGCTCCAGCGCTTCCTGCAATGAAGCACTCACATCCCGATGCTGCTGCGTGAATGGCATTCCCTTGCGCCGAACCTCGATGCTCCGGAGCAACGTCGGACCGATGCGATCCAGGTGGATGCGGTAGCCCCCATTTGGGGTGAGTTCATAAAACTGCTCGAAGAGTTCGCGATGGGGAGCGGGATCCCCGTACGGGGCAAGCCCCATGACCTTGTATTCATCGAACAAGCCGTAGCCGAGATATCGGATCGTCTCGAGATACAACAGACCTAGCGAATTAGTCTCTGAGAAGGTCTCAAGTTGTGTGAACTCGGTTCCAGATCCGACCGCCAAGAGGCCGGAGAGGAAATCACCACCTCCATCGATCGCGAAGATCAGGCTCTGCTCGAAACCGGACATCGCAAAAGTGCTCACCGCGTGTGCCTGATGGTGACCTACAAATGAGACGCGCGACGCATCGACCTCGGTACCGAACTCTTGAGCTAGTAACTTCCGCAGCAGCAGTTTGGCATCCAGCGGAACGGAGATGTCCGGCTGGGAAATGAACAGGCGTTCCAGCATGGCATTGCAATAGGCCTCGGTCGCGTAGAATGCGATACGATCGATGTCGCTGATCTGAACCCCCGCAGCTGCAAGGCAATATCGAATCGCGCTGCTTGGGAATTTGTTGGAATGCTTAATGCGATTGAGGCGCTCTTCTTCGACGGCCGCGATCACGCGTCCGTCCCGAACGAGCACGGCAGCGCCATCGTGCAAGAATGTTTTCGGAAGCTCAAGTGGATTTTCATAGACTTTGTCTAGCCCGCCGCTCACTCCTAGACACAACATCTTATTCTCCATTTATCGTGACACGAAGGCCCAATTGACCAAGACGCTTTCACCTGGCTGGGTTGCATGGTGGCGCGCCTGCACGAACGCCGATCAGGCGTCATCGCTTGAAACAATTTTCGTAAGGTCCATTTGAATCAGCGACATCAGATCAGCCGATCATGTGCCGGCGCGCGATAACCGGAGAGATCGGCTGATGCCATCAAGGACTTTCCGTGACAGACAGGCTGACTTCCACGCTGGGGGTGTCGTTCTTCAGCTGCGGCACGGAAGTGGCGCTCCGAGGGTGCCTGCATCGAATGGCCAGCTTGCCAATGATCACGCGCCGTGGACCGTACCGATGTCATGTTCACGATAACACGTCGTAGGTGCTGCCGCACGCTGCGCACCCTCAAGCCGCTGGGGCCGACTTTGCGGTACTGCATCGGTTATCTCCTTCGCTTGTGCGGAACACAGCGTTAGCGCATCAGGCGCCGACAAAGCAGCGCCGTAGACAGGAAGAACGGCAGGACCGCATATATGCAAAGCACGCTGATGTGCAGGGCGACGCCGTCAGCCGGCCGGCCAAGCATCGCTGGGCGGATGAGGTCGACCGAATGTGCCAGCGGCAGTAAGCCAGCTACGCTCTGGAATGCGCCGGGCAGCTGGTTCACCGGAAAGACTGCGCCGCAGAGGAACACCATGGGGGTCACGACGAGCGTCTGGTAAAACACGAAATAGTCGTAACTTGGGGCAAGCGATATGACGACCATCGCTAAGCTCGCGAAGACCAGGCCAGTGAGGGCGATTGCTGGCAACGCGTAGAGGGTGGATGGCCACGCTGCATAGCCCAGCGTGGTGGCAACAATTGCAATTGCTGTTCCGGCCAGAACGGCCTTGCTGGTTGCCCACGCCATTTCACCGAGAACGATGTCGCCCAGCGTGAGCTGTGTGCACAGGATCGCTTCCCAGGTGCGCTGAGCATGCATGCGGGCGAAAGCCGCATAGATTCCTTCAAAGGTCGCGGAGGTCATCGCGCTAGTCGCCATCATGCCAGCCGCCAGAAACGCGATGTACGAAGTGCCCTCAACCCGCCCCACAATCATTCCGAGGCCAAATCCGAGGCCGAACAGATTAGTCATGGGATCGGCAAGGTTCCCGAGAACCGATGCGAGTGCGACTTTCCGCCAGATCAGATAGTTGCGGCGCCATACCGCGACCCAGTTCCACGCATTGGCAGGCAGAGCCGCCGCATAACGTTTCCACATCGTTCAGTCCTTCATCTCCCGCCCGGTCAGTCGCAAATAGACATCCTCAAGATTCGGTGGGCGCTGCAGAAGGCGTAGACCCGTGTGCCCGCGCAGCTGTGCGCCCACCTTTTCTGGATCGGGCGCATAGCAAAAGAGCGTCTCGCCGCTCACCTCGATGCGCTGCGCGTACGGCCTGATCAGCGTACGCAGTTCATGCGGATTGCCGCCGTAAATTTCGATCACCTGGCAGCCGATCTGCTCGTCGATCAACGCGTGAGGCCTGCCTTCGACGATCTTGCGCCCTTCCTCAAGCACGCATAGCCGGTCGCACAACCGCTCGGCCTCTTCCATAAAGTGGGTGGCCAGAAGAATCGTCTTTCCGCGCGCCAACAGCTGGCGCAGCCGTTCCCAGATCAGATGGCGCGCGTGCGGATCAAGGCCGGTGGTCGGCTCGTCCATTACAAGGAGCTGCGGGTCGTTGACGAGCGCACGCGCCAGCGTCAGGCGCCGCTTCATGCCGCCGGACAGTTCGGCGACGCGCACATCCGCCTTGTTCTCGAGCCGAGTGAACTGAAGCAGTGACGGCGTGACCGCCTCGACCTCGCGTCCGCTCATGCCGAAATAGCGTCCGAAAACCAGGAGGTTCTCTCGCACTGTGAACTCGAGATCAAGGTTGTCGAATTGGGGGACCACCCCGACGCGCATGCGGGCCAAGCGAGCGTGTGCCGGCACTTGCTTGCCTAGCACTGTGATCTTGCCCGCGTCAGGCGATGTCATGCCGAGAACCATACGCGCAATCGTGCTCTTGCCTGCGCCGTTCGGTCCCAGCAGGCCAAAGCACTCTCCCTGCGCAACGGTGAACGAGAGCCCGTCGACAACGATCTTGTTGCCAAACGACTTCCTTACGCCGAAAAGGTCGATTGCTGCAGTGGACATAGGTTTATCTTAGCCTGAAGCAAGCCGTTCGGCCGGCGATCGCTCACTTACGACTGTTTTGGTCCGCAGCAGGCCGTCGCACCATATGTGTTCAACGCGTCCCCACTGGCAGGCCGCTGCGGCGTTCGGAAAAAACCCACGTCCATGGTGGTTGGCACTTGTATTGCAAAGCAGCGGAATGCCCGTGAGTTTTTCATATTCGACGAGGAGCTCGGCGATTTTGTGCTGAGAGCTTCTGGGAATGGTTTGCAATCGCGCAGATCCGTCGAGATGTACAACAGCAGGAATCTTGTCCCGCCATTCTGCCCGGGTCTGGTGATCGAAAAGCATGTAGGGATCCGGCGTTCCAGGACTGAAAATATCGGGCGCACGATCCTCCAGGCATATCGGCGCGACTGGCCGAAAGTGTTCGCGAAGTTTGATCTCGTTGAGATGATCCTTCATTCCCGCCGATGTCGCGGCTGCCAGAATGCTTCTGCCGCCCAACGCCCGTGGTCCAAGCTCGGCGCGGCCGGCGAGGAAAACCACAGGCTTGTTGCTCGCGAGGATGGCAGCAAGCTCACGCATGCTGCACGGCGCAGCGTCCCATTCGGACGACACATCGCTGCCCATCAACGCCGGGCCACTGTAGACCGACCATTCCAGCGGCACAAAGCCTTTGTCCGCCGCCATTGCGGCGCAAGCGGCACCGATTGCCGAGCCGCTGTCATTCGGAAAGGGCGGGACCCAGACAGCATCAAACAGGCCGGTAGCACGTAGTGCACTGTTCCATTTGATATTGAGACCGCAGCCACCGACTATACACAAATTGCGCGGTCCCGAAAAACACGAATGGCGCTGCAAAGCAATGGCCATTTCCCGGATGAGTAGACGCTCGAGAAACAAATGAAACGATGCAAGTACATCTTCGGCTCGCTCGGCCTTCAATCGGCGCGCGCTCGCGTCGAAGAAGTCATGCATAGCCGCAAGTGACGACTCCGCGCTATTGATGTCCGCGCGGTAACGACGAGCCTGCTCTGTGTCGGCCGCAAAGCGCTGCTCGTAGAGCTCCTGAAACACCGCCACGATCTCTTCGTCAGCAGACCCCAGCGCGATGTAGGCCATCAGCTTGCCGGCAATACCGAGGTCCCAGCTGACGCGGTTCGCCTGCCTGTAAGGTCCGAAGTGTTGGCCAGCGACAGCATAGGCATGCCCTATTATCGGAAACAGGCATTCGATGAACCGAGCGCCCCGGCGTTCTACATAGTAGAGGCGCGGAAAGATGCAGCCGTCCCATACCAGGCAGAAGGCGGGTTGTCCGTCTTTGGCAAAGGGACTGGTGCAGTATGCGGCGGCCACATGGCCTGTGACGTGCGGATAGCTTCTATAAGAGAAGTCCCTGCTGCCGAGCATCAGGCCAGATCCGTCGTGCGACGTGAGAACACCCTCGGCATGGCGTTCAACGTACGGCGCGCCTTTGAGCGTGATAGTTGCCGGCCCACCAAGAACCTGGAATTGCGACTCGACCTCCCCGTCCCAACCGTCGATGACGAACTGATCAACATCCCGCGGATCCAGACCGTGCTCCGCCAAAGCGACAGCAATGGCCTCAAGATTGTCGATGGCTTGATACCGTAGATTATTGTCCCGTTTCTCCTGCTCGACACAAAAGACCAGCCGCCCGTCCTCTACAAGAGCGATCGCCCCGTCATGCGTCAGCTTGATGCCGCAGATGCGCATAGAGTCTCCATCTCAAAGGTCAGCAATTTGTTTGACTTGAAGATCGAATCGGATTGCGAAAGCACACGAGCAAACAGTCCTCGTCAGCCGATTCACCCCGGCACTGTACGCGCTCGACCTCGACCAACATTTCGTTCAACATAGCGATGCCCGTCTCAGCACCAGCAGGGTGCCCCCAACGCCTGCAAAGCGCATCACGCGCGGATCCGAACAGCAGATGTCCACCTGGCGCAAGCATCCTCACCAAATTCCGGATGGCTGCGCGCATCTCAGTCACGTCTTTAAGGAAATAGAGAACTTCCGCCACCACGATCAGGTTGAACAGCTCCGCGGTCGAAAACTCTTGAATGTCGGAGGCCATC
The DNA here is from genome assembly GCF_054063735.1 of Bradyrhizobium sp. USDA 10063. Taxonomy (NCBI): domain Bacteria; kingdom Pseudomonadati; phylum Pseudomonadota; class Alphaproteobacteria; order Hyphomicrobiales; family Nitrobacteraceae; genus Bradyrhizobium; species Bradyrhizobium sp. USDA 10063. The sequence continues at coordinate 8,205,100 of NZ_JBSSGP010000002.1, read as the reverse complement.
CACGTGATGTGCGACCACCGTTTCGTCCGTTGGCCCGCGCGACCAATCGCCCGCGGCATGACGTCGATCACTGTGATCCGTTGACAGTGAGGCGCTAGCTTTTCCGTGAATGCGCCGGCCGCGCACCCGACCTCAAGGGCATTTGTAATCACCCCTTGAGAAAGCGACAGACGGAGCATTTGCGTGTGACGCTCGCGCTCGAACGGATTACCGTCGAGCCGCCACGGATCTTCGCTAGCCAATTCCCGCTCTAACAGTTGATATTTCTTATCCAGGCTCACGACTTGTCCACCTACGGAATGTGCACGATCACTCGCCGCTGCAAATGCTGTCAGACGTCACCAGTCTCGAAGAACCGCTCGAAAGATCCGACTTGCGAATTGACCCCGCAACTAACGCCCCTCCTGTAGCGTTTGGTCCGGGGATCGGGTTTCGGATGACGACGTGCTTTTCACCTTCGTTTGGTAGGTTCGCAGCCTTACGCGACAGCCAATCGCTATTGCTCAATGTACACAATGCGTAGGCTTTCACGGGGAGTAAGAGAAAGATGTTGATGAGTGTATGCAGAGAAAAGCCTAGAAATCGAAATTGGCGAGCACGAAAAGCTGCCACACTGCAACGAACCATGGTCATTAATGCGATTATCAGCCCAGTCCACCACGGCACTGTGGTTGTGAGTGCGAGCTCGGCAAGCGCCGTTAACGATGACAGGGCGAGAAGCAGCGGACCGAGATTCTGTCCGACTACGTCGAGCGTGAGATAGCGATCAAGTCCGGGCAACAGGCGCAGCGCAAGCAACGTGTCCCGGAAAGTGCTCCTTGCCCAACGAAGTTGTTGGCGCAGATACGGCCCTAGCCTATCCGGAACAACTGTTGCCGCGATAGCGTCGGGAACGTACTCGGTTCGAAACCCTGCTTTCAACATCAGGATCGTGAGATGACGATCCTCACCGAAGTCGCTTGGCTTTCCCCGAAAAAATTGCGTTTCATACTGATCGAGCAGCAACAGGAGCGCGGAGCGGCGGTACATCGCACATGGGCCGCAGCAGCACATAACGGCGCCGAAGCGGGCCTGTGCGGCGCGCTCTTCGTTGCAAGCCAACCAGTACTCCATGTCGATCAGCCGGGTTAGCCACGTGTCGCTCCGGTTGCTCGCCGTCAATTGACCCATGGCCGCACCGGTCCCTGGGTCGTGCATCTTCAATGCAAGTTTTGTGACCACGTCGGCGGCGATTATCGTGTCCGAATCGACGTTGAGCACCAAATCTCCAGATGATTGGCGTATCGCGGCGATCTGTGCCTTCCGCTTTCCAACGTTCTGCCGGAGCAGAATGAAGCTGAACCTCGAGTCGTCCGCGTAGGCGTCGTGGACGGGTGCCACAGCGTCGAGATTTCCAGAACCGTCATCAACTACATAGACCTGCAGTTTTCCGGCGTAGTCTTGGCTTGCAATGGATTCGAGGCACGCCGACAGCGTGCGCGGATCCTCGTTGAAGCAAGGGACGATGACGTCCACGCTCGGCGGGGCGTCGGATTCGACCACGTGACCCGACGGCAATGACACGTTTGTCGGCAGAGCATAAAGCACCTGCACGCTTCTATAGACAGTCGAGAGCAGCGCATAACACGAGATAGCGACAGTGCTGGTTGTGGCAAGCAGGCTCATAGGATGTCGGTTTGCTCAGTGAGGTTGAGGAAGCGAGCGGATTGAAAACCCGCGGTCATGCAACGCTGGAATCAGGATCGAAAGCGCCAAGACCGTCTGATCGCGCAGAGCAGCATGAGTGCCCAGTCCTAACTCGTCGGGAGGAGATCCGTCGTGCAAGAGCACAATTGCGCCTGGCCGGACAGAGCCCAGCACTGCGTTGACAATCGCGTCGACGCCGGGCTGAGACCAGTCTCGCGAGTCTACCGACCAGTGGACGGCGACCAGCCCAGCCCTTGCTGACGTAGTGATCACCTCTTCGGTCCACATGCCATAGGGTGCACGCATATGCCGCAGCAAGGCCTGGGGGCAGGCCAGCCTGATGACCCTGTTTGCCGTGGCCACTTCATGCTGCACTTCGGCGGGTTCGCATCTGGACAGGTCCGGATGAGTCATCGTGTGGTTTGCGACCTCATGCCCTTCTGCAATCATTCGCCGGATTAGCTTCGGATGGTCCGCCGCGTACGCGCCGATGACGAAGAACGTCGCCGGCACCCGGTGTTCTGCCAGCACATCGAGGACATCCGGGGTGCAAAGGGGATTAGGACCATCGTCAAAGGTCAAATAGACGCTGCGACTTCCGGCGGGGTCAGCGTACTCGTTACGCACCGCGGATAAGAAATCGAGATGTCTCACAGCTCTGGCCCGTTCCGATCAATTACCGTCCCGGTCGGCCACTCGCTTATCGGCCGTCCAATCGGTAAAACCAAGATGAGTACATCCTCGACGCGCGCGGGCGGCAGGTTGAGATACACATCTGGAAGGGTGGACCGTACGCGAACCCCTGAGATAAGGCTCGCCAGCCCCTGCCGGCCGAGTAACCTGGTAAGATGTTTCTTCAGCGCATGCCGAACCGTACCGAAGCCGAATGGAACGCCAAGCTGCTGCAGGACTGGATACATCACTCGCATTGAGTGACTGATTCCAATTCCCTCAAGATCCGGACGTACCCCGTACAGGCCTAGCTCGGCGACGAGTAGATCGACCCCGCCAACCTTGATGAAGCGGCGCAGCATACCGACATGAGCCGCTACGCCGCGCGCGTCGTACCCAATCACACGCGCCTCAGGTCTTGCACCGGCCCAACTTCGATTGGCTTCGAATGGCTTTGCATTAAACGCCCCGGTCGGTCCGTAGGTCTTTCGGAAGAAATCAGACAACTCGACGTGGTCAGCGAGTCGCAGCTCGTTTTCCCAAGCCAGCCTCCACCGCACCCGCGGGCGCAGGGAGACACCTCCAGTAGATCCAGACACGATCATGTTCACGGCTGCCCCCTATGCACCGTTTGGTATTTGAGATTCGATTTGATGGACGCGAGGCGTTCGCTATCGCTGAATGGCTTGCTCAGATGATACGACACGCCTACTTGTATTGCGCGCAGCCAGTGGTCGTCGGCAAAACGTGCCGTGAGCAGACCGGATAAAATGGTCTTTCCCGATACGACCAGATGCTGGTGTAGGCAGCGCCTGGTCCCTCCGGCCAACTGTATGTCCGCGGTCGAGAAGGACGCGCTGGCAAGCTTGCCGGATTTGCAAGTGATCTGCACTCTGCAACGGTTCTGGGATGAAAGCTGCCGAACAGAGCATGTCCGTCAAAGCTTCGCGAACCGATGGATCGGTATCCAAGGCGGAGACTACGTCGAGTGTGTTTTCGATCCGCATCAGATTCATCAACGACTCCCCCTACTTCTTCCGCACGATGTGACTGCGACGCACGTCGACTTGATTTGGCCAGGTCGCAGAGGAATTTGGCACCTGCAACAGGCGGCTCTTCATGCGTCGCGAAGCTAAGGCAAAGTCGAGCGTCGGTTCAATTCTACAGGGGTAGGCGGCCGATATCGAAAGGGTTGGTAACACCAAACCAAGGTTTATCGGTAGCATGAGCGTGCGCGAGCCGTGCGAGGCTTGCCGCGTCGACCCGGCGCGATCCACCTTGAGCAATCCGCTGAAAGATGTAGCTGCAATGCCCATGCGCCTCGGTCGATGCTCGGTGTACAGCTGAGAACTTTTTTCGGCGCCAGGGCAATCGGTAGCCATCCTGGGTATGTCCGAATTCCATCTTTTTAAACCCACGTATTGCTATCCCGCATTCCTCACAATTGGTAAAATCGATTGTTTCGATAGAACACATCCACACGATGGATAACTCCACATCATGCGTTTCAAAGGCCTTGATCTAAATCTACTCGTCGCGCTCGATGCTCTGATGACCGAGCGTAACCTCACCGCAGCCGCACGCAGCGTCAACCTGAGTCAGCCGGCCATGAGCGCGGCTGTTGCCCGGCTACGCGCCTACTTCCGCGATGAGCTATTTACGATGAGGGGTCGGGAGCTTGTCCCGACGCCGCGCGCGGAACGCCTCGCCTCCCCGATTCGCGAGGCTCTGGTTCACATCCAGCTCTCCATCATTTCCCGGGACATGTTCAACCCTGCCAAATCGGATCGTCGCTTCCGGATTCTCCTTTCCGATTTCATGACAATCGTATTTTTTCGAAAGATCGTGGATCGTGTCGCGCAGGAAGCTCCGGCTATCCGCTTCGAGTTTCTGCCATTTGTTGATGAGCCCGATGAGCTTCTTCGGCGCGGCGAAGTCGATTTTCTTGTCTTACCGGACTTGTTCATGTCGAGCGAGCATCCTAAAGCGACACTGTTCGAGGAGACGCTCGTGTGCGTGGGCTGCCGCACGAATAAGCATTTGTCAGAGCAGCTTACATTCGAGAGATACATGTCAATGGGGCACGTTGCGGCCAAGTTTGGGCGGACGCTGAGGCCCAATATCGAGGAATGGTTTCTGCTTGAGCACGGTCTAAAGCGGCGCGTCGAAATCGTTGTGCAGGGCTTCAGCATGATCCCGTCTATGCTATCGGGCACCGAGCGTATAGCGACGATGCCCTCAAGGCTGGCTCGGCACCTCGCGAAGACGACGCCCCTGCAGATCGTCGAACCTCCGCTCCCTCTTCCTGCATTCACCGAAGCCATCCAATGGCCCGCCGTTCACAATACCGATCCGGCGAGCATTTGGATGCGGCGGATACTATTGCAGGAGGGCTCCCGCATGGCATCTCCGCGTGGCGCCACCCGAAGTCGGAGGCGCTGCTAGTCGAGACGTCTTCACCACCTGCTCTCCACGAGACTCACATAAACTCTTGATCCTTCAAGAGCGCCTGGCTCCGCGAGCAGATCTGCTCGCCTCTCGTGTCTCGGCCAGATGCTCTGTAGTGGACCCGTATGCCATTTTCTACATACAGATCTGCAATTCGATGTCAGCCGCAGCGAGCTCGAATTGGCATGCTTTGCTGCCGTTTGATCAACTAGCAATTCAACCTTGTATCTCGCCTGCGGACACGGATCTTGGGCTGGCCGCGCAAGATACATCCGGCACCAGCCAGACCGCGCAGCGGACTGCGCTTGTGCATTGCGCGGACTGCATTTGCCTCTGTCCGCGCGACGCGGCGCACAGATGCTGCGAGAGGATGCATCTCGCGGACTCGCGCTAAAATTCAACCCAAGCTAATGAAATCTCTTGAATCGCACATTGCGTCAGGTTGTAGGTTCGCAACCATGACCACGCGACGCCAACGTCAATAGCGCATCTGCGACGCTGTTGGCGTAACGGTGCGCAGTAGCGCCCGATTGGCAACGCGGTTATCAGTGAGCGATTGCTGGAGCGTGCCAAAGGCCTACTTCAAAACCGCGTCGACGTCTGCGCCCGATCGGTCGCACACTCCTTTGCGTCGGCCAGCATCTTTGCGACCGAGTACGAGAGCCTTGTTCGCGTAAGTAAGGAGGCGACTCCGACGGGAGAGTGAGACCGTCGCGGAGCTAACCTTTGATGCTCAATGTATACGCAAAGGCTTTCGACGGGAGTAAGAAGACATGCGTTTCAAGGGCCTTGATCTAAATCTCCTTGTTGCGCTCGACGCTCTGATGACGGAGCGGAACCTCACCGCGGCGGCACGCAGCATCAACCTGAGCCAGCCGGCCATGAGCGCGGCCGTCGCCCGACTGCGCGCCTACTTCCACGATGAGCTATTTACGATGAGAGGCCGGGAACTTGTTCCAACACCGCGCGCGGAAGGGCTCGCCCCCCCAATTCGCGAGAGCCTACTACACATCCAGCTCTCCATCATTTCCCAGGACTCATTCAACCCGGCCCAATCGAATCGCCGCTTCCGGATCATCCTTTCCGATTTCATGACGGTTGTCTTTTTTCGACGAATCGTGGAACGCATCGCACGAGAAGCTCCCACGGTCCGCTTCGAGTTGCTGCCACTCGCCGATGAGCCCGATGAACTTCTCCGCCGCGGTGAAGTCGATTTCCTTATCCTTCCGGACTTGTTCATGTCGAGCGCGCATCCTAAAGCGATACTGTTCGAGGAGAGATTCGTATGCGTCGGATGCCCCGCGAACAGGCAGCTATCGCAGCAGCTCACGTTCGAGAGATACCTGTCGATGGGGCACGTTGCGGTCAAGTCTCGATGTACGCGAAAGCCCTCCATCGAGGAATGGTTCTTACTCGAGCACGGTCTCAAGCGACGCGTTGAGGTCGTCGTACAGGGTTTTAGCATGATCCCGCCTCTACTATTGGACACTGGCCGTATAGGGACGATGCCCTTAAGGCTGGTTAAGCATTTCGAACAAACGACGCCCCTGCGGATCGTCGAACTTCCGCGGTCACTTCCCGCATTTACCGAAGCGGTCCAGTGGCCCGCCTTCCACAATAGTGATCCGGCAAGCATCTGGATGCGGGAGATATTATTGCAAGAGGCGTCCCGCATGGCCCCTCCGCGTGAGACCACGCAAAGGTCCAAACGATCTTAGAATCCATTCAAAGAACCTCAGCACCGGCACTTCGCATCGATCCGGATACGCCCCGGATCCTTCGAAATGGCGCTCATCCAAGTCATCGCGGATTCGTAAGGCGTGCCACAAGTCGGACGTGCACGTTCGCCCTCTCATCAAGGACAGCGGCGAGGCACAACAGGACCAGCGAATGGCCCGGCTGCGCTCAGTGCACTGGTATTATTTCGGAGGGCGTTGCCCGTTTGACTGAATATGTGTAGCAGGAAAGAGAACGCGAGCATGTCGGACACTGCCCTCGCTGCCCGATCGCCTACCCCTTCGCCATGTCTTATCTACCGTGGTCCGACAAATGTAGAAACGCAATCCAGGAGCAGCTACCGCTTTCCGATAGACTAAATAGAATCACTGGAAACCTGTTATTTCGCATTCCTCGCTCAGCGTTGCTGCTGATCGGCATTCGTGACCGGCATCCCTCCCGGCCACGTCTCGGAGTCAGCGTGGTGCTCAGTATGTGCCGAAACCGTGTTGGGCTCGGCACCCTATCAGACTGCACATCGACGCCCACGTTGCTCAGAGAAAGTTGGTCCGATATCGCCCGCGTGGCCTGGGGCAAGACAAATCGTGGCTGTGTTGTACAAGGGCATCAGTTGCACTTGCACCGCATCCTCGTCGCTTCGCGCCGCCAGTCTGACTCCTTTTGGCCCTACCGCAGCCAAACACCTTGGCCACGTGCGCCTATAGCGCAACCATAAACGAGGAAGCGAATGTTGCAGCAATGCAGTGGTGTCTACGATTCGGAAGACCTCTCGGTGTTGGGAAAGATGTTTGATGAAGCAATCGCCGCGTTACCACCATCCATGCGAAGTCCTGAAAACCGAACGGCAATTGCTAAGCTTGTTCTGGAACGGGCAGCTGGGGGCGAGGCCGAGTTGGCGTCCCTGATCAATTTGATGGACGCCATTGCCTCTGCCGCTTGACGAAGCGGCGCTCTGAGGAGAGCCACCTTGCTGGAAGAGCCATCTTCCTCGCTCCAGAATCAAAGAAGATTCAGCTAGATCATTGAAATAGCTTGAATCTTACCCGACGTCAGGTTGTAGGCTTGCAATTGGGACACATGATCAAACCTACACCACGAAGGCGTCGATGGCGCATTGGCGAACTTGCAGAGGCGACCGGTGTAACGGTACGCACTCTGCATCACTACGAGCATACGGGTTTACTGATTGCGTCTGAGCGCACGGACGGCGGTCACCGAATATATGACGGCGAAAGCCTCAATCGAGTCTATCAAATCCGAGCGCTACGTGAGCTTGGCTTCTCCCTTCACGATATCCGCAGAGCGATTGAGGGCAGAACTTCGCTGACTGACCTATTGCGGAGTCATTTGGAGCGGATTGAACTTCAAGTTGCGCGTACGACGCTGTTACGAGATCGTCTGCGCAACATGACGACGCACGGTGAAGTGCAAGTCAGCGTGGACGAGCTGCCGGCCACTTTAGATGCAATGTCGCGAGTTGAGAGACCCGCCCAGGTGCTACCATGCACATGCGTTCTAAGCGCAGATCGGGAGGAGCGGTGGCGGACGATTCGCGACGAGCTGCGCGATTGTGTGGATCGGGGCGAGCCTCCTTACAGCGAACGGGCAAATGCTGTTGCGCGTCAAGCGCTTTCGCTTATTACTGAAATCGCTGGTGTTGATCCGACCGTTTCAACGATGTTGAAGGTTCTTGCGCGATTGAGCGCGCCACGCAATCTGGCTGGCTGGGATCGCAGCCTAATGCAGTATCTAGACCTCGCACTTGCCGCCTTGCAGGATGAGTCACGCTGAAGCTTCCGTGGATACTGCGTGCACCGCTGGCGCTGATCTTCATCCAGATGAGAATGAATGCGACTCTCAGCGCCAGCTAACCGCAGCAGTGCTTCGCACCTGATGGCTTGAGGAATCGCAGTTCTCTTCCTGTTCTTGTATCACCGCTACTTCTTCGAGCCAAGATTTTGGACACATTCGCGGGACGTGCCCTTCGAGGGGCTTGAATCGTACGTAGCGTCAAATTGTACGATCCGACTCGGTAGCCACAGTCTCCGGCATCACGACCCGGGGGCAACTGTGGATCGCCGGATCGCTCGGCCAGCTGCGCCTTGTAGGCCACCTCCAAGCATTCACGGCTTGCGCTATTTCATAACTAAGCGACGCCTTCGCATGGTCAGGAACGGCAGAACCAGTTGCCCGCCTAACGGGCTCGCACGGTGAGAACTGCAACTACCTTTGGCGGATCAAAGGGAGGAAACTATGTCGGATACAAAATTGCGAAGTGTGCTCTCTTCTCTCTCTCCGGTCGCGGGTCAATTGGATGCTCTGCCGGCCGGCCGGCCAGCTCCGGACGCGAGTTACGTGAAGCTAAACACGAATGAGAATCCATTTCCGTTGCCAGCCATCGTAATGCAAGGCGCAGTTGCTGCGCTTGAGCGGCAGCACCTCTATCCAGAAGATGACAACCTCAGCTTGAGGGAAGCGGCTGCCAATGCTTACGGCGTTGCGACGGATCATGTGATCGCCGGCAATGGATCGTCTGAACTTCTCGGGCTGATCTACAGAGCCTTCCTTGCCCCGGGCGACAGGGTGGCAATGATGTCGCCAGGCTTCTCATTCAACCGCAAACTTGCCATGTTGCAGGGCGCCCACTTTATTGAAATCGGATCTCAAGACCCTCAGTCCTTGCCAATTGAACAACTGGTCTTCGGTCCGGCAAAAGATGCCAAGTTCATTCTGTTAGCTAATCCGAACAATCCGACCGGAACCTTCGTTCCTGTCGCCGAGATCGAATGCCTCCTGGCAGAATCGGACCGCTTAATCGTTCTGGATGAGGCATATGTCGACTTTGCACCCGACAACGGCCTACGTCTCGTCAGTCGCTATTCGAATCTCCTGATCCTAAGAACACTTTCGAAAAGCTACGCTGCAGCTGGTCTTCGCATAGGCTTCGGGTTCGGCCATCCCGAGCTTATTGGGAGGCTTCGAAATATCCAGAACGTCTTCAACATGAATGTGATCGGCCACGCGGTTGGCATCAGCGTTCTTGCGCATCGCGACGCTTACGAAGAGAACCATAGACACATCAGGCACGAAAGACAGCGAGTTGCGACCGCACTGACGCAACTTGGTTTTTCTGTAACGCCCTCCCAGACCAACTTTCTGCTAGCGCGTGTGCCGGCGGGACAAGATGGAAGATGGTGGCAGGCCGCCTTGGAAGAGCAAAAGATGCTTGTTGCCTGCTTTCCCGATAAAGGTCTTGAAAGCTGCATCCGCGTCAGCATCGGCACAACAACCCAAATGGATGCGTTTCTCGCGGCGGTCACTGACATATCTGAAAAATCAGACGCACGAAGACGGCTCGCTGCGCAGCGTTAGTGTCTGCTTTTGCGCAATTCTGGCGATCGTACAGAGAAAGATGAGAGCGGCTGGTGTCAACGGCAAAGATCTGTTGTGCTGGCGAGCAGTGACAACGGATCGATCTCCTTCTTGCCAACACAAGGTGTCGGCGTCGAAGCGGAGACACTCACCTCGCGATCAGTAGCATCGTGAACGTGCGAAGAACACAACAGAGGAGAACCAATGTTCGGCCATACAAAACATATTCGCGTTCATGACCGCCCGGGCGGCGGGACACGAGCGGACCTCTCGCCTTCACACTTGCACTTGGAGACACTCGAGTGAAAGATGTCTTTCCTTCGAAACTAACCTGCGGAATCTTCGATCACCTGGACGAGGACGGCAGGGATATCGGGCGACAATACGCCGATCGCCTTATGCTGGCCGAGGCATACGATCGCCTTGGCTTCTATGCATATCATCTGGCAGAGCACCACTGTACGCCGCATGGGAGAGGACCATCGCCGAACTTATTCTTGTCGAGCGTCGTGCAGCGCACCCGGCAACTTCGTGTTGGCCCATTGGTGATGCTGCTTAACCTCTATCATCCGCTGCGCGCGTTCGAGGAGATCTGTATGCTCGACCATTTGAGCGGCGGTCGGCTCGAACTTGGCATCGGGCGCGGCTCTCTTCCGATCGAATGGGGTTACTTTGGGATTACTGCGGACGTGGCGTCAGGCCGTTTCGAGGAGGCGAGCGAGATCCTTACGAGGGCGCTGAAAGGCGGCACGCTATCCCACCAAGGCCACCATTTTGAGCTAAACGGCGTCCCGTTGACGCTAGCACCTCATCAGCGCCCATATCCGCCGACATGGATTGCCACCAATCGCCCCGAGTCCGCGTGTTGGGCAGCGGCTAATGGCGCAAATCTTGCGTCCGTAGGCCCTTCCGCGGCTGTCCGCAAAGTTACGGACGCCTTCCGCGCACATCGAAAGCCCAACCCTGACGTCGACGACCAAGCGCCATTTCTTGGATTGGTCCGCATGGTCGTGATCGCACATTCTGATACGGATGCCTATTCGCTCGCGGCACCTGCTTACGAACGATGGCTCCAAAGCTTCAAATTCCTTTACGAGCTCAATGCCATTCCAACTCCACCAACCCTCCCGCTGACGTTTGATGCAGCGATCGAGAGTGAACTGTGTGTGGTCGGAACTCCAGCTTCTGCGCGACGAATTCTTCTTAATCAGCTGGAAGAGGCGGGTGCGAACTATCTTCTTTGTCAACTCGCCTTTGGTAATCTGCCAGTAGATGCCTCCCTATATACCGCGGCCGCAATCCAATCCGAAATCATGGCTGGATTTGGCTGACACTGGTTCGACTTGTCGACTTGGGAGGTCCATCGCTGTGGCAGCGCTCCCTGACCTTCTCCTTACAGTCGGCAGGCACTGACTTAAGTCAACGGGAGCGCCCAGCATGCGCTCGCGATCCGCAAATCTGTTCGCTCGGCACACCGGCCATTGCTCGACGAGGGTACGCCGTCTGGTGCGATCGGGCGACGCAGGCCTCTTTAACCACACCTACGAAAGACTCACGAATGACAAAAGACCTATTCGCTATGAGCTTGTCCCTTGCATCCATTCTGTTGGCGAGCTTTCCTGGAGCCGCCGCTTGGGCGCAGGAACCTGCGCATGCGGAGCTGAACAGGCCGATCAATCCGGGCGACGTGTTGTCAGGCGAGCTTAACGCGTTACGCGGGCGCGATGCCAAAAACTACAAGAAGGTCACGACCTACCAAATCATCACCGTGCCGCGCCGGTTGCCCGAGCCGGACGCGCTGTGCAACCTCGAAATTGGACCTGTGACGTTTGAGCTCCTTACAACCGGCGAGGAGCACGCCAATCAGCTGCGGGCACGGGTTGGCAAGAGGATCTCGGTAAAGGTTGAGGAAATAGCCTGCGCGGAAGAGGCTGGGCAGATGAGTGAGGCGGTGATCAAGAAGTGGAGTCTGGTGAAACAGCCGTGATCTGTTAGAGAGCATCTGCTGACGGTGTTGTGGCGTATCGCGCGACAACGAGTCGTTGCGGGTTCGCCCCACCATAGCGGAACACTGCCAGCGCAGGGCAGACATCCGAGTCTAGAAGCGAGCCAGGTCATGGTGAAATATTTCTCGTCGAAGACCCATATCGGCAATCATATTCTGCATCCGGAAACGCAGATGCTAAGTTACGGCTACGATCCGCAATTGTCAGAAGGAGCCATCAAGCCACCGGTCTTCCTGACCTCGACCTTTGTGTTCAGGACCGCCGAAGACGGAAGGGACTTCTTCGATTTCGTTTCAGGCCGCCGCGAGCCTGCCGAGGGTGTTGGCGCTGGCCTGGTCTATTCGCGGTTCAATCATCCCAATAGCGAGATCGTCGAGGACAGGCTCTCCGTCTACGAGCGCGCAGAAACTTGCGGACTGTTCTCATCCGGCATGGCAGCGATTGCAACCACAATCCTGACGTTCACACGTCCGGGTGACGTTATTCTGCACTCCCAACCGCTCTATGGCGGGACCGAAACCCTGTTCGCCAAGACGCTTGCCGGTCTTTCCATCGGCGCCGTGGGTTTCGCCGACGGCATAGACGAAGACGCGGTCACGATGGCGGCGGAGGACGCCATGCGCAAGGGCCGGGTTGCGATGATTTTCATTGAAAGCCCGGCCAATCCCACCAACAGCCTGGTCGATATCGCGATGATCCGCAGCATCGCCGATATGATCGGCCAGGCCCAGGGCTACACGCCGATCGTCGCATGCGACAACACGTTGCTCGGACCGCTGTTCCAGCGGCCGATCGAACATGGCGCGGATCTTTCGTTGTACTCGCTGACGAAATATGTCGGCGGTCATTCCGACCTGATCGCCGGCGCTGTGCTCGGCTCAAGAGCTTTCATGAAAGAGGTCAAGGCGCTGCGAGGCGCCATCGGCACCCAACTCGACCCGCATTCCTGCTGGATGATCAGCCGATCACTCGAAACACTGAGCCTGCGTATGGAAAGGGCCGACAGAAACGCGCGGCTGGTGGCGAACTACCTGCGTGATCACGCCAAAGTGGAGAAGGTCCATTATCTCGGCCACCACGAAGGCATCTCCCCGGCGGGCCGTCTGTTCGCGCGGCAATGCCTCGGCGCGGGATCAACGTTCTCGTTCGATATCGTTGGGGGACAGGCCGCTGCATTCAAATTCCTGAACGCGCTGCAGATCTTCAAACTGGCGGTGAGCCTGGGCGGCACCGAGTCGCTTGCCAGCCTGCCTGCGCGCATGACCCACTCCGGGGTTCCGGCCGACATCCGTCAAGAAATCGGTGTCCTCGACGCCACCATCCGATTGTCGATTGGCATCGAACATCCGTCCGATTTGATTGCAGATATCGGGCAAGCGTTAAACGAGGCATAGCTGCACGCCTGCAGCTGCAATGGCCTCGAGGCAAACGCCGCCAGGGCCATCGATGCGGTTCGGATGGACCGACCTGTTGCCAAGTCGAGCGGACATCGGTCCGCAATTGCCTTGGCGACCTCCGAGAAACTGTAGGATGCGATCAGCGGAATGTGCGATGGGTAAGCTAACATTGCGACTGTCTTTTCATCACAAAAGGTCTCATCGCCATAGCGATGCCATTAGCCGCACTATCGAAACGCATATATGCAGTCTTATCATTCACCAGAGGAGAACCCGTCAGTGCGCGTTAGTCCGTATTTCGAGGAGATCAAGACCCGCGCACTGCAACTCTTAACTAGTTTTGAGCCCACGGCGAACACAACTCCTCAAATCAAAGGGGAAATCCGACAGGCCGTACGCGAGGCCCTCGGCCAAGCACGCGACGAGATGTATAAGCGCGAGAGATCCGGCGTCATGGGATCGCGAGCGGAACGCGTTGCTGCGTATCGGCGCACTCATTTCAACCTCAGCAACTTCGCGCTGGCAGAGCGGGAAATTCGCAAGCTCATTTGGACGCAGCTGCACCACTAACAGTCGTGTGGTCTATCTACCAGAGCTCGATTCGGAACTCCCACATACATTGCAGAGTTTGGCACTACACAACATCAAATCGCGCGTGAGGCTCACAACATCGCATCGTTTGAGTATTTGGGCGTGGTAGGCCATCTGGTCATTCCGTCGATAATAGAAGGGGGATCGAGGGTTATGTCGAAGCGCACCGCGATAGCGTTCGAGCGCTGAACAGACGTTTTACGCGATCTCGTTCGGCTTGCCGAAGAAGGCCCGGAGCGAGACGCAGGGATGCCAAGCGCAACCACTACTGACAACGAGGAGGACGATAGACGGTGTCTGAGCGGCGAATAATCATGGCAGGCGATCCGATCGCGAGAATCGATCGTTTGTATCAGAACCTTCGGGACATGATCGACACTGACAACTCTATTTCTCCTTGCGTCCGTGCCACGCTGCATGCACTGCTCGATGAGGATCTTGTTCTCGCGAAGGCCAGAATTCTCGACCATATCGCGAAGCAGGAGGCGCAACGCGAAAGCGCATCCCTGCGGCCGTTTCGAATGCCTAGGCCCTTATAGCGGAGAAGCGCTTCGCATACTCTCGCGCCGAAATAACGCGAATCCCGACTTGCTGACCGAGATTCGCAACCGGACCGAGTTTACGCTGCGGATCATCACGCAAGTGGGTATGTCATGACGCGGGTAGCCACAACACTGGGCGGATGGAGGACATCGTGCGAAAGTCGATATCGTGGTGGCCGAGCTAGCATTGCTGCAAATACTGTCTGCTTGCGAACTGGATTAAAGGGCCGCTATTGTCGACGAGAACGATATCGGTATTCGGCGGTTCGCGGAGATCAATCACATCAGCCCCGAGGCGGCGCTCTCTCGCAATCGGACGGAGCAAGCTATGTGCCGAGAAACGCAGCGGTCGATTATAGGGTAAATAGCACGATTTGCACGGCATAGCCGTGCATCAACCTGAGACAGTAAGGCAAATCATGGAAAAGATTTCACAAATTGAGGTGGAGCTTCGACAGATGGAGGCGGTATATGCTCGTAAGAGCAGTGCGCTTGCCAAGCTGCAGGAAGCGTATCATAGCAAACTTAACGAGTTGATCGAGGCCAAGGCGGCGCGCGACCGACACACCGCCGCTGAGACGGAAAAACCGGGCGCAAAGCACAGCGTCGAGATTGTCTAGATGCCAAGTGGTCCTACCGCTCGCACCATCCTGCTTGGCGACCATCGCGCGAGAGCGAGGAAAATCACGTCACTTAGTCTGCAGACCGGACGCTCCTTCGAGCTCGAAATGACGATTCGCGCTAATCCTTTGTCGATAAAGCTGCCTATGTTCAGCAGGTGATATCGTATTCACTGCGGAACTGTTCAGGATCATGTCGAAAAGATCAAAGCTCGTTCTGATTTGCCTGACCACTTCCGCTTTCGAAACAATTTCTCCATTCGGTAGTGGAGCACCTGCCCCTAATAGGAGTTTGACTGACCGCCATGGCGCTGGTGCAAGTTGGTCGGGCCACCCCAATCATCAGCGCGCCGGACGTGCTCGTTCGAAATAAGCGGATCGGATCAAGGCGGTTTTGTGGGAAGGCAGCGGTGTGTTGGTTCACCAAGACGCTTGAGGAGACAACGTTCTGCTGGCCGAAGATTGCGCCGACCCGGGGTGCAGCTGAACCATTGGCAACACTGCGGTGAGCCTGCCTTTGACCATTAGAGAGCCTCGATCGCGACGAGGAGATTTACATTAGGGTCACCGAAGGCACGATCCCGACTTATCCAGAATGTGGATGCGTTCCATCAAAACAATCGATTTTGCCAATCCTAGGAATGACGGATAGCTAAGACTCGGTTGGACAATTTGATTCAGGCATAACGGGATGGCCATAGATCTTTGTCCTGGTGAGAAGCATTCTCAGGGGATGGTCGAGTAGCTAAGCCATTCGGCTTCGCCCTCACAGATCCGGGCATGCAGATTTCCCGCACCCGGCTCTTCTCGAGAGTCACCAGCATCGGTTTGCTCCTACGCCCATGAGTGAATGATACGTGGCCGGGGCAAGGGAAAACGCGCTTCCACAGTCTCAAACCAATCCCGGCCCTTGTTCCGGTTCTTCTGGCTGCGCCGTCTGAGGCAAGTGAGCCAGATGCGCCGGACCTCCTGCAGGAATCCGTTGAGAGAGCGCCAGTTGTGTGGGACACCATAGTAGCCGTAGTGGCCACGCAGCACGCTGGAGTACCAGCGGTGCTGTGTCGCCATCGGGGCATGCATGATCTGCCACGCTTCCTGCCGCAACGCCTTCAACTTTCGCGTCATGCGCTTGCTCTGCGTTTTGCGTTTTACGATAAATCTGCCGTCCCTGGTCCATCCACAGTAGTGGGTGAGGCCGAGGAAGGCGAATGTATCTGGTCGCCGCGCGCCGCGTTGCCGTCGAGCCATGGCCGGTAAGCGGCCGAACTCAATGAGACGCGTCTTGTCCTCGTGGAGTGCCAAGCCAAAGCGCGCCAGTCGCTCCTTGAGGTCAGCCATCATCCGTCGGGCATCTGCCAGCCGTTCGAAGCCCATCACGAAGTCATCGGCATACCTCACGATCGATACCCGACCGCGCGCGTGCCGACGGCGCCATTGATGCACCCAGAGATCGAGGGCGTAATGCAAGACGATGTTGGCGAGGCACGGGCTGATTACTCCCCTTACGCAAAAGGTAACTTGCGTCGCCTAGCGGTTGGTGACCTTTGGAGCGCGAGGGCGGCCCACTGCCGTCAGTTGATTCGGTTGGAGCTGGAATCGAGTGTCTGATGACAATCGTGTCATCGTCCACCAGGATCTCCTTGACCAGGAGTCGCACAATGCGCTGACGCTCCGCGACCTCCAGCGTTTTTGCCGTTTCGCGTAGTCGTGCAAGGAAGCTTGTCATGGTTTTTGCTAGACGCAGATATCCAGCGCGGTCGGCAAGTTGGGTCTCAAGCGCATTTAGCTCGGCGCTGATTGCCTGATCACGTTTGCGAAGCTCGGGCATGCGACGGCGGAGGTCGTCTAACGATATCAGTTCTTCCTGATACGCGGTCATCAAACGTTCCATGCTCTTTCGTACGCGTGCCAACTCCCGCTGCAAGTGCTCTTCACGGCGTTTGACGGGGCTGGCAGTGCGTGCCGCAGCCAATCGCCGTTCCAGTTCTTCTTGAATGAGGCGTGGATTCTCCAGCAGTTTGAGGATCTCACGCCATACCACCTCGTCAAGAAGATCTTGTCGTATCGGCTTACTATCACACACCGGCCCGCCAAGGCGGCGCCATGCGTCGGAGCCAAGACAACGATAGTAGTGGATCATACGCGCACTTGTCCGCGTCGAAGTGCGATAAAGACCGTAGCTGCATTTGCGGCACGACACCAAGCCTTGCACGACGCTGGGTGTGATCGTGCGGCGAGGCGCACGGTCTTTGTTCGCCTTAAGCCGCTCCGAAGCCAGTGCAAAGGTTTCCTCGGTGACAATCGGTGGTACCGGAATCTCGATCCAGTCCTCTCGTGGCCGCTCGTGGTGGGCGCTGTCACGTGAGGCAAATCCGCCCCGCAGACGGATTGGCCGCGTGATGCGTTGTCGTTTCGCCGTCTTCGTTTTGTTGAAGCATGCCGTTCCCTTGTACGCAGGATTGCGCAGCATCGCCCAAACCACCGAACGCTCCCAACGCGAGATACGCTTGCGCGTAGGAATGCCTTGTTCGTTCAACAGACGCGTGATGGCGCCGATGCTCAAACCCGCAACGGTGTAGTATTCATAGACCTTGCGCACCACGGCCGCCTCAGCGTCTATGATCGCGTAAGACGCGGGTGCGTGCTCAGTCTTACGGATATAGCGGTAGCCAAACGGAGCGCCGCAAAGAACGTTGACAACTCCCTGCAGTGCACGGTGCCTTTTGCCCCGGCGTGACCGCTCCAGAATTTGCGCCCGTTCATACTCGGCGATCATGCCTTGGAACTGCAACAACAGCTGATCTTCCGCTGTAGCTGTCTGGGGCGCTTTGATGAACACCGTCTGGACGTTATGTCGTGCAAATTCTTCAATGAGAAGCACCTGATATGCATACTTTCGGCTCAGTCGATCTGGTGAATAAACGAGGACTGCATCGATCTGCCCCTCCGACGCCAAATCGCGAGCCCTTTCCAGGCCCGGGCGAACGAGCGTAGCTCCGCTGTAACCCTCGTCTTCGATCACCCATTCATCGGGCACGCTGAAGCCCTGCTGTAGGGCGAAGCCGCGCAGAGCTTCCGTTTGGCTCGCAATGGTATGTTCTTCCTTCTGTTTGTCCGACGAGACCCTGGCGTAGATCGCTGCAGGCTTCACGGCCGTCTCCTCTCTTCTCGGAGTCCTGCCCTACGGGACGAACACAGTTCGCAACCAGCAGCCCATAGGCTTGTTGTAACTTGATGGGGAGCAGGCGATCGAAAGCAAATTCCAAACAAACGGCAGGACGCTCTGCAGAGCGCTTAGCCATGTCTTCCGCGCCGACGTGTTGCGGTCAAACGCTTCTCGATCGCCTCGGTGACAATCACGCTCAGCGGCAAACCGCTGCGCCTGGAATACGCACGCAATTGCGCGAGCACGTCGCGGGGAATTTTGAACGTTGCTGGCACCGACGGTTCTCCAACCGGCATCGCACGTCGGAGCGCACGCGCGCGTTGCAGATATCGATACGCTTGCCGCAGCGAGATGCCGCGTTCCTGCGCCAACATGGTCGCCGCTTCTGCCACGCTGCTTCCCCGCGACAACAGGCCGTGCGCCGCGTTCAAGTTCAGGGCCTTCTGCGTCTTCGTTGAACGTGCCATCTGACATAAACGTATTTCTTCTTGACATAACCATAGTTAACAACTCGTTTACTAGCCCCGCACGCATATTACCTTTTAAGACGCAGGTCGAGCACAGCTAGCCCTCTGCGCCAGCCACAAATCACCCGATCGAAGGTGAAGTTGCCTTTTGCGTAAGGGGAGTAATGCCTGCCCCTTGCGGTGTCCCCTTGTCCGTTTCGTACCATTCTCCGCTCTCAAGGACACCGGCCTCAAGCCACATCCGAATGAGCCGGAGGATCCGAGGGTCGGCAATCCTGTGCGCCACCATCCGCATCAGCCACTCGTGATCAATCGAGTCGTAGAAGCTGCGAATGTCGGCATCGAGCACCCAGTTCACGTGCTGGCTCATGATCGCTGTATGCAATGCTGAGAGAGCCTGATGTGGGTTGCGCCCCGGCCGAAAGCCGTAAGAGAACCCCATGAAGTCGACTTCGTAGATGCTGCTCAGCACCTCGGCAACCGCGCCTTGAACGATTTTGTCTTCCAGCGTCGGCACGCCGAGTGGACGCCGTCCACCATCTGCCTTCGGGATATGTACACGCCTGACCGGCTGCGGCCGGTATCGGTTGGTGTGGATTCGTTGACAGAGCTCCTCGAGATTGCTCCCCAGGTTCTGTTCGTAATCCGTCACCGTGATCCCATCGACCCCCGCGCTCGCCCGCCGCTTCTGCCGCCGGAACGCTCGTTCGAGCGCTTCGACATTCACATGATGCAGCAAGGCCGTAAATTGGGTATGGGCGGCCTTGCGGGCCGCCGCGTTCACCCTCGCGAGATTGGGCGGCAAGACACCCCGGCTCTGCGTCCGGTCCTTGTCCCTCTCGTTGGGGCTCCTCTCGAGCTGGTTCCTTCCCTCAGCCCATCTCGTTTCCTTCGATGGCTTCATCGGTAATATAAACCAGTCCGACTCCCGACCTCAGCTCGGATGGCGGCTCCGGCGTTGCCTTGTCGCCATCCCCCACCGGGGATCATTCCGGTGGACCCAGTCGGGCCTCTCATGTTCCGATGCGTGCTTTCCATGCGTGATCCGGCCTTCGACCCCGACGGAGCATCACCGTCTCGCTTAGCGACGGCGCACATTCTGCCTTCGTGGTCGGGAACACACTCGGCCTCCGTGACATTCAGCATTTCGTGGCTCAATCCCGCACCCCACATGGCCCCTGTCTACACTTCAGACGCCGCGTTACCGCGACGCCCGCAAGACTCGGTCCTGATCTGCCTGCTACGGCTTTGATCAGATGAGACTCTCACTCATAGGCGCGCATCAGCTTTCATGACGTACTCCCGATCGCTGTTGAACTACGTCGGGCCGACGTTGCCGGAATCAATGTTACGCGGCCTTCGTGACGTGGGCAACGGGCTCGATCGTCATGCGATCGTAGTGAGCTTGACGGGCCGCACGCAGAACCGGCAATTGCTTATGCGCCTTCAATCGTCGGAAGCCCTTGTTGGCCTCGATCATGCCGGCCGCGACCCAGCGCAAGGCCATGCCGGCATCCCGCCAGCGTTTGACGTTGCGCGTGACGCGGCGAATGGTGCCCATCATGTTCTCGGCGATGTTGGTACAGGCGAGCGATCGACGAAGCTCCTTCGGCAGCTTCAACCGGACGACAGTCAGGATTTCGTCGAGGCCTTCGAGAAGCTGGCCGCTACGCCGGGCCATTGCTGGTCGAGCCGACGCGCAAGATTGCGGATCAATTTTTCAGCCTTGTCGGCGTCATCGAGCTCCCAGGCCTGGCGCAGCACCCGACGGGCGGCCGCATGATGCTCTTTCGGCAGGCGTTCTACGATGTTGCGCGCCTTGTGGATCTGGCAGCCCTGGATCGCAGCGGCCGAACCGAAGGTGCGGCGGATCGCCTTCGACAACGCCTTCGCACCGTCGACGATGAACAGTCTTGGCGTCGTCGGGGCGAGCCCGCGCGAGACCAGGTTGTCCAGCAGGGCCTGAACCGTTGCGAGGCCGCCGACTTCGAAACCCCCGATCCGGGCGGTGCCGGCACGTCACCCTCGGGCAACCGGACAGCGCGGCCGAACCGGCGCGTCGACACATTGATCAGCATCAGGTTCATCGCCCAGCGACCGAGCCAATCCTTCTGCGCCGCCGTTTCCCAGCTCGGGATCGTGACCTCGCGGCCGTCCACGCCCCGGACCCGCGGGCGCTCGACCTCGATCTTGCCACCGTGGAAGCCGATCCGTCCCCGCGTTCGGCCCCAACGGTGCGCCCGCCGCGCCGCATCGCGACCGTGGCGCGGACCGCAGGCCGCCGTGACATCCGCCTCCATCATCGTGCCGAGCGCCTCGATCCCTGCCGCAAGGCAGAACCGATCGAAGCTTGCCCGCACGTCTGCAAACGCTTCGTCCACAGCCCAGGTCGCCGGCGAACCAGCCGGTGTGATATCTCTCGTCATGGCGTTGCTCTCCTTTTGTGGAATCAGCACCCCGAGCCTACCGGCTCAAGGTGGGCAACGCCGACCTCTTCAGAAATTCAACAGAACCCGGGACATCCCCCATTCTCAGGTGCACGCCAGGGATCAACCGAGGCGCAGGTCCATTGCGGCCTTTGGCGGACTGCGCAAGGAGCATCGCGCCGGCTCGATGTGACAAGCTGCGCTTATTACCAATAAACCTCCGTATGGCTTTCTATGTCGGCCGCTTATCTCCATACAATGAGCCAGCCCTCGAATTCGCCTTAGCTTTGCGAGCAATCGGGAGCTTCCAATTGCAGAACGCTACGTCGAGCCAGCCGAATGGATCGCATTTCAAAATGCTGGCGAATGCCTTCTTGTATGACGATGCTGCGCAAGCGGTCACGCCCTACATGGAAACAGCACGGCCGCCGTTACGTCTTTCAACCGGATGAAGGGGATTTCGGGCGGCCGCACGTTTTATCCAGCATAACGGGGATAGAATCATGAGCCGGGATGTTAATCATTCGCCTGCTGTCTGCTTTCTCCTCGGCGCTCCGCGTTCGGGAACGACGCTGCTGGCGCATTTACTCCAGCAACACCCGGACATTGCGGCCCCGCCTGAGCCCTGGTTAATGCTCGCACTTGAGGCGTTTGGCAGGGTGGACCAACGTCACCCAGCCGGGGCATCAATGATTCAGGACGCGATTTCCGAATTCTTGGGCCGAATAGATCGCACTATCGTCAGCCGCGCTTTTGCCGATGCGGCTTACGGCCAGTATTTGGCAGCAGCAGACAAGCGCATCTTCATAGACAAGACTCCGCGCTATTGGATGGTGCTCGACTTTTTGGATACGCTCTATCCAGAAGCGCCACAGATCCTTCTACTACGTAACCCCTATGCTATTGCCGCATCATTGAAATCGACCTGGGGCATCCCGCTCCTTTCAGAAAGCGGCCCGCCCCCCAGCGTATCTTCTCTCGTCGATCTCGTGCGCAGCCTGCCGGCCAGCATCGCATCTTCTCTCGCCGATCTGGTTCTCGGCATGCCTACGCTCGCCGCGCACCGCGCTCGCCGCCAGGCGCAAGTGGTGCATTACGAAGTCCTGGTGGCGCGCCCCGACGAGGAAATCCGGCGCGTGATCACTGGCCTCGGCTACGATACAGCGGGCATTGCATCGGCGACGATGGCGCAAACGGATTATCTCCGGTCCAGTAACTTCGGGGATCGAAAGATTCTGGACCGAAAGGCCGTCGATGACCGTTCACTCCACACTTGGCAAACTGAACTGAGCACCGAAGAGATGCAAGCAGTAACCGACCTAATCGGCGCCGAGCTTCTTGTGGGGCTCGGTTATGAGCAAGAGTTTCGGCACGCACAGCAAGCCGGAATCGTGGATAGGGGGCCGGCGGTAACCGAACGGTATCGTGAGGTATGTCGAATCTGGTTGGATTTGAGCCGCACCAAGTGAGAGCATCGTTCGGCATCTCCGCCAACGCGGACTGGGCCAAACAGAATTCTTGCAAGCCATCGACAAGGACCCCCTCCTCGGCTTCTGCGCCCCGATAGTTTGGGAGGCGCAACGTCTACCCGAGTCAAACATTTGCGGTCGGCGAATTCGGTGGCGGCTAACGCTGACAATTGATATGGGTAACCTGCACGCCCACGTACGGAGCGCTGTAGGGCTAGAACCCGCCCTCTTGCCGGCGAGCGCACTCGCCAACCGCGACTTCGCACGCCGCTTGCAGCGCCTGATGCATATCCCCGATCAGATCACTCGCGCCCTCCATGCCGGCGTGAATGCGAATTAGTGGCCCCTCGAGAGCGACCGCCGGTTCCGTTCGTTTCGGTGGATCGACCAGTAATGCGAGGCTTTCATACCCGCCCCAGGACACGCCAATGCCAAACAGCCGCAGCCTATTAAAGAGAACCGAAAGTTGAGGCCGCGACATTGGTTTCAGCACGACTCCGAATAGCCCGCTTGCGCCCAAAAAGTCCCGCTTCCAAATTTCATGGCCAGGATCGTTCGGAAGCGCTGGGTGCAACACCTTGTCAACAGCCGGATGCGTCTGCAGGCTCTGCGCCAGCTTGAGACCATTTTGCCAATGCTGCTTCAGGCGGATTCCTAGCGTACGCAGTCCCCGCAGGGCCAAATACATATCATCTGGCCCAGCAGTTTCTCCAAAATGATGAGCACTCGACTGTAGCGCGGGCCAGGCGGCCTCATTCGCAGTCGCAATGCCGAGTAGTGCATCAGAATGGCCAACGATATACTTCGTCGCCGCATGGATCGAGATGTCGACACCGTGCTCAAAGGGCTTGAAATAAAGAGGCGTCGCCCAAGTGTTATCCATGAGCACGAGCGCACCTGCCTGATGCGCGATGGCAGCCAGTGCGGGGACATCCTGGACTTCAAAGGTCATGGAGCCAGGCGACTCCAGATAGACGGCCCGGGTGTCTGCTTTGATCTTCGCCGCGAGCTCCGAACCCAACGTCGGACGGAAATACTGCACTTCGATCTGCAGCCTCGCGAGCACCTGGTCCGCGAAACTTCTCATCGGCTGATAGACGCTATCGCTGATCAACAGATGGTCGCCGGCCTTCAGGACCCCGAGAAGCGAATGGGTGCAGGCAGATAGGCCCGATGGGAATAGAATGGAACGATAGCCGCCCTCCAATTCGCAAACGGCCGTCTCAAGTGCGCGAGACAGCGGCGAGCCGAATCGCCCATAAGTATGTATGGGATTGCGTTTCCGCGACTCCCATTCTTCCAACGTCTCCGAAAGGATTGTAGAGCCCCGATAAATGGGCACATTGACCATTCCACCATGTTTACCGGGCTCTCGGCCGAGATGAGCGAGTTGTGTCTCGGTCTTTGACAGGTGTTCGCCGTCGTTCACGTACTTCATCGCCCTTCTATCAGGTTGTCGTCCGCTGCCAGTCGCCAGTCACTCTGATTCAAGCAAAACGCTATTGCGACGTCATGACACTAGGGCTCAGTTACCGGCCTCTTTCATTACGTTACGGAAGCCAACGCTCTCCTCTGAGTTACGGCACGATCTCGCGCGCATTCGCCACCATCAACGGTGAAGGCGCACCCAAAAGCTCATTTCTGCAGTGCTATTAGCAAGAGCAGGGCCATAAGCGCAGGGCCGTGCGCTGGGGGCTTTTGGAGAAATCGCAAATTAGCTTGTCTTATCATGCATGCTTTTGTCGGAAAGCAAACGCATCATGTTTAGAACCTGACAATTTGTTGGGGCACCTAGAGCGTCCGCACTGCTGCCCGTTCCCATGCGCACCTCTATCCTCAGGCTCAATTCCAATACGCTTCACGCCGATGTTGGTGTTGACGCGCACACCCTCAGTTCCGATACGCCATCGACACTTACGTTTGAGATCGTTTGCTCATGATCTCAAACCTACAACCTAACGCAGCGTAAGGTTCGAGCCATTTCTTCGAACTGACTGTTGCCCGACAGTTACAGCAATTCGTGATCACGCTGCTAAGACGCCGAGGCGCTGGGGCACTCAAAAACGGAATGAAACTGGAAATGAAGAAGTTGTTGCTTGTGACTGCAAGCATCGCCGCGCTCAGCGCGGCTGCGCCTGCATTGGCCGTGGATCTCGCTGCGCAGCCCATCTACACCAAGGCGCCACCGCCACCGGTTGCGAATGCGATCTACGACTGGAGCGGTTTCTATATCGGTATGAACGGCGGCTGGGGTTCGAGCCATAACTCCTGGGATTTCGCAGGCGTCAACTCCGAGGGCTCCCAGAATGCGAGCAGCGGCACGATCGGTGGTCAGATCGGGCATCGCTGGCAGATGGGCAGAGTGGTGGTTGGCATAGAAGGCCAGGGCAACTGGGCTGATTTCAGCGGCTCGAACGTCAGCCGTGTCTTCCCAGCCGATATCAACCGCACCAAGACTGATGCATTCGGCCTGATCACCGGTCAGGTCGGCTACGCCGTCAACAACGTGCTGCTTTACGCCAAGGGCGGTGTTGCGGTGACGAGCAACACCTATCAGATCGACTCGACTCTCGGCACGACACTTACGAGCACCGACAGCACCCACTGGGGCGGTGCGGTCGGCGCTGGCATCGAAGTCGGATTCGCGCCGAATTGGTCACTTGGCTTTGAGTACGACCACCTATTCATGCAGGACGGCGACGTGCGCTTCACCACGGCCGCTGGTGCGGTCGCGACCGATCGCATCCGCCAGGATTTCGATCTCGTGACCGCGCGGCTGAATTACAAGTTCAGCCCGGTGGTTCTCAAGTACTAATCTCTTCGCCTTCGAGCGGCCATCGGGAGCCCGGCCCTCAGGCCGGGCTCTTTCTTGAGCTATTCACCTGCCGCGCAAGGACTACCTAACAATATTCTGTATTTTTTGCGGAAAAGTTGGCTTTGACGTTACGCAAAGCCGTTCTGCCTGGAAGCCCTATCGATTGAGCATGGTCGAAGCGCTCACCACCAAACTCCAACAGTTAAATGGTGCTGGCGAACCTTACACGGCCCCGCATAGTGGTGCTCCAAGGTTAGAGGATGAGTACCTACGCAGTCGGAAGGCCAGCTGGTTCAGAAGCGCAACGCATGCTTCCGCGGATATTCGAGCCGAGACCTACGTCCATTCCGCGTTCCTCAATGTTCAGCTTGCACACGTTCGGAAGCGCCGGATCGGGTTTCAAGTCCGCTCAGACGACCAGATTAGTAAGAGTATGGTACTGCTTCTGCTCGGCATTTGCGGTTTTGCGGGCCGCCGGGTATGAAGAATGCTTGGTCAAATTGTCATTCACAATCCGCCCTTGGCTCAACACGCGGAGACAAGCCGGAGAAACCCGTTCGTGCCTGTTAACGATTGAGGTCAAACCCGATCCATTGTTTACCTGCGTTAACGTCCCGGGTTATATGCGCCAATCCTTATGGCCTTCCGGAGTTGGTGTTGGCCGATAACGATTTCTTCGGACAGCTGATTTCATGTCCCTCCCATCGTGCTCCGCGTTTGCGACTTCGTGGATCGCAGACACCCGAATGCCTGCGCCGTCCTTCTTTGCCTTCAAAGAAGGCATCATGCCGCTACGGTGAGGAATCACACTATCTGCCTAAAGAGGGCGGTGGCGTTGCGTCGGTGCGGGAGGGTAATATCGGATATTCAATCTTGGGCAGCCGCCCAGTCAGCGAATTCAGAAACGCAACAATATCGTTCTTGTCCCTATTGCTCAGTTTGAGGCCGAGCTGGATTTCACCCATCACGCTAACCGCTTGCTTAAGGCTCCAAACTTGGCCTGAATGGAAGTATGGGGCGCGCAACGCGACGTTTCGCAACGGCGCGGCGCGAAAAACGTATTCGTCGCTCGCCGCTTTGGTTATCGCGTATCTGCCCTTGTCAGCGGTCGGAAGCACGCTTGTGTCCGGCCTTTCGATTACACCGAACAGGAAATAATCCTGTCCACCGACGTTGATTCCGTTGTGACAAGAGGAGCATCCCCTTTCCATGAATAGCTTCAATCCTGCCTTCTGCTGATCATTGAGAGCAGTCGTATCGCCTTCAAGGTACTGATCAAACGGAGCAGTTGGCGTAATTAGAGTCGCTTCAAAAGCCTCGATCGCCTTCGCGACGTTGTCAAAGGTGACCGGCGACGCCTCGTTCGGAAACGCCTTCTTGAACATGACCACATAGTCATTCATCGAGTTCAAGGTGTTGAGCACATGATCTGGGGTCGCGTTCATTTCGACAGTCGCTTGCACGGGTCCCTTGGCTTGCGCCTTGAGGTCTGCAGCGCGGCCATCCCAGAACTGCGCCACATTGAACACCGCGTTATAAACGGTTGGTGCCCGACGCGGACCCTGCTGCCAGCCGTGACCGACCGAGGTCGGACCGGCATCGACTCCGCCCGTACCAAGATTATGGCAGCTATTGCAGCTGATGATCTCGCTGGCCGACAGCCGCGGATCGAAGAACAGCATCTTGCCGAGTTCGACCTTCTGGTGGGTGACTGGGTTGTCCTTCACTGCAGGTACGATCGAGGGGATCGGGTTGAAAATCTGCCTCGCAGCTCTCATCAAATCATCATCGGCGCTAGCTTGTGATGAGCCCAGCATCGCAACGGCGGCAACTGATAAGTTGCGTAAAAGGTGAAGCGCCCATATCGTTGTTTTATCCACAATAGCTCTCATCGGCTCCAGAACAGGATGGCATCGTTTATCTTACCCGTTTCGGTGCACTCACGCTTGCCCCAGTGCTGCTGCATCCTCATAGCAACCGTCGTGCCAGTGCGCTCGCAAGATCTAAGCTGCTGATCTCGCCCTCGATTGCGACGCAGCGGATAGCTTTAGCCGTTTTGAACCCGACAGAAACCTGCGCTGTCCGAAACCCGACAGGGGCACGAACTGGTGGCGGCCGCTTCGTGGCGACTGCCGCAGCTGCAATTCAAAGACATTGGATCACCATGCCATAGAAAAGCCTGCGAGCGGCCCCACACGCTCGGCTACGTGAGCATCGGCTTGGGCAGAGACGCTGCCGAGAATTCAATGAGATTGAGGCGAATTGCCTTGACGATGGCCTGGGTCCGGTTCGTCGTACCCAGCTTTCGCGTCACGTTCTTAAGATGAAAATTGACTGTATTCTCGCTGACCTTCAGTATCTTCCCAATTTCCCAAGACGATTTGCCCTCTGCCACCCAGCGCAGGCAATCTTTTTCGCGCTCAGACAGGGTCACTTTTCTGTTGCAGCTGCTATCCGAGGGACGTGTGATCTCCCCAAACGCGATGTGAAATTGCCAGGCTAGTGTATTGAGATGGCTCATACGATACTGAGGATCGGCATCCTCGAACTGGGATGCAAACGACACTACAGATACTCTGCCCAATGGCCCAAATAATGGTACGCTCACGCCGTGCTTGAGACCTGCCTCTCTGGCCTCGTCTAGCACGCGCTGCTCGCCGGATTGCAGTTGATATTGCTTGGCGAGCTCGTCCCACACG
Source organism: Bradyrhizobium sp. USDA 10063 (assembly GCF_054063735.1). Taxonomy (NCBI): domain Bacteria; kingdom Pseudomonadati; phylum Pseudomonadota; class Alphaproteobacteria; order Hyphomicrobiales; family Nitrobacteraceae; genus Bradyrhizobium; species Bradyrhizobium sp. USDA 10063. Next base: position 8,176,987 of record NZ_JBSSGP010000002.1, on the reverse strand, counting down.
AACGGGCCGGAAAGCATTGGTGTCCGCCGGACGACCGGGTCGATGACATGATAGTTGCGTTCAAAATAGCGGTGACACCAGTCAGGCGGGAAGTTCACGGTCACTGCGGGCGGTAGATACTCCGGTAGACGCGGAGGCTCCGCGAACGTGAGTGCTCCGTAAGCGACTTCACTGAAGCCCTCCTCGCTCGCACAGCTCACAAGAAGATCGAAGAGCGCTTTCGTAGATCTCGTGTTCTTTGCGCATTCGATGAAGTTGAAAATGTCCATTTTGGCGCCTCACGAGGCCGGCACAAAACGCCGATATTGCGCCGTTTGATTGAGCCTGCTTTAAGCAGACCCCAGTTCCATTCCGCTCATCTAAGCCTTTTGGCTCCGCTCTTCATGCAGCCTGCACTCTCGCGCACTGCGTCGCGCGCCATTCCTGAATTCTCATGCGGTGACGGCGGTGTGCGCACACACCCTGATATGGAGACCGACATCGACGAGATCGCTGTTGTCGAACAGCTCCTTCTCGAGCCACAGGGAGGGATCGAGCTCATGTTTTCGTCTCCGTACTCAGTCACCACGAGGAGCGCAACATCTCAGTTTCTTGTTTACGCATGATGTGTTTCGGAAGCCGCCGCTTGATTTTCTCGATCGTGCGGGTCGTACCAGGCGCGGGCGAATATTCGCCGCGCTCGGGCCGCAGCGCCTTCATGAGTGGTTGGCCGTAGCTTGCGCGGCTGCATTGCGGGCCGTCGCGGCTCCGACCAGGATGGTCATCGGACCTTATCTTGAGCGTGAAAATCTCGTTCAGTTCGCAATCCGATCGCGCGCAGCCGCGCACGAAATGCGGCCATCGGTGCTGCAGCGGCGGGATCGCGTCACCGCCAATATCAATATGGGCGAAGTCTAGGATCGACGAGTTCTTCTCGATCTTGATGGCGACGATCAGGTGTCCGCTCTTGACGCCGACCTGCCGCTGGATCGCATCGGAATTGCCTGCGGCGACATCGAGGTTTGGCCGGATGGACTTGCCGGTGTGACCGATCTGCCGGGCGGGGGTGACCAAGCCCTTTCGCGCCAGCGGATCTGAGCAGACATACTCAGCGCGAAGGACAGCGGCGAGCTGGCCTACCGTTTGACGATTGTCCGGTGATCGGAGCCCAAGAACGTCGGCGACCACGACATTGACACAGGCGAGATTGGATTTTGCGGATCCGCGGTCCGCGACCAATTGTGCGCTGCTTCGTCTCGATCGTGGGGGCGGCGAGGTTCGTGGCCCCGATCTTGGCGACGCAGGTGAGCAGCAGTAGGCCGAGCTGCTTGGAACTGCCGGGCGCCACCTTGGCGGTGTCGCCTGCGATCGTCTACTTGCCAGTGAAGACATGATCTGGCTGGCCAAATTCTTTTCCGGTCTTGCGGATTGCGGTCGTATGGCTGACCGCCAGTGCGCCGACGCCGGCGAGGACGCGATGAATGATCGCTCGACGCGGTCGGCGCTGAAGGTTAGTGCCTTAGGTAAGGACTTAGCGGCATCTGGAGGCTCACTGTGAGGATGGTAAGCTCGCCGGCGAACTTGTCGCTTAGCTCCGGCACTGCGAGCAGGGCGAAAAGATCGTAGGCGTTGATAAAGATCCGCCTCCCCTTGGCGCATGGAGCTGCCCGCCACGAGGCGCACGCAGCTCTGCGCAGAGTCGGAAACGTGCTTCATGCAAGCGATACTGTGCATGCGGTACTCCACAAGTTCCGAGAACCTGGGATGAGAACAGCAAGTCTCGTACCAGTTGCGACGCTCGCGAAATCAGGCGTGGGGGCAAACGCTTGAGAAAGTAGGCGATCGGTTGCGTCGCGTTAGGCAATCGAAGCTATTGCGACATATTGCCGTCGGTCAGGTACTTCATAGCTTTTCTGTTGGGCTTGCCCAACAACAGCGACGGTCGCCAGCCAATCTGATTGACGCAAAGCACTCCTGCGACTTCGTGGCACTAAGGGCTGTTCGGCCAGCGCCCTTTTTCATTAAGGTACAGAAAGCCAGAGCGACCTCTCATTACGGCAGACTCGCGCACTGCGTTCACCCTGATAGTACGTGTCCATCAACGGCAAAGCCGCGCCCAAAAACCACTGTTTTGACGGCCCCTCGCAAGGTCCGCATGATGAGCAACTGGTAGCGCTCGCGTTTTAACCGCCTCTTGTTCAGTCAAAATTATCACGCAGCGCTAGTAGCAGTAGAGGGGGTGAAAGCGCAGGGCGGTGAACGCTGAGCGGTCTTTGAGAGCTCGCAAATCAGCTTGGCTTATCGCCCTTGCTTTTGTCCGAAAGCAGCGCATCATGTCTCGGATCCGACACGCTGTTTAGGAACACGGCATTGCGCTAAGACGGTAACTGACAAGGGCAGCCGCTCCCCAAAATCCCGGACGCTGACTGGAGGCAAACAGCATCCCGCCGATGGAGAGCTGAAGGCGACGCTTCCATCAAGGCTCTTTCAGTCATTCAGCGAAGGCCGACCATCCTTATCCGAGTCAGTAGCAGCTCGCTTCCCAGCACGAGTTACGTAAGCGTCGCGAAGATATTGGCAGTCGAGTCACCCCGATCCGCGCCTCACAGTTCAGACCAGCTCTCTCCGGCGCGATGAAAAGGTCCATGCAGATTTCATTGCCGTGCAAAGGCGGTCACGACCTGGACACGATGATGATCCGGCTCAGAAGAGTCTCATCGGTCACTTTCGACATGAACCCCATTTCGACCTGAACGCTCGGCGGATCGGAACAGCGCAGCACCGCAAAATTGGGTTGGGGTGCGGAGTTCCGGCAGCATTAAAATATGGCCTGAAGGTGGTGATCAGTCGTGACGGGGCTCGGATGCGCATCGACGACGTCAATCAGGTTGTCATCATTGGAGTGAACATGCGCGACTATGTAGCAACGAGCTTCCGCGATGAAGTTGCGAACGATAAGGGCATTCGCCTGCGGCTTTTCACTAGTCATTGACAACTATCAGACGCGGGTCCTTGTCAAAGGTCGAGCATGTGGGCTACCAACGTCTTTGCTGCCCCAATTGTCCAGTATTTTGGAGTGCCTTCGATCTCACGATGGTTCGGTTCATTTGGTAGGCCTCTCAAGACAGCTTTGGACCCCGCCGCGATCTTCCCAGTCAGTTCATTGCAACACGAGTTGAAACGTTAGCTTGGATACTCGCTCGCGATAAGACAATTCGAAATCTCTCATCAGGCTACACAATCTTTCCTGAAAGAAGCTAACCGAAGATGTCTGCGCGCTAACTCAGTGCTTCAGCCAGATCATCTCGGACCGCCGTTTCGCGAAGGGGCCCGTCCAAGCACGACGGAGAGAGTTCATAATTTACCAGATGGTGGCATGGTTCTAAATCCGCTTACCCGTTCTGGGTCGGCTTGCAGTCCAAGCGCGTTGTTCAGCCGCCTTTAAGTCGAGGGATGAGAATGACCTGAACGCCCAGCGGATTGTTTGGGGTAACCCGACTTACCCCTACTCCCAACTGCGCCTGCGCCGAATAAGGATGACCCTGGATGTAGAAATTTGTCGGCGGCTGGAACGGCCTCGGGAAAAGACCGCTTCTGTTCAGTGCGCCGAGCAGGACGTCAGGGGCCGTTTGGAGACCGTGGCTAAAGCCCAAGCCTACGATATGTCCGAAATCGTTATCTGGCACCCTGGCCTGTACGTCGACTGCCGGATATGACAACTGCCGCGGCAGGGCCAAGTGGCTCGAAGTCCCCGCTGAGTCGTCCTCGACCTTCCGCCGTTTTGAACCGCTGGGCGCTCCCACACCCCTCGGAAGGAACTCCCCCACGACTTTCTCAGCCCGGCTTTCTTCGAGCTCCGCAACGAAGTCCGAGAACCATTGTTGGATGGTATAGCCTCGAAGTTTCTGCATCATGGCTTCCCAGCGCGAGCTACGCTCATCCGGCTGCATCGAGACCGCCCTCGAAATCACGCGCGCCATATCCTCGATGTCGTGCGGATCCACGAGCAGCGCCCCGTCGAGCTCTTTGGCCGCGCCGGCAAATTTCGACAAGACCAGCACCCCGGGATCGCCCGGGTCTTGCGCGGCGACATACTCTTTCGCCACGAGATTCATGCCATCACGCAACGGCGTCACCACGCCGACTTTCGCAGTGCGGTAAAGACCCGCAAGCACGGATTGACTGAAGCTCGCATTGAGATAGCGGATCGGCGTCCAGTCGACCGCACCATGGCGGCGGTTAACGTCGCGAACGAGACGGGCGACGAAGTTCTGCAGATTGCGATAGACATTGATCCCGCTCCGCGACGGGTTCGCAACCTGCAACAGCGAGATGCTGCGCGGCTGCTCTTTCCACAGGTGATCGAAGGCGTCGACGCGGTTGTCGAGACCCTTGGAGTAATCGATCCGGTCGACGCCGATCGCAAGCTTCCCGCCATTGAGGCTGCGTCGCAGCGATGCCACAACGGGATGCGAGATCGACTTTGCACTATATTGCGCGAATTTGTTCGCATCGATACCAATCGGAAACACTCGGCATCGCGTTCGGCCGTGGCGCGAGTTCACAATTCCGTCCTCGGTGATCCGGCCGAGAGGGGGGCCGACACAAGCCAGGAAATTCCGCCGGTCCTCATCCGTCTGGAAGCCAATCAAGTCATAAGCCAGCATCGCCGCAATCAGTTGGCCATGATATGGTACACACTGCATCATTGCGGGCACCGGCCATGGCGTATGCAGGAAGAAGCCAATCGGCTGGTTAATGCCGACCTTGCGCAGCTCGGCGCCGAGCGCGAGGAAATGATAGTCATGCCCCCAGAACGCGGTCTGCTCTTTGAACTGGAGCAGCGCGCGTGCCATGACCGCATTGATCTCGCAGTAGCTTAGATAATCTAAATCCGAGACGTCGATCAGGTCGGTGCGCGAATGCAAGGCCGGCCATAGTGCGGAATTGGCAAAGCCATTATAATAGCCACTATAATGCTTGGCAGGCAGATCCAACGTCACAAGCTTGCCTCTGCCGAGCGGCTCGATAGCCGGTTCCGGCTGAGCGCCATAGCTCAGTTGGCCCGAGGACCCCACCCAGATTGCTCCAGATTGTTCCACCACGGGAAGTAGGGCCGCAGCAAGGCCACCGGTCATGGGTTCATTTGCTCTGCCGCGCGCAACGCGGTTCGAAACGACGACGAGGCTCACGGGTCATCCCTCCTCTCCTATTTGTTCCGCCCGTTACCTGGCATTCATCAACATGGTTCGACTATCGTTTTCAGCCAAATCAAACCAGAATCAGACGCGCGCATTGGAATTCAGCTTTCCTGCTGGAAACGGAACATTGGATGCAAAGACATTTCGGCATGCCGGCTGCGCGGTGCGGAATTGCGGAGACGGAGTGAGGCCTCTCGCCGCATCGCGTGGCCTACGTGACGGTTTGATCTACCGGCGGCGATCCGCGACCTGACGCCCGACCCAGATCAATGATTTCATGCGCGCTTCGTCGGCCTGTCGGTTTGAATGACGGTGCGGCACACACATCCTCAAGGCATATGTGGTCGTTCAGACACCAATACACAAACAGCCTCGCATTTTTTCGAGTCCCCCTTTCGAAAGTACAGCGAAGCACGGGTTTCGCGTATGGAAGCGCCTGTACCTTTCGGCCATCGCCCGCCAGCGTCCCGTACGCCGTCGTCGATCGGGCGAATCCGAGCCGCTGAAGCCGCTGCGCGCGTAGCTCGTTGTTCTCGACGACCAGAAACTTGAAGTTCGGATCGGCCATGGGTGCCCCCTGTCGCCGACCGAATTTCTTACCTGCCTAGTTTGGTATGTGACACAGAGACGCGTCCGCACGGGCGGACTGCAACTCTGTCACGCTCACGAAATACGGTTACGATGTGAAACATTCCTCACGGGTCTCATGCCTGTTGTCGTAAAGCCACGCACGCTGGGTCTGTTGACCAAATGCGAGCGCCGTCCTCCCGGGGCAAGCCTCATCGTGTCCGTTCTCGCGATGTTCGATCTCGCCAACCCGGGCGCGGACCGTCTGGAAGGCGAGCAAAGACTTTGGTTGACGGCCGCCAAAGAGCTTCCACCTGGCAGCCCCCTCGACATCGGCATGCCCAAGCCGCAAGCGGAAGTGCTCATCGGCGGACATGCGGCGGCACCTCAAGGACGGCCAACCCAGCGCATGGTGCTCGGCTACACGCTCGGACCGATCCAGAAGCACCTCCTGGTGACTGGCAACCGTTATTGGCAGATGACCACCTCCGGCTGGCGGCCGACTGCCACGCAACCGTTCCGGCACATGCCACTCACGCGGCAACGCGCGTTCGGCGGGCCTGCCTATGCCGCGAACCCCAGCGGCACCGGTCACGAAGCTCTTCGCCGCAGCATGGCCGGCGAACTGGTGGCGCTGCCCAACGTGGAAAACCCCGAGCACGCGATTGAGTTCATCGAAACAATCGCTTCGCCCGCGGCCTTTGGACCAATGGCGCTCGATGATAGGGAGCGCTTGCAATACGCCGGCACCTACGACGCCGCATGGCTGAAATCGGCCGCACCAGCATTGGCGACGGATGCCGATCCGCGGCTCTTCCTGTTCGCACCGCCGGATCAGCGCATGCCCGGCTTTCTCTCCGGCGGAGAACCGTACGCGCTGCAGAACTTCTCCTCGGCGCATCCGCTGATTGAAGGTCGCCTGCCGGCCTTTCGCGTGCGCTGCTTCATCGGCTGGAGCGATGCAGCGCGTTGCGTAACCGAACTGCAGACGCAGATTGATACGCTATGGCTGTTCGCCGGTGCCAGCCGCGGCGTCATGATCTATCGTGCCACGATCGGCTTGACGACACTGGACGGCAGCGACGTTGCCGACGTCATGGTCGCCTACGAGCGGCAGAGCGAACCAGCGCGGCCGCTGGATCATTATCTGAACGTTCGGCGGCTACGGCTCGACCCGAGGACCGCCTCACGCTATGCCTTTTCAGAACACCAACTTGTACCCGAGCTTTCGACGGCTGAGCGCGCGCGACGGGCGGCGCGGCGGCGCGAATTGGCCGAAGAGCGCGCAGCGCGCCAGCTGGCCTCCGTGCGCTGGGCGCTCGATCAGGAACTCGCACGCATCGACCTTCCGCCTTCGCTGCACCCAGCGATCGAAATTCCACCCATCGAGCCGTCGAGCATTCCAGAACTGTTGCCGGAAGAACTCGAGAGCGGAGAAATCGATTTAGCCGAGATTCTCGATGCTTTGGAGACGGTCCAAGCCAAGGCCCAGTCCAACATCGAGGCGATCGCCGCTCAAAATGAACCCGCGCGCTCGGCCTATGAAAAGATTGCCAGCGGAAATGCCGCGTCGGCCGATATCGATGCCTTGTTTGCCGCGATCGGCGATACGGAGGCCGCGCGGTCGATTGACGCAAGTTTTGAGCAACTTCTGCCTTTGCCGGCCCTGCCACCGGAGGCTGATCCAGACGTCATGAACGATGTCGAAGCAAAGCTTGCGCGGGCGAAGAACTGGCGTGGCGAGATCCTTGGCGCGGCAACGATGCTGGTCGACGAGCAAGAACAATTCGAACTTGCGCATGCTCGCTTCTTTGGCTTGTCGGCTGGACGACCGCTCGAGCCGATACGCCAGGCCTTGTCGGAAGACGCCTTTTCGCTGCCCGATATTCCAGCGCTTCTGCTGCCGGAGGAAGCGCAAAGCGTCGAGCCCGACGCGCCGTCGCACCTGACGATTGACGACATAGTGGCGCAGATCGAGCGCCCCGGCACGCCTCCTGAAGCCGTGCAAAATCTGCGCACCGCCCTCGCCGATGCTGAAGCGGCGCTCAGAAAAGCCCTGCCTGGACTAGCCACCAACGGCCGAGCGCCCTTCGAGGCATTGGCCGCGACCAACGAGTCGCCCATCGCCGTTACGCCCGACGCAGCGATGACCGCGGCCACAAAGGAAAATAAGCAAGCATTGGCCGCCCTGCGGACCGAGATCGATAAAGCAGAAGGTCAGCTGACGGCAGGCATGGCCGCGGCGAGGCTTGCCTCACCCAAGCCGCTCAAGCCTGAAACGGTGCTGACGCCGGCTGTGGCGCGTGCGCTGGGCGACCTTGTGGAGGAGGAGTACCGCCGCGGCGGTGTGCTTGCCGGTCGTGATTTGGCCGGCGCCGACCTCTCCGGCCGACAATTCGCGAAAGCGGATTTCTCGGGCGCCTTTCTCGAACGCACGAAGCTAAACGGGAGCAACCTCGCCGGCGCAAAACTGATGAGGGCCACGCTTGCCGGCGCGGCGCTCGTCAACGCTGATTTAAGCGCGACCGACCTCACTCAAGCCAACCTTGGTGAGAGCGACTGTCGCGGCACGCGTTTCTTAGACGGCCGCCTTGTGCGTACCAATGTTCTCGGCGCCCGCATGGCGGGCGCGTCCTTCGATCGAGCGCATCTCGCCGACCTGCAATTTTTGCATGTGCCGATGATCGGGGCTACGTTCCGCTCTGCGCGGCTGCGTCAATGCTGTTTCATTCAAGTCGCCCTCGATAACAGCGTATGGCAGGGTGCCGTTCTCCAGCGCGCGCAATTCATGGACTTATCGCTGTCCGGTGCGGTCTTTGCCGGCGCGCGCCTCGAGCAAACCTGCTTCCTCAAGGTGGCAGCGCCGCAACTCGATCTCAGCACTTCGCAGTTCGACCAAGTCGGCTTCATCGGCGACATCGACCTGCGTGATGCCCGCTTCGATCGCAGCAGCGGTCACACGCTCTCCTTTCAGGGCGCCGACATCAGCGGCGGCGACTTCAGCATGGCGCAGCTCAACGGTATCTATTTCGGCAAGTCGGCTCTGTCGCGTGCGAACTTCCGAATGACCTCGCTGAAAGGTGCGGTCTTCACCGGCAACGATCTGCGCGGCGCCGACTTCTATGCGGCCAACCTGCTCGAGGCGCATCTCAACCAGACCAACCTCGCCGGCGCCAGTCTGCGTCATGCAAATCTCTACGGTGCCGACCTGATGGAATCGGCATTGGTCGCCGCAGATTTCAGCAACGCCAATATCAATCGCACTATCCTGATGGTCCCACGCCATGTCAATTGATCTCCTGTTACAGTCGATCGCCCACCGCTTCCCGGTACGCGACGCAAACCTCGATGGCGAGACACTGTCTGGACTGGCCCTCAACCACGGCGTGGTGCTGAGCTCCTCCTTCCGCCACAGCGACTTCACAGGGGCCGCTCTGACTGGCATGATGTTTCAGGACTGCGACTTTAGCGCCGCGTGCTTTGCCGGCGCGTCCTTTGAAAAATGCATATTCGTCAGGTGCCGCGCTGGCTGCTCCGACTGCCGAGGGGCGACCTTCGCCCGGTCGACCTTCATGGAATCGGATCTCGGCCGTAGCGACCTAAGCGAGACGCGGTTCACCCAAACGACAGCGATGCGCTGCGTCTTGGCCTACTGCATTCTGCGCGGCGCGACCTTGTCACAAAGCGCCATCATGGACTGCGAGATCACCAATCTTGTGCTCAGTGGCGCCACGCTGATGAACGCCGCCATCACGGAGGCCGATTTGCGTAGCGCGCAGTTAGCGGGAATGCGATGCGACACCATCCTGCTCTCCGAATGCGATCTGTCGGAACGGGACCTCAGGGGCCTGACGCTAGCGCGAGCGAACTTGAGCGGTGCTAAGCTGAACCGCGCCAACTTGTCCGGAGTCGACCTCTCCGGCTCGATCTTGGCAGGCGCCAGCCTCTTAGGTGCCGACCTCTCGCGCGCCACTGTCGTGAATACATTGTTTGCGAGGGCCGACCTGCGAGCGGCCAGCCTGCGCAGCACCGATTTGAAGCAATGCATCTTTCTGGACGCGCGCCTCGACGGCTGCGATCTCACGGGCGCAAAATTGGGGATGGCCGTGTTTACGCGCGCGTCGGCCAACGCCGTCTCGTTTGCCGGCGCCGACATGTCCTACGCGCTGATGCACCATGCCAACGTCGATGGCAGCGACTTCTCCGGCGCGCGCTTTCTACGCACTGACTTTCATTGCGCGTCGACCGAAGGCAGCCTGTTCGTGGCCAAGCACGGCAGCGTCCTGCAAACTGTGCCTGAACGCGCTGTCGCGGAGCTCTACGACACAACCCGTGTCATTCCTTTCAACGGAGGGTGCTAAACTATGTCTTATGTCAATTCCAATGGCCCGATGGTGGCGGAGGATCACGCCTTCCCCGACGTGTGCAACACGCCGGCCGGTCCTGCCGTGACGCCAAATCCCTATCCAAACGTCAACATGAGCACCATGGCCAATCCGACGCAGTCTCGTTTCCTTATCATGAGTATGCCAGCGCACAACATGACGACGGAACGATCGATGTCGACCGGCGACAACGCTGGTGTCAGCCTCGGCGTCATGTCCGGCACGGTCATGGGTCCGGGGCGCGCCAAAACCGGATCGGCCAATTTATTCATCGGAGGGCCACCGGCAACCAAGATGGGAATGCCGACCAAGCAGAACGGCACCAGCCCGAACGCGTTCGGAGTTTCGACATCGCCGTCTCAAATCCGGTTGATGGCGCAGCGCTAAGGCCGGAGGTCATACGATTGAGGAGTTCACTATGCCGAATGCCTACACACGCGTTTCGGTTCCGGACACAATGGGCTCTGCCCTGTCCGATTCAAGTTATTTGCGCCTCGGCGCTTATTCGAGTGATGAGTCGACGCTTGTAACCGGCCTCGAGACAAGTAGCAGCCAAAGCTCGGCCAAGAGTATCACGGGCATATCCGACGCGCATTCCACGGCCGGCGTGTTCAGCACGCCCGGTCAAAAACTGGAAGAGGTCACGACCAGCCAGACCCGCACGCGCAAAACCGATAGCGCTGGCGTACTTGTCTACACCAACAAGGACTTTCAGGCGAACATCAAAGGCGCAGCGCTGACGAAAATCGGTCTCGGCCACACCACTGAGGTCAATAATGGTGACGCGAAATATACCGTCTCGAAGGGCACCCATGAGGTCTCCGCGGAGAACGGCGTGTCGGTCAACGCCGGTGCCAACGGCACGCTTGCCAATATCAGCCTGACCGCCTCGGGCTCCATCAACCAGACCGCCCACGGCTCGTTGTCCGAGGTCACCCATGGCCACTCGGAAAAGCGTACGGCAGGAGATGCAATGGAGTTTTTCTGCGGCGCCAAGCTCTCCTGCATGGTGGGAGCAACCGTGTCGCTGTTCATTGGCGGGGCGGTCTGCGCCAAGCTTAGCCGCGATTTTTCAATCAGCGTTGGCGGCCGCAGCGTAATCAGCTTCGGTTTTGCGAATTGCCTAACAGTCGGTAACGAGTTCAGGATGGTGACGCGCAATCTTATCAGTAAAATCCAGGGATCTAACACGCTGGTCGTCAATGGAACTGACGCCAAGTATGCCAGAAACTACTTCAAGAGGATTTACGGGGACGACGTAAAGTGGGTCGATCTCGATGGAACGCGCTGCAGGAAAAAGGTGGTGGTAACAGACTCGGAGGTTACAAGCGGCCGAACGAGCAGCGATCAGCGGGAGGTCGTGGACAGAAACTACGAACTTTTGACCGAAGTGGGCGAGCGTGCGGTCAAAACATGGACGCAGGTGATGTACATGTAGGCTGCTGCAGGAGTGCAACAATGACAATGACTGTCCGTGCCACAAGGGCCGATCTCTTGGCGACAACCGAGCGCTTACTTGGCCCTGGACATCACATCGCCCGTATCGTGTCGGTCGACAACGATAGCGCGACGGTAGAGGTCGAAGTCGGTGGCGCTCGTCATGCGGCGGCGCTGGCTGTCGGCTGCCTGGTTCGACCGATTCCACGGGACCTCGTGCTGCTGTTCTGCGATGCGAGGCAAGCCTTCGTCCTGACCGTGCTCGAGCGGGCGGGCTCTAATCGGGGCGTGATCGCCTTACCCGGACGTGGCAACATGTCCATCGAGGGCGAGACCATCGCCATCGCCGTGCGCCAGCGCCTGTCCTTGCGCGCCGAGAGTGTCGATCTGCAGGCCAAGCTATTCGCCGTGGTCGCGGACAAGGCTACCTGGATCGGCAAGCTCTACAGTTTGATCGCGGACCGTTTCCGCAGCTCAGCGCGGATCCAGGAAGTAAGCGCAGATTCGCTTACGATAAAAGCGATCGAACGTATCGCCGTCATCGACCGTATCGACTTACTGCAGACCGAAATCCAGGCGACCAAGGTCACCGGGATTGCCTCCGAAACGGCCCACAGCAAGGTCATCGCCGTGACGGAGGATCTCCGCCTCGACGGCAAACGCGTGACGGTCGCATAGCGAGCATGCCAACGACTGCCACTCAGGCCCCGACCCGGCAAGATCGCCTGAGAACAGCGCAGGAGTTCATTGCCGCAGGCCGTCTCGACGAGGCGGAGGCGCTCCTGGACGAGGTCAGCGTCGCAACGAACGATCCCGATACACTCAATGCAAAGGCCACACTCGCGCTCGCGCGGCGGCGGACCGAGTTTGCGTTCGAGATACTGGCGGAAGCGGCGACCGTCTATCCCGAGCACGCCGGCCTCATCACTAATTTGGGTGTCGCCCACCAATTGCTGCACCGCCTTGATGAGGCGGTTATCTGCCTCCAACGCGCGGCCGCCCTCGCCCCACGCAACTGCGAGATCAAGCTTACGCTCGCTCATGCCCTGCTGAGCCGCGGTGACGTTACGGAAGCCCGCGCGATTACGGAGGCAGCTGTACAACACGAGCCATGCAATGCGCGCGCCTTTCTTCAACTCGGTTCGATTGATCTCGCCTTAGGCGACCGTTCGTCAGCGGAGGTCGTCCTGCTTCGCGCGTTGGAGCTTGCCCCGGACGAGCCCGATACGCTGCGCAATTTATCCGTGCTCATGCTCGAGCGCAGCCGCTTCGACGAGGCGCTCAACCTTGCAGAACGCGCGCATCTGCGTGCCCCGCTCGATACAGCCGGGCTCTTGCATCTGGCCTATTGCCGTGCGGCGAGCGGACTGTGGCCGCAAGCGGAGGCCAGCTGCAAGAGGTTGCTCGCCTATGCGCCGGCCCATCTCGGCGCGCGCGAACACTTAGCCCGCGTCATGATTGCCAAGGGCGAGGCGGATCGGGGCATTGCGGAGTTCACGCGATTCGTACGCGCGCGCAGATCTGACCCTTCCGCCGCTCTTGCCCTGGCGTGCGTCCTGCAGCTTGTCGGCCGGTTTGATGAAGCCCTGACACTTGCCGGCCACGTCGCGGATACGCGACCTGACGACGAGACGGCCAAGTCTCTGAAGTCGACACTTGAACTGACGCTCGGTCGCTTCCCGACGCCCGAGGCTGCCGCTCTGGCGCTCGTGACACGGGTAGTCGTGCCCGCGACGACCGGCGCGCTCGAATTCGTGGCACTCGTTCGTCTCCTGCGTCAGCTGGCGAGCCAGCAAGTTGTGCGAGTCGTCGCGGAACCACACTACCAAGCTCTTCTTACCAGCCTGGCTGAGCGGATCATTCCGGACGAGCCGAGGTCAAAGCTCTCCGCAACGCCGCTGCAATCGTTATTGCGGATACTGGCGACCGACGCGCGAAACATTGCCGACGGCATCCCCTACCTGCGACCCGAGCCGGAGCTCCTTGCCAAATGGCGGGATGCTCTAGCCGCGTTCGCAAGGCCCTTAGTCGGCATCGTATGGGAGGGCGGCGCTCTCGGCCTATCGATGGAGCAGATCGCCGCTGTGGTTCCTCACTCCGTTACGCCGATCAGTTTGATGGCCGACGCGCAACGGCATGACATGAAGCGATGGAGCCGTCCGATCGATGCTGGTGCGCATATCGGGTGCCCAGCGGAATTGATCGCAGCGATCGCCAATCTCGATGCGGTGGTTGGGCCGGACAGCTTCGCCATCCATATCGCCGGGGCGCTCGGCGTTCCCGGCGTGGTCTTCGTGCCGCGCGGCTATCCTTGGTATTGGGCCCAGGCAGGGGGAAAGCCATTGTGGTACCCATCATTCGAAGTCGTCGTGCAGGAACGGCTCGGTGACTGGGCTGGAGCAATCAATGAAGGTCGGCGCCGGCTCGAGGCACTGCTACGCGCACCAACGATCGATTGAGCGGCGCGCTCCTACGATAACATCTGGAAGGCTCCAGTTTGCCAAGCGTGGCGGCGGCTCGGTACGTCCGATGATGTAGACTCTCTGGGTTTGAGTTGAAGGATCTTACGTCCCTAATTTCCCTCCGCGAGCGTCTTATTCGCCCTTCGAAGCCACGGGCCGAGCTGTGGACCAGTTACCCCTCTGGCGGCCGAGGTCCCAGCCCAAACGCGTTGTTCAGCGGCGTCGAGGTTGATGGATGAGATAAACGAAGCCGCTCTGCTGTGAGCCTAGGATCCGGTTCGGATCCCTTTCCCTCGTCCTGAACTCGGCCGTGTATCGTTCACCATGTATGAAGAGATCGATCCTTCGCCGGAACGGATTCGGCAGTTGGTCCCAGTTGTGTAATTCCGTCATCAGGCTGCGTGGAGCCTCTTGATCGCCATGGATCCAGTTCGGGCCGACGGCCGCTCGGAAATCCCTTAACCCGCGATATGTTGCTGAGCCGCCGGGCGCTGAGGAGGGCTCGCGAACCCTGGCAGAGGAGGATGCCTCTCCCGCGGACGGCGGGAAGCCTTGGAGGCGCTCCCCCGCTGATCCAAGTTGAGGGCTGAGAACGATTTTATCGCCCAGCGGATTATTGGGGGTTCGCTCCGCTCTCCCAGGCTCCAATTGCGCCCTGTAAGGCTGACCACGGATGTACACATCTGTCGACTGAAACGGCCTCAGCCCGACGCCGCCTCTGTTCAGCGCGCTAATCAGGGGCTCCGGGGCCGATTGGCGGCCGTGGCTCCAGCCCAAGCCGACGCTATGTCCGAACTCCGGCACCGACCACCCCGCGTCGAAACCTTGTGACAATTCCGCAGCCCCGCTCGCCGACGATGGCCGGGCGACGTCTGGCGGTGTCGAGCTCGGGAATTCTGGCTCATCGGCAGGCTGCTCGTGCCTCGTGTCGGGGTGCGGAGCGCCCACCCGAGCTGTCGCCCCTTCTTGCTCACGCCAGAAGTTCCGAAGCTTGGTCAACGCCGCGATAATCGTTTGGTGATCTTTGAATACATCTTTAAACGCGTTAGCATTGTCCATCAGCCGATCGTCGCACAGTCGGTGAGTATAGGCCGTTTCTTCTCGCTGTCGTGAAGCCAGTCACTGAACTTGCGAAGTGCCGCTGAGTAGATCCGGATGGTCACCGGTTGCAGATTCAAGTTTGGTGTTGTCCCGAATTTGAAAATGAGATCCTCGTCCTCAGCATATTTCGCTTCGAGATAGCGGCTACAGCGCGCACGGGAAGTCACGGCCCTTTCGGCAGCGCCCTCCCCGACGTTCGGCGTCGCGGCGCCGGACGTCGAGGAAGACGCAGCCTTTGCAGACGATGCCCTGGGGATTTGCCGCGAACTGCCTTCCGCGGCGGGCCGTCCGGTTTGGACACGCCCCGATTCCCTAAGCATCGTCAACGCGGCATGGATCCTGCTATCCACAGCCTTAAACGTGTTAGCATCTAACGTCAGCCCATCGTCATAAAGGCGGCGAGCTATAGGCTTCTTCTTGCTGTCGTGGAGCCAGTCACTAAACCTACGAAGAGCCGTTGCGTACTGCAAAACAGTCGCCGCCCGCGCGGCCGAGTTCGATGTTGTCCTGAACTTTGAAATAAGCTCGTCGTCTTCAGCACACTTCGCTTCCCAATAGCCGCCCGCGTGGGGGCGGCGGGTCACCACGCTTCCGGCAGCGACCTCCGAAACGTTCGGCGCCGGCGCGTCGAAGATCGAGGAAGACGCAGCGTTGACAGCCGACGATGTCTCGGGGATTTGCTCCAAACTCTGTTCCGCGGCGAACTGACCCGCTTGCTCGATCTCGTCCGACCGACTGAGTTTTTGCTTTTTGTGCGGTGGACTGCTCGTCATAATATATCTCCGATGCAGGCTCGAATGCATTCAGTCGTTGCTCAGTGTTGCTGCACCTCAATGGCAACCTTCATGCCAGCGGCGTTCGCCCGGTTCGAGCAGTTGATTAAGCTTTCAAGCATTTGCACGCGGCAGACCGCGCAGATATCGACAACGGCATTGCCCTGCGGCGCGTAGATGAGCACTGTGCAAAACCCTCGTTGTCCTTGCCCCAGGTACTGCGCGGATAATTTGAAGCGCAATTCTCGTCCGTCACGAAACCGTTGCGAACGAATGCCATCGGCCGACGGCGGTGGTATGTTGATCGACGCTGTTGGCAGGATGGTCGCGCGCCGTATTGGCGACCGCTTCCAATAGCGGGGCGATCTCGTGAGTCGCGGGCTCCCAGACAGTCATGAGGGCGCCATGAGGTGATAAAAATCACGCGGGCCCGTCGTAAATCTCGATGAAGGCGCCAGATTGCGATTTGATGCGATTGAACAAGTACGCGTCCGAGGTCATTCCTCCCTTCACATCTGGCTTGTGGACCGCTCCGATCCGTGCCAGTGGCGTCTCCTCATTCAAGCTATTAATTAGGTCTTGAAAAAAGTCAGCTTCGGCAAAATGACGGCAGGTGTTCTCAACCTGACAGAGGCGATGCGACTGTCAGACACCGGACAAGCGTCAAGCCGGTCGAGCCCAGACATGAGGTGTTTTCACTTCATCCCCCGATCGACCATCCTTGCTGAGCCGGAGCGATTTCCACTTGTGTACGTTGCGCCTCGAAGACCGATTCACGTCGTTGAGATTGACAATCTTCTCATGTTTTTCGACGCCGAACATTTCCTGCGCAAACGGAAGGCGATGACTGGCGCATGCGCCATGGCGTCCACGGCGCTCCTATACCACATACGCTTAATGATAAACTCGTAGGCTGATCATTGCCGCTACCGACTCGCCGTCAAATGGCCGAATTCGGCGGCGTAGACTTGCTTGCACAGGGCGGACTTGACGATCTTCGGACTGTCCTCGAAATCGGTCAGTCCATCTCTGCTGACGCTGAGAATGTCTAACGTGATGTTCTGACGAAAACCGGTGCGATCGGCCGGGAACTTAGTCCGCGCCAGGCCGACTAGAGCTGCTAGAACCTATCGGTGTGCAGCACAGCATTGAGCGAGCCGGAATTTTGCGATCGATTTCCGCAATCATCTGATCGACAAAACGCATTGTCGATCTTCTCGAAATCCCTCGGCTTGGTGAGCTCGGCGACGAAAGCTGCGACGTCCGGCGGGCGAGGTTGTAGCTGTCGTCGCAAGGGGTGATCCTGGTTTCGAAGAGGATCTGATTCAACAGCGAAGAGCCAGTGGCGGCGGTGGCGAATTCGGCCGCCCACGTGACCCATCTCTCCAGAAGTTAGCCATTTATAGACCTACCCTCAGAACGATCGCCCAAGATCTTAGCAAATGGCGTGCCGCGCCGAAGCTGCCGAAGATAGGCCTTCGACGGCCGATTGCATTCCTGTCCGATGGCTACAGCATCGGAAATAGTGGTCCGATTCCCGGACTGCCCGACGAGGCAAGCAAACATGTTGACCATCGAACAAATGTGTTTGTGACCGAACCAACGTGCCAGATCCGTCTGTTTCACTTTTTGGCATTGTGCTCAGATTTGAACCCAGCCTCTTCTAACCTAAGCGTCTCAGAAAAACTCGACGCGCCTTGCGCTGGAAAGAGGGGGCGCGTTATGACCACTTCTGGCCAGACGCGGCACCGAAGATTGTGCTTTTGTTTGAAAACCGCCTTTGATACGAGTCCGAGGCCCCGGAGCTATCGAGAGCGCCGCCGACACTACGCGAGCAGCAGCACAGACATGGGCTCCGATCCGCGAGCAAACCAGGAAGGAAATTTGAGCGTGAGACGCAGACGTGAGGCACAAATGAGCCGGCGATTTGAGCTTCAAACAGCTCCATCCAGGAGTTCGGCAGCCGATCGACTAGCTGTCCATCCAATACAGTTGCCTTTATGAGCGAACGCGAGAACGGCGGCAGCTCCTATCCATCCTATACTGCCGCGCAATCGCTTACGCGCGCAACCCAGTCTACATCGCGCTCAAGTCCAAAGCAGGACGGCTCAAGAAATCCGGCGCAACGGATCCTCTCGGCATCTTTCTCTGCGATGGCGGCTGTAGCCCACTTTCCAGGCCAGGACGGCAGCAAATGCAGGTCGGCCTTGACGAGGTTACTACCGAATTTTTTTGGCAAAATTCTTCAATCGCCTTTGTTGTGGTGCTTGTCTTTCCGCCGACACGCGTTGAGGTGTTCACTGGCGTTGTCAAGGAATTGCGGATCACTGGCCGTGTGTATTCCAATTCTCGTGCAACCAACGCGGTGCCGGAAGCGGCGCTACTGACTCAACTCAATAGCGGGCTGGCCAAGCTACCGCAAGCGGTCGCAACACCGCGCGACGCGCTCTATTGGATCGATCGGTCGCGGCCGCTCGAAGGAAAAAGCGATCGACATACTCGTGACTAGTGGAGGGATGATGACTCAATCTGTGAAAATGTCCGCCCGCAAGATTCAGGAAATTCCTTCAGGCCTGATTACGACCGATCAGCTCTTTGCCAATTACACCCGTCCAGGGCACGCCCTAGACAACCCGTTCGCGCGCGCGTCAAAACAGGGTCTCACGATTGAATCCGTAGAATTCACGAAGCTTTCGGATAAAGACGATGACGAAATCGAGATCAGGTTCGGCTTATCCGACCTTGCTGTAAGCAAATTCAAGGTCGACCGCGGCGGCGGTAACAAGTAATACCGGAATAGTCGTGCGTTGAGTGGACCCGAGCTTAGTTCGAAACGAACATATGGTGGATTAAGAACGCGCCCAAGCATTGATCGCGTTGATGATAGGTTTCTCTCATATCGCCATTTGATTGCTGTACTGACGATATGGAAATTTGAGCGGGTTGCGACATGCCGAGATCAGCAGCATGGGCGACGATCGCCGCTGACACGCTTTGGATGGCAGCATTAATATTACCGTCCAAAACGTACCCCAACATTCCGCCATGTCTTACCATCGCGGCGTATTGCCCTCGTACAAAGCGGACCATTC
This sequence comes from Bradyrhizobium sp. USDA 10063, assembly GCF_054063735.1. NCBI lineage: Bacteria > Pseudomonadati > Pseudomonadota > Alphaproteobacteria > Hyphomicrobiales > Nitrobacteraceae > Bradyrhizobium > Bradyrhizobium sp. USDA 10063. The sequence continues at coordinate 8,157,990 of NZ_JBSSGP010000002.1, read as the reverse complement.
CGAAGACGACATACTCGTTGGCGTAAGTTCTAACGCCGGGATTGTGTGGAACGTTTAGCCTTTTGCATTCTAGGCAAAAATAGATGTCCTCGCGGTTCACGAGAGGAGAAAATGCGATATCTAACCTACCCTGATCCTGACCAGCGGCGGGGTCGAGTTCGACCATTTGGGTGTCGATTCGAAACGGCAGGTCGCTATAGCGGTTTTCGCCCGATTTGAATCTGGGGGATTCCCAAACGGTTAGCGATGATGGAGACTGTGTGCATTGATTCTCCTTGCCGGCGGGGGCGGGCGGTGCCGAAGGCCTATTCTTGTGACCTGCGGGAACGCGTTATCGAGGCCGTGGCTGCGGGCGCGTCGCGGCGCGAGGCGGCCGAACGCTTCGAGGTGAGTGTAGCATCGGCGGTCAAGTGGGTGCAGCGCTGGCGGGACGATAACAGCGCCGCTGCGAAGCCGCGCGGCGGAAGCGTTTCGCCGCTCGAAGAGTTCGCAACCGAGATTTTGGCTGTGGTTGCTGAGCATCCAGACCTGACCCTGGTGGAGACGCTTGCAGAGCTGCGCAAGCGGAGAATTCGAACCAGCCGCAGCGCGCTCTGGCGCTTTCTCGACCGTCACAACATCACCTTTAAAAAAAAGCCTGCAGGCTACTGAACGGCAGCGAGAGGACGTTGCGCGAGCTCGCCGACGTTGGATACGAGAGCAAGGTTTTCTTGATCCCGCCCGGCTCGTTTTTATCGACGAGACTGCGGTCAGCACAAATCTGGCGCGGCTCCGGGGGCGTGCGCCAAGGGGTGTCAGGGTGATCGGCGCCGTTCCGCTGGGGTCATGGGAGACCATCACTTTCGTGGCGGCCTTGCGCCACAATAAAATGACTGCCCCGATGGTGATCGAGGGAGCTATGACCGGAGAAATGTTCCTCGCCTATGTTGAGCAGTGCTTGGTTCCAACCCTTCGGCGCAACGACATCGTCGTGATGGACAACTGCCGAGTTCACATGGCGCCTGCCGTTAGGCACGCGATTGAGAAGGCAAAGGCGAGCGTGCGGTATCTCCCGAAATACTCGCCTGATCTTAATCCGATCGAGCTGCCCTACAGCAAATTTAAGGCATACTTGCGTAAGGTCGCGGCACGAACAGTTCCGCATCTCACGCGCGCGATCCGTTCGTTCATCCCACAACTAAGCCCACGCGAATGCACCAACTATTTCGCTCACGCAGGCTATGCTTCTAAATGACAGGAATCCGCTTTAGCGCTTCGGTTCTGCCGCAGCACGCGACAAAGAGCCTCGGTCGTCGGGTCTTCACGGGCGTCGAGCTCCAGCAGCGGCATGGACTGCCACGAGGCTACAACGAGCTGCAAAATATCCGGAAGAAGTGAGTCAATGAGGTCGATCCAATGCGACGGGCTGCCAACAACGTTCATGCTGTTGCCCGCTGGCTATGCATGAGGATAGAGCCCGCAATCTCGTCGGCATCATTAAGGGCCGTGGTCTGCGTCCAATACCGGTGATTGATGCTCTTGAGCAAATAAAGGCTGTTTTCGTCAAAAATCATCACGCCGCGGGCGGCCGTGATCGCGCCGTCGAGAGGATTAGCCGCCTTTCGTAGCCGATCAAAAGTCTGAAGCAGGTCGAGATCATTTGGCGGTGCAGCCGAAACACCTTCCGATCTCGGGACCTTGCGTAGAACCGCAAGTCCAATGCCTAGCCCGTCAGAGGCTGAGGTCGAGCCCGCGACGACGTACTCTGTCCGTCGAGCCCAGCCGTTCAACGTCTCGCATAGGCAGTGCGTGTACAAATCACGTTGCTGACTCGTTGAGTGCTCGACCGTCGGCACTGGCATTCGGCTCTGCGTAGGCTGGATACTCGGTATAACTACATCAAGCGTGTCAGAGAGCAGGATGCGTTCGGTTGGCTGAACATCAAAGTAGTCTTGGATGAGCGGCTCGATTAGAGAGCTGGCTTCGGCGATCGCATTAGAGCGCTGGATGAAATTCTCGCTGGCCCGTTTGGCGTGCTTGGTGATGATACGAGCGACTTCCTCGACGATTTCATTGTGCTTTGAAGGTTCGGGAAGATCTTCCGGAAAGGGCATCGGCAAGCGAAGCACCTCTTCGACATGCCCTTCGGGACGATACATTCCCCAGCTCGATGACGTGTGGAACATGAAGTATTTCGCTAGGCCTGACCGCAAATAGGCTGCCAGGAACATGAGAAGGTTCCGATGCTTCTCAGGCCCGCGGATTCCTCTGAGCGCGTGGCGAAAGCCAACCGGAAAGTCACAAAACGCAATCCGCTGGAATCCCTTCGTGATGAGGACGTGGGGAGCGTTGTAGACCTCGGTGCTCTTATTCGAGCGTCCGCGCACAGTTATGTTTGCGGAGCGCAAGGTCCTGCAATCCTCAGGCAATAAGAATAGATCGATGCCAGGGCTCGTCGCTTCGATGAAGAGCTTCGACGGAAGCTGTATGACCTTCGCCTTTTCAGGATCGTCGTTTGGCCCAAGCGGCTGAAAGCCTTCAGCCATTACCCAAGGCTTTTTGTCGCCGACTTCGCGGGGACTCCGGACCCGGTCGCGCAGTCGGGGGTAAAGCGAAAGCCTGTCGAGAAAGCGAAGATCACGAGGCGTGGCCCAGAAGCGCTGCTTCCAGGTTTGTGGCGCGTCCGGTCCGTCCAAATCTTTTACGACTTCGCTAAGAACTATCCACGATCGATCAACGGGCGCAACTGAAATAATCTCGGCTTGCGTCGCCGCCCAATCGACCTTTGGAGCCAGATATTCAATCTTGCTTCGTTGGTTCGTCAGGTTTTGTGGGCGATAACGAACGACGATTGCTGGGTGTACCGCCTTTTCAAAAAGGAACCATCGGAAATCAGCAAGGTTCAGCACGCTCTCAACAGTGCATTGCGTGAGCCACGCCTTCTGAAATTCTACTGCCTTGTTGCCGTGGTTGAACAGAGTGCCATGTGGCAGCACGAAGCAAATGTATCCTCCTTCGGGGGTGGTGGTCGCGGCTTTCCAGATAAAAGCGCTTGCGATCTGTTTATCGGGCAATGGCTTTTTATTTTCCACGCACCACCGGCCCGCAGGCGTATCGGCGGTGGCAATACTGCCCCACGGGGGATTGCCGACTATCACAGAAGGCACTGCTGGCAATTTCAAGGTCGGCGAAAAGAAATCGGCGCATTGGATATTGGGGGCGCGCTTCGGCGACAACGGAGCGACTAGATGTGGCAACGCGCGCCCTTTTGCCTGTAGCTCTTGGATGTCGCGTGGTGAGAGCTGATCCAGATAAGCGAGATAAAGGCTGAACGCGGCAATTCGGCAAGCCGTTGGATTGATGTCAACGCCAAACAAGCGTTCGGTGAGGAGCTGCATTAACTCGCGCGCTCGCCGGTCGTTTCGTGCATTGGGATTCGCGTGCTTCCACTCCTCGGCCATTCTATTGAAAAGGCCGACGAGAAAGATTCCCGAACCGCATGCAGGATCGAGATAAGTCTTTCCAATGAGGCCGTCACCGCCATGGAGAGCTGTATCCAACACAATCTCGGCCAGAAAACGAGGCGTATAAAACGCGCCGGTTTCGTCGGCGGCCTTCAGAAAGTGTTCATAGATGGCGCTGATCGTTTCGATAGGGATCGCGCTGAAATCATAGGGCCAGAATGCCTTTTGACCGCTACGTACGTGTGTACCTTCAAAGAAGTCCTTTAGCGTGCTGACGTGTTGGTGCGTGATCTTTCTGGCTTCTGCTTCAAGGTCATCACTGAAGAGGTCGCCGTTAAAGTCGTTCTGCAAGTTCGAGAAAATCTCGTAGAGCGTGCTTTTGGCGTTGCGCAGAGGCTGCAAGCTCAGCACGTCACGCAAGTGGGAGGCATTTTCGATGCCGATCGAAGAAAGATATTTTTGCCCTATAACCTCTCGATCGAAGAGATAGCAGGTGAAGACGACGCGGCAAAGTAATGCGTCGAGGACTTCCGGTTGAATATTGCGGTTCGTAATCTCATCGAGGACATCGCGCGTCTCCTTCAGATTGCTTAAGAGGTCGCGGTCGATGCGCTGATTAGGATCGAAAGAACGCGCATGCTGTCTGAAGAACTCGCCCGATTCAACGGATACGATAAAGCTGCGGAGCCCGTCTGCAATGCGATCTAGTTCAGCAACAAGGCTTGGCGGTTTGTCGCGAATTTCATGAGCGGGCACAGGCCGCGACATCGCCGAATAGATGTGTATCCTTTCGTTCGAGACGAGGACGAGGATCGGTGCTCCACCGTGATTCCAGAACTGACGTTGGATTGGTAGAATAGTGTCTAAGCTCAGGTCTTTTACGAGCCTGAAATAGATGAGCGGCGTGTTGTCCACGCAGAGAATCCCATCGAGTGCAAGCAGATCAAAGGCGCGCCGCAACACATGTGCATGCGACATTGACGGGGTAAGGCTGTCTTTATTGGCAAAGAAGGCAGGAGCCAGTCGATCATTGAGGCCAAAGTCGGAGGTCCAGCTAGGGCTTGGTTGCTGGATCATTTTCGTCGCCTGTCGTGTTGAGCTTGATAACGCATCCGCCGTCTCGTATGGGAGTCTTACGAATCATGATAAACGCCACATGCCGTGATGTCATTGGGCGAATTTGAGGTTGTTGAAGCGGCGTTTTGAGCGCAGTTGATGCGTCCGCATTCGGCTTCTTGCGCGGTTCGCCTTTGCCTTGCCTTGCCTCACCAATGGCAAGCCGGACGCCGTGATCCGTCGCTAATGGCCTTCGCCACCAGATCCTATGCGGTATGGTCGGCTCCAGAAGAATTTCGCGATTGCCAAGGGCGGCTTCGGCGTATTGGTCGATCGCAACAATGATGGCCTGGACGTGATGATAGCAATAACCCTCACGTGTCGCCCGCCGTCGCACCCCTTCCAACGCCTTGATCCAGGGCGGATGGTCGGTGGTGTCGTCAAACCATTGGAGGGGGCGGTTCACCACTTCCTTCCTCCGAGAACCTTGCGCTTTTTCGGTTGCGGTTGCGCCGCCTTCAGCCCGTCGCGCTCGGCGCAAAGCCTATCAACCTTGTCCAGCATCCGTTCAAGCAGCGCTTCGGCCGAGGCCGTGGCAATGCCCGCACGTTGAAGCTGGAGTATTTCGCGGCGCTGGCGGTTGATCTGCGCGCGCATGTGTTCGATCTCCGAGCGGATATGCTCAAGTCCCATTGCTGTCACCGGGTTTTGCTTGATTAGAACAAATCAAGAACATGGAGTCAATTGGCAACCGATCACTGGGTCGGTGCGGCGGGTAATATTAAGGGGGTCCTGAGATCGGAGACGATGCGGGCTGATGTGCAATCTATTCGATCACAACTAACCAGGCGGCGATCGCCGGTCTGTTTAGCTAGGCGCATGAACCGCTATGTCGGCAATCTGGCGCCGATGCCCGGTGTTTTTCCGGACTATCCGGCACCAGTGATCAGAAATGTCGGCGATGCCAAAGAAATGGCGCTGATGCGCTGGGGCATGCCGCCCCCACCCAAGACGAGCGGGCTACCGGTCACAAACATCCGCAACACGTCGTCGCCGCATTGGCGCGGCTGGCTAAGGCCGGAGAACCGTTGCCTCGTGCCGGCGAACAGTTTCGCCGAGTATGCCCCCGAGCCAGATCCGGAGACAAAGAAGAAGGACGTCGTCTGGTTCGCGATCGAGGAAAGCCGGCCGCTGTTCTGTTTCGCCGGCATCTGGACCGAGTTCAGAGGCGACCGCGGCACGAAGTCGAAGCCGATCCCTGGGCCCCACCTCGTCTACGGCTTCCTGACGACGTCACCCAATGCGGTCGTCCAGCCAATCCCCCAAAGCGATGCCGGTGATCCTGACCAGCGAGGAGGAGCGCGACGTCTGGATGCGCGCTCCCTGGGACGAGGCGAAGGCGCTGCAGCACCCTTTGCCCGACGACGCGCTGAAGATCGTCATGCGTGGCGCAGATAAGGAAGACAAGGTCGCTGCGTAGCCTGTTTTGCACAGGGCGGCGGAACACGTGGAGACCTTGCGGAACGCGCGCATCTGCGCGCCGCGCTCAACACAGCAGGGCTCTTGCACCTGGCCTGTTGCCGTGCCCCGGCCGGACTCTGGCCGCAAGCGGAGGCCCCCTGCAACAATCTGCTCGCCTATGCGCCAGCCCATCTTGGCGCGCGCGAAATCCTGGCCCGCGTTAGGATTGCCAATGGTGAGGTGGATCGGGGCATTGCAGAGCTCACGCAGTTCGTACGCATGCGCAAATCGGATCCTTCCGCCGTGCTTGCTCTGGCGCGCGTCCTGTGCAGCTTGTCGGCCAGTTTGATGAAGCCCTCGCGCTTGCCAGCCACGTCGCGCGTACGCGACCCGACGATGAAACGGCCAAGTCTGTGAAGAAACAACGCTTGAACTGACGCTTCCTGCGGGAATGTTGCAGGAAGAACACATGCCTAATGTGGTTTTGGGGTCCATGCAGTGATCTCGATCGCGCTGCAGCCCATCCACCGTGCTCCTTCATGCGGTCGGCCATGGTCGCCGATTCAGTCACTAGGGTGATGCGTGAGATAAAAGCGATCATTTCTCAACTCGGCCGTGTAGAGGTGACTGTGGATTTGGAAGATCGTAATTTCCTGGCCGCGCGCGCTCGGCAGGCGCTTTCGTTCACGTAGTGCGTCCTCCAGGCGCGACGGAACCTCCTTGTTGCCAACGGTCCAGTCGCTGTGTGTCCAGATGTTGCCGACCACATTTCCGAAATCCGGCAGCTCCTCCTCCCCAGGCCCGGCCGACGGGGGGCGGGCTTCGTATCCTCGCTCGGGGTACGGTGATGGCCCGGACGACGGCCGAGCCCTGGCAGACGACGATGCCCCCTGCGCAGACGACAGTGAGGCTGCGACGCGTGTGCTTGCTGACCAGTAGGGCTCCGTGGCAACTGGATGGGTAAGAACAATGCTAGCGCCTAGCGGATTGGTTGGGGTAACCTCCCTTCTCGTTACCTGCCACTCCGGTGCATAGGGCCGACCGTGGGCGTACACACGTGCCGGCTGCGAGCTCCCCGGCAGGCTGCCGTCTCTGGCCAGTGCGTCCCTCACGGAGACCGGAACGGGTTGGACGCTGTGCTCAAAGCCCAAGGGGAGCCAAGGGCTGAGATCAGGCGCTGACATGCGAGGTTCGGAGCTGTAGTCTGAGAGGGATAGGCCAAGATTATGCGCGGGCGCCCCGCTGTACCGTGTGGGCGCTGCAAGACGGCCGGAGAACGCGTCCGGCTCAGCCCTCGCAGACGACGGTGCTTCGGGGAACAAAGACAGTGTTCGCCTCGGCGGCACGATTTCACCCATCTGCACTGCCGGCGGAGCGCCTTGGCTCAAAGCCCCACCGTACTCTATGGGCGCTGCAGGAGCGCCGTAGGTCGGGTACGGTTCAGCCCTCGCAGACGACGGTGCTTCAGGGAACAAAGACAGTGTTCGCCTCGGCGGCACGATTTCACCCGTCTGCACCAGCGGCGGAGCGCCGGCGCCGGCTGACGGCGCCGCTTCCTCACGCGACGGGAACGCCCGCCGAAGGCCCTTCACTGCGTGAATGATGTCAGGCTCAATACGAGCATATTCATCAGTATCCCTGTCCAGCGTCTCGTCGTGCACTCGGCCATCCATGGGGGCCTTGTCCATTTGATGGAGCCACTGAATGAAGTTGAAAAGAAGTTCTGCGTGCCTGGTGACGAGGTCATGCAATTTCTTCGCGAAGCTCTCAACAAGCCGGGTGTCTTCAGCAAACCCGACGCGGGCGACCGCTCTGTGAGTCACCGGTTGTCCTTCACCGAGCCCCTGCAAGTGTGTCAATGCTGGTCTGACGAACCCCGCGTACCGCGGCGCCACCGACTGTCCCCCACGGGTCCCATTCCGATAGGCCTCACAATCCACATCCAATGCACGAAATCGACCGGCCATTGGTAGGTTGCCGGTGTTGCCAAGCCAGGCACTAAGCCCCCTCAGCGCGTCCGCTAGCCTCCGGCCATAGCTGTGCCTTCTACCAAACGTTGCCTCGGCTTCGTCTTGAAACTGGGAGATAAGCGCTTCGTCTATGTCGAAGGGGGCGGCCGGGTTCCCCGTTCTCATACCAGCGAGTGCCCCGAGCTGTATGATTGCAAATCCAACCAAGTCCCGCTCATTCGGCTGCTCTCTCGCATAGGCCTGCAAATCCGTATTCAGTTCCTCCTCTCCGAGAAACCGACCGGCCAGTGGCCGCCTTCGAGTGTTGCGAAGCCAGGCGCAAAATCTTCTCAGCGGCTCTACCAAGGCTTGGAGCTCAGGAGCTGCCCTGGCTTTGAAGTAGCCAATAACTTTCTCGTCAAGAGAACGCACTTAGCCCCCACTCAATCTTGCTGCACTTAGCAGCAAGGGCCGTGCCAGCGGCGTCCGCCTAAGTTTTGCTTAGAACAAATCGCACGCGGCAGACGCCGACCGGTGTCTCGAATCGGGTAAGCGCTGCAGCACTGTCAGAAACCGGTCAAGGACCAGCGGTCGCTTAGGTCTGGGGTCACGGTCAACCTGCGCCAGAGGCATTGGGTCAACCGAGCCATTGTTTGATGGACTCGAGACAATGACGATGCCCTACACCGATGTAGTGGCAATGCGGACAGCAAATGGACCAAAGGACATGATCGCCGCTTACAAGTCGCGGACGTTCGAGTTCGATGAGATTAAGGCGAAGGCTCATCGGTAAAGGCACGCGACTAGACTAAAACGGGCCGCCTTTTCGCAACGGGATATGAGAAGTCGTCTCGCAGGCACGGTGTCAACCGCGATAGACGTGCGTGTGCCGGCTTGGACGCACTTCCCGGCACATTGCCGCCCCAGGCTGGGAAGTGCGCGAGCAGGGCCGTATTACACACGACGGTCGTGCGTCGCGTTCACTGAAGTCGTGAGTGACGGTTGGTCTGTTGGGCGGTGCTGCGCTTGCTGCCCAAGATTGCGCTGCCGATAAAGGTCGATAGCCGGCACGCTTGGCCAACAGACAGGCGGCTAGGCCTCAAGGCCGCGCTCGGCTGTGTCAGATGCCGAACGGGACCTGAACACCTAGACAGCCCCGCTCCTTCGGCGTGAAAGTTGGCTAGCGAACCGGGCTCCGGCGATTACAACCAAAGAATGCGCAAAGGCGCGCTGAACGCGCTGCGGATTTTTTTGGTCATGGGAGATGATGCCACTCCTATACCTTCAAGATCTTCGCTACAGCCCATCCACCCCATCCTCCTTGAGGTGGTCAGGAATTCACGTGATCTTTAGCCATCTCGAGGGTGATGCAATCCAAGATTCGTGGACCAACGACGCATGCTCGTCGACTTTGATGAAATCGCCCGCACAGCCCTGCAATCCATACTGCATGACGAGATCGATCCCCACGAAATTGCCGCGCGAAACGCATAAGCCTGTAGTCGCCGGGAGGCTGCCACCATAGGCAGCAAGTCGCCCGAGCAATTGCTTGAGATCGGGGCAGCCACCGAGGGAGCAGAGTCACAATCTCTTGTGTAGCTGCGAGCTGGAATGTATCCCCGCCGCCGCAACACGGGGACAGGGCAAAAGTCACGGCGTTGTCACCATTTATCCTCGCCGCTGGTGCTGCCGGGAACGTGTTCCCATTTCACTTCCTTGTAGGTGAACGACCAGTCTTCCATGTTCTGGAAGAAATTGTTCTGCGGATTGATCGTCAGTGGCACATAAGCCTTGCCTTCGATCAAGGTCGCATTCTTCCAGGTCATTTTGAAGAAGTTTTGCGGCTGCGGCATTCCACCTGGATCGGCGCGGTAGAACTCGCATACCACCTCTTCGAGCACCTCGTTGGTGGCCAGCGCCTGCCAGAGCAGCGGCGAGGCGCGATCGAAGAACTTGGTGATGACGACCGGCTGGTGATTGCGAGCGCCCGTGGCGACACCGCTCGTCGCATCGCGCGGAACGATGATGCCGCTGGCGAACGCGACGACGGTGATCTTCGACTGATTGCCGGAGTCGCTCTTGGCGACCTGTCCGATGCTGTCCGGCTTGGACGCATCTTTGGAGATGTCGCCCTGCTTCTTCCCCTTGATAGTCATGTAGGCTTCAAGTGACACTTTTGTCTCCATCGTTTGGCATACGCCGGCACAAACCGGCACGACAGACTCGCAACATCCGTGCCAAAGGTCGTGCGCACAGGGAGCATTGATATTCCAGGTCTTCGGGATATGACGGTCAAATAGCGCTGCGCGGATTGTCGCGCTCCGACACCGTCAAGCAAGGTCACCTGCGCAATTGTGACGGCGAGCCGTCACAGCGACGTCACAGCGGGACAGTACCAACTGACTCCAACCGGCACTCGACATCAAGAAACGCACGGGTGGCAAGGTCGAGCACAGCCTGCCCCGTCACCTGGTAACCCATGCGGTTGTCGACGACCGCATTGCCCCCCACCGCGTAGACGACTACCGTGCGAGAGTCGCGTTGTCCCTGCTCCAGATACTGCGTGGATAGCTGCAGGCGCAATTCTCGTCCGTCGCGAAGCCGGTTCGAGCGAATGCCATCGGCCGTCGGAGGCGGTACGTTGATGGACGCTGTTGGCAGGATGGTCGCTCGCACTGCATTGGCGACCGCTTCCAATAGCGGGTCGATCTCGTGGGTCGCGGGCCGCCAGAGAGTCATAAAGCGTCACGAAGTGAAGACGCAGGCCCGTCGTAGATCTCGATCAAGGCGCCAGATTGCGACTTGATGCGATTGAATAAGTGCGTCTCGGAAGTCACCACTCCCTTCATATCGGGATTGTGCACCGCGCCCACCACCACCGGCCGGTCAATATCTCCGTTCATGTAGCCAACCAGAACCTCAGTTCCAGCGACCAGGGGAAAATGAAGCCCGGTTTCACTCGGGCCCACATAAGCTTCGAGCTTCCGCACGTAGTCGCTGCCTCGTCCTTTCGGCGCCGCTTCGTCGGCGAACGTAAACTGCAGCTTGTAGCGGCCGTGCTCGTCGATCTCGGCCCGCTCGTTCCACGCTTCTCCATCGACCTTGGCGGTGTGGAGGCCGACGCCGAGCGGGACAGGCGTCATAACGACCGGACGGTAAGGCACGTCCGAGCGGATGCAGTGGACCATGTTGTAGTAGGCCCGCCCGTTGTGTGGCAACGCGTGGAATCCAGTCGGCGCCGGCCGGTACGCGGAGTGATCGGCGGCAACAACGAGATATTCGCCGTCGAACCGTGGATGGTCCTGCAGAGCGAAAATGACGCCCGCGCGCAGCTCTGGCGCGTCGCTGTTGGCGATGTACATCGTCTGGCTGGCGCCGATCTGCTCGGCGCGGATCTTGGCCAGCGTGGCTGCTTCTGCTTCGTTAGCAAAATGCCCGCCGAACCGTTCGGTCTTGCCCAAAAAGCCGCTGCCTTGTCCGACTTCTTGATCGACGGATATGACGGGAAGGCACCGTTTCGTTGTAATCGCGCAGTGTGATCGTCTTTGTCGAGAGAAGGCGCCGCTGCCGGAATGACAGAACGGCGCTTTCGTCGAGGCGCCGCGGCATGTTGCGGTCGCGTTGGTGAGAATAGCGGATCGCCGAGTTGGCGCCGAACTTGACCTTTGGGAATGCCAGATTCTGGTCGCCGAAGACGATAGTCTCACCGCTGTCTTCCTGCTTGAAGAAATAGAAAATTCCGTTCCGCTCGCAAAGGCGGGAAATGAAACTGAAATCGCTTTCATTGTATCGCGCGACATAATTTCGCTTCGGATAGCTCTCCAGATTGTATTCGGTGGGAATGCTAATGGTCGCCTTATTCAGCTCCTGCTTGAGGATGGCATCGACGCCCACCGGTTGGCCAGGACCATAAATGCGGCTCGCGATGGAGAGCTCGGTGACGGCAAAGCGCGGGCGCAGAACGAACTGGAGCACACGGAGTTCAGTTACGGGGTCCATTTCCTCGACCTGCGCGCAGAGGCCCGACGTAATCCATTGTCCGGATGCGGTTATGACCGTCAGCTTGGCACGCTCTCCGATCAAGGAGCCGATGTCGGCATCGCTCGATGTCGTGGCGTAAACGAGATAGCTGAACGGCAGGGAAATGCACTCTGTGCCCTCGAACCCTTGCACGTCAAGCTTGACGTCGGGTTGGCTGAGAATGTCAAGGGTAAGGCTGAGATTGCAGTTGTTGGTCACGATATGGTGCCTCCTTGATCGTTTTACGATGGCCGCATGGCTAGCGCTGGCCGCACAACCGGTAAAACCAGGGCGGGCGGCCGAGACGCTGGACGAACTCACCGACTGTCTGGATGCGGTCGCGGCGGTTGAGGGCAAGCCCTGAAGCGATCACCCGCCATTGCGCCGGCGAAATGGTCGGCGGCGGCGGCGGTGTCAGATTCTCCTTGAGCGCCTCGTCGGCCTGCCGCCGCCCATATGGGTGCGTGCCGGTCAAGGCCAGATAGGCTACCACCGCGAGAGAATAGACGTCGTCGGTTTCCGCCGGTGGTCCGCCCATCAGCATCTCTGGCGAAGCATAAGCCGGCGTCAGCAGGCCGATTTGATCGAGCATGGCCTTGTCGCGTAGCGGCGAAACGTCGAGCATCAGCACCGTCCCAAAGTCCAGAATTTTGACTTCCCCCGTCGACGTCATGAAAATGTTTGCCGGTTTGAGATCACCATGGACGATGCCGAGGCGGTGCATGTGGGCGAGTCCCTGCCCTGCCGCGCGGATGACACGAAAGGACACATCGGCTGACAGCGGCCGGCCCTGACGATCGGCCAGGATCTGCGCGAGCGAGCGGCCATTTAGAAGCTCCATGACAAAATAGTGGTACCTTCCGTCGTAATCGCTGTCATATGTTCGCACTAAGTTCCGGTGTACCAGGTCACGAAAAAGGCGCGCCTGGCGGTGCAGCAGCTCGACGACTTCCTGGCGCATGCTCGGACATTGTCGGATGACCTTCACTGCCACTTCGGGATCACCTTCGCGCGCGAAGTGGCCGATCCGATCTATCGCACGATAGACGGTGCTGATGCCGCCCTCGCCGATCACTTCCACGAGGTCGAAACGGCCGCCGAGCACGTATCCCAAGGGTGCGACCGAACATTCCGAAGACGCGCTCACGGTCCCGCACCATCCAAGTGGAAGACAATCGGACTAACATCATCGGTTGCTCCCTGTGCGATAGTGCGAGCCAACACCCCCACAGCTAGACCCTCAATAGGCTCGGCCAGAAATCCATTCAGCTCGTGATGCGACAGTACCTTCTTGATGCCGTCGCTGCACGCCAGGGGCGTGTCGCTGGGCTTGATTGTCCTCACCTGCAGTTTCAGCACCGGCGTCTTGGCCGAACCGACCGCCCGGGTCAGGATGCCGCCGGCCTCCTCGATATCTTCCTCGGCCTCAAGCGTGTGTTTCTTGGTGAGCCGATAGAGTTCACCCCGTCGCCGCGGATTGACACTCGTGTCGCTCAAAAAAATGCAGACGGCGAAATGCTCGCTAATAATGATCGCAGCCAGGGTCGATCCGATGATGACATGGCCCAGCCACGAAGCGACCTCCCGGAATAGGGCTTCATTTACGGAAAAGCACTGCTGCCTCGACGTGACGACGGCGGCATTCGTCACCATGGCACCGGAAATAACGGAAAGAACTTCGACGGCTGCTGTCATAGGTTATCCGGGCATCGGAACGAACGAAGGACACTCAGGCTGAACGGATTGCTCACACTTGCCGCGCGCAGTTCGTAGGTTACGTTGGGCTTGTCAGGCTTGCCGATGGTGATGGTAAAACGATCGGAAGTGCCACGCGAGGAAAGCCGCGATGTATCGACGAGCCGGAACAGTGCCCATGGACCTGAGCGTTCGACCCTCTCCTCGGTTCCATCCGCGGCGGCGAGGGTGACGGAGGTCGTGCTTGCATCCGTTCGAGTCGGCCATTCGAGGTCGTAGGCACGCGGCGCCTCGTGACGATAGATGATTTCCTTGCCGTCGATGACAAACGTCGCGCGCAGCAGGTTGGGGTCGAGAAAGACCGGCTTGATGCTGAACTTCACGGCCGGTGCCGAGCCCGAGCCGTTGAAGAACGCCTTGCGAATTTCCCGCGCGCGCTGAAATTGAGCCAGCGCATCCGCACGGATGGGCGCCGCCGCGCCATCGATGGTCGCCGGCACAAGGCCGGTGCGGCGCTCGATGACCAGCGGCGACAAGTATCTTTGAAAGAAATCGTCGATAACGCCGCCGGGACGGAAGAAGTCGCCGAAATCCTTGAGAGTCACATCCTCACTCGCAGATGCGAACAATGGATAGCGTTGGAAAATGGCGGCCTGGCAGACCGGGACCACTTCGCGCGCCCAAACCGCATCCACATAGTCGTGCGCCTGTTTGAGCAAGACGCTCCATGCCGCGAGCGCGATATCGTTCATGATGGTGCGGAGCGGCTGCGGCCGCAGCGCCGAGTCGGCGCGCAAGGCGCCGAAGGCGTCGTTTTTCGGGTCCTTGACGCGCCGCCGAACGAGCTGAAAGGCGGCCTCGCCTGGATCCGGCGCGGTCGCGATGCTGGCCATCGCTGCGGAGAGGCCGCCGAATAGATCGCGGATGTGGTCCATGCCTGCCAACTGTCCCGACCCCTCGGCTATGGCCAGTTGAGCCAGAGGGCGGAACGCTTCAGTGATCCGTCTTCCCGGCCAAGGTGTGTCGCCGAACTCCGCCGGCAAAACGGCCGTGGCACCGCCAACGGCGGCGAGGGCAGCACGGGCCTTTGCAGCAAGACCCTCTTCGGGCGACGGCAGGTTAGTGTTGTCGTGAACCAAGGAAATGATCTGCTGCAGCGCGCTTTGCGAACCGGCCAGCCCGCGCAGGATCGCTGAGCCGCGCTGCATATCGTCGAACGTGACGACGCGGATGCTGCTCAGGGCATTTGTCCAAATGCGGATATAGTCAGCAACATACCGATCCATGACCTTGAGGGTGACCTGCTGCGTATCCGCCCCGTCGAGCCGGCTACCGGCGAGCGCCCAGTCGGCACTCTGCTCTTCTCGAACGAGGAGCGGCAGGCGCGGCAGCACGAAATTAAGGAACCCCTCGCGCGTGAAGATGCCCGGAATTATCGCGGCAGCGCTTGCATAAGCGCGCTCCTGCTGACCAATTGCGGGGAAGGCAATCGGAGAGGTACCCGTCGGCGCGATCTCAAGCTGGCCGGAGCCCAGCAGGCTGACCAGGTCGATCGGCCGCAGCCGCGTGTTCTGTTCACCTTCAAGTAAGAGACGCGCGTAGACCTGCTCGACGGGGGAGCGCTTGGTCAGCTGCGCCCGCACCGCCATGACAAATTGCTGGTCGACATTGATGGGGTTCGGCAGCAACTCGATGAGGCGCTTAAAATGCTGGTTTAGTTCGGCCGCTGAGGTCGGATCGAGCGCAAACGCGAGCGCGACTTCATTGCGCGCGGACTGCTCGACTTTGCCGCGGTCGAAATGCCCCGGATCGCTCAGCATCAAATACGTGCGGAACACGTCCCTGACCTTGTCCAGCAAAGTGTCGTTGCCGGCGCGCAACAGCCTATCGATGCGGACAGCGAGGCTGCTTGCGAAAACCGGCAGCAGCCGATCGAGCAGAATGTGGTCGTAGGCATGTTGCGCAGCCGGCGCGAGCGCCGGGGTCGCCGAAATGCCGACGCCATCAAGCCAGGCAAGCCAGCTGTCCTCGCCGGTAGCCAGACGCAGCTGGCGCGCGGCATTGAGGGTCGGCAAGACCGTCTTCAGGTCCAACGGTCCGCGTATTTCCTGCAGGCGCGCGTGGGTTGTCTGCGCGGCCATCCTGGTGTCAGCGATGCGCGCCTCGCTGCGGGCCAAAGCGCCGTACCACAGCGTCAATGCGACCACCGCCAGCATAATTGCCGCAACATAGCCGGCGCCGTGCACCAGCGCGAGCTTGCGTTCGAGTTTCAAATTGCGGCCGACCAGACCTTGCTCGGCGAAGATCACGTCGGTCAGCAACCTCTTGATGAAGAACGCCTTCCCCGTCCCGGTTGAGGGCATGCGTGGGGCCGGCTGCAGACCAAAATTCCCCCTGATCGCACGGACCATCCGGTCGATCGGTGTTCCCTCCTGGGTGCAGCTGGTAAAGTAGACCCCGCGCAGCATCGGTAGCACTTCGAAGCGGCTGGATCGGAAGACCTCGCTAACGAAGCCGGCGATTGCGGTCCGGATGCCCCAGAATTCTTTCGGGAACGCATACATGATAGCACGACGGCTGAGATTGCGTTCGTGATGCATACGCAGAGGCAGTTTTGCCTCGAGCTGCTCGGCAAGCTCCTGCATCTGAAGGATCACGACGTCGTCGACGCGATCACCAGTTCCCTCAAGGGGAAAGGTCTTGCCCCAAACCTGGGCACGGTCTTCGTTGTCGAGATTGTCGAAATACTCAGCGAAGCCGGACACCAGATCGCATTTTGTCACCAGAACATAGACCGGAATGCGCATGCCGAAGGTCGTCAGCAGCTCCTGTATCCGCGAACGAATTGACTCGACGTGCCGCCGCTGCCCGTTCTCGTTGGACAGCACGAGATCGGACAGGCTGATCGCAACTAAGATACCGTTGATCGGCCGCCGGCGCCGATGTGTCGCGAGAAGATCAAGAAAGCCGAGCCAAGCCGCACGATCGACCTCGGGGTCCGTATCCTGCGTGGTGTAACGGCTTGCCGTGTCGATCAAGACTGCTTCTTCGGTGAACCACCAGTCACAGTTTCGCGTGCCGCCGAAGCCCGCGACCGGGTCGATGCCAAGCCGCTCGGACAGCGGGAACTGAAGGCCGCAGTTGCGCAGGATCGTCGTCTTGCCGGCGCCGGGCGGGCCAATGATGATGTACCAGGGTAGCTCAAAGAGATAGCTCGGTCCCCGCTTGCCGGCGAACACCGTATCGCGCAGGACCGTCAGCGCGTCCTCGAAGCGCCTACGGATCAGTTCGAGCTCTTCGTGGCGGCGATCGTTGATGGGCGCGATGAGGCCCTCGCCTTCCATCAGCGACTTGATGACGCGCCGATTGGCGCGGCGCGCCAGCCAATAACGGGCAAGGGTGACAAGCACGACCAAAAAAAACAGGCCTGCGATTATGAGCGCGCGAACGGTCACCGAATCGAACGGATGTCGACCGAACAGGTCGACATAAGGGCCGCCGAACCAAATGAGCACGCTAATCGCCACCAAGCCGGCAAGCGTTATGATGCCTCTAACCGAGAAGAGCGCCGCGAATTGAGCTCTGAACACCTGCGCCTCCCTTGATAGCGCCTCTCAGCGCAAATCGAGCAACTGCTCGACAGTCTGTAATTCGGCCGACAGGCGCCAGCGCATGAAGCCATAGCCGATGATCGCCACAAGGGCGGCGGCGAGGAAGACAATCCACAACGGCATGTAGCTACGCATGCCGGCGCGCGCGCTGATGCCGCGCCATTGGCTGGATAGCTCCGCAGGCGGCGGGCTTGTATATTCCCGCAAGAGGCGATGGATGTTTGAACGCAGGTCTTCAAGTCGCTCGCGCCCGCCTTCCACCACGCGATATTTTCCTTCGAAGCCCATCAGCAAACAGAGATTGATGAGCTTGAGCAGCCCGAGATATTTGGCCGGCTCACCTTCGACGCGCTCAAGGATCTGGAAGACCTTCTCGCCGCCCCAGGTCTCGTTATGGAACTGGCTCAGCAGGCTGTTGTCGCTCCAGGCGCTTTCGCCGCCCCAAGGCGTGGTCATCACCGCCTCGTCGACGAGCGCGCACATCACGTAACGGGCGACGCTCACATCGCCGCTACGCGCCTGATATTTGACGGCGCGTTCCTCGAAGCGGCGGATTTGTTCGCAAATTCCGCGGCGCAGCGCGCCTATATCGGCGTTCTCGACGGCTCGAAGCTGCGCGACGAGCAAAAAGAGCGGTGCCGCGGCCGCAACTAACACGTCTTCCGCCGCCTTTGGCTCAAAGAGATTTTGCGCGAGCATTTCGGCATCATGGGCCGCCCGAACTTCGCCGGGGTTAGATGCTGGCGATGGCGCGGAAGGGACCGTGGCGGCGAGCTTCGGCGAAACGCCACCGGAGGATTGCCCGCGTCGGGTCGGACCGATTGGTCTGCGTGCAATGACTGTCGGCTCATCCATGTGTTTCAGCCTTCGTCACCCACGTTTGGCTCGGATGGCCCAAAATTCGAGATGCAGATCCGAGTAGTCGCCGCTGACGTGGAACGCAAAGGCCGCCGCGCGCGGCAGGGTGCGCCACAGCTCCACCGACTGGTCCAGCTCGAAATAGACCGCATTCTGGAGATAGGGCATCTCGCGTGGTGCCACGGGCAGCGCGCGAATGGGAACCCCCGGGAGCTGAAGATTAACGAGATCGCGTATCTGCTCGACCGAACCTATTTTCATTTGCGCCGGAAGCTGGTTGCGCAATGTTTCGGTCGGTACGCTCGCGACAGCGGCGAGAACGAAGCGACAGTCCTGAAACAAGGTGCGATCGACGATGATGGCGATGAGGATGCCGTAACCGCGATCCTGCAACGGGAGCGATATTGCGGCGCTCTGCATTACAACGGACAACAGCTTGCGCAGGACACCTGCCAGCGGCATGAAGCTGTTCTCGAGATCCTCATGCCGATAGGCGGGCATATCTTCCAGTTTACGACGATCGCCGGCAAAGCTCGACAGCCGTCCTGCGAGGCCAAGCAGCGCGCGGAAGAGAGTTTCAGGATGATGCCCGCGTGTCGCTGCGAAATGGTCGAAAATAGCTTCGGCGCCATTCACGATGGACAAGGTGACAAGATCGATCAGTCCCGCGCCGTCTGGCGTCGAGCGCGACGGATCGGCGCGCGCAGCAAGCGCCTCAGCACGCGTCCGCAACAGCGATCTGACCTCGTTCAGCATTGCGATCAGCGGTTGCATCGCGTGGATGTCGATGGCTGGCGGGAGGTAGGTGTCGGACAACGTGATCGCGCCGGCCGAATCGATATCCCGGATGCGGCCAATAGGCAGCGTGATCAGATCGCTCTGCTCTTCGCCGTCGAATAGGACATATGTTTGCAGCGCCGCAACATTAATATCGACGGGAGGCTTCTCCGGCGCGGTCGCATTGCGGACCTGCAAGACCTCCTCACCGTGGCGGCGCGCAGGTGCATCCCCGGAAAAGAGATTGCTGCCGGTGTGCTGGCGTATACCCACGGCTATCTTGACCAATAGGCTCCTCGCCGCCGCCGGAGGGCTTCGTCCGGCCGGCAGGCGAGCATGCTCCGGCAAGCGTAGCGCCGTACCGTCAGGCATAATGGCCTCGAGTTCGGTAAGGGCGACTTGTCCGAGCGCCAGGAGGTCGCGATCAAAGGCAATTTTTCGAACGCCCCAGCCGTGGCCGACCAGACCGACGACGCGGTTCTCGAGCAGTTGTTCGATCCAGCGATCGTATTGTTGCAAGTGGTGCGGCCGCACCAACATGCCTTCCGACCAGATCGGTTTGCTTGTCACAGACACTGCTTCAGTCGCCTTTTGTTTATTCTTAGAAAGATCCAACGGCCCGGCGCTCCGCCAGGACCGCAAAAGACGTGATCAGAACACCTTCCACCAGTTTCGGCTCGCCTCTTCCTCAATGCTGATCGCCTGCGCCGTAAGTTTCACCAAGATCGTGTTGTCGCGGTCGGCCTTGATTTTGGCAGTCGAGCGCCATTGCGCATCATCGCCGCCGCGGAAACCGGCGATCACGCCGATATTTCGCGTCTCGACCGGCGTGTTGCGCTCGAAATCGACTTTCTCGCCAGGCTGCAGCTCGATCTCGCGTTTAGCGACCAGATCAGCGCCGAGACGCTTGGCGTCATCGTCGAACAGCTCGAAGAACTGCGCCTGGACGAAATTGGTCGTCGACTTCAGCTCATAGATACGAACGACAACCGGCGACGGTTCGCCGCGCGCGTTTGGATTGACGAGCTGATCGGCCTGGATCACGAATTTGATTGGCGTCGTTTTCGAGCTCTTATCAGTCGCGCAACTGACCGCTGCGGTAGCCACTAGCAGCGCACCGCTAACCACGGACAACCGGTGAAGCTTGTTCGGTGGGACCATCACTTCGTCTTCTTTGCAGCCTGGCCTGGCACCGAGAGCTGCGACTCGTAGCTTCGGGCAAACTCCTCCGCGATATAGCTGCGCGCGATCTGATCGATGTCATTGACCATCGATGCGTGCAGTTCGACAAACCGGTCCCACAACTTGGCCTTTCTGATGCGGGCGCCGAAAAGCCCGCTATTGGCGCCGTCGCTCTCGATTCGCTGCGGGCTCATGTGCGTTAGCACATTGCCGACTGCGTTTCGCATCGCCGCTATGGCCGCGAGTTCATGCGCCTTGATGTCGTCGAAGCCTTCGCGCACCGCCTGGGAAAGCGGCAGGAATCCATGATGCTTTTCGAGCGCCTCGCGCAGCGCGCCATGACCGCTTTTCATGAACTTGAAAACATTGCTGCCAGCGCGTATCCGCCTCGGGTCGATCTGGAACTCTTTCTTGGCCATAGCCCACGCCGCGAGAATCGAATGTAGGCCCTGGGCCATTTCAGCCAGGGCGCGGCCGAGCTCGGCGAAGACCTCCCGCCGCCGCGCCAGCGGCACGAGGTCCGGATCCAATCCGAGCGCGCTCCAGAACTCCTGCAGTTCGTCCTTGTCGAGCGTCGAGGCCGCGGGCGAAAGCGGCGCCGCGATGGGTGCCGCCTTGTCAAGCTCCGGAGCGCCGATTACCGGCTGCGCATCCCGCCGCCTCAGGATAGCTAACCGAATAAGCTCGCGCTCTCCAGGCGGCGGCGCCGATACGCCGGGAGCGCATAATGACCCGAGATCATTGGCCAGAGCAGGAGCACGCGGCTTACGCGCGAGCTGAAGCGCGGCTCTTGGCGCACCGAGGCTCGGATTCGCTCGCTGCGGTGGCACAGGCGGCGCTCGGCGCGAGGCCGCACCCGGCAACAGATCGCTGAGGTCAAGGTCCTCTGGAATGAGCGGTGCAGGATGGCCATTGGGCGGCCCATCACTGCCATCGTTAAGTGCCAAGGGCGGCCGATGCGATGGCTCGACAAATGGGGGCGCCACCGAGGGCACCGGAATTGATGGCATTTTGCCGAACAGCGCGTGCGAGGACGGCGCTTTCGCGTTGGTCGCGTTCGACAGTCGCGCCGTACGAGGAAAATCTGTTAGCAGATTTGGCTCGGCAGAGACTTCTTCCTTGCCGAGCGCCTCGTCTTCAAGCAGGGGATCGCGCGTTTGTGGTGGAACTGCGGCCTGCGGCCTCTGTTGTGCAGGCGAATAGGAGGACGCCTGGCGTCCCCCAGCCGCCAGCAACGGATCGAGTTGAAGATTCGTATCGCTGCCCAACGGTCCGGCAGTCCTAATGAGTGCATCGGGGAGCTTTTGGGCGAGTGAAGGCGACGACTTGGCTGGCGCTACACGGCCGACGGGCACGGCGTTCGAGCCCGTCAACCCGAGCCGTTGATGTTTCTCGACTGGATCGTTCTCGATCATCACTGAGATGATGTAACTCGCCATGTATAATGTATCGCCATCGGTCAACGGCGCCGCATTGCCGCGTCCCAACGGCGTGTCCACGGTGTTGATGTAGACACCATTGGTGCTGGTGTCGGTGATCGTGAAGCCGATGCCGTTGAATGCGATCAGCGCGTGCCGGGCCGACAGCGTGTTGGTTGGATCTGGAAGCTGCCACTGGCAGCTTTGTCCGCGCCCGAGGGAGCCACCTTCCACTCCGAACGCCTTTTTTGCGTTACGGCCCAAGGCTTCAGCGTTCGCTCCGACGACTCCAAGAATGACGCGCATCCGACACCTTGTTCAGCCTTGCTTACCGGCACGCGTCAGTATCCGAGCCTCGCAAGAGACTTGCGCGCGGCGCCAGTATTGCTGCCCTTTTCGCATCATGTTGGAAGCCCGATCGACCGGCTCTCAAACGCTGTTGTGCAGGAAGAAAGAGCAGGTCTTTTCGTGCGCTCTATCGATGCATTGGAGGTCGTGCTTGGTGTCCCTCTCAGAAACGAGGCACACGGGTTCAAGGAAGCATCGCTCGTCTTGCGTGTCTTCATGTCTTGAAGCCCTCACTCAGTGTCGCCGCATCTCATGATGCTCTTCTTTAGCAACGGTCGTGCCAATGTCATCTCGCTATTTAAGCTACTGATTAGGGCTTGAAGAATTGCGGCTTGGCAAATGACGGCTGGTGTTTCGAACGTGACGAAGATCGTGCGGCCGTCAGACATTGGACAAGCGTCAACCCGGTCTGATCCGGATGTGACGTCTAGTCGCCTCATCCCAAAGGTGTTGTTCATCCTTGCTGAGCCCGTTAACCGCCACTTCGGCCACCGCTGGATGCCGGCCGGCGGCGATTTTTGGTTTCGACCCTTCAACGCGTCAAAGAACGCCTGCTAAAGCATGATCCGGAAAAGTGGATACCGGTTTTCCGAAAAAGATCATGCTCAAAGAAAGATCTAAAGCGAGATGGTGATTCGGAGGAAAGTCATCACGCTCGAGATCGAGCAACTCGCGGCTTCAATCCATCGAACCTGACGCGTGAACCGTCGATGGCAATCACAACAAGACTGAGCTTTTTGTCCCCTTGGGCGGGTCGATCAATGTCGTCCAGCCCAATTCTCCTTCGCCCAGAGCCCATTCCGGCGTCTGACCGGGCGCCAGCTCTAGCTTGAGATCCCAGGCCAGGGGTTCGCGCAAGATGACATTGATAAGACGGCAAAGGATGGCGTGGGCCTCGCGGCCGGGCAGCAGCGACCGAAACTGCCGTTGATTGAGCGGCCCAAGGCAGAGGCGGAATTTGCCCACCACGTCCGGCATGGTTTCACCAGCAAGGGTGTCAACGCCAAGCTCTAGACCAGGGCGGCCTAGCCGCCACTGCGCCTCCGGCGGAATGTCGATCTCGCGCCAAATGAATTCCTCGATCCGGACCGAAAGATCCAGATGGCTGGCAATCACGCTGGCCATGAGCCGCGCCGACCGGCTGCACAATGCAAGGACACCGGCATGAGGCAGCAGCCGCGCCCGCCATTCGCGTTCGTCGGCAGTACTTTCCCTGGGCATGAGCCCAAAGAGCGCACCAACGAGCACCGAGATCGCGTCGGTTGCCCCCTTCTCGAACCGCAAATGGTGGCGATAGTACCGCCAAATCTGCAGCAGCAAGCTGATCAGACGGTGATTGAAAAAATCGAAAAAATCGGCGAGCGGTGCTGTGCCGTCGACGTGCATCACACGTTCGGTGTAGAAGGGCGGCAGCGGCGACGAGGGGCCGTGCAGCCCCAAAAAATTGACGTACACCTCTAGCCGCTCGCCGGCTGCCTTGACCTGTCTGACTTCCGCGATCTCCTCGGCCGGAAAGCCGAGCGTCGCCGCCGCGCGAAAGCGAACCGCCTCACGCTCGGGATTGTCAGTGGATCCGATTGGAGGAGCGTCGCTGAAGCGACCTTCGAGGAGCGCGGCGAGCGAGAAGAAGCCGTAGGTTGCGAGCTCCTTGAGATCATGAGGCGCGGTCAGAACGGCGTGATCGATCCGGTTCTCGCTGGCCATGTATAATGCGCGTTGCTTTCCGTGCCGCGGACCGAAAACCGGTGCAGCATATTGATGCCGGCGAAGGTCCCGAAGAAAGCGTCGAGCACGGCCCCCAGCAGGAACAATTCGCCCTCACCGCCGATCTTGCTGTCGACCATGGCCAATTCGATGTTGCGCATCCGGATCGGCGCACCGCGTATCACGTGATCGGTGTCGGTGGTTGCGAACTGGTTGAGGCCTTCGAGCAACAACTCCAGGCGGCGGCGCGCCTGAATGTCATAAACCGCACGGAAATCGTAGCTGGCCAACACCGTGCGCAGCGTGTCAACATTGCCGATACCGCCGTAATTGCGTGCCAGATTGGCCGTCAGTCTCCGCAACAGGCCGTCATTGACCGGTGGCGGCACCTCTGCGACCACCGCCGTGATGTTGGAGAAGGTGACCGAACGAGGCGTGTCGGAGGTCGGAAGATCGACTGCACCAACCGGCAGCCGGTCGGCGATAGGTCCATTGGAACAGGTCAGTTGCAACGAGGCGACCTCGATCGGCGGATGTTGGCTGATGTCGAGCCGATCGACGAAGCTTACATAGTGATCGACGCCCCGGCCGACCACTGCGGGGCGGATACGCTGGCGAAAGTAAGTGCGATTGCGCTCAGCGCCGGGTAGATCGTGGCGCAACAGCTCGAATGGCTCAACGTCGATGCGTTCGGGGCGCCCTTGCACATGCCCGGTCACGCGATCGACGGAACGGACGCTGAAGTTCGGCCCTCCGGAGGCAAGGACGCGGTATTCCGTCTTCGCCCGCTCTAGACGGATCGGCGACGCCCCGTGGCTGAACACATTGATCGCTGGCGTGCAGTTCAAGCGAATCTGGCCCTGGCCCAAGCGCAATTGCGGCGGGAACGGACGCTGAAACTCGAGGCTGAGCCTGCACTGTGTCTCCGCGTGGGCCCCGACTGGCTTAAGACCGGACAGTTCGACGTAGAGAAATTTCGACGGATAACTCAGATATTCCTGAATGATTCGGAATCCTGAGAAGTCATTGCGTGGCCAGGGCAAAACGGCCTCGTCATCGCCAAACCCGATTGGCGCGATCTGTGCTGAACCGATAGCGGCGATGCGTCGATCCGCTACGCTAACAGTTGCCTGCGTGACGTGACGGCACAACCAGGTCAATAGGCAGCGCCCCACTTGCGGCTCTCGCTCCGTCGAGAAGAAAAGGCGAAGCCGGCCATTCTGAAGGCATGACAGGTTTTGTTGACCGGTCGCTTTGATACCCAAGGTCAGGCGGGCCGAAGTCGTCCGGTTCTCGAGCTGGACGTCGTTGATCTCCAGTGGCAGCACGTCAATTGGGTAGCAGGTGACGAAAGTGCAGTTCGTTCCCTCAATCGGGCGTGAGCGGACGCTCGTGCCCGCCGGCACGTTCAGGCTCGCGGCGCTCGCCGATGGCCTCAACGCAAAGGCCAGCGTCGTGATCGGCGGCAGGGCTTGAAGATATTGCGGCCATACCATCCGCAACAGGTCATGGACGAACTCTGGGAATTCATCGTCGAGCTTCTGGCGCAGCCGCGCGACAAGGAAGGCGAAGCCTTCCAACAGCCGCTCCACGTCGGGATCAGTGGCGTCACGCCCGAGAAAGGGCGCAAGCTTCGGATTGGCTTGGGCAAAGTCGCGGCCGAGCTCGCGTAAATAGGACAGCTCATCCTCGTAATGGGGGTTAAGGGCCATCGATTCAGCCCCTCACGCGGACGCGCTTGTCGTCGCCCAAGATGGTATCGAACGAGACACGTTCCACCTGGTCAGGATAATTCAGCATCGCGTTGATGTGGAATATCAGCTGCAGCGGGTTGTTGGGATCGGCATGAAAGCGGATTGAAATATTCTTGAGGCGCGGCTCGAACATCTCGATCTGCTGCTTGAGCGAATGTGCGACCGCGCGCACCGCCTCGGCACCCTGCCCGATCGCATCGTTGAGATCTGGCATACCGAAGTCAGGCCGTACCTCGCAGCAGCCCTGGCGGGAGTTCAGGATCCGGCGCAGATTTTCCAGGACACTGGCCTGGATACTGTCGAACGAACCCTGCTTCTGCAATTTGACCACGGGCGCTGTTGCTGCTTCCAAGCGTTCAAGAAGGCTACGGTCGAACATCGCCTGCCCACCTCTCTATTGCTTGTCGAGCTTACCCTTTAGCGTCAAGGCAAAATCCGCGCCCATGTACTTCAAGTGTGGAACGACAGCTATGCCGACGCTGTACCAGCCCGGTTCACCTTCCACGTCCTCAACTGTGATTTCCGCCTTCCGCAAGGGCCGCCGCGAACGTACTTCTGCTGACGGATTCTCCTGATCAGCGACATACTGGCGGATCCAGTCGTTGAGCTCGCTCTGCAGCTCTTCCTTGCTCTTCCACGAGCCGATGTTCTCGCGTTGCAGCACTTTGATATAGTGCGCGAAACGGTTGATGATGAACATGTACGGCAACTGGGTGCCGAGCTTGTAGTTCAGCTCGGCTGTCTTGCCTTCCTGGGTGTTGCCGAAATACTTCGGCTTCTGCACAGAATTGGCCGAGAAGAAGGCGGCGTTGTCCGAGCCCTTGCGCATGGTCAGCGCCATGAAGCCCTGTTCGGCGAGTTCGAATTCGCGCCGGTCCGAGATGAGGACCTCCGTCGGGACCTTGAACTGCAACTGTCCCATCGACTCGTAGACATGCAGATTGAGGTCCTCCACCGCCCCGCCCGACTGCGGGCCGATGATGTTCGGGCACCAGCGATACTTGGCGAAGCTTTCGGTCAGGCGCGTTGCGAAGGCAAAAATGGCGTTGCCCCATAAATAGTTGTCCGTTTCGCTATCCGACGCTTCCCGGTAGTTGAAACTCTTTACTGGAACCGTATCCGGCCCATAGGGCAAGCGCAGCAGGAAACGCGGTAGCGTCAGGCCGAAATAGCGTGCGTCCTCACTTTCGCGGAACGATTTCCACTTGGCGTATTTTGGCCCCTCAAAGATTGATTGCAGGTCCCGGAGATTTGCGATCTCCTCATGATATTCGACCCCGAACATGTCCGGCCTCGCGGAGGCAATGACCGGCGCATGCGCCATAGCGCCTACCGCGCTCATGTAGCGCATGAGCTTAACGTCTTGGCTGCCGGTGCTAAACTCATAATTCGCTACCATGGCCGCCACGGGCTCGCCGCCGAACTGGCCGAACTCGGCGGTGTAGACGTGCTTGTACAGGCCGGACTTGACGATTTCCGGGCTATCCTCAAAATCGGTGAGCAGCTCATCCTTGCTGACGCTGAGAATTTCTATTCTAATGTTCTGACGGAAATCGGTGCGATCGACCAAGAACTTAAGCCCGCGCCAGGCCGACTCGAGCTTTTGAAACTCGTCGGTGTGCAGCACCGCGTCGAGCTGTTCTGAGATCTTGCGATCGATCTCCGCGATCATCCGATCGACAAGCGCATTGTCGACCTTCTCCTCGGCCCGCCCCGGTTTGGTGAGCTCGGCGAGGAACGCCGCGACACCCCGGCGGGCGACGTCGTAACCCTCGTCGCGCGGGGTGATCTTGGTTTCGACGAGAACCAGATCCAGCAGCGAAAGGTCAGTTGTCGGTGGGATGACTTCGGCCACTTGCTGCACGCTTGTATCGGTCATAGCGCCTTCGCTCCTTGAACGCTTATCGATCCGCTTACTCGCCCTTGACGGTGAGCTCGCTCAGGAGGCGCGGCCGCGCGCCGTCGTCTTCGAGCAGGTTCTGGATGGCTTTACGGAAGCTTGGCACGTTGCCAAGCGGACTCTTAAGTGCGATGAGAGCCGCGCGCAATTCGGTCAACGCGCGCAGTTCCGAGATTTGTTGTGCAACACGCTCGGGCTCGAAGTCCTTCAGGCTCTCAAACTTGAGGGATATGGACAGCTTGCCGGCCTCGGCCGAATCGTCGAGCTTGTTGTCAGCGGACATATCGAGGCTCAGTTCCTTACCTTTGACCACCTCGTCAAAATTGTCCTTGTTGATGCTGACGAGCTCCCGATCCTCAACCGGGCGGTCATCGGCCCGTCCGGTGAAGTCGCCCAAAACCAACAGCTTGAGCGGGAGCTCGACATCCTCCTTGAGGTTGCCGGTTGCGGGCTTGAAGCGGATATTGATGCGCTCCTTCGGAGCGACCGAGCTTTCCTTTGCCATATGAGCTCCCGTTACGACCTTGACTTTGGCGAAATCAGTGGCGAGCGAGCCGGCTCGCACGTGCGATGTCGATGCGTGCGACCCGTGTTCTAATCTGCTCCAGCGCGAGACGACGGCGAGGCTCGTCGATCATCTGTTGCGAGTCGGAATGGGTCATCGCGCGGAAGCGCAGTTCGGCAATTTCGAGCGCAAGCGCGGGCTCCCAGCTTTCCAGTTCGCGCTCGGCGACAACCCCTTCCATGTGCTCCAGCAGCGCCGCGGCGGTCGCAACAAAGCCGGTCTCGATGCAGAAACGTGCTTGCGCAAGCTGGCCGACGAAACGCGCACGTTCGCCGGTCGTGCCATCCAGCGCACGGGACAGCTTCTCGAGTGCGGCCTGCGGCTGCCCGCCGCCGATCAGCTTGTATGCCTCGGCGACTGCCTCCTCCACAGGATCACGGCCGATCGACCCATCTTTCGCACCCACGGCGGCCCAAGCACGCGTTTCATCGTCCGCGAACGGCCGGCCGTCGTTGAAATGAAGCTCCAGGATTTGCGGATAGCGTGTGACCAGCATGGCGACCGCAGCGCGCACGACCGCGGCTGCCGGCTCAAATGACGGCCCCATTTGCGCCAGCGCCTTGGCGGCATGGCGGTGAGCGTCGAACCAGAACGGTCCGGTCCAAGCGATCTCTTCGACCAAATTCACGACATCGGCGTGCTGACCGGCTGCAACCATTGCTTCTAACGCAGCGATGCTATCCGGCGGAAACACGTCGGTGCGGCCTGCCGTATCGGGCGGCAGCGCGTCAAAGCGCATCCACGAGCCGACTCGATTGAGCAGATAGACCTTTGGGTCTGCGCCAGATGTGATGCGCAGGGCGGCGGCGGCCTGCCGCAGCATATCGGGTAAGCGTTCCGCCAAGCCGGCCCAGTCGCCATCGGCGGCAGACAGTACCGTTGGACCCATCACCGCCGGATGAGGCTGGTCAATCGGCGGAGCGAACTCTGCCGGCGCGGCCGCGGCCTGCTCAGCAGCACGGGCCGCGTCACCCGCGGCTTCAGCCTCAGCGGCGCTCGCGCGCTTGGCTTCTTCGTAGTGCGATCTCAGCGCCCTAGCTAACTCGCCCAAAGCGACCTGTTCACTGATCAGCTTCTCGCCGAACTGCCGATCGAGATCATCAAGCGCATCATAGGCGGCAAGTACCGCCGGATAATCGGCCTCAGTCGGTGGATTGTCAGCCACTACCGGTCCAACGCGACCGACGAGCCAATCGACTGCTCCGACCCGCGCACGTTCCCGCTTGACCGGCGGAAAGAGCCCTTCCCAATGCGCGTCCACCATACCGCGCAAGATGCCTAAACCGACGGCAAGGCCCTGATATCCCTCGGTGCGAAACAGACCATAGGTCGCCCAACAGGCAACCAGAATGTCTTTTGACTGGTTCGCCAGGATATTGAGCGACAGCTTACTGACTTTCCGCCAATCAACCGCAGCTGGTCCGCCAGCATCCATGCGCCGCACCTCGGCTTCGAGCTGCTCGAATTCGGCCGCATCACGGACACTGGTGCCGGCGGGCACAGCGCCGGGCACAGGCGCAGCGCCGTAGAGCGCGCGCGCATCGGTGTCCGCACGAACCGCGAACCCGTGGTCGATCACGGCCACGAAATCGTGCGCGGACGCGCATTGAGACGGATAGCGGCGTTTGGGCAGTCGAATTCGCACCCGCCGCATAAAGTGAACTGAGAAGCGATAATCTTGCAAGCCATCAGTGCGACTCCTTGAGCAGGCGATGCTGCACGACATCTCCCTATCAAGGCTCGTGCCAATTGCGAGGGCCTGATTTGTAAAGGCTATCTGCTAAAGCAGACGTGTCGCGCCCCGACACTATGTTGCAGATCCGACGGTCGGTGTCAGAACACGTTAGCGATTTTTTTTATCACCTCAGTTGTCGGCCAGGTGGAGCATTAGGATAAGCCGCGCTACGCGTCTCGCACCTTGCGGAGCTTCGCTAATTTGTCGTTGGCCATTTTTTCCTATATGGCTTGAGCCATTACGGCCACATCCACCGCGTAGTTTACGTAAGGTGATTTAGAAGCGAAAACGACCAGTCCACAAGTGTCCGGCAGAGCCGCATCGCAGGATACTAGCAAAGCTCCTTAAATCAATACAGAAATAGAGATCTAAGGCGATATGGGTTTCGGTATGAGTTCGCACGTCTGCAACGTTATGGACCGAAGCACCTCGAGGTTGGCTCTCTACGCTTTCAACGGTCCGAAAGGTCCTAGAATGAGAGATCTTAAAGGCCTTAGCCCGCATCGCGCCGGTCGCGACAACGCCCGCAGGATTGCAAGATCAACTATCCAGCGCGATGAACCCGATGCACGCATTGACTGCGCGAAAGCGTTCGTGTTCCAATTTTTGCTGCGAACGAACAAACATCTTGACATTATCGGGGCTTAGCAGCGATTCCGGCGTCAGGTACGTGTCAGCTTTCAAACGTTTGGGTCCCGGTCAACTACCAACGCTAGCAATTGATCTAGATGACAGAAACATGTCACCTATCGATTGATCAACGTCGGGCAGGTCCAACGCACCTGCAAAGAGTTCAGCATGCAACATCAGCCGCAATCTTTTCGCGCGAACAGACCTGATCGATGGACGGGCTCGTCGCCTGCAGAACTGCTGCGCGATCAGATCTGCTCCAACTGCGACCTAGCCTTCCTCATGGAAGCGCTACTCCAATGCCTCGGGGCAGCAGCTTGAAGCCATCGGCGGACGCTCCATAGAGGTAAATCATCGCAACTTTCGATCATTCCATTCAAAAACACGATAGTCCGACTGGTTAGCGCGCTTGAGGTCAATTAGAGGTTGTCCACACATTTTGCTTCGTACTTCTCAGGTGTTTTAGTTTGTCTCTTATTGCAAAACGGCTCAAGGTTGTCCGCCCCTCTGAAACCAAGGCCATGACGGCGCGTGCCGCCGAGCTGCGCGATCAGGGCGCAGATGTGATCACGCTCAGTCAAGGCGAACCGGATTTCAAAACGCCGTCCGCGATCTGCGAAGCCGGCATCCGGGCGATCCTCTACGGCCGGACGAAATACACGGCCGTCGCCGGGATCAAGCCGCTGCGCCAGGCTATTCGCGAGAGCTTTCTCCGCGATCACGGTCTCGATTACGAGATCGACCAGATCACGGTGGGCTGCGGCGCCAAGCAGGTCGTCTTCAACGCGCTGTTCGCCAGCCTCGATGCAGGCGACGAGGTGGTGATCCCGACACCGTGCTGGGTCTCCTATCCCGATATGGTGGCGCTCGCCGGCGGCAAGCCGGTTCTCGTTGCCTGCGATGAATTTCATGGCTTCAAGCTGCGCCCGGAGGCGCTGGAGGCGGCGCTCACGGCGCGCACCAAGTGGCTGATGCTGAACTCGCCGTGCAATCCGACAGGCGCGGTCTACAGCCGAAGCGAATTGCGCGCGCTCGCCGCGGTGCTGCGCCGCCATACCCGCATCCATGTGCTTTCCGACGATATCTATGAAAAGCTCACCTATGACGCCGAGTTCGCGACCGTGGCCGCAGTCGCGCCGGACCTTTACGAGCGCACGCTGACGGTCAACGGCGTGTCGAAAGCCGACGCAATGACCGGTTGGCGTGTCGGCTATGGCGCAGGGCCTCTGGCACTGATCAAGGCCATGAACATCATCCAGGGCCAGACCTCCTCACACACGAGCTCGATTTCGCAATACGCCGCCATCGAGGCGCTGGCCGGCGGCCGGAACCATATCAAGCAATTTGCGAGCGCTTTTCGGGAGCGCCGCGATCTCGTTGTCGCCAAACTGAACCAGGCCGAGGGGCTCTCGTGCCGCGTGCCGGACGGTGCCTTTTACGTCTTCGCCTCCTGCGCAGGCGTTATCGGCAAACGCATGCCCGACGGCAAGGTGATCGAGACCGATACCGATTTTGCCATGTATCTGCTCGACGCCTTCGCCGTGGCCGTCGTGCCCGGCAGCGGATTCATGGCCTCACCCTATATCCGCATTTCCTATGCTTCGTCGCTCGAGGATCTGACCCGCGCCTGCGACCGCATCATCGCCGCCTGCGCGGCCCTGTCCTGAAAGATCCGCCGATGTCCCCTGCCAAACGCCTGCGCGCCCGCATGGCCGAGACTGGCCTCGTCCACATCATGGCCGCCCATAGCCCGCTATCGGCGATCCTCGCTGAAGAAGCCGGATTTGATGGCCTATGGGCCTCCGGCTTCGAATTGGCGGCACTCTATGGTCTCGCAGACATGAGCCTGATCTCGATGACACAGCATCTCGACATGCTGCGGGCGATCGCCGGACGCGCGACGCTGCCAATCGTCGCCGACATCGATACGGGCTATGGCAATGCCATCAACGTCATCCATGCCGTCACGGAATACGAGCGCGCCGGCGCCAGCGCCGTTGTCATCGAGGACAAGACCTTTCCAAAGGTCACGAGCCTTGCTGCCGGAGGGCGGCAGGACCTGCTGCGCATTGAGGAGTTCCAGGGCAAGATCGAGGCTGCGATCACGACAAGACGGAACCCGGATTTTCTTATCATCGCTCGCACCGAGGCCCTGATCGCAGGCCTCGGCGAAGCGGAAGCGCTGCACCGCGCGCGAGCCTACGTGGAGGCTGGCGCCGACATGATCCTGATCCATTCAAAGAAGAAGGACCCTTCCGAGATCGAAAGCTTTTCGCGCGCCTGGACCGGATCGGTGCCGCTGGTGATCGTGCCGAACGCCTACCCGGATCTCGACGCTGGGCGCGTCAAGGCACTCCGCAACATCCGCATGATGATCTACGGCAACTACGGCATTCGCGCTTCCGCCACCGCCATGCAGGAGATCTTTCGCCGAATCATTGGCGACGGCGGGGTCCAGAACGTCCACAAGGACATTCTATCGGTGGAGGAGATTTTCAGGCTCCAGAAGATGCACGAAGTTAAGGCGTCTGAAGCTCGCTTCCTTCGCTGAACGCTGCCTTTGGCGCCCTCCGGATACTCAGCGCCCGAGCTCTGCTCAGGCGCTATCCTGACGCTGTTGGGAAAGTTTGAGTAAATGGCTTTGTCCTTCTGGAAAGTCGCGTGCTGACGACTGCGCGAACAGCGATCGCGCCGACCACTCTCACGGGACGCTTAAAGCTCTGAAAAAAGCTGCGAACATCAATTGAAGTCGTGACCCAACCGTACGAATCGTACTGAGAAAGCCGATTTTGCGCGCGACATTTCGCTGATAACAGTAATCCGGCTAACGCATCAAATAATGTGATCGAACATTCATTTTTGGCAATGAGCTGCCGTGGCAATTGGCGGACATTCCAAAGCCACCGGAGCAGAACATGGCTGCCGAACACGATGAAGTGCCCCTCAATGCA
Source organism: Bradyrhizobium sp. USDA 10063 (assembly GCF_054063735.1). Taxonomy (NCBI): domain Bacteria; kingdom Pseudomonadati; phylum Pseudomonadota; class Alphaproteobacteria; order Hyphomicrobiales; family Nitrobacteraceae; genus Bradyrhizobium; species Bradyrhizobium sp. USDA 10063. The sequence goes on along the minus strand of NZ_JBSSGP010000002.1, from coordinate 8,124,933 downwards.
ATCCGGGTATTTGTGACCATTGCGCGAGAAGGAAGCGTCACGCGCGCGGCGAGAGCATTGGGCACAACACAGAGCTCGGTCAGCCGCTACCTGGCTGTGTTACAGGACTACCTCGGTAGTGACCTCGTGGAACGGCGCGGTCGGCAGAGCGAATTGACGGAATTCGGGAGGCTTTTCGCGAGCACCGTTGCCGAACCGCTTGATACGGTGCTCTTTACCGCTAAGAGAATGCGGCGTCGGAATCGACCGGACGCCAATCGGATTGTGGTCCGCACGTCGCTTTCGACCTTCGCTTACTCCTTTCTGATTCCGAATCTCGAGGCGTTCTCCGCTGAGATGGGTGGCGTCATCGTGGACGTGATCAGTTCATTGTCTCCGCCGACATCCTCCGACAATTTCGACATCCTGATTACTCGCGATCTTTCGGTCATCGAACCGGCCGACGATTGGGAAATTTACACCGAGCAACTCGTCTGTGTGGGCTCTCCAAATTACGTGCAGCGCCAAAACCTCTCAGTCATTCGTTCAATCCCAGTTCTGAACATCACATCCCGACCTGACATACTGCCGACGTGGCTGCGAGCGATGAACCTGACCTCCAAAGATATAAGATCGGGGGCGCGATATGATCATAATTACCTTGCTCTGCCGGCAGTTATGACAGGAAAATGCCTTCTGGTAGCACCCGAAATTATTGTCAGCGATCTGGTGCGCGAGGGGGTTCTGCATGTGATACCAGGATCGCGTACTCCCAGCGGCATGCAATATCGGGCCTATGCAGTCGACCGCAGTGACAATCCCGAAATCGCTCGTGCCTTCTGCCGATGGCTGGTCCGCCTTTGCAAAAAGGCCGCTCTTTTGGAAGCCGCCTAAACCGCATGACGCTATCACGGCGCTTCCAAAAGCGGCATTGCACCGGGTCGATTTTGAGACAGAGGTCCTGAAATTCGGCGCCGCGGCAGTTTTTGTTCGATCCATCTCTGGCTCAACGACAAGCCTTCTCCAAGTCTGACAATCCCCCTCGCAAATTCCTGTTGGCTAACCAGCGGCAAGCAAACCTGGCTGCTCTGCGGGCCGACGGATCACGGCGGAAGGTGCTGCAGAATCGACGAGGATCAACCAGCGCACCGGCGCTTGGGATATCGGCTCTCGGATTATATCGCGAAAGACTAATGACATCGTTGAACAGCATCATCACCCGCAATTGAGATTCGCTGAACGTTGCGGAATTGTTGTTTCACGAAGACGTCGACGGCTTTCCAGATTTTGAGCCTTCCGTTTGCCTGCGGATACGCGGCTTCGAAGTGTGTCGGCAGGTCGGAGCCTCGCAAGACACCACGCCACTCCGTCACAGTATAGCAGCCGGTGAAGTTAACATAGAATATGATCATTCTTCCCTTGAGCTGCCCACTTAGGTCGAACGGCGATCCTATGCATTGCGTATCTGGGGCGTTATTGACGTAAGTGCCCCTGATCGCGCCCTTGTCGTCAATGGAGGCAATGAAGAGAATAGAACCCTCTCTGACTTTTCCATGTTGACGGGACTTGCAGCGACTGCTTTTGCAAAGGGTGCGGCCGCAAACAGCAAAAAGACCCAGCGTAATAAGTCTAGGCAACATCCGTCATTCTCCGGCTTGTTCTTGGGCAGGTTCAGTCGATCGCAGCCAAACCGCGGTCCATCAACGATGGAAAATATCGGATCCGGCGTGGATGGGGGTCCAAATGCCATTCGGATCTTGCGCATCTGGAACGTCGACGATGAGATGCCACAGCGTCTGTAACTTCACCGTTCCATCAGCCTGCACTGTGATTTGCCCGACCCAGCATGTTATCGAGGGCGTTGCTAATGGCCAAAGGACGGCGAAGGCAATGACATCGCCTGCAACATAGCCTGTCACCGGACCGCTGATCTGCTGACCGTCGCTGCTCACGATGCTGGTATAGGTACCCGACACCGCGTTGCCGCCAATGGACAGCTCCATGTGCGAGCCAAGCTCGTTCACCCAGTGCCCGGAGAAGTCCGGAGGTGTCGGCTCTCGCTTCTTGGTCGCGGTCGCCGAAACTTGCTTCAGTGCTTTCTCGTGCAGCCTTGCGAGCCTGCAATGATTCCCGCAACGACGGGTGGCCCCAGCTAACATCTCCCTTAATGCTTGTGCACGCCAACGGTACCGCATAGGAAATTGTACCTCCACAAAGGAAATTCGGATTCAGTGGCAAACCGCCGGAGGCCGTCTGGTGTGCAAAAGATCAGAGCCGTGATTGTTATCGCAGCCAATGGCGATCCCTTCGCCGTCGGCGGGAAATCGTGCGAGGGTCTGCGAGCGCCAGCGTTGCGATAGGTTGACGTCCGTTAGTCTGTCTCAACTTGCACGCAGGCATCTGGCGCTGGTGCCTGCACACCGGCAATTACGAACTGATGCCGCAAATCGATCATGCGCAACAACATCCAAATTAACTATGGACGACGGGCGCAACTCGCCGACGTGCTGCTGCCAATGTTGGCGGTCCCGGCGTCATTCGCAGCGATCTCGCGGGATTGACGCTTGCTGCGCAGATGGTCGGCATCGACTTACAGCGTAAACATCGATCAATCTTCATTTGTCCACGGGCAGCGGCCCGCATGCACGGCATCGGGCACAGCTTGATCGCGCACGATGGCCATAATGTCGGTGAGCCGCACCGGGAGTTCGGCGATCATGCCGATGTCCGGTGCAGTAAGTAACGCCTCGCGGCACAACTGGATGGCTTCGTCGCGCGCGAACTGACCGGCCCCGGCCAGCCCGGTCGCATAACCGTGGCGGCCGGCCTTCCACCACGCTTTATGCTCGTTCGACCAGATCAGATAGGTCTCCATCGGTGGCCCTCACTTCAAACCCTTTTCCCGCAAGGGCGCCGCAACCAGCGCGTGGTGTAGATCCGTAGCGGGTGCACCCTTCTATCAATACCGAGGCGCGTTCCCATTAAAGTCAACCCCCGCGTCGACGAGACCAGCGCGTCTCCTGTTCCCGGCTGTGAAATCGATCGCTCTCACACGCGAAGAAAAGCGCGTGTTTCTGCTGACACACGCTATGATTCGGAAGCAATAGGCGAGTGACAAGCATCAACTAATTTGATGGACTATTCTGATTTCGCGATGGATTTGCTCGAACGCCCTTTGCGGCTTGTTGAGTGTCACGTAGTGGCCATTTCTGTTCAAGACGCCCCTTAAGCATTACCGGAAATCCGTTACGACATCAGTTGGTCGCCAGTTCGCGAGCGTGAGAGGAATGTCGTTGGTGTATCACCGACCGGCTCTGGAACGACGTAGCCTGTCGCAGAATCAGCGCCCACCGAGCCGTCCAAGCCGACGCCAAGGGAACAGGTCTGTACGTAACATAAGAACGCGCACTTAATGCTATCGCTGTGTTCGTTACGCCTCACTTTTGTCCGAAGCGCACCAACGATTTGATCTGTCTCCTCCAGCGGCATTCTCCCTGGTTTTGATTTGCGCCAGGAAACTAGTGTTCTGTCTCGCAAATCAGTTTAAATAAATGTGGTTGCTGCAGGCAAGCGGGGAGCTGAGGGATGGCGCGGCCAGTCAAGATGATCACTGCGAGTGAGGAGGTGCGGGCGGAATTGCAGCGCAGGACCAAGGCGTCGACAAGTGCGCATCGTGACCGCTTCCGAGCGAACATCATCCTGCTGCGTCTGGAAGGACTGAAGATCGAGAGTGTCGCCGAGCGGTTGAAGACATCGATGCCCACGGTGTCGACATGGTCCGCGCGCTTCGAGACACACGGCCTCGACGGTCTCAATGACAAGGTCGGTCGCGGGCGCAAGCCGTCGATACCACAGAAGAAAATCGAACGTGTTGTCGCCGAAGTCACGCGTCCGCCGAAAAGCCGCAAGCGCTGGAGCGTGCGCAGCATGGGCCGCCATGCCGGTATATCGCACAGCACCGTGCAGCGTATCTGGTCGAAGAACGGTTTGAAGCCGCATGTCGTGAAGACGTTCAAGCTCTCGAACGATCCAAAATTCGAAGAAAAGTTCTGGGACGTGATCGGGCTCTATCTCGATCCACCGGCCAAGGCTCTGGTGTTATGTTGCGACGAGAAAAGCCAATGCCAGGCTCTGGAGCGTACTCAGCTCGGTCTGCCGCTTGCGCCGAAACGCCCCCGCACGATGACCCACGACTACATCCGGCACGGCACGATCACATTGTTTGCCGCACTCGATGCGATGAAAGGCAAGCTGATCACGCGTACCGAGGAACGCCACACCCATGTCGAATGGCTGAGATTCCTGAAGCAGATCGACCGCGAAACGCCCAAGGAACTCGACGTCCATCTGATCCAGGACAACTATGCCACTCATAAGCACCCGAAGGTCAAGGCGTGGCTTGAACGCCATCCGCGCTTCAAGTCCCACTTCACGCCGACATCTTCGTCGTGGATGAACCTCGTCGAACGCTTCTTTGCTGATCTGACCGCGGACGTGATCCGCTCCGGGAGCTTCGCCTCGATCGGCGAACTCGTCCGTGACATCGAAGCCTATCTCTCCGATCGCAATGCCGCCCCAAGACCCTACACCTGGAAGGCCGAAGGCACCGCGATCCTTGAAAAAATCAACCGCGTCCGTGGCGCACTCGTCAAAGTCGAGGCAGCATGAGTTATTACAGGGCATTTGAGAGTCGGGACACTATAGCGGTTTTCGCCCGATTTGAATCTGGGGGATTCCCAAACGGTTAGCGATGATGGAGACTGTGTGCATTGATTCTCCTTGCCGGCGGGGGCGGGCGGTGCCGAAGGCCTATTCTTGTGACCTGCGGGAACGCGTTATCGAGGCCGTGGCTGCGGGCGCGTCGCGGCGCGAGGCGGCCGAACGCTTCGAGGTGAGTGTAGCATCGGCGGTCAAGTGGGTGCAGCGCTGGCGGGACGATAACAGCGCCGCTGCGAAGCCGCGCGGCGGAAGCGTTTCGCCGCTCGAAGAGTTCGCAACCGAGATTTTGGCTGTGGTTGCTGAGCATCCAGACCTGACCCTGGTGGAGACGCTTGCAGAGCTGCGCAAGCGGAGAATTCGAACCAGCCGCAGCGCGCTCTGGCGCTTTCTCGACCGTCACAACATCACCTTTAAAAAAAAGCCTGCAGGCTACTGAACGGCAGCGAGAGGACGTTGCGCGAGCTCGCCGACGTTGGATACGAGAGCAAGGTTTTCTTGATCCCGCCCGGCTCGTTTTTATCGACGAGACTGCGGTCAGCACAAATCTGGCGCGGCTCCGGGGGCGTGCGCCAAGGGGTGTCAGGGTGATCGGCGCCGTTCCGCTGGGGTCATGGGAGACCATCACTTTCGTGGCGGCCTTGCGCCACAATAAAATGACTGCCCCGATGGTGATCGAGGGAGCTATGACCGGAGAAATGTTCCTCGCCTATGTTGAGCAGTGCTTGGTTCCAACCCTTCGGCGCAACGACATCGTCGTGATGGACAACTGCCGAGTTCACATGGCGCCTGCCGTTAGGCACGCGATTGAGAAGGCAAAGGCGAGCGTGCGGTATCTCCCGAAATACTCGCCTGATCTTAATCCGATCGAGCTGCCCTACAGCAAATTTAAGGCATACTTGCGTAAGGTCGCGGCACGAACAGTTCCGCATCTCACGCGCGCGATCCGTTCGTTCATCCCACAACTAAGCCCACGCGAATGCACCAACTATTTCGCTCACGCAGGCTATGCTTCTAAATGACAGGAATCCGCTTTAGCTAAGGATTGAGACCTTGCTTCGAGCAAAGACAAAGTTCACTCGATATTAATTGCTTTGCGCCGGACGACGGCGCGTCTATTCGGATGAGCAGCCATCATCCTAAAGCCCAAGCCAAAATCCTAGTTGCCATCCCCACCCTCCGCCCATCTAAAATTGCAGCGGGTCTGGGGAGACTTCTTTATGAAGATGTTTTTCGCAGCGCTTGCGCTGCTTGCGGCAATTCCGCCACTGTGGCTGACTGCAAATCCATTGCTGACGCGTAAGCCCGGTTGGCGTGTTTCGATAAGGCCGCCAATGCATCAAGGGCGGCGACCAAGAAAGCTCATGTCGATGACCACGGCCCGGCCAAGGAAGCGATGGCGCGTAAGCTCAACGATCCGGCATCGGCACAATGGCGCGATCTTTTCGCGGTGAAGCGCGCCGGTTGCGGTTGATGCGGGCTTGGGTTTCGGGGGAACATATTCATGCGTATTTTGATCGTGGTGGCGCTCTGCGCTGCCGCGCCAAAGATGCTGTGGGTAAGGGCCGATGGACAGAGAGCCAACGGCAATCCGGCGCTCATAACGCAATTCGAACTCGACAGCAACTCATGCCTTGGCGAACACAACAAGGCAGCCTTGTCTGGCGTGATGGTCAGCGGCGGTGGCTTGGCTGGAGTAGCCGCCGAAATAAAGCGTTCGAACGCAGCAGATACCGTCGCCCGCGGATGTATGGCTGAGAAGGGCTATCTCCAGGTTCCGGAAGATCAAGCCGCGGCAAAACAAGCAGAGCTTGCTGCGATTGCAGAACAAAAACGTCAGCAAGAGGCGCCGGCCGCTGCACCTCCAATTGCGACAAAGAAGCCCGCCACGCCAGCAACATGACTGACGGCAATCAATTCGAAAAGCGCAAGTGGGCTGTACTCATCCGAGGGCGGCCGCCTTGCAGAGGTTGGCTATCGCATGATTACAGGCAGTATGGACACCATATCGACTGCCAATAATGCGAAAGTTATGGAGATCGTCGACACAGGACGGCGCCGACGGTTCAGCATTGAAGCGAAGCAGCGGATTGTGGAGGAGAGTTATTGCTGTGGCGATCCTGTTTCTGTCGTTGCTCGCCGCCACGGACTTTTTCCTGGTCAACTGTTCGGGTGGCGACGCCTGGCGCGGCAGGGCACTCTTGCAGCGCTGAACGCCAAAGATGGCGATTACGGGTTTGTCGCGGCGCTGATTGAGCCGGAGCCAACGAGAAGCGAAGGGAGCCGTGACGACGCTCGCTGCGAGCAGACTGTTGGACGGATGGAGATCGTGCTCGGCAGCGGTGTTCGTCTGATCGTTGGCGTGGATGTCGATACCGCCGCTTTGTCGCGCGTCTTGAGAGTGCTGGAGGGGCGATGATCCCGATTCCGACGGGCGTTCGTGTCTGGCTTGCCACCGGCTACACCGACATGCGGTGCGGCTTTCCGAGTTTGGCTCTCCGCGTGCAGGAAGTGCTCAAGCAAAATCCGCTCGGCGGGAATCTTTTTTGCTTCAGGGGGAAGCGCGGCGATCTTTTGAAGGTCATTTGGCACGATGGCCAGGGGGCATGTCTGTTTACAAAAAGACTCGAGAGAGGAAGGTTCGTCTGGCCTTCGGTGGCAGGCGAAGCAGTGACGATCTCTCCGGCGCAATTGAGCTATCTCTTGTCCGGAATCGACTGGCGCAATCCTCAAGAAACGTGGCGTCCAACGCGAGTTGGATAGCGATTTGCGGTTGAACTTGCCAGCAAATATGATTCATTGGCTTCATGAGTCTGAAGCCGGATGATCTTCCCTTGGACCTTGCCAGCGCCCAGGCCGCACTGCTGGTCGAACGTGAATCGTTGCGGGCTGAACGCGAAGCGCGGCTGAAGGTTGAGGTTGAGCGCGATGCGGCCGTGGCCCAAGCCGCCAAGGTACAGGTCGAGGCCATCAATTGGCAGGTCGAAGCCGCCAGTGCGCAGGCGAAGCTGTCCGACACCGAAGCGTTGATCGCGCATCTGCAGCTCACGATCGAGAAGCTGAAACGAGAGTTGCACGGGCCGCGCTCCGAACGCACGGCACGGCTGATCGAGCAGCTGGAGCTGCAGCTGGAAGACCTGGTGACGTCAGCGACCGAGGATGAGCTCGCAGCACAGGCCGCGGCGGCGAAAACCCAGACCGTGCGCGCCTTCACGCGCAAGCGACCGATCCGCAAGCCCTGGCCGGATGACATCGAACGCGAGCGCGTCGTCATCGATCCCCCGGCCGCCTGCGCCTGCTGCGGCGGATCGCGGCTGTCGAAGCTGGGCGAGGATGTGACCCGGACATTGGAAGCGATCCCGCGCCGTTACAAGCTGATCGAGACGGTGCGCGAGAAGTTCACCTGTCGGGATTGCGAGGCGATCACGCAGCCGCCGGCGCCGTTCCACGCCACGCCGCGCGGCTTCATCGGTCCCAGTCTGTTGGCGATGATCCTCGTCGATAAATTTAACCAGCATCTGCCACTCAATCGTCAGAGCACGCGCTTCAAGTGCGAAGGGATCGACCTGTCGACGCAAACGCTGGCCGATCAGGTCGGCTACGGAACCTTCGCCGTCATGCCGCTCTTCGAGCTGATCAAGAGCCATGTGTTCGCCGCCGAGCGGCTTCACGGTGACGACACCACCATCCGCATTCTGGCGAAGAGCAAGTGCACGACCGGACGGATCTGGACCTACGTGCGTGACGATCGTCCCTTCGGTGGCACCGCGCCGCCGGCGGCGGTCTATTACGCCTCCGGCGACCGGCGGGGTGAGCACCCGCAGAAACATCTGGCGCTGTTCAACGGCATCCTGCAGGCGGATTGCTATAACGGCTTCGAGCCACTGTTCGATCCGAAGAAAAAAGTGTTGCCGATCACGCCGGGATTTTGCCTTGCGCATGCGAGACGGAAGTTCTTCGAGCTGGCCGACATCGGAAAAAATGCGCGGGAGGGCAAGAAAGGCAAGCCGATCTCCCCGATGGCGCTGGAGGCCGTCAAGCGCCTCGATGCACTCTTCGCCATCGAGCGCGAGATCAACGGCCTGACCGCCGCCGAGCGAGTTGCCGTGCGACAGCAAAAGAGCAAGCCGCTGTTCGATGAGATGCACGAGTGGTTGACCACGGAACGCGCTACTCTCTCTCGCGCCTCCGAGGTCCGCGGGCCGATCGATTACATGCTCAAGCGCTGGACCGACTTCGCCCGCTTCCTCGATGACGGCAGAATCTGCCTGACCAACAACGCGGCGGAAAGAGCGCTGCGTGGTATCGCTCTTGGACGACGTAACTGGACCTTTGCCGGCTCTCAGCGCGGTGCTGACCGTGCCGCCGTCATGCTGACACTCATCACAACCGCACGCCTCAATGACGTTGACCCGCAAGCCTGGCTCGCCGACATCCTCGCGCGCATCGCCGATCTGCCTGCTTCGCGCCTGCACGAGCTGCTTCCCTGGGAATGGAAAAGGCTGCGCGAGGTCGAAAAGCCCGCCGATCAGCGGCCCGTCGCAGCCTGAACTGTCCTCCATCATAACGCAGTCACGACTGCTCGCGCGAGAGACCGTTACGCGGCCTTCCTCTGATGCGTACAGTGGGCTCACGAACTCGCTAAGAAGGATGGTGAGCGCGCGCACGATCAGCGCCACGAAGAGTGGTCGAGCAGGAACAAGGCTGCGGTTGATGCGGCGCAGTTGGCTCTGCGGTCTGCGATCCTGGTCAATGGCAGCGCTGCGGTCGCGCTATTGGCATTCATAGGGAGCTTGGCCGCTCAGGGGCGCGTTGGAGGCACCGCCGGCGGCGTCGCGTTCGCGCTGCTGGCCACGGTTGCGGCATACATCATCAACCTCCTGCAGGCAGACAGCGTCGCCGCAAAAAAGCGGATATGGATCACCCTTGGGTGAGCCCGACGCCTCGATCGAAGCGGCTCCTACGCGCCGCACGGATCCTTCATGTCTTCCATCTTGGTCGGGCTTACTTCCTTGGGCTGCTTCGTTACCGGAATCATCGACGTGAAGAATGCTGTCAGCAAAATCGGCACGACTCAGCTTACACCCCCGCATCCTTGACACCCGGGCCAACGGCGATCAGAACTGTCCAATGGTGTGATAACACAAACTGACGCCGTTTGTGCGCGAGCGCCGCGATCGCAACAAGATTAGGCCGATGATGAAATTTGCGAAGACACGGCCGGAAATGTTTTGGTCTATCGTCGGTGCGGCTGTTGGCACGATTCCCGGATTTTTGGTAGGCGGAATGGGAATAGCAGCGGGTGGCGGGGCAAGAGGCGTTTCGTCATCGGTTGTCTTGATCATCTTTGCTGTCATCGGCGGCTTGGGTGGGCAACCGCCTGGGCATTGCGATTGGCCGCCGGCGCGAACCGGAATCGGATTGAAGGGTTCGATTATGCGACTCCTTTTTTCAATCGCTGTGACCGCCCTCGTGGTGATCGGCGCTTTCGCGGCTATCCGGTACATCGCCGGGAACTGATCGGGTGGTGCCGTCGCCCCGCTCCGGCCCGGAGCGAAGTGGCGCGACGCTCCGGAACCTTAAGCAGCGCGTTTCATCGTGCTTCCAACGCCGCCAGGCGAGCTTCCAGATCGTCCATCTTGCCTTCTTTTGGTTATGGGCGATCAGGTACGGCACGTACTTGGAATACTCGGACTGCCACACCTCGCCTTCATTCCGCGGCGGTGTAATCGCGTCTGGGCACACCTCGTGGGCATCCTGAGCGAAGACACTAAAGGTTGGGAGGAAGCGAGCGCCGCGCGCGAACGTCCTGGTTAACTTGGATCGCTCGAGCCGAAAGCCGCGAACGATACGGCGCGTTCAGCAGCAATAGAAAAAGCGCTCTGTTGGCTTCATAGCTGGCGGCGGATCGGCTGCTTCTTGAACCCCTCATTACCAGCGTGCCTTCGGTCGTGCAGACCGACCACAACCACCTTCGCCCCTGCTGATTTAAGAAAACCTCGAACACTGGAAATCGCTCAGACATAGCATCAGCCCCTTAAGCCAAAACCCCACCAGCAATCTGCATTCCCGCATCCACAGCGCAACCTACGCCGCTGCGACTTCCCGTGTTGCGCCGTCCTGGTCTTGTGCGCACTGCTGTGTGGGTTCTAAAGCCTTGATGGACCGCCTCCATCTACCGATTCCCTCAAGCGAAGTGTTTTTCGGCGCCAACAGAGCCCTGAACTCGAGCCCTGCCGTGGAGATGCTCATTTGGTTATTTCCGTAGGTCTACAGGTCTGATTTGCCGAAATCTGTAGAGGGCGGCAGAGGTCTCGCCAAGGATCCGGCATCTAGCGTCCTCGTCTGGGACGAGTTCCTGAAGCCACTCCAGCGTCTGCGCATAGGATGGCGCATAGGCGTGGTCGGCCGCTACGTGCGGCCACTCCGAGCCCCAGAGCAGCTGTTCCGGCCCGGGCTCCTCCAGCATCCTATTCGCCGCTGGCTTGGCCCAGCCATCTCTGACGCGTCCGATCCCCGACAGCTTCACCCACGCCTCGGCACCTTTAGCGAGCGCCAGGAGCCGGTCCAAGCGTGGATCCCAGGCGGGATCGCGGGCGCTATCGGCAACTCCAAAGCCACGGAACACCAGACGATGGCCGTCAGCCAGCAGCAGCTCCGCCCAAGCGCTCACGTCCTTCGAGGCCGCCGGACACTTCCAGGTGCAGGCCCAGCTGAAGGGCAGCCTCGAACGACTCGGCCAGTGGATCGGGATCGTCGAAGGTTAACGCCAAACCAACGGCGCCTGATCGGGCCCACCCGTGAAGGACCTCAGGCGCTAGTGGTTGCACGAGGGGCGGAACGAGCCTCACCGGCATTTGGGCCTGGCTCGCCTGGGCGAACAGCTCCGTCAGGTCGCCGCTCAGGAATGCGGGCTGGACCAGGACCAGCCCGGTGATCGCGCAATCGCGCGCGGCGCCTTCCAGCTGTTCCATGGAGCCGTCGATGACGGGCACGGCCCGCCGAGCCTCTCGCCGGAAGGCATGGACCTCGCAGTCGATCCTCATTGAGCGCCCTCGCCGCGGAGCGCAGCCGGCAGAGCGCCCGAAAGACTGCAGCCGAAAAACGGGTCCTCGACCGCAGCGCGTCGGCCGTAGAGGCTCTCCAGCCTCTGCTCAATCACGCGGCCACGAACATCCTGGAGCGCGTCCGGGCCGTGGCGATCGGCCGTCATGATCTCGCCGATCGCGCCAAGCCTTAAGGTCGAATACTCGCGCGCCATTACAAATCCCGGCTCGCTGTAGATACTCATTTGGTTATTTGCTCAGCATATAAGTCTTGGTTGCAGAAAAAAACGTACCAGATGCAAATAAGTGGAGAGGATCTGGTTCTCTCGCAGCTGCGCCCATTTTTGAAGGTGGGCTCCTTGATCTTGATGATCATCTTGCTCGATACAACTACCTCGCGCGCGGAGTCCAGAATTATTGTACCAGCCATGCATAAGCATGCGATCGTTAGCTTGTCCTATATCCAGGCTTTCGAAAGGTGGTAGTGCGCGCCGCGAAGCGCAGCCCCGACGTTCGAGACCAGTTCCCGATTGATGTTGTCGATCAGCTCGTCTCTGCCGAAAGGCACGAGCTTTCTACTCGGAGAAGGTCTTAGAGAAGACGCAATCGAGGGGAAGCAGAAAGCAAATATCCGCGGGCAGGACAACTAAACGGGGACGCCGCCTGTCGCATCAGAAAGTCGTCGGAGCAAGCAACGTAACTTACAATGCCTTCGCGCATCTCACCTTCATAAGTGCTGTCGATCTTCTAGCGCCCCCGCTGCTCGATCCAAGTCAACAAGTCGCAGCGTAGCCGAAAAGATGATCCAGTAAAAGAAAAGGTCTGTACGTAACGTACAGAACGCGTTCTTGATTTCGTCACTGTATTCGTGCCGCTTCAATTTTGTCCGAAACGTACCAACGATTTGTTCTGCTTCTCCGGCGGCATTGTCCCTATTTCTGGTTGGCGCTAAGGGCAACAGGCCAAGGATGGAAACCTGACATACGATGCCAGGTCGTTTTGCTCTCTACCAGCTGTTCCTGGGCCGTCGGTCTCGAACGACTGATGTTGTAGCTGTAGCCATCGCAGCATAGGTTCCGAGACCTATCGGAGGTCGTCCGCGAGGTCATTCGCTCCCAGGCCGCGTCAGGCGGTCGCGCTCGAACTCCACGACAAACTACTCGCTGGGCTCACTAAAGCGCGTTTTCCCGTGTCTCGTCAGGATCAAATTTCCCAGCTACGCATCGGACGGCGAACGTCAGCATCGTGTCCCGAATCAACGAGCGGCGGCGGAGGGACGAGGATGGTCTCATCGTTCAGTGCCGGCAGCGACGAGTCTTTACCCTTTTGTGAAGTGGACCCCGGATTTTGGACCAGCGGCTTAGGTGGTGCGGATGCCGTTCCGTTTTGATAAACGGAGCGGACCATGAAGAAGACGAGACGGAAAATCGACGCGGCGCTGAAGGCAAAGATCGCCTTGGAGGCGCTGCGAGAACAATCAACGGTGACGGATCTGGCGCAGCGCTACCAGGTGCATGTGAACCAGATTTACGCCTGGAAGAAGCAGCTTCAGGATCAAGCGGTTCGGGCGTTCGACGCGGGCGCTGGTCGGGATGGCGAGGCGGCCCACGAACTGGAGGTCGAGAAGCTCCACGCCAAGATCGGACAATTGACGGTCGAGCGAGATTTCTTAGCCAGGAGGTCCGGAAGATGAGCGCGCCGGATCGCCGAGGATTGCTTCAGCGCGATCATGAGAGTCTGTCGATCCGCCGGCAATGCCAACTGCTGAGCGTTGCGCGATCGAGCGTATATCGGCCGCCGCGGCCGGCCAATGACAACGACCTTGAGCTGATGCGGCGGATCGACCAGCTGTTCACGGCCTGGCCGTTCCTGGGCTCGCGGCGGCTGACGGCAATGCTCAATGGCGAAGGCTGTCGCATCAATCGCAAGCGTGTGCAGCGGTTGATGCGCAAGATGGGCATCGCAGCGCTGGGACCAAAGCCCAGAACCACAAAGCCGGCGCCGGGACACAAGATCTTCCCGTATCTCCTGCGCCATCTGGCGATCGACCGGCCGAATCAAGTGTGGGCGGCCGATATCACCTATGTGCCGATCGGCCAGGGCTTTCTGTATCTGGTGGCGATCATCGATTGGGCGAGCCGTGCGGTGCTGGCCTGGCGCCTGTCGAACACGATGGACACATCGTTCTGCGTGTCTGCGCTCGAAGAGGCCTTGGCACGCTTCGGCCGGCCTGAGATCTTCAATACCGACCAGGGCAGCCAGTTCACCAGCGCCACCTTCACCGGCACGCTGGCCGCCACCGGCGTCAGGATCTCGATGGACGGTCGCGGGCGCTGGATGGACAACGTGTTCATCGAGCGGCTGTGGCGCTCGCTCAAATACGAGGACATCTATCTCAAGGGTTATTCGGATGGCCACGAGGCCAAAGCCGGAATCGCCCGATGGATCGAGTTTTACAATTTCCAGCGCCCTCATCAGGCGCTGGAAAACCGCGCGCCGATGGCGGTCTGGCGGGCCGGTGTCACCGGCGCATTCGGCGAAGAGGCTGTGGATATGACGCTTCTCGCAAGCGAGAAGCTTGGACAACGCTGCGCGTTGCCCACATCCCCACAGCCACAACAGCAGCAAGCAAGAGTAGCGTAAAGTTATTGGCAAGAACGAACGGCAGCAGTTCCACTTAAGAAACCGGACCCAGTGGTCCTCAGCATAGGGTCCACTTCATTTGCACCTGCTAATTTCTTTAGCTGCAGCCGTGAAGGAATTTCGTTCCGGATTCGCGCTGTAAGTCTCTATGCTCAACCTGCATGACTGACCGAGTATTTGCCCGGTCTCTCATGCGTGAAGGAAAGGAAAGTGCGATGAAAAAGAAAGTTGCCGAAATCAAGACGACTATCCGCACCACCACTCCGTACAAAGGAACGGTCTAAGGTTGTGAGATTGGTCGCCTTGAACGACCCCGCTTTGTAACAAGTACGGCGGAGTAAGCTAGGGAAGGTGGTCTTTCAACCACCTTCCCTAGTGTCAGGACCAGGAAAGCAGAAATGTCTAATTTGATCCAGCCGCGCATTGCTTCGACCATCTCAGCATCCGTCGATGCCAGTCCGATCACGATTTTGAAGGCAGAACCAGGCATGGCGCCAGTGCCGACGATCGAAACGGCGCTCTCCAACTCTGGTTGGTCCCTATCAATCACAGATGGCGACTGGCGCACCGGCGGCTACCTCGCGGGTCTGCAAGACGTTGTCGACGACGAACTGAGATGGGCTGCCGACAACAAGCCGCAACTGATTGAAGCGGACCAGCAATCCTTAAAACGGCTATTTCCTCTCATGGTCAGTGACGGCTTTACCGTGCCTAAGGATCTGACCAACACGTCGACAAAAGAGGAGCGCACACGCTTCTACCATCACGAATATCAAAACAAGCTGTTGGTCGGATTAGCGGAGTTTTTGATCGAATGTGCTTGGGAGCGGAACGAAAGGCGCGTCGTCGTCATCGACCGCGCGTCTTCACTGTCCAATTCCGCCAAGAACCTCATCAAACTTCTCGTCAGGTTGGAGAGCGGTGCGAGTCTGTTTCGATTCATCCTGATCGACTACGAACAGCGCCTTTACTTTCCTGGTGCCAATGAACTGTATTTCGGCAGATACAGTCCGGAGGAGCTGGCGCCGATCCTTAGTCAGGATCTCACTCTGGAAAAGCGACAACAGATCTATGAGGCAAGTCGCGGAAATCCGCTAATGGCGCAGGCTTTGACTAAATGTGAGGCGGCCGGATTGCCGGTCATTGGCTATCTCGACCCAATTGCGGTCGTGGACCTCTATTTGGCGAGTCTGTCCGGCGACGAACGGCGCAGCCTTCTTCAATCATATATTGAGTCCAATTGCACGACATATGATCTGATCGCGCAGCGAAATTATGAGACTTTCGATCACGCGACTGCGGATCAGCTGCACGAGAAGCGCCAACGCGACTGCCTGGAGCAATATTTTTCCGGCGAGGCACCGCTCGTCATGATTCATGCTCTCTCTATCAGGAACAAATACAAGCGGCTGGAACTAGTGGCCGAGCCGAGTGAGATCCTGCAAAGCATCGGTCTCTATGATATATGGTTCAGTTATTTCGGGGAGATTTTTGCTGATCCGGCGCTCCGCGCATTTGGATCAGGAGATGACCCTGTGAACGCGGCATTCATCAGCGCGGCATTTGTGCTCTATTCCCTCGGCTGCGGCCGGGTGTCGGTTCCCTATCTCGATGAATTCTACCAAACCTTCCCCAAGAGCCGATACACACCGACCGTTCTTTATGCCCAATCGATGACTTACGGGCGCTATCAGCAGCCGGTCAATTTGACGGTAGCCGAAGAGTATGCCGTGCGCAATCTTAAAACTATTGAACGCGATCTCAAGGACCACGACAAATATCAGTACATCAAGGTCTTTGCCGAGAATGCTTATGCTTACATTAAAGCACGGCAGGAAAAATACGATGAAGCGCTCGCTCTTTGCGCAGAAGGACATGCGAAGATGCTAGAGGTCTATGGTGACAACCGTTTCAAGCTTCACCAATCGATTCTTATCTACAACACCAGCCAGGTCTATGAATACGTCCATGATCTCGATCGCGCCGAGAGGCAACTGCGCGAGGCCATCGCCTACGACCCCTACTATGGGGAGTATCAGAACGACCTGGGAAACTTGCTTTCCAGAGTGCCCGGCCGTGAAGTAGAGGCTCTAGAAGCATATGCCCGCGCGATTGAGTTATGCCCGCCCTATTACGAAGCCCATCTCAACAGGGCAACATTGCGCGCCAGAGTGGGAGACGCCGCTGGCGCTCTCAGTGACCTCGACAGAGCACTTACAATCAAGCCGAATGAATGGCGAGCCTACTTCGAGAGGGGAAACATCCTGATGGGGCAAGACAAGGCGAAGGCTGCTCTCGAATCCTATCTCTCCGCGTCCGAGATCAACTCCCAAAGCGCAGATCTGCAAAGCAACCTCGGCCTGGCTTATTCAGAGCTTGGCGACAGTGGCGAGAGCATCGCGCATTATCTTCGGGCACTTGCACTCAATCCGCGGCACGCGCTCACGCACAACAATCTGGCCATTGAGTATTTTAACGCGAGTGAGCGAGACAAGTCGCTTCACCATGCCACCGTCGCGGCCGAGATTGGCGGAGACCCGGACTACAACTCTACCCGCGAACATATCCAGATGAGGATGGCAAGCTGATCTTGGCGTGCAGCGAGGGAGGAGTCCCTACCTCTTCCACGCGGCGAATTTTCAAGCGAGCCGGGCAATGGCTCGCTTGCCAATGATCGGCTTTGCGATAAGTGTGTTTAGAGAATGACGCTCGCAACATTGAAACTCAGTCGAGATACCCGGCAGAGTCCGTCCGAAGCGATAAAGCACTATTTCAATCACGACCAGATGGACGCATTTGGAAACCGCTTATTAGCCGCCGACAAGCTTGTAAGAGCTGATCTTGCCTTACCGACGATCGACGACACGATTCGCAGGTCCCAACGGACGGGTTGCCTCTACACTAATCCCCTTCCACCTGAACCTAGGCCGGCCAGAATGTCTCGATGTCGTCAGCCTCTTGAGGCGCCCGTCGCATCCTCAGGGCTTCACCGTACCGACATACCGGCACCACGGCATTCGTTCCTTTGCAGATCCCGAGAGCAGTCAATCTCTTCCAGTTCACCAGCAATTCGCGGCCACACTCACGCGCTGCGCGAGTTAAACGCGATCCAGCACTCGATGCGGCGATGCTTCACCAGAGGTAGCGGCGATCGCGCCATCGATCACAGGGGCCCAGGTTGCGAAACTGAAGGTCAAGCCGAGGACGTCATCGAATGCGGCGGCCTTCTGTCGACGTCATGTCCGGATCTATGGTCGAATGTCGTGTATCATCTGCAACCAGGTTCGCTCCACAGTGCAAGGGTGGGCTGAGCGATGGCCCGACCGAGCACACGGCAACTCCTATTTCTGTCTTATCTTATCACTCAGATCGGGAGTTGGGCATTCAGGATCGGCATCCTGATCGGCCTCCTTCAATCCAGTATGGGGGCGGCGGGCGTTGGAATTGCTGTAATTTTTGTACCTATCATGCTCGGTAGCCTTTTTCTATCGCCCCTGGTCGACAGAGGTGATCCACGGACCATCATGGTAAGCGTTAATGTCATACGCATTCTTGCGCTTCTTCCCATGTTTGGTTCAATCGAGATCGATACCGTTTCAGCCTACGTCTCGATCGCGGTCTTGAGCTTGGTCCAACCCGTCTACATGTCGGCCCAAGTCGCTTTCTTTCGGCGCATCACGCCAGAAGACGGTATGATCTCGGTGCTGCGAAATATTACCAATATCGAGTGGCTCACATATCTTCTGGGAATGTTTGCAGGCGCCATGCTCGTTGGTCAATTGCGCCTGTCCGGAGTTCTGGCTTTTAACATTGCGGCACTTGTGCTTTCCCTGATTGTGCTATTCGCTCTCAAGCAACATTCAACGAAGTCCGCCGGTACCGCCGGAACGCTCCCCTCCGGAACCATTTTGGATTTGAAACCGCTCTATCCAGCCCTCTTTGCAGTTTGTCTTCTTAATCTTGGGGCGGGCATCATCAACGTCTACCCCGCAATACGGGCCACGACTGGAGGAGTGCTTGATAGACGCGTACTCTTGACGATTGTCATGACGAATGGCGCTTGCGGCTTTTTAGGTGCGCTATCCGTCAAGCCGCTCTTCGAGCGGTTAGGAGCCTTGCCAACGATGGCCTACGCAGCGGCGCTCATGTCGGCATCCTTGGTGGCCATGTCACTCGATGCTGGCCTGCCTTTAGTGGTCGCATCCAGCAGCGCGATGCTCGGCCTGGGCCAAACATTCGCGGTTTCTGCCCATACGCACATGGTTTCGTCAGTGGCACCGGATCGCGCCGGGCGTCTTTCCGGCCTGTTTCAATGTTGCATGTACGGTGGCATCGCAGGCAACGGAATCCTCTTCTCGATTCTGGGTGATGAATTTGCTTTCGGGAACATAGTGCTGATGTGTGCGGGTAGCGCATTTCTCGCCTTCGGCGTCGCAACCTTGGCCATAACGCAGACTACACACTCGCAAATATCACGCACGATCGAGCGATAGGTCCGAGATCAATCAGATGCCACGGGATCAGTTGTTTCTTCTAAAACCGCCTTTTGAAGATCCGGCATTTCCAGGCAAAGAATTCTACTGCTGGCACTGTGCCCTGATAGAGGGGGTTCTATCCGCATTCCCAGACCGGAGCACCAACCTCGAGGTTCGTCGAGTTGCTTGGCCGCGGCCGAGGGCTGAGCTTATCGAGAGGCTCGACGTCGATCATCAGTCGGTGCCCGTCCTCATTATGGAGAAGGGAAGTGGTGTACCACCGAAGGCAGAATTCGTGAATGGCCGAGCCTATGTCGACGATCCGCTTGCGATCCTTAAGCTTTTAGTTGTGCGTCACGGATTTCCGGAACCCCATCCGTGAGGATCTGATCGATGCAAGCACATTTCGGGCCGTACACGCCTCCGCCAGCTATCGAAAAAATCACAGAGTGAGCTGCCAACGGTGCGATGCCATCGAACGCAAGCTCTGCCGCGTGCGGACTTCGGGCTTGTTATAACCACGGCATGATCGAAGCACCATGATCGACCTCCTGCAGGTTGCATCGCATGTACAATCAACCATCGATTACGCCCCTCTCCTCGCGGGCAAATGACCCCGTTTTGGTCCTCGCGCGTGAACCACATACCTAGCATAGGTGGCGGAAGGCGCGAGGACAAGAAACCCGACGAATGAAGCAGCTTCACCCGAAATCTCGATAAGGATGTTTTTCTTCTAGTTTGCACCTCGTTAGAGGTGATTCTCGGACCTTTGAGCTGAGTATTTCTGCAATCGCCCAACACCGAAACTCTTTGACTGCCGGCTTTCTTCGTGCATGGTCGCTGACAAGCATGTAAATTGACCGCTTGACGGGCGTGAAGCCGAACGGCGCCACAAGCTCTCCCTTTTCAAGGTTGCTTCTGACCAGCACTTCCGGCGATATCGCAACCCCAAGCCCGCTCTTCGCCGCCTCGATAGCTAGCGAAAATGTATCGAAGACAATATCACGAGATAAACGCAAGGACATTCCAGTCGCCCGAGCCCATTCGTTCCACGCTTCCAACTTAGGCGATTCGTGTAGTAAGGGAATTGACGACATATCTTCTGGGCTTTTCATCAGGTAGGGCGCAGTCGGCGCACATACTGGGCCAATTGTCTCATTGGATACGTGTACCGCATCAACGGGATGCGGCTGCTTCAATACACCGCAAACAAACAATACGTCCACGGCACCAACAGTCACCGAGTTTGGATCGGCGTCCGTTCTGAAATCAAACTCGACATCCGAATGCGCTTGCCGAAATGTACCAATCCGAGGCAAGAGACCGTGCGATAGAAATGTAGATGAGCACCCCACCACTACGGAGCTTCCGATATCGCGCCCTCGCAGTTCGTAGCATCCATGCTCAAGCATTGCGAACGCGCCCGCACAGCAGCGCTTGAGCCGTTCGCCATCGGACGTAAGCCGCACCCCTGACTTGTGGCGAATGAACAACTTCCTCCCAAACCAATCTTCGAGAGTGCGCATCTGATAGCTTACGGCCCCGTGAGTCATGCTTAGTGCTTCAGCTGCCTTTGAGAAGCTTGGAAACTCGCCGACCGCCTCGAAAAGGTGAAGGCTTTTCAAGATCGGCAACTTGCGCATCTTGCTGGCTTCTTTCCGGGCTCTAGGATCCCGATCAATGGGTACTAGGCCTGCCGTGCGCTCCACTCTTTGATTCAAGGGTTGCTAACCTATATTGCGGACTTCACGCGATTGCTCGACTAGACTAATTTGGACCTCATTCAATGTTTGCGGCTTTGTCCATTTAGACTCCCTGCACTTCACGCCGAGCTTAGTTTGCATCCTACATTCTTGCCGTGGCAAGCCGCGGGGCCAAGCGAACACATGAAAAGCCAGGTCTCGGGAGGCATTTCGGCTTTCATTGTGCTCTGCAGGGATCACCAGCATTTTCCCGACAGTTCGCGATGTTCGAGGTCCTGCTTGATGCAGACGACATTGTGCATGTGCTTCTCCAGAGCTTGGGACTGGAGTTCCGCTTGAGAATAGCAAGTGTTGTACCATTGAGGCGTCGCTGAAAATCCGGCCTGGATGGAGATTGTTGCGGGGACTTGCTGAGAGTGGTTGCTTAGGTCGTGGTGAGACTTCTTACACACGTCGGAGATGCGACAGCCCCGCTCCGGCGCATGGCATGGAGTGGACACAACAAGGATTCTTATGCGGGTACTACTTCGATTGTTGGAGGCCTTGATGCGCAAGCAGCTTTACTCGTTGGGCGACGCGCACTGGAAGCGCCTTGAAGCCCTACTGCCATCTGGACGGCGTGGCGCGCATCGGGCGGACGACTGGCTGGTGATCTGCGGGATCGCGCAACATGCTGGGGCCAGCTGGCGGGATTATCCGCCGGAATACGGTCCTACGCGTCGATTTACGACCGCTTCAGCCGCTGGAGCCGAAAGGGTCTCTGGTTCGAGCAATTGAGGCTTTGATCGACGAGACCGGGATGTCGGATCGGGTTCGTTGCGTTGTGCCGGCAAATGGACCTCTTACAGACCCCAAGCGATTGCGATCGATTGTGCGAAACTCAAGGCTTTGAACAACCGCCACCGCAACTTCACGCAGGTCAAGATGGCGAACCCCGTCGGCATCGTCGGGGCGTAGATGACGATCGAGGAGCCGGTTAGCGCCAGAAGCGTCACATCCGGATCCATGGAGCGAACCTAGTGTCAATCGGCTTCCAAATTTTGACCCCCGTATTGCCTCACCTGAGGATGTTACTTTCGGTTGACGGATGTAGCTCCGACTGTCGGCCGGTCCGAGGTTGCGTCATGGCGCTCAGGATCGGAGGGACTGGGGACGTCGCGGAGTGCCCATCACACGCAGCGGCGGCCCCAGTCCCGGGATCACCGGCCAGTGCCGCACCTTCAGCCATGCGCGGGATGATCGTCTCGGCTGCTTTGCGTCTGAGCGATCACAACAAGCGCTGCACGATGGTGTGCTGTGGCGGACCGAACTGTTCGGGGCGTTGTTCAGCGAGGCGACCGAGAATTGCCAGCGCGGTCAGACGGGGCTCGACCGCCAGCCAGCGCTCGATGTCGGCGAGGTGCGGATCGAGCATTGATGGCATTCTCATACGTTTTTTGTATGGCTTGCGCATGCGCCGATGGATGATGCGCTGCTCCCCTAGATGCACGTCATTACCGAGCCCCTTCGCGAACGCTGCTGCGTTCTTTGCCGGGGCCGGTGGGCTGGTTGCCGCCGCGAGCCTGCCCGATCGGGCGTCGACGCGCGTGCCGAGCTCCGCCTGGGCGTCTCGCATCTCGGCCAGAAGGCCACGGGATCGAGCATACGATAAAGCTCTCGAAGACGCCGTTTGACGACCTTGCTCAACCTCGCATGCGCCAGTGCTCGTTCATCGGGCGTGGCTGGAACATGATAGCGCTTGATCACCTTCGCGCCCTCGCGTCGCTGGACCTTCAGCTTGAAGGACGGCTGGAAGAAGTTGGTGTGCAGCCGAGATGCAGCATACAAACGTTCAAGCACGCGCGTCGTCTCGACACCATCGAAGCGACCGTATCCCACGAGTCGCCGGACGACCGCGCCGTTCTTCTGCTCAACGAAAGCCTGATCGTTCTTCTTGTAGGCGCGCGAACGTGTCACCTCGATCTTTTGCGTGCCGCACCAGGGCACGACGACATCGTTCATAAACGCGCTGTCATTGTCGAAGTCGGCGCCGCGAATGAGCCAGGGAAACAGGTTCTGTGAGCGCTCCATGGCTCGCACGACGAGGCCGCGCTCGCGCGTCACCAGCGGCATGCATTCGGTCCAACCAGTCGCGACGTCGACCATCGTCAACGTTTGAATGAACGAGCCAGCTACAGATGTGCCGCCATGAGCCACCATGTCGACCTCGCAGAACCCCGGCGGTGGATCGTGCCAGTCATTGAACGTCCGGATCGGAACTTCCCGCCGTACCGCCGAATAAAAGCCGACCCGTCGGCGCTTACCGCCGGTCGCGGCCGTTTTGGTCTCGACCAGCAGGCGATCAATCGTGGCTGCGCTGACGCCGAGCACCAACGCTCGATCCGTCTGATCGAGCTTGAGCCGGCCATGCCGCTCCAGCGAAGGCAGCAACGTCGGAATCATTACCCTGAGCCGCTTGCCGCAGATCCGAGGCTTCCCACAGAGCCACAAGCGCATCCCTGATAGGCGCGCCATAGGTCGGCTTTCGCTGCCGCCTGGTCTCCGGCGAAATTGCGACATGGCTGGCAAGCGCGCGGAACGCAACGATCTTTAGGGGCGCAATGTCGCACGTTTCCAGGTCTTACTGACGCCGCGTGGTGCTTTTCCATCGCCTCGCGCAGTTTCTCTTCGGGCAGCAGGTTCGCAAAGAACGGCGGCAGTGCGCCGCGTATGGGTTTGGGATCCCTACGGAGGCTGCCATCCGCTGAGCGAAGCGACAGGCTGAAGACCGGCGGGTTATTCAGGCTCCGGTAAGCGGGCAAAAGATTGAATGCGTTGTAGTCACCCGGCGTTCGGACGAGGGTACCGACGGCAAGACCGCTCAATGAGATATCGAGCGATTGGATACGTTCAGCTGCGAGGAGAGCCCGATTCATGATCCTTCCTCCACTTCGGCGTCAGACGTGAACGCGGGACGATCATCATCCTCGGCAGCGGGTTGCAGCATCGACTGAATGGCGGGCACCATCGCCTGCGGGATCAGCATCATCTCCATGCCGAGGGCGCGCGCGACGTTGACGAGCGTCGTTGCACGGGCGGCGGCAACACCCGTTTCGATGTCCCGATATCGAGGCCTGCTGATATTGGCACGCTGGGCGATTTGCTCCTGTGACAAGCGAGCGGCCAAGCGGGCTTTGCGAAAGCGCAGGCCGAGGTCCTTGAGCAATGGATCTGGGATGGAGGCCATGATATGTTCTCGGATCATCTTGCTGCTGAATGATATGTAAACAGATCAAAAAACACAGTCAAGGGTGAATCCTAAACATATCTTTCCTATCGATGATGATACGCATACGGATCATTAGGGCAGTTTGGCTGGTCATGAATCTTAAAGTCAGCTTCACGGTGTCTGCCAGTTCATCCCGCCGCCACGCCCGATAGAGCCCTAGCCATGGGTCTTGCCGGCCCCGCCCGTCGACCTCCCGATCGATGTTAAGAAGAGCTCGAAAAAGCCCAATCAGGTGCGAAGCCTGCCAAGATTGCACAAAGGCGACTTTGATAATTGACGAATTGAGATTTGCGGTCGGCATCCTGCCGATCATGGCAATCGGATATCTACCGTAGCATGTCGGGCACGCTGCTGGTCGAAACGGCACCCTTTTCGGGCGCGCTGTGCTGCACCGGCGTGGATTGTTTCGAACAGAGTATAGCGGCCCGACCCAGCGCGATCATTTGCGAAGCCGCCGAGCCGGTTTGTCCAAGCCAAGCCGGCGGCGGCTTCCGCTTAGTACGCCGTTGCCGAATCAAGCGTCCACACCGTTTCCGGCGCATCGACCATGTCGTATTCTGGAAAATGGCGAATTGGCTTGGGCACAAATACCGATCTCGCATCAAAACCTTTGATGCTGAAAATGGTACCGAACCCCGGAACCGGGCAAGGCGAAAACCTAGCTCGTGTTTGGTCGGAATGAACGCGGCGGGACCGACGGAAAAGCACTTTACCGGCTTGTCTCAAGCCCGAAGGCGCAGTTCCGGTGGCGCAATCCGGAGGAAAATCCATCCATGCTCCCAAAGGAAGCCCGCAGCACTGTCACCTCGCACTATCATGATGTTGCTATGGCCATGGGCCAAGCTTGAACAGAGAGCCGTATGCGCTGAAAGGTGCACGTACGGTTCGGGGAGGAGAAGCGCGCTCGCGCTTCTTACTTTACTGCCCATCGGCCGCAGCTTTCTTTATCTCGAAACCTTGTTCGCTCGCTTCTCAAGATCAGCACAGCGTCGCATCGCCCGTCGATCGTGCGCCGAATTCGAGCATAATAGCGGGGCTCACATAGCCGCTCCCGGTCTCCAAGGGATCGTACCTGACGAAAATCCTGTCGTCCTTGGCTTCAGCCGTTGCGTTGAGCTTGTCGTCTTTCAGGCGCTGATTGATAACCGGCAGCGCCTCTTCCTTGACCCAGACCGGGAGGCGCTCTCGGGCCTGGGCGCTCCACTTCTTGCCCTGACTGCGGGTCTGAGGGACCGGATTGTCATCGCTTGTGTTCACCAGATCCGGAGCTATCGCCCGAATGTCGTAGGTGAGATCGACGTCTTCCGAGAAACGGCGGATTGCGCCGTAAGCCTTCGAAAGGGACGTTCCGCCCTTGAAGACGAGGTGCTCTCCCAATGGAGAGGAAAAGAGTGCGTTCAAGCACCAAACAACCCAGACATCTTTTTCGAGAAGATGTGCCGGGCGTCCTGAATTGGAGGCAGCGACGCCGAGCGCCTCACGACGCTCGGCATCAGAGAGATTTAAGAACTTGTCAGGCACGCAGTTCGCTTACCGGCCTGGCAAGCCAAGTCGGCAACCAGGACGCGGCAGACTTAAGTTCGCGCACTTCGGTTGGGGTCAGTTTCTGCCTGACGGACCGCAATGCTCGTGCTGCAGTCTTGGGACCAACCCAAGCAAGTGCACGCACTACCTCACCTGCACGTCGGTTGGCTAGGGTAAGCTGCCAACACGGCGCATGCTTGAGCTCCACAATTTGCTTGCCGAGGTGCAGCTCGCGAGAGGGACCGGAGGTCAAATAAACCTGACGAACAGGTACCTGCGTTGTCAAACCGAGGTGGTTGGCCGCCGCAGCGCCGCTGGAAACAATGGTCTCACCACTGCGAGCCTTGGTTTCCTCAACGACCTTTTCGACCGACGGAGCTCTAACCCCGAAACGGCTTTCGACCGGACGCAAATATATCCCTCGCCTTGCGCGCAGAAGTTTTCCTCGCTCGGCAAGACGCGAAAGAGCCTGATCGACGGCAGCACGCTTTCCAAGATGCAAAAGCGCCTTGGCAGCAATGGGCGCGCCTTCGGGCAGTTCTTTGGTAATTTCCAAAATCCGGGTGCTCAGGGAGGTCATAGCTCACTCCAGTGTCAGAAACATAGGAGAACTTCTGACATCCTACAAGAGGCTGGATCTAGAAAAATTCTCTTGTAAATTCAAATGCTTACGAATTAGATCCAATTCGGCCCCTTTTGAAGGGCTCAAGAGGTGATCTTTTAGATCCCCTCCGGGCCTCAAAGGGCTCAACGCGAGATCGCGCGCTGTGGATCATGCCCTGGCAGACTTTCAAGCGATTTCACTGTGTGCTCGCTCGGACAAGATGAGGTCCAACAAGCCCTGAAGTATCCAGGCAAAGGCGACGATCCTACCGACCTTGCAGAAATAGTGCCCGCTTTCCGCCGGAGAAGACCTCAAGCTCAGAACTATCCCAACCTCGTTGTCTTTGCCGCCAGCAAGCGCACCACACTGTGGCTCGAACCGAGGAGACTCTATGATCAGGCTCGCTGAACATGTCGACGAAAAGGAAGCCGATGCCCTCGAGGAGGCCATCAAGACCGACTCACGATGAAGAATGGACAAAGCTCACCATTGTTGCCACCGAATGGGCGCAGTTGGCGGGACACTCCAGCGCGGCCCGCAGGGCGGCAAGAACCACGACCAGGAGTACAAGAGGAACGCGAAGAAACATCTTCTCCTGGCACCCTGCTACGCGCAGATCGCACGACGCTCAGCTCGATCGGGACTGGCGTCCTCGACCGGTAGCCCGGCCGACGGCGAGGTCATTTTCCGCTACAACGATTGGGCCGGTGAGTTCGCCGAACCACGACGGCGCCTTCGACATCGCCATGCGTCGTCAAACGGCAAGCGGTGCGCGTGCATTGGTATTGCTCCTGCGTGTCAAGCTAGTATCGCGCAGCAATGGCGCACCGATGTGCGTCGCAACGGCGATCCGCCGTTGATCTGGTCAAAGGAGGCACCTCGTGAGTACTATGACATTGCGGTTGGTCCTGTTGTCGGCCGCGTTTGCATCTGGTCTTTCTGAGTATGCAGTGGCAGCGCCAGAAATCTCGGCCTATTACCTAAGCGGCCCCTCGGCCAAGAAGGGCACGCCCGCCTATTATGCAAGCTTGGAGAACCTGAAGGAGCTCAGCGATAAGATCGCCGCCGAGGGCTCGAACTTCAACAATCTGATGCTGTCGTTCGTACAGCCTAGTCTTACCAAATACACGCCAAACAGCCTGACCTGTACGGGACTGTTCGGATATATCTGCCTCAAAGGCAAAGAGGCCCCCAAGGAAACTACAGATGGGGCAGCGGACTTCAAGAGGCTAAAGGGCATTCTCGCGAACCTGAGAGCCCACGGCGTTCAAACCTACATCTCGGTCGGCGGTTGGAATTTCAGTTGCCATCCCGACATCTACGACAGGACGGCGAGAACGCAAAACGCATGCGGCCCTGTGGACCAAGTATACGATGTTTTTCCGAATCCATCCAAGACTATCCCCCGCTTTGAAAGCAATATCACGGGCAGTGCAGCCGAGGGTGCATACAAGAACATTGTTGATCTCGCGAACGATCTGGGCGCCGCCGGCATCGATGTCGACTATGAAGAGTTCTGGCATGCCGACATCAATGCCAAATCCTGGACGCTCAATCCCGACACGATCGTTCCACCCGTCGAAAATGGAGTCCCTCAGCGGCTGAGCGACGCTGAGCTGAAGCAGCTCGGCCTGGGCGAGGACGTCTATAATCCTCAGATGGAGGTCAACCCAGGTTCCGAAAAATATGCACGTGCCATGCCGGCGACGGTGGACAAGTTCGCGGCGATTCTGAAGTCGCTCGAGAGGTCGATCAAAAGCATCAACCCTTCGCTGAAGCTGAGTACCGCAGCGCCTGCGACCGGCGGGATCCCCAATATGTCCGCCAACTGGGGCACCGTCGCGTCGAACTCGGGCATTTACGGCGGCGCCTGGTGGGGCGGAAACTTATATGGGCTGATCTACAACACTGCCCTGCTCTACAAGGAGGAGATCGACAAGCTGAGCTACGTCGGAATCATGTCATACGACCTCGGCGAACGGGGTTGCAGGGACGGGGATCATCCCGATTCCGAGATCCCCTGCGACCTCGTCGGACAGGTAAACTTCTACTACAACCAGTTCGCCACCTGGCTGAAGACCGGCGGGGGGCTTCCGGCGGATTCCGGGTTAACGACATCCCATGTCAAACTCTCCGGGTCGCGAACCCATGCGAAAGCGTCGATCCAGCCTCGCAAACTCCTAATATCACCTCCGATCACCGTCGGCTTTGAGGTGGGTCAGCCGGCGACCGGAAATCTGGTCCTGACCAAAGATAAGCTGACGCAGCTCGTCGATGGGACGGTGAAGTACGGTCAAGTCGGGATTATCATGTGGGATTTGTTCAAGGACGTTCGCTACGACCAGGAAAACTGGGACCCGACCTGGGCGACTCCCAAGGATGTACTGAAGGAGGTTTGCACCAAGATGGGGCTCGCCGGAGCGCACTATAATTGTAAGGCCAATGTCCCACGCTAGGCGGTGTCGATCCGGGCGCGGCTCCCTGTAGATCCAAGGTGGCTTCCCCGATTGGTATTGAGCGAGATCATGGGAATGATGCCACGCCAGCGGCTTGACGGTTGGCTTTGCTGGCATAGTCCTTGTCGCCGACGGCAGCCCGCGGGCCGCTGTCGGGCCGAGCCCGAGCTGGATGAGGCACGATGACAAAGAGCGCGTCGCCTTGCCGGTCAAGCAATGGGGCAACCGTCGAAGTCGGCCGCACCGGACCGCAACAGGCGCTGGCGAACCATTGCGCGGACATGGGCCACAAGGTCTTCTAAAGCGCGATGAGATGAGGATGAATCGTCATCGCGCTTTAGGTTGTTGTTTGAGCATGATCTTTTCGGAAAACCGCCTCACACTTTTCCGGATCATGCTCTAGCATCCGCGAACGACACAGCGTCCTCATCGTCTGCTGTTTTGTCCACATCGACGCCAGGCTCTCGCCTCTCGACGCGGCCTCCTCGTCCCGGTCCCCATTTCCTTCCCGGCCGCACAGCCCGGCGAAGCGGCCGCCGACAGGGCCCAGTCGGGCTTGGCCTCGGCGATCCGCCGACGCGCGCAACACGGCGTACGCGCGGGTGGGCTCGTGGGTCCGAGCGGACGTCCATGTGAGCGTCGTGGAGAACGAGATCTTCGAGATGGACGAGCTCGCGTTCGAGCCACAGACTGCCAGAAGCGTCGGCGAAATGAATCCGGCTGATTCAGCCCTCGCGGATCGGGCTTTTGGCGAGGCGCTCGTCGAGGCGGGCCCAAGAATCCTCGGCGGCGGCGAGGGCGTCCCAAAGCAGCTGATCGGGGATCTGTTAGCGGGGGTGCAATACTCTGACAACGTGACGCATCGAAACGTTGCGCCATAGCGATGTGTCCTCGCGTGTCACTCTCATTATCGAAAATTACCCGTTATCGATAGGGTTGGACACAGAATCGCAAATCAGCGAGTCTGGCCATCCGGACGCCGGAAATCGCACCCGCCAAGCGTAAGATCGGCGAGAAATCGCATCCCCATGCCGGCCCCCTTTCCGGAAGAAAAAGTCCCCTCCCCGCCGCGGCGCCGGTCGGACGCTGGCGCCGCCGCCGAGCGCCGCGGGGCGTCAGGCAGCCTCGATATCGGTCTGCGGAAAATCGCCCCCCTTGAACATCAAGGGCTGGCCCAGATGTCGGGCGCAGGCATAGGCAAAACAGTCCCCGAAATTGAGGCTCGCTGGATGGCGGCCCTTGCCGAACCGGTCGAAGGCGTCGAGCGCGATGCGCGCCGTCTCCGGCGGCACCGCGACCACAACGATCTCGATCAACGCAAGATAGTCTTCGACCGCCTCCGCGGCGGCGCCGACCGAAAGATTCAGCACCCGCGCCACCGCGACTGCCGCCTCCCACACCGCCAGTGGCGAGGTCAGACGCGTTCCGGTCTGCTGCAGGCGCGCTAAAAGTTCGCGCGCCTCGTCCTCGTTGGTCAGGAGCGCGGTCAGCGCCGAGGCGTCGACGAACATCAGGCGTCCTCATACAGGCTGTCGCGGAACGCCTTGTCGGCCGGCTGGCCGTTCGCCGGATTGCCCCTGGCGCGCAGGTCCCGGCAGAACTGGACGCCGAGGTCGACCAAAGACGGCTTGCCCTGCTCGCGCTCGAGCTCATGGGCGAGTGCCGCGTGCACCGCTTCGGTGAGGCCGATTTTTTTCAGCGCCGCCACTTTGCGGGCCAGCGCATCCGTCTCGGGATTTTTGATGTGGAAGGCCATGGCGCGCTCCTCTAGACGATATCGTGTATCCGTATATAACAGATGGGATACACGGAAGGAAGGGCCGGCATCGCCGTTGGAAAGGCCACCAATACCCATGGCTTGCCGATCCACGCCTCTTTTCGGCTGCTGCCCCGGGGTTGAATTCAGCATGGCGCGCACACGCATCGGGTCTTTGCGCGTTGGGCACTCGATATCCGCGACTACACCGACAAGGGTGAGCGGCGCCGCGCCGGGATGTGTCGCGAAATTGTGCGTGGCAAACAGGCGATGGTCGAGGCCCCCTCGGCACAGCGGCGCGGCAGCGGCGACCGCTACGCTTCAACGTAAAATCGCGCGAGACTCACAAAAAGCCCCGTAATCGCCCGAGGCTTTGAAGCGGCACAGCGGGAGGGACAACGGCGATTAGACATTTTTGTGTCGAGCCTCTTGATCATTAGTCGGCAGACAGCATCCGCCGCTGGCCTGACACCGGTCGCTCAAGGCCCCAGTCAACTACCAACCTTGGCAATTGATAGAGGAGACGGACACATGCCAATCGTCATCGATACACCGTCAGGGAAGCTGATTCGAAACTGGGTCCAGAAGAATGAAAAAACTCCTGCTGAGCACAGTAGCCCTCATCGCGCTGGCTGCTCCTGCCTCTGCCGCTGATCTGGCCGCGCGGCCCTACGTCAAAGCGCCCCCGATGGTACCTCCGATCTACGATTGGAGCGGCTTCAACGTCGGCGTCAATGGCGGTGGTGGCTCTGCGCGTCAGTGCTGGGATGTGGTCAACACCGGCGGCGTGGTCGTCGCTCCGCCCCTTGCCATGGGGTGCCATAATGCGACAGGAGGCACGGTCGGCGGTCAAATCGGCTACCGCTCGCAAATAGCGAACTCAGTGTTCGGCCTGGAGGCGCAGGGCAACTGGGCCGATTTCAAGGGCTCCAATGCCAACCTAGCTTTCGCAGGCGTCCAGGATGAAACCAAGATTGATGCGTTCGGCCTGTTCACAGGCCAGGTTGGCTACGCCTGGAATAACGTGCTGCTCTACGTGAAAGGTGGCGCTGCGGTCGTCCGCGACAGATACCGGGCCTTCGATTTTGCGACTGGGCTGACCATCGATAACGGCAGCGAAACCCGTTGGGGCGGCACGATAGGGGCGGGCCTTGAATTTGGCTTCGCTCCGAACTGGTCCATCGGCGTTGAGTACGACCACTTGTTCATGGGTCATCGGGACGTGGACTTCTTTTTTTCAACCGGAATGGTGGGTGTTCCGGCGGGCGCTCTTGCAGGGACCGCCCGTATTGGTCAGGACGTCGACATTGGTGTGGTCCGTGTGAACTACCGCTGGGGTGGCGCGGTCGTAGCGACATATTGATCTTCGCCAGAACGGGAGCGTTCGATCGCGCGAGGGAGCGGACAGCCGGATAATCCTAGGGCGCAGCTCGTCTCTCAAGATAGCAATCACTGACGAGGGTCATTTCGAGAGACAACGACGTAAGGATCTATCTGCACATGGGAAACGAGGTTCCACATGGCATCAATCTCACTACGACATCACGAAAATGCCCTCGCTGTGATTCTGGGTTAGTCCACCTCGATTGGCATGAACGCGTCAATGCGCACGAAGTCCATGATCTTTGGCGCTGCTGGAACTGCAAACACGAATTTGTCACCGTCGTCACTTCTGACGAGAAGGAGCCGTCAGTCGCCGAGATCACCGAACCATTCTTTACGAGCCTGCTCGTCTGACCAATGACGCCCGAGCAGGTCGACCTCATAAGGATATCGTTCGACGCGATGTGGCCGATCCGTCGCGACATCGCTGACCTGTGTTACAGCCGGTTCGTCGAACTAGCGCCCGGTGCAAGAGACCTGTTCGCCGGCGACATCGAGCGGCAGCGGTTGAAAGTGCTGGATATGATCACGGTGCTGGTCGCCGCGCTCGACAAGAGTCCGACGTTCCCGCTGATCACGCTTCTAGGTCACAGCCACGCCAGACTTGGCGTTCAGCCATCGGACTATGTCGCAATGGGCGAGGCGTTGTTGTGGAGCCTTGAGCGCAAGTTCGGCGCCTCTTTCACCCCGGAGTTGCGGGAGTCCTGGCGAACACTTTACGCCACGGCCCAGACCGAGATGCTGCTCTTGGCCGCGAAAACCTAGAGACCCTGGCTTTCCAGCCGAGGTCGTTGCTATCCGCGAAGGCCTATTTCGGCTTGCTGACGCCAATGCCGGTCAGATCGATCCTGATGCCCGCCTTGTTCGGATCATCCGACTTCTTGTCCTGCGGGGTCCCATTGTCTGGACTGTTCGCGGACCTCCGCGCATCATCGTCGTCCGTGAGCTTGCCGCCAGCGTCCGACGCCCCCTTGCCGGCTGGCAGGCTGCCGGGATCGGGCTCGTCGAATACATATTTCCTGTCGAAATACCCGCACTTCCAGGCGTCGATCGCATCGCCGAACGCGTCGTCGACCGGCGCGCCATACCATTTGGTGACGATGCGATAAACCTTGCCAAACAGCGCGGTACCCATCCTGATATTGGCGCAGGCGTCAACGAGATCGGGTTTGAGCTCGGTGACGCCGAGCCCGGCCGGATATCCGGATATTGGGTCACCCCGACGCGGACCATCGCCTGGCCGACGTAACGGCGGACCAGCTCCATGGCGTCATCCGGCGTCTTGAGCAATGTCACCAGGATGACGCGGTTTGCAGCCCGGACGGTGACGGCGAGCGGATCGGGCGACCCGACCGCGCGGATGAATTTCTCGACGATCGCGGGCTTCAGACCCGGATCGGCGCATTGATGAATGGTGGCGGCATCGATCATGATGATTCCCCTTCACGTGTTGAACGAGAGCACGACCGGCATCCCGAAGAGGCCAGGCTTCGGTGCTGGCGCTCTGAATCGCGAGCACGTTGGTTCCGGCGATCCACCAGTCGTTGCAAATCGCGACAAGCACGTCGGGCGACTGGAGCATCGACTGCAGGACGGGCCAGACGAGCAGTTGCTCGTGACAGATCAGCGGCGCGACGCGGCTATCGCCACAATCTCGATGTCGACGAACGCAGAATAGGATTCGACGGCCTCCGCTGCCTCGCTGATCCGCAGGTCAAGCACCCGCGCGCCGCGCGGCAGCCTCCTACACCGCCAGCGGCGAGGTCAGGCGGGTCCCGTCGTTTGCAGGCGCGCCAGAAGTTCTTTGGTCTCATCAATGAGCAGCGCCGTCAGTGCCGAGGCATCGATGAACATCAGCCATCCTCGTAAAGGCTGTCGCGGAACGCCTTATCGGCCGGTTGGCCTTTGGCTGGATGGCCCTTTGCGCGCAGGTCGCGGCAGAACTGGACGCCAGCCTCGACCAGGGAAGGGGTGCCCTGCTCCCGCTCGAGCTCGTGAGCGAGCGGGGCGTGCACGGCCTCCGTGAGGCCAGAGCGCGGCCACCTCGTGGGCCAGCGCACCTTTCTCAGGATTCTTAATACGGAAGGCCACGGGTCGCTTCTCTATAGCTGATTGTGTATCCGTAAGTTGGGGCGTGGGTATCCCATGCAAAGGGCGGATCGGCAACGAGCTCGGCAGAGCCCCTCCCTACCCTCCACGCCCGGCGTTCAGAATCGTCACGTCGAGCTCGGCATCCGGATTCCATCACACTGGCCTCGATCGCGACAATCTCCTCGTCCGGTCAGATCCACGGCCCGGCCACGCGCGATTGCGGCCAAGGGTTTGCGTCGGGCGGCGGCCCGGCCGCGTTGCGCGAATGAAAGCCATTGAAATTGCCGGTTCTAGTGCCGGTTGAAATCAAAGTTCAGAAATGCAAGGTTCTTCCCAACCGGGCGCCGGTAAGAACCGGCAAGAATCTGTCAGGGAGCCCGAGGCGCGCCTATTTACTAGCCGCAGGACCTGCAGATCAACGTCGTGGCGCAGGGATGTCGAGACAACCGGCCAGCTCGGATATCTGCGGCAGACCAATAGCGACGACGTCCAGGCTACCTGACCGGTCGGCCGGTGTCGGCCGACCAGGTTGCGGCCTGCTCGATCTGAGGAAAAAGCGATCAACGCACGCGGCGTAGCGCATCCGGGCCAGGCGAGCCAGCTATGGCGCATCCGCCCGATGCAGCGTGTCGACCGTGATTGTGCCGCGGGCGCGCGAGACGCAGGCGCAGATCTTTCGGTTTTCGCGCTTCTGGTGTTCGCTGAAGAAGACGTCGCGATGGTCGATCTCGCCGTCGAAGGCGACGACGTCGATGGCGCAAACGCCGCACTCGCCGCGGCGGCAGTCGCTCATCACCTCATGGCCGGCGTCGTTGAGCACGTCGAGCATCGAGCGGTCGCGCGGGATCTCGATCTCGGTGCCTACGTCCTTGAGCCGCACCCGGAACGCTTCGGTCGGCAGCAGGCCGCTCGAGCCAAAAGTCTCGTAACGGAAGTCATCGAGCGCACGGCCGGCACCGCTCCATGCATGCCGCGCAGCATCCAGCATCCGCATCGGGCCGCAAAACAGCGCCATGGTGTCCGCTGGAAGCGAGGCGAACAGCGCGTCGAGATCGAGACGGCGGCCCTCGTCGCCGGCATGGACCACGAGGCGATCACCGAGCAGAGCCTCGAGCGTATCAAGATAGGCCGCGTCATTGCGCGAGCGCACAGCATAATGCAGCGTGACGTCGGCGCCGCGGCGGGCCAGCGCCTGCGCGGCACCGACGATCGGCGTGACGCCGATGCCGCCGGCGACCAGGCAATAATGCTGCCTGGTCCAGTCGAGCTGAACCAGCGAGCTCGGCAGCGTGATGCTGATCCGCGCGCCAGGCGCCAGCGACCACATGTAGCGCGAGCCGCCGCGCGAATCCGGTGCGCGGCGGACGGCAATCCGATAGCCCAACCGATCCGCTTCGCCGACGAGTGAATAAGAACGCGTCTGCGGCCGACCATCAATGCTAACGCCGACCTCGATGTGACTGCCGAACGGATAGGAGGCGATCGCGATGCCGTCCGGGCGCAGCAGGAATTCGCGAATGCCAGGCGCAAGGTCACGCGTGGCGACGACAGTTGCTTGTGTCCAGATTTCGATGAAGCGCATCGGAGCCTCCACTTACTCGGCCGCAGCCGACTTGACCAACGCGAGTGCCTGCAGCAGATCGAGATGG
This sequence comes from Bradyrhizobium sp. USDA 10063, assembly GCF_054063735.1. Lineage (NCBI taxonomy): Bacteria > Pseudomonadati > Pseudomonadota > Alphaproteobacteria > Hyphomicrobiales > Nitrobacteraceae > Bradyrhizobium > Bradyrhizobium sp. USDA 10063. Next base: position 8,089,640 of record NZ_JBSSGP010000002.1, on the reverse strand, counting down.
GTGCGGCTGCGCAGCGCCAGCCGCAGATTGCGCACGGCGAGCCGTGCATGCTCGCGCATGATCGCTTCCGCGCGCGCCCCCTCGCGGTTCTCGATGGCGTCGACCGCGACGCGGTGATGGTCCTGCGCGATCAAGAGGATCTGGTGCGCCTCGGGCACTCGCGACTGCGCCATCACGAAGCCGCTGGGCGAGGCAAAGGGTAACGCACAGGCACGGTCGATCTGCCGTATCACCGGTGGGCTGCGCGACAATTCGGTCAACAGCGCGTGGAAGCGCGCGTTCAGCGTGACGTAGGCGGAGAAGGCCTCCACCGAGATCGGATCCTGTCGCACCAGCACGTCGATTTCGCCCAGGCATTCCTTCAGCGGTTCGAGGTCGCGCGATGAGACGCCGCGTTCGGCCGCAAAACGCGCCGCCAGCCCCTCCAGCGTGCCGCGCAACTCGATGGCATCAAGGATGTCGCGCTCCGAAAAGGCTTTCACCATAAAGCCGCCGGAGGGAATTGCTTCGAGCAAGCCTTCCTCCTCCAGCCGCACCAGCGCCATGCGTACCGGCGTGCGGGAGACGCCGGTGGTTTCGACCGCCTGCAATTCGGAGATGCGTTCGCCAGGGCGCAAACCGCCCGATAAGATCAGGTCGCGCAGCGCAAGCTGCGCGCGCACGGTCTGCGAGACGGAGCGGTCGGCGTCGCGCTCGGCCATGGGCTACTCCGCGGCCTGCCGTTGCGGCGGATTTTCCTTCGCCACCATGCGCTCGATCAGCCGCCGCGCCCACATCGCGCCGGCATCGATGTTGAGGTTGTAGAACACGCGATCCGGATTCTCGTCCATGGCACGCTGCTGCGCTTCCAGGATGATCTCGTCCTCACGGAAGATGCCGGCGACGCCTTCACGGATTTCCGTGGTCAAGCGCTGCTCGCTGAGGCGGTGATTGCGGACAAAGGCCCAGAAATAGTGGCAGGTCTGTTCCGTCTCCGGCGTGATCGTATTGAGCACATAGCCGTTCACGCCCTGCGACCGGTCGCCTTCCGGCGCGCCAGTCCCGGCCGGCGCCACGCCGACATCGATGTTCACGGTACATGGCGCCTCGAACCGGATGATCTGCCAACGGTCGACCGGCCCGGGCTTGCCCAGCTGTTTGGCCCAGAATGGCGGCGGCTCGACCCCCTTCATCCAACGCATCACCGTGACGGTCTTCTCGCCATGGGTGACATCGAACGGCGCTTCGGCGATTGCGGCATTGCCGATGCTCGAGCCGTGCACGAACGTCTCGTGGGTGAGGTCCATGAGGTTGTCGACCACGAGCCGATAGTCGCATTTGACGTGAATGGTCTTGCCGTCGCCGGCCCAGGCCGGATCGTTATTCCAGTGCATGTCCGGCACCAGCGAGGGATCGGCGAGCGCGGGATCGCCCATCCAGAGCCAGATGAAACGATGCCGCTCCACGACGGGGTAGGCGCGCACGCAGGCCGACGGATTGATCGTCTCCTGCGAGGGCATGAAGGTGCAGCGGCCCTGCGCGTTGTATTTCAGGCCGTGATAGCCGCAGACCACGGTGTCGTCTTCGAGCCATCCCTTCGATAGCGGCACCAGGCGGTGCCAACAGGCATCCTCAAGTGCTGCGACCTCGCCATTGCTCTTCCGATACATCACGACGTGCTTGCCGCAGATCGTACGCGGCAAGAGCGCATGCTTGACCTCCGCATCCCAACCGGCGGCGTACCAGGCGTTCATGGGGAAGAGTTTTGGCATGTCTAACCTCCTTCGGAACATACAGAATACCGTATGTATACAGTGTGGCCTCAAAGCGGCCGAAACGTCCGATGTCTCTGGGATTTTGTACATATTTTGTATACAGGAAGGCTGGCATTCTAGTAGCGCTGAAGCGCGATTTGCGGATTTCCCGCCGACGAGATCGCGCTTCAGGCAAGGTTCGAGAGGCACGCGGCCTTTCGCGGGCATTTCCGCAGCGCCTGTGGCGCGCAGCCCGGCGATTTGCGCTGGAAGTCGACGATCTTCTGCAGGAACGTCCGGTGTCCGCTTGCTGCACCGACGTGCAATCGCGGTTGATCATTCGGGGGCGAACGCGGCAGCTCAATCTGATGTCTGGTGGATTGGCCGCAGATCGCTCAGCTGCTGCTTAAAGTTCGGTTGATCCGCGGACGGGGTGCTGATGAGCTGGTTTGTGCGTTCACCTCGCCCGGCTGCTGCGGCGCGCGTTGCCGCTGCCGCTGGAGATCGTAAGCTTCAATGGAGTCTGCGGTGTTCCGTGGGGCGATATCCATTCTATTCCCCTCGAGTACGGGTTGATTCAGGCTTTAGTTTCGCAGGGGCGGCTTTCGGGAAGCTGACGAGTGAGGGAAGGAACGCCACCGACGCCCAAATTTTTCGGAAGCCATATCCGGTTCAAGACGTGCATGTCCGAAACCTAATACAAATATTCCGCCCGGCGCAGCGGACGCGGACGGTTTTGCCACCTTCAAGCAAGGACTGCATAATGTCTTGTGTGGCACGTCGATTGGAATCGTCGCCGGTAATTGCGGTCGGATGCCTTTAGCTTACTCGGCCGGGTCTTGCTCCTCGTGTTTAAGCTTGTCCGACGCAACCAAGGTAAGCTCGAGAATATTGGGTGAAGATCGGGATCGAGGCATACGACGGCGCGATCGAAATGCACTTCCAGGAGCAACTGCTGACGGATCCGACAACCTTGCCGGCGACACGTCAACGGGTCTTTACGTGTGGGACGCCGCCATCCGGGATTTGATGTGAGCCAGCTTTCAGACTTGATTGCTCGCAGCGACCAAGTCCGAACCGACGACCTTGAGCCAGACCAACGGTACGTCTTTGCTCAGCCAGCATAATCCCAACCGGCGCACAGCTCTAGCGCGCGGACGGCGGAGCATCTTCGGACGAAAGAGATGGTAACCGTGTTTGGGTGGCCCTCGTCGCCGTGACGGCATGCGACTATCCGCTCCACCGCTGGGGCTGGGTGGTAGAGCGGTAGCCAGAGGCACCGTGTCGCCTCCGATACGTTCATGCGATTGTGATTGGGGCGCATTGAGGGCCAACGCGACATTTTCCGCGATCAGTGCGAGCTGGAATGCCACAGCGCCAACCACACGCCTTACGAGTTGCAACTGCCGTTCTCGTGGTGGCTGCCGCCGCTCATGCTATCGAGCCGAGCGACGCCGCCAACCATTGTGTTCCCGAGCGCTGGCAGCAGACGCGCAGTCCATCACAATCGTACAGCAACTCATCGTGAGTCGTTAATATCCTCCTGGCCGAACGCAATCCCGAACACAGCTGCCCAATCGGGGAGCGGATCGCGTGCTCCATCAGCGCACGGGGCCGATGGTTGAGCCCCTTCATTGCCGCTTGGACCGTCCTTGTACGGATTCGGTTCGCTGGCGATCCGATAGTCATCCAGATTGCCGCCCAGAAACAACACCTCGGTCTCTTGGGTTAGTGTTCTGCTCAGTGACAGCATGAGGTTTGTATCCGCATTTATGTTGTCGTGATCTTCGGCATTCATCCCGAGCGCAACGCTGCTCGTGATCTGTTCAGGCGTCCAGATCGTCGCCCTCGATACCATGTATGGTGTGCAAGCTCTCCGCGCTTTGGCGATTGCCCTCGCCAGGGGTCCGGCGAACCGAGCAGCTTTGAGGCATCCTCGACCAATGACACCCCTGCTTCCCGATGCCAGCGAAATTGCCGCAACCGCCTGGCAGACTCTGCAGCTTCCCGGGCTCTGCGCGCACGGCTGATCCCGGAATGGCCAGTCTACGACCTGCTTAAAGATCGGTCGGCGACGGCAGCGCTTGAAGGACGCATCGATGCCATTGCCTATAATGGTGACCGCTGACATCGTGGTCGACTGCAAGAGCGATGTTGATCCATCCGACAAAGACATGCGCGTCCCTGCGGGTCAGCTCGCGGACTACCTTCGGGTCGCCGGCGCGACCCGCGGCGTGCTCGTTTGTATGACTCTCGGTGTCATACGCTGGGTGAGGCCTCGCCAATAGCCAATGTGATGCGGGAGGCGTGGTCGAGCGTCTTCGGCGATAGACAGGTGACGAGATTCTTCCTGTCCCAGGCCTCGAGTTCATCGATAGGGTACAGAACTGGCTTCGACCGAAAATCTGGTCCTGACCAAAGGTAAGCTGAAGCAGCTCGTCGATGAGACGGTGAAGTAGGGTCAACCCGGGATTATCATGTGGGATTTGTTCAAGGACGTTCGCTACGACCAGGAAAACTGGGACCCGACCTGGGCGACTCCCAAGGAGGTACTGAAGGAGGTTTGCACCAAGATGGGCCTCACCGGAGAGCACTTCTAAGGCCAATGTCTCGCGCTTAGGTGTGAACTTTCAGCACAGTTTCAATCAATATTTTGCAGCTCGATCGAGCCCGATACGAGCAACAGCGCCGTGGTCAACGTCAACATGGCGATGAGTCTATGGACTGATTTCCGCAGCGACGGAGACGTCCGACTTCGACATCCACGAGCTACGGCGCCAGCCGATGACCATCTTCATCGACGATAAGATTCACTTCGTCGTAGTCTTCCCAGCGATCCCAATCAAGCGCTTCAAGGGCTCGGCACTGGGCAGAGAGATTGACGTCCGGAAATAGATGTAGAACTTTCGACTTCATTTTGGGTGTTTCCGGCTAGGGGCACGATTCTCGATCAACAATGATGTACCCATTACTTCGCGTTGGCCGGACCGGTGTGCAGGAGCGGAAACCATCTATCGACGATTGCAAGGGGGAAGCCCAGCCGCACAGCAGAGCGGGATGTGGGCGAAACCAGGAAGCCTTTTTCTATGAGGGAATTAACCACGTTCTGGCTTGACATTCCTGGTAGCCGGTAAGGTCGGGAGCGTTGCCTCGGGCGAACTCCTCCGCCAGCAGAGCTTCGCGCAGAAGCGCCCAGCTTCCCTTCCGCAAGCGTTCTGCACGTGTCTCCTCCTCGCACCAGATCTCGATGCGTCGCTGAAGCTCGGTTGGTTCAAATAGCGACTCCATAAACACAACTTGATCAACTCAGCTCGATAGAAAGAACGTACGCGGTCATTTCCCCTTTCAATTACCCACATTTGACGTCGGATTTGAACGATGCGCCGCGGGCGAAATCTTGAATCGGCAGAATCTGTTGTGATTCATTGTTGAGCACCTGATTCGGAAGTGGGGTGCTCGACGGGCTTGGAGAAGGAACGCGCGGAGACGCGTGCTCGGCAATTGACCACCGGTATCGAGACGTGGGTTGATCGGGAAGCTGCGGGATGCGAGTTTAAGGATGAGCGGCTTGGCTTGCCGGTTCTGCAAATTGCTCGCACAAATCGGGAGCGACATGGGTCAAAGCATCCCGTTGGTTTGTCAGGACTGGGCCAACACGAAGGCCGCCTCTCGCTTCTTCTCCAACGAACGGGTCAATGAAGCGGATATTCTTTGCGGTCATTTCGAGGCGACGCGCGGGCGCGTAACGGCGACGGAGGGACCGATCCTCGTCCTCCACGACACGACGGAATTCAGCGTCAAGCGCGAGAAGCCGGATCTGATTGGCTTTACGGGTAAGACGGCAGGGCGCACGCAGTGCGGTATCTTGATGCATTCGAGCCTCGCCGTGACGACGGAGGGGCTTCGGCTCGGTCTGGCGGCAATCAAGCTCTGGACCCGCAAGAAGTTCAAGGGAACGACGGCGCTGAAGCGAAAGATCAATCCGACCCAGGTTCCGATCGAGCAGAAGGAGAGCATCCGCTGGCTGGAGAAGTTACGGCAATCGACCGACCTTCTCGCCGCCCCTGGACGATGCGTTCATATTGGTGATCGCGAGAGCGACATCTATCAGCTGTTTTGCTTGGCCAAGGAGGTTGGAACGCATTTCCTGGTGCGAACCTGTGTGGATCGGCTTGCCGGGGACAGCAATCATCCAATTGCCGACGAAATGGACGAGGTTACGGTGAAAGGTCTACATCGGATCAAGGTCAAGGACGACAAAGGCGATCCGGACGAAGCGGTTCTGGAAATTCGTTTCCGCAAGCTTCGAATTCTGCCGCCGATCGGCAAGCAGAAGAGATATCCCGCACTCACTCTAACGGTGATCCATGCTCAAGAGCGGGGAAGGCCGAAGCGGCGACAGAAGATTGAGTGGAAGCTCCTCACCGATCTCCCGGTCCAATCGCGCAAGGACGCCATCGAGAAGATCGAATGGTACGCGCTGCGGTGGAAGATCGAAGTCTTCCATAAGATCCTCAAATCGGGCGAGGCGGAGGAGTCGACATTGCGAGCCGCTGAGCGTCTGGTCAATCTGATCGCGGTTTTCTGCATTGTGAGTTGGCGCGTCTTCTGGATGACGATGCTCAATCGTTCCTCGCCGAATGCCCTGCCGCAAACGGCGCTGACAGATCCCGAAATCAGGCTTCTTGATCATTTGGTGAAAGACAGGAGTGGCGATCGCTCTCGACGAAGCACGCTCTCGCACTACGTGGTCAAGATCGCGCGGCTTGGCGGATACTTAACCCGAGCCAACGATCCGCCTCCAGGGAATACCGTGATCTGGCGCGGACTATCGCGCCTGACCGACATCGAACTGGGAGCCGCGATCGAGGCAAAAATTATGGGTAATTGAAAGGCCCTCAGGCCCTGGCCGACTTTGTCGCCCTGATCCGCTCGTCAGGCGCCCCGTTGGCATGGGGTCGACGAGCGCCGCGCCATCCAACTCCATCAGCCCAAGCCGAAATGGTTCCTGAGTCGGTTTTGGAGTGCCTGCCGATCGGCGACGAGGTTGTTGAGGTGCAGCGGCTCGTGCCCTGGCCGCTCTCCTTGCCCTAATCGTCCAACCAGCGCCCGCGTGGCGTCCACCAGAAAGACGCCGCAATCAAAGTCGTTCTGCTGCTGGGCCATGCGGGCTCGCTGCAGGCGGGCGCTCAGCCTTGCTGCGAGCTGTTCTGCATAGGTGCTGTTGTGTGCCCCGGCGGAGTCGTAGTGATAGGCAACCGCCCCTTCTGGCGCGTGGCGATCAAGGAACAGCAGCGACCAATGGCAACCGCCGCCACCTGCCTCAGCATCGCTCACTGGCAAGAACAGGAAGCGGGCGGTATGGTCACCAACGATCCCCTGGAGCATTTCTAGCCGGACCCTCTCGCTCGGGGTCCAGCGCAGCACATGGACTGTCGCGGGCGACACGAACCGCGTCCGCGCGGCCAGATCCGGTTTGTCCCTCTGCAACTCCTGCTCTAGGAGCGCGTAATCTGCCCCGATATGCTGGTCGGTCAGCCAGTCCCTGGGTCCGAGCGTCAGTCCGCTGCGGCCGTGGGACGAGGCTGTCGGATCCAAAGCCCCGATCTGAGCATCGGACGGTGTACTCGGAAACACGCGCGCATGATGAGCATGATCACGCAGCTCGTGCGGTGTGGACGGGAGATCAACCAGAGAGCCAAGACCGCCGTAGATGTCTGACGGTTTCCCCACCTTGGTTAACCCTGACGTGGCGTCACTTCCGCGCGCCGGGGCGCGATCGCCGCAAAGATAGGTGTGCAGCACCTGCGCGCATACATCCGCATTCTTGTTGTTGTTCCTCTTGTGGGGCGGAACGAAGGTGATATCAGCTTGGCGATAATGCGGCGTGTGCTTCTCGACCATTTCATTGAAGGTGTTATGCGGGTTGTCGGTCTGCAGCAATGGACGGCTCTTATCCTTTGAAATGCGCTTCCAAATCTCCGTCTCGTCGGTGTGGAGCCAGATCGAGACCGCTTTGCCGCCGACGAGGTCTCGGGTCTCGCTACGCATGAACGAGCCGCCGCCGATCGCAAGCATCGCGGGTCCTTTCTCGAGCGATTGCGCGATCACCTCCGCCTCGCGCTCCGTGAACCACGGCTCGCCTTTGGTTGCGAAAATCTCCGCTATCGACATGCCGGTCACCTTCTCAATCTGTTTGTCGGATTCGATGAAAGGTAGCCCCAGTCGTCGCGCGAGTGCTGAGCCGATTGTGGATTTGCCGGCAGCCGGCAGGCCGACGAGCACGATCGGCCGCGTGCCGAGCGCTGTGACAACCTCTGTTGCGATCGGTGATCTCTCAAGCGTTCTTGGCCGTTCGACAGCTCGTGGGCCAAGGACCGTACCGGCGACACCTCGAGTGTCCACTTTGAGTCCCCAATGGGAAATGTCCATGGCGCCATCAGGGATCGCCACCTGCTGACAGACTTCTCGCGCGCGCTGGACGAGCGGTTCCTTGGCTTGCGCCAGAGCATCTCCGCTCGCTTGCTGCTGAAGCTTCTCCAGCGTCTTGTAAGTATCGTGATTGGCAACCTTGGCCATGTAACTAGCTGGTGTATGAAACTCCACCTCAAAGCGGTAGTCGCCCTGGGTAGCGAGCACAGTCTTGACACCGACAAAGGCCGGATTGCGCATACGGAACCAGTTGGTGGTGCTGACCTCGGCGTAGCCGTGCTCATAGAAGGCCAGAATGGCCTTCCTGAAGGCGTGCGCAAAATCCTTGTCGGGGACTTCGAAGACATGACGTATGGCATTGTCGATCAGCTGCGAGTCGCCGCCGGAGCTAGCGGTCATCCCGGTCAGCTGGTCTGTCATCGATCCTTTCGATCTCAAGCGGCGATCGAAGTGGGGCATATTTATCTGGATATCCGCTTGCCTGAGAGCTTCGGCAACGTAGAGTGTCGTTGTGGTGATTTCCTGCTCTTCGGCTTTAGCGCGAGACGTTTCAATCTTGGCGCGCTCCGCAGCCTCCTCACGGGTCAGCGTGACCTTCATGGCGGAATCCCCGGCTGTAGGCTGCCGCTCATAAGGTTCGGGCAGAATGCGGTTCTCCACGGCAAGCTTGATCGAGGTTTCCATGATTGAAGCCGCCAGCGTCGGATTGTCCTTCAGATCCTCCAAGGTCGCATCGACATCGAGCCTCCCCTGGTTGAGCGGCGCCGCGATGCTCTTGAGGTAGGGTACGGACGTCAGGCCCGGCGTCTGTTGCAGGAGGCGCTGAAGCTCACTGCTTTTCTTCATAAAGAGGCGGGCGCCAGTGTCGGACTTATAGGCGTCGGTCCCGACCTTGATGCCGAGGCTCAGGAGGTTGTTTGCGCTCTGGATCAGATCGTCCGGATTGTACCCATCTGGTCGGGGATCAATGCGCGCAGGATAATTGTCGAGCAAGGCCTCGATACGGTCGCGTGGCTGAGGAGCGGCCGAATAGTGCTCCGCCAGGTCCGGGAAAAGCTCGCATAGCTGTCCGCTCAAGATCGGATTTGCGTCGCTCCCGCTTTCGACTGTTTCAGGCAGGACCTGCTCATCCGCCATCGCCGCCCACGCCGCAAGGTCAGCAACGAGCAACTCGGCGACCTCACGGGCGAGCGGATGGTTCGCGGTCTCTATATCACCGCTCGCCCTCTCGAGCATGTCTTGAATATCCTGGCCGCTCACCCGCTCCCGGTTCAATAGCTCACGGATATCTCGCCTGAGCTCGTGGTGAACGCCCTCGTAGATGCCAAAGATGGCCCGCTCGGCAAACCAGCGCCGCGCTTGATCGGATTGAGCCAGAAAGTCTCGCTGCAGGGAGCCATAAGTTCCCAAGACACCTAGCGTGGCAGCGAGGATCTGGCGGGCCCGACTGAATTGGTAACGCTCCTCCTCGATCGCTGGGGTATGCGACTTTGGCGGCTTGAGCGAGCGAAGTCCGCGAGCTTGCTCCTCTTGATCGAACTCACGTACATGCTCATAAAGCTGCGGCCGGTCGCCGACGATAACGACGGTATCCCCATCGAAATCGCCGTCGAGCTTTTTCTGTTCGCTGGGCGGGACGGCGATCAACGACCCCGGAGCGAACACCTCGGTCGCCTGCAGGATGCCGACGCAGTCGACCGGCGTGTCCACTTTTACGCGGTCCTTGCTGTTGGTCCAGCTCGAATGGCACTTGACGTCCTCGGCCGACATCACCAGTCCACGGTCGGCGTAGTTGGCCGGCCACATCTTATCCGGCACCACAATCAGAATGCCTTTGGCAAAGAGGCTAGGATCCTCGGTTGCCAGTTTCTCCCCTGACTTTTGTGTGACATTAAAGCTGTATTGGATGGCCATGCAGCTATCGAGAAACACAGCGGTCGGATCGCCATCGCGTGCTGACTTGACTTGCTCGGCGGCAAACGGGCGCAGGTTCGGCTTGTCATAGGGGGCTCGCCCGATCAGCACGCCACCAGACAACGTATCGCTCTTGAGTGTCGGCACATGGAGGCATCCATCACCGGACGGGACGGCGACGGCGCCGGGACCGTCGATGTGTCCGGCCGTCACGGTGCGAAACAGCTCTTCGGACGTCAGCTTTTGCTCTTGCCTGCTCTGAAGCCAGGTCTTGGCCTTCGCTCGCGCTTCATCCGCCACCTGCTCGCTGCGCGGATAATGTTGCAGCGCCGAGGCCGGCACGGCCGATCTCCTTCCCTCACCAAAGGCAAGCACCCGATCGGGACCTTCCTGGTGGCCAGCCCGGAGAACAGCTGGCATACGCTCGGCCAACGAGGCCTTGATGAAGCCGCAGCCATCATGCGGTCGCAAGGCAATCGGGCCTTCCGGCCCCGTCAGTTTGAAAGGATGCTCGTCGTTGCCCGGCCGATCCGGCGCCAGCAACAACCTGAAGGCGCCCTCCAGCGCATAGTCGTAAGGACCGAGACCTTTGATCGACGGAGGCGCCGCAAAGCCCCTGCGCTGAGTGTAGTAGTAGGCCTCTTTGAAGGGGGCCCAGGCCCGCGAGAGCTGCTCGAAGTCCGTGCCCGGCGCGGTGTCGGCATACGGAATGGCCAATAGCTTGCCCCCGGAAGTCGTTGGCTGCTCGCCGGGCGCGGGCGGCGATCTCCGCCACCGTCGGTCTCGGCGCTTTTAACTTGCTTCCGCCGAATAGGTCCATGCGGTATGGCACACCATCGACGGCAAGCGTACGCGCCAACATGAAGGCGCTCGGCTTTCCCGGTAGTTGCACCGCGACCACTGGCACGGCCCCCGAGGTCAGGCGATGAAAAATCGAATAGCGTGTCTCGGGCTCCGTGGCCACTCGCTGCCCCTGCATGTCCACGACAGGCAACTGCATCAGTCCCGCTTCACCCTGCGGCGGTCTGGGCTCGTGATCCATGGATCGCAGCACCTGATGGACGTCGAAGACGGAGGCAGGACGTTGAGCCCGGATCGTCGCCGCATCCTGCGCCATGAACGAGTCCAGCGCATCAACTGGACTGTCCGCCTCGATCTGCGCGATCAGATTCCAGCTCATATTGGAAAGGTCGCTTGCGATGAGGGTGCGCGTGCTGGCCAGAATCTCTTTGGTCCCGCGCTGCAGCTCTTGCTGCCTCACCTGCAAATCGCGCTTCTTGCCCTCGACATATGGTCGCCGGTAAAGATTCTCCAGGACACCACGGGCTTTCAGCACTTGATAGACTGACAAGGCCGGGCAGCGGCTCGAGAATGGTCCGCGAGTCCGCCCGGCCTCGCTTGCTTTGAGATGTGCCTCGATCTTGTGCTCCACAACTGGTTGGACGTCGTTCAGCAAGTTCAGGGCTTGCCTGCGGTGCCGGCGCAGTTGCTTCCGTGGGCTGCGCGCCAGCGGTAGCAGAGCGGCGCAGAGATTGCCCATGGTTTCGAGGTTATTCTCGGCGGCAAAACCAGGGCAACGGTGTAACTCGGTGAGCCGATTCAGCCCTGACGGTGCAAGCAAACCGAGGTCGTCGAACAGCTGGACCTTGGCCAGCACCTTGAAAATGGTGGTGATGTTCAGAACATCCGTTTGCTCCAGCCGATCATTGGCATAGTGAAAGTAATGGGCGAGCTGATGCAGCCGATCCTGCAGCGGAGCGCCCTCAGCAATCTCTCCGCTGTCTTCCCCCTTCATGATACCTCGCCCCAGAGCATTGGCGATCATGCTGAGCTCAGGCATCGTGAACACACCAAATTGTCGACCTCCCCGACCGAGACCGCGCGCGATGTACACTACGGCCTGGTAGCACGCCGGCTCTTCCGGCCACTTGCTGAAGCCGTTCAGTAGGTTCGCCAGTTCCTGGTTATTGAAACTCGAGAGTCGGTCGCCCCGGGCGGGGCCAAGGATCTCATTGGCTATCGCGACTGTGGCCTCCCGACAGTCCACTTCTTTGGGCCACTTGCTGAAAGCGTTCACCAGGATCGCCAGCTCCTGGCAATTAAAGTTTGAGAGCCGGTCGGGACCGAGAATCTCATTGGCTATCGCGACCGTGGCTTGGCCACAGGTCGTCTCTCCCGGCCACTTGCTGAAGCCGTTCACCAGGTTCGCCAAGTCCTGCTCATTAAAACCGGAGAGCCGGTCGTTGTCGCAGATCTTACCGGCGATTGCGATTGTGACTTGGCCACAAGTCGGATCGTCCGGCAACTTGCTGAAGGCGGTCATCAGTCGTGCCAGGTCCTGGTTACTAAAGTTTGAGAGCCGATCGGCACGTCGATCGGGGCCAAGGATCTCATTGGCGATCGCGACCGTGGCTTTGCCAAAGGTCGGATTGTCCGGCCACTTGTTGAAGCCACTCACTAGATTCGACAGGTGCTGCGGGGCAAACTGAGAGAGCCGACCGCTCCCGCCGACTTCATCCGCGATCGCGACTGTGGCTCGGCCACAAGTCGGATTGTCCGGCCACTTGCTGAAGCCGTTCACTATAGCGGTTTTCGCCCGATTTGAATCTGGGGGATTCCCAAACGGTTAGCGATGATGGAGACTGTGTGCATTGATTCTCCTTGCCGGCGGGGGCGGGCGGTGCCGAAGGCCTATTCTTGTGACCTGCGGGAACGCGTTATCGAGGCCGTGGCTGCGGGCGCGTCGCGGCGCGAGGCGGCCGAACGCTTCGAGGTGAGTGTAGCATCGGCGGTCAAGTGGGTGCAGCGCTGGCGGGACGATAACAGCGCCGCTGCGAAGCCGCGCGGCGGAAGCGTTTCGCCGCTCGAAGAGTTCGCAACCGAGATTTTGGCTGTGGTTGCTGAGCATCCAGACCTGACCCTGGTGGAGACGCTTGCAGAGCTGCGCAAGCGGAGAATTCGAACCAGCCGCAGCGCGCTCTGGCGCTTTCTCGACCGTCACAACATCACCTTTAAAAAAAAGCCTGCAGGCTACTGAACGGCAGCGAGAGGACGTTGCGCGAGCTCGCCGACGTTGGATACGAGAGCAAGGTTTTCTTGATCCCGCCCGGCTCGTTTTTATCGACGAGACTGCGGTCAGCACAAATCTGGCGCGGCTCCGGGGGCGTGCGCCAAGGGGTGTCAGGGTGATCGGCGCCGTTCCGCTGGGGTCATGGGAGACCATCACTTTCGTGGCGGCCTTGCGCCACAATAAAATGACTGCCCCGATGGTGATCGAGGGAGCTATGACCGGAGAAATGTTCCTCGCCTATGTTGAGCAGTGCTTGGTTCCAACCCTTCGGCGCAACGACATCGTCGTGATGGACAACTGCCGAGTTCACATGGCGCCTGCCGTTAGGCACGCGATTGAGAAGGCAAAGGCGAGCGTGCGGTATCTCCCGAAATACTCGCCTGATCTTAATCCGATCGAGCTGCCCTACAGCAAATTTAAGGCATACTTGCGTAAGGTCGCGGCACGAACAGTTCCGCATCTCACGCGCGCGATCCGTTCGTTCATCCCACAACTAAGCCCACGCGAATGCACCAACTATTTCGCTCACGCAGGCTATGCTTCTAAATGACAGGAATCCGCTTTAGGTTCGCCAGCTCCTGCGGCGTAAAACCAAAGAATCGGTCCTTAAGATCGGCGCGGCGGCGAAGAATTTCACTGGCAATGGTGGCGGTGGCTGGGCCACAGGTCGTCGCGCCCGGCCATTTGCTGAAAGCGTTCACCAGGTTCGCCAACTGCTGCGGAGTAAACTGAGAGAGCCGATCGCTCCCGTCGACTTCATCGGCGATCGCGACTGTGGCTCGGCCACAGGTCGGATTGTCCGGCCACTTGCTGAAGCCGTTCGCCAGATTCGCCAACTCCTGCGGCGAAAAACCAGAGAATCGGTCCTTGGGATTGGCGCGGCGGCGAAGGATCTCACTGGCAATGGCGGCGGTGACTTGGCCACAGCTCGTCGCGCCCGGCCACTTGCTGAAGCCGTTCACTAGGTTCGCCAGTTCCTGGTAATTAAAGGTTGAGAGCCGGTCGGCACGTCGATCGGGGCCAAGGATCTGATTGGCCATCGCGACTGTGGCTCGGCCACAGGTCGTATTGTCCGGCCACTTGCTGAAGCCGTTCACCAGGTTCGCCAGCTCCTGCGGATTAAAAGTAGAGAGCCGTTCGTTATCGCGGACCTGATGGGCGATTGCGGCGGTGGCTTGGCTACAGGCTGCCTCGTCCGACCACTTGCTGAAAGCGTTCGCGAGGTTCGCCAACCCCTGGTTAGTAAAACTTGAGAGGCGGTCGGCACGGTGGGCGGGCCCAGGATCTCATTGGCTATCGCGACTGTGGCTTGGCCACAGGTCGTCTCTCCCGGCCACTTGCTGAAAGCGTTCGCCAGGTTCGCCAAGCCCTGGTTATTAAAACCAGAGAGGCGGTCGGCACGGTGGGCGGGGCCTAGGATCTCATTGGCTATCGCGACTGTGGCCTGGCCACAGGTCGTCTCTCCCGGCCACTTGCTGAAGCCGTTCACCAGGTTCGCCAGGCTTTGCGGAGTAAAGTCAGAGAGCCGGTCGCGGCCGCCGACTTCTCTAGCAGCCGCGATTATGCCGTCGCGACAGTCCACTTCTTTCGGCCACTTGCTGAACCCATTTACCACCAATGACAGATTTTGACTGTTCAGCTCCTGAAGTACCCAGCTTTCGTCGCGACAAAATCTGGCGATTCTCATCGTTGCATCGCGGCAGGTCGTCGAATCTGGGTGACGACCGAATGACAATGCGAAGAGCGAAAGCGCTTTCGGCTCGACTTTCTTCATCAGCCGGTTATCAAGCCGCGACACCTGTCCTGCCACGGCCTCGCAGGCTTGCAGACCTGCTTGACCTCCAGCCGGCTGGCTCACGGCGTTGCATGTCGTCGCGTACCCCCATGACTTCCCGCGGCGGACATCGTCCTCCCAGCGTGGCACGAACTCATCTTTGAAATGGGTCGCAGCCTTTTGCAGGAAGGTTGCCAGTTCCGGCATCTTCAGCTGCTTGGGATGCCCCTGTTTTGTATGGTCCACCACAGCGGTTGAGAATCTATAGAGGTCGTGGGCCCGACGAGCGCGGTCAATCGTTTCTACCGCCTTACGAAATCTTGGCTCGTCAAGCTCTGCGTGCCTCTGTCGTTCCGAGGTTGCACCGTGCACGCTATAGCCAGCCACCTCGTCGAGGCGCCGCTTTCCGAGCCCGCCACCCAGGGTGGATCTGGATTGGCTACCTCGCAAGAACGCGCCCGTCTGCGAGGCCCCTGCTGCTCGATCGCCCCGCAAATGCTCGCCGCCAAACCGCACCGAGGGCGTTCCCCGATTTGGGGCATCACGATCAGATCTATAAGGCTGCTCCTTCACGCTCACAGCAGCGACTTCGCCGCCACGCGGCCTTCCTGGTCCAACCCTGCGATCGGGTACGAATTGCCCATGTCGTGGGGGCGCGTCCAGATGCGAGCTCCCTTGTGCTTGATCGGTACGCCAGGACTCACCGCGCGAACGTGAGGAGCTTGCCCCTCGATCTAGCGCGTCACGATAATATCTATGAGACTGCTCATGAAGGCTATCTTCGATACGCTGCCTTCCTGATTCAGGCAGCAGGGATTCCCTACGGGGGCGGGGCGCACCTGTTTGAGAACTTCCGGATGCTCGATCACCTCGCCAATGTTCTTCGCCAGAACGCGAGGAGCTTGCTTCCCGATTTGGTACGCCTGACTGTTGAGGATCAAAGCGGATCCGCTGCAAGACAGAGCTGAACGATTGGCCTCCTTGTCCGGGGGCACCATCTAGTTCAGCGCGAACCCCGTCCGCGCCCTCAGTACCGTCAGCTCCAGATTCGGAAGCGTCCGACCGCCCACGTCCGCTAATGTTCATCAAAGTCGATCTCCGATGCAGCCGACAATGTGTTCGCTGTAATCAAACCGCTGTGCTGTCCTTAGGAATGCGCACAAGTGTCTGTGCAGTGCCCGGAGCCCGGACAGATCATCACGGGCGGATGGGTTCGGTTCCTGGGTCAGGATCTCGCTCGGCCGCGACGCTTCCCCATCTGGCTGGTCAACGCCGCATTTGGAACGCCTGCCAGGTTGCATCGGTCGATTGAATTGTTCTGATCCACACACTACTCTCGCTGGAGAAGATAGAGGTTTCGCAACCTCCGAGCTAAGCTCGGATCTGGCGTACCGGCCGCTGGGTTCAGCTTGAGAAGCTGATCGCCGACCTCGAAGACAACAGCCCTTGAAATCTGACATATACCCCTTGCAATTTTCACTGCGGCCGAGCCAAGAGCCTTGCGTTGGTCAATTGTCCAGAGATCTCATAGTAGCGGCGCTAGCTTTCGAGAAGCTGACGAGCCTCGGCCCGACAATTGGCTCGACACTGAGGACGCCGTCGGGTCTTAACTGGAAGGGATGCTAACGGCGACGACAGCTGAACGGTGAGTGTCCTGTGCGCTCACCGCAAGTTGCGGTGCTCGGAGCTATTTAGCTTCGTGGTGCGGCAGTGCGGCACTCTCTTTGCCCTGTGTCCCGTTCCTGTACTGCGACAAGAGTTGATCTCCATTAGCTCCGGCCGGATCCGGGAGCGCGTCCTTGATCCGACTGTGGTAGGAGCGCAGGATATCGTAGGCGACAACTGTGCAGATCTTGGGCATGAACCACAAGTTATTCTTTCGGCAAGATTTTGCCTATCAGCGGACCAGTCAGAGTGCTCAGCGTTATGGATAAGTGAAAGCTTTAGCGACGGCTTACACTCCAGACCCGCTGTTCAGCCACCCTTGAGTCGAGGTATGAGAATAACGTTGACGCCCAACGGATTGTTAGGGGTCACCTCCCTTATCCCTGCAGCCAACAGCGCCATGTAGGGATGACCGTGGATGTAAAAATTTGTCGTCGGCCGGAACGGCCTCGGGAAGGCGTCCACTCTATTCGGCTCGCCGAGCAGAACATCCGGGGCCGGTTGGGGGCCGTGGTTCCAGCCCGAGCCTACGATGTGCGTGAAATCATCGTCTAATAATCTCCTAGCCTGCAGATCGAACGCGGAACGCGACAACTGCCGCGGCAGGTCCAAATGGCTTGCCCCGCCGGCTAATTTCCCCTCGACCTTTCGTTTCGCACTGCTGGGCTCCCCCACATCTCGCGGGCTCTGTCCCGCGAGTTTCTCAGTCCGAATTTTCTCCAACTCGTCAATGAAGTGCGCCGACCATTTCTGGATGGGATACGCTCGAAGCTTCGCCATCATCTTTTGCCAGCGCGAGATGCGGTCGGGCTGCGACATCGAAATTGCCGTCGAATTCTTGTCTGCTATGTCATCGGTATCGTTGGGATCGACGAGCAGCGCCGCGTCGAGCTCCTTGGCCGCGCCGGCAAATTTCGACAAAACCATGACGCCGGGATCGCTGCGCTCTTGCGCGGCGACATATTCTTTCGCCACGAGATTCATCCCATCACGCAACGGCGTCACCACGCCAACACGTGCGGCCCGGTAGAGACCCGCGAGTACGGCCTGGCTGACAGGCTTCGTCTCGTAGCGGAACGGCTTCCAGCCGTCCGCGCCGTGGCGAGCGTTGACGTCGTCGACGAGAGTCGCGACATGGTTCCGATAATCTCTGTAGCTCTTGATGCTGGATGGTGAGGTGGGGCGATCTGCAAAAGCGAGAGGCGGCGCGGGTCTTCTTTCAAAAGGTGATCGAAAGCCCGAACGCGATTGTCAAGATTCTTGGGTGTAGTCGAGCCGGTCGACGCCGACGGCAAGCTTCTCATGATCGAGACCTTCCAATGGCGACGAGACATCGGCATTCGAACCCGCGTCTGCAGCATATTGTGCAAATTTGTCTGTATCTATGCCGATCGGAAACACTTGGCATCTCGTCACACCACCACTGCGTGAGATCACAACACCGTCTTCGCTGGGTATGAGCCGAGATCAACACGGACACAGGCAAGGAAATTCTGCCGGTCCTCGTCCGTCTGAACGCCACCAAATCATACGCAAGCATCAATTCGGTCAGTTCGCGATGATGCGGCAGCAGCTGCACGTTGGGCGCCGGCCATGGCGTGTGCAGGAAGAAACCGATCGGCCGGTCGACGTCCCGATCACGCAGCTCAGCACCGAGCGTGAGGAAATGATAATCATGCACCCAGAACGCGTCCCGGTCCATGTACTCGAGCAGCGCATCCGCCATGAGGGCGTTGATTTTGCGGTAGCTGTTATAATCGCCTTCCGAGAAGGAGATCCGGTCTGTCAGCGAATGTAATGTCGGCCATAGTCAGGCAGATCCACCCTCACGAGCTTGCCTTTGCGGAGCGCCAGGACAGGCGGATCAGCCTGCAACGGGCGCGAGGGCCCTACCCAAATTGCTCCGGATTGTTGCACCAGCGGAACCAGCGCCGCCTCAAGCCCGCCTGTCTTGGGTTGATTGACGTCGCTGCCGGCAACACGGTTCGACACGACGACGAGATTCACAAGTCATCCTTTCCCGTCTGATCTGCCGTTTACCCGGGCGTTCGATCAATTTGCGAGGGTTGATCGCCGAAGATTTGCGGCCTGAAACCCGACCGGACTGGGACAATTTCACGCGCCCTCCGTCGGCTGTTACCAAACACAGCGACCCGCCTCGAATAACGGGCGTGCCACGCAGGCCCTCGCTGACCTACAACACAAATGTGGTCATTCCGGCGTCCGGTGCACCAACAGCTTCGTCTCGCGAGGCCAGCTTTCCCAAGGCCAATGAAGCACCGGTTTTTCCGCAGACAGAACGGCTTGTACTTTTCGGCGATAGCCGCAATCCCCTACAAGGCCTTGCGGCTCAATCAGCTACCAAGCTTAGCAGTTGATGAGGATGACGGATGCATGGCAATCGTGGTCAATCAACCGTCAAGGAACTTGAATGCAATATAGATCAGGCCACGCCGATGCCTGGATGCGCAAACTCGTCGTTATCATCGCGACGAGGGCATCGCCGATTATGGCTTTCGCCGCTCTTTCACCGACAGAAATGCGCCCGACGGTGCTTGCGCCTAACATTGTGGTCGCGAGTTATTCGACATGGGTCTTCATCCGCAACGCAACAAAATCTTCGATTGGACAATTTTGCGTGCGCTTCTGCTTTCATCGATGCCAACGGCGCTCGCCGGTGGCCTTATCGCGCTCGGAGAACGCATTTACAAGACGCTGACCGGGGTCGTACTTCTAGCAGGCGTCGCGATGATCTCGCGGCGCGGCCACGCCGTCGATCGGAATCGCGAAACTCTGCTCTGGGGAGCCGTGAGTGTTGGAGCGATCGTCGGCCTTATTTCTAAACTGACCCGGTGGAGTGTTCCTGGCCCCGACGCTCATCGCACTGAATTGGGCGTCACCGAAGCAGACCGCCGCACTGTGGGCCCGTTTTATCCTGGCGAACGCCATCGTCGTGGTTGGTCGGAGTTCCTTGCACTCGCCATTTTCGTCTTTGTATTTCAGGCTTTACGCAATCGCCACACTTTGGGGGGCACCGTCGCAGGAATGACCATCGGCCCTGAAATGGTTGGCCAAACAGCCGCCAGATTAATCCTCTCGGCGATTCTGGTCGCTGCCGGCATCCAATTGGTTCTCGTTTGAAGTTTCACGTCGCTGATGGTCAAAAGACATTTTCATGGAGCTTGGCAGGCGCCAGCGTGGTCAGATCGGAGTAGCAACACTATGCAAACCACGGCTCAAATCGAATTCGAAGATCTGACGCCGCCCCCAGACCTGCAAGCCGCCATCGAGCAGCACATCTTCGAGCTGGAAAAACTGTATGGTCGAGTGACGGCGGGGCGCATCACCATGCGAAGGCCGCTTGGTCGTCACGAGCCGGGTGGTCAGTATCAGGTGAGCATCCGGCTCGTGCTTTCCAATGGGCGCGAGGTCAATGTCGGACGGACGCTTAAGCAGGATGAGCGTTACGCTGATCTCACCTATGCCGTGGACAATACGTTCAACCTAGCGCGGAGCCAGCTGCAGTCCAAAGAGCACCCGATGGTTAGCGGCCAGACAAGGTTCTCTGAAGGAGAGCCGGTTGGGACCGTGGTGTGGATCGATCCAGGTGCCGAGTTCGGCTTCCTCGAGAGCGCTAACGGCCAGGAGATCTACTTCAGTTTTATCAGTGTTGTGGAAGGTCGCGCGAATATCACTGTCGGCTCGCGTGTCAGCTATGTCGAGGAGCTCGGTGAAGACGGTCTGCAGGCCCTCGCCGTCAAAGTTCTGGGCAAGTAAGCTCGCCCCGCGGCTCACGGCATCCGCCACCGATCCGACATACATTTTTGTCTATCGACCGGACTGTGAGGCGACGCTTGCGATCCAGTCAACTACGAACCTAAGTAATTGATGGAGAAAATGGACGCATGGGGTCTCGTGGTCGACGAAGTTGATTCGAAACTGGGTCAAGACGTATGCAAAAGTCCTGCCGGGCACGATGGCCCCACCGCGCTGGCCGCTCCTGCCTCTATTGCTGATCTGGCCGCACGGCTTAACGCCAAAGCGCCCCGATGGTCATTCCGCTCTAGGATTGGACCGGCTTCTACGTCGGCATCAATAGCGCCGGCAGCTCCGCGCATTAGTGCTGGGACCCGGTCAACGCAGGCGGCATTGTCGTCGCACCGCCCCTTTTCATGGGGTGCTACAATGCGACCGGTGGCACGGTCGGCGGTCAAATCAGCTACCGCTGGTAGATAGCGAATAAAGCCTTCACATCATTGACAGTCGATACGGTATCCACACCGCCGGTAATCATGCAGTCGTACACCAAGGTGGCCTCCCTCGGACACCCTCGGAAGCTTACCTACAGACCCTAGTAGCTCTCAAAGGTCGCCGTGTTAGCTTACATTCTTGGGGAGCAAACGTTCGCAGTGCCGCTTTGATGCCACATCGAAAGTGCGCGTCGCTGCCGAGGTTGGGAGTGAAACGTGGTCAAAGCAAGCGCGCCGACGAAGTCGGGGGTTGGAAAGCCCACGCTCACCGATCCAGACGATGATCCCTATCTATGGTTGGAACAGATCGAAGGCATAAAGGCGCTAAACTTTGTCGAGCGGCAGAATAGCAGAACGCTGCAGGTGTTCGGCGGAGCGGCAACTGGACGGGATCGCGACGCGCTGACCGCGATCTACGACCGGCCGGACAATATTCCCCATGTCAGCCGGCGCGGCAGCTATCTCTACAATCTCTGGAAGGACGACAACAATCCACGTGGCCTGTGGCGGCGAACCACTCTGGATGAGTTTCTCGCGCCGAGGCCGACATGGGAAATCCTGCTCGACATCGATCAGCTCGCCCTCAGCGAAGGCGAAGATTGGCTTCTGAACGCGACGACCTCGCTGCCTGGGAATCATTCGCGGACGATTTTGGGCTTGTCGCGCGGCGGCAGCGACGCCGTCACGTTGCGTGAGTTCGATACCGACACGAACAACTTCGTCGGCAATGGCTTCGTCCTGCCGGAAGCCAAGAGCAGCGTCGATTGGGTCGATCCCGATACGCTGGTGCTGTCGAGCTCGTATGGAGCCGGCATGGCGACGATCTCCGGTTATGCACGCACGGTGAGGCTGTGGCGGCGCGGCACGCCGGCGGACCAAGCGCCAGTGATATTTGAGACCACAGCCGATCATGTGGGAGTCGGCTGCAATGTCGACCACACCGCCGCACCATCGAGGATGTGGTTCGTCGATCAGGTGGACGCCTTCAATTCGGCCGGCTGGCTCGGCGATGAATCGGGCGCCAGGACGAAATTAGATCTGCCGACCAGCGTCTGGATGCAGCCTCATCGCGACTGGCTTGCCATGAAGCCGCGCGAAGCGTGGTCTGTAGCAGGGCAGGCCTATGCGGCGGATACGATACTCGTCATCTCGTTGGCGGCTTTCCTTGGAGGCAACCGTCAGTTCGAGGTCCTCTTCGAGCCAGGCCCACGCCGCGCGCTGCAGGGGTTCTTTTGGAGTGCGGGCAAGCTTGTGCTTTCCATTCTCGACGAGCTGCGACCCGTCTTCGAGATCTTCACGCCACACGCTAACGGCTGGACCCGCGAGCAGTTGCGCGGACTTCCCGATATTGGCGTCTTGGACGTCTGGTCTCTCGATTGCGATCCGTCCGAGAGCAATGGCGACTTGCTCGCCAACGTCCAGGATCCGCTCACGCCGCCTTCCCTGATGCTGATTGAGCGCGGCGTCGCCAGTCCGGCCGTGCTAAAACGAGCGCCGAAGACGTTTACGGCGGATGGTCTCGTGGTCACGCGGCACGAGGCCATCTCGATCGATGGCGAGCGCATTCCCTATGTACAGACTGGTCCGGCCGACGAGACAGGCCATGCGCCGGTCCATCTGAGCGGCTACGGCGGTTTTGGGATCTCGCTGAAGCCGTACTACAATTCAGCGCTCGGCAAGCTGTGGCTGGAGCGCGGCGGCACCACTGTGCAGGCGAATTTGCGCGCGGCGGCGGCGAGTTCGGCACGCGTTGGCACGATGCCGGCCGCTTCGCCGGCAAGAGATTGTCGCACGATGATTTCGCAGCGGTCGCCGCCGACCTCGTCCGCCGCGGCGTAACGCGGCCAAAGCGCATCGCCGCCGAGAGCGGATCGAACGGCGGCATTCTCATCACCAACATGCTGACGCGATATCCTGAACGCTTCGGCGCGCTGTTCTGCACGATCCCGCTGATCGACATGCGCCGCTACACCAAGCTCCTCGCGGGAGCGAGCTGGATCGCTGAATATGGCGACCCCGACAGCGCAGCGGAATGGAGGTGGCTGAAGACTTATTCGGCCTATCATGCTGCAAAACCAGGACAGCCCTATCCGCCGATCCTGATCGCCACCACGCGGCGCGACGATCGCGTTCACCCCGGCCATGCCCGCAAGATGGTGGCGAAGCTGCAGGCGATGGGCTATGAAGCCTATCTCTACGAACTCGCCGCTGGCGGCCACGGTTATGGCAAGAACAACAAGGAGCGCGCCGGTTTTCAAGTGCTGGGTTTCCGCTTCCTGAAGAGCAAGATCGGCTGGCGAGATGAGGAAACTTTGGCGAGCCAGGCGCCTACGACCTCGTACAAACCAGCGTAGTTGTTGGATGGTATTTCGGCGAGGGCCGGCAGCTGCACGATTTCCCGACATCGACAACTCGCCCACGGCCTATTCGAGACTGCCTGCGCGCATAAACCAGTATTTTTGGCGCGCGGTGGACTCCGTAGGCCCCGGAAAGCTTTGCCGCGCGCCGATATGGATGGCAGAAAGCATTCTGTCCAATTTAAGCCCTTATGGTTGCCCTCGTCACGGTGGGCCACAAGGCAAGGTCAGTTGGGTGCAAGAGCGCGCGCTCTGCCGCTCTCCGCCCGATTCTGATTCAGCAAGAAGGTCTTAAGCAATTGCGGTTATCCGGAACAAGCTGGAGCACAGCTATCTCAAGGGTCCACGAAATGCTGCTGCCTCGATCCGGCGGCGGCCCGATCTCGGATATGTTTGCGGATCGTCTTGCCTATTCCATCGCTCGCGACGATCTTCAGGCCAAGACGATCCACCTCTACCGGCTCGCGCGCGGCCCTGATCTATCTCTCGCTCGGCATGCACCGAAAGGAAGAACGGCGCAGAGCTGACAAAACGCCAAGCTTAATCGCTCCCATCATGCTCTATCCCTGGCGCGATCAGGACAAGCTCCAGTGACCCGACTTTCACCAGCCGTGGCGTCGACCGCGCGCCTGACCGGCAGGCGGGCATCGCGGCCGTGGCAGCGAGAAACACCGAGCTGAAATTCCATCGGCTCTTCTCTGTTGCCGGCGTACCCGTCGGTCCGATGGTGAAGGGTGGTCCAACGCCGGCAGCTGCGCGCGATCCCCGATCAGATCTCCAGCACGAGCGGATTGGCCTTCAGCGTTTTCACCTTGAGCTTGCCGCCGCTCCCGGTCTTCGCTTCCGCCAGCGCCTCCTCGACAAGCAGGAAATGCTCGAGCGATTTCTCCAGCTTCTTGGTCGACTTGCCGGCCTCCTCCTTGGCTTCGATCTGCTTCTTGAGATATTGGCTCGAACAGTTGAGCCACACCGTAAAGGACTGGCCGGCCTCGGGATTGGGCGAGAGCTCGTCGTCCTCTCCGAGGCGGGACTTCAAAAGCACCTCGATGATCCGCAGGTCGGGATTCTCGTGTTCCCCATTGGCACAGAAAACGTAGTGATCGGCGGTGATACGCTTGACGAAATCCCGGTCCAGGTTGTGCTCCGAGCCGTGATGCTGGATCTTGAGCAGGTCCACATGAAGTCCCTGGCCGTCCGCCAGGAGGCCGTGATGCTCCAGCCCGGCCAGGACGTCCTCGTGGTGGCCGTCGCCAGTCATGATGGCGCGCGCGACGCCGCCGCCGGATTTCGATTCCTCCAGCAGCAACATGAGCGATGCGAGGTTCGGCTCCGTGACCTTCGAGCGCCGGCCAATCTCGTCGTCGATCGAGAGGCCGAGCGTCCCGGCGGGAAGACCCGCCCGGTTGGTTTCCAGCCACTCCTTCAGGCTTCTGATCGCATTGGCGTTCTTTACGTCCTTGAGCCATGCATTCCAATAGTCCCGGAGTATCTCCAAATCCTTCTCGAATGGCCCGATGACGCGGATCGACAGCTTGCTTCCGTGCTTGAGCTTGATGGCGTTATTGCCGCGCACCATGGCAAGGAGGTGGTTGAACTCGCCGTTCAAGGGGATGTCGAGTTGATCGGCCGCGATGCGCCGCGAGACCTTGATCGCCTCCGGGATGGAGTTGGCGATGTTGCTGTAGGCGGCCGCGAGCTTGATCGCGGCGGGATTGCCTGAACTCGACAGAGTGTTGGCCCGCGCCGCCAGCATGGTGCCGATTTCGCCGGCATTCTGCGGAACCAGCGCCTTGAAGGAATTGTGCCAGATGCGCTTGACGGCCGGCGGCTCATCGAACTTGGGCTTGGTCGAAGGTCGATTGTTCGCGACCTTGTGCTTGTGGACGCGCCACTGGACCATGTCTTCGAGGAGCTGCAGGACACCGGCGATGTGATCCTGATCGACATGCGAGACATACACGAGATCGAGCTCACCACCCGCCGCAGCGAAGCGTCCGAGGAAAGGCCGTACCTCGGCCACGTAGGAGCCTGGCATGCCGCCATCTGCGAGGATGGCGACGTCGCCGGATTCGATCAGCAAGCAATCGCCCTTCTCCGAGGGGAGCAACGTGATCTTCATGACACGCGTCCCTTGAAACGATCCTTGGCGTCGAACCGGGCTGTGACGTGTCCCGCCTCCTTGAGGCAGGCCTCCGGCATGACTACCCCGAAGCCGCAATCGTTCACCCATTCGAACGTGCCACCCGGCATCGGTTGCGCGGTCGCTTTCAGAATGCCGAGGATCTGCGCCGCCGTGAGGGTCTTCTCCACCGCGAGCATCAATCCGATCACGCCCGCCACGTACGGGCTCGCCATGCTGGTGCCGGTCATGGGCAGCCATGGCTCGGCCGGATCGCCGAACCCGTTCGCGGCGACAATGTCGGTGCCGGGTGCCGCGATGTCGGGCTTGGGCCGGCCGTCGCGGGTCGGTCCCTGGCTCGATGTGATATGTGCGCTGCGCCGCGCCTCATCGAGATTCGCCACCGAGACGACGCGCTGGCCGCAAGCGAGCGCGCTCACTGAGGAGGCATCGACGTTCGATCGCGCCGAGAAGAACGAAGGCCAGTAGTGTGCGCCGTCGCCGATATCGGCCGGATCGTCGCGTTCGATCCAAGCGTGGAAGCGGCCGTCGCGGACTACAAAACCGTGGAGCTTCACCAGCCAGGTTCCTGCCTTCACGCCGACCACGACGTCGCCCATGAAAGGTGTCAAGTAGACCGCGATATAGTTGGCGCCGTTCGCGGGATGATGCAGCTCGTTGTAGACGCTGAGCATGGTGCGGTCGCCGAGCTGGAAGTTCTCCAGAAATTCGCCCGGCGCGATTGGTCCGATCCATTGCCCGTCCGGCGGACGGATGCTGATTGCGAAGCGGTCCTGCGGTTCGTACCAAACCTCCATCTCGTTTTCGGAAGCATCCTTGATACGGTCTCCGACCACTTCCCATTCAAGGTCGTGATCGAGTCCCTGAGCCGCGATGCACGAGCCAGCGTGAATGCGGCCCAGCATGTATCCGAGGTCGTCCGGCGCTTCGGGTCGCTCCTGACCCGCATTGCCGGCCGCAATGCAGATCGATCGGCCGGGTTCGGCGAGCAGGACATCGAGCCACCGATCGAGTGCGCTAGAGCCGTCATGCGCATGCCCGTTGGTTCCGAGGCTAATGTTGATCGAGATCGGTCGGCCGGCAGCGAGATCAAGCAGGTAGATGACGGCGTCGAGCAGCCGCGTCGAATCGTAGAATGAGGTTCTGCGCTCGAGGTCTTCGTCCGGAAGCGAGACTAGGACTGCGGCGATGTCGGCCTTGCTGCAAACCCCACTGGCGCCCGCCGCAATGCTGGCCACATGCGTGCCGTGCGAGCCCACGACCATCTGCGACTGCGGCTCGAGATCATGCGGCGACACATGCACCTGCTTGGCCTCGGTAATCGCCTGAGCCATGTCGGGTGAAGTAATGACGCGGCCATAACTGAAGCCCTTCGGTGGCGTGCCGCCTTTCGCGCCCTGATCCCAGATGCTGACGAATCTCGATTTGCCAGCCTGATCCAGGAAATCGGGATGGGCCCAGTCGAATCCTTCGACGTCGATGATGCCTATGATGACGCCGGCGCCGTCGCCATGCTTCTTGCGTTCGTTGCCGACCACGCGGAGCGTCGGGCTGCTAGTCGTTGCGCTGCCTTTGAGCGGCCGCGGCGGTTTCAAAGTCTCGGCCGGCTCGATGATGACGATATTGGCATCGCCGGCGAGGTTCTCGATCTCTTCAAGCCCGAGCCGCATCGCGGCGAGCCGGCCTTGAGCGCGATCATGCGGTCCGAGCCTCACCGGCTCGGTCGACCGGACGAAAACATTCACCTCGACATTTTCACGCCGGTCGGCGGTATTCAGATCTTTGACCGTGGTTTTACGTTTGGAAATCTCCCCAGGAGCAACGGCGGTGCCGAGCCGCGGGGCTTGTGCGGCGAGGGCGGAAGTCACCTTGAGGCAGCCCTGCACCTCGGCTTTGGCGGCGTTAACCCGCGCGTCGCTGTTGGCCAAGACCCGAAGCTTCGGATGCATGCGCCGTCGCGCAAGCGATTCGTACCCGTCAGCCATGGTTGTGAATCTCCCCTTATGGCAACCATGACACGAAACTGTTGCAGTTTCTACCGTCTGGAACCGGGTGCGTCTCTTTGCCGGAGGGGTAGATAGCCGCGGGGCAGGCGAGAGGAGGGCCATGTAAGAGCTTGAATGTCAGATGATTATTTTCTGACACATGAAACCGATCGCATCAGTTCCGGACAAGATCATGAAGCGCGCACGCGCCAGTGGACGCGGCGGCGTCTTTACGCCCAGCGACTTTCTGGATGTGGCCGGTCGCGCGGCCGTCGACCAGGCACTGTCCCGCCTGGCTAAGGCCGGCAAACTGCGTCGCTTGGCGCGCGGCCTGTACGACTTTCCCAAGGTGCATCCCAAGCTCGGACCGCTTTCGCCCGCTCCCGACGATGTCGCACAGGCGCTCGCCCGGCAGACCGGCTCGCAGGTGCAGATCACCGGCGCCCGTGCGGCGAACGCTCTCGGCCTGACCAACCAGGTCCCGGCCAAGACCACCTATCTGACCGACGGTCCGTCCCGCCGTGTCGTGCTTGGCAAGCGGGTCGTCGACCTGCGCCACGCCTCGCCCAAGCACCTCATTGCCCCAGGTAGGCCCGCCGGCATGGTCGTCCAGGCTCTACGGCATCTCGGATCCATGCGGGCGAGCGATGTTGCTCGTGTCGCCGCGCGCCGACTTTCGGCAAGCGATAAGAGACTGCTAGCGACAAGCGCCGTCCAAGCGCCCGCATGGATGCGGCCGACGCTCGTCTCCATCGCCGAGATGTCGAGTACGGCCGATGGATAAGGTTGCCCTTCTCGACGGCTCCGAGCGTTCGGCTCTGTTCGGCGAGACGGGCGCAACGCGAGGCGTCGGCAACACGATCATTGAAAAGGACTTCTGGGTCTGCTGGACCTTGAAGCGCCTCTTCGAGCTACAGAACGAGGATGCGCCCACCCTGATCGTCAAGGGTAGCACATCCTTGTCCAAGGCCTTCGACGCGATCCGCCGCTTCTCCGAAGACATCGACCTCTCATTCGACCGTGCCGATCTCGGTTATACCGGTGATCGCGACCCCGAAAAGGAAGGGATCAGCAAGAAGCAGGCAGGCAGGCAAGCTGATCGACGATCTTGTTCGGGACGTTGAAAGGCATATCCGAGAAGTTGATGCCCGCTCTACGCGCGGAGATCCCGAGAGAGCGATCCGCAAACCGTGAACTTTCACTATCCGATCGCGCTCTCCCAGAAGGAGTATGAAGGCATGGCCTACACTCCCCGGTAAAGCTGGAGTTCGGTGCGCGCGGCGGTCCATGGCCGACCGAAGAGAAAGCTATCCGTCCCTACGCAGCGGATGATTATCCCGATTTCTTCGAACCCCGACTGCATCGTCACCGTACTGTCTGCGAGGCGCACCGGCCTAAGGAGTCGCCGACGCCGCAATACTTCTCGCGGCATTATTACGACATCGCGATGTTGCTCGACACCGCCGAGGGGAAGGCGGCTGCCACCGATTTCGAGCTCCTCGGGCAGGTCGCCAGGCACAAGGCCGTGTTCTTCGATCAGGTTGGCGAGTTACGACGCCGCTCGGGCCGGGGACGTTGCAGCTAATTCCATCAGACGCGCGGCTAAAGGATCTGCGCAGCGACTATCGTGGCTCCAATGATTTTCGACGACAAGCCGCGAATTTTTTCGGGGTCATTTTTCAAACTGACCCACTACCCATGCTCGCTGGCAAGCCAAAGATGCTGTCGACCCTAATGCGATCCTCCGTTGCCAACCGGCACGAAAACCGGCAAAAGGAGCCGGCAATTTCGAGATCTTAATCTTATTTAATATACTGATTTCTATACACAATAACCGGCAAAGAAAGTGGCAAAAACGACCTCTCCCACCACGATGGAACCCCTGCTGCCAGACGAAAACAAAGCCCTTTCCGACCTCGCCACTGATCTCGTCGCCAAGAGCAACGCACTGGCGGGCCGCCTCCATCCCCTCATTCAGCAGGGCATGGGCGATCTCGTCCGTTCGATGAACTGCTATTACAGCAACCTCATTGAGGGCCACGATACCCATCCGATCGATATTGATAGGGCTCTGGCTGGCGACTACAGCGCCGAGCGCATCCCCCCTGCCCCAGGAGATCTCGCTCCGTTTCTCGAGCGCTTCGCTACGGCCTACGGCAATGAGAGGCTTCCCAAGATCCAGCGCATCATTGGTGTGGCAGCTTCACATCACCGCCTGCTGTGGATTCACCCATTCGCTGACGGCAATGGCCGCGTCGGGCGCCTCTTTTCACATGCATTCCTGAAAGAACTCGGCATCGGCTCAAGCCTCTGGTCAGTCTCGCGCGGTCTCGCCCGCGCTGTCGACAAATACAAGGCAGTCTTGCAAGCGGCCGATGAACCGCGCCGCGGCGACCTCGCCGGTCGCGGCAACCTGACCCAAGCAGGCCTGGTCGATTTCTGCACGTTTTTCCTTTCTAGCTGTGTTGACCAGGTGATCTTCATGGAATCCCTGTTCGAACCCACCGAGCTTCAGCGGCGCATGGAAATCTGGTGCGAGGAAGAAGTCCGTGCCGATCGTTTGCCGAAAGGCAGCTGGGCGCTGCTTCGCGAAGCCCTCCTCGCGGGCGAATTTATCCGTGGCAAAGCTCCCGAGCTTACTGGCTATCAAGAACGCCAGGCCAGAACGGTGCTCAACACACTCATTGAAAAAGGCTTCCTGGTCTCGTCAACATCGCGGGCGCCCGTACGGCTTGGCTTCCCGCTTACGGTCGTCGATCGATGGTTTCCACGCCTGTACATCGGCACGGCCGGCACGAAGTGAATGATGAATTGCAGGAATTCATTCGGCGCTAGCTCTCGCCAAGTAACCGCCCACTACTGAGGAGGCCTCAGCGCCTCTATCAGCTCCCGCGGCAACACCCAACGGAGCGACAGCATCGTCTCGATGCCCTCGCCGGCCGCCATAACTTCGCCCCCGACACCAAATCGAACGGAGTGACCGAGCAGGTCGCCCAGCGCTGCACACCGGGCGCACTATACATCGGCCTTGCGCTATCCAGTGCTGAAGAAATCCGGCAACTACGCCGGAGACAGCCGCATTGCGGCCCCCCTTCATGCGGCGTATGATCGAAGAGAACCTTGCGGTCGAACTTGCCATGCTGCCCAAGGCTTGGCTTGTGCCCTTCGAACCGAATGCGTTGCGCGCGCTCGAACATCTTGCGGCTATCGGGCGCCTCGATGGGGCTCGCACTCTCGGCGGCCTCCTCCATCCCGGCGGCCAGCAATGGAACCGCTATAATGTCCAGCTTGGCCTTGTCTCAGGCGACTCAGCGCTTGCGGTCCCAGGGGGCGCTGAGGTTCTGCGGCGCGGCACCGCTCTGCGGGCGAAGATCTCAGCTCTGCTCCGGCAATGAACCGCACTTTTACGACGCGAGCAGATCGGCAAGCTCGTGTTGCTCGATTTTATCGGCCGTATTCGCCCAAGGTTCGCCTGGGATCACCTGAATAATGTCGCGGAACACGGCTGCGAACTCTTCCCTGCCCGTCTCGTCGGTGAAGCGCGCCACCTCTTCCGCCGTGAGCAAGGGTTTGACGTCGGCGAGGAAATCGGGCCGCTCCAGTTTCTCGAACATGCGCTGTTCGGCTTGTGCGCGCGAAATCGCCTGACCGGATAGATCCAAATACTTCCCGAACAGCTCGATGAGCCGCTTCGTATTGAGCGTCTCGAAGATGTCGAGCGAATGTGAAAGATCAATGAGGTCGCGCCCCTTGTTGCGCTGAAGCAGCGCGCGCAGCTTGGTCGAGAGGAGTTCTTCGTTGGAAAACGTCGGAATCTCCGTCGCGCCGGAGAACCACGGGTTATCGACCTTGAAAGGAAACGTGATGGCCGGGTCATAAGCCTCACGCTCGCGCGTGTTGATCTCTACCTTCAGGCGGATGAGGCCTGATCCGTCTTCGGCCTCGGTCCTGAAGCGAAACTTGGGTGCTACTTCGCTTTGATCGAAGCGCGGATTGCCGAGCCAAGGCGTAAGGGTATCACGGACACGGTCGAGGATCGGGCCGATTGCGCCCGCCGTGGTCCGCACAAGGTCGATATCCTCCGAATAACGCAGAGGCTTTGGGAAGTGCAATTTGTTGAGCGCCGTTCCGCCACGGAAGCGAAGCTCCTTGCGCAGGAATGGGTCGTTGAACAGCTCGACGAGCGCCCGTGCGATGATGAGGTCGTGCTCGACTTGCCGCCGCTCAGCCCACGGCGCATGCTTTGACCATGCGATGATGTTCTGAGCGGGGATCATTCATCGATCTCCGGATAACGCTGCACAATCACGCGCCAACGCTCGTTGCGCTCGACAGGCGTGCGTTGCGCCTTATCCTTTCGATGCTCCGGTTCGAGCGTGACCCACGGCATTGCCTCTTTTTCAAAGAGCCGGTCGCGAAGCGCATTGGCGCGCTCGGCATGACCGAGCCGATCAAGTAGATAGCCGACCCGCTGGCCGCAAGCGCGCTCGAAATGCGCCGACATTTCCGCTAGCTTTTGACCCTCAATGCTTTCCGCCAGATCCGTCATGACGGTCGCCACGGCATCGATGCCGCCCGCCACATGCATGTAACGGAAGAGGTCAAGCGCCGTTAGTTCTGGCCCTGAAATCTTCATGCTGCCCGTATCCGTCTTTCGATCAACGATACCCTGGCGGACGCTCTCCAGGTCTTTGCGGAAATAGAACGTAACCCAAGAGCGCCCCGCCCGGATCTTGCGGAGTTGCTTGTCAGTCACGACTTGGAATTCCATGACGGCATGATGGGTGGCGCCGTGCAGCTCAGCCGCCTTGAGCAGGCCGACATAGTAGGGACGCTCCTCATGCCGCATCAGCGCGTCGATGTACCAAGGGGGTGGTGGTGCCTCCCAGCTCATGAATTGCGGCGGGACGGCCACGTAGAAACCGTGCCGGGGGTTGAACAGCATGTGGCGTTTCTGGAGTCGCGCGGCGGCTTTGAGGAAGGCAGCCTCCGTGATGCCGAGGGCCGCGATGGCTTCGGCGCGCGTGAACGTAATGCGACCCTCCGATTGGAGGGACGTGACGAAGTTCGGGAGACTGGAACCGGCTTGCATCATCATATTCAAAAATAGCCTTGAAATGTCCATTTTTGAATATGAATCTGGAAAAAAACCAGCGGCATATGCAAATTTCGCCAAAAAACGTCCATTTTTCAATATAATTCAACGAAACTAGGACCCGCCTATGACTGCCGATCCCTTCACGCACCGATTTGCCTTCGGCGTCGCGATCTATGACAGCGCTAACCTTGTGCCCTTCGGCGATAAGCTGGCCGGGGCGCCCTTGTCCTCTTTATGGGGCTGAGCGGCATGCGCCAACCCACAAGATCATCCCGCACGAGAAGCGGCTCGCCGATCGAGCCCGCTTTAGGATGGACCTATCTGTCACGAGAGGCGCTCGCCCGCGCCAAGGCGCGGATGGACGAAGAATCCATGGGCGTGCGCGATGAGATCGGCTTCCTGACGATCCATCAGCGTTATGCCGATCGCTTTTTTCCCGGCACATCGGTGCTGCATACCCGCGCCCGCTATGCCGTCTTCGTGCCCTGACTGTTCGAGGATCTGGCGGGACTGACGGGGCCGGCGGCCGTGCGTGCTTTGCGCGAACGCGAACGGGAGCTCGCTGGCCGCCTCAAGGATGCAGGCGAAAGCCAGGTGATTGGCGGCCGTGTCTTCCAAACCATCAAGCCAGCCGCCATCAACCGTGTATTGGGATGCGATGGCGGTCTGGGGAATATTGCGTCCACGTCCGGACGGACGAACAATTTCGCGGGCGGAAGCACATCGGTTGCTGAAGAGCGCGGGCGCGGCGATTGATGACGATGGACAGCCGCTCCACGGCTGGTCCGGACCGAGGTTGCGGCACCACCTGCTATGTGGGCCGACGAGACTCGTGCGATCGCCGGCTCTGACCAAGCACCGCTTGTTCGGGCGCGACAGGCCGCAAGTCTCGCCGGTGTGGGCCGCGCCGTCTACGACGCGCTTCTCGAACATATGGTCGAGGCCGACAACAAGCGGGAGACTTCAAGCCGACATCGCGACCACTTGATCAATGTTGTCGAAGAATAGTCGCGGTGAACGCGCGACGTCG
Organism: Bradyrhizobium sp. USDA 10063; assembly: GCF_054063735.1. Taxonomy (NCBI): domain Bacteria; kingdom Pseudomonadati; phylum Pseudomonadota; class Alphaproteobacteria; order Hyphomicrobiales; family Nitrobacteraceae; genus Bradyrhizobium; species Bradyrhizobium sp. USDA 10063. Next base: position 8,056,192 of record NZ_JBSSGP010000002.1, on the reverse strand, counting down.
CCTGATCATCCTCCTCACGCAAGGTTTCAACGAGGGCTGCATAGACGGCCCGACCGACAGCGGCCAGCGACGCGGCATGTCCCGCGCGGCGCAAGATCGCGCCGTCCTCCTTGGCGATCTCGCGGATGCCCGGCGCATAGCAGATGTCGGCATGGACCGGTCGGCCAGCGGCGAGCTTTGCGAGCACGCTTACGTGCCCGGGCGCACGCGCCGGACGAAGGTCGATGAACTGCCGATGCAAGAACTCAGCTTCACGCGGCAACAGATCAAAAGGCATTGGATCAGCGCTAGCCAGATCGGGCGGCCGTGATGGCAGGGTTGAAAACGGAAGTTCCGCGCGGTGAAGCGCCTGACCATCATCGTCCAAGGCTCTTCGGTGCTTCGATTGCAGAACCGCATGCACGTACGCACGCGAAGGTAGCCGTCCATCCAGCTTTCGAAGAATCCCCCATGCGCCGAGTGTGGCCCAATAGCTGACCGATGGCGGCTGGCTGGTCGGGCGCGAAAGTTCAAGCCCCCGATCACCCCCCAGGAATTGGCCGGCTTCAGACGGCCCGCAAGCCTGACTTCGGCCCTCTGTAGGCTCTCGGCGACGCGTCCCGGCGATGCTTCCTCGTAGAGGGTCTGGTAAATCCAGGGCACGAAAAGCGCATATCGGACGCGGGTGTGCAACACCGACGTGCCAGGAAAAAATAATCGGCGTAACGTTGATGAATAGTCAGGAAGCCGATTTCGTAGCGGACGCCCTCCCCGGCACCGGATAATTGGTGCTCGGCACGCCGCAGCACGCTCCGCGATAGATAGGCCCAACCGAAATTCGACACTTTTGTCCCCCACGCACCGACTATAGCGTTGGGGCACCGCTACAATCACCAGTTTGTTCTGCCGCGGCACGCGCCGAGAGCACGAAGGGTCGGTCCGGTCAGACACGCTCGGAGCCCGCCCTTCCATCGGCATCATGTTTTCGCCTGAAATATCGCGGTGGCGGGATTTAGCGCCTCGGCCTTTGTCGATGATGTCGTTTGTCCGCATCGGTCATCGCGGCACCCGGTCACCGATCTCACGCGTCAGCGCCGCTGCACCGGGATACCGCGTCGATCAATCCTTCAATTGTCGGAGGATTCCGTCCGACCACAGACCAGAACACCGAGTGCCGCAATAAATGGCCCTGGACTTGATGACATGGCGCTGCCTGCTGACGGGTTGGTCCTACAGACCCTATCCCCCGCCCGCCGGAAGATCATTCGCCCAACTGCGACTTACAAACGTATCGGGCAAGATTGGCGCAGCGCTCGGTGCTGGCCTTGTGCCGACAGGTGCGCCTCGCTGCACGAGTGGATCGATTGGGAGTCGAGTCGGGGGCGCTACCGCTTTTCCCCACATCAGCCGGCTATGCCACTCGGCCAGCGGACGGGATGGCGGTCAGGGACCGGAAAGGAGCCGCTCGAGATGCACAATGATCCGGCCTCCCATCTGTATACGTTCGCCGTCGATTTGTGCCTGCGATCGCTTCGACAGCGTCCACCCGAGGACCGGCGCATGAGCGTAGCGGTCGGCAAGGCGGAAGTGACTGAACACTCCGTTGATTGAGGCCACGTAGGTGGACACCAGGCTCGCCGTGAAAGTGCTCTGCGTCGACTGGCCACGTAGGAGCGCGAAGAATGGCAGCCAGATCTGCTCCAGATTAGGCACCGTGTCCGCCGCCCGTGCCGGGCCGATCGGCAACACGGAGATCGAAGTGAGGCCGTTGCTGAACAGAAGATTCGATCCATCGTCCAAAGTGGGATCACTGCTGACCTGCACGAAAACGGCGGTCCGGATGAATTTTCGAGTGCCGACGGGATGGGGTTCACGGTCGTCCTGAATGAGATTGCCGATCTCGCGAAGCACCTCCAGGGCAGAATTCGATCCGAAGTTTTCCACGTATCCTCCGTCCACAACTGAGTCGTAGAAGCGGCCGGCTCTGTCGTATACGGAGCCAGCCGGCTCGATGTAAGGAAAACGCGCGCTGATCCCGATTGCGGCCGAGAGAGGCAGTGGCCGGACTTTCGCGACGTTGAGCAGTTGCTCGTTCTGGGTTAGGCCGGCGGCAAGTACCCGCTGCCCGGTCAGAGCAGAAACTCCGTTTAGAACAAGCACAGGAAAGCGGGACATCGCGTCGATCCAATCAAATCGCCGGGAGAGTCCTTCTCCGGGATCGAGCATAGTGTTTTGCCACGCGGCCTCCCAGGCGGCCTCAAGAACGGCCGAGCGGTCTGGTACCCATGGCAGGGGCAGAAGGTCGCGGAAGAGAAGCGCTGCAAGCACCGGGCCCGTAAAGTCGTGATCCAGGATGGCCTGAGCGCATAGTCGATAGCCCACAATGGTCCCTCCCGCGTGGTCTCGGCACATGACCGGCTTGCCAAGTCGCGCGTGCTGAAGCAGGGCCCGATACACACCAGCCCCGAGAGAGCCGCCGGACACGCCGCTGATCATGAACGTGTGCCGATCGAACGCGGGAAACCGATCCTGGATGTCGCCCAGTATCGTTGCCGTCCAATATGCGGCCCTCAGACCGCCTCCTGCGGCTGATACCAGGAAGATGGGTCGTCGCTCGTCGACTTCGTGCAGGAATTCGTAGGCATAGAGCTTGTTCGTAAGGGGTGCCGGCCCGCGAAGGCTCACTTTGCGATCGTCTTCCTTGGAGCCCTCCGACGGTGTCGTGCGGATTTCGGGAAACGACTTCTCGCTGCAGTCGGTACATCGGATCGAGTGGGAGTCCATCCAAAGACTCGTTATCATCCCCACCCCCATCAAACACAACGGAATCGCAGCCCACGCACGTCGCCAATAAAGTTGGGCGTAGGTGACCGCAGTCAGCCAGCATGACGCAGCCAACAGCAATGTTGCTTCGGGCCCCACGGTCCACGCGAAGCCGACCGGCGTAAAGAAAGCCCATACGAACAAGGCGAGACCCACGGCGCCAAACAGCAGCCGGCTTCGCAAGGTGCGGACGAGTGCAAGCCCTGCGCACCAAAGATCGCGGCGGGCGTACATTTCGACGGAGCGAAGAGCCGCCGGAAGGATCAGCACGCCAAGAGATTGCAATTCGAGAAGCGGATACGGCCGAATTGGATGGAGCGGCATTGCAGCCGCGATGTGCATCGCCCGAACTTCGGAGGCTGCCATTACCGCGGCAAAGCTGATCGCGAGCAGTGCCGGCATCACCGAGCGACGGAACGCGGCGACGCGGCCCGCCAGCAGAATGCGCCTAGACCTGAACATCGTGTCGGAACAGTGCCAGATCGTCGCCGAAAACCAGATTAAGGCAACCAACATCCGCATCTGCGCCAGCGGAGCTTCGGCGCGGGCCATTGCCAGCTCTTCAGCTTGCGGCGCGGCAAGAAACGTCAGCAGGATAACGGCGATGAATGCAAGGGTGGTGCGTGCCCCATACAGGGTTGTATGCGCTCTTCTTCCCAAAAATCGCAGCATCGCGCCGATGGCGCCGAGCCACGCGCGTATAATGGCAAGCGGCAACAACGAGCTGTCCCTCCGACCTAGGATTTTCGAAACACCACGCGGACTCTACGCATCCTCGCAATCACGTGCCAGAGACATCTCGCTCACGTTCGGGCTGATCCGCGTCTCCGTCTCCGTCGGAAAGCATCACCTAGTTCAGCTGGTTCCCCGTGCCCATGAACTTGAGGAATTCGCGCCCATCGCCTCCATCGGTGGTGTTGCTGTAGAAGACCACTGTTCCCACGTAAACCACGGCGGTCTTTTCACTTCTACCCGTCGGGCTACCGTTGCGTGCACCCGACGGGGCGGCTCGGCCGATCAGAAATGCAGACAAGCTCCGAACGGATTGGACTTGGCCTATTTCAAACGCCAGACCGCTCACAAACGCGCCCGTGCTCTTTGACCATTACCGTCGCGATCAGTTTGATGGTTGCTCGTTCCGCCTCGAAGCCACGCAACTTCGCGTAGGTGGACCGCAGTTACTGTAGCATCGAGCAATAATCGCGAGCCTACAGGCCCGCACTCTTGCCGCTTCATGTGGCACCAGCATTCGGATGATCGACCATGCGGGACACCTCTAGATGTCCCTAAAAGCGAGTTGCGGACTCGGAAAAGCAGAGGCAAGACGCCGCGTGCACGAATGACAGTTCGTCGTGCACAAATCGCTAAGATGACATCCGCAATTCGGAATTCGGCTGAGATCGATCGCCGGACGGAGGTTGCCAAGCGACTGCTGGCCGGACGATTTTCAAGAGGGATAGCAAACACCTGAAGCGGTTGTTAGGACGGTCATATCTCTTGGCGGCGCTCTTCGGTCTCCTTGGCTTCGCGCTTTCGCCCAACTCTTCGCAAGAGTTTTGCTTTGTTTTCAAGCAGTCTCGCTAGGCGGCTGTAGTCTTGGGCGGGCTGGATATCTTCGTATCCCTTGGGCTTGCGCTACCACGATCCATGTAGGTTGTAGAAAACGACCCTGGGTTTGCCATCGAGTCGGGCAAAAAGCTTGAAATTGTTGCTCAGCTTTCCCAGGCCCCCCGCGAAGCTCACACATGAAGTCGCCGAAAATCGTTCGGAGCCCGGAGCGGTACCGCCTTTCCCACACCTGCGGTCAGGCTATTCAACGCTTCTGTCATATTACAGCAACAAACTGCACAGGCCTAAAAATCGAGTAAAGCAATCTGCCCAATCGACGGATGCCAGTTTTTCATTGCAAAACCTCTGGCTGAATGCAACAGTAGATTGAATAGTTTCCATTGCGACAACCCCAATCCCGTTGATGCCAGTTCATTGGAGTACCATCCAAATTTTTTGAGGTTAGTAAGGAAGGCACCCGAAAACTGCCAAGCGAAAGGACGCTGTGCGGATCTCCAGCGCGATGTGCCGTATCTCGTTGCCACGAAGGTGGTCGTTGCCGTGGCCGGCCGCGATCGTAGTTGCTTCGGGATACGGATCATGCAGCGGCCGAAGACCCGCTGGCTCAAGCGCCACCCGGGATGCTGAGATTACTCGTTCGAGATTCGCATGTTCCGTTAGCCGCGGTTGCGCTAGCGCAAAAACGCATCATCGGCGGTTCGATTGAATGATCGTTCTGAACGATCCGTGATCGGGATGAGTGGTTGGCCTGGTGCAACGCAGGATCGAAGTGTCAGCAAATAGGAGGGCACGATGTTCGATGGCAAATGGACTTATCGCAGTTTCCACAATCGTGCCGCACTGGTTGCCGGCGATCCGCAAGAGGCACTGCGCTTGATCTTCGGCTGAGGCAGTCTTCACCTTCGAGGTGGCCGATACGATGCTGACGGGCGCACTCGACTGGCAAGGCGGCGGGCTCAATTTGCAGGGGACGATCCAGCCGGCGAATGCGGGACCCCCCCTTTCCGTCGCAATCGTCGGAACAGGACGGCCGGACACTGATACCGCAGGCTGGGAATACGACTACCGCGCAAGCGTCGCCTACCAATGGCCTAACGGCATTGATCAGGTCCCCGCCCTGGTCGGCACGGTGATCCGAGCAAAACCACACAATGGTGCCCCTGCGGGCTATGTCGCGTCGTTTATTGCCGTGAAGCAAAGCTAGTGGCCTCTTCGGGCGCCAATGCGAAAGCGAGAGCATCCATGCATGTCGAGCAAGACTCTATCAGGTCGCGTGGCGCAGGCGCGTTGCGTGGCCGCGGCGTCTTGCACGCCGCGCTGTTGGCCGCAGTCACAGCGCTGACCACAGGCTCAAATCCCGCTCACAGCCAGCAGGCACAGCGGCTGCAGCGAATCGTGACCTCGCCGCCAGCCGCCCAGGTGCTCCGCGCGCGCCCCAGCATCACTCCGTTCGCGCTGGACGCGATCATCGCCGGTCCGCCGGCAGCCAGCGGTGAAGCGCTGATCGAGCTCGATATCGATTTCACCGATTCGAAAATCTACAATCCAGCGACCGGCCAGTACGCCCCGGTGCGGCTGCGCTCCTATCGCGACACCAAACAGGCCGCACCGCCAAAGATCCCGTTCGTTGCCCCGACCATCGAGATTGTGCCGGGTGAAACCGTTCGCCTCACGCTCCACAACAAGTTGCCCGTCGCGAACCAGAATTGCCCGGCGCCAGACGGCAACGTGAATACACCGCATTGCTTCAATCGTACCAATCTGCATTCGCACGGACTGTGGATCAGCCCGACGGGCAACGGCGACAATGTGCTGGTCAGCATCAATCCCGGCGTCGACTTCCAGTACGAGTACAACGTGCCGCCGGATCATCCCGCGGGAACGTTCTGGTATCATCCGCACCTGCACGGTTCGACCGCGCTCCAGGTATCAAGCGGCATGGCCGGGCTGTTGATCATTCGGGGCAGCCGTCTGCCGACGCCGGCGTCGTCCGGGGACATCGACACGCTGCTGAAAGAGCCGACGGGGGCGCCCTTTGCCGAACGGCTCGTGCTGCTGCAGCAGGTCCAGTACGCCTGCCGGGACGCCAATGGTAAGATCGAGGTCGGCGCCAACAATGCCTATGTGTGCAAGCCGGGTCAGGTCGGCGGCATCGACGCATACGACCAGTTCGGTCCGAATTCCTGGCCGCGTTCCGGTCGATACACCAGCATCAACGGCGAGGTGTTGCCTGTCTTCGCTGGTGCCCAAGCGGGTCGCATTGAGCGCTGGCGCATCGCGCATGCGGGCGTGCGTGACAGCGTCAAGCTGCAGTTCAAGAAGATGCGCCCGGGTGCCAGCGAGGACCAGCTTGCGGATGCACAGGCGCAGCAGGACTGGGTCGCTGCCAATTGTCTCGACAGTCCGCTATCGCACTTCGCGCTTGCCAGCGACGGCCTGACGCGGGGCCAGATCGCGCAACGGCAGACCACCGTGCTGCAGCCGGGATATCGCGAAGACCTTCTCATCGTCTTCCCCGAGGCCGGCGATTATTGCGTCATCGACGACCAAGCACTGGCGACCGCCACCGTCAATGCCAATTTGAAGAGCCGCAAGCTGCTCGGCCGGATCAACGTCGGTGTGGGTGTTTCGCCTGGCGACGATCTGAAGACGTTTCTCCAGACGCAACTCCTTGCCGCTGCAGACCGAACGATGCCCGTTGGCGTGCGCCAGACGGTGCGCGATGATCTGTCGAACGATCTGCGCCTCAAATCGTTTGCGCCGCACGCCGACATCCAGACGAACGAGATCAAGGGACAGCAAACGGCCGACTTGAGGATCGGCCCGGCGGGATTCCAGGTGAACGGCGTGCCTTACGATCCGAATGGAGCGCCGCGCGTGCTCACGCTCGGATCGGCGGACGAATGGACGTTGACGGCCGGACCGCCTGGACATCCGTTCCACATCCACGTCAATCCATTCCAGATCGTCGCAATCCGCAATCCTGCAAATGTCGACGTGAGCGTCGATGGCGAAGCGGACGATCCTCAATATGCCAAACTGAATGGGGCTTGGCGCGACACGCTCTTCGTCAAGCAAGGTTACACGGCCATCGTCCGTTCGCGCTACCGGCGCTATGTCGGCGATTTCGTATTGCACTGTCACATCCTGGACCACGAGGATCAGGGGATGATGCAAAACGTCCGGATCGCAATCCCCGACGGTGCGGGCGGCGTGGCGAATGGGCACCATTGAAGGATGCGCTGCCGCTGCATTGCTCGGCATCGCCTGAACCGAAAGGAAGACCAATGACAAGCGTTTGGCACAGGTCGAATGTGGTTGCCGGGATTTCCTATCGCGCTCCTGCAGCGCGGGCTGCATCGGGATGTCTTGCAGGTTTTCTGGCGCTGGTCGCGATTGCGCCTGCGGCGGGCCTGGCACAGCAGATCGAAACTCAGATTCGCACGGCGGACCCCACCGACGATTATCTCACCTGGGCGCCGGCGCCGGCGCGCATCCGCCAAATTCCACAGGCGGGGGCGACAGACAAGGTCGTCATCCTCACCAATGACGCGGAGGGGCCGGTCCCGCCCGGCCGAAAATATCCGCTCGATGGCAATGTTGCCTTTGCCAAGTCGATCACGTCCGGCGCGACCGCGACCGAAAAGACGTTGGAGCTCGTCCTGCCAAAGGACGGGACCTGGGTGAACTTCTTTGTCGCCGGCAGTTTCCCTCGTGCCAGCTCGGCCGACAAGGACGCCGTCATCGAGGTCCACGAAGGATCGGCGACGGGTCCGCGGATTCACAGTCACGCCGCCATGGTGCGCATCCGCAAGAATCAACGGGACCTCACCGATCAGGAACGCATCAATTTCCTCACGGCCCTCTCGCGATTCCTTCGGGAGCAGAGAGGCTACGAGCGGTTTGTGCGCGTTCACGAACTGGCGTCGATGGGAAAATACCAGGATCCGGCCGTCTATTTTTGGCCCGACCTCGCACACCGCGGTCCCGCGTTCCTGGCCTTCCATCGCGCATATCTTCTGTCGTTCGAACGCGAGCTACAGAAGATCGACCCCTCGGTTGCACTCCCTTACTGGATCATGGATGAGCTTCCCAGCGTGTTCGACGAAAACTTCATGGGGGCCAATGCCGTTTCGGCGGAAGCCGGAACTTTCGTCGAACCGACGTTCTCCGCATCCAACCCTCTGGCTCATTGGGCGGTGAATGGCGAGGCGCTGTACCGGTTTCCATATCAGCGAAGCGATGCGCAGGATCTGAAGACGAGGTTCTTCTCCGACGAGACCTTGTTTGTCGAAGGAACTTACTCGAAGTTTTCCAGGAAACTGGAAGGCAATCCGCACAATCTCGGTCACAACTGGACCGGCCCATGGATGCAGAACTGCATGATCTCTCCAAGCGATCCGGTGTTCTGGCCGTTCCACACCGGCTTCGACCGGCAATGGGCCAAGTGGCAATGGACCGGCGGCCGAGTGAACCCGAATGGCAGCGGTGAAAGCTATTTCCCCAATGACGCCTATGACGACACGGCAGCCGGCTGCAACGTCGCCTTGCCCAACGGATGTGCCGCTATCGGCCACCATCTGCAAGACACGATGTGGCCCTGGAACAGCGCAGTCGGGCCCGGCGCAACGATCAAGGGAAACCGGCCTCCGGCCGATCTTTCACAGGGTTATATTGGTCCCTTCCCGAAGGCTTCGATTGACGGGTTGTGGCCCTCTCAACCAGCCACCCCGACTCCAGGGGATGTAATAGACTATGCAGGAGCTACCGCACAGCGCCTCGATATGGGCTTCGCCTATGACGACGTTCCCTTCGGCATCAAGTTGCCACAGCTCGCAACTGCGGCAACACCGGCGACTACCATGACATCCGTTCAACAAACCGCAGGCGTTGCCTCCGGGCCAATCGATCAGGAGGCGGTCGCGGCACTCGCGGTCTTGAACGACAGAAACCGGCCGGAAGCGGAGCGCATCAACGCTTTACGAAACTTGACCGCCTTGCCGGACAGCACGGTTGTTCCTGCCGCCATCGGCGTGCTCAACGAGGCGGGGCGGAGCGAAGCGCTTGGCGCTGCGGCGATCGAAGCGCTTTCGCTGCAAATGATGTTCGGGCAATCCGATCACCATGCGCACCATGCCGCGATGGGCGCGCTTCATGCCGCGCTGACCGACCGGGATCTCGCCGTCCGTCAGTCCGCGTTGCGCGTTCTAGCATCGCATCGCGACCCGGCATTGATTGCCAAGCTCGTCTCATCGCTCGACAATCCCGCCGACAAGACCTTCACAACCGTCGATGCGATCCGCGGTCTGGCTGTGGCAGGCGGGGCGGTCAAATACGCGCCAAGCATCCGCAAGCATATCGCAACCGGCGACAGCAACGTGCGCGCGGCTGCCATCGTCGCACTTGCACCCGACGCAACAAGCCGGCCGGCGATCGAGGCAGTTCTCGCCGACCGCAGCCAACCCGAGGCCGTGAGATCGGCGGCAATTCGCAGCCTCGCCGCGGGAAATTCGGGAGCAACCGACCCGCTGCTTGCGGTGGTGAAGAATGCACAGGAGCAGCCAACCCTCCGCGAGCAGGCCGCAGGGGCTTTGGCGGCAACGGTCGAGGCTCGCGGCGCCGCTCTCAGCAAGGTCCAGCTCAACGAGCTCGCGACCGAGTTGAGGAAGGTCGATTCGACCAAGCTTCCAGCCGTCGATCGCGCGCTCAAAGCAACGGACGCACTCAGCGGGAAAAAATAGATGGGCAACACCGAGAAACAGGTCGGCTTCGCGGACGTCAAAGCCATCCTCGATTTATTGGTCAAGGGACGCGAAGATAATCTTCCCTTCGTACACGGAGACGCGTTCGGCTGGGCGGACAAGGCGATGCTAGCGAATGCAGTCGCCCGCCCGTTTGGCTCCGATCCGGCCTTTCGCCTGATCGATCCGTCACTCGTCGGCGTCGGCCGGGCCAAGGAAACGAATATCTATATCGCGCTGACAGTCGGCATCGGTGGATTCGAACGGATGCCCTTTGGCGGCCCGTATGCGACGCCCGAGCAGCTTGCGGTCATCGCCGAGTGGATCGACGACGGAATGCCGGATTAGGCTGGTGGCCCGAAACCAACGATCTCGCTTGGCTATCAAAGCGTAATCTTTGGACCCAATCTGAGCCGAGCAGGACCTCGCTGATCCCTCATCGGAGGGACCAACGAAACCGCCCTCAAGAGATCGCGGCCGCGATATACAAGGCGGCGGACATGCCGCTCCCCGAGACAGCTACCGAGAGATCAACGACGTCATGGCGCGCGCGGCGTTCGACTTGAGGGATCGGGACGCATTCTGGGTGCATGATTATCATTTGCTCCCGCTCGGGGCCGGTCTGCATAAACTCGGCATCGAGGCGCTGGTTTCGAGGATGACCATCCGGTTGGTTGTGACACGTCAACCTGCGCTTGCACCATCCCCCCTTCCGTGATCACCTTCTCGGTCGCAATGTCCGATGTCGCCGTGGCCGCGCTCGTCACCGAACATCCCGCCAATCGTTCGGCCGCGCATCCCTGCGCAGCTGCTGGTCCGTCAGAGAACCATGACGGCTAGCGCTATTCGAGCTCACTTTGCTGAGTTCGGAATCATTGTCGGGCAAGGCCCGCAAAGGGTGGATGGTCTGGTGGACTTGTTGGATGACGAGGGGCTGACACTGCCTGCCAACGCCCGTATGGCGCTGGCTGTCCTTGGACCAACTGAAGGAATTGGAGCGGCAGGTCGATGCCATCGAGCGTGAGCTGGCGCACATTCAGAGAGTAAATCCGATTGCGAAGTTGCTGTCCTCGATTCCCGGCGTTGGTCCCATAACGGCCACGGCCCTCGCCGCGACCGTGCCGGACCCGACCGTGTTCCGCTCCGGACGAGAGTTCGCGGCTTGGCTGGGCTTGACGCCTAAGCAGAATTCCACCGGCGGTAAGGACCGGCTCGGCCGCATAACGAAGCAGGGCGACTCCTATCTCAGGCACTTGCTTGTCATCGGGGCACGCAACGTCGTTCGGTACCCAAAGGTACGCTCACGGGTTGGAGGGGGCTGGATCGAAGCTCTGCTGGAACGACGTCGGCCCATGGTCGTCGCTATCGCCGTTGCCAACAAGTTGGCTCGGATCATCTGGGCGATGATGACGACCTGGGAATTCTATCGGCCTAAGCTCGCGGCCTGAGCTGCCGCGTATCCTGGCCATCTTAAGGTGTGAGGGCAAATGACAGCATGATGGAAACCGGCGGAGCTGGGGATCGAGCAAGCCCGAAGAGCTTTAAGCGCAACAAGCGCGACCCGTTGATGAGGCCTCGATCCGCGATCTCCATCAGGGCCAGCGGCCATGGCATCGGTCGCACAAACAGGCCGTATACATGAACGCACCCGACCGTTATCCAAAGTGCTGCCGAAATCCCTTGCATCCGCGGGCCGTCTATACATGAAGCTCTCGCAGCGCTTGTAGGTCTCGATGAGCGACCCGCGTGAAGGCGTTCTGCATGGGCTTGCGCGGCGCGATGCAGGGCCAGGCGACGCGGCTCTGATCGGCCCATGTCAGGATAGCGTTGCTTGCGCGGCTTGCCGGCGGCCTCCTCGGCTGCGCGCGATGGCGCTGGGGATTGCGCTCTTGGCGGCAGGCCCACGGCAAGCCGCGCCGTGGCTGCCGATGCTCATCACCGGCACGATGCAGGTAGCCTGTTCGCCGTCGATACCGCGCTCAGCCTCGATGACCTCGGTACTCTCTCTGGTCTGGCAGGCGGCGGTCGCGGTGCGGCTCACTATCGCACTCCGCGCTTGGCTGTCGAAATAAGAGCTACGCTGAGAAAATTGCCGAGGTCTGACAGACCCTAAGCATCTGGTCTAACTTACGTAATAAGCACAACCGTCCAACGCCCGTTGATCGTCTTGTTGACAATCCGATTCCTGGCATTCAACCTGACGTCGGCATTGGAAGTCGATGCACTTACGTGGCTGGTTTTTTTGGGGGCTTCAAACACTTTGACCATTGAACGCGTGGTACGTCGAGATATTGCCGTGACCAATCTGCTTCGTAATCCAGCAGCTAGCGCTGCTTACAGAGCTGAGCACATTGCAATTTCGCCATAGGGGCGGCAGGTGCCAGAGAGCAAATAGTCTCGCTATTCGCGCGCGGCAAACGCTTGCGTGATTCCGTTGTATGGTAACAACCGCTGAGAGCCAGAGGGTCCGATGTCAGTCATCATCTGCCGACCGAAGAGTCTTCAGCTCGACATGCTCGCGAACGCGGAGCGGAAAGCGCTGATAATCAACCCAGCCAACGAGACCGAGCGGCACACGATCGAACGCACGCCTGTCGGGCGGCGAGGTGGCGCGCGGCGCATCGCCGTGGTGATCGGGCGCAAATGGTCGGCCAAAGGAGTGCAATTGAGCGTCTCTTTCATGGACAGCCCGAAGAGTGATTTGCGGAAGCGCATCCTGCTGCACATGAACGCCTGGGGACAGAAAGCCAACGTGAAATTTGCCGAGACCTCCGGCGTTGGACAGGTCCGCATTGCGCGGCTCGACTCTCCCGAAGACCAGGCAGGCTACTGGTCGTACGTCGGCACTGAGATCCTGGAGATCGACAAGGATAAGCCGACCATGAACCTCGAAGGCTTCACGATGCGAACGTCGGAAGCCGAATTCAAGCGCGTCGTTCGCCATGAGGCCGGGCATACCTTGGGCTTTGACCACGAGCACATGCGCAGCGACATCGTCAAGCTCATCGATCGCGACAGGGCTATCAGTTTCTTCGACGAGGACCAGGGCTGGACTCCCGAAGAAGTGGAAGAGCAGGTTCTGACACCGCTGGCGAAAAAATCGATCATGGGCACCAAGGAGGCCGATCCGATCTCGATCATGTGCTATCAGTTGCCCGCCGCCATCATGAAGAACGGCAAGCCCATCAAGGGCGGCAAGGACATCAATCTGAGGGACCATGCGTTCGCGGCGTCGCTCTACCCAAAAAAGAGCAGGACCGCCACACCGCCGCCATTTGACATCGAGGACATCTCGCAGCCACCGCCGGAATCGGCGGAGCCTGGGTCCCGGGAGCAACCGGACGCCACGACACCGCCGGGACCCGGAACCGGAGCCCCGTCCAGCGCACCGCACAGCGGTCTGGGAAACGTATTCGAGCTCGTGATCATGGACGAGTTTCGGCCGATCCGTGATGCGCCGCGCAGCGGTGAGACACCTGAATTCGCCCAGGTGCTCGCGAGCTACGGCGGCGCCCGCGTCACATCGGTGATGCGGCTGCGCGCCGGCGACGGCGAGAAGACTCAGTTCGGGAAGATCATCGGCACGCACGAGCGCATCAAGAAATACACCAACCGGGAAGAAGGCTCGCTTCCCGGGGACAAAGACATGATTGTCTTCGGCGAACAGCTGTTCGATACGCTGTTTCAGGGCGACGTCCGCCGCTTGTACGACGAAGCACGCACGCGGCAGGGCCGCAAGCTCGATTTCATCTTCACCTCGATGATTCCCTGGATCGCCGAAAAGCCCTGGGAGTTCGCCTACGACCCGGTGCGGAAGTGTTTCCTTGCGACCGAAGAGATGCGATTCACGCGCAATGTTCTGACCAGTATTCCCGCCGACCAGATCAACCCTGGCTTCGGACCGCTGCGAATCCTGGTCGCCTCGGCTCAGCCTGTCGGATACGCCCGTTTGTCCATCGAGCAGGAAGAGGCGGTGATCCGGCGCGGCTTCGAGCCGCTCATCGCGGCTGGGCTCGTGACCGCTACGACGCTGGCGCGGGCAACGCCCATAAAGCTGCACGGCTATCTCTCGAACGGCGAATTCGACGTCGTCCATTTCATCGGCCACGGGACGTACGATGAGGAGCGCGGCGAGGGACGCCTCGTCTTCGTGAATGAGCAGGGACAGGAGCACAGCCTCGGCGAACGCTCGGTGCGCGAAATTTTCTGCCGCCGAAACCTGAGCCTGGTGTTTCTCAACGCCTGCGAAACCGGCGCCGCAGGGCGCGCCGAGTTCAACAAGGGCGTCGCGCAGTCGCTGGTCGCGCACGGGCTGCCGGCGGTGGTCGCAAACCAGTACAGCGTCCTGGACTCGTCCGCCACCTCGTTCGCACAGCACTTCTATTGGTCGCTCGCCCAAGGTAATTCTCTCGGCGAGTCGGCGCGGGAAGCGCGCATCGCGGTCAACTATTCATTGCACGGCGAACCGATCGACTGGGCCGTTCCCGTGCTGTACGCGCGAGATTCAAGCCTGGTGCTGTGCAGGCCCCCGGCAAAGCGCAGCTTCGTCCCCGAAACCCGTGTGCGTCCTGACGCACGACGCGCGACTGCTGCACGCAGCGCCCGCATCGCCGTCTGGGACATGGACAATGTCTTTCCGGCATTGGATCGCACGCTCGCGCAGATGAATGCCGCTCAGAAGGAATTAGGTTTCGAGCTAGTCCAGCTCTCGGTTCCACTCGATGTCTGGGACCTGCAGGAAGGCAAAACGATGTATCTATGGGCGGAACGCCTTGCAGATCGATTTCGCGGGACGCCGGTCGAACTGGAAGTCGACATCCTCGCCTGTATCACGCGTCATTGGATGCGGGATGATGAGTGGGAGAATATCTACGGTTGGTGGCCGAGCAATCGTGAGCCGCCGATCCTGATCCAGTCCGTGGCTGGATTCGACCAGCTTGAGCCGGAAGGACGCGAAACCGATCGCGTCATCGCCAACGAGATGGTTTCCAGCCTTGCCGGATTTTACGGCAATCTGGGCAGCCACGCGAGGGGAAGCAAAGAGTGCCCGCTGTTCTTCAACCAGCAGCGCGAATTCGAACATGTCGCCGGCCGGCAGCGGTTCGACAAGGATTGCCGAAGAAAACTGAAGGGTCTCGGCGCGAAACTCGATGCGCTCGATGCATTGCTCAATGTCTTTCCATGACGGGAGATGAGTGATGGCGAAGAAGGTACGCAGGTCAAGACGGTCAGCGCGCGTTCCTGCCGGCGTGAGCGCCGCAATAAAGAGCGGCCAGGCGATGGCGGAGGATGTCATCGCGTTCCGGACCAAACAGACTCGCAAGCGGGCAGCGACGGTCAGACGGATGGACCGTGCGCCCGGAGCACGACGAGCGCCGGCCCCGCCACAGATTCCCTCCCGGACACGAGCCTTGCTCGGAAGTCCAGTGAGCGCGGGCGTGCTGATCGCCGAAGGCGATTCCTGGTTTGACTATCCCTTTCACGACGTCCTGCAGATGCTCGAGGACGATTATCTTTACGACGTGGAATCCGTTGCTCACAAAGGCGATACCGTCGACGACATGGCGCATTCAGGCGGGCAGTTCGAGGAGTTTGCGCGCCGGCTGGAGAAGTTGTTGCGCGCCAACAAGGTCCCGCGAGCGATTCTGCTGTCCGGCGGCGGCAATGACATTGCCGGAGACGAATTCGCGATCCTGCTGAACCACGCGGCATCGTCCCTTCCGACCATCAATGACGACATTGTTCGTGGGTTGATCGATGTGCGCCTGCGAGCGGCCTATGCACGGATCATCAGCGGTCTCACCAAGATCGCGCAGACCTATCTCGGTCGGCCGATTCCCATCGTGACACACGGCTACGACTACGCGCTTCCCGATGGCCGGGGCTACCTGGGTGGATTCTGGCTGCTGCCCGGCCCTTGGCTGGAGCCCGGGTTCCGGAAGAAAGGCCACGTTGATTTCGGCAAGAACTCCGCGGTGGTCGTCAAGCTCATCGATCAGTTCAACGCGATGTTGAAGGACGTAAGTGCTACTCCTGGCTTTGGACATGTTCACTATCTGAATCTTCGCAACACGCTTAAGCACGACGGGACGACCTATAAGAAGGATTGGGCAAACGAGCTGCATCCGACAGAAGAGGGCTTTAAGCTGGTCAGCAGGAAGTTTGCTGACCTAGTTGCGAAACTCTAAACCGTTGTTACTCGTCAAACTAGGTGAGCGCAATTCGGTTGCGGCCCATCTTTTCACATGTCCGCTAGCACTACAGTTGCATTTTTGATTTGAGATGCGCCTTTCGGGCTGCGGCTTGATGGGCGCGTCGGAATGTGGACCATGCCAGGACGCGAGCGATTGGGATCCGGCGCTGCGCGAGCTTTAAGATGAGGCGTCGGATTTCCTGGACCGACCAGCGGATGAGTCTTACCGGTGCGTCGATTTCGTTTTTTTCGGCATGATCGCGTTCACCTGGGATCGGACGGTGGTCATGACGGCGTAAGCCAGCATGACCAGGGAGACATGCCGGTGCCAGCCGTGCCAAGAGCGACTTTCATTGTGGTCAAGACCGAGCTCGCCCTTTGTCGTCTCAAAACCTTCTTCGACACGCCATCGCGTTCCTTCAACACGAACGAGGCTCTCGATCGAGGTACCCTCGGGACACCATGTGGTGAAGTAGGAGAGTTCACCGTCGGCAAGGCCGCGTCGGATCATGAGCCCGCGGGTCCAGATGCCTGGAAGCTGCATGTCGTATTCGGCAGCGTCGAGATCGGCCAGTGGGCAATAGGCCCAATCGTAGAGACGTTCGCCCTTGGTGCCATGACCTGCCGACAGGCGCTTCCACTCTTGGTCGGGGAGCGCCTCGGCAATCTCCTTTGCTTCACCAGCCACGAGGTAATCCGGGTGCCATGAGCCGAACCAGTGGTTGGCGTGGACGCCCAGCACGTAGCCTTTGCCGGCACGTCGTAGAGCGGTTTCGAGGTCTCCGACGCCATACACACTGTCGGCAGCCACCCAAGCGAAGGGGACGTCGGCCGCGATCGCCCTCTTGACCATGCTGACGGCCAACTGTGGCTTGGTGGCAAATGCCACCGTCTCCGGCACATGGGTTGCTTTCAATCGGGTGGAATCGGATGTCCAGGCTTTCGGCAGATAGAGCGCACGATCAATGAAGGCGTGACCCTTGACGGACACGTAGGAGGCGAACACGCCGATCTGGCAGTTGGTGATCTTGCCGGCAGAACCCGTGTATTGCCGCCCCACGCCGCACGAGGCCTTGCCCTGCTTGAGAAAGCCGGTCTCGTCGATCACCAGGACTGCGTTGTTGTCGCCCAGATGTTCGATGACATGATCACGAACGATATCGCGCAAGCCATCGGCATCCCAGCGCCCACGACCCAGTAACGCCTGCTGTCGCCACGGTCCGCTGTCGCCAGCTGCCTCGGCCCGCATCCAGCCTGTCTTGCGCGGCTCGTTGCCGAGCAACGCGTCGAGAAACTGGCCCGCCGAAGCGGCTACACGCTCCTGCGTGAACAAAGGTCGAATACGCTGCTTGGCCTCCCGCAATGAGGCCGCCCACAGCGACAGCATATCCTCAACCGAAGCACCACCATTCATCTGATCCAGAATCATGGTTGCCTATAGATTCAGAGCCCTCAGATAAATGCAACTGTAGTGCTAGGCGGTGTGGACTCTAAGAATTCCCTTTTAGGAGCAAATCAGATTCAAGACTTCTTTTGGGGAGGCGGTTTTAAGTGTGATGGAGCGGTTGGTTTTTTGAGCGACGGGACGTGGGAACGGATGCCACCGCTGATTATAGGCCGACCTGACCAGAAGGGCTCCACCGGGCGCGACAACATGTTTGTGGAAGGTGTGCTGTGGATCGTGCGTCCAGGCTCTCCCTGGCGTGATCTTCCGGAAGCGTTTGGGGATTGGAAGGGCGTGTTGCGGCGCTTCAGTCGATGGAGCATCAAGGGTGTTTGGTGGCGGATTTGCGAGGCGATGTCAGATGATCCGGACTTCGAATATCTGATCGTCGATTCCACCATTGTCCGGGCGCATCAGCACGCCGCTTTGGCGAAAAAGGGGGTCTGAAGATTAGACGATCGGCCGCTCGCGCGGCGGCCTGTGCACTAAGATCTATATGGCCGTTCGCGGCTTGGGATGTCCTGTACGGTTCACGCTTACCGCAGGCCCGAAGGGCGATGCACCGCAACGCTAAAAGTCCCACGGATCAAGACCTGGGAGCGGCTTGGCGCCCCTTGTCGCCAGCGTGATCGAGGCCGGTGAGGGGATGCGTCTCGAGACAGGTTCGGGTTTGCGCAGCTTGTCGCGGATTTCTTGACCCGTTCCAAAGCGGCGGTGTCCATCGTCAAGGTCAACTTGGCTCTTTTTGCGGATCGTACGAATGGCCGTACCAGACCAAGATTGTAATTCGGCGCGCTGTTTGTCCCCCTATCCGCGCCGAAGGTTGGGTCTGACGCATATTTGATGACAGTGTCGCGGATCACGCAGTCCCGAGCAATCGAGCTTCGAGAAAGTCGATTTTCGCTCGGCCATACATTTGTCGTTTGACGAGTTTGAGTTTCGTGATCTGCGCTTCAACCTGGCCGTTTGACCAAGGTTGGGTAATCGCAGCGCGCACTGTGGCTCTGTCCTTGAGAACTCTTGTGGCGAGGGATGAGACGAGGCTTGTCTTTGCGTTTGCGATCCAGACATCGAGTTTGGCCTCGTCATTCGAATCATGTCGTGGAACTGGTCGACTAGCACGCGGGCCTCAACCAGGGACGGCACACCAGCCTCGATGGCGGCGATGATCACGGCGTCAGCCTTGGTCATGCAATTTCGTTTGATGGTCATGAGATGAGCGATAGTTCTGGTCGAGGGAATCCTCTGCAACTGTTGTTTGCTGACCGCTTCCGA
This sequence comes from Bradyrhizobium sp. USDA 10063, assembly GCF_054063735.1. NCBI lineage: Bacteria > Pseudomonadati > Pseudomonadota > Alphaproteobacteria > Hyphomicrobiales > Nitrobacteraceae > Bradyrhizobium > Bradyrhizobium sp. USDA 10063. The sequence goes on along the minus strand of NZ_JBSSGP010000002.1, from coordinate 8,037,168 downwards.
CCGACGTCGGCGTGTTGCCCACTCACCAACATCGCGCAGGGATCCCCCGAACCCTTGCGACGCCAGAGTTCAGCGCCATTGCGGCACCCGCCGCTCCACTGGCCTCAAGGAACAGATAGTACGGGTCGAGCGAGCGCGGCCGCGTTTGGAACATATCGGTTCGTCCGCCACGCAGCGTCTGAGTCAACAAGCGTGGAAAGTTCAGATCGATCTTACAGGCAGGGTCCCCGATACCATGTTCGACGGGACTCCAGCCCGGCCTGGAAACTCGCTGCTTGTCCGAGCAGCAGCGATCGGGGTGGACAACATCCCGCGAGGCAGGTGGCGCAATCTAGAGGAGCAGCAGAATAGATCGCTCAATGTCCAGCTAACCCGGGTTCCGCGGTCTCGCCACGCTCTATCAGCGAGTTGAATGCCAATGAAGTAATGAATGTTTTGCTTTCGCTCCGGGGTGTCGCTGCGGTCGGAGCTGATATCAGTTTCGATACCTTCCTTTGGGCCACCCGGGCGGTTGCGTCCCTGAGCGTTTCGAGGTCGATTGACACTACTTAAGCTTGGCTATGTATTAGAATGCTTCGTTCGGTTGATCGCCTCTGCATGCGATCTGCGCCAGCACACGACCGAGCCTGCGGATGCACAACTGGAGCTGCATCGGAAGGCTGAATGAGCTTCACGCTCCTCTGAAAGAAGAAATCATGACCATGTCTGCCTTAGAACAGCCGTCAGAACGACTGCCGGAGATCGGCGAACTGCAAGCTGCCAGTGCCCAGTTGATTGACCGCGTCTTGCGTCATCCATTTCTCCAGGGGTGCGCCGAAGGCACCGTAACTCTGGACCAGCTCCAGGTGTTTCTCATTCAACATGGCAAATACTCGAAATATTTTACCCGATATCTTTGTGCACTCATTTCGCAGCTTGACGAAAGCGACGATGTTCTGAAGCTCGCCGAGAATCTGACTGAAGAACTCGGCTACGGTCCGGAGGCGGAGGTGAGGACGCCGCATTCGCGTATCTATGCAGCAATGTTGAAGGACTTCGGCATCGATATCTTGACGCACGAGACCAATCCCGAGACGCAGAACTTGATCGATACGATGTTCATGCTGTGCCGCCAGCCGCGCGGAACGGCTGGCCTGGGAGCGATGTGCCTGGGTGCCGAGGGTCTGGTGCCTGCGATGTATGCGCGGATCATCCAGGGCTTCCAGCATCATGGTATCGATCTCCGGCGGCTCGAATTCTTCTCGATTCATATCGAATGCGACGATGATCATGCCGCGACCATGTACGATATTCTCGAGCGACAGTCGGAGCAGTCGCCGTCCAGCAGGATCACCGCTCTCAACGCAGGCGACATTGCGGTTAGCGCCCGGCTTCGCTTCTTTGACGCATTAATGAAGAGGGCCTCATGATGGAACCCAACCACTTTACCTCGGCCGATTTCGGTAAGGTGCCCCCTTCCTTGATCGCCGCGATGCCCGAACGGTTGCTGCACGCGGATGTTCTTCGGGACGCCACGTCGGAGGATGTCAAGTTCTCCCAGGAGCGCAGGCACCTGGTTCGCATGGTCGACCTTCCGAGTCGTGTGCTCAGCATGACCCTTGGTGGTCTCGCTCCAGGCGAAGCGACCCGCAAGCATCGGCATAACTATGAGACGATCATCTATGTGATCGCAGGCAGTGGCGTTTCAGTGATCGAGGGCCGCGAAGTGCCGTGGCGCGCGGGAGACGCATTCTATGTTCCGACATGGGCTTGGCATCAGCACCGCAACACGAGCGGAACTGAATCGGCGCTGTATGTGGCCTGCGAAAATGCTCCTATGCTCCAAAGCTTGGGCATAGCCCTGCGCGAGGAAGCCTAGCGAAGCTGTTGCCGGCTGAGCGAGGAATTAGACAAGACGCTCGCAACGGAGAAAGGCGGAATTGCAACGAAAGCCCGACGATCGACAACGAAAGGCGTAAGCCAACCAGCTCAAGTCCAATGTCGGGGCGGACGCCCCAGGCCGATTCGCTTGCGCTAGTTTGGGGGAGCGCGTCATCCAGTCGGCGGTGGAGCAGCATGCGGCGCCGAACCTGACTGAACAAGATCCGCGGCGCCGAAACCTACCCCTTCCTCCGGACGGTCAACACCGGCCATCCCAAGAGTGCAGGCCCAACGTCACATGCCGTCCGCGCGCTAGCGATGCGCGCTGTAGTTGGCCCTGATTTCACATCAGTTTTCCCTCGCCAGATATTCCAGCATCCTGTTGCAACCCTCCTCGGCCTCCGCGAACGTTCTGAAGGGGGAGCCACCGATCTTGATCGCGCCACGGCTGTCGTGAAGTAGACGCCATGACGCCACATAGCCGGGACGCCCGTGAAAGCCGGCACCGGTGGGGCTTTCATAGGTGATCACGAATGAGAAGCCATCGCAGCTTGCGCTCCATACTTCCAGATGCTCGACGGCGCGATGGAATTGCAGGGTCATCGCCAGTCGTTCATCTGTGGCTGGCAGCGGGGCGCCGGAATTGAAACGGCCTCGGGGTGTGCCGGGCCGTGGCGACCATCGTTCCCGTAAAGTTGGCGCCGTGACAGCAACGCTACACGGCCTGCCCGCGCATAGCTCAAGCCAAAGTACCGCTGCGTCGTCGGGGCCAACAGCTTCGCCAAGTGTACACGGCAATCCAAGCTTGATGTTCGAGCTTCAGATTCTCCGCAAGTGCCACCACCGTTACCATCATTGGTGGGTCCGGCCTATGGCGCAGGTTCTCGCCCGAGACGCTCACGATCAGCGAGCAAGAGATGACTACTACTGCCAATTCTAAGGGGGCTTCAGTCTGAATAGGAGCAAAGTTTGAAGGTTTTCAACATTTTCCCAAAGGTCGAGCGCCCCTCCGGACGCGCCGCACTCATGCTACTGTTTTGGAGTTACATTGCAACTTTGATCGAGCGTTTGCTGCAAACTGCGAAGCATGCGGTACCACCGCGCGCATTGGATGATACGCTGCGACGTAAATGATCGGCACTCGCCTTTGCGATCTCTAAGAAATCGTCTTGGGTACCAACTACTTTGACGACCTTCGCGCCCGCGGGCTGCGCCCTCGCGCCAGCGTCTGCGCCGGCACAACTTACACATAACTCACGATAAACCTATTCTGATATAGCGATCAGCTTACACGATCGTCGACAGACCGCCAATCCAACACGCGTAAGATTGGGGTCGTTTCTCATTTGCGTCAGACAGCCCGCGACGTACCTGGTCAGCTCCCTTCTTCGGTCCGTCTCGTCGAGCTTGCTGTAATAATGGCGCAGTACCGCCGCCACGTACGCGGCATCAATGACGGCCGTGACCGATCTATTTAGCGTACCCGACGGCAACGTGTACATCACGCGCCACCTGTCGACTGAAAACGTGAGATCTCCTGTAGCAGATACAGCCAGTTATGGGCATACTCATTCAGAATGTTCTCGGCGACGAAGTCAACGTTCTCACCTTGAAACGACGCCGCTCCCAGGAAAATATGTTGCAGATGACAAATGCAAGAATAGCTCAGCTCACAACATTGGCTAGCCCGACATGTAGAAGGTCCTGATGCAATGAAAGACTTCCTTTTTTGACTATGACTCACGTCGAACAACCACACAGTCGACCGGAATAGCAGAGCTACTAACGGCCGGCCGGATCGGGTCTTGCGTCACCCGTTTCTAACGGGCTGCGCCGATGAAAGCGTGCACTCGATCAAGTGCGCCGTTTTCTTGTTCAGCATGGATACTTTACCCGGTATCTACGCGCTCTCATCTCGCAACTTGACCGCGGTGAAGACGTGCTGAGGCTCGCCGACAACCTCACCGACGAGCTTGGTTACGGCGCGAATACGGATGCACGCAGCCGTATTCGCGAATTCATGCCCAACATGCTGAAAGACTTCGATATCGACCTTGCTGCGGATCGCGATATTCCAGAAATGCAGAGTCGATACCATGTTCATGCTTTGCCGACAGCTGCGCGGTAAGCAGGCCTCGGGGCGATGTGTTGGGTACGGAAGGCTTGGTTGCGGCGATGGACGCTCGAAATCGTCGAAGGCTTTCGCCGTTAACGTTGATCTCGGCAGACCCGATTTCTTCTCAATCCATATCGAGTGCGACGACGATCAAGAACCGACCATGTATGAGATCCTATTTAGGCAACCCAAGGGGTCGTCGTGCTGCAAGAGAACAACGCTCAACGCCGGAGATATCGGGCCTGCTTCGCTTCATCGCTCTCCTCGAAAGAGGTCCTTAAAATGGAATGCAAGCAATACGCTTCGGCAGACTTCGACAAGGTTCAAGGGACGCTGGGTGGCGGACAATCCCAACAGATTGCTCCACCCGATGTGCTGCACAAAGGTGACGTCGATATTAGGTTCTCGCAACAGCGAGGGCACCTTGTTCGATGGTCGATCTACCGAGCCGAGCGATCAGCATGACAATCGGCGGCTTAGCTGCCCCGGGGAGTGCACGCGAAAGCTCCGTTATAACTATGAGACGGTTATCTATGTCATTACCGGCAGCGGCGTTTCATTGATCGGCGATCGGCAGCTTGTGGCGAACCGGAGACGCATTTTATGCCCTCGACATGGGATATGGTATCAACGCACCAACACTAGCGCGGCGGAACCCACGCTTTCATCGCAGGCGAGAGCGCGGCCATGCTGCGCAACCTGGGTATTGCTTTGCGTGAATAGGCCTAGCCGTCGAGCCTTTGGCGCGATCTCTTCGTCCGCTTGTCCTAACCACTTCGGTCGCCGGTCGACCGGCAAGTTGAATCGTGGCTGGCGTATCTCAGTCTGAGCGAAAGTTCGAGCATTCTGTTCGCAGGACGCTCTCCATTCGCGGAACACCGCGGTCCTCTGCTATCCGTTGAAACGCCCGCTCCAAATTCTGAGCCAATCGAGGATCGGATAGCACGACGTCGCTGGTCATTATGTCGCGCACCCGCGCAAAATCGTCAGCCGGCAGATTCTGTATCAGGATGGCCACTAGTTCGGTTACGACGCGGGACGTCGCTCTCTCTGCTCTAGTCGTTTCCCAATCAGACTGGTCTAGCCGATCTTCGGCCGGCGAGACTTCTGGTCCGACGCGCTCTTGGTGTTCGTTAGCGCGAAGCATTTTTAGCTCGGCTCGCATGGCCGACGGAGAAATATATTCCCCAGCCTCTATGCGGTTTAGGATGTCAGTCGCGAATTCCTCTGGGGTGCCCGAGGCAGAGAGCAAGTAGAGGGCTGACGGCGACAAACGCGCAACGGTTGCGTGTTTATCTGCTGCCCATTTTGCCGCCCGCATGTAGGCTTGAGCAGAACGAGATGGGATGCACACTTCGCTTTCGACCCAACGAAGGAACTCGCCATGAGATAAGTATCGCTTCGCCTCTATCAGAGCTTTGCCGATCTGAATAACTGAGATGGCACACTGCTGCCTGATTCGATCAGCTTGTCCTCTCAGAAATGCGGCGACATTGGAGGGCACCGACTCATAGCTAAATCGCGAACTGCACAAGCTGCCGCCAGGCCGCTTGTCGCATTGGCCATTCGTTTCACTAGGCATCATCCACTCGAGAAAACGACCACATCGCCCCGGCCCGATGCCGAGCCGCCAGCTGTCTTATTTGAAAGGTACCATCCACTCAAGATGAATCAATGTAAGGTTGTTCCCGACCTTTGGTCGTGTCACGCAAAATGCAGCCGCATTTCAATTGTGCCAAGCTGAACAGATCACATTTGCGACCTCTAGGAACTGACTTGGTACGATTCGAACATCCAGTTCACGTACGGTCGGAAAGCACGCGGCGAAGGCTGATGACAGGATCGAAGATCGTGCGGCCTTTTACTTGGCGCGGTATGACGATTGGACGCAGTCTCTGTGTTGGCTTTCATTGCCAAGCAACCACGGGCGCTATCTTCGAGGTCCGAAGCGCCGGAGATCTCGAGCTTCATGCTGACGTCGAGAACGCCGTCGCTGCTGGAGTCGCCTCAGGAAGCTAAGGACAATTGACGGGTTTACAACATCGACATGGCATACGCGCGCCGCTGGTCTTTCCTAAGTCTCTCGGGAGGACCTGGCAAAAGACCGCGACTCACTGCAGGCAGCATTGGCCTCGCTCAACTACCACATCCCGCTAACGCCGGTGCCGGAATGTCAGTCCGGTATGTACGAAGCCATCGCCGCAGGCGAAGTGGCCGAACAGAACCATTCCCAATGGGAGGTAACTCGAAAGTGACCGTCCGAGGCGAATACCAAAACGGCGTGCTTCGACCTGAACGCTCACCACTTCGGCGTCCAAATAGTCAAAGTATTGATCAATCAAAGGATGTAGGCACTTAAAGAGAGATTCCTTGGCGGAAAAACACAGGGTCAGGGCTTTGATAGGATCAAGTTGGGTTGTGCTTGCAATTCGAACTAGTTCGCTCGTACTTACGACTAGGCTTGATACTTCGTGCGCGACTTCGGCACTCAGGATCCGCTCGGAGTCGATTCCTATGGCGTCCACGCGATCGCGATGGGCCGCTGCCGCTGCGATGTGGCCATCGGTATGGGTTATCGAGCCAATGATGCCGTCCGGCCAGACGGGCGCGCCCGTCGGTCCCCTGCCGATTTGCATTCGCCAATCGAAATCCGGCTGAATTTGGCGAACGGCCCGATAGGCGCAGTATCGGCCGATGATGAACTCATGCTGTCTCTTCGGTACGCAGTTGCGCATGTGATGCGGCAATTGGTCTTCCCAATTTTCTCCGATCAGGCGCGGTAGGCGATCGGATGATGGATGGCTAAAATGCGCGACGAATTCGGGCAAGATGATCGAGGCACGAGAACTCGGAGTCGACATGATATGCCTTTCGATGTCGCCCAAATGCAAAGTTGCGGGCTGGGGCTTGACGTACTCAACTATCGGTAGTTCACTGAGTACTCAACCTACGACTGTCTTGTTACATGATAACCGCGGAGGTCGAATATGGCTGAGCGCAATGACGAAGCGGTGCCCGAAGGCGGTCCTGGTCGCCCTGCCGATCTCAGCGAGTGGTTCGACCCATGGCTGAGTAAAGTGATCGAGGATCCGAACAAAATTCCGAACGTGATGCTGCTCTGCGGCTATATGACAAATTCGCCCGATGATAAGGCCGTTCGGGTATTTTGCGATCCTCAATTGTTGTGGTGCATCGACGTCCCGAAGGACGCAATTTTGCATCGGGAGGGCTGCTCGACAGCTACGTCGCCGCTTGGCGGAAGCTATCTGTGGATTGACCGCGGGGCCTGGTCGTCGTGCAGACTCTATCGACGTCAATTCTGAGCGCCGGACAGCTGTGGACGCGAGACTTGTCTTTCAGCGCCCCGCCACCGGACGCGGCAGATGCCGCGGGAATGAGCGTGATCGCAACGCCGCTGCCTGCTGCTTGGGAGCCTCAGTGCGCGCTCCACGAGCTCTTTGAGGAGCAAGTCGTGCGCAGCCCGGCTGCCGACGCGGTGATCTGGCAAGACCGCCGGCTCAGTTATCGCGAGCTGGATGAGCGGGCGAACCAGCTGGCACACTTGCTGCAGCAACGCGGCCTCCGGCCCCAGCACTGCGTGGGCATCGCGCTACCGCGAGTGCCTGATCTGATCGTGACCATGCTGGCGATCCTCAAGACGGGGGCAAGCTATGTGCCGCTCGATCCGGCCTATCCGCCCGAACGGCTCGCCTTCATGATCGCCGACTCCGGCTGCCAGTTCGTAGTCACCAATTCGATCCTGAGGACCGACTTCGGATCGTCGCAGCTCGTGTTTCTCGACTGCTGTGATGCGGACTTACTGTTGCAGGAATCCGCCAATCCGGCGGCAGCCGTTAGTTCGCGCGACCTTGCTTATATCATCTACACCTCAGGATCGACTGGTCGCCCAAAGGGTGTCGCAATCGAACATCGCAGCGCGGTCGTTTTCCTGCACTGGGCAAAGGCCGCCTTCTCGGCTGCGGAACTGGCTGGCGTGCTGGCGGCGACATCGATCTGCTTCGACCTGTCGATCTTTGAGATTTTCGCACCGCTGTGCTGGGGCGGGACGGTCCTGCTCGTGAACAATATCCTCGAACTACCTGAATCCCCGCATCGCGACCGGGTCACGCTGATCGATACGGTTCCGTCTGCCATGCGAGAACTGCTGCGGCTGCAGCAATTGCCGACAAGCGTGATGACCATCTGTCTTGCTGGCGAAGCCTTTCCAGCCGCGCTGGCCCGCGAGCTAAAAAGGCAGCCGCAGCCAATCCGGGTCCTGAATCTGTACGGTCCGACCGAGGACACCACCTATTCGACATGGGCCGAAGTCGACCTGACGAGCGAGGAGGCGCCGCCGATCGGGCGCCCTCTGCCCGGCACCTGCGCCTACGTCGTGGACAGCGAGATGGCGCTGTGTCCCGCCGGCAAGGTCGGCGAGCTCTATCTCGGGGGAGCGGGGCTTGCACGCGGCTATCTCGGTCGCCCAGAACTGACGGCCGAACGCTTCATCTCCGATCGCTTCGGAAGCGATCCGCAGGCGCGGCTCTACCGAACCGGCGATCATGTCCGGATGAGGCCGGATGGCCAGCTCGAATATCTCGGCCGGATCGACGATCAAGTGAAGATCCGGGGCTACCGAGTCGAGCTTGGCGAGATCGAGCGTGTTTTGGCCGATATCGACAACGTAGCCGAATGTATTGCCTTGGTCGCAACCGGGCCTGCGGGGGATGCGCGGCTCGCGGCCTATTTCACCGGATCGGCAGACATTGCCCGGCTGAGGGAAGCGGCGGCCGCCAGGCTGCCGACATTCATGGTGCCCGCGGCCTTCATCCACCTCGACAGCATTCCACGAACGCCCAACGGCAAGCGCGATCGCAGCCGCCTGCCCCCGCCCGACTGGAGCGCGATAACCGATGGCGCCGCCGCCGCGCAAGCGCCCGCCGAGGCGCTCGAACGGTCCGTCGCGCGTATCTGGAGCGAGCTATTGGGTCTGCCCCGCATTGGGCGTGAGCAGAATTTTCTCGCGATCGGCGGACATTCGCTGCTGGCGACGCGCATCGTCGCGCGCGTGCGCGACGAACTGAAACGCGACCTGTCGCTTCCCCAATTCTTTGCTCACCCGACGATCGCGGGTCTGGCAAAAACCATTGCCGGACTGCCGCGATTGCTGGCGCCCGATCTGGTCGCAGCACCGCGGCGCGGCCAGGCCGATCTGTCGGCCGCGCAGCGGCAGATGTGGTTTCACGCGCAGGTCGATCCGCAGAACACGTCCTATCTCGTGCCCTGCAGTATTCGCATCACCGGCCCCGTCGACCCGGCGCTGTTGGAGCTTGCGCTGAATGAGGTGGTGCGCCGTCAGTCGGCGCTGCGTACGAGCATCCAGTCGCGCGGCGGACAAGTCGTCCAGGTGATTGAGCGGGAGCTGACGCTCCGCCTGCCCGTCGAGGACGTCTCGGGCCGAGACGGCGAAGCGGCGTTGAGGCGACAGGCGCTCGAGCTCGCGGCCACCGCGATGGACCTTGCGCATGCGCCGCTCGTGCGGATCAAGCTGCTCCGCCTCGCGCCCGACGACTGGTGCCTCGTCGTCGTGGCGCACCACATCGTCTTTGACGAGTGGTCGCTCGGGCTCCTGGTGCGCCAGATCGCCGTTGCTTACCGCGCAGCGGCGCGGCACGAGCCGCCCGCGACGTCGGTCCGTCCGATCGAATTTGCCGACTATTGCGCCTGGCAGCAGAGCCGCGACTGGAGCGAGGGGACGGCGTTCTTTCGCCGACAGCTTGCCGGCGCTCAGTTCTGTCTCACCCTGCCGACGGCCCATCCGAGGGGCGAGCAACATGGCTCGCAGGGCGGCAGCGCATCGTTTGTCCTCGATCGCGATTTGTCGGATGCCGTCGATGCCCTTGCGGCACGCGAGCAGGCGACGCCGTTCATGCTGATGCTCGCGGCATTCCAGACTCTGGTCGCGGCGCTCGCCAACGAGAACGACTTCGTCACCTTGACCGCGGCCGCCGGAAGGCGCCACCGCGAGACCGAGGACCTCATCGGATGCCTGATGAACATGGTGCCGATCCGCGCCGCGCTTCGTCCGTCCGAAACCTTTCTCGCACTGCTCGGACGGGTCAGGACCGTCGTGCTCGGCGCGCTGGAGCATCAGGAGGTCCCATTCGAGCTGATCATCGCGGATCTGCGCCCCCCGCGCGATCCGCGCTACACGCCGATCGGTCAGGTCGCGTTCGGCTTCCAGAATGCCCCCGAGGCGCGTTGCGAGCTGGATGGCCTGAGCTATGCCGGCATCGAGTTGCGCCCGGACCAGGCGCGGCTCGACCTCACTTTGTGGGTCGACCGCCGCACCGGTCCGCTCCGCGCCGTCTGGACCTACCGCACCAGTCTCTTCACCAACGCGCAGATCGCGGGCTTCCACACCATGTACGCGAAGCTTCTCCGTCGCATCGTGGAGGCGCCCGAAAGCACCATCACCGCACTTCAAGGCGATTGTGGAGCAAGAAGCATGGCCACCACCACACCGCGCAGGTCGTTTCCGGGCCGCGCCGCGCCGAGCGCCCTCACCGCTGGCAATCTCGTCAGGACCGAGCCGAACTGGCTCGGCACAGCGCTGCCCACGCGCATCAGCGCGCAAGTGCCGGGCCTGAGCCTCGCCGACTGGGTCGGCACGCGCCGCGACGAGGTCGAGCATCATCTGCGCCAGTGTGGTGGCGTCCTGTTCCGTGGCTTCCAGGTCGAGGGCATTGGCGATTTCCAGCGCTTCGCCCGCGCGATCGCGTCGGAGTTGATCCAATATGGCGAGCGCTCCTCGCCGCGCACCGAGCTCGCCGAGGGCATCTACACCTCGACCGACCATCCGTCGGATCAGCCCATTCTCCTGCACAACGAGCAGTCCTACACGCTGAACTGGCCGATGCGCATCATGTTCTTCTGCGAGCAGCCGGCCCTCAAGAACGGCCGCACACCGCTCGCCGACAGCCGTCGCGTGCTCGCCCGCCTGTCGCCGGCAACCGTCGAGAAGTTCGAGCACCTGGGCGTACTGTATACGCGCAACTATCTGCCGGGCATCAGCCTGCCCTGGACGGAGGTGTTCCAGACCACGGACCGCGGCGCGGTGGAAGCGTATTGCCGGGCCGCATCGCTCGACTTCGAATGGCTGGACGGCGAGCGCCTGCGCACCAGGCAGATCCGACATGCCGTGCGCGTTCATCCGGTGACGGACGAGCGCACCTGGTTCAATCACGCCCTGTTCTTTCACGTCACCGGTCTGCCCGACGAGATCAGCCGATCGCTGCGCGCGGCCGTCGCGGACGAGGACCTGCCGTACAACACCTATTACGGCGACGGCTCGCCGATCGAGGACGCGGTCCTGCGAGAGCTGCGCGAGGCCTATGACGCCGAAACGACATCATTCGAGTGGCGGCAGGGCGACGTGCTTCTGCTCGACAACATGCTGGTCGCGCACGGTCGCGAGCCCTTTGAGGGATCGCGCAAGGTCCGCACCGCGATGACCGATCCCTATGAGCAGCTCTATGGCAGCCCTGCGAGCGGCCCACAGGCTCCGATCGAGAGGACGTTGTGATGCCCAACAAGGCAATCGAGCGAAGCGCGTTCGCGCTGCGGAGGCCTCTGAAGGCCACCCAGGTGTCCGAGACCGAGCTCGTGCGTGAATCCCCGCTCGACACAGACGGCGGACCGCCCCTCGTGCTGGAGCCTAACCACGCTGCAGTCGACCTGATTCAGTGGGCGGGCGCGCACCGGGCAGCGCTCATGTTCAAGCTGATCGAGCACGGCGCATTGCTGTTTCGCGGCTTTTCGATCGACAGTCCGGAGAAATTCGCCGAGCTCGCGCGCGCGCTCACCCCGAATCTCCTCGACTATCTCGAACGCGCGGCGGCGCGTTCGAAGGTCACGCCCAAGGTGTTCACGTCGACCGAGCTCGCCGCTGACCAATGGATCCCGCACCACCACGAGATGTCCTATTCGCACAACTGGCCCGCGCGCATCTACTTCTACTGCGACACGCCGGCGGCGCAGGGCGGCTGCACCCCGATCGCAAGCGAGCGCCAGTTCTTTCCCCGCCTCGACGCGGCGATCAAGCGGCGCTTCATCGAGCGCAAGGTGATGTATGTCCGCAACTACGGCCGCGGCCTCGACCTGACCTGGCAGGACGCATTCCAGACCGACGACCGAGCGGCGGTCGAGGATTATTGCCGGCGATTTAGCGTTGACTTCGAATGGATCGACGGCAACCGGCTGCGGACCCGACAGGTCCGCCAGTCCGTCGCGACGCATCCGCAGAGCGGCGAAACGGTGTGGTTCAATCACGCGCACATGTTCCACCAGTCTAATCTGGAGCCGGAAATCCGCGAGGTGCTGCTCCAGTCGTTCGGCAGCGAGGGGCTGCCGCGCAACGCCTATTTCGGCGACGGCACGCCGATCGAGACCTCGATACTGGACGAGATCCGCTCGCTCTATCGCGAGTGCTCCGTATCCTTTCCCTGGCAGCGCGGGGACGTGATGCTCTTGGACAACTTCATCACCGTGCACGCCAGAGAACCGTACAAGGGTGCGCGGCGCATTCTCGTCGCCATGGCGGACCTCCATGTGAGCGGAGCGCTCAGCTCATGAATGTACAGCAGACCGCAGAAGCCGCGACGATCAGCGGATTTCGACTCTCGCCCTCACAATGGGACTTGTGGCGGCGTCAATCAAAGAGCGGAGTGTTCCTGAGCCGCGCTCGGGTGACCGTCGATGGACTTCTGGATGCTGGCTGGCTCGCAGAGTGCCTCGCCGACATCGTTGACCGCAATGACATCCTGCGCGCGAGCTTTCGGCAGCTTCCCGGCATGGGGGCGCCGCTCCAGGTCATTCAGGACTACGCTCGGCCCCTGGTCGAGGCTTATGACTGGCGCACCTGCAGCACACAGGAGCGGGAAGAGAAGCTGCGCCAGCTTTGGGAACAGGAGCCGGCCTTCGAGCTTCACGAGGGGCCACTGCTCGCCGTGTCGCTGGCAAGAACCGGCGACAACGAGGAGGTGGTGCAGATCGTCGCGCCGTCGCTCGTGGCCGACTCCGAGGGCCTTTCGTTCATCCTGCGCGAGATCGCAGCCCGTGCCAATGGCGCCGAGCCCGGCCCGCGACCTGAGATCCAGTTTCTGCACCTGTCGGAATGGTGCCACGAGGTCCGCGAGGACCCGGACAACGCAGCTCGCTGGAATTTCTGGGGGGACCAGGTCAGCCAAGGCGCGGCGTCGCGCCTTGCTTTGCCGTTCGCCCGTTCCGCAGCGGCTGGCGCGGTCGGCGAAGTGCACGTCGAGGGCCCGGCATCCGATCGATCGACGGTGCTGGCCGCCTGGGCTCTGGTTGTCGCCCGCTATGCCGCAAGGCGCGACATCACCATCCACTGCCGCCTGTCGGGGCGGATGTTCGACGAGCTTGCCGATGCCGTCGGGCCGATGGCGGCATCCGTTCCGATCAGAATGACATGGTCCGCAGAAGAGCCGCTCTCCACGTTTGCCGAGCGCATCGATCGCTGCTTTGCCGAGGCGACCGAGAACCTGCCCTACTTCGATGGCCGTTCTGCAGGCGCCGAGCAGGCGCAGATCGGATTTGACTATCAGCAAGCTCCCGAATTTCCCACCGCTTCGGCGATATCATTTCGCGATGTCGAAATGCGCGGCGAACTCGAGACGTGCGATCTCCTGCTGCGTTGCGTCTCGGCGGGCCGGCGGCTACGGCTCGACATCCTCTACGACGTGAACCGTCATGATGGGATGGTCGTTGGCCTAATCGCAGAATCGGTCAAGGCGACGCTTCAGAACGCGACGGCGGCCACGCCGTTGCAGAGGGTTCCACTCCTCGGACCACGCGAACGCAATCTCCTGGTCAACGACTGGAACCACACCTCGCAGGCACCGGTCGAGGATGCATGCATCCACGACCTGTTTGCACACGTCGTGCGCGAACGGCCGGACGACATGGCGGTCAAGTCGCCTGAGCGGCAACTCACCTTTGCTGAGCTTGATGCGTGCAGCAACAAGCTCGCCTGCCAATTGCGGGCAGCGGGCGTTCGGCCGGAAGCGCGGGTCGCGATCCTGCTGACGCGCAGCGCCGAGCTGATCATCGCCGTGCTGGGCGTGCTCAAGGCGGGCGCCGCCTACGTGCCGCTCGATCCCGACAATCCGCCGCAACGCATTGCCGCGCTAATGGAAGCGGCCTCGGTCAGCGCGGTGATCGTCAACGGCGACTCCCCCGATGTCCCCGCGCAGACCTGTTCCAGGATCAGCCTCTCGAGCCCGTCGCTCGTCGCTTGCTCCCCCCTGCCACAGCCGGACGATGTGCGGCCGTCAAACGCTGCCTATGTGATCTTCACCTCGGGATCGACCGGGGCTCCGAAAGCGGTCGTTGTCGAGCATCGCTCGGCGATCAATCTGGCCACCGCCCTGCACGACCGCATCTATTCGGGACTCGGCGACCACCTCAACGTCAGCGTCAATGCGCCCTTGTCATTCGACGCGTCGGTCAAGCAGATCGTCCAGCTATTGAACGGTCATTGCCTCTGCATCGTTCCCGAAGCGGCCCGGCAAGACGGCAAAGAGCTCCTGGACTTCGTCCTCGCCAACAAGATCGACGTGCTGGATTGCACGCCCTCGCACCTGAAACTCTTGATGGGCGCGGGCTTTGCGGATTGGAATGGCGAGTATCCATCGGTGGTCCTGGTCGGCGGCGAGGCGATCGACGCGGATAGCTGGAATGTACTCGCGCGCCATCGCGTCGCATTCTTCAACGTCTACGGCCCGACCGAGACGACGGTGAATGTCTCGGCGGAGCGCATCAGAGGTGACGTACCCCCGAATATCGGCCGACCGCTCAGAAATGTGCGCGCTTACATTCTCGATGCCGACCTCAATCCCGTTCCGGTCGGCGTATCCGGCGAGCTGTGCATCGCCGGCGCCGGCGTCGCCCGCGGCTACCTCGGCAACCCCGAGGCCACCGCGGAACGCTTCGTTCCCGATCCCTTCAGCGCCAACGGCGAGTGGCTCTATCGCAGCGGCGATTCCGCGCGCCACCTCGTCGACGGACGCATCCAGTTTCTCGGCCGCCTGGACGACCAGGTCAAGGTAAGGGGATATCGCATCGAACCGGGGGAGGTCGCTGCCGCGATACGCCAGCATCCCGCGGTCGAAGACGCCCTGGTGGTGGCGCGTGGCGAACCCGGCGATCGCCGGCTGGTCGCCTATGCAAGATGCCGCGCTGCCTGCTCTGATGGGTCGACATTCAAGTCGACGCTCGCACAGTTCAACAACCACGAGACCGAATATCTCTACGACGAGATCTTCAAGAAGGAGATCTATGTCAGGCACAACATTCGCCTGCGGCATGAGGCGTGCGTCCTCGACGTCGGTGCAAATATCGGGATGTTCTCGGCCTACGTCGCACGACGTTGCCACCGTCCGCGGATCTACGCTTTTGAGCCGCTTGCTCCGATCTTCGATCGGCTCGAGGCGAACCTCGCACGGCACGCGCCGAGTACGAGGCTGTTTCCGATCGGCTTGTCAAGCCGGCAGTTCCACGAGGATTTCACCTTCTATCCCGGCTATTCGATGATGTCCGGCCAGAAGGCCTATTCGGACGCAGCTGGAGAAGTCAGGGTCATCAAGCAGTACCTGCGCAACGAGCGGGCCGCTGGACAGGGCTCGTCGGAGCTGATCGAGCATGCCGACGAGCTGCTGGAGGAGCGCTTGCGCACGGTCGAGCTATCCTGCCTGCTGCGACGCCTTTCGGACGTCATCCGCGAACAGTCAATCGAGCAGATCGACCTACTGAAGATCGACGTTCAGCGCGCCGAGCTCGACGTCCTGCAGGGTATCGACGACGACCACTGGCCGCGCGTCCAGCAGATCGTGATGGAGGTGCACGACCAGGCGGGCACGCCGACCCAGGGCCGCATCGACATTCTGCTCGATCTTCTGGAGAGCAGAGGTTTTGAGGTTCGCGTGGAGCAGGAATCGCTGCTGCACGGCACCGATCGCTATGGCCTTTATGCCTGGCGGCCGGAATACGAACGATCTCTTTCGGAGGATGACATTGCGGGGCCCTTGACTGCCCCTCCCTCGCCGGCCGAGATGCGCACCTTCTTGTCCGAGCGCCTGCCCGACTACATGCTGCCCGCGGCATTTGTGGCCCTTGCGAAATTCCCGCTGACGCGTAACGGCAAGGTGGACCTCTCGGCCCTGCCTGAGCCCGGAGCGCGTCGGCTGCACCTTCAACGCGCCATTGCGGCTCCCGAGGACTGGCGGGAAGGAACCATGGTGGCGATATGGAAGGAGGTGCTCGGTCTCGATGAGATCGGTGTCGAGGACAATTTCTTCCAGCTCGGCGGAGATTCGATCCGCAGCATCCAGGTTCAGGCCCTTGCCCAGAAGCGCGGCTTGCGGTTTGGTCTGTCGCGCTTGTTTGCCCGTCAGACCATACGCGAATTGGTGCGCGACATCGAGGCGACGGGCGAGCCGGCGCAACCGCAGGGCGCTGTCGCGGCTTTTGGCCTCATACGCGCGGAAGATCGTGCGCGCATGCCCGCGGATGCGGAAGATGCCTATCCGTTGAGTGCGCTGCAGGCAGGCATGGTCTATCATACCGAGTTGACCGGCAGGCCCTCGACCTATCACAACGCAACCTCGCATCGTGTGCTTTGCCGGCTCGAACCCGATGTGCTTCACAGCGCGATCGACGAGCTGGTCGCGGCTCATCCGGTGCTGAGGACCTCATTTCACCTGACGGGCTTCAGCGAACCTCTCCAAATCGTGCATCGCCAGGCGCACGCCACCCTGCAAATCAAGGACCTGTCGGCATGTCAGGCCGATGAGCAATATCGCATCATCGATGCCGACGTTCGCGCAGAGCTGCAACGCGCGTTCGAATGGGACAAGGCTCCGCTGGTGCGATTCGGCGCCTACCACATCGGCCCGTCTCAATTTCAGTTGATGGTTGCCGAATATCATGGGATTCTTGACGGCTGGAGCCTGCATCTCCTGCTTGCCGAGATCTGTCAGCGCTACGCAAGACGCCTCGGACTCGGCGCGACGCTGTCGCTCGACCCGCCGCGTCTCACCTATCGGCGATTCATCGAGACCGAGCGTGAGACGCAGGCGTCAGATCACGCACGACAATTCTGGAGCGGCAAACTCGCGAACGCGCCGCGCACGCCTCTTGCCCGTTGCAGCAGCGCGGCATTTTCAGGGCGAGGACGGGTTGAAGGCCACGCGGTCGAATTGGCCGGCGACATCGGCGCGGCGCTGTCGGATCTCTTCAGACGCACCGGCGTTCCTCTCAAGAGCATCATGCTGGCGATCCATGTCCGCGTCATCGGCCTCGCCAGCGGCATACGCGACGTGGTGACGGGCCTCGTCGTCAACGGTCGGCCGGAGGAGCCGGAGGGCGATCGTATCATCGGTCTGTTCATCAACACGGTGCCGTTCCGCATGACGTTGGACAGCGGCTCCTGGCTCGACCTGGCCCGGCGGGCTTTCGAGCTGGAATCGGAGTTGGTGCCACACCGGCGACTTCCGTTCGCCGACATTCAGCGCATGCACGGCGGAACGCCGCTGATCGATTCATTCTTCAACTTCTCGCAATTCCATCTCCTGCCGGGACAGACCGACGGCGCCCCGGTGACCATATCGGACAGCCGCACGGTTCCAGCCGACATCGATTTTCCGCTCGCGGTCGATTTCGAGGTGAAACCCGGTCAGGGCGAGGTGCGGTTGAGCTTCCAGTATGATGCGGACCAGCTTGCTGCCGAACATATCGCCCGTCTCGGAGGGTACTACCGCAAGGCGATCGATGCTTTCCTGCGCGATCCGCATGCCTCCTGGGATGAGGCCGTGCTTGAAGAGCCGCCCAGCGAGCTCGAACGGCAACTCAGCCGGATCTGGAGCGAGGTTCTTAACCATCCGAACATCGGCCGCCATGAGGAGTTTGCTGCGGTCGGCGGCCATTCGCTTCTCGCAACGCGCATCGTCGCACGCATCCGCAAGGAGCTCGGCAGCGATCTTTCGCTGTCGGCGTTGTGCGGCGGCAGCACCATTGCCGGTCTGGCGCGAGCCCTCAATCTCGATCACGCCCGCCCGGAGGGTCGAATATGAATACGACGGTCGCTGCCGACCGCTGGATCACGACGTTTCGTCCGAATTCGCTGGCGCGGTTGCGGCTGTTCTGCCTGCCGGCGGCCGGCGGCAATGCGTCCGCATTCCAGGAATGGGTCAATCTGTTTCCTGAAGACATCGACATCTGTGCCGTGCAGCTTCCCGGCAGGCAGCAACGGGCGGCGGAGCGGCCTTACACCCGGATGAGCCTTGCGGTTCAGGCGCTCGAGCAGGCGATCCGCCCCTATCTGGATCTGCCGTTTGCAATCTTCGGAACATGCACCGGCTCTCTTGTCGGCTTTGAGCTGGCGCAACGGCTCCGCCGCACTCTGGACATCCAGCCAAGTCACTTCTTCGCCTCCTGCTGCCGCGCCCCGCATCTTCCCGACCGCGACCTGCCCATTCACGCCCTGCCCGGAGACCGGCTCTGGGCCGAGATCGAGCGCCTCGGCGGCACGCCGGCGATCGTCACCGCGCATCCCGAAATGCGGTCCGTCCTGTCGCCAGTGCTGAGGGCGGATTTCGAGCTGGCCGAAACCTACCTCTACCGCGGCTCACGTCCGCTCGATTGCCCGCTGACCGTGTTCGGCGGCATCCAGGACACGATCGTATCGTCGGACGAGCTGGCCGCCTGGCGCGACCATACGACCGGAGCTTTCCAAACTCTCATGGTGAACGGTGGACACTATCTGATCGATTCCGCGCGCGAGGAGCTGGTGCGCGCCATTGCGACGAGATGCGCGTGACCCAACCGCGATTCGAAGACGCTTATGTGAGTGCGCCCGGGGGGTGCGTGTGGATGCGTCGCAGCGGCGGGGGCGCGAGAGCTCCTCTTATCACCGTGCACGGCGGGCCGGGCTCTCCGCACGATTATCTGGAGCCGCTCGCGGCTCTCGGCGACGACCGCGAGGTCGTGTTCTACGACCAGCTCGGCTGCGGGCGGTCGGACCGTCCGACCGACACGTCGCTCTGGACCATCGATCGTTTCGTCGCCGAGTTGGACGCGGTGGTGGAGACGGTCGGACGCAAGCCTGTTCATCTGCTCGGTCATTCCTGGGGCGCGATGCTTGCGGTCGATTACGCCCTCGCCTATCCACAGAAGGTCGCCAGTCTCATCCTTAATTCGCCGTGCCTGAGCATGCGGCGCGTTCGTAGCGACATGCAACGGCTGCGCGCCGCGTTGCCGCCGTCTGTGCAGCGTGTCCTCGATTCCTGTGAAGCCGAAGGGGACACCGATTGCGGGGCCTACGGCGCCGCCGCCATGGTGTTCTATCGCCGGCACGTCTGTCGCAAGACGGATTGGCCGGAGCCGTTGGTACGCTCGCAGCGGAATTGGGCTTGGCCGGTTTATCACACCATGTGGGGACCTGCGGAGTTCACGCCGATCGGAAATCTCGCCGATTACGAGCGCGAGGGCCGGCTGCGCGATTTGAACCGCCCGGTGCTCTATCTCTGCGGACGATATGACGAGATCACGCCCGAGGCCACCGCCGCATATCATCATCAGACGCCGGGGTCGGAATTCGTCGTGTTCGAGGACAGCGCGCATGTCCAGCACCTCGAGGAGCCCGAGCTCTATGAGGCGGTCGTACGCGGCTTTTTGGGACGAGCCGAGATGGCGGCCCAATGAGCTCCCTTGCCGACAGAATAGCTCAGCTTCCGCTGCGCATGCTGGCGCGTTTCGTGCGCTGGAGCGAGATGGACAGTCCGCTCGATCAACGGCTCGAAACCATCGTGCCGAGAAATCCGTCCGAACCGGCGCCGCTGTCCTATTCGCAGGAGCGGCTTTGGTTTCTGGAGCAGCTTCAGCCTGGGAACAGCGCGTACAATCTTCCGCTCGTCCTGCCGTTTGGCGATCCTTTGGACTGCGCGGTTCTGGAGCGCGCGCTGAACGCGATCGTCGCGCGGCACGAGGCGTTGCGGACGACCTTCGTGATGTCGGGCGGGGTTCCGGTGCAGCGGGTGGCGCCGCATCTGTCGATTGCCATCGAGGAGATCGACTTGCGCGGGCAGGCCGACGCGCAGGCGGCGGCGTACCGGCTGCTGGCCGAGGAGATGTCGCGGCCGTTCGAGCTGCAACGCGGCCCGCTGGTGCGGGCCCGGCTGATCCGCCGCGGACCGGGTGAGGCGCTGTTCGTGGTGAACATGCACCACATCGTCTCCGACGGCTGGTCGCTCGGGGTCTTCATGCGCGAGCTGGAGGCGCTTTACACCGCCTTCGTGCAGAACCGTCCCTCGCCGCTCGAGGAGCTGCGCATCCAGTATGCGGACTTCGCGGTGTGGCAGCGCGAGTGGCTGCAGGGCGACATGCTGGCCCAGCATCTCGGCTACTGGCGCGATCAGCTCGCGGGCATCCCGCCGCTCTTGGATCTTCCCTGCGATCGCCCGCGGCCGGCGATGGAGAGCTATCGCGGCGCGGCGCAGATGTTCACGGTCGGGCCGCGCGTGACCGACAAGCTGCGGGAGCTGGCGCGGGAACGGCAGGCAACCCTGTTCATGGTGCTGCTGGCGGTGTTCAAGGCGCTGCTGGCGCGAACAAGCGGATTGCACGACATCGTGGTCGGCTCACCGATCGCCAACCGCAACCGGGCGGAGCTGGAGGCGCTGATCGGCTTCTTCGTCAACATGCTGGCACTGCGCACGCAGGTGTCGGCGGAGCTGAGCATCGGAGAGCTGATCGACCGGGTGCGGGAAGTCACCCTCGGGGCCTATGAGCACCAGGACGTGCCGTTCGAGAAGCTGGTGGCCGAACTGCATCCGCGGCGCAGCCTGAGCCACAGCCCGATCTATCAGGTGGCCTTCGTGCTGCAGAACACGCCGGATGCGGCGTCGGCGACTGCGGCTGCGGAGATCGCGGAGCCGAGCTGGGATCGCGAGCCGGCGCATTCGGTGGGCACCTCGAAGTTCGACCTGACGCTGTCGCTGGCCGAGCGCGGCGGGCTTCTGGTGGGGAGCTGCGAGTACCGGACGGACCTGTTCGGGCATCGCACGATCGGCCGGCTGTTGCGGCGTTATCTTCGCATGCTGGAAGCGGCAGTGACGGATGCAGACAGGCCGCTCTGGCAATTGCCGATGCTGCTGCCGGAGGAGACGCCGCCGGCGCGTCGTCCGGCCTTGCCGGTCGAGCCGGGTCTGGTCGAGGCGATGGCGCCGTTCGGCGGCGACCGGACCGCGCTGGCGGTCGCGGCACGGGCGGCAGCGGCGGCGATGGGGCTTGGGCGGCGCAGTGTCCTGGCGGTGCTCGATGGCGGTGACGAGACTCTGCGGCGGCTCGGACAGGCCGCCGCGCTCGCGGCCGGCGCCGAGGTTGCGCTGGTCGATGCAGCGCGCCTTCCAACGATGCGGGCAAGCCATGTGCTGGTGCGGCCCGAGATGCTGGCGAAGCTGAACACGGAGGAGATGCCGCAAAAGGCGGTGCTCGTGATCCTCGGACTGCCCTGCTTCGCGGCCGCGCTGGAGCGCTGGAAGGCGCGGCGGATCGTCGGCCTGTGGGGCGTCGGAGCTTTGCCCTGCTGCGCCACGCTGTCATTCGAGGAGCCGGAAGCGGTGATCGGCGAAGCGCTCGCCGGCTGCGTGATCGAGGTCCTGGACGAGCGGATGCGGCGGCAGGCGGTGGATGTGTGGGGCGCGATCCATGTCGGCGGCGCGGTTGTGGGACAGCCGGGTCCGGCCATAGGCGAGGCGCTGGTGACCGATCCGTTCGCGGCCGGCGGCTGGCTGTACCGGACCGGTCTGCTCGGCCGGCGCCGCACCGACGGCCGGATCGAGCTGATCGGAGCCGAGGAGCGGCTCGTCTGCTTGCAGGGGATGCGGGGCGACCCGCAGCGGCTGGAGGCTTTGCTGTGCCAGCATCCGGCGCTGCAACAGGCCGCCGTGTGGGTGCAGGACCAGGGCGAGGAGCGATGGCTCGCCGCCTGCGTGGTGCCGCAGACGGGCCGCAAGATCGGCGAGGAGGAATTGCTGGCCTATGCCGGCGAGCGCCTGCCGGCCGCACTGGTGCCGCGTCGGATCCTGGTGACCGACAAGCTGCCTCTCACCTTCGCGCTCACCGAGCCGGAAGAGACCGACAAGCCGAGCAACCCGGTCGAGGCGGTGATCGCCCGCATCTGGGCCGAGGTCCTCAAGCGACCGCAACTCGACGTCAACGCCAACTTCTTCGATCGCGGCGGAAACTCCGTCACCTCCGTCCAGGTCATCTCGCGCATCCGCGAGACCTTCCACATCGACCTCCAGCTCCACCGCCTCTTCGAGGCCCCAACCATCGCCGAGCTCGCCAAAGCCGTCCAGGCGGCGGGTGCCAGCATTTCTGAGGCAGATGATGCGCCGACCGATTCGGCTGGCGCCGGCGAACCGGAGCCGCTGCACTTCGGCCGCATTCGCCGCGCCCCGCCCGGACCGCGGCGGTCTCGTGCACCGTTGTCCTATGCGCAGGAACGGCTCTGGTTTCTCGACCAGTTTCAGCCGTCGTCGACGGTGTACAACATGCTCGTGATGGTGCCTCTCGGCACGTTCGTCGACGCAAAGCTAATCCGGCGCGCGCTCACCGAGATCACCAGTCGACACGAGATCTTGCGCACGACATTTCCCTCGGTCGCCGGATTGGCACAACAGATCATCGGCCCGGTCCAGACGGTCGCGCTGCCGGTCGTCGACGTGACGCACGTGCCGGTGCACGAGCGTCACACGGAGCTCGAACGGCTGGTGATGGAAGACTTGCAGAAGCCGTTCGATCTCGCCCGCCGGCCGCCGCTGCGTGTACGACTCATTCGCGCAGGAGAAGCCGGCAGCTATCTCTCGATCGTCATCCATCACATCGCGTTTGACGGGTGGTCGTTCGGAATCCTAACCCGAGAGTTCTGGACGATCTACAACGCTTTCACAGAGGGGCGACGCCCGCCGCTCGACGAGCTGCCCGTGCAATATGCCGACTTCGCGCGATGGCAACGCCGCTGGCTATCCGGAAGCCTTCTGGAATCGCACATGAGCTATTGGAGACGCCAGCTCGAGAATGCGCCTGAACTCCTCAACCTGCCAACCGATCACCCACGCCCCGCAATCGAGACCCACCGCGGCGGCGCCCGCTGGTTTTCGCTGCCGCAGCCGCTGGGAGAAGGCCTGCGGGCGCTCGCCCGACAGGCAAACACCACGTTTTTCTGCGTCCTCCTTGCCGCCTTCAACGTCCTGCTCATGCGCCTGTCGGGGCAGGAGGACATCGTCGTCGGCTCGCCCATCGCAAATCGGACGCAGGTCGAGACGGAAGCCCTGGTCGGCTTCTTTGCCAATACACTGGTCTTGCGCACGAACCTTTCCGGCAACCCGACCTTCCTCGAGCTGATAGCGACCGCGCACCGGGTGTTGATGGAAGCCGCCGAACACCAGGATGTCCCGTTCGAGAAGATCGTTCAGGAGCTGCAACCCGCGCGCAGCCTCAATCACAATCCGCTCTTTCAGGTCATGCTGGTGCTGCAAAACATGCCCGGCACCGAGGACAGCTTGCGGGACTACGCCGAAGCCTTCCAGCGCATGGAGCCGGCACAACCCGATCCGACGGCAACGCCATCGGTCGGGACCTCGAAGTTCGACCTGACACTGACGCTGATCGAAACCGGAATCGGCCTGACCGGCGGTATCGAATACAGCGCGGAGCTGTTCGAGCCCGAGACGATCGATCGCATGATCCAGCAGTTGCGCGCACTGCTGGAACACGCCGCAGCCGATCCGCATTGCCGGATCTGGCACCTGCAGATCCTGACAGCGGGCGAGCAGGCCAGCGTGACGACGGCCTCGCGCGGCAGCTCCATGGTGACGCCTCCGTATGCGACGGTCGTCGATTGGGTTGCCGCGCAGGCGCGCAGCACGCCCGAACAACCTGCGATCATCACCGCCGACCGCGTCATCGACTACGCCGAGCTCAATCAGAGCGCAAACCGGCTGGGGCGGCATCTGCTGCGCCTCGGTGTCAGCAAGGGTCGTCACGTGGCAATTTCGATGCCCCGCAGTCCGGAGATGCTCATCTCCGTGCTGGCCGTGTTGAAGGCCGGCGCGGCCTATGTTCCGATCGATCCGTCCTATCCGGCGGCTCGCCGCGCGTTCATGCTGTCGGACTCGCGGGCGTCTCTGCTCATTCGGCAACCGGGCTCAGCCGATCCGGCAGGGGCGACGCCCGTGCTCGAGCTGGCTGCCGGCGATGCGGGCCGCCTGAAGGAGTCGGCAAAGGATCTCCGGATGCCCCTGTCCCCGGATTCCCACACTTACATCATTTACACCTCCGGCTCGACTGGACGGCCCAAGGGAGTGATGATGACTCACCGGGCGATGGTGAACCTGATTCAATGGCAGAACGAGAACACCGATTGTGCCGCCGGGACCCGCACGCTCCAGTTCTCATCGCTCAGCTTCGACGTTTCCTTTCAGGAGCTGTTCTCGACATGGACAACCGGCGGTGCGCTTGTCCTTGTCGATGAGGCGGTACGCGCCGATCCGACGCAGCTCCTGGAATGTCTGCGGACGAATCAAGTGCAGCGGCTCTTCCTGCCCTACGTCGCGCTTCAGCAACTCGCGGAAGCATCGCGGATGAGCCAGGGATCGCTGCCTCACCTGCGCGAGATCATCACCGCGGGCGAGCAGCTTCGCATCACGCTCGCGATCGTTCGGCTGTTCGAACGGCTCGGCGACTGTTCTCTTCGCAACCAATACGGCCCGACCGAAACCCACGTCGTCACCGAGCATGTCCTCGCGGGGCCTGCGCGATCGTGGCCGCCCCTGCCGCCGATCGGAGTCCCGATCGCAAATGTGGCGGTTCACGTTCTGGATCGATTCCAACAGCCTGCGCCGATCGGCGTCATTGGCGAGATATACGCATCAGGCGCATGCGTGGCGTCGGGCTATCTCGATCGCGAGGAGCAAACAGCGGAGCGCTTCCTGCCGGATCCATGGACCGGTTCGTACGGAGCGAAGATGTACCGTACGGGCGACCTTGCGCGTCGCCTCGCCGACGGCAGCATCGAATTCTGCGGGCGCAACGATCACCAGATAAAGATCAGGGGTTACCGCATCGAGCCCGGCGAGATCGAACTGGCACTGACGGAAATCGAACACGTCCTCGAGGCGGCGGTCGTGGTGGTCGGCGGGTCGGCGGACACCAGGCGTCTCGTTGCGTTCGTCGTTGCCGAGCCGCCGATGAACGATACCGGCCATATCCGCGACCGGCTCGTCACACGGCTGCCGGAACACATGATGCCGGCCACGATCATCTGTGTTGACGGACTGCCTCTGACGCCAAGCGGCAAGCTCGATCGGGAAGCTTTGATGCGCGTACCGATGGCGAACAATAGTCAGTCCGAGGATTGCGAACTGCCGGCGACCCCGCTCGAGCAGATGCTTGCCGCATATTGGTCGGACCTTTTGGGTCTGGAGCAGGTGGGCGTACACGACGATTTCTTCCATCTGGGAGGGCACTCCCTGATGGCGACACGCATCATAGCGCGCGTCTACGGCGAATTGGGCCTTCGTGTCCCGGTGCGCAGCCTCTTTTCCGCTCCCACCGTGCGGCAATTTGCGAGGACGATCGTCGAGCAGATTGCGGAGCGCATCAAAGCCGCGCAGAGCGAAGTACTGGTGACCAAGCTCGAAGAATCGCTGCTTCGATATGCGTAATGACATTGAGGCAGGAGCGTCTGCTTTGAAAGCCGGAAATTTGCGTCCGGCTTTCCGGATCGGGTTCGCGCAAGGAGACAAAGACAAGATAGAGCGAGGCGACGTTTCGAGGAACGTCAACTCGCCCACCTGGCTGCCCGATCGCCCCGCACGTCAAACCATCGGCAGTTCAGCCGACCGTGACTAAGAGCATGATCCGGAAAAGTGGAGACCGGTTTTCCCTCGCGACAAACGCAAAGCGTTTGCGCGGAGATCATGCTCAAACAAAGAACTAGAGCGGGAGACGATTCGAAGAAGAGTCATCACGCTCCAGCCGAAGGCATCATTCTCATCGTCAGATGATGTTTGCGCCGCTGGCCGGCACGAACATGAAGCAATAGAACTGGTAGTCCACCACCAGATCCTGGTTGTTGTTCGACTGCTGTGATAGCGGTCCCTGATTGACCATCCAGTTGGCAGTGGCGGGATTCGTGATCGGTTGACCTGCGAAATCGAAGTTGGTGACCTGGTCGCCGCCATCCTTCTGCGACCATGAATCGCAACGTCCGGAGGAATTGTCGCAGCGTGCCCAGTGATAGTCGCCCGGCCAGTTCTGATCGCCCGCCGGCGAGACCATCAGCGCCACGAAATGACCCGCGAGGCCCGATGCGCTCCGGCGGGACGACTTGAAGCCGTTGACATCCCTCATCGTGGTCCCAATAAAGACCAGGCCGTCCTTCTCGGCGTAGGAGCTCACGGTCTGGCCCAGCGCGGCCACCGACGTGGCGAAGTTCGACGCCGTCAGCAAGAATCCGCTTTGACGGCCGGGCTGCGGAAAGGTGTTGGTGGCGATGTTGCAGCCGTAGGCGTAGCAGTTGTTGTTGGGCTGATACTTGTAGGACATGTAGTTGCCGCTGCAATCGCCCGGCGGGTCGTAGCTGGCCGCCGGCCCGCCGACCACCGTGGGGCCGTATTGCGGGACCCCGATGGTGCCGGTGCCAGGCGGCACGGTGATGGCCACGTTGACGATCGTGGGCGGGATCAAATGCTCGTCGGGCGCTTCGAGGGCTCGCCCCGGCAGTATCATCTGATGGAACTGGTCGTCTTCGGCAATTCGGCCGCTGAGCTTGAAACGCCGAACGAAACGGCTGCTGGTCATCTGTTCCTCCGATCAGTCCTACGTCTGGGGGTACAAGGTCTTGGTCACTCTGTTGTGGTCGTAGTTGTAGACTTCGAGAGACAGATCAGCGGGCGTGCCCGCTGATCCGCTCAAGACCAGCATGGACGAGGCGCCGGTGTTCACGCCGGTGTTGGTGGCCCACATCGGCGCGTTGTAGCGACTGTAGAACACCAGGTTTCCATCGTTCTGCATGATGAGGCGTCCGGGCAACTGGTCGGCCGGTGGAAGCGGAGACATGGCCGCCCACAATTGCGCGCCCGTGCTGTCGCGTAACACCGGCCCCGCCACCGGGTCGTTGGTTAGCGTCGCGCTGCCGTCCAGGGCCGTCAGCGATTGATTGGCCAGCAGCAACGGATTGATGCGGCTGTCCAACTTGTTGACGTTCATCATCTCGCCGAGGAGATTGGTCTGCATCAACGTCTTGACCTGGGCGGCCGTCCATTTCCGATAGCCGGCCGCCGTCAGCAAGACCATCAGCTTGGCGAATGCAGCCATGGGAGTCATGTCAGCCGGATTCAGAGCACCGACCGCGGGCAGCCAGGCACCGGCGGCATAGGCATTGTCGTTGACCACGCCCGCAATCACCTGGGTGCAATCGACGATCACCACTCCGGCGGCGTTAGCAGCCGCGAGCGCTTGATAGGCGGCGCCGCCCGAGGGGTTGTCGGGGTTGCCCGAAGGGAAGTTTCCCTCGCCGTAGGATTCGAGGATCAGCCCCTTGATGCCGCTTGCGACACAGGCGTTGAGAAGGTTTGCGATTAGGCCCGAACAGGTCTTGGTGCTGTCGTTGAATGCGTACCAGGCCGGGAAGGCGTTGAACTGCATCACCGGAAAACTGTTGATGTTCGCGGTGAGGTATTTGAGCTGTTGTATCGCCGAATTTCGCGCCGTCTCATCATCGAGGCTGACGCCTTTCGAGACCGGCGGCGGCAGGACGTTCTCGAAGAGGATTTCGAACTGAATGCCGTATTCGCCGAGCGAAGGATAGTTCGGCGAAGAGAAAGCGTTGAATTCGCTGGCATTGGTCTTCAGAACCCGGTTTCCCCGATAGAGCTGGTTCTGAAAATAGACGCAGACCTCGGGTATGCCGCTTTGGGCGGCGGCGATCGCGCCGCAGAAGTTCTGAAACGCGTCAGTGTTGTAGCTGAGCGCCGACGGCTCCTTCTCGGTCGGCCCCTGATAGAACATCGGCAATTGCGAGCCGGTGATGATGATCGGCTTGCTCAATTGCGCGGTGGTGACGCCGCGATCGTTGAAGACCGACAGCAGGAAGGGCAGCGCCGTGCCGGTGAAATCCATGCTGTCGGTGCCATGGAGGATCACCCAGCCGTCATACTCGGCATAGTGATCGAGGATGTAGCTGGCGATGATGCACCAGTCCGTCGGCTGGAGATTGGTGCTGTCCAGTGTCCCCGTCGAGGATTCCGGGAACTTCACGTCCACGGCGTAGTGAAGTTCTGTGTCCGGGTAATTCTGAACGATGATGGTCTCGTCGATCAGCGTCTTGCAGGCCTCGGCGAACGCCTGTGCCGACATCGGGGCGAGAGGTGTGCCGACGCAACTGATCGTACCGCCGGTATTTACGATGGCAATTTTCATGAGCCCGCGATGCCCTCAAACGACAAACGCATATGCCAGCGCTTCATCTCGGCGCCGCTTCTATTCTAGATAGAATGTATATCAAACAACACCTGCCGGCGATAGACCAAACGCGGCCGCCCTTTTCGACTCGATCCATTGGCTCCAAAGTGACAGCCTCGGACACGTCGACAGGGTATCCGGAATGTGCAGTTACTCTGCGTGAACCCTATCGCCCGATGGACGCCAGGCAGGACGAGATCCGCACGAAAAGCTGAACTGCCGCTTTACGATTCAAGGCGCATCCAGCGTCGCGCTCAACGAACGCAGATCCTCGCAAAACCTCCGTCGCACAGCTGCGCGATCGACCTTGAGGTTTCGGGTGAGCAAGCCGCTTTCAAGCGAGAGGCTCATTGTTGGGAAGACGATTCCGAGCACCGGAGTCTTCCTCAGCGCGGTGGCATTGAGAGCGGTGAGCGCCTGCACCGCAATTCTTTGGTCTTGTTTGGTGTCAGCGACTGTCCAGATCGCCGCGGCAAGGGACGGCATATTCGGATGATCGAACACAATTGCGTGTCGGATCATCGGCAAGGCCGAGATCTTCTCCTCGATTTCCTCCGGAGCGACCTTCACCCCGCCAACCGTCACGATCACATTCTTCTTTCGGCCCGATATCGTGAGGTAACCATCCCCATCGAGCGCGCCCACGTCCCCTGTCGCCAAGGTGCCCTCGGCGACGAAAACGCCACTCTCGACGGTCTCGCCCTCGCACGCCTCGTATGAGCTGCATTGGTTCCAGCGGCACGCGACCGTTACTTCACCATCGCCGGCGATTCGAACCGCTCCAGGAAAGGCTGCCCGTCCGACTGTCCCGATCTTGTTGGCGCCCGGGCGGTTCCAGGCAATCCAGCCGGCCTCGGTCATTCCGTAGATCTCGAACAACGGAAAGCCGCCCAGCATGAATAAGTCCAAGGTGGAGCGCTTTACGGGCGCCGAGCCAACCAACATGATCCGCATGTCGCCGCCGTAGAGCTGGTGAAACGCGCGAAACAACGTCGCTCGCCATTTCCGGCGCAACCTGTCGGGGAAGATGCTTCCCGCTTGCGAGAGCGCCAATAGGCCGAAGCGACGCCAGGCAGGCAAAAGACTAAACCGCTGTTCGACAATCTCGTAAAAGCTGGGCGGGCCCAACATGAAGGTCGGCTTGCCGTATTGCAGTGCGCTCAGGAAGTTGTCCAGCCGCGCAAGCAGGACTTTGCAGCCATACCATATGGCGCAGTGGATCAGGTGCCGTTGTTGGAAGGCAGAGAACGGCAATACCACCAGAATTCGATCGCTCGCGCTCAAGCCAAAGGCTTCGCTGAACGCCTCCATGTGCTTCAGATTGGTCGTCCATGAGATCGGCAGCCGCTTCAGCCGTCCAGTCGAACCTGAGGAAAACGCGACCGTAAACACGTCCCTCGTCATCGAGATGGTCTGGCGTCCGGTCTTGTCGCCAATCTTCAACTCCGGCGGCGCGGCATCCAAAATTCTGGAAAGAGCGACGACACCGGGCTGCAAAAGCTCTGTCCTGCCGTCCGGCGCCTGAAAAATCACCGTCACCCGCAACGCCTCGATCAATGAGGCAACGGGCATGGAATCGAGCTCGGGCGCTTCGCAAGGCACGCAGACGGAGACGCATCCGAGGGAAACGAGGGCCAGATCCAGCACCAGCCACTCATAGGAATTGGGCCCCCGGATACCAACCCGATCGCCCGCTTCGAGTCCGCCCCTGCTCAGATATCCGACGACACGATCGACGTCCCGCGCGAGCTCGCGCACGCTGCGTTCGCGAACGTTGCTTCCTTCGACAACAATGATGCCTCCATTGACCTGACGCTCGAGAGCCTGGCTCGGGCGTTCGGCAACGGAGATCACCGGTTCGAGGTCCATGACGCTACTACTCTCAACCTTTCGAGCTGCCTGGCTCCCGACAGAATGCGTGTCGAAAGCAGGAAATCTGCTCGTTGAGAGCGCGCTGAGCCAGCTTCGAGGATGCGATGGCGTCGAACGCGTGAAAGGCGCCGGCGAAATTGTGAATTTCGGTCGGCACACCGGCCTGAAGCAATCTCAAGCCATAGGCCAGCCCTTCATCTCGCAATGGATCCATCTCCGCCGTCATGATGTAGGTCCGCGGCAATCCTGACAGATCGCAGGCACGCGCCGGTGCCGCATAGGGCGGCACGCCTTCCAGTCGTCTTTCCGGCAGGTAATGGGCCCACATGTGCGCCGTGCTCTTGCTGTCCCAACCCGGGGTATCGACGAAGGCCCGCATCGAGCCCGTCTGCATCTGATCGTCCAAGACGGGGTAGATGAGCGTCTGACACAGGATCGGGGGACCGCCCTCGTCGCGGGCTCGCAGAGCTGTGGCGGCCGCAAGCCCTCCGCCGCAACTGCTTCCGGCCACCGCAACGCGGCTTGCATCGACGCCGATATCGGTCGCGCGATCCGCCACCCAGCGCAAGCACGCATAGCAATCCTCCGCGGCAGCCGGGTATCGGTGCTCAGGACTCAGGCGATAGTCGCACGAGACGACGACACTTGACGTGCCCGCCGCCCACTTCAGGCAGCGCCCGTGCTCGAAGTTCAGATCGCCCACCATGAAGCCGCCGCCGTGAAAGAAAACGATTGCAGGCGCCGGGTGGACGATGCCGTTTGGCCTGTAAATCCGCGCTGCGAACGCGGTTCCATCACCCCGCGCGACGGACACATCCTCGCAGTAGACCGCTTGCTCTTCCGCGCTCCAATATCCCTGGGCCTTCAATGCGGCCGAGAGCTTGGCGATTTGCAGCCGAACCTTCACGGGGTCCGAAAAGTCATACCTTGGCTGGACCGACGCGGCTAAAACAAGCTCTGGATCCAACATTATTCGCCAACCTCGATCCCGGAAACGAGATCCCGCAATGAAGCACTCATCAGAACGTCCGCTACGCTGACGGTTCTTCCGAACCTGTCCGTGGCTTTGGCGGCGATCTGCATGGCCAGAAGCGAGGACCCACCCAGAGCGAGGAACTGGGCCTCAGGCGAGCGAATGGCCTGTCCCAGGACCGACGTCCAGATGGACGCCATCAGTTTTTCCTTTTCTGTCCAGTGTCTCATTTCATAGCTCACGGTCGCCTCCCCTAGACGCGTCTCAGCAGGCAAGCACTGGCAACATTGGGCGCCCATGCCACCGAAATGATGTACTCCCCCGATTTGAAGTCCTGGGCGAGCATTCGATCCCGCATTCCGATCAGATTGTCGCAGCCATAGACGTGGGCATAGCGCGGCAGGTTCTCCCGGTAGACATGATTGTCGGCGACACCGGAAGCGGAACCGATCATCTGCAAATAGATCGAGCTTCCATTGGTCGCGAACACCGCGGCGATATCGCGCGACGAAATCCGGCTTTGCGAATAGACGCTTTCGCAGACCTTGCGCAACGAAGCCACGCCCGAAACCAGATACTTCGGAAAATTGGGCTCTGCCCATTCCAACGTCGCGAGCGCGGGATCCGTCAGGCTCGCGGCGCCGATGATTTCGAGGGCTCCAGAGTCGGAAGAAACGATGCAGGACACTGCGCCGTCGCTGAAGAGCGTCGCCGCTTGCGGCGCCAGGCGATTTCCCTCGCAATCCTTTCCAAAGACGATCACCAGCACATTCTTCGGTCCGGACGAAGAAGAGACGAGCAGTCGCGCGAGGTCCAGCGCGGCATTCGCCGCGGTGCATGCTTGCATCGAAACCCCGAAAATCTGGGTCCGCGAGAAACCCATCGAAGCGAGCGCAGCAAGCAAGGATTGCTCTTCCTTGAAATCCCACTTCGCCATGGAGTGTCCGAGGACCACAGCGCCGATGTCCGAGGGCTGGAGGCCGGACTCCAACAGCGTATCCCCAATGCACGACGTGCACATGTCGTGGGCCGGACGACTATCCTCACAGAAGTTCTGTATTCCCCTTGCGGCAAGGGATTCGATGGCATTCTGATCGGCGATGCCGAGCTCGACCAGCGCTTCAATAGGCCTGATCTGACCTACCGAGTAGCAGATCGATGATATCTTCGGCAGACCGCTTTGCATGGACGTATCCTTGCCCGATCAAGTCATTCGATCACGAATGTTCCGCGCTTTCAGCACGGCGTCATGAAACCCGCGCGACCGCCTCCGGCCCTCTCAGTCGACCGACAGGCCCTTCTTCCCGGGCCCCTGTCCTAGAGCTCTAGATGATGCACGACGACGACACGACCTAGAATTGTGCGGCTCTTTTAGTTTCCTCGCACGATCGCGTCAATACAAACGGGACACGCCCGAAGAGACCGGTCCGACGGCTCGACGGTCCCGCATGTCATCGGGACCCCAGTTGCACAGCCGCGCTCACACAGCCTCTCCGGCGCTGACACCTCACCGATGAGCAGATACGCATCAAGCGGCCCAAGCTCTTCCCGGAAGAGACGGTCGAGGGCGAAATCTCCCGTCGACGGAAGCTCGTCATACAATGCATCGAGGTTCGCGTATGCGCCGCGGACAATGAGACGCTCTCGTTCCAGAAGCGCGCTCTGGTCGAGCCAGGCCGCGAGATCCGCGGCGCATCGAATGATGTGATCCGGCAGCGCCCCGCCCACGTTCGGGTATACGCGGTCTCGTCCGACCAAGCCGCAGAATAGCTTGTAGAGTATCGGACTCTCGCTCCGCGCCGAAACCAACAGTCGCGGCGATTTGTTGTGCACGAAAGCACTGTTGACCAATCGTTTGGCCCACAGCGCCCGCATGATTCCTTGAGACTGCTTCGCCGGAATCATTCCCGAGGAGTCGATGTAGATATTTTGGTAGCCGTCGAATTTTAGAACGGAGTATCCGGTCCAGCCGACGATCTGGTCTTGCGCATCGGCAACGAATATGAATTCGGCCAATCGATTGAAATAGCCCTGCTGTCGACGTTGCGCCCAGTAGGGAGTCATGTCAGCCCCAAAGGACGACGTCGTGACCGGGACCAGTACTGAATAGATCTCGTCTTGCGTTCCGGAGTCCAGCACTACGCCTGGATCAAGCACGGAATACCCTCGAAGATCCTGCGGCAGATCGAACGTGCTTACGCTGTCCCGACTTCGCAAGAACAGCTCTTCCGCGCCAGGCAGTTTTGTCATCAAGGTGCTATTTGCCATCTGCGACGACCTCCCATGATCCCTGTCTCATGCCTGCGGAGCCCTGGAGCAAACGCTCCACCAACCCGGTTCGCTAGCCTTACCGCCAACTCACGCGGTTTCCCCTCCATCGATCGGGATGTGCTGGCCAGTTATGTATTTGGCCTCGTCGGACGCCAGAAAGGCGACCAGCGCGGCGACCTCTTCGGGCGCCGCGTGTCGCCGGAGCGGAATCCTGTCATTGACGGCGGCTAACATTTCGTCGGTGTATTCGGCGCGCTGCATCGGTGTCAGCACGTAGCCGGGGCACAACGCGTTGACCCTCACCTTTGGCGCTAACTCGAGCGCCATCGTGCGGGCAAGAAGGATCACGCCGGCTTTGGTCGCGTTGTAATCTGCGTAAAAGGGATGCGCGCTCATTCCATTGGTGGATCCCATAAGAACCACGTTCCCGCCGTCGGATGCGACCATGCAACGCGCCGCAAGCTGGGCGGTATGGAAGACGCCATGCAGGTTTACGTCGACCACCCGTCGCCATTCCTCGATCGTGATATCGATAAACGCGTGCCTTATGCTTATTCCGGCGTTGGCAAATGCCACATCGAGTCCGCCAAACGTCGACTCGATTTCGCCGAACGCCTTTTTCATTGCGGCGTAGTCGGCTACGTCGGCGACGATCACATGGACCCGTTCGGAAGACCGCGGGAAACTCGCCGCCAGAGCCATTGCATCGACATCGAGAGCAATGACCCGCGCGCCTTCCGCCACGAAACGGCACGCGGTGGCATAACCGATCCCCCTGGCTGCGCCAGTCACAAGAACACGTCGGCCGCGGAACTCCGGATACCTTGGCTTCACGTATGACCTCTCAAAGCGGACAAGTTCAACACCTCCGCGCGCGAGCCCGTCGGTTCAGACCGTCTGCACATAATCAAGCACTTCGGTGGATTGCCCGAAGCACGCGCGGAATCGTGACGAAAACTCTGCCCGAGCTCCAATTCCGTATCGTTCGATGATCGATTTTGTGCCTTCCACGTCATTCGCGAGAGCCGTTTTGGTGAGAAGCGCCAGCAATTGCCGGACGCCGGACAGGACGCGTTCGACCGAGGTCATGATCTTTCGCCGGTCGAAATCGACGTGGACGAAACCGTTGAGCTCGAGAAACGACAATTCCAGAAATGCGGCTTCCGCGTCCGGAAAATAGGTTTCGCCGCGACGCACGTAGCGCAGCATCTCGTTCAGGAACACCTTGACGGCGACATCGCCACGCAGGTTGGCCATGCCCGTCCAAGGCCCGTCGCTGACCATCACCAGACCAAACAAGTCGGCGAGAACCTCCTGAAGCATCATTGACGCCCCTCGTCCTTGCTGCCCAAGCACGCGGAAATCCGTTTCCGGCAGAACCACCCCGTGGCCGATGTCGTGGCCGCGAAACCAGCAGATCAGATGGTCCTCGACCGAAAGAGCCGTCATCTGACGGTCGTCCCCCTCGATCATCAGGGCGGATGAACCAAACGGCTCGCTTACGCCGTGATAGATTGCCGAGTAGACATTGCTGAAGACCACCGTCTTCTTCTTCTTGGCTCGCTTGATCCCTTCATCTTCCGGCAGGAAATACGCAAAATGCTTCGGGTAGCGATTGGCTTCCCCGCCGCAGAAGATGAGGTTGCCAACCTTAAACAGGGGCGGCGCCCTCACGATCAGTCGCGGGTTCACGGTCGCTCGAATGTAGCGAGTCAGCGCATCGAGTTGACCGTCGAGATCCGCCACCAACCGATCGTAACGCTGGTCTACTGAGGCAAAGAAGGCCGAATGAAATACCTCGGTCGACTTGTTGTGCCAGGTGTGCAAGTCTCCGCTCAGAGAGATCAACTTCGTCTCGTCAAGTCCGATGTACCGCTCGGCCCGTTCAGCCGAGGAGCCGCCCCGCAATGCTTCGGCGCGCAAGCGAAGGCACGTCGCCGATGCCTCACAATCCAGCACATCAGCGCATGCCTCCATCGCCGCGGCCTCCGCGTGGCGGAGCTGGGTGATCTCCTTCGCCTGATCGTTACGCTCGACAGGCGCGAGGTCCTGGTACCCCCGGATGATCTCCGCTATCTGAGCTACGCGTCTGAGCGAGTTCGCCGCGAAGGAACCGACGAGCGGAGTGGCCGCAGGCAATGAGACAGAAAGAACCGTGTGAGTGGGCCTTGGGGGCCAAAAGCGGTTCATTGCAGTCATCCCCTCGGCCCGCCAGTGGAAACCACTCCCAAGGACCTTGGGTCAGCCGCCTCCTGTCGCCTTTGCTTCGCTATAGATGGCACTGTTGTCGGGGCCCATTTCCGCCAGCCCGCGAGAACGGCGAAGACGTGGCCGACATATTGGACCGTAAACCAAAGCGGAAGATAAGCCGCGAATGTGGGAGGCGCGCCCGTCTTGAGCCAGATCGCTCCAACCCAGAGAATGACTCCCAAAGCGGCGGATAAGGCGACGGTCGTCGAGAGGTCCGTCTGCTGCTGCGCCCAGTCATCGGCATCCGGTTTGCAGGCCAGACCCAGCACCAAACCGACCATGATCGCCCCGAGCAGGCCGAACAGACCTACCTTCACCATGTCGACCAGCGTGAGCTCAGTCGCACCAAGGACAAAGTAATAGAGAACGGCCAGCCCGATTCCCGCGACGATGCCCATAAAGTGCATCTGCGGGCGTCGCCAATGCTGCGGCTCAGGCATTTTTACCATCCACGCCCCATGGGGCGCGCGATAGATCGGCGGCCAGATCAACCCCGTGACCGCCTGATAGTCGGCATAGGCACTCCCACCGATCTTTTCCAGTCGCTTGTCATAGAGAACGCTGCCGATCACGTTGTAGATGTTGAGAAGGACGGCGAGGACCAGCAGATCCAGCTTCATGGTCGGAAGCAAAAAGAACATTCCGAAGAAAGCCGTGTGCACCGGAAATCTGATCCAGCGCCGGCTTCCGACCTTCCAGGGTACCAGCTTCGGTTTGGATGCCGGGCCGCTCAGCCGGCTTACGAAAGTCGTCGAGCCGAATGCCAAACCGCAATCGTATTCAAACAGATGCAGCTGCCAGTACCAAATCCAAGACAGGCAACACAGCACTAGCATGGTCGCCGCCGGAATCCCTTCCAGACGCCATACAACAACATCCACCGGCTGCCATGTCATCGCTGCGCCCAGAATATAGAGAACGTTGATGAGGGATTCGACCGACCGCCAGCCCAACGGATCAATCCTGAACCACTTACTAGCCCGCGCCTTTACTGCAGGCGTCGCAATCAAGGAATGCTGGAGCCCGAACCCAATCGTCAGCAAAGCATCAACAATAAGCGCATTGCTTGTCAGCATGGGGCTACCCCTTACAATCGGCGCCGTTCGTTGGAAATGCGAACCTTGCGTCGCTTCCGTTCGCAGGCAGCCATTGAAGTTGATCTCGTCGAGCGGCTCGTTTGCGTGGAGGTGGCAGAGGCAAAGTCGGGGCGGGTTGCCACCGAGATACAATCTCCAATGTATTACTATCTATGTCAACACTTGAGCGTGCAATTGCAAAACTGGATTGCTGAAACGTCCAGACGTAAGGAATCGAGGCTATACGCGGCTTTTGGCTACGCTCGCATGAGCGCACCATCTCATCTACTGAAGTCAGGTCATCGGAGCACGCCGTGAGCATTACGCGCGTGCAGAGAATGCCGGGCTGATGAGGCGGTTGGCGAGCGCCGGAGGCGGCATGAAAGCAGGTGTTCCCTTCTGACCCGGTTCAGAATGTCCGATCCAAAGGACATCCGGGAATGCCTAGGCGCAAAGCACGTTACAGGGCCGAGGGGGCCAAACGCGCAACGGTTGCGCGTTTGTGCGATGGAACTGAAAGCGGTCGCTTCCAGCTCACCGATATCTGCGTCATCAGAGAGATCCGAGGAACATTACAGCAGACAAACAGCCTGCATATGCGGACCACCTGGCTGCAACGCAGCACCGGGAAAATGCATCAACGCGACGCAAACGGAGGCGTCCGAAGGTGCCGACATTCGACACCTCCGAGCTCTCAGAGCCTACTCAGCTGTCCACTCATTCGCAGGAAGTTCAAGGCTCCCGCCCATCTCAGAGCACCACGACCTAAGCTATAATCTGCACTGGGAGTGCGGAATAACCGTGCACAAAGTTAGATGCGACTCGCTCCGGCTCGCCGACGACCTTGACGTCCAGGCGTCCATTCAGCATCTCCTCCCAAAGGATCTTCAGCTGCAGCTCCGCAAGATGTCTACCAACGCAGCGATGGATGCCGAATCCGAACGAGAGATGTTGCCGTACGTTCTTGCGGTCGATGACGAAGCTGTTGGCGTTCTCGATGACCTCATCGTCCCGGTTACCAGAGATGTACCACATGACGACCTTATCGCCTTGCCTGATTTGTTTGTCACCTATCATGATATCGGCCATGGCGTTGCGGCGCATGTGTGCGATGGGCGTCTGGTATCGAATAATCTCGGACACAGCGCTCGACACCAGCATGGGATTGTCCCGTAGCTTTCGTAGTTCGGACGGGTTCTGGTTCATGAACAAGAGGCCTCCGCTAATCGAATTGCGCGTGGTGTCGTTCCCGCCCACGATCAGCAGAATGAGGTTTCCGAGGAACTCACGTGGCTCCATATTCCTAGTCGCGGGTGAATGCGCCATCATCGAAATCAGGTCAACGCGCGGCTCGGCATTTATCCGCTCCCGCCAAAGCCGTGCGAAATAGTCCAAGCACTCGGACAGGATTGCGCTTCGCTTGTCCCAAGTGTCGATCTCGTGGCCCATTTTCGGAGTTGTAATGGCTACCTCCGACCAATACGTCAGGAGTCGCCGATCCTCAAACGGAAAATCGAACAGCGTGGCCAACATCTGCGTCGTTAACTCGATCGAGACCTTGTCGACCCAGTTGAAGGTGTCATTGCGCGGCAAGCCGTCCAGAATCGTTTTGACGCGACAGCGGATTAAGCCTTCGAGCTTTGCCAGGTTTTCCGGTGCCACTATCGGACTTACGGTGTTGCGCTGCTCGCCATGTTTAGGAGGCCCCATCTTAATGAAACTCGGAGTCCAATGCTCCTCGGGCACGTCGACGATGATGACACCTTGCTGTGACGAGAATACTCTATGATTCGTATCTACTGCGATGATATCGTGGTACTTTGTTATGGACCAATATGGACCGTACGGGCTGTCTCGACAGTAGTGAACGGGATCTTCACTTCGCAGCCGCTCGAAGCAAGGCCATATGCTATCATCCTGAAAGCGCTTGGCCTCGCTTACATCCAGACCGCTCAGCGGGGTAACACACGCATCCTCGCGTCCGCGCTCTGCCAATAACGTTTTCATGATCGTCTCCCTTGGGCCTCTAACTCTTGCTTCGCCCGCCTAGGCGCCCTTTTTGAGAATTCCCCCCGCGACTCCGTCGAAAAAGAACGATTAATAGAACTTGAGCCGGCCATCAGTAACAGGCAACGTTTCGGGATTTCCGTGCGCGTGGATGCCTCTGGAGAGCTCACGATTTCTGGATGTCTCGAACCATGGTTTCGTGATTGCTGCGGCGCTTTAGTTGCGAACAGGTTTGTCATTCGAATTGGCGAAGAATATCCGAAAACGGAGCGGCGCCCCCCTAC
Source organism: Bradyrhizobium sp. USDA 10063 (assembly GCF_054063735.1). Taxonomy (NCBI): domain Bacteria; kingdom Pseudomonadati; phylum Pseudomonadota; class Alphaproteobacteria; order Hyphomicrobiales; family Nitrobacteraceae; genus Bradyrhizobium; species Bradyrhizobium sp. USDA 10063. The sequence continues at coordinate 7,997,853 of NZ_JBSSGP010000002.1, read as the reverse complement.
CACTTCCGGGAGGAGCCCGAGGTCGCTTCACTTTGTATAATTGCTGGTCACACAGAGGCTCTCTCCTGGTCGCAGCTGCATCGCTACCCGATTGGCAACGAAGAGGATGTCAGCTGGCCGCAACTTGCCACCGCTTTAACATCGCTGAATGCGACGTACTCGGTGCCTCACGGTCGCGCTCGAAATCATTGCGATCGCCAAGAGGCATGAGTTCTCACCCAAGCATGACGTTATCAATAAGCCGTGTCGGGCCGACCAAGACACGTGAGCGTAAAGCCCGGTGATCGGCACTCGCGCGCGACGCATTCCAGCTGTTGCACCGTCAATGACGGGCGCGGCCCACCGGATCTCTTGGAGGAAGGCGTGGACCTGGCAGTCGATTCTCATGGAGCGTCCGTGCCGGAGAGCGCAGCCGGGAGGCGCCGGTACGTCAAACGATGCAGGCGGCCAGCGCGCCGGTGAAGGCGGCGCTGGTGAACTGGCTGCCCTGGTCGGTATTGTCGCGACGATGCTTCGCATCGCGCTGAGATCTCAGGCCGGCCGAAGCACGCCAAGGCCTCTTTGAGCGCAGACTGCGGATTCCGATCGATGTCGCCCAGGATTCCGAGATGATCTCGCCCACCATTCCGATTTGAAGTCGCCCACCCATTCCGAGATGATGTCGCCCACCATTCCGGGATGATGTCGCCCGGGTGACGAGGCCTCTTCTGGCTCCCATAGGGTCAACCCTTTCGGCTTTGCGAAGGGGACCCTGGATGCCGACGGAGAGGCTTGCGATGCGCCGTGTGCGCGATGTGATCAGAATGAAGGCGGCCGGGCTGCCGAGCCGCGAGATTGCGCGACGGGTGGGCGCGGCGCCCTCGACGGTGCGGCTGGCGCTCCGGCGGTTCGAGGCCGCGGGCTTGAGCTGGCCGTTGCCGGACGACGTCACCGACACGGTTCTGGAACTCCGCCTGTTCGCCAAGACCGGCAATGGCAACCGCCAGGGTCACCGCCGCATCGCCGAGCCCGACTGGGCAGCCGTTCACCGCGAGCTCAAGCGCAAGCACGTGACGCTGTCGATCCTGTGGGAGGAATACATCGCCGCCGAGCCCGGCGGATACCGGTACTCGCGCTTCTGTGAGCTCTACCGCGCCTGGGAGGGCCGCCTGTCGGTGACGATGCGCCAGGCCCATGCGGCCGGCGACAAGCTGTTCGTCGACTATGCCGGCGATGGCGTGCCGGTGGTGGTCGACCGCCTGACCGGCGAGCGCAGAACGGCGCAGATCTTCGTTGCCGTGCTCGGCGCATCGAGCTTCACCTACGCGCAGGCGACGTGGACGCAGGGGCTCGCCGACTGGATCAGCGCCCATGTTGGCGCCTTCGCGGCGATCGGCGGCGTACCGGCGCTGCTGGTGCCCGACAACACCAAGGTCGCGGTCATCAAGGCGAGCCTGTACGACCCGCAGATCAATCGTACCTATGCGGAGATGGCGGCGCATTACGGCACCGCCATCTTGCCGGCGCGGCCGCGCAAGCCGCGCGACAAGACGATTGCTTCATACTGCACCTCATTCCTGTGATGGCGCGGTGATCGAGATGAGTTGTGCTGGGCAACCGCGAGGGCCGCCATGGCCCTTGATGATGATTTTGCCCGGCGGGATCTCCCACAGTCCGCGGTTCAGGCTGTCCGTATAGCATTTTTTGATGAGCCCCTGATTGCCCCATTCGCGCACAGCTGTCTTTGAGACACCGAACTTCGCGGCCACCTCGCGCGTCGTGAGCATGCCGCGCCGGCGCAGTCGATCATGACGGCTCGAGAGCTTGTAGGCGCAACGAATCCAGGCGACTTTCTTGAGATTGAACGGCTTTGCCTCCCATGTGCGCCGTCCGTTCTGATTGAGAATCTCAGCGATCTCACGATCGCAGTGATGGTCGAGGAGACGATCGACCTCGGCGACGAGCTCAGGTTTGAACTTGCGGATCTGTGCGATAGGCAACGGCCGTTCGAGCACCAAGGAGCGCGTGGCGCCGCCCGACAGGCGCACGTGAACGGTGATCTTCTCCGCTTTGATCAGGGTTACGTCGTCGATGAGTAGACGCGCAATGCGCTTGCGCTCGCGGACGTCGACACGCGGGTCGTGCCAGATTCGGGGCAGTTGCTCGGCAAGATCGAGAATGCGCCGTCGGGTCTCGGCGCTCAGTGCTGCGGCCTGCTGTTTGCAACGGCGCTCGTAGTCTTCCGCCGCATCGGCATGAATGCGCAGCTTCTCGTTCCATTCCGCTTCGAGTGCATCGGCGACGAGGCGGTTGTCGGGATCGACCTTCATGTAGCGCCGCCGCGCGAGCTCGCCTTCATAGCGCATCCGCTCGACATGCTGGCGACGCGCTGCGTCAGTCTCCGCGGCGCGCGCCTCGAGCTCGCGCTGAATCTCCAAAGTGACCGCCAGGCTCATCGGTGTCATCAGCTCGATCATCAGGGCGGCGATCGCGGCATCGACGAGCTTCCCGGGAACCGTTTGGCATGTCCATCCCGCGCGCCGCACCGCATTAGCTTGACAGACATAGGTCGGTACTGTGCGGCTGTGCTCTTGGCTGTAGCGCACACCCATGCGTTCGCCACAGAGGCCACAGACCACGCGACCTTGCAGCAACGCCGGTCCTTCGCGTGCCGGCCCCGACCGCCGTTCGCCGCCGAAGGCGCGAGCATTGTCGGCGAGCCGCCGCTGATTGGCTTCGAACCGTTCCCAGTCGATGTAGCCTTGGTACATGCCCGGCATGACGAACTGCCAGTCCGCCCGGGCAACCCTGACGACACTGCTGCCGCCGTCGGGCCTGTGCCGTGTGCGCGTGCGACCATAGACGAAGGCGCCGGCGTAGCGTGGATTGTGGAGCACCTGCAGGATGCGCGCATGATTCGGCGGCGCCCACAGGAGGTCTCCCTTGTTTGGACCTGCGCGCAATCGACGTGGGAACAACAGACCTTGCTCTCGGAAGAAGCGGACGGTCTGCATGGCGCTTTCGGTCCGCTCGAAGGTGTCGAACACGAGACGGATGGCATTCTGCACTTGGGCGTCAGGATCGAGGCCGAGGGTCCGATCATTCCGGTAGACCAAGCCGACTGGAGGGCACATCTCGAGCTCGCCACGTCGCGCCTTGTTGAGTTGGCCACCGCGCATGCGTGCTTTGAGGATATGCAGCTCGGCTTCGCTCATCGTGCCCTTAAGGCCGAGCAGGAGGCGATCATTGAAGTTGGCTGGATCGTAGATTCCGTCCTCGTCGAGAATCAGCGTCATCGTCAACGCGCACAACTCGATGAGGCGGTGCCAGTCAGCCGAGTTGCGTGCAAGCCGCGAGACCTCCAGACCCATAACAATGCCGGCCTTGCCCAGCGCCACCTCGCTCACGAGTTGCTGGAAGCCCTCGCGTGCTGTCGTACTTGATCCTGATTTGCCGAGATCGCAATCGATGACGTGGATGCGTTCAATCGGCCAGCCCACGGCGATTGCCCGAGCGCGCAACGCATATTGGCGCTGCGTGCTCTCGCCGTGCTCGGCGACTTGGCGGAGGGTCGATTGGCGGACATAGAGGTAGGCGGCGCGCTTGAGATGCTCGGCAGTGACTTTGAGGTCAGCCATGGGCAGGCTCCATTGCGATGGCGATAATGATGCCGGCGATGAGTCGCGTGAGGTCGCCCGCTGCAGGCAATGGATCGACCGTGATCGCTGGCGTGGTCGGATGATCGCAGCACGCCATCTCGGCGTGACGGCGCTGCCCGAGCGCTCTGATCCATGCAGCGAGCCCTTGGCGGCGAAGAATGCCGAGGCCAAAGCAGGCAGTGAGCTCGCCTCGCAATACCGCGGCGCGTAGCTCCTCGTAACGGTCCGTGGCGTCTGCCGGCGGAACGATCAGGTTGAAGTGAGTCGTTTTTTTTTGCGCGCCAGCGCCCGCTCCAGGCTGCGCCGGTGCACCTTGACGCCAAAGCGTGTCTCGATCGCATCGAGACATTGCGATGTCGTCAGCTCGGGGCTTGCGGCCTTGAGATCGGCTACGAACGCAATGACCTCGGCGGAGATCTTGTAGCCACTCTTGGGGCCTCGCCGGTTCGGCAGCAAGCCGGCGACTCCTGCGCTCTGCAGCGCACTCTGGGCCTTGTAGAAGGTTGGGCGGGTGACGCCGAACGTCGCGGCGGCTTCGCTGATGGCAACGCCGTCGACTTGATGCCGCCGCACCATCTCGTAACGGACTTGGACCAAGTCCTTGGCATCGAAGAATGGATTGCCGACGAACAGCATGTCGCGGACAGCTTCGGGGTCGGGATTGAGGACGCCGTCCTGCGCCAGCGCCGCGCTCTTCGGATCCTGTCTTTTGGCCTTCCTCATGCGTGGCCTCGAATCGTCGTAAATATAAATACGCCTCTATATCTTGATGATCAAGCCCCAAGTCAGCACCACATTCCGATATTTGGCCGATAGTCTGGTAAAAATCCGTCGTTTGGCGGCTGTGGAGCGGCGTCAATCCCTTTACACACGCGGCGTAATTCTCTTTACGCATCGTCGGACCTCAATCCCTCGGCGAGCCGATCCAGCGCATCACACAGGGCCAGCAGATCAACGGTCCTAAAGGCTGCTCGACCCGCGGCAATCAGCCGAAACTCATCCCCGGGATCGATGTCGGTCCAGGCGCTCGCAATCGTGCAAAGTCGTCCATTCTGCCCTTCATAGATCACCCGGTCTTCGCCCCAATGTCGCCGCCGGCAGATCAGATCGAACATGCGACCGCACAGCGGATGGAAGGGATGAGTGATCCGCACCCTTTGGCGGGTCGTACCTACACGGCCTGCAGTCGACGACCTTCTCCAAGGCAAAGGTCGAGCAGGCCGTCCTCATCGTCGAGCGCTGGCTGCTCGGCCGCCTGCGTCATCGCACCTTCTACAGCCTGGCCGAGGTCAATGCGGCGATCGGCGAACTGCTCACAAGGCTCAACGAGGAACGGCCGATCCGGCGGCTCGGCGTGACACGCCGCCGACTGCTCGAGGAGGTCGACCGGCCGGCGCTCAAGCCATTGCCGGCGAGTTCCTACGTGCTCGCCGAGTGGCGTATCCGCCGTGTCAGCCTCGATTACCACGTCGAGGTGGAGAAGCATTACTACAGCGTTCCGCATCGCTTCGCCCGCGCCGAGGTCGAGGTGCGGTTCACGGCCCGCACCGTCGAGATCTTCCACAAGGGCGAGCGGATCGCCGCGCATCAGCGCATGAGCGGCAATCACAAGCACACCACCGTGCCGGAGCACATGGCCTCCAGCCATCGGCGCTACGCCGGCTGGACCATCGCGCGTATCCGCCAGGACGCCGCCGCCATTGGGCCGGCGACCAGCGCGTTGTGCGACCTCATTCTCGACGAGCGCTCGCACCCCGAGCAAGGCTTCCGCGCCTGCCTCGGCATCCTCAGGCTCGCCGCCTCCTACGGGCGCGAGCGCCTCGACGCTGCGGCTGCGCGGGCGATCGACATCGGCGCACGCACCTACGGATCGGTCAAGTCGATCCTCGCCAACAACCTCGATCGGCGTCCCGCTCACCAGCGCTCCGCGGACGATGCGCCGATCCTGCATGCCAACATCCGCGGACCGCGCTACTACAATTAGGAGACCATCCCTTGCTCACCCATCCGACCCTTGACCGCCTCAACGCCCTCGGCCTGCACGGCATGGCCAAGGCCTTCGCCGATATCGAAGCCACCGGCGAGGCTGCCAGCCTCGGTCACGCCGAATGGCTTGCGCTGCTGCTCGAACGTGAAGCCTCGCTGCGCCACGACAAGCGGCTCGCCACTCGCCTGCGCTACGCCAAGCTGCGCCAGCAGGCGTGCGTCGAGGACGTCGACTACCGCACCCCGCGCGGACTCGACCGCCCGCTGTTCGCCAAGCTTGTCGAGGGCCGCTGGATCGACGACCACGTCAATCTCCTGATCTGCGGCCCGGCCGGCGTCGGCAAGAGTTGGCTCGCCTCGGCGCTCGGCCACAAGGCCTGTCGCGACAATCGCTCCGTGCTCTATCAGCGCGTCCCGCGCCTGTTCGACGATCTGGCGCTCGCCCGCGGCGACGGCCGCCATCCACGCCTGTTGCGCGGCCTGGGCCGTGTCGATCTGCTGATCCTCGACTTATGTGCAGCGCGCAATGATGTGGAGCGATATAGATCTCCCCGCTATTAACAGCCGCTTCGACCGTCCCTACTCAACATAACTGACGACGGTAGCGTGGTTCTCTCTCGTTCATCCGAAGGAGGCAACCATGCTCGAACACTTATTCCGGAAGGTTCACGCGAGTTACACGGCGTCGCCCAATGGCACTTTGTTGGAGGATTTCGCTATTTGGCTCATCTCGGCTGGCTACGCCCGATCTACGGCCTGCCACCACGTACGAGGCCTAAAGGAAGCTCTCGACCGAATGTGTTCAGCGCGGCTTGATTGCGATACCGTCGTTTCAGGAAGGTTCTTGTCGCAAGCATTTGCCCCCGCGTCATTGCAAGGCACCCGACGCGCCGTTGAACGGTTTCTCACCGCGAGACGGCTGTTCGTCCAAGAACCAATACCAGAGGCGTTCTCAGCACTTCTTGGTCGCTACAGATGGCATTTATCGGAGGTGCGTGGTCTTACCAGCGCGACCCTGGAACAGCACATCATAACAGTGAAGAGCTTGCTCGCGCACGCTTTGCTAGCTGGCGCCCCGCTGCACGCGTTGTCAGCTGCCACAGTCGAGCGGTTCGTAATGACCAAAGCACGGCGCGTTAAGCGACAAACCCTACAGCACGTTGTCGCTCGCCTTCGCGCCTTTCTTCGGTTTTGCTTCGACCAGGGCGAGATCCGGCAACGGCTCGACGCAATTGACGCGCCGCGCGCCTACCGAGGTGAACGACCGCCTCGAGCTCTGGCTTGGCCGCTTGTAAAGCGGCTGCTACGCTCCATCGACCGATCGGAGCCGCTTGGCTGGCGAGACTATGCGATCCTTCATTTGATGGCGCATTACGGCCTGCGGCCCTCCGAGATCATCGCACTGACGCTTGGCTCCATCGATTGGGATAGCCGGACGCTTCGCGTCAAGCAGTGCAAGACCAAATCAGATCTGGCACTTCCTCTAGCCGAACAAACCATACGCATTCTCAGGAGCTATCTGCGCCGCGGCCGGCCCGGCGGGGCGCATCGTGAACTTTTCCTCCGCGCAAGCACCCCGGTAGGTCCCCTCACGCACTACGCCATAGGCGATCTTTACCAGAAGCGCGCACGTCAGAGCGGTCTGCCGCTGCAGGATACATCCTCCTACTGCCTGCGCCATTCGTTTGCGATGCGTCTGCTCGATCGTGGTGTCGGCGTCAAGGTGATCGGTGATCTGCTCGGCCATCGTACTCTGGAGAGCACCTGTGTCTATCTCCGGCTGCAGACCGGGGCCCTGCGAGAGGTCGCGCTTCCTCTGCCGACGGCGACCATCGGCATCGAGGAGGCCGCAGCATGAGCGCGACATCATTGGCGAGCGCGTTCAACCAAGTGGTTGACCGTTATTTGCAGAGGCAACGTTCACTCGGGCGCGGCTATGTTCATGAGGAGCGCGTAATCGACGCTCTGCGTCTATTCCTGGAGAAGAACACCTGTACTGACCTCGACCAAGCACTCTTCGAGGGATGGTGCGTGTCACAAGGTCATCTTTCTGCAAACACGCGGCGCAATCGCCAGCGTATCGTGCGCAACTTTTGTCTCTATCGTCAGCGTACCGAGCCAAGTTGCTTCGTTCCGGATATCAATCGCTTCCCGCGTCGGAGCCCCCATGCACCGCCGGTCATCTTTGGGGCGGCCGAAGTCGCTAGGATGTTGGCCATAGCCGATCGTTTGGCCCCGACGTCAGGTTCGCCGCTGCGACCAGCGGTGATGCGACTTGCCGTGGTCCTGCTCTACACCGCGGGGCTCCGTAGGGGCGAACTGCTGCATCTCACCTTGGCCGACGTCGATGCCCGCCATGGCATTTTGCACATTCGTGCGTCGAAGTTCCACAAGTCGCGGATCGTCCCGTTGTCGCCGGATGCCAGTCGGGAGCTGAGGTTGTATCTCAGGAAGCGGTTTCGATCACCTCTGAGCCATTCGGCGGATTCACCCTTGCTTTGCAATACCAAGGGGCGCATGCGCGGCTACACAGGTACCGGCCTCCGAGAAGGAGTCCAAACGCTATTCCAAGTCGCCAACGTTCGGGGCCCCGACGGGCGAATCCCGCGGGTGCATGACTTTCGTCATAGCTTTGCCGTCGGATCGCTGTTGCGATGGTACCAGCAAGGGGCGGATGTCCAATCCAATCTGCCAAAGCTTGCGATGTACATGGGGCACGTCTCAATTGTTTCGACTGCCTATTACCTCCGCTGGATTCCACAACTTGCTGCTGCGGCCAGCGATCGGCTCGAGAGGCATTTCGGCCACCTCATCACAGGAGATGCCGCATGAGATCCCAAAGACCTAACGAGCTCGGCAAGAGCATCGAGCGGTTCTTCCGGGAGTATCTGCCGACGCTCCGGGGTACCAGCCGACACACCATACGCAACTACCGGGATGCGATCGTTCTGTTCCTGCGCTTTACTTCATCGCAATCGGCCAAGGCTATCGAGGATCTCGATCTCATCGATTTCACGGCGAAGCAGGTTCAGGACTTTCTGGCGTTTCTGGAGGCTGAGCGTCACAATGGAGTAGCCACTCGCAATGCGCGGCTGGCGGCGCTGCATACGTTCGCTCGCTTTCTCGCAACCGAACAGCCCGCCTATCTCGCCGAACTGCAGCGCGTGCTAGGCGTACCGTTCAAACGCGGCGCGCGCAGCAAGCCGATCGAATACCTTGAGCCGCAGGAGGTCGAAGCGTTGCTCAAATCAATCGATCGCTTCTCGGAACGGGGCAAGCGCGACTATGCCTTGTTCGCACTGATGCTCAACACGGGAGCCCGTGTTCAGGAGATACTCGATCTGCGGCTGTGCGACATCCGCACTGATCCTCCTCATCAAATCCGGCTGCGCGGCAAGGGCGACAAAACGCGATTGTGTCCAATTTGGCCCCAAACCGCACGACTTCTGCAAGAACTGTCGAACAGTGCTGCTCATTCGGGAGGTAGCGACGCTCCGCTGTTCGTGAACCGCCAGGGCAACAAGTTGACTCGCTTTGGCGTTCGTTACCTGCTCAAGAAGCACATCACGGCCGGAGCCAACGCAACCCGCACGCTGCAGCAGAAGCGGATCCATCCCCATTCCTTGCGGCATACGACCGCCATCTTTCTCCTGAAGGCGGGAGTCGACTTCGCGACCATCAGCCAATGGCTTGGGCATTCGTCGCTGAACACAACCATGACCTATGCAAGGGCGGACATCGATCTAAAACGCCAAGCGCTTATGCAGGTGTTCCCCGAGATCCTCGCACCGCCTCGCGCCGGGCGCGTCTCTTCTGCGGCGATCAACATTGTTGATTGGTTGAGAAGGCTATGACCTACAGGGTAAATTATGTGGAGTTGGGGGCTGTCAAAAACCGGACCAGCGCTGATTGTCAACCGTCAACTCTACATCACTGCGCGCTGCACATAAGTCCAATCACGTTGAGCTCAACGTGACTTGACGATTGGGGGCTCGAGCCGCTCGATGCCGGCGCCCGTCACGACCTCCTGGAAATCCTCGAAGATCGCTACGGTCATCGCTCCACTATCGTCACCAGCCAGCTCCCCGTGGACCAGTGGCATCTGCTCATTGGAGATCCCACCTATGCCGACGCCGTGCTCGATCGCCTCGTCCACAATGCCCATCGGCTCGACCTCACCGGTGAGAGCCTGCGCCGAACCCGGCAATCCGCCCGAAAGACCTGAGCCCCGTGGCGCTGTGGACATGCCGCTGCGCTTGGACAACGCCAAGGCGTTGCCCACATGCCCACAGCAACCGCAACAGAAGAAAAACAGGTTGAAGTCGCGATTCCAGATTGACCACGCGGCTTGACCGATGCCAGAGAACCAGCCGGCCAGAACGCCTCGCCGCTGGGCGAGATCAAATCGGAAAGGTGGGCGACATCGTCTCGGAATCCACGGGCGACTTCATATCGGTACGCCTGGGCGACTTCGTCGGAATCCGCACGCAGACACGCAGAACGATACGTCCATCGTGTTCGACAGGCGCTAGGCCAGCACCGCACGGCTCGCCCAATCGATGATCGCCACCAGATACGGAAAGACCTGGCCGATCGGCACAGCGGCGCGTCGAGTTCCAACAGCGTGATCGCGCTTGGAGTGCGGCGCAATCGCTTTGAGGCGAAGTCCAGGAGCAATCTCAACGTGTCACGGTAGGCAGCAACCGTTTGGGTGCTGACGGCACGGTGTTTGCGGAGATTCTCGATGCGGGCCGCAACTTGCGAGTGAATACTGAGCAGGCTCCGAAAGCGTCATCGTGGAGCCGACCCGCCATTCTAACGGGGAAGGCCGGCGTCCGGGGGGGGAAGCGAGCGAGAAAAACACCCCAGGATCCCACCGGGGTAATGGTGGCAGCACGCGCGGGACATGGACAGTGGGCAACAAGGGAAATCTGCCGTCGAGGAAGGATTGCGAAACGGGACAGGCAGGGCAAGAGGAGTTTGAGCAGCACCTGGGCGAAGCGCCTGAGGCCGATGCCGCCGTCGCAGAGACTGCCGCGCGTCCAAACCCGTACCATCCTGATCTGTCTGATCAAGACCGGAGCCTCATCGATAAGGCGATCGCAGCTCGGAAAAACTTAAAAGAGAGCACAGCCTTTGAGTACAGTCGGGCTCTTCACGGATTGGGGGATGAGCTCGGCCGTCGAGGCCAGAGTATGAGTGCGCTCGATCACAATTGGCCTGGCGCCTCGGGATCAAAACCTTGGGGCATCGACCTCCGGCCCGGCGCATCAAGCGGCTTACTGGGCGCCTGCCGTGCCTAATCTGTCACTGTACGTTCCCGGGGCTGGCAGCACGGCGACCAATGGGCGCCGGAAGAGCTGATACAAGGAATGCGCTTGCATAACATCCTGCCGAGCGCGTCTCAGCCGCAGTCAAATCTCACTTTTCGAGGTGTGAATCACATGGCCACACAGGGACCACCCGGCCTGGAGCACGTAATTTTTCTCCATCGAACTTGATACACCCCGGCGGCCTTGGTCGGCGTCGCAGACTGGGGCGATGGATGGCAGTAGAAGTGGGCGGCGCGTGATAGGGACAGCGCTTGCCCGTGCGTGTGGGCGCCCTGAGCGCCGAGTCACGTCGCCGCTAACTTCTCTGGCAGCGCGGTAGGGACATTGTCGGCCTTTCTCACGCGTTCACCGACGCCGAGTCGCGCCCGCGCTGCTTTCCATTTTAGCGGCCAACCAATCCTGGTAGGTGAGCACGCAAGGGGCAAAGGGCAAAATGTAGGAGCACCAGAATGGCCAAACGCGCACGTATTCGCTGCATCAATAAGACCGACAGAATGAAACCCCACGAGAGGATTATTTACGTTGGCGTGCCGCTCTTCATTGTAGTGCCTGCGCCAATCCTCCTTGGCGTCCGCAAGGCTCAGGACCAGTGCGCGTTGAGGCATTCGGCCCGGAAACGTCCGTTGAAGGCCTCGATGAAGGCATTGTCGGTCGGCCTGCTCGGCCGGGAGAAGTCCAACGCAACACCGCGCTGATAGGCCCACAGGTCAAGATCGCGTGACACGAACTCGGTGCCTTGATCGACGCGGAACTCACGAACCCTGTGCCGGTTCCCGGCTGCCAAATCCAGCCAATTGCTCGGCAGTCACGAACGATCCGCTGGCGGCGATGGCCGCTCGACGCAGGGCCGCAGAATTTGCGATCTCTTTCGGGGCTACCTTAAGCCAAAATCAGCAACCTATTGCGCTGGCCGACATCGCAAAGAGTGCGCTGCGGGGACGAACGGCGGCGGCAATCTCGCCGATCGCGCTGGTCAAGCGCATCGACGCGCTGTTCGAGATCGAGCGCGAAATCAACGCCTGAGCGCCGAAGATCGCCTGCGGCTGCGTCAGGAACGCGGCAAACCGCTGCTCACGGATCTGTAGGTCTCTTCGTGGGGCTATCCCTATGAACGACTCGGCTCGTATTGTTCCTGTTCTGGGAGCCGGGAGTTTGGACATATTCATGCGCCGAGTTCTCGAAGCGGGCTTGAATCGCACGTAGCGTTAAATTGTACGATCTCAGATGGGTGGCGGCGGTCCCCGACCACGCAAAAGCTCTCCAACGACTGACAAGGATTGCGAATGTCTCAACTCTTAGGCTCACGCCGCAGGAATCCCGTCATCAGCGAAAAGCAGGACGATTTGGGCGGTCTCCACGCTCTTCATTAGCAATGGTGGCGGTGTTGTTGTCAGTTCACCCGATGCGAGCCCGTTCCGCCTCGAATGTACCCGGGAGCACCAACACGACGGCATTACGCAAGTGGAGGTTTATGAATTTCCGATGCAGATCTGTCGTTACGAACGCGATCTGTGCCTTCAAGCGGTGGTTTTGAGCTATCGCCTTTAACGGACTAGCTTCATCTCACAAGCGGTGAAATCCCTCACACGACCTCGACGCGAGCGTGCCAAGCGATGCTCTTCTCGCTCGAGCGGAGCTGGAGCTCTCCGTCGATTGGACAACTCCAACGAACAACTAACGTTTGATGAACGAAAATGGGAGCCATGATGACCGGTGAATCTATCGTGATTTTGGGGGGCGGGTCGGCAGGATGGATGACTGCCGCCTATCTCAAAAAGGCGTTGAGGGGTGTCGATATCTCGCTTATCGAGTCTGCTAACGTTGGCACCATTGGGGTTGGTGAAGCCAGCTTCAGCACAATTAAATTATTTTTTGATTATCTTGGCCTTGATGAATCGGAATGGATGCCACCGTGCAATGCTACCTATAAGCTCGCGATCAAATTCACCAATTGGACTGCTGGCGGCGGTCATTTCTATCATCCGTTTCAACGCTATGAGGTCATAGACGGAAACAATCTTGGCGAATGGTGGTTACACCTAAAGCCTAATGAGACACCATTCGATTCCGCCTGCTTTAGCACCTCCTCTCTATGCGAGAACAACAGATCTCCAAGATACCTGAACGGCGAAGTCTTCGATCGCAAGGTCAAAGCCACGTTCAATTCTGCTAACGAGGCGCCGCCAAATACATTCCTATCTGATCACCGGTTGCAGTACCCTTATGGGTATCATTTTGAAGCCAGTCTGCTCGCGAGCTTTCTCAAGAATTATGCGACGGCGCTTGGCGTTCGGTGCATCGAAGACGATGTCGAAGACGTGCTTCTCTCAACTGATGGTTCGATCGACTGTCTTAGGACCCGCAAAAATGGGGCAGTGAAAGGATCGCTTTATGTAGATTGTACCGGTTTTCGCGGTCTCCTTATCAATCAAGCGCTCAAGGAACCGTTCGTTTCGTTCCAAGACGTCTTACTGAACGACCGCGCGGTAGCGCTGCAGGTCCCCTACCAAGCTGACACATCAGATATCGAGCCCTTTACCTCAGCCACTGCTTTACCGTCCGGTTGGGTCTGGAACATTCCTCTCTATAACCGAGTGGGGACCGGCTACGTCTATTGCAGTCAGTTCGTCTCTTCCGAACAAGCTGAATCTGATCTTCGCGCACATTTGGGTCCGCGCGCAAAAGATTGCATCGCGAATCACATCAAGATGCGAATCGGCCGTTGCCGCAATTCTTGGGTCAAGAACTGCGTCGCAATCGGTTTGTCCTCCGGTTTCGTGGAGCCACTAGAGTCGACCGGGATTTTCTTCATTCAGTTCGGCATTGAGGAGCTCCTGCGTCATTATTCAGGTCCCACGATGGACCCGGATGTAGTGGCCGACTACAATAGGATCATGGCCGATTGCATCGACGGGGTGCGCGACTTTCTTGTCCTTCATTATCGCGCTTCTGACAGGGCCGACACGCCGTTTTGGCGGGCGACAAAGGAGATCTCTGTCCCTCCCTCGGTCAACCAACGTCTTCAGCTTTGGAAAAAACGGCTTCCGAACGAAAGGAATATCAATCCGTGCTACCACGGCTTCGAATTCTACTCCTATTCTGTGATGCTGCTTGGGTTGCACTATCGGCCCGTCCGCAGTCTGCCTACTCTGCGGCACGCCAACGTGAGCGCTGCCGTCGCGGCATTCCAAGCAGTGCGGGATCGCACGGGCGAGTTAGTCCGCACATTGCCGAGCCATTTTGAGTATCTTCAGCATCTTCGACAAACGAGGATCTCTTCTGCAACAGCAGAGCAACGCGATGAGACCCAATCTGCGATCAAATAGGGCTGCGGGTGTTGATCGAGCGCTGGTCCGGCGGCATCCAGGCCTATCTGGGCTAGATCGGCGCGCCCCTCTCCGGCGGCGAGATGCAGCGCCTTGCGTGAACTCCGGTTCTGTACCGGGACCCGGAGATCCTGATCCTCGACGAGGCGACATCCACTCTCGACTCTGCACGATTTGTGGGACCGACAGGATTGTGGTCTTGACAAGGAGCGGGTTGTTGCGGAGGGAAGCATGCTGATCTGCTGACAGCTGAACGTGCTTGCCCTCGCTTGTGGCGGCCGCAAACCCGATCCAGCTATCAAGCTCAGAATGAACCGGGACGACGACGGCTTGACCAGCCGCAAGTACGCGCAAACGACGGGTTCTTCTCAAAACCATTCGGCATAGTTCGGCAGTCGGCATAAACTGCCATTGGACGAACCCGCCCCGCGCGAGGGTATCCGCGTTGAGCGCGGGGCATCCCCCTTGAAGCCGGCCCGTGTCTCTGGCCCCGGCACCACCCGCACAGCAACGTAATCCACCGCATTTCAGAAGCGCTTGCCCTTGGCAAGATGGTATTGCTGTCCGCGCGCAGCGTCCCGCTTGTCAAGGAGTTCGTTATGACCTCGCTTCGGTTACGCATGGTGGAAGACATGCAGGTCCGCAACCTGTCGCACCACACGCGGGATTCGTATTTGCTGCAGGTTTCGCAATTCGCCCGGCATTTCGCTAAACCGCCGGCTTTAAGTGTTCTCCTTACGATCGAGCCGGGCGACATGGTGTTTTCGCTGGACCATGCGGCTTCTGCCCTGCGCATCGTCGTAGGACGGATGCCCTGACTTCGCTCAAGGAACTTTAGTCGCCAGCCGCGGACGGTGCGTCATCGTGCTTGAGGTGTCGCTTCCGAATATTGTAACTGACAAGCCAGATCACGCCGAGCGCGATCGGCACGAAGGCTGCGGTTAGGAACGAGGGCTTTACATGCAGTCCGACGTCGTGCGCGCCCTTGGCAAGGTAGCTAAACAGGCTGACCACATAATATCCTATCGCCCCGACGGACAATCCCTCGACAGTGCACTGCAGCCGAAGCTGCTGTCTCGTGCGCTCGCTGATAGCGCGCAACAGGTCACGATTCTGTTGCTCGATTTCGACATCGACGCGTGTTCGCAACAGATCGGCGGCACGGGCCAGCTTGACCGACAGGTTCGCCTGACGATCCTCAACGGTTGCGCAGGTTCGCATCGCTGGCGCCATACGGCGCGCCAGAAACGATGACCAGGTCGGATAACCCGCGACATCGTTGCCTTCAATGATGGATAGTCGCGATTGGACCAGCTCGTTATAGGCCCTGCTGGCGCCGAAGCGAAACAGACTGCCGGTCGCGCCCCTTTCGAAGGAGGCGGCCAACGCCGTCAGTTCGGCAAGCAGATGGTTGTTGAACTTCAGCCCCTCGGCGCCTTGCATCTCTTCGAGCGTCTCAATAAGACGGCGATCGATGCGATCGACAGACGGCGCAAGCTCAAGGGCCGTCGACAGACCAAGCAGCGCCACAGGACGGTAGGTCTCGATTTCCAGGAGCCGTTGCACCAGCGCGCCGAGATTGTGCGGCGTCAATCCGAGGTCGCAGACTAGGATTCTGGCGAAGCCGTTTTCGTCCACGCGAAAGTCTGAGGCCACAACGCCCGCGCCGCCCTTTGTGGCAACCATGGCCAGACTGCTCTTGTCAAAAATCTGTTCGGCGCGTTTCGTGGGAGAGGCGACCCGCTCCACCTCCAACTTGATCGCCACCAATAATTGTCCGGCCTGCCGCAACCCGCGGATTAGCGATTGGACGGTATCACCGACTTCGCCGAATTGGCGAGTCGCAGGAGTATTCGCGGTACTCCAGATCCAAGTGAATGTTGCAAATTCCGAATGCTGCTCCCAGCGTAGCCCAACGGGTCCGATCCCAATCTGGTGATGTTTCGCCAATAGCTCAGGCGGCGGAACGTTGTGCTGCCGGCAAAAATCGACAAAGCAGCGGCGATCGCTTGCGGCCGCCTCGCCCTGCGCAAGAAAAGCAAAGTGGATCACGCTAAATGGCGAGACAAGGCGCGAGAAAGGGCGAACATGCACCTCACCGAGCACGGCGTCGCGCTGTGGATGTAGCTGGAATGATCGCAAATCTAGTTCGTCGACCATGTATTGACGCCTCACTTCAGAATGAGCAAGCAATCCCTCAGCCTTGACGAGAGCGGCATGGACGGCAAGCGCGTGTACGCGTGAGTCGGCGATCGAGGTCACCTCGACAATCGATTGCCAGGCCGCCTTCAACTCGTGAAAGCGGCCTTGGGGAAACAGGAACAGGGCTAGCAGATTGAGACGGAATACCCTCATCCAGCTTCCGACTGACGACGTCAGCCGTGTACCGTCCGGCGTCTTGGGTGAGATGCCGGCATTGTTGATCAATGCGCGTAGCGGTGCGCCCGCAAGCCGCCCCGCGACCTCGGCGATGACGCCCGGCACCGTCCGCCGATTGCCTAGATCGACCTTTACATGGTTGTCTGCCACCGAATCCTACGGACATCGCACGCCATCGAAGGGTTGGTGCGCGCAAACATTGATGCACCGGCCCGATTCCGAAAACAGCTTTCGGGTAGCATGATCGATGCCGCGCGAGGCCCTGGTGAGCACGCGCGTCGTTCGTTTTCGTTGCGGGGCGCGGATAGGCGAGCTTCGTCGCCGACACTTGACCGGCAGCCGCATCGTCGATTGGCAGATCGAGACTCAAACGCGACTCCCATCCTATTGTCGCCGCCCACCTTCCCTCGCGCGAAAGCGCGGTGCAGGATTTGGGCCAGTACGAAGCAACGGAACGCTTGCGTTTTAGGCGCAATGTGGCTTTCCAAGAAAGTCGGCGGCGGGTTTCAGACATGAACCGCGTTTGCATTCGGACAGAGGCACACGCGGCGCAGATCACACGTGCTTTCGCAAGCTGCCCCCGCGCTCGGCCAACCCTTATCGTGAGCTCGCATTTCCCGCTTCCAACCGCGCTCGATTCCACGCTGGCGCGCCTATAACGACATGTGGGTTTCCGTCCGGACGTCTGCTCCCGGGTCGCACCGACTACGACAACAACTACGGCCAGCATTACCGCGGCCTCATCCAGCAGCGGCAAACTGCGCTGCGGGCAATTGCGCACTGCCAACGCGCGGGGCACCTATCCGCAGGTGTTCAACGACGACCAGATCGTCGGTTCATTCGGCCTCACCGCCAGGATCATGCTCGACGAGCGTCGGCTCGACACCACATGCTGTCGCTGGAGGTGCAGAGCTCGACCGAGCACAGCGTCACGACCAGCCTCGACCAGATGATCACGAGCTTCTCGTCCAAGTCCGAAATCGCGCTTGATCTCTCACTCCACCAACGCAGCGTCTCGTTCGTGGACTATCTCGCGCCGCTCGGCGCGATCGACTTCTGCGACTCCAATGCGGAATCCGACTTATCGGGTGTGATCACATTGTCCGGCCTGGATATTGCTTCACTTTCCAATGACCGCGGGTTGCGGGCGCAAACGACTCTTCATGCGAATAACCTGAGGCGGCAATGACGATTCCCAACGACGCAGCGCCCCGGGCCATTTCGATTGCGGCGCCGAGCTGCTACAGGTGAATGACTGGCGATGACCCTGCAATTTCACCGCGCCGTCGAGCATCTGGAAGTATGGAGCGCAAGCGGCGATGGATTCTCGTTCGTGATCACCTATGAGAGCCCCACCGGCCCCGGCTTTCACGGGCGTCCCGGCTTTGTGGCGTCATGGCGCGAACTTTACGAGAGCCGTAGCGCAATCAAGGTCGGTGGCTCGCCCTTCAGAACGTTCGCCGAGGCCGAGGAGGCTTGCAACAAGATGCTGAAATATCTGACACCAAGGGAAAACTGATGTGAGGCCCAGATCCAACCACGGTGCGCATCAGGAGCGCGCTGACAATAGTGGCGCCAGGCCTGCACAATTAGCGGCCTTCTACGCGCTCGGCGCGTGCCGCTCCTGCTTGGCTTATGGGCTGGCACCCGGGTTCTGCGCTAGGCTACGCGTGAGGCACCGAAGCTGATTTCCGGTGCGCCCGTAAAGACGACGCAAAACGCAAGATCAGCGCTGGGAAATCATGAGGAAAAGAAAAATAGTCTCGGTAGTTCGGTGCACTTCCTCATTGGACCACCACCTTGGCTCCTACTTAGCGGCTCACTCAAGGGCAGTTCGTCCCAAACGAGAAAATGCTTTATCGAATTCGGATTCAATCGACTTCGTCATCGCTCCGTAACGAAAGGGCAAAATGTTTTGTTATCGACGCGTTCAGCGAAAATGCGTTCCCCCTCTTCTTCTGGACAGCAACATCGTAGCTGGGTTGCTTGTTCAACCACGCAGACGCTATGCGGACGCGCTCCTATCACCTGTCCTGGCATGCCAAGCTGCACCTTTGAATCGAAAGACAGGCAAGCCGTTGAACAAAAAGTAAGGCCGCCTCAGCTTGGCGACCTCCTTCATCGGAAATATTTGCTACTTGATAAACCCACCTTGCTGGCGGCTTAATCCTTGCCGAGTTGGCCCCCCCCGTTGGGGTTGGGTCATTGCGATCCCCGCTTCGCGGAAGGTGGAAGGCAATAGAGGAGGTGTTCGCATGAGTGACGGGCTTTACAAGGCGGACGACGCGGCCAACCTTGAGGAGCTGCTCGGATTGCTGATCAACATCCTAGCGTCCGTAAGGCAGCTTCCGAGCGGCCCAGAACGCGATGCAGCGTATCGGCGGATTAGGGAATTTCAAAAACGTGTAGGCTTGGTCCTGCTGGAGCAGGCATAGATAGAGCGTAGTGGCTCCCACTGCCGTGGTGCACGCGGACATTCCGCCTCAGATTACGACGGAGCCGCGTAAGAAGGGCCACAAAAAGAGAGCGCACCTCGGCTTGGTACTCACTTCCAGACAAGTGCTGCTACACGCGCATCGCGGCCAATTGAAATCCGTCGAAGAAAGGCACTCGAAAGCAGCAATTAACCGTCGATAGGCCGCTCATTGCGGTAATCAAGATTAAAGTATCGACACAGTGGGCAATCGTGGTGAAGCAGCGTGATGGAGCGCGCCGATTCGCCAAGGAGGCGCGCATCAGTGAGACTCTTGCGCCCGGGATGGCCGCACGTGCCGCGAGACTTGGTATCGCTGCAGTCACCTGCCGGGGATGGAGCTGGGGTGAAGAAAATGCGAGGGAGCTTATCGACGTAATGCCGACTGGAGGCGAGAATTCGCAACAGCCTCCTTGGTTCCCGCCACGGTTCAATAAGGTGCTGCGATATGCGACTGAAAAGTACGGGCTGATCGGCTGCTACTGCTGGCGAATGGCCTGCCAGCGTTTCTAGCCGCGATTCGGTTCGACCTGCGAGGCGACAAGCAACGTTATCGTTGCCGGCTTCGGCGAGGTATCTTTTGCTGGACGCTAAGACATCTTGATCGCAGTCGGAGGGCTGAAACCGAACATTGAGAAAACGCGGCGCGAAGTAATTAATATGCAGTCCGGCACCAAGCGCGTCACCCTCCGCGTGAACGATTCCTTGGAACGTTTTCAAGGTCGAACCCTTACTGCGCTTGCCAGCACAGGCGACATAAGTGATGAGCGGATACGGATCGATATTGGGTCTACGTCGGACATTTCAGGTACCTCTTGCTTCTGTGGCAAAGCCCAACGTGTAACCCTCATGAGATGCCACGTCTGCGTGATCAAGCTCGCACTGCGAGGCTGCTGGCTAAGATCTGGATTGCGTTGCCTCCGCCCGAACCCGATGCCTGACTAAACTTGGCGCCCGTCTTGCTTCAAGGGAGCAACACCAAGGTGTTTCGTGCC
This sequence comes from Bradyrhizobium sp. USDA 10063, assembly GCF_054063735.1. Taxonomy (NCBI): domain Bacteria; kingdom Pseudomonadati; phylum Pseudomonadota; class Alphaproteobacteria; order Hyphomicrobiales; family Nitrobacteraceae; genus Bradyrhizobium; species Bradyrhizobium sp. USDA 10063. Next base: position 7,977,723 of record NZ_JBSSGP010000002.1, on the reverse strand, counting down.
GCGCCGGCGGAATATTTCCGCCTTAGTGTCGGGCTCCGGACATAGACGTCCTCAACCGGACACCGCTGAACACGAGATATGCTTCCAGTGAAGCTGATGGCCTTGCAAAGACTGGAGCGAGTCTTTGCGATGGTTCGCGCCTGTGCTCTTGCTGAGTGGATGGACTCTTATGAAGTTAGGTAGGTGGTTCCTACCCCCGCAGTGGCAAGTCATCAAGGCGAGCCTGCGATCGTCTCGCCGCCTTGTCGCGGCCTTCGTGCTGGCGACCATTGCGGCGTCAGCCTGTACGGTCGCCGGGCCGCTGCTGTTTTCGCGCGCTGTGGCCACGCTGGCCGGCGGGCCGTCCTGGTACACGTTGAGCCTGTTGCTATTATTTGCTGGCGCGGCAGCGCTTGCCCGATGCTTGCTGGACGTGAAGATCGTTGTCTCGAATCGGCTGGAAAAGGAGGTTCGCAACCTATCAAGCAAGAAGATCATGGCTGGGCTCGTGCGCGCCGAGAGCACGCTGTTTGCTGAGAATAATCCGGGTAAGATTGCCGCAATGGTAGAAAGCTGGCATCAGTCCAACAGGACTTACATCCAGGTCTATCTTATGGTGCTGATGGCCGGAGCCGCCGACGTAGTGCTGTCGTTTTTTGCGGTGGGCGGCACGGTGAACTGGGTTGTGGCACTGTTCGTCCTGGCCTACGGCTCCATGGTCGTGTGGATCACATTAGTCAGCAATAGGGTGACGAGGAAGTACCAGGAGCAGGCGCAGGACTCGAGCAATGAGGGCGCAAACTTTTTGGGGAACGTGATCGCAAACATCGTCTGCATCAAAGCGTTCCGCGGCGAAGCCTGGGTAGCCGATCTGTATGATCGCCAAGCCGCCGCCACGCGTCGAGCCTGGCTCACCTTCTACAGAGTACGGCTGCGCTATGGCCTTTTGCAAGCCGCCTTCCTATTCGTACAGTACGCGTCGATCTTCGGACTCTTGGTGTGGCTTTATGACCGGTCAGGCGAGATCAGCGGGCTTGTCATTGTAAGCATGATCCTAATCCAGCTGAATAGGCCATTCGAGCTTATCGGCATGTCAATGCGTGACATCATGGTTGCCCGTGCCATGGCTAAGCCGCTGCAAGCGCTGCTCGACGCACACCCGCCACCCGTGCGCGCTCTCCCGCCCTGGCTCACGGTACCGATCTGCGCCCCACCCATCGTATCGATCAGCTCCCTTTCGTTTAGCTATGCGCGCGCCGCCGGGCCGGTGCTCTCCGAGGTGTCGGCCGATTTCAAACCTGGCGTCATTAACTTCATCATGGGCCAGTCCGGCGCCGGCAAATCGACGCTCATGCAAATCCTGCTGCAGATGAATCAGGGCTACAGCGGTATGGTGAGCGTTGGCGGCTTGGATCTGGCCACGGTGCATCGGGAGGATTACCTGGCGCATGTGGGCTATGTGCCTCAAGAGCCCATGATGATGAATCTGAGCATCCGCGAGAACGTGCTGCTGGGTCGACCGCTTTCGGACGTCGACGTGTTCCGCGCGCTGCAGACCGTGCGCTTGGCTGACAAGGTGGCTGGCTTGCCGGGAGGCTTGAACTACCGGGTCGGCGAGCGTGGCCAGCTGCTGAGTGGCGGCGAGAGGCAGCGCGTTGCGATCGCCCGTGCGGTCATCGCCAAGCCCCGACTGTTGCTGCTTGATGAAGCCAGCTCCGCGCTCGATGAACAGACCGAGCGCCGGTTGTTCAACGAGCTTCGTCAACTCGCCTGCCAAACGACGATCGTGGCCATTACGCACCGACGGGGCGTGGTCAGTCCGAAAGATTACGTGCTAGATTTGTCATGCTCGGCATCCGCCGACGATCCATCTGTCCTTACATCACTTCGGCAATCCAGCGTCTGACAATCAATGACCTATGGATTTTATTGGAGCTCTGTGTGTGCTGGCGGAGAGGAAGGAACTTGGACTTCGCATCACACGGACAGCCGCAACGAAATCTCAGTGCTCGCGAACGTCCTGTCCGGCGTTGACATCTCCATGTCCACGACGCGCAGCGATGCACGTCGATCTTCATAATGTACCGCACGTGCCAAAGCGGCCCTATGCCCGGTGCGAAGCAAAAATCGCCAAAGTCAAACGCTCTCGCGATCGTTCGGACGGCGTGACTGTTGCTTATTGGCAAAGAGAACGCCGCATCGATAAGTGCCGCAAAGCTCACGCCGTGTGCGGGAAAAGCACATGCAATGCTGTCGCCGTGAACGCGCCGCAAAGTTGATTGCCGGCATCTGGATCTTTCAAAAGCACTCTGCGCTTGCCTTGTTGAGCCGCGCCATAATGCCGAAGCCCGAACGTCCTGCAAGTTTGCGATGATTTGCGTGAAGGCCAGGACGAATAAAGGCCTCCACTGGTAGTATGCTGGCACGTGGCTTGGAGTTTCCGATTGCGAGTGAACGAAGCGACCTGATACCGTTTGCCGGCTAGAGATCGAAATTTTCTGCGACATAGCTGTCGCCGTGGGTCACGAAGGCACGGTCTCAAAGTGGTGTCACTGGGCATGTGTAGCCGGCCAAACGCGCGGCGATACCGGCCGCCTCGATCGCAAGCTTGCCCGCAACCTCGCTCATCGGCGAAAGCAGGTTCGCCATGCGTATCAGATCATAACTTCCTAGGCGATGCCGGTGGACCAAGGCTTTAGGAGCCCTTTGGCCTGGACAGATGGCGCGTCCTCTTTCAACGCGCTTTAACCAGTCGAAAACGGCCCGGTGAGTGACGGCCATATGACGGTGCCGGTAAGTTAGGCATGCCCTCGACACTGCTTTCCTCCTTATCCGTACGGCCGCCCTGGCAGAACGGAAACAACTCGCCCTGGAAGTACTGCATCTCCTTGCAATCCTTCGTTGATCGCTCATTTGCTCTCAGCTCCGGCCCTAGAACAGAACGGATCGGTTTTCCGGGTTTCGGGATGGATGCTGCATAGGTTCGCTCGGACAGCAGGTTCTCTCCCCAATGCAGGTGGCACAGCCGTGCTGGATGCCCGCGAGCCTCCCCTTCCCTACCCAAGCGGGATGGGCTTGGGCGCCTAAAACCTAGACGCGTGGTCGAGATTAGATCTTGCTCTGACCGGCCTGAGGCCTCTTGATCGGCGGATACCATATGCAGCGAACGCGCCGATAAGAGCAGAGTCTACATCGGCCGGATCTCTGTGAATTTGCGAGCGCGCTACGCGACCTTCATGGGCGGCTGCTTGTTGGCCTTAAGGCGCGTTATACTGCACCGGCCGTCGACGCTGACGGGCACCTCACCATCAATGGTGACGCGACGAACGACGCGATGCTGGTCGCCATAATCATTGACCCCATAATGTTGGGTGGCGCGGTTGTCCCAGATCGCGACATCGCCCTCTTTCCAGGTCCAGCGCACGGTGTTTTCGGGTGCGGTGATATGAGACTGGAATAGATCGAACAGCTTTTGGCCGTCATATTTCGGGATGCCAACAAAACGCTGCACCACATCGCCGAGCACCAGCGTGCGCTCGCTTGTCTCGGGGTGGACACGCACCACGGGATGCTCGGTCTCAAAGATCGTTCTGGTGAAGACCTCGTCAAAATGCTTCTTGTCGACTTCGCGGGTACGGGCCATTCCGGTGTAGTCGAAGCCGTTGCTGTGAACGGCCCAGAGCTCGTCGGCTAGCCGTTTCAGCGGCTGCGGCAGGTCAAGATAAGCGGCCGCGGTGTTTGCCCATACCGTGTCGCCGCCGAATGGTGGGATCACAACGCCTCGCAGCACCGAAATCTTGGGATAGGCATCGAGGAAGGTCCCATCGGCATGCCACACATCGGCCCGGCTACCGCCACGGGCGGAGTCAAGTTCGAGTATCGACACCGTTCCCTTGGTGGCACCGAGCGTGGGATGCGGCACAAGCTTTCCCAAACGAGCAGCAAAACGCTCCTGCTCTGCGTCGTCGAGATGCCTCTGATCGCGGAAGAAGATGACCTTGTGCGCGAGCAGCAGGCTATTGATCGCAGCGATTGTCTGGTTCGACAAATCGCCCGAGAGCTTGATATTTCTGATTTCAGCGCCGATGCGCGCTGCGCGTTTGATGACGTCGGCACGCGGAATGACATTATCGATCAAAGCCGTTTCACTCATGGTGATACTCTCCAGTTTTACGGTCTTCGCCAGACAAAGCTATTCAGCCGCCGCACAAATGGGTGAACGCCATATTGCGGAGCGCATAAGGGATTCGTCAAAATCCGCGGCGAAGCGCTCCTTGCGGAACAACGAACCATCAGATGCATGCAGCCGCGGATCGAAGGCGAAATCGCGTCTTTGCTCACCACGGCGCTACACATCGCTTCGGTAAGTGTCCTTGCGATCTCGTCGCGTTCCAGGCACTAGTGCGAAGTGCCTGGGTGCGGGCGGATTGCAGGTGACATCCTGGCTTTCATGGGCCGATCTCGGGTTACGGGCGATCCCCCAGCAAGCAGCGTGCCAGTCCTGAAAACAGGGACTCAAACTGTTCATTTACCAAGAGAAAAGCTTATCCTGCCAACGACAGTGCCGCCGGTTGTTTTAGAATGTCATGCTGTCTCGTCGCGAATGCAACAAGCGCGGGTCCAGATGCCATCAGAGCGCTGGGTCTCGCTGTACGCGCGCAAACACCCACGATCTGCGCACAGACGTCAGGTCTCCCGGCTTCGATAGAACTCGGGTCCACGAGCATTGAGCAACGCGTGAGGCGATGCTCCTGTCCAACCTCCCCGTCTACGCTTCGCAACGGCCGTTACCGGACGCCACGCAAGACTCGGTTCGCGGCTGCTCGCTAGGCTTTGCCGCGGCCGTCATCGCAGACGGCAGACTTCAACGCGCTTGCAAGGCGCAACTCTCGCAGAACGGTGCGTGAACCTCTCGATTCACACCGCTCCCATCAGGTGAACGTGGTCGTTCCGAACAACCGCCAGTGTACGAACAGCTCCGCATTGTCCCGAGCCAACTTTCGCAAGAACAGCGAAGCACCGGTTTTGTGGAGCCGGAAGCGCTTGTACTTTCGCATGATCCACGCCTTCAGCTTCTGATTGACGTAGTCGACCAGAGAGAACAGCGCCGAACGACTGAACCGGCCGTAATAACCTATCCACCTTCGGAGAAGCGGATTGATCTGTTGGGCGATCTCAGCCAGCGTCCCCGGCGTTTGCCGGGGAATGTGCAAGCTTCGGATCGTTGCTCGCATGGCTTTCAGAGCTGTCGGACTGACTGCCGGGGTGTATCCACAGAAGAATTCCTTCCGGTGTGACGTTGCCACCCGCCGCGGCCTGAACTGATATCCGAGAAAGTCAAACGTGACCCTCGGATACGTGCGCCGACGCCTGTTATCCTTGCAATAGACGATCTGCGTCTTTGTCGGATGCATCTGAAGTCCGCACACTTCCAGCCTCGCTTGAAGCTCCGCCCTAATGGCCTCTGCTTCTTGCTCGGTCCGGCAGTGCGCCAGTCCGTCGGCTTACGATTACCCACATTTCTGGGTTAGATTTCAACTCCGATTGCGATGTCGATGAGACGCGATAATCCGCGCCACATGACCAGGTTGCCGGGTGGCCGATCGTTAGCACGGGCGAGGTAACCGCCAAGTCTGGCAATCTTGATCAGATAATGCGAGAGCGTCCTTCGTAACGGGCTCACCGGGTTTTTGTCTTTGACAAGCCGATCAAGCAATTTGATTTCGGCCTTGGTCAGAGCAAATTCTGGCGGTGCCTTTGATGCCGCTCGGTTGAGCATGGTCATCCAAAATAGACGCCAGCTCACAATGCAGAGCAACGCAATCAGGTTTGTCAATCGTTGCGCGGTCCGCAGCTGCAAGTCCTCTGCCTTGCAACCAGACTTAAAGATCTTGTGGAAGACTTCGATTTTCCACCTTAGAGAATACCACTCCAACTTCTCGATTGCATCCTTACGAGAGTGCACTGGAAGATCGGTCAAGAGCTTCCATTCGATCTTCTTTCTGTTCTTCGGAGTTCCCCTTTCGGTCGCATGGATTACCGTCAAAGTCAGACCGGGATAGCGCGCCTTCTTGCCAATCGACGGCAGAATGCGGATTTTGCGATATCTTACTTCAAGAACGGCCTTGTCCGGATTGCCCTTGCTGTCCCGCACCTCGAGCCGATGCAGGCCTTTGACTGCGACTTCATCCATCGCTGCTGCAACAGTATGATCGCCGTCTCCTGCCAAACGATCGACACAGGTTCTTACCAAAAGTGCGTTCCAACTTTCTGCGCCTCGCAAAACAATTCATAGATGTCGGCCTCGCGATCGCCGATATGGATGCATTGCGTGGGATCGTCGAAAAGCTCCGTGGATTGCTTGAGGTTTTCCAGCCATCGAATGCTTTCCTTGGTTTCGATGGGGAGCTATGGCAGATCGGGTTTGGGAATCCTGGTGAGCAATTGTTTTCGTTGCCCGAATTCGATGGCAAAACTAATCTTACAGGTCACCAGACCCGAAATGGCATCTTTCGGGAATATCCCGGGCTGATGGCCATCACCTTTGCACATCCCCGGTGGAACCAGAAGTCCGAGCTGCTCACCTTGTGGAATGTTGGATTCGACCAAACCGTCCTAAAGAACCCTTGCGGCTTGAGCGAGTCGGATATCGATGACCTTCTTTATAAGTTCTCTGACGGTGTGAACGACCCCAGCAATGAACGGGGCTGGCATTTTCGGATAATTCCTCTCCGGCCCTAGCCGCGGAGGCGCGTGGTGCTTGACGTTAGCAGGCTCTCCGTAAACTCGACGAGCTGCTCAAGCGTATCGATGAGTGCGACCTGAAGCGGGAGAACGTTGATGCGCGCTTGGGGCTGCTGGGCAACGGCTGCGAGAATGTGATCCCGTTCGACCACCCGAAGTTTGGATGCCGTTTCCAAATGAAGAGGGGCACAAGCCGGCGCTATGCGCGGCTGAAGCTCACCGGTCCTTGGAGGCCACAGTTCTTAAGGTGAGTGAAGGCCACATCTAGCAATGCGCTCGCCTGCGCGAGGGCCGAGCGCCGCCCTTCGAGCCAGCTCCCATCTGCTGCGAGTTGCGCTTCCTGGACAGCGAGAATCCGGGCAACCTGCGTAGGTTGCGGGCCACCTAGGCCACGGCTGGCGCGAACCATATTCTCGGGCGTCAGCACTTCCCGGAAACGGGCCTCGGAAAGCGGAAAGGCGGCCTCTTGACCAAGCAAGTCTTTAGTCAATTGCGCGAAAATCCGATTCGCAACCTCATAGGGCAATTCGACTGCGCGTAGGCCGTGGCCTCGTCCGAAATTCACGAGTTCGGACGCGAAATGGTGGCCAATTCGGAACGGGATATTGGCCTCTCGCTGCAGCACGTCGGCCAACTCTGTCGTAGTTGCGTAGTCGCCGTTTACCTCCTCAAGCGCTCGGGCCCCATCGAATCGCAAAGTCCGAACGAGGCGCGTCATGATCACCTGTAGCTGCGTTGCCTCTTGCAACGCGTTGTTCGCAGCATCGCCGCGATACTCGATGACACCGGGTCCAATATTATGCGCAAGCATTACGACATTATGAGCTAAGCCCAGAGTCCGGCTCGCTTGTTCACGCGCGAGCAGCATCGGTAATGGATTCCGCTTTTGCGGCATAATGCTGCTCGGCGTCGTTTCACTTGCCGCCAGCAGGAACCATGGACGGATTTGTCGGTATTGGTCCAGGAGATCCGCCAGCAACGCGCTATTGACAATTGCGGAGGCCGTCACCAGACTTGCGACCTCTGCATCGAGATCAAATGGCGAGACGTGGTTTGCATCGAACGAGTTTTCGATAGGACCTTGGCGACTACGGCCAGAGTGCAGCCGCGTAACGTCGGGTCCTCCGGCTGCTATCAGCAGGGGCTCGACGCGCAGGTAATCATCAGAACGAGCCGCCCCCGGTCGCTCGCCATCCCGAATCACTTTAGCAACAGCTTCGGCAATGGTGCCGCCGAGGTCGCGGTCGACAATCTTGGTGTCGACAACCATGACCGCCGAAGCCTTGTTCATCTCGCCAATCCAGTAGAAGCCGTCGTGGGCTGGTTGCGCGTCGGCTGCGGAGACGCAAAGAACGACCGCGGCCGCGACGGCCGGCCCGATTTGGCGCTTAGTCATGCATTCTTCTCCAAGCTCTCTGTTGTCACGGGTTTCTTGCGAGAGCGTTTGACAAACGCATCATTGTAGTCCCTTTCGAGTATTGCAAGACGCGCGTCGGAAGCAGGCAGCGCTATGCATTCACGCTGCGCGGGGTCAGCGAGTTGAGAGAGCTGATTGAGACCATTGTCAGCCTGGGAACTTTTTGGAACATCGTAGCGGTCAGAAGCCCTGATCCGCATTGCAATGTCAGCGCGTCAACAACAGGTCGTGTGACACGACGTTCGCGATGCGCAGGCTTTCATTACGCCCAAGAAGTCGGCGCACGTCATCAGAATTCCTCCGCGCAAGCACCATCGATTGACAATCAATAGTCTCAGAGAATTGCGGGCGGGCGAGTCCAAGCCAAACTCTTTTTCATTGAGTCTGGAAAAGCGATATTCTCTTCTTTCTGGTCGAAATGCATCGCCGGTCATCGCTGGATGTGGGGAACGCCGGAACCGCGAGCTCTCGACGTTCGCAGCACCATGGAGACGACGGCTCACTTCACCATCGCGCCGTAGACGATGTCCTGCACGTTCTCGCGATAATATTTGCGCAGCTCCCGGGGAACTGCGGTTCCCACCACCACAACGAGGCGTTCCTTCGAGGCGCAGAACAACCGCGTGCGCAGCTCCTTGTGTGATCACTAAGTTGTCCGGCACTGACGCCAGACCCTCGCTGGTACGCACGACCATCTGGCCAAGGCCGTAGCCGCTGCGATGCGGTGCGACTTGCGACGTTGCCCGCGGCCGGCTAGGCACAGAATTCGAGCTGCGGCCAAATTGATCGTAAGACCGTATGTCCTTTCTGGATACCGGCGGTGAGGTGGTTCGCCCTACACTGGCGGTATTGAACGAGGGTTGCTCAAGGAGCCCATCCTCACGCCAGGAGGACGAACCATGAAAGATTATAACGACCTTTTCGTAGGTTTGGACGTCGCCAAACACAAACATGCTGTGGCCGGTTGCCGAGAGCGGGCGCAACGGCGAGGTCCGCTATCTGGGTGAAATATCCTCTGACAACGCGTCGGTGCGACGGCTCGTCAGCAAGCTCGCGCGGCCAGGCTTACGCTTGAGATTTTGCTACGAGGCTGGGCCGACGGGATATGGGCTGAAGCGAGAGATCGAAGCCCTTGGCCATGAATGTGCTGTCATTGCCCCGTCCCTGATCCCACACAAGCCTGGCGATCGGATCAAAACAAACCGCCGGGATGCCGAGAAGCTCGCCCGGCTGGTCCGCGGCCGTGTTGAGCCGGCTAGCTCTTTGAGCGGAGCCGTCGATCGCTGTACTGCCGCTCGGATCGCGTGCGTGGTCGTGGCGCTGCCATGGAGTATCTGGCCCATAGGTCCTCCCGGAATGAAGGATCAGTTTGGCTGATTCCCCCACTCCGGGACCAGACGCAATTGCGCACGGGGCCGGGACCCATTACCCTAATTGTTGATTGTTGGAACGAGTTGTGGCCACAGCGCGCTCTAACAATGCTCGCCTGTGGTTACGGGTCCCTGCTTTCGCAGGAACGACAGTAGAGTTCGTGAGCCGCTGCAGCCCGCCCGTCTTGCAGACGTATTCCATTCCTCAGGGGTCACCGGCTGCACCGAAAGCCACGAATACTTCACCAGCGCCATGTCGGCGAGCTTCTTGTCCGTCTTGATCGCGGCCATCGTCACCGGCGTCTTCAGCGGCTTGTCGGCCTTGATGTCGACGCAGACGAACTTGCCGGTCTTGTCGGTCGGGTCGGATAGGCTTTCTTGATGATCTCGGCGATGCCGACGATCTCCTTGCCCTCGTTGGAATGATAGAAGAACGCCTTGTCGCCCTTCTTCATGTTGACGAGATTCTGCCGGGCCGTGAAGTTGCGCACGTCGGTCCAGGCTTCGCCCTTCGCGCCCTTGGCGACCTGATGGTCCCATGACCAGACCGACGGTTCGGATTTCACCAGCAAGTAATTCATCGCAACTCACCCGTTCCTGAACGCCGATTGCGCGGCAATCTACAGGTACACGGATGCCCGCGACAAGCGCGGGCATCTGATCAGAGCATTTTAGAGCGAAGTGGGTGCAGAATCCCTCACGGTCACTGCTTCAGATATCGGTCGAAGAATTTGGCGATGTCGGTGAATGCCTCTTTCGTCTCGGGCGCGTCGACGTTGAACTGGTACTGGGCGTGCGACTGCGCCTCATAGACATTGAGATCGGCAATCACGCCGGCGCGCCGCAATTTGCGGTGGGTGCGAACCGTATTGCTGAGGAACAGGTCGCGCGTACCTGACGTCAGGATGGTCGGCGGAAAGCCCTTGAAGTCACCGTAGATCGGCGAAATGTAGGGGTTCTTCAGGCTGGTCCCGTTGGCATAGAGCTTTGCCGCGCGGCCGAGCCATCCGTCCCAGGTCACCAGCACATTGTCGACCCACTCATTGCTCGCATAGCTGTCGCCGATCTTGTCGATATCGGACCACGGCGTGCCCGGCGCGATGGCGGCGGGCAGCGGCAGCCTCTCATCCTTCGCGCGCAACACCATCGCGAGCGCCATCGCGCCGCCGGTCGAGGTGCCGAAGATCGCCAGCCGATGGCGCTCATGCGACTTCAGAACCTCCTTCCACACCGCCATCGCGTCATCCAGCGCGGCCGGATAGGGGAAGTCCGGCGGCATCCGGTAGTCGACCGAGATCACCTTGAAGCCGCCAAAGCCCGCCATCATGATGGCCTCCGGCAACGCCGCTTCGCCGGCGCCGAACACGTAACCGCCGCCGTGCACGTGGATCAGCAGGCGTCGCCTGTTCTCGAGCGCGATCGTGTTCGGCGTGACGACGAAACAGTGCACGCCGGCAATACTGGTCTCCTCGACCTTGACGCCGAGCTTCGCCTTCATGGCCGGAACACCCGTGATCAAGAACAGATCCTTCCATTCCGCTGGGGTCTTCGGGTCGGCGTTGAAATACGGCGGATAGGGCGCGCCGATGATCGCCTGCATTTCGGGAGAGACGTCACTCGTGGGATTGCCGATCGATTTGAGCGGCGCGACCCGCTTGCCGTTCTCGGCGTTCGCCGCCGCCGCGCTCCTGGCAAGCTCGTCGTATGAGGCTGCAGTTTGGGCATGGACCGTGGCGGACGAGGCGGCGAGCCCGAGTGCAAGGCTGAGCGAAACGATGGCGCGTTGCGGTTGACGCATGTGTTTTTCTCTTAAGACCCACTTTTTCGATTATTCGACCGGAATCCGATGGCTCGCCGCCACGCTAAATTAGCACAGCACCTTCAGGCCGTGAAGGGCAGCTCGCGAGACGCGTTCGAGAATCTTCTCTGACCTGAACGATCGCGCGAGGAGGCGTCGATCGTTTTGAAATCTGGAATGGTCTCTGCCGAAATCGGGCGATTGTGCCGGTGCGTTTTTTCTGTGAACGGTCGTTGCTCGTTCGATGAGATCACATGCTCCTCAATCGCCGCACGTTCACGGCCATGGCGCCGCAGCTTCGGTCGCGACAGTGGCAGCGCGGCCCTACCAGGCGCACGCCACAGGGCGTTCGTCATTCACGGCGATCGCCTTCGACGGTTTTCCGATCATCGATCCACGTCCGGTGTTCGCGCGCGTTGAGGGGATGTTTCCGGGCAAGGCGTCGAGTTGAGTGCCTCCTGGCGCTCGCGGCAGTTTGAGTATGGTCGGCTCAGGACGCTTGGCCGACGCTACGCCGATTTCTGGCGCGTCACCGAGGATGCGCTGGTCTTCGCAGCCCGAGCGATGAAGATCGAGCTGCTAGCGGAGCAGCGCGACCGTCTGATGCAGACCTATCTGGAACTGAAGGCGGGGCCTGACGACGCCGCGGCAGCTGCGCGATGCGGGTCTCCGCCTTCGCTTGGGTCAGACGCATTGAATGACAGTGCACTCGTCCGGTTGGTCGTCGAACGGACGTGTGCCGATGATGTCACGCCCTTGGTCGCTTCCCGTCTGGCCGAACCAAGCGAGATCAGTCCAGCCGTCGCAAAGATGGTAGGCGAACACGAGGCGTTCGAACTCGGTGCCGCTGAAATCCTCGAAGTGAATCGACCGGACCGTCCGAGCTATCGTCACCTGCCTACCTCCCGGCTCCCAGAGCTACGGAGCGGATTGATGATCTGAATGTCCTCGAAGTCCTTTTCGTTATCGGTCACGACGACGCACTCGTTGGCTTCGGCTACTGCGGCAATGATTGTGTCTAGCGCGCTTCGCGAACGGCCTTTAGCTTTGCCGTTGGCCATCAGCCGCGCCCACGCGAGGCTAGCTTTTTCGTCGAACGATAGGACGCGGCCAGCGAACAGCGCTTGCGGACCTTCGGGGCCCGCGAACCAAGTTTCAAGGCTGTTGCGCTTCTTGCCCTTTGGCTTCTCTAGGATGCCTCGGCGGATTTCGGCGACGGTAAGCGAAGCAATGAAGAGGTCGTCGTCCTTCTGAGCCCCCATCCAAGCCAGCAGCGAATCCGACGGCTCCGGCTTTATGATGTGGCTGATGATATTGGTATCAAGGAGGTAGCGCGTCACAGATCGACCTTACGCCCCTCTTCTCGCGGGCGGCTGAGGCCAAGATCCGCGCCGACCATAGGTGAGCGACGCAGCGCGGCGAGAATACCCCCCGCTTTTGGAGGCTCACCCGCCACTGCCTGCCGTATGGTCCGGCGAAGCTGTCCGGCATCCGGACCGTCCTCCGTTAATTTCCGGGCAAGGGATCGAAGCAGATCACGGTCGACGTCGAGCGCCTGGATCTCGAACCGCGCGATGCCACGCTTAGTCAGGCGAGTCCGATAATTCTCGAGGGCTCTCTTCTGCGCACTGTTGCTCATCGCGTGCCTCCGTGCTATATCCAGATATATAACCGCATTTTCTTTGGAGCGCAAGGCTGGTGGAACTGTTATCGGTCTCGCCAAATGAAGATGGCCTCTCGAAGGTATGGGTGCCGCCGGGGGATGCCACCATGACCAGACGCCCCTCTTCCAAGGGGGGCGCTCACAAAAATATTATGGCTACGACGACGGTCGACCCGTGCCCCCCATGCGCTGTCACCCGCCACCATCCGCTCCGATGCGCCACAGGCCATTGACTTGCAATACATTTTCATCTTGCCGATGCACCGTTACTGGGCATCATTGTCGCGCAGCGGGGTATTCCGTGCTAGGACAAGGACGCGATCGTGGCGCGACCGCGACGTACAACAGCCGAACAGCTTCTTGTGGTCGCCGACGCGACCCGCGAACCGGTTGCGCTTGCGTCATCAAAGCGCGATCCACGCCTCCTCAACCTGGTCCGACTGCTGGCGCGACAGGCCGCACGGGACTTCGTTCGAGCCGAAACTGATAGCCGGACGCGAGAAGACCTTCCGGAGTAAGGAGGCCGCCTCGTGAAGGTCGCGCTCTACGCCCGCTACTCATCTGACAATCAGCGAGATGCTTCAATCGAGGATCAGTTACGGCTGTGCCGCCTGCACGCCGAGAAGCAAGGCTGGACGGTCGTCGACAGCTATACCGATCGCGCAATCTCTGGCGCGTCGCTGTTGCGTCCCGGCATTCAGGAACTGATCAGCGATGCGATGCGCGGCAAATTCGTCGTCGTGCTCGCAGAAGCGATGGATCGCCTGAGCCGCGATCAGGAGGATATCGCCGGACTGTTCAAGCGTATGGCCTTCAGCGGAGTGCGTATCGTTACGCTGTCGGAGGGTGACGTGACGCATCTGCACGTCGGTCTCAAGGGCACGATGAACGCCCTCTTCCTGAAGGATCTCGCCGACAAGACGCGCCGCGAGCTGCGCGGCCGCGGCGCGGATGGCAAGTCCGGTGGCGGGCTCTGCTTTGGGTATGACGTGGTGAAGCAGTTCGCGGCAAATGGCGAGCCGATCCGGGGCGATCGGACGATCAACGAGGCGGAAGCTGCCGTCGTACGCCGTATGCTTGCAGACTACATTGCCGGCAAGTCGTCCCGCGCGATTGCATTTGAGCTGAACAAGGAAGGCGTGCCTGGACCACAGGACGCCAAATGGGGGCCGTCAACGATCCATGGCAACCCGAAGCGCGGCGTCGGCATCCTCAACAACGAACTTTATGTCGGGCGCCTCGTCTGGAACCGGCTCCGCTATCTGAAAGACCCGGATACGGGAAAGCGGGTGTCGCGTCTCAATCCTGAATCCGAGTGGGTGATTCAGGAGGTTCCGGCGATGCGCATCATCGACCAGGAAGTTTGGAATGCGGTGAAGGCACGCCAAAAATCACTCGCCTATGAGGCGTCTGAGCCCGGTGACAACCCGTTGAATGAGCGGCGGCGCCCGAAGCACCTGTTTGCCGGCCTCGTGAAGTGTGGCTGCTGTGGTGGCGGCTATACGATGATCTCGAAAGATCTGCTTGGCTGCGCGACCTCGCGGAATGAGGGCACCTGCGAAAACCGCCTGAACATAAGGCGAGACGCCCTTGAAGCCTCCGTGCTTAGCGGCTTCCGGACACACTTGATGGAGCCCGAGCTGTTCAAGGAGTTCTGCGACGAATTTACTCGCGAGGTGAACCGGCTACGGATTGAGCGCAGCGCAGACATCATCAGTCAGCGCAAAGAGTTGGAACGCGTTCAACGGGACTTGGATCGAGCGATCCAAGCCATCCTGGATGGTGTGCCCGGCGCTCAGCTCAAGGAAAAGATTGGTGGTCTTGAAGCCCGCAAGGCCGAACTGACCGAGTTGCCGGCGAACGCTGAGGAACCACCGCCCCTTCTGCATCCGAACATGGCGGAGATATACCCCCAGCGGGTCGCCGCGCTTTATGAGAGCCTACTGAGCGTGGACGGCACGGCCGAGGCGGCTGAGCTGTTCCGGACGCTGGTCGATCAGGTGACGCTTGTGCCAGGCCGAACTTGCGATCGTGCTGCGCGGCGACCTGGCTGCGATCCTTCGGTTCGCCGCGAACAAGAAAAACCCCGACTTCCTTGCGGAAGCCGGGGTTTTGGGTGCCTTGCTTTCGCAAGAATCGTTGGTTGCGGGGACACGCAACACCCGATTCTTGCGATTGATGGAAGCGGCAATCCCTCGATTGGCCGCTTAGATTGACGGTTGCCCCCCGAAGGCTGATGTCAACGGGTTTTTGGTTTGTAGGTGAGTGAAGGAAGTAGTACCAATCCTCAAATTGATCGACCGATGTAGGCCCAATCGCGGAGCGCGATTGACATGATCTTCCAGGGCTGATCGATGAGAGCGTTCCAGGCGTAACAGCAGTGATCGACGATGTTGTCATAGGATTTGAAGACGCGGTTTGACAGCCAATTTTGGCGCATGAACTGCCAGATATTCTCCTGGCTGTTCAGCTCTGGCGAACGCGGCAGCAACGGCATCAGCGAGATGTTGTGCGGGATCTTCAGCTCCTTCGCTCCGTGCCACCCGGCCTGATCGAGGATGACGATGGCGTGGGCGCCAGGGCTGACCTTGCTTGCGATCTCGTTGAGATGAAGCTGCATGGCCTCGCTGTTGCAGAAGGGCAGAACCAGGGCCGCGCCGGTTCCGAGCTCCGGGCACACCGCACCGAACAGGTAGGTCGATTGCGTGCGTTGGTCGTGAGCGGCCCGCGGTCGCGATCCCTTTCTAGCCCAGCGATAGGTGAGCTTGTTCTTCTGCCCCACCCGCATCTCATCCTTACATGAGGGTTCGGCTGTCAACGCCTTCTGCGATGGCGCCTCCTATCTTTTCGTGGTGTTTTATGGCACGTCCGGGTTCGGGGCTGTCTGCATCGCAGCACGTGCTGCGTCACCTTACATGCGGTTGGGCCGGCTTTGCGACCCACACCATAATGCCTCTTGCACGAGGCTTTGCCCCGACGAGACGCGACCCACCTGAAACGCGGCAGCCTGTGGCCACCAAGGAGGAAGACGGTCGCGCTCCCCGTATTGCCGCCGGCGACATTCCGCTTGCAGCAATCCTTGTCAGCTTATGCCTTGGCCACGCTGTCCGTCCTGAGCGCGATGCCATCCGGCACCACGCCAGTCTCCACGTAGCGCCACAACGCGATCAACAACTTTCTCGCCATCGCTACAATCGCAATCCGTCGCGTGCGTCCCTGCAGCGTGCCGACGCGCTCACGGAACCAACTGGCCAGCCCGCTGTCGGGCTGATAACGCAGCCAGAGCCAGGCGAGCTGGATCATCGTGGTGCGTGCTCGCGGATTACCCGCTCGGCTGATGCTTCGGTCGCGATCCATGCCGCCGCTTTGATAGGGCATGGGTGTGATGCCGACATAGCTGGCAAGCTGGCGGCGATTGTCGAAGGAGCGGTAGAACACCTCCCGCACCAGCACCGCGGCAAAGTTTTCCCCAATCCCGCGGATGCGTTGCAGGGCGGTGATCTTGCCAACCGTCTTGTCAGCCACTTCTGCTTCTTCCAAGGTTCGAGCGCGATTGTCTTCGAGTTCGCGGATCAGTTCTAGGACAAAGACAAGTCGCCGACGCAGGCGATCAAGTTCGGCCCGCAACAATGGCGGCAGGGCACGGCCGTCCCCGGTTCGCAGCGCGGCCACGTCGCGCTCCCAGGAGCGCAAAGACGGCCGTCCCCGGATGCCCTGTGTAAATAGCAGCGCCTCAATCCTGTTCTCGATGCGCTGTTTGTCGTGAACAAGCTGTTCGCGCTCGCGGTGCGGGCGCTTGGCGTCCTCCTCCTCGGGCGTCGGCACGCGCACCATGCTACACACCTGCCGGTCGCCAGCCAGCCAGGTGGCGAGCACGCGAAGCATGCCTTCTGCGTCGAGCCGGTCCGTTTTGGCCCGCCGTGCACGTCTGTTCACAAGGATGCTTGTCGGCTCGAGGATATCCTGCATCTGAATTGCACGACCTCCAACCGGCAGGCAATGGGACGTCCATCTCCTACCTTACGGCGGTGGCCTTGTGAATGCGCTTCGGGAGTTCGATGCCGCCGGGAAGATCACGCTCCTACGTTGCTGGCAAATAGCTCGCTAAGCGTCGTACAGCGGCTTTTCCTTCGATCGATGCATCATCTGCTCTCGCAGCTCGGCAGCCACCTCATGGTTATGAGCGATGAGCCCATGTTTGCGCAGCCACGTCACCGCTTGCGCGGTGGAGTCGACCAAATCCTTGTACTTGGACTTGGGGAACGTCTCTGCCTGCGAGATAACCTTCTCCGCCGATTCCGTGTCCGCGCGAAGATCAGCCCGGCAGCGAATGACGGTTCAGCCGTGTGAGCGCGCGCGACCTTGTCCCGGTCGGGGTTCGGCAGCTCAATTGCCCAATCTTCATCTTGTATAGCCGCCGGATCTCCTGCGCGCACGTGATGCCGGTCCGCGCAGCATCATCATCCCTGGAATGCGCACAGCATGCCTTGGTTGTTGATGGCAGCTACGACAGCCCGCGATATGCGAGCTAAATGGGTCGACAATTTTCAACGCAGAACACCGCGCTCGCATCAAGGCGTTGCAGAACTTACCGGCCGCGCCGCGTGCTGCCTCCGTGTAATCCCATCTGATCGAGCCAGCCTGAGGATGTTGGCAATCGCACACGATTGTCAGCTTTGCGTCCACTCTCGTCGATCGGACGCTCACCATCCTTGTAGGATCAGCATTTTCGATCCGGCATGCCGGTTGCTCCATTCTCGGCACTATCACCAACCAGCGCACGGACTGGGCGCGGCAGCAAAGGAAGTGATCGTATGGCAACGGGTACTGTGAAGTGGTTTAATGGTCAAAGGGGGTACGGCTTTATCGCTCCAGATGACGGCGGAAACGACATTTTCGTCCACATCAGCGCCATAGAACGCGCTGGACTCTCTGGTTTGGCAGAAGGCCAAAAGATTTCTTACGAAATCAAAGTCGACCCCAAGCGTGGCAAAAGGTGCGCAGAACACCTGCGGGTCTGATCAGGTCCGTTGGTGATCGATCTCCCGCAAAAAATTGCTAAGACGAACAGGCTGTGTCTTTTCAGAGATGATGCAGCGGATCAGAGGGTCCGACGGCGTCGTCAACTTAATCGACCGCCGAGCCGAAGGAGGCGATTCTCGAAGGTTCGAGATTCGGTGCCTTGCTCGATCTGGGAGACGGCGATCTTGTTCTCGCGTTCTGCCGCATTGTCTTCCAGCTCGCGCTGTTGTTTGACCAGATCGGCCTGACGATCCTGCGCCGCGTTCGCAGCATCCGCCTGCGTCTTGGCGTGCTTGGCTGCCACGCCCGCCATCTTGGCCGGGTCGACCGGAGGCTGTTGCGGCTGGCTCATCGCGCCGATGTTCGGCGAGAGCGTCTCCTCGACGCCGCTGATGCCAATCTCGTCGGTGTACTTCAGGATCGCCTTCTTCGGGTCGAAGGCCTGCGGCGCGCCCATCACCACTTGCCGGTACGCTTCCGCCTTCGCCATGCGATGCAGCTTAGTCGGATTATTCGGATCAGAGACGGGAGCAAGATTGTAGTCCTCCAGCGCCTTCAGGAAGAAATCCTTCTCCCACTTCATCGCCGGCTTCTTGTTGAAGCGCCAGAATGCCTCAGGGTCTTCACGGAAGCGCTCTTTCAGCAGCTCGAACTCGCGGGCCTGCGACGCGTGCAGGCGCTTGTTGACCGCGCTCACGGGCTTGGAGGCCCGCTCGATCAGAGCCAGCGTGGTGCCGACCGGAGCGTCTGCCCTGCCCTCCGCGACTTGCGTTTGTGCGGTGCCGCCGAGACGCTGGCCCAATTGCTCAACATGCTCGACGAATGCGGTGAATGCGGCGTCGGGCGATTTGTAGGGCAACGGCATCACCGCCTTGGTGATATCGTCGACCGCGGCATCCAATGGCACGCCCGAGCCCGGAGCAATGCGGAATTGGTTCGTCAATTGCCTGCCCGCGCCCTTGAGATACAGGAAGCCCGGGAAATTGGCGAACATGCCGGCGTCGATGAACTCGCGCCACAATGCGGTGAGCGCCTTGGTGGTATTGCCCAATAGGTGCAACAGGCCAATGCAATAGAAGCCGAATGCCCGCATGTAGGGGAAATCGACGAAGTATTGCTTTGCCAAGCATTCCTCGTCGCTCTCACGCCAATTGCGGCGGACTTCGAGAACGCGCTCGGTGTTCTTCTCGATCGAGACCTTGTAAGGCAGGGGCAATTTCTTGCCCTTGAATTGCTTCGGGGCGAATTGATCAAGGTCCAATTCGCAATAACATTCGTAGACCTCGTAATCGAGATCGCGCGGATCAGCGGACTTCTTGACGGCCGAGACCTGTTCCTTGGTCTGCTTGACCGAGTTGTCGTCGGTCGTCTGCTGCGTCGGTCGGCCCAGCTCGATGTCGCGATAGGCACCCGCGATCTGCATCCGGCGCATCGTCGACTTGGGCATGCGGATGCGATGCGTGATGCGCTCGGCATCGGCGAGGTCGGCCACGTCCTTCGAGACGATGAAATCCTCGACGTCAACCGAGCGCGAGACCGGCCGGCGCTTCAGCGGATCGTGATAGACCTTCTTCACGCCAAAGCCACCGAAGTCGACATTGAAGAACATCTGGTCGCTGTCGGCAACGTAGCCCTTGTCCACTACGCTCAGGTAGTGGTTCATGTCCTTTTCGAGCGCATCCTCGATCGCGTCACGCTCTTCCTCTTCCGGAATGACGGGCATTGCCGGCATCGGAGGCATCTGCAGGGCTTGCGGAGCGGGCTGCGGCGCGGGCCCACCAGCCTGAGGGCCAGGTACAGCGGCTGCACCACCAGTCGGCGCAAGACCGGGCGCAGGCATCGGAGGGCGCTGCATCCCGGCGGCAGCGGGAGGAGGCGGGGGACTGCCGCCGGGTGCGCCAACACCGGGCTGGGGTGGGGGGGACGGTGCAGCGGTGAATGCGAAGCCCGCGTTGTGCATCGTGTCGTGGAAGCAGCTCCGGCACAGATCGACCGGGCCGATTGTCTCGGTCCTGCGGCCGGCAAAGCGCGCCATCAGTTGGCCTTATGCGACGTTTTCAAGAGCTTTGATTTGCCCCGGCAATTCGCGCTCCAGCCGAGCCTTGGCATCGCTACGGCCGCATACGGTCGAGCAGATGGTCACGCCACACGTAATGATGTCCGAAGGCCGCCAAGGCGTGAACTGCCGCAACCAACATTAGCGCATTGGCCACGAGTTCGTGCCACTCGTTGATGCTATGACGGGTCGCCGCATCGCCGCTGCCGAACTGCGGCACTGACCACAGTCCAAACACATCGAAGCCGCGATACGATGCATTAACGATGCCGGTGAGGACTACGAGGCCAAGCAGGACGTACAATGCCTGATGCGTCAGTTTTGCGATCATTTGGAGAGCGCCGCTTTCGGTAGGCGGCAGCACGCGTCCAAAATGCGCTCGCCAAGCAACCCGCGTCACAAGAACGAACGCGGTGAGAACGCCTAACAGCACATGCGTGGACCACACTCCGGTGCGGAACGCCCCACGCGGAAACAGCTCCCCGGCCTGACCGATCCCCCATAGGGCTACGACAAGAGTGACGGTGATCCAATGCAGCCAGACCGTCGTAGGATCATAGCGTTCGGCGTTTTTGACCAAGTGGCTCATGGCCACTCTATTGCACGCGGACAGGTAGAAAGTCTTTGATCTCGATCAACCAAGTGCAGGGCGGTTGCCCGTTTTCGCCGGAACGAGCGCAAGATCTATGCGTCGTAGAGCGACTTTTCCTTCGGCCGATGCATCATCTGGTCGCGTATCTCAGCCGCAGCCTCGTGGCTGAACACATCAGCCCATGCTTGCGGAGCCATGTGACTGCCGGTGTCGTCGCGTCCACCAAGTCCTTGAACTTCCACTTGGGGAACGTCTCGGCCTGTGAGATGACTTTCTCCGACCATTCGGTATCGGGTGCCCAGATGAGCCCCGCGGCGAACGACGGTTCAGCCGTGTGGGCACGAGCAATCTCGTCCCTTGTCGGGGACGGCAGCTCGGCCCAATTCTCATCCTTTCCTTAGACGTCGTATAGCGCTTCTGGGTGAGGCCAAGGCTCCGTCGCGGGGCCCTACTGATGGTGGGAGAGACCAAGCCTTGGACATTTGATCCAAATCAATGACGTGG
Organism: Bradyrhizobium sp. USDA 10063; assembly: GCF_054063735.1. Lineage (NCBI taxonomy): Bacteria > Pseudomonadati > Pseudomonadota > Alphaproteobacteria > Hyphomicrobiales > Nitrobacteraceae > Bradyrhizobium > Bradyrhizobium sp. USDA 10063. Next base: position 7,956,578 of record NZ_JBSSGP010000002.1, on the reverse strand, counting down.
ACATCCTCCTGATCTAACCATTATCGATGGGAGTCAAACGAAAGCGTAATCGATCCAAACCGATCGGCTCACTTCAGGAGCGGCTGACCAGCACAGCCCAGCAATCTCGCGCACGCGCCAGACGTCTGTCACCGGGCGCCGAGCGGGACAAGCTCCTCGAGCAAGCGCGGCAAGCCGAACGGGCTGCTGAGTTAGTCGAAGCTCTAAATGTGTGGGCCCGACCGAAATGAATGACGTGCAGGCGTACTTGGAGAAGCTTCGGAATGACGCCGAAGAGTGCGAATTAATCAGCAAGCTCGCGACTAACGCGACTAAAAACGCATTGTTTGCCAACTTGCTGACTACCACCGAACGTTGGCTAAGGAAGTGGAGCAAGCCATAGCGGCCTCCTCCCTAAATACGAGCGATTGAACCAGCCCGTCGAAGCTCGCTCGGCCTCTCCGCTCCGCAGCTCCCGCACAAGGCGACCAGCGCGATTGTCCCCCGGCGCAATCGTGGGTCGACGCCGGGGCCGCTCCCTCTCGGCTGATGGGGGGCTACCGATCAGCGAGAGATTGCGCGCCAAGAAGAGCACAATGATCGAACTGGTGGTAGTTAAACTTGTCCCGCGGTGCCGCAAAACATCCTAATGCGCCTTTTGGCGCCGACCTAAACTCCATCGCCTCGCCCGGCTCGGCTGCCACTTCGAAAGTCGCTAATTCCGAAGGCTGCGTTCAGATGGCCTTCAACTGGCGCTCGCCTGCAGGAGCCGATCTATGAGGATCGACACCATGGCCACCGCGGTAGATTTGCTTGACGCCCACCGAGCCGGGGACCTTGAACACATTCTAGAATTTTTCGCCGACGATGCCTTTGTTGAATGCAACTGCAGCAACACCATGATAGTTGCCGGCAAAGAAGGGCTGCGAGCCTATTGGGTCTAGGGTCTCAGCGATTATCCACTGGAAAACGTTGACGCAGACGTCCTCGAATCGAGTGGGAATCTTTGCCGAGGCAGATCAAGATACTGAGAAAGTCGCCAATAGAAAGTTGATTGCTGCCGCGCACAAAGCTGTCAACAGCATCGGCGTGATCCGTAACAATACCGTTCTCTCGCGTCGCTTCCCCGACAATGATGTCGATAGAAAACGTGTCGAGTTAAACCAGGCCGCCGAGCACCTCATTACGCAAATACAGCATAGCTCGTTGCCCTTGCCGGACAGAAACTCTTCTTTGTGGTCCCGCGCAAAGATTACCGAAACCCACTCTGTTTTCTCCATCCAAGAGCACGAGAGGCTTCTCTGCCTAAGCGCGAACAGAATTGTCACACGACGGCTATCGGCTCTCGATGGGGATGCGTCGTTCGGACCGACGAAAGTACTTGCGTGTGCAGTGCGGTAGCGTTTTGCTATCGCGCCCTCCTTGGGCGTTTCCTCCCTAGACTTGGGCCGCTTGTCGATCAAGCGGCCAATTTTTCTTGCCCATCAATCCCGAGCTCTTGGCTCGCATATGCATGACTCGAGATTGCGCTTGATGCAGAACGAGATAGACCGAGACGAAGACTTGGATGCGCGCGCTGCCTGAGCTTGGCATCTTCGGTGAGCGCCTTCTCTGCTTGTGCTGGAGGTGCATTATGGTTGTCGGTATGCAGCATCCCGTAAGGGTTCATTCCTGTGCTGATTGACACGCCGCTCGTCTGAGATACAGGAGTGGTGCTCGTCAGCAGCACGGAAGCCGCGACCGAATTCTTCGCCCAACTCTATACGAAGATCATCCGGCGCCATAAGCGAGCGTCGGATCGGATGTGCCGGCGGAATCGAGCCGGCAGACCGACGGGGCTTCAGCTGAGACGTGTTCTCGACGTCGGAACTCAACGACCAGCGCTGACGCGCCAACATGCCGCCTCCAAGCATCTGGACACGCGCATTCCGGTGCTCTTCCATTGCGATCAGCTGATCGCCGGCTGGAGACCCTTCTAGCGACGGCAGCTGTCGAGAACCTGACAACCACAACGCTTTTCCGACATGCAGGGTCAAGGTGGCACGATGTATGCCCGAGCGATGCGCGAAAGCGGATGGTGACGCCTTGAGAGAGGCCGCGTATCGAGGCGGATGTCGAGCGTGCGCGAGAGCGCCCAGAATTGGCTATGGCGACAGGTTCCCCGCCGCCCTGAAAGCCGATCAGCTCTTTCTTGCCCAAAAGCGCGCGCAGCGTCGCGGGTTCAAGGAAGCGGCGGATCGTTTAACGTTCGCAACCTCCGCCATTATGAAATCGACGAAGAGCGAGCACGTGTTGTACGGTGAGCTATGAACTGTGCACGGCAGCGTCAACTTAATCGAACGCTGAGCCGAAGAATGCGATTCTCAGAGGTTCTAGATTCGGCCGTGAGGCTTGTGGTGAAGATCTCGCCAAGTCTAAAGGCGCGCTCGCGCGAAACCCGACGGAAGTCGGCAGTGACGGCAACGGGATAGGGGATGTGGAAAAGGTTCGTGACCTGTCGCCGCGAGCGCGCGCTGGCGGATCCGATCGGAGAACGCCTTATATAATTTCCGTCCCCCATTGGCGCACGGTTTCATAGTTCACGCCAACGCCACACGCCGCCAGCGTTTCCTCGACTATGCGCAAGCTTAAGGACACGGAAATACAACCAAACGGCATAGCTGATCACTTCTGGCAGGAAGCGAGGGCGGCGATAAAGCGACATGCCGCTCGTCTATCCCCTCGGCCGCTCCAATTCGTTAACTTGAGGCCACCTGCTCCGGTCCTCATATGGGCCAGAGCGAGCTTCAATCGGATTAAGTCCAGGGCTGGGATCCTGCTCCATCTTTGAGTATGACCTGGAAAACCGATATCCACTTTTCCGGGTCACGCTTGAGGAACCATTATAAACGCTTGTGGCAGAAGCTGCCCGAAGAACCGAGGACGCCGAATCACGCGTGCAGACTTCTTGTCCCATCTTCAGCAGCCGCCGTGCGGCCGGATTCTCGATTAAGCAACGCGGTGATACCGGCGGCCGGGACGGCACCACTAAACAGGTAGCCTTGTCCTTCCGTGCAACCATTGGCCACCAGATAGGCCAGCTGGCCTTCGTCTTCGATGCCCTCGGCCGTGGTCGTCAAGCCAAATCCTTTGGCAAGGCCAAGGATAGCACGAACGATCACCCGGCTGTCGGCACTGTCGTCGAGATGCGACACGAAGCTGCGGTCTATCTTGATCTTGTCGAGACGAAACGAAAGCAGCTGGCTAAGCGTAGCATAACCAGTTCCGAAATCATCGATCGCGATGCGGACGCCGGCTTGACGAAGTTCATCAATCACGGTCTTCGCAACCCCGGTCTTCTCTACGAACGCGCTCTCGGTAATTTCAATCTCCAGGCGGAGCGGACTGAACCCGGTTTGCCTAAGAATCGATAGAATGCGCTGTCCAAGCGCGGGATCACGCAATTGAATGGGCGAAATATTGAAGGCAAGCGTAAACGTCTCGGGCCATGCATTGGCATCGAAACAGGCGCGGCGAAAAAGCTGATCTCCAAGAGAGTTGATGAGGCCCGTCTCTTCTGCAATCGGAATAAACACATCGGGTGGAATGTGCCCCAAAGTTCTGTTTTTCCAACGCGCCAGGGCCTCGAACCCGATGATGCAATTGCCTTTGAGCGAAATCAATGGCTGGTAGTGCGGCTCGATAATATCGGCCGTGATAGCGCTACGAAGCTCTCGCTCGATCTGGATGCGCCGCTCGACATGCATGTCCATCTCTGGTTCAAAAAACCGAACACACGACCTGCCATCGCCTTGTGCGCGATAAAGTGCACGTTCTGCGCGCCTGACCAATTCGTCGAGATTGACGCCGTCAATCGGAGCGATGGCGATACCAATTCCAACACCAAGCTCGGCTGACCCTGTCTCGATCGCGAAAGTGTTGGCGGCGGACGCCACAATGCGGCGCGCCAGATTGGTGGGATCGTCGAGGGAGCTAATGTCTGGCAGGATAATCCCGAACTCGTCGCCCCCAATCCTCGCCAGGACGCCATCCTTGCGCAAGATGTCGGCGACACTGTTGGCAAATTCGCATAACGCCTTGTCTCCCGCTGCGTGGCCATATGCGTCCTTGATCCTCTTGAAGCCATCAAGGCCAAGCATCAGAACGGCCACCTGGTGCGTGTCGCTGGCGAGGCAAAGGCACGCATCAAGTTTTTCATCAAACAGGCGACGGTTAGGCAGGCCGGTCAAAGGATCGTGTCGCGCCAGATCGCGCGCTTCTCCTTCTGCAATGGTTCGTGCTTTGGTTTCGCGGACGAGATCTCGATAGCGGCGAACACTAAAGATAGTCAGCGCAACGCTCAGGAACAACGCGAAGAATATAATGAAGACGATGTCGTCGAATGCCAAATCCGTATAGCCCAGTCCCAGCTGAAACAAGCGAGGGCCAAGCTGATAGACATGCGCCAAGGTCGAAGCGAGAAGGACGCCCCCAAAGAGAGCAATGAAATCCTTTGTGGCAGAACGACGCCAATCGAACCAATCGGCGTGCGATACGCGCGATCGTGGTGACAAACTCATCACAGTCGAACCTTCGCTGACGGGTTCTGGTGAGGTTTTTACAGGTAGCACAAATGTGAAACCAACACCACATTTTGTGCGCCGATTGTCGGAACTTGAGTAACGCTTCGCCGGCCGCGACGGTAAACGCGCCGCCGGATCGCGATGATTGTTCCCGGCAAAAGTGATTTGCGATCGGCTCGGCCAGTTTGCACCTCGTCAGCGCGGCCGAAGCCACGATTTGCGCCCTCAGGATTCCGTTTCAAGATTTCGAGAGCTCTGGGGCGCGCGAGTGGCGGAGAGCGAACGGATGGCGGAGCATCGCAGCTATGGCTTCTAGCAGCTATGGCGATTGGTAGGTGGACATGATCTCTCACGCCTCCATGGGTACGCGCCAACCACGAGGCGGTGTCTCGTGCGACGTTGCTGAGCCTCCCGGGGAGGTTGCATGCTCTGGAATTGAAGGGCTTGGCGTGTTACGATTGATGCCATGAAATCTTTTTCGACTGGCTGTGCGACTCCCGAGTATCGTGCCGGTTTAACCGCGCACTCGCGGCCGGCGAAGCACCGACAGTCCATGAAACGACGCAGGTATCATCATGGGGACGGTATAGGCATATGAGCACGAATCTCGCGGTACACGAGCCGCCCAATGCGCTCCGGCTGGTCACACAGGCGTATATGAGCCTTCTCCTCATCGCCTTTGCCCTGATGCCCGCTCAGTTCATCGTCTACCTTTATTTCCAGCAGGATCCCACGCTAAAATTCGAGAATCACCTGTTCCACGAATTCGTGATTGCCGTCGCCACCCTCGAAGGACTGTTCATCACCTATGTGACGTGGTGTTGCTATCGGTCTTCAGGCGAACCTCTGTTGCGTTGGTTGACGCTGGGTTTTCTCGGCTTCGTATTGATCTATTCCCCGCACGGCGCCTTCACCGGGATGGCACACCGCAACATTTGGCTGTTTCTGCTCTATGGACCGGCGTCGCGTCTCGCGATGTCGATTTTGCTCTTCGTTGGGCTGCTCAGCTACAACCAGCCGTCAGACGAGGTCGAGAAGCGTTCCGATGCGCTCGCATGGCTGATGTGGATTGGCCTGTTCCTGACGATGGACGTAGCCGTCGCGTTGATCGCCTACTCCCCCTATGCGGGTCACCCGGCGGTACGCTTGTCCATGGAGGGCGGCGCACTGTTCTTCAGCGCGCTAAACGTCGCGGTCATGCTTATGCGACGGATACACTCGCCGCTCATGCTTGTTTTCGGCATTTCGGTCGCGTGGTCTGCGCTATCGTCGCTCGCATTCATTCTGGCGGCGCCGTGGAATCATATGTGGTGGCTCGCCCACGCGATCTTTGCTGGCGGGTTCTTTCTGCTCAGCTATGGCGTTGTCCAGGCTTTCCGAACGACGCAATCGTTCTCGACCATCTATAGCCAGGAAGAAATGACGGCCCGTCTGGCCGAATCGATGGCCGAGACGCAAAGGGCGCTACAGCAAGTGCAACTGAGCAATCAAAGGTTGGAACGCCTTGCCGCCACCGACCCACTGACCGGTGCCGGAAATCGGCGCCACTTCATCGAGCATATAGGTGCTGAGATCGCGAGGGCCAAACGAACCGGTGCTCCATTGTCTCTGCTGTCGATTGACCTCGACCATTTCAAGGATATCAATGATTCACGTGGTCACAGTGTCGGCGATGAGATCCTACGCGTATTCGTGCGAAAGTGTTTGGAGGCGATCCGCCCCTACGACTCTGTCGCGCGCGTGGGCGGTGAAGAATTCATGGTGTTGCTGCCGGGAGCGACGCTCGACACGGCTTGCGCGGTAGCCGAGCGCCTTCGATCGGCCATCGAAGGCGCTGCGTTCGACGTCGGAGCCCAACCGCCGGTCGGCGTCACAATCAGTGTTGGAGTGTCAGAGTTCGGTCGCGATGGAGTCACGCTTGACGGGTTCCTGAACGTCGCCGATCAGCGGCTCTATCGCGCAAAATATGAAGGTCGCAATCGTGTGATTGTCGCCTAGTGGTCTATCACAGTGATTTTGACTCTTTGGCGGTGGCTGGATAGGCGCGGCCGAGTGTGGCGCGGGCTTTGTCGGTTGTGAACATCCATTTGATGCGAGCTCGGGTTTTATTCCGCCGCTTTTGCCATGCTGAGATCTCGTTTCGGAGCCTTTTGGGATCGTCGATGCGGCGGCCGAGACACTGGCGCTGCAGCACGCTGATCTCGCACTCAACCATGTTGAGCCAACTGGCGTGTTTTGGCGTGTAGTGGAATTCGATGCGGCGCAGGATGCGCCGGGCCTCGGCAGGCGCAAATGCTTGATACAGCGCGCCGGCGGTATGGATCGACAGATTGTCCTGCACGACACGGATGCAGGCGGCGTCGGGATAATGGACGTCGACAAGCTCACGCATGCAGTGGGCGTAGTCCAGGGCGGCGCGGCGCTCGGTGAGCTTGACGTTGCGCCAGGGGCGGTTCACGTCGAGGAAGACGAACAGGTTGGCGGTGCCGTTGCGCTTGTACTCGCAGTCGTAGCGCTCGCGCTGGCCTGGCTTGGGAGGGACCGGCTGGCGCACCTCGCCAATCAGCTGGACGGGGGTCTTGTCGAAGATTCCATGGGGAGTGGATAGCGACCAGGTCTGAGGCCAGACTGAGGTTGGTTGCTGAATCCATTCAACCTGGAGACGACGATGTTGCTCGATCATCATTCCGACGGACCGGCCGCTATCCGCACGCAGTTTGGGGCAATTTTTGTGTCGTTGGAACTGAGCCGTTCGGCTTGGCTGGTTACCTCGCTGTCGCCCGGCAAGAGCGAGAAGATGTCCAAACACAGCGTCAAGGCCGGCGATATTGCGGAACTCTTGAAGCTGTTCGCGGAGCTAAAGCGCAAGGCGCGGGCCCGAACGGGTGAGAGCTATCCGATCATTACGATCCAGGAGGCGGGGCTGGATGGGTTCTGGCTTCACCGCAGTCTGCAGCACGAGGGCATCGAGAGCCACGTGGTGGATCCGGCCTCGATCGCGACTCCGCGCCGGCGCAGGCGGGCCAAGACGGACAGGCTGGATGGCGAGACGCTGCTGCGGGCGCTTTTGGCCTACAAGCGCGGCGAGCCGCGGGTGTGCGCGATGGTCGTTGCTCCCTCTCCGGAAGAAGAGGACCACCGCCGGATTTGCCGCGAGCGGCGGACATTGATCGCCGAGCAGATCGAGCATGTGAACCGGATCAAAGGCCTTCTGTTCGCGCAAGGGATATCTGATTACGCGCCGTTGCGGCGCGACCGGCGGGCGCGCCTTGAGGCCCTGCGTACGGGGGACGGGCGCGCACTGCTGCCGCATCTCAAAGCGCAGGTCAGTCGCGAACTCGATCGGCTCGAACTGTTGCTCGACCAGATCAAGGCAGTGGAGGCCGCGCAGGATGCTCTCCTGGTCGAGGCGGGAAAGCCAGCGGGCGAGAAGAAGGGCGCACCGGCCCCGGTCACAATGCTGCTCGCCTTGAAGGGAATGGGCGCCAACTTCGCCGGGGTTCTCTGGTCGGAGGCCTTCTACCGCCACTTCGCCAACCGTCGTCAGGTTGCTGCCTATGCCGGTCTTGCGGCCACGCCATGGCGGAGTGGCGGTATCGAACGCGAGCAGGGCGTGTCGAAGGCCGGCAATCCGCGGCTGCGCACAACCATGGTCCAGCTCGCCTGGCTGTGGGTGCGCCACCAGGAACAATCGGCTCTGACGCAGTGGTTCAAGGCGCACAGCCAGCGCGGCCGCAAGCGTGCGATCGTGGCGCTGGCCCGCAAGCTGCTCGTAGCTCTGTGGAAGTACGTAACCGCTGGCGTCGTGATTGAGGGAGCCGTGATGAAGTCTGTCGCCTAACACAAGCACTCTCCCCCGCAAACTCAAAACCAATCTGCCGAGGTTCGATCAGCCTCGGCCGATCCGGGTGGACGAACCGATGGTCTGCATGGCCTCAAAAAGCCGCATCGAAGAATGGTCTCGTCCTCTCGAGCCTGCCCGCCGCAAGCGGAATGTTGGTGCAGTTGCCTCGCGCGACGACCGAATGTGAGTTTGATCTGGCAAGTAAACCAGATTGCCAAAACCGGCTCGACCTGGGATCGCCATCGAAAAAGGAGTTATCTGGCCAGCCTACACTCGACCACATCAGCCTGATGGCGTGCTCGATCAAGTCAAGGTCAAGCCGCTGCGCGGCGGCCCTACGGGCCGGCCTTGACTTGATCTGCGCGCGCCTTCTCCAAAGCTCCAAGGTCGGGACGAAGAGCTGGTCTGCAATCGAACAAAGAGCTGACCAACCACCTTGACACACTCAATCCCCATGTGAGCAGACCAGCGGCCGCTCGGGATCCGGCGCTTCAGCATAGAGATCGAGCACGTCCTCCATGCGGGCGACGTATTCGCCGTCGACACGGGGAATGCACCACATGTCCCTGCGCCACGGCTTGAGGTCGTTCTCGGCCAGCCGGCGGCGCACGGTCTCGCCCGACAGGCTGTCGAGATCGGTGAGCTTGACCATCGTGTCGGCCAGCAGCGTCAGCGTCCAGCGTTTGCGGCCGGTGGGCGGCTTGGCGCATGCCGTCGCCACCAGCAGGGCCTCCTGCTTGCCGGTCAGCTTGCGCTCTGCGCCCGGACGCGACTCCTCGCTCAAGGCCCGCTCCAGATTGCCTTCCACGAAACGGCGCTTGGTCCGGCCGATAGTGGAGAGGCTGACACTCACAGTCCGGGCAATCTCCTCGTCGCGGCGCCCCCCGTCGGCCGCCAGCAAAATCTGCGCCCGCTTGAGCTTGCGGGCGGCATGCGTGCCGCCGCTCAGCATCGCCGTCAGTTCCTGTCGCTCGGCTTGGCTCAATGCGCCCCGGTATCGTACATTCATCGTTCGCCTCCCTGTCGGAGGCTCCGGACGAATCGATCCATGAGTCAAAAATCAGGCGCACGTTTCACCGAGAAGCAAGGCCACTATCTGGCTTTCATCTATACCTACTCGCACATGTTCGGACGGCGACCCGCCGAAACCGACATGCAGCGCCACTTCCGTGTCAGCCCGCCCTCGGTCCATCAGATGATCGTCACGCTCGAACGTAACGGCCTCATTCGCCGTCAAGCCGGCGCCCCCAGAAGCATCGAAATCCTCGCCGCCCGAAAACTTGCCGATCCTAAGCTGGCTCGGTATCAAACCGTCAAAATCACTCTGACGAGCTGCTAGCAATAAGCATGGGAATCTTGGAGTTAATGCGGCGAGCCGCGCGCAAGATGCAAGAAGAGTTGTTGACGTCGTCGCTGATCAGGGCCGCGCCGCACCAGGACTCTTGGGATGGGGCCAGACGGAGCTGGCGGAAGGATCGGGCATCTCGCGCAAGGCGATCGCCACGAAAAAGGGGCGTCGGCTCTCGATTGGTTGACGTCGCTCAGACTGGCACCCAGATTGTCGCGCTATGAGCCAGATCTGTTCGGGGGCGGCCTGTCAAACGACGCCACCGGCGCGCCCGCATGGCGGGAGCTGCCGGCGGAAGCCCAGGCGGCCCTCACGAGTTTGATGACACGGTTGATCCTCGACCATGCTGCGACGACGGCGACGCCGCGCGCAAAGGAGGTTGATCATGATCTCTGACAAGGTCAGGCCTCATCATTTGCAGCGCAAGGCGATTCTTTACGTGCGCCAATCCTCAGCCCATCAGGAGCTGCGCACTACAACACGCCATGCGGGACCGGCTGACGGCGCTCGGCTGGTCAGAGATCGAAGTGATCGATGATGATCTCGGTCGTTCAGCCGCTGGCGGGGTACAACGCGCCGGCTTTGAGCGGTGGTAGCGGAGGTTTGCCTCGGTAAGGTTGGTACGGTTCCCCAACTGTGGGGCGAGGCACACGATACGTGATGTCGGCCGCCCATACTTGGTTTGGCCGGTCGATCGTCATGTGGCGCAACAGATAGGGATAGATCTCGTGGCCCGGCGCCGTCGTGTTCGGCCTTGGTCCCAGCGCTGCGATGCACATCTTGCGCATCAACCGCTGCACGCGCTTGCGATTGACCGGAAGCCCCTCAGCCTTCAGCATCGCGGTCATTCGCCGCGAGCCCAGGAACGGCCAGGCGGTGAACAGCTTGTCGAGGCGCCGCATCAGGGCAAGGTCGTTGGCCGGCCGTGGCGGCCGGTAGACCCCAGAGCGCGCGATGCCAAGCAACATGCATTGCCGGCGGATCGACAGCGTCATGTCGGCGCGATCGAGCATTCCTCGACGGTCCGGCGTGCTCATCTTCCGGACCTCCGCGTAAAAATCGCGCTCGACTGTCAGTTGTCCAATCTTGGCGTGCAGCTTCTCGATCTCGCGTTCGCGAGCGTCGTCGCTCTCCCGCCCGCCCCCCGCGTCAAAGGCCCGGGCCGCCTGTTCCAGCAGTTGCTTCTTCCAGGCATAGATCTGGTTCGGGTGAACTTCATAGCGCTGGGCCAGATCGGCCACCCTCGCCTGCTCCCGCACGGCTTCCAGCGCGATCTTTGCCTTCTGTGCCGCGTCAATCTTGCGTCTCGTTTTCGGCGTCATCATGCGCTCCGTCTATCAAACGGAGCAGCCCCTTCCAACTAAGCACATGGTCCCAAAATCGGGGTCCGTTTCAGAGGAATCTACCATCCTCAGGGCGTCCACGAACGGGAGCAAGCTCCACTGGCGATACTCGACGGATTGCGGAAGATCCTCACCGCCCGGCGGCATTGCCGATGGCTGTAACGCAACTTCGGACAAATCCCGATTTTTCGGCCGCGCAGCCGGGGCTCATGCGCAAGGCCGCCCATGCCTACGATGAAGAAAACGGTGCGCTCAAGGTGGGGCAGGTCAAGGTCAGTGACGGAGGGGAAATGGTGGAGTGTAGCGTTAGAAAGCCCGCCGCAAGGAATGCAGCATCAAAGGCTGAAGGCGGTTGATAATACCAATCCTCAAATTGATAGACCGATGTAGGCCCAATCGCGGAGCGCGATTGACATGATCTTCCACGGCTGATCGATGAGAGCGCTCCAGGCGTAACAGCAGTGATCGACGATGTTGTCATAGGATTTGAAGACGCGGTTTGACAGCCAATTTTGGCGCATGAACTGCCAGATATTCTCCTGGCTGTTCAGCTCTGGCGAACGCGGCGGCAACGGCATCAGCGAGATGTTGTGCGGGATCTTCAGCTCCTTCGCTCCGTGCCACCCGGCCTGATCGAGGATGACGATGGCGTGGACGCCAGGGCTGACCTTGCTTGCGATCTCGTTGAGATGAAGCTGCATGGCCTCGCTGTTGCAGAAGGGCAAAACCAGTCCCGCGCCGGTTCCGAGCTCCGGGCACACCGCACCGAACAGGTAGGTCGATTGCGTGCGTTGGTCGTGAGCGGCCCGCGGTCGCGATCCCTTTCTAGCCCAGCGATAGGTGAGCTTGTTCTTCTGCCCCACCCGCATCTCATCCTGGAACCACACCTCTACCGGCGTGTCCGGCGCAAGGCTGCTGCGGATTTCCTCCACGCGAGCGTGGAAGTTTTTTTAAATGCCTCGATCGCCTCGCCATCCTGCTTGTACGCTCTCGGCCGGGTGGCGCTGACGTGTGAGAAGCCGAGGTCCTTGAGGGCTCGATAGACCGTATCGTCTGACACGGAGATGCCGAACTCCTCATACAGCCGCATGATCAGGTCACAGGCCCGCCAGCGCACCACGCCATGGATGGGCGGAGTCGGCCCTTCGTCCACGATCCGCGCCAGAAACGCCCGGTGCTCCGTGTTCAGCTTCGCCGGCGCACCTGGCGCGGGAACATTGATCAAGCCATCAGGCCCTTGCGCGTTGAATCTGATCACCCAGTCGCGAAGCGTCTGCCGGTCCATCCCGCCGACCTTGGCGGCCTCCGCCCGAGATGCCCCATCGAGCACCGCAGCGATCGCCAGAAGGCGCCGGACCTGATCGCTGTCCTTCGCCCGCCGCGCGAGCCGGCGCACCTCAACTGCTGCAAAATCCGTTCGAACCGCAATCGGCTGGCCCATGGCAACTCCCTCCAGTTGCCATGTTGAATCATCGATCCTCTGATTTGGGAAGGCCCGCCGTGAGTCAGCACCTCAGCGGATTGGTATAAGCTGGAGGATCTCACGGAAGCAAAGATCGACGAAATACCGTTCCTGCAAATCACGGTTAGGCGAAAATCGCGGCCTGATAGCTAGACCGACAGAGGCTTGGCGAACCAGGACGCAGCCGAGACGTGGTTGGAGCAGAATGACCCGGAGGGCCTAGATTGGCACCTTGATTGACGCAAAATATTGATTGCCCTTCTAATACTTTTCAAATCCAACCATTTTCATCCTCCAGCAATTGACGCCTCCCTTATCGTTGCGATGGATGAACATCTTCCGAATTGAGGTTTCGAGGTTTCTGCGCTCGATCCCGGCCAGGAACGCAATATCGAGCTGACGCGTCTGAGTGAACTTCTCAACCACCACCTCAGTCGGATTGCAGGACGGTAGCCTTGCGGCAATCGGGTGCGTGACATGCAGATCCTCGATAAAGTAAAAGCCACCAGGCTCGACGATGGGAAACAGCTTCGCTAGAGCGAGCTGTTGGTGGTAAGCGGCGTGCGAAGCGTCATCGATGATGATCCTTACGGGCGGGAGTGAGCTCGCAAGACGTTCCAGGGCTAGCGCATCACCCATATCAAGGCGCTCGAAACGGAACCGGTCCATCTTAAACGCGCTGAAATCGGAAATGTCGCAGCCGACAATCTCGGCTTTGGGAAAGAACTCCAGCCACATCTTAATGGATGGAATGTCGTCGACCTTGCGACCGGGCAGTGCATCGGGATCAAGAGAGCCATGCCCGTGCTGCAATCCGATCTCGATCATCGTGAAAGATTCGTGCCGGAATTCCTCGAACAGAAAAGAGTAAAAGCTAGTGTAACCATGGGCGTAGGCAACCTCACTTCCCTTGTCAGTTCCGAGGGCATTGGCTCTTTCCGTCAAATTCGGGGCGCTCATTGCAACGTCACCTATTCTTGCAGGGCCATCACACGGTGAACGGCTTTTTCATTTCAAGGCGCGTGCCAAACGGCCGGTGCTGATTTCTTTTTCGTATTCCCAGCTGGTTGGCGCATCTCAACTGCGGCTCCCTTCTGTTGCTTCCCGTCTCATCTGCTGTTCGGTTGAACACCCAAATGTTGGAAACCTGACAAGCCAGCTGACGTCCCGCGGCTTGGCGGGAAACATTGGTCTTGCCTCCCTTCAGGCAAGCCCTGACCAGATTCGCACTTGGCACGGGCATTGCTGGTTATGAGCGGCTCAGTCGATCTACAGATCATTCGGGGGCGCTGTCGCCTAAGTGAAGAGCGCATGCGAGGGACATCCGATGTCACGGCAGCACTCCGGAAGCGCCTTCGGCGGCGCAAGCTTTGCACTATAGATGGCGGGAGTTCCGCTTTTGCGATCGGATTATCTGACATTCCATCGGCTGATTGAAGCAGGCTCCATGTTCCGACCAGTCACCTCCGGAGAACCTCATGCCCTCTGCGTCCCCCTCGCCCGGCGTTGATCCAGCGGCGCAGAGTGCTCCCTGCAATGCCTACCTGGTTGGCACCGGCATCGCCGCCTTGGCGGCAGCAGCGTATCTCATCAAGGAGGGCGGGCTATCAGGCGACAATATCGTCCTGTTCGAGGAGACGGAACGGTTCGGAGGCAGCCTCGACGCACATGGCGATGCGAGCAAGGGTTACGTCATGCGCGGCGGACGCATGTTCGAAGAAAAGTTCAACTGCACCTACGACCTGCTCTCCTTCATTCCCTCGATCAGCGATCCTGCCAAGTCGGCGAAAGACGAACTAATGGATTTCCATCAAGAGTTTTTCTGGAACGACAAAGCGCGTCTGGTTTGCGGCGGCGAGATCGTCGATGTATCCGATCTGGGTTTCAGCAAGAAAGATCGCCTCGACCTGCTAGCCCTTTGCATGGCATCTGAATCGGCCCTCGACGCTCGAACCATCCAGGATTGGTTCAACCCTCATTTCTTCCGGAGCAACTTCTGGTTCATCTGGTGCACAACCTTCGGGTTCGCGCCTTGGCACAGCGCGGTCGAGTTCAAGCGCTACTGCTTGAGGTTCCTGCATCTGTTCTCGACCATTGACACCATGGCGGGGATCTACCGAACCCGGTTCAACCAGTTCGATGCTATAGTCCGTCCGATCGTTGCCTGGTTGACGGCGCAGGGCGTGCGGCTAGAGATGAGCGCGGAAGTGACCGACATCGATGTCACCATCGAAGGCGGCCAGAAGACCGCGACGCGTCTGTACTACCGGCAAGGCGGCGAGGACCGCGCCATCGACCTGGCGGAACAGGATTTGGTGTTCGTCACCAACGGTTCAATGACCTCGGATACCAGCTATGGGTCAATGGAGACGGTCTCACTGCTGAGGACTAAGCGAAGCGGCGGTTCGTGGAAGTTGTGGGAACGCTTGGCTGCCAAAAGTCCGGACTTCGGTCGCCCCGCCGCCTTCGTCTCCAATATCGCCCAGTCGAAATGGGAATCCTTCACGGTCACGGCCGACGACCCGACCTTCTTCGATCGGCTTGAAATCTTCTCCGGCAGCAAGGCTGGCAAGGGCGGCCTGGTAACGATCAAGGATTCCAGTTGGCTGCTGACCGTCGTCCTCAATCATCAACCGCACTATTACGAGCAGCCGAAGCATGTTTGGGTCTGGTGGGGTTATGGTCTCTTCCCGGACAGGCCGGGCAACTTCGTGCGCAAGCCGATGTCGGAGTGCACGGGCCGCGAGATCTTGATCGAGCTGCTGATGCACCTGCGATTCGCAGAGAGCATTGCGCACGTTCTGGACACTTCGCGCGTCGTGACGGCGATGATGCCCTATGTCACGGCCCAGTTCATGCCGCGCACGGAAGGAGACCGCCCGAAGGTCATTCCCATCGGATCACGCAACCTCGCCTTCATCGGCCAGTTCTGCGAGATTCCCGACGACGTTGTCTTTACCGTCGAATATTCCGTCCGCGCGGCCCAGATCGCCGTATTCGGATTGCGCGGCGTCAAGCGTCCCATCTCACCATTCTACAAGGGCCAGCATGACCCTCGTGTCTTCTTGGATGCCTGGAACACGCTGTACCGCCGCTGATCGACGACACAAAACAAGGACCGTGTCATGGGACGCGTGAACGAAAAAGTCATTCTGCCGACTGGCGGGGCTCGCGGGATGGGTGCGGCTCACGCTTGCCTACTGGTCGCCGAGAGGGCGACAAGTTCAGTTATGTCACCGGGAGATCGTCCAATCCAATCGGATAGATTGTTGCCATGTATTACAGCAGCGGAAATTACGAAGCTTTTGCCCGCCCCCGCAAACCCAACAGTGCGGACAACAAGACGGCGTGGTTCATCGGTGCGGGCCTGGCGGCGCTTGCCGGCGCGGCCTTCCTGATCCGCGACGGGCATATACGTGGGGACCGGATCACCATCCTCGAACGGCTGAAACGACCAGGCGGGGCGCTCGATGGTAGCCAGGAGCCGGAAAGGGGCTTCGTGATCCGAGGCGGCCGCGAGATCGAGGATCATTTCGAGTGTCTATGGGATTTGTTGCGGTCGATCCCCTCGCTGGAAATCGAAGGCGCCAGCGTGTTCGACGAATTATACTGGTTGAACAAGGATGATCCGAACTACTCGCTGCAGAGGGCGACGGTGAGCCGGGGACAGGATGCGCATACCGACGGCCTCTTCACGCTGACGGACAAGGCCCAGAAGGAGCTGCTCGCCATCTTTTTGGCTAGCCGTGAGGAGATGGAGAACAAGCGCATCGACGAAGTGTTCGGGAAGGAGTTTCTGAGCAGTAATTTTTGGCTCTACTGGCGGACGATGTTCGCTTTTGAGGAATGGCATTCCGCCCTGGAAATGAAGCTCTACCTGCACCGGTTCATCCACCATATCGGCGGCCTGCCAGATTTCAGCGCACTGAAGTTCACCAAGTACAACCCATACGAATCGCTCGTTCTGCCGCTCTGCAAATGGCTGGAGGAGCAGGGCGTCGCCTTCCGCTACGGGGTCGAAGTCAGCGATGTCGATTTCGAGATACAGCCCGGATGCAAGCAGGCCACACGCATCCACTGGCTGGAGGGTGGCGTCGCGGGCGGAGTCGATCTCGGCACCGACGATCTTGTATTCATGACGATCGGGTCGCTGACCGAAAACTCGGACAACGGCGACCATCACACGCCTGCCAGGCTCGACGAAGGCCCGGCGCCCGCCTGGGATCTGTGGCGGCGTATTGCGGCCAAGGACGTCGCCTTCGGCCGCCCCGACGTGTTCGGCGGCAATATTCCTGCAACCAAATGGGAATCGGCGACGGTCACGACCCTGGACGCGCGCATTCCGAAATATATCGCCAAGGTCGCCAAACGCGATCCGTTCAGTGGCAAGGTCGTCACGGGAGGGATCGTTACCGCGAAAGATTCGAGCTGGCTGCTTAGTTGGACTGTAAACCGCCAGCCGCACTTCAAGCACCAGCCCAGCGACCAGATCGTCGTCTGGCTCTATGGCCTCTTCGTCTACAAAGCCGGCGATTTCGCGAAGAAACCGATGCAAGCCTGCACAGGCGAGGAGATCACGCAGGAATGGCTCTATCACCTCGGTGTGCCTGTTGAGGACGTACCGGAACTCGCCGCGACGGGTGCAAACACGGTGCCGGTGATGATGCCCTACGTCACCTCTCTTTTCATGCCGCGGCGGGCGGGTGACCGGCCAGATGTTGTGCCTAAGGGGGCCGTCAATTTCGCCTTCATCGGGCAATTCGCGGAATCAGCCGAGCGAGATTGTGTCTTCACGACCGAATATTCGGTTCGCACGGCGATGGAGGCTGCCTACACACTTCTCCCAATCGAACGCGGTGTACCGGAGGTGTTCAACTCGACGTATGATATTCGCAAGCTGTTTGCCGCGATCGGCAGACTGCGTGATGGCAAGGAAATTCAAATTGCCGAACCGGCGTTCCTACGCAAACTATTGCTGAAGAAGATCGAAGGCAACCGAGCTGTCACGGGCCAGCCAACGCGCCTTAAGCCCCCGCCATCATAGTGCCGGTTCGCTGTTGGTCTACCTCTTCGTAAAGAGGTCCCCGCCGATCATTCTGTGGAAGTTCCAGTCCGACCCTACATAGTACAGCTTCCAGCGAGTTGGAATTGTGTCACCGGCTATACGGCCATTCCAGATCGTGATTGTTCTGCAGTTCGGCGCTGTGGGTGATGTCCAATTGACGTAGAAATCTATTTTGCTCGTCGCGACCTTACCCGCCATAGCGTAAGGCTGTCCTCGGCAAGAAAATCCAGCCGCGTTATTCACATACGTTCCTGTGAAATTGCCTGTCAATGCGTCCAGCGTTTGGATCGAAAGGACCGAGCCTCTTTGGTTCACCCATATAGACGGGGCTGATAACTGCGCGTGAGCCGGCAGCGATACGACGGCAAAGCTTGACTTTGGCCGAATTAGGCAGCGTGGGCGAGAGCGTCCTGCATGCGGTGCCAGATATGGCGGGGAATTTCTATGGCATCTCGGTGAGGCCGGGACATGAAGGAAATTTGATGAGCCCATATTTCGCGTCGGACCGCCGCGATCGCATCGCCGAAGGTGAGGACTGATTTCGGATACCAGGCGGTGGTTCTGGGCTTGAGCTTGCGCGCCTTTGCGAGGTCGTGCGTCCATAGTGTGACGAGGGAATACAGGCCGAGCAAGATCGGCGTGGTCCGCAGAATGGCCTTGTCCGACCACTGGCGCTGGGTCTCGACACCGAGGTGAGCGCGAGCTTCCTCGAAGGTGACTTCAAGCTGCCAGCGGCTGACGAACCAGGCGAGGATGTCGTGCGGCTTGGCGTTGAGGTCGGTGGCGAGGAATGCTTGCGGTTCGAGTTCCCCGATCGGATCACGGACGAGGAGCCAACGGATGGGCAGCGGCTTGACGCCGCTTCGATACCAGAGGGCGGTACCGGTAGCGATCTCGACGAGGCGATTGGTTCGGCCATTCCAGAGGCTGATGTGGCAGCCCCGCCAGCGGACCTTGCGATCCTTGACGACGGCGGACAGCTTCTTCTGCGCCTTGCCTTTGATCGGCGGCCGACCGCGGCCCTTGGGTTTTGGCGGCGGGAAGTCGAACAGGTTGGCGTCCATCCGCAAGCGGGTGACGACGCAGACACGGCTGTGAATGGCGGCGAGGAATTCGACGGCCGCAAACGCACTGTCAGCGACGAGCACGATAGAGCGTCCAGGAAGCCAGCGACTGATCTGCAAGACGGCTTGGCGGGCCCGGTCGAGCAGGGTCTTGGGCTGTCTCGGTCTGCCGGCATAGAAGCGTTTGGACGGGGCCAGCAGGGTCAGAAAGGAGGAGCGCCATGATGCGGTCGGCCCATGGCACGCGCACCAACAGCATGGCGGACAGCCAGCGCAAACCGCTGGCCTTGACGAAATGCCCCTTGGAGGAGCGGACCGGATCACGATAGATGCCACGGGCGCTGATCTTGGTGCCCCAGCGCCGCTCGATGGTGTCATCGAGCCCGATCACCCGGGCCGTGCGCGGGCACCCAGGCTGCGGACCAGCACGACAAGGAGACGTCCTGCGGCCGCCCGCGACGACCATGCCGCACGGTTGAGGATGCGGTGAAAGGTGCAGAAGTCGGGCTCGCGATCTCGCCCCAGAAAGCGCAGAGCCGCCGCGACGGTGCGCCGGCCAGGCGCCAGGATAGCGCCGGCCAGCAGCAACGGCACGTGCGACCAGGTTGGGCGCGTGAACACGTCGGCAAAGCCGGCCAGCCGGGCCACAAAGCGAGGTGGGAGCGGATCAGAAGAACTGGGGAGAAGACGGGACGGTTGCATCGCATCCGTAGAATCGGCGCGGTGAATCGCGGCAATCTTGCCGGTGTGCGACAAATTGAATCGGCAGGTTCATGCATCTTGGCATGCCCATCGGTCGTCGCGCACATTGACCGTCATGTCCAAGCCCGACCCCGTCCTTGCCCAGATCGCGGCCCAGTTCACGCATCACAACGTGGAAAAGCGCGGCAGCGCCTATACGATTCTCGATCGCCGCAGCTCAAATCCGATTGCCCGGCTGCGACCGATCCCAGATACCGACCGCTTCGAGCTCTTTTATTGGTCGAACGTCAAAGATCGTTGGACGCCCTTCGGCAACATGGGGCGCATGAAACTCATGTTGACCAGCGCTCACGAGATCGTAGAGAACGATCCCATGTTCCGCATCGCGCGCGGTCGATAGACCCACGCCAAAATTGGCAAAAGTCAAGCTTATGAGTGGCATAGTTGTCCTGGATCAGATGGACATCGAGTTCCTTGGGCGTTTCGCGGTCGATCTGCTTCAGGAATCTCAGCCATTCGACGTGGGTGTGGCGCTGCTCGGTGCGCGTGATCAGCTTGCCTTTCATCGCATCGAGTGCGGCAAACAATGTGATCGTGCCGTGCCGGATGTAGTCGTGGGTCATCGTGCGGGGGCGTTTCGGCGCAAGCGGCAGACCGAGCTGAGTACGCTCCAGAGCCCGGCATTGGCTTTTCTCGTCGCAACATAACACCAGAGCCTTGGCCGGTGGATCGAGATAGAGCCCGATCACGTCCCAGAACTTTTCTTCGAATTTTGGATCGTTCGAGAGCTTGAACGTCTTCACGACATGCGGCTTCAAACCGTTCTTCGACCAGATACGCTGCACGGTGCTGTGCGATATACCGGCGTGGCGGCCCATGCTGCGCACGCTCCAGCGCTTGCGGCTCTTCGGCGGACGCGTGACTTCGGCGACAACACGCTCGATTTTCTTCTGTGGTATCGACGGCTTGCGCCCGCGACCGACCTTGTCATTGAGACCGTCGAGGCCGTGGGTCTCGAAGCGCGCGGACCATGTCGACACCGTGGGCATCGATGTCTTCAACCGCTCGGCGACACTCTCGATCTTCAGTCCTTCCAGACGCAGCAGGATGATGTTCGCTCGGAAGCGGTCACGATGCGCACTGGTCGACGCCTTGGTCCTGCGCTGCAATTCCGCCCGCACCTCCTCACTCGCAGTGATCATCTTGACTGGCCGCGCCATCCCTCAGCTCCCGCTTGCCTGCAGCAACCATTTATTTAAACTGATTTGCGAGACAGAACACTAGGCGGCCCCCTTAAAATACGGTGATTCCGGAGGGCCTGCCGACGCTGTCCGGTGTCTTCGACACCCGGAGGTCATTTAACCCTTCAATCCGCGCTATTTTCAAATGCAAGCCATTGCAGGTGAAGGGATCTCCTTTTGTCGACGGATATATAGCGGATTCCTACTAGCTTTTTCATATGCCCCGAGCGCCGCGCTACGGGAAGGCCGATGACGGATGGCGTCGGTGGTGTCGCGGATGAGTCGGGCGCGGGCGATCGTTCGATGTGCACACACGTAACGGGATCGCACATCCTCAGGAAGGGCCTTTAATCGCAATGGTCGCGAAATGAAGATGACTGGGGTACGAAAAGGAAGAGGTGCCCCACGGGGCTTCGTCATTACGCCGCTCTGTCAACTTCGTACCCACGAGTAAGCCATCACTACGATGACAACGATCGTAAGGGTAATCAGGACTGGGGACAGCATCGAAGCCTTCCGGCATTCCGTGCCCTACTTAGAAGCTTAGCGCTTGATGGTGAAAGAAGCGCGTGGACGGCCGCCACTTGAAATCTGATTTCCGCTGTTGAAGATTACCTCAAGAACGGCACATGCCGCTTTGATCCAAATCAACCAGCGGTACGGCGCTCGCGCCGCGCGATGCCCCGAGCCAACGATTGCCGGGCTGTGTAGGCCACCGAACTCACAACCGACCTTGTCGGATATGACGCAGCGCCGATCGTCAGCCTTGAGACAATTCCTGCACGTGACGCGACGCACGATTCAAGCGTCTCGACGAGACTTGTATCAAGCGCTTGCAGAAGCGCCGCAATTTCAGTGCGGCACGCCGCTTGCTTCGTGCAAGGAGCATCACGAAGCAACCGGTGATGTAGGGGCGGACCCAGCGCGTGTACCCAGCGCATCTACTCTGCGCCGGGTCCGCCTCTTCTACTCTCTGAACCCGACCGGCACGAGCCGGCATGAAATGGCATGTTGGGACGGGTGCCACTCCGATCGCACTCGCTCACTTAGGAGCATCCGCTGCGTCCCTAAACATGCGGAAATCAGATTCGATCGTGAGGAGTAGCTCTATGATTGAAACGGAAGCTCCTTTCGCAATTGGCTTGATCGGAGCTGCTGCCGCCAACGGACCTCCGAACGGGGGGCGCCGGTATCCTGGGCAGCAAGCAGGCGGCTCCGGCCCGCAGGTCCTCCGAAGCCGCGGTGCCGGAGCCGTCCCCTTCTCTTGGTCGCACGAAAGCACGACAACTCGCCGCCTCAAGCTGACGTAAATCCTGCAAAGCCCATATGACGGATGCAGAGCCGGCGACAAACAGGAGGACACAATGTCCCGCTATCGTGCATCACTGGCCCAGCCGTGCTCGATTGCCAGTGTGAGCCCAGCGGCACCTATCTGCGGCCATGCTCAAACCGAGGCTCCCTCCCCGCATCTCTCGCCGCAGGTGCGCTGGCAGGCGAGCTTCTAACGAACAAAAATCAGATCAGTGCACACAGATCAGTGCACACCATGTAGGAGGATTAATGAGATGAAAGCCCCCCTCGTCGCTTTGGCGCTAGCTCTCCTTAGCGCTCCGGCCCTCGCCCAGTCCATCGAGTATGGGAAGGACCGGTTAGGCGCCGATATCGGCAGCTTCTCTCTGCCGGCGAACAGCGTTCCTGAGAACTGCCAGGGTGCTTGCCAGGCCAATTCGGGCTGCGCGGCGTGGACCTTCGCCCGCAGTGGCTGGCAAGGTGCAACCCCGCGCTGTTGGTTGAAGAACGCGGCGCCGGCACCAACCGACAATTTCTGCTGCGTGTCCGGCCATAGGCAAGCGCCGTAGCAGCTTGCATGAATGGGCGAGCGGACGATTCTGGGTGCAAGCTTGCCGCATGCACGTTCCTCCAGCATCATCTCGCATAAGTCGGGCAAGTCAACCGACCGCCGTCTCAGCCAGCTTGCCCGCGATGCGCCAACGTTCTCCGATCTCGTTCGCGGCCGCCCCTCCGCGATGCCCCTACCGGAGGCGACACGGCGCCTCTGGTGGCTACCGCTCCGCCGCTCTACGCCCCCAGCCCCAGCGGTGGAGCGGATAGTCGCTTCCCAGACCCAGAGCGCTTACCGCGGCAGCAGACAACGACCAAGAACCCGGCCAGTGCATCACATGGCCCCGTTGGACGTGATGATGGATAGCGCAGCATGATCAGGAAAATCATGTTCACGCGTGCGACTCGGATAACACGCCCGGCATTTTGAGGGCGCCCGTCACTCCACCGGGCGAGAAAGGTTGGCGGACGGAACTAGGTCGCGGCGAATTTGTTCCAACTGAAACAGCTAGAGAACCTTCAACGGGCTGCCTGGTGCTCCGGAAGTTCGGACGGTGAAGGAAGCCAAGCAGTTTCAGAAGCAGGCGGAAGGGGCTGAGCGCATCGGCCGAAGGAGGAAACGTGACGTCAACCTTCAGGTAGTGCTCACCCCGGTGCACACCTGTGCGCCCCCGTGGGGTCTCCGCATTCTTACTGACGCGAATTTCATTTCCGCGTAACAAGATTTGGCTTTTAATCGCCGTATCCAATTACGTGATCATATTTGCGAATTAGCCCGGCAGGCGTGTCTGCCGGGCTTTTCGTGGCATGCCCAGTCTGCCGGTCCCCCGGCGGCGGGCCGCTACGCGCCGCCGGTGCACATGATCAAGCTGACCGAGAAACTGGAGATCAACTGGATATCGGTCGTATCAGCACGATGGCAGAAATCGAAACATTGCTAGAGGGTCAATTGCAGTCTCTCGGCAGGAGTGTTCTCCGGGGAGGCGGCAGCGTGAAGACCGGCGATGCCAAGGCCCACGCTGTCGAGCAATACAAGCAGTTCAATGAGAGGCGCCGAGCTGTTCGCCAAGCGCAGGTGGACGAGGCTATTGCTCGACTAAAGCAGCAGGAGAAGGCGCTGCCAAAGTCGAAGGGACAACGCGAAAACTGATCTGTGTCCGCGGGGACGATCGCCCTCCACTCGGGAGTCAGTCCCACGATCCCCGACTGATAGTCTCGACCAGTCGCGTCTCGCCTTCTTGGAATAGGCGGCTCAGCTCGCCCCGTCATCGGTGACTTCAGCATCTCTTCGCGGGGCCTGCTGAGTTCGGAAGCGACCTGATCGCCGATACTATTCGTCCTTCAGCTTTGCAGCGAGCGACAGACCTCGGGGGCCCCTGATGTCATCATGAGTACAGACCCGCATGAGCTTGATCGCCCCTCCCGAAACGGCCTTATTGCGGATTCCAATGATCGCGCGCAGGTATTCCAATCTGATGCCGCGCAGCGTTCCAATCTGATCGCGCGCATGTGAAGCCCCCGATCGTTAAAGGCAATTGGCACTATCGTTAGCCCGCGGTCAAGCGGCTGCCGAAGCGATCAGGTCTCATGTTTGATGGTGTCGCTCGACGGAGCGAAGCTGACTGGACGCGCACCCCCAACGGTGCCGTAGCGGCCAGTCAGCTTCGCGGGCGGCAGTCGCAGTCTTCATCGGCCGACGATGTAATCAAGGCCGAGGAAGAGCCGGCGGGCGACGCATGGAGTCACCGTTCAGTTCGAGCTTGTGAGCGTTGTGAAGCAGGCGATCAAGTATGGCATCAGCGTAAGTTGGGTCGCCGAACACGACAGAGTACCCCTATTTTGGAACGGGTCGTGTCTCACGTCACGATCACCGACCCGCATCATTTTCTGTTGGGGCCCCGGCTTGAGGTGCTGAAGGAGCGGTCGGGGCGCGGTCCCGCCTACGTCGTTGTCGCGCTGCCGGACGGACGGCGGCGGGGGGTTCGGATCGCGTCGACGGACCTTGCCGAGACGTCGATCGCTTCCCGCCCGAACGCGGCCGATCTGCCACGCATCAGTGTCCGTACGCTGATCCCATTGATGCAACATTTGGGCGCGAGTCTGAACCTTCTCGACGAGAAGGTGATTCGCGATGCCCCACCGACCGCTTCCAGGTCGCGTTGCGTATCGACCCCTGCCGACGTTGGCAAATCCACCCGGCCGTCCGACGGCCGACATTCCGCGCCTGTGGCCGAATCTGTCGACCGCGACGCAAACCCAGATCGCTCAAATCCTCGCCACACTGCTGCGGCGAATGCAAGCGGTTCCCGGCGCGCCCGGAAGGGGACTGGGTCGTGCTGATCAGCTCGAACGCCGCTGACGGGCGGCTCACGACCGCACACCGGGCCAAGTTGGCCTATGTTTACGTGCGGCAGTCATCCGTGAACCAGGTGCGCCAGCACCAGGAGAGCACGGAGCTGCAGTACCGCCTCGTCGATCGCGCCATCGGTCTGGGCTGGCCGCCGGAGCGCGTCCAGGTCATTGACGAGGATCTGGGCAAATCCGGTGCTGGCGGCGTGGATCGTCATGGTTTCCAGAAGCTGATTGCCGAGATCGGCCTTGGCAACGCCGGGCTTGTGGTGAGCCTCGACGCTTCGCGCCTGGCCCGCAATAACCGGGACTGGCATCAGCTTCTCGAACTGTGCTCGGTGTTCGGCGTGGTCATTGCGGATGGCGAACGACTTTACGATCCGCGCGCCTATCACGACCGCCTGCTGTTGGGCTTGTCCGGCATCATGAGCGAGGCGGAGTTGCATCAGCTTCGGATGCGCCTTCACCAAGGCGAACGCCAGAAGGCGGCGCGGGGCGAACTGCGGCTGCCGCTGCCAGGCGGGCTCGCCTATGATCGAGCGGGCACAATTGTTCTCAATCCCGATGAGGAGGTGCAGGCCCGTCTTCATCTGGTGTTTGCCAAATTCCGGGAACTGCAAAGCGCGCGCCGTGTGATGCGTTACCTGGACAGGAATGGATTGTCCTTGCCGGTTCGGCCGCTGCTTGGACCATCTCCACACGAGGTCGTCTGGCGTGCGCCAGATAGTGCACGCGTCCTTAATATCCTTCAGAATCCGGCCTATGCTGGGGCGTATGTTTATGGCCGCCGGCAAAAGGATCCGAGCCGATGCCGGCCGGGATCGCTGACGGGAACGGTCAAGGTGGCGATCGCGGATTGGGCGGTTTGCCTCCACGCCGCTCACCCAGGCTATATCAGCTGGGAGGAGTTCATGGTCAACCAGGGGCGACTGGCAGATAACGTCTGCCGCTATGAGGCAGGACACTCTGGCGTACCGCGCAAGGGGGCAGCCCTGTTACAAGGAATTGCGGTCTGCGGTCGTTGTGGACGGCGCATGAGCATGCGCTACACGGGCCCGCATGCCGACTATCCGGTCTATTGCTGCCGCTCGGATCGGGACCAGCAAGGCAGTGCAATGTGCCAGGAAGTCCGGGCCTTGGCGGTTGACGCGCTGGTTGAGCGGATAGCCCTCGATGCCCTGGTGCCAGATCAGATTGAGATCGCACTCGCAGCCGCGGGCCAACTGGAGCAGGAGAGCCGTCAGCTCGAGCGCCAGTGGGCGCTTCGCGTGGAGCGCGCCCGCTACGAGGCCGAGCGCGCTCGGCGCCAGTATGACGCCCTAGAGCCCGAGAACCGTCTTGTGGCGCGCTCACTTGAGCGGGCTTGGGAAGAGAGGCTGCGTGTCGTCGAGGCGGTCGAGCAGGAGCATGCGCGTTGGCGCGCGCAAGAGCCGCTTCTGATTGGCCCGGCGGAACGCGCAGGGCTACAAGCGCTCGGCGAGAACCTGCCGCGGATTTGGAACGCGGCCACCACGTCGGCAGCCGATCGCAAGCGCATTCTGCGATTTGTGATCCGCGAAGTCGTTCTTGATCAGAAGCGGACCCGAGGTCAGGTGTGGCTCAAGATCGTCTGGCAGACCGGCGCAACCAGCGAGCATCACGTGCAACGGCGCGTTCAGACCTACCGCGACTACATCGACATTGATCGGTTGCGGCAACGGATCGTCGAGTTGAACGCTGAACACAAGATGGATGGCGAGATCGCGGCAATACTCAATCAGGAAGGCTTCGTCGCGGCCCGAGCCTGCGCCTTCAAAGGCGAGAATGTCTGGCTGTTGCGGACCCGCTGGGGCATTCCTACCGTCAAAATCAACGGCGTGGACAAGAATCCGATGCGCTGGCCCGATGGGAGCTTCTCGATTCAGGGCGCCGCGGCTCAGCTCGGCGTAACCCCGCAAACGGTGTTCGATTATCTCGCGCGCGGATTGCTGGCAGGTCGTCAGTTAACCAAAGGCCAGCCATGGCAGATCGAGCTCTCAGACGACCAAATCCGTCAGCTTCGCAAGCGGGTACGACGCACCAAGCGTTCGAAGAAGGAGGCATCATGAACTCATCGGCTCGTTTATGAGCTCATGCCATTTGGCAATTGGGAGCTGGCTGGTGACGAGTGTTGATCGACGTCCGTAGCGGTCTTCAAGGATTTCGAGCAGATAATGACGGGCATTGGCGTCGATAGCCTTTAGGCCCCAGTCGTCCAATCACGTTGAGCTCAACGTGATTGGACTTATGTGCAGCGCGCAGTGATGTGGAGTTGAGGGTTGACAATCAGCGCTGGTCCGGTTTTTGACAGCCCCCAACTCCACATAATTTACCCTGTAGGTAATAGCCTTCTCAACCAATCAACAATGTTGATCGCCGCAGAAGAGACGTGCCCGGCGCGAGGCGGTGAGAGGATCTCGGGGAACACCTGCATAAGCGCTTGGCGTTTTAGATCGATGTCCGCCCTTGCATAGGTCATGGTTGTGTTCAGCGACGAATGCCCAAGCCATTGGCTGATGGTCGCGAAGTCGACTCCCGCCTTCAGGAGAAAGATGGCGGTCGTGTGCCGCAAGGAATGGGGATGGATCCGCTTCTGCTGCAGCGTGCGGGTTGCGTTGGCTCCGGCCGTGATGTGCTTCTTGAGCAGGTAACGAACGCCAAAGCGGGTCAACTTGTTGCCCTGGCGGTTCACGAACAGCGGAGCGTCGCGGCCTCCCGAATGAGCAACACTGTTCGACAGTTCTTGCAGAAGTCGTGCGGTTTGCGGCCAAACTGGACACAATCGCGTTTTGTCGCCCTTGCCGCGCAGCCAGACTTGATGAGGAGGATCGGTGCGGATGTCGCACAGCCGCAGATCAAGAATCTCCTGAACGCGAGCACCCGTGTTGAGCATCAGTGCGAACAACGCATAGTCGCGCTTACCCGCTGGCGTGGAGCGATCGATCGATTTGAGCAACGCTTCGACTTCCTGCGGCTCAAGGTATTCGATCGGCTTGCTCCGCGCGCCGCGTTTGAACGGTACGCCTAGCACGCGCTGCAGTTCGGCGAGATAGGCGGGCTGTTCGGTTGCGAGAAAGCGAGCGAACTTATGCAGCGCCGCCAGCCGCGCATTGCGAGTGGCTACTCCATTGTGACGCTCGGCCTCCAGAAACGCCAGGAAGTCCTGAACCTGCTTCGCCGTGAAATCTACGAGATCGAGATCCTCGATAGCCTTGGCCGTTTGCGACGAAGTAAAGCGAAGGAACAGAACGATCGCATCCCGGTAGTTGCGTATGGTGTGCCCGCTGGTACCCCGGAGCGTCGGCAGATACTCCCGGAAGAAGCGCTCGATGCTCTTGCCGAGCTCGTTAGGTCTTTGGGATCTCATGCGGCACCTCCTGTGATGAGGTGGCCGAAATGCCTCTCGAGCCGATCGCTGGCCGCAGCAGAAAGTTGTGGAATCCAACGGAGGTAATAGGTCGTCGAAACAATTGAGACGTGCCCCATGTACATCGCAAGCTTTGGCAGATTGGATTGGACATCCGCCCCTTGCTGGTACCATCGCAACAGCGATCCAACGGCAAAGCTATGGCGAAAGTCATGCACCCGCGGGATTCGCCCGTCGGGGCCCCGAACGTTGGCGACTTGGAATAGCGTTTGGACGCCTTCCCGCAGGCCGGTACCTGTGTAACCGCGCACGCGCCCCTTGGTATTGCAAAGCAAGGGTGAATCCGCCGAATGGCTCAGAGGTGATCGAAACCGCTTCCTGAGGTACAACCTCAGCTCCCGACAGGCATCCGGCGACAACGGGACGATCCGCGACTTGTGGAACTTCGACGCACGAATGTGCAAAATGCCATGGCGGGCATCGACGTCGGCCAAGGTGAGACGTAGCAGTTCGCCCCTACGGAGCCCCGCGGTGTAGAGCAGGACCACGGCAAGTCGCATCACCGCTGGTCGCAGCGGCGAACTTGATGTCGGAGCCAAACGATCGGCTATGGCCAACATCCTGGCGACTTCGGCCGCCCCAAAGATGACCGGCGGTGCATGGGGGCTACGACGTGGGAAGCGATTGATATCCGGAACGAAGCAACTTGGCTCGGTACGCTGACGATAGAGACAAAAGTTGCGCACGATACGCTGGCGATTGCGCCGTGTGCTTGCGGAAAGATGACCTTGTGACACGCACCATCCCTCGAAGAGCGCTTGATCGAGGTCAGTACAGGTGTTCTTCTCCATAAATAGACGCAGAGCGTCGATTACATAGCCGCGCCCAAGTGAACGTTGCCTCTGCAAATAACGGTCAACCACTTGGTTGAACGGGCTCGCCGATAAGGTCGCGCTCATGCTGCGTCCTCCTCGATGCCGATGGTCGCCGTTGGCAGAGGAAGCGCGACCTCTCGCAGGGCCCCGGTCTGCAGCCGGAGATAGACACAGGTGCTCTCCAGGGTGTGGTGACCCAGCAGATCACCGATCACCTTGACGCCGACACCACGATCGAGCAGACGCATCGCAAACGAATGGCGCAGGCAGTAGGAGGATGTATCCTGCAGCGGCAGACCGCTCTGACGTGCGCGCTTCTGGTAGAGATCGCCTATGGCGTAGTGCGTGAGGGGACCTACCGGGGTGCTTGCGCGGAGGAAAAGTTCACGATGCGCCCCGCCGGGCCGGCCGCGGCGCAGATAGCGCCTGAGAATGCGTATGGTTTGTTCGGCTAGAGGAAGCGCGAGATCTGATCTGGTCTTGCACTGCTTGACGCGGAGCGTACGGCTATCCCAATCGATTGAACCAAGCGTCAGTGCGATGATCTCGGAGGGCCGCAGGCCGTAATGCGCCATCAAATGGAGGATCGCATAGTCTCGCCAGCCAAGCCGCTCCGATCGGTCGATGGAGCGCAGCAGCCGCTTTACAAGCGGCCAAGCCAGAGCTCGAGGCGGTCGTTCACCTCGGTAGGCGCGCGGCGCGTCAATTGCGTCGAGCCGTTGCCGGATCTCGCCCTGGTCGAAGCAAAACCTAAGAAAGGCACGAAGGCGAGCGACAACGTGCTGTAGGGTTTGTCGCTTAAGGCGCTGCGCTTTGGTCATTACGAACCGATCGACTGTGGCAGCTGACAACGCATGCAGCGGGGCGCCAGCTGGCAAAGCGTGCGCGAGCAAGCTCTTCACTGTTGCGATATGCTGTTCCAGGGTCGCGCTAGTAAGACCACGCACCTCCGATAGATGCCATCTGTAGCGACCAAGAAGTGCTGAGAACGGCTCTGGTATTGGTTCTTTGACGAACAGCCGTCTCGCGATGAGAAAACGTTCAACGGCGCGTCGGGTGCCTTGCAATGATGCGGGGGCAAATGCCTGCGACAAGACCACTCCTGAAACGCCGCTATCGCAATCAAGCCGCGCTGAACACATCCGGTCGAGAGCTTCTTTTAGGCCTCGTACGTGGTGGCAGGCCGTAGATCGGGCGTAGCCAGCCGAGATGAGCCAAGTAGCGAAATCTTCCAACAAAGTGCCATTGGGCGATGCCGTGTAACCCGCGTGAACCTTCCGGAATAAGTGTTCGAGCATGGTTGCCTCCTTCGGATGAACGAGAGAGAACCACGCTACCGTCGTCAGTTATGTTGAGTAGGGACGGTCGAAGCGGCTGTTAATAGCGGGGAGATCTATATCGCTCCACATCATTGCGCGCTGCACATAAGTCCAAAATCAGTAGCTCGACGGCGGCGATGCTCTTCATCCGCGAAGCGAGTCGGCCATCGCCCCGGGCAAGGTCGAGTTCTTCGAACAACCGCGGCAGCCGGGTGTAAAGTACAGAGTGGTTTTCCCGGCAGGCCTTGTGACCAAGCGCACAACCAAGCCAGCTTTTCCCGACGCCGGTTGGCCCGACAATGGCGCAATTCTCATGGTTCTTGATCCAGTCTCCCCTGAGCAGCATGTCGAACAAGCGGCGGTCGAGCCCACGGGAGGCGCGGTAGTCGATATCCTCGGGCACGGCATGATGACGCAGCTTTGCCTTACGAAGACGAAGCGCCAGGCGCCGGTTGTTACGCCAGGTCGCTTCATGATCCAGCAGCAACGCCAGCCATTCGGCGTGAGCGAGACCATGGGCCTCCTCGTTGTCTGCGAGGCTCGTGAGGCCTCGGCCATGCCGGTAAGGCCGAGCTGGGTAAGCAAGCGGAGTGTGGGGTGTGTCAGCATTTTCTTCCCTTTTAGTGGTAGTAGTCCGAACCTCTGATGTTGGTGTGTATGACCTCATCACCAGCCCGGCCTATGTGGTGATCAAGGCGGCGAAACGAGTTCAAGGACAAGACCGCCGTCAATCAGCTCTGGCAGACCGACTTCACCTACCGTGCGCCTCGCCCCGCAGTTGGGGAAGCGTATGACTGGAATGCAAAAGAGAAAGGAGGACTGAAAAAAAATGACTTGTTCCCTGCTGTGAGGGGACATGAGCCCAAGCGGCGGTGACCTGTCGTCAACTGGCAGGGTGACGTAGCCCGCAGGTAAAGGGGATTGAGGCGAAGCCGTTAAGCCGAGATGGTCCCCGAGGCTGAAGTATTGGAAGGTTGAGGAACACGAACCGGTTCACCCGCATCTGAGGGCTGAAATGTCGCCTCCGTCTACACGGCTTAACAGGTGGAATGCTGATGATGTCGCCGGACAGATATGACGGCCTGCATCCGAACGCGAGCCCAGATGTAAGGACGCTCGCGAGGGGGCATGGGGAGAACGCAGCCAGACCATGGCCTCGGCATCGACTTGCGGAAAGCAAGGGAAAAGACTGCGACCGGCAGCCTCACCAATACGATGACGTCCAGTATATGAACGAGGGAAG
The DNA here is from genome assembly GCF_054063735.1 of Bradyrhizobium sp. USDA 10063. Classification (NCBI taxonomy): domain Bacteria; kingdom Pseudomonadati; phylum Pseudomonadota; class Alphaproteobacteria; order Hyphomicrobiales; family Nitrobacteraceae; genus Bradyrhizobium; species Bradyrhizobium sp. USDA 10063. The sequence goes on along the minus strand of NZ_JBSSGP010000002.1, from coordinate 7,924,955 downwards.
GCATGATGGAATGCCCACGATGCTCTGCGTCGCAAGGGAGTTGACCCTGATGTCCACCATGCTGGCGGAGTTCCCGTAGTAGTCCGCGGCAGGGAAAGCCTGCCACATGGCGAAGGGGAACAGTTCAAACTGCTTGGAGTGCAAACTACCTGACCGAACGAGGTGAAGACCTTTGATAATCAGTGAAATGCAGCACAAGCTCGCGACATGGGCCGAGAGCGATTCGAACCGAAGGTTCGATCGGCTCCTTCGGCTGATTGCCAACCGGGAATGGCTTGCCGAGGCCGCTCAGATTGTTCTGGCGTCAAGTGGCGCACGAACACCGGGCATTGACGGAATGGATAAGCAACGACTGCAGGTCAGACTGGATCAGCATCTGGATGACCTGCGGAAAAGCCTGCTGGACGATAGTTATCGCCCCCAGCCGGTGAAGCGAATCTATATCCCGAAAACCAACGGCAGGCTACGCCCACTGGCACGGTCGACATGATCGCTGGCCTGAACCGTCAACTGGCGGGATGGGCAGCGTTCTACAAGTTCACCGACTTCACCGCGTACGTATTCCGGCGCATCGACCATGTCGTATTCTGGAAAATGGCGCATTGGCTGGGGCACAAATACCGATCTCGCATCAAACCTTTGATGCGGAAATGGTACCGAACCCCGGAACCGGGCAAGGCGAAAACCTGGCTCGTGTTTGGTCGGAATGAACGCGGCGGGACCGACGGAAAAGCACTTTACCGGCTTGTCTCAAGCCCGAAGGCGCAGTTCCGGTGGCGCAATCCGGAGGAAAATCCATACATCCTCCGAAAGGAAGCCCGCAGCACTGTCACCTCGCACTATCATGATGTTGCTATGGCCATGGGCCAAGCTTGAACAGAGAGCCGTATGCGCTGAAAGGTGCACGTACGGTTCGGGGAGGAGAAGCGCGCTCGCGCTTCTTACTCCACTCAAGATCACCGGATGGGGGTGGTACTATCTCTCGACCGTGCTCGATGACTTCTCGCGGTACATCGTCGCCTGGCGGCTTGGTCCCACCATGGCTACCGCCGACGTCACGGCCACGCTCGACCAGGCACTCGTGGCCTCTGGCCTCGGCCACGGCACCGTCGCACATCGGCCGAGGCCTCTAAGCGACAATGGCTCGAGTTACGTGGCAGACGATCTGGCCAGCTGGCTCGAAAACAAGGGCATGCAACATGTGCGCGGCGCTCCGTATCATCCCCAGACCCAGGGAAAGATCGAGCGCTGGCACCAGACCTTGAAGAACCGCATTCTGCTCGACAACTACTACCTGCCCGGCGACCTCGAACGACAGATACGGGCCTTCGTCGAACACTACAATCACGTCCGCTATCATGAGAACATCGACAACCTCACTCCTGCCGAGGTCTACTGCGGCAGGGCTGAGGCGATCCTCGCCGAGCGAAAACGCATCAAGCGCAACACCATCGCAAACCGCAGCTTGCAGCATCAATTGCAAGCAGCTTAAACTCTAACCCCTGATGAGCCAGAGCCTCTCTTCTCGAAATGCCTGATCAGTCTCAATTCATCTGACGACGGACAGTGTCTACGGGGGCCTATCGATGCAACCGGTCTGGGCAGGAATCGCGGGACCGCGGACCTTGCGCATATCTGGCGCTCTTCGCTTTGCCCACATAAAACTGACTCCTGTCAGCGTGCGGGGGGACCAACCTTGCACGTTATGAACAATGTCTTCGCAAAGTTTCTGAGGCGCTTAACGGCCAGCGCCAGGCATATCTGGGCTGGATCACGATTCGGGAGTCGAGGGGCGTGGTACTCCTGAGATGGTGGCAAATATATTCTTCGCTGCGCGCATCGTCGCGACGGAATAAACTGGAATGAATAAGACGGATCGACAGACCGATATGAGCAAACCGCATTGGCGTCCCGCCCGCGCGTCCGACCTTGCTGCGATCAGCGCAATCGCGGCGCGCATCCATCCTGATCTGTTCGAGCGCCCTGAGGTATTCGCGGAAAAGATGCGGCTTTGTCCCAATGGCTGCCGCGTGCTCGCCGCGGACGAAGCGATCGTCGGCTACGGGCTCGCCTATCCCTGGAAGCAGCATCGGATCCCGCCGCTCGACGGCTTGCTCGAACGATTGCCCGACGATGCGGACTGCCTTTATGTTCACGACGTCGCCGTGCTGCCCGACACCCGCGGTGGTGTGGCACACCCTTATGTCGCGACGATCGAGAAACTCGCGCGCTCGTCAGGCATTGCGGCTCTCGCGCTGGTCTCGGTCTACGCCACGCGGCCGCTATGGGAACGTTTCGGCTTTCGGCCCGTCACGACGAATGCGGAATTGTGCGCAAAGCTCGCATGCTACGGCGAAGGCGCGACCTACATGCTCCGCGATCTCGTTGCGACGTAACGTCCCTCCCCGCTCGCGGCTCACGCGGGCGTGGAGCCACGCGCTCGAACCGGTCTCGGACAGCCTCCGTCAAAGAACCGTGTCGACCGCTCTGGTCGCGCCGAATCGAGACTGGGGAATGTCCACGAAGCTCGCGTTGCCAAAGGTTGCTTTCATTGTAGTCGTTGCGGCGACCGCATTCACCGAGACCAGTGCCAACGCCGCGCAGTACCGGCCTTCTTCGAACCGTTTACGGCCGTATGAGCGGAATTCGGAGCACCATTCGCCCGAGCAAATCGAGCAGATCACGGCATCGATCCGTCAGTGGGGCTGGACGAGGCCAATCCTCGCGGCGGCAAACTCCTCGCCATCCCCGAGGTGCCGGTCCATCGTCGCGCTCGGGTGGAGCGATCAGCAGAAGCGCATCTATGTCATCGCAGACAACGCCCTCGAGCTTCCACTTTCAGAAGTTCGGGCAACACTTTTTGGACGAGCTGACGGAACGCGTTTTCCTGCGGGACAGCTGCGGAAGGCCTTCGAAAGCCCGTGGCGTTGCAAGATTGTGAGCGCCTTGATCGCCACAAGCAGGCGTGTCAGGTCCAGTGGGTCGATTGACGGATTGAGATCCGCGCGTCGACCGGGGCTTGAGCGCCACGGTAGCGTCTGCTTCAACGACGGCGAGCTCCGATCTCAACCAGCTCGATACTACGAGCGTAACGCGATCGAACACTTGGCTGTAAAGGCTCTGCTGCGAAGGCAACTGGAGCAGATTGTCACGAGCGCTCTATCTCGTAACCACAAAGCTCTCCATTGACGACGGCAACGTCTACGGTAGCCTCGTAGAGCGTCCTCTGTTGGCGCCCGCTCTGTGGGTCGGCCGCATTGGAAATGAGCGATGCGACGCTGCCGCCGACGGAGCGTCTACCCCATCATAACTGCGAGCGGCATGGATCATGCCGCTTGATGTCCGCTGTACCCCCGGAAGCACAGCAGCAGAGCGGACTTCCGCGAACGTCCGAGATGTTACCATGAGCGGACGCACCAACTGCTGTTCGGGTTGCCTACATGCGGCCGAAAGCCGCCCACACCCCGTCTTCGCCGTCCCAGCTCCCGCGGCTCGCCGCCTTGAGTACTCCGTGGCGCGCTGCTCGAAGAAATTAGCGTGCTCGACGCCATTGAGAATCTCGACGAGCCACGGCAGCGGATGCGCCTTGAGCTGGTTGAACCGGCCCTCCTTAGCCTCGAAGAAACCGAAGATTGGGGCAATCCGGAGCTGGGTCAGTCGCCAGTCGGCGACATAGCGAACGTAGGCGTGGATCTGCTCAGGCCGCATGCCCTCAATCTTGCCGAGGCCGAAGGCGAGATCGACGAAGTTCTCCTCCAGCTTCACCATGGTCTTGGCGACGTCGACGATGTCGTCGCGGACGGAGCGCGTCACCGCGCCGGTTTCGCGGTGCCATTCGTGAAATAGCTTGATGACGCCCTCACAGTGGAGACTCTCGTCGCGCACTGACCAACTTACGATCTGTCCCATGCCGTTCATCTTGTTGTGGCGCGGGAAGTTGAGCAGCATGGCGAAGCTTGCGAACAACGCCATGCCTTCGGTGAAGGCGCCGAACATCGCCAGGGTGCGGGCGACATCGGCCACGGTGTCGACGCCGAACTGGCGCATGTAGTCCGCCTTGGCGCGCATCTCCGCATAGCCGCGGAATGCCTCGAATTCGCTCTTGGGCATGCCGAGCGGTACCGTCAAGTTAACGAATTGGAACGGCCGAGGGGGTAGACGAGCGGCATGCGGAGCGCCAGGGATCCTCTTTATCCCCGCCATCGCTTCCCGCCGGAAGTGATCAGTTATGCCGTTTGGTTGTATTTCCGGTTTCCCTTAAGCTTGCGCATGGTCGAGGAAATGCTGGCGGCGCGTGGCATTGGCGTGACCTATGAAACCGTGCGCCAGTGGGGACGGAAATTCGGGAAGGCGTTTTCCGATCGGATCCGCCGAAGAGACTCGCGCGCTGCGCAGCGGCTCATGAAGAAGCTCTTGAAATCCGCCGGCACGCCGCCGCGCGTGATGATCACGGACAAGCTCCGTTCGTATGGCGCTGCGAGGGCGAAGATGGGCTTTCACGTCGAACATCGCCAGCACAAAGCTCTCAACAATCGGGCCGAGAATTCTCATAAGCCGACGCGGCGACGCGAGCGGATCATGACGCGTTTCAAATCGTCCCGTCAGGCTCAACGGTTTCTGTCAGTTCACGATCAGGTCGCGAACCTTTTCCACATCCCCTATCCCGGAGCCGTCACCGCCGACTTCCGTCGTGCTTCGCGCGAGCGAGCCTTTGCGACTTGGCGCGAGATCTCCACGACAAGCGCTTCGCCGATTCTCTTCGGTTCAGCGATTGATTAAGTTGACGATGCCCTTACGAGAGCATCTACCATTCGCCATTCTTCTCCGCAGACCGGGACGGAATAAGCGCTACGCGCGGCGAGCTAACATGGTGCGCTGTGTCCCGGTCCCTTGTTCTGTCGGCATCTCATCGGAAAATATGGTGATTGGGCGCTCTAACACTTTTCAAACGCGACCATTTTCATGGTCCAGCGGCTGACCTGTCCCCTATCGTTGCGATGGATAAACATCTTCCGGATAGAGGTTTCGAGGTTTCTGCGCTTAATCTGGGACAGGAAAGGAATGTCGAGGCGACGCGTGTGCGTGAAGTTCTCAACCACCGCCGCGGTCGAATTACAGGGTGGTAATCTTGCGGCAATCGGGTGAGTCGTGTGCAGATCCTCGATAATGTAGAAGCCGCCTGGCTGGACGATAGGAAAAAGCTTCGCTAGAGCAAGCTGCTGGTGGTAAGCGGCGTGCGAGGCATCGTCGATGATGATCCTTACCGTCGGGAGTAAGCTCGCAAGGCGTTCCAAGGCTGCCGCATCGCCCATGTCCAGCCGCTCGAAATGAAAGCGATCCATCTTAAAGGCGCTGAAATCGGAAATGTCGCAGCCGACAATGTTGGCTTTGGGAAAGAACTCGAGCCACATCTTGATCGACGGGATGTCCTCGACCTTGCGGATCAGCAGTGCTTCGGGATCGAGACTGCCGCGCTGCAGTCCAATCTCGACCATCGTGAAGGGTTCGTGGCGGAATTCCTCGAACAGAAACGAGTAAATGCTGGTGTAGCCATGGGCATCGGCAACCTCGTCGCCCTTGTCAGTTCCGAGTGCATTCGCCAGTTTCGTCAAATTCGGAACACTCATTGTAATCACCACGCTTTGCAGGGCCTTCGGGCGGCGGGACAGCTTCATCTATGCAACGAACGTGCCGAATTGCCAGTGGTGATTTGTCTCGGCTGTTTCCGTATGCGCGCGTCGCGAACTCGACAACGTGTCGAGCCTCCGACGATAGCCGGGACTAAGCTACGGCGCGATCATCTGATCAGCGACAAGATGGTCGGCGGAACCTCTACAGCTTCCTTTGCGCGAGTTGGGGCAACGTAGAAAAGTCGCACCTCAGCCGGATCAGGGCCGTTGCTCGGCTTTCCAGGCTGACTGCGCAGAAAATCATCCATGAGCCGAACGGTACTCCACTCACGGCCCTTTGCCTTGTGGGCGGTCGAGATGGTCAGGTCGCTTCGCTCTTCGTCGACGGTGCGGTTGAGGGCCCACATCAATTGACGCTCTCCCCGCCCCTCGACCAGGTTCACAAACGACATCAGGTGATCGCCCTCGCCGCTCTTGGCGAATTTGACGACCTGCTCCCATTTGTCGAAGCCGAAAAAGTCCGGGACGGTGCTCTGCTTACCTTCCTTCAGATCCTGCACGCCGCGCAGCATGTCCATCAATTCATCTGTGCCGCCGACGAGATGAGGGTTCTTTCCTTCGTCCAGGCACTCGATGATCGCGGCAATGGTGGTCGCGTTAGTGCGCGCCAGGATGGTCCGCGGCTCAACGCTCCCAACCCGGCTCTTGACCGCTGCATTGCCTTTGAGCGGCCGCTTTTCGCCGAGAAGGAGCAAGAGCTTCGAGGCTCATTCCGCGATGGCAGTGCCAAAGCGGAACGAGGTGGTGAGGTAGGTCTCACCCTGGGTCTCGATTTTCTTCATCGCGTTCACCGCGCCGCGCCACTCGTAGATTTGCCGGTACTTGTCGCCCACATAGATCATTTACGGGATCGCGCAATAGAGCGCAAAAGCCAGGATAAACGACACTCAAAGCTTGGCCGCGGTTACGATCGAACCAGCCGCGGCAAGATTCCCAAGGCGTACCGATCCGCACACCCCAGTTTTCGTAGACACGCTTGCCTGTCGTATCGAATCCCACGTTGAGAACGACGGGCGCCCAAGCCCCTCGCGCGAAAGGGAGGAAGAGGTAGACCTTCTGCAGCACGTTCTCAGCCTCGTCGGCCGCGAAGGTTTGGCCATCTGCGCGCGTCAATTCGGCGATGTGGGTTATTCCATAACGGACCTGCGGAGCTCCTTTCAGCCGACTACGTGCATGAGCGCCCACGAGGTCGTCGACGACATCGAAGGTCAAGTTGGCGCGGGGCAGAGGCTGGTTGGTAAAATCCACAGGATGCCTGGGGGGAAAGGGAACAGCCGCAAAGCGGGCAGAATATGCGAGTCGCGTCCTCGGCCGCGAGTCCATTTGGGCAGTTGTGCTCAACGAAACGCAAGCATAGCGGCCCCGTATGCGGGAAATCCAGACATAAGTGTTCTGTCTCGCAAATCAGTTTAAATAAATGTGGTTGCTGCAGGCAAGCGGGGAGCTGAGGGATGGCGCGGCCAGTCAAGATGATCACTGCGAGTGAGGAGGTGCGGGCGGAATTGCAGCGCAGGACCAAGGCGTCGACCAGTGCGCATCGTGACCGCTTCCGAGCGAACATCATCCTGCTGCGTCTGGAAGGACTGAAGATCGAGAGTGTCGCCGAGCGGTTGAAGACATCGATGCCCACGGTGTCGACATGGTCCGCGCGCTTCGCGACCCACGGCCTCGACGGTCTCAATGACAAGGTCGGTCGCGGGCGCAAGCCGTCGATACCACAGAAGAAAATCGAGCGTGTTGTCGCCGAAGTCACGCGTCCGCCGAAAAGCCGCAAGCGCTGGAGCGTGCGCAGCATGGGCCGCCATGCCGGTATATCGCACAGCACCGTGCAGCGTATCTGGTCGAAGAACGGTTTGAAGCCGCATGTCGTGAAGACGTTCAAGCTCTCGAACGATCCAAAATTCGAAGAAAAGTTCTGGGACGTGATCGGGCTCTATCTCGACCCACCGGCCAAGGCTCTGGTGTTATGTTGCGACGAGAAAGCCAATGCCAGGCTCTGGAGCGTACTCAGCTCGGTCTGCCGCTTGCGCCGAAACGCCCCCGCACGATGACCCACGACTACATCCGGCACGGCACGATCACATTGTTTGCCGCACTCGATGCGATGAAAGGCAAGCTGATCACGCGTACCGAGGAGCGCCACACCCATGTCGAATGGCTGAGATTCCTGAAGCAGATCGACCGCGAAACGCCCAAGGAACTCGACGTCCATCTGATCCAGGACAACTATGCCACTCATAAGCACCCGAAGGTCAAGGCGTGGCTTGAACGCCATCCGCGCTTCAAGTTCCACTTCACGCCGACATCTTCGTCGTGGATGAACCTCGTCGAACGCTTCTTTGCTGATCTGACCGCGGACGTGATCCGCTCCGGCAGCTTCGCCTCGATCGGCGAACTCGTCCGTGACATCGAAGCCTATCTCTCCGATCGCAATGCCGCCCCAAGACCCTACACCTGGAAGGCCGAAGGCGCCGCGATCCTTGAAAAAATCAACCGCGCCCGTGCTGCACTCGTCAAAGTCGAGGCAGCATGAGTTATTACAGGGCATTTGAGAGTCGGGACATTAGCATAGAGAATCTGGGGGGTACATTGACAGTTGCTACGGTGGCAGCGCCGGCCATTTGGCGCACCGAAAAGACCATCCTGGTTTCCGGGCATTCAGCGCACAAGCAACGCCCCAGCCCGGTCTCGGATGGGTTTGTGGCTCCGGGGATGCCGCCCGCGATCCGCTTACGGCCGGAAGCGCTAGTGTTCTGACTCATTCATTTGCATCCCGCTTTTGCGATGGCGAGCGCTTTTTTGGCTCGGCGGTGCTTTGCGAGGATGGATTTGGCGCTGGCGGTCCACCTGAATGGCTTTGGATTTTGGTTTCGATGCTCGATCCACTCGTCAATCGCGGTTTTGAGTTCGGTGACGTCGTTGAAGGTTCCTCGTCGGATGCGCTGGCGAGTGATTTCGGCGAAGAGCCGCTCGACGAGGTTGAGCCAGGAACACGATATCGGCGTGAAGTGCAGCGTGAAGCGTCTGTGTCGCGCCAACCAGCGCTTCACGGCCGGCGTCTTGTGGGTGGCGTAGTTGTCGAGGATCAGATGCAGATCGAGATGTGCAGGCGTCTCGCGGTCGATTGTTTTCAGAAACGACAGGAACTCGTCTGCCCGATGGCGTGCCAGACATTCGCCGATGACGGTACCGGCCGCCACGTCGAGCGCGGCGAAGAGTGTTGTGGTGCCGTTGCGCTTGTAATCATGGGTCATCGTGCCCGCCCGGCCCTTTTTCAAGGGCAAACCCGGCTGCGTGCGGTCGAGCGCCTGGATTTGGCTCACATGGGGATTTGTAGGTCAAGATAGTCGGATCAGGGTTTCATCGCATATCTCCGGTCGTTGCTGCGTATCCAAGGTCTGAGCCCGCTTGCATGACCCGGCCCGTCTCCGATGCCGCTTCAAACTCACATCCGGTCGCCGCTCTCATCGGCCGCACCAATATCCCGCTTGCGTCGGGCAAGGGCTCAGGAGCGCGGGACCATTCTCTTCTTCGGCTTTTTAAGCCAGGCCAAATTTCGGTCCGCTCACCTGGATCCGCCGGCGCTGATCAGGCCCCGGAAGATTGAAGGGGAAAGCGTTTGTTTTCAGGCGGCCGTTGTCTCGACTCCTTCCGGCACGACCCCGGCGGTCACATACTTCCAGAAGGCGATCAGCAGCTTTCGCGCCAAGGCAACAATCAGCGCTTTCCGGACTCGGCCACCATTGAGCTGGACGCGCTGATGGAACCACAGGCTCAGTATCGAACGGGGCTGATGCCTTACCCACAACCAGGCGAGCTGGATCATGGTTGTTCGCAGCCGCGGGTTTCCGGCTTTGGAGACGCCTTGTTCGTGCGCGACGGATCCGCTCAGCCAGGGCGTCGGCGCCAATCCGGCATAAGCGGCAACCTGCCGTCGGTTGGAAAAGCTTCGGAACAGCCCCTCGGACCACAGGACACCGGCGAATTCCGGGCCAATCCCCTTCAAGTTCTTCAACATTGCTCCTGGCGCTGGCCTGCCTTCGTCCGACCGGCTGAGCATAGCATCCCGCTCGGCCTCCACGGACTTGATCTGCTGAAGCGTGAGTTCGAGCCGATCAAGTTCACGTCCAATCTGCGCCTTCAAATGCTCAGGCAGCGGACGACCATCACCGGTCCTGAGTTCCTCAAGCCGCTTCCGTCTTTTGCGCAACAAGGGCTCATAGTCAGAGATGCCCTGGGCGAAGAGCAGCCCCTTGATCCGATTGACGTGCTCGACCCGCTCCGCTGTCAGCGTCTCGCGCTCGCGGCAGATTCGGCGGCGATCCTCCTCGTGTGGGGTCGGTGCTCGAACCATGGCGCACACCCGCGGCTCGCCCCGCTTATACGCCAGCAACGCGCGCACCAGAGCCTCCCCGTCGATCTTGTCAGTCTTCGCCCGTCGACGCCGGCGCGACGTCGCGATTGAAGCAGGATCAACGACGTGGCTTTCGACCCCTTCCTCCTGCAGCAAGCGGTGGATCCAAAAGCCGTCGAGACCCGCCTCCTGAATCACGATGATCGGAACGACATACCCCGTGCGGGCCTGCACCTTGTCCTTGAGCTGACAGAACCGCGCCCGCAGTCCAGCGACATCGCCGCTGCGAACCGTATGCTTCGACATCTTTTCTGCGCCGCCCGGCGACAACGATGTAATCAGCCAAGTCGATCGACTAAGTTCCAACGAGACGAAAATCGCGCCAAGATCGGTGCGGATAGCGCTCGGCGCTTGCTGTGGGCCAGTGATAATTTGCATGGTCGCCTCCAGAGTGGGGTGGGTCAGCAACCTCACTCTCTGACAGAGCGTCGGTCGCTAGCTACCCCCATGGGATCTCTTCTCATCGACGGAAAGCACCAGGGCCTTCTCCGGCGGATCGACGTAGAGGCCGACGATGTCCTCGACCTTCGCGACGAAGTCGGGATCGTTTGAGATCTTGAAGCTGCGCACGAGATGCGGCTTGAGGCCGTGTTCGGCCCAGATGCGCTGCACGCTCGTGTGGCTGATGCCCATTTCTTCCGCCATCAATCGCACGCTCCAGTGCGTGGCATTGGCGGGACGCTCCTTCACGGTCTTCTCGACGACCTTGAGCGTCATGGCAGCGCTGAGCGGCTTTCGGCCAGGCGGCTTGGAGCGGCCTTTGATCAGACCATCGACACCGGCCTCGGCAAAATAGTCCTGCCAGCGCCAGACGGTGGTCTTCGAAACCTCGACCTCACGCATGATCGCCGCGACGCCATGACCGTCCGCCGCCATCAGCACGATCCTCGCTCGCTTCGCGATCTTTTGAGCCGTGTTTCCATCGGTGAGCAGTTGCTCCAGTTCCCTGCGAGCCTTGCGATCAAGTACAATCAAGTCGTTTCCCATGCCGCGAGTGAATCATGTTCACGACAAGGCGGGATTCAAATGTCAGTGACAGAACACTAAAGCGGATTCCTGTCATTTAGAAGCATAGCCTGCGTGAGCGAAATAGTTGGTGCATTCGCGTGGGCTTAGTTGTGGGATGAACGAACGGATCGCGCGCGTGAGATGCGGAACTGTTCGTGCCGCGACCTTACGCAAGTATGCCTTAAATTTGCTGTAGGGCAGCTCGATCGGATTAAGATCAGGCGAGTATTTCGGGAGATACCGCACGCTCGCCTTTGCCTTCTCAATCGCGTGCCTAACGGCAGGCGCCATGTGAACTCGGCAGTTGTCCATCACGACGATGTCGTTGCGCCGAAGGGTTGGAACCAAGCACTGCTCAACATAGGCGAGGAACATTTCTCCGGTCATAGCTCCCTCGATCACCATCGGGGCAGTCATTTTATTGTGGCGCAAGGCCGCCACGAAAGTGATGGTCTCCCATGACCCCAGCGGAACGGCGCCGATCACCCTGACACCCCTTGGCGCACGCCCCCGGAGCCGCGCCAGATTTGTGCTGACCGCAGTCTCGTCGATAAAAACGAGCCGGGCGGGATCAAGAAAACCTTGCTCTCGTATCCAACGTCGGCGAGCTCGCGCAACGTCCTCTCGCTGCCGTTCAGTAGCCTGCAGGCTTTTTTTTAAAGGTGATGTTGTGACGGTCGAGAAAGCGCCAGAGCGCGCTGCGGCTGGTTCGAATTCTCCGCTTGCGCAGCTCTGCAAGCGTCTCCACCAGGGTCAGGTCTGGATGCTCAGCAACCACAGCCAAAATCTCGGTTGCGAACTCTTCGAGCGGCGAAACGCTTCCGCCGCGCGGCTTCGCAGCGGCGCTGTTATCGTCCCGCCAGCGCTGCACCCACTTGACCGCCGATGCTACACTCACCTCGAAGCGTTCGGCCGCCTCGCGCCGCGACGCGCCCGCAGCCACGGCCTCGATAACGCGTTCCCGCAGGTCACAAGAATAGGCCTTCGGCACCGCCCGCCCCCGCCGGCAAGGAGAATCAATGCACACAGTCTCCATCATCGCTAACCGTTTGGGAATCCCCCAGATTCAAATCGGGCGAAAACCGCTATAGCAGCTGCAGCGCCCGATAGCGACGTCCTCCGGCCGGGATCTCGAACATGCCGGTCTCGGCGCCTTCGGCGTCGAGGACCGGCCGGACGTTGAGGCTTTGGAGCAAGGTACGGCGGCCGATGTCCTCGGCCAGCTCCTCGATGGAGACGCCGGCCTTCACACGCCGGACGTTTAACTGGCTAAGCACCAGCTTGTTGAAGGGAATGTCGCGCGAGGACGACAGGGTGATCTTCCGAACGGCAGTAGCCATGGGTGATACTCCGCGACGGCCCGACCCAAAGCCTCTCTCTGGGCCTCCAAGCCGTCACGAAGCGCAGCGCCGCCCTCTTCCTCTCAAGGGCAGCGCTGCGAAACCGGCAATCAGGAAAGCCGAAAAGCCACGAAACCGGAGACACGCCGTTCCGCATCTCCGGCTTTCCGGGTACCAGGCTGCGTGGTCGAGCAGCTTCTTCGCGCGGACCTCCAGCTGGAGAACGTGGACGCCCAGCATCTTCAGGTCCGCGCCCTGCTACAACGTGCCAGCGACAAGAGGAAAATGAGACTGGTAGGCATCCGTCTCGTCGGAGACTGCGGATGAAGTCTGACGCTCCTCAGCAGATACGGGCTGCTGCGCGTGCATCCAGTCGGCGGCCTGCTGCGCCTTGCTGGCGGCAGTAAAGATAGCCCGAGGATCATCCTTTAAGACTTCGATCCACGACGCAATATACGCTGCATGATCGGGACGCGGATAGTGGGCTATGCCCAAATCGGCAAGGACAAGCCCGCTGAGAATCTCCACGCAACATTCCTCGGCGGCATAGGCAGCCGAGCCGAACCGACCCGAGAGATCGCGGTCAAGGCGGTGCTTTGCCCCTGAGGCATGGCCGTCCTCATGCAGCCAGACAGCATAGAATGACGCGGCATCGCGGAAGGAGGCGAAGTCCGGCATGAATACCGTGTTCGATGACGGGAGGTAGTAAGCCTCGGATCCGCCGAATACAGTCTTGATCCCGAGGTTGGCGATGAAAGCTTCCGCATGCGTCAGGCGCTCGCTCTCTGGCAGGACGTTCGTTGGCGGGCGCTCGTATCCGTCCACCTGAGCGACGTTGAACACCGAGAATGCTCGGGCAAACATCCGCCGATGGCCGCCATTATCATCGTCATCGTCGTCAGCCGGCTCGGACGGAGCGACCTGCTTCCACAGCACAACAGTGGTAGCGCGTTCGCCCTTGCGCACCTGCGCGCCAGCGTCCCGCCATTGCCGATAGGTGCCCCACAGGCCATCGCTGTAATGGCTGGTCGTGGCTGCGACCCAGAGCGCCACCGTGTTTATGCCGCGGTAGCGTTTGCCCGAAGCGACGTTGGTTGGGCGGGCAACACTCGTCCCGTCGTGAAACCACGGCGCACGCCACTCGCCTGCACCTTGCTCGATTGCCGCGATGATCTCGGCGGTGATGCGCGTGTAAACATCGGCACGTGCTCCGGACTGCATCCTTGATGACATCGTGATAGCTCCTTGGGAGCGACGCGAGCGCACGGGATCGCCACGGCTTGCGGGCGGCGTCAGGCTCAACGTCGATGAGAAGGGATCAGTGAAAAACGGGTGAGACAGCTTGACTGTTTAGATAACGGCCATATTCGGGGCCGGTAGCGGCGCGAAGCTCGACGCGACCATCCTCTATCTCGAGCGTCTTGACTTGCTCGGCTCGATGAGAGCTGAGGCCGAACTGCAGGTTGATGCCAGCCAGCGGCGCCGGAAGCTGACGGAGGTAAGCCGCCGGCGCTCCGATCAGGCTGGCAAGTTGGCCGAAGCTCCAGTGAGTCGGCGCGATCGGCGTGCCGGAACCGGGCAGCAGCAGAGCCAGGCGCTCGGCATCGTCGCGGCTGGCCTCGACCCGGATCGCAGCGCTCTCGACCGTTCGGGTCCGGCTTCGCTCGGCCCGTCCACGCACCGCGACATAGAGGCCCGACAGGGATAGATAACGCTCATCCGCCGGCCGCGAGAACCATTCCGACGATACGCGGCTGACGCGTTCGCCGCGGGTCACGTCCACCTTGTGGCCGCCGACGCGGTCGCGGCCAGCGCTCAGAACTTCGACTTGGGTCATGGGTCATCTCCACGACAGGCGCTGGAGGCCTCTCCTCCGTTCCTCAACCCGTCACGGCGAAGCCCGTCCGCCCTCTCACTCTGATAGGGGGCGTTGCGGGGTTCTCCCCGCAGAAGGGGTCGGGCGAGACCTCAGGCTCGGGCGTAGGGGAAGGCTTTCCCCTCAAAGCGCATTTAAGGGCGGAATACGCGGCATCCGTGCGTTCGGCGGCCTTGGCGTCTATCGCGACAAGGGCGGCTGCGACGAACATGAAGCAGCGATCTTTCGAGCAGATGATCAGTGGCCTTTACGGATTCACCAAGTTCGGTGACGAACTTGAACGGCAACGGCGAACTTCAAATTTGTGGGCGTAGCTTCACCGATTTTTGTGCATACGAAATTCAGAGAGAAGTCTAGATAGTCAAGTAGATCTTCTGCGTTGAAGACGACATCGGTCATCCGTGCGATCGACTTGTGGTGATATACGTCATTTCGAGCATCACGAACCGTTTTGAATTTCCGCTTGAAGTGATCCAGCGAGAGACGGTTTGGACCGCGCACGAACCGCGAAGAAAAGATGGACCAGTGGTCTTCAATCAGACGCGCTATGTGACCAAGATCGCAAGCCTCGACAAACTGAAAACCGTTCACAAATCCCCCAACGAGATTTCGCTGAAATCGGTCCCCGTCGATGGCGTAGATGATCTCGCCGAGTGAGTGTGCAGCGTCGGATGGTACTGGCACATTTCCGATTTTCTTTACGGATCGAGCTTTGCTGCCGTTTCGCAACTCATCATAGATCTTCCGCCACCACCGCTGGTGATCGTAATGCCGCTCCAGTGTGACGGCCACGGTGGACCGAAAAGCGGTTTCGAACGAATGGAACAGCCCAAACAGCTGGGCATGTTCAGCCACCTTGCGGTTGTAGACCTGGAAAAGAGCTGGCCGCCATTCCCCGGCGATGCCTGGTCGTTTTCCTGCCGATCCATTCTTCAGCTCGACCAGAGCCGCTTCCATAAGGTACGGGCTGACCACCGAGAGGTCATTCTGAAAAACAGCAACCTGCCCCGGGGTCGGAGTGAATGGCAAATAGTTCTCAAAGAACTTAACCAAAAATTCATACGAGGTATCAGGCATTTAGTCCTTCGACGCCCCAAAAATGGAACTTGACGCCGGCAAGGGAGTTTGCGATAGACGCAGCCCTAAGCACTCCGGGAGTGTTGTCGCTTCGGGGACATTCGCTGTCAAAAGCCACGACCTGAGTCTAAACATCTATTTCGTCCGAAAGGGCTCCCTCACGGGAGCCTTTTCCTTTTGTGGTCCAATTGTCAATCTGAGAGACCCGCGCAGATTGTGCCGAACAGCGCCAGCCCGCCACCTTTGGTTATTGCTGCTTGATACGCATTGGATAAGCGGTTGAGTGGCCCTCGGGGACATCGTGCGGAAGCGATGCAACATGGCTACGGGCTGCTGCTGATGTACGATTGGCCAGTACCGGAATGGCCAAGATCATTCGTGCGAGGATGGCGTGTGCGCAGCGCATCGCCCTCTGAAATGGCACCCGGAGAGCGTGAGCATAGCGACCCGAAGGGGCACGCGGGTCCGAGTGCAGCGACGAGACCGGCTTGGCAGCGGCACCCGGGAAACGGGGCAGTGATAGCGATCGCCGAAGGCGAGCCCCTTTTCCGAGTGCCCCCGGCGAGGAGCACATTATGCCTTGCGCGATGGGATCGTTACCCGCATGGGCCGAGACCCCGCTTCCCGTAAGGGCCTCGGTAAGCGCAGCTCATAGAGCCCGGTTCGCGGCAGCGGACGCGCCCTGTCTGCAATGCGAAATCGCATCTGCGCACATGCCCGCGAGGGACTCCCGACCTTTGCGTCATATCGATCCGCCAAGTCGAGCAGACGGTTCCTGGTGAACGGATCGGCCTTCTCGGCCAAATCGCGGGCGCGCTGCGCCTGCGGCATGTAGAAGCTCTCGTCCATCCGCACCCACTATCCAATATTCCGAACGATATCAGCGCGCGGCCTCAGCTCGCCGGCATTGCTATGCCCAGCGACCAGCTGGGCACAAAATAGTTGCGGGAAAAATCGACTCCAAAAATCGACTCCGCCGCTGCGGTTTCGGCGACACGATCAGCGAGTGGAATCCGGTTCTTACGGCTCAATTGTGCACTCGAACTTCCCATTCCGTGCGGTGCACGGCCAAGGTCACCCGCCCAGCGCCGACACATGCTCCAAATCGTGCCGGCGCTGCTTTGCGCGCCGTTCGTAGCTGGCCTGGTTCTTGGTGGCTACCAGGGTATGGGGTCTGCCACGCCTTTCGGTCGTGAGATCAAGGTCGCATGCCGCGCTTCGGACACTTTCCTGGACATGGCTCCTCCGATCCTGGACCGCCTTCAGGTGCCATTGCTGTTGATCCGGCGCAGTCAGGAATGCGCCCAGTCCACGGCATTCGTCACATTTGCATGTGAGCGTGTTGGTCCTGGTCCAGTCCCGTGGCGCCTCCAGCGGAAGAGCGATGCGCTTGCGCAGGTGATCAAGCGACGCCTCTCGGAGCCGTCCCACCGCCGGCCATGCCGTGCTCTCCGCCAGTTTGGCAAACGCGCGAGCAGCGGGGACGAGCACGTCGTCCGGCTTGTATGTTTTCGGCCAGGCCAGCAGGTGCTCGATCGCGCGCGCCGCGAGCCCTTCGTTGACTCGGCTTGTCGCCGTCAACAGATCGGCGACGAAGGCCGGTTTCACGGGCGCCGGCCGGGTCCAGGGGTCGCGCTCCTGTTGCCTCGTCGGGGGGGCCCGGCAGGGCCTCGATCAAGGCTGTGCCGATCTGCATGAGGTCACACGTCCGACCGGCGGGCGCCGCTGTGCAGCGCAGCACCAGATCTCCGCAAGCGGCCAGATGGGCCGGAGCGTTACGTCGGAGAATCCGGACCAGCAGCTCCGTTACACGCGGGGCTGGAAGCAAGGCGGCAGCACGCAGGATCGCTTCGTTGTCGGGCGCGGCGTAATGGCCTTCGGCGGACACGCCGGCGAGAAATGCATCGATGCACTGCACGTTGCGCAGTCGGATCTGCAAATCGAGCATCCGGCCGGCTTCGGCGTCTTCGTCTTCTCGCCAGGACGAACGGGGCCAGGAGCGCAGCATGTGCTGTGAAAGCTCATCGGCCTCACGCCACAAGGGCGACCGGACCGATGCCTTGCTTGCCTCCCAGCGCGCCGTCAGATCTTCGAGATACGGCAGCGTTGTGCGGAGGCCGGCCTGATTCAGCACCGCGAGCCTCCGCGGGATCGGCCACAACACGAAGCCTGCTCGGCGATAGGTGCGCTCGAAGGACGCCCCTTCATTGCCCGTCGCCTCGTGAAAATGCTGCTCGTCCGGCGTCAGATCCTCGAAAGCGTCAGACGGGCACAGCTCGTCCTCATCGAATGGAAAATCGTCGAACCCAGCCTCGCTGCCATCCGGTCGCCGCCACTCGGAGAGGAACAGCGCCCGGTCGATGACGTCGGCAACCTCAAATTCTTCGTCATCCTCCTCGTCTCGACTCCAGCGGCGACGGCTGTAACAGCCTGTATGTTCGGCGCTGCCGCTTTCCTCGATCGACACGAGAGCGAGGTAGAGATCGCAGTCCGCTTCCGCGGCGGCCTTGACCAGCACGGACGCCACGCCTGCATCGGCACCCTTGAGTGCACTGAACGACAGCTCCGCCGGCGTATAGACATGCTCCAAGGACAGGATCAGCTTGTCAGGCTCGTCCTCGGCGCTCGTCCAGCCCCGCAGTAACTCCACCACCCGCCCGTGCTCTGCGCGATAATCGGGCGCCTTCAGCGGACGCCTCTTGCCGACGAAACGCAAATTATAGACGAGGGTCAGGCGACATCCCGTTTGAACAGGCCGCACTTCATGCACGCAGTCGGCATAGAAGGCCGCGAGGCCTACCTCCGACGGTTCCTCGGGACGCGGGTCAAGTACCATCTCGCGGCCAAGGTGCTTGACGACCAATTTGCCACCGCTATGGATCGAGGGCAGCACGAGCACCATCGTCGCAAACATGCCGGGGACCTTCTCGGTATCGCGATGGTCGACGAAGAAGCTGCCGGCATCGTAGACAAGAAGCTTATAGAAGTCCGCCGCAACCGGCTCGCTCACACCGAGCCCGAGTGCGACATCCGCGACCAGTCCGGCCAAGGTCTTGTCCCAGTGACGCCCTCCGATCCGGACCTTGGCGGAATCGACCTGCCAAGTTCTCCGGACCTCGCGATCGATCACCGTCGCCTCGCCGCGCCCATAGGGGGCTGCCTCGGCGCTCGCGACGAGCCGCTGGGCCTGGATGGGCTGGACCGGAAAGGCGATCCTGCCCACGCCGTCGACATCGATCGTCGGCATGAAGATCTCCCGAGTCCCGCCGACGCAAAAGTCACCCGGACGCTCGACGGAACGAAGGCTGTTAAGCAACGCGGTACCGATCGACGACATGGCAGCTCCCGGCAGGGCTGGTTCAGCAAATAATCGTCAGGTCGACGTGCTGGACCTTCAAGAAATTATACGCAGAGAACGCACGCATAAGAAATAGCGGTCATGAGCCACAAAGGCGGCCGCGTTGATCGCCAGTCCACTCGCCGCTTGAACGACGTCTGCCGGCTTGAGGTGTCATTCGGCGCGCTGATTAACCCCGTATCGGCGCCGAAGGTTGACCCCGGCAGGTACTGTCGAACCGTTTGAATTGTCGCCGAAAACGTCGTCTCGCGTGAGGGGTCAATGTCCGGCGCCTATTTACAATCGTAAACCCGCGCAGTCGCCGCGAGGGCCAGATCCCACCGGTCCTTGTTTTTCGACCCGAGCATTCGGGTCCATTCCGCGACGACACTTGCGTCTATCGGAATGATCCGGTCTGCATAGATTTTCTCGATCGCACCGATCGTCTTGAGCAAGCTCGCGGCCCTGTCCGGATCGCGGCGCTTCAACATCTCGGCGCCGCGCCGTTTCTCGAAAAGTGTAGCGGCGCTCAGACGGAGGTCCGAATCGTCGACTGTTCCAAGCCACTTGCGCACGTTCGCATTGCCCCGCGCACCAAACTCGCGCAGCACGTTCTCGTCGATCAGATACCCGATCACGGAATCCGGCGCGGCGCAACCTCGCCGGCGTTGCGGCTTCAGAGAACTGTTCCTAATTTCCCGTGTCTCACTTTTGGGGGGCACTCCACTGTCCTGTCCCCGCCGTCCGGTCGAGACGCACGCCTCGGTCGGCCATTTCCAGCCAGAAAGAGGCTTCGGCGTAGGCTTCGTAGGCCTGCGCCATCGGCGTGTGGTCTTGTGGACCGTGAACCGCCTTCAGCTTCTTTCGCAGCTCATTGTTCAGAGATGAGAGCCTCGGTTCGCCTGCCGATCGTGTCTCGATTTCATCGATCCGCGACGCCGTCATAAGAGCAATCGGGATCGACACAGTTAGGTTCGCGAGCATTTGCGAAATGCGAAGGAATTCTTGAGACGTCGTGAGAGTAGCCATGGCGGTCACTCAAGAACTGCGATCAACTGAGCCACAAGCTTTTCGCGATCTGCGGCACGCAGCTTATCAAGATTGACCTGCTTCCATCGAACGGCGGGAAGCTTTGCTGCTCCATCGACTTCCAACAGCGCCCAATCTGGCTTCCCGCGTTTGAATCCGATCAGAAATTCCCGATGGGGCTTCGACATTTTTCCAGATACCTCGGTGATCAAATCCTCGCGGGCGTTCAATAACTCATCCAGCGAGACCGGATCTGAGGTCATACCTTCGAAGCCGTGCTCGAATTCGTTGCGGACATCCTTTCGCCGGGCACCACAAGCTCCGAAATGGGCCGGTCATGGCTGATGAGATAGACGATGAAAGCGCGCCTCAGGTCGTCGCTGATGCCCTCATTCGTCAAAAGGTCCCGGACGTCAAAAAGATCGCGAGGATGCTGGCGGTAAAGGGCGGCGACGATTTTTCTTGTTAGAGGTCGGAAAACGAGATGACCTGTGTCTCTGCAAAGCCAAAGCTCTCCTCGACGCTCGGACGTACGGATCGCATCTCGGGATTGAAGACGCAGCCGCGAAGGACGGGAGTGACTTCGATCTTGATCTGGGCGTCGGCTCTTTGAGTGTCAGCTTGGTAACGATGCCTGCCGCGCGGTTCGCGACCTCATTCACCTTGACACCCGGAATTCCTCTGCCAATGGCGACAGCCATTCTTTTCATGCCCGCATTAATCGCGGCCAGCGATTCCGGCCGCCCGGCGACAGGCAGGTAGGTCAGGTCGATATCCGGTCCGTTCTTCATGACTTCCGTCTTGCGGCAATCTATGCGTCCCCCCCGTCCGGGGATTCCAATCGTATAAACCGTGTTGAACTTGCGCCAATCCTGAGGTCGCAATTCCAACCAGATCGTACCTCGGTGCGAGCTAGCCCTACACTCACGACAACCGCTTGCCGGCAACGACCGGCGCCCGATGTCACACGCCATCCGGAACTGCCCGGGGGCAGTTTTCCATGGCGCGCGGCACCCGAACGTTTTTGTCTCCCGGACGATCCTGCCGCTTGCGGCATCACAAGCCTGGAGAATGCAATATCTACGAAATTGAGAGCCAAGTCAGAGTTTCCTGCGCTTTCACTTTCATACCACGGCCCCGCCGGGGACGCGACTATGTGCCCTTGGCTACTCGTTTGGGCCCCCTCTTAGCCAGGCTGGTCCTGAACATGCCGCGGGTCGCCGCTGTCGACACGACGTCCTTCACTGCTATCGACGTCGCCGCAGGCAGCGCTTGTAGGCCTCCTGCACCACCGCGGTGAGCGCCTTCTCGGCCATCCGCCGCGGTTCGAGGAAGCCGGGGAAGTAGGAGCCTTTGCGCAGCTTGGGGATGCGCAGCTCAACGGTGCCGGCGCAGGTCTCCCAGCTCCGATCGCGGTAGCCGTTGCGCTGCGCCAGGCGCTCCTGGCTCTTCTCCCCGTAAGCGGCCCCTGTCAGTCCCTCGACCTCGAGCTCCATCAGCCGGTGGGCGGCAAAGCCGATCATCTCGCGCAACAGATCGGCATCAGGGGTCTTCTCCACGAGCGCGCGCAGGTTCATCATGTCGTCGGTCATCGGTGGTTCCTCGAATCAGGTTGGTGTCAGCAACCCGACCCTACCGGCGAATCGCCGGTGACCACCGCAAAGCCGTCCGCCCGCTACGGCGCTATTGGGGGGCGCGCTTCGCGAGCGGCTTCGCTCCAGCTACACCACCAGCGGGGACACGACCCTTGTCTTGCAGACCTTCAAGGCCGTGGTCGGCATAGCGATGCCGCCAAGCTGACGATCCGCGGCTGGACCCCAACTTACTTGGCGATCGACCGGGTGCTGCGCCCATCCGCAGCCAACAGAACTATCCGAGCCCGCTTCAAATCGCGCTGCAACGTCACTGGTGAGCGACAGCATGCCTCAAGCACCTTGCGATCTTTCCTCGAAAGGTGGACTTCTCTTGCTTCGGGTATCATCCCGACCTTGAATCACGACTCACGTTCCAGGAAAAGTGGGTACTATGGCATATTCCGCCGGCGCAGCGCGAAGCGCATGATTTGGCTCGTCTTCACGCAGGGCCTGCACGACTTTTTGGTGGCATGCCGATTGCTGGTGAAGACTCCGTCGGACCATGTCGTATTCCGCAGTCGACGCCAGGAGTTCAGATGAAGCTTGCTCAATTGATCCTAACGAACGCCATAGACTCTGCGCCATTGTGTGCGGTCCGGCCAATTGAAGCTCTGCTGCGCCATTGGCGGGTGCCGCTGTTGTTTGCCCAGCGGCGACTTTGATTTCAGGCGCGCCTGGAGGGTGGCGCGATCTGGAATCCGGGCCGCTGACACAATGGAGGTGCAGCGATGGCAAATCGCCATACTTTATGCCAGGCAGGAAGGTCATTCTTATCGTCATCTCGAGGTGATCCCGGGAGAGGAACGCCGGCGACCATGGACCGGCGAAAAGGTCCGGATCGTGCGAGAACACCTTGTGGAGGATCCGAACATCTCCGAGGTGGCATGGCAAAATTGCGTTGCCCGCAGGCTGCTCAAAGCTCTGGCAAGCCGCCACCATCGAGAATGTCGACTATAGCACCGCTCGTGATTTCGATCGCCTACTGTTCCAAGACCTCGGCAGGTAAATCCCGGCTGACCAGCGCGATCGGCAACGGAGCCCGCCGCTATAGCATGTCGGAGAGTATCGGCGGCGCACACCTAGGCGCGCCGCTCCCGATATGACCGGCATAACAACACGTGAAGGCGCGTTGAACGCCGAGACTGGCAAGAAGATTTTGGACGCTGTCGTTGGGGTAGAGAGCACGGCCTCGAGCTGACAGCGGCGTTTCCTGCCATGCTTGTATTCGTCAAGGAGGCCGTGGAGGCCACAGTTGAGCATTCAGCGATCCACGACCTCGCCTATCTGCTCACGGCCAAGGAGGTTGCCTGATGCACAAGATCGTTGATGGCTCGACGCAGATCCTTGGCATCGTGGGGGATCCGATCTGCCAGGTTCGCGCACCAGAAGTCTGGAGTGCTCTGTTTCGTGCAAATGGTTTCAATGCCGTCTGCGTCCCTCTGCATGTCAAGCCCGCCGAGCTGACGATCTTCCTCACGAGCTTGCGAACGATCCAAAACCTGGTAGGTCTGATCGTCACGATCCCGCATAAGCTCGCGGCCGTGCATCATGCTGACGTTCTTACAGAACGGGCACGCCGCGTGCAGTCTGTGAACATCATGCGGCGTGACGATGATGGGTGCTGGCGTGGAGACATTCTCGACGGCATCGGCTTTGTCAAGGGATTGCTGAGCAGAGGTCAACGCATCGATGGACGCCGCGCGCTCGTCGTTGGTTCGGGAGGGGCCGGCGCCGCGATCGCCTTCGCCATCGCAGAGGCGAAGGCTGCCTCTGTCCATGTCTTTGATATCGCGGCGGATCGCGCGAGTGATCTCGCACACCGATTAGAGGCGGCCGGAACACCCTCCGGGATCTCGGCTGCTTCGGCGAGGGGATACGACCTTGTTGTGAATGCCAGTCCGATTGGGATGAAACCGGATGACCCGATCTCGATCGACTGCACCGATCTGGCGCCTCAGGCATTGGTGGGAGACGTCGTAGTTCATCCTCAGATTACCCCGCTGCTGGCTGCCGCGCGGAAGCGCGGCTGCTACACGCAGCCGGGCATAGTGATGATGGACAATCAACTGACTGCGATGCGTGAATTTTTTCGTTTTCCTGACGGTGACTACAGTCCGGCGGCGGCCGCACGCGTGATCGCCTATAGCGTTTAGCTTGCGTCAAATGCTGCGCAAAACACATCTGCCCCGAGGTCGGAAAAACAGAGGAAGGAAATTTCGAAATGATACATTGAGGCGAAGTCCTGGCAGCCGCTGCCGAGTAGCTGGCATTGTTGGGTGGTGATCGATGGCGGACTTTGTAACGTCGCTGCGCTCAGGGTGCCGCGCCTTACAGCGTTCAGCCGCCGCATCTCGGTGCGGAGAACGAAGGCGAGCGTACCTTCGCTGGGCATGCCGCTCACCCTGGCCCGGTTGCCGATCGTGAGTACCTGATGGTCGCAGATGATCGCGTCGTCGTTGTCATACCGCCGCCCAAGTCGAGGCGCCACTCGCGCGAGGTCAGGAACGCGCAGACAAGGAAGCAACTATGATGGAAGCATGGCAGCAGGGGAAGACCACGCTCGACCTCCTGGTTTGAGTTGCAGTGGTGATAGCAGCGGTGAGCCACGACGTCTGCACTCGCAATCGTTCGCGGCGCCTCGAGCTTGTCAGCCTATCTGGAGATCAGACATGCATGATGACTGCGATACACGTCTTGCAACTTACGGAACCCTTGCACCAGGACGCCCCAACCACCACCAACTGGCGGGACTGAGCGGCAAATGGCTGCAAGGCAGGCTCGTCGAGGCAGGCTAGGACGCCGTCCTCCGCTATCCCGGATTCCTCCTCGATCCGTCGGGCAAAGAAGTTGGAGTTCACGTCTTTGAATCATCCGACCTGCCGGAACACTGGCCACGCCTGGACGCATTTGAAGGGATAGGCTACAGGCGGGTCGCGACGCAGGTGCATGTGCATACCAAGGACCGTAAATCCGCTTGCCGAGATGATGCAGGCCTTCCGTCGATCCGTTGCTACGCCGCGGACGGGTTTCGCACGGTAGGCGGTTTGCGAGATTGGATTGCGTCCGAACTGGCCCGGTGGCGCTTTGGTGGTCCGTTAAAAGCCGCCCCGTATGCGCGATCTACCTACGCGCTTCCGGGGTTCGAACTTGTTCGGTAACGTTCGAAGCGCTACCGGTTCGCCGTCGCCTCACGAATTAGGCCGCGCAGCTTCGCCGGCGTCAACGGCAAGAAGTCTGTCTTGATTCTGAAAGGCTTCAACGCGTCCTCGATTGCGCTGGCTATGGCGGGCGGAGTGCCCATCCTGCCACCCTCGCCACCGCCTTTGATCCCGTATTCGGTAAAGGGTGATGGCGTTACGACGTGGCCAACGCGGATATTCGAAGGCACTTCGTTGATACTAGGCAGGATATAGTCGGCGAAGTTTGCGTTCAGTATCTGGCCATCATCGGCGTACTTGTACTCTTCATAGATTGCTGAACCGATGCCCTGCGCCGTACCTCCGCGAACATGGCCCGCGAGTGTCATCGGGTTTACGATCGTGCCGCAATCATGCACGGCGACATAGTCGAGAAACTTGACCTTGCCGGTCTCAACATCAACCTCGACGACCGGCATGTGGCACATATGGCCCATGATCGGATAGAAGATGCCCAGGTCCTTGCGGTCTTCCGATGGCATGGTTGTCAGCGGATGGTCGTAGGTGCAGGAAGCATCGAGTCCAGTGTCGAATTCTGACGTGTCCGGAAACGAGAGACGGAAGAAATGCGCCATCATTGCAAGATCGGCGATGGACTTTTCAGCGCCTTGCCGCCCCTTAACCCTGACCTTTCCGTCGAACAGTTCCATTTCGGAAGGGGCGACGTCCAGTAGGTGAGCAGCAAGAAGGAAAAGTTTCTTTTTGATCACTTGAGAGGCAGATACGATCGCCCCGGCCACCATCACTGTGAATCGACTTCCCCCTGGCCCGGTGCCGGCTATGCCGCTATCGGTATCGGCGTAGGTGACCGAAATATTTGCAGGATCCATGGTCAGATGCTCGGCCAGAATCATGGTCGCCATGGTTTCTGGGCTGTTGCCCCAGAAGGGCGCCTGAAGGGTAATCACGGCATTGCCGGTCGGATCGATTTTTACCTTGACGCCCTCCGGCGACGAAGTTAGCGCAAAACCGGCTTCATGGTTCAGCATCCAGAATTCGGTTGCCGAAAAAACCGAGCGCTCTTGGCAGGCAGCAAGTCCGATCCCGATATAGCGTCCCTCCTTGCGAGCTTCTTTCTGCTTGCTCCGCCAGCCATCGTAGTCGAGCATCTGCAACGCCTTATCGAGCACGGCGGGATAATTGCCACTGTCATAGAGATTGCCGGTGGGGATGAAAAAGGGAAACTGTTCGGGTTTGATGAAGTTCTTGCGCCGGAACTCCACTCGATCGAGGCCGAACTCAGAACACGCGGCGTCGACCATCCTCTCCATTACGTAGTTCGAGACTTCCGAGCCGAAGCCGCGATACGCACCCTGCTGGCATTTATTTGTCATGACAGCGGTGATGTCGGCCTCGACACTGCCGATTTGATAAGGACCGGTGATCTGCGACAACGCGTTGCCGTGATGCCCGATGCCAAACTGGAAGTAGGCGCCGTAGTCATCAATGACCTTGCAGCGCATCGATATCATGATATCGTTTTGATCGAGAGCGAGCTCGCAGTCATAGAAGCGGTCCGAGCCGTGATGGTCGCAAGCCATGATGTTTTCGGCGCGGTCCTCGATGTACTTCACAGGACGCCCGGTCTCGCGTGCCAAGACCGCCGATATCACCGGCACCTTGTGAATGAAGAGCTTGGAGCCGAAGCTTCCGCCAGCGATTGTAGGCACAATGTTGAGCTTGTGGGCCGGCACGCCTAGCGTGACCGCCAGAAGCCATCCCACATAGTTGTACATCGAACTGTTGACGTGAATGGTGAACTTACCTGTCGCGTTGTCGTACTCGCTGACGGCGCCGCAGGTCTCCAAGGGCTGGGCACCCGACCGGGACCAACGGAGCGATCGTTTGACAACGCGCTTTGCGCGGGCAAAGTCGCCTGCCACATCTCCGAAAGAGAAGTTGCGGTGCATTGCAATATTGGTGTCACCACGCGCGGGATGCAGCACACCTTCACCCGTCGCGTGGATCGCCTTGCGCGGATCGTTCGACGGTGGCAGCGGTTCGTACTCAATTTCGATCAGATGCGCCGCGTCCTCAGCGATATAACGGCTTTCAGCCGCGATGATGGCCACCGGCTCCCCGACATGACGGACGCGGTCGATCGCAACGCAGCGTTGTTCCACAGGCGGGTTCGAAAAGCAGGGTAACGGTCCGGTTGATCTTGCCACGTCCTCCCCCGTCATCGCCGCGACTACGCCCGGCAATGCACGCGCCTTGGAGGCGTCAATCGATATGATGCGGGCGTGGGCATGGGGGCTGGACAGAGTGGCGGCATACAGCATGCCGGGCACGCTCACGTCGTCAGCATAGCGGCCCTGACCGGTCAGGAGGCGCGGGTCCTCGACCCGCTTCATGTTGGTGCCGATCCACTTTGTCTTCTGGCCCGGCTTCTCGCGCTGACGGCTCATGGGAATACGACTGGTCTGACCATTCATCTCACGCCTCCGCCTTCTGCGATTTTAGAAGTGTTGCGGCATGCTCAATCGCGTCCACGATGGTCTGGTATCCGGTGCAGCGGCAAAGATTGCCGCTGATGGCTTCGATGATGTCCTCCCGCGGAGGCGTCTCATTACTGGCTAGGAACTCCTCGGCTCGCATCAGCATGCCGGGGGTGCAATAACCACACTGCAGCCCGTGCTTTTCCCAGAATGCTTGTTGGATCGGGTGCAGCGCGCCTTGTTTGCCAAGGGCCTCCACCGTGCGGATATCACGCCCCTCGGCTTGTATCGCGAAGGTCAAGCAGGACCGCGCCGTCTTACCGTCAATTTGAACCGTACAGACGCCGCAGACGCCATGTTCGCAGCCTACATGGGTGCCTGTAAGCCGAGCGATCTGCCGGATAAAATCCGACAGAAGGATGCGGGGCTCCACATGGCCAGAATAGGTCGTGCCATTGATCATCAGCTGTACTTTCTGCGTCCCCATCGCGGCCTCCTCTATTTCGCCGCCATTCTGACCGCGACCGTCAGCACGCGACGCGACATGGTGCGCACAAGGTCGAGTTTGTATGCCGCATCGGCATGAATGTCGTCGCTCGGATCAGCGTTGACGACCGCAATTTCCGCCGCCTCGGCCAGAACTCGATCGTCTGGAACAGCACCTTCCAGCATTGCCTCCACCACTGACATCCGCCGTTTTCGGACCCCAGCTCCGGTAATACCGAAACGCACATTCGTCATCTGTCCGTCTCGGATCGACAGCCGGGAGCCGGCAGAAACAATGGCGAAATCGCCCTTGCGCTGTGACATCTCTTCGAAGGCGTAGCCCTCGTCCGCAGCCTGGGCAGGAATGCGGATCTCGGTCAGCATCTCAACGGTCTTCACCTCTGTCTCGAAAGCGTCGATGAAGAAATTGCCAGCGATCACAACACGTTCACCACGTGCGCCCCGGATCACCATCGAGGCGTCAAGAAGTGCGAGCACCAGCGGCATTTCGGACGCAGGATCCGCGTGGCAAATGTTGCCGCCCAATGTGCCGCGATTGCGGATCGTGTGGTGCGCAACGCTGTGATAGGCAACGACAAGCATCGGGCAAGCGAACGCTGAGGCTTCGGCTTCCATGATGGCGTTGTGCGTCGCTAGCGCGCCAATCCGAAGACCCCCGTCTTCGACTCGGACATACGCCAGATCGGAGAGATTTCCGACGTCAATGAGGAGATCCGGCGCTGCTAGCCCCAAGTTCATCATGGGAATTAGACTTTGGCCACCGGCCAGCAGTCGTGCCCCCTCCCCGTGCCTGGCAAGCACTGCGATCGCATCCTCGATTGAATTGGCGCGATGATATTCGAATGGCGACGGCTTCATCCGATCCTCCCAGCGACCATATTATTGAGCATCTGCTCATCAATTCGCCGCCGTGTCAACTCTTTGAGGTCCCAGTCGAGGAAACATCGCCGATGATCATCTTAGAAGTTACAGACGCGGCAGTCGCCCAACAAGAAACAGCCGCACCATCTGTTCGACATAGACCTCCTGGATTTGCGCAGTCGGGGTTCTAAAGATGTGTTTCCGGATTAAGTAGTAGATGAAGGTCGAGTGCAGCATCCAGACTTGCTCCATCTCCATGAGCTCGACGCCTGGAGCGAGCGCCTCGCGCGACTCGTGCCGTAGTTCCAGCGCGATCGTCTCCATTAACGAGGAGACGTTTTCGCGGATATATTTGGAAGTCAGGTCGTTTCCAGACAGACCCGAGAAAAGTGCAATCCGGATCCAAACGTATTCGTCCACTGTCTGAAGATACGACCAGTAGAATTCGAAGAGCCTTTTCTCCAAGGGTTCGGACCTGTCCGTCAATTTCCTTTCCCATTCCGGCCGCCAACGTTGCAGGAAGGTTGTCTCGTAGACACGCTGGACCAGCTTCTCCTTCGAACCGAAATATCTGAAGATCAAGCCCTGAGATATTCCGGAACGTTTTGCCAAATCGCGGACATTGGCTTCAAACCCGTGTTCTGCAAAAAAGCGGGTTGCATCATCAAGGATCATCCGTTCACGCTCGTGTGGCGGCAGACGGCTCCTGAAGGACCGACCTGTCTCGCGAGACCCACTCTGGATGGAAGCGGCACTGCGCGTTTTCCTACTCTGCCGGCCGGCTTCTGTAGGTCTGCCCACGGGCTTAGCGTTCATCTAGTTTTTATCCTTGGCTTTTCGGCCGAACTTTCCAGCACTTATCGGCGCACTGTCAATGGCCGACCAATTTACGATATTGACCAATTGCTCATTAACGATTAGGGACACGGAAGGACATGCGGAATTGCATCAAGGAGGACCAGCTATGAGCGCTCAACGAAAGGTCATCATCACCTGTGCGGTGACCGGCTCAATCCATACGCCCAGCTGTCACCCCATCTCCCGATTACGCCGGACGAGATCGTGACGGACGCGCTGAAGGCCGCGGAAGCGGGAGCCTCGATCTTGCATCTGCACGCAAGCATTTCGTCGAACGCGGGCTGATCAAGCCGCCTTCTTTGTCCAATCGGTCTTCGGCATCCTGGGTGGCATAGGCACCCACGCCGAGGACGTGATGCACATGAAGCGAACCGCTGACCGACTGTTCGGTGACCAATATCGCTGGTCGGTGCTGGGGGCCGGCGCCGCACAACTACGAATCGGTGCCATGGCCGTGGCGATGGGCGGTAACATTCGCGTGGGCCTTGAAGACTCGCTTTGGGCTGGCAAAAGCAAGCTCGCCAAGTCCAGCGCCGAACAGGAGGCGTTTGCTCGCAAGATTATCGAGGGGCATGGGCTGGACGTTGCGACACCTGACGACGCGCGCGAAATGCTTTCGTTGAAAGGCGCGGACCCGGTGAACTTCTAAGTGATCAATGGAGATTTCAATGCACAAGCCGGTATCGAAAGAGGCAATCTATGAAGCCGCCGAAGCGCTATCCAATTGGGGCCGGTGGGGTGAGGACGATCAGCTAGGGACGATCAACCATGTCACCCCCGCCGATATCGTTGCGGCGGCAGGATTGATCCGGCGAGGCAAGGTTTTCAGCCTTGGCCTGTCCCTCAAGGAAAAAATCCAGTCGGGCCTTTTTGGTGTGCGCTGGAATCCGATGCATCTGATGCTCGCGACTGGCACCGATGCGTTGGCAGGAAATCAGACCAGCCCGAACCTCCAATATGCAGATGATTCCATCTCCATGCCCTGCCAGGGCTCGACGCAGTGGGACGCGCTGTGCCACGTGTTTCTCGACGGCAAGATGTACAATGGCTATTCGGCGGCGCTGGTGGACAGCTTGGGCGGGAGGAAACTCGGTATCGAGCACATGCGTAGCAAAATGGTCGGGCGGGGTGTCTTGTTGGATATCGCGCGGTGGAAACGGGTCGACTGGCTGGAGGATGGCTGTGGCATAACCAGCTCCGACCTTAATGATTGCGCAAAGGCGCAGGGAGTGGAAATTCGTAAGGGCGATTTCGTGATCGTCCGCACCGGCCACCAGGAACGGTGCCTTTCGCAAGGCAGCTGGGCGGGATACGCCGGAGGCGATGCACCAGGCTTGGCTTTCGAGACAGCCTACTGGATCCGGGAAATGGACATCGCGGCGATCTGCGCCGACACTTGGGGCTGCGAAGTCCGTCCAAACGAGACGACCGAGGCCTATCAGCCCTGGCACTGGGTGGTGATCCCAGCGATCGGCATCTCGATGGGCGAGATCTTTTACGTGAAGGAATTGGCGGAGGATTGTGCGGTCGACAAGATCTATGAATTCTTCCTTGTCGCTCCGCCGCTGCACCTGCCGGGTGGCGCCGGCTCGCCGGTTAATCCACAAGCGATCAAATAGGTGAGTGGCATTCAATCTGACGATGAGCAAAGGAGGGCGGAATGGAGTTGTTCGATGAAGTGGCGATCGAGCATCGCCGAAGCGGGTCTATGCGGCACTCAATGACTCCAACGTGCTAAAGCGGTGCGTTCCAGGGTTCGAAGAACTTGAACGGCTGTCCGATACCGAACTAGAGGCAAGGGTTGTCTTTAAGATCGGCCCGGTCAAGGCGCGCTTCAGCGGTACTGTTAAGTTGGATCAGAGCGGAGCGCCTGGGTCCTTTTCGCTGTCGGGGCATGGGAATGGCGGGATGGCGGGCCATGTGCGGGGAGGTGCACAAGTGACTCTCGCGGCCGATGGACCTGATCGGACCATCCTGTGCTACGCAGCTCGTGCTGAGGTGGGGGAACTTGCCCAGCCGGGAGGCCGGCTTGTCCAAGCTGCGGCACGCGCACTTTCTGCACAGTTCTTCGAGACCCTCGCGGTAGTCGCAGGTGGGAAAAATCAGCTTAACCTGCCAGGCTCGCCCGAGATTGCAGGAAATTCGTCGCATCCGCAACGCTGATACTTCGACTTCGAAGTCCTCGGGGTTCTCCCGGCTGCCGATCATCGTCACTATCGTACTGGTGATCGTTTTCTTCGCTGTCATCTTCTACGGCCTGACCTCGCGCGGACTGTACTTCCGTCGCGAGGCCGGCGTCGACGGCGGCTCATCGAACTCGGCGTCGACCTACGTCGCTCAACTGCGCATTCCGACGATCGCGACCAGTGTGATGGAGCCGTCAGGTGCATTTTCTGATCTCAGTCTTTTGGCTTGACGTCAAGCGCGATGGAGGCCGTTCCCGTGGGTCGACAGGAGGGACCCGCGCGCGGTGCGGAGTGCCCCCACGCTAGTCCCTGGCTTTCCAGCCGAGGTCGTTGCAGCCTGTAAAGGCCTATTTCGGCTTGGCGACGCCAATGCCGGTCAGATCGATCCTGATGCCTGCCTTGTTCGGATCATCCGGCTCCTGGTCCTGCGGGTTTCATTGTCCTGACTTCTCGCAGGCCTCGCCGCGTCATCGTCATCCTTGGGCTTGTCGCCAGCGTCCGATGCCCCCTTGCGGGCTGGCAGGCTGCCGGGATCGGGCTCGTCGAATACACCTTTCCCGTCGAAATGCCCCGCTCTTCCAGGCGTCGATCGCATCGCCGAACGCCTCGTCGACCGGCGCGCCATACCATTTCATGACGATGCGATAGACCTTGCCGAATAGCGCGGTGCCCATCCTGATATTGGCGCAGGTGTCGACCAGATCGGACTTGAACTCGGAGACGTCGGTGACGCCGAGCCCGGCCGGATATTGGGTCACCCCAACGCGGACCATGGCCTGGCCGACGTAACGGCGGACCAGCTCCACGGCGTCATCCGGCGTCTTGGGCGGCGCCACCAGGATGATGCGGTTTCCGGTCCGGACGGTGACGGCAAACGGATCGGGTGTCCCGACCGCGCGAATGAATTTCTCGACGAGCCGCGCGTCCCTAAACTCGCATCCACTACTCTCTCGATCAATCCAACATTCGCCTTCAAGGATCGCAAACCGCCTTTTGCCGCTCGATCCCCTAATGTCAGCCCCATAGAGCACCCCCTCGCGAATCAGGTGCTCAGCAAGGAATCACAAGTGATTCTTTCGACTCAAGATTTCGCCGATCAGCAAATCAGGCCGAGTGGTCAAAGTTATGGGTAATTGAAAGCTTCACCGGACGGATACGGTGGACCGCTATTTCGCCGAAGTCGTCACGCCGGCCAACGGGATCAGCGGCCCATTGCCGCTGTCAGTCGTTGAGGACGACTGACTTCGCTACCGGCGTGCAAAAAGCTCGCGTTTTGCCGATCGAAAACAGGTGTCGTAGGGACGCCCAACCGTAGCTGCATCGGGATCGAGTGGTGTGCCAGCTCGAGGCGAAGACCGTCCAGCACGATCGCTCAGCGTCACATCGACGATCATGGAAGCCTTGTAAGCGGCGACATCACGATGTCGCTCCCATGACATTGGCCGGTGTCCGGTCCGCGTCCCCCTCGCCGCAGAGGTGGGCATGCAGCGCGGCCACACATTGATCTGCGTTCTTGTTGTCATGTTTTTGGCCGGGGACAACCGTGAGATCGGCAAGTTGATAGAATGGCGCGCGCTCGCGGATCAGCTGCGTGATCTTGTCCTCCCGGTTCGCGGTCTGCAATAGCGGCCGGGTGGTGTCACGACTAAGGCGTTTCCTGATCTCGCCTATGTCGGTATTGAGCCAGATCGAGACCGCCTTCTCGGCGACGTGGCGCCGCGTCTCCTCACGCATGAACGCGCCGCCACCGGTTGCCAGCACCACCGGTCCGCGCTCGAGAACCTGTGCGATCGACCTCGCTTCGAGGTCCCTGAAATGCTGCTCTCCTTTGGTCTCAAAAAGGTCCGTTATCGACATGCGAGCCGTCGCCTCGATTTTTTTGTCGGAATCGATGAAGGGCAACCCCAGTCGTCGCGCAAGATAGGGGCCGATGGTGGATTTTCCGGAACTGGGCATGCCGACGAGCACGATCGGCCGCCCGTCAAGAGCCGCGACAACCTCCTTTGCATTAGGCTTGAGCGTCCTTGACTGTTCGGCAGATCGTAAGCCGAAGGCCGCGCCGATGCCACCGGTGCGCATCCCTTCGATTGACCAGTGGGAAATGTTTCTGACACCTTCGGGTATCGCAACTTCTTTGCAGACGTCTCGGGCGCGCTGCGCGAGTTGCTCCATCTTACGAGGATCCGGTGCATCGCCTCTGCGCCGTCGCTGGAGCTCCTTATACGTGTCGTGATTGGCAATTTTGGCCTGGTAGCTGCCCGGCGTATGGAACTCCGCATCGAAGCGGTAGCCATCCGGCGTGGCGAGCACAGTCTTCATGCCAACAAACGTCGGAGCGCTCATCCTAAACCAGTTGGTTGTGCTGATTTCGGCGTAGCCTTGCTCCTCAAACGCCAGTATGGCTTGCGGGAAGGCACGCGCAAAATCCTTGTCGGGCACTTGGAAGACATGGCGAACGGCATTGCTGATCAGCTGTGAGTCGCCTTCGGAAGCATCATTCATCTCCATGAGTTGGTCTCTGAGGGAGTTCTCCGTTCTCAACCGATTCTCGAGATGGGGCATTTTCACATTGATGTCCGTTTGCCGGAGATTTTCGGCAACCTGCAGAGCCGCTGCAGTGATCTTTGTCTCTTCGGCTGCGGCGCGGGCAACCTCAATTTGGGCGCGCTCTGAAGCCTGCTCGCGGGTTAGCGTCAACGTGATGGCAGATTGCTCTGCAGGCTGTCGGCCAAAGGGGCCAGGCAGGATCCCTTTATCAGCAGCAAGATTGATTGAGGCTTCCATGATTGAAGCCGCCAATGTGGGATTGTCCTTCAGATCCTCCAAGGTCGTGTCGACATTGAACCTTCCGTGGTTGAGAGTCGCCGCCATGCTCTTGACATAGGGCACAGGCTTCACGCCTGGTGTCTGTTGCAGCAGCCGCTGGAGCCCTTGGCTTTTCTTCATAAAAAGCTCGACGCTCGTGTCGGATTTAAAGGCGTCCGTTCCGACCTTGATACCGAGGCTCAGGAGGTTGCTTGCGCTTTGCACGAGGTCATCCGCAATGTACCCATCCGGACGCGGATCGATGCGCGCAGGATAGTGGTCGAGCAGGACCTGGATACGGTCGCGTGGGTGAGTGGCTGCCGGATAGGCCTCCGCCAGGTTTGGGAAAAGCTCCGCAAGCGCTGGGCTCACCATCAGCTTGGTTTCGCTCACGCTTTCGGCCGTTTCGGGCAGCACCTTCTCATCCGTGCTTTCCGCCCACGCCTGGAGGTCGGTGACGAGCAACTCGGCAAGCTCGTGGGCGACTGGATGGTCTGCAACCTTGACCTCGCGCCTCGCTCTGTCGAGCTTGTCCTCTATATCCTGGCCACTCACCTGTTCCTGGTTCAGTAGCTGACGGATGTCGTGCCGTAGCTCGTAGTGAACACCCTCGTAGGTTCCAAACACGGCACGCTCGGCAAACCAGCGTCGTGCTTGATGGGACTGCGCCAGAAAGCTTCGCTGCAGGCCGGTATAAATTTCCAAAGCATCCCGCGTCGCCGCGAGGATCTGGTTGGCACGACTGAACTGGTAATTGTTGCCCTCGATCGCCGGGGTATGCGACTTTGGCGGCTTGAGCGAGCGAACTCCGCGAGCTTGCTCCTTCTCATCGAACTGGCGAACATGCTCATAAAGCTGCGGCCGGTCGCCGATGATAACGACGGTATCCCCGTCAAAGTCGCCGTCGAGATTTTTCTGCTCGTCAGTCGGGACGGCAACCAACGACCCTGGAGCGAACACCTCAGTCGCCTGCAGGATGCCGACGCAGTCGACCGGCGTGTCCACCTTGGCGCGGTCCTTGCGCTCAGTCCAGCTCGAATGGCACTTGACGTCCTCGGCCGACATCACGAGCCCACGGTCGGCGTAGTTGGCCGGCCACATCTCATCCGGCACCACGATCAGAATGCCTTTGGCAAAGAAAGTCGGATCGTCGGCCGCCAGCTCCTCCCGCGATTTCTGGGCGACACTGAAACTATATTGCATGGCCACGCATCTATCGAGGAATGCCGCAGTCGGATCCCCATCAGCTGCCGACTTGACTCGTTCGGCAGCGAGCGGGCGCAGGTTGGGCTTGTCATAGGGGGATCGCCCGATCAACACGCCTCCCGTTCCCGTCAACGTCTCGCTCTTGCGCTTCGGCACATGCAGGTCATCATCACTGGACGGGACGGCAACCGCACCGGGACCGTCGATGTGGCCTGCCGTCACCGTGCGAAACAGCTGCTCGCCTATCAGGCTTTCCCCTCCTCTGCTCTCAAGCCAAGTCTTGATCTTCTCGCGGGCCTCGTCCGCCACCCGCTCGTTGCGCGGATAATGTTGCAGCGCCGAGGCTGGCACGGACGATCTCCTTGCCTCACCAAAGGCCGGCATCCGATCGGGGCCCTCCTGGGGGCTGGCACGGCGAACAGCTAGCATACGCTCGGCCAGCGAGGCCTTGATGAAGCCACAGCCGTCGTGCGGTCGCAAAGCAATCGCGCCTTCCGGTCCAGCCAGTTTGAAGGGATGCGCCTCGTTGGTCGGGCGGTCCGGCGTCAGTAACAATCCGAAGGTGCCCTCCAGCGCGTAGTCGTGAGGGCCTAGATCCTTGAGGGCTGGAGGCGCCGCAAACCCCCTGCGCTGAGTATACCAATAGGCCTCTTTGAACGGCGCCCAGGCGCGCATTAGCTTCTCGAACGACGTGCCCGGAGCGGTTTCGGCATAGGGAATGGCGAGCAGCTTTCCGCCCGAAGACGCTGCTGCCGGTTTGCCTGGAGCATGGGCGGCGATTTCCAACACGGTCCGTTGTGGTGCCTTCAACTTGCTGCCGCCGAACAGGTCCATGCGGTATGGCACCCCCTTATACGTGAGCGTACGCGCCAGCATGAAGGCACTCGGCTTTGCTGGCAGCTGCACCGCGACCACCTCTATCGCTCCGGAGGTCAGCCGATGAAAAATCGAATATCGTGTCTCGGGCTCCGTGGGCAGTGGCCGCCCCTGCATATCCACCACCGGCAACCGCATCAGACCCGCTTCGCCCTGTGGGGGCCTGGGCTCATGGTCCATGGCTCGCAAGACCTCGTGGACATGGAATATGGACGCAGGATATTTGTCCCGGATCGTTGCCGCGTTCTGCTCGACGAATGTATCCAGCGCGTCGAGCGGACTATCCGTCTCGATCTGCGCGATCAGGTTCCAGCTCATGTTGGAAAGATCGCCTTGGATGAGGTCGCGCGTCCTGGCGAGGATCTTTCTGGTCCCCTCCTGCAGCTCTTGCTTCCTCGTCCGCAAATCGGACTTCTTGCCCTCGACATCCGGTCGCTTGAACAAGTTCGCCAAGACCGCGCGGGCCTTGAGCACCTGATAGATCGAGAGAGCGGGACCGCGACTAGCGAGCGGCCCTCGGATTCGCTCGGCCACGCTTGCGTTGAAATGTGCCTTGATCTTTTGCTCCACGACGGGTTGCACGTCGTTCAGCAAGTAGAGAGCCTGCCTCCGGTGCCAGCGCAGGTGCGGGCTGCGCGCCAGCGGCACCAGTGCGGCACAGAGATTGCCCATGGTTTCGAGATTATTCTCAGCGGCAAATTCAGGGGCACGAAGCAATTGGTTGAGCCGATCTAACCCGGTCGGTGCCAGTAAACCAAGATCCTCGATCAGCCGGGCCTTCGCCAAGGCCTTGAAAATGGTGGCGACGGTCAGCACTTCGCTGTGCTCCAGCCGATCATTGGCATAGTGCAGGTGATGGGCCAGCTGGTGTAAGCGATCCTTCAGCAGAGAAGTCTCTATGATCTCCCCCGCGTCTTCCCCTCTCGTGATACTTCGCCCCAGGGCATTGGCGATCATGCTGAACTGAGGCGTCGTGAAGGCACCGAATCGTTGGCCTCCCCGGCCGAGTCCACGCGCGATGTCCACTACCGCCCGGTGGCACGCCGCTTCTTCCGGCCACTTGCTGAAGCCGTTCACCAGGTATGCCAAATGCTGCGGCGTGACATCGGAGAGCGGGCGGTGACAGACCTCACGCGCAATCACGACTGCGGTTTGGCAAATGTCCGTATCTTCCGACCACTTGCTAAAGCCGTTCACCAGGGTCGCTAGAGCTTGATTATCCGCGTTAGAGAGCCGGTCGCCGTCACGGAGCTCACGGGCAATCGCCACTGTGGCCTGGCGCGCGTCCTCCTCTTCGGGCCACTTGCTGAAGCCGTTCACCAGATTCGCCAGCTCCTGCTGAGTAAACCGAGAGAGTTGATCGCTATGGCGACGGACCTCGCCGGCGATCGCAACTGTGGCTTGGCTCGTGTACGCCTCTTCCGTCCACTTGCTGAAACCGTTCACCAGATTTGCCAGCTCCTGCCGAGTAAAAGCGGAGAGTTGGTCGCTACGGCGACAGACCTCACCGGCAATCGCGACTGTGGCCTGGCGCGTGTCCTCCTCCCGCCACTTGCTGAAGCCGTTCGTCAGGTTTGCCAATCCCTGGCTAGTCAAAGCAGAGAGACGGTCGACGCGGCGATGTACCTCGCAGGCGATCGCGATTGTGCCCTGGCGAGAGGACTCCTCTTCCGGCCACTTGCTGAAACCATTCACCAGGTTCGCCAGTTCCTGCTGAGTAAAGCCAGACGGTTGGCGCCGAAGAACTTCACTGGCGATCGCAATTGTGCCCTGGAGAGCCGCCTCTTCTCCCGGCCACTTGCTGAAACCGTTCACCAGACTCGCCAGCTCCTGTTGAGTAAAATCAGACGGTTCGCGCCGAAGGACTTCACTGGCGATCGCGATTGTGCCTTGGAGAGCGGAATCCTCTTGCGGCCACTTGCTGAAACCGCTCACCAAGTTCGCCAGCTCTTGTTGCGTAAAAACAGAGAGTTGATCGTCGCGCTGACAGACCTCACCGGCGATCGCGAGTGCAGCCTGTTGCGTGTCGGCCTCCCCCGGCCACTTGCTGAAACCGTTGACCAGGATTGCCAATCCCTGGCTGGAAAACACAGAGAGGCGGTCAGCCCGACGATGGACCTCACGCGCGATCGCGATTGTGCCCAGGCGAGAGGGCTCTTCTTCCGGCCACTTGCTGAATCCGTTCACCAGGATCGCTAGACCCTGCTCGGTAAAATCCGGAAGCCGCGCAGCGCGGCTGCAGAGTTCGGTGGCGATCAAGCGTGCAGCTTGCAGACAGGCCTCTGCTGTTGGCCATTTGCTCAAGCCATTCATCAGGATTGCCAACTGCCGGTCATTGAAATGGGAGAGCCCTGCGGCGCCGCGACGGACGAGCTCACTTGCGGTGGCAAGTATGCCCTGGCCTGTGGCCTGCTCTTCCGGCCACTTGCTGAAACCGTTCACCAGGCTCGCTAATTGCTGCGGGGTAAAGTCAGTAAGTCCGCCATCGCTGACGGCGCGGCGGCTCAGTTCAGCAGCGATCAAGCCTGTGGCTTGCAGACAGGCATCCTCTTCCGGCCATTTGCCGAAACCGTTCACCACCGCCGCCAAGTGCCGGGGAGTAAATACCGAAAGTTCGTCCGCGCGGCCTTGGACCGCATCGGCGATTGCGACTACGGCTTGGCGGGAGTTCAGCTCTCCCTTTGGCCACTTGCCGAAAGCATTGGCCAGGAGTGCCAGGTGCTGTGGCGTAAAACCAGGCAGTTTGTCGTCGTGGGCGGCGCGGCGGCAGAGTTCGGCCGCGATCAAGCCTGCCGCTTTGAGGCAATCCTCCATCTCCGGCCAGTTGCTGAACGCATTGAACAGGCTCGTCACTTCCGGCGGAGCAAAATCAGGGAGTAGGTCGGCGCGTGCAAGGACCTCCTTGGCGATCGCGATTTTTGCCGAAGCGGAATCCGTGTCTTCCGGCCATTTGATGAACCCGTTGACCAGACTCGCCAGGTCCTGCGGATCAAAATCAGAGAGCCCCTCGTTGCGTGCGGTGATCTCGTTGGCGATCGCGACTGTAACTTCGCGACAGTTCGTCCCTTTCGGCCACTTGCTGAAACCGCTCACCAGATTCGAAAGTCCCTGCGGATCAAAAGCACAGAGCTCTTCTTTGCGCGCGAGGATCTCGTTGGCGATCGCGACTGCAATGTCGCGACATTGTTCCGGCCATTTGCTGAAACCGTTCACCAAGCTTGCCAGGCCTTGCGGACCAAACGCAGGAAACTGGCCCTCACGGTCCGCGCGGGACAGGATCTCACCTGCCATTTTGACGGTAGCTCGGCGACAGGATTCTTCGGGCCTGCTGCTGAAGCCGCTTACTAGGTTGGCCAGGAGCTGTGGAGTAAGACTAGAGAGCCGGCCCGCCTCGGCGTGAACAACCTCGTCGGCGATCGCAAGGGTAGCTTCGTTGCAACCCGTCTCTTTCGGCCATTTGATGAACCCGTTCACCAGGTTCGCCAAGTGCTGCGGAATAAAATCAGAGAGCCAAGCGTCGCGCGCGGCGCGGCGGCAGAATTGGGCTGCAATTTCGACAGTACCCTTGCGGCATCCCGCCTCGTTTGACCACTTGCTGAACCCATTCACCAGGTTCGCCAGGTCCTGCGAGACAAAACCACGGAGCTCGTTGTTTTGGGCGCGGCGAAATACCTCGTCGCCGACCGCGGCTGTGGCTCGGCGGGCGTCCTCCTGTTCCGACCACTTGCTGAAACCATTCACTATAGCGGTTTTCGCCCGATTTGAATCTGGGGGATTCCCAAACGGTTAGCGATGATGGAGACTGTGTGCATTGATTCTCCTTGCCGGCGGGGGCGGGCGGTGCCGAAGGCCTATTCTTGTGACCTGCGGGAACGCGTTATCGAGGCCGTGGCTGCGGGCGCGTCGCGGCGCGAGGCGGCCGAACGCTTCGAGGTGAGTGTAGCATCGGCGGTCAAGTGGGTGCAGCGCTGGCGGGACGATAACAGCGCCGCTGCGAAGCCGCGCGGCGGAAGCGTTTCGCCGCTCGAAGAGTTCGCAACCGAGATTTTGGCTGTGGTTGCTGAGCATCCAGACCTGACCCTGGTGGAGACGCTTGCAGAGCTGCGCAAGCGGAGAATTCGAACCAGCCGCAGCGCGCTCTGGCGCTTTCTCGACCGTCACAACATCACCTTTAAAAAAAAGCCTGCAGGCTACTGAACGGCAGCGAGAGGACGTTGCGCGAGCTCGCCGACGTTGGATACGAGAGCAAGGTTTTCTTGATCCCGCCCGGCTCGTTTTTATCGACGAGACTGCGGTCAGCACAAATCTGGCGCGGCTCCGGGGGCGTGCGCCAAGGGGTGTCAGGGTGATCGGCGCCGTTCCGCTGGGGTCATGGGAGACCATCACTTTCGTGGCGGCCTTGCGCCACAATAAAATGACTGCCCCGATGGTGATCGAGGGAGCTATGACCGGAGAAATGTTCCTCGCCTATGTTGAGCAGTGCTTGGTTCCAACCCTTCGGCGCAACGACATCGTCGTGATGGACAACTGCCGAGTTCACATGGCGCCTGCCGTTAGGCACGCGATTGAGAAGGCAAAGGCGAGCGTGCGGTATCTCCCGAAATACTCGCCTGATCTTAATCCGATCGAGCTGCCCTACAGCAAATTTAAGGCATACTTGCGTAAGGTCGCGGCACGAACAGTTCCGCATCTCACGCGCGCGATCCGTTCGTTCATCCCACAACTAAGCCCACGCGAATGCACCAACTATTTCGCTCACGCAGGCTATGCTTCTAAATGACAGGAATCCGCTTTAGGTTAGCCAGTCCCTGTGAAGTAAAATCAGGAAGTTGGTCGGCGCGTGCGACGATCTCCTTGGCGATCGCGACAATAGCCTCGCCGCAGCGGCCTTCCGGCCACTTGCCGAACCCGTTCACCAGGTTGGCTAGTCCCTGCTGATTAAAATCGAATAGTCCGTCCCTCCGAGCGGCGCGGCGGCTAAGTTCGCCAGCAAGCAAACCCGCGGCTTGGGAGCAGTGTGCCTGTTCAGGCCACTTGCTAAAGCCGTTCACCAGATTCGCCAGGTTCTGCGGAATGTATTCAGACAGGCGGGCTCCACAAACCTCTCGGGCGATCGCGGCTGTGGCTTGGCCACAGCTCTCCTCGTCTGGACATTTACTGAAGCCGTTGACCAGCAATGCCAGACTTTGATTTTGCAGTTCCTGAAACGCAAAGCTTTCATCGCAACAAAATTCGGCAATGCTGATGATTGCCGCGTGGCATTCCGCCAGCGAGGGATGCCGACCGAACGATGATGCGAAGAGAGAAAGGGCGCTGGGATTCATTTGCTTCATAAGCATCTTGTCAAGACGCGACACTCGAACCGCTAAGGCACGGCAAGCTTGTATGCCGGCGTCACCTCCGGCTTCCCGGCTTACCGCGTTGCATGTCGTGGCGTACCCCCATGACGACCGGATATTTTCTTCCAACTGCACAATAAATCGAGCATCGAAACGGGCAGCCGCGGTTGACAGAAACTCTGAAAGATCCTGCCCCCGCAGCTGCTTGCTGTAACGTACCACTTCGCGTGAGAAAATGCCGATATCGCGAGCGCTGGCGATTTCTCTTAGCGCAGCATTTAGTTCATCCGATCGTCTAGAATGCCTTTCCGGTATTCCACCTAACACGTTCTGCACGGCTGAATTGTCGATGTGCGGCCTTCCTGGTCCGCCACTCGAGCCAGAGACGGATTGGCTATGCGGCACAAGCCCGCCTGTTTGCGAGCGTTCGGCCGCTCGATCGGCGCGCCGCCGGTTGCCAACCGAACGCGAAGGGTCAACCTCCAGATTGGCTCCGCCGCCATACGTTCGATGGGCTCGCTCCGAGCTCTCAGGCTGGATGGGCTGCGCAGGGACACCGCCGGTGCGCCAGCTTCCTGGCCTGTCACCCCGCTCGGACACGGATTGCGTATTCGCTGAGAGCTCGCCGCTTTGCGAGCTCTCAGCCGTTCGGTGGGCACGCCACCGACCGCCATCAGAACGCAACAGGCGTGCTTCCCGATTTGCTGCGCCATCGTAAGTACGATCGCATCGTTCCGGACCTTCACGCTGGATTGGCTGCGTCGGCGCATTGGCGACGCGCCACCTTCCTGGTCTGCCGCTTCCCTCAGACACGGATTGCGTATCCGGCGGGCGTCTGCCCGCGTGCGAGCTTCCAGCCTCTCGATCGGCGCGCCAGGACTCCTCGCCACGCAACGGGCCTGCGTCTCGACGTGGTTCCCCACCGTAAGGTCTATAAGGTCGCTGCAGGCCTCGGCCCTGGATCGTCTGGGTGGGCACATCATGGACGTGTCCCCCTTCTGGTTCGCTAGCCGGGTGCGACGGGAGCGAGCGTCCTAGTGAGCTTTCAGCCTCTGGATCGTCGCGCCGCGGTTCCCCATCAGATCGCGACGAGCCGGATTCCGGCAAGGAGCCGAAACGACGACGGCTCCCACCGAATGCGCCCTGCAGCGCAGCCCCGAGGAGTCGATGTGGGCCGGCGGGAGGACCGGCAAACCGGCCCGCATCGCCGGCGCGCGGCGCGATGCGAGAGTATGAAGCATCTGAATCCTGAGACTGAGAGCGCATCCGCTCCACAACGGAACTGAATGACCGGCCCTCTTCACCCGGGGCAGAAGCCGGTCCAGCGCTAGAACCGTCAGCGCCTCGACCTTCGTTGGCACCAAATTCCGAAATGGGCGATTTGCCGCGCTCGTCAATGGGCCTCATAATCCATCTCCAATGTAGCGGAAACTGTGCTGCCTGCCCTGACGAGCGCGATAGCTACGTGCCGGCTCGATGGCTTGTCCTCGTCTTATCTGACAGGGCTGGCCGAATAGGATCGTCGGATCCGAGCACGCGGAGTCGTCAATTGCATGATCCTTGACGACAGACCGACAGAG
The DNA here is from genome assembly GCF_054063735.1 of Bradyrhizobium sp. USDA 10063. Taxonomy (NCBI): domain Bacteria; kingdom Pseudomonadati; phylum Pseudomonadota; class Alphaproteobacteria; order Hyphomicrobiales; family Nitrobacteraceae; genus Bradyrhizobium; species Bradyrhizobium sp. USDA 10063. Next base: position 7,881,697 of record NZ_JBSSGP010000002.1, on the reverse strand, counting down.
CGCGTCAATCACCAAGCCAAAAATGCTTTTCGAGCAACACACTCTAGATTTCCAAGAAGCGGCGCTTCGCGATGCAGTCCAACTTGATGTCTCCGGTCTTTATTCTAGGACGCGACAACCCTTTCGAGGGTCATCGAAGCTTGAACGTCGAGAGAGCCAAGCATCTCCCGTTCTCACCGTCCCATTCGCTGACTGATATCGCCGTGATTACTGCGCCCTATCAACGGCCCACCCGCAATGTGGCAGGTATATTGAAGGCTGACAATGACGTGCCTATTTCCGATCACCTACCGACTCTCGATCGGTTCCGTCTATGGTGCAGTTGTAGCGTCGGATTGAGTCTGCGAGCGCCCCTCCAGTCAGCCCGAGCAAACCGAAAGCAGAACATAGTACAATAGTGAGAGATGGTTGCTTCATTTGCCGATGCTTTCGCGGACATGTCTTCGCAAGAATGTACAACCTGACGCAGGGACCGATTCAAGCTCCTTCGATCTGTTGTCGTGTGGACTCATGCTGACCTCGGTCGTTGCCGATGATCTGAGGCCGGCAAACTGGACCAGTTTTGGCTAGGCAAGGTGCGAGCCCGAGACTCTAACCGGCCGCTGGATGAAAGTTCGGTGGCAGGTCAATGCTGGCCGATGTCCGATCCGGGTTCAAAACCGGCAATGCTCGGAACGAGCAGAAGATTTCTGCTCAGCCCCCAAAAAGCCGACGTCTGCGCTTTTATCCGTACACGCCCTAGACGCACGCGGGATCGAGGGAACGAGCCTCTCCCCGCATTAGGTTTTCGCCCAAATCATTTGCGTTGTCGTCATGGCAAGTAGCAGACCAGATTAGGGTAATCGACCGCTTCACCGGCTTTCAATTACCCACAAGTGCTTGATTCCTTTGCGGGAGGGTAGATCGAAGAATCTTGAATCGGATGAATCGCTTGTGATTCATTGCTGAGCACCTGAATCGCAACGGCGAGGTGCTTTCATGTGTCCAAGCGGCGCGAGATCTCGTCGGTCGACAGGCTCGGATGGTCGCCAGGATGATCGTGATGAAAGCGCCGTCGAACACTGGACTGAGCGCGAGATCGACAAGACGGCTTTCAAGGACGCCCGTCTTGGTCAACGATTTGGCGAGCTGTTGAGGCAAATTGGTGATGGCATGGGCGGGAGTATACCGTTCGCGTGCCAAGACTGGGCGAACACGAAGGCGGCCTACCGCTTCTTCGCCAACGAGCGCGTGGAGGAAGCCGACATTCTTAGCGGCCACTACGCCGCTACGCGCACGCGCTATGACGATTGTATAGGCCCGATCCTCCTTATCCAGGACACCACGGAATTCTCCTACCAACGCACGAACACGAGCGCGATTGGCATGACCAAGAGCGTCAATAGCGGGCGGGACAAAGGTGGTCGTTGGCGCCATCACACGGTCTGCGGAATGCTGATGCATTCCAGCCTCGCGGTGACCGTCGAGGGCCTCCCCCTGGGATTGGCGGCGGTGAAATTCTGGACACGGAAAAAATTCAAAGGCACGGCGCAGCTCAAGAAGAAGATCAACCCCGACCCGCGTTCCCATCGAGAAGAAGGAGAGCGTTCGTTGGCTCGACAATCTCAGGCAATCGATCGAACGGCTCGGACAGCCGGAGCGTTGCATTCATATCGGCGACCGCGAAAGCGACATCTACGAATTGTATTGCCTCACGCAAGAGTTTCTCGTAATCAACGCCTGAACACCAGATCCGCCGCTCATAATCTTTGTCCAGTTGGTGCAATTCGATATCAGCTAGCGGGATTTTGAGCAGTTCGCGGTCCTGAATACTCGCACAAGGAAGTGAAAATAGCCTTGATCCAAGCTGCCAATATTGTCCCAAAGGACATTCACTTCGCGTTTAAGGATGAGCGAACGACTGTTTCGCTTTTGTCATAAGCGCCACAAGCATGCACCATGTGAAGCACAGGAACTAAGTGTCCTTCCGACTTTCATCGTACTGCCGTTCTTGAGACAGGCCACCCTCGGACAATCCGATTCGGCATCACCGCGCTGGCAGCGCTGACCGGCGCAATGGCAAGCGGCTACAGCCAAGGTAGGGAAGTTGAGGCTGCTGGGATGTGGCCAGCTATGCTTGGTTTATGCCGCGCGCGCGGCCCGTTAAGGCTTTGAGGTTTCACGGCATGAGAGCATCGATCTGAGACATCGGCCAGCCCTGCGCGAAGAAGTTCAACCTGCAAACGATTCACCACTGTGCTTGATGGACTCTGCTTGCCACTGGCCCGCCAGAGAAGTGAACGAATTAAGGAGCAAGCATATTCGGATTATCACCCCTTTTCATGTTTCTCCTCCGGCGGCTGCGCTTTGACTTTCGGAAAATTGTTATCCGGGGCCGCACAAGAACCCCCGTAACAAGCCTTCTCGCCCTTGTAGTTGGCCAGGGCCTGTAGCAACGTCGAAAGGAGTTTCTGTTTCAGTTCGTCCGGGATGGTCTCCGGACGGTCCAGCGACTTCAGTGCCAGCTCGACCAGCTCGATCGCGCGATCCTTGTTGCCGCGCTCGTAATAATATTGAGCAACGGCCCCATAAGATAGGAACTTATAGCCGCCGTCGCGTTGCGGAGGATCCAATGCCAGGATGTGTTCGGACAACTCCTTGCCCATCGCAAAGCGCTCGGCAGGTGGGAAGTAGGAGTTGTCGTTCGCCTGATCGAAGAGTTGGCGCAGCGCCGCGGCCATCCACACCTCGGATTTTTTGTCGATCGCGTCACGAACCAATTGGCGTATGATCGGCAAGCCGGTACGCATGAAGTGCATTTTGTGAAGCAGCAGCTCTGCGTGAAGCTGGCGGAAGTTGATGTCGTCTGGCATTACAGCGACGGCCTCTTCGACCGCCGAAAGCGCGGTCGACCAATCCTTGGCCTTCATCGCCGGCGCAAGTTTGGCTAGGATCGGCTCAGTCAACGCTCGCTTGTGCGTCAATTCGCGCGTTTTGCGCTCGCCTTCGGCGACCCGTGCGATGTCGGCGGCTTTCGCTTCATGGCTGGTGCGCCAGGTGCCGTTAAGAACTTTCGGCAAAACCTCATCGAGTTGCTCTGGATGACCGATAAAGGCAATGTGGCCGTCTCGGTCGACAATGAACGAGGTGGGAATCGCGACTGAAAGGCTGCCATCCATCCAAAGCTTGTTCATTTCGCCTGCGTAAGCGAACCCGATTCGATAGTTCAGGTTCGAGAACTTCTGGGTCAACCACGCATCCAACTTGGTTCGAGCTTCGTCCGCCGTTTGAGCTCGTTCCTGAGCTGCGACCGCGAGGACCTCAAGCCCGCTATCTTTATACTTCTCTTGCAGCTGCACCAGATGGCGCATCGGCGCCAAACACGGTCCGCACCAAGTAGCCCAAAATTCGACGATGTACACGTTCCCGGGCTGGAAGCTCGTGAGGGGCTGGCCGCGCAGCCAGTTCTCCATTTTGATCGGAGGAGCTGGAGACTCCATGCGCAGCACCATGTTAATCTCCAAAGCTATTGCCAAAAGTTGTGCGATTTTATGCACGAGCTTGTCTCTCTCAGAAACGGGGGACACCGCTTGTACGGAAGAAAAGCATCGCTCGTTCTGCGCGTCTGCGTTGCAATCAGCCCTCGCTCGGTGTCGCCGCATCTCAATAGCAACAGCCATGCCAGCATCGTCAGCACGTTAAGCGCCTGATTACGCTTTTGAAAAAATCCACAGCGCACAAGGCGGCCGGTGTCTTGAACCTGACGCAATTTGTGCCGCGTCATATTTCCGACAGAAATCCCGCGCTGCGCGCCGTCAGAAAAGTGTCCCAGCCATCCTTTTCGGTTGAAGACGCCGATGTCGGAAAGCCGACAAGGCGGGCCTACCATTGCAGAGGCACGACTACCTAGTGAACTCGTGACAACGAGGAGGTGATCGTCCGCGTGATGTCGACTCTTGAGAGGGGTGGTGCGAAAAGCCAACATCCTCTCAGACAGGACACCTCAGTTCACAGGCTCCTCCCACTCCCGCGTAGCGGGTTCGTTCGATGGCGGGCGACATCAAATCGGAACGGTGGGCGAGATCATTCCGGAACCGTGGGCGACATCGAGCGGAATGTCGGAGGCTTCAAATGGGTCCCGCGTCGCCGACGTCACCTCTTGCTGGGCGCGGGACCCATTTGAAGCCGGATTGAACGAAGCCGCGTGTTGTTGGCCCGGACCCTATGGGCGTTGAAGGCAGGTATTGGGCGCGGAGGAAGGCATAGCGCACGGCGAAGATCTGCTCGGAGTGTTTGATCGACGACAGTAGGGCAAATAACCGGCGGGATCATTCGTGATGACCGCGGTATCGTCAATGACAAATGTACGACGGAGAGGCTGCAGCGGAATATACTGGCACGCCTGAGCATTCCGACGGAGGAGGTCGGGATTACGATCAGTGTAACCAATGCTCAGACGTTCAAGGTCAAAGGTGGTCATGACGTGTCGCACCGCGGTGCTGAACGTCGGGGCAGTGGCGAGCGTGGATAAAGACCGATCTCGATCATGCGACCTCCGCAGATGGGACAGAGCTCGATGCGATGCCCGGTCAGAACGGCGTAGCGCTCGCGATAGTCAGCCGGTTTGACCGTCGACGGTGGTGCTGGCGCTTGGAGAGCGCTGCGGATCAGTGCGAGCTTGGCGGCTCGGCAGGTGTTCGCCAGGAAGCCGATGTGACGGATACGGCGGAAGCCTTTCAGCAGAATGTGAAGCAGGAAGCGACGGATAAACTCATCGGCTTCGAGCGTCATGACTTTGGACTTGTTCTCGTCGCGATAGTCCTTCCAACGGAAGCGAACATGGCCATTCGCGCAGGCCAGCAGACGGCTGTTGGCGATCGCGACACGATGGGTGTAGCGCCCGAGATAGGCGAGAACCTGCTCAGGCCCGGCGAACGGCCGCTTGGCGTAGACGATCCATTCGACCTTGCGCAGGGGGGCGAGGTGGCGGGCGAATGCTGCTGGTTCCGCGAGGTGCGCAAGACGACCGAAGAACTCGTTGCGGGAGTGTCAGAAGTTTTGTGTAAGAGCGCCTCTGTGAGAGGATTGCGGGGTCAGCGGACTGACCCCATGGGGTCAGTCCGCTGAGCCTGCAAAGCGCTCGCCGAACTGGATGGCAAACTGGCCCATCGCGGCGGTCCATGCAACTGGTCGTCGCCAGTGTATTCCGGCATTCCTGATGGCGAGGTAAAGCAGCTTCATCGCCGCCTCGTCGTTGGGGAAGCTACCGCGCGTCTTGATGATCTTGCGCAGCGAACGGTTCAACGCCTCGACCGCGTTGGTGGTGTAGATCATTTTACGGATCTCCGGCGCGAACGCGAAGAACGGGATGACCTGCTCCCACGCCCGCCGCCAGGCCGCCCCGATCGCGGGATAGCGCTTGCCCCACTCGGCTTCGAAGTCTTCGAGCCTGAGCAGAGCGGTGTCGGCATTCATGGCATGATAGATCGCCTTGATCGAGGGCAGGATCGCCTTGCGATCCTTCCAGGACACGAAGGACAGGCTGTTGCGGATCAAATGCACGATGCAGGTCTGGACCATCGTTTTGGGAAAGACGCTGTTGATCGCCTCGGGAAAGCCCTTCAGGCCGTCGACGACGGCGATCAGGATGTCGGCGACGCCGCGGTTCCTCAGATCGTTCATGACCTTGAGCCAGAATTTGGCGCCTTCGGTCTGCTCGATCCAAAGCCCGAGCACGTCTTTCTCGCCTGATGCAGTAATGCCCAGCACGACGTAGACCGCCTTGTTCTTGACCATCCCTTCATCGCGGATCTTGACCCTGAGCGCGTCGAAGAAGACCACCGGATAGATCGATTCCAGCGGCCGGCTCTGCCATTCGCGGACCTCGTCGAGGATCGCGTCGGTGACTTTGCTGATCAGATCGGGGGACACCTCGGTGCCGTAGAGTTCGGCCAGATGGCCCTGGATCTCCCGCACCGTCATGCCCCGCCCATAGAGACTGATGATCTTGTCGTCGAAGCCGTCGAAGCGGGTCTGGCCCATGGCGACGATCACCGGCTCGAACGTGCCGGCGCGGTCGCCCGGCACCTCGATCTCGATCTCGCCGTCATCCGTCAACAACGCTTTGCTGCTCGTGCCGTTGCGGCTGTTGCCCGATCCACGGCCCGCCGGGTCGCCCTTCTCATAGCCAAGGTGGTGGGTCAGCTCCGCAGCCAGTGCGCGCTCCAGAAGCGCCTTCTTCAATCGTCGGAAAAGCCCATCTTCGCCGGCCAAGTCTTCCGGCTTGAGGCTGCCCCCAGCAAGAATCTGGTCCAAAATCTCAGGTGAAAAATCGGTAGCCATGTGAGTCTCCTGTCAAAGGTAAACTCACAGAAACCATCTTACACTGAGTTACTGACACCCTCCAGAGTATGTCAGCAGGCTCTGGTCAACCGTCTGGAGCCCATCTTTGAGCGCGTCTTTGATCCGAGCAGTTTTGGATATCGCAAAGGTCGCAAGACCGCGGATGCCCTGACCAAGATTTGGCGTGAAGTGGAGAGCGGAAACGAGTGGATCGTGGATGCGGATTTGAAAGACTTTTTCGGGTCTGTGGATCACGAAAAGCTCCTGACCCTTATCGGAAAGCAGATCGCCGACAGCAGAGTGCTGAAGTTGATTCTGCAGATGCTGAAAGCAGGCTATGAAGAGCGGGGACAGAAATACGCGACTCCAACGGGAACCCCGCAAGGCGGAGTCGTCTCGCCATTGATGAGTAACATCCTGCTGACTCCCTTCGACAAGGAGATGAGGCGGCAAGGGTACCAACTCACGCGGTGGGCGGATGACTGGGTGGTGACCTGCCGGACACGTGCGGAGGCGGAATACGCTTTGGCGCGAGCAGCGAAGATTCTCAAACAGCTTGGCGTTGAGCTCAATCAGGCGAAAACCCGGATTGTACATGTAGCGCACGGCTTTGAGTTTCTAGGATTCAAAATCCAACGCGGGAAAGGCAACTTGCGCCTGAATCGCGACCGGATAAAGTCCAGGCTGAATCGGCATGGTCTCTACGCCATTCCCGCACAGAAGTCGGTCGACCGATTCAAGGATCAGATCAGGGCCTTAACGCAAAGAAGGATACCTCTGCGCATGGGGAAATTGATCGAAACGATCAACCCGATTATCCGGGGATGGGGAAACTACTACTGTCGCTCCAACGTCAGGAAGCGCTTCAATCAGCTGGATCGGTGGATAATCCAAAGGCTGTGGTCGCATCGCGCCAAGCGAAGGCGAAACACATGCTGGAAAGAGTATCCCACACGAAGGCTGCGCATGGAGTTCAAGCTTGTCAGCCTTGTCTCGCTGATACCTTCTCTTCAAATCGCGAAAGCCCGTTCATGAAAGCGGAATGCGGGAAAACTGCACGTTCCGTTTGTGCGGCGGACGGAGGCAAGCCCTTTAGTGGGCGCCTCCTCCGACCCGACAGGTCATGCGGTCGGCGAAGCTATTGAGACACTCCAAAGCTGAAAAGCGGAGCAACAGATCGGCAGAGCCGGAAACGATGGCTGAAGGCCCGAACGAATGAGAGAGGCAAGTAGGACCGGCACCTCATGAACGGAAAGCGGCAGACAAACCAGCAACAACTGGCCTCAGGCACGGAGGGTCGGGGTGAAACCCCGGCTGCCGCGACCGGAGGAGCCGAACCGTCTGTGGCGATGACGGCGACCGAAAGCCCGGCTTTCCCAGAACATCTGATGGAGGAGGTATGTAGCCGCGAGAACCTTCAAAGAGCGTGGAAACGCGTTCAAGGAAACAAGCGAGGTCCTGGTGTCGATGGGATGACCATCGACGTCGCCAAGGCATTCCTGCGTGAGCACTGGCCAGCAATTCGGCTCCACTTGCTCAACGGGAACTATCAGCCACGGCCGGTTAAGCGGGTGGAAATTCCGAAACCGGATGGTGGGGTCAGAAGGCTCGGCGTTCCCTGTGTCGTCGACCGCCTGATTCAGCAAGCCGTGCTGCAGGTTCTTCAAGAACAATGGGATCCGACGTTCTCCGAGCACAGCTACGGATTCCGGCCGGGACGGTCGGCGCACCAGGCCGTAGCCCAGGCACAACGCTACATCGCCGAGGGCTACGACGTTGTGGTGGATCTCGATCTGGAAAGATTCTTCGACCGAGTCAACCATGACATCTTGATGTCGCGCGTCGCCGCACGGGTGACCGACAAGCGCGTGCTCAAACTCATCCGGGCGTACCTGAATGCCGGGGTGCTGGAGGACGGCCTGATCAGACCGGTGGATGAGGGGCCCCCTCAGGGTGGGCCGCTCTCGCCCTTCCTCAGTAATATCGTGCTCGACGATCTCGACAAGGAGCTGGCTCGACGTGGCCATCGGTTCTGTCGCTGTGCGGACGACTGCAACATCTATGTTCGCAGTCATCGCGCCGGCGAGCGGGTCATGGCCTCGATCACCCGGCTTCTGACCGACAAGCTGCGGCTAACGGTCAACGAGGCCAAGAGCGCGGTGGCACGACCAGAAGAGCGCAAGTTCCTAGGATTCAGCATTGCGAACGACGCATTGCGCCGAAAGCGCTCGCTAAGTTCAAAGGACCGGGTCCGGGACATCACACGCCGGACGCGAGGCACCAATCTGGAACGGATCATCAAAGACCTCTCGCCTTACCTCATCGGATGGCGCGGGTACTTTGCGTTCTGCCAGACTCCCCGCGTGCTCACAAACCTGGAAGCCTGGATTCGCCGGAGACTGCGAATGTATCTCTGGCGACAATGGCGGAACGGGCACAAGCGATTCACGGAGCTTCGCCGCCTCGGCATCACGAAGTTCGCCGCATCGATTGCCGCCGGTTCACCGACGGGGCTCTGGCGAATGTCCGGGCACCCGGCGGTCCAGCACGCCCTGCGCAACCACTTCTTTGACGCTCGCGGTCTCCCCCGAATACTGGTTTCTGGGCCAGCTTAACTCAGTCGAACCGCCGCGGTACGGACCCGTATGCCCGGTGGTGTGGGAGGGGCGGCGTCGCGAGACGTCCCCCTATCCCGATCAATCAGCACCATGACTTTCATCGCAGCGCTGCGCCACGACCAGATCAGCGCACCTTGGGTCATCGACGTCCCCATCAATGGCAAACTCTTCACCCTCTATGTCGAGAAGGTGTTGGCGCCAACTCTGGCAAAAGGCGAGGTCGTCATCCTCGACAACCTCAGCAGTCACAAGGGAAAGCCGGCCCGCGACGCCATCCGCGCCAAGGGAGCGCATCTGCTCTTCCAGCCGCCCTGCAGCCCCGACCTCAATCCGATCGAGCCGGTCTTCGCCAAACTCATACACCTGATCCGAGCTGCCGAGCCTCGTGACGTTGAGGCAACCTGGCGCAAGATCGGCGAACTCCTCGACCTCAGAGCTCGCGAGTTCGCGAAGGAAAAACGCGGCACGCCGGGCTGGCGATGTTCGGCGGCGACGCCGGTGCGGCCATCTGGTCGAAGACGGCGGACGGCATTCAGCCGGACAATCTTCTTTCACTCGTTGAGTGCCTGTGATTGTCGCGGTCGGACGTCTCTGTAAGGCCCGCACCGGGTCATGCTCGGCCGATTGCGTTCGTCTATTGGAGACAGCACAGGCGCGACTCGGCGTCAGAGAAAATGCATAAAATCGACGCTGTCCTATCACGCACCGCTAACTTTGGAGCCAGCCTTGCATCTGGAAAGCAAGCTGACCACCTCGCTCCCGGGGCGCTGTTGTATTCCATGGGGTGCCGTCAAATTGAATCCCGGAGAAGGACTGCAAGGCACCTACATGGATTGGTGGGCCAGCCTGTTCAGGTTCTGCGAAGAAAAATCTCGTGCTCCAAGCCTGGCGGCCCAATAGTGGCCGTGTAGTTCAGGCCGCGGATGGTCAAATTTGTCTCCGGCTGAGACGCGCTCGGGAGCACATCATGCAAGCGCATTCCTTCCTTGAGGTCTTCCGGCGCCCATTGGTCGCCGTGCTGCCATCCCTGGGGAAGGTATAGTTCTAGCTTTGGCATCACCGGCTGCGATTGCTCCGCGTGATATGCCGCGCCGGAGCTAGAGCCCCCGAGGTCCCACAGCGGAGACGGATTCGGCTGATTAACACTGTCTGCTGGCGAATGGCGTGGTGAAGCGAACATCTCCAAAAGCTTCGCTGTGTCCAAACTTTCCGCTGGCAACTGGCCAGGTTGATCCGCTCCCAGCCAAATCTGCTCCGGATCGACAACTTGCACCGGCGAAGGAACGGGCGGGCTTGGCTGATTAACGGTGTCCGCTGGCGAACGGGCGGGTGAAGCGAGCATCTCCAAAAGCTTCGCTGTGTCCCAACTTTCGGTTGGCAGCTGGCCAGCTTGATCCCCGGCATCCGGAAGCTCCGCCGAATTGTAGACCGGCTGTGAGTGGACGGGTTGATCATTCAGTAGCCGCCGAAGCTCTTCTGGGTCGACACTTAACATCGGCGACGGGACAGCCAGATCATCCTCCGCGTGTAGAAAGCCGCCCGCGCCGGAAGCGTGCTCCGCCTTGCGGAAATCGCGAATCATGCCCAGCCCGCTGATGAGGCTTTTGTTACCCGGAAACAGCTTTTTAGCAAGCTTGACTAGCTCGATGTAGTCTAAGTTATCAATACTTTGGCCGTCAGCATTGAGCGCCCCTGCAAACCTGAGAAGACTTTTAACATACGTTTCGACGGCCTTGTCCGGGCGCCCGCTAGTACGAGCCGCAGCCTCGATGAGGCTCTTGTCTTCCACGGAGGAAACATGATCCCCACGAGTGCGCGCAGCTAGGATACCGGGCTCACGATGCTCAAGAAGCACCTCCAACGCGGCGTTCATTTCCTTATCAACCCCGTATGATGCCTTAGCATGGGCTGCGAGCGAATTGTGATCAAGCGCAGCGATTGTTTGCCCCTTAGACTCGAGAGATTTCGCCAACTTACGAAGATTCTTATAATACTTCTCGGTGGTGCGAGGTATCCACCCCCGGCGCGCTGCAGCTGCCTGGACGGCTCCCTCGATCAGGTTCGCATCTTCCTCAGAGGAGACGTAACGTCGGCCCCCGTCAGCCGAAGCACCGGGCTCACGATACTTATGCAGGGCCGTCAACGCGGAAAGCATATGCCCATCCCGAGGAAAAAACACTCTCGCGTGCGAGACCAAAGAACCGTGATCGAGCGCATCAATCGTCTTGCCCCGTGACCCGAGATCATTTCCCAACGTGCGAAGCGCCCAGGCATAGTTGGAACCCGTACTCCTTTGCAGACTCTGGAACGCAAGATCCTGCATGGCCTCGTTGATGAGATCCCGGTCTCTGCCAGACAGATGAGGATAGTTGTCGACTGGAGGAACGGCCTCGTCGATGGGGCTCCCATCTTTCGCAGAGGGAACAACATAACGTCGACGTGCACCATCAGGAGCATTGGGCTCGCGATATTTTTGAAGCGCCGTCAACGCGGGAGCCATTGCCGAGTCACGCGACAAGAACTTTTCAGCGCGAGCTACCAGGGAATTGTGATCGAGTGCAGCAATCGTTTCGCCGCGAGACCCGAGATCTTTCTCCAATCTGCGAAGAGCCCCAGCATAATTCTGAGCCGTGCGCTGGCTCAATTTCCGGCGCGCAGCCTCTGCCTGGACCGCCCCGTCGATGAGGCTCCGGGCACTTTCAGGCAGATGAGGATAGTCGGGGTCATGAGGCACGGCCTCTCCTACGACGGGAGTGGCATCGGCTCCACGCGCTTCGGCCAATTGCTGCTCAAAGGCCTCTTGCCCCGCCTGCCCCGATTGCTGCTCTTCCGAGACGGCGTGCTGCACCTGCGACCAAGCCGGTACATTGGATGGGTCAAAATTGTCCACGCTAGCCTCACGTCCACAGACCACAGGGGGTCACAAGATACGCAGGCAAGCTTTCGAGAAGCTGACGAGCCCCGCCACTTGCAACGCCATATAACGAGCGCAAAAAAGCCGCACGCCACTGTGTGCATACGGTCCCGTGGGTCGGATGGGCGTTGCGGCTAGTATGCTTATACTGGCGAGTTTGTTGTTCCGACAATGGCGCGTTGAGTCTGCACTGAAGTAGCTTTTGCCAGACATACCGACTTTGTCGAAGAAGGCTTGGTTTCGTGCGCGGGCATCAGAAAGGAGTGTGTCCCACACTACCAACTCGATTTCACCTTTGAAGCCGTGCTGAGGTTGGAAGGAGCGGCCGACCGTCGCTTCCCAAAATTGTGGTCTCCAGAAGGCTGCACCGGCTGGTGCTGCTGGGCGGCAGGGCTCTTCGTCGCGGCAGCCCCCGGCGCGCGCGTCGTCTACCGCCGAGCTATACGCCCGACGCCCCTCCGTTTTTGTGGGGGCGAATATTCTCTCCCGGAACATTCGCCCCCACATTAGAGTCGCGTCTCGCCGCCTGAGAGGCACAGAGAAAACCGCTCAATGCCTGCGCTGCGAACAAGCTGCATCAGATCGCATCATCCACAGCCTCTGCAGATTCTAAGGCACGGAGATTCATCAGGGGAACAAAGTTCCATTGCTGAGCAGAGACCCGTTGACCTTGAATAGCCAGACCGGGTTGTCCGCTGGAGTGCGATCAATGTCTCGATAGCACCGCCGAACCTGAGGACATTAAGAACCCGCTGTTTTTCTGACGAAAGCGCATCTATCTTGGCGTCTCGGGCTCGTATGGCCTGAGTCAGCCGATCGACCTCCGCTTTGAAGAACTCTTTGCGGTTCCGATAGACCTGCTCATGAAATGACGCGATCTCGCCCAGCTTGCGCAAAGTATCGTCTTTGAACATGGTACCCGCCTCCTGGAGAATGGCGATCGGCCGGGTCGAATCCGCCTCGGGAACTTCCGACGCGCTCTCCTGATAGAAGTCGCGCAACCGACCATCCGAGACGTTCGCGTTTATCGCGTCGTGGAGTTCTCGATCTATCCCGCCCAGCTGCTGTTCGAGATCACGGTAGTCCTCTCTCAGGTTGAACGAATCAAGTTCCTTCTTCCTGGCACTTAGTTGAGTTTCTAAAGCAACGCGCTCGGCCTCAAATTGATTTCTGCGCACCCGCTTCCTCAGCAGCCTTCCTCACCCTTTGATGCATCGTTGAGATGGCTCCGGCTGGCAATTTTCTGGTGGATGGATTCCTGCAATCCCCAATCAGTTCCAGAAGGAAGCTCAAAGCCCTCTCATCCTGGTCGACGCTGCACTTCCACCCTGTTCGCGGCGCGGCACCTTAATACCGCGAACGCCATGTGCGCTATCGCGCGAGCGACCTCAATTGGCGCAATTGGGATAGCTTGACCTTTGCGTAAAAAAGCGCCGCAGAGGCTCGACGCCTGGGCGGCGTCAGCTTCTCGTCAGCGACCTCGCGTATCATACTATGCTAGCTAACCAACGCCAAATCGGTGCGAAGCAACTGTGCCGATAAGTGCGCGATCATGACTTCAAGGCAGCCCTTGCGGATGAACTCGTGCGGGCCCGGTCGGTGATCCTTCTGACAGGAGAATAGATATGGGCGGCTGCATTTCGCGACTGAGCGTACGGCGTGGGACCTCTCAGGATGACGGGCAACACGCCCAGGAAGCCGCATTTGCTGATCACCTGGCTTCCGTGCGATCGCGTCCGCCTAGATCCAGTACTGAATGGCAGCACTCGCCCGGACCATCTCGCGGGGCCGGTGGCGAAACCGCATCTCACCGTATTCCAGCCCGCGTTGACGAGAAGCTTCAGTTGCTTGGACAAACACTTGAGCGTGCCAGCCAGGCAGGAATTTCGTCCGGTCTAATGGAATACGGTCGGCAGGTAGCTCGCTATCTGTCTGCCAACATACAGCCCGACCACGAATTGTTGTCCCTCGATCTCGCCAATCTTCATCGCCTAGCGGACAGCTATAACAGGCGCTACCCGGATCTTAATCTTAAGTACATGGACTCGCCCGCCAAGCTTCTCGAGGCGTTGGCGGACCGGTCGTCGGATCGTGCTTGGCGCGCTGTCGTACGGTTGGCAGACGGCGAGATGCACCACTTTGCTGCTGATGTTCGAACCCGCGCCGGCGCACCGCCGACAGTTATCGTGATGGAGCCGGCCGACCTTTACACCTTCGTGACGCCATACTCCAGGTTGCGGGCGGGAAACGCTGCAGCAGCTGGGAACGGAGCCGAAGTGGGCCTTTATCGGGGTTGGCACGCAGAAATCTGCCGGCGATTGCGTGATGTTCAGCATGCAATTTGCGCTGGCGGCACACCAAAAGTCGTCAACCTTCGAAGACTGGCATGACAATCTTCATAGGCTTGGAACGATTGCCGACGAGGGGGATGATTCCAGCAACTACCTTCCATCACCCGACGTCATGCTGGAATATGCCGAAATAAACCTCTTCCACGGGGAACAGTTCCTCCCCGCGCTGTTTTACAAGCACTCCCACTCCGGCGGAGTAATCGACGAGGTCGCAAGCTACCAGCCTGGTATCAAAGACGAAGATGTGAGCACCAGCAGGCGCGATCCCAAAACAGAGTCGCTGGCCGGACGGCACGAAGCTTTTGCTGTCCAGCGAGACTCTCGCCAATACAGCGCCTCTATCGAGGCGTCGAGAGCAACCAAGATCCGCACGGCATTGGACAGGATGTTACTCGATTAGCACTACAGTTGCAATTTTGGGTGGTTCTGAATCTATGGGCTACCATGATTCGGGACTTGATGATTGGTGGAGCGTCGGTCGAAGACACGCTGACGCTGTGGGCTTCTTTGTTGCGAGAGGCCAAGCAACGAATTCGTCCGCTGTTTACGCAGGAGCGGGTCGCGATCTCGGCGGGGCAGTTTCTCGACGGTCTGTTGAGCAACGAGCCGCGCAAGACGGGTTGGATGCGGGCGGAAGCGGCCGACGATAAAGGCCCGTGGCGCCAGCAGGCGATCCTGGGCCGGGGACGATGCGATGCCGACGCGCTACGCGACATTGTACGTGAATACGCGCTGGAAACCCTTGGCGATCAAGACGCGGTTCTGATCATCGATGAGACCGGGTTTTTAAAGCAGGGCAAGGCCTCGTGCGGCGTCGCGCGCCAGTACACTGGCTCGGCGGGCAAGATCACCAATTCTGATGTTCGTTGTCCAGGGTTATCGGCATGAGAGTGCGATCTCCGTTTGTGCCGGAGTTGCCAATGGATGATTGTTACGCAGCGCAGGAGGCAGAGCCGCTGAGACGACGGTTTGCAGACTCTGATACGCGGGTTGGATACCGCATTTCCGTTTGTTCGTCCGGGGCTGCCTCGATCTGCCAGCGGGCATCGACAATGTCGGCCACACAATTGGTGCGAGAGTTCCCCAACCGGGGCTCTGCCCCCAGCGATGCGCAACAATGATGTCGCTCCTGAGAGTTCTCCTGTGTTGAGGTGGAAGGAAGCGTTGGCTAATTCGGCAAGCGATCAGGTTGCGCTGTGCGGCTCCACCTCTCGGCCGATAGCCCAGAGGAAGGCGGCCATTTCCCGGGCGATGGCCACGGTGACGACTGCCTGGCGTTTGCCACGTGCCATCAGCTTGCGATAGCGAGCGCAGAGTCTGACTTGGGCTTTCCAGGCAATGGCGCACACCGCTTTCGTCAGGCCGGCCTGCCGCTCCTGCAGCAGGCGGCTCATCCGGGCGCCCTCAATGAGCACGCGGCGCGCCCGGCCATTGCCAGCTTTGGTGATGTTGCCGCGCCGGATGCGTTCCCCCGTGGAGTTTTCACAGGGCACCAGGCCGAGATACGCCATCAGTTGGCGCGGGCTGTCGAAGCGGCGCACGTCGCCGATTTCGGTGACGAAGGTGACCGCGGTCAGGAGGGCGACGCCGCGTAGCGCCTGGTAGGCGGCGATAACTGGAGCCATGGACCATGAGCTTACCGCCTCGGCAACTTGTTCGTCCAGGCGCTTGAGCCGGATCTCGGCGGCCTCGATCGCTTGGCGATACTCGGCCAGCACGAGATACTGCGCCGGATGCTCGAAGCGTTGCTCGCACAGCCATCGTGTATGCGCCTTGGTCCACGCTTGACGGCCGGTGAAGACCCGGCCGTGACGCGCAGGAAGGACTGCAAGTGCTGACGGGCCCGCCGCAGATCTTCCATCGCGGCTTCCCGGGCACGTACCAGTTCTCGCACCGCCTCGTGCTCCGGATCCGGTACCCAGACCGCGGTCAGCTCTCCTGCACGATGCAGCTTGGCCAGGGTCAGCGCATCACGGCGGTTGGTCTTGACCCGTTCTCCAGGCCGCTTTGGGATCAGTGATGGTGCAACCACGATGCAGTCGTGGCCAAGCCGTGTGATCTGACGATGGAGACCGTAGCCGGTCGGGCCGGCTTCGTAGCAAAAGGCGAGGTCCCGGTGCCTTTTGGCGAGCTTCGTAACCAGTCGCTCCACCGCATCAGGCGCGCTATCGATCTCACCGACGAAGCGCACGTCGCCATCGCGCCCCCGCCTCGGCCACGGCTACCGAGATCTTTAGCTTCGACGTATCCAGTCCCACGTAGATTTTGCTATCCTGCCGCACGGCTCGTCCTCCTATGCGAGAGCCTCGGTGCCGGCCCACCCGGCGCAACCCTCGCTCATCGCATACTGCGGACGAGCCACCTCTCGGACAACGAACATACGGTCTGCCAGATTGGCGTATTTGCTTGCTACGTGCCGCGGCTAGGCCATACCTTCATCGACCGTGCGCTCTACCTGCCAAAAGAATGGACGGACGACCGCGTTCGCCTGAAGGCAGCGCATGTGCCGCGCGATGTGGGCTTTGCGACGAAGCCCAAGATCGCGCGTCGCATGATCGTTCGCGCGATCGCCGCAAAGCTGCCGTTCTCGTTCGTTGCGGCGGACAGCGTGTATGGCACGGGAGAGATTGAAACCCTGCTGCGCAACGCATGCAAAGGCCATGTTCTGGGTGTTGGGTCCAATCACGTGTTCTATTCCTGGGGCAAGGGGCAGCCTGTCGGCGGCACCGCCTCGGCGATCGCACAGAGCCTTCCCAAGCAGGCCTGGCGCCGCCTGTCGTCCGGCGAAGGGACCAAAGGTCCGCGCTGGCACGACTGGCCCTATCTCAAGCTGGCCGATCTCGACGGCCGTGAATACGACGATGGCCTTGCCAGGGATTGGACGCGAGGTCCCCAACATTGCCGATGGCAGCTTGGCGTTTTACTCCACGTGGTGCCCAAGGGCACGTCCATCCAGAAGCTGGTGTTAGAAGGTCATCGCTGGGCCATCGAGGACAGCTTCGAAACGACCAAGAACGAACTCGGTCTTGATCACAACGAAGCCCGCTCCTGGCACGGCTGGCATCGCCATGTTTCACTCGTCATGCTTGCCTTTGCTATAATGGCCGTCATCCGTGCCCGGGCCAACATCGCGCCCAAAAAAACGCGATCGGGGCCTCGACCGAAGCATCGTTCTTGATCCGCTGGTCGATCCAGGAAATCAGGCGCATCGCCTTGAAGCTTGCCCGGCGATGCATCTCGCATGCACACTTACCCGCTTGGTTGTCCTGGCGCAGGGCTCATCAAGCCAACGCGCGCAGAGCCATCTCAAGAACAAATTGTTCGCGGTAGGGACGCTCATTGCTGAGCGCCCCCCGCGCGGATCCGGACGAGCCCAATTAAGGCATCCGGCTCTTACCTTGGGTGTGTGACCGCGAAGCGCTGCCGTGGCCAGGGATGGAGGATGCGGGGTTGTGGGAGCCATTCGTCCGCCAACCTCGTCATGCGGTCCCACGTGATGCCGCCTCGTTGACTTCGCCGCCGAAGCGTTCGACGCCAGAGATCGGTCACATAGTAGCGGAACGCTGAGAGCGCCCGCCCATTTGTAGGAACCCCATAGTATGCGAAGTGGCCGGTGACGACCTGTCTCAGCCACCCTGGGCATGGATCGGTTGATGCATCCGTCGTCGCAGCTCTTCCTTGATGTCCTGAAGCTTCCTCCGCAGACGGTCGCGACGGGTCTTCCTTTCGAGCAGGAAGTTCCCCCGGCGTGACTTACCGCAGATGTGGGTGAAACCCAGAAACATGAAGGTCTCCGGTTTGCCAAGGCCGCGCCCTTTGCGATTGGCCGCCGCACGGCGACCGAACTCAATCAGGCGGGTCTTGTCTGGATGGAGTGTCAACGCGAATGCTTCAAACCGTTCACGCATCGCATCAAGGAAACGGCGAGCGTCGTCCTCATGCTCGAAGCCAACCACGAGATCATCGGCATAGCGCACGATAATCATGTCGCCGTGGGCCTCTTGGCGTCGCCAGCGTTCGGCCCAGAGATCAAACGTGTAGTGCAGGTAAGCATTGGCGAGCAGCGGCGAAATTACTCCCCTTACGCAAAAGGCAACTTCACCTTCGATCGGGTGATTTGTGGCTGGCGCAGAGGGCTAGCTGTGCTCGACCTGCGTCTTAAAAGGTAATATGCGTGCGGGGCTAGTAAACGAGTTGTTAACTATGGTTATGTCAAGAAGAAATACGTTTATGTCAGATGGCACGTTCAACGAAGACGCAGAAGGCCCTGAACTTGAACGCGGCGCACGGCCTGTTGTCGCGGGGAAGCAGCGTGGCAGAAGCGGCGACCATGTTGGCGCAGGAACGCGGCATCTCGCTGCGGCAAGCGTATCGATATCTGCAACGCGCGCGTGCGCTCCGACGTGCGATGCCGGTTGGAGAACCGTCGGTGCCAGCAACGTTCAAAATTCCCCGCGACGTGCTCGCGCAATTGCGTGCGTATTCCAGGCGCAGCGGTTTGCCGCTGAGCGTGATTGTCACCGAGGCGATCGAGAAGCGTTTGACCGCAACACGTCGGCGCGGAAGACATGGCTAAGCGCTCTGCAGAGCGTCCTGCCGTTTGTTTGGAATTTGCTTTCGATCGCCTGCTCCCCATCAAGTTACAACAAGCCTATGGGCTGCTGGTTGCGAACTGTGTTCGTCCCGTAGGGCAGGACTCCGAGAAGAGAGGAGACGGCCGTGAAGCCTGCAGCGATCTACGCCAGGGTCTCGTCGGACAAACAGAAGGAAGAACATACCATTGCGAGCCAAACGGAAGCTCTGCGCGGCTTCGCCCTACAGCAGGGCTTCAGCGTGCCCGATGAATGGGTGATCGAAGACGAGGGTTACAGCGGAGCTACGCTCGTTCGCCCGGGCCTGGAAAGGGCTCGCGATTTGGCGTCGGAGGGGCAGATCGATGCAGTCCTCGTTTATTCACCAGATCGACTGAGCCGAAAGTATGCATATCAGGTGCTTCTCATTGAAGAATTTGCACGACATAACGTCCAGACGGTGTTCATCAAAGCGCCCCAGACAGCTACAGCGGAAGATCAGCTGTTGTTGCAGTTCCAAGGCATGATCGCCGAGTATGAACGGGCGCAAATTCTGGAGCGGTCACGCCGGGGCAAAAGGCACCGTGCACTGCAGGGAGTTGTCAACGTTCTTTGCGGCGCTCCGTTTGGCTACCGCTATATCCGTAAGACTGAGCACGCACCCGCGTCTTACGCGATCATAGACGCTGAGGCGGCCGTGGTGCGCAAGGTCTATGAATACTACACCGTTGCGGGTTTGAGCATCGGCGCCATCACGCGTCTGTTGAACGAACAAGGCATTCCTACGCGCAAGCGTATCTCGCGTTGGGAGCGTTCGGTGGTTTGGGCGATGCTGCGCAATCCTGCGTACAAGGGAACGGCATGCTTCAACAAAACGAAGACGGCGAAACGACAACGCATCACGCGGCCAATCCGTCTGCGGGGCGGATTTGCCTCACGTGACAGCGCCCACCACGAGCGGCCACGAGAGGACTGGATCGAGATTCCGGTACCACCGATTGTCACCGAGGAAACCTTTGCACTGGCTTCGGAGCGGCTTAAGGCGAACAAAGACCGTGCGCCTCGCCGCACGATCACACCCAGCGTCGTGCAAGGCTTGGTGTCGTGCCGCAAATGCAGCTACGGTCTTTATCGCACTTCGACGCGGACAAGTGCGCGTATGATCCACTACTATCGTTGTCTTGGCTCCGACGCATGGCGCCGCCTTGGCGGGCCGGTGTGTGATAGTAAGCCGATACGACAAGATCTTCTTGACGAGGTGGTATGGCGTGAGATCCTCAAACTGCTGGAGAATCCACGCCTCATTCAAGAAGAACTGGAACGGCGATTGGCTGCGGCACGCACTGCCAGCCCCGTCAAACGCCGTGAAGAGCACTTGCAGCGGGAGTTGGCACGCGTACGAAAGAGCATGGAACGTTTGATGACCGCGTATCAGGAAGAACTGATATCGTTAGACGACCTCCGCCGTCGCATGCCCGAGCTTCGCAAACGTGATCAGGCAATCAGCGCCGAGCTAAATGCGCTTGAGACCCAACTTGCCGACCGCGCTGGATATCTGCGTCTAGCAAAAACCATGACAAGCTTCCTTGCACGACTACGCGAAACGGCAAAAACGCTGGAGGTCGCGGAGCGTCAGCGCATTGTGCGACTCCTGGTCAAGGAGATCCTGGTGGACGATGACACGATTGTCATCAGACACTCGATTCCAGCTCCAACCGAATCAACTGACGGCAGTGGGCCGCCCTCGCGCTCCAAAGGTCACCAACCGCTAGGCGACGCAAGTTACCTTTTGCGTAAGGGGAGTAATCACCGATCCCTGCCCCGTGCCCCTGTCGTCCACAGTTACGACCCCGTCTTCGAGAATGCCCGCCTTCAGCCATTTACGGATCAGGCGGATGATGCGCTTGTCGCCGATGCGGTGTTCCAGAAACTGGACCAGCCAGTCTTGGTTCACACTTCCGAAAAAGTTTTGCACGTCGGCGTCAAGTATCCAGTTCACCTTCCGCGTGGTGATCGCTACCGCCAGGGCGTCCAACCCATCATGTGGGCCTCTACCGGGTCGAAACCCGTAGGAGAAGCCGACGAAGTCGCCTTCGTAGATGGCGTTGAGCACCATGACGGTCGCGCCCTGAACGATTTTATCCTCCAAGGCAGCGATCGCCAACGCTCTCTCCCGGCCGTCAGTCTTCGGGATGTACGTCCGACGTGACGGCTGGGGACGGTACGCTCCTCCGTGGACCGCCGGTGCAGATCCGCAAGCCGAGGCTCCAGATCTGTCTCGAAGTCCTGCCATGTCACACCATCCACGCCGGGGGCTGCTTTGCGCTTGAGCGCGTAGAAAGCCATACGGAGCGTGTCTGTGTTGATATGGTGGAGAAGCGCGGTGAACCGCTCCTTCTTCCTCTGCCTTGCGGCTTGCCGTACGCGATCAAGCTCCTGGATCACACGATCCCGGCCCTGTGTCCGGAGTGTGCTTTGCTGTCTCGCGTTTCCCTTGGTCCCCGCCCTTCGCTCCATCGCCTCCGCCACCGTACCTCCGGCTTTGTTCGGCGACTTCATAGCTACTATGGCGGAGTCAGACTTCTCCAGATCGTTCATCGGCGGCTACAGCTCCTCGCCTTCCCGCCGCGGACCAGGCTGCTTCCATGAGCATCTGGCCGACCAAGAGAGCTCCCGGTTCCCGTACAAGAAGCTTCTGCACATGCCAGGGTCTGCGACCACGCCGAGACGACTGGGCGCTCGCGATATCGCGCCCCTTCGTGTTGCCTTCCGCTCAGTTGACAGCGTCGGCTCTCGGGAAAACATTCTTTCGCGGCTCGATGGCTGGCCTATGCGCTCCCCTGCCGACGCTTCGCCGACATCCTCGCGGAGGCCTGCGCACGGCTCGGGGCCGATGTGGATCGCTACTCCTTCATCGCAGTGGACTTCCACCACTTACTCCTTGCCGGTCTCCCGGCGCACCAACTGTAGTGCTAAAGAGCGCAGTTACGTTGTCTCGGCCAGAATGAGCTATTTCCTTCGGCAGATGAATGGCTTCGGACCGTAGACGACATTCGCTTTGTGTCAGGAGCGCAGCGGACATCAATCGCATCCTGATCCGCAATGCCTATTTACGAGTACACACCTTCAGGCAGTTAGAAGAATATTGACGTAGACACTAACAAATTCAGAGCATGTCCCGTTTCGCGTGTGTGTGTAATGCTCGTCGGCTTGTTGATGTACATCAGTCCCACGCTCGCATAAATCCCGGGTGCCAGATGCGCGGTATAGGTGCCTGAGATCGCCGTACTGTCCCGATGCACGAGATTCCCTTTAGCCAAGGCAGCATCCACCAAAAAGTTGCTCCAGACCGCGTTGGTGGCAACAACAGCAATCTGATCAGTGGGTCGGCTGTCAAACAGTCCTTTCGCATAAAGACGAAGCTCGTAATATTGAGTGACTCTATTTAGGTCAGGCGGAGCGTACATTATGGAGAACCCGCCATAGATACCACGATATGCCGAGCCTTGGACATCAGACTGCCAGAGTTGCCTGTCCGCAGCGACGTAGTAAACGCTGTTCGCGTTGGCTCTCGGTTGCTCCGGATACTGCAAGTTCTTGTAGCTGCTGTTGTTGAAACCGGCGCCGACCCGCAACCAGGTCTCTGGTAAATCCGGAGCAGCTTTGTTCTTATAGCCAGTTTCATCAAGGAAAAGAATGCCCGCGTTGGCCGTGCTCCAGTTTAAGCCGGTGGGATTTTCGGTTATCTGCGCGTATTGACCGTCTGGACTGATTGAGCGCTGGATTGAGACCTTGTTATACAAGTGATCATCAAAATTGTACTTCAGGTTGAGAGCTGGCGTGGGCGCGGCGTTGTTACTCATGCCTACTTGATACAGGATGTTCGACGAGGGGGCCAAAGCGCTTGCTCCTGCATTCCCTCCGACCAATGTGCCTGCGAACTCGTTTACATTTCTGAGATAACCCATTTTGAGTTCGACTTTCCTGTCGAAAAACGTCTGATAGTAGGCCATCGTATTGAGGCCAACTCTATCTGGCCCACCGGGTTTCCATGTCCAGTATTGCTGCTCGGCTCCCGCGATGATTTGACCATCGGGTATTCCAAAGCGGCTGAGATCGTAGGTCACGATTACGAAATTTACGGTACTAAATGTCGGATTCTGGCCAATGTATAACTGATTGGGAGTGGTGGTTCTGACTGCATTTGGCAGTCGATTGTCTATGAGGCTGTTTACCGTCCAGCTAACATAACCGATGCCGACGTCTGCCAGCGTGGATCTAACACCGCCCTTATCCTGATCTATGGTGTCGGCAGGACCAGGTATGATGAGCCACATGCCTTTTTCGCGGAGATTCTCGAATTTCGCAAATGGGTCGATCTTTGTTTGAGTACGCCTAGCAAGTTCATCCGCATTGGTGCCCTTTGCTGTAGGCTGATTCGCAGTTTGCGCTGCTGCCGCGCTGCCGACGGAACGCGTTGCCCCTTTGAGCCGGCGGGTCCGTTGCGTGGCGGGATCCGTGGCCTTTCGAAGTGTTCTAGCAGCAGCCTCATCCGGAGTATCGCTCTTGGGGTTAGGGACGTTCGCAGCTTGTGCCAACGCCGAACTCCCGATGAGAATCGCCGCTAGGAAGAGTGCGATAGCAAGCCCTCGTTGCTTCGTAGTTGGTCGAAACCTGAAAAGGGGTGCCGCAGCCGAATGTATCTGAATGAACATCGCGACGACAACGCGACCACGCATAGTGAGCTCCGCTTCCGTATTGTTAGGTTTGATGGATTGCGCTCCGACATGATTGGCCGGAGCTGACCCCAGCATCTGGCATCTGAAGGCGCCGGGGAGTAACCCTTGGCGACAGGCGCCACCGTCTATCTCAGCGAGACCTGCTCAGCGTTCCCGAGCCTCGTTGCTGGCGGGAATACCGCACGCCATGCAATGATCGGCGCGGTGTGTGCCGAGCGCGCGATAACGCCGCGATGCGAGATCGCCAGTTCCAACGCAGTTCTGCTGCGACGTTCTCGGCGCAAAGAGCGGCTAAGATTATTGGGCTGCCTTCGCTCGGCGCGATATTGGCAACGGGTCGACGGAGCCTCGCTGTCCTTGCCACCGATACCTGAAAAGGACCGCCTCTTCCAAGATATGCGTGAGGATTTCCGCCATGCAGACTATCCTGCTCGGAGAAGACGTGTCCGTCGAGAAGATCGCAGCCACGGGAAAGCAGGGTGTCGCGAGGCAGCCAGGACGCGCTGGCTCTACGTAGCTTCGTTCGCATCCCGGTAGCCGAGTGACGAGGCAATTGACAGGCCCGAAGCTCAGAGAGCTTTGAGATCTGCGCGCCCAGAGGTCGCGCCAGAACGTCTATCATGGCCTTCCCGTGAGAAATGAGAGATCGCGGGTGGAGCAGAGTTGATAGCTGAAGTCAGCGCGCTCATCACGTCTGTTGGTCCGGACAGATCTATATTGCATCCCTAATTCCTTGACGTGTAACCGGCGCAACGTTGCCGACGATTGCCATGTGTCGGTCATCTGCATCAATCGCTGAAGTTGGTAGTTGACGGGCCGTCTCTGACCGATCCTGACGTGACGCTAACCGTCGATCCTTGTAACCCAGGCGCCAATCTCATCTTCGATGCGAGCTCAGCTTTCGAGCGCTATGCTGTAGAGCAGGGCGATGCCCAAAAGCGTCTCATCGGCTGCTCATCAAGGGCGCCTCATAGAAGCTCATAACCAAACGATGGGGGAACGTTGCGGATAACGATGTTGTCGCGGTCGGACCTCGCTCCAGCGCTTGATCATCGTGGGGTGTTGCGTGAACGAGAAAATCCAATCCGGACCGGGACGTCGGGCGAGGGATGATGGAGATGACGGATCAAGCGGCCGCTTCGGACTCGCCGCCGGTCTTGCACGGGTCGTCAAGACACTTTCCGTGGGTTTTGGTGCTCATAGTTCTTCTCCTCGGTCTGTGCGCTGCAGGAGCCTATTGTTGGGCAAACGTCAGAGAATTGCCGAATGCGATTGCGCCGGTCGGGGCGCGATGATCGCGCCGACTTTATGGGGTTCTTCCGTATATTTGGTGCAGCATGAGCGATCGGAGTTGGATAGGCTGTCCGGTCGTTCTCAAGCAGCCAGGAGGACGCGTCGACGCAACTACGGGTAGCTTGCCCGGCCATACGTTTGTCGTTTGATGGCGTTGATCCGGCTGATCTGGCCTTCGACCGGACGGGTTGTCCAGGAGGTAGTTATTGCCGCTCGGACCGCATCGATGTCGCGCGTGATGCCGTTGGCGAAGCTCTTGAGCTCGCTGTTGGCTGCTTGTGTGATCCATTCATCGAGCTCGGCGATGTCGCTACCACTGAGAAGGGACGCAAACCGCTTCGCTAGCTCGGCCGCCGTGGCGAGTTCGGGGAGCTTGCGCAAATAGATGGCCGAGGAACAGCCTGGCTTCAGCATCGATCTGGTACTCGCTGTTCGGGTCGTTATTTTGGGATGAACTCTTCGAATCCGGCCAACTCCATACCGACACTTGGGCCGCCCGCCGGATCGGCTGAATTTCGAGCGGGCCGCGCCCATCAACTGTCTCCTCCTCAGCCAAAAGCGCCCCGTTCGGATTACTTCGGGACCGCGAACTCCTCCTTGGCGTGACCGACTGTGCCGGGAGCTTACAGGCGGTGAGTTGCTACCGCCTTCCGCAGCCGGTAGTGGCCTGGAGGCTCCGGCAAGCGCATATCGTTCGATTACCGACAAGCGGTGATGCTTTTGAATCCGCTCACACTGCTTGGCTGTGCTAATAGGGTGAGCGGTCGAGATAAGCGTCGAATGCGGCAGCAACAGCGCGAAGCACAAAGCGGTGCTCTTGCCTCACGCGGATGAAACCCTTTTCGATGTCCACTATCCCGTCCTCGGCGAGCATCGCCAAGCGTTCAGCTGAATCGAGAAAAGGGATCGGATCAAATCCGTGAGCGGCACAGATTGCCGGCAGGTCGGCCTGCAAATCGCACATCAGCCGCTCGATGATTGCAGCTCGGAGGCGGTCTTCCTCGGTGAGACGGTAGCCCTTTGACGTCGCAAGACGGCCAGCTCTGATGTGTTGGCCGTAGGAAGCGGTTGCGACTTCGTTCTGGACGTAACCGTCACTGAGACGGCCGATGGCTGACGCGCCGAAGCCGATCACGGTTTTACAGGTGTCGGCCGAGTAACCCAAGGAGTTACGCCGCAGGCGACCGGCTTTCTGCGCCAGCGTGAGCTCGTCGTCCGGCAAGGCGAAATGGTCGAGCCCGATTTGGCGGTAGCCGGCGCCGACCAGAATATCGGCCACGGCCGCGGCCTGTTCGGCGCGGGCAGCGTTGTCCGGCAGCGTCGCCTCATCGATCAGGCGCTGACGTTTCATATAAGACGGAACGTGCGCGTAGCCGAAAACTGCAAGCCGGTCGGGGCGCATAGCTACCGCCATTTTCGTGGTCCGGACGCACGAGTCCGCCGTCTGATTTGGGAGACCGAAGATAAGGTCGAAGTTGATGCGGCTTATTCCATGCTGGCGCAGATTTTCGACGGCGACCGCCGTCTGCGCCTCACTCTGGACCCGGTTGATCGCTTTTTGAACAATGGGGTCGAAGCTTTGCACGCCGATGCTCGCGCGATTGACACCGGCTGCTCCTAAGGCTTCGGCCATCTCGACCGTGAACGTGCGCGGGTCGATCTCGACGGCGACCGTAGCCGTTTTCCTGAACGCGAAGCGGCGGCGCAGAAGCTCCATCAGAGCCAAGAACTCCGCTGGCTCGATGAGAGTCGGCGTTCCGCCGCCGAAGTGCACGTCGCTCACGGGCAGCGCTTGCGGCGCTTGCTCGGCGACCAAACGGATCTCCTCGCGCAGCACCTCCAAATAATTGAGGATCGGCGCATCCCGGCGAGTGAGGTTCGTATGGAAGCCGCAATACCAGCAGATCGACCGGCAGAACGGAATGTGGAGATAGAGCGACACGGAGTCGCCAGCCGGCAGGCGCCTCAGCCATTTCTCACAAGCCTGGGCGCCGACCGCCGCGGAGAACTCCGGTACAGTTGGATAGATGGTGTACCAAGGCAGGCGGGCATCGCAATACTTTTTCAGGATTGAGGTCTGCAACGGTTACCGCCCCATGCTATGTGAGCATCATTTTGACCGCTGCGCTCTCCTGTGTCTTTGTGCTATGTCAATCGATCCGCTTTAACCGCGAAATCCGCGTTCCGTGATGTCCATGCTAAGGCGACCGAGGAAAACACTCTTGCCGTACAGCACACGCAGATCGCTGGGGCCGCTCGAAGGACCTCGTCGAATACCTAAATCGGCTTCACCAGATGGTGTTGCCCTCGAACGTGGGCCTCATCACGCGCCAGTCCGGCTCGGCGCGCGAGCATCGACGCGCTGGCCTCCCCTGAACAGCTAGCCGTCTTGGAAATCCCGAACCAATCCGTCAGAAACCTCTGTGTCGTGGTACTAGGCGAATGCCGCCGCTAGCAACCGCCCGGCAGACCTTTTTTTGCCCTCGTCCTACGGGGTGACCTCTTCAGACGTTATTTCCGGAGCGCTCGCGAAAGCGAGCGAACCGGCAATCCACAGGTTACGGCGAGCGATTCCGGGGTGCCGCAGTCCAAGTCGGCTGCTGCCGACTTGGACTTGCGCGAATTCGCCTATGCCCGAGCTCGACGTCCCCCGGAATGACGCATAGAAATGCAGCCGCCTACCTCGTGTTGTTAGCGGTCTCGATGTCGGCTTAATCAATTTCCTGGTTGAGCTGCGCATGCAGCGTGGCCTGGTCGAGTTCGCCTTCCCACCAAGACACGAGCACCGCGGCAATTCCGTTGCCGGTGATATTGGTAAGGGCGCGCACCTCGCTCATGAATTTGTCGATCGAGAACACGATCGCTATGCCCGGCACCAGCGCCGGATTAACCACTGACAGCGTCGCCGCAAGCGTGATGAAGCCGGCCCCCGTGATACCGCTTGCGCCCTTCGAGGTCAGCATCGCTACGATCAGGATCGTGAGCTGCTGGGTGAAGGTGAGATCGACCCCGAGCGCCTGCGCGATAAACAGCGTTGCCAAGGTCATGTAGATGTTTGTGCCATCGAGGTTGAAGGAGTAGCCGGTCGGCACCACGAGGCCGACCACCGGCTTGGAGCAGCCCAACCGCTCGAGCTTCTCCATCAACTGCGGCAGCGCGCTTTCCGAGGACGAGGTGCCGAGCACGAGCAAGAGCTCGTCTTTGATATAAGCGATAAACTTGAATATCGAGAAGCCAACGAAGCGCGCGATCAGACCGAGCACGACCACCACGAACAGCGCGGCCGTGGCATAGAACAGCGCGATGAGACCGATCAGATTGCCGAGCGCCGACGGTCCGAACTTACCGATCGTGAAGGCCATGGCGCCGAATGCGCCGATTGGCGCTGCCTTCATGACAATGGCGATGACGCCGAACACCGCGTGCGCCGCGTCGTCGATCATGCCGCGCAACTTCTCGCCGCGCTCCCCGAGCGCCATCAGCGAGAAGCCGAACAGAATTGCGAACAACAGCACCTGCAGGATGTCGCCGCGCGCCAGCGCGCCGACCACGCTGTCGGGAATGATATTGAGGATAAAATCGACAGTCTTCGAGGCTTCCGCCTGCTTGGCGTAACTGGCCACCGCCGCCGCATCGGGCTTGGCGGCAAGCCCACGGCCGATCTGGAACACATTGCCCATAATCAGGCCGAGAATAAGGGCAAAGGTGGAAACGACCTCGAAATAAACTAGCGCCTTGACCCCAACCCGGCCGACCTTTTTCGCATCCTGAATGTGAGCGATGCCAGACACGACCGTGCAGAAGATGATCGGCGCGATCACCATCTTGATCAGCTTGATGAAGCCGTCGCCGAGCGCCTTGACCCAGTCATTGGTCGCGAGAGATGGCCACAGCCAGCCGACGAGGACGCCGATCAGGATCGCGATCAACACCTGGACATAGAGGATGTTGTACCAGGGTCGAGATACCCGCGCGGGCGCCGCCGTTGCCATCGTTGTCATAACTTTCCTCCCAATAAGAGCTCGAATATCCGAGCCGCCGGGCGTTGACAGGCGACCGGCATTCATGAAGTCCACGTTGGACTGCCCGCTGTGCCCGCTTAAGGACGGCGGTGTCGGAAATTCGACAACCGGCACCGTCATTCCAGAGGCAGGCAGGCAGTTACGCGTGTTTTCTCTCACCAAGCAAAGCGCGCACCAGATTCCACCAGCGGCACGCCGATTGCTGAGATGAGGAGCAAAGAGCCGCCGCAGCCAAAGCGGTCGCGGCGGGCACATCCCAGGAATTCCGGATGGGCCTTGTCTGATTGACCCTGATCAATGCAATTTTGATGCTGCTTACGCTTGGCAATACAGAAGCGGCGAACATCAATGTGGCCTTCGGAGCGAACTTCACCCTGTCGGTCAGCGAATTGCAGCCTACTTCAGGCAGAGCACCGGGCACGAGGCAGTCTCGAGCTTTGGCGCGAGCGGTCGGTTTTGCAGTCAGATGCGCAAGGGGCGCCATTCCAAGTGTGTCTCTCGGCCGAGGACTCTCGCCCGGGCAGACTCGCCGATAGCGGTCCGTCGGCTCCCGAAAGCTGCTTCATCTTTGGGATGGGTAAGCTCGTGCTGTGGAATTTGAGTTCGACTGTGAAGTTGGTGAATGGCGCGGCGACTTTCGCAACAATGTCGATCTACGATCCGGCCGTGGCACCTTGCGGCGCAGCCGCGGCGCAGCCGATCAAAGCGCTCGGCGCCCCTTACGCGGCGGAGCCGAAGCTGGTCGCGGCCTCCTTGCATCACTCTGTGGCGGGTGCACCCTCACCTTCCCTTTTTCGGGGCTCGTGGTCGGATCAGTTTTCTACGCGCTGTCTTTCATGGTGCTGCCGCTCCGCGGCGCCTTCGTTCCCACGCTGGCTTGCTGTCGGCATGGTGATGTCCGGCCTTGCGGTAATCCTTACCGCAACGTTGATCGACAAATTCAGCGGAAGGAGGAACCCGTGAGGACACCCAAATCAGGGATCGAAATCGCCTTCAGCGGGCAAGCTCGCTAGTTTTACGCGCGATGCGCAGTTCAACGTACCTGGGGAAATGCGAGGCCTGCGATGCAGCGCACCACCATCGTCTTTCCGCAGCCTGCAGGACGGAAAATCCCACCACGACTTGGCTAGGGCGATAGAACGATCCATCGAAATCATGGCGTTTAGATAGCCTCACGGCGAACATCCCGATTGTTGCATTTCCGCCAGTTGAACCGCGAGATCGCTTGGCATATCCCTTGCTTCGCGTGAATCCGGAATCATGGCTTTTCCGCGCGAAGCAATCTTGTGAGGACAATATGCTTGGAATTGGGAGTAAGTTGCCGTCGTTCGAAGTCACAGGCGTGAAGCCCGGCTTTCACGTGCAGGATGAGAACGGGCAGAGCGCGTTCGAGATGTTGACGGAAAACAGCTTCCCTGGGAAATGGAAAATCATCTTCTTCTACCCTAAGGATTTCACCTTCGTCTGTCCCACCGAGATCGCCGAGTTTGCCCGCCTGTCGAAGGATTTTGCCGATCGTGATGCGGTCGCGCTTGGCGGGTCGACTGATAACGAGTTCTGTAAGCTCGCTTGGCGGCGCGAGCACAAGGACCTGCACCATCTACCGATCTGGCAGTTTGCTGACACCAAGGGCGAGCTGGTCGATGGTCTTGGCGTGCGTTCGCCGGACGGCGTCGCCTATCGCTATACCTTCATCGTTGACCCCGACAATACCATCCAGCACGTCTACGCGACCAATCTCAATGTCGGCCGGAGCCCGAAGGATACGCTGCGCGTGCTGGATGCCCTGCAGACCGACGAGCTCTGCCCCTGCAACCGTGAAATCGGCGGCGAAACGCTGAAAGTTGCGTGAGGCATCATGTCAATCGAGCAGTTAAAGGACCAGATCCCCGATTTCGCCAAGGACGTCAGACTCAACCTGGCGTCAATGGTGACTGATGAGACGCTGTCACCTCAGAGCAAATACGGGCTGTTGGTGGCGACCGCGATCGCAACCCGCAACCCCGTGGTGATCGCCGCAATGGAAGCCGCCGCCGCCGTCATGATGACGCCGGCGGCCGTCGCGGCGGCGAAATCCGCGGCCTCCGTGATGGCGATGAACAACGTCTACTACCGCTTCGTTCACCTCGCCTCCAACCCGGAATACAAGACGATGCCGGCGCGGCTGCGGATGAACGTCATCGCCAATCCTGGGGTCGACAAGGCCGATTTCGAGCTGTGGTCGCTGGCGGTAAGCGCCATCAACGGCTGCGGTGCCTGCATGGACGCTCATGAGAAGGCGCTACGAGAAACCGGCGTCAGCTCGGCTGCGATTCAGACCGCTGTGCGCTTTGCCGCGATCGTCCAGTCAGTTGCAGTTGCGATCGAGGCGGCAGAGTCCGGCGGGGCTTAGGCGGCGGAGTGATCCTCTCTCTCGTTGCTCTCTCGGGGAGATGATCTGCGTCGCGGCAGTATCCACGAGCTGCGCTTGCAGAGAGTCCCTCACACCCATACTCGAGCTTTCCTCGAATTTTGGCCTCTCCGCACATACTGGGCCGCGGCGAACTGAGTCTGCCCTGAGATCGCCTGGCGATCATACCATGCTGCCATTCAGTTCTAACCAAACTTGAACAACACCCCATATCCGCCCCGCGGATAGCTCCATTCGATGTCGCCGGTGGGCTCGCCGATGACGCGGCAGGTGCCGCACTCGATGCAGCCGTCAACGGTGATCTCGACTTGGCCCTTGTCGTTGAGCTCATAGCAGCGCGCAGGGCAGACTTTCAAAAGTGCAAGCAGCTGCGGCGACGGCTTCGTGTGTGCGCGCACCTTGATGTGGGGACGACCGACGTCAACAAGATAGCGGTTGTAAAACAGCTTGTCCTCGACGCGCACTGAGGGCTCGACATTCATAGCTGAGCTTCCTTGGTTTGGCTTTGATTTGGCTGGTCAGCGCCAGGCGCGTGCGAAGCGGAATGCATCTCCGAACAGACCTGTCCATGACCGCGCATTGACAAAGGACTTCAACGTCAACTTCTCTTTCTCAGCCTTTGGCGTACCGTCGACGCGCACGTAGGTCTGCATCGCCCTGGAGACGAGTTCCGGATAGGTGAGAAAGAAATTTTGCGAGTTGGTATGCATTAGCATCGGCATATCCTTGTACTTCTTGAGATCCTTGATGACGAAGGAGGCGTCCAGCATCTTCTTGTATAGCGACAGATTTGCTGCGGTCATGGGATCACCGCCCGATTTCACCTGGCAAATCGCTTCCGCCGCAATGCGGCCCGAGGTCATCGCAAGGTTAGAACCCTCTCGATGAATGGCGTTGTTGAGCTGCGCTGCATCGCCCACCACCACCCAGCCCTCGCCATAGAGCTGCGGGATCGCCTTGTAGCCGCCTTCAGGAATGAGGTGCGCGGAGTATTCCTTGACCTCCGAGCCCTCGATCAGCGGCGCCACTGATGGGTGACGCTTGAAGCGATCGAGCAGCCCATATGGCGTCTCTCCGGTGCGCTGAAAGTCGGCGACAAGACAGCCGATGCCGACCGAGACGCACTCCTTGTTGGAATAAATGAAGCCCATCCCGGTCATGCCACGGGAAATAGTGCCGGCCGCCTCGACCACGACGCCTTCGTCGCCCTTGAGATTGAAACGGGCCTCGATGGTCTCGCGCGGCAAAAAGTGCATTTCCTTAACTGCAAGTGCCACCTTGTCGGGCTCGGGCCGCTTGCGCAGGCCCGAACGCGTCCCGAGCACACCATTAACGCCTTCCGCCAGCACCACGACGTCTGCAAGGATTTCGCCGTCGCGACGATCTGTACGAACACCAATGACTTTTCCATGGGCGTCATGCGCGAGCTCAGTAACTGTGGTCTCGCACAGGACCGTCGCACCAGCCTCGCGTACCTTCGAGGAGAGCCATTTGTCGAACTGCGCGCGGATAATCGTGTAGCGGTTCGGCCGCTCCTCATTGAAGTCATCGGAGCGGTAGTGCACGCCGACGTGGGAGCGATCGTCCATGATCCAGAACCTTTGTTCGACCAAGTGACGTTCGAGCGGCGCGTCCTCGCGGAAGTCCGGGATCAGCTTTTCCAGCATGTCGGCATAGAGAATTGCGCCCTGCACATTCTTCGATCCGGCATATTCGCCGCGTTCGAGCTGCAGCACCTTCATGCCGCGCTTGGCCATGGTCAGCGCTGCCGCATTACCGGCCATGCCGGCGCCGACCACGATTGCATCGAACCTCTCCTCGATCATGACAACTCCTCTAGCTCGCGAGCCGGTCGCGCGAATGTGGCGAAAGCCGCGCACGAAATGCAGCCGTCAGCGCCGGCAACAACTGAATGGCATCGCTGACAATGGCAATATGGGCGAAATCGAGAATCGGCGCGTTCTTATCGGTATTGATCGCGACGATCAGATCGGCGCCCTCCACGCCAACCCGATGCTGAATCGCGCCGGAGATGCCGGCGGCGATATAGAGCTTTGGCCGGATGGTCTTGCCGGTCTGCCCGATCTGCCGGTCAGACATGACCCAGCCCTTCTGCACCAGGGGGCGCGAGCAACCATATTCGGCGCCAAGCACCGCGGCGAGCTGGCGCACCAGCTGAAAATTCTCCGCCGATCCGAGCCCAAGGCCCCCGGCGACCACAACATCGGCATAGGCGAGATTGGATCTGGCGGACTCTCGGTCTGGGATGAACGACATCACCTTGGTGACGATGTCGTCTTCGACAAGGCCGCTCGGATGGATGATGATGCGGGCGGCATCGCGCTCGACACGCTCTGGCATCGCCATCACGCGCGGGCGGACGGTTGCCATCTGCGGCCGGTAATTCAAGGTGTAGATCGTGCAAAGCAGCGACCCGCCAAAGGTCGGACGCGTGGCCGCAAGCGAACCATCCGCGTCAACATCGAGGTCGGTGCAGTCGGCTGTGAGACCCGTCCTTAGCGTGGTGGCCACGGAACCTGCGAGATCGCGACCGAGCGTGGTGGCGCCCAACAGCAGGATCTCGGGCTTATAGGTGTTGACGAGATCGGTCAGCGCCTTGGTGTAGGACTCGTTGCGATACTCCGACAGAACATTGTCGGTCACGAGATAGATCAGGTCGGCACCATAACAGAAGGATTCAAGTGCGGCGTTGCGCGTGGCTTCTCCCTCCGGGCCGATGACAACCGCGGCGAGATCAACCTTCAGCTTGTCGGCAAGCTTACGGCCCGCACCCAAGAGCTCCCAGGAGACGGGATGCACCTGGCCGCGCTCCTGCTCGACGAAGACCCAGATATGCTTGTAGGCCCTAAAGTGCTCCGGCAATTCTTTCTTGGCCGCTGCTCGGCCGCCTGCGGCCGGCGCGGGAGCTTTGGTGATGTTGCTCATATCTTTGAATTCCCCTCAGAACCCGCTCGCCTGCGCCACAAGACCCGTCTGTAGCTTAAGTTGGCGGTTGAAGATGGTTTTGATGAGCTCGTCGCCAGGCTGGTCGGCGGGTTGCGCTAGCGCCACCTTCTCGGCGCGAGGCGACGGCGTGAAGAGGCGCTCGCCGATAGTCGGCGAGCCGAGGAGGTCGTATTTTGAGGTGTCCTCGACGCTGGCGTCCCTTGCGCTCCATTCCCCAATCGGGGCCTGGTCGGCACACCATGCCGCATCAATGGTGTCGGTCACGGTGTGCACGCCGATCTGCGCGGAGTCGGGGACCTGCGTGATGAAGGCGACACTATGCATGCGCTTCTCCAGAAATAGCGTTGGACTTTTGTAGCGAGACTTGGCAGGAGAACAGCAAGTGTCGTACCAGTTGCAGCGCCATAGAAAATCGGGTGCTCCACCAATTGCTTGAGAGGACTTGATGAAGATGGCCTAGAGATCCGTGATAGTACAATTCCGACGCACGTCGGGAACGCGACAGCGCTGCTTTGCGGGTCGCTGCACAGAATTGATCTCAATGACAAAGAATATCCCACAACGCGCTGCATGGGCGTGACTTGAGCCAGACTGAGCTGATGCGCGAGGTTACTTCAGCGAGCTCAACGGCACGAAGGCCGCCGGCTTCTTCGGCTCCGCGATCGCATCCTTCAGGACCTTAAACACCCGCTGGTTGATCGGGGAGGACACCACGAAATCGGCATAGGCCTGCTCCAGCACCGCCTTGCACCGCGCCGTGACCTCCGCCTCCGCGGCACCGGCGAATTCTTCCTTGGCGAGATATTGCCCCATGCGCTTTAAGATATGCAGGCGCGCGACATTGACGATCTTGGGGTTGTAATCGACGTCAAGCAGTGCAAAAAAATCTTCAGCCGAGGAGGCCTTATTGAGCCGATCCAGGATACCGGCTGGTGCCTGTGCGTTGCTCACCGAAAAATCTCCCTTGGGTTAGGCGGCCGGCCTGTGGTCGGGACACGGCACGAGCTGGTCATATCCTTCAGACGCCGACCGGCGCAGGCGGCGCGGCATATGGCCCATTAGCCTGCGTGTTCGCCGATAAGAGCGAGCAGCGAGAGTTTACGCGGCGCAGCGGCGTTTCGAAGTGATCAACTTTGACGATGCTGGACATGACCGCCTCACGCGCGTTCACAGACCTCGCGCCAGATTGCCACCACCGTCTCGCGCGCTACCAGCCGCTTGTGCTCGACGGCATGTTTGCGGACCCGCGACAGGATGTGTCTTGCCTCCTCGAGGCTGGCGGCGAGCTGCAATTCGTCAAGCAGCGAGGTAATTGCCGATAGGCCGGAATGCTTGCCGATCACGATGCGAT
The DNA here is from genome assembly GCF_054063735.1 of Bradyrhizobium sp. USDA 10063. Classification (NCBI taxonomy): domain Bacteria; kingdom Pseudomonadati; phylum Pseudomonadota; class Alphaproteobacteria; order Hyphomicrobiales; family Nitrobacteraceae; genus Bradyrhizobium; species Bradyrhizobium sp. USDA 10063. The sequence continues at coordinate 7,846,140 of NZ_JBSSGP010000002.1, read as the reverse complement.
TGGAGCGACCAAGCAAATGCGGATCGAGCGACTGATAGGTGCGTTGATCCTTCAAGAGGCCATCGACATGAATGCCCGATTCATGGGTGAACACATGCTCACCAACAATCGCCTTGTCCAGAGGAATCGTACGTGCAGCAGCGGCTGCGACCACCGCGGCGACGTTCTCGAGCTCAGGCAGCACGATGCCGGTCTCGCGCCCGTAGAGCTGTTCGAGCGCGACCGCGACTTCCTCCAGCGGCGCATTTCCCGCTCGCTCGCCGAGCCCGATGACGGTCACCGAGGCGTGGCTCGCACCGCCCTTGATGGCTGCGAGCGTATTGGCGGTCGCGAGGCCGAGATCGTCATGGCCGTGAAATTCGAGCTCAAGATCGGTGGTCGCGCGCAAACGCGCAATCAGCGCATAGGCGGAGTCCGGATCGAGCACGCTGAGCGTATCGGCAATGCGAAAGCGCCGCGCTCCCGCGGCCTTTGCGGTTGCGATCAGCCTGATTAGAAAATCGACATCGGCGCGGGAGGAGTCCTCGCCGCCGACGGCGACCTCAAGCCCCCGCTCGCGAGCGTAACCGACCACCCGCGTCACCTGCTCCAGCACCAGTTCGCGGTCGCCGCCAAGCTTGGCCGCGATCTGCACGTCGGAGACTGGGATCGACACATTAACCATGGACACCTTGGCCTCGGTCGCCGCGTCGACATCGGCCTCACGCATCCGGCACCATCCGATGGTGGTGAGCGGGAGCCCGGCCTCGACAACGGCTCGAATGGCAGAGATCTCGTCACTGCCCATGGCGGGCGTCCCCGCTTCGACCTCCGTGACCCCCGCCCGCGCCAGCGCCTGAGCGATGGCCACCTTTTCATCAGTGGTGAATGCAACGCCAGGCGCCTGCTCGCCGTCACGCAACGTCGTGTCATTAAGCACGGTCGGCTTGGCCCGTGCCGTTTCGGACCACGACGATTTGGCAGCGGTGACGGCGATCACGAGAGACTCCTTGTTGCGCTTGACCAAGCACCGCTTCAGCAACCCGCATGCCACGTGCCAGCCAACCCTAACGCATTGAATAAGAGATAGTTTTCGCCGCAGTCGGATTGTCGCAAACGCGACAACGTCGCAAGGCCGACGCGTCGGCCTGCCTTTCGGTGCGCTGAGCTGGATCGACTCGGCTTGCGGCGCAGATTTATGACTAGATCGATCGCTGGAGACTCCGTGGCCCCGGCAACGGCTCGGGCATTTGCAATCAAACGATCGCCTTCGCGAATATCGAGCAGGATGTTCTCCTCGGGCAGATCGTGCAGATCGTAATGCGGATGCGTGGTGTTGGTATCGAAAAACGATCGCCACCCGTTGGGACCGATCCTGCGCGACAGGCCCGCTTGCGTAAAACAGTTCAAAGCGTTGTAGATGGTCGCCCGGCAGACGGGAAAGCCGACGTCACTCGCCTCCGCAAAACGGCATCTCTGCGGTGACGCCGGTCGCCCCTGGCAAACAACAGCTCGTCTAAGAGCACGCGACTGGCACGTCGGGCGCAGCCCGCCTTCGAGACAGATCCTTCAAGCCCCGCCGGGACATAGTTTTTTGGAATCGGCTTCGACCACGTCCACCTTCACCTCTTCGTATCCTGCGGGACCCTCGCGGTCATCGTCGGAAGGCCAATGACGATCCATCCGGCGCGCTCACTTAAGCCAGCCGCGCGCCGCGACCCGAAGCAGCCGCCCGCGATAGAACGTCGCGCCGGCGCTCTGCCATTCGACTCTCGCCGCTTTCATCGCCAAAGCAGAGGTCGAAGTCGTTGCATTGCGTGCACACCGGCGTCGTGCACATCACGAGTCCGTCGTTCTCGCACAGCGAGCGATAAAAGAAGCGCTTCCAGCGCATATTGTCGACATTGCGCGCGGCAAGCGGCGCGAAGTGGCGACTTAGCAGCCGGGAGAGTTCGCCACGATCGCGCAATCCGAGATCTTCCCACAAGTGATTTGGCTCGATGGCGCGACGCGCGATCATCGCAGCCAGCCAGCGGCCGATGTCCCCTTCAGTCGACCGTTGCGCGAGCAAGAGATCACGCAACATTGCGACCTCGTCGCTCTCATTGCGATCGAAACGCAAGAGAAGCTCCTCGGCTTTGATTTGAATTAATGGGAAGTACTGCTCAAGCAGGGCCGCCAGCTCATGGCCGAACAGGCCGGCCTTCTCGGAAACCACACCATCATCCATGGTGGCCGCCGCCAGAATGGACGCCAGCACGTGGCGATCGAACTTGCGGTCACTGGAGATATCGGCATCCGCGGGGTGCGCCCCGGTGAGCAGGCGGTAGATCGCAATTCCCCTATGCACCTCCCCGCTCGCATCAGTCGCCCTGGCCTTAAGCGGAAAAAACTGCGCTTCGAACATGGATTGGCTAGGTCTCCGCAGCGGTCAAGTATGACCCGCCGCATAATTGCATTGGTCACGAAATATTTTGCCGGAACGCCGGCCTCCCTTATGAGCATTGGTGAGGCCGGCCTCCGTCGGTGCGCACGTTACGAGGCGGCGAGCTCGGCGGCGGTCTTGCCGACGATGGACTCGTCAACCGGCTTCATGATGCCATGCTCCATCAGCATGTCCTCGAGCTCGTCCATGGAGATCGGGGTCGGGATGATACCCTTGCCGCCATTGTTGTGGATCCGGGTCGCGAGATTGCGATAGTGATCGGCCTGCTTGGACTCCGGCGCATATTCCAGCACCGTCATGCGGCGCAGCTCCGCGTGCTGCACGACGTTGTCGCGCGGCACGAAATAGATCAGCTGGGTGCCGAGCTTCTTGGCCAGCGCCTCCGCCAGTTCCAGCTCCTTATCGGTCTGCCGCTCGTTGCAGATGAGGCCGCCGAGCCGCACGCCGCCGGAATTGGCATATTTTAGAATGCCCTTGGAAATGTTGTTGGCGGCATACATTGCCATCATTTCGCCAGACATGACGATGTAGATCTCCTGTGCCTTGTTCTCGCGGATCGGCATCGCAAAGCCGCCGCAGACGACGTCGCCGAGCACGTCGTAGGAGACGTAGTCGATGTCCTCATAGGCCCCGTTCTCTTCCAGGAAGTTGATCGAGGTGATGACGCCGCGGCCGGCGCAGCCGACGCCCGGCTCCGGGCCGCCCGACTCTACGCAGCGGATGTCCTTGTAACCGACCTTCATCACGTCCTCGATTTCGAGGTCCTCGACGCTGCCGGCGTTCGCCGCCAGGCTTAAGATTGTGTCCTGCGCCTTGGCGTGCAGGATCAGGCGGGTCGAGTCCGCCTTGGGATCGCAGCCCACAATCAGGATCTTGTGACCCATCTCGGCCAAAGCCGCCAGCGTGTTCTGCGAGGTGGTCGACTTACCGATGCCGCCCTTGCCGTAGAACGCGATTTGTCTCAGTGAAGACATGTTGCTCTCCATCAACCGATTTGCCAAAGATTGCGCGCTGCTTTGCGCGCGAGCTTGTTTCTTTCTCAGAAACGGGCACACGGGTTCAAGGGAAGGAGAGCATCGCTCGTCTTGCGCGTCTGCGTGCACTCAGCCCTCACTCAGTGTTGCTGCATCCCAATAGCAACCACCGTGCCAGCGCCAGGCCTCGCTCTTTAAGCTTCTGATTAGGCTTGAAAAAATTGCGATCCGACGATCACGCCAGCTGTTTTGAACCGAACAGGATTTTAGCGGCTGTCAGAAACTGGACAGCGATCACACGCCTCAAACCGGCAGAACTCCGCTTGCCGCACACTCATGCGCGGAACGGAAATTGCTAGACGGAAACTCTCAAACGCAACTGGTAGCAGCGTGTCGGGCACGATTTCAGGAGAGCGGTAATGCAGATCGGTGTGGACAAGCGACGGGTGTTCGTGGTCGACGAAGACGAGATCACCCGCGCGGCGCTGCAGTTTAAGCTGCATGACGAGATCGAAACCCATGAGCTGGCGACCCCGGAAGAGGCTTATGCCAGAAGCGTCGATTGGCTGAAATCGCATTTGGTGCTGCTAGGAGTTTCCTTTTGGAAGCAAAAGGGTCGGACCATGATCGCCGAATTAGCGGCGCAATTTCCTCGCCTCCGCATCCTGATCGTTTGCGACAAATCCGACGAGGCAATCGCACTCGAAAGCATCAAGGCCGGCGCCCACGGCGCGCTGATCAAGCCGCTGGCCTTGGAATCCGTCCGTAAGAAGGTCGACACCATCTTGGGGCGCGGCGGCGCGATGCCGATCGTCCAGCTCACAGTGCTCAGATAAGCCAGGCGCGCCGTGTCCACCGTGATCTTCTATCAAAAGCCCGGCTGCGCCACCAACGCGCGCCAGATGCAGGCGCTGAAGGCCGCAGGCCACGACGTTATTGCCAAGGATATCTTGAAGGAGCCGTGGTGCGCGCAGGAACTGCGCCGTTTCTTCGGCAATACGCCGGTCGCATCCTGGTTCAACCGCTTCGCGTCCCGTATCAAGTCAGGCGAAATCAATCCGGATACAACCGACGCGGCGAGCGCACTTCTGGTGATGCTGCGTGATCCGCTCCTGATTCGGCGTCCGCTGATCGAAGCCGACGGCGCAAGATGCGCGGGCTTTGATCGCGAGCCCGTGCCGTCGTTGCTTAGGCAAAACTGGCGAGATGATCTCGCGGGATGTTCACGCGAGGGAACCGGCGCGCACTGCCCACCTGATCCATCCCGCCGGGGGGATATGCTACGGTAGCGATTGCTTGGCCCCGGCTAAGGGAATACGGCCAGCGGGACTGCGGCCAAGACATAGTCGGGGTTTCGTTCAGTTGCGGCGCATCGTCGGCAACTCCTCCGGCTCGTCCGTCGCGATCGTCGGATCATTTAAGTCGTATCCGAATCCCTCGTACAGGAAAGCGCTGCGCCCTCTTCCCGGTCGCTCGCGCTCGTCAAGGCCGCTGAGCGCCAGTCCCTCCTCGTCGTTCTTTGGGTCGGCGACGTCAGCCAGCGACGGGAGCAAGTTCATCGCCCACAGCATGCCGACATACACGCCGGCGCTGGTGCTGAGCTTGCCCCTCTCGGCGTCGGCAATTGCGTGTCGGTCCACGCCCAGCTTGACAGCCAGTTCGGCATGGCTATCCGCAAGCGGCTCAGGCAATTACTTTGGATAATTGACCAGCTTGTCCGGCTGTTCCTCGCCCTGCTCGGCATCCGCGAATCCCAACTCACACGTCATACGGTTTGGGCCAACCAGCTTATGTGGCAGCGGGGACATCACCTTGCGCCACTGCCGGCGTCTGGTCGCGCCCGCTGCCGCTGGCTGCCTTCCTGAAGGGAAGCCAGTATCAGGCCAACCGATACGCGGATTCTCCTCCGCGCTGCCCGGGCTATTTTTTTGTCCGTGAATCCTCGTTGTTCTCTGCGTCGGCAATGGCACAATTGAAAAGAGTATATCTAAACAAAGTCATTGGAGGGTCGCCGTAATAGTTCTTTTCATTGATAACATAGTCGGCGGTTTTAGAGCGGATGACGTCATACACGTACACAAGATCTGTGGCGACATTCATGCGAACGATCAGCTTCGAAGTTGAAAACCAATCGCGTCCTGTGTCCTTTGGTGGGTCTCTTTCCGCCGCTAACGTATATGTGTTTTGATACTTTTTTCTGTCCATCGATTCGTAAACAACAGCAAAGCTAAAATTTTTCGGCAACGCGCCGGTCACCCGCGAGTGGCCGGGCTTGTAGGTTATTGCCCGTTGAATCGAGGCACGACCGTAATCCCATGTGATTTCAACTTTCGACTTCTCTCTTGTTGCATCGACCCTGAACTCATAGTTGGCGTGAAAAAATCGATTTGCTTCGTATACATCCTTATTTCCTCCGACACCCGCTCCTGGAATGACGGCATCGTCTTCCATTTGCCCAACGCGATTACACCACTCAAATCTCGATTCAGGGGGAAGAGCAAAGTGAAGGCTGGCCCTCGATATGAAATGGAGGGGAATTCCAGCGGGTCGCCGTTTGCAGCGTACTGTTTCAGGGCCTCCTCAACGTCACCCTTGAACAAATCATCAGCTTTCGTCTTTCCCAGCGCAGCGGAGACTACAAGAGGAGCAATAAACTCTTCATTTTTCATTGGGTCCGTTATGAGTTGCCGAAGCTCGGCATTCGCACGGGATAGGCCGTCATCACTTATTAGATAGCTTTCCCGAATTACCTTCCAGATATCGAAAATCTTCAAAATCTCTGGGCCAACGTTTTCAAAGCGTCATTCAATTGTGAAGGAGTTCAAATCGCTGGTCGCGACGATTGCTTCCAGCTGTTGCTTAAACTCTCCCTTTTGCGCGCGATTCTGTTCTATGCCTCGCTGGGCATCGACGTAGACTAAAGCTGTTCCGACAACCAATCCAAGTGTAGTGATCGTCGTGGCGATCACGGCAACGCGCAAATCTTTCGCATTGGTCCTTGGCTTTGACCAAATTCCATACGTTGCTGAGGCCCACGCTATAATGAGGGCGAGATACTTAAGAGCCCACATGCGGCCACCCCCCAGACGAACCCCGACAATTTGCGATTGTAGCGGTTTTCGAAGCTCTCCGGAAGATTGCGAACTCGTTGGCAGCCGATGGAGCCGCCAATTCAAGTCGAAGAACAGCCCCTAGCGTTGGCATCTGCTGATTTACGGGTAGACGTTTTCAATGGCCAAGCGTCGTACTTGCCCCACCACCGAATATGCCGCCAATCACGGTAATTGGCTTTCCTCGCCAGGATGGCGAACCGCAGGATATCGGACCGATACAGGACGATGGACCGCTTGCCTGGAAGCCGCAGGACTTCCGAAGGATCAAGAAGCCAGCGACCGGCCTCCGATTGGCCTGAAGAACGCTGCCGCCGCAGCAGGTCGGTGTTGGCTTGCGACGTTCCCTCGCTGCGGCTGACCGAGGTGGTCTGACCGAGCATCTCGGAAACGAAGCGCGCCGCCTCAAGGTCCGCGATGTTGAAGAAGACCTTGCAGGTGCTATTGGCAAGGAACGAGCCCCATCGGCGATAGAGCGACTTGAGCTGGTGCATGTCCTGAAAAATCAGCATCGGCGTGCAATAGGCGCGCAAGTAACCTACGCCCCCGCTCCAACGGTTCGAGGCTACCGAGCGCGGCGGCCTCATCAAGCAACAGAAGCACTTTGTGCTTCGGGCGACCTTTCGCGCGGGTCAGCGAATTCATGGCACAACCGACCATGACGCGCAGGAAGCCCGCGTAAACCGACAACTTCTCCTCATCCACCACCAGATAGCGGGTGTGGTTTGGTCGACCATTTCGGCAAGACTGAAGGTCGATTCTGAGGTGACGTGTGCGGCCGGTCCACCGGCAGACCATACCCGCGTGGCTTTCTCGACGTTTGAAAGCACGCTCTTGAACTCCTCGCTCGATTCCATCGCGAGGAAGCTGGCGGCCAGCTCTGCCGCCGTCACCGGACCGTCGGTACCTATCGTCTGGAGCAATTGCTTGAACGACTCCGGAGGCCGCGTCGAGAAATTCCGGATCTGCGACAACGTCCGGCGCGGCGGCTCCAGGCGCACCGTGTAAAGAATAAGACACGCGAGCATGCCTTCCGCCTTAAAATCCCCTTATCATCGCTTTGCGGCCTCTTATGACGCCACCATCACTCTGCCAAAGTATGCGTCGTCTTAAGGCGCCGTAAACTCAGATAATGGAGCTTTAAGGCGCCCGGCCACGATTCGCCACCCATGAAGCTCAGTCCTCGGGGTGGGAGAGATCCCGAGGTAGAGCGGAGCGACTTCGATAGGTCTGCGCCCTCGAAATCAATGGAACGCGCGATCAGGAGCGGAGGCGCGAAGCGCTCCAATCCTATCGTACGAAGCGCATCGCGAAGCCTGGCGCCCAGCAGAAGCTTGAGGATTCTATCGAGAAGTCGGACGACTGCCCCTCGACCCGTTCTAGAGCGTTGCTGTGGCGTACGGTTCTTCGCGAAAAGGTGCGGCAGTCGAGGTCGAGGTGCTTTGCCTGAGCCAACGCGAAAGCTTCGGCAGCTTGTCCGTCCGACGAAGAGAACCCGTACCAGGTCTTTGCTCGGCTCCGTGCGGCGGAGATCTCGGAGACTCGTTCCTCAACGGCACGTACTGTCCGCGGAGGTGAGAAGACCGCAGAGCTCACTGGCCGTACCGAGCGAAGACCGAAGTTCCCCCTCCCGTTCTTCACGGAGGTGCGACGAGCGAAGCTCGCGCTGAGAAGGTCAGGGGTGAGAGGCTCTACCACTAATGCAGGTCGGGAAGAGTCCGCCTCACCCGGATTTGTACTTCGCGTAAATCCGATCTTTCCCGAACGAGCGACGCATGCGCGGGGCATGACAAGCGGCGCAACTTCGGAGGATCGTTGATCGCGCGTTGCGCTGCGGCGGGGTTGCATTGGAGCATGATCCGGAAAGTGGAAACTGGTTTTCCGAAAAGATCGTGCTCCAACAAATATAGAGCGGAATGACGATTCGAAGACAAGTCATCACGCTCTACGGCCGTGATCCTTTTGCAACGCGGCGACTTAATTGCCGCCATGCCCCGCCCGATTTGAGCCGCATCAAATCCTTCGCCATCGCGCTTGTGGTGGGACAGAGGCGTCGCGCGACTCCCCGCGCTGACTTGGGAATGGAGAGTTTGATGAGAACAAGAACAATTCTGACGACGGCGTCGCTGCTCGTGCTCGTGGCGGCGTTCGGTGGGACCGCCGTGTCACTACAGGCTGCGGATCTGGCGTCGGCGCCGGTCTACACCAAAGCGCCGCCGGTCGAACCGTTCAATCCCTGGATGATCCGTCTGCGCGCGCTCGGCGTGTTGCCGGATGACGGAGGCGGCTCGGTCAACGTCTTCAGCGTCCCAGGTCTGTCGTCGCCGAATTCGGGGCTCTCGATCAGCGACCAAGTGATCCCGGAGCTCGACATCACTTACTTCTTCACCCCGAACATCGCCGCCGAACTCATCCTCGGCGCAACCAGCCATCATATCAGCGGCACCGCGACGCTCAACGGGCTCGAGATCGGCAAAGCCTGGCTGTTGCCGCCGACGCTGACCCTGCAATATCACTTCACCGGGTTAGGCGCGTTCAAGCCGTACATCGGCGCCGGCATCAACTACACCATATTCTTCAACCAGTCCGCAGCCAATACGCCGTTCGCCGGCCTTGCGGTGACGGATTTGCACATCAGCAACCAGGTTGGCGCCGCGGTCCAATTCGGCTTCGACTACATGCTCGACCGCCACTGGGGCCTCAACGTTGACGTGAAGAAGTTGTGGCTGCGGCCGGATTATTCGGCGACCGTAAACAACGCGATTCCAGTCACCGGACGGGCCAATATCGACCCGTGGCTGGTGGGAGGCGGCATCACCTACAAGCTCTGACGCCGGGCTTATTGCGGCGCCGGGACACGGGCACGGCGCCGTATCCGCCTTGGCTGTGAGCCATTTGCCTAGTCATCTCAAAGCCAATGAGGCCGACATCGAAAATGAAGCTCGCCACTACAGCGTGAGGCGACGGACGAGATCGAATTGGACTGATAAGAGTCCGTCAAGTTTATCTTCTCATCTCAGCGCGCTTGTCGCGGAAAGCACCACATGGCTGCGTGTGTCTCGCTACGCGAGTGTCCCCGTTCCAGGTATTCATGCTGGGCTGCAGGATGGCTCAACAGAGCTGCGCCGATGTTCATGAGAACGACGGTCGTTTTCCCGCAGATTCAGCAACACCTCGAACAGCCGAACAACGATCGCGACATCATGCCGCTTAATCCGGATGGATCATGATGTCCATGGTCTCGTCGCTATCCTCAAACGCATCCCCAAGCCGGTCGTCCTCTAGCAGCTTCACGCCACACAGGCAGACGTCGCCGCCGATCACGGCGAGCGCGACCGGCTCAAGGGCTCTTCCATTGCAGGGGCCATCGATACAAAGCCCGCTGTCGATCTCGAACGTCGCATCGTGCCGGCCGCATCTGAGAAAGGCGCGGTCCGGCGAGAAAAATTCGCCGGAACCGATGTTGAGCCAGACGCCGTCATGCGGGCAGCGGTTGACATAGCCGTGATAGTCGTTGCCGAAGGTCCGCACCACGACAATTAGAAACGGCCGGCTTTCGCCACTCTCATCAATCCGCGACAGGCTAAAGCCCTTCGCACCGCCCCGCTCGATGGCATCGGCGTGACAGACGGCGAACACCTCGATTTCTTGGCTGCCCATGTCGCGGTGCTCCCTTCGCGCATGCCGTCGTCGCGCTTTCCTGCTGGAGGGCGTGACCACGGCCCTGCTCAGCCGCAACACGCTGCGACCACCGGCCAGCATCTGATCGGCATTGCGGGCCCCCTTGCTGACACATCAAGCGTTGGTGCGACGTGAGGCCGACCGAGCGACCGCCCAGTTCGACGATTGCCCCCGTTCAGGGAATAATAGCCTGTTGCGAAGTTCCTCTCCGTCCCGCCCCTCCACCCTGAACCTAAAGACCCGCGTCGAAACCCAGGAGCTCGATAATCATGTTGCGGGTTCCGAGCACTTTGGCCTGGCAGGCGAGCCGTGACTTGGAGCCTACGCCCACGATCGTATTGAGTGTGTCAATCTCTTTCCGCGTCACCTCCGACAGTCCCGTGTGGCCTCTCTGAACCAAGATGTGGCATGAGCCGCATTTGGCCTGCCCCTCGCATTTGTGTGGAATGACGATCTTTGCGCCACGCAGCGCCGCCAAGAGCGACGTGCGCTCGGTGACTCCGATCATTTTGCCCGACGGCAAGACCGTGATTATCGACATTCAATCCTCCTAGTGCAGCGCTTCTGAGGGGTTACGCGGCTCTAATAAATTGCTGCCCCGGCGCCGACGTTGATGGACGCGTCCTTCATGGTTTCCACTATGAACTCGATCTGATTTTCGTTGAGATGGGTATGAAACGGCAGTGCTAGGGCGCGATCGGCGATTTTTTCTGTGACCAGGAAATCGCCATGACGATAGCCGAGGTCGAAATAGTGCCGCTGCAAATGCAAGGGATGGCAATAAGCGGCGGCCTCGACCCGCTCGATGCGCAGGTCATCGATGATAGCGTCCCGGCTGGATCGCGTGAAGCGCGTCCCGAGATGGACGAGATAGAGGAACCAGTTCACCTCGGTCACATGGGGACCCACATAGGGCGGCTTGATACCCTCGAAGGATTGCATATGTGCATTGTAGAGCTGTTCGGCGAGCCGGCGCCGCTCCAGGATTTCGTCCAGGCGCTTGAGCTGCGCAAGCCCCAATGCGGCTGTGAGATCACTCATGCCGGCCTGGTGGGACGCTGCGCTGCTGACGACAACTGAGGAGCGCTCATCCAGCCGGCGCGAGCGATGGCGACGCAAGCTAACCGCCGTGTCGATGTCGTCAGTCACCACCATGCCGCCTTCGCCGCAGGCCAGGGCCATTGGCTGGGCAAAGTCAAACACGGCGATGTCGCCAAAGCAGCCGACGAGTTCGCCCTTGTATCGCGATCCGATCGCCTCTGTCGAATCCTCCAGGAGCAATAGCTGATGGCGCTGCGCGATGGCGCGCAGCTCCGACCATGGCGCCGGATGACCATTGGGATTGCCGGCAATAATCGCCCGCGTGTCGGCGGTGATACGCTCTTCGACCTTCGCGGGAGCCAAGGCTCCCGACCAATAATCGACGTCGGAAAATACGGGTCGCGCACCCACGAGACTGATGGCATGCACCGTCTCACGAAACGAATAAGGGGAGGCGATCACCTCCTGCCCGCGCCCGATGCCGAGCGCTCTTAGCGCAAGTAGAAGCCCGATCGTGCCGCTTGGAACGGCAACGGCATACTTGCGGTCAAGGTAGGTGGCAAAGGCTTTCTCGAAAGCGTCAGTGATCGGCCCGTTTGAAATTCGCGGCGCACACAGCAGTGCTTCCACAGCGGAGAGCTCCGCTGACGTAATATCGGGATCGGAGAGCGGAATGAAGGATAGGTCGGCCTCGATTGCATTCGCGTCATCCTGGTGATCCTCTGCGAGTGCAACGCCGCTCACCGCCCAACACTCCTTGCCGCAAGCAGGATGCCAATCGCCCGTGCCGGATCGGCCGTGATCTGCACGCAGCGATCGCAGCCATCGATCAGATGCAGGTCGAAACGCGGAAAAGTTCGGAACGGCCGCTCCGTCACATCAGACGCATCACAGCGCGTCACGGCGAGTTGCCGAAAGCGGCGCCGCAGCTCAAGGACCGGGCTTGCATCCGCCTCCGCCGCTACAAGCACCCGTTCGATTTCAATCAGTTCGTCTGTACCGAGCGCCATCGCGACTCCTATCTAACTGCTTCACTAAAGCACGGTCATTGCCAGAACAGCCGCTCAGGATCGGTGTTCAGTTCGTCGAGTGCTGAGGTCAGCCGGAGGTAAATACTGTAAAATTCCCAAATTCCCTGCGTGTGGTCTTTGCGGAACAGCTTCCAGGCCCCGTTCACTGTGTCATAGTGGATCAGCGCGACGTCGATCAGGCCGCCGTCCTTGTCGATATTGCGCGAGCAGCAACAGCTTTCGACGAGATAGCCGCCCCTTACCTGCTTCACGTTCGGAGAGACATAGCGATAGCGCTTGCGCGCGGCGAGCGCGCGCTCGATCCGCTTGCAATCGAGCTCGTTGGGGTGGGCCGTCGGCCCGACAAGTGCCCTTCTGGCTACCGAGGCGTTCATCGCAAGAAGCTCCCTCAAAGCGGTGTGACCTCTTCTTCAAGACAGCCAACGACCAGTCGCTCGCCGAAATCGACGAGATAGATTGGCACGTTCGCTTCGGTATGCCTGCCGACCTGCACGATCTCGCCGACCCCTCCGACGCCGATCAGCAGTCCATCAGCCGGCGCCTCCGGAAAGGAGCCGTCGTTGATGAGGTCGACCGCGGCTTTGACGCGCTGTCCCCATTGGTATTTGGGAAGCCGCGGCTCGATCATGATGCCGCCTGTTCTGGCAACGGTAGATCGTCGAGCTCCTCGCCCGCCTCGACAGGATCGAGCTCCTTGCGCTTCATGCCGACGCGGTTGCCGCTTTCGAGGAACTCGACGCCGTAGATGTAGAACTGCTGCAAGAACGTGCCGATCGAAACGACGTAGCCGACCTCGCCTTTCTTGGCGAGAACGTCGCCGATTTCCTTGCCGGCATAAGTGCCGTCATTGCGGATGGTGCGCTTGGCCCGTACTTTTTCGCCAAAGCTGAAGAAGGGCGGCCCGGTCAGCTCGACCACGTCGCTGTCGCGAACGATGTTGCTCATGTACTATTCTCTCGCGAACTTACCGGACGGCTGACTACCGGCGCGGCGCCCAGTCTCCTGTAGCAGCCTGTCCTCGTTCTTAGTGAGCCCCTTCAAGTCGGCGCTCCTGATGCGCCGCGCTCCCTCATAGTTGGACGCGCCAATCGGGATCGCACCGCAGCACAGCGAGCGAATCGGGCGAAGGTTGCTGCGCCATCGCCGTCTGCACGGTTGGATCGGGGTCACTCGCCTTGCAGGCAGCAACCAATCATAGGGTATGCGCCGGGCCACTACGCGGCGGACCTCGACCGCGTCATCATGCATGAGCCGAGGAGCCAACGGTGGCGAGATGCGGCGCGCTACGATCTCATCCGACAACATCGGCACTGCTTCCTCGCTTTCAGCCGAACTGGCGACCCGGATCTGCAGCTCACTTCCCAACCGCGGGATATGCCGCTTCGGCGACCGCGGGGCCGCATTCCAGCGCACCGCTTCTTCCGCATCATCAAGCAGCGACCGTAACAGAAACAAATTGACGCGCTCGGCCGTGATCGCCTGCACCGCGAAATGCGGATGAGCGATGTAGGCATTGGCCAGCGCCGGATTGTACTTGACGAAGCGGTCGACGCACCGGGCGTAGCGGAGATTGACGCAGGCGTCCATCGGGCGACAGCTGGCAACCTCCTTAAGCCAAGAATGGCTGTGCGCACCGCAGTCGACCTCGTTGCCCTGCCAGTCACGAGCTTCGTCGATGTCATTCGTCATCGTCCTGCCCCATCCGCTCCAGCACATTCAGGAGAACCTTGGCGCCGATCTTGTCGGTCGGGTCGAGCTCCAACAGCTTGCTCGCGGCGGCGCGCCCTTCGTCCAGCTTGCCAAGCCGCATCTGAAGGTAGGCATAGCCTTTCAGCGAAAAGAGATAGAAGCGCGGCAGGACATCCTCGTAGCTACCAAAAGACGCATCACCCGGGCCGACCAGCCGATAGTCGTCGGCGAGCCCATTTTCACACGCCGCCTTCGAAATGCAGAGCTTTGCGGCCTCCAACGCCTCCGCCAACCGTCCCCTGTAGAAATAGAAGCGGTAGAGGCCGATCAGGACCGCAACATGACCCGGCGCCAGCGCCAGCGCCTCACGCAGGTGTTTTTCCGCGATCTCATCCAGGTGATAGGAAAGACCGGCCTGCCAGAGATGATCCTCGGCTTCCCTCGGCAAGCCTTCGCCGAGCAGCGAGTGCGCGATCAGCCTCCCCTCGCCCGCGGACAGCGGATTGCCTGAAGCATCCAGATCCAATAGCGTTCCCCTCTAATGAGCGCATTCACAGGCGTTGTCGGCGCAGCACGCACCGCTTAGGACCTTGAAAAATGATGCCCGTCTGGCGCGGTGGTATCGGTTAAATCGATGGTTTGCACGGCGGAGCAACGGCTAGCTTTCCCCGTTGAGATGCCGCTTGGGCTCGTTACGCTCGACGATCTGCTCGCTGGGTCTGCCAGCGTCGCAATGGCGACATCGGCGGACAATTCCGAATAGCCGACCGGCGTCACGGCGGGCCGGTAAACTGAGGCGGACGCACCATCTGCGCGCAACATGAAGCGGATGAATTTTTCCGCACCAGGCGTCGCAGTGAAGTTCATGACCTCGCCCCTTTATGCCCGCGCCTGGTAGCGCGGCAATGATGTGTCGACGACGCAGGTGTTGTCGACCGGACAGACGGCGACACATTGCGGCTCGTCGAAATGACCGGCGCATTCGGTGCATTTCTTCGGATCGATCACGAACGTCCCGCCCTTCTCCGAGATTGCGACGTTCGGGCATTCCTGCTCGCAAGCCGAGCAACTCGTGCATTGTGAAGCGACGATCTTGAACGGCATCGGCTATCCCCTACGCGGCCGTAATCAGCGCGCCCGGGCGGATCGCTGCATCGCCGCGCTGAACATGCTGGATTTCGCCGCTCTGTACCTTGTGGAGATAGGACTTGAACCAGGCGATCGCCGATTTCTCGATGAGCTCATGCGCGTACTGATCGACCGGCTCGATGCCGGCTTTGATCAGCTCGCTCTTCGGACAGCCGCCGATCTTGGCTACCAGTACGGCATGGCAGTCGTTGATGGCGCCGATGATGGTAGCAAGGCTGTTCTTTTCGCCATAACCGCCCTGGCAGTAGAGATCGACGCGACGGTGGCCGACGAATTTGGCGCCAGATGTCGAGAGTTCGTACACCTGGAACTCCTTGGCATGTCCAAAATGCTCGTTTAGCAGGCCCGAGCCCTTGGTTGCGACTGCGACCAGAAGCTTGATCTCACTCATCTCGCCGGCGAGGTCGGCCGACTGCTCCTGCTCGGCCGCGACCTTGGCGACGCGCTCCTGCTCGATCTTGGCCTGATAGGCTTGGCGCGTCTGGAGGTCGTACTTGACATCCATGGCCATGATCTTTTCGGTTGTGAAGTCTGCGTTGCGGTCTTCGCCAAGCAGGCCGACGGCATCGGCCCGGCACTGGCGACAATGCCGCATCATATTCATCTCGCCCTCGCACGCATCCTGCAGCGCCTTTAGCTCCCGGGCGGTCGGGCCACGCTGGCCGCTGAGGCCAAACACGGTGCCGTGCTCGGGCGCAGAGATCAGCGGCATGATGTTGTGCAAGAACGCTCCGCGCGACTTCACGGCCTTGTTGACTGCGAGCAGGTGCTGCTCGTTGACGCCCGGGATCATCACTGAGTTGATCTTGCAGAGAATGCCTCGCTGGGAGAGCATTTCGAGGCCTTGGAGCTGGCGGTTCGTCAGGATCTTCGCTGCCTCGACGCCACTATAGCGCTTGTGCTTGTAGAAGATCCACGGATAGATTTTTGCACCGACCTCGGGATCGATCATGTTGATGGTGATGGTGACATGGTCGATGTTCAAGCGGGCGATGGTCTCGACGTGATCGGGCAATGCCAGCCCATTGGTCGACAGGCACAGCTTTATGTCGGGCGCGGCTTTGGCCACCAGCTCGAATGTCGTGAAGGTTTTTTGCGGATTGGCCAGGGGATCGCCAGGGCCGGCGATGCCGAGCACGGTCATCTGCGGAATGTTCGAGGCGACCGCGAGCACTTTTCTCACTGCCTGCTCAGGGGCGAGCTTCTCGCTCACCACGCCGGGGCGCGATTCATTGGCGCAGTCATATTTGCGATTGCAGTAATTACACTGGATGTTGCAGGCTGGCGCAACCGCGACATGCATGCGGGCATAATGGTGATGCGCCTCTTCGCTGTAGCAGGGATGGTTCTTCACCTTTTCCCAGATTTCGCTCGGCAGATCGCCTTGGCCGGCCCTTGACCCGCAGCCAGCCTTGTCGCTGCTCCGCGAGTTGCCGCAGCCCTTATGCTCAGCGATGCCCCGGACGATGTCGCTACTATCTACCGCATCTCCGGCGATGATTTCGCGCTCGGCAACCGCGTCCATGTTCAGTTCTCCCCTGCAGGCCAGACAGGCTTCCCAGGACAAGCCCCTGAGCGAGCCGTTCAAGGAGAGAGTTAGCAACTTGCATGCCATCTTGGGGAACGATCATTTTTCTCGACTATCTCGCTGAGTTAGCGAGCGATCCGTGCTATCGCATAGATGACAGCGATAATGCGGCATGTTGGAAATCTGACAGCCGTAGCGATCCTGACACAGAGACGCCGATTGCTCGCGCGTACCCATCCACGTACTGAGATTGCGCAGAGCCCCTGACCCGCACCGCGTCCTTCGATGGGATGCGACCTCTCGCCGCCAGCGGGCTGAGGTGGGCAGCGTTTTGGCAACACCGCTATTTGGCGAGCAATATCTCCACCGCACGCGGGAGTGCAATCGCGAGCGGCGTCAGGCGCTGCTCGAGAAGGAATCGCAGCTCGTTGCGTGAGAGCGACTCCGGCTCGACAATTGCATAATGGCCATCGGCCGATCGCTTGCTGATCTGTCGCGCATAGATGCGTAGCACTTGGTCGTTGAAGCGACAGCCGATAAAGAGAAAGCTGCGGCAACTGCGCCGCTCTTTCACCACATCGGGGATCGGAGTCTGAATGTCGA
Organism: Bradyrhizobium sp. USDA 10063; assembly: GCF_054063735.1. Lineage (NCBI taxonomy): Bacteria > Pseudomonadati > Pseudomonadota > Alphaproteobacteria > Hyphomicrobiales > Nitrobacteraceae > Bradyrhizobium > Bradyrhizobium sp. USDA 10063. The sequence continues at coordinate 7,828,909 of NZ_JBSSGP010000002.1, read as the reverse complement.
TCTCGGTCAGCACCTCGACATAATCGGCGTCAGAGATCAGGAAGTTCCTGGCAGGCAGCACGCTGCCGTGCGGCTTGTAGAGGGCCGTGGTCCATTTCTGCGCCGCCGCACGATCGACCTCTTTGCCCTGTGCACTGTAGAAGCGATACCAGCGGCCCTCGCCGATGCCGGCGCGAGTGATGCCTTGCACCTCGCCCCATCCCTCGTGCTTGCCAAGCGCCGCACGCATCGCGCCGTCGTACCAGGCGTCGACGATGACAGGCAGGGACAGCGCGGCGAGATGATGATGCAGTGGCGTCGGCTCGACCGGCGCAGCAAAGGCCTGCGCCATCAATGCCGTCACCGTGGAGCGATGCTTATTGTTCTCGATGTGCTGCGCCGACGCCCATGCGTTCCCATTTGCCCGGCGCGGCAGCGCGACCCTGGAAGCGAAGAATGCAGCCAACGCCTCTGGCGCCATCGGCACATCCGGTTTGGACAACTCGGCAAGGCCGGGTCCGAGATAGGGGACAATACTGCCGGCACGCAGCTTGGCCGCGACGTCAGTGAGGATCGCCTCCGCATCGGCCGCGGTGACAACATCGATCTGCGGGATCGCCTTCATCGCTCGTCCCCGTCCTCACCGCGCTTCCTGGCGTTGATCGTGATCGGCAGTGGCGTGTCGCTCGCCATCTCGGGCAGATCGAGCACCCAGCCATTGGCTATTCTGACCCAGCCGCCCCACAGCGTCTCGTGCTCCGATTCGATGATCGGCTCTTCCAGATCTTTTTTCGGCACGTAAATCGACAGGCCCGCATCCGGAGAGCGGCGAATCATGACTTTCATAAGATCAACTCCGTGCATCTGGGCGAATTGCTGGCGAGATTGGCGCGCTTCCGCGAATTTCGCGCAGGTGAGCCACGACACCGGACAGCACGACCACGACATTATCGACCTCTTCGAGGGTGGTCTCACGCGAGAGCGAAAAGCGCACGGCCCCACGCAAGCTGCTCGCAGGCACGTTCATGGCGCGCAGCACATGCGATGGCTCCATCTGGCCGGAGCTGCAGGCTGATCCCAGCGAAACGGCGATGCCTGCACGATTGAGATGATGGCCGATTGCTTCGCCTTCGAGATGTTCGAAGGCGATATTGGCCGTGTTCGGCAGCCGGTTGCTGACATCGCCGAGGGCTATGCAGTGGCCGTTGTGTAGAATCGCCTGCTCCAGGCGATCGCGCAGCCCACCAATGCGAACGCGCTCCGGTTCGAGCCGCTCCGCCGCAAGCTCTGCAGCTTTTCCAAGACCGACGATGCCGGGAGTGTTCTCGGTTCCGCCACGGCGCCGTCGTTCCTGTGCCCCGCCCCAAATCAGCGGTCTGAATTTCGTGCCTTTGCGCAAATAGAGCGCGCCGATCCCCTTGGGACCGTGCAGTTTGTGGCCGGACAGCGACAACATGTCGATAGCACTGTCCTTCAGGTCGATAGGCACCCTGCCTGTGGCCTGCACGGCATCGGTGTGAAACAGCGCGCCTGCCGCGCGGGCCAACCCAGCCAGAAACTCCACCGGGAAAATCGTGCCGGTCTCGTTGTTAGCCCACATAACCGACGCAATTGCCGTGCGTGGTCCAAGCGCCGAGCGAAACGCCTCGACGTCGAGCCGGCCGCGCGAATCCACCGGGATCACATGCGTCTTGATGCCCCTTGTCGCCAATTGCTCGACCAGCGTAAGGATGGCGGAATGCTCGACGGAGGTGGTGACGATCTCGTCGCGGCCTTCCTGAGTTGCAAGCGCAGAGAGGATCGCGGTGTTGTTGGACTCGGTCCCGCCGGAGGTGAAGACGATCTCATCATCGTAAGCGGCTCCCAGCAGGCCCTGTAGGCTGCGGCGCGCCTTCTTCACCGCATCGGCGACCTCGCTGCCGAAGGCATGAGCGGAGGAGGCATTGCCGAACTTCTCAGTGAAGAACGGCAGCATGGCTTGGAGGACGCAGGAATCGGTCCGCGTGGTTGCATTGTTGTCGAGATAAACCGGCACAAACACCTCGTTCAATGCCGCGCATTGGCGGTGCCGGCGACTGGGATCAGACGAACGAGTTCGCCGAGCCTATCGACCAGCCGCGCCTGAATGCCTTCCAGCGTCGCGCTTGAAAACTTGCAGAACATGCAGGCACCAGTCAGCTTGACCATGATCTTGCTGCCGTTGATCTTCACGAGCTGACAGTCGCCGCCGTCACGTTGGAGATTGGGCCGGATCTCCTCGAGCACGGCCCGTATGAGTTGCTCCCGATCGATCTCGGTGACCGGCGACTGCTTCAGTTCTTCGGGTTCGACCAGCATGCTCCGATCTCTCTCGTCATCAGTTGAAGGGTTTGCCGCAGAAGCAGCTCGACGTGGCGTTCGGGTTCTCGAAGGTGAAGCCCAAGCCCTCCGACGCCTCCACGAAATCGATGGTCGTGCCGGCGAGGTGCTCATGGCTCTTGTTGTCGACGAACACCTTGAGCCCGTCGCGCTCGATCACGGTGTCGTCGGGCCCCGGCTCGTCGGCGAGGCCCATCGTGTATTTGAACCCGGCGCAGCCACCGGCCTCGACCACGATACGCAGGCCACCTGCCTGCTGCGCCGAGCCCGATATCGCGCACTTGACAGCATTCACTGCGCTATCCGTCAGATTGATCATGGCTCACTCGTTATTTGTTTGGATCGGGTGCCTGCGAATTGGCAAGTCGCATGCCAGCGTGCACGCACTTGATAGTTCTCGCCTTTTCAAATCGCGCCCGTTGGCTTTGCGACCCGTGTCGGTTTTCTGACACGGCGCCTGCAAGGACCGCAGCGCAACTTGCGTACTTTCTCAAAGTGTTACGCCGGCGAAACGCGGCGTATTTTGCGGCAAAGAATCTGCATTGCGTGCCGGCGCCGAATTGTCCGGTGATGAGCTTAGATCGAGAGCTATTTTCATGAGAAACGAGGCCGAACGACAAGAACAGGCACCGGGGCTGGACAAGGGCTGCGCAGGCGCTGCGCCCATTCAGATTGTTCTTCACAATGACGATGAGACGCCTCTCGGTTTCGTCGTGGGCTGCTGTGCGAGGTATTCGGCAACCAGGAGCGGGATGCCATTGCGCCTGCAAAATCCCTCGCTCAGCGGAGCAAGGCTATCTATCTGCGCCCGCTATCCTCCCTCAGTTGCAAAAGCACTTCTCGAGGAAGCGCAGGACCGCATTCAAGCTCAAGAATTTCCCCTGCTGCCCGATACGACCGGTCGCCGCAAGCTGATCCGGCTTTATGGCATGCGACTGCCGCTTGATGCGGAGATCGTTGCCGAGGCCGTGCACCGTACTGAAGGCCTAAGCGCCGCTTTCATCAAGGAACTCATGCGGCGCATCGCGCAATCAAGCATCGCGCGTAACGGCGGAAATTCGGTCATCACAGCCGACATCGAGGAAGCGCTCAATGATATGCTGTTCACCGGCGGCCGGCTCAACGTAAAACTGCTGGGTGGGTCCCGAGCGATGGCTGCCTGGGCCAGAATCAAGGCGAAGCGAGGGAGATCACCCACCAAGGGCTAGCTCCAGCTCCCGAATGAGGCGGGTATCAGAGACAGTCCATCGCTGATGACGAAGCGAGGCGAAACCAAAAAAGACTGGCCCGCTGCCGGCTTTGCCGATGTTGAGATCGTGTTCTGACCGCATTCACTGCGCTAATCCGTCAGATTGGCTATGGCTCACCTCCCTTTGCTTCAGTCGCGCCTGCGAAATTGGCAACCCGCATGCCAGCGCGCACGCGCTCGATGATACTGACCCCCTTCGAGTCGCGAGTGTTGGCTTTGTAACCCACGTCGGGTTCCTGACAAGGTTATTCGAGGGATCGCGGCGCGCTTGCGTGTTTTCTTTAGCGTTATGCCAATGAAACGCTAGGCACGCGGCGGCAGACAATTTGCATTGCCTCTCGCGCTGCCGGCGTGTCCGGCGATTGCCTTAGATCGAGTACGATTTTTCATGACTACAATCGACAACACTGCGCTCGGCCGGCTGGACAAAGAGGGGCGCCTGCTCAACGCCGTACTCAAAGCCGGGACCAGCAAGCCGGGCCGGTTCGGCTTTCGGGGCGATATCGCATTGAAATTCCAGGCCCAGGTCGCGGACGAGAAACGGCCGCCGGACTACTCGATCGAGCAGGTACTAACAGTCGCGCAGGAAGGCGAAAGTACGATTCCGGTGCTGGCCGGCTATCTGCACTCCTTCGCCTATCTTGCCGATGTGGCAAAAGTTCTTGACGGCGCGCTGAGCCCCGATGGCAGCTACTTCATTTTCTGCAACAACATAGACCTGTTGGCGAAATACCGGACCAAGCTGGGCCAGATCACCTTCCACGTACTACCGTGCGATGAATCCACCGTCTGGAAGGAGATGATGGACCTTGTCGGGGTCGACAAGAACGACATCAAGAAACTCGACGCGGGCGGCAAGCTCGATTACCTGCTCGACGCAGCCAAGGATCTCGATGCGTCCTATGACGAGATTTGTTACGAAGATGCGCTGAAGAGGATGAAGCCAGTGAAAAACCGCAACGAGAACCGGCCTGTCTGAGCGCCGGCTTCAGCATTCGCCGCGGAGATCGTCCTCCTCTTCGACAAGCCGTACACCGGTCACGCAGATATCGCCGTCCAACACCGTCAACGTGATGGGAATGAGCCCGCTGCCTTTGCACGGACCCTCAAGGCAGCGGCCCGTGCTGAGCTCGAAGGTCGTACCGTGCTTGCCACACATCAGCCGCATGCCGTTAGGATCAAGAAACTGGTTTCGTTCCCAGTCCAGATTGACGCCGTCATGCGGGCATTTGTTGAGATAGCCAAATACCCGCTTGCCCCAGCGCACCACAACAATGGACCACGGGCTGGGGCTGCCGTTCTCGTCGACCCTCATGAGATAGAAGCCCCTGGCCCGCTGGCTTGGAATGTCGTTGAAACCGCAGATCGCATAGGCGGTATTCGGCTGCGTCCGCTGCTCATGCATGGCAAGAAGCCTTTCATTGATCACCCTGCAATCCCCCCTGCAAGAATTGCGCAAGCGCCAGAGCGCCTCACGGTCCTGGCAATCCGGCGGCCGCGCCGTAAGCACGACCACAACTCATTGCGACCGACGCACGATCGACGGATTCGCGCGAGCATTGGTGCTCATGGCTTTCCTAAAGCCCATCTCCGCTGCTGCTACAGAAATTGACTTCTTCGCGTCCGACTTTGCCGGCTGCTTGTTGGACGAGCTAAAGGCAATGCTCGATCGCGGCACGCTAATCGTCTATTCGGTTACCCCGGGGAACCCCACGCGGCTTGTTGGGAAGGATGGGCTTGATACCGGTCCATTCATAATCGGCGAGTTCATGGCGCATGATTCGAAGCCAAGTTTGGGAGTTTGAATCACAAGCATCTGGCCCAACACAATGCTCCCCCAGGCCGAGCAACCAGTTGCTTTTGGAGCGAAGCCGACATCAGATGGTAGGCAAAGACCGTCGTCTCGGTCGAAATGCCCTTAGCGGTCATCAGAAGAACATCAGCTGTAAGCCGGCGGCGACAAGAATACCCGCTAGAACAAGCCTAGTTGCAATCTGGCCCAGCCATCGCAGGCCGATTGCGGTTCCTATGATGGCTCCGCCCAGCACGGCCGTCGCATAGAGACCGAAGTAGGAAGACGGAGTTTGTCCGGCAAGTAGAGCGCCGACGAACCCCACGACGGAGTTCGCCAGGATGAAAGGAGCCGAAAGCGCTGGAGCTTGCTTCGGTGAGGCCCAGCCCAGAGCGATAAGCGCAGGCGCCAGGAAGATGCCGCCGCCCACGCCGGTGAGACCCGAGACCAATCCGACGACGGCCCCCATGCTCAACGCACCCCAAATCGGCGTTTCGCCATCCTGATCGGCAGCCGGTTCGCGCCGCAAGATCGTCGTCGCGCCGGCGAGCAGCAATACGATACCCGTCGCGGTCTTGTAGACATGCTTGTCGAGCACGATAAATCCGCCGGCTAGAGCCGTCGGCAGTGACGAAACCAGAAGCGGCCGCAACTTCCGCCAATCAACGACTTTCTTGCGATTGAAAACCCAGGTCGAGTACGTCGCAGCGACGATGTTGAGCGCGAGCGCCGTTGGACGCATCTCGGACGTCGGAAAGCTGGCGAACGCCATTAACGCTAGGAACGCGGTCCCGCCCGCCTGGCCCACGGTCGCGTAGAGCAGCGAGATGACGCCTAAAACCAGAGCAAACAACGAGTGGACCCTCCGATCTTGAGAAAGTGCGCGCGGCAGGGCTAGCAGTACCATACCCCGATTGGCCATCTTTTCCGCGCTGGACAATTGTTGCTTGAACCATCTATCGTGCGCGTTGATATTGAGATTAGACCGTTTGATCCGTCCCGACATAACAGTGCGTAGCGTGTTTAAAGATCCGGTTTCGCTGTGCTGCCGATCGGGTCGAATGAACAGGGGAATGCTCGTCCGCTTCTGTGCAGGTTATCGGGAGACGCTGGCAACAAGGAGCTCCGGACGTTCAACTGATCGGCGCCCAAAACTCGCCGAGGCACCAAGTCGCGGGAAATTGGGCACCGCGAGTGTTATGGGGCGTTAGCTCGGTGAACTCCTCGGCATCGCTGCGATGAGGACGACGGGCCGAGGGATCCTCCCTCCCCCTCGCGAGAGGATCGGGCGGGAGGCCCCCCTATCCGCGAGCGCAGCATATGGAGAGTCTCCTCGCCCGATGCTTCGCGTTGCATCTCTCTTCGGTCCATGGGAGAGTTGGACAACGGCGCCTCTCAAGCCGCTTCCACCGAGGCGGGCACATGGGTCTGGCAGTTGGTAGGACAGACCCGGGCGCAGGCGCCGCAGCCGATGCAGGCGCCCTGGTCATTCATCACCATAACCTTCTTCTCGATCTCATCGTCTTCGTCATCGTCGAGATCGACAAGACCGCCCTCCTCGTTGATCCCCTTCAAGGTCATCACGTCGCGACCACAGACCTTGAAGCAGCGGCCACAGCCGATGCACTTTTTGGCATCGATTGAGATCAGATAGTCCGGGGTCCAGTCGCGGCCATCCCGTGTGGCAAATGACATGATCAGACCCTTTACGCCTTCTTCAACGCTTTCAGATCCCGGCTTTTGCGCTCAAGTGCGGCAAAGGCATCGTGCGCCTTCTGCGCCACCGCCATGATCGAGGTCCAGTTGGCGGGTAATTCCTCCGACAGGTCGTGCAGGTCCATTTTGGCCTGCGTCGCTTTGGCCGATAGTTTCTTTAACTCTGCTTTCAGCGTTTCGAGATCGCTCATGAGCTGCCCTCAGTAGTTCGCCACGTCGGGAAATCTCTGGATCATCTTGATGCCGCCCTTGACATATTTGTCGCCTTCCGCCGCAAGCTTTGCGAGATTGTCGAAGCCGAAGCGGTGCACGTCGCGCAGCTGCTTATTCACTACGATCAGCCGGCCACCGATCAGCACCATGCGGCCAAAGCCTTCATGGTGCATCTTCAGCATCGGCTGGATCATCACACCCGTCGCCCTCTCGATCGAAAGCGCGACCGTATTGAAGAACAGTTCCAGCCGCCAGATCGTGTCCGGATCAGGATCTCCGACGATCGGCAACGCACGCCGCTTCTCCTTGTCCAGGACATAGGGTTCGAGCAGATCGAGATCGCTCTTGCCGTCCCAAGCACCATGGGTGTCCTCGGCGCGCCAAATCTTGACCAGCTCCCTCACGAACGGCGTATTGAGGGCGCTGTCGGTTTGCACGATGTCTGCGGCCTCAGTCATATCGTCCTCACTCCTCGAAATCGAGCGTGCGCTCCTGGCCTTTTGCCAGGACCTTGCGCAGCCAAGGCGGCGGGGTCCCTTTCAGGACGCCCTGGAGCTTCTCGACCAAGCTCAGGATGTCCTCGGGCTGGTTCACCTTCATGGGGTGGATGTTGTTGGCCACCACCCGTGCGGCACCGGCACCACCGATGGCGGCGACATAGAGGATGGCACAATCCTTGATCGCCTCAATCTTGGGGACGAGCTTATCCTCGTTGCCGTCTTCCTTGAGATCGCCGTCGAACTGAATCGCCTCAACGAATTTGTGCCCGTCGAGCCCGACATCATAGATGGCAATGTTCTTGGCCCAGCCAAAATGCGCATCGACGCGCTTCAAGTCCTGGGTTGCGAATGCAACTTTCATGCAGTCGTCCTCTCGGTTGAGTCAATGAAGCCCCGGCGGCCGGACCTGCAGGCCGCTGTCAGTGATCCGCCAGGTGTCGGGCGTCGGCTGGTGATGTTCCTCGCGGTCGGTGATCACGAGATTGGCGATATCGAAGATCAGATCTCGCGTGCCGCGATAGCCGACAGAAAGCTGGTGTCCAGCGCCGATACGGTCGAACATCGGAAAGCCCGCACGATAAAACGGAATCTTCAGCCGCGCCGCCGCTTGCCGGCCATGCGAATGCGCGATCAGCAGATCGCAATTCCTTGTCTTGGCAAGCTCTTCCAGATCCTCAAGATCGCCGATCAGCACCTCCTTGGTCCTGATCCGATCCAGCACCGGCGACTGCGTGGTCGTCACGGCCGCCGTGACCTGCGCACCCATCTCATGCAGCATACTGGACAGGTCGAATAAGAGGTCGGGCTCAGCACCGATCGCAAGCTTGCGGCCGCCGATATGGAAATGCGCGTCCAGCATCGCATCGGCGAGCTGGCCGCGCTGGCGCCGATATTTTGATGGCACGGGGCAGCCGCTGATCTGGCTCAAGAAAGCGATGAATTCATCGTTGGGGAGGAGGCCACACAGCCGTTCGAACAGGCGAAACGGCACCCCGGTCTTGGCCTGCATGGCTTCTGCCGCCCGCCGCATCTGCGCACCGATGGCAATGGTCCAGCCGGACTGCCCCATGCTCGCAACTTCGTCGACCCCGATGCCGCCGATGGTCGTCGGCGTAAACTCGTCAGGGATATGCCCGTCGAGCGATCCTGCCAGATCAGGCAGGAAGGATGGCTTCAGGCCGAAATCCTCCAGGATGGCCCTGAGTTCATCGAGATCGCCCGGCGTCAGGTGGCATCCGGGGAGGACATTCACCCGCGCGAGATCGCGCTCCGCCTCGAGCGCCGGCGCCTCCACCAGCACCTCGACCATGCGCGCCACCGTCTTTTCCCAGCCGTCCTGAAACGCGTCCTTGAAATCGGGCGTCGAGACATAGACGAGAGGAAACGTGGCGAGCTGCGGGTGCTTTTCGCGGATCAGCTTGATGTAGGCGTCGACATCCTCGCCATTCGTTTCGGTCACCCCAGTCGAGCAGATACCGATGATCTCCGGTTTGGTCCGATTGTAAATGTTGAGTAAAGCCTGCTCGACATTTTCGTAGCCACCGAGCACGGTCGCCACCTCGCTCATGGCAGTGGTCTGAAGCGGCACCGCCTCTTTGAAGTGCCGCACAAACAGTGTGAGTCCGAATGATGTGCATCCTTGCGAGCCGTGCAGAAGCGGCATCGCCCCACGCAGCCCCATGAAGGCGAACGCGCCGCCGATCGGCTGACTCATCTTCAGCGGGTTGACCGTGCAGGCCTTCTTCGGTTTGGTGACAATGGCCATGACGCCGTCCTATTCGGCGGCCTGCAGCTTGGCAGGCGGCAAGGAGACTGCCATGGCCGCTAGCACGTGCTCGATCCGGCGCCTGCAGCAGCCACCGACCGCGTTGGTGTGCTGTCTGACTGCCTCGACGCTGGTCAGGCCATGCGAGCGGATCGCATCCTCGATCGCGCCGAGATCGACTATGTTGCAGAAGCAGACCTTTTTGGCGCGCCGGGTCCTCTCCGCCAGCGCCGGATGGGCCGCGATCTCGGCCCGCGCATCCATCTGCGCGATCGCCCTGGTCTGCCAATTCTTGCTCACCTCGTCCCACGGCGCCGGTCGACGCAGGTGCTCCCACATCGGGTTGAACAGCGCCTTCTCGATCTCCTCGACCAGCTTCACGATACCGACGTAGCCCATATAGGCGTGGCAACGCTCCTGGTTGATGTCGAGCCAGGGCATCGCCGCTTTCAGCGCGACGAACTGTGATTTTCCGCCGGAGAGCATGATGTCCGCGTTCGCGTCCTTTAGCATCTTGTACATCTCGCGCGGTGTCATGTCCTCGATCATGTGGGCATCCTGCCCCATCAGCTCCTTGATGCGCTCCTTGTCCTTCTTGGTGGACTTTTTGACACTGGTGCCGACCAGCTCGAGCCCCACCTCCTGCAGCGCAGCAACGACCGACCAGGACTTGACGCCGCCGGTTATCAACAAGACCTTCTTGCCTCTGAAGCGCGGCTTGTACGGTTCAATCGCGGCCCAGGCTCGCGCTTCCTCGCGCGCGATTACCGCCTCGGTGCGCTCGATCAGTTCGGAAGGAGCGCCGCGTTCGACCAACAGCCGCGCAATCTCGCGCAGCGAGCCGCTGCAATCCTGGATGCCGTAGAACGACCCCTCGAAGAACGGAATGCCGTAGCGCTCCTTCATCTTACGCGCAACATTGATCATCGCCTTTGAACACACCATCATGGCGGCTCGTGCCCGGTGCGACGAGGCGACTTCGCGATATTTGCCATCTCCCGACATGCAGGAGAGAATGCGGATACCGAGTTCGTCAAACAGCGGCTTGACCTGCCAAAGCTCGCCGGAGAGATTGTATTCGCCGATCAGGTTGATGTCGTAGGGCGTGGTGTAGTCCGGCTCCTGCGTGCCGATGACATGTTCGAGCAAGGCCTCGCCGGCGAGCTTGTTGCCGAGATTCTTGCTGCCGACGAAGCCCGGCGAATTCACGGGAATGACCGGCTTGCCGAACCTCCGCGAAGCCGCCTTGCAGACCGCGTTGATGTCGTCGCCGATCATGGCTGGGACGCAGGTCTGATAGACAAAGATGGCCGGCGGGTTGTACTTGTTGATGATCTCCTTGATTGCCTTGTAGAGACGCTTCTCGCCCCCAAATACTATGTCGGTTTCGTTCATGTCAGTGGTGAAGCCGGTACGCCAGATGCTGGCGCCAGAAGAGGCCGCACCGCGGTTGTCCCAGGAATTACCTTCGCAGGCGACCGGACCGTGCACCAGGTGGGCGACGTCGGTAAAAGGCTGCAGCGCGATCTTGGCACCGTCGAAGGCGCAGCCACCCGCGGCGCCGCCCGGCTGCAGCTGTTTGGTGCAGCCCTTCTTGCGGTCGGCATCCGACTTGTTGGCGTTCTTGGCGCAGCCGGGCTCGTCGAAGAGGTCCTGGATCGTGGCCGATAGCGAACTCATCCGTCTACTTTCCCAACCCGAGGTTATCTGCGAAGATCAAGCCATCGCGCGCTTAGGCCATCGCCGATGTTTGACGGCGATGGCGCGCGTCCTTCGCCATCAACGAATGATGTCGAAGCTATAGTCGGTCTTGCCGGCAATGTTGGTCTTCTTGTCGATCTCGTCGAAAATCTTGTCGAGAATCTTCACCAGCACGTTCATGCCGCCCTGATAGCCCCACACCGGAGCGCGGTGATGGTGATGCCGATCAAAAATTGGGAAGCCGATGCGGATCAGTGGCGTGCCGGTGTCGCGCTCCAGATACTTGCCATAGGTGTTACCGATCAGGAAATCGACGGGCTCTGTGAACAAGAGCGAACGCATGTGCCAGAGGTCTCGCCCCGGATATGCGTGGCAGTTCTGCCCAAAGGGCGAGCTCGCAAACAACGCCTGCATCTTCTCATCCCAGGCCTTGTTGCCGTTAGTGGATAACACATGGATCGGTTCGGCGCCAAGTTCGAGGAGGAAGGCAGCTAACCCGTAGCAGAGGTCTGGATCGCCATAGATCGCGAATTTCTTGCCATGGATATGCGTGCTGGAGTCAGCCATCGCGTCGACCAAGCGGCCGCGCTCTCGCGTCAGTTCCTCCGGTATGTCTTTGCCGCTAATGCGCGACAACGTTATGAGGAACTCATCCGTTGCAGACACGCCCACCGGATGATTGAAAGCCACGACCTCCTGGCCATGGTTGGCGATGAACGGCAGCGTCTTTTCCGTGCACCACTGCTGCATGGAGATTGTCGCCTTGGCGTGAACCGCGTTCGCAGCGTCTTCCAGCGTGGTGCCTCCGTCATACATCCGGAACTCGCCGTCGGTCGGTGTATCGAATACATCGGAATTGTCGGCGAGGATGGTGTACTGGATGCCCATCAGTTCGAAGATGCGTTTGATCTCGCGGATATTGCCGACAGTGTAACCGTCAAAGCCGCCGATAAAATTGATCTTCTCGTTAGGCGCGCGCTCGGGTTTCGGCGCTGTTCCGGCCTTTCCACCCCAGAAATGTTCCAGGATCCCCTTGAGCGCATTATCGTAGCCGGTGACGTGGCTACCCACGAAGGCTGGCGTGTGCGCGAATGGCACGTCGAAATTCGTCGGAACCGAGCCCTTTTCCTTTGACGTCTTGATGAAGGCGTTGAGGTCGTCTCCGATCACCTCCGCCATACAGGTGGTGGAAACCGCAATCATTTTGGGCTTGTACATATTATAGCTGTTGGCGAGCCCGTCGATCATGTTGTTCAGGCCCCCGAATACCGCAGCGTCTTCCGTCATGGACGATGAGACGCAGGAGGTCGGTTCCTTGAAGTGCCGCGACAGATGGCTACGGTAATAGGCCACGCAGCCCTGGGAGCCGTGGACGAAGGGCAGCGTACCCTCGAAGCCAACTGAGGCGAACACCGCGCCGAGCGGTTGGCAGGCCTTGGCTGGGTTTACCATCAGCGCTTCCCGCGAGAAGTTCTTTTCGCGATATTCGGGCGTTTTTGCCCATTCCCTGATGCGTTCGACCTCCGCGGGATCGCGGGGATTCTCGAACATCTTCTTCTTGTTGGCCAGCATCTGCTGGTATTCCGAACCGCGGAACAGCTCGAAGTGATCGAGCACGTGCTCTGCATTCTGCGCCATTGGTAGGACCTTTTCGAAAATCGTGAACAATGTCGGCTCAGGCTCTCAGCAGAGAGCTGGCCACTTGCGTCATTCTGCAGCTAACAGTTTCGGCTTCGGGATGTCCTTCCACGGCGCCTTTGTCTTTTTCCAGATCGGTGAGTTGATGGCCATGTCCATGTCGCGCGCGAAGATCGGAAAACCGTCATAGCCATGATACGGACCTGAATAGTCCCAGGAGTGCATCTGCCGGAACGGCACCCCCATCTTCTGAAACACGTATTTTTCCTTGATCCCCGAGCCGACCAGGTCAGGCTGGATCTTCTCAACGAAGCGTTCGAACTCGTAGCCCGTGACGTCATCGTAGATCAGCGTGCCGTCCTTCACATAATGCTGGGCGGTGCGCTGATAGTCGTCATTGTGCCCGAACTCGTAGCCGGTGCCGACCACCTCCATGCCGAGATCTTCATAAGCGCCGATCACATGGCGCGGACGCAATCCGCCGACGAATAGCATTACCGACTTGCCCTCCAGTCGCGGGCGATATTTTGCGATCACCGCGTCCACCAGCGGCTGATATTTTGCAATCACCAGCTCAGCGCCCTCCTTGATCTTGTCGTCGAAATAGCCGGCGATTTTGCGCAGCGACTCCGCAATCTTTGAGGGCCCAAAGAAGTTGTATTCGCACCACGGAATCCCAAACTTCTCCTCCATGTGGCGGGAGATGTAATTCATGGAGCGGTAGCAATGCAGCACATTAAGCTTGGCCTTCGGCGTTGCCTCGAGCTCGGCCAGCGAACCGTCGCCGGACCACTGGGCGATCACGCGCAGGCCCATTTCCTCCAGCAGTATTCGGGATGACCAGGCGTCGCCACCAATATTGTAGTCGCCGATGATCGCGACATCGTACGGCGTCGCCTCGAATTTCGGCTTGTTCTCGGGCGTGATCTTGTCGAATATCCAGTCCCGCACGGCGTCGTTCGCGATGTGATGCCCGAGCGACTGTGACACGCCGCGGAAGCCCTCGCAGCGGACCGGCACGATCGTCTTGCCGCCGTATTCCTTCGACTTCGCTCTAGACACCGCCTCGATGTCGTCGCCGATTAGGCCGATCGGGCATTCTGACTGGATGGTGATGCCGCTGTTGAGCGGGAACAGCTCCTGGATCTCGTCAATGATCTTGTTGAGCTTCTTGTCGCCGCCGAACACAATATCCTTTTCCTGGAAGTCGGAAGTGAACTGCAAGGTTACGAAACTATCGATGCCGGTCGTGCCGACGTAATAGTTGCGCCGCGAGCCCCACGAGTACTGTCCACAGCCGACCGGACCGTGGCTGATATGGATCATGTCCTTGATCGGTCCCCAGACAACCCCTTTGGAGCCCGCGTAGGCGCAACCGCGTATTGTCATCACGCCCGGGATGGACTTGAGATTGGACTTGACTCCGCAGTCCGACTTGCCGGTCTCGTGAACGTTGAGGTGCTTAGCACGTCTTTTCGCGGTCTTCTCCGGATAGACCTTCAGCACCTCCTGGATCAGCACTTTGTTGCGGGCTTTGATTTCTGCGATGCTCTGGCTCTCGGCGAGACTCATGCTGATATCCTTCAAGAGATTTCCTGTTGCGATACGGCTCTCGGCCACAAGTTTGCAACGACCGTGCCAGCGCTGCGTGAACACAAAAATCAGCGCATTTGGAAGTAGATAGCCTGTTCGCGAGGCAAGACAGACTGTTGTTGCAAACCCGACATCGGAAAGTGTCCACAGACGTCCTTGCTTGATCCTGTTCGGAACAAAACAACGGCGCACTAGAGCGGGATGGGTCTAGTTTGAATCGATTGGGGATTCCCAAATCGGGTTGGTTCTGATTCAACATGCTGGCTGGAATGGAGGCCAGCATGGATGGGACGACCTTATTCCGACGACCTTCGTGAGCGGGTAGTGAGGGCTGTCATCAAAGGCGGCCTGTCGCGGCATCAGGCCGCGGCCCAATTTGGGGTGGGCATCAGCACGGCGATCAATTGGGTACAGCGCTTCCATGAGACCGGCAGCGTCAAGCCGGACCAGATCGGTGGCTATAGGCCAAAGAAGATCGCAGGGCCGCACCGCCAATGGCTGATCCAACGATGCCGGAAGGATTTTACCATACGTGGGCTGGTGGCCGAACTCGCTGAGCGAGGCCTCAAGGTCGATTACCGTACGATGTGGGAGTTCGTCCACGCGGAGAAGCTCAGTTACAAAAAAAGACGCTGATTGCCGCCGAGCAGGACCGTCCCGATGTCGCCCGTCGGCGGGCGCAATGGACCAAGTATCGGGATCGGATTGATCCCTCCCGCCTGGTGTTCATCGATGAGACCTGGACCAAAACCAACATGGCGCCGCTGCGGGGTTGGGCACCGCGCGGTCAACGCATCAAAGCCAAGGTGCCGCACGGCCGCTGGCAGACCATGACCTTCATGGCCGCTTTGCGCCACGATCGCATCACCGCTCCCTGGTTCATCGAGGGGCCGATCAACGGCGAGACCTTCCTTCTTTACATCGAGCAGGTTCTGGTTCCGACGCTGCGGCACGGCGACATCGTCATCATGGACAATCTCGGCTCGCACAAGGCCCACGCTGTACGTCGTGCCATCCGTGCCGCCGGCGCCCGGCTCTTCTACCTGCCGAAATACTCGCCCGATCTGAACCCGATCGAGCAGTTCTTCGCCAAGTTCAAACACTGGCTGCGTAAAGCCGCGCAGCGAACCACCGAGGCTGTCTACGAGGCCATCGCGCCGATCCTTGACACCGTCTCACCGGCCGAATGCGCAAACTACTTTGCCAACGCCGGATATGACCAAACCTAAACCCATCGTGCTCTAGGCGTGACATTTCACCGCGGATCGCAAAGCCGCGGAAGACTTGCGGTACTTGGCCGGCCCGCTAAGCGAACCAGCTGCCGAGCTGTGTCAGCCGGGTCGGTCCGCCAGCACCATCCATCACCGCGAAGGCCGACCTATGCTCAAGCGCAATTCTGAGTGGCCTCGGCCCCATCCTGATCCGAATGCTATAAGTCCCGCCAGCCACCACATCGTCGCGGTCGACCCGCTGGCGCTGTTCGAGGAGCTCGGCTTGCGCGAGCATCTCAGCCTGCCCGCGCGACCTCTTCGTGACCTTCCACATGCGCGCCTACGTCCAGGCCACACTAGGTCATACGCGTTGAGGCACTATGCTTGAAACCTCGGCTATACGGAGAGATCAGTTGGTTCACCGGAGACCAACCACCTCGCGAGCGCGCATGACGACGAAGATGGCCTGCCATGGAACCAAGCGAGTCGAAGGAATCACCGAGAAGCGCCAACTCTGCCGCACGGTTCCAGTATCGCTCGGATAGACCAGCGGCTCGCCGATGTCCTTGTGCGGATACATGTCGCCGCTCTTAAGCAGCATCAAAAAAGGTCCCCCCGCGCGGAAGTCGTGCGCTCTGAGGTTTCGCGCATCGGGCGACGCTTCGCGTCACATCCGACGCCCGCCATCTGTACTGGACTTCGAGGCGGCTCGCTCGCTCATGAGAAAAGTTCTTGAGCCTTGATGAGCGCGCCCGTCAGTACATCGATCTCTTCATGCGTGTTGTAAAAGGCGAACGAAGCGCGGCAGGTCGCCATCACGCCAAAGCGCTTGAGCAGCGGCATCACGCAATGGGTGCCGGCGCGCACCGCAATGCCCTGGCGGTCGATCACGGTCGCGACGTCATGGGGATGGGCGCCCTTCATCTCGAAGGAGATCACCGGCCCCTTCTGCCGGGCGGTGCCGATCAGCCGTAGCGAATTGATCTCGCGCAGGCGCTCCTGGGCGTGGGTGAGCAGGTCGTGCTCGTGGGCGGCGATGCGCTCCTTGCCGATCGAATTGACGTAATCGATCGCAGCCCCCAGCCCGATCGCCTGCACAATCGGCGGGGTTCCGGCCTCGAATTTGTGTGGCGGGTCGCCATAGGTGACCCAGTCCTTTGCGACCTCGCGGATCATCTCGCCGCCGCCGTTATACGGCCGCATCGCGACCAGGTGCTCATGCTTGGCATAGAGCGCGCCGATGCCGGTCGGGCCGTAAACCTTGTGGCCGGTGAAGGCGTAGAAATCGCAGTCGAGGTCCTGGACGTCGATCGGCAGATGCACGGCACCCTGCGCGCCGTCGACCAGCACGGGAATGCCGCGGTCATGGGCGATTCTGACGACTTCCTTGACCGGAACCAGCGTGCCGAGCGCATTCGACATCTGCGTGATCGCCACCAGCCTGGTGCGCGGCGAGAGCAGCTTCTCGAATTCCTCGATCAGG
Source organism: Bradyrhizobium sp. USDA 10063 (assembly GCF_054063735.1). NCBI lineage: Bacteria > Pseudomonadati > Pseudomonadota > Alphaproteobacteria > Hyphomicrobiales > Nitrobacteraceae > Bradyrhizobium > Bradyrhizobium sp. USDA 10063. Next base: position 7,811,711 of record NZ_JBSSGP010000002.1, on the reverse strand, counting down.
AAATTGCCGTCGTCGTCGACCGGCGCCCATTTGATGACGGCGCCATGCCGCTCTCGCAGGAAATGCCAGGGCACGATGTTGGAATGGTGCTCCATGATCGAGAGCACGATCTCGTCGCCCTGCCCGATATTGGGCTCGCCCCATGACGAGGCAACCAGGTTGATCGCCTCGGTGACGTTGCGGGTGAAGATGATCTCTTCGCTACGCCGGGCGTTGACGAACTGCGCTACCTTGGTACGGGCGCCTTCGTAAGCCTCCGTCGCGGCATTGGCGAGGTAATGCAGGCCGCGATGTACATTGGCGTATTCGGTCTTGTAGGCCTCGGCCATACGGTCGAGCACCGCATTCGGTTTCTGCGCGGAGGCCGCGTTGTCGAGATAGACCAGCGGCTTGCCGTAGATCTTCAGCGCCAGCGCCGGAAAATCCTCGCGCACGCGCGCGACATCGTAGGAGCCGTTGGCGACCGCCGGATGGATGCTCATCCCCTTGCCTCCAGCCAGCGCGCTGCCGCGGCAATCACGAACTCCCGCAAAACGTCATCGGTGATCTGCTCCATCGCTTCACCGACAAAGGCCTGGATCAGCAGCGCCTGCGCTTCCTTCTCGGCAAGCCCCCGCGCCCGCAGATAGAACAGCAGGCTTTCGTCAAGCGCGCCGGCGGTTGCGCCATGGCCGCACGAAACGTCATCGGCAAAGATCTCGAGTTCAGGCTTGTTGTCCGCCTCGGCCTCATGGGAGAGCAGCAGCGCCCGCGTCTCCATCTTGCCGTCGGTTTTCTGCGCGCCGGGACGGACGATGATACGGCCCTGAAACACCGAATGCGCGCGGTCGTCGACCACGGCTCGGAACGTCTCGCGGCTGGTGCAGTGCGGCACCGCATGATCGACCACGAGCGTGATGTCACCGTGCTGGGCCTTCTTCAGGAGTTTGACGCCATTGACGGAGAGCTCGCCGCCCTCGCCGGCGAGCGTAATAAAACCCTGTAGCCGGCTGGCCGCGCCGCCGATGGTCATGTTGAAGAAGTTGAGCTTGACCTTGCCGCCGACCGTCACGATCGCGGAGGTTATGTTCACCGCATCGGGCGCGTCGTCCATCAGCCGCATATGGGAAACATCGGCTCCGTCGCCGATCCAGAGGATCACGGCGTCGTTCACCTGATAGGCAGCCGCATCGGCGGCTGCGACAAAGCTCTCGACAATGGTCGCCCGCGCGCCCTTGCCGACCCGCACGCTCGAGCGCATGAAGGCCGAAACTGAGGCTTGGGTGGCGACATGGATGATCTGGATCGGCGCGGAGAGTTTTGCGCCGTCGGCGACGGTGAGCACGACACCATCGGTCGCCAATGCCGCATTGAGCGAAATCACAGCATCGGTCGAGGTGGTCTGTAGCAGATCGCCGCTCGCAGCGTTTGCGTCGTTCTCCAGGACCTTTTGGAGCGTTCTCAGGCTCACATCGGTCCCGAGCGCGGCGGTGTCGGAAAGTTCCGGCGCAAACATGCCGTCGACCAGCACCAGCCGGTGCGCGCCTTCGATTGCCTGGGCCTTGAGCGCATCGGCCGCGCGCGACAGCGCTGTTGCGTCCGGCTCGGCGGCGAGCGGCAACACCTCGCGCATCAGCATGCGCAGATCGGTATATTTCCACTCCTCGATGCGGCGATGCGGCAGGCCGAGGCGCTCATAAGCCTCGAACGCCTGGCGGCGTGCCTCGGCGATGTTCGCCGTTCCCGGCAGCCGACTTTTCGCGGTGGCGAAGAGATCGCTCACCGTGCGGCCGGTTCCGGTCTTTGCCAACGCAATGTTCATCACGAAGTCCGTTTACATCTTACGCGGCATTCTCGAATTGAGCGTAGCCTTGGGCCTCAAGCTCCAGCGCCAGCTGCGCATCGCCGCTCTTCACCACGCGACCGCGCGACATCACATGCACGAAATCCGGCACGATGTAGTTGAGCAGCCGCTGGTAGTGGGTGATCACGACCATCGCGCGCTCGGGCGAACGCAATGCATTGACGCCGTCGGCCGCGATCCTGAGCGCATCGATGTCGAGACCGGAATCCATTTCATCGAGGATACAGAGGCTCGGCTCGAACAGCGCCATCTGCAGGATCTCGTTGCGCTTCTTTTCGCCGCCGGAGAAGCCGACATTGACGCCGCGCTTGAGCATATCCTGCGGGATGTTGAGCGAATTTGCGACTTCGCGGACCTTCTTCAGGAAGTCCGGCGTCGAATATTCGCTCTCATCGCGCGCCTTGCGCTGCGCATTCAGCGCGGTACGCAGGAAGTTCATGGTGGCGACGCCGGGGATTTCGACCGGATACTGGAACGCCAGAAACACGCCCTTGGCAGCGCGCTCGTCCGGCTCCATCTCCAGCAGGTCCTCGCCGCGGAACAGGATTTGTCCGCCCGTAACCTCATAGCCCGGCTTGCCGGCGATGACGTGGGAGAGCGTCGACTTGCCGGAGCCGTTCGGCCCCATGATCGCGTGCACCTCGCCTTCGTTCACGGTGAGCGACAGCCCATGGAGGATTTCGCGATCCTCGACCCGGACCTTGAGATCTTTCACTTCAAGCAATGCCATTACAGTTTTCCTAGGGTAGCATCCTCAAGGCGCCGCTACGGCAGGCCCGCGAAGGATGAGGATTATCCAACCGAACCTTCGAGCGAGATCGAGATCAACTTCTGCGCCTCGACCGCGAACTCCATCGGCAGCTGCTGCAGCACGTCCTTGACGAAGCCGTTGACAACGAGGCCGACGGCCTCCTCTTGGCTCAGCCCGCGCTGCGTGCAGTAGAACAGCACGTCCTCGGAGATCTTCGAGGTCGTCGCCTCGTGCTCGAAGGTCGCCGACGAGTTCTTCGCCTCGACGTAAGGCACGGTGTGCGCGCCGCATTTGTCGCCGATCAGGAGCGAGTCGCATGCGGTATAGTTGCGCGCGCCGGTGGCTTTCCGGTGCGCGGTGACGAGGCCGCGATAGGTGTTCTGCGACTTGCCGGCGGCGATACCCTTGGAGATGATCCGGCTCGACGTGTTCTTGCCGAGATGGAGCATCTTGGTGCCCGAGTCGACCTGCTGGTAGCCGTTCGAGATCGCGATCGAGTAGAATTCGCCGCGCGAATTGTCGCCGCGCAGGATGCAGCTCGGATATTTCCAGGTGATCGCCGATCCGGTCTCGACCTGGGTCCAGGAGATCTTCGAATGGGCGCCGCGGCAGTCGCCACGCTTGGTGACGAAGTTGTAGATGCCGCCTTTTCCTTCCGAGTTGCCCGGATACCAGTTCTGTACCGTCGAATATTTGATCTCGGCGTCATCGAGCGCGACCAGCTCGACCACGGCCGCATGTAGCTGGTTCTCGTCGCGCTGCGGTGCGGTGCAGCCTTCGAGGTAGCTGACATACGAGCCCTTGTCGGCGATGATCAGCGTGCGCTCGAACTGGCCGGTGTTGCGCTCGTTGATGCGGAAATAGGTCGACAATTCCATCGGGCAGCGCACGCCCGGCGGCACGTAGACGAACGAGCCGTCGGAGAACACCGCCGAGTTCAGCGTAGCAAAGAAATTGTCCGAGGTCGGCACAACGCTGCCGAGATACTTGCGCACCAGCTCAGGATGCTCGCGGATCGCTTCCGAGATCGGCATGAAGATCACGCCGGCCTTCTTCAGTTCCTTCTGGAAGGTGGTCGCAACCGACACCGAATCGAAGACCGCGTCGACCGCGATCTTGCGCTGCTCCGACGGCTCCCCGCCCGGAGGCGGCTCGACGCCCTCGAGGATCGCGACTTCCCGCAAGGGAATGCCGAGCTTCTCGTAGGTCTTGAGAATCTCCGGATCGATCTCGTCGATCGATGACAGCGTCTTCTTCGGCTTCGGCGCCGCGTAATAATAGAGGTCCTGGTAGTCGATCTTGGGATAGTTGACGCGCGCCCAGGTCGGCTCGGTCATGGTCAGCCAGCGGCGGTACGCCTCCAGGCGCCATTCCAGCATCCAGGCCGGTTCGTTCTTTTTCTCTGAGATGAAGCGGACGATATCTTCCGAGAGCCCCTTGGGGGCCTTTTCGGACTCGATGAGCGTCTCGAACCCATATCGATACTGATCGACGTCGATCCGGCGCACCCAGTCGACCGTCTCCTGTACCGCTACCATCGCCCGCTTCCCTCGCACAAGAACGACTCCGGCCATGCCCGACGACGGCTGCTGCGTGCCCGCTTCGCCGCATACGGACTTGCGTCAGTCACGCGCAGCTCGGGACCGGCGGCCCCGCCAATCAGAAGGGCGGTTGCCACCCATAGCATTTCGATCCTGCTGCGTGCCGCGGACCCGCTCATCGACCGCTCCTCTATGCCGGCACGCAGGTGCTGGGCACCGGGCAGACAACGGCACATTGCGGCGTGTCAAAATGTCCCTCGCATTGGGTGCACTTCTTCGGATCGATTACATACATGTCGTTCTTGAGGCTGATTGCTGCGTTGGGGCATTCGAACTCACATGCACCGCAGACGGTGCATTGGGAGACGATTATCTTGTAAGCCATAAACTCCGATTCCTTTGCAGGCGACGCGGAACGGCTTCTTCCTTTCAAGGCTCGTGCCAAATGCCGCGCCTTGATTTATCTTAGCTATATTCCGTCTCGCGCGTGTCCTGGGCTCGACAGCGTGTCATGACCCCGACAGTCGGCGTCACGGGCGATCGGTCTTGATGCTATACCTCTTCAGCGCGTAGCCGATCTGGCGCCAGGTCTACCTGAGCAGGCGAGTCACGTTCGCTTGGAACCAGCCCCAACTTCTCGACGGCCAAGATAACACGGTCGCGGTTGACCGCCTTTGCGCCGCTCCCAAGTGCTGCACCATCTCATCCGGCATCAGCCGCAACTTGCGGATTCGATATCGGAGTGCGGTGGACCACTTCAGCGGGCAGCCTTGCGGCGGGTTTCGGCGATAGCGGTGCGATCGGCGGCTGACGAGCTCGAGCTCCTGCTGCTGGAGCACGGGAGCAGCTTGGGCTGGAACAATGGCGAGATCTTACCGATCTCGTCGAGAAAGCAGGGTTCCCTTGTCAGCCGGCCCCGAACCGTCCTTCGCGCGAGTTCAACGCTCCGCTGAAGGCGCGCTTCTCATGGCGGACAATTCCGGTTCGATCACCGTCTCAGGGCGACGCAATGATTGAACGAAGCCTCGGGATGCACACCCTGCCGGAGCGTTCGGTCCCTACACCACTTGCTATCTAGATCATCCTGAACAAGCACAACTAAGAATTAAGTTGTATGCGAAGCCTCACTGTCACACGACCTAATCAAATTTCCTGTATTCATCTGTGTGACAGCCTCCAAACCTGACTGCCCCGCTCGAAATAGGCCATCGGACGTCACGTCCCATGGACTTTTTCGGGAACACTGGCTGGGCCAGCTGGAACCGGCACGGAAGAGATTCTATTTTTTGTGGATTAGCGCCATGATCCCTGCAAAATCCTCGCAAACCAGACTGTGTAATGTGTTGAGAGGTGTTCTGGAGGATGCCGTCCGGATGGCGCCCGAAGCAAAGCGGACGTCTTCATTGAAGGCATGCCTCGCCGAGAAGATCTTGACTTTAGCCGCAGGGGGTGAATCGGATCCAACTATCCTAACGCTGATCGCCGTGCGGGCGGTGCAGGAGTCCTGCGATAGCTGTTACGGATGTGAAGGGTGGTAACCGGCACGCGAAAGCTCGCTGCCGCGCGTCCCACCGAGCATAAGCGGGGCTCATCGACCTTTGCATGCAGTACTAGTGGTAGCCCGTTCTTGGTACAAAAATCGAACAACTACGTGTCTTGGCTCGATGTGGCGCGGATCGTTTGAATCGATCCGGCGACTTTGCGCCGGCATAGGTCCGCAGATGCGCCGGACAAGACAGTTCGGCCGTCCTCGATCACGACGAAGAATCGGAAAGCGCTAAGCGACCTCGAGCTCTGCTCTGCGACGAGGATCGAAAGCCCCTGCTCGCTGTTCAGCCCTTTGGGCGCCGTCGACCACCAACGGCCCCATCGATGGCTTGTTGAGGACAAGAGCCATGGACGTCACATCGGTGCGCGGGCGATCACGGTCATCTGCGGCTCGCCGCCGGAGGTGAGACCGGCAATCAATCGGTGGCGCTCCTTCAATCGCGGAAACAGCGCATAAACGCATTCGAGATCGGCCGCGATTTCGTCGCCTCTCCCGTCACGGCCGATGGCGCCGGCGATCAGGTTTCCTTCGGCGAGCGATCTGAAGCAATGCCGTCTCTCGAGCACAGGTACCATGCCGGCCCGCACCAGCTCGGCGGCAGTTTCCGATCCGCCATCGTGGCCGTAAAATTTCCGTCAACCGGGATCAGCCGATCAGCCACGAGGTCTGTTCGATGATCAGAACAACTTCTTTCTTAACCCATTCAGGAAGGCGATCGCGCATTTCGTCGTCTCGCGTTCGGCTCCAGAGCTCGATGTTCGAGCGCCGTATCAGACTGTCGAAGGTGTGCGAAAGAAGCAGAATGCGCATGGCGTGCTCAACAGATGCGGGGCAATTGTTCGCCCGATAGCCAATCAACAACTCGTCCGCCGCCAACGCTTGTCAACATCTGCACAAACTGATGATCGTCGGCTATGGCCTCGCCGATGTCAGCCGCATCGCACCCGAGCGGATGTGCCTTCATGGCTGAAAGCACGGCATCGGCCTCGTCAGACGCCACGATGGCAACGAGCCTGCCCTCGTTAGCGACATGGAGAGGATCGAGCCCAAGGAGTTCGCAGGCGGCGGCAACCGCCGGCTTCACCGGAATGGCCTCTTCCTGCAGACGGAACCCGAGGCCCGATTGATGAGCAATCTCGTTGAGCGTCGCCGCAAGACCACCGCGCGTGGGGTCCCGCATCACCCTTATACCGGTGCCACCAGCCGCAACCATTACGGCCACGAGATCATGCAGCGCTGCGGAATCCGAAACGATCTCGATCTGGAAAGCGAGGTTCTGGCGCGTTGACATGATCGCCGCACCATGGTCGCCGAGGCTGCCGGAGACCAACACACGGTCGCCGACCTTTGCCTTCTCTGCGGAGAGATCGAGCCCATCTGACAACACCCCGATCCCGGTTGTCGAGATGAACAGGCCATCCGCCTTGCCGCGCTCGACGACCTTGGTGTCACCCGTGATGATATAAACGCCGGCAGCGCGCGCCGCCTCGCCCATCGAATCCGCAATCGTCTTCAGATCCGAGAAGCGGAAGCCCTCCTCGATGATGAAACTTGCCGACAGATAGAGGGGACGCGCGCCGGCCATCGCGACATCATTGATCGTGCCGTGCACCGCGAGCGATCCGATATTGCCGCCGGGAAAGAACAGCGGCGAAACCACATAGCCGTCAGTCGTCATCACCATCCTTCCCGCGCCGACATCGAAGGCCGACTGATCGTTCCTGCGAGCGAGCCATTCATTTCCGAAGGCTTCGTGAAACAGGCCTGAGATCAGCTGCGCCATGGCGCGCCCCCCGGAGCCGTGGGACAGGTCGACGCATCCGTTCTTGATGTCGAGCTTGCGTTGATAGGCCTTCGCTCTCATGACATCCGCCTCAACTGATGATCGCGAAACCGGTCGTACGTCCAATGCGCGGCACAGGCGCCTTCCGGTGAGACCATGCAGGATCCTATAGGTGTTTCCGGCGTGCAGACGGTTCCGAACAGCTTGCAGTCGACCGGCCTCTTCACGCCGCGCAGGATGGCGCCGCACTCGCACGCCGGATTATCGGGGACACGCAATTCGTGCATCGCGAAACGCACCTCCGGGTCGAATTGAGCGTAAACCTGCTTCAGCTTCAGTCCGCTATAGCGTACGAGCCCGAGCCCGCGCCATTCGAACTGGTCCCGTAGTTCGAAGATGTCCGACACCTCTTCCTTGGCGCGCCGATTGCCTTCACGCGTCACCCCCCGACTGTATTGGTTCTCCACCTCATATCGTCCTTCGTTCACCTGCCGCACCAGCATCAGGATCGCCTGCATCACGTCGAGCGGTTCAAATCCCGCGATCACGATCGGCTTGCCGAATTCTTCTGCGACGCACTCGTAAGGCTCCGTGCCGATAATGGTGCTGACATGCGCAGGCCCGACGAACCCGTCGATTTTGACTCGCTCGATATTGCCGATATCGGGACTCTCGAGAATGTTGCGCATCGCCGGGGGAGTAAGTACGTGGTTGCAGAACACGCTGAAACTCCTCAGCCGCTTCTTCTCGGCAAGCCGGATCATCACCGCCGTCGGCGGCGTCGTAGTCTCAAATCCAATGGCAAAAAAGACCACCTCCCGTTCCTGCGCCTGTTCGGCGATCCGGATCACATCGAGCGTCGAGTAGACAATCCGAATGTCCGCGCCGAGCGCCCTGGCGCGCAGCAGGGATCGTCCCTGCGAGCCGGGCACGCGCATCAGGTCGCCGTACACACAGACAGTGACCTCCGGCCGGTCGGCTAGCCTGATCGCCATATCGATCCGGCTGGTGGGGAGAACACAGACGGGACAACCCGGCCCGTGGATCATGCGGACATTTGCAGGCAGAAGATCCTCCAAGCCATAGCGGGAAATCGCATGCGTGTGTCCGCCGCAGAACTCCATGAACCGATAGGCCCTTTGCGGATCAGCTTCGGCGCCAATCGCACGCGAGAGCCCCTGTGCGACGTTCTTGTCGCGAAATTCTTTGGCATATTTCATGGCTGGAGCTCCTGCCCCGCGTTGGCTAGCTCCTGCATAAGCTCCAGCGTGCGCTTGGCTTCCGCCGGGTCGATTTTGGTCAGGGCGTAGCCGACATGGACAAGGACGTAGTCCCCCACCGCGAGATCGTCGATGAGCGCGATTGATATCTCCTTGCTGACGCCATCGATGGACACGATGGCCATCTCATCGGGAAGAATTTTCGTAAGCTCCGCTGGTACCGAGAGACACATATTGGGCTGTTCCTTCCAAGACTGACGGTCGTTCAGCAATCTTTAGAGCGGCGATCCAGGCTTGTCCGAGGCTCAATCCACCGTCATTGGGTGGGAGATGCCGTGGCAGCAGCGGAGTGAGGCCGGCCGCAATGCAGCCGCGCAGGATTTCATCGGCGAGCACCGCGTTCAGGAAACAGCCGCCGCTCAGAACGACGGTGGCAACCCCGGTCGTTCGCGCCGCGCGCGCCGCCCAGTCAACGCAGGCAGCGGCGAACGTGCCATGAAACAGCCCGGCTCCCTCCGTTGCGCTAATGTCGTCTGCAATCAAACGCGCAAACAGCGGCCGTAACGACAGCACGCCGCCATCGATCATCCAACCCGCCTCAAGCACCGCAGTCCGCCGAACACGCGCCTCGAGCTTCATCGCGGCTTCGCCCTCATAGCTCTGCAAGGTCGCGACCCCGAGCAGCGCCGCCACTGCGTCAAACAGCCGGCCCGCGCTGGTCGTGGTCGCCACGCCGGGCTGCTCGAGCAATGCTGGCAGGTGCTTGGCCAGCGGCTGCGCTGCGAAGCGCCGCCCGATTTTGCTTCCCCGCCCCATCAACTGAAATATTGCGCTCGCCATGCGCCAGGGCTCGCGGGCCGCACGATCTCCGCCAGGCATTTGCAAGGGCACAAGATGCCCGATGCGTCGAAAACTGGCGAGGTCGCACAACAATAGCTCGCCACCCCAGTTGCCGCCGTCGGAGCCATAGCCATAGCCATCGAGCAGAAGGGCGAGTGCAGGCCCCGCAAGGCCATGCTCTGCGATTACGGCGGCAGCGTGCGCGTGGTGATGCTGGACAGCGATCAGCGCCCGGCCGCTTGCTTCCGCAAAGCGAGTGGACGCCATGTCGGGATGCAGATCATGGGCAATGACAACGGGTTCGACATCGAGGATCGATGTGAGGTGCCGGATCGTTTCTTCGAAGACCCGGATGCCTTCGACTGTATCGAGATCGCCGATGTGCTGGGAGACGAAAGCTTGGTCGTCCCGCGTGATGGTGATGGTCGATTTCAGCGCGCCACCGACGGCGAGGACGGGCGGCACAGACCTCGCAAGCCGGATCGGTTCGGGAACATAGCCGCGGGCGCGACGAATGAACTGCCGCTGTCCCGCCACCACCGACACCACCGAATCGTCGGCGCGCGTCAGGATATCGCGATCATGGGTCACAATAAGATCGGCGATGCCCACGAGCCGCCGCGGCGCCTCCGCGTTGTCGATCGGGAGTGGTTCGCCGCCGGGATTGGCACTGGTGGCGACAATGACCGCCCCCTCGCTCTTAAGCCGCGCTCCCGTCGCACGAAGCGCATGGAAGATGACGTGATGCAGTGGCGCGACTGGCAGCATGATCCCGATGTGCGACAAACCCGACGCAATCGAAGGCGCCAACATGTTGCGCGACGGCAGGAGAACAATCGGGCGGGCTACGGATTCGAGCAGCGCGAGCTCGGCGGCATTCGCCTCCGCGATTTCGCTGACCTGCTCCACGCAGCCGACCATGACCGCGAACGGCTTCTGGTCGCGCTGCTTCCTCCTGCGCAATTGCTGCACGGCATCTTGATTTCGGGCATTGCAGAGCAACTGGTAGCCGCCGAGCCCTTTGATCGCGACGATTTGGCCGGCGGCGATCGCCGCAGCAATGTCGTTGATCCCATGACTGAGCCGAGGACCGCATCTCGGGCACGCAACCGCTTCCGCATGAAACCTGCGGCTCGCTGGATCGGCATATTCCGCCGCGCAGGCGGCGCACATCGCAAACGCCTTCATCGCGGTGTTGCGACGATCGTAGGGAAGCCGTTCGGCGATGGTATAGCGCGGTCCGCAATGCGAGCAGTTGATGAAGGGATAGAGGTAATGGCGGCTGTTCGGATCAAACAACTCTTCGAGACATTGCTGGCAGATCGCGGCATCGGCGACGATCCGCGTCGAAACCCTGCCCTGTTCGCTGGCGCGGATCGCAAATTCCTTCGTCGCAAGCGCATCAATTTCCTGAATGGAGATGTGGTCAATCCGGGCCAATGGAGGTTTTTCGAGCGGCAAAGCGTCGGTAAAATCGGACGCACGGTCGCCCTCGACCTCGATGATCACGCCGTCAGGATCGTTGGCGACGAACCCGGCCAACCCATAGCGGGTGGCGAGACGATAAACGTATGGACGAAATCCGACGCCCTGCACGGCGCCGCTAACGCGCACGCGTAGCCGGGTTCCTTCGCGAGTGATGGCGTCGCTGCTCGTCCTCATCGCGTTGAGCTCTCGACGGGGCGCCTCTGATGCGCGGCCTGCTTCCGGATCCAAGCGTAGAGCGCGGCAACGCCCTCACCGGTACGCGCCGAAACCGCTAGCACCTCAATCTTCGGATTGACTCGTCTCGCATATTCGATGGCCTTGGCCAAATCGAAGTCGAGCACCGGCGCCAGATCAATCTTGTTGATCAGCATCAGCGACGATGCGGCAAACATATCCGGATATTTGAGCGGCTTATCCTCGCCCTCGGCGGTCGAGAACACCACGATCTTGCAGGCCTCACCGAGATCAAACGCCGCGGGACAAACCAGATTCCCGACATTCTCGATGAAGAGGATACCACCGTCGAGCGGCGGCAAGCGGCGATAAGCCTCGCCAACCATCGCAGCATCGAGATGACAGCCCTTGCCGGTATTGATCTGGATTGCGGGCACGCCCGTCGCACGGATGCGATCAGCATCGTTCGAGGTCTGTTGGTCGCCCTCGATGACCCCAACGACGCGGCTCTTTTTTAGCTCAGAGACGGCGCGGACGAGCAGCGAGGTCTTGCCAGCGCCGGGACTGGAAACAAGATTGAACACGAGCAGCTCATCGGCCAGGAACCGCGCACGGTTGTCAGCCGCGATCCTGTTGTTCTTGCCGAGGATGTCGCGTTCGATCTGTATGACCCGATCGCTGCTCATGTTCGCTATCTTCAGGCCGGCTGGGTCGGCGCCGCAATCTACAAGCGTCCCTCCGCCACGAGCACGCTGATGGCTGTGATCATGATGGTAATCATGGCCGTGGTGATGGTGGTGCCGACAATGCACGTCATGGTCGCGGTGCACATCATGGTGGTGAGTGCAATGATCATGGGCATGATTGTGACCATGGCCATGGCTCTTGGCTTGCGCACCCTGCGCGTCGGCGCGTCTGGTGGAGGGCATTCCTTCGCTACAGCCACAGACGATACACATCAGTCGACCTCCAGCTCTTTCACCCGCATTTCTTCGCCCGCAGTCACCTGCAGCTGATAACTGCCGCAGCAGGGACACGGCTCATAGCGCTGCGCAATCTCAACCCTTCTCGAACAGGCCATGCACCAGGCGATGCCAGGCAATTCGACGATCTCGAGAGCCGCGCCCTCGGCGATGGTTCGCGCGGCAACGGCCTCAAAGCAGAACTTCATCCCTTCGGGAGCGACATGGCTCAGCGCCCCAATCTCCAAACGTACGGTTCTCACTTTGGAGAACCATCGCCGGCGCGCCACTTCCTCAACGATCTCGATGATGGCCTCACAAAGCGCCATTTCATGCATCGCCAACTTCGCGGAAATTGAGGGTGAACCCGACGCAAGGATCGAAAGATGCGATCATAGCGCGAACCGCACGCTGTCCCTGTCGTCTCGCCTTCAGCACTGCGCCCTGCAGGCTGCGGACAAGCGGTCCGCGCGCGTGAAAATTCCACTCGGTTGGCGCAAGCAATTCCAAACACGACAGCTGCCCCTGACGATCAAGCTCAACCGCGTGATAAAGACGTCCCCTGGCGCATTCGGCCGCGGCCGCGCCACGGCCCGGCCCTAGCCTGTAGCTTTCGAGGATCCCATCCTCCACTGTCTCAACATGGGCACCGGCCTGAAGCCAGGCGCACAGCCGCGCGATTTCTGCGATCCTCGCCTTCAGCCGCTCGGCCGGCCCCGACCGGCCTACCGAGAGCTGATCACGCATCATTTGGCGCGCCCACGGACCGGTCTCGGGAATCCGGCCCTCCAGGTCGGGGGAATCGCAAAATCCTGCATCATTCACGAGCAGCCGTTCAATGACGTCGCGGTCATCGGCAACGGACAGGAACGAGTGCTGCATCGACATTGGCTTCAATAGGTCTTCATCGAACGCCGCGATGCGAAGCGCGAGTGGGTTACCGGCCGTTGGCGCGCGATCTTCGTTCGATATGCCGAGCGCTGCCAGAGCGGCCGCAACCCGCGCTGTTGCCTCGCGTCGAACGTGGCCGCGGCTGGCCCCTGCGCTGTCGACAAGCACCGATACGCCCTGCATTAGGGCGCGGATGGCTGCGGCACTGGTGGTATCTGGCGCAAGATGCCCGACAAACAGGCCCCGCAGCAATTCCGTCAGCCTCTCGGCGACGACCAGGGTGATACGATGCTGCCTCGTCGCAAGGCTGATGTCTTCGCCGCGCGCCGCCTCCAACGCGGACAGGAATGCCACCTGGTGCGCCGCGGCACACAACGAGAAGGCTCGCGGCAGCACGTTGAGCAACGAAGCGGCCTGTTTGCCGGCGAACAGCCCCGTCAGTGGCGGCCGGGTTCGCGGTAAGATCTCGACGGCGGCAATTGCATCGCCAGCAATCGATACCGTGACAACTATCTGGTTGCGGACGGCGAGGCTCATGCGCGCCGCTCCGTCAGTGCACCGCGCAAGAAATGCAGGCGGTCGATCGAACTGAGCTGTGGTGCACCGGGCCCAAGTGATGCCACGCGGCTGGACGGCGAGATCACCGCCGCGAGCACTGATTCGGCGGTGGTGCGGGCGGACGCCACCATGTCCTCAAACTGAAACATAGGCGAGAACAGGGAGCAGCTCGCAATAGAGCCTACGGGCGCGACCTCGCTAACGGCGGATTCGATGTCGCTGGACAGAGATCGCAAGTGCAGATTCAAGCCCGCGTCCCGAGACGATTGGGAAGTGCCGTTGCGCACGGGTGTGATCATGTTCATGAACCAGGGCGTGACCATTGTGCCGACGACCCTGCCCTCGCGCGCGCGGACGCCGATGGCTTCGACGCCCAAGGCCTCGTTGAAGATCGGCAGGTCGCGCATGATACGATCGGCGATATCCCGATAGGCTGCCGCGAGCTTCTCGCCCCATCCCGACGCGTCGGCGTGCGCACGTCTGCGGGGATGCTGTTCGCGGTCAGGAGTCATCTTCAGTAACCATGAACTTCGATTTGGCGCGTCGCAATTCGGACAGCGCCAATTTTCCGGCAACGCGGCAAAAGGCGTTTCCGCGGCAATCTGCGACGCCTCATCACCCTCAGCCGGGTCGTAGACGATCCAGCGGATACCGCACTCCATGCGCGCGCCGTCTGCGAGATTCTCTTGGGCCCCAAAATCCTCGAAGCTCGTCATTTGAAGTAGGCCTCGATAATTTCCTGCAAGCGTTCGGCGGAATCCTCGAAGTCCTCGTCCGCGGCCAAGGCAACCATCGGCACCCCGCCGACCTCCAGCGTATCCAGTATGATGCTGTCCATGGCATTGAAGAACTGCACCGACCAGACGTTCCGGATGCTCGTCGCCAGCACCTGGCAAGTGCCGTGGTCGCGCGAAATGAGCTGGATCGGCCCGTTGCCGACGCTTTGCCGTAAAAACGCTAGGTCGACCGGGCCCATTGGCAGCAGCGTGAAGTTGATGATCTGCGAGCGCATGCCCGGTTGCCAGGCCAGCGCCCGTTCGCGGATTTCCGCGAGCACCGGCAGCACGTTCATGGCGCCGTCCGGCGCTGCGCCGATCATGAGATCGGTCGACGTCAGATCGGTTGCGGCGCGCCGCACGATCTCCGGGATCGCGCCGACCTCGACATATTCCTGTGCGGCGTCGGTTTCGATGCGCACGCGCCAGATTCCCGCAAGTACCGATTCCTGGACTTGCGCCACAGAGCCATCCGGCAGCGCAACGACGCCCGCTACCTCGCCCTGTCCAAGCACGTCCGCAGTCAGCTTGCGCTCGACATCGCTGAGACCACCGAGCTTAAATAGCTGCGTCGGCGCGTCGCTCTTCTGGCCGGCAACGGCAGCGGCGACATTCGACAACAGCGCAATGGCATTCGGATACTTCCTTGTCAGCTCAACGCCATCGATCGACGACGGCTTGGCAAGCGCCCCCGTAGCCAGCAGCCCGCTATGGACTGCCTCGAGACTTTCCGCGCCGACGGGAACCACACTCGCCGGCTGCTCGGCACCTTCGGTAAAACCTGCATTCATGATGAGAGGTTCCGTTGTGTGCGCTGAGGGATGATGTTCTTGTCGGCAGACGCGCCGCTGGCGCGTGGACGGTCGATCAGTTTCGAGAGGCCGTCTATATAGTTCGACAAGACCTGGGGCTTTGCGATCAGGTCAAGCGTCGCGCCCTGGCGGCATAGAATCAGCGTTGGCTGGACGCGCACGCCGAACCGCTGGCCTAGCTCGCCTTCAGACTCGCGCGCAGTCACCGCGCCGACTAGGCACCTTTGAAACCGATCGATCAATTCAGGAAGCGAGATTGCGACATCGATCCTCTGGGCCCAACGTGCCGTATCGCCGGTCGACGACGGCACCGCGACCGCCCCCACAGCACCCGCGTCGACATTTGCGGGCACCACCTCGGGAGGGAGCCGCGTCAGATCATGCTTCCCCAGCTGGAAGTCCATCAGCCGCCCCTTTGATTGGTTCTGCCGGATGAGGTGTTGGTAAGGCATACGCTGATCGTTGTTTCCTGCCGTTGCGTTCCCGCTCTGATCGGCAGCGCAAAGCCGCCTGGCAAAAATTTCGTAAATCTCGGCTGCAAGGTTGGTTTTCATGTATCATCTTGGCAAGCGCGAGGAGCGCAGTGTCGGCAAGCGGCACCGGGCTAGCGCAGGTGCTCGGGCAGTTGCGGCTCGTGACCAGTCAAGTCCGCAAAGAAGCGATCGCAATCGTGACCATTGAGGGCCGCATCAATGCCGGCGAGCGCGTCCCCCAACAACCGTGCTTCGTCGTCATTCAAGAGCCGCACCGCGGTATCGATACAGACAAGCACCTTACCGCCGACCGGGGGCTCGGAGAGCAGCATGACCGAGACGCGCCTCTGTTCATTGCCATATTGGCACAGCGCCGACATACCGTCGGTCTCAATAATGGTCATTGGCAAGCCAAGGCACATGGCAACCCGCGAGCCGCTAAATCGGTCGCGCCCTCATCTCATAGTTGGCATGGTCGATATCATTCGCGAGCAGACGTTGCGATTTCGGCAGCGGCTCTGTCCGCAGTGTTGCCGGCGAACCCCACTGCGCCAACAGTTCGCAAGCCAGTTCGATCGCAGGCGCAATCTGAGCGCGCACCGGAGCGGTCAGCGGCCCGCCCCAGTCCTCCAAATCCAGCGGCTGACAGCCGATTAGAGCGAGCTCTCGCGGGCAGCGGCCAAGCAGATCGGCCGCACTTAAGACCTCCTGGAAGCCGGTCTGATGGAGACTCACCTTCTTGGCGGCGGTGAATTTCGGCACCTCGTCGTCTCGCACAAGCTTCAACTGCCCGGGCAGGAGTCCATAGTCGATGGCATCGAACACGATCAGGCAATCGGCTTTCTCGAGAAAATTGACGAGATAAAGCCCCTGCGTGCCGCCATCGAGGATAGTGACGCCGTCAGGGACGACATAGCGGCAATGGAACTCCTCCACCGCACGCACGCCGAACCCCTCATCGGCCCATAGGATATTGCCGATGCCGAGCACCAGGATCCTTTTCGTGTTCTCCGGAGTCGGCATCGGCATCCCCAATCAATCGCGGAATTCGCGCTCACCCGAGATCATCGAGGAGATGATGCTCTGGCGCGACATGATGTCTTCCCGGATCGCCGCGTAGATGTGGACGAGCGCAAACGTCACGATCACCCACAGGCCGAGATGGTGCCAGGTATGGACGTCCTGGCTGTTCGGCCAGATCGCAAACACCCAGCCGAACAACTCGTTCTGCCAGCTGTCGTTGCCCGTGCCCTGCCCATACAGTGCAAAGCCGGTGAAGATCATGAACACGATCGTCGGCATAAACGCGAGGCACATCGCGAGCTGGGCTAGCGGATTGTGCCCGACATGCTTCTTCGGCTTGGTCGGAAGGAGTGCGTACCAGCGCATCTCATGCCACACCTGGTCCCAATAGCTCCTGCGCCAGACCGGCACATAGAAGACCTGCTTGGCATAGGCGTTGCCCATGAACGCCCAGTAGATGCGCAGGAGGAAGCCGAGCGTGAGCAGATAGCCTGCGGAGAAATGCGTAAAGCGGATATAGCCGAACAGGAAACCGTCGCTTGCCTCACCCGGCATGGTCGGCGTCCCATTGCCGATGAGATAGCCGGTGAGACCCAACACCAGGATTGCCGCGGCATTGATCCAATGCCACAGCCGCACCGGCGCCTCGTAGACGTAGAAGACGTCACGCTCGACGCAGCGGCCGGTGCGTACCGCGTCGGCCGCGACAGCGACGTTTAGCGCTTGCGGAGCTTTGTCCAGCAACGCCGCCTCCCCTAGCGGATCTTAACCGTTGCCATTTCCTGGCCGTCCGGTCCCATCACATGGGTCGAGCAGGCCAGGCATGGATCAAAGGAATGGATCGTGCGCAGGATTTCCAGCGGCTTCTCCGGATCAGCCATCGGCGTATCCATCAGCGAGGCTTCAAATGCACCGATATTGCCCTTGGGATCACGCGGCGAGCCGTTCCATGTTGTCGGAACGACGCACTGGTAGTTATCGATCTTGGTCTCCTTGATCTTGATCCAGTGCCCGAGCGCACCACGCGGCGCCTCGGTGAAACCGTAGCCCTTGACTTCGTTCGGCCAGCTCTCCGGCTTCCATTTATCGACATTGGCGGTAGCGGTGTCACCCGCTTTGATATGCGCCATAAGCTTGTCTTGGAACTTGCGCATCTGATGCGCGGCCCACTGGCTTTCCAGCGCACGCGCCGCGGTGCGCCCGAGCGTCGAGAAGAGCGCAGCGACGGGAAGATCAAGCGCCTTCAGCAGCTTCTCGGTCGGCTCCTTGAACTCCGCTTTGCCTTGCGCATAACCTATGATGTATCGCGCCAGCGGCCCCACCTCGACGGCGTTGCCACGCCAGCGCGGTGCCTTGATCCAGGAATATTTGCCGCCTTCGTCAAGCTCCTTGATGTCGGTCTTGGTGCCCTTGACGTTGGGCCCGAGCTGAAAATTCGGCTCGGTGACGCCATCCCAGGGATGCAGTCCCCTGGTTTCATCGGGATATTTGTACCAGGAATGGGCGACGAACTCCTGGATCTGCTCGGGATCGCCGTGATCGATCGGCAGGACTTCCTTGAGATTGCCGTCGAGGATCACGCCGCGCGGCAGCTTGAGGTTTTTGGTGGAGTAATCATTGGCGTTCTCGGGAATGTCGCCAAAAGACATTACGCTCTCGCCCGACAGACCACCGCCATAGAGCCACTCCTTGTAGAACGAGCCAATCGCGGCAATGTCGGGCAGATAAACCTGCTCGACGAATTCGATCGAGCGATCGATGATCGAGGACACCAGGTTCAGCCGCTCTATATTGATGGCACCCACCGCTCCGGTGCCATCGACATTGATGGGACAGGGCACGCCACCGACCAGCCAGTTCGGATGCGGATTCTTGCCGCCATAGATGGCGTGGATCTTGACGATGTCCTTCTGAAAATCGAGCGCTTCCAGATAATGCGCCAAGGCCATCAGATTTGCTTCCGGCGGAAGCTTATAGGCCGGATGTCCCCAATAGGCATTCTTGAACGGACCGAGCTGCCCCGATTCCATGAACCTGGTGAGCCTGATCTGCAGATTCTTGAAATAGCCTGGCGATGATAGCGGCCAGGACGAGACCGACTGCGCCAAAGCAGAGGTCACCTTGGGATCGGCCCTGAGCGCGGAGATTACGTCGACCCAATCCAGCGCGTGCAGATGATAGAAGTGCACAAGATGATCGTGTACGTGCAGGCAGAGTTGCATAATATTGCGGATGGAATTGGCATTCTCGGGAATGGTGATGCCCAGCGCGTTCTCCACCGCACGCACCGAGGTGAGCGCATGCGTGCCGGTGCAGACGCCGCAAATCCGCTCGGTGAACGCCCAGGCATCGCGAGGATCGCGTCCACGCAGGATCGTCTCGATGCCGCGCCACATCGTTCCGCTCGAGACCGCGTTTCGGATCACATTGTCAGAATCGACATTGACCTCGATACGCAGGTGACCTTCGATCCGAGTCAGCGGATCGACGACAATGCGCTTGCCCGAATCGTCGAGCTTGAACCCATTGGGTGTCCTGATGCCCATCGTTCCTCTGAATTCGATTAATTGTCTTGGGCCGCGCCTTCGCGTTTGCTTGTCAGCCGTTTCACCGCCGTCACCGCCGCATGTGCGGCTATCGCTGCGCCGACCACGCCCGCGGCCGCCATGCCGATCTGATCGGCCTCCTTCTCGAGGCCGAATTGCTTGATGGCCGAGAGTCGGTCGTAAAACGAGCCCTTGTCCCAGAAGCCATCTTCGGAGCAGCCGAAGCAGCCGTGGCCGGATTGGATCGGGAAGGAAACACCGCCGTTCCACCGAACGGCGGAACAGGCGTTGTATGTGGTTGGTCCCTTGCAGCCCAACTTGTAAAGACAATAGCCCTTGCGCGCGGACTCGTCGTCCCACTCCTCGACAAACTGGCCGGCGTCGAAATGCGCGCGTCGATAGCATTTGTCGTGGATACGCTGGGAATAGAACATTTTTGGACGCCCCTGTCGATCGAGCTCGGGAAGTCTTCCGAACGTGGTGATGAAGGTCACCACGCCGGTCATGACCTCTGCGATCGGCGGGCAGCCCGGCACCTTGATGATCGGCTTGTTCGTAATCACCTTGTCGATCGGCCTCGCCTGAGTCGGATTAGGCTTGGCCGCCTGCACGCAGCCCCAGGACGCACAAGTGCCCCAAGCAATGATCGCCATCGAATCTTCCGCCATCGCTCTGAGCTTTTCGATGAACGGCTTGCCGCCATCGATGCAGAACATGCCGTCTTCGTTCAGCGGCGGATTGCCCTCGACGGCAAGTATATACTGGCCTTTATACTTAGCGCGGGTCTCATCGAGGATGGCTTCGGCTTGGTGTCCTGCCGCCGCCATGATGGTATCGTCATAATCCAGCGAGATCATCGACAGCACCGCATCTTTGACCAGCGGATGGGCCGAGCGGATAAAGCTTTCCGAGCAGCACGTGCATTCGAGCCCATGCATCCAGATCACGGGCACACGCGGCTTGGTTTCCAGCGCGTTGGCAATTTGGCTTGCCGCGAGCGAGCCGAGCCCGAGGCTCGTCGCCATTAGACTGCAGAATTTGTAGAAACTGCGACGCGTGATACCCTGACGTCTGATCACGCTGTAAAACGTTTCCGTTGCCCCGCCCATCACCCGTTCCATGTGATCTGCTATCTCCTGCGGCGAATTGCTGACGTTCGAATAGCAAGAAGCAGGCCAACACCACACGTGAAACCCTTAAGAGATACCAAGCCGTTGCAGAATCGAAGCGCTTAAATTGCTCATCAAAAACGGCAATGAGAAACAAGGAAACGGAAAAAATCGATCTGAAGCGGCAAGTACGCTTCCAGCTGCAGTTCGCGACTTTACGATGGGTACGCGGTGCACATCATGCAGGGGCAAACGAACGCGCGATATGCCGGTCGTAGCGTCTGCAATGACCAACGCTCTGTCCGACACGGAGAGGAGGTTTCCACCCGAATGGACCCTGCAGAGCAGCGCAACAGCCAAGCGGGGTTGCCACTATGCTAGAAGATGCCACTATGCTAGAAGATGTTGTCGATCAATTCTGCGAGAACGACTCGCGCAGCCCCGTCCAGCTCATCGCACCCGACGCGTCGTCGACGCGAGTTGGGTCACGAGCGACAGACCTGTCGGATTGCACCGAAGCGCTCTATCAGGCCTGCCTACGCTCGTTGCCGCTTCGCGATGTGCGGTCCGGATTGGCGAGTCCGACGTGAGCTGGCGAGTAATTCGACGGCGCAGCCGACGAGGTGAATGTCAATGCACGCCACGTCCGCGAGCACCGGCTGGATGGGATAGCACCCACAAGCACACTGCCCGTGATGCACGGATTACGAGCGCTCGGTCGCAGTACCGCACATCATCCTCAAACAGACAGGTCAAGTTCGACACGAGAGGCAAGTTGCGCCATCGACCGTTCATCCTGTCGTGCCATTCGCGTCCGGTTTAGAACCTCGATGTGCGGAACCCGACCAAGCAGCACAATCGTTCCGCCGCCGCAGCGACAAGCACGCCGTTTTTCGCTCTTTAAGCACGGCCGCAGCACTTTTTCGCGTGCGGCACGCCGATTGCTGAAGCTAAAGGGCGCCGCCCTAGTCAACGCAGGAGAATTTATGATGAGTACGCGATAACTTCTAAGTTATTGATCAGGACGGACGCCAGCTCTTGAATTGAACACTGGCTCGATCTGGATAGCCGGCGCGGGTGCCGCGATCGTGTATTTCCTGCCTATCCGGCGCGAGCCATCGGCGACGTTATCTGCCTTTCCGCATCAACTTTGCAGAACAGGCACTGTCGATCTGCGCACACGTGGTGGCGGCGACGCGAGCAGCTTCCGTCCGGCGCAATCCGCATTGGTCGCTTCTCCCAGTTAGAAGAAAAGGGGAGGCCTTGTGCTTACACTGCGTGAATTCTTCTCGTGTCCCTGAGCCGCCCGAACGTTCAACTCACCGTCCGGGGCACATCCGGATCGTCGTTGTTCGCCCGCGCGGCCGTTGCATCGGCGCGCAGGCCGCGGGCTTAACCGTCTTCATGGTTGAAGTGCTCAAAGTACAGCGCTGTTTGTTCCTGGCCGACTCGTGCCATTGAAGAACTTTCCCGTCGACGCGTTGGCCACAGTTGGCGGCTTCACCATGGTAGCGTACCTCGATTTCGCGACCGCTTCGATCGGTCGGTCAAAACCGACCTGGGCCGCCTAACTCGGGCCACGACAGCTTGAAGCAAGGGTGACAGCGATAAAGAAATGACCGCAAACACGGCAGTGCTAGGGTGATGCGTGGTTGCCGGGCTCTGGCGGTATTCCAACTTTCCAGAAGCCCGTGGCAGTTGGCGGACGAGGTCTTTGGGACCTTCTTGGCACCCTGGGTTCGCGGGTGTGAGCGAGATCAGATGCATGACCTCCAAGCTGGCGCGTATACTCGGCATTAAAAAGAGCCCGGCTCCTTTCGGTAGCCGGGCGAAAGTCAGCCTGAAGGAGCGACGCTGCGACACATCGCACCAGCTACCGTCGGCAGAGGGAGGGTGCCGACGGTTCATTTACGGCGAGGGCATTCGCCGTTAACTTTAGTCACGAAGAGGCCGATATCCGTTCTGAACGAAGATGGTTTCGCTACCTTCTCAATTAACAACAGGATCCAAGGAATGCGGCCCAAACGCTCGCGCGCAACAAAGTCGACAACGTGGTCAGTTTTTCTCCTTCGCGCAGCCTTAGGACTCGTCGGATCATGCTGATGGGATGAACGACCGAAAAGAGGATGTCTGTCAATCTTCGCTCACCGACCGATCGTGATCCACGACGTCGAATGTGTGTGCCATTCGCATCGGTATACCAAGGACTTCGCCTGCTGGTGAGCGCCTGCGCAACCTGGGGAGTGCTCGTCGCATTGGGCGAGCGAGATGAAATTTGCGTTGACCGCCGAAGAATGTGGCCCCAGTGGAGATGGTTTCTCCGAGCCAGGGCGAAGATCGATAAGCATCTTGATATAGCCGCATCCTGTTTCTCCAAACCGGCGCTTTTCCTCTGCAGGATTCCGCAAAATTGGTGAAATCGATTGTTTTAATGGGATGCATCTACAGTATTGATACATAGAGCCATGCGTTGAGCAGCCTTGATCTAACTCTGTCGTTCGCGCCGAACGCTCTGATGACCCGAGCGTAAGCTCGGCCGCGCAGAGATTCTATTCTATCAAGACTCGCGGGACGGACCTTCTTACGCAACGGCTCGCAAACAGCGAGGCAACCCGCCCACAACTGCGCAGACTGTTTGAAGGCCGACAGAGTCTTACTCAGCATGTGAGGATTGCGACACTATTCTCAATCCTGAAATATCGCGCGGCCCGCGCCGCCGGCCGACTGGACGCATATCATCGGCAACCTTCGAGCGGCACGGCATTTGCAGAGATGATCTAGGGCACGAACACGGTGGTCACCGTGCCGATGCCCGCAACCTCCAGGTTGCGGCCCGACGCACCTGTACTTCCCCCTTAGCAAAGTGCGTCGGGCTTTTTCCTGCCCCACAGCAGATCGAGGCATTAGCATCATGCAAGATCGAATTTCTGGGGCAAATGGCTTGGGACGGAAGGCGTCCGACATTGACACATGATCAAGTCCAATTTTGGGGGATATCTCGTCACCGCTGACGGCACTTCTTATAATTTGCGGCTGCGCGCCGCCGGTTATCGCTGCGGCTATCTAAGATGGACAAAGCACGGGCCGACATGCGGGCCACCGTCGATGCGGGCGAGGCCGCGGTCCTCGACTACTCCTGGGGGCGGCGATCGGCGACATCAGCCGGTTCAACAGCCCGCAGCAGCTGGTGAGCTATTTCGGGCTGAACCCGCGGATGCGGCAGTCGGGACTGGGAGCCGCCCATCACGGTCGCATCAGCAAGATCGGCCGCAGTCATGCTCGCGCCATGCTGGTCGAGGCGGCCTGGGCAGCGGCCAAGGTGACCGGTCCACTGCATGCTTTTTTCGTGCGCATCCGCACCCGGCGCGGCCATTAGATCGCGGCGGTGGCCGTGGCTCGGAAGCTCACTGTGCTCTGCTGGCATTTGTTGACGAAGGGCGAGGATTACCTGGGCGCGCCCGGCGCTGCTCGCCAACAAGACCCGCGCGATGCAACTTCAAGCCGGACATCCGCAACAGAAAGGTAGCCGGCGTGGACCAGCCTATGCCTACAACATCAAGTCGCTACCCGACCGCGAGATGTTGATTGCCGCCCAGGCGGAGCAAAGCTACGAACGATTCGTGTCGCAATGGAAACCGCGGCGGCTAAAAACCGGCGCGCGGGCGCCTCAGCGCGGCAGGACAAAATAGGCAGTCCGGTGACGCTTGCAGCCGACACGTCACGCTTCGCCACGAGGTTACCCAAGCCCAACAACCATAATCGCGGCTGACGGCAAATTCCAGCACGCCAGGAATGCAGTCCCGTTCCACTGCCAGCATGCCGCCGTGCTCGGGCCGGTCGGCCAGCCTTGACAGCCCCTGCGCGCGGCGGCTGCGAGATCGATGGCCGGGACGGAAGAATGACCCGCGGCGCAGCCGAACAAAAGAATGGACTTGCAGCGATTTCCGCAATCGTCGTCTCGGTCATGAAGAAATCGCTTGTCCATCTCATTCGTCGCGTAGATCATCTTGCGGATGCCCGGCGCGAAGGCGAAGAACGGCACGACGTGCTCCCACGCATTGCGCCAGATCTGGCCGATCGCGAGATAGCGCTTGCCCCATTCGGCTTCGAACTCCGCAAGCCGCACCAGAGCCGCGTCAGGTTCTCGGCCCGATAGATCGCCTTGATCGAGGGCAGGATCGCCTTGCGGTCCTTCCAGGAGACGAAGGCAAGACTGTTCCTGATCAGGTGCACGATGCAGGTCTGCACCAACGTTTGCGGGAGACCGACGTGATCGCCTCGGAGAAGCCCTTCAGTCTGTCGACGACGGCAATCAGGATGTCGTTGACACCGCGCGCCTTCAGCTCGTTGACGACCCGCAGCCAGAACTTGGCGCCCTCGGTCTGCTCGATCCAGAGCCCCAGAACGTCCTTCTCGCCATCGGCATTGTAGGCGAGCGCGACGTAGACGGCCGTGTTCTTGACCAGGCCGTCGGCGCGCATCTTGACCCGCAGCGCGTCGAAAAAACGATCGGGTACACGGCGTCGAGAAGCCGGCTCTGCTATTCCCGGACCTCCTCGAGGACGGCGTCGGTGACCCGGCTGAAGAGGTCCGGCGAAACCTCAGCGCCGTAGAGTTTTGCCAGGTGACCCTGGATCTCCCGCACCGTTATCCCACGGGCATAGAGGCTCAGGATCTTGTCGTCGAAGCCATCGAACCGGGTGTCCGCCCTTTGGCGATCAGCTGCGGCTCGAAGCTGCCGGCGCGATCGCGAGGCACCGCAATCTCGATTTCTCCATCCTCGGTCAGGATCGTCTTCGGGCTCGTTCCGTTGCGGCTCTTACTTGAGCCTCGGCCGACAGGATCGCCCTTCTCGTAGCCGAGATGCTCGGTCAGCTCGGCGCCAAGCGCACGCGCTATCAATGCTTCTTGAGCTGCTGGAACAGCCCGTTTTCGCCGTCAGGTTCTCAGGCTTGGTGTACTTCGCCAGAAGCCCGTCCAGCAGTTCAGGAGTGATCGCCGAATCGGTCGTCATGTGAGACTCCTCGTAAAGGTAAACTCACAGAAACCTCCTTACACATCGTTCCGGACACCCTCCATCGGCTGGCTACGGTCGAGCGCCTGAATCTGGGACTTCTCGTCCACGTACAGCACGACGGCGTGCTGCGGCGGCGAGACGTAAAGGCCGACGACATCGCGGACCTTCGACAAACTCGGGATCGGTCGAGAGCTTGAACGTCTCCATCCGATGAAGCTGCAACCCAAAGGCCCGCCAGATGCGCTGCACGCTTGAGACCGACAGCCTGCCTTCTTCGGCGTGCTCCGCGAGCTCCAATGCGTGGCATTCTTGGGAACGCTCTCCACGGTCGCCACGATCACCGCTTCGATGCGCGCATCGCGGCGCTCCGGACTGGGCTCGTCGCGCAAGCCATCCACGCGGTTTTGCACAAAGCGTCAACGCCATTGCCGACCGTGTTCGCGACGAAACCGCGCTCGGCCGCTACCTCCTCGTTCCGCGCGCTCCGCGCAAGCCAGGAGAATCCGCGCCCGCAGTGCCAAGGCCTGGGCGGTCTTGCGTCGGCCCGCTAACGCATTCAGCTCCAAGCGCTCCACTCGGTCAGAACCAAAGGGACCAATTGCCGCGCCATCGAATGCTCCATCGCTGCTAAACCAGCAAAGACTTCGCCCAGCGACGCGACTCCGGCACGACTCTAATGCTGCGAACTTGTGACTCAGGACACTAGCTCGGAAAACACATTCTTTGAGATTGTACAACTTGACGCTAGGTACGATTCAAGCTTCTTCGAGGATTCTCGCTGAATATGTCCGAATTGCCCGCTTGCAGAAGTAGTCTTCGCCCGCATCCCGCCCAGGAACGATCCGCACTCCGTCAGTGTTGAAAGCTGGTGGCCTCAGTTTTGCCACGCGCCTTCTTTGATTCCAGGCAGCATCACCACAGATGTAGCTGCCAGAGCGGATTTGAGGAAGATGAAGAAGAAGCACTCTCAGGACGAGATTCTGTTGAAGCTCGTCCGAGCAGATGAGCTTGCACGAGCAGGCAATACCCAGGTGGAGATTTGCAAAGCGCTCGGGGTCAGCGTGATGACACTTCATCGCTGGCGGAAGCTGCCCTTGCATAAGAGTGATGCTACGCTCTCGCAAAGTGCTGCGCTCGAGGATAGGATGATGTTACCCAACGCGCAAACGATGGATGACATGCCGCGTGTTTTGGAGGAGCTTACGCTCGAGAACCAACGGTTTCGAAAGATTGTCGCTGATCTCCTGCTGGAGAAGACCAGGCTGGAAGAAGCTTTAGCGGCAGCTCTCCGCGTTGGTCAGGCAGGCAGCTAAGCCTGCCGAAATTCCTGAATCTGCCGTATGCGAGCGGCAACCGTTAAGGCGAAGACGAAGGCTGAAGGCCTGGCGATGGGGCGCACGATCTCGTGGTCTCTCGTCATGGACCCGACATTGAACATACTCCCGCTTGGGAACTTGCACCGCGAATGGCTGCCTTACGCGAGGTAACCGGTGGGGAGAACGCGTTGCGGCGCGGCCGGCAAACCCTTCATGAACAGCACTAGATGCGCTGCTCGGTTGGATTGCTCATTTCACTAATCTCCTGCGAGTCGGTTGGCGCGGCTATCTGGAGTGAAGGGGCAAGCAGCGCTTCGTCCATTTTTCTGTTTAGCGCTGCATACGCCATCCGATGCCGTTGGACGCGGCTCTTGCGGGCGACCGCCTGCGAGATAACGCGCACGCCGTAATAGTCGGGTCGCCGACCTGGTCGGTCACGATGACGCGCGAGTCTGGGGATGCTGCTTCGATTGAATTTTCGATTGCAGGAGGGGCCAATCGCCATCTCTCGTACTGCTGCTTTCCCGCTTCTATGCAAGCTCCAAACCAACCTTAAAAAACGTCTCCAAGGGCTTTTCCCGAGCTCGCTGCACGTCGCATGTCCGACTTCCGACAAACCTATCCATGTTTGTCGCCAATATAACATCCCAGACTGCTTATTGCCGAACAAGATGTTTGCATCTCCTCACGCATCGAAATCGTGCGCAGTGCGGCGAGTTAACCGTCTGAGGCTCCCTGCGAAGCGGCGCTGATTGAGCTCATCAACAACAAGCGCGACCTGCCGATTGCGAAGAAAGAGGAGGCCCAGCGCCGCCAATGCCCTCCGGCGAGTTGCGGCGAACCACATTCAGGGCGCGAAGGACCAGACGGTGTCCCTGCTCCGCCGATTGATGCGAGGGCAACAGAAACGGCTGGCATGACGGATTGAGGCGCATGGCCGCGAATGCCGCAACCGACACGATAAAGCCGTCAATCAGGACCGGAATGCGACGCTGTGCGGCCGCAATGATCGCGCCGCAGCGGTCGCGATCTCGAGACCCCGACCGCGCACAGGATTTGCTCAGGAGTCGTACCGGGAGTGGTAAAACCATGATGGGCGAGCGCTGCGTCGATCACGCGTGCCTTGCGCGCGCGGCCGGCAGCATCAACACCCGTTCCGCTGCCGGCGGATCTCCTCTGCGCTCACGCCGAGCGGGCTGGCTGCGATCGCGGCTGACGTCGTGATATTGCCGATGCCCATCTCACCGAGGATCAGGAGATCGGACCTTCCGGCCTCCGCGCGCAACACCGCCCGCTGTCCACATTCAAAGGCAAAGGTCAGTTCCTTTGGCTCGAGCGCAGCCTCCGCGCTGAAATCGCTGCTACCGAACCGCGGCTTGTCGGTAAGAATGCCAGGCACCGGCGATTGCGTCAGCGTGCCGCCGTCGATGACCTCGAGACTTGAGCCTAAAGCGGATTCCTGTCATTTAGAAGCATAGCCTGCGTGAGCGAAATAGTTGGTGCATTCGCGTGGGCTTAGTTGTGGGATGAACGAACGGATCGCGCGCGTGAGATGCGGAACTGTTCGTGCCGCGACCTTACGCAAGTATGCCTTAAATTTGCTGTAGGGCAGCTCGATCGGATTAAGATCAGGCGAGTATTTCGGGAGATACCGCACGCTCGCCTTTGCCTTCTCAATCGCGTGCCTAACGGCAGGCGCCATGTGAACTCGGCAGTTGTCCATCACGACGATGTCGTTGCGCCGAAGGGTTGGAACCAAGCACTGCTCAACATAGGCGAGGAACATTTCTCCGGTCATAGCTCCCTCGATCACCATCGGGGCAGTCATTTTATTGTGGCGCAAGGCCGCCACGAAAGTGATGGTCTCCCATGACCCCAGCGGAACGGCGCCGATCACCCTGACACCCCTTGGCGCACGCCCCCGGAGCCGCGCCAGATTTGTGCTGACCGCAGTCTCGTCGATAAAAACGAGCCGGGCGGGATCAAGAAAACCTTGCTCTCGTATCCAACGTCGGCGAGCTCGCGCAACGTCCTCTCGCTGCCGTTCAGTAGCCTGCAGGCTTTTTTTTAAAGGTGATGTTGTGACGGTCGAGAAAGCGCCAGAGCGCGCTGCGGCTGGTTCGAATTCTCCGCTTGCGCAGCTCTGCAAGCGTCTCCACCAGGGTCAGGTCTGGATGCTCAGCAACCACAGCCAAAATCTCGGTTGCGAACTCTTCGAGCGGCGAAACGCTTCCGCCGCGCGGCTTCGCAGCGGCGCTGTTATCGTCCCGCCAGCGCTGCACCCACTTGACCGCCGATGCTACACTCACCTCGAAGCGTTCGGCCGCCTCGCGCCGCGACGCGCCCGCAGCCACGGCCTCGATAACGCGTTCCCGCAGGTCACAAGAATAGGCCTTCGGCACCGCCCGCCCCCGCCGGCAAGGAGAATCAATGCACACAGTCTCCATCATCGCTAACCGTTTGGGAATCCCCCAGATTCAAATCGGGCGAAAACCGCTATAGTTCGCGCGCCAGCACCGATATCGCGGCTCCGCCCGAGGCGAAATTCGACATCATGGCGATCGTCACCTCCTGAGGATACGCGCCCCCCTGAGCAACAATGCCGTGATCGCTAGCGAATATGGTGATCGGCACGCGGGCTGCACGAGGTTGCCTCAACTGTTGCAGACCGGCAAGCTCAATCGCGATTTGCTCGAGCCGGCCAAGTGCCCCCGGTCGGCTTGGTAAGTTGAGCCCGACGCGCGAGTGCGGCGGCGCAATGGACGGCCACGTCAGGATCTGCGTTTCAGGATACAGCTGTCCATGATCCAGCCATGTCGCTCGCGCGCCTGTTGCCGTGCGGCGACGATGCGAGGCCCCACGTCGGAAAGCTCACCCGACATGGTGATCTGATTGGTCATCCCGAGATAGGCACCCCACCAGATGTGGATTCCTTTGGGCTTCAAGGACTGGAACGCCGCGCCGCCATCCAGTAACACGACAACAGTGTCGGCGCTATCAGGCCAGCCGCCCTCACGCAACCGCCGCCCGGTGGTAACTAAGAAGGGTT
This sequence comes from Bradyrhizobium sp. USDA 10063, assembly GCF_054063735.1. Taxonomy (NCBI): domain Bacteria; kingdom Pseudomonadati; phylum Pseudomonadota; class Alphaproteobacteria; order Hyphomicrobiales; family Nitrobacteraceae; genus Bradyrhizobium; species Bradyrhizobium sp. USDA 10063. The sequence goes on along the minus strand of NZ_JBSSGP010000002.1, from coordinate 7,781,990 downwards.
CGCCGACATCGTTCAGCGGCAGCGCATGCGCCGCGCACAGCGCCTGGATAGATGTGATGCCCGGAACCACGTCGATGGTCGGCAACGGATTGAGCCTGCGCGCGATCCGCAAGGACGAGTCATAGAGCGAAGGATCCCCCCAGATCAGCAGCGCAACGCGCCCCGTGTTTCCAAGGTGGCTCGCTATTTCTCGCGACCAGGTTGCAGCGACGGCGTCGTGCCATTCGTCCACGGCTTTCCGGTAATCTGCCACGCAGGCGTCCCGCACGGGCAGGTCGAATTCCGCGATGCGCGTCCGATCGTTGGTGAGTACCTCTGCGCAAATCGTCCGCCGCAACTCGGCGAGGTCGGACTTAACAGCTCCCTTGCGAGGGATCAGGATGAGATCGACTGCATTGAGGGCACGGATCGCGGCGAGCGTGAGCTGTTCGGGATCGCCGCAACCGATACCTATCAGGGAGAGCGTCAGCATCACTGATACGAAGGCCGCCGTCGGGTCCGCCTTTCTAGGTCGTCAGCGGGCGTTGTGGAGACGCTGGGTGACGAAGCCCTCGACTGTGACGCCTCGCAGCGACTTTGCCAGAGCAAGCGCGGCCAGATCGGCTAATGGCTCGATCACGATGACAAACGTGTAGGAAGCGGCAAAAGTCGCGATGTCGGCGAGGTTGGACGCGCCAAAGCCCGCACCATAGAGCGCCCAGAACGCGACCCATGCCACAATGCCGGACTGATACGCCGTCGAGAGCGCCAGCGCCTGGCTATATTGTAGGTCAACATAGGCCGTATTTCGAGGAATGATCCGCTGAGCGAGCGCGTGGACCGCAAACAATGGCACCAGCAGCGTGGTGAGGTTCATGCCGTATTGCGGCAGGTCGGTCGGCACGAAGAACAGGCCCTGCAGCAGAAGACCGAGCGCGAGCCCGAGTGCAGCCGGTGCCGTACCGAACAAGAGGAACAAGGTCGAGCCGAGGATGAAATGCACCTCCGAGACACCGACCCGAAAATGCGGGAACAGCTCGAAGAACGAAAATACCAGCGCCGTCGTTGCAATCGTGCGCACGACAAAAGAAGCGACACCCTGCTCGCGCACGGTATCGACCGCGAGCTTCAGGGTACAGCTGGCCGCGGCGGCGCCCGTAGCGTAGCTCAGCACGAGCTTGGCTCCCGTCACAATCCCCGGTTCAATGTGCATGGTCCACGTCCTTCCTGCCGTCACACGCGACGGCCATGGCGTCAAAACTTGCAGGGCCGGTCTCCTGGCTCTCGGTTCGACAGGGAGTGCGGTCTTCCCCGGCATGATTGCCCAATAGCGGATCGGATCCCTGCACCGCTTTAAGTCGCGGGACCGGCCGGGGCTTCGGGCACCGCAACTCGGCCCCTATGCCATTCCCGATTATGCTCCGGCGCGTTGCGCCGCGTTGAGTACCATGCCTTCCCTGTGTGCCCCTTTCGCGGAGCAGGCGTCAAGGGGCGAAGTCGGATCCACGACGGCATCATCACGGTGACCCCCTCGAGCGGATGAGAGAGGCATTCATGCTTCGGCCCAGTAACGGATCAGGTTGGGATAGATGCCGGTCAATTCGACCCGTTTCAGGATCGTCTCGCCCAAGCCGCTGAACCAACGCCTGGATGGCGGTGTCGAGATCGAAGATCAGGCTGCGGCCCCCCGCATCCCGTACCATGCTCTGCAACAAGAAAGACGCAACACGCGTGCCCCGTGTCACGTCCGTGACCGGATGCAGACTTGAAGCAGGATAAAGTACGAGATCGCCGGCCGGCAGCTTCAGTTCATGGGAGCCATAGAGGTCCTCGATGACGAGCTCGCCGCCGTCATAATCCTCCCGCTCCGAAAGGAACAGCGTAACCGACAGGTCGGTCCGGATCGGCACGCCCGTCAGCTGGCCTTCCCTCACCGGATTGTCGACATGCAGGCCGAAAAGTTGGCCATCGGCGGCCGCGTACCGAGACAAAGGAGACGAAACGGTCACCTCTCCTCCGCAATTAGGTGGAAGAACGTGCCTGTGGCGTGACCACGCCGCGAACCGGTTTCGGCAACCACGGCGCCGGTCGCATCGCGCACGACAGCGAGAGCTTTATCTGGTTGCGCGATGATCGTGGAATAGTGAAACTCGTGGCCTCGAAGACGTGCGCCGGGTTTGTGCCCCGGCATCGAAGCAGCGAGCTCCGCAAACCGGTAGCCCAGATGCATGCGACGCTCGGCAAAACTCGTCTCAAGACCGAGCAAACCAACCATCTCATGGCGAACGCCATCACCGTCGGTCAGGGCGTTGCCCATCACCATATAGCCCCCGCATTCGCCGTGCACGGGTCGCGTCTCGGCGAAGGCGCGCAGCCTTCCGCGAAACCGTATGTTGGCCGCTAGCCGGCCGGCATGTAACTCAGGATAGCCGCCAGGCAGCCAGCAGATGTCGGCACTATCATCAGGGCCCTCATCGGCAAGCGGCGAGAAGATCGTGATCTCGGCTCCGGCCGCGCGCCAAGCCTCCACCATGTGCGGATAGACGAACGAGAATGCAGCGTCGCGCGCCAGCGCGATGCGTTGGCCGGGCGGCGTGACGTTTAAGTCGTGTGCGGCGCTCGGCGCGGTCCAGGTGCATATTGCCGATTCCAGCACGCTATCCAGATCGACATGATCCGTGACGAAGCGCGCGGCTTCGGCAACCAGGCCGTCGACCTCGGCCTGCTCTTCCACCTGCACCAGGCCAAGGTGCCGCTTCGGCAAGGTGATTGCTGTATGGCGGGGCAACGCACCGAACACGGCAATGCCAGCGCCTGCCATGGCGCGGCGCACGAGGTTTTCGTGCCGCGCACTGGAGACGCGATTGAGGACAACGCCGGCGAGGCGCACGCCTGCGCGGAAATCGCGCAATCCCGCGGCCACAGCCGCGGCGGTTTGCGCCTGTCCGGATGGATCGAGCACCAGCAAGACCGGCCAGCCCATCATCTCGGCGATATCGGCGGTAGCGCCGGTCCCCGAGACGCCCGGTGCGGCAACGCCGTCGAACAGGCCCATCGAGCCTTCGGCCAGAACGAGGTCCGCATCAGCACCGCGCGAGACGAGCGCTTCGATGGCCTCGCGACGCATGGCCCAGCTATCGATGTTCATGGAAACGCGCCCGGTGGCGGCCGCATGAAAGGCGGGATCGATATAGTCGGGCCCGCTCTTGAAGCACTGGACCTTCAGCCCGCGATTGCAATAGGCGCGCGCCAATGCCAGCGTCAGGGTCGTCTTGCCAACACCGGATGCCGGTGCGGAGATGATGAGGCTTGCCGCCATCAGGAGCCTTCCGGAAAGCGCGGCGTCGGCCCGAGCGGCCGATAGCGGCGGTCATAGTCGGCGGCATACAGGCGACTCTCTCCGAAATCTTCCGAACCCAGTGTGCGGCCGACCAGAATAACGGCCGTGCGCTCGAGCTCGGTGCCAACCGCAGTATCGAGTGTACCCAGCGTGGCGCGAATGATGCGCTGGTCCGGCCAACTCGCGCGCCACACGATCGCGACCGGGCAGTCTACCCCGTAGACCGGCGTGAGCTCATCAATCAGCTTGGCAAGTAGATGGATCGAAAGATGGACGGCGAGCACCGCGCCGGTCGCGGCGAACGTGGCGAGTTTTTCGCCTTCAGGCATCGCGCTCGCCCTGCCCGGGATTCGCGTCAGCACGACGGATTGCGCCAGGCCCGGCAGCGTGAGCTCGACCTGGAGCGCAGCTGCAGCCGCGGAAAAGGCCGGCACGCCTGGCGTGACTGAGTAGGGAATCTGAAGTGTGCGCAGGCGGCGCAACTGCTCGCCCATCGCCGACCAGATCGAGATATCTCCGGAGTGCAGCCGTGCGACGTCCTTGCCCTCACGATGTGCCGTGACGATCTCTGAGATGATCTTGTCGAGCGACAGCGGCGCGGTGTTGATGATGCGCGCTTCCTTCGGGCAATGCGCGAGCACACCCTCGGGAACAAGCGAACCGGCATAGAGGCAGACCGGACAGGCGGCGATGAGATCACGTCCGCGCAAGGTGAGCAGATCGGCTGCACCCGGTCCGGCGCCGATGAAGTGCACCGTCATTCGCCATCCCGTTGCGCGATCGCCGCAGTCGCCGTCCGATCCCGCGAAACAGCCCGCAGCGAGATAAGGCGCGCCCCACGCCCAGCCGCAGCCAGCGCCGCGGCTTCGGCCAGGGAACCCGTGCCGAACTTCGCCTTGATGATTGCGGACTGTGTGGACGTGGCAATACCGGCCAGTACCTTCGCCGGAATGGCCTTGATCGGCACGTTGAGTTCGCGCGCCAGCAATTTGAGCGCGGCCGTTTCGGCCTTGTCGGCGACCGTTGCAACCGCCGCGAGGCCACTAGAACCGCCCGCGGCGGCGAGCGCTTCGCGCAGCGCAGCCAGCGTGACGTCCCGCTTGAATCCCAGACCTGCGACCTTCACTTGGCTGTACTCCATTGCATGACCGGTCGCGCTGCTTCCCAGGACCGGTAGCGGCCGAGGTGGCCTGCATGCGCAATCTCGATCCGCATCAACTCGCCGCCACGGCGTTTCTGGAGGTCCGAAAGCAGCGCCTCGGTCTCTAGTGTGACGGCATGCGCAACCACCCTGGTTCCCCGCTCAATGCGCGACCAGACACCATCGAACATCGCGGCGTCGAGCCCTCCGCCGATGAAGACGGCTTGCGGCGTCTCAAGGCCTGAGAGGATATCCGGTGCTGTCCCCTCAGCGATGGCGATCCGATGCATCAGACCGAAGGTCGCGGCATTGCTGCGGATATTCGCTGCGCGATCAGCCCGCGCTTCAATTGCGATCGCTGTGCCACCGCAGAGAACCCATTCCACGGAGATCGAGCCTGAACCGGCACCAATGTCCCACAATCTTTCGTCGCGACTCGGCGCCAGCGCCGAAAGCGCGAGCGCGCGCATCGGCCGCTTGGTGATCTGGCCGTCATGTATGAAGAGCGCGTCCGAAAGCCCGGAGCTGCGCGGAACGCCGTCCCTTCCATTGGCTTCGAGCGCAACTGCCACCGGACCCGCGCCCGGATCGGCCACATAGGCGTCGGCGCGTTGTTGCGTCACGGATTCGCGCGGGCCGCCAAGTGCAGTGAGAATCCAGAGCCGCGACTCGCCCCAGCCGCGCGCTGTCAACCATTCGGCCAGATCGGTGGCCGACTTGCCATCGCCCAGGAGACAAATTATGCGCGCTTTGCGCGCCAGATGAGACACCAGCCGTTCGAACGGGGCGACGTGAAGTCCCAAACAGGTGACCGATTCGAGCCGCCAGCCCAGCCGCGCTGCAGCAAGAGAGAATGTCGAGGGCGCGGGATGTGCGATCCATTCGCTCTTGTTCAGCCGCTCCGCGAGATTGGTTCCAACGCCGTACCAGAACGGATTGCCCGAGGCGAGGACGGCCGTCGGACGGCCACGACAAGACAACACACAGTCCGCATCAAAGGGCACGGGCCACGGACGGCCGCGGCCGGTAATGCCTGCCAGCGCGAGATGCCGTTCCCCTCCAAACACCGTCTCGGCCTCCTCTAGTGCCTTTCGGCTTGCTTGCGAGAGGCCGGCAAGGCCATCTTCGCCAATGCCGATAATGGTCAACCAGGGATTATCCATGATGCGCGCGCTCATTCTGGGCGGAACTAGCGATGCCAATTTGCTTGCGGACGCCGCCGCTCGCGCCGGGCTCGACGCAGTCTATTCGTATGCCGGGCGGACGCGAGCTCCGGCCAGGCAATTGCTGCCGATCCGTATCGGCGGGTTCGGCGGCGTGAGCGGCCTTGCCGACTATATTCGCAGGGAAGGAATTACGCATGTCGTCGACGCGACCCATCCCTTCGCAGCCGAGATAAGCCGCAACACAATTGCTGCCTGCGAGGCAACCGGAACGCCGCTGATCGCGCTCGAGCGCGTGCCTTGGGCAAAGGCGGCCGGCGACACCTGGATCGAGGTCGCGGACATCGCCTCCGCTGTCGCGGCATTGCCGGAGAACCGCGCGCGGGTGTTCCTTGCGATCGGACGGCAGCACATCGCAGCCTTCAGCGCCAAGCCGCAGCACGCCTACACATTGAGATTTGTCGATCCGCCGGATGGACTGCTGCCGTTCCAGGACGTCGACGTCATCGTGTCGCGTGGGCCATTCACCCTTGCTGGCGAACTGGAGATGATGCGCGCGCGCGGCATTGAACGGATCGTTGCCCGCAATTCCGGGGGAACGGGCGCGCGTGCCAAGATCGACGCCGCGCGCGAACTCGGCGTTCCCGTTCTCATGCTTACGAGGCCCGAATTGCCCGACAGGCCGCGAGTGGAAAGCGTCGCCGAAGTCATGCAATGGCTCGGTCATCGGGCATGCCTTGGTGCATAGACCCAGCGGCCGACGCGGCGTGTCGCCGAATTGCCGACGATAACCAGCGTTCGCATATCGGCCATGTCCGGCCGTGCTTCGTGCAGCATCACAGTTTCAATCCGCTCCTTGGGCGTCGTGACAGCGTGCGCGAAGATCACGAGCCGTTCGCCGCAGCCCGCCTCCTTCAGAACCGAGAGCGCGCGCCCAAAGCCCTCTGGCCGGCTTGCCGAGCGCGGATTGTACATCGCGATCGCGAAGTCGGCCTCGGCGGCAAGCCGCAGGCGTCTCTCGATCATCGACCACGGCTTCAGATTGTCGGAGAGATTGATCGCGCAAAAATCGTGTCCGAGCGGCGCGCCGGCGCGCGCGGCTGCCGCCAGCATCGCGGTCACACCGGGCAGAACGTGGATTGCAAGCCCCTGCCATTGCGGCGCGTCTTCTAGCGCTTCGAACACTGCGGAAGCCATCGCAAAGATGCCGGGATCGCCGGAGGAAACCATGACGACGCGGCCTCCTTCCGATGCCAGGCGCAAGGCATCACCAGCGCGCTGCAACTCCAGGCGATTGTCCGACGGATGCAGCGAGAGTCCTTCGCGCGGTTGGACACGCGCGACATAGGGCGCATACCCCACTATGTCGGTCGCTGTGGCGAGCGCGGCGGAAACTTCCGGCGTGACCAGCGCCTCGTCGCCCGGCCCAAGTCCCGCGATGGTCAATGTGCCCTTCATTCGGCGGCATCCATGCGCCGACCCTGCCCATGCACGAGCACGATCGCGAAATAGGGACACTCGGCCTCGTCCACGTCCTTCAGCCGCGCAACGCGCTCGCCCGGCATGGTGCCGCGTTCGATCAGCCATGCCTCGCCAAGTCGGCCGGCGGCTTGAAGTGCGCGGCGCACCTTTTTCAGATTGCGTCCGGTCTTCATGATGACGAGCGCGTCGGAATTGCGCACGCGCCGTTCGAGCTCGTCTTCCGGCAGCGTGCCCATCAGCACCGTCATCACGTCGTCGCCGAGGGCGATGGGAAGGCCGACCGAATTCCAACAACCGGTCATTCCGAGAATGCCCGCGATCACATCTATTTCGACCCGCCCCTGCAGACGCACGTGCAGGTGCATGAAGGAACCGTAGAAATAGGGATCGCCCTCGCAGAGCACGACGATATCGACTGCGCGGGCGATCCGCGCAAGGCGCTCTGCCCACTCATCGTAGAAGCTGGCAAGAACGCGAATATATTCCGGACTATCGAAGGCGATCTCCGTGGTGATCGGATACTCCATCGGATATTCGCAGACGTCCTTTGACAGCAGCCCGTCCACGATGCGCCGGGCCTGGCCGGGCCTTCCCTTCTTCCGGAAATAGGCGACATGCTTGGCCGCGCGGACCACGCGATCGGCGCGCACGCTCATCAAGTCCGGATTGCCTGGCCCAAGACCGCAACAAATGATGCGCCCCATGGCTATTCGCTCCGGCTTGCAAGCGCATTCACGGCGGCGACCGTGATTGCCGAGCCGCCAAGCCGTCCCTCGACCGTCAGTGCCGGGGCGGGTGGATCGGCCATCAGCGCAGCCTTGGCTTCAGCCGCGCCGACAAAGCCGACTGGACAACCGATGATGGCCGCGGGTCTTGGACAATTGCGATCCTCCAGCATGTTGAGGAGGTGAAATAGCGCGGTCGGTGCATTGCCGATGGCGACGATCGCACCGTCCAGATGCGGGCGCCACAGCTCCAGCGCTGCGGCTGAGCGCGTATTGCGCATGGATTGGGCGAGCGAGGGAACTGCGGGATCGTCGAGCGCGCAGATGATGGCGTTGCCGGCCGGCAGGCGCGCGCGCGTAATTCCCTCCGAGACCATGCGTGCATCGCAGAGGATAGGTGCGCCGTTCTGTAGCGCGGACCGCGCGATCCGCGCCATGCCGGGCGTGAAGCGGATATGCGCTTCGAGACCCACCATGCCCGCCGCATGGATCATGCGCACGACAACGGGCTCCTCGTCGGCGGAAAAGCGCTCAAGGTCCGCCTCGGCACGGATGGTGGCGTAGGACTGACGGTAGATCTCTGCACCATTGGTCTCATAGACGTGCGGCATCAGCGCGTTCCCGTTAGAACGGAAGGATCCGCGATCATGCGGCCGGCGCTCAGTCCACGTAAGGCTGGCGCATCCCGGGTCGAGCCGCCGCGGACGAGGTCAAATCCCTCGCGGGTCGCGATAAGGGTGAACGAGGCATTCCCGGAATGAGCACAGGCCTTGGCGCAACCGGAGATGTGAAGCCAGGCATCGGCGGCAACATGGGGTGCAAGTGCCGCCGCAAGCGCGCGCGTATCGGCATGCGCCTCGCGGCACGCCGGCGCGCCGCTGCAGGCGACGACGCGCAGGATCGGATCCTCGGCTTGGGTGATGAGGCCATCGCGGTGGGGCATTTCCCGCACGCCTTCCGCCAGAATCATGCGCCACGGCGTCATCCGCAGTCTCTGCGCGCATCCGGCAAGATACGCGAGCGCGGCGCGGGTTAGCTGCCCGAAAGCCGCACCGACCATCGCGCCTTCCGGATAAAAGCCCGGACGCGGCACCGCGATCCTGCGGGCCGGCTTGACGTGGCCACAAAGCGCGTGCGGCGGTTTTGCGCCGGCCCGGATATACGCTGCCATCCGCCCTCGCCCATCCGGGGCTCCGCCGGAGTTGACGAACCATTCGGCAAGCGCGAGTGCGGTCTTCACGGCTTCCCTCGGCGTGACGGGACGACCATGCTCCGCACCGTCGGCGCGCACGATCAGCTCTCCCGCGAGGCTGCGCTCGATGCGGATATCGGCCGAGGCGCTGGAAAGCGCGCGCTGTGTCCCGCAATCAACGGCGAAGCCGAATTTGGTCGGCAGGCCGCGCGGTCCCATCGCAAGCCCCTGCTCAAGCTCTGCGGCGAGTGAACAGGTATCATCGCCTGCGCTCCAGAACGGCGTGACCAGGATGTTGCGCCGCGCTTCCAACTCCGGATCGGGGTCGATCAAGTTCAGCCGCGAGAGTTCCTCGATCAGAGCACCGTGGTTTGCATCTGTAACACCCCTGATTTGGAGGTTGGCGCGGCTGGTCAGATCGATCAACCCATTGCCGTAGCGCTCGGCCAGCACCGCAATTCCTGCTGCCTGCTTCGGATCGAGCCCGCCACCGTGCGGACGGATCCGAACCACGAGCCCATCCCCCGACCGCATCGGCCGCAAGGCGCCGGGGCACCAGCCCTTGATCGCAACCACGCTCACGAGGCCTCCTGCAGCGCGATCGCAATCGAATTGCGCCGCGTTCTCCAGAGCGAAGCTTCATGCAAACGGGTGAAGCAAGTCTCGATCGCCGCGAGCGCAGCCGGATTCTCGCGCGCCATGAACGTGCGAACATCATCGTTGCCAAGCGTCGCGTCGTAATAGAGATCGAACAAATGCGCGGGCACCGCGTCAGCAAGATAGGCAAAAGCGGTCATATGCTCGAGCGTCGCGGCGATCTCCGCCGCGCCACGAAAGCCGTGGCGCATCATGCCTGCGATCCATTTCGGACTGGCGGCGCGCCCACGCACCACGCGAGATAGCTCCTCGCTTAACGAGCGCGCATGCGGCCGATCCGGACGCGTGGCGTCGAGGTGATAGAGTGTTGGGGCGACCGTGCCCAACCGCGCCGCCGCGGCCGCAGCACCCGCCTGGTGCACCGCATAGTCTGCGGCCAACAGGGGGTCTGTTTCCGGCAGGTCCTGCACATGGACAAAGGCGTCTGCGGCGATGAGCCTTGCCTCGATGCCGGCGCGATCAGGCCGCATAGCACCGTTGGGGGCGAACGCCCAGGATGAAGCGGAAAGCCAGGCTTCACCGGCCGTGCTGCGTGACTCTTGTGTGAGAACATCCGGCAATGACGCCATGCCGATCCCATACTGCCCGGGCCGCGGGCCGAACACGCGCGCCGCACGATGACGGTAGGGATTTTCGTTGTCCTCCTCGTGAAGTTCAGAAAGCGCTTCGGTCGCCGCCTCGAACAGTTGCGCAAGAGATGAGAAGACGTCGCGAAACAGCCCTGACACGTGAAGAGTAACGTCGATGCGCGGCCTGCCGAGCACCGCCGTTGCGATGATGTCGTAGCCCGTCACCCGCCCCGAAGCCTGATCCCAGCGCGGCGCGGTGCCGGCAAGGTGCAGAGCCATCGCAAAATCTTCGCCTGCGGTGCGCATGGTCGATGATCCCCACAGATCAACCACGACCCCCTTCGGCCAGTTACCGTGATCTTGCAGGTGACGGCGCAGCAATTCCTCGGCGAGCTTGATACCTTGCGCGTGCGCCGAGGGCGTCGGCACCGCGCGGGGATCCACGGCGAACAGATTGCGCCCGGTCGGCAGCACATCGCGGCGCCCGCGATAGGGGGAGCCGGCAGGTCCCGGCGCAACATACCTCCCGGAGAGCGCATCGAACAGCGCGCCCTTCTCCGCCTCGCCGCAAGCTCCGCGGCCGAACACATGCAGGCCATCGCCAAACTGGCTTTCCTTGAGATCGCAGACGAAGCGATCGATCCGGGGAATGGCCTCGGCCGGCGCGATCGAGGCGGTAAGGCCGAGATCATCTTCCAAGCCCGCGGCGCGCGCCTCATCGCGGATCGCTGCGATCAGGCGCTGGCGGCGCGCGGGATTAAGACCATCGGCCGTCGAATATTCATCGAGCAATTGCTCGAGCCGGCGCAGTCCTTCCGGCAACGCCGCCCGCGCTAACGGCGGCGGCAAATGGCCGATTGTCACCGCGCCGATGCGGCGCTTGGCCTGCGCCGCTTCGCCGGGATCGTTGACGATGAAGGGATAGATCACGGGCACGTCGCCGATCAGCGCTTCCGGCCAGCAAGTAGCCGACAGCGCGACGGACTTGCCGGGCAGCCACTCCAGCGTTCCATGCGCGCCCATGTGGACGACCGCGTCGACCTCTTGCTGCCTGAGCCAGAGATAGAACGCGACATAGGCGTGGCGAGGCGTGCGCGAGAGATCGTGATAATCGGTGTCGCGATCATTCAGGTCGCCGCGGTCCGGCTGGAGCGCGACGATCGTCTTGCCGCGCCGGATCGCAGCGAAATGAAATTCGCCGCCACGGCAGGCGGGGTCGTCTTCCGGCGCGCCCCAGGCGGCTGCGAGATCATCGTGTAACTCTCGCGGAAGCCTGGCCACCTCGGTGCGGTAATCGCAAACTTTCCAGGTCAATTTCTCGCATAGGAGAGTTTTGCCGAGCACCCCCGCCGCCTCGACGTCGTATCCCGCGCCGGCGAGATCGGACAGCAGCGTTTCAACTGATGCGAGCGCATCGAGTCCGACCGCATGCGCGATCTGGTGCGGGCGGCCAGGATAGTTCGAGAGCACAATCGCCAGTCGCTTCTCGACCGCCGGCTTGTTCGCGATCCTGTGCCAGGCCACGATTCGATCCACGACAGCATTGACGCGTTCGTCGTCGGGCCTATGCGACAGGCGTGCGAATTGCAGATCGGGATCGCGCTCGCCCGGCGATTTGAAGCTGACCACGCCTGCAAACAGCCGGCCGTCAACCTCCGGCAAAACCACATGCATTGCCAGATCAGCCGGCGTTAGTCCACGAAGCGATTCCAACCAATCATCGCGCCGGACCGTCGACAGCGCGACCTGGAATACCGGGCAGGATGCGGCATCGAAAGGCGTCGTCCCGTCTTCTCCGACCGCGGAGAAGGCGGTCGCATTGACGATCACAGCGGGAGGGCATTGCTTGAATTTTCCCCTCAGCCAATCCGCCACGCCAGCAGCCTTCAGCGAGCTGACGAACACGCCGTAAGCATCAAAACCTTTCTGCCGCAATGCTGCAATCAGCGCGTCGACCGGGGCGGTGTCTGCCGCGGTGAGATAGGAACGATAGAAGGTGACGAATGCGCCTGCCCGCTGGTCGGAAGTTGGCTGCAGTACGATTGCGCCGCGGCGCGGATCGTAGAAACCGATCTCAGGAATTTCGATCTCACCGATGGCACGCCCAGCATGGAGGCCCGACGCCAGCGCGAGTTGGGCGATCGCAGCCTGCGCCGCTATCGTTCCCCCTTCTTCGCACAAGGCCCTCAGGTGTCGGAGCGTCGAGACGGGCAATGTCGAGAACGCATCCAGGCGCGGGTCATCACGACAGTCGGCCGGAAGCACCGCAAGCGCGATGTCGCGCTCCTTCGCCAGTTGATGCAGGGCAGCCAGCCCATATGACCAGTAGGATTCGCCACCGATCAAGCGCACCAAGATGCCGCGCGCATGCGACGCCGTCCGCTCGATATAGGTGTCGACCGAAAGCGGATGACGCAGCTCTGCGAGATTTGCGAGCCTCAGCGACGGCAGGCCGCCGCGGCCGCGGCGCCAGCCGGAAGCGAAAGCGGCGAGATCGCTATCGGAGTACGAGAGCACAACAAGGTCGGCCGGATCCTGGCCGAGATCCTTAGGCGTCGCGGTCTCCTCAAGACCGCGGCTCTCGCGAAAGACGACGTGCATCAGACACCAAGTCCCGCCCTGATGGCAGGCTCATCGATATTGTTGTGTTCACCGATCACAACCAGCTTCGACTGCCTCGGCCGCGTGCCCCAGGGTATATCGAACTGATGTTGCACCCGCTCCCCGACTGATTGCAGGAGCAATCGCATTGGCTTGCCCGCGACCGCGATGTATCCCTTCGCGCGCAGGACGTTCTGTTCACGCGCAAGCCGCCGGATCGATGCGACCAAGGCAACGACGTCAGCAACTTCCGGGAGATCGACGACAACCGAGGCGAAGTCGTTGTGCTCGTGTTCTTCTTCGCCGTCATGATGAGAAGGTCGCGCGGCGAGATCGTCTTCTGCAGCTGCTTCGAGACCAAGGATTACGCGCGCATCGACTGCACCGTCGACGACCGGCAGCATCGGCACGCGACGCGGCATTTCGGCGAGGATCGCCGCCTTGGCCGCTTCAACTCCGTCCGCGCCAGCAAGGTCCGCCTTAGTGAGCAGCACGATATCCGCGCACGCGATCTGATCCTCGAACACTTCCGACAGCGGCGTCTCGTGATCGAGGTTTTCATCGGCCGCGCGCTGTGCCTCCACCGCGGCGAGATCCGGCGCAAAACGGCCGGCCGCCACCGCCTCGGCGTCGGCCAGTGCAATCACGCCGTCGACCGTGATCCTTGAACGGATCTCCGGCCAATCGAAGGCCTTGAGCAACGGCTTCGGAAGGGCGAGGCCCGACGTCTCGATCAGAATATGGTCGGGCTTTACCCTGCGCGAGAGCAGCTGCTCGATGGCGGGAATGAAGTCGTCGGCGACCGTGCAGCAGATGCAACCATTGGCGAGCTCGACGATGTTCTCGGCGGGACAGTCGGCGTCCGCGCAGGATTTCAGAATCTCCCCGTCCACGCCCTCGCTGCCGAACTCGTTGACGAGCACCGCAAGCTTCTTGCCGTTCGCGTTGGCAATCAGGTGCTGGATCAGGGTCGGCTTGCCCGAACCGAGAAAGCCCGTGACGACGGTGACCGGGACCTTGGCGAGCGTGTTCATTCTGCGGCCTCCGACAGGACAGCGATGGGTGGAATGCGGGCAAGCGATTGCTTGCGGAAGATCTCTGGCCGGCTGCGCCATGGCACGATGCCGTCGGGCGCCGCCGCATAGGCCGCAGCTCCGGCAACAGGCGCGTTTGCCTCCGACAGGGGTCCATAGACGTAGGACCAGCGTCCCGGCGCGCTGAGTGCAACCGAGCACCCCTGGCTGCAAGCCGACAGGCACTCGACTGGAACAACATTGACGCCTTCCGGCACGCCAGCCTGAAGGATCGCGCTGTGCCGATGCGCGCCTGGCGTGGCTTCGCCTTCCATTGCCGATTGGCCGGCACGGCAGGTAATGTAGACGTGAAGCGTGACGGTCATCGCCCTCCTCGACGTTTGGCGGAGGCGATGAGGCGCACGAACCGTGGACATAGGGGTTCGCTGCCGTCGCGGAGCACCCCGTCCGCCGGTCTCAAATCTCTGCGCTGGCAGGTCTCCCGGCTTGCGGAGCAGGTTTTCCCTTCGATCTCCACCTTCCCAACCCCTTAACAGGTCAGTGGCTCTTGAAGATCTCTCCGGTCACGGTCGCGGGGGCGGCTGCGTTTCAGGCTCAGGCTTCGTGGCTAGAGCCCTATCGCATTCCCTCTTCGCCTGTCGTAGGACAGGAACCAACGCCGCTCCACCATTTGCCCAAGCGTGCAACTTGTCAAGCCAAAGGAACGTCCAGATGACTTCCGAGACTGATACCGCTGAGGAGGAGACCGTGATCTCGGAAGCCTCGCTGGACAACCGCCATACGACCAAAATGGCCAAGAAAAAAGTCGCGCGCGACCGGATGAGGGCGACTAAGAGCCGCGAAAGGGACTCATCATCGTCCACACCAGGGGCAAGAAAAATCTTCTTCGGCCTTCGGCATGATCATGCGGTGCGTAGCGCATGGCTTCCCCTGCGCCGTCGTACAATTCATCAAGCGTGCGTGGGACACCGGCGAGCGCCGCCTGCTGACCGGACGTTTTGGCGATCTGTGCCAGTTCCATGCGATGGGTGAAGGCTTTACCTGGGAAACACAGGACCGCGCCCGCGACATCGCCGCCGTCCGTGCCGCATGGGAAAGCCCATGCAGCTGATCGCCGATCAAGCATTGCGCATGATCGTTCTCGAGGAGATTAACATTGCGCTTCGTTACGACTATCTGGAGATCGGCGAGGTCGTCGAGTTCGTGAAGAATTCAAAGCCACCGATGACGCACGTCGTCCTCACCGGACGTAACGCGAAGAAAGAATTGATCGACGCCGCCGACCTCGTCACGGAGGTGACGCTGGTGAAGCATCCCTTCCGATCCAAGGCGCAGCCCGGCGTCGAGCTCTGACGAAGCTACCGGGAATCCGATTCGGTGGCGCGCGCATTGATGATCCAGGGGGCAGGCTCCGACGTGGGCAATTCGCTCATCGTCGCTGGCCTTGCGCGTGCAGCGATCCGCCGCGGCTATCGCGTACTTCCGTTCAAGCCGCAGAACATATCGAACAATGCGGCCGTGACCGCCGACGGCGGCGAGATCGGACGCGCGTAGGCATTGCAGGCGCAAGTCGCAGGCGTCGAGCCCCATACCAACATGAATCCCGTCCCGCTTAAGCCGGAGACGGAATTGGGTGCCCAGATCATCGTGCAGGAACGCCGCCTGGCGACGCTGGGCGCCCGTGCATACGCTGCGATGAAGCCATCGCTGATGGAGCCCGGTCCTCGAAAGTTTCGGACGCCTGAAGCGTCGCGCCGATCTTGTTCTGGTCGAGGGCGCCGGCTTGCCCGCATTCATGTGGCTGATTCCGCCGGCGCGGTCGGATGGACTTTCGGCCGGAGCCGGACAGCCGCCGGGGCGAAGCGCGGCAATTGCATTTCGTCTCGGGGCTCTTTGTCTCGTGTGCGGTTTCGGGTCGAGCAAGGCGGTGATCGGAGCGATTCTGCTCTCACTGGCGGGGCTGATACTGGCGTGGCTTGCAACGAGGCAGGTCGGAGGACAGACAGGTGATATATTGGGCGCGTTCGAACAGATTGGCGAGATCGCGATCTTGTTGATGGCGACCGCCCTCCTCCATGCGGAACTTCGACTTTGATGATCTCATTCGATGAAGCTTTTCGCCGACAATTGCGCGAACTGTTCGTGTGGCGCCGCGACGTGCGGCGCTTTCGCCCCGATCCGCTGCCGAGCGGCGCCATGGAGCGGCTCATTGAGATCGCCTGCCCATCCCCCTCGGTCGGCCTGAGTCAGCCCTGGCGCTTCGTAATCGTTGATAGTGAAGCGCGACGGCGCGCGATCATTGAGGACTTTAAGACCTGCAATGCCTGCGCGTTAAGCGCCTATTCCGGTGAGCGGGCGGCGCGCTACACGACGCTGAAGCTCGCCGGCCTCGAAGAGGCGCCTGGGCATCTGGCGGTATTCTCGGAAAAAGCATGCGAAACCGGGCACGGGCTGGGTCGTGCGACGATGCCGGAGACCATCGACTATTCCGTCGTCGCGGCCATTTGCTCGGCATGGTTGGCCGCGCGTGCAGAAGGCATCGGGATTGGCTGGGTGTCGATACTCAATCCGGTCCGCATCTGCGAGATTCTCGACGTGCCGGCGTCCTGGAAGTTGATCGCCTATCTTTGCGTCGGCTACCCCCAGGCGGACTTTGACCGACCTGAGCCTGAACGGGCCACGTGGGAATATCGACGAAGGTCGACCGAATTCACGACTCGACGTTAAGGCTGTCGAACATTTCAACGAGCAATTGGAATCGAAAGGGGCCGCCTCTTTGCGACCCCCTGCCGGTGAAAATTGATCCGGAATGAAATGGAGCCCCGGCAAGAGCCATCCTAGAGTTTTCCACAGCCCTGTTCCGTAAGAGCATGGTGTCCCCATTTCCGCGAGTGTCCATTCAAACACCCCTATTGAGCCAGGGCCTTCGCCAGCTGTCCGCCAAAAAGAAAATGGCCCTCAGCTCCGGGGCTGCCGCCTGGGGCCATACTTACCTCAATAAGGCGCTAAACGCATGTCCAGTTTGTTCGGGCGATTGTCCTGAACTTGCGCCAAACCACTGCCGGGGGGCTCGGCGTTAACTTGGAGCGCCGAGGTGTCAGCTCGATCCTAACCTGTCTGGTGTCTCGGGCTTTTCCGCCTACGCCAAAATCCTGCAAACGGCGCCGTTTTCTCGCGGTATCCCATTCAAAAACGACAACGATCAGTCCGACCGGCATCATGCCGAGCGCCAACGTTATCAGCACCATCTCGAATACGCGCAAAGGTTCTCCAATTGCCACAGAGGTTTATGGCAGAACGTAGATCGGGCTGGAGCCGTGAATTTGACGAGCCGATCGCAGTGCCCACGGACGCCAATTTCGTCACCTGCACGACGCGGCTAACTGAATAGCGGCCAAGCCTTTGGTTCTGAGCACTTCTCATCGGGACGATGTTCTTTTGGCCCTAGACAGCAGCTTTTCGAAGGCGATCTTCATTGGATCAATAGTGGCTAGATTCATAAATCTCGGCTGGAAGGTAGCGGAGGAATACGAACGTCTCCCTCTATATGCCGAGAAGTGGAAACCCACGAATGACACTATCCCCAGCCCCGCTCAATAAGGGCCCGGTAGGTATCCATCGACCTCCTCGCTCCCTCGTTTCAAATGAGAAAGGCTGTATGGCTCCTGCAGACGCTCCTTGAAGCAACGGTGCAAGTCCCTCGCCTGAAGTTAAGGCCACGGCTTGGGGGCAGAGCTGAGGCCCTGCTTTATGCGATAGGCCAGCGGCAAGTTCAGTTTCCGCAAGGCTCCAAAGCACGAAATCGGATCCGCCATCCCCGGCGATATCCTCATCCTACGCAGGCTGAACATGTACGCCTCTCCCCCACCGCCGCCGCTGGCTGTGTAGGCCCTGAGCCGATGTCAGATTCCGCGCGTCAGCCGCTTCCTTGCATCGAGGAAATGAACGTCGAAAGACAGGTCGCCGCGTCGAATGGTGCTCGTGGCGCTTCCTTGACATCAGATAAGGGCGCTGCGCGTGGTCGGTGGAACAAGCGGACAACAACTCCTCCGCTCGCCCCGAAGATCCCTCGGAGCGCGACCAACTCGATCTGCTTCGTGCGCTTCCTGGCGATCCGGGCCCCCGCGGCGCGCAAGACTTAATGACGTATCCGTTCTTCGACGCAGCCGCCGATACACGTCGAGCTATGCCAGTTCGCGGTCGACGGGCTGCTGCCGCGCGCAGCCTTAGTCGAGCACGTCGACGATCGCAGTCCGGTTGCGCGGCGTGTCGGTCGCGGCCTTTGCCGACGAGTCGACGAACAGCGCGCCAGCTCTGGTCCTTGCCTAAAGTGCCTCAGTAAGGTGAGGAGATGCACCTCGCTGGCGGAGAGTGAAATGAACTTGGCTAGACATCGAAACGGCTTGAATCTCACGTGGTGTCAGGTTGTAGGCTCGGAAAACCCATGACCAAAGCTACACGACGCGGGCAGCGCGCCCGGAGATTGGGAGTGGTATGCTAAGCGAGAAGACAGTCCGTTTTTTCCTAAACTATGCAAAATCAGATCCCCTGAAGTTTATGGATATGCTTAGGCGGCGGGCGATCGAGCAGCTTTCAAGCTGCCCCAGCGGGATTGCTTCAACCCGCTTCGGCGACGTCAGATACGAGATCGATATGTCTATGCATCGATTGATGCGGAAGTACTATTTTCATACGCATGAGATGTTTCTAGAGCGAGTGTTCGATCGATACCTGAAGCCCGGAATGATCTTTATCGATATCGGCGCCAATTGCGGCTATTGGTCGGCCTATGCATTGGCGCGCGTCGAACGACGAGGTGAGGTTCACAGCTTCGAACCCGTCCCGCAATATTTCAGGCATCTCACGCGGCTTTCTGACCTGAACCCCCAATATTCCATCCAAGCCAACAACATGGCTTGTGGCGCGTTCCGAGAGAGGCTCGCCATGTCGATTATTCCGCCTCGAAGTGATAACTTCGACAACTATAATACCAACATCGGATCGAGCTCGCTGTTTCCTGGGTTTCTCAGCCATGCGCAACAGCTGACCGAGGCCTTGGAAGTTGAGGTCGTTCCATTTGATGAATACCTCGCCAGCCATGCAATTGACCTCGACCGAATTGGTCTCATTAAGATCGATGTCGAGGGATTCGAAGGGGCGGTGTTCGATGGCATGCCACAACTCCTCGGCAAGGCTGGACGCAAGGTACCGATCTTGTGTGAGATTCTGACCGACTCCAAACGTTCAAATTCGCTCGATGGTGCTGCAATCATTCAGCGGCTCGACAATCACGGCTATAGTTGCGTCAATGCTACAAACCTGCAGCCGATAGACAGGGCCGCGCTCGGGTTTGAGGAGAATGTCCTGTTTACGTGATTGACAATCGAGCCTTTTGGTGGAGCAGCAGCATCTGTCGAAGCTCTCGAAGTTAGAGGTAGACGACGCCTTGGATGAGGAACTAAAGCTCCTGCTCGAACGCGCGGAAGCGGCCATTGCAGAGAGTAGAAGGCTAATTAACGAGAACCGCGCTCGCACGTTCGAGAGCAGACTTTGGCTTCAGCGGCTGTATTGGTATTCAGTCGGGGACATGACCGACACTCTTGCCGCCCGTCAGGTCGATGGTAGTGACTCGGTGGGCGGCGAAGTAATATCTCCATGTTTGGTGCCATCTGAAGTGAGCTTGATGGCGAGACGCTCGCCGCGGAAAGACCGACGTTTGAAGCTGATGTAGGTCCTGGGGCGATACTGTCCGCACGATCTCATGGCTGTCGTATTCCGGGGCGCCGGTAAGCGGTCCGGCATCGATCCCAGGATCGGTTTGTAAAGGCCGACCGACACCTGCTGTCCCAGCGCCTCGTGTGGACCTTCGCGTACAGCAAGGATGTGCTCCTCGATCTCGCGGTCGCTCTGCTTGGGCTCGAATGTGCCGCCGCGCTTCGCCAATGCCAGCGCCGACATTGGTCTCGACCGCTACGCGGTGGCCGGCGGACACATATTTGCAAACGGCTCCAGGCGTGAGGCCCAACGGTATTGGTGGTATTGCTTTCCTTGGGGGAACACTGACTTCTTGCAGTCTCCTGCAAGCCTGCGACGCAAGCGGCCAGATAGCGCAGAATTCGGCAAACTTCGGCACCGTAACGCAGGATTCAAAAGAGATGGGCATCGACAACATCGATGTGACAATTCTCGCTGGGCCTAGCACGAACACGCGGATCAGTCAGAACCGCACGCTCGAACGGGGTCTACCCAGCACTGCGTCGCGCGCCGGCAGCACGAAGGGGCCGACGGATATATCACAGAGGATCAGGCCGGTATTTGACCTAAACCGATTTGGCCTCAACACCACCGTCCTCGATAGAGAAGCTAACCGCTCTCAAGCAGAGAAACGATAATGTCGATGCAATTCGGCGCTATCGCAGCCACCAACAAGAACAACTCAGGCGCCTCTGAAAAAGGATAAACCAGACCTTAGGAAGACGTCTTCTTCCTGCTTTCGCCGCATTCACGGCGAAGTTTCTATTAGAAGGCTCAAGGCACAACAGCGGAGAACTGGGCCTGCATGGCCTTGCTGATGGAACCTGCAACTGACCGGCGTCGCCTCCCTGCATGCCAGAACGGTAAGGTTGCGCAAGACCGCTCGCGCGATAGATCCCGATGTGGCAAGTACCGATGACCAGGGAGGCCGTGCGTTCATCCATGCTGTATCGCGCTCTTCAACGATTTGTCGATCGGCTGACCGAAAGCCCAGACGGGGATGCGGCTCAGCAGAGCATGGCCGATGTCGCCGCCGCGCTGAACCTGTCCTGCTTTGCCTATCTTGCTCTCCCTCACGACCGAGGCGCTGCCCCAACGCTCATCTCGACCTATCCGCAATGCTGGACGGCATATTATCTCCAGCGCCACTATGAACGCCTCGACCCGGTCGTCGGCCAGGCGATCCGCCACACGAAACCCTTCCGATGGGGCCTTGGGCTCGGACCGCGGGTTCGGTCAGAGGCCGAGCGTGAACTATTTGAAGAAGCCGCCAGCTTCGGCATTCGATGTGGCTTCACGATTCCCATCCACGATGATCAGGGTGCGATCGCCGCCGTGACCTTCGCGACCGACCAGCGACGACTTGCGTTCGAACGCTCGATCACGGCGCACGGTCAGGTTCTGCAGGTCCTGGCGATGTACTTCCACGCGCACGCCAGGCGGACGTTGAGGTCCGATCGCCTGGTCGGTGGCGTGGTGCTGTCTCCGCGCGAGCTCGAATGTCTCGAATGGTCGTCGCGCGGGAAATCTGCCTGGGATATCGGGACCATTCTCGGCATCTCGCGACGAACCGCGGCCTTTCATCTGGACAATGCCCGCGCCAAGCTCGGCGTCCGCACGCTTGGTCAAGCCATCGTGCGGCTCGCCGAATCAAAACCTCGAAAGTAATTGACCGATCATGCATACGCAACCTGTGCATGTGCACAGGATGCGTTTGCATCAGCGTCTGCTTTGATGGCCGATACAAAGCAGGGAGGCAGCAATGATGCTGTTCATCACGTCCGATGACTACGGCGAGTTCGTCCATGAACTCGCCGAGATGCATCGACTGCGCTATCGGGTTTTCAAACGCCGTCTGGCCTGGGAGGTCCAGGTCAGCGGCGATCTGGAGATCGACGAGTTTGACGTGCTTCGGCCGGTGCATCTGCTGTATCGCTCAAGCGAGGGCCGCATTCAAGGTGGCGTGCGCCTGCTCCCGACGACGGGTCCAACCATGCTTCGAGACACCTTCCCCATTCTGCTGAACGGACAGCCGGCGCCACGCCGCGACCGGGTGTGGGAGAGCAGCCGCTTTGCGCTCGATGTGCCGCCGGAGGCGCCGAAAGCGGGGGCTGGACTTGCGGCCGCGACCTACGAGCTTTTTGCCGGCATGATCGAGTTCGGCCTGTCCGTTCGACTGAGCGACCTCGTCACCGTCACCGACGCGCGCATGGCGCGCATTCTGCGCCGCGCCGGGTGGCCGCTCCGCCCGATCGGCCAGCCTCGCCCGCTCGGAACCACCCTGGCGGTGGCGGGCTATCTGGAGGTGTCGACCGATGCCTTGGCGCACATCCGCACGGCAGGCCGCATCTCAGGTCCGGTGCTCTGGGCGCCCGTGATGCGCGCGGCCGCCTAGGCCCTTGGAATGAGCACACGGCGGGCCCATTGCGGCCCATCGGGCGGCAAGCTCCTCCCCGCTGACGTCAACATGAGCCATGTCCCACAACCAAGTCCCTCTCGGCCGGGCGGCCGAGCGCTCGAGCTCAAGCACCTGCGATCGGCCGTCACGGCGGCCGAGTGTGGCAGCTTTCGTCAAGCCGCGGAGGTGCTGAGGTTGCAACAGTCGAGCCTCAGCCGATCGATTCGCCAGATCGAGCATTGCCTCGGCGTGACGCTCTTCGCGCGCTCAAGCGGCGGCGTCAGCCCGACGCCCGCCGGCCGCAGCATTCTTCGCCTGGCCCGAACGATTCTGGAAGAATTTGACGGCCTGGTGGCCACGGCGCGGTCAGCTCAGACCAGCGAGACCGGCCGGCTCGCCGTCGGGTTCTGTACATCACTTTCGGCGGGCAATTTGCAGGCCTCGTTGCTCGAGTTCAAACGGCGATGGCCCCGCGTCGAACTGGCGACGGTTGAACGATCGCGGACCCGTCTGGCACGGGCCTTGCGCAATGGCGTGGTGGATATTCTGATCGTCACCGGCAGCCTGCCGCTGCTGGACTGCAAGAGCTTGGCGCTGTGGAGCGAGCGGGTGGTCGTGGTCTTACCCCAGGACCATCCGCTCGCGGCGCGCGAGAGCATCTGCTGGACCGACCTGCGCGGCGAGACGGTGCTGCTCAGCCATTACGATCCCGGGCGCGAGTTCGAAGAGTTGTTGGTTTCGAAGCTCGTCGCACCTGACGATCGTCCCAAGATCGAGCGCCACGACGTCAGCCGCGGCATCATCAAGAGCCTGATCAGCATGCAGGCGGGTGTCAGCCTGGTGCTCGAATCCGATCTCGGGGCCAATTTTGCCGGCTTGGTCTATCGGGACCTGCGCGATGACAGCGGCCCAAGCCGGTTCGCGTTTTCGGCCTATTGGCGGGCCAACAACGCAAGTCCGGCCTTGAGCGCGTTCCTGACGATGCTTGCGGAGCGCCACCCCTCGCCGCGCCTCGCGCGATGACGCGCGCGGCGCGCCCTCAAGAAGCTCCTGTCCGTTGCCATGAACCGCGCCGCCATCGGGACACGATGCATAATCTATGATCGACGGCGACGATAACGCGACGTTGCGAAGCTCATCGCGAAGTCAAATCGACGAGCGCATTATCAGCGGCGGGCTGCAGCCAGACGCCGTAGGGTCAAAAAACTGAAAACGGCCGAGAAGCCGTTCCTTTATGCGGGAGCGGCTTAGCGGTGTCGGAGGCAGTCCGGTTACAATTAAATGATCAACGACGCTCTTCGAGAGGGGCAGGGGCTCGGCATGGATTGGGCGCGCATACTGGCCTACGTGACAGGGACGGTGGACCAGGAGCTACTGGCCCGGAATGAATATCCGGCTGCCGAGAACCGCATCATCAAGGTGCAGTTGAAAGGTCGGGTGAAGCTCTCGGATGCCGAGCGAGGCGCGCTCGGCGAGATCGGTCATCGCCTGGGCCGCAAGGTTCTTACCGACGTCGCCACCGTAGCCCGGCCGGACACCATCCTGGGCTGGTATCGCCAAGCTTGTTGCCCGCAAGTTCGATGGCTCGAAGGCGCGTCGAGGCCCGGGCAGACCACGAAACAAGCGCGAGGTCTAGGAGCTGATCATTCGCATGGCCAGCGAGAACCGGGACTGGGGCTATGACCGGATTGCGGGCGCGCTGGCCAATCTGGGCTACGAGATTTCCGATCAAACGGTTAGCAATGTCTTGCGGCGCCACGGTCTGTCGCCGGCACCGGAGCGCAAGCGCACGACCACGTGGGCCGCCTTCATTCGAACCAACGTGGCGCTGTTGGCGGGGACCGACTTCTTTACCGCCGAGGTACTGACGCTGCGCGGGCTGGTGACCTACTACGTGCTGTTCTTCATCCATCTCGAGAGCCGCCGGGTGGAGATCGCCGGGCTCACCGTTCACCCGGATGAGGCGTGGATGAAGCAGATCGCCCGGAACGCGACCATGGACGATTGTGGCGCGCTGCGGGATTGTCGCTATCTGCTGCATGATCGCGACACGAAATTCACCCGGTCGTTGCGCCATCCTAATGTCAGGTCGGGTTGAACCGCTCGCGCTGCCTGCGCGCAGCCCGAACCTGAATGCCTACGCCGAACGCTGGGTGAGGTCGAAGGAGGAGTGCCTGTCCAAGGTGATCCTGTTCGGCGAGCGCTCGTTGCGGCAGGCGCTGAGCACTTATGTCGACCATTTCCATGCCGAGCGGAATCTTCAGGGGAAGGGCAACGTCCTGCTGTTTCCTCGGGCGACGGATTGGCAGCGCGAGGGGCCAGTGTGGTGCCGCGAGCGATTGGGTAGGCTTCTTCGCCATTATCATCGAGAGGCGGCGTGAAGTCCCGCCGGTCGGTTCAGTTTTTTGCCATACGGGATACGGGTTCTCATCTACCACATTCAGAACCGACGCTCCCTCTAGTCCCAGGGCTCATGGCTTCAGCTGTCGTCACATCGGGCGACGGTGCGCGAAAATTCTGCAATGCTCCCCACCTGAGCCTTGATCCGGTTTGCGCCCGCCACAAGCGAGCGTAAACACCTTCAGCTGTCAGCAAATCAGCGTGCTTCCCTCCGCAACAACCCGCCCGTTGTCCAAGACCACGATCCTGTCGGCCCACAAATCGTGCCGAGCCGAGAGAGGAGGTCGCCTCGTCGAGGATCAGGATCTCCAGGTCCCGGTACAGAGCCCGAGCCCACGCAAGGCGCTGCTTCTCGCCGCCGGAGAGGCGCAGACCGCTCTCGCCCAGATAGGCCTGGAAGCCGCCGAGCCAGGCTCGATCAACTCCCGCAGCCCTATTTGATCGCAGATTGGGTCTCATCGCGTTGCTCTGCTGTTGCAGAAGAGTTCCTCGTTTGCCGAAGATGCTGAAGATATTCAAAATGGCCGGGCAATGTGCGGACTAACTCGCCCGTGCGATCCCGCACTGCTTGGAATGCCGCGACGGCAGCGCTCACGTTAGCGTGCCGCAGAGTAGGCAGACTGTGGACGGGCCAATAGTGCAACCCAAGCAGCATCACAGAATAAGAGTAGAATTCGAAGCCGTGGTTGCACGGGTTCCTACTCCTTTCGTTCGGAAGCCGTTTTTTCCAAAGCTGAAGACGTTGGTTGACCGAGGGAGGGACAGAGATCTCCTTCGTCGCCGCCAAAACGGCGTGTCGGCCCTGTCAGAAGCGCGATAATGAAGGACAAGAAAGTCGCGCACCCCGTCGATGCAATCGGCCACGATCCTATTGTAGTCGGCGACTACATCCGGGTCCATCATGGGACCTGACTAATGCCGCAGGAGCTCCTCAATGCCGAGCTGAATGAAGAAAATCCCGGTCGACTCTAGTGGCTCCACGAAACCGGAGGACAAACCGATTGCGACGCAGTTCTTGACCCAAGAATCTTTCGCGCGCAGACCTAAATGTGCGCGAAGGTCAGATTCAGCTTGTTCGGAAGGGACGAACTGACTGCAATAGACGTAGCCGGTCCCCACGCGGTTATAGAGAGGAATGTTCCAGACCCAACCGGACGGTAAAGCAGTGGCTGAAGTAAAGGGCTCGATATCTGATGTGTCGGCTTGGTAGGGGGACCTCCCTTGAGGTCGCCAGCTGTCCGGACGCGGGCGGCATGGTGACCAACCAATCCTGGTAGGTGCGTCGCGCGTCTTGTCAGGTGATATAATCCGGCGGCAAGCCCGGGGCGGGCAGGTCAGCGAGCTGACACGTTGGCCGGCCGTTGAAGTTAGCGGCGCGTGAACGGACAGCGCTTGCGGATGCCGCCAGCGCGGAGGTCACATCGCCGCTAACTTCTCTGGCAGCGCGGGCGCGGCAGGGACAGCGTCGGCTTTGTTCATTCACCGACGCCGAGTCACGCCCGCGCTGCTTCCAGTTGGGTGCGAGACAAAATATCGTCTCGACCAGCAGGAGAATTTGGCTATGAAGCTTGAATCCGGAATGTCGCTCCGGAGCGGACAGCCGGATAATCTCGGCGCCCTGCTCGTCTCCCAAATAGCGTCATTGATGTAGATCATTTCCAGAAACTACTTAAGGATGTAAAACGCACAAGGGGAAACGAGGTTTCACATGGCACCAATCTCACTACGACATCGCGAAAAATGTCCTCGCTGTGGTTCTGCGCTAATCCACCTCGAGTGGCATGAACGCGTCAATGCGCGCGAAATCCAGCATCTTTGGCGCTGCTGGGACTGCAAACACGAATTTGTCACGGTCGTCACTTCTGATGAGAAGGCGCCGTCAGTCACTGAGATCACAATGCCATTCTTTACAAGCCTGCTCGTCTGACCAATGACACTCGAGCAGGTCGACCTTATAAGGATCTCGTTCGACGCGATGTGGCCGATCCGACGCGACATCGCTGACCTGTGTTACAAACGGTTCGTCGAACTAGCTCCCGACGGAAGAGACCTGTTCGCCGGCGACATCGAGCGGCAGCGGATGAAGGTGCTGGACATGATCACGGCGCTGGTCGCCTCGCTCGACGAGAGTCCGATGTTCCAATCGCTGATCATGAATTCAAGTCGCAGCCACGCCAGACTTGGCGTTCAGCCATCGCACTATGTCGCAATGGGCGAGGCGTTGATGTGGAGCCTTGAGTGCAAGTTCGGCGATGCGTTCAGCCCGGAGCTGCGGGAATCGTGGCGAACACTTTACGCCAAAGCCCAGGCCGAGATGCTGCGGTCGGTCGCGAAAAGCTAGAGCGTCACCCAGCTTTCCTCCGACGCCGAGAGGCCGGAGTTGGTCACTCATGGCCCATCCGTTCGTTAGCCAACCTCCACTTTTGTGTCGCTTATCAGTATTCGACGAACAGGGCGGAATAAGATCAAGTGGGCATTTCGGGTTACCTTACGACTTGAGGGAAAGTCGTTATGCAATGAGCGCCCCGGCAGTAGCGTGGCGTGACCGTCGGGCGCGATGGCGTAAATGAGCGCGCTGCGCGTATGCGCGGAGGGGCCGCTCTCGATCCCGCGGGCAGCTTGCATAGCCACGAGAACCGTGGCCGTGCCACGCGGTAGTGATCGCGCCCGAGAAGCAACGATGCCGTAAAGTGATTGATTTCAACCAACTGGCGATTGCTCGTAATGGCGACATCGCTTTGGTTTTCCTTTGCAGTCTTCTCGTCACTGGTAGGTAGAACGGTAGAACGCGATTCGGCCCGGAGAACGTAGCGCCGGCTAACTGCAAGAGTTTGCAGGTGACGGAAATAATCTGATCCGGAAAGCAAGCAGGCCCAGCGAGCGGCGTTGATTTAGGATGCCAACCAATCCTGGTAGGTACCTCGCAGGTCTTTTTTGGCGATACTATCCAAGCAAGCATAGGTCCAACAATGAAAATGGCTGTTTGGAGTGCACTCTGAAGAGCAGCTTCGTGTCGTTAAGGCCGTAGAGTGTCAAGCGCAGCTCGCCGAGGCCACCCTCAAGCTGCAAGAGCGCAGCGTGATTGCGCAGGAGCGCCAAGCGTGGCACGCCGATTGCTCAGTGTACGCCACCGGTCTCACGGGGCTCAGTGATGTGGCCTCCCGCCATCCGTTCTGGGGCGCGGCCCAAACCCTAAGGGACGAGGTCACGATGCGGATGGCACCGAACAGGCGAGCATAGCATGGGCAAGCTGAGGCAAGCTCAGCCCTGGTCGCAACAAGCGACGGCGATTGTACGCGCGCCATGCGGCGGCGCAGCTTTCGTATCGGAGCACCATCATGACAAGTACTTCTGATATCCAGCAGCGTTTTCGACCTGGTCCGGACATCGCTTCACTACCGAAGTGGGGCTGGATTTTCGCCCTCGGCGTAGTTTATCTGATCACTGGCTTCGTGGCGCTCAGTACGGTTGCGCTCGCGACCGTGGCAAGTGTGCTACTCGTTGGCGTGATGATGATCATCGCCGGCGTTGCCGAAGTGATTAATGCGTTCCAGGTTAAGACGTGGGGCAAGTTCTTGCTGTGCGCTCTTTTGGGTGCGCTCTACATCGTTGCGGGCCTTGTGACATTTGAGAATCCTGCGCTCGCCGCTGTGCTGCTTACGCTGATGCTCGGCGCATCGCTGGTCGCCGCCGGCATCATGCGCCAGATCCTGGCATTCAGCATGAAGCGCGCAACGCCCCGGTTCTGGCTGGCGATATCCGGCGTCATTACCCTGCTGGTTGGATTGTTGATCTTAGCACGTTGGCCGATCAACAGTGTTTATATTCTGGGCCTGTTTCTCGGCCTGGATCTCATTATGGCAGGTGCGAGCTGGATCGGAATCAGCTTCGGCCTGCGCCGCAGTTCCATCGTGTCACAGACACGATCGCCGGCGTAATTGCCGGCCCCCCTTGGTTTCGAAGGAGAAAGACATGCAGGACCACAGCAATTTGGGGCGCGTAACGCCGTCGCAAGCGGCTTGGCCCATGCCTAGCTCTATTGAATAGGATCGCGCACCGGCAGCCGTAAACATATCCCGAGGACTTCTGGAAAACGCTCCGCGAAGAGCGGCTCACTGAAGGAGGAGTTCCCGCCCGGCACCCGAACGAAGTGAAGCACTTTCTTGGTATCGGGCCTCCGTTGCAATAGGGCCGGCTTACCGGAGAAGGATATCATCCTTGCCTCGACGATCGAAGCACTTCATTGCTCGGTCGGATCCTAAAATCGGGCCGCTCAACTATCTTAGCAGTACCTTTGCTGCTAAGCTTTGCGCTGGATACCCGTGGGAAGTGATTCGTCACTACACTGTCGTTCGTGAAGAACGTTTCTGAGCGGTGTTTTACGCAAGGTGTGGTTGCGATAGGCGGCGACAGAGTATGGATAGCAAGAGGCGTAAAAGTTCCGCGAACCAGTGGCGGAGCAGGCTGAAGTTGTAGCCGGCGGCGGCGAGAACGGCATTGATGCGGTCGCCGTCGCGGCCCTTGAGATGGTTGCGGCGCATTCGGTGGTCGTCCTTGAGATGGCCGATCACAGGCTCGACGGCGGCACGACGCCGCATCTCGCGGCGGATGGCTTTGGTGACGCGGCGAACCTGGCCGCTGATCCAGACCTTGAACCGGTCGGGATAGTTGTGGCCGCGATAGCCCTTGTCGCCGTGGATGCGGCGCGCTGCGACACCTGTGAGCTTTTCGAGATCGGCGATGACGGGACCGAGCGTGTGGCCGTCATAGGGATTGCCGTGCAGGGCCTTGGCATGCAGCACGAACTGCCCGCCTTTGGGCGCGGTGGCGGGCGTGGCAATCGAGACTTTGCAGCCAAACTCGTAAGGTGCCCGGGCCTTGCCTTTGCCGATGCACTCCACCTCGGGGGCGTGCAACGAGTAGACCTTGGGACCGCGCTGACGCTGCTCTTGATGGCGAACCCGGTGGGCGAGATCGAGCAGCGGACTAAAGCGATCCTCAAGCGCAGGGTCGCCCTCGATCTTGCGTCTGATGTCACGGATGATGCGGCCAAGCCGGGTGCGCAGGAATTTGAGCTCTCGCCGGGCGCGCTTGAACTGGTGGGCATGCGTGTAGCGCCCCACCATGATGGCGGCGCGCTTGGCCACGCGCAGATAGCTCTAGCGCAGTTCGATGCCCTCGCGTTTGGCCAAATCGACCAGCTTCTCGATCGCCATAAGCTGCGCATCGCTCGGATGCGCGATCGCCTTCTCCTGGACGGTGGTGTCCACAACGACCCGATCGAGATCTTTGGTCTCGATCGCCCCAGTTCGATGCGCCAGAGAGAGGCTTTCTTGCAACAGCGCGGCGATCTGCTCCTCGCCCAGCCGCTGGCGCCAGCGGGTCAGCGACGAGCGATCGAACGGCAGGTCGTGCCGGAACACCACCTCGCCGCAGAAATACTGAAAATACGGGTTCTCGACCCACCTGTCGCACAGCGCCTCGTCAGAGAGATTGTGCATGTGCTTGAGGATGAACAGTCCGGCTACCAATCGTGTCGGCAACGGTGGCTGCCCCGGCCCGAGGCGACAGACCGAGCTGAAGCGTCCCGCCAGGAAGTCCCAATCGATCTCCGCCGCCAGGCGCACCAGCGGATGGCGAAGGTTGATGATCTTTTCCAGAGATGGACGAAACAGATCGTCCTGACGATCGTCGCGCGGCTGGCTCATGGGTTCTCCCCAACAGCGAATCTCGCCGTCAAAGGAATCACGAAGCCGCCAAATCCGGAATCCAAAAACGCAAGAGAACCAAGACCTACCCACGGCTTTCTTGCAAAATCGAATACTTGCTCACGTCAAATCACAGCGACGGATCAATCGCTTCCGAATTCTTCACGGGCGACCAAATAGGCCTTTCTCGGCGGAGCGGCCCTAACCGATTTCGTCCACGACGATCCACGTGGTTCGCGGTCAACGCACGATTATATGGCCAACAAGTAACTACTCCAAGTGCGGCCGTGAGGAGCCAAAGACGTCGCATCTTAAGGAAGTGGGAAGCTGCGCTCACATTGTGTCCTGTTTGGTGGCGCGAGCAGCGATGTAGCCGGCATTGGGCGACGCCTGTGCAGCCAGGATTGTTCTCATCGATCCACTGAGGCAGATCGAGTCAGAAAGTCAATGCGATCCTTACCTGCCGGAGCTGGTAGGGGGGACTGCCCGCGCTTTGGGATACTCTGTTGGGACGACGGCACGCTCGCAACCAAAACGCCACGGCAGCTCGAAACTATGGATCGCGACCTGTGGATCCCCAAGCTCTCGAGAGAGCAAAATCTGGGGAGACGATCATGAAAAGGCAATTGGCAGACTATAGAACCGACGGCGCGTGTAATATCCCGCTGAGCAATCTGGACGTAAGCGAAGCCAAGCGCTTTCAAGATGATAGCATATGGGGTTACTTCCAGCGGCTACGAAGGGAAGATCCCGTTCACTACTGCCAAGATAGCCCCTATGGTCCATATTGGTCCGTAACGAAATACCGCGATATCGTGGAGGTAGATACCAATCACAAAACATTCTCGTCGGAGCAGGGCGTCACTATTGTCGACGTGCCTGACAAGCACTGGACGCAGAGTTTCATCAAGATGGGTCCGCCGAAGCATCGCGAGCAGCGTGATACTGTAAGTCCGATAGTCGCGCCGGAAAACGTGACGAAGCTCGAGAGCTTGATCCGTCGTCGCGTCAGGACGATTCTGGACGGCTTGCCGCGCAACGATGACTTCAATTGGGTGGATAGGGTCTCCATCGAGTTGACGACGCAGATGCTTGCCACGCTATTCGACTTTCCATTTGAGGATCGACGTCTCTTGACGTATTGGTCGGACGTAGCTGTTGCAATGCCGAGAACTGGCCAGCCCGTCGACAGCTGGGACAAGCGAAGTGCGATCTTGTCCGAGTGCTTGGCGTGTTTCGCGCGGCTTTGGAACGAGCGCATCAATGCCAAGCCGCGTCTCGACCTGATTTCCATGATGGCACACTCGCCTGCAACTCGACACATGGAGCCGAGTGAGTTTCTTGGCAATCTGATTCTGCTGATCGTGGGTGGGAATGACACCACGCGCAATTCGATTACCGGCGGCCTCCTATTCATGAACCAGCATCCGTCCGAACTGCGAAAGCTACGTGATAATCCCCAGCTGGGGTCGAGCGCAGTGTCCGAGATTATTCGATATCAAACGCCCATCGCACATATGCGCCGCAACGCCGCGGCCGATACCATCATCGGTGGGAAACAAATCAGGAAGGGCGACAAGGTCGTCATGTGGTACATCTCAGGAAACCGCGACGATGAGGTCATCGAGAACGCCGACAGCTTCGTCATCGACCGCAAGCGGCAGCATCTTTCGTTCGGATTCGGGATCCATCGCTGCGTTGGTCGACATCTTGCGGAGCTGCAGCTGAAAATACTCTGGGAGGAAATCTTAAAGGCGCGACTGGAAGTCAAGGTTGTCGGCGAACCCGAGCGAATTCCGTCGAACTTTGTGCACGGTTATTCCGCTCTTCCTGTGCGGATTGCAGTTTAAGCCGTGATGCTCCGGCTTGGCAGCCGCCCAGCGCCGCGGTTTGTCTTCCTCTTTGACCACTCTCGTCGCTGCACACTCCCTAAAGCGATTGATCGGCGTGAAGGAATATCCAGCTCGGGAACTAGGCTAGCATTCAGCAGGCGTTGACTGCCTACGAGGAGCGATGAACGGTGGTGCCTGGCCGAAGGTCTTTGCATTTCCAGTTGTCAAAGGCAGTCCAGATGGATTCCAGTATTGGAAATTCCTTCTGACTTAACGTTTACGACACTTCCGGCGATGAGCTTAACATTGAAGATTGTAGCGGTTGGAGCGATTTTCTTTGGAGAAGCGCTTTCGATCATCGCAGAGTTGATTGCCTCAAAGCAGTTTGGAAAGGCCGGCGGAGATCTGACAACGCTCCTGCCCATGTGTCTGCTGATATCCTTCGCTGGCATCCTTCTCGTTTTCGGATATGCACTGGGCTACATGCATCTTGAGAACATCTGGATCATCATCGCGATATCGGTGGGAGCAATTTTAGTGGTGGAACCGGTTCTAACCCTGCTGCTGTTTCGAGACGTCCCTACGGCAGGCTCGCTGATCGGGTTGGCGTTCGGTGCGCTGGGCACGCTCGCTGCGATATTGTTATGAGCGTATTATAAGTACGCATAGATGGACGGGGTCTTCAGCGAGATCCTATTTTGTAGTTTACGCAACGTCGGTTCTGCTCATGCAAGAAGAAGATGTTGCTTTGACGAATTGTCCACATCCAGCCCAGATTCGCGCGTCGTTGGATCCGTGAAATTTTCGATCGAAGACCAGCATCTCTTGCCTGGAAACAGGACGCTTGCGGCTGCCGAAGGTTTGCAAATCGACATCCGGCGGTACTTTCCTTCACCACCCTTCTCCAGTCCGTTCCACGATGCGGGCATGCTTGTGACGGCTCTTCAGTATTCGGGATGGCCCTTGGCAAGGCTGTTCCATAGACAAAGCCGCCGGCATCGGCCGGAGTTCTTAAGGATCGCCAGCACGGCTGATACTGCGCGGCTGACAGCGCACATTCCATTTCGCTCACGGCGAGGCAACGCCAGGCTGCGGCCCTGCACGGCACTAACTATCCTGCGGCGTCGCGTTCTTTGCTGCATCGTAGTCTCCAGCGCCACAGCGGCTTCCATGGAATCGGAACTAGTACCCACTTTTCTTGGATCGTTCGCGGTAGGGACGCTCATTACTGAGCGCCCCCCGCACAACACCGTACGTGCGGCTTTCCCGCATACGGCGTCCACCTTGGGTGAGTGACGGCAAATCGCTGATTGGGCCAGGGGTGAAGGATCCGAGGTTGTGGGAGGTAGTCGTCAGCAAGCTTCAGTATCCGCTCCCCGCTCGTGTGGTCCTTCTGACCGCGTCGCCGTAGCGTTCGCAGCCAAAGGTCCCTGATATGGGAGCGGAACCTCAGCAGAGCTCGAAAATTTGTCGGCACTGCATGGTAGGCAAAGAAGCCCGTGGTGACCTGCTTGAGCCACTTCCCCTGTTCGGGGATCGGCCTGTGCATACGCCGTCGCAATTCTCCTTTGACCTCCTTGAGTTTCGCCTTCATGCGATCGCGTTGGGTCTTCCGATGGATCAGGAATGTTCCTCGGCGCGACTTGCCGCAGATCAGCGTGAAGCCCAAGAAGCTGAAGGTCTCCGGTTTGCCAAGCCCGCGCTGCTTTCGCTTGGTCGCCGCATGGCGGCCAAACTCAATCAGTCGGGTCTTGTCCGGATGCAGCGACAGCGAGAACTCCTGCAACCGCTCGCGCATTGCTTCCCAGAAGCGGCGGGCGTCACTCTCATGCTCAAAGCCCACGACCAGATCGTCGGCATATCGCACTATGATCATGTCGCCCGTGGCCTCGCGCCGTCGCCAGCGCTCGGCCCAGAGATCGAAGATGTGGAGAGTAGGCCGAAGGAATTGCACCTTCGGCCTCTCGCAGAACGGTGCATGAGCCTCTCGACTCACACCGCTCCCATCAGACAAACGCGCCGATCCCTCCAAAACGCCAATGGGCGAACAAAGACGGGTTCTGCTCTGCAATTCTTTGCATGAGCATGCTGGCCCGCACTTTGTGTCCACGTAGCCGGCGGTATTTCCGCATGATCCAGGCGCGTATCGTGTAGTCTGCGTGCCTGTATATCGGCCACATCGCCGAGGGATAGAATTGCCCGTAGTAAGCGATCCAACCCCGGAGGATTGGATTGAGAATGCGAGCAAATTCTTCCAAGCTGAGATGGGACTGATTGCGGAGATTGAGCCGCCGCGTGTGTGCCCGCATAGCTTTAAGAGATTTTGTACTGACCGCAGGTGAGAAGCTTGTGAAGAGTACGCCCCTTGCACGCGTTCTGGCACCCCGCGCTCGGAACTCGTAACCTAAGAAGTCAAACTTCATGTTCGGGTACGAATCCCTTCGATTTGAGTCCTTGCAGTAAACAGTCTGCGTTTTATCTGGATGCATTTCCAGGCCACATGCTGCAAGTCGAGCTTGCAGTGCCGCCTTAACGGCGTCTGCTTCCGCTCCAGTCCTGCAATGCACGAGCCCGTCATCAGCATAACGGCACCAAGGAAGGTCTGGAAACATTCGCGTCATCCAGACATCGAACGCATAATGCATAAACAAATTACTCAAAACGGGGCTGACCACACCGCCTTGAGGCGTTCCTCGGGTTCGTTCAACCAGAGTACCGTCTTCTTGTTGAAGCGGCGCGATGAGCCAACGTTTGATGTAAAGCGTTACCCACTTACACGTCGTGTGTTTCTCGAGCGCCTTCAGTAGAAGCGCGTGGTCGATGTTGTCGAATAGACCTTTTATATCAAATTCCAAAACCCAATCGTATCGCCAGCAACGATCGCGGGTGACAGCGATTGCATCCAGCGCCGATTTCTTCGGACGATAGCCAAAGGAATCGGGCAGGAAGATAGATTCTAGAATCGGTTCAAGGTATTGCTTGACAACCGTCTGTGCCACGCGGTCGGCCACTGTAGGCACGCCGAGAATTCTTTCCCCGCCATTCTTCTTCGGAATGGCGACCGCTTTGACCGGCGGCGGAAAATAGCTTCCCGACGTCAGCCTGTTCCAGATTTTATACAGATTGCCCTTCAAGTCCTTTTCGAACTCAGTGATTGTCTCCTCATCCACGCCGGCAGCGCCCGCATTGGCTCGGACGGCCTTGTAGGCTTTCCACACTTGCTGTTTCGAGATATCAAACGGTTTCGCTGCACTCACGCGCCTCCTCCTCTTGCGAGTTGAACGCCAAATACAGCTGTCTGACCCGACCCCTTTGCTCCAGCCGCATTACCAGCCTTCATCGCTCGTACGAGTCGGTCCGTCCCAGTGCTCCGCATCGGGCGTTTCGCCTTGTGGTTTTGGCCACTTGTGCTTTTCCCTTGACATCGGAACGACTGGTTCCCGCAGTGCCGTACTGAAGCCTGAGTCAGAGTCACGCCCCCTATACACCGGCCGCCATCTGCCCAGTAATCAGGTTTCCGACAGATTTGTCCCGGGCTCTGCACTCGCGCCCGGTTTTGACGACGTTTGACTTTAACGACGCGTCTTCGAGGGTTTATTTGCATTCGTCTCTCTGACTCTTACCTGCTGGGGTTCTTCTCCCCACGCTTTACTCCCGCGCTCACGACCATGGCTCTTTACCTAGGCCGCCTGGAGTGGTTTGAAGCCTGCTCCTGAAAGCCGACTTCGGAGGGCCCGCCTCCATCTTCTGTACAGCTTCTTGTTTGATTGGATCAGTTCATTCTGAACTCCTCTCTTACGACTGCGGCACACAGTGTAGGTAGACGTTAGCGAGGAGCGGTGAGATCACCGAACCCTGCCCAGTTCCCCTATCACTGACAGTCACGACTCCCTCTTCAAGGACGCGCGCCTTGAGCCATTTCTGAATCAGACGGATCATCCGCGAGTCCTTGATCCGATGCTCCACGAAACGGACCAGCCATTCCCAGCTGACCGAATCGAAAAAGCTTCGGATGTCGGCATCGAATATCCAGTTCACCTTTGTGCTGCCGATTCCGACAATGAGCGCATCCAGCGCATCATGCGTGCCGCGCCCAGGCCGAAACCCATACGAGAAGCCGAGGAAATCTTCCTCATAGATCGCGTTCAGCACTGCGAGCGCTGCTCGTTGGACGACTTTGTCCTCCAGAGCGGCGACCGCGAGGGGGCGCTGCCGCCCGTCCGGCTTAGGTATGTATACTCGCCGCGACGGCAGTGCCCGATACGCTCCCCGATGGAGCCGAGCATGTAAGTCCTCGAGATTGCGCTCGAAGGCTGTCTCGTACTCCTGCCACGTCAACCCGTCCACTCCAGGTGCGGCATTCTGCTTAAGTTCGTAGACGCCTCTTCGAGCAGCTCGACCCTGATGTGGTGGAAGAGCGAGGTGAACTTCTCCTTCTTCCTTTCCCTTGCGACTCGTCGTATGCGGTCCAGCGCATTTGACACACTTTCCCGGTCCTGTGCCCGGCGTGCGTTTTGCTGGTCCGCATTCCCCTTGGTCCCCGCCCTTGGCTCTACCGGCTCCGCAGCCGGTCGCCCGGCCTTGTTCGTCGGCTTCACAGCTACTATGACGGGGGCAGACTTCCCACGTTCGTGCATCATCGACTACGGCTCCTCGCCTTCCCGATGCGGGCCGAGGTGGCTACGCCGCCCCGGTCAAACGCGGAATCTCCCAGGTTCCGTTGCGATCCTTTTG
Source organism: Bradyrhizobium sp. USDA 10063 (assembly GCF_054063735.1). Classification (NCBI taxonomy): domain Bacteria; kingdom Pseudomonadati; phylum Pseudomonadota; class Alphaproteobacteria; order Hyphomicrobiales; family Nitrobacteraceae; genus Bradyrhizobium; species Bradyrhizobium sp. USDA 10063. The sequence goes on along the minus strand of NZ_JBSSGP010000002.1, from coordinate 7,745,281 downwards.
TGCGTGATGTGGCCTTCGACCCCGGCAGGGCGACAGCACCTCGCATAGCGGTGCCGCACATGTTGCCTTCGACCGACTCAACAGCCTCGACCCCTGCGTTGTTATCAGTTTCGTGGCTCAATCCCACACCCCACACAATTGCTGTGTACGCTTCGTACCCGCCGTCGCCGACGGCCACGCAACACTCACTACCGGGCGGCCTGCTACGGCCTTACCCGGACCGGCCTTGCATCGGCTGGATCGCACCAGCTTCTCCTGGCGCACTGAGTCGTGATTCAAGATTTGGACGATACCGAAGCAGAGAAGTCCACCTTTCAAGGAAAGATCGCAAGGTGCTTGAGGCGTGTTGTCGCTCGCCGGTGACGTTGCAACGCGATTTGAAGCGGGCGCGGATAGTGCTTTTGGCGGCGGACGGGCGCAGCACCCGGTCGATCGCCAAGGAAGTTGGGGTCCAGCCGCGGATTGTCAGCCTTTGGCGGCATCGCTATGCCGACCATGGGCTAGAAGGTCTGAAAGACAAGCCGCGGCCTGGCAAGCAGCCGATTTATACGAAGACGACCGACAAGCGGATTCTGAAGCTGCTGGACAAGCCGCCCCCGGACGGGTTTGCGCGCTGGACCGGCCCTTTGCTGGCCGAGGCGCTGAACGATGTTGACGTCCAATATGTCTGGCGGTTCCTGCGCAGCCACAAGATCGACCTGGCGGCTCGCAAGTCCTGGTGCGAGAGCAACGACCCGAACTTTACGGCCAAAGCCGCCGATGGTGTCGGCCTCTACGTCGCCCCGCCCGCGAAGGCCATTGTGCTATGCGTGGACGAGAAGCCCTCGATCCAGGCCTTGGAGCGAGCGCAGGGCTATCTGAAGTTGGCCAATGGCCGCGCCTTGACCGGCCAGAGCCACGATCCAAGCGCCATGGCACCACACCATTGTTTGCGACGCTCGAAGTCGCCACCGGAAAGATCATCGCGGCTCATTCAAAACGACGTCGCCGCGTCGAGTTTCTCGACTTCATGAACAGCGTCACCGCGGCCTTTCCGACCGAAAGCTTTACGTCATCCTCGACAACCTCAACACCCACAAGAAAAATGAACGTTGGCTCAAGGCCCACCCCAACGTGCAATTTCATTTCACGCCGACAAGTGCGTCCTGGCTCAATCAGGTCGAGGTATGGTTTTCGATCTTGCAGGGGCAGTCGCTCAGCGGCACCTCCTTCACTAAAGCAGTTTCCGCCCGATCTGAATCTGAGGGATTCCCAAACGGTTAGCGATGATGGAGACTGTGTGCATTGATTCTCCTTGCCGGTGGGGGCGGGCGGTGCCGAAGGCCTATTCTTGTGACCTGCGGGAGCGCGTTATCGAGGCCGTGGCTGCGGGCGCGTCGCGGCGCGAGGCGGCCGAACGCTTCGAGGTGAGTGTAGCATCGGCGGTCAAGTGGGTGCAGCGCTGGCGGAACGATAACAGTGCCGCTGCGAAGCCGCGTGGCGGAAGCGTTTCGCCGCTCGAAGAGTTCGCAACCGAGATTCTGGCTGTGGTTGCTGAGCATCCAGACCTGACCCTGGTGGAGACGCTTGCAGAGCTGCGCAAGCGGAGAATTCGAACCAGCCGCAGCGCGCTCTGGCGCTTTCTCGACCGTCACAACATCACCTTTAAAAAAAAGCCTGCAGGCTACTGAACGGCAGCGAGAGGACGTTGCGCGAGCTCGCCGACGTTGGATACGAGAGCAAGGTTTTCTTGATCCCGCCCGGCTCGTTTTTATCGACGAGACTGCGGTCAGCACAAATCTGGCGCGGCTCCGGGGGCGTGCGCCAAGGGGTGTCAGGGTGATCGGCGCCGTTCCGCTGGGGTCATGGGAGACCATCACTTTCGTGGCGGCCTTGCGCCACAATAAAATGACTGCCCCGATGGTGATCGAGGGAGCTATGACCGGAGAAATGTTCCTCGCCTATGTTGAGCACTGCCTGGTTCCAACCCTCCGGCGCAACGACATCGTCGTGATGGACAACTGCCGAGTTCACATGGCGCCTGCCGTTAGGCACGCGATTGAGAGGGCAAAGGCGAGCCTGCGGTATCTCCCGAAATACTCGCCTGATCTTAATCCGATCGAGCTGCCCTACAGCAAATTTAAGGCATACTTGCGTAAGGTCGCGGCACGAACAGTTCCGCATCTCACGCGCGCGATCCGTTCGTTCATCCCACAACTAAGCCCACGCGAATGCACCAACTATTTCGCTCACGCAGGCTATGCTTCTAAATGACAGGAATCCGCTTTAGCCTCAAGCAGCTTCAGGACCACATCGATGCCTACGTCAACGCGTACAACGACAAAGCCGAGCCCTTCGTCTGGACCAAGAAAAAGGTCCGCCAACGCCGATTCAAAGACCGCCGTATCACTCAGCTCTGATTCCGGGTACTGGGGCGACTCGGATTCTCTTGTGCATCCGAAGAGCGCCCTTCGTCAGCAAGTCGTCAGCCAGGTGGTCTATCCAGCTAGGCTGCGCATTGTTGACTGTATCGGAGATGGAACATGACGGGCATAGGCCGACCTGGCGAACCACACATTGGGGCTACAGGAGCCGACAGCACGTCGGGATCGAGCAGTTCGCGCTCGGAGTCCGGTTTCATCCCTGCGGAAGGCAGCCAATTTTTTGACTCCGTCGTGGAGCGGATGCGCTCTGCGCCTGAAGATGAAACGGCAGTGATCACGAGCCAGCCGTCCGGTTCGGGTGTGGCAGTCCCCATTTTCTCAGGAGGTGAGGGGATCGACGCAGCGAAGCGAAAAATGGACAGCCTGCTTGTGGAACTTGATACTTGCCGCAATGCGGCCGTGAACGCCCAGAATTCGTCAGAGGAGCAAGAACTGATCGATCAGTTCGTCAAGGCAGGTTCAGCAGTTCTGGACTGCTACGCGAACCTGTCCTCACATGTAGCGCGCAGCATTCTGTCTGACGATCAGGCTCGTCGACTTCGTGACGAGACGCTCGAGGCAGCGGACGAATGCAATGCGCTGGGCACCCCGACGACCTACGCCCTGGAGGAGAGCAGGAAGAATGCGGGAAAGGTGCTTGAGCGGATCCGCCAATCCAACGCTCCACCCGACCAGCTGATCCGAGCGGCGTCCAGTGTGGCGAAACACTATTTGGCTTGCGTGGAGTGGTGGGGAAAGAAGGCATTGCGCTCGGAACGGATGCAGTCCGTCTGCGCGGCCACTGCCAACTTGCCAAGCACAACGGCCGAGATGCGGCAGGCCGAACAGGCTGCACTACGGCTGCACACCGGCTGGGCGCTGTTTACCAAGAACATGCATCTGCAATCGCAGGTCGCTGTCGCGCGGGTCATGATTGAATCGCAGGCTAGCACGTTCGAGCCAGCCGTCAGGCAAATCCTCTTGGGTGAGAACGGTCGGGCGCGTCTACTCGGAACCTTCATCGAGGACGTTGTTCCGGCATTTCTCTCGACGGGCGATGCTGTTCTAAACAGCAAAGGACGGGCCCTCGACGCACAGAACTGCGCCGTTCTGGAAGGGGTCATGGAGCGGCTATCGGAATTTGCGTCGGCTTTGCACGACATGGTTGCCGAGCTAAGGAATGTCGGAGCAGGTGGGAATCTCCCGCTGGAACTGTTGGATCAGATCGAGGAAGCCGCGTGGGTCACTGCCCATGAGATCATGTGCCTCCTGGAAGTACAGCCGAACATGCCCGCCATCATTGCAGCTCCAGCCGAGGCTGGAGCTGCGTTGCCTGTCAACACAACCGGCAGCGCTGCGGTGGCCGAAGGCGCTGCGGCGCGCAGGAAGGGGAAAGGCAAGCGCAGGCCGGCCGCTGGCGCGGGGAGTTCGGCCGTTGGGCGGCCGGAGCTGCAGCCCTCTGGGCCCGACGCCGACACGGCGCCAGCAGCCAAGGTTATCGTGCTTTCGGATCTGGGCACCAAGAAACTCGCGACTGCAGAGGAGGCACATGCGAGGGCGCCATCGTCGGCGACGGAACATTTGGCGATGTGGCAGGCCCCGCCATCGAAAGAGGCACTGACACGACTGCTCCAGCGGTTGGACGAACTTTTGCAATTCGATCTGGCCGGTCAGCAAAGGGCCATCTCGCAAGCGCGCCACATGAAACCCGAAGATGCCGATCACGTCGTGGACACCGTCGTCGAGCGCCTGCAGAGCCATGCCGCCGAGATTGAGGCCTGTGTAGCCGCGCTGCAGGAGCCTCGTCGGCGTGGCCTACTCACGCCTGTGCAAGTGCCCGAAGTGCACGACAAAATGGTCCGCCTCAAGGCGATGTTGTCCGAGGTGCAGGGGCAGGCAAACGCTTTGAAGGCGCGAAAGGCCACGATCAAGATGGATTGCATGAAGACCTACGCCTTCCCCTCGCAGCAGTACCTTGAACGCTTGCAGGCGGCCGAGGAGTTGGCGCCCTTGGAGCCACCGCGCGCGTTGAAGGGCGAGCCAGGGAGGCTGTTCGAGATCAAGCTGCAGCCGAAGGCACTGGGCAATGGTGCAATGCCAAGTCCGATGTGGGTGCACATCCATACGAAGCGGCCGGTATATGCGTGGCAGCTGGCGACATTGGACGACGCCGAATTCGCCGCTTGCCACGTGAAATCCAATGAACAACGCGGCTACAATCGCCTCTGGCAGAATGCTCGAGCTGCAATGGGTCACGAAGACGTCGTGATCCACCGCGGCAAGCTTACGCCGGCGTTCTGCAAGTCCTTGTTGAGCACAGTTGACGGCCAGGCATGGTATCCCCGTCTCGAGGCGGAGTTCGGCTCGATGCAGCTCGCTCGACACGGGATGTAGTGCGCGTATCTCGCAATAGAGTGCCGCTTGCGCCGACACCATCAATAATGCCGCCGATTCCGGATTCCAGGCGGACCGCTGATCCGCTCCAGGATGTCCGAGGCGTCCACTCAGGCAAGGCTGGACCACTGATGAGGAGACCACGCTCTAAGCTTGACTTTGGCCAATTTTGGCGTGGGTCTATCGACCGCGCGCGACGCGGAACATGGGATCGTTCTCTACGATCTCGTGGGCGCTGGTCAACATGAGTTTCATTACTCCCCTTACGCAAAAGGCAACTTCACCTTCGATCGGGTGATTTGTGGCTGGCGCAGAGGGCTAGCTGTGCTCGACCTGCGTCTTAAAAGGTAATATGCGTGCGGGGCTAGTAAACGAGTTGTTAACTATGGTTATGTCAAGAAGAAATACGTTTATGTCAGATGGCACGTTCAACGAAGACGCAGAAGGCCCTGAACTTGAACGCGGCGCACGGCCTGTTGTCGCGGGGAAGCAGCGTGGCAGAAGCGGCGACCATGTTGGCGCAGGAACGCGGCATCTCGCTGCGGCAAGCGTATCGATATCTGCAACGCGCGCGTGCGCTCCGACGTGCGATGCCGGTTGGAGAACCGTCGGTGCCAGCAACGTTCAAAATTCCCCGCGACGTGCTCGCGCAATTGCGTGCGTATTCCAGGCGCAGCGGTTTGCCGCTGAGCGTGATTGTCACCGAGGCGATCGAGAAGCGTTTGACCGCAACACGTCGGCGCGGAAGACATGGCTAAGCGCTCTGCAGAGCGTCCTGCCGTTTGTTTGGAATTTGCTTTCGATCGCCTGCTCCCCATCAAGTTACAACAAGCCTATGGGCTGCTGGTTGCGAACTGTGTTCGTCCCGTAGGGCAGGACTCCGAGAAGAGAGGAGACGGCCGTGAAGCCTGCAGCGATCTACGCCAGGGTCTCGTCGGACAAACAGAAGGAAGAACATACCATTGCGAGCCAAACGGAAGCTCTGCGCGGCTTCGCCCTACAGCAGGGCTTCAGCGTGCCCGATGAATGGGTGATCGAAGACGAGGGTTACAGCGGAGCTACGCTCGTTCGCCCGGGCCTGGAAAGGGCTCGCGATTTGGCGTCGGAGGGGCAGATCGATGCAGTCCTCGTTTATTCACCAGATCGACTGAGCCGAAAGTATGCATATCAGGTGCTTCTCATTGAAGAATTTGCACGACATAACGTCCAGACGGTGTTCATCAAAGCGCCCCAGACAGCTACAGCGGAAGATCAGCTGTTGTTGCAGTTCCAAGGCATGATCGCCGAGTATGAACGGGCGCAAATTCTGGAGCGGTCACGCCGGGGCAAAAGGCACCGTGCACTGCAGGGAGTTGTCAACGTTCTTTGCGGCGCTCCGTTTGGCTACCGCTATATCCGTAAGACTGAGCACGCACCCGCGTCTTACGCGATCATAGACGCTGAGGCGGCCGTGGTGCGCAAGGTCTATGAATACTACACCGTTGCGGGTTTGAGCATCGGCGCCATCACGCGTCTGTTGAACGAACAAGGCATTCCTACGCGCAAGCGTATCTCGCGTTGGGAGCGTTCGGTGGTTTGGGCGATGCTGCGCAATCCTGCGTACAAGGGAACGGCATGCTTCAACAAAACGAAGACGGCGAAACGACAACGCATCACGCGGCCAATCCGTCTGCGGGGCGGATTTGCCTCACGTGACAGCGCCCACCACGAGCGGCCACGAGAGGACTGGATCGAGATTCCGGTACCACCGATTGTCACCGAGGAAACCTTTGCACTGGCTTCGGAGCGGCTTAAGGCGAACAAAGACCGTGCGCCTCGCCGCACGATCACACCCAGCGTCGTGCAAGGCTTGGTGTCGTGCCGCAAATGCAGCTACGGTCTTTATCGCACTTCGACGCGGACAAGTGCGCGTATGATCCACTACTATCGTTGTCTTGGCTCCGACGCATGGCGCCGCCTTGGCGGGCCGGTGTGTGATAGTAAGCCGATACGACAAGATCTTCTTGACGAGGTGGTATGGCGTGAGATCCTCAAACTGCTGGAGAATCCACGCCTCATTCAAGAAGAACTGGAACGGCGATTGGCTGCGGCACGCACTGCCAGCCCCGTCAAACGCCGTGAAGAGCACTTGCAGCGGGAGTTGGCACGCGTACGAAAGAGCATGGAACGTTTGATGACCGCGTATCAGGAAGAACTGATATCGTTAGACGACCTCCGCCGTCGCATGCCCGAGCTTCGCAAACGTGATCAGGCAATCAGCGCCGAGCTAAATGCGCTTGAGACCCAACTTGCCGACCGCGCTGGATATCTGCGTCTAGCAAAAACCATGACAAGCTTCCTTGCACGACTACGCGAAACGGCAAAAACGCTGGAGGTCGCGGAGCGTCAGCGCATTGTGCGACTCCTGGTCAAGGAGATCCTGGTGGACGATGACACGATTGTCATCAGACACTCGATTCCAGCTCCAACCGAATCAACTGACGGCAGTGGGCCGCCCTCGCGCTCCAAAGGTCACCAACCGCTAGGCGACGCAAGTTACCTTTTGCGTAAGGGGAGTAATGCGCCCCATGTTGCCGAAGGTCGTCCAACGACCTTTGACATTCGACCAGTAAAAGAGCTCGAAGCGGTCGGTATCTGGGATCGGTCGCAGCCGGGCAATCGGGTTTGAGCTGCGGCGCGGGAATGGTCGAGTAGCTAAGCCATTCGGCTTCGCCCTCACAGATCCGGGCATGCAGATTTCCCGCACCCGGCTCTTCTCGAGAGTCACCAGCATCGGTTTGCTCCTACGCCCATGAGTGAATGATACGTGGCCGGGGCAAGGGAAAACGCGCTTCCACAGTCTCAAACCAATCCCGGCCCTTGTTCCGGTTCTTCTGGCTGCGCCGTCTGAGGCAAGTGAGCCAGATGCGCCGGACCTCCTGCAGGAATCCGTTGAGAGAGCGCCAGTTGTGTGGGACACCATAGTAGCCGTAGTGGCCACGCAGCACGCTGGAGTACCAGCGGTGCTGTGTCGCCATCGGGGCATGCATGATCTGCCACGCTTCCTGCCGCAACGCCTTCAACTTTCGCGTCATGCGCTTGCTCTGCGTTTTGCGTTTTACGATAAATCTGCCGTCCCTGGTCCATCCACAGTAGTGGGTGAGGCCGAGGAAGGCGAATGTATCTGGTCGCCGCGCGCCGCGTTGCCGTCGAGCCATGGCCGGTAAGCGGCCGAACTCAATGAGACGCGTCTTGTCCTCGTGGAGTGCCAAGCCAAAGCGCGCCAGTCGCTCCTTGAGGTCAGCCATCATCCGTCGGGCATCTGCCAGCCGTTCGAAGCCCATCACGAAGTCATCGGCATACCTCACGATCGATACCCGACCGCGCGCGTGCCGACGGCGCCATTGATGCACCCAGAGATCGAGGGCGTAATGCAAGACGATGTTGGCGAGGCACGGGCTGATGCCTGCCCCTTGCGGTGTCCCCTTGTCCGTTTCGTACCATTCTCCGCTCTCAAGGACACCGGCCTCAAGCCACATCCGAATGAGCCGGAGGATCCGAGGGTCGGCAATCCTGTGCGCCACCATCCGCATCAGCCACTCGTGATCAATCGAGTCGTAGAAGCTGCGAATGTCGGCATCGAGCACCCAGTTCACGTGCTGGCTCATGATCGCTGTATGCAATGCTGAGAGAGCCTGATGTGGGTTGCGCCCCGGCCGAAAGCCGTAAGAGAACCCCATGAAGTCGACTTCGTAGATGCTGCTCAGCACCTCGGCAACCGCGCCTTGAACGATTTTGTCTTCCAGCGTCGGCACGCCGAGTGGACGCCGTCCACCATCTGCCTTCGGGATATGTACACGCCTGACCGGCTGCGGCCGGTATCGGTTGGTGTGGATTCGTTGACAGAGCTCCTCGAGATTGCTCCCCAGGTTCTGTTCGTAATCCGTCACCGTGATCCCATCGACCCCCGCGCTCGCCCGCCGCTTCTGCCGCCGGAACGCTCGTTCGAGCGCTTCGACATTCACATGATGCAGCAAGGCCGTAAATTGGGTATGGGCGGCCTTGCGGGCCGCCGCGTTCACCCTCGCGAGATTGGGCGGCAAGACACCCCGGCTCTGCGTCCGGTCCTTGTCCCTCTCGTTGGGGCTCCTCTCGAGCTGGTTCCTTCCCTCAGCCCATCTCGTTTCCTTCGATGGCTTCATCGGTAATATAAACCAGTCCGACTCCCGACCTCAGCTCGGATGGCGGCTCCGGCGTTGCCTTGTCGCCATCCCCCACCGGGGATCATTCCGGTGGACCCAGTCGGGCCTCTCATGTTCCGATGCGTGCTTTCCATGCGTGATCCGGCCTTCGACCCCGACGGAGCATCACCGTCTCGCTTAGCGACGGCGCACATTCTGCCTTCGTGGTCGGGAACACACTCGGCCTCCGTGACATTCAGCATTTCGTGGCTCAATCCCGCACCCCACATGGCCCCTGTCTACACTTCAGACGCCGCGTTACCGCGACGCCCGCAAGACTCGGTCCTGATCTGCCTGCTACGGCTTTGATCAGATGAGACTCTCACTCATAGGCGCGCATCAGCTTTCATGACGTACTCCCGAGTGCTGTTGAAATAGGAGGAGCGGCGTTGCTCGCCTTGAGCTGTTAGGCTCGGGGTGTCGAATCCACGAGAAGGAAAGCAACGCCATGAAGAAGACTATCACGACAACGGCCAGCGATGCGACCACGATGGTGGAAGCGGCCTGGCAAACAGTTGGGGAAAGCTTCGACCGTTTCTGCCTGACGGCGGGGATCGCGAGCCTGACGCAGATGATGGAAGAGGATAGCGAGCGGCTCTGCGGGCCACGCCATGGGCGGTCGGACCAGAGAGCCGGCCACCGCTGGGGACGGACCACGGGGCGGCTTCCCTTCCACGGCGGGACAATCGAGGTCGAGCGGCCGCGTGTGCGTCGACGGGACGGCGGTGAGATGAGCTTGCCGAGCTGGGAGGTAGCGCGGGCGGAAGATTGGCTCGGCAAATGGGCGATGAACCTGATGCTGCTGAACGTCTCGACCCGCCGGTTCGGTCGTGCGGTCCGCCTGCCGGAGGGCGGCGTTCCCGCAAAATTGGGTGACAGCCGATCCAAGTCGGCCGTCTCGCGCCGGTTCGTCGAGTTGTCGGCAGAACGGATGGCCGCATGGATGTCATCAGATCTGTCGCGGCTCGATCTGCTCGCGATCCAGATCGATGGGTTGCATATCCGCGATGAGCTGACACTGGTCGCCGCCGTTGGCATCGACGGCGAAGGCAACAAGCATCCGCTGGCGGTTGTCGAAGGTGCCACCGAGAATACTGCGACCGTGCAGGCGCTGCTGGACAACCTGACCGGCCGTGGGCTCGATCCTACCGTCTGTCGCCTCTTCATCATCGATGGTGCCAAGGCGCTGTCGAAGGCGATCCGCCAAACCTTCGGCCGTCACACGCCGATCCAACGGTGTCAGATCCACAAGGCCCGCAACATCGTCGAGCGCCTGCCGGGCCATCTGCATGCGACGGTCCGCAAGGCGCTGCGTCAAGCCTGGGAGATCGACGCTACGGCACGCGCCGAGCAATTGATGAAGAACCTGGCGCGCCGCCTGGAGCGTGAGGCGCCGGGGGTAACGGCCAGCATTCGCGAGGGGCTCGATGAAATCCTCATGGTCACGCGCCTGGGCCTGCCGCAGCAACTCCGCCGATCGCTCGCCTGCACCAACATCATCGAGAACATGAACGGCACGATCCGCCGCGTCTGCGGCAACGTCAAGCGATGGCGCGACGCAAGCATGGCCCTGCGCTGGACCGCTGCGGGCATGATCGAAGCAGCAAAGGGCTTCAGGCGGCTGAAGGCGTGGAAGCAATTGCCGATCCTGAAGGCTGCGCTGAGAGCCATTCAAAACCGCCACACCCTTGAGCACAACCGAAAGGTCGCGTAACCTCCATGTCACGCAACGCTCGCTCTCCCAGCTTCAACATCGAGCGGGACATCCCCACCGAACTTTCGGGGAGGTGGTATTTTGGGAAGACGGCAGGCTCCGACATGCGGGCCGCATTGATATGACGCGGACTGCGCTGGAGGGATTTGGCAAGACGTTGCTGGCCAGTGATGAGGTGGTGGTCGAAGCGACCGCCAACAGCATGGCGGTGTCGCGGGTTCTGGCGCCGTTCGTGGCACGGGTGATTATCGCCAATCCGCTGCAGGTGAAGGCGATCGCCCAGGCTCACGTCAAGACCGACAAGATCGATGCCGGTACGCTCGCCAGTCTGCGGGCGGCCGGGTACCTGCCGCAGATCTGGACGCCTGACGCGGAGACCGAACGCAAGCGTCGGCTGGTGGCGCGGCGCTACCAGGTCGTGCGGCATCGCACGCGGCTCAAGAACGAGGTGCATTCGATCCTGCACGCGCACCTGATCCCGAAGTGCCCGCATGCCGATGTTTTCAACGCCCGCGGCCGGGCGTGGTTGGCCGCTCAACAGTTGCCGGACGATGAGCGCGCGGCCATCGATCGGCACGTCCGTGAGCTTGACCGTCTGGCGGAAGACCTGGCTCTGCTCGACCACGAGATCGCGCAGGACGCCATCGACGATTCCGCGGTCAGCAGATTGATGACGATCACCGGCGTCAACTTGGCGGTCGCCGCTGGCATCGTGGCCGCGATCGGCGACATCAGCCGGTTCAACAGCCCGCAGAAGCTGGTGAGCTATTTCGGGCTGAACCCGCGGGTGCGGCAGTCCGGACTGGGAGCCGCCCATCACGGCCGTATCAGCAAGATTGGCCGCAGTCATGCGCGCGCCATGCTGGTCGAGGCGGCCTGGGCCGCGGCCGAGGCGCCCGGTCCACTGCATGCGTTTTTCGTGCGGATCCGCGCCCGGCGCGGCCATCAGATCGCTGCGGTGGCCGTGGCTCGCAAGCTCACGGTGCTCTGCTGGCATTTGTTGACCAAGGGCGAGGACTACCTGTGGGCGCGCCCGGCGCTGGTCGCCAACAAGACCCGCGCGATGCAGCTTCAAGCCGGACATCCGCAACAGAAAGGTAGCCGCCGTGGACCAGCCTATGCCTACAACATCAAGGCGCTGCGCGACCGTGAGATGTTGATTGCCGCCCAGGCGGAGCGAAGCTACGAACGATTGGTGGCGCAATGGAAACCGCGGCGGCCAAAACCCGGCGCGCGGGCGCCTCAGCTCGGCAGGACAAAATAGGCAGTCCGGTGACGCTTGCAGCCGACGCGTCACGCTTCGCCACGAGGTCGCCCGCGCCCGACAACCATAATCGCCGCTGACGGCAAGTGCCAGCCAGGAATGCAGTCCCGTTCCACGCCAGCATGCCGCCGTGCTCGGGCCGGTCAAGGCCAAGCCTTGCGGTGGCCGCAAACGCGGCCAGCCTTGACCGCCCCTGCGCGCGGCGGCTGCGAGATCGGTGGCCGGGACGGAAGAATGGCCCGCAGCGCGGCCGAACAAAAGAATGGACGTACGCGATTTCCGCAATTGCCATCTCGGTCATAAAAAATCGCTTGTCCATCTCATCCGTGGTCCGCAAGTGGACCCAGTGCTCGGCCGGGAAGTCGTAGAACGCCAGTAGCGTGTCCCGATCCTTGCTCAGGCAGTCAGCCGCCTTCTCGTATTTGGGCGTGTAGCTCTCGATGAAGGCGTCGAACGCCAGCTCGGCTCCGGCCTTGGTTTCGGCCATCCAGATCTCCTGCAGCGCGCGTTTGGCCTTCGGCTGCTGGCTCTTTGGCAACTTGGCGAGCACGTTCGCGGTCTTGTGCACCCAGCAGCACTGCTCGCGCGTTTTCGGCCAGACCTCACCGGCGGCCTTCCAGAACCCGAGCGCGCCATCGGCGATGGCGAGCCGCGGCGGTACGTCGAGCCCGCGCCGCTTCAGCTCGAGCAGCAGATCGCGCCAGTCGTGCGCGCTCTCGCGGGCGCCATCGGTGAAGCCGACCAGTTCTTTGCGGCCTTCCGGCGTCGCGCCGATCAGCACCAGGATGCACTGCTTTTCGTCTTCGAGGCGTGCCTGGAGATGGATGCCATCGGCCCAGATGTAAACGTAGCGCTTCGCCGACAGATCGCGCCTCTGCCACGCGGTGTGTTCGGCGAGCCAACCGTCCTTCAGGCGGCCGATGGCGGATGCCGACAACCCGGCAGCGTCCTTGCCGAGCAGCGCCGCCAGCGCCTCGGAGAAGTCGCCGGTCGAGATCCCCTTCAGATATAGGATCGGCAGCAGCGTCTCGATCGACTTTGACCGGCGCATGTAGGGCGGCAGGATCGACGGAGAGAACCGGATCCGGCCGGGATCGGCGGCGTTCGCCTCGCGATCGCGCACACGCGGCTGCCGGACGGCGACCGGACCGATACCGGTCATCACCTCGCGCTCCGGCAGGTGACCGTGACGGACGACGCGCTGGTGGCCGTCCACAGTCTTCAAATCGGCATGCTCGCCGAGAAAGTCCGCGACTTCGGCCTCGACCGCCTGAGCCAACAGAGCACGTGCCCCATTGCGCAAGATTTCGGTGAGTTGATCGTCGACGTTTCCTGGCTGAATCAGCTTGATGATGTTATCGTTGGACACGGCATATCGCTCCTTCGGTGGAGAAGTGGAGGCGTCAAGCACCCCCACGATATGCCGCCTTCCCGATTCCCGCCGTCACCAACTTTCAGCGATAGCTCTGTTCGCGTTCGGCAGAGAGTCTGCCGCGAATGCTCCATTCGTCGCGTTCAGCCTGTGTCCAATTGACGACGTGGATGGCAGGAACCCAACACTGAGGCGCACATATTGCGCCGGCGCGGCGAGAAGCGCTCGTTTGCCTCTCTTGAAGCAGGGCCGCACAACGTCCTTTGTGGTACCCCGGTTGCTGAGACAGTGTGATCGTGTGATCTCTGAGTTGTTAAGTGTCGTTGGCGACAGCACCCTCGCGGTTTTACTTTATTAGATCGTAACGAGAGTCAAAATGGCAAGGAAGCGTTGCGGGACAAGTTTTACACCGCTGCGCCACCACGATCGAGGCAGTCTGTCGAGCAGTACAAAATAGTCGACAGAGCCTGAGAGGCCTCGCTGGCTATGGGATCAACCAGAAGACTGTTGCAAAGTGGAAGCAGGGTAAGACCGTCGCCGATCCCTCGACAGGCCCCAAGAGAGCCAGGTCCACCGTGCGCTCCCCAGGGGACTGTCAGAAATTCTGTGTAAGCGGCGTCTGTGAAGATGTGCAGGCTCAACGAGCTGAGCGGGGAAATCGATCACCGAAGTGGATGGCAAGTTGGCCCATCGAATCAATCCCCCGGCGCCGCATTCCGGCATTTTTGATGGCGAGGTAGAGCAGCTTTATCGCGGCCTCGTCGTCGGGGAAACTGCCGCGGGTTTTGATGATCTTGCGCAGCGAGCGGTTCATCGACTCCACGGCATTGGTCGTGTAGATCATTTTGCGGATGCCTGGGGCAAAGGCGAAGAAGAGGATGACCTGCTCCCAGGCACGGCGCCAGGCTTGGCCGATTGCCGGGTAGCGCTTCGACCCGGTTTATCGAACACCGTCAGCGGAATGGTCGCTTTCCCGACATGATGGAGCAGCGCCGCGAGCCCAAGTCGCCCCTACTGGCGAACCAAGACTGCGACCGAAATCCGCGGCGAACACGTAGGCAGTGCTGAAAGGTGGCCCTCGTGACGGTTGCGCGCTTGGTGAGCCCATGCGAACAGCGTCTTGTACTTCGCTTTACTTGGCTGCTCGCAACATTGGCGTGAGCGGCGGCGAGGAACCATGTTGTATTCTACCGATGATCTTGAAGCCGTGGTTTCGATAAAAGGGAATGTGCTTAGGATTCGAGCTTTCAAGATAGGCGGTAATGCCCTGCTCATCGCATCGTTGAAGAGCGTATTTCATCAGTAATGTGCCGAGTCCTTGTCCGACCCAGTTCGGATCGGCCGCGATGAGAGGTAGGTACCAGTGCGGCTCGGGCGGATGATGTTCGGCCATTTCGTGCCGCAGGAGCGCCATATCTTCGGCAATCTCCGGGTTCAAGGACAGTGCCATTATTTCGTCCAACGCGGACTCGTCTTGCTGCACGCCAGGCGGCAGCCACAGGGCTGCGGCGCGGATCCCTCCTGTGACGTACGCCGTGCCATGCTCGAATGCTCGTCCGCCAGAGGCGTTAACGAATTGAGGCATGCTTCGAAGATATTGCCTTACGTCAGGCCAACTCCAGCGCATCAATGGATCGGCGGCAAAGCCGAGCACAATTGTCCAGACGGTGCTTGTTCGAATGTCTGCATTCGCACATGTGATATCAGACTCCGCGAGCATGATGTGGTTTCCGGGTTGTTTTCTATCTGTCAGAGTTAAACGAGCACGACAAATGGCGCTTAACGAAACAGGAAACATCCGGAGCTGCGCCGGATGCGCGGGGCTCTGTTTCGGCCCCCTGCTAACAAGGCTGCTGCGGAAGAGTCCTAGTGACCAGACAAAGAAGACGCGGCCGATCGGCAGATTCGTGATATCGGCCGGCTGCAAATGCTTCTGTCCGCTGATAGTCATGTCGCGTAACAGTTCAGGATAGATCCATAGCCCGGCCCCGGCTCGCTCGTGCTCGGCTTCTCGAGCGCTTTTGTTTCCATCAGTGCAATCGCTATGCCATATTGAGTATCTAGCGACGCCCCTGGCGACTTACCCATCCGATTGGCTGGCAGCTTTAGAGTGGGATAAGAGCCGCGGTGGTCGGGCGTGAGATCGCACCTTCGGTGTTGCAGCAGAAGGGGCCGGGCAACTCTAGTGCGCAAACCGAAACGCGCGCCGCCAGATAGGCGGAAAGTCGGCGAGCTCGCGCTAAGAGCTACTAGATGAGATAGTTCGACAGGTTGCCGGTAGTGATACTTATCGAACCTAACTAGGCAGGACGAGGTCCGGGAGTGGCAGAGCCCGCCTCTCGATCAGTCTACCCGGTCGAGTGTTTCGGTGCCTTGCGGGTCAAAATCCGCGACGAGGGCTGGTCCGCAACAAGGCGGTCTATGTCGCGCTGGCGCTCAATCCGGATGGCGAGAAGGCCGTTCACCGGGCGCAAAGGACTCGGTCGAAGGCGCACTTTCGTATCCAGTGCTACGTTCGCTTTCCACCCGTTCGATGATGGCGAGACATGCCCAACACCACGCGCGAAGTTCTGAATGCGGTTGTCAATGGCCATTGAAATTCGTTCACACAAGCTTCATGATTTGAAGCGGCCTACGTTAGCCCGAGACAATGCAAAGCAGGAGGCATGTAAATTGTCTAAAGGACGTCGGGAGCGAGTACAGTGAGCAGCGCTATTGCGCAGCGCGTGCTGCGCAGCCACGGATGACTCACGCAACAAGAATGTCACAGCGAGGGGAACCAACGATGAGGTGACTAGCGCGTTTAGGGCCATGGCTATGCCGGGAAAAACGCCAACCACTTCGTCGACCTGGAAGGCTCGTGCTGTGCCAATGCCATGCGCAGGGATACCGACTGCAAAACCTCGAGCGCGAAAATCAGTGATGGCGGCCCATGGAACTCAGTAGTAGCCTCGAACATCAGCGACTTGCAGCGCGGCCGCCGAGACCGGCTCGGCTTCCTAGCAGGAGCTCTCGACCGCGAGGATGCTGGCGGCCGAAACCAATCGGCTGAAGCTCGAAGTCGGCAAATTCCTGTCGACGGTCCGCGGCGGTTAACATGGCTATCCCACGGAAGATTGCGATCATCCTCCATTACGGCGCCAGTCATAGTCTGACTTTGCCGGCTCCAAGAACAAGAGGATGAAACTGCAACACCGCGATTATGCTCACCCGCACCGACAATCGCCGCAACATAGCGGGGCTCAATAAGCTCGATGTTCAGCCGACACTATTCGGTGGCTCGTCCCTGGTGAGGGAGTGGGGACGTATCGGCCGCGCTGGCACCTCCGCTTACAGGCCTATTCTTGCGGTCTGGCCGATCTTGCCTGAACTCGACCAAACATTTGGTGTTCTTGCCCAGAACCCATAGCTCCGCGGCAGCGGCAGAATCAAAGCTCCCGACTAGTCTTACTGAGTCAGAGTGTCGCGGCCTTTGTCGACAGGAATCATATATTTGAGAAGACTCACTTTTCAGCGTGGGGAGGCTGAGATGGGTCTGACAAAATCGGGGGACGTAGCGTCGCGGTTTTCGGCATATATTGAGGGTCTTGCGAGCGTGATCGGGCATGCGGGACGGGCCAAACCGCTTCGCGATTACTGCACTGGGCTGATGATGCCGTGCGATCGGAAGAGTGTCGAGCCGATGGCGGCGATGACGGCTCCTGAGCGGACAGCAGCGCAACATCAGTCGTTGTTGCATTTTGTCGGTCAAGGCGATTGGTCGGACCCGCAGGTTTTGGCCAAGGTCCGCGAGATGGTGCTGCCGGAGATCGAACGCCACGGGCCGATCGAAGCTTGGATCATCGATGATACGGGCTTTCCCAAGAAGGGGCGGCATTCAGTCGGGGTTGCACGTCAATATTGCGGCCAGTTGGGCAAGCAAGACAATTGTCAGGTCTAGTCGTTCGTGAAGAACGTTTCTGAGCGGTGTTTTACGCAAGGTGTGGTTGCGATAGGCGGCGACAGAGTATGGATAGCAAGAGGCGTAAAAGTTCCGCGAACCAGTGGCGGAGCAGGCTGAAGTTGTAGCCGGCGGCGGCGAGAACGGCATTGATGCGGTCGCCGTCGCGGCCCTTGAGATGGTTGCGGCGCATTCGGTGGTCGTCCTTGAGATGGCCGATCACAGGCTCGACGGCGGCACGACGCCGCATCTCGCGGCGGATGGCTTTGGTGACGCGGCGAACCTGGCCGCTGATCCAGACCTTGAACCGGTCGGGATAGTTGTGGCCGCGATAGCCCTTGTCGCCGTGGATGCGGCGCGCTGCGACACCTGTGAGCTTTTCGAGATCGGCGATGACGGGACCGAGCGTGTGGCCGTCATAGGGATTGCCGTGCAGGGCCTTGGCATGCAGCACGAACTGCCCGCCTTTGGGCGCGGTGGCGGGCGTGGCAATCGAGACTTTGCAGCCAAACTCGTAAGGTGCCCGGGCCTTGCCTTTGCCGATGCACTCCACCTCGGGGGCGTGCAACGAGTAGACCTTGGGACCGCGCTGACGCTGCTCTTGATGGCGAACCCGGTGGGCGAGATCGAGCAGCGGACTAAAGCGATCCTCAAGCGCAGGGTCGCCCTCGATCTTGCGTCTGATGTCACGGATGATGCGGCCAAGCCGGGTGCGCAGGAATTTGAGCTCTCGCCGGGCGCGCTTGAACTGGTGGGCATGCGTGTAGCGCCCCACCATGATGGCGGCGCGCTTGGCCACGCGCAGATAGCTCTAGCGCAGTTCGATGCCCTCGCGTTTGGCCAAATCGACCAGCTTCTCGATCGCCATAAGCTGCGCATCGCTCGGATGCGCGATCGCCTTCTCCTGGACGGTGGTGTCCACAACGACCCGATCGAGATCTTTGGTCTCGATCGCCCCAGTTCGATGCGCCAGAGAGAGGCTTTCTTGCAACAGCGCGGCGATCTGCTCCTCGCCCAGCCGCTGGCGCCAGCGGGTCAGCGACGAGCGATCGAACGGCAGGTCGTGCCGGAACACCACCTCGCCGCAGAAATACTGAAAATACGGGTTCTCGACCCACCTGTCGCACAGCGCCTCGTCAGAGAGATTGTGCATGTGCTTGAGGATGAACAGTCCGGCTACCAATCGTGTCGGCAACGGTGGCTGCCCCGGCCCGAGGCGACAGACCGAGCTGAAGCGTCCCGCCAGGAAGTCCCAATCGATCTCCGCCGCCAGGCGCACCAGCGGATGGCGAAGGTTGATGATCTTTTCCAGAGATGGACGAAACAGATCGTCCTGACGATCGTCGCGCGGCTGGCTCATGGGTTCTCCCCAACAGCGAATCTCGCCGTCAAAGGAATCACGAAGCCGCCAAATCCGGAATCCAAAAACGCAAGAGAACCAAGACCTACCCACGGCTTTCTTGCAAAATCGAATACTTGCTCACGTCAAATCACAGCGACGGATCAATCGCTTCCGAATTCTTCACGGGCGACTATACTGGCCCTAAATGCGCTGGCAAAATCTAAGTGTGTACGTCGATCTCTTGCCGGGCCTTCGCAGCTGAGCAGCCTCACAACGCGTGAGAGTTAGGACGCGCGCCTAGTCCGGCCGCCCGCAGCATCTCCTTTTTACTATTTGAAGTTGCCGCGATTGTGTGCATGCATGTTGGCTATAGTGCTATTTTCATATAAGTAAGCGCCCAGTTCCTGATACATTTCGACGAGCACCTCGATAAACGTATTTCGAATGGCTGAACAGCCCGGCGGGCGTCACGGGTCTGACCGCGCATCCTGTCCTTTGGGGCGATTCGATTAACCAACTGCCGTTCAACGACATACCCGCGCCTTTATCGCTCGTGCATTAGCCGGCTCAGAAGGATCCGACCATTGAGCCGATCACGACCACGACAACAAGCGCGATCATGGCACCAACGATTCCGACAATGACAATGTCGCGATAGCTCTCGCGGTGCGTCGACCCGCAGACCGCGAGTAGCGTAACCACCGCGCCATTGTGCGGCAAACTGTCGAGGGTGCCCGATCCGATCACCGCCACGCGATGCAAGAGACCTGGGTCGAGTCCTATCGACAATGCACGCTCTAAATAGGTCGCACCGAGAGCGTCCAGTGCGATCGTCAGCCCGCCCGATGCCGACCCAGTTAGAGTGGCCAGTAAGTTAGTGGCGACCGCAAGCGATACCAAAGGGCCTCCGCCGATACCGAGAACGGCATCGCGTACCACTGCGAACGCAGGCATTGCGGCCACGACGGCTCCGAATCCGACCAGGCTCCCAACATTCATGGCAGGTAGCACCGCCGCATTGGCGCCGGCGTCCACGGTTGCACGGAGAGCCGGCAGTCGTCCGTGACTAACTGCGACGACTGTGACGATGGCGCAAGTGAGCGCGGTGAGCACCGCCCATACGCCGCCTACGTCCGCTAGCGAGACGCCGCCGAACTGAGAATCCGCCAAATAGCGCGTGTCGACTGCGGGCAGGATGAACAGCGACATCGCAAAATTGACGGCGACCACCACAACCAGGGGCAAGGCTGCGAGTGTGATTGGCGGTGGTAAGTCGGTTTGCTTGCCATGCACGATTTCCGCGGGATCAAACTCTCGGGCAGTGGCGGTCCGTTCTCGCAATCTATCGTCACTTGCGAGACGATCAGCTGACATTGGTGCGCCGCCGCCAAACCCTTCGCCGATCCTCTTGGCCGCTCTCTCCTCGCGACTGAGCCACCACAGTCCGAACCCGAACATGATCAGCGACGCCAGAATGCCGAGCACTGGTGCGGCGAATGGCGTCGTGCCGAAGAAAGGCATGGGGATCGCGTTCTGGATTGATGGCGTGCCGGGTAGTGCCGACATGGTGAAGGTCGAGGTGCCGAGCACGATTGCCGCAGGCATCAGTCGTCGCGGAATATTTGCGGTGCGAAACAGCTCCTGGGCCATAGGTGCCAAGACGAAAAAGGCGACAAATAGACTGACGCCCCCGTAGGTGACTAGCGCGCCAGCGATTACGACGGCCAGCATGGCCCGATGGGGGCCTAGCCGTTGCGTGACGAAGGTCGCAATGGCCGTCACGGAGCCGCTGTCCTCCATCAGCTTACCGAATACTGCGCCAAGCAGAAACAGCGGGAAGAAGCGTGCGAGAAACTCGGCGGCACTGCCCATGAAAGTTTGAGTCCAGTGCGCAAGGAGCGGCTCGCCGGAGAACAGCGCCGCAACGAGTGCGGCGATCGGCGCGAGCAGCAGCACGCTCCAGCCGCGGAACGCGAATGCGATCAAAAGACCCAACCCGCCAAGCACACCGACAAGTCCGATCAGCGTCATCGGCTCAGCACTCCGCCAACAGCACATCCAGGTCAGCGGTGGAACGCCGGCCAAGATCATCGCCATGTCGAGAAAGGAACTCTTTGGCGCAGCGTCGCCCCTCCTCCCTGAGCAGCGCGATGAACCTGCTCTCGGCATTCAGTTTCGATGAGGCGCCGAACTCTGCGAGCCGATCGCTTTTGATGCGGTGCATTCGCATCCCAGCCCAGCGTGCGCCTTCGCCGCTGCCCGGATCGGCAACCTGGCGCAGCAAAGCGATCATGCGTAGCTCCTTCATAAGCGGCGAATTGAAGGAAATCTCATTGAGGCGGTTCTGGATCTCGGCTGCAGAACGCAACGAATCGGCCCGCTCACGCGGATTGATTTCCACTAGGATAGTGTCGTGTCCGTCAGTCTCTCGAACCAGCGGGGTGATGGTGGGGTTGCCAGCGTAGCCGCCATCCCAGTAAAGCTCACCATCGATCTCGATCGTCTGGAACATCGTTGGCAGACAGGCCGAAGCGAGCAACACGTCGGGTGTTATTTCCGCATTGCGGAAGATCCGGCCGCGGCCGGTGCGCACAGTCGTTGCGGTAACGAACAGCTTCATGGGGGCTTGCTTAAGGCAATCGAAGTCGATGCTTTCTGCAAGGATGTTGCGTAGCGGGTTGAAGCCGAGTGGGTTTAGATCATAGGGAGAGAGGATCCGCGACATCAGATCGAACGCCATGTAAGCGGGTGAGGTGTCGAGCGTCCAGCGGCCCATTAGACGATCTAGTGGAGAGCGTTGCAATGGACTAAACGCGGCCGCGCGCGACACGCGCTCCCAATAGGCATCAAGCGCAGCCCTAGCACTTGTGGTGCCGCCGTTTGTCCATCCACAAGCCAGCACGGCAGCATTCATTGCGCCAGCTGAGGTGCCGGAGATTCCCTCAATTTTCAGCCAGGGCTCCTCCAGGAGACGATCGAGGACGCCCCAGGTGAACGCGCCGTGTGAACCGCCGCCTTGCAAAGCGAGGTCTATCAGGACCGACTTTCGCGCTGTCTCATTCGGCGGCGGTGGTGTCACTCGGCATTCCGAACGCTCAGGAGAACGGTAGAAAAACAGCAGCAGAACGGCACCAGTTCCCCACAATTTCATTGGTTTCTGTGCTCATAAACCCCGTACTCCATCGCTGTGTCTGACTGCTCACACCTAAGAAGCCAGCAACGATCGTGCCAAGGGCCTGATGTCCGTCAAATGGAGGATTATGATCCCCGGCAGTGCGCCCTCTCAAACGAGACGTATTCCACGAGAACCTTGGCAGTCCCCTTATGAGCAATCAGTTGAGCAACTGCCGCCTGGCCCGGCTCAAGGTTGACCTTGACACCTCCTTCATAGGTCAGTGTTTCTGAAGAGCTTACGTCGATTCTCACTGTCATCGTGGATGGCTCCTCGTCATCGTGTTTCCCTGATAACGAAGCCCTGTCGAAGCACCGTCGTAAAGTTACCAACGTTGAGAGTTGAGAGGCGTCGACGAGGGCATCCCCTTTGCGCTACGAAGGCCATCAACTATGCGCTTAATCAACGTCAATCGGTTCAACGCGCGCAGAAAAAGGCGGAATAGATTCGCCGCCGCCTGCAGCAGCGGTAAGCCCCTGTGGTAAAAAGATTCCGGCGATCGACCAGCCATGTTGAGCGCCAGAACCTTAGGCCGCGCATGAGCCAGCAGCGCTTTGCGCGCCTCACCAACGGCTCTTCGCGTGCGCGCGGCACTGCGGACCACGCCAGCGGTAACTTATGCAGGGAGAGTGAAGAGACCTTGTGCTCCCCCTTTTTCCGCCCGCTGCCGAGCGATGCGCCTTGACGTGCGTGGAGTCAATCATTCGCGTCTCCGTAGTGCGTCCTTGGCCGGCAAGCTCTCGGAACAGGTTTTCCAGACCCCGCGCCGCGCCCAGCGCACAAACCGATTGTAGATCGTCGTCGGAGGACCATACTCGGGCGGGCAATCGCACCAGCGGCAGCTTTTCAACACATGAACGATTCGATCCGGCTCCTCTGTTCGTCGCTCAGCCAAAACAAATTTTTCCGCACGATTGTTGCCCCTTCCAAAAACGAATCAGGATCGTATTGTCAATGCAGAAGCATTACATTTAACGGGTTCTGCCCATAGCCAACTGTGGAATCGCGGGGGGCTATCAGAACTAAGGGTGTCCGCGATGTGGCGAACGAGGGCACCAATGGAGGACAGCCGGCACTTGAAATGACCTTCAGGCCCCGGCGATTCACGGCGGCGCTCCAATTAGTGAGGGCCTTGCGGGTTAGGTAAGTTGCAGCAAATCCATTCCAGGATTTCGCGACACGATGCCAATTCTCTTTTCGGGCGGGCAAAAGCTGAAGCTTCCTTTGCGCCTTGCGCGCAGCCGCGAACTTCCCGTCGCGCTTAGCCTCTTCCATAGTTTTGCGCAACAGCTCTTCGGTTCGTTTCCATCCGGCGCCCGTAATTCTACCCGCGGCAAAGTACTCGAAGGAGACTCGGAAGTTCAGAGCACGGCTTGCGGCCGTGTGTGATGCCAATTCCGGCTCAGTCAACCATCGCTGAAGAGTTTCGAGCTGCTCCGGCCCGCCAAGCGTGAGAACGTCACTGTCCCCGAAAATCGACACAGTCGCGAATGCCGCGAACTCGAGTTGCACGTCCAAGTCTTGTGATTCCAGCCAACTGGCAATTGCTCGTAGTGGCGACATCGCTTTAGTTCTCCTTTGCAGTCTTGATTGTGCTCGTGACTGGGAGGGTAGGCTTGAAAGCGATTCGGCCCGGAGAACGTAGCGCCGGTCAACTACAAGAGTTTGCAGGTGACGGAAATAATCTAATCTGTACAGATGTCGCGTTCGGCACGAGAGACGACCGGCAACTTCCGTCCCTTCCGTCTTGACTTGTTGTCTACTCGTTTGCCCGATTGAGGACATTGATGTCCGACATCCGATACGGCGGCGCACCCATTCCGCCGGCTCGGCGCGCAAGGAGATAGTATTGCCTTCCTTCCAGCAGGGCTCGCACCTGTTCTCGCAAGCATGACCATTGAGTATGACTTGCTCGATCGATCCAGATCAACGCTGCTCATAGTCAGAAACGCAATGGCGACGGACATCAGTCGCGGTTGAGTTCCGGAGGGCTTCCGGCGCGAGGCTGGTTGTGCAGGGAGCAGTCACGGGAGCTTTCTCGCGATCAGGTTTTCGGCGCGCCAATTGCACAGCCTCAATATTCCAATTGCCAGACGCCGGAGAACCTCATGTGCTCTGCGTCCCGCTTGTCCCCCTTGATCCACAGAGCAGGCGGCTCCGCGCAACACCTATTTGGTTGGAACCGGCATCGCCGGCCTGGCGGCAGCGGCCTATCTCATCAACGAGGGCGACCCGTCGGCTGCGAGTCAGAGAGCATTCCGCACATTCTCGACAGCTCGCGCGTCGTGATGGCGATGGTGCCCTACAAATACTCCCTGCGCGTGGCGCAGACCGCCGTGTTCGGCTTGCTCGACGTTCCTCGTCCGGTCTCACGCTTTTACAAGGGCCAGCATGACCCCACGTCCGCTTCGATGCTTGGAAGAACCGCCGTTGATCAACAGACGAGCAAGGATCATGTCAAGAGTCGTGTGAACGAAAAAGTCATTCTGGTGACCGGCGGGGCTCGCGGGATGGGTGCCGCTCATGCGCGCCTTTTGGTAGCTGAGGGGGCGAAAGTCGTAATCACTGATGTTCGTCACACAGAAGGAGAGGCGCTCGCGGCTCAACTTGGCACGTCCGCCCTCTATGTTCGTCAGGACGTCTCCGAGCCGGAGGAGTGGTGCAACGCGATCGCGAGCGCGGAGAGCCGCTTCGGCGCGCTGCACGGCTTGGTCAACAACGCCGGCATCGCCAGCATTGCCCCGATCGAGCAGTTCCCGCTCGATTAGTGGAATAAAACCCTTGCCGTCAATCTGACCGGTGTATTCCTCGGAATGCGGGCGGCCCTGCCGGCCATGCGCCGAGCGGGTGGAGGTTTGATCGTCAACATCTCGTCGGTCGAGGGGCTGCGGGGTAGTGCTGGGCTCCACGCCTATGTCGCTTCCAAGTTCGGCGCGCGGGGCATAACCAAGTCCGCTGCGCTCGAGGCTGCGGCCTCGGGCGTCCGCGTCAACTCAATCCATCCCGGCTTCGTCGCCACCCCAATGACCGAGAACTTCGATTCCTCCCTTTTCCCCATTCCACTCGGGCGGGCAGCCGAGCCGCAGGAAGTGTCACAGGCCGTCTTGTTCCTGCTCAGCGACGAATCCAGTTACCTTACCGGTTCCGAGATCGTCATCGATGGCGGTCTGACGACCGGCTTCCCGCACAAATGGCAGGCGCTGGAGAACATCTTTTGATGAACACCAACTGATTGTCCAAGCCAATCGGATAGGATGTTGCCATGTATTACAGCAGCGGAAATTACGAAGCTTTTGCCCGCCCGCGCAAACCCGAAGGTGTGGACAACAAAACAGCGTGGTTCGTCGGTTCGGGTCTGGCGGCGCTTTCCGGCGCGGCCTTCCTGATCCGCGACGGGCATATGCGCGGTGACCGGATCACCATCCTGGAGCGACTGAACCTGCCGGGCGGGGCGTTGGACGGTAGTCAAGACCCGGAAAGGGGCTTCGTGATCCGAGGCGGCCGCGAGATGGAGGATCATTTCGAGTGTCTATGGGATCTGTTCCGGTCAATCCCGTCGCTGGAAATCGAGGGCGCCAGCGTGCTCGACGAGTTCTACTGGTTGAACAAGGATGATCCGAACTACTCGTTGCAGCGGGCGACGGTGAACCGGGGACGGGATGCACACACTGATGGCCTCTTCAAGTTGAGCGAAAAGGCGCAGAGGGAATTGATCGCCATCTTTCTTGCCTCCCGTGAGGAGATGGAGAACAAGCGCATCGACGAAGTGTTCGGGACGGAATTCTTCAACAGCAACTTCTGGCTCTATTGGCGGACGATGTTCGCCTTTGAGAAATGGCATACCGCCCTGGAGATGAAGCTTTATCTGCATCGGTTCATCCATCATATCAACGGTCTGCCGGATCTCAGCGCGCTGAAGTTCACCAAATACAACCAGTATGAATCGCTCGTTCTGCCGCTGTGCAAATGGCTGGAGGAGCAAGCCGTCGCCTTCCGCTACGGGGTCGAAGTCAGCGATGTCGATTTCGAGATACAGCCCGGATGCAAGCAGGCCACACGCATCCATTGGCTGGAGGGGGGCGTCGCGGGCGGAGTCGATCTCGGCACCGACGATCTTGTATTCATGACGATCGGGTCGCTGACCGAAAATTCGGACAACGGCGACCATCACACGCCTGCCGGGCTCCACGAAGGCCCGGCGCCCGCCTGGGATCTGTGGCGGCGTATTGCGGCCAAGGACGTCGCCTTCGGCCGCCCCGACGTGTTCGGCGGCAATATTCCTGCAACCAAATGGGAATCGGCGGTCACGACCCTGGACGCGCGCATTCCGAATTATATCGGCAAGGTCGCCAAACGCGATCCGTTCAGTGGCAAGGTCGTCACGGGAGGGATCGTTACCGCGAAAGATTCGAGCTGGCTGCTTAGTTGGACTGTAAACCGCCAGCCGCACTTCAAGCACCAGCCCAGCGACCAGATCGTCGTCTGGCTCTATGGCCTCTTCGTCTACAAAGCCGGCGATTTCGCGAAGAAACCGATGCAAGCCTGCACAGGCGAGGAGATCACGCAGGAATGGCTCTATCACCTCGGTGTGCCTGTTGAGGACGTACCGGAACTCGCCGCGACGGGTGCAAACACGGTGCCGGTGATGATGCCCTACGTCACCTCTCTTTTCATGCCGCGGCGGGCGGGTGACCGGCCAGATGTTGTGCCTAAGGGGGCCGTCAATTTCGCCTTCATCGGGCAATTCGCGGAATCAGCCGAGCGAGATTGTGTCTTCACGACCGAATATTCGGTTCGCACGGCGATGGAGGCTGCCTACACACTTCTCCCAATCGAACGCGGTGTACCGGAGGTGTTCAACTCGACGTATGATATTCGCAAGCTGTTTGCCGCGATCGGCAGACTGCATGATGGCAAGGAAATTCAAATTGCCGAACCGGCGTTCCTACGCAAACTATTGCTGAAGAAGATCGAAGGCAACCGAGCTGTCACGGGCCAGCCAACGCGCCTTAAGCCCCCGCCATCATAGTGCCGGTTCGCTGTTGGTCTACCTCTTCGTAAAGAGGTCCCCGCCGATCATTCTGTGGAAGTTCCAGTCCGACCCTACATAGTACAGCTTCCAGCGCGTTGGAATTGTGTCACCGGCTATACGGCCATTCCAGATCGTGATTGTTCTGCAGTTCGGCGCTGTGGGTGATGTCCAATTGACGTAGAAATCTATTTTGCTCGTCGCGACCTTACCCGCCATAGCGTAAGGCTGTCCTCGGCAAGAAAATCCAGCCGCGTTATTCACATACGTTCCTGTGAAATTGCCTGTCAATGCGTCCAGCGTTTGGATCGAAAGAACCGAGCCTCTTTGGTTCACCCATATAGACGGGGCTGATAACTGCGCGTGAGCCGGCAGCGATACGACGGCAAAGAGCAATAGCACAAATGAGCGTATCATGGTGTACTCTTTGCCCACCGCATGCTCCCGGTGAGCTTTCTGGATCGGCCAAGCGACTATCCGCTCCACCGCTGGGGCTGGGGCGTTGAGCGGCGGAGCGGTAGCCACGAGAGGCGCCGTGTCGCTTCCAGTCCGTTCCTGCGTTTGTGATTCGGGAGCATTGAGCGCCGCTTTCCGCGATCGGCGCGAGCTGGAGGTCTGGCTGAAATGCAGACGGCCGAAAGGATGCTGGTCCCGTGCTTTGCGAGATTTATGTCGGCTTGACGCGGCGAGTTGCCGTGCTTTCGTGCGGCCAGGAGAAGGGGACGGCTCCGGTGCCGCGGCTTCGGAGGGACCGGCGGGCCGGAGCCGCTTGCTTGCTGCCGAGGGATACCCGCGTCCCCCGTTCGGGAGATCCGTTGGCGGCAGCAACTTTGATGTCCATACGAATAACTTGATTGGCATCTCGCTGAGTGATTTGAGCCATTCGGGAGTCGCCTTCGAAGGAGCTTCCGTTTCTCTCATAGAGCTACTCCTAACAATTTGAAATCTGATTGCCGTTTAGGGTCGCAGCGGATGCTCTCAAGTGAGAAAATGCGACCGCAGTGGCACCCGTCCCAACATGCGATTTCATGACGGCTCGTGCCGGTCGCGCTCAGAGAGTATAAGAGGCGGCCCAGCGCCGGGCATCATGCGCTGGGGCCGCCCCTACATCACCGATTGCTCGGTGATGTTCTTCCAATGAAGCAAGCAGCGTGCCGAACTGAAATTGCGGCGCTTCTGCAAGCGCTCGATACAAGTATCTTCAAAAGGGTTGAATCGACGTAGCGCCCTTGTACTGAATTGTCTCAAACCGACAACCGGGGCTGCGTGATAGCCGACAAGGTCGGTTGGACTTCGAACGCATGCGCTCCCGCAAGTACGACGATGGCTACAGTTCTACGCCTTCTTACTTCTGGTGGTTGACGGCGAGGACATCCGCTTTGATCCCACTAGCTCTGACACCACCGCAATCCGCGCTCGTGTCGCCTGCGCAACCCCGGCCAGCTCTGGCGCCAGGATCGTCGTCAGTCCCGCCTCATCGAGCGCCGTTACCAGCAATCCGGGCTCGACGAAAAGCTGACGCTCGCCGAGTTCGACTGGTCGTTCAATCCAAGACTGCCGCGCCAGACCTCCTTCCAGCTCCACACGTTGGCGTTCATGGCCGCCGGCGAGAACGCACTGCTCGTTGGCAACCCGGCACCGGGGAGTCGCACATCGCCAAGGCGATTGCCTATCAGGCGATCCTGCAGGGACACAAAGTCCAGTATATCGAGACCGATGACTTCTTCCATCGCTACGCCCTGAGCCCCGTCGCGCAGCGCGAGGTCCGGCTGCGCAACATCATCGACTGCGATCTCCTCGTACTGGACGATTTGTTCCTCTCTGCACCATTCTCGACGACGCCGGCGCACTGCTGCAGACCCTGATCCATCAGCGCTATAAATTGCGCCGCAGCGTCATGGTCACCTCCAATCGGGTCGTACAGGACTGGAACATACCTCGGCGACAACACCATGAGCACGACGATCCTCCCGCCTGATGCACCATTGCCATCTGCTCGAGTTCGATGGTCGCAGCTATCGTCTCAAGCAGGCCGCCGAAACCCTTGCCCGCGAAACAAAGTCAAACTAACAATCCATCCGTATCCTGCTTCACAGGTGGGGGATTTTAACCGACCGCTCCCGGGGGAATTTGAAGTGACCGTCCGGGCATAGTCGACCGGCAAGCGTGCTGCCTGCAGAAGCGTCGCTACTGTCCTAGGTCATGAAGGCGTGGCGCGCGAGCATAGAGCCGGCCGCTCATAACGGTGCATGTATCGGTTCAATACCCGGCGAAGCCCACCATCATCATTTCGATTCGTAAAGCCGCTCAATGAGCACGACGAGGAATTCGGCGTATTTATCCTGTATGGTCGTGAACCGATCGAACTCGATTGCCCCGGTGGAGCTGGGATAGCGCACGTGACCTTTGCCGCAGGCGTTAACGCCTATGTGCAGTTTCGGGTCATCTCTCGCTGGCTTCTCATCTCGTGTCAGGGTGATTAATGTGCTGCCGGTCGCCGGGGCGACCTCATTTTCGAAGCTCAAGAGATATTCGATGCCGTGCTCGTTGATCGATACGTTGACGCTGACGACGGCCCCCCGCTGATACCGCCTTTGGCCTCGCTCCAGAACTGTTTTGGTTCCTGCTTGAGGCGATCCTTTTTAGCGGCTTCCGCCGCAGCAGATTCCGAGGCTTGCCGTTTCGCGTTGTCTTGCACTTTTTTGTTCTGGAGTGCGGCTTTCAACCGTTTCGAGAGAGTTCTGCGTTCATGCATCAGCCTTATTCCTTCCGAGGTCAGCCTATCACGCCAGATCGAGAGGAGTCGACGATGTCTGCCGCAAATCAGGCGCTCGTTCTGAACCTTTACGGGCGCAATGCGGCTGACGACTTCGCGTCCTGCAAGCTATTCTGTGACATCCCCGATGAGGAGCTGATCGAAATCCGGCGGCGGTTGTGAGGAACACCGGACGCGCGCGCCTTCGAATTCATGGCGGCGCTGTACGCACAGCTCATTCCAAAGTCTCATTCCGGGAGATCTTTTCTATCTCTACGCGCAGCCGGCGCCCATCCTCAACGCGATTGCCGCGGTTCTCAGCCTCTGGGCCGGGAGCGGGTGAGCATTCCGACAAATGGCGCGCACAAGAATGCGCAATTTGCTGGTATGTCGTGCTCTCGCTGTATCGTCCGGTGGACGTCGTGCTTTTTCCTTGCGATCAGGCGGTACCAAATGAGGTAGGTATGACACGTTTGAGGTTGTGGTACCTTCTGAAGGTTGACGATCGGAACTGATCAGCGAACCCTAGGAGATGTCGAATGCCCGCGACCACAGCCGAAGACGAGAAACGCGAACGGCGGGCACGTCCAGGGCCCGAGCTGGCTCAGGCATCAGCCTCTGGAGCAGGTGGCGCTGCCGATGGCGTTGGAGAATCGGCGGCGGCTACATCGAGCATTTCATTTACGTTTCCGGAATGGCAAAAATCAATCGAAGCGACAAGAAACCTGTTCGTTACGGCACTAAAGGACGGATTCAGATTGGCTGCTTCTTCTCTGCACGATCAGGCCAATTTTCTGAATAGCGTTGCCGAGGCCAAAAATCCCTCTGAGCTACTGAAGTGCCACCTAGACTTCGCGGAGAAATTCTGGTCGAAGTCGTTCAGCGAAGGCTCGAAGATATTGGATCATCTCAAAATACAACCATCACCTGCGGTAAGGTAAGCAATCCGCCGAGCGTGAACAAAGGGCCGATCGCGCTCTACTCCTTCCGGGTCCTGTACGTCGCGGACGACGATGGCATGGAGGTGGCAATGGCTTCAACTGCTCCCGTCCGTACCCCGTATCATTGTCGCTGAAGTCAACCCACCACGAGCTATCTCTAGTGGCTCTGCACACTGATTTGACGGGTTGCGTTTGGCCGTCAGATTGGCTCCGGCAGGTGTTTCGGATCAACGAGGACCTCGATGCTGCGAGGCGTCCTTCTGCCTTCTGATGAGGCCAGCTCGTTCCAGCGTCAGCACCATCTGGTGAACCGACGGGGGGCTGATGCGGAAATATTCCATATCGGCTTCGGCCGGGGGCCTGCGATCCAGCGGGGGTATGGAGGTGGATAAAAGCCAGATACTGCCTCTGCTTGGGCGTGAAGGTTTTTGCCGTAGGACTCACGCCGGCCATCCGATTCAGTTGTTCGTGCGTGCCTCGAACGAGGAGGCACGCCATGAATGTACGCTATCGGGTCGAACTCAGCCAAATCGAGCGCACCGAACTCAGGGCGCTGCTCAGCGGCGGCAAGCATGCGTCCCGCAAGCAGATTTTGCTGGCCGCCGATGGCAGAGCCAGCGACGAGGAGATCGCGAGGAGCGTCGGCGTGGGCGGCTCGACCGTGTACCGGACCCGGCGGCGCTTTGTGGAGGGTAATCTGGAGCGGGCGCTGAGCGAGGAGCCGCGTTCCGGAGCGGAGCGCAAACTCACCGGAAGAAGCCTTGCTGGTGGCGACAGCCTGCGCCAGTCCGCCAAAGGGCCGTGCCCGCTGGACGGTAAAGCTGCTGGCAGGTGCGATGGTCAAGCTCACCGAGCCTGTCGCACGAGACGGTTCGGCGGCGCCTGGCCGAAAATGGCCTCAAGCCTTGGCGCAAGGACATGTGGTGCATTCCGCTGGTCGACGGCGAATACGTCGCCCGACATCGTCACCGTCACCGACGCGCGCATGGCGCGATCGTCACCGGCAGCCTGCCGCTCGTGGACTGCGAGCGCTTGGCGCTGTGGAGCGAGCGGGTGGTCGTGGTCTTACCTCAGGACCATCCGCTCGCGGCGCGCGAGAGCATCTGCTGGACCGACCTCCGCGGCGAGACGGTGCTGCTCAGCCATTACGATCCCGGGCGCGAGTTCGAAGAGTTGTTGGTTTCGAAGCTCGTCGCACCTGACGATCGTCCCAAGATCGAGCGCCACGACGTCAGCCGCGGCATCATCAAGAGCCTGATCAGCATGCAGGCGGGTGTCAGCCTGGTGCTCGAATCCGATCTCGGGGCCAATTTTGCCGGCTTGGTCTATCGGGACCTGCGCGATGACAGCGGCCCAAGCCGGTTCGCGTTTTCGGCCTATTGGCGGGCCAACAACGCAAGTCCGGCCTTGAACGCGTTCCTGACGATGCTTGCGGAGCGCTACCCCTCGCCGCGCCTCGCGCGATGACGCGCGCGGCGCGCCCTCAAGAAGCTCCTGTCCGGTGCCATGAACCGCGCCACCATCGGGACCATCAGTTTGGCCGGATCGTTGATCGGCTGTCCGGTCTCCTGGGCGAGGATTTCGGCATAAGCGAGGAGGTCGCGGTGCACGCTGGCCGGCAGCTCAAGCGTCAGTTTGGTGGGCTTGTCGTCCGCGATCGCGCCGAGCTTAAGCTGAGCCATCGTCCTTAGCCCCTGTGGGGCTCGAGCACCGGCCGCGATTGACGATCACTCTTACCGGAAATCCCGGCCGGATTGTCAACGTTGGCTGGATGTTGAGATTGCGGCGAACAACCTGCCAGGCCGGTCTGATTTAGCGAGTCTCCAGCGCCACGCCACAGCATCTAAATGATGTCGCTGTCGGTGTTACTAGCGTCCGCCCCCGAATTCACTTCAGTCCCGACGGCGAGTAACGTCGAAAGCGCGGCCGCCCCCAACAACTCTTTCCAATGGTTATCGACCTGGTCCTCAAGGCCAGAGTATCTCGCGGCGTCCGCGCCGAGCTGTCGCTGCAACACGATGGAACGCCCATTCGACATGATGAGCCTGATCCAGACCAGGAGCACGCGCGACTGCCCAAACGCGATCTGGCTGTCATAGATGCCAAGCAGTCGAGCGCCCTGCGTTATGATCAAGCGGACCCCGCTCGGCGTGCTTTATTCCTCGGTCTGGTAATCACTCAGACCGAGGCCGGGATTGAGCATGATGACGAAAATATCCGCCATCGATAGATTGCCCTGAAACGGAACGGGCAAGAGCCCGAGGTGAAGCGAACTGTCGTTCTCGTCAACAAAGGTAGGGTGCTCGACGAATGCGCGATGGCTTCGACGATGACTTTACTAACATTCCTAGCTTCATCAATGTATGATCGGTCGGCGTGGTGAACGTATGGGGGTTGACTTAAATCGCAGCTCCTCCAAAATTCGACGAGTTCAATCATTTTCTCTTCGTCGCAGTCTGAATTCTCAGATGATATCTATCGCGTCAATCGATTCACGGCGCCGCCTATCTTCCTTCCACTCCGCGTACCTCGATTTTTGAACCCATCGCAACAACTCCCCTGCACGGTGGAGGCCCAAGCGAATGCTCAATCGCTCGCAGCCGCTCAACCTCATGTTTCCTTTGCAAGTCTGTGAATAACTCTCCAACCTTGCTTTCCGCTAAGCGGCGACAGTGCGCAGTGCTACTGTACAGTTGAGAGCAGACATACCCGCAAATGCCCGACATCGAGGTCATGTAGCCGAAAAGTCGGTCAATAGCCTTGGCCACGATCACTCGTCCAGAGCGTCGAGGAACTCCTCAACCGTTCCAAGTGGATCCTCTCGTCCCTTGCTGATATACACGACCCGATCGCCGTCGCGTTGCAGCGATCGCCTCCTGGACTTCCGCAGTCGTCCCGGCAGGAATGTCGCCGCAATGGCCTCCGGTCCGACATCGAGCTTTACGATTCCTCTTCGCCTGCAGTCGATCCTGAGCCTTGCTACGGCAAAGAAATCGCGAGCGACCGGCGGCAATTTGCCGAAGCGACGTGAGGTCTCCTCCTCCAGGTCGTCCAGCTCGTCTTCGCTTCGGCATCTGGCGGCGCGGGCGTAGATTTCCAAACGGACCGGCCCCGATTGCACGTAGTTCATCGGCAACATGTCCGCGATCGGGAGATTTAGATCGGGCACCCACAGGGCGGCTGTCCTGTCGTCGACTCTTTCAGAGGCCAATTTCAGAAGGTGACTGTAGAGCACGGGTCCAAACACCTGCACATGGCCTGACTGGCGCTCCGAAAGCAGGTCACCGGCTCCTCTGAGGTCGAGATCGCGCGCGCTGATGGCGAAACCAGCGCCAGGTCTGCTGAACTCTTCGAGAACAGCTAACCGCTTCTCGGATCGCTCCGAGTCAGAGTCGGTCAGCAAGTACGCAAACGCGCGTATCCCGCCGCGGCCCACCCTTCCCCTAAGCTGATGGAGCTGCGCAAGACCGAACCTGTCGGGCCAACAGACCACGATCGTATTCGCACGCGGGATATCGAGACCGCTCTCCACAATGTTGGTCGCCAGCAGAACGTCTGCCTCGCCTTCGACGAAGCTCATCATTCGGTCGTCTATTTCGTCAACGGGCAACTTGCCATGGAGACAGACGATGCGGAGATCCGGAGCCAGCGATTGAACTCGCGCCAGCATCGGATCGATATCCTGAATGCGTGGACAGATAAGGAAGCTTTGACCGTGGCGCCTTTGTTCGCGCAGTAACGCCGCGGCGATAGCAGCATCCGAAAGCGGAGCGATCTTGGTGACGATCGGAAGTCGGTGAACCGGCGGAGATGCAATGACGCTGAGATCCCTGAAACCCGCCAGACCTGCGGCGAGAGTCCTCGGAATTGGCGTGGCACTCATCCAAAGAGTATGAATACCCTTAGCGAGCTCTGAAAGCTTCGCCTTCTCTGCCGCACCAAAATGCTGTTCCTCGTCGATGATGACCAAGCCAAGATCGGCGAACTTGACGTCCTTCGCGGCGAGAGCCTGCGTTCCGACCACAATCTTCAATTTTCCGCTCTTCAGCCCCTCCTTCGCCTCCCTTGTCTTCGAGGCCGAAGCTGCTCGCGACAAGTTTCCGATTTCGATACCGAACGGGCCAAAACGTTTACGGAAGGTCGCGACATGCTGCCTTGCCAAAACGGTCGTCGGTACCGCGATCGCTACCTGCTTACCTGATAGCACGACTGCAGCCGCCGCGCGCAAAGCTACCTCGGTCTTGCCGAAGCCGACGTCCCCGCAAATGACCCTGTCCATGGGGCGGCCGGACGCAAGATCATCCAGGACGTTTCGAATGGCTTTCGCTTGATCGACCGTCGCAAAATACGGAAACCGCGCGACGAACCGCTCATACGGGGGCCCCGGAGGCACAAGTTTCGGAGCCCGCCGGCGGCGACGCTGGCTGATGTGCTTGGTGAGCCGCTTTCCGGCGGTTTGAATTTCATGCTCCGCCTCACTGCGCCGGGCCCACCATGTACTTCCATCGGCTTTGTCCAGCGTCAGCCCGCCGAGCTCCGACGCGTATGGCCAGATCAGAGCCAAGTCGGCGGGCGGAACGAGAACCGCATCGTCTTCCGCAAATGCGAGCCTGATCATTTCGCGCGACGACAGGCCCCCCGTTGCCACGGTCTGCAATCCATGGAGCGAAGCCAGTCCTCGCTGCAGATGAATGACGACTGCACCTAGTTCCGGTACGTCCGCGCGGTCAAAAGCGGCATTCCAAACCCTGGCCATGGGCTGCGGATGATGAGCCCTGCTCCCCAGCACGTCGGTGGCCGTTACGACGACAAAAGGCTTCCGGCCAGGCTCGACAAAACCGCTATCGAAATCGGCCAGAAGCGCGGCTTCGCGACTGCGTCCGGTCGTGGCCTCGCTCCAGTCAGGAAAGCGCTCCGCCTTAACTCCGCTCATCCGCTCCATGGCGCGCAGGTCTTCCTCGTGCGCTGCAACCAAAATGAGGCGCGAACCAGCGAGTCGCGCCTCGTCGATAAAAGCGCGGAGAGCCTTCCTCGGCGAGGCGACCTTCGAAAAATCCGGCGTCGCAGTGAAAGGTGCCTTCTGAGACAGCACCTTCATACGCCTGGTCGCCTGCTTCCATTCGCGCCTGCCAAGGTACTCGCGCTCTCTGTCCGAGCGACCGGCCGCCTCCTCGATCGTGCTCAGCCAGCTATCGGCGTGCGCTGCAACCCCTGCATCCGCGATCCACTTGGCCCGACCACAATAGTCAAACAAAGTCGAGCGCTTTCCGCGTTTACTCCCGAACAGCTGCCGCTCTGACATCGGGTCGATGAAAAGCTCTTCGGTCTCAAAAACGATGTCATGTTCCATCGGGTCGAACGCCACGATCCGAAATATCGTCCGATCGGAATGCTCTACTCTGAACGGACCGAGTGCGCCGGCGGGAAAAATCTCGAATGTCTTACCGTGAAACAGCGCGCTGCCGGGATAGCCTGCCTCTTCATCGAGGTCGTATCCAAGCGCGTCAAGCCGCGTCCGGAGCTCTTGTTCGAAAAACGCTGCGCCTACCTTGAGGCGGAGGACTACGCGGGACCAACTCGCCGGCACGGGCAGGCGCTCCATTACGGCCTCTGCAGTGGACACGAGCAGGATCGGCTTTTTAGGCTTGGCAAGGCGCCTCAAGACTGAGCTTCGTCTACCCGCGATTTCGTGCGATGGCTCCAGCTGGTCGAACGGCAGCGTATTCAGCCTCGGAAAAACAAGCACATCGCACGAGGGGTCGAGGGCATGAATGGCGGCACCCAGCCGCTCGGCCCTATTCTCGTTCTCAGCAAGAAAAACGACGCCTTTGCGGCCAGACTTCCTCCATTGCCCGAGCAGATGGAGGGCCACCATGCCCAGCGGCGACGAGGAAGAGATAGGAGCCCGCGATGAAGAATTCTTTCGCTTCGCTGCCCTGCTGGCAACGCGCGCTTTGCTGGAGCGACCCACGTTGAACCCGTCGTTGATTCGCGACCAGCTGAGGCTGATGGCGCATGTTGCTTCAAACAGGCCCGCTCTGTAGTGGGAGCTACGCCCAGGGCTTCGTACATATGCGAATTCGGTCGCGGACGCACCTTTTCGATCCAGTCGTCCCGTGGAAACATCCTGCATTGCAATCTTAAGAGACAACTGAGCCAAATTGCTAGTAAGAGGGATCAACGGTTAACGGCAAAAGCCCAACCGAGCGCGTGTCAGCAGTGGGCGGATCAAAACGATCGAATCTCGACGCAGAAGTGGGCGAACGCGATCCTCGCCTTGAGCGCACCAAGGATGCTGTACAGCTCGTTCAGCACAACATGCCCCTGGCGGTCGACGAGGCACCTGCTCACATCAGGGAAAGAACTTAACGGCGGTGCGGCGAAAACGGACGTCGACAGCATCGAGCGGCAAAGCCGCAGCGATATCACCGTTCCGACCCGTGGCGTATTCACATCGACCAACTGCATTGAGAGCAGTCGGAGCAGTTGCAAAATCGACTCAACCGCCGAGCCGCAGCCAAAGTCCTGAGTTTCGGCGCCTTTTCGCCGCATCGCGGCGCCGAACCTCAGCCCTCTTCGGATGGCTTTTTGCTAACATGTGGCTATGAATACGTCCGAATCAGAGCCCGCCATCCGAGCGCTCACGACGCAGTGGTTTGATCGCCAGCCCGAGAACAAGCGGAAGCACCCTCGCTTTTCCGCCTTCAAAGATTGGGTAAGCCAGAACAGTTATTCGCACTACCTGAACTTGCCGTGTCGGTCGCGGGTCCGGGAGAAGATTTCCGTCAGCATTGCGACCGTCCTTTCAGAGCTGGATGTGATAAGTCTCAAAGTCCATTTACAAGGGCGTTCCGGTTCAGATCGTCAGGCCTTTGGAGTCCTACCTCAAGACGGTCCGAAACAAGGTATCTGCACTTTCTGAAACAGATAGCACAATCGGTGGGCCGTTATGGACAAGTTTGTTCAACAGTGCAGCCACTTCAGTTAGGTTGTAATCCAAGTACCGGCGTTGCGGTTCCTGCAAACGAAAACTTCCGCGCCTACGGAAATGAATAGATAAACACCCCGTGGCAAACCGCGCGAAGGCGCTCAGCACTCAAACCCGAAAGGTCCAGGACGACATTCAGGCTTGCTTCAAGTCACTCAACCAGTAGCGTTCTCCATCTGACTCGGCTCCATTATTCTCAACAAACGAATCAGAGTGGCGCAAATCGGCATGGCCGGGCCGATCACTAAGGGAACTATACGGTTCGATTGCTGAGCATCGGAATTCACAAGCCAGCCCCTCAGCTCGAAATGGTGGCGTTCAAGGACCGTAGTGCGCGCGCAAACACCTGGGCGGGCTTGGTGAAGAATGAGGCTGTCATAACGATGGCAGCATTGGCCCGCTCATGGTGTGCGGCCCTGTGCAGAGCACGAACCCCGCCGACCCTACCGGTCGGTCTGGAGCGTAGCGTTTACACTCGACCACATAGAGAAGCAATTTAGTTGCCGCGACTCGGAAACCAGAATGATCAAATGCTTGCTTGAAGATTTGCCGAGTCAAAGCTTGATGCGATCCAAGTTTGAGCAGACGGAAGCAAGCGCGCAACTATGCCCCACACCGCCTTGTTTCAGCGCTGATGACCCAATCTGATACCTAGCTTTTGTGCCTTCTGACGCAGCGAGCCCTCAGTACGGTTGATCAGCTTTGCGATTGTCGCCACGGGTGTCCTCGCTTTTGAGTGCGCTCGCAGTTCTTTGACATCCGCTTTCGTGTAATCTCGACGAACAATCTTCTTCGCTTTTGCCTTCTTCGATTTTCTCGCCACGATCGCTCCTTCTGATGATGAGAGTGTTTCGTATCACAAGAATTTGGATTGGCAATGTCGAAGTACAATTTCCATTCCGTGAAGCAGAAGCTAGGTAGCCGCATACAACAACTCATTATGCGATCGCGATAAGACAATCAAGCGGCCGCCAAAATCTTGAGCCGCTGATCGCTGACGGCGCGGCCTGAACATGATCGGAAGCCTCTTCTTATTGAGGCCCCGAGCCGAGCGGACGCCCATGCCATAAATGCTGGCTCGACGATCAGTGGGCCGCCGGCTGCCGAAACGGCGCCGCGCTTTGGCCGGCGCCTAAGCGCGCGGCTTCCGAGGCTCTCTTCGTGTCGTCGGAGAATGGGCAACACGCCGACGGCGGGCCGAAAAGGCCGATGTCGAAAACCTTCACCGGATCCCGTCGGCCAGAACGATCGCCCGTCTCATGACGATCGGACGGGATACGCTCTCGAAGGCAGAGACAGTCACTGTCGT
Organism: Bradyrhizobium sp. USDA 10063; assembly: GCF_054063735.1. Classification (NCBI taxonomy): domain Bacteria; kingdom Pseudomonadati; phylum Pseudomonadota; class Alphaproteobacteria; order Hyphomicrobiales; family Nitrobacteraceae; genus Bradyrhizobium; species Bradyrhizobium sp. USDA 10063. The sequence goes on along the minus strand of NZ_JBSSGP010000002.1, from coordinate 7,706,439 downwards.
AGCAATCGAAGCTGGCGTACCGACCCTAGTCGAGGCACGCGAGATTAGCGCCGAATTCCGTTTGATGATCCGGCACAGAGCTGCCGCCAAGCGGTCACCATGGATCGAGTGGGCTCCTGCCAGTCTCGTTGCCTCATTCGCCCGCGGCGTTACGCATGATGGGGCGGCGGTTTGGGCGGCGATCACCTTGCCTTAGTCCAAACGGACAACCGAGGGGCAGATCACCCGCCTCAAACTCGTCAGACGGCAAATGTACGGCCGCGGCAAAATCGATGGCTTCAAGCAAGACTAATTGGCACAGAATAGAGTGGAGTTGCAGCAAAATTGCGTCAGAGCCCCTTTGCATGCTGATAAGGGTCCCATTCCAACGCCGATTGACAGCCAATCTTCAGCCCGTGGTGCTTCAAGCGCTTCGGAATGGCGTAGATCGGACCGATTCCCATTTCTTCTGGAGCACACCCGGCCACTGCGATGCCGCGATAGATGCCTAAGGGCTCAATGCTGCGCTTCTCAGCGAGCGAGCGCTCCATCTCAACGCAGGCGGAGGCCCTATCGGAAAGTTGGTTCACGTTGCCGGCGGTGATCACACCGCCTTCGACCACGGGCTTGAGCCCTTGCAAAGTCTCCAACGTCGTATCCGGGCGATTTCCTTCATCCCTGGTGAGAGTAACTTCCTTATAGCTCGTCTGACCTGTCGCCTTGTCCACCAGCGCCATCGTGGTCGCAAGAGGTGCGATTTCCGCGCCAAGTCGCTCGGCTTTTGAGCTGTCGCGGTGCGCTGTTGGGACTGCAGGGCGTATTGATCCTGAGCCTTGCGGCTGATGCCGTATTTCTTCGAGACAAACTTGGCAGTCTGCAAAATGGGCATGTAACCATGAGGAGCGCGCGGTTACAGCCTCATCCTGCGTGCAGCCCGACCATTGGTAGTACTGCGCCAAACAATCGAGCCTCCGGGGGTATCATGGAGGCTCGAGCAACCTGGAAGTTAGAAAATAGCTATGTTCGGATCTCCTCTCGCTGTTCTCAAAAATTGCGCTGAAGGCGAAGGCTCAAGCCGACGGTATCTTAATCCTTGAAGTGCCGGAGGTGGATTCACAAACCTGCGCCCTTTACTATCGCGCTTGAGAGGGAGCGATCGACGATCTCGGAGGCATCGAGCTTCCGTTTGATTAGACCCATCGGAATAGAGATTCATCACGCCTTATGAGAGGCGTGATGCGGATTTTCGCGCTGACAACTACTTCAGCGGCACCGCGGCCGAAATGTTCATTGGTCTGCCCAGGTCTTGAGCCAGCCAGCAACAGGATTGAGCCGTGGCGGGCAACCCGAATCGTTAGATCTTGCGTGCCGTCAGCGTTTGCGTCGGGGAATTCCTCTTGCGCTCTCTCCAACGAATTTGCTGACCACCTGGCTCATCATGCTCGCTCGAGGCCTCGCATCTCCAGGACCCCTTATGCGCGGTCGCGTATACTAAGGTTTTATACGGCTATGCGTATATCGCACAAATATACGGCTTTGCGTATATTGACTAAGTATACGCGTTTGCGTATATTGCCCGGCGGAGGGTCAGACATGACACAGCAGATCGCGCGCACCGAAAAGCAGATCGGAGCCATTCTACGCCGGGCGCGCAAGCATAAAAGACTGACGCAGTCGGACCTTGGCAAACGTATTCACCTGCGACAGGGAACTATTTCCCGGCTGGAAGGGGGCGCGCCAGCAATCCAACTGCGCACGCTGATGGAAGCCCTCGCTGCGCTCGATCTTGAGCTGGTCATCCGCCCCCGCACCAAGGGGAGCCCTGCCGACATCGAAAGTCTCTTCTGATGGCCCGTCCGCGATCAAATGCGCCCTTGAATGTGTTCGTCAATGGACGACTGGTCGGCGTGCTTCGGCGCGAGTCGAGCGGTGCGATCGATTTCCGGTACGATCGGCAATGGCTCTCCTGGGACTCGACTTTTCCGATCTCACTGTCTCTGCCTCTCCGCGAAGACCGCTATATCGGCGCACCGGTGATCAACGTGTTCGACAATCTACTCCCCGATAGCGAACCGATCCGCAGGCGCGTGGCGGAACGCGTCGGGGCGAGCGGAACAGATGCCTACAGCATGCTCACCAAGCTGGGCCACGATTGCGTCGGTGCGCTCCAGTTCTTGCCCGAAGGCATCGACCCAGGCCCCGCCGGGAAGGTCGACGGCAAACCAATTAGTACCGGCGATGTGGGTAACATCATTCAGAACCTCGCGACGGCGCCGCTTGGTCTTGGCGAGGATGACGAATTCAGAATCTCAATTGCGGGTGCGCAGGAGAAAACGGCTCTGCTTCGTCAAGAAGGGAGATGGTACAAGCCGGTCGGCACCACAGCCACGACGCACATTCTTAAACCGCAAATTGGAAGACTGCCAAACGGCAGCGATCTTTCGAACAGTGTCGAGAACGAATATTTCTGCTTGAGACTATTGTCGGCTCTCGGTGTGCCGACCGCGAACGTCGAGCTTGGTGATTTTGGCCGGCGCCCAACGCTGATCGTAGAACGTTTTGACCGGCGTTGGACCAGCGATAAGCGCCTGCTTCGTGTCCCGCAGGAAGATTGTTGTCAATCTTTGTCCGTCCCGCCTTCTAGAAAATATCAATCGGACGGCGGTCCCGGGATGAAGGAGATCTTGGAATTGCTTAAGGGCAGCGATACTGCAACCGAAGATCTTGCGGTGTTCATGCGCGCGGGAATTGCTTTTTGGCTTATTGGAGCGACGGATGGGCACGCCAAGAACTTCAGCATTTTCTTGAGCCCTGGAGGCCGTTTTCGCCTCACGCCCCTCTACGACGTCCTCAGCGCACAACCCAGCCTCGATGCAAAGCAGATTCAAACCAAGGCGTTCAAGCTCGCCATGTCTGTCGGCAAGAGCCGGCATTACAGAATGAGCGAGATTCAGCCCCGTCACTTTATCCAGACTGCCGAAATCTCCGGCGTCGGGGCCGCTGTCGTCCATTCAATATTTCAGTCTCTTGGAGAAGCGTTTGAAGCGGCTTTCGCTCAAGTTGTAAAAACGGTTCCGAAAGGCTTCCCGATGGAGCTAACAGAGTCGATACGAGCTGCGGCACTCCATCGCATCGGCATCATGAGTGAAGCCTAACCTCCCGCAAAGCGTTTCATTTGCTGACGGCGCGACGTTGCTGCTGGCGTCTATGCCGCTGGGCAACTGATCGAGGGGTTATGGGCTTAGCTTGCCCGGGAGCGCACGCCTCTGTGTTTTCAATCATCTCTGTAGGGATGGGACGCGCTTCCATAAATCCAGTACGGCGCGCCCCTTTTCACTGATGCGCCAGCCGCCATTGATACGTTCAATGAGACCCTGCGAAAAAATATAAGGTTCGGCACACGGCTAGCCAGTCTCTTGGTACGCTCGGACCACTCCCGACCGCTTGTCGCCAAAAATGGCCATGTCGCGCTTGAGGTCCGCCATCGGTGCGAACCCATCCGAATAGCTCACGAGGATCTTCAGGACTGTGACTTGGAAATTCACCTGAGTGACAAACGCGCTACCGCCACATGGTCGGGGCTTGCGAAAGGGCTTCGCGACCGATCTCTTTCAGGACCTCGGGTGTCGTCTCACCCCGTGTGGCGGCTTCTAGAATCTTCGAGGCGACATGGGCGCGGGTTCCGGTGTCATACGGGGAAAGGCTCTCGCAGACCTCGTCGAGGACGGCGCGTAGCAGCGCGGCAGTAGCGGCATCGAACATCGGAGATCTCCCATTATCAGCCAAGGTGCGGATTTTGCATTGACGATCAAACACATTAATCTGGTGAATGGTAACGCCACCTCCCAGTTCCGCGCGAAGCGGTCTCCAACATCTCCTCTGGATCTTGCATCCGCGATGGAACGCGTCGGGGAGCGATTGTGTACAATGATCATTTGCTCTCATACCAATTTCTTTCTCCATTCTGATGACCCCCGGGGGATGTCACGTCAGACGACGGTCCTGACGTTTGCATGCGCCCCGCCAGGTGCTGATCGAGTTCCTTCGTCTCCACTTGCTTGCCGGGCTTGAGGACGATGCAGGCGAGCGGCCTTTCGCTCCATTTTTCGGCGGGGATCGCGATCACCGCCGCTGCGGCGACGACCGGATGCTCGAAAGTAGTTCTGCCTTAAGATTGGCTTGTCCCGCCGTGGATTGCGTGGAGTTTAGCAATGAGGGTGCATCTGACAGCGCCCGTCGATCTTGCACGCCGGCTTCGTACTTCTCCACGGCGCAACACTGTCAACCGCGAGCAGGAGCGATAATTTAAATGAACGTACGTTCCGTACGAATGTGGCGCGCCGCTGACACAATCGACATTGAAAGTCGATTTGATACATCATTGCGGTGAACATGCACTTAAATTGACCTCTGAGTTAGCTATACTGAGTTGACTGGCGGCCAGTGCACGAGCGCAAGCGTTGCACCCGACTTCTAGTACGATTCCGCCGAGCGATCGGCGGTGTATTGCGGTAGAGCCTCGTGCTCTTCGCAGCCCGTGAGGGCGCCCCTCCCAGACTTGGGCCGCCGGCTTCGAAGGCCGGCGGCTTCTTTAGCCGACTTTGAACGACTAGATCTGCTCTCTTAAGCTGGACGCTTGGTCATGCCGCACCGAACTCTCGTCGAGGTCGACGCTAAGCCGCCCGATGGTTCGGCTTGCGTGGACGGTCGCGGCAGGAACTGTTTCTGAGAGAACACATGCAATGCGTCGAGCGTGCAGCCCGTCAGGCGGGCCGACCGGTGGGCTTTCGTGGTGAATAGCAAGCGCGAGGGGAATCGTTGATCGGCATTCAAACCCAACGCAGATTGATGCGCGCAGCGGAGATCAGCTAGCTTTCTGGACCGTCGCTCACAACCGACAAAGAGAACGATGCATCGCGCTTTTCAAAGCTTCATCGATCGTTTGTCCTACGCGGAGGATCCCGCCGCGTTTTCGGAGGCGATTGCCGCAATTGCAACGCCTCTCGATTTGTCGTGCTTCGCCTATATTGGATTGCTACAGCGGCCGAGCAAAAGACCACTGGTGATATCGACGTACCCATCGGGCTGGATCGCGCACTACGTGCGCAGTCAGTATGAGCATGTTGATCCCGTGATCGTGCGCGCCCGACGGGATCCTGAGCCCTTCGAATGGGGCAATGGGTTATCATTGACAGCTCATTCTTCGATACAACAGGCATTGCTCGACGAAGCCTCCGAGTTTGGAATCCGGTTCGGGTTTACGGTTCCAATTCACGATGACCATGGTCCCGTAGCTGCCCTAACCTTCGCGTGCGACCGGCAACGTCGCCGGTTCCGGCGCTGCGTGAGTTTGAATCGTCGAGTCCTGCAGCTGGCAGCGATGTCCTTTCATTCGCGCATTCGTCATAAGCTCGTAGACGAAAACAGTATCGGCGGCGTGAGTTTGTCGCCTCGTGAACTCGAATGCCTCGAATGGTCTTCTCGCGGCAAATCCGCCTGGGAAATCGGGAAGATTATCGGGATCAGTCGAAGAACTGTTGCCTTTCATCTGGACAATGCCCGGGCGAAACTCGGCGTTCGAACGATTCGTCAAGCCGTCGTCTTGTTAGCTAAGTCAAAAAGCCGAAAATAATCGAGCGCTAATGGCACGCACCCCGTGCGTTTGCACAGGGTGCTTTGCATCCTTTTGTCTGCTCTCTCCCGACACAAAACAGGGAGGTAACAATGATGCAACTCATCACACCTAGGCGTTGAAAGCGAGTACAATTCGCAGCTTCGCTGCATTCGGGGCGGTAAGCCCTTCCTGTTTGAGCCTTAAGATGCACAATTTCCATCGACGACGGGCTACCCTTCAAGCCAGCAAAGCTTTCGAGCAGGTATCAGCCTGGTACTCCAATCGGATATCGGGGCCAATTTTGCCGGGCTGGCTTATCGGGACCTGCGCGATGGCACGGCCGCAAGCCGATTCGAGTTCTCGGCCTATTGGCGGGTCGACAACGAAAGCCCGCCCTGAATGCCTTCCTGAAGATGCTCTCCGAACGCTACCCCTCACCTTCTCCGCCAACATGACGAGCCCGCCGCGCCTTTCGAAAGCTCCTGTCCGTTGCCATAAACCGCGCCAACATGGGAGCAATCAGTTTGGCTGGATCCTGGATCGGCAGTCCGGTCTCCTGCGCGAGGATTTCGGCGTAGGCGGCAAGATCCCGGTGGATGCTCGCCGGCAATTCGTGCGTGACCTTAACCGGCTTATCGTCTTCGATTGCTCCGAGCTTGAGCTTGGCCATCGTCCTCATCCTCTATAGGGCTCGAGCACCAGGTCGCGATTGACGATTACCTGCACCGGAAATCCCGGGCGGATCGTCAAAGTCGGCTGGATGTTGAGATTGCGGCGGACCACCTGCTGGCCCGTCTGATTGATCGAATCCCCTGCCCCACGGCGTAGCGCAGCAATGAGGTCGCTGTTGGTGCTACCGGTGTCCGCCCCAGAATTCACCTCGGTGCCGACGGCGAGCAGGGTGGAAAGCGCGGCGGCTCCCAGCAATTCCTTCCAGTGGTTGTCGACCTGGTCCTCAAGGCCAGAGTAGCCCGCCGCATCTGCACCCGGCTGCCGCTCCAAAACGATCGATCGCCCATTCGGCATGATCAGCCGGGTCCAGACCAGCAGCACACGCGACTGACCAAATGCGACCTGGCTATCGTACGTACCGATGAGTTTTGCTCCCTGTGGGATCAGGCGAGCTCGCCCGGTAGGGGAATCGTACACCGCTTCTGTTACTTGCGCCGTTATCTGCCCAGGCAGATCAGAGCGGATACCCGTGATAAGAGCAGCCGGAATGACCGTGCCGGCTTGGACGACAAAGGGCGAGGCTGGCCTTGTCAGGCGATCGGAACTGGTCGTCCGGCGATCGACGGATGCGCTGACGAACGCGAGCTTCCGTTCCTGCCCATTCTGAGCAAATGCTTCGTCGGACGATGTCGTTGTGTTTGTAGGGTCATTACTCGACGACGTGGCAGGTGCTGAGGCCCGGACATTGGTGCTCGCAAACACCCTGCTGGCGCGCGCGGCCTCGCTCTCCTGATTGACCCGCTGCTGTTCCGCGTCCATACCGAGCGTACTTGGCGTCGACGAGCCTTGTGCTGCGACAATGGGCCGGCCGAGATCGCCGGGCAGAGGCGGTCCAAGGCGCGGCACGTCCTTCGGGATCTCAGTATAGTCCTTCGGCAAGGTCGCGATCTGATCGGCGACATTGTGGTGATCGGTCGCGTAGAGCTCCTCTGGAGCGGGTTGCCGCGATCGCTTTTCCTGCAGAGCCCAGAACACGGCACCGGAGATGAGCACGAACACAAGGGCGCTGCCGCCGGCAAGGACCTTGCGCGAGAGGCGCACCACTTGCGGCCGATTTGGCCGGAGCCGCAGGGCCTCAGTCACATCCTCCGGCCGCTGCGCGCGAGGCGGATCGTTGGGTCTGTCATTCGCCTGGCCGGTATCGGTCACAGGGACCTCCCGTCGGTTCTGATGATCCTGACCTTCTGCTGGTGCTCCTCGCCCAGCTTCAGTTCCGCGGCCGCGAACAGCCGGTCGACGATAAGTATGTTGCGGTAGGCGCGGTAGTTGACGAGCTCAGTCTTGCCCTCGGGGCCGATCACGAACAGCGGTGGCATCTCGCCCTGACCAATGCCGGGCGAAAACTCGATATAGACCTTGCGTCCGTCGTCATAGGCGTTGACGGGACGCCAGGGCGGGCTGTCGCCCTCGATAGCGTACCGGTAGCGGCGCGCTGGCAGATCCGGAATGATGGGTGCCGGCGGCAGAGCCCGACGACGTACGCCTCGATCCTGCGGATAGAACCATGCAACCGAGGGCATATAGGGCTTTTCGCGGGAGCGCAGCTCGATCAGGTAAGTCCGCCGATCGGTATTGATGATGAGATTTGTCTCGATCGAGGGGCGGGTCGGCTTGACCATGATGTGAACGCGGCGCGTATCGCCGCTGCCGCTTTCGGTGTCGCCAACCACCCAGCGCACGGTATCACCCGCGGCAACCGGTCCCGAGCCAACCAGTTGCTCCCCTGGCTCCAGGGCAACGTCGGTGATCTGCCCGGGGGCGGCATAGATCTGGTAGAGAGCCCCCGGACTATAGGAAAACACCTGCATGGCGTTGTAGTAGCCGGCTTTCCGAGGCTGCACGCGTGCAGCATCATTTGCGGTTTCAATGCGCTCGATGGGCTCCTTGGCTTCCGTGCTCTTGCCGCCGCGTGCAGGCTTCCAGGCCGGCGGCACATGCAGCGGCCGCAGACGATCGTCAGCAGGCGCCGGCAAATCTGGCGCCGGGGGGAGCTCGCTGTCATAGCTGATTTGCGGCGGCTTGAACGTCGTGCAACCGCCAAGGGTAGATACACAAATCAGAACAGCCAAGGGCAGGCGCGGCCGGACGCTTCGAGACACAACAACGAGACCTGACAGCATTGCTAGCCCAGCTCCTTCGACCAGTTGATAGCGTTGACGTAAATGCCGAGCGGGTTCTTGCGCAGGCGATCCAGATCTCGGGGCATTTCCACGATGATGGTAAGGATTGCGCTCCACCGTTCGGTCGCAGCAAGCTGACCGTTGTCGTAGCGGCGTTCGATCCATGCCAGGCGAAAACTCTCAGGCGAGGCCCGAATGACGCTTGAGACCTCGATCGCAATTTGGGTTTTGCCCAGTTTGGCGAACGGATCGTTGTTGCGGGCATAGTCATTGAGTGCCGCCGCACCGCGGTCCGTGGTGAAGTCGTAGGCACGGAGCCAGTTTTCCCGGAGTACGATGGCATCCATCGGCAGCCCGCGGACATGTTCGATGAAGCGGGCCAGGTGAAATGCGATCTGCGGATCGGTTGGTTGATAGGTGGCGTTAGCCGGGGCAACCGCCTTGGCTTCGCCCAGTTGATCGACCTCGACCACCCAAGGCGTGATCGTCCCCTGAGCGGATTGCCAGACCAGAGCTCCGGCAAAACCAGCAGAAAGAAAGAGAGACCCAAAGGCCATCAGCCGCCAGTTCTTGGCCTGCAAGCGCGCTGCGCCAATGCGGTCATCCCAGACTTGAGCCGCGCGTTGATAGGGAGTGACGGCTTCTGGCGTGCGGCCATAATGAACGGCCGATCGTTTGAACATTGGTTGACCTCAAGAGATGCTTAAGAACGGAATTGGACACGAGGAGCGTCAACGATCCTCTTGCGAAAGGTCGACAGATCCGCCGCCCCCGCCGTGATCGCCTGAACGGACGGCGTGCGTCGCGGCTGATGCGCCATGACTGATGGTCTGCGCCCGCTTCATCCGGCGAACCCAGGCGGGCGCACTGTCGGAAGTGTCCCGTTCCCTCTTCCCGGCATTGCTCGCTCCTCCACCAAGACCAACTGCCACCGAACGCAAGGGACTTGCAGCAGGCGAAGCGCTCGCCTCGGAGCCGGACAGATGACCCGCCCGGAACATGCTCATCGCGCCAGTTGCAAACGCGCTTCCTCCGCGCGCCGCGCCTGCAATCGCGCCGCCGGCGAGACCGGCCGCGCCGGCCGCAAGACCAGCGCCAGCCGCGACTACTCCACCGGCGGCGAGCCCTGTGGCAACCGCGCTGCCTGCGCCAAGCTGCGGACCTCCAGAGACGATGCCGTTGGCTATGCCGGGACCGAAAATGCCGAGCCCCAGCAAGGAGAGCGCGCCAAGCACCAGCGCCATCGCGTTCTCAATGGTCGGCTGGTTGCCGCCGAAACCTGCTGTGAACTGCGCAAATAAAGTCGAACCGATGCCGACGATGACGGCGAGAACCAGGACCTTGACGCCCGAGGAAATGACGTTGCCGAGGATCCGCTCGGCCGCAAAGGCGGTCTTGCCGAACAGACCGAAGGGGATGAGGACGAAGCCTGCAAGTGTCGTTAGCTTGAACTCGATCAGCGTGACGAAGAGCTGGATCGCGAGAATAAAGAAGGCCAGCAGCACCACGATCCAGGCGAACAGGAGGACTGCGATCTGGACGAAGTTTTCGAAGAAGCTGACATAGCCCATCAGACCCGTGATCGAGTCCAGGATGGGACGGCCGGCATCGAGCCCCACTTGAGCGATCCGGCCTGGCCGCAAGAAATCTGCCGATGAAAGGCTTGTCCCTGAGGCTTTCAGGCCAAGACCTGCAAAACTCTCGAAGACGATGCGGGCAAGGCTATTCCAATTGCCGATCAGGTAGGCAAAGACGCCGACGAACAGGGTTTTCTTGACCAATCGGGCGATGATGTCCTCATCACTCCCGAAGGACCAGAACAGGCCCGCAAGCGTGAGGTCGATTGCAGCTAATGTCGTGGCGAGATAGCCGACTTCGCCACTGAGGAGGCCAAATCCGGAATCGATATAGCGGGTGAAGGTTTCGAGGAACTGGTCGATGATGCCGGTGCCGCCCATGGTTCACTCGCTTTGGCCTGGAAGGGAGGAATAGCCGGGCGGGAGGCGGCTTTCGTCCTTACGCGCGCGAGGTGAGGAGACTGGCGCCGGGCCCGCCCCGCTATCCGAATTGTTTGAGGGTTCGCTTCCCCGCAAGAACTGGCTACGCTGTGCCGCCCAGATCTTCTGGCAATCGAGCAACGCTTCTTTCTGCTCGTAGGTGATGGTGCGGCATTGCTCGAGCTTTGCCGCCATCGCATTGCCCTTCAGAGCCAGCGAGGCAGAAGATTGGGTCGCGCTCTCGTCGCCGCGCAGGCGAATGGCGCAGGCGGCGACGACCAGGACAGCAAGGCCAATTGCTACCGCCATCGGCAGCCGTTTAAATCTGTTCTTGATCATCAGTGGAACATCTGCACGGTTGTCGGTTGGTAGCCCTGACCCTGGGTCAGGAAGCGCCGCAGCTGCTCTCGGCCTTGGTCCTGCGCTGCAGCTCTCTGTGCAGACACCAGGGTTTGCGCGCGTCCTTGCGCGGCAACGGTGGCGGTGAGATCGGCCAGCTGCTGTGCCTGAAGCGCAAGGAGCTGGTTGCCGGCCTGGCTTGCCTGAAGCGCACCTGAAGCCCCTTGGCTCGCGGTGACCAAGGCCGACATCTGGGTCCGATTGGTGTCGAGATTGCCGACGACGGTCGCCTGCACCCGCATGGCGTCCTGCAGCCCGGCAACCGCGTTCTGCCAGCGTGTCTGGGCATTTGCGACGAGAAGCCCGTCGGACATGCCCTTGGACGCCGGCGCATAGGTCGTGGAGAACGCGCGATCGATCTGCTGGACGTCATAAGCAATGCGCTGCGCTTGACTGAGCAGCTGCTGGGTGCGCTGAATCGATTGCTCGAGCTGCTGCAACGACGAATAAGGTAGCCTCGCAAGATGCTTCGCCTGATTGATCAGCATCTGCGCTTCGTTCTGCAGCGAGGTGATCTGGTTGTTGATCTGCTGTAGCTCGCGCGCGGCGGTAAGCACGTTCTGCACGTAGTTGTTGGGATCGAACACGATCCACTGTGCGTTCCCTTCCCGGGACACCTGGACCATGGCAAGGACGATGATACTTGCTGCCAGAAGTGGGCGGAGACGGTTCATCAGAGCCCTCCTTCCTTTGCGAGCTGCGGAATGAGATTGCAAGCCCAGCTGAGGTCGCGCGCCTTGAGCCAGCCGGTGACGAACTCGTCCCGTCCGTGCTCCTCAAGCGCTCGCTCGATCAGTGCCTGGTCGGCTTTGGAGGACGCGGCCGCAAAAGCGAGGGCGATTTCGCCAAGACCGAGCTCGAACAGCCGATTGCCCCGGCGCGACTGGCAATAATAGTCCCGCTTGGGCGTGGCGCGGGCCAGGATCTCGATCTGCCGGTCGTTCAATCCAAAACGCCGGTAGATCGTCATGATCTGCGGCTCTATCGCACGATCATTCGGCAACAGGATTCGGGTCGGGCAACTCTCGATGATGGCGGGTGCAATTGCGGATCCGTCGATATCGGCAAGCGACTGGGTCGCGAACACGACGGAGGCGTTCTTCTTGCGCAGCGTCTTTAGCCATTCGCGGAGCTTACCGGCAAAATCGGCATCATCGAGTGCAAGCCACCCTTCATCGATGATGAGAAGAGTCGGACGGCCGTCAAAGCGATCCTCGATCCGGTGAAACAAATAAGAAAGAACAGCCGGCGCGACACCGGTCCCGATCAACCCGTCAGTCTCGAACACCTGGACGGAGGCCCCTCCCAGCCGCTCACCTTCGGCATCCAGCAAGCGCTCGAACGGCCCGCCAAGGCAATAGGGCTGCAGCGCGCGCTTCAAGGCATTGGATTGGAGAAGAACGGACAGGCCTGTGAGGGTGCGCTCGCCCACCGGGCCTGAGGCAAGAGACGTCAGCGCCGACCAGACATGATCCTTCGTCTCGGGTGTGACCTCGATGCGCTCGCGGCTCAAGATCGACGCGATCCAATCGGCTGCCCAGCCCCGCTCCGCGACATCCTCAATGCGCGCGAGCGGCTGCAGCGCCACGAACTCAGCCGATTCTCCAACCGCACCGCCGAGATCATGCCAGTCGCCGCCCATGGCGATCGCCGCCGCGCGGATCGATCCACCAAAGTCAAAGGCAAAGATCTGCGCTTGCGGATATCGGCGGAACTGCAACGCCATCAGCGCAAGCAGCACCGATTTGCCGGCGCCGGTCGGCCCGATGACCAGGGTGTGTCCGACATCACCAACATGGAGCGAAAAGCGGAACGGCGTCGAGCCTTCCGTCTTGCCGAAGAACAGCGGGGGCGCCTTGAAGTGTTGATCCCTTACCTCTCCCGCCCAGACAGCAGACAGCGGGATCATATGCGCGAGGTTCAAGGTCGAGACCGGCGGCTGGCGGACGTTTGCATACACCTGTCCCGGCAGGCTGCCGAGCCAGGCCTCGACCGCATTCACCGTCTCGGCCATGCAGGTGAAGTCGCGTCCTTGGATCACCTTTTCGACGAGGCGAAGCTTTTCTTCGGCGGCGCGCGGGTCCGTGTCCCAAACCGTGACGGTTGCCGTCACAAAGGCTTCCCCGATCTGATCAGAACCCAGCTCCTGGAGGGCGCTATCCGCATCCATCGCCTTGTTGTGGGCGTCGGTATCAAGAAGTGTGGAGGCCTCGTTCGTCATCACCTCCTTCAGAATCGAGGCGATCGACTTGCGCTTGGCAAACCACTGCCGCCTGATCCTGGTCAGGAGCTTTGTGGCATCCCACTTGTCGAGCATGATCGCCCGGGTCGACCAGCGATACGGGAACGCCAGCCGGTTGAGATCGTCGAGAATTCCAGGCGTGGTCGCTGTGGGAAATCCCACGACTGTCAGAACGCGCAGATGCGCTTCTCCCAGCATCGGCTCAAGTCCGCCTGTCAGCGGCTGATCGGCAAGCAGCGCATCGAGATACATGGGGATCTCCGGCACGCGAACGCGGTGCCGCCTGGTCGAGACCGTCGAGTGCAGGTAGGTCAGCGTCGCCTCGTCGTTGAGCCAGCCGCATTCCGGCATGAAGCCCTCAACGAGCTGCAGCACGCGGTTCGTCCGGTCGACGAAGCCGGAAAGCACCTCGCCGGCATCCGCTCCGTCCCGGCGATGGCGTCCCTCGTACAGGAGGCGCTCTGCCGCCGCGGCCCTCTCCGCTGGCGGCAGATAGAGGAAGGTCAGATAGTAGCTCGATTCATAATGGCTGCCCGCCTCCTCGAATTGGGCTTTCCGCTCCGCATCCACCAGGGCGGAGGCGACATCCGGGAACGTGTCCGGCGGATAGCGACCTGCCGAATGCCGCTGCGCCTCGACGAAGACGGCCCACCCCGATCCGAGGCGACGGAGCGCATTGTTCAGGCGGCCTGCGATGGCAACAAGTTCAGCCGGTACGGAGCTATCGAGATCCGGCCCTCGAAACCTCGCAGTTCGCTGAAACGAGCCATCCTTGTTCAAGACAATCCCCTCATCGACCAGGGCGGCCCACGGCAGGAAGTCGGCAAGGCGCGTGTTTGAGCGGCGGTATTCGGCAAGATTCATCATGGGACGGCTTCAGGTAGAGAGGTGACCGGGAACGCGAACGTGGCGGCGCACGACTTCCACGAACTCCGGGTCGCGCTTTGCGGCCCAGACGGCGGCGATGTGGCCGATGAAGGCGAGGAGAAGGCCGGCCAGCCACAAACGCAGGCCAAGGCCGAGAGCGGCGGCCAATGTGCCATTGAGGATGGCAACCGATCGCGGTGCCCCACCCATCAGGATCGGCTCGGTCAGGGCGCGGTGTACGGGGGCAACAAAGCCCGGGACTGGCTCATCCATCAGATCACCACCCCGCCGCCGAACGAGAAGAACGATAGGAAGAAGCTCGATGCGGCAAATGCGATGGATAGGCCAAACACGATCTGGATCAGCCGACGAAAGCCGCCCGAGGTGTCGCCGAATGCAAGCGAGAGCCCGGTCACGATGATGATGATGACCGCGATGATCTTGGCGACCGGCCCCTCCACCGATTGCAGGATCTGGTTGAGCGGCTGCTCCCAGGGCATGTTCGAGCCGGCGGCCCAGGCGGGTAGACTTGCCAGGTACAGACAAGCGAATGCCGTGACCGAGGTGAAACCTCGCCCGAAAGACGATCGTGTGGTCATGACTGATCTCCGATTTTCGAAAGGCTGTAATCGCCCGATGGCCCAAGCCCGGTGACGCAGGCGAGCTCGCTCAAACGCCGTTCGGCGCCACGGCCAGAGAGCACGGCGATGACGTTGATGGTCTCGGCGATCAGCGCGCGCGGGACCGTGACGACGGCTTCCTGGATGAGTTGCTCGAGGCGGCGCAGCGCTCCAAGCGCGGTACCGGCATGAATCGTGCCGATGCCGCCGGGATGACCGGTGCCCCAGGCTTTGAGCAGATCCAAAGCCTCGGCTCCGCGGACCTCGCCGATCGGAATGCGATCGGGCCGCAAACGAAGCGAGGAGCGCACCAGGTCCGAGAGCGAGACCACGCCATCCTTGGTCCGCAAGGCCACGAGATTCGGCGCCCTGCATTGAAGCTCGCGCGTATCTTCGATGAGAACGACGCGATCAGAACCTTTGGCCACCTCCGCCAGAAGCGCATTCGTCAGCGTCGTCTTGCCAGTCGAGGTGCCGCCGGCAACCAGGATGTTCTTGCGCGTGGCAACCGCGTTGCGCAGCGCGTTCGCTTGATTTAAGTTCATGATGCCCGCGGCGACATAGTCGTCGAGGCCAAACACGGCGACCGCGGGTTTGCGGATCGCGAACGCCGGCGCGGCAACGACTGGTGGCAGCAGCCCTTCGAAACGTTCTCCCGTCTCCGGCAGTTCAGCCGAGATGCGGGGCGAGCCGGCATGAATTTCGGCGCCCACATAATGCGCGACGAGCCGGACAATTCGTTCGCCGTCGGCCGCAGATAGACTCTCGCCCGTGTCCGTGAGGCCGCTCGACAGCCGATCGATCCATAGACGTCCATCGGGGTTGAGCATCACTTCGACGACAGACGGATCTTCAAGAAAACCAGCGATCGCGGGCCCAAGCGCAGTGCGAAGCATTCGCGCCCCGCGCAACTCGGCTTCCGAATGAAATGAATGGATTGCCATGACTGCCCCCCAACTAACTGAGGCAGCTGGCGACCAGCGGCCTCACATGGGGACAAGTAGAAAAAGCAGAACCGGCGCTATCGCAACAATGGGACCATGGCCGTCGTAGCCTGGCGTAGAAGAAGAAAGACTCGGAAAGACGCCCCTCGCGCGCCGAAAACGGGACGCGGGACATCAGCCCGGCGAGAGACTGACGTCACCACTCCACATGTTCATCCGCCTCCAGGATGACGAGCTCGGCTGGTGGAATAGCAACCTCAACCGAGCTCCAGCCGCTCGCCGGCTGACTTCCGACCGAAGCCGCAACCTTCCCTTTCAGGCCTCCAAGCCATGGCACAGCAAACCAGGCCAGCGCCACGGATTGCAGCAAAGCGTTTACACCAAAGGCAGTCTGGTAAGCGATCAAAGGATAGTGCCCCGCCTCCAGAGGCCATTGCTGCAGAATCAGTCCCGTTCCGTACTGCACGACGAAGGCCCAGCCGAATTGCAGGACGTTCAAACCGCCGTTCGCGCGCGCAATCAGCTCGGCCGGGAAATAACCTCCTATGATTGCGTAGCTGAGAGCGGTTGCTGACCCCGCTACCGAGATGACGCACCACGGCAGCAGAGTCGGCCAGGGCGGGTGCAGGATCAGCACAAGCTCTGCCACGATCAACATCGCCGCGACGATCGCAAACAAGCCTTCCGTCTTCCTGCCACGATGGCGAACCCAATTGGCAAGCACGCCCAAGACCAGTGCGCCGAGACTTAAGGTGACCGCCATGACGAACAAGCGTGTGACGAGATTCGTTCGATCCAGTCGTTCCACATCGCAAAGCCAGGGCGCCGCCCACAAGGATTGCAGTGCCCAGGCCGACCCGATGCAGGTTGCCGATAGCGGCGCAATTCTCCAGAAGCGCGCATCCGAATAGACATCCTTCAGAGTGGACTGCTTCCTGCTACCCTGTGGCTCTGCAGTTCGTTCGGGAACCAGGAGATAAATCAAGATGGCAGCAAGCGCGGTTGCCGCGGCCAGCACCCCGAACAGGCCCCTCCAGCCGATCCAATCCAGGAGCGCTTCCGCAGGTGCTGTTGCGGTGACAGCCCCCAACGAACCCAGCATAATCATATAGCCATTGATGAGGGCTATACGTTCTCTTGGGAACCAGACGACGATGATCTTCAGGCCAGACATCAGGGCTGCTGCAGTCCCGAATCCCATCATCGCGCGAGCGATGAGAAGCGACAGGAATCCGGTCGATAGTCCAAAGAGCGCGGCGCCCCCTGAAGCAATCAATAGCAACACGCTCTGGACCCGGCGCGGCCCAAAGCGATCGAGTAACATGCCGATTGGAATCTGCAGCGCCATGACGACCAGGAAATAGATCGACGTGACGAGCCCGATATCGGCAGCGCCAAGCCCGAGATCAGAGGCGAGGCGACCAGCGATCAGCGTATTGATCGTCCGGAACAGGTAGGAAAGGTAGTACCCGGCCGCGAAGGGAAGAAACACGCATGCGATGAGCCGCCACACAGGAACTGGGTCAACACGCGTCACAGGCGATGTTTGCGCCCCAAACTCCGTCGGCAGGCATCTGCCAGCCCTGTCGGCCACCTCAACAAAAGGAGTTGGGCAGGTTTCGAAAGTTCAGATTGCTGCCGCCCTCCTCGGCGGCAGCGCTCAGTTCGGAGTTTCCATCTGCCGCCGCCGCGGACAGAGCTTGCTGATCCGATTGTTGGTCCGGCGCGGTGCGTGATGCACCGCCACGAGTTTCAGGGGCAGTTCGAGCGGTCCTGCCGAGCCGATCGATTGTCTCCTGTATCAATGGCTGGCCGAGCCGTACCCGACGCTCGACCTGCTCGGCCAGGACCTTGAACCGCTGCTGCCCGAGCAGGCACGCCTCGCGCTGCTCCGATGGCTGCATGGGCGGCGTTACGGTAAGGTGATAGCGCGCATGCAGGGCCACCGCCTCGGCAATGATCGCGATCTGGCCCTCGAGCCTTGCCATTTGGCCACTGATCCGGTCGAGAGCCTCACGAACGCGCCCTTCAGCTGGCCGCGCAGGATTGAGGAAGCGCTTCAGCGCCGTCTCAACGACCATGCTATTGCCGGGCCCCGGGCGCTCGGTCGCAGCTTCAAGCCGCAGGAACATGCTCTCGGAGAGCTGGACGGTGACCTTTTTCGTTCGCGGTCCTTCGTTCGGTGTTGGTTGCGCATCGCTATCGGCTTGATTCACAATTGAGCTAGCCTGACCTCCAAGCTCTCCATCGACTTGCATTGTTTCTTTGCTCCCCAGTTTGCGACCGCACGAAACCGCACACCGCTCTTCACGCGCGGCATGGATTTCCGATCGAAACGGCTGAATCGCCCCCAGCGATGATGGGATGACAGAAGGGCCAATCGGAACGTTAGTTCAACCACACCGACACCTTCATCGTAGTCTGGCGCAGCCAAAGAAAGAGAAGGCGGGCTCAATAGGGTCGGACTTGTCAGCCTGTGTCATTCGTGGGCCACCAATGTCCTGTTTCGGCGGGCTTCGGAGTCTAAAGTTACCCGCCCATTCCTTGCGCCGCGCGATGCGCTGCCAGTCTGAACGTCGGCTTAGTGACCCAGCACGGAAACTTGCTTAGACCGCCAGAGACGCATTTGAGGCGCGCGACCTGCTCACTCGGGCTTCTCAGAGGCCTGCATGTCGATGCTCACCTCTTTGAGGACGCTCGATCCGCTTGCTAGCCGCCGTCCGAGCGCTTCAACAAAGCGGTCGTACCGCTCGCCGCCCTTGGCACGCGCGGCGGGGCTCGAATGCTCCGGCAATGCCGGAGTCGAGGTCAGCCAGAACCGGATGAAGAGCGCAATCGTCTCAAGCGTGATGCCATCATTGCGCTCCAGGCGCTCGAGCACCCGCACAATCCGATCCAGCCGCCTGGCGATCGCCGCCTCGCGCCGATCGGAATCATCGGGAGAAAGGAAGGAACCTATTGCGGCCTCAACTACCAGCGACTTGGGCTGGCCCCGCCGGCTTGCGAACGCCTCGAGCGTTTTGAAGGTCTCAGGATCAAGATAGATGCTGAACTGGACCTTTTTCACGCTGCCCCGCTCACAAATCCATGCCATCGTCCGGATCGAGGCTGACGGTCCGCGCAACGCCCTGCATTGAACGGCTCAGAGCTTGGGCCTGGACGGCGTCGGCATCGCCCTCATCAAGGTCGGTGTCGAACTCGTGTTCGCCAACCGGCGCCTTGATCTCGATCTCCGCATGCTCCGGCAATTCCGGCTCGCGGCGCAAACCACCGTTCGCCTCGTCGCTCCTGCGCTTGCGTCTGGTCAGCAGCTCGATCGACGGCGGGATTGGGACGCGGCTTGACCAGTCATCTGGCCGTACCGACAAGGTACGCGGTTCGAAGCGAGGCGGCTTCAACACACGCCGCTGGAACTGCGAATCCTCGTAGTAGCGGACCTTGGTGGCGCGCACCGGATGCACCCCGGAAATCATCACGATCGCCTCTTTGGGCGAAAGCTGCATGACCTCGCCTGGCGTCAGCAGCGGCCGGGAGGTCTCCTGGCGGCTGACCATCAGGTG
The DNA here is from genome assembly GCF_054063735.1 of Bradyrhizobium sp. USDA 10063. NCBI lineage: Bacteria > Pseudomonadati > Pseudomonadota > Alphaproteobacteria > Hyphomicrobiales > Nitrobacteraceae > Bradyrhizobium > Bradyrhizobium sp. USDA 10063. The sequence continues at coordinate 7,687,365 of NZ_JBSSGP010000002.1, read as the reverse complement.
CCCGAGCCATGGGCTCAATCGGTGCCCGGCATAGTTTTTCATGGCTCGCAACTCAGTCGCCGTCCCCAGCGCATCGGAAACGCGCTTGGCGGTGCGCTCGTCATTGGTCGAGAAGGCGATCCGGACGTGGCAATTATCGAGAATTGCGTGGTTCGGCCCATAGGCGCGTTCGAGCTGATTGAGGCTCTGGGTGATCAGAAAGCTGCGGATGCCATAGCCAGCCATGAAGGCAAGCTGGCTCTCGAAAAAGTCGAGCCGGCCAAGGGCTGCGAACTCATCAAGCATCAGAAGAAGTTTTTGCCGGCGCTGCTCGGGTTCGAGGTTCTCGGTCAATCGTCGCCCGATCTGGTTGAGGATGAGCCGCATCAAGGGTTTTGTGCGAACGATGTCGGATGGTGGCACGACGAGGTAGAGTGAGACGGGTCGAGGCCCGTCGACCAGATCGCGGATGCGCCAGCAACTGTGCGCGGTGATCTTGGCAACGACCGGGTCGCGATAGAGTCCCAAAAAGCTCATCGCGGTTGAGAGCACGCCGGAACGCTCGTTCTCGCTCTTGTTGAGAAGCTCCCGCGCCGCTGAGGCGACGACGGGATGAACGCTACCTCCAAGATGCGGTGTGGCCAGCATTGCATTGAGCGTGACCTCGATCGGACGGGACGGATCCGACAGAAAATTGGCGACGCCCGCGAGTGTCTTGTCGGCTTCAGCGCAGAGGACATGCAGGATCGCCCCGACCAGGAGAGAGTGACTTGTCTTTTCCCAATGATTGCGGCGTTCGAGCGCGCCTTCGGGGTCAACCAGGATATCGGCGATATTTTGGGCGTCCCGCACTTCGCAATCGCCACGGCGGATCTCCAAAAGCGGGTTGTAGGCGGCGCTTGCCGGATTGGTGGGATCGAATAACAGGACGGGTCCGAAGCGCGACCGCCAGCCGGAGGTCAGCTGGAAGTTCTCGCCCTTGATGTCATGGACAATTGTGGACGCCGGCCAAGTCAAAAGCGTTGGGATCACGAGCCCCACGCCCTTGCCAGAGCGCGTCGGGGCAAAGCAGAGCACATGCTCAGGCCCGTCATGCCGCAGATAGTGGCCCTCAAACCGGCCAAGCACGACGCCATCGCTTCCCAAGAGACCTGCGCGCCTGACCTCGCGCGCATCTGCCCAGCGCGCCGAGCCATAGGTGGTGACGTCCCGCGCCTCATGGGCGCGGAACACCGAGAGCATCATTGCCAACGCGATTGCCGCGATGCCACCGCCCGCGGCAATGGCGCCGCCCTCAAGGAAAATCACTGGCGCGTAGGCATCGAATTTGAACCACCAACCGAAGAAGGCCGCCGGCTGGTAAATGGGCCAACGCCCAAGCGTAAACCAGGCGGATCCAAGCTGCGGCTGGAAAGCAAGCCGCCACGCTGTCCATTCGGTTGCCGCCCAAAGAAAGGCGAGCACGACCAGACAAACCAGGATGACCTGATGCCAGATGATCTTTGTCGCGGACATGAGCTGGAGATTCCGACACCATCTACACGCGCGCACAACCACAATCGCGCGCGCGTCGCAGTCCCGCGCGTCGCAGCGCACAGATCGGCGCGGCAAAGCGGAAGACCGCGATCCGGGTCGAACGCTCGAATCGGCACTTGGGTGAACATGAATTGATTAAGCTCGACCGTACGAAGCGTACCAAAATACCGGTTTTGTGCGCGAGAGATCATTGGAAAGAACAACGCCTATGCACTCCCAATAATGTGATCGAGCAGTTCATTTCTGCGAACTGCTGCACTAGAGACCGACATCGTCCGAGAACTCCCCGGAGCAACAGATGGGCTCCGAAAACGTTGAAGTGCCGCTCAATGCGACCGAGCGTTTGTGACGATCGCGAGAAAGAACCGTAACGCGCGCGGCCAAGGCCATCCCTTCCCAGCCACCTGATATCGCATGAGGGTATCATACCGCGGCACGACACGCCCTTTAGGTAATGATCGAGGCAGAGCGCAATGATAAAAATGCGCCTGCGCAGATAGGCCTCACGGCTCGCCGGTGCTGCAACGGTGGTGCTTGCCGACATCGCCGTGACAAACGGGGCCGACTGCCCGCGCGAGGATATGCTTGGCACGTCGCGCGTGCTCGCGGTCGATCCGAAAGCTTATCCGCGCGTCGGATTGAAGAGCTTTCCGGAAACGCTTTCTCTGGCGGACCACGAGGTCGTTCTCACTTTCGACGACGGGCCGCGGCCGCCGAGCTAGTGCTGGCGGCGCACGCGGAGGAATGTGTGCGGGCTACGTTCTTCCTAGTCGGCAGGTCTTCCGTAGAATTTCCTGAGCTCGTGCGCCACATCGCCGTCCAGGGCCACACCACTGCGCACCATATGGTCGCATCCAATTATGTCGAAGATTTCGTTCGAGCAGGCAAAGAACGATATCGATCGTGGCATTGCGGCCGATGAATCGGCGTTCAACAGCATTTCGACCAAAAGCCCCCGACGACCTTCTTCGGTTCCCTTATTTCGACTCGACCCCAGCGACACCCGATTTCCTGCAATCGCGCGAGATCGTGTGTTCGGAGCTGACTTTGGGCGAGCGACTGGGAGGACATAACCCCAAGTCAAGAGCTAAAGAACGTGACCGTGCGGCTGGACGCCGCACGAAAGGGCATCATTCTGCTGTACGACGCCTAGGCCCGAACGGCCGCCATAATGTCGGCCTTTTTGCGTAATCTGCACGACAACGGGTATCGGATCGTGCATCTGGTGCCGGCAGCCTCGGCCCAGAAAAACGCTGAGATGGCCCATTGATGTCGTAAGGTCACGCCGCTGCTTCGTGCGGCAGCCTTAAACCGTACGATCAGCTTCAGAGCAGAGGATAACGCGAGTGAAGAACGGGTCGACGGCACGAATCAAAGGACGAGGGGAATTCGAAACAATGTACTGTGCGCGTCTGCGCTGTCGAGGTTACCCGATCCGGAGACTCTCGGCCGACATTTTGCCTGAGCGGCCGGCCCTCAGCTCGTAGCTGATCCGTGCGCCTTCTGCCAAGCTGGTGTAGCCGGCCTTCTCAACGGCGCTGATGTGCACGAAGACGTCAGGTCCACCATCATCCGGTTTGATGAAGCCGTAGCCCTTTGTTGGATTGAACCACGTCACAATACCCATTGCCACCGTCACATCTCCAAAAATGAACCCCCTGCGATTTATCCAAAACTTGCATCAGTATCAAGGCTGTCGCGCCTAGACGGGGTACCGCTAGCGGGCCTTTACGGACCGTCCAGACTATCGCCGGCGTGTTCGAGCGGGTCGCGAGCGCCGTGCGTCTGCGAGAACGGCGTAGGATACCAGCGGATAGTTGTACGGAAACAACAGCACGTGAGAGCAAGAAAGTAACGGCCGCCGGTTCCAACCGCGAGCCTCTCAGCATCGAGATCGGCGGGTCAGAGCGCGAGGCCGCGTTTGCGACCAAAACTCCAATCGACACTGCCGGGCCCGGCAATGCCGCTCACCTGTTTGCCCAGTTCGCGCTCAAGCGAAGGTGCCCACGGCACGAGCTGGAAACCGAGACCATTGTCAATCATGGCGAAGCGCCCTGAGGCTAGCGTCAGCCGCTGGCGATAAACACCTGAAACCTGCTCACCTGTTTCAGCAGGCAAATGCGCACGCCCCGTCTCCTCGGCCAGACGACGCCCGATCACGTCGAGCTCGCGGCGGCGCAGTGTTCCGACCAAGTTGCCGCCAAGGCGGACCTTATCGTCGTGGCGTTGGGCAAGTCCCTGCTTCGCCAATACATCGATCCTCCGGTCGAGGGCTGCACGGACGTCGGCACCAAAGCCCGCGCGCGATAGCTCGACAGGATCGCGCGCCACAAGTTGCCGGTCCAGCCAGGTCGCACCTTCCGCCGTAACCTGCTGGTCCAGGCTGAAGTCGGAGCGCACCGCGAGCGCGATCCGTACCCGGCCGCGCGCATCCTCAAATCGCCGGAGCTCCACAATGCCACCGATCGGGCCGTCCCCGGCTGCGTCGATGTCGGGCACTTTCAGGTGATGAACGCGCCCATCGATGCCGTCGACAATTGCGAAGGCGGTACCCCTAAGCTCGTGGTCCAGTCCGCGCGCGATGAGGCGGCCGACCACTGCTTCACCATGAGTTTCGCCTTCGAGCGCCCAGGATGAAGGTGCGCGTGCGGCACCATCCTTCGCGATTGCCTTGTGGAGGCGCTTAATGATGTCGCCGCGCTCGCCGAGCGCACGCAGGCGCGCCTCCGCATCCTCGGCCAGCACCCAGCGCGCAGGCCCGGCGCGCTCCGCCACTCCCACCCGCTCCAGCATCCGCATCCGCCCGATCCGAATGTCTCGCAACGGATCGCGCGCGGCGCGCCGTTCCGGCCTCAGATCGATCACCCCGTCCGCCGCCCCCGCCTCCTGGGCAAGCGCCCGATCAAGCCTCGTCCAGCGTTCGGCCGTCATCTCCGCTTCCAGGCCATGGCGAATCTCAAGCTCCGATCGCGGGCCAAGCTCGCGGGTGACGAGATCGCCGGCGCGCGCACGGAACCCGCTCGCAATGTAGTCCCTGCTGATAACGAGGTCTTTGCCGTCATCCGCACGGCCGCGCACGAGGATATGGATATGCGGGTGCTCGGTATTCCAATGATCGACCGCGACCCAATCGAGCCGGGTCCTGAGATCGCTAGAGGCTTGGTCCATGAGCTCGCGGGTGAAGCTGCGGAGGCTTGTTAGCTCGCCAGCATTATCGGGCGAAACGATAAAACGGAAATGATGCCGGTCGCCTTCACACCGCTCGGCGAAGGCCCGACCATCTGCATCATCTCCCGCCGCGTCAAACAGCTTTCCAGGCGCCCCGTCGCGCGTCACCCCATCGCGCTGGAGGTAGCCTATATGGGCACGCAATGCGCCCGGCGAGCGCATCCGCCGCACGACACGTGCCTTAACCACCGCGCCGCGGGCTCGATTGTTGAGGAGCCGGGTCGCCGCGAGACTTGCCGCGCGGCCGCGCCCGAATTTGCCGCCGTGGCTGCGTCCGCCGCGTGAGAGGCCGCCGGCTTTCTGCGCGGCTTTGAGCGCCTGGGCAAGGAACGGCTTTGTTCGGGGCGCACGGGTCGAGCCGATGCGACCCGGGCGAATACGAAAATTGTCGTGATCGGTCATCGTGGCTTCCGCAAGGTGCCGAAAGCTGAGCGACCACGGCGCGTTAGCCAGATCCGCGGTGTGCGCTCGACTTTCGCAATGTTCACTGTATCCTTGAAATCGAAGCAATATTGCCCACAACCGACCGGCCGCACGTTGCGGCTTTTATCCTGCCATCCGCGGCCGGCTAATCCTTCCTCTGTGCTGACCACTCTCAATTCTGCGACAACCTTCGACGGCATGCGACGAAATGCGATCGCGATCATCGGGACTGCACCTCGTCTGATCGCTGCAGAAACAGCTTCGTGGCGCGAGGCGTGAGTGCAGGCGCGAACGCTTTAGGCACGCCGTTTGACGAATCCATTGAGCGTACACCTGATGCCGAGTTGCCGTTAGGCGGTGAGCCGTCGGAGCACTTAACGAATATTGGAGCTTGCTGCCACGGAAGAACATGTCTGGTGGCCGAAGTACCGCGCCCGTGCTGTTCAATGCCGATCAATGGTGCGAGTCTTGCGACGTATGTTTGCGTTTCAGCCGGAAGCGGTCGACCAGTGGTCAAGTGCTCCTCGTACCGTGTCGGGCCCGCATTGTAGGCTGCGAGAAACCCTTCCGATCCGAACCGGTCGAGCATCTCACGAAGGTACGCTGTCCCGGCCGTGATGTTGTCGCGAGCGTCAAACGGATCGATGCCGAGGTCGTAACGAACGCTCAGTTCGACCCAGGTCTGGGGCATAATCTGCATCAACCCCAGTGCTCCCTTGGGCGACATAGCTTGTTTATTCCATCCGCTCTCGATTTGTATCACCGCGCGGATCCAACCCTCTGGGATCGCAAACCGATGGGAGGATTCGGTAATGAATGCTGCGTACGTAACAACCTGAAGGAGGTCTGACGGGAGCGAATTTTGTGCGCACAAGGCAGGCTGCGCTCTGCCGATCGATGTCAGTCCGAGCATCAGCAGAAGTCCCAGAGAGATGGACATAGTCCCGCGGACCACCATCCACGCGGCCATCAAGGAGACAGCACCTTGGGACCGCTTGGGATTGCCGCGACTCGCGCCGATTTTCGAGGATCTGGCCGGAACGGCGACTGGCGGAACGGAGAAATGGCAAGCCAACGGAGCAAGGCCGGCGTCCATCATTCCTCCTTTGTCCACAACGGAAGCGCCTGCCCGATGACCGCGGATCTCGGAATCGGTCCGAAATAGCGGCTATCGAGCGAATCGGCCGACTGCCAGTTCATGAGAAAGACTTCGCCTTCGGCAATGATCCGGCAGCCCTGCCAGACCGGTAGCGGTCGGCCGCGCCCATCGCGCTCGCGTGCCTGGCCCATCTCGATGCTATCGACAACAATTGTAAGTCCGGTTCTGCAGACGGTTTGTCCCGGCAGCGCCAATACGCGCTTGAGCATCGGAAGACCGTTCGGCAAATAGCCGTTGAAGGAAAGGAAGCTCGCAAGCGGCTCGGGTGGCCGAACGGCCACGAGCTCAGTGACATCCAATCGTCCGGCCGCTTGCAAACGATAGAGGCCGATCGGCACGCTCCCCGAAGCGTTCCAGATGTACGACGGTGAGTTGTCTTTGACCGCACACAGCGTGAGAGCTGTGGCGCCACAGAGCGCGAAAATAATCCCCGGCCGTCTCATCAGAGTACCATCCTTCGCCGATGGAGCCACGCTTGGTGGCGGGCACGGGTGTACGTTCGTGGGGTTTCGTTGACCGAAAGACGGTTATGAACATGGTGCCAATAATCGGGGGCTGCATCGGCGGGATTGATGCCAATTGCTTCCACCGCGTCGATCAGCTGGAGAACGCGCTCGACCTTTGGCCAGCCAGATAATCTTAGCAGGCTTTCGCCACCAGGACTGACCCAAGGCACGGTCGAGAATCGCTGCCCTGGCGCGACCGCGCGTAAAATGTCGACGCGAGACAGGACAGTTCCGAAGTCGTTGGACGTCCATCGCACGAATGCAAAAATGCTGCCGGTCGTGAATGAGAGAACGCGCCTGTGACGGTCGATGATCTTTTCCGATACCGGCTTGCCAAAGCGAATTCGGTTCTCGATCCGCTTATCGAGCCACAAGAGCTCAACGGTTGTGAGATCATTCATGTTGCAGCTCCGCGTAGCCGAAAGACATTGTGCAACGTGCGAACGTAGGCGCACGCTAGTATTGGGCGCGATATGCGGGCAGAGCGCAGTCGTAGCGAAGCGGAGACGGATCGCTGTTGGCGATCGTGTCGGAACGCAGTCCATGACCTGAGAAGTCCGTTTTTGCGCAGGTTTACAATTGAGTGGATGCCTTCACACGGATTAGGGAGCAGGCCACTCACTTTCGGTTGGCAGTCCACGTCCCTGGGAAAAGGGACACCAGCCCTGCGCGAAACAACTAAAATCGGCACGCGATCCGTTAGAAGGACTCCGAAGGATTCCAGGTTAGGAATGTTAGAGGACGAGCAACCGTTGGGGTCATGTGTGATGATAAGCCGATAGCCAGGCAGAGTCTGTTGGTGGACGATCTGACGCAGGTCGTACGCGAAGTGCTTGAGCGGCGATAAGCAACCTGACTTCGCATGGAGGTGTACCAGATCAAAACTCCAACCGCCTGTTTGGCGGTTGCCATGTTTGCGAACCAAACGATAGAGCCAGCGCTCCAATCCGTCGGTCAGATCGAAGTGGGCGCGGTCGATGGTCAGCACGAGCGCTTCGTTCAGAACGTCAGTGTAGAACCAATCGGGCAGGATCAGTTCGATCCCACGCGTATGGCCGAGCATATCTGCCGTCTCTTTCCACTCATTGATCCATGAGAAGCGAGGCCGTCGTCGTTTCATTGGCCGGCGGATCGACGTCATGACGGTCGTCGATTGCAGCCGGTCGAGCGCAGTCTTGAGGCAGTCGTAATTGCGTACGCTGGTGCGCCGACCGACGAAGGTCAGGATCTTGTAGGAAGTGGCTGCCATCAGCCGTGACGTTTTCAGACCGGCATCGCCGGCCTCGACAATTTGCGACGCGGCCCAGATCAATACGTCCGCGTCCCAGATCGTCGCCATGCCGTGTTTGGGCACGGCTTCGACGCGGATCGTGATGCTTCCTGCGCGGAAATCGATCGGGACAATTCGCGTGGACTTCGCCAGCGAAAAGAACGGAGAGGCCATCACGTCTTGTGCATCACGCAGCGCCAGATCGCCGGGAAGCGCACGAAAGAGAGCGAGTTCGTCGCGCTCCGAGCGACGCGGTCCGCGTGGCGAGGAGTTGCCGTCCAACATGGGTCAGCGCCGCTCCTTGCCGGCATACGGGATGGGTGTGGGCCGTTTGGCAGGCAAGACCGTGCCTATGCCGGGATCGCAGGTCGATGTCTTGGTGCCGCGGTCCACCCACGCTTTCAAATCTTCAAGGGCATAGACGACGCGGCCGCCGAGCTTGCGGTAGGTCGGCCCCGTGCCATACGTGCGATGCTTTTCCAACGTGCGGCTGGACAGGCCGAGAAAGCGCGCGGCTTCGGGCGTGCGCAAATATCGCGGCGGCAAGCCGGCGTTCGGATCGGGCATTTGCGAGCCTCCGTGCTTGTCTGGCGCGCGAGCGAGTTCTGTCGCGCGTCGACGGACACGATGGCGGAGTGGATGTGCTTAGGGGGATGCCGAAGATGCAGGGGTGATTTTCGGCACCCCTGCGTTAGTCCTTGTGAGAGAATGGACAAAGCAATGCCCGATAGCCGCCGCGCATCAGGGCCAAGCCTGCCTGCACCAAGCGGATGGTCCGGCTGCGCAGCTCGTGGGTCTTCCAGGCACGGTCAGGGATGCGGGTTCGGCCGAACAGCACCTCGGCGATGACACGGTACGAGGCGCCATCCATATGCCCATCGAGCGCGCGCAGCGCCAAGGCCAAGCGTTGGCGCCGCTGGGCCGAGAGTTGATGGAAAGCAGGTCCCGGTGACCTGCCGTTGATCGCGCGCCACAACCGATGCGAGGCGTGGGCGCGGATCGCAAAATCCGCATCGAGCGGCAGCTCGGCGGCATAACAAGCACCCGGCTGCGGCGCCTCTTTCAGCCACAGATGATGTTGCGCGCCTTGAATGCGCAAGACCGCATGCCAACCATCGGCGGCTTGTTGGATGCTGCCCGATGCCATCTCGGCCAGGGTTGGAGGTGCGCCAACCGCGTCCGAGCCGGACGCGCTCGGAACGATCGGCACCACCGTGGGCAACGCCTCGGGCGCCCAGAAGATCGGCTGCTGGTCAAAGGACCCATACGGGTCATGGGCGAAAGCAGACGCCCCATCTCCTGCGGAACTCAGGATCCACCGGCCCGCCGTTCGAAATCGCATCCTGGTAGTCGGCGCGATAGGTGGGACTGCGACGCAAGCTCTCCCAGGCGAAATCCGTCATCTCTCCCGTCTTGGCGCGTTGATAGGCCTCTGGTGAGCGCCAGTCGAACTCAGACATTGCTGTGATCTCCTCCCGTGGAGCGCATGCTGGGCAATGTCTATGAAGCGTCGGGCGACCAGGGAAGTCGCCAACTGCGCATCGCGTGATGCAGGCCGGCGATCACGCGACCAGCGGGAGAAATCTGTTCTCCACGGCGACTTCCAGATGACCGAATTTGCTATGTTGGCGCGCCGCCACGCAGCAAATGGCGGTAGCCGTGGTCTGCCATCCACTTTGCCCGCGCCACATGGCTGTCCAAGGCGTTGCGCGCGCGTTCGGGTTCGCGATCCGGATCGATATGCAGCACGATCCGTGCCACGTCCCGCCAATCGGCGCCGTCGGCCTCGGCGTCAAGCAGTCGCCAATAGGTCACCAGATGCTGCTCGTCATAGGACGTCAGCGTCGTGTCGGTGGGCGCCAAGTCCCCGACATCCGGATCAAGCGGCGGTGTCTGCATGAAATCCCGCAAGAACGAACCCATGTGCCAGCACCGCACGCTACGCGCGGCGAGCGTTTCCTAAAAGGCGCACGCTGGCCTCATATTGTCGCACGCGATCAGCGTGTTCCCATCGCGCAGCGCCTCCGCGGCCTGGCACGTTTGTCGAGAATACTCCGTGGTGAAATACACTTCAAGCAGATGCCCTCTCGGGCATGAAGATCCGCGAGGTCCTGGCGCTTAACTTGCGGAAGCTTCGGCAGGTGCAAGACCTGTCACAAGAGGAGCTGGCGCACCGCGCGGAGATCGATCGGACCTACATCAGCGCCCTCGAGCGGAGCGTCTATGCGGCCAGTATTGATGTGGTCGATCGCCTTGCAACAGTCCTCGGCGTCGAGGCAGCTGATCTTCTGAGGCGTCCTCAGCCACCGGCAGGCAAGCGAACAGGTCGAATCCCGACCAGCGGGTAACTTTGTCAGTCACGATTTCGGATCGCTGAGTGGCCCGCGCTAGAACTTCCTTCTTTACGATCGCAACGCGCGAGGTGCCAGCTGATTCGTTTTCGAGATTCGGCGCACTGCGGCAATGGTGGCCTTATCCATTGATTGATGCATCGCGACGCCGTCCTGCTATCGGTGCCAAAGAGAAGCCCCGCCCGAGCAGCTCGGGCGGGGCTTGGCGGAGGTGAGCCTCAATCGCCGTTCTTGCGCGGCCGCGACCAGAGGAGTGTATAGCCCTCGCCGGCTTCATCGTCGAACAGGTTCGCGTAGATCGGCGCGTTGAACGAGGGGTCGTCGAGCTTGAGCGAGAGGTAGTCGCGGCCCTCCTCGGAGCGCTTCGACCAGGCTGCTCCGATCTCGGCTCGGCCGACGTAGATACGGTGGCTGGGGGCGTTCTCGCTTGCGCGGTTAGGCTCGGCGACGATGCGGACCCCCCTGGCCTGCAGGCTGAGGGTGATGATCTCGCCCTGGAAATCGTTGCCGACCTTCTTGAAAGAACCGATGTTAGCCATGTCACTTCTCCTCTTGTGTTTCGAGCCCGCGACCACCGCGGCCTCGATGGCGATCAAAAGGCCGAAGACGATCGGCGACGCACCCGCTTCAAGGGCCGGAGCGCAGCGGAGGACGCCGTTGTGGCGACTTTCTTGCCTCGCGAGGAATGGGCGAAGCCCAGGGGAAGAAAGTCGCATCAACGGCGTTGTGGCTCAGACGATCGAGGCGAAGCCGGTCTTCGGCCAGATCAAGCCATCAACGAGGCCACGTGCGTCCGCGTGCTGAACCGCAATCTTAAGGAGAAGACGTGGCGTATCTCGGTTGTGCTGAACAAGGGGTCGGGACGATTCGGCGCAGAAAGAGAAACAATCTGCTGCAAAGGGCGGTATCGTCTCCGAAGCAATGACCAAGAGCGCGCCGCACCGTCGCGGCTACGTGGGACCTGCGAAAATGGCCGCGGCTTGGTCAAGGCACTCGGAGGAGGACTGCGCCCCTCCACGCTCAGGTCCCGATCATCCCTCGTTCAACGCGCCGATCTACGCGAACCTGTTCGACGATGAGGGCGGTGAACGGTCATCCCTCGCGCCTGGCGGCCGTAAGCATTGGTCGGGATGGATTCTGCATCACCCCAGCCGGCTCGAACGGGCGGGTCTCCGAAAAAACGGTCAAGCGCGTCCACGCCGTGCCGCCAATGCAAACCGCGCCCAGGGAAGCCAAGGCCTCACGCCAAGCCAGCGAAGGCATCCCGATCTGGGACAGTGCAGACACCACATGATAGCCAGCAACCGCGGCGGGAACAGCGAATGCGGTCGCGACAGCGACGCGCAAGGTCAAGGACCGAGTGACAGCGACGGTGGCCTGAGCGACGGCAAGCGTCAGCGTGCCCCCGGCCGTCCCTATAAGTAACGCGCCGACGACGACGGCGCCCCTCTGAAACGCCATCATCCCGACGTTGAGTGCGACGAAAAACGGCAGGGCATACACTGCAAGCGCGAAGATTGCCCAGCAGAACGAACCGACGCCGAGTGTGTTGAGAACAAGCCCAAGGGCGAGCATGGAGGTGGCTCCATGTGCATTAATTTAACAGCTGCGCCTTCCACCACCACCACGGCGCAACTTCGGATATAGAGTCGAAGCGAGGGCGGAGTTGCGGCGTATGCAACTCCGCCCTCGCGAGAGGACGGCGCTCACGCGCCGCCGAAGCTCCAAACCGGGATGCCGAGCCGCTTCGCCTTATCAGCGAGGTTGTCCTGGATTCCGGTGCCTGGGAAGTGCATGACGCCGATCGGCAGTAGTTCGAGCATGGCATCGTTGCGCTTGAACGGTGCCGCCTTGGCATGTTTCGTCCAGTCGGGCTTGAAGGCGATCTGAGGCACCTTGCGGTTGGCCGCCCATTTGGAGGCAATGAGTTCAGCTCCTTTCGGTGAGCCGCCATGAAGCAGGACCATGTCGGCATGCTTGGCGTGAACCTTGTCAAGGCGATCCCAAATGAGGTGATGATCATTGAAGTCGAGCCCGCCGGTGAGTGCGATCTTCGGTCCCGCCGGCAACATGACCTCGGTCTCGGCGCGGCGCTTGGCCGCAATGAAATCGCGGGAGTCGATCATCGCTGCGGTCAGCGTGCGATGGTTCACCAGCGATCCCGATCGAGGGCGCCAGGATGAGCCGGTGTGTGTCTCAAAGCGCTCGATGGCCTGGTCGCGGAAGAGCTCCAGGCAGTTGCGGCGCTCAATCAGTGTGATGCCTTCGGCCGTCAGGCGTTCGAGTTCGACCGATCGTACTTCGGAGCCGTTCTGCTCGCGCTGGCTCTTCTGCTGCGCCTGTTCGTTGTCGTCGAGTTGGCGTTCGATGCGGTCGACGGCACGATGGAACAGGTTGACCGTCGACCAGAGCAGATCGTCGAGGTCCGACTCAAGCCGCGTGTCCTTCAGGGTTGCAACGAGGGCGTCGAAGATATCGGCGACGGCGCCCGCGATCATCGTGCCTTCGGGAAGCGGACGTGGATCGGGCTGGTCGTCGAAGGGGCGATAGCCGAAGAGCTGCAATTCGGTGAGAACGTGGTCGAACGGAGAAGAGGCGTGCGGCGGTTCGATGTCGTCATGGTCGGTCATCGGGGAGGTCCTTTGCCGGATCGGCCGCGCCATCGCGGCCTTCGTGGCGATCATTCAGACGGCGGGCGGAGCGGGCCAGAACTCGGAGCGGAGCGGAGGGCCAAAGCGCAGCGGAGGATGGCGAAGGCCGGCTATTTTGCTTCGCGATGCAAAGCGCGCTCGCCAGATGGCTAATATGTCTTCTCATCGCCGGCGCGCGGCGGAAAATAGCCGGACGCAGCCATTGCCGGCCCGCACCCGCTTGCCGTCCGATCGCCCTCTAGAAGGCCGAGGTCGCGTCCTCTTCCGGCATTGGCCTCGCCGCGACCGACCTGTCGACCACGATCGAGCACCGTAGCTATTCCGCGGTTACCGTCGACGAACGCAGGAAACGGACGACGTCCTCCGGCACGAGTTGAAGCCGCAAGGCTGCTCGGAGGGCATCGAGGCCGAAGATGTGAAGATCTTCGTTGAAATCGCCCAGCCGGGGCGACAGAGCGATCGCTTCAACGCCGACGGCTTCCGCACGCTGGGTGAGGATAGCCTGTACGGCATCTCCGGCGGCATCGGCGTCGCGGGCAATGTAGAGCCGCCGCAGGCCAGACGGTAGCAACATCGCTGAGAGGTGATTGGCCGAAAGCGCAGCGGTCATCGGCAAGGTCGGCAGTATGCAACGCAGCGACAGCATGGTCTCGATACCCTCGCCGGCAGCGAGCACGTCGTCCACCACGCCGAAGCGAACGGCGTTGCCGAGTAGGTCGCCGAGGGCCCGTCGTGGCGTGTCGATCGGGGCCTTGCCGAGCCGTACGCGATCAAAGCCGTCTGGATCGAGCCAGGTGCGGTGCACGCCGGTGATCCGTTCATCGAGGTCCGTGACGGAGGCAATCATCGCCGGCCAGGTTTCGGTCGGCAAATGCTCGTCTGGCCGATAGTAGCAACGTGGGTGGAAACGGAGGCTGCCACCATGGTGGATGTTGGCTATTCCGCGGCGCTGCAAATACGTTTCAACCACCGTCCCCTCGATCGGACCGGAAATAGCAAACAGCCGTCGGGCGGCTTCCTGCGATCCGGTCGACACTGCTGAACGAACGGGTTTCGGGGTCAGTTGCCGCTCAAGACGAGGCAACTTCAGAAATCGCCTCGCCTCCTCTGCGAGCTCGCGGAAATCGCGCAAGCCCAGGCTTTCGCGGATGATGTCGAGAAGATCGCCATGTTCCCCGGTCGCAGCATCGGTCCACTTGCCGGCGGGGCCCTTCGGTGATTCCTGGAGCCGCACAAATAGCGAGCGGCCCGGCGTGTTGTGAACGTCGCCGACTAGCCAGTACCGCCCCTCCCGCTTGCCATTGGAGAGATAGTGTCGGCACACAGCCTCGGCCTCGCGCGCAAGGCGTCGTGCCAGTTCGGAGGCGTCGCGTGGCATCACGCGGCCTCCCGCTCGTCGATGCGCGCAACCGGATAGCTGTCGAGCACCCTCGACAGGATCTCGACGCCGCTTGCGTCCGTGGGCACGAACATGCGCAGCTTCCAGGAGATGATCTCCCCAAACAGGCCATAAGCCCTGAGGCGATCGCGCATCGTGTCGTTGAATCCCGACAGTTCGATGCGGTATGCGCCCATCACCCGGACAGGGCGAAGCTGGAGTCCCTCCGCGAGGTCGAGGACGGTGCGTCCTTCCATCAGCGCGACAAAGGCAGCGTCCGACGTCCGCGCGGGCGCGTCCGTCGCAAGGACGTTTGCGACCCACGCGGCAGAAACCTTGCGGCCGATGATGCGCTCGCCTTTGTCTGTTTGAAGCCGATAGACGCGAGTCGATTCGTTCGGTAGCCGCTTCCAGATTGGGAGCAGCAAGCCCGCCACGACGTGGATCGTGCTTTCCGTGAACTCGGGCACCTCGGCCAGCTCCGTCAGCCAGGCCGCGGAGAAGCGTTTACGGTCCGCTTCGACCCAATGGCTTTCCACCATCATGCTCAAAGGGACCCTGTGCTGCTCCGTCGGCCGGATCAGGCGGACGCGCCGCTCAATCTCGCCGTCGTCAAGCATGACGCTCGGCGTCGGGACCTGCACGGCGGCTCGTCCCGAGCGCTCATTGATCAGCAGGATAGCGTTGCGATCGGAGACACGAGCAAGAGCGTCATCCAGACCCACAGGATGGTTGCGCTGGCGCTGCGTGATCGTGATCAGCCGAGTTTCGGCACCGGTGCCCGGATGGACATAGATCGTCCGCCGGTCGGTGACGACAAAGCTTTCGGCGCGGAGCGTTTCCAGCCCGACGTCGTAGGTGCCGGATGCATCCGCGCCCTCGATCCGGGCGGACAAGAGCTGCTCGAAGGTAGTGAACAGGACATTCTGTAGGTCGATGGTGAGAGCGAGCAGCCTGTTCAGGAAGGTCGTGATCGGCGGCAGGTCATCCCTGAGCCCATTGGCATCCGTCAACTTCAGGCCGGTCGCATCCTCGAACCTCTCGAGCGAGCAGCCGTCGACCTTGCCTCGAGCCAGCAGCGTGTAGAGTTGACGCAACGCGTCGTGCCCATACTGGCTTTCGAGATTGTCGTCGGGCCGGAACAGGCCCTGTTCTCCGGTCTGGCGCTGGCCGCGGGTGATGGCGCCTAACGTATCGA
This sequence comes from Bradyrhizobium sp. USDA 10063, assembly GCF_054063735.1. NCBI lineage: Bacteria > Pseudomonadati > Pseudomonadota > Alphaproteobacteria > Hyphomicrobiales > Nitrobacteraceae > Bradyrhizobium > Bradyrhizobium sp. USDA 10063. Next base: position 7,671,686 of record NZ_JBSSGP010000002.1, on the reverse strand, counting down.
GCCGGCGGGCAATGGCGCCGAGAAAGCGCTTTTCCGCCTTCACGTCGGTGGCGATTGGCCGAAACAACGGTGGCTGGGCCTGGTTGGTCCGGTTCGTGCGGTCGAGGCCCTGGATCGCGGCGTCGGCCTTCCAGCCGGGCTCGAGCAGGTAGTGGACCCGCAAGCGGCGATTCCGGGCCGACAGTTCGGCATGGTAGCTCCGGCCCGTCCCGCCCGCGTCGGAGAACACGAGGATACGCTTGAGATTATCCATGAAGGCCGAGGTCTCAGCGAGGTTGGCTGAACCAGCTCGATTTTCGACCACCAACCGGTCCCCCTTGCGAACGACGCGGCGCGAGCGACCGGTCACCTCGGCGACCATATCGGCGCCGAAGCGCTGCACGACCTGATCCATCGCGCCAGGTACCGGCGATAGTGATGCGAGCTTCTCGATGAGGCGGTCGCGACGTGCGGCGACGGCTTCCCGGCTCACGACCGGCTGGCCATCACGATAGACAGGCCGGGAGCAGAGGTTGCCCTCCGAGTCGGTAAAGGGCTCATAGAGCTGGAGCGGGAAGGAATGGGCGAGATAGAGTAAGCGGGCCCGAATAGAGTTTGAGCGCCTTGAGATCGCGCGCCAGCACCTCCATCGTCGCGCCGCCACCCTCCTCGATCGCTTCGACGAACTCGGCACGAGTGGCGAACGGGAAGTCGGCGCCGCCCCAAAGGCCGAGGCGTTGGGCATAACCGAGATTTTGGACCGTGGTGGCGCCCGTCGCCGACACATAAACCACGCGAGCATTCGGCAAAGCGTGCTGGAACCTCAGGCCTGCGCGTCGCTGCTGGGAGGCCGCCTGGTCGTTGCGCTCGCCCTTGCCCCCGACCGCATTCTGCATGGCGTGGCTCTCGTCGAAGTCGGAGCCCAACCATTCAATGATCTGCCTGACACGCGAAAGCTTTTCGCCGCGTTCGTCGGTGCGCAGCGTGGCATAGGTGGTAAATAGGATGCCTTCCGAAAGACGGATGGGCGTGCCCTGGCGAAAGGGTGATTGCCGCGTTACAAGCAATCGCTCCATGCCAAGCGCGGACCAGTCGCGCTGCGAATCTTCGATCAGCTTGCTGATCCACACCGCACGATGCCGGCCCTTGAGCCAATTGTCGAGCAAGATGCCGGCAACCTGCCGTCCCTTGCCCGCGCCAGTACCGTCGCCCAAAAACCAGCCGCGGCCGACATTCTCTGCGTCGTCGCGCGCGGCGGCCACAACATCAAACGCCGCGTCGACCGTCCAGGAGCCCGCCAGGAATTCGGAATGGGCTTCGCCAGCATAAATGATGCTCTCGAGCTGGGCGTCCGACAGAACTCCATCTGCCGGCCGGGTCGAAGGCAGGTGCGGACGATAGGAGGGCCTCGGTGGCGCAACGGACCCCCTCCCCGCGGACTGCACGAGCTTGGTCGGATGTGCGCAAGATCCGGAAATACGGATCAACTGCAATCCGTACTCCTCATAGAGCGCATTGGTGAGGCGGGCGCCTTCCGGCGGCGACCACTCGACCGTCTCGTACGTAAGTTCTACAGCTTTTGGCCCGACACCTCCTGAAGTGGAGGATGGGCGTGGTGCAACGGTGCCGCTCGATCGCGACATTGTAGGACGCCAGACTGCGTCGATCACGACCGGCGTCGAGACGGGCGACCTCGGAGGCACATGCTGGCTCACCCAGTCAAGCAGGGTGACGACATCGCCTGCCATGCCAGGCGACGCGGGAAAAGCCTTCGAGTCTGCCGCGGGCAGCTTGTCGATTACAAGCAGCCTTGTGTCGGTTTGTGTTCCGTGCGTCGCGTAGACGGCGCCGTCGATGGCGCTAGAAAACACGACCCGCCCTCGTTCCTGGAGGCGAGCAAAGGTGTCGATCCATGCCGGGCTATCCGGTGCAAGGTTCTCGCCGACGTTGGCGACGGGACGACCGCCGTCGCAAAGGCGTGCCAAGGCTGACGCGATGTGCCGGAGAGCCGCGTCCGCCATCCGTCGATCGACATTCGCCACCGCCGAGAACGGCGGGTTCATCAGGACTACGCTCGGTGCGACGCTCGCATCGAGGTGATCATCGATCTGCGCGGCGTCGAACCGCGTGACCTTAACGTTGGCAAGCAGCGCCGCGCGGGCCTCGGCCAACTCGTTCAGCATCAGAGCGCCGCCGGCGAGCTCGGCAAAAATGGCGAGCAAGCCTGTTCCCGCAGAAGGCTCCAGAACGCGATCGGTAGGCATAATGTCGGCTGCGGTGCATGCGGCCAGCCCGAGCGGGATCGGCGTTGAGAATTGCTGAAACGCCTGACTGTCCTCGGAACGCCGCGTATGGGTCGGCAGACAGCTCACGATTTTCGCGAGCATTGGCAGCATCGCGGCCGTCGAGCCAGCCTTGGCGCGCATGGCCAGACCGAACTTGCGAAGGAAAAGAACTGTTGTCGCCTCGCAGACGTCATAGGCGGTCTTCCAGTTCCAGACGCCGGCCGTGTCCGAGGCACCGAAGGCAGCCTCCATGGCGCTACGCAGGACGGCGGCATCGATGCGTCGGCGCCGCTCCAGATCGATCAAGAGCTGTCGCGCGGCCCTGACGGTGGCCGAGGTGAGACTTGCAGCGGCACGCATCGAGAGAGGAGCGGCGGCGCCGCCGGCGAGAGATTCGGTCATGGCAGGATTTCTCGGGAGAGCAGGAAGGGGTCGAACCGCCCGGCGCTCTCCTTACGACCGCGGCGATTCAAACCCTTCCCGGTCCGGCTCTGCCTCTCAGTCGTCGCCAATAAAAAGGAGACCGGCGCTGTGCACCGGTCCCAAAAACTGGAGCCATCCCGCTCTGTGATGTCACTCAAGCCGCGTCGAGTTGTTGCGGATCGTCGTCGCTGGCGTTCTCCCGATCTCGTCGCCGGCCAGGAATTCGGGCAATGGGCCCGCCTCACCCTCCTCTTCCGCTGCCGACGCGGTAGAATCGAGCAGACGTAGCGGCTCCGGAAACCAGCCCGAACAATCGAGAAGGCGCTCGGCCTCCTTGGCCATGTCGGTCTTCTTGAGGTGGTCGATCGGTTGCACGGAGGATTCCCCTCTTGCTTCCCGCACCGCCTCCAAAATGCGAGGCTTGGTGACCCGACCGAGATAGTTGTCGACGGTCGGTCTCCAGCCAGCCTCCACCATGTCGAGCCCGACCGCCCGCGCCAGCACATCGGCCAGGTCGAGCCGCGTCGGACGCCGTGGGCGGGGCCGCGGCCCTGATTGTAGCGGTTGGCCGGTTCATAGAGGGCGTTGACCGCAAATGACGGACAATGAGCGAACAGGGATGCCTGTGCGGCGCCGTCGAGGGCTGTGAGTGCATCCCATAGATCTTTCTCGGCCTTGGACAGTCGTGCTTTCCAGTTCTCATGCCGCGCCTCGACGGCCTTCGCAGACGCGCTTTCTCTTAACCCAGGAGCTGGTAAAAAGCCGTCAGCACGAAGTTGTGCAGCACCGCCTGGAACGCGATCGCGGGGTTTTCTGCCAGCGCATCCCGCAATGCCAGCGTGCGATATGCTGTCAGCTCGGTGATCAGCCGATCCAGCAGAGGTTTGGTCGCGTCCTCATCATCTTCTTCGGCATCAGCAGCGCTACCTGCGACCGCGATAACCGTGCGCTGGACGGAAGCACCGGTCGCCTGCCGCTCAATCGACTGTGTAGCGGCACCCCGCCCAACATCAGGATCGACTGCGGGCATGTCGTCCTCCGATCGGATATAACCCCGGTCCACCGAGAGGCGTCCTTCCGAATCGATGCTGACGGTCGCAAACGACGCAAGGAACAGCTTGCGTCTTCGCCATGCGCTTTTGCTTCACAAGCAGTTCCGAGGGCGCGAAAGCGCCTGCCGCCTGCAGGCACTTCGAACATGCCGGTCTCGTTCCCCTCGACGTCAACGACGGCCCGAACGTTGAGGCTCTGTAGTAGAGCACGCTGCGCGACACTCTCGGCGAGTTGCTCGATCGAAATTCCCGCCTTCACATGACGGACATTGGATTGGCTCAGCACCAGCTTGTTGAACGGAATGTCGCGCGAGGGCGACAGGGTGATCTTTTGGATAGCCTCGTCATGTCGATTTTCCGCGACGGGCGGCCGAGAGCCTCTTTCTCCGCCTCCGACCCGTCGCGGAAAACCACCCTGCCCTCTCACTCTCTTACCCGCGGTGGCCGAGAAGAACCTCACGCCGCTTCCTGCTCCGCTCTCTCCGTCGTCATGTCGACTACGGTTTCCGACAAAAAGCCAAGGAGATAATCCGCAACCTTGCTGGCCTGCGAAGCAGCGCGCACAATCGCGCGATTGTCCTCTCGCAGCACTTCAAGCCAGGAGCCGATATAGTCGGCGTGCCGCACTGTCGGCACAATACCGAGCGAGGCGCAACCGAATGCGGACGATATCTCCGCGATCAATTCTTCGAAGGCATACTTCTTGCTGCCATAGCTGCCCGACAAGTCGCGGTTTAGACGTGATGCGTGGCCGCTGGCATGTGCCAACTCATGTAAGGCCGTTCGGTGCCAGTTGATCGGCTCGAAATAGGCTTGCGGTGGCGGCACCTGCACGTAATCTTCCGCCGGAACATAGAAGGCGCGGTTGCCACCAATGCGGAAGTCGATCCCGGTCGCCTTGATCAGGTATTCGACTTTTGGCTCGATCAGGCCTGGTGGCGGAGGCGGCGCTGTCGTTGCGACGTCCGAAGGCAAGTCGTCGCACTGATCAGTGTTGAAGACCGTGAAGCGCTTGAGGAATGGGATGGCCTGCGCTTCGTCGCCTGTTTCGCTCGCGCGCCGCTTTTCGTCAACTGGTACAAAGCGGTCGGCATAGACAACAGTAGTCCCGCGCTCGCCCTTGCGGACGTGACCACCGAGCGACAGCGCCTGGCGGAAGGTAAGCCAGCTCTGACCTGTGAATGCGCGTTCGGTAGCAGCCCCCCAGAGGATTAGAACGTTGACGCCGCTGTATTGACGGCCGGTTGCGGCGCTTTTCGGCATGGCCAAAGAAGCCTTCGCCGCCGCGGTACCCCAGGGCTGCACCCACGGCACTCGGCCGGCCTCAAGTTCGCCGATAATCTTGTTGGTGATTTCGTCATAAAGGCTTGTCCGGTCATCACCGGTGCGCGCCCGAAGATAGTGTCTGGACATCGCGGGTCTCCGCGACGGGCGCCGCGAGCCTCTCTCGCAGCCAGTAACCCGTCACGGCAAAACCCGGCCGACACTCTATACTCTGAGCCGCTTTCGCGAGGAATCGACGCCGTGTGACCACGCGGCGGCGTGCTTCGGCTGCGAGAGCCCTGCTTGGCCGTCGCCACACGCACACAAGTGAGAGAATGCGAAATCTGCGACGCGGCCCGCCTTCCCTCCGATTCTTCATGGACTTGACCCTTGAGGTGCCTAGGGCCGCAGGCCCCGATCAGGCGTGCGCCAACGGCGCGTCGCCTCAACGGAAAATGGCACGCGCAGGAGCGTGAGCAAAGCGACGCCGAAGGCGGCACGCGGGACCGAGTGCAGCGACGAGACCGGTTAAGAGGGTACCCGGGAACGGGGCAGTGATAGCAACGCCGGCATGCTCTATAACGGCGGGCCCCCTTTCCCGAGTGCCCCCGGCGAGGAGCTCCGCACTCTTTGGGCGAGGGATCGACGCCGCACGGCCGAGACACCGCGCGGCTCGGTTCACGAGAGCCCGTTGCGGCATTGCCCGCACGCGCGCAAGCGAAACAACTCCGCTAAGACTTGAGTCGGAGGATCTAGATTTCCTCACGCGCATTCGTCTGCGCGTCATAGATCCTGATCCGAAGCATGGGAAAACGTTTCTTTAGTTCTTCTCCACCTGCCCTGGCGCCGTCTCTGGTTGCAAATTCGGCTTTGAGTCGGCCGTCCACTTCAAGCGCGTAACCGGAGGCCGGCAGTTCACGGGAGGCTGCAACCATTTCATTTCCATTGTGCAGTTAGGTGGCTGGGAATGATCGGGTAGCGTGAGTCGCCCAGACCGCGCTAGAGCCACCTGCGTAAATGCGTTGATCGGCCATCGTACCTTGTGGATTGACGCCTCGGATCATCAAGGATGGGCATTTGCGTCGTCCGAACAGGCGGACAGCTTTCCGCGCGGATGCATGCACGATACAGCCCACGGGTCGACGTAGCTGCCGTTCCAGAGTCCCTGGCCCGCGCCCTCAGCCTCGCGCTGAGCTTCGTGATATCTGCCCTTCGAGTATTGGGGCCAATCCAGCGCGAGACCGTTGTGCTCGCGCCGCTTCCATTCCGGACACCAGCTGAAACATCCCGGCCGCAACTTCATCCCGGATCATCCGTGGCGTTGCATCCGGGTGCCGGAATGCGGCGAGAACTTCCGCGGTCTGGATATTGAGCACTGATGCCGCGACACCATCTTGCGCCTGGACGCGACGAGGGCTACGAGCGGCAAGGACCGAAGAAGGCTCATGCGTGGTGCGACAACGTCATTGTCGCTATGAACCAACAACTCCTGGAAGTGGTGCAAGCTAAGAACCAGAATGTGATCGCCTGCCCTGATGGCATCTTCCAAGGCGGCGGCCTCCTTTCGGATGGAAGGGTCTTTGGACTGAAGCTCGCGCACAAGGTTCCCAAGATGGGAGCAGTCCAGCGCCAGGAATTTTGCGCGCTTAAGAGCGCCGTGATCGCGCGGGCCCGGTTGCCGCAACTAAAGCCGTCGTCACGCGGCCTGCCTTGTGACCAGAACGCGCTGGCTGGCCACATTCATCGTGCCTGTCCCATAGAGAATGTGGGTTGTCACGCACTCAATGAGGTAGCCGCGCTTCTTGGATACGAAAGCATGAATCCAGTCATGCGCGTCGCGGTGAAATACCGTGTCCTCGGCACACTGGACAATAAGACGGTTCAGCGCGGAAACACCCGCGCGATTCAACCGCCGCCGCCGATACCGGAAGCCGAAGCACGCCGCGCTCAACGCCGTGCGCCAAAAACCTGATAGAAGGTGCCCTGGTCCGCTGAGTTTACCGAACCGATAGTGCTGCCGAACGGCAGACAGCTGGTCACCCTTCGCGATGCCGCCGACTACATTACCGGGCTACCGGCAAAAGAATCCGGCCGCAGCGCCTGATCGCTAGCCCTCGGTCAACCTCGACATTTGGCGAACTTGGGGATCAGGCCCTTGCCCCTCACCGGATTGATGAGTGCCGCAGCTAAGTTGCACGGGGCCCTTCCGCGACGATATCCGCCTAACGATGCCTGATGGTCCTGTTGCATCGCTCTCGGTGCCTTGCACGACCTCCGCGCTCGCAGTTGCCGGATTATCCTAGATGGCAATTGGCCTGCTCGCATTCTGCGCGAGCCTAAGCGTCTGGCGATACTCCAGAGCTTCCGCCGTCTCATCAAACTGCAATAATTCGCCCGCCAACCCAGTGAGGTGCGCTTTTGCTTCCTCGGCTGTCACATGGAAAAACTCCCGGCGGTGATTGATAGCATTCACTCGGACGTCTGCCAATCGATCGTGCATGGCTGATTCAATTCCAACTGCGTCCTTCGAAAAGAACAACGCATGGACATCGAAATTGAACGGTACTGACGCATCACTCAATTCGCGAATGCGATCCATCGGATCCAGTCGCCGCGTCATTCCGATTTTCACCATCTTCTCTCCGAAGGAGCCGATGTTAGAGATCACGTAGACATATCCGGCCCGAATGTTTGCGGCTCTGAAGTCGACATCTTCCATCGCTTTCGCGACTTCGTTAAGATGTTCTCTCACTCGGTTGGCACCTGTTTCGTCGCCTTTCGCTATCAAGGCATCCAGAGCATTTTCATAGTGCTGCCGCTCCTTCTCCAGCTTAGCCCGCTCGCGTTCCATTTCCTGTTGTGCCTTGCGTTCTTCGCGCATCCGCTCACGCTCTTGACGCTCAACCTGCTTTTCTTCGGCCTGCTTCTGAAGGTAGTCGGACGTAAGCTTGATTTCGTCGGTCCTCAATTGGAAATAACTTGGGGAAATTTGTATCTGCATTGTTTTGCCAAGTCGTCGAATGGTTTCCTCTACCTTTCGCAAACGATCAATTGCACTTTCCTGCTTGTAGGGCTTGAGCGCGCGGATGATTGCGTCGACCTCGGCATTGAAGGCGCGCAACATAAGTTTTGATATTTCACGCACCATCTTCTTCCCCTCGGACTGAGAACCGTTTACCTCCCAATTTGTGGCACACTGTATCGCGCCGCCGTCAGACTTGACGGCGACCTTGATGGCGTCGTGGAGCCGCTTCAACGCGCTTTCGTAGCCAACGACCTCCCTTAAGGGATGATTGTATTCATAGATGCCGGCTTCCTGAAGAAGAGCGATCTCGCGCGTCTCGACTATCGTTTGTCGAGCGTCGGATATTTGCTTTTGCAACACGGCACGCTCTTGCTCGATTGATGCGCGCTCAGACGCAAGACGCTTAGTCAGCGCGTCAACTTCGCTGGCTAAATCTGCGCGCTTCACTTCTAGCTCGGCGACCGGCAGCACCCCCAACTCGCCCATCTGAGATTTGAGCCGTTCATTCTCCGCTTGAATCTCCTTCGCGTCTCTAACGAGGTCTTGCGCGATGTCGGCTAGTCTGTCGGTCTTCGCTTTCTCAGTCGCGAGTTGTTGGCTGAGCGCTTCAATCTTTTCCTGAAGGCCACGCGCAAATTTGCGCGCGCCCCACCATGGAATGGTTTTGCTGACGTAAGGCTTTTCTGACAAGACCCCTCCAAATCGCTTTTGGACAAAATATTCGCACGAACGATCCGCTGTTTGAGATAGCAAGAGATAGTAAAAGTCCGCCCCACCGATTCGGTACAAATATCTGCTTGCGCGTGTCCCCAATCGCGGTGAAAGGCGGATAAAGACAAGCCGATAGGCCATTGACCGCCTGACAGCCCCTTCCGGCAGGACCGACACTCACTTGAGCGAAGCCACGAGCTTTCACAGCGTGGTATCCCGCTGCCGGCGGATTGCGTCCGCGGCGGCTTGCGCGGGTCTTGCAGCGATTGCACTCGACCTTTGGCGCGTCTTGCCGTTCCATCACCAGGACCTCGGTCAACCAAGCAATTTGTCGAGCCCTTGTGCCGCCGGCGCGCCTTCGGTTGGATGTCCGGGCGAACACTGAGGCGAGCATGTGCAATCCCTACTCAATCACCACCAAGCCGAGCCGGATTTTAGTTCAGCCGTTGATGACCTTGAGCGAGGTGCTCTCTCTGCGCTTACTCCGTGCAGTTTGTACTCCAACTGCCTATTAAGGAGCAGCAAAGCCTTAATTGCGCTGCGCAGATCACCGTTACAGGCGGCGACGACCTCTCACATCCTGCTCGTACTCGTCGAGATAGTCGTTGGTATCTGCCGGTAACATGCGAGCAACATCCAAGCAGAAATTGGCCACTGCGAGGATACAGCCGGGAGTTGTCCCCACCATTCACAGGACGCGATTTGCAGCCAGCGATTTCGCTCACAAGGCGATAAACTCAGTCGTTTATGGAGGGGCGCATGGTGGACGTATACTTAAGCACTAAACGTGATCTGCTCGTTGTGAAGAAAGGATTTCCAATGCCGCCTGTTGGAGCACAGGGGCAATGGCGCAAGAGCAGGAAGAAGGTTACCAGACTCAGTGATGAGATTAATTCGGCGCTTCAGAGGCAGGGATACTACGTACGGAAGCTGAAGGACTTGCACGGTCAGGGGCACTAGCTTGGGAGCGATCAGTTCGCGATATTTTTTTGGTTCGCACTGAGCAAGGGCCGCTCAGCGACGGCCTTCGCCGCGATCTGAACTTTCGCTGGGCAAGCAGAAGCCTTCCCCTTCGAGGTATGGCACCCGGACCGTCGATAGAGCGCAGACGATCACTCATGCTACTTAACCGCGATTAGGCTTATGGATAAGATTGTCCTCCTATTTCCTTCCTATCGGCCAACGGCAGTCTTCCCAGGGTTGCTAAACTCACTTCGCCAGTTGGATGCCTCCACACCGATTGTGGTGGTCGATGATGGAAGCGACCCGATCCACGCGGACGTCTTTGAAGCCGTTAATGCAGTGCCGGCCGTGACGCTGCTTCGAAACGCCATCAATCTTGGAAAGGGTGCCGCGCTTAAGCATGGGATGAACCATATCCTGCTCGAGTACCCGGAGTGCATCGGCATTATCACGGCCGACGCCGACGGCCAGCATTCAGCCAAAGACATTATTCGGCTTCGAGACGAGTTTTGTCAGCAGCCCGACCACATGATTCTCGGCTGTCGCCACTTCGGCAAGCGTGTCCCATTCAGAAGCCGATTAGGCAATGTGGTTTCCCGCTACGTCTATCGGCTACTGCTTGGGCTCAAACTTTCGGACACCCAGACCGGTCTCCGAGGCATTCCACGCAAACTTATGGCTGCAAGCCTTCATGTTCGCGCAAACCGCTACGAGTACGAGACCGAGCAGCTGATCGTCGCAAAGCAGGAAGGTCTTCCAATGCGCCAAATCCCCATCCAGACGATCTATATCGATGACAATCGTGCCTCCCATTTCAATCCGGTCCTGGACTCCTTCCGGATCTATTTCGTTCTCGTCCGCTACGCGATTTCCAGCATTGCGACCGCCATCGCCGACTTCATCGCGTTCTATGTTTTGACAAGCAGCAATGTGCCGGTGCTTACCGCGAATATGGGTGGCCGCGGCTTCGCGCTCTGGATCCAGTTCATGCTGCTGAAGAAGTACGTGTTCAAAACCAAGGCGGGGCTGGCTACCTTTGCGGCGTACGTTGCGTACGTATTTTTCTCGGGCTACATCTCGTCGATTGCGCAGATCCAGTTTACCACGCATATTGCGCAGTCGCCTTTGCTGGCAAAGGCTGTCGTCGACCTGGTGATCTGGATCTTCAATTTCATGTTCCTGCGAGACATCATCTTCCGCAGATGGAGCGAGGTTTGAAGCCCACCCACACAGACTGGAACAGCTACTACGCTAAGCCGTACAGGACCGCGTCGCTGACCCGTAGATACACGGCGTCCGTGCTGGTGGAGCAGATCCGGGTACATGGCGGATCGGGAGCCAATATCCTCGAGCTGGGTGGTGCCAATAGCTGCTTCATCGACAAGATCCTGACGGAGGTGGGCCCGGCTCGTTATGACGTCATCGACAGCAACCGCCTTGGCCTTGATTTGCTCAAATCACGTTATCCGAATGATGCGCGCGTGACGGTGCAGCAGGGCGATGTCCTCGGGGCTCCGCCGGTACAAGGTGTGTATGACGTTGTCTTCAGCGTCGGATTAGTCGAACATTTCAGCCCGGAGGGCACGGCTCGCGCCATCCAAGCCCATTTCAACTACCTGCGCATCGGCGGGACCGCGCTCATCACGTTCCCTACCCCCACGTGGCTCTACCGTTGCGTTCGCGCGTTGGCCGAAGCCACGAACAATTGGATATTTCACGACGAGCGGCCCCTGCAGTTGCAGGAGTTTCAGCAGGCCGTCGCAGGCCTGGGCCAAATCGAGTCCTCTCGTATCTTGTGGCCACTTGTTCTGACCCAATACTGCGTGGTGTCGCGCAAGGGCAGAGTCTAATCAGCGGCTCGCTCGAAGATCAGGAAGCCGGGCTCGCTCGCTTCATATACCTTGCGATAGGCGGTCGAGTTTTCCGTCACTTGTATAAACTCCAACGTGGCGGGATGAGTTGACTTGGGCGGAAAGACGATCGCCTTGCACGGCTCCGGCCCGTCGAAACGCTCGACGAAGGCGCCAGTCAGCGGCTCTGGATAATGGAAGAATTGGATCTGGTCACGAAAGGGACCAAACGCAGAAATTGTCGGGACGTATCCATCTGATTCAAAAACGGTACAGCCGTTTTTCAGCAACTCGCCAATCTTCTGATTAAACTCAACGCCCCTGCCTCCGCGCAACTGGTCCCTGGCGAATCTCTCTTTCATTCCGTTGTCGTCCAAGGCCAACGGTAACGTCAGTCCGAGCGACAGGGTAGTCACGCCGATGATCACGGCTCTGTCGGTCACTACCCGTTCGCGCAGCAAACGCATCGATGCAGGCTCCAATACGCGAGTCGCGGAATAAATTGCAATGAAAGCGCTGACTAGGAGGAATCCGAGCACGTTACGCAGATCATAGCTTGCCGTATTCGCCCATACCCCGATTCCGATCACCAGAGACAACATCAGCCATCGAACCCGCGGCAAGAACGGACAGAGCAGAAGGCCAGCGAGAATCATCACCCGAAAAATGATGGTGAAGCTGGTGCCGAACAGCCCGAATGCTCGTGAAAGTCGCTCCGAAAGCTCTGCCACCGGATAGTTCGGCATCGACCGCACCGTCAGATGCAAATAGCTCATGGCGTAGGCCGCCGCGAAGACGAGCACGAGGCCGATGGCTGCAATAAAGGTCTTCTTCCGCTTTACCGGCGATAAATACCTGACCGCGTCGGTGCAGACGGCCGCCAGGACGGACAACGCGAACAAGCCGTAAAGCGGCTTGGTGGAAGCCGCTATCAGCAGCATGCTCAGCGAAAGGAGCGGAAGGGCGGGCTGGTCATCATCGGTTTGAGGCCCACTGCCAAAGAGAAACAGCAATATTCCGCAGAAGCAAAAGACCGCAGCCACCCAGTCTGGGTAGCCTATCTGGAGGGTTTGCCTCAACCAGGGTTGCCGGATCTCGGCTATGAACCAGACATACGCCACCAGCGCTGCAGCCGGAACGAGCGCGGAAACGCGGCCCAGTATTCCGATCGTCAGCACAAGAGGGACAATGATGAGCACGATGTAGACGTAGAAGGCAAAGTACTGGATATCGGATCCGGTGAAGATATACGTCACGGCCCACAAGGTGGAGATGAATTGCGGATAGCCGTAGGACCCCGTCGGGAAACGGCCTTCCGCCCATACCAGCGACCATACGTTCCAGCTGACCGAGACGTCGCCGCCATGGAATACGTTCGGAACACCATGCTTCCAGATGTTGAAGTAGGTGAGAGCCACGACGACGATGGCCCCCAAGAGCCAGCCCGTCTCCAATCGCGAGATCTCCGATACGCCTCGTAAGGGCGGCGTAGTGCGGACGCGGCGCAGCGTCATGTAAATCAGGATGCACATCGTCACCGCAACAAATGTGCGATATGTCAGAAGCGGATTCAGCCTGAGCTGAGCGACAAGGGTAACCACGAGGTAGTTTGCGGCAATGCTTCCCACGCATCCCGTGAGCCATCTCTGAGAAAAATCGGTCAGAGATAAACTGTGAACGAGCGCGGCCCCTGGAAAAACGAAGATAAAAAGCAATGCGGCCACGCCATTCAAATAGGCAGGCGCCGCCTCGACCAGACCAACCATACCGTGCGACGATCCCCGCCAAGCGTTAAAGTTGCTACTTATTGCATGCTGCGTTCGCTAGGGCAATTCGTAACCCCTCGGCGCCTGAACGTAAGCCCCCGGGACCGGTTCTGGCGGCTATGGAGCGCCTCGCCGGCAACATACGAAAGAGCGCACATAGAGTTGCAGCTGCATTGGCGTGGTGTTGTATAGCGCCGCCAATTTGCGGCCACCTTAGCTCTCTCTGCTCACCAACTCTCCCGTTCGCCTTGTATGGCATCACCTGGATTGCCCTGGCGCAGTCACTTCGCCATCGCTTAGCGGCGCGGTGAGCCGATCCTCGAGGCGCGCGACCGATCAAGAAGCGCGAGCCGTTCGCGTCACTCGACGCGCACAGCGGCTTTTGAGTACGAGGTACTGGAGTGATATTTCGCCTAGCTTGGCGACTGTAGTCCGGGCGAAGTCAGCCACTCGTTGATGCGGATTGCTCTGTCAGCGTCGCGAGCTTTGCACAATAGAAGCTCTCGCTCTTCGCCTGGTGGTAACATCTTGGCTTGCTGTCTGGCACGCTCAGCCTCATGCCGAAGGCGCACTTCGAGTGAGGTCGTATCTTGGAAATGACGGCGTCGCATGCGGGACTCCTAAAAGTCCCTGCCCATCGGAAGAGCAAATTTCTGAAGCGGACGTTTTGTTCCTGGTTCTCTGGGGAAAAGTCAAGAAAAGTGCCGGAACGAAAGCTGCGGCCATACGATTAATTCGCTGAAGATTAGAAGCTTTGTGGAGCAACCCATGCTAGCCTTCTATTTGCCCATAATTTTCAGCCTAGCGATTTTGGACGTCTTGCAAGCAAACATGAGCGCAAAAACGTTGAATGTACCAAGCAAGCCGACAGCCGCGTTCATGGAATAGTTGCAAGCCCCACGCTTACGCTCGTGCAATTGAGGCGGCCAGAGATTCAAATGAACGTCATTATCCAGAAGCTTAATGGCTTGTGGTACATCATCGTCGGGTCGTATCAGATCCGGACTCCGTTCCTGGAGACTAGGGATCGGGAGTTGGTCATTTCATACGCCCGGCGAGTCTACCCTGGCGCCAAGATCTTCGAACTCGACTGATTTTGGCAGTTGCACCCCACAGCGTCGTCTCAAACGGTTTCTCTCGCGGTCTGGATTTGTTTGGTGGGCGCACCAGGGCTCGAACCTGGGACCCGCTGATTAAGAGATCGAAAGTGTACTTCGTCGCCCTCAAGGGGAGAATACCCGCCGTTCGTCCCATTTGTACGCCACGGCTACCCAGCAGCCATACCTGCGCTCTGGATCTCTTTCTTGCTGGAGAAGGCTACGATCTTATTGCCCTAGACCTATCGTGGTTCAGGCATGGGCGACAAGGACGAAAAGACTCGGATCGAGGCACTAGGGTCGCCAGGTAGTCGGAAAATGCCGCGTGCCACGAAGCGCTATCGCAAGAACCGTGGCATGCCGCCGCCTGCGACGTTCGATATCGATACGCTGCCGGGCAGCTCCAATTTGACGGCATTAGAGGCAGCCGCGGTCGTCCGGCGCACACCCGGAGCGCTGGAGCAGTGGCGGCGCGATCCGAACCACCCGCTGAAATGGCGCTACGTTGATGGCCGTCCGCTCTATCGTGTCGATGCGGTGCGCGAGTATCTGGCCAGATGCGATAAGAATACTAAGCGCCCTCAGCCGCATAATGCTCGCGGAGACGGCCGAGCAGCTCGGCCTTGATGGGGTCGAGCGGATTCGTCCGCTGCAGGCGCGCGACCTTGCCGACCCGTTTCGCGCCGACCAACTCAGCAATGTAGTCATGAGCAGCTTCGAACGCCATCTTGCGGATGATCCATTGTTCGTCGTGATTGTAGACCTGATCGATTCCACTTGGCTTTTGACCGACAGACAGCCGTTGGATTTCGTTGTCGTAGCCGCAGCGCGACATGACGGTGCGCAAGCTGCGCCTTAAGTCATGCATAGTGAACTTGGCGACACCCGCTTCCTTGACCAGACGGTTGACCATCTTGGTGAACCCCGACATCTGGCCACCGGTCTTCGGCGACGGAAAGACATAGTCGGACGTCGCGCGCTGGAAATGTTTCGCGGCGACGAGCAGCTCGTGAACGAGGTGGGTGCGCGGCACGTCATGGTGCAGGCCCATCTTGGTCCATGCCGCATCGAAGGTGATGCGGTCATCCATGATGTGCTTTTGCCACTCGATCATGGTTGGCTCGCTGCGGCGCGGGCCACCGAGTAGGCACATGCGTGTCAGGAGACCAAAAGCCCCGAGCTTGCCGGATGCATGCCAGACCTTGATGATTTCCTCATCAGTCAGCGCGCGGCCCTTCGTTCGGCGTCCGACCCTCTGCGCACGGGTTTCCTTGGGCTCGCGATAGCCGGCGAGCACGTTGTGCTCGACGTAACCTTCGCCGACGCACCATTCGAGGAAGGTGTGGGTGTGCTTGCGCAAGTCCTTGGCTGCACCGCGCTTGCCGGTCTTGGCAATCTTGTCGACCGCCGCCATGATCTGCCGCCGGGTCAGGTCCCCCACGCCGCTCTCGGCGTAATCCTTGAGCCCGCGCCGCAGCGCCGACATTGCTGGCTTCCAGTTGACGACCTGACGTCCGGTCAAGGACGTCTGGTAGGGACCATCTTCAACGATGAGTGTCGCCAGGGTGGCGCGCTGATTCTCGGCCGCCTGTTGCCGCCTCGCCTCGCGTTTCGCGTCGTTCGGATCCACGCCCTTGACGACCTCGCCCGCGGCGATGGTGGCGGCCTTGCGCGCAGCCTTCTCATTATACCTAGGCCACGCGCCGAGGGTCTTGCGCTGGGTCCCCCTCAGGCCCGGCTTGGTGAAGAGGTAGACCCAGGTCCGGCCGCCGGTGGCGCGCATGCGCAGGGCTAGGCCGGGCAGCTTGTCATCGTGGAGATAATGCTGCGCCTTGCCCGGCGGCAGCGTGGCGTTACGGATCACCGTATCGGTGAGTGTCAGGTGGTTGTTCGGCTCCATCATGATCCCTGCCTTTTTTGTGCCCCGGTGTGCCCCGCGAGAAGGATGACGAGCCCAAACGGAACAAGTCTCAGGCCTTTCCCTCGCATTGTGCCCACGCAGGAAGGATCAACGGACCCAAACAGAAGCGGGTCTCAGACCTCCCCTCGTTTTTGTACCCCAAGGGAAAATCTGCGGCGGGCACAACAGGGGCATACAAAATGCGGTATGGCCAATTATGGTCCACTTAGGCCAAAATGGTCATAAGCCACTGTAGTAAAATGACTTATCACCATCCTACTATGGCTGAGCTTGGTTGACTAGGGTCTACAGATTGTTGTTCACACGGGAGAGGTCCAAGGTTCGATCCCTTGTGCGTCCACCAAAAAATCCAACATAATCAATTACTTGAGATAGAACGAGCGCTCCCGCGAAAAACTCACAAATCGCCTGGGCACACCGAACGTCGTGGTCCACACCAAAGAAGCTGCATAGCTCGGTGGCGGTTTTTCGCCGGGTCGATGCATCCGAGGGAACCTCAGCGCGTTGCGTTTATTTCTTATATTGCGTTTATTTCGATTGAGGTGTAGAGAGGTCCCTCAAGGGGAGAACCATCATGACTATGCCAGCCTATGCCCAAGAGCTAGGAGCGGATCGGCTGCCTTCCGCAAGCGAGAAGGCGGCGGCCAATCGGCTTCGCCAAATACTAGCGTCCCACGTCGATGGCGACGCCAAGCTGCGCGTGCTCGATGAAGATCAGAAGCCTGCCGAGGTCATCCTGTCTCCGGCGCTGTCTGCCCTGTTGATGGAGCTATTGCGACACATCGCGCGGGGTGACGCGGTGACGCTCGTGCCAGTGCACGAGATGCTGACCACGCAGCAGGCTGCCGACATCCTGAATGTCTCTCGCCCGTTCCTGATCTCTCTGCTTGAGCGGGGCGACATTCCGTTCACGATGACCGGGCGCCATCGCAGGGTCAAGGCAGAGGATTTGTTTGCCTACAAGCGTGTGCGCGACGAGAAGCGAAGCAAGGCGCTGGCTGATCTCGCCGAGTTTGATGCGAAGCACATGTAAGCCTTGTTTGCCAATCGGTTCACCGCGCTGGTTGATGCCTGCACCCTCGTCAGCCCGTTGAGACGGAATTTGCTGCTGTCGCTGGCGGAGGCGGGTTTTTTCCGCCTCCGCTGGTCGAGCCGCATCCTCGACGAGACCGAAGCAACAATTGAAAAACTTCTCAGCGACAAGGGCGAAAGCAACGCGGCTGAGCAGGCGAGACGGGCGCGCGCCAACATGGAAGCAGCGTTCGAAGATGCTATGGTAACGGACTTTGACAACTTTCTGCCTCCCGCATCTGGCCTACCCGATCCCGGCGACGCACACGTCATCGCTGCGGCCGTCAAAACTCAGGCCGCGATGATCGTGACCGAAAATCTCAAGCATTTTCCGGCCGCGATTCTCTCTGGGCTCAATATGGAAGCGAAGTCGGCGGATGCGTTCATCGCAGACACCATCGCACTTGATGAAGGTCTTGCGATCGTCGCGATTCGGCAGATGCGCGAGCGCCTGAAAAAACCGTCAATGACCGCCGAAGCGTTATTGTTGCGGATGGAAGCGGCTGGACTGTTGGAGACCGCCGACCTGCTTAAGCCCTACGTCGATTCGCTCTAGGCATGATGGCGAGAATCGATAAGCCAAGATTGGCAAGATCGAAAATCCTCCAAGCTATCGAAAGCCCCTTCTTTCCATCGCGCCGGTTCACCGAGGTAATCGCGATTCGCAAGTTGAAGCGGCGGTCGGCTCTTTTTTGAGCCGCCAAGCATAGCTCGTTCTTCGTGTGCTAGACTGCAGCCGCCGGATCACCCGGCATCCAAGCGTCGTAAAAGTCGGCGCATCGGCCCGGTCACGCAGGTCGGTGCGTCGATTTTTTTGCCTGCCCGCGCGCAGCGCACCACTGCCGTCAACGAACTCAAAGCCGAGAATACCGCGCTTCGGCGCGCCGTCCCTAAGATGGACGGTCCGCTAAGGCACTGGCCGGACAAGCGCGGTCAGTGCTGTTTTTGAGCCTTCGTCCCTTTTGCCGCCTTCTCCTTGGCCGCTTGTTTATATCCCTTTGTTCCAAAATCTCCCTTTCCACTCATGGCGCCAAACGAGGCGGCATACGACGGCGTTTCTGACGATGCTATCACCATAACGACGAACGCGAGAACAATCAGGCTAATCAACGCTTTCATGAAATGTCTCCATTAAAAGATAGAACTATCGAGCGGCACTTCTGCGAAGGAAACGTGGCAGCCCGGATCCTGCCCGAGCTGCCGAAGTCCAGTCCCGAAGCCGGCAATCCCGTTGTCATGCCGCGAGTTGCGGACGGAACAGCACGTCGACCCCGTAACTCGTCGCGCTGTAGCTATCGGTCGGGAAGAGGCTGCCCGATCCATACGCATACACGCCATTGCCTCCGACCGAAGCCGATGATGGTGCGGTCAGCGGCCCGTTGCTGACCGCCGAGCTGAACAGGTTGGGATCGGCGGAGTAGTTTCCTGAGGTGTGATAGGACGCAACATACGTCGCCCCTGCGGCGATCGTTACCGGCGTGGCGAAGTCGACTTGCTGCCAGCCGCTGGCCGTCTCGTTGGTGAAGGTGGCGGTCGCAAGCAGGGTGCCGGTACTGCTCCAGAGATTCGCGGTATGGGTGCCGGTGTTCGATGGACCCTTGTAGAAGCGCAGCCCGGTGATGTCGCCGGCGCTGGACGACTGGAATTTGAACCCGAGCTCCACCGAGTTCGGATCATTGACTGACAGCACGCTCGGTGTCGGATCGGAGCTGAACAGGCTTACGATGCTGGCAGACGCTGCGTTGACGGTCAGGGAGGCGGATGCGCTCGCCGTCCCGCCTCTGCCGTCGGAGATGGCATAGCTGAATGACGCCGGTCCCGTATAGCCGGAACTGGGTGTGAAAGTGACGGTGTTGGTCTGGGCGTTGAAGCTTGCGGTGCCGTTGACGCCGTTGCTTACGCCCGTGATCGTCAGAGCGTCGCCGTCCGGATCGGTGTCGTTGGCAAGCAGCGCAGACGCTGCGATCGAGATCGACGAGTTTTGAGTGGCACTGAAGCCGGAGTCGTTTGCCGCAACAGGTATCTGGTTTGCGGCGCTGCTCGCCGGGCTGAACAGCACGTCCACCCAGTAGTTGGTGGCGCCAAAGGTGCTGGTCGGGAACAGGTTGTCCGTGCCGTAGGTGTAGACGCCGTTGTTGCCGGCGGTTGCCGTGAGCGGGCCGTTGACGCGCGCAGTGGTGAAGTAGTTGCTGGTCGACGTGTAGCGGCCGTTGCTGTGGAAGCTTGCCACGTAGGTCGTGCCGGCGGTGATCGAAACGGGATTGCTGAAGGTGACCGTCTGCCATCCACTGCTGGTCTCGCTGGTGAAGGTGGCGGTTGCCAGCAGCGTGCCGGTGCTGCTCCACAGCGAACCTGTGTGCGTGCCGGTGTCGCCGGCGCTCTTGTAGTATTTGATGCCGTTGATGGTGCCGGCCGCAGAGGACGTGAACTGCACCCCGAGATTGACCGGGGTCGTATCGGGATCCGAGAGAATTGCCGGTGTGTCGGAGCTTGAGAATAGGCTCACCGCCGGCGTGGTCACTGACAAATTCACTGTCGCAGTCGCGGTGCCGCCGCGCCCATCGGAGATGGCATAGCTGAAGGACGCAGCGCCAGTGTAGCCAGCGGTCGGCGTGAAGGTAACGACATTGGTCTGGGTGTCGAAGCTCACGGTGCCGTTGATGGCTCCGCTCACGCTCGCGATGGCCAGAGGATCGCCATTCGGATCGGTGTCGTTGGCGAGCAGCGCAGACGCCGCAATCGCCAATGCGGTGTTCTGGGTGGCGGCGTAGCCGCTGTCGTTGTTGGCAACCGGCGGCTGGTTGGTTGCCGGATTTACTGTCAGGCTAACCGTCGCAGTGGCCGTGCCGCCCTGTCCGTCGGCGATGGCGTAGCTGAAGGACGCGGGCCCGGTATAGCCGGTGGTCGGGGTGAAGGTGATCGTATTGGTCTGGCTGTTGAAGCTGACCGTCCCGTTGACGGCACCGCTAACGCCCGTGATCGCCAATGTACCGCCGTCCGGATCGGTATCGTTGGCGAGCAGCGCTGCCGCCGCAATCGCCAGTGCAGTGTTCTGCGTGGTGGTGTAACCGCTGTCGTTGTTGGCAACCGGCGACTGATTGCCGCCGCCGGACGGCGTAAACACGACATCGACCCAATAGTTGGCGGCGTTATAGGTGCTGGTCGGGAAGATGCCCGAAGTGCTGGTGCCGCCGTAGGCGAAGACACCGTTGCCGCCGGCGGTAGTGGTGGAAGGCGCGGTCAGCGGGCCGTTTGTGACGGCCGTGATGAAATAGTTGTTGGTCGCCACATACGCGCCGGTGGTGTGATAGGAAGCAACATAGGTGGTGTTGGCGGAGATCGAAACCGCTGATGGCAGCATGACGGTCTGCCAACCGCTTGCTGACGTATTGGTAAAGGTGGCGGTGGCGAGGCGCGTGCCTGTCGACGTCCAGAGATCGAGGGTGTTGATGCCAGTATCGCTCGGGCTGCGATAGAATCTAAGCGCCGTGATCTGGCCGGCGACCGAGGACGAGAACTTCATCCCGACTTCGAGCTGAGATCCCTCATTGAGGTTGGTCAGCTCCGGTGTGCTTGACGCGCTGAACAGGCTGACGGGAGCCGCCCCTGGCGGTGCCACGGTGAGGCTGACAGTGGCCGATGCCGTACCGCCGCGCCCGTCGGAGATCGTGTAGGTAAAGCTCGCCGGACCGGTGTAGCCCGCATCGGGCGTAAACGTGATGGTGTTGTTTTGCGGATTGGTCTGCGTGTTGAGTGCGACGGTGCCGTGCGTCGCTGCGCTCACCGCGATGATGCTGACCGCATCCCCATCGGGATCGCTGTCGTTCGCGGTCAGGGACGACGCCGCGATCGTCAGGGCCAAATCGCGTGTCGCGGTCGGCCCGTCGTCATTTGCGGCTACTGGCACGCTGTTGGCGACAGAAGGATTGAACATGACGTCAACCCAGAAATTCGTCGCCGAGAACGTGCTCGTCGGGAACGCGACATCGCTGCTGTAGGTATAGACGCCATTGCCGCTGGCAAGAGCGGTCAGCGGACCGCTCGTCACGTTGCTGGTGAAGTAGTTCACGCTGGAGGAGTAATGGCCCACATTGGTGTGATAGGAGACGACGTAGGTGGCTCCGGGCGTCAGCGACACCGGGTTGGAGAAGAGCACACTCTGCCAGCCGCTCGCGGTCTCGTTCGTGAATGTGGCGGTTGCCAGCAAGGTGCCGGTGCTTGACCAGAGCTGGCCGGTGTGAGTCCCCGTATCCTGGCTGCTCTTGTAGAATCGGACACCGCTCACAGTGCCGGCAACCGACGTTTGGAAGCTCACGCCCAGTTCGACGGCGCTTGAGTCCGTGGTGTTGACGATGTCCGGGGTAGCCGAGCCCGGAAAGAGCGTGATGTAAGTTGGATCCGTGACCGTCACCGCGCGACCCGCCGAAGGCGTTTCGAGATTGATGCTGTCGTCCACCGCGCGAGACATGATGGTATAGGTCCCGGCAACCTGCGGAGACCAGGTGTAGGTCCACGTCTCGTCGCCTATCGCCGGGTGCCAGCTCAAGCCGCCGTCCGTTGATACTTCCACGCCAGCAATCTCGCCGCCGCCGAGATCCGATGCCGTGCCGGAAATCGTGACCACGCTTCCGGCACTAAAACTTGCCAGCGCGTTGATGGTAGAGGTTGGATCGGTAGTATCCGTCGAGGCGGTGCTGGCGATCAGGTCCGACTGGAGCGTCCCCGGCTGAATGCCCATGTCGGCGAGCAGGTTGACCATCGCCTGTTGCACGCGCGAGTCGGTGGGCGTCGGCGCCAGATCGTGATTGTTGCTCAGGCCCCACGACCAGTAGACCGTTCCGGCGGCGAAGACCAATGCCTTGCTTGCCGCGCGGTAGAGCGTCAGGTTATGGGTTGAGATGCCGCTTCCGGTCGTGTTGCCGTAGTCAAGCAGGTAGGTATTAACCGGGACCGTCGTCGAAGAGAGCCGGACCAGGCCGGCGGGATCGAATCCATTGTCGACCGCTTCGTCCCACTCATAGCCGAGATAGTTCTTGGTCAGCGTCGCGATGTCTCCCTCATTAAGGTCGGCAACGCTGGTGTTGCGCCAGAAGCGCAGATTGGCGTCGTCGTACGGAATTATGATTGCCTCAAGGCCGCTGCCTTGGCCGACATCGTCGACCTGGAACATCTGCCCGATCAAGGCATTTTCCGGAATCCCTCCGCCGACCGCCGGCGGGCTGAGGCGGGGATCACGGAACGTCCCGGTCCACTCGTTGCTTGGATCGATCGACGCTCCTGGCGACCAGGTCTCCTTGTACGAGATCAAGGTGCGGTAGGCCGTGGCGTCGCTGCTGATGCTGTTGCCCCAGCGCGTGCGCCAATACATCTCATTGCCGCTCCAGAACGCGAGATTCACGCCGGCATCGCGGGCCGCCTCGACATTGGCACGTTGTTGCCCTGACCAATACTCATCGTGACCAGCGTCGAGGTAGAGCTTGTGGTTGAGGAGCAGATTGCCGTAGCGATCTGTGTCAACTCCAGACATGTAGGAGACGTCGTAACCGTTCTGCTCAAGCCAGTAGATCGCCGCATATTCCGCGCCGAACAGATAGTCCTGCGGACCCGAGGCGGTTCCGATGCTGCCGCGGGTGGCAATCGGCCGGTTGTAGCTCACCGCGTAGGCGCGTCCGGCACCTTGACCTGTCGCAGGGCCGTCGCCGCCGTAGAAATTTGCTCCACCCCAGCCGTTGTAAGCCTGCCAGGTCGTGTCGGAAGTCTGAAACACGACGTCGCTGGTGCTGCTGTCGTCTCTGACGATGAACGGGATGTGGTTGGCGCCTTCGACGCCGTCCTCGCGTACGAGCTTTGCGATATAGACGCCTGACACGGCATCCTCTGGAACCTCCCAGGAAGCCGAGACGGACCAGTTGCCAGCATCGACCAGGCCGGTCGTGGCATCACGCAGCGGCGCCGGCTGGTTCTGCACGCCTGTGTGCTGAATGGTGTGAACCTTTCGCGCACCCATGCCGCCATAATAGCCGAGGCGATAGATGTCGATCCGGTAGTTTGATGAATCCGTATTGATCTTGAAATCGATCTGGTTGCCAACGTTCACGCTGATGTCGGTGGCAAAACCTTCGATGTTCGAGCTGCCGGCGCCGACGATATCCCATTCGCTTTGCGGGTTTCCCGGCTTCTGGTTCTCAAGAACGATCGGGTTTGTAGAAGTCGCCGCGGCCGCGAGCAGGTTGGGCGACGCGGTCGTGTTGTCTTGCCGCGCGACTGGGGACGGCTCTGCGGTCGTCACCGAACCGGACAGAATTCCGATTTCACCCTTCCCCGTACCGACCTCTCCGCCGCCTGGCAGTACATTCCAATTCGCGAGCGGCGCAACGTTCTGCAATGACATGTCAACACTGATGGAGGCTCCCATGATCCCGGCGCGGCCGGTCAACACGAGATCTGCTCCGCCGGACACTTGACTACCGTGCAACTGGCCGTTCAGGTGCGCCGACGCCGCATTGGCCGCTTTCTGATCGAGCAAGTGCGTTGGAGCAATGAAGTAGCCGCAGCCACAAATCTGCGCGACCGCTGGAGGTGTAGAAGATCCGATAATGTTCGGGGTTGAGGTCGCCGAGGGGACCTGACCAAGGATGACGACGGGATTTGTCCTCGCTGGTTCGACTGCTGCAGAGGCTGGCGCTTGGACTTCTGCTCTGACCCCAGCGAACCCGGCGTCGGAAGTTGCAGTGGATGCCAACGCTGCGGCACCTGAGGCGCTCAAGCGCGGAGCTTCCCACAGATTCTGCGCGGCAAGCAGCGACAGCGGCTCGTTCTCGGAGTCCGTATCGGTCGCTCGGAGATTTCTTCGCAGGAGCGTGCGGGGCCAAGTCCCCAGTCCGAGAACCATGCGGCCTAAACCGGAATCTTCGTACAAGAACTTCATGATATCCTCGAGAGAGAGGGGGAATACGCATGACAAGGCTTTGAACGCTGCAGCCTTGACGACGGACTTGATGCCGAAGCGACTGCTTTGGATCTGAGGGAGGGGCCAATCGTGGAACGCTGCACAGCCGTGCTGCAGGGGGCAGCGACTCTGAACCAGAACGCGTACTGGTAACGCGGTACGATCTGCCGTTTGACCGCGATCGCACCGATGTTCCTAGTGGCTACAACCATGGCACCAAAATATTTAATTCCACAGAATTAAATATAACAATTAATACATTAAACATTTAATATCAATTCGTCCTGCTGTCGCACCCTGTTTTAATGGGCGAGCAGATGTCGATTCACGTCAGACCAAAATGACGGATAGTCGTGATTTTCTAATGGGTTGAATCGTGCGGAACTTCCGTTCTGGCATGAACCATTCAGAGCTGTGGATATTCAATTGGTCCGTATTTTTTGTGCTTGAGTAGGACAAAAAAAGCGTCCGCGATGGGAGAGCCAGATGATATCCGTCGCGGCGGCGCTGGGGGCCCTTTGGCGCCCAGCGCTTCGCTCTCAAATCTCGAACATCCAGATCGCGACGATGGTCGCAATCGTCGCGAGGCCGCTGATGGTCCAGCCGGCGGCGTAAACGGTGTCGTCGTGTCCGGTGCCGAGCATCGCATCCGTCTGATCGGTGGTCGATCGCCAGCGCATGGCCATCTCCTCAAGCCTGCCCGAAACCAGAACGCCCGGAAGCGCTGCGGGTTCCAGCCTCACGCGTACGCCGGCGACCTCCTCCAGCGTCGCGCTCGAATAGATCGCGCCGACGGCGCGCGAGTTCACGCGCCGCTCACGGATAGCTGATCTCTGCAACGGAACTGGAAGCATTGCGGTTCCGTTGAAGGCCGGGGCCAACTTGGGAGAACCATCCGATGCGCAAACTGATTATCGCCGCCACCGCACTGGCGTTCATTTCGTCGGCCGCTTCAGCACAGACCACCGACAAGGCTGGCGCCACCACTGGCCCCGCGGCACAGAGCGACAATGCGAGCCCGGACGACGCGTCGAAAATGGCGCCGAAGAAAAGCTCAAAGAAGGTGGCCAAGAAGTCGTCGAAGAAGTCCGGCGAGAGCACGATGCACCAATAAGACAGGATTTGTGGGGACAGAGGCCGTCCCTCTGGGGCGGCCTTTCACATGTCCTGCGTCCTATGGCTCATCGTTCTTCCTCTCTCGGATTTCCACTGGATTTGCAGGCCACTGCGCTCACCGGGAGGAACATTTCCCTTGGTGTCGAATTACCGGCTGAGGACCCGCGGGCATGGACATGTGATGCTGAAGCTGTTTGACGATTCGGAAGAAGCAGAGATCGAAAAGATCCTGGCCCATCACACCGCCATCAGCGCCGCTGCGAACGAGTCCGGTTCCCACGAGAAGCAGTTTCGCGATGTGCTGCAGGCGCTGCCCGCCGCGATCTACACGACGGATGCAAGCGGTCGCATCACCTTCTTCAACCAGGCCTGCATCGATTTTGCCGGACATGTGCCTGACATCGGCGACATGTGGTGCGTGAGCTGGAAGCTGCTCCGCCCGGACGGCACGCCGCTTCCGCATGGGGAGTGCCCGATGGCGATCGCGCTCAGGGAGAACCGCCCGGTGCGCAATATGGAAGCGATCGCCGAGCGGCCCGACGGTTCGCGCATCTGCTTCATGCCCTACCCCACGCCATTGCGCGACCCTGATGGCCGGCTGATCGGCGCCGTCAACATGCTGGTCGACATCACCACGCGCAAGCAGGCCGAGGAGCGCATGATGCGGCTCGCCTGGGAAGTCGACCATCGCGCGAACAATCTGCTGGCGGTGATCCAGGCGATCCTGCGCCTGACCAAGGCCGATACCGCGGAGGAGTTCCAGGCGGCCTTCCAGGGCCGGCTCAGCGCGCTCGCCAATGTGCAGCGGCTGTTCTCGGTCTCGCGCTGGACCGGCGCCAACATCCGGGCGATCATCGAGCAGGAGCTCAAGCCCTATGCGGTGCGCGACTCGAAGCGGGTCGCGATCAGCGGCGGCGATTTGAGGCTGACGGCCGCGCTGGCGCAGGCGATCGCGGTCTCCGTGCACGAGCTCGCCACCAACGCCGCCAAATATGGTTCGCTCTCCAATCCGTCGGGCAGGATCGAGGTGAGCTGGCGGACCGACAACGCCCAGCTCGCGCTGCACTGGAAGGAGACCGGCGGCCCCACGGTGGCCGAGCCGGCGCGGACGGGATTTGGCGTCGGCGCCGTCGACGGCGTGGTCCGCACCTTGAGCGGCACCATCACCCGGCAGTGGAAGCCGGAAGGCCTGATCTGCGACTTCTGCTTCCCGGATATCGCGGCGTAGGCCGCTACATCTGCACTTCGATCAGCCTCGGTCCCGGCTCGGCGACTGCTTCCGCGAGCGCCTTGTTGAACTCGTCGGCGGTCGTGACCGCGCGGCCCGGCACACCCATGCCCTTGGCGAGCGCGACGAAGTCGATGGTCGGCCGGTCGATCTTGAGCATGTCCTGCGCCCGCTTGCCCGGCTCGCCGGCGCCGACGCCGTCGAACTCGCCGCGCAGGATCTGATAGATGCGATTGGCGAACACGATGGTGACGACGTCGAGGTTCTCGCGCGCCTGCGTCCACAGCGCCTGGATCGTGTACATCGACGAGCCGTCGCCGACCATGCAGATCACCTTGCGATCGGGAGCCGCCACCGCGGCGCCGGTCGCGACCGGCGGCGAGAAGCCGATCGAGCCGCCCATGTTCTGCAGCCAGTCATGCGGCGCGGCGGCTGCCGTCGGCGGGAAGAAGCCGCGGCCGGTGGTGATGGATTCATCGACCACGATGGCGTTCTCGGGGATCGCGCACGCGATCGCCTGCGCGATCGAGGCAAACGTCAAGGCGCCGGTCGGCTTCGCCAGCTCGACAAGCGTCTGCGGCTTGACGTCCTGCGGCTTGGCCCCGAGCGCGCCGGCGAGCGCCTCCAGCGCCGCCACCGAGTTCTCTCCGCCCGCGGTCATGCGGTGCACCTCGCAGCCGGCCGGCTTCAGCAGGCTCGGCTTGTTCGGATAGGCGAAGAAGGCGACGGGATCGTTGGCCTCGACCAGCACGATGTTCTTGAAGTCCTTGAGGATCGGCAGCGCCTGCTCGATCACATAGGGGATGCGGTCGATCAGGAAGCGGCCCCGCCCTCGCGCCATCTTCGGGTTGTAGGTCTGGCCCATCACCTTGCAGCCGGTTTTGCCGGCGATCTGCTGCGCCAGCGCCAGCCCGTGCTCGGTCAGCGCACTGCCGGTCAGAAGCAGCAGGTTCTGCGCGCCGCCTTCGCGCAGCACCTTGGCCGCCGCCTCCACCGCCTGCGTCGAATAGTTCGGCCGCTGGCTTTCGGCGGGGACCTGCGCGATGCCGTCGGCCTCGTTCCAAGCGGTGTCGGCCGGCAGGATCAGAGTCGCGATTTGCGGCGGCACGCTTTTCGCGGCGGCAATCGCGGCGGCACCGTCGGCGGCGACCGACTTGGCGTCCGGCGAGGTTCGGACCCAGGCCGACATCGGCCGCGCCAAACCCTCGATGTCGGAGGTGAGCGGCGCGTTGTAGCCGATGTGGTAGGTCGCGTGCTGGCCGACGATGTTGACGATGCCGGAATTCGCCTTCTTGGCGTTGTGCAGGTTCGCAAGACCGTTGGCGAGACCCGGGCCGAGATGCAGCAGCGTCGAAGCCGGTGTTTCCTTGATACGGAAATAACCGTCGGCCGCTCCTGTCACCACGCCCTCGAACAGGCCGAGCACGCAGCGCATGCCCTCGACCCTGTCCAGCGCGGCGACGAAATGCATTTCCGAGGTGCCGGGATTGGTGAAGCAGACGTCGACGCCGCCCGCGACCAATGTCCGCACCAGACTTTCCGCACCATTCATGTCGTACTCCCGCATTCCCGCGATGTTGTGTTGGCCCAAGCCCAGTGTCTCAAGTCCAGTGTCTCAAACCCAGATCAACCATTGTTCACCCGTTTCGTCAAAGGTTTAGCGAACATTGCTGCCATCGTTTCCGACGTGTTGCCTTTTTTAACCGCAGTGTCCGATAATCTGTTGCTCACGGCGGCGTGGGTTGCGAATTCAAGTAACTTATGGCCTCACTTCCACAGGCTGGCATTTGGACGAGGAAGGCAATGACAAGGGGCTGGGTTTTGCTGTCGGCGGCGCTCTTGATGCTGGGAGGCGCCAGCCAGGCGCAGGCCCAATTCTTCGACACCCGCGATATCATGGGCGGCGGCCCGAACTTCTTCGGCACGGGCGCGAGCCCGATCCCACGGACGACCGTGATGTACCCGACCAATTATGCGCCGGGCACCATCATCATCAACACCGCCGAGCGACGGCTCTATCTCGTGCTCAATAACGGCCAGGCGTTGCGCTACGGCATCGGGGTCGGCCGCGACGGCTTCCGCTGGAGTGGAACCCATCGCATCACCGCCAAGAAGGAATGGCCGAGCTGGACGCCGCCGGCGCAGATGCTGCGCCGCCGCCCCGATCTGCCGCGCCACATGGCCGGCGGCATCGAAAATCCGCTCGGCGCCCGCGCCATGTATCTCGGCTCGACGCTCTACCGCATCCACGGCTCGAACGAGCCGGAGACGATCGGACAGGCGGTATCGTCGGGCTGCTTCCGCATGACCAATGAGGATGTGACCGATCTCTATAGCCGCGTCTCCGTCGGCACCACCGTCGTCGTCAAGAACTAGAACGGCGAGGGAACCGGCCTGGCCATGCGCAAGCGCCTTCTATCCAAGCTTGCGCGCGCAGGGTGATTGCGGCAGCGTCGTCGCAAATGAGCATGCTGCGCCGTATCCTCGGTCTCGTCGCCGTCATGGCCGCGCTGGCCGCAACTGCCCCGGTTCTCGTTGCGCCTCCGGTGTGGGCAGGCGAGAGGCCGTCGATCGCCTCGCGCCAGCGCAACGAGAAGCGAGTCTTCACCGATAGCGAGATCACCGAAGGCTTCATGAAGACCGCGTTCGGCGCCGAGTACCATCTGGCCGGCCGCGTCGACCGCATCCGCAAATATGACGGCCCGATCAGGGTATTCGCTGACGGCACCCGCGCCGATCGCAAGGCGCAGCTTGCAAAGATCGTCGGCGACATCGCCGCCAAGGTCCAGCATCTGGACATCGCCATGACCGAGAGCAGCGAGGCCGCCAATGTCAGGGTGAGGCTGGTACGCGACCGCGATCTCTATCGCACCATCACGACCTTCTACGGCAGCGAGCGGGCGAAAGAGATCCGCTCCTCGCTCGATCCGCAGTGCCTGAGCGGCTTTCGCAAGAACGACAATTTCGAGATCGAGCATTCCGACGTGATCCTCACGATCGACAACGGCGATTTCGTCTTCCTCGACTGCGCCTATGAGGAACTGCTGCAGTCGCTCGGCCCGATCAACGACACATCGAGCGTGCCCTGGACCATGTTCAACGACAACGTCTCGATGGGCTATTTCGACATTTACGATCAGTACATCCTCAACCTGCTCTACGATCCCCGCATCAGGGCCGGCATGACTGTGCAGGACGTCAAGGCCGTGCTGCCCGACGTCCTCGCCGACGTCCGCGCCTGGGTGAAGAAGGTGAACAATCTGCCGGAGTGAGGGATGCCGGCGAACGGAGCCCTTGAGCAACCGGCACCGCAAGAGTTGTAGGGTGGGCAAAGGCGCACTTGCGCCGTGCCCACCATCCAGCGCGGTGCTAGCGATGGTGGGCACGCTACGCTTTGCCCACCCTCATATGGGGCTTTGTGAGTCAAGGCTCTTGAACCGGTGCGGGTTGGGTTTTTGCAGTGAGAGGGCGGCGCGCGGAGCCATGCGTAGCGCAGCGCGACGACCGGGCCCCGGGCGAGGATTGGCTTCCGAAGATTTCTGCAGCTCACTGCATCACCTCATATCCGGTCGGATCGGCTGATCCGTACCCACATTCCGCATGCTTGCGGCGAGGAAGCCAAGAGGATGAGACCCATCTACAAAGCGGCCTGGTTGGGCCCCTGGGTGGCACGGTCATCATCCATCCTGTACGGGGCGCGCGGCGCGGAGCCGCCTCGCCCTGGTGGCGTGGTCCGGTGCTAGGCCTTCATCACGGCCTGCTCCGGAACAAGGCCGGTGGTGAGATAGCGCCACAGCGCCACGATCAGCTTGCGCGCCAGCGCGACGATGGCGATGCGCTTGGCGCGCTTGCCGGCGTTTTCGGTGCGGGTGCGGAACCAGCGGCTGAGCGCGCTGTCCGGCTGATGGCGCAGCCAGAGCCAGGCCAGTTCGATCGTCTTGTGGCGGGCGCGCCGGTTGCCGGCCTTGCTGATCCCCTGCTCGCGATCGATGCTGCCGCTTTGCCAGGGACTGGGCGCCAATCCGCAATAGCTGGCGACCTCGCGCCGGTTGCGGAAGTCCTTGTAGAACACCTCGTTCACCAGCGTCGCGGCAAACGCCGGGCCGAGCGCCTTGAGCTGCTGCAACTGATCCCGTCGCTTCGCCATCGGCGCCGGCGCCGCGGCGGCTTCCGCCGCGACTTCTGCCGCGACTTCTGTAGCGACTTGGGCCTGCTCCAGCGCCTTGAGCTGGTCGCGCACCAGCATCAGCCGGGCATGCTCGCGCTTCACTTCGGCCAGAAGCTGCGGCGGCAGCGGCTGCCCTTGCCAGTCCCGCTGCTGCTCCAGCCAGGCGAGCCAGGTCCGTCGTCGCAAGGTGCCGGCCGCCATGCCCAACAGGCGCAGCAGCGCCTTGATCCGGTTGGTGTGCCCCGTCTGCTCCTTCACCAGTCGTTCGCGTTCGCGGCTGGCGCGCCGGGCGTCCTCCTCGGCCACGCTCGGCACCCGGACGATCCGCACCACCCGCGGCTCGCCTCGCAAATGAGCCATCAAGGTGCGCAGCAGAAGCTCGCCATCGATCCGGTCTGTCTTCGCCCGCCGCGCCCGTTGCTCCACCGCGATGCTCGCCGGGTCGAAGATGAAGTTGGTGATCCCAGCCGCCGCGAGCAGCCGGTGCAGCCAGAAGCCGTCATAGCCAGCCTCGTAGCAGCTCACCACCCGCGGCGCCGCTCCAAGCTTCGCAGTCGCCCGGGCCTTGACCTGCTCGATCAGCGCCAGCAGCCCGGCGTGATCGCCGCCTTCCAGCTTGTGGCGCGATATCCGGTCCCGATCCGGACTGTGCAGCGTCACCAGCCACGTCTTCTGACTCAGTTCGATCGCAACGAAAATCGTGCCACAATGCCCGGCGGTGGGCGTGTTCTTGGTCAATGCTTGCATCAGACTCTCCGATGGTTCGAGTGTGGAAACCCAAACCTACCGGAAAGGGCGCGCTCACCGCCCCATGGAATCTACGAATCTACGAATCGCGATTGGCCTCACGCCACCGCGCGCCGGCCGATGATGGCGAAGCGGAGTTTCGTCGAGATCCAGTCGATCACGGCGACCGCGATCAGGATCATTAGAATCAAGAACGACACCTTCTGCCATTCCAGCACGCGGATCTGTTCGGCGAGCTGCAGACCGATGCCGCCGGCGCCAACGATGCCGATGATAGTGGCCGAACGCGTGTTCGATTCGATGTAATAGAGCACCTGCCCCGCGATCACGGGCAGCACCTGCGGCATCAGGCCGAAGCGGATCTCGTGCAGCGCGCTGCCACCGGAGGCGCGGATGCCCTCGACCTGCTTCTTGTCGGCACCCTCGATGGCCTCGGAGAACAATTTGCCGAAGGCGCCGAAATCCGACACCGCGATCGCAAGCACGCCGGCGAACGGGCCGAGGCCGACGACATTGATCCACACCAGGGCCCAGATCAGCGTGTCGACGCCGCGGATCGAATCCAGGAAGCGCCGCACCGGAAAGCGGAAGATGGCAGAGGGAATGATGTTGCGCGCCGCGAGCAGGCTGACCGGCAGCGCCATGAATGCGGCAAGCGTCGTGCCAAGCAGCGCGATCGACAGCGTCTCGCCAAGGGCGGAGAGATAGGTCGGCAGCGACGAGCCGGGATCGGGCGGGATCATCATCAGCGTGATCCAGCCGAGCTCGCGCATGCCGCCCACCAGCTTGGTCGGCGAGAAGCCGAGGTCGAACAGACCGAAGGCGAACACGGCGAGGGCCGCGAGCAGCATCAGCGGCGTGGCAAGCCGCGCCGATGCCGGACGCTCGAAAATGTCTGGATATTTGCTCCGCAGTGCCTGCGAGTCCGGCTTCGGCAACTGGCTCATGCCCGCCCCTCCTTGCCGAACAATTTTGCGCGCAGCCAGCCGGTGGTGATGTCGATCACGAACACGGTCACGACGATAGTGACCAGGATGGCGCTGACGTCGGAATAATAGAACTTGCGGATCGCGACCACGAGCTCCTGCCCGATACCACCGGCGCCGACAAAACCCATCACGGAGGCTTCGCGCACGTTGATCTCGAAGCGCAGCAGCGCGTAGCTGGCGTAGCCCGCCGAGACCTGCGGCAGCACGGCAAAGCGCATGCAGGAGAGCCAGCTCGCGCCGGTCGAGCGGATGCCCTCCACCGGCTTCATGTCGGCATTCTCGACGATCTCGGAGAACAATTTGCCGAGCGCGCCGGTGGAATGCACGGCGATCGCGAGCACGCCCGCCATCGGCCCGAGGCCGAACGCGATCACGAACACCAGCGCGAACACGATGCCGGGCACGGTGCGGGCGAATTCGAGCAGGCGACGGACGATGAAGCGCAGCCAGGGCCCGGGTGAGGTGTTCTGCGCGGCGAAGAAGTTCAGCGCAAAGGCAAGGACGGCGCCGATCAGCGTGCCGACATAGCTGATCAAGATGGTCTCACCGAGCAGCTTCAGCCATTTCTGCCAGCCCCAGAACCATTCGCCGACGTCGGTCCAGACCCGCTGGCCGCTATCGAGCGTCAGGATGCGGTCGAAATAAGAGACGAAGTTGCCGAAATAGGTGAAGAGCGTGCGCAGATTCACTTCGGCACCGATGCCAGCGACGACGAGCGCTCCGAGGAACACCGCCGCCGCCAGCATCGTCTTCAGCCGCTTGCGCGCGACCGCCTTGCGATAGGCATCGTTCAGCGCCTCAAGTTGCTGGGCGGGAAGGATGGATACGGCGGTGGCCATCTGATCTGCTTGCTTGGGATCTGCTGCTTGCCCCTAGAGCATTTTCGGTTCTGATTGAATCAGAACCGAAGCTCTAGATTCTTGTTCTGACGCGTTTTCTTCACGCGAACCGGTGTCCACTTCGCTCGAAAACGCTCTAACGGAAACAGGCCGGGTCGCAATCGACCCGGCCTGCGTATTCGTGTCGACCGATCAGGACGCCTTCTTCTTGCGCAGGGCGTCGACGAACTTGATCAGCTCGATCGTGCCATCCCAATCCTTGGTGGTCGCGGGATGGAAGCCCTTCTTCTGGCCGTCGGAGAGCTTGTCGAACATCGCCTTGTCCTTGGTCGGCGCATCGAAGAAGGCCTTCGCGATCGCGGCCTTCAGGTCGTCGGGAAGATCCGAGTTGTAGGCATAGGGCCCGTTGATGATCTCTGCCGACTTGTGGATGATGCGGAAGTCATCCTTCTTCATCGGCGAGCCGTCCGCGTTCTTCAGCATGCCCTTGTGCAGCATCTGGGCGAGCGTGGAGTCATTGTCGCTGGTCCACTGGTTGGCGGCGACGTCGACCGTTCCTTGCGAAAGCGCGAGAACCGCGTTCTCGTGGCTGCCGGTGAAGACGACCTTGCTGAAATAGGCTTCGGCGTCCGGAATGCCGTTCTTGTTGAGCTCGAAGCGCGGCACGTTATTGCCCGAAGTCGAGTTCGGATCGACGAGGCCGAGGTTCTTGCCCTTCACGTCATCGAGGGTCTTGTAGGGGCTGTTCGCCTTGACGAAGAACACCGAATAATAGCCGGTCGAACCGTCGGCGTTGATGTCGTTGGCGAAGGCGTCTGTCTTCACGCCGGTCAGCCGCGCGCGGGCGAAGGAGGCCGAACCGTAGCTTGCGATCTGAATGTTGCCGGAGCGCTGGCCCTCGATCACGGCGGCATAGTCGTTGGCGATACGCAGCGTGACCTTCACGCCGAGCTCCTTGGAGAGATAGTTGACGAACGGCGTCCAGCGCTCGGTGACGCCGGAAGCGTTTTCGGCCGGCACGACCGCGAAGGTCAGCTCCGGATATTTTGCCTTCCAGTCCTGCGCCGAGGCGGACGCGGTGAACGCGAGCGCGGCGGCGCCGGCGAGAATGATGCGACGAGTGATCATGGTTTACCCCTGTGTTGTGGCAACGCCTGTTAGGCCACTGCACACTGCAGCGGCTTTCCCTGGATAAGGTTGCGACGTTCAGGCCGCGGCTGCGGTGCCGAGCGCCGGAGCTGTTGCGGCATCGGGCGCGGGCATTGGCGCCCCGCCGATGACATCATTGGCCTCGAGATCGTAGAGCTCGCGGGCGATGTGATCGGTCAACATCGACGGCTGACCATCGAACACCACGCGGCCTGCCGCCATGCCGATCAGGCGGTCGCAATAGCTGCGCGCCAGATCGAGCGAATGCAGGTTGCAGAGCACGGTGATGCCGAAATGCTTGTTGATACGCAGCAGCGCATCCATCACGATCTTGGTATTGCGCGGATCGAGCGAGGCGATCGGCTCGTCGGCGAGGATGATGTCGGGCTCCTGCACCAGTGCGCGGGCGATCGCCACGCGCTGCTGCTGGCCGCCGGAGAGCTGGTCGGCGCGCTGGGCCGCGAACTGCGCCATGTCGAACTGCTCGAGTGCCGACATCGCAAGCGCCCTGTCTTCGTCGGGCCAAAACTGGGTCAGCGAGCGCCAGGACGGGATCTCGGCAAGGCGGCCCATCAACACATTGGTCAGCACGTCGAGCCGGCCGACCAGATTGAACTGCTGAAAGATCATCGCCGAACGCGCCCGCCACTGACGCAGGGCCTTGCCGCGCAGTGCGGTGACGTCGACACCTTCGAACAGGATACGGCCTTCGGTCGGGTCGGCGAGACGGTTGACCATCCGCAGCAATGTCGACTTGCCGGCGCCCGAGCGGCCGATCACACCGACGAAACTACCGGGCTGAACCGAGAACGAAGCATTGTCCACCGCGGCTTTTGTACCGAAACGGCACGTCAAACCTTCCACCACCAGCATGCAGTGCTCCGAAACCCGTCACGTCGGCTAACGGCTAACGTCACCGCATTACAGTTGTGTGACGAACGCGTTGCAGTGCGGCAATCGTGCACAGCGCCGGCGATGTCACACACCTGTCACGCTGATGTTATGAAGCACATCGAAGACGTGCGTTCCCCCGCAACCATTCGAGAGGCGAAGATGGCCGGCAAGATGCTTTCCGTTGTACCGACGGTTGATCCCACCGCTTCGGTGCGGGATAGCCAGCTTGGGGCCTATACCGAGGTCGGCGCGCGAACCAGCCTGCTCGAAGTTACGATGGGCGACTATTCTTACGTCGTGAATGATGCGCAGCTCACTTACACGACGATCGGTAAATTCTGCTCGATCGCCGCGATGACCCGGATCAATCCGGGCAATCATCCGATGCACCGTGCGTCACAGGCGCATTTCACCTATCGCGCCAGCGCGTACTTCCCCGGCGAACATGACGAGGCCGAATTCTTCGCCTGGCGCCGAGAGCACCGTGTGCATATCGGCCATGACGTCTGGATCGGACATGGCGCCATCATCCTGCCCGGGCGCTCGATTGGAACCGGCGCGGTGGTCGCGGCTGGCGCGATCGTGACCAAGGATGTCCCCGCCTATACCATCGTCGCCGGCAATCCGGCGCGGCCGATTCGCAAGCGCTTTCCCGACGACATCACCAGCCGCCTTGCTGCGCTCGCCTGGTGGGACTGGGATCACGAAATGTTGCGTCAGGCGCTGCCGGATTTCCGCAAGCTGGTTGTCGAGGACTTCCTCGCAAAGTATGAAGCGCTGAACGCGCCAACAGCCCGCCGGAGTGCCATCTCGTGACTGACATTATCATCGAACGCGGCAAGGCGCTGGTTGAAGGCGGAATCGTCGAAACGCGGCTGCGGACCGCGGGCCGCGACATCGCAGCCCTCGGCGGAGATGGAGACAGCCACGGCGCGCTCGGCATCGATGCACGGGATCTGAAGGTGCTGCCGGGCATCGTCGATCTGCATGGCGACGCCTTCGAGCGGCAGATGATGCCTCGTGCCGGTGTCGATTTCCCGATCGACGTGGCGCTCGCTGACAGCGACCGGCAGGCGATCTCAAACGGCATCACGACGGTGTTCCACGCCACCACCTGGTCGTGGGAGCCGGGCCTGCGCAGCGCCGACAATGCGCGGAGGCTGCTGGAGGCGATCGAGCAGATGCGCCCGCAGCTTGCCGCCGACACGCGCTTCCATCTGCGCCACGAGACCTACAATCTCGACGCCGAAGCGGAGATCATCGGCTGGCTCGCGGAGGGTCGTGTCGACCTGTTCGCGTTCAACGACCATATGGACGGGACGATTGGGGACCTGGCAAAGCCACGGAAGCGCAACCGGATGGTGGAGCGCACCGGACTTTCGGCTGAGCAGTTCGACCAGTTGGTCGCACGCGTGGTGTCGCGCGCGAACGATGTGCCGGCCTCGGTCTCCCGCCTCGCCGTCGCGGCGCGTTCGGCCAATGTCCGCATGCTCTCGCATGACGACAACAGCCCCGAGATGCGCAAGGCGTTTCGCGACCAGGGCGTCGGCATCGCCGAATTCCCTGTCAACGAAGAGACCGCGCGCGAAGCGGCGGCGGCCGGCGATCACATCGTGTACGGCGCGCCGAACGTCGTGCGCGGCGGCAGCCATACCGGCTGGACCAAGGCGTCCGACATGATCGCCAAGGGCCTCTGCTCGGTGCTGGCCTCGGACTATTACTATCCAGCGCAACTGCTCGCGGCCTTCCGGCTTGCCGCTGATGGCGTTCTGCCGCTGGAAAAGGCGTGGGACCTGATCTCGGCAGCGCCGGCGCGCGCCGCCGGGCTCGACGACCGCGGCGTGCTCGCCGAAGGTCGCCGCGCCGACATGATCATCGTCGATGACAAGGTGCCGCTGCGGCCGCGCATCGTTGCGGTGATATCGGCGGGACGTCTCGTGCATCTGGCCGATGCCAGCCGGCTCACCTATTCCACAGCACCGCGCAAGGCGGTTGCTGCCGCTTGACGCGACGATGGCCAACTATCCCCGTTATGCCCTCTACTACGCCGCCGCACCCAGCAGCGCGCTCGATCGCTTCGGCGCCGAGATGCTGGGCTACGATGCCTATCATGGCGGCGACCTGCCCTTTCCCCGGGGCTTGCCGCCGGACTGGCGCGAGATCACACAAGACCCTCGCAAATACGGCTTTCATGCCACGCTGAAGGCGCCGATTACGCTGGCGGAGCGCAAGACCGAGGCCGATTTGGCTGGGGCATGCGAGGCTTTCGCCGATACGCCGCGGCAAATTCCCGTAATCGAACCTATCATCGATTCGATCAGCGGCTTCATCGCGATGATCCCGGCAAGACCGTCGGCAGAGTTGCAGCAGCTCGCGGCCGACGTCACGCACGACTTCGACTCATTCCGCGCGCCGCTGACGCCAGCGGATCGCGCACGGCGGAATCCCGAGCGATTGACGCCGCGGCAGGTCGAATATCTCGACCGCTGGGGCTATCCCTACGTGATGGAAGAATTCCGCTTCCACATGACGCTGACCGGGCGATTGGAAGCCGAGCGCCATGAAGTCGTGGTGCCGATGCTGCGAGAGCGCTTTGCGTCTGTGCGACTTGCAACGCTGGCGATCGACCGGCTGGCGCTATTTCGCCAGGACGATGCAGCCTCGCGCTTCCGCATCATCGCGCATTGGCCGCTACGCGCACTCCCGTCGTCCCGGGCTTGCGCGCCGCGGCGAAGCCCCTTGGCGTAGCCGGGACCCGGGACCCATACCCACAGGCGTCTGTGGCGTGCTCCGCTGTAACTGCTTGCTCGCGCCACAACCACATCCTGTGCTTATGGGTCCCTGCTTTCGCAGGGACGACATGGAGAGAGTCTTCGCAGGTGAATGGTGGGCACGCTGCGCTTTGCCCACCCTACCGTTCTTTGCTTACTCGTCCGTCTCTTCCGGCCTTGTGCGGGCGATGATTTCGGCGGCGCCCTTGTCGAGCAGCTCCAATCCGACGGCGCGGCCGAGTTCGCGGGGGCGATCGGCGGCGCCGGTGCGCAGGGCTTCGATGAAGCGGTCGCCGGTTTCATCCAGCACCGAGGCGCGCAAAATCATTTCGCTGCCGGCAAGCGTGGCGTGGCCTGCGATCGGCGAATTGCAGTGGCCGTTCAGGATCCACAGCACCTCGCGCTCGGCTTCGGCGGCGAGGCGCGATGACGCATTCTCGATCTTCGCAAGACGGGTGCGCGTCGCGAAATCGTTGGCCACGCATTCGACGGCAACGATGCCCTGCCCGACCGAAGGCAGCATCTCGTCGACCGGGAAATCATAGGCGATGCGGGATGCGCGCCCGATACGCTCGAGCCCCGAGCGTGCCATCACCAGCGCATCGGCCGGGCCGACCTCGCCGCCATCGGGCAAGCGCTGCTTGTCGCCACGATCAAGCTTTGCAATCCGCGTGTCGGCGGCGCCGCGGAAATGGATCACGCTTGCTTCAGGAAACAGCCGGCGCAAGTAAGCCGCGCGGCGGACCGCGTTGGTGCCGATCTTGAAACCCTTGCCGCGGCTCGCGCGAAAGCTGTCCAGCGAAAGACCGGGACGCAGCACCAGGCAGTCGGTGGCGGCATCGCGCGGCAGGGTCGCGCCGAGCACGAGACCCGGTGTCTCCTCATTGCCCGGCACATCCTTCAGCGAATGCATCGCGGCCTGCAGCTCGCCTGCGCGCATCGCTTCGCGAATCTCGGCGACGAAGGCGCCGCCCTTGCCGCCATGGCGCAGCAGCTTGCTGGTCTGATCCTGATCGCCGCGGGTTTCGAACCTGACGATCTCGACGGTCAGGTCGGAAGCCGACGCGCGCAACAGCCGCGCGACCTCTTCAGTCTGCGCCATCGCCATGGCCGTCTTGCGCGTGCCGATGCGTAAGGTCTGTCCCGACACAATGTCTCCGTTCGAACCGCCGATGAAGCCGAGGGATTAGAGCAAAAGCCCAATCAAAACAACGGTTTTTGCCGGATATTCTCGGGCGCGGCGCCTCAATCGAGGTCGCTCAAGACCTGAACGCCGGCCGCAGCCATTCCCGCATGCGCAGCCGCAAGCGAACCCGCAAGATCGATCGCCCGGCAGCCGGATTCGACGACCACGGCCTCGAAGCCGAGGCGGCGCGCATCCAGCGCGGAATAGTGGACGCAATAGTCGGTGGCGAGCCCGGCCATGAAGATCCGCTTCAATCCACGCTCGCGCAGGTAGCCGGCAAGGCCGGTCGGCGTGGTGCGATCGTTCTCGTAGAACGCGGAATAGGAATCGATGGCGGAGCGAAAGCCCTTTCGGATCACAAGCTCCGCCTTCTCGGTCGAAAGCTTCGGATGGAACGCAGCGCCTTCTGTCCCTTGCACGCAGTGGTCCGGCCACAGCGTCTGCGGACCATAGGACATGGCGATGGTTTCGAACGGCGCCGCGCCGGGATGTGAGGTGGCAAAGGAACCGTGGCCGGGCGGATGCCAGTCCTGGGTCAGCACCACGTGATCGAACCGCGCAGAGAGCCGATTGATCACCGGCACGACCGCGTCGCCCTCGGCAACCGCCAGCGCGCCACCGGGGCAGAAGTCGTTCTGCACATCGACAATGAGAAGCAGGTCGTCGGGATGAATCTGCATGGGCAATCCGGCTGTGGCTGGCTGCGGAGCTTAGCCGAAAACCCGCAGCCTCGCAGCAGGCAACCGCGCCGCTCATCAGGTCCCGATGCGGAGCGAGGCGCGCTGCTTGCGCAGGCAGGCGATCACGGACAGTGCGGTGATGCGTCCCGTACGCGGGTTTTCCGAGGGGATGTTCTCGATCGTCATCGAGAAGCGCGCCGAATCGGAATCCACCTCGATGCGGTGGGTGTTGCGCGTTACGGTCGGGTCGGCCCAGATTTCCACTCGGGTGCGGTCGGGGCCGATGCCGGCGAGCGAAAGGGCGACGGCAACGTTCAGGTTGGCGGGAAAGCCCTTTGCCGCCTCGCGTGCGGTTCCTTCGAAAATCCGCAGCGGCTCGGAAAGCCCTTCGACGCTGATGTCGTTCTCGACGAGATAGGGCGCGCCGGCGAGCCCCAGCGGCGGCTTCCGCGTCACCAGCCGGACCGAATGGATGGTGCCTTCGGCCGCCGCGGTGACGGCGTCGAGCCCGATCAGGGCTCCGGTCGGCACCACGATCTGGCCGCCGTTCTTCCGCGCGAGCGCGATCAGGTCCTCGTTCTGGAGCAGCGCGCCGACGCTGAGCACGATCGCAGTCTTGCCGCGCTCGACCACGGGCGCGACGATCGAACGCACCAGCTTGCTCGGCGCGCATTCGACCACGATATCGGCGGCTTCGGCCAGTTCCTCGATCGGCAGGATCTTTGGCGGAGTCTTCAGATCATTGAGCCAGGCTTGGTGCTTTGCGATGTTCTGCGCCGAGACCGCGCTGAGCGCCAATCCTTCGATGCCGCGGTCCAGTTCCTTCACCACGCTCGCGCCGATGGCACCGAGGCCTGCAACGGCCACGCGTGCCCCGGATCGCGTGCTGCTCGAATCCACCATGCAACTGCTCCAAGGAAAGGTGACTGTCCTCTCCCGCAGAAGCAGCTGGGTGTCAATCGTCCCGCGCGCTCACCGGCCATCGTCAGGCGAGCTTGGGATAGGTCGCCTTGTCGAAGAAGCTCGAGCCCGCGACATATTTGCGGCCGGGCGACATGTCCGGCTTTTCCTCGCCCTCCCCGCCACACTCGAAGGTCAGTTCGAGCTGCACGCCGCTGGGGTCATAGACGAACAATTGCCACAGCGTCGTACCCGGCACGATGAATTCGCGCCAATCGAGCCCCGCCGCCTTGAAGCGCGACACGAACGAGCGATAGCCGGAGCAGGACAGCGAGACGTGGTCGATCGCCGCCGTTCCCGCCGGCGCCTTGCCCTCGGGGCCGAGCGCGGGACCGCCAGCATAGATGTGCATGATCGCAAGCCCTCCGGGCTGCGGACAGCCGAGCCAGGCGCCGGGATAGCCGAAATCGGGCCGCGGGAATTCGCGAAGCCCGATGATCTCGGTATAGAACTTCCGCGTTGCCGCCAAATTCTCGGTCTTGATGGCGATGTGATAGAGCCCGTGCACGGTTGCGATCGGCAGGGTCGGTTCGGCTCTGGTCATGACGTTGATCTCCTCAAATCCTTGGCCGTCAGGTTAGCGGCAGTCCGACGTCGCAATAGAGCGACTTCAACTTGTTCAGGAACGGCGCCTCGTTCTTGTGCAGGGTTCCCGCGACGGGATCGGCGCCTGCCAGCATCGTATCGGTGGCGGCAAGCGAGAACTCCATCACGAAGCGCATGCGGTCCTTGCGCAGGGCCTCGAACTCGGTAAGCCAGCTTGCGATATCGCG
Source organism: Bradyrhizobium sp. USDA 10063 (assembly GCF_054063735.1). Taxonomy (NCBI): domain Bacteria; kingdom Pseudomonadati; phylum Pseudomonadota; class Alphaproteobacteria; order Hyphomicrobiales; family Nitrobacteraceae; genus Bradyrhizobium; species Bradyrhizobium sp. USDA 10063. The sequence continues at coordinate 7,629,831 of NZ_JBSSGP010000002.1, read as the reverse complement.
GCTTCCGGTCGTGTAGCGCTGCGTGATCAGCGCTGCCGCATTGGCGGCATCCTCCAGCGCCTGGGTCGCGCCCTGCCCCAGCGTCGGCACCATGCCGTGGGCGGAATCGCCGAGATAGAGCACGTTGCAATCGGGGGCGCGGTAGAGCACCTCGTGCTCCTGCATCCGCGCCCAATGGGTGTCGGCGACATTGTTGCAGACGGTGTCGATCAGCCAGCGCGCCTGGGCGCTCGGCGGCGCCGCGCGCGGCGTATAGGCGGCGCGCAGAACCTCGGGCGTTTTCTGACGGTCGGAGATCTGCGCCTCGGGATCGATCGGGAAAGTGCCCGCGACGTAGATGTGGTCCGGCGGCACGCGGAACGACAAGAGACGGTTGGGGCCGTTGAACCATTGCTCGTAATCGTCGATCAGGCCCAGCGACGTATTCGGCACCAGCACGCGGAAGATGGCTACTCCCGTCGGCGTGATCCGCGGCTCACCGGAGATCGAGCGGCGCACCTGCGAATAGCGCCCGTCGCCGGCGATCAGAAGATCGATGTTGTCGAGCCGACGCGTCTTGCCGTCCTGGGTCCAAGTGACGAAAGTCTTGCGCGGATCGCCGCAATCACGGCCGACCTCGACGATCTCGCAGCCATAGGAGACCGTGTTGCCGGCGGCCTCGCGCAGCACGCGGTAAAGCTCCGACCAACGGATGCGCCAGCCTGGTCCGTCCGCGACCTCCTTCAGCGGCAGGTCGAACAGCACGGTGCCGTCGGTGAGCGAGATCCGCCAATTGTGCCAGAGAAATCCCGCCGCCGTGATGCGCGCGGCAAGATCAGGATCGACCAGCTTCATCGCCTTGACGGCGTTCGGCCCCACATTGAGCCCGGTGCCGGCTTCGGAATGATCATCGCGCGACACCTGCTCGAGGCAGGTCACCTCCACGCCGTCCAACAGCGCGAGCCTCCGCGCCATCACGCATCCCGCCACGCCTGCGCCAATGATGACGATGCGCATCAGGCCAAACCTTTCCCTTGCGAAGCGATCACGGCAATCAGGCCGCCGCCGTCCGGGCCCTGATGCTCCGCGCCGCCGGAGACGAAGATTCTGGTGTCGCCGATGACGCCGGCGACGAGCCCGGCGACCGCGCCGCGGATGTGGCGCTGGGCGTTGATATCGGTGTCGTCGAGCATGGTGTGCCTGTTGCCGCGAATTCTTCCGCGGCGGTCCGGCTCGCATTTGACCAGCACGGTCACGATCCGCGTCGCGTCCGCCGCTGAGACCTGCGGACTGGCCGCGATGCCGAGATCGGCGAGCACGTCGATGACGGCACCGATGTCGAGCGCGTCCGCCATCTGACGGTGCGAGATGCGCAAGGGGCCGGTCCAGCGCGGGCTGTTGCCGAGCACGACGACTTCGTTGCTTTCAACCTCGACGCCGGAGGAAATGCTGGCGCGTGGCGACTGGATGGAGAAGTCGCTGAGCAGCGACGCGTCGGCGAAGGCCGATGGCGCCAGTTCGTCGAGCGCGACGGCTACGCCGAATGCACCGGCGGCGCGGGCAAAGGCCATCGACCTGTTGGGATCGTTGGTGAGCGGTGTCTTGCCGGCAGCGATCGCGGCCGCGGCACGGGCGACCGTCACGCAGGGGCATTTGACCTGCACGAAGTGCACATCCTCCAGTCGCTCGATCCCGGCATTGGCGATGGCGGCGCGCACGGCATTGGCGACGCTGTCGACATGGGCGCGGCGGCCGACATCCTCCGCCGGGACCGGTTGGCTGAAAGCGGTGCCTATCGCAAGCGACGATCCGGCCTCTGGCGCCGGTTCGGTCTCGCTGATGCAGAAGACGCTGTAATGCGGGCTCATCACGCCCTCGGTGCCGCCCGAGAGCACGCAGGGGATCTCGCGGATCAACTGCTCGGCCGGCTTGTTCAGATGTTTCGACAGCAGCAGCATCAAGGTCTGGGTGAAGTAGCCGCGGGTAAAATCGTTGACGCCGCCATTGCCTTCGGTCTTGCCGATGATGGCGACGACGTCGGCGGCGCGCACTGTGCCATCGGCGATCAGGCGTTCGAGCTCGGAGAGATCGCCGGGATGCGCCATCGAAAGCCGGAAAACCCGCGCCGTTCTCATGGCTGGCTCGCCTCGATCAGCTCGAAGATCCGGCTCGGGCTCAAGGGGATCTCCAACAGTTCGACATTCTTTTCCTTGAGCTGCAGCGCGTCCTCGATCGCCTGCGCGAACAGGGGGCCGACCGGAATCGCGCCCGCCTCGCCGGCGCCCTTGATGCCCAACGGGTTGAGCGGCGATGGCGTTACGGTGTGGCCGAGCTCCATGCGCGGCACGTCAAGCGCGGTCGGCAACAGATAGTCGGCGAGGGAGGCGTTGAGTAACTGGCCCTGGTCGTCGAACACGAGCTTCTCGTAGAAGGCATTGCCGATCCCTTGCGCGACGCCGCCGTGGATCTGCCCCTCGAGGATCAGCGGGTTGATCACCGTGCCGCAATCGTGGACAACCACGTAGTTCAAGATCTTGAGATCGAACGTATCAGGATCGACCTCGACGATCATGGCATGCACGCCATTGGCGGTCGCGCCGCTCGGCGGCCCGAAATATTGCGTCGATTCCAATCCCGGCTCGGTGCCGGGCTTCACCGCGCCGCGCATCGGGTTGGCGCGCCGCGCGAGCTCGCCGAGGCTCAAGAATTTTTCCGGAATGCCGACGATCGAGATCCTGCCGTCGGCAAGCACCAGATCCTCCTCGGCGCATTCGAAGGCGTCGCTCGCAAGCTTCAGCGCCTTCTGCCGCACCGCCCGCGAGGCTTCGTTGACCGCATTGCCGGCGACCACCGCGCCGCGGCTCGCAAAGGTGCCGGCGCCCCAATAGAACTGGTCGGTGTCGCCGGTGACGATGTCGACATCGGTGACATCGACGCCGAGCTGATCGGCGACGATCTGGGCAAAGCTCGTGAAATGCCCCTGCCCTTGCGTGCCGATGCCGGTCGCGACGCTGACCTTGCCGTTGGCCTGCACCTGCACTTTCGCGCCCTCATAGGGCCCGATGCCAGTGCCCTCGACATAGCAGGCGACACCGATGCCGACGTGGCGGCCCTGCGCGCGCAACTTGTCTTGCTCCCGCTTGAACTCGGCATAGCCGATCGCCTGCAGCGCCTGGTCGAGCACTGGCTCGTAGTTGCCGCTGTCGTACTCGAGCTGGGAAAAGTCCTGGTAGATGATGCCGTTCCTGTACGGGAATGCGTCGGCCGGGATGAGGTTACGCCGCCGGATTTCGGCAGGGTCGATGTTCAGTTCGTGTGCGGCGAGATCGAGCAGCCGCTCCATCACGAACACGCCATGCTGCCGCCCGGCGCCGCGATAGGGCGTCACGATCGGCAGATTGGTGAACACGGCGGTGAAGGTGGAGTCGTAGGACGGCACCACGTAGGGCCCGAGCAAGGTGCACTGGCTGTTGATCGGCACCGTCAGGCCGTAGGGATCATAGGCGCCGCCATCATGCAGGAAGACGTCCTTGACGCCAAGGATGCGGCCGTCGCGCGTAACCGCGATCTCGGCATCGTGGATCTGGCCGCGCTCATGCGTGGTGGCAAAGAAATGCTCCAGCCGGTCCTCGATCCATTTCACCGGACGGTTGAGCCGCATCGATATCCAGGGCAGCGCGACCTCTTCCGGATAGAACATCATGATCTTCGGCCCGAAGCCGCCGCCGACGAACGGCGCGATCACCCGCACCTGCCGCTCACCGAGGCCGAGCACCGCGGCAAGGCCGTTGCGGACGAACACCGGCGCCTGGGTCGTATCCCAGATCGTCATGTGCTGGCTGCGCGCTTCCCAATGGGCGACGACGCCGCGCGTCTCGATGGTCGAGGAAATGCCGTGCTCGTAAGCAAAGCGGCGCTTGATCACCAGGTTCGCCTTGGCGGCGGCCGCACGATAGTCGCCCTTGCTCTGATGCACATGTGCTGACACGTTCGAGCCGAGATCGTCATGCACCAGGACTGAGCCGGGGCGCAGCGCGGCTTCAAGATCAATCACCGCCGGCAGCGGCTCGAGATCGACGTCGATATCGTCGAGAGCATCCTCGGCGATGTAGCGGCTTTCGGCGACGACGACGGCCAGGGGCTCGCCGACATGCCGGACCTTGTCCTTCGCCAATGGCACCTGCGTGCGCAGGTTGAACACACTTCCCGGGATCGGCGGCGGCGGCACCAATAGCGGACCGGGCTGCCAATAGGCGCCGTAATCTTCGGCAGTATAGATCGCCACGACGCCCGGACGCTGCAGCGCGCGGGAAACGTCGATACGCCTGATGTGCGCGTGCGCGGCCTGGCTGCGCAGGAACGCTGCGTGCAGCATGCCCGGCAGCTCGACGTCGTCGATGAACAGCGCCTGCCCGGTGAGGAGCTTGCGGTCCTCGTTGCGCTTGACGGGGGCGCCAAAGAAACGCGTGGTCATGGCGTGGCCGCCCGCATTGCGTGCGCCGCCGCCATCATGGCATCGACAATATGCTGATAGCCGGTGCAGCGGCAGAGATTGCCGGACAGCGCCTCACGAACTTCATCTTCCGATGGCGACGGGTTCTGCTTCAGGAACGCCGTCATCGTCATCAGGATGCCCGGCGTGCAATAGCCGCATTGCAGGCCGTGATGCTCGTGCATCGCCTTCTGCACCGGGCTGAGTTCACCGCTATCGGAGGCAAGGCCTTCGATGGTCGAGAGTTCATGCCCGTTGGCTTGGACTGCGAGCATCAGGCAGGAGCGGATCGGCGCGCCGTCGAGCAGGACCGTGCAGGCGCCGCAGACGCCGTGCTCGCATCCGACATGGGTGCCCGCCAGCAGCAAATCGTGGCGGAGGAAATCGCTGAGCAGCGTCCGCGACTCGACGCTGCGCCGATAGGCGGTCCCGTTGACGGAGACGCTGATCTCGTGGCGGTCAGGCTGCATTGGCCGCCCGCTGATAGGCCATGCGAATCGCGCGCTGCGCCAACACGCCGGCGAGATGCCGCTGATAGTCTGCGCTGGCGTGGATGTTGCCGGCCGGCTCAATCGTAGCTTGTATGGCGGCAGCGGCCGCCTTGATCGAGCCATCGCTGCAAGTCTGACCGATCAGGGCCGCGGTAGCAGCTTCGCTGGCGTCAACCGGCGTTTCGCCGACACCGCATAGCGCGAGCCGGACCTTGGTGCAGCGGCCTTCCGTGTCCAGTGTCACGATGGCGGCCACACCGGCGATGGCAAAGTCGCCGCGACGCCGCGCCACTTCCATGAAGCAGGCGCCGCTGCGCGGCGGCAGTGCCGGAAACTCGACGTCAACCAGCATCTCGTCGGCGGCGAGATCGGTGGTCAGCAAGCCCTGGAAAAACTCCGCTGCCGCGAGCTTCCGCTCGCCGCCGGCCGATCTCAGCCGCATATGCGCTTCCATCACGACCGCCAGCGCAGGAAGCTCGGACGCCGGATCGGCATGCGAGAGATTGCCACCAATCGTGCCGCGGTTACGGATCTGCGGATGCGCGATGTGCGGCAGCGCGTCGGCGAACAGCGGACAGGAACCGAGGAACTCGCTGTCTTGTTCGAGCGCGCAATAGCGCGTCAGTGCGCCGACGCGAATGGTTGAGCCGTGATCGATGCCAGCAAGCTCATCCAGACCATTGATATCGATCACGACCGCCGGCCGCGCCAGGCGAAAATTCATCGCCGGGATCAGGCTCTGGCCGCCCGCCAGGAATCTCGCCTCGTCGCCATATTCGGCCTTGAGCGTGAGCGCGTGATCCAGCGACGAAGCGGCAATGTATTTGAAGGGAGCAGGCTTCATGAAGGCTCGTTCGACGAACGCATCCGCATCGGCTTGGAAGCACGAGATGAAAGTATCTGCAGTGTAACAATGCCGGTCAAAAGCCGGCGAGCCCAAAGGCGACCAGAACTGCATGTAAATGCAGCTAATCCCTGCTCATTCTGCTCACCCCTGCATAAACATTGGGCGACGTGGAGAGTGGGCGTGGCGCACTGCCACTCTCACGTCATTGCGAGCGCAAGCGAAGCAATCCATCTCGCCGCTCGTGGAGGCATGGATTGCTTCGCTTCGCTCGCAATGACGAGGCGATTCACGTGCCGCCGGCGAGCGTCTTCACCAGGCGGTAGAGGTACTCCTCGCCTTCGTAGAATGATTTCACGAGGATCCGTTCATCCTTGCCATGGGCGCGGATGTCAGTGATATCGGCGGCAAGCCCGGAATGGCCGTAGGTCGGGATGCCCGCGTTGCGTAGATAGCTGCCGTCGGTGGCGCCGGTGCTCATGGTCGGGATCACCGCCGCTGTCGGCCAGAACTCGTGCGACAGTTTATCGATCGCGCCCATGATCTCCTCGTGCAGGGCCGACGGCGCGCTCAACACGGCCTGGCCCATTTGGGTGACCTTGATCTGATCGTCGTCGAGCACACGCTCCAGCGTCGCCTTGACACCGTCGACCGGTTCGCCCGGCATGATGCGGCAGTTCACCTTGGCGGTCGCAAGCTGCGGCAGCGCGTTCACGGCGTGACCAGCCTCGAGCATCGTCGCGACGCAGGTGGTGCGGAGCTGCGCGTTATAGGCAGGATTGGCAGCGAGCCGGACAAACGACATCGCGGCCGGGTCGGGCTTGTCCGAGAGCACCGAGCGGATGTCGGATGCCGTCTGCTCGCTCTCGAACTGGGCGGTGCGCTCGAAATAAGCCCGCGTCGTCTCGTTCAGATTGAGCGGGAAACTGAACTTCGAGAGGCGGACTAGCCCTTCGGCGAGGCGATAGATCGCATTGTCCTTTATCGGCACCGAGCTGTGGCCGCCCCGGTTCCTGACTTCGAGCAGGTAGCTCAGCGAGACCTTTTCGGTGGTCTGCACGCTGTTGCGGATCGGCTTGCCATCCTTCAAGCCGACGCCGCCGCCTTCGTTGAGCGCGAATTCGGCATCGATCAGGTCACGCTTGTTCTTGAGCAGCCATTGGATGCCGAGGCCGTTGGCGTCCAGGATCTCCTCATCCGTCTCCAGCGCCAGGATGATGTCGCGGTCGGGCTTGTAGCCCTCTTTCTTGTATCTGATGAGATTGGTAACGAAGGCCGCGGCCATGTATTTGTCGTCGCCGCTGCCGCGGGCATAGAAATAGCCGTCCTGCTCGGTCAGCTTGAACGGATCGACCGACCAGTCCTCGCGATTGGCCGGAACCACGTCGATATGGGCGAGCAGCAGGATCGGCTTGCGCACGCCGCTGCCGCGCAGCCGCGCCACCAGATTGCCCTTGCGCGGCGCCGGCGAGAACACCTGCACGTCGCTGTCCGCAAAGCCGCCGGCGCGCAACCGGGCGGCCATCGCCTCCGCCGCCTTCGCGGTGTCGCCGGTCGCGGTGACGGTGTTGATCTCGACAAGCTCCTGGTAGATGTCGCGCGCGAACTGCCGCTCGGGACTCAGTCCTTCCGCGGCGATCGCTGTCGTTCCAAGAGCCGCAGCGAGCGCGGTCGATAGCAGGATTGCAAGCCTTGGTCTGACGTTTCCAACCATCTCGGGTCTCCGATTCCACTCGCCCCAGTTGTGCGATATTCAGACAGGGACGCTGAGGTTTTGCAAGATGGCGCGGCGCGGTGGCGGTGACGCCACTGTCAAGTTTTCCCCCGCTCCTTCGCAACAAATTGAAAGAAGCAGCTCGACGCGACAACAGACTCTTGGCGTATCGCGCGACAGATTTGCAAATCATTCGTGCGACGCGCGTCCTTAGAGAGATTCAATTCCAGCGCTGTTCTTTCTGTTTGCTGCGGCTGCTAAAGGCACCGCCGCAAAACTCGTCTTGGAAATGAATCGAAGTGAAGGTCAGCACTGATCGCCGTCTCCTGGGACAGGGGAATTTTTTCATCGGCACCGCGGTCCTGCTGGCTGGTTGCTCCTCTTCCATCACAATCGCGCGGGCACAATCGAGCGTCACCTTGCCGGCGGTGACGGTGGAATCGCCGACACAGAAGCGCAGGCCGGCGCGCCCAGCGGGTCCGTCCGCGCCGCACACGCGAGCAGCGACGACAACGCCTCAACGAAATCGGAATGTTGCGCCCGCCGAGCCCACGCCGTCGGAGCGCGCTGCCGCGGCAGCGGCGGCGCTGTACCAGGCCAGGCTGGGCTATCGCGCGATGCCCAGCTCGACCACGCTGCGCACCGGCGCTTCGCCGCTCGACACCTCGCAAGTCGTCAACGTCGTGCCGGAGCAGGTGCTGAAGGATCAGCATCGAGGTCGACGTCACCGGACGGCTGAGCGACAATTGGAGCATGATCGGGAGCTATGGTTATACCGATGCGCGGGTGATCGAAGATCCGACGCTGGCCGGCATGGCGCTGCAGAACGTCGCCCTGAACACGGCCTCGCTTTACCTGGTCTACGACTTCGGCACGGCCTTGCCGGGCCGGCTCCGGCTAGGCGGTGGAGCGCATTATGTCGGTGACCGGCCTGGCGACGCAGCGAACACGTTCGTCCTGCCGTCCTACGTCGTTGCGGACGTGTTCGCGAGCTATGAGACCAAATACGAGAACCTGCCGGTCATCTATCAACTGAACGTCAAGAACCTGTTCGACACCGTCTACTATCCCTCGGCTGTGAGCAATTTGAACGTCGCGCTCGGCGACGCGCGGCGCGTCTCGCTCTCGGCCACGGTGAAGTTCTGAGACGGACCTCTCGCGGAGGCACAGGGCTGTCGCATATGCAATAGAACTTGGTGGGCAGTCCCTTCGCGGCCCATCCTTCGAGACGCCCGCTTTGGCAGGCTCCTCAGGATGAGGTCTGATTTCGCGACGGCATCTTAGACCCTCATGGTGAGGAGCGCCGCTTGCGGCGCGTCTCGAACCATGAGGCCCGCCTCGTTCACATTCATCGGCTATATGCTGGTAGTCCTGCGGGGAGGCGCGTGGAAGTGAAAACAAAATTGTCATAAACCCCGCGAAGATGACATTATTATTCACGGCAAGTGTCGTAGAGAGTGCTCGATAGCGCGCCGGCACACAACGTAGAACTATTACAAACTGTGTGAGCCTCGCCTGGGTGGCGGGACGAATATCTTTTCGGTATCGTTTGGTAAACGCTGTTGAGTGGGCGGTGATCATCAGGCCTCGCCGATTTCGACGCTGATCCCGCGACCTGTTCCTTCCAATTGATGAACAAGCAATCGATCAAGGCCGCCTTGTTGCAGGTCCACTCCGTCATTGGCCTTGCGCTTTCGCTGGTGCTGGGGCTGGTCGGGATGTCCGGCGCGATGATGAGCTTCGAGGATGAAATCCAGGCCAGCCTGAATGCCGGGATCATGCGGGTCGAGGCTCGCCCGGCCCCGATGCTGACACCGGACCAGTTGATCGCGCGACTGCAGACGAATCCGGATTTCGGCAAGGTTTCAGCCGTGACGATGGCGAGCGAGCCGTCGTCGGCGGTGCGGATCCGGTTTGCCCGCAGCGAGGGCGGCTCCCGGCCTTCCTCGATCTATGTCGATCCCTATGATGCGCACGTGCTCGGCTCGCCGCGGGGCGAGAATTTTTTTGTCACCGTCCGCAAGCTGCATCGCTGGCTGTTGTTGCCCGGCGATGCCAATGGCTATGGCCGGCAGATCACCGGCGTGGCCGCGATCGGCCTGATCGCGATGCTGATCTCCGGGATCGTGCTGCGATGGCCTCATCGCGCCGGCAGCGCGAAAATGTGGTTGAAGCCAAATCTGGCGCTGCGCGGCCGCGGCTTCCACAGGTCGCTGCATGCCGTCGCTGGAACCTGGGTGCTGCCGATCTACCTGGTGATGGTGCTCACCGGCCTGTGGTATTCGTTCGACTGGTACAAGAACGGCGCCACCTGGCTGCTGTCGCGCCCTTCGAGTGCTGCTGCACCGATGAAGCCCAAGCCAGTGCGAGACGCCGCCGCAGCCGATGCCAGACCGCTTGCGCTTGATCGCGTATGGTCGACATTCCTGCACGAACAGGGCAGCCGTTTCGCGACGGCCCAACTGACACTGCCGACCGGTGCGGGTACCGTCGTGCGGATCCGGTCCTGGGCACGCGATGCGTCGCATCCGGGCGCGCGCGACGAATTCCGGGTAGATGCCGTCACCGGCCGGCTGATATCGGCGGAGATCTACGCGGACAAGACCTTCGGCGAGCGAATACTTTCAAGCGTGCTCGATATTCATCGCGGCAGCATATTTGGATGGCCGGGCAAGCTGCTGTTCATGCTAGCTGCGAGCCTGATGCCGCTGCTCGTGGTGACCGGCTTTCTGCTGTATCTTTCGCGCCGAAGACACCGGCGTCTCTCACGGCCGACGCTCGGGAGCCTGGTTCCGGGTGAACGAATCGCGCCGTGAAGCTATTTCGCGTCCTTGGCCGCGACTACTTCGATCTCGACCAGGAAGCCGGGATTGGCGAGCGAAGCGACGCCGACCACCGAGCGCGCGGGCAGGTTCGGCTGGCTGCCGCCGAAGAACTGGGTATAGCCGTCCATAAAGGCCTTGAAGTCCATCGGCGCGGTTGGGCTGTGCACCAAAAACACCTGCATCTTGATGACATCGCCCATGCCGAGGCCGAGCCCTTCCAGGATGCCTTTGATGCGGTTGAGCACGCCGACGGTCTGGGCCTTGGTGTCGCCATAGGCGTCCCGGCTCGAAGGATCGGCGTCCTTGTTGGTCACCGGCGGCACCTGGCCGCTGACATAATAGATCGTGGCATTGCCGGTGACCTGCACCGATTGCGCGATCGGGAATGTCGAATTGGGAATCGGATGCCTGACGATCTCGGCCTGTGCATTGGCGGACACCAGCGCCAAAAGCATGACGAGCAACGGTATCGTACGAATTCTCATCTATTCCCCCTTTGACTCAGCGCTTCAGCGGCGCGCTTCCCTGACTTCCCCGGCCGTCACCGCGTCGGTGTAGCTGTTGCCGAAATGCGTCCTCAGATAATTCACAACTGCGGCGACTTGGCCATCGGTCATCATGTCGCCGAAGGCCGGCATGCCGCGCCGGCCGTTGACGACGAGATGGACGGCATAGCTGCTGGTTGCAAGATTCCGGTTGGCAATCAACGAGGGGTAAGCCCCGGCGCCGGCTGCGCCCGAGGCATCGGGCATGTGGCAGCCCTGGCAGACATTGGCGAACAGTTCCTCGCCGGTCATTTCGACGAAGCGGTAGCCCGAGCTGAAGGTCGCGCGCGTGGCGGTGTTGTCCTGCGTGACGCCCGTCGCCGCAGGGAGGAACGCGAGCAGCGCGGCGCCTGCCTTTTGCGCGATGAAATGAGGTCTCGTCGGCGTCACGTTTTCACCACCCGCTCGTGCAGTCGCGCAATGGCGTCGAGCGAGGACAGGATCGCTCCCTCCTGCCAGGCCGGCAGATCCGATGCGTGCTCGCCGGCCAACACGATCCGCCCGTCGATCTGGCACAGATTCTTGTAGTGCTTCGCCCTGCCCTCGTCGGTCCATTCGCCGCTGCAGCCGAGCGTGAAGGGCACGCGGTGCCAGGCGACCGCAACACCGTTCTCGAACTCTCGTTTGTACTGCGGATGGATCATGGAACCGAACTCGAGGGCGCTTGCGATCCGTTCCGCCGGCATCATTGCGGTGAACTCATAGGCATTCGCGCCTTCGAACAGATAGGCGCCGAGCAAGACGCCGCGGCCGGCGCGATTGAAACCGTCATTGGGGTAGGCGATCTGCCGGATCGGCAGGTCGGTATAGCTGATGCCGCCATAGATCGCCTCGTCCTCCTCCCAGAAGCGGCGCTTGAACTGCAGGCCGATCTTGACCGCGCCGGCGTAGGAAACGGCGTCGATCGCCGCCTGCATGCGGCTGCCGACGTCGATCGGGATCTGACTCAGGATCGACAGCGGGATCGTGCAGATGCACCAATCCGCTGTTGCGTGCAGCACCGTCGACGGATTTGTGGTGTCGACATAGCTCACCGTGACGCCGCGGTCGTTCTGCCGGATCTGCGTCACCTTGGCGTTATAGCGGATGAGGTCGCCGACCTCCCTTGCAAAGGCCTTGCCGATCATGTCCATGCCGCCGACCGGCTGGAACATCGTGGTCTGGAAGCTGTAACGCGCGAAATTCTGCAAGTAACGCCAGACCCGCGACCGCAACAGGTCCGACAAGGTGACGGGATCGCTCGGCAACGGCTCGGGACTTAAGCCCCCGCCGGGCTCGCGCGCATAACCGCGGAACTCGGCCGAGACGAGATTGGCACTATATCTGTAGTCGGAATCGAGCGCGCCCCAGGAGCGTAGCGCCTGCAGCAGGATCTCCTGGTCCTCCTTGGACACGGCTTCGTCGAGCTTGCCCTGCTGGGTTGCCTTCGCAAGCAGTTCGGAAACCTGCCCCTGGAAATCCGCCTTGATCGCACGGATTTTCTGCGGCTCACCGCCGAACGCGCGTGAGGCGTGCAGATAGGCGTTGTGGTTCAACTGGATGAACGGCTCGAGCGCGACGCCGAGCCGCCTGCAATAATCAAGCAGCGCACGATGGTGATAGGGAATCCGCCACGGGCCTGGATTGATGTAGAGACCGTGATCGAATTCGCAGGTCTGCTTGTAGCCGCCGAGTTCGACAAAGGTGTCGCCGCCGCGCAGCGTCCAGTTGCGGCCGCCTGCCCTGTTGTTGAATTCGAGGATCTGGACCTTGTAGCCTGCCTTGCGCAGCTCCAGCGCCGCCGTCATGCCGGCAAGACCCGCGCCGAGGACCAGGACAGATGCGCCCTTCGGGTTCCCTTCGAGCCTCATCGGCCCCTTGTAGGTCGACTCGGAGGCGAAGCCGAGGCTGGTCATCGCATGATACATCGCTGCGCTGCCGGCCATCGCGCCGATCAACGAGAAAAGATCACGCCGCCTGATGACTGCCGCTTCGCTTCGCATTGACGTCCCAGCCGGTCCAGATCTCGAGCAGCCAAAGGAAACGGTTTGGCTCCTCGCCTGTCAAGAAAGCGGCTTGCTTGGACGCGCGGCAACACGCGCTTTTGATGCGAGTTGGGCGCGATGATGCGAGATCGAGAGGTGAGCTGCAGCTCACCTCGCCTCCGCGTGCGGCGAGAGGAAGAACCTAGATCACCCTTTCGACGTGAACACAGCGGCAATCCATCTCGTAGTCGAGACCGACGACCGGCGGGCGGTTGAAATGCCAGGTCAGGCCGTTCCTGAACACGCCGCGGCGGCCGAGTTCGCTTTCCAGGATCGAATAGACGTCCTGCACGGTGTAAAGCTGCACGCCGGTGGTCTGTTTCCAGGTGCCGCCGAACGCGCTCATGCGGCGTTCCATCTCGTCCAGCACCCATTTTGCCTTGGCAAGCATGCCCGCCGGGCTGACATCACCGGGGCTGATGATGTGATCGCGATAGTTCGCCTTGCCTTCGACCGACTCGCCGCTGCCGGCGATCACGAAGGACGGCGCGGCCTGCGGCGCCGGCACTGCATAGGAGAAGGCGTGGAAGCAGGGCTCGGACGGCGGATCGATCTTCGGACAGACATTGCTGCGCGCCACCGGATTGACGCCGTCCTTCATGACGCCCCATTCGATCAGGGTCTTGATGTAGATCTCGTTGAAGGCGCGAAAGCCCTCTTCCGTGAACGGCGCAGGCGAGCGCAATTCGCAGGCACCGAACGCGGTGAGCGGTCGGCCGGCATTCTTGAGGATTTCGGCGATCCGCGCAAATCCCGCCTTCAGCGGTACCGGATCGGCAAAGCGCACGCGCTCGATGGAAAAGCCCGGAAGCGCGCCGATGCCGCAGGAATACTGGCTGACGCCCGGCATGAAGCGATAGCCGCCGTCTTGAACCTCGATGGTCGTAATCATGACACCTCTTTGCAACGTAAAGGGCTTAGAAAAGGTCGATCATTCGTGGAGAACGCCGAGATAGGCATCGCGGACGATCGGATCGGCGAGCAGTTCGGAGCCCGAGCCGCTCCGCGCGATACGGCCCATGTCCATGACAAAGGCGCGGTGGCAGAGATCGAGCGCGATGGTGACGTCCTGCTCCACCAGCAGAATCGACGTGCCGCCAGCGTTGAGTTCGCGCAGCGCCGCCACGAGTTGTTCGACCAGCAAGGGCGAAAGCCCGAGCGAGAGCTCGTCGATCATCAACAGCAGCGGTGCGCTCATCAGGCCGCGGCCGATCGCGCACATCTGCTGCTCGCCGCCGGACAAGGTCGCCGCCGCCTGCCGCCGCCGCTCCCGCAGCTTCGGGAACGTGGCATAGACCTGCTCGAGGTCGCGATTGATCTCGGCGCGGCTCGCGTCGCGCAAATATGCGCCCATCAGGAGGTTCTCCTCCACACTCATGGCGCCGAACAGCCGCCGTCCCTCCGGCACATGCACAATGCCGTGGGCAAGGATCTCGGCGGCGGTGTCGCCGGTGAGGTCGCGGCCTTCCGAGAAATAGTTGCCGGCGGAGGTCGGGATCAGGCCCGACAGTGCCCGCATCAGCGTGGTCTTGCCGGCGCCGTTGGAGCCGATCAACGCGGTGATCTCGCCGTGGCGGACTTCGAGATCGATGCCCCACAGCACCTGGATCTCGCCATAGCCGGCGCACAGCCCTTTCAGTTCGAGGATCAGGGAGCTAGCCACGGGCGGCATTCCGTTTCGCATATTGCTGGCCGAGATAGGCCTCGACCACGGCCGGATTCTCGATCACCTCGCGCGGCGCGCCATCGGCGATCAGCGCGCCGTTGTGCAGCACCGCGATACGGGTGCAGACGTTGAGCACGACTTTCATCAGATGCTCGATCATGACGATGGTGATGCCGCTGGCGGCAAGCTCGTGGATCAGCTTCGTTGCGCGCTCGACCTCGGCGCTGTTGAGGCCGGCATTGACCTCGTCGAGGAACAACAGTTTTGGCTTCATCGCGAGCGCTTTCGCAAGCTCGAGGCGCTTGCGCATGGCGAGCGTCAGGGTCGCGGCAGGGTGATTGGCCTGCAGCTCGAGGCCGACATAGACCAGATGCGCCATTGCCTGCTCGCGCGCCACCTTCAGGCTTTGGCCCGGCTGCGAGAACAGCGCGGCGGCGGCGACATTGTCGAGCGCGGTGAATTCGGCAAAGGGTTGCACGATCTGGAAGGTGCGCGACAGGCCGAGCCGCGCCGCCTGATAGGTCTTGATCCGCGTGATGTCGTTGCCATCGAAGGAGACCTTGCCGGAATTGGCCGGCGTGACCCCGCAAATGGTGTTGACCAGCGTGGTCTTGCCGGCGCCGTTTGGTCCTATGAGGCCGAGCACCTCGCCTTTGTTGACGGTAAGCGTGACGCCGCGCAGCGCCTGCAGGCCGCTGAAATGCCGGGATACGTTTTCGAGGCGAAGGATCTCAGACATGCTTGACCCGTCGCCAGAGGTTGGACGGCCGCAACGAAATCAGGCCGTGCGGCAGGAACAGCAGCAAGAGGACGATGATCAGCCCGAGCACGCCGGTGTGGATCTGGATGTAGTTGCGCCAGACCACCTCCTCGAGACCGAGATAGAGGAATGCGCCGCAGGCAACGCCGAGCGGCGAGCCGAGGCCGCCCATCAGCGCCATCACGATCGGCTTCACGGAGTAGAGGATGTCGAAGACGTCGGACGGATCGATATAGTGCACCCAGGCGGCATAGATGCCACCGGCAGCGCTGACGAAACAGGCCGACAGCCCGAAGGCGATGCTCTTATAAAGAGTGGTGTTGAGGCCGACCATGCTGGAGGCGGTCTCGTTCTGGCGGATGCAGGCGAGGCCGAAGCCGAGCTTCGAGCCGGCAACCGCCATCACCATCAGCGCGGTGAGCAGCAGCAGGATCCACATCGCATAGAAGAAGAACATCGCTTCCGCCATCACGCCGGAGCCTGACACCAGCGGGATGTTGAGACCCATGCCGCCACCGGTGAGATCGGTGGCATTGTTGACGAGCTCGCGCAGCACCTCGACCAGTGAGAGGCTTGCGATCGCAAAGTAATGTCCGCGCAGGCGGAGCAGCGCGGCGCCGAGTGCCGCCGTGATCAGCAGAGCAGCAACGGCCGAAATGACCACGCAAAGCCAAAGCGGCAATCCCTTGCCCAGCAGCACGCCCGTGGTGTAGGCGCCGAAGCCGAAGAAGGCGGCGGTCGCAAACGAGGGATAGCCGGCAAAGCCGCCGACAACGTTCCACGACAGCGCCAGGATCGCATACATGCAGGCGATGGTTCCGAGCCGCAGCGCATAGGCGCCGCCGAACAGCGGCAGCGATGCGACGACCGCGAGCAGGATAAGCAGGGCGATGTTCGACTTCGTCATTCGAAACCCTTCCGGCCAAGGAGCCCCTGCGGGCGCAGGATCAGGAAGACGATGAGCAGGATGAAGGACAGCGTGGTCGCATGGGCCGGGCCGAAGAAGGTCGAGCCGATCCCTTCGACCAGCGCCAGCAACAATCCGCCCGCGAGCGCACCCGAGACGCTGCCGAGGCCGCCGAGCACGCAGACCACGAAGGCCTTCCCGAGATAGCCCGACGACGTTAGTGGCGAGATCGGAAAGATCAACGCCATCAGCACGCCGGCACAACCCGCGAGCGCAGCGCCGAGACCGAACGCGATCGCGTAGATCGACTTGACGTCGACGCCCATCAGCACGGCGGCGTCGCGGTCGAGCCGCACCGCGACGATGGCGCGCCCGACGCGCGAGTGCCGCAGCAGGAGATAGAGCAGTCCGGTGAGCACCAGCGCCGAAATCGTCGCGATCAGCCGGTCGACCGGCACCACCACGTCGAAGATCGAGACCGATCCGAGCGACGGCGTCAGCGTCAATTTGCGGTAGTCGGCCTTGAAGAAATAGATCATCGCGTTGTTCAGGATCAGGTCGAGCCCGAAGGTCAGCGTCAGCGTCACCAGCACGGGCGCGGTGATCACGCGGTTGAGCAACAGCCGCTGCAGAAGATAGCCGAGCACGAAGAACAGCGGCGCGGCGACTGCGACCGAATACCAGGGCGAGATGTGCAGCGCGTTGTAGAGCCCGAACGCGAGATAGGCGCCGAGCACGATGAAGGAGCCGTGGATCAGGTTGATGACATTGAGCACGCCCCAGACCAGCGAGAAGCCGATCGCAATGCAGGCATAGAGACAGCCGAGAACGACCGCGTTCACCAGGATCTGGGCTGCGTGCATGTGTGATGCCTTAACGGATCAGCTCGAGGGTTTCGTCATTGCGAGGAGCGCAGCGACGAAGCAATCCACTCTCTCTTCGTGGTGACGCATGGATTGCTTCGCTCCGCTCGCAATGACGGGGTGGCTGTCAGTTGACGCCGACCTTGAGATCTCCCTGCTTGATCGCATCCGGGAACAACACCACCGGCTTGGCGCCCTGGATCTGGAAGACCGGCGGATCGAGCGAGTTGATCTGCCCGTTGGGACCGAACTTGACCGGACCGAAGAAGGTCACCGCGTCGAGCTTGGCGAGCTCATCCCGCACCTTGTCGCGATCGAGCGAGCCGGCTTTTTCGATCGCCATCTGGAACAGCGCCCCGCACAGCGCGGCAGAAGCCTGGCCGTAGTCCGGCTCGCTCTTGTACTTCGCCTTGAACAGCTTCACGAAATTCTCGGTCGAGCCGAAAATGTCCTTGCCCTCATAGCGCGCGGCCGGATGCCACCAGGAGGCGCTGGTGATGTTCTCGGCTGTCTTGCCACCGGACTCGATGAATTCCTGGTAGGCGGGACCGGCGATCATGGTGACGACCGGCGCCTTCATCTCCTGGTCGACCATCTGCTTGCGCACCAAAAGCAGGTCGTTGATGTAGCCGGTGACGAAGACCCATTGCGGCGCCAGCGACTTGATCTGCGACAGCGCCGCCGAGTGATCGAGCGTGCCGATCGCATATTTCTCGAAATAGACGACATCAAAGCCGTTCGCCTTGGCCGACTTCTCCATCTCCTGCGCGATGGCGAGCGGGAACAGGTCGTTGCGCGCCAGGATGGCGACCTTCTTCACCTCGGGCACCTTGGCCTCGATGATCTGGGTCAGCGGCGTCGTCAGCGTGTCGTTCGGCGTGAAGGTGCCGAACAGATATTTGTAGCCCTGGTCGTAGACCTGGACCGAGGATGCGGTCGCCGCCAGCGTCGGCACCTTATACTTCTCGGATACGGTGCTCGCTGCCTTGGCCGCGCCGGAGCCGAAGGCGCCGAACATGAAGTTGACATTGCCCTGGGTGATCATCTGCTCGGTCGCCTGCACCGCGCGCGGCGTGTTCGACTGGTAGTCGACGTAGACGATCTCGACCTTGTATTTCTTGCCGCCAACGGAAATGCCGCCGGCCTTGTTCGCCTCCTCGGCCCAGAGGTCATAGCCCTGCTGCTGCTTGATCGCTTCGGGCGCGAGCGGGCCGGTGATCGGCAGCGGCGCGCCGAAGCGGATGACGTCCTCAGCCGACGCGTTCGAGGCCAGCGCACCGCAGAGAACCGCCGCCGCCCATAGCGGAGCTGCAAGACGCGCGTAACGAGCGACCCAAGAGCTATTCATAGAACAATTCTCCACCACCACCTGCCAGGATGGAAAATCATGGCAAATCCTGCATTCGAATAAAAGCATTGAAATTAGAGGTCTGAGATCGAATAATTCGAATGCTGGTCAATGCCTGCCATCTTGTTGGGCAGGCCGACAGGAGGACGAAAGCCGCATGATCGAGTCAGCCGCCATCCGCTATTTCCGCGAGGTCACCGAATGCGGCTCGATCAAGCAGGCGGCGGCTTCGCTGCGGATCGCGCCGAGCGCGATCAGCCGGCAGATGCAGGCGATCGAGGAGGAGCTTTCGGCAAAGCTGTTCGAACGGGGCCCGCACGGGATGCAGCTCACCGGCGCCGGCCACCTGCTCTACCGCTACGCGGTCGAGAACCGCAACCAGCTCGACGGCATCCGCGTCAAGGTGCAGGAATTCGACAGCTCACGGCGTGGGCAGGTCAGGATCGCCACCGTCGAGGGCATGCTGATGAGCTTCCTGTCGAATTTCGCCGTCGACCTTGCCGGCGAATATCCGGGCATTTCGATCTCGATGACGATGGTGGGCTCGCGCGACGTGGCCGAGAAGGTCGGCCACAATGATGTCGACCTCGGCTTCGTGTTCGGCCGCGCGCCGCGCAGCGACCTGATCGAGCTCGGGCGGATGCGGCAGTCGCTGTGCCTGATCGTCTCGCCGCGCCATCCGCTGGCGACCAAGGCGAGCTGCACGGTGAAGGAACTTGCGGGCCTGCGCGTCGTGGTTCCCGATCCGTCCTTTGGCATCCGCCAGGAGGTGGATCGCGCTTGCGCGCAGGCCAAGGTCAGGCTCGAGGTTTGCAACGAGACCAACTCGCTCGCCTTCGCACAGACGCTCGCCGCCCGCACCGATCTCGCCACCTTCCTGCCGCGCGTCGCCGCGGTGCCGGCGCTGGAGACCGGCCTGCTGGTTGCCGTGCCGTTGCGCGACAAGCGGCTGGAAGCGACGCAGGTCACGATGGTCCGACTGGCGAGCCGAAACCTGTCGCCGTCCTGCCGGCTGGTGGCCGACCTCCTGATCGGCCGGATGCGGGAGGAGCAGGACTGAGATTAGATCGATTGCATCGGCGATGGATGCTGTGCTCCCTCTCCCGCTTGCGGGGGAGGGCTGGGGTGGGGGGTTTCTCCGCGATTCACGCTGTCCGATCGTGTGGAGAGAGCTCCCACCCGGCGCTGACGCCATAGCCGAAGCTCTGCTTCGGCGTTCTTTAAGAACGGCCGCCGAAAGGCGGCCTACGCCTCCCCCGCAAGCGGGAGAGGTGAAGCAGCCGACGTCAGCTCGCTTCGCGCAATTTGAAGCGCTGGACCTTGCCGGTCTGCGTTTTCGGCAGCGCGTCGACGAAGCTGATGGCGCGGGGATATTTGTACGGCGCGATCCTGGCCTTGACGTGGTCCTGCAACAGCTTGACCTGCAAATCGTCGGAGCGGCAGCCCTGCTTCAGCACGACATAGGCGGAGACGATCTGCCCGCGCTCCTCGTCGGCCTGCCCGACCACCGCACACTCCGCAACATCGGGATGCGTCAGCAGCGCGGTCTCGACCTCGGGACCCGCGATGTTGTAGCCGGAAGAAATGATCATGTCGTCGGCGCGGGCGACGAAGGAGAGCCGGCCATTCTCGTCGCGCACGAACGCGTCGCCGGTCAGGTTCCAGCCGTCGCGCACATATTTGGTCTGCCGCGCATCCGCGAGATAGCGACACCCGGTTGGGCCGCGCACCGCGAGCTTGCCGACTTTGCCGGGCGGCAACTCGTTCATGTCGTCATCGACGATCTTTGCCTCATAGCCGGAGACCGGATGTCCTGTTGTCCCGGCCACGGCATCGCCGATCCGGTTGGTGATAAAGATGTGCAGGATCTCCGTGCTGCCGATGCCGTCGAGAATCGGCTTGCCGGTCTTCCTGGTCCAGCTCTCGAACACCGGCGCCGGCAGCGTCTCACCGGCTGAGACGGCAACACGCAGCGACGACAGGTCGGCGCCGTTGTCCATTGCGGCCATCATCGCACGGTAGGCGGTCGGCGCGGTGAAGCAGATCGTCGCCTTGTAGGTCTCGATGATCTCGACCATCTGGTTCGGCGCGGCGTTTTCCAGGAGCGTCGCGGTGGCACCGAACCGCAACGGAAAGATCGCGAGCCCGCCGAGACCAAACGTGAAGGCCAGCGGCGGCGACCCGACGAAGACGTCGTTCTCGGTGACCCCGAGCACTTCCTTCGCATAACCGTCCGCAATGATCAGGAGATCGCGGTGGAAATGCATCGTCGCCTTTGGCTCGCCGGTCGTGCCCGATGTGAATCCCAACAGCGCGACGTCGTCGCGACCGGTCTTGACAGCCTCGAACCGCACCGGCTTGCTCAGCGCGACGCGATCGAGCTCGGCGTCGTGGTTCTGCGTGCCGTCGAAATTGACGACCTGCTTGAGGAATTTGCTGGTCTTGGCGCAGGCGACGAGCTCATCGGCGATGCGGCTGTCGGTCAGCGCCAGCGTGATCTCGGCCTTGTCGACGATCTTCGCCAATTCGCCGGCGCGCAGCATCGGCATGGTGTTGACGACAACGGCGCCGGCCTTGGTCGCGGCAAGCCAGGCGGCGACGAAGGCCGGATTGTTGCCGGAGCGGATCAGCACGCGGTTGCCGGGCTTGACGCCGTAGTTCTCGACCAGCGCATGCGCAAGCCGGTTCGACCAGTCGGTCAGTTCCTTGTAGGTGCGCTGGCGGCCGTTTCCGATCAGCGCAACGCGGTCGCCAAAGCCCTTCTCGACCATGCGGTCGGTCAGTTCGACTGCGGCGTTAAGATAGTCTGGATATTGAAATTCCGGCCGGTCCAGCAGCAGGTCCGGCCATTGATCGAACGGCGGAAGATTGTCGCGCGTGAATGTATCGACATGGGCGGAAGGGCCCAGCTTCGGTGCAAGAACTGCCATATCCATCGCCCCTCGCTTTCCAGCAGGAATGCTCACGATCACACATCGAGGACGCCCGGCAGCGTATCCGGCAACAATTTTATACTTAAAACAATTCCGCGCAAGGGCCGATTTTCTGCGCTTCGCCGGAACGTGAAGAGAATCAGCCCTGCGCCAATTCGCGCAGCCGTGTGACCATCGCCGAGCCCGGATCGGCGAGCGGCGCGATCGCGGTAAAATGGTTGGCTTCGGCGATGACACCGTAGCGGGTGGCAACGCCGGCGGCGCCCCATTCCTCGACGATGGCGCGGCTTTGCCGATGATATTCGGCGCTTTCGGTTTCGCCGACCACCGCGTCCAGCGTCGTTCCGGCCGGCGGCTGCCAGAACAGCGGACTTGCGGCCTTGGCCGATGCGGCATCCAGACGCAACGCCTTGTTGATGGAGGTTTCGACCAGCGGCGCGAGCTCGAACAGGCCGGAGATCGAATAGGCCGAAATGACCGGCCGTTTCGGCAGCGATGCATCGAACGCCGCCCAATCGGTCGCGAGCATGCAAGCGGCGAGATGCCCGCCGGCGGAATGGCCGCTCATTACCAATGGTCGGCCGAGCCGCGCCAGCTCGCGCGACGCGTCACGCATCTGGCCGATGATGTCAGCAATGGTGACGGCGGGACAGAGATCGTAGCTCGGCACGGCGACGCTGATACCGTGGGCATTGAGCCCGCGCGCGCAATGGCTGAAGAA
The DNA here is from genome assembly GCF_054063735.1 of Bradyrhizobium sp. USDA 10063. Classification (NCBI taxonomy): domain Bacteria; kingdom Pseudomonadati; phylum Pseudomonadota; class Alphaproteobacteria; order Hyphomicrobiales; family Nitrobacteraceae; genus Bradyrhizobium; species Bradyrhizobium sp. USDA 10063. Next base: position 7,607,719 of record NZ_JBSSGP010000002.1, on the reverse strand, counting down.
GGAGCCGTCGAGCGCCTGCCAGTAGCCGCCATGGATGAAGACGACGACCGGCCCCTCGCCGCTTTCAAAGAAATCAATCGTGTGGCGACTGCCGGAACCGTAGACGATACGGCGCGGCGCATGCTGCGCGCGATAAGCGGCCGCGTCCCTCGCCCAGCCTTCGATCAGCGCGGGATGTTCCGGCACCCGCGCGCGATTGTTGTATTCGACTTCGTAGTCGCCACTCATGGCGTCCGCGCCTTGGCGGATCGCTGCGCCGAGGCTTTTGTCTTGGCGAGCAGCCGCATCAATTCGCGGATATCCTTGTGCGAGAGGTCGGCGAAGATGTCGGCGATCCAGGTCTCGTGCTCGGCCGCCATCTTGCGGAACTCGGCGCGGCCGAGCTTCGTCAATCGGATGAACTGCACGCGGCGATCGGTGTCCGAGGTGCGTCGGTCGAGATGCCCCGATTCCACCAGCCGCTCGACCAGGCCCGTGACATTGCCGTTCGACACCATCATCCGCTTGGAAAGATCTGACAGCGTCATGCCGTCCGGCACCTTGTCGAGCTGGGCCATCAGGTCGAAGCGCGGCAGCGTGACCTCGAAGCGCTCGCGCAGGCGGCCGCGCACCTCGCCCTCGATCAGGTTGGTGCAGGTCAGAAGCCGAAGCCAGAGCCGAAGCTCGGTGCCGTGGTCTTCCGGCAATTCGACCGCTTTTGTCTCGGAATCAAGCATCATGGGCAATCACGCCTTTCGCGGCGCCAATCACGGCCGATCGTTTTGAGCTTCAAACAATTCGCAGCCTATCGCAAGTCAAATGATGAGGCGTGCCGCAGGTTATCGCAGAATTTCTTTAAGCTTCAAGCAATTTGGCGCGGCGCTTGCATGCGGTCCGCGGACGGCCGAGACGTGGCGTGGCATTCGCTTGCGGCGCTTGCCGTCATCAGAATAAGCTGCAGCGCGAGGTTTTGATCTTTGTTGGCGCGAGGAGAGACCATGAAACAGGCATTGAAGTTGGCAGGAATGGCGGCGCTGTTCGGAGTTGCTGCCGCACCTAGCCTGGCGCAGGAGAAGATCAAGATCGGCGTCATCGTAACGACGTCAGGCCCGGCCGCCGCGCTCGGCCAGCAGGTGCGCGACGGCTTTGCGCTGGCGATCAAGGATCTCGGCGGCAAGATGGCGGGCCGCGACGTCGAGGTCGTCAATGTCGACGACGAGCTCAAGCCGGATGGCGCGGTGACCAAGGTGCGCGGGCTGCTGGAACGCGAGAAGGTCGATTTCGTGGTCGGGCCGATCTTCTCCAATATCCTGCAGGCGATCCATCGCCCCGTGACCGAGAACAAGACGTTCCTGATCTCGCCCAACGCCGGCCCCTCGAGCTACGCCGGCAAGGAATGCAACCCATTCTTCTACGTCACCTCCTATCAGAACGACCAGGTGCACGAGATCCTCGGCAAGGTCGCACAGGATCGCGGCTACAAGCGCGTCTATCTCCTGGTGCCGAACTACCAGGCCGGGCGCGATTCCGTCGCCGGCTTCAAGCTGGACTACAAGGGCGAGATCGTCGACGAATCCTACACGCCGCTGAATACGCTGGACTTCCAGCCGGAGCTGACCAAGATCTCCTCGCAGAAGCCGGATGCGCTGTTCACGTTCATGCCGGGCGGCATGGGCGTCAATCTGGTGAAGCAGTACAAGCAGGCCGGCGCCACCGTGCCAGTGCTCTCCGCCTTCACGGTCGATGAATCGACGCTGCCGGCGCAGCAGGATGCGGCGGTCGGCATGTTTGGCGGCGCCAACTGGGCGCCCAACCTCGACAACCCCCAGAACAAGAAGTTCGTGGCGGCCTATGAAGCCGCCTACAAGAGCGTGCCCGGCACCTACGCCATGCAGGCTTATGATGCGGCGATGCTGATCGACAGCGCGGCGAAGGCGGTCAACGGCGATCTCTCCAAGAAGGAGGCGGTCGCGGCGGCGCTCAAGAAGGCCGACTTCGTTTCGCTTCGCGGCAGTTTCAAGTTCAACACCAACGGCTATCCAATCCAGGACTTCTATCTGACTCAGGTCGCAAAACGTCCTGATGGAAAGTTCCAAACCGAGATCGTACAAAAGGTGTTCGAGAATTACGGCGACCGCTACGCCAAGGATTGTTCAGTAAAATGAACGAGGGAGTGGAACAATGAACGACGAGATCGCGGGCATCACCCGTGCCAACGAAGGTATTCAGGGGATCACCTGGAACATCCTCGGCCAGACCTATGTGCCGAAGAACCGCACCGAGCACTCGTTCTCCTGGCATGCGACGTTTCCGCCCGGCACCTTCGTGCCGCCGCACATCCATCCCGACCAGGACGAGTATCTCTACATCCTCGAAGGCAAGCTCGACTTCATGCTCGACGGCGCCGATGAATCCGCAACATCAGGCGATCTCGTGCGCCTGCCGATGGGCAAGCCGCACGGCATCTTCAACAAGTCGCAGCAGGCCGCGAAGACGCTGTTCTGGGTGTCGCCGACGCGCCGGCTCTATGACCTGTTCTGGGCGATCCACAATATGCGGGAGCAGAATCCGGACGACGTGGTCCGGCTCGCGGCCGAGTATAACATCCACTTCCTGCCGCCGCCGGCGTAGTCTGTCGCAAGGGTAGAGTACGTTGCGCTCAAGAGCAGGATGAGAGGTCTATGGCCTCATGGTTCGAGACGCGCGGCAGGCCGCGCTCCTCACCATGAGGGTCTACGATCTCGGCGCGCTCTCAGACCTCATCCTGAGGAGGCCGCGCAGCGGCCGTCTCGAAGGATGAAGCCCCGACACCCGTTACGATTGCCGCGCCACCACGCGTGCGGCGAAGCCCGCCTTGGCGGCGTAGCCGCGCACGATCGCTTCGCGCGCCTCATAGCTCAGAATAGTCTCGATGTCCGTAAAGCCCTGCGGCGCGATTTGCTCGACCGCATCGATCACGCCTTCGGGCCCGCCGCGACGGTTCGAGGCGACGATATCGGCGGTCATCGGCAGGCGCTGGCGTTCATAGGCAACCAACGCCTGACGCGGATGCTCCGAGCGCGCCAGCGCATCCGCGAGGCACCGCGCATCAAGAATGGCCTGCGAGGCGCCGTTGGAGCCAACCGGATACATTGGATGCGCGGCATCGCCGAGCAAGGTGACGCGCCCGCTCGTCCAATAGGGCAAGGGATCGCGATCGCAGCACGGATATTCCCAGAATTCCGGCGTGGCACGGACCAGCGCCGCAAAATCGACCTGCGGGATCGAGAATCCTGTGACATGGGGCATCAGCTCTTCCCGCTTGCCGAGATTCGACCAGCCCTCGCGGCGCGGCGGCGGTGATGCGCCGTCGCCGATCCGCACCATGACAGCCCAATTGGTGAGACGGCTTGCGGGGCTGGAGCCTTCCGCGATCGGATAGATCACGGCCTTGGCGTTCAGACCGCCGGCGATGATCATCGAGCGGCCCGTCAGAAACGCCGGCCAGTCAGCGGCGCCGCGCCACAACATCAGGCCGTTCCAGCAGGGCGGCCCCTCGTTCGGAAACAGCGTCTCGCGCACTCTCGAGTGGATGCCGTCCGCACCGATCAGGATATCGCCGCGCGCGGTGCGCACGTGCTGGCCTGCACGATCGAAGAAATAGGCGGTGACGCCGCCTTCATCCTGCGTGAACGCGCCGAGCCGGCAGCCGGTGTGGATCGCATCACCGCCGAGCCGCGCGACCACAGCCTGATGGATGACGCCCTGCAGCCGGCCGCGATGAACAGAGAATTGCGGCACGTCGTGGCCGGCATCGAGCCCGCGCTTCTCGTGCCAGACCTGCTGGCCGTGGCGCGTGAGGTAGAACAGCTCGTAGGTGCGGATCGCGGCCTTGTCGAGCGCATCGAGCAGGCCAAGACCAGCGAGTTCGCGGATCGCATGCGGCAAGGTGTTGATGCCGACGCCGAGCTCACGGATCGTTTCCGACTGCTCGAACAATTCGCAAGCGATGCCGCGGGCCCGCAGCATCAGCGCCGTCGTGAGCCCGCCAATCCCGCCGCCGACGATAATCGCCTTCATCGCCCTACTCCACTCGACAATCCGGACGTTGGTGAGACGTTCGCAGGGTCGCACGGCGTCCGAGCCGCTCGCAAGACACTTTATCGTCTCAGCATCCGCTCTGCCGGCGACTTAGGTTAACGCTCTCACCACCTCAATCCGGAACCACCGCGATTGCCTGGATCTCGACCTTGGCGCGATCCTCGATAAGGCCGGAGACCTGCACCGCGGTCATCGCGGGGAATCGGCGGCCCATGATGTCGCGGTAAACAGCGCCGATCTCCTTCAGCCGCGAGGAATATTCGCGGCGGTCGAGCAGGAACCAGGTCATCGACACGATATGCTCGGGCTTTGCGCCACCGCTGGCGGCGACCCCGACGACGTTCCGCAGGGTCTGCCCGATCTGCGCCACGAGATCGTCGGTTTCGAACACGCATTGCGCATTCCAGCCGATCTGGCCGGCGATGAAGATCATCTTGCCGCGTGCGCTGACGCCATTGGCATAGCCGACCGGCTGGGCCCAGCCTTCGGGCTGCAGGAGTTCGATCATGTGCTTGTTCCCGTCACGGGTTCAATTCCCCTCGAAGACCGGCTTCTTCTTGGCGGCGAAAGCCTCGAAGGCGCGGCGGAAATCCCCTGTCGCCATGCAGATCGCCTGCGCCTGCGCTTCCGACTCCACCATCTCGTCGATGCCCATCGCCCATTCCTGGTTGAACATCGTCTTGGTCATGCCATGCGCGAACCAGGGGCCATCGGCGAGCGAACGGGCGAGGTCATAGGCCGCGGTCGAGAGCTCTGCCGATGGCACCAGGCGGTTGTGAAAGCCCCAAGCAAATCCCTCCTCCGCGCTCATGGCCCGCCCGGTATAGAGCAGCTCGGCCGCGCGGCCCTGCCCGATCACCCGCGGCAACAGTCCGCACGCGCCCATGTCGGCGCCGGCGAGTCCCACGCGCGTGAACAGGAACGCGGTCTTGGCCTGCGGCGTCGCCAGCCGCAAATCGGAGGCGAGCGCCAGCATCGCGCCGGCGCCGGCACAGATGCCGTCGATCGCCGCGACGATCTGCTGCGGGCATTTGCGCATCGCCTTCACGACATCACCGGTCATGCGCGTGAACGCGATCAGGTCGGGCATCGCCATCCGCGTCAGCGGCTCGATGATCTCGAACACGTCGCCGCCGGAGCAGAAATTGCCGCCCTCGCCGGTCAGCACGATGGCGCGGACGTCGGAGGCATAGGCGAGATTCCGGAACAGGTCGCGCAGTTCCTCGTAGGACTGGAACGTGAGCGGGTTCTTCTTGTCCGGCCGGTTCAGCGTGATGGTGGCGACGCGGGCATCGTCATCGGTCGACCATTTGAAATGGCGCGCCGGATAATCCTTGAATGGTCGGAGCTTTGCTTTCATCTCAGACATGATTTTTCCTTTGGCGTTTCCCTTATCCCGTGAAGACCTCGCCGCCGGCAACCGCGATGGCCTGTCCGTTGATTGACGTTGCGCTAGAGGAGGCGAGCCAAAGAATGGTGTCCGCGACTTCTTCAGGTGTCACCAATCGCTGCATCGGATTGACCTTGGCGAGGGCTGCGCGCGCTTCCGCTTCGCTCCGGCCGGTCTTGGCGACGATGTTGGCGGCCGCCTCCGCCACCAATGGCGTGTCGGTATAGCCCGGACAGACCGCATTCACGGTGACGCCGCGGCGCGCATATTCGAGCGCGAGCGCACGCGTCAACCCGACGACGCCGTGCTTGGCGGCGACATAGGCAGAGACGTAGGTGTAGCCGGTCAGGCCCGCGGTGGACGCGACGTTGATGATGCGCCCGCGTCCGCGTTGCGCCATACCCGGCAGCACCGCGTGCGTCACCAGGAAGACGCTGGAGAGGTTGCTTGCCAGCATGTCCGACCACAGCGTGGCATCCGTCTTATCGAACGGCGCGCTCACCGCCTTGCCTGCATTGTTGACGAGGATATCGACCGGACCGGCCTCGGCCTCGATCCGCTTGATGCCCTCAGTGACCGCGACTTCATCGGTTATATCCATCGGCAGGACCGCGCCGGCACGCTTCCCGAGAGACGCCGCGGTCTCGGCAAGCGCATCGGGCCTCCTGCCTGCAACGCTTACCCGCACGCCGGCTTCGGCCAGCGCCCGCGCGGTGGCGGCGCCGATGCCGGAGCCGCCGCCGGTGATGAGCGCATGCGCGTTGGGCCAGAAATTCCGGGTCATGCCTTCGCTCCCGCTGCCGCGCGTTCCAGATTGGCCTCATATTGCTGCTTGCCGGAGAGATATTGCTTCGGCCAGGCAATCGACTTGACACCGATCTTCGCGGCCTCGTGCAGCGTCCAGGCTGCATCGGCGAGATGCGGGCGGGCGATGGCGCAGAGATCGGCGCGGCCGGCGGCGATGATGGAATTGGCGTGATCGGCCTCGGAAATCGCGCCGACCGCAATGGTCGCAATCCCGACCTCGTTGCGGATCTTGTCGGCGAACGGCGTCTGATAGAGCCGCCCATAGACCGGATGGTCGTCAGCCCAGACCTGGCCCGAAGAGCAATCGATCAGATCGGCGCCGGCCTCCTTGAACAGCTTCGCGAACTGCAGCGCATCGTCAGGCGTGTTGCCGCCCTCGGCCCAGTCATGGCACGACAGGCGCACCGAGATCGGCTTGTCCTGCGGCCACACCGCACGGATCGCCCGAAACACTTCGAGCGGGTAGCGCGCGCGGTTTTCGACACCGCCGCCATATTGGTCCGTCCGACGGTTGGTAAGCGGCGAGAGGAAACTCGACAGCAGGTAACCGTGGGCGCAATGCAGTTCGAGAATGTCGAAGCCAGCTTGCACCGCGCGCCTCGCCGCGGCAACGAATTGCTCGCGCACCTTGTCCATCTCCGCACGCGTCATCGGCTCCGGCATCTGGCCGTCGGGCAGATAGGGGACAGCAGAGGCCGACACCACTGGCCAGTTTCCTTCGGCAAGCGGCTCATCCATTCCCTCCCAGGCCACGCGGGTCGAACCCTTGCGCCCGGAATGGCCGAGCTGGATGCCGATTCTGGCGGCGCTATTGCCATGGACGAAATCGACGATGCGCTTGTAGGCTTTCGCCTGCTCGTCGTTCCACAGCCCGCAGCAGCCCGGCGTGATCCGTGCCTCAGGTGACACGCAGGTCATCTCACTGAAGATCAGCCCGGCGCCGCCAAGCGCGCGTGCGCCGAAATGAACCAGGTGGAAATCGTTCGGCACGCCTTCCGCCGCCGAATACATCGCCATCGGCGAGCAGATGATGCGGTTGGGTAGCGACAAACCGCGGATGCGGAATGGCGTGAACATCGGCGGCGCCACGCGATCATTGGACTCCGGCAACCCGGCGCGTTCGGCGAACCAGCGCTCATAGCCTTCGAGCCACGCCTTGTCGCGAAGACGCAAATTCTCGTGGCTGATGCGCTGCGAGCGCGTCAGCAGCGAATACATGAACTGCTCGGGCTCCAGCGTGTCGGCATAGCGCGCGCCGACCACCTCGAACCACTCCATCGCGTTGCGTGCGGCATTCTGGATCCGCGCGACATCGACGCGGCGAAGCTCCTCGTAAGCCGCGAGCACCGCGGGAATCTTGTCAGACGCCGCCCCGAGCTGCTTGAACTGGTTGGTCAGCTCGATCGCGTCCTCGAGCGCGAGCTTGGTCCCCGAGCCGATCGCAAAATGCGCGGTATGCGCGGCATCGCCCATCAAGACGACATGGCTGCTGCCGTTGAACGCGGTCCACTTGCCGCAGATCAATCGCGGGAAGGAAAGCCAGGCCGAACCGCGCAGGTGGCGGGAATTGGAGACCAGCGAATGGCCCTCGAGAATCTCGGCGAACACCTTTTCACAGAAAGCGATGGAGCCATCTTGACCGAGCTTGTCGAGACCATGCGCCAGGAACGTCTCTTCCGTGGTCTCGACGATGAAGGTGGCCGCGCCCTCCTCGAATTTGTAGACATGCGCCTGGAACCAACCATGCGCGGTCTTGCGGAAATCAAAGGTGAAGGCGTCGAAGCGTTTGTTGGTGCCGAGCCAGATGTAGCGGTTCGGCCGCATCAGGATGTCGGGCTGGAAGCTGTCGGCATAGCGCGTGCGGATCTTCGAGTTCACGCCGTCGGCGGCGACGATCAAATCGGCATCGGGAAATTCGAGATCGGAATCGACCTCGCGCTCAAAGACCAATTCGACGCCAAGTTCCTCGGCGCGCGCCTGCAATATATTGAGCAGGCGCTTGCGGCCGATGCCGACAAAGCCGTGGCCGGTGGTGCGCATCCGGCGGCCCTTGATCAGGACCTCGATATCGTCCCAGTGGTTGAACGCCTGTTCGATCGCATCAGCCGTGGCCGGATCCCATTTGCGCATGTTGTCCATGGTCGCGTCGGAGAACACGACCCCGAAACCGAAGGTGTCGTAGGGACGGTTGCGCTCGACCACTGAAATCCGGTGTGCGGGATCGAGCATCTTCATCAGGATGCCGAAATAGAGCCCGGCCGGCCCGCCCCCGATGCAGACGATGCGCATGGCTGTCTCCTCGCTTCGACGGTCAGCGCGGGGCAAGCGGAAAAGTTCCCCGGGGCGAAGCCGGGAGATATTTTATGCTTAAAATAATTTTGTCAAGCGAGGGCGGGCCGGCTCAGCCCGGCAAACGGGCGGCTATGCCGTCCTTTTGCTCCCGGGCACGGGGATTTTCGTGTGAGTCGGGTGCTGGAAACGAAGGCTCAAGGGGCTACTCGAGGGCTGGGAGGCACCTCTCCCGCTTGCGGGAGAGGGAGCGCAGCTTCACCGGGGCTACCTCTAAGCTTGATCGGATCAGGCTCTAATAGGCCAGCGGCTTCGGCCGGCCGACACCGCAATAATGAAAGCCGTTCCGCGTCACATCCTCGGGCGAATAGATGTTGCGGAGATCGACGATCACGGGCGTTGCCATGATCGTTGCCATCTTCTTCAGGTCGAGTGCGCGGAACTGCTCCCACTCCGTCACGATCACGAAAGCATGGCTTCCCCGCGCGCAGTCATAGGCGTCGCGACAGAAGGTGACGTTCTCGAACACCTTCTTGGCCTGCTCCATCCCGACCGGATCGAACGCGCGGATCACCGCGCCCATGTCCTGCAGCGCTGTTATCAGCGGGATCGACGGCGCATCGCGCATGTCGTCGGTGTTCGGCTTGAAGGTGACGCCGAGCACGGCGATGGTCTTGCCGCGGATGTTGCCGCCGAAGGCATTTGCCACCTTTCGCGCCATTGCGCGCTTGCGCTGGTCGTTCACCGCCACCACCGTCTCGACGATCCGCAGCGGCGCTTCGTGGTCCTGGCCGGTCTTGATCAGCGCCAACGTATCCTTGGGAAAGCAGGAGCCGCCGAAGCCCGGACCGGCATGGAGGAATTTCGAGCCGATCCGGTTGTCGAGCCCGATGCCGCGGGCGACCTCCTGGACATTGGCGCCGACCTTCTCGGCAAGATCGGCGATCTCGTTGATGAAGGTGATCTTGGTCGCAAGGAACGAGTTGGCGGCATATTTCGTCAGCTCCGCGGTGCGGCGGCTGGTATAGAGGATCGGCGAGGCGTTGAGATGCAGCGGACGATAGACTTCCGCCATCACCTCCTTCGCAAATGCATCCTCGGTGCCGATGACGATGCGGTCGGGGTGCTTGAAATCCTGGATCGCGGCCCCTTCCCGCAGGAATTCAGGATTGGAGACGACGGCGAATTTCGCGTCCTTCTTCTCCTCGCGGATGATCCGCTCGACCTCGTCGCCGGTGCCGACCGGAACGGTCGACTTCGTCACCACGACCGCGGATTCCGGCAAGGCCGCAGCGATCTCGCGCGCCGCGGCGTAGACGTGGGAAAGATCGGCGTGGCCGTCGCCGCGGCGGGACGGAGTGCCGACCGCAATGAAGATAACCTCGGAACGGCTGACCGCTCCCTTCAGGTCGGTCACAAAGGCCAGGCGGCCCTGCGCGACGTTTCTCGCCACCAGATCGGAAAGCCCGGGTTCGTGAATCGGGATCTCGCCCTTGTTGAGCGCTGCGATCTTCTTTTCATCCTTGTCGACGCAAACAACATAGTGCCCGAAGTCGGAGAAACACGCCCCCGACACCAGTCCGACATAACCGGCGCCGACCATCGTGATATGCATGGCTTATCCTGTCTGACAAATGATCGCAGCGATCGCGCGGGTCATCATTTGACCAGCATCGATTCGCCGTCGAGATGCTGCGGGAAGAAGAAGAAGTTGTTGATATAGAACCGCCCGTCCGTGCGGCCACCATCCGCCTCGAGCGCCGCCGCATCCTGCAGCTCCGCGACATCGAATTTTTCGACGTCGACCACATCGTCGTCCTTCAGGAATAAACCACGATAGGACCGTTGCCGGAAGAAATCGAACACCGATTCGGTCGCGGCCGGCCGATGGCGATCCTCTGCTTCCACCAGGAACACCGGCTGGCAGCGATCCAGGAGTTCGACGGCACCGTTGAGGACGTTGAGCTCGTGCCCTTCCACGTCAATCTTCACGAACGCGACCTCCTGATGCATTACCGAATCCAGCCGTGCCATCGGCACATGGGCGGCAACGATCGGATCGGCGGAGGCCATCACCCGCCGCTCAAGCGAGGCAAGGCCGTGGACCAGGCCCCTATCGCCGCGCGGAATGAAGAGTTCGGCGTCGCCTTCATGGTCCGACAGCGCGATCTCATGCACGCTGACGTTCGACGCAGACGTCCGCCGTAGCAGGCGCGCCATGTCGTGCGAGGGCTCGAAGGCGTGGACCTCGCGGGAAAGCCGCGCCAGCTTCCGGGTGTAGAGCCCGCAATTGGCGCCGACGTCGACCGTCACCGCATCTTCGGGAACGATCTTGTCGAGATAGGAAAGCTCCCGCTCCGCCGACTTCGGGCGATGCATGAAGTGCCATTGCAGCCAGATCGATGGGAATGCATCCTTCAAGAGATCCTTGGCCTGCTGCTTGGCACCCATGTCCATTCCCTCCGTTATGTGTTGATGTGGATCGGGCGCTCCGGGACGCCGCTTGCCGGATTGGCTTGCGGTCGCCGCGTCACACCCGGTGGTAGATGTCCTGCACCCGGACGATGTCGTCCTCCCCAAGATACGTGCCCGACTGCACCTCGATCAGGTTGAGCGGAACCTTGCCCGGATTCTCCAGGCGATGCATGCAGCCGAGCGGAACGAAGATCGATTCGTTCTCGCGGAGCAGCACCTCCTCGTCATCCCGTGTCACGATCGCGGTGCCGTTCACCACCACCCAATGCTCGGCGCGGTGAAAATGTTTCTGCAGCGACAGCTTGGCGCCCGGGTTGACGGTGATGCGCTTGACCTGGAAGCGGTCGCCGGCGTGGATCGAGGTGTAATAACCCCAGGGACGGTGCACGCTGTGGGTCTGCGTCGCGGCGCGATGGCCATTGGCTTTCAGCCGCTCCACCAATTTGCCGACGTCCTGCGCGCGCTCGCGTTTGGTCACCAGCACCACGTCCGGTGAGGCGGTGATGACGAGATCCTCGACGCCGAGGGCTGCAACCAGCGGGCCGTCTCCTCGCACGTAGCAGCCGGAGGTGTCTTCGGCCACCGCGTCGCCGAGCACGACATTGCCGGAGGCGTCCTTCTCGCCCATCGTCCACAGCGCCGACCAGCTTCCGACATCGCTCCAGTCAAAACTGGCCGGCACCACGACGGCCTTGTCGGTCTTTTCCATCACGGCGTAGTCGACGGAGATGGACGGGCAGGACTCGAACGCCTTTTCTTCCAACCGCAGGAAATCGAGATCGCGCGTCGCGCCGGCCAGCGCCGCGCGGCAGACTTCCAGAATGGCCGGCTCGCGCCGCGACAACTCATCGATGAAAGGTCGTGCAGGCAGCAGGAAGATTCCGCTGTTCCACAAATGATCATTGCCGACGAGCAAGCGCTCCGCAGTCGCAACGTCGGGCTTCTCGACGAAGCCTGCTACTTTGCGGATATCGGGAAGGTCGGCGATGCCATCGCCCATGCGGATATAGCCATATCCGGTCGCAGGCCCGGTCGGCTTGAGGCCGAACAGGACAAATTGTCCGCGGCGCGCCGCCGGAAGCCCGCTCGCGATCGTGGCCCGGAACGCCGCGTGATCGCGCACCCAATGGTCGACCGGCGTCACCAGGATCACCGCGTCAGGATCGACCTCGCTGGCGAGAAGCGCCGCGATCGTCACCGCCGGCGCCGTGTTGCGTCCGAACGGCTCCAGTACCATGGTCGGACTGCCGATGCCAGCCGCGCGCAGTTGCTCGCCGATGGCAAAGCGATGCTCGGCATTGGCGATCACCATCGGATCGGAAAAGAGCGACGGCTCCGTCACGCGGTTCGCCGTCTGCTGCAGCAAGGTCTTCTCGCCAAGCAGCGCGAGCAGTTGCTTCGGCTGGTTCTCGCGCGACAGCGGCCAGAGCCGCGAGCCGGTTCCGCCCGACAAAAGAACTGGGACTATGCGGCCGCGTGGCTGCAGCATCGTGTCGCTCCCCTTTTGGTGATGCTTGTACGTCGGCGGGCTAGAAGCCACTGCCGGACAGGAATTCGCGGCGGACGGTGCGCACGATGATCATGATGTCCATGCGCAAGGACCAGCGCTCGATATAGTCGAGATCGTAATCAATCCGCGAGATCGCGCGGCCGGCCTCAACCGTGCTTCCGCGGCAGCCGCTCACCTGCGCGAGACCCGTGATCCCGGGCCGGGCGCTGTGGCGTTGGAAGTAATACGGCACGAGGTCCTCATAAGGCAGATCGGCGGCCAGCATACCCGGGACATGCGGGCGCGGACCGACCAGCGACATGTCGCCCTTGATGACATTGATCAACTGCGGAATTTCATCGAGGCTCGTCTTGCGCAGGATCTTGCCGATCGCGGTGACCCGGGAGTCGCCCTGCACCGTCTGCTTCACACCGCGCAGGTCACAGGCGTCGGTTCGCATCGAGCGGAATTTGTAGATCTTGAAGCGCCGGTTTCGATAGCCGTAGCGGTATTGGTGAAACAACACCGGCCCCCGCGACGTCAGCTTGATGCCGATGGCGATCGCGGCCAAGAGCGGCGCCAAGAACAAGAGCGCCACGCTCGCAACCACGATATCGAAGATACGCTTTGCGATGGAGGAGCCCGGTTCGGTGCGGACCGAACGGCGTAGGCGCTTTGCGCGATAGGGGCTGTATGCATTGCTGCCAGCATATTCGACCGGCCGCACCGAGATGGTACTCCGCGTGTTGCGGAGCGACCTGATACTGTCCTGGTCGAAGTTGGCTGTGACGATGGCGGCCATTTGCTCTCGCTCTCTCTGTTGAACCCAAAGAGGTCACAAGCGCGACGCACGCGGATCGTCGCTGCCCATCTCGCGGGCACCTTCGCAATTGCGAATTTTCCTGCGTAGCAGAGACGCGCCTCGATCGCGCGGCCGTATAACTCTACGAACTCTTTGAGCGAAATGGGGCAGCAAAACGAAAATGTTGCGCGCGGTTTTGCATCGCGGCATCGTGAAGTTTGTGCAATGCACAGAATCCGTTTTGTTCGGAAGCGCTTAGATTGGACTGCACGCGAATTGCGCTGCGCACTCTTCGGTGCAGCCATGCATTAACGCAGGCCTGGAACCGCGACGGAATCAGATTCGATTCAGGAATTGCAGCACTCGAACATCGAGCGCTTAATCTATGCGATCATTTTTGAAAGATTTCTTTCACGGCATACTAAATGGCTACTCGTACTTTGCCCGATGCGAGCATTTCAATTGATGGTTTTGTCGATGATTGCGGGACGTCAAGACGTGGAAACGGCCTTAATCAAGAAGCCGCTCGTCTCCAGGGAGGCGCCAATGATCGCCGCGCATTTGGATTGCCCTGAACCAAAACGGCTCGATCCAGCGGGCCGCAGATTGAGGAACCGCATCATCCTGGCGAATGTGCTTGCCTGGATTGTGATCATTCTGCTCATCCGAATGATCTTCTTCTAGACTCCACATACTACGGAAAGCGGGGAACGGCTGTCGGGGCGTTGCCGCCGATTGACGTCATGATGGTTCCATGATCGAAGCAATCGATGATGCGGCCGCCAGTTGCATATCCGCAGTTCGTTGCACCTTCGGCTCCCGCAGACACGCGCATCTACGCGGTCGGCGACATTCACGGACGCGCCGACCTGCTCGCCGAGACCATCGCACGTATCGACGACGACATCAGCCGGCGGCCGATCCGCTACGTGCTCGAGATCTATCTCGGCGACTACATCGACCGCGGCCCCGATTCCAAGACCGTGCTCGATCTTTTGGCAGTTCGCCTCGTCAGGAATCGCGCAGTCTGCCTGCGCGGCAATCACGAAGAGCTGCTGCAACACTTTCTTTACGATCCGGCCGTGTTCGCGGACTGGCGTCGGCTCGGCGGCATGCAGACTCTCGCCTCCTATGGCGTGGTCCCGCGCGACATGCCCGTCTCCGAGATCAACCTGCAACGGCGCTTTCTCAGCGCCTTCCCACGCACGCACGCCTTGTTCCTGCAATGCCTGCGCGACAGCTTCACCTGCGGCGACTTCTTCTTTGTCCATGCCGGGGTGCGCCCCAGGGTGCCGATCGAGCAGCAGCATCCGGAGGACCTGCTCTGGATCCGCCAGGAGTTTCTCAATTCGGATGAAGATCACGGCAAATGTGTCGTGCACGGCCACACCCCGGTCCCCCATCCCGACATCAGACACAACCGCATCAATATCGACACCGGCGCCTGGAGAAGCGGAACTCTCACCTGCATCGCGATAGAGGGAACGACGATCCTGGTCCTGTAGGAGACGCAGCCGCCATTAACGTTGCGCGCTCATGGAACCGCATGGACTTGTCGCGGAACCAGCATCCACATTCTTTCGCCTTGTTTGCTTACCTATGATCCGCGCCGTTACTGACAGACTTTCGTGGGGATCTAGTCATGCAGCAACAATCGATCCGTGTCGCCCGCGCGGCGCCACGCAATATTCTATTTGCGTTTGCTTTAGCGAGCATCGCGAGCTTCGCAACTTGCGCATCGGCCCAGACGCAAACCGGCTCGCATGCGTTCTCGACGGGAACCTACGTGCTCGGTCCCAACGACAGAGTGCGTGTGAAGGTCTACGGGGAGCCTGATATCACCGGAGAGTATGAAATCGACGCGAGCGGTCAGGTCTCGGTTCCGCTTGCAGGACGCATGAAGGCGTCCGGCATGACGACGAAGCAGTTGGAACGCGCGATCACATCCGCGCTATCGAAGGATATCGTGCGTGATCCGAAGGTGAACGTCGAAATCGTCGCATACAGGCCTTACTACATTCTCGGCGAGGTCAAGAAGGCCGGCGAGTATCCGTACCGCCTCGGTCTGACGGTGATGGATGCCGTCGCCAGCGCTGGCGGATTCACCTATCGCGCCAACGAATCCAAGGTCTATCTGCGTCGATCGGGCAGTCCAGCAGAAGAGATCTACGCGCTCGATGCACCGATCCTGGTGTTTCCCGGTGACAACATCAGGATCGGCGAGCGCTACTTCTGAATTGCTCGTTCGACGGAGCAGTCTCGTTCGCAAATCACGCGCGTAAACATTTACGTCATACGCGCTGCCATAGTGTCGTCGATTTGCGGTGAGTATTATTTTGCAATGCAGAAAACTTTTTCCTGCGACGCACGTTAATGCGCGGGGAGATGTTCTCTGATTGAACCAGCAATGCTCCGTAGTGCGCGCGTAACAAGTGCAAGGGCTGCCATGTCCATGCGCAGTCCGCGGTGAATTTGTGAGCACGGGTGACCGCGCCTCAGGATTTCACCGCCTCCAGAGTTCCCGCAAGGGATGGATTATGGAACGCACCACTGCATTTGGCTGGTTGAACGCGATTGGAACGAGTGGGTCGCAAACCCGTTCGGTCGTCGCGTTCGGTCGCCGCGGACTGAAGATCGTACCCGCACCGGTGACTGCGATTGTGCTTGGACTCGGATCACCGGCGAATGCGCAGGTGCTCCCCTGGCCAAATGAGGAGGTGGCGCCGCCATGGAACGCGCAACAAATCTTCGAGCCATCCCCGCTGCCCAAGCTGACCGATCCTGACACCCGTGAAGACATCCCGCCGGAGGACACGCCCGTGAAAGGCCGCCTGCAGCCCGGCTATGAGCCTGTGGGCATTCGTTCGGGCTCCTGGATGTTCAATCCGTCGCTGATCACCGGCGGATTCTTTGACAGCAACGTGTTCGCGTCGAATACCGACATCCGGGGTGACGTCGCGGCGGTGGTCGAGCCGTCGCTGCGCGCCCATACCCTATGGGAACGGCACGGCATCGACCTCAAGCTCGATGCCCAGGAGACGGTCTACAAGGAGAACTCCAGCCTCAACCAGACCAATGCCAGCCTGAAGGGCAATGGCTGGATCGACATTGCCCATGACATGGCGCTGCTGGGCAGCTTCCAGGTCGCGCATCTCAACGAGGGCGTCGGCTCGCTGAGTTCGCCCGCCAACGCCATCGCACCGACACCTTATAATTGGTACTCAGGCGATCTGAGCTTTCGCAAGGAATTCAACCGGCTGACCACCTCTGTCGGCTTCCGCACCGATTCCTACGACTACGGCTCGACCGTCGCGCAGAACGGCATGCCCATCAACCAGGACGCCCGCGACGGTCAGATCTACTCGCTGCACAGCCGGATCGACTATGCGTTTTCCGAGACCCTTGGCTGGTTCGGCAGCGCCGAGGGCAATGTGCGCGACCTCCGCGGCCAGCCTCTCCAGCCGCTGAGTTCCCAGGGCTATCGTGCGCTCACCGGCGTCACCCTCGGACTGGCGCGCCTGATCACCGGCGAAATCGGCTTCGGCTATGTGCAGCAACGCTTCGTCGATCCGACCATCGGCACGATCGAAGGCCCGACCTATCGCGCCCGACTGACATGGAGTCCGACGCGGATGATCGACGTTCACTTCAACGCCGAGCAGATCGTCACGGAGACTTCCGTCACGAGTTCGACCGGCGTGCTCGCCAACGCCGTGCAGCTCGGGCTGGACTATGAGTTCCGTCGCAACGTCATCGTTTCGTTCTACGGCGCCTATGAGAGCGACAAATTCTTCGGGCAGCCGCGCAAGGATCAGGTCACCACGTCCGACGCTCGCATCAAATATCTGCTGAATCGTTTCGCCGCGATCGCGGTCTATTACCGCTTCACGTCACGCGAAAGCAACATCTCGACCTTCAGCTACGACAAACACCTGGTGGGATTGAATGTTACAACGCAGTTCTGAGCACTTGGCTCGCCCCCCGGAAGAGACCACTGAACGTGCCGCAGCCCGCTGGCAGGCTCCGACCGTCGATCTGCGCGAGATGGGGCGCATCCTGCGCCGCCGCTACAAGCTTGCCATCCTGCCCGCTGTCGTACTGGTCGCGCTCGGACTAACCTACTGTCTGCTGGCCACCACGTTATATACGTCGACCGCGACCGTGCTGGTCGATCCGCGCCGTGCCGCAGCCGTCGAGACGAACAGCCAGACCGCGCTTTCGAACTACGGCACCGACGATGCAACCATCGAAAGCCAGGCATTGCTGATCCAGTCGGTCGCGATCCTGGATCGGGTGGTCCGCAGGCTGAAGCTGACGCAAGACCCGGAATTCATCCCGACACCGGGCCTCCTTGATCCGATCAAGCGGCTGTTCGCCTCGGCCGCTCCCGAAGGTGCCGCGGATCCGCAAGACGCCGCGCGCGCGCGTTCGATCGAAATCCTGCAGAAGCGCATGAAGGTGACACGGCAAGGCACGACCTTCCTCGTCGACATCAATGTCAGCTCGGAGTCGCCCTCAAAGGCCGCCATTATCGCCAACGCGGTCGCGGACGCCTATTTCGAGGACCAGGTCCGCGCCAAGAATGACGCAACCCGCATCGCCGCGAACTGGCTCAGCGGCCAGATCAACGATCTCAAGTCGAGGGTCGTCGCCTCCGAGAAGGCGGTCGAGGATTTCCGATCCGCCAACAATCTGACAGTCTCGCAGGGCGTGACCGTCAACGACCAGCAGATTACCGATCTCAACAACAAGCTGATCGCGGCGCGGGTGCAGACGGCGGAGTCGCGCGCCAAATATGACCAGGTGCAGCAGATCGCCAAGTCCGGTGGTGACCCCGGCGGCATCAATGCGGCGATTTCGTCGGACATGATCACGAAGTTGCGTACGCAATATGCCGACATCGCCAAGAACGAGGCCGATCTCTCCAGCAAATACGGCTCGCGGCATCCGCTCGTCACCAATGTGCGCGCGCAGCTCAAGGACACCCAGCGGCTGATCAACGAGGAAATCAAGCGTATCCTCGAGAGCACCAAGCACGACTACGACGTGGCGCTCTCCCGCGAAAACTCGCTGAGCCAGAGCCTGGAGCAGTTGCAGAACGTATCCAATACGTCCAGCCAGGCCCAGGTGCGCCTGCACGAGTTGCAGCGTGAGGCCGAAGCCAACCGCACTCTCTATGAATCCTATCTGGCGCGCTCGAAGGAAGCGACGTCGCAGGAAAGCCTGGAACTGCCGGACTCGCGGGTGGTGACCAAGGCCAGCGTTCCGATCCGTCCCTCCTCGCCGAAGACCATGCTGATCCTGGGTCTTGCCGGGATGCTCGGCCTCGGCCTCGGCAGCGTGCTGGCCTTCGGCGCCGACTATCTCGACGGCCGGATCAAGACGCTGGAGCAGGCGGAATCAATATCGGGCGTGCCGGCACTGGCTGCCGTGCCGTTGATCAACACCAGGGAACTTGCGGGGCTGGCGCGGCGACGCGGACGCAGCGAGCTCGAAAATCACGATCCAAGAACGGTCAAGCTGTTGCCGGCCGCCTTGCAGCCGCCTCTGATGCGCTATGCGATCGATGAGCCCGCTACATTTTTCGCCGAGGCGATTCGCTCGGTACGCTTGGCGCTGCAACGGACCATGCGGATGCAGCCGGTCAGGGTCGTGCTCGTCACTTCTGCCCTGGACAGCGAAGGCAAGACCACGCTCGCCGGCAATCTCGCGCAGTCGCTGGCGACGTTGGGTATCCGGACGCTTCTGATCGACGGTGATCTCCGCAACCCGCAACTCACCCGCTCGCTCTGCCCGCGCGCCGACATTGGACTGCTGGACGTGGCCCTCGGCCGCGCGGCCATCGAAGAGGCTATCCTGACCGACGAAAGCACCGGCCTATCCGTGCTGCCGTCGACCGCGGTCAAGCAGGCCGAGATCATCACCGAACTGATGTTCTCCGACCGCATCGTCGATGTGCTCGATCATCTGCGCCATCGCTACGAACTGATCATCGTCGACTCGCCGCCGCTGGTACCGCTGGTTGACGGCCGCGCGCTGGCGGAGCTTGCGGACCGCATCATCCTGGCGCTGGCCTGGGATCAGACCCCACGCGAGGTCTTGACCCACACCATCGACCTGCTGTCGCCGGTCGCCGACCGCATTCTCGGCACCGTGCTGACCCGCGTCGATCTCAGCCGTCTGCAGTTCTACGACTACTACCGCAGCTCCGCCTATCTCAAGCCATACGGAACCGCGAGCCTCAGCCCCGGAGCGGCGCGGTGAACATGCCCGGCTTGGCGAGGCAACCTTTAAGCCTGCCCGGCGCGGCGGCGCGTGCGCCGGGCGCAACGCGGACGCGCGGGATGACATTCGACACGTTCGTCGAATGGCTGGCGACGGGCTTTCTCGTGCTCGCGGTCCTCGCGATGTTCATGCTCTCGGCCGGCATGCTCACCAACGTGAAGATCCACTATCTGACGGCTGGCGGCAACTTCTACGAGAAGCTGCATCCGGCGACGTACTTTACCTTCCTCGCCTTTTTCCTGCTGCTGATGCGCAGCCGCGGACCCATCGGCGAGATCGACCGGATGTTCTCGCAGTCGAAGCTTCTGCTGTTCTATCTGGCATGCTGGGCGTTCCTCCTGGTGCAGATGTTCGTACTGGAACGGCCGTTCACGGTGATCTTCGACACGTTCCTGACGCCGGTCGTGTTGTGCCTCGCGATCTGGCAGCTCTCGCCGTTGCAACGACGACCGCTGGCGTGGGCGATCCATGTCACGATTCTGATCAATATTGTGGTCGGCTACTATGAGTATTTCTCAGGTCACCGCCTGATTCCGCTGACAATGGGCGACATCGTCGTGCTCGGCGAATGGCGCTCGTCGGCCTTTCTCGGCCATCCGCTCACGGCATCCGGCGTGGTCGCCGGCTATGTGCTGGCCTTGCTGCTGCGCCCGGCGCTCTGCCCTCCGATTCTGATACGGGTGCCGCTGATCGCCTTCAGCCTGGCCTCGCTGATGGCGTTCGGCGGCCGGACCGCGCTGGTGACGGTGCTGATCGTGATGGGACTGCTTGTCGCCTTCCAGATGCTGCAGATGCTGCGGGGCAAGCGCATCCCGCTCTCGGCGGCGATCCTCGCCATCTGCCTTCTGTTTGTAGCGGGCGCAGTCGGATTTGCGGCATTCGATCTCGGTATCTTCGACAAGATGCTACTGCGCTTCTCCTCCGACAAGGGCAGCACGCTGGCGCGTTATGCCACCTTCCACCTGCTGTCGTATTTCGACTGGCAAGAGCTGCTCCTCGGCCCCAATCCGGTGCGGGTGACTTCCCTGCAGACCCAGCTCGGCCTCGACTATGGCATCGAGAATTTCTGGATATCTTGCATCGCGCAGTTCGGCGTCATCCACACCGTTGCGCTGACAGTTGGGCTCGTTTGCCTTTTCACCGAGATCATCAGGCGCGCCGACCGTGGCGTCTGGCCGATGCTGCTGCTGATGTTGACGATCGCTGCAAGCTCGGTGAGCTTCTCGTCCAAGAACATCCAGCTTGCGCAGTTCATCGTCCTGATCACCGTGCTGCTGCCGCGCGAGGGATATCGGCGGACATCCGCTCCGCCACCCGTCGCCCAGCGCCGCTACCGGCCTGTTCACGCGTAAATCTGGCGTCAGGACATCGTATGGACATCTACGTCGACAACACCCATCTCGGACGTCACGTCACCGGGCTCGAGCGCATCACGCTCGAACTGTTTTCCGCATCCGCGCTCGCTCCGCTCAACGTGGTGCCGGTCACTGCGCGCGGCACGCGCCAGATGGTGACGACGCAGACCTTTGGCTTGCCTATGCGGCTTGCGACGTCATCGGCGATGCTGCTCTGCCCCGGCTTTCCGCCCAGCCCGCTCTTGCTGCCGTTCGCCTCGCGCGTGCTGCCCTACATCCATGACGATTTCCTGGTGA
Organism: Bradyrhizobium sp. USDA 10063; assembly: GCF_054063735.1. Lineage (NCBI taxonomy): Bacteria > Pseudomonadati > Pseudomonadota > Alphaproteobacteria > Hyphomicrobiales > Nitrobacteraceae > Bradyrhizobium > Bradyrhizobium sp. USDA 10063. The sequence continues at coordinate 7,586,471 of NZ_JBSSGP010000002.1, read as the reverse complement.
CGCGGCCTGCCGAGCTCAACGCCCGCGCCCGACTTTATATGGCGCGTCCCTTCAAGCTGGCGCTGCGGCACTATCCCCGCTTCCTCGCCAATTCCAACGATACACGGCGCCGGATCGCCGCCCATACCCGATCCGATGCCGAGATCACGCTGTACCGTCCCTCCGTGCGCAACGTGTTCGGCCTGCAGTCGAACAAACGCGCCGGCCGCGCGACCGCGCCGCGACCGCTGCGGCTGGTCGCGCTCGGCACGGTCGAGCCGCGCAAGAATTTCAAGGCAGCCGCCGCGCTCGTTGAAGCGCTGCGCGGACGGGGTTTTGCCGATGCCGCGCTGGATATTGTCGGCCGGCGCGGCTGGGGCGACGACTGGCAAGCGCTGGAATCCACGCCAGGCGTCACACTGCACGATTATCAGCCGACCGAACGCGTCAGGGAACTGCTTGATGCGGCCGACCTGTTCGTCTGCACGTCGCATGACGAAGGGCTCGGCCTGCCCTTGCTCGAGGCGCAGTATGCCGGGCTGCCGATCGCAGCGCCCGATGCACCGATCTTCCGCGAGGTGCTCGACGCATCCGGCATCTTCATCAATCCCGCCGAGCCGGCCGCCGCCGCAGCTCAGATCGCCGCCGCGCTGTCGATCCAGAACTGGCGCGCGCGCTATGTGGCGCTCGCTGAACAGAATCTTGATCGCTGGAACGCGCTCGCCCACGGCGACCGCGAAGCGGTGATCGACCTGATCTCGCGCCTTGCTGCCCACCCCCTCACCTCCGGCCAGTTCAACCCGAAGCGGATCTAAACTTGCACAAGACCACCAATGCGATGCGGCACCTCGACAGCCTGCGGATCATCGCCGCATGCGCCGTGGTGGTCCTGCACTATTCCGATTACTTCAAGGAGCTATCGCTCGGGCGCTTGATGGTCGACCATCTCTGGCATTTCAACCTGTTCGTCGACCTGTTCTTCGTGGTTTCCGGCTTCGTCATCGCCCGTCAATATTTTGACGACGTCGGTGACGGTCCCGCAATCGGACGCTTCCTCTGGCGGCGCATCGCCCGCATCTATCCGCTGCACCTCGTCACGCTGGCATTCTATATTGGTATCGCCCTCGCACTTTCGTTTGGCATGGCGCACACGGACAATCCCGCGCGCTATGCGTTCTCCGATCTTCCGGCGCAGTTCCTGTTGCTGCATGCTTTCGTCGGTGAGCGGTTGACGTTCAACTTCCCGAGTTGGTCGTTGTCGGCGGAAATGTTCTGCTATCTGCTGTTTCCGCTGATCGTTGCGCTTACATCGCGGCGCAAAACATTGATCATCGGGCTCGTGGCGCTGTCTGCGCTTGCCAACAGCGTGTGGGCCGCGACCATGGAAACCCTGCCATGGTCCGAGTGGATCAACGAAGGCGGCGCCTTCCGCGCGGTGCCGGCGTTCAGCCTCGGCATTGCCTGTTCCCTCTACCGCGACCAAATCGCGCGCTGGCCCGCAACGCGCGGCACGCTGATCTTGACGCTCGGCGCGTTCATCCTGTTCGGCTCGTGGCTGACGCCGATGGCTGCGCTGGTGACGGTGTACGTGATCGCCGTACTCGCGATCCAACTCGACTGCAGCGGCCGCGATACGTTGTTATCGATGCTCAAGCTCGATCGCTTCGCACCGCTGACATACTCGAGCTATATGCTGCATATGCCCATCGCGACCGTCATCATCACCTTGGATTCGCGTCTGGTGCTCTTCGCATCCCCGGAGGCCAAACTCATCCTGGCGCCCGTGTCGGTCATCGTCCTTGGCGTCGCCAGTGTGCTCTCCTACCGATACTTCGAGACGCCGTCGCGGCGCTATCTGACAGACCTGTATGATCGCCGCTTCGCCCCGGCCGGTGGCAGTACCGATCTCGCAGCGGGAGATCGCCTGATGACGCTGGCTGCATCGGCACAGGCAGACGTCGTTCACGCCCGCTCGGATGCGCGGGCGACGAGCCGCGACGCGGTGATCGACACTATGCGGGGCGTTGCCATCCTGATGGTGATCGGGATCCATTCGCTGCCGCAGCCGCTCGATCTCGCCTGGACCAAGGCGATCGATGCGGCGCTGCGGCCCTGCGTACCCGTATTCCTGTTCGCGTCCGGCTACCTGACCGCGCGCGCCGGACGCGTACCGCTGTTCAAGCGGCTGAAAGCGGCGGTGATCCCCTATGCCATCGCCTTCGTTGCCGCCTACCTTTACATGGCGCTCCATAATCCGGCGATGGATCATCGCGCGACCACGTTGGTGGCACGTTTCGGCCTCGCTTACGTCTTCGTCTATTATTACGTCTTCGTCTATGTCGGCTGCACCATCGTGCTGTGGCTGATCTATGCGACCGCCGGTTCCAATACGGGGGACACAGAGCAGCGGACGACGATCCTGCTGGCGCTTTCGATCGGTTTCGGGCTTGTCGCTGGAAGCTACCTCGATCCCCTGCTGTTCCATCTCGGCTTTGCCGAGTCCTTCGTCGATGAAGCCCGGATGCGCGATATCCCGTTCTGGTTCTCGTTCATGGCAGTCGGCGCTCTGACGGCAACCTTCGCAGGCGCGACCGCGCGGAACATGCGCGCGATCTTTGTTACCGCCATGCTGTTCGCCTATTTGTTGTACCTGGCGGTCCGGCTATCCGGGATCGGCGATGCCGCGGTCTACGACTCGACGGCCTTCTTTCTCTACGCGGCACTGTTCAGCCTTGCGCTGCTCGCGTTGCAGCCGAGCGCCGCTTGGCTCGCGAGCCTTGGCTCGGGCAGCTATTTCATCTATCTCTGGCACATCTTCATCGTGATGCTGTTGCGCGACCATGCCGGATTGCGCCAGTTCGGCCCGGCTGCCAGTTTTGCCGTCACCTTCGGATTGACAGCCATTGTCAGCATCGCTGCCCTCGGCGCGGTCAGGCAGTTCTCCCCCGCGCGCGTTGCTCGCTGGCTTGGAGCGTAACGATGCTGCTGCGCCACACCCTGCTCTATCTTCCTGCGCAGTTCGTCGGGCCGCTGTTCCAGCTCATCGCGATGATCGTGTGGACCCATGTGGTCAACGATCACACGCTGGGCATCATCACACTGGTCACGGCCACGCACGAATTCCTGCAGATCGCCTTCCTTGCCTGGTGGTCGCAATACGCACTGCGCTTCTCGGGCCGCTACCGGGATGGCGACGCACCGCGCTTCTACCGCACCGAAAATGTCGTGCTGTTGACGTCGGTCCTGCTGCAGAGCCTCGTCGTCGTTGTCGTGCTGCGCCTCGTCATTTCCCCCGACGCGCACTTCGGCATGCTGCTTGCGGCCATTGCTTACGTGGTCACACGTTCGCTCAACCTCTATATCGGCGAGCGCGCCCGCGCCCATCAGCAGATCTGGGTCTACACGATCCAGCAGGTGGTCGGGCCCGCGGTCGGCTTCGCCGTGGGCCTTGTGATGATCAAACTGTTCGGCCAATCCGCCGAATGGCCGCTGGCCGGCTACGCCATCGCGCAACTCGCGGCCGCGCTGGTCGTGCTGCCGAAGATCGCCCACGGCCGCCGCCTTTGGCCGATCGATCGCGAGATCGTCGTGCACGCATTGCACTACGGCGTTCCCCTCATCATCGGCGGCGGACTTGGCTGGGTCGGCCTCAATGCCTCGCGCTTCATCATCAACGAGATGCAGGGTGTGGCCGCCGCCGGCCTGTTCGCCGTCGGTTACGGGCTCGGACAACGCGCCGCCGCGGTTGCCGCCATGCTGGTGACGGCCGCCGCCTTTCCGCTCGCGGTCAAGAGCATGGAACAAAGCGGCAGCAAAGCGGCGATGCGGCAGCTTGCCGACAACACCGCACTTCTGGTCGCGATCCTCGCGCCAAGCTTGACCGGCATCTTCATGCTGCGGTTCGAGATCGTGCATCTTCTGATCGCCGCGCCTTTTCAGCAGGCAACGCTAAGCGTGCTGCCGCTCGCGACGCTCGCCGGCGCGATCCGCAACCTTCGTGCCCATTTCGGCGACCAGGTCTTCCTGCTGCACAATCGTACGCGATGGATGATGGCGATCTCCGCCATCGATGCCACGATGACGGTGATCCTCAGCGTGGTGTGCCTGCGCTACTGGGGACTTGCCGGCGCGGCCGGCGCCACAGTGCTGGCCGCAACTGCCGCGGCTGCCACGAGTTTCAGCATCGGCTTCTCGCTGTTCGGGCTGACCCTGCCGTTTGCGCATCTCGCGCGCATCGCGGTGGCGACCGTCGCGATGGCGGCGCTGCTGCGCGAGTTCCCGGAAGCGGGAAACACCGTCATGCTCGCCGCTCATATCGCAGCCGGTGCGGCGGTCTATCTGACGATGCTGGCGCTGCTGTACGCGCCTTCATTGCTCAGGATGTTGCCGGGCCGGCCCGCAACATTCCGGCGCATGACGGTTCTGTTACGCCTTCTTTGCATTCTCGAACGCGCGCGCGATCGCGAACCATAGCGGCTTCCGCTGCATCGATGAATCATAGGGCAGCGGGCGCGGCAGACGTTGCGCCAGCGGATCCTTCTTCTTGGCCGCATCCGTGTAAAAGGAGTAATTGTCCGACAGCTCCCAGGCGATCACCATCTTGACCGCCGGTACCCGCAACACGTTGGTGAGGAATTTCTCGCCGGTCTCGGCGATCATCGCGTCGCGGGTGGCGATATCGTCCGGGAACGTGTCGTCGCGCACGTCGAACTCGGTGATGTAGATGTCCACGCCGCGCGATGCGAGTTGGTGCAGGAACTCGGCAAACCGCCCCGGATCATGCGGATAGCGCGGCTGCAGATGCCCCTGCAGGCCGACGGCCGCGAGTGGCACGCCGGCCTGCTTCAATTCATCGACAAGCTGCAACAAGCCGCGGCGCACGATAAGCCCTACCTCGTCATCGCGCTCGGTCTGCGCCTCGTTGAGAACAAATTTGGTTTTCTTGTCGACCATGGCTGCGCGTTCGTAAGCGCGGCGGATGTAGCCGGTTCCGCCGAATGCGTCGTACCACGGGCCGAGCCTGTAGCCGCCGGGCGCTTTATGGCCCGGCCAGAACGGTTCGTTGACGACATCCCATGAATGCAGCTTGCCGACATAGCGGCTGACCACTTCTTCTATGTAGGAATCGAAGAATGCCTGGCGCTCCGCGTTGCTCATGTTCTTGATCCACTGTGGAACCCAATCGTTCCAGATCAAACAGTGACCGCGCATAGGAATGCGGTTGCTCGCACAAAATTGCAGCAGACGATCCGCGCTCTCGAAGCGTTTGGGGCCAGGTTGTGGCGCGATCGTGCCCATTTTCATCGCAACGTCGGTTGTGATGATGCGCGTCTGCGTCGTGTAGAGCTCGCGATAGGCAAGATCCTTGTCGATGACGGGGCCAGCGGCAGCTCCAAAGGCGAGCCCATGTTGTGCAGCGATTGCGCCGAGACTCTGGCTTTGCGTCGGCGCAGCGCTTGAAACTGCTGCACGCACGGCGACGCTTGTTCCTGCGAGAATGGCGAGTGCACTTCGTCGCGACATCTGCATGGCTGCTCTCCATCAAGTGAATGCATTCGCTACGCTGAATCATTTCTGCACAGCGGCATCGCCATCGTTGCGACGCAATAGTTCTATTTCGTGACGCTGCTCGTCGAAGAAGAGTCTTCGAGATGCGAGTTCCCTTCTCGCACAAGCATTGAGCATGCCGACGACACGTCAGCGCGCGCCTCGGCTTTCTGTCACCTGGAGATCGACATGCCGGAAATACAGACGCAGCCCGCGACATCCAATCTCAATGTGGATGGCATCTCCATCAACATCGGCTCACTTCCCGAAGCTGTGAACTCAATCGTATCGGCTGCGCAACAAGGCGAGAACTTCAGCGTGTGCACGTTGAATCTCGACCACGTCGTTCAACTGCAACATCGGCCCGACTTTCGGGCGGCTTATCGCCGCGCCAAATTTGTGACGGCCGACGGGTTCCCGATCGTGGTGCTGTCGCGTTTGCTTGGTACGCACATCGAGCGGACCACTGGTGCCGATCTCGTGGAACCGCTCTGCGAGGAAGCGCAGAAGAAAGGCCTTCCCGTGTTCCTGCTCGGATCGAATGACGCGACGTTGAAGGCCACCGCGCAACGTTTGGCGGAACGGTTCCGCGGCCTGCAAGTTGTGGGATGGTACGCGCCAGGCCCCAACTTCGATCCTTATTCCGTCGAGGCCGACCATGCGATCGAACTGATCCGCGAGTCCGGTGCAAGACTCTGCTTTGTCGCGCTCGGAGCGCCACGCCAGGAAGTATTTGCCGCCCGCTGTCTCGACGAGCTCGATGGCACCGGCGTGCTGTGTATCGGCGCCGCGCTCGATTTCATCGCCGGTACGCAGAAGCGCGCGCCGTCGGTTACCCAGAAGGCCGGACTCGAATGGGCCTGGCGCATGCTGAACAACCCAAGCCGGCTCGGACCGCGCTATGCGCGTTGCATGGCCGCCGTTCCGGGGCTCGTTGCGCGAACCCTGCCCCAGATCATCAACGCACGAATCCGGAAGACCGCATGACCTCGACCGTGACACTGGCGCTGCGCGCCCGCAATGCAAGCCGCGTTCGGCCTCGCTATCAGATCTGCCTGATCCATCCGTTCGACCCGCGCGGCCAGAAGGTCGGCGGGCTCGAGACCTATATCCGCGACTTCATCACCTTCCATCCCGACAACACCGACATCCTGTTCGTCGGCGTGGATTCGATCGGTGACCTCGCGCTCGGCGAAGTGCACCGGGTCACTTTCCGCGGCCGCACCTTCGATTTCCTTCCGATCCTGCGCTACAGCGACGCCCAGGCGCGTGAAGCCGCGCGTACCATTCGTTCTTCACTAACAGGTCAGTTCTTCGTGGCGCTGCTGCGTCATTTCGGCCAGATCGCACGACTGGTACGGACGCGGCGGTGCTCGATCGACCTGCGTCGGGTCGAGTTCTCCTGGCTGCCGGCGATACTGCGCCTTCCCTTCGTGCAGATGCTGCATGGCGAGGGCGCGCCGAAACTGCAGATGGATTCGCTGCTCCGGAAATATTCGTTCGTACACAATACCGGCGAACGGTTCGCGGTGACGATGAGCGAGAAATTCCTCTGCGTTAATCCGTTCATCACCGAGCGGATGCAGAAGACCTATCCGCGCAGCAAGGAGAAGATCGATACGCTGTGGACCTGGGTCAACACCGACATCTTCCAGCCGCAGCCGTTCCCGGAACGCATCTCGCCATTCCAGATCGTGTTCGCCGGCAGGCTCGACGAATTCAAGGACCCGCCGCTGATGTTCCGCACCATCGAGCGATTGCGGCAGCGGCTGAACGGCGCGATCCGCTTTCACTATATCGGCACCAGCGATCCGCATCGCTTCAGCGAGTTCGCCGCGATCGAGGACATCACCATTCGCCACGGCTTCAAGGATGCCATGGGCATGGCGAAGACGTTGGCGGAGGCGCATGCGGGCATCCTCACCTCCGAATTCGAGGGCATGCCGCGCTGCGTGCTGGAAACGCTCGCGGTCGGCCGTCCCGTGGTCGCGATGCATCTGCCGCAGCTCGAGTCCGTCATCCATGATGGCCAGAGCGGCTATCTGGTGATGCGCGATGGCAGCCGCGACGACATGGCGGAGATCCTCGCACAGCGCTTCATCGAAATCCGCGACGCCATCGACGGTGGCAAGATCACGCCCGAGCAGGTCGCCGATGCGATCAGGGATTTCACGCCGGCCACACAACTGGCGCGCGTCTACCGCTACCATCAGGAAATTCAGGACGCCCGCGGCTTCGCTGCCGCCACGGCCTCTTGAGGCGTCGACGTGGACATCCTGCTGCTGACCAGTGAGTTTGCTCCCGCCATGGGCGGGATCGGCACCTATGCGGCAGAGATCGCCGCCGCCGCCGCGCGGCTCGGCGCGCGCATCACCCTGGTGGCGCCGGACTACGGACAGGACAACACAGGCCGCGATCGCACACTGCCGTTCGAAGTAGTCCGCTTTCCCGGCGGCCTGCATTCGATGAAGGACCTGCCGGCGAAAATGCTGCTGGCCCGCAACAAGGTGCGCGACCGTCGCTACGACGTGATCCATGCGGCCGATTGGCCGTTCTTCATTCCCGTCGCATTGTCGCGCTGGCAGACGAAGGCGCGCGTGCTGATGACGGTGCACGGCACCGAGATCAACGAGACCCAGACGCCATTGAAGCGGATGGCGATCCGCAGCGCCGGCGTGTTCGGAGCGCGGACCGAGATCGTCGCCAACAGCCGCTACACCCGGGATTTGTTCTGCGAACGGTTTTCGGTCGACGCAAGCCAGATCAGCGCAATCAGTCTCGGCGTTTCGGACTTCTGGTTCGGAGACCGACGAGATCGCGCGGACATCCGCGCCGGCCTTGGACTGGCGCCAGAGCGTCTGGTGATGGTCACGGTCGCGCGGATCACCCACCGCAAGGGACATCATCTGACGCTCGCGGCACTGGCGCGTCTCCCCGAGCGGCTACGCCAGCGCATCACCTGGCTCGTGATCGGCCCGAATGGCGAGGCCGACTATGTCAACGACCTCCAGCGCCTGATCGACACGGCGAATTGCGATGTCCGCCTGCTCGGCCCGCTGCCGAACGAAGAGATCCGCGACATCTACGGTGCGGCTGACCTGTTTTGCCTGACGGGACTTCCGGATTCCTCCGGACGGGTCGAAGGATTTGGATTGGTGTATCTCGAGGCGGGCGCCGGCGGCGTGCCGAGCGTTGCGACGGCTGTCGGCGGCGTTCCCGACGCGGTGCTGCCGGATCAAAGCGGCATCCTCGTTCCGCCCGATATCGATCGCATCTCTGCGGCGATCGCCGCCTTCGCCGACAATGACGAATTGCGCGCGACCCTTGCCGCGGGCGCGCTGGCTCATGCGCGCGTACTATCCTGGGAACGGTGCGCGGCGGCGACCTATGGACTGTCTCGGAAAGAGCGGCCTGCGCCGCAGGCCGAGGTCGTGACGGCATGAAACGGCTCGCCGCCGCCGCGATCCTGCTTGTGCTCGCCACCGGCGCCGCGCGCGCCGACGCCGACAATTGCCGCCGAAGCCGCGAATACCTGTTGGGCAGCCTCGGCGGCGATCTGAAGTTGCCGCCCCAATCCTACAACGATCTGTTCAAGATCTGCCTGGCGGCGAGCAACATGACGAATGTGAAGGACGCCTATATCCTAAGGGACGGCGGCATCGCAGTCGTTCCCAAGCAGGACACCATCCCCGCGACGGCGTCGACACTGTCGCAATTCTGCGACGCCTATCCGAGCGCAACGCTGCGCTTCCTCACGAGCAAGGAGATACTGGCGATAAAATCCATCGTCGGCATCGTGCAGCTTTCCTCGACCTCTGCGACGCCTTGCAAGAAGATCAAAAAGGCCTCACCTGAAGACCGGCGAGGCCTGTCGTCATTTCTGCGCGTCGTAATATCGCGGCATGACGTGCGGATCGAGCGGTCGCTCTGCCCGGCGCCCGAGGAAGAAGAAGCCGCTCGCCGCGTCCGATCCGGCGCGGCCGCGCGTCAACGGATCGAGCAGGCGGATCCAGAAGAACGGCAGCGCGACCAGGCGCGACAGCTTGTCGCCGGCGCCGAGCGCACGGGCGAAATAGCGGATCGACCACACCAGCGCAACGCCTGCGCCACCGACGCGACCCGCGTGGATTTCCGAGAACTGCTTGAACAGCCAGCGGTGGCCGCTCCGCGTGAAGCGCGAGAAATCATAGCCGCGCTCATGCACCTGTTGCATGAACGGCGTTTCGGCATAAACGAGGCCCCTGCGCCGCAGCACGCGGTGAATCTCGCTGACGACGGCGCTGGGCTCCAGGACATGCTCGAGCACGGCCTGAACCCAGACGCCGTCAAACACGCCGTCCTCGAACGGCAGCCGGTGCGCGTCGGCCACCAGCAGCGTGTAGGGCGAGGCGTAGACGTCCGTTCCGATCAACTCGAGGGAGTCGTCCGTGTAGAGTTCGTCGGCGCCATCGCCAACCGCACCTCCGCCGATGACGAGCACGACCGGCCGTTCGGATTCCTGCTTCAGGAGTTCGATGAAGCGCGCACAGTTCGATTGTGCCACCTGATTGCCGCCGAAGGTGAGTTGGTGGAGACGCGAGCTGATCGAGCGGCGCGACACGTCGCGATGAAAGATCGAGCCATTGCCGCCGCGATACATTCCGCGCTCGAAGACGCTGGTAGCGAAATCAATCAGGACGGGCTGGTCCTCGACGATCGGAAATCCGCTTCCGAAGTATTCGCACGTTGCATTAGAACAGAACGGTCGCGCGTCGATCTCGCGCAGCGGCGCCGCACAGCGGGGACAACGAACCGTGCGCCGCCACCAGTCGGTCTGCGCCCACGTGTCCAATCGGTCGGTGACGGAAGAATCCAATGAGGCCCCTTCGTTCAAGCGGCGTTCCTGGGTTCCGCCCTAGGAACTATATCTCGATTTTTTGATGCAAATTGCGGCGCCTGTGCGACGCAACAAGCCAACGCGTGCGGGGCAAGATGGTTCTGTCTGGTGGGACGGAGAGACCTGCTTTCAACGAGCCGCAACACGCCCGCCGCAGGTCACGCCACGCATCGACGTGAGCCCGCGCTTCCAAGCGTGAGAATGAATCTTCAAGTTGTCAGCACGATGGCTGCGCCGATCGTCATCACGATCTTGATCGCGGCTCATTGTGTGAGGGTGGCTCACGGAACTTCCCTGCTCGGACAGCCGGTCCAAGCAGAGTCAGATAAAGTCAGGTAAGTGCGTGACTCTTCAGCGACGTATTGTTGGCGGACTGGGTGGACTTCGTGGAACTGGCCGACCTCCGGTTCTTCGATTTCGCGAAGTCATGCATTCCCGTTTGCCACTGCAGGCCGACGATCGCGCCTTTCGTCGGCTGAAGCAGCGCCAGCGATGAGAACAGCGTCAAGGGCAGCCATATCGCGAGTTGCAGCCACGCCGGAGGCGCATAAGCCATCTCGACGGCGAGCAGTGCCGGTACGATCACATGCCCGACAACGACGATGACGAGATAGGCAGGGAAGTCATCGGCCCGCTGCGGCGTGTAGTCCTCGCCGCAGACTTCGCAGTGATCCACGACCTTCAGGAAGCGGCGGAAGAGATGACCCTTCCCGCAATTGGGGCATCGCATGGTGAAGCCGCGCCATGCGGCTTGGGCAAGCGAAACTGGCTGTGTCATGGCTGAATTCCTTGACCTGAGGGTATCCATACAGTACGAGAATGTATGGATACAATCAAAGACAAATAGGCCTATTGTATGGATTGGGTCCCTACACTTTCCGAATGGCAAGGCCCCCTGTTCATGCGCATCGTCGATGCGCTGGCCGCCGACATCGAGGGCGGTCGGCTTGTTCGCGGACAAAGGCTGCCGACGCACCGCGCGCTCGCGACCGAACTCGGCATCGATCTCACCACCGTCACCCGCGCCTATGGCGAAGCGCGTCGACGCGGGCTGCTGGACGCCAGGGTCGGTCAGGGAACGTTCGTCTCGGAGACGACGGTGCGCTCGCCCTCGCATGGTCCCTCCCAAGTCACGATCGACCTCTCGATGAACCTTCCGCCGCAGCCGGTGGAAGCCAATCTGGATCTTCGGATCGCGCAGGGGTTGGACACCATTCGCAGAGAAAGCGGCTTCAGCGCATTCCTGACCTATTCAAGACCGGGCGGCAGCGATCTCGAGCTTGAGACGGCAGCAAACTGGCTGCGCCATCGCGTGCCGGATGCGAATGCCGAGCGCCTCGTGATCTTTCCGGGATCGCAGGCCATCGTGTTCAATGCGCTTCTCGCCCTGACCTCGCCCGGTGATGTGGTTCTGACCGAGGCACTCACCTATCCGGGCCTGAAGACGGCGGGCGCGCGATTGGGCGTTCGCCTGATCGGCCTGCCGATGGACGAGCAAGGCGTGCGACCCGATGCGCTCAAGGATGCGTGCCGCAAGCACAAGCCGATGGCTGTCTATCTGGTGCCGACGCAGCAGAACCCGACGACCGCGACCGCAGGGCCGGCGCGCCGCAAGGCCATTGCCGAAATCATCCGCAATGCGGGGACGTTCCTGATCGAGGACGACGCCTATGGTCTGCTGGAGCCGTCGGCTTCCCCGATCGCAAACCTGATCCCCGAGCGGACCTATTTCGCCGCCAGCATGTCGAAATGCATCGCGCCGGGACTGCGCGTCGCCTATCTGCTGGCGCCCGATTCCACCGGGGCGCAGACCCTGCGCAGCGGATTGCAGGCGACGATGCAGATGTCGCCACAGCTGATGGTCGCGCTGGTCACCCACTGGATCCGAACCGGTATCGCCGACGAGATCATCGAGGCGGTGCGCAACGAGGCCAAGGGGCGACAGCAACTGGCAACCCGTACCCTGAAGGGCATCGCTTTCGCATCGCGTCCCACGAGCCATCACCTCTGGCTGGAGATACCGCCATCCTGGAATCGGATGGACCTGCTTTCGCACCTGCTGCGGCACGGGCTTGCCGTCGTCGGTGAAGATGCGTTCGCCGTCATCGACAAACCGCCGCGCGGGATCCGCGTCTCCCTTGGCGCGGCGCGCAATCGTGCCGATGTCAGCCAGGCGATGCAGGTGCTCGCCGCAGCCATGAAATTGTCTGTCATGGCGACGCAGATCGTCTGAGGCGCGGGCAGCGCATGAGCGTCAATCAACCTGAATGTGGATGCCGCCACGCGCCGTCTCTTCCACGATGGCCTCGATGCCATAGACGTCCTTGAGCATCGCCGCCGTGATGACCGATCGCGGCGCGCCGTGCGCATAGAGGCGCCCCTGCGTCATCACCATGACGGCGTCAGCCCATGACGCGGCGGCCTGCAGATCGTGCAGCACGATCACGACGATCGCACCCGCTTGCGCCGCCGCGCGGACGTTGCCGATCACCTGGCGCTGATGGCGCAGATCGAGCGCGCTGGTCGGTTCATCGAGCAGCAGCAACCGTGGCTGCCTGACCAAGGCTTGAGCAAGGCTCGCCAATTGACGCTGTCCGCCGGAAAGGATGTCGAACGGTTGCAAGGCGAGATCGAGAATCTGCAGACGATCCAGCGCTTCCAACGCCTGCCGCTGTGCGTCTTCATCCGTCGCAGCCGATGGTGTCGGCGATGCCCGCAGCGACGTGATTACCGCCTCCAGCACCGTGAGCGATAGCCGCTGCGGCACGAACTGCGGCATGAAAGCCATCAGACGCGCCCGTTCATTCGCCGTCGCCTCCAACAGGTTCCGGCCATCGAGCCGCACGTCACCGCTCGCCGGCACGAGGCCCGCCAGCACACGCAACAGCGTCGTCTTGCCTGCGCCGTTCGGACCGACGAGCGCGGTGATCCTGCCGGCTTCGATCGGCGGCAAGGAAATGCCCACCAGCACCTCGCGGCCATGATAGCCGGCATGGAGACCCTGAATGTCGAGCGTACGCGACATCAGATCGCGCGCCGCCGGCTGAAGATCAGCGAGAAGAACACCGGGAGGCCGACCATCGCGGTGACGACGCCGATCGGGATCAGGACGCCGGGCATGACGGTCTTGCTCGCGACCGAGGCGAGCGACATGATGATGACGCCGGTCAACGCACTCGCCGGCAGCAGCAGGCGATGATCCTCGCCGAGCGTGAGCCGGGCGATGTGCGGCCCGGCGAGCCCGACGAAGCCGATGGTTCCGACGAATGCGATGGCCGTGGCGGTCATCACGCTGACGCGCAGCAGCGCTGCCAGGCGCAACCGGGAGACATTGATGCCAAGGCTGCGCGCACGATCTTCGCCGAGCCGCAACGCCATCATCGACCAGGCCGCCCGCTGCGCAAAAGGCAATGTCGCAAGGATCGCGACGAGCAGCACCTGCACCTTGTCCCAGCTCGCCCGCGAGAGGCTTCCCATGGTCCAGAACACGAGCTGTTGCAGCGCCTGCTGGCTGGCCAGGAACTGCGTCAATGCGACCAGCGCGTTGAAGGTGAAGAACAGCGCAATGCCGCAGAGCACCAGGATGTCGGTGCCGGAGCCGCGCCAGCGCACCACCGCTTGCAGCACCAGCACGACCAACAACGAGAACACGAAAGCGTTCGCGGAGATCAGCCAGGTCTGCGGCACGCCGGGAATGCCGATGCCGAGCACGATGGCCAAGGCCGCGCCGAACGACGCCGACGATGATACGCCGAGCGTGAACGGGCTCGCCAGCGGATTGCCGAGAATCGTCTGCATCTCGGCCCCTGCAGTGGCGAGCGCGATGCCGACCAGCACCGCCAGCAGCGCCTGCGGCAGGCGCACTTCCCAGAGGATCGCAGCTTCCGCCGCCGACAGCGCACCGGGCTGCAGCATCCCGCTGACGATATCTCCGAGCCCGAGCCGAGACGGACCGATACCGAGATCGGCAACGAACGCCGCGGTGGCGATCACGAACATTACGAGCAGCCACGCAAACCTGCGCCGCATCAGCGCCCGGTATGCGGCAGCCATTCGCGCCAGTGCGGCCTCCCGCCCTTCCTCGTCGGACGCCGTCGATTCGATTTGGTCTCGTGGAGGCGACACGGCACTCATTTCAGATCGATCCAATAGACACCTTGGAGCGGCACCGCCAGAAACCGTGCATTCAGCTCCGCCATCGTCGCTGCGGGATCGATGTTCCGCATCGCCTCTGGATGAATCCATTGCGCCAGTGCTTCAGCCGCCAGCAGGTTGAGTGGCGTCGAGATGATGTTGTGGAACAGGCCGTGCACGCGGCCATCGCGCACTGCCTTGAGAGTGCTGAAGCCGGGACGCGCCACAACCGCCGCGAGCCGCTCGCGGATCGTCGTCACATCGAAGCCAGGCCCGATGACGAGACCGCCGGATGCCTTCAGGTGAGCGCCGCCGGTTCCGATGTAAATCTCGGGGTCTGCCGCGATGACATATTCGAGGCTGAGCTGCGCCGTCGGTCCAGGTGAGATCGCCGCCGAAATGCTGTCGCCGCCCGCAAAGGCAACAAAGCGGCCGAGATTGCCAGCCCCCGGCGCATGGCAACAATCGGTGACATTGGCGTGGGTTTCAACCAGCACCCGGGGGCGCGGCGAGCCGACCTGCGCCAGACGGTCCGCAATGCGCTTCATGTGCTGCTCGTAGAACTCCGCGAAGGCCTCGGCCTGCTGGTCGCGGCCGACAACGCGGCCGAGGATGCGGACGCTGGCAACAGTATGCTCGAGCGGCGCAACGAAGAAATCGGTGAACACTACTGATATCCCGGCGGCCTCGAGCTGGCGTGCCACGTCGTTGGCCCGGCCTCCCGGCGCGAAGCTGACGCCGAGAACTGCAACGTCAGGCTTGATCTCGATGGCGCGTTCGACCGGAAACGTGCCGTCGCTCCCTACTCCCAGAATGGGGATGTCGTCGACTTCAGGGAATTTCTGGCGGTAGAGCGCATAGCTCTCGCTGTCATTGCGGCGAAAGTCGCCGAGCCATGCGGCGATCAGCCCGACAGGCTTCGGATCAAGCAAAGACAAGGCAATGATCTGGCGGCCTTCGGCAAGCAGCACCCGCGTCGCCGGTCGCGGCAGCGTCACCGTCCGGCCGGTGATATCGGTCACGACGACCGGCGCATCCGCCGCAGCGGCGGCGACCGGCTCACAAGTCCACGCGAGCACCGCCGCGATCGCAACGGCCGCCATCGCGATCATGTCGCAGATGGCTTCAGCGCGGCGCCAGCGCAAAGCGAAGCGCGGCGCTGACTGCCGCCGGGACCACCGAGGCATGATTCTCATCTTCGAATTCCCTGAAGGAGACGTCCAGTGATGCCCCGGCAGCGGCCGTGAGCGCGGCCGCAAATTCTCGGGCATTGTCGACCATCCGGTTGCGACGGATCCAGGACCCATAATCATCGGCATCAGCATCGTTCGATGACAGCTCGCCCTGCTCCAGGCTGCCGACGGTGATCAGCAGGCGACGGCGCGGGCGTGCCGGCGCGACGAAGCTCTTCAACCTGTTCTTCAGCTCATCCGGCGCGAACCAGATTGACGGGCTCGCGGAGATATAGCTCCGCACCATCTGCGGCCTCGTGAGCAGCGCATAGAGGGCGAGCAGACCGCCGAACGAATGACCAAACAACGCCGTGCGGTCCCGATCGATCGCCAGTTCCGCCGATAGGGCGGGAACGAGGTCGTTGGCGATGAAGTCGAGAAACGCGTCGGCTCCGCCGGTTTCGTCCCACGCGCGATTTCCCGGCAGCGGCGCCAACCGGTCCCGACGAACCGGCGGCGTGTAGTCGAATGTGCGTCGCTTGGCATCGATCCAGTGCATCGTCGGATATCCGATGCCGACAATGATGGCCGGGCTGACGCCGGTCCGCTCGGTTCGTCGCGACTGCAGCGCAAGCGCGGCCGCCGCGATCGGAAACAGGCCGTTACCGTCAAGCAGGTAGACGACCGGAAGCGGCTCACTTGATTGCACAGAGTCCGGCTGCCAGACGAATATCCTGTAGTCGCGCCCGGCGCAAGAGCGCATGTCGCGTACGGAAACGCCCGGCATCAACATGTTGATGCCGAAAGCCTCCGACAATTGCGGCGCACGCGCCTTCCGTTCGTCACCCGTTACCACGACGGCGGCATCTACCACTGATATCTGATCGTTCCCATTGTCGAGCGGCCGTTCCCGTAGAAGCATTGCGTCGCGGAGGCGCAGGCCGAAACATAGGTCTTGTCGAACACGTTGGTCATGTTCACCGCCAGCTTCCAACCCTTCAGTTGCGGGGACAGGCCGTAGAGGTCGTAATGCACCATCGCGTCCGCCAAGGTATAGGCGGGAACGATCATGGCCATCGAATTGATGTTGTCACCGAAGGATTCGCCGACATAGCGGATGCCGCCGCCGAAGCCGAAGCCGGCCAACGCTCCGCCCTGGATCGTATAGTCCACCCACAGCGAAGCAGTGTTGGCGGGAGCGCCGACCGGAACCTTGCCCTCGACGGGAATGCCGCTGACCACCTGCGTGCTCTTGGTGATCTCGATGTCGGTGTGCGAATAGGCCGCGATCACGTCGAGACCGGGCAGCGGCGTGAGCTTCGCGCTGAATTCAACACCCTTCGAGCGCACCTGGCCCTGCTGGATCTGGCAATTGGGACCTGACTGGGTGCAGGCCGGATAGGCAGTGTATAGATGCGTCGTGTCGAGCGTCAGCACGTTGTTCTGCGTAGTGTCGAACAGCGACACCATGAAGAGGCCGTTGAAGCCGATCGGCTGGTACTTGACCCCGACCTCATATTGCTCGCCGGTGGTCGGCACGAAAGCCGCGCCGGTATAGTCGGTGCCGATGGTGGGCTCGAACGACGTCGAATAGCTGGCATAGGGGGCCAGGCCGTTGTCGAAGAGATAGGTCGCCCCGGCGCGCCAGGTCGTTGCCGAATCGGAAGGGTGACTGCGGTTCGTGTAGGCGCCAGTGGCGATCGTCTTCGTATCGGAAGTCGCGTTGGCCCAGTCGTTGCGGACACCCAGCACCATCGCGAGCTTTCCGAGCCGCATCTGGTCCTGAAGATAGAGGCCGGTTTGCTCGCGATCCTGCTGCGTCTGCGACGTCAGCGCCGGCGCGGCGATCATGCCATAGTTCGGATTGAGGTAGTTGATATTCGGCGACGTGCCGTTGCCGAACGTCGCGCTGGCGGACGAGGCCTGGTAGTCCACGCCCATCAGCACGGTGTGCTGCAGCCAGCCGGTCGCGAACTTCGCTTCGGCCTGATTGTCGATCGCGGCAGCCTTCAGGTCCTCGATATAATGAGTGCTCTGTCGGACGAGGCAGAGATTGGTGATCGCACCGGCGCCGCACGTCGAGCCAGCGGCGAAGCCCGTCACGGACAACGCCTTGAAGTCGCTCGATAGGCTCATGTAGCGGAAGTTCTGCCGGACGGTCCAGGTCTCGTCAAAGTGGTGCTCGAACTCGTAGCCGATCGAATCCTGCGTGCGGTCGTAGCCGTTGTAGTTTGGATGACCCGAAAAGAAATCGCGGGGAATCTGCCCGTTCGGATTGCGCTGCAGTGTGCCGAGCGCGGGAAGCCAGTTCGGCTGATAGCTCGAGGGATCCCGATCGTGGAGCGCGCGTATCGTGAAGGTCGTGTCGAGCGTCGGCCGCCAGGTGATCATCGGCGCGATCAGCTCGCGCTCCGTCGTCGTATAGTTGACATCGGTATCGGCTTTGCGCGCGAGACCGATCAGGCGATACAGCAATCGCCCGTCCTGGGTCAGCGGCCCACTGATATCGAAACCGCCCTCGATCCGGTTGTGGTCGCCGAACCGCGTCATCACTTCACCCTGCGACGCGGGCGTCGGGCTCTTGCTGATCAGGTTCACCATGCCGCCGAGATTGTTCTGGCCATAGAGCACCGAGGCCGGACCGCGCAGGATCTCCACCCGCTCGAGCAGATAGGGATCGATCGACGGCATCGCATAGGACACGCCGCGCGGAAGCCGCAGGCCATCCCAGAAATGCAGATAGTTCGCGTTGCCTCCGAAACCGCCGAAGCCGCGGATGAACACGTTGTCGAAGCGGTCGCCGACCCGGCTCTCGGACACCACGCCGGGTTCGTAGCGCAACGCCTCGGCAACCGTACGGGCGCCTTGTGTCTCGATTTGGTGCTGCGTCACCACGGTGACCGATTGCGGGATCTCCAGCAGCGACGAGTCGGTCTTGGATCCCGTGCCGGTGCGATGCGCCACCACACCGCGTACCGGTCCGCGCGCGGTCTCCCTCGCGGCATCAGACGTCGGCGCGGGCTGCGGCCGTGACGCAGTCACGGAGCGCGGCGCCGCGCGCGGCGTGACTTGGGCCGCACGGCGTGCCGGCCGCGGCGCGGGACGCTCGACCACGACAGGCGGAAGACTTGAGCTGCCGATCGCCTGCGCGTTGGCGACATTCATCATATCGGGTAATTCGCTTGCTACGACCAGCGCTGACACACAAAGTAACCATCTACCGCGAAACGTCTTCATCATCCCCAAGCCCGCACCAAGCAATCTTTCGCGCGGAACCCCATGCCGCGCGGAACTTGGTACTGACACGGCGCCATCGCCCGACCTAGGGGCCGACTTTCGTTCGCCGGACTCTCGCTTTCGTTCAAGGTTAGGAGACCTACAAACTCACAAGCCGCGCGTTCGCCCGCGATCAGCGCAGGCTGCTCGGCGAGACTCCGAAGCGCTTGCGGAAGATGGTGGCAAAATGGGCCGGACCATAACCGACGCGGGAGGCCGCTTCCGACACGCTCATCTCACCCGTCGATATCAGTTTATACGCCTGCTCCAGCCGGTACTCCTGCAGGAATCCGAACACGCTTGCGCCGTACACCTGGCGAAAGCCGGAGCTCAGCTTCCGCACATTAAGGCCGACCTGTTGCGCCAAGGCGTCGAGGCTGGGCGGCTGGCTCATCGCCGCGACCAGGATATCGCGCGCCTGGCGGATACGTTCGATGTCGCGCGCCGGCAGCTTGAGCTCGCCGCCGTCGATCCTGGTGATGCAGGACGCGATCGCGAGCGCCACAAGCTCCATGGCCTTGCCGCACAGATACAATTCGCGTTCCGGGCCGCGCATCGGGCAATTCGTGATCTGCGAGACCAGCGCGCGGAGCGCGTGCCCGGCCGGGCAGGATGCCAGCCTCGCCGCAGCATCACTCTTGCCGCCGAGCGCGTCGAGCGAGCGGTCGAGCGCCGTTGTCATCTCTCGGCCAAGGACGTTCTCGTCCATTTGCACGATCAAATAGCGGATCGGCACATTCGCGGCGAAGACCTGATCCCGGGCGGCGTCGGCTGAGCTGCGAATGACGAGGACAGTCGGACCGCAGACCTCGCGCTCGCTGCCGCCGCCGACGCTGATCTGCAGCCGACCGCTCAACAGGACCACGGTCTTGATGCCCGCGGGGAGCGCTGCGTTGACTCGTTTCGGCTCGTCAAAACGATTGATCCCGGCGGAGAGCACCATCGCGCCGGAAAGCATCAGCAGTCGCTCGTTCTCGCGAGCGGCTCCTGCCGCTATCGCACGTCCTGTCACCGCGCTCCCGTCCGTCAGGTGGAAAGGCCGGACTTCTTGTACGAAGACAGGGTCCCGCGCAAAAGGCCCGGAACATAAAATCGATCCAAATTGGGATCGGGCGAGCCAGCCGCTCGCGGCCACTTGTTCAAACCGTTCTAATTCGGCTTTCGCCACCAGATGAACAGCGAGTAGAGGACAACCGGGACGGCGAGCGTCACCCATGAGAGGGCATCCCACCAGCCGTCCCCCACGAGCGCGCCGACGAGGCCCAGCGTGCTGACGATCGCGACCAGCAGCGGCGCGACGAAGATCTGCCGAAGCGTGCGATGCATGGATTTGCGCGACGTCATCAGGATGACAATGCGGGACTTTCGATGCCGGAGGAGCGCGCGATCACGCGATCGACGCTGACCCCTGCGCGTCGCCGTCGCACCCACAAGTAGATACCGGTAACGAGGATGATGATCGTGAGCACGTCGAGCACTGCCCAGAGGATCTTGAGCGGCATTCCGCCATAGTCGCCGAAATGCAGCGGCTGGGAGATGAACAGCGTCGAGACATACCAGGGCATGTCGCGGCTGTCAGTGAGCGTGCCGGTCTCGGCGTCGATCAGCGCCGGCTTCAACAAGCGCGAGGTGAGCGG
Organism: Bradyrhizobium sp. USDA 10063; assembly: GCF_054063735.1. Taxonomy (NCBI): domain Bacteria; kingdom Pseudomonadati; phylum Pseudomonadota; class Alphaproteobacteria; order Hyphomicrobiales; family Nitrobacteraceae; genus Bradyrhizobium; species Bradyrhizobium sp. USDA 10063. The sequence goes on along the minus strand of NZ_JBSSGP010000002.1, from coordinate 7,565,850 downwards.
CGTGTTGCCGCGCAGGAACACGGTGTAGTGGCTCTTGCTGCTGAAGATCGAGCCCGGGAAAGCGACGAAGCTCGGCGTCATCCCCGGCACCGCATGGGCGGCCACTTCGACGGCCGCGTTGACGGACGTCAACTTCGTCGGCGGCGCGCGATCGCGATATTGCGCGGTCATCTCGGCAAGCTGGCCGTACTGCCACATCTTCAGGACCAGGTCGGCCCATGTGTTGATGACGCCGGTGAAACCGACCACCAGCGTCCATGCGACGAGAAGGATGCCGGCAAGATTATGCACATCCAGCCAGCGCACCACGCGCGTGCGACCGGCGCGATAGGTGCCGAAGCTCAGCTTCCGCATCGAGGGGGCGTAGACGACGATGCCGGAGATGATGGCGACACAGAACAGGATGCCCATCAGGCCAAGGAAGAGCTTGCCCGGCAGGCCCGCGAACATGTCGGTGTGCAGCTTGAGCATGATGTAGGTGAAACGGCCGGTCACGTCAGGCGCGTCCAGATAGGCGCCCGTATGCGCGTCCATCCGGATCAGCAGGTTCTTGGTCGGATCCGATGTGATCGAAGGCCCGACGCTGACGAACATGGCGTTCGGATCGTCACGGTCCCAGATCAGGAAATGGGGGACCTGTCCCGGTGCGTTGGCAAGCGCATTGCCGAGCAGACGGTCGAGGTCGGCAAGCGGCGTGTCCGGCGCCACCTCCGCTGCCTTCACCTGACTGTGCAGGAGCTCGTCGATCTCCTCATGAAAGATCAGCGGCAACCCCGTGATGCACAGGAGCAGCATGAACACCGTGCAGATGAGGCTCGTCCACTTGTGGACGAACCCCCATCGCCGAAGAGACCTGGTCGCTGCCGTCACTTTGCTTTCCTAGTTCCAGCTATATTTCAACGTGCCGAGCACCGTACGCCCATTCCCCAATCCACAATAAGGCAGGCCCGTCAAGCACGACGCGACATAGAAATGGTCGGTCAGGTTGGTCACGTTGACCTGCGCGATCAGTCCCTTCAAGTCGGGACGCAGATAGCCGAAATCATAGCTTACGGCGGCATCGAACAGCGTATAGGCCGGAATGACGAACGTATTGAAGTAGTCGCCATAGGTCTCACCGACATAGCGCACGCCGAACCCGAGCCCGAGACCCACAACCGGGCCGTCGTACCAGGTGTACTTGCCCCAGAGCGAGGCCTGGTCCTGGGCCGTGTTCAGCATGTATTTGCCGGCATATCCGGCAATGCTTGACGTGACCTTCGGATCGAGATGGCTGTAGCCGCCGACGATCTCGAATTCGCGGGTGATGTTGCCTTTCACTTCAAACTCGAAGCCGCGAACGCGCACTGCGTCGGTCTGCACGTTGAACAGCGGATTGATCGGGCTTGCCGTGAGGATGTTCTGCTGGTTGATCTCGAACACGGCCGCCGTCAGCATCAGGTTCGATCCGTTCGGCATGAACTTGACGCCGGCTTCAGTCCCGTCACCGGTCGTCGGCTTGAACGAGTTGCCGGCGAGATCTGCGCCGAGGTTCGGCGTGAACGACGTTGCATAGCTCACATAAGGCGACAGTCCGAAATCGAAGAGATAGTTGAGGCCGACGCGTCCGGTCTGCGCCCGGTCGTCGCGGGAATAGCTGCCGGCGAGCGGAAAGACTGCGAAGCTCCGGAAATCCGTGTGGGCCCAGTCATTGCGTCCGCCCAGTGTCAGCGTCCAGCGGTCGAACTTGATCTGGTCCTGCAGATAGAGACCGGCCTGGCTCAGCTTGTCGTCGCGCAGGATGAACGGCGCCAACGATGCGAAGGACGGAACCGCGGTATTATATACCGGAGCATAGGCATCGATCGGAGCGATGCCGGCGGATCGATAGTCGGTGTTGGACCAGAGGTTGAAGTAGTCGAAGCCCAACAGCACCTTGTGGGCGAGCGGTCCGGTCAGGAAATCCGCCTGCACCTGGTTGTCGACGGTGATGTTGGCGGCGGCTGCCTTCACATAGTTATAGCTGCGATTGACGAGCCGGTCGCTTGCCATGCCCTCCGTGCGAACCGACGAGAGATCGTTGGTGACGTCGGTGTAGCGCAGGTTCTGGCGGAACTGCAGGTTGTTGTCGAAGCGATGCTCGAAGGCATAGCCGACCATGAATTGTTCGAGATTGTAGCCGTCAGCGCCGGGCACGCCGAGATAGCGGCTGTATGGAACGTGTCCGTTCGGGTTGGGCAGGAACGACACCTGGCCCGTCACGTATTGCTGGTAGCCCCTGTTGTCGGCCTTCTGATATTGCGAGAACAGCGTGAAGCTGGTGTCCACCGTCGGACTCCAGGTGAAGCTCGGCGCGATGAAGAGCTTGTTGTCCTGGACGAAGTCGGTCTGGGTATTGCTGTCACGTGCGAGTCCGACGATGCGGTAGAGGAACTCGCCGTTCTTGTCGATCGGGCCGCCCAGGTCGAACGCGCCCTGGAAACGCTCGAACGAGCCGAACGTACCCTCGATCGAGTACTGCGGCGTCGCAGTCGGCCGCTTGCTCACCATGTTGAGCAGACCGCCCGGCTCGGACTGGCCATAGACCACCGACGACGGTCCCTTCAGCACCTCGATCCGCTCGAGTCCGTAGGTCTCGATCCGCGGCACGGCGAAGGTCGTATTGTCTGCCGGAAGCCGCAGGCCATCCAGATATCGGGGCGCGTCGAAGCCTCTGATTTTGAAGTTGTCGAAGAAGGCATTGGCGCCGAAGCTCTGCACCGTGACGCCGGGGGTATAGCGCAAGGCTTCGGTGACGTTCTGCGCGCCCTGCGCAAAGATCTGGTCCTGGGTGACGATCGAGATCGACTGCGGCGTCTCGAGGATCGGCGTATCGGTCTTGGTCGCGGTCACGCTTTGCTTGGCGAGATAGCCAACCACCGGGCCGGTGCCCTTCTCACCGACTGCACGTCCCACCGCTCCGCCAGGCGCTGTGGCTTCCTGCGTCACTGGGGCCGGCGTCCGCCGAGCGACATTGCGGCCGGATCGCGCGGCTCGCGTCGATCGCACAGGCGCGACGCGAGCGCGCTGCTGGCGTGGCGCATCGACCGTCACCGGCGGCAGCTCGCTGTTCGAGCCCGGCTGCACAGCGCCGGACGGACTCTGCGCCAGTGCCGGCGCGTCCGTGAATGCCACCGCGGCAAAACCACAAATCGTCATCAGGGCGAGGCCCCACTCGCTCTTTCTCTTGAAGTCCATCACTTAATCCCCCGTCGCGGAGCGCCCGCAAACTCAGGGGACTGAGTGCAAGAATTACGAAACTCACGCCTTTGCGATTGCGCAAAAATCCTTTGATCTGTTGTCGACGAACTCCAGATTGGCCACCGAGACGTTCCGCTGTGGCACGGCTTGGCTACATTGATCGACGCGTCGGGATCGGCCAGCCTACGATGTAGAATTATTCTTATTCTAATTCGTTGGCTGACGGCAGCGACTGGGGGCGTATCCGAAGTGCTTGCGAAACGCCGTCGCAAAGTTGGCAGGATTGCCGTAGCCCGCGAGATAGGCCGCCTCGTTGATCGATATGCCCTGCTCGATGATCGCGTGGCGCGCCGATTCGAGCCGACGCGTCCGCAAATAGTCGGAGGCACTGACGCCGAACGCGCGTCGGAAATGGGTATTGAAGGAGCGGCGGCTGATGCCTGCCTCCCGCGCCAATTGCGAGACTTTCCATGGACGCCGCAGATCCGCGTCGATCGCATCGCGGATCGCGCGCAGCCGCCGCTGCTTGTGGTCGCCAGCCATCTCCATGCTCGCGCGCTTGCCCGCGATCGATATGACCCTGGCGAGGATCTCCATGGCGTGCGCGGACAGCAGCAGTTCTTCTGCGCGTCCATCCAGCGTCGGAGACAGCATTTCCGTCGCCATCGCCAGAATGCGCGGCGGCGCCTTCAGCGTGACCACGAATTCATCCGATTCTGCCGAGGAAAACAGCTCAAGGAACTCACGCTGCAGGCCGAGGCGATCGATCGATGCCTTGGGAAACGCCAGGCCTGCGGCGAACATGCGCCCGCCGCCGGAGGTCTCGCCGGTCCAGAACAGAGGCTTCCGCAAGGCCATCACGATAATCGAATTTTCCGAGTACCGGAACCGGGTGGTATCTCGATGCGGACCTCCCTGTCCCGAGCCCTTCAATACGATGGTGACGAACAGGCCGGCCTTGATCACGCCTTCCGCGCGTATCATGCGATCGAGGATGAAATTGTTTCGCTGGAACAAGCAGCCGGGAGATTCGAGCCATCGCGCGGCCTCCGCGAAATCATCTTCTCTTGATATACCCTCGGAATCGAGGACGCGGAACTGATCGAAGATGCGATGATAGATGTGCGTCACGTCCTTTGCCTGGAGCCGGCCAGCGAACCTTTAAAGAGTCTATCTGCCTCTCAATGGTTGCCATGGCAATTAGAACGCTTTCAAAGTGCGGCGCCGCAGTCGGCAGCATGGCTGGAGCGCGGCGAAATCCATCGCGATGAAGCAAGCGGCGCGAATGATGGGTTTCGCTGCGCATTGCCGGGAGAAGGATGAGGCCCCCGCCGATGGCCTCGCCCTTCGAGACGCTTGCTACCGCCTAGACTATCGGTTCGTCGTGAACCCTGTCTATAACGCCGATCTCGGTCCGGTCTTGATCCTCTCGGGCCGGCGCGCCGGGTTCTGACCAGAGGTTGGCTCATGACGTTTCGTGATATTCGCACCGCCGTGCTCGGCCAGAACTCGCTCCGGCCCAATGCGTGGGATCTTGTGGCGCTGCTGCTCTTGATCGGCACGCTCGTGCTGATCGTCTATGGCGGCCGGCAGACGATTGAGCCGCTGTCGGAGCTGACGCATACGCCGGTGTCACTCGATCCGCGCAATCTTCCGCTCTACGCGCTGCGGACCACGATGCGGATGCTGCTGGCGATCGTCTGCTCGACCGTCTTCACCTTCATCTATGCCACGCTCGCCGCCAAGAGCCGGCGCGCCGAGATCGTGCTGATCCCGCTGCTCGACATCCTGCAGTCGGTGCCGATCCTCGGCTTCCTGACCTTCACGGTCGTGTTCTTCATGAACCTGTTTCCGGGGCAGGTGCTGGGCGCCGAACTCGCCTGCGTGTTCGCGATCTTCACCAGCCAGGCCTGGAACATGACCTTCAGCATGTACCAGTCGCTGCGCAGCGTGCCGAAGGATCTCGAGGAAGCGACGCAAAGCTTTCACCTGTCCGGCTGGCAGCGGTTCTGGCGGCTGGATGTGCCCTTCGCGATGCCGGGCCTGATCTGGAACGCGATGATGTCGATGTCCGGCGGCTGGTTCTTCGTGGTGGCATCCGAAGCGATCACGGTGGGCAACACGACCGTCACCCTGCCCGGCGTCGGCTCCTATGTCGCGCTGGCCATTCAGCAGCAGAACCTGCCGGCGATCGTCTATGCGCTGATGACCATGCTGCTCGTCATCATCGCCTACGACCAGTTGCTGTTCCGGCCGATCGTCGCCTGGGCCGACAAATTCCGCTTTGAGCAGACCGCCTCCGGCGAACCGCCGACATCCTGGATGCTCGATCTCTTCCGGCGCACGCGCGCGCTACGGGCGTTGACCTATCCGCTTGGCGCCGCGAACAAGGCCATTTCGACCTTGCGCATCAGCCTGCCCGCGGTGCTGCGGCCGCGAGCTAACAGCAGCCAACCCTCGCGCCTCATCGACGGCATCTGGGTGGCGGTGGTCGCCGCCGTGACGAGCTACGCCGCCTGGAAAATCTATCAATATCTCTCTGCCACGCTCGGCTGGTCAGACGTGACCACCGCAATCGGATATGGATTCGTCACGCTCGCGCGCGTGATCGTGCTGATTGCGCTGGCAACGATCATATGGGTGCCGATCGGCGTCTGGATCGGCTTGCGGCCGAAACTCGCCGAGCGGATCCAGCCGCTGGCGCAGTTCCTGGCGGCGTTCCCGGCCAACCTCGCCTTTCCGGTGTTCGTCGTGCTCATCGTGCATTTCGGATTGAACCCGAACATCTGGCTCAGCCCGCTGATGATCCTCGGCACCCAGTGGTACATCCTGTTCAACGTGATCGCAGGCGCCGCCGCCTTCCCGAGCGATTTGCGGGAAGCCGCCGGCAGCTTCCACCTGAAGGGATGGCGCTGGTGGGTGAAGGTGATCCTGCCCGGCATCTTTCCCTACTACGTCACGGGAGCGATCACCGCATCGGGCGGGTCGTGGAACGCGTCGATCGTGGCTGAAGTCGCAAGCTGGGGCGACACCCACCTGACCGCCATCGGCCTCGGCTCCTATATCGCGCGAGCAACCGAAGCCGGCGATTTTCCGAAGGTCGTGCTCGGCATTGCCGTCATGTGCGTGATGGTGACGCTGTTCAATCGCCTGCTCTGGCGGCAGCTCTACGCCTTTGGCGAGCGTCGTCTTCGTCTCGGCTGAGTTGCGTCCGCAATGGATGCTGCGCTCCCTCTCCCGCTTGCGGGAGAGGGTCGGGGTGAGGGTGTCTCCGCGATCGACACTCCCCGTGTGGAAAGAGCCCTCACCCGCTGCGCCAAGGCGCAGCGACCTCTCCCGCAAGCGGGAGAGGTGAAGTGAGTTCACCACGACTGCCCAAAAGTGCGTCGCGTTGCCTAACCAGTCCGGAACTGCCGGCCCCCTATTCCAAAACGCGGGATTGTGCGTCGCAGCACGGTCACTAGATTGCGCCTCCGCAAGAGGATGCTAGGTGTCTGAAATTAATGCCGAGGCCTGGGTATCGTCAGGCCACCGCCCGATGGGCTTCCCTGAATTCGTGGTTGCGATCGCATCGATCATGGCGCTGAACCCGCTGGCCATGGACATGATGCTGCCGGCGCTGCCCAGCATCGGCGCCGCATTCCAGATTGCCGACGCCAACCATCCGCAGATGGTGCTGTCGACCTTCCTGATCGGCTTCGGCGTCGGACAGTTCGTGATGGGTCCTTTGTCCGACCGTTTCGGCCGCCGCCCGGTGCTGCTCGGCGGCATGGCCGTCTATGGTATCGCGAGCCTGCTTGCGATCGCGGCGTCATCCTTCGAGACGCTGCTGCTGGCGCGCGCGCTGCAGGGCCTCGGCACGTCGGCGACGCGCGTCATCGCCACCTCGATCGTGCGCGACTGCTACGCCGGGAGGCGCATGGCGAGCGTGATGTCGCTCGCGATGATGGTCTTCATCGCGGTGCCCGTGGTCGCGCCATCGCTGGGCCAGGCGGTGCTGCTGCTAACGCAGTGGCGCGGCATTTTCGTTGCCTTGATGCTGTACGGCGTGATCGCGCTGATATGGAGTGCGTTGCGCATGCCGGAAACGCTACCGGCAGAGTCGCGAAAATCGCTGGCGATCCGCGATGTGCTCGGCGCCTTCCGGCAGACGCTCACCAACCGCCAGACGCTGGGCTATGCGCTTGCGGCCGGCGGCGTGCAGGGCGCGCTGTTCGCCTTCGTCTTCACCTCGCAGCAGCTCTTCACCGACATCTACCGGCTCGGACATTACTTTCCGCTGGCGTTCGCTTCGATCGCCGCGGGCATCGCGATCGCGGGCTTCCTCAACTCCCGCTTTGTCGGGCGGCTTGGCATGCGCGTGATCTCGCACGGCGCGCTGGTCGGCTTCGTCCTCGTTGCCGCCACGATGCTGGTGGCGGCGAAGCTGCAGATGCTGCCGCTGTCGCTGATGATGGCGCTGGCGGCATTGATGATGTTCACCTTCGGGCTGATGATTGCCAACTTCACTGCGCTGGCGATGGAGCCGCAGGGCCATATCGCCGGAACCGCCTCGTCGCTGTACGGATCAATCACCACGCTGCTCGCCATCGGCATCGGCATGGTGATCGGGCAGGACTACGACGGCACGCTGCTGCCGTTCTCGACCGGCTTCTTCCTCTGCGCGCTGGCGTCGCTCGCGGTGGTGCTGGCGACGGAAAGGGGCCGGCTGTTCAAGCCGCACCACGCGACGAGATAACCTGCAGAGCGGGCGACTTATCGTCCGCCGCGCACCTGGACTACGAGCGCGCTCAGGCGGGCGTTCAGCTTGGCGTAATCGACATTGGGGCCGCTGAGGCCGGCCATGCATCTGCGCTTGCATCCGCCGCCACCACCGCCGCCACGGGCCGGCTCGCCGAAGGTGGCGACGGGAACGGTGCCGGTGACCTGGAAGCCGCGCGCCGTCAGCCGCGAGCGCACCGCAAGGCAATAGCTCACCGACAGATGTGAGAAGCGCGTCTCGCCGTGGCCGGCGCGGTATTTCATCACGGCGGTGCAGAGATCGCCGCGGGCCAGCCGCCATGCCTGGGCGAGATAGGTCACGCCATAGCGGATGTTGGTCTCGGGCACGGCGAGTTCGGCATTGGTGCCGGTGAAGCCGAGCATCCGCGCGGTCGAGGGCAGCACCTGCATCAATCCGATTTCGCCGACGCCGCCGATCGCGCCCGCATTGTAGCCGCTCTCCACGCCCATCACGGCTTCCGCGATCTCGGGCGCAAGGCCGGTGCCGGCGGTTTCCTTCTCGATCAGATCGCGATAGCGGGAGCGAGGCTGCAAGCTCGAGGTCGCAACTCCTCGCGCCGGCGGCAACCCGATCCTGGCATTCTCGCGCCATCGCCGTTCGATGGCCGCCGGTGCTTCAGCCGGCGCAGCCTCCTTGGCCGGCGCAGCGTCCTTTGCTGGCTCGCTTGCCGACTCAGCACCAGGAGATTCCCCCGGCGCCGCGGGTGAGGTGTCGGCCAGTGCGAAAGCGTTTGTCAGCAGCAGGCTGACCCCGGTCGCCAGCGCAAGCAACCATCCGCGTAACAGTCTCGTCCTCCGGTGCCCCCGCACGCCCCGCCCCGCTTCTCGGATCATGCGCTAGCGGGCAGTCCCCGCCGACTGCGTCAATTCACCGGCTATGCGCGACAGTGCGATTTCGTTGACCGCGGGGGGATTCTGCTCGAGCACGCGCGCAAGATAGGCGCGGCGATTGAGCTCGGCGCGCTGGGCCCGCAGGCGCTGGACCAGCGTGTCCCGCACGTCGGCAAGCGGCATGGTCTCGGACGGCTTGGTCTCGATCAGCTTGACGATGTGATATCCGTCGGCAAGCTTGATCGGCTCGCTCACGGTATTGACGGCCATTCCCATCACGCGGCTCTTGATCTCGGGAACGAGCTGCGGTTCGGGCAGCCAGCCGAGATCGCCGCCCTTGTCCGTGAGTTCGCGCTGGTCGGTGGTGTCCTTGGCGATCTGGGCGAAGTCCGCCTTCGGCTGTTTCAGCTTGGCCTGGATGTCCGCGAGTTTCGCCTTGGCCTTCTCTTCGGTCGCGCTGTCGGCTCCTTCCGCCAACGCGACATAGATCTGGGCGAGATGAAAGCGGCGCGGCATGATCAGCGACCCCTTGTTGGCGTCATAGGTCTTCTGGATTTCCGCCTCATCCGGATAATTCTCCGGCGGCACCGACACCGACTGCAGATAGGTCTCGACGATGGCCTCCTCGCGCAGCTTGGCGAGCTGAGCGACGATGGCCGGTTGCTCCTGCCACTTCTTGTCCGCGGCTTCCTTGAGGATGAGCTGCCTCGCAAACATCGCGCGGAGCGTCTGGTTCAGAAGCGCGGGATCACGGGCGAGCGCGGCGCGCTGATCGGGCCCGACAGCGGCCAGGAAGCTGCGGATTTCCGACGAGGAGACGTCACGTCCGCCAACCCGCGCGACCGGCTCGCCGCCCGACGCCGCCGCCTCCGCATGTGGCGTCGGGGCGGCCGGCTGGGCCGCCGCAACAGGCGCTGGGGCGGGCGGCTTCGGCTTCACCACCCGCTGCGGTGCCGCCGGCGGCGGGTTCTGCGCAAAAGCGGGTTCAAATCCTCCGGCCAGCCCGATGATTGCCAAAGCCACGAAGTGACGGCCGACACGATCGCGACGGTATCGCGGTGTTGGGCCTTCAAACGCAGAACGACGGACAATCATAAGGACCTCAGAGTTCGATCTTCTGGTTCAGGATCCGGTCGTCGTAATCCCGAGCAGATTCTGGATATCGACGCGACGGAGTCCGAGCAGCGGTTCATCGGCCACTACTACATCACCAAATGTCACAGTTTCATAACAGCCCATCCGTTCGCGACCAACGACCGGCTCCCGGTACCTCTGTACGCACGCTTTCGACGTGTGTCGCCTATGTCACCGGCGAGAAGGTTCCTGGGCGAGAAGGTTCTTGTAGACCTTCCCAGCTTTCATGATGACCAGGAAATTCTTGGCCGGATCTGCCACGAGTCTGATGTTGTCGAGCGGATTGCCGTCGACCAAGAGGAGGTCGGCCAGCGCGCCCTCCTCCACCACGCCCAGCTTGCCGGGATATGGATTTCGGGGTCCGGACAGGCTGAGCAGTTCGGCATTTGTCGATGTCGCCATCGTTAGCGCTTCGGCCGGCGTATACCAGCGCGTGAGATCGGCCAGCATGGCGCCTTGCCGCTCCGCCAGCGCCTGCGAGAACAGGATGTCGGTGCCGAAGGCTGTCTTGATCCCGTACTTCTTTGCCAGGGCATAGACTCTGTCCGTGCCGGCAACCACTTGCTGCATCTTCGCCTGCTCCGACGGCCCCAGGGCGCTTGCGCCCGCCAGATCGAGGAAGGGTTGCGTGCTCAGCCAGATTCCTTTCTCGGCCATGAGACGCGCCGTCGCCTCGTCCATCAGGTGGCCGTGTTCTACGCACTTTGCTCCGGCCGCGATCGAGCGCTGGATCGAAACCGGCGTATAGGCGTGCACGGCGACATAGGTGCCCCAGTTCTCGGCAGCTTCGACCGCGGCACGCAGCTCGGGCTCCGTGAACGTGGACACATCGAGCGGGCTGAACGGCGAAGCGACGCCGCCGCCCGCCGTGAGCTTGACCTGCGAGGCCCCTTGCATGAGCTGCTCGCGGGCGCGCACACGAACCTCATCCGGACTGTCCGCAACCATGCTGCCGCCAATTCTTTCCATGCGGCTGAGCATGCCGCCGATCGTTCTTGGCAGATCGGTAAGATGCCGGAAGTCGCCATGGCCGCCGGTGATGGTGATCACGGCGCCGGACGGGTAGATGCGCGGGCCGGCGACGAGATCCTCGTCAATGGCGCGCTTGAGCCCAAAGCTCGGCCCGCCCATGTCGCGGACGGTGGTGAAGCCCCGCATAAGCGTGGCGGTCGCTTCCGCAGCCGCAAGAAGATTGTTGTAGCCGACGTCATCCACCAGGGTGGCCGCCGGCGTTGGGCGCACCAGCATCGCATGCCAATGCGCGTCGATCAGCCCGGGCATCAGCACGCGCTCGCCGCCGTCGATCACCTGAGCGTCCGCTTTGATCGCGGCCACCGCAATCTTTTCGATCCTGTTGTTCCGGACCAGGACGTTGGACGGGATGGAGAGCGCGGCGTTCTTTCCGTCAAAGATGCGCACATTCTGGAACAGCACAGCGGACGCCTGTTGAGCCTGCACAGCCGGCAAGGCCGCCAGGCTCATTCCAATTGAAGCCAGGAGCACAGCAAGCCTGAAAGTTCGACCTGGCTTCCTCAAACCTGACATATGTCATCTCCACCAATCGCGCATGGCGCAAGGTTTCGCATTCATCTTGTGCGGGAGGGAACACCCGACGTGATCGCGGGCGGTTAGCGAGCGTGCTGCAGATTCTTATCGAGCGAGGCCGCTAGCCCGTTCTGGCCGCCGGCAGCCAGGCCAGGGTCAGCCATCCGATACCGTGAGACAGGAGATCGATGCCGAGCAGCAATCCGAGCACCCATAGCCCGGTGGCTGGAAATCCCGTCAGGATGATCAGACCCGCCAAGACGCCGAACAGCCCGGACACCAGCATGATCCAGCCGAGCTGCTGCCAGTGGCTGATGCCGACCAGGATCCGGACGATCCCGGAGATCAGAAGCAGAAGACCGAGGACATAGGTCAGGATCAGCGCGCTCGTCACCGGCTGGGTCACCAGCACGATGCCGAATGCGAGGTAGAGCGCGCCGAGCAGCAACTGCCACACGAACCCTCCCCACCCCTTGGTCCAGAAGGCGTGAACGATTTCGAATCCACCGGCAAAAATAGCCATCCAGCCGATGAAGATGGTGCTGATCACGGTGAACAATACGACATCGCCCAGAACCAAGAGGCCGGCGACGATCATCACGATGCCGAGCAGGATGCATATCCACAGAGGCGGCGTCGGCAACCTGGTGAGACGCATTGCAGAACCGTTGTCGTAGGTGGTCATGTCATTCTCCTTGATTTCACGAGCAGTCGAATCCGTTGCGCATCAGGTCGATCGTCCGCGTTCGCCCGCCGTCTCGTCGCTCGGAATCTCTCCCGGTCGATAGTTCGGCAGCCGCCCGGCCGGAATGATCGACAGAAGTGCCAAACCCGCCATGATCAGGAGGCCGATCTTGAGAGCGCGCAGACGCGCCTCCGTGTTGACGCGCACCGCCTCCGCGACCTGCGTCGGGGACGCGGTGGTATCGGCAAGTACAGTCTGCAACCGGTCATTGCTGATGAAATTGATGTTATCGAGATCGACCTGCGCTTGAAGTTCGGGTGTGAGCTTGGGGCTCGCGGCGATGTTGGTCAGCGCGATCGAACTCAGGAGACCGACAAGGAGCGCACCCGCGACTGCCGTTCCGACAGCGGCAGCGAGATTGTTGGTGGTGCCGCGCAGCGATCCGACATCCCCTGCGAGTTCCTTGGGCGAAGCCGTGACCAGCACATTGAACAGCAGCGTGACGAGCGCACCCTGCCCGACACCAAAGAGGATAAGCCCGAACAGCACCGGCACCTCGCTCCAGTCGTTACGCACCACAAAAGCGAGCCACAACAGCGCGACCGTGCAAAGGACGAAGCCGGATCGCCCGATCTGCCGCGGCGTCAGCCTGTCGTAGACGCGCACGATCAGCATCGCGGCGAAGAATACCGTAAGGTTGAACGGCATCATCGCCACCGCAGTGGCGATCGGGCTGCGACCCTGCACGATCTGAATGTAGAGCGGGACGGAGAAGTTGAGCGCCGCCTCCAGCGCGACGACGGAGAACATCGCGTAGACGGCCGCTCGCTCCTCAGGTGAATCGATCACCTGAAGCGCCAGGAGAGGAGTCTTACCTGCCTCCTGGCGCTTGTGTGTCCACATCAGGAATGCCTGGCCAAACACGATGCCCGCCACGATCAGGATCGGCGCGGGCGACAGGCCGAGAAGGCTGAACGGCGCGTTTGGGCTCGCGAGCACGAGCCCCCACCTGTTCAGGTTGTTGAAGCCAAAGCTGATCAGAATGATCGCGGTCGCCGCCAGAACGACGCCCACCAGATCGATCTCTACGTTCGGCCGGCCGTGGTCGCGCTTGAGACGGAAGCTCAGCAGGAAGACGATGGCGGAAACGGCGATGAGAATTCCGAACACCGGCCGCCAGCCGATATAGGTGCCAAGTATGCCGCCAATGACGAACGCGAGCACGCCGGCCGCCGCGCGCGCAGAGCCGAGCGCACCAACCGCGGTTGCCTGCTGGCGTCCGGTGTAGTTCTCGGCAATGAGGGCGACCAGCGAAGGCACGATCACCGCGCCGGCGGCGCCGCAGAGCGCCTGCGCCGTGATCATCACGACCGCCGTGGGGCTGAACGTCATCATGACCTGGGATATGAAGAACAGCACGACGGCTGCGCGGAAAACCTGTAGCGCGCCGTACCGCTGCGCGAGCTTGGCGCCCAGCATGACGAAGCCGGCGACGAGCATGGAGTAAGCCACGATGCCGGTCGCGACCGTGGTCGGAGGAACGCCGAAGCTCTTGACCATTCCCCCCATCGCCACCGGCAGTGAGGCGACGTTGAACGACATGATCATCTGGCCGAGCGCGATTGCGATCATGGGAATCCATGATGCGCGTTCCTCCTCGTGGATGCCGCCGATTGAGATCGTCTGCGTCGCCATGGCATCCTCCGATTCGCTCGGGCGTTTGATGATCGGCCGGGTGAACGGGACCGCCCGATCCCGTCAACATTCGTCAGTCTTCCGGTTGCGACACGAACAGATCCATGCCCAATCGCTGCGACAGGAATTTTGCGGCGAGTTGTCCCCTCACGCTATTGCCGGCCGTATCAAGCGGCGGAGCGAAAGTGCCGAAGCCACCTTTTCCGGGAGAGACCGCGACAATGCCGCCGCCGATCCCGCTCTTTCCCGGCAGGCCGATGTCGTAAAGCCAGTCGCCTGACGTCTCGTACAATCCGGCCGTGATCATCACCGCCAGCGCGTAGTGGCAAACCGCGGCGTCGACCACGCGTTGCTTGGTGATGGGGTTCACCCCGCCGTCCGCCAGCGTTGCGCCCATCACGGCGAGGTCTCTTGCGGTCACATTCAGCGAGCACTGCCGCGTGTAGAGATCGGTTGCCTCTTTGGCGTCGCAATAGATCCGGTCGTAGCTTTCCAGCAGCCGCGCGATGCTGCGATTGCGAAAATTGGTCTGCGAAGCCGAGGCGTAGACCTCTTCGTTGAGTGGAAGCTTGCGGCCAGCAAAGCGCGACAGCCCGTCGTGGATGAACGCCCACTGCGCCTCGGCGGACGCTCCCGGCGCGAGGCTCGTCGTCGCGATCGCGCCCGCATTCACCATCGGATTGGTGCGCCCGCTTCCATGCTCGATCGCAGCGAGCGAGTTGAATGGAAGTCCGGTGGCGTTGGCGCCGAGCTTTGTGCGCGCCTCTTCCGGGCCGATCGTCTCGCAGATCAGCGCAAACACGAATGGCTTCGAGACGCTCATGATGGAGAATTCGTAGTCTATGTCTCCCGCGCCATAGACGTGCCCGTCGGTTCCGACGACACAAACGCCGAACAGCCCGCTCGGCACTCGGGCGAGTGCCGGGTAGACCTGCGAATTCTCGCCATCAGCGTTCGATTTGAGGCGCCGGTGCGCGTCTTCCACCAGCGACTGCACCGTCTCGGGATTAGGTAGATGACCGGTCGAAACGTACGGCCGTTCATCTATCGCCGATGGTGACGCCATCGCACCACTCCGCCGAACGGGGCTATGTTGTTGATCTAACGCCTACGTTTAGAGCGAGTCAATCTGCAACCGTTGCAACAATTTGCTGAGAGATCAGCAAATGTGCGGCTGCCATCGAGTTCTCTTCTTGCGACCGCGTCAGGTTCCAACACTCGTTAGGTAAGGCAGGCTGTCGCAATCGTCATCGCACGCAATTGAATCAAACAGCAGCCATCGACTGCCGAATCCGAACGACCGGAAATTTGCAACGTTGCCGCCCGCGTGTACGATTGCGTTCTGCTCATGTGAGCCTGCCGCTTACCTGAGAAAAAACCGACGCGACGAGAATTGGAGAAGGCGGGGCATCATCTGAACAGCGAGGCTGATCATGGTGGCAACAAGTACGAGCGACGGACACTTCCTGCTGGTGAAGAAGCTTGGTGGATTGCTGTCGATTATTATCGGATGCCTGCTGACGGCAGTTGGCGTGACGTTCGAATCGACCAGCACAACGATTATCGGCGTTGCGTTTCTTGTGCTTGGCGCCGTTCTGCTCACGCTCAAGATCATAAGACGAAATCAGGGAAGCCCGCTCGGATAGCTGGGCTTGCCGGAGCCTCGGCATCGCGACGAAACGGCGGCGCAGACGTCTTCGATCGAGCCTGAGCGGCAGGTCAGCAACCCGTGGCGACCAGGCGCCCGCTTCTTGAACGTTTAATGTCGTCCCAAAGGCGCGGAATATACCAGCGGCGGCGGCCGGTACGGCCGGGCGGAGACGCCGAAATTCTGCCCGTACTGCTGCTGAACCGCCGGTATGTTGATGACGCCGACACGGATGTCCGGCGATCGCGCGTCGATCGGCGGCTGATTCGTGATCGGAGGATTGACACGGTCGACCTCGCCCCTCAAGCGCCGGTTGAGATCGTCATAGCCGCGATTGCCATTGCCGGCATTGCCGCCGGCGACGCTGTTGTTGCCTGAGCCCTGCTGCCCGATGCCGAGAGCCGGCGGCAGCTCGTTCCGCTGCGGATCGATGCTTACGGGCGGAAGGGAGAGCGGCGGGTCCTGAGCCATGGCGGCTCCCGCCATGGCAAAAGCCGTCAAATTGATAAGCAATAAGAGGCGCATTCCAATCACCTGCCCGATAGTTACGATAGCGGCACCCTTGAATATGGTGCGCGCTGACTATAGTGCACGCTGATTGCAAAAGCGTGTGCCTTACGCAGGAATGCAATTAAAATTCGCCATGGCATGGAGAAAAAGGTACCATAGGCCGCGACCGCCGCACCCGCTGCGATCACGTCATAGATCAACGGGACCGGCGGCGACGGCGCCGATGCCGGCAGGTTGGTCCCGCCAAACGACAGTCCGGCGAGCAGGCCTGGCGAAGCATCGTGCCACTGGCGCGCGTCAGCCGGCCTCCCGCAGATCACGCCTGGGCAAGGGCCTTCTCGCGGCTTGCAATCAGCGCCCGCAAGGGCTCCGCCACGGCGACCGGGCTATGGGTTCGCTGGTCCGTGCACACCCACACGATCTCACCGGTGGAGCGGAGATCGTCGCTGCCTCTGGCGAAAATTGCGAGCGCAAGCGTGATCGAGGATCGGCCGATCCTTGCGACCCGCACGCAGACATCGATCTCCTCGTCGAAACGGATCGGCGCCTTGTACTCGACGACCGACCTCACAAGGTGAAAATCGACGCCGGTCCTCGCGACCTCGCCGAGATAGTCATAGCCGAGCGCGCGAAAATACTCGGTGATCGCCGTGTCGAAATAAGTCAGGTAGTGCGCGTTGAACACCACGGCCTGCGCATCAACCTCGGAATAGCGCACCCGAAACGGATGGTGGAACCAGAAATCCCGGCGCATGCTTTCTCCTTCCACGACGTGTCGTCCATCCTCTGATATCACGATCGCCGCGGAAGTGGGCTGCCCGCGAACCGTTCGGCATGATCATTGACCGTTCGGCCGCTATATGTTACACGGTGTAACGTTACCATGGGTCACAATGAGATGGATGATGATCTGCCGGAACTCGGCGAACTCGAACGAGAGGTCATGCAGCTCGTCTGGGCTCATGCGCCGATCACCGCGGAATCGGTGCGGGAGCGGCTGGATCGATCGTTAAAGGAATCGACCGTCCGCACGGTGCTGCGCAGGCTGGAGGAGAAGGGCTTCGTCACGCACGACGTCGAGGGGCGAACGTTTCTGTTTCGTCCCGCCCAGGATCGCCGGAAGGTGGCGGCCAAGGCGGTGCGGCGCATCGCGGACTGGTTCTGCAATGGCTCAATCGAAGATGTGCTCGTCGGCATCGTCGACGCCAAGATGCTGAACAAGAAGCAGCTCGAGCAGTTATCGAAGAAGATTGGACAGGCAAAGAGGCGGCGCGACGCCGCATGATCGAGGCCCTTCAGGCGGCGCAGCCGAACTACGACGCCATGACGCCGGAATTAGCCGCCGCAACCCGTCAGCAACTGCCCACGTTGCAGCGCGGTCTGGAACGATTGGGACAATTGCAATCGATCTCCTTCAGAGGAGTAGGTGGCAGCGGCTGGGATGTGTACGAAGCCAGATTTACGAACGGCTTGTCGATCTGGAGGATTACGCTGGCATCCGACGGAAAGATCGCGGGAGCTCTGTTCCAGAGCGGACCATAGCGACCTAATACGCCATCAAAATGGTGTTGACGGGCTAGCCTTCGCTGACCCGCCAACGATCTCGTCCTTATTCCGGAATGCGCGCCAGCCTAGCTCGCGCGCCGCGATGGTTGTTCGTCTGCCCGGGAGCGGGACACATTGTTGCCCTCGATCGCCATCGCTTGCAACCTCGTCCGGTCGACCTTGCTCAGCGCGTTGCGCGGCAATGCGTCGAGCACGATGAGATGCTCGGGCACCTTGTAGGCGGCAAGCCGTGTCGCCACCTCGCTGAGGATTCCGGGAACGACTTGCTCGCCCTTGCCCTTCTTGAGTGCGACGAAACCGATCACGCGCTGTCCGAGCACGGCGTCGGGCACACCGACCACGGCCGCTTCCTCGACGGAAGGATGGGCGGCGACCGCCTGCTCGACCTCGACCGGCGAGATGTTGGTCCCGCCACGGATGATGATGTCCTTCTTGCGCGCGACGAACAGGAGTTCGTCCTGCGCCTCTCGCCGCACCAGGTCGCCGGTGCGATACCAGCCGTCCTTCAGGGCTTCCGTCGTCGCCCTCAGATCGTTCCAGTAGCCGACGAACAGATTCGGACCGCTGACGAGGAGCTCGCCAAGCTCACCATCGGCGACATCCTTGCCATTGTCGTCGACCAGCCGGACCTCGGCCGGCCGCGTGATCCTTATCACGGGACCGGGCCGCAGACCGCAGCCGAGATTGCCGCAAACCTCCGTGGCGCCCCACACGTTATAGAGCGGAGCGCCGAAGGTGGCCGTGACCTGCCGCTGCAGCTCGACCGGGCAGGCATCGGCCCCGGTCAGACAAAACCGCAGTGACGTCAGGTCGCGCGGCTGCGCGCGCTGGCGATCGAGCAATGCGGCGTATTGTGCTGGGAAACCGACCTGCAGGGTGCAGCGATGCCGCTCGACCGTATCGAGGATGGTGTCGGCGTCGAAGCTCTCGATCAGCACGAAGGGGATGCCGGCCTGGATACAGGTGAGAAAGCAGGCGAGCCCGCTCATATGTGCGAGAGGCAGGGGCATGGCGATGCAGTCGTGGCCGGACACTCCCCAATTGTTGATCAGCAGGTCTGCCGTTTCGGCCAGGGTGGACGCGGTATGAACGACGAGCTTGGGTTCGCCGGTCGTGCCGGATGTGGTGATGAGCACCGCAGGCTGATCCGCCGCGGGCGAGAGCGGCAGGTCGGCGCGGCTGCCGTCATCGACCAATTGCTGCAACGGCAATCCTTCATTCACCCCGGAGTCCGTCTCGACCAGAAAGCGCCTCTCGCGCGGCAGGATCGAGCGGTCGATCGCAGCCACGTTGCCGTAGAGTCCGGTTTCGCCGATATAGAGCGCCGGCCTCAACCGCTGCAAAAGAGGCGCGAGCTCGGCCTGTTTGAAGGCGGTCCGCAAGGGAGCGACCATCGCGCCTGCAAGAAAGCAGGCATAATAGGCCACGATGAATTCGGGGCGATTCATCATGTGCACGGCCACGCGATCGCCCGGCTTCACGCCGTGAGCGACCATTCCTCGCGCCAGACGTTCGGCCTCGGCCAGAACACGCTCGTAGGTCCACACGTTCTCGTGAAACACGAAGGCCGCGCTTTTCTGCCGGACCTTCGCCTGTTCCCTTAGACCTTCGATTGGCGTTGGTTTCATCGGCGGCTCTCCCTATAGTGAGTGAAGCAGGGAAATTGTGCGGGCCGCGCTACCGCACTGTTTCAGGCGCCGGCGAAAATGGTTTCGATTGTAAGCAATTGGCGGAATAGGCCGGCAGGACACTCAATTGCACGTGAGTTCTTCGCGATCGCAGGCAAGGCGAGCGGCCGAGGCGCTCGCACGCACGCCAGCGATCCCCCTTTCATGCTCCCAAGAATCTGCCATAGTAACGACAATGTGCTCCGCCCTCACCATGCTGACCCCGCCGCGGATTGCGACCGAAGCGTTCACTGACGCTGCTGCAGTGGTTGCCCGGCTGGAAGAGATATACGAGCGCAACACCGCCTTCCTGCGGGGTCACTTCGAGGCTTACGCCGATGGCGGGCCGCTCACGGCGCGCGTGCGCGCCAACTATCCGTTCGTGCGCATTGCAACCTCGACCCATGTGCGGGTCGATTCGCGCCTCGCTTACGGCTTCGTCGCGAGGCCCGGCGTGTATGAAACCACGGTGACGAGACCGGACCTGTTCCGCACCTACCTCACCGAGCAGATCGGACGATTGATCGACAACCACGGCGTACCGGTGGAAGTCGGCGAGTCGAACGAGCCGATACCGATTCATTTCGCCTATCGTCGGGACATCAATATCGAAGCCGCGCTTTCTCCCGGCGACAAATCGAACGTCATGCGATCGCTGCGCGATTTCTTCGATGTGCCGGATCTGGCCTCCATGGACGACGCGATCGCCAATGGCACGCTCGAGCTTGCGCCCGGCGCGCCCGAACCGCTGTCCTTGTTCCGTGCGGCGCGTGTCGATTATTCGTTGCGCCGGCTTTATCACTACACCGGCACCGATCCGGAGCACTTCCAGAACTTCGTGATCTTCACCAACTACCAGTTCTACATCGATGCGTTCGCCGAGTTGAGCGAGAAGCGTCTGGCAGCGGGCGAAATCGGCCCGGACGCCTTCGTCGGCCCCGGGAACGTGATCACGCGCAATGCGCGACTTGGCGGCGGCACCACCGGCATCCCTCCGGAACGCATGCCGCAAATGCCGGCCTTTCATTCGGTCGAGGCGCGCTATCGGGGCATTACCCTGATCAACATCGGGACTGGTCCATCCAATGCACGAAACATCACCGACCACGTTGCGGTGCTGCGGCCGCATGCCTGGCTGATGCTCGGCCACTGCGCCGGTCTCAGGAATACGCAGCGGCTAGGAGACTACGTGCTCGCGCATGGCTACGTGCGCGAGGATCATGTGCTCGACTATGAGCTGCCGCTTTGGGTGCCGATCCCGGCGCTGGCCGAGATGCAGGTCGCGCTCGAAGAAGCGGTGGGCGAAGTGACCGGGCTCGAAGGGTTCGAGCTGAAACGGTTGATGCGCACGGGAACGGTCGCAAGCGTGGACAACCGCAACTGGGAGATCGGCGACCCCTCGGTCATTCGACGCTTGTCGCAATCGCGCGCGATCGCGCTCGACATGGAGTCGGCCGCGATCGCCGCCAACGGCTTTCGTTTCCGTGTTCCCTACGGCACGCTGCTGTGCGTCTCGGACAAGCCTCTGCATGGCGAGATCAAACTCGCGGGCATGGCGAGCGACTTCTATCGGCAGCGTGTCGGCCAGCATCTTGAGATCGGCCTGAAGGCACTCGAGCGACTGCGTGAGCAGCAATTGGAGCGCCTGCATTCGCGCAAGCTCCGGAGTTTCGCCGAGGTCGCGTTTCAGTAGCGGGCCTGCCGCCATGCGCGGAGGCCCACATTCCGCACAGGATCCTCGGCTCGCCACTGGCGTGGAGCGCGATGACGACGCCATCTGACGGCAGGTATACCTGCAATTCGTTAGGGCGCGCCAGACCGCGCTTTGGTTACCGATGTAGCCGCTCAGTCCGCGCGGGTCATGATCCGGTAGCAGTGTTAGCCGACATTCCACGAAACCACATGGATGAACGAGCGGCGCATCGCAAAGCCGACGGAGCGCCTCACGACTGAGCTCTAATTGAGATCGGACAAGAACCGGGTGCAGGAATGACGTTCTCGGATATTGCGTACGACCTGTTCACGATCTTCAACGGTTTGCGGGTCGTTTCCTATCTGCCGCAGATCTACAAGATCGCGCAGGATGCCAATGGTGCCTCAGCCATCTCCTATTCGACCTGGTTTCTCTGGACTGCTGCGAATGGATCGACGGCCGTCTACTCCTTCTCCAATCTTGGCGACATTACCCTGGGCTTGATCAACGGATTCAACGCGCTGTGCTGTGCGGCCGTGGTCGCGCTGACGGCGTTCAAGCACCGCCAATTTCATTCGCAGATCAGGCAGGGCTGCGGGAATTGACCACATGCGCTACGGGCGTCGACACCTGCAGAACAATTGCGTCCTCACCTAGATTGCGACGGCCAAAGATCGAGGACCAAAATCCAACGTTGCCGGCGCAACCGCCCCTTCCATTCGTTACGGCTGTAACTGCTCAGTCCGGTCGCGTCATGATCCGGTAGCAGAGCTCGCCAACATTTGAAGACAGTACAGGCCGCGTCTGGCCGCACCCTTGCATCGCGCCAACACGTGGATTGAACGTCGTCCCGTGCAACGGAGACCGAAGGATTTGTCTGAATCGACACTTTCACAACGTTATGACCAACGTCGCGATCAGGATGGTTGTCCTGCGCATCGTAGACGGCATTTCGCCAGCGATCGACGTCAAAGCGCCACCGGCTCGACAGGCGTCGCAGGATCGCGGCAGAAGGTAAGCAAAGAAGTGACCCTTTTATCGCGCCTATTCGTACTCGTGGCTATCGCGCTGATCCCAGCTATTGCGATTCAAGCATACAATGAATTCCAACTGCGCCGCTCCCGCCAAGTCGAAGTGCAAAACCAGGCACTCAACCTGGCGGAGCTTGCCGCGGCGGAACAGCGGCAGATCGTCATGGGAATGCATCAGGCCCTGATCGCGCTATCGGAGCTTCCGGCGATCAAGGCGAAGAACACGGAAGGATGCAATGCTTATCTGGCCAGGATCAAGCGGCGATATCCGGGGTTCATCAGCTTCATCGTGGTCGACACCAATGGCGACGCCTTCTGTGACACGAACAACGATTACAAGCGATCGACCGCGGCTGGAAGGTCCTACTTCGCCGACGTCTTGAAAACCGGCAAATTCACGGTCGGAGAGTTCGCAATCGGTCGGCAGACCGGCCGCAACGTCCTGCATTTCGCGTTACCCTTCTATGGCGACGATGCCCGGCTTGGCGGCGTCGTCATAGCCGCTCTCGGCTTGGATTGGCTCGCCGACTCCATCGCCCAGCAGGATGTGCCGTCAGGGGCCTCCCTTGCGATTATGGACCGCAACGGCACGTACCTGGCCCGTTATCCCGATAACGCCCGCTTCGTCAGCCGGAGGATGCCCGGGAGTAACGATCGAAAGCCCGACCATCGGAGCACTGCCGACATCGTCGACCTCGATGGCGTGGAGCGGATCGTCGGCTATTCGGTCCTGCAAGATGGAGGACTTGTTATCGCCTTTGGCCTCGACAAAGCCCGGGCGTTCACCGAGATCCAACACGGCACACAGCGCGGCGTCTTCCTGATCGTGCTGAGCACAGCGCTGGTGTTGAGCCTGACATCGTTGGGTGCTCGGCGGTTTATTCATCGCCCGCTTGGGGAACTGGCCGACGCCGCGAATCAATGGCGACTTGGCGAACTTGCACGACGCGTAAACATCCAGGGAACGTCCGAAATCGTGCGGGTCGCCGAAGCGTTCAACACCATGGCCGATGCGCTCGAACGCCGCGAGCACGAACTGTCCGAGGCAAAGGAGAGAGCCGAGGAAGCCGCCGCTCGCATCACGATGATCTTCGAGAGCACCACCGACAGCGTGCTCATCATCGATCGGGACTGGCGCGTCAGCTATCTCAACGGACCGGCCTCGGCAAGTGTCGCCCACGGCCGGGACATCATCGGCATGGGCCTTTCAGAAGCCTTTCCGCTCGCCGCCGATCTGGGAGCCTTGAAGAAAATTCGGGAGGCAACGTCAGAGCAGCGACCGACCTATCTCGAAATGTTCTGCCCGCGGACCAAGGCCTGGTACGCCATCAGTGCCTTTCCCTCGAGCCACGGCGTTGCGATCTTCCTCCGAGATAGCACCGATCACAAGCAGGCCTTGGAGGCGCGCCGCCTGATGGAGGAGCAACTCCATCAGAGCCAGAAGATGGAGGCCGTCGGTCAGCTCACCGGCGGCGTTGCACACGACTTCAACAACCTGCTCACGGTGATCTCTGCGAACCTCGAACTCATCGAGGATACCGCAGACATCAATAAGGTCCGGCGGTACGCCGCGGCGGCGCGGCGTTCGGTATATCGGGGAACGAAGCTTACGACGCAACTTCTCGCCTTTTCCCGCGGGCAGGCATTGAAGCCGGAATTGGTCAACGCCAACCAGCTCCTGTCCGAATTCCAGGGGCTCATCCGCCAGGCCGTCGGGGATGGATGCGAAGTCGAACTGCAGCTAGATGATGGATTGTGGATGTGTCGCGTCGATCCGTCGCTACTGGAGACGGCCCTTCTCAACCTGGCGCTGAATGCGCGCGATGCCATGCCCGATGGCGGTGTACTCCAGATCGAGACCCTGAACATAGTCCAGGACAAGAGCTCAATGTCCGGCTGTCCGCCCGGATCGTATGTGAGGCTGTCCGTCGCCGACACCGGCTGCGGAATGAGCCCGGAAGTGCGCGATCGCGTTTTTGAACCATTCTTCACCACCAAGGATGTCGGGAAGGGTACGGGACTCGGACTCAGCATGGTCTACGGCTTTGTTCGACAGTCTGGCGGTCATATTGTCATCAACAGCGCGCCCGGAGCCGGAACTACGATCGACCTGTACCTCCCCAGGGCTGCGCAAGCGCGCGAAGCTGATCCGGAGTGCACTCACCCCCAGGCCATACCGACCGGCACGGAGCGAATTCTAATCGTTGAAGACAACGAGGATCTGCTGGAGGCCACGTCAGCGATGCTGGCCACGTGCGGCTATCGCATTTCCTGTGCTCGCAACGGCATGGACGCGCTTCGGATACTTCAGAGCGGTCAGGATTTTGAGCTCCTGCTGAGTGATATCGTGATGCCAAACGGAATGAGCGGAGTTGAACTTGCTCGCGAAGCGAGGAAGCTAAGCAAGGATATCAAGATCCTTCTCGCCTCCGGCTATGCAGCGGATGTGTTGGAACGACACAATGCCGTCGGGGAGTTTCCAATTGTCGAAAAGCCCTTCCGCCTGGCGGAGCTTGCCCGGCGTCTGCACTCGATGCTGCACGACGCATGAATGCTGAGCCTCCGCTTTCCTTGGCTGCCTTTTCGTTTTCAACGGCGCGTCAGTGCCGCTGATTAACGCGCCCTGCTCCACGCCGGACCTGTCAGGAATATGTTCGGCGGACATAGCGATGTTGCAACGCAGCATCGCTGGCTATGTCAGAATCGGCGCATTGATTTATGTCAAAACGGCGCACGTCCCTCACAGATAACAACGGAGCCGAAATACAACTCTCATTTCGGGTCGACGCGATCACATCGCTCCGCTCTTGCGATCCGAAACCAAGTCCTCCTGATGCCCGTCACTGCAGCACGAGTTGTTCGGCAACAAGGTCTGTTTCGGGGAGAACAGAAGTGGCGTGGAGTAGAGTATTCAATTTTGCCGATCCGTCGGCATGCCAGGCGGCTATTCGGTCTGCACATCTCGAACTGATACCGACGACGAAGGGACGTTTTCACGCCGAGGTCACACAGATCGGCATGAACAGGCTCTTGGTGCATCGGTTTGGTGTATCGCTCCCGCAGGTCAATACTGTCGCGGTCAAGCCCGGCCGTATCTCGATTGGATTTCTTACCGAAGCCAACTTGTCACCATTCCTGCACTGTGGCCTGGAGGTTTTGCCCGGCGACATCGTCGTGAACAGGTTCGACGTCGTACATCAACGATCCGACGCTAACCTTCACTATGGCACGATGTCGCTTCCGATTGATGATCTGGATGCTGCTGCCGAGACAATTATCGGACGTAAGTTTCTGAAAATACCCCGAGGGCAAATTATTCGTCCGCATCCTGCACTGACGTTTCGACTGCTGAACTTGCACAAAAGCGTCGGGCGGCTTGCTCATGACAACCCGGATATCCTTGGGTTGCCGCAAGTGCTTCGGGCATTGGAGAATGAGCTCATCCGTATCATGGTCAGGTGCCTCGCCGAAGGCGCTGCCGTGGAGCCGTCCGCCGGCAGCCGCCGTCACGACACCATTGTCGCGCGGTTCGAGGAGTTTCTGGAAGCGAATCCCGACCGGCCGCTCTATCTCACCGAAATCTGCGCGGCGATCGGCGTCGCCGAGCGAACGCTTCGTGCCTCCTGCGAAGAGCATCTGGGCATGGGACCAATCCGTTATCTCACCTTGCGCCGAATGTACCTCGTACGGCGGGCGCTCCAGTGTTCGGAGCCGTCCAAGGCGAACGTCACGCAGATTGCTACAGACCACGGCTTCTGGGAACTCGGACGCTTTTCGGTCGCCTATCGCTTGCTGTTCGGAGAGTCTCCGTCGTGTACGCTGCGGCGCCCGGCGGAGTCGGCGGAAGTTCGTTTCAATCACCCGTCATCGTTCCCAGCCGCGGACCTGCAGGCCGCTTGAGCCAGACACAGAGGGCTTGCCGGAAATGCCCTGGGCCAAAGTTCTGAAATTTTCCGACCCGTTTCCCTGCCAGGGAGCAGTTCAAGGTGCCGATGTTGAAATCCTCCCGACGATGAGGGGAGAGTTTCGGGCCGAGATCACGCAGATCGGCATGAACCGGCTCTGGATGCAGCGTTTCGACGTACGCTTGCCGCAAGTCAGCACCATCGCATCCAAACCCGACCGGCGGTCAATCGCATTTCTTACCGAATCCAATTCATCGCCGCTCCAGCACTGTGGCCTGAACGTTTTGCCCGGCGATATCATCGTCAACCAGTTTGAAGTCGCACACCAGCGATCCGGCGCCGGCTATCATTTGGGAGCGATGTCCTTGCCGACCGATGAGCTGGATACGGCGATGGAAGTCCTCATCGGCCGTGAGCTTCCGAACAGGCTGAGCCAGCGTATCCTTCACCCGCCTCCTGCATTGACGTCGCGGCTATTGAAACTGCACAAGATGGTCGGACGACTCGCGCACGATACACCCGAACTACTTCAACTGCCGGAGGTGCTTCGGGCGCTGGAGAACGAGCTTGTCCATGTCATGGTCCGCTGCCTGGCCGAAGGCGCCGGCGTAGAGACCACCACCGGCAACCGCCACCATCATGCAATCATCGCGGGATTTGAGAGTTTCTTGGCCGCAAATCCCGACCGTCCGCTCTATCTCACCGAAATTTGCGCGGCCGTCGGAGCTGCGGAACGAACGCTTCGTGCCGCCTGCGAAGAGCATCTGGGCATGGGGCCGATCCGTTATCTCGCCCTGCGCCGAATGCATCTGGTGCGTCGGGCGCTGCTCCGTGCGGATGCATCCACCTCAACCGTCACCCACATTGTAACCGATCACGGCTTTTGGGAACTCGGACGCTTTGCAGTCGCCTACCGCGCACTGTTCGGGGAATCGCCATCGGAGACATTGCGGCGGCCCGCTGAGCGGACCGCGATCGGCCTCAATCGTCCGTTCTCCCTTGCAGGCCAATAAGCGTCGGAGCGACTAGCGTCGCATCTTCCAACGCCTGGACCGGCACAGAAACGACGTTAGGCATCCCCCATGCCGTCGGGATCCGTATTTGATGCGACGCCCACACGAAAGTCTGGGTGAGCACGTTGGTGACGACCGCCGCGATGCGGCCGTCGCAATCGATCACAGGTGCTCCCGAGGCACCGTGATCGACGACAAGGCGGTTCTCGCCTTCGTACATTTCCAGCAGGGCCATGCCGGCAAGCTTCCCGCTCTCTCCGAGTCGGACGAACCGTCCTCGCACGAGATGAGGACGGCCGGCCGGATAAGCAAGCGTCATGACCTGCTCTTCCGGCACAAGCGGTTCCTTCCGGATCGCGACGCTCTGCACGTCGGAGGCGGCGCGTTGCAGTTCGATGACGGCCAGTTTCTCTACTGGCCCCCCCGCCAAGCGCTGGATGCGCGCACCGATGAACTGGCTGCGATCTCCGTCCATGATCTCGAGCGGCTTCCACCCCTCCGTGGAGAGCTTCATCGCTGCCGTGACGTGCTCGGCGGTGACGATCGTCGTCGAGGACAGAAACCAACCAGTGCCGCGGATGCCTATCAAGCCTGGATGCGCACCGCGCTCGCCCTCATCGAAATGCCGCATGATGCCGACGGTTGAGTGCGCAAGCTGCGCGGGATCGACACATGCTGCACTGGCCCGAGTGCTCGCAAGAGCAACGAAAAGCACAAGCAGCCGACAACCTGTACGTCCAAGCATCGCAACGCCGTCCCTTGCCTTTCCACAGGGAAAGGCGAGCCCTGCGACAGGGCAATAGGACGGATCGGCTTATCCGGAAGCATTTCCGGAGCTCGGAATTTTTTTGCGCGCGCTGTCACGATTTTATCACAGGCGTTCGCGCCAGGGAACAAGGTCAGGAAATTGGACGTGGGGGTCGAGCGTGCCAACCGCTTCAGGCGGCCAATGCCGCCGGGCTAGTCCAGTCGTCCGGGAAGCGCTCAGTTCATTCCGGCTCCTCATTCTCTGCGCCGCACCGGCCAATGAAGCAGTCGTGCCTTGGACTTTAATCCTACTGTCGCCGACAAGATCGTCCTTGCTGTCGTAAGGCAGGCATCGCGCCATAAATACTCGGTCATCGTCTGGAGACCACCCTCAGGCGGCCTTTCTATGGATCGGCCTAAGATTGCCTGCCGACTTGCCGGAACTGCATACCCGTCGGACCTCGCAATTCAACTTCGAAGTTCCGAACCCGCATAGCCGAAAGCGGTCAGCTACTTAATGCTGCCTCCCGGCAAGACCAATAGCTTCAACAGCTTTGGAACTGTCCGCCGGTCCGACGGGGACGGGGCATATGGCAGAAAACGCTACAGTTACGTTTAGCGATCCTGACGGCTATGCAGCCGGATTCGGCGATGCACGCATCAATCTCACTGTAACGGGCGCCGGAGATTTCAAGGCGCGGCTGACTCGGTTGAAACTGAAGGATCTGGAAATCTATCTGTGTTGCGAAAACCTCCCGCGCATTGCCTATGTCTCGCTGCCCCCCGAGCAGATGTTCCTGTCGTTTCCGGTAGGTAAGGCCTCTCTGGTATCCGATGGATTTGCTTTGCGAAACGGCGACATGATTTTGCACGGTCATGGCCAGCGCACGCATCAACGATCCAGCGATGCATGCCAATGGGGTTTGATATCGCTATCGTCCGAGTCATTCGCGAGTTGCGGTACGGCATTGACCGGCCAGGTGATCACGCCGCCGCATGCAAGCAGAATCCTCCGCCCCGCGCGCGCGGAGGGATCAAGATTCAGGCGTCTCTTCAGGCAAGCTTGCCATCTTGCGGAAGCCAAACGCAAATTGATCGAACGGCCCGAAGTTGCAAGAGCGCTGGAGCAGGAGATGCTTCACGCGATCGTCAATTGTCTGGCCGCCAGCGAGACGGACGACAATTCCAGGACCAGGCACCGTCACGCCGCTATCATGGTTCGCTTCGAAGAAACACTGAGCGAACACGTCGACTCAAAATCAAACATGCCCGCGCTTTGTGCAGAGATCGGCGTGCCGGAGCGTAGCCTTCGGTTCTGTTGCACCAAATTCCTCGGCGTAAGCCCCAGGCGATATTTTCTGTTGAGACGATTGAACAAGGCGCGTTGCGCCCTGCGACGTGCCGACCCCACGATAACGAGCGTCGCGGAGGTCGCTCGAAATCATCAATTCCTTGAACTCGGGCGATTTGCAGTCGCGTATCGCACCGCCTTTGGCGAATCACCTTCCGTCACGCTGCAACGCAATCCGCAAACATAATCTGCCGAAGTCGCATAGCGCATCCGGGGCATTTCGCCAAACTCCCGTCCGCGAGGCGTCCGACCGATTGCCGAAATCTGATCGTGCGTCAAAGGCAAAGTCGGTTGCGGGTGGAGTTGGGCGAAGGCTGCGGCCCTGGCTTTCGGCAGCCGACATCGAGGAAAGGCAACCATGAGCATGTTCAGAACAATCTGGGGCGCTCTTGTGGTGCTGTGTATCGGCACGACGATGGCGAGCATTCCTGCCTCCGCCCAGCAGGGACAGAAGCCCAACATCCTCTTCATCATGGGCGACGACATCGGCTGGATGCAGCCAAGCATCTACCACCGCGGCCTGATGGTCGGCGAAACGCCGAACATCGATCGCATCGGCAACGAAGGCGCGATCTTCATAGACTACGTCGCCATGCAGAGCTGCACGTCCGGGCGTAACGCCTTCTTCACCGGCATGTATCCGCTCCGCACCGGCATGATCCCGCCGCAGCTCCCCGGCAGCCCGTCCTACCTGCGGCCCGGCACCCCGGCCATCGCCAAATTCCTGCTCGACCTCGGCTACAACACCGGCGAGTTCGGCAAGAACCATCTCGGCGACCATACCGACTCGCTGCCGACGGCACACGGTTTCCAGGAATACTGGGGCTATCTCTATCACCTCGACGCGATGCAGGGCGTGAGCTTCCCCGACATCAACAAGACCCCGCTGCAGCAGACCGTTGCGCCTCCGTGCAAGAACACGCCGATCCCCGGCGTCCCGGAAGTGCCCGGCTCGGTGGATCCCAAGACGACGATCTGTCTAACGCCCCCGCGCAACATCCTCTCGTGCAAGTCCTCGGACGGCACCGGCAAGAACCAGATGTGCAGCGACGAGGGCCCGTTGACCCTGGAACGGTCGAAGACGGTGGACGAGGAGATCTCGGAAAAGGTCATCGGCTTCCTCGACCGCAACGATCCAAAGAAGACCGGCAAGCCGTTCTTCGTCTGGTACAACCCGGCGCGCATGCACGTCGTGACGGTGCTGCCGCCGAAGTACGAGGCCATGGTCGGCGAGCGCGGCGGCAAGGACTGGGGCGTCAACGAAGCCGGCATGAAGCAGATGGACGACAACATCGGGCTCGTCCTCAAGAAGCTGGACGACATGGGCCAGGCTGACAATACGATCGTTGTGTTCACGACCGACAACGGAGCCGAGGCCATCTCCTTCCCGGACGGTGGCGTGACTCCTTTCAAGGGGCAGAAGGGCGAGGCCTGGGAAGGCGGCTACCGCGCACCGATGGTGATCAAATGGCCGGGCGTCATCAAACCGGGCACGGTGAAGAACCAGTTGTTCGCCGCGCTTGACTGGGTGCCCACCCTGGTCGACATCGCGGGCGGGCCCAAGGGTGACGAACTGAAGGAGCAGATCGAGGCAGGGAAATACCCCGGCATCGTCAAGACGACCCTCGATGGCGTCGACCAGCGCGAGTACCTCGAAGGCAAATCCGACAAGTCGGCGCGGGACTACTTCTTCTATTTCTCGGGCTCGACGCCGTCGGCAGTGCGCTACAAGAACTGGAAGATGTATTACACCATGTCGCAGCCAGGTCCGGCCGGCTGGATCATGCCGCTGGTCCCGTTCCACTTTACTCTTGTCCAGAACATCAAGCGTGATCCCTTCGAGCAGGCTGTCGGCATCGACCAGAAGTCGGCGATGAGCCTGGGTGGCGCGCTCGGCGGCCCGGCGACCGCCTTCCAGTACGACTGGAACATGCTGCCGATCGGTCAGCAGCTATGGCTGAAGCATCTCCTGACCTACGAGAAGTTCCCGCCGCTGCAGGCCCCGGAGAGCTACAACCTCAGTCAGGTCCTGGAGGAGGTCAAGAAGGCCAATTCCCGCGCGGCGAGCGACTAGCTGTGTGAATGAGCGTGATGTGAACCGGCGGGCGCCCCATGGGGCGTCCGTACTGACACTCGCCGCGTCAGCGGCCCGGCAGCTTCTCGGTCGAACAAGCGATGGAGAAGCTGCGGCTCCCGCCCTCGAGGAACTAGGAGGCCACCATGCGTAGTCTCTTGCACTATCCGACGAACCGTCGCGTTCTACTTTCGATCTTGACGCTGTTGCTCGCCTTATCCAATCCGCTCCTGACGGTCCCGGCATTGGCGCAACCAACGTCGGGGAATCCATTGCCTTCATGGAACGAGGGGGCCGCGAAACAGGCAATCCTCGACTTCGTGCGTGTCACCACCGACACTGCAAGCCCGAACCATGTGCCAACAGAGGAACGAATTGCCGTCTTTGACCAGGACGGGACGCTGTGGGTCGAGCATCCGATGTATACGCAAGTGCTCTACTGTCTGGAGCGTGTCCCGGCGGTGGTCGAAAAAAAGCCGGAACTCAAAAACGTCGCGCCGTTCAAGACCGTGCTGTCGGGTGACCGCGAGGCAATCGCCAAGCTCTCCTTGCGGGACCTGGAGGAAATCCTGGCTGCGACGCTGACCGGCATGTCGGTGGAGGAGTTCAACGCCGAAGCCAGGAAGTGGATCGGAACCGCACGGCATCCACGCTGGAAGCGCCCCTATACTGAGCTGGTTTATCAGCCAATGCTCGAAGTCCTGCAATTCCTGCGCGACAACGGCTTCAAGACCTTCATCGTCACCGGTGGAGGGCAGGACTTCGTGCGCGCCTACGCCCAGCAGGTCTATGGCATCCCGCCCGAGCAGGTAGTCGGCACCGCAGGCGGAACGAAATACGGCTACGGCAAGGACGGCAAGCCGTTTCTGACCAAGGAGCCGAAGCTGATCCTGAACGACAACGACGCCGGAAAGCCAGAGGGGATTCACCTCATGATCGGCCGCCGGCCGTATGCCGCATTCGGCAACTCGACCGGCGATCGCGAGATGCTGGAGTGGACCGGTGCGGGTGCCGGCGCGCGGCTCAAGATGCTGGTGCTGCATGACGATGCGGCCCGCGAATACGCCTATGGACCGGCCCAAAGTCTACCGGACACCAAGGTCGGCACTTTCACTCCCGCCCTCTATGACGAGGCCAAGAAGGACGGCTGGACGGTGATCAGCATCAAGAACGATTGGAAGCGAGTGTTTCCATTCGAGCAGTAGCACCAATTCTGCCGCGCGGCTCGACATCGTTCCTGCAAATAGGAGGCGACCGTGGCGTCGATCGCAAATCCTTGGTTACCCACTGCGGCATTATTGACGTACTGGCGCGTCGGATTTTTGCTGGCGCTGTTCATGCTCCTCTGTTGCTCGACCGGGCGAAGCTACGGCGCCGATACGCTCGATTGTCCGGAAATCGGCTCGCGGTCGGTTCCCGATCTCATCGGCGATGCTTCCGGGGGCGGGCTATTTGCGACCGACAACCGCGTCGATCTCGCCAACGAGATCAACGAGGCGATCAACAGGCTGCAAATCGCTAGCCCCAATATCACCTGGTCCGATGTGCAGAACGTCCTGATCGCTGCCTATTGTCGTGTCGTGGCCCGCAAGTCCGCGCTCACAGCCACCGAGAAATGGGGCCGCATGCGCCAGTTCGAAAGCACCTTGGAACGGCAGATCGCGGCGAACATGATGCCGCCGGGAACGCTGATCATCGCCAATGTACCTCTGCCTCCCGACGTCTATCGGGAGCTGACGCGGCAGGCCGCTGTCTCCAGCCAGACGACGGCTCAATTGATGGCAACCATCCTGACGCGTGCCGCAGGCAAGTAGCCGGCGTTAGACAAGACGTCGACATCATCCTTCCAGACACTTCAGCTTGGCGAGTTCGACGTTCACGCTGCATTGCTCGGCGATCGTCTTGACCGCCCGCGAAAAATCGGGGTCGCGCATCAAATTCTGGTAGCTCATGCCGCGGACGGCCGCCGTGGCGGACCCCGACAAATTGACCGCCAGCCCGACCGCGTTCAGCGCGCTCAGCAAACACAGCAACGTGGTCAAGACGATCCTGGATCTGTGAGACATTGACGATCTCCCGATTTCACACCGCAATTGAGAGCAGTGAGGCGCCGCGCCTACTTACTCGCAGGCGGGCATGGTAACACCCGGTGTGCCTGCTCGATATTGCCCTTTCGGAGCCAATCAAGGATTGGCCGGCTTTCCGCCGATCGGCAATTCCTTCGTCATCCCGATCTTCTGCCGTGCCATTAGATCATGATCCGATCAGACGGAATCGGATCATGATCTCATCTCTTTGTTTGAGCATGATCTTTTCGGAAAACCGGTTTCCACTTTTCCGGATCATGCTCCTGGGCCGGCAGCGCCGCGACAAGCATTTTGCCGAATCTGCATAGCGTGAGACAGCACTAGAGGATTTGCTGGAACTGGTCCTTAACCTCCAGCGGGTAGCAATTCGTGGCGCGCAGCGAGAACGGAGCAGATAAGAACCAGAGGCCACCGACGCGCGCCGCCACGTTGGTCGCGATAGCAGCCCTCGCATTGGGCGGCTCTGTACTCGGGTTTGCCATCGACGGCAGAGTCGTTCTGCCTGCAGTTTTTCGTTCAAGCGAGGCGGCCCCTGCCGCCGTCTTTGTTGGGAGCGAAGCCTGCGCCGGATGCCACCAGGCCGAAACTGCGTTGTGGAAGCAATCCCAGCACAAGCACGCCATGCAGCACGCCACGGCGGCTTCCGTGCTCGGCAATTTCGATGATGCCAGTTCCGACTATTTCGGGGTCCATTCGCGGTTCTTCAAAAAGGAGAACAAATTCTTCGTCGAGACCGACGGTCCAGACGGCAAGCTTGCGAACTTCGAGGTCAAATACACCTTCGGCGTTGATCCGCTCCAGCAATATCTGATCGAATTCCCCGACGGCCGCCTGCAGGCGCTTTCAATCGCATGGGATAGCCGGCCAAAGGACAAGGGCGGGCAACGCTGGTTTCATCTCTATCCCAATGATGAGATCAAGCATGACGACGTGCTGCACTGGACCAAGCTCAATCAGAACTGGAATTTCATGTGCGCGGAGTGCCACTCAACCGGTGTGCAGAAGAACTACGACGCGACTGATGACCGCTTCCGCACGACATGGACGGAAATCAGCGTCGGCTGCGAGGCGTGCCACGGCAAGGGCTCCCGCCACGTCAATTGGGCGCACAGCCAGCGGAGCTGGTTTCGAAAAGATGATGACCCGCGCAAAGGACTAGCCGTCTTCTTGAACGAGCGCGACGGCGTCACGTGGCACCCCGATCCGAAGACCGGCGATCCGCAACGTAGCGTCGCCCCCGCGGTGACACGCAGGGAGGTCGAGACCTGCGGTCTGTGCCACGCCCGGCGCGGTGAATTTTCCGAGGACTGGGTACCAGGACAACCATTGTCCGACACGCACGCCGTCTCCCTCCTTGCTCCCGGCCTGTATCACGCGGACGGCCAGATGCACGACGAGGTCTACAACTACGGTCCGTTCAAGCAGAGCAAGATGTTCGCGGCCGGCGTCACCTGCAGCGATTGCCACGAACCCCATGCCGCCAAGCTCCGCGTTCCAGGCGATGGCGTGTGCCTGCAGTGCCATGCTTCCGACGAATATGAAGTTGCCTCACACAATCGCCACGAAGGCGTAACGCCGGCCGTGACCTGCGCGTCATGCCACATGCCCGTCAGCACCTACATGGTGGTCGACAAGCGGCACGACCACAGCCTTCGAATTCCGAGGCCAGATCTCTCTGTGAAGCTCGGCACCCCCAATGCCTGCAACAATTGTCATGCCGACAAATCCGCGCAATGGGCGGCCGATGCGATCGAGCGCTGGCACGGGCCAGACCGAAAAGGTTTCCAGAATTACGCCGAGGCATTCCAGGCCTCCTGGAGCGGCCGCGCCGACGCTGCCATGCTGCTGGCAGTTGTGGCGGCCAGTCCCACCGCGCCGTCAATCGCGCGCGCGAGCGCTCTTAGGGACCTTCATTCGCGGGTCGCACCCGCGAATATCGAACTCGCGCGCAAGGGATTGGCCGACCCCGATCCGATGGTGCGGGTCGCAGCGCTTGACATGCTCGACGGTCTTCCAGGCGACCGGATCTGGCCGCTGGTCTCGCCGCTCCTTTCCGATCCAAGCCGCGGCGTTCGTGTCAGGGCGGTGTCGATCTTGGCCGCCGTTCCGGCCGCGGCCCAGCCCCAGGCCGACCGAGCAGCCTTCGAACGTGCCGCTGCCGAGTTCATTGCGGCGCAACGTCTCAACGCAGACCGACCCGAAGCCCGCTCGACCCTTGGAAACTTCTATGCGCGGCGCGGGCTGACAGCCGATGCAGAGGATGAATACAAGACAGCCCTGCGGCTCAGCCCGCAATTTGCCCCTGCGGCGATCAATCTCGCCGACCTTTATCGGCAGCTTGGCCGGGATGGCGACGGGGAAAGCGTTCTGAGAACGGCGATTGCGTCGTCAAGCCAGGACGCCGGTCTCCACCATGCCCTCGGCCTCAGTTTGACGCGACAGAAGCGGCCGGACGATGCGCTCAACGAATTCCGCGCAGCCAGCGAGCTCGAGCCTGACCGGTCGCGCTACGCCTATGTCTACGCGGTGGCGCTGCACTCGTCGGGCCGCATCGGTGAATCGATTGAAGTCTTGAAGGCGAATCTGGCCCGGCATCCGGACGATCGCGAGTCCCTGTCTGCCCTCGTTTCGTTCAGCCGCGATTCCGGCAACATTGCTGCCGCCCTCGAATATGCCGAGCGTCTCTCTCGCCTCTTCCCGAACGACCGTGAATTGACCCGCCTTACCGACGATCTTCGCGCGCGTCTGAAGTGACGTCGCTGACGAAGACCGTGGCGATCGCTGGCTGACGGCGCGCCGGCGAAGGGCGGGGACCGGCGTTAGTATTTCCTGACTATCGGCCTTGGGGACGTAGGCGGCGTTGGCGCTGCCGGGGAGAGGTTGAAGGTCAGCCAGAGGTTCCAGCCCGCCGGCCGATTTTCGTTGGCAAATTCGCCATAGGCTTTCAGGTTCAGATATCCCTGCATGTCTCCGACCGGGAAAATGTAGCCGACCTGCGGTCCGACGCCGACCACCCGCGACTGGAAGCAGCCGACGCGATCGCCGGAGCCGCTGTCGCAGCCGAGTTGCTGGTAGAGGTAACCCACGAGGCCGACCTGCCACTGCTTGGTCAGGAATTGCGACACGCCCCAGTCGAGGTGCATGTCGACGCCACTCTGATATTGGGTAGCAGGGTTTATGAAGTTGTAGGTGAATCCGAGCACCGCCGAAGCTTCATGCCCGGTCTTTGGATCGAAATAGGTGTAGCCGCCGCCGGCGTCGATCGCCCAGTGCCCGAGCCCCAGATTTGCAAGGCGGGATGACTCGTAGGCCCCGACCGGGACGTCCCCGGTGATGTAGGCCATGTAGTTGTGAACGCCGGCGTTCCACTTCAACTGGAAAATCGGGATCAGATCGCCAAATGCGGTGAGCGAGCTATCGATGCTATCGAACCGCGAGAACGGAAACACGCCGCCTGGCGTCGTCAGCGTTCCTGTGAGCTGTCCCGCCAGTGATGTCGAGTTGTTGCCGTAAAGTCCTAACAGGGTGGCGGAGGCCTGCGCACCCAGCACAGGTGTCTCAAAAACGTAAGTAGGGGCCAGGATGCCCAGATTGGCGGTTGCATTGACCCTGGCGTCCAAGCTGGCCGTCAGATTTGCGGGTATGCGACCGATCGTGATTTCCCGTGCCCGCGCCACGTCTCCGCTGGCGGAAACCTGGGTGCGATAGTAAATCGAAGTTATCGACCAACCCGGCTGTTGGGGGGTAGCCGCAAGGCTGCCAAAGAACCCCGGTATCCAAAAGCTGATGCCCCCTTCATCGGCGTGTGCTGCCTGGTCGGGGAGCACGAGTAAGGCCGCAATTGCTGCAGCGCCGAATCGCCAGACAAGACCGGTCGTCGATACCGATTTCCTGCCCTTCATCTGCCAAATCCCCCTCTCTTCCACGGCTCTCGTCACAGCCGAAGAACGATCCGGCGTGCGAGGGGCCGGGTGATGAGGAGATACTACCACGGCGCGTCTACACGTGATGGGCACTTTCCGTATCTGTGCATCCTTAGCGAGAGACTGTGCTTTCCATGCCACAATTTCCCGAAGCTACATCTGCGGTTTTGCCGATTTCGCATAGCCGCATAGATCGATTCTCGCAAAATCCAACGCAGTGGCTTTCATGCGTTGGATCCATTGGCCTGCGACGTCGTGATGGCTATGAGCGAACACGGCTCGGCACGGGCGCAGCTCAGGCCACATCATTTGATTGCTCATTTGAGGAGGCCAGGATGCCGCTCTCATCACCGATTATCGCGCTTACATCGCAGCTCGTCATGCTAGCGGCCGATCGCCCGCCCAACTTCGATGTAGCCCAGACGTGTAGACTCGATTTAGCCGCCGCATTCGGACGAGATAGCGGCCAGCAGTATAAGAGCTGCGTGCGCGATGAGCAGAACGCGCGCCAGCAGTTGCAGAGCCAATGGTCGACATTTCCTCCGGCGATGCGGACGAGTTGCGCATCGCAGGAGAGCATCGGCGGCACGCCCAGTTATGTCAGTCTCCTGACGTGCCTTCAAATGTCGAATTGGAAGTGATCCTGGCTCGCAGAACACGACTGCATCTTGGTGGTCGTGAAAGACTAGTCGGAGTCACACCTCAACTGCTCGCCACGACGAGTGCGGAGGACGCGACAAGTCGCGCGCTCAATCGGAAGCCAGCATTCATGTTTCCAGCAGCGCACGAGCGACCTGCTCATCAGTAATGAGGACGTGGCAGAGTCCGGCACGGATGCCGGCGCGGATGATGGCCAGCTTCTGCAGGCCACCGGCCGCAAGCACGATCTGAGGGATCTTGAGGAGCTCTTTGAGCGGCGGATTGACGACGCGCGCGGCCAGATCGTGAGCAATCAATCGGCCTTCCGGATCGAGATAGTGCCCGCAGATGTCGCCTACTGCGCCCGCCTTCAGAAGTGATCGCCAGACCTTCCGATCGATAAGACCATATTCCAGCGCTTTCGACGTCTCGGACAAATCGACGGCCGCGAGCAGCGCCATGTTGAGATGGCGCACCATCGCCAGCACCGAGCGCACAGGCTCGCTACTGACAAGTGCGTTCTTTAGCGCGGCGGTGTCGGCGAACATCGGCGCAGTAACGTAATAGCACACCGCGTCCAGCGCCCGTGCCATCATCGCAGCGTTATCGTAGGGGTTGATGCGGGTGCTCTCGGCGAGGCCGCCGCATAAGAGTACGACGCGGTTACCACCGCCGGTCCGGCGCCGCAAATTCTGTGCCGCTGCGTTGATGGTGCCGCCCCAGTTGATGCCGAGCGTGCCGGGCGCCGGCAAGTGCTCCGAGACATAGTGGCCGGCGGCCGCGCCCACGATGGGCCGAGCGTCCCCACCGTCGATGGGCGATGGCACCACGATCGCCCGGCGCAGGCCAAATCTCTCCGCTACGCCGCTTTCCAGCGCGCCGAACGCGCTGACCGCACTGTTGATGGTGATCTGCACGAAGCCGGTGTCGCGAGCCTCGGCAAGGATACGGTTGACGCGCTTGCGCGTGATCTGGAGGTGCTGGGCAATCGCATCCTGGGTTTGCCCCTCCTTGAAATAGTGCCAGCAGATTCGTGCCATGAGCGCAGAATCCGCGCGCTCGTTCTCGTCCTTGTTTGCTTGGTCCAGCACATCCGGCCTCCCTGCTGCACCGATCCATATCGCAATTCATGCGCTGGAACAAATGTGCCGAGCAAGTCACAAAAGTGTCTTCAGTCCTCGATAGAAGCTCGACCAAAGTGCACAGCTCTCCCATGAGCTCGAACGGTGGAACGACATGCAAAGTGGTGAACGGGCGCCTATCGCCGTCTCTTCGGACGTGAACGGAGAGTTCTGCGGGTGGCCAGGGCGGCTGAAAGCTGGTCGCACCGGCGCCCCGCCGCGCAACGACGACATCTTCCCCGTCCCGCTCAACGACATCGAGGCGTGAACATGCGCCGCGCAATCCTTGTCATCCTTGACGGCCTGCGCCGGGACCTCGTCGGCCCCGAGACGACGCCACATCTCTCCGCCTTCGCCGCGCGCGCCGAACAGTTCTCGGCTTACGGCACGGTCTTTCCGTCGTGCACGCGTGTCGTTTCGGCAAGTCTCGCCACCGGCTGCCTGCCCGCACGCCACGGACTCCAGGGCAACACCATGGCTCTCGTCGAGGACGGCCACCTCGTGCGCCACGATGCCGGCCGGCCGGATTTTCTCCAGCACAAGCGGCGTGTCAGCGGACGCAGCCTCGCCGCTCCGACGCTGGCCGAACGTCTGCGTGACCACGGTGGCGCGGTGATCTTCAGCAACGTGTCGCCTGGTGCGGCTTATGCGCACGATCCCGACGGCCACGGACGCATCTATCATCGCGCCGGCTCGTTCGGCCGAGACCGCATCGCGTTATCCGAGGCCGAGCAGCTTCGCGTGACGCTGGACGCGGCTGGCGATCGGGCCATGACCGAGCGCTTCATTGCGGAGGCCGTACTGGCCCCGAGTCCTCCCGCCCTCGCCTTGATGTGGCTCGGCGAACCCGACTCGTCTCAGCACGCGCTGCCGCTGGGCTCTCCCGAACATTTGGCCATTCTCAAGGAAGCCGACCGTAACGCAAAGCACGTCATGGACGCCGTGGCGCGATTGCCGCACGGCGAGGATGTGCTCTTTCTGCTTGGATCCGACCATGGTCATCAGACAGTAAGCGGCGTCGTCCACATCGAGGCGGAGCTGGTCGCCGCGGGCCTCAAGGAAAGTCTCGATTCCGACGACGTGGTGGTGGCCTCCAACGGCACTTCGGCACTGATCTATCTTCACCCGCGCGCCGCTGAGCGCGAGGCGGGGATCGCGAGCTTCCTGTCCGGCCAGGACTGGGCTGGCACCGTCCTGCGCAAGGCCGAGCTGCACCGTGTTGGCCAGTCCGTCGACAACGGACTCGCCTGCGCCGTCGCCATGCGCGCGACCGAAGCTCCCAACGCTTTCGGTGTTGTCGGGACAAGCTTCGCCGCGAAGCGTTCGGAAGGCAAGGAAGACATCATCGGCGCGGGTCAGCACGGTGGGCTCGGCACGGCCGAGCAGTCCCCCTTCCTGATGATCTCGGGTCCGGGCTTCTTGGCCGGAGCGGTGCGCTCCGAAGCAGCCTCGGTCATCGATATCGCACCCACCGTCCTTGCTCATCTGGGGCTGCGCGGCTCCGGCATGGATGGCAATGCGCTGCAGCGAGGCGGCCGTGGCTGAGATCGAGCTGCGCGGCATCGAGAAGCGCTACGGGGAGGTGTCGGTCCTCAAGGGAGTCTCCCTGAAGATCCGGGACGGTGAATTCCTGACCCTGGTGGGGCCGTCCGGCTGCGGCAAGTCCACCATGCTGCGCATCATCGCGGGGCTTGAGGACCAGGATGCGGGCGAAGTGAGCGTCGGCGGCCGGTCCGTGGATGGAGCCCGTCCAAAGGACCGGGATGTCGCCATGGTGTTTCAATCCTACGCCCTGTATCCCCACCTCACTGTATTCGACAACATCGCCCTGCCCTTGCGCACGCGGCGGCTCTCCTTCGCACAGCGCCTGCCGTTCCTGGGGCGGCTCCTGCCGGGACGCACCGGCATCGAAAGGAGCATCCACACGGAGGTGGAGCGGACCGCCGCCATGCTCGACGTGGCCCATCTGCTTCACCGCAAGC
The DNA here is from genome assembly GCF_054063735.1 of Bradyrhizobium sp. USDA 10063. Lineage (NCBI taxonomy): Bacteria > Pseudomonadati > Pseudomonadota > Alphaproteobacteria > Hyphomicrobiales > Nitrobacteraceae > Bradyrhizobium > Bradyrhizobium sp. USDA 10063. The sequence continues at coordinate 7,525,002 of NZ_JBSSGP010000002.1, read as the reverse complement.
CCGGCCAGCTTTCCGGCGGGCAACGCCAGCGCGTCGCCCTCGGCCGCGCCATGGTGCGGCACCCCACCGTTTTTCTGATGGATGAGCCGCTGTCCAATCTCGACGCCAGGCTCCGAGTGCAGATGCGGACAGAAATCACCGCGCTCCACCGCCGGCTCGGCGTGACCTTCGTCTATGTCACGCACGACCAGTCGGAGGCCATGACGATGGCGGACCGCGTGGCCGTGATGATGGGCGGCGAACTGCTCCAGGTCGGCCCTCCGGAAGAGCTCTATCGCGACCCGCGGGATCTCAGAGTGGCCGAGATGATCGGCAGCCCCAAGATCAACGTGGTCGTTCGCGATCATTGGGCGGATGACCGACCGAACCTATCGGCAGCACTTGCGCCGCAGACGAAACACCTCGCATTTCGTCCCGAAGCGGCGGTCCTGACCACCCCAACCGATGGGCTGCCCGGTGGCACGGTGACGAATCTTGAAAATCTCGGCTCCGACATCTTCGTGCATGTGGCGCTCCTTGGCGGCCCCGAAACCGTGGTGATCCGCACTGCCCCCGACGAACCGCGCTTGTCCCTGGGCAGCGCGGTGGCGCTCAAGGTCGATGCCGCGCGGCTGATGCAGTTCGACGACAGCGGCAGACGCTGCAGCAATGTCGAGCGGGTGCCGGCATGGACGTGACGGCCTCGATCCAGTGCCGCAGCCGTCCGGTCGCCCGTCATCGGCATCAGGCGACCGAGGCCGCTGTCGGCTGGCTCGCCGTTTCCCCGGCCTTGATCCTGCTCATCTGCCTGCTCTTTGGCCCAGCCGCGGCGGTGATCCTGTTCTCGTTCACCGACTGGCAATTGGGCGCCACCACCTTCCATTTCATCGGTACCAGGAATTTTGCTGCGTTGTGGGCGGACCCGCCGTTCTGGAAGGCCCTGATCAACACCTGCGTCTATGTGGCGATCGTGGTGCCGGGGACGGTGGGGCTTGGTCTTGTCGTCGCTCTGCTCATCGAGGCTAGCGCCGGCTTGCGCAGCTTCTATCGCGCGGTGCACTTCCTGCCGGTCATGTCCACCATGTCGGCCATGGCCGTGGTGTGGGGCACCATGCTTCATCCCAGCATCGGCCTGGTCAACCGGGCGCTCGCCACGTTCGGCGTGACCGGAATCAATTGGCTGCGGGACGAGCACACGGCACTCCTCGCCCTGGCCCTTATCGGCATTTGGCAGGGCTTTGGCTTCGCCATGGTGCTCTTTGTCTCAGGCCTGAAAGCAGTGCCCCAGCAGCTCTACGATGCGGCCGCGATCGACGGCGCGGATGGCCCCTTTGACCGGCTGCGGATCGTGACTCTCCCCATGTTGGGGCCGGTCACCATGTTCGTCGTCATCCTCACCGCAAGCCGCGCCTTCGAGGTGTTCGACAGTGTGCGCGTGCTCACCCAGGGCGGCCCGAACTACGCCTCCGAGGTCCTGCTGAACCGGCTCTATTCCGAGAGCTTCGACTATCTGCGCACCGGCTACGGCGCAGCCCTCACGGTGGTCTACCTTGCGATCGTGGTCGCTCTCACGCTCGCCCAGGCGCGGCTCATCGAACGCCGGGTGCACTATTCATGAACGCGCATCGCCCTCGCTACCGGCTCGCAGGACGCATCGCACGCCACGCTCTGCTCGTCGCTTCCGCGGCATTTGCATTGCTTCCTTTCGTGTGGATGGTCAGCCTGTCGTTGAAGCCACCGGACGAGATTTTTCAACCCGACTTCCATCTCTGGCCAAAAACCTTCCACGGCGTCGAGAACTATCGCGTTGCGCTGACCGCGGCGCCGATGCGCCGCTTCCTGCTCAATGGCGTCTTCGTCTGCGGGGTCATCTTCACGCTGCAGCTCGTGATCTGCGTGCCATGCGCCTACGCGCTCGCCAAGCTGCGCTTCCGTGGGCGTGACACTTTGTTTTCCGCGGTGCTGGTGGCCCTTCTCGTGCCACCGCAGGCACTGGCCATTCCTCATTTTGTCCTGCTCTACGTCTTCGGGCTGCTCGACACCTACGCGGCTCTCATTCTTCCCTGGATCATCTCGGCCTTCGGCATCTTCCTGCTGCGCCAGTTCTTCCGATCCATCCCCGACGAAATCATCCACGCCGCCCGGCTCGATGGGCTCGGTGAGTTCGAGATCATCTGGCGCATGATGATCCCCATGAGTGCCCCCGCGCTCGCCGCATTCGGCATCTTCTCGGTGGTCGCCCACTGGAACGACTTGTTCTGGCCGCTGATTGCCGTGCGAAGCGAGGAGATCTCGACACCAGCGCTCGGCATCCTCCTGTTCCGCGATGACGAGGCCGGCCAATTCCTCGGCCCGCTCATGGCTGGCGCCACGATCATCGTCGCCCCACTGCTGCTCGCTTTCCTCTTCGCCCAGCGCCGCTTCATCGACGGGCTGACAACCACTGCCATGAAGTGACCAAAGGGAGATTATCATGCTCGACAGATTGCTGGCACGTTCCGTCTTGAGGGTCGCGGGCGCCGCATTCCTGACCGCGCTGGCGGTCGCCCCCGCCCATGCGGAGGTGACGCTCGACGTGCTCTACACCACGCCGGGGACCTTCAATGCTCTTCAGCAGGAGCTGGCCAAGCGCTTCACCGAGACCCATCCCGACATCAAGGTGAAGTTTCGCAATCCGGCGGCCGGATACGAAGAGGCAGCACAGCAGATCCTGCGCGACCAGATCACCGGCCGCCTGCCGGATGTCGCATTCAACGGCATCAACCAGATCGGCTTGTTCGTTGATCGCGGCCTCGGCGTACCGCTTGATGCCTTCGTCGCGTCGGATGGTGGCTTCGACAAACTTGGCTACTACGCCACGCTCGCAGCGCTCGGCCAATGGAAAGGCAAGCTCTACGGTCTGCCTTTCGCGGTCTCAACGCCGGTGCTCTATGTGAACGCCGACCTCGTGAAGAAGGCCGGTCTCGATCCGGCTGCCCTGCCCAAGGTCTGGCCCGAACTCATCGCCGCAGGTCAGAAAATTCAGGCAAGTGCGGGAGCTGGCGTGACCGGATTTTACTACCAATGGGACCAAACCGGAAACTGGCTGCTGCAGTCACTCGTCACCAGCCGCGCTGGGCACATGCTGAAGGCCGACGGCTGCACAATAGCGTTCGGTGACGATGCCGGCATGTGGGCGCTGAAGACCTTGGAGTCTTTTGGCAAGTCAGGAATGCCCAACTTCGGTATCAGCCAGGCGCGTCAGTCATTCGTGGCCGGCAGCGTCGCCATCCTCGTCGACTCCACGTCCTATGTGGCTGCGGCGGACCGCCAGATCGGCAACCGCTTTGCTTTCAGGACTGTCGCGTTTCCGTTGTCAGCACCGGAGGGCAAGCTGCCGGCGGGCGGCAATGTCGCCATGGTCTTCGCCAAAGATGCGGAGCGGCAGAAAGCAGCGTGGGAGTATGTGAAGTTCGTCACCGGCCCGATCGGTCAGACGCTCATGGTGAACTATACCGGTTACATGCCCGGCAACGAGATCGCCGTGAAGTCGCCCGATCTCCTCGGCCCGTTCTATGCCAAGAACCCCAACCACATGACCAGCATTCAACAATTACCGGTGCTGACGGATTGGACATCATTTCCGGGTGAAAACTCCCTGAAGATCATCGAGGTGATCAAGAACCACACCGAAAGCCTGGTGACGGGCAAACGTTCCGCCGAGGAGGTGATGCCTGATCTGGTGCGGGATGTGAATGGCTTCATGCCCAAATGCGATGGTAAGAGCTAGAGCATGATCCGGAAAAGTGGAAACCGGTTTTCCCTAACGCGAAGCGTTTGCGCGGAGATCATGCTCAAACAAAGAGATCAGATCATGATCCGATCCCGTCCAATCGGATCATGATCTAAATGTGCCCGGCAAATCGCGGAGGCGCAACCACCGATACCGGACATTCGCCGGTCGTGGCCGTCCGAGGCGAGAGACTCATTGCACGGCCAGCTTACGCTGTTCGTCCGGCGTAAGCTTTCGCAATTGCTCGCTGGTGAGTTGGCCGACCCCGACATACTGCACCGAACTGGTCGGATCGTAACTTCTCTGACTCTGGCTTCTCCTCCGGTCTTCTTCGACGTTGTCCGGGGTTTCTCCGGTACCGCCCCCAAAGCCGAGAAACTCGACGACGATGATCGAGGACTGGTCCGAGTTCGCGGCTTGCGCCGGCAAACCGGATTGTTGCGTTGCCGCCGCCGTGTTGGAAGCTGCCGTCAGCGCACCGGTGTCGGTCGTGTTGGTCGGCACCCCGATCGACGTGCCGCTCACCTGGATGTTGTCGGTGCCACGGATTTCGAGCGCCGCAATCACGAGATTGCCCGAGACGCGAATGCCGGCATCGCCTGCATCCACCCGGCCGCGCGGGGCGACCAGACTGACGTCGCCCCGCTCCTGAGCGGCGCTTGTGATCAGCGTGCCGATGCCGCTGCCGGTGGCTTCGCCCGTGAATTCGGTCCTGAAGGTTCCGCTTGCGGGATCGAAGATGATGCGTGGCGGCGGCGCGAGCAGCGCCGTCTTGGCGCCCTTGCCGGCATCGATATCGCCGTTCGACGACCAGATCAGGATATCGCCGCCGCCGAGCGTGAAGACGCGCGACGAGTTCACCGTCATGCTGCCTTCGAGGAAGATCCTGATGTCACCGCCGCGCACACTGGTGATGCCGAGCCGATCGGGCGTCTTCGGCTGGATCACCCTGCCCAACCCGTCGAGCAGGCTCTGTCGCGACGGCACCGCCTGTCCGGCATCGATGCGCCCACCCGGCGCAAGAATGTCGATGCCGCCGCCCTGCATGGTCTTCACCTGGCTGTAGATCATCGACAGGTCGCCGGCATAGCTGCCTTTGGCAGCCGGGAACATGGCAGCGATCGCATCGTAGCCGGCGTTATAGTTTTTCGAGATGGCGCCCTCCGCGCCGACGGTGGCGAGCTCCTCATAGAACATGGTGCGGATGAAAGCGCTGCGTCGGCTTTCCGGCAAAGCCTGGAAGGCTGTCCAGGCATCCGCCTCGGTGAGATCGGCATGGCCGGACTCGTCGCGCATGTACGCGACCAGTCTATCGGCGTAATGGCGCACAGGGACTCCGCGGGACGCCGGATCCAGATAGGCGGCCGCGAACGCCTTGTAGTCCGGTCCTTGCTGGCCCGCGCCGATGGTCAGCACAACACTTGCGCCTTGATCGGCCGGCAGATGTGGATTGAGCTGGTTGCCGACCGTTTCTATGCCGTCGGCCGAGAACAGGTTGAGATCGCGTCCCGCGATGACGTCGAGCAAGCCCGGTCCGCCAAGCTTGATCATGGTGCCTGCATTGTGACCTGCGGTCGCATCGACCAGGACTCCGCCGGTGGTGACCTCGGCACGGCGACCGATGTCGCGGCCAGCCCTGATCGTCGTCACCTGATCGGACCGCAGGTTCTGGCCGACGAAGCTCAGATCGACGATGTCGAGTCCGGCCTGGATCGAGGCCGGTTTCGCCGAAAAGAAGGTCGGCCCGAACAGGATGCTGCCGTCGCGGGCATAGATGCGAACAGGGTCCGTGTCATCGGCACGGAAGAGATTGCGGTCATGCGTCAGCGAAAGGTCGGATCCGGGGATCCCCTGGCGCGGATTCAGCAGTTGCGTCGTGTAGAACAGCACGTCGCGATAGAAGATCGAGCCTGGCCTGAACGGGTTTGCGACAAGATTGGGATCGGCGTCGGAAACACTGAAGTTGTTTTTCACGCGTTGCAGGTCGACGGTCTCGGCCGCGAGCAGCGTGAGGTTACCGTTGCGCGTCGGCATCAGGGTCAGACCGCCGCCTTCGACCTGCGTCAGTCCGTAGTCCCACGGCGCGCCCACCGAGATGCTGCCGTCGAAGGCGATCGCATCGAGCGTGCCGGGATAGAGGGTGAAGGCAAGGCCCCAATAAAGCTTGTGATTGGCGGTATTCGCGGGATCCTTTCTGCCCTGGCTCGGATCGCCCAGCCCGACCAGCGTATCCTTCATGTTGGCATCCATCTCCTGCATGGTCGACAGGCGGATATTGCCGGCATTGGACGTGATCGCGACCGCGCTTCTCTCGGTGTAGGTCGAAAAATAGATACCTTCCGGCAGATCATAACTTGAGCTCGCACCGTTCGTCGTGCCGAGCAGCGTCGGGTTGAAGACGGCGCCGATATTGATGTCGCCGCGGGCCGTGATCGCAATCTTGGCGTCGGCCAGCGCCAGCACATTGTCGAAATGCGCGCCGCTCGGCAGGGTGACCGATCCCATTGCGCCTCCGACATCGAGCGTCCCGACGCCACGGCCGACATAGAAGATGCCGGCGGTGACGTCGCTGCCGGTGCTGACGTTGAGATCGCCGCCGCCGTAGGTGAGCAGGGTTGCATTGATGGGCGTTGTGGCGGGCGCCAGCGTCGCCCCATTGCCGGCTGCGAGCCAGCCGCTGTGCGGCACGGCGAGCGTCATGTTGTCCATGCGGCCACCGGCTGTCACGCTGAGGTCGCCACCGCCCAATGCGCCGACGCCCTGCTTGAACTTGCCGTAGTCGACCGCCCAGGCCGTATTGAGGACCTGGCCCGGCCGCGACGCCCCCGAACCGGCTACGGCGAAATTCACCCCATCCGCGGCCATCTGCCCTTGGCGCATCAGCCAATCGGCGATGAACTGGCTTCCGGTCGCGCGTCCGACTGACGAGCACGCGCCATTGCGGCCGTTACACTGCCAGGTGACGACACGCGAGACGCCCGCGACGTCTTCGCCAGCGGTCAGGCGCGCGTCGCCACCCCCCTCTGCGTAGGTCACCAGCGGCTTATAATTTTGCTTCCCGGACGCGAGCGTGTCGGTCGAGAAATAAACCGCACCTGGGCCAGCGACCCTGCCGGCGGTGTAAATCACGGCGGCGGGGCGATTATAGTCGGTGAAATTGCCGAGAACCTTCCAGCCGGTATATTCGGGTCGGAGCCGGCCGGTGACGAAATCAATGGCTTTGTCGAGCTCGATGCTCCTTGAGGTATCCGTCCCGTTGTAGATCAGCATCTTCTTGCCGGAGGTGAAGACGATGTCTCGACCTGCGGCGATATCGATGTCGCCGGTGCCGGTGCGGATGATCACGTCGGTCGCGAGCACCACGTTGCCGGAATTGGCCGGCAGGTCGAACGACGATCGCAAGGCCAAGGGATCGGCCGAACTGGTATCGGCGCCGCCAACAAGCCGATAGGACCAGCTGTCGTCCGCCCTGAGCGTGCCGCGGATAGTCGGCTGATAGTCCGAAACCACCCCGTTGATAACGCCGCCGGGCACCCAGCCGAAGCCATCGAAGCCGTCGTTGATGGTCTTGTCAATCTTAAGGTCACCGGCAGCGCGCAGCGTCAGTGCGCCCACCTCGCCACCCGGGCGCTTGCCTGCAAGGTCGAGATCCTCGGCAACTGTCATGTCGCCCGAGGAACGCATCTCGATTCCGGAGACAAGATGGAAGCCGCTGTCGCCGCTGCGGCCGAGACGGGCCAGGATGGCGCTCTTCTCGGCACCCATGAAAGCCTCGGCGTCGGCGAGCGCGGCGTTGAGCCTCGCTGCGTCGAGCCGACTCACGCCGTCATAGGTCCAAACCGCCTCGGCATCGACGCGCTCGGCGCCGATGAAGGTCGCAGACGCTTCGGCCAGACGGAAGCCGGAAGTCGCGCTGTCGCGCCCGGCGCGCAGATGAATGCGGCCCTCCCGCGTCGCTCCGGTGACGTCGATGATCCCCCCGGCATTCAGCGCCAGCGTGCCGGAGCCAGCGACGAAGTCGACACGGCCCCCGCGTCCCTCGCTGCCGCGGGCGATGATAGTTGCGCCTTCACGCATCACCAGGCTTTGCGCTGCGACGAGCCGGACGATGCCGCCCTTTGCGCCGCTCGCATCGATCACTGTGCCCGGTGCGATGATGATGCTGCCGGCGTCGGCCGTGACGCTGAGAGCACCGCTGCGTGTTGTGCCATCGAGCATGAGGTCGCCCGATCGGACACGGAATGTGCGGCTGTCGGCAAAGCCGCCGGTATTAAGCGTGGCGTTGAGCGCGCCAAAGTTCGGGACGGTACTTGCATCAAGCGCGAAGCTGCCACCGGCGATGCTGCCGGCCAGGTTCAGGACGCCGCTCGGTACCTGCACGCCGAGCGTGCCCGCCTCGCCGCCGGCGACACCAGCGGAAAGGTCGATCATGGCACCGGCATGCACGTCAATATTGCCGGTGCGGGCGACCAACGTCACATCGCCGGCGGGAACCACGCGCGTCTGATCAAAGAAGGTGCTGGCACGACCCGCCGTCACCAGGCGCGCGGTGCCGCCGATGATCAGCGAGTTCGTCGCATCGAGCGTGAGCTCGCCAGACGGCAGATCGACAACGCCTCCGATATCGAGATTGCGTCCGGCGAGCGTCAGCGAGGCGCCGAAGTCGCCGCTGTTCGGCACCACCGTCCCTGCACTCGCGAACATGGAGAGGTCACCCGTCGCGGTCAGGCGCTGGGTGGCGCCGCTGCTGCCCTTGATCCATCCGACGGCGAGCACCACGTTGCTCGCGGCGCCGGCAGTTCCGACCGTCAGTTCGCCCGTGCCGGCGAAGGTCAGATCGCGTTTGGCGGCGAAGGTGACCGTGCTGAAGCCACGAATGTGGTTTGCGCCGTGGTCGACGACAATCGAGCCGCCCCTGATGGTCAACTCGCCGCTTGCCGACGGATCGTCGCCGACGACGATGCCGTTGCTGTTGCGTAGCGTCAGAAGTTTCGCCTGCACGGTCGCATTGCCGGTCCCGCGATGCATCAGCACGCCATCGAGCACGAGATCGCCGAGCAATGGTCGGCCAGCGCCGTCGGTCCTGCCGACCGTCGGTGCGCCATGGAAGTTGATGGTGCTGTAACTGCGCAGGATGAGACGCCTGGCGTCGCCAAGACGAGAAAGCGCCGCATTGTCGAGGACGAGGCCGCCAGTGCCGACCGGTACGGCGCCGAAACCGATCCGGCTCGAGGCGATCTCGAGCGACGGCGTATCCAGACGAGCGCCCGCACCGATCACGGTATCGGCGGTCGCATCGATCACGAGCGTGCTGCCGGCTTCGAGCACCGCGCCATCGCCGACCGTCACCCGTCCCGGCTCGATGCCATCAGCGCCGGCGAGCCGGTCGGCACGATCGAGCCGGGTGCCTGGCGCGTTAGAGACGATGAGCGCCGCACCATCGCCGCTGCCAGTCGGCCCGCCCGCTGTCGGCTGCATGCCGATGACGATCCGGTCCGAAGCATCGCCGGTAACCGCACCCTCGGCGCGAATAACGGCGCCCGAAGCCACCACGATCTCGCCGCCGGCCGGATCGCCGACGCTTCCCCTGGCGACGACCAGCACCTCCGGCCCGACGATCGCCGAAGCGTCGTCGTTGGCGATCAACACGCGTCCGGAGCGCGCATCGATGGTGGTCTTGCTGGTCTGCGTGAGCCGTGTGCCGCCGAGCAAGAGGCTGTCGGCACCGAGACGCGAGAGCGAGGTACCATCGATCGTCAGCGCATACCCGTCCACTGGACCTTGCCCGGCCCGCACGACTGCAATCGATTGAGCGACGATATCGGCAAGGCCACCGCGCCCACCCGTCGCGGCGTCGAAGCGCGCCGTGCCGTCGAGCACCAGCGACGACGACGCGTTGAACACCACATGCCCGGCATCGGTCGGCAGCCGCGGCGCCAGCCCGCCCACCTTCGCGGCCGCAGCGGCAAAGAACGTGGTCGCCCTGTGTTCGACGTATTGACTGTAGCTCCGCACGGTCTCGCCCGGCATCACACGGAAGAGCGAGGTACGCGCATCGCGGGTTGCACCTCCATCGCCGGCACGATAGCCGCCGGCGAGGTAGGAACCGTCAGGCATGGCGTAAGCGCCGAGGCGCACATCGCTCGTCGTGTTCTGAAGGGTGACGCGGAAGGCACCGGGGAGCATGGCATAGGCGCCCGGCAGCAGCGTGTAATAGCCATCAGCAAGGCCCGGCACACCGGCAAGCCAGACGCTATCGCCAGCCGCGAGCGGTACGTTTCGTCCCGCGTCCGGGTCAACCGGCGCAGCGACGCCGCGATAGCCCGGCAACACCGCGAAGACCGGCGCACCCGGGAGGCTTTCCAGGATGTTGTGCGAGCCACCGTTGCCCGGAATGAACTCGGTACCGACGAGATCGCCGCCACCAGAAACATCGATCTGTGCGCCCGCGGCAAAATCAACCTTGGCGCCGCTCAGCGTCAGCCGCTTGGCCGGCGGCGCGACGATCGAATTGTCGCTCAGCTGGAAAGGCAGCCCCTGTCCCGCGAAAAACTTCCAGGTCTCGCCGTTCTCGACGATGCCGTAAGGCAGCAGCAAGCCATCGCCGGAGACCGAAGTGACGCTGCCCGCCGCGAGCGTCACGGTGCCTGCCGCGCCGGCGTCGAGCGTGATCTGGCCGAACGGCGCACGCAGTACGCCCGCCTGTTCGATCTGGGCCGCCTTGACCGTCAGCACGCCACCGGCCGAGAACGGCAGCGCAGGCTCGGCGGCCGCGTTGGCGCGGCTGAAGCGAATCGATCCGTCCGGTCCGCTTGCTTCAAGCGCATATCGCGCCGCCATCGTGGGATAGATTTGCGTGGCCGAAAGATCGAGCTCACCGACGATGCGCAGCGCACCGGTGGGAAGTGTTCCGGTGGCCTGTTGGAGCCGTCCGCTGACTTCGACCATGACCGGCTGGCCGTTCTCGTCGAAGAGCGGTGCCTGGTATGTCGCGACGCCCGCGAGACGCAGATCGCCGCTGCTTTGAACGCTTGCTCTGCCGAAGCCCTGCAGATGCAGATTGCCGGCAAGATCAATCAAAGCGCCTGACAGCTCGAACGCGCCGGTGCCGCCCGACGCTGCCGCCATGTTGCCCTGGCGGCTGATCCCCAGATTGCCGACGGTGAGATAGGGTGCGCTCAGCCGCACAACCGGCTCCGGAGCCTCAGCGGTGGCAACCGCGCGCATGATGCGCGAGTCGATCGTCAGCGCACGCCGCGCGCCGAGTGTCACATCTCCATCGAAGTTGATGGCAGCGTCCGCGGACACGGTGATGCGATCGAAGTCTGCTTCACTGAGCGCATCGGCCGCGACATAGAGCTTGGCAAGCGATGTACCAGGCACGGCGCCCGGCGCTAGATTGGCCGGCAGCCGCGTTCCGGACTGCCGCAGGACGATTTCAGTCGACAGCGAGTCAGCCGGACCAGCGGGATTCTTGAAATTGCTGACAACCGAGATCGAACCGCCGGCGGCAAGCGAATGCGACCGCTCCGCGCGATACGAGCCTTCCAGATAGCCGCCATCATGGGCAGAGATCGTGATGCTGCCCGCATTGCTCCAGACCGCAGTCGGCGTCGTGCCGAAGCGCGCCGTGCGAAGGAGGTTGACGCCGGCTCCTGATGTCACTGGAAGGTCGAGAACCCCGGATGCGCCCGACACGTCGATCAGCGAGCCAGCCTCGGTCACCACATAGCCGTTCCATGACGCGTCGAGCACGACGGAGCCGCCGTCGAGCACCGCGCCGGTACGCAGGCCGAAGGCATTCGGGTTCAACGCCGTCGTGCCTTGCGCCAGCAGACGCGCGTCGGAGGTCAGCCACACCGCGCGGTCGGGCGCGAACACTAGGCCGGGGGCAGCGGCCGCGGTCTCGGATATGGCGAGACGAATCGTGCCGCCAGGCGCGATGATCGTGCCGCCGACCTCGACGCGGCCAGCGGCGCTGAGCGATACCGAGCCGCCGGCATCGACCGCGATCTCGCTGTCGGTGCCCATCAGGAGCGTACCGATCGCGCCCGTTTTGGTGATTGCATAAAGGCCGACCGTAAGAAGCGCCTGGCTGGCTTCGAGATCGAGGCTGACGGCGTGTCTGACCTCCGCCGGCTGAACGACGATGTGGCCAAGATCGGCGAGCGCCGTGGACATGGCGAACGAGCGCGGGTCGCCAGTGATCAGCCGCGTCGATGCGACCGGCGCAAGACTCGTGCCGGCCTCGATCGTCAGTTGCGTCAGGCCATTGAGCGCGTACCGCGTAAACCCGCCCTCCGCGAAGAAGTTCGGCGCCAGGTTCACGGGCGGCATGACGGCTATGGCCTGTTCGAAGACCGTTCCTTTGGGAACGATCGTTCCGGCCGATACGACCACGTCGTTGGGCGCAACACTGCCGGGAAGCGCCTGCAGCAAGACCGGCGATGTCAGCGGAATGCCATTAGGAAAGGCATCGGCCGCAACGACAAATCCTGCTGGAATGGAATAGGCCCAGTACGTGAGCCGTGTCCCGGCTGGAACCGTACTGCCACTATAGAAATACTGGCCGCCTGCCCTCACATAGGACACGCCATTCGGCACCTTCCAATCCGCATGCACCAGCAGCGGTTCGGCATCCGATAATCTCGGATAGGCAAGCGCAAGGACCGTTTCTCCCGATGATGCGAGCGATGCCGTGTATGCGAACGGCAATGGAACGCGCGAACCGGCCCTGAATGCGACATCGGATCTCAGCCGCAGTTCCTTCGGCGCAGACATGCCCGCGCCCAGCGTGCCATCGGGCAACAGCGGTGCATTGCTGATGTAGATGTCGTTGGAGGTGACGCTTAAGGTGCCGCCCCGGCCTGCGATGGTCTCCGTCGCCAGCGCGTGGCCGCGCAGCTCGGCGCCGAATGTCAGCCTGTCGGTGGCAATGGTGATCGTGCCGCCATCGCCGAGGGTGAGCTTGCCCTTCGCGTCGAGATAGCCGCCGCCGGAGACGTCGATCACGCTGCCGGTTTCGAGCTCTATCGATCCCTGCACGGTGCGCACACCGGTCTCTTCCGGTTCGCCGGCAACAAGCGAAATGCTGCCGCCGTTGCGGGCTGCGGCAGTCGCGAAAGGCAAGCGGAAGTCGTTGGTCCAGCGTCCCGCCGTGTCGAGAATAGCCTCGCGGCTCAACCGGATGGTCTGCTGATCCGCCGCGCCAAGCGAGGTGTAGGTGTAGGCGGTGGCAAGCGTGATGCTGCCGCCGGCTATCGCGATGCGGCCATTCACGTCGATGGCGCCAGCGGTGACTTTCACACCGCCGCCATCTCTGAGCTCGATGTCGGTATCGGCCGCCACCGTCACCTTGTCGTTGGCGTAGACCTCAAGCCGACCGACGCCGCCCTCCTTGAGACGATCCGCCGACACGGTGGTCACGAAATCGTCCGCAAGCTCCGTGCCGACGTTGAAGCCTTCTGTCAGCCTCGCGATCTCGTTCTGCAGGATCGCACCGGCCAGGCGGTAATTGGTAAGTCGATTATTGTCCTCAACGGCGCCTGCGTCGCCGAGCACAAGCTTGCCGCCGACCGGCGCCGGTTCGCCGGCCTTGGGCCGTGTGCCGGGGTCGACATAGGCGGCGACCATGCCGTCGAGCACCACCCGCGGGGCGTTCAGACTGACCGTGCCGGCCGCCTGCCCCTCGGTCGCGGCGGTCTCCCAATGTCCTCCCGACAGCAGCGGCGAGGTCCAGATCTCGCGCGCATTCCAGCGCGCATGGTCGCGAATGAACTGGCCGGCCAGGCCATCATAGGTCTGCCCCCATTGCGCATCGCCGATGCTGACGCGCCGGCCGTTCGACAGCAGGCTGGAGACCCGCCCGTATCCCGCGCTGTAATCCAGCGTGCCGCCACTGACGTTAAGGGTGGCGCCGTCCCGCACCACGATGTCGCCGTGGCCCGCCAGGGTGATGGCGCCACCGCGCGAGGTCAGCTCGCCAATGCCACGGCGCACCAGGCCGATATAGCCGGAGGCGTCGAACAGCGGCGAGCCGTACCAGACCCCCGGCTCGCCGGCGAACCACTCGACGTCCTGCATCAGCGGATCGCTGAAGCGGCCGGTCTTGCGGACGTCGATCCAGACCTTCTGACCGTACAGCGGCGAGTGGCGCAGCAGCGGATTGTCGCGCAGCTCGTGGCCACGCAGCTCCACCTCGATGAAATTGCGCTCGACCGGGATCATGACGCCGCGCGTGCCCGAGACGTCGATCACGGCCTCGGCGTCGATATAGATCCGGCTCCGGTCCGGCCTGTTGGCGAGCACGACATCGTTCGGATTCTCTCGCGCGGTAGCACTGACTTCGCCGCCGGAGGCGAGCACCGTGGCGCCGCTCTGGATGTCGATGAGGTTGCCATAGAGCGACACTGTCGACGGGTTGAGCAGCGAGCGCCCGGCCACCGTGGTCGCATCGGCGAGATCCGGCATGACATCGATCAGGGCGCCCTCGCCGATCGTCAGCGTGCCGCTGTGCTGGAACGGCCGGCGCGGTTCCGGGTTGCCGGGAGCCACCGGATCGTAAGCGGTGTCGGAGCGCGCCTGCAGGGTGATCGAGCCGTTCGCCAACACGCTGGTTGTGGCGCCGAGCCGGCCGCCGGCGAAGACATCCTTGGCGGCAAGCGTCACATTGCCATGCTCGGCGAGGATGTCGCCGCGATTGACCGCAGCGCCCTCGCCATCCACCTCGACGAGATAGCCGCGCAGCGCGGCATCGGTGCTGGCCTTGAGATGCACGGCATCGCCCGCGGCCAAGAGCGTCTGGCCGTCCGGCGTACGGATCGTGCCGGCGTTCTCGACCGTGCCGCCGAGCAGCAGCACTTGCCCCTGGGTGCCCGCCTCGATGCGCGCACCAGCCTCCACCTTGACCGCGCCTGCCGTGACGCCCGGAGCTGCGGCGAAGCTCGCCTCGATCTCCCAGCGTGGCGTCACGATGCCGCTCAGGAATTTCGCATCCGGCGTGTCGAGCGCGCTGGCCGTCAGGCTCGCGACATTCACCTGGCTCGTGCCGGTGAAGATGATGCCGTTGCGATTGATGATGTAGACCTGCCCATCGGCCTTGATCTGGCCCGCGATGCGCGAGGGGCTTGCCGTGGGATCAAGCACGCGGTTGAGCGTGACCCACGACGCATTGCCCTGCTGATCGAAATTGACCGTGGTCTCCCGACCGACATTGAAGGTCTGCCAATTGAGGAGCGCCTTCTGCTGGGTCTGCCGGATATCGACCTGGGTGCGGCCATTCACCTGGGCTTGCGTCGGCAATTGTGCGCCCTGCCACAGACTGGAGCCGGGCACGGCGCCCGGCGCGACCTGCAGCCCGCCCGCCGTCAGTCCATCGGGGATGCTGCCCGAGGCCTGCTGGGCCGCGCTGCGCGCAGCGGTCTGCGCCGCCTGCATGGCCTGGATCGCTTGCGTTGCACGCGTCAGTGAATCCTGCGCCTGTCGCGCTGCTTTTGCTGCGTCCTGCGCGGCCGTTTGTGCCGATGCTACGGCCGCAGCGGAGGGCGACGGTGCCGAGCTACCCAGCGGGCGCGCCACAACCTCGGGGTTCGCTATGAAAAGCGCCACCACGCTGACGCCCGCGAACAAAGTGGCATAGCGGACGTTTCGGTGGATCGGGATCGAGTGGGCAATGGCGGCGCGGCGGGGCATATGCAGGCTCTCTATGAAACTGGATCGAGCGGCATCCCTCCGGCGCCGCCCGGTCGTCGGATATCCCGACCGCCTAAGGACGATTCCTGCCTCCCCGAGAGGAAATGAAATCGATAAAAATTTTCCGCGCGCGAGTGCTCCGGATATTTCGCGTCTGATCGACAGGCTCGGCGCCTTCTCGTCAGGTCAGCAGGACGAAGCCGCCGCCGAGCGACGTGACTTTCGCGCCGAACACTTCCTGGAACTGGGTCAGCACCGCGTCCAGCCGCGCGATCTTGAAGCGCGCCGTGATTCTACGTTGTCCGAGTCCCGCATTCATCAGGACGATCCGGCCGGCGCGATAGCGATTGACCTCCTCAATCACGCGAACCAATGGCTCGTCCTGGAAGACCAGAACCCCATCGCGCCATCCCGCAACGATTTCAGGGTTGACCGCCGTGACCTGACCGAGATCACCAGCGGCATAGGCGACCTGCTCGCGCGGCCGAACGGTTGCCACACGCCCCTGATGGCTAACCTCAATTAGGCCGGTAAGGCATGCCACCCGCACCTCAGGATCATCGCATCTCACGGTGAATGTCGCATTGGCGGCCGTGATCCTGCCTGCGGCCGCCTGCACGATGACCGCTCGCGGCCCGGTCGAAATCGCGGCCTCGCCTGCGATAAGTTCGATACTGTCCGCACCCGTGATCTCACGAATGTTGAGGCTCGTGCGCGTGTTCATATCAATTGAGGTGCGATCGGTCAGCGCGATACTGCGCTGTTCGCCCACGCCGGTGCGGTAGTCCGCTGCGTACTCGCTGAACGAAGGCCACAATTCGAGCGGCGGGCGAACAACCATCATGCCGGCGGCGACGGCCGCCGACGCGGCGAGCGTTCCGCCCAGAAGCACCCGGCGTCCAACCGGTCGGTTCAGGACAGGAATCGGCGAGGCTGTCGTTCGCCCTCTGGAACGGGCCGCGGCGTGCAGCGGCGTCCCGAGCATGGCCCACAATTGACAGGCTTGCACATAAGCCTCGTCATGGCGTGGACTTTGCTCGCGCCACCGTTCGAGCGCTCTCAAATCGGCCTGCGTCGCCTCACCGGTAGCGACATGCACGACCCAATCCTTGGCCTGGCGCCGTAGCGCATCGTCTGGGCCAGATGGATCGTCCATCGTCATCGTAGGTTGTCCATTCATGCCGTGTCATCCCGCTTTGAGCGTGGCGGCACGGGCGGCAAGCATTGTGTTTCATCCTTAGACGACTGAGACGAGCCCGACAGGAAATAATTCGCCTTCTTCTTTTCAAGACAGGCTTCACAATGGTCGAGCGCGCGTCTCAACTCCATCCTGACCATGCGTGTGGTGATACCGAAGCGATCGGCGATGTCCTGCTGCGGCAAGCCATGAAGTCGCGCCGCGATCAGGATTTCGCGAGAGCGTTCCGGCAGGGTTTCGATCGCCTGCTGCAGCGCTTCCAATTGAAGCCGCCCTTCGACCTCACGCGCTGGGTCCGGCGCCGTGTCGGGAATTTCAAGCGCAGCCCGCACTTCTGATCGGCGTGCACGCCTGCTCTCCGCGCGGCGATGATCGGTCGCGATATTGACTGCCATGCGCAGCACATAACCAATGGGACTCTGCATCGCGCCAGCATCATCCTGACGATGGAGCCGCAGCCAGGCCTCATTCAGGCTTTCACTGGCGAGCTCCTCGGAGCCAAGCCGTCGCGCCAGGCGCGCCCTAAGCTCATCATATCGATCGGCAAGCAGATCCCGTAATGCCGCCCAGGTTGTTGTTGCCATTGACCGACCGAATCTCAGGAACGCACTTGGCAAGACCCAATCCGAGGTCGGCCGATATTCGAAACCACCACGGACTCAAGCACCCGGCTTGAAACCGGACGTCTTTCCGTAGAGCACAAGTGAGTTCGGTAACAAGTCAATGTAACAAACAAACTACAACCGACATTGCAGCATCCGCAGCCCAGCCGTCATGATCTCATCTCTTTGTTGGAGCATGATCTCCGCGCAAACGCTTCGCGTTTGTCGCGAGGGAAAACCGGCCTCCACTTTTCCGGATCATGCTCGAAATCCCGCGCCCCTAACGGCCGCCGCATTCAGGACCCTGCAGAGGCGAGCGGGGCTCGATCACCAGCGTGATCGGCTGGGTCAACCCCGGCGGGGGGAGCGCGCGTATCGACAAGCCGCGCAGTTTCTCAATCAGAGCCGAATCACGCCGCCTATCCCCTGTGGAGCTCAGCAAGGAGACGCGTTGAAGCGCGCCGACGGTTGTGATCCAGAGCTGCAGCGCCATTCGATAGTCGCCCGGTCGGGTCTCAGCATTTTGGCAAAGAGCATCGAGAATGCCACCCTGCAACACGCCAAGAAATCGTGCATCCGGCGCGACGGTGGGGAGCTTGGCAAGACGAGGCTCGGGAGTGATCGTAATCGCATCCACATCCGTTCGACGACCAACAAGACCCGTTCCCGCCAGGAGAGCCTGCAATGCTGCTTCTGGCGTGAATTTGCCTTCGATTGCCATTGAGGTTCGGCCCGCCGCAAGAGACGCCTCGTAAAGCACCTGAGTTCCGCTTTTCACAGCGTAAGCGCTCAACGCCGCCGGAAGATCTTGCGAGGGAATGTCAAAAACTATTTCGCGGCTCGCCGGCGCAGGCCCACCCTGGCTCTGGGCGAGCGCGGGGAACGTGCCGCACGCCAGCACTAGCGGCAGAAGAATCCTGGCGAGACCAAGGGCCAACAAGGATCGAGCTAACCTCTTCCACTTGCGTGCATGAGAATCTGTTGCCTGCCCGTGCTCGGTGCATGTTCGGAGGTGGATAGCGTTTGTCGTCATAATTCCCGAGAGCTCGCCGACGAAACAGAGCGCGCTGACAAATAATCACTCATCCGCATGTTGGATTGACGACAGAAAATACTCTCACCTGCGCCGGTCGACGCGGTCACAGCTAATCGCAGCAAGCCCGTGGTCGACAAGATCTTCTGTTCGGTTAGCGCCCGATAATCGATCGAATCAACCTCACGCCAAGAGCAGCGGCGGCAGTGTCTGATCATGATCGCGCCTGCGCGCGATCCAATGATCGCCGCATGGCATCGGGCGAAGAAAGCGAACGCACCAGCGACGACTTCACGCTCGTCACATGGTCGCGCATCAGAACCTCCGCGCGCCATGGCTCTCGCCCGATGATCGCTTCGAAGATGCGATGGTGGTCGTCATGCCGGCGCCGGACATCCTTCTCCTCGAACGCGACGACATTGCGGGGCGACGACACCGGCACCTGTTGACACAGGAAAACCATATCGGTGAGCATACGGGATCCGGCCGCTGCATGAATGGTCTCGTGAAAGCGGGCATTCATGCCGCCATAGGCCGAACGGTGCTCGTCCGAGAACTGCCAGCGCCGCAGCAGCTCGTCGCCGTCGTGCAGCGCTTGCACCATCACCGCCCGATCGTCTTCGCTGAGGCCACGTTCTGCCGTCAGCCTCGCCGCCAGCCCCTCGAGCACCGCGCGCACCTCATAGGCGCTGACGACCTCACCGACGCTGAACTCGCGCATCGTGTAGCCGCGGTTC
The DNA here is from genome assembly GCF_054063735.1 of Bradyrhizobium sp. USDA 10063. NCBI lineage: Bacteria > Pseudomonadati > Pseudomonadota > Alphaproteobacteria > Hyphomicrobiales > Nitrobacteraceae > Bradyrhizobium > Bradyrhizobium sp. USDA 10063. The sequence continues at coordinate 7,505,990 of NZ_JBSSGP010000002.1, read as the reverse complement.
GGCGTGTAATCGAGCAATCCCTCCGAAGCGAGCTTCTGCAGCGCCGCCCGCACCGGGGTACGCGAGACCCCGAGGCGGTCGGTGAGACGCATCTCATGCAGACGCTCGCCGGCTGAGAATTCGCCGGCGAGCACGGCAGCGCGCAATTTCTCAACGACGGCTTCGTAGCGCGTTGATGATGACTCCTCGGCTTGTTGGCGGCTCATGGCGATCGGGGTTCCAGTCAATTTGTATACAATATCTCTCATCTATTCGGCTCGCTTAGCCAAGCGAAAAAATCGGGCTGAGCAAGAATAGCCAAATTTAGCCAACACTATAGGCACTAAGGCCATGAATTATCCACTGCCTGCCCAATCCATCATCAAAAATGTATACATTTTCTTTGACGGCGCCAGCTTTTGTATTGCACCCTTGCGCCAGGACATGATGGGCGCTCAGCCGTGGCCGATGCGGCGGCACCCGATGGTGTCAATTGCTCCAGGGAGTGCCCTATGAACCTCGGTGTTGACGGACCGAAAGCTGCCGTGATCGCCATCGACCTGCACCGCGGTCATCTCGACATGGACGTCGCGACCATGCCGACATCGCCCGAAGTCGCCAGGCAGGTGATCGCCGCCAACAGAAAGCTGTTCGATTGGTGCCGAAGCGTCGGCATCCCCGTCATCCACCTGCTGACGCAATATCGCGACGTGCCGGAGATCGCCTCAAATCCGTTCTGGCGCACACGCGCGGAGGATCCCAGCGCGACACGCAAGAACGTGCTGCGCCACAATCTGTCGGGCATGCCGGGTGTCGCGATCATCCCGGAGCTTTACGATTCCGAGCGCGACCTCGTCGTCGACACCAAGAAGCGATATGACTGTTTCCTCGGCACCGACCTCGACTTCACGCTGCGCGCCCACGGCATCAACACCCTTCTGATCACCGGCGTGAACACCAATTCCTGCGTGCTGGCGACAACGACCGCAGCCAATGTGCGCGACTACGCCGTGATCGTGGTCAGCGACTGCGTGGAGACAATGGACGGCCCAGCCCTGCACGAGGCCGGACTGCTCTGCATCCGCACCGCCTTCGGCTTCGTCCTCACGACCGATGAGATCCGGAAGCTCGGTGCCTTCGTTCAGCCGAACAAAACCGCAGCCTGAACTCGGTACGGAAATTCTGCCTTGGCCTCCTTCGCTCTCCCGATCCCGACACTCTGTCCCACCACCCTGCCGATCGCCGGTACCGACGATCGCTTTGCGGTGCGACGGATCTATTGCGTCGGACGCAACTACCTCGATCATATCCGCGAGATGAAAGAAGGCGACGAGCGCGATCCGCCGTTCTTTTTCCAGAAGCCATCGGACGCCGTGGTCGAGAACGGCGCGGCGATCCCCTACCCGCCCGACACCGAGGATTTCCAGTTCGAGGTCGAACTGGTGGTCGCACTCGGCGCCGGAGGGCGCAACCTGGCTCCCGCCAACGCGCTCGACAGCGTGTTTGGCTATGCCGTCGGGATCGACCTGACGCGGCGCGACCGGCAGCGCGACATGCGGGCAAAAATGCTGCCCTGGGAGCGCGGCAAAGCCTTCGATGCCTCGGCGCCCTGCGGCCTGATCCGTCGCGCCGCCGAGATCGGCCATCCCGCGCGCGGAGCGATCACGCTGCATGTCGGCTCGACCCAGCGCCAGCGCGGCGACCTGGCCCAGATGATCTGGAATGTGCCCGAAATCATCGCCAATCTCTCGACATCCTATCGGCTTGCCCCCGGCGATCTCATCATGACGGGAACGCCGGCCGGCGTCGGCCCGGTATTCCCCGGCGACCGCATCCGCGGCGCGATCGAGGGTGTCGGCGAGATCCTCATCACCATCGGCCAGCGGGAGAACTGACCATGTTGCCCACCGAGCGGCTCACCTATTCCGCCATCTCCGAACGGCCCAAGCTCACCTTGCCTGGCAAGGCGCGCATGGCCGTATGGGTCATCGTCAATGTCGAGGAATGGGATCCGAAGGAAACCATGCCGCGCACGGTGCTGACGCCGCCTGCAGGCGGCGCTCCGATGCCGGACATCCCGAACTGGGCCTGGCACGAATATGGCAACCGCGTCGGTTTCTGGCGCATGCTTGACGTGCTGGACCGTTACCGGATCAAGGCGGTGCTCGCCATCAACGGCAAGGCAATCGCGAGCTATGAGCCGATCGCGCGCGCAGCGCTCGAACGCGGCTGGGAATTCATCGGTCATGGCTTCGGCCAGAAGAACATGCAGAAGGTGCCCGACGAGCGCGAGGATATTCGCAAGACCAAGGATGCCATCCGCGACTTCACCAAGCGCAACCCGCGCGGCTGGCTCGGCCCTGGCCTCACTGAGACCTGGGAAACGCCTGATATTCTCGTCGAAGAAGGTTTCGAATATGTCTGCGACTGGGTGCTCGACGACCAGCCGGTCGTCCTGAAGACGCGCACCAAGCCAATCGTCAACGTGCCCTATACCCAGGAATGCAACGACGTCGCGATGATGTTGATCCAGCATCACAAGGCATCGGAATATCAGGATCGCGCGATCGATCAGTTCGATCAGATCCATGCGGATTCGCAAGCCGCCGCCCGCGTCATGGCGCTGGTCGTCCATCCCTACATCATGGGCGCGCCGCACCGGCTGAAATATTTCGCCGGCGCATTGGAGCACATTCGCAAGCACGAGGACGTCGTGTTCTGGACCGGCGAACAGATCTACGACTGGTACCTGGAGCAGCGGCCGGGCGCGCTCGGCGGCGGCGCCTCATGACGGGGATCAACCTCTTTCAGATCCTGAACGGTCTCACCTTCGCGGCGCTGCTGTTCATCGTCGCATCCGGCTTCACGCTGATCTTCGGCCTGTTGCGGATCGTCAATCTCGCGCACGGCGCGCTGTATCTGATCGGGGGACTCGCCGGCTATTCGGTAGCGGAGGCAAGCGGCAGTTCCGCGCTCGGCGCGGTCGCGGCCATGGCGCTCGTCGCGCTGCTTGGCGCGGTGCTCGAACGAGGCTTGATGCGGTTCGTGCGCGGCGCCGAACTGCGCCAGGTGCTGCTGACGCTCGGGGTCGCTTTCATTCTCAACGATATCGCGCTGGTGATCTGGGGCGGAGACACCTTCACGGTTCCGGTGCCGCCGATGCTGCAGGGCGCCATGCAGATCGGCGGCGTGTTCTATCCAAAATTCCGGATCTTCGTGCTGGTGCTTGGCGTCATCGTGTTCGCAGCACTGTGGCTGCTGCTCAACCACACCAGGCTGGGCGCGCTGATCCGTGCCGGTGTCGACGACCCTGAAATGGTCGAGGCCAGCGGCATCAACATTCGCCGCGTGTTTCTCGGCACATTCATGCTGGGCACGGCGCTCGCCGGTCTTGGCGGCGTGATCGGCGGCGCATTCCTCACCCTCTATCCGACGGCCGACGCCGAGATCCTGGTGTTCTCGCTCGCGGTCGTCATCATCGGCGGACGCGGAAGCCTGGTCGGCGCCGCCATCGGCGCCCTTCTGGTCGGGCTGCTCAACTCGATTGGGCGGGTGATGTTTCCCGAACTCGCCTATTTCGTGATCTTTGGCCCGATGGCGCTGCTGCTCGCGTTCCGGCCACTCGGCCTGTTTGGAAAGGCTGCGTGATGGCGACACCGATCAGCCAAGTCGCCCCAAGCTACGAGGAGCGCATGCGTCCTTCGCGCATGGCAGCCTGGATCACCATCATTGCGATTGCGCTGATCGCGCTGCCTTTGGTGCTGCCGGGCTATCAGGTTTCACTCGCGACACAGATCCTGATCTTCAGCGTGCTCGCGATGTCGATCGACGTGCTTGCGGGCTATGCCGGACGCACCACGCTCGGCCATGGCGCCATATTCGGCGCCTCGACCTATGTCGTGGTCTATTGGACGGCGGTGATGGGAGGCGGAATCTGGATCGGCATTGCCCTCGGCATCCTTTGCGCCACCCTGCTTGCCGCCATCTTCGCGCTGCTCGCGATCCGCACCTCCGGCGTCTATTTCCTCCTGCTGACGCTCGCGCTCGGCATGATCGTGTGGGGGCTTTGTCTGCGCTGGACCAGCGTCACCGGCGGCGAGAATGGGTTGCGCGGCATCGGCCGACCGGAGTTCATTGCCGATCATGTCAGCTTCTATTATGCGGTGCTGGTGGTCGTCGCTCCCGTGACCTTGGCGATGTGGCGCTTCGTGCATTCGCCGTTCGGCCTCACTTTGCGTGGCATCCGCGATTCCGAGAGCCGGATGCGCAGCCTCGGCTACAATGTGCCGCTGCACCTCTTCATTGCCTTTGTTGCCTCGGGCTTCTTCGCTGGCGTAGCGGGCGCGCTCTATGCGCTCTTCAACAATTTCGTCAGCCCGTCGACGGTTCAACTCTCGCAATCCGTCGCCGCGCTTCTGATGGCAATCACCGGCGGTGTCGGCACGCTGCTCGGCTCCTTTGTCGGCGCAACGCTCATCATCTCGCTCGAGAACGTCGTCAGCGCCTTCACAGCGCGCTGGCCGACCGTGCTCGGGGTGACTTTCGTGCTGATCATGATCTTCGCGCCGGAGGGTGTCGTCGGCCGTGTTCGTATCCTGCTCTCACGTCGACGCAAGCGTCAGTCATCCAGATCATTGAATTGAGGAGAAATCGATGGACCGCAGACAATTTCTGAAGACCACCGCCCTGACGCTGGCAGCCGGCGCCGGCACGCTCGCCGCGCCGCATATCGTGCGGGCGCAGGCCGCGCCGATCCGCATCGGGCTGATGGCGCCGCAGACCGGCGTCGTCGCCGCCGGTGGCCGTGAGATCGTCGACGGCTTCACCTTGTTCTGGGAAAACGCCGGCAATCGGGTTGGTGACCGCGGCGTCGAGCTGATCGTCGAGGACGACGCGTCGAACCCCGACACCGCCCTGCAGAAAGCACGTCGCCTGGTCGAACAGGCGAAGGTCGACTTCCTGTTTGGCAACCTGCTCGCCAACACCGGGCTTGCGGTGGCGAACTACGTCAAGGGCAACGGCACCCCCTATTTCATTCCGGTGATCGCCGCTGATGATCTGACGCAGCGTTCCCGCATCAATAACGTCATCCGCGCCGGCGGCTACTCGGCGAGCCAGTTCTCTCGTCCCCTCGCCGACTGGGCGCTGAAGCAGGGCTACAAGAAGATCGCCACGATCTCGCAGGACTATACGTTCGGCCACGAGCAATGCGGCGGCTTCGCGCAAACCTTCACGGAAGGTGGCGGCGGCATCGTCGGCCAGTTCTGGCATCCGCTCAACACCTCGGACTTCAGCCCGTATCTTGGCCAGATCTCGGGCCTCAAGCCGGACGCGGTGTTTGCAATGGAAACCGGCGCGGATTCGAGCCGCTTGATCCAGCAATACGCGAGTTTCGGCCTCAAGGGCCAGATCCCGATGCTCGGCGCGCAGAACGCCACCGACCAATCGGTGATCCGCACGCTCGGTCCGGAATGCGAGGGCATCGTGACCTCGGCGCATTTCGCCGAAGGCGCCGACCTGCCGGCCACACAGGCCTTCGTGAAGACCTACTCCGGCAAGTTCGGCAAGATCCCCTCACTCTACGCCTTCTCGCATTACGTCGGCGCGATGTGGGTCGCAAAGGCGATCAACAGCATCGGCGGCAAGGTCGAGGACCGCAAGCTGTTCCTGGAGACCGTGCTGAAGACCGACCTGCCGGACAGCCCGCTCGGCAAGCCAGTCCGCTTCGACGATTACGGCAATCCGATCTATGACGTGTTCATCCGCAAAGTCGTCAAGAACAAGGACGGCAAGTTTTGGAACGTCCCGATCGAGACCTATCCTCAGGTCTCGCAGTTCTGGAAATACGATCCGCAGACGTACCTGAAGCAGCCGCCCTACTCGCGCGACTTCCAGGGCATCAAGAAGGCTTGATTGATCTCTTCGGCGAGGGCGCGTTGTCCGACTCTATCCTCCAACTCGATCATGTCGGCGTCCGATTCGATGCGTTGCGGGCGGTCGACGACGTGTCCCTCGACGTCAAGCACGGCGAACGGCGCGCGATCATCGGTCCGAACGGCGCCGGCAAAACCACTTTGTTCAATGCCATCACCGGCGTCGTGCCGCCGAGTTCCGGCCGCGTGACGTTCGAAGGGCGCGACATCACGCATGCCCCGCCGCATCGGCGCGCGGCTTGGGGCATCAGCCGCACCTTCCAGATCACCAATCTGTTTCCGAGCCTGACCGTGCGGCAGAACATGGAGCTTGCGATTCGCGGGCTCACGCCGCGCAAGTTCTCCTTCTTCGGCCCGCCCGCCGCCACCGACGATGAACGCGCGCAGGCAGATGGCGCGCTCACCATCTCACGACTGGCATCGCGCGCGGATTCCTCGGTCAACGAATTGTCCTACGGCGAGCAGCGTCAGCTCGAGATCGCGATGGCGCTCGCGCCCAATCCTCGGCTGCTGCTGCTCGACGAGCCGGCCGCTGGACTCTCGCCCGCCGAGCGCGTCATCGTCGCCAACATCATCCGCGCACTACCCAAGGACATCACCATCGTCTTGATCGAGCACGATATGGACCTCGTGCTCTCGCTGGTCGACTGGGTCACCTGCCTCAACAACGGACAATTCCTTGCCGAGGGTACGCCGGCCGATATCAGGAACAATGCGGATATCCAGAACGTCTATCTCGGCAGGGCACGCCATCATGCTTGAGATCAACGACCTCCACAGCTTCTACGGCGACGCTCATGTGGTTCAGGGTGCATCGCTGACCGTCCGCGACCGCGAGGTCGTGGCCCTGCTCGGCCGCAACGGCATGGGCAAGACCAGCCTGATCCGCTCGATCATGGGCCTTGCACTGCCGCAGGTGCGCGGCGGCCGTGTGTCCTGGAAGGGCGAGGCGCTGGTCGGCCTGAAGTCGCACGAGATCGCCAGGCGCAAGATCGCACTGGTGCCGCAGGGGCGGCGGCTGTTTCCGTCGCTCACCGTCACCGAACACCTGACGCTGTTGAAGTCGGCGCGCGCAACGGAAGGCTGGACGGTCGAGCGTGTGTTCGAACTGTTTCCGCGGCTGGCCGAACGCCGCCAGCATCGCGGCAACCAGCTTTCCGGCGGCGAGCGGCAGATGCTGGCCGTCGGCCGCGCGCTGATGATCGATCCCGAATTGATCCTGATGGACGAGCCGTCGGAAGGCCTTGCACCGGTCATGGTGCAGCATCTCGAAGATATCATCGTCAAGCTCAGGGAACAGGGGCTTGCAATCCTGCTTGTCGAGCAGAACCTGTACAGCGCGCTCGCGGTCGCCGACCGCGTCTATGTGCTGGAGACCGGCAAGGTGGTGTTCGAGGCACCAGCCGCCGCGCTCGCCGATGACCCCACCTCCATGACACGCTTCCTCGGCGTTCACTGAGAACGCTCGCGCGCCAACAGCTAATGCGGATCGAACCCACTCCATGGCTGAACCAAAGATCGATATTCACAGTCACGTCATTCCAGTTCGCATCGTCTCCGCGATCGCGAGGGATCCGAAGCGGTTCCAGGCCCGCATCGACGGCGACGGTGCCGCGCGCAAGGTCGTCCACGACCAGGGTTACGTCTATCCGCTGTTCGCGGAATTCCACCAGGCCGAGGCCAAGCTCGAATCGATGGATCGCAAGAACATCGACATCTCCGTGATCTCGCCGGCGCCGCCGATGTTCTATTACTGGGCCGACGCCAACCTGGCGCTGGATGTCGCGACGCTGGTCAATGACGGAATCGCCGACATGGTAGCCGCGAAGCCCTCCCGCCTGCGCGGCATGGCGAGCGTTCCGATGCAACATCCGGATGCCGCGGTCGCCGAACTCGAGCGCGTGGTCAAGCAATACGGCTTCAAGGCGGTCGAGATCGGCACCTCGATCGAGGGCGAGCAGCTTGCGGCGGAGCGGTTCCGGCCGCTGTTGCGCCGCGCCTCAGAGCTGAACGTCTTCGTGTTCGCCCATCCCTATTATGTCGGCGCGAAGAGCGGACTGGAGAGCTACTACCTCACCAACCTGATCGGCAATCCGCTCGACACCACGGTGATGCTGGCAAACCTGATGTTCTCCGGCACGCTCGACGAACTGCCGGAGTTGAAGATCGTGCTGGCGCATGGCGGCGGCTTTACGCCATACCAGATCGGACGGCTCGTGCACGGCCACAAGGTGCGGAGCGAAACTCAGGCCAAGTCGAGATCGTCGCCGAAGGAGCTGTTGAAGCGGATCTATTTCGACAGCCTCGTGTTCGAACCGCAGGCGCTGCGCTATTTGATCGACCTCGTCGGCGCCGATCACATCTGCATTGGTTCCGATTCGCCCTTCGACATGGCCGACGAGAATCCGGCAGCGACCATCGATGCCGTGCCCCGTCTCACGCTGCGCGAGCGTCAATGCCTTTGCTGCGGCACCGCGTTGCAACTGCTTTGCGAAGCCTGAGCCTCCACAGGAGCACGACATGACCGACACTATCGGCAGCAGCGTCCGGAGCCGCATTCCCTACACACCCATCCACAAGCGTCCGGCCTTGCGGCTGCCCGGCGATGCGCGCGTCGCGGTGTGGACCATCGTCAATGTCGAGAACTGGAGCCCGGACGGCGCGATGCCGCGGGCCGTGCTTCCGCCGCCGATGGGACAACCGCTGCTGCCCGACATTCCGAACTGGGCCTGGCATGAATACGGCATGCGGGTCGGGTTCTGGCGTTTCGTCGAAGCGCTCGAGAGTCGCAATTTGAAAGCCACCTTCGCCGTGAACGGCAGCGTCTGCGAACTCTATCCCGACGCCTGCGAGGCTGCGCGCGACGCAGGCTGGGACTTCATGGGCCACGGCTTCGTACAACGGCCGATGCACAGGGTTGACGACCAGAAGGCGGCGATCGCGCTGACGATCGAGGCGATCACCCGCTTCACCGGCAAGCCGCCGCGCGGCTGGGAGAGCCCCGGCCTCACCGAGACCGACGAGACGCTGGACCTGCTCGCCGAAGCGGGCATCGAATATGTCGCCGACTGGGTGCTGGACGAGCAGCCCGTGACGCTGAAGACCCGCGCCGGCGAGATCGTCTCCGTTCCCTATACAGTGGAGATCAACGACGTCGTGATCAGCGCCGTGCAGCAGCAGCCGTCGGACGAGATCTTCCGCCGGGGACGCGATCAGTTCGACCGGCTCTATGTCGATGGTGCAAAGACGCCGCGGGTGATGGCGATCTCCATTCATCCCTACCTGACCGGCGTGCCACACCGGATCAAATATCTGGAGATGCTGTACGACTACATCCTGGGACACCCGGGCGTCGTGATGTGGACCGGTGCGGAAATCCTGGACTGGTACCGCAGCCAGATAACTACACAGCCTCCGGGATGCGGCCAATGAATCTGTTCCACACAGATGTCCGAATACTGCGCCACAAAGCCTGTCCAGGACGATCTACATACGCCCGACGACCTAAGCACCCCACACTTCGCGCAAGACCGATAGCCAGTTCTTTCCGATCACGCCCTCGATCCTGTTCGAGTTCCAGCCCCGTTTCTCCATGGCGGCAGCGAGATTTGGCCAATCGCCAATGGTGCGCATGCCTTCGGGATTGATCACGTTCCCGAAGTCCGTGAGTTTGCGTCCGTATCCCTTGTCGTGCGTAATCCAATCGAAGAAGGGCTGGCCGTAGCCCTGGGTAAAGTCGGTTCCGATGCCGACGTTTCGCTCGCCGCAGATATCGATCACGTATTCGATGGCCTCGACATAATCGTCCACCGATGCTTCCGCGCCGCGTTTGAGGAAGGGAGGAAACATCGTAACGCCGACGAACCCGCCGCGATCGGCGATGAACTTCAGTTGCTCGTCGCTCTTGTTACGCGGATGGGGCTTGAGCCCGGCGGGCAGGCAGTGCGAATAGGTCACCGGCTTCGTGGAAGCAAGGATCACGTCCGTGCTCGTTTGAGGACCGACATGCGAGAGGTCGCAGAGGATGCCAAGTCGATTCATTTCTGCAACCACCTCGCGTCCGAAATCCGACAGCCCGCCATCGTTGCTTTCGTAGCAACCGGTACCCACGAGGTTCTGAGTATTGTAGGCCATCTGGATAATGCCGACACCGAGCTCCTTGAAGAGGCCGAGATAGCCGATCTGATCCTCGATCCCGGTGATATTCTGCCATCCGAGGATGATCCCCGTCTTGCCTTCCCTCTTCGCAGCCAGGATGTCTTGGGTTGTATAGACCTGCTTGATCAGATCACCATGTTCGTGGAACCAGCGCTTCCAGCGCACCACGTTCCGCATGGTCTCGGTGAACCCCTCCCAAACGCAGCACGTGCAATTGGCGGCCGTAAGACCGCCCTTTCGCATATCTTCGAATATGTCTCGGCCGAAATTGGAGATGATCAGACCGTCAATGACGATCGACTGCTCGTGCAGTTGCGACGACATGTTTCTGTTCTCCTGACGCAAATCGATGTTCGAACGTTCGGCGGCGAGAATGCGGACGCCGCCGCTGCCAAGCGATGGTCGTTAGGGCTCACCCTTCAGGTCTGCTTCCGTGCCCGGGTCGGCGTCGAAGAGAAAGCACCACTCCGGAGGAACTGTGAGCCTGACGGCCTGTCCCGGGTGTATCGCCTCCAGCACGTCTCGATTGGCCTGCTGGACCAGAAGGCGCTGCTCGCCGGAGATCCTGACTTGATACTCGGTGAAAGGTCCGAGATAGCTGATGAGCTCGACTACGCCGTCGATCTCGTTCGCACCGCCGTGCACCGTTGCCGCTGATACCGGGCCGACGGCAATCTTGATCTTCTCGGGTCTCACCCCGAGCAGCGTCGCCCGCCCGATTTTGGGCGCAACCTTGAGGGAAATTCCCGCATCGGTCGCGAACCTATCCCCAGCCAGCGTTCCCTTGAAGAAATTTGTCTTGCCGATGAAATCGGCGACGAAGGGCGTGGCCGGGCGTTCGTAGAGATCGGCGGGGCTTCCGATCTGCTCGATGGCACCACCGTTCATCACCACAAGCCGATCGGCCAGGCTGAGCGCTTCCTCCTGATCGTGTGTGACGAACACGGTCGTCAGCCCAAGCGATTGCTGCAATTGTCTTATCTGCAACCGAACGTCGTGTCGCAGCTTCGCATCGAGAGCCGACAGCGGTTCGTCCAGCAACAGCACGTGCGGATTGATGACCAGTGCACGAGCCAATGCGACCCGCTGTTGCTGCCCTCCCGACAATTGTCGCGGCATGCGTTCTGCGAAACGGCCGAGTTGCACCAGATCCAGCACCTTGGCGACGCGCTCCCGGATCTCGCCTTTGGCAACACGGCGCATCTCCAGTCCGTAGGCAATATTCTGATGGACGTTCATATGGGGAAACAAGGCAAAGCCCTGAAAGACCATTCCCGTGTTGCGCTTGTTGGGTGGAAGATCGGTCACATCCTGATTGCCGAAAAAGATCCGGCCGGCACTGGCCTCGACAAAACCCGCAATCATCCGAAGGGTCGTGGTCTTTCCACACCCGCTTGGCCCGAGGAGCGCGAGGAATTCTCCGTTCGCGATATCGAGCGACATTTCCCTCACGGCGACGAAGGAGTCGTATTGTTTCACCACGTTCTTGAGGGTGACCTTGGACACCGTTAGCCCTTCTGTTCTTCAGAATGTTCGGCCGAGACGAACGTATCGGTCGGAAATGATGAGCGCGATCGCGATGATGAGGACCTGGATCGTCGCAACCGCCATGATTGTCGGATCCGTTCTGTATTCCAGATAGTTGAGCATGGCGATCGGCAGCGTGATGCGACCAGGCCCAACCAGCAGGAGCGACTTCTCGAGATCGCCGAACGAAGCGATGAATCCGAACAGGACGCCGGCCGTGATACCCGGACGTATCAGCGGAAGAGTTACGCGGAAGAAAGTCGTAAGCCGCGTGGCGCCTAGACTAAGCGATGCTTCCTCGATCGCCGGATCGAGCCCGGCGAGGGACGCCACGAGCAGCCGCAACACCCACGGTATCGCGATCAGAGCGTGGGCTAACGTCAGGCCGTAGACGGTGGAGGCGAATTGGACGTCGCTCCAGATCTGGAGTTCAACATAAAAGAGGTAGATCGCGCTGCCGGCAACGATGGCCGGGATCATTAGCGGCGACATCAGGACGGTGTTGATGAACTCCCGTCCCCGGAACTTGTATCTGCCGATCGCGAGCGCCGCGGGAACGCCCAGGCATAGCGCGAGCACCGACGCGCTGACCGCGACCTGAAAGCTCAGGAAGAATCCGCTCCTGAAGGCGTCGAGGCTCCAGGCCTGAACGAACCAGGTTCCCGTGTATCCCTCGGGAGGAAACGAAAGGATCTTGTTGCTGAAGAACGCGACCCATATCGTTGTCGCCAGCGGAACGAGCACGAACAGTATGATGGCCCATACGAAGGTCAGATAGGCCCACCTGAGCGGGCTTGCCTTGCGGATGCTCGTCATCGAACGGCACCTACCCGTGCCGTCCGATTGAACATGACGGCGGAGACCACGGTGAGCACCATGGTCAGCGAGATCAGCATGAACGCGAGCGCCGAAGCGAACGGCCAGTTCATGGCCGCCGATATCTGCTTGTAGATGGTCGGCGCCATCATGTAGAATTTGGGCCCGCCAATGAGGATCGGCGTCGCATAGGCATTCATCGACAGGATGAAGCAGAGCACGCAGCCAGCGAAGATACCCGGCATCAGAAGAGGAAGGACGATCCGGCGAAACGTTGTCAGCGCCGAAGCCCCCAGATTGAGCGAAGCCTCCTCCAGCGATACGTCGATGTTGTGCATGACGCTGTTGAGCGTCACGATCATGAATGGCAACAGCACCGACGTCAGACCCGTGATCACCGCGCCGGACGTGTAGAGCAGTTGCAGCGTTCCGCCGCCTGGATCGACTTTTTGCAGCAGGAAGTTCATCAGGCCCTTGTTATCGAGGATGATGATCCATCCGGCGGTCCTCGCCACGTTACCCATGAACAGCGGCAAGACGATTGCGATGATCAGATACCGCTTCAGTATGGCCGAAGTCGTCCTCGCCATGAAATACGCGACGGCCAGTCCGCCGATCAGGCACAGCAAGGTGGTGACCGCCGAGACCCAGAGGGTCGTCCACAACACCTGACGGTAGAATTCATCCTTGAAGAACCGCACGTAGTTATCCAGCGTGAACGCCTGGATGTACATCTGCGCCGCGTCGTACTGGTAGAAGCTCAGCCGCAGCATCATAAGAAGCGGGAGCATCAGCAGTAGCGAGACGAAGACGAAGGCCGGGCCTGACAACGCGTACGGAGCAGCCCATCGGCCGCGTTTCGCGACGGCAAGCATGCCGGTGGTATCTCGCGCAGCTACTAGCGTGGTCATCTAGGCGCGTTCAGCTCTTGAACTCTTTGTTCCACCAGTCGAGCAGTTCATTACGGTTCTTCAGCCAGAATGCATGAGGCCGGTTGTGAATCTCCTTCTTCTCTTGCTCGGTGAATTCGATCTGCTTGGCGGCAGCTTCAGGCAGCACCGACTTGATGTTCGACGGCGAATAGAATGACTTCTGGACCAGAGCCGTCAGCCCGTCCGGGTCGAGCAGCGCATTACAGTAGAATTTCGCGGCCTGAGGGTTTGGGCCCTTCTTCGGCATCACCAGGCCGAAGATGATGCCGATGCCGCCTTCCGCGGGATAGGCCGAGACCACATCGACGCCCTCCGAGGCAAATTGCAGGATTCGCGCCTTGTACTCGGGCGCGACGAGGATCTCTTCGTTCTTGAGCGCCTGCTCGATCTGCAGATGGTTCGGATAGATGCGCGGACTGGCCGCCTTCTTCCATTCCATCATGCTGGCTTTCACGGCCTCGATATTGATGTTGTCGAGGGACTTTCCGAGCTTGAGCGCCGTGGACTCGATGTGGTGAAACCAGTGGGCGTCGCTTAAGCCGACGATGCCCTTGTACTTGGGGTCCCAGAGATCGCCAAAGCTCTTGGGAGCTTCCTTCAGTTTCTTGGGATTGTAGCCGATGATCCAGGCGCTGTATTGCCAAGGGACGAACGTAGGCGTTCGCAGGATGGGCGGGGTATCCTTCAGTCGCGGGACGGCCTGCTCGTCGATCGCGTCAAGCGCTTCCAGCGAAGCCAGTTCGAACGCGGTCGCGTCGTCCATATGCGCGACATCCATCGGCGCGCGCGGCAGCCTGCGGCTTGCAATGATCTTTGTTCTGCGCTGGTCGAACCCGTCAAGGTCGCGGACGACGGTGTAACCGGCCTTCTCGACGATGGGCGCTTCGAAGAACTGGACCGTGCGGTCGTTCCAGTCGCCGCCCCAATTGGCGACGATGATTTGGCCACCTTCGGCGCGGACCCCGCCCGCGCTGGACATGAGCGCCATCGCACTCGTCGCACCCGCAAGAAACCCGCGCCTGTTGATCAGATAGCTCATGCGTCCCTCCGTGGTGCCACTCGCTCTTTGGCGCCATTGCCAAAGGCTGCGAATGCCCTCCCGTTTCCCCTCTTGCTCTCGTCTTTCGAAAGTCACAAAAATGTATACGTGCAGCGCCAGCCGCGGCTTGTATGTATGCGACATGAAAATTGTAGCTGTTGGAAGACGCCAAGGACGTCGCGTCGCACGCGCCGAGCGATGTGCAGTAAGTATGCAAATGGCCGCTCATCTGCTGAGCAAACGGCACGCGATCGCATCGCCGTCGACCTGGCCCGGAGGACTCGGATCGCCGTTCTCTGTACTAGGGACATCGGCCGCCTTCCACTCGCCTTCCGTCGGCCATCAGGCGAGTATGTCGAAGCGCTGGTGATGTTGTCGCTGTAGCTACCGAGCCATCCGATCGGCGCGGCGAGAGGCTGTCCGTCTCGCCGTCATTGAGCTGGCCGAGCACGGGCCCTGTCTCTCAATTGACGTCGGTGCCGCACTACTCAACGGCCAAAGGCGTAACCCTGCATGTAGCGAGGGTTCGCCGCCGCCCGCAGCACCTTCCCTCTTTTCGACACCGCCGAAAGCCTTCCCAGGGACCATCCGTCGACGATCTCGATGCGATGACCCCTGTCCGCGAGTTCCTGCTGCACTTCCGTCGAAAAACGACCTTCCATGGTCAGTGAGCCGGGCTTGGCACGGCGCGGAAAGAACGAGCTTGGCATGTGGTCGTTGTGAAACATCGGTGCGTCGATCGCGCCCTGCAGATTGAGATTGTGATGCACGTGGCGCAGAAAGAAGACGGAGCTCCACTGATCCTGTTGATCGCCGCCCGGCGTGCCGAAACTCGCGTATGGCTCCCCGTCCCTGTACACCAGGGAAACGGAAAGGGTGGTCCTTGGACGCTTGCCGGGGGCAAGCGACGACGGAAGCCCCGGCTTGAGCCAGAACATCTGCGCTCGCGTGCCGAGCGCGAACCCGAGTCCGGGGATCACCGGCGAACTTTGCAGCCAGCCTCCGCTCGGCGTTGCCGAGACGATGTTGCCGTGCCGATCGATCACGTCGAGATGAACAGTATCGCCGCGCACAGTCCCGCGGCGGCTGATCGCGGGCTCTCCGCTGACGACCGAGGAACGGGCAACCGTGGGCTCGCCGGCGCCCAGCGCTGCGCTCCCATCCTCGGCGTCGCCGACGGCATAGGGCACGGCATGATCGAAACCATCGATCGAGCCCGGCCGAAAATCGAGCGAGGCCGTGCTACCCACCAGCTCTCGTCGCGCGTTCGCGTATTCCTCGCTCAGAATCCTTGCCATCGGCACATCGACAAAATTCGGATCGCCGTAATACTTCTCGCGATCGGCGAACGCGAGCTTGGAGCATTCGGTGACGGTGTGAAGGAAGTCGGCGCCAAGGGGATCCATCGAGGACAGATCGAAACCCTTGAGCAGGGCGAGCTGCTGGAGAAATACCGGCCCCTGCGTCCACGGTCCCGGCTTCAGCACTTGAAACTCACCATAGCTCAGGGAAAGCGGATCCTCGTATGTCTCTTGCCAGAGCGAGAGATCCTGTCCGGAGATGATTCCGGCATGCCGCGATCCCGAGGTATCCATCGCCGGCGCCCGGACGAACTGCTCGATCGCCTCGGCGACGAACCCCTGGTAGAACGCCTTGCGCGCGGCTTCTATCTTCTGTTCTCTCGTCCCCCGCGTTTCCTCCGCGACCCGAACAATCCGCTCATACGTCGACGCAAGGTCGGGGTTTGTGAACAGGGAGCCTGCCGCCGGAACGCCGTCTTTCAGATAGACGCCCGCCGAGGTCGGCCACTCCTCCCGGAAAAGGGGAGCAACCGTCTGGATCGCGGCAGCAATCCTTGGAAGCATCACATAACCGTCGCGAGCGTAGGTGATGGCGGATTCCAGGACGTCACCGACGCCCATTGTCCCGTAGTCGCGGAGCAGTCTCATCCAGGCGCCGAACGAGCCGGGAACGCACGCGGGAAGAAACCCGCTTCCCGGAATGATATCGAGGCCGAGCTTGGCAAACGTCTCGATCGTGGCGCCCGCCGGTGCGACCCCTTGCCCGCACAGCACACGCGCGCGCCCCGATTTCGCGTCGTGGAAGATGATCGGGACCTCGCCGCCGAAGCCGTTGAGATGCGGCTCGACGACTTGCAGCGCAAAACCGATGGCCACGGCGGCGTCGAAGGCATTGCCTCCCTTTTCGAGGATACGCATGCCTGCGGCGGTCCCCAGCCAATGAGTCGAAGCAACCACGCCGAACGCGCCGACGATTTCCGGCCTCGTCGTGAATGCGCCCTCGCCGGCATCAGGACCGTAGCTGAGCCGGAAGTTCCCCAGTGCCAAATTGCTCGACATTTGCGCCTCTCTTCAGCCTAGCGGATAGATCGGGAATGCCTTCGTGAGCTCGGCGACCTGCCCTCTCACCCGCTGCTCGACGGCCGGAGACGCGTCGGTATTCGCGAGGGAAACAGCGTCCAATACGTCCGCGATCAGATTGCCTACCGTCTGAAATTCTCTTTCGCCGAAGCCGCGCGACGTCGTCGCCGCGGTTCCGAGCCGGATCCCCGAGGTCACGGTCGGCTTCTCCGGGTCGAAAGGTATCCCGTTTTTGTTGCAGGTGATGTTGGCGCGTCCGAGCGCGGCTTCGGCCGTTTTGCCATTGAGGTTCTTGGAACGCAAATCGACCAGGAACAGATGATTGTCGGTCCCACCCGAGACGACGGAGTATCCCCGTTCCATGAGGGCATTCGCCAACGCCTTCGCGTTGCTGACGACATCGCTCGCGTATTGGCGGAACTCCGGCGCCAACGCTTCGCCGAATGCGACCGCTTTTGCAGCGATCACATGCATCAGCGGACCACCTTGAAGGCCTGGAAAGATCGACGAGTCGATTTTCTTTGAGAGCTCCGCGTCGTTGCACAGGATCAGACCGCCGCGCGGACCACGCAGCGTCTTGTGGGTGGTCGAGGTAACGACATGCGCGTGAGGAATGGGCGACGGATGCACGCCGCCGGCGACCAGGCCTGCGAAATGCGCCATGTCGACCATGAGATATCCGCCCACGGCGTCCGCAATCCGACGGAATTCCGCAAAATCCCAGAAGCGTGAATAGGCCGACCCGCCCGCGACGATGACCTTTGGCTTGTGTTCGTGAGCGAGGCGCTCCAGCGCCTCCATGTCGATCCTCTGATCTTCCGGACGCACGCCGTAGCTCACGGCGTTGAACCATTTGCCGGACATGTTGGGCTTGGCGCCGTGGGTCAGATGCCCCCCTGCGGCCAAGTCGAGCCCCATGAAAGTATCGCCCGGCCTCATGAGGGCCATGAAGGCGCCCTGGTTGGCCTGGCTGCCTGAATTCGGCTGCACGTTCGCGAAGGCGCATCCGAAAAGCTTCTTTGCGCGCTCCCTCGCGACCTCTTCCGCCACATCGACATGCGCGCATCCGCCGTAATAGCGCCGTCCGGGATAGCCTTCCGCGTACTTGTTCGTCAGAACCGAGCCTTGCGCCTGCAGGACCGCGTGCGACACGATATTCTCGGAGGCGATCAGCTCTATTTCTTCCTGCTGTCGCCGCAGTTCGTCTCCGATGGCTGACGCCACCTCGGGATCCAGGATCGAGATGTCGGTGGTGAAGAACTTGTTCGACGAAACTTGTCCCATGTGTGTTCCTTCAGCATTCTGCCAGATTTACCGCGAGTCCTCCGAGCGAGGTCTCCTTGTATTTGGATTGCATGTCCCGGCCGGTCTCGCGCATCGTCGCGATCACCTTGTCGAGCGACACCACGTGCGTCCCGTCGCCTTGCAGAGCCAGCGAGGCGGCGCTGATGGCCTTGATGGCGCCGAAGGCGTTTCGCTCGATGCAGGGTATCTGCACCAGGCCGCCGATGGGATCGCAGGTCATGCCGAGATGGTGCTCCATGCCGATCTCGGCCGCGTTCTCGATCTGCTCGTTGGTGCCGCCAAGAACCGCCGCCAATCCCGCGGCCGCCATCGAGCAGGCGACACCGACTTCTCCCTGACATCCGACCTCCGCGCCGGAGATGGACGCGTTCATCTTGAACAGGGCTCCGATCGCGGAGGCGGTCAGGAGAAAGCGGCGCAGTCCTTCCGTGTCGGCGTCGTGACAATGATCGCGGAAGTAACGCAGCGTGGCCGGAATGATGCCGGCCGCGCCGTTGGTCGGCGCGGTGACGACGCGGCTTCCCGCGGCGTTCTCTTCGTTGACGGCGATCGCATACAGGCTGACCCAATCCATGACGGCGTGTTGCGCGCGATTGTTCGATTCGGATGCCACCAGAAGCCTCCGATGAAGCGCAGGCGCCCGCCTCCGCACCTCGAGGCCGCCGGGGAGTTCTCCCTCGGTCACCATGCCGCGGTCGATGCAAGACATCATGACCGCGACGACGCGATCGAGATTGGTCTCCACCTCCTCCCGCGGCAGCCGCGACGTCTCGTTGGCCAGAACCATCTCGGCGATGGACAGGCCGGACGAAGCTCCCATCGTGAGGAGGTCGCGGCCGGAACGAAACGGATAGGGCACCGGCGCGGACGAGACGGACGGCGGCTTTTCCAGCTCCTCTTCCGGGACAACGAAACCACCGCCGATCGAGCACCATCGCTGTTCGAGGAGCCGCTCTCCGGCCGAATCGAGGACCGCAAGCGCCAGCGTGTTTGGATGATGGGCCGGAGGGGTGACGCCGTCGAACACGATGTCCGCCTCGGGATCGAAGGCGATCCGATGCTTCCCTGCGAAACGGAGCACCTTTTCCTGCCGGGCCGACGCCACGATCTTGTCGGCATCATCAGGATCGACCGCATCAGGACGCTCGCCGGCAAGACCGAGAATGACGGCTTTGTCCGTGCCGTGCCCCTTACCGGTCCAGGCGAGCGATCCGAACAGATCGACCCGCACCCGCACGACGCGCTGCAGCAGTCCAGAACGCTCCACGCGCTCGGCAAAGACGGCAGCCGCCTTCATCGGGCCGACCGTATGGGACGACGATGGGCCTATACCGATCTTGAAGAGCTCGAACGTTCCGATCATGAAATCACGTGTGTGACCTTGCAACCTGATCGTGGAGGAATTCCTGGCGGGCCTCGTCCAGGAGCAACCAGACGTAAGGCGAGAACGAGCGCCAAACGTCCAGATGAAACATCTCCTGCTCTGGTCGGGAGAGCACAATTGGCGACTTGCCGAGGATGGTGCGCGTGCACATCCCGATCGGAAATGCTCGTTCGGCGAGATCGAGCGGGCAGCCGTGGTTGAGCACATACTCGCTCATCGGTCCCCTTATCTCCATGGCGTCGGATCGATGACTGACGTCGACGAGAGAACAGGAATGGGAGGCGAGCTTTTCGGCCATCATCGAGAACAACTCCGAAGGATCCTCTCCGATCGCTTCCAGCAGCCACTCGTCCGGGCCCAGCCAATAGGCCCTGCGTCCTGCCGCCTCGCTGAAACGGTTGGCGGTCTGAGGCAACCCGACGCCGAACGCCTCTCCTGCGGCGCCTATTGCCGAGGGTCTCCCGCGAAACACCAATTTCGCAGCATCGGGCAGCACCGCTAGGGAAACCTGCGAAGGACTGGCGCTGTCGCGGCTGACGGCCGACAGTGAGTTCACCCTGACGATCGTTGCCTCAACCATCGAGACGCTTCCCTTCCGGATCGTAGAAAATCGGCTGAACGACTTCGACCGTCACGGGCCCGCTTGGCATCGGAACGCTCAGGCGTGAGCCGATGCGCGCCCGGCCTCCTTGCACCAAGGCCAGAGCGATCGAGCGGTCGAGCGCAACACTCCAGTACGATGACGTGACGTGACCGATCATCGTCATGGGGATCGGCTCGGACGGGTCGGCGACGACCTGCGCCCCCTCCTCCAGCACGATCTTCGGATCCACAGTGAGCAGCCCGATCAGCTGCTTTCGATCGCTTCGGCTCATGGCGGGCCGCGCCAGCGAACGTTTGCCGACGAAGTCCTTCTTGGCCTTTCCGATCGCCCAGGCCAGCCCCACGTCATCAGGGGTCACGGTGCCGTCCGTCTCCTGGCCGACGATGATGTATCCCTTCTCAGCCCGGAGAACGTGCATCGTTTCGGTGCCATAGGGCGTGATGCCGAACTTGCGTCCGGCGGCGTGGATCGCCTCCCACACACCGCGCCCGTATCCCATGGGGACGTTGACCTCGAAGCCCAGTTCGCCGGTGAAGGAGACCCTGAAGAGCCGCGTCGGCACCCCGCAGATATGCCCCTCCCGCACGCTCATGTGCGGCATGGCCTGTTGCGAGATGTCGATGCCTTGCACCAGCGGCTCGAGCACCTTGCGGGCATTCGGCCCCTGAACGGCGATGACGGCCCATTGTTCCGTGGTCGACGTCAACCAGACGTCGAGGTCCGACCACTCCGTCTGCAGGTAGTCCTCCATGAGGGCGAGCACGCGCGCTGCGCCACCCGTCGTCGTCGTGACGTGGAATCTGTCGGGTGACATTCGCCCGACGACCCCGTCGTCCATGATGAAGCCGTCCTCCCGCAGCATAACTCCATAGCGCAGACGGCCCGGCTCGAGCTTCGTCCACGCATTGGTGTACATCCGGTTCATGAATTCGGCGGCGTCCTTGCCGACGACCTCGATCTTGCCGAGCGTGCTGGCGTCGAAAATGCCGACGGATTCCCGCGTCGCCTTGCATTCGCGTCTGACCGCCGCATGCATGTCCTCGCCCGGCTGCGGGAAATAATGAGCTCGCTTCCAAAGGCTCACGTCCTCGAAGACGGCGCCGTTCTCGCGCGCCCATTCGTGGATTGATGTTTTCCGAACCGGATCGAACAACTCACCTCTGGACTGCCCGGCGAACGCGCCGAAGGTTGTCGGCGTATATGGCGGGCGGAATGTGGTCAGGCCGACCTGGGAGACGGGCAGCGCCAGAGTTTGCGAGACGATGCCCAACGCGTTCATGTTGGAAGTCTTGCCCTGGTCGGTCGCCATGCCGGTGGTCGTGTAGCGCTTGACATGCTCGATGGAGCGAAAGCCTTCGCGCGTCGCGAGTTCGATGTCTTTTGCGGTGACGTCGTTCTGGAAGTCGACCCAGGCCCGTGTTCGTCGCGATTTTCCGTCGCTCGGCGGTGCGCCAACGAAACCGTCTTTCCCCAACGGTTGAGCGAAAACCGAGAACTTGTGCTCGGCCGCCGCAGTTCCTCCCGACGCTTTCGCCGCACCGAGCCCTCCCGCGAATCCGTCGGCGAGTGATGCGCCGAGGTCGAATACGCCGCGACAACTTCCCACGGAACGTTCGCGCTCGACCGAGACGCCCGGCAGATATGCTTTCAGATCCTCGTCATAGACGAGCTTGCCGCGCGACTGCGAGAACAGGTGGACGCTCGGCGTAAAGCCGGCCGACATCAGCAGAAGGTCGCATGCGAAAGTTTCGGGACGCCCCGCACGTCCTCCCGAGACCCGGGTCAGATCGGCGTGCGAGATGCGCAAACGGCCATAGGTCCCGGTGACCACAGTGGAGGGACGCACGTCTATGCCGGCGGCCCGCGCCCGCTCGATCCACCTCCCATTCGGAGTTGACCTCACGTCCGCTATCGCCGCGATCTCTACGCCCGCGTTCTTTAGCTCGAGCGCCGCACGATAAGCACTGTCACAGGCGGTGAAGACAACCACCCGGGTGCCGGGCAGAGCGCCATAGCGATTGAGATATGTCCGCGCCGCCTCGGCCATCATGATTCCGGGACGATCATTGTCCGGAAACACCAGCGGCCTTTCGATGGCGCCGGTCGCGAGAACCACTTCCCTGGCCCGCACCTGCCACATCCGCTCCCGCGGCAGCTTTGTGATGGCCGGCCCCAAATGATCCGTGACGCGTTGACATAGTCCAAGGAAGTTGTGCGGATACCAGCCGAACGCCGTGGTCCGCGGCAACAGGACCACGTTGGTTCGCGAGCTCAATTCCCGGATCGTCTGTGCAAGCCAATCGGCGGCCCCCTGCCCGTCGATGGTTGCTTCTCGCTCCGACAGCAGCGAACCTCCCATCTGGTCCTGCTCGTCGCAGACGAAGACCTTCACTCCCGATCGCGCCGCCGCCAGTGCGGCTGCAAGACCGGCCGGCCCTGCACCGACGATCAGGACATCGCAATGCCCGTACACCTGCGTATAACGGTCGGCGTCGGCGGCTTCCGGGGCGCGCCCCAACCCGGCCGCCCGCCGGATCATCGGCTCGTAGAGCTTCTTCCAGGCCGATGCCGGCCACATGAAGGTCTTGTAGTAGAAGCCGGCGGGGAGGAATCGCGAGAAGAGGTCGTTTGCGGCGCTGAAATCCAGCGACAGGGACGGCCACCGGTTCTGGCTCTCGGCCACGAGACCATCGTACAGCTCAACCTGGGTGACGCGAAGGTTCGGCGCATAACGCGCTTCCTCGCTGCCCACGCCTACCAGTGCATTCGGTTCGTCCGCGCCCGCGGACATGATGCCGCGAGGACGATGGTACTTGAACGACCTGCCGACGAGATGGACGCCGTTGGCGATCAGTGCCGAAGCGAGCGTGTCGCCCGCGAAGGCGGAATATTTCTTGCCGTCGAAGCGGAACGACAAAGGCTTGCTGCGATCGATGCGGCCACCCGCAGGGAGCCGGTATCTCATAGCGCCGCCCCGCTCCTGCTGGACCGCTCTTCCAGCCCCGGGTCGACCGGCCCGGGAGGCTCCTCGCCAATCTTATAAGTCGCTACGATCGCATCGGAGACCGTATTCCGCTGTACGTTGAAGAAACGCGCACAACCGTGAATATGCCGCCAGCGTTCCGCGTGCAGCCCTCTCGGATTGCTTCTTATGTACAGGTACTCCGCCCACGATTCGTCATCGAGAGACGTCGGATCCTTGGGGCGAGCGATGTGAGCCTGCCCTCCATAGGAGAACTCGAGTTCCGGCCGCGGGCCGCAGAACGGGCACTTGATGAGAAGCATTTGACTGGATTTCCAAAACTAGTGGGCCACCGCCGCAGCAGCGGCTTCGTCGATCATCACGCCATCGCGAAAGCGCTCGATCGTGAACGGCGCGTTGATCGGATGAGGATCGTCCTTTGCGATCGTCCATGCGAAGACGTCACCTGAACCCGGCGTCGCCTTGAACCCTCCGGTGCCCCAGCCGCAGTTAACGTAGAGCCCAGGCACCGGCGTCTTCGCCACGATCGGAGACCGATCGGGGGTCACGTCGACGACGCCACCCCAGTTGCGCAACATCCGCAGTCTTCTGAACATCGGCACAAGCTCGCAGATGGCGTCGAGCGTGTGGCTCGCGATATGCAGCGCGCCCCGCTGTGAATAGGATGTGTAAGCGTCCGTGCCGGCGCCGATGACCATCTCGCCCTTGTCGGATTGCGAGATGTAGGCGTGGATGGTGTTTGACATGACCACGCAGGGAAAGGCCGGCTTGACGGGCTCCGAGACCAGGGCCTGGAGCGGAAAGCTCTCCAGCGGCAACCTCACCCCGGCCATATCCATGACAACGCTGGTATTGCCGGCCGCGACGACCCCAACCTTTCCGGCCCGGATGAAACCCCTCGACGTCTCGACCCCCTCCACTCGGCCCGATGTCGCGCGGCGGATGCCGAGGACCTCGCAATTCTCCAGGATGTCGACACCACGCGCGTCCGCGGCCCTTGCATATCCCCACGCGACGGCATCGTGCCGGGCCGTGCCCCCGCGCCGCTGCAAGGCGCCACCAAGGATGGGATAACGCATGGCGCCGCCGACGTTGAGCGGAGGACAGAACTCCTTGCACTCCTCCGGAGACAGCCATTCATTGTCGATGCCGTTGAGCCTGTTGGCATGGACATGCCGCTTGAAGCTCTGGACGTCGTGAATGTTGTGGGCCAACATCAGGACGCCCCGCGGGGAATACATCACGTTGTAATTCAGTTGCTGTGAGAGCCCTTCCCAGAGCTTCAGGGCATGCTCGTAGAGTCTCGCGCTCTCGTCAAAGAGATAGTTCGATCGGATGATCGTCGTGTTGCGGCCTGTGTTGCCGCCTCCGATCCATCCTTTCTCCACGACGGCGACATCAGTTATTCCGTACCGCTCGGCCAGGTAGAACGCCGTCGCCAAACCGTGCCCGCCGCCTCCGACGATCACGACGTCGTAAGCAGGCTTCGGCTCGGGGGAACGCCACTGCCGCGGCCACCTCTCGTGCCCCCCGAGAGCTTCGCGAAACAAGGAAATTGCAGAGAATCGTCTCATGGGTGCCCGTACCAAACTGACTGCGATTTATTATCGCCTGCCGATACGATCCCGCCAGCATCGGCTCGCCGTGCTCGTTGGATGAAAGCGACATCCCGGCGGCTGCCGTCGCCGGCGCCCGCTTACGGCAGGAGCCGGGACAGCTCGGCTTCGTCCCACTGTTCTTCGAAGCCGATGAGGACAAGCCTCGAGCCATGCTCGCCAACCGATGACGACGCCGGTGCGGCCTCAAGGCTCTCGCGCTTGCCAACCCGCTGATAGACGAATCTTCGTCGTTCGTCGTCCTTGAAGCAGAAGATGCCCTTTGCCCGTATGATATTCTGCGGAAGCTCGCGCAATGCCCGCACGGTCACGTCTCGGTCTATCGGCGTCGACCAGCTACGCGTCGTCGAGGCGAATGAGGTGTGATGGTCGGCGGCCGAGCATCTGAACGCGGACGACGGACCAGTGCTCACGCCCAGCACGATATCCGCAGGAATATTGCCGTGCATCGCCTCGAGAACGGTGCGGCCCGGAGCCGATGAACAGATCAGCCCCTTGATCACGTCCCGCCGATCATCGATGAGATCGGATTTGCTTATCACGACGATATCGGCCGCAGATAACTGCACCAGCATGGTCGGCCGGGTTCTTTCATCCCTGATGCGCTCGGGGAACGTTTCGCAGTCCACCAGCGTGAGGATGGCGTCGAGCCGTATCGCAGGATTGGCCAATGCGACCTGTGCGACGCCACGTGGATCCGCAAGTCCGCTCGCTTCGAGAACGATGGCGTCGGGAAGCTCCGTTCGCTCGACCAGCCGCTGGATCGCGTTGACCAGATCGCCGTTGATGGAACAGCACGCGCAACCGTTTGTCAGGCCGATCGTGTCCTCGCTCTGGAAGCGGATCAATTCCTCGTCGATGTTCACGGCTGCAAAATCATTGACGAGTACGGCTATCTTCCTGCCGCCGGGATCGGAAAGGAGACGGTTCACCAGGGTCGTCTTTCCCGCCCCCAGGAATCCGCTGACAATCGTCAACGGCAGGGATATCGGGGCGACCGCGCGGGGAACGACCCTTGCGGCCTCAAAGATGCCCATCAACATGGCCAGCGTTTCTTTGCCGGCGGCCGGACTAACCGGCACGGGAATGTCGTCGGCTTGATCGCGGGATTCGGCGGTCATGCGGGTTGAGGCTTGCCGCCGAGAACCGTGCCCCAGATCTTGATGTCCTTGAGATCGACGGGATCGACCTCGAACGGATCGGCTTCGAGGACGGCAAAGTCGGCAAACTTCCCCGGCTCCAGACTGCCCAGTCGCTGTTCCGCGCCCAGCACGTAAGCAGCATCGATCGTGATCGCACGCAGCGCTCGTTCGACGCCGATCCGCTCGCCTGGAGCCAACACCGTCTTTCCGTCCAGGGCGATGCGATTGACCGCGACCCAGGCGGCGGTCAAGGGATGAAGCGGAACCAGGACCAGCGAGTAGTCGGAGTGCAGCGCGAAGATCACCCCTTCGCGCTCAAGCGATCCCAATCGCGCCACCGCCTCGGAACGATCCGGTCCGAATCCCTCTTCGGCGTGGAGCTGACTGCGATAGTGCACGAAATAATTGTTCACGCTGGCAACGCCGCCGAGCGCCTTGAGCCGGCGGGCCTGGTCGGGCGTACTGATGCAGTAGTGCTCCAAGGTGAAACGATGGTCGTATTGCGGCTGCGCCTTCTGGAGCTTGGCCAGGGCATTGAGCGAGGCGTCCACCGCTTCGTCACCATTTGCATGACAGTGGATCTGGATACCCGCCTTCCAGTAGGGAAGCATCCGCTCGTGGAGCTCATCCCATGGGACATCGTTGCGCAGACCGTTGCTTCCATCGAGATAGCCGGGAAAGTTCAGCCGCAGCGACATCGCGGGGAACGACCCGTCGGACAGAAATTTCACGCCGTGGAAGAAAAGCTTGTCGCCGCTCCGCTTCATCGCGTCGAGCAGAAAATCCGCGCCTTTGCTGCCGTGATCTGCGTGGAGTGCGAGTTCGAGCGAAACCAGGCCCATGCGCAGCGGAAAGCTCTCATCCAGAACCACTTTCGAATGAAGCGCCCATTCGCTCTCGAAGTTTCCCTTGCCGAAGATCATTTCAGCAGTCGTGGTGACGCCGGCCTTTCGCGCAATGTCGCCCATTCTCTTCAGGCCATCGACGCCGCCGCGCTCGGCGATCGCTTCGCGCATCGCGCCTAGAGCCAGGCGTCCTGCCTCCAGTTCGACGAACTGTCCGTTCAATCTGCCGTCCGGATACCGCATCACGCCGTGCACGTTGGTGTTGTCCGGAACCTTGGCCCGCTCCAGCGCCGCGCTGTTCAAGTAGATGAAATGCGGGGCATAGGAGATCACCCACATCGGCCGGTCGAGGGAAACGGCATCGAGCTCGTCGCGATGCAGGTGACCGCCCTGCGATGCGGGATCCAATCCCCACGCAATCAGCGGCGCATTCGGATCAGCGTCAGCCTTGGCGGCTTCACGAAGCTTGGCGACAACCTCCGCGCGGGTGCGCAAGCCCTTGTTGATACCGTGCGGTCCCGGCGAGTCGATCGGGCCGATGTAGTGCATCGCGAGATAGCCGGCCGAGAACGCGAAGTGCGTGTGAGGATCGATGAATCCCGGCAGGATGACCTTGTCCGCAAAACTATCGTCGACCTTGTAGGGGTACCGCTTCAGCCAGGGCTGCATGGTCTCGATCGTGCCGGTTGACAGAACGCGACCATCCTTGATCGCTACGCACTCGGCGAAAGGACGGCCCGGATCCATCGTGATGACCTTCCGCGCCCGATAGACCGTGATATCTCCCATTTAGTTTCCCCCTGACTATCTGGTCGGCTCGCGGACGAGCCGAGTCGTGCAGCTACGTGAACGCTAGACCAATGTGCACTTTCGCATCCGTTCGCGGTTGGAAGCTTGCGACATCGTTCGCGTAGCAACGCGACACGAGCGGCCTCGCATCTTGCCTCTGGACGCGCAGCCGTGATGATCGGCTCCTGCCCGTGCCGCTCATCGCGAGGCGGCAAAACGACAGAATTTCCGGATTTTCAGATGGCCGATAACGACATGCGCGGAGATGCCTGGACAGTGCCGCCGAGCCGGTACATCCGCGACAGGCCCGCGATCCATCGGGTCACTCCGCCGAAGTCGATCTACCTGAGGATGAACGATGGCTGCAGGCTAGCCGTCGATGTGTACGTTCCCGACGGAACGGAAAAGGGTGGGCCCTGGCCGACCATCCTGATTCAAACGCCGTACTACCGGCGTTTCGCGGTCGATCCAGCGGCCAAAAATGCGGAGCCGTCGCCGAACGTCGCCAAATATCGCGATACTTTCGTCCCTCGAGAATACGCACTTGTCGTCGTCGACATCAGAGGCACGGGAGCGAGCTTCGGTACGCGCGACATTTTCCGGTCTCCTCGCGAGCGCGACGACGCCTACGAGGTGGCCCAATGGATCGTCGATCAGTCCTGGGCCAACGGCGCGATCGGCGCAACCGGCATATCCTATCTCGGAGCAGCGAGCGATTTCCTTGCCTCCACATCGCATCCAGCGGTCAAGGCGATCGCGCCGTTGTTCTCCGTTTGGGACACGTATCTGGATAACTATTACCCGGGCGGGATTCTCCTGACCAACCTCGCCGATGTCTACGATCGCCTGATGGCCGGCCTCGACCAGGATAAGCGCGATCTGCTCAGGGAGTTTGTCTATTACTCCAATCCCGCCTTCAGGGGACCGCATCCGGTCGATGACGATCCGGATGGTTGCGACTGCAGAGCGGCGATCGACGAACACTCAGGCAATTTCCGCATGCCGGAGCTGATGCGCGCCATGGAATACAGGAGCGAGCCCCTTTCCCGATTCGATCGGCAATCGTCCGATGCCATCAGCCCGGCGAACTATTGCGAGGGTATCAGAAGAGACGTGGCGGTCTATTCCGTCTCCGGCTGGATGGACGGCGCCGGCTACGCGAACGGAGCGATCAGCCGGTTTCTCACCTTGCCGAACCAGAACAAGTACCTTCTCCTCGGCCCATGGGATCATGGCGCGCGCATCAATTGCTCACGGTGGCGCGCAGACGAACTCCCGGAATTCGACATTTTCGCTGAGGTCTTGCGGTTCTTCGACGAGCACCTCGTCGGGCATGACACCGGGCTACGCTCGGAGAAGCCGGTGCACTATTTCTCCGTGCATGATGAGAAGTGGCGGGGCGCCGATACCTGGCCGCCGTTCGACTCATCGAAGACGCTGTTTCTGGCGCGCGAGGGAAAGCTCGGGGATGCGGCAGGCAAGCCGGCGACCGACTCCCACGACATCGACTTTGACGTGGGAACAGGCAAACAGACGCGATACGAGCGGATCGCGGCGATCGACAGTCGCCAGTACCATATGGACTGGGACGGCCGCGATCATTCCATGCTGAACTACACAGGCTCCGAGCTCTCTCACAACGCCGAGCTGAGCGGCCATTGCCTGGTCAATCTCTGGATCTCGGCTCCGGCGCCCGATTTCGCGATCCACGCCTATCTCTCCGAGATCCTTCCCGACGGGGAATCCCTCTACGTTACCGAAGGGTGCCTTCGTGCGCGCCATCGCGCGGAAAGTCCCGCACCGCGCAATTATCAAACGCCTGGCATATTCCACGCTTGCACGCGAGATCAGGCGCGAGAGCTGGCGCCGGGTGAGCCGCATTTGTTTCGCTTTTCGCTGCTTCCGGTCGCCTGGACCTTCCTGGCGGGGAGCAGGATCAGATTGTCTCTCGCAGGCGCCGATGCGGATCATTTCCAGCGAATCCCCGCGACGGGCCCGCTGCGGATCGAGGTGCTTCGTGGCGGCGGCAATGCCTCGCACATCAAGCTGCCGTTGCGGCCAGCATGAGCAGCGGCTAGAGGAAGGCGATCTATGGGCAGCAGCATGAACCAAAGCGACGAACTTCTGGCCTATCTCGAGAGCAGCGGCATCGAGGCGCGCACTTTCCAACATCCGCCGGTGCATACCGTCGAGGAGTCGAAGAGCCTTCGCGGCGATATTCCCGGCCTGCACACCAGGAACATGTTCCTGCGCGACGGCAAGAAGAACTACTTTCTTTTCGTTACCGACGAAGACGCGGCCATCAATCTCAAGCAGTTGGCTCGAAAGATCGGAGCGAAAGGAGGCCTGTCGTTCGGATCGGCTGATGCGCTAATGGAGTTGCTCGGCATTCGACCCGGCGCCGTCTCGGTGCTGGCGGTCGTCAACGACAAGGAACGAAAGGTCAGGGTTGTGCTCGACCAGCGGTTGGTCGGCGCGACGGCGATCAATTGCCATCCCCTCAGCAACCAGAGGACGACATCGCTGTCCCGGGAGTCGCTTGAGAAGTTCCTGGCCGTTACGGGCCACGATCCGTCCTACGTCGATCTGGAGGACGACGGAAGCGGACCGGCCTGAGCGATCGATCTGCCGCAGGGCACCCGCGATTGGCCGGTCGCTGGTATGGAGCCCGGGTCGGTGTCCTGAATGGTCTTGTTTTCGCTTCTGCAATACCCCCAATATGTGGTCCCGATCGTGAGATTGAGGAGATGCGGTTCCACGACAAGGCCGAAGCCCCGGCTTTCGCGCGGATACGCACGGAGGCAAGGATGGAGAGGACGATACGACCGCTTCGTGTCGGCTTTATATTGTCGAACAACTTCACGCTGACGGCGTTCTCGAACTTCCTGGACGTCGTGCGGTTGGCGGCCGACGACGGGGACAACAGCCGCCCGATCCGATGCCAATGGCACATCATGTCCGCGGGGGGCGATCCGATCAGGTCCAGCAGCGGGGTGCAGGTCACGCCCACCTCCAAATTCATCGACCCGTCCGAGCTCGACTATATCGTCGTGGTCGGAGGCCTGCTTCACGACGGTCCACAGATAGACGAGCGCACGGGCAAATATCTTTTGACGGCGGCCGACTCCAGCGCGGCAATCGTCGGCGTCTGCACCGGCAGCTTCATTCTCTGGCGCCTGGGCCTCCTGCGCCAGAAGAAGTGCTGTATCAGTTGGTACCACTATCGCGACTTTCTGGAGGAGTTCGGCGACACGTTGCCGATTGCGGACCAATTGTTCGTTGTCGACGGTCGGCGCATCACGTGCTCGGGCGGGATCGGCGCGGCCTATCTTGCGGCGTATATCGTCGAGTTGCGTCT
This sequence comes from Bradyrhizobium sp. USDA 10063, assembly GCF_054063735.1. Lineage (NCBI taxonomy): Bacteria > Pseudomonadati > Pseudomonadota > Alphaproteobacteria > Hyphomicrobiales > Nitrobacteraceae > Bradyrhizobium > Bradyrhizobium sp. USDA 10063. Next base: position 7,475,199 of record NZ_JBSSGP010000002.1, on the reverse strand, counting down.
TGGCTTGTCCAACGCGCAGAAAGCGCTTCACATCATGCAGATCGACCGGATGCGACCCGGCTCATCCGCTCAATCGGCTCCGCCTACGGAGTTCGTCGGCAACGATAGTCGGATCTCGCGCGCCCTGCTGATCATGGAGCAGAACCTGTCGTCTCCCCTTTCCATCGCCCGGCTGGCAGCGAAGGTTCACCTCAGCACGCGTCAACTCGAGCGCCTGTTCAAGGACGAAACGGGCCAATCCCCTCAGAACGCCTATCTGCGCCTGCGATTGAAGCATGCGCGCTGGATGATGAAGACCGAGATGACGCTTGCCGCCATCGCTGCGGAAACCGGATTCGTCGACGGATCCCATCTCAGCAAGGCGTACAAATCCACGTTTGGCACCAACCCGTCCGAAGATCGCAAGAGACCTCTCGGTAGCGCTCCGGATCTCGAACCAAGCGCAGAAGGTCGTCGGGTATACGATCCTGCCTGAGTTGAGTTTCTCGACAATACCCAGAGAGCCTTGAGCAGTGACGCTCTCAGCCCGAATTGTCGGCAGGATCTCTCAGGGGAGTTTGCACCGGAGCACTCCTAGGTGTCGGCGGACTGTTGATCCACAGAATACGGGCCAACTGCCGTCCCGGATTGTCAAATCGGTGCGGAACCAGACTTGGAAACTGGAAGCTATCGCCCTCTTCCAAGGTGAAAAGATCATCCCGCAACCACAACCGCAGCGACCCCGCAACCACCACGCCGGCCTTCTCGCCCTCGTGATTGTAGAAATCCACGCCCGAGCTTCCGCCGGCTTCGATGGTCAATTCATACATTTCCATCAGCCGACCCTCGGTATCCGGGCTCAGCAATTCCTTCATGACCCCGGTCTGCGTCAGGCGGAGCAGACGCCGATCACCCCTGCGGACGACATAGGGCGAACCTGACGGCGCCGAGTGATCCAGCGCCGCAAAGAACCAGGACATTGGCACGCCAAGCGCGATGCCCAAGAGGCGCAATGAACGCAGCGAAGGCGTGGAAAGCCCGCGCTCGATCTGGCTCACCATTCCCGCAGACAGTGCAGCCGCCTCCGCCAAGGCCTGAACCGAAAGCTTCCGTTCGCGGCGCAACATCCGCAGCCGCTGCCCCAACCTGCGGTCTTCTTCCCGGCCGTCGGCATCTTCGACCGGCTCGATTCTCGAACGTTGCACTTCAGGCTCGGAGCTGACGAGGGGCGCCTGCTCCACCGAACGGCGGCTTTTGGAAGCCCGCATTTTGAATTCCTTGCGAAAGACGGCCGCTGACATAGCAGCCACATCGCCTCTTGACGAGACATTTAGTGACTGTGAATATAGTGCCATGAAATTTAGCTGTAGTGAATAACGATCCCGCCCAGATGTCCTCCCTCCCCAAAAGCAAGGCTTAGGCCATGACCGAGCGTGGGAGCCCCGCCGGCATGGATCATGCGAAGTCCTATTGGGCGGCCACGGCGCTTCCCGCACCACAACTTCCCGCTTTCGAGGGCGAGCGAACCGTCGATGTCGCGATCATCGGCTCCGGCTTTACGGGCCTTTCGGCCGCCTATCACCTCGCCAGGAGTGGTGTCGAAGCGCTCGTTCTCGATGCGAAGGATCCCGGCTGGGGCGCCAGCGGTCGCAATGGCGGGATGCTGCCGCCGCGGTACAAGAAGGGCTTCGCAGCCGTTGCCGCCAAATACGGAAACGAGCGGACCCGCCGGCTTCACGCCATCATCCTCGATGCCATCGATACCGTGGAGCAGACGGTCGCCGATTGCGGCATTCCCTGCGGCTTCGCACGCACCGGCCAATTGACGGCGGCGCATTCGCGCCAGCATCTCGCGGCGCTTCAGGCGGATTGCGACTGGGCGGCCGCGGAAGCCAACGACCGCACTGCGCGAATCCTCGATCGCCGTGAAGTGACAGCGGAGGTCGGCGGCGGCAGGCATGTCGGAGGGTGGCTCGATCCACGCGGCGCCGGCATCCACCCGCTCAATTATTCCCGCGGTCTCGCGGGCGCCCTGGTCAAGCGCGGCGTGCGGATATTCGCACGCTCCCCCGTCAAGCGCCTGATCGACGATCACGAAGGCGTCCGCCTCGAAACGCCGTCCGGAATCGTGAAGGCCCGGCAGGTCGTCATCGCCACCAATGCCTATACCGACATGGAGCCGTTCGCACCGAAGCGGCTCGACCGTCGCATCATTCCGGTCACCACATCGGTGATCGCCACCGCGCCGCTCAGCGACAACGTCGCCGCCACCGTCCTTCCCGGCCGGCGCATGGTGGCGGACACCAAACACATCATGAACTGGTATCGCATCACCGACGACCGCTGCCTGATCTTCGGCGGACGCGGCGACATCACCGGCCGCAGCGAGGCGCCATCGGTCTACGGCATGCTCGAGCGCCAGATCGTAGAGACGTTCCCGCAAGTGGCGGGCGCGGCGATCGCGCAGCGCTGGTCCGGCAAGGTCGCAGTGACGCTCGATGACTTCCCGCATATCGGCCGCCTCTCGCCGCGCGTCTCCTATGCGCTCGGCTATGGCGGCCGCGGCGTCGCGCTTTCGAACGTGCTGGGCAAGTTCCTCGCCGCGATCGTGCGCGGCGAAGCCGTGGATGCCGGGCCCATGGGCTCGAACCCGTTCGACCCGGTGCCGTTTCACGCGTTCCGGATCATCGGCATGCAGATCGTGGCGGCCTGGTATCGCCATCTCGATGCCAGGGCTCTCCGCCAAGAGGAGGCGGCGTCTTGAGCGCGGGACGTCGAATGGTGTCATCGGTTGCCGAACAGCATCGGCGACGAATCCTTTGCGAGTGATGTTATGACCGCGACTGCCCGTTCATCCGGCCGCTACGAGATTGGCGTCGATATTGGAGGCACTTTTACCGACATCGTCTGTCGCGAGCCGGGTGGCGCGATGCGCCTCATGAAAGTGCCGACCACGCGCAGTGATCCCTCGCAAGCCGTGATCCGCTCGCTGGAGACCATGGCCGAGCAATGGGGGCTTTCGGTCACTGCCATCAGCCGGTTCATTCACGGTACCACGGTCGCCACCAACGCGGTGTTGGAGCGCAAAGGCGCCCGTATCGGCCTTATCACGACGTCGGGCTTCCGCGATGTCATCGAGATCGGCCGGCAGCTTCGGACCCAGGTCTACAAGATCGTGCTGGACCCCGAGACGCCGGTGTTCCTCGCACCCGGCCGCTTTCGCAAGGAGGTGCCGGAACGGCTGTCGGCGCAGGGCGAGATCGTCACGCCGCTCGACGAGGACGCGCTGCTTGCCGCCGCAGACGACCTGGTGGCGCAAGGCGTCCAGGCGATTGCCGTGTGCTTCCTCTTCGCGTTCCTCAACCCGGTTCACGAATTGCGCGCCCGCGAGCTGATCGCCAGGCGGCATCCCAAGCTGATGCTTTCGCTCTCCCACGATGTCGATCCGGCCTTCCGCGAGTATGAGCGCACGGTCGCGACGGCCTTCGACGCTTACGTGAAGCCGGTGGTCGACAACTATCTGAACGAACTCGAGGGCGGCCTGGCCAAGGCCGGCGTGAAAGCGCCACTGCAGGTGATGCAGTCACGCGGCGGTCTCACCGTCGCGCCGATCGCGCGCGAACGGCCGGTGCGTCTGTTTCTTTCCGGTCCCGCAGCCGGCGTGATCGGCGGCCGTATCGTCGGCGCGTCCGCCGGCACCGATAACCTCATCACCATCGACATCGGCGGCACGTCGGCCGATATCGCCTTGATCAGCCGAAGCAAGCCGATGATCCGCTCCGAAGGTGTGATCGGCGGTTATCCGGTGCGCGTCGCCATGGTCGACGTCAACACCATCGGCGCCGGCGGCGGCAGCATCGCTCGCATTGACGCTTCGGGAACGCTGCGCGTGGGGCCGCATTCCGCCGGCTCCGAACCGGGACCTGCATGCTACGACCGCGGAGGCACCGAACCGACAGTGACCGATGCCTCGGTCGTTCTCGGCTGGCTCGACCCGTCCTATTTCGCCGGCGGCACATTGAAGTTGAAGGCTGAACTGGCCCAGGCTGCGGTGGCGAAGGTGGCAGGTCCCCTCGGCCTCGCTACCGAAAGTGCAGCGCTCGGCATTCACCGCGTCCTCAATGCCCAGATGGCGGAAGGCATTCGCCTGGTCTCGGTCCGTCAGGGCGTCGATCCCCGCGGCTACGCGCTGGTGCCGCTCGGCGGCGCCGGCGGCATCCACGCGACCGCGCTTGCTCGCGAACTCGGGATGACGCGCGTGCTGGTACCGCGCATTCCCGGCGTGCTCGCGGCCGCGGGCCTCCTCGCCGCGCCCATCGAGCACGAGGTCTCCGCGGCTTTTGCGACGCCGATCAACTCGCTCGATCCTGCCGCCTTGCGGGACGCGCTCCATCAAATCGACGCCAAGGCCGCCAGCCTCATCGCGGCCGAGCGCGTAGCTCCGGAAGAGGTGACCGTGAGCTATTTCGCTGACGTCTGCTACGTCGGGCAATCCTACAACCTGGAAATTCCGCTGCGCCTCGACGACAAGGATATCGCCGCCAGCCTCTACCGGGATTTCCTCGCCGCGCACGATCGCATCTACGGCCATGCCGTGGAGGGCCCGGCGAAGATCGTCAACATCCGCACGATCCATCAGGCGCATGGCAGCGAAGTGCTGGAAGAAATGCGATTCGTGCCGCGGACGGGTCCGGTCGAGATCGGCCACCGCGCCATCCGCGTGGCCGATCACCCTGAGCCAGTGACAGCCGTCGTCTACGACCGGGACGCCATGCCGGCAGGTTTCCGCTTCACCGGTCCCGCGATCGTCCAGCAATCCGACACCACGACACTGGTGGAACCGGAATGGTCCGGCCTCGTCGACGAAGCCGGCAACCTTGTCCTTACGCGCCAAACGTCAAGCGGAGTCGATCAGAAGTGACCATCATTTCGAACTCACTGGATCCTATCACCGTCGAGGTGGTCCGCAACAAGCTGGAAGGGATCGCAAACGAGATGCAGCAGACCCTGCTGCGCTCGTCGTTCTCGCCGATCGTCAAGGAAGGGCTCGACGCGTCCGCCAGCCTGTTCACGCTTCGGGGCGAGACACTGGCGCAGGCGATCGCGATTCCGATCCATCTGGCGACGCTCATTCCGGCCATCGCACGCATTCTCAGCGTCTACCCGCTCGCGACCATGTCGGAGGGCGACGTCTACATCATGAACGACCCCTATCTCGGCGGTACGCACCTGCCCGACATCGCGCTGGTGCAGCCGATCTTTGCCGTCGGCCGGCCGGTGGCGATCTCCGCCACCATGACCCATCACCAGGACATGGGCGGCATGTCGCCGGGCTCGATTCCGACCACCGCCACGGAGATCTTCCAGGAGGGGCTGCGCATCCCACCGCTCAAGTTTCGCGACAGGGGCGCCTACAACGAGACGCTGGTCTCGATGATCCGCCAGAATGTTCGCATTCCCGACACTGTGATGGGCGATCTCAATGCGCAGCTCGCGGCTTGCAATGTCGGCGCGCGGCGCATCGCCGAGCTCACCGAGAGCTTTGGCCACGACCAGACGCTTGCGATCTTCGAGGACCTGCTCGACCGTTCCGAGGTCCTGACCCGTGCGGCGCTCAAGACCGTGCCTGACGGCACCTACCGCTATGTCGATTTCAGCGACAATGACGGTATCGAGCTCGACAAGAATATCCGCTTCGAGGTGGCGGTGACCGTGAAGGATGGCACCTTCCATTGCGACTTCACCGGCTCCTCGCCCCAGGTCAAAGGGCCGTTCAATTGCGTGCCGTCGGGTTCGCTGGCCGCCGCCTGTTATGCCGTGCGCGCCATCACCGATCCCAATATCCCCACCAATGCCGGCTGCTTTCGGCCGATCACGCTCGAATTGCCGAAAGGATCGATCGTCAATCCTGTCGAGCCCGCGCCGGTCAATTCGCGAACCGCCACGATCAAGCGCATCACCGGATGCATCCTCGGCGCGCTGAAGGACGTGCTTCCCGACCGGGTGCCGGCCGACAATTGCGGTGAACTGCTGGCGGTGATGTTCGGCGGCCGTTATGGCGATGGACGCGCCTTCGTCACCGGTGAATTGATCGCCGGTGGCAGCGGTGCGGGCAAGTCGGCCGACGGCGTGGACGTCATCGAAACCGACGTCACCAATTGCATGAACCTGCCGGCCGAAGCCATGGAAATGGAAACGCCGATCCGCGTGAACCGGCTTGCCTTGCGGCAGGATTCCGGCGGCGCCGGACGGCAGCGCGGCGGGCTCGGCGTGGTGAAGGAGTACGAAATCCTCGATGGCGACGTTTCATTCACCTATCGCGGCGAGCGCCATTTCTTCGCGCCGCAGGGCGCGCAGGGCGGTGCGGAAGCGGCGTTCGCGCATTCCGTGATCCTGCGTGGCGATGGCGCGCAGGAGGTCATTCCGTCCAAGCAGATGACGACCCTGCACAAGGGCGATCGCGTCGTCGTGGAAACCGCGGGCGGCGGCGGCAATGGACCGGCTTCCGAGCGGTCGCGATCGGCGGTCCTCGCCGACATCGCCGACGGCAAGGTCAGTCGCGAGAAGGCCCTGGCCAGCTACCGGCTGGACGTCAGGGAAACCGCCTGATGAAGACCGAATATCCCATGGTTGAAGATCGATATCACCAAAGGAGTTTGAAATGCGCAGGTTCCTGGTAGCAGCCCTCGCCGCGGCGCTCATCAATCCGATGCCGGTCTTTGCGCAGTCTGCGAAGCCCGACAAGATCGTCGTCGCCGCCTATGGCGGCATCTGGGCCGAATCCATCAAGAAGAATTTCGTGCCGTGCTTCGAGAAGAAGACCGGCGTCAAGGTCGACGTGATCACCGGCGAATCCGCCGACTGGCTCGCGCGCATCCGCGCCAATCCGAACAAGCCGCCGATCGACATCCTGGCGCTCGCCGAAGCCGACAACCTGCGCGCCACGCGCGAAGGCCTGCTCGACCAGGCCACCGTCGCAAAAGTCCCTAACCTTGCCGACATCCCCGACAAATTCCACAAGCCCTGGGGTGACCATGCCATTGCGCAGAACATCGGCGCATTCGGCGTGATGTACAACAAGGAAGCGATCCCCAATCCCCCCAAGACCTGGCGCGAATTCATCGACGCGGTCGCCGACGGCAAGTTCGGCAAGAAGATTTCCCTGCCCGCCGGCACCTATACATGGGGGCCGGAATTCCTGTGGCTGGTCTCGCAGCAATATGACGGCAGCATCGATGCTGCCTTCGCCAAGATGAAGGCGGCATCTGAGAAGAGCGTGGTGAAGTTCTGGACCACGCCGGTCGAGGCGCTGAACCTGTTCGGCACCAAGGAGGTGGACGCCGTGGTCTATTGGGACGGCCGATCCAACAACTTCATCGACAAGGGCAACGCCTGGGCAGGCTTCTACATCCCCGAGCCCGGCACGATCGTCGGCCTCGCCATGTTGTCGAAGGCGAAGAACGCGCCTGACATCGCCTGGGAATACATCAACTGTGCGCTCGATCCCGAAAATCAGCGCAAGCACGCCGAGACCATCCTCTACGCTGTGCCCAACTAGAAAGTCGTCTACCCTGCCAGCATCAAGGACAAGGTCGTTCCGGCCGACAAGATCCTGATCCCGCCCTATGACAAGATATTCGACAGCTTCGGTTCCTGGATCGAGCGCTGGAACAAAGAAATCCGGTAGCGGCATGGAGACCCTGGTGGATCCTGCCGGGTTTGCACATCCCGCTGTCCGCGATGGCGGCGGGGTGCGCAGGTTTCCGTTCGGGCTCCTCCCGGTCCTGATCTTCCTGGCCGTCTTCTTCGTTGCACCTCTGCTCATCAACCTGCTCGAGAGCTTTCGCGATCCCGACGGAACGCGCGGGGTCGTCCAGTTCGTCCGGATTTTCGGCGACGCCTATTATTTGACGGTGATCGGCCAGACCCTGCTGTTCGGTCTGGCGGTGACCTTTGCCTGCGCACTATTGGGATATCCGCTAGGCTATGCCGTGGCGCGCGCCGAAGGCGCGTTCAAGGTCATCCTGATCTTCCTCGTGGTGACGCCGCTCCTCGTCAATGTCGTGGTGCGCTCGTTCGGCTGGCTCGTCATTCTCGGCGGCAGCGGAGCGATCAATGCGGCAATGCGGGCCCTCGGCCTGCCGAAGCTCAACCTGCTCTACAACTGGATCGGCGTCAGCATCGCCATGATCCATGTGCTGCTGCCGTTCATGGCGCTCTCGGTGGCCGGAGCGCTGGAAACGCTGGACCGGAGGATCGAAGACGCGGCACGCGTGCTCGGCGCGCCGCCGCTTCAGGTGTTCCGGCATGTGACCTTGCCGATGAGCGCACAGGGCCTCATCACAGGCTCGATCCTCTGCTTCACGCTCTCGATCGGCAGCTTCGTGACCGTGCTGTTGCTCGGCAAGACCTCGACCATGATCCTGCCGCTATTGATCTATCAGCAGTTGACGGTTGCCTCCGACTGGCCCTTCGCCGCAGCGATGGGTGTGACTCTGCTGGTCCTGGTCTCCGCGATCCTCTGGCTGCAAGGTCGGCTGCTCGGCAGGCGTGGAGGTCGGCCGTGAGCAAGCTTTCGCCCGCGCTGAACGCCTATGTCATCATCATGTCGGTGTTCCTGGTCGCGCCGATCGTCGTGGTAGTGATCGCGGCCTTCACATCGGGCGAATTCATCACCTTTCCCCCACAGAGCTTTTCGCTGCGCTGGTTCGACAAGGTCATTCGCGATCCGGAATTCATCGCGCCGCTCTGGAACAGCATCCGCCTTGGCGCCTGCGCCACCGTCGTCGCCGCCGTCCTGGCGGTCCCGGCCGCGGTTGCGCTGGTCCGTGGCGATGTGCCGGGCCGCCGCCTGGTTGAAAGCTTCCTGCTGGCGCCGCTGAGCCTGCCGACGATCATTCTCGCCGTCGGCCTTCTGTTCTTCACCGCACGGATCGGGCTCGGCGCGTCGTTCACCTCGCTCCTGATCGGCCACGTCGTGATCGTGATTCCCTACGTGCTGCGCACCGTGCTCGGCGTCTACATCGGCGCCAACCGCGAGACGGAGGATGCCGCGAGGGTGCTAGGAGCAAACTCGCTTCAGACATTCTGGTACGTAACCCTGCCGACGATCCGGCCCGGCATCCTCGCCGGCGGCATCTTCGCGTTCCTGATGTCGTTCGATGAAGTCGCGGTGTCGATCCTGCTGTCGAACACCGACACGACGCCGCTACCGGTCTCGATCCTGAGCTACCTCGTCTACAATTACGATCCGTCGGTCGCGGCGATCTCGACCATCCAGATCGCGATCGTGATCGTTGTCCTGCTGATCCTCGAAAGGCTGTTCGGGATCCGCAATGTCATGTTCGCCTCCAGATAGAACGGCATCGCATGCACGCAATGGTCGATAACCGTACAGCAACGCATTTGGAGATCCGCGGGCTCCGCCGGGCGTTCGGCGGCGTCGGCGCGCTGGAGACGATCGATCTGACCGTCGGCGAGGGCGAATTCCTCGCCCTCCTCGGTCCATCGGGTTGTGGGAAGACGACGCTGCTCCGATGCATCGCCGGACTGCTCGATCCGACTGCCGGCGATATCCTGGTCGACGGGCGCTCGATCGTGCGCACTCCCGTACACCGCCGCGGCCTCGGCATGGTGTTCCAGAGCTACGCACTGTTTCCGCACATGAACGTCATCGACAACATCCGCTTCGGGCTCAAGATGCACCGGGTCGACAAGCGCGAGGCCGACCGACGGGTCGCCGACGCCATGGACCTGGTCCAGTTGAAGGGGTTCGAGCAACGCTTCCCGACGCAACTATCCGGCGGACAGCAACAGCGCGTCGCCCTCGCCCGGGCGCTGGTGACCAGTCCCTCCGTGCTGTTGCTCGACGAGCCGTTCGGCGCGCTCGACGCCAAATTGCGGCAATCGATGCAGATCGAACTCCGCCGCCTGCAGCGCCGACTGAAGATGACGATGATCTTCGTCACCCACGACCAGGCGGAAGCGCTCAGCATGGCCGACCGCATCGCGGTGATGCGTGCCGGCCGCGTCGAACAGCTCGATACGCCTGCGCGCATCTACGATGCACCAACCACCGCCTTCGTCGCCGATTTCATCGGCCAGATGAATCGCCTTGGTGGTCGCATCGTCGGCCGTGCCAATGGATATGCGCTGCTGGCCGTTCCGGAACTGCAGACTCCCTTGAAGGCCCGCGACAACCCCGCGCTCGCGATCGGCGACGAAGCACTGGCCATGATCCGTCCCGAGCGGATGCAGTTCTGTCAGGTGGGCGACCTCGACAGGATGTTGGCGGGCGTGACCAGCGATGCCGTCTTCAATGGCGAGCGCCTCAACGTGTTTGTGCAGACCGATGCCGGCTCGATTTCCGTCGCTCTTCCAAATGCAGGCGCCGACGTTGCCAAGGCGGCCACGACGGTTGGCCAGCCGACCACGATATCCTGGAACGCCGACGATCTCCTGCTCTTTCCTGCATGAGAGCGCGGGATACCGTCCTGCGCAAGAGCAGAATGCGAGTCCATTTCTCAAACCTATGTTTGCTGGACGAGCGAATGCAACGCCTTGACCGCGGCCTCCCGGTTCTCAACAGCGACAAACAGGCTGACCGAATGCGGCGACAACACGTACTTGTCGGGGACAATCCCGTGATGTCCGAGAACCTGCAACGCCCTGAATGGCAATTCCGACGAAACGCCGCCGAAGCAGGTGAGACTCACCGAGCTTGAGGCCTCGCGCTGCTTGCGCAGATCCTTGCTTTCCTCCAGCGTGCGCAACAGGGCGTCGAGCCACTCTGAATCACAGGCCACGGTCATGCTGGTTTTTCCCGCGGTGAAGCTCGAGGCGAGAAGCTGTGGCCAGGACAGGCTGTTTTGCTTGAGATGCTGCGCAAATTTCTCGAAACCGTGATTGAGATCCTTGGAATCGATTTCCACATGCTCGACGCGAGCCATCGAGTTGACGGCCAGAACCTTTCCGTTTTCCATGCCTGCAACCTCTTTCATCACTTGCGTGCTGTGTTCAAGGCCACCCCACTGCCTCAGAACCAGAGGCACATCCTGACTTTGCGCCAGCTCTACGCTGCGAAAGTGCAGGATCTTTGCACCCCAGAAGCACATTTCGGACAGGGATGCGAAGTCCACTCGCCGCAGGGGCTTTGCATCCGGCACGAGGCGCGGATCGGCCGAACAAATTCCGTCGACCTCTTTGATGATCTCGCAGCGCTCGGCTTTCAGCGCCGCGGCCATCGCAACGGCCGTGGTGTCGCTGCCGCCCCGGCCGAGCGTGGTGATTTCCCTGGTCGCCGGGTTCACGCCCTGAAATCCTGCCAGCACCACGACGCGCCCACGATCAAGTTCCTCACGCACGCGAATGGGCCGTACATCCAGAATGCGTGCCGAGGAATGCGAGTCGTCGGTCATCACGCCGGCCTGGCTGCCGGTGAAGCTGATCGCTGATACACCGAGGTCGGAAAGCGCCATGCTCATCAGCGACATGCTGATGCGCTCACCGGTCGTTAGCAGCATGTCGAGTTCACGGCGATTGGGATTAGGGCTTACCTGATAAGCCATCCGGATCAATTGGTCGGTGGTCTTGCCCATGGCGGAGACGATCGCCACGACACGATAACCACGGCCGTGCAGGTCGGCGAGACAGCGCGCAACCGCGCGGATTTTCTCCGGTGTTTCAAGGCAGACACCGCCATATTTTTGCACGATGATGGGATGGTTGCTCATCTAACCTCGGTGATAAGCCTCGCTCGCCTCGCCCGTCGAACCGACACCTCCTATCCATGTGCCGACGACTTCGAAGTTCGGATTGAAGGCAACAAGGTCCGCGCGGTATCCGGGCGTGATCCGTCCAAGCTCGGACTCAAGGCCGAGAAACGCCGCTGGTGTCCGAGAGGCCATGATCAGGGCATCGACAAGGGAGATTCCGAGCAGCGCAACAGCGTTGCGCACCGCTTCGATCATGGTGAGGTGAGCGCCCGCGAGTGTTCCATCGGGGCCAGTCAGGCGATTTTCGTGCAACGTGATCTGCCTTCCTTGCAGCATGAATTGCCGGTCGTTCGTGCCCGCCAATGGCATCGCATCGGTGACCAGCATCAATCGATCGCGTCCCTTGCAGCGGAAGGCAACACGCAAACCGGCGCGGTCAACGTGGATGCCGTCGCAGATGATCCCTGCGAACAGCCGGTCATCCCAAAGCGCGGCACCCACCAAGCCCGGCTCCCGGGCGTTCAACTGCGACATGGCATTGAACAGATGGGTCACCCCCGAGACACCGCGATCGACCGCCTGGCCGATTTCGGCTGCGGTGGCGTCGCTGTGGCCGGCCGCGATACGCAGTCCGGCGCCGATCAATTCATCAATCATCGACGCGGGCACGCATTCCGGGGCCAAGGTGACGATGGAGCGGCCGCGGCCCCCAAAGCTTTTGATCGCGGCGAGATCGCGCCGATCAGGCACGCGTATCTCGGCTTCCGGATGAATGCCCTTGCGAGACCTGTTGAGGGCCGGCCCTTCCAGATGAAAGCCGAGCACGCCGGGAATCTTCAGACAGGCCTGGGCAACCGCAGCCAATCGCTCGATGACCTCACTGCGATCGGTGATCAGGGTCGGCAAGCAGCCCGTGGTCCCCTGCTTGCGGTGCGCCTCAACGATGCGTCGAACGCCAGCCTCCGTTGGCTGATCGTTGAGAAGAACGCCCCCGCCTCCGTTGACCTGGATGTCGATAAATCCGGGTGCAAGGATTGCATCTGCGGGAAGGTGGATTGAGGCGCGCGGCTCCGCCTCACCGAAGGTGATGCTTTCAATCCGCCCCTGCGAGAGCCTGACCGCCCCCGGCCCCCGCATGTCGACACCATCAAAGATGTGCTGCGCGGCAATCGAGAGAGAGACGGAAGACCCGGCGTGGCCCATCAGTATCGATCCGAGGGTGGCAGTCACGGACTCGTGAGGCGAGTCCCGTACAAGACTTCATAATGTACACGAAGGGGCTTTGGGAGGACCCAGAGCGAAACCCTCGCGTTAACTTTCCATGGGAACAGAAGGTATCACGTATCTCGGCATTGATGGCGGCGGAACCCGCTGCCGCGCCCGGATCGAGGACGAAAACGGCAGGGTCCTCGGTGAAGCGAACTCGGGGCCTGCCACGACGCGGATTGGCTTCGAGAAAGCCTGGCGATCCATCATGGAGGCCACTGAAGCGGCAGCCGCACAGGCCGGACTGACGCACGAGGATTTCGCGCGGATGCACGCCGGAATTGGCCTTGCCGGTCTTAGTCGTCGGGGCGCGGAAGCGGCGCTCAACAAGATCGCGCATCCCTTTGCGTCCGTCATCTTCATCAGCGATGGCCTGGCGGCCTGTCTCGGCGCCCATAGCGGAGCGGACGGGGCCATCGTGGTAGCCGGCACAGGCTCGGTGGGTGTCGGCCTGATCGGCGGCCGCGAAATCCGTCTCGCCGGTTACGGCTTTCCCGTGTCGGATGAGGGCAGCGGCGCCGACATCGGCCTGCAGGTTGTTCGACTGGCTCTGCGGGCTGCGGATCGCCGCGGCGAATTGACCCCATTGCTTTCAGAGGTGTTGGGCGCGTTCGATGATGATCCTTATCAGGCGGTGGCTTGGTCTGAAGAAGCCAGGGCCACAGACTACGCTGCGTTCGCGCCGATCGTGATACGGCACGCCAATCAGGGCGATCCGGTCGGCCGTCGCATTGTCGAACGCGCGGCCGATGCCATCGGCGATCTGCTCGATCTGTTCCTGGCGAGAGGAATTGACCGGCTCTCACTGGTGGGCGGGCTCGCGGATTCCATTACGCCCTGGCTGACGCCTGACCTGCGCGCCCGCCTGAGGCGCCCTGACGCCGACGCGGCGGCCGGCGCGTTACTGGTGGCGCGAGGGCGGCTTGACCTGCCCAAGAGAGAAGCTGACCATGAACAAGGCTCAAAGTTCCGCGTTTGACGGCGCATGGATCAACTATATGGCCACCGAAGAAGTCGATCCCCGCTTTGCCGATCTTGATGCATGGTCGCTGACGTCGGCGATGGAAGCGATGTGGGAGGGCCAGCTTGCGGCAGTCGCGGCGATCGGCCACGCCCTTCCCGCGATCACTGCGGCGACCGAAGCGGCCAAGGCGGCGCTGGGCGATCGCGGACGCATTGTGTATGTCGGCGCCGGCACCTCGGGCCGCGTGGCGGTCCAGGACGGCGCCGAACTGATGCCGACCTTCGCCTGGCCCAACGAGCGCGTCCGCTTCATCGTCGCCGGCGGAGACAGCGCGTTCGTCACCAGCATCGAGGGCGCGGAGGACGATGTCGATGATGCGGTCACGCAGATCAATGCCGCCCGGCTCACGCCGCACGACGTGGTGATCGCCGTTGCCGCCAGCGGGACAACGCCATTCACGGTGGCTGCGCTGCAGCAGGCAGGCTCCTACGGTGCTGTGACGATCGGTGTCGCCAACAATCCCGGCACTACACTGCTGGCATCGGCAAAGTTTCCGATCTTGATCGAGACCGGCCGCGAGCTGATCGCCGGCTCGACGCGGATGAAGGCGGGCACCGCGCAGAAGGTTGTGCTGAACCTCATCTCCTCAGGGATCATGCTGCGCCTTGGCCGGGGTGTATCGCGGCATGATGGTGAACATGCAGCCGACCAATGCCAAGCTGAAGCGGCGCGCCGAAGCCATGGTGGCGCAAATCGCGCACTGTGATCCGCAGCACGCGGCACGCTCGCTTGAGCAGGCCGGGGGAGACATCAAGACGGCAGGCCTTCTGGCGTTGGGTGTCGACAGGGCTGATGCCGAGACCATTCTGAAAAACTGTGACGGCAACCTTCGGCGCGTGTTTGCCGAGCTCGCCAAGGATCTCGTCAAGGATCATGACCGGCATCCCAAGGAAGCGACGGGCCGCAAGCAAGGCGGAGCGGTTGAGCCGTGACAGCATCCGCGATGGCGAGCGAAATCGGGGAAGGCGCGGAGGTCGTCGCCAAAATTGTTCGTAACCGCCCCGCCACGCGTGACATCGCGCAGCGAATTGGGATTGGCTCCGCCCCGCTGTGCGTCGTGTGCGGCCGAGGAAGCTCCGGGCATGCAGGTGTTTTCTTAAGATACCTTGTCGAGACACGGCTTCGCCTTCCCGTTTCAGCCAGCGCTCCTTCGGTGATCACGGCATTTCGCACGCCCTTGATGCTGCGCCATGCGCTGTTCATCGTGATCTCGCAATCCGGACGCAGCCCGGATCTTGTCGCGGCGACCAGGTCGGCGCGCGCCGCGGGCGCCCGCACCATCGCCATCGTCAACGCGACGTCATCGCCGGTGGCTGACGAGGCGGAGTTCGTCGTTCCGATCGAAGCCGGCAGCGAGCACTCCGTAGCGGCGACCAAGACCGTGATCGGCTCGATGGCCGCTAGCGCCGGACTTGTTGCCGAGCTGGCGGAAGATCATGCGCTGCGGTCAGCCCTCGACAGGCTGCCCGAGCGCCTGCACCGCGCGCTGGCGCTCGACTGGTCCGAGATTGCCGATGATCTCGCCAAGGCGTCAGCCGTGTTTGTGGCGGCGCGGGGCCTGGGCCTGGGCTCGGCGCGGGAGATCGCGCTCAAGCTTTCGGAAATCCTGCGCCTGCCTTCCATCGGTCTGAGCGCGGCCGAGCTGCAGCATGGACCGCGGGCTGCGTTATCATCGCGCACGCCGGTTGTCATGATGCGCCTCATGGATGAAACGGCTGATACGGTGGATGCGTTGGCAGAAGAATTGCGCGGACAAAAGATCGCGCTGCATCTATGCGGCGGACCGCATGGCTCGCTGCCCTGGTTGGCCGAGGATGACCCCGCCACCGACCCGATCACCATGCTCGTTCCAGCCTATCGGATGATCGAGCAGACAGCGCGCGCCTGCGGATTTGACCCCGATCGTCCCCCTCGCCTGAGCAAGATCACCGAGACGTTTTGACAGCCGGCCAATCGCCGGCTGGCGACCGAAAGCACATGCTTGTGACATCCGATCGAATCGTCGCAGCAGGGGCAGCGATGGGACATACTTGCACCCCTCAAGGCTCACCGGAATCAGAACTTGGCGGGGTCAAGCTCAAGCGGCTTTTTGTTCAGGAAGTGCACCTTGATTTTGCCACCAGACAGCTTGGCGTAGTCCTTCATGTCCTTCTCGACGTTCGTGAAATGCTCGAGTGCCTTCGTATATTCCTTCACGCCAAGTTTGTCCTCTTTTCGTTGCTTGATCTGCCGTTCAAGAAACGCGACGCTGCAGTTGAACCAGAAGTAACAGGGATCGGCGGCCTGCGGATTCGAGCTAATAACACTCGGACCGCCGACGCGAGACTCGGCGAGAACCTGCAGCACGCGACGGTCGGGATTCTCGTGACGACCATTGCCGCAGATGACATAGTGGTCGGCGGTGACACGGCGTGCGAAGTCGCGATCGGTGTTGTGCTCGGAACCGTGGTGTGGAACCTTCAGGACGTTGACGTGCAGCCCGCCGCCGTCCTGGATGAGCCCATTGTGGCGAAGTCCCTCCAAGATATCGGTGTGATGGCCGTCTCCGGTTAGCAGCATGCGTTCGCCGCCATGCTCGATCATCAGCATCAGCGAGGCGAGATTTTCTTCGGTGACTTCCTCCCGGTCGCCGAGTTCGTCGTCATCGAACTCGCGCACCAGGGCGCCACGCAAGTCGAAACGCGCATCCTCCTCGTTCCGCCACCTGCGGGTACGTGCGAGGTTGTCCCGGTTTTCGGCATCGCGAAGCCATTCGTTCCATTTCGTGCGCAGTCGCTTCAAGTCTTCTTCGAACGGACCGAGCACCTTGATGACCGGCGAGCCGGCGCCATTCAGTTGGATGGTGTCAGGCGGATCGCGAACCATGGCAAGCAAGCCGCCGAACTCCTGGTTCAGCGGAATCTTGAGTTGCTTGGGCGAGATCCGGCTCGACAGCTTGATCGCCTCGGGGATGGATGCTGCGATGGCCTGGTAGGCGGCGCCAATGCGCTGAGCGCGGAGATTGACGCTGTTCGACAGCTCCGCCCCCCTCGCAGCGAGCATCGAGCCGATCTGCCCGGCATTCTTGCCGACTTGATCGTGAAAGGAATTGTGCCATAACCGCGCGACGTCTGGCGGCTCCGGGGAATCCGGCTCGTTCGGTGCCTCGCCACTCGCCTTCATGTGGCGATAGACGCGCCATTCGGCGATATCGTTCATCAATTGAAGTATGCCGGCGATGTGATCCTGATCAATGTGCGATAGATAGACGAGATCAAGCGGACGGCCATTCTCCTCCCGCCACTTGCCGAGGAATGGTCGCACGTGCTGGGCATATGAATCGCTCATGCCACCGTCGATCAAAATCGACGTGCCGTCGGAAGCTTCGAGCAACATACAGTCGCCCTTATCCGAAGGCAGAATCGTCAGCTTCATGGATATCGTCCTTTGACGTCCGTTCGCTTCTGGACCCGTGCAGCCTGCTCTACGCACGCCTGCGGTGCAATCACGCCAAAACCGCAATCGTTGACCCACTCATAAGTGCCGCCAGGCAGTGGCTTGGCCGTGGCCTTCAGGATACCGTTGATCTGTGCTGCCGTGAGATTGCGCTCGGCCGAGAGCATCAACCCAACGACGCCGGCGACAAACGGGCTTGCCATGCTCGTGCCGGTCATGGCGATCCACGGCTCATCCTCGCGGCCAAAGCCGTTAGCGGCGAGGACGTCGGTGCCGCGCGCGGCCACGTCGGGCTTGAGCCTTCCGTCGCGGGTCGGCCCCTGACTGCTCGAAATATTGATTCGTTGCTGGAGTTCGTCCAGGTTGGCGACCGATACCACGCGGTGTCCACAGGCGAGTGAGCTGACGGAAGAGCTGTCGACGTTGGAACGGCTGGAGAAGAACGATGGCCAAAAGTAGCGGCCATCCTCAACGTCAACGGGGTCGTCACGTTCGATCCAGCCATGAAAGCGGCCATCGCGAATATCGAGGCCGTGCAGGCGCACCATCCACGTGCCGGCGTCGACACCGACGACCACCTCCTTGCTGATGAAGGGCGTCAGATAGATTGAGATGAAGTTGTTGCCGTTGGCGGGGTGGTAGCTCTCATTGTAGATGCTGAGCATCATCTTGCTTGGCAACTGATAGTTCTCGAGGTATTCGCCGGGCGCGATGGGGCCGATCCACGCACTACCACCCGGTGGCTTGATGCTGACGGCGATGAGATCCTGCGGCTCGTACCAGAATTCCAGCTCGTTTTCCGAAACGTCGATCAGGGTATCGCCGGCCACGATCCACTCAATGTCATGATCGAGCCCGCGCGCCGGAATCCGACCCGATGTGTGGATGCGGCCCAACATGTAGCCCACGTCGCCTGCCTTCTCGGCGCGCTCCTGACCAGCGTTTCCGGCGGCAACACAGACACACCGGCCGGGTTCTGCCGTTAATGCGTCGATCCAGCGATCGAGAGCGCTCGTGCTGTCGTGGGCGGCGCCGTTGGTGCCAAGGCTGATGTTGATCGACACGGGTAGCTTCAGGTCCCGCGCGACACCAAGCAGGTAGTTGATCGCATCGATCAATCTTGTCGAGTCGTAGAACGACTTTCGGCGATCCGCCTTTCCAGGAGGCGTAGCGATGAGAACGGCAGCGATTGCCGCCTTGGGACAGACACCTGTGTTTCCCGCTGCAATGCTGGCAACGTGGGTGCCGTGAGCCCCGGGGACCATCTGCGATTGGCGCTGGACATCGTGCGGCGAAACTCCGATCTTCGCCGCAGTCTGTCGGGCCTTTTTCATTGCCGCTGGCATGATCTCGTGGCCGTAGTCGAAACCTTTTGGATGGTTTCCGTCCAGGGCCCCCTGATCCCAAATTCTGACGAAGCGGCTGTTTCCCTTTCCGTCATCGAAATCCTCGTGCAGCCAGTCGAAACCTTCGACATCGATGATGCCGATCAAGACGTTCGCGCCGTCGCCATGGAGATCTTTACGCTCGATCGGTTTGGCGCGCGGCGCCGGCGGTTGATCGCTTGTGCTCGAACGGATGATGCCGGGCCATTTGAGATTCTCGGCCTGCTCGACGAAGGTGACACCTGGCGTCTTCGCAAGATTCTCGACCTCGTCCAGCGGCACGCGCAGAATGGATAGGTTTCCCTCTTGCGCGCGCAGACCGGGGAGTTTGAGGTGTTCGGTCGTTCGCACGAACACATTCACTTTGACATCGCTGCGCGGGGCGTCCTTCGCAAGCTTCTTCTTCTTGACGACGGCCAGAGGCAATGAAGCGGCTTCCACTGCGGATTGTAGTGGCAGTGCAGCGCGCGCAAGCTTTGGCGAAACCACCAGCGCGCCCATGGTTTCGGCCCGGCAGGCGTTTACCTCCGGGTCGCCATTCAATGCCATACGAAGTTTTGGATGAATTCGCCGCCGCCAATCGCTCTGCTGACCGGCCATAAAATCCCTCTAAAACTAATTCACCGCATAATTGTCCACTTTATGAATAACCCGCATACGTTGCAATAGGATCTCGCCTTTTGGTTGAAGAAATTTCTGGCGCGTCTGGGTTGTTCGTCCCGGCGCCTGCCGGTTGCTTAAGCGAAAGATGAGATTGATGGCATCTCACCTGCTCGGCGCCGGGCCGGATCGTCTCATGTTCTACAGCGGCTCCGTATACGTCGATACGAAGCCCTCGCGTTCGCTGAGCTACGCCGAGTTGGCGTCCGCGGCGCGCCACATGGGAGACGCTCACCGTAGACAGTGGTGGCCAATTTGGTGAGAGACGTGGATGACCGGGAAGCCTGACTACTTCAAGAAGGCGTCGTTGATACAGGCCTGTCAGCGTCGACCATCACCGCTCATCCGCGCACCGGCGCGCCGCATGCTTCGCGCGTCAGCACCTAAGCAGGTGTGTCGGCCGAAATTCCCGGCCCGCCGCACGTCGGGTCCGGCTGATTACTCGATTGCGGCGGCGAAAGGGCGGAATTTGCCGGAAATCGGCGCTTTAGAAGCGCATAAGCGCATCAATTCGCTGCGCATTTCGTTGCGCAGCCAGAATAGCGAAACTATAAGCCATTGAAATAATGGTCGGAGTGGCAGGATTCGAACCTGCGACCCCTGCGTCCCGAACGCAGTGCTCTACCGGGCTGAGCCACACTCCGACTGAGAACGCGGCTTATAGCGTCGGGCTCGGGCGACCGCAAGCAGCGCATTTGAGGATTTTAGTCACAGTGGAAATCAGTCTGAAGACCCGGATCCTGCCGGCCGGAACAGCCGCGACCGCGGCGGCCGCCGGCGTGCTCGCGCAAGGCGGCCTGGTGGCGTTCCCGACCGAGACCGTCTATGGGCTCGGCGCCGATGCCACCAATGCGACCGCGATTGCCCACCTCTACCAGGCCAAGGGACGGCCGGCGTTCAATCCCCTGATCGCTCATGTCGACGATCTCGCCGCCGCGAGGCGGATCGCCCGCTTCGATGCGGTGGCAACCGCGCTCGCCGAGGCGTTCTGGCCGGGGCCGCTGACGCTGGTGCTGCCGAAAACGGAAGATTGCCCAGTGGCGGAGCTTGCGACCGCGGGGCTCGATACCGTCGCGGTGCGCGTGCCCGTCCACCCTGTCGCCCGCGACATCCTGCGTGCCTTCGGCCGGCCGGTGGTGGCGCCTTCCGCCAACCTCTCCGGCCATGTCTCGCCGACCACGGCGGAACATGTCGCAAGCGATCTTTCGGGGCGCGTCGACCTGATCGTCGATGGCGGCCCGGTCGACGTCGGGGTCGAATCGACCATCGTCGGCTGCTTCGACCGCGCGACGCTGCTGCGGCCGGGCGGGCTGCCGCGCGCGGAGATCGAACGCGTGCTCGGCCACAGGCTCGACCAACTGCCGGCGGGTGTCGAAAGCGACAGCGGCCAGCCGCTCGCACCGGGCGACGGCGGCAGGCCGCTCGCGCCGGGCATGCTTGCCTCCCACTACGCGCCGCGCACGCGCGTGCGGCTTAACGCCGACAGGATCGAGCCCGGAGAGGCGCTTCTGGCGTTTGGGCCCTTGAGCATATCGGGGGTTGATTCGGCGGCCGCGGTAATGAATCTGTCCGCTGGCGGCGATCTTGCCGAGGCCGCCGCCAATCTGTTCGGCTATCTGCGCGCGCTCGATACCAAAGCCGCGCGCGCGATCGCGGTGATGCCCATTCCGGGTGAAGGTCTGGGCGAAGCCATCAACGACCGGCTGCGCCGCGCAGCCGTTGGCCGCGAATGAAGAGCGGCCGGAGTGAAAGAGACCGGGATGAACATCGCAGAGCCGCCAGCGCCACAGCTTCCGCCGGAACTGATCGATAAGTTCCGCGCCATTGTCGGCGACAAATATGCGGTGACTGACGCCACCGACATCGCGCCTTATCTGGTCGAGGAGCGTAACCTGTTCCAGGGCCGCTCGCCGCTGGTGCTGCGCCCGGGCTCGACCGCGGAAGTCGCCGCGATCTGCAAGCTCGCAAGCGAGCATCGCATCGCGCTGGTGCCGCAGGGCGGCAATACCGGTCTGGTCGGCGGACAGACGCCGCATAATGGCGAGGTCGTGATCTCGCTGAAGCGATTGGACAAGATCCGCGAGATCGACACCGCCTCCAATACCATGACCTGCGAGGCCGGCGTGGTGCTGCAGGTGGCCCAGCAGCGCGCCAGCGACGTCGACCGGCTGTTTCCGCTCTCGCTCGGCGCCGAGGGAAGCTGCACCATCGGCGGCAACCTCTCGACCAATGCCGGCGGCACCGCTGCGTTGGCGTATGGCGTGGCGCGCGAAATGGCGCTCGGGCTCGAAGTCGTGCTCGCCGACGGGCGCGTGCTCAACGCGCTGTCGAAATTGAAGAAGGACAATACCGGCTACGACCTGCGCAACCTCTTCATCGGCGCCGAGGGCACGCTCGGCATCATCACCGCGGCGACGCTAAGACTGTTCCCGAAGCCGCGCGCGATCGAAACCGCCTTTGTCGGGCTGAAATCGCCGGCGGACGCCTTGAAGCTGTTGTCGATCTCGCAAGCCGAAGCCGCCGGCAGCCTGACGAGCTTCGAGTTGCTCGCCGACATCGCGGTGGATTTCTCGATCCGCCACGGCATCGACATCCGCGATCCGCTTGCCAGCAAGCACCCTTGGTATGTGCTGATGGAGCTTTCCTCGCCGCGCGACGATGCGCGCGATACGCTGGAGGTGATCCTCGCCGAGGGCATGGAAGACGGGATCGTCGACGACGCCGTGATCGCGGCCAATTTGAGCCAGCGCCAGGCGTTCTGGAAATTGCGCGACGAGATGTCGGCGGCGCAGAAGCCGGAAGGCGGCTCGATCAAGCATGATATCTCGGTACCGGTCGCCGCAGTCCCGGCCTTTATCGAGGAGGCCAACGCGGCGGTCGTCAAGCTGATCCCCGGCGCGCGGCCGGTGCCGTTCGGCCATCTCGGCGACGGCAACATCCACTACAATGTCAGCCAGCCGATCGGCGCCGACAGCGCCGATTTCCTCAGCCGCTGGCATGAGGTCAACGCCGTCGTGTTCGACATCGTGCTGCGGATGGGCGGGTCGATCTCGGCGGAGCACGGCATCGGCGTGCTCAAGCGCGATGAATTGCCCGACGTCAAGGACAAGGTCGCGATCGAACTGATGCGCAGCATCAAGGCGATGCTCGATCCGCTCGGCATCATGAATCCCGGCAAAGTGCTGTGAACGTAGCACCCCGATCCCCCATCGCCGCGCTCGCCGTCGCACCGATCGCAGACGGCGACGTCGCCGATGTCGTCGCGCTCTGGAAGCGCTGCAGCCTGACGCGGCCGTGGAACGATCCGTTCGCCGATATCGCGCTGGCGCGACGGGGGCCGAATTCGGACATCCTGGTCGGCCGCGACAATGGCGTGATCGTCGCATCCGCGATGGTCGGCCATGAGGGCCATCGCGGCTGGGTCTATTACGTCGCGGTCGATCCTGACAGGCAGGGTGCCGGCTTCGGCCGCGCGATCATGCGCGCGGCGGAAGACTGGCTGCGGGCGGCCGGAATCGCCAAGCTGCAATTGCTGGTGCGGCGGGAAAACGCAGAGGTCGGCGCGTTCTATCACTCGATCGGCTATGAGGAGCAGCAGCTTCTCGTGTTTTCCAGATGGATCGACGGGCGCACGCCGCCATGAGTATTTCCGACCGTGTCCGCGTCAAGGACGTCCGCGTGCTTTCGGACGAGCACTACCTGCTGAAGTCGGTGACCTTCGACTATCGCCGCGGCGACGGTTCCTGGCAGACGCTGAACCGCGAGGTCTTCGACCGCGGCAATGCCGCGACACTGCTGCCCTACAATCTCGCGACGCGCAGCGTGGTGCTGGTGCGGCAATTCCGCCTGCCGCCGTTCCTCAACGGCCATGATGATCTCATGATCGAGGCGGCCGCGGGCATGCTGGACGACGAGACCCCGGAGAACCGGATCCGGCTCGAAGCGGAAGAGGAAACCGGTTACCGGCTTCATCACGTCGAGAAGGTGTTCGAAGCCTATATGAGCCCGGGCTCGGTGACCGAGAAACTGCATTTCTTCGTCGCCGAATATGATTCCTCGATGCGGATCGGCGACGGCGGCGGCCTTGCGCACGAAGGCGAGGACATCGAGGTGCTGGAGTTGTCGATCGATGAAGCGCTCGCAATGACCAGAGGCGGCCGCATCGTCGACGCCAAGACCATCATGCTCGTGCAATACGCGGCGCTGAATATTTTTCGGTAAGGTGTAGGGTGGGCAAAGCGAAGCGTGCCCACCATCAAGCATTCAGTTCGTAATGGTGGGCGCGCTGCGCTTTGCCCACCCTACGATTCCTCTAAAACAACGATCCCTGCCCGTCGTCTTCCGGCACGGCCGGTGACGCCTTGCGTGGTGCCGTCGGCTTCGGCGCTTCGGCGGCGCGCTCCTTGTCCGTGATCGGCAGCAGCAATTGCGCATCGTCATTGGCGGCGTGGTTGACCCGCATTGAGACCTCGTGCCAGGCGAATTCGCCGACCGCCGGACCCTTCAGCAGCGGCATCGCCAGTGAGACATCGTCGTTGCGGCAATCGAGCCAGCGCTCGAAGGCATCGGGCAAAATCGTCACGGGGACGCGGGGATGCAGCCTCGCCAGATCGGCACTGGCCGGCGCGGTGATGATCGCAACGGTGTCGACCTCCTCGCCGTTCGGGCCCATCCAGGTTTCCGCCAGCGCGGCGAAGCCGATCGGCTGCTGGTCGCGGCGATAGATGAAAAAGGGCCGCTTGCGGCTGCCCTGATCGTGCCATTCATAATAGCCGTCGGCAGGGATCAGCGAGCGGCGCCGCCGGATCGCGTTCTTGAAGGCGGGCTTCTGCAGCACCGTCTCCGAGCGGGCGTTGAACAAGAGGCCGACCTGACGGGGATCCTTGACCCAGGCAGGCACCAGGCCCCAGCGCATCAGGCGGAAATGCCGTCCACCGTTCTCCAGGATCACCACGGGAACGGGTTGGGTCGGCGCGATATTGTGCCGTGGCGGGAAGTTGGGCTGCTCAAGGTAGCCAAAGAGCAGCCTGATCGCCTCCGGCGGCGAGGTGATAACGAAGCGTCCGCACATAATCCGGGAAAATTTAGTACTCGTTCAGGACCTTTTAACCGCCCCTGTCAAACACTGCGCACAATGATCTCCATGGGCTCACCAGCAGCGGAATCCAATCGTCCGACGCCGCGACCGGCGGGCCCTGACGAGGCCCGCGCGGCGGCATTGCGCGCCGGCAATATCAATCCGCGCACCGGGCTTGCCACCGATTACCTCAATCACTTCAACGAAGCCATCATGCTACTCGAGATGATTCCGGATATGCCGGAATGTGCCGAGGATTTCATGAGCTGGCACCCGTTGTCCTATGCCGAGCACTTCACGGCCTCCAATTTCAGGGCGCGCGACCTCGCGATCGAGGCCTATGAATCGGCCGATCCCACCACCCGCGCCGAGTTCGACAACATTACGAACACGATGACCTCGATATTGACCGCGGTGAGCGCCGCGATGGGCAAGGTGCGTCAGGACAAGACCCGTGCCAAGCTGGCTGAACAGGCCACGATCTGGGTCAAGCCACTGGTCGCCCTCGCCGGCGGCATCATCAACGGCGGCACCGAAGCCGACATCGAGCGAATCATGGCCAGCGAGTAGCTGGCCGGCCGCAAATTGCACCTTCGCCGTCATGGCCGGGCTTGTCCCGGCCATCCACGTCCTGGAGCCGCGAAGGAAGGCGTGGATGCCCGGGACAAGCCCGGGCATGACGAGTTCTGCGGTTAGACCTTTCGGCCCTGTTCGGGCATGATCCAGCCAGTTTCCGACAGTTTTGGATCGCTTCTTGACCTCCCCCACCCTGCCTGCCCGCCCCCAGCTTGCCGTCTCCGGCGCGATCTTTCGCGACGGCAAGGTGCTGCTGGTCCGCCGCGCGCGCTCGCCCGGCAAAGGCTTCTATTCGCTGCCGGGCGGCCGGGTCGAATTCGGCGAGTCGCTGCATACGGCGCTGCACCGGGAGGTCGACGAGGAAACCGGGCTCCGAATCGACATTGTCGCGCTGGCCGGCTGGCGCGAGGTGCTGCCCGGGCCGACCGGTGGCGGGCATTACCTGATCATGTCGTTCGCGGCACGATGGGTGGCGCGGGAACCCCATCTGAACGACGAGCATGATGATTTCAAATGGCTGGAGCCCGAGGCGATCGGCGACCTCAAGGTCACCGGCGGCCTGCAAGAGGTGATCCAGGCCGCCCGGCGGCTGATTTGATGCCCTATGGGGCGGGTTCCGGCGCCTTGCCTGCAGCACAATCCGGGGGCATATGACGCTCCCATGTCGAAAGTTCTCCTGGCCGCCCTCGTCCTCGTCACGGCGTGCAATCTCTCGCCTGCGCGGGCGGAGGATGCCGCAGCGCCGTTCGACGGCGATCTGCAGCGGCTCGCCGAGATCCTCGGCACCCTGCACTATCTGCGCGGCATCTGCGGCAGCAACGAAGGCGCCAAATGGCGCAACGAGATGCAGGCGCTGATCGACGCCGAAACCCCCTCCGGCGACCGCCGCGCCCGCATGATCGCGGGCTTCAACCGCGGCTATAACGGCTTCCAGCAGACCTACCGCACCTGCACGCCGGCCGCCGTCGTGGCGATCCGCCGCTACGTCGAAGAGGGTTCGAAGATCTCCCGGGACCTGACCGCGCGCTATGCGAACTGACCGCGTAGACGATCGATTCACCTTGAGCGCCGCCATTAACCTTTCCTAAAGAAGTGGCCTAGGCGTGCCCAATCCGCGTGCTACAGCTTTGTGCATGACGCGATTCGCCGTGAATCGCGCCGACATGCCTTGTGAGTTTCATGCGCATTCCAGCGTTCTCGATTGCCCGCGATCCCCTGCCTGACCACGAGCAGAAGCAGGCCGCGCTCACCTATCTGAACGAGGCCTGGGCCGAAGCGCGCCATGACGGCATCGACGGCGACTGCCTCGCGCAGGCGAGCCTGTTCGCCGCGCTGGCCGAACTGGTCGGCACCTATGGCGAGGAAGCGGTGGCGAAGTTCGTCGAGGGGCTGCCGGCACGCGTGCGCAACGGCGAATTCTCGCTGACGCTGGCGCGGCAGTAGTACCGTTTCAACACACCGTCATCGCCGCTTTTTTCGCCGTCATTGCGAGGAGCGATAGCGACGAAGCAATCCATGCCTCCGCAAGTGGAGAAATGGATTGCTTCGCTGCGCTCGCAATGACGGAGGACGCTACGCCCTCAACGTCTCCAGAAACCGCACCGGCTCGCCCAGCGACGGCGTCACCACCTCGCCCTGCCACATCACCCGCTTGCCGCGGATGAACGTGCCGACCGGCCAGCCGATGACGCGCATCCCGTCATAGGGCGTCCAGCCCGCGCGCGAGGCGATCCACTTGTTGGTGATGGTCTCGCTGCGCTTGAGATCGACAATGGTGAAATCGGCGTCATAACCGGCCGCGATGCGGCCCTTGCAGGCGATGTTGAAGAGCCGCGCCGGCCCCGCGCTGGTGAGGTCGACGAAGCGCGCCAGCGACAGCCGGCCGGCGTTGACGTGATCGAGCATCAACGGCACCAGCGTCTGCACGCCGGTCATGCCGGAGGGCGACGCCGGATAGGTCTTCGCCTTCTCTTCCAGCGTGTGCGGGGCGTGGTCGGAGCCGAGCACGTCGATGATGCCCTGCTCGATGCCGTACCAGATCCTCTCGCGATGGTCGGCCGAACGCACCGGCGGATTCATCTGCGCGCGGGTACCGAGCCGCTCGTAGCATTCCGGCGCGGCCATGGTGAGGTGATGCGGCGTCGCCTCGCAGGAGGCGACGTCCTTATGGTCGCGCAGGAAATCGATCTCCTGCTTGGTCGAGATGTGCAGCACGTGGATGCGCTTGCCTGTCTCATGCGCGAGCTTGACCAGCCGCTGCGTCGCCATCAGCGCGGCGACCTCGTCGCGCCAGAGCGGATGAGAGCGCGGATCGCCCTCGATCCTGAGCGATTTGCGGTCGTTGAGGCGGTACTCGTCCTCGGCGTGGAACGCGGCGCGGCGGCGGATTACCTTGAAGATGCGGGCCAGGCTCTCGTCGTCCTCGACCAGCAGTGTGCCGGTGGAGGAGCCGATGAACACCTTGACGCCGGCGCAGCCCGGCGCGCGTTCGAGCTCCGGCAGGTCTTGCACATTCTCGCGGGTGCCACCGATGAAGAAGGCGAAATCGCAATGCATGCGGTGACGGGCGCGCTGCACCTTGTCGGCGAAGGCCGTCTCCGTCACCGTCAGCGGATCGGTGTTCGGCATCTCGAACACGGCCGTGACGCCGCCCAGCACCGCGCTGCGCGATCCGGTCTCCAGATCTTCCTTGTGGGTCGGGCCGGGCTCGCGGAAATGCACCTGGGTATCCATTACCCCGGGCAGGACATGCAGGCCCTTGCAGTCGATCACCTCGTCGGCCGAATCGCAGTTCAGGCCGCCGATCTCGGCAATGCGGCCGCCCCTGATGCCGACGTCGCGAACACCCTCGCCATCCTGATTGACCACGGTGCCGGATTTTAGAATGGTGTCAAAACGCTGATTCATCGCTCCTCGCGCCCGTGTTCAAGCTGCCTGCCGGGCCTTGTTCGGCGCAGTTTAGCGCCTTAACTTCGGAAGGAATATCCGCCAGCTCCGTTTCCCAAAGGAACCTTGGAAAAGGCCGAATAGAGCCGCATGAAAGCAGCATTTCTACCAGATCGGGGCGTGGTCAAGGTGACGGGCGAGGACGCCCGCAACTTTCTCAACGGCCTCGTCACATCAGACCTGACCGACCTCGAGCCAGGCGCGGGCCGGTTCGGCGCGCTGCTGACCCCGCAGGGCAAGATCATCGTCGATTTCCTGATCACGGAGGCGCCCGCGGGCGATGGCGGCGGCTTCCTGATCGACGCCCCGCGCGTCCTTGCGCAAGCGCTCACCGACAAGCTGCGCTTCTACAAGCTGCGCGCAAAGGTCGCGGTCGAGAACCTGTCCGACGGGCTCGGCGTGCTGGCCGCCTGGGACGGCGAACCGGCGATGAAGCCCGACCTCTGCTTCCGCGATCCCCGCAACGACGCGCTGGGCTTCCGCATCCTCGTGCCGGAAGACTTGAAAGCCAAGGTCGCGGATCTCATCGGCGCCGACCTCATCGACAGCGCCGCCTATGAGGCGCATCGCATCGCCACCGGGATTCCGCGCGGCGGCCTCGATTTCAGCTATGGCGATGCCTTCCCGCACGAGACCAACATGGACCGGCTCGGCGGCGTCGATTTCGACAAGGGCTGCTATGTCGGCCAGGAAGTGGTGTCGCGAATGCAGCATCGCGGCACCGCGCGCACGCGCACCGTCAAGGTCATCCTGGACGACCTCTCGCCCGAGCCGGGCGCCACCATCCTCGCCGGCGACAAGCCGGTCGGCACCATGGGCTCGGCCGCCGGACAGAACGGCCTGGCGCTGGTCCGCACCGACCGCGTCACCGATGCGCTCGATGCCGGGCTTTCGCTCTCCGCCGGCGGCCTCGGCCTAAAGCTCGCCGAACCTGACGTCGTCCGCGCCGCGCCGAAAAAGACCGTCGCATGAGCCGCACCGCGAAACTGCATCCCGACGGCAAGATTCGCTGCCCGTGGCCGGGCGAAGATCCGTTCTACGTCGCCTATCATGACGAGGAATGGGGCGTGCCGGAATATGACGACCGCGCGCTTTACGAGAAACTGATCCTCGACGGTTTCCAGGCCGGCCTCTCCTGGATCACGATCCTGCGCAAGCGCGAGAATTTCCGCAAAGCCTTCGACGACTTCCAGCCCGAAAAGATCGCGCGCTACAACGCCAAGAAGGTCCATGCGCTGATGAACGATGTCGGCATCGTGCGCAACCGCGCCAAGATCGAGGGCACGATCGCGAGCGCGAAGTCCTACTTGAAGATCATGGAAGAAGGACCGGGCTTCTCGAAATTCCTGTGGGATTTTGTTGACGGCCGGCCCAAGGTCAACGAGTTCAAGACCACGGCGAGCGTGCCGGCCTCGACGCCGCTGTCGATCAAGGTCTCGAAAGAACTGGCCTCGCGCGGCTTCAAGTTCGTCGGCCCGACCATCGTCTACGCCTTCATGCAGGCGACCGGCATCGTCAACGACCATCTCGTCACCTGCTTCTGCCACGAGAGTTGCGGCGGCAAGCATCGCAACCCGCGCTTCAAAGTGAAATGACCGGAAGATCACCGGCGCCCAAGCAGGACGCGCGGGCCTGGCAACGCATGCTGTCCGGGCGGCGGCTCGATCTGCTCGATCCTTCGCCGCTCGACATCGAGATCGCCGACATCGCCCACGGGCTCGCCCGCGTCGCGCGCTGGAACGGGCAGACCAGTGGCGCGCATATCTTCTCGGTCGCGCAGCATACGCTGCTGGTGGAAGCGGTGATGCGCCAACAGATGCCGCGCGTCGATGTCAGCGTGCGGCGCGCGGCGCTGCTGCACGATGCGCCGGAATATGTCATCGGCGACATGATCTCGCCGTTCAAGGCGGTGCTCGGCGGCGACTACAAGACCGTGGAGAGGCGCCTGCTCTCCGCGATCCACATCCGCTTCGGCCTGCCTGCCGTGCTGACTGAGGAGATCACGCAGCAGATCAAGGCCGCCGACCGCGGCGCCGCCTATCTCGAAGCAACCCGCCTTGCGGGATTCTCGGAAGCCGAAGCCAGGCGCCTGTTCGGCCGCGATCCCGCCCTGCCGGAAGCAACCGAGCGCGACTACCTGACACCATGGACCGCCGCGAGAGCCGAGAAGCGGTTCCTCGAACGCTTCAACGCGGTAGCGGCGTAGGTGCGTAGGGTGGGCAAAGCGCAGCGTGCCCACCGTTCCAAGCGAGATCGTGGAGATATGGTGGGCACGCTGCGCTTTGCCCGCCATACGGCAGCGGCTATAATCGGCCCCAACCACGTGCCCAAGGACCATGATGCTTCACGTCTGCTCGCTCGCCGCGCTTCCCGAAACCGTAAGACTGACCGGCGCCAGCCACATCCTCACCGTGATGGCCAATGTCGCGCAGGTTCAGCGGCCGGCCTCGGTGCTCGAGGCCAACCATCTGCGCGTGCAGATGGACGACATCACCGAAGTGATTGATGGATTCATCGCGCCGTCGGAAGAGCACATCGAGAAAGTCCTGAACTTCGTGCGGAGCTGGGACCGCAGGGCCCCGATGGTGGTGCACTGTTATGCCGGCATCAGCCGCTCGACCGCGAGCGCGTTTGCCGCCGCCTGCGCGCTCAATCCGCATCGCGACGAGGTCGAGATCGCGCGCAAGATCCGCGCCGCCTCCCCGATCGCCTCGCCCAACCGGCTGATGGTGAGCCTCGCCGACAAGGCGCTCGGGCGGGAGGGGCGGATGCTGCGCGCGCTCGACGAGATCGGGCCCGGCGCGATGAGCGTCGAAAACCAGCCGTTCCGGGTCCACCTCGAGTGAGCCGCGTGGAAATGCCGCTTATCATTTGAACTTTTTGCGGGGCAACCTCCACTCAATGGATTGCGACGACCGCGGACGTGACTCGTTACGCCCAAAAGCGCGATGAGATAAGGATGAATCATCATCGCGCTTTAGGTTATCGTTTAAGCATGATCCTTTCGGAAAACCGCTTCACACTTTTCCGGATCATGCTCTAGCGCGCCCGCCCGGAGGCCTGATGCTTGAGTTCATTGTTTTCGTCATTGCGATCGTCGCATTTGCGTTTGCGCTGAAGTCAATGAACGAGGTGGCCGCGCTGCGCACGCGGCTGGACGCCATCGAAAGCGCGAACGCTGCAGCGGCACGGCCGGTATCGCCGCCGCCACTCGCCCCGGAGCACGAGCCGGAGCCGACGCTTGCGACCTCGTCGCCGGCTGCGGCCACGCCACCGCCATTGCCGCCCGAGGCCATTCAGGTCTCGCCAGCTATGTTCGAGCATGCTGCGGAGCCGGATGCGCCAAGCGGCGCACCGCCTGCTCCGCCGCCGCTGCCGCCTGCGCAACCCGGCTTCGAGGAGACCATCGGCACCCGGTGGGTGGTGTGGCTCGGCGGCCTGACGCTGGCGCTCGGCGGCTTCTTCATGGTGCGCTATTCGATCGAGGCCGGCCTGTTCGGGCCGGGCGTGCGCACCATGCTCGGCGGCCTGTTCGCGCTGGCACTGCTCGCGGCCGGCGAATGGACGCGGCGCAAGGAAAGCATTTCCGCGATCGCGCCGCTGCCGATCGCCAATATTCCATCGATCCTGACCGCCGCCGGAACGGCGGTGGCATTCGCGACCGTCTACGCGGCCTATGCGCTCTACGACTTCCTTGCGCCGGCCACCGCCTTCGTGCTGCTCGGACTGGTCGCACTCGGCACGCTCGCCGCGGCGCTGCTGCACGGGCCGGCGCTGGCGGGGCTTGGCGTGGTCGGCGCCTTCGCCACGCCGATCCTCGTGTCATCCGACAAGCCGGATTTCTGGGCGCTCTACATCTATCTTGCGATCGTCACCGCGGCATCCTTCGGTCTCGCCCGCATCCGGCTGTGGCGCTGGCTCGCCGTCACCACGGTCGTGTTCGCGCTGCTCTGGACCTTTCCCTGCCTGCAATGCGGGCCGTCGATGATCGGGCCGCACGCCTTCCATGTCATCGCGGGATTCATCCTCGCTGCGCTGCTCGTCGTCTGCGGCTTCATGTTCGGACCGGAGGCAGAGGGCGAGCAGGTCGAGCCGATCTCATCGAGCGCGCTGATCGCCTATCTGGTCGGCGCGCTGCTGATCGTGCTGAACAGCTTTCACGCCGACCCCGCGCTGATCACCTTCGGCCTTCTGGTCGCCGGCAGCCTGTTCGTCGCCTGGCGGACGCCGGCGGCCACCGCCGCGATCGTCGCCAGCGCGCTGTTCGTGTTCGTCGCGTTCGCCGAATGGGCGGTGCGCGGCAATCCGGACATGCTGGTGCTGCCCGGCGGCCCCCTGCCCGGCATCGGCCCGAACGCCACCGACGGCTCGGTCTCGCTGCACCTGACCACGGCGGCGATCTTCGCCAGCATGTTCGGCGTGACCGGCTTCCTCGCGCAGCGCCGCTTCACCGCGACCGCGATCACGGTGCCGTGGGCAGCCGTCGCGACCTTCACGCCGCTCGCGCTATTGATCGCGCTCTACGCGCGGATCGCGCAGCTCGACCGCTCGATCCCGTTCGCGATTCTCGCGGTACTGCTCGCCGCGGCCTTCGCCGCCGCGACCGAATTCCTGTCCAGGCGCGAGGACCGTCCCGGACTGTCCGCTTCGATCGCGCTGTTTGCGACCGGCACGCTCGCCGCGCTGGCGCTCGCGCTCACATTCGCGCTGGAAAAGGGCTGGCTTACGATCGCGCTGGCGCTGATGTCGCTCGGCACCGCCTGGATTTCGCTGCAGCGGCCAATTCCATTCCTGCGCACATTGGCCGCCATCCTCGCCAGCATCGTGGTGCTGCGCATCGGCTACGAGCCGCGGATTGTCGGCGATGCCGTCGGCACTACGCCGATCTTCAACTGGCTGCTCTGGGGCTACGGCATTCCCGCCGCCTCGTTCTGGGCCGCCAGCGTCTTCCTGCGCCGCAATGGCGACGATGCGCCGCTCCGCGCGGTGGAGTCGGCCGCGATCCTGTTCACGGTCCTGCTCGCTTTCATGGAGATCCGCCACGCCGTCAACCAGGGCGACGTCTACCGCAACAGCGCCGGCCTCACCGAGGTCGCGCTGCAGGTCTGCACGGCGCTGGCGATGGCGATCGGGCTGGAGCGCCTGCGCATCCGTACGGCCAGCATCGTGCACAACATCGGCGCGGTGCTGCTGACGGCGTTCGCCGGGCTTGCTGCCGTCTTCGGCCTGATGCTGCTGGAGACGCCGATCCTGTGGCCGATCAATGTCGGCGGCAGCTTCATCAACCTGCTCCTGCTCGGCTATGCCCTGCCCGCAGTGCTGGCGCTATTGTTGTCCTACGCGGTGGCGGGCCGGCGCCCGGCCGCCTACGGCAACACGCTCGCGGCCGGCGCGCTGATCCTCGCGCTTACCTATGTCAGCTTTGAAATCCGCCGGCTCTACCACGGTCCCGTGCTGTCGCATGGCCCGACCACCGGTGCCGAACAATACACCTATTCGATCGCCTGGCTGGCGTTCGGCGTCGTGCTGCTCGGGATCGGCATCGTCGTTGGCTCGCAGCGCGCGCGGATGGCATCTGCCGCCGTCATCGCGCTGACCATCGTCAAGGCATTCGTCATCGACATGTCGCAGCTCACCGGCGTCTACCGCGCGCTGTCCTTCATGTGCCTCGGCGTGGTGCTGGTCGCGATCGGCTGGTTCTACCAGCGCATCCTGTTCCGGCGACAGGCGGCGTCGCCGCCGGTCGCGGGATAAACCGGCAGGTTCCCATCACGCGCGCGCAGGCCCGCCCGGGGCATGGCCGACATCACGTCCCTGTGACACGACTCCGTGCATGGCGACGTGTCGCGTCGGCTCATGCCTATGGTACTGGATCCAAGTAGACATTTTCTCGACATAGTGTGAGTTTCAAAGAGCGATATTGCAGTGACCGACCATTTTAGCGAGGGGAGCGTTTTGCACCGAGACATTGCGGGAGCGCTCGTGCGGCTGGCGAGCCTCATTATCATCTACACCACACTTGCGATCCAGCCTGCGGCAGCGCAGACGATGGCCGCGACATGTCCGTCGTCGCCAGGCCCGAGAGCGACGCAAGTCCTGCGCTGCCACGACGGGCTGATCATCGTCGCCGAGGACGGCGCGAGGTTCACGCTGCAAGGTCACGACGGCAGCGCGACGTCGGTCGATCTGCAGAGCAAGGCGCTGCTACTCGACGAGCCCAAACAGCGCGGCAGGAATCGGTTTCGCGTCAACACGCCACAAGCCATTGCGGCCGTGCGCGGGACCAAATGGGCGGTCGATGTGCAGGAGGCGAGGACATCGGTGCTCGTGCTGCAGGGCCGGGTCGCGGTGCGGCGACCGCGCGGCGGAAACCAGGTGGTGCTTGGTCCGGGCGAAGGCGTCGACGTCGATCCGGGGAATGAGCCGTTGGCGGTCAAGCGCTGGGGGCAGCCGCGCATCGACGCGCTGCTCGCGCGCCTCGGACAATGATCCTTGGTGACCGGCCGGATCCTTCAAACGACAATCGCGCTTCTGCTCTCGTTCGTCTGGGCGGCCGCGCTGGGAACAGGCTACTGGAACGGCGACGTTCAATTCCTCGACCGTGCCGAAGGTGCGCTGACCGACCTGCGGTTGCTGGCGCGTGGTGAGCGCGCGGCACCCGACCTCGTCACGATCGTCGCCATCGACGATGAGACGGTCGCCAAGCAAGGCGGCTATCCGCTGCCACGCGCCGACCTCGCCGCGATCATCGAGAAGATCGCAAGCTACGGGCCGCGCGCGATCGCGGTCGACCTCTTGCTGCTCGACCCGGGCAAGGACGGCGGCGATGCGGCGCTCGCGCAGGCGCTCGCAAAGCGTCCCTCCGCCATTGCCGCTGCCGCGGTGTTTCCCGATGCGATCCAGATCCTGGAGGCGGACGACAAGAGCCCGCTCGGCCGCCTGCCGCGGGCGGAGAAATTCCTGCGCCCGCTTCCCGTGTTCGCTGAACATGCGGCAGTCGGCGTCGTCAACCTGACGACCGACAAATCGGGCACGCCGCGCGGCATTCCCCTGCTGGTTCGAACCAGCGACAAGGTCGAATTGTCGTTTCCGCTGCGCGTCGCGGCACTGGCCACAGGCCACGAGCCGGTGATCGAGGCGGACAGCGTCCGCCTTGCGGGCCGGAACATCCCGACCGACATCGATCATGTGCTGCCGCTCGCCTATTACGGCCGGCGCGGCACGGTGCCTACCGTGAGTGCCGCGTCGGTGCTGGATGGTGACGTCGCGCAAGCGGCCATCCGCGACCGCATCGTCGTCATCGGTGCGACGGTGACAGGCGGCGGCGACGTGTTTCCGACGCCGTTCGATCCCGTGATGCCCGGTGTCGAGATCGTCGCGACCGCGATCGATCACCTGATGACCGGCGGCGGCATCCTGCGCGATCGTTCGACACGCCTGATTGACGCGATCCTCGCAGTGGCGCTGACGCTTGCGGTGGTCGGCCTGTTGGCGTGGCGGCGCAGCGCGGCTGGCCTGCTCTCGATCGCGGCGCTGGTGGCGATCTGGGCTGTCATGAACTACGTCGCATTTTCGCGCGGCATCTGGCTCAGCGCGGCATTGCCCATCGCGGCCGCCGGACCGCCGGCGATCCTGTTCGGATCGATCCAGCTTTGGCTCAATCGGCGGCAGGCGCAATATTTCGCTGTGAAGAGCGAGCTGTTGCAGCAATTCCAGGCGCCGGCGCTCAACAAATGGCTGACCGGCAATCCGGCGTTCCTGCTCGAGCCGCGGCACCAGGATGCAGCGGTC
Source organism: Bradyrhizobium sp. USDA 10063 (assembly GCF_054063735.1). Lineage (NCBI taxonomy): Bacteria > Pseudomonadati > Pseudomonadota > Alphaproteobacteria > Hyphomicrobiales > Nitrobacteraceae > Bradyrhizobium > Bradyrhizobium sp. USDA 10063. Next base: position 7,439,346 of record NZ_JBSSGP010000002.1, on the reverse strand, counting down.
ATCTTCATCGACCTCTCGGGCTTCACGGCACTGAGCGAGACGCTCGATATCGATGCGGGGCTGGCGCTGCTCAAGGATTTTCACACCCTGGTCGACGACGAGGTCGAGGCCCACGGTGGGATCATCACGAGCTTCCTCGGCGATGGCGCCATGATCCTGTTTGGCCTGCCGGAAGCCACCGAGGACGATGCCCGCACAGCCGCGCACTGCTCCGTCACGCTTTGCAATCGCGTCGCGCAATGGATCGATTCGTTGCCGGGAACGATGGCACCACGGATCGGCTTCAAGGTCGGCGCGCATTTCGGCCCGATCGTCGCCTCGCGGCTTGGCGGCAGCTATCAGCACATCACCGCGACCGGCGATACCGTGAACGTGGCGAGCCGTCTGATGGAGGTTGCGGCCAAACAAGGCGCGGCACTGGCGCTCAGCGACGACCTCTTGCGACAGGCCGGCCCCGCATCCGCATTGTTCGAGAGCGGCACGCTCGCCGGTCCCAGCGAGACGCGCATCCGCGGACGCACCCGCCCGCTCTCGGTCTGGCTATGGCGCAATGATTCGGGAGACCAAGCTAAAGTGTGATGAGCTCAGGTTAGTGCCGCGTCGGAAGTGCCTTACCTCTCCCCATCGGGGAGAGGTCGGATCGCATGCAGCGCAGCGGAATGCGATCCGCGTGAGGGGGATGAGCCGTATCGAGGGACCGTAACCCCTCACCCGGCGCTGCGCGCCGACCTTTCCCTATGGGAGAGGTGAACACTGCGGTCACGCCGATTCAACAAAAGTCAGCTCTAGTCGACCGACTCCGCGATCAGGCGGATCCTGAACACGGGCTTCTTGCTCTCGTCGATCAATTCCATCTGCCACTCGGCGTCCTGCTTGAGGCTGCGCGCAATGCTGCCGAGAAGATTGCCGCTGACCTTGGTCATCTCGGCCCATGCGGCCTCACGGCTTTCGAATTCCGACCCCTGATCGGACGCGCCCGCGAAGCGACCGTGGCTGATCCTGAAGAAATATTGCGGCATGTGGAACTCAGTTGTTGGCCCACCCCCGGCCGTCCTCACATTAGATAGGCGGCCAGTCGCTACCAAGCCATGAATTCACGAACCCGTAGCACTACGGGTCTTCGCCGCCACTGCGATCAGGCGACGTCGGCAGGACTGGTGCTTCCAGTTACTCGGTCGAACGGCGCAATTCCGACGCGCCTTCCGGTTGCGCCGGTTCGGGCTTCACCGCCTCGAGCTTGGTACGCTCGACGGCCGGCGTCTCGACGCGCGCGGACACTTCGGTGCGCGCGGCGTCGGCCGAGCGGGTCGCTTCCGAGGCACGCAGCGAGCGCGGCCGCGCCACCGAGCGCGCCAGCAGCATCTGCTTGACGCCCTGGTGGCGGAAGTCGCAATAGGCAAAGCCCATGCCCGACACCGAGCCGCGGAACGAGCGATCGTCGCGCTTGTCGAGATTGAAGCAGGGCTCGAACGGAAGGCCCTTCAGCGAGGCGCAGACGGCCTGGCCGCGAACCTGCAGCGTGTTGCCCGGCAACCTGACGTGGCGAATCGGGCCGGAGCCGGAGAACTGGATCGAACCGGCGGCGCCCATGTCGTCGAGGATACGGCCCGCGCCGCGGGTACCGTCAAAGCAGGTGAAGGCGAATACCTTGCCAGCGACAAATCGCCTGGCCTCTTCAGCGTTCATCATTCCGGCCAGCGCGGGCACGACCGTCGCCCCGGCCATGACCGTCCCCAATAGCAGACGCGCAAGCATGAGCCACTCCAACTTACCCAGCGCGGGCACCCCGCCTTTACCCGCTGCTTACCATACCAACCAAGGCAACATTGGAGCAGTTTGGTTGGTAAATTCTGAACGCCGTCAGACTATCTTTACCACGATCCGGCCGCGGACCTCGCCCGCGAGGATTTTCGGGCCATAGGAGATAGCCTGATCCAGGCTGATTTCGTGAGTGATATCAGCGAGTTTTGCCTTGTCCAAATCGCCGGCGAGGCGGCTCCAGGCCCGCTTGCGACGTTCGATCGGGCACATCACCGAATCGATGCCGATAAGGCACACTCCACGCAAAATGAACGGGGCGACCGAAGAAGGCAGGTCCATGCCGGCCGCAAGGCCGCACGCGGCGATGGCGCCGCCGTACTTGGTCATCGAGAGCATGTTGGCGAGCGTGGTCGAACCGACGCTGTCGATGCCGCCGGCCCAGCGCTCCTTCGCAAGCGGCTTGACCGGGACGGTCAGTTCGCCGCGGTCGATCACCTCGGCAGCGCCGAGGCCCTTGAGGTAGGCCGCCTCCGATTGCCGCCCGGTCGAGGCGATCACGTGATAGCCGAGCTTCGACAGCACGGCTGTCGCAACCGAACCGACCCCGCCGGCAGCCCCCGTCACCACGATCGGGCCGCTCTTGGGGGTGAGCCCGTGGTCCTCCAGCGCCAGCACCGAGAGCATCGCGGTGTAGCCGGCCGTGCCGATCGCCATCGCGTCGCGCGCCGAGATCCCGTCGGGCAGGCGCACCAGCCAGTCGCCCTTGACGCGCGCCTTCTGGGCATAGGCGCCAAGATGGGTCTCGCCCATGCCCCAACCGTTGCAGACGACCTTGTCGCCGGCCTTCCAGTCGGGATGGGCGGATTGCTCGACGGTGCCGGCGAAATCGATGCCGGCGATCATCGGGAAGCGCCGTACCACCGGCGCCTTGCCGGTCAGCGCCAGGCCGTCCTTGTAGTTCAGCGTCGACCATTCGACGCGGATGGTGACATCGCCATCCATCAATTCCGCGTCGTCGAATTGCGTGAGCGCGGCGGTCGTACCCTTGTCCGCCTTGTCGATCCTGATCGCCTTGAACGTCGCCACGATAATCTCTCCCAAACTCGCGTTGATCTCTCGTGCGTCATGGCCGGGCTTGTCCCGGCCATCCACGTTCTTGCCCGCAGTTCGACAGACGTGGATGCCCGGGACAAGCCCGGGCATGACGAAAATCAAGTTTGGGACTGGTTTATCGCATCAGGCAGGCTGCGCAACCGGGCGCGACACTGGCGCCTCCACGATCGGCAGGTTGATCAACGCCGACAGCACGCCGAACATGATCGAGAGCCACCAGATCGGCGTGTAGGAACCGAACTGCTCGAACACGATGCCGCCGAGCCAGACGCCGAGGAACCCGCCGACCTGATGGCTGACGAAGGCGAAGCCATAGAGCGTGGCGAACCAGCGCGTGCCGAACATCAGCGCCACCAGTGCCGAGGTCGGCGGCACCGTCGACAGCCAGGTCAGGCCGGAGATGGCGCCGAAGGCGACCGCGGAGAACGTCGTGATCGGGAACGAAATGAAGGCAATGGTTGCCAGCGCGCGGGTGAAGTAGATCACCGACAGGATGTAGCGCTTGGGGAAGAAGTTCTGCAGCCAGCCGACGCCGAGCGAGCCCATGATGTTGAACAGGCCGATCGCCGCGATCACCCAGCCGCCGGTCGAGGTCGGAATGCCCCGATCGACGAGATAGGCCGGCAGGTGCACGGTGATGAAGGCAAGCTGGAAGCCGCAGGTGAAGAAGCCGAGCACGAGCAGCACATAGGAACGGTGGCCGAACGCTTCCGCCATCGCCGTCTTGAACGACTGCTGGTCGCCGGCCGGCGCGTTCGTCGTCTCCGCCCGCGGCGTTGCGATCGCCAGCGACAGCGGCACGATCAGGAGCATCAGCGCGGCGAACACGGTGAGCGCGGCCTGCCAGCCGAAATTGTCGATCATCGCCACGCCGAACGGCGCGAACAGGAACTGGCCGAACGAGCCCGCCGCAGTGCCGGCGCCGAGCGCGAGGCCGCGCTTCTCCGGCGGCAATAACTTGCTGAAAGCCGACAGCACCAGGTTGAACGAGGAGCCGGACAGGCCGAAACCGATCAGGACGCCGGCGCCGATGTCGAGCGACAGCGGCGTCGCCGAATAGCGCATCATGTAGAGGCCGCCGGCATAGAGCAGCGCGCCGACGATCATCACGCGCATGATGCCGAAGCGGTCGGCGATCGCGCCGGCGATCGGCTGGCCCAGTCCCCACAACAGATTCTGCAGCGCCAGCGCGAGGCCGAAGACATCGCGGCCCCAGGCGAATTCCCGGCTCATCGGCTGCACGAAGAAGCCGAGCGCCGAGCGCGGCCCAAAGCTGAGCAGCGCGATCGCGCAGCCGCAGATGATGATGATCAGCGGCGTCCGCCACGTATCGAGGCCGGAGGAAGGCCGAAGGTCGCCGGTGGTCACAGCCATCGAATGATTTCCCCGCTAGAAAACATGGCGCCCGGAACCGGCCGAGCGAAAGGTTACACGGAGTTAATGCATCTGCATGAAAACCCCAAGAGGGCCGGAGAAAAAAATTTCAGCGCAGGGCAGCTCTGCAAAATGAGACGAACTCTCTCCCCCGTCATTGCGAGCGGAGCGAAGCAATCCATGCCTCCGCGTGTGGCGAGATGGATTGCTTCGCTCCGCTCGCAATGACGACTTCGTGGTCCTGGCGCAGTACCTATCGCTCGTTAGGGCTACCGCTTCGCGCTGGCCTGCTCGGCGGAGCTTTGCGCGGCCTCGGCGAGTTCTGCGGAGATCTCCGCGGTCTCGGCCGGGCTGCCCCAGCTCGGCGCGTCGCTGCCGTCGCCCCAGGCGCGCGGGCGATAGAAGGTGTGGACGCCGAACTTGTACGTCTTCTTCATCTCGCTGACCCAGGACGGGCGCACCCAATAGGCGTGATAGTGCGTCGACTTGTCGACCTCGGGCAGCCAGAGCCGGCCATCGAGCATCTCCTTGGCGATCTTCCGCGCGCGGTCCCACATGTCCGGCTCGCGGATCACGTCGCGGACGTTGTCGCAGGCGAAGGTGAACTGGCAGGCGAAGTGGCGGTACTTGTTCTGGTAGACCACGCCGCAGACCGTCGTCGGATATTTGCCGGAGAAGGCGCGGTTCAACACCACCTGCGCCACCGCGATCTGGCCACGCACCGCCTCGCCTCTCGCTTCGAAATAGACGGCTTCAGCCAGACACTTTTCCGACTTGGCGCGCGACTTCTCGTCGAACAGGCCGAGCCGCTCGGCCGGCGTCTTGGCGTGCTGGTTGTCGGCATTGACCTCGCCCTTCGGCGCGATGCTCTCGCCCATGTCGCCGGCGCGCACCGGGCCGTCGGCGTCGACCGGCAGCGAGGCCATCACCTTCATGTCCGGATCTGGCGACGCATCGGGAACGACAATCGTCGGCTCCTCGCCGGGCTGCCATCGCTCCATCGTCTCGGGTGTTCCGAGCGCCGAGCCGAAGAACAGGCTCGAGGTCTTGAACGAGAATGCATCGCGCGGCGGTGACGCCGCCTCCGGCGCGGCCGCCGGCGCCTTGGGCTGCGCGTTCTTGAAGTCGCCGAGCGGATTGACCTCCAGCGACAGCGAGACGTCGGACGGCGGCTGCGACGGCGCATATTGCGGTAATGGCGGCGCGTTGAGCGCGGCCTGCAATTCCGGATCGAGCGGCACATGTTCGGCGGGCGCGGGCGCAGCGGTCTTCATGCCGCTGACGGAAGAATTCGAGGTCGACGGGTCTTCGCTTGCGGGCGCGGACTCGCTGGGCGCGGCTGCAGCCGGCGCCGGCGGCGCGACGGCGAGACGATCGCCCTTCAGCGTGCGGTCGACCTTGGGAAAATCGGAGGCGACATAGCGCGGCGGCGGCGCGACGATCGGATTGCGGGTGATGGAACCGGCGAGGTCGCCGCCCTGGCTGTCGAGCCTCGCCAGCCGATAGGTCGCAACTTGCGGCGAGGACGTTCCGATCGGTCGGCCGAAACTGTAGGCAGCGACTTGGATCGTTCCCATGGCGGAGAACATGCGCGTCTGCCAGCGCTCGGCGACGCCGGGCTGACGGGCAAGCAGTGACGCGATGTCCTGATATCCGATCTCGGTCGGCATCAATGCGAAGATGCTAAGACCGAGTCCGAAGAGCGCGAACCGTGCGCCCTTCGGATGGTTACGCAACACTAACATCGATACGCTCACGCAACGCTTACACCGACCGAACGCAGTACATCCGTGCAATTCGACCAAATTTGTTGGTATCGAATTTAGGTTGCCGCGGAGTTAATCGGCGTGGCTTGCACGCTACAGGCAAGCAATCGCAGAGATCTTGCGCGACGCATCGAACGCGTTGGTAAATGCCTCGCGGATGAAAATGGTAAATGCGAGGTCAACGAAGAGAGTGATGCGCGTGAAGATGCACAGCTTTCCGGATTGCCCTCGCTGCATCTTCAACCGCCTACGTCGAAGCGACCGGCGACATTCGCGCGTGCAGCGACGAACCCATCCGACGCGTTGAAACCCAGACCAGCAACGCGGCAGCGCTGAAGGCCGCTCCCAATATCGAGACGCCGGTCCACCCCGCATGAGCATTGGCTGTCGTCGAAGCAATCGCGCCGATGGCGCTGCCGATCGAATAGAACACCATGTAGCCGCCGACGAGGCGGCTGCGCGCTTCCGGATGAAGCGCGAAGATGGTGCTTTGATTGGTCACGTGGACCGCTTGCACCGCGAGGTCGAGCAGCACCACGCCGCTGACGAGCGCGAGGATCGACAGCGGCAACAGCGCGATCAATCCCCACGATGCGATCAGCAGCATGAGCGACAGGCCCGTCGTCCATTGGCCGAGACCGCGATCCGCCAGCCTCCCTGCGCTGCCTGCTGCGGCAGCGCCGGCCACGCCGACAAGACCGAAAAGGCCGATCTGGCCGTGCGAGAGCGAGAACGGGGGAGCACTGAGCGGAAGCACCAGCGCCGTCCAGAAGGTGCTGAACGCAGCAAAGATGAACAGCGCGAGGATGCCGCGAACGAGAAGGATGGGCTCGCGCAGGAAAAGCCTGGGGATCGAACGCAGCGTGACGAAATAGCTGTCGGAACTTTGCGGCGGAAGATGTTTCGGCAGGATGCGGAACAGGATGCCGCCCATGGCGAGCGTCAGCACGGCCGAGGTCAGATAGACCGCCCGCCACCCGCCGAGATCGGCGAGGATTCCGGCGACGAAGCGCGCAGCCAGGATACCGATCACGACGCCGCTGGTCACCGTTCCGACCGCCTTGCCGCGCTCCGAAGGCAAGGCCAGCGTGGCGGCAAAGGCGACGAGCACCTGGACCACGACCGCCACCAGGCCGACCACCGCCATGCCGGCGAACAACACAGCTTCGGTCCTGGCTGTCGCGACAGCCGCAAGAGCGGCCGTCGATATGATGCCCTGGACCACGATGAGACGACGACGGTCGAGGAGATCGCCAAGCGGCACGATGAAGATCAGCCCCAATGCGTAGCCGATCTGCGTGAGCGTCACGACGAGGCCGATCGCTGCCGGCGAAATCCCGAAATCATCGGCCATCGCGTCGAGCAGCGGCTGCGCATAGTAAATATTCGCGACGCTAAGACCTGCCGCGACAGCGAAGACGAGCGTCGTGGTCCTCGACAGCCCATCATGCGGTTGGTCTGCCGTTTCACCCGTCTCATTGCGCCTCATCGTATCGGCTCCTCGTCGCGCTTCACTAACTAGCTGGTCCTATCTTAAGACTACTTGCAGCACGCAAATCTAGTTCTATTTTAGAACAAGATTCGGCGTATTCGGGCGCGAAGGAGGAGAGCGGCGGCCATGGTGAAGCGTGTCAGCCTGTCGGGAGCGGATTGCCCGGTGGCGCGGGCGCTGGATGTGATCGGCGACTGGTGGTCGCTGCTGATCATCCGCGACGCGTTCGAAGGCGTGCGGCGTTTCAGCGAGTTCCAGACCGGGCTCGGCATCGCCAAGGGGATGCTGGCGACGCGTCTGCGCGATCTCACCGAGAGGGGCGTGCTGGAGACTGCGCCGGCCTCCGACGGGAGCGCCTACAAGGAATACGTCCTGACCGAGAGGGGACGCGGACTCTTCCTCGCGATCGTCGCCCTACGGCAATGGGGCGAGGACCATCTCTACCGTGCGGGCGAACGGCATTCGGTGTTGGTCGATCGGGCGAACGGCGATCCGGTCGCCCGCCTCAGACTGCGGGCGGCGGATGGACGCGCGCTCGCCTGGAATGAAACACAGGTGAAGGACGCAGAAAGGCCGGGCTGAGTACGACCCGGCGCGAGGCGCTCGCGACACGACGCGCCACACGACGCGATCCTAGCCTTCGTGCAGGATGGCCTGCAGGCGCCGCGCCAGGTCGGCGACATGGAACGGCTTCTCGATGATCGGAAACTCGTCCACCGCGTGATGCCGCTCCAGTGCATCTCCCGCGTAACCGGAGGTGAGCAGGATCTTGATGTCCGTGCACAGCCGCCTGGCTTCGCGCGCAAGCTCGATGCCGTTCATGCCGCTCGGCATCACAATGTCGCTGAACAGGAGCGCGAACTGCTCGCCGCCCCTCAACATCGTCAGGGCTTCCAGGCCGTTACGGGCACAGACGACTTCGTAACCGAACGAACTCAACATCGCCGCGGTGACCTCGAGCAGATCTTCATTGTCGTCGACGACGAGGATCCGCTCCGAACCACCCGGTACGGCTCGCGCCTTCCGTTCTTGCACCGGCGCATCGGGCGCCTTGTCGGCCTTGGGCAGGTAGAGCGCGACCGTGGTGCCTGCTCCCGGCGTGCTTTCGACGGTAACGTGCCCACCGGACTGTCGAACGAAGCCGTAGACCATACTGAGGCCGAGCCCGGTCCCCTTGCCGACTTCCTTGGTCGTGAAGAAGGGCTCGAAGATCCTCTCCCGCACTTCGGGCGGCATCCCGTAGCCGGAATCCGTGACCGCCAGCCTTACATACGATCCCGCCAGACACTCGGCCACGGCCCCCTCCTCCAGTTCGACATTCCGCGTCTCGATCTCGAGCACGCCGCCGTCCGGCATCGCATCGCGCCCATTGAGCGCAAGGTTGAGGAGCGCGGTCTCCAGCAGCGAGGGATCGACATGGCACAGCCACAAGTGCTCGTCGGGCCGCAGCCTGACCTCGCACCCTCCCCCGACCGCTTGCTGGATCAGACCCTGGAAGTCGCAAACGAGCTGGTTCGCGTTGACGAATTTGGGATTGAGTATCTGTCGCCGCGAGAAGGCGAGAAGCTGCGACGTCAGCTTGACCCCGCGCTGGGTGGCGCGCCGCGCCGCCGCGGCGAACTGCCGGACCTTCGAGATGTCGCCTGCATCCTCGATGAGGTTGAGGCTGTTCGAGACCACCGTGAGCAGATTGTTGAAGTCGTGCGCGATACCGCCGGTGAGCTGACCGACCGACTCCATCTTTTGGCTCTGGTGGAATTGCTCCTCGATCAGCCGGCGCGCCTCCACCGCATGCTTGTGATCGGTGATGTCGCGGAGAAAGATCGCCAGACCCTGGCTGGAGGGAAACGCATTGATGGCGTACCAGACCTGTCGACGCGTGCAGAACACTTCGAGGAATGCCGGCCGCTGCGTCGACGTCACCTCCAGGATCTGGTTGGTGATATCGAGGTCGTCGGCGTCCGGAAATGCCTCGGACAACGTCATGCCCCTGACGTCCTGGCCTTCCGCAATGTCTGCCCAGGCAGGTCCGTTGAGATAGGTGAGGCGCCAGTCCCGATCGATGATCAGCACGCTGTCGGTGGTGCTCTCGAAGATCATCGTGATCCGGGCCGCGGCTTCTTCCGCTTTCTTCCTCGCGTCGGACAGTTCGTGCTCGCGCTGTTCCAGCGCGTCGGCCATGGTGTTGAATGCATCGGCGACCCGCGCGATTTCGGACGTGCCGCGGATGTCCACCCGCCGGGTAAAATCGCCGAGCCGCCATCGGTTGGCAGCGTCGACCAATTGCCCAAGCGGACGACGGACGAACCGCCGGGCGCCCAATGACGTCAGGATCAGCACCAGCGCGGTGCTCAGGACGATCAGGAAGATGCCGCGCTGCGTGCCGTGCTGGATTGCGGTGAATGCCCGGTCCTTGTCCAGGCCAAAGCTGATCAGAAGGCCTCCGGAACTGTCCGGCAGAGCTGCATAGCCGACGATCCGCTCCACGCCGTCGAGATCCATGGTGTCGGCCGCACCCGATTTCTCGAAGTGTGAATCATGCTCCTCGCTCAGGGTTCGCCCGACAAAGCGTGCGTTGTCGGGAAAACGGGCAAGGTATCTCCCGTTGCGGTCCATGATTCCGAGCGCAGCTCCCACCGGAGCGCCCTTTCGCGCAATGTAGTCGGCGAGCCAATCCAGGCTGAGGGTTGCGATGATGGCGCCCCCCATCTGCCCGCCCTGTTCGTAGAAAGGCAATGCAAACTGAATGGCCCTTCGACCCGATGACAGGCCCATCGAGAACTCGCCGACGGAGAATGCGCCGGTCTTCCGCAAATTGGCGAAGTAGGCCCTTCTCGAGACATCGACCGGCCTACGATTGTTGTCGGGGGTGCAAAAGGTGACGCCGTTCAGATCGGTGACGACGACGGTAAGGAAAGCCGGGAAGCGCTGCTTTATCGCGCCCATATATGCATTGCATAGTTCGCTGTCCTTCGCCTTGATCGACGGAAGCTCCGACAGCGTGATCAGGACCTGATGAATTCCCTGGACGATCTGCTGTTGCTCCGCGGCGGCAAGTTCGGCCAGATTGAGCGCCTGGTTCTGCACCTCGATCTGACGGGCGCGACGCAGGTCGAATTCATTATACGCTTGGATCGCTATTGCCGGCAGCAGAGCGACAGCCACCAGCACAAGCAGCCGTGATAGAAGGGTCACTTCCCATCAGGCCCCGATCCTGACGCTCGTCCGCCATTGGGCCGACGCTGCCCTGATCTCAATTGAAGACGCAAAAACAATCTGAACCATCTCGTGCCAACCTCAACTTCATCGGCTGAGCATTCGGAGCCCGGGTTACGGTTCGATTTCAGAACGCCGAAAGTTGGGTTACGGCTGTAACGTCTTCCCTTGCAGCGGCTGCTGCAGGATCATGCTGAACCTCCTCCCGCGCACGTCGCACAAAAAGAAACGGCCGGGAAAGCCCGGCCATTCTCAGTTAGCGCATGAAGAGAGAGAGATCGAGTTGCATCCGCGATCGATGCTGCGCTCCCTCTCCCGCTTGCGGGAGAGGGCTGGGGTGAGGGCTCTCTCCACAGCGGGATTCTTCGTGTGGAGAGAGCCCTCACCCGGCGCTGTGCGCCGACCTCTCCCGCAAGCGGGAGAGGTAACTCCAAAGGCCGCTGCGCGGCGAACGAGGTGCGGGTTCCTTTTCTCCCACTTGCGCCGCAAGCGGGAGAGGTGAAGTGCGTCACGCCTGGCTTGCGATCGCCTTGCCGAGCGCCGCCTGGGCTGCCGCCAGCCGCGCGATCGGCACGCGATAGGGCGAGCAGGAAACATAGTCGAGCCCGACCTCGTGACAGAACGCGACGGAGGCGGGATCGCCGCCATGCTCGCCGCAGATGCCGACTTTCAAATTGGGACGCGTCTTGCGGCCGCGCTCCACGCCGATCTTGACCAGTTCGCCGACACCGTCGCGATCGACCGAAATGAAGGGATCGATCTCGAGGATACCCTTGGCGATATAGGTGCCGAGGAAGCTCGCGGCGTCGTCGCGGCTGATGCCGTAGGTGGTCTGGGTCAGGTCGTTGGTGCCGAACGAGAAGAACTCGGCGGTCTCGGCGACCTTGCCGGCCATCAGGCAGGCGCGCGGCAGCTCGATCATGGTGCCGACCTGGTAGGTCAGCTTGGCGCCGGTCTCCTTCATCACCGCATGCGCGGTGGCGTCGATCCGCGCCTTCACCAGGTCGAACTCGGCCTTGGTGGCGATCAGCGGCACCATCACCTCGAGCCCGACGGCCTTGCCGGTACGCTTGCCGGCTTCGACCGCGGCCTCGAAGATCGCGCGCGCCTGCATCTCGGCGATTTCGGGATAGGCGATCGCCAGACGGCAACCGCGGAAGCCGAGCATCGGGTTGAACTCGGCCAGTTCGCGGGCGCGATCGGCGAGCCGGCGCGGATCGGTATTCATCGCGCGCGCGACTTCCTCGATCTCGGCCTGGGTGTGCGGCAGGAACTCGTGCAGCGGCGGATCGAGCAGGCGGATCGTGACGGGCAGACCCTTCATGATCTCGAACAGCTCGACGAAGTCGGCGCGCTGCATCGGCAACAGCTTCGACAGCGCGGCGCGGCGCGATTGCTCGTCTTCCGACAGGATCATCTCGCGCACCGTGCGGATGCGCGTCTCCTCGAAGAACATGTGCTCGGTGCGGCAGAGGCCGATGCCCTCGGCGCCGAACTTCACCGCGGTGCGCGCATCGTCAGGCGTGTCGCCGTTGACGCGGACGCCGAGCTTGCGGACGGCATCGGCCCATCCCATCAGCGTGCCGAACTCGCCGGACAGCTCCGGCTCGATCATCGGCATGCGCCCGGCCAGCACCTGGCCGACGCCGCCGTCGATGGTGATGACGTCGCCCGCCTTGAAGGTGCGCGAGCCCACGCTCATGGTGCCGCGGCCGTAGTCGACGCGGATGGTGCCGCAGCCGGAGACGCAGGGCTTGCCCATGCCGCGCGCCACCACCGCGGCATGCGAGGTCATGCCGCCGCGGGTGGTCAGGATGCCTTCGGCGGCGTGCATGCCGTGGATGTCTTCCGGGCTGGTCTCGACACGAACCAGGATGACCTTGCGGCCGTCGGCCTGCAGCTTGGCCGCTTCGTCGGAGGAGAACACGATCTCGCCGGAGGCGGCGCCCGGCGAGGCCGGCAGGCCGGTCGCGATCACGTCGCGCGTCGCGGCCGGATCAATGGTCGGATGCAGCAACTGGTCGAGCGAGGCCGGATCGATCCGCGCCACCGCGTCTTCTTTCGAGATCAGGCCCTCGTTGGCGAGCTCGACGGCGATGCGCAGCGCCGCCTTGGCGGTGCGCTTGCCGCCGCGGGTCTGCAGCATCCACAATTTGCCCTCTTCGACCGTGAACTCCATGTCCTGCATGTCGCGGTAGTGTTTTTCGAGCAGCGTGTAGATCCGCGTCAGCTCCTTGAAGGCGTCGGGCATCGCGGTTTCCATCGACGGCTTGTCGGAGCCGCTTTCCTGGCGCGCGTATTCGGTGATGTCCTGCGGCGTGCGGATGCCGGCGACGACGTCCTCGCCCTGCGCGTTGATCAGAAATTCGCCGTAGAGCTTGCTCTCGCCGGTCGAGGGATTGCGGGTGAAGGCAACGCCTGTCGCCGACGTCTCGCCCATATTGCCGAACACCATCGCCTGCACGTTGACGGCGGTGCCCCACGACTCCGGGATGTCGTGCAGCTTGCGGTAAGTGACCGCGCGCGCGTTCATCCAGGAGGAGAACACCGCGCCGATCGCGCCCCACAACTGGTCGTGCGGATCCTGCGGGAACGGATGGCCGGTCTCGCGCTCGACGGCTTCCTTGTACTTGCCGACCAGTTCGACCCAGTCGTCACCGGTCAGGTCGGTGTCCAGCGAATAGCCCTGGCTGTCCTTGAAGGCGTCGAGGATGTCTTCGAAGTGATGATGCTCGAAGCCGAGCACCACGTCCGAATACATCGTGATGAAGCGGCGGTAGCTGTCATAGGCGAAGCGGCGGTCGCCGGAGAGCTCGGCCAGCGCCTCCACGGTCTGGTCGTTCAGCCCGAGGTTGAGCACGGTGTCCATCATGCCCGGCATCGAGGCGCGGGCGCCGGAGCGGACCGAGACCAGCAGCGGGTTCTTGGCGTCGCCGAAGATCTTGCCGGTCAGCTTGCCGACATAGTCGAGCGCCTTCTCGACCTGCGTCTTCAGCTCCTTCGGATAGGTCTTCTCATGCTCGTAGAAATAAGTGCAGACCGAGGTCGGGATCGTGAAGCCGGGCGGCACCGGCAGGCCCAGATTGGCCATCTCGGCGAGGTTGGCCCCCTTGCCGCCGAGCAGATCGCGCATATCGGCTTTGCCCTCGGCCTTGCCGTCGCCGAAGGTGTAGACCCATTTGTTGGGCTTGATCGCAGTCGCGGCCGGCTTTGACACCGGCGCCTTGGTTACGGACTTCGCCGCCGGCTTGGCGGGGGTCTTAACGGCAGCCCTAACAGCAGTCTTGGCGGGAGCCTTGGCAGCGACTTTGGCAGGGGCCTTGACCGGAGGCTTTGCCGCCACTTTTGGCGGGCTCTTCTTCAGCGCCTTTCGCGCCGCCGGGGCGGCCTTGCTGGCCGTGGCGGATGGCTTTGATTTCGCTGCGCTTTTCTCTGCGATTTTCTTGGACTTCGCGACGGCTTTGGCCATGGCTTTCAATAATCCGGATAGAGGGGCAGGAAGATGCGGGCCTTACACCACTTTGGTGTGTCGGGCGCAAGCTGCGAACGGGCTTTCGATCCTACAAATGCAGCCAGCGCAAAAGCCCCATGCCGACCAGACCCACGAAGATCAGGTAGATCGCGACGATGAAGTTCAGCAGCCGCGGCATGACCAGGATCAGAATGCCTGCGATCAGGGCCACGATGGCAGGAACATGCGCAGCAGTGATGACCATTTGAAGAAGCTCCGGCGGATGTGTTCGGGAAGTCGAATCGAGGCGGGCATTGTACTGGCATAGCGTTTTCGAGCGAAGTGGTACCGGTTTCGCATAGCAATCAAGTTTACGCAGATTGCGTAGACTTATCTGCGCAGAAAACGCGTCAAACCGAGGCCCCGCCCCGCCAGCCAGCGCGGCCCAGCATGAGAGACGTCCGGCGGTTCAATCGGTTCCGCCATTCACGAAAATTGCTCAAAATTGCCGCGGATACGGCCGCGCTTTTTGCGGAACATCGGCGCGCGCGATGCATTGGCCCCACATTGTGCATCGGCAAAAAGCCGGCACGCGCGGCGTCTCAGAGGAGACCCCGCCTTAAAGCAAAATCGTCGCGAAGGAGTGAGCCATGCGAAACCGATTACTTGCCGTTGCAGCGATGGCGTGCGCTATCAGTGCACCGGTCGCGGCGCAGGCGCAGGGCACGACCACCACCGGCGTGGTCGGCGGCAATACCGTTGTCGTCGAAGAAGGCGGCGGAATCACGGTCGAGCAGCGGCCGGCATTCCGCGAATACATCGTGCGCGAACGCGTGCCGAATTACACGATTCCGGATCGCGTCGTGGTCGGCACCGTGCTGCCCGATACCGGCGTGACAGTCTACGACGTGCCGCAGCGCTTCGGCTCAACCCCGTTCCGCTACACCGTCGTGAACGGTGAGACGGTGCTGGTCGAGCCACGCTCGCGGCGCATCGTTCAGGTGATCGACTAACACTTCCAGCTCCCGATCATCTGGCAAAAAAGTCCGGGCGCCGTGCAAGCGGATGTGCGCGAGGCGCGACCGGACCCAAGAGCCCCGTCTGGCCCTCCCCTCCAGGCGGGGCTTTGCTTTGTGAATCTTCACCTCTCCCGCTTGCGGGAGAGGCGTAGGCCGCCTTCGGCGGCCGTTCTCAAGAGACGCCGAAGCGGAGCTTCGGCTATGGCGAAGCGCCGGGTGAGGGCTCTCTCCGTTCAAAGAGTCCCGATGCGGAGACACCCCCACCCCAGCCCTCCCCCGCAAGCGGGAGAGGGAGCGAGCGTCAGCCGCGGGTGCGTTCCAACACCAATCAGCGACTACTCTAATTCCCGTCATTCCGGGCGATGCGAAGCATCGAACTACGATGTGCAATTGCACATCGGAGATTCTCGAGATCATCTACGATCGCAGCATCGAGAGCAGCGTCGAGGTCGACTTGTAGTTCTTGATCGCGGCATCCTGGAATTCGGGCGACCAGTTCGTCGCCAGTCGCTCTTCGGAGCTCATCGAGGAATAGGCTTTCAGGATGCCGAGGCTGAGCTGGCGCGGATCGCCGCTCGATTGACTCTGCTTCAGCGCGTCGAGCACGGAAGCGCGCGTCCGCGCACTCAATTCCTGCTTGGCCGCATAGATCTCCTCACCGGAGAAGCGATTGCCCTGGTTGAGCGTGATCGCCGACAGCGAGCGATTGTCGAGTGAGGACAGATCGGCCAATTGCCCGGTCTTGCGCCTGGGATCGTAGACCAGCTCCTTGCCGTTGCTTGCCGCCTCGCTCTTCTGGCGGTCGAGGAACCCGCGCACGTCGCTCGCTATATCGCCGAAGTCACGGCTCTTGGTCGGCGTAGGCGTGACCGTGCCGGCGAGCGCGGCCGCGATCGGATCGCCGTCGATCCCTGACGGCGCCACCGTCGGATCTTGCTGCGTCGCCTGATAGCCCTTGAGCACCGCGGCACGCTGGGCCGCCCACGTCGTCGTCGCCTTCTCTTCGGGACTTGCGCCGTCGAGATAATCCAGCGCCGCCTTGTAGCTGACATTGTAGTCGCCGGTCAGCCGCGTGGTCGCCAGCGACGGCGCCAGCGCCGCATCGAAGCGCTGCTTCAGCTCGCCCGCCGCCACCGCCTGTTCATCGGGGCTGAACTGGCCGCCATTGTTGGTGGAGATCGCAAACAGCGAGCGTCGATCGAAAGTCGAGAGATCGATCGTCGTCTTGCCATCGACCAGCGGTCCCTTCACGCCGGCCGCCGTATACAGCCGGTCGAGCGTCGCGCGCGCGTCATTCGTGACTATCGTGAAATCGATCGGCGATGCCTTGGCGAGCTGCGCGCGGGCCGCTTCCGACAGGGTCAGGTTGGTCGCGCTGTTGGACGCGAGCGGATCATTGCCCGCGCTGTCGTTGGATAATGTCGACGCCAGCGACGGCGTCGCCGCCGCCCGCGCATAGGCCGAACCAACCTGAGCGTAAGGATTGAGCGCCGTGCCGATGGAGGTCATCGGGAAATTCCTGCATTTGCGCGCGGGACGATTTCTTAAGAAATCGTTCACCCGCGCGACCTTCGCAGGACGTGGTTAACAGGGGGTAAATGTTGCGGGATATTTCTGGCGGGGGGTGAGTGACTGGGATGGTCGCCATAACCGTCTCGCCACACACTCAACCTCATCCCGAGGAGCCGCGCCAGCGGCGTCTCGAGGGATGGGCCGCGGGCACCGGGGCCTCATGGTTCTCCCGGTGATGCGAAGCATCGTCCGGAGACGGCGCTAACGCGCCTCCTCACCATGAGGGTCTGACATCAATCCTGGATCTTCGAGAAATCCGCCACCGCCCGCGTCGCCGCGCGGATTTCATTCAGCAGCTTCAGCCGGTTCTCGCGCACGTCAGGATCGTCGTCATTGACCTTGACCTTGTCGAAGAACGCATCCACCGCCGGCCGCAGCGTCGCCATCACGCTCATCGCGCCGGCGAAATCTTCGCGCGCCACCGCGCTACTTGCCTCGCGCTTGACCTGATCGATCGCCTTCGCCAGCGCCTTCTCTTCGTCCTGCCGATAGAGCGACGGATCGGGCGCACCATCGAACGTGCGCTTGTCCCTCTTCTCCTCGATCGCAAGGATGTTGCTCGCGCGTTTGGTACCTGTGAGCAGGTTCTTGCCGTCGTCGGTATCGAGGAATTTGCCGAGCGCCTCGACGCGACGGACGACGAGCAACAGATCGTCCTGACCGCCGAGCGAGAACACGGCATCGACCAGATCGTAACGCGCGCCCTGCTCGCGGAGTTGGACCTTCAGGCGGTCGGCGAAGAAGACCAACAGTGCTGGCGCGATGGCAATCGGACTCTCAGCGGCCTTTACAGCGTCGCTCTCAAGCAACGCGACGACGAAGGTCGTGATCGTCTTGATTAGACTGGTACGAATATTGTTCTCGAGGATAAGCCTGATCACCCCGAGCGCCGCACGCCTTAGCGCATACGGATCCTTGCTTCCCGTCGGCTTCTCGTCGATCGCCCAGAACCCGACCAGCGTATCGATCTTGTCCGCCAGCGCGACCGCCACGCTCACCGGATCGGTCGGCACGCGATCCGTCGGGCCCTGCGGCTTGTAGTGCTCCTCGCTCGCCGCAGCGACGGATGCATCCTCGCCCTGCGCAAGCGCGTAGTATTTTCCCATCAAGCCCTGCAGCTCGGGGAATTCGCCGACGACCTCCGTCAGCAAATCCGCCTTCGCCAGACGCGCAGCGCGTTTCGTCTTCTCGACATCGGCGCCAACGAGCGGCGCGATCTCCGCGGCCAAACGCTCGATCCGCTTGATGCGCTCGCCCTGCGTGCCCAGCTTCTCGTGGAACAC
This sequence comes from Bradyrhizobium sp. USDA 10063, assembly GCF_054063735.1. Classification (NCBI taxonomy): domain Bacteria; kingdom Pseudomonadati; phylum Pseudomonadota; class Alphaproteobacteria; order Hyphomicrobiales; family Nitrobacteraceae; genus Bradyrhizobium; species Bradyrhizobium sp. USDA 10063. The sequence goes on along the minus strand of NZ_JBSSGP010000002.1, from coordinate 7,421,299 downwards.
GATGTGGTCGAACTTCGGCAGCCGGTCCTCGAGCTTCGTCTTCAGATCCGTCTCGTAGAAGAACTTCGCATCGCTCAGCCGCGCGCGGATCACGCGCTCGTTGCCGGCGACGATGGCCTTGCCGCCGTCGCTGGCCTCGATGTTGGCGGTGAGGATGAACTTGTTGGTCAGCTTGCCCGTGTTGGGATCGCTGACCACGAAGCATTTCTGGTTGTTGCGGATGGTGGCGCGGATCACCTCGTCCGGGATCGACAGGAATTCCTTGTCGAACGAGCCCATCAGCGCGACCGGCCATTCGACGAGGCCGGCGACCTCGTCCAGCAGCCCCTGGTCCTCGACCAGCTCAAAATTCTGCGCCTGCGCCAGCGTTTTTGCATCCGCCAGGATCATGTCCTTGCGCGCCTCTGGGTCGAGCACGACCTTGGCCGCTTTCAGCTTGGCCTCGTAGTCATGAAAATGGCGGACGGCGATCGCGCTTGGGGCCATGAAGCGATGGCCGAACGTGGTCTGCCCCGCCTCGATGCCGTCGACCGAGAATTGCACGACGTCGGGCTCTTCGGTCTCCGGACCGAAGGTGGCGGTGATCGCATGCAGCGGGCGCACCCAGGTGAGCGCGCCGGGCCGTGCCGAACGCGCGCCCCAGCGCATCGATTTCGGCCAGGGGAAGGTTCTGACGATGACCGGCAGGATCTCGGCGAGCACGTCGAGCGCGGGGCGGCCCGGCTTCTCGATCAGCGCGATGTAGAAATCGCCCTTCTTGTCGCTCTGGATTTTTGCCTCACTGATCGAGGCAAGACCGGTGGCTTTCAAGAATCCCTGGATCGCGGATTCGGGCCCGCCGACGCGCGGGCCGCGGCGCTCTTCCTTCAGGTCCGGCTGCCGCGCCGGAATGCCGTGCACGGTCAGCGCCAGCCGCCGCGGCGTCGCGAACGCGCGGGCGCCCTCGTAAACCAATCCCTCGGCGACGAGCTTGTCGGTCACCATGCGGCGCAGATCGTCCGCCGCCTTCGCCTGCATGCGCGCGGGGATTTCCTCGGAAAACAGTTCGAGCAGGAGATCAGGCATCAGGCGGCCCTGCCGGCTTCGGTGTGCACCCAGGCTTCGCCGCAGGCTTTCGCCAAGTCGCGCACCCGCAGGATGTAGCTCTGCCGCTCCGTCACCGAGATCACGCCGCGCGCATCGAGTAAGTTGAACACGTGGCTTGCCTTGATGCACTGGTCATAGGCCGGCAGCGCCATCAGGTGCTCCCGCTGGTTGCCGCCCTCGCGCCAGCCGGCCGCGAGATATTTCTTGCAGGCTTCTTCCGCCATCCTGAACTGCTCGAACAGCATCGCGGTGTCGGCAATCTCGAAATTGTGCCGTGAATATTCCTGCTCGGCCTGCAGGAACACGTCGCCATAGGTCACCTTCTCGGCGCCTTCGCGGCCGTTGAAGTTGAGGTCGTAGACGCGGTCGACGCCCTGCACATACATCGCCAGCCGCTCGAGCCCGTAAGTGAGCTCGCCCGCCACCGGCGCGCATTCGACGCCCGCGACCTGCTGGAAATAGGTGAACTGCGACACTTCCATGCCGTCGCACCAGCATTCCCAGCCCAGGCCCCAGGCCCCGAGCGTCGGGCTCTCCCAGTCGTCCTCGACAAAGCGGATGTCGTGCAGCGCCGAATCGACGCCGATCGCGGCGAGCGATTTCAGGTAGAGCTCCTGGATATCTGATGGCGACGGCTTCAGGATCACCTGGAACTGGTAATAATGCTGGAGACGGTTGGGGTTCTCGCCATAGCGGCCGTCCTTCGGCCGCCGCGAGGGCTGCACATAGGCCGCGTTCCAGCGCTTAGGGCCCAGCGCGCGCAGGGTGGTGGCGGGATGGAAGGTGCCGGCGCCGACCTCCATGTCGTAGGGCTGCAGGATCACGCAGCCGTAATCCGCCCAGTAGCGCTGCAGCGTCAGGATCAGTCCCTGGAACGAACGTTCCGGGCGCATATGGGCTGGCAGGGAATCCATCGTCGGTATCGGTCTCGCGATGAGGGGTTTGAAAGCGCGCGGACCGTATCGGCGGGGAAGCGGGGAATCAAGGCGAACGAGGACCACCGGTCCTCACCTCTCCCGCTTGCGGGAGGGGCATAGGCCGCCTTTGGCGGCCGTTCTTAAGAGACGCCGAAGCGAAGCTTCGGCTAAGGCGCCGGGTGAGGGCTCTCTCCACTCGGGGAGTCCCAATGCGGAGGCACCCCCACTCCGGCCCTCCCCCGCAAGCGGGAGAGGGAGCGCAGGCCCCTAGCCCGGCCGGTAGGCGCCGGTGACGGGGTCGCGGCGAAGTGTCGGAATCTCGCTCCGGCTGACTGCCTCGGCCATGCGGGCGCGACGCGCCTCTTCCAGTTCCTCATTGACCCGAAGCGCCGTGCGATAGGCCCAGCGGACCACGGCGAGCCCACCCAAAACGCCCGCAAATGCGATCATGGCTGGCATCGATCGATCCTTGTCGTTCACTGTCGGACCCCCAATACGCAGTATTTTCGCTTAAGCTGGGCCGGTCCGCAATCAACCTTTTGGTACTAGTCTCAAAACCCGAATTTGGCCCAGATCGCCCGCGTCTCCAGCGCCGAGATCAAATCATCCGGCAGTCCTCCGAGCCCATCCAGCGCCGCCAGCGAACCTGCCCCCGGCGCCCGCCTTCCCAGAAGCCCCGACAACAGCCCGCTCGCCGGCGCGATTACCGGCGTCAGCACCTTCTCGCCATAGCGGGCGCGGAGCGTCGAGCGGAGGTCGCCGATCCCGTCGGCCAGGCCGAGCGCAATCGAGGATTCGCCGGCCCAATATTCGCCGGTGAAGAGGACATCGTCGGCGCCCTTCAGCCGCGCCCCGCGGCTCTGCTTGACCAGAGCGATGAAGATTTCATGGATCTCGCGCTGGATCGTCTTCAGCCGCGCCACCTCTTCGGGCTTCTCGGGCAGGAACGGATCGAGCATCGCCTTGTGCTCGCCGGCGGTATAGAGCCGCCGCTCGACGCCGATCTTCCGGATCAGTTCCTGGAAACCGAAGCTGCCGCCGACCACCCCGATCGAACCGAGGATGGACGACGGGTCGCAGAAGATCTCATCGCCCGCACAGGCGATCATGTAGCCGCCGGAGGCCGCGACGTCCTCGACGAACACCAGCACCGGCAATTTCTTTTCGGCGGCGAGCTGCCGGATCCGCAGGTAGATCTGGCGCGACTGCACCGGCGAGCCGCCGGGCGAGTTGATCACCAGCGCCACCGCCTTGGCGTTGCGGACCGCGAACGCACGTTCGAGCGTTTTCGCGACGCCGGCGAGCGTCATGCCGGGCCGGAGCGGCGTCACCGCGCCGATCACGCCCGACAGTCGCACCACCGGCACCACGGCCGTGCCGCGCCGCAGCCGCGCCGGGAGCCAGCCCTCGAGCCTCTCGAGAAGGCCCGGCAGTCCGGGGCGATCAATTCTTTGTTCACTCATTCCCGTTACCTCGAATTAACCGTTTTTTATCCCGCACTGTCTTCCACTGGTGGAACGCCGCTTGCTTCGCGGTGTTCTAGCTGCAATCGCGCAGCGGAGAGCAAGATGAAAATCTATCTGCTGATTTTGCTGATCGGTACCCTGCTCGCGGCGGTTCACTTCACCGCGACACCCGAACGGCAGTCGGACACGCTCCCGCAGCAGTAGAGGACATGTCCGCGGTCCGGCATTTTCACCGAGCGAGCGGTAATATCCCCTTCCCCATCAGACTCTCCTGAACCTCTTTGTTGGGCACGCCTTGCTCGTCATTGAGCACCAGCGCGGCATGAAGTCGCGTCGGCGCGCGCCCGCCTTTGACCGCGCGAAGCAGGATGCGGCCCGCTACCGCGGTCACATCGGCGTGAACGGGCAGGATCTCGAGGCTGCCGAAACCGCGATCGAGCGCGGCCAGCACCTCGGCAATTCCATCGGCGCGCCAGATCAGCGTCAGCTCTCCCCCGGATTTCAGGATGCGCCGCGCGGCATGGATCCAGCCCGGCAAGGTCGTCGCCGACGCGATGTGCGCGACCTCGCGCGCTTTGTCCGGCGACGCGCGGTGGCGCCTCAAATCATTGAACGGCGGGTTCATCAGCACGACATCGACGCTGTCAGGCGGCAGGCGGGCGGCGGCGAAGGCCTCCGCCGATGCTTCGACGTCGAGCACGATCACCTCAGTGGCAATCGCATTGGCGGCGGCGTTCGCGCGCGCCAGTGCCGCGAGCTCTGCGTCGATCTCGACCAGCACCAGGTCGATGCCGGCAACGCGCTTGGCCAGCGCAAGGCCGGCGGCGCCGACGCCCGCACCCAGGTCGGCCACGCGATCGCCGGAACGCGCGCGCGTCGCGGCCGCGAGCAGCATCGCGTCATGTCCGGCGCGGTGGCCCGACTTGAGCTGTCGCAGCAGCAATCGTCCGCCGAGAAAGGCGTCCTCGGTGACGCCGTCACCGTTCTCGGTGACCTCGTCACTCATCGGCGCGCAATTCATGCGCGAGCCCTGCATCGGCCAGCAACTTGCGCGCCGCGCGGTTGTCGTCCTCATGGACCAGGATGCGCCGCGGCAGGATGCCGAGCGATCCCTCGATGACGCTCATGTTCTGGTCCAGCACCAGATGATGGATGTTGGCGCCGTCGAGCAATGCGGTGATCGCTGAGACCAGCACCATGTCATTGGTTCGGACCAATTCCCGCAAGTGTTCGTTCTCCATGTTCAGCCCAGCGCAGACCATGCGACAGATGTCAACAGCTTCATACCCTTGCCGCCCCTGCGCGCAGTTTCTATTGTAGTCTTCAGGTGCAGTGATCGATTTGCCGGATCACGCCCTAGGATAGTGTGATTTCGGCAAATTTGGAGACCAGCGTGGCGGTTATTGTCCCCTTTGAGAACCCGTCGAACGCTTCGATAGAGCCGCTGGTCGCCCTGGTCGCCGCCGACATGGAACGCGTCAACGCGACCATCCTGGCGCGGACCGGCTCCGAGGTCACGATGATCCCGGAGGTCGCCAACCACCTGATCTCCTCCGGGGGAAAACGCCTGCGGCCGATCCTGACATTGGCGATGGCCCAGCTCTCCGGCTACTCCGGCGACGGCCATATCAAGCTCGCGGCGGCCGTCGAGTTCATGCATACCGCGACGCTGCTGCACGACGACGTGGTCGACGAAAGCGAGCTCCGGCGCGGCAAATTGTCGGCGCGGATGCTCTGGGGCAACGAGGCCAGCGTCCTGGTCGGCGACTTCCTGCTCGGCCAGGCCTTCCGCATGATGGTCGAGGTCGGCTCGCTGCGCGCGCTCGACATCCTCTCCTCCGCCGCCGCCACCATCGCCGAGGGCGAGGTGATGCAGCTTGCCGCGGCCAAGAACACCGCCACCACCGAGGACGAATATCTCGCCGTGATCCGCGGCAAGACCGCCGAGCTGTTCGCGGCCGCCTGCGAGGTTGGCCCCGTCATCGCCAACCGGCCGAAGGCGGAGCAGACCGCATGCCGCTCGGTCGGCATGAATCTCGGCATCGCCTTCCAGCTCGTCGACGACGTGCTCGACTATGGCGGCAAGTCCGCCAAGCTCGGCAAGAACGTCGGCGACGATTTCCGCGAAGGCAAGATCACGCTGCCGGTGGTGCTCGCCTTCCGCCGCGGCAACGACAGCGAGCGCGAGTTCTGGGTCAGGGCGCTGGAGCAAGGCGAAATCCGCGGCGGCGATCTCGACCATGCCATCGGTCTGATGACCAAGCACCGCGCGCTCGAGGATACGCTGACCCGCGCCCACCACTACGGCGCCATGGCGGTGGACGCGCTGGCGCTGTTTCCGGCCTCGCCGATGAAGACCGCCTTGGAGCAGGTGGTGGCGTTCTGTTTGGCGCGCTCGCATTGATTGTTTAGCCGTCATACCCCGCGAAGGCGGGGTATCCAGTAAACGGCGGCCTCTCGATTCTGCTCTTTATATCTCTGGAATACTGGGTCACCCGCCTTCGCGGGTGACGACGGCGGAGAGCGACGAAAACGCGTCAGCTCAGCACGCCTGAATGCACCCACCAAAGCGGGTGCTCGCGGCGAAGCTTCTCGGCCGCGCGCTGGGCGTCGGCGGTGTTCTCGTAGATCGCAAAGCAGGTGGCGCCCGAGCCGGACATCCGCGCGAGCCAGGCACCATTGGTGGCGTTGAGCGCGGCGATCACCTCGCCGATCACGGGCTGGATGCGCACCGCCGGCGCCTCCAGATCGTTCGAGCTGCCGGCAAGGGCCTCGACCCACTCCTCCAGCGAGCCGCCCTGCTCGGGCCAGGACGGGCCTTGCAACACCACGTCGGTTGCCCCGACCAGGAGGTCGCCGGGACGCAAGCCAAGCTCCGCGAACACGTCCTTGGTAGCGACGGGAATCCGCGGATTGACCATCACGCACGGCATCTTCGGCAGATTGAGCGGCATCAGCGTCTCGCCGACCCCTGTCATGTCGCAGGCGTGCGAGACGACGCAGACCGGCACGTCGGCGCCGGTTTGCAGGGCAACGTCGCGCAGGCGCTCGTCGTCGAGGGCGAGATCGTTGAGCCGTGCAAGCAGCCGCAGCGCCGCCGCGGCATCCGCCGAACCGCCGCCGATCCCGGCGGCCACCGGTAACACCTTCTCCAGCGCAAAGCTGCCGGTCTTCAGATCGGGAACGCGCTCGCCGAGCAGGCGCGCGGCCTTCAGCACCAGATTGTCCGCAGTCTCGCCGCAGGCTTCCGCCATCGGCCCCGAGGTGGTGAGGGTGAGCTCTTCGCCCGGCGTCAGCGTCAGGCGATCGGCGCAATCGGCGAACGCCACCACGCTTTCGAGGTCGTGATAGCCGTCGACGCGCCGCCCGACCACGCGCAGGGTCAGGTTGACCTTGGCACGCGCGTCCTCAATTAGCGCCGGCATCGGCGAAGCGCCCCCAGAACCAACCGATCAGCCTCATCCGCCGCCCTTACCGTCTTCTTTCTTCTTCTCGACGGCGGCAGCGTTGGAGGTGTCCTCTCCAAGGCCATTCTCGATCTTGGCTTCGATCTTCGGCAGCTCATCGGGCTCGGGTTTGAGGTCGCGCGCATGCGCCCACTGGAACTTGGCTTCCAGCGTGCGGCCGACCCGCCAATAGGCGTCGCCGAGATGGTCGTTGATGGTCGGATCTTCCGGCTTGAGGTCGATCGCGCGCTCGAGCTGCTTCACCGCCTCGTCGTAATTGCCGATCCGGTAATAGGCCCAGCCGAGCGAGTCCACGATGTAGCCGTCGTCGGGGCGCTGCTCGACGGCACGCTTGATCATCTTCATGCCCTCGTCGAGATTGATGCCCTGATCGATCCAGGAATAGCCGAGATAGTTCAGCACATGCGGCTGCTCGGGCTGCATCTCCAGCGCCTTGCGCATGTCGGCTTCGGCCTTGCTCCACTGCTTGGAGCGCTCCTCGCAGATGCCGCGATAGTAGTAGGTGACCCAGGCGTTCTTGTCGCCGGCCGTCGGCATCGCGTCGAGCGCCTGCGTATAGGTGTTGGAGCAATCGGCGAATTTCTTGCGGCCACGCTCGATATTGCCGAGCGCCATGATGGCCTCGATGTCTTTCGGCGATTCGGCGGTGACGTCCTTCAGGATCTTGATCGCCTCGTCGCTGCGGTCGGCGGCATCGAGATCGGTCGCAAGCTGGATCTGCGCGTTGCGCTTCAGCGGCGATGAGGCCGGCACCCGCTCGTAGACCTTGATCGCCATCTGGGGCTTCTTGACGCTCTCATAGAGGTCCGCGAGCGAGAGCAGCGCCAGCGGATGGTTGGGCTGCAGGTACAGCGCAAGCTGCAGATAGACCAGCGCCAGATCCTCGCCGCCCCGGCGCGTCAGCGTCGCGCCGATGCCGTAGAGCGCTTCGGCAGCTCCAGCCTGCGCCGAATCGACCAGCGGCGGCAGTTTCTTGCCGGCCTTGGTCTCGCGGATGCCTTCCTGCACCAACGGATGGCGCGGCAGCTTCTTGTCGAAGGCCTCATAGAGCGAAGTCGCGGCAGCCGCGTCCTTGTTGCGCGACGACCAGCGCGCATATTCGTCCACGATCCGCAGCATCGAATCGTCGAGCTTGTAGGCGCGCTCGAAGCGGGTGCCTGCGTCCTTCTCCTTGCCGGAAAGCTCCAGGATCATCCCGGCGTGGAGATCCTTGAACAGCGGATACCATTCCGGACCGGTGAGTTTGTCGATGCTGGCGACCGCCGCCTTGGCATCGCCCGCGCCATAGCTCGCCCAACCTGCCAGCAGCGTCGCGACCAGATCGGTGATCGGTCCACGGATCGACTGGTTGACGTTGATCTGCGCGGCCGCATATTTCTTCAGCTTCAGGTCGCGCACGCCGACGACGAGCCGCGCCACGCGGTTCGACTTGTCCTGCGCGAGGATGCGGTCGGCGAGCTTGACCGCCTCGTCGATGTCGCCTTCCGCCAGCGAGGAGATGAAGGCTCGATCGAGCAGTTCGTTGTTCTTCGGATCGGTACGGAGTGCCGAGCGGTAAAATGCCGCAGCAGACGCCGCGTCGCGCTCGACGCTGGCGTGGCGGGCGGCAAGATAGCTGCCGGCCGTGGTCAGCGATTTCAGATCGTTCTTGGTCGGAAACTGCGCCGCGTTGTCCGCGGGATGATCCGGCGTCTGCGCGTAGAGTGCGCCGGGTGCGACGAGCACGGCCAGGCTGAGAGCAGCAATCGTCCAGCGGTTAAAGCGTGTTGAAAGCATCACGGTTCGCCTTGCTCCAGGGATTTACGGCGGCGATCTCTTAAAGATCAGTATCGAATGCGCGAACCCAAGCGGCGGCATCCCGGCCAGCGACAATGCCGTTTTTGGCCTTCAACCGCAAGGACACGGGTGGCGAATCGATTGGCAGATTGGCCTCGAAGCCGCCGATTTAGCCAACAATACCGCAAAACGCTTCCAGTGTGGCGGTATCGTGGCCGGCCCTGTCGGATTATCGGCGCATCCACTCACGCAATTGTGGTTCGACCGGCCGTCCCACACCGCGGCGGTCACATCGCCTCGTAGTTGGGCCCTCCGCCGCCCTCCGGCGGAACCCAGGTGATGTTACCGTTGGGATCCTTCACGTCGCAGGTTTTGCAGTGGACGCAGTTCTGCGCGTTGATCTGGAAGCGCGGACCAGAGGCTTCCTCGACCCATTCATAGACGCCGGCCGGGCAATAGCGGTTGGACGGACCGGCATAGACGTCGTGCTCCGACGTCTTCTGCAGGTTCATGTCGGCGACCTTGAGATGAACCGGCTGGTCCTCCTCATGGTTGGTATTGGAGAGGAACACCGAGGACAATTTGTCGAACGAAATCTTGCCGTCCGGCTTCGGATAGGCGATCGGCTGGTGGCTCTTCGCCGGATCCAGCGTCTTGCGGTCCGGCTTGGCGTGCGACTGGGTTCCGAACAGCGAGAAGCCAAGCGTGTTGCACCACATGTCGATGCCGCCGAGCGCGACGCCGACAATGGTGCCGAACTTCGACCACAGCGGCTTGACGTTCCTGACACGATGCAGGTCCTTGCCGACGGCGGAATCGCGCCAGGCGTTTTCGTATTCCACGAGTTCGTCATTGGCGCGGCCGGCGGCGAGCGCAGCCGCCACGTGCTCGGCGGCGAGCATGCCGCTGCCCATCGCGTTGTGGACGCCCTTGATGCGGGGCACGTTGACGAAACCGGCGGCACAGCCGATCAGCGCGCCGCCCGGGAAAGTCAGCCGCGGCACCGACTGGTAGCCGCCTTCGGTGATGGCGCGTGCGCCATAGGCGAGCCGCTTGCCACCTTCGAACACGGGGCGGATCGACGGGTGCGTCTTGAAACGCTGGAATTCGTCGAACGGCGACAGATACGGATCGTCGTAATTGAGATGCACGACGAAGCCGACCGCGACGCGGTTGTCGTCGTAGTGATAGAGGAACGAGCCGCCGCCGGTGGAATTGCCGAGCGGCCAGCCGAAGGAATGCTGGATCAGGCCCTTCCGGTGCTTGGCGGGATCGATCTGCCACACCTCTTTCAGGCCGATGCCGAATTTCGGCGGCTCGCTCTTCGCATCGAGCTGGTACTTCGCAATGAGTTGCTTCGACAGGCTGCCGCGCGCGCCTTCGGCGAACAGCGTGTATTTGCCGACGAGCTCCATGCCGCGGGTGTAGGAGTCCTTGTGCGAGCCGTCTTTCGCGATACCCATGTCGCCGGTCGCGATGCCGCGCACGTTGCCGTTGTCGTCGTAGAGCACTTCGGCGGCAGCAAAGCCCGGGTAGATCTCGACGCCCAGCGCTTCCGCCTTCGGCGCCAGCCAGCGGCAGACATTGCCGAGCGAACCGATATAGCAGTGATGATTGTTCATCAGAGGCGGCATCATGAAGTTCGGCAGCCGGATCGCGCCGGCAGCCGTCATCCAATAGAAGCGATCGTCCTTCACCTGGGTCTTCAGCGGACAGTCGGCATCCTCGCGCCAGTCCGGAATCAATTTGTCGAGCGACACCGGATCGATCACCGCGCCGGAGAGGATATGCGCGCCGACCTCGGAACCCTTTTCCACCACGACGATGCTGAGATCGGGATTGAGCTGTTTCAGCCGGATCGCAGCCGAGAGGCCCGACGGTCCGGCGCCGACGATCACGACGTCGAATTCCATGGATTCGCGGGGCGGTAGTTCTTCGGTGCTCATGGTCTCTTCTCAGCCCGGTTGAGAACGCTTCTAATTCGTTAGGCTGCGTTGTTTCCGATTTTTGCCGCGAGGACAACCATTGAAATGCATTTCGCGACGGCGCGATGCATCCTAAACTAAGCCTCGAGGACCCCTGCCCCGCCATGATGCCCGAGCCCGCCCCTACCCTGAAGCAATTGCTGGCCTTTTATCTCGAGGCCGGGGTCGATTGCGCGCTTAGCGACGAGCCGGTCAACCGGCTCGCGGAGCCTGAGCCTGTTCCCGCCGCGCCGCCGCGCGAGGTGGCGCCGCCGCGTGCTGTGCGGGAGATGCCGCTTGCGGCGCCGGCAGTTCCGCGCAGCGAAATCAGCATCGCGCCGGATGCGGCGGTGGCCTCCGCGCGCGAGATGGCGCGGACCGCGCCGACGCTGGAAGCGCTGCGGACGCTGCTCGAGAATTTCGACGGCTGCGCTTTGAAGCACACCGCGACCAAGCTTGTGTTCGCCGACGGCAACCCCGCGGCGCAGGTGATGTTCGTCGGCGAGGCGCCCGGGCGTGACGAGGACATCGAGGGGCTGCCCTTTGTCGGTCGCTCCGGCAAGCTTCTGGACCGCATGATCGCGGCGATCGGGCTCGACCGCAGCAAGGCCTATATCGCCAACGTGATCCCGTGGCGTCCGCCCGGCAACCGCACGCCGACGCCGCAGGAAACTCAGGTGTGCCTGCCCTTCATCCAGCGCCAGATCGAACTGGTGAATCCCGATGTGCTGGTCACGCTCGGCAATCCCTCGACGCAGGCCCTGATCGGCACGCGCGAGGGCATCATGCGCACCCGCGGCAAATGGTTCGACTACGACACCGGCACCCGCGTGATCCGCGCCATCGCCACCTTCCACCCCGCTTATCTGTTGCGCTCGCCCTCCTACAAGCGGATGTCATGGCAGGACCTCCGCGCGATTGCGAAGCTGTTGGGGCAGCAAGGCTCCCCTTCATCCTGAGCCGCGTAGGATTCCCCTCATCCTGAGGAGCACGCGCAGCGTGCGTCTCGAAGGATGGGCCACAGGCGAGACTGGGGCCTCATGGTTCGAGACGCGCGAAGACGCGCTCCTCACCATGAGGGGCTGACGGCGAGGAAATGGCCCTACGGCCCCTTCGGCCGCACGATGGCCCAGCCGATCCGCAGCAGCGGCTGACGGCCGTTGACCAGCCATTCGAAAGACCGCGGCACTTCCGGCACCAGGCCGGGGAAACGTTGCGCGATCTCGGGCGGCGGCGTGCCCGACGTGTCGGACGCGCGCCAGACGATCAGCCCGCCGGTCTGGTTGAACTTCGCCGGCGAGAGCCAGGGCGTCCGCGGCTTTCCGTCGAGGAGCAGATGCGGGCGCTCCGGGTCCATCGCGATCAGGCGCGCAAGCTCGGGATCGCCGGCCACCGCGCGCAGCCGCTGGTTGGTGCGCCGTTCAAAACTGTCGGCGAAGAAGTGCCCGATCGAGGCCGCCGGCATCGAGGTCCGCACTTCGGCGGTGCCGGTCCAGGGCACGAACAGCGTCGCCGCGACGACGGCCAGGGCCGGCGCGGCAATCGCCGCCGCCCAGGCCGAGCGCAACAGCCGCTGGCGGTAGAGGTGGATGAGATCGCCGGCGTTGACGATCACGGCCAGTCCCGACAGCATCAACGCGACGCCTGCCCCGCCGACCACGTGATCGAGACGGAACAGGCCGGCGAGCAGGCTGCCCAGCAACGCCGGCGCGAAGGCGAAGAAATAGACGAACTGCCGCCCCAGCGGATCGAGCGGCGGCCGGTGGATGACCGGCGCCTCCTCCGGCTTGCGGGCAAACCACGGAGAATTGAGGACGAGGAGCAGTGCGATGCCGGCCATCGACACCACCAGCCCACCGAGCAGGACGCCGGAGCGCATCGTCCGCGTGCGCAGGTCCGCGATTTCCGGGAGCGGCGGCAGCGTCAGCACGTCCGACCGCATCAGCCAGATCAGGTAAGGCAGCGCCAGCACGACCACCACGAGCAGCGCGAACAGCGGATCGAACGACGCCAGCGTGCGGCGTCCGCGCGCGCTCGCCAGCGCAAACGCCACGACGAGCAGGATCATCCCGATCGCCACCGGCGTCGTCAGCAACAACAGGCCGCAATCGATCGACCAGGCAAACCAGGCGCTGCGCCGGTTCTGGCCGAACAATTGCCAGGAATGCAGCAGCAAAAGCGCCCAGAGCGGACGCGCCAGCACCAGCGGGCCGAACTCGAGGCCAGGCGAAGAAAAGGCGGTGACCGTCATCGTGAGCAGCACCGCGAGCACCGCCTGCTGTCCGCCGACGATGGCGCGGCCAAGGTGATAGAGGCTCACGAAGGTCGCGACCGCGCAAATCTGCGCGAGAAAGTAGACGCCGACGACGTGATTGCCGGCGGCGCGGAACGCGATGTCGGCGAGCCAGAAGGCGAGCGGCGGGCCGAGATCGGTGCCGACTTGGTACTCCCGGCCAAAGGCGAGCACGGTCGCGACGTCGCCGGGCGGACTGCGATAGATCAGAAGCGGCACCAGCAGCCACAACGCCGCCTGCGCCAACACCACGATCCAGACCACGAGCCGCGGCCGGGCGCGGATCAGTTCGACGACCAGGGAGGTGAAACGCATGCGTCCAAAATGCCCAGAACCAGCCCGGTGTGCGGCCTCATTTGATCCCGAGATTTGATAAAGGCCGCGCGTGACGGAAGCAACCGGGCCCCTAAAGCGCGAATATGCTCTATGCGGCGGTCGCCTCGGCCTCGGCCGTCGGATCCACCGTGAACAGATCGGGCTCGATCGTTTCCGGAAAATGCTTCTGCCGGGCGGCGATCACGGGCGCGAAGAAGCTGCGGTGATGCGCGCTCGGGCCGAGGCGATCGAGCGCCTCCAGATGTTCCGGCACCGCATAGCCCTTGTGCTGCTCGAACCCATAGCCGGGGCAATCCAGCGCCAGCGCGCACATCAGCCGGTCACGTGTCACCTTGGCGATGATGGAAGCGGCCGCGATCGACATCACGATCCCGTCACCGCCGATCACGGCCTCGCAATCGCAGGTCACGGCGACCTTGTCGCGGCCGTCGACGAAGACATGCTGCGGCGCCTCGGGCAGCGCTTGCACAGCGCGCGCTAAGGCCCAGAGCGAGGCGCGCAGGATATTGTCGCGATCGATTCGCGCGGGCGAGGCGAAGGCGACCGCGAATGCCGACGTCGCGCAGATCTGCGCGAACAGCTCTTCCCGCCGCTCCGGCGTCAGCCGCTTCGAATCATCGATGCCCTTCGGAATCCGCTTGGGATCGAGCACCACGGCCGCGGCCACCACGGGACCTGCTAAGGGACCGCGCCCGGCCTCGTCGCAGCCGGCAACCGGCCACACCCCGCGCTTGATCAGCGCGCGCTCGCGTCGAAAGCTCGGCGGCGTCACGGCGATCACGCCCTTCGCCGGTTTGACCGGCTTCTTGTTCTCGGACTTGTCCCGAATCATGGGCGCGACTGTGCTCAAGCAACCGCCACCGCGCAACCGGGAACCCGGCGCCCGTCCCCATTATTCAATCTAATGATCTGGAATCGTCGCCGCGATGGAGCTGCGCTCCCTCTCCCGCTTGCGGACAGGGCTATCGCATATAGCTGTTTGGTGCCTGTGAACGAGGCGGGCCTCATGGTTCTCCGAGCGATGCGCAGCATCGTCTCGAGACGCGCCGCAAGCGGCGCTCCTCACCATGAGGATCTAAGATCCCGCCGCGAAATCAGACCTCATCCTGAGAGCGTGAGAATCTTTAGGCAATGAGCATTTGCCACAGCCGCGGTGCTGTGATTCGCTTGCATTGCGCGCGAGGCAGGGGCTGACGATGGCTGACGAGCAATTGTTCGAGGGGTTACCTGAGCAGGAAAGACCGCAGGCCGAAGGGCGTGGTGCGCTGCGGCTGCGGGTGCCGGAACGCAGTCAGATCGGCATGCAGGTGGCGGCATTGGACGATCTGATCTCGGAGGATCATCCGGTCCGCTCGGTCTGGGCGTTCGTCGAGGGGCTGGATCTGTCGGCGTTGCACGAGGTGATCAAGGCGCGCGAGGGCCAGCCCGGACATCCGCCAGCAGCACCGGAACTGATGTTGGCGCTTTGGCTGTGGGCCACGGTCGATGGGGTGGGCAGCGCCCGCCAACTGGATCGGCTGTGCCGCGATCATCTGGTCTATCGCTGGTTATGCGGCGGGGTGTCGATGAACTATCACAGCCTGTCGAACTTCCGGATCGCGCATATGGCAGTTCTGGAGCGGCTGCTGGCGCAGGGGGTCGCATCCATGGTGGAAGCTGGCCTGGTGTCGCTCGACACGTTGGCGCAGGATGGCTTGCGGGTGCGCGCGGGTGCCGGGGCGAGTTCCTTCCGCCGGCGCGCGCGGCTTGATGATCTGCTCACCGCGGCGCAGACGCGGGTGGCGCGCCTGCGCGCTGAAGCCGAGACGGATCCGGCGGCTGGCGATCGTCGCCAGCGGGCGGCGAAGGCGCGTGGCGCCCGCGAGCGCGAGGCGCGGATCGCGGCGGCGCAGCAGCGCATGAAGGAACTGGAGGTCGAGCGGGAGCGGCGCGAGAAGACCAACAAGAACCAGGTGGCCAAGCAGAAGGAGCCGCGCGCTTCGACCACCGATACCGACGCGCGGGTGATGAAGATGGCCGATGGTGGGTGGCGTCCGGCTTATAACATGCAGATCATCTCGGCGCCGGAACACCAGGTGATCGTTGCGGTCGACATCGATACCAGCGGCTCGGATCGCGGCCTGGCGCAACCGGGGATCGAGACGGTGCACGCTGAAGGCTACGACCCCTCCAACTATCTGGTCGACGGCGGCTTCACCAAGAACGACGACATCGAGTGGGCCCACGCCAAAGATATCAAACTGTGGTGCCCGGCGGGGCAAACCAGGCACGGCACCGACCCTTATGCGCCGAAGCAGGGTGACGGTGTTGGCGTCGCGGATTGGCGTGAACGCATGCAGAGCAAGGACGGTAAGGCATTCTACCGACTGCGCGCCGAGCACGAATGCATCAATGCCCATGCCCGCCGCATGGGACTGCGCCAGCTAACCCTGCGCGGCAAGATCAAGGCCCGCCTCCATCTGCTGTGGTTCGCCGTCGCTCACAACATGATGCGCTTCCTCGCCTTGCACGCCAAGGCGCAGGTCGCGGCATGAACAGAGGCGTCCACGCCAGCAGGTGCCCACAAAGCGCCGCAGCAGCCGCAGCACCGGCCCGGAGGTCAGATCGCGGTCATTCGGCGCCGGCTCAACCGAAAAGCTTTACGGTCTGTGCCTTCCAGCCCATCACATGTAAAATTCTCCGGACAAGGCGAATCATTCTCACCCTCTGAGGAGCCCGCCGAAGGCGGGCGTCTCGAAGGATGGGCCGCGAGGGGACTGCCCACCAAGTTCTATTTCATATTGCTCGCGCCGCTCTCAGAACAGGCTCAGTTGCTCGCCGCTTTGCTTCGGCTTGACGAAATGGTCGGTCGTCAGCTTCGAACGGCGCTTGTTCAGGCCGAGCTTCTCGCAAGCAATCTCGAAGCGGCGGCCGATCATCCAGGCCATCGGCCCGGTGCCCTTCATCCGCGTCCCCCACTGCGAGTCGTAGTCGCGCCCGCCGCGCATGTCGCGGATCAGGGTGAAGACGTGGCGATAGCGGTCCGGATAATTCGCCAGCAGCCATTCCCGGAACAGGTCGCGCACTTCCAGGGGCAGCCGCAGCAGCACGTAGCTCGCTTCCTTGGCGCCGGCATGCGCCGCCGCATCAAGGATGCGCTCGATCTCGGAATCGTTCAGCGCAGGGATTACGGGCGCGACCATCACGGTGGTCGGGATGCCGGCATCCGAAAGCCGCTTGATCGTTTCCAGCCGCTTCGGCGGCGTCGAGGCGCGCGGCTCCATGGTGCGCGCCAGCTTGGCATCGAGTGTCGTCACCGACAGCGCGACCTTGACCAGGTTCCGCCGCGCCATCCGCTGCAGGATATCGATGTCGCGCGCCACCAGCGCCGACTTGGTGACGATGCCGACCGGATGGCCGGCACGCTCCAGCACCTCGAGGATGCCGCGCATGATCTTGTGCTCGCGCTCGATCGGCTGGTACGGATCGGTGTTGGTGCCGATCGCGATCATGCGCGGTTCATAACCAGGCGCCGCAAGCTCCTTCTCGAGCAGAGCCGGCGCATCGGGTTTTGCCAATAGCTTCGATTCGAAATCCAGTCCCGGCGACAGGCCGAGATAGGCATGCGTCGGCCGCGCGAAGCAGTAGACGCAGCCATGCTCGCAGCCTCGGTACGGATTGATCGAGCGGTCGAACCCGATGTCGGGCGAATCGTTGCGCGCGATCACCTTGCGC
Source organism: Bradyrhizobium sp. USDA 10063 (assembly GCF_054063735.1). Lineage (NCBI taxonomy): Bacteria > Pseudomonadati > Pseudomonadota > Alphaproteobacteria > Hyphomicrobiales > Nitrobacteraceae > Bradyrhizobium > Bradyrhizobium sp. USDA 10063. The sequence continues at coordinate 7,404,280 of NZ_JBSSGP010000002.1, read as the reverse complement.
GAGGTGTCGAGCGACACCGTGGTCTTGAACGGCGGCAGCTCTTCCAGGCTCTGCCAGCCATCGTCGAAGGCAACGCGGGCCTCCGCCTCATAACGGCCGCTGGCATTGGATTGCGCGCCGCGGCCGCGTCGCCGCTCGCGCTCGATCGCGACCGCGAGTTCGGGAAACGCGGAGGGCGCACCCGCCGGTGTGGAGGGCGCCGTCACCGGCGGGTGCTTGAGGGCATGAGAGGATGCTCGGCTCATGTTCCCAAGCTAGCATGCCGATAGAACAAATCAAGAACACATTCGCAAAATTCCACAATTGCGCTGCCGCAAAAAACTGCACCCCTCAGGCTGTTTTGATTGTGACAAGGTGATAACAGTTTTCGAGCTTTTCACCCATTTTGAGCCAACGAAGCCTCAGATAATGCTGAGCGTGATTATCCCGACCGAGGGCGACGAGCGGGCTGCAGTCGCCACCCTTGCGGCGCTGGTTCCGGGCGCTGCGGCCGGAATCATAAAAGAGGTGCTGCTGGTCGATCGCGCCAAGGATCGCGCCAAGACCGGCGCGATCGAACGCGTCGCCGATGTCGCCGGCTGCCGCTTCATGGCGTTCGACGGCACCCGCGCCGCAGCGCTGGCGGCCGGCGCCCGCCAGGCGCGCGCGCCCTGGCTGATGTTCCTGCATGCCGGCGCCGTGCTCGACAGCGGCTGGATCGAGGAGACCAGCCAGTTCATCCAGGGGGTGGCGATCAGCGGCCGGCCGCGGGCGGGCATCTTCCGCTACGCCCGTTCGCCCTATGGCGACACCCGCCTGCGCGACGGCTTCAGGTTCGTGGCCCGCATGCTGACCGGCCCGACCGCCGAGCAGGGTCTTTTGATCGCGCGCGATCATTACGAGCAGCTCGGCGGCTACCGCCCCGATGCCCGCCGCTCCGAGGCGCGGCTGTTGCGGCAGCTCGGCCGCTCCTCCCGCACGATGCTGCGCAGCCGGATCATGGTCGCATAGCCTTCTCCTTCACCTCCCCCCGCTTGCGAGGGAGGTCGGCGCGAAGCGCCGGGTGGGGGCTCTCTCCACCCAGGGAATCCCGATGCGGAGACACCCTCACCCCCCCTCTTCCGCAAGCGGGAGAGGGAGCACAGCGCCTTTGCCGATGTAGCTCACCTGGATACTTGCCAAAGTCAAATAATTATTTGACAATGGCAACTATTGAGGTGCGCACGATGTCAGAGCCGGATTCCGAAAACCAGGTCGCCGCGGTGCGGGCATTCAACCGCTTCTACACCCGCAAGCTCGGCTTCCTCGACCAACATCTATTGAAAAGCCCGTTCTCGCTCAGCGAGGCGCGGGTGCTCTATGAGCTGGCCCATCGCGAGGAAATATCGGCCAAGGAGATCGGGACCGAACTCGGGCTCGATCCCGGCTATCTCAGCCGCATCCTCCAGAAATTCGACGAGGACGGGCTCATCACGCGCGAGCCCCTCGCCTCCGACCGCCGGCAATACCAGCTCGGCCTCACCGCGAAGGGGCGGCAGACCTTTGCCAGGATCAACCGCGCCTCGCATGACGAGGTCGCGGCGATGCTGACGCGGCTTCCGCCGGACGATCGTGCCCGCCTGACGGCGGCGATGGGCACGATCGAGCGGCTGCTCGGCGAGGCCGCAGCCCCGCGCGCGGTGCTGCGCGATCCCCGCCCGGGCGACATGGGCTGGGTGGTGCAGAGCCATGGCGCGCTCTATGCCAGCGAATACGGCTTCGATTCGTCCTTCGAGGCGCTGGTCGCCGAGATCGCAGCAAAATTCCTGACTTCGTTCGACGCCTCGCGTGAACGCTGCTGGATCGCCGATCTCGACGGCATGCCAGTCGGCTCGGTGTTCCTGGTCAGGCACTCCGACGACATCGCCAAGCTCAGGCTGCTCCTGGTCGACCCGGCCGGCCGCGGACAGGGGCTCGGCAAGCGGCTGGTTGGCGAATGCATCACCTTCGCCAGGGCCTGCGGCTACCGCAAGATCACGCTCTGGACCCAGAGCATTCTGGTGGCCGCACGAAAAATCTATCAGGACGCAGGCTTCGTGCTGGTGAAAAGCCAGCCGCACCGCAGCTTCGGGCAGGACCTCGTCGGCGAGACCTGGGAGCGGGCGCTGTGAAGGCGATGCGTCGCGATCCAACGCGGCGCGTCACACCGGAGCTGCTTGCCTTCCATATCAAGCGCGCGCACGCGCTCCGCGAGGAAGCTTGTCGAAATATGATGCGTGCGTTGTGGGATTGGCTGATGAAAGCCCTTCGCGGGCATTGAGCCCAACCACCTCCACCGTCATTCCGGGGCATCGCGCAGCGATGAACCCGGAATCCATTGGGCCACTTGCGCAAGCGGCGAAATGGATTCCGGGCTCGCGCTTCGCGCGCCCCGGAATGACGGTCGTGGTGAACCTAAACCGTTGCGCCTTGCGCCTTCGGCCGGCGAAGATGCTCGTCCAGCCGCGGCATGATCTCGACGAAATTGCAGGGGCGGGTGCGGTAGTCGAGCTGCGCCGCCAAAATCCCGTCCCAGCCGTCGCGGCAGGCGCCGGGCGAGCCCGGCAGGCAGAAGATGTAAGTCGCGCCCGCGACACCGGCGGTGGCGCGGCTCTGGATCGTCGAGACGCCGATCTTGGCGTGGCTCAGCATGTGGAAGGCGATCGAGAAACCGTCCATCCGCTTCTCGAACAGCGGCTCGATCGCTTCCGGCGTCACGTCGCGGCCGGTGAAGCCGGTGCCGCCGGTGGTGATGATCGCATCGACGCCCTCGTCGGCGATCCAGCGCTTCACGACGGCGCGGATCGCCTCGACGTCGTCGGTGACGATCTCTCGCGCCGCAAGCTTGTGGCCCGCACCGGCGATCCGATCCGCCAGTGTCGTTCCGGACTTGTCGTCGGCGAGCGTGCGGGTGTCGGAAATCGTCAGCACCGCGATGTTGAGCGGAATGAACGGTTTTGATTCGTCTGTGGAGGCCATGACGTAGCTCTCTGTTCTCCCTCTCCCGCTTGCGGGAGAGGGTCGGGGTGAGGGTATCTCGGCATCGGGACTCTCCGTGAGGAGAGAGCCCTCACCCGGCGCTTACGCACCTCTCTCCCGCAAGCGGGAGAGGTGTCAAACCTACAGCGCCCCCTGGCCAAAGGTGTTGCAGGCCGACACCGTGCCCTGCTGGTAGCCGGTCATGAACCATTGCCGCCGCTGCTGCGCCGAGCCGTGGGTGAAGGAGTCCGGCACCACCCTGCCCGTCGCCTGCCGCTGCAGCGTGTCGTCGCCGATCGCGGTTGCCGTCTTGAGCGCGGCGTCGATGTCGCCGGCCTCGAGGAAGCCCGGCCGCTTCTTCTCTTCGCGGTTGACCCAGACGCCGGAGAGGCAATCGGCCTGCAGTTCGACCTTCACCTGCAGCGCATTGGCCTCGGCCTTGCTGTCGGCCGCCTGTTGCAGCCGCGTCACGCGCGGGATGATGCCGAGCAGGTTCTGCACGTGATGGCCCGCCTCATGGGCGATAATATAGGCCGCGGTGAATTTGCACGCACTGCCCGAGCAGCCGCGGAAGCGCGTCTCGACCTCGCGGAAGAACGCGGTGTCGAGATAGATGGTCTTGTCCGGCGGACAGTAGAACGGCCCCATCGCCGACTGCGCCATGCCGCAACGGCCGCCATTGGTGGCGTTGCGGAACAACACGATCTTCGGACCGGTGAAGGTCTGCCCGTTGGCCTGGAAGATCTCGCTCCAGCGATCGTCGATCTCGCCCAGGATGCCGGAGATCATGCTGCCCATTTCGTCGGTGGGCGCGCCGGTCTTGCCGGACGCCGTCCGGCGGTCGGTCTGGTAGGTCGGCGCCTGTCCGCCGCCGGTCAGGATCTCGGCGCCGCCGATCAGGATGCGCGGGTCGATGCCGAAGGCGTAGCCGAGCAGGCCGAGCACGATGATGGTGCCGATGCCGAGCCCGCCGCCGCCCATGGGAATGCCGAAGCCGCCGCCTCCGCCGCCACCATATCCGCCCTCGTCGCGACGATCCTCGATGTCGTCGCTGCGACGGAAATCATCGTAACGCATGGCGGCTTCCCCTTAAGTCCTATCCTATGTAAACGCGGAACAGACGTAAAATTTCCATTCCGTTAATCAATAGCCTGCCCGGCAAATGTTGCCTAGTGCGACGCTGCGGCATCCGCGCATGCCTGATGCCGCCAATGTCTTCACGAATCGCGTGAGCTCCCCGGCAACAACATGCGATTTCCGATTCCGCCGTCGCTGGCGCAATTCGCATAACGCATGCTGCAAAGCAGCGCTCGATTTTCAAAATTCGAAAACACGCAATCAAGATGCGCAGAACCTGTCGCGCGGTATTTTCAATTAAGTCGATTTTTACTTTGGCGGGTCATGGTGGCGCCAGTCGGTTGTTTGGTCCCGCGTCGCCGACAGCGTCGCCTGAGTCAGAGTTTTGAGTCATGGTTGAGTCGCGTCGCGGGGCGTCTGCAAGGGCGCCCCGCACTAAATTTGAGTCCACGTCATCTGCTCGTATCGTCCTAGGCGATTGCGTCGCAGAGATGTCAAAGCTTGCAGCCGGCTCGGTCGATCTCGTCTTTGCAGATCCACCGTACAACCTGCAGCTCAAGGGCGACCTCAAGCGTCCGGACGAATCCCATGTCGATGCCGTCAACGACGAGTGGGACAAGTTTTCCTCTTTCGCCGCCTATGACGATTTCACCCGCGCCTGGCTGCTCGCCGTTCGTCGCGTCATGAAGCCGTCGGCGACGATCTGGGTGATCGGCTCCTATCACAATATCTTCCGCGTCGGCGCGATCATGCAGGACCTCGGCTTCTGGCTCCTCAACGATATCGTCTGGCGCAAGTCGAACCCGATGCCGAATTTCCGCGGCCGCCGCTTCACCAATGCGCACGAGACCATGATCTGGGCCGCGCGTGACGAGAAGGCCAAGGGCTACACCTTCAATTATGAAGCGCTGAAGGCAGCGAACGAGGATGTACAGGCGCGTTCCGACTGGTTGATCCCGCTGTGCACCGGAGAAGAGCGCCTCAAGGGCAAGGACGGCAAGAAGGTGCACCCGACGCAGAAGCCCGAGCAGTTGCTCGCGCGCGTGCTGCTGTCGTCGTCGAGGCCGGGCGACCTCGTGATCGATCCCTTCAACGGCACCGGCACCACGGGCGCCGTGGCAAAGCGTCTCGGCCGCCGCTACATCGGCTTCGAGCGCGACAAGGACTATGCCGCCGCCGCCGAAGCGCGCATCGCCGCCATCGATCCCTTGCCGGACGCCACGCTCGCCCCGTTCATGACCGCGCGCGAAGCGCCGCGCGTTGCCTTCTCCGAACTGATCGAGCGCGGCATGATCATGCCGGGCGCCAAGCTGGTCGACGCCAAGAAGCGGGTCGGCGCCTTGGTGCGCGCCGACGGCGCCATCATGCTGGGGGACAAGGTCGGCTCGATCCACCGCATCGGCGCGGTTGCGCAAGGGTCGGGCGCCTGCAACGGCTGGACCTTCTGGCACGTCGAGACCAAGAACGGCCTCAAGCTGATCGACGAGCTACGCGCCGAAATCCGCTCCGAGATGGCTGCGGGCTGAGCTCCCCTCAAATCCCTCCGTCATTCCGGGGCTCGCGCAAGCGAGAACTATGATGTGCAATTGCACATCAGAGAATCCATTTCACCACTTGCGCCCCGCGGCCCCAATGGATTCCGGACCTGCGCCTGTCGGCGCATCCCGGAATGACAAGAGAAGTCCTACTCACTTCCGTTATGCCTCGGCGGAACAGAAAGCTACGCCTCACTGGACGTCACGATGACGACGTGTTGAACGCTTTTGCCTTGATTCGGCGCGAACGCAGGGCCTAAAATTCAGTTGTTGGTCGCTGTTTCGATTGGATTGCCCGATGCGCAGACAATCCGACACGCTGCTGCTTGTGCCGCTATTGCCGATCTTCTTTATCGGCATGTTCCCGATATTGCTGTTCGGCCTGCTCGGCTTTTTCGGCCTCGGCATCTTCGGCGTTCTCCTGGTCTCCGTCGGACTGACGAGCGCGCTGGAGGCGCAGAGCCACTTCACCGAGGACATCATCACCCACGGCTATGGGCGGAGCACAGAGCGTGCCGTTCAGGTCACCGACCTGCACACCGCAACGCGCCTCGCAGCCCTCCTTGATGTGGCAGGGATTGCGCTGATCATCGCCAGCGCGATCGGCTTCATGTACATCGGCTGATCGCCGGCCGCCGTCCCGAGGCCCTTCACAAATTCATTGCTTGCGCGCTCTGCCGAACTTGGCGCATGAGTGCGGCCCGCGGCCCATGCGGCCCGCATCCCGATTTGGTCGGCAACAAAACAAACGGAGCTTTTGAGATGCTCAAATTCTACTTCAACGGCGCACCGAACCCGAACAAGGTCGCGCTCTTCCTGGAAGAGTCCGGCCTGCCCTACGAACCGGTCGCGATCGACACCCGCAAGGGCGAGCAGTTCAAGCCGGAGTTCCTGAAGATCAACCCGAACGGCAAGGTGCCGGCGATCGACGATGACGGCGTCTTCGTGTTCGACTCCAACGCGATCCTGCTCTATCTCGCCGAGAAGACCGGCAAGTTCCTGCCCGCCAACACGCCGGCCGACCGCGCGCAGACGCTGTCCTGGCTGATGTTCATCGCCACCGGCCTCGGTCCCTATTCGGGGCAGGCGGTGCATTTCAAGACCGTGGCCCCGAAAGAGCTGGAGTATGCGCACAACCGCTACCAGTACGAAGCCAATCGCCATTACAAGATTCTTGATGATCATCTCGCCAAGAGCCGTTACATGGTCGGCGACACCTACACCATCGTCGACATGGCGTTCTGGGGCTGGGCGCGGCTGGCCGCCTTCGTGCTCGGCGACGAAGCTTACGCGAAATATCCCAACGTCAAGCGCCTCGTCGACGAGATCTCCGCGCGTCCGGCCGCCACACGCGCGATCGCGCTGAAGGACAAGTTCACCTTCAAGGCCGAGATGGACGAGGAGGCGAAGAGCTTCATGTTCGGCCACCTCAAGACCAAGGTGGCTTGACCGCCCTTCGCGGTGCCGGCACGCACCTCGTGTGTGAACCACGATGCAAATTGGGAAGGCGGGCAAAGGCGCATGCACCGTGCCCACCTTTCGGTTCCGTCAGATCATCAGATCGTGCGGCGTATGGGTGACGATAGCGCTCCCCGCGAGGTCCGAGACGAAACTGAAACCGTCAGCCGAGTGCTGCTCCTGCAGAGCCGGCTCAATGAGCTGCGCTCCCTCTCCCGCAGCATCTTCGCGATGATTGCTCGATGCCAGGTCATGGTCGGCATTTCCGGGGGCGAAGCCGTCCGAACCTCCAGGAGCTGAGTTCCCGTCCTTGAAGTGGAATGCGTCTTCAACCACGCTCGTTCCGGCCGCCTCTGACCCGAACATCGCATCGGCAGTTGAGGATCGCTCGAAATCCGCCGCATCGGCATGCTTGAAATCGTCGGGGTCTGCGTCGCAGGCGCCCTTGATGGTGATGGCCACGACCTGGGGGGTGCCGTCGATGGTGGTCACCGTGAAGGTATCGGTCAGGGTGTCGCCGTCGTCGAGCGCCTGCACCGCGCGGTTGCAGTTGTCGAGCGTGTAGGTCCACACGCCGGCCGCCGTCATCGTGAAGGTGCCGTAGCCGCCATCGCTCGCTCGCGGCGAGCAGACCGCCGTGAAAGTATCGGGCGGATTGTCAACGTCGGTATCGGTAAGCGTGCCGGTCGCGGTTGGCGTGCCGGGCCCATCCTCGCCAGCTTCGATCACGCAGCCCGTGGTGGCGCCGGAAATGACGGCCGCGTCGTTGGTGCCGTTGATGGTGATCGTCACCACTTGTGCAGTGCCGTCCGCGGTGGTCACCGTGAAGGTGTCGGTCAGGCGGTCGCAGACGTTGAGCGCCTGCACGGCGCCGTTGCCGTTGTCGAGCGTGTAGGTCCACACGCCGGCCGCCGTCATCGTGAAGGTGCCGTAGCCGCCGGTGCTCGCCGTCGGCGAAGTGACCGCCGTGAACAGATCGGGCGGATTGTCGACGTCGGCAGCAGCGAGCGTGCCGGTTGCGGTCGGCGAGCCCGGATTAGCATTGGCGACGCACCCGGCCTCGACCACGCAGCCGGTGGTGACGCCGGAAATCACGGCCGCATCGTTGGTGCCGTGGATGGTGATCGTCACCACTTGTGCAGTGCCGTCCGCGGTGGTCACCGTGAAGGTATCGGTCAGGTGGTCGCCGACATTGAGCGCCTGCACCGCGCCGTTGGCGTCGTTGAGCGTATAGGTCCACGCACCGGCCGCGGTCATCGTGAAAGTGCCGTAGCCAACATGACTCGCCGTTGGCGAATTGACCGCCATGAAGGTGTTGGACGCATTGTCGACGTCGCTGGCGGTGAGCGTGCCGGTCGCGGTCAGCGTGCCCGGCACAGCACCGCTCGCCTCGATCACGGAGCCGATCGTCGCGCCGGAAACGATGGCGGCGTCATTGGTGCCGCTGATGGTGATCGTCACCACCTGAGCGGTGCCGTCCACGGTGGTCACCGTGAAGGTGTCGGTCAAGGTGTCGCCGACATTGAGCGCCTGCACCGCGCCGTTGGCCTCGTTGAGCGAGTAGGTCCACACGCCCGCCGCCGTCACCGTGAAGGTGCCGTAGCCGCCGTCGCTCGCCTTCGGCGAGTCGACCACGGTGAAGGTATTCGGCGGATTGTCGACGTCAAAGTCAGTGAGCGTGCCGGTTGCGGCGAGCGTACCGGGCCCTGCACCGCCCGCCTCGATCACTGCGCCAGTCGTGGAACCCGAAATGATGGCCGCGTCGTTGATGCCATTGATGGTGATTGTGAAGACCTGATTGGCCGAGAGTGTGCCGTCCGACACCGTGACAACGAAGCCCTCAGTCGTCGGCGCGGTCAGCGCATTGATCGCGCCGCTGTCCGGAACGAAGGTGTAGGCGCCCGTCGCGCTGTTGAGGTAGAGCGTGCCGTAGGAACCGGCGCGCGATACATCGTATGTCGCCCCTCCCAGCACCGTGCTGCCGGCGATTCCGCCATCGATGCCAAAGGTCAGTGCAGCGCCGCTGTTGGTGCTGCTGGCAACGAACGTTCCGCTCGTCGCAGCGAACTGGTCAAACACCACCGTATCGATTTCCGTTGGCCCCGATGCCGCGGTCAACACCGGCGGCGAACGCACGACAAACAGTTCAGGAACTGTCATCGACGGCAGCGGCGGGAGCGAATTATGGATCGGGAGAGTGTCAGTCTGAATAAAATCGATTCGCTGCACCGGCAGCCGATCGATCGAGGGCGGTGTGCTCGACCCGGTTGCCCCCTGTTCCTTCGCGAAGTTGGCCAGTACGTCCTGCTGGGCGGCGTGCAACTCCTCCATGCGAGTCGCACTATTCGCTGATTGGTTCACGCTGACCGAGGACCCTCTCCTGCTCAGGATGGTCGTCTCTCCGGGATCCTCGACAATAATGTGTCGCGGGATCGGCTCTTTGGTCACGAGCTCGAATACGCCATGCTCGAGATCCTTGTATGTGATGTTGTCGTCATCGAGATATGTGACGTTTGGCTCCGCCGCCTGGACTTCTTTCATAGCCGCGAAGGTCAGTGCCGCGAGTGTCAACGTGCCGATCCCGCCGGCATGAGCGCGGCCCCGAATGCTTCCAACAGGCGTATCGACCGTGAGACAGCCGGTGCTCGCCACCCGTCCGACAATGAAAGCGAAGGTCCCTCTGGTCACGCCAAACAGAGCCGAATGCGAGGAGCCGTCGGAGTCGCAGATCAATTCGCTCAACACCAGACGGGTGCCGGGAGACAGGTTGAACACGGTGCCGTCGATAAAGCGAATTCCGATCCGCCCGTCGGCCGCGGTCTCGATCACGTCTCCCTGACAAACGGGATCGCCAGCGGTGAGTTGAACGGCAATGCCGGTCGCACGGGTGAGGATGCAGCAACCGATCGCGGTTTGCACCTCGCCTATGATTTGGGGAAGCTCAGAGCCTACCACCTTGACGTCGCGGCTGGGCTCGACGCAAGACGCAACCAACATCGCTTCGACCTCGCCTGCTGCGTACTCTCAGGCCAGCGTGGTGCCGAACTTTTCTTGCTCTGGCTTTGCCTACGCCATGAGGTCAAAATATTCTTGGCGTTGGGCAGCCCTGGGCTCGCCCGCCGAAACATCCTGATCCAAATTTAATCCAACATATCGGTAAAATCGGATGCATTCAATGCATGAATTAACTCGCCCGATGGAGGGATTAAATCACTGTTTCGCGGAGCGCGGCGTCTCTCTGGCTCGCTACAATTGCGGCCCCTCAAGATGCAACGTTTTAGTGGCACTAGGCCGCCCGGGGGATTAATATGACGACAGATTTAAAATGAGGTGGCCGGTCATGGCCGCCCCGACATTGTACGTACTGCAAGTTTATGGCGACCTGGCTGACCATTGAGGTCAGCGGGCTGTCGCGCGGCAAAAAAGATCTTCTCAGGAAGGGGGGATCATGTGCACGCATCCAATTATCGCGTCGGTGGCGAGTTTGGCTCTGGCGCTAGCCAGCCTTTTGGCTGATGCAGCCCATGCGCAGGTCAACCCTCCCGGGCCCGCCGTTCAGGATCTCGCATCCGCAAAGCCCATCGGAACAGTTGTGACCACCACCGGCTCGGTGACAATCGAGCGCGCGAGGGCAATGGTCATCCAGGCAAATATCTCCGGCCAAATCGCCCAGACGAAGGTTGGTGATATCGTTTACCTCGGCGACGTGGTGCAGACCGGGGCCGACGGCAAGGTCGGGATCAATTTTGCCGATGGCAGTTCGTTCAAGCTATCGAGCAACGCCCGGATGGCGTTGGACGAATTCGTGTACGACCCGAACGGGAAATCCAACTCGACCTTGTTCAATCTAACCAACGGAACACTTACGTTTGTTGCCGGCAATGTCGCGAAGACCGGCGACATGAAGGTCGATACCCCAGTCGCAACCATGGGTATTCGGGGCACGACTCCACATGTCGAAGTTTCGGATGACGGGACAGTCAGGTTTTCAACCCTTATCGAAGAGGGCAAGAGCAAGCTGACGAAAAAGTCCGGCCCATCCGCAGCGCAGCAATCCGAACAGAAAGCCAATCGCAAGCTCAATTTGAATATCTGCCGAGGGTGCTAGGCCGATGTCTTGAGCCGGTCTCGGCGCAAGAAGCCAGCCGGACGGACGCCCTTTTCGCGGGAATCGACGACCGCACGTTCCGCAATCTCCAAGGTCAGGAAGCCTGATATGGACGCTAGTGCAAGGGGAGGCATCATTGGCGGCGTGGCATGCATGCTCATCCTGCTGTCGCTCGGTTCACCCGCATCGGCGCAGGAAGCAAAGAAGGGCAACTATCTGACTGACATCGCGTCGTGCAACGGCTCGGATCATGCCTCGCTTGAAGCCAGGGTCGGTGGCTGCACGGCGCTCATCGCGTCGAGTCACAGCAAGCCGACCGCCCTGGCTATTGCCTATAACAATCGCGGCAATGCCTACATGGCAAAGGGGGACTACGACCGCGCCATCCAGGATTTCGGTCAATCGATCAAGCTCAACCCGACTTACGCCAAGGCCTTCAACAATCGCGGCGTGGCTCACCTCAAGAAAGGCGAATACGACCTCGCCATCAAGGCTCTGGATGATGCGATCCGGATCAATCCCAGCTACGGCGGCGCTTTCGCCAACCGAGCCCGAGCCTACCTGAAGAAGAACGAGTACGATCGTGCGGCCCGGGACTATGACGAGGCAACTCGTCTTGAGCCCAATCTGGAAGCGGTGTGGAGCGGACGCTGTTGGACGCGGGCCATCCGCGGCGCGTTGGAGGCGGCGCTGGAGGACTGCAACAAGGCGCTTCAATTAGCGCCGAACAACGCCGCAACCTATGACTCGCGCGGGCTGATCTACCTCAAGATGGGCAAATTCGATGCGGCGATCGAGGACTACAGTTCTGCGCTGCACCTCGACCCGAAGCTCGCGAACGCACTCTATGGACGCGGGCTTGCCAGGCTGAAGACGGGCGACAAAGCGGGCAGCGACGCCGATATTGCATCGGCAAGGACGATCCAGGCCAGGATCGGCAACGACTTCACGCGCTATGGGGTGCGGTAGGTACCAGCCTCGCGCGTGAACGCGGCAAGCGTCGAACCCGAAAAGTTCGAGCGCTCGCCACCGTCGATATGAGCCCTTGTCGGCACAGGCGCGACGCCTCAACCCGCCGCGCGATGCTGCGACGCCGGAAGCAGCCCCAGCGCCTTCTCGGTCAGCACCGAGTCGCAATATTCCCTGATCTCCTTGATCTTGCCGTCCTCGAGGCGGAACACCAGGCAATAGTCATTGTCGTAGCGAACGCCTTGCTTGGTGACGTTGTCGCCCTTGGCTTCGACCACGACGTGGTCGCCGTCGGCGATGAAGCGATGGGCGACGGTGCGCGCCCGTTCTGCCAACAGCGAACGAACGTGACCGTGCAGGTCGTTGAGGATCGATTGCTTGCCGCCGAACGTGCGCGACCAGGAATACTGTCCGGTCACCGTCCATGTCGCATCCTCGGCGAGGCTCGCGGTGAACAGCGTGCGATCGCGCGCCGCGGGATCGGGATTTCCGGCGGCGGCAAAGATCTGCTGCATCAGTTTCTTGTTGTCGGTTGCGCTCATGGCGACGTCTCCAATGGCTGATTGAGTACGCCTCCTTGTGCCGCGCAGGAGACCATTCTTCAAATCGATATCCAATATGATATCTATTCGTCCAATGAATTTGAATTCGCTTGACCTCAACCTCCTGACCGCGCTCGACGCGCTGCTGCGGGACGCCAGCGTCAGCCGCGCCGCGATGCGGCTTCATCTGTCGCAGCCGGCCGCAAGCCACGCGCTGCAGCGCCTGCGCGATCTGATCGGCGATCCGCTCCTGGTGCGCAGCGGCGCCCGCATGGAGCTGACGCCGCGGGCGCAGGCGTTGCGCGCGCCGCTGGCGCAGGCACTCGACCAGGTGCGCGCGCTGTTCGTTCCCGACGCGTTCGACGCCGTCAGCAGCGACCGGCATTTCCGCCTGATGATGCCGGACCTCGCGGTCGAGCTCCTGATGCCGCCGTTGATGGAGAAGGTCACACGGATCGCGCCGCATGTGACGATCGACGTGGTGCCGTGGCGGGGACCCGCGATCTTCACCGCGGAGTTCGCCCGCACCATCGACCTCGTGATCTCGATCGGCGACGCCTGCCTTCAAGGGCTTTCACCGCCAGCGCCTCTATGTCGACGGCGACGCACTCGCGGTGCGCCGCGGCCATCCCGTCGGAGCGAGGTTGAAGAAGCGCGAAACGTTCCTTGCGGCAAGGCATGTCGCCGTCGTGATCCGTGGCCAGAACGAGGATCTGATCGATAGCTGGCTGCGCTCCAAGGGCATCGAGCGGCGCATCGCCCTCGTGGTCCCCGGCTATATCGAGGCGCTGCATGTGACAGCCCGCACCGACCTCGTCGCCTTCGTGCCGCGCCGCCTGATCACAGCACTCGCCCAGCAATTGTCACTGCTGACCGTGACGCCGCCGCTCGATCCCGGCATCGACGAGCAGTACATGTTCTATCCCACCCGCGCCCAGATGGACCCCGGCTCGATCTGGCTGCGCCAATTGATGCTGGAGACGGGCCGGGAGCTGGATCGGCGAAAGACGTAAATCCGCGTCGCGCGCGACGACTCCCTCCGTCGTTCCGGGCGCCTCTCGCTGCTTAGTGCTTCGGCAAGCTTGGATAGATCAGTGACTGATCCTCAATTTCCTGGTCGGGGAGCCTACCTAAGTTGGCCGTGACGTGGAGATCTTGTAATGGCGGCATAGCGGCAGCTCCGGCGGACATCCTGGTTGACGGCGTATGCGACCAGAGCATGGTGGTTGCTGCGAGCAAGGCGACGGCTGCGATTGCAAAAATCATCGGATGCTTCATGTGTGAAACCTCCTGTTCGATTTCGAAAGGTCAGCTTGCAGCAGCTTGAATAGGTTGAAACGCGGCCGGCGAGCGTGAATTGCCTCACATCTCACGCGCTCGTGTCTTCCAAGTTGTGAGTTCACGATTTTGCTGGCCAGCGGATGTTCGCTTTAGTGCGCATAACCAACTCAGGCCGGACATCGCGCGAGGTCAAAAAAGAGCCAGGGGCTGACTTGGCGCTGATTACTGCCGGTGAGGAATGCCATCGCGAGATTTCGGCAGAGGTACTGTCTTGTAATGGATCCGGATCTGAAGGAAGTTTTTTTCGTTATGCCGTCGCGGGTCGTGCGGCCATAGCGGCGGCATCTCGCAACGAACGTCGACCGCACAGAACTCGCCCTTGCAGACCTCTTCCTACGCCCATGAGGCAGCGGACCGCGTGAAAGCACTTGCTCCGTTGCAACCGGCGGGCGCCTTCGAGCGGCGAAGCCCTATCGATGGAGGGTGGCGTCATGTTGATTGACAGCGAAGACATATCCATGCGTCGACGGGATGTTGTTTGCGGTGGTGGTGCCGCCGTGTTCAGCGCGATCGTAGCCTCGCTGCTCGGCGGCGCGAAGCCTGCGCGGGCCCAGCCGATCTCTGGTCCCGTGCCCGAGGTCGACCGTGTTGCAGTACGCGTCGTCATCGATAGCTATCAGATCGCGGTGGCGCCCAGCACGAAGGCCGGTAATGTCGAAATTCAGCGGTTTGGGTGGGGCATCGGTGGTGGCAAACCGCCGCGCAAGACGCTGATCAGCGAGTTTGGTCTTTCGATGCATGCCGAGTCCCAATTCGGAAACGACCGACGCCAAATTCTGGTGGATTTCGGCTTCACGCCGGAAGCGCTCAACAACAACATTGAATTATTGGGAATCGACCCAGCCGCGATCGACGCCCTCGTCCTGAGTCATGGCCACTACGATCATTTCGGCGGGCTGGTCGGCTTCTTGAAGCAAAACAGCGGCAGGCTGAGAACGGGGCTTCCATTCTACGTTGGCGGCGAGGATTGCTTCTGCTCGCGCGAGTGGACGGCGCCACCGGTGCGGGGAGATTTCGGCGCGCTCGACCGCAAGGCGCTGAACGATGCCAACGTGACCGTCACCTATGCCGAGGGACCGGCGCTGGTCGCCGACCACGGGTTTACGAGCGGCCAAATCCGGCTGACCAGCTTCGAGAGATTGCTGTCCCCAAGTGCAATGAAGGTCGGTGTGGAGCAGGGATTCGGCTGCTATCCCCAACGGGTCTCCGCAGAGGATCGCGCCAAGGGTGTCGTCCCCGACGAATTCCGTCACGAGATTGCAACCACCTTCAATCTGAAAGGACGCGGGCTGGTGGTGCTGACGTCGTGCAGCCACCGCGGCGTCGTGAATGCAGTCAAGCAGGCCCAGGCGGCCTCAGGGGTGAAAAAGGTTCATGCGGTAATGGGCGGATTCCATCTCGCGCCGTACAAGGAGGACTATGTGCGGGAAACGATCGCGTCACTCAAGGAGATCGACCCCGATTACATCATTCCGATGCACTGCACTGGAGAACCCTTCTGGGAAATCGCCAGAACCGAGATGCCGACCAAGCTGCTGCGCGCCTATACCGGCACACGCTTCGTCTTTGACGCTTGAGTCGCGAATACTGCACTCGAGCGGCTCCGCCGGCTCACCGCATGCGGTCGGGTGCTGCGCGGGCCGCAAGCGGCCCCGCAACTGCCGTCGCCGCATCGGCGAGAAGCGTGATAGACTTGAGCCGCCTCGACTACCTCCCCGACGGCCAAGGCCCTCGCTCCCGAAAGACCACCACATCGCGCCCCGGCTGTTTTGCCGCGACCCGATGTCTCTTGTGAGTCAACAGGGCCATTCGGAAGGTCGGTCAGTCACATCCGGTCCTCCCCGATAAGCGGACCATCTCAGAGCCCGCCTGGGACTTCGCAAAAGGGCCAAACCCACGCATTGACCAATTTCCGTAAGGCTGGCAGCAGACGTCTCACTGCTCGGCCATGTTCCTATGTACCAGCTCCGCGCTAGAGACATTTTCACCAATCAGTCTTGCCACCTCGGCGGCATGCGTAGCAATGACGGAATGGGCCGCCCCGGGAACGGTCACGAGAGATGCGTTGGGAATGGCGCCGCTCAGAATCTCGGCGCTCCTCGCTATATAAGGGTGTCCACGGCCCCCGCGCATGACGAGGGTGGGAACGGAGATGCCCGAGTAGGCCACAATCGGCGCATCAAAGTCGAAGCCCGAACGCCAGTCGAGAATGTTGGTTGCCGTGGTCGCGATAAGATAATCACGCACGCGCGACGGAAGCGCATCGAAGCTTCCATCACCGTCATGAAGGTCCATCACACGTCGGACAGCCTCCTTATCCCCACTATCGAAGGCCCGGAAATAAGCGTCACGGAAGTTCGCGTTTTGCTCGTACAGCACTAAGTCGCCAGCCCGGCGCAGCAGATTTACTCCGGTCGGTTCGATGACACTCAGGCTGACGGGCGGGGTGGCCCCGCGGATCGCAACAGCAAGGCAAACCTGGGCCCCGTACGAGTGTCCAACAAGATGCACGCACCCGCCAGCCCGCCGGCAGACGATTTCAACAATTTCGGCCTCGCGGTCGATCGAAAAATCGGCTGCGGTTCTTCGTTCCGCTGTGCCACCGTAACCAAGCAGGCTCGTTGTAACGATGCGAAATTGGCCGCTCAGCGCCGCGATCACGCTGCGCCAAGCTGACCGCGTGCCCCAAGATCCAGGCACAAAGACTATCGTGGGGCCTGATCCCTCTTCATCATAATCGATGTCGCCGCGGGCATCTTGGATCAAACTCGCGTTCCTCCGCCGCCAAACGTCGAACTCGAGAGCTAGCGTTGGAAATCAGCAGGGTCAACGATGGCGATACAAGCAGCGCCCCTGACCTAACTAATGCTCGATGTACTCGATAAGCACGACCGCTATGGGTCAAACCGGAATTCAGCCTCAACACCACTCGGTGTCCGGTTTCACCTCGACATCGGACATGATGCGTTTATCCGAGCTGATCTTTCCCGCCCCCGGCACGGATCGAATTCGTCAGCCGGGAGCCACAGGCGGCCGAAAAAGCCAGTCCACATTCCATTGCAGGGGAGCGGACCGAAGTCGGCATTTCGGTTGCGCTTGGGCAAGCTTCGGGGTGCCCGGTTCAGCAATTGCAAGTGTTCTACCCATCGCAAGATCGAAAGGAGTTGGAATAGAAGCCGCGATGCCGGCCCGAATGGGCTCGCCCAAAGATGTCACCGCAATCGTAATCATCGCCACAGATACTAAGATTACGAACACATCTGTCATGATCCGCGTTGAAAAGTACTTTGTCATGGCTTGAGCCCTCACGGCCGAAAGAAGCGCATGCTCACAATCTAGTTCGTATGCAAATGAGTGAACGGGAGTTGCCGCGCGTGGCGGACCACCCGCTTGATAGGACAATAGCGACCAATAGTGTAGCAGCGAACCAGACCCAATCCATCCAGCCTGCAAGATGCGTCGAAAGTGACGCACAGAGGATGTATCGTCTAGGGACGACACGGCGAGGATGCGCTTGCTTTTAGCGTGGGCGGCCCCGGCCACGGTGCGGATCGAATTCGTCGACCGCACGCTGCCAAGCGTCCAATAGGGCCTGGTGCACGACATCCGCCTTTCTCTTAGAAGCCGACGTTAAAGCTGTTGGCGACTATGTCCGGGGTGGGCCCAGAAGGCGACATCACGACTTACTCAGGTGACGGCAGGCCGCTAGTTGGAGGCCTTAGCCAGAACCATCTAAGCCGCCCACTCTACCAATTCGAGGGTAATGCCCTCGGGACCCTCGAAAAGGCGCAGCTTTCGACTGATGTAGTCCATTTCGTCGCTCAGCACGGTTACGCCGTTGGCCACGAGGTGCGCGGTGGCTGCCTCAATGTCGTCGACGCGGAAGGCGAGGTGATTGAAGCCCCGTTGTCGCAGATTCGTCGGGTGCGCACCCGGATCAGTCCCCGGGGTCGGGTCGAACTCAAGCAGTTGGATCTCGAAATGAGGATCCGCTCCTTCTAATACGAGGGTGATGTGCTGAGCTTTCATGCCCGGCATGCCCATGTATCGTGCGGGAAGGCCACCGTCGATCCTTGCGACGTGATCCTTTCTGAAGCCAAATAGCGCAAAGAACTCGATCGCCGGGCCGGCGTCTGCCACCGCGATAGTAATATGATCTGGATTGAGTATCATCTTATCGCTCCCTGTCATCAACGCCGCACATTAGGCATAGCCTGCTTACCTCCGCCGGGTGAGCTACCCTGGCAACTGGTCCTCCCGCTCTCGTAACACTACCAGCTCGCTCCGCTGCACGGTAGGCGGCATGGCCCGCGCGGCGAAGGCTGCTTCGGGTCATTCGCGTCGCTTTGAGTGTGGGCCGATCACTTCCGGTCTACCACTATCAACAGACGTTCGCGGATATCGACGGCATGTCGCAAAGGCCACCAGCGGACATCCCCGGCATGAGTTGGGACGTCTGTTGGTGCCACTTCCGGATATCGCCTCCGATTCAAGACGAATTTATCTTTTGGGGCTTTCGGTACTTAACCCGCCGTGACGTAACCCTGATGGCTGCCAAGAACGTTCCGACAATCATGATTGCTTCAGGGCAAGGCAGTCGTAAGGCAAGCCGGTGCGGGACATAAAAGAACAACGGGCGGAACATCTGCGGTGACAGACTCGTTCCTTCTCGGTGGCAATCACGAGGAGGCTATTATGAGGACACCTCAGCTCTCCGCATTAGTGTTAGCTGTGCTTACCTTCAGTGCCGTCGCCGCAGAACCTCAGAAGCTGTGGGAGGCGAGTGGATTCAGGAACCCGGAATCGGCGGTCTTCGACCGAGCCACGGGGGCCATTTATGTGTCGAACGTCAACGGCGATGCGAGGAAGAAGGATGGCAACGGCTTCATTTCAAAGCTCGGGCCGGATGGAAAGGTCGTAACAATCGAGTGGGTCAAGGGACTCGACAGTCCGACCGGGCTGGCACTTGCCGACGGCAAGCTGTACGCCGCAGATGTGGACCGGATTGCGGAAATCGACCTCGCCAAGGGCGAAGTCATGAACCGATACGAGGCCCCCGGATCCAAGTTCTTGAACGACCTCACGGCTGACAAGAGCGGACGGATCTACGCCTCCGACATGGTGTCAAACAGCATTTGGGTGCTCGATGGCGGCAAGCTGTCGCTCCTGATGCAGGATGACGCGCTCGACAACCCGAACGGGCTTCTCGCCGAGGACGGCAGGCTTGTGGTCGCGTCGTGGGGCAAGATGGCCCCGGACTTCTCGACCAAGGTGCCTGGGCATATGAAGGTGGTCGATCTCGCAACCAAGAAAGTCTCTGCTCTTGGCGAGTCGAAACCAGTCGGCAATCTCGATGGCGTCGAGCCGGATGGCAAGGGCGGCTATCTTGTCACCGACTGGATGAATGGCGGGCTGTTCCACGTCGCGAGCAATGGCACGGCGACGCGTCTCCTTCCCCTCCAGAAGGGGAGCGCCGACCTCGGCGTGGCGCCGGATGGTACCGTCATAATCCCGATGATGATGGACGGCACTGTTGTGGCTTACAGGGTCGATACACGCTGAGCGCTGACAGCCGACCTGACAACGGCTCAAGCGTTGCCGCGTGCGCGGCGAAGCGAATTATCCAAGCGATTTCAAGGTGATTTGGCCTGTCCACCCCTCGCACAAAAAACATTCCGCTTTCGCCGTCGGGCAAATCAGCATTATGACTCCGCGCATCTCACCCGAATGAGGGGCGGCTCGCGATCGTCACGAACGTTGCGGTGAGATGCGGTGGACGCGATGCATGTGACTGACGAGCATGCGCATCACGGACGGCGAAGTCGTGTGGTTCTGGCGCCCCGACGCTGGCGCTAAGTTTTTTGCGCAAACAAGTTTGCGCGAGAGATGACGGTGGCAAGAAAGCCCGGTCACCGGGAAGAGCACGAAGTAAGCCGTAAACCATCGCGCAGGGAAAGCCGGAGTTGCTTCGGTTGACCTGTGGTCCTACCCCCGTGCTTTTTGTTGCACGGGGCCCACGGGTGCAACCGGCACCCGGCTTTCCCTGCGCCCTCTGATTTCGAGAGGGTGAACGAGACGCAAAGCTCGGACGCATCGCGCCGCGAGAATGCGGACTCATATCCTCTCAGCTGTTTGACAATTGACTCAGAACTCTCCCCACGTCGTTCCGGGCTTGATATGAAAGGCTGTAACCGCTTGCTCACACCACAACACCTCCCTGTGGTTATGGGTCCCGTCTTTCGACGGGACGACAGCGGTGCGGTGATTGTGAGAGCACCACAAAGCGCTCACGCCTCCGCCTCGAGCACCTTCTTCACCGCAGGTCGCTCGGCCATCCGCTTGCGGTGATCGACCACTTTCGGCAGGGACGCGAGATCGACGCCGTCGCCTTCCAGCCACTGCGCCATCGTGAAGAGATAGATGTCGCAGATCGTGAAGGCCTCGCCCATCACCCACGGGCCTTTCAGCATGTCGCGTTCGACCAGCGCAAAACTCGCGCCGACGGTTTTCGGGATCATGCGCTTCATGTCGGCAAAGGAGGAGTCCTCCGCCGCCCAGCGATAGCCGCGCATCTTGTGGGCATGCGCGACGTGCACCGTAGAGCAGAGATAGCTGTTGAACGCCTGCACCTCCGCGAATGCAAAGCTGTCATCGAGCGGCGCCAGCTTCGCTTTCGGAAAACTCTGCGCGATGAAGGCGAGCACCGCAGGCGTCTCGGTGAGGACGCCTTGATCGGTGACCAGCGCCGGCACACGTCCCTTCGGGTTGATCTTGAGATAGTCCGGGCTGTTCTGCTGGTTGGCCTTGAAGTCGACCCGTTCGATCGTATAGGGCGCGCCGGCCTCTTCGAGCGCGATGTGCGAGGCGAGCGCACAGGTGCCGGGGGCATAGTAGAGCTTGAGCATGTTCCATCCCTCATTCAGAAGGACGGGAAGTTAACGGCGCGCTGTTGCCCCGTCCATCCCCGCTCTGATTGACGGGCTCAGCGAACGGCCTTTGCCGTCTCCACCAGGCGTGCACTGGTCGATGCCGTCGCGAGCAAGGCGCCGTCTTCCGCCATCAGCCTGCCTTCGACGAAGGCGATGGTCTTGCCGAGCTGGATGACCCTGGCCTCGCCGACGAGCGGTCCCGGCTTCGCGGGCGCCAGGAAATTCACTGATATCGCGATGGTCGCGGTGTAGAGCTTGCCGTCGGTCATGACGAACACCGCCGGGCCCATGGTGTCGTCGAGCATCGCCGACAGGATGCCGCCCTGGATAAAGCCGGCCGGGTTGCGGAACTCGGGCTTACCCTCGAAGCCGATCCGGATCCAGCCTTCGTCCGGGCGCGCGTCGAGCAGGCGCCAGCCGAGCAGCTTGGCGCAGGGCGGCGTGGCGAGACGGTCAAGCGCGGTTGCGATCATGGGAGCCTCCGTTGGGGCTCCTACCTAGCGCAGGCCTGCTGCCAGCCTACTGTCAGCATAGCGTTTTCGAGCGAAGTGGCCCCCGGTTCGCGTGAAGAAAACGCGTCCTAACAAAGCCTCACATGCCGAGCCCGTGCGCGACCACCTTGCGCATCAGGTTGGGGAACGCTTCGTCCGCGAGCGTCGCGACCGGCACCCAGCGCATCCCCTCCGGGGCGCGCGTGCGCGCTGGAACGGTCGCGGTGTAGACCGCAAGCTCGAGCGGAAAATGCGTGAAGACATGGGTGACGACGCCCGCCTTGCGGTGCCAGCGCGCAACGCCCTTCAGCGACGGCGCCTGTTCAAGCGCGGCCGCATCGCCCTGCCCCGCCAGCCATTCGGAAGTCGGCACTTCCGTCATGCCGCCGAGCAGGCCCTTCTCGGGTCGGGTGCGGACCAGGAGCTCATCGCCGCGGGTGACGACAAAGGCAGCGCCGGAGCGCAGCGCGCCGGTCTTCTTCGGCGCCTTGCGCGGAAAGCTCTCCTGGTCGCCGCGCGCGCGAGCCGCACAGTCGTCGTTGAGCGGGCACAGCGCGCAGGCCGGCTTCTTCGGCGTGCAGATCGAGGCGCCCAGATCCATCAGCGCCTGCGCGCTATCGCCAGCGCGAGATTTCTCGTCGTCGGCGCGAGAGGGGCCGAGCAAGGTGCTCGCCAATTGCTGGATCAGCGGCTTGGCCTGCGGCAACGTCTCCTCGACCGCGAACAGCCGCGACACCACGCGCTCGATATTGCCATCGACCGGCATGGTGCAGCGGTCGAACGCGATCGCTGCGATGGCTGCGGCCGTGTATGGCCCGATCCCGGGCAGCGTGCGAAGCCCCTCTTCATCATCAGGAAAGATACCGCCATGGTCGCGCAGCACCGCGACCGCGCAGGCATGCAGGTTGCGCGCGCGGGAATAATAGCCGAGCCCGGCCCACATCCGCAGCACGTCGTCCAGCGAGGCGCGCGCAAGCTTGGTGACATCCGGCCAACGGGAGATGAATTTCTCGAAGTAGGGCCCAACCGCCTTGACCGTCGTCTGCTGCAGCATGATCTCCGACAGCCACACCCGGTAGGGATCAGCCCGCTCGCCCGCCGGCGCCCGCCACGGCAGCCGGCGTCGATGCCGGTCATACCAGGCAAGCAACAGGGCGGGCCGCGCGGCGACCGCGCCAGGCGTTTCTCGTGGCTTGGTCCTGGCGGCGGCGCGAGAGCTCATGGGTGCTACTTTAATGTCAGCGTCCAAATCTCTCCACGTCATGCCCGGGCATCCACGTCTTTATTCCTGGGATCGTTGCGAAAGTGATATGACAAACCATGTCAAAACCCGGTCCGATCAGCGCAAAGCCGCTCTCCATCCTGCTCAACGACGTCTTCTCGGACGCCTACGCCAAGCAGGGGTTCGCCGCGCGCGAACTGGTGACGCGGTGGGCGGAGATTGCGGGGCCTGAGATCGCGCGGTTTTCCGAGCCGATGAAGATGCAATGGCCGCGGCCGGTGGAGGGGCAGCCGCAGGAGCCGGCAACGCTGGTCCTTCGGGTCGAGGGGCCGATGGCGCTGGAAATCCAGCATTCCTCCGACCGCATCCTGGAGCGGGTCAACCGCTTCTTCGGCTGGCACGCAGTCGGCCGGCTGGCGCTGCGGCAGGCGCCTCTGTCGCGGCGGGAACGCCCGGCGCGGCCGCGCCCGCCCGACGCCAAGGCGGTGGCGGCGGTCGAAAAGACCCTGTCCGCCGTGGAGGACGAGGCGCTGCGTGCCGCGCTGGCGCGATTGGGGGCCTCGATCAAGCGAAATTGAGACTTTTTTGCGCGGCAGGCCTTTGAGCGCAGCATTGCCACAATCACTATTTCAAGCTAGCGAAAGCTCGCTTTTTTAGACCTCTTTGGGCGTGACCGCGCCAATCCGGGAGCCGACCTTGATCATCACGCGCCGCGCCTTCACCGCCGCTCTGTCACTGACCGGTCTCGCCGCCCTGATCGGTCTTTCGCCGCTGCGCCTGATTTCGGAGGCGATGGCGCAGACCGCGGCCGATGTCGCCAAGCCGCAGTCGCTGCCGGACATGGCGCTCGGCCCGCAGAACGCCCCTGTGACCATCACCGAATACGCCTCGATGACCTGCCCGCACTGCGCGAACTTCAACGAGACGGTATTCCCCAAGATCAAGTCGGAATACATCGACACCGGCAAGATCCGCTACGTGTTCCGCGAATTCCCGCTCGACATCAAGGCCGCCGCCGGCTCGATGCTGGCGCGCTGCATCGCCAAGGACGACGCACCGAAATATTTTGCGGTCATCGACCTCCTGTTCCGCCAGCAGAACGACTGGGTGATGAAGAACACCACGGAGACGCTGACGCGAATCGGCAAGCAGGCCGGCCTCAGCCAGCAGCAGGTCGAGGACTGCCTGAAGGATCAGGCGCTGCTCGACAAGATCGCCGCCGACCAGAAATACGCCAATGACGTGTTGAAGGTGAATTCGACGCCGACCTTCTTCATCAATGGCGAGATGCTGAAGGGCGAAACCTCGTTCGACGAATTCAGCAAGCGCATCAATTCGTTGTTGAAAAGCTGATTCGTCCACAGCTATTCGCAAGGCGCGCTAAACCAAGCAAAAGCCTTGGGAAAAGCCTGAGGCGGCGGTTGCCGGTGCGCCCCGGCCTCGCCATTGTCGCGGCCGTGAGGGTCGCAGCGAGCGGTCCGCCTAGATACCGACATTGCCTTCCATGGTATTGTCACGGCAGGGAGATTCGCGCCCGGCCAACAGAGATTTGTGTTCATGAAGCTCACGCGCCTACGCCTCCACGGTTTCAAGTCGTTCGTTGAACCCACCGACTTCATGATCGAGCCGGGCCTGACCGGCGTGGTCGGGCCGAACGGCTGCGGCAAGTCCAACCTCGTGGAAGCGCTGCGCTGGGCGATGGGCGAAACCTCGCACAAGTCGCTGCGCGCCGCCGACATGGACGCCGTGATCTTCGCCGGTTCCGGCAACCGCCCGGCGCGTAACCACGCGGAAGTCGTGATGACGATCGACAACACCGATCGTACGGCGCCGGCGGCCGTCAACGACAGTCAGGTCCTGGAAATCTCCCGCCGCATCGAGCGCGAGGCGGGTTCCGTCTATCGCATCAACGGCCGCGACGTGCGCGCGCGCGACGTGCAGCTCCTGTTCGCCGATGCCGCGACTGGTGCGCGCTCCCCGGCGCTGGTGCACCAGGGCAAGGTCGGCGAGATCATCCAGGCCAAGCCGGAGCAGCGCCGCCGCATCCTGGAGGACGCCGCCGGCGTCGCCGGCCTGCATGCCCGCCGCCATGAAGCGGAACTGCGATTGAAGGCGGCCGAGACCAATCTCACCCGCGTCGAGGACGTGATCGGCCAGCTCACCGGCCAGATGGACGGGCTGAAGAAGCAGGCGCGGCAGGCGATCCGCTACCGCGAAGTCGCCGCCAAGGTGCGCAAGTCCGAGGCGATGCTGTTCCATCTGCGCTGGATCGAGGCCCATGCCGACGTCAACGACGCCGCGCAGACGCATGATCTCGCCGTTCGCGAGGCAGCCGAGCGCACCCGCGAGCAGGCGGAATCGGCTCGCATCCAGGCGATCCGCGCCGCCGAACTGCCGGCGCTGCGCGAGGCGGAGGCCCGCGCCGCCGCGGGCCTGCAGCGGCTCAACAATGCGCGCGAGATGCTCGACCGCGAGGAGGAGCGCGCCAAGGAACGTGTTTCCGAGCTCGACCGCCGCCTGGCGCAGTTTGTCGCCGACATCGCGCGCGAGCAGCAGCAGACGGCCGACGCCGACGTCGCGCTGCAGCGGCTCGACACCGAAGACGCCGAGCTGAAGGAAGAGATCAAGTCGCGGGTCGAGCAGCGCTCCGGCGTCGACGAGCGCGTCGCGGAAGCGGAAGCCGTGCTTGCCGAAACCGAGCGCCGGTTCGCCGAGCTGACCACGGAGCTTGCCGACCTCACCGCCAAGCGCAACCAGCTCGAAGCCGGCGTGCGCACCCATCGCGAGCGGCTCGCTAGGCTCGACCACGAGATCGCCAACGTCCAGGCCGAAGAGCAAAAGCTCGCGGAGGAGACCGGCTCGCTGGGCGACATCGATATGCTTGCGGCCGCGGTCGAGACCGCGCAGCAGACGCTGGCCGAGGCGGAAGCCACCGTGCAGGCGAGTGAAACCGGTCACGTCGTGGCGCGGCAGACGCTGGAAGCCTCCCGCAGCCCGCTGACCGACGCGGAAAAGCGCGTGCAACGGCTCGAGACCGAGGCGCGCACCATCTCCAAGATCGTCAATGGCGAGACCAAGAACCTGTGGCCGCCGATCATCGACGGCATCACGGTCGCCAAGGGTTATGAGAAGGCGATCGGCGCCGCGCTCGGCGACGATCTCGATGCGCCCGTCGATCCTTCGGCGCCGATGCGCTGGACCAATGTCCCTGCCAGTGAGGACCCGGCGCTGCCCGAGGGCGTCGATTGCCTTGCCAACCATGTGCAGGCGCCGGCGGAATTGGCGCGGCGTCTTGCCCAGATCGGCGTGGTGGCGAAGGAGCGCGGCGCGGAGCTCGTGTCGCAATTGAAGACCGGCCAGCGGCTGGTGTCGCTGGAAGGCGACGTCTGGCGCTGGGACGGTTTTGTCACCGCCGCTCACGCCCCGACCGGCGCGGCGCGGCGCCTCGCCGAGCGTGCCCGCCTCGTCGACATCGAGCATGAGCTGGAGCAGGCGCGCAGCGAGGTGATCGCCAAGCGGCAGGCGCTGGAGAATGCGGAAGCCGAATTGCGCGCCGCCTCTGCCGCCGAGACCGCCGCGCGCGAGGCAGGACGGGCCGCGCGTCGCGAAGCCGATGCCGCGCGGGAGCGCCATGCCGCCGCCGAGCGCGAGGTCAATCGCCACGCCGCACGTAAGTCCGCGCTGACGGAAGCGCAGAACCGCCTTGCCGCCGACCGGGCGGAAGCCGAGGCCGCGCACGAGACCGCGAATGCGGCGCTCTCCGAATTGCCACCGAGCATGGAGACCGAAGCCCAGCTCGCCGCCGTCCGCGCCGAGATCGAGAACCAGCGTCGCATGGCCGCCCAGGTGCGCGCCGAAGCGCAGGCGCTGGCCCGCGAAGCCGAACTCGCCGACCGGCGCGTGCAGGCGATTCTCGCCGAACGCAACGAGTGGCAGAACCGCAAAGCAAGCGGCGCCTCCCAGATCGGAACGATCGAGGCCCGCATCACTGAACTCACTGCGGAGCGCGAGGAACTTGCCAATGCGCCGGAGGTGTTTGCGGAGAAGCGCAGCGCGCTGATCAGCGAAATCGAGTACGCCGAGAATGATCGCCGTACCGCCGCCGACGCGCTCGCTGCCGCCGAGGCCGCGATGGCGGAAACCGACCGCGCCGCAAAGGCCTCATTGGAAGCGCTCTCCAGCGCCCGCGAGGCGACCGCCCGCGCCGAGGAGCGGATGGAAGGAACGCGACGTCGGCTCGTCGACATCGAGCGCGAGATCCACGACATGCTCGAGGTCGAGCCGCAGGCGTTGGCCGGCCTCGCCGAGATCGAGCCGGGCGCCGAACTGCCGCCGGCCGGCCAGGTCGAGGAAGAGCTCGAAAAGATGCGCCGCGATCGCGAGCGCCTCGGCGCCGTCAATCTGCGCGCCGAGGAAGAGCTGCGCGAGGTGGAGACCCAGCACACCGCGCTCACCACCGAGCGCGACGACCTGGTGGAGGCGATCAAGCGCCTGCGTCAGGGCATACAGAGCCTTAACCGCGAAGCGCGCGAGCGGTTGCTGACCTCGTTCGAGACCGTCAACAACCACTTCAAGCGCTTGTTCGTCGAGCTGTTCGGCGGCGGCGAAGCCGCGCTGCACCTGATCGAGAGCGACGATCCGCTCGAAGCCGGCCTTGAGATCATTGCAAAGCCGCCGGGCAAGAAGCCGCAGACGCTGTCGCTACTCTCGGGCGGCGAGCAGGCGCTGACGGCGCTCGCGCTGATCTTCGCGGTGTTCCTGACCAATCCGTCGCCGATCTGCGTGCTGGACGAGGTCGACGCACCGCTGGACGACCACAATGTCGAGCGCTTCTGCAACCTGTTGGACGAGATGACCTCGTCGACCGAAACCCGCTTCATCACCATCACCCACAACCCGATCACCATGGCGCGGATGAACCGGCTGTTCGGCGTGACCATGGCCGAGCGCGGCGTGTCGCAACTGGTCTCGGTCGACCTCGAAGGCGCGGTCGGCATCCTGGATCAGCACGTGGCGTGATCTCGCCCGACCTTCCCGTCGAACTCAAGGCGGCACTCGACGCGAAGCTGCAGGGCTTCTCACGCACCGAAGCGGCAAATCGCGCCGCCACAATCTCGCGGACCTACCGCGACGGCGGCGGCTCGGGCACGATCAAATCCGAGGCCGATGCGCTCGCCTACGCGCTGGCGCGGATGCCCGCGACTTATGCCGCCATCGCCGCAAGCCTGAACGCGCTCGTCGTGATCAGGCCGGATTTCGCGCCCACGTCGTTGCTCGACATCGGCGCCGGACCGGGCACAGCGAGCTGGGCGGCGGCGGAAGCCTTCTCGTCGCTGCAACGGTTCGTCCTGCTTGATGCCAATGCCAGCTTGCGCGCGCTGGCGCTTGAGATCGCCGGCACACGGCTGCGCGATGCGCGCTACGAATTTGGGCCGGCCCGGAAGCTGCTCGCTAATTCCGAACGAGCGGACCTTGTCGTCGCGAGCTACATGGTCGGCGAGATCGATGAGGCCGAGCGATCCGCGCTCGCCGGGCTGATGTGGGAGAAGACGGGCGAGGCGCTCGTGATCGTCGAACCCGGCACGCCCGCGGGCTATGCGCGGATCATCGCGCTGCGGGCGCAACTGATCGCGACCGGCGCCCATGTCGCCGCCCCCTGCCCGCACGACGAAGAATGCCCGCTTGAGGCGCCGGACTGGTGCCATTTCAGCCAGCGGCTCTCCCGCTCGCGCGCGCACATGCAGGTCAAAGGCGCCGAGGTGCCGTTCGAGGACGAGCGCTTTTCCTATGTCGTGCTGACGCGGACGCCGATTGCAGCCCATCCCTCCCGCGTTCTGGCGCAGCCGGAGGTTGGCAAGGCGGAGGTGACCGCAAAACTCTGCACCCCGGATGGCCTTTCGATTACGAAGATCCCCCGCCGCGCCAAGGCCGACTACGCCCGCGCCCGGCGCTGGCGATGGGGCGACGCGGTCACGGGCGCTTGAACTAGTTCCCTGCCTGGCCCGACCAACGCATGCCGCCCGCTGGAGGCGGGCTGACGCGCGGGGCCATTTTCGTCTAGGCTTTGCGCGTTGATCGCATCAGGAGTTTTTCCATGTCGACCGGTTGGATCGTTCTCGGCGTCATCGTCGTCCTCGTGCTGTTTGCGTTTGCCGCCTACAACCGGCTGGTGGCGCTGAGCCAGCGCGTCAACCAGGCCTTTGCCGATATCGACGTCCAGCTCAAGCAGCGCCACGACCTGGTGCCGAACCTGGTCGAGACCGTGAAGGGCTACGCGGCGCATGAGCGCGGCACGCTCGACGACGTGATCAAGGCGCGCAACTCCGCGATTTCAGCGCAGGGACCGGCGCAGGTCTCCGCCGCCGAGAACCAGCTAAGCGGCGCGCTCGGCCGGCTGATCGCGCTGTCGGAAGCCTATCCGGACCTGAAGGCCAACGCCAATTTCCAGCAGCTCGCCAGCGAGCTCTCCGATCTCGAGAACAAGATCGCCGCCAGCCGCCGCTTCTTCAACAACGCGGTCCAGGAATACAACACCGGCATCCAGCAGATGCCGGCCGCTTTGTTCGCCGGCATGTTCGGCTTCACCCGCAAGGACTTCTTCGACCTCGGCGCCAGCCGCACTGAAGTCGAGACCGCGCCGAGCGTGAAGTTCTGAGCGAGATGGCGCTCCGCCTTCTCCGTCATTCCTGGATGCGCCGCAAGGCGCAGGCCCGGAATCCATTTCACCGCATCGCCTGCGGCACGATGGATTCCGGGCTCGCGCTTCGCGCGCCCGGGAATGACAGTGGTTAGCGGACATCCATCATGGCCGCCTACGGTCTCTACACCCATATCGCGTCGAACAGGTTCCGTTCGATGCTCCTGCTCGCCGGGCTGTTCGTCCTGATCTACGTGCTGGTCTATGCCGGCGCGCTGGTCGCCGAAGTCATGATCGACAGCGGCCGCGCGGTCGACGACTATCTGATGCGGGCGCTGCACGACCTGATCTCGGCTTTCCCTTATGCCACGATCGGCGCGGCGCTATGGGTCGTGATCGCCTATTTCTTCCACCAGAACATGATCGACGCCGTCACCGGCGGCGAGAGCGTGACGCGGCAGCAACAGCCGCGGCTCTACAATCTCCTGGAAAACCTCTGCATCTCGCGCGGCATCCCGATGCCGAAGCTGAAGATCATGGATAGCCCCGCGCTGAACGCCTTTGCGAGCGGGCTGAACCAGCGCCAATATGCCGTCACGGTCACCACGGGCCTGCTGCGGACGCTGAACGACCAGGAGATCGAGGCCGTACTCGGCCACGAGCTCACCCATATCCGCAACGGCGACGTGCAGTTGATGGTGATCGCGGTCATCATCGCCGGCGCGGTCGGCTTCTTCGGCGAACTGTTCTTCCGGATGTTCACCAACCTGTCGTGGAATTCCACCGGCGGCTGGTCGCCCTCCTCTTCTTCGTCATCATCTTCCTCCTCGTCTTCGTCCGATCGCAAGGGCTCGGGCGGCGGCGCGATCATCGTGATCATCATCGCCATCGTCCTGATCGTGCTGGCCTGGCTGTTGTCGCAGGTCGTCAAGCTGGCGCTGTCGCGGTCGCGCGAGTACCTGGCCGATGCCGGATCGGTCGAACTGACCAAGAATCCCGACGCCATGATATCGGCCCTGCGCAAGATCGAAAATCGCGGCGAACTGCCGGGCGCGACTTCGGCCGTGATGGAACTATGCGTCGACAACCCGCGCGAGGGCTTCGCCGACCTGTTCGCCACCCACCCGTCGGTGCAATCCAGGGTGGAGGCATTGGTGAAGTTCGCCGGAGGCCATGATCCCGGACCGATCGCCCTGCCGGAGGATCCCGCGGCGACTAGCGAAGAAAGCGCACAGGAACCGTCTGTACAAGGCGAACTCCCGCCTCCCATACCGCGCGGCCCTTCGCGCGGTCCTTGGGGCGACCCCGCCGAGCCGGCCGGCCCGTCGCAGCAACCGCCGATTCAGGGCCCCTGGGGCCGACATTTTTGATTGTGGCCTCACGCCCTTCAACTCATTAAGAAAATCCCTACCAAGCGCGTTGGTTGGCATTCAAGGAATTGAATTCTCCCTTGTTTCTGCCATGTTCGCGCCCAAAGCAGGAATGGGGACTTGCCGATCGCGCCCTCGCGGTCGGGGGCGCGGTGTCTTAAGGGATTTCCATGGCAAAGCCAGTCGTGATTGTGGTGGGCGCGGACAAGGGCGGGGTCGGCAAGACGACCGTATCTCGGACGCTTCTGGATTATTTCAACGCGAACAACGTCGGGACTCGGGCCTTCGACACCGAATCCCCGCGGGGGACGCTGAAGCGCTTCCATCCTGAGATCACCGAGATCGTCGACATGACGACGACCGCGGACCAGATGAAGATCTTCGACACCCTGAATTCCGGCCCCATGGTCACGGTGATCGATGTCCGCGCCGGCCTCTTGTCACCCGCGCTCGCCGCGCTGCGCGACATCGGCTTCCTGGATGCGGCCCGGTCGGGCCAGATTACCTTCGCGGTGTTCCATATCCTCGGCCCCTCGATCGCCTCGCTGGACGAGATCGCCGAGACCGCCAATTTCATGAGCGGCGCGAAATACTTCCTGGTGAAGAACTTCATCAACGACACCCAGTTCTTCCAGTGGGATCAGTCGACCTACAATTCCTATTTCCACCGCATCAAGGATGCCACCGACCTGACCATCCCGAAACTCAACGAGATGGCCTATGAGCAGGTCGAGGTCGCTTCCGTCCCGTTCCTCAAATTCGTCGCCAACAAGGGCCCGCACGACGAGGCGGCGAACTATTCTTTCGTGCTCCG
This sequence comes from Bradyrhizobium sp. USDA 10063, assembly GCF_054063735.1. Taxonomy (NCBI): domain Bacteria; kingdom Pseudomonadati; phylum Pseudomonadota; class Alphaproteobacteria; order Hyphomicrobiales; family Nitrobacteraceae; genus Bradyrhizobium; species Bradyrhizobium sp. USDA 10063. Next base: position 7,372,811 of record NZ_JBSSGP010000002.1, on the reverse strand, counting down.
CGGCTATGTCCGGCACTGGCTTGCCAATGTCTGGAGCGAGTTCGACCGCATCAAGCTCACCGACCTGGTCGGCGCCAAGTCGGTGACGCGCGGCAGCGAAAAATAGTCGCAGCCCCAGGTCATGCGGGGCTGGATTAGGCACGAAAATCGCCTGATATAGCAGGCGATGTCAGCTACGCCGATCTACATCATCTGCTCGCCCCGCCCCCAGGTCGGCAAGACCCTGGTCGCGCGGCTGCTCAGCGAGTTTCTGCTGCTGAAGAACGGCGACGTGGTTTCCTTCGACATCAATCTGAAGGAGCCGTCGCTGCTCGACTATCTCCCCAGGACCACCGAGACCGCAGACGTCATCGATACCTATGGCAAGATGCAACTGATGGATCGGCTGATCGTCAATGACGGGGTGGCGAAGGTGATCGACCTCGGCTTCCACGCCTTCGACGAATTCTTCAAGATGATCGACGAAATCGGCTTCATGAAGGAAGCGCTGCGCCGCCATGTCGCGCCGATCATCCTGTTCGTCGCCGATACCGACCGCGCCTCCGCGCGCAGCCACGAGATGCTGCGCCGGCAGATTCCGCCGCGGGCGCTGATCACCATCGACAACGAATTCGTGGTGCGCGGCGAACTGCCCGCGGCCATGGGCTACGGCCGGGTGCTCCGCATCAGCGCGCTGCCGGTGTTCCTGAAGACCTATATCGACCGGCTGAACTTCTCCTTCACCGGCTATCTCAGGCACGAGAAGGACTCGTCCACCGAGTTGCATCAGTGGGTCCGGCGGAACTACACGATCTTCCGCGATCTCGAATTGAGCGTGATGCTGCAGCAGTCGTGATCGCCGTCCCTGCGAAAGCAGGGACCCATAATCACAGGGTTGAGTGGCTATGGAACGGCGTCTTCCAGACTACCAAACCGATGGAGCAACGCGGTATGGGTCCCTGCTTCGCAGGGACGACATCGCGGATGGTTTGGCGCGAAAAGCTAATGCCCCTCGAAGGACATCAGCGTCCGCACAGGAACATCCATCGCGCGCAGCTTGGCGGCGCCGCCGAGTTCGGGCAGGTCGACGATGAAGCAGGCGGCAACGACGTTCGCGCCGATCTGGCGCAGGAGCTTGACCGCGCCCTCCGCGGTGCCACCCGTGGCGATGAGATCATCGACCAGGATCACGCGCTCGCCAGGATGCACGGCATCGGCGTGCATCTCCATCTCGTCGAGGCCGTATTCCAGCGAATAGGCGATCCGCACCGTGGTGTGCGGCAGCTTGCCCTTCTTGCGGATCGGCACGAAGCCGGCGGAGACCTGGTGGGCCACCGCGCCGCCGAGGATGAAGCCGCGCGCCTCGATGCCGGCGACCTTGTCGATCTTCGAGCCGGCCCATGGATGCACCAGTTCATCCACCGCCCGGCGGAAGGCGCGGGCGTCCGCGAGCAGCGTAGTGATGTCGCGGAACAGGATGCCGGGCTTCGGATAGTCCGGAATGGTTCGAATGGCGGCCTTCAGGTCGAGGTCAAACGTCATTGGTGTCTCGCTTTCGTCCTTACGAACCCACATCCAGCCGGAACGCGTTTTCCACGATGCGCAGGCCCACTTCGCCGCCGAGCGACATCAGCGATTCCGGATGGAACTGCACACCGCCGACCGGCAAGGTCTTGTGCTCGATCGCCATCGCGATGCCGTCCTCCGTGGTCGCCGTCACTGACAATACATCAGGCACGCTCTGGCGCTCGACATAAAGCGAATGGTAGCGGCCGATCACGATCTCGTTCGGCAAATTTTGCATTAGCCGGCCGCCCCGCACCTGGATGCGCGAGGGACGGCCATGGGCGGGCTGGCCGAGCTGGCCGAGTTCGCCGCCGAAATATTCGCCGATCGCCTGTACGCCGAGGCATACGCCGAAGATCGGCAGCTTCTTCTCGATCGCGGTGCCGATGGTCTTCGAGATCTTGAAATCTTCCGGCCGCCCCGGACCGGGCGAGAGCACCAGCAAATCCCAGCCCTTCTGCTTCAGCATCTCCTGGGCATGGATGTGCCGGACCACGGTGACGGCGGCACCGACCTGGCGGAAATAATCCGCCAGCATATGCACGAAGCTGTCGTCGTGGTCGATCAACAGCACCTTCTTGCCGGACCCGGTGGCATCGGGGGCAATGGACGAGAGCCGCTTCGGCGGATCGCCACGCAGCGCCTGGAACAGGGCCGCAGCCTTCACCTGGCATTCGCGGTCCTCGGCCGCCGGATCCGAGTCGAACAGGCAGGTGGCCCCGACGCGGACCTCCGCGAGCCCATCCTTCATGCGGATGGTGCGGATGGTGAGCCCCGTGTTGATGCTGCCGTCGAAATTCACGCAGCCGATGGCGCCGGCATACCAGCGCCGCGGCGAGCGCTCGTGGTCTTCCACGAACTGCATCGCCCACAATTTCGGCGCGCCGGTCACGGTCACCGCCCAGGCATGGGTGAGGAAGGCATCGAGCGAGTCGAAGCCGGGCCGCAGCATGCCCTCGACGTGATCGACCGTATGGAACAGTTTTGAGTAGGTCTCGATCTGCCGCCGTGCCAGCACCTTGATGGTGCCGGGCACGCAGATGCGCGCTTTGTCGTTGCGGTCGACATCGGTGCACATGTTGAGCTCGAACTCGTCCTTCTCCGAGTTCAGGAGCTGGCGGATCTGCTCGGCATCGCCGATCGCGTCCGAGCCGCGCGCGATCGTGCCCGAAATCGGACAGGTCTCCACCCGCCGGCCATCGGAACGGACGAACATTTCCGGCGACGCGGACACCAGGAATTCGCCTTCACCGAGATTCATCAGCGCGCCATAGGGCGACGGGTTGATGCGGCACAGCCGCTGAAAAACTTCAGCGGGCGAACGCTCGCAGGGCTCGGCGAAGAGCTGGCCGGGCACCGCCTCGAACAGATCGCCGCGGGCAAACGCCGCGCGCGCGACCTCCACGGTCGCCTGGTATTCGCCGGCCGCGTGATCGGCAAAACCTTGACGGTCGGTCTGGAGATAGCGGCTCTCGGCGGTGTCGCGCGGCAAGCCTTCGGTCGACTTGCCGTTCCAGGCGAAATCGTAAGTCAGCACCACGCCGCGGCCGGTGGCGCGGTCATAGGCCAGCAGCCGATCGGGCACGTACAGCACGATGTCGCGCTGGTCGGCATCGCGCGGGCGCTTCTGCACGAGATCCTCGATCTGGAACACGAGGTCGTAGGCGAAGGCGCCGAACAGGCCGAGGAGCGGATCGGCATTGGATGAGAACGCCGCCACGAGATCGCGCACCAGCGACATCACGCTGGCGCGCCTTGTGCGCTGGTCTTCCTCGACCGGCGCTTCGCCGCGGATGATATGGCCCACGAGGCGCGCCGCGCTCTTCTCGGTGATGACGACACAGGGCTCGCGCAGGACGTCACCGAGGAAGGCGATCAACACTTCGCCGCGCTGGTTCAGCGCCGACAGCGAAAAGTTCGTGCCTGATGTCTCCAGCGCCAGCGGCGGGTCGGAGAAGCCGAGATCGAAGCTCTCGTAGCGACCGGGCACGGTCGTGCCCGAGGACAGCACGACGCCGCGGCGGCGGTCGAGCAGATCGATCAGGTCATCGAGCCGGCCGGCATTGCCGGTGAACTGTTCGACCACGCGGCTGACCGCAAGCCCGCCATTGGTGCGGTACTCGCTTTTCGCGGGCAGGGAGAAGACGGTCCTGTTCATGTGTTCCTCTTACGAGAGTTAGCGAGGGAACGCCACACAGGACAACCGAAGGGACCGTCGCACTGCGATGGCGACCTTCGACGACATTTTAAATGAAATCGCACCGGCCACCTATGAGAAGGTGGGCCACCAACGACAGGATGGACGGTCAACGGTGCTCATACGCCGCTAAACACCACCCGGCGGGGGCGATGTCAAGGGACAGGGCACGGTCCCCGACCTGCTCAAAAATCCATCTTTGGGGTTTGAAGGCCTGCGAATTCGCGTAGGTTTGATCCCCAAGAAGGGCGGACAAACCGCCCCGATCGACAACGGTGGAGGCGCATATGGGGCTATTAGGTCTCGGATATGCCGGGTTCGGCGCCGCCGAACTCGACGACTGGCGGGAATTCGGCACCACCCTCGTCGGCCTGCAGGCGGTCGAGCGCGGCAACTCCCTGCTCGCCTTCCGGATGGACGACCGCAAACAACGCATCGTGATCGATCCCGCTGCTCCCGAAGGGTCGCGCTTCTTCGGCTGGGAGGTGGCGGATGCGGCGGCACTGGATGAGCTCGCCATCCGGCTCGAGCAAGCCGGCATCGCGGTGACTGCGGAGCCGCAAGCCCTCGCCGACGCCAGGCATGTGCGCGGCCTGATCTCCTTCCACGATCCCGAAGGCAACCGGCTGGAGGCGTTTCATGGCGCGGAGATCGATGCCTCGCCGTTCAAACCGGGCCGCGCGATCTCGGGCTTCCGCACTGGCCCGCTCGGGCTCGGCCATGCCGCGCTGACGGTACAGCGTATCGACCCGATGATGGCGTTCTATGTCGACGTGCTCGGCTTCGGGCTTTCGGACTACATATTGAAACCGTTTCGCGCCTTTTTCTTCCACGTCAACCCGCGCCATCACAGCCTGGCGTTGATCGAGACCGGGAAGAGCGGCATCCATCATCTGATGGTCGAGATGTTCTCGCTCGACGACGTCGGGCAGGCTTACGACGTGGCGCTCAACCAGCCCGACCGCATCGGCACCTCGCTCGGCCGCCACACCAACGACTTCATGACCTCGTTCTACGCGAGGACGCCGTCATCCTTCATGATCGAATGCGGCTGGGGCGGCGGCGAGATCGATCCGGCGACCTGGCAACCATACGAGATGCAGGACGGCCCGAGCCTGTGGGGTCACGAGCGCGTCTGGCTGCCGGCCAAGGACCGCGAACTCGCCCGCGAGATGCGGATGCACGCCGCCGCCCAAGGCCACCGCGCGCCGGTGCATGTGATGCAGGGCAATTTCAAGCTGATGTCGGGCACCTGCCCGTGGTGGGACGGGGTGAAGAGCGAACCCGCCCCTTGATCAGAGTTCGTGCTCCTTTAGAGCATCGCGCCGGCCATCGCGAACATGGATGATGACCAGTTCGCCCTCACTGACGCGGTGATAGACAAGATAGGGGTAACGGGCCGTGGAAAACACGCGCACATCGGGATATCAGTTTTCCGCCCCAGACCAGAGTAACGGGACAGCAATTGGCAGGTCGCACGAATCTGCCTCACGACGGCGGTCGCTGCACCAGAATTATGCTGTGCGATGTATTCGTGAATTCCATCTATGTCGGTGCGAGCACGTAGTGAAAGCCTCACAGACCACACTTCTTCCAAAGTGCCGACATCTCGTCGTCGCTTGCGTACTCACCCCGTCGAGCCTGCTCGAGGCCCTCAAGCACGGCGGCGCGATGGTCTTCCGGCACGATGAACACCTCGCCACCTGCGGAGGCGGCAATCTGCTCAAGCACCTCGGCGATGTAGGCCTGCTGGTCCTCCGGCAGCCTCCTCACCTTCTCAATGGCGTCGTCGAGAACTCGCGTCATTGAAGCAATATATGACGCTTTGCGTCGGATTGCGAGCGACGCGAGTTCCCTCCCCCTCAGCCCAGATGCTTCTTGAAGAAGTCCGTCGCCCTGCCCCACGCAAGCTCGGCAGCCTGGCGGTCGTGCACCGACATGCGCTGCTCGTTGACGAAGGCGTGCTCGGCGTCATAGCGGAAGAGCTCGAGCGACTTGCCGGCGGCCTTCATGGCCTTCTCGAAGGCATCGACCACCTGCGGGGTGCACCAGTCGTCCTTGTTGGCGAAGTGCGCCTGTAGCGGGATCTTGACGTCCGCCGGCTTGGCCGCCTGCTCCGGCGGGATGCCGTAGAACACGACGCCGGCGGTCAGTTCCGGAATCTTGGTGGCGCCGATGATGGTCACGGCGCCGCCGAGGCAGAAGCCGGTGAGACCAACCTTGGCGTTGTTCCGGGCCAGATACTGCGCAGCGCCGCGCACGGTCTGCGTGGTGGCGTCCATGAAATCGAGCGAGTTCATCTCGCGACCCGCGGCATCGGTGTCGTGATAGGGCACCACCGTGCCCTTGTAGAGATCGGGCGCCAGCGCGTCGAAGCCGGCCCGCGCGAAGCGGTCGCATAGGCCCTTGATCTGCTCTTGCAATCCCCACCATTCCTGGATCACCACCACGCCCGGTGCATCGCCGCGCGCCGCGTTGGCGAGATAACCGCTGGCGTCCTTTCCGTCCGGACGCTTGAAGGTGATGGTGGTGCCCATGAATTCCTCCGGGATGCTTTGAGGGGTTAGAGCGTTTTCGAGCGAAGTGGATACCGGTTCGCGTGAAGAAAACGCGTCAAAACAAGAATCTGGAGCTTCGGTTCTGATTTCAATCAGAACCGAAGCTCCAGCCGCTATTTTGACGGCTCCGCGCGCGGGGCGCAATCGCGCCAACAAAAAAGCCCCCGCGGGGGCTTTTTCAATTCACGTTACCGAAAGCGCGATCAGTGCGCGTTGGCCCAGACCTTCTTCTTGGTGAAGTACATCAGGATCGAGAACAAGATCAGGAACACGAACACCTGAAGCCCGAGCCGCTTGCGCGCTTCCATGTGCGGTTCCGCGGTCCACATCAGGAAGGTCGTGACGTCGTGGGCGTATTGGGCGACCGTGGTCGGCGAACCATCGTCATAGGTGACCTGACCGTCGCTCAGCGGCTTCGGCATCTTGATGGCGTGGCCCGGGAAATACTTGTTGTAGTAGGAGCCCTCGGGGATGGTCACGCCGGCCGGCGGGTTCTCCTCGAAGCCCTCCAGGATCGCCATGACGTAATCCGGGCCCTGCTCCTGGTACTGGGTGAAGAAGTCGATGACGAACCAGGGAAAGCCGCGCTTGTAAGAACGGGCCTTCGTGATCAGCGACAGGTCCGGCGGAGCCGCGCCACCATTGGCCGCGCGCGCTGCCTGCTCGTTCGGGAACGGCGACGGGAAATAGTCGGCCGGGCGCCCCGGACGCTCGAACATCTCGCCCTGGTCGTTCGGGCCATCCTTGATCTTGTACTCGGAGGCGAACGCGGCGGCCTGGGCCGGCGAATAGCCGGGCCCACCGGGCTCGGCGAGGTTGCGGAACGCGACAAAGGACAGGCTGTGGCAGGTCGCGCAGACCTCCTTGTAGACCTTCAGCCCACGTTGCACCGCGCCGCGGTCAAACTTGCCAAAAGGGCCTGAGAACGACCACTTCTGTGCTGGCGGTGCGACCTCGCCCCCCTCGGCCTTGGCGCTTTGCGCACCGCCGACCAGGAGCCCGCCCGCAACCACGATCGCGATCACGGTCGAGACCATCGGTGCTGCCTTGCTGCCCGTCTTCGCCAGCACGTCGTCGGCGATCGAGTTCGGAACCGGCCTCGGCGTCTCGATCCGGGCAAGCAGCGGCAGCACGATCAGGAAATATGCGAAGTAGCACACCGTCAGGATCCGGCCGGCGATCACATAGATGCCCTCCGGCGGCTGCGCGCCGAGATAGCCGAGCAGGACGCAGACGACGACGAACATCCAGAAGAACTGCTTGGCCAGCGGACGATATTTCGAAGACCTGGTCTTGGCGCTGTCGAGCCATGGCAGGAAGCAGAGGATGATGATCGCTGCGAACATCGCGATCACGCCGGCGAGCTTGTTCGGAATCGAACGCAGGATGGCGTAGAACGGCAGGTAATACCATTCCGGCACGATATGCGCCGGCGTCACGCCGGGATTGGCCGGGACGTAGTTCTCGGCATCGCCGAGATAGTTCGGCATGTAGAAGATGAACCAGGAATAGAAGATCAGGAAGCAGGAGACGCCGAACAGGTCCTTGATCGTCGCGTAAGGCGTGAACGCGACCGTGTCCTTCTCGGTCTTGGCCTCGACGCCGGCCGGGTTGTTCTGGCCCGCCACATGCAGCGCCCAGACGTGCAGCACGACGACGCCGGCGATCACGAAAGGCAACAGATAGTGCAGCGAGAAGAAGCGGTTCAGCGTCGGATTGCCGACGGCAAAGCCGCCCCACAACCACGTCACGATGGTCTCGCCGAAATAGGGGATGGCCGAGAACAGGTTGGTGATGACGGTGGCGCCCCAGAAGCTCATCTGGCCCCACGGCAGCACGTAGCCCATGAAGCCGGTTGCCATCATCAGGAGATAGATGATGACGCCGAGGATCCACAGCACCTCACGGGGCTCCTTGTACGACCCGTAATAGAGGCCGCGGAACATGTGGATGTAGACGGCGAAGAAGAACATCGATGCGCCGCAGGCGTGCATGTTACGGAGCAGCCAGCCGTAGTTGACGTCGCGCACGATCAGTTCGACCGAGCGGAAGGCGAGATCGGCATGCGGCGTATAGTGCATCGCCAGAATCACGCCGGTCAGGATCTGCACTGCCAGCATCATCGAGAGGATGGCGCCGAAGGTCCACCAGTAGTTCAGGTTGCGCGGCGTCGGATAGGCCACGAAGGAAGAGTGGATGAGGCCGAAGATCGGCAGTCGCCGTTCGATCCACCTCAAGGCGGGATTGTTCGGCTGAGAATCGGATGGTCCGCTCATTGATGCGATCCTGAGAAGAAAGACGACGCGATCGGTCGAAGCCTCGGCTGGGGCCGGGACTTAGCCGATCTGGATTTTGGTATCGGAAACAAATTGATACGGCGGCACCGCCAGGTTGGCGGGCGCGGGCCCCTGGCGGATACGACCGGAGGTGTCGTATTGCGAGCCATGGCAGGGGCAGAAAAAGCCGTCGTAATTGCCCTCATGGGCGATCGGGATACAACCGAGATGGGTGCAGATGCCGATCACGACGAGCCATTGCTCATGGCCGGACTTGACCCGGGCCTCGTCGGTCTGCGGGTCGGGCAGACTCGCGAGCGGAACGCTGCGCGCCTCCTCGATCTGCTTCTTGGTGCGGTGGCTGATATAGATCGGCTTGCCGCGCCAGAACACCTTGATGTCCTGCCCCTCGGCAATCGGCGTCAAATCGACATCGATCGGCGCACCGGCGGCGATGGTCGCCGCATCCGGATTCATCTGGTCGATGAATGGCCAGACCGTCGCGGCTGCGCCCACCGCAGCAGCAGCCCCCGTTGCAACAAAAAGGAAATCACGGCGTGTCGGATGGTCCGCCGAAGACGCTGTCGTCACGATTCCAAGCCCTTTCTTGTCTGCAGCCGGTGGAACCGCCCCGGCGGCGCCCATTGCGACCGGGAGGCCTGCCGGCGCCCGCGGCCCCCGCGGCGGCAGAAAACTGCCATCCCTCCTCCCTAATGGCGGAACAGCAATCCAGAATCGTTCTATTGGCACCCTTGCCGGACGAGCGCAAGCCCGCTATCGGCTCGCAGGCGTGCAATGCACGAGATGAGCGCCGAACGTTGTTTTATTGAGACATTTCGGCGATACCCAACCAAGCGCCACGGCCCATGCAGATCGCGCTGTTCCAGCCCGATATTCCACAGAACACCGGCACCATCCTGCGGCTCTGCGCCTGCCTGGATGTGGCGGCTCACATCATCGAGCCAGCGGGCTTTCCGACCTCCGATCGGCATTTCCGCCGGGCGGGAATGGACTATCTCGACCACGTCCATTTGATGCGCCATGATTCCTGGACGAAATTCGAGGAATGGCGCCACGAGGCAGGCTATCGGCTGATCCTGTTCACGACCAAGGTCGCCACCTCCTACCTCGATTTTCGCTATACGGCTTCCGATATCTTATTGTTCGGGCGCGAATCCGCAGGGGTCACCGACGCAGTGGTGGCGGCAGCCGATGCGCGGCTGGCGATCCCGATCAAGCCGCCCCTGCGCGCACTCAATGTCGCGATGTCGGCGGCGATGGCGATCGGCGAGGCCTTGCGGCAGACCCGCAGCCAGAGCCTGAAGGAGATTCCGTGAGCTACGCGGTCAAGGAGATTTTTCTTACCCTTCAGGGCGAAGGCGCGCATGCCGGCCGCGCCTCAGTGTTCTGCCGCTTTGCCGGCTGCAACTTGTGGAGCGGCCGCGAGCAGGACCGCGCCAGCGCGACCTGCCAATTCTGCGACACCGATTTTGTCGGCACCGACGGCACGCTCGGCGGCCGCTATGCGAGTGCCGCAGCGCTTGCCGACATCATCGCCACGCAATGGACGGGCGATAATGTCGGCCGCTATGTCGTGTTGACCGGCGGCGAGCCGCTGCTGCAGGTCGATGCCGAACTGATCGACGCGCTGCATGCGCGCGGCTTTGCCATCGGCGTCGAGACCAATGGCACGATCACGCCGCCAGACGGGCTGGACTGGGTCTGCGTCAGCCCGAAGGCCGGCGCGGAACTCGTGGTGCGGAAGGGGAACGAGCTCAAGCTGGTCTATCCGCAGGAGGATGCCGCGCCGGAAGATTTCGTCGATCTCGATTTCGAGCGCTTCTCGCTGCAGCCGATGGATGGACCTGACGCGATCGAAAACACTGCGCGCGCGGTCGCGTATTGCTTGCAACACCCGCAATGGCGGCTGAGTGTGCAGACACACAAGACGCTGGGTATCAGATAGGAGTCGGACTTTCAGGATGTGGGAATTGACGAAATCGTTCCGCTTCGAGGCCGCGCATGCGCTCTCCGGAACGACCCTTGGCGCGAGCAGCGAGGAGATCCATGGCCATTCGTTTCGTGCGGAAGTGACGGTGCGCGGAACGCCGGATCCAGCGACCGGCATGGTGCTTGACCTCGGCCTTCTCGAACGCTGCATCGCCGAGGTGCAGAAGATGCTCGACCACAAGTTCCTCAACAAGATCGAGGCGCTTGGACGACCCACCCTTGAAAACCTGTCGCGATTCATCTTCGAACGGGTGCAGCATGCGGGCAAGGTCACCCGCGTCAGCGTGCATCGCGACAGTTGCAACGAGAGCTGCACCTATTTCGGACCGGAAGCCTGAGCCATGGAAAAATCCGCCATCGAACAGCGCAAGGCGCGCGCAAAGACCTGGTTTGAAGCATTGCGCGACGATATCTGCGCCGCTTTTGAGCGGCTGGAGGATGACGCGCCTGCTTGGCTCTATCCAGGCGAAGCCGGGCGCTTCGTGCGCACGCCATGGGAGCGCACCGACCATACCGGCAAGCCCGGCGGCGGCGGCGTGATGGCGATGATGCGCGGGCGCCTGTTCGAGAAGGTCGGCGTGCACTGCTCGACAGTGCACGGCGAATTCGCCCCCGAATTCCGCGCCCAGATCCCAGGCGCGGCGGATGATCCGCGCTTCTGGGCCTCGGGCATCTCGCTGATCGCACATCTGCACAATCCGAACGTGCCGGCGGTGCATATGAACACCCGCTTCGTCGTCACCACCAAGGCGTGGTTCGGCGGCGGCGCCGACCTCACGCCGGTCCTGGACCGGCGGCGCACGCAGGACGATGCGGATTCGCTCGCCTTCCATGCCGCGATGAAATCGGCCTGCGATGGGCATGCGCGGATCGCGAGTTACGAAAAATACAGGAAATGGTGCGACGACTATTTCTACCTGCCGCATCGCAAGGAGGCGCGCGGCATCGGCGGCATCTTCTACGACTGGCACGACAGCGGCGACTGGGATGCCGACCTCGCCTTCACCCAGGATGTCGGCCGCGCGTTCCTGAAGATCTATCCCGAATTGGTCCGGCGCAATTTTGCGACGGCATGGACCGCTGATAACCGCGAGGAGCAACTGGTGCGGCGCGGCCGCTATGTCGAGTTCAATCTGCTCTACGACCGCGGCACGATTTTCGGCCTGAAGACCGGCGGCAATGTCGAGTCGATCCTGTCGTCGATGCCGCCGCATGCAAAGTGGCCGTGAGATCGCCATCGTGAGCAAACTTCCCCGCGCCATGCTGATCGACATGGACGACACCATCCTGTCGGCCTATGCCCGGCCCGAGATCGCGTGGAACACGATCGCGGCCGAGTTCGCCGATGAATTGGCGCCCATGGATCCGCCGGTGGTTGCCGCCGCGATCCTCGCTTTCGCCCGGAAATTCTGGTCGACGGCGGAGCCGATCTGGCGCCTGAAACTCGAGGAGGCGCGTCGCGAAACCGTCAGGGGCGGCTTTGCCGCGCTTCGTGCGAGCGGCCAGCCGTCCCTGTCAGACGATCTCGCGGTCCGGATCGCCGACCGGTTCACGACGTTTCGCGAGGAGAGCATCTTCGTGTTTCCCGGCGCGCACGACGCCATAGACGGGTTGCGGGCGCTCGGCATCAAGCTCGCGCTCGTCACCAACGGCGCCGCGCTGATGCAGCGCGCCAAGATCGAGCGGTTCGCGCTGACCCACCGCTTCGATCACATCCAGATCGAAGGCGAGCATGGCTTCGGCAAGCCGGAAGAGCGTGCCTATCTGCACGCCATGGATGCGCTCGGCGTCAGCGCGTCCGATACCTGGATGGTGGGCGACAATCTGGAGTGGGAAGTCGTGGCGCCACAGCGGCTCGGCATCTACTCGATCTGGATCGACGTGCACGGGGATGGCCTGCCGGCGGGATCGACTGTCAGGCCGGATCGCATCATCCGCTCCTTGACGGAACTGCTTCCGGGCGGCGATCGGTAACGATGGCGGCACTTCGCCGCGCGAATTGATCGCCGTGGAAATCTTGTGGACGCGATCCTTCGTGATCGGGCTGTCATGACGGCTCTGTAACGTGCCCGCGCGTCAATCAACGCGAAGGGTGGACCATGGAACTGAAACCAGGCGATGTGGTGATGCTGAAATCGGGCGGGCACCCGATTACGGTGGCGGAAGTCAACGAGGATTCCGTCGAGTGCGTTTGGATGGGTATCGACGGCGATCTGTTTCGGGAAACGCTTCCCGTTGCCGTCCTCGAAGCCGCCAATCCCGATGACGAGGAAGAGGACGACGACGAGGAAGATGAAGAAGACGACGAAGAGGAAGAGGAAGACGACGACGAGGACGATCGCCGCAAGGGCAAGGTCGCGTAAGCTACTGCCGTCGGAGCTTGGCGTTCAGCGCCGACAAGTTCATTACAATACCGCCCGCGATCACGGCGATATCACAATCGGTGGTCGTGGGTGAAGCGGGCGACGGCCTCATCGGCGAGCGCCGAGAGCGCCGCATGGTCGAGCGGAAACTCCGCGGCGAGCCAAGCTTGCTCGGCCTGGGCCAGGACATGGCCGAGCGCCGGCCCCTCGGCAATCCCGCGCGCGATGAAATCGGCCGCCTTCAACGGGAATTTCGGTGCCTGCCAACGTAGCGGCAGGCGCGCCAGCTCGCGCCAATCAGCGATGTCGCGGCCATCGCTCGTCCGCGCCCAGGCCAGCATCAGCCGGTCGAGATAGGCCGCCTCGCCGAGACGATAGAGCCAACGGCGCGCCGCCGCCTCGTCGATGCCGGCGAGCTGCCACCAGCGATCCGCCATCGCTTCCAGCGCCTTGGCCTCCGCATTGGTGAGCCGCAGCTTCGCGGCAACGCGCCTTGCGTCCTCGGAGATGGCAAGTGCGAGCGCGCCGAGCCGGCGCACCGCACTCGCCTCGATGCCGAGCTCGCGCTCGGCGGCGATCATGCCTGCGAACGCCCCGGTATAGCCGACGCCGCCGAGAATCATCTGCAGCAGGCCGCCATCGGCCATCGCGGTGACCGCGACCACCGCGCCGTCGGCGACCACGAGCTTGATCATTTCCATGCGCACGCGCTCGGCCGAGAGCTGCGCCAGACCGGCACGCCCGGCGATACAGGCCAGATAACCTTCGCGATCCGGATCGCCGGCGCCGTAGGCTGCATGCATGCGGAAGAAGCGCAGGATGCGCAGATAGTCCTCGGCGATGCGCTGATTGGGATCGCCGATGAAGCGCACGCGGCGAGCGACGATATCGTCGAGCCCGCCGACATGGTCGTGCACCACGCCTTTGGCATCGACCGAAAGGCCGTTGATCGTGAAGTCGCGCCGCTCGGCATCCCGCGCCCAGTCGCGGCCGAATGCGACCTTGGCCTTGCGGCCATAGGTTTCGGTATCCTCGCGCAGGGTCGTGACCTCGAACGGATGCTTGTCGACGACCAGCGTCACCGTGCCGTGCTCGATGCCGGTCGGCACGCTCTTGATGCCAGCGGCCTTGGCGCGGCGCATCACCTCCTCAGGGACCGCCGTGGTCGCAAGATCGATGTCGCCGATCGGTCTGTGCAACAGCGCGTTACGCACGGCGCCGCCGACCACGCGCGCTTCCTCACCGTCGGCATTGAGCAGCGCGAGCACGCGCGCCGTGGGTCCCGATCTCAGCCAGGGCGCCTGCTCCAGCGCATGTGCGTGGGTCATTTCTCAGCTCCGGGCACGAGCTTGCCATTCTCGATATGGGCGGGGATATAGGTCGACTTTGGTGGCGCGCCGGAGAAATGCGCGAGCATCACGAAACTGATTATGACCAGGAGCAGCGCTCCCAGCACGAGCTTCGCGACCAGAGGCAGGGGCCAGGAAGACTTCGCGAAGACGCCGGACCGCGTTGCAATGAGGAACAAGGCATAGACCGCGAAGGGGATCAGGAAAATTCCGATCTCGGTCAATACCGGACGGATCATGACAGGTAGATCCGTTCGTACAATACGCGCAATATCCCGGCCGTGGCGCCCCAGATGTAACGCTCGGCAAAAGGCATCGCATAGTAGGAACGCTCCATGCCGCGGAATTCCTTGCTGTGGAGCTGGTGGTTCGCCGGATTCATCAGGAACGAGAGCGGCACCTCGAACGCGTCGACGACTTCACTCTCGTTGATCTTGAGCCTGAAGCCGGGCTTCACCCGCGCCACCGTCGGCAGGATGCGAAAGCCAAATGCGGTGCCATAGAGATCGAGATAGCCGATCGGCTCGATGAAGTCGCGCGTGAGCCCGACTTCCTCGTCGGCCTCGCGCAGCGCGGCGTCGAGCGGGGACGCATCCATCGCATCGATCTTGCCGCCGGGAAATGAGATCTGGCCGGCATGGTTGCTCAAGTGCTCCGAGCGCTGCGTCAGCAGCACCGTCGGCTCATCGTGATCGACCACCGGGATCAGCACCGCGGCCGGCCGCACCGGCTGTTCGCGCGCGACGATCTCGAGCATACGGTCGTTGCCGGAGTCGCCGGTCCTCGGAATGATGTTGGGATCGACCAGGCCGGGCGGGACGTCGAAATTCAGCCGCGCATGGCTGCGCGCGAAAAACTCCGCCGAGCTGATCGGGGCAGGCTCCGTCTTCAGCATCGGCTCGTTCAAAGCGCGTCCCTCACCTCTTTCGCATCCGCCATCGCGAAGAACGCGCCGCCGGATTCGATTCCGAACATCGGATGACCATCGACCATCCGCTCTTCCCCCATGTCAACCAGATCGTAGTAGAGCGGACGGGTGACCTTGGCCCAGAGATCGGCGCGGACATGCAGATAGGGCGTGAGCCCGCCGTCATCGGCCGGCTTGAAACGAAGGCCGTGCGCGGCGTCGCAATCGACCCAGTCGTCGACATTGGTGCGGAACCTGAGCAGCCGTCCGCGCGCGTCGTCGCCATTTTGCATCTCGACCGCAAGGAACGGCGCATCGTCGACGCGGATGCCGACCTTCTCCACCGGCGTCACCAGGAAATGCTTGCCGTCTTCGCGCTTCAGGATGCTGGAGAACAGCCGCACCAGTGCCGGCCGGCCGATTGGCGTTCCCATATAGTACCATGTGCCGTCGCCGGCGATTCGCATGTCGAGATCGCCGCAGAACGGCGGATTCCATAAATGCACGGGGGGAAGGCCTTTTCCTCCGGTAGGATTTGTTTCTGCGGCGTTGGTGGCCGCTTCGGTCAGCCCTTCGAGGCCCTGACGGCTTGTTTGCCCTTCGTTCGCCATGGTTTGCCTTAAGGTTGGCGGCCTCAATCTGGCACGATTGGTGCACGTACCCCAGATGTGTGTGGGATGCTGTTCTCGCCACATCGTGATGGCGTTCATACCCTGAAAACCCGTTAAGGTGGGGATAGTTTAATTCAACGAATACATGGCCTTCACTTATGCTTAGCATGGGGCCGATGTCGCGACGACGCGAGGTTGCATCGTCAGGAAGGAGCACGGAATGGCTGGTGCAGACAGTGTCGAAAAGCTGGAAGATGTGATCGTCCGCTCGGCCGAGCAGGTTGCCGGCCAGATCCGCGCGGCGAAAGAGGCGATTTCCACCGTTATTTTCGGTCAGGACCGGGTGATCGAGAACACCCTGGTGACCATCCTTTCCGGCGGCCATGCGCTGCTGATCGGGGTTCCCGGTCTTGCCAAGACCAAGCTCGTGGAGACGCTCGGCATCACGCTTGGCCTCGATACCAAGCGCATCCAGTTCACCCCGGACCTGATGCCGTCGGACATTCTCGGCGCCGAGGTGCTGGACGAGAGCAGCACTGGCAAGCGCTCGTTCCGCTTTATTGCAGGTCCGGTATTTGCGCAGCTTCTGATGGCTGACGAGATCAACCGCGCCAGCCCGCGTACCCAATCCGCACTGCTGCAAGCCATGCAGGAGCAGCACATCACGGTTGCGGGCGCACGTCATGATCTTCCCAAGCCGTTCCATGTGCTGGCGACGCAGAACCCGCTGGAACAGGAAGGCACTTATCCCCTGCCCGAAGCGCAGCTTGACCGCTTCCTGATGGAGATCGATGTCGACTATCCCGACCGCGAGGCCGAACGTCGCATCCTGTTCGAGACCACCGGCGCGGAAGAGACACTGGCGAAGGCCGCGATGAACTCGGAACTCCTGCTCAGCGCGCAGCGGCTGGTGCGAAGGCTGCCGGTCGGCGACTCCGTCGTCGACGCCATCCTGTCGCTGGTGCGCGCCGCGCGGCCCAATCCGGAAGGTGAGAAGCTGATCGCCTGGGGACCGGGCCCGCGCGCCAGCCAGGCCTTGATGCTCGCTGTCCGCGCCCGCGCCCTGCTCGATGGACGACTCGCGCCCTCGATCGACGACGTGCTCGATCTCGCGGAACCCGTGCTCAAGCACCGCATGGCGCTGACCTTCACCGCGCGCGCGGAAGGCCGGACCATTCCTGACGTGATCAGGCAATTGAAGACGCGGATCGGTTGATGGCCGCAGAGAACAAGCACCTAGACGGGGAGATTGTCGCGATCCGACGTGCCGATGGCGAAAGCCGGTCGCTCGCCGCATCGCTGCCACGCCTGGTGCTCGAGGCCCGCCGCATCGCCAACAACGTCATCCATGGCCTGCACGGCCGCCGCCGCGCCGGCGCCGGTGAAAGCTTCTGGCAATATCGCCGCTTCGTCTCCGGCGAGCCGTCGCAGAACGTCGACTGGCGGCGCTCGGCGCGCGACGACCATCTCTATGTCCGGGAGCAGGAGTGGGAGGCGGCGCACACGGTCTGGATCTGGCCGGACCGCTCGCCATCGATGGCGTTCGCGTCCAAGCAGGCGCGCGATTCCAAGCTCGAGCGCGGCTTGATCGTCGCCTTTGCGCTGGCCGAATTATTGGTTGCCGGCGGCGAACGCGTCGGCATTCCCGGCTTGATGAACCCGACCGCAAGCCGCAGCGTGATCGACAAGATGGCGCAGGCGATGCTGCATAACGACGCAACCCGCGCCAGCCTGCCGCCGTCCTTCGTGCCGTCGGCGCTTTCCGAGATCGTGGTGCTGTCGGACCTCTGGTCGCCACTACAGGAGATCCGAACCACGCTCGCCGGGCTATCGGCCTCGGGCGCGCACGGCACGGTGATCCAGGTCGTCGATCCCGCCGAGGAAACCTTCCCGTATTCCGGCCGCGTCGAATTCGTCGAACCGGAAGCGGGCGCCATGATCACCGCGGGCCGCGCCGAGAGCTGGGCCAGCGACTATGTCGCGCGCGTCGCGCTGCATCGCGACGAGATCCGCGCGGAGACCAACCGGCTCGACTGGCTGTTCTCGGTCCACACCACCGACCGCTCCGCGGCGGAGTTGCTATTGTTCCTGCACAACGGCATGACGGTGAGCAAGGCCAGCGTACGGTCCACCGTCAAAGTAGGGCTCGGCGCATGATCGCAGGTCTGCCGCTGTCGTTTGCCGAACCGATGTTGCTGCTGGGCCTGTTGAGCCTGCCGGCACTGTGGTGGCTGCTCCGTGTCATGCCGCCACGGCCGAGGCGCATCGAGTTTCCGCCGACCCGATTGCTGTTCGATATCCAGCCCAAGGAAGAGACGCCCTCGCGCACGCCTTGGTGGCTGACGCTGTTGCGCCTCCTCGCCGCCGCGCTCGTCATCTTCGCCGCGGCCGGACCGATCTGGAATCCGCAGACCGGGCTCGCGTCCTCCAAGGCGCCGCTCGTAATCCTGCTCGATGACGGCTGGAGCTCGGCCTCGAGCTGGGACGCGCGGATCAGGGCTGCCGACGAACTGATCGCCAATGCGGACAACGACCGCCGCGGAGTGGCGCTGGTGCCGTTATCAGAACCGCAGCGTGACATCACGCTGATGCCGGCCGGCACCGCGCGCGTCGCGCTGCGGCAGTTCGCGCCAAAGCCCTATTCGATCGATCGCGTCGACACGCTGCCCGCCATCGGCCGGTTCCTGAAAGCCACGGGCGACTGCGAGATCGCCTGGCTGTCCGATGGCGTCGACACCGGGCGCGGCGCGGAATTCACCGAAGGCCTCGGCAAGCTGATCGAGAGCCGCAGGCTGACGATCTACGAAGGCGGCGCGCCGTCCGCGCAGGCGCTCGTTGCCGCCGAGAATGCCGCGGCCAAGATGACAGTGAAGGTGTTGCGCACCGAGACCGGCATCACCTCCGGCACCGTGCGGGCGCTGGATGCCAAGGGATCGCCGATCGGCGAGGCGCGCTACACCTTCGCCCCGCAGGATCGCGAGACCGAGGCCTCGTTCGATCTGCCGGTCGAACTGCGCAACGACATCGCCCGGCTGGAAATTGCCGGCGAGCGCTCTGCCGGCGCGGTGCAGCTCCTCGACAAGAGGTGGCGGCGCCGTGCGGTCGGCATCGTCTCCGGCGCGACCAGCGACACCGCGCAGCCGCTGCTTGCCTCGACCTTCTACCTTTCCCGCGCGCTGTCGCCATTCGCCGATGTGCGTCTCGGCGACCGCGGCGCGCCGCAGCAGGCGATCGCCCAATTCCTCGACCAGCGGCTGCCGATGATCGTGCTGGCCGACGTCGGCACGCTGTCGCCGGAAATCCGCGAGCGCCTCAACGCCTGGATCGACCAGGGCGGCGTGCTGGTGCGTTTCGCCGGCCCGCGGCTGGCGCAAGCCGATGACGATCTGGTGCCGGTGAAGCTGCGCCGCGGCGGCCGCATCCTCGGCGGCAGCCTGACCTGGGAGAAGCCGCAGCATCTGGCATCGTTCACCGCCGACGGCCCGTTCGCCGGTCTCCCGGTGCCAAAGGACGTCACCGTGAGCCGGCAGGTGCTGGCCGAGCCGGATGCCGTGCTCGCCACCAAGAGCTGGGCGTCGCTGGAAGACGGCACGCCGCTGGTCACCGGCGAGCATCGCGGCAAGGGCGTGGTCAGCCTGTTCCATGTCGGCGCGGATTCGCGCTGGTCGGATCTGCCGATGTCCGGCACTTTCGTCGAGATGCTGCGGCGTCTGGTCGACATGTCCGGCTACACCTCGACGCCTGGTGCGGGCGTCGCCGGCGAAGCCAAGGCCGAGACCGTGGCACCGCTCCGCACGCTCGATGGCTTTGGCGCGTTCGGCCCGCCGCCGTCGACCGCCAAGCCGATGCCGGCCGATTATCGCGACCGCGCGACGCCGGAGCACCCGCCCGGCTTCTACGGTCCGGCCGACGCCCCGATCGCCGTCAACACGCTGGCGACCGCCGACCGCATCGCCCCGCTCGATACGTCGGGCCTGCGTGCGCGGCGAGCGAGCTACACCAATGCCGAACCACGCGACCTCCGCGGCATCCTGCTATCGTCGGCGCTCGGTCTGTTCCTGCTCGATGCTATCGTGGTCGCCATGCTCGGCGCCGGCCTTGCCGCGCTATGGCGACGGCGCGCGGCGCCTGCAGCGCTGGCGCTTGCCTTCCTGCTGGCCTCGATGGCGCCCTCCGCCACGCGCGCCGAGAACAGCGACGACTTCGCCATCAAGGCGGTTTCGCAGACGCGGCTTGCCTACGTCGTCACCGGCAATGCCGACGTCGACTCCATCGTGAAGGCCGGGATGTCCGGACTGACGCTGTTTCTGGCGCAGCGCACCGCGCTGGAAGCCGGCGATCCGGTCGGCGTCGATCCCGCGCGCGACGAACTCGCGTTCTTCCCGCTGATCTACTGGCCGATCGTGCCCGGCGCACCGAAGCCGCCGCAGGACGCCATCAACAAGATCGACGCCTATATGAAGCAGGGCGGCACCGTGCTGTTCGACACCCGCGACGCCATCGAGGCTGCGCCCGGCGATAACGGCGCCTCGCAGACGCCGGGCATGCAGGCGCTGCGCGAGATCCTGTCCTCGCTCGACGTGCCCGAGCTCGAGCCGGTGCCGCGCGAACATGTGCTGACCAAGACGTTCTACCTGCTGCGCGACTTCCCCGGCCGCTTCAACTCAGGCCAGACCTGGGTCGAGACGCTGCCGCGCGAAGACGATGACGAGGCTGCGCAGCGGCCCGCGCGCGGCGGCGACGGCGTCTCGCCGATCATCATCACCTCGAATGATCTTGCCGGCGCCTGGGCGATCCGGCCCGACGGCCAGGCGATGCTGCCGCTCACCCCCGGGGAGCCGCGCCAGCGCGAATTCGCCTTCCGCGCCGGCGTCAACATCGTGATGTACACGCTGACCGGCAACTACAAGGCCGACCAGGTGCACGCGCCGGCGCTGATCGAGCGGCTGGGACAATGACATGAATTACGGCATTGCCTTCACGCCGCTGGTGCCCTCGCTCGTGCTGTGGATCGGGCTTGTGGCGATCGTCGTCATCGCGGCACTATTGTTGTTGTCACGCTCGCGCGGCGCATGGATCCGTGTCGCGGCGCTGGCGCTGGTTTTGCTGGCGCTTGCCAACCCCTCCTTCACGCGCGAGGACCGTGAGCCTCTGACCTCGGTCGCCGCTGTCGTGATCGACAAGAGCCCGAGCCAGAATTTCGGCACGCGCAACCAGGAGACCGCGAAGGCGCAGGAGGCGCTGGTCGACAGCCTGAAGAAGATCAAGGGCCTCGAAGTGCGCGTCGTCGATGCCGGCCAGGCCGACGGCGAGACCGACGGCACCAGGCTGTTCGGCGCGTTGTCCTCCGCATTGTCGGACGTTCCGGTCGACCGCGTCGCCGGCGCCTTCCTGATCACCGACGGCCGCGTGCACGATATCCCGGCGGGCGCCGCCGCCCTCGGTTTCCAGGCGCCGGTGCACGCGCTGGTCACCGGTCGCAAGGACGAGCGCGACCGACGGATTGCAATTTCGGCGGCGCCGCGCTTCGGGATCGTCGGCCAGACCCAGACCATCACCTACCGGCTCGACGACCAGGGCGTGACCGGCCAGAGCGCCAGGATCACGGTCCGTCGCGATGGCGAGGTCATCAATGAGCGCACGCTGCAAAGCGGTCAGACCGCCAATGTCGACATCGATATCAAGCATGCCGGTCCCAACATCGTCGAGATCGAGGCTTCCCCGCTCGACAATGAACTGACGCTGGTCAACAACCGCGCGGTGGTGGCAATCGACGGCGTGCGCGACAAGCTGCGCGTGCTGCTCGTCTCCGGCGAGCCGCATTCCGGCGAGCGAACCTGGCGCAACCTGCTGAAGTCCGACGCCAGCGTCGACCTCGTGCATTTCACCATTCTGCGTCCGCCGGAGAAGCAGGACGGCACGCCGATCAATGAATTGTCGCTGATCGCGTTTCCAACCCGCGAACTGTTCCAGCAGAAGATCAACGAATTCCAGTTGATCATCTTCGACCGCTACGCCCGCCAGGGCGTGCTGCCGATCGCCTATTTCGACAACATCGCGCGCTACGTCCGCGCCGGTGGCGCCGTGCTGGTTTCCGCCGGGCCTGACTATGCGTCCACGACCAGCATCTGGCGTACGCCGCTCGACTCGGTGCTCCCGGCCGAACCCGTCGGCGTCACCGAGAAACCGTTCTACGCGCATCTTTCCGACGCCGGAAAGCGCCACCCGGTGACACGCGGGCTGGAAGGCTCCAGCAGCGAGCCGCCGCATTGGAGCCGCTTCTTCCGCACCGTCGACACCCGCAACGCCATCGGTCAGCCGGTCATGACCGGCGCCGACGGCAAGCCGCTGCTGCTGTTGTCGCGCTTCGGCGAGGGCCGTGTCGCGCTGCTGCTTTCCGACCACATCTGGCTGTGGGCGCGCGGCTATGAGGGCGGCGGTCCGCATCTCGACCTGCTCAGGCGGATGTCGCACTGGCTGATGAAGCAGCCCGATCTCGACGAAGAAGCGCTGCGGCTGCAGATCCAGGGCCACGATCTCGCCGTGGTGCGCCAGACCATGGGCGACAGCGTCCCGCCGGTCACCGTGACCTCGCCGAGCGGCGCCACGCGCGAGATGACGCTGACCCAGGGTGAGCCCGGCGAATGGCGTGCGACGCTCCCCGCCAACGAGCTCGGTTTGTGGCAGGCGACCGACGGCACGCTGAAGGCGCTGGTCAATGTCGGCCCGACCAACCCGAAGGAATTCTCGGAAGTGACCTCCACGACCGAGATGCTGAAGCCGCTGGCGCAGGCGACCGGCGGCGACGCCCGCCGCGTGGTCGATGGCACCAGCCTCGACATGCCCCGCATCGTGCCGGTCCGTGCGTCGAGCGTGTTCCGCGGCGAGGGCTGGATGGGCGTCAGGATGCGCGACGCCAGCGTCGTCAAGGGCGTCGGCGTGCTGCCGATGTTCGCAGGGCTGATCGGCCTGTTGCTGCTGTTGGGTGCCTTCGCCGCGACGTGGCTCCGCGAGGGACGGTAAAGCGACCCGACCACGGCCTCCCCTCATCCCGAGGAGCCGCGAAGCGGCGTCTCGAGGGATGGGCAACGGGCGAGGTCGGGGCCTCATGGTTCGAGACGGCGCGATGCGCCTCCTCACCATGAGGGTCTCATCCGCCGTTGCAGCAATCACACAGCCTCCATCGATCGTTGAAAGCTGGCCGAGCCACGGTTGACACCGCCATTCCTTCCGATGTTATAATGTAACGTCGGGCGGTTGGGGTACGCCGTCCCGGGGGTGGGCCTGCATTCGTGAAGTGGATTCGAAAACACGTCAAACTTGGCGCGCGGCTGGCGCTGTTCGCGCTCGCCGTCCAGTTTGTGCTGTCGTTCGGCCATTTCCATCCGGCGCAGGCCGCTCCCGCGCTCCAGACCGCGACGTCGCAGGCCGATTTCCTTCGTGCTGCGGACCTCGTGGTCACGGATGCGGCGAGCGCGTCCGCCCATAAACTGCAGCTCCCGCACCCGGATAACCACCACCAGCCCGCTGACGGCTGCGCCATCTGCGCCGTCATCACGATGGCGCACGGCGTGCTGTTCGCCACGCCGCCTGTGCTGCTATTGCCGCAGGCGATCGAACTTCTCCAGCTCACCACCGAAGCCGGATTCACCCATCTTGGCGCCGCCCATCGGGCGTTCCAGTCGCGCGCGCCACCCCTCTCCTGATCGATTGACCGAACTTCCTTCGCACGCCCGCTGGTCAAGCGGCATGCGAAGGACATCGCAATCGGTCCGTCGGCTTGGCCGACGGCATCAGGATCAGGAAAATGGGATTCAAGAGAAAACGAGCATTCCACGTCGGTGGAGCAAGCTGGCTAGTACTATGCGCGTTCGGCAGCGGCGCGATGGCTCAGGATGCACCGGCAGCAGCCCCCGCAACGCAGTTGCCGGAGATCAACGTCACGGCGCCAAGTCCGATCGTCCGGCGCCAACGGACCGTTGCTCCGCCGCGCACTCCCGTTCGCGCCGCGCGCAGCACGCCCGGCCGCAATCGCGAGCGCGTGGCGCAACAGCCGCAGCCCGCGCCGGCCGCGCCGCCAGCGCCACAGCAAGGCGTGCTGCAGGTCGTGACCGATCAGTTCGCAACGGTCACCGTGGTGCCGAACGAGGAAATTCGCCGTGAGGGCACCGCCCAGCTCGGTGACCTCCTGTTTTCCAAACCGGGCATCACCGGCTCAACTTTCGCACCTGGCGCTTCGAGCCGGCCGATTATCCGAGGTCTCGACGTCAATCGCGTTGGAATCATCGAGAACGGCAACAACGCCGGCGGCGCCTCGGATCTTGGCGAAGATCATTACGTGCCGGTTGATCCGCTTGCCACCAACCAGGTCGAGGTCATTCGTGGTCCGGCGGCGATGCGTTACGGTTCGACTTCGATCGGTGGCGTCGTGAGCGCGACCAACAACCGCATTCCGGACGCCCTTCCCTCATGCGCGGCCCCGCCGTTCCAGACCTACGGCCTGCCGGCGAAAGCGCCGCTGGCTGGCGCGCCTTCGTCACCTTGCGTGAACGTCGAGACGCGAACCGCCGTGAACTCCGCCGATCGTGGCGTCGACGGCGGCATCCTGCTCGATACCGGCGCAGGCAATTTCGCGTTCCACGCCGACGCCTTTGGTCGCAAGTCCGGCGATTACGACATCCCGAGCTATCCCTACCTGTTTGACACGTCGAGGCCGGTGAACTACCGCCAACCCAACTCGGCGGCGCAAGCGGATGGAGCCTCGATCGGCGGCTCGTATATCTTCAACGGCGGCTTTATCGGCGCTGCAATTACCCAAAACGATTCACTTTATCACATCCCCGGCATCGACGGCGCCGACCATCAGACTCGGATCGACGCACATCAGACCAAGATCACCATGAAGGGCGAATACCGGCCGGATGCGGCGGCCATCGATGCAATCCGTCTCTGGGCCGGCGCAACCGACTACAGACACAACGAGCTTGGGCTGGCCGATCCAGCCGATCCCTTCAGCGACGGCGTACGCCAGACCTTCACCAACAAGGAGCAGGAGGCCCGCGTCGAGGTACAGTTGATGCCGTTCAACGCACGCTTTGCCGAGGTGACCACGGCGTTCGGCGTCCAGGGTGGCCACCAGGAATTGACCGCGCCCAGCCCCGACGATCCCGGTTCGCTGTTCAACGGCCTGTGGAATCCGAACAACAACAACCGCGTCGCAAGCTACGTCTTCAACGAGTTCAAATTCTCCGAGACGACCAAGGCACAGATCGCCGGCCGTATCGAGCATGTCGAGTTGCACGGCTCAACGCCGGATTTTCCGGCCGACTTCCTGCCTGACGGCAATCCGCAGTTCAGTATCGCGCGCAATCCGTCCTTTACGCCGAAAAGCGGCAGCATCGGATTGATCCAGAACCTGCCCTACGATCTCGTCGGCAGCATCACCGCGCAATATGTCGAGCGTGCACCGAAGCCGGCGGAGCTGTTTTCGCGCGGCCCGCATGACGCCACCGCCACATTCGATATCGGCAATCCCAATCTGACGATCGAGACCGCGAAATCGGTCGAGATCGGCCTGCGCAAGGCGACCGGACCGTTCCGCTTCGAGGCGACCGCCTACTACACCCATTTCGATAACTTCATCTTTCGCCGCTTGACCGGCGTGATGTGTGACGAGGACTTCAATTCCTGCGGCGCGCCCGACGGCGAATTGAACCAGGCGGTCTATTCCCAGCGCAACGCCACCTTCCGCGGCGGCGAATTCCAGAGCCAGCTCGATATCGGACCACTCAATGGCGGCATCTGGGGCATCGAGAACCAGTTCGACGTCGTCCGCGCCACCTTCAGTGACGGCACCAACGTGCCCCGCATTCCTCCGATGCGCGTCGGCGGCGGCGTCTATTGGCGCGACGCCAACTGGTTCACGCGCGTCAACCTGCTGCACGCGTTTGCACAGAACGACGTCGCTCCGATCGCCGAGACGCCGACGGCGGGCTACAACCTGTTAAGGGCGGAGGTCAGCTACAAGACCACGCTCGATCCATCCTGGTTCGGCGCACGCGAGATGACGATCGGCCTCGTCGGCAACAACCTGCTCAACGAGAACATCCGCAACTCCGTCTCCTATACCAAGGACCAAGTGTTGCTGCCCGGCATTGGCGTAAGGGCCTTTGCGAACCTCAAGTTCTGAGACTTCCCTTCTCCCTCTTCCGCGGCCGGTGGAAGAGGGAGAAACCTACCCTACCGCGCCTTGCTCCAATCGGGGCCGATCGGACCGGAGACGTCGGTGAAGGCGCCTTCCACGAGTTCGGCGACCAGCAGGCGGTTGTAGTCGACCGGGCCGGGCATGGTCGCCCTGCCCTTCGGGATCACCTTGAAGCCGACCCGGCTATAGTAAGGCTCGTCGCCCACGAGAATAACGAGGCGATGCCCCTTGGCCTTGGCGTCAGCGAGCGCACGGTCGAGCAACGCGCGGCCGACGCCGCGGCCGCGGAACGGCGGCTCCACCGTCAATGGACCCAGCATCAACGCCGGCGTGTCGCCGATCATGACGGGCAGTTGCCTGACCGAACCGACCAGGAGCGTGCCGATGCGCGCGGTGAAGGACAGATCGAGCAGGTGGTCGACGTGCTCGCGCAGCCGATAGGCGCTGAGCACGAAGCGGCCGGGCCCGAACGTGCGTTCGTGCAGGCGCTCGATCGCTTGGGCGTCGTTCGCCGTTTCCGGCAGGATGGTCAGCGACAAATCACTCATGGTGAGGCGCGGGATAGCACCTGGATCGGGCGCGGTCCATCGCCCGCATCATTTCTTGTTAATGGCCGGCTGGGACAGGTAGGCAAGCAGCTTCATCTCGCGGCGGCCGCGCGTCACCGTATCGAGCACCACCCCTGACGAGACCGACAGCATCGCCACGATCATCAGGCCGGTCGACAGCACCGCCGTCGGCAGCCGTGGCACGATACCCTCCTCGATGAAGGTGATGACGATCGGGATCGCCAGCACGATCGAGATCAGCGCGAGAACCACCCCGATGACGGTGAAAAACCGCAACGGTTTTTCCGAGCGGTAGAGCCTCAGGATGGTTCCGAGAATCCGAAACCCGTCGCGCCAGGTGTTGAGCTTGCTGACCGATCCCTCCGGCCGGGCATAATAGGGCGTCTCGATCTCGCCGACCGGCAACGCCAGCTCCAGCGCGTGGACGCTGAGCTCGGTCTCGATCTCGAAACCGTCCGACAGCACCGGAAAGGATTTGACGAAGCGGCGTGAGAATACCCGGTAACCGGACAGCATGTCGCGAAATTCGTGGCCAAACACGGCGGACAGGAAGCCGGTCAGCATCCGGTTGCCGGTGCGGTGGCCCCTTCTGTAGGCAGCCACGGATTGATCGATCCGGACGCCGACAACCATGTCGAGATGATCGTTCACCACGGCCTCGATCATGCGCGGGGCGCTCGGCGCATCATAGGTCGCGTCACCATCGACCAGGACATAGATGTCCGCGTCAACGTCGGCGAACATCCGCCGCACCACATGCCCTTTGCCCTGGCGCCGCTCGCTGCGGACCTCTGCACCGGCCGCACGCGCGATCTCGGCAGTGCGGTCGCGCGAGTTGTTGTCATAGACGAAGACCTGCGCCTCTGGCAGCGCCTTGCGAAAATCGGCGACCACGGTGCCGATCGCCGCTTCCTCGTTGAAGCACGGCACAAGCACCGCGATGCGCAATGAGGAGATATGCTCGCTCACCATCAGGCACTCGCCTTTTGTGGCAAGCCAAAATCGTCCGCGGATTTTGAGGCCCAATGATCCAGAGTCGCGAACAACAGCGTCCACAGTGACAGCATGACGATCGGGATCACGTAATAGGGCGTGAAGACGGGATGGCTCATGAAGAAGATCAGGTTGATGACGAGGTTGAGCGTGACCACGACGACAATCTGTCTTGTGGCGAGACGCCCTCCGGTTCGCCACAACGCTACCACCCAGGCGATCGCAATCAACAGCAGCGGGAATTGTGCATCTCGCACATATTGCACCAGGACGGCCGCATCCAATTCCGGCGGCACCGCGTCGACGCCGCCATAGGTGGTCGAGAACGGGCTTCCCGCATTGATCGCATTCGCGATCAATGTCGGCGCCATGCCGATCAGGAACGCAATGCCGAACGAAAGACCCTGCCAGAAGGTGTTCATGTTCCGTGCGCGCAGGAAGGCGATGAGGAAGAAAACCGCATAGCCCGCCGACAGAAACAAGTTCGGCAGGCGGAAGTTCACGGAGAGCCCGATCAGCAAGCCGACCAGCGCGGCGAGCAGGATGCGACGCGCGCTCGCACTGGCAAACAGCCGCGCGGTCAGGAATCCGGCCAGTGCGCAGACGATCATGGTCGGCGCCACCGAATAGCTCGCCTTGGTCGGATTGATCATCAGGTAGAGCGCCACGATGCCGAACACGCCGGCGAGCGCGACAGCGGAACGCGTGGCAGCGCGGGCCAGACCGAGCAGCGCGAAGGCGAAAATCGCGACTGAGGCGACGACATAGAGCGGGATCACCTGAAAGCCCGCCGGAAACAGTGCCAGCACGAAGCCGGTGCCCGGTGGATACTGCAGCACGACCTTGTTCAATGCCGCGGTGAAGGTATGGCACGGCAAGCGCGCGGGATCGCCGGGATCCGGAAAGTGGATCTCCTCGAGCTTGCGCAACATATAGCGGTCGTCATCCCTGCTGATGTTCGTGTCCAGGCCGCTTGCGCCGAACCGCTGAAACAGATGCGACTGGCGGAGATAGCAGATGTCATCGTAGACGCCGCGGCTCTCGTTCCATTTCGAGATCGTCCAGATGTTGCTGATCAGGATCAGCAGCAACACGACGCCGAAGGCGGTTTTCAATTGTTTCATCCGGCCCCTGTCGCGGCGTTCCATGTTCAAGGATGCGTCTTCTAACACAAGCGCTCGCTAGCGCCATGTGGCGATCGGCGCCCCGCCGTCGAGCACTTCGGCGATCCGAAGGCGAGTGCCGGGCGTGGTGTCGGCGGGCAATGCCGCCGGATCGAAGAAACCCGTGTCCACGATCTCGTGGTTCGGCTCCGGCAGGCGGTCCTGGCGGTACTGCCTGATGACATAGACCGCGACATGGTCGCGGCGGGAGACGTGGCGGTTGAGGAAGATGCCGTGCAGCACCGGGTTGCCCGCAAGCTCGATGCGCCCCTCCTCGATAAGCTCGCGCCGCAGCGCTTCCATCAGCGTCTCACCGACCTCGACGCCCCCGCCCGGCAGGTACCAGCCGCTGACATAGCTGTGCTTGACCAGGAACACCTTGTTCTCGTGATTGAGCACGACCCCGCGCACGCCGAGCGTCATGCCGCGGGCCAGCCGGAAATAGAGGTGGAACACCCGCCTGAGCTGCGGCTCGTAGCGCCTGCGCAAATCCATCAGGATCGTCACGAAAACCTCGACTGGAACGACAACGACGTTTGATCCTTGCGCGGAAGGCGCCCGCTTGCCAATAGAATGCGGACCATCAGGGAATGACCATGCCGCGGCTGTATATCACGGACAAGCCAACAGGGACGGAATGATGGCGGCGTTTCGGTTGGCGCATCTGTCCGATCCGCATCTGCCGCCGCTGCCGGTGGCGCGGCTGCGCGACCTCGCAGGCAAGCGCGCCTTCGGCTATCTGAACTGGACCCGCAACCGCCACAAATATCATCGCCGCGAGGTGCTGGACGCGCTGGTGGCGGACCTGCAGGGGCAACACCCGGATCACATCGCGATTACCGGCGACCTCGTCAACTTGGCCCTGGAGACGGAGTTCAAGCCAGCGCATGCCTGGCTCGAAAGCGTCGGCCCGCCGGATCGCGTGACCGTCGTTCCCGGCAATCACGACGCCTATGTGCGGGCGACCCGGCATCGCTTTGCCACCATGTTTGCCGACTATCTGCGCGGCGATGACGCAGACGGCGCCACGCCGTTTCCGTTCCTGCGCCGGCGCGGTCCGGTGGCCCTGATCGGCACGTCCTCCGCAGTGCCGACGCCGCCCCTGATGGCGACCGGCTGGCTCGGCCACGCGCAGCTCGCAGCGCTCGAGCGGATGCTGGCGGGGTTGTCGTCCGAAGGCGCATTCCGCGTGCTGCTAGTCCACCATCCCCTGCATTCGGATGCGCGCGTCAAGCGGTTGACGGATTCGCACAAGCTGCTCGATCTCATCAAGCAATACGGCGTGGAATTGATCCTGCACGGCCATGATCACATCCACTCCACGATGTGGTTCGACGGACCCAACGGCAAGATCCCGGCGATCGGGGTGCCCTCGGCTTCGGCGCTGCCCCGCCATCATTATCCGGCGGCGGCGTATAATCTGTTTTCGATCGAGCGTGACGGCAATGCTTGGCGCTGCGAGCAGATCGTGCGCGGGATCGGCGACGACCTGCGGGTCGGGCGGTTGAGCGACACGCGCTTGATGTGACGCCGCTAGAGATTCTGCAGGCTCGCATACAGTGCGAGGGCGAACAGCGCGAGCGCGCCGAGGATGAAGCCGAGCACGAACATCCAGAACCCGCGGCGGCGCCGCGGCTTCTCGGCGGGCACCGGCTCCACCACCTTGGGGGTCGCCACCATCGCATGCTCGCGCTCGATCATGCGGCGGGCGACATAGTCGGTGACGGCATCGACGATAACAGGCACGTCGTGCGATTCGGCGAGCACGATGCGGCCGAAGCGGGTGTCCTGCACGAAGCGGTAGACGCGCTTGTCGCGCCCCATCACGACATGGGCGACGACGTCGATCCACAGCCGCGGCGTCTCGCCCTGGCTGATGCCGCGGTCGAACAGGTCAACCTTCTCCGGCACCTGCGCGAACAAGGGATCGAGCGCCTCGTTCAGGATCTCCAGCCGCGCCACCTCGGCATCGCGCAGTTCGACGACGACGCCGGTACGGTCGGCCGCCTCGATCCGCGCTTTCCGCAGGGCTTCGCGCAGCGTCGGCCGCATATCGCTCGCGGCATTGCCGGTATTCTGGGCGTCCGACATCCCTTGCGGCCTCGTCCTGACGGGTTGTTCGCCTATTAACCTATCAGTAACCGTTACGTCCGCAAAGGCCGTTGGTTCCCAAGGGGTTATCGCGGCAGTTATCCCCAACGGGCGTCCCGAAATCAGACAGCCCCACCCGGAAATCCGGATGGGGCCGTCCGCCCTTGGACGTTTTCTTCAAAAAACACCGACTGCCGGCAGCAGCCTCAGGCCGGGACGCGGGAGGGCTCTTCCACGATGGAGAAGCGCACGCCGGCCTTGTGGCGGTTCTCTTCCGACACTTCGCGCCAGCAGTCCTCCGCTTCCTTGCGGGTCTTGAACGGACCTTTGACCTGGGCCGAGCCTTCGACGAGCTTGTGGAAGTTCATCGAACCGAACTCACCGCCGATCACCCAGAAATTGCTGCCTGTGGTCATTATCAGTCTCCTGTTGTCCGAGTGGCGTGATCCGCCTGGAATCCGACCAGACCCAGACTGATCAATTCCGCCGTTAGCCGAACTGGTTCATCGTGTTGTGGACGCCGCCCGCCTTCAGCGCGGCCTCGCCGGCGAAATACTCCTTGTGATCGTCGCCGATGTCGGAGCCAGCCATGTTCTGATGCTTGACGCAGGCGATGCCCTGACGGATTTCCTGGCGCTGAACGTTCTTCACGTACCCAAGCATGCCCTGCTCGCCGAAATATTCCCTCGCGAGATTATCAGTCGACAGCGCTGCCGTGTGATAGGTCGGCAACGTGATCAGATGATGGAAGATGCCGGCACGCTCGGCTGAATCGGCCTGGAAGGTGCGGATGCGCTCGTCGGCTTCGATTGCCAGCGGCGTGTTGTCGTATTCCGCTTTCATCAGCTCGGCACGGTTGTACTTGCTGACGTCCTTGCCGGCTTCCTTCATCGCGTCGTAGACCTGCCAACGGAAGTTGAGCGTCCAGTTGAAGGACGGCGAGTTGTTGTAGGCCAGCTTCGCGTTCGGAACCACCTTGCGGATCCGATCGACCATCTTGGCGATCTGCTCGATATGCGGCTTCTCGGTCTCGATCCACAGCAGGTCGGCGCCGTTCTGCAACGAGGTGATGCAGTCCAGCACGCAGCGGTCTTCGCCGGTGCCGGGGCGGAACTGATAGAGATTGCTGGGCAGCCGCTTCGGACGCATCATCTTGCCGTTCTGGTTGATGATGACATCGCCGTTCCGAGCGTTGGCGGCCGTCACTTCCTCGCAATCCAGGAAGCTGTTGTACTGGTCGCCGATGTCGCCGGGCTTGTGGCTCACGGCGATCTGTTGCGTGAGGCCGGCGCCGAGCGAGTCGGTGCGGGTCACGACGACGCCGTCTTCGACGCCGAGCTCAAGGAACGCGTGACGGCAGGCGCGGATCTTCGCCAGGAAGACCTCATGCGGCACGGTGACCTTGCCGTCCTGGTGGCCGCACTGCTTCTCGTCCGAGACCTGGTTTTCGATCTGCAGCGCGCAGGCGCCCGCTTCGATCATCTTCTTGGCGAGCAGATAGGTCGCTTCCGCGTTGCCGAAGCCGGCATCGATGTCTGCGATGACCGGCACGACATGGGTCTGGAAGTTGTCGATCTTCTCGATCAGCGCCTTTTCCTTCGCCTTGTCGCCTTCCTTGCGGGCGGCGTCGAGCGCGCGGAAGATATCGTTCAGCTCGCGCGAATCCGCCTGACGCAGGAAGGTGTAGAGCTCCTCGATCAGGGCCGGCACCGAGGTCTTCTCGTGCATCGACTGGTCGGGCAGCGGTCCGAACTCGGAGCGGAGCGCGGCGATCATCCAGCCGGACAGGTACAGGTAACGGCGATCGGTCGTGCCGAAATGCTTCTTGACCGAAATCAGCTTCTGCTGCGCGATGAAGCCGTGCCAGCAACCGAGCGACTGGGTGTACTTGGTGGGGTCGCCGTCATAGGCGGCCATGTCGGCGCGCATCAGCGCCGCCGTGTAGCGGGCGATGTCGAGGCCGGTCTTGAAGCGGTTCTGCAGACGCATGCGCGCCACGGCTTCGGCGGTCACCCCGTTCCACGTGTCCTTGGTCTTGAGGAGTGCTTCGGCGGCTTCAATCTCGCTCAGATAGGAAGCCGGTCCCTGGATAGCCCGGTCGCTGATCCCACGTGGCTGGTAGTTCATGTGCGTGATCCTTGTCTTCGCCGTTCGTCTTTCAATCGACATTCGTGACAGTGCATTGCGAAATGCGTGTCAGGAGCTAAACGCGAAGCGCCGGAAATAGTACAGATACCTTGCA
This sequence comes from Bradyrhizobium sp. USDA 10063, assembly GCF_054063735.1. Taxonomy (NCBI): domain Bacteria; kingdom Pseudomonadati; phylum Pseudomonadota; class Alphaproteobacteria; order Hyphomicrobiales; family Nitrobacteraceae; genus Bradyrhizobium; species Bradyrhizobium sp. USDA 10063. Next base: position 7,339,733 of record NZ_JBSSGP010000002.1, on the reverse strand, counting down.
TTCGAATGGTGATGTCATGTAACATGAGTTCTTGTGTTAAATGTCATTTTGTAAATTTTGTAAATAATTAGGTCAGGAACACTGCCATGCCTGCCGACGCTGGAAAAAAGCTGTTTGTCGGCCCCCGATTCCGCCGGATCCGGCAGCAATTGGGGCTGTCGCAGACCCAGATCGCCGAGGGGCTCGGCATTTCCCCGAGCTACATCAACCTGATCGAGCGCAACCAGCGCCCGGTGACGGCGCAGATCCTGCTCCGCCTCGCCGAGACCTACGACCTCGACCTGCGTGACCTCGCGACCGCCGACGAGGACCGCTTCTTTGCCGAGCTCAACGAGATCTTCTCCGATCCGCTGTTCCGCCAGATCGACGTTCCCAAGCAGGAACTTCGCGACCTCGCCGAGCTCTGCCCCGGCGTGACCCATGCGCTGCAGCGGCTCTACGCCGCCTATACCGAGGCCCGCCGCGGCGAGACCCTGGTCGCCGCCCAGATGGCCGACCGCAACGAGGGCGCCCGCTTCGAGGCCAATCCGATCGAGCGCGTGCGCGACCTGATCGAGGCCAACCGCAACTATTTCCCCGAGCTCGAGACCGCGGCGGAGAACCTGCGCGACGAGCTGAACGTGGCCGCCGACGGGCTGTTCGCGGCGCTCTCGTCGCGCTTGCGCGAAAAGCATTCGATCGTGACGCGGATCATGCCTGTCGACGTGATGCGCGAGACGCTGCGGCGGTTCGACCGCCATCGCCGGCAGCTCCTGATCTCCGAGCTGGTCGACACGCCGAGCCGCACCTTCCAGCTCGCGCTGCAGATCGGGCTTGCGGAATGCGGCGGAAGCATCGATTCCATCGTCGGCCGCGCCGGCCCGCTCGACGATACGTCGCGCCGGCTCTACCGCATCACGCTCGCGAACTATTTCGCCGCCGCCGCGATGATGCCGTATCAGGTCTTCCTCGCCGCGGCCGAGGCGCTGAGCTACGACGTGCATGTGCTGGCGCAGCGCTTCAATGCCGGCTTCGAGCAGATCTGCCATCGCCTGACCACGCTGCAGCGGCCGAACGCGCGCGGCGTGCCGTTCTTCATGCTGCGGGTCGACAATGCCGGCAACGTGTCCAAGCGCTTCTCCTCCGGCACCTTTCCGTTCTCGAAGTTCGGCGGCACCTGCCCGCTCTGGAACGTGCATTCGACCTTCGACACGCCGGACCGGCTGCTCAAGCAGGTGATCGAGCTGCCCGACGGCACGCGCTATTTCTCGATCGCGCAGATGGTGCGCCGGCCGATCGCGCCGCACCCGTTGCCGCAGCCGCGCTTTGCCATCAGCCTGGGCTGCGAAATCCGCCACGCCTCGCGCCTGGTCTACGCCGCCGGCATGGACCTCGAGAAAGCCGAGGGCACGCCGATCGGCGTCAACTGCCGCCTCTGCGAGCGCGAGAACTGCGCCCAGCGCGCCGAGCCGCCGATCACGCGCACGCTGATCCTGGACGAGAACACGCGGCGGGTCTCCTCGTTCGCATTTTCGAATGCGCGGGAATTGTGAGTATCGACGATCCCATGCTCGCGCCGCCAAGCCGGCGCTCAAGCCGACCGTCACCGACGCGCCGGCCACCTCGACCGCCGCAGCCGCGCCGGCAGCCAGGGATGCGCAGCTCGCCGGCTCGCAGCCGATCGTGCACTCAAACTCCTTCGACAGCCGCTTCGGAGCGATGAAGTAACGCTCGCGGCGTCCGCACCCTTACGATTCTCCCAAGACCCGCACCGGTGTCGTCCCTGCGAAAGCAGGGACCCATAACCACAGGGAGGCGTTGTTGCGTGAGCACAAGCGGTTACAGCGGAGCACATCACGACATCCTGTGGTTATGGGTCCCGGGTCAAGCCCGGGACGACGTGGGGTGAGATTCGGATTCAATTTCAAACAGCGGAGGGGATGTGAGTCCGCGTTCTCGCGGCGCGATGCGTCCGAGCTTTGCGTCTCGTTTCACCCTCTCATCGAACAGAGGGCGCAGGGAAAGCCGGGTGCCGGTTGCACCCGTGGGCCCCGTGCAACAAAAAGCACGGGGGTAGGACCACAGGTCAACCGAAGCAACTCCGGCTTTCCCTGCGCGATGGTGTTACGGCTTACTTCGTGCTCTTCCCGGTGACCGGGCTTTCTTGCCACCGTCGCCTGCGGGATACTTCCCGCAAGCTTAGCGCCAGCGTCGGGGCGCCAGAACCACACGACTATATTTTGCAAGTAGGCGAAAACGTCTGAAAGCAACAAAACCCTTTGAAACAAGCGGCTTTTCGCTAACCTCTTGATCGGCTTTCAGCGCGCGCTTTGCCAAAAACAGGGCCCGGCCCTACGGCCTCTCACCCTTCCACGGACCGAGAGAACGCACAGCCGAGCCCAAATGGTCCACAACCCTTTGGAGAGCTGAAACCATGACCAATCGTAGCATAACCGCCGCCCGGCGCACACGGGGCAGCAGCGTCATCCTGACCGACCGCCTGTGCGAGAAGGGCGTCGCACGGCGCACCAAGAAATACGATCGCAAGTGCCCCGGCCTCTACGTCAGCATCACCACCGCTGGCGTGGCGACCTTCTGCTTCAAGTTCACCGACCGGACCGTCGGCCGCCAGCGCACCGCGTGGCTCGGCATCCATAATCCCGAGACCTTCACCGTCGAGCATGCCCGCGCCAAGGTCTACGCGCTGAAGGCGCGCGGCGGCGAGGCGATGGCCGAAACCTTCCGCGCGCACAAGGCGAACAGGGCGAAGCAGGGCAAGACCGTCGATGAGATCATCGAGGAGCGGATCGAATGGATGGAAACCCCGGTCAGGAAACCGGACGGCGAGATGCGCCCGCGCATCGAGAGCTGGGCGCAATATGCCAGCCACATGCGCCGCTTCCTGTCGCCGCGCCTCGGCAAGAAGCTGGCCAGCGAGGTCACCAAGCATGACATCGCGGAGCTGTCGAACGACATCGTCGCCGGCAGGCACGGTGGCAAGCCGTCAGTCAGCAACGCCCGCCATATGCGCCGCGCAGCGTCGGGCCTGTTCAACTGGGCAGCGGAAGCCGGGCGCGAGTACGTCACCACCTCGCCGTGCGTGAACCTGCCGAAGCTCGACGACGAGCATCCGCGCACCCGCGTCTTGTCCGAGGAAGAGATCAGGGTTTTCTGGCATGGCCTCGACCGCGACGACATGCCGTGGGACCGGCGCACCCGGCTGGCGCTCAAGTTCGAGCTGGTGACCATGCTGCGCTCGGCCGAGCTGCTCGGCGCGCACCGTGACGAGCTGGTCGATCTCGACGGCAGCAGCCCGCGCTTCGACGTGCCGCTCAAGCGGGTCAAGAAGCGCCGCGTGATCCATCAGCCATTGTCGACCCTCGCGGTCGAGATCATTCGGGAAGCGCTCAAGGGATCGAACAAGCAATACGTGTTCGCCAGCCCGCTTGACGACCAACCGCTGCACCGCAAGGCGATGTCGACCGCGCTACGCGGCACCAAGGTCAAGGGCAAGGTCAAGACGCCCGGCATCTGCGCGCTGCTCGGGCTGAAGCCGTTCACGCCGCACGATTTGCGCCGGACTGCGGCGAGCTGGGCGCGTGGGATCGGTCAGCCGTTGTCGAAGATCGCGCTTTGCCTGGATCATCGCGTGACGACGGAGGACGGCATCAAGCTACCACCCGTCACCGGCAGACACTACGTCCACGCGGAGGGTCGCGAGATGAAAGAGAAGCGCGAAGTCCTGCAGGCGTGGGCGACCGAGCTTCGGCGGATCATCGGCGAGGCCGCACCGGGGAAGCAGGCGGACACCGACCTGCGTCTCGCCGCCTGACCAATTCGGAAGCCCGGTCTCTCGGTCGGGCTTCGTTCGCGGCCTGCTTGGCCCGCCGCAGCACCGTCTAGAAGGCGGCTGCCGGCAGCGCCGCCAGCTTCTTCCACCGCGACGATTGCAACTTAGTGACGCCAAGGTTCTGGCAGCTTTGGTGGCGCGATCACGGTAGCGTTGCGCGACCGTGATTTGCGGTCACCGCCCTTGCTAATGCTTAGCGCCAAGCAAAAAGTTCATACTTCATCATCTAAGAATGAAAGCTGCGTGCCATTTTGCGGAAACCGTTTTGCGAAAAGCCTCTTGAACTGGCTGACGGTGTCCGAAACCTTCATCAGCGTCATGACCTCGCCGACCTGCCGCTTCAATTTCTCGATGCCATAGCCGAGGGTAAGATGCTGATGAAAGCGTGCCCGGCGAGTTCCCTTCTTGTCGATTTTCGGATTGATCCGGTCGAGTTCTTCAAGGACGGCACCGTTCTCTAGCGGGCGGTAGACATGGGACCGCGTGAAATTGGCAAAGTGCTGCGGTCGATTTTGGATCACAGCACCGGATCCGGTGGTAGTTAAGCGCTTGCTGCCATAGATGCGATTCAGTTCATCATAGTATTCATCGGGAAATTGCTTTTCCCATTCGCGTTTCTCCGCCTCGATATACTGTTGGACTAGGATCCGCAGCGCGTTCGGGTCTCGAACCTGCTGATAGCCGGTCGCCTCATCAATGAGGGCGGTAACGCCGATCTTGGCAAAGGCCTGTAATAGGATCCGGGCTTGCGCAACCAAACCATCTTGCGAGCTGATCAACTTGTCGGCGTCGGCGGCCCGTATGACAGCCTTGCAAACATCAACCAGCACATCGGCGTCGTAGCCGTGCGCTAGATCCTGTGTCAGAGGCTTGAAAACAATAGGAGTTTCAATTTTCTTAAGCAGCGAATCACTGATTTCGGATCCAAGCCCCTTGCGCTTAACCGCCCGTAGAAAGACGTTGCCGCCGCCCGACTTCATGTCGAGCGCGCGCGCCATACCTCGTTTATGGAAAAGGCGCCGGCCGTCGGCCAACACGTAGCAATCAAGCTCAAGGTCACCAACCACCATTTTCCCCTGGTGGGTAGCCTTGGGCAGCTTAGCCGCCAGCTCCTTGACCTTCTTGCTTTTGGCCATGCCGCCCGACGACGCGATTTCGCGGATTTCATCGGTGCTCAGCCTGTCGGCCCGCGCTTGGCCGCCCTTGCTCTGTGGCGTGTCGTCGATCATTGGATCCTCATGATGGCTGCATGAAAATCCATTAAACGTGCTTGCTGATTTCAGCAAGCACGTTTTTGATATTTTTCACAGAATCCGGTTAAGTTGGGAATCCCGTCGTTTCGCACTGCTTTTTTCTATGTCTTTCCGACGCTTAGCCGACGCTGCCTTGCTCGCGCCTCGCCATCGCGAGACGTGGCCGGATCACCGATTGATACAAGGCCTGCCTTGGCAGCGGCGCTCTGCATCGTCATGCCTCGATTTAATTCAGCACAAGACGCGGCGCGCGGTCCTCGACGGATTCATCGTTCTTGTGCTGGGCTGCTGCTTTCGCTTGGCAGGATAGCTCTTGCCGTCCGCGCCGATCACCTTTTCAGGCGACGCAGATAGGGCGACGCCACGCGCAGCCGCTCGTTGTTGTGCTACACTGACGCCGCCGGAAAGCCCGGCCTCCAAACGTCAGTCCGAGTCGGCGCATCGGTCGCGCAATGGTCGGTGCGTCGATTTCGTTTGCGGCGCGCAACAATATTTCCGACCCGTCATTTTCGGTCTATGCTCGCTGCGACCACACCCAAAAGGAGATCAAGGAGGACAACCCGCGCCTGCCGGCCGGGCGCACTGACGTTTGGAGGACTACATGAGTGACGGACTTGCCGACCTCGTGCGCGAGGTGCAGCAAACGCGCGCGCATCTGAATGAGACCTTCGTCACCAAGGACGAAGTCGATGCGTTTCGGGCGCGGCTCGATGGACTTGAAGGTGCGATCAACGGCGAGTTGCTTCGGCTGAAGCGGCCGGGCTTCGACGGCGGCGATGACGTGGCGCTGGAGCGCAAGCACGCGCACGACTATCTGACGACGCGGCTGGTGTGCAAGAACGGCGCGACCGCGATAGCGCCGGTCAGCTTCGGTTCGCAGGACATCGACACCGCGATGACCGCAGCGCGCTCGTTCACCAGCTACCTGCGCGCCGGCGATTTCGCGCGCATGCCCGACCTGGAGCGCAAAGCTTTAAGCGAGTTCTCGCTCGGCGGCATCGGCGTCTTGGTGCCGCCGGAAATCAGTAATCGCATCCTGAGTTGTTTGACCGATCCCGGCGACCTCACCGGCGTGGTCGACAGCATGACGATCGCCGGCGCCTCGGTGCAATTTCTGGTCGACAACGTCGACGGCGAGGAGTTGTTCGGCTGGGCCTGTGAGACCGACTGCGCGGTCAATGCCTCTGGCGCCGACGTCGCCCGTGGCCTCGGACAGTTGGAATTGAAGCCGGAAGAATTGCGCGGCCTGATCTGCGCGACGCGCAGCTTTTTGGACGACGCCGGCATCAACATCGAGAACTGGATCACGCAGAAGGGGCAGCAGGGTGTGCGCCGCATCGCCTCACGCGCCATCGCCACTGGCAGCGGCATCGGCATGCCGGTCGGCATTCTCAATCCGGCGGCGGGCATTCCGGTTTGCGAGACGTCGGACAATTCGCCGGCCGGTCAGTTTACGTGGCAGGACTTGCTGCTGCTGAAATGGCAGGTGCCGGTGCAGTACCACGGCGCGGGCGGCGCCTATCTGATGAACCAGAACACGTTTGCGCTGACGCTGACGATGAGCGACGCCAACGGCCGCCCGATCATGATGGCCGATCCGACCCAGCCGGAGCGCTATCTCCTGAACGGCAGTCCGGTCATCATCAGCGAGCACATGCCCGACGTCGCGCCGGGTAACGTGGCGGTCGCGTTCGGCGGCTGGAAAGCGGCCTACATGCTGGTGAACCGCAGGGCGCTGACGATTCTGCCCGACCCATATTCAAGTGGCGCCTGCGTCCTGTTCAAGTTGTTCGCCAGATTGGGCGGCGGCGTGATCTGCACCAATGCGGCAAGGCTCTTGCGCATCAACTGACCCGCGCGAAAACGAAACGGGCCCGACCGCCAAGCCAAGGTCCGTTCCGAGCATCAGAGGAGGTTGACATGAACACACATATGCCCGCCGGCGCGGGCGCGCCTGTGGTAGCCTGCCGCGCCATCGGCGGCGGCAGCCTTGTGATTGATGATTGCCCATATTGCCACTGCCGGCATCATCACGGCACCGGCGACCTGCCGGGACCGTTCTACGGCCATCGGCTGCCGCATTGCGAGGAGCGGCGGCTTTCCGCCGCCAGCGTATCGCGCATGCGCGCCGGTTACTATTTAGTCCGCGTCGTGACGCCGCGCATGATCCGGCGCCGACGCGAAGGAGTGCGCCGATGCTGAGCGAAGCTGAAATCGAATCCACCTTCGCCGAGCTGGCGCGGCGCGTGGCCGAGGCGCGCAACAGCCCGATGCACGGCATCGAGGACGAGCAGATTGCGCTCAACCGGCTGCTCCGTGAACGCGGAATACCGACCACGGTCGATGAGCGGATCGCGCTGTTCGAACGATGGATCGGACGCGTGCGCAGCGAGTTGCGCGTCGAGCTTCTGAAGGCGCAGGCCAACATGGGCGCGCTCGATTCTGAGCGGCAGGCGATCATCGACGAACGGCGATCGTAAAGGCGAAGCGCGACCAACAGAGAGACCGACGCGCGCGAGGCCTGCGCGCGCTACGCGATCGTGATCAGACCCGAGTGATTGTGCAAGGAGCAGCGTACCACGCGCGACCTTCACGTTGGGTCTAGGGCGCGCGACGACGGTCCGGTCGGATCAACGTCGCGAAAGAGCGTGCGCGTGAACAACACACACTTGATGTAGTCCGATCAGGAAATCGCGCGAAGCCACCGTTGAAGGTCGGCGGCGAACTGATCACCGACACGGCCGAACGGCATACAGTATCCGTAGATCATCCTCGAAAACTTTGCAGGCCTCGGCGCTGACGTTGGCCGCAAGCGTCCGCCATTCAGCTTCCTGAAACGGCGGCTTTTCAATCGAGATGCCGTCGAACCCAAGACTTGCAGCGGCGGCCGCTAGGTGTCCAGTTTTGTTGTTCTCGATCGCTCGCGCTGTCGCCAAGAAGGTGGGTTGCTTCTCGGACCCGCCATAACTCCATCGCGTGGTTGATCCGGGCCGATCCAAGATAAAGTAGCCCATGAGCGAGTAAACATCAAAGCCTCGCATGGGGCCGGCCTCGGGCCAGACTACGTGAGGAAGTTGAAGCACGGCGGTGATACCCTCTCGATCCTTCGCCGCCAGCAGGTTCCTGATGCTGGACAGATTCGCGTCACTTCTCGCCAGCGTAGAATTCAATTCGATCACCCGGGACCTTAACCCGTTGATGCTCGGGATCATGCTCACGACAAGGGCCGCGACCACGGCTACAGCTCCTGAGATCGAGACAACGGAGCGAGCGGCAATGCCAGCTTGAACAAGAGCGAGCAGCACGACGAGTGCGAAAAAGCTGAGGAACGGAATAATCCTGTCAGTCCCTCGGATTGAGGGATTGACGAACAGGTTCACATAGTAGGCTAGACCGCCTTGTATGGAGTAAATGATTCCAAACACCGTGCACGCCGACGCAAGAAAAATCAGCGATGCAACATGCGAGCGCGATCCGGTCGAGAACCCAGACGCAGCCGCGACCAGCGGCGAAGCCAGTATTGTTGCGGTCAACGCGAGTCCTGGCCAGTCCGGAAGGTCATTGGGGAACTTCAGATAAGGGAAGAAGTCGATATATTCTCTATGGACCCACCGCAAGAACGGAATGCTGTCGAATAGATGGGTCGCTTCCGCAAAATTGAGCCCGAGGATGAGCTGTTGTCCCGCTGCGCGTTTCACTGTCGGAATGTTGCCCGCGATGACGTCGAGAAGGCCGCTTCCAAAGCCGGTAACGAGCAAGATCGGCACGACGATGATGGCTGAGATCGCGATCGTTGGGACTGGTCGCCAAGTGCGGTTGGCAAGCGCCACGACGGTTCCGATGAACGCAATGAACATCAGCGAGAAGTACGCGTAATAAAGTCCCGATGTGGCGATCAGCAACAAAGAGACGATGGTTCCAACGCGCCCGTGCCGTTGCCAGATATTTCCAGTTGGACTTAGGCCGACGCGCATCGCCAGCGCTGCGCCCAGGGGAACAGAAAAATAAAGGGCCAGAAAATCATGATTGAGTGCCCGTAGAATGAGCCATGGCGATACGACGTAAACGACCGCGCCGATGATCGAGAGCCAATGATTGAAGCGCAGCGATCGCAAGGCGTAAACGGTTGCCCCGAACATCGCAGCGATACCGACCACGTAGAGTAGGTAGTAGATCGCTGCAGGATCGTGGACAAAAAGGGCCACAATGCGCATGAAGGCGCGGTAGCTGAAGTCGAAGGAAGGGAAATAAGCGCTATCCTGGACGCCGGGAAAGGCCAGCGACGTATTGATCCGAAATCCGTTCCAGTTGATGTAATTCTTTATGTAGGCAAGCGTTACGAGCGCATCGTTATTGAACCCAAGCAGGGTGAACGGCCGAATGCGCCCAAAGCCGAGAAGAAGCCAGCAGGCAATGAGGCCTCCCGCATATCCCCCCACGACAGGAAGCGAAAATCGTCTACGCGAATCTGAGGTCATTCGCTCTTTTCAGATGCCGTGTTCTTGTCGCCGAAGAGGTTTGAGATATCGCGCGGTCGTTGAAAAATTATGCCCGAAACGGAGATCGCCAACCAAGCAAGAATGGCAAGGATAGCCGCTCCAGCGATGATAGTGATCCACATCCGCATCCTCCGTGTTCTTGTTCATTGCCCCCCAAAAGAATAGCTCCCTCCTTGAGAGCGAAACTCGACCGACGTATCTCTCGGCAAGTAGCAGTCGGGTGGATTGGCTTATCTGCCAGCTAGCCGCTTTAGGTACTCTAACGCGCGCCACCCCTTCGATGACGTAATCGCAGTAACGAGCCTCACGAGTTCACTTTCGCGCTTACGCAGATACTCTAGCTCATCCCAAGGAAAATTTGGTGCCGATGGAACTGGCGAATCTGACTCCGGAATTGGCGCTGATTGCGGAACGCAAAGGTTGGGCAGTAACCGATCGATAGCTGCCCGATTCGTTGCGCACACGCACAAGTTCATTCCGCGTTCAACTTCACGAAGGCGGGCGGTTGCGTCGCCGTAGATTGGGTCTTCGACAGAGAAGAAGCCATTTAACTGACCGAGAAACTCAAAGTGGGGGAGCCCGGCAGCCTTTAACACTTCTTTGAGCTGTGAGCGCTCGTAGGGACGTTCAATAGTGCGGAACGCTTCCATCTCGTCGAGGTATACCTTTTTAATCTCTCCGGTGCGGTTTTCGCCTTCGATCAAGACTATTACTCCGCTTTCCCTGAGACATGGAGCAAGGTTTGAGAGTGCGGCTATTGGGTCAAAGAAGTGATGTAAGCAGCTCTCCAGAACGATGGCATCATAGTTGTTAAGATGCTCGCGACCCAGGGATTCAGTTTCGATGTCGAGTACCGCAAACATGCCATCGATCCGCTCTGCCGAAATCTTGAGGTAGGGGTCTTCCTTTAGGCGGCGTTTGGCGAGGTCAATGAAATCGGAGGAGATGTCGAAGCCGAAAGTTCGATAGCCAAATCGGTTAAGATAGTGGGACATCCAGCCAGCTCCGCAAGCGACGTCCATTAGTCGAGACTCAGCCGGGAGCTGCAGGAGCTTGAGCACGTTGGCGAAGTTGAAGAGATACTGTAGCGCCATCTCAAGTCCGCGCATATCGGGACCAGGGTTGAGGCGATACATCGGCTTGGTAAGCCCGAAAGATATGATCGTTTCGGCACCCGAAGCATGGATAGCCTCTTGAACATACGTTCGAGCCCCGGCCTTCCAATCGACACCCTTTGGAAGTTCCCGATTGATCTCATTCAGTAGGGTTGAGTTCATTGTCTTCATCCGGCCACCAAATGCGAATGTCTAACACCTCACAACCACCCCGAGCAACCCCATGGCCGACCTTGGCGTCGCGTTCGGGCGAACAAGACGGCACAGGGCCCCCGGAAAAACTTTCACTTTCGACGAGGCCCGAACCGAGTTCGCGCAGGCATGGCAGGCTCGCCGCTGCCAACCAGCAGCCCGGATGGTATCGCGCGGTGCTTCTGCGGCGCGGTCATCACGAATACAAATGTTGACACACACGTCCGCACGGCACATCGCGGAGCTAGACACCGGAGGCAAGCGTGAGCACGACCGACCTAGAAGAATTGTTCCGCTCGATCGAGCCCACAATCAGGGATGCCGAGCAGCATCTTGGCGTCGCGGCCGGCACGCTGGGCGATATCCGGCATGACACCGACTACCTTGCGATTGTCAAGATGCATGCGACAATCGAGCCTCTGCTAAATGAGGCGCTCGAAGAATCTGTCACAAGAGCGCTTAAGCATCCGAAGGTCGCCTTCCCTGGCGGGGAAGCGTTGGCTGACTTCGTAACAGGCGCAAACTTTGATGCGAAAGTTAGGCTTGCGCTTGAGAGCGAACTGATCAGCGATCAACAGGCCAGATTTATTCGCGCCGTTGCCAAGCTCCGAAACTACTACGCGCACAACGTCGGTCGGATGTCCAAATCGATTTTTGACGCTACCGCTGATCTCGATAAGCAGGGCGATGGCATCTACCTGCAGCGCGATCTTTTCATGGGCGCAACAAACAACCAGAACAAAGAAGCGATCTCGAGATTGGCGCTTGTGTACCTAAGCCCATTCATGTTTCTCCGTTTCGCCGGTCTGCTGGCTGCCCTGATGCAGGGCATCCGACCTCCACCAGTCATGTCCGACGTGATCAGAGGAATACTCCACGAGACAAAATGAAAGCTCACCGTCGGGCGCAAAGCACGCATCGGCACGGCCGGCGACGTGCGACCCGCAGCTACGCCGGCAACGATCCGCCGGCGCTCGTGGTCTCGCTCAATCTTAAGCGGCGCGCCATTTAAGCGAGAGTCGGCGCGCGCAATCGGTGTCGTGACCAGATCACGTGAGTAAAAAGTGAACTGACTAACCGGGTCCGAATCCGACCCACGTCAAAGCCGCGCAAACTGTAAGTGCAGGGTTCGCAGCTTACCGGAATTTCCAAATCGTCTGGCGCGCATATTCCCCCAGCGCCTCGAGAGAGACTTCGCGCCCGGCGATTCAACCCCCCGGCTCGATCCTTAACGCAGCTTGAGACGATCAAGCAGGCGCATGACCGTGACCGATGACCACTCGCCGCCGCGCTGCGTGGTGTGGCCGTCTTCGTTCAGGATCGCGGCGATGCGGCGGGTCGATAGGTGCTTGATCGGCTCGATGATGGCACGCAGCGATTCCGCATGCGCGTTAGCAGCTTGCCGGTTGCTGGCCGCTATGGTCGGACTGCCGAGCACGACGCCGCGCGCCTTCGCCGCTGCCAGCGCCGCTTTGGTGCGTTCGCCGATTGTGTTGCGTTCTTTCTCTGCCACCGCCGCGTAGATGTGCAGCATGAACGGATCAACGTCGGGACCAAGCTCGGCGACGATGAACGGCACGCGCTCTGCCATCAAGCCGGAGATGAAAGCGACGTCGCGCGACAGGCGACAGAGCTTAGCGACAATGACCGGCGCAGCGTCGTGTTTGCGCTTGGTGCCGGTGCCGAGCTTGCGCGCGGCCTGCATGGCTGCGGCCAGTTGTGGCCTTCTCTCCAAGGCATCGTGCCCCTTGCCGGTCTCGACCTCGCGGTATTCGGCTGCGATCTGATAGCCGTGCGCGGCACAGAATGAACGGATCGCGGCCTGCTGTGCTTCCAACCCTAGCCCGCTGCGACCCTGCTTCTCTCGCGAGACGCGAATATAGGAGATGGACAGTAACGGCATTTGACGGTTCCCTGGTTGCACCATGTAAACGGTCATCTACATGTAGCGCACAGGTGCGACAGCCTCAATGCGTGCGGAAAATCCTTCTACGGCGAGCAGCAGAACTTCGTTCCAAGTTCCACGCCCGGAACCAACAGCGCCAAGCTGCTGTTCTGCCAATCAAATATTTTGTCGGATAGGCCCTGGGATCGATTTAGGCGGCCCGTGGTGGGCCTTCCGATCGGCCGCACTGGTGCGGCTAGGCCGGCGGATCGTGCCGTTGTGGCCCGATCAAGCGATCGAGCGCGCCACGGATGCGTTCGGTCGAATTTGGCTGGTGGCTTTGCACCTGCTGCACGATGTCGAGCTTTGTCGGCACGTCGAGCCCGAGATAGGCGGCGCGGCGCTCGGCGATCTTGAGAACCAAAGCAGCCGCCGCCACGTCGCCCTGCATCGCCAGCTTCACGAACGGACGCTGCAGGTGTGTCATCAGCGCAAGATCGAGCAAGAGCTGGCGCGAGCGCGCCCTGTTATCGATCGTACCCAGCGCGGCGTCGAGCTTGCGGTTCACCTCTGCAACCGAAATGCCGAAGTGCTTGGCAATGTCGCGCGCGCTGCTTCCAGCGACGCGCAATTTGAGAATCTGCTCGCTGATCTCGTCGCTGCTCAGTTCAACAACATCGCTCATGATTCGAGACCTCTGGCGTGCTTCGCCAGCGCAGCCAACACCCGCCGCAGGTTTTTCGCAAGCGCGCGCTCGCCGCGCCGGATTTCGGTTCTGATCTCGGCGGCGTTGCGACAGCGCGGATTGGCGGCCAGCTTGCGCTTCAGCCGCAGCACGCGATTGAACGCCGGATCGAAGCGGTTGAGACGGCGAGACGCGTAGTCGTATCCGGCGCAAAGTCTACAGATGAACAGTCCGCTTTTCTCGTGCAGACGCCAGCAGCGGCGACCACATGCGGGACACAGAAAGTTCGGACGCAACCGATCGTCGCGTCGCCAAGCTTCCTGCTCGATCAGTATCGTCTGCTGCTGATCGCCGATCGCGATCGTGACGCGATTCCCGATCAACAGTCCGGCGCGGTGCAATTCGAACACGTCGAGCCTGGCGTGTTGCTCGACCAGATTTTCGCGACCGTGTGTGGCGCGCTGGTAACCTTTTTTGGCGCGCAAAGCATCAAGATTGCGGACGAAGTCGAATGTCATGCTGGCGTGAAAAATAAATCATTCGTGGCCGCGACGCGAACCTGTGTTCCTACGAGTGCCGCCGCGTCGAATTGAAAAGGCGCGCATGGGACGGATGCAGCTGCCCGGCCCTTTGTTCCATGTGCGCAGCGCCGTCAGGCGCTGATCCCGCCGCGATAGCGGCGGCACTCTCGCGATTTTTCCGAATGATTTCAGCGATGGTGAGGGATGGTGAGGGATAAAACCTATAGCTGTCCTACGCGCGCGCGTAGAGAATGCCGTAAAGAACCCTCACCATCCTTCACCCATGCCACTTTCCGTTCTTTGATTTGAGCACCAGTCCCTGCACGAAGCTGGCACGCGCGTGCCCGGTCGCGTTCCGGATCGTCGGATCGCTGGCGTTTTCGATCAGGTCGTGGAAGCCGCTGGCGTTGAGGCGGCGTTCGCCGTTGTGGTCGGCCCACTGATTGTAGGCCTGCAGCATCACGCCCGCGCGCTCGCGCGCGGTCGGCAGCAGATCGCATTCGTCGGCGACGAAACGGCTCAGCCTGTCCTGGCGTTCAAAATACTCGCTCGTTGCCGCGCGCACGTTGGCCGGGATCGCAAGTCCCTGCCGCTGGTAGGCGAGACAGCCGTTGATCATCCGCCGCAGGATCGCCGGATATTCCGCCCGCAGTTTTTCCTTCAGGCCGTGGTCCGGATTGTTCGGCACCCGACTGAACGGCAGGATACCGAGCCGCCGCTTCAATCCGGAGGCCGCAGCCTTCAGGTCCGGCACGGCGTTGCCGTGGATCACCAGCTTATGCGTCGGATCAAAATCGAACGGCCTTCCGCTCGGATGGCGCCCGCTCATGATGTCGCTGCCGGTTGCTTCGTTGACGAATGCCTCATTCCACGCCGCCCCCTTCGCGGGCTCGGATGCGACGATAAAGCGATAGCCGGAAAGATCAGCGCGGTAGTATTCCTGCTTCGTCGACTTGTCAGTAAACATCTCGATCGGCACCGCCCGCGCATATTGATGCATGATGTTCATCACCGTCTTAGTCAGCGTGCCTTTGCCGGTGCCTTCCTTGCCGTAGAGGAACAGCAGAAATTCCTCGCAGGTCAGGCCGGTCAGGCAGTAGCCGAGATAACGATCGAGAAAAGCGATGTTGTCGGCGTCACCATCAAGCGCAAACGCGATGAACTCATCAAACACCGGGCATTCGGCGTCATCAGACGGCGACACCAGCGTCACCTTGCTGATCAGATCGCACGGGCGCCCGCCGCGCATTTCTCCGGTGCGCAGATCGACCACGCCATCCGGCGTGCCGACCAGCAGACGGTCACGATCCCATTCATCGGCTTCGGTTGCGACTTCCACCTGGGCGCGCGCCGCCAGCTCGACGGCGGCTGCAAAGCGCACCTTCTGCGCCGGCTTGTCCTTGATCTCGCGGCACAGGTCGAGTGCGTCGGCAAATGCCAGCTGCTTGCCGTCGGCTTTCCAGTAATTGTCGTGCCAGACGAACCATTGCTTGCGCTGGTGGTGATATCTCAGACGTTCTTTGCTGCGCCTGATGAACTCCCGCATCACGCCCTGTTCGGAGCGATCGGCCAGCTTACCGCCGGTCGGCATCGGGACCACATTGTCGTCGTCAGGCATTGGTCACGTCCTCGCTTGGCTGCGAGGCCACCGCGCGGGCGAAAAACGAAACGAACCTTGGAAGCCTAACTCGATTAATGCTATATGGCCGACACTGTCAGTCGTCGTCAGCCGTGTCCCGGCTTCTGTTGGCCGCCCGCGCGTTTCGCCCCGCGCGTGCGGCCTTCTACTGTTTGCTCGGCATAGCGCCGGTCCCCTCTGTCATGTGCGATCTCCTTTTGCAGTTCGATGCGATCATCGACCGCCTTCACAGGTCGTAAGGGTCATTGGCGGCGATCACGACGGCCTCGAAAAAGCGCGCTGGATACGCGTCGGACAGCGACCCGCAGGTCTCGACCTGATCCGGTGTCTTGACCTCGATCCAGCGACCGCGCGCCATCCAGCACATCCATGTCCAGATTCGCGCGGACCGGTTGCGCCTCGGTCATGCCGAGCACGGCGGCGATCCAGTCCATGGTCTCGCGCGAACATCCGCACGAGCCGCTGATTATCTCCATCGACTGGTTGCTCATTCACCATCCCGCGTTCCTCCTTCCAGCTTGGCCAAGCGCTCCTCCAGCGTCTCGCACTTGGCGACAGTCGCAACGACCAGCTTGGCCAAGCGCTCTATCGTCGGCAAATTGCCCACGATCTCGCGCAGATCGTCGTACACCTGCTGCAGCTTGGCCTGCGTGTCGCTTGACGACTTCGAATGCGTTGCAAGATCTTTCTTCAGTTCGTCGATCAGCGCCTGACGCTCGGTGTCCTGCCTGTGCAGGGTCTCGCGCGTCTCCTTGACTTCCCTGACCAGATCAGCGAGTCCGGTATCGATGTTCTCGGGCATGTTAGGTTTCTCCATTATCGCAACACGCACTGCGCATGGCACGACGTGCACCGTCATGGCTCACGCCTCGACGTCCGCTGGCTTCTTTGTGCGTGCGCGCCTTGATCGATCTCGCGCCATCGTCGGGTCGCGATCAGGTAACGCCGCCAGCTCTTGGCCAGCAGGCCGGCCATTTGCTGGCAATTCCGTCGGCTTCTTTGTGCGCGGCCGGCCGGGACCGGCCTTGCGTCGTCGCAGCAGGCGCGGCTGGCTCGCGAGCGCCTGCTGCCACGCGATGATCTCGTCCTCAAAAAACACCGACCGGCCCGGTGAGATGAACGTCGCTTTCGGAAACTCGCCACGCTCCTGCATCCGCCAGATCGTCGTCTCAGATAGCGGCACCAGCGCCAGCACTTCCGGCCATGTCAGCATCTTGCGCGGACCGCCGGTCTCAGGCGCGGCGTCGCGCGCGGGATCGATCAGCGGCTCGTCGCGACGGCGACGCGGCAGCTTCTGGCGGGCAACCATGATTGGCCTCCCAAAACAGATTGGCGAGTGAGAAGGGTGTTTGCCGGTTTGCGCCAAGGGCTGTGGGCCGCCCTCGCGATGAAATCGATCCGACGGCATCTGCGGCCGGACCGATGCGCGGATCATTGCGCGACATCGCGACGCCGTCAACCAGAAACTCGCGCAAGTAATTGATTTTGTTAATCTAATTTTTGATTGGCTATCGCCAGCAGCCTACCGTTGCACGGTCTACACGCATGCACCCAAGGCGCGACATTTGCGTGAAATAGGGCCTATTGGGGCCTGCGCGCCGGCAGGCGGAATCAGCGCACCACCGCCAATCTGCGCGAAGCCCTTGCGCGCGAAACGTTTTCTTCGCTGATGCGACGACGAAAAAAGCGCTGGACGCCAGAACCACACGACTTCGCCGTCCGTGATGGGCGTGCTCGTCAGTCACACCCATCGCGTCCACCGCATCTCACCGCAACGTTCGTGACGATCGCGACCCGCCCCTCATTCGCGCTGAGACGCGCGGAGTCATAGTGCTGATTTGCCCGACGGGTTAAGCGATTTATTTTTGTGCGAAAGGCTGGACAGACTTTTGGGTGATTTGCCCGTCGGGTCGTTGTGTCGCACCCGCGCGTCGATATCGTCCTTGCGCCCGTAGCGAAGCAGGCAACAGCCGAACGGACATAGCGGAATCTACGGGGCCGATATCGAAGGGTAACCGGGCCAACCCCGCGGCGATCTTTCGTTTTGAACGCAACGCGATCGGCGAACATCCAGAACTTGCCGGAACCGCATAGCGCATCCAGGGCGCTTCGACCAATCTGCCATCCGCAAGGCATCCGACCGGATTGCCCGAGACGTTGTCCCGCGTGGATCGGCCAAGGCAAAGACGGTCGGTGGGTGGAGTTGGGCGATGGCCGCGGCCCAGGCTTCGGCGGCCAACATCGAGGAAAGTAACCATGAGCATGTTCAGAGTAATCTGGGGCGCTCTTGTCGTGCTGTGCGCCGCCGCAACGATGGCCAGCGTTCCCGCCTCTGCCCAGCAGGCGCAGAAACCCAACATCCTTGTCATCATGGGTGACGATGTCGGCTGGTTCAACATCGGCGCCTATCACCGCGGCATGATGTCCGGCAAGACGCCCAATCTCGACAAGCTGGCGTCTGAAGGCATGATGTTCACCGACTACTACGCCGAAGCGAGCTGCACGGCGGGGCGTGCCAACTTCATCACCGGCGAGTTGCCGATCCGTACCGGATTGACGACGGTCGGCCAGGCCGGTGCCGATGTCGGCATACCCGACCAGGCCGTCACACTCGCTACCGTGCTCAAATCGCTCGGCTACGCAACCGGACAGTTCGGCAAGAACCACCTCGGCGATCTCAACAAATATCTGCCGACGGTGCACGGGTTCGACGAGTTCTTCGGGTATCTATATCACCTCGACGCGATGTCCGACCCGTACTGGTACTCGTTCCCAGCCAACCAGGATTACTACAACAAGTACGGCCCGCGCAGCCTGATCCACAGCTACGCGACGGACAAGGACGACCCCACCGAGATGCCGCGCTGGGGCAAGATCGGCAAGCAAAGGATCGTCGACGAGGGGCCGCTGCCGCCGTTCCCTGATATGTCGAACGTGCCGAATATGCACGATCTGCCATTTCTCAAGGCGAAGTACGACATGACCACCTTCGACGAGGTATTGGTCAAAGCCTCCAGTGACTTCATGGACAAGGCCAAGCGCGACGGCAAACCCTTCTTCGTCTGGCACAACACGACGCGCATGCACGTCTGGACGTTCCTGTCGAAGAAGTACAGCGCGATGCAGAACAACGACACGAATTACGGTCTCGAGGAAGCCGGCATGGCTCAGATGGACGACAGCGTCGGCGCTCTGCTCAAACATATCGACGACATCGGGGAAACCAACAACACCATCGTGATCTTCACGACGGACAACGGTGCCGAGGTGTTCACCTGGCCGGATGGCGGCATGACCCCGTTCAAGGCTACCAAGGGAACCAGCTACGAAGGCGGCTTCCGCGTGCCGGCCATCATCCGCTGGCCGGGGCGCGTTAAGCCGGGTTCAGTAGAAAACGGCATCTTCTCGGGGCTCGATTGGTTCCCGACACTGACCGCTGCAGCAGGAAACCCGAACATTACCGACCAGCTTCTCAAGGGCGTCTCGTTGGGAGGGCGTACCTACAAGAATCACCTGGACGGTTACAATCAGTTGGATCTGCTGACGGGCAAAGGACCCTCCGCTCGCCATGAGATCTTCTACTTCGCCGGTCCGCATCTCGGTGCGCTTCGCCACGACAACTTCAAGTTTCAGTTCTTCCAGCAGCCATACGGATGGCCGGGCGAAAAAGACACGACCGATATGCCAACCATGGTCAACATCCGCCAGGACCCGTTTGAGCGGACGCCGTCAATCCGCGGCGAAAACCTGAACAATATGGGCGGAGGTTACATGAATGATTTCATGGCCCGCGAGTTCTGGCGCTTCGTGCTGGTCCAACAGGAGGTCGCCAGATTGGCGCAAACCGCCATCGAGTATCCTCCCATGCAGGCGCCTGCGAGCTTCAACCTTGAAGCCGTGAAACAAGAAATTGAGGAGAAGATCAGGTCACAACGAGGCCAGTAGCGAGCCGATTCATGAACGGTTGCGGGCGTTCTCTGGAGAGCGTCCGCAACCCACAGCGAACTGGCGGCGAGGATAACAGCGAACACGCTTTGCTCGCGACACGGGGCCTGGTTTGGCGGCTCGCCGTCATTCCAGGGCATCGCCCAGCCCCGGAATGACGGCGAAAGCGATGTGCGCTTTATCCAGCCGGTTCATCCGGATCAAGTTCGGCCTGGAAGCGGGCCGGTGCATCGTTCGCGCCTGCTTCGCCGGCCGGATCAAAGACTGCAGCCGCCGTGATGTCCTTGGCCAGATGGGTGCATTCGAGCCAGACCAGATTGAGCATCAGCGGCGGCAGTTCGCGCGCCTGCTGCATCCCCCTGCAGCGGGCCTCCGCGCCTTCCATGCCCCACCATTGCTGGGCGACCGTCACAACCTTGCGGAAGTTGCGCAAGGTGCCTGACGCCTTGGCGCGATCGACCCTGGCGAGCAGCGCGCAATGGTTCAGCCAGTTCAGCCCGGCGATGATCGCGATCGCGACATCGTCGACCGCGCGTCCGGTAAAATCGATCACCGTATCCTCGTGCGGTTGCTGGCGCAGGAAGCCGTCGATCATCTCAGCCTGGCGCGAAGGCTCCGTCAGAAGCGCGGAGTCGCGCCCCGGGATCATGGTCAGATAGCGCATCCCTTCCAGCCGCGTGTGGCGCCAGATTTCGCGGGGGGTGCCGCTGACATCATCCGGTTTGCGCTTGCAGGCTGGATAGACGAGATCGCCGCGGTCGGCCTTTTCGAGATACGTCGCGACGACCTTGTCCAGCCCCTGCAACAAGGCATCCGCACCGGCCCTGGCATCCAGGACCTCCTCTGACGGCACCTCTCTGCCCCAACCGAACAAGGCCATTTGCTTGTTTCCGGCGTGATCCTCTGCTGCAGCGAGTGTAGCACCGGCGCGACCGATTGCACTGCACCAATCCGCCGTATTTTTCGGCAGAAACCGGAGCGCCGGGCGGAACCCCCGCTCTAGCGATTGACGAACCAGATGACCACGCTCAGCACGACGCTGAGCAGCAGCGATGTCATCAGCGGGACATAGAAGGAATAATTCGCCCCCTCGACATGGATGTCGCCGGGCAGCCGGCCGAGTCCGAGCTTGCCGATCATCGGCCAGAGCAGCCCGGCAGCGAGGAGGAGCAGTCCGAGGATGATCAGCGTGCGCTGCATCCGTCACCTTAGTTCTCTTGCGCGATGGCGGGTTATGCTTCGCTCACCCGCCCTACAAATCCTCCGCTCAACCCCACGGTCCGCGCGAGCTGGACGTGCGGCCCCATGGGCTGCGGGAAGGATAGCGCGCTCCGGCGGCGGGTGCAGCGCCACCACCGCCGAGCTTGGCGGCGAGCTGCTGCAGCGCTGCGATGCGGTTCTCGGTCGACGGGTGGGTGGCGAAGAGATTGTCGACGCCGCGGCCCGACAGCGGATTGATGATGAACATGTGGGCGGTCGCCGGATTGCGCTCGGCCTCCCAGTTCGGCACCTGGTGCGCGGCGTTCTCGATCTTCATCAGCGCGGAAGCGAGCCACATCGGCTGGCCGGCGATGCGCGCGCCGAGATTGTCGGCGGCATATTCCCGGGTGCGGCTGATCGCCATCTGCACCAGCATGGCACCGAGCGGCGCCAGAATCATCAGCGCGATCGAGCCGACGATGCCCGGACCGCTGTTGTTGTCGCGGTGGCCGCCGAAGAACATGCCGAATTGCGCCAGCATCGAGATCGCGCCGGCGATCGTGGCGGTGATCGTCATCAGGAGCGTGTCGTGGTTCTTGATATGCGCGAGCTCGTGCGCAATCACGCCGGCGAGCTCTTCGCGGCTGAGCTGCTGCACGATGCCGGTGGTGACGGCGACCGCGGCATTCTCCGGATTGCGGCCGGTGGCAAAAGCATTGGGCTGCGCCTCGTCCATCAGGAACACGCGCGGCATCGGCAGGCCTGCACGGCCCGCGAGCTCGGCAACAAGGCCGACGAGTTCGGGCGCGGTGTGCGCATCGACCTCATGCGCACCGTACATGCTGAGCACCATGCGGTCGGAATTCCAGTAGGTGAATAGATTCATCCCGGCCGCGACCACCAGCGCGATCATCGCGCCGCTGGTGCCGCCGATGAGATAGCCGACCCCCATGAACAGGGCGGTGAGGCCGGCGAGCAGAAGAGCTGTCTTGAAATAGTTCATCGTCTTTCCCCTGCGTCGTTGCGGAAAAACCACTGTTGCAGGCGCAGTTTAGGTAGGAATTTGCCCATGGCCGCCGCAAGGGGCAAAAGGTGCGTCCGGGCGACGCGGGCGGAAACGCGCGAGCTCCCTCCCACGTCGTCCCGACGAAAGCCGGGACCCATAACCACAGGAAGTCGTTGTGGCACGCGCAAGCGGTCACAGCTTAGCACAACAATGGGCATTTGTGGTTATGGGTCCCGGGTCCCGGCTACGCCAAGACTTCGCCGCGGCGCGCAAGCCCGGGACGACGGCGGAGTGAGGGATAGCCGGAGCGCAAAGCTTCACGTAAGATCATGCTATCTCTCGTAATTCCATCCCTGTCAGCGAGTTCTGATGTTCAAGACCCGATTTGCGATCGCGGCCGTCACGATGATTGCGGCGTATTCATCTGCGGCCTCGGCGCAGCCGCTGGTGCCGGCACCCACGCGTCAGGCACCGGCGGCGCGGCCTGCGACAGTGCCCTCGTCGCGCGCGGCTTCGTGCCACAACGGCCAAAGCTTCGAGCGCTTCCTTGCCGATCTGAAGCAGCGCGCGGTGTCCGAAGGGGTGTCGCAGCAGGCGATCGCGGAGGCCTCGCCCTACCTCGTCTACAACCAGGGCATCGTCAACCGCGACCGCGGGCAGCGCGTATTCGGTCAGCTCTTCACCGAGTTCGCAGGGAGAATGGCGGCGCCCTATCGGATGCAGCAGGGACAGCAGCGCATCAAGACCTATGCGGCGGCGTTCGCGCGCGCGGAGAAGGAATACGGCGTGCCGCCGGCGGTGATCGCGGCGTTCTGGGGACTGGAGAGCGACTTCGGCGCCAACATGGGCAATCTGCCGACGCTGCCTTCGCTGGTGTCGCTTGCCTATGATTGCCGGCGCTCGGAGATGTTCCAGAACGAGACCATCGCGGCGCTCAAGATCATCGACCGCGGCGACCTCACCGCAAACGAGATGGTCGGCTCCTGGGCGGGCGAACTCGGGCAGACGCAATTCCTGCCAACGCACTATTTCAACTATGCCGTCGACTATGATGGTGACGACCATCGCAACCTGCTGCGCAGCGGCCCGGACGTGATCGGCTCGACTGCGAACTATATCGCCAACGGATTGAAGTGGCGGCGCGGCGAGCCATGGCTGCAGGAAGTGCGCGTGGCCGCTGCCAACTTTCCGTGGGACCAGGCCGATCTCACGACCAAGCTGCCGCGATCGAAATGGGCGCAACTGGGAGTCACCTATCCGGATGGAAGGCCGCTAGCGAATGACGACATGCCGGCGTCGCTGCTGTTGCCGATGGGACGGATGGGACCGGCGTTCCTGGCCTATGCGAATTTCGCCGCTTACACCGAATGGAATAATTCGCTGATCTATTCGACCACCGCCGGCTATCTCGCGACCCGTATCGCGGGCGCGCCGCCGATGCTGCGGCCCCCAGCACCGGTGGCGCAATTGCCGTTCAACGAGATCAAGGAATTGCAGCAGCACCTGGTGCGCGCCGGCTTCAATGTCGGCAAGGTCGACGGCGTGCTCGGACAGGCGAGCCGCAGCGCGGTGAAGGCGATGCAGATCAAATATGGACTACCGGCGGATTCCTGGCCGACCGCGGAATTGCTGGCGCGGATGCGCGGGCGCGCCCAGCCGACGGAAGCCGCGATGCCGGCGGTGCGCTAGGAAATGACGACTCCATGACAGGCCTTTACAGGGGGCTGTTCGTGCTGCGCCAATCCGAATTTAGAACAAATCTTCCTATGTGCGCCCGCATGTGCCGCTTTTGACGGCAGTCATGCGTCCGGACAGCCTGCGCGGCTCGTCTGCGTGGGTTGAATGGCTGGGGCATTGCGCCAATCGCCGCGATGCACAAATGTTGCGTATCGTTCATTTCCGGAAACCTCCTCCCATGAGCCAATCCTCCAAACTGTTCGAGCCGTTCAAGCTTGGTCCGCTGACGCTGCCCAATCGGGCGGTGATGGCACCGCTCACGCGCAATCGCGCGGTGCCGTCGAGCTTCGTTCCGAGCCCGCTCGCAGTCGACTATTACGGCCAGCGCGCTTCCGCCGGCCTCCTGATCACCGAGGCTAGTCAGGTCTCACAGCAGGGCCAGGGTTACCAGGACACGCCCGGCATCTATTCCAAGGAACAGATCGCTGGCTGGCGCAAGGTCACCGACGCGGTGCATGCGCGCGGCGGACGCATCTTCATCCAGCTCTGGCATGTCGGCCGCATCTCGCACACCTTGCTGCAGCCGAACGGCGGCGCGCCGGTTGCGCCATCGGCGATCCGGGCCAAGACCAAGACCTTCGTGGGCGGCAACTTCGTCGACGTCTCCGAGCCTCGCGCGCTCGAGCTTGCCGAAATTCCCGGGATCATCGACGACTTCCGGCGCGGCGCAGCGAATGCGCTCGAAGCGGGATTCGACGGTGTCGAGATCCATGGCGCCAACGGCTATCTGCTCGATCAGTTCGCCAAGGACGGCGTCAACAAGCGCACCGATGCCTATGGCGGCTCCATCGAGAACCGCGGGCGGCTGATGCTGGAAGTCTCCAAGGCGGTCGCCGAAGAAGCCGGCGCCGAGCGTACCGGCATCCGCATCTCGCCGGTGACGCCGGCCAATGACGGCTCCGACTCCAACCCGCAGCCGCTGTTCGACTATATCGTCGACGGGCTCAATGCGCTGAAGCTCACTTACATCCACGTCATCGAAGGCGCGACCGGCGGGCCGCGCGATATCGCGCCGTTCGACTACGGCTCGCTGCGCAAGCGCTTCAAGCAGGCCTATATGGCCAACAATGGTTATGATTTCGCGCTGGCGAACAAGATGCTGGACACCGGCGCCGCCGACCTGATCGCGTTCGGCAAGCTTTTCATCTCCAACCCCGATCTGGTCGAACGCCTCAAGAAGGGCGCAGCCCTGAACGAGTGGGACAAGGCAACGTTCTACGGCGGCGGCGCGAAGGGATATACGGATTATCCGACGCTGGAAGCGGCGGAGGCGGCGCAGTAGCTGCAGGCACCGTCATTGCGAGGAGCGACAGCGACGAAGCAATCCATGCCGCCACAAGCGGAAAGATGGATTGCTTCGCTGCGCTCGCAATGACGGAGGAAGAGGCTCGGAATCTCTCTGCCGTTATTCCGGGGCAGCCCGCAGGGCTGAGCCCGGAATCCATTCCACCGCGTCGCTTGCTGCACGATGGATTCTCTGATGTGCACTCGCACATCATAGCTCGCGCTTCGCGCGCCCCCGGAATGACGAAGGCCGGGATTGCTCCCGGCCTTTATCTCTCTCGGTCATGCCCCGCGAAGGCGGGGCATCCAGTAGTCATCGGCATCAGCGATCATGCGAAATGCCGCGGCGTACTGGATCGTCCGCCTGCGCGGACGATGACAGTGGTGTCACTTCGCCTCGGCGCGCTTCGGTGGGGTGGCGGGCCACGACTTGATCAGGGTGTCGTAGTCGACCGTCTCGCCCTTCGGCTTCTCGTTGGCGAGCTTGCGCTGCGGCGCAATCGTGCCATCCTTCTCGGCCTTGGCGAACCAGTAGTCCGGCTTCTCCTTCTTGTTCAGCTTCGGGCCGCAGGCGCCCTGCACGCCGGATTTCTCGAGCCGCTCCATCACCGAATCCTGGGCCGCGGCCAGCGCGTCCATCGCGGCTTGCGGCGTCTTCGCACCGGACGACGCATCGCCGATGTTCTGCCACCAGAGCTGGGCGAGCTTGGGATAGTCAGGCACGTTGTTGCCGGTCGGGGTCCACTGCACGCGCGCGGGCGAGCGGTAGAACTCGATCAGGCCGCCGAGCTTCGGCGCGCGCTCGGTGAACGACTTGTCCCAGATGTCGGACTCACGCACGAAAGTGAGGCCGACATGGCTCTTCTTCAGGCTGACGGTCTTGGAGTTGATGAACTGCAGGTAGAGCCAGGCCGCCTTGCGGCGATCCGGCGGCGTCGACTTCAGAAGCGTCGCTGAACCCGCGTCCTGGTAGCCGAGCTTCATGCCCTCCTTCCAGTACGAGCCATGCGGCGACGGCGCCATGCGCCATTTCGGCGTGCCGTCCGCATTCACGACGGGAATACCGGGCTTCACCATGTCGGCGGTGAACGCGGTGTACCAGAAGATCTGCTGGGCGATGTTGCCCTGCGCCGGCACCGGGCCCGCCTCCGAGAAGGTCATGCCCTGCGCCTGCGGCGGAGCATACTTCTTCAGCCAATCGAGATATTTGGTGATCGAATAGACCGCGGCCGGTCCGTTGGTGTCGCCGCCGCGCTCGACCGACGAGCCGACGGGACGGCAGCCTTCCATGCGGATGCCCCACTCGTCGACCGGCTTGCCGTTCGGAATCCCTCGGTCGCCATTGCCCGCCATCGACAGCCAGGCGTCGGTGAAGCGCCAGCCGAGCGAGGGATCCTTCTTGCCATAGTCCATATGGCCGTAGACCTTGACGCCGTTGATTTCCTTGATGTCGTTGGTGAAGAACTCGGCGATATCCTCATAGGCCGACCAGTTCACGGGCACGCCGAGCTCGTAGCCGTATTTCGCCTTGAACTTGGCCTTGTATTCGGGATTGGTGAACCAGTCGTAGCGGAACCAATAGAGGTTCGCGAATTGCTGGTCGGGCAACTGATAGAGCTTGCCGTCCGGCGCTGTCGTGAACGACTTGCCGATGAAGTCGTTGACGTCGAGATAGGGATCGGTGACGTCCTTGCCCTCGCCGGTCATGTAGTCCGACAGCACGATGGTCTGGCCGTAGCGGAAATGCGTGCCGATCAGGTCGCTATCGTTGATCCAGCCGTCATAGACGTTCTTGCCGGACTGCATCTGGGTCTGCAGCTTCTCGACGACGTCGCCTTCCTGGATGGTGTCGTGCTTGAGCTTGATGCCGGTGATCTCGCTGAACGCCTTGGCAAGCGTCCTGGCTTCATATTCATGCGTCGTGATGGTTTCCGACACGATGTTGATTTCCATGCCCTTGAAGGGCTCGGCCGCCTTGGCGAACCACTGCAGCTCCTTCATCTGCTCGTCCTTCGACAGCGTCGAAGGCTGGAATTCGCTGTCGATCCATCGCTGGTTGACGGCGTCGTCGGCGCGCGCCGGCGCAGTAACGGCGGCGGCCGCGAGCAGCGCGGCGGCGCTGGTCATCGTAACGAGACGGCCCCCGGTAACGGGAAGATTTGCTCTTCTCAAATGTCGCATGGCGATTCCTCCTGATATGGCGACAAAACAATTCAGGCCCGGGTTGGCCCCGGATCTGCTCTTCTTCACTTCCTCAGACGGTGCGGAAAATCACAACGGCCGAGCCAAGCGAAATCAGTGTGGCGAGCCACAGGCTCGAAACCTCGACGCCCTCCTCTCCGATGGGCAGCGTGTAAATGGCATCGGTGCCGACGACGCCGATCCAGACGAGATGGATGACGGCGGCGAGCACCAGCGAGATGAACAGGCGATCGCCGCGCGTGGTCGGAATCCTGAGCACGCCGACGCGCTCGGCCTCGGGATAGGCGACCGCGAGCCAGGTCATGACCGCCAGCGTCACGCCGAGCAGCGCAAAGAAGATCGCTGTCGGCAGCGTCCAGGCCATCCATGCAATGCTCTCCATGGGTGCCTCCTACACTCGGCCCAGCGCGAAGCCGCGCGCGATATAGTTGCGGACGAACCAGATCACGAGCGCGCCGGGAATGATGGTGAGCACGCCGGCGGCTGCCAAGAGACCCCAATCCATGCCGGCGGCGGAGACCGTGCGCGTCATCACCGCGGAGATCGGCTTGGCATCGACGGAAGTGAGCGTGCGCGCGAGCAAGAGCTCGACCCAGGAGAACATGAAGCAGAAGAAGGCGGCGACGCCGATGCCGCTCGCGATCAGCGGCACCAGGATCTTCACGAAGAAACGCGGGAAGGAATAGCCGTCGAGGAACGCGGTCTCGTCGATCTCGCGCGGCACGCTGGAGACGAAACCTTCGAGGATCCAGACCGCGAGCGGAACGTTGAAGATGCAGTGCGCCAGCGCCACCGCCCAGGGCGTATCGAACAGGCCGATCGCGGAATAGAGGTTGAAGAACGGCAGCGCGAACACCGCGGCCGGCGCCATGCGGTTCGACAGCAGCCAGAAGAACAGATGCTTGTCGCCGAGGAAGCGGTAGCGCGAAAACGCGTAGGCCGCCGGCAGCGCCACCGAGATCGAGATCACGGTGTTGATGACCACATATTTCAGCGAGTTGATGTAGCCGGAATACCAGCTCTCGTCGGTGAAGATGCGCATGTAGTTCTCGATCGTCGGCTGGTGCGGCCACAGCGTCATGGTCGAGACGATCTCGCTATTGGTCTTGAAGCTCATGTTGACGAGCCAGTAGATCGGCAACAGCAGGAAGATCAGGAACAGCGAAATGATGAGACGGCGCCCGGGAATCGTGCCCATCACACAGCTCCCTCTTTTTGCGGGCGCTCGGCGCCTGCATTGGTCATGACGGTGTAGAACACCCAGCAGACGATCAGGATGATGAGGTTATAGACCAGCGACAGCGCCGCGGCCTTGCCGAGATCGAACTGGCCGAGCGCGATCTTGACGAGCTCGATCGAGATGAAGGTGGTCGAATTGCCGGGCCCGCCGCCGGTGACGACGAACGGCTCGGTGTAGATCATGAAACTGTCCATGAAGCGCAGCAGCACCGCGATCAGGAGCACGCGGTTCATCTTCGGCAATTGGATCGCGCGGAACACCGCCCAGCGCGAGGCACCGTCGATCTGCGCGGCTTGATAATACGCATCCGGAATCGACTTCAGGCCGGCATAGCAGAGCAGCGCCACCAGGCTGGTCCAGTGCCAGACGTCCATCGCGATCACGGTCGCCCAGGCATCGAGCTCGTTGGAGACGTAGTTGTAGCTGAGGCCGATGTGATTGAGCGTGTAGCCGAGCAGGCCGATATCGGGACGGCCGAAGATCTGCCAGATGGTGCCGACCACATTCCATGGGATCAGCAGTGGCAGCGCCAGGATCACGAGGCAGAGCGCGACCGTCCAGCCCTCGCGCGGCATCGACAGCGCAACGACGATGCCGAGCGGCACCTCGATCGCGAGGATGATGGCCGAGAACAAGAGGTTGCGCCAGAGCGACGCGAAGAAGCGCTCGCCGAGATCGGTCGTGGGATCGAGCAGTTCCTTGAACCAGCCGACGCCGTTCCAGAAGAACTGGTTGTTGCCGAAAGTGTCCTGCATCGAATAGTTCACCACCGTCATCAGCGGCAGCACAGCCGAGAACGCCACCACCAGGAACACCGGCAGCACCAGGAACCAGGCTTTCTGGTTGACCGTCTTGTCCATCAGGCAACCCCCTCGACCAGGCGGCTGTCGGCATAGACGTGCACATGCGCGGGATCGAACACGAGCCCCGCCATGTTGTCGGGCACCGAAAATCCCGGCGGCACGCGCGCGGCGAACTTGGAATCGCCGACACGCACGCGCGCAAACCGGATGCGACCGAGATCGTCGATGCGCTCGATCGTCGCCGACAGCAGGCCCGAGGAGGGCGGCGCGACGTCGACGAATTCCGGCCGCACGCCGATCTCAATTCTCGCGCCCGAGGGCAGCACGCCGTAATTCCGATGCAGGCCGATGATGTGGCCATCGATCCGCGCCTCGCGCCCGTCGACTTCCGCCGGCACGATATTCATGCCGGGCGAGCCGATGAAATAGCCGACAAAAGTGTGCGCGGGCCTATCAAATAGTTCGGCCGGCGTGCCACTCTGCACCACGCGTCCGTCATGCATGACGACGACGGTGTCGGCGAAGGTCAGCGCCTCCGTCTGGTCGTGGGTCACGTAGATCATCGTCAGATCAAGCTCGCGGTGCAGCGCCCTTCAGTTTCGAACGGAGCTGCCATTTCAATTCCGGGTCGATGACGGTCAGCGGCTCGTCGAACAGGACCGCGGCGACGTCCGATCGCACCAGGCCGCGGCCGAGCGAGATTTTCTGCTTGGCATCGGCAGTGAGCCGCGTCGCCTTGCGGTTGAGATAGGGCGCAAGATCAAGCAGCTCGGCGATCCGCTTCACGCGGGCTGATATCTCCGCCTTCGGCACGCCGCGATTCTTCAGCGGGAAAGCCAGATTCTCGCCGACCGTCATGGTGTCGTAGATGACAGGAAACTGGAACACCTGCGCGATGTTGCGCTTCTGCGTCGACAGCGGCGTGATGTCCTTGCCGTTGAACCGGATCTTTCCGCGCGACGGGGTCACGATCCCCGAAATGAGATTCAGCAGCGTGGTCTTGCCGCAGCCGGAGGGGCCGAGCAGCGCATAGGCGCCGCCCTGCCGCCAGGTCATCGTCACCGGCTTCAGCGCGAAGGTTTCCGGCGGCGCGTCATCGCCGCTGTAGGAGTGGGCGAGATCGACGAGGTCAATGCGGGCCATGCGCCGTCTCCCTCAATTCCTGCCGGGGGCTGCGACCAGGCGCTCGGCCAGGTCGAACACGAAGATATTGTCGGGATCGAGCGCGGCGTTGAGTGCCTGCCCGGGCTCATATTCATGCACGCCGTGCTGCACCGCGACCCAATTGGCGGAATCGTGCTGCAGGTGGATGAAGCTTTCGGAGCCGGTGATCTCAGTCACCGTGACGGTCGCGCGAAAGGTATGGCGACCGGCAACATGGCTTCCGACTTCGAGCTGATGCGCGCGGAAGCCGACGCGATAGGCGCCATCGGCGAGGCCAGCATAGAGGCCGGTCGCGGGCGCCTGCATGCCGCCAGGATAGTGCACGGTGCCGTGCCTCTTCTCGATATTGACGATGTTGAGCGGCGGATCGGAATAGACCTGGGCCACGCGCAGCGTCTCGGGCTGCCGATACACCCTCGAGCTGGTGCCGGCCTGCAGCACGCGGCCTTGCCACATGCAGATGGTGTCGCCGCCGAGCAGCAGCGCTTCCGATGGCTCCGTGGTGGCGTAGACGAAGATCGCACCTGACGCCTCGAAGATGCGGGGCAATTCGGTGCGCAGTTCCTCGCGCAGCTTGTAGTCGAGATTGGCGAGCGGCTCGTCGAGCAGCACGAGGTCGGCGCCCTTGACCAGCGCGCGCGCAATCGCGGTGCGCTGCTGCTGGCCGCCGGAGAGCTGCAGCGGCGTGCGCTTCAGGAACGGCTCAAGCCGCAGAAGCCTGGCCGCGTCCGCCACGCGCTTGTCGATCTCCTCGCGCGGCCGCCCCTGTACGCGCAAGGGCGAGGCGATGTTCTCATAGACCGAGAGCGAGGGATAGTTGATGAACTGCTGATAGACCATCGCGACCGAGCGCTGGCGCACGTCGATGCCGGTGACGTCGTTGCCGTCAACCAGCACGCGGCCGGTGGTCGGCTTGTCGAGGCCGGCGAGCAATCGCATGATCGAGGTCTTGCCTGAGAGCGTCGGCCCGAGCAGCACGCTGAGCGTGCCGCGATCGAGCGTCAGCGAGACATCGTGGATGGCCGGGATGCCGTCCACGGTGCGCGTGACGTGGTCGAGCGTGACGCTCATGGCCGTCCTCCCGCTTCGCGTAGCGGACGTTCGCCGGACAGGCGATGAGCGACGATCCATTCGTCGAGCGCCGATATTTCGGCGGCCGACATTCTCAAGCCCAATTTGGAGCGGCGCCAGACGATATCTTCGGCGGTCAACGCCCATTCGTTCGCCATCAGGTACCGGACTTCGCTTTCCGTCAAGGTGGCGCCGAAGGACTTTCCGAGATCGCCGATCGATTTCGCGCTGCCGAGTACTTTTGTCGCACGCGTGCCGTAGGCATGCGCCAGGCGGCTCGCATGCGCCTTCGACAGGAACGGATAGTCGCGCACCAGTTCGGCAGCCAGCGCGTCGACCGCGGAGACGTCCATGTCGCCCCCGGGCAGCGGCGACTTTCCGGTCCAGCCTTCGCGCGCTTTGAAGTCCTCGCGGACTTTGAAGTCCTCGCGGGGCGTGGCGCTGCGCAGATAGGGTGAAAGCCGCTCCAGCGCTTCTTCCGCCAATCGTCGGTAGGTCGTGATCTTGCCGCCATAGATCGAGAGCAGCGGCACGCCGCCGGGCGTATCGAGCTCGAACACGTAGTCGCGCGTGGCGGCCTTCGCTTCGCTCGCACCGTCATCATAGAGCGGACGGACGCCGGAATAGGTCCAGACCACATCCTCCGGCTTCACCGGCCTCGCCAGATACTCGCTGACGGAGGCGCAGAGATAACCGATCTCCTCCTCCGTCGCCTTCACCTTGGCGGGATCGCCATCATAGTCGCGGTCGGTGGTGCCGATCAGCGAAAAGTCGTTCTGATACGGAATCACGAAGACGATGCGACCATCCGCGTTCTGGAAGATGTAAGCGCGGTCGTGGTCGTAGAGTTTTTTCACCACGATGTGCGAGCCTTGCACCAGCCGCACTTTTGCGCGCGCGTTAACGCCGGCGCCCGAGGCCAGCACTTCTTCGACCCATGGGCCGCCGGCATTGACCAGCGCACGCGCCCTCACCGTCCGGCGCACGCCGCTGCCGCGGTCCTCGACCGTAACATTCCAGAGGCCGTCGGCCTGCCTGATCTCAACAGCGCGTGTGCGCGTGCAGATCTCGGCGCCGCGGTCGGCGGCATCGCGCGCGGTCAGCACGACCAGCCGCGCGTCGTCGACGAAGCAGTCCGAATATTCAAACCCTTTGACGTAGCGATTCTTGATCAGGGGCTTGCCGACCTCATCGTGCGTTAGATCCACCGAGCGGGTCGGCGGCAGCAGATGCCGGCCACCGATATGGTCGTAAAGGAACAGGCCGAGCCGGAGCAGCCAGGCTGGGCGCAGGCCGGCATGGTGCGGCAACACGAAACGCAGCGGGCGGATGATGTGGGGCGCGATCTGCCAGAGGATCTCGCGCTCGATCAGCGCCTCCCGGACCAGGCGGAACTCGTAATATTCGAGATAGCGCAAGCCCCCATGCACGAGTTTGGTCGACCAGGACGAAGTCCCGCTCGCCAAGTCATTCATTTCACAGAGGAAAACGGAATTTCCCCGACCCGCCGCATCGCGCGCGATGCCGCAGCCGTTGATGCCGCCCCCAATAATTGCGAGGTCGAAAATCCGATCCAACAGACGCTTCCCCGGCCGCTTACGTTCGCTTTCGGCGATTTCACTTTCGAATTGGATTAGATCACAACGCAAAACGAAAGCAAACCGAAAATGGGGAACTTGGGGTCTACGATTTGGTGATGGGGAGTTGAGGGGTGAGATCGGGGCCTCATCCTTCGAGACGCGCGTTCCGCGCTCCTCAGGATGAGGGGCAGCCGGTCGTGCAACCGTCATTGCGAGGAGCGATAGCGACGAAGCAATCCATGTCTCCACACGCGGAAGCATGGATTGCCTCGCTTCGCTCGCAATGACGGAGGAAGGGTGAGCACAGCCGCATCCCCTCACCCTGAGGAGCCTGCGAAGCAGGCGTCTCGAAGGGCGAGGCCACCAGCGGTGCTAGACGCTGCGCAGCGTCACCGGCGCGGGCTCTGTCGCGGTGTCGTCGATATCGGCGGCTGGCTTGTCCATCGCCGCGACGACCTCGATGCCGCGCGTGTGGCAGATGTTGGCGAGACCGGCCGGCAATGCGGTGTCGGTGATGAAGGTCTGGATCTGGCTGATATGGGCAATGCGGACCGGGGCGCTGCGGCGGAGTTTTGTTGAGTCCGCCACCAGCATCACGTTGCGGGCGTTGGCGATGATCGCCTGCGCGACCTGGACTTCGCGGTAGTCGAAGTCGAGCAGCGCGCCTTCCTCGTCGATCGCCGACGCGCCGATGATGGCGTAGTCGACCTTGAACTGGCCGATCAATTGTGTCGCGGTCGAGCCGACCACGGCGCCGTCGGCGCGCCGCACGGCGCCGCCCGCCACCACCACCTCGATGCGGGGATGACGATACAGCAGCATCGCGACATTGAGGTTGTTGGTGATGACGAGCAGACCCTCATGCGAGGTCAGCGCGCTCGCGACCTCCTCGGTCGTGGTGCCGATGTTGATGAAGAGCGAGCAGCCGTTCGGAATGAGCGCCGCGGCCGCGGCCCCGATCGCCTTTTTCTCTTCGGCGGCGACGAAGCGGCGCGCCTCGTAGGCAAGATTTTCCACGCCGGATGCGATGATGGCGCCGCCATGGATGCGCGTCAGCGAACGCCGGTCGCAGAGATCGTTGAGATCCTTGCGGATGGTCTGCGCGGAGACCTCGAAGCGTTTGGCAAGATCCTCCACCATGACGCGGCCGAAGGCGCGCGCGAGGTTAAGGATTTCGCTCTGGCGATGAGTCAAAACGGGCACGGTACACCTTGAGCGTGGAACGCCCTATCGTGCGGCGGTTTGGCGTCGGGGTCAACGCGGGAGATCGTGGCCGATTCAAGCATCATCGTCTTCGCGGCGTCGTCCCGGCCTTGAGCCGGGACCCATAACCACAGGCGTTCGTTGTTGCGGGCGGCCGGAGTACATCCGCGTTCCTCACAACTCCCTGGGGTTATGGGTCCCGGGTCAAGCCCGGGACGACATGGGAGATGGTGGAATCTATGATGCCAGCTTCAGATCACCGTCGGCGAGGCGGCGTGCAGCGCGTTCGGCTTCGCGGGCGTTGCGGAAGATCTGACCTTCCAGCCGGTTGAATTGATGAGTGGCCGCAAAGAAGCGATAACCACGCTCATCGCGTACGACGATTCCGGCCGGATTGGAGCCGACTTCGATAATGTAGGTATCAGACATTCCCAGTCCCAATTGAAGTGCGGGCCAATAACGGGATGAGAGCCTGATTGTTCCTGCTTTCATCGCCGCTACGTCCCGCGAAAAGCGATGGCCGGCGCGGCGAATTGTCCTGATATCGCCGCATTCCCGAACACCGAATCACCTGCTCTCGCGAGGTGTGGGATACGAGCGGCCAATAACAATCGTGTGTAAGCGATGAGACGTCTTGGTTACGTCGCAATCGCGCTGCCGTCGCGCGTGATCGGCTGCGGGTTGCCGTGGTCGTCGATTGAGACGTAGGTAAAATTGCCGTCGGTGACCAGGATCGATTGCCGTTCTTTCCGTCGCAGCACCCAGGCTTCGAGATGGACGGTGATCGAGGTGCGGCCGATCCGCACAAGGTTGGCGTGCACGGAGACGAGATCGCCGACATAGACGGCCTTGCGGAAATTCATCGCTTCGATCGCGACCGTCACCGTGCGCGATCCCGCGACCTTCGAGGCGAACACGCCGCCGCCGAGATCCATCTGGCTCAGCAACCAGCCGCCGAAGATGTCGCCATTGGCGTTGGTATCCGCCGGCATCGCCAGCGTGCGGATGCAGAGATCGCCGCGCGGTTCGTTTTCTGACAATGGCACGGTGGTGTCAGTCACTTGAAACTCTCCCAGCCGGCGTCGGGCGCGAAGCGATCGCCAAATTTTTGCGCAAGCGCCTGCAACGTCGATACCACGTTCTCGACGCCGCGCGTGCGCGCGTAATTCAGCGGGCCGCCACGGAACGGCGCATAGCCGGTGCCGAAGATCATGGCGCCGTCGACCACGTCGGCATTGTCGACGATGCCTTCACGCAAGGACGCGACGCAGACGTTCGACATCGGCAGCACCAGACGATCGATCATTTCCTGTGTCGGCTCGCTAGCCAGCGCCGGAGCTGTTTTCTCCCGCTTGCCGTCCTTCCAGAGATAGAATCCCTTGCCGGTCTTGCGGCCGAGCTCGCCCTTGGCAACCTTCTCGCGCAGCCACGCCGGCGTCGGCGGCAAGAGGTCGCCGAATTTCGAGCGCAGCATGTCGCCGACGTCGAGGCAGATGTCGAGGCCGACCTGGTCCGCAAGCTCGATCGGTCCCATCGGCATGCCGAACTTCTTCGCCGCCGCATCGATGACTGATTTATCGACCTTCTCATCCAGCAGCAGCATCGCTTCCAGCATGTAGGGCGTCAGCGCGCGGTTGACGAGGAAGCCGGGCGAGCTCTTCACCGGCAATGGCAGGCGGTCGATCGCGCCAACAAAGGCCAGCGCCTGCTTCAACAGTTCGGCGTCGGTGCCGTCATGGCTGACGACCTCGACGAGCTGCAGCCGCGAGACCGGATTGAAGAAGTGCAGGCCGAGCAGGCGCGCGGGCTTCTCCAGCGTCGCGCGCAGATCCTGCAGCGGGATGCTGGAGGTGTTGGTCGCCAAGATCGCGCCCGGCTTCATCTTCGGCTCGATGCCGGCATAGACCTTCTGCTTCAGCTCGAGCTTTTCCGGCACCGCCTCGATGATGAGGTCGGCGTTGCGCACGCCCTCGCCGTCCATATCCGGGATCAGCCGATCGAGCGCGTCGCGCACATCCGTGCGCTTGCGAATGATCTTCTTGTAGAGATCATCGGCGCGTTTGATCGCGCCCGCGATCGGTTCCGGCTTCATGTCCGATAGCGTGACGCGCAAATCCTGCCCTGCGCACCAGGCGGCGATATCGCCACCCATCGCGCCGGCGCCTATGACGTGGACATGCGCGATTCCGCTGCCGCCTCCTGCGAGCTTCTTCATCTGCTCGCGCAGGAAGAAGACGCGGATCAAATTCTGCGCCGTCGGCGTCACCATCAATTCGGCAAAGGAACGTTTTTCGGCCGTGAGCATCGCCGACTTCTCGCTGCCGTACTTTTCCCAAAGGTCGATCAGCGCGTAGGGCGCGGGATAATGCGCCTGTGGCGCGGCCTTGGCGGCCTCGCTGCGCATGCGGGAGGCGAGAAAGCCGCGCACCGGGCCGAAGTTCAGAAGCGTGTTGAGCGACCCGGGCCTGGTCCGCTTCAGGCGGCCGAACACCGCGTCCTTCACCGCGTTCCTGACATGGCGTTCCTGCGTGATCGCATCGACGAGGCCGAGCGATTTGGCGCGGCGCGCATCGATGGTCTTGCCCGTCAGCATCAAGCTCATCGCCTGCATCGGATTGACGAGCTGCGTGAAGCGCACGGTGCCGCCGAGACCGGGATGCAGGCCGAGCATCACTTCGGGGAAGCCGAACCGCGCGCCATCAATGGCGATGCGCGACTGGCAGGCCAGCGCGACTTCGAGGCCGCCGCCGAGGCAGAAGCCGTGGATCACGGCGACCGTCGGCACGCGCATCGCTTCGAGCCGGTCGATCACCGCATGCGCCCGGCCGATCTCGGCTTCGACCACACGTGCATCGCTGGCGCCGCGGAATTCGTTGACATCGGCACCGGCGATGAAGCCGCTTGTCTTCGCCGAGCGGATGACGAGGCCGGTCGGGCGCTGGCTTTCGAGCGCGGCCAGCACCGCATCGAACTCCTCGAGCACCTCGGCGTTCAGCGTGTTGGCGCTGGCGCCGTCGCGGTCGAACAGGAGCCAGGCGATGCCGTCGCCATCGCGCGTCAGCCTGAAATGCTTGTAGGGACCGGCTTCCGGCGCGGGCCCGAGTTCAAGCACGCGCCCCTCGAGGACGTTCATGATCGCAGAATCCATGATCACACCGTCTCTATCAGCATGGCGCCGCCCTGCCCGCCGCCGATGCATTCGGTGGCGATGCCGCGCCGCTTGCCGAGCCGCTGCATGGCGTTGACGAGATGCAGCACGATGCGGTTGCCGCTGGTGCCCACGGGATGGCCGAGGCTGATCGCGCCGCCATCGACGTTGAGCTTCGCATGGTCGATCTGGCCCGCCGCGCCGTCGAGGCCGAGGATCTCGCGGCAGAATTTCTCGTCGTTCCAGGCGGCAAGGCAGCCGAGCACCTGCGTGGCAAAGGCCTCGTTCAACTCCCAGGTCTCGACATCCTGCAGGGTCAGTTCGTTGCGCTTCAGCAGCGCGCTCGCCGACAGCACGGGGCCGAGCCCCATGATAGCAGGATCGAGCGCGGCCCACTGGCTGTCGAGGATGACGGCCTTCGGCTTCAGCCCGTGCTTTGCCACCGCCTCTTCGGAAGCGAGGATCACCCAGGAAGCGCCGTCGGTGATCTGCGAGGAATTGCCCGCGGTGACCTGGCCCCAGGGGCGCTCGAACACCGGCTTCAGTTTTGCCAGCGTCTCCGGCGTGGAGTCCGGGCGGACGCCGTCGTCGTGATCGTAGAACTTGCCGTCGCGCGAGAACGACGTCTCGACTTCGCCCTTCAGCCAACCTTCGGCTTGCGCTTTCGCCAGGCGCCGGTGGCTCTCGGCGGCGTAGGCATCAGACTGCGCGCGGGTGATACCGAAGAGGTGGCCGACGACCTCGGCTGTTTGCCCCATGTTGAGTTCGGTGATGGGATCGGTGAGGCCGCGCTCCAGGCCGATGATCGGCTTGAAATAGCCGGGGCGGAGCTTGAAGAAGGCAGCGATCCTCGCACCCATGCTCTTGGCGCCGGCAAGGCCAGCGAACCAGCGCACGCCGGCATTGGGCCAAACCAGCGGCGCGTGGCTCAGCGCCTCGGCACCGCCGGCGAGGATGAGGTCGGCCGTACCTTCGCGGATGTAGCGATAGCCGGTGTCGATCGACTGCATGCCGGATCCGCAATTGATCTGCACGGTGAAGGCGACCATCTTCTCGCCCATGCCGAGTCTCAGCGCCGCGACGCGCGCCGGGTTCATCTCGTCGGCAATCACATTGACGCAGCCGAGGATCACCTGGTCGAAGGCATCGGGCGCGAACGGCTGCCGCGCCAGCAGCGGCCGGCCGCATTGCACGGCAAGGTCAACCGGCGTGAACGGCCCAGGACCGGAGCGCGCCTTCAGGAACGGCGTGCGGCTGCCGTCGACGATAAAGACCGGTCGCGCCATCAGCTCGCAGCCCTCTGCTCGCCCAATTCCTGGAAGAACTGATGCACGTCCGCAGCTTTCCTGTAAATCGGCGACAGCGCCTCGGGCGCGAAATCGTCGACCCCGATCACTGCGGCGACCGCCGCGCGCGCGGCGACCAGCTTGTCGGCGTCGGATTGGGTGATAACGCCCTTCGTCACGGCTTCGTCCGGGTCACGCAGTCGCGCGGCGCGCATCTGCCTGACGATATCCTCGGTGGCGGCGACCAGGCGGAAGGCTTTCTCCAGGCGCGCGACACCGCCATCATCCTCGACGAAAGCGAGATCGGGCGTGACGCGGTCGCGCCCGGCGGACGGCTCCAGCACCAGCGCGGCGCATTGATGCACCACGCGGTCGGACGGACCAAGCACGCGGGCGCCGAACGGCTGGATCAAGAGCTTCAGGAAGGCCGCCACAAAGCGGTTCGGCAGGTTGGCGAGGATCTCCGCAAAGCGGTTCTCGATGGTCTTGAAGCCGCTCGCCATGCACCATTCGAGCGCGGCGAAATCCTCTTTCTGCCGGCCTTCATCCTGCCAGCGCTTCAGAGCAGCGGAAAGCAGATAGAGCTCGGAGAGAATGTCGCCGAAACGGGCGGAAAGCATCTCCTTGCGCTTGAGCGCGCCGCCGAGCGTGAGCAGCGCCATGTCGGCGCAGATCGCAAACGCCGAAGAGTAGCGTGAGAGCTGGCGGTAGAACTTCGTGGCGTCGCCCGCATCAGGCGCCGGCGCGACCAGGCCGAAGGTCCAGCTCCGCCCCATGGCACGGAACATGGTCTTGAAGGTGTGGCCGATGTGCTTCCACAGCGCCTTGTCGAAGGCGTCCAAGCCCTTGGCGCGGTCGGTTTCGCCGAGCGCCGTCATCTCATCGAGCAGATAAGGATGCGCGCGGATCGCGCCCTGACCGAACACGATCAGATTGCGGGTCAGGATGTTGGCGCCCTCCACGGTGATGCCGACTGGCACCGCGCGATGCAGATTGCCGAGATAATTTTGCGGGCCGTCGATCACGGCCTTGCCGCCATGGATATCCATGGCGTCGTCGATCGCGATCCGCATCCGCTCGGTGGCGTGCAGTTTCATGATGCCGGAGATGACAGCGGGATGATGGCCGGCGTTCAGCGCGGCGCAGGTCAGCCGCCGCGCGGCGTCAAGCAGATAGGCGGTCCCGACGATGCGGGCAAGCGGCTCCTCGACGCCTTCGAATTTGGAGATCGAGACGCCGAACTGCTCGCGGATGCGGGCATAGGCGCCGGTGGTGCGGGCGGCATAGGCGGCGCCGGCGGCAGACAATGACGGCAGCGAGATGCCGCGGCCGGCGGCGAGCGCCGTCATCAGCATCTTCCAGCCTTGTCCGAGCCGTTCTTGGCCGCCGATGATGTAGTCGAGCGGGATGAAGACGTCGCGGCCCCGGTTCGGGCCGTTCTGGAACACCTGCATCGCCGGCAGATGGCGGTGGCCGATCTCGACACCAGGCAGATGGGTCGGGATCAGCGCGACCGTGATGCCGAGCTCTTTCTGGTTGCCGACGAGATGATCGGGATCGTAGGCCTTGAAGGCGAGGCCGAGCAACGTGGAGACCGGGCCGAGCGTGATGTAGCGCTTGTGCCAATTCAGCCGCAGGCCGATCGTCTCGTTGCCCTCGAAATTGCCCTTGCAGATGATGCCGGTGTCGACCATCGAGGCCGCATCCGAGCCAGCTTCGGGGCTGGTGAGGCCGAAGCACGGGATGTCGTGGCCGGAGGCCAGGCGCGGCAGCCATTTCTGCTGCTGCTCCCTGGTGCCGAAGCGCATCAGGAGCTCGCCGGGGCCGAGCGAGTTCGGCACCATCACGGTGACGGCAGCGGTGAGCGAGCGCGAGGACAGTTTGCGCACCACTTCCGAATGCGCATAAGGCGAGAAGCCGAGGCCGCCGAATTCCTTCGGGATGATCATGCCGAAGAATTTTTCGCGCTTGATGAAGTCCCAGACCTCGCGCGGCAGGTCGCGCCATTCCCAGAAGATCTTCCATTCGTCGAGCATCCTGCAGAGCTCGTTGACGGGGCCGCTCAGGAAGGCCTTTTCCTCATCCGTCAGCTCGGCTTGCGGATAGGCGAGCAGCTTCGACCAATCGGGATTGCCGGAAAAGAGGTCGGCGTCCCACCAGACGTCGCCGGCTTCCAGCGCCTCGCGCTCGGTGTCCGACATGGTCGGCATCGCGCCGCGGGCGAACCCAAAGATCGGCTTGGTGATGAAGTCGCGGCGGAAGCTCATGGCGGTATCCTC
The DNA here is from genome assembly GCF_054063735.1 of Bradyrhizobium sp. USDA 10063. NCBI lineage: Bacteria > Pseudomonadati > Pseudomonadota > Alphaproteobacteria > Hyphomicrobiales > Nitrobacteraceae > Bradyrhizobium > Bradyrhizobium sp. USDA 10063. Next base: position 7,298,967 of record NZ_JBSSGP010000002.1, on the reverse strand, counting down.
ATGATCGGCGGCGCGTTCCGGCGTATGTTAGCGGAAAGTGGCCGACAGAAGTGAAGACTTCGCTGGCAAATTGACGCGAATTGACGCGGCAGAGATAACGGCCGGCGTGGGGTATCAGTTCCGGATGAGGTGAGTAGATTCCATGGGGCGGTGAGCGCGCCCTTTCCGGTAGGTTTGGGTTTCCACACTCGAACCATCGGAGAGTCTGATGCAAGCATTGACCAAGAACACGCCCACCGCCGGGCATTGTGGCACGATTTTCGTTGCGATCGAACTGAGTCAGAAGACGTGGCTGGTGACGCTGCACAGTCCGGATCGGGACCGGATATCGCGCCACAAGCTGGAAGGCGGCGATCACGCCGGGCTGCTGGCGCTGATCGAGCAGGTCAAGGCCCGGGCGACTGCGAAGCTTGGAGCGGCGCCGCGGGTGGTGAGCTGCTACGAGGCTGGCTATGACGGCTTCTGGCTGCACCGGCTGCTCGCGGCGGCTGGGATCACCAACTTCATCTTCGACCCGGCGAGCATCGCGGTGGAGCAACGGGCGCGGCGGGCGAAGACAGACCGGATCGATGGCGAGCTTCTGCTGCGCACCTTGATGGCTCATTTGCGAGGCGAGCCGCGGGTGGTGCGGATCGTCCGGGTGCCGAGCGTGGCCGAGGAGGACGCCCGGCGCGCCAGCCGCGAACGCGAACGACTGGTGAAGGAGCAGACGGGGCACACCAACCGGATCAAGGCGCTGCTGCGCCTGTTGGGCATGGCGGCCGGCACCTTGCGACGACGGACCTGGCTCGCCTGGCTGGAGCAGCAGCGGGACTGGCAAGGGCAGCCGCTGCCGCCGCAGCTTCTGGCCGAAGTGAAGCGCGAGCATGCCCGGCTGATGCTGGTGCGCGACCAGCTCAAGGCGCTGGAGCAGGCCCAAGTCGCTACAGAAGTCGCGGCAGAAGTCGCGGCGGAAGCCGCCGCGGCGCCGGCGCCGATGGCGAAGCGACGGGATCAGTTGCAGCAGCTCAAGGCGCTCGGCCCGGCGTTTGCCGCGACGCTGGTGAACGAGGTGTTCTACAAGGACTTCCGCAACCGGCGCGAGGTCGCCAGCTATTGCGGATTGGCGCCCAGTCCCTGGCAAAGCGGCAGCATCGATCGCGAGCAGGGGATCAGCAAGGCCGGCAACCGGCGCGCCCGCCACAAGACGATCGAACTGGCCTGGCTCTGGCTGCGCCATCAGCCGGACAGCGCGCTCAGCCGCTGGTTCCGCACCCGCACCGAAAACGCCGGCAAGCGCGCCAAGCGCATCGCCATCGTCGCGCTGGCGCGCAAGCTGATCGTGGCGCTGTGGCGCTATCTCACCACCGGCCTTGTTCCGGAGCAGGCCGTGATGAAGGCCTAGCACCGGACCACGCCACCAGGGCGAGGCGGCTCCGCGCCGCGCGCCCCGTACAGGATGGATGATGACCGTGCCACCCAGGGGCCCAACCAGGCCGCTTTGTAGATGGGTCTCATCCTCTTGGCTTCCTCGCCGCAAGCATGCGGAATGTGGGTACGGATCAGCCGATCCGACCGGATATGAGGTGATGCAGTGAGCTGCAGAAATCTTCGGAAGCCAATCCTCGCCCGGGGCCCGGTCGTCGCGCTGCGCTACGCATGGCTCCGCGCGCCGCCCTCTCACTGCAAAAACCCAACCCGCACCGGTTCAAGAGCCTTGACTCACAAAGCCCCATATGAGGGTGGGCAAAGCGTAGCGTGCCCACCATTCCGGGCGGAGTGTTGATGGTGGGCACGGCTGCGCCTTTGCCCACCCTACGGCGCCAGAACTAATCCGGGCGGACCATCTCGAACATGTTCTCGGGCCGGATTTCGAAATAGTCGCCTCTCCGGCCGGCGCGGACGATGGGGCGGGCGGCGGCGGTCTGATAGACGCCGTCCTTGATCATGGCCTTGTCGATGTGGACGGCGACGACTTCCCCGAGCGTGAGCCAGGCTTCCGCCTTCTTGCCATTGGCGCCCTCAAGCTGGACGATCTGGGTCAGCTTGCACTCGAAGGCGACCGGGCTTTCGGCCACCCGCGGCACGTTGACGATCTTGCTGGGGGCCGCCGTCAAGCCGGCGATGGTGAACTCGCTGACGCCGTGGGCGACGTGGGCGGCGGTCGCGTTCATCTGCTTCGCCAGGTCCATGGTGGCGAGATTCCAGACGAACTCCTTCGTCTCCTGGATGTTGGCGACACTGTCCTTCCAGGAGGTGGAGGAGAAGCCGATGATCGGCGGGACGTAGCAGAAACCGTTGAAGAAGCTGTACGGCGCGAGGTTGATGTGGCCCTTGGCGTCGCGCGAGGAGATCCAGCCGATCGGGCGCGGGGCAATGATGGCGTTGAAGGGATCGTGCTTGAGGCCGTGGCCGTTCTTCGGCTCGTAATAATGCAGGTCTTTCGCGGTCACGCTGATCTTTCCCATGTTCCGCGTCATTGCGAAGAGCGAAGCGACGAAGCAATCCATCTTTCCGCGCACGCGGAGGCATGGATTGGATTGCTTCGCTTCGCTCGCAATGACGGTGGTCAACTGACGAGTACGTCAGTTTCCTTTACCACGGGGCGAGAGACCCGCGATCACAAAATCGATCATCTGGTCGATGGTCGGGCCCGGCTTGGTGGCGCATTGGGCGATCATCTGGGGGTGGAAGAAGCGCATCATCGCTGTGCAGGCGCACAGCGAGGCGAGGTGCACGTCCGGAACGTCGAATTCGCCGGAGGCCGCCCCCTGCCCGATCACCTGGCCGATGGTGGAGGCGATCATCTCCATATGGGCGACGCAGACGTCCCAGTCCTCCTGCATCGCGATCTCGACCATCTCGTGCAGCTTGGAGTCGCCGACATAGCGTTCGGTGTTCATGCGGTTGATGGTCTTCATCAGATCGCGCAGGCGGGCCGTCGCCGGGCCCTGCGTCCGCACGATCCGCTGCGCCTCGACCTCGACCTCGCCCATCAGCGTCCGCGCCACGCCTTCGTGGATCGACTTCTTCGAATCGAAGAAGCGATACACGTTGGCGGGGCTCATCCGGAGCTCCTTGGCGATGTCGGCGACCGTGGTCTTCTGGTAGCCGATCTGGCGGAACAGCCGTTCGGCCACCACGAGAATCCGCTCCCGGGTGTCGCTCTCGATATGTTCCGAAACCAGCGTCATCTGCGAGGACTCACTTAAGTGTTCACTGTTCAACTATTCAGCGGCCTCAGCAAGCGGAATTGCCGGACGCGCATTGCCGTCATGCTGCGCCGCCGAAGCGGCTTTCTCAGGCGTGCCGCTCTCCTCCAGGCTCTTGCGGAACCATAGGGCATAAAGGCCCGGCAGGTACAAGAGCGTCAGGAAGGTCGCGACGAACAGGCCGCCCATGATGGTGATCGCCATCGGGCCCCAGAACGCCGAGCGCGACAGCGGGATCATCGCCAGGATCGCGGCGAGCGCGGTCAGCACCACCGGGCGGGCGCGGCGGACGGTGGCCTCCACGATCGCCTCCTTGCGGGTCAGGCCGTGGGCGACGTCGGTCTCGATCTGGTCGACCAGGATCACGGTGTTGCGCATGATCATGCCCGCGAGCGCGATCAGGCCGAGCAGCGCCACGAAGCCGAACGGCTGGTTGGCGACGTTGAGCCCCAGTGAGGCACCGACGATGCCGAGCGGCGCCGTCAGGAACACCAGGGTCAGGCGCGAGAAGCTCTGTAGCTGGATCATCAGCAGCGTCAGCATCACCAGCACCATGAGCGGGAAGAGCACGAAGATCGACGCATTGCCCTTGGCCGATTCCTCGAACGCGCCGCCCGGCTCGATCCGGTAGGCCGGCTCGAGATGGTTCTGGATCTCCTTGAGTTTGGGCGAGATCTGGTTGGTCACATCGGGTGCCTGCACGCCGTCGACGACGTCGGAGCGCACCGTGATCGCCATGTCGCGATTGCGCCGCCACAGGATCGGCTCCTCATGCGCATACTCGATTTTTGCGATCTGCTGAAGCGGGACGGCGACACCGTTGCGTGAGGTGATCGTGAGATCGCCGACACGCCCCAGATCGAGCCGCTCGGAGGGCACGGCGCGGGCGACCACGCCGACCTTCTCGATGCCGTCGCGGATGGTCGTGACCGGCGCACCCGAGATCAGCATCGACAGCGCCTGCGAGACCTCCTGCGGGGTCAGGCCGAGCGCGCGGGCGCGGTCCTGGTCGACGACGAGCTTCAGGTAGGGCGACTGCTCGTTCCAGTCGAGCTGCACATCCTTGACGTTCGGGTTCTGCCGCATGATGTCGCGCACCTGGTAGGCGATGTCGCGCACCTTCTGGGCGTCGGGACCGATCACGCGGAACTGAACGGGGAAGCCGACCGGCGGGCCGAAATTGAAACGGTCGACGCGCACGCGCGCCTCGTTCAGCGCGCCGTTGGCGGCCGCGTTCTCGATCTTGGCCTTGATGCGCTCGCGCGCCTCGACGTCCTTGGACAGGATCACGATCTCCGCAAAAGCCTCGTTCGGAAGCTGCGGGTTGAGGCCGAGCCAGAAGCGCGGCGAGCCCTGGCCGACATAGGCGGTGTAGGTCGCAATATCCTTGTCGCCCTTCAGGAGGTCTTCGGCCTTCTTGACGGCCTTCTCGGTCACGTTGAAGGCGGTGCCTTCCGGCAGGCGAAGCTGCAGGAACAGCTCGGGGCGCTCGGAGAGCGGGAAGAACTGCTGCTGGACGTGGCCGAAGGCGACGATCGAGGCGACGAACACGCCGACAGTCGCCGCCACCACCTTGATACGGTGGTTGACGCACCACTGCACCACCGCGCGCAGGCCGCGGTACATCCGGGTCTCGTAGATCGCATGCGGATCGTGGTTGTGGTGCACCTTGATGTTGGGCAGGAGCTTCACGCCGATATAGGGCGTGAAGATCACCGCGACGAACCAGGAGGCGACCAGCGCGATCGCGACGATCCAGAAGATGCCGCCGGCATATTCGCCGACTGCCGAATTGGCAAAGCCGATCGGCAGGAAGCCGGCCGCGGTCACCAGCGTGCCCGTCAGCATCGGAAACGCCGTGGATTCCCAGGCGAACGATGCGGCGCGCATGCGGTCCCAGCCCTGCTCCATCTTCACCACCATCATCTCGACCGCGATGATGGCGTCGTCGACCAAGAGGCCGAGCGCGATGATCAGCGCGCCGAGCGTGATGCGGTGCAGGTCGAGCGACATCGTGTTCATGACGATGAAGACGATCGCCAGCACCAGCGGCACCGACAGCGCCACCACGATGCCGGTGCGCCAGCCAAGCGCGAGGAAGGAGACGAACAGCACGATCGCCAGCGCCTCGACGAAGGAGTGCACGAACTCGCCGACGGCGTGCTCGACCACCTTGGGCTGGTCGGCGATCTGCTCGACATCGATACCCTGCGGCACCGCCTTCATGAATTCGGCGGTCGCCTTCTCGACCTCCTTGCCGAGCTCAAGGATGTTGGCGCCCTTGGCCGTGACCACGCCGATGCCCAGCGCGGGCTTGCCCTCCTGGCGCACAGTGAAAGTCGGCGGATCGACGAAGCCGTGGGTGACGGTTGCGATATCGCCCAGGCGGAACACGCGGCCATTGCTTTCGACCGGGGTCTCGGCCACCGCCTTCGCGCCGTCGAGCGCGCCGGTGACGCGCAGCGGCACGCGCTGCGAGGACGTCTCGACCGTGCCGGCCGGGGTCACGTTGTTCTGCTTGGCGAGCGAGTCGAACAGCGCCTGCGGGGTGATGCCGAGCGTGGCGAGCTTGGCGTGGGAGAACTCGACGAAGATGCGCTCATCCTGGGTGCCGTAGAGGTCGACCTTGGTCACCCCCGACACCCGCAGGAGCCGCTGGCGGAAGCCTTCGGCCGCCTTCTTCAGTTGTGCGTAGTCGGCGCCGTCGCCAGTCATCATGTAGAGGATGGAATCGACGTCGGAGAACTCGTCATTGACGACGGGACCGAGGATTCCTTGCGGCAACTGGCCCTGCACGTCGACCAGCTTCTTGCGCAGGAGGTAGAAGAGATAGGGCACGTCCTTCGGCGGCGTCGAATCGCGGAATGTCACCTGCATCGCCACGAAGGCCGGCTTCGAATAAGTCTGCACCTTCTCGAAGTACGGCAGTTCCTGCAGCTTCTTCTCGATGGGGTCGGCGACCTGGGTCTGCATCTCGTTTGCGGTCGCACCGGGCCACATCACGGAGACGTTGACCACCTTCACCGTGAAGAACGGATCCTCGGCGCGGCCGAGGCGCTCATAGGAGAAGAAGCCGGCGGCGGCGAGCGCGATCATCAGGAACAGGATCAGGGTCGGATGGCTGACCGCCCAGCCCGACAGATTGAAGCGCTTCATGTCACCCTCCAATATCCAAAACCGTTTGCGGCCGACGGATCAGAACGACAGCGACGCGACGACGCGGACCTTCTGGGCCGGGTCGAGCTTCTGGACCCCGAGCGCCACCACTTTCGCGCCCTCCTCCACGCCGCCAGCGATCACGACGCAATTGCTTTCGTAGGCCTTCACCTTGACCGGCTTCAGCGAGATCTCGCCGGCGTCGCCCACGACGTAGAGCGAGGGCTCGCCACCCTGGCTGTACAGCGCCGACAGCGGCAGCTTTGCCACGCGCTCGGTCTCGGCATCGGCGAGCGTCAGCGTCGCGGTCATGCCGAGCGAAACGTCGTCGCCGGCCTCGGGCAGCGAGAACTTTGCGAGATAGGTGCGGGTGGCGGGATCGGCCGAGGGCGCGACCTCACGCAGCTTTGCGGCGTACTTCTTGCCCGCCTCCGACCACAGCGTCACGGTGGCAACGCCGGTCTTGGCGCGGCCGAGCAAGGTCTCAGGGATAGCGACCACCGCCTCCTTTTCGCCGAGCCGTGCCACGCGGATCGAGGTCTGGCCGGCGGCCACGACCTGGCCGGGCTCGATCAGGGTCGAGGTGACGACGCCGCGGGTGTCGGCGACGAGCGTCGCATAGGAAAGAGAGTTCCTGGTCAGTTCGACCGAGCGTTCGGCGCGGTTGAGGCGGGCACGCGCCTCGTCGGCAGCCGCATGCGCCTGGTCCATCTGCGCATCCGTGGTCCAGCCCTTGGCCCGCAGATCCTTAGCGCGTTGCTCGGCGGCCGCAGCCTGCGCCAGCACGCCGGTGGCGGCGCGCAGTTCGGCCTCGGCCTGCTCGGCCTGCAGTTTCAGATCGACTTCATCGAGGGTGGCGAGCGGCTGGCCGATATCGACGGTCTGGCCGACTTCGACGAGGCGCTTTGCGACCTTGCCGGCGACCCGAAAGCCCATGTCGCTCTCGATGCGCGGCCTGATCGTGCCGACAAAGCTGCGCTCCGGGGTTTCGGCCTCATAATGCACCATGGAGACCAGAACCGGACGCCCTGGATCGGCTTTCTCGGCAACCGTTTCGTTGCAGCCGGCCAGCGAAATCGCCGCCAGCGCCAGCAATGCGCCAGCTAAAAGCTTGTAATAATTTGCGAAAATCGAACGGGCGAACATCGGTCTCTCCATCGGGCTGATGTCTGATGAAGAGTATTGATTGATCACTGACGAATGTCAATAATCGTCAGTAAACACCAATTCGTGAAGCTGGCCGGGATTGACGGCGCGTCATGGGTCGGAGGGGCCAGGGATGGGTTACTTCGCGCTGGCGAATTCGGTCTTGGTCTCGTGGCCGCCGAGGAAGACGAGGAGGCCGGCGGCGAGCGGCAGCAGCGACAGCACCAGCAGGCCGGTCGACGTGTTGCCGGTGGCGTCCTTGACCCAGCCGATCAGGTAAGGCCCGCCGAAGCCGGCGAGGTTGCCGATCGAGTTGATCAGTGCGATCGCGCCGGCTGCCGCGGTGCCGGAGAGCCAGGCGGTCGGCAGCGTCCAGAACACCGCGAAGGTGCAGAAGATGCCGATCGCGGCGATCGTCAGCACGACCATGGTGATGGTGGGATCAGTAAGGTAGCTGGAGACGCCGAGCGCAAGCGCCGTGAGCAATAGCGGCCCGCCGACATGGGCGACGCGCTCCCGGCTGGCGTCGGAGTGCCGCGCCCACAGCACCATCGCGATGGTGCCGAACAGATAGGGGATCGCGGTGACGAAACCGGTCTGCGCGTTGGTGAGGCCGAAGGCTTTCACGATCTGCGGCAGCCAGAACTGCATGCCATAGAGCGCGCCGACGAACCCGAAATAGATCAGGCTCAGCGCGATCACTCTGGACGAGGACAGTGCCTCGCCGAGCGTGACATGCCTGACCGCCTGCTTGGCCGCGGCCTCGGCGTCAAGCTTTGCCTTGAGCCACGCCTTCTGCTCCGCGGTCAGCCAGTTCGCCTTCTCCGGTCTGTCGGTGAGATAGAACCAGGTGACGATGCCGAGCAGCACCGAGGGGATGCCCTCGATGATGAACAGCCACTGCCAGCCCTTCAGGCCCATCACACCGTCAAGCCCGAGCAGGAGCCCGGAGATCGGCGCGCCGATCACGGTGGAGACGGGAACGGCGATGGCGAAGGCGGCGAGGAAGCGCGCGCGGTATTCGGCCGGATACCAATAGGTCAGATAAAGGATGATGCCGGGGAAGAAGCCGGCCTCCGCCACGCCGAGCAGGAAGCGCAGCACAAGAAAGCTCGTTTCGCCGCTGACGGTCGCCATCAGTGCCGAGATCACGCCCCAGGTCACCATGATGCGGGCGATCCAGCGGCTGGCGCCGAATTTCTCCAGCGCGAGATTGCTCGGCACCTCGAAGATGAAATAGCCGATGAAGAAGATGCCGGCGCCCCAGGCGAAAACCAGCGGCGAGAACTTCAGGTCCGCATTCATGGTCAGCGCGGCGAAGCTGAGATTGACGCGGTCAAGATAGGAGAAGAAGTAGGCCAGCACCAGGAACGGGATCAGGCGCGCCGAGATGGCGCGGATGGTCGAGGTCTCGATCTCGCTTCTCGCGCTCATGGCGGAAGCGACGGTGGCGGTCTGGCTCATGGGTGTCCCCCCGAGGGCTGTTATTGCTGTTGCGAGGGGGTTTTGAGCATCGGACGCACGGTGTCAATCGGAATTGTGACAAGGGCTCATGCGCAGGTCGCGCGAAGCGCAGGGCCGCAGGTGCGAGCTTGCGCCTGGCCGCGGGCCGGGCTTTAGATCGATGTCCCACGAATCTCGATCATGATTACCCGCATCTCGCTTTGTCTTTCGATCATCATCGCCGGGCTGGCGCTGCGCGGGTTCGGCTTGCGCGCAGGGCTTCCGGCGTTCGTCGTCAAGTATGGCGGCTCGCTGTTGTGGGGGACGATGGTGTTCTTCCTGGTCGCGACCGCCGCGGCGGGATGGTCACGGCGGACGGTGGCGTTGATCGCGATTGCGATCGCGGTGGGCGTGGAGTTGTTTCGGCTGGTGCATACGCCGTGGCTCGACGCCTTCAGGCTGACGACCGCAGGCGCGCTGTTGCTCGGCCGCATCTTCTCGCTGTGGAATATCGTCGCCTATGCGGCGGGGATTTTGCTTGGGGTGGCGCTGGATCGCTCTGCGATATCAGCTTTCGCCAAGAACAAATAGCTGCCGTCATCGTCCGCGAAGGCGGACGATCCAGTAAACCGCAGCCTTTCGGCTCAATCACTGCTGCCGTCATGCCCCGCCTGCGCGGGGCATGACGGCCACAGTTGAAGCCTACCGCCGTGCCTTGCGCATCTTTTTTACGGCCTTCCTGGTCTTCTTCGCGGTCTTCTTGGCCGCCCGGGCCGAGCGCTTCTTGGCGGATTTCTTGCCGGCCTTGCTGGCCGACCTTTTCCGCGCGGCCTTCTTTGCCGCGGCCGCCGTCCGTCTTGCGCCGCCCGCCGCCGCCTTCGGTGCGGCACGCCGCTTGCGCGGCGGGGCCATTGCCACCGGCGGCACCATCGGATCGGAGACGAGGCCGTCGGCGGCGAGCGGGACATAGGTCGCCGTGCGCTGGTCGGCTTTCGTCGTCGCTTCATCCGGCTTCAATGCGTCGCTCGCGGTGCTGGCGACGCCCTTCACCGTATCCGTGATCTTGTCGAGAATCGATTTATCCTTGCCCATAATGCCTCCCTGAAATTAGTCGCAACAAACTAACCGGCCGGAAGGCTGCCGGTTCCTGATCTGAAACTCAAAGTCGTGCAGGGCGGATTGGTTAGCTACTCGCCGTCGTCATTCCGGGGCGATGCACAGCATCGAGCCCAGAATCCATGGCTCCGCCGGCGCACGTGGCACAATGGATTCCGGCCTGCGCCTCGCGGCGCATCCCGGAATGACAGCGGAGAAAGTGGCGAACGGAATCCATTCGTGATCGCGAACCAATGGCTCTGCGCGTCCTCAGTTGGCGAGCTGGAAGCGTTCGAAGCGATGCAGTGCTTCCTCGATGCGGGGCTTGAGCGCCTTGCGGGCCCCTCGCTTGGCGCCGTTGCCGACCCAGCTCCATTTCTGCATCAGGAGCTTCTTGTTTGGCCGGTCTGTCTTCAGGTCGATGGCGGCGACGATCTCGTCGCCGACCAGGACTGGCAGCGCAAAATAGCCGAACAGGCGCTTTTCCTTGGGCACATAGGCCTCGAAGCGGTGGCCATAGCCGAAAAACAGTTCGGTACGCTTGCGCTGGATGATGAGCGGATCGAACGGCGAAAGGATGTGCACCAGGGCGGGATCGCCTTCGCCCGCCGGCTGCAGCGCCTCTGGGCGCGCCCAATGCTCCTGCTTGCCGGCGCCTTCAAGCGCGACCGGCACCAGTTCCCCTCGCCGCAGGCGCGTTTCGATCAGGCGCCGCACCGGCTTCTTGCTGGGCGCATCGAGATGGCAGATCGAATCCAGGCTGACGACGCCCTGCGAACGCAGCGCGCGGTCGAGCAGATAGGCGGTGATCTCCCGCGCCGAGGCCGGCTTCGGCGGCTTGTCCCAGCCGAAATGCCGCGCCGTCAGGTCGTAGGTCTTCAGCATGCCGTTGCGCTCGCTGATCGTGAGCACGCCGGTATAAAAGGCGAGCTGCAGCGCGCGCTTCGACGGCTTGCGGCTCTGCCAGAGATGCTCCTTGTCCACCAGCACGTCGTCGTCGATGTCACGGATCGTGAGCGGTCCCTGGCGGATCAGGCGCATCACCTTGCGCATGTCGGCGGGCGTGACCGAATTGAACCATTTGTGGCCCTCGCGCCGGTGCTGCCGCATCGCCGGCAGAAAGAAGCGCAGATCCCCGGCCGGCACATAAGACAGGGCGTGGGTCCAGTATTCGAACACGCTCCTGTCGACGCTCTGGGCGTGGCGGAGATCGGCGCGGCGGTAGTCGGGAATGCGGCTGTAGAGGATGTGATGGTGGGCGCGCTCGATCACATTGATGGTGTCGATCTGCACATAGCCGAGCTGCTCGACCGCGGCGGCGACTGCGGCGGGTCCGTCGCCGAACGGCACGGGCGTGTCGAGCCTTTGGGCGCGCAGCCAGATACGGCGGGCGTCGGTCCTGCTCAGGGGGTGGGACAGAATCGGGCGGGGCATCGCCCGCAATGTAGCGGGATTCTGATCGCAAGGGCACAACCAAGGAAAAGGCCGCGCCAGTCGGCGCGGCCAAAGCGGTAAACCGGTCTTGAAAGATTACTTGGCCGCCTGGGCCTCCAGGTAGTGCTTGCAGGCGCCGCGCATGTTGCCCTTACTCATCTCGCTATTGGCCTTGCTCATACCCTTCGCCATCGCCGCCTTGCCGGGCCCTTCCGGCATCGTGTTCATCGAGGCTGTCGACTTGGCCATGTTCTCCGTGGTGCAGGCCATCGGCTTGGCGAGAGCAGGCGCGAACGCGACAGCCGAGAACGCGGCAGCCAGGATCAATCGTTGCATTGGAAAAAACTCCCTTGGAATGAAACCGGCGTGACACCGGCCAACACGATGCGCATTGGCTCGCGGCCGCGTTTCCGGCGCAAAATTATTTTTCCTGTATTGCAATGGGATGAAGCAAGGGCGAGCTGCGACCAGCGGTCGCGGTCGTCAGCCGATTTGTTGCGGGCCTAAAGGAGCGGCCGCCCGCGGCTGCCTCTATGTCGATGCGCGGGCAGCATCACTTTTCCAGCGTGATTCATATCACATTCGCTGCTTTGAACCTGACCTATCGTCGGAGCATCAAAGTGCCAGGCGAGCCAATCCGGCTGGCGCATAGTTGGAGGATTTCAGACGATGACCCGCTTTCATGGACTTTCCATCCTGACGATCGGCGCCGCGCTGTCGATGACGGCCGGCCTGGCGTTCGCCGGCGACAGCGTCGTTCGGGCCGACCAGATCGTAAATGCCCTCAGGTCCAAGCCGCTGACCCGCGGCCTGTCGACCGGCCCGCAACAGGCCGACACTGCGGCGACGGCCAAGGAGACGACATTCGTCGACAGCCTGCGCAACCGCCCGACCCGCTCGCTGTCGCTCGGCGAGCGCCAGGAGATTGCCGAGCTTGCCGCGACCAAGCCGCAGATCAACCTCGAGATCCATTTCGACTTCAACTCGGCCGAGATCAGCAAGAGCTCGACGCAGGCGGTGCAGGAGCTCGGCAAGGCGCTGTCGAATCCGGGCCTGAAGGGTTCGACCTTCGTGGTTGCCGGTCACACCGACGCGGTCGGCAGCGATGCCTACAACCAGGAGCTCAGCGAGCGCCGGGCCGATACGATCAAGAAATACCTGGTCGAGCATTACGGCATCGCCGGCTCCAACCTGGTCACCGTCGGCTATGGCGAGAGCAAGCCGAAGGATCCGAACGCGCCGCTCGATCCGACCAACCGCCGGGTTCAGGTCGTCAACATGGAAACCAAGACAGCCTCGGAGTGATCCCGAGGGATCGACCCGCCCGAAGCCAAGCTGCCCATTACGGCTTGTCGAGCATTTCCCGGATCCTTGCCGCAAGCACGGTCTGCGTCAGCGGCTTCTGCAACAGCGACACGTCGTCGTCGGGCCGATCCTGATCGCCGACGGCGTTGCCCGCATAGCCGGTCATGAACAGCACCTTCAGGCCGGGCTCGAGACGGTGCAGCTCATCGGCCAGCTCGCGGCCGTTCAGGCCGGGCATGATGATGTCGGTCAGCAGGAGATCGACATGGAACCGCCCGGTCTTGAACAACGCCAGCGCGGCTGAGCCATTGGCGGCCTCACGGACCTTGTAATTGAGGTCCTGCAGGGTCTCCACCAGGAAGGACCTCACGCTGTCTTCGTCCTCGACCACCAAAATCGTCTCATTACCGGCACCGACTACCGGTGTGGTGTGCTCCTTGACGGGAGCGGCGGTGGCGGGAGGTGGCTGGTAGGCGGGCTTGATATCTGGCGGCTCGCCGCGCGCATGGGTGAGAAGCTGTTGCGTCAACAACGCCGCCTTCTGCGCGCTAGTCGAGGCATTTCCGATGACGCGCGCGAGCCGCTCGCGCTTGGCACCGCCGTCCGATTGCACGCTGCGCGCGGCGATTTCGAGGTTGCCGCTGATGACCGTCAAGAGATTGTTGAAATCGTGCGCGACGCCGCCGCTCACCTGCTGCGACTGCCGCAGCATGTCCTCGGCCTCACGGAGCTGCGATGGCGAGGGCAGCGCCAGCAGCTTCGGCAGCAGCGGCCACAGCATGACGGCGGTGACGATGGAGGCAGCGGCCGTCAACAGCTTGACGATGCCCTCGATGCCATAGATCGGCACCCAAAGCGTGACGATCGACAGCACGTGGGTGAAGCCGCAGAACAGGATGAAGAGCGCAAAGGCCCAGAACACCCAGCCGAACGCGACGTCGCGCCGCTTCGACACGAAGATGGCGAGCGCCACCGGAATGGAGAAGTAGGCCGCCGCGATCATCGCGTCGGAGATGACGTGGAGCCAGATCAGTCCAGGCTCCCACAACAGGCAAATTCCGTGCGGGGAAAGCGTAGACGAATCAAGCAGACGCTGAAGGGAAGCGAACATGACGGTCGTTCCACTGCCTCAAAGCAAATCGATGGATCCACCCTTGCATACAAAAATCCATGAGTGGTTGCGGCCCGTCAAGCCTCGCCGCGGCTGCTCAGATCCAGTTCTGGAACAGCATCAGGCGGTGGAAAGTCGCCATCGAGGTACCGATGAAGGCAGCCGAGATCGGCAGCATGGCCGAAAAGCCCAGCGCGCCGATGGCGACGAAGCCCCATAATAGCCAGCGCGGAGTCCGGCCGCGGGTCAGCGCGTAGACCAAGGCAAAGCTCGCGGTGGTCGCGGCCGGCAGGTAGTAATAGATGAAGCCGAGTGTGCGCGGCAGCAACGCCCAGGCGAGATAGGGACCGAAATAGAACGCCAGCACCAGGAACGCATCCGCCCGCCGCAAGATGATCCAGTCGCGCAAGGCGACCGCGAGCGCGGCGAGCGCAGGCCACAGGATCAGGGGATTGCCGAGCAGGACCACCGCGGCGATGCTGTCGTCATCGAGCTTGTCGAAGAGGTACCAGACCGGGCGCACCAGGAACGGCCAGGACGGCCATGAACTCATGTAGGTGTGGCCGGCGATTGCGGAGGTGGTGTTGTCGGCAAAGATGCGGCGCTGCGCCTCCAGGATATCGGCAAACGAAAATCCGTAGAGCGGAACAAAGCTCGCGAAGTAGACGATCGCGGGCAGCAACAGGAAGCACGCGGCAAAGTGGTGGGGACGAAAGTCAGGCCAGAGGTCGGGCCGGTACCAGTCCTCTGGCCTGGCGTCAGCGAATTGCGTGCGCCAGCCTTGCATCAGCCGGATCACGGCGACGATGGCAATGCACGTCGCAAGCACGAACAAGCCGTTCCATTTGCAGGCGGCAGCGAGGCCGGATGCGATCCCGACAAGCGCAAAGCAAAGATGCGGCCGCGCCTGCCTGAAGCCGCAGGCGAACGCCGTGATCGCGAACAGGCCGAAGGCGAGCGCGAAAATATCGAGCATCGCGATCCGCGACTGCACGAACAGCATCTGGTTGAATGCGGCAATCAGCGTCGCCGCGATCGCCGATGATTGCCGCGCGAACAGCGCCAGTCCGCCTAAATAGACCGCGACCAGCGCCAGCGCTCCGAACAGTGCAGCGGGATAGCGCCAGCCGAACGGATTGTCGCCGAACGTCCTGATCGACAGCGCGATGAGCTGCTTGCCGAGCGGAGGATGCATCGGGTTGAGCATCGGCTCTCGCATCACCGGCTCCAGCATCTGCCGCGCAGCCGGCACGTAATGCACCTCGTCGAAGTAGAATTTCTCCGGCGCGCTCACGCCGATCAGGAGCAGGAGATGCGCGACGATGAAGATGATGGCCGCGGTGGAAACGGTGCGTGCGGATGGAACGGAAGGTGATTTAGGCACGATGTCTTCGGCGATCACGGTGCGGCGTTAAAGCCAACTGTGAGCGCCGTCGGTTTTTCTGTCCATCGCCTTGAACGTGTTTTGCACTGATCGTCCGCCAAATCGATGCCGTAGGGTGGGCAAAGCGCAACGCGCCCACCCTCGCGAGCAGGGTGCTTGACGGTGGGCACGCTTCGCTTTGCCCGCCCTACGCATTTGCGGACTACGCCGCCGACTTGCCCTCATAGGCGCGGCGGAGGCCTTCGATGTCGAGCTTGACCATGCCGAGCATGGCTTGCATCGCGCGCGCTGCGCCGGCCTTGTCCGGGCCGCCGATATATTTGGGCAGCGCGCTCGGAACGATCTGCCAGGGGACGCCGAAGCGGTCCCTGAGCCAGCCGCATTGCTCGGGCTTGCCGCCGTTGGCGAGCAGCGCGTCCCAGAGCCGGTCGACCTCGGCCTGGTCCGCGCAGTCGATCATGAACGAGGCGGCGTAGGTGTATTCCATCTTCATGCCGCCATTGAGCGCCATGAAACGCTGGCCGGCCAATGTGAACTCCACCACCAGCACCGTGCCGGCCTTGCCGGCGGGACCATCGATGATGTTCTTCTGAATGGTATCGATGCGGGAATCCGGCAACAGCGAAACGTAGATCTTCGCGGCTTCCTCGGCTTCGCCGTCGAACCACAGGCAAGGGGTAATCCTGGACATGAGAGACTCCTTTACGTGATCAGCGGCAATCAGGCGCTGGCGGTGGCGGATTGGGCCTTGGTGGCCGCTTCGACATCCATCCAGACCACTTCCCAGATGTGGCCGTCCGGGTCCTCGAAGCTGCGGCTATACATGAAGCCATAGTCCTGCTTGGGCGACGGATCGGCATTGCCGCCGGCGTCTTTCGCCTTGCCGGTGATGTCGTCGACGGCGTCGCGGCTGTCGGCCGAAAGGCAGATCAAAACTTCGCTCGTGGTCCTGGCGTCGGCGATCTTCTTGGGCGTGAACTGCCGGAATTTGTCATGCGTGAGCAGCATGGCGTGAATGGTGTCGGAGAACACCATGCAGGAGCCGGTATCGTCGGAGAATTGCGGGTTCTTGGCGGCGCCGATCGCCTGGTAGAAGGCGGTCGAGCGCGCGAGGTCGCTGACCGGCAGGTTCACGAAGATCAGTTTGGACATCAGGGGCTCCTTTGCACGGGGTTCGGCCCAAGGACGGATGGGCGGGCGGGAGTCCGACAAGGGGGGTGAAAAATTTTATGGCGGGAACCCACCCGTCATTACGTCGCGATCGGCGTTGGCATGGTCAGGAATGACCGGGTCACATGCCAGAACAATTGCCGGTTGATCGCCAGCACCACCGAATGGGCGGTGCCGGGGAGGATGACGAACTGGCGGTCGCCGTTCGGCAGGCGGTTGTAGAACTCCTCGAGATCGGCGACCGTCGCAATGCCGTCATGTTCGCCGCGGATCAGGAGCACCGGCGCCAGCACCTTTTCGGGATGCACCACCGGCAGATTGGCGGTCATGTCGAGATAGGTGCCGGTCGGGATCTGGTCGCCGAACTGCAATTCCGCATCCGCCAGCGCTTCCATGACGGCGGGGTCGGAAGTCCCGGGCTTGTCGCGGGTCGCGATCGAGCGGATCATGTCGCGGTCGCGCTTGCGCATATTGTGCGAGCGGAAATAGTCGAGCTGCTCGGCGCGCTTTGCCAGCGTCGGCGATCCCTCGCCCTTGTAGGTGAAAGCCGCAAACACCAGCCGATCAATGCGCTCGGGCGCGGCCATGGCGTAGGCGCCAGCACGCAGCGCGCCCGAGGACTCGCCGACGAAATGGTATTTCCGTCGGCCGGTCGCACCGGCGATGACCTCGACGGCGGCTTTCAAGTCTTCGACACCGCTGGCGATATCGGAATTGCCTGAGGTGCGGCCTGACTTGCCGTAATTCTCGTGGTCCATGGTCCAGCAGTCGAAGCCATAACGGGCGAATTCATTCATCACGGAATATTCGCCCTTGCCGGGCACGCTGACGTCGAACACCCGCGACGTCACCGACGAGCCGTGGACGAAGAACACCACCGGCCGCGACGGCTCCCCGGCTTGCGGGGCGCCGATTCGCTTGCGGTACATCCAAAGCGGAACATCGCCCTTCTTCGCCCAGTATTCGCTGCTCCAGATCTCTTCGCCTTGCGATGGAACCGCAGTCGCGGCCTGCGCCCTCGGCGCGCCGACTGCGCCGGCGGCAATACCGGCGCCGATGCCCTTGATGACCGTGCGCCGCAGAACCGTGTGTTCAGAACGCGCCATGGCTCGTCTCCCCGCTGGTTTCGGATTCTTCGTCCGATCGTCAGTCAGGAGATTAACAGCGTTGGCGCGCCGTTGCGAGACAGCGGGGGACTCGCCGCGCGCTTTGCAAAACTCGACGCACGAGGTTGTGAACATGGCCGCGGGAAGAAGTCGCGGACGCTCGGCAAAACTGAGCCTAGTCTTCGCGCCCGCGAGACCGGAGAAGAATCCGGCGCAATTCAGGGAGTCCTTCATGAGCAGCAACCTCACCGAAGAAGAACTTGCAGCCTTGATGCCGTCGGAACTTTGCCGATATCCGACGCCGATCCCGACCCAGATCGTCTCCAGCGACGAGTTCTATCCCGACCCGCAGAACGAACGGCAGCGCGAGGTCGAGGCGCGGCTGCTCGCGATGGCCGACGAGCTCGGCGGCAAGCGCGGCCTGGACCGCCGGAGATTCTTCCAGACCGCGGCCGGCATGGCCGCCTCTTTCGTGGCGATGAACGAGGTCTATGGACCGCTCTTCGCCGTGAGCAAGGCCGAAGCGGCGACGCCGGCGATGGCCGAGGAGCGCGCGGACGCGCTGAAAGACCAGTTCATCATGGACATGCACACGCACTTTCTGCGCGACGACACCCGCATCATGGGCTTTGTCGAGATGCGCAAGGCGGTCGGCAAGGCGGGCTGGAACAAGCAGCTCAGCGAGCACGAGCAGACCATCGAGGACCTGAAGTTCAACAACTACAAGAAGGAGATGTTTCTCGACTCCGACACCAAGATCGCGCTGATCTCGTCGGCGCCCTCCGACATCGAGCAGGACTGGTTCCTGACCAACGAGCAGATGGCGGACGCGCGCAAGAAGATGAACGACGAGGCCGGCTCGCGGCGCGTGTTCTGTCACGCGATCTTCACCCCTGGCCAGCCCGGCTGGCTCGACAAGCTCGATGCGGCGCTGGCGCTGAAGCCGGAATCCTGCAAGGGCTACACGATCGGCGACAACACCCACAAGGAGATCAGCCGCTATCCCTGGCGGATGGACGACGAGAAGGTCGCCTACAAGGGCTACGAGAAGATGGTGAAGGCGGGCATCAAGAATGTCTGCGTGCACAAGGGGCTGTTCCCGCCGGGCATCGAGAAGCAATATCCGAACCTGCGCGGCTTCGCCGACGTTGCCGATGTCGGTCAAGCCGCGAAAGACTGGCCGCAGCTCAACTTCATCATCTATCACTCCGCCTATCGCCATGTCGGCGGCGACCCGAAAGTGGCGCTCGCCGAGTTCGAGCGCACCGGCCGCATCGCCTGGACCTCAGACCTCGCCGACATCCCCGCGCAGTATGGCGTGAGCAATGTCTATGGCGATGTCGGACAATTGTTTGCCACCACGCTGGTGGCGGAGCCGAATGTCTGCGCCGCGCTGATGGGCACGCTGATCAAGGGGCTCGGCGTCGACCACGTCTGCTGGGGCACGGACGCACTCTGGACCGGCGCGCCGCAGTGGCAGATCGAGGGCTTGAGGCGACTCGAGATCCCCGAGGCGATGCAGAAGAAATTCGGTTATGCGCCGCTCGGGCCTGCGGACGGACCGGTGAAGCGCGCGATCTTCGGCGACAACAATGCCCGGCTCTATGACATCCAGCCCAAGCGCGCGATGCTGGAATTGAAAGGCGACCGCTTCGCGATGATGAAGGCTGAGTACGAGAAGGTCGGCCCGGAGCCGTCGAACACGCGCTACGGCTACGTGGTGCCGAACGGGTCGATCGACCACGGCGTGTTTGCGTAGGTCTCGCGCCCGTCATTGCGAGCGAAGCGAAGCAATCCATCTCACCGTTTGCGGAAACATGGATTGCTTCGTCGCTGCGCTTCTCGCAATGACGGAGATTGCGCGCCGTGCCGCCCGAAAGGAGCCTTACTTCTTCTCCGCGGGATCGCGGTGCACGGGATCGACCCACAGCACCGTCTCGGGCTTCTCCACCGGCTCGATGTCGAGATTGATCGCGACCGCCTCGCCGTCGCTGCGGACCAGGACGCATTCGAGCACTTCGTCCGGGCTGGCGTTGATCTCCTGGTGCGGCACGTAGGGCGGCACGAAGATGAAATCGCCGGGGCCGGCTTCCGCCGTGAATTGCAGATGCTCGCCCCAGCGCATCCGCGCCTTGCCCTTCACGACATAGATGATGCTTTCGAGGTGGCCGTGATGGTGCGCGCCGGTTTTGGCGTCCGGCTTGATGGTCACGGTACCCGCCCAAAGTTTTTGCGCGCCGACGCGGGCAAAGTTGATCGCGGCTTTGCGGTCCATGCCCGCCGTCGACGGCACGTTCGGATCGAGCTGGTTGCCAGGAATGACCCGAACGCCATCGTGCTTCCAGCGTTCGTCGTGGTCGTGGGAATGGGAGTGATCGTGCGTGGCGGTCATTGCTGGCTTCCAGGAAATGTTGCTGTCGCGAATGCTACCGAAAACCGAAGCTGCAAACCAGTCACTTCACGGCCAACAATTCGACGTCGAATATCAGCGTCGCGTTCGGCGGGATCACGCCGCCGGCGCCGCGCGCGCCATAGCCCAGATTGGGCGGGATGATGAGGGTGCGCTTGCCGCCGACCTTCATCGTGGCGACGCCCTCGTCCCAGCCGGTGATCACCTTGCGCTGGCCGATCGGAAACTCGAACGGCTCGTTGCGATCCACCGACGAGTCGAATTTCTTGCCCTTCTGGCCGTTCTCGTAGAGCCAGCCGGTGTAATGCATGACGCAGATCTGTCCGACTTTCGGTGAAGGACCGGTGCCGACCGTGGTGTCGATGATTTGCAATCCTGAAGGTGTGGTCACGGCTTTTCCTGCTGGTTGTTGCCGATGCCATCTTCGACATGGCGGGAACGGAGATCGCTGCCGCGACGGCAGCGATGGTCTTGACGATCGTGCGTCGGGTGGACTTCATCTTATCACCTTTCGGACTAGAGCATGATCCGGAAAAGCGGAAACCGGCCTTCCAAAAAGATCATGCTCAAACAAAGAGATGGGATCATGATCCGATTCCGTTTCATCGGATCATGTTCCAGCGCCCAGCATCAGTAGCCGAGCGCGCAGCCGTCCTTGCGCGGATCGGAACCGCCGGTCAGCGTACCCTTGTCCCAATCGACCCAGATCGCCTGCCCGCCACCGAGCGGAGCAACCACGCTGGTGGTCTTGTGCCCGATCTTCTTCAGGCCCTCGACGATCGCGGCCGGCACGCTGTCCTCAAGCTGATAGACGCCCTCGTAATGCAGGCCGCGCGGCATATCGATCGCTTCCTGCACGTCGCAGCCATAGTCGAGGATGTTGGTCAGCACGCGGGTCTGGCCGACCGGCTGGTACTGCCCGCCCATCACACCGAACGGCATGATGGCGCGGCCGTTCTTGGTCGCAAGGCTCGGGATGATCGTATGCAGCGGCCGCTTGCCCGGCGCGATGCAGTTGGGATGGCCGGGCTGGATGCGGAAGCCGCCGGCGCGGTTCTGCAGCAGGATGCCGGTCTTGTTGGAGACGATCGCCGAGCCGAAGGAATGCGCGATCGAGTTGATGAAGGAGCAGACGTTGCGGTCCTTGTCGACCACGGTGATGTAGACCGTCGACGGATTCATCGGCGGCGCGACATTTGGCAGCTCGAGCAGCCGGTCCATCCGGATGTTCTTGATGTATTCGCCGGCGAATTCCTTGGCCAGGATGCCGGCAACGTCGACATGCACGTGCTGGGGATCGGCGATGTGCTGCTCGCGCATCATGTAGGCGATGCGCGCGGCCTCCGCCTCGAGATGGAAGCGCTCGACGCTGAGCGCGGGGAACTTCGTCAGATCGAAACGGGAGAGGATGTTGAGCATCACCAGCATCGTGATGCCCGGGCCGTTCGGCGGGCACTGCCAGACGTCGTAGCCCTTATACATGGTGCCGATCGGCGCGGTCACCTCGGTCGAGTGCTTGGCAAAATCGTCAAGCGTGTGCAGGCCGCCGATGCCGCGCAGCGTCGCGACCATGTCCTCGGCGATCTCACCGGTGTAGAAAGCCTTGGGGCCGTCCTTCGCGATCGCGCGCAGGGTCTTGCCGAGCTCGGGCTGGCGGATCACGTCGCCCGCGACCGCGGGCTTGCCGTGCGGCAACAGATAGCGCTCGGTGTTGGTGCCGTTCCTCAGTTTCTCGAACTGGTTCTTCCAGTCGAATGCGATGCGGGGCGCGACGACATAGCCCTCTTCCGCGGCCTTGATCGCCGGCTGCAGCAGCTTGTCGAGGCCGAACTTGCCGTGGTCGTTGAGGAGCGTCTGCCAGGCGTCGACGGCGCCGGGAATGCTCACGGCATGCGCCGAGGTGAGCGGCACCGAATGGATCTTGCGCTCGAGATACCATTCGGCGGTCGCCGCCATCGGCGCGCGGCCCGAGCCGTTATAGGCCGTGATCTTGCCCTCGCCTCTCGGCTGCACCAGCGCAAAGCAGTCGCCGCCGATGCCGGTCGATTGCGGCTCGATCACCGCAAGCAGCGCGGAGGCGGCAATCGCCGCATCCACCGCCGTGCCGCCCTCGCGCATGACGTCGATCGCCGCCAGCGCGGCCTCCGGGTGCGACGTCGCCACCATTCCGTTGAGAGAGTGGACCGTGGAGCGGCCGGCGAAATGGAAGTTTCTCATTAGAGGTAGCTCACTTGTTCTGCTGCATGGAGTTCCCGGCGGGGTGGAAGCTACATGACATATTCGTGCCGTTCTCGGCAATGGCTGGCATGCCAGAGCTGGGTTGCATCGGGAAATCCGGCAAAGGGTTTTCGCTGCCCCAACCGCCTGATAAACCCTCGCCATGCCGCTGAAAGTCGCCGCCTTCTACCAGTTCGCCAGCCTGCCCGATTACCGGGAGCTGCGTGATTCGCTACACGCAATCTGCGCGGGTCTCGGGTTGAAGGGCAGTATCCTGCTGGCGAGCGAAGGCATCAATGGCACGATCGCGGGACGCGCCGAGGCAATCGACGCCTTTGTCGGGGAACTGCGGCAAGGCGCGCTGTTCGGCGGCCGGCTCGACAGGCTGGAGCTGAAATTCTCCGAGGCTGCCACGATGCCGTTCCAGCGGCTGAAGGTACGGCTGAAGAAGGAGATCGTCACGCTCGGCGATGCGTCCGTCGATCCGACGCGGCGAGTCGGGATCTACGTCGATCCGGCCGAGTGGAATGCGCTGATCGCCGATCCCGACACGCTTGTGATCGACACGCGCAACGCCTTCGAAGTCGCGATGGGCACGTTCGAGGGCGCGCTCGATCCCGGCATCAGGAGTTTCGGGCAGTTCAGGGAATTTGCCGCGCGGGAACTCGATCCGGCCAGGCACAGGAAGATCGCGATGTTCTGTACCGGCGGCATCCGCTGCGAGAAGGCGAGCAGCTTTTTGCTCGCGCGCGGCTTCGGCGAGGTCTACCACCTCAAGGGCGGCATCCTGAAATATCTGGAAGAGATGCCGCAGCAAGAGAGCCGCTGGCGCGGTGAATGTTTCGTGTTCGACGAGCGGGTCGCGCTCAGCCACGGTTTGCGCGAGCGCGGAAACGGAGCCGCCGCCCATGACTGATATGAAGACGCTTGCCGAGCGCATCGATGCGCTGGAAATGCGGATCGCCTATCAGGACGATACGATCGAGGCGCTGAACGAAACCATCACCGCGCAATGGAAGCAGATCGATGCGCTGACGCGACAGGTCGAGGAATTGCGCGAACGGCTGCAGGAAGCCGAAAGCAACACGGCCGCCCCGATCAACGAGCGGCCGCCGCATTATTAAAGATTGTAGCTGTCGTCCCGGGCTTGACCCGGGACCCATAACCACCGGTGCTCGAAGAAAACTCGGGACGCCGTTCCGAGTCCAATACTAGATCCTGTGGTTATGGGTCCTCGCGTTCCGCGAGGACGACGGAGGCTAGTTCGCGAGGACGACGGGGTTAGCGGAACGCCGCCTTCACCTTTTCCCAGAGCGATGGTCTTCGTGCTCGCCCTTATCCTTGGTCGGCGAAGGCTGCGCCGCGCTGACAGGATCGGAGGCCGGGAAGGTGTGCTCCAGACCGGCTTCGAGTTTCTCGTGCGTCTCGCGGTCAGCGGCAAGGGCTTTACGCGGGTCATCGGCATGCTTGTCATGCGGTGCCGGATTGAATTTCTCCGCCATATGCTCCCTCCATTTGCGCCAAATCAACGCGCCGCGCTCTCCTGAGGTTCCAGATCTGGCCTTGGCCGCAAGCGGCGCGCCGTGTATCAGAAGCGTCAGAATGTCAGCCGTTTCAGCAGGAACCTTTCTTGTCCCAGCATTCATCCAAGCCGCTCCTTGATGTGCTTGCCGGCAAGCGCGCGTCGATCCCGCCGATCTGGATGATGCGGCAGGCCGGCCGCTATCTGCCCGAATATCGCGAGTTGCGGGCCAAGGCCGGCAGCTTCCTCGATCTGTGCTTCACGCCGGACTATGCCGCCGAAGTCACGCTGCAGCCGATCCGCCGCTTCAACTTCGATGCAGCCATCATCTTTTCCGACATCCTCGTCATTCCCTACGCGCTCGGGCGCTCGGTGCGGTTCGAGGCTGGTGAAGGGCCGCGGCTCGATCCGCTCGACACGCCGGAAAAAGTGAAGGCGCTTGCCGCGCATGCGGACTTCGGCAAGCTCGAGCCGGTCTATGAAGCGCTGCGCCGCGTGCGGCGCGAGCTCGACGACAGGATCGCATTGATCGGCTTCTGCGGCGCGCCCTGGACGGTCGCGACCTACATGGTCGCGGGCCAGGGCACGCCCGATCAGGCGCCGGCGCGGATGATGGCCTATCGGCACCCGCAGGCGTTCGCCGCCATCATCGACGTGCTGGTGGAGAATTCGATCCATTATCTCGTCGGTCAGTTGAAGGCCGGCGCCGACTGCCTGCAGCTATTCGACACCTGGGCCGGCATATTGCCGCCGCGCGAGTTCCAGCGCTGGTCGATTGAGCCGACGCGCCGCATCGTCGAGGGCGTGCGCAAGCAAGTGCCGGACGCCAGGATCATCGGCTTTCCCCGTGGTGCTGCCGGCATGCTTCCTTCCTATGTGGAAGCAACCGGCGTCAACGCCGTCAGCATCGACTGGACCGCGGAGCCCGCGATGATCCGCGAGCGTGTGCAGAGCCGCGTCGCGGTACAAGGCAATCTCGATCCGCTTGCGCTCATCGCCGGCGGCGACGCGCTCGATCGCGCGATCGACGATGCGCTTGAGAATTACGCCAAGGGCCGGCTGATCTTCAATCTCGGCCACGGCATCCAGCCGGAGACGCCGATCGCCTATGTCGAGCAGATGGTGCAGCGGGTGCGGGCGTTCAGGGGTTAGGTCCCTCGACCGTCATGCCCCGCGAAGGCGGGGCATCCAGTAACCACTGTCGCTCATTAGAACCGAGAGGCCTACGTGTACTGGATCATCCGCCTTCGCGGATGATGACAGCGGAGTTTGGAGGCGAGTCGGCGCGTCGATTACCGCGCATCCTCCAAGATCATATCCGACGCCTTCTCCGCGATCATGATCGTCGGCGCGTTGGTATTGCCCGACATCAGATCGGGCATGATCGAGGCATCGACCACGCGCAAACCTTCGATGCCGCGCACCTTGAGTCGCTGGTCGACGACGGCCAGCGCATCGTTGCCCATGCGGCAGGTGGAGGTCGGGTGATAGACCGTGGAGCCGGTGCGGCGGCAGAACTCGAGCAGGTCCTCGTCGCCGACCATCTTCGGGCCCGGATCGATCTCTTCCGCGCAATAGGTCTTCAGCGCCGGTGCCGCCAGGATCTTGCGCAGGATGCGGATGCCGTCGATGAAGGCGCGGCGGTCGGTCTCGGTGGAGAGATAGTTGATGCGGATTTCCGGCGGCACCGACGGGTCCGCGCTCCTGATGCGCAGCGTGCCGCGGCTTTCGGGGCGGAGCTGGCAGACGGAAGCGGTGAAGCCCGAGAACGTGTGCAGGTTCTCGCCCATCTTGTCGGTCGAGAACGGGATGAAGTGGATCTGGATGTCCGGCGTCGCCAAGCGCGGATCGGTCTTGAAGAATGCGCCCGAGGTGCCGGCCGCGATCGTCAGCGGTCCGCGCCGCAGAGCCGCATAATGCGCGCCGGCCCAGAGGCGGCGCAGCGGATGATTGACGACGTCGTTGAGCGTGACGCGCTGCAGGCAGCGCGTGATCACCCGCACCTGCAGATGATCCTGCAGATCGTTGCCGACGCCGGGCTGGTCGAGCACAACATCGATGCCATGTTTCTTCAGCAGTTCCGCCGGCCCGACGCCGGAGAGCTGCAGCAATTGCGGTGAGTTGTAGGCGCCGCTGGAGACCAGGATCTCGCGCCGCGCCCGCGCCGTGCGGACCCGTCCCTCCTGCTTGAATTCGACCGCGTGGGCGCGGCGGCCTTCGAAGACGATGCGCTGTGCCAGCGCCGAGGTCTCGACATGCAGATTGCCGCGCTTCATCGCCGGGCGCAGATAGGAGAACGCGCTGCTCGCGCGGCGGCCGCGCCGCGTCGTGGTCTGGAAGAAGCCGGCGCCTTCCTGCTTCGCGCCATTGAAATCGGGATTGGTGGGAATGCCGACCTCGGCCGCTGCCTTCACGAAGGCTTCCGACAGCGGATCGCGATGCCGCCAGTCCGACACCGGCAGCGGACCACCCGCGCCGTGATATTGATTCGCGCCGCGTTGCTGGTCTTCCGCCCGCTTGAAATAGGGCAACACGTCGTCATAACCCCAGCCGGCATTGCCGCGCTGGCGCCAGCGATCGTAATCCTCGTGCTGGCCGCGCACATAGAGCAGACCGTTGATCGAGCTCGAACCGCCCAGCACTTTTCCGCGCGGCTGAAACACCTGGCGCCCGTGCAGTTCCGGCTCGGGCTCGGTCTGGTACATCCAGTTGACGGTCTTTTCCTTGAACAGCTTGCCGTAGCCGAGCGGCACATGGATCCAGATGTTGGTGTCCTTGGGCCCCGCCTCCAGCAGCAGCACCGAGCTCTTGCCGTCGGCGCTCAAGCGATTGGCGAGCACGCAACCGGCGGAACCGGCACCCACGATGACGTAATCAAATTCCAAGCCGTCGTTGTTATTGTTCATTTTGTTTCCCCCAATTTTTATGTGGTCGTACAGACAAAGCTACAATTTGAAAAGACTTATGGCCATGCGCCGGGGCCTGAGGGCCCTGACCGCCACGCTCAATTGGCCGCTCCGTCGCCACCGTCGCGCCACCTCGCCGGCAGGCGCATTTGTATCGATTTGTTAGCGATGCACGCCGAACGAGGTCATCACAACGTGTTGTTGCGATGTCCGTTCAGTCCATAATTCATAGTTTGTCAAAGCTTTGGGGCGAGGTTCCACAATCGGCGCCCGCCTTGGGGCCAAGCCTGCAGGGCGAGGGATGCGGACGTATCTGAGCTCATATTTCTCAAAGCTGTTCGCCGGCGATCTCGCCGCATTCGGCGGACCAGCAACGGACGAGACGGTCGCCGGTTACATTCGCTCCGAGCAGGTATCGCTCGTGCTCGGCCATGCGGTCGGCTTCATGCTGGCCAATGTCTGCAACGCGACCATACTTGCGATCGCGCTCTGGCATTCGCCGGACTGGCTTCGTGCCACCATCTGGACCGCGGCCGTGGCCGGCGGCGCGACATGGCTCGGATGGCAGTCACGCTCGTCGCGACGCATCGCAAAGCCGCAGTTCGTCTCTCGCCGCACCATGCATCGATTGGTGCTGAACGCACTCGTGCTGGGGTCCGCGTGGGCGATCGTTCCCGTGGCGTTCTTTGCCAATGCCTCCAACGGCGGCCAACTGGTGATCACCTGTCTTTGCGCCGGAATGCTTGCAGGCGGCGCGCTCGCCTTCGCCACCATCCCGATCGCCACCATCGCCTTCACTGCGCCGATCTTCCTCGGCTCCACGATCTGCTTGTTCAGGCTCGGCGATTTTGCCTACCTGCTGGTTGCGATCCTGCTCGCGATCTATGGCTTCGTGCTGCTGCGCGCGGTGTTCGTCAATTCCTTCGAATTCACGCGGCGCATCATCAGCCAGCTCGAGGCGGAGCGGACCGTGCGACGGGATCCACTGACGGGTCTGCCCAATCGCATAGCCTTCAACGAAGCCCTGGAAGCCGCGCTTGGCCGGCTGGCACGCACCGGCGAGGAGTTTGCCGTCCTGCTGCTCGATCTCGACCGCTTCAAGGAAGTGAACGACAAATTCGGCCATCCCGCGGGCGACGAGTTTCTGGTCCAGGCGGCTGCGCGATTGCAGCGCTGCACCCGCGCGACAGAACATGTCGCGCGCATCGGCGGCGACGAGTTCGCGCTCATCATGGCCAATCTGACCAGACCGAAAGAAGCTTTCGAGATCGCCGAATCTTTCGTTGCCTCCTTCGCCGATCCGTTCATGATCGACGGACGCGAAGCAGTCGGGGCGACCAGTGTCGGCATCGTGCTGGCGCCGCGCGACGGCAATACGCCCCACGACCTGATGAAACATGTCGACATCGCGCTATATCGCGCCAAGAAGGCGGGGCCCGGCACGATCTGCTTCTTCGAACCCGGCGACGACAAGTCGGCGCGCGATCGCCTGGAACTGCAGCGGGACCTGGAGGGGGCGATCGAGCGGAACGAGCTGTTCCTGGTCTATCAGCCATTCATCGACGTCGGCGAAAACCGCATCACCGGTTTCGAAGCGCTGCTGCGCTGGCGGCATCCCGAGCGCGGGCTGGTTTCGCCGGGTGACTTCATCCCGATCGCCGAAGAGACCGGGCTGATCCACCAGATCGGCGAGTGGGTGGTCCGCCGCGCCTGCCTGACGCTTGCGGAATGGCCCGATGACATCCGCATGGCGGTGAATTTCTCCGCGGTGCAATTCAACAATGCGGGCATCCTGCAGACGATCGTGCAGGCGCTTGCGCAGGCCGGCGCGCGCCCCGACCGGCTCGAGATCGAGATCACGGAATCGATGCTGATCGCGAAGTACGGATCGGCCTTGTCGATCCTGAACTCGCTTCTGGATCTGGGGGTGACGGTTGCGCTCGACGATTTCGGCACCGGCTTCTCGTCCCTGACATACTTGCGCAAACTGCCCTTCAGCCGCATCAAGATCGACCAATCCTTCATCCGCGACATGCTGGTGCAGCCCGACTGCGCCGCGATCGTCAAATCCGTCATCGGGCTCGCTCAAGAGCTGCGGATCGGCGTGGTCGCGGAAGGCGTGGAGACGGCCGATCAGCTCGAATATCTGCGCCAGACCAATTGCGACGAAGCCCAGGGCTATTTCATTGGCCGGCCGGTGCCGGCAGAGCAGATTCCCGCCCTGCTGGACAAGAAACAGCGCTCAATCCACGCGGCCTAATTGGACGCCGACCCGCCAGACTTGCCCCAGCCACTGTGATGACGCGTCGCCCTGCTCTCTCCTCAAGCGGCCAGACTTTTTGCGACTGCGAAATGGCATCCGCAATACCAGCGCCACCCGCGTGAACGCATCGCGAGACGCGACATCGCATCGCGGAACTCGAGGCAAAAATCGATTTTCGATTGACGGCAGGGGTCGGCCTCGTCAATCTCCGCCGCCATGAACGGCATCGGGTTGAGTTTTGGTGAGGGATCTGGCGGCGAGCGGCCGCGAAGCCTGACGTCTGCGGTGCAGGAGCGGCTGCGCGCGGATATCCTTTCGACCCGGCTGCTGCCCGGGCAAAAGCTCCACATCGCGGGTCTGGCAAAACAGTTTTCCGTCAGCCTCGCCGCAGTGCGCGAGGCGCTGTCGCGACTGGTGGCGGATGGATTGGTGCAGGCCTCCGACCAGCGCGGCTTCCGCGTAAGCCCGGTCTCGCTGGCCGACCTCGCCGACGTCACGCAGACGCGCATCGATATCGAGGGATTGGCGCTGCGGCGTTCGATCGAGCGCGGCGATGAAGCCTGGCTCGCGGCCGTCGAGGCCGCCTGGGAGGCGCTGAGGGCGGTACCCTACCGTTATCCCGATCAGCCGGGCGTGCACTATGAAGAATGGGTGGTGCGCCACCGCGTCTTCCATCGGGCGCTGGTCAATGCCTGCGGCTCGCGATGGCTGCTCGGCTTTCGCGACGAATTGCACGAGCAGAGCGAGCGCTATCGTCGGCTGTCGATCCGGCGCGAGGTCGGCAAGCCGCGCGATGTCGAGGCCGAGCACGCCGCCATCGTCGAAGCCGTGCGCAGGCGCGACGCAGATGCCGCCGTCGTCGCGCTGTCCAAGCACTTCACGATCACCATGGAATTCGTCGAGCTCGCCGCGCCCCGGATCTCGGAGGTCAACGGCACGAACTGAAGGCCGGGAACCATTCCCGGAAACAACAATCATTCTGGAGGAAACCGAACCATGCCCATGTCCCGCCGCCATGCCCTGGCGTCGCTCGTCGCCATCGCCGTGCTCGCCTCGCCCATCGCCGCATCCGCGGCCGAGACGATCCGTGTCGGACTGCCGACCAAGACCTATTGGCCGACGACGATCGCGGAGACCGCCGTGCGGCAGAAGCTGTTCGAGAAGGAAGGCATCAACGCCGAACTGACCATCTACCGCGGCGGCGCCGAGACGTTCGAGGCGATGGCGGCAGGCGCTGCCGACATCATCCTCGATCCGCCGTCCCTGGTGTCGGCCGGACGCAAGAAAGGCGTGATGTCGAAACTCGTCGCCAACGCCGCGATGGGCAGCTTCGGCTGGCAACTGATGGTGCCGGTGAAGTCGACGCTCGAGGTGAAGGATCTGAACGGCAAGAAGGTCGCGATCACCTCGGCCGGCTCCGGCTCCGACCTGCTCGCGCTGTGGACCGCGCAGGACAAGAAGCTCGAATTCACCCGCGTACCGGTCGGCGGCGGCGGCCTGGTGCCGAACCTGCTGGCGGGCAATGTCGATGCCGCCGTGGTCTATTCGCCGCTCAGCTTCCAGATTGCGAAGTCGGGCGAGGCACGCACCATCCTCGACTATGCCAAGGAAGTGCCGCCCAATCTGAGCGCCGGCTGGATCGTGCTCGACAAATATGCCGACGCCAAGCCCGAGGTGGTGCAGAAGGCCGTCAACGCGCTCTATGGCGCGCTGCAATTCATGCGCACCAACCGCGACACAACGGTGAAGCTGATCTCGGAACTTTACGAGATGCCAGCCGAGATCGCCGCGCTGGAATATGAGAACACGATTCTGAAGCTGGAGACCGACGGCAACATGGGAGCCGCGAACGTGCCCGCCGCCGTGCAGCTTTCGCTTGATCTCGCCAAGCTCGGCGGACTCAAGGACATCGTGCCGGTGGCGGAGATCATCTCCACCAAGTTCAAGCCTGTTCCGACGAAGTTCTGAGCGCGATGAAACCAGGTCAATTTGTAACCGCGATGGATGCCGCTCTCCCTCTCCCGCTTGCGGGGGAGGGCTGGGGTGGGGGTGTCTCCGCGATTCACGCTGTCCTCGCGTGGGGAGAGAGCCCCCACCCGGCGCTGACGCGCCGACCTCCCCCGCAAGCGGGAGAGGTAAGCCTGCGGATGGGCTAGAGATGCACGGCACACTTGCCATAAAGCTGGCGCGGATCGCGATCGTGATCGCGATCTTTGCGCTGTGGGAATTGCTTTCGCGCACCGGCATTGTCAATCCGCGGCTATTGCCGTCGGCGTCCGACACGCTGGTGACGCTCGGCGATCTCCTGCAGCGCGCCGCCGTGCGCAAGGACCTGATGGTGACGGCGACCGAAGTGCTGGCAGCCTTCGCGCTCGCGGTACCCTTCGGCGCGCTGGTCGGATTCCTGATCGCGGAAAACCGCTACTTTGCCGAAGTGGCAAAGCCGCTATTGTTCTTCGCCTTCAGCATCCCGAAATCGATCTTCCTGCCGATGTTCATCCTGGTGTTCGGTGTCGGATTCTCGCAGAAGGTCGGGTTCGGCTTCTTCTCGACGATCTTCATCGTGATCATGTCGACCACCACGGCGGTGGAGTCGGTGAAGGTGGAGCATTTGACGGTCGCCCGCTCCTATGGCGCGACGCCCGCGCAGACCGCGTTCCGCGTCTATCTGCCGAGCATGCTGCCGGTGCTCTTGGAGGCCTTGCGGATCTCCATGATTTTCAACCTCACCGGCGTGATCCTCGCCGAGATGTACGCCTCGCGCGACGGCATCGGCCACCAGATCGCGACCTGGGGCGAGAATTTTCAGATGAAGCAATTGCTGGCAGGCGTGGTGATGGTCGCAGCGATCGCGATGACCTTCAACGAACTGATCAGATGGGTGGAAACGCGATGCAGCCATTGGCGAACGTAACACCGCTAAAGCCTCCGCCGCGCGCGGGCGCGATCGAGGTCAAGAATGTCGGCCAGGTCTTCAAGACCTCGACGCAGGACGTGGTCGCGCTCGACAACGTTTCGCTCGAGATCAAGCCGGGCCGGTTCGTTGTGCTGGTCGGCCCGAGCGGCTGCGGCAAGTCGACGCTTCTGATGATGATGGCGGGCCTGCGCCAACAGACCACGGGCACCATCACCATCAATGGCGCGCCAATCCCCAAGCCCGATCCTGACCGCGTCGGCGTGGTGTTCCAGGAAGCGAGCCTGTTCCCCTGGCTGACAGCGGAAGAGAATGTCGAGTTTCCGCTCGCGTTGCGCGGCGTCGCGAAAGCTGAGCGTCGTGCCAAGGCGCAGGAGGCGTTGAAGCTGGTCGGGCTCGATGGCTTCGGCAAGCGTCATCCGCATGAATTGTCCGGCGGCATGAAGCAGCGCGTCTCGATCGCCCGCGGCCTGGTGCAGGATCCGCCGGTGCTGTTGATGGACGAGCCGTTCGCAGCGCTCGACGAGCAGACCCGCATGACCATGGGCGACGAATTGCTGCGCATCTGGTCGGCGACCGGCAAGACCGTGGTGTTCGTCACACACAGCCTGACCGAGGCTGTCTACCTCGCCGACGAAGTGATCGTGATGTCGGCGCGGCCTGGCCGCATCGTCGACCATCTGCAGGTGCCGCTGCCGCGGCCGCGCACCTATGAGATGCTGAGCGGCGATGCCTTCGGCACGCTGCGCGACCGCATCTGGCGGCACATCCGCAAATCGGCGTGAGGCTCGAATGAGCGCCAAGACACTGCGGCATCTGATCGTGATCGGCCTGATTGCGCTGTGGGAGATCCTGCCGCGCACCGGCCTCATTCCGGAACTGTTCCTGCCGTCACTTTCCTCGACGCTGAGGGCCGGATGGAACGAGGCGCCGGAATACGGCCACGCGCTGGCGGTGACGCTCTATGAGGTCGCGATCTCCATGGCGTTCGCCTGCGGCGGCGGCATCCTGCTCGGCGCCATCGTCGGCAGCCTGCCGCGGCCGCGCGTGCTGATCATGCCGATGGTCTCGAGCCTTTATGCGGTACCGCTCGTGATCCTCTATCCCGTGTTCACGGTGTGGCTCGGCATCGGCACGGAATCCAAGATCGCCTTCGCATCGATCTACGGCTTCCTGCCGACGATGCTCGCGACCGCCGCAGGGATCCAGACCATCGACCCGCAGCTCATACTCGCCGCACGCAGCATGGGCGCGACGCTGAGCCAGCGCCTCGTCCGTGTCATCATTCCCGCCGCGATCCCGACCGTGCTGTCGGGCCTGCGCGTCGGCGGCGCGCTCGTCATCGTCGGCGTGGTGGTGTCGGAGATGCTGATCTCGTCGGCCGGCATCGGCTATCTGATCTCGCGCTACCGCACCATCCTGGACAGCCCGCACGTGTTCGCCGGCGTGCTGCTGGTGCTGTTCATGGCGATGGCCTTCAACGCCGCGATCAAGTGGATCGAACGCAAGGCCGCGATCTGGCAGACCGGCACCCGCGCCGGCCAGAGCGCCGCCGACGACATCGGGTCCAGCGCCGTGCAGCCAGCGACGTAAGGGATGCCAGCGTGTTTGACCTGACTCTGAGTTTCGACAATGGCCCGGAGCCCGAGGTCACGCCGCGCGTGCTCGATACCTTACGCGAGCGCGACATCAAGACGACGTTCTTCGTGATCGGCGAGAAGCTTGACGATCCCACGCGTCGCAGACTTGCGGCCCGCGCCCATGAGGACGGCCACTGGATCGGCAACCACACCTTCACGCACAGCATTCCGCTCGGCCAGCAGGCCGATGCGGACGCCGCGGAGAACGAGATCGGCCGCACACAGGCAGCGATTGGTGCCCTCGCCCATCCGCAGCGCTGGTTCCGGCCGTTTGGCGGCGGTGGCAATCTCGACGGTCGCCTGCTCAAGCCGTCCGTGGTCGATTACCTCACGCGCAACAAACATAGCTGTGTGCTCTGGAATGCGATCCCGCGCGACTGGGATGATCCGGACGGCTGGGTCGAGCGCGCGCTCAATCAATGCCGTTCGCAGCCCTGGACGTTGATGGTGTTGCACGACCTGCCGACCGGCGCGATGGACCATCTCGAGGATTTCCTCGACCGCGCCGCCGCCCTTGGCGCCCGCTTCCGCCAGGAATTTCCGCCCGACTGCGTCCCGATCCGCGCGGGCGAGATCGTGCTGCCGATCGACGCCTACGTTTCCTCCATCGAAGAAAGAGTCAAATCATGAAGATCGCAAGTTTCAAGGCGGCGGGTGTCGCAAGCTACGGCATCGTCACCGACGCCGGCGTGATCGACGCCGGCAAGCGGCTGAAGGACTTTCCCACGCTGAAAGCGCTGCTTGCGAAGGGCTCGCTCGACGAATTGAAGAAGCTGCAGGGCGAACGCGCCGACTACGCGCTCAAGGATGTCGAGTTGCTGCCGACCCTGCCCGATCCCGACAAGATCCTTTGCATCGGCGTCAACTACGCCACGCATCTTGCCGAGAGCGGCCATCCGACGCCGCCGCATCCGATGATCTTCACCCGCTTCGCCAACAGCCAGGTCGGCGCCGGCCAGCCGATGATCCGGCCGCTGGAGTCCGAGCGTTTCGACTATGAAGGCGAGATGGCCGTCATCATCGGCAAGGCCGGCCGGCGGATTTCGCGCGAGGCCGCGCTTTCGCATGTGGCCGGCTACGCCTGCTACAATGACGGCAGCATCCGCGACTGGCAGCGCCACACCTCGCAATTCGCGCCGGGCAAGAACTTTGTCGGCACCGGCGCCTTCGGCCCGTGGATGGTGACGACGGACGAACTTTCCGACATCAGCAAGCAGAGCATCGCCACCCGCCTCAACGGCGTCGAGGTGCAGGCCGCACCGATCTCGGACCTCGTGTTCGACGTCCCAGCCCTGATCGCCTACTGCTCAACCTTCACCGAGCTTGCGCCCGGCGACGTCATCGTCACAGGCACCACCGGTGGCGTCGGCGCCTATCGCAACCCGCCGCTCTGGATGAAGGAAGGCGACGTCGTCGAGGTCGAGATTTCCGGCATCGGCGCGTTGCGCAATCCCGTCAAGGACGAAGCCGCGGCCGCGGCAACGCGTGCGGCGTAACGCGATCCGCTCAACAAGAACAACAAGGAGAATGTCATGAACCTCCCGATGCATCTTTTGCCGACCACAGTTGTCGGCAGCTACCCGCAGCCGGAATGGCTGGTCGATCGCGCCATGCTGTCGAAGGTCGTGCCGCGCACCCGCTTGCATGCGATGTGGCGATTGCCGGCCGAGCACCTGGAAGAAGCACAGGACGACGCGACCATCGTCGCTATCAGAGACATGGAGCGCGCCGGCATCGATATCGTCACCGATGGCGAGATCCGCCGTGAAAGCTACTCCAACCGGTTTGCGACCGCGCTCGAAGGCATCGATGACGAGAATCCCGCCATCATCACCGCGCGCACCGGCAGCACGCCGACGCCGGTGCCGCGCGTGGTCAGCCCGGTAAAGCGGACGCGCGCCGTTGAGCTGCATGACATGCAGTTCCTGCGGCAGAACACCGACCGCGCGGCCAAGATCACCCTGCCCGGCCCGTTCACCATGAGCCAGCAGGCCAAGAACGAGTTCTACAAGGACGACGAGGAGCTCGCGATGGCGTTCGCCGCGGCCGTCAACGCCGAGGCGCTCGACCTGCAGAAGGCCGGCGCCGATGTGATCCAGCTCGACGAGCCCTGGGTGCGCAACAATCCCGACCTCGCCAAGCGCTATGCCGTGAAGGCGATCAACCGCGCCCTTCAGGGCATCACGGTGCCGACCGTCGTGCATCTCTGCTTTGGCTATGCCGCCGTTGTCCCCGGCTCGACCAAGCCCGCCGGCTATTCCTTCCTTGGCGAACTCAACGACACCACCGCCGACCAGATCTCCATCGAAGCCGCGCAGCCGAAGCTCGATCTCGGCGTGCTCAAGGAGCTGTCGTCGAAGAAGATCATGTTGGGCGTGCTCGACCTCGGCAATCCCGAGATCGAGTCCGTGGAGACGGTCGCCGGACGCATCCGCAATGGCCTCAAGCAGGTGCCGGCCGAACGACTGGTGGTCGCGCCCGACTGCGGCATGAAGTACATGCCGCGCCATGTCGCATTCGGAAAGCTGAAAGCGATGTGCGACGCCGCCGCGCTGGTGCGGAAAGAGATCGGCGGTTAACTCGAATTGCATCCGCGGTGGATGCTGTGCTCCCTCTCCCGCTTGCGGGGGAGGGCTGGGGTGGGGGGTGTCTCCGCGATCGACGCTCTTTGAGTGGAGAGAGCCCTCACCCGGCGCTGCGCGCCGACCTCTCCCGCAAGCGGGAGAGGTAAGATTACGACTGCGACGCCGAGCGTGTCGCTGCGGCCTGCGGCGGGCGGTCGTTGAGCCTGACCACGACCACCAGGCGCTTGATATCGCCGTTGCGGTAGGCCTTCAGGAAATGGTCGTAGTTCTTGATCGACACGCAGCCGTTTGAATCGCCGTTCGGGCCGAGCATGTAGCTGTGGGCCAGCAGGCCGGCGCGCCCGAACGTATCGGTGCCGTCGACCGGGATCATGCGCAGCGCCGGCACGCCATGGAACAGCTTCTCGCGCGGCTTCATCTCGTAGATGCCGGGCGGCGTCGCGCCGGCGTTGCGGGTATTCACACGGGAGGGGTCATCCATCAGGCCGCCAAGCCCCGAATGCGCCTCGAGCTTGGTGCCGTCGGGCATGTAAACGGTGCGCGCCGTGATGTCGTAGACAGCAGTGGTGCTGTCATAGCCGAGTGTCGTCAGGCTCGGCCCGGTGCCGGGAAGGATTCCGCCATTCGGCTCCAGCGACGCCAGTTGCAGCCGCCCCGGCACCCAGTCGGTGATCTTCTGCCATAGCGAGCGGTCCTCCGCCTGGGCGAGGGGTGCCTGCGCAGGGGGCGGATCATTGACTTGCAGGTTGGCCTCGACCGGGCGCGACCGTGGCATCGGAATCGCGGCGACCGTGGGAGGCGGCGGGCTGGGCGAACTGGATTGCGCCGGTTCGTCAGTCTGGGTGTCGCGCAATTGCTCGGTCAGCGAACCCTGGATATGGGCGAATTCCGCGTTGAAATCAGTCCGTCCACCGCGAAGGACCGGGCGCGAGGGGTAGTAGATGAAGGCGGAATCGAGCGTCGAGCGCGTCCCGAACCGGTCATTGAAGGAAATCGCCGCACTGGTGTTCGCCAGGGCCGAACCGCGCAGCAAATCCAAGGGGTTAATCTCTGTGATCCAGGCCGCAAGGGCAGACGCCAACGCAAACGCGGCGACAGAAAATGTCGCCTTGCCCACCCATCGAGCACCACCCCGCGGGCGCTCGCCTGCAGTTGTCCCAATCTGACCCATCTAACCCCGTTCGGCGCATCGGAGCCTCTGACGGGCTCCAGAAGAGATTCACCGAATTGACTTTGGATATCACGGAACAAGACTTGGGCACAATCGAGACCAAAAAGCAGGTCACCCCCCAAAAGTGATGACGGAAAGGCCCGCGCAAGCCCCGGTCTACGGAGCCAGATACCGCAGCAGTTCCGGGTCGTCCCTGATGTCGGCGGCCGGGCCCTGCAGTGCCACGCGGCCGCGATCGAGGACATAGGCGTAGTCAGCCACCCGCAGCGCAAGTTCGAGATGCTGCTCGACGATGACGACCGCGATGTCCTTTGCCAGTTCGATCAGGCGCTCGGTGATCTCCTCGATCACACCGATCCAGACGCCCTCGGTCGGCTCGTCCAACAGCAGCAGTTTCGGATCGCCGAGCATGGCGCGGCCGATCGCCAGCATCTTGCGCTCGCCGCCCGATAGCGTGCCGGCAGGCTGGTCGAGCCGCTGCGCGAGTTTCGGGAAGATCGCCAGCACCCGGTCGATGGCAGTAGTGTCGTGATTATAGAGCGAGCCGACCGCGAGATTGTCGCGCACCGACAGCCGCGCGAACACCGAGTGCTCCTGCGGCACATAGCCGATGCCGAGCCGCACGCGCTCCTCTGTCGGACGGCGGCCGATATCCTTGCCGTCGAACCTGAGCTCGCCCCTGGACAGGCCGAGCTCGCCGACGATGGTCTTCATCAGCGTGGTCTTGCCGGCGCCGTTGCGGCCGAGCACGGCGACACCGCCGCGCCAGGGAACGCCGATATTGACGTCGAACAGGACCTGGCTGCGGCCATAGCCGGCATCGAGGTTGATGATATCGAGGAACTGGCTGTCAGGCACGGCGCAGATAGATCTCCTGTACGTCCGGGCTCGCCTGGATCTCCGCAACCGTGCCGCTCTCCAGCACCTTCCCCTGGTCGAGCACGGTGAGACGATCGCAGATGTCGCGGATGAAATCGAGGTCGTGCTCGACGATCACGAGCGAGCAATGCGACTTGATCGGCTGCAATAGTTCACCCGTGACCCGCCGCTCCTCCAGGCTCATGCCGCCGGTCGGCTCGTCGAGCAGCAGCAGCCGCGGCTTGCCGGCGAGCGCCATCGCGATCTCCAGCCATTGCTGCTGGCCGTGCGACAGCGTCGCTGCCGCGTCATGGGCGCGATCGGCGAGGCGGAATTGCGTGAGCATCGCCATGACCTGGTCGTGCAGGACGCCGCGGGTGCGCGACAGCACGAGGTCGAGCAGCGAGCATTGCGCCTGCAGCGCCAGCAGGATGTTGTCGTAAAGCGTCAGCGACGGCAGCACGCTGGTGATCTGGAATTTCAGGCTCATGCCGGCGCGAGCGCGCTCGGTCGGCGACAGCGCGGTGATGTCGCTGCCCGCAAAGCGCACGGTGCCTTCGGTCGGAATTTCGGCGCCGGCGACGCATTTCATCAGCGTGCTCTTGCCCGAGCCGTTCGGGCCGATCAGGCCGTGAAATTCGTTCTCGGAGACCGTCAGCCCCGCACCGTCAAGCGCGGTCAGCTTGCCGAACACCTTCTTGATGCCGGTCGCTTCAAGGAGCGGCATGGCTGCTCCCCTTGGCCTTGCCGCCGAAGCTGCCGACGCGCTCGCGTTCGCCGAGCACGAAGCTGATCAGGCCGAGCGGACGGAACAGGATCACCAGGAGCAGCAACACGCCGAGGATGATCGGCCAGATCTCGCGGTAATTGTCCGACAGCCAGAAGCTGACGCCCTCGATGATCACCGTGCCGATGACGGCGCCGATCAGCGTGCCCGATCCGCCGAAGAGGACATAGAGCACGACCTGCGTCGAGATCACGACGCCCAGCATGTTGGGCCAGACGAACCCCTCGTGAAAGGCATAGAGCCCGCCGGCCAACCCCGCGATGGTGCCGCCGACGGCAAAGACGATCGCCTTCAGATGCTGCGCCTTGTAGCCGAAGAAGGCGATGCGCTGCTCGTTCTCGCGGAGCCCTGCGAGCGCAAGACCGAATTGCGAGCGCACCAGGAAGCGGCACAGGAGGTAGACGACCAGCAGAATGCCGAGCGCCATGTAGTAGTAGACCGGTCCCTCCGTAACATCGTAGCTGCCGAGCGACATCGGCGGGATCGAAGGGATGCCGTTCTGGCCGCCGAGATAGTACCAGCCGCGCGCCAGGCGATCGGCCGCATAGGATCCGGTGAGCGTGCCGAGCGCGACGAAGATCACGCTCGAGGGATTGCGGCCGAGCAACAGGAAGCCGCCGAGCAGGAGCGAGAACACCAGCCCGATCAGCATCGCCGCCGGCAGCACCAGGAAGATCGAAGTAACGTTAAGGTCGCGCGCCAGCAGCGCCACGCCGTAGCCGGCCGAGCCGAAGAACAACGCCTGGCCAAAACTCATGATGCCGGCATAGCCCCAGACGAGGTCGAACGACAGCGCGAACAGCGCGAGGATGATGACGCGGGTGGCGAAGACGGTCAGATAGTCCTGCAGCACCAGCGGCAGGAAGACCGCGATCAGCAGCGCCAGGATTTCCACGATCGGCAGGACCCTGCGCGGCATCCCGGCCTGTGACGCCAGCGCAGCGGCCGCACCGCGCTCAGCCATCGGGATGTCCGGCTGTTCGTCGATCCCCGTACGAACCGCCTGCTCGGTTGCGCCCATTCTTCGCTCAGCATTCCTTGGGGTCGACCAGCCCGCTGCTGCGGGCCACGATATCGTAGACGCCGCCCTTGGCGACCGCGGTGTACATGTTCATCTTGCAGTGTCGCTTGCCCGGTACCATCTCGGCGGGACCGCCCGGCCCTTCCGCGATCTTGGCGTGATCGAGCGCCGC
Organism: Bradyrhizobium sp. USDA 10063; assembly: GCF_054063735.1. Taxonomy (NCBI): domain Bacteria; kingdom Pseudomonadati; phylum Pseudomonadota; class Alphaproteobacteria; order Hyphomicrobiales; family Nitrobacteraceae; genus Bradyrhizobium; species Bradyrhizobium sp. USDA 10063. The sequence goes on along the minus strand of NZ_JBSSGP010000002.1, from coordinate 7,258,960 downwards.
CGCAACGGAATCGCGATCGAGCTTGCCGGCTTCCTTTACGGCGGCTGCCCACAGCTTCAACCCGCGATAGGTGCCGGTCGCAGCGCTGCCCGCGGCGAACAGGAAGTTGCCGGGGAAGTCCTTCTCATAGGTCGCCTGGATCTTGGCGCTGACCGGATCGTCCTTGGTCAGCGCCTTGAAATAATCGAGGCAGCTCGCAAGCCCTTCGATCTCGTTGGCCTGGTTGATGTTGAGCGTGTTCTCGTCATAGTAGACGCAGGACAGCCGGCCGCCATTCTTCAGGAAGCCAGCCTCATAAAGCTGCTTGAAGAACGGGCCAACGCCCGGCGGGATCACCGTGTTGAAGACGACGTCGACCTTGTTGGAGACGATGCGGTTGACGGTGGCGCTGAAATCGACCTGGTCGAGCGGGTAATACTCCTCGAAGATCACCTCGCCGCCATTGGACTCGATCACCTTGCGCGCATAGACGTTCAGCGTGTGCGGCCAGACGTAGTTGGCGCTCGGCAGCGCAAAGCGCTTGCCGCCGTTCTTGATCAGCCAGGGGATGAACTCGTCGCATTGCTGCGCCGGCGTCGGCCCGGTGCAGAACAGATAGGGCGTGCACTCCTTGCCTTCATAGAGCTGCGGATAGATGTAGAGCGTCTTGCCGCGGGCGACGATCGGGTCCTTGATCGCGTTGCGCATCGAGCTCGTGATGCCGCCGAGCACGAGATCGACCTTGTCGCGCTGGATCAGCTTGCGGACGTTGCCGACCGCGACCGACTCGTTGGACGCGGTGTCCTCGATAAAGAGCTCGATCGGGCGGCCGAGCAGGCCGCCGGCGTCGTTGATCTCCTTGACCACCATCTTGGCTGTATTGGCGTCGGCATTGCCGGCATAGGCAATCGGTCCGGTGAGGTCGGTGGCGATACCGACCTTGATCGGACCTTCTGCGGCATTGGCCCATTCGGGACGGATCACCCAGCTTCCGACGCCAGTCGCGATCGCGCCGGAGGCAAAGGCAAAGTTCTGCAGGAACCGGCGCCGGCTTAATTTCAAATGATCGCTACGCATGAGACTAGACCCCTTTTCCCGAAAGCAGGCCTTGCGGCCGGAATTTGATGAAGACGATGGCAAGCACGAAGACGAGGATGTCGGCGATCACGGGCGCCATGACCCATGGCAGCGCTGCGCTCAGCGTGCCGATCACGGCCGCGCCCGCGACCGGGCCGATGAACGAGCCGACACCGCCGACCATGACCGCGACAAAGCCCTGGATCAGGAAGCGGATGCCGAGATCGGCGAACAGGCTGAACACCGGCACCAGCAACGCGCCCGCGAGCCCGGCAAGCGCCGCACCGAACGCAAAGGTGGTGCCATACATCGCGGCGGTGGAGATGCCGGAGGCCCGCGCAAGCGCCGGATTCTCCAGCGTGGCACGCACCCGCAGCCCGAAGGTAGTGCGCGACAGCAGGAGATAGCAGCCGATCATCACCAGGATCGTGACCACGATGATCGTGAAGCGCCATGCCGAGATGTGGACGGTGCCGAGATCGATCGAGCCGCCGATCGGCTCCGGCACCGACAGATAGAGCCCGCCGATCAGCCCGCGCACGCATTCGCGGATGATCAGGCCGAGCGCATAGGTGCCGAGCATCGCGACGATCGGCGCCGCGTAGAAGCGCCGGATGATCAGGGCCTCGAGCACGAAGCCGAGCGCGCCGACCAGGAACGGCGCCGCCGCCATGCCGACCCAGACCGGGATGCCATGGCTATAGGCGAGATAGGTGATGTAGGCTCCCAGCAGGACGAACTCGCCCTGCGCAAAGTTGAAGATGCCCATCATGCTGGCGATGATCCCGAGCCCCAGCACGACCAGGACGATGATCGCGCCGAAGCTCAGGATTTCGAAAGCGGCGACGAATGCACTACCCATGCATCGCGATCCGGCCGAAGTGCAACGATAGCTCCCTCACATCTTCTTCCAGTCGCCGGACTTCTCGAACGCGTGCGCGGCGCGGTAGATGGTGGATTCCTCGAAGTGGCGGCCGACCAGCATCAAGCCGACGGGGAGGCCATCGACCATACCGCAGGGCAGCGACATCGCCGGATGATGGCTGATGTCAAACGGCGCCGTGTTCGAGATCATCTCCAGCGCACGCGCGACATATTCCTCGCGGCTCGCATTGGCCGGCGGCAGTTGCGTCGCCTTCATCGGCGTCGTCGGCAGCAGCAGCAGATCGTAGTCCTTGAATACCGCGTCATAGGCCGCCGTCAGCCGGCGCGAGATGTTGACCGCCTTGCCGTAATAGCGCGGGCCGAAGGTGTTGTTGATGTAGGTGCCGAACAGGAGCAACAGCTTGGTGGTTTCCGAAAGCGAATCCGCCTGCCGCCGCCAGCCACGGTGGAAATCCATCAGCGAGGTCGAGTAGAGGTCGGAACGGCTCAGGCCATAGCCGTCGCCGTACATCATGGTCTGCGTCATGCCCTCGGTGCCGATCGGCATCCAGATCGCAGGACCGAGCAGATGCATCGGAATGGAGACGTCGCCGACGGACGCGCCGAGGTCCTTGAAGCGCTTGGCCGCCTCGCGGACGCTTTCGTTCACTGCGGGCTCCGCTCCGGCCTGCTCGAAACCTTCCTTGAGCACGCCGATCTTCAATCCCTTCACGCCCTGGCCGAGCGCCTTGGTGTATTCATCGACCTTCGGCGCCTTGATGCGGGGATCGTAGCCGTCGTCGCCGGCGAGCACCTCGAGCAGCAGCGCATTGTCTTCCACCGTCGCGGTCATCGGTCCAGTGTGATCAACGAAGATCTCGATCGGCATCACACCCGTGTAGGGCACGAGTCCCCAGGTCGGCTTCATGCCATAGGTGCCGCAGAACGAGGACGGCATGCGGATCGAGCCGCCCTGGTCGCCGCCGATCGCCATGTCGACTTCTCCGAGCGCCACCACGACGCCGCTGCCCGACGACGATCCGCCGGCCGAATAACCCATTTTGTAGGGGTTATGCGTCGGCCCGGTCGCATTGGTGTGACTGCCGCCGGAGATGCAGAAGGATTCGCAATGCGTCTTGCCGACGATCTCGGCGCCGGCATCCAGCATGCGCGTCACGATGGTCGCATCGAAATCGGGGACATAGCCCTCGAGCGTCGCCGAGCCATTCATCATGGGCACGCCAGCCAGCATGATGTTGTCCTTCAGCGCCACTTTCTTGCCCTTGAGCTTGCCGCTTGCTGCGCCCTTCACCGTCGCCTTGCGGTACCAGGCGTTGCGCGGGTTCTCTTCCGGGCCCGGCCGATAGCCGGGCGTGCGCGGATATTTCACGGGCGGGACCTCGTCGGGCATCGCGGCGACGAGGTTGTAGGCGTCGACCGAGCTCTGCATCAGCCCGCGGAACGAAGCGACGTCTTCGTCGGAAAGCGCGAGGCCGCATTGCGCGGCGACCGCGCGAAGTTGCGTTGGGGTCGGAAGCACGACGGACAAGACACTCTCCCTGGAAGCTTGATGATGCGCGGCCGCGGAATGCACGCGAGGATGCGGTCCCACCCGAAGCCGCGGATGTATTACAGACGGAAATATTTTCCTTTTCAAGAATTATTTTACAAGACGGCGGGCCGGCGCAATTCCTGCCGTGCGTCAGATCGTCTTGATCAGCCTGAAATCGAGGCCGTCGGCTTCAGCGAGATACATCGGCATCTCGGCACGGCCGCTCCGAATGGTCACCGGCCCGCGCGCACCGGTATAGACGATGTTGCGTCCCGCGGTGAGCAGTGGCTTGAACGCCAGCGAGCCTGCCCGCTCGGCTGCGGCTTGGAGGAAGCGCAGGCCCTCATAGTTGGATTGGGCAACCGAACCGATTGGCGGCGCGGTGGCGCCGAAGGTGGTGTGGTACTGGTTGAGGAAGTCATCGTTGGCGCGCGAGCCGATGCCGATGAAATAGCCGGAAGCGCAGAACAGGTTCTCGGTGTTGTCGGCGCCGATGCCGAGCAGCACCGTCTCATCCATCGCGCCGGCCAGCCTGAGCGTGGTTGCCGCGAGACCGCTCTCGGCAAAGGCGCGGTTGAAGGTGATGCTGTCGGTGCCGATCAGCGAGATCAGCACGACATCGGGGCGGGCGGCACGGATGCGGGCGAGATGGGCGGCGTGATTGTCCTCGCCGACCGGGACGAACTCCTCGCCGACCACCTGGCCGCCGGCCTCACCAATGTATTTCTTCACAGCGCGATGCGATTGCCACGGCCAGACATAGTCGCTGCCAATCAGATACCAGCGCGAGGCCTTCTTGACATCGGCGAGCCAATGGATCGCGGGTCGGCTCTGCCAGCGCGGCGTCTCGCCGATCGCCATCACGCCCGGCGTCCGCTCGCCGCCCTCATAGACCGGCGTGTAAATATAGGGTACGCGGCCGCCGGTGACCTTGCGCAGCGCGACGCGGACCGCGCTGATATGTGAGCCCATGATCACGTCGACCTCATCGAAGGCGACCGCCTCGGCGGCGCGGCGCACGACATCCTCGATCGGACCGCCGGCATCCAGCATGGTCAATTCGATCTCACGGCCCAAGATGCCGCCACGACGATTGATCTCGGAGACCGCGAGCAACACCGCGTTGGTGGTGGCCGGTCCCCAGATTCCCGGTGAACCGGAGAAGGTGAGGAAGTTCGCTACCCTCAACTTGTTGTGGGCGCCACCTCGCTTGCTGAAGCCGACATCAGCAGGGTGCCAGGACGGATCGGTCGTCGGCGCCGACAGGCCTCTGAATACGAAGGGCGGCATGGGAGCGCCGCCGCTGTTGACGCAGACTGTTGAGAGCACGCCCACTCCTGTCCGACACTTCGCCCCTTGTCGCGCAGCGCATCGATGCGTCCGCCGCCGGCTGTCCCACCCGTTCGACAAATATCCTAGGCGAAAATATTGAAACTTCAACAATTGCCATGCATATAGAACGGGCAATCGGCGCAAGTCATTCGCTCATCAGGGTCAAAACAAAGTCTTCAATCGTGGCCAAACCGCCAAGCCAAGATACCCCGCTCACGGAACATCTCGCCTACCTGCTCGCGCAAGCCAACCGGGAAATCAACCGGCAGCTTGAATCGCGTCTGGCCAAGGAGGGTGTGCCGGTCGAGCAGTGGCGAATCCTGAAGGTCCTGTTCGATGGCAACGGGCGTTCGATGGGCGAACTCGCCGAAGCCGTGCTGCTCAACCACCCGACGCTGACGAAGATCATCGACCGCATGGTGTCGGATGCGCTCGTCTACCGCGTTCAGGATCCGAAGGACCGCCGCAAGGTGCTGATGTTCTGCTCCGACCGCGGAAAAATTCTGTGCCAGCGATTGAACTCGCTGGCGATGAGCCAGGAAGCGCATATCGTCGAGAACTACGGCAACAAGTCCACCAACGAATTGAAGCGGCTGCTCGAAAACCTGATCGACAGCGCGAATTGATGCGCGACTTGTAGGGTGGGCAAAGCGAAGCGTGCCCACCATCAAGCGCTCCGCTGGTAACGGTGGGCACGCTTCTGTCATTGCTTGTTGAACTACCGAGCAAGAAGTCGCTTTGCCCACCTTACAACTTTGCCCACCCTCATATGGGGCTTTGTGAGTCAAGGCTCTTGAACCGGTGCGGGTTGGGTTTTTGCAGTGAGAGGGCGGCGCGCGGAGCCATGCGTAGCGCAGCGCGACGACCGGGCCCCGGGCGAGGATTGGCTTCCGAAGATTTCTGCAGCTCACTGCATCACCTCATATCCGGTCGGATCGGCTGATCCGTACCCACATTCCGCATGCTTGCGGCGAGGAAGCCAAGAGGATGAGACCCATCTACAAAGCGGCCTGGTTGGGCCCCTGGGTGGCACGGTCATCATCCATCCTGTACGGGGCGCGCGGCGCGGAGCCGCCTCGCCCTGGTGGCGTGGTCCGGTGCTAGGCCTTCATCACGGCCTGCTCCGGAACAAGGCCGGTGGTGAGATAGCGCCACAGCGCCACGATCAGCTTGCGCGCCAGCGCGACGATGGCGATGCGCTTGGCGCGCTTGCCGGCGTTTTCGGTGCGGGTGCGGAACCAGCGGCTGAGCGCGCTGTCCGGCTGATGGCGCAGCCAGAGCCAGGCCAGTTCGATCGTCTTGTGGCGGGCGCGCCGGTTGCCGGCCTTGCTGATCCCCTGCTCGCGATCGATGCTGCCGCTTTGCCAGGGACTGGGCGCCAATCCGCAATAGCTGGCGACCTCGCGCCGGTTGCGGAAGTCCTTGTAGAACACCTCGTTCACCAGCGTCGCGGCAAACGCCGGGCCGAGCGCCTTGAGCTGCTGCAACTGATCCCGTCGCTTCGCCATCGGCGCCGGCGCCGCGGCGGCTTCCGCCGCGACTTCTGCCGCGACTTCTGTAGCGACTTGGGCCTGCTCCAGCGCCTTGAGCTGGTCGCGCACCAGCATCAGCCGGGCATGCTCGCGCTTCACTTCGGCCAGAAGCTGCGGCGGCAGCGGCTGCCCTTGCCAGTCCCGCTGCTGCTCCAGCCAGGCGAGCCAGGTCCGTCGTCGCAAGGTGCCGGCCGCCATGCCCAACAGGCGCAGCAGCGCCTTGATCCGGTTGGTGTGCCCCGTCTGCTCCTTCACCAGTCGTTCGCGTTCGCGGCTGGCGCGCCGGGCGTCCTCCTCGGCCACGCTCGGCACCCGGACGATCCGCACCACCCGCGGCTCGCCTCGCAAATGAGCCATCAAGGTGCGCAGCAGAAGCTCGCCATCGATCCGGTCTGTCTTCGCCCGCCGCGCCCGTTGCTCCACCGCGATGCTCGCCGGGTCGAAGATGAAGTTGGTGATCCCAGCCGCCGCGAGCAGCCGGTGCAGCCAGAAGCCGTCATAGCCAGCCTCGTAGCAGCTCACCACCCGCGGCGCCGCTCCAAGCTTCGCAGTCGCCCGGGCCTTGACCTGCTCGATCAGCGCCAGCAGCCCGGCGTGATCGCCGCCTTCCAGCTTGTGGCGCGATATCCGGTCCCGATCCGGACTGTGCAGCGTCACCAGCCACGTCTTCTGACTCAGTTCGATCGCAACGAAAATCGTGCCACAATGCCCGGCGGTGGGCGTGTTCTTGGTCAATGCTTGCATCAGACTCTCCGATGGTTCGAGTGTGGAAACCCAAACCTACCGGAAAGGGCGCGCTCACCGCCCCATGGAATCTACGAAACCACAAACTCACGGCGGGAGATGCGGCGTCGTATTCGGCGCGGGCGCCTGCTCCAGCTCGCTCTCCTCGGGCAACTTCTCGCCGTGCACGGCGAGGGGCCTGCCGATCCAGAGCGGATCAACCAGATGATCGCGGCGCGGATTGGTCGTGTTCGGATGCACGAGGATGCTGAGGCTGCCATGGTTGAGCATCAGCCACGGCACCAACGCGGCAAACACTTCCCTTGCGAAAGCCACCTGATACATGGCCTGATCGTGCGGCCCGACCTTCACGTCATGCCATCGGCCAAGCGTGACCGAAAAGCGCTCGCCGATCCACGTCCTCAACCGCTCGGCCTCCGGCCGCGTCGTCGCCGGATCGTAGTAGACATGGGCGTGATAGCTCGCGATCTCACCGGCCGATCGCGGCGTGGCACCTTGCAAATCGCTCATCAGTCTCTGCCTTTCAAAGACCCGATCCTCACCTCCGCTTGATTTGGGCAAGGTCGCTCATATGCGCAAGGTCAACCACGCATCCGTGGCTGACGACGGCGGCGGGCGGCGCGTGGAAGCGAAGCACGTTCGTGACATCGGGATGATCAAGCACGACAAGGTTGGCGGGGTATCCCACCTCGATCCCGTATTTGGGCAGATTGATCGCCGCGGCTGGTCGCGACGTGATCATGTCGTAGAGCGTATTGATGTCGTGCTCCTTCGTCATCCACAAGAGATGCGCGGCGAGAAACGCTACCTCGGGCATGTTGTTGCGGCCGAACGGATAGTAGGCATCGGAAATATCGTCCTGCCCGAGGCAGACGTTGACGCCCTGTTGCAGGAGCTCCTTGACCCGCGCGTGCAGCGGACCGGTGTGAGGGTCGCTGACGATGCTGACTTGTGCCTGGCGCAGCAACCCGGTCAATTCGCCGAAATAGGATTCGGGATAGAGCGACATCGCCCGGCAATGATGCGCCAGCGCGCGTCCCTGATAGCTGCGCGCAATCGCCTGGCGTGCCATCGCTTCCAGCGTCTTCATGTTGGGATCGCCGACATCGTCCAGCAGCATCGAGATATCGGCGTTGAACTCGGTGGCGAGATCGAAACAGAAATCGATATGAGCCTGCATGTCCTCCGCGCTGGATTCGATCCAGGGAATGCCGCCGACGACGTCGGCGCCCATCGCCATCGCCTCCCGCATCAATCGGTCCGCACCCGGCTCGCGCGCAAGTCCGTCCTGCGCGAACGCCACGACCTGCAGATCGACGATGCCGCGAAATTCCTCGCGGACCGCCAGCAGCGCCTTGACGCCCTCGAGCCGCGCCTTGGTGTCGACATCGGCGAAAGCACGGATATGCAGATTGCCATGCAACGCCGCCAATGCGACCGCACGCCTGGCGTTCGGAATGATCCAGGACGCGTCGTATTTCTCCTTCACCGCAGCGGCGAGATCAATCGCTTTCGCCGCCTCGCTCATGCCGCCGCCGTGATAGGCTTCGAGCGCCGCTTCCGACATCATCGGTAACGTCCACACCTTGCAGAGGTGCAGATGAGCGTTGACGTAGGGCGGCGTGACCAGGTTTCCGCCGGCATCCAGCGTCTGGCGTGCATGGCTGCCAAGCCGAGGCGCGATCTCGGCAATGACGCCATCCGAAATCGCGATGTCGGTAAGCGCGTCGGCCTGGCCCAGCACACGGGCATTTCGGATCAAAAGGTCAGTCATATCGGGAATTCCAGTCGGCAGGAGAATTGAGAAGCCGGGCCTCGTTTCGCGGGCCGCAATGCACATCTGATGCAAGAAGGATACCGCTCTCTGAAGGCATGGCCGCTCGCGCCTGCCCACCCGGGCAGTTTCCAACGGCACGGGAGCGTGCCCAGATCGGGGACAATCCAACGGAGTGTTGCCATGTCCGATCCCTCAGTGCTTGCCACTTTCTCCGGCGCGATGGCCGACATCGTCGCCCGCGCCGCGCCTGCCGTTGTCTCCGTGCACTCGCACCGCTCGCGGACCACGGGCTTTGTCTGGAAAGCGGGCCTGGTCGTCACCGCCGACGAAGCGCTGGCCGAAGAAGGCGAGGTCACGATCAGGTTTGCCGACGGAACGGAGCGGTCCGCGACCATCGCCGGACGCGATCACACCACCGATATCGCGCTGTTGCGGGTCGAGACCGCCAGCATCGCGCCGATCAAGCTTTCATCCGAGGTGCCCGCGCTGGGATCGCTGGCGTTGGTCGTCGCAGCCGAGCGTGGCGTGCCTGCAGCGGCGCTCGGCCTGATATCGCTGGTCGGCGGCGCCTGGCGGAGCCTGCGCGGCGGCGACATCGATGCGCGCATCGAGCTCGACGTGCGGCTGAGGCCCAGTCACGAGGGTGGGCTTGCGCTCAATGCCTCCGGCGACGCCCTCGGCATGGCCGTGCTCGGCGCGCGACGCGTCCTTGTCATCCCGGCGGCAACCATCGAGCGCGTGGCGAGCCGCTTAGAGACCCATGGCCGGATCGCGCGCGGCTATCTTGGGCTTGGCCTGCAGCCGGTCAAGCTCGACGACGGCATCGGCGCTATGGTGATGAGCGTCGACAAGGCTGGTCCCTCGGCGGCCGCCGGCATCCGGCAAGGCGACGTAATCGTCGGCTGGAACGACGAGAAGATTTCCGGCGTGCGAGCGCTGCTCAGAGCGCTCGGGCCCGAGAGCGTCGGCGCTACCGTCGACGTCGCGGTGCGGCGTGGCGGCGAGCCGGTGCGGTTCAAGCTGACGGTCGGCGAAAGGCCGGAGACGTGAGCGAACAGACCTCGCCTCCCCTCGTCATTGCCATCGACGTCGGCGATCCCGCGCTTGCGGACCGGCTTGCCTCGCTGCTCGGCGGCGTGGCGGGCGTCCGCCTTGCCGCGCCGGGCGAAGCGGCAAATATCGCGCTGGTCTCGCGGGATCCGCCGGCAGGCGAACGGTCGGAGATCGAGTTGACACCGCGCGAGCGCGACGTGCTGGCGCTGATGGCCGAGGGCGCCTCGAACAAGGCGATTGCGCGGCAGCTCGGGATATCCGTCCACACCGCCAAATTCCACGTCAGCTCGCTGCTCGACAAGCTCGATGCCACCGGCCGCACCGATGCGGTCGCGCATGCGGCACGGCGCGGCGTGATCCATCTGTAGGATAAAGCGCGGGATCCGGTTGGTTGGGCGGCCTGTGCATGTTGGGGTCAGAACGTAGCCCGCACCCCTGCATAAAAGGCCCGCGGCCGGGCCGGGCTGACCGAGCGCGGATCGGTAAACGCCACACCGCCAGCGGGGAAATTGGGCACGTCGTCGGTCTGGAAGAAGGTGCCGTAGGTCGCGTAGCGGCTGTCGAGAAGGTTATCGATGCGACCATAGATCTGGACGTTCTTGGTGAGCTGGTAGGAGGCGTGGGCATTGAACACGGCGTACGACGCCAGCTTCGGCGCCTGGTTGGATTCGTCGCCGACAAAATACTGGCCACTGACGTAGATCGCGTCGGCGCCGACCTTGAACTGATCGGTGAGCGCATAGTCGAAGCCGGCCTTGATGCGATGGCGGGGCACCGCAGGAACCTGGTTGCCGGGCAGGATCTGCACATTGCCGTTCTCATCGGCGAAGGGGCTGTTGGAGCCGACCTGCAGCGCATCCAGGAACCGCGCATCGACAAAAGCGTAGCTCGCGTACATCTGCAGCGCGGATGATTTCACCTGGATCTCGGCCTCGACACCCTGTCGCCGCGTCGCGCCGACATTCTGGAAATAGCCGAAGCCCTGCAGCACCGGGCTTGGGATCGCGAGAATGTCGTCGTTGTTGGTGGCGCGGAAGCCGCCGACCTTCCAGGACAGCGTGCCGATATTCAATTCCTTGGTGCCGCGCAGGCCGGCCTCGACGGTACGCGACACCACCTGCTGCAGCGGCGGATCGGAGACCAGGAAGGCGGCGACGATGCAGGGGCGCGCGGGATCGGCGCAGCCCAGCTCCAGCGGCGTCGGCGCGCGGTTGGCTTCGGAATAGCCGGCATAGGCGGTCAGCTCCGGCGTGATCTTGTAGGTGCCGCCGATGATCGGATTGAAGCGGTCATAGGTGCTGTAGCCGTTCAGCTCGGTGCCGATCTGGTCCTGAAGCCTGATGCGCGCGTCGTTGTAGCGGCCGCCCGCCGTGATCGAGAACGCATTCGTCACATCGAAGGTGTCGAGCGCGTAGATGCCGGTATATTGGTTGGTGGTGCGCAGCGAGACCGGGCCGATCGAGACGGGTTCGCCGGACTGGCCGAGGAAGATGCCACTGCCGCTGACCACGTAGTTGGGGCCGATGGTGCCGAGCTCCGCGCTCGCGGTGAAGTACGTGACGCTGGTGTCAAAGCTGCCGCCGATCGTGAATTTATTGTTGTGGCCGAAGAGCTGATCCTCGTTCGTCGCTGCCAGTTGCATACCCCCCGTGGTCGACTTCGTCGTGGTGCGGTCGTTCTCGCCAAGCACCGCACCCGCCGGAAACGGATTGGCGAGCTGAACGCCATTCAATCCGTTTGCGGGAACATCATCACTGTTGAAGCAAAGTAACCCGGCATCTGCCTCGCAGGGCTCGGTCTCTGTTGGATTGCCATCCTGCGTCTTCTGCTTGAAGAACCGCAGATGCGCCGCGCCCTCGATGGTCCAGGTCGGGGTCGCCTCCACCTTGCCGGTCAGGTTGAAGTAGCCGACCTTGTTGGCAGAGGTTTGCGGCGTCGTGTAGGTCGCGCCCCAATATCGCTGCAGCAGTTCGACCGGCACCGTCGCCGCCGCGCCGAACTTATTGTCGGCGAGACCGATATTGAGATGGAATTCGCTGACGTCGTTCTTGTGGGCGACATCGCCGTAGAAGCGGCGGATGTCGGACGGAGAGAAGTTACGAAAACCGTTGTCGTGCAGGCCTTCCAAGGCGCCATAGACGGCGAAATTGTCGATCTGCTTACCCCATTGCGCCGAACCCTGGATGCGGCCGAACGAGCCGCCCATGGTGTTGATCTCGGCGCCCTGATAGGAAAAACCGTCCTTCATCTGTACGACGACGGCGCCGCCAAGCGCGTTGAGACCGAAGGCCGGATTGTTGGTCACAACGTCTATGGACCTGACCGCGCTGGTCGGAATCAGGTCCCAGTTGACCGTGTCACCGAAGGCTTCGTTGACCCGTACCCCGTTCTGGTAGACCGCAAGGCCCTGCGGCGTGCCTGCCACGGGAGACGCCACGAAGCCGCGGAACTGGATGTCCGGCTGGAAGGGATTGCCGGCAACCTCGTTGATGGTGATGCCCGGCACGCGCTGTTCGAGTGCATTCGTGATATTGAGCGAATCGGTTCGCGCGATTTCCCGGCTGTCGACGACATTGATGGCCGCCGGCACCTTGTCCGCTTCGACCATAGCAGCCGAATCCGAGGTCGGCGTCGGCGCGGTCGGGACATACACCACTCTTGGCGACCTTTGCCGCGCGCGAACGGGAGCCGTCGTAGGACGGCCGCGCCTGGCGCGGTCTCCGGGCGTCACCTCCACCGGCGGCAATGTCTCAACCTGCTGCCCCCCACTCTGGGCGAAGCCAGTCTCGTTCCCAATGACAACGACAACACCTGTCGCAATCGATGCGACAAGCAGCACCCGCACGCCCATTTGTCCCACCCGTTCCACCCACCGTCCGGCTGTCGTCGCCGGTTCAAGCGATACTAGAGTGCAGGGCGAGCCATGCGCTACCTGCAAGTGTTCCCGAAAGCGTCGGGAAAAATTCCCGATCGTCGCGGCCAGGACCATCGGCCATCAACAATATCTGCTATATGCCGATGCCTTTGAATTCCTTTCTGGATACGCCAATGAAGCCAATTTCCGGCACGCAGCCGAAGCGGTCTGATGCCGCGCCACTCATGACGCCCACGGACTTGCGCCGGCGCTGGCGGGCTGGCGAGGAGGTCGCGCTGCTTGACGTGCGCGAGGAAGGCCCCTACTCGCTGGCGCACCCCTTCTTCGCCGTTTCCCTGCCGCTTTCGCAGATCGAGCTGCGCGTTCTTGATCTGATCCCGCGGCTCAGCGTCCCCGTTGTCGTGTATGACGACGGCGAAGGATATGCCGAGCGGGCAGTGAAACGTATTTCAGCGCTCGGCTACACGGATGTCTCGATCCTCGACGGTGGCCTCGGAGCCTACCGGGCGGTCGGCGAGGTCTTCCGCGACGTCAACGTGCCGAGCAAGGCATTTGGCGAACTTGTCGAGGCGATCCGCCACACGCCTTCCCTGTCGGCGAATGAGGTCAAGGCCCTGATCGAGACGGAGCCCGATCTGGTCGTGCTCGACGCCCGCCGGTTCGAGGAATACCGCACCATGAGCATTCCGCGCGGCGTCAGCGTGCCCGGCGGTGAGCTCGCATTTCGCGCAAGGGAAATCGCGCCCGCGCCCGGCACTACCATCATCGTCAATTGCGCCGGCCGGACGCGCAGCATCATCGGCACGCAGTCGCTGATCAATGCGGGGCTCCCGAACAGGATCTTCGCGCTGCGAAACGGCACGATCGGCTGGACCTTGGCCGGACACCAGGTCGAACGTAACAGGACCGACCGGTTCCTGCAGCGCCCCGAAGTGACTTATGCCGCGGCACTTGCCAGCGCGACGCAATGGGCCGAGCGCGTCGGCGTTCCGGCCCTCGACCGCAACACATTCGATCTAGTCCTCGCCCAAGCGAACGAACGCACGCTCTATTTGCTCGATGTGAGGACGCCGGAAGAATACGAGCGCGGACATCCGCCCGGCTTCGCCTCGGCACCCGGCGGGCAGCTCGTGCAGGCCACGGATGAGTGGGTCGCCGTGCGTGGATCGCGGCTCGTGCTGTTCGATGACGACGGCGTTCGCGCGCGCATGGCCGCATCCTGGTTGATCCAGATGGGCTGGGAGGCTCACATTGTCGGACCGGACGTAATTGAGCCGACCGAGACCGACACTCCGGCACCGCGCCGTCCAGAGCCGGTAACCTCCGGCCCCGCGATCGACGTGGCGGAGCTGATCGCAAACCGCGACAACTGGACCGTCATTGATCTGGCGCGCAGCCCCGCGTATGCCGCGGGCCATATCCCTGGCGCCCATTTCGTGCTGGCCTCGCGTTTCACCGAGGATTTGGCGCGATTGCCCGGCGAGGGAGCGATCATTCTCACCAGCGCCGACGACGACGAAGCCTTGTTCGCGCTTGCGGATGCGACCGCCGCGACACCGCGCAAGGTGGCCGTGCTGAAAGGCGGAACGCGCGCCTGGACCAACAGTGATCAGCCGCTGGAGCGGGATCGGCATTCCCTGATCTCGCAGCCCGATGATGTCTACAAGCGACCCTATGAGGGAACGGACAACGCGGCGGCCGCAATGCAGGCCTACATCGATTGGGAGCTGCACCTTGTTGCCCAGCTCGCAAACGATTCGGTGTCTAACTTCCACGTCGTTTAGAGGACGGCTAGGAGCGCGCTCCCGTCGGAACCAGCGCCTCCACCGTCACGCCGTCAGCGGACGACACCGTCAGCGAGCCGCCCAATGCCAATATGCGTTCGCGCATGCCGGTCAGGCCGAAGCCGAACCGGTGGTCCGGGCTCAAGCCGCGGCCATTGTCGCGGACCCGCACCCGCGCACAGCCGCGATTTCCCCGCACCCCCTCCGGCTGCTCCGCAAGCTCGACGGTGACTTTGACCGCGGTCGCGCCGGCGTGACGGAAGGCATTGGTCAGCGCTTCCTGGACGACGCGGTAGATCGTGAGATCGGCAGTCTCTCCGGTCTCGCCGAGCGAAGGCGAAAGGCTGGTTTCGATCGCCACCTCCGGATGCGTCTCCTTCCACAGGCGGAACAGGGCAGAGAGCGCCTCGTAAAGTCCAAGTTCGGCGAGACCGACCGGACGTAGCTTCTCCAGTATCCGGCGGGTGAACTGCTGCAGCGCGTTGACCTGCTCGAGCATCGCGCCGCTGTGCTTTCGCACCTGATCCGGACCTGCTTCGGGTGTATCCGACAGCCGCATCAACGCACTTGCATGGGCGCGCAATGCGAACAAATGCGGCCCGAGCTCGTCGTGCAGCTCGCGCGCGATCTCCTTGCGCTCCCGGTCCTGCAACGAAACGGCGCGTTCGGCGAGCCGCCGCTTGTCCTCGATCGCTTCGCCGAGCGTGGCGGCGAGGTGATTCAGCTTGGCGCAGATCGCAGCCAGTTCCGGAGCGCCGCCCGGCGTCACGCGAACATCGTATTGCCCGGCCTCGATCTTCGCCATGGCTTGCGACAGCTCTTCAAGCGGCGCCAGCGCGCGGCCGACAACGCTCCTGATGATCAGGAAGAGCACAACGACGATGGTGGAACCCACCGCAAGCTGGGTGACGATGCCATCCCAGATCTCCGCCATCTCGTCATTCGGATGCGAGGTGATCACGAGCGATTCCGATTTGCCGCGGATGTTGATTGGCACGCTAACGGAAGTCGTCTCCGGATGAACGAGCGAGACAAACCAGGCTGGCGGTGACCGCCCCTCCTCGCGGCTGTCAGTCGCGTCGCCCTTTCCGGACTTTGCCGTCGTGCCATCCTGGCGCGTGATGCTGACGTGACGCAGCCGGCTCAGATCGCGAACGATCTGGTCGAGCCGGGCGTCGGGATCCGGCGCCTCGTTCAGCCCGGCAACGATCGTGGTCACGAATTCCTGCGCCAGCCGGATCACGCTCTGGTCTTCGGCCTGGACCCGGGGCCCGGCCTCCACGACAAGCCTGGCGATGTTGATGGCGAGACCGAGCGCGAGAACGAGCGCCAGCAGCAGGTTGATCCGCCCGCGCAAGGAAAGTTTCTGCCACATCGCCTTTGCCCACGATCACCCGCGTTCGGTTCCTCGATGAAGAGGAGCGTTGACAGACAAATACCGCGTCTGTCTAATCGAAGGGTACAGCAATCGCGCTGGAGATGCATGAGCGCCCGCGGGAAAGCCGCGTTCATGCAATCTGATGCGGTGCAGCAACGGGCTGACGCAGCTATCCGGGACTTCAAGCATGCGCGTTCTGATCGTTGACGACCATCCGATCGTCGCTTCCGGCTGCCGCACCGTGTTCGCCGACGAACCGGAGATCGTGCTGCTTGAAGCATCGGACGCCGAAAGCGGCGAACGCGTTTTTGTCACCGAGCATCCCGATGTCTCCGTGGTCGACATCAATCTGCCGACCGTCTCCGGCTTCGAACTGGCGCGGCGGATGCTGGCGCGGGACGATTCGGCGCGCATCATCATGTTCAGCATGAACGACGATCCGGTGTTCGCCGCCCGCGCCATCGAGATCGGCGCCAAGGGTTATGTGGCGAAGACCGGCGATCCCAACGACCTCGTCGAAGCCGTTCACGAAGTCGGTCGCGGTGGCGTCTATCTGCCGCCCGCGATTGCGCGCCGCGTCGCCTTTGCCGGGCCCACCGCTGCGCAGAGCCCGCTGTCAAAGCTTAATCCGCGCGAGATGGAAATCCTGCGCCTGTTGAGCGCCGGCAAGACGCTCAGCGAGATCGCCTGGCTGGTTCATTCCTCATACAAGACCGTCGCCAACACTTCCTCGATCATGCGCCAGAAACTTGGCGTGCGCACCTCGGCCGAACTGGTGCGGTTGGCGATCGAGAGCGGCGTCGCCTGAACTTGCGCACGCATGATCCGCAGAAGTCGGCACCGGTTTCCCTCGCGACAAACGCGAAGCGTTTGCGCGGAGATCATGCGCCAACAGAGTAGCGCCGGAGTTAAGACATCATGACGATTCAAACCGTTTCGACGAACAAATCCCATGGCGGCATCCAGGGCGTGTACAAGCATGCCAGCCGCGAAACCAAGACCGACATGACCTTTTCGGTCTACGTTCCCCCGCATCCGGCGGGCGCGAAGCTGCCGGTCGTGTACTATCTCTCCGGGCTGACCTGCACCCACGCCAATGTCACCGAGAAAGGCGAATACCGCGACACCTGCGCCGATCTCGGCCTGATCTTCGTGGCGCCTGACACCAGCCCGCGCGGCGAGGGCGTACCCGGCGATCCCGCCGGGGCCTACGACTTCGGCCTTGGCGCCGGCTTCTATGTCGACGCGACGCAGGAGCCCTTTGCCCAGAGCTACCGGATGTGGAGCTATGTGACACAGGAACTGCCGCAGCTCGTCGCCGCGAATTTCCCTGTCGACCCCGTGCGGCAGTCGATCATGGGCCACTCGATGGGCGGGCATGGAGCGCTGACGGTGGCGCTGCGCCATCCCAACCGCTACCGCGCGGCGAGCGCTTTTGCGCCGATCGTTGCGCCGTCACAGGTGCCCTGGGGCATCAAGGCCCTCGGCGGCTATCTCGGCGATGACAGAAACGCATGGCGCAGGCATGACACGGTGGCGCTGATCGAGGACGGCGCGCGGTTTTCCGACCTCTTGGTGGACGTTGGCGATGCCGACTCGTTCCTTGCCGAGCAGCTTCGCCCGGAACTGCTGCAACAGGCCTGCGCGAACGCGCAGATCCCGCTCCTGCTCCGACGCCAGGAAGGCTACGACCACAGCTATTATTTCATCTCCACCTTCATGGGCGATCACTTGCGCTGGCACGCCGCGCGGCTGACGGCCTGAACCATCTTCATTGTGGCTAGGGGTACGGCGGCGTTCGACATTATCGCCGCGACGGCAAACCTCGCTCTCATGATCGTGATCGTGCGCAATCGAGAACGTCGCAACGACAAAATGCGGGGTTGCAAGGCACAACAATTCAGTCATCTTGCAGCCCAAGAGTATCTCCATCGCCGGTCAAGGCGAGGAGACGGCGGGAGGAAACATGGTCCGATGGCTGGTCGCCGCAATCGGTCTGGTCGCAATGGCGATGCCCGCGCGTGCCGCCGAGCCGATCGAGATCGGCATCGGCTATCTCGGCCGTGCCGGCGTTCAGCAGAAGCTGTCGCTGGTCGAACAGCCCGCCGAGAATGACGGCGTGGCCGGCGCGCGGCTTGCGATCGAGGACAACAACACCACCGGAAAATTCCTCAATCAGCGTTTTAACCTGGAGGAGGTCCGGCTGAGGGAAGGCGAGGACGTGGCGAAGGCCGCGACTGCCCTTGCCGATCGCAATGGCTTCATCATCGCCGATCTTCCGCCGGATGCGCTGCTGCAGGCGGCGGACGCGCTGCGCGATCGCGGCACGGTGCTGCTCAACGCCGGCGCGATCGATGACCGGCTGCGCGAGCAGGACTGCCGCGCCAACGTGATCCATGTTGCGCCGACGCGGTCGATGCTGGCGGATGCGCTGGCGCAATATCTGGTCTGGAAGCAATGGAGGCGCTGGTTCCTGGTGGTCGGCTCGCACGACAAGGACAAGCTCTATGCCGACGCGCTGCGTCGCGCCGCGACGCGGTTCGGCGCCAAGATCGTGCAGGAAAAGACTTTCGAGGATACCGGCGGCGCGCGCCGCACCGATAGCGGCGTGACGCTGATCCAGCGGCAGATGCCGGTCTTCACCCAGCAGATCCCCGCCTACGACGTGCTCGTTGCCGCCGACGAAAGCGAGGTCTTCGCGTCCTATCTGCCCTACCGAACCTGGGACCCGCGGCCGGTCGCGGGCTCCGCGGGGCTCGTGCCCACGAGCTGGGACGCAGCGCAGGACCAGTGGGGCGCGATCCAGATCCAGAACCGCTTCGTGAAACTGAATTCGCGGCGGATGACCGCGCTCGACATGCAGGCCTGGACTGCGACGCGCATGATCGGTGAAGCCGCCTCCCGCACGAACTCGGGTGACCCGAAGAAGCTGCTTGCTTTCCTCAAGGGACCGGATTTCTCGGTGGCCGCGTTCAAGGGCACGCGGCTGACGCTGCGAAACTGGAACCAGCAGCTTCGCCAGCCGATTCTTCTGGTCGACGGGCGCATGGTCGTGTCGGTGTCGCCGCAGGAAGGCTTCCTGCACCAGGTCTCCGAGCTCGACACGCTCGGCGTCGACCGCCCGGAAACCAAATGCAAGCTGCAGTGAGGGAGAGATCGCGCATGTGGCGCCGCTGTCTGATTTCCGGAACGGTCCTTTGGCTTGCGGCCGCCGCACCCGCCTCCGCCTTCATGGCTTATGTGTCCAACGAAAAAGGCAACACGGTCTCGGTGATCGATACCGATAGCTGGACGGTGACAAAAACCATCAAGGTCGGCCAGCGCCCGCGCGGCATCGAGTTCAGCCGCGACGGCAAGTTCGTGATGGTCGCGGTCGGCGACGACGACACCATCCAGGTGATCGATGCCAAGAAGCAGGAGGTGGTGGACACCCTGCCCTCCGGGCCTGATCCGGAGCTGTTCACCCAGGATGCCGCGGGCAAGGTCATGTACGTCGCCAATGAGAACGACAACACGGTGACCGTGATCGATCTCGAAAAGCGCGCCCGCATCGGCGACGTCCAGGTCGGCGTCGAGCCGGAGGGCATGACGATCAGCCCGGACGGCAAGATCCTGATCAACACCTCCGAAACCACCAACATGGCGCATTTCATCGACACGTCGACACGCCAGATCGTCGACAACGTGCTGGTCGACGCGCGACCGCGCTTCGCCGAGTTCAAGCATGACGGCTCGGAATTGTGGGTATCCTCCGAGATCGGCGGCACGGTGTCGATCGTCGATCCGGTCAAGCACGTGGTGACCGGCAAGGTCACCTTCAGCATTCCCGGCCTGCGCAGCGAAGCGATCCAGCCGGTCGGCATCGGCATGACCAAGGATGACAAGACCGCCTTCGTCGCGCTCGGCCCGGCCAACCGCATTGCGGTGGTCGACGCCGTCAGTCACAAGGTGATCAAATATCTGCTGGTCGGACAGCGCGTCTGGCACATGGCGTTCACGCCGGACGAAAAATACCTGCTGGTGACCAACGGCGTCTCCAACGACGTCTCCGTCATTGACGTCGCCGCGCAAAAAGTAATCAAGACCATCCAGGTCGGTGAGCTTCCCTGGGGCGTAACGATTGCACCACAATGACAGCAACCGAGATACCCATCGCTGACAGATCATCGCCGGACATATCGGCCCGGCAGGATCCTGCCGGCATGGCCGCCCTGTCCATCGAAGGCGTCAGCCATTCCTATGGTGCGCGCCGCGCGCTGATCGATGTGAGTTTTGAAGTCGCGCCGGCGAGCTTCACGGCGCTGCTCGGCCTGAACGGCGCCGGCAAGAGCACGCTGTTCTCGCTGATCACGCGATTGTTCGGCATCCAGGCCGGACGCGTCGGCATTTTCGGCCATGACATCAGCCATGCGCCGGGCGAGGCGCTGCGGCTGCTCGGCGTCGTGTTCCAGCCTCGCACGCTCGATCTCGATTTATCGGTGACGCAGAACCTGCTCTATCACGCTGCCCTGCACGGCATCGGCCGGCGTGAGGCGCGGTTGCGCAGCGGCGAGGTGCTGGCGCGCATTGCGCTTTCCGACCGTGCCGGCAGCAAGGTGCGCGACCTCTCCGGCGGCCAGATGCGCCGGCTGGAGATCGCGCGTGCGCTGCTGCATCGGCCGCGCCTGTTGCTGCTGGATGAGGCGACGGTCGGCCTCGACGTCAAGGCCCGTTCAGACATCCTTAACCACGTTCGGCAGCTCGTCGCCGAGCAAGGCATTGGCGTGCTCTGGGCCACGCATTTGTTCGACGAGATCACGGCGAGCGACGATCTCGTGGTGCTGCATCAGGGCAAGGTGCTGGCACGCGGCCAGGTCTCGCGCGTGATCGCCGATACCGGCGCGCAGGACATCAACACCGCCTTCATGCGCCTGACCGGGACGGTGGGCAAAGCCGGGAGCGAAGCATCATGAGCTCCATCACCGTCACGCCGTCGCGACGCGGCTTTTCCATCGGCGAATACATCACCTGCCTCAACGGCATCGTCTGGCGCGAGGCGCTGCGCTTCCTGCACCAGCGCGAACGCTTCGTCTCGGCACTGGTCAGGCCGCTGGTATGGCTGTTCATCTTCGCCGCCGGCTTCCGTCAGGTGCTGGGCATCTCGATCATCCCGCCCTATGAGACCTACATCCTCTACGAGGTCTATATCGCGCCGGGCCTGATGGCGATGATCCAGCTTTTCAACGGCATGCAGTCCTCGCTCTCGATGGTCTATGACCGCGAGATGGGCAATATGCGCACGCTCCTGGTGAGCCCGCTGCCGCGCGGCTACCTCTTGTTCTGCAAACTGCTGGCGGGCACCGCGGTCTCGCTGTTGCAGGTCTATGCCTTCCTCGTCATCGCGTGGCTCTGGGATATCACGCCGCCGCCGATCGGCTATCTCACCGTGCTTCCCGCGCTGGTGCTGTCAGGGCTGATGCTGGGGGCGCTCGGCATGCTGATCTCCTCCGGCATCAAGCAGCTCGAGAATTTTGCCGGCGTCATGAACTTCGTGATCTTTCCGATGTTCTTTGCCTCATCCGCGCTCTACCCGCTGTGGCGGGTGCAGGAAGGCAGCCCGATGCTTTATTATGTCTGCCAGTTCAATCCGTTCACCCATGCGGTCGAATTGATCCGCTTCGCGCTGTATGGCCAGATCAACTGGATTTCGCTTAGCGTCGTCGCCGGCTGCGCGGCGGTCTTCATGATCGGCGCGATCCTGGCCTATGATCCCTCGCGCGGATTGGCGCGGCGCGGGCCTGCCGGAGGCGAGACATGATCGGGCGGATCGCAATCGGGGCATTGCTTGCTGTCGCTGTAACGACTGGGGTCGGTCGCGCCGCCGATCCACGCCATCCCGACTGGCCCTGCGCGCAGGCCAAGGTGCCGGAGATTTCGCTCGCAGCGGTGTGGGCGGGACCACCGCTCGATGACATCAGGGACAAATGGAAGGAGGACGCCAAGATCAGCGCGCTGGTGGAGAAACTGGCCGCGCGGCGCACGCCGCTCGATGATGCCCAAAAGGCGATCACGGATTTCCTCGCGGCTTCCGCGGCCGATAAGACCACCGCCGGCAAGCTCTTGTTCGCCGGCCTGTTCGATGCTCTTAACGCCCAGCGTTCCTCGGTCATGAACGGGATCGAGCGGGTGACGCGCAAGCAGCGCGAGGCGGCCGAGAAGATCCGCGCCGATACGCTCGCCCTGCAGGCGATGCAGACCGCCCCTTCGCCCGATCAGACCAAGGTGGACGAACTCAGCAACCAGCTCCTGTGGGAAACGCGGATCTTCGAGGACCGCCAACGTGTGGTCAGATTTGTCTGCGAAGTACCGACAACGATCGACCAGCGCCTGTTCGCGCTTGGCCGCACCATTCAGCAAGAGATGGAATAGCGCAGTTCCCGCGCAAAAAGGTCAGTAACGCTAACCTTTGCCGGTTCCAGCGGATGGTTCCGGAACCAAATGGGATTCCAGCCTCTTGTCGTCCAGGTCATCTCGAAACCGGGAGAGTTTTTGATGAGAAAGGCAACGATCATCCTGGCGGGCGCGACGGCCGTCAGCATCCTCGCGACCGCGGCCTTGGCCCAGCAAAACATGACGGGGACGATCACCAAGATCGATCGGCTGAGTGGCACGATCTCGATCCAGCAGACCCAGAGCGGCACGGTCGGCGCAGGCAGCGGCGCAGTCCAGGAGTTCAAGGTGACGGATACCAACAAGCTTGAACCCTTTCATGCCGGCGACAAGGTGAACTTCTCCGCCTCCGAAGGCGGCGGCACCAAGACCCTCACCGATCTCAAGAAGCAGTAGTGTCTTTTTCACCTCTCCCGCTTGCGGGAGAGGTCGGCGCGCAGCGCCGGGTGAGGGCTCTTTCCACTCAAAGAGTCTCAATGTGGAGATACTCTCACCCCAACCCTCTCCCGCAAGCGGGAGAGGGAGCGCAGCATCAGCACCGGGGCCCTGCTTCATACAAATGGAGTCTCAGGGCTTATTTCTCTTCGCCCGTCCGGGGTTCCGGCCGGGCTTCGACGAGTGGCAAGCCTGCGCGCTCCCATCCATCGGATCCCAAGGGATACCAGGCGATGTTGGAATAGCCGTAGGTCAGCGCGCGCTTGGCTGCGTTCCACGACATCCAGCAATTTTCCTGGCAATAGATCACGAGCAGCGCCGCCTTATTGCCGCACGAGGCACGCTCGAGGCCGCGGCGAAGATAGTCTTCAGTTACATCAGCGAGTTTTCCGTAGCCGGTGTCCGCCAGCCAGATGCTGCCGGGGATGTTGAGCCGCGGCTTGTCGCGCCAGACCGTGCCTTCGGGCAGGTTGGCGGGCTTTGGTGGACGCGGCAGCACGTCGACGAA
The DNA here is from genome assembly GCF_054063735.1 of Bradyrhizobium sp. USDA 10063. Classification (NCBI taxonomy): domain Bacteria; kingdom Pseudomonadati; phylum Pseudomonadota; class Alphaproteobacteria; order Hyphomicrobiales; family Nitrobacteraceae; genus Bradyrhizobium; species Bradyrhizobium sp. USDA 10063. The sequence goes on along the minus strand of NZ_JBSSGP010000002.1, from coordinate 7,235,641 downwards.
CGCGCCGGTCTTGTCGCGCCAGATCGCCTCGGCTTCCGCGGTCGAGAGCACGCGAGCGCCGGCAAGTGTCGCGGGGACCGGCGCGCGATAATTCTCCGTGCGGTATTCTTGCGGCTCGGCTGCCGGCTGCTGCGCGTGGGCTGCAACGGCGAACACGTTGGCGGCGACGACCAGGCCCGTGAGCCACGGACTCATGGCGATTTCGTCGCCGTGTCCGGGCCGATCGGCCGGTCATTCTCGTCCAGGAGCGGCACGCCGAAATCGAGCAGGATCTTGTTGATCTCGCCCTGGTTCTCCTGGATCAGGCGGTTGAGCTGGCGTTTCCAGTTCTGGTCCGCCGGGCGCACGCCCATGCCGATGCGATAGACGAGCTTCGGGCCCGTCGTTTCCTTCACCAGCGGCGTGACGTGCAGCGGCGGATTGGCTTTCCTGGCATAGAAACCGGCCATCGGCCCCCACAACACACCTGCGTCGATCTCGCCCTTGGCAAGATCCTTGATCATCGCCTCCGCGGAAGAGTCGATGCGCGTGTCGATCATCAATGGATAGGGCTTTGCATTCGCCATCAGGCCGGCCGCGGCCATGTTGGTGCCGGGCGGCGTGCCGGCGACGACGCCGATATGCTTGCCCTTCAATCGCTCGTCCTCGAGGGTGGTGACATCATCCAGCCCGCTGCCTGGCTTTGCGATCAGTGCATAGGCCGTGCGATAATAGGGATTGGTGCCCTGAGCCAATTCATCGCCCTGCGGAAAGCCCATGATGACGTCGCAGCGGTGCGAGCCGAGCGTCATCCGCACGAAACCGGTCGCCTGCGGAAAATAGGTGAACTCTAGCTTCTTCTGCAGTTTCTGGGCAAACAACTCGGCAAGCTTGTTCTCGAAGCCTTCGCCCTTGTCGTTGGAGAACGGCAGGTTGCGCGGATCGGCGCAGACGCGCAGGACCTTGGGATCGATCAGTTCGATCGAGAGATCGCCGCTTTCGTTGGTCTGCGCGCGAGCGGCACCGTGCCCGACCGCCATCGCGGCGATCGTAAGCACCGCCGGCAACAAGCGGCGATATCGTCCGGCACCCGCCATCGCGCTTCCTCCTCTTTCCTGCTTGGGGCTAACCATAGATTGCCCGGCATGTCATGGCGTGCAACAGCTTCGTGATGGTCTCGCCTGGCGTGCTGCAGCGCAAACAGGCGCAATACGAATGCGAAGCGGTCGAGGCCGCTTCGCGCATGAACTGGGGCGGAAACATGGCTCGTGTCGTCTCGCTGATCGCGCTCGTCGCTACCCTCTGCCTGTCGACCCTAGCGCAGGCGCAGGAACAAGAATTGTCTGTGAGCGAAGTCGCGCCTGGAATATTCGTGCATACCGGCGAGATCGCCCTGATGACCGGCGAGAATGACGGCGCCATCGCCAATATCGGATTCATCATCGGCGACAGCGCCGTTGCCGTGATCGACACTGGAGGCAGCGTCCGCGAGGGACGGCGATTGCTGGCCGCCATCCGCGCCCGCACCGACAAGCCCGTCCGCTATGTCATCAACACCCACGCTCATCCCGATCATGCCTTCGGCAACGCGGCATTTGGCGGCGACGGAACCGTTTTCGTTGGCCACAAGAAGCTTCCCGACGCGCTGACGGCGCGAGGCCAGTTCTATCTCGAGGCCTTCCGCCGGACGATGGGCGCGGAACTGATCGATCCGGTCCGCATCGTGCCGCCGACGATGCTCGTCGACGGCAGCCGCGCGCTCGATCTCGGTGGACGATCACTTGCGCTGAGAGCTTGGCCAACTGCGCATAGCGATAACGATCTCACCGTGTTCGATGAGAAGACCCGGACCTTGTTCGCCGGCGATCTTGTGTTCGTCACCCACATCCCCGTCGTGGACGGCAGCATCAAAGGCTGGCTTGCCATCCTCGGCGAGCTTGCCGCCCTGCCTGCGCAGCGCGTGGTTCCCGGTCACGGGCCCGTGAGCGAATGGCCGGCGGCGCTGACCGATGAACGCCGCTATCTCGAGACGCTGGCAGCCGACGTGCGCGGGCTGATCGCGAAGGGCAAGCCGATCACCGCCGCAGCCGAAAGCGCCGCGGCATCGGAGCGGCCGCGCTGGAAATTGTTCGACGACTACAACGCCCGCAACGCAACTGCAGCATTTTCGGAATTGGAGTGGGAATAGTTCTGGCGGGGCCGTATAGTGGAGGCGTTGCTTCCATCCTCGCCGAGCGGAGAACGACCATGTTCGGAGCGCCTTTCCGTCTGCTCTGCATCGCCGGCCTGTTCAGCGTCGCACTTGGTGTGCCCGCGGTAGGCGCGGAGCGCTATGATCCCTGGCCCGGCCTCGTCCAGGACATCTTCAACAATCGCCAGATGAGCGACGGTGGCGACGTGATCGCGATCGAGATGCCATCCCGCGCGGAAGATGCCGCGATCGTGCCGGTAACCCTGCGCACCAAGCTTGCAGCCGGCGATAGCCGCCGCGTGCGGACGATCACGCTTGTCATCGACCAGAACCCGGCGCCGATGGCGGCCAAGTTCGAGTTGGGGCCGGACGCCAATGTCACGGAAATCTCGACCCGAGTGCGCGTCAACAATTACACCGACGTCCATGCCGTAGCCGAACTCACCGACGGCACGCTATATGTGGTGAAGACTTACGTGAAAGCATCCGGCGGCTGCGCCGCGCCTGCACTCAAAAACGCCGAGGAAGCCAAGGCGAGGCTCGGTCAGATACGATACCGGCAGTTTTCGAAATCCGGCGCAGGTTCCACGAGCGGAGCCCGAGAGGCGCAGGTCATGATCGGCCATCCCAACAATTCCGGCCTGCAGATGGACCAGGTGACCCAGCTCTATATTCCCGCCTTCTATGTCGACCGGCTGCAGCTCTGGCAGGACGACAGCTTGGTGCTGAAGATGGAAGGTGGAATCTCGATCTCCGAGGATCCCAATATCCGCTTCACCTATGTCTCGAACGGCGCCAAGCGTTTCCGCGCCGAGGCCAAGGACACCGACGGCCACGTGTTCGAGCACGAATGGAAGATCGATTCGGATAGTTGAACGGACGGGCGTCCGGAATAGCCCATTTCAGAAGCACCTGACTTCTGCTTCGGCCTGGGCGCGGCGGAGATCGTTAAGGGCATTGGTCGCCTGCTCGGACGTGCGGAAGGGCGAACCCATGTCGCCCCTCACCTGCGACAGGCTGAGCACCGTCTCGGCGGTGACATAGCGGTCATAGGGAATCAGGGATGCGATCACGTCGATCGAGCACGAGCATTGCTCGATTGCGTGCCGTGTTTCGCCATTCGCCTTCAGGCAGCCGAACACGTATTCCGCGCGGGTGGCTGTCGGATAATCGTTGACCTCCTCGCCGCGCGCGATGGCGGCGCTTGCCGCGAACACGATCAAAGCGGCGACAATAGGTCGTACCGGTCCCGCAAGCGTCATAGCCATCCTCCCGCTTTCAATGGCGCAAGCTATGCTATGACTACAGAAGAGAAAAGAACACGTTCGAGGAAACGGCTCAACAAAATGAGTGCCATCATTCGCACGCTGCTGGCTGCCGCGGTTCTTGCGGCGACGCCGCTCGCCGCTTGCTTCGGCGCAGACACGATCCGCGTTGCAGTGCAGAAGACCGGCACCTTTGCCTGGGAACTGGCGGTCATTCGCGCGCATGGCCTCGACAAGAAGGCCAACCTCACGATCGAGGCCACCGAGCTGGCAAGCCCGGAGGCGGGCAAGATCGCGCTCCGCGCCGGCAATGCCGACATCATGGTCTCCGACTGGCTATGGGTGTCGCGCGAGCGCACGCTCGGCGCCAAGCTCGCCTTCTATCCCTATTCGAGCGCGCTCGGCGCGGTGATGGTGCCGACCTCCTCGCCGATCCGTTCGCTCACCGATCTCCGGGGTCGCAAGCTCGCCGTCGCCGGCGGGCCGATCGACAAGAGCTGGCTCCTGCTGCAGGCATCGGTGAAGCAGGAAGGCCTCGACCTGAGATCGGGAGCGACCATCGTCTATGGCGCGCCGCCGCTGCTCGCGGCCAAGGCCCTTGGCGGTGAGGTCGACGCCGTCGTCAACTACTGGAATTTCTGCGCCGCTCTGGAAGCCAAGGGCTTTCGCCGCGTCGCCGGCATCGAGGACATCCTGCCGAAACTCGGTGCCAAGGGCCGCATTGCGATGGTCGGCTATGTCTTCGACGAAGGCTGGGCCAATGCGAACCACGACGCGGTCGAGCGTTTCATCACCATGACCCGCGCGGCCAAGGAGATCCTTACGAAGTCCGACGACGAATGGGAGAAGATCGCGCCCCTAACCGGCGCGGCGGATGCTGCAACATTGCACGCCTATCGCGACCGCTATCGCGAAGGCATTCCGCGCCGCCCGATCGCGGAGGAGGAGGCCGACGCAAAGGTGCTCTACCGGGTGCTCGCCAAGATCGGCGGCAGCGAACTGGTGGGATCGGCGACCGAGCTTGAACCCGGCACGTTCTATCACGCGATCCCGGGAGATTGAGCCGTGGTGCGCCTTCTCTCCTTCCTTCTGTTCCTTGCGACGTGGTGGATTGCGGCGCTCCTGATCGGTGACGTGAAGCTGCCGGCGCCGCCGGCGGTGCTGACGGTGATGATGAGAGAAGCGGCATCCGGCGCGCTGTTCATCAACCTCGGCGCTACGCTCGCGCGGGTCGTCCTGTCCTTCACGCTCGCAATGGCGCTGGGCGCCGCCATCGGCTACCTGATGGGCCGGGTCAAGCTCGCCGACCGGATCGGCGATCCCTGGCTGATCCTGCTGCTCAATCTGCCGGCGCTTGTCGTCATCGTGCTCGCCTATATCTGGGCGGGGCTCACCGAGGTCGCCGCGATCGCGGCGATCGCCGTCAACAAGCTGCCGACCGCGGTCGTCACGCTGCGCGAAGGCACGCGGGCGCTGGACCGCTCGCTGGACGAGATGGCGACCGTGTTCGCGATCCCGCGCGGCAGAGCATTCCGGCACGTGATCCTGCCGCAGCTTGGTCCCTATATCGCAGCCGCCGCGCGATCGGGGCTCTCGCTGGTCTGGAAGATCGTGCTGGTCGCGGAATATCTCGGACGTCCGAACGGCGTCGGCTTCGAGATCGGCGTCGCCTTCCAATTGTTCGACATTCCGCTCCTGCTCGCCTATTCGCTGACCTTTGCCGCGGTCGTGCTCGTGATCGAGACGGTGCTGGTGCAGCCATTCGAACTTCGCGCATCCCGGTGGCGGCCCCGTGCAGCTTGAGGTCGATATCACCGGCAAGCATTTCGAGAGTGCGGCGGGCGAGCGCCACCACGTGCTCGCGGCCATCAGGTTCTCGCTTCAGGCCGGCGAAGTCGGCGTGTTCGTCGGCCCCTCCGGCTGCGGCAAGAGCACGATGCTGAAGATCCTGGCCGGGCTCGACCACGACTACCAGGGAAAGGTCTCGCGGCCGGCTGCGGCGCGGCTCGGGATGGTGTTCCAGGAGCCGCGGCTTTTGCCCTGGCGGTCGGTGGAGGACAATATCCGGCTTGCCGCGCCGCACATTGACGAGAAACGGCTCTCGGAACTCTTCACCGTCCTGGAATTGACCGAGCACCGCAGCCATTTCCCCGGCGAGCTCTCGCTTGGCCTTGCGCGCCGCGTCGCGCTCGCGCGGGCATTTGCGATCGAGCCGGATTTCCTGATTCTCGACGAGCCCCTGGCGTCGCTCGACGACGCGCTCGCCGCGCACCTGCGCGAGCAGATCGCAACGCTCGTGGAAAGCCGCGTGATGATGACGCTGCTCGTTACGCACAATCTCGACGATGCCGTTTACCTTGGCGACCGGCTGTTCCTGCTGTCGGCGCGGCCGGCCAGGATTCTGCAGGAGGTGCCGATCCCGACACCGCGCACCGGACGGAGCGCCGCCGAGATCAACCACATCAAGGCTGACCTGGTGCGGCGGCGGCTTGCAAAGATATGAGACCTGCTCTTATTGAAAACGACTTTGGGAGCTCGCGATGCCACGTGGATTGATTGCTGTCGCTGTCTTGCTCGTTGCATTGCCCGGCGAACTCTGCGCGCAGGGCAAAGGGAAAGGCATAAGGCTCTGGAATCTCACCAGTTCGACCATCTCCGGCTTCCAGCTTTCACCGCCCGGCAAGAACGAGTGGGGCCCCAACCAGACGCTGAACGACAAGGACAAGGAGGTCGACCACGACGAGCGGCTGCGCCTCGTCGATATCGAGCCTGGACGCTACGACGCCAAGGTGAGTTATGCCGGCGCCAAGCAGTGCTTCGTCCGCGACATCGAGATCAAGGCTGACGCGGTGTTCTCGATTTCAGACAAGGATCTGAAGGACTGCAGCAAATAGGCGTCAGCCGGCGGGCGACGCCACTCCCTTCTCCGCTCGATCATTGCTGTGCGGATATTCGCAGCGCCATTTGACCGCTGTCCATTTCGGATGCTCGCCGACCCATTGCGCGATATAGGGCGGCGCTGCCATCGCACATTGCTGCAGCGAACCGTTGAAGGAGAACACAAGATGGGTCTCCTCGCAGGTGGTGGGTGACAGCACGGCACAGACGGTCACGATGAGATCGATCGGATTCATGCCTCAAATCCCTGGTGCTTCGGTGGAGCAATAGCACAGCAAGCTACGTAGGCGGCAAGGCCAGGTTTCGCCTCACCGTGAAAGCCGGAACCACAGCCGCAGGTTCCTAGAAATTCATGCCGAACACAAGCCGCGCCTGATGACGCTCGAAATTGACGAGATCGAGCGCTGCAGCCGATCCGGCCGGACGGCCCCAGGCCTGAACGCTCCAGGCCGCGGTCAGGCGCGAACGCTCCGATAGCTGTAGATAGGCGACCGGACCGATGAACAAGGCCTGCCCTTCGAACTCGTTCAGCCTGATCCCGTCATAGTGGCGGAGATAGCGCGCCTCGCCGCCAAGGAAAATGCCCGGCCTGACCTGCGCCATCAAGCCAACGGAGGCGCCCACCGTCGCCTCCTGCTCCGCGGCGCGCGAGGCAAGAAAACGCGTCCATTCAGGCTGGTAGATGAAATTGAGCGCCGCGACCAGGAAGTTCGGTACCAACTCGCGGTCAAAGGCCAGCGTGAATTCAGTGCCGAAATTGCGGATGCGGTCGGCCGTGGTCTCGTCGATCCGGTCCGAGTGGCTTTCCACCGCGAGGGTCAGGCCGAACGGCGCCGTCTCACGGTTGAGAAAGCGGTAGCGGACGTCCAAAGAGAGACCCTGCCAGCTCAATTGGCGCCGATCTTCAAGGCCGGGAATGCCGTAGATCTGGTGCGCCACAAAGGCGGCCCCCAGCTCAAGACGGATGTCGCGGGTCGGCACAAACTCCACTTCGAACTCCTGGGCAACCGCGCGATAGCTGCCCCCATTTCTCGAAAATGACCCCGTGGTCTCGGTCTGGAATTCACGCTCGCCGACATGCCCGATGTCGGTGCCGATCATGAAGCCGAACATATGCTCGGTGTCGATTTCCTCGGCACGCGCGCCAGCGGCAAGCAGTGCGAAAAAGCACACGGCAGCCGCCCGGAGCATCGTTGCGCGAAAAGACATCTTATTCCCGAGAGCGAATCGAAAGCGTCAACACCGCTGACAAAAAGACCCCTACCACAACGTCACGTCCAGCGGCAGCGACTGGAAGCTTGATTGCAAGGACCATTTCGGCTGCAATGCAAGACCCGGGAAGGGCCCGCGGAAGAACAATCGCTTCAGGGAGAATAAACCGAATGGCACGAGTTCTGGTACTGTACAAGAAGCCGAAGAGCGCCGAGGCATTCGACAAGTATTACGCGTCGGTGCACATTCCGCTGGCCAAGAAGATCCCGGGCCTGAAGAAATACGACATCAGCACGGGTCCGCTCAGGACACCGGCCGGCGAGAGCAACGTCCACCTCGCCGCGACGCTGTATTTCGACTCGCTCGACGCGCTGAAGGCAGGCATGGGATCGGCGGAAGGAAAGGCCGCAGGCGCCGACCTCGCCAACTTTGCCGATGGCGGCGCCGACCTCTACATTTTCGATACAAAGGACGTCTGAGAGACTCGAATAGAGCCCGACGAATACGCCTGACGCGGCTCGCGCAGACATCGCTGCGCGAGCCGGGCAGGCGCTCGACGCTTACTTGCGCGATGCGCAGGCGTACATGTTGATTTCCATGCCGACCTGCACTTCGACGATCTTCGGAGTCTTCCAGCTCATTCGATCCTCCCAAATGGCTTGGCGCGAGGTTCACGCCGAGGTCGAACCTATGGCCAGCGCGCGCGTGGCGCAAGTGGACAAGATCGACCCGCATGTGCATCTGCGCCGCAGTTGAGCGTCGATAGTTCCCTCCTGGACAAACCAGTTCTCTCTTGGGCAAAGCGCGTCAGGTGAGGCACACACTCACGCGCATACTCTTTCGAGATCGATCGCAAGACGCAGCGTGAGTTATGACTCCGCTCCGCTCAAGGCAACACGTTCAGCAATCGTTGTCCTTGTTCGCCATTCGGCCTTCGGATTTCTTACCTTCGGCCTGCTGGGCTGCTGTCGGCTCGCCCTGCATCTGCCGCCGCACATCTCGGAAGAACCAAACCGCGCGTCCCAGGTTCCGGGTGGCGATGTGATTCCCAATACTGTTCACTCCCGCCGTTTCGCCGCATCAGTTGCAAGCGCTTTTCGAGGTCTCGCATGAGAATGTCATTCCGGGTTTCACTCGTTCCACTCATCATGATCGTTCTTGCGTCGCCAGCCATCGCCGAGGAACGGCCCTTACCCGGGCAGACGCAGAGCCCGGCGACGCTGACGGGCAAGGAACGGCTCGGCAAGAAATGGATGGACGAGCAGCGGATCGACAATTGCAATGTGCCGCCCGATAAGCGCGGCTCCAGGCCGCGGCCTGGAGCCTGCTCACACGGGCCTGCCAGCTAATCAGGTTGTCTTATCGCAATAGCCGCAGCAGGGCGCGACCGGCGGGCGACCGCAATTCCTTGGCGTCAAGGGTTCCATCCTTGTCCGGATTCGCCGCGTTGAAGCGCTGCTCCACGACCGCAAGATATTCATCCAGCGTCAGCGTTCCGTCATGGTCAGGGTCGGCCGCCGCCAGCTCCTTGGCGCTTAGCCGGCCGCGCAGCTCACGCGCATCGAGCGTGCCGTCTTGATCCGGGTTCAGCTTGGTGAACATCGCAGAAGCCGCCTTCTTCACCTCGGCCAGATCGAGCGTGCCATCATTGTCGGTGTCGAACGTCTTGATCGGGTCGGCACGCTTCGGCGCGGCCAGAGCCGGCCCCGCAAAGGCCGCAACGGCCAATATCAAGACAACAAGACCACGCAATTTCATCTCTGCTCTCCTCGGAATCTCTTGCGATTGGGCAAACAGACAGGCTCGTACAGATAGCAAAGCGCCCCCCAAACGGCGCGCTTCACCATCTAGTCCGAGGTCGCGGAAAATTCTGCGGTGGAGCCGACCTGCTGCTGCCGGTGAACGGCTGATGGCACGATACCGAAATATTTCCGGAACACGCGGCTGAAATGCGAGGAGCTGGAAAAGCCCCAGGAGAATGCGACGTCTGTGATCGTCTTGCCGGGCTGCGCTTCCAGCTCCTCGCGGCAATGCTGCAGCCGGGCGCGCCAGATGTAGTCGCTTACGGTCATGCCGCGCTCGCTGAACAGCATGTGCAGGTAGCGCTTGGTGCATCCTAGCGCCCTGGAAATCTGGTCGATGCAGAGATCCGGATCGCGCAGGTGTTCGCGGATGAAGAACTGCGCCCGGATATAGGTCGCTTCCGCGCCGCCATGATTGAACGTCGTCTCGGCTTCGCGCAGCGGCAACAGCAGAAGATCGATCAATGAATCGGCAACGCCCATCGCATTGTAGGGCGACAGTCGGCTCGCCTCGGAAAAGGCCGCATGCACGAAATCGTAGGCGATGCGGCCGGTGCCGCTGCGGGCCGAGAGCTTGCAGGCCGGCATCCGCGCCGACCGGAAACCGCGCTCCTGCAGGAGCGCCTTCGGCACGATCACCACCTCATGCCGCGTCAGCGACGGGCTGATGATGGTGTGGGGACTGGAAACATCGTAGGCGAGGCAATCGCCCGGAACGAGCTCGAAATGGCGGCCGTCCTGCTCGAAATAGGAGACGCCGTGGGTCTGGAACAGGATCTTGATGTAGGGATGGTCGTTCAGTTTCGAGCGCGCGTTCACATGCGCGATACGGTGCTGGCTCACTTCGATCTGGCAGAGCTTCAGGCGCGAAACCGTGGTGTAGTTAACCCGTGCCTCCAGCGACGACGCGTCCATCGGGTCGACGTCAAACCGGCCGCACAGATCGGTCAGCGCATCTGTCCAACACTGGACCTGCTTCCTCGGCGTCAATCCGGAGGTAGTGAGCGAACGGATGGTATCGGGCATATCCAGCCACCAATTCGAGATGAAAGCGTGACTGCTCGCCGCAAGAGGCTTTGGTCACCGTGAAGCACCGTTACCCCAATCTTAACGCGGTCTTCGAAGACTGAGCAGCGTTCCTCCTGACAACCTTGGGATTAATCCTCGACTTTACTTCAAGTGCCGTCAAGGGAAATCAGTCTCGTGCCCCCGCCACAGGCGCCACAGGCGCGCCCCCCTGCGCTGCACCGCAAGCAAAAAAGTTCTTCGAGTTTCACTTTTGAGCAAGCCGCCCTTCTCTCTTGGGCAAGTCGCGCATCGACGAAGGGGATAGGGAAGAGGAACCAAAAAAGCAGGCCGTTTCGGCGGAAGGCATAAAGCTCATCATTGGGAGGAAATCACTATGCGCAAGGTGCTATTCGCGACCTCACTCGGCGCCGTGGCGGCGTTCGGCGGAGGTGCTGCCAGTGCCAATGAAGAACTCAGCAAGATGGCGCAGAACCCGAAGGACTGGGTGATGCCGGCGGGGGACTATGCCAATACGCGCTACTCGAAGCTGAATCAAATTAACGCCTCGAACGTCGGAAAGTTGCAGGTCGCCTGGACATTTTCGACCGGCGTGCTGCGTGGCCATGAGGGCGGGCCGCTGATCATCGGCAACATGATGTACGTGCACACGCCCTTCCCGAACAAGGTCTATGCTCTTGACCTTTCGCAGGACAACAAGATCGTCTGGAAGTACGAGCCGAAGCAGGATCCGAACGTGATCCCGGTGATGTGCTGCGACACCGTGAATCGTGGCGTGGCCTATGGCGACGGCAAGATTTTCCTGCACCAGGCCGATACCTCGCTGGTCGCGCTCGACGCCAAGACCGGCAAGGTGGAGTGGACCGCGAAGAACGGCGATCCGGGCAAGGGCGAGACCGGCACATCCGCGCCGCTGGTCGTGAAGGACAAGGTGCTGGTCGGCATCTCCGGCGGCGAGTTCGGCGTGCAGTGCCACGTTACGGCCTATGACCTCAAGAGCGGCAAGCAGGTCTGGCGCGCCTACTCCGAAGGGCCTGATGACCAGATCAAGGTCGATCCCGAGAAGACCACCGATCTCGGCAAACCGATCGGCAAGGATTCGAGCCTCAAGACCTGGCAGGGCGACCAGTGGAAGGTCGGCGGCGGCTGCACCTGGGGCTGGATGTCCTACGATCCCTCGCTGAACCTCGTCTATTACGGTTCGGGCAATCCCTCGACCTGGAATCCGAAGCAGCGTCCGGGCGACAACAAGTGGTCGATGACCATCTTCGCGCGCAATCCGGACAACGGCATGGCCAAGTGGGTCTATCAGATGACGCCCCATGACGAATGGGACTATGACGGCGTCAACGAGATGATCCTGAGCGATCAGTCGATCAACGGCCAGGAACGCAAGCTGTTGACGCATTTCGACCGTAACGGCCTCGCCTACACCCTCGATCGCAACAACGGCGAACTGCTCGTCGCCGAGAAGTATGACCCGAAGGTCAACTGGACCACCGGCGTCGACATGAACAAGAGCTCGCCGACCTATGGCCGGCCGAAGGTCGTCGACCAATATTCGACCGACAAGCAGGGCGAGGATGTCAACGTGAAGGGCATCTGCCCAGCCGCGCTCGGCACCAAGGACGAGCAGCCGGCAGCCTACTCGCCGGAGACGCAACTGTTCTATGTGCCGACCAACCACGTCTGCATGGACTATGAACCGTTCAAGGTGAGCTACACCGCGGGCCAGCCCTATGTCGGCGCCACGCTCTCGATGTATCCGCCTCCCGGCGAGACCCACATGGGCAACTTCATCGCCTGGGACAACAAGACCGGAAAGATCGTCTGGTCGAACAAGGAGCAGTTCTCGGTCTGGTCAGGCGCGCTTGCGACCGCCGGCGGCGTGGTGTTCTACGGCACGCTCGAAGGCTATCTCAAGGCGGTCGATGCCAAGACCGGCAAGGAGCTCTACAAGTTCAAGACTCCGTCCGGCATCATCGGCAACGTCACGACGTATGACCAGGGCGGCAAGCAGTATGTGGCCGTGCTGTCCGGTGTCGGCGGCTGGGCGGGCATCGGCCTCGCTGCCGGCCTGACCGATCCGACTGCCGGTCTCGGCGCGGTCGGAGGCTATGCGGCGCTGAGCAACTATACCGCCCTCGGCGGAACGCTCACCGTGTTCTCCCTCCCGCAGTGAGCCGAACGTCGTTCCGGCGCGTGGACCATCCACGCGCCGGTTTTGCCTGTATCTGATCTTGAGGACATGCTCTTGCGAAAAAGCTGGTTTGTGGTTGCGGCGATGATCGTCGCCGTATCTGGAGGATTCGCCTTCGCCGACGACGCGGTCGATCCGGCCGCCGTGAAGGAAGAGAACGGCAAATACCTAGACAAGGAAGGTAACCCAACCTTCAAGGTCGCAGCCGACGGGACGGTAGATTGGTACACCTACTCCGGATATCGGCGGTATCATTCGGAATGCCATGTCTGCCATGGACCCGACGGGATGGGGTCGACCTATGCGCCGGGATTGGCCAGTTCGCTGAAGACCATGAGCTATGCCGACTTTATGGGTGTCGTCGCCAGCGGCCGCAAGAACGTCAATACCGCGCAGGAAAATGTCATGCCGGCGTTCGGTGACAATCCAAACGTCGCCTGCTACATGGACGACCTCTATGTCTACCTGCGCGCCCGCGCGAATGACGCGGTGGGGCGCGTGCGCCCTGCAAAGCACGAAGAGAAGTCGGATGCCTACAAGCAGGCGGAAAACGCCTGCATGGGCAAGAACTGAGACTGCGAAGCGCGGGCGACAACACGCTTTACGGAGAGATCAACATGAAGACACGCGCCGCCGTCGCATTCGAAGCCAAGAAGCCGCTGGAGATCGTCGAGCTCGACCTGGAAGGCCCGAAGGCCGGTGAAGTCCTGGTCGAGATCAAGGCGACCGGCATCTGTCATACCGACGCCTATACGCTTGATGGCCTCGACAGTGAGGGAATCTTCCCTTCCATCCTCGGCCATGAGGGCGCCGGCATCGTCCGCGAGGTCGGTGCGGGCGTGACCTCGGTGAAGGTAGGCGATCACGTGATCCCGCTCTACACGCCTGAATGCAGGCAGTGCAAAAGCTGCCTGAGCCAGAAGACCAACCTCTGCACCGCGATCCGCGCCACGCAAGGCAAGGGCGTGATGCCGGATGGCACCTCGCGCTTCAGCTACAAGGGCGAGACCATCTACCACTATATGGGCTGCTCGACCTTCTCGAACTACACGGTGCTGCCGGAGATCGCGGTGGCGAAGATCCGCGAGGACGCGCCGTTCGACAAGAGCTGCTATGTCGGCTGCGGCGTGACCACCGGCGTCGGCGCTGTGGTCAACACCGCCAAGGTCACGCCAGGCTCCAACGTCGTGGTGTTCGGCCTCGGCGGCATCGGGCTTAATGTGATCCAGGGCGCCAGGATGGTCGGCGCCGACAAGATCATCGGCGTCGACATCAACGACTCCAAGGAAGACTGGGGCCGCCGCTTCGGCATGACGCATTTCGTCAACCCGACCAAGGTCGGCGGCGATATCGTCCAGCATCTTGTCGGACTAACCGATGGCGGCGCCGACTACACGTTCGACTGCACCGGCAACACCAATGTGATGCGCCAGGCGCTGGAAGCCTGCCACCGCGGCTGGGGCGTCTCGGTGATCATCGGCGTTGCGGAAGCCGGCAAGGAGATCGCCACCCGGCCGTTCCAGCTCGTCACCGGACGGGTCTGGAAGGGCACGGCCTTCGGCGGCGCGCGCGGCCGCACCGATACGCCGAAAGTCGTCGATTGGTACATGAACGGAAAGATCCAGATCGATCCGATGATCACCCACGTGCTCAAGCTCGAGGAAATCAACAAGGGATTCGACTTGATGCACGAGGGCAAGTCGATCCGTTCGGTCGTCGTCTACTAGGGCGTGATCCGAAACCGGAGAGCCGCGTTGGCGGAAGCGGACCCGGCTCCCCGGAAGGGTCATGCTCCAGCAAAAGGTGGAACGGGATCACGATGTCCCGCTCCAGAATCAACGTGTCAAACACCAGGAGGATTGACCCATGACTGTTCATCTCCATCCGTCGATTGACAACGGCGTCAAGAAAGGCTCGGGCAACTTTGCCGGCGGCACGCTGGTCTGCAAGTGCACGGACCGGCCGGTGAAAGTCGCGATCAAGGGCGATGTCGCCCACAACCACGCCTGCGGCTGCACCAAATGCTGGAAGCCGGAAGGGGCGATGTTCTCGGTCGTCGCGGTGGTGCCGAGACAGAATCTGACGGTTCTGGAAAATGGCGACAAGCTGCAGATCGTCGACCCCGCGGCGGTGATCCAGCGCTATGCCTGCAAGGCTTGCGGCACGCATATGTACGGACGGATCGAGAACAAGGCGCATCCGTTCTACGGCCTCGACTTCGTCCATCCCGAACTCTTCGAGGAAAGCGGCTCGGCAGCGCCGGGATTTGCTGCGTTCGTCTCGTCCGTGATCGAGTCCGGCGCGAAGCCGGAGGACATGCCGGCGATCCGCGGTCGGCTCAAGGAATTGGGACTCGAGCCCTATGACTGCCTGTCGCCGGCACTGATGGATGCGATCGCGACCCACGTGGCGAAATCCAAGGCTGCCTGAAAATGCTGCCTGACAAGGCTGCCTGATTTACCCGCACTCCCGCCGGCGGTGCCTGCCACCGCCGGCGGCGCTGTTTGTGTTCGCACCGCAGCATTGTGAACCGCCGACGCCCACCCTTCATGTTCCCGTGAGCAGGTCGTTCGGCTTTTCCCGATCGGCGGCGGTACCTTTTTGCGGCCATGTTTGCAAAAATATCCTGACGATCTCCGATCACCGACGGTCGGCCCCGCTTTTGACAAACGGCAAATGCAGAACACCGGGCTGTGAAGTCACCGTCGCATCGGTTTCTGTTAGCGTTCGATTTTCCCGATGCGCGCGGGCGGCGCATTTCATTTGAACATGGCAAAGGAGCAGCCGGACACGGACTACCGGACCAATCGTGCAACGGGCTCCCCTTCAGCATCGCAAAAGGACCGGCCCGCGGCACGAGACCCAAGAGCGGTCGCGAGCGCAGGGAGAAATGTGTTCTCGCTCGTGGCCTGCAAACATCAACAGCTTAAGAAGAGCGAGGGACGATCATGGTCAAGTTGAAGATTAATGGTCAGGAACAGAATTGGGATGGCGATCCCGATCTTCCGCTACTCTGGTTCATCCGTGACGAAGTGGGGCTCACCGGCACCAAATTCGGTTGTGGTCAGGCGCTGTGCGGCTCCTGCACCGTGATCATGGACAAGCAGGCGGTGCGCGCCTGCATCACCTCGGTGTCGGACGCGGCCGGACGCGAGGTTACCACCATCGAGGGCCTGCACCCGACCGGCGATCATCCGGTGCAGAAAGCCTGGCGCCAGGTCAACGTGCCGCAATGCGGCTATTGCCAGGCCGGCCAGATCATGCAGGCCGCCGCGCTGCTGATGGACAATCCAAAACCGTCGCACGACCAGATCCGAGAATCGATGTCCGGCAATATCTGCCGCTGCGGCTGCTACCAGCGGATCGAGAACGCCGTCCATCTCGCATCGACGGGGGTGTGACATGAATATCCCCACCAATCCCAACAAGCTTCGCGGTTTCGAGAAGCACATCAAGATCGAGAACGTCTCGCGGCGCAGCATCCTGAAGACTCTAGGGCTGGCCGGCGGGTTCGTGCTCGCCGCACCGGTGATGATGCGGCCGAGCTTCGCCTACGAGACCGGCGCGGGGAAGATGCCGCACGGCGTCGTGGTCGACCCGCGCGTCTTCGTCTCGATCGCGCCTGACGGTATCGTCACGATCGTGGCGCATCGCTCCGAAATGGGGACCGGTGTGCGCACCAGCCTGCCCCTGATCGTGGCCGAGGAGTTGGAGGCCGACTGGTCGCGGGTCCGTATCCAGCAGGCGCATGGCGATGAGGTCAAGTTCGGCAACCAGGACACCGATGGCTCGCGCAGCACGCGCCACTATCTGATCCCGATGCGCCAGATCGGCGCCTCGGCCCGCAGCATGCTGGAGCAGGCCGCAGCGAAACGCTGGGGGGTGCCGGCCAGCGAGGTGAAGGCCGTCCACCATGAGGTGATCCACAGCGCGAGCGGGCGCAAGCTTGGCTTCGGCGAACTCGCGGCCGATGCCGCAAAGGAATCGGTACCGAGCATCGAAGGCCTGAAGCTGAAGAACCCCAAGGACTTCCGCTACCTCGGCAAGGGCGAGATCAGCATCGTCGACCTCCACGACATCACGACGGGCAAGGCCCATTATGGCGCCGACGTGCGGCTGCCCGGCATGAAATATGCCGTCATCGCACGCCCGCCGGTGACCGGCGGCAAGCTCGTCTCCTTCGACGGCACCGACGCGATGAAGGTCTCCGGCGTTGAGAAGGTGATGGAAGTGAAGGGCTGGCCGTGGCCGTCGAAATTCCAGCCGCTCGGCGGAGTGGCCGTGATCGCGCGCAACACCGGCGCGGCGATCAAGGGCTGCAACGCGCTGAAAGTGACCTGGGACGATGGCGCCAATGCCAAATACGACTCGGTCGCCTATCGCGCCGAACTCGAGGCGGCCGCGCGCAAGCCAGGCCTCGTCGTGCGCAAGGAAGGCGATGTCGAGTCGGCGTTGAAGAGCGCCGACAAGGTCATTGTCGGCGAGTACTACCTGCCCCATTTCGCCCATGCCAGCATGGAACCGCCGGTTGCGGTCGCCAGCGTCAAGGGCGACAAGGCGGAAGTCTGGGCGCCCGTGCAAAGCCCGGGCGGAACGCGCGAGGACGTCGCCAAGACGCTCGGCATCCCCGAGGAGAACGTGACCGTCAACGTCACGCTGCTCGGCGGCGGTTTCGGACGCAAGTCGAAATGCGACTTCGCGCTTGAGGCCGTGCTGCTCTCGAAAGAGCTCGGTGTGCCCGTGAAGGTGCAGTGGACACGCGAAGACGACGTGCGCCACGACTTCATCCACACGGTGTCCGTCGAGCGAATCGAGGCGGGCCTCGACAAGAACGGCAAGGTGATCGCCTGGCGGCATCGCAGCGTGGCTCCGTCCATCGCTTCGACTTTCGCCGCCGGGACCGTCCACCAGGCGCCGTTCGAGCTCGGCATGGGGCTGATCGACAATCCGTTCGAAATCGCCAACCTGCAGTGCGAGAATCCGGAAGCGGCCGCGCATACCCGCATCGGCTGGTTCCGTTCGGTGTCGAACATCCCGCGCGCCTTCGCGGTGCAGTCCATGGTCGCCGAGATCGCCCATGCCACTAACCGCGACCCGAAGGACATGCTGCTGCAGTTGATCGGCTCGCCGCGGATCGTCAACCTTTCCTCGGTGAAGGATCCCTGGAACTATGGCGAGCCCTATGACAGCTACCCGATCGACACCGCTCGGCTGCGCAAGGTGGTCGAACTGGTCGCCGACAAGGGCGGCTGGGGACGCTCGGTGCCGAAAGGCCATGGCCTTGGCATCGCGGTGCATAGGAGCTTCGTCAGCTACATTGCGACCATCGTCGAGGTGGCTGTCGACGACAAGGGCAAGCTGACGGTGCCGCGGGTCGACACCGCCATCGACTGCGGCACCTATGTCAACCCCGAGCGCATCCAGTCGCAGATCGAAGGCGCGGCGATCATGGGGCTGAGCCTCGCCAAATATGGCGAGATCACCTTCAAGGACGGCAAGGTGCAGCAGGGCAATTTCGACGATTACCCGGTGATCCGGATCGACGAATCTCCTGCGGTCACCAACGTCTACATCGTGCCGCCCGCCAGCCCAGATACGCCGCCCAGCGGCGTCGGCGAACCCGGCGTGCCGCCGTTCGCGCCGGCCCTGATCAACGCGATCTTCGCCGCGACCGGCAAACGCATCCGCGCGATGCCTATCGGCAAGCAACTGGAGGCGTG
This sequence comes from Bradyrhizobium sp. USDA 10063, assembly GCF_054063735.1. NCBI lineage: Bacteria > Pseudomonadati > Pseudomonadota > Alphaproteobacteria > Hyphomicrobiales > Nitrobacteraceae > Bradyrhizobium > Bradyrhizobium sp. USDA 10063. The sequence goes on along the minus strand of NZ_JBSSGP010000002.1, from coordinate 7,217,348 downwards.
AGGCAGAACGCATCGATCAAGTAATCCCTAACGAAGAGCGGCGGACCTTTCGGTCCGCCGCTTTTTTGTCGGCCGTCTTGCGCGAGGCCGCTATTTCTTGACCGCGAACACCCAGACGACGCCGCCCTGGGGCACGTTGTTCTCCACGCCGACATTCTGGGTGACCAGGCCGTCCTGGATGCGTTGCGCATCGACGCCCCAACCCGACTGGATCGCGATATATTGCGTGCCGTCGATCTCATAAGGAGACCGGCATGCCCATGATGCCGGAATTGGTCTTCTGCTCCCACAACAGTTGGCCGCTCTTGGCATCGAAGGCGCGGAAGTTGCGATCGTTGGTGCCGCCGACAAAGACCAGATCGCCCGCGGTCGCGAGCACCGAACCGAACAGTTGCGACTTCGGGAAGTTGTGCGACCAGACCTTCTTGCCGGTGGCCGGATCCCAGGCCTGCAACTCGCCCATGTGAGTGGCGCCCGGGCGCACCGTCAGGCCGATATCCTCAGGCTTGGTGCCGAGCCAGAGCTGGCCGGGAACCAGCGGTGTTTTCTCGCCGGAGAAGCCGCCGCAGAAATTCTCGTTGGCGGGAACGTAGACGAGCTTGGTCTTCTGGCTATAGGCAGCCGACGGCCAATCCTTGCCGCCCCACAGCGACGGACAGAATTCGATCCGCTTGCCGAGCACCGGCTTGTGCTCGGGATCGACGATCGGCCTGCCGGTCTCCTTCTCGATGCCCTTCCAGACATTGGTGTACACGAACGGCCAGCCGGTGACGTAGTTGATCCGGTCAGGCTTGGCTTCCAGGATCCAGAAGATCGCATCGCGTCCGGGATGCATCAGCGCCTTGAACGGACGGCCTTCCCGTTCCAGGTTGACCAGGATCGGCGCCTCGACCTCGTCCCAGTCCCAGGAATCGTTCTGGTGATACTGGAAGTGCGTCTTGATCTTGCCGGTGTCCGGATCGAGCGCCAGCACCGAGCTGGTGTAGAGATTGTCGCCGGGATGCGCCGAGCCGGGCCATGGCGCGGCGTTGCCGACGCCCCAATAGACCGTCTTGGTTTCCTTGTCGTAATTGCCGGTCATCCAGGCCGATCCACCGCCGGTCTTCCAGTCGTCGCCACTCCATGTCTCGGCGCCGGGCTCGCCGGGCGCTGGAATGGTGAAGGTGCGCCACAGCTCCTTGCCGCTGTTGGCGTCATACGCAGCGACGTAGCCGCGCACGCCGAATTCGCCACCGGAACCGCCGACGATGACCTTGCCGTCGACGACCAGCGGCATCAGCGTCATGTACTGGCCCTTCTTGTAGTCCTGCACCTTCGTATCCCAGACCACCTTGCCGGTCTTGGCGTCGAGCGCGACCACATGGTCATCCGTCGTCGCAAGATAGAGCTTGTCCTGCCACAGGCCGACGCCGCGGCTGGTCGGATGCAACTGGAACAGGTCCTCGGGAAGCTGCCGCTTGTAGCGCCAATATTCGTCGCCGGTCTTGGCGTTGAGCGCGATCACCTGTCCCATCGGGGTCGCAACGAACATCACGCCGTTGTTGACGATCGGCGGCGCCTCGTGGCCTTCGATCACGCCGGTGGAGAAGGTCCATACCGGCGTCAGGTTCTTGACGTTCGAGGTGTTGATCTGCTCCAGCGGGCTATAGCCCTGCCCGTCATAGGTCCGCCGATACAGCATCCAGTTGCTCGGTTCCGGATTTTCCAGACGCTGCGACGTCACCGGGCTGTAATTCTCGATCGGACCGGCGACCGCGGCGGTTGAGACAAGGCACGCCAACGCCGCTGCACTCGATAAAAGCCATTGTTTCGTGGTCATTAGATGCTACCTCCCTGCTTTGTTCTTATCACAACTTTTAGTTGCATTTACCCAATTTGACCATGTTGCTTTGTCCTTTGCCTCAGGCACCTACCTTTCCTACGAACGCCGCAGACACGGTGAGCGAACCGTCAGTGAGAGCCAACGGAAGCGCCGCCAGGCGACGGGTCGCCGGCCCGAACACGACTTCCGCGCCGTGCCGCGGGTCATATTCGGAATTGTGGCAAAAGCATTTGAGGACCTTCTGATCGCCTTCGGCCGACTTCACCCATCCGGTGGTAGGACATCCGGCATGCGCGCAGATCACCGAATAGGCAACGATGCCGTCGGCCGAACGCGCGCGCGTGTCGTCATCGAGTTCATCGGGACTTAGCTTGATGACGAGAACTTCATTCAAACGCGAACCTTTGCGGACCACAGACGTTCCGGGATCCTTCGGCCAGGCGCGAACCGGCGGTCCGTCAAGCTTGAGGTCATCGGACTTGATGACTTCGCCGGCGCGTTCTCCTTCGGAGAGAACCAGCAGATCCCCCTTCTTCGGCCGATCGCTGCTGCCGGGTTGATCCTCTTGCGCCGCAGCAGGCCCGGTGGCCGCAACGCAGGCGCCAGAGGCGAGAACCTTCAGAAGCGAACGACGTGTTTGGTCTGGATGATGCATCTCGAGTTCCATCTTCGGTTGAGGTGTAACACCGAGCTTGAATTCAGACCCGGTGCAAATGAGCGCCGGAACTCTGCCGAAAAGAAGGCAATCAACGACTCCATCGAAGCGAGTCATTCTTCTCTTGCCGTTCGTTGTTGGCAACAGCCGCGATGCTCAAACTCTCATCACATCACGCGCGAGCGCCGCAGCGTCATGATGATTTTGCGGATCAGGTTGGACGCTGCTGAATTTGTGCGGCGCGCCAAGAAACGTGTGCGATGCGGATGCAGGCGACAGCGGCAACAGTAGTAGCCCGCTAACACATCTTCGCTCACGTGCGCGATGCAGTTCGCGTGATGCGAGCGAAAAGGCAAAGGCGGATGTCACGGCGTCGTCCCGTCGAAAGACGGGACCTATAACCACTGGGAGTTGTTGTGGCGCGAGCAAGCGGTTGCAGCAGAGCACATCACTGAACCCTGTGGTTATGGGTCCCGGGTCCCGGCTACGCCAAGGGGCTTCGCCGCGGCGCGCAAGCCCGGGACGACGTGGGGGAAAGATCGCGATTCAAATTTCAAACAGCGGACGGGATGTGAGTTCGCGTTCTCGCGGCATGGATGGCCCGAGGTTTGCGCTCGTCTCGCCCTCTCATTGAATAGAGGGCGCAGGGAAAGCCGGGTGCCGGTTGCACCCATGGGCCCCGTGCAACAAAAAAGCACGGGGGTAGGACCACAGGTCAACCGGACCCATCAGGGGCTTCGACTACCACTACGGCTTCATCTATGATCTTCTTTTTCGTGGATCAGCTACGGGAGGCAAGAAATGACGCGATCAATCGCCTTGTTGGCGTCGCTCATTATTGGGTTCTTGGCTGGATGCAATGGAAGCGCGAGTGCCGTAACTTACTGCCAATACGTTGGCTATCCCGCCAATTGTGTCGTTCGGCCCGGCGTCATCGTCGCGCCAAGTCGTGACGCTCGCAGAATGCCCCCATCAATTGATGCCCGCCCGAGCGGCCTTATAGGGCAGGACTTATTCGATAGGAATAACCCGAACAACCTGCGATCGGATTGGCCCAGTCCACCCGCTCAACCGGCCCAGTTCTGAAAATAGCGCCGCGGTGTGGCCTCAGGCTCTCAAAGCAAGCTGCTTCGACGAGAGACTTATCAAGTTTCGCGATGGTGCCACGGTGATGCACTTTTAGCAGCCAACCATGCTTGCGACTGGGTTTCCACCTGCCACCTATGACGCACGGTTGAGAAAGATCGGCAGCCCGCGCTTGTTGGCGTAGATGGGACGATAGCGCTCCGTGTTGTACGTGCTGGCGACGTCCAGCTTGCGCGGACCGAGCTTGGCGTCGGGGATGGGCACCAGGTCGTAGCGCCCCTCCACCAGCGCCGACATGAGGCCGGACTTGCCTTCCAGAATGGCATCGTAGGCCATGTTACCGAAAGTCAGCGCCACAAGCTTGTCCATGAAGTCCGGATCGCCCGATCGCAGGTCGTAGGTAAGGTCGGAAGTGATCGTCTCCTCGCCGACACGCCGCTTGATCTCGTCGGCAAGCGATTCGGCCACGCTCGCCTTCTTGCGATGGCCGTAGGCGTCAGGCTCGCCGTATTCCTGCACCTGATAGCCCTGCCAAGCGGCGCCCTCGCTGAGGACGACCAGCGCATAGTTGCTTGGGTTGGCGCGCTTCTCCTCAAGGAGCAACTGGATCAGCTTGTCGAGATCGACCTTGTACTCCGGTATCACGCACCGTATCGAAGTGGCGTACGCGGTGAAGAGCGCCGTAAATCCGGCATCGCGGCCAAAGACACGGAAAATGCCGATTCGCTCGTGCGAGCCGACCGTGGTGCGCTGCCGCTGGATGGCGTCGCTGGCGCGGGTGATCGCGGTCGAGAAGCCGATGCAGTACTCGGTGTTGCGAACGTCGTTGTCCATCGTCTTCGGGATCGCGATGATCTTGACGCCGAGGTCATTGAGCCTGGCCGCGTAACTGAGCGTGTCGTCGCCGCCGATGGCAATCAGGTGTTCGATGCCGAGCCCCGCGAGGTTCGCCAGCACGTGGCTAGTGAGGTCCCACGTCCTGGTTGCTGTGCCGTCCTTGCTGTTCAGGGAGACCGGAAGGTCCTCGCCGAGGAGATGATCAGGCAGCTTTTTCATCTTGGACGGATTGGTGCGACTTGAGTGCAGCACCGTGCCGCCACGCCGGTCGATGATGCGCGTGTTTTCACGGTTCAGCGGGATGATGTAGTGGGACCTGCTGGAGAGGTCGTCGAGGTTCACGTGCGTGAGAGCTTCCCAACCGCGGCGGAGACCGACGACCTCGATGTCGTCCTCACTGCCGCGATATGTCACGCTTTTGATGACTGCGTTGAGACCGGGAACGTCGCCACCACCCGTGAGAATGCCGATGCGTTTTTTTGCCATACCACCTCCCTGGGATTGGCACGTCGCAGCGTCTGCATCTGTCGATCAAATGCAGGGGCGAAGCAACTCCGGCTTCTGATTGCAGACGGTCACTACTCGGCCGCTTTCGGCTTGCACTCCTCACGCAGCCGAAAACGCTGCAGCAGCGCGGACACGGTGTCGCGGAAGCCGCCGTACTCCAGCTCGGAATAGGGCAGCATCGCGGCACCAGACCAACCCTGGCTGCGCATATCGATCGCCTTGCTCTGAGCGCGGCGGCGGACCTCGTCCCACGCCGGGTTGTCGAAGAAATCGGTATAGGACTCCGAGAACCGGCCGTCTCTGTCGATCGAAAAGCCGACGCAAGAAACGATCGGCAGACAGTACATGCCTGTCACCGGTGTGTTAAGTGGCACGGGCATGAGCGGCATCACGTGCGAGCCGCGCGCATCGCCGCCGACGAAGTGTGCCTTGGCGAACGGCGAGACGATTTCTTCTGGCGCCGGGAAAATCCCCTGGTTCCTGACGATCGCGACCGGATCATCCTTGCCGGTGTATTTGCCTGCGATCGAGTGAAGGCGCTGCGCCGAAATAGCGACGGCGACCTCGCCATGTGTTCGAGAAACGATGCGATCAATGCCGAAGCGCTCGTTGTCGCGGAGCAGCGCGGCAATGTGGTAGCCGTCCGCGGGTGCGTCGAGCTCGATCACGCTGTCGCCAGCCGTATTGTCCATGTCGATGATATGGAAACGGAATCCCTTGATCATCGGGGGCAGCATCAGCCCGGCGCAATACATGGGATCGGCAAAGGCGAGATAGAGCGGCAGGTTGTAGGCGCCCGGACCGCATTTGTCGGCGGCGAACACCATGAAGGACTCCGCGGGCCTCACGCCCGAAAGACTGTGTTCGAAGCTGAGCTCGGCGACGGCCGGGCCGGCGCCGCGGACGTTTCCGGAAGGCGCGTCGACAAGAAGATCCTGGCCGGCGCCATAGAGCCCGGAGATTTTCGCGACTGAAGTGGCCGCGAGAAACGTCTTCCAGGCGAACTGATGGACCTCGGAGCTGCCTTCGCCCCGCGTGTGGGTCATGACGATCGCGATGTCGTCGCCGGTGTGGCAGATGAAACCGTCGATCAGCAGGCCATTGCAGATCGCCTTCGCGACCTCGCCCTCGACAGTTGCCATCATGCGTGAAGACGGTTTCGTATGCCCGCCAACGGAGCCAACGTCAGCTTTGATGACTGAAAGAGTGACTCTCATGAGCATTTCTCCCACGCGCGCAGCTCAGCGCCTCGGCGCTTGCTGCGCCGGGCCCGGCGCTGCTCATTTGTGGACAAGAAACGTCCGTCGCTCCGATAGGTTCCACGCATCCCGTTCATCCGGTTGCCAGGATTTCATCCTGGTTGTCGGGATCATGTGGAGTTTTCTCTCAGGATCATGCGTCACCATTTGCTGCGCTGCACGAGTCCGCTACTGGCGCTCACCGCCCTTGATTTACGTCAATATCAAGCTGTCCGGAGCCCATTTCCATGCGCCCAATGTGTGCTTTGGCCCATGGCAGACACCCAGGGGAGGATCAGTCATGAAAATGTCGGCACTGTTGTTCTCCGCTATTACGTTGACCGTGCTCACGATTGCGCCCTCAATGGCGCAGCAGACGACTGGCGCCGTGGGTTCGCCCAGCGCCACGACCACGATCGACGGCAAGCAACTTCCGCCGCCCGACCCGAAGTTCGGTGGCGTGATCAAGGACGACGCGCTGCAATCGAAGCCGTGGTGGGCGCCGCGCATTGTCCCGCCGCACGGCGCGCCGAACGTATTGCTGATCATCACGGATGACGCCGGCTTCGGCGTGCCGAGCACCTTCGGCGGTGTCATCCCGACCCCGACGATGGACCGCATTGCCAATGAGGGCCTGCGCTACAATCGCGTCTTCTCCACCGCGCTGTGCTCGCCGACCCGCGCCGCGCTGATCACCGGGCGCAATCACCATTCGGCCGGCTTCGGCGTGATCTCGGAGCAGTCGACCGGCTTCCCGGGCTATAACAGCATCATCAACAAGGACAAGGCGACGATCGGCCGAATCCTGCTCGACAACGGCTACGCGACGTCATGGTTCGGCAAGGACCATAACACGCCGGCCTTCGCCGCGAGCCAGGTCGGCCCGTTCGACCAGTGGCCGACCGGGATGGGCTTCGAGTACTTCTACGGCTTCGTCGGCGGCGACGCGAACCAGTGGGAGCCCAATCTCTTCCGCAATACGACGCAGATCTATCCGTTCCTGGGCAAGCCGCCGGGCACCTGGAACCTCATCACCGCCATGGCTGACGACGCCATCGACTGGATGACGCGGATGCACCAGACCGATCCGTCGAAGCCGATCTTCATCAAATACGCGCCTGGCGCCACGCATGCGCCTCATCACCCGACCAAGGAGTGGGTGGACAAGATCAGCGCGATGCACCTGTTCGACGACGGTTACAACAAGCTGCGTGAGCGCATCTTCGAGAACCAGAAGCGACTTGGCGTGATCCCGACGGACACGAAGCTGACACCGTGGCCCAACGAGGTGCTGAAGCCGTGGGACCAGCTCAGCGCGGAGGAGAAGAAACTATTCATCAGGCAGGTCGAGGTCTTTGCCGCCTACGCCGCCTACAGCGACCACGAGATCGGCCGCGTGATTCAGGCGTTCGAGGACCTGGGCAAGCTCGACAACACGCTGATCATCTACATCAACGGCGACAACGGCACCAGCGCGGAAGGCGGGCCGCTGGGTACGCCGAACGAGGTCGCGTTCTTCAACGGCATCAGTGTGCCCGTCGACGTGCAGATGAAGTTCTACGACGTCTGGGGCACCGAGCAGACGTACAACCACATGTCGGCGGGTTGGTCATGGGCGTTCGACACGCCGTTCGACTGGTTCAAGCAGAACGCATCGAGGCTCGGCGGCACCAACCAGAACATGGTGGTGTCGTGGCCGGCCCGCATCAAGGAAAAAGGCGCATTGCGCGAGCAGTTCGTGCACATCATCGACGTCGTGCCGACGATCCTCGAGGCCGCCGGCATTCAGGCCCCGGACTATGTGGATGGCATCAAGCAGGCGCCGATCGAGGGCACGAGTTTCGCCTATACGTTCGATGGGCCGAACGCCAAGGTGCCGTCGCGCCACCAGACGCAGTACTTCGAGATGATGGGCCAGTGGGCGCTCTACCACGACGGCTGGATAATGAGCACCAAAGTCAACCGCGCGCCCTGGCAGGCGTACGGCCCGGCCAACCCGGATCCGTTGAACAACCAGGTCCTGCAGCTCTATGACCTGAGCAAGGACTTCAGCCAGTCCGACGACATCGCGGCCACGAACCCGCAGAAGGTCAAGGAGATGAAGGAGATGTTCATCGCCGAGGCCAGGAAGCACCAGGTCTTCCCGCTGGACGCATCGGTCGCGGCGCGCATCATCGCACCGCGCCCGAACATCACCGCCGGCCGCAAGGAGTTCGTGTACACGCGGCCGATGACGGGATTGCCGCAGGGAGATTCGCCGCTGCTGCTCAACACGTCCTACACGATCACCGCCGACATCGACGTGCCGCAGGGCGGCGCCGAGGGCACGATGCTGACCTCTGGCGGGCGCTTCGCCGGCTACGGCTTCTACCTGCTGCAGGGCAAGCCCGTGTTCCTGTGGAACCTGGTCGACCTGGAACGCATCAAGTGGGAAGGGCCGGATGCGCTGTCGCCGGGCCGGCATACGGTCGAGTTCGACTTCAAGTATGATGGCGTCGGCATCGGCACACTCGCGTACAACAACTTCAGCGGTCTTGCACAGTCGGGCACCGGCACGCTGAAGGTCGATGGCAAGGAGGTCGCGACGAAGCGGATGGCGAAGACGTTGCCGATGATTCTGCAGTGGGACGAGAGCTTCGACATCGGATCCGACACGCTCACCGGCGTGAACGATGCCGACTACAAGCCGCCGTTCCCGCTGACGGCCAAGCTCAACAAGCTGACGATCAAGGTCGACCGCCCCCAACTCTCGCCCGCAGACATCAAGACCCTGCAGGCGGCGATGCGAGAGAAGGCCAAGGCCGATTGATGGACATGCAGGCCGCGCTCTCTCGGGGCGCGCCTGCACCACCTGCGCCTGCGGCCCGATGGATTTCGGGCTCGCGACTTCGTCACGCCCCGGAATGACGGAGAAAGTGGTGACTTGGTCGCGCTCCCGAACGACGGGAGGGGCGCCTAAACAAAATCGATGTGCTTGTTCAGCGGCAACTCGCGGATGCGCTTGCCGGTGGTGGCGAAGATGGCGTTGGCAAGTGCTGGCGCGGCGGGAGGAACCGGGGGCTCGCCGATGCCGCGGATCGGGCTGCCGTTGTCGACGGCGCGCACTTCGATCGCCGGCGCCTGATTGAGACGCAAGCCTTGATAGGCGTGGAAGTTGGTCTGCTCGGCAACGCCGTCCTTGAAGGTCAGTTCGCAATTGACGGCGTGGCCCAAACCCCAGATCACGGCGCCCTGAACCTGGTTCTCGAAATTCAGGGGATCGAGCACCTTGCCGACATCGGCGGCGACGAACACCTTGTCGATCCTGATGCCGCGCGGCGTGTTCGAGACCTCCACGACCTCGGCCACCGGCACGCCGAATGACAGCGTGAACGCGATGCCGCGGCCGCGATCCTTGCCGGGATCGCTGCCCCATTTCGACATCTCGCCGACAGTTTCCAGCACCTTGCGCGACGGCTCGTGCCAGCACAGCCGGATCAATTCCTGCAGCGGATCGGCGCCCGCCGCGTGGATCAACTCATCGAGGAAGCCATCGTGCAGGAAACCGTTTGCCGACGCGCCGACCGAGCGCCAGGAGCTCACCGGCACCAGTTCCGGCACGCGATAGCCGGTGACGCGATAGTGTGGAATCCGGAACGGCTGATCCCAGGCGCCCGCCACGATCGCGATATCCGGCCCGAAGGTCGGCATATGCAGCCGGCCGATCTGCGAGGCTGTCACCGAAGGACAGGCGACCTTCAGGTCATAGGCTTCGACCTTCCCATCCCTCACCGCGCCGCGCATGCGCGCCATGCCGAGCGGACGCGGGAAGTCGTGGGTCATGTCCTCTTCGCGCGTCCAGGTCATCTTGATCGGATGCCCGGGATGCGCCTTTGCGAGCTCAACCGCCTGACGGACATAGTCATCCTCGAGGCGCCGGCCGAAGCTGCCGCCTGACATCAGCGAATGGAGGTGGACGTTCTCCGGCTTAAACCCGCTGACCTCGGCCGCCGTCGCCACCACGAACAGCGGAATCTGCGTGGCAGTCCAGATATCGAGCCGTCCGTCCTTGAGCTGGACCACGGCGTTCATCGGCTCGAGCGGCGCATGCGCGAGATACGGCACCTTGTATTCGGCCTCGATCACGCCAGCGCCCTGCAGCGCCGTCTCGATATCGCCCTCATCCTTGAGGCGACTATCCTGCCGCTCGCCAGTGAAGGAGGCCGCCACCGTTTCGAACATCGCCGCACTGGATGGCGGATAAGGCGCCGGGCCCCAATCGCATTTGATCAGCTCCGCCGCCTTGAAGGCGCGCCAGGTGTTGTCGGCGATCACGCCGACCCCGCCGGTGATCGGCACGACGGCGATGACACCCCGCGCCTTTTCTGCAGCGCTCGCCTCGTATCCCTTGATGCCGCCGCCGGTGGCGGGATTGGCGCGGACCGTCGCATAGACCATGCCGGGCATTCTGATATCGATGCCGAAGGTCGCAGTGCCCGTGGACTTTGCGAGGATGTCGATGCGCTGCATCGGCTTGCCGAGATAGCGCCATTCCGTCTCCGGCTTGAGCCGCACCTTTTGCGGCGGTTCGATCTTGGCGGCATCCGTCGCCAGCGACGCGTAGCTCAGCGCCTCGCCGCGTGGCGTGATCACGTTGCCGTCCCTGGTCTTCAACTGATGCTTTGGAATTCCGGTCCGCCTCGCCGCAGCCTGCAACAGGACTTCGCGGGCCGCCGCGCCGGCAATGCGCATCTTCTCATAGGCATCGGCGACCGAGGACGATCCGCCGGTGATCTGCAGCCCCAAAAACTTGCTCACCGCATCGCCCACGACGCGCGCCGAGCGCGCCTTGAAGCTGGTATCGGTTGCCGGAACGGGAAGGCCTTCGGCGGCCGCGATGCCATTATAGTAAGCGCTGCTCGGCGGCCCGAAATCGATCCTGATGTCATTCCAGGCGATATCGAGCTCCTCGGCCACCAGCGCCGCAAGCATCGAGGCGACACCCTGTCCGAGATCGGCGCGCGGCGTGATGATGGTGACGCCGGTCTGGTCGATGCGCACGTAAGGCGTCAGCGCCGCCTGCCCATCGCCGAGGTCCTTCAACAGCGGATTGATCGGCTCGCGCTTATAGGCATAGACGCCGAACGCGACGCCACCTGCGATCGCAGCCGCGCCGATCAGGAAGGTGCGCCGCGCGATGGTGCCGAGCTTGCTCATGTCGGGCGGCCCTTGAGCTCACGCGCCGCAGCCCTGATCGCGGCGCGGATGCGCGGATAGGTGCCGCAGCGGCACAGGTTGCCGGACATCGCCTCATCGATATCGTCTTCGCTCGGATTGCCGTTGGCGCCGAGCAGCGCGGCGGCCGACATGATCTGGCCGGACTGGCAATAGCCGCATTGCGCGACCTGGTGCTCGACCCAGGCCCGCTGCACCGCGTGCAGCGCCGTCGGCGTGCCCAATCCTTCGATCGTGGTGACATCGGCTTTGACATCGCCGACCGGCACCGAGCAGGAACGCACCGGCTCGCCACCGACATGCACCGTGCAGGCGCCACACGAGGCGATGCCGCAGCCATATTTGGGACCGGTGACGCCGAGCACGTCGCGCAAGACCCACAGCAGGGGCATCTCGTCTTCGACGTCAACCTCATGCGTCCTGCCGTTGACGATGAGCCGCATGCGACCTCCAGAACCTGTGCGATGGCGATTCCGGATCGCGCACGCACATTTTCTTCTCTGCCATTCTCTTCTCTCTGCCGATCACGTCAGAGTAGCGGCAGCCTACGACAAAGGCTTGGCCCTGTCATAGCGGTTCGCGGGGAGTTCACACACGCGTGTGGGCGTCGCGCGGCATCACGCCGCATGCTGGAGTGGCGAGTTCATTTCACCTCTCCCGCTTGCGGGGGAGGTCGGCGCGTCAGCGCCGGGTGGGGGCTCTCTCCACTCGAGGCAATCCGATCGTGGAAGCACCCTCACCCCAACCTCTCCCGCAAGCGGGAGAGGGGGCGCAGCTTCAGCGTGGATAGAATGCAAACCTAATTTCGGTCAGGCGCGGCGGCGCTGCGGCGGGGCGCCCTCGACGTTGGCGTCCCAGTGGCTCCAAGAGACGCTGGCGAGGCTTCGCTGGTCGGTGGCCAGCGGCCGCTTGGTTCGCCGCTCGTGATCGGCGATGCAGCGCTCCGCTTCCATGATCTTCCGCTTCAGCTCGCTGATCGCTTGCTCGGTTTTCCGGTTGAAGGTCGGGATAGGCGCGCCTCCGAACCGGGCGATTTCCAATTCCTTGAGCGCAGCGCGATTCTTGCGGACCTGCGCCCGTTGCCAGGCGATATGGCTATCACTGTCTGCCGTCATGTCGCAGCCACCAGCTTGGATCGTTGCAGAGCATTGGGCACTTCGATGTCGACCTCGAGCATCGAGACGAATTTGCCCCGATCCATCTTGACCACGACTTTCTCCGGATCGAGATCGACATGCTTGGAAACCACGGCGAGGATTTCGGACCGCAGCAGTTCCAACAGTTCGGGGGCGCCGCTGCCGCCTACCCCGCGTTCATGCGCGAGCAGGATCTGCAGCCGTTCCCGCGCGACCGGCGCGGAGCCGGAGCGGCCGCCGATAAGCCGCAGGAGATTCATCATGCCGCCCTCCGTCGTAACAGCCTGTTCATCAGTCCCTTGCGTTCAACCGGCACCGTCATCGGCACCGTCTCGCCCATCAGGCGGCGCACCGCGTCCATATAGGCGCGGGACGGCGCGCTGGTGGTGTTGTTCAGCGTCACCGGGCAACCGACGTTGGATGCGCGCAGCACGTCCTGGCTCTCGGGGATGATGCCGAGCAGCGGCGTCGCGAGGATTTCCAGGATGTCGTCGATCGAGAGCATCTCGCCGCGCGAGGCGCGCGAGGCGTCGTATCGGGTGACCAGGAGGTGCTTCTCGACCCGCTCGCCCCGCTCCGCCTTGGCGGTCTTGGAATCCAGCATGCCGATGATGCGGTCGGAATCGCGCACCGAGGAGACTTCGGGATTGGTGACGATGACCGCCTCGTCCGCATAGCGCATCGCCAGCGTCGCGCCGCGCTCGATGCCGGCCGGGCTGTCGCAGAGGATCCAGTCGAACTTGGTCCTGAGCTCGTTGATGACCCGCCGCACGCCCTCATCCGTCAGCGCGTCCTTGTCGCGGGTCTGCGATGCCGGAATCAGCCACAGATTCTCCAGGCGCTTGTCGCGGATGAGCGCCTGCGAGAGCTTGGCGACACCCTGCACCACGTTGATGAGATCGAACACGACCCGCCGTTCCGCGCCCATCACCAGGTCGAGGTTGCGCAAGCCGACATCGAAATCGATCACGACGACGCTTTGTCCGGCTTGCGCGAGAGCCGCACCGAGCGCAGCCGTGGACGTCGTCTTGCCGACGCCTCCCTTCCCAGACGTTACGACCAAAACCTTGGCCATTCTCTCCTCCTTTGGGCGATCAATTCAGCGCTGTGATTTTGAGGGCATCGTCTTCGAGCCACGCCTGGGCCGGCCGACTGCGCAGGCTTTCGCCGATGTCCTCTGCGGTCTGGTAGTAGCCATCGATGGCCAATAGCTCGGCCTCGATCCTCTGGCAGAAAATACGTGCCGATGAATTGCCGTTGATGCCGGCCATCGCCCGGCCGCGCAGCGTTCCGTAGATGTGGATGGAACCGCCGGCGACGATTTCGGCGCCCGAGCCGACCGAACCCAGCACGGTGACGTCGCCATCGGCGAAGACGATCGACTGGCCGGAACGCACCGGCTGGTCGAGCAGCAGCGATGTCTGTTTCGGCTTGGCCGGCTTGGCTTGAGGCTTTGGCGGCTCGGACTGCGGGAGCCCGCAGGGCCGGCCGCCCGTGAGCAGCGGCGGCAGGCTCTTGGTGAGATGGTCGGGGCTGACGCCCTCGATGCCGAGCACGCGGATATTGCGCTGCTCGAGGTTTGCGACGAGATGGGCGATGGCGCTCTGGCTGAGGTCCAGCGCCGAGAGGTCGAGCACCACCGGCTTGCCGACGAAAAATCCGGGCGAACGGGAGAGCGTCGCGTCGATTTCCCCAAGCCAGTTCATGATCGGAACGACAGGGGTAAACACGAACGCAACGTAGGATCGGCCCCGCATGCGGACCAGTTGACGGTTTGACTGCACAGGTGCGTCCATCGCGGCCGACTCAGCTCCTTTTCAATTGGTTAAAGATCGGTAGCCATGGTTAATCATCCGTTAACGCCCGTACATTTTCACGGAAAAGGGCATAAGAGGCCGGTCACGGGGCCGGAAGGCAACGGCATGACGCGGGCGGACGGCGAATCAGTGGCGTAGCCCGGGCGGAGCGTCAGCCCAGCCCGGGATCACCGGACACGGTTAATGCAGACGTCCCGGGTTTCGCGTTCGCTCCGCCCGGGGCGACGGGGCTGCGAGCGAAATTTCATCGCGAGCCGGCGATGGTGCCGTAGCGCAGGCCCTTTTCCTTGAGCCAGCGGCGATAGGCGACGGAGGAGCCATCGGCGCGGGTCGGGATTTCCGCGCGCGGCTCGAGCGGCAGCCGCAGGGGACGCTGGTTCTCGACGATGATGCGGTCCTGCGAAAAGATCACCTGCTCGAACTTCAGGATGTCGTTGTAGGCCGACTGCGCGTCGACCAGGAACATCACCGGCTGGGCGCGGCACAGCTCCTCCTCGATCGGCTGGATGAACAGCGCGATCGCATCGAGCCGCAAAGGGGCGGACGGGCACACCCGGTAGAGCATCACCGTGAACGGCGACGGCACGCGGTAGGTGAGCTGCACGAAATCGCCCGAGGATTCCGTCACCGCGATCCGCGGCTGGAAGAAGCGGCAATTGGTCGCCCAGACCTCGTCGACATCGCGGCGGATCTCGCTCTCATAGGCCGGCACTTCCGTGTGCGGCTCGGCGCCGAGGATATCGTTGTGGACGTAAGGGAAATGCGCCATGTCGAGGAAATTCTCGATCACGCGCGGCGCCGAGGTGCGGATCTTGACCCAGCCGCAAATCACGAAACGGCGGTCTTCCTCCGCGGCCTCAGCGATGTCGAAAATCTCGCGCAGCGGCTCGCCGAGCGTGGTCCAGAGGCAGCCATAGCGCTCGCGGACCGGCAGCGGCGCGGCCGGTATCCCCGCGACGACCTCGCGCACCCGCGGCGCGCCATCGGCGTCGCGGTCGACGATCAGATCCTGGCCGAGCAGGCGCGTGAGACGCGGCGCTGCCGTCACCTCGGACAGCGTCTCGATCGCGTACCATTCGTTCAGCGCGACGGGATCAGTGGTTTTGGCCATCGCCTCCCCCAACCGCGCCGGTCCACTGCACCGAACCGTGAACGTGCTCGGCGAGCCAGGCGGCCCGGCGCACGAACAATCCCGGCGCCACCTCGTGAACATGATCGATCAGCGCGCGCAAATCGGCGGTCTTCAATCGGCCGTCTTCGACGACGATCCGGCCATCCACCATGGTCAGCGCGACATCGCCGCCGCGCACCGCATGCACCAGATTGTGCTGCAGGTTGAAATAGGGGCCTTCGCCGAACAGCGGCGTCATCCGCGGCGTGTCGGTGCGCACCGCGATCAGGTCGGCCCTCTTGCCGATCTCGAGCGAGCCGATCTCATGGTCGAGGCCGATGGCGCGGGCACCAAGGATCGTGCCCATCCTCAGCGCGGTCCAGGAATCCAGCGCAGCCGCATTGAGCGATTTCAGCTTGCCGAGCAGCGAAGCCGCCTTCATCTCCTCGAACATGTCGAGATTGTTGTTCTCCTTCTCGCCGTCGGTGCCGAGGCCGACGGCGAGACCGGCCTGCAGCATCGCCTCGACCGGTGCGATGCCGCTGGCGAGCTTCATGTTGCTGACGGGGTTGTGCGCCACCGAGACGCCGCGGCGGGCGAGCAGCGCGATCTCGGACTCGTCGAGCCAGACCGCATGTGCGATCATCGCCCGCGGCTCGAACAAGCCGAGCTCGTCGAGCACGAACATCGGCCGCTTGCCGTAGCGCTTCTCGAATTCGGCGACCTCGATGGCAGCCTCGCTGCAATGGGTATGGAAACCGGTGCGATGACGCTTGGCCATCTCGACCGCGCGGCGTTGCGCGGCCTCGTCGGAATAGAAGAGATGCTCGAGCCCGACCCAGACGGAGATGCGGCCGTCATCCTTGCCGTGCCAGCTCTCGATCATCCGCTCATTGTCGTCGAGCGTGTCGAAATAATTGTAGTCCGGATGCTCGCCGACATAGGGCACCGCAACGAGACGGTTGCCGATAGTGCGCGCCGCCCGCGCGCTGCCATCCATGAAGCGCCACATGTCGACGGTCGTGGTGGTGCCGGAGAGCACGCTCTCGGCGTAGCAGAGATGGGACGCCGCCTCCGCCTCGTGCGGCCGCAGCACGCGATGCATCGGGTTGATGTGCAGCCGCAGCCAGTCCCACACCGGCAGGTGCTCGGCCGTGCCGCGCAGGAAGCCGGAATGCATGTGGCAGTTCACCAGCCCCGGCATGACCAGGCAATTCCTGAGATAGGTCACCTCGGCCGCGGGCTCGGCGGCACAGAGCGCATCGCTCTTGCCGACCGCAGCGATGCGGCCGTCCCGCACCAGTACCGCGCCATTGGTGATGACGCGGTTGGCTTCGTCCATAGTCAGGACGAAGTCGGAGGCGATGATCCTGTCTTTCTCGGTTGCGCTCATACCGACAACTCTGCAGGTTTCATGCCGGTGATGAAATCCGCGGCACGCTCACCGATCATCGTCACGGGCGCATGGGTATTGCAGGACGGGATGATCGGGATCACCGAGGCATCCGCGATGCGCAGGCCCTCGACGCCGCGCACCCGCAACTGTGGATCGACCACGGCGCGCTCGCCTGTGCCCATCGCGCAGGTGCCGCAGGTGTGGAAGAAGGTCGAGCAGCTCATGCGGATGAACGCGATCTTTTCGCTGCGCGACATCAGGCGGTCGGGCGCGGCCGGCGCTGCGATGAGGCCGGCGAAGGCGTTGGCGGCGGATAGCTCCATGATGGCATCGATGCCGGCGATCAGGGCCTCGAGGTCAGCGGGCTCGGCGAGGAAATTCGGCTGCAGATCGATGGCGGCGCCCGGCTCGGCACTCTCGAGCCGCAGACGGCCGACGCTGGCCGAGCGCATCAATCCCGGCGACATCGCGAAGATATCGCCGGAGAGATCGTAAGCCGTGGCGACTTCGTCGCCGGCGTGGCGGCCTTGCACCACGAAAGCATGGAGATCGGGCGCGGCGAGCGCGGCATCACTCTTCCAGTTCATCATGCTGCCGCCGCCATTGTCGCGCACCGGCCCGAGCGGCGCCTTCGCGCGAAAATTCATGCCCATCAGCAGCGGATGGTCCTGCAAGTTCTCGCCGACGCCTGCGAGCGCGGCGACGACTGGCACCCCAAGCCGCGCCAATTCCTCCGCGGGCCCGATGCCGCTCATCAAGAGCAGACGCGGCGTGTCGATCGCGCCGAGTGCCAGGATGATCTCGGATTCCGCGCGCGTCTCCACGACGGCACCGTCGATGATCGAGCGGACCGCGCGGGCGCGGCGGCCCTCGAAGGTGAGGCCAATCGCGAGCGCATTGGTGCGGATGGTGAGATTGTTCCGATCCGCCACCGGGCGGAGATAGCCGCGCGCCGTGTTCCAGCGTTTGCCGCCGCAGATGTTGAGATTGGCAAGGCTGGCGCCCTCGTTGGTCGCGCCGTTCGGATCGCCGATCACGGGGATGCCAAGCTCGGCGGCGCCCGCGAGCATTGCGAGTGCGATCGGATGCGGATCGCGCGGACGCTCGATACGCAGCGGACCGCCGGCGCCGCGATAGTCGGAGGCGCCGCCTTCCCAATCCTCAGCACGCTTGAAGTAGGGCAGCACGGAACGGAAATCCCATCCCGTCGCGCCCGCGGCTTCCCAGGCGTCGTAGTCGGAGGGATGGCCGCGGTACCACAGCATCGCGTTGAGGCTCGACGATCCTCCGAGCACGCGGCCGCGCGGGATCGCGATGCTGCGGCCGTTCAATTCCGGCTGCGGCGCGTAGCGATAGCCCCAATCGTAGGGACCGCCGAACAGCGCGGTCCAGTTCGCGGCGTCTTCGATCTCGGCAATGCCGACATCCGAAGGGCCGGCTTCGAGCAGCAGCACGCTGGCATCACAGCGCTCGGCCAGCCGCCGCGCCACCACCGCGCCGCCGGATCCGCCGCCGACCACGATGTAATCATAGGCGGGACGCGGCGCGGTCATGGCGATACCGCGATGCTATTTGGTTGGCTCAGCTTGCGCGCTCTCGTTTCACCTCTCCCGCTTGCGGGAGAGGTCGGCGCGCACGCGCCGGGTGAGGGCTCTATCCGCTCGCGAGAGCCTGAATCGTGGAGAGACCCCCACCCCGGCCCTCCCCCGCAAGCGGGAGAGGGAGCGCAGCGTCGTCGTGGCGCTAGTCGGTCCACCCTAGTCATCGCTAATTGTGCTCGCTCGGGCCCATGATGACGATGTTCTCGGTGCGCTCGACGTGGCGGACGAAGATGTATTTGTCCTCGCGACCGTCGCTATGCTTGCGCTTGATGTCGGGCTGCACGGTGCCGGAGACTTTTGCGACGACCAGATAGGGCTCCTGGGCCGCCAGGCCCTCGGCGCAATGCGCGTCGAATTCGTCGATCGTGCGCGCCATGTAGGCGCGCGTCAGCCCCGCGCCGCGGGCGATCGCGGCGATATCGACGCGGCCGCTCGCCGTATGCGTCGGCGGGCCGCCGATCGACTGGTAGCATTCATTGTCCCAGACCACGATGAACAGGTTGTCCGGCTGCTCGTTGCCGATGGTGGCGAGAATGCCGAGGTTGAACATCATGCCGCCGTCGGTATCGAGCGAAACGATGCGCCGGTGCGGCAGGCCAGCGGCCAAGCCAAAAGCCTGCGCGCTGACACAGCCGAGCTGCTGCTGGAACAGGCTCGCCTCGCGCATATGCGGGGCGGCGTTGTACCATTCGTCGACGCTGGCGCCGAGCGAGAGGATCACGAGTTCGTCGGAGAGCCGGCGCGCCAGCGCCTTCATGCAGTCGAACCGCTTCATCGCACCACGCTCCCGCCCAGCGCCACCGCCGAGTGATAATAGGCGGAGTACGACCAACTGAACGCATCAGTGATGGCGCGCTCGATCTTCTCCTCTTCCGTCACGATGCGATAGGGAATCCGCAGCGCGTTCAGCACCGGCTCCATGGTGATGCCATGCGGGATAGCCCACCAATTGTTCTCGCCGAGCTCGCCGCGATAGCTCATCAGCATCACCACGGGAATGCCTGCGCCAAGCCCCATCCGCGCGAGCGGCTCGACCGAGGCGCGCAGGCCCGAATTCTCCATCACCAGCGCCGCGCGCTTGCCCGACAGGAACACGCCGCCGCAGATCGCCGCACCCTCGCCTTCATTGGTGACGCGGATGGTGCGGATA
Organism: Bradyrhizobium sp. USDA 10063; assembly: GCF_054063735.1. Taxonomy (NCBI): domain Bacteria; kingdom Pseudomonadati; phylum Pseudomonadota; class Alphaproteobacteria; order Hyphomicrobiales; family Nitrobacteraceae; genus Bradyrhizobium; species Bradyrhizobium sp. USDA 10063. Next base: position 7,197,778 of record NZ_JBSSGP010000002.1, on the reverse strand, counting down.
TCAGGATCGGCATCGAGCGCCGGATAGAGTTCCTTGAACAAAGAGTCCGGCAGATAGCAGACGATGCTGACGCCTGCTTTCTTCAGGCCGCGGATCACGGCGTCGACGGCGGATGGCTTCATGCGAATTCCTTTTTGGTCAAATTCGCAAAGCATGAGGTGTTCTGAATAGGCCCTGATTTCTCACCAGCCTGATGCATCCAGCGCAACATGTCTCAGGCGCCGGAAAGACCCTCGATCGCCCGCGTCAGCATGGTGGCGAGGCTCGAGGCCGCTTCCGACATGCCGGATTTGGCGCGCGACAGCAGCACCAGCTTGCGCGGCCGCAATTTGGGATCGCGCAAGGGCACAAACACCAAGGCTCCGCTCCTGATCTCGCGCTGCACGCCGATCCGCGTCTGCAGCGCAACGCCGTTGCCGCGCATCGCGAGGTCGGCCATCACGGTGATCGAGTTGGTCAGCGCCCGCCGCCCGAAATCGATCGAGGAGCCGTTCAACGCCTCTTCGATCGAAGCCCCAAGTGAAAGGCTGGCATCCGATAGCACCACGCGCTCGCCGGCGAGATCGAACAATCTGAGCTCACTACGGCCGGCGAGACGATGCGCGGGATGCATCAGCGCGCCCATATTCAGCACCGTGCCGGCGAGCCGCTGCGCATTCCGCGGCGTCTTGATGTCGAAGGCAATCCCGATGTCGCATTCGCCGTCGGCCACCGCGTCGAACGCGTGCTCCGATCCCATCACCTTGATATCGACGGTGATCGCCGGATAGCTCTCCCAGAACGACGACATCACGTCGAGCAGCAGCCCGCGCGCAATGCTCTCGACGACAGCCACGGTCACAGTGCCGCGCCGAAGACCCTGGAGGTCGTTGATCTCGGTGTAGGCGCGCGTCATCTCGCCCTGGCTGGCGCGCGTGCGGTAGAGCAGGATTTCGCCGGCGCTGGTGAGCTTCAGCCGCTGGCGGATGCGCTCGAACAATGGTGTCTGCAGTTCGTCCTCGAGCTGGCCGATCACGCGGCTGATCGAGGACGGCGCGACATTGAGCACGCGCGCGGCCTGCCGGATCGAGCCGAGCTGGGCGACGAGCTGGAAATAATGCAGGCGCGTCGAGATCAGGCCGAGCCGGTGCGGATCCATCGGTTACTCGAACAGCGGCGCGAGCCGCATTTCCGGCACCAGCACCAACCCCTTGTCGGTGAGGCGGATTTCGGGGATCACCGACAGCGGGATCAGGTTGAAGCCCATGTATGGAATGGTGCAGCCGGCCTCCCGCCATGCCACCTTCAATTTCTGCACTTCTTCTGCGACCTCGGTCACCCGCCTGTCGGAGAGCAGGCCCGCGATCGGCAGCGGCACCATCGCCTTCACCTTGCGGTCGGCAACAACGCAGACGCCGCCTTGATGATCCCTGATCGCCGCAAGCGCCACCTGCATGTCGTCTTCGTTCGTGCCGGCAATGATGATGTTGTGGCTGTCATGCCCCACGCTCGATGCCACGGCGCCGTGCTTGAGGCCGAAATCCTTGAGGAGACCATGGGCGACGTTGCCGGCCGACTTGCCGTGGCGTTCCACCACCGCGACGAAGCAGAGGCCGTAGCGTTCGAACAGCGGCTGCCAGTCATTGGCGGGCTCGATGGCGATGCGATCGTGGATCAGGGTGATGCCGGGCAGCGCCGTCTTGATGGCGTTGACGGTGCAGGCCTCGGTCGGCAGCGCTGGCGTCAGCTTCACTGCTTCAGGCAATTTCACCGTCGAATAGGCGGCTTGCGGATAGCGGTAACGCTTCGACAGCGCGGCATCGAGCAATGGCGTGATCCTGCCGTTCTCAACCACGCATTCGCCGCCATACCAGGTGGCGTGTGGCTTGAGCGAATCGTCGAGCAGCACCAGGTCGGCGCGCCGGCCGCCGCCGAGACCGCCGATCTCGCCTTCTGCGCCAAAGCGCGTGGCGCCGTGCAGCGACCCCATCGACCATGCCTGTTCCGGCGACATGCCGGCCTTGACCGCTTCCCGCACCACCCAGTCGAGACCGAATTGCAGGAGATCGTCGGCATCGCGATCGTCGGTGCAGACGGCGACGCGCTTATGCGACGCTCCGAGCTCGGTGATGGTGCGGATCGCCTGCGGCAGCGAATGCCACGGCGTGGTCGGCGGACCGCCGCGCAGGAAGAGCCAGATGCCGGCTTCAAGCAAGTCGTCGGCGATGTCGCGGTCGATCGCCTCATGGGTATCGGTGACGCCACTCGCCGCGTATGCCGCGACGAATTCGCGGCCATAGACATGGCCCGACACCGGCCGTCCGCGCTGCAGCGCCGCCGCAAGGATCGCGTGGCTGCGCTCGTCGCCGAGCGTGACGGGGACAAAATCCATCTTTTCGCCGAGCGCCACCGCCTCCGGCCAGCGGTCGAACAGGCCGGCGATCTTCTCCGCGGTGAGATCGCCGCCGGCGGTCTCGAGTTCTGGCGAGGTCGCCGGCACCGTGCTCGGCACGGTCAGGAAGATCGAGAGCGGCGCCTCGCGCGCGTCCTCCAGCATCGCCTCGACGCCGGCGACGTCCATCACATTGCCGATCTCGTGGCTGTCGCAGAAGATCGTCGTGGTGCCGTTGAGCAGCGCTGCTTCCGCGTAGGCGCAGGCCGTCACCATCGAGGATTCGATATGGATGTGCGGATCGACCAGGCCCGGCGCGATGATGCCGCCGGCGACGTCCTTGATCGCGGCATCGCCGCCGGCAGCCTTGTGTGCGCCGGCCGGCTTCACCGCGGCGATGCGCCCGCCCGCGATCCAGATCTCCCTGCCATCGATGATCCGTTCCGAATAGGTCGAAAGCACGCGCGCGCCGGTAATGACGAGATCGGGCGCTGCACGCCCTGAGGCAACGTCGGCGAGGTGGCGCGTCATGGCGTGGAGCGGCTGGACTTCGAAGCGGATAAGCCTGGTCATGGCGGCCTCTTACGTTGCGCGTGCGTGATCGGCGTCAATAATAGTCGGGAATGCCCGGCATGGTCACGAACCCCGGAATCGTCCGCACGCGTCGCATCCAGCGCCGCAGTGCCGGATAAGCCTCATGTTCGACACCGAAATCGCGGCTCAGCGCGATGGCCGGGAACAGCGCGAGATCGGCGAGCGACGGCTTGTCGCCGACGAACCAGGCGGCGCGATCAAATTCGCGTGCCGTCATGTGATCCTCCATCAGGCGGAAGGCGCGCCGCGCGGCAACGCCCAAGGCCACCTCGTCGCCCGGTTCGTCGAACATCGCCAGCCGGCGCGCGAGGAAGGCGGCGTGGAGATCGCGGATCGCAAATTGCAGCCACATTGCGATCGCGCCGTGCGGCTTCGGCTCCGCGGGCAGCCACGTGTTGCCGGCGTCATAGGCGCGCGCGAGATAGGTCATGATCGCTTCCGCTTCGCTCAGCGCGATTTTGCCATCGGTGAGGATCGGCAGGCCGCCGCGCGGATTGAGCGCCATCAGGACGGGTGCGAGATGTTCGCGGCCCGGCACCATGTTGACCGCGACCTTGCGGTACGACAGTCCGAGCACGGACAGCAGCAGCCGCACCTTGTAGCAATTCTCGTCGAGCTCGAAATCGTAGAGGGTAATCTCGCTCACGGCGCCACCCCGTAGCGCAGTTCGCCGGCGTGTCGTGGCGTTCCTTCGACTTCACGCCGCAGAGCCTCGCCCCAGGCGGAGACGCACTTCTGGCTGTCGCCGCGATAGACGTCGGGTGATCCCGCGATGACGATATGCAGCGCGGTTTCCACGTCGGACAGCGGCTGCACCGCGACGAGGATCTCGTCGCCGCCGTTCTTGAGCGACACCAGCGCATCCGTGCGTGACCGCTGCGTCGCGCCGCCAGTATTCTTCAGCAGCGGGCATTCTGCAAGAACAAGCGCGTCGAAGACCTTGGCTGCGGAAGCATCGACATAGAGGCTGCGCACCGGCGTCACCGGGCCGCGCTCAGCAAACGCGATTTCCTCCGGCGCGGAGCTGTCGAGCTCGTTCCAGGCCCAGACGATGCCGAGCCGCTCGATCGAAGGATAGGTCGCAACCCGGATCGTGCCGGGGACGGCAAGATCTGGATGCGCCGGAATGTAACGGCATTGCGCCGAGATGTCGTACTGCCAGCCGTGGTAGAGGCAGGCGATATGGTTGTCGCGCACAAAACCGAAACTTAGGCGCATGCCGCGATGCGGGCAGCGGTCTTCCCAGACATGCGAGGTATCAGCGCTGTCGCGCCAGACCACGAGCTCGCGGCCGAGCAGCCGCGTGCCGGTGGACGTGCCGCGCTCCAGCCCCTCCGCCAGCGCGACCGGATACCAGCCTGTTCCCATCAACCTATCTCCATCACGACCCCGCGAACGCGGTGCAAGACTTACGCCGATGCATTTTTCCGCCCGACGTCCCGCACCAGGCAATCAATCGGCCCGAGGCTGCACGCCATCTCGAACGCGTCGACCAGCGCCGGCTGTCCCGAGACTGCCACCTCGATCCGCTCTGATGTCGCCGTCTCCACCATTACATCGAGCTGCAAGCGCCGCGCGCGGTGGTTGACGAACTCGACGAAACTCTCGACACGAAACTGTCCGGTGAAGACGATGACGGTTGCTCCCTGCATGCGCTCTTATCCCTGCGCTTCGATTTATTCGAGGGTGCCGCGATCAGGGCAAGCGGAAAGATTGCCCATGCATATCGTTTGAGCAGAGAAGCAGCGATCTGCTTGTTTTTTAAGGCATCGTTGCCGAACGATGTTGCGCAGGATCGATCACCGCAATCGAAAAAAAGCGCCTATGCGAAACAAGCAGCGACGGACAGGCTGAGGATGCGCAAGCGTGCGGGATGGGCCGGTGATGCCGCCGATGCGCGGGCTGCGGCATGGACCTTGCTACGGAAATCCTTCGGCGGCTGAGCGCCGACACGCGATGTCGGCGATCGGCTTTGCCCGGAAGTTCCGGCTGGTTTTGGCCACGGCAACCATCCGCAAGAGAACACGGGCTCCAACACGAGGCTTAGCTCAACCATGTCAGACCTCCGCCATCTGTCCCGCCGGCGCTTCCTGAATTTCGGCGCCGCCGCCGGTTCCTCGCTCCTGCTGCCGCCGGGCCTGATCCGCTCCGCGCACGCCGCGGCACCGCTGCCGGCGGTCGCCGAGAAGGACGCGGTCATCGCCTTCGGCCATACCGGACCGGTGACGGACGAAGGCTGGACCTGGAGTCACGACCAGGGCATGAAGGCCGTGAAGGCGGCGTTCCCGCAGCTCAAGACCGTGTTCGTGGAAAGCATCCCCTACTCGGCTGATGCGACGCGCACGTTCCGTCAGTTCGTCTCGGAAAACGCCTGCATGGTGTTCGCCACCTCGAACTATGGCGACTTCCTCTACGACGTCGCAAAACGCTCGCCGAGGATCGCGTTCTTCGAATGCGACGGCCGCAACCCGCTCGACAATCTCGGCACCTATTATGTCGCGCACTGGTACCCGACCTATGTCACCGGCGTCGCCGCCGGGTTGATGAGCAAGAGCGGCAAGCTCGGCTATGTCGCATCCTTCCCGGTACCGTCGGTGTTCTCCGGCACCAACGCGTTCCTGATGGGTGCGCGCTCGGTCAATCCGAACGCGACCATGCAGGTCATCACCATCAATTCCTGGTTCGATCCGCAGGCCGCGACGCAAGCCGGCACGGCGCTGCTCGACAATGGCTGCGACCTGCTGTTCGGCATCATGGACGAGGCAGGCTATCTGCAGGTCGCCGAGAAGCGCGGCGCCAAGGCGGTGATGTGGAATACCGATATCCGCCGCTACGGGCCGAAAGCCTACATCAGCTCGATCATCGTCGACTTCAAGCAATACTATGTCGGCGAGGTGAAGAAGCGGCTCGAAGGAACCTGGACACCCTCCACCACCATCCTGCCGATGGGCGCCGGCATCGACCGCGACGCCTGGGGCGAGAGCGTGCCCGAGGATGTGCGCAAGCAAGCCGACGCCGTGCGCGAAAAGATCCTCGGTGGCTGGTCGCCGTTCGTCGGCGAGATCAAGGACGCCAAGGGCAATGTGAAGGTCGCCAGTGGCAAGCGCATGAGCGAGACCGAGCTCTACAACTGGGATTGGCCGATCGCCGGCATCTCCGGGCTCTGAAGCGCTGTCGTGATGGCGATGCCTGATGTCACCGCGCGTCCTCCCGGCACGCCGCCACTGGTGCAGCTTCGGGGCATCGCCAAGTATTTTCCCGGCGTCGTTGCCAATCAGGACGTGGATCTCGAAGTATGGCCCGGCGAGATCCACGCACTCCTGGGCGAGAACGGCGCCGGGAAATCCACCTTGATGAACATCCTGACCGGCATCTACCAGCCCGATGCCGGCGAGATCATCATCGACGGCTACCTGAAAAGCTTTGCCTCGCCGGTGGAGGCGATCGCGGCCGGCATCGGCATGGTGCACCAGCATTTCAAGCTGGTGCGCGCCTTTACCGTCGCCGAGAACATCCATCTCGGCTGGTCGGAAACGCCGCGCACGATCAGCCCGCAGGAACTGGAAGCGCGCACCGCGCAGCTTTCCGCCTCGCTCAATCTCGCGGTCTACCCAAGCGCACGGGTCGACGAACTCTCGACCGGCGAGCAGCAGCGGGTCGAGATCCTGCGCGTGCTCGCGCGCAAGGCGCGCGTACTGATTTTGGACGAGCCGACCGCGGTGCTGACGCCGTCGGAGGCGCGCGAATTGTTCAAGGCGCTGAAGGAATTCGTCGCGCGCGGCAACGCGGTGATCTTCATCAGCCACAAGCTGGACGAGGTGCTTGAGATCTCCGACCGCATCACCGTGCTGCGCGGCGGCCGCAAGGTAGCGACCGAGCCGACCAGCGCCTGCAGCGAGACAATGCTGGCGAAACTGATGGTCGGGCACGAGATCGTGCTCGACGACCTGCGTGCGCGAGGCCCGAACGCGGTCGCCAGATCCAATGAGCCTGTCGTCCGCCTACGCGAGGTGACGACACGGGACAGCACCGGCCATATCGTCCTGAACAAGGTTTCGCTCGATATCGCCGGCGGAGAGATTCTCGGCATCGCTGGCGTCGCCGGCAATGGGCAGAAAGAGTTGAGCGAGCTTCTGACCGGAATGCGCGCGGCGAACTCGGGACAGATCGTGCTGGGCGGACGCGATGTTTCCAGCGCAAGCGCCGGAGATTTTGCCGACATCGGCGTGGGTCATATCCCGGAGGACCGGCTGCGCAGTGGACTGGCGCCCGCGCTCAGCGTCACCGACAACGCGGTGATCCGCGAATATGACCGCCCGCCGGTCTCGCTCGGGCCATGGTACCGGCCGCGCGCGGCGGCGGCGCTGGCGCGCAGAATCGCGGAAGCGGCTGCCGTGATGGTGCCGAGCTATTCGATGCCGATCCGCAATCTCTCCGGCGGCAACCAGCAGCGCTTCGTGGCGCGGCGCGAGATGCGGATCGCCACGAGACTTCTGGTCGCCGCCTATCCGAGCCGCGGCCTCGACGTCGGCGCGATCAACACCATGATGCGCTATTTCGTCGAGCTGCGCGACGCCGGCGTCGGCATCGTCGTGATCTCGGAAGAGCTCGAGGAACTGCTCAACCTCTCCGACCGCATCGCGGTGATGTTCCACGGCGAGATCATGGGCATTGTCGATACCGCGGGCGCCGATATCGAACAGATCGGGTTGATGATGGGCGGCCAGCGCGCGGCCACACCAGTGCGCGCAGCCGCGATGGTGCATTGACGATGGCGATCCGCCTGCAACGCCTGCCATCGGCCTCGCCTGCCATCGCGCTTGCGGCGCGCGCAATTGCGATCCTGCTGGCGCTCGTCACCGCCGGCCTCCTGCTCGCGGCCAGCGGCGCGCAGCCGCTGAAGCTGGCGCTGCAGGTTCTGAAGTCGACATTCGGCTCCGGCTTCGGCCTCGAGGACGTCGGCCTGCTGGTGACGCCGCTGATCCTCACCGGGCTTTCAGTCGCTGTCGCACTTAGAATCGGCGCCTGGAATATCGGCGCGGAGGGACAGTTCTATGCCGGCGCCTTTGCCGCGACCGGCGCGGCGCTGTTCATCCCCGGTCCCACCATCGTGATGCTGCCGCTGATGTTTGTCGCAGGCGCGCTCGGCGGCCTGATCTGGATTTTGATCCCGACGCTGGCGCGCGCCTATGCCGATGTCAGCGAGCTCATCACGACACTGCTGCTCAACTTCGTCGCCACGCTGATGGTCTATTATGTCGCGACCGGTCCGTGGCTCGATCCCGGCGGGCATGCGCTCGGGACCACCGCGCGGCTGAAGCACGATATGCCGGAATTCATCGGCATGGTGCATTGGGGCTTTCCGATCGCGATTCTGCTGGCCGCGATCACGGCGGCCGCCTTCAGCTTCACGCGCTGGGGTTATGAGGTCAGGATCGCCGGCTCCAACCCGCAGGCCGCGAAATATGCCGGCATGCCGTTCCGCCGCCACCTGATCGTGGTGATGCTGCTGTCGGGCGCGATCGCAGGCATCGCCGGCATGCTCGAGGTCGCCGGCACCGTGCATCGCCTGCAGGGCGGCATCTCCAACAATTTCGGCTATCTCGGCATCATGGTCGCGGTGTTGGCGCGCGGCTCCTGCATCGGCGTGATCGCCGGTGCGGCGCTGATGGCCGTGATCCTCAACTCCGGCATCATCCTGCAGACCCAGGGCGTCAATACGTCCACCGTGCTCGCCATCACCGGATTGATCCTGTTCTTCACCGCCGTTGGCGACGAGCTCGCGCATTTCCGCATCGTCAGCAGCAAACCGGCCGAGGCCTGAAGATGGACCTGATCGCAGGCATCCTGCACACGTCGCTGCTCGCCGGCGGCGTGCTGGCGCTGGCCGCGCTTGGCGAGGTGCTGGCCGAGCGTGTCGGCGTGGTCAATCTCGGCGTCGAAGGATTGATGGCGCTCGGCGCGATCACCGGGATCGCCGCTGTGGTAACGACGAAGAGCCCGACGGCCGGTTTCGCGCTGGCGCTCGCGGTTGGGTTTGTGGTCGGCATGGTGTTTGCCGCGATCACGGTCTATCTGCGCGCCAACCAGGTGCTGTGCGGACTTGCATTGACATTGATGGGCACGGGCTTCGCCGCAACCGTCGGCAAGGCCTATTCCGGAATCCCGGCGCCGGCGACGTTCACCGGCGTAGAGATTCCCTATCTCAGCTCGATCCCGCTGATCGGCCAGGTGCTGTTCACGCAGAACGTGCTGGTCTACCTGATCTACATCATCCTGCCGGTGATGCTGCATGTCCTGATGTTCCGCACCCGGCATGGCCTCAACCTGCGCGCCGTCGGCGAGAACCCTGCCGCGGCGGATGCTGCCGGGATCGCCGTGCAGCGAATCCGCTTCTGGTATGTGACCGCCGGCGCGGCGCTCGCCGCCGGCGCCGGCGCCTATCTCACGCTCGCCTTCGTGCCGTCATGGTCGGAAGGGGTCGTCGCCGGCCGCGGCTGGATCGCGGTGGCGCTGGTGATCTTCGCCGGTTATCGCCCGCTGAATGCGGTGCTCGCGGCGCTGCTGTTCGGCGTCATCACCTCGCTCGGTTTCGTCGGACAGGCGCGCAACTGGCCGATCGCCGCGCCCGTGCTCTCGATGCTGCCCTATCTCGGCACCATCGCCTTCATCGTCGTTCCGGTCGTCGCCTGGCACCGCATGCGCCAGGCGATGGCCGCGCCGGCCGCGCTCGGCATTCCCTATTATCGCGACTTGCGGTGAGCCCATGTCCACGCTGCTCGTAAAGAACATCGATCATCTCGCAACCTTCGACGATGCCAATCGCGAGATCAAAGGCGGCGCGCTGTTCGTCCGCGACAATGTCATCGTGGCAGTCGGCACCGATGCGGAACTGGCGCATCTTGCCGCCGACGACGTGCTCGATCTTTCCGGCCACCTGGTGATGCCGGGCATGGTCAACACGCACCATCACATGTACCAGAACCTGACGCGGGTGATGGTGCAGGACGACGAATTGTTCGTCTGGCTGACCACGCTCTATCCGATCTGGGCAAAGCTAGACGACGAGGCGATCTATGTCTCCGCCCGCGTCGCGATGGCGGAATTGATCGCCTCCGGATGCACCACCAGCTCCGACCATCTCTATATCCAGCCCAACAATGTCCGGCTCGACAGCACGATCCAGGCGGCACAGGAGCTGGGCCTGCGCTTCCACGCCGCGCGCGGCGCGATGTCCCGCGGCAAGAGCCAGGGCGGGTTGCCGCCGGACAATTGCGTCGAGACGGAAGAGGATATCCTCAAAGACGCCGAACGGCTGATCCAGACGTATCATGATCCCGGCCGTCACGCGATGAGCCGGATCGTGCTCGCGCCCTGCTCGCCCTTTTCGGTGACACCGGGCTTGATGAAGGAGGCCGCGCAGCTTGCGCGCAGCCACGAGGCGGTGCACCTGCACGCGCATCTCGCCGAAGACCTCGACGAAGAGGTCTATTGCCGCGACATCTACGGCATGCGGCCGGTGGAATTCGCCGGCTCCGTCGACTGGCTCGGCCCGGATGTCTGGTTCGCCCACGCCATCTTCTTCGATAGCGCCGAGATCAAGACCTTCGCCGAGACCGGTACCGGCATGGTGCATTGCCCCTCCGCCAATATGCGCTGCGGCCAGGGAATTGCAAAAATCCGCGAGATGCGCGACGCCGGCGTCACCTGCGGGCTCGGCGTCGACGGCTCCGCCTCAAACGACACCTCGAACCTGTTCCTCGAAGCGCGGCTGGCGCAGATGCTGCAGCGGGTGGCGCCGCACCGTTATCTCTCCGAAGCGCCCGGCGGCCGCGGCGGATTCGGTGGCAATCCGAGGGCGCTGTCGGCGCGCGAGGCGCTGGACATGGCGACGCGTGGCGGCGCCAAGCTGCTCGGCCGCGACGATATCGGCTATCTCGCGCCCGGCATGAGCGCCGATTTCATCGCGATCAAACTGAATCAGCTCGGGCTTTCCGGCACCCAGCGCGATCCGCTGGCGGCCATGATCATGTGCGGCCCGTTCAAGGTGGATTATTCCTTCATCAACGGGCGCAACATCATCCGCCGCGGCGAATTCGTCCATCACGATGTCGAGGCGTCGCTTGCGGACCACGCGAAGATCATGCAACGAATCTACCAGCAATAGGCCGACCGCAACGAAGCGGAGCTGCACCATGAATGGGACCATCGACCCCGGCACGCTGAACCAGTGGTATGTGCTGGATACGCTCAGCGATATCCCGGCATCGCTTCGGCGCAATCGCCTGCTTGGCGTCGAATTGACCACGTTCCGTGACGCGGATGGCGCGATCGTGGTCTCGGCGGAAGACCGCGACGATCCGCTGCCGGTGCGCGAACGCTACGGCTATCTCTGGACCACGCTGGGAAGACCTGATCGCGACGTGTTGCCGATTCCCGAAGCCGATGAGGCGGACCGGCGGCATGTGGTCTGCGGCGCGGTCTCGGTGCGTTCGTCAGGCCTGCGCATCGTCGAGAACTTTTTGGACATGGCGCACTTTCCGTTCGTGCATACCGACATCCTCGGCGCCGAGCCGCACACGGAAGTGCGGCATTACACGACCGAGATCCGCCGCGACGTCGATGAGGTCTGGGCCACCGACTGCGAATTCTTCCAGCCGCAGGCGGCGCTATCGGCCAAGGACGGCATCGTCACCCAATATATGTACCGGGTCGCCGCCCCCTTCGCGACGCTGCTCTACAAGACCTGCCCGAATGCCGCCGACCGCTGGGATGTGATCTGCCTGTTCGTGCAGCCGCTCGACCCTGATCATTGCCGTGCCCATCCGGTGATGTTCCTGATCGACGACACTTCCGCACTCGCCGACCTCGTCCAGTTCCAGCAGATGATCTTCCTGCAGGACCGCATCATCCTGGAAAACCAGCGCCCGCGGCTGTTACCGCTGGAACCGCGCGCGGAAATCCCGACCCGGGCGGACGCCTCCTCCGTGGTCTACCGGCGCTGGCTGAAGGAAAAAGGGGTGGTCTACGGAACCACGCTCGGGACAGCCTGACGCGCCAGGGGTTCCGACGGCGGCATTTTCGTAGGGGTATTGGGACGTCTTTCCGGCTGATGCGTTGGGCGGCAGGGTGATGCCTGTCACAGGCATGCCAAACTATGGCCGTACCGGCGTTAAATACACGCGATTCCCGCCACCCCTCACGATCGCAGCGTTTTCATGCCGAGCAAATATCTCCGATTCATCACGATTGCGCTCACCTATCTGCTGCTGCTGATTTCGCCTGCGCGATCGCAGATGATGATCCCGAACACGTCGCCCCCGCCTCCCCCGCCGCCGACAGCAGCGGCGCAGGCACAAGCAACGCTGGATATCCTGCAGGACGACCAGAAGCGGGCGCAGCTAATCCAGACGCTGCAGACCATCGCCAAAGCATCCCCCTCCGGCGGGCCGGCGCAGCCGGCGGCTTCGGCTTCGTCGCCCGCATTCTCCGACAATCTCGGCGTGCAGCTTCTCGCCGAAGTCTCGGACTGGTTCGGCGACGTGTCGGATCAGCTCGCCACCGCGGCGCGGACAGTGTCCGACTTCCCGATGATCTGGCGCTGGGGCGTCAATCTCACGACCAATCCGTACATGCAGCAGATGCTGCTCGACACGGCCTGGCGGCTCGTGCTCGTCATCGCCTGCGCCTTCATGGCGGAATGGATCATCCGGCGCATCATCCGCCGTCCGCTCGCCGCCATCGACCGCTATATCCCGGCGCGCGCGCGGCATGCCGATACCGCGCGGGATGCGAGTGCAGCCACGGAAACGCAGCCGGTCCGGCGCTGGCACGCGACACTCAGCTATGCCTGGCAGCTCGCAATCCGGCTTCCCTTTGCATTGGCGCGGCTGTTCCTGGACCTGCTGCCCGTGATCTGCTTCGCGGCGATCGGCAATCTTTTGCTTGCGACCGACATCGGCCGGGCGCCGACGCCCCGCGTCGTCATCCTGGCGATGGTCAATGCCTACGTGATCTACCGCAGCATCCTCGCGGTCACCGCGGCGGTGATCTCGCCGGCCTCCAGCCAGCCGAGCCTGTTCATCATCCGCGATGAGGCCGCCGCCTATCTCGACATCTGGTGGCGGCGCATCGTTGCCGTCACCGTGTTCGGCGTCGCCTTTGCCAATATCGCGCTGCTGCTTGGCTTGTACCGGCCGGCCTATCACGCCGTGGTGCGGCTGTTGATGCTGGTGGTGCACCTGTTCGTGGTGGTCATCATCCTGCAATGCCGCCGAAGCGTCGCCGACTGGATCCGGGCGCCGGAGGGCGCGCGCGGCCCGCTCGTCGTCGCGCGCAACCGGTTCGCCGACGTCTGGCACATTCTCGCGATCGTCCTCGACCTGGCGCTATGGACGGTGTGGGCGCTGCGGGTGCAGAACGGCTATGCGCTGCTGTTCCGCTATTTCGTCGCCAGCATCGCCGTGCTCCTGATCGCGCGGCTGGCGTCGATCGCGATGATGGCGGCGCTGGACCGCGTGTTCCGTATCAGCCCGGAATTCACACGCCAGTTTCCGGGGCTCGAAGCACGCGCCAACCGGTATTTCCCGGCGTTGCGCAGCATCGTCTCGGGCGTGATCGGTGTCATCACCGTGATCGCGCTGCTCGAGGTCTGGGGCCTGGATGCGGCGGAATGGTTCTCCAGCGACCATATCGGCGGACGCCTGCTATCGGCCCTGATCACCGTCGCCATCGCCGGCGTGGTGGCGCTCGCGATCTGGGAAGCGGTGAACGCCGCGGTCGACCAGCATCTGTTGCAGCTTTCGCGCGAGGGACGCTATGCCCGCGCCGCGCGGCTGCGCACCTTCCTGCCGATGCTGCGCACGACGTTGCTGTCGATCATCCTCACCGTCGTCGCGCTGACGGCGCTGAGCCAGCTCGGCGTCAACATCGCGCCGCTACTCGCCGGCGCCGGCATCGTCGGTATCGCCATCGGCTTCGGCTCGCAGAAGCTGGTGCAGGACGTCATCACCGGGCTGTTCCTGCTGCTCGAGAACGCGATGCAGGTCGGCGACTCCGTTACGGTGTCGGGCCTGTCCGGCGTCGTCGAGAATCTCTCGATCCGCACCATCAGACTCAGGGCCGGTGACGGCTCCGTGCACATCGTACCCTTCAGCTCGGTGACATCAGTCACCAACACCAACCGTGGCATCGGTAATGCCTCGGTCAGCGTCAACGTGGACTACAAGGAAGATCCGGATCGAGTCGGCGCCGTGCTGAAGGAGATCGCCGCCGACCTGCGCAAGGATCCGGCGTTCCAGCACATGATCCGCGGCGACCTCGATCTCTGGGGCGTCGACAAGGTCGATGCCACCATGACGACCATCGTCGGCCAGATCCAATGCACGGACTCCGGACGCTGGCCGGTGCAGCGCGAATTCTACCGGCGCATGAAGAAGCGCTTCCACGAGCTCAACATCCAGATCGCCCGGCCGCCGCAGACGATGCTCGTGCTGCAGTCGCCGCTCGAGCGGAAGGACGAGCCACGCGGCGCCGAAGCCGCGGAGTAGCCGCGGCTGCGCTCCCTCTCCCGCTTGCGGGAGAGGGTTGGGGTGAGGGTGTCTCCGCATTGGGACTCCCCGAGTGGAGAGAGCCCTCACCCGGCGCTTCGCGCCGACCTCTCCCGCAAGCGGGAGAGGTGAAGATTCAACCTGATCGGCTGATGCTCAAGTCTCAGTACGCACCTGTCCCACCTCTGCGAGAGGTCGCGCTCATCGCGCTCGCCAATGGCGCATCCGCCGGGCTCTCGCGTGGGTGACGGATCATGTGCCACTGCGGCCACGGGCCGCATCACGATTTTCAAAAAGCGAGTATGGTAGCTGCCAATGAACTTGGGAGCGGTCGCCTTCATCTACGAAGCTGTTGCAAGCTCGCTCGCCGGTGCTACGATCCAAACAACAATAGGGAAACGCCCGAAATTGTCGCATTGCAACGCAAGATGAGCGGCGAATTTCTCGTCACGAAAAATCGGCAACAGACCGATTGCAAGAGGGAGGACTACAAGGTGAAGCCCACGAACGCTCGTTTCGAACTTCCGGCATGCTCGATGGCTGCTACCGTCAGCGGGTAGGCCCTTGTACGGGTACATTGTGCGCCGGCTGCTGGCGCTGATCCCAACGCTCCTGTTTGCAAGTCTGATCGTGTTTGCCACGGTACGGATGATTCCGGGCGATGTGATCGACATGATGCTGAGCCAGAACGATCTGGCGGCCGACAGACTGAGCCGCGAACAGCTCGTTCATGCACTCGGTCTCGACAAGCCGATGGCCGAACAATACCTGATCTGGATCGCCGGCATTTTGAAAGGCGATTTCGGCCGGTCGCTCTGGCAATCGACGCCCGTCCTCGAGCTCGTCCTGCAGCGCCTGCCTGTCACCTTTGAGCTCGGCGTCATTGCGCTGGCGGTGGGTCTCGTGATCGCGCTTCCGATCGGCGTCTACTCCGCCGTCCGGCAGGACACCGTGGGAGATTTCGTGGCGCGCTCTTTTTCGATCCTCCTGCTGGCCGTGCCGAGCTTCTGGATGGGCACCATGGTGATGGTGTTCCCATCGATCTGGTGGGGCTGGTCGCCCGAAGTGAACTACGTGAAGTTCGGCGACGACCCGATCCAGAACCTCAAGCAGATGATCATACCGGCCATGGTCCTTGGCGCGAGCCTGTCGGCTGTCACGATGCGCATGACGCGCACCATGATGCTGGAGGTCCTGCGCCAGGACTACATCCGCACCGCGCGGGCCAAGGGTCTCAATCAAGGGCTCGTCATCATGCGCCACGCGTTGCGAAACGCCCTCATTCCGGTGATCACGCTGGTTGGTCTCCAGGCCCCCCTGCTGATCGGCGGAGCCATCGTCATCGAGCAGATCTTCGTCATCCCCGGCATGGGACTTCTCCTGCTTGAGGCGGTGAATCAGCGCGACTACCCGATCATCACCGGCGTATTTCTGACGGTGGGACTTGCGGTGATGCTCATCAACCTCATGGTCGATCTCAGCTATGGCCTGCTCGATCCCCGCGTGAGGACCCGATGACGACGATCGAGCAGGCCAATCCCTCCCTCGCCCAGGAGAGCAGGCGCAACCCGGCCCTGCAGTTCCTGGGCCGCCTGTTCCGAGAGAAGCCGTTCGGCGCAGCGGCCGGAATCCTCTTTCTGATCTTCGTCTTTGCCGGCGTGTTTGCGGATGTGCTGGCGCCCTATGGCTTCAACGAGATCAACCCCATACAGCGGCTGAAGCCGCCGTCGTGGGCGCACCTGTTCGGCACCGACAATCTCGGGCGGGACTTGTTCTCGCGCTGTCTGTATGGCGCCCGCCTTTCGGTGATCATCGGCTTTTCGGCCGCGTTTCTCGCCACCGTCATTTCGGTGCTGATCGGCGCGTTGACGGGCTATCTCGGCGGCCGCTTCGATCTTGTCACGCAGCGGTTCGTCGATGCCTATATGTCGTTTCCCGAACTGGTGATCCTGATCGCCGTCGTCTCCGTGGTCGGTCCGGGCATGCCGCAGATCATCGGCGTCCTGAGCCTCGCCTTCGGCATCGCCGGTTCGCGCATCATCCGTGGCGCCGTCGTTTCCGTGCGCGAGCACATGTATGTGCACGCCAGCCAGTCGATCGGCGCCTCCACCAGCCGCATCCTCTGGCGGCATATCCTGCCCAACATCATGCCGCCCATCATCGTGCTGTTCACGACCCGCGTCGGCGCCGTGATCCTGGTCGAGTCCGGACTGTCGTTCCTGGGTCTTGGCGTTCCGCCGCCGGCGCCGACCTGGGGCGGACTGCTGTCGGGCAGCGGGCGAACCTACATGTTCCAGGGTCCATGGCTGGCGCTGGCGCCGGGCCTCTGCCTGACCATCGTGGTTTACGCCACCAACGTCTTTGGCGATGCATTGCGCGATCTGCTCGACCCGCGTATGCGCGGATCGCGATAGCGCGGCGGCGACACAAGAACAAACAAAGAGGAGGGAGTGAAACATGGATCGGGAGACAAGATTCGGTAAGCTCGCGCGAAGCCTGGCAATCGCGACCACGCTTGGCCTGTCGCAGGCACCTGCCCTGGCGGACGAAAAGCCGCAAGTAGGCGGCACGCTCAACATCGGCATGGTCTACGTGACCCTGTCGCCGCTGTCGTGGGATCCCGCCGACTGGACCTGGAAATTCCAGCAGGACACCGGGCTGATGTATGAACAGCTCTTTGCCGGCGATCTTTCCAAGGCAAAGCGCAACGGCGGCAAATACAGCTTCGTGCCCGATGCCTGGCTGCCGAGCGACGCCATCAGGGGTGAACTCGCGGAAAGCTGGGAGTGGAAGGAAAATCCGCTCCGCGTCGAGGTCAAGCTCCGCAAGGGCGTGATGTTTCCGGAAAAGCCGGGCGTGATGGCCTCGCGCGAGCTCGTGGCCGACGACGTCGTGCAAAGCTACTACCGCCTGGACAAGAGCCCGAAGAAAGTCCCGACCTATTTCGACCATGTGCAGAAGGTCGAGGCGACCGACCCGCACACCGTCGTCTTTACCTTCAACAACTATCACGCCGAGTGGGATTACCGCTTCGGCTGGGGCTACTACTCCGGCATCGTGCCGAAGGAGGTGGTCGACGCCGGCGCCGGCAACTGGAAGAACGCCAACGGCACCGGTCCGTTCATGCTGACCGACTATGTCCAGGGCAGCGCCGTCACGTTTTCGAAGAATCCGGTCTACTGGGACAAGGAAAAGATCGGCGGCCAGCAGTACAAGCTGCCATTCGTCGACAAGATCGTCTATCGCACCATCAAGGACGAGGCCACCTACCTCACCGCGCTCCGTACCGCCAAGCTCGACCTTCTCGAAGCGATCAGGTGGAGCGCCGTCGACGAATTGAAGAAGAGCGCACCGCAATTGCAGTGGTCACGTTCGCTCGGCACCGGCGGCACCTTCCTCGCCATGCGCGTCGACACCAAGCCGTTCGATGACATTCGTGTGCGGCGAGCGCTGAACATGGCGGTCAACAAGAAGGAGATCGTGACTTCCTTCTATAACGGCAATGCCGAATTGTTCGCCTATCCCATGCACCCGGACTACATCGGCTATTACGAGCCGCTGGAAAGCATGCCCGACAGCGTGAAGGAGCTCTTCACGTACAATCCGGACAAGGCGAAGGCCTTGCTGAAGGAAGCCGGATACCCCAACGGCTTCTCGTTCAAGGTCCAGGTCTGCTCCTGCTCGCCGGATCACATGGATCTGCTGCCGCTGGTTGCGGCCTATCTGGAGAAGGTCGGCGTCAAGCTGGAGATCCAGCCGATGGAATACGGCGCCTTCCTCTCCGCCATGACCACCAAGACCAACGCCGCCGGCTATTTCATGCTCAACGGCCACACCAATCCCACGACGTCGATCCGCAAGAGCTTCGTCACCAAGCAGACCTGGAATCCGTCACAGTACTCCGATCCCGAGTTCGACAAGAAGATGAATGCTGTCTACCTGGAGCGGGACGAGTCCAAGCGCCAGGAGATGATCAAGGGGTTGACGCGCGAGATCGTGGACAAGGCACCGTATATCTGGCTGCCGGTCAGCTACTTCTATACGGCATGGTGGCCGTGGGTGAAGAACTATGGCGGCGAACTGCGTGTCGGCTCCGAACGACCCGGCCCTATCCATGCTCGACTCTGGATTGATCAGGACTTGAAGAAGAAGCTTGGCTATTAGAGCAGAGAGCCCAGCAATGACGACGGCAGGTAAACCGCTCCTCAGCGTGCGCAATCTCGTGACCCGGTTCGGCCGCGGGCGGGGGGCGGTGACTGCCGTCGACGATGTCTCGTTCGATGTCGGCGTGGGAGAGACGGTGGCGATCGTCGGCGAGTCGGGCTCCGGCAAGAGCGTGACCGCGCTGTCGATCCTCCGCCTGATTCCCTCGCCGCCGGGCCGGATCGAAAGCGGCGAGATCCTCTTCGAAGGCACCGATCTCACCAAGCTTTCCGAGCGCGAGATCATGGAGATACGCGGCGACCGCATTGCCATGATCTTCCAGGAGCCGATGAGCTCGCTTAACCCGGTGCTTACGGTGGGGTTGCAGGTTGCCGAGCCGATCAATGTCCATCGGCGCAAGCCCTGGGATGCGGCGCTTGGCACGGCGAAGCAACTGCTCGGCCGTGTGCGGATGTCGGATACGGAATCGCGGCTGCGCGCCTATCCGCACCAGTTCTCGGGTGGCATGCGCCAGCGCGCCATGATCGCGATGGCGCTGGCGTGCGAGCCACGGCTCATCATCGCGGACGAACCGACGACTGCGCTCGACGTAACGGTTCAGGCGCAGATCCTCGATCTGTTGAAGGATCTCGCGCAAGGTTCTCGTTGCTCGCTGATCCTGATCACGCACGATCTCGGAGTGGTCGCGCGATATGCGGACCGCGTCGTCGTGATGTATGCCGGGCGCGTGGTGGAACAGGCGCCAGCGCGCGAGCTTTACGCCAATCCCCGCCACCCCTATACGCGCGGTCTGATGGCATCGGTGCCGCGGCTCGACGGCGACACCAGCAAGCGTCTGGTGCCGATCGACGGACAGCCGCCCAATCTCGCGAAGCTTCCAACAGGGTGCGCGTTTGCGCCGCGCTGCAGGCAGGCCACGGAGCTTTGCCATCGTGAGCGGCCCGCTTTGGCCGAGATCGGACCGCAACACCAAACCGCCTGCTGGCTGGAGACACCTGCACATGTCTGAGGCCGATGTCCTCCTCCGCGTCGATGATCTGCAGGTGCACTTTCCCGTGCACAAGGGCGCGGTGTTCCGCAAGCAGGTGGCGACGGTGAAGGCCGTCGACGGCGTCTCCTTCCAGTTGAAGCGCGGCGAAACGCTTGGCCTTGTCGGCGAGAGCGGCTGCGGAAAATCGACGACGGGCCTGGCGATCCTGCGGATGCTGGAGCCGTCCGGGGGGCGCATCGAGTTCGAAGGCCGGGACATTACCCACTTTGACAAGTCCAGTCTGCGTCCGCTGCGCCGGCGCATGCAGATGGTCTATCAGGATCCGTTCGGATCGCTCAATCCGCGCATGAAGGTTCGCGATATCATCGGCGAACCGCTCGAGGTTCACGGCCTGGCCAGTGACAGGAAGGCCTTCGATCAACGGATCGCCCAGTTGATGCGGACGGTCGGCCTGCTGCCTGACATGGCCGACCGCTTCCCGCACGAATTCTCCGGCGGCCAACGACAGCGGATCGGCATTGCGCGCGCGCTGGCCCTCGAGCCTGCGCTCATCATCTGCGATGAGCCGGTCTCCGCGCTCGATGTCTCGATCCAGGCGCAGGTCGTGAACGTCTTCGTCGAGCTGCAGCAACGGCTTGGAATAGCCTATCTGTTCATCGCCCATGACCTTGCCGTGGTCCGCCACGTCAGTGACCGCATCGCGGTGATGTACCTCGGGCGGATCGTCGAAATCGCGGCGCGGGACGAGATCTATCGGAGGCCGCTCCATCCTTACACCCAGGCGCTGCTTGCGGCCGTACCGGTCGCCGATCCCGTCGTCGAGGCCGCCCGCAAGCGTGTTCCGGTCTCGGGCGAGGTGCCGAGCGCGATGAATCCTCCGTCCGGCTGTCGCTTCCACACGCGCTGTCCGCTTGCGATGGATCGCTGTCGGCACGAGGATCCGACGTTGCGCGACCTCGGTGCCGGCCGGGCCGTCGCCTGCCACCTCCACGACATGGCCGCTTCATAATGCCGCCCAGCAAGTCGACGCGGCGCAGCGATCCGGCTCCGTACACGCAGAAATACCTGAAGCGGCGCGAGGCGATCATCGGAACCTCGGCGCGCCTGTTCAACCGCGACGGCCTGAAGGGCGCGACCTTGGCCGAGATCGCCGGGGATGTCGGGCTGCTGACCCACAGCATCACCTACTACTATCGCCGCAAGGAAGACCTCGCGGCCGCATGCCTGCTCGCGGCGATAGAAACAACCAGGAACGTGGTCCTCGACGCGGCCCGGGAGAGCCGACCGGAAGACAGAATTCGCAGCTGCGTCTGCGGCTACGCCGATCTCCTGGCGGAAATCGCCACCGGCGCGCGGGACGAGCTGGTGTTCTTCAACGATATCCGCGCATTGACCGGCTCTCATGCGCGTCGCGTGTTCGACGCCTACAACGATCTGTTCCGCAGCGTGCGCTCGCTGCTTCCATCCACCGAGTCCGCGGAAGATCGCATGTCGCGAAATGCCCGGACCCACCTCCTGCTGTCGCTCGTCAACATGATGCGGGCGTGGATCTCGCGCTATGAGCCGTCCGACTATCGCCCTGCGGCCGAAAGGATGTCTGCGATCCTGATCGACGGCCTGGCCCGGTCCCCCAAATCCTGGCGGGAAGGCGGAGCGCCCGAGCTCGGCTGGCCGCGGGCTGCGACCGCACGGGACGTCGTCCCGAAGGCGTTTTTGCGCGCGGCCACCATGATGGTGAACGAACAGGGCTATCGCGGCGCATCGCTGGAAAGGATCGCGAGCAGCCTCAACCTGACCAAGGGATCGTTCTATCATCACTACGCGAGCAAGGACGAATTGATCATCGCCTGTTTCGAGCGGACCTTTGACGTGGTCCGGAGGATGCAGTCGCTCGCCATCGAGCGCAGCCCCTCCGGCTGGGCTCGCCTCTGCACGAGCGCGCGCGAGCTGGTCCGCTTTCAGCTTTCCGATCAGGGCCCCCTGCTGCGCATTACCGCCTGGGGGCGCCCTACCCCTCGGCCAGAGAAAGGATGCCCAGGCCGGGCTCAACCGCCTCACCGAACGTTTCGGCAGGTTTATCGTCGAAGGAATGGAGCAGGGCCAGGTCCGCCTGCTCGACGCCTCCATTGCCGCGCAGCTCGTCTCGACGATGGTCAATGCAGCATCCGAGCTGGAGCGGTGGGCGCCTGGCATCACCTCGGAGACCGCGGTTCGGCTCTACGTGCGTCCCCTCTTCACGGGCCTGTTGTCGACTGAGAGCTCGGCCCCCCGTTAGCGCATGATGCCACTTGGTTGAATCGGCCTGTCCGCGACCTCGCTTCACCTCTCCCGCTTGCGGGGGAGGTCGGCGCGAAGCGCCGGGTGGGGGCTCTCTCTGCACGGATAGTCCCATCGTGGAAACACCCTCACCCCAACCCTACCCCAACCCTCTCCCGCAAGCGGGAGAGGGAGCGCAGCTTCATCGCGGCTTGACCTCAATCTGATCGGCTCATGCTCTAACGCGCCGGCGCCGAGAACCAGAGCTTGAACTGAAGACCCGGTGAATGATCGCGCAGCTCGATCCGGGCGCCATGAAGGTGGGCCACGGCGGCGACGAGGCTCAGTCCAAGGCCGTTTCCAGGCGTGTAGCGGCTCTGCTCGAGCCGGTAGAACCGCTTGAAGACATGGTCGCGCTCGGAAGGAGGAATTCCGGGCCCGTCATCGGTGATCGCAATGGCGGCCCCGTCATCGACGTTTTCGCAGGCAACGACGATCCTGCCGCCGGCGCGACCGTGCTTGATGGCGTTGTCCACGAGGTTGGCGATGGCATCGAACAGCAGATCGCGGTCGCCGGTCACCAGCACCTCGCGTTCGCCGGTTATGGAGAGATCGGTGCCGTCGCGCTCCGCCGCAGCGTCATAGAGCTCGACGACCTCGCTTGCGATCTCGACCAGGTTCACGGTGCGAAACGCGCCCTTGCGCGCCTGGGTCTCGATGTGCGCAATCCGCGTGATCGACGCAAACATCCCCAGGACAGCATCGAGGTCTGCGATCGTGTCGCCGATCAGCGCTTGATCGTTCCCGCCGATACGCTCGCCGTGATAGGCCTTCTCCAGCCGCCCGCGCATCCGGGTGAGCGGCGTCCGCAGATCATGGGCGACATTGTCGCTCACCTGCTTGACGTCTCCCATCAAGGCTTCGATGCGGTCGAGCATCAAGTTCAGGTTCTCCGCCACGCGATCCCATTCGTCATGGCTGCCGCGCAGCGGGATGCGCTTGTCGAGACCGCTCTGCATGATGGCCCGGCTGATCGCGTTGATCGATTCTATCCGCCCGACCGTCCGCTGCGTGACCAGGATGCTCGCCACCACCGCAACCACAAACATCAGGAAGATGATCGCGATCACGGCCGCCTTGATCTTTGCGGCAAAGCTGTCGAGGTCGCTGATGTCAGTGCCGACCAGCAGACGATCGCCGGTCGGCAAGGTTGAAGACATGGCACGAAACAGGGACTGGCTTGCCGCATCTGGCCGATGAGGCGCACGAAATTCCGTCCATTCGCGCGCGGCTGTGGCCGCCGAAGGCCATTTGTCGAGATTGCCGGCAAGAACGGCCGAGGCAGAATCCACGAGAAGATAGACATCGTCTGCAGAACTGCTGTCGGCTATCCGATTTCGGATCAGCTCGATCAGCCCCTCGCGTCCCGATCGCTCGTAGGCGCCGCGCAAATCGGAATATTCGTCCCTGATGGCCTGATCCGATCGGCCGCGCACGAAAGAGGCGGTAGACAGATAGACATAGATGAAGATAGCGGAGGCGATCACGCCAAAGGTCGCGATCGCGATCAGCGCCAGCCTGAAGGTCGTTGACCTCAGTGTATCAGCCAGGAGCACGGAGACAGTATCCCATGCCGCGGACCGTATGGATCAGCGGATAGGCCTGCTGATCGTCGACCTTGCGACGCACGCGTCCGACATAGACGTCGATGATATTGGTCGAGGGATCGAAGTGAAGATCCCACACATGCTGCAGCAGCATCGCGCGGGAGACGACACGGCCCTCGTTGCGGACCAGATACTCCAGAAGCTGGAATTCCTTGGGAAGCAGCGGAAGGTCCTTGCCGCGGCGGTTGGCGGTGCGCGAGATCAGGTCGATCGCGAGATCGCCGACCCGCAGGATGGTGTCCTTGGCGATGGTCTCGCTACGCCGGCCGAGCGCTTCCAGCCGCGCCAGCAATTCGACAAAGGAGAAAGGCTTGACCAGGTAATCGTCGCCGCCGGCGCGCAGGCCGCGCACGCGGTCATCGACCTCGCCGAGCGCGCTGATGATCAGGAAGGGGGCAGCGACGCCACCGTCGCGCAACTGACGCATGACCGTGATGCCGTCGATGTCGGGAAGCATGCGGTCGATCGTGATCACGGCATGGTCGCAAGACGCGCCGCGGCGCAAGGCCTCGCCGCCGCTCGCGGCCAGATCCACCTCATAGCCGCTGCTCGTGAGCTGCTCGGCGAGCTGGCCGGCGGTTTCCGGGTCGTCCTCGACGACCAGAATGCGGCGATGACCTGCCGTCATGGTGTTCTTCCGAATGACTGGCCAAGAGCGCGCGACGTTCCGCGGAACAGGACGTCGCGGAGCTGGCTTTGTCAGAGACGCCTATCGTACGCCGATGGTTGCGCAGGGCGGCTCACATGAATGTGACGGTCGCCCAAGGCCGACCCGGCGTGGCTTCGCCGGAAGGTGCCGTGCCGCGACCATCACACCGAAGTTCGGCAGCTAGTAGTCGTAACCGCAGACATTGACCCACTGCAGCCCATATCCCGTCCACACCCGGCGCCAGCAGTCGTCGTAGTAGCCGCCGTAGGAAGCGTAGGCGAAGGGCACGCCGATGAACGCAAAGCGATTGAAGCGGTGACGGACGAAGCGATGATGGAAGCCATGCCGAAAGGCGGCGCCTCGAAAGGCAGCGCCCGAGAAGCGCGGCGAGAATGCAGCATGCGCGAACCGTGTACCGGCAAACCGCCCGCCCACAAAACGCGGACCTCCGCCGATGGCGGCGAAACGCGGACCCGCGGCCACTCCGCCGAAACGCGGACCCCCGCCCATCCCGCCGAAGCGCGGACCCCCGCCCATCCCGCCGAAGCGCGCTCCTCCGCCCATGCCGCCGACACGCATCCCTCCGCCCATGCCGCCGACACGCGCTCCTCCACCCACGGCATGCATCCCGCCTCCGAAGCCACCGCCGCGGAAGCCTCCGCCCATGCCGCCGCCGCCGCCGTGAAAGCCACCGCCCCCGAAGCCACTGCGAGCGAAGGCCGGCGATGCCAGCGCAAGCGCGGTCGTGAGCGCACCTGCGATGAGGCCATTGACGAGCTTGCTCTTCATCCGATTCCTCCATGGTTGAATTGCAGCGACGCATCACGTCGCAACAAGATGAGGATCAGGAGAGCTAAACGCTCCTTCGACTTCAACTGACAAAGGTGACAGATTCTGACACGGAAGTTAGTTTCCGTGCCTGATCCTGATAAAGGCGAGCGACGGAATCTCTCCCGCTCTCGCGGGAGCCGGATCAAGCACTACCGCAATGGCTTGCCGTTCTTCTCGCTGGCGCGGCGGAAGGCGTCGGCAAAGGCGCCGCCGGATTGCGCCCCGGGCTTGCGGGGAGCGGACGACGTCATCGGCCCGCGAGAACTGTCACGAGATGAGCCTTTCGAGTCCTTCTTGCCGGTCTCGTCGTCGAGCCGCAGCGTCAGCCCGATGCGCTTGCGGGCGACTTCGACCTCCATCACCTTGACCTTGACGATGTCGCCGGGTTTGACGACCTCGCGCGGATCCTTGATGAAGTTCTTGGACATCGCCGAGATATGCACCAGCCCGTCCTGGTGCACGCCGATATCGACGAAGGCGCCGAAGGCGGCAACATTGGTGACTGTGCCCTCGAGGATCATGCCCACCTTGAGGTGCTTGATCTCCTCGACGCCCTCCTTGAACACCGCGGCCTTGAACGCCGGACGGGGATCGCGGCCGGGCTTCTCCAGTTCGCGCAGAATGTCAGTGACCGTCGGAAGACCGAAGGTCTCATCGACGAACGACTGCGGCTTCAACTGGCGCACGATCTCGCTGTTGCCGATCAGCGCCTTGATGTCGCTCTTGCTCGCCGCGAGAATCCGGCGCACCACCGGATAGGCCTCCGGGTGCACGCCCGAGGCATCGAGCGGATCCTCGCCGTCATTGATGCGCAGGAAGCCGGCGCATTGCTCGAACGCCTTCGGCCCCAGCCGCGGCACCTCCTTCAGCGCCTTGCGCGACTTGAACAGGCCGTTCGAGTCGCGATGCTGCACGATGCTTTGCGCGAGCCCCGGCCCGATGCCCGACACCCGCGACAACAGCGGGACGGAGGCGGTGTTGACATCGACGCCGACGGCATTGACGCAGTCTTCGACCACGGCATCGAGCGAGCGTGCGAGCTTGCTCTCGCCGAGATCGTGCTGATACTGGCCGACGCCGATCGCCTTGGGATCGATCTTCACGAGCTCGGCAAGCGGATCCTGCAGGCGCCGCGCGATCGACACCGCGCCGCGCATGGTGACGTCTAGCCCGGGCAGTTCCTCGGACGCATAGGCCGAGGCCGAATAAACGGAAGCGCCGGCCTCGGAGACGACGATCTTCGTCATCTTCAGATCCGGCAGGCGCTTCACCAGTTCGGTCGCGAGCTTATCGGTCTCGCGCGAGGCGGTGCCGTTGCCGATCGCGATCAGGTCGACGCGATGCTGGATCGCGAGCTTGCCGAGGATCGCCAGCGCCTCGTCCCACTGCCGCTGCGGCTC
Source organism: Bradyrhizobium sp. USDA 10063 (assembly GCF_054063735.1). NCBI lineage: Bacteria > Pseudomonadati > Pseudomonadota > Alphaproteobacteria > Hyphomicrobiales > Nitrobacteraceae > Bradyrhizobium > Bradyrhizobium sp. USDA 10063. Next base: position 7,171,306 of record NZ_JBSSGP010000002.1, on the reverse strand, counting down.
GTGCGGATAGACCGCGGTGGTCGCCAGCACCTTGCCAGTCGCATCGACGACGGCGACCTTGACGCCGGTGCGATAGCCGGGATCGAGCCCCATCGTCACACGCGCGCCGGCCGGCGCCGCGAGCAAGAGATCGCGCAGGTTGGAGGCGAACACCCGCACGCCTTCGGTCTCCGCCGCGGTCCATAGCCGCATGCGCAGATCGATGTTGAGATGCACCTGGATCTTGGTGCGCCACGCCCAGCGCACGGTTTCGATCAGCCATTTGTCGCCAGCGCGGCCGAGATCCGAAATGCCGAAACGCTTCATGATCTTCAATTCATAGGCGCTGGGCACGCCGGCCGCCGGCGGCTCCGCCTCCGGCTGCATCTGCAGGTCGAGAATCTCCTCCTTCTCGCCGCGGAACAGGGCCAGGATGCGGTGCGACGGCAGCTTGTGCAGCGGCTCGCTGAAGTCGAAATAGTCCTTGAACTTCTCGCCTTCGGTCTTCTTGCCCTTGCGCACGGCCGAGACCATGCGCGCGTTCGCCCACACCTCCTCGCGCAGCGCGCCGATCAGATCGGCATCCTCGTCGAAGCGCTCGACCAGGATCGCGCGCGCGCCTTCGAGCGCTGCGGCGGTGTCGACCACGCCCTTCTCGGCGTCGACGAAGGTCTTCGCCTGGGTCTTCGGATCATGCTGCGGCTGCGTCAGCAACAGCTCGGACAGAGGTTCGAGCCCGGCCTCCTTGGCGATTTCGGCCTTGGTGCGGCGCTTCGGCTTGTAGGGAAGATAGATGTCCTCCAGGCGCGCCTTGTTGTCGGCGGCCATGATCTGCGCTTCGAGCGCGGCGTCGAGCTTGCCCTGCTCGCGGATCGAATTGAGGATCGCGGTGCGGCGCTCCTCCAGCTCGCGCAGATAGGTCAGCCGTTCTTCCAACGTGCGCAACTGCGCGTCATCGAGCGCGCCGGTCAATTCCTTGCGGTAGCGGGCAATGAACGGCACCGTGGCGCCGCCGTCGAGCAACGTGACGGCCGCCTCGACCTGCTGCTCGCGCACGCCAAGCTCCTGCGCAATCTGCTGATGAATCTTTGCCACGCAATTCCCCTGAACCACTTCCGAAGCAACCGAACCGCCGGTCGCGAGGACGCCGCTTATGGACCATGCCCGCCGATCTGATCAAGCCGCGGCGAGAGGCAGTTCACAAGCACAGTCGCGCGAGCGAATCGGTGTCCGCAGTCTGTGCGCCGTCAATCTGCCGAAGATGTGTCGAATGCAAAGCGTTGCGCGGCACTTCCTGTTGACGTCCGTGGCGAAGCCTCTCGGCATTTTTTGATTTGGCCGGCTTGACGCGCATCTGGTTTCATGATGTTCTTTCTTTGTTCTTTCGATCTTAAGTTGCGCGAATGAGGCATTTCATGGACGACGGGTATACTGGCGCCGAATCGTTTCAATTTGTCTTCCACAATGATGATGAGACGCCCCGGGAGTTCGTCAGAGAACTCTTGCGCGCCGTGTTCGGCAAGTCGGAACGGGAGGCGATCGTGTTCGCGGCCGAGATCGACCAGCAGGGTAGCGCTACCTGCGGCCCCTATCCGTCCCGCGTCGCGGCCGCGCTATGGAAAACCGCGCAACAGCGCATCAATGCGGCCGGTCATCGTCTTCAGATTACCAGCGAAGCGGTGAGGACCACCGGACCCTGCGATTTGTGCGGCGCGCCCCCGCCGGTGCAGGAAGTGCAGCTCGACGACAAGATCGCCTGTCTCTGCAGCGACTGCCTGCTCGCGGCAAGGGATGCATCCGAAAAATTGCAGGGCGAGGAATTCAGATACACATACGTCGCCGTTGATTGGCATTTTGCCGGCATTCCCCGCAACCAGCTCGTGACGCGGGCGCGCGGCTTTCCAGGTCATATGCGTGCGGACGTTCAGGCCGCGCTGGATCGATTGCTCTCCTCACCGATCCACTTCTTCGGCGTTCACGAAGAATATCGCTACGAGACGCTGACTTTTGCAGGATTGATGAACGACGGGCGCAATGCGCCGGTGATCGCGCCGCCGCAATATTATGAAGTCGATGTCGGCGAGCCGGCGGCGGTGAAATGTCTTAACAACGGATTGTGGCTGTGCCGCGCCGGCGAGCTTCGCTACGCGGTGCTGCTGTCCATTTATCGCGAGTCCCGTAACGAGGACGCGATCCGCATCGAGATCGCGGTGCCGACCGGCGCAGCCGGCGACGCCTTCGTCCAGAGCTGCTTTTCGGAGCTCGAGCAAGCGGTGCAGGCAGCGCGGTCCTATCGCGGCAAGATTCTTTCGCTCGACGGCGGAGCCGAGTATCGCGGACGTTCAAGGGGAGTAACGGTGCACCGGTTACCGCCGGTCGATCGCGAGGCCGTTATCCTGCCCGAACCGACGCTAAGACTGCTTGAACGCAACGTTCTGAACTTTGTTGGCAACCGCGACGCGCTGCGCCGGCTTGGCCAGTCGACGCGCAAGGGCATCTTGCTCTATGGGCCGCCGGGCACCGGCAAGACTCACACCATCCGCTATCTCGCCACCAACCTGCCGGGACATACGACACTGATCATCACCGCCGAGCAGATCGGGCTGCTCGAATCCTATATGAATCTGGCACGCCTGCTGCAGCCGACGATGGTCGTGATCGAAGACGTCGACCTGATCGCCAGCGACCGCGAGCTGATGGGCCCGTGCGAGGAATCGCTGCTCAACAAGCTGCTCAACGAGATGGACGGGTTGAAGGAGGACGCCGACATCCTGTTCGTGCTCACCACCAACCGGCCGGAAGAGCTCGAAAGCGCGCTGGCCGGCCGTCCCGGCCGCATCGACCAGGCGATCGAGGTGCCGCTGCCGGATGCGATCGGCCGCGGCAAGCTCGTGCGGCTCTATGGCAGGAACCTGCCGCTTGATGAAAGCATCGTCGATGAAGCGGTGCGACGCACGGAGGGCGTCAGCGCCGCCTTCATCAAGGAGCTGATGCGGCGCCTCGCGCAGGCCAGCATCGCGCGCGACGGCGGCATGTCGCTGATATCAGCCGACATCGACGAGGCGCTCGACGACATGCTGTTTGCCGGCGGCCGGCTCAATGTCAAATTGCTCGGCGGTGCGCAGGAAATGGCTGCGGAGTGACGCGCGCCCGCGTGAAGGGCCGCCGCACCTGGTCCGGCGATGCGATCGGCGGCCCCTTCACGCCGCGCTGTTCCGCCCTATATCAAGGACCGACCCTGCTATGCCGAGATAAGGACCGCCGGCTTGACCGAGCAGCTTGCTTTGTTTGCCGACAATTCCTCCGTGCCCGCCGCACCGGAGGGATTGCGCTATGCCGCCGATTTCATTTTGCCTGAAGTCGAGCAGGAACTGATCGCGCGCATCGCGGCGCTTCCGCTGCAACCGTTCCAGTTCGGGCAATATCAGGGCAAGCGGCGCGTAGCCTCGTTCGGCTTCCGCTATGATTACACGGAGCGTCGGCTGCGCGAAGCCAATGTCATCCCGGACTGGCTTGGCCCCGTGATCGAGCGGGTCGAGGCCTTCGGCGGGCCACAGACCGAAGTCGCCCAGGTGCTCTGCACCGAATACGACACCGGCGTCGGCATCGGCTGGCACCGCGACAAGCCGCAGTTCGACCGGATCTTCGGGCTGTCGCTGGGATCACCATGCAAGTTCCGCTTCCGCCGCCCGGCCGGCGACAAGTGGGAGCGTTTCACGTTGGAGGCGCAGCCTCGCTCGATCTACCTGCTCTCCGGCGCCGCACGGCAGGTCTGGGAGCACAGCATCCCAGCCGTCGAAGCGCCGCGCTACTCCATCACCTTGCGCACGATGCGCGACTGAGCGGCACTTTACCTCTCCCATAGGGAGAGGTCGGCGCGCGGCGCCGGGTGAGGGGTCCCGGTCCCTCGATAGAGCAGATCCCCTCACCCGCGCCGGAGCCTGTCATCGGGCGCGCCTTTGGCGCGACCCGTTGGGCGCAACCTCTCCCTATGGGAGAGGTGAAGTAAGCTGCTACACTCTGCCTGATTCAGCATCGGGAGCCCCATGGCACGACGAACCGGCAGCGCCGACCTTCCGCTCCATAGCGGGCGCGTGCCCGCGTGGCTGGGCCAGCGCATGTCCACGCTGGGTTCGATCATCACGCAGGCGATTGTCCACCATTACGGCCGCGAGGAATTCCTGCAGCGGCTCGCCCATCCGTTCTGGTTCCAATCCTTCGGTGCCGTCATGGGGATGGACTGGCATTCCTCGGGCATCACCACGTCCGTGATCGGCGCATTGAAGCGCGGGCTCGCGCCGCTGCAGGGCGAGCTCGGCATCTATGTCTGCGGCGGCCGTGGCAGCAATTCGCGTCGCACGCCAGACGAATTGACCGCGCTCGGCGAACGCACCGGCTTCGATGGCGCGGCGCTGACGCGCGCCAGTCGGCTGGTGGCCAAGGTCGACAGCGCCGCCGTCCAGGACGGTTTTGAGCTTTATTTGCATGGCTTCTTCGTCACCGAGGACGGAAAGTGGACCGTCGTGCAGCAGGGCATTAACGGCGACAAGCGCCAGGCGCGCCGCTATCACTGGCATTCCGAAAACCTGAAGAGCTTCGTCGACGAGCCGCACAGCGCCATCGATGGTCCCGCGCAGGGCGAGATCATCAACCTGACCGACCACCGCGCCGAACGGTCGCGCTCGGCGCAGCTCGATCTCCTCTGCGCACTCGGACCCGACGGCATCGCGCGCGAGTATGCCGCGCTGTCGAAGCAGCCGGACCCGCAACCGGAGCTGCCACACCTGATCATGCCCGCGCATCACGACGTGCGCGCCAGCGACGTGTTCACGCGCCGCCTGCATGGCACACTGGCGGCGGCCGCCGAATGCGGCCCGCGCGATTTTCCGGAATTGCTGCTGACGCCGGGCGTCGGCGCGCGCACCGTGCAGTCGCTCGCGATGGTCGCCGAGGTCGTCCACGGCGCGCCCTACCGGTTCAAGGATCCCGCGCGGTTTTCGCTCGCCCATGGCGGCAAGGACCGCCATCCCTATCCGGTGCCGATCAAGGTCTATGATGAGACCATCCGCGTGTTGAAATCGGCCGTGCAGCAGGCGAGCCTCGGCCGCGACGAGGAGATGCAGGCGTTGAAGCGCCTCGACAATCAGGCGCGCCTGCTGGAGCGAACCGCAACCGGCCCCTCGTTCGATGCGTTCGTCGCGCAAGAGCGCAACCGATCGCCTGCGCTCGGCGGGCGCTCCGTGTTCGGATGGGAAGCGGATGTTGCCGGCGGCGCTCGCGTGATGGTCGGCAAATCGAAGTAGACGCCGCCGGCTTCACACCACTTGCAGCCGTCGCGCCTCCTTGAGAGCGGTCTTCATCAGCGGCCTGACCGCCTTGTCTTCCCGGCCAACCACTACGCCGGCCGCGAGTGCACGGGCCCGCCCGTTCCGGCGCGGCGCCTGCAGCGCCGCCGCGAGCGCCATCTTCCGGTGCGCAACAAAATCGTTGAGCGCGCCGAGCGCATCCTGGATCTTCTTGAGATGGCTGGACAGGCGCTTAAGCCTCTTTTGCTCGCGCCTGGCCGGAAAGAGCCCCTCGAAGAAATCCACAGCATACCTGATCTTCTTGATCCTGATCCGGAGCTTGTGCCGTGCCCGCGGAGACAGGCGATCAAGATGCTGGCCTTGCTTGCGCGCCTTCCTGGTACGGCGGTGCAAGACATTGGCCGCAAATTTTTCGATCGGAACGTCCATGTGCCCGGTTAGCGGGGACGGCTTCGACTCGATCCACTCCAGCGTATCGACCAGCAGCCCGCGGAACCGCTCCGAGTTCACCGCCCTCCTCGCCCGCGCGAAGGCGCGGACGCGCTTGCCATCGATCTCGTCCTTGATCGCCTTGCCGCCGCGGCTCAGCGCGCGGTCGTGCGTAATCGGCTCGACCTGCTCCGTGATAAACACGTCGATTTCGCGCGCAGGCGCAAGCTCACCCGTGAGCCACTTCAGCTCACGCTCGACGGCTCCGGTCCCGGCGTGCGGCAGCACCTTCGAAAACAGCGAGATCGCCGCGCGGAGCCGGCGAAGTCCCACTCGCATCTGGTGAACGCCTTCCGGGTCAAGATTGCGGACCGCATCCGCATTTCCGGAGAAATGACGAACCGTCCCGCGGGCGACGACCCGGAACGCCTCGCTCGCCGTCATGCCGGCCTCCAACTCGATCGGCTCGGCGAAAACGACCTGCTCCTCGCTACCGCACGCGAGGCCGTAGCCACGCTCCGCTTTTGACCGCAAGTCGAGCTCGGCTCCGGACCGTTGCTCGACCACTCTGGCAACGCGGAACAGATCGGCCAGCCTGCCGCTTTTCAGCTCGAGTTCGAGTTCCTCGATGGGGCTGGCGCGGTGTCCCGCGACGATGCTGCCCCGATCGACGGCGAGTTCGATCTCGCTCCTTCTGGTTCGGACCGGAACGGTGGTGCGGTGAACCGATGTCTTGAAGACGGGCTTGAGCTTGCGGCGCAGCTTCCTTGAGGCGAGCGGCTCGAGCGGACTGCCATCGGCTTCACGAAGGTCCGGCGTGCGGTTCTTGATCTTGGCTTCCCATTCGCCTCGGCCAAGCTGCGCGCCGTTCGCCGCCTTGATCGTCTGGATGTTCGTGTCGCCGTTTTGCCGCACGCGAAGCGTCAGGCCGTGGCGCCTCAGCTTGTGTTTCCCGGTATCGAAATAGGTCGAGACAAGATCGCTGTCCGATCGCTCACCCATTTTTCCACCGGGAAGGCGCCAGCCGGTCAGATATCTGAGGTTGCGCGTGGCGACGCGGAATTTCAGTTCCGTCTCGACAGCCATCCTTCCTCCGCGCTGCTCTTGTCGGGCTGCTCAAGCCCTGACTGTACAACGCCCAAGGACGCTGAAGAGTGCCGCGGGGCCGCCATTCATTATTCCAGTTCCGCGCGCCGTCCCATCATCTCGGCAATCGGAACGCGCCGCTCTGCACGGCCTGCTCACCTCACGCGCGGTCAGCTCCGGGTCATAACCCTCGGTTTGGAGTACATGCCGTTCGAGATCTCCTAACGAGCAGAATTGTTGATGCATCGCCGCGATCTGCTCTGCATCAGTCAGCGTGTCGCCTCCGCGTGCGCGGCAGCGTTGGATGGCGATCTCGAGCGGCGGCCTAAGAACGATGTAGTGCAGAGCGACCCTGAGTGAGCGGAAGTGCTCCAGGAACCACGGCCCGACAATGCCATCCAGGAGAACAAAATAGCCGCTCTCGGCGTATCCCTCCGCCACGTTTGCGAGGATACGAACCACGCTCCGATTCTGCTCGTGCGCCTCCGGCAGATAGGGCGGGACCGCGCCGTTCTTGATGAAATGCCAGAAATCGTCGGCGTGAAGATGCACCTTGGCCGTCCCCGGCTCGCGGGCAAGGATTCTTGCCGTGGTCGTCTTCCCCGATCCTGGCGGACCGGTAAGGATAGTGACTTCGCCTGCACCATCGATCATCGCGCCGCAAGATACCGTGCAGTGTTCAGCAGTTCCAGCAACTTGTCATTCCGGGTTCGATGCTGCGCATCGCCCCTGACTGACGGAGGTGATTTGACGACGCGCAATCACCTCCGTCGCCCTCACCTTCCGCGTCACGCCCCCGTCTTGATCTCGATCTGCTTGCTTTGCTTGGGCTCCGGCTTGCGCACGATCACCTTGAGGACGCCCTTGGAAATCTCGGCAGAGATATCTTCTGCTTTTACGCGCCACCGGCAATTCGACGGAGCGCGCGAACGAACCGAAGCTGCGCTCGACCAGGTGGTAGTCCTTGTTCTTCTCCTCGCGCTCGTTCTTCTTTTCGCCGCGAATGGTGAGAAGGTTGTCGGCAAGATTGAGTTCGACGTCTTTCTGCTCGAGACCGGGCAGTTCCGCCGTGATCTCGATCGTCTTGTCGGTCTCGCTCACATCCATGCTCGGCAGGCTTCTGCCGGCCGCGCTGAACGCCGGGAAGTTGCGGGAGAAGCCGTCGAACAGGCGATCGATTTCCTGCTGCAGGAATGCGAAGGGATTGGCCTCGCGACGGGCGACATTGCGATCAGTTGTGACGGGGACCGTAGGCTTGATCATGATTGCCTCCTATGTAAGCCAAGCTGGCACCGGAACTTTACGGCCCGGCCGAAGGACGGAGGTTGAGCAAAATCAAACGGGGCCCGGCGCATGCCCGGCAGACTGGAACCAACGCAAGAAAGATCAGCAAGTTTCCATTGTGGCCGCAGAGAGGTATTCCTGATGTATGCCATGGTCCTGCAGGCGCCCAACGCGCCACTCCTGCGTGAGCAGCGTCCCGATCCATTGCCCGGACCGGGCGAGGTGCGGGTCAAGGTCTCCGCCTGCGGCGTCTGCCGCACCGACCTGCATGTCGTCGACGGCGAATTGCCCGACATCCGCTATCCCATCATTCCCGGTCACGAGGTCGTTGGCCGCGTCGATGCGCTCGGCGAAGGTGCCCACGGCCTCGCGCCCGGCATGCGCGTCGGCGTGCCCTGGCTCGGCTTCACCTGCGGCACCTGCCCCTATTGCCGCGAAGGCAAGGAGAATCTCTGCGATCATCCGCGCTTCACCGGCTACACGCGCGATGGCGGGTTTGCGAGCCACCTGATCGCCGATGCGCGCTATTGCTTTCCGCTCGGCGAGGACGGCGACGATGTCGCACTGGCGCCGCTGCTCTGCGCCGGCTTGATCGGCTGGCGCTCGCTGGTGATGGCAGGCGACGGCAAGCGCCTCGGCATCTACGGCTTTGGTGCCGCCGGGCATATCATCGCGCAGGTCGCGCGCTGGCAAGGCCGCGAGATCTACGCCTTCACGCGCGACGGCGACACCGAGGCGCAGCAGCTCGCTCTGTCGCTTGGCGCCGACTGGGCGGGCGCTTCCGGCGACAAGCCGCCGGCCGAGCTCGATGCCGCCATCATCTATGCGCCGGTTGGCGTCCTGGTGCCGCAGGCATTGCGCGCATTGCGCAAGGGCGGCCGGGTGGTCTGCGCCGGCATCCACATGTCGGACATTCCATCCTTCCCTTACGACATTCTCTGGGGCGAGCGACAGATCGTCTCGGTTGCCAATCTGACCCGCCAGGACGGCAGGAATTTCCTGAAAGTGGCGCGCGAGGCTGGCATCGAGACGACGACAACCACCTTTCCACTGGATCAGGCCAACGAGGCGCTGACGCGCCTGCGCAGCGGCAATCTGGTCGGCGCGGCGGTGTTGCGGCCATGATGCCATCGCCCCCACATCAAGGCGCGACCGATCAGGACCGCGTACTGGATTTTCTCGGCAAGCCGTCCGGCGGGCAGGCCACCCGGCGCGTCGACACGCACGGCTCGATCGTGTTCCTGAAGCCGCATCGGGTCTACAAGATCAAGCGCGCGGTGCGGCTGCCCTATCTGGATTACTCCTCGCTCGCCAAGCGCAAGCACGCCTGCGAGGAGGAGATCGCCGTCAACCGGCGTTTCGCGCCGGAAATCTATCGCGACGTCGTGCCGATCACGGAAAGCGAGGCTGGCCCCGAAATCGGCGGCAAGGGAGACGTCATCGAGTGGGCGGTCGAGATGACGCGCTTCGACGAGAACCGGACGCTCGACCATCTGGCGGCTAGAGGCGAGATCACGCCAGAACTCGCCGAGCCGCTGGCCGAAGCGATCGCGGCGTCCCACCACAGTGCGCCGGTTTCAGATGGAAAGACCTGGCTCGCGTCGCTTCCCGGCATCATCGAGCGCAACACGACAGCGTTTCGTGGCCACTCCGCACTTGCCGGCGCCGAGGTCGAGCGGCTGCATGTCCTGAGCTGCGATCTGCTCGCCAAGAGCCAGCCGCGTCTGAAGCAGCGCGCCGCCGGCGGAATGGTGCGGCGATGCCATGGCGACGCGCATCTCGGCAACATCGTGATGATCGATGGCAAGCCGCGCCTGTTCGATGCGATCGAATTCGATCCCGTCATCGCCACCACGGATGTGCTCTACGACCTCGCCTTTCCGCTGATGGATCTGCTGCATTTCGGCAACCGTGCTGCCGCGAACCGGCTGTTGAACTCCTATCTGCAGGCCACATGGCAGCAGAACGCCGGCGCACTTGCCATGCTGCCGCTGTTCCTGTCCATCCGCGCTGCGATCAGGGCCAATGTGCTCCTGACCAAGCATGCGCAAGGCGGTGGTGCCGCTGTGCTGTCGGATGCGCAGTCGTATTTCAAACTCGCACTCGATCTGATCGCGCCAGGAAAACCGACGCTGATCGCGATCGGCGGTCGCTCGGGCACCGGCAAGAGCGTGCTGGCGCGCGCCATTGCCGCACTGGTCCAGCCCGCACCCGGCGCGGTGCTGCTCCGCTCGGACGTGATCCGCAAGGAGATCTTTGGCGTCGACCCGCTCGTCAAACTGCCCGAAGCCGCCTATGCGCCCGAAACGTCCGAACGCGTCTATGACGCGATGCTCGATCGCGCACGAAGCGTGCTGGCCCAGGGACTATCCGCCGTGGTCGACGCCGCGTTCCTGAAGGAAGACGAGCGGAAGCTGCTTCGCCCGCTTGCGGCCTCATGCGGCGTCGATTTCTCCGGCATATTCCTTGTCGCCGGGACCTCCGTGCGTCTTGCACGCATCGGCGCGCGCCGGAACGACGCCTCCGACGCAACCCAAGACGTGGCGCTGTTTCAGGACAGCATCGACATCGGCGCGGTCGATTGGGCGATTGTGGATGCGTCGGGAACACCGGATGAGACGTTGGAGCGGAGCATCCGATGTCTTCCGCGGGGTGTGCTGGGGGATCCCAAGCCATAAACCTTCGCCGCGCGACGGATGCGCTCCCTCTCCCGCTTGCGGGCAGGGCTATCGCATATGGCTGTTTGGTGGCTGTGAACGAGGCGGGCCTCATGGTTCGAGACGCGCCGCAAGCGACGCTCCTCACCATGAGGGTCTAAGATCCCGCCGCGAAATCAGACCTCATCCTGAGGAGCACGCCCAAGCGTGCGTCTCGAAGGATGGGCCGCGAAGGGACCGCCCACCAAGTTCTATTTCATATGCGATAGCCCTGCGCTTGCGGGGGAGGGCTGGGGTGGGGGTGTCTCCACGATTCGCGCTGTCGCAAGTGGAGAGAGCCCTCACCCGGCGCTTCGCGCCGACCTCTCCCGCAAGCGGGAGAGGTGCAACGAGCGCGTTAGTGCTGCAGCACGTATCGGCCGGGCGCATCCTCCAGCGCGATGGCGTCCTTGCCGGCGCCACCCATGGGCGGCGGCGAAACCGGTTCGCCGGAATGGGCATCCAGGAACTTGACCCATTCGTGCCACCAGGAGCCTTCCCGCTTTGGCGCGACCTTCAGCCATTCATCCGGCCCGATATAGACACCGTCCTTCAGCTTGGTCAGGACCTGGTACGAATGCCACGGCTCGTTGGGGGCCGCGACGATGCCGGCATTGTGTCCGCCGCCGGTGAGCACGAACGTGGTGTCGGCATCGGCGAGGAAATGGATCTTGAAGGTCGATTTCCAGGGCGCGACGTGATCGCGAAGCGTGCCGACGACGAACATCGGCGCATGCAGATCGGACAGTGAGATCGGCTTGCCGTCGACCCGATAGCGGCCTTCGGCAAGATCGTTGTTGAGGAAGAGCTGGCGCAGATATTCCGAATGCATCCGATAGGGCATGCGGGTCGCGTCCGCATTCCATGCCATCAGGTCGCTGAGCGGCTGCCGCTCTCCGATCAGGTAGTCGCGGATCATCCGCGACCAGATCAGATCGTTCGAACGCAGGATCTGAAAGGCGCCCGCCATCTGCGTGGTCTCGAGCACCCCGCGCTGCCACATCATGTCCTCGAGGAACGCGACCTGGCTTTCATTGATGAAGAGCGTGAGCTCGCCGGCCTCGGTGAAGTCGGTCTGCGCCGCAAGCATCGTCACGGTACGAAGGCAATCCGGCTTCTCCTTGCTCAGCCGCGCCGCCGCGATCGACAGCAGCGTGCCGCCGAGGCAATAGCCGGTGGCGTGAATGGGCTGCCCGGGAACGATCCGGTTGATGACGTCGATCGCAGCGTCGACGCCGAGCCGCCGGTAGTCATCGAGACTGATATTGCGGTCCTCGGGCGTCGGGTTGCGCCAGGATATCATGAACACCGTAAAGCCGCGCTCGACCAGGAAACGCACCAGCGAATTGTGCGGCGACAGATCGAGGATGTAGTATTTCATGATCCAGGCCGGCACGATCAGGATCGGCTCGGGACGGACTTGCGGCGTGGTCGGCGAATACTGGATCAGCTCGATCAATTCGTTGCGATAGACCACCTTGCCCCTGGTGACGGCGACGTTCTGGCCGACGACGAATTCATGGGCCGCGCCGTGACCGGTCACCAGCGCCTTCCAGTCCTCGAGCCAGTTGTGCAGGCCGCCGACGAAGTTGCCGCCGCCGCTCTCCATGATCTTGCGCAGCACCTCGGGATTGGTCAGCGCGAAATTGGTCGGCGCCAGCACGTCGAGGCCCTGCCTGATCGCGAAGTCCGCAATCGCCGCATCCTGCCGCGCCACGCCGTGGACATCGGTGGTGGCCGATTGCCACCATCGCTCGGTCAGCAAAAATGCCTGCGCCATCATGTTGAAGGCCGGCAACTCCCAATCTGCTTCCGAGAACCGCCGGTCATTCGGCGCCGGTGCAATCAGGCTCCAGGTGCGATAGACCGGATGCGGGTTCGCGAGCGTCTCGAGGAGCTGCATCGCATCGCGGATCGCATCCCGTGCCAGCGTAAGCTGCTTGCCCGGCGACATCGCCAGATGGAGCTGCCAGTCGAGCAGCGCCAGCGTCAACGCGGCGGGAGACAGGCCGCCGGTCCAGCGGGCGATCGTGGCATGGGCCAGATGATCGATCACGTCGAATGCCGATACCGGCTCGGCCCGTGCTCGCGCCGCGGGGACCGCCGCGCCGAGCTGCGACGGCGGCCTGACCGGCTCGAATGGGACGATTTGGGAATTCATGACCTGGGCTGTCATACCAATCTCCATCGCCTCCATTTACGCCAGCGCCGCCGCAAACCGTTTGAGCTGCGTCAAACTGGTTTGCCACGGTCTCCCTCATGGATCAGGCGGTCCGAACCGCATGCTGCGAGAGCCCATGAGTATCCTGTCTCCCTCCGAACCAAAGCCAGAGCCATTCTGGTGCACACCGGTCGAGACGCTCCTGCTGTCTCTGTCCTCGCAGCGTGGCGGGCTCGCGCAGGCTGACGCCAGGGACAGGCTGGCGCGCGTCGGCCCGAATTTGATGCAGCCGTCCCAGAGCCGCTCGATCCTCAAGAAGATCGTGCAGCGCATCCTCAATCCGCTGGTCGCAATCCTGATCACGGCGGCGGCCATTTCGGGCATGAGCGGCGATGTCGGCAGCTTCGTCATCATCCTGCTCGTGATCGGCATGTCCTTGACGCTCGATATCGTCCAGGAGCACCGCGCCGAACTTACCGCCGAGGCGTTGCAGCGCTCGGTGGCGATCCAGGCCGACGTCCTGCGTGACGGGGCGATCGTCTCGCTTCCCGTCAGCGAATTGGTGCCGGGCGATGTCGTCCACCTCCGCACCGGCGACCTTGTGCCCGCGGACGGGGTCGCACTCGAAGTGCACGAACTGCAGGTCAATGAAGCCCTGATGACGGGCGAGCCGTTTCCAGCCAGCAAGAGCACCGCGCCGTGTGCGGCCGCCCTGCCCGCGGAAGCAAGCAACGCGCTTTTCGCCGGGACCAGCGTGGTCAGCGGCAATGCCGTGATGCTGATCGTCGAAACCGGCCATCGGACACGCTTCGGCATGATCGCCGCGGAGCTCGCCACCAACGCGCCGCCGACGGCGCTCGAACGCGGCGTGAACCGTCTTGGCGTCCTTATCCTCAGGCTCACGCTGTTTCTCACCTTGTTCGTGCTATTGGCGCATCTCGCGGCGCAGCGCCCCGCCATGGAAGCGTTCCTGTTTGCGCTGGCGCTCGCCGTCGGCCTCACGCCCGAACTGCTGCCGATGATCATGACGGTGACGCTCGCGAAAGGCGCGCAGCGGATGGCGGTGCGACAGGTGATTGTCAAGCGCCTCTCGGCGATCCACGATCTCGGCGCCATGGATACGTTATGCGTGGACAAGACCGGCACGCTGACCGAAGCGAAGATCACGCTGGCGGCCCATGTCGATCCGGCCGGACGGACGAGCGAGCGCGTGCTCGAACTGGCGCGGCTCAATGCTGCGTTCCAGACCGGTGTGCGCAGCCCGCTCGACGACGCGCTGCTGGCGGCAGCGGAGACGCCGAGCAAGTGGGAGCGCATCGCCGAATGCCCGTTCGATTTCCAGCGTCGCCGCCTCTCGGTATTGGTCTCCCATGGCGGCGAACGATGCCTCATCGTCAAGGGCGCGCCGGAATCCATCCTCGCGCGTACTGCTACCGTCGAGATCGAAGGACAATCCCGGCCGCTCGACGCCGGGCAGCGGGCGAATCTCGACAGCCTTCAGGAGGGCTATGCCCGCGACGGCTTCCGGCTGCTGGCCGTCGCCATCAAGCCGATGCCGTCCGAGCAGGCGGCCATCCGCACGGAGGACGAGACCGCGCTGATGCTGGTCGGGTTCTGCGCGTTCGCCGATCCACCCAAATGCGATGCGCGTGAGGCGATCAGGAACCTCGCTTCGCTTGGCGTGACGGTGAAGCTGATCTCCGGCGATCATGCCGCCGTGGTCACCCATGTCGCGCATTCCGTCGGACTGCCGACGCGGCGTATCATGACGGGAGACGAGATTGCCGGCCTCACCGACCGCGCCCTTGCGGCGCAGGTCGGCCACGTCGATCTGTTCGCCCGCGTCGATCCCGACCAGAAGCGGCGCATCATTGCCGCGCTCCGCCATCGCGGCCACGTGGTCGGATTCATGGGCGACGGCGTGAACGACGCCCCGGCGATCCACGCCGCCCATGTCGGCATATCGGTGGCGGGCGCCACCGAGGTGGCACGGGCCGCCGCTGATATCATCCTGCTTGCGCCCGACCTTTCGGTGCTCGGCTCCGGCGTGCGGGAGGGGCGGCGCACCTTCGCCAACATCCTCAAATATGTGCGCATGGGCACGAGTTCGAACTTCGGCAACATGCTGTCGATGGCGCTGGCCTCGGTGGTGCTGCCCTTCCTGCCGCTGCTGCCGCTGCAGATCCTCCTCAACAATCTGCTCTACGATCTCTCGGAGGTCGGCATTCCCTTCGACGAAGTCGATGCCGAAGACGTTGCGCGGCCGCAAGCCTGGGACATGGCCGAGATCCTGCACTTCACGCTGGTGATGGGAACGGTCTCATCGCTGTTCGACGCCGCCACCTTCCTCATCCTGCTGAAGGTCTTTCATGTCGACGCCACGCAATTCCACACCGGGTGGTTCCTGGAATCGATCGCCACGCAAATCCTGGTCATCTTCCTGATCCGCTCGCGCCGGCTGCCCTGGCGCAGCAGCCGGCCGGATCGCGTGCTGGTGATCTCCTCGCTCGGAGCGCTGGCCGCGGCCGTCGTTCTGACGCTCGGGCCGTCAGGCGCGATGCTCGGATTTACCGGCCTGCCGCCGGCACTCCTGGCCACCATCGCGCTGATCACGCTGGCCTATCTCGCCGCAGCCGAGGCCGCCAAGCGCGTTGCGCTCAAGTCCCGGCGCAGGCGCGCCAGGACGTTCAAGTGGAGCGAGATGGGTTAGAGCGGAAGTGAGGCATGATCAGATCAGGCCGAATTGCATCCGCGATGGACGCTGCGCTCCCTCTCCCGCTTGCGGGAGAGGGTTGGGGTGAGGGTTTCTCCGCTTGCGCGACGAGCGGAGAGAGCCCTCACCCGGCGCTACGCGCCGACCTCTCCCGCAAGCGGGAGAGGTGAAATCAACGCGCTCCAGCTCAGGCGAAGCCGAAGAATTCCTTGCCGCGGGCGATGATCTCCTTGTCGGTCGGATGATCGCTCGCCTCGACGCGAAGGATGATGCTCGGATGCGTGTCCTGCAGATGGTGCAGCAGCTCGGTCTTCTCGGTCCCTGGTCCCATGATCAGGACGTCGGTGCAATTCTGCAACGCCTGCCCCACGGTGACCAGGAACGTCGGGTCACTCTCGACCTTGCCTGAACCGATGCTGTTGGCCTTGTGGTGGAGATGGGTTGAGGAAAGATGCGCCGGCACCACGATGGAATCCACGCCCGTGAGGCCCATCGAGAAGATCTTGGCCGTAAGGTGGTCGATCCACACGACGGCATGCGCATGCGTCGCGGTCGTATTTCGTGTGGCAGAACTGGACATTGCTTCTCCTTGCTTCAATGGTTTTCGATTGCTCAGCCCATGTATTGGCCGCCATTGATCGACAGCGTCGATCCGGTGATGTAGCCGGCCTCGTCGGCGGCGAGAAACACGACGGCGCGCGCGATTTCCTCGGGCCGGCCGAGCCGTCCGATCGGAATCTGCGGCAGGATCACATCCTTCATGACCTCAGGCGAGACCGCATCCAGCATCTCGGTGTGGATGTAGCCGGGACAGATCGCATTGACGGTGATGCCGGCCCGCGCGCTCTCGAGCGCGAGCGCCCGCGTGAAGCCGAGTTCGCCGGCCTTCGCGGCCGAATAATTCGTCTGTCCGAACTGGCCCTTCTGGCCGTTGATCGAGGCGATGTTGACGATGCGGCCGAACTTGCGCGACCGCATGCCCTCGATCACGGACCGGCACATGTTGAACAAGGCAGTGAGGTCGGTATTGATCACCGCGTCCCATTGCGCCTTCGTCATCTTGTGCAGGCTAGAGTCGCGGACGATGCCCGCATTGTTCACGAGAATTTCGATCGGCCCGAGAGCGCCTTCCACCTGCTTCACGCCGGCGCCGCAGGCGGCGAAATCGCCGACGTCCCATTGAAACACCGGTATAGCTGTTTCAGCGTGAAACGCCTCGGCGGCCTTGGTGTTGCCGGCATAGGTCGCCGCGACGCGGTAACCCTCCGATTGAAGCGCCCGTGCGATCGCGGCGCCGATGCCCCGAACGCCGCCCGTAACCAATGCAACGCGTGCCATGTCGATCCTCCCTTGCCTCTGCGACCTCAGCGTGAACCAATAAAGAAGGGAAGCCGAATGCCCTTTGATGTGGGTCAACAAAGGGAGGAGACTGCGCTGACATAGTGACTTGGCCAACGACGAACGGCGCCGCCCCCGGGAGGCGGCCTTCGTCCCTCATCACGGAGAGGCTCATGTACAAGAATATTCTGGTGCTGGTGCCCACGGAGCTCTCGGCGCGTCCGGTCGCCGATGGCTCGATATCGCTCGCGGTCGCATACCGGGTTGAACTCGAAGCGCTGGCGATCGGTTACGAGGCAAGCAGCATACCGATGACTGCGGAAGGTGGCGCCGCGGTCGCCTCGATCTACGAGATCGAGCGACAACGCGCTCTCGAGCGGGCGGAAGGCGCGTTGCGCGTGTTCGAGACGCAGGCGAAGAATGCCGGCATCAGCTATCGCTGTCGCGCCCTCAGCGCGCTTCCGGGCGAGGCGGCCGACATCGTCGGCGCGGCCGCGAGGCTGCACGACCTGACGATCGTGTCGCAGCCCGAGCGCGATCGCGACACCTTCGACAACAACCTCGCCCAGGAGACCCTGTTCGAGGCGGGCGGTCCGGTGCTGTTCATGCCTTATACGTTCAAGGGCGCGTTCACGGCGAAGCGGATCGGCATCTGCTGGGATGGCAGCCGCCTTGCGGCGCGCGCCCTGCATGACGCCATGCCATTCCTGAAGACGGCCGACGCGGTGACGGTCATCACCGTCAACGAAGAGGAGAACGTGCCAAGCGAGGCTTCGCCGACCCATCTCGCGCGGTACCTGGCGCGTGCCGGCGTCCCGGCCCGGCTGACCTCGCTCAGGATGGACGATTCCGAGATCCAGGCAGGCATCCTGTCGCTCGCGGCCGACGAGTCGCTCGATCTCCTGGTGATGGGCGGCTATGGGCATTCGCGCTTCAAGGAATTCGTGCTCGGCGGCGTCACGCGCGACATGCTGCACTCGATGACCGTGCCGACGCTGATGTCGCACTAGAGCTTCGGGAGAGATATGCCATGCGCGCCCATCAGATCATGACCAGGGACGTCATCACCATCAGCCCTCATGCCTCCATCATGGATGCCGCCAATATCATGCTGCGCTGTCACCTGAGCGGCCTTCCGGTGATGGGCGAAGACGGCACGCTCAAGGGCATCGTCTCCGAGAGCGACTTTCTCCGCCGCGGCGAGATCGGCACCGGTCGCCGAAGCCCGGGTTGGCTGCAGTTCTTCGCCGGGCCCGGCCGCGCCGCCGGCGATTTCGTGCATGAACGCGGCCGTCACGTCGAAGACGTCATGACACCAGATCCGATCACGGTGGACGAGCAGGCCCCCTTGGATGAACTGGTGCGCATCATGGAAAAGAAGGGCGTGAAGCGCCTGCCCGTGATGAGCGGCAAGATGCTTGTCGGCATCATCACGCGCGCCAACATCCTTCAGGCGGTCGCGAGCCTCGCGAAGGAAATCCCCGATCCGACCGCTGACGACGTGCATATCCGCGATCGTATCCTGCATCAGATCCAGGACACGGACTGGCGGCCCGCCGGCTTCCAGGTCACCGTGCGCAACGGCGTCGTCCACCTCCATGGCGTCATTTTCGACGACAGCACGCGCAAGGCGGCGATCGTTCTCGCCGAGAACACCGCCGGCGTTAAGGAGGTCCATGACCATCTCTGCTTCGTGGATACCTATTCGGGCTACTACGTGGAATCGCCGGAAGACGTCAGGACGGCGCGGTGAAGCGGCCCGGCGAGCATGCCTGAGAGAGAGCATAGCGGACGCCTCCGGAACGCGCCGCCGATTCTGAGATTTGTAACGACGCTTTGTGAAGGGATGTTCCGAAAGCGGCCCGTCTCTTTCGGAAATGCACGGAATGCGGCGCGTCAGGATTGATCGTCGGGAATCGTCTGCAGCACATATCCAAAAAGTACGACTGGCATTCCGGAACGAACGAAAAATTGTTGCGCATTCTGGCGAAGCCGCGTCCGCTGGCGTATCGTTCGCGCGGTTATGGGCGCGGCTTCAATGCAATCGCCGCACGGATATTCGTTCAGGATCGGACTATCGCCATGCTCAACGACGGGCGAGCATTTGACAGCGAGACGGCGACGATCGCCAGCTCGAACACCTTGTCGGAGCGACCGCGGGGTGTCGCACGTGGATGGCGCTTTGCTCCGCGTTGGCATCAGCGCACCAGGCGCATCGTCACGGGAATAGCCGGGCTCGCCGCGGTAGGGACGGTATTGGGTGGCCTGACCGGCTATTGGACCACCTACAAGGCGCTCAATGACTGGATCAGCCGCAGGCAGGTGGTGATGCCGGCACCCCGCCTCTCCATCGCCGTCCTGCCCTTCGAGAATCTCAGCGGCGATCCCGCGCAGGATTACTTCGGCGACGCCGTCGTCGAGAACCTGACGACGGACTTGTCGGTCAACATCCCGGCTCTTGTCGTCATTACCGGCGGCTCGGCACTGACAGACAGAAACCAGAGGATCGATCCCAAACGGATCGGTCAGGAGTTGAATGTCCGCTACCTGTTGCTGGGTTCGGTGCTTCGTGCCGCCGACCAGCTTCGCATCAATGCCCGCCTGGTCGACGCCGAAAGCGGCGAGCAGTTGTGGGCGGATCGCTTCGACGGCAGCGCGGCCGATCTATTGAAGTTGCAGGATCAGGTCACATCACGCATTTCCAGCTCGCTTCAATTCACCTTGCCGATCGCCTGGATGCGCAGGACACAGGTGACGACCACCATGCTGCTGTCGATGTGACGCGATGCGATGCGGCGACATCGCAAGAGGCCTGACAATCCCGACAATATTGTCGGATGTTTTTTCTTCAGAAGAGAAGCAAACTTTCCGACTGCCCATTCGTTCTGAGATGCCGAGGCGGACAACCGAAAGCTATACGAAAGTATACGCACAGTCCTACCAACGGCTGCCTTCACAGTTTTATTCGCGACCAACTCTTTCAGAACTAAAGCAAATTCGTCTCGACCCGTGGGGGAGAACGCTACGGCGTTTTGCAATATCTAACACCCGCTAAGCATCTATAACGAGCATCATAGCGCGAAGGGCATATGCTCTTCAGCATCGCAACTGTTGCGTTCTCAGAGTTCCTCGGTCGCAGGCGATGAAGCAGGTCGACCGAAACTAGAAAGGATGAGCGATGCTTATGCAGGCTTTCAACGAGAGGCTCGGCCACCCTCACGTCAGCCTCCCGATCGGCTCGGAAACGCACCACGTCCATCCTGAGACCGAAGGGCTTCCCCAGGAGCACAAATGGCGCGACCTGAAGCCGGATGAGGCGACTGCAATCGGAGAGATCGCGATTTCGCGCTGGGCAGGTTCGCAAACCGGTTCCCGATACGAGGAGGCGGCGACGCCGCCCGGCCGATATATCGTGGCGATTGCCCTGAAGAGCACGCGCCTTACCCTGACACGGGGACGCCAGATCATCTTCGACGGTGTCATGCCGGCGGGCACGCTGCATGTCACGGCGCCTTCGACCCAGCTTGGTGCGCAATTTCACGCCCCGTACGACTTCCTGCACTTCCATGTTTCGGCCGACTATCTTCACGGGCACCGCGCCGCGGCCGAGCCCTGCTCGGCCGGCGAGGATCTGGGCGACCTGATCCTGCTGCGCGACTCCCTCGCCGAGCAGCTCGGCAGGGCGCTGATCGAGCGCGGCAATGCCAGGGATCCGGCTTTCACCCGCTGCATCGGTCAAACGCTGGCAATGCATATTGCCCGGCTCGAGACGCCGCGGAGCAAGGTCAACGCGCTGCCGAAATGGCGGCTCAGGCGCGTCGAGGAATATGTCAACGCGCATTACCATCGCAGCGTCAGTCTTGCCGATCTGGCCAAGGCCGCCGGCCTGTCCCGCATGCATTTTGCGGCCCAGTTCCGGACGGCGACAGGGTTTCGTCCGCGCGAATACCTGCTGCATCGGCGCGTCGAGCGCGCGAAGGCGATCCTGTCCAACGGCGAGACGCCCCTCGCCGAGGTCGCATTGGCGGTGGGCTTCTGCACCCAGGCGCATTTCTCGACCGTCTTCAAGCGCGTCACCGGAGAAACGCCGGCGCGCTGGCGAAGCGCCAGCCGAAACGCATCGCCTTCGCCGACTGACCAAAGCGCTCGGACAAAGATCCCGTTCCGCAGGACACGGGCTGGAGCACGTCACGCGGACAATCTCCTTGCCGCCGGCAATCACGCTCCGCTGTGAAGCACCTGGGGCGGTGTCGCGACCAGCGACACCCGCCGCACACCATAGTCATCTGCAATCATTCGATTGAAAAAGCGGCATCACCGCCGTGTGGCAGCTCGCGCGCTTCGCGGGCCTTGCCGCGCGGAATGACATTATTCCTATGTCGGCATGTCGAACGCGGAGCGATCGGGTAGCACCTTTGTCTATCGGGTAACACCTTTGTCTATCGGGTAACACCTTTGGCTAAGGTTGCTAGGCGGTCGGAAAGCAATATGATGCCGGGCATCGGTCCCTCGACGATCTCAGGTTATTTGGAGTTCGGGCGGGCACCGCGACGTGCTGCTCCGGTGCGCATCAAGCTCATGCGGTGAAAGACGGAGAGCGTCGGCCACTTGCTTGATTGAGGTCCCGACATGGGCGACCGCATGCAACGTGCCGTCCGCGAGGCCGGTGGCGATTCGGCAGCGCCTGGGACCGTTTCCTTCGGCCCGTTTCGGCTGCATGCAGCGCAAAGAAGGCTGGAGAAGGACGGCAGTCCGATTCAGCTCGGCGGCCGGGCGCTTGATCTTCTCATCGCGCTGGTTGAGCGGGCGGGCACCGTGGTCAGCAAGAATGACCTGTTGGCCAAGGTATGGCCGGACGTCCTTGTCGATGAAGGCAGCCTCAGGGTGCAGATCGCCGGCCTTCGAAAGGCGCTCGGCGACGGTGAGGCAGGCGCGCGGTATCTGACCACGGTTTCGGGACAGGGCTACTGCTTCGTCGGGCGGCTTTCGCATTCGAACAGTCAAGAACAGTCCCCGATCGGACCGACCTTCGAGCCGCCTCACAATCTGCCGGCGCGGCCGACGCGAATGGTGGGACGCGATCAGACCGTTCGCGACATATCGGCCAAGCTGAGGAGCGAGCGTTTCGTCACCATCGTCGGCCCCGGCGGCGTCGGCAAGACCACCGTGGCGGTCTCTGCCGGCCACGAATTGCTCGAAGAGTTCGCCGGCGCGGTCCGTTTCCTCGACTTTGGGGCGCTCTATGACCCCGCGCTCGTTCCAAACGTCGTCGCCTCGACACTCGGCCTCCTCAGCCAAGCCGGAGATCCCTCGGACAGTCTGGTGAACCTGCTCCGCGACAAGCGGATGCTGCTGATTCTTGATTGCTGCGAGCATGTGATCGAGACGTCCGCTGCGCTGGCCGAGCGGCTCTGTGCCGAGGCGCCGCAGCTCCATATCCTGGCCACCAGCCGGGAGTCGCTGCGGGTCGAGGGCGAGCATGTTTACCGTCTGCAGCCGCTCTCGAGCCCACCTGATGACGCCGGCCTGACGGCTGCGCAGGCACTCGCCTTTCCCGCAGTCCAGCTCTTCGTGGAACGCGCGGCCGCGAGCGGTGGCCGGTTCGTCGAACTGAGCGACGCGGACGCGCGCCTGGTTGGCGAGATCTGCCGCAGGCTGGATGGCATTGCACTGGCGATCGAGCTCGCCGCCGGTCGCGCCAGCGCCTCCAATATCAAGGACACGGTCGCGCTGCTGAACGACGCGTTCAAGCTCCTGGGCGAAGGACAGCACGCCGTGCTGCCGCGGCACCAGACCCTGCGCGCGACGCTCGACTGGAGCTACAAGCTGCTGTCCGAGCCGGAACGCATGGTGCTGCGGCGGGTATCCGTGTTTGCCGGCACCTTCACCCTGGAAGCCGCCCGCTCGGTTGCAGGGGCTGACGACGCCGACGATGGACAGGTGATCGCGGCCGTTGCGAGCCTGGTTGCAAAATCCATGCTTGCGGCGGGCGCAACCGACACGCCGACACGATACAGGTTGCTCGATACGGCGCGGGCCTATGCCCTGGAACGACTTGCCGCCGGCGCGGACGCCGATGCGACGGCGCGACGGCATGCCCGCTATTTCCTGCATCTGCTGCAAGGGATCGGCAACGGCCCGACTGCCTCATCGCAATTGAACGGCTTTGCGGCGATCGCCGACCAGTTCGGAAACATACGTGCAGCGCTGACCTGGTGCTTCTCCGAACGCGGCGACCGTGCAACGGGCGTCGCCCTGGCAGCAGCGGCGATGCCGTTTTTTCTCAAATTGTCCCTGTTCGCCGAATGCCAGCTCTGGGCGAGGCGTGCGATCGGGCAGCTCGAGGCGACAAATCACAGCCTGAAATACGACCTCGATCTTCACGCCGCCCTGGGCCTGGCGTTGTTGCTCACCAAGGGGACCACCGACGATGTCCACGCTTTTCTGACGCGAGCGCTTCGGATAGCCGAAGAGATCGGCGACGTACCAAGCCAGCTTCGCCTGACCGAGCGGCTTCACGTGTTCCAGATGAGGACGGGAAATTTCACCGAAGCCCTGGCGCTCGCCAGGCGAGGCGAAGCCGTTGCCTCCGATCACGGCGACCCCATCAGATTGGCTCATATGCGGATAGCGCTCGGTGTCTCCTGCCATCTTGCAGGAGACACGCCGCGGGCCCGGTCCTATGTGGAATCCGCGCTACTGCAATTGCCGGGCTCGGAACCGGATGTCGACGATCCCCTGAACTACGATTACTTCAGTCGCGCGCGGATTACGCTCGCTCGTATCCTGTGGCTTCAGGGATATCCCGATCAGGCGGTCGACACGGCGCGGCGCGCGATCGCCGATACGATGCGTATCGGCCATCCCGTCAAGCTCTGCATGGCCTTGCTTTGGGCATTCTCGATCTTCGTCTGGAACTCGGAAACGGAGAACTACGAAGAATACGCCGACAGACTTATCCTGGAAGCCAGCAAGCATTCGCTGGGCCCGTACCAGACGATTGGCTACGGCACCAAAGGCGTTGTCCTGGTGGCGCAGGGCCAGGTCGAGACCGGGATTGCGCTGCTGCGGGGCGCGCTGGAAGTCATGCACAGCCATCGATATGGCTCGCTCGCGGAT
This sequence comes from Bradyrhizobium sp. USDA 10063, assembly GCF_054063735.1. NCBI lineage: Bacteria > Pseudomonadati > Pseudomonadota > Alphaproteobacteria > Hyphomicrobiales > Nitrobacteraceae > Bradyrhizobium > Bradyrhizobium sp. USDA 10063. The sequence continues at coordinate 7,147,195 of NZ_JBSSGP010000002.1, read as the reverse complement.
TTCCGCATCGCGCTGGCGCAGGCGCTCGCCACGATCGGGCAGGAAAAGGAAGCGCTGGATACGATCGATCAGGCTATCGACCGTGTCGGGCACAACAAGGATATGTTCTGCATGCCCGAGCTGCTGCGTGCCAAGGCGGAAGTGCTGCTCGCAGCGAGAAGCCCAGATTTGGTGCAGGCGGAGCGCTGCCTCGAGGATTCGATCGACCTGGCGCGGCGTCAATCGGCGCTCGCGATGGAGCTGGTTGCCGCGACCTGCCTCGCAAGACTTTGGCTCCGGCAGGATCGCGCTGCGGAGGCGCGGCAATTGCTCGCGCCGACCTATGGCCGCTTTACCGAGGGTTTCAACAGCCGCGCGCTCAAGGCGGCCAGAGAGTTGCTGGATGAGCTGAGCTCGCAACATCCGGGCTCGCCAACGGATGCAAGACTGGCAGCTCCGGGATGAGGACGCCGATTGATTTTGCGTCCGCCTGGCAACCGCGATCATGCGAACTCGAAATGAAGGTGCAGATCCGAAAGACCTGCTCCCATCCGATCTGGCACCTTCTCACCTGTAAGCATTCAAGACCACCAGCTTGCGCCTATAGGCTCGCAGCGCCCCTCCCAAGGCAACGAGCCCCCGGGGGCCGTCCTTCCCCCCGCCCCATCCCAGGACGGCCCCCGCCCCCCTTTCCCTTCATACATCATCCGCTTGCCGCGACTGCCGCGGCTTGCTTTTCGAACAGGTTGCTGGCGCCGGCCAGAGACGATACCGATAGAATCGGGAACCCGACGTGGATCACAAGTCGCTCCAGTAGGAGGACATCCCGTCCAAACTCGTGCCCTAATCCGGGCACAAATCGTGGTTGGATCAAAGGCGGCTTTCGCAGCAGGCAGGTAGCGCGTGCAGGGCGACAATACTGACGAGTCGGCGCTGGCATTCGGACCATTCCGACTGCTGCCGAAAGCGCGGCTGCTCGAAAAGGATGGCGCTGCAGTACATATCGGAGGCCGCGCGCTCGACATCCTGATCTTCCTCGCGGAACGCGCCGGCGAGGTCATCGGCAAACGGGAATTGGTGTCCCGGGTGTGGGCCGACGTGAACGTCGATGAGGGCAGCCTCCGCTTCCACGTCAGCGCGCTACGCAAGGTACTCGGAGACAGCGCGTCGGGCGCGAGATATGTCGTGAACGTTCCTGGCCGCGGCTATTGCTTCACCGCGCCGATCGTGCGTGCCGAGACAACGCCTGTCGCAACGCCGACCGGCAGCCCGCCTCTTCCGGCGCAAATCGCCAGGATGATCGGGCGCACTGAAACGATCGAGAAGATAGCCGCCGAGCTCGCGCGCCACCGCCTGGTCACGGTGGTCGGACCGGGCGGCATCGGCAAGACGGCCGTGGCCTTGGCGATAGGACACCGTCAGCTTCCCGCTTTTTCCGGAATGGTCAGGTTCGTCGATTTCGGCGCACTGCGCGACAAGCGCCTGGTGCCGAGCGCGCTGGCATCGGCATTGGGGCTTTCGGTCTCTTCCGACAACCCGGTGCCGAGCATACTGGCGTTTCTGCGCGAGAAACGCATGCTGTTGATCTTCGACAGTTGCGAGCATCTGCTCGAAAGCCTGGCGATGCTCGTGGAAAGCATCATCCGCGAGGCACCCGAGGTTTCCATCCTGGCAACCAGCCGCGAATCGCTGCGCGCCGAAGGCGAGCAGGTGCATCGGCTGTTTCCGCTCGATTGCCCGCCGGAGCGCGCCACCATCACGGCGCCAGACGTGCTGGCCTATCCCGCGGCGCAATTGTTTGTCGAACGCATCGCCGCGAGCCTCGGCGGGTTCGAGCTCGGCGATGCCGAAGCGCCGCTGGTCGCGGAAATCTGCCGCAAGCTCGACGGCATCGCGCTGGCGATCGAGCTCGCCGCCGGCCGCGTCAACGCCTACGGAATTCAGGGCATCGCCACGCTGCTCAACAGCCGCTTCTCGCTGTTGTGGCAGGGCCGGCGCACCGCGGTGCCCAGGCATCAGACGCTGAGCGCGGCGCTCGGCTGGAGCTACGATCTGCTCACGCCTTCCGAAAGCGTCACGCTGCGCAGGCTGTCGGTGTTCGCCGGCACTTTTACGCTCGAAGCCGCCCTTGCGGTGACCTGCGGCGATGAGACCGATGAAGCCGAGGCGGTCGAGGCGATCGCAAACCTGGTGGCAAAGTCGCTGATCTCGCTGCCGTCAACGACCCAGCCGGTGCGCTATCGGCTGCTCGATACCACGCGCGCCTTCGCCGCGGAGAAGCTTGCGGAAAGCGGCGAAGCTGCAAGGATATCGTGCAACCACGCGATCTATTTCCGCGATCTCCTTGCGGGCATCGCCGCGAGAACCGCAGGCTTCGACAGCTTCGCTCCCTATGCGGATCATCTTGCCAATGTCCGCGCCGCCCTGGATTGGAGCTTCTCGGATCAGGGCGACCGCGCGATCGGCATCGGGCTTGCCGCAGCGGCCGCCCAATTCTTCCTGCAGCTTTCGCTGCTGACCGAATGCCATCGCTGGGCACGGCAGGCACTGGCGGGGCTCGATCCAGGAATTATCGACCAGCGCCAGGAGATGGAGCTTCAGGCCGTGCTTGGCGTGTCCTTGATGTTCACGCAAGGCAACACCGAAGAAGTCCATGCGGCCTTTACCCGCGGCCTGGAACTGGCAGAGTCCCACAACGACCTGCACTGGCAGCTATGGGTGCTGCGGGAGTTTCATATCTATCTGACCCGGATCGGTGATTTTCGTGGCGCGCTCGTGCTGGGCGAGCGCGGCGCGGTTGTCGCCAGGACATTGAACGATGCCGCCGCCATCCGTACCGCGGAATGGATGCTCGGGGTCGCCAACCACCTGATCGGGAATCAGAACGACGCTGTCATGCAATGCGAGAGCGCCATGACCCACGATCCGACCAGCCTGCGGATCAGCATGCAGCGCCTGGGATATGATGACCGGATCGTCGCGCTGGTAGCCCTCGCGCGCAGTCTCTGGCTGACGGGGCACCCCGATCGCGCCATCGAGGCGGCAAGATATGCGGTCAGCGAGGCCGATCGCACACAGCAGCCGCTCACGATCGGCATTGGCCTGGTATGGTCGATATACGTGTTTCTCTGGGTCGGTGATTGGGAGAACGCCGACAGGCTCATCGAACGCCTCATCAATCATGCGGCCAGGCATTTTCTCGGGCCCTACCAGGCTGTGGGACTCGGACTGAAGGGCGAACTGTTGATCGGCCGCGGAGAGCCCAAGATCGGCATCGAGCTGCTTCGCCAGGGCGCCGGAACGTTACGGCAGACGCGGCACAAGATCCTGAGCACAGTATTCGCGGCAGCGCTCGCCGAAGGCCTGGTGCAGGTGCGGCAATATGAGGAGGCGCTCGGAATCATCGACGAGGCGATCGCACAGCGCGACAGCGCCGGGCAATCGTTCGACCTGCCGGAGCTGCTCCGCGTCAAGGGACACGTGCTGGCTTCCTCGGCCCGTCCTGCCGAGGCCGAAATCCATCTGATGCAATCCCTCGCTCTGTCCCGCGAGCAAGGCGCGCTCGGATGGGAATTGCGGGCGGCCGCCACCTTGGGACGGCTCTGGCATGAACGGGGCGATGCCGCAAAAGCCCATGCGCTGATCGCTCCGCTCTATGCACGGTACCGTGAAGGCCTCGATAGCGCCGATCTCAGGTCCGTAAAAATACTGCTCGATGAACTGGCTTCGCGTATCTAACAACATCTAACGCGCAAAATGTCCCGTACTGGGCCATGCTCGCCGAGCTTGTGGCGCTGGTCGAAGACGGGATTTGCGAATGGCATTGCTTGATGACGCTCTCGAGGCCTGCGGTGGCCTGGAACGATGGCGTCGCTTGAAAAGATTCACCGTCCACATTTCCATCGACGGCGCGCTTTTCTCCCGCATCGGCAATGCAGGGCGGCTCAAGGACATGGTCGTGGAAGGATCGACCGAGGTACAGACGCTGCAATTCACCGGCTTCACCGCCCCCGACAGATGCGGCCTGTATCAGCCCGACTGGGTCGCCATCCAGAGCCTCCAAGGCGAGATCCTGCGATCGTGCCGCGACCCGCAGACGGCCTTCTCGGATCACCACGACGACACGCCGTGGGACGATCTGCGCCTGGCCTATTTTTGCGGCCTCTCGCTCTGGAACTGTCTGACGACCCCATTCCTGCTTGCGCAACCGGAAATTGAGACCGAAGAGCTGCCTCCCTGGAACACCGGCAACCAGATCTGGCGGCGCCTCCGCGCGCTGTTCCCGCCGACCATCGTTACGCATTCGCGGGAGCAGATCTTCTACTTCGATAGCGACGGGCTGCAGCGGCGATTGGACTACGAGGCCGCAGGCGTGGCAGTCGCGCACCTGACCTGGGCGCACCAGAAGTTCAACGACATCGTCATTCCCACGCTCCGGCGTTGCCTGTCGCGTCAGCCCGATGACACGCTGATTGCGAAGCCCGCGCTGATCGACATCGAGATCTTCGACGCGGCATTCGAGTAGCTTCCCGCATGAAACTTAGCGCTCGAGATGGCTAGCCAACCACGCGCGCACCCCTCCGAGCGTTCTGAAGTCATCCAGGGATCGGGTCGGGACACCGCGATGGGCGCCAGCCACCATCTCGCTCAGCGCGCGTCCCGGCCCGAGTTCCAGAAACACCGTCGCTTCGCTCTCGATGCAGGCCTGCAGGCAATCGGCCCATTGCACCGTTTGCGAGATCTGGGCCGCCAGCTTGTCGAGCCCGGTTTTGACGTCAATGACGGGCGCGGCATCGATTGCGCTCAAAAGCCGTATGCCGCCGGCTGGCAGAGACGTCACGGCAAGCTGGCTTAACCGGTCGCGGAATTCCGTCGACGCTTTGGCAAGGCGGCTGGTGTGGGATGCAACCTCCACCGGCACGTCGACCACCCGGGCCGCATTCATCGCCTTCGCATCATCGGCGAGCGCGTTCAATGCTGCGCGGCTTCCGCCCAGGATGAATGCATCGCCCGGATTGACGATGGCGACTTCGGCATCGTGGCGCTCGCATAAGCTATCGATCACATCGCGGGCAAGGCCGCGAACGAACAGCATTCCGTCGCCGGGACGCGTGGCATCGTCCATCGCTTCCGCGCGGCAGGCCACGAGGTCGAGCGTATCCGTCATGCTCACAAGGCCCGCGACGCCCCAGGCCGCGACCTCGCCGACGCTGTAGCCGGCGACGATGAGCCGGTCCGGCATTTGGTCGCGCAGCACGGACGCTGCGGCCAGTGCCTGCAACGTGCAGAGGATCTGGCCGATACGATTGTGGTGCAGCGCTTCCGCGGTCTCGCTGCGGACGATCTGGCGCGGATCGCGGCCGCCAAGCAGAGTCGCCGCATGGGCAAACAGGCTGGCGGCCTCGGGGGCATCGCCGGTAAGAGCGAACATATCGCGATGCTGCCGTCCCTGCCCGGAGCAGAGGATTGCGAGGGTCATGGCAAGCCCAGCATCGCATCGGACATCACGGACAGGACCTTTCGTGAGCATCGACGAAAAGAGTCATGGCCAACAGATCGGCCGATCCGCCGGGGCTGAGCCGGCGGACGACGAAGCTATCGTGGATGGCACCGGCACGCTCCCGCCAATCCGGCGCACCTACGCCGCCCCGGCCGAGAAACTGCCGCGCCACGCGGCGCGCAAACAGCAGGCCGTCCAGCCCGCCGCGGTGCAGCAGGTTGGTGTCCTCGACGACGGCGATCAGCGCAAAGCACGCTTCGACCCGTGCGGCCTCCGCGTCATCGGCAGCAATAAGAGCTCCCCTGCGCAAGGCCGGCAGGCCGACGTGGTAGACGCTGGGAAATCCCTTGGCCGCTTCCGAGCGTGCGCCACCGGCACCGAAACGACGACGGGCCCTCATCCCATGGCTGTGGAGCAGCACAGGCCCACCGAGGATGCTGCTGCCCCACAAGCAGGTCACGGTTGCTCCTAACGACAAAGCGGGATCGACCAGCCCGTTGCTTCTTGCTCCGGCCGCCGCGCACAGCAGCCCGAGGCCGAAGATGGCGCCGCGATGCGTATTGACGCCCGACGTCGCGGCAAACATCGCCGCCTCGGCTTCGAGACCGATGATCCTCAGCCGCTCCATCGCGCAGCCACTGGCGCCGGCTTCCGCCAACGTTGCGAAATATGGGCCGATGGTTTCAGCACTGACGCGCAGCATCCCGGCATCCATATCCTCGTGGCTGCCGCGATCAATGTGACTCACGAGGCCGGGCTTCGGCCATGTCTCCAATTCCAGCAGCAGGCAATCGACCGCGCTTGCCGCGATCGCCGCCGCATTAGGCGCGCACGGCGCCTTCACCTGTGGAAGAGGCGCCCGCTGCTGCGCGCTCCATGCCAGAGCAACACTCATGATCGTATCTCTCCAGCGAGGAAAAGACTTGTATCGAGCAAGGCAACGCCGCCGATGGTCTTGACCAGGACCTGGTCGGCGCCGGCGTGCAACTCCCGCCAGTTCACGGCTGCGCCGTCGTCACGGACCACCTCGCCATCAAGCCGCATCGGCGCCAGCGCCTCGATCTCGGCAAGACCAGCGACGAGGCAGGCGACATCCGTGTCGCGACCAATGCGCAGCAGCAGATCGAGATCGGAACGATCGGTCAGATAATCCAGTCCGGTCAACACGCACCAGGCAAGGCTGCCGAACACCCTTGCTTCCACTGAATGAAGCGAAGCGAGTTCATCGAGACGTTCGAGCGTCGGCCGCCACGCGCGCGGCGCCATTCTGCCGGCTTCCCCCAACGAGGGCGGCGGCGCGATCGAGTGCACGTCTTCGGCCTGCATCAGGAAGGAAAGCCGCCGCTTGCCGGCAAAAGGCGGCAATGGCAGGCCCACCGCCACACCATGTCGCTCGCAAGGCGTGGCCCGCCGGCCGATCAACGGCCAGCCGTTCTCGACCCATGGCGCGACCAGCGGATCGGCCGCCAGATCGCTCCGCGCAGCAAGCGCTTCGCACCAGCTTTCGGGGCGGACAAAGATCAGGTCATGGCGCCTCATCGGTCCCTCAGCGGGGTTTGCATGGCAAGCTCACGGACGCGCTCCGCGATATCGGCGGCCTTCATCCGGCCACCGCGTTCCTTGCCGAGCGCGTCGCGTCGGTCGCGCGCATCGGGCATGTTGCGCAGCAGTTTTTCCAATTGATCGGCCAGCGAGACGGTGTCGTCCCAGGTGACATGCACGGCGCCGAGCTGAACGAGATTTTGCAGGCCGGGAGCGAACACCGGCGTGGACTTGGCTTTCTGCTCCAGCACCTCGATCGGCAGTTTCGTCACCTTGGACATCGACGGCAGGTCCATCACCGCCGGATCGGCGCCCGGCAATGCCACCAGCACGCGGGTCGCGAGCGCGGTGGCGAGGAAGGCGCCGGCCGCCGAGTGGCCGTACAACAGGCCGATGGTCGGACGTCCCTGGATGTCCCCAAGGATGAGCGACTTGGCGAGATGGGCCAGGAACTCGTTCAATCCCAGAAGCTCATCGCGCTTGCTCATGCGCTGGCTGTCACTGTCGACGATGACCAGGATCGGACCGCTTGCGCTCTTGATCGAGCCAAGAACGATGCGGGAGAGCCTGATGGCCTCGTCGACGCCCAGCGCGGTTCTATCCGCGACACCGATGACCAGCGCGCGACCTCCGGATCGCAACGTGCCGAACCCGATCAGAACACCATGATCGTCCTTCACGTCGTGGCCGTCGGGAAACATCGAGGCGAGAATCCTATCGAGCGTCACGGGCAATCCTCCGGACTTTGTCGGCAAGTTCGATGAACTGATCGGCCGGCAACGCAGGAACAGACGCAACGTCCGGAACGCCCTGCGCTGCCCAGATCTCCAGCGCATCCCGGCAGGCGCCAAAGCGCTGCAATCGATCTTCGAGGCGGGACTGCTCGGCGTTCAGCGTGTCGATGCCAAAGCCCGTGGTGGTTTCAAGCAATTCCACGGCAGCCTCACGGAAGGCTTGCACGGTGTCGTCGGCGAAGAGGTCGGCCCCGCCGATCAGCCGCCGGTGCTTGCCGCCCATGGTGCGCCACACCAGGGCTCGGTCGCGCGAATCGAACTCTTCGACGCCGCGATTGGTCTCGATGACTTCCGGCCCGGAGACCGCGATCCGTCCCTGCTCGGACACCGCGAGCGCCGAGCAGCAGCCCGCGATCAATCCGCCGCCGCCATAACATCCCGAGCGGCCGCCGATCAGCCCGATCACCTTCACGCCCGCGGTCCGCGCCTCGACCACCGCGCGCATGATCTCGGCAATGGCGAGCTCGCCCGCATTGGCCTCCTGCAGGCGGACGCCGCCGGTATCGAACAGGATCAAGACCGGAACAGACTTGAGCTCCTTCGCCGCGCGCAGCAATCCGGTCAGCTTGGCGCCGTGGACCTCGCCGAAGGCGCCGCCCATGAAGCGGCCTTCCTGCGCCGCGATGAACACCGGCGATCCTGCAAGGCTCCCGCGGCCGACGATGATGCCGTCGTCGAACTGCGCGGGAAGATCGAACAGCTTCAGATGCGGGCTGACTTCGCGCTGTTCGGGGCCGATGAACTCGACAAAGCTTCCCGGGATCGAGCAGCAGCCGGACCCGTGCCCGCGCCGATGCCTCGTAAAAGCTTGTCGCCCTCGCCTGATCCACCGACGAACTTTCCAGACCCGCGACGCTCATTGCTCGTCCTCCGCCATCAACCGGACGGCCTGGGCAAGACGCAGCGACACGGTGTCGGGTCGCGCGCCGCCGTCATTGATGGAGAATTTGAGCCCGCCGGGCGAGTAGCGCTCGACGAAGTCGGCGACCACGGCGTCCCACACCTCGCCAAAGCCTTCGGCCGCCGTCTTGATCTGCAGCAGGCATTCCGTTTCGGGCAGCACGCGTTCCGCCAGCACTTCCAGATTGCCGGAAGCCACCACCCCGACGATGGCCATTTGCCTGGTCCCGCCGGCACGGCCGCGGGCCTGATGGTGAAAGCTCAAGTCTTCCATCGCCGCTATCCTTTCACCAGTTGCGGAATTGCGAGGGCGGCGCGTAGAGCCCGCCTGACCATCGGACCAGATCCTTGATCGAGCGCGCCGCCAGCATGCTTCGGTCGGCGTCGAGCGGATCGATGCCGAGATCCTCCGGCCGACGGATCACGCCGCGCTCGCGCAGCCGCTGCACCATTTTCTTGTCCCTGCTGCGGCCGACATCGGTGTAACCGGCGACGCCGCGGATCGCCTGTTCGCGCTCATTCGCATCACGGCACAGCAACAGATTCGCGACGCCCTCCTCCGTGACGATGTGGGTGACGTCGTCGCCATAGATCATCACCGGGGCGAGATCGAGCTTGAGCTTCTCGGCGAGCGCGAGCGCGTCGAGCTTCTCGACGAACAGCGGCACATTCTTTTCACCGAAGGTCTCGCCGATCTGCACCACCAGCTTTCGGCCACGGCGGAGCAGCGCCGAGCCGTCGGGATCGGCCTCGCGGCCGGCCTGCAGCCAGGGTTCGCTCGGGTGGCGCCGCCCGCGGGCATCGGCGCCCATGTTCGGCGCGCCGCCGAAGCCGGCGATGCGCGACGTGGTGACGGTAGAGGAATTGCCCTGCAGGTCGATCTGCAGCGTCGAGCCGATGAACATGTCGCAGGCATAGAGGCCGGCGGTCTGGCAGAAGGCGCGGTTGGAACGCAGCGAGCCGTCGGGCCCGGTGAAGAAGACGTCGGACCGGGCGCGGATATAGTCGTCCATGCCGACTTCCGAGCCGAAGCAATGGATCTGCTCGACCCAGCCCGATTCGATCGCCGGAATCAGCGCCGGATGGGGATTGAGCGCAAAATGGCGGGCGACCTTGCCCTTCAGCCCCAGCCGCTCGCCATAGGTCGGCAGCAGCAGTTCGATCGCGGCGGTGGAGAAGCCGATGCCATGGTTCAGCCGCCGCACGCCGTAGGGCGCGTAGATGGCCTTGATCGCCAGCATCGCGGTCAGAATCTGCCCTTCGGTGATCGCGCCGGGATCGCGCGTGAACAACGGCTCGACGAAGAACGGCTTGTCGGCCTCCACCACGAACTGCACCCGATCCGCCGGGATATCGACGCGCGGCACCTTGTCGACGATCTCGTTGACCTGGGCGATCACGATGCCGTTCTTGAAGGCGGTGGCCTCAACCACCGTCGGCGTGTCCTCGGTGTTCGGCCCGGTATAGAGGTTCCCGTCGCGATCGGCGCTGACGGCCGCGATCAGCGCGACCTGCGGCGTGAGGTCGATGAAATAGCGGGCGAACAATTCGAGATAGGTATGAACGGCGCCGAGTTCGATCTTGCCGCCGAACAGCATGCGCGCGATGCGCGCTGACTGCGGTCCGGAATAGGCATAGTCGAGCCTCGTCGCGACGCCGCGATCGAACAGATCGAGATGTTCCGGCAGCACGACGCCGGACTGCACCATATGCAGGCCATTCACCTTGGCCAGGTCGACGGCGAGCAGCGCGCGGCACAGCAGGTCCGCCTGCTTCTGGTTGTCGCCCTCCAGGCACACCCGGTCGCCCGGCCGTATCACCGCCTCCATCAGGCGGGTGGCGTCGCGCGCTTCGACGATCTTGCCCTTCGCCAGTTTCGCGCCGGCCTCGACGCGAGCATCGCGCGCTTCCCTGCCCCGTTGCCAATTCTTCATTCGCCATGCTCCTGGGTCCGCCGCTTGCAGCGTTGGCCTGTCGACCCGGTTAACTTGCGTCGGGAATCTTGTCGCGGCGATCCACTGACGTCCCCTGCGGTCTGACGAGCCTCAAGACATGTGCTATCGGCGCAAGCGAGTTTTGTGATCTCACTCGGCCGCTCTGTACTCGGCCCGCGTGGCTTCATCGTGGATCGGCACCGGCGCCATCGCTGCGAACACGCCGTCATGGCGCACCAGCGCGTGGAACAGCGCCGCGGCGACATGCATCAGGATCAGCGCAAAGAATGCGAACGCCAGATAGAAATGCGCATTCCACAATAGCGTACGCAGGCTGTCGCTCTGCGGCAGGATCGCGGGAAGGTAGATGCCGCCGTATAGCTCGACGGGATAGGCTGATGCCGACAGCATGGCCCAGCCGAGCAGCGGCATGCCGATCATGAGGGCGTAGAGCGCGTAATGCGACAACTCCGCGGCGAGCTTCATCGGCTCCGGCAGATCGGCCGGCAGCGCCGGTGCGCCGTAATAGAAGCGCGTGACCAGGCGGATCAGCGCCAGCACAAAGATCACGGTGCCGAGCGTCTTGTGGATCGAGACCAGCGGCACGTATTTCGGCATGATCGTCGATACCATGCCGACGCCGATGAACAGCATCGTCAGGATGCAGATTGCCATGATCCAGTGCAGCAGGCGCTGAAAGGGAGAGAAGTGATGGCGGATCGCGTTCATGGCTTCGGGCCCGTTACGGTTCGTGGATAATCCTTGGCCTCCGCCGTGCGGAGATCGTACGACTTGGCGTAGACCGACGACCGTGCGGCCGGATAAGGGTCGTCCGATGTGCGCATGCCCGGAGGCAGGACGGTCGGATCGAAGTTGATATCGCGGCAAGGACCATCCGCCTCGGCTTCGATCCGCTGCACGACGAGCGTGCCGACCTCGACGGTGCGACGATCCTCCGGCCAGGCTTTGGTCGGATCCGCGGTGGGATCGCCGGGATTGGCAACCGTCACCGCCATGGTCCAACGCTGCGGGCCGCTGCGAACGCGCTGCGTGATCTCCTGTTCAAGGAAATCAGGACCAAGCTTCTTGAGATCATCCTGTGTGACGGGTGCGACTTTCGCCTCCGGCAGCAACGACCATCGCACCGCGTGATCGGCGCCGGAACTATCGGTGAAGATGAAAGCGTTGAGGCCGTTGAAGCGATCCTCGGCATAGCTGCCGGTCCAGGGCGCAGTCTTGGCCCACGCGCCGAACGGCGCAAACTCCGGATGCGCTTCGGCAAACGCCTTCATGGCGTTGGGGTCCTTGCTGCCCGCTGCGACCAGCAGTTCGTGAAAGCCTTCCGGCGTCGAAGCAGCGAAGACCGGCGCATTGATCATCGCCGTGCGCCATTCCTGGCCATTCGGCGGCATGATCCGCAATCCCAAGCCGCGCACGCGGACCGTGGCATCCGCGGCTTCCGGATTGGGCGTGCCCAGATTGAAGCGTCCCAGCGCCGGATACTGGCCGGCAGCAAGCACCGAAGCACGCGAGATCGCGGCGCCATTGCCGTTGGCTTCGAAGACGCCGGTGAAGCAGATACCCTTGGCGTGATTGCGGCGGTGACCGAGCGCCGGGCCGCTGGGAGGCGCCAACGCCTCCAACATCTTCCAGGGCGTGAGGCGCTCGGGCGAAAGCCACCCCGCGGTGTAGGCGAAGGCGGCCGCGCTGCCGGCAACGACGACGCCGATCAACACGAGTGATCCCAGCACGGAACGTGCGGGAGATGGACGCGGCTCGGGCATTCAGACCTCACGATGACGATGGATGGTTCCGTCTTGTGCCCGCTACTATCCCTCTGGAGCAGAGGCCGGTCTTCCCGAACCTGCCAACACTCTTTCAAAATCGCACGCTGGCATCACCAACGCGCTCCCCGACGGAAGGGATTGTCGCTCCGCCGGCATCGTCCTAACCTGCAAGAAAAACAGGTGGAAACGCGATGGCACGTATCAAGACTATCGAGACCGGGCTCTACCGGATTCCGCTGTCGGTCACGCTGTCCGACAGCACGCATGGCGAAATCAAGGCATTCGAGCTCATCACCGTTCGCGCGCGCGATGCTGACGGCGCCGAGGGCGTGGGCTACACCTACACGGTCGGTCGCAATGGCGGCGCCATCGCCGACATCCTTCGGCGCGAGGTTCCCGAATTGATCGAGGGCCGCGAGGCCGACGATACCGAAGCGCTGTGGCACCATGTCTGGTGGGGCCTGCACTACGGCGGGCGCGGCGGCCCCACCGTGCTCGCGCTCTCGGCACTGGACATCGCGCTTTGGGACTTGAAGGCGCGGCGCGCCAAACTTCCGCTCTGGCGCCTGCTCGGTGGGTTCGATCAGCGCGTCCCCTGCTATGCCGGCGGCATCGACCTCGATCTGTCGGTGGATGCCCTGCTGACGCAGACCGACGACAATCTGGGCAAGGGCTTTCGCGCCATCAAGATGAAGGTGGGTCGACCCGATCTCGGCTCCGACGTCGCGCGCGTGCAGGCGATGCGCAAGCATCTCGGCGACGGCTTTCCGTTGATGGCCGACGCCAACATGAAATGGACGGTGGAGGAAGCCATCCGCGCGGCGCGGGCGCTGCAGCCGTTTGATCTCACCTGGCTCGAAGAGCCGATCATTCCTGACGACGTCGCCGGCCACGCCCGGATCCTCGCTGCAGGCGGCGTGCCGATCGCGGCGGGCGAGAACTTACGCACGCTCTGGGAGTTCAAGAACTACATCGCCAATGGCGCGGTCTCCTATCCGGAGCCTGATGTCACCAATTGCGGCGGCGTGACTTCGTTCATGAAGATTGCGCGGCTTGCCGAAGCCTTCAATCTTCCCGTCACCAGCCACGGCGCGCACGACATCACCGTGCACCTGCTCGCGGCCTGCCAGAACCGTTCCTACCTCGAGGCGCACGGCTTTGGCCTCGATCGTTATATCGAGCATCCACTGGTGCTCGAAGAAGGCATGGCACTGGCGCCGACCCGCGCCGGCCACGGCGTCAACTTCGACTGGAAGGGACTTGAACGACTTGCGGCGTAAGGCCGGCCGTCCGGAATTTTGCTCGCCGCGAACTCGGCGCGCGGATATTCCGATCCTCGTCATCTACGGCGCTGAGACGCCGCCGAGATCGCACGCGGAGATCGAGGCCCTCACCCAAGGCCGGGACGACACTGAGAGTGAGGTTGAGAGCAGTGCACGCCACTCTTTCCCCTCACCCTGAGGAGCCGCGAAGCGGCGTCTCGAAGGGCGAGGCCACCGGCGGCACCGCTTGCCACCCCGCATTCCGCTTGTCTTGGCGCCCCTTTCGCGTTCTAATCGCGACCTGAGGCGTTTGATCGCCTGTCCGCACGCTTCGATGCTGCAGCGTGTTTCAAGGCAACGACTGCCAATCCCATTCACGAAGGGACGGTGGCGCTCGGCCTTGCGGCATCAATCCTTCGTCATGCACGGAGGATGTTTCATGAATCTCGACGCCTACCGGATCGCCGACGAGCCCTACTACCAGCCGCTCGGCCATGAGATCGAGACGTTTCAGGCGGCCTATGTCGAGCGCCTGCCGGTGATGCTGAAGGGACCGACCGGCTGCGGCAAGACCCGCTTCGTCGAGCACATGGCCTGGCGGCTCGGCAAGCCACTGATCACGGTGGCGGCGCACGAGGACATGACCGCCGCCGACCTTGCCGGACGCTACCTGCTCGAGCCGCAGGGAACCGTGTGGCACGACGGGCCGCTGACGCTTGCGGTGCGCCACGGCGCGATCTGCTATCTCGACGAGATCGTCGAGGCGCGGCAGGACACCACGGTGGTGATCCATCCGCTCACGGATGCCAGGCGTATCCTGCCGCTGGAGAAGCACAACGAGATCGTGCCGGCGCACAGCGATTTCCAGCTCACGATCTCCTACAATCCGGGCTACCAGAGCGCGGTCAAGGACCTGAAGGAATCGACCAAGCAGCGCTTCGTCGCGATCGATTTCTCCTATCCGCCGCCGACCACCGAAGCCGCCATCATCGTCCGCGAAAGCGGCACCGACGACGAGCTTGCCGGCATCCTGGTTGCGATCGCGCAGCGCTCGCGCAATCTGCAGGGCCATGGCCTCGACGAAGGCGCCTCCACCCGCATGCTGATCCATGCCGGTCGGATGGTGCGCGCGGGATTACCGCTCGATGTCGCCGTGCAATCCTCCATCGTGCTGCCGATCACGGACAATCCAGATATCCGCGCAGCGCTCAGCGACGCCATCCAGGCCTGCCTGCCGTGAACGCAGCCAAACAGGTCACGCTGCATCTGGTGCCTCCCGACGAGGAGGACAGCGCGACGCGCCAAATCCATCGCCTGATGCTCCAGCGCGACACGTTGCGGCCGCTGTTCCTGACAGCCTGGGACGATCTCTCGCATCGTTTCGATGTCAACGAGCTCGAAGCCTGGGCCGGCGCCGTGCTGACGCTCGCCCATGTCAATGCAGGTCCCGCCTGCCTGATCGCCTATTGGGAGGCCAGCAAGAGCGGCGCTGCCGGCAGGCAGGAGATCGCACCGCTGCTGGTGGCAGGCCAGATGGCCGCCGACATCTGCCGAAACGCCGGCGCGCAGGCTGCGACCGCCGCGCTGCAGGCGCTGCCGGTTGCCACACGCGTCTTCGGCAGCGGTCCGACGCTGGCAAGATGGTGGCGGGTGATGGATGTGCTGGCGCTGCAAGCGCCGGAATCGGTTGCGCCGGTCGCAGACAACATCGCCGCAATTCTCGCCCCCGGCACGATCGACGCCTTCGAGAATTTCGTCGCGGCCGGACTGAAATTCGCCTCCGGCAACAAGGCGCGGCGGCTGGCGTTCTTCCGCCTCGAGGACGAACTCGCGCACCGCATGATCGCCCGCGATCTCGGCGGCGTGACGTTCCTGGAAACCGAGATCGAGCTGAAGGCCTTCGTCACCGCGCTCTGGGGCAAGCCGCCTTTGCTGCGCAGCTTTGCCGCCGACAACAGCCAGGCGCCGCAGCGGCGCACCTCGATTGCCGGCCCCCTGATCCGGCTGCCGGAAACCTTTCGCGGCGTGCAGGGCGATGCTGCGCGAGCGCTGTTCCGGGCGGCGGCGGCGCATGCGCAGGCGCATCTGGTGCTGGGCAACGGCCTGTTTCCGGTCGGCACGCTGAAGCCGCTGCAGATCGCGCTCGTCAACCTGATCGAGGACGCCCGCATCGAGACGCTGGCGATGCGGCAACTGCCGGGCCTGCGGCGGCTGTGGGCGCCCTACCATGTGGCCACGCCGTCGGGCGTCGTCGCGGCGCCGACATTGATGGCGCGGCTGGCGCGGGCGCTGTTCGATCCAGCCTATGCCGATGACGACAGCTTCGTCGCCAAGGGCCGCGCGATGTTCGCCGCAGCCTTGCCTCGCATCGAGGATCCCGCCATCAGCCGCGAGATCGGCATGCTCCTGGGCAACGACCTCGGCCAGATGCGGGTGCAGTTCAACGTCAAGACCTACGTCGTCGAACCCGTCTATCGCGATGATGGATCAGGACTCTGGGACTTTGGCGAGAATGCTCCTCCCGCGGGCGAGGTGATGGAGCTGCCTGTCGATGCGGTGCGGATGGAGCGCCAGGAAGCGCGGGACGGTGACAACAACGAGCCGGATGAGCAAGGTGAAGCGCTCGGACACGGCCGGCCGGTGGCGCCAGACCAGCGCGGCACCATCATCGCGAAATACCCGGAATGGGACCGCGCGCATGGCATCGAGCGCCCCGAATGGACCACGGTGCGCGAGGTCACCGCGCACCCCAGTGATCCGCGCCTGATCGAGGCGGCGCTCGACCACGCCGAGGCGCTGCGCAGCCGGATCGGACGACTGGTGCGCGGGGTGCGGATCGGCCGCACCATTCGTCTCAACCGGCAGCATGAGGGCCACGACATCGATATCGACGCCGCGCTCGATGCCGGCATCGCGCTGCGCATCGGACAGGAGCCGGATCCGCGCGTGTTCCGCTCATCGACATCAGTTCATCGGGATCTCGCGGCGCTGCTCCTGATCGACGTTTCCGAGTCGACGCGCGACCGGCTCGCCTCCGGCGCAACCGTTCTCGATGTCGAACGGCTGGCGGTTGCGGTGCTGGCGGAGGCGATGGGAAGGCTCGGCGATCCCTTCGGCCTGCTGGCGTTCGCTTCGGACGGACGCGACGACGTCAGGATGACCACGGTAAAGTCCTTCGAGGAGCCGTATGACCGAAGCTGCGTGGCGCGGCTCGCCGGACTGCGATCCGGATTGTCGACGCGGCTCGGCACCGCGCTGCGCCATGCGGGGAAGGTCATCGGCAAGACCAATTCCGGCCGCAAGCTTGTGATCGTGCTGACCGATGGCGAGCCGTCCGATATCGACGTCTCCGATCCGCTCGACCTCGTCGAGGATGCGCGGCGCGCCGCGCTCGGCCTCAAGAACGGCGGCATCGATGCCTACGGCGTGGTGCTCGGCAAGGCCGGCATTGAGGCGTCGTCGCGGATCTTCGGGCGAGGCAACACGATGATGGTGCACCGGATCGAGGATCTGCCGGGGCGGCTGTCCGAACTCTACTTCCGCCTGGCGCGGCGCTGAGCAGCCCCGTTGACTTCACCTCTCCCGCTTGCGGGAGAGGTCGGCGCATAGCGCCGGGTGAGGGCTCTCTCCACACGAAAAGTCCCATCGTGGAAGCACCCTCACCCCAGCCCTCTCCCGCAAGCGGGAGAGGGAGCGCAGTGTCAATCGCGGCTGCAATTCATCAGGCGTTGTGCTTACTTGCGGCGGCGCGCGAGATCAGAGCCAAGTGCCGCGCGTCCGGCGACATGGAACGCCGCCTCGAGCCCGCGCGCGAGCGTACCACCGTCCGGTGCCAATATCCGCATCGCGAGCCCAGCCTGGTTCGGCGCCGCCGAAGCACCGGACAGGCAGCCGCTTCCGTCGACGATCTGGCCGAGCGTTCCGACATCGGGCAATTTGTCCGGCGGGGCGATCAGCACGACGGTCGCGACGGCCGCCATGTCGCCGAGCGCTCCAGCGCGCATCTCATCGCCGCGGATCGATCCACGATCGAGCAGCAGGGTGCGGCCATCCGGCCGCAGGATGCGCTGCCGGCTGGAGAACGACGCGAACGGCCGCCCCGCCTGCCGCGGATCGTGCACGGCGAATCCGTCGGCCAGGAGCAGCACTGCATCGTCGGCGACGGTCGCGATCGTGTCGAGGCACAGATCGGCGCCGGGAAACAGCACATAGGGATCGCTCGCGATCGCGCAGAACGCGCCCGGACCGACCGTGATGGATTGCTGCTGCAGCGCGCCGGAGCAGCGTCCGTGATGCACCACGGTGGACGCCTGTGTCGTCAGGTGAAATGCAGCGTTGGGGCTAACCGTCACATCGAGCTTGAGGCGGTCGCCGGCATAGAGGCCGCCGGAGGCCGATTGCAGATAGAGCGTCAGCAACTCGGGTCGCGCGGCGTCCAGATAGAAGCCGCGGGTGACGTGAAAGGGATAGCCGACATGCTGGCGCCGGAGCATGGTGCGGCCGCCGGCGAGATCCGCGGCGAGATGCGCCTCGGCGTGGCGGCCGGAGTCAAACGCGGAAGAGGACAGCGGCAGAGATCGCATCGGCAACCGCCTCGATGCCGGCACCGGAGCGCGCGTTGGTCGCAAGCACCGGCCGCCCACCCCTCACCCTGACAGCCTCGGCAAGCATCGGTTCGAGCTCGACACCGACATGCGGCGCAAGATCGACCTTGTTGACGACGAGGAGATCGCAACGGAGCAGGCCCGGTCCCTTCTTGCGCGGAATGTCGTCGCCGCCGGCAACGTCGATCACGAACATCCACCAGTCGACCAGATCGAGTGAGAAGGTCGAGGCGAGATTGTCGCCGCCGGATTCGAACAGAATCAGTTCGAGCCCGGGAAACCGCGCTTCGAGATCGTCGCCGGCGGCGATGTTGAGCGTCGGGTCCTCGCGGATCACGGTGTGCGGACAGGCGCCCGCCTCGACCGCCGAGACACGCGCCGGATCGATCAGGCCGGAACGGCGCAACCGCTCGGCATCCTCCTTGGTGACGAGATCGTTGGTCACCACGGCGAAATCGATGCCGCGGCGCTGCAGGACCGGGATCAGCGCCTCGATCAGCGCGGTCTTGCCGCAGCCGACGGGACCACCGATGCCGACGCGCGCCGCGGCCGGACCGGTGTGGACTGCAGTGCGCTCAGCAGGGCGTAGCTTGTCGAGCATCGCATCACCTCAGCATATAGCGCCGCGCCAGCGGCAGTTCGCGCGCCGGCTCGCAGGTCGCGAGCGCGCCGTCGACGAAGACGTCGAAGGTTTCGGGGTCGACGGTGATCTTCGGACAAAGATCGTTCCAGAGCATGTCGCGCTTGGAGAGCTTTCGCGTCCCCTTCACCGGCAGCAGTTGCTTCGACAGACCGAGCGAGCCGGCGAGATCGCGCTCCAGCGCCAGCGGATGCACGAAGCAAGCTGACAGCGCCGCCGGCGCGCGGCCGAATGCGCCCCATTGCGGGCGCATCAGCATCGGCTCGCAGGTCATCAGCGAGGCCGCGCTGTCGCCCATCGCGCCCCAGGCGATGAAGCCGCCCTTGATCACCAGCTCCGGCTTGATGCCAAAAAACGCCGGCCGCCACACCACGATGTCCGCAAGCTTGCCGTCCTCCAGCGAGCCGACATGGTCGGCGATGCCAAAGGTCTTGGCCGCATTGATGGTGTATTTCGCGACATAGCGGCGGATGCGCGCGTTGTCGCCAAAGCCTTGGCGATCGTCCGGCAGCGCGCCGCGCTGATCCTTCATCTTCGAGGCGAGCTGCCAGGTGCGGCAGATCACCTCGTGGATGCGGCCCATGCCCTGGCTGTCTGAGCCGAGCATCGAGATCGCGCCGATGTCGTGCAGCACGTCCTCGGCGGCGATGGTCTGCGCACGGATCCGGCTTTCCGCGAACGCCACATCCTCCGGGATCGCCGGATTGAGGTGGTGGCAGACCATGGTCATGTCGAGATGTTCGTCGAAGGTGTTGACCGTGAACGGATTGGTCGGGTTGGTCGACGACGGCAGACAGTGCATCTCGCCGGCGACGCGGATGATGTCGGGCGCGTGGCCGCCGCCGGCGCCTTCGGTGTGGTACATGTGGATGGTGCGGCCGCCGATCGCTTCCAGCGTGTTCTCGACGAAGCCGGATTCGTTCAGCGTATCGGTGTGGATCTGGACCTGGAAATCGTACTCGTCGGCGACGCGGAGGCAGGTGTCGATCGCGGCCGGCATCGAGCCCCAGTCCTCGTGCAGCTTCAGTCCCATCACGCCGGTCTCGAGCTGCTCGACCATCGGCGGCGCGCGATGCGAATTGCCGCGGCCGAGGAAGCCGAAATTCATCGGCCAGGCTTCGGCGGCCTGCAGCATCTTGCCGGTATTGTTGAAGGGACCGCCGGAATCGATGCCGACCGTGATCGGCCCGAGCGAGCCGCCGATCATGGTGGTGATGCCGCTGGCAAGCGCATGCTCGACGAGGCCGGCGCTGTCGAAATGAACGTGGACGTCGATCGCGCCGGGCGTCGCGATCAGGCCCTCGCAATCGCGCACGGTGGTGCCGGTCGAAACGATCAGCCGCGGATCGACGCCGTCCATGATCGCAGGGTTGCCGGCCTTGCCGATGCCGACGATGCGGCCGTTTTTGATTCCGAGATCGCCCTTGACGATGCCGATGACGGGATCGATCACCATGACATTGCAGAGCAGGAAGTCGAGCGCGCCTTCGGCCGAGGTGATGCCGGCCATGCCGATGCCGTCGCGCAAGGTCTTGCCGCCACCGTGCAGGCACTCGTCGCCATAGACGGCGTGATCCTTCTCGACCACGGCGATCAGCGAGGTATCACCAAGGCGGACGGAGTCGCCGGTGGTCGGGCCATAAAGTGCGGCGTAGTCGCGCCGTTCGATGATCGCCACCTTATGCTCCCCTGAAATCGCGCGCGCGTGCTCGCGCCAGCGCGGCGTCGCGCACGGCGGGATCGCTGCCGACGCCGTCGGTGAGATTGTTGAGCCCGGTCAGTTCGCGGCGCCCGCCGAATTCGACCAGCGACACCTCCTTCGACGCGCCGGGCTCGAAACGCACCGCCGTGCCGGCGGGAATGTCGAGCCGCATGTTGAAGGCGCTCGCGCGATCGAACTCGAGCGCCTTGTTGACCTCGAAGAAATGGAAATGCGAGCCGATCTGGATCGGACGGTCGCCGGTGTTCACGGCCGTGAGCTTCACTTGACGCCGCCCGGCGTTGAGCTCGAGCTGGCCGTCGAGCGCAGTGATGACGCCGGGATGCTCGGTGTCGGCGGCAGCGCCCGGCGGCGGGCGGATCGGCTCATGCACGGTGACGAGCTTGGTGCCGTCAGGGAAGACGCATTCGACCTGGATGATGTGCATCATCGCAGCAATCCCGGGCAGCACGTCATCGGTGGAGAGGATCGTGGAGCCATGGCCGATCAGATCGGCGACCGAGCGGCCGTCACGCGCGCCTTCGAGAATTTCGTCGGTGATAACAGCGACCGCCTCCGGATAGTTCAGCTTCAATCCCCTGTTACGGCGGCGGCGCGCCAGTTCGGCGGCGTTGAAGATGGTCAACCGTTCCAGTTCCGTGGGCGTCAGCAGCATGCTGTCTCACTCTCAATTGGCAAACAGCCGCAGATCGGCCTGCGCGTGGCGCGCCGCGGCGATGTCGAGGAAAGGTGCGAAGCTTTCGAGCTCGGCATCGGGCGCCGTCTCGCTCATCGCGAGCTGCTCGATCAGCGGCAGGCAATCGGCGAGCACCTCCTGCCCCTGCAGCGCGCCGACCGCCCCTAAGCGGATGGCGGCAGTGATCAGGCCCGAGGCGACGGTGTAGCCCGAGGTCAATTGCGCCAGGTTTTCGTCGAGCCCGACCGAAGACCAGACCGCGCCCTGCATGACCGCGATATGGCCGAGGCATTCGCCCGAGCGCACCGCGTCGCGCAGGATGGCCGCGAGATCGTTGCCGATCCGCGCATGCGACGCGAGAAACGACGCACCGTTGCGGCGCGAGCCCGTGCGCAGGCTCTCAACCAGGGTCGACGCCTCCACCTCGCGATCGACGGCGGCGATGACGGCGAGATCGCCGTTGCAACGGAAGGCGCGCAACAGTGCGACGCGGTCGTAACTGGCCCAGCGGTGCTTCAGAGCCGCCGACACCAGCCGCTTCAATTCGCGCGCGTCGAGGCCGTGGCGCAGGGCGATGATGCCCTCGATCCCATAGGAGAAGGCGAAGGAGCCGCTGGGAAACGCCCCATCCGCCTGCCATAGCGCTCGCAAGGTCGACAGCATCGCTTAATGGCTCTGGTCGTGGTGGTGGACGTGATGCCCGTCGTGGCCGTCCTCCGATGCCGTATGGTCCGGCACGTCCTCCTCCTCGTCGAGCACGCTGATGCCGACGCGGCGCGAGGCGACCATGTCCTCCAGTCGCGCGATGTAATCCTCGGGCCGGCCTTCCAGCGCCACGAACAGCACCTCGCCGCCGAAGCGGACGCGCCAATGCAGGTTGCCGACGTGATAGCCGAGCTCGATCGCATCCGCGATCGAGCGCGGCTCGAGCTTCAGCCAGCGCTCGGTCGCCGCCCGCACGACGATCGCGCTGTCGTTCTCCAGCACGAGCACCGCGCCATCGAACAGTTTCTGGTGGCGCGGCAGCGCGATCGCCAGCTCGACGCCGCCGCGGGTGGTGATCAAGAGCCGCCGCCGCGCCAGATCTGCCACGGGCACGTTGACGACATCGACTGCGCCGCGATGCTCGAGCCGATGCAGCTCCTCGGACAGTTCCGGCTCCAGCCGGCTACCGAGCACACGGTCGATGCGCAGCATCGCAGTCTCCTTCCCACATCTTCACCTCTCCCGCTTGCGGGAGAGGTCGGCGCACTCGGATCAGCGCGTTGCGCTGTCCGAGCACAGGCTCCGCGCCGGGTGAGGGCTCTCTTCCCACGGAAAGTCCCGTCGCGGAGATACCCTCACCCCAACCCTCTCCCGCAAGCGGGAGAGGGGGTGCAGCCTCGGATACAGTTTGACCTGATCTCATCATGCTCCGGCCGTCACTTCGCGAGCAGTTCCTTCAGCTTCGCATCGATGAAATCGACATCCGCAGGGTTGGTGCCGGGACCGCCCGCGAAGTGCCCCCAGATCGAGGGGACCGGAACGAACTCGGCGTTCGGCATGTGCTCGACTTCGAACTTGCTGTCCTCCGGCGGAAAATAGAGGTCGGTCTGACCGGGCATGACGTAAGCCTTGGCCTTGATCGCGCCCAGCGCCGCCTTGAAGTCGCCGTTGTAGATTTCGTTGTCGCTGATATCGCCGTTCTGCCAGGTCCAGAGCATGGTCAGGAGATTGTTGGCATCCTTGGGCAGGAAGAAGCCTTCCCAGAACGCGACCAGGAAGTCTTCCAGCGAGGAGTAGCCCAGCGCCTCGAGATCGAGCTTCTCGCGATAGAACGCCTGCGAGAATCCCCAGCCGGCGTAGACGCGGGCCGCGGCGCGCAAGCCACGGGCCGGTTTCTCGGTGTACCAGCCTTCCTTCCAGACCGCATCCGCCGTCAGCGCCGCCTTCACGCCTTCGAGGAAGACGAAATTGTGCCGGGAGCACTTGGCCGAACCGCAGAACGGCGCGATCAGGTCCATCATATCAGGGTAGAGCGCACCCCAGTGGAAGGTCTGCAGCGCGCCCATCGACCAGCCGGTCACAAGACGAACGTGCTTGATGCCGAATTTCTCGGTCACCAGCCGGTGCTGGACGCGCACATTGTCGTACGCGGTCACGTAGGGAAAGCGCGGGCCGTTGTAGGGCTCTGGCGTGTTGCTCGGCGATGACGACAGCCCGTTGCCCAGCATGTTCGGGATGATGATGAAGTACTTCTTCGGGTCGAGCGCGCGGCCCTCCCCGATCAGCCACTCATTGTCGTAGTGCTGGCCCGAATACCAGGTCGGATAGACGATGACGTTATCCTTCGCGGCGTTCAGCGTGCCGAAGGTCTTGTACGCCAGCCTGCAGCCGCGCAGGGTCGCACCGCGCTGCAGCCTGACGTCGCCGAGGTCGTAGGTTTCGTAATCGAGAGTCATGACGGCGCATCCTCTCTTGTTTCATGACTTCGCGTGCGCCGGCCGATCATTCGGCCGGCGCCGCATCATATTCCAGTTCAGCGATGTGCGACCTTCTTGGCCGGGATTCCCTCGATCGGGCATTCCTCGGTGCCGACGGTCGAGCGCGTGAAGGATTCGACCATCTCGCGCGTCCCTTCCGGATCGGCGATCCACTTCGAATAGAACTCGTAGGGGCAGGTCGCGACGCCACGGTCGCCATCGCCGGAATTGATCATGCCGGTGTAGCCGCGGTGGACCAGCTTGAAGAGGTGGTTCTGCGACTGGCCATTCGCGCGCGCGTCGCGGATCAGCGACTTCGAGAGCTGGGCATACTGCACGCCGTAGTCCTCCTCGCCGCATTCGCCGAGCGTGCGGCCGTCGAAGCCGATGATCGCCGAATGGCCGAAATAGGAATAGACGCCGTCGAAACCGGCGGCATTGGCGACCGCGACATAGACGTTGTTGGCCCAGGCCATCGCCTTGGCCATGATGACCTGCTGGTCCTTGGCCGGATACATGTAGCCCTGGCAGCGCACGATCAATTCGGCGCCCTTCATCGCGCAGTCGCGCCAGATCTCGGGATAGTTGCCGTCATCGCAGATGATGAGCGAGACCTTCAGGCCCTTCGGCCCCTCCGAGACATAGGTGCAGTTGCCGGGATACCAGCCCTCGATCGGCACCCAGGGCATGATCTTGCGATACTTCTGCACGATCTCGCCCTTGTCGTTCATCAGGATCAGTGTGTTGTAGGGCGCCTTCTTCGGGTGCTCCTCGTGGCGCTCGCCGGTGAGCGAGAACACGCCCCAGACCTTCGCCTTGCGGCAGGCTTCGGCAAAGATCTCGGTCTCCTCGCCCGGCACGACGGACGCGGTCTCGTACATCTCCTTGGAGTCGTACATGATGCCGTGAGTGGAATATTCCGGGAAGATCACCAGATCCATGCCGGGCAGGCCGGTCTTCATGCCGACGATCATGTCGGCGATCTTGCGGGCGTTGGCGAGCACCTCCGCCTTGGTGTGAAGGCGCGGCATCTTGTAGTTCACGACGGCGACGCCCACCGTGTCGTTGCTGGAAGTAATATCACCGTGCAGCATATCGCTCTCCTTGCGGTTTTCTGGTCACTGGTTTTTGGTCTTCACGCACCGTTGCCTCCCCCGCGTCGCCCGCTCACACCGCCATGTGGCGGTGAACCAGTGCGTCGCTGAGCTCGCCGATCTCGCCCGACGCCACCACGCGCCCCTTCTCCATCATGGCGAAGCGATGCGCGGCGCGGCGGACGAACGATACGTTCTGCTCGACCAGGATGACGGTGAGCCCGACGTCCCGGTTGAGGCGGATGATGACGTTCTCGATCTCCTCGACGATCGAGGGCTGGATGCCTTCGTTGGGCTCATCGAGCAGGATGATCTTCGGATCGGCGGCGAGCGCGCGCGCGATCGCGAGCTGCTGCTGCTGGCCGCCGGACAGCACGCCGCCATTGCGATCGAGATTGTTCATGAGATACGGGAACAATTCCGCCACCAGCGGCGGGATCTCGCGCTTGCCGTCGTTGCGGGCAAACGAGCCCATCAGGATGTTTTCGCGGATCGAGAAGTCCGGGATGATCTCGCGGCCCTGCGGCACATAGGCGATGCCCGCCCGCGCGCGCTGGAACGTTGGCCTCGTGCCGAGGTCGTCGTCATCGAGCCTGATCTCGCCGCCCATGCGGTCGGTGAGCCCCATCAGCGTCTTCAGCAGCGTGGTCTTGCCGGTGCCGTTGCGGCCCATGACGGCGGTCACCTTGCCGTCGGGCACGTCGAGGCAGACATCGTGCAGGATGTGGCTGCGGTCATAGAAGCTGTCGACATGGGCAAAGGCGAGCATCACGAAATTCCCTTCGATCCCAGATAGGCTTCGCGCACCTTCGGATCGTTCTCGATCTGCTCGACATCCCCCTCGGCCAGCACCTGGCCGAGATGCAGCACCGTGATACGCTCCGCGATCTCGCGGACGAAGGCCATATCGTGCTCGACCACGATGATAGTGTGCCGGCCCTTGAGGTTGTTGACGATCTCGGAGGTCTTGTGGGTCTCGGCCTGCGTCATGCCCGCGGTCGGCTCGTCCAGCAGGATGATCTTCGGGTTCTGCGTGATCAGAAGGCCGAGCTCGAGCCACTGGGTCTGGCCGTGGCTCAGATAGGCGGCGATACGGTCCTGCTCCTCGGTGAGGCCGATCAGCTCCAGCACCTCGTCGACATTGCGCTCCGCATCGGTGCCGAAGCCGAAGCGCAGATTGGCGAACACGCCGGGCTTCTTGCAACTCGCCACTTCGAGATTGCGGCGGACCGTGAGCTCCTTGAACACGCTCGGAATCTGGAATTTCCGCCCGATGCCGGCGCGCGCGATCTTGTGCTCTTCCCAGTTGGTGATGTCGGTGTCGTGCAGATAGACGCGGCCGTCGGTCGACTTGGTCTTGCCGGAGATCAGGTCCATCAGCGTGGTCTTGCCGGCGCCGTTGGCGCCCAAGAGCACGCGCAACTCGCCGTCGTCGACCGTCATGGTCACGCCGTTGACGGCCTTGAAGCCCTCGAAATCCACGCTCAAGCCGTCGATGGTGAGTGCCGCCTGCGCCATCGCCTACTCCGCCAGTTGCGACGAGGTTTCGCTCACCCGCAGCGCCTGCGGCGAGGCCGCAGGTTTCCGCGCCAGCAAGCGATCGATGAAATCATGCGCGAGCCCGGCTAGGCCGCGCGGCAGATACAGCACCACCAGCACGAAGATCAGGCCGATGATCGCCTTCCAGGCTTCGGCAAAGCCTTCGGTCTCGCTGACGGTGGCCGAGATCGTGTTGATCAGGATCGCGCCGATGCAGGCCCCCAGGATCGAGGCGCGCCCACCGACCGCGGCCCACACCACCATGGTGATGGAGAAGGTCAAATCCATGAAGGTCGGTGACGCGAATTCCGACACGATCACGTAGAGCATGCCGGCAAAGCCCGCGATCGCCGCCGAGACCGCGAAGAAGAAGGTCTGGTAGGCCGGCACGTCGAAGCCGAGATAGCGGGCGCGGTTCTGGTCGTCGCGCACCGCCTGCAGGATCAGGCCGGAGCGCGTGTCGATCAGGAGCCGCGCGCCGACAAGGACGAGGCTGAGCGAGACCGCGACGAGATAGTACGTGGGAACGATGTAAGGATCGAACTCAAGGCCCGCGACATTGAACCAGCCGAGATCGGTGAGCCCGTTGAAGCCGTTGGTGACGGGCTGCGAGTCGATCACCACCAGCCGGACCAACAGCACCAGCGCCAGCGTGATGATGGAGACGAACACGCCGGAGATGCGCTTGCGGAACACGATGGTGCCGAGGATGGTTGCGAGCACCACCGGCAGGATCAGTCCCATGGCAACGCCGAACCATTGGCTCTGGAACGGCAGCCACAGAAAAGAGGCCTTGTTGATGCAGCAGAGTTCGGTCGGCGCGCCCGGCTCGGCGTTCCACAGCATGAAGTCCGGCACCGGTTTGTCGGAGCCCTGCTGCAGGCTGGTGGTGCTCGCGAGCTTCAGCGACATCGCCAGCATGTAGGCGCCGGCGCCGAAGAACAGGCCCTGGCCGAGATTGAGGATGCCGGCATAGCCCCAGGACAGCGCCACCGCGACGCCGAGCATGCCGAACACGAGATATTTTGCGACACGATTGAGCCAGAACGCATCCATCACCAGCGGCAGGAGCATCACCAGCACCACGAACGCGGCATAGATCGCCCAGTCGATCCTGCGTTTCATCGGCATCGCTAGCGCCCCTTCAGGGCGAACAGGCCCTTCGGCTTGAGCACGATGATGGCGATGACGACGCCGAACACGACGGCGCGTGCCAGGATGTCGTTGGTCGCGGCTGCGACGAGCCCGTTGATCTCGCCGAGGATGCCGGCTGACAGCACCGAGCCGAGCAGGCTGCCGACGCCGCCCATGACCACGACGAGGAAGCCGTCGACCACCATCGAGGTGCCCATGTCGGGAAACACGGTCTTGAAGCCGGACATCATCACGCCGGCGACGCCGGCAAGGCCTGAACCAAAGGCAAAGGTCAGCGCGTTGACGCGGGTCACATCGATGCCGCAGGCCGCCGCCATCTTTGGATTGCGGATGATGGCGCGCACCTGCGTGCCAACAGACGTGCGGTAGATGATGAACCAGGTCACAAGCGCGAGGATCGCGGTCACCAGGATGATGAAGGTGCGGTAGCGGTTGATATCGGCGCCGAGGATCGAGAACGTGCCCTGCAGGAACGGCGGAACGGCGACGTTCTGTAGGCCGGGTCCGAGCCCCTGGATATGGATGCCGAGAAACGACAGGCCGAATTCCAGCCGCACTGCCTGCTGGATCAGGATGGCGATGCCCCAGGTCGCGAGCAGCGTGTCGAGCAGGCGACCGTAAAGACGCCGCACCACGACACGCTCGATCAGCAGCCCGAGCAGCGCGGTGACGATGAAGGCGAGCGGGATCGCCACGAAGATATTGGTGCCGAGCCAGATGCCGGAGAGCACCGTGACGTAGGCGCCGACCATCACCATCTCGCCATGGGCCATGTTGATCACGCCCATCGCGCCATAGGTGATGGCAAGACCGAGGGCGACCAGAAGCAGGATCGACCCGACACTAAGACCGATAAAGAGAACTTCGAGCATGCCACCGCCCCACCCTCCACCGCGCGAGCAGGCGCGGCGGAGGCTGTGTGCCAGGATCAGGTTTTGAGCTTGGCCGTCTCCAGCCCCTTGCCCGTGCAGAACAGGTTGGTCGGGGTCTCGCCATAGGCGACATAGGGCAGCGGGACGACCGGCTCCTTATAGGCGTCGATGATCTTGCCCTGCCCGTCCGGGAGCCACTGCGCGATGCGCGGCGTGAGATAGGTGTGCAGATTCTCAGGATCGATCTTCACATGGCCGTTTGGCGCGTCGAACTCCTGGCCTTTCACCGCCTCGCGGATCGCGACCGGCGTGATCTCGGCGGCTTTCTCGGCCGCCTGCTTCCACAGGAACACCTGGAAATAGGACGACTCCAGCGCGTGGTGCGTCACCGCCTTCGGATCCTTCACGAAGGCGCGGTAGCGCTCGACGAAGGCCTTGTTGCGGTCGGTGTCGATCGCCTGGAAGTACGGGAACGAGGTGTAGCTGCCGACCGCATATTCAGCGCCCATCGCCGCGATCTCGATCTCGGACGTCACGGTGGCGCAGATCGGCAGCTTGTCGTGGGTGAGGCCCTGGTTCTTGTATTCGCGGTAGAAGGCGACGACGGAGTCGCCGA
This sequence comes from Bradyrhizobium sp. USDA 10063, assembly GCF_054063735.1. Classification (NCBI taxonomy): domain Bacteria; kingdom Pseudomonadati; phylum Pseudomonadota; class Alphaproteobacteria; order Hyphomicrobiales; family Nitrobacteraceae; genus Bradyrhizobium; species Bradyrhizobium sp. USDA 10063. The sequence goes on along the minus strand of NZ_JBSSGP010000002.1, from coordinate 7,118,119 downwards.
CCACGTTGGACAGCACGACGTCGCAGCCCGAGCTCTTGATCTTGTTGACCATCGAGCCCCATTCGGAATGGCCGAGCTCGAGATATTCGTCAGCGATCCATTCGCCGCCGTTCTTCTCGATCAGGATCTTCGAGACCTTGGCCATCTCGCGCGGATAGATGTAGTTCGATCCGACGATGAAGAACTTCTTCTTGCCGAGCGTCTTGATGATCCACGGAATGAAGTTCGAAAGCTGCTGGTTCGGAACGGCGCCGGTGTAGACGACGTTCTTGGAGCATTCGAAGCCTTCGTAATAGGTCGGATAGAAGTAGAGATTGTTGCGCTTCTCGAACACCGGCAGCACCGCCTTGCGGCTCGCCGAGGTATAGGAGCCGAACACGGTCGGCACCTTGTCCTGGATGACGAGTTTTGAAGCCTTTTCGTTGTAGGTCTTCGGATCGGACGCACCGTCCTCGGCGATCGCCACGACCTTCATGCCCTTGACGCCGCCGGCGGCGTTGATCTCGCTGATCGCCATCAGCGTGGCGTCGTGCAGCGACTTCTCAATGATCGAGAGACCTCCGGTCAGGGAGAACAACACACCGACCTTGACCTCGCCCGCCGCACGCGCGCCGGTCTGGAAGACCCATGGCGACGTGATCACCGTGCCCGTTGCGAGCAAGCCATTCCTCAAAAACCTGCGTCTGTCGATCGCCATACCTACACTCCCCATGTGTCCAGGCACACCACGCCCTTCGCGCCGAAGCGCGTTGTTTCGAAGCCAGAAAAGTCCCAGATCAGGCCGCTCCCCCGAAAACGCTAACGCGTCGGCGGCGAATCTCGACCCCACAAAGCAAAAAAGCCCGACAGATCCTCGCGGATCTTTCGGGCTTACCTAGCCAGCGCCGGACCAGCAGCATCGATGGTCCAGCAAAAGTCGCGAGAAGGATTTCCTCTCGCGACACCGCAAAAGCTAATCACCTTTCACGCGGTATTGCAACAGCTCGTTTGCGTGGATGATCGCGGCCGCCATCTCGTCCATCGACAGACGCTTCGCCATCGCCTGTTTGCGGATCGTCTCATACGCTTCCGCTTCATTCAATCCCTGGCCGTCCATCAGAATGACCTTCGCCTTCTGGATGCGCTGGATGCCGGCGAGCTTGCGCTCGAGTTTGCGCATGCGTTTGTCGGCCTCGCGCCGCTCGAGCCACAGGCTGCGCGCGATCGTCAGATTGGTGAGCAGACCGAACGGCCTGATCGGTCGCTCGATCACCGCGACCGCGCCGGCCTCCAGTACGAGCTGCAGCGTAGACGGATCCTCGTAGCTGACAACGGCGATCAGCGTCGGCCGGTGGTTTGCATCCGACTTCAACAAGCGCTGGATCTCCTCGCGCACGTCGTGCTCGATCGCAAGCAGCACGATGTCGGCGCCCTCGGCCCAGCAGTCCGGCACCGGCCACTGGGTCTCGACCATGCACCCGATGCGGCGCAGATGCTCGACCAGCTTGGTGCGCTCGGTGTCAGCCGGATGCACGACGTGAACCCGCAATCCGCGCAAGTCCCGAAGGATTTGGATAGCCACGTCCAGTTCTCCGTTACGGGGTGCTCATGAGTGGAGCAACGGCAGCTCGACTGACCAATCGTCGAGGCTCTGGACGACACAATAGGGATCGGGCTTCACCCGCACGCCGGGATTCCAGACCGTCTGGAAACGGCCGTGCCGGTCGAGCCGGGCAATCCGGGGCCACAGGAAGGTGTGGTTGTTCTCGGGATCGACCCTGACGCGGCCCTGCGGGGCATCGAATTCGGCATCGCGCATATTTCCCAGCACCTGTTCGGGATCGTCGGAGCCGCATTTCGCGACCGCGCGAAACGCCAGATGAAGCTGGAAATAGGCGGCCTCGGCGCAGGCGGTGACGGGCGCATCAGCACCATACTTCTCCTTGAAGCTGGTGACGAAGCGCTTCGCTGCGGGGGAGGAAAGCGTCTCGAAGAAAGGAGCGGCGGTGATGTGGCCTTCGGCGGCCTCAGTGCCCATTTCCGCAACCTCCGCTTCGCTGGTGGTCAGGCTCGCGATCGGCATCCGCGCCGGATCCAGGCCGGCGGCGCGATAGGCGCGATAGAGCACGGATGTGCCGCTGCCGACCACGGTGGAGAAAATGACGTCGGGCGAGGTCTTCTTGATGCGCTTGATGACCTTGTCGAAATCGTCGGGCGTCGGGCGCAGCGGCACGTAGATCTCGTCCAGCACCTTGCCCTTTCCCTGTACCACGAAATCGGCCATCACGCGGTTCGACTCATAAGGATAGACGTAGTTCGAGCCGACGAACAGGAATCGGTTGTAGGCGGACAGCAGAAATTTGGCGAGCTGCAGCGAATTCTGGTTGGGCGCGGCACCCGTATAGATGCAGTGGCGCGAATATTCGAAGCCCTCATACAAGGTAGGATAGAACAGCAAGCCGCGATGCGCCTCGACCACCGGCAGGACCGCTTTGCGCGTGCTTGACATGTAGCAGCCGAACAGAAGCCTGATCCTGTCCACCTGGAACAGCCGCTCGGCGAACGCGCGATATTTCTTGGGGTCCGATGCTGGGTCGTACATCACGGGCTCGACCGGACGGCCAAGCACGCCACCTTTCGCATTGATCTCCTCGATCGCCAGCAAGGTGGCATTGAGTTGCGTCCGCTCGATCGCCGATGTCACGCCCGTCTGTGAAAACAGCACGCCGACGCGCCACGCACCGGCATTATCCTCCATCGATCCCATAATGAATCAAACCACCCCACATCTCCGGCGAACGGATTGCGCGCCTCCCGTCAGCTTAGTACCGATCCGTTCGGATTGAAAAGCCGCAAAGTAATGCAGGGATGGTCGATGTGGTCCTTGCGAAGAACCCGCGGCTGAACGGCACCGAGACGCAACCCACAACGGTTCCGGCAGACCGTCTGTCAAGCGTCATTGGCTGCCATTGTGCCTGTGCAAGCCGTGCGCTTTCGGAGTAGGTTTGAGGCACGCGACGAGCTTTGCGAATTTTACTGGAGGCGGAACGACAAATGCCGACAAAAGATCCGGTCAACTGGATGTTGTCTGAAGCGATCGAATCGCTCGCCCGCGCCGAACGGCTGCACCAACGATTATTCAGCCTGCAGCCGGGCGGCACGCGCGAGGTCAATTGGGAGCCTCCGATCGACGTGCTGGAGACCGATCGGGAGCTGTTGATCTTCGTGGCGCTACCCGGTGTCGATCCCGATCAGGTGGTGGCGATCATCGAGAACGGCGTGCTGATCATCAGGGGGCACCGGATATTGCCGGCTGAGCTCCGCGACGCACTGATCCACCGGCTCGAGCTGCCGCAAGGCGGGTTCGAGCGCCGCATTGCCTTGCCGGCCGGACGCTACGCCGTCAGCCGAAGCGCCCAAAATGGATGCGTCGTGTTGCGCCTGTCGAAATCCGTGTGAGAATTCAAGATGTCGTCTGATAGTGAAAATCCCGGTTCGGCCGCCGCCGGTGCGAAAGCGGAATCGATCGCGATCCCCTCGGATGCGCTGATCATCGTCCCGGTCCGCAACATCGTGCTGTTTCCGGCCGTCGTCGCTCCGATCACCATCGCCCGCGCAAAGTCGATCGCCGCCGCGCAACAGGCGCTGCGCGAACAACGGCCCGTTGGAATCCTGCTGCAGCGAAACGCTGAAGTCGACGATCCCGGTCCCGACGACCTGCACCGCATCTGCACCATCGCCAATATCGTCAGATACATCACTGCGCCCGACGGAACCCATCATATTGTCTGCCAGGGGGTGCAGCGCGCCCGCATCCTTGATTTCCTGCCTGGCACGCCCTTCCTCGCCGCGCGGGTGCTTCACATTCCGGAGCCGACGACCACGTCGCCCGAGATCGAGGCGCGCTTCATGAATCTGCAGCGGCAGGCGATCGAGGCGGTCCAGCTCTTGCCGCAGGCGCCGCCCGAGCTGGTCGGCGCCTTCCAGGCAACGACGGCTCCCGGCGCACTCGCCGATCTCACGGCGTCCTATATGGACATCAAGCCGCAGGAGAAGCAGGAGATCCTCGAGACCATCGACCTCTCATCCCGCATGGAGAAGGTGTCGCTCTATCTCGCAGAACGTCTCGAAGTGCTGCGGCTGAGCAACGAGATCGGCCAGAAAACGAAAGCCGCCCTCGACGAGCGCCAGCGCGAAGTGCTGCTCCGCGAGCAGATGGCCACCATCCAGCGCCAGCTCGGCGAAGGCGAAGGCAAGGCGCAGGAGGTCGCGGAATTGAGCGCGGCCATCGACAAGGCGAAGATGCCGCCCGAGGCCGAAGGCCAGGCGCGCAAGGAATTGCGCCGCTACGAGCGGATGCCGGAAGCGGCCGCCGAGGGCGGCATGGTTCGCAGCTATCTCGACTGGCTCATCGATCTGCCCTGGGCGCTGCCGGACGAAAAGCCGATCGATATCCGCGACGCCAGGCGCATCCTCGATGAGGATCATTTCGGGCTGGAGAAGATCAAGGCGCGGATCATCGAATATCTCGCGGTCCGCAAGTTGGCGCCGCATGGCAAGGCGCCGATCCTGTGTTTCGTGGGTCCTCCCGGCGTCGGCAAGACTTCGCTTGGCCAATCGATCGCACGCGCCATGGACCGCCCGTTCGTGCGCGTCAGCCTCGGCGGTGTGCACGACGAGGCGGAGATCAGGGGACACCGCCGCACCTATATCGGCGCCCTGCCCGGCAACATCATCCAGGGCATCAAGAAGGCAGGCTCCCGCGCCTGCGTCATGATGCTCGACGAGATCGACAAGATGGGACGCGGCATCCAGGGCGACCCCTCGGCTGCGATGCTCGAGGTGCTCGATCCCGAGCAGAATTCGACATTCCGCGACAACTATCTCGGCGTTCCCTTCGATCTCTCGCGCGTCGCCTTCATCGCAACCGCGAACATGCTCGATACGATTCCGGGACCGCTACAGGACCGGATGGAGATCATCAGCCTGCCCGGCTACACCGAGGAGGAGAAGCTCGAGATCGCGCGGCGCTATCTGGTGCGCCGCCAGCTCGAGGCCAACGGCCTGAAGCCGGACCAGGCGACAATCGAGGACGAAGCGCTGCGATCGATCATCAAGGGCTATACGCGGGAGGCCGGCGTCCGTTCACTCGAACGCGAGATCGGCAAGGCGCTGCGCTATGCCGCGGTGCAGATCGCGGAGGGCAGCTCAGCCAAGGTGACGCTCGGCGCCCGCGATCTCACAACCGTGCTCGGCCAGCCGCGTTTCGAAGGCGAGATCGCGCTGCGCACCAGCGTGCCCGGCGTCGCGACCGGCCTCGCCTGGACACCGGTCGGCGGCGACATCCTCTTCATCGAAGCCACGCGCGTTCCCGGCAGGGGCGGACTGATCCTCACCGGCCAGCTCGGCGACGTGATGCGGGAAAGCGCGCAAGCCGCGTTGACGCTGGTCAAGAGCCGCGCCGCGCAACTCGGGATCGATCCGTCGCTGTTCGAGAAGAGCGACATCCATGTCCATGTGCCCGCGGGCGCCACGCCGAAAGATGGTCCGAGCGCCGGCGTCGCCATGTTCACCGCGCTGTCCTCGCTGCTCACCAATCGCACGGTAAGGCACGACACCGCGATGACCGGCGAGATATCGCTCCGCGGCCTGGTGCTGCCGGTCGGCGGCATCAAGGAGAAAGTCGTCGCGGCCGCTGCCGCCGGCCTGACCCGGGTCATGCTGCCGGCGCGCAACCGGCGGGATTACGATGACATTCCGCAAGGCGCACGCGACAAGCTGGAGTTCATCTGGCTGGAGCGCGTCGACGATGCCATCGCGCAGGCGCTGGAGCCGGCGAAGCAGCCGGCCGCCGCGCAATAGAAAGTGCACCGGGCACGCGGCTCCCCGCGTGCCCCTCAATCCTTGCCTTTGGTCCGCACCAGGTAGCTGACGATCGCCGGCACGTCCGCCTTATCGATCGGCGCCTTGTAAGTGTTGATCATCTTGTGCACTTCGGCTTCCCATGTCGCCTTGGGCAATGGCGGCTGGTTCAGCACCATGTCGGGCGAGTGGCAGGCGAGGCAATTGTTGTTGATCGCATCGGCGCTGGAGCCGCCGGGAAACAGGGCATCGCCTGCCGGCAGCTCCACGGTCGTCGATTTGAGCGTCGGCAGATTCTGAACCCAGGCCGGCGTCGCGCACAACAGCGCGCTTCCGAAACAGCCGATCGCAGCCAGACGTTTCAGCATGATCAGCTCCTACATTGCCTTGACCTGCACGGTCTCGATGACGTTGCGCATGAAACCGCTGCCGTTCCAGTTCGGCGTGTCCGGCTGGACGTCGCCTGATGAATTGGTGCAACGGACCATCAGCGCGTGATCGCCCTTGTCGGCAAGCGCAAGATCCGTCTGCCACTGGCGAAAGCCGTACTTGCCGAAGTCATCGCCAAGCTTGGCCGGCTGCCATGACTTGCCGCCGTCGCTGGAGAACTCGACCTTGGCGACACCGGTGTCGCCGCCAAAGGCGATGCCGCGGACGGGCACGCGCGTGCCCGCGGCGAACGACGCGCCGTCAGCGATATTGGTGAAGAACGAGCGCGGCACCATCCGGTTGATCGGCACCATCTTCACGCCGCTCTGTCCCGGCGCGATGCTGGCGTGAGGCGTATCTGGAATCGTATATGCGACCGCCATCCAGTAATTATCGTCAGGCTTGTCGAGCACTTCGATGTCGCTGAGCATCTTGACCCAATAGGTCGAGTACCATCCCGGCACGATCAGCCGCAGCGGAAAGCCGTTGAGCAGCGGCAGTTGCTCGCCGTTCATGGCGTAGGCGATCATGACTTCGCCGTCGCGGGCATGATCGATCGCAAGCGACTTCCGGAAGGTCGGAGCGTCCGGCACGACCGGTTCGTCCAATCCCTTGAAACGGACCTGAACCGCTCCGGACTTGACGCCGGCGCGGTCCAGCACGTCCTTCAGTCGCACGCCGGCCCATTTGGCGTTGCCCATGGCGCCATGCGCCCATTGCGCGCCGGGCACGCGAGGAGCGAAGAAGCCGCGCGAATTGCCGGAGCATTGATTGACCGCGGCCAACTCCACCCGCGGCAGGTCGCGGACGATGTCCGATAGCGACAGGGACAGTGTCCGATCGACATGGCCGCGCACCGCAAGCCGGAAGGCGTTCGCATCGACCGAATTCGGAATCTCGGCCCAGTGCCAGCGCACATAGAACTGATCGTTCGGCGTGAAGACGCCGCGATCGAACACGTCCATCGGCGTTTCAAGCAGCGGCGGCCGCACCCGCTGCAGGATCATGTCGCCTTTCTGCGGAAAAGCATGCGTGACTGGCCGTTGCCGCGGCCCGCCGGCAAACGGCAATTTGACGAATTCGTCGGCGAAGGCCGGCGAGACAGCAAGCGACAGGCCGGCAACTCCAATGTTCCGAAGCACCGCACGGCGCGACAGACGCTGAGTGGCGGCGGAGCGGGCGGGATGCAGGTTCCGCAGCGAACGGCTGAGCGCATCTTCCTTGTCGTCGCGCATCGGAGCTTCTCCTCGGGCAAGGCGGCCCCGAGCCCATCGGCACCGCCCATCACAAATCCGAACAATAACATACCCAGCCTAATGTCGACCGGACACCCGGGTATTTCGAATTTGCCCGCTACCGAGGCAGCGAACCGCGCAACGTCGGAGGAAGCGGCCGATCAGGCCGCCAGCGCGTCCTGATTGATTTCACCCTTGGCAAGCGCCGTCAGCAATTCGTCCGCCCGCTTTTCCTCCTCGAGCGCACCATGCAGCAGCCGCTGGTCCTCCCGAAGGTCGAGCTGGCCCGCAAGCGCAGCCGTGCTTCCATAGGCTGCGATCTCGTAATGCTCGAGCTTCTGCGCGGAGGCGATCAGGCCGGCGTCGCGGAGGTAATCGTCCTTCAGGATTGCGCACATCTTCTCGGTTTCATGGATCAGCGCCTGCATGGCCTGGTCCGTATGCTGCTCGGCGCCGGCGCCGTGCTTTTGCAGGATCGACCGCAGCCGTTCCTCCTGCATGAGGGTTTCCCGCTGATGCCGCTCCAGCGCGGCCCTCAGCGAAGGATGCGAGGCCGCCTTGGCCATGCGCAGCAATGCCTCGCCAAGCTGCTGCTCGACGCTGACGAGTTCCTGCAATTCGGCAAGATACATGTCCTTGAATCTCATGATCTCCATGGTGGTATCCTTTCGCTTTCGAACGGACCGCCGCCAGCCGACCGCTGCGGCCCTCAAGCTGACCACTCAACGAAGGGAACCAATCGCCGGTTCCAAAACCACGACGCCGGCGCGGCTCACGCCCGATAGAGATACAGATAATTCGGCGAGAACAGCGCCGTGCTCTTGAGCGCACCCAGGTCAGTGATCGTCAGCGTCCGCTCGCGCAGCAGGATCAGGCCGGAGCTGCGCAAATCCTGGAGCGTGCGGTTGAGATGGACCACCGAGAGGCCGGTCGCATCGGCCAGATCCATCTGGGTCACCGGGAAGCCGCACGAATTGCCGTCGGTCAGCCCGACCGGCCGCAGCCGTTCATAGATCTCGCACAGGAGATGCGCCACGCGCTCGAGCGCCAGCCGGCGGCCGAGATTGATCGCCCATTCGCGCTGGATCGCGCTGTTCAGCAGCGTCTCGCACCAGAACGCCTCTGCGAGCGAACGGTCGTGCGCGACCAGCGCTTCGAATTGCGGACGTTTCACCTCGGCATAGACCACCGGCGTCAAGCTCGCGATGGAATGATCCATCACCGACAGCAGATAGGCATAGGCATCGCAGGTTTCGCCCGGCAGGACGAAATTGACGATTTGGCGTCTTCCATCCTCCAGCGTCTTGTAGCGACACAGCCAGCCCGACAGGATGATCCGCACGCCGTTGATCGAATCGCCCTCGGATATCAGGTCTTCGCCCGGTCCGATGCGCTGCATCCCCTCGCGAATCGTCCGTTCGAGCGAGGCGATGCCGTCATCCGATATGCGGCGCAGCGCATTCAGTCGCCGGATCACCGGCTGGGCCAGGCTCGCGTCGAAAACGGTGGGATGCATCTAGGCGCCCATCGCGGGCGTATGGATGGTCCGCCGGTTCAGCGGGATCGTAATGATGCAGTGAAAACCGCCAGTGTTGAAGGTCATCGTGGTCTGCCCCTTGAATTCGAATGCCAGCGTCCGCTCCAGCAATTCGGCTCCGAAGCCTTTCCGGGGCGGCGGGACCACAGGCGGGCCACCCCGCTCGCGCCAGTCGAAAATCAGTTGCGGCGGATCGACCGCCTCATCAATGCGCCAGCCCACCTCGATACGTCCGGAGGACTGACTTAAAGCGCCGTATTTGAGCGCGTTGGTGGCAAGCTCGTGGATCGCGAGCGCAAAGGTCTCCGCAGCCTTTGGCTGCAAACGCACGGTAGGACCGGAGGCCCGCAACTGCTCACCCTCGCGGGCATTATAGCCGAGCAGTTCCTCGATGACGAGATATTCCAGATCGACGCCGCTCTCGGGATCGCGCGTCACCATCGCCTGCGTGCGCGCGAACGCGTTCAGTCGGCCGTCGAGGTGAGCGGCATATTCCTCGACATTGGAGCTTGTTTCAGCGGAGCGGCGCGCAATCGAGCGGACGACGCCGAGCGTGTTGCGGACGCGGTGCTGGAGTTCTGTGAGCAGTAGCCGCTGCCGCTGCTCCGCGCGCGTGAGCGCGGTGACGTCGATGAAGGTGACGACCACGCCGGCAATGAAATTGTCGATGCTCCGGTACGGCAGGATGCGGACAATGTAGCGCGTGCCGCTGTCGGGCACGCTCAATTCGCGCTCGGTGCTGGCCAGCGTCCGCAGCACCCGGCGAACCTCGTCATAGAGCTCCTCGATCGGAATCCGCGCCTTGATATGCGAGATCGGCCTGCCGACATCGGTTTCGACGAGGTGCAGCACCTGGGTGATCGCAGGCGTGAAATTCATCACTTTGAGGTCATTGTCCAGGAACACGGTCGCGATCTGCGTGCTCTCGAGGAAGTTCTTCAGGTCGCTGGTGGCGCGGGTCAGCTCCTGCACCCGGTGCGCCAGCTCGCCATTGACGGTGGTCAATTCCTCGTTGACCGACTGCAGTTCCTCGCGCGAGGTCTCCAGCTCCTCGTTCGCCGATTGCAGCTCCTCATTCAGCGACTGATATTCCTCGTTGGAGGATTTCAGTTCCTCGTTGGTGCTTTCGAGCTCTTCGATGGTGGCCTGCAGCCGCTCGCGCGTGGCCCGCAATTCGCTCTCCAGCCGCTCGACGTGCTCGGTCCTGACCAGCGCATTGGGATTATTCTCCTTGTTGTCGAGGACCTGGACCGGGCCGTCCTTGAACAGCACGACGAAACTGCGGGAACCGCCGGTGCCGTCTTGGATCGGCTCGACGGTGACATCGACCATCACGCGATGGCCGTTCACGCCGAGTTGCACCTGCTCGGCATGCGCGGCCTCGTTGGTCTCCGCCGCCCGGCTGAGCGCCGTGCGCAATTCGAGCCGGAGATCGCGATGCACGAGACCGAGCAAATCGAGCGTCGCGGCGCCCGCGGTCGGCTCGATATAGCGGCCGGTGCGGCCCGAAAAATGCAGGATTTGGAAATTCTCGTCGGTGATGACGTAGGCCGGTGCGTAGCGCTCGGCGATGCGCTGGGCGCGGCGTTCGAGCCCGACATCGGGACCCAGGGACCGGACCGGCGGGGCTTCGACGGCCGCGCGCCCGGCCGCGGTCGTGATCGGGAATTCCGGCGGCAGGCGGGTGCCGGTCTCGAGCCTCTTGAAGATGCGCGCCCGACGATCCACCGGCGTGAACAGTTTTGGATGCCGCGTCACATTCTCGGAATTGCCGAGGAACAGGAAGCGGTCCGGCAGCAAAGCAAAATGAAACAATGGAATGACCCGGTTCTGCAACTCGGCGTTCAGGTAGATCAGGAGATTGCGGCAGGATACCAGATCGAGCTTCGAGAACGGCGCGTCCTTGATGACGTTGTGCTGCGAGAAGATGCACATCTCGCGCAGTTCCTTCACGACGCAGTAGGTGTCGCCTTCGCGGACGAACCAGCGCGCCAGCCGCTCCGGCGACATGTCGCCCTCGATACTGGTCCGATAGCGCCCGACCCGGGCCGCGGCCAGCGCGCGCCCATCGATATCGGTCGCAAAAATCTGCACCTGCGGCGGCGAGTCGAGCTTGGCCATTTGCTCGCGAAGCAGGATGCCGATCGAGTAGGCCTCTTCCCCGGTGGCGCAACCCAGCACCCAGACACGGACCTGCTGGCCGGCAGCCTTGTTCTCGAAGATCTTCGGAATGACCTGGGTTTCCAGCACTTCGAATTCCCGCTTGTCCCGGAAGAATTCGGTGACCCCGATCAGGAGGTCGTTGAAGAGGTGCTGCGCCTCGTCCTTGTCCTGCCGAAGGTAGTCGACATAGGCGGCAATCTCATCGATCTGCACCACCTGCATGCGCCGCTGCACGCGGCGAAGGAAGGTGTTCTGCTTGTAGCCGTGGAAATCGTTGCCGGTTTTGTTGCGCAGGATGTCGGCGATGCGCGACAGCGAACTGGCTGCGGCGGCGAGAATCTCGTCAAATCCCTGCCTCTCCTCCAGCCGCCGCAGATGGCGGGCGTAGACCTGGATGTGCTCGGAGATATCCTCAGGCGGCAGCACGAAATCAGCCATCGCGGCCGCATGATTGCTGTCGGCGAGGTGATCGTCAGGATCGCTGACGATACGTTCGGCGATGGCCAGCCCGCCATGGTCCTTCAGGGTCGCGACGCCGAGTGTCCCGTCACCGCCGGTCCCGGCGAGCACGACCCCAATCGCTTCCTCCGCGCGTTCTTCCGCTAGCGATACCAGGAAGCTGTCGATCGTGGCGCGTTCGCCCGGCGCCTGCTCCGCCTTGCGGATAGCGAGGCGATCACCCTGGATCGTGGCGATCCTGTCGGTAGGGCAGAGATAGATCGTGCCGCCTTCGATCGCGACGCCGTCCTGGATTTCGGAAAGCTGGCTACTATCCGAGCGCTGGAGCATCTCTCGCAGCCGTCCGTCGTCGAACGCCTCGCGATGCTGCAACACCAGGACGACGGCCTGGTCGGAATTGAGCGTCAGCTTCGAGAAGAACCGCTCGATACTGTCCATTGCGCTGGCGGACGCGCCGACGCCGATGACTAGCGGGGCCTTTGCACGACGTCCCGCATCCACTGGTTCCGATCCGGGTTCACTCATGGCGCGGCGGCTCTCGTTGTTCTCTTGGGCCTGATTCAGCTCGGCAAACCATGCACATAGCAGACTTTGACACTACCCCAACAGAGATTACGGCGAAATAACGCGTGAGAGTACGATCCGATCGACTGCTCAGCGCAGCCGCCCGCCCTAAGGCATCGAACGCCATACTGGCAAGACTGGCCTCGGAACTCACGATCGCGACTGTAGGAAGAAGTCACAGCCCGGATCGTCCGGCCGATCTAGCCGGTTGCGAATGCACGGCGGTTGCTGATCGAGAACGGTTGCTTGCGCAAAGCGTGCGGCAACGGCTTGACTGCAAGTGCTCAGTGCCGGATTCCCGAAGCCCCGACGCGTCACTTCCCCTTGACCGGGACCGGATAAAGTTCGTTCTCGAGATATGCGATGCGCTGCTCGATCAGCGTGCGATGGCACTCCCATTGCAGCAGGGTCTGCTCCAGGAGAAGGACGAGGCGTTCGGCCTGCGTCGTATCGTGGCCGGCGGCCTGCAGGTCGAAGAACAGATCCTGCTGGTTGCGGAGGCGTTTGGAGCCTTCCTCAATATCGGCATCTGCCTTGATCAGAAGCCGCCGCTCGACCCTGAGCTGCTCGGCACGCTCGGCAAGCGATATGGCCATGGCAACGCCTAAGCTTTCGGAGGCCGCGGGTCGAGTGATTGTAGCACGACGCGCCGGATCATGTCGGCATATTCGCGATATTCTGCCGCCCGCGCCTCATACATTTCGGCCACCGCGGCCCGGCCGCTGTGGCTGCCATCCAGCGCCATGCGGTGGACCAGTTCGGCGCGCTCCTCAATGATCCGCAGCGCCACCCGCAAGGCCTCATCGACACGGTTTTCCTGCTCCCTGGCCAACGCATCAGCGGTATAGGCGTGACCGACCTGGCAGCGGAAACGCAGCGGATGACCGTCCTTGAGCTGTGAAAGCACGCCACCGCAGCCCGGACAGGTCAGCGGCGCCGGATCGGCAATCGGGATCAGGCGATCGCTGCCGATCCGCTCACCTGCGGCGATCTCGACTTCCAACCGGATTTCCGGCGGAATCGGCAGCGCGGCACCCGCCGCTTCACGAACCAGGTCGGATAACACGTCGCCGATCCCGCGGCCGGAAACGCAGAGGTCGACGGTGGTCGCCTCGAGCGCGCGCAGCGGCATCTCGTCGGCTGTGGCATCTTTGGGGTCCTGCACCAGCGCGAAGCCGCCGCAGCGCTTGATCGCATTCAGTCCGGCTGCCCCGTCGGACAGAAATCCGCTCAGGACGACGCCGATCACCCGGGGTCCATAGTGCAGCGCCGCGGAGCGAAACAACGGATCGATCGCCGGACGCACCATGTTCTCGCGCGGGCCGCGGCCCAACATCATGTGATCCCTGAACAGCAACAGATGGTGGTCCGGTGGCGCGAGATAGACGTGGCCATGCTCGATGATCATGCCGTTCTCGGCCTGGCGAACCGGCAGCTTGGCGGCCGAACTCACCACGGTGGAAAGGATTCCTATCCCCTGGGCCGGTATGTGCAGCACGATGAATATCGCCGCCGGCAAGTCCGCCGGCAGCCGGCTTAAGATGTCCTTCAGCGGCGCCGTTGCGCCGGCAGAGCCACCGATGACAATAATGTCGCGGTTGCCCATGGAACCCACCATTGTTTGGAGTGTTTTACGACAAGGCGAGGCTTCGCCTTACGTTCCTAATTCCAACGGAGGATTCCGGCGGCGCAGGACGCTGGAGGTACAATGTCAGCACCGGTTCTTCTTCGCGAACGCGGCCTCTTGGCCGGACGCCGCGTCCTTATCGTCGAAGACGAATATTTCCTCGCCGACGATATCGCGCGCGCATGCCAGGCACTCGGCGCCGAGATCGAGGGGCCGGTCGGCGATGTCGAAGATGCGCTGGCCATCCTGAGTGGACTGCGGACGGTCGATGGCGCAGTGCTCGACGTTAACCTCAGAAACGCGTCGATATTCCCCGTCGCGCGCGGGTTGCAGTCCCGCGGCATCCCCTTCGTGTTTACGACGGGCTATGACAGGACCGCGGTGGACCCCGAATTCGAAGACGTCCCGCTGTGGGAGAAGCCGCTCGATATTGCCGCGATGACCCGCGGGCTGAGCGAGCTGATCGTGCCGCACTGACAAGTCGCCATCCACGTTCTCCCCTCACGCGATGATGCCAAGGACGTGGATGCCCGGTGCCCGGCTACGCGAAGGCTTCGCCGGGCGCGCCAGTGTCAGTCCGGCGAAGCGACAGCGAAGACGGGCAAGCCCGGGCATGACGGCGTCGTATCATTCGTGCGATTTTCCTTAAGCCAATCAACGTGATTGCCTTGTCCAGCCCTCGCGCAAAAAACATTCCGCTTTCGCCGTCGGGCAAATCAGTGCTTTAACTCCGCGCGTCTCACGGCGGATGAGGGGCGGCTCGCGATCGTCACGAACGTTGCGGTGAGATGCGGTGGACGTGATGGGTGTGACTGACGAGCACGCACATCACGGACGGCGAAGTCGTGTGGTTCTGGCGCCCCGACGCTGGCGCTAAGTTTTTTGCGTGAACAAATTCACGCAAGAGATGACGGTGGCAAGAAAGCCCGGTCACCGGGAAGAGCACGAAGTAAACCGTAAAACCACTGCGCAGGGAAAGCCGGAGTTGCTTCGGTTGACCTGTGGTCCTACCCCCGTGCTTTTTGTTGCACGGGGCCCACGGGTGCAACCGGCACCCGGCTTTCCCTGCGCCCTCTGATATCGAGGAGGGCGGAAAGTGACGCAAAGCTCGGGCGATACATGCCGCGAGAATGCGGACTCACATCCACATCGCTGTTTGAAATTTGAATCCGAATCCCACCCCACGTCGTCCCGGGCTTGCCTCGGGACCCATAACCACAGGCCATTGTCGTGTGCTCCGCTGCAGCCACTTGCTCGCGCCACAACATCTCCCTGTGGTTATGGGCCCCCGCTTTCGCGGGGACGGCACCGATGTGAGACGTGAGAGAAAGCTGTTACGCCGACAGAGCTTGAATCAACTGGCCCGCACCTGACGTCGATCCGGGCCAGCTTGTCTTGTTGCTTATGCTCAGTGGCGATCGGAATCGCCGGCCTTGAGCGCCACCGCGAGGTTGCGCACCGGCCGGGTCACGAGCGGATCGAGGTCAAAGCGTTTTTCGAGCAGCTTGAGGATCGAGGTGGTGTCGTAATCCTCGCGGGCGACGCCCGACTTTTCGAAGCGCTTGGAGATCAAGAGCGCCGGGATGCGGGTGCCCGGTCCCCACTGATCCGCAGCCTCCGCGTCATCGCCGCGACGATTGTGGGGCGGCGGTGGCACGTGATCCCACTGGCCACCGAACTCGTCATAGGTGATGACGATGAGGGTGTCCTTGCCATCCGGACCCTCGACGATCGCCTTGACCAGGTCAACCAGATGCTGGCTGCCCTCGGCCTCGCTGGCGTAACCAGGATGCTCGTTCTCTTCGCCGATCGGCTTGACGAAGCTGACGTCCTTCAGCCTGCCGCTCTTCGCCGCCTGGATGAACTCCGCTTCGTCCTTCAGATGGTCCTTGCGGGCCTTCGTCCCGGGCGCGTAGTTGGCAAAGTAGTTGAACGCCTGATGGTGGAACTGGAAGTCCACGTCGACGCAGTTGGGAAAGACCGCGGTTGGCAGATGGTTCGGATCGGTGCAGGTGGTGCCGTTTCCGTTGGTCCAGCCCGAAGCGCCGACGTCACCATTGGCGTTCGACCAGCCGCCCGAATACCAGGCCCAGTCGACGCGCTTGGCCGACAGCTTGTCGCCGATGTTGGGCGTGTTGAGCGGCGGCAAGCGCCTCGCATCCGCCGTGCCGGGCGAATAGGGCTGATAGAACGGCTGGGTCGTGTTGACGGCATAGTCGCCGCAGGCGAACCCGGCCGGCAAACCGGACTGGCTGCACTTCGCCGTCAGTTGCGCATCCTTCACCGTGGTGAGCGGGGTGTAGAGCGGCGTGCTGGTCGGCATGCCATTGGCGTCGACGATGGAGTGCAGGTCGTTGGCGCTGCCGTCGTTGGACGCCCCGACGAATTGCGGGGCGGCGGCCGCGACGAGGAACTGGTGGTTGAGGAACGAGCCGCCGAAGGCGCCCTGGAAGAAGCTGTCGGCGATGACGTAGTTCGGCGCGCCGCGATCATGGAGATAGCGGTAGATCGGCAGCTTCTTGGTGTCGTAATAGCCCATCACAAGACCCGACGCATCGCTGCCGGTCACGTAGCGGTTCTGCCGGCCGCCATTGATCTGGTACTGCTCGCTGTAGAAGCGATGCACGATGTCTTCCGTGCAGCCGCCGGGCAGACCAGTGCCATTGAGGAAGCCGTGAGCCGCGAACGCGCCGAGCGGCTTCGGGCAGGTGGTTGCCGAAGTCGGAATGAAGTCGTTGATCTCGAACGGCTTGTTCTTGAAGGCGCTGAGGATGGCGACCGAGCTTCCGTTGTCGGTGCAGCTCGTCGGCAACGGCGATGGAGAAGTGAGGTTGACGTCATTCTGCAAG
This sequence comes from Bradyrhizobium sp. USDA 10063, assembly GCF_054063735.1. Classification (NCBI taxonomy): domain Bacteria; kingdom Pseudomonadati; phylum Pseudomonadota; class Alphaproteobacteria; order Hyphomicrobiales; family Nitrobacteraceae; genus Bradyrhizobium; species Bradyrhizobium sp. USDA 10063. The sequence continues at coordinate 7,101,415 of NZ_JBSSGP010000002.1, read as the reverse complement.
AGGCAGGTGTAGACCGTCTTGTTGTCCTGGCGGACCTGCAGCGTGTGCGGCTGATCGGCATCGGAGATGCCGTTAATCTTGTCGCGGCCGACGTCGCCCCAGTGGCCGTAGAGGTTATCGAAGCTGTGATTCTCCTGATAGATGATCACGATGTGCTTGTACGCCTTCAGCAGATCGTCATGACCATGATTACCATGGTCGTGACCATGATCATGATGTCTGAAATCGTCCCTGATGTCGTGCTTGAACTGATCGACGATCTTCTCGACCAGATTTTCGGCCTTCACTACGGGCGAGGCAGCGACCGCACCGACAGCCAATGTGAACGCGGGAATGGCTCCCCAAAGCCGCATGGTTTTCTCCCCTGAGAGCAAAGATGGAATGAAACGCAAGTGAGGCTATCTGCCGCACATTTCGATCCGATGACTGTTTTCCGACAATGCAGGAGTCGCGCACATGCCGGGACGCTCGCGCCATGCTTAGACCGATATCGAGGTGTGCTCTGACATCTGAGCGTCATCAAACCGACGACAAGCTTCGTTTATCCAGTCCAGCCGCGGTCTCGCCAGCAGGGACACCGTCATCTGCGCGACATCTGCTGTTCACAGACCGCTCGAGTAGGTTGTTGCAGGGGCTTTTGTCGTGATGACCAGGGACATTCTTGCGTGCCGCTCGCGCCGAGATGGTGCGGCTGCCGCGGATCGCACCACTTCGTCCGTCTTGATTGTACTGATCGCGCTTGTCGCGGCCCTCGTCCCCCTGCGGACAGAGGCATTTCCATTGGGCGGTGATCAGACTGTCTTGCCGACGGGGACCGAATTGTCCGAGGAAGCACTGGCGAAGCCGCGCGAGCTGTTCCACTCGGAGTCCGTGGGCGGGCACAAGTCCTATTTGGTCAACCTCGGCGATCTCGCATTCAACTCGCCTTCCATCCTGGGCGGCAAGGCGCGGCAGGCGGAAATGAGCTGCGGCACCTGTCACATCAATGGGGCCTCGAATCCGAAGCTGTTCGTTCCCGGTGCCTCCTCGCGCCCCGGCACCTTCGATACCAGCAGCCTGATGTTCAATCCGAAGGCATTCAACAGCATTCTCGATCCGGTCCGGATCCCCAGCCTGCGCGGCGCGCGCTTTCTCGCGCCTTACGGGCATGACGGCCGCATCACCTCGCTGCGCGACTTCGTATATAATGTCATCGTCAACGAGTTTGACGGGCCGCGGCCCAGCGATGCCGTCCTGGACGCCCTGGTCGCCTACATCAACGACATCGATTTTCTTCCCAATCCCAGGATTGCGCCCGGCGGCGTACTGAGCGCCACAGGCGAGTGCCGCCGAACGCCGCGGCGAACAACTGTTCTTCAAGCCGTTTCCACACCAGCCCCAACTCAGTTGCGCCACATGTCATACTCCAACGGGCGTCTTCGCCGACCAGACCCGCCATGATGTGGGCTCAGGCGGCCTGGTGAAAACGCCGACCCTACTTAACGCCAACTTCAACGCGCCCTACTTCCACGATGGCCGGTACGACACCTATGAAGAAGTGGTCGGACATTTCGACCGCGTATTCGATCTCGGTCTTTCGCCGCAGGACGTGCAGGACCTCGTCGCCTATCTGACCGCGGTCGGCGACGGCGACCGCCCTTTCGACAAGGACGGCGTGGCGATCCGGATGAAGGAAGTGCGTGAGCTGGCGAGCGTTCTCGAGTTGGCCATCCCCGCCGCGGATACAGCCGTGGTCTCGCTGGCGGTCACGGGCGTAGGCGCCGAGCTGCGTGAACTGACCGAGCATATTCCGGATATCAGGTATGCTTCAGTCGGGGGCCAGGAGGAGCGGCTTGCGGCACGCACCGCCGTCAAGGACCTGGTTCTCAGTCTGCGCCGGATTGATCTCGCAGTTGCGGCCGGCCATCTCGACGAGGCCATGACCGAATACGATAAGTTCTCGATGCTCGCGACCTTCGACGTGCCGGTCGCGCTGAAGAAGGCCGAACCGTGGTCGCTGTTCAACGCCAACGTCCACCAGTCGCACTACGCGGCGCTCGGGCGGATGCTGCAATCGACAGCCAGGCAATCGCAGTGACCGCTCACTCCGAGTCCGGCGGAGCGACCCAGACGTCGCTCTGCTTGATGCGATCGATCAACGCCCGCGGATCGAACTTGCGCGTGCCGGGCGGAATTTCGAACGATTGTGCCGGCTGCGGCTCGTCACGGATGTTCTCGATGGCGATCACCGCTCCGTCTGCGGTCTTGATCTGGAGCGGAAACCTGCGCTCGCGGTCGACCCAGCCGAAAAAGCCGGTGCCGGATCCCGCGACGATCCGATAGACGTCCGCCTTGCGATCTCCGACCGTCCCTTCCCCGTCGCGCTCGCAATGCCACCTATCCGGATCCACCGGCGCCGCCAAGGATGCCATCGCCCACCATTGCCGGCAGGGCTCGTCGGGATCAACCGCGACAAACATCTGCGTAAGCGGACTTGATTGCCTTGCGTCCATGAACACTTGCGCCCGCCGGCGCACAAAATAGGCCGCAGGCTTTGCCCCGTCGACCAGAAAGAAGCCGTCGGCGAAGTCGGTTGTCTCTATCCTCACCCTGCTTTCGGATACACGCAAGCGTCCCACACGCACCACCTTTTCACGCTGCGTCGTGACAAGGTCCGCGGAAAACTGCTGCGCCGACGCCGAAACGCCGGCAAGCGCCGAACCGACAAAAGCAAGCAGGCATGCTCTCAGCCTCTTGTTCCCTAACGCCATCATCCGCTCGCGATGCATCGGCAACACCTCATCCGGCCGGTTCCGGCGCAGAAACATGCGCTGGTGCCGACCGAACCATTGGCTCGATCGGCACCATCTTCAGATCGGATGAAACGCTGTTCAGTTACTCGGTATAGGACAGCGTGACCGGCCTGCTGAAGTCGAACGCATCGAACATGTCAGCGAGGGCGGGGCTGTTAGTCGGCACATACTCGTTGTTCCTCGAATAAGTCGGGTTCGGCAGGTTGTCCCGGCTGCGGTTCGTCAGCGGCTGCAGACCCCAGTTGCGCTCGATGAACTTGAGCAGCGAGACGTGGTCGCCATAGTTGTGGTAGATTTTGCCGCCGGTCGAATAGGGCGACAGGATGAGGATCGGCATCCGCGGCCCATCGCCGAAGAAGTCGATCGACTGGAGGTAGCCCGAGTCCCAATAGCCGCCGGCTTCGTCAAAGGTGACGAACACTGCGGTCTCCGCCTTGAGTTCCGGATTGTTGTCCAGCGCGTTCAGCACGTTCAGGACATAGGCTTCGAACAGGTCGACCTTCGAGCTTTGCGGATGGCCGTCAAGCAGACCGTCCGGCTTGCCGAACGACACCGACGGCAGGGTGTTGTCCTGAATCGCCGTGATCAGATCTGCTGTGTCCTTGATGTGAGCCTGACGCACGGTCGGGTTGGCCATGATCGAGGTCGCATACTGGAACGGATTGCAGATCTGGCAGTAGGCCACGCCGAGCGCGTGTGCCGGATCGGCGAGCGCGGCCGCATTGAGATCCGGTTTCGTCGGATTGGCGGCAACCGCGGCGTTCGAAAGCGCCACGGCGTCACTATAGGCGCCACCATAGAAGGCCCAGGAGATTTTCTTCTCCATCAAGGCATCGCCGATGGTCCGCACCGACGACGGCGGCATGTTGTTTCCGCCCGCCAGCGCACCGTTCGGCAAATAGCCCGGATTGGTGTTGTTGAGCATGTAGTAGTGGTTGGGCTTGCAGTTCGGCTCCGCCGAATACGGCAGGTTGTTCAGATAAGTCACGATCGGCTTGACGCCGGGGTTCGCGACGTCCGAACAGTCACTGAAGTTGCCGTCGACCGTGTAGCGGTTCACCGTTCCGGACACCGGATTCGGATTCGCAATCTGGTTTGCCGGCGGCGTGGTCGGATTGCCCTTGCCATCGCTCCAGAAGCCCGCGTCGCCGGTTCCGAGCATGAAGTGGTTGGCGCCGGTGCCACCGTGGAACGACTGATGGAAGTTGTCACCGAGCGTGAAGCGGTCAGCCAGCATCTTCAGGATCGGGGCCTGCCCTTGCTGGGCATTGTAGAAGCCCATCGAGTTGGCCATGCTCTTGTTTGACGCCGAGTAGGTCGCCATCACGAACGGGAACAGGTCGCTCAGGCAACCGGAGTTGTTGGCTTTCGTGGCACTGGCGACGCTGCAATCCTCCTGCTGCCAGTCCTGATAGAACCGATGCGTGGTATCGCCGGTGTAGTCGTCATCGCTGATCTGCTCGCCCTGCAGCGGGAACGGTCCGGTCAAATGACCAGCGCCGGGAACGCGGGTGTCGAGGACGCCAGTCGGCAGACCGCTGAAGCCGGTCGTGAGGATATCGAGATCGCTCGCATCCATGTCCTTCTCGACGCCGGCTTCGGCGATCGTCTTGAACGGAGGCGACGTATCGCTCTGCGCGGTGGGCGTGCCCGCCGTATTCGGCTGCGGCATCGTATTGGTCGCGCTATAGGGCGACTTCGCGATCGTCGGCGCACCGATATAGAAAGAGGACTGTGCGGCGACCGAGTATTGCTGCGCCTGCGCGAAGTTCGGACCCGGCGAGCCGTCCTCGTTGACGATGCCTTTCGACAGCAGGTTGGAGATCGTCTGTCCCTTACCCTTCGGCTTGTACACTCCGAACGTGTGGTCGAGCCCGCGGTTTTCGCCGATCAGGATGATGACGTGCTTGATCGGCGACGCGGTCTTCACTTTGTCAGCCGGATCATTGTCCTTGTCACCGTGGTCACCATGGTGGCCATTGTTGTCGTGATCGTTGTTACCGTGATGATCGTTGCCCTGATTGTCATGAGCGAAACGATTGTGATGGGAGCGCTTGTCCCAATCACTTCGGCCGCCGGGATAATGTGCTGCATAGGCGGCTGTTGCGACAGCAACTGTTGAGATGACGCAAAGTGCCGTGGTGGTTCGCCAGTTCTTCTTATGATTGAAAGTCATCATCGACCCCAAAGGTTGTGGTTGGCGACCTTTGTCTAATGCGGCAACATGACGCACACTTATCGTTGCTGTGAAAGCGCGCGAGAAATTTTGACTCGTTCAAAAGATTCTCTGCGCTTCATCCGCTGCGACGATGCATGCATCGCGACCGATGCCGTTCTCATCGCCCGAGATCGAACAAGAATTTTTGGAAGTGATAGGCGCGATGCGATCGCGCGAGAATTTCTACGGAGGCGAGTTCACGCCTCGCAACACTGGCCTAGTGAGACAGATGTTTCGACTGCATCACCTGGCGAAGCGCCGCATAGTGCTGGTCATGCACATCCTGATTGAACAGCGACCATGGTTCAGCACCCGCCAGCAGTGCAGGAATAGCCGCCGCCATGAGATAGCGATAGTTCCTGAACTCAGTTGCGGCATCCGCGCTGCGGCCTTCGGCTACGGCGATGTCGATGCGCCGTAGCATCAGGACGAGTTCCTTGAGACTGTTGCGCGCCAGGACTCGCTGCTGCTCGCCGCCCGACACGCTGGTGTTCTTTCGATCGGGATATCGCTCGGTGAGCTCACGCAGCTCCTGGCCGATAGTGTCGACGGCAAGCGCGACGATCGTCTTATCGCCCGAAGGAATTGCGGTCGCGAGCACCATGTTGAAGTCATTGATTTCCTTCAGCGTCGCACCGGCACCGTCGCGCTCATAAGGCTGCATGCCATCTCCGACGGCGGTGAGATAGGCAACGAGGTCGCGCTTGTCCTGCACCGACAGGCCAAGGTCGAACGCGCGGTCGAAATGATCCACGACTTGATCGAAGCTGTCGAAGCGACCGTCGTGGAAATAAGGTGCGTTGAAGTCCGCGTTGCGCAGGGTCGGCGTTTTGAACAGGCCCCCGGAGCCGACGTCGTGCTGCTGGTGGTCGACAAAGGCAGCCGACGGGACATGACAACCGGCGCAGCTCAAGCCGGGATCGTGAGGAAATGGCTTGGAGAACAAGGCTTCGCCACGACGTTCGGACTCGCTGACATTGCCGACCAGCCGGCCGCCGGGACCCAGGCTCGGATTGGGCAGGAAGTCGATATCCTGGATATAGGCGACGATGGCGTCGATGATCGCCGGCGACGGCTCAGGTCCGGCGAACTCATTGACAATGACGTTGCGGATGAAGTCGCGCAGCGATGCCGATCGCCCATCGCTCCCATAGGGCGCAAGATAGCGCGCACCGCGCAGGCTCGGAATCCTCACGGGATCGAGCACGAGATTGTTCGCCCTCGGATTGAACAATGGGCCGGTGACGTCGAAGTTTCCGGGCCGGGTCGACATCTTCGGCATGAAGAACTTGGCGTTACCCACGCCGTTGACGTGGCAGGTACCGCAGCTCACACCGGCCTGTCGCGCCACCTCGCCCAGGATCGCCGGTGAATTGAACGCGAGGTCGCCGAGATTCACCATATACGATTTGGTGCCGGCGCGTTCGGATTGAAACACTTCGCGCGGCTTGTCGAGAGCATCCTCGTTCAGCTCGGTTCTTGTCGGCAGAACGGTTTGATTGCCATCGACGGGAAACGCCAGCGCGCATCCAAGCGACGCGACGACGAGCAGACCAGACGCAAGCGCCGCGAGCCGCAGCCAAGGCGAGATCATCGCACCTGGGCCTCCAGCGTCGGCCGCTGCAATCCAAGCTTTGCCGAAGCGGTCTGCAGCGCCACTACCAGCTCCTCGCTGGCGCGGCGCAATCGCGGAATATCGACATGCGGCAGGTCGGGCGCCGCGACGATCGCTTCAAGCAGCTCGATTCGCGTCGTCACCATTTCATCGAGCTTGCCATCCGCCGTGTTGAGGGTGGCGGAGAAGATCGTGTGGTAGGCAAAATCGATGCCGGCGACGTTGTTGCGCATGTCGTCGAGCGAGGTGCCGCTGATACGAGATTCGCCACCATCAGCCTTGCTTTCCCCGACCTCGTAGGCGAGCCGCGCCGTACCATCCAGCAATCCCTGGGGCGTGAGCTGCATATCCTTGAGCTTGGCGTGGAGATCGCTCAGATGCTCCACCAACGCGGCGGCATCCTTGTCGACGTCGGTCTGGCCGATGCCGAACAATTTCGCTTCGATGGCATGGAACCCGCTGTCGGCGTTTGGCCAAGCGTCGATCTTCGCGTCCAGCTCAGGCACAAAGCCGGTCGTGAAGACTTCCGAGCGCTCCCAGCCAGCGCGAGCCGAAATCCAGGCTTTCTTCGCGCCCGCGAGATCCCCTGCTGCAGCCTTTTCGCGTAGTGCTTGCGCACCCGCCAGCGCGCTGCCAATGCCTTCGATCATGTAAGGCCGATAGCGTTCGGCGCCTTCATCAAGGACTCCGGCGTCTGCGCAACGCACGCCGCTCAACATCACCAGAAGAGCAAGGCAAGTCGCCACTCGCATTTTATTCACCGTCATTCACGCATCAGCTATCGTTCGCAGCGACGGGAAATATTGTCAGCTTCCTATGCGGTTTTGTGACAGGCTGATTGCACGTTGCGGTTTTCTGCTGTGAAGGGCTTTTTCGACGATCACATTCCCGAAAGATCGTCGTACTTATGCAGGCTGCTTGAAAATTGAGCTGCTGAGCGCGAAGGAAATTCTGGTAAGGACTCACACACTTCGTCATTCATCGTAGCGATCATGCCAATCGACAGTGAAGCTGTGCAGTTCCTCGGATTCTACGCCGCCCTTGGCGTGGTGTGCTGCGCGTTGGCACTGATCGACCTTCGCCGCGGCATCATTCCCGATGGGTTGAATCTTACGATTTCCATCCTTGGCGTTGTGCAAGCTATGGTCTTCGGGAACCCGACGGATGCCTTCGGGGCGCTTGGTGAAGCTGCCGCGGTTGCAGTCATTTTCCTGTTGTTGCGTCGCCTCTATTTTTTACTGCGACAAACCGAGGGGCTCGGGCTCGGCGATGTCAAATTTCTCGCAGCCGCCGCGACCTGGGTCGGTATCAACGGCATTCCAACGCTGCTGTTGATTGCCACCTTGACTGCGCTTGCGGCGGCCGGCGGCCTGCAGCTCGCCGGACGCCAAGTGAAGCGCCAGACATCGATGCCATTCGGCCCGTTTCTCGCACTCGGCCTGCTGTTGACGTCGGCTTTCCAGCGATGGTTCGGACTGAACTAGCTGGAGGGCCGAATTGCTCTAGCGTCGTGTCACCAATGGCGTTCTGATCGTGCTCACCGGGACGATATGGACCTCGCCGCCGCCTTCGCTGCCTGGCAACGGCAGCGTAAGCACGGCGCCCTGTTCATCCTTCTCCATGGTGACTTCACGTCCGTGAATTGCACTCAGCCTCCAGCCCTGAAAATCCTCACCAACCTTCAGCCGCAGCGCAGCATTGGTCGACTGATCGAGGAAGATCCCGAAGCCTTCGTCGTCCCCGGCAATGGTGCCAACGAGCGATAGTTGCGGAGGTTCGACTTCCTTCTTCCGCGGCGGCGGAGGCGGCCTGGTGACCACAGGCTCGGCGACGGCCACGGGCGGCGGCCGCCGTGAGGGCGAGAACACCGGACGCTCGCGCGTATTGGATAGTTGTGTCAGCGGAATGCCCCACAACGGGTTGGCTGGAAGTGACCGCGCCGGCGCCGCCTGCGGTGGAACCGCGCGCACCGTCGTGACCGGTTCGGAAGGCGGCGGCGATGTCAGGACAGGCCCGCCCAGCCGCGTGTCATCCAATAGCCCCGCATCCAATGCATCGCTCGATGCATCAGGCGCCGCGGCCGCCGCGGAATGGAGTGACAACGCGAAGCCCATGACGATGACTGCCAAACGCATTACTTGGCTCCTCGCCATTGTCCGGAGACACCCAGCAGCACGCGCAGCTTGCCCGGACCTTCACCCGCGTTCGCTCCCTCGAGGATGGTCTGCACGACGAGCTGGTCGATAAACAGAAACGGCATACCGGCCTCAAGGTCGTAAAGCACCTGCTGGAGCTGTTGTTGCTCGATTTCGCAGCTCGCGACCATACTGATGAAGCCGGCCTTCGCAGGTGTGTTGGGAACATCGAGCTGGGTCGACAATACATTGCCGCCGAACTTCGTCACCGAACCTGCCACGCGCTGCAGCAACGTCGCCCCGGCAACCGTGACAGTGGCGCCTTCGAGATAGGCCGAGCCCGCCGGCATCGTCTCACCGGGCGCGCCGCCCGCTCTCGGCATGCGGCCCTCCAATTGCGCCAGCATCGCCGACGACGAGGCGAGTTCGTTACGCTGATCGATAAGGTCGGATACCGACGATATGGCCACGAACAGCAGCAGGATCAGCAACGCGACATAGGTCGCGGCTGCCACAAACGGCGAGGTGCTGATTGCCTTCAGTGACCGGGCGGATGCGTTCATGAGCCGGATCCGAAATACGCTGATATATTGGCTTCGACATGAAAGCGCTCGCCCGACTCGTTGGCCGCACGGGTGGTGGGAGCGAAAAATGTGGCGCGGGTGAACTGCGGCGACTGTTCCATCAGGCGGATCAGCGACGGTGCGTCCTGGGTCATGCCGACGACCTGCACCTTGTCGCCTTCGACGCGCAGCTCCGTCACATAGGTCGTATCGGGCAGCACGCGCGAGAGGGCTTCCAGCACCATCACGCTCGACGGCGTCGTCTGCTTGCGCTTTGCCAATAGGCCGATCCCGGATCCCACGCCATTGGCGTCAACCCGCAATGCCGCGCGGCGCTGCGAAATCTGCCGCTGGATATCCTCCTGTTCAGATTGCAGCGATCCACCCAGATAGATGCTCAGGAACAACGATGCAGCGGCGGCAACGCCCGTCGAGATCAGGACGACGCGCAACAGACGCGGCACATTCGACCCGGCTGCGCTGCGGAGCCGCTTGTCGAGCAGCTTCACGCCAACCGGCACGCTATCGCCCGCAGCCGGCGCATAGATGGCAACGGAAGCAGCGCCCAGCCTGTCAGCCAACTGCAGCAACGGATCGACTTTCGACGCCGAGGTCGCACTGAAGGCAACTTCGATTCGATCGTCAGCAACTGGAACCGGCGAACTCCAGCCGAAGACGGCCTCGCCCGCAGCCCATGGCGTCAGGCGATCGACCTGGGAGCGAATCATGCCATCGAGAAAGTCGGCCGCGCGTCCTGGGAAGTCGAGCAGGCGCGTCATGACATGATCGGGCGGCAATTGCACCTTGACACGGCTGCCCTTGAAAGCCGCACGCCACTGCGCCGGCAGCGGTGGCTCCGGCGTGCCGTGCTGCATCTGGAACGAAAGAACTGTCGGAACCTTGCTGTCTTTCGGTGCGACCATGCTGGCGGTGAATGTCCCGTCGGCATTCTCGTCGAGCTGGATGCGGCGCTGACGCACCAACCTGTCCGCGATGCTATCGACCGCACCGGCAACCGCCCCGATCCATTGTTCGAACCACTGCCTGGCCTGCGCGATCATTGCCATCAAGTTCTCCCACGGAACGCTACGGTGTTTCGCGGCGCAATGTCATCCTGCCAGGACAGCACCCGGTAGGGTTCGACCTTGTCACCCATGGCAATCACGATCTCCGAGGTGGTGCGGCGGCCATTGCGAAAACGGATCGTGGTCTCAACGCGATAACAAGGACTCTTCGCCGTCGAAGCATCGCTCTTTGCTGAATCGGACGGCTGCGACGCCGGCCGGGCGGCGTTCAGCGAGGCCGAACTACCACCGAATGGATCTTGCTTGTTCGCAGATTTGTCGGGCATGGCCTCAATCACCTCCGGCGCCGCGATCGCCGGATCGACATCGGGAGATCCATTGAACACCGTAACGAACGGCAGCGCACGCTCCACCAATGCGGCCGGCAGGCCGACGACCAGTGCCAATTCATTGACATGGGTAAACGGCGCCTGCCGCGGCGAGTAGCCGGCCGAATTGTAACGCGCTTCCTCCTCATTGGCGCCACCGGGAACGGGCCGGGTTCGCCAGCCGACGACCCGATCCGCATATTCGATCGCCGTATCCTTGCCGGCGCCCAGCGTGACAAACAGGCCGGCCAACATCTCCTTGGGAGCGAGATTCAGATCGATGCGGGCGGCCTCGGAAATGAAGGCGACCTGGACGCTCGCATCATCCATGCGGAAGTGAAAGGCTCCCTGCGGAGGCTTGGCAGATTCGTCCGCCAGCGCCAATTGGTACGCGGTCAACTCGAGACTGGCAGATACCAGCGCTTCGGTCTGCAGCGCTGTCTCGTTGACCGCGATCGCCCGCGTGGACGCCGACAAATAAGCGGCAAACACCATCGCCAGGGATGATAGCGCAGCCAGGATCCAAAGCACGGCGACGATGACGAAGCCGCGTTCGCCTGCGGACTTACGTGCGCCGATCGCTGTCATCACGTCCTCCAGGCTCGGCCGCGCCGCGCCCGTTGTCCTTGTTGTCGTCGCATTTGCCGTCCGGCTTCGTGCAATCGCTCGGCAATTGGACGTGAACCGGCGCGATCGTCGAGACCGACAGCACGCGTTGGCTCACGGCATCACGCACCGTCAGCTTGATCATCGCCGGCAGCCGGTCGGCGTTTCGCCACGAGCTTTTCCAGACATGATCAGGACCGGCATAGGCGAATGACAGACGAAAGGGTGCGCGCAGCAGCACAACCGGATCGCCGAGATGCGTCTGCTCCGACAGCGACAGCCCAACGGGCAGCGGCGTGAAGCGCGTTCGCGAGCGGACCGTGACGAACTCGCCGCGCTCCCTGGTCTCACCAAGCCGCACGACATCGAGCCCCGGCCCGGCGTTCGGACCCACCGCCGTTCGCACGAACGTGACGGACAACTCCGATCCGTCGAACAGCGGACGGCGCGAGTCGCGGTTGGCAGGAACGAATTCGGCTGCCGCCAGATCCGCGGCAATCCGCTCGAGCGCGATGCCGGTCAGTTCGCTGCGCTGGATCCGGCCAAATCCCCTGTTCCAATTCGGCAGCCACTGCGCGGTGATGGTCGCGAGCGCCGACAGCAAGAGCCCCATCAGCGCCAGCGCGATGATGGTCTCTATCAGCGTAAATCCGCGCTCATGGGCGCGCTTCGTTGCCGATGCAGGGCTCATTCTGATGGCCTCGGCATCAAGCGCACGGTTCGAACGTCGGATAGCCCGCCTGTGGGCGACCTGACGCGAATCCTCACCAGCTCGGCCGTCCATGGCACATTGGCGCCAGGAACATTCCAATCCTCTCCAAGCGGACTGACGTCGATGGTCCAGCGATAACCCTCGGCCTGGCCCGTCGAGGTGCCCTGCTGCAATTCCGCGCGAGGCGGAACGCCCACGGTCATCAACGTGCGCGCCGCCTGCATCAGCGCCACGTGCTGCTCCAATGCCCGCACGCCGCGCAGATTGCCGGCCATGACAGCGCCGATCGCGATAATGGAGACGGCCACCACCGCCAGCGCCACCAGCACTTCGATGATCGTGAAGCCTGCATCGGGGCGATCAGTTGGCGGCGCTGTCACGGGAAACAACCTCGACCCTTCCGGTGAGCCAGTTGACGCGGATCTCATAGCCGGCGTCGAACCGCGTCAACGCGATGGATCCGCCACATGAGCTGCCGTTGGCGAAGAAGCGAATGGTCGACAGCGCAGCCTGCCGTTGGCAGGTTTGCGGCAGCAGCGCGTCGAAGCGGACGTCCTCGGGAATGCGGACCGTCGATCGCGACGAGCCGGAATGGATCACGCGGCTGGGCGCGTCGACCAGCGTCGCGATGCTGATATTGCGGTTCATGGCGGCGTTGCGGTCCGCTTTCAGGAGCGTCGCGGTCTGCAGCGCGTAAGCCTGCAGCCGCGACCGCGACGTCTGGCGTGGAATGAACGGCAGCAGCACGGCGGCCAGCAATGCGATGATGGCGAGCACGCACACCATCTCCAGCAGGGTGAAACCGCGCTGCGTGACGTCATTCATCTCGGGAGGCTGTCGTCTTTTCGAGAGAAATGTCGGCGGAATTGCCGCTGCCACCCTCCTGGCCATCGGCGCCATAGGAGACGATGTCGTAGGGACCGTGTTCGCCGGGCGACCGATAGACGTAGGCGTGATTCCACGGATCCTTCGGAACATTGCCGCCCTTCAGATACGGCCCGTTCCACGCGGCAAGCCCCGGTGTCCGCTGCACCAGCGCGGCAAGTCCCTCAGCGCTCGAAGGAAACCGTCCGGCATCGAGATAGAACAGGTCGAGCGCACTCGAGAAGCTCTGCAACTGGATGCGCGCGGCCTTGACCTTGGATTCGCTGAGATAGTTGAGCACGCGCGGCCCGATCAGGCCCATGATCAGGCCGATGATGGCAATCACGACCAGCATTTCGACCAGCGTGAAGCCCTCTTGACCGAGATAGGCGTGCTCGCTTCTCTCGCGGGTGCCCCCGTGCTCGACGCGGGCGACGAGCAATTCAGCGATGCTCTTGAGCGAAATCATGATGTAACCCTTGCTCTCGATCATGATCCGATTAGACGAAATCGGATCATGATCTCATCTCCTTGTTTGAGCATGATCTCTTCGGAAAACCGGTTTCCACTTTTCCGGATCATGCTCTAACCGACAAGTTGCGTGACCGACAGCAGCGCCGTCATGACCGACACGATCAATCCGCCGACGACGGTGCTGATCGTGATGATCGCAAGCGGTCCAACGATGCCGACGATGCGATCAAGGCTGCGCTGCAATTTTGCTTCGTAGAATTCGGCGACCCGTCCCGCCAGGACCGGCAGTTGCCCCGTTTCCTCACCCAACCGAAGCATACGGACCGCCATCGGCGGCAGGCTGTTCGCAACGGCAAGCGCCTCCGACAGCTTACCGCCATGCCGGACGCGGTCGGCAGCCGCCGTCCAGCTTGCTTCGCTGCCCGTCACCGCCATGATGTCGACCAGGATACGCAGCGTGGCCGTAAGATTGACGCCGCTGCCGAGCAGGACACCAAGGTTGCGGCAGAACAGGCTGGCGCGATAGAACTGAAAGATGTTGCCGATAAGAGGCAACTGCGACAGCGCGTTCACCATTGCCGAGCGCACGCTTGCCTGGCGCAACAGCCACCAGACGATTGCGATAACGGCAGCGGATATCAACATCGCCGCCGTAGCATTGGCGCGCAGGAAATCGGACAGGTGGATGAAAGTGGCGAGCGCCGTGTCGGACTTTGCGCCGAAATCCCCGAGCACGGTCGAGAATTGCGGCAGCACGAACAGAAGAAAGAACAGCATCACGCCCGAAGCCGCAACCAATACGAAGGCGGGATACTGCATGGCGTCGGTGAGTTTCCGCCGCATCTGTTCGGAACGCGCGCGCTCCGCGCCCAGCATTTCAAGCACGGAATCGAGCGTGCCTGAGACTTCGCCGACGCGTACCAAGGCGCCGTACATCGGCGGAAACAGGCTTGGATGATCTGCCACCGCATCGGCAAAGCTTTCGCCGGCCAGCAGCGCCGCCCGGATCTTCGCCACCACGGGGCGCATCCGCCCGACATCGGCATCGCTGGATAGCAGCTCAAGGGCATCGTCGAGCCGCGCGCCGGCCTTGAGCAGCAGCGCGAGGTCGCGTGTGAAAGTGGTGATCTCGGCAGCGCTCGGCCGGCCGAACAGGCCGAGACCTCCCGCACTGGGAGAAGCCCGTTTGTCCTCGATGGTTTCGATCGGCAAGAGCCGCAGATATTCGATCCGGCGCGCGACCTCGGCGGCCGTCGGTGCACTGATCGTGCCGTTTACGATCTCGCCGTTCTGGGTCAGGGCGCGGTAGCGGAAATTCGGCACGTGGTCACCGCATGGTCGTGACGCGGAGAATTTCGGCAGGCGATGTCAGCCCGGCGCGGCATTTGGCGATGCCGTCGTCGAGCATTGTCGTCATCCCGGCGCGGATCGCGGCCTCATCGATCTTCAGTCCGTCGGTCTTCTCCCCGATCAGTTCGCGCAGTTCATTGGAGACTTCGATCAGTTCGAAAACACCAAGCCGGCCTCGATAGCCAGTGCCGCCGCACCGTTCGCACCCACACGGCTCCTGGATCGTTTCACCGGTGCGGAACCCGAATGCGGCAAGCCGCGGATCCTCGGCGAAATCGGCAGGTCCAAGCGTCCGTGCTGATTTGCAGCGTTCACACAATTGTCGGACAAGACGCTGCGCGATCACGCCGCGCAGGACTGAGCGCAGCAGGTAGCTCTCGACGCCGAGGTCGAGCAGGCGCGGCACCGCCGCAGCCGCCGTCTCGGTATGCAACGTCGTCAGCACCAGATGGCCGGTGAGAGCCGCATGGACCGCGACATGCGCGGTCTCGGAATCTCTGACTTCGCCGACCATGATCACGTCCGGATCCTGGCGCACGAACGAGCGTAACGCGGTGGCAAAGGTCAGGCCGATCGCGGGCTTGACCTGGGATTGATTGACGCCCGGAATTTCGTACTCGACCGGATCTTCGATGGTCAGGATCTTGCGCGTGGGTTCATTGAGGATCGAGAGGATCGTCGCAAGGGTCGTCGTCTTGCCGCTGCCGGTCGGACCGGTGATGACGATCATGCCGTGCGGCAACGCAAGCAGCCGCCGCAGCTTGCTTTCGTCAGGCGCTGCGAATCCCAGCTTTTCCACGACCAGCAGCCCACGATCCTTCGGCAGAATACGAATGACGGCCGATTCGCCGTGTTGCATCGGCATGATCGCGACGCGGATATCGATGTCGGAACGCCCTGCCCGCAACCGCGCCGCGCCGTCCTGGGGCAGCCTGCGTTCGGCGATGTTGAGATTGGCGATGATCTTGATGCGGGAGATGACGGCCTGGGGCAGCACGCCGGATAGCGCCGCCACCGGCCGAAGCAGGCCATCGATGCGCAGGCGAACCACGAGGCCGGAGAGGAACGGCTCGATATGGATATCACTGGCGCGAAGTTCGACGGCCTTTTCAAGCAGATCATTGACAGCGCGGACCACCGGCGCGCCGCTCGCAAGATCGCGCAGGCTTTCGATGTCGTCCTCGCGCGGCAGCGCTGCCGCCGGTCCGGCTGCGTCCGTGTCATCGACGTTCAGCCGTTGATCCAGAACGACGGCAATGTCCTCCGAGGTTGCGATCTTGATCGCGACGCCGGTTCCGAGCACGATCTGCGCCGCGCGCTGCGTCGCCTGATCGGTGGGATCGACGACCGCGAGCGTTATCGCGCCATCGGATGTAGTGCACGGATAGACCATGGTCTCGCGCAGGAAGCGCTGCGAGAACGACATCACCAGCGGTGCCGCCGACATCATCTCCTGCAGGGTCATGCGGTCGAGCCTGAAAAAACGCGCTGCTTCGTCGGCAAACTCGGCGGGCGAGAGATTGGTGATCTCCCAAATTTTTTGGTGACGGCGGTCCGAACCGCCCTGTCCCGCCCGATCCGCCTCCCCATCAACCGGCGTCAAATGCTTGTTCTGACGGAGGTAGTCGACGAACTGCGAGGACCGATCGCTGGCCATTTCGTCTTTATCCGTCACATTGGTTTGGAGCAGCGCAGACGTCAGGCGTGCTGTTATCGATCCGAAGTGTGACAGGCATACGAAGGCGGCGCCTGCTGGGTGCTCAAGAAACATTAAGGCTGCCCTTCCTGATCCGAATGACTGCCTCATTTTCATGCTTCGGCTGCCATCGCAGAATGGTGGCCGGGGCAACAATCACGTAACCAATTTATTTCTGTCATGTTCGCTCGCTAATAGTTCGAGGGGGGCGGATCGTCGAACATCCTCCAGTCGGAAACGGCAAGGACTTATGGTGCGCGTAGGCAAGCTGGGCCGCTACCAACGGATTCGTGGCGGCATTGGTGCCGCCTTTGTTTTGTTGTCGCTGGGGCTGTTGGCATCCTGCAATTCCGCAACGGTTGGCGGAGGCGTGGATGCGGCTCAAGTCGACATCTCTCGACAAGGTGCGCTCGCTGGATCTGTTGCCGCGGCAATCGCAACCTGTAAACGCTTTGGGCGCTGGTGGCGCTCAAAGTGGCAGCGTTCGCGCAGCGATGTATGAGGGATCCGAAGTCACGGCGGTGTCGGACGAGCGGCTGCAGCCGACGGCGAATGGCAACGGCTTTGATCTGAACTTTGAGAACACGCCGGTTGCGACCGTCGCCAAGGTTGTTCTCGGCGACATACTGCATGTCGGCTATACCATCGACCCGCGCGTGCAGGGTACGGTGAGCCTGGTGTCGGTCCGTCCGGTGCCGAAGTCGGACATCGTCTTCGTGCTGGAGAATGCCTTGAGATTGAGCGGCGTCGTGCTGCTTCGCGATACGACCGGCTACCGGCTCACGCCACTCGGCGACGCGGTCGGCGGCGGACGGGTCGATACGGCGAGCGGCAACCCCGAACCCGGGTTCGGCGTCTCGGTCGTGCCATTACAATATGTGTCGGCGCAGACGCTACTCAAGCTGATGGACAGCTTCGCCACCAAGGCCGGCGCCGTACGCGCCGATACGACACGAAATCTCATCCTGATCCAGGGAACCGGCGCCGAGCGTCGCACCGCGGTCGATACGGTGCTTAGCTTCGACGTTGACTGGATGCGCGGCCAGTCCGTCGGCATCTTCCCGATCTCAAGCGGCTCGCCCGCGCCGATCATTGCCGAGATGGAGAAGATCGTCGATTCCGGCGAGAACGGCCTCAGCCAGAACATCATCAAGTTCCTCCCCATCGCCCGCCTCAACGCAGTGCTGGTCGTGACCAAGAAGCCGGAGATGCTTCGCACGGCGGCGACCTGGATCAAGCGCCTTGATCGAAACGATACCGCGCGGACCACCGTCCATGTTTATCGCGTCAAGTTCGGCGATGCCCGCCAGATCGCGCGGGTGCTGACCGACATGTTCCTCGGCGGCTCCTCGTCGAGCCTGACCGAGAGTGCCGATAGCCAGATTGCGCCGGGTTCTGGAACCACGGCAACTTCAAGCGCTACGGATCGGCTCTCGCTTAATGGCAACTTGGGGTCAAACACAAACGGCGGCTTTGCCTCTCGCGGCAATATGGGCATGAACGGCGCGCCCGGCCTCGGCGGGAACGGCGGACTCGGCGCGCAGCCGGCCAGCGCCAATCAAAACGGCGGTGGTGCTCCGCTCGACAGCGGCCGCGGTTCCGGAAACGGCCAGCCGATGATGCAGGACGTGCGGATCACGCCCGACACCGTCAACAACACGCTCTTGATCTACGCCGACCAGGCGAACTACCGCATCATCGAATCCACACTGGTGCAGATCGACCAGCCGCAGTTGCAGGTCGCGATCGATGCAACGATTGCCGAGGTCACGCTGAACAACACCTTGTCCTATGGCGTGCAGGCCTATCTGATGAGCCGAAATGTCGGGTTGAAGCCGAATACGGGCTCCATCCTCAACACCCAGGCCGCCACGGCGCCCACGACGGTTGTCGACCCGACGACGGGCGCCGCCACCGTCGCCGGATCGGTCACCAACGCCTTCATCAACCGCGCCTTCCCCGGCTTCAATTTCCTGATCGGGTCCGAAACCCAGCCCAGCCTGATCCTGGATGCGCTGCATGCGGTCACCAGCGTCAAGGTGCTCTCCAACCCGTCGCTGGTGGTGATCAACAACCAGGTGGCGACGCTGCAGGTCGGCGACGTCGTGCCGGTGTCGACCGGGAGCGCGACGGTGCTGACGACGAACAACACCGTCGTCAATACGATCGACTATCGCAACACCGGCATCATCCTGCGCGTCTCACCGCGCATCAGCGTCAACGGCAATGTCCGGCTGGACGTCGAGCAGGAGATCAGCAATGTGCCCGCGGCCAGCGCCAACAGCCTGACGCCGACGGTGTCGGAGCGGCGGGTCAAGAGCCAGATCTCGGTGGCGAACGGCCAGACCGTGCTGCTGGCAGGCCTGATCAGCGAACAGCAGAACGGCAGCCGCAACGCGATTCCGGTGCTCGACCAGATTCCAGGCCTTGGCGATGCCTTCGGACATCAGAGCAACAACACCCAGCGCACCGAGCTGATCATCTTCATCCGCCCGCAGATCATCCGCGACGGCTCCGACGCGCATGTCGTGGCGGAAGAACTTCGCTCGAAATTGCGCGGCAGCATTGCCACGACCTCGACCAACGCCCCAATCACCACTAGCTTCCGTTGAGCGGGACAACAGCATGCTGACCGTCCGCGCTATGCGTCGATTTCTCCTTGCGCTGCTGGCCGTTGCTCTTTCGGCGGCCGTCGCGCCGGTCGCCGCCAGCAGCCTGTCGCGCGGGACCGCTGCATTCCATCGCGGCGACTACATTCGCGCCTTCCGGGAGTTGGCGCCGCTGGCCGAACGCGAGAATGCAATTGCGCTCGGCCTGCTCGGCTTCATGTATGAGCATGGCTTCGGCGCGCCGCAAGCCTATGACGCCGCCGCCGATCTCTATGCGCGCGCCGCCCGTTCAGGGCAATCCATTCGCGCAGGCCATGCTCGGCCTGCTGTACGACAAGGGCCACGGCGTTCCGCAGGATTTCGTCCTCGCCTACAAGTGGCTCAATCTCGCGGCGGCCCGAACCAGCGGGCGCGAGCGAGACGCCTATGCGAGATTCCGCAACGCAGTCGCCTCAAAAATGTCGACCGATGAGATCGTGATCGGCCAGCGGCTTGCGCTGAACTGGGCACCGGCCTTTGCCGCGCCCGTCGTACGACCGTTGGCCAAGTAGCATCCCCGTCACATTGCGCTCGAAGCCGCCCGCTACGCCATCCGCGTCACAGAACCGTCAATCCTCCATTCCTCCCGTCGCAATCGGTTGCGATTTGTGACAGGATTGCTACCGTTGCATGTCAGTTCGACTACGCGGGAGCAGGCCCCATGAGTATGGAGTGGCGGGCGCGGCCAAATCCGGTGGTTCGGTGGTGGGGTCTGTTGACCCTGATCAGCGCCGCCAACATCGCGCTTTGGTTCTTGCTGTACGGCGAGTTCCACAAGCTTCCCCCGGGCAGCTTGGGCAGCACCTCCGGCAGCGAGTCCATGTTCCTGCTTTCCGCGGCCTATGTCTTTGGCTGCGCATTCAGGTCGCTGCTTCCGCGCGCGGATGTTCAGCGGATCTGCCTGTTCGACACCTGGCTGTCGAGTGTCTTCGTTGGCCGGTCCGTGGCAACCGTGGCCGAGATCTGCTTTGCGGTGCAATGGGCGATCATCCTGAACCAGCTCGGCGGGATGGCCGGCGCGGACACGACCTTGAACGCGGCGCGATTGATCGTGCCCCTGATCCTCATTGCCGAGTGCTTCTCATGGTACGCGGTGGTGTCCACCAACTATCTGGGCAACGCCATCGAGAACTCGATATGGGCCATTGCCTTCTTCGCGGTTGGCGTTGGCCTTTGCCGGCTCGTGCCTGAATACAACGGCCCGGTTCGCGTAGCCCTCATCGTCGCGATCGTGGGAATTGCCGGCTATCTCGCCTTTCTCATTACGATCGACGTCCCGATGTATTTGAGCCGATGGCAGGCGGGTCTTGCCAATGGCAGCAAGCTCCTCGGTTTTCTCGAGGGGCTCCATGACGTGAGCACGCGCTGGGTCGTGACGCACGACTTCGAGCACTGGAAGGACGAGATTGCCTGGATGTCGCTTTATTTCAGCGCAGCCGTCTGGGCCAGCCTCGCGCTTTGCGTCGTCTATTCGCTCGACGGTCATCTGCCGCAATATCGCACTGAAGCTGCGGCTGCGAATTGCCCTGCAGCGATTTGCAGCCTGCCGCAAGTTTCGCGCCAAGCCGACTATCGATATCGCGCACTGTCAGGCGCGTGAATGATGTGCCGGATTTTGGCGCGACCTTCGTCGACGATGTCCCATTGCGGAAGCGCGTCGTTTCTGAACCTGTGACCCGCAACGATGATTTCGTCTCCGTCAACGGCTTCAACCGTTGCTGGTTTCCGTATCCCGTCGTCGGTCGGCCCGCAAATCTGCAAGACAACCGGGTCGCCAAGCGCCAGCTTTGGCATATCCCCCTGCCACCAATATTCCTGCCCGCCGGGTTGGTATCATCGCAACCCATGATCGAGCAAGCGAAATGGCCGTCGCATGGGAGTATCCCTGTACTGCCGCGTGTGGACCGATGTCGTCAGGGGATGACGTCGTCATTGCGAGCGGAGAGTTCTCATTCGAATGTCAAACAGCTCTCCGCTGTCATCGTCCGGCTTGACCGGACGATCCAGTATTCCAGAGGCGTCCGAGCTTAAGTTGAGAGGCCGCCGGGTACTGGATGCCCGCCTTCGCGGGCATGACGATGGAGTGTGGTGAGAGAGTGTGAGTCCGCGTTCTCGCGGCGCGATGCACCCGAGGTTTGCGTCACTTTCCGCCCTCTCATTGAACAGAGGGCGCAGGGAAAGCCGGGTGCCGGTTGCACCCGTGGGCCCCGTGCAACAAAAAGCACGGGGGTAGGACCACAGGTCAACCGAAGCAACTCCGGCTTTCCCTGCGCGATGGTTTACGGCTTACTTCGTGCTCTTCCCGGTGACCGGGCTTTCTTGCCACCGTCACCTGCGGGATACTTCCCGCAAGCTTAGCGCCAGCGTCGGGGCGCCAGAACCACACGGCTTGATGTCAAATCCTTTGTTCGGCCTGAGAAAATGGCGGAAATGCCTGGAAACAAAGCGCTTTTAATGTTCGCCGGAATGGCAAGACGGATGCACAAACCCGGCGGGCCCCAATAGGCCCTAGTTCAAGCGTCGGCACCGGCAATCAATAGGGCTCGTTATTGTCGGGTTCCCACCCGTCCTCATCGTCCTCATCCGGCGCGGCATAATACTCGCTCGCATCGTATGAAAGCGTTTGAATATAAACATCGCCCAGCCCTGCTGCTGTAAGTTGAGACAGCCCAGCAATCTTCATCCCGCAGGCAATGCACTCAAAGCGAGCCGGAAGATGCTCTTGCTTCTCGGTGATCAAATCCTCCTTGATCGTCTTTTGCGGAGCAGAAATCGAATCGCCAGTAACGATCGCGTCGGATTGGCACGCGGGACAGGTCACGCGATGGCCGCGCTGGCGCGTTGCCCATAACTTGGCCTGCGCGCCCAGATCATCGCGGTCTGACTGCTCCTTTTTCTCCCATACCAACTTATGTGCGTTGATCGTACCTTGAACCGCCTTGGCCGCTTCGTCGGCATAGGCCGCAACGACCTTTTCGGCCGTGTTTGCCTCGTCATTCCCAAACAGGTACGCCAAATCCTTATCGACGGACTCTAAGAGAACTTTCGACGCCTTATAGAAGAGTGGAAGCCACGAAGAGGGCTTTTGCCCATCAAAGCAAATTTCGCCGGAATGCAGTTCGGCATTTCGCTGCGATGTGTGGCGTTTGCAGAACCCCGCGATCTCGGTGTCAAAATCAGGAAGAATCGCGCTGAGCCTACTGATCACCTCTGCGGTGGGAATAGATTTCGGAATGAACTTTTTCGCTGTCGGTTCGTAGCCAAGCGCACTGTAGAGATTGTTCCAATCGGAGGTGTCCGCCAGCAAAGCTGGGCTAAAATCCGCCAGTGCCGCTCGAAGAAGATGTTCCAGCGTCAAGCTCGACCAAAGGGCAAAGCGCCAATGGTCGCGGTCCTCAGTCAGCATCGTTTCCGCGTAACGCTGCGCTTTAGCGAAGAAAGCATCGACATCCCAAGTTTTAGATGCTGGCGCGGTTTCGAGGGGGTGGTCGTTCAATACAAGCTCCGTAGATAGAGGCGTTCAATGAGTCGGTCCGTACAAGCTTCTGGTACGGCTGATCTGCCGTGCAGCATCCGCCAGTTGTCGATGACGAGCGTGTCGCCCGGTGAAGCCAGCGAAAAGGCTATCTGTCGCTGGTCACTGATTACCCGTCTTACGGCCCTCATGCCTTCGGCAGCGGTATCGGATGCGGGTACTATGAAAGTTTCGTCCCATCTCAAGAGCGAGCTGGTTTGCGCCCGCGATGGCTGGAAAAGCGGCATGAGCGAAAATCGACCGTTTAGCGGACGACGCGCGCGAACGAGAGAGCGTGCCAGCAGATTCGGCCCACATCGCGCGACGAGGTCGTTTCCGTCCAATAGAAAGGTAATAATCGCCTCGTATCCCCTGCGGCAGCGCAGCCAGATGTAGCGCGGCGGTTCAGGCCAGTGCGCCATATCAGTGTGCGGCGGAAAAATCCCAAGTCCGTATTGGCCGCTATATGTATTCAGAGGCGCTTCGGCACGGGGCTCAATCTCATGGGCTCGAGATGCTGCCTCGAATCGCGTAGCTAATTTTTGCTCTGAGAGAACCTGATCGGTCGAAAGATGAGGCTTCCACCTCCTTAAAAGCGCGAAGCCGCTTTGCTCTATTTCGCATTTAGCATCCCGCCAAACCGCGGCATCAACGAAGTGCGCCATTGATGAATCCCCCCGTAACATTCTATCGTTGAAAAATTGGATACGCGCAACCAAGTTCTAGTGGAGGATACCCGCGTGTTTTTGGCGGAGGCGCCTAGGACAGGCCAGACGAGACTCGCTGGCGCCGCCCTTTGCCGCGACCCCGGTTCGGGTTGAATTCGTCGACCACGGTCTGCCAAGCGACGATCTCATCCTCAAACCAAACGCGGCGGTTCGGGCTGATGTAAGTCGATCGCGGAAACCGGCCGGCTTTCTCCATCCTGTAGAGTGTGGTGCGACCGACAGGGACGATCTCCAAGACCTGCTTCTCGCTCAGCATGCGTCGAGGACGGGACCTATCCGATCCCACATCATGCGTTTCCGGTTCCTGTCGATTTGCTACAGTCATCGCGGAGTCCTCGCTCCGACCGAGCTACCCTTCGATCGCGTTGCCTTCTCTTGTTCGGCTATCCACGCAAGCAGTGTGCTCCGGCGACCGCAGATCACTTCGCCCAGCCGAAATAGCGGCAGGTTCGAATGTGCAGCCAAATGGTAGACGCGGCGCCGCTTGTCGGTTGAGCCGAACATAAAACGCGCGAT
Organism: Bradyrhizobium sp. USDA 10063; assembly: GCF_054063735.1. Classification (NCBI taxonomy): domain Bacteria; kingdom Pseudomonadati; phylum Pseudomonadota; class Alphaproteobacteria; order Hyphomicrobiales; family Nitrobacteraceae; genus Bradyrhizobium; species Bradyrhizobium sp. USDA 10063. The sequence continues at coordinate 7,077,591 of NZ_JBSSGP010000002.1, read as the reverse complement.
TTCTTCTGCGCCTTCGAGCAAGTCGTCAGCGATGCAATCGTTTTCGCGCTCCTTCATGCCTTGCTCCTACGTTCGAAGCACATCGGCGACAGCCAGAATTGTGCGGTGAGTGATCCGCGTTCTGTCCCTGCGGTCGCCGTTGGCTTGGTTCGTTGCCTGTCGATCGAAAAAGCTGATGTAGTCGCTTTGACCGTGTGGACCCCAAATTCCGAGTAGAACCGAAGGAGTCGGTTTCTCGAACTCGACCTCTAACCGATAGTCCCTGTTCGCATATGGCCGCTTACCTAGCGCCTTACCGCGTGTGCCAAGAAGGGTAACGACCTTGGTTATGTAGTCGCCCAAGCATTCCCGCTTGGCCGCCGAGATCAGTTCTTCCAACTCGCTGCCGAATTGGCTTGGTCGACGCTTCGCTTGAAGCGCCCGATATTCTTTCACGGCGGCAGGCGCAGCGCGCGCCGTGTCCGCTGTGTTCGTGGCGATTAACAGGTTCGCCGCGTCTCGTTCCTCCATTCGCGCGGCCGAGGTTCCTCGCCCGGACGTCTGGATGAGCCTCTCTTCGCGAATAGACCGCGCGATGGCGCCGACGCGCTCCGGTTCTAATCCTTCCACAGTGGCTATCGCAGCCACCAACTGACTAAGTGTCGCCATGACGAGTACCCATTCGTAAAATTTGCCAATGGGCTCTGGATATGTCAAGCTCATCCGTAAAAGTTTCAGATGGTGTCCCGACTAACGCCTCCTGAAACGAAAAAACGCCGCCCGGCAGAAGGGCGGCGCTTCAAAATTTACTTCCGACCGGACGAAGGTCGGGACCTTGAGCGGCCCCCTTCATAACCCGGTCTATCCGAACCCCGCAACTGGGAGCCGGGCGATGAAATCTGTTACCCCGATCACCAAATCGCAATTCGGAGGGCCTTCATGACGAAGCTCCCCTCGATGCCGCTGTGGGTCGACGACTTGAGCGCCGATACCCTGCATCTGACTGACGCGCAGCTTGGCCTCTACTTGCGCTTGCTGATCCTTATCTGGAAAGCACCGCAGTGCCGAATTCCGAACGACGATGATTGGCTCGCACGCCACCTACGCAAGCCGGCCGCCAAGGTCGGGAGGGAAGTCCGTCCTCTAATCGATGAATTCTGCAAACCGTCCGGCAATTGGATCACGCATGTCCGTCTGCTCGACGAGCAACGGTACATCCGGAAAAAGGTGGAGAAGAACAGGGCTTCCGCTAACGCTCGGTGGTCAAAAGAGAAAAGGCCTTCCGAACGCACTACGACTGCACATGCGAACGCAATGCCACCTACACCTACACCTACACCTACACCTACACCTACACCTACACCTACACCTACACCTACACCTACACCTACACCTACACCTACACCTACACCTACACCTACACCTACACCCACACCCACACCCACACCCAAAGAAGAACAGAGAGAGGCTCTCTCTCCGCAGCTTGCTGGTAATTCAAACCGCGATACTCCCAACTCAGTAGCGAGCTCTAATCTACCGGAGTCGAGTGGCCGAGTGTTCGTTCCTCAGAACTGGCATCCATCGCGGGAGGACAGAGAATTTGCGATGTCACGAGGCTGGACGGCTGAACATATCGCCTACGTCGCCGAAAAATTCCGTACCTATTACGGGTCCCGTCCGATACCTCGCGACACAGACATCCCGGGGGCGTGGAGAATGTGGGTGCTCCGCGAGCAGGACAAGCCCACAGATAACACGCCGCGCGTCGCTGTATGACCACACCGAGACGGTTAAATCTCGATGCGCTCTCGCTAGACGAGCTAGCACGCCTGCGCGAGATGCTCCGTGTCCGGCCAGGCCAGCGCTCCTTGGAGACGCTATCCGCCATAGCCGAGCGGGACCGCTTGGTTCGCGAGTTGGCGGCAGAGTATTATCGCGGTCTCTGCCGCCATCAGCAATCGATGCGTATCCATGATGATCTTCTCCGCTATGCAGGCGGCCCTTGGATACGGACGCGCGCCGATGTCGAATGTCGTCACACCAACGATCGCCGACGACTATTCTGGGGCATTCTAAAATCACGCGGCGGGCATGTGCCGGCGGTGCGGACGATCGATGATATCCTTGGTCGGCGGCCAACCTGTCCGCCTACGTCATCACCATCTACAGCAGCTAGCTGGCGATGATCGAGCGGAGCATGCTCTACATTGCCGATATGCCGCGCGCCTTTGCAGCGAGCTACCCGGGTTTCGCTGCAAACGGGACGTGCTCTTATGCGCGAGTGATCATCAGCGAGGTACATCCATGACGCGCAACTCATTCCGAAATGAAGCCGGCATTCCCGTTGCGCCAGCCGGCTCGCCCTTGCACGCGGGGATCGTTCCCGGCTTTACACCCACGGTCCTCTTCCCGACGATCGGTGACCCGGGCGATACGCTGCCCGATGAGGCAGCGGAGCGATTGCAGACATCGCGGCGGCAGCACGACGAGGAGGCTGTTCTCGCCCGCGTCGGTTTCGAGTCATGGCAGGAAGCGCGCGAGGAGGTCGAGCGGCGTCGCATCCGCCTGAACCAGTTGCGCGCGCCACGCGGCGTCGCAGGCGGCGGCAATCTTACCGACGACGACCCCACTGTACTGGCCGAACAGGCAGCGCTGAGGAAGAAGGAAGCCGAGCTTGCGCGGCTCAAAGGCCAGGAGGAGCAGCACGCTGGTCGTCGAAACATCCTCGCCAGTCAGGTCAAGGCCGCCGAGGATTGGATCAAGCGGACGCCCGCCGGCATGGTGATCGCGATGCAGCCGATCGAGCCTCAACTGAAAAAGGGCGAGACCATCGTCGCTGCAATTGAGCGCCTTCGCCGCAGGGGGCGTGAGCTACGATCTGATCTCGATCGCACTCGTGCAGCGCCTTGGCCGAGCGCTATCGCAAGGGCGAAGATGCGGCAGCAGATCGCCGCAATGGCGGAAGCCGGTCGGCCACTCGCACATCACCTCGTCGATTTCGGCGAGCCGGTCATGTTCCCGACGCGTAGCATGCCGGTCAAAATCTACAACGCCACGGCGGGCGCGATCGGGTTTGCCGAAGGAGCGCCGGATGTGCTGTCGTTTGTCGCATGGCTGTGTCAGGACGCGCTGATCGCCGCGCTCGATCGCGAGATCACCGAGTCCTCCGATGACCCGAATGCACTGGATGCCGAGCAGCGCCGGCAGGCCGAGACGGAAATCCTGGCCGATCTTCTCGCGGTCGAGCGGGAGGAGGCCGAATTGGTTTGGCGCCAAGCCGCCGAGGGCGGGCCGATCATGCACCGGCCGGACATCGATCCGCAGGCGCTACTGGGCGTGCAATTGATCCCGGCGCCCTCGGCTGGCGCCCGCCCGGATGGTGCCCGGTGAGGATGCGCTGCCGTCCATCGAGCAGCGGCAGTGCACTGGCGCGGCGGCGGATGGGTTTCTTGGTTTCCCGTCTTGCTGCCGCGCCTTCGTCCAGCATGCCCATTGGCGGGCCGGTAAACGTGTTTACCCGCATTTACGCAAATCGCCCGGCCGGAGAGCCGCCGACCGAAAGACTCACCAGCGGCCGTTTACGGCGCGAGGAAGCAAAGCCCAAAAACACCCGGGCGAAATACGCGCAAATAGGGCGGTCGCGCGTACCCGCCCGCAGATTACCGATTGGTAGGACCCACCAAGCTGGAGCTATGCGCTGCGACCGTGACACCGTTTGTATTTCTTACCGCTCCCGCAGGGGCACGCGTCGTTCCTACCGATCTTGCCTTGTGCGCGTGCCCGTCCAAGACGTTCACTTTGCAACGAAAGGCTGGCTGCCTTGATGCGATCCAGTTCGGCGTTTGCAAGACCTGCGAGGGTTACGTGTTTCATTTGAGCGTCGATGAGAACACCGTCGTCGTTATATGTCAGTTCCACAAGGCGGCGGCTCGCTTCATCGCGGGCGACCATCACTGCGCGGACGTGATCCTCAGCTGGCTGACCGAGCGCGGGCGCCGAAGGCGACCAAACATACAGGGTCATCGCCATTGCCCCATAGATCGACAGCGGACGTGCTCTTTTTAGTTCCCTGTTATCGCGAAGCGCCTGCTCGATCGCTGCGACGAAGGTATCCCTAAATGCACCGGAACCATCAAGCAGAAAACTTGCCAGCTCAGAACGATGAGGCCTATTCGTCTGAGCCAAAAAACTGATGATCTCTGCCAGTTTGGGTGGCATTGATTGCTTCGGCAGAGTGGTTTGCTCGCCTCGGAGCCTAGCCGAAAAAAACTCGTCGATCGGAGTGCGGAAGCCGCCGAAACCAAGCCGATCGAACTGGTTCTCCATCATCTGTGCGGCAAATTGGCTGTAGTTGTTCTGTTCGATGTAGAGCCCGAGGTGATCCATCTCATCGTTGAGGTCTACATACTTGGACTGTCCGGCGCGCACCCGCTGTTCGATGAAGTGAAGAAAGACGAGTGGGTTATCAAACAGCTCGGCATAGACGCGCAGATCGTCGATCGAGAGAGGCCATACTGGTCGTTGGCCGATGCTGATCCCAAGCGAGGCAAGATGCTGGGCTCGCGCAGCAAGGTCCGTGAAGGCATCGAGCGTCACGGTACAAACCGTCACTTGCCGAAAGTCGCTGTGGCGCAATCTCGCGATCTCATTGTGATTGCTGTCCGCGATGGGGACCTCGGGTGCACTTTCAAGGTAATCGACAAAGCGACTGCCTTGACGCGCGGGACTTTGGAGCAGATTGCGAAGCGATGCCAGGTGAGCGGGCAAGTCGTTCGCGGGAGACGTGTAAGTAAATGCGCCACCCTTGACCTCGATGATGATCAGGTGATCATCGAAAATGAGAATACCGTCGGCTTCGTGCCATTGCGCCGGGCCAGAACCCGCTTTCCAACGATAATAGACCGGCCTGTAGATCGTGGCCCCCGGCAGAAGGCGACCCAAATAGGCAAAGGGCAATTCCTCTGACACAAGCTTTTGGCGGTCGTTCCAGATCTCCGTATAGCTCGGGTCGTGCTGAATTACGATGCGCCGCAGGACACGGTAGATGTTATCGAACAGGCTAAAGAAATCGAAACAGAGCACGCGCCCATCAATGCGAATGAAAGGTCGCTTCATTGTGGGCCAAATTCGTAACGGCCAGCCACGGAAGTCACCGGGCGAAAAGAATTCAGCGTCCTCACCCGGGGACCAAGTTAGCTGGTCGAGCAGCGGTTGAGGAATGGCGGTGTTTTTGGCAACATCGAACAGGTCCAAGCCAAGCAATCCACCGGCGACCTTTTCGCCGAGAAGAGCTAGTTCGCCATCTTCAAAGGCCTTTGCGTGGAGTTCTTCGACGTCCAATTCGGGATGCTGGTCCGCGAGTTTCTCGACTTGGTCGATCGTCTTATCGCGAAAGGCCGCCATGTCCGACGCAACTTCGACCAGCCCGCCAGTGAGTTTCGTCAGCACCTTGTCAAATTCACCGACCAAGGTGGTTGCGTCGATGCCAAATAGCCTTAGCAGAACGTCGGAGTGAGGACTAAGTACATCGATCAAGGCCTGTCTTTCATGGACATGGTAGCGCTTGCCTCGGATGTTTAGCCAAAGCATCTCAGCCCGCACGCGAAAGCCCTCGAGTTCCATGTCGAGTTGCGGGTCTTGGCTTCGGCGGTGCGCGGTCGCACAGGATTGATACTCGAGTGTAAGGCGCTCGAACAGTGTCCTCACGTCCGCCTTAAGTCTGATCCAATCCTCTTCGCTGACTTCGTCGGCTTCCTTGGCCGGTTTGACCGATGCAACGACACTTTGGACGTAGTCAACCATCCTCGCTGCCGCGAGTTGATCCATCTCGTCCTTTCTATCGCCGATACCGACCACAGCCGTAGCGAATTCCCACCAAGCCCGATGAAGGAGGCGATCTGGCGGTAGTCGCGCTATCTGGGCGGCGATGGATGACACCAGTGCATCGATCTCGGCAACGACGGTAGGAAATCGTGTCGCCATCTTGGTTTGGGCGGCCGCTACTTGTTCGGCGGTTGCACGCGAGCGCATGACCGTATTCTTCCCGAACCGGGCGATCTCTAACGGTCCTGCTGCGAAATAGTCGTCCGGCTTTACGAACCGTCTCCGCCCTTTCTTTTTCCGTGCCACAATGAACGCTCGCTATGCCGCATCATCTTCGCCAATCTCAATGCCTGCCAAATAGCGATCATATGTCGCCTTTAGGTAAGACACCGAGGCATCCTTATCCACGTTCGCTTGAAGATGTTCCTGGACGAAGCGTAGCCGCGCCTTGCATTCCGCGATGATTTCTGACCACGTTTTGACCCACACCTCGACAAGACCGTCTTCGGTTTGAGAGACCTGACCGCGCGGCTTGTCTTTTTGTCGTGTCCGCACTGATGCAAACTCATCCAGATCATTTGAGACAACCCAAAATGTCCAGCGCGTTCTAAGGCCGCGAAAGCGCTCGTCTTTTGCTACCGTGTACGCGTATTTCTCCACTTGCATAATCTCTTCACCGCCGATTACCACTGTCGGCCGCTTGAGCTCCACTACCAAGTGCTCGCGCTCATCCATTCGGTTTTGAGGTACCGAACGCGAGAGCATTAGATCAACGATGCCGGTCTTGCCGTCGATCCGCTTAACGGGCGCATCTATGACGATGTTATCGCCGATCAGTTGCCGATGCTTGCGTAACACCTCCGTAAGCGATTGATCGTCGACCGTCAGACTGAAATGCTCTCCGAACACCCAAGTGTTGCTTTCAGCCAGAATGCGGTGCAACTGGCTCCGTTCCCTCACCAATTTCTTGCTTTCCGGATCAAATAAGAGAGCCTCAAGGCCGTGAATGAACTTGAGGCGGTCGGCGACGAGCTTTGAGGCGCTGATGATGTTTCCGAGATCGGCATCTTCGAGGAGCTTCGCAAGCTCTTGTTGCTTGCGGGCTGGAAGGTCGAGGACCTCCTTAAGGATAAGCTGTAATTCATCAGGACCCCGCTCAATCGCCTGTCTCAGCATCCGAAGCTGTAGCGCCTTGGTCTGACGTGCCGCCTCCTCAAAGTCTGGAAGGTGCTTGTCGACATTCAGGGCAACAATCTCGAACACCTTCCGTTCAGCGATTTCAACCGGTGTCATCGGTTCATCGCGGTACGGATAAATGTCTTCCTTCTTCCATTGATCAATCTTGGAACGTGCAGCGGAAACTTCCAGCTTCTTGAAATGCTGCTTAATAACCTCGGCAACCTCGTCGAGCTTCTCCTTAATGGGCGCGCTCAATTCGGCCAAATCGAGCAACCCTTGTTCTTGGAGCAAATCCACGAACGACGATTTCAGGTAAGCAGCAAACTGGTGGCCTGACGTATGAAACGATGGTGATGTGCGGTGAAACGGAAAGCCGCTCTCTCCGCACAAAAACATCCACCGCTCGCACGGCATCTTCCACTCGATCAGTTCAAGGGTGACGGGATATTGCTTGCCGCCATCTAGAATGTCGGATAGCGGGAACGTTCTCCGACCTGCAATCAGTTCTTCCGGATCAATGCGCTCGTGCTCGACATAAATCGAAACATCTCGATACTCGGTCAGGTATAGTGCAAAAATCTGTGCAAGTGCGCCAGTGGCAAGCGGCGGTTCTAGGGATCGATATGCGCGATCTAGTTCGCTAACTCGCACCTCGACACCCGTTGGAAGTGCGGTGTCGACTTTGACCGGTTCTGATACTCTCACATCTACGAGATCATCACGGATCAGGGACAGTGTGTAACGATACGGCTGTCCACGTTCGTCCTTATAAATGATCGTCCAGTCTGCAACGCGACCCAGCCCCAACGCCTTAAAGCGCCCCTTGCCCTCCTTACCGTGCAAAATGCGCGATTTGGTTTTCGACCGGGCACCTCGCGCCTTCCATGACCCACCCAATTTGCCAAAAAGCTGTTCGATTTCGTCGTGTGGGATGCCGTGGCCATTGTCCCGCACGACTATTGCCCGCAATCCTAGTTCGTTTGCCTCTAGCTCAACGTCAACGCGGGTTGCATCTGCGTCACAGGCGTTCCAAATAAGTTCGGCCAGCGCTGGAATGGGTCTGGCCGCAGTTAACCGCTTAATGTGGTCGCTCTCAACTTGGACTTTGAAGTGCATCTCTCCCATGGACGATCCCGTCAGGTTCTTGCTCGAGGCGTCCTTCTACCAGTGCTTGCAGCATGGGTATAGTGCCCTTACTAAGCCGCAGCGTTATCCTCCTTCTCAGCACCCCGCGTCACGATCTCTAGTGCGTCATCCGGCAGCGGTCGCTGCAAAGCCTTGGCCTCATCCCACGGCCGCCGCATCCAAACGTCGCGCTCCTCGTCCGTGGTCAGGATCACCGGCATTGCCTTGGGATGGATCGGCGGGACAGTCGCGTTGCCTCGGCGGCGAAAAAACCGAAAACAAGGTCCCTAGTGATCTTTGTAGTCATCACCGCGCGCTTCGCACATTCCAAGGTAGATTGTATTTCTTTATCAGGCCCAATTCCAACCCGGCACTACCATGGACCGGCAGGCCATTCCACTCGAAATCGGGTGGCGTCGCCGTGTACACGTCGATGTGCGGCACGATCTTTAGCTCGCTCTTGAGCATTTCATTGAGCCGAAGATTGGTGATCTGACCCGGACCGGGCTTTGCGTACCAATAGAGCCGTTTGGCAAGGCCGATCGTTGCCACGCCAACATAGAGCACGGTCTCCTCGCGCGCGAAGGCGTAGACGCCGACCTCCTTCGGCACAGAGCGATCCAAAGCCAATTGTGCGGACACGGAAAGCTTCCAGCGCGCTGACAGACCAAAGCCACCAGCGAGCAATTCCGCTGCGGTCAGAGGTGGTCTGGATCGAGGGAGCCCACCGTCAGCGAACCCTGGCTTTACGCCGCCAGAATTGTGCAGGACGCCATAAGCATGCTGATACCGAATACCCAAGCGCCGGGCGATCTCGGCCGTGCTCAGGCCCTCGCCCGCGAGAGAACGAATTTGATCCGAGGTGGTCATTCTTGCCCCACAGCGGAACGAGCATGACCTGAATTTTCCGTCAGGGCAAGGCGCGCTTTATCAGACCGCAGCCCTCTGTTGCGCCGCATAGATGTGCCTGCGGTGATCGTAGCTCTCGGCCGGATCGTGGCTGTCGAAGGCCGCACCGCACGCGCAGCGCATCACCGAGTTGGGCCGTTGGCTCGGCAGGTTCTCGCCGCGCGCCCACGCAGCGTACTTCCGCGCTGTCCAGTCGTGCTGCCGCCGCCACGCCTCGAAGTCGGCCTCGGTGCGCTTGAGCAGGAAGATCGCCCACGCCGCTTCGAACGCGGCCCGCGCGCTCACGAAGGTCGCGGCGGTGCCCGAGGCGCCGTCACCGGGATTGGAGCCGGGATAGAAGCCGCAGCGCCACTGCCAAGGGTCGGTGTCGGTGGGCTTGCCGCTGCGCCGCCGGACGGTGCCGACATGGACATCGCCGAAATAGATCAGCCAGCTTTCCTGGCGGGCGTCGAGATCGCGGCGGCGGGTAAGAACGGGCATGGCCGCCATCAAACCGCACGCCGGATCGATCGGCAAATTATCATGCTGTTGTGGTGGGGAAGGCGTCGGAGCTACTCCCGGTCGTAGTGTTGAAAACTGGCGCCATGGTTGCGCGATACGCTTGACCGAGGCGGTTAGGATCGCGCTGTATCGGTCGGCACCCCGGATGAGGAGTGATGGGCAGGGAGAACCAACGTGTTAACAGCACAAGAGATTTCGGAAGCTAAGAAGCGCGTCCGTTACAGCAACGAGAAGCCCTTGCACGAGCATGACGATTGTATCCGAATTGCCTATGAATGGTTGGACGCGCAGACCAAGACCAAGGGCGTGATGCGGGACCGCCGGCCCCTTAAGCACATCATCGAGGATTGGGGCGGGCGTTATGTGTCACAGTCCGATGTCGAGGTCGCAGCCGAATTGCACCCGGAAATCAGGGGCACGTACCCTCATTTCAATATCAGCGCTCGTCTTGTGCTTCCGTCGGATGTGCGCTTGGCGACCATTCCCGAGGCGCGGACGCAACGCTACAAAATGACGGACGACGAAATCAAGAATGTATATGCCAGCCGCCGGGAGTAGGCCGATTTAGACCCGGACGGCTTGCGGAGTTTCACGCTGGTGTTCCTAAATAAAGCATGAAATGCAGGAAAGATGCCACATGAGCAAGACACTGATTGAAGCGCACGAATTGAGACGGCTTGCGCTGGCAGATATCCGCGAGCGAGAAGGCTGCGAGGGCGTGGATATCGATGTTGTTCTTGTCAGCGATCGGGTGGACAGCAATTGGGAGATTGTCCCGGTTTGCGTTGGCGATTGCGATCCGGGCACAGTCAAGCGAGCCGCGATCTACACTCGTTTCAAGCTCGCCCGTGATTACGACCTACTGACCGACGCCTGATCTGTTGGCTCCAAGTCCGCCATTTTGGCGACCTGATCGGTCCCCGCAAAGGAAAGCCCGACCCCGGCGAGCGGGATCGGGCCGATGATCGGGCAATCAGGAGCGCGGGCGGTCAGGCGACGAGCCGCAGTCCGGTGTCCGCCTGCTGCGCTGGCGCAGGCGCGCCGATGATCCGCCGCAGTTCGGCGGCGACCCCGTCGAGCACCGCGCGCCTCTGCTGCATCCGCTTCGACTGGTTATAGACGGTGCTCGTCACCCGGTTGACCCTCTCACCGTCGTCCTTGGTGACTGCATGGTCAAGACACTTGGCAATCGCGGCCTCCGAGAAGCCGAGTTCACCAGCCAGCGTCGCCGCCGTGCGGCGCAGATCATGCGGCGTGAACGGCTTCAAGCGCAGCAGTTCGCACAGACCCGGCGTCTTGGTCTTGCCCTTGCACTTCTCGTGCTTGGTGCCACGCAGCGCCGTCGCCATTGTGGTGCGGTGGATCGGCTGGCCGCGATAGACCGGACTTTCGAAGACGAACGTCTGATCCTCGCTCCCCAGCGCCTCGCGGATGATCTCGACCGCAAGGGACGACAGCGGCTGCTCGATCACCCGGCGCTTCTTGACCCGCTTGGCGGGGACGTCGAAGCGCGGCATCGGCCCGTCGAGATCGAACAATTCGTCGCGGTGGGCGGCGACTAGTTCGGCCGAGCGCAGCATGGTGACCAACTCGAACTTGATCGCCAGCCGGGTGATGCGATCCCACGGCAGATCGTCGCGATCGAGGCCGTGCCACAGCGTCCTGATCTCGTCCTCGGACAGCACCCGCTTGCGCGCGTGCTCCTTGGGCAGCTTGGGCAGGTTCCAGCAGGGGCGGCAGAATTCCGGAATGTAGCTCCGGCCCGGCTGTGCGGCCCAATTGTACAGGCCGGAGACGGCGCGGCGCATGTGGCGGGCGTTGCTCCTCGACCGCTTGCCGAACTTGCCGTCGAGGATGTCGTCGGTGAGTTTCGCGATATCGTCCCGCGTCACGTCGCTGGCGATCTTGTGGCCGAGCCTCGGCTTGACGAAGCGCCGCAGATGGCTCGCAACGTTCTTCCAGCTTTCGATCCGGGGCCGCTCCTCGCCGTCGTCCTTCATTTCGAGTTGCTGCATCCAGTTGACCCGCAATTCGATGATCTCCGCCACCGTCTTGCCGTGCTTGCCCTTGGCGGCCTTCTGCTGGCGTAACTGCTCGACCAGCGCGGCCGGATCGAGGGCCTTCAAGGCATAGACCCTGCTGCGGGCATCGTCGGTGGTGAAGGTCTCGGGATTGTAGACGCCGAGGCGGACGCTGCGCTGCTTGCCGGTGGCCGGGTCGGTGAATTTGAAATTGAAGGTGGCCGCGCCCGCCGGGATGACACTGATATAGAGACCGGGGCATTTGCGGTCGTAGAACTTGTCCCGCGCGGCGACCCGCTTCTCGCAGAGTCGGTCGGTGAGAATGACGCTGCCCCGGCGCCCGCGCTTGCCGGAGGGTACGGTGGTCGTGGTAGTATTCATGTGGTTTCAGGCTCCTAGAGGTTTGAGACCAATAGGGCCGGCCCTTGGGCTGTCGGGTCTGGTTGCGATCCCTGTCCGATGGCTTGGGGCCGGGCCCTAGATTTGGCGAAACCCGCCGAAGCGCCCCGAAACAGGCTAGTCAAAAAAGCCTATAAACAAAGGGTTTTTGTAGTTTCGGCGTGTTTCGCCGAATGCCAAAATATAGCCCACACGACTTCGCCGTCCGTGATGGGCGCGCTCGTCAGTCACACCCATCGCGTCCACCGCATCTCACCGCAACGTTCGTGACGATCGCGAGCCGCCCCTCATTCGGGTGAGACGCGCGGAGTTAAATCACTGATTTGCCCGACGACGGAAGCGGAATATTTTTCGCGTGAAGACTGGACAGACTTTTGGTGATTTGCCCGTCGGGCAATTTATGCATGGCTCGCGCTCCAACACATGCCGTCATTCCGGGGCGATGCGAAGCATCGAGCCCGGAATGACGGCGGTGGTTGTAGCAAGCAAGATGGTGGGTTACGCTTCGCTAACCCACCCCACCAAGTCATCATCGTCCCATGAGTTGATCGGCGAAATAGCCGATGGTCTTGCGGTAGATCACGGCCCTGTTCCATTCGCGCATCGCTTCGAAATTGGCGCTACCTTCCTCATAGGACGCGCCCATCTTGAAGCCGTTGGTGTGCAGGAGGTTCGCGGTGGAGGCGAGCACGTCGGGCACCGAATGGCGCAGATCGACATGGCCGTTGCCGTCGAAATCGACACCGTATTTGATGTAGGATGAGGGGAGGAATTGCGTCTGGCCGATCTCGCCGGCATAGGCGCCGATCATGTCGTTCAGGCGGAGATCGCCGCGCTGCACGATCTGCAGCGCCGAGAGCAGCTCGTTCTGGAACAGCTCGGTGCGGCGGCAATCATGCGCGAGCGTGGCGAGCACGCGGAAGACCGGCAGCTTGCCCATGTCCCCCTTGCCGTAATCGCTCTCCAATCCCCAGATCGCGACCAGGATCTGGCGCGGCACACCATATTTCTGTTCGATGCTCGCAAGCAGCGCGGCATAGCGCTGCAGCATCGCGCGCCCGGTATTGATCCGCCCGGGTCCGACGCGGGTCGCGACATATTGCTCAAAGCTCTTGCGGAACGTGCCGCGCTGGCGCCGGTCGAAGGCGAGCACGCCCGCATCCTGCTGCACGCCATCGAGCGCCTGCGAGATCACGTTCTGCGAGATGCCGGACGCGGCTGCTTCCTGCGAAACACCGGCGATGAACGTGTGGAAGTCGCCGCCACAGCGGGCAGCCCTGGCCGGGCCGGACGCGAACAGCACAAGCAGTAGGGCGGCCAGACTAAGCCTCAGCATGTCGAATTTCCTTCAAGAAAAGAACGGTCGGCGGGAACGCCGATCATGCCCGCGAAACTCACATCCGTCAAAATGCCCGCGGGACGTTTTGCCGCGCGGCCTGGCGCGCACGGTCGGCGTTTTCCTTAGCGGACTGCGACACCCTGCGCGGTCGCGCGTTTGAGCGGCGACGCAAACCAAGCTATACGGGTGCGGCGCGGCTCGGTGTTGCCCTTCATTTTCGGAGGCAGCTTATGAGATCAATCACCCGTCGTTTTTTCCTGTCGCTGGCGGCTGCCCTTTGTCCGGCAGCGGCAATGGCCCATCACGGTTGGGGCGGCTACGACACCTCCAAGGCGTTCACTGTCACCGGCGAAATCCTCAAATCCGCATTCCAGAATCCGCACTGCGAGATCGAGATGGAGGTTGGCGGCAAGCACTGGCACTTCGTGCTGGCGCCGCCCTCGCGCATGCAGGTGCGCGGAATCACGCCGGACCTTATCGCGCCTGGCAAGACCTGCACCGTGTTCGGCTATCCCCACACCAATAATCCGGACGAGGCTCGGATCGAATATATCGTTCTCGACGGCAAGCGCTTCGAATTGCGGTAGGTCAGAGTGGAACATGATCCGGCCCCGCCGATCTTCCTGGCTTTGCAGGAGAGCGCGCTGGGGCATCTGATGCGCAGCTCACCCTCGCTTTATCCCGCGGTCGAGATCCTGCACATCCTCGGCTTTGTTGTGCTGGTGGGCTCGATCCTGGCCCTCGATGTGAGGCTGCTCGGATTGGGGCGCACGATACCGATCAAGCCGATGGCGCAATTGCTGCTGCCTTTGTCGCGCGTCGGCTTTCTGCTCGCGATCGCCATGGGTTTCCTGCTGTTCAGCGCGGACGCGGCGCATGTGGTGCGCAATCCCGCGTTCCAGGCCAAGCTGCTGCTGATTGCGGTCGCGCTGCTCAATGTCGTGATCGCGCATGCCGGCCCCTGGCGGCAAGTTGCGCTGTGGGGAGGCGAAGCATCCGGCGGCGCAAAAGCCACGGCGCTGCTGTCGCTTCTGCTGTGGGTCGGCGCCGTCTGCGCCGGCCGCCTGATCGCATATTTTTAAGCGGCTTCGCCCTATGGATCGCATCCGCTTCGCCATTTTCACGATCCTCCTCGTCCTCTGCGCCGCGCCCGATATCGCAAGCGCCGGCGAGGCCGAGGCCTGGACCGCGTTGCGCGCAGGGAGGCATGTTGCCCTGATGCGCCATGCCGATGCGCCGGGCGGCGTCGGCGATCCGCCCGGGTTCAAAATTGATGACTGCGCCACGCAGCGCAATCTCAGCGCCAAGGGCCGCGCGGATGCCGCAAGGATCGGGGCGCGGCTCAGGTCGGAAGGGATTGCGGTTGCGAAAATCCTCTCCTCGCCCTGGTGCCGCTGCATGGACACGGCAACGCTCTTGGGACTGGGGCCGGTCGAAGCCGAGCCCACCTTCGGCAATGTGGTGGTGCTCAGCGATCAAACTGCGGCTCTGACCGCCGGGGCACGCGCGGTGATCGACACATGGACCGGGAGCGGTATCCTGCTTGTCGTGACGCACGGCGCCAATATTCGGGCACTCACCGGCATTTTGCCGGCGAGCGGCGAGATTGTCGTGGTCCCAACCGGAAGCGGCGGCCGCGATGCGGTCGGTCGACTGACACTTGATTGAAGCGTCGTGTATACTCCGCGCGCTCGGGCCGGATTTTAGGAACGAAGCTGGGACGATGCCGGTTGTTAATCAGAACCGGCGCGGCTTTTCAATTCGCCCGCTTGTCGGGTGAGCCGCCGTCCCTGTCGTTCGCAAATGCGGTAGACTTTCATGATGAACGACATGCAGGAAGAGGCGCCCTCGTCGCGCCAATCCTTCGTTTTCGGAGCGCCGCTATTCCGGCTGCTCGCGATCAACCTCGCCGCGGGCGCCTCGCTGGCGGTGCTGCTGGTCGGCGGCCTGCTGCTGCTCAATCCCGGCCGCCTGCGTGACCTGATCCTGGCCGATCATACGCCTGGCATCGCGCTCGGGCTGCTCCTGTTCGGCTTCATCGTCACGCTCGGCTCGAGCGCGATGGGCACGGCGATCATGATGATGGGACGGCAGCAGACGGACGGCGGCCCGCGGCGCGGGCGCGGCCAACTCGTGGCGCAGCGGGTCGCCGCGATGGCGCCGACCGAGGGCAAAAATGCTCACCTCTCCCGCTTGCGGGAGAGGTCGGCGCGTAGCGCCGGGTGAGGGCTCTCTCCACACGAGGACTCGCGGAGATACCCCCACCCCAGCCCTCCCCCGCAAGCGGGAGAGGGAGTGCGGCATCCGCCGCCGTGCAATTCGACCTGATCCGATCCCGATACTTCGCGGCCTTAATGCAGGTTAAGCAGGTTCTTCACGAGCTGCCCTGAAATGATATCCGCGAAGGACAACTTGATCTCCGGAGCGGCCGGCGGCGCCGGGCTGGCAGGCGCGACCGCGGGAGCCAGCGGTAGCGGCGGCTGCACCGCGGCGACCTTGGGCGCCTGCCGCTTGACGGCCTTCTTGGTCTTTTTCTCGATCTCGGCCGCAGGCGGAGGCGGAGGTGGAGGCGCTGCAGCGAGCGCGCGCACCGGCGGCGGTGCGCTTGGCGGCACAGCTTCGACCGGCGGCGGCGGCACAATGGTGGGCAGGCTGGTGTCCATCACGACCAATTCGGGCGGCCGCTCGAGCGAAGCGATCCGAATGGCCGGCCGCTCGACCGGGTCACCCGCCGCGTCCGTTAAGGATTGTGGCGACCACCAGTCAGCGATGTACATTAACGCAAGAAGCGATGCGCCAACCCAGGCGATGTATCGTCCGATAGGCATAACCATCTCTCGCCACCATGCTGATGTGACGAGAAGCAAAGGCCGTAATTCCTGACAGTTGGTAACCGCGGCGGGGTTTGCTGGGAAATATCGAAACGTGGTTACCGCGGAAGCGCGCGCCCCGACGGCGAAGGCTAATCATGCAGCGACGTCGCGCACTAACGTCCCGCCAGCCTCGATCTCACGCCGCAGCCAGCCTGGTGCGGCGTCGTAACCATTCGGCCAAGTCGGCGCGCCATCCTCCAGGAAGACCCGTGCAAAGAATGACGGATCACGCAATGGCTCAACCATCGGCCCACCGTGCTGAACGATGGGCTCGAAATCATACTCTCCCGCCATGCCGTCGCTGAACGACGCGCGCAGGCGGTAGCCTCCGAGGTGCTTGATCTTTGCGACTTTAATCATCATCCAGACCCGCAATCTTGACGAGCGGCTGATTGGCTCGCGCTCGGCGCCAATTATCCTCCAGTTCAGCCCTATGTGCCAGCGTCCATTGCTTGACCAGCCGCGCCGCATTGCCAGGTAAGTGTCCTTCGATAACCTCGCCGGTCTCGATCGAGACATTCGCTTCATGGCCGCTGTACGAAGCAAGAAAATGCGGCGGCGGATGATCGACGAAGAACATTCGGACCGCTATTCCATAAAAATAGGCAATTGTCGGCATTTACCACATGACCCACGAAGCGTAGTCGCTCGTCGCGGCCACGTCGAGATTCTCTCAATCCGTCCGGCGCGAGGAGAAGCAGCGCAAAGCTCAGCCTTCGGAGAACCTGCTTCGCGCAGGGCAGGCAATCGCGGCAAGGCCGTTATTTGCTTTGACAGGCGCTCCCTGATCGAGGACAAGCCGCCCATGGCCAAGAAACCCGGGACCAATCCCAAAGGCGAGTTCGCCTTTTTCAACGTCGTCTATGAAGACGGCTCCCAGCGCTCCAACCGCCGCGTGCCTGCCGAGCTGCTCGGCGGCCTCGACGGCGACGAGCCGGCGCGCGGCTTCATCATCGAGCAGGACCGCGAGATCGCCGAAAAGGCTGGCCGCCCGCCGCTCGCAATCAAGACCATCGAGCGGGTCGGGGCGAAGAAGAAATAGGCTGTTATCGCTCGCCGGGCATCACGACGGGCCGGAGAAACGAAACGGCGGGCTTTCGCCCGCCGTTCGTGGATGCCCGGGTCGAGCCCGGGCATGACGACTGTGTCGGTCAGTTATCCAAAAAGCTCCGCAGCTTCCGGCTCCGCGACGGATGCTTCAGCTTGCGCAGCGCCTTGGCTTCGATCTGGCGGATGCGCTCCCTCGTCACCGAGAACTGCTGGCCGACTTCTTCGAGCGTGTGGTCGGTGTTCATGCCGATGCCGAAGCGCATGCGGAGCACGCGTTCTTCGCGCGGGGTGAGCGAGGCCAAGACGCGCGTGGTGGTCTCGCGGAGGTTCGACTGGATCGCCGCGTCGATGGGCAGGATCGCGTTCTTGTCCTCGATGAAATCGCCGAGGTGTGAATCCTCTTCGTCACCGACAGGCGTCTCGAGCGACAACGGCTCCTTGGCGATCTTCAGGACCTTGCGCACCTTCTCCAGGGGCATGCCGAGCTTCTCGGCGAGCTCTTCCGGGGTCGGCTCGCGGCCGATCTCGTTGAGCATCTGGCGCGAGGTGCGCACGATCTTGTTGATCGTCTCGATCATGTGCACGGGGATGCGGATGGTGCGGGCCTGATCTGCAATCGAGCGGGTGATCGCCTGCCGGATCCACCAGGTGGCATAGGTCGAGAACTTGTAGCCACGGCGGTACTCGAACTTGTCGACCGCCTTCATCAGGCCGATGTTGCCTTCCTGGATCAGGTCGAGGAACTGCAGGCCGCGGTTGGTGTATTTCTTCGCGATCGAGATCACGAGGCGGAGGTTGGCTTCCACCATCTCCTTCTTGGCCTGGCGCGCTTCGCGCTCGCCCTTCTGCACGGAATGTACGATCTTGCGGAATTCGCCGATCTCAAGGCCGGTGAGCGCTGCGAGCTGCTGGATGTCGTGGCGCAGGTCCTTGATGCGGTCCTTCTCGTGGTGGACGAAATTCTTCCAGCCTTTTGCCGAGAGCTTCGAGACACGGTTGAGCCAGCGCGGATCGAGCTCGGAGCCCTGGTAGTTGCGCAGGAAATCCTCGCGCGCGACGCCGTGGCTGTCGGCAAGGCGCATCATCCGGCTCTCGAACGAGACCAGCCGCTTGTTGATGTCGTAAAGCTGCTCGACCAGCGAATCGATGCGGGCCTGGTTCAGGCGCAGCGACTTCACCTCGACGATGATCTCGTCCTTCAGCTTCTTGTACTTGCGCTCCTGCGAGGGCGAGAGCGACTCGCTCTGAAGCTGGTTCGCGATGTCCTGCTCCTGCAGACGGCGCAGCTTCTTGTACTCGGACGCGATCTTGTCGAAGGTCTCGACCACCTTCGGCTTCAGCTCGGCCTCGATCGCCGCGAGCGACATCTGGTTCTCGAACTCGTCGTCGTCCATGTCGGCTTCGGCGGCGGCCTCGCCCGGATCCTTCTCCTCGACTTCTGCATCGCCGCCAGCGGGCGCAGTGCGGAACGGGGTCGGCGACGGCGGCGCGGCCGGCGGGGCGACATGGGCGGGCGCAGCCTGCGTGGTCTCGCCTTCACCCTCGGCAGCCTGCGCGCCGTCAACGTCCGGCGCCGCGATCATCGTCGGGTTGAGGCCGCCCTTGGATTCCGGGCCGGCATAGGTGGCTTCAAGATCGATGATGTCGCGAAGGAAGATCTTGCCTTCGTTGAGCTCGTCGCGCCAGATGATGATGGCCTGGAAGGTCAGCGGGCTTTCGCAGAGGCCTGCGATCATCGCCTCGCGGCCGGCCTCGATGCGTTTTGCAATCGCGATTTCGCCCTCGCGAGAGAGCAGTTCCACGGTGCCCATCTCGCGCAGATACATGCGCACGGGATCGTCTGTGCGCTCGCCCGGCTCGGATTTCTTGACCTCGGTGACGGCCTTCTGCGTGACCTCGACAAGCTCGTTGTCGGTCTCGTCGTCGGTGTCCTTGTCCTCTTCCTCGCCGTCGACGTCGTCAGCCTCGGTGACGTTGATGCCCATGTCGGAGAGCATCGACATGATGTCCTCGATCTGCTCCGGCGAGGTGGTGTCGGAGGGAAGCACTTCATTGAGCTGATCGAAGGTCACGAAGCCGCGCTTCTTGGCCTGCTTGATCATCTTCTTGACGGCAGCATCCGAGAGGTCAAGCAAGGGCGACGGCGCATCCGCCTGTTCCTTCTCGGGGGCATCCGCTGCCTTGTCGTCTTTTTCCTTGTCCTTAACCTGCAGCGTCTTTGCCTTGGTGGCCATTCATCAAGCTCCCGAAACGCGTTCCATGCGAGGCCGGCGTCGTCACGCCCCTCGCATGAATCACCGAAGTCATCACGAGCGCGACCGCATTCTCTTCGGAGAAGCGTCCCGCCCTATCTCCTCTTTCGAGCACGACTACCGGAAATACCCGCTTTTTCCGTTCGTGCCCATTGATGCGGAAAGGGCGGCGCAACCTGTCGCCACCCCTTGATCCGCCTCGACCAGTGTGCACCAATAAAGGTGCGGCAATTAAGTTTCGCTTAACCCTGTTTTTGCAGCCAAACCATGGGTTTGGCGAGTCTTTTTGCGGGCTCGGCACGGGCCGTCCGCATGATTCTTTCATCACACGCTGCGCTGGAACCGGCCCGACAGCTCACCAAATCCCTCGATCAGGGCCTCAGTGCCTTCGGCTTCTGCCATTCGTGCCTGGATGTCCCGCAACCACGCCAAGTTCGCTTCGCTGGAATCCTCAGCCAAAGCCTGCTCGGCGTCCTTCCTTTCCCTAAGTAATGCATGTGTTTTCTGATGCAAGGCAACGAGTTGCCGCCACGTGGAAAGAACATCCTCGCGTGCGGCGCCGACTTGCACGCCCCATACCGCCTGGGTCGTGATTGCCCGCTCAACCCTTTGAAGGATTTGTGAAAATCCGCCTGCCGCGAGATCGGCCCGCATTTTCTCGGCCTGCTCCTCCTCATCAGGGGAATGGTGGTGATCGTTGGCGAACGCGGCGATGATGCCGGCGCGGAGCTTGTGTGCCTCGCCGTGGGCGAGCTCAAGGGCCGCGACCTCCTCCAGATGGTCGTGCAACAGCCAGGGATGGTTGATCAGGGTCTGCAGGATCAGGGCCTCCCGGCGCGACAGCGCGCTGCGCTGGCCGCGCATGATCGGGCTATTGGCGAGCTGCGGGCTCGCCGCCTGATAGGGGCCGCGGACAAGCCCCTGGACGAGGCCGGCTGGCGGGCCGAACCGGCCGCCGCCCGGGGCGCGCGGGGTGAAACGGCGGGGTGATTCGCCGCCTTTGGCCGAGCGGAAGGGGCCGCGGCCATAGCCGCCGCGGGACGCCTCGGGGGCAAAATTGCGCTGCAGCCGCTCGGCAAAATCCTGCCGGTAGTAGCGGCGGACCACATCGTCGCGAACGCCATTGGTGAGCTCGCCGATGCGGGCCTCCAGCGCGGCGCGGCGCTCGGGGGTGGCGAAATTGCCGCCCTCGATCTCGCGCGACCAGAGCACATCGGCAAGGCCGCGGGCGGCCGAGATCACCTCCTCGATCGCGCCACGCCCGCCGGAGCGGGCGAGATCGTCGGGGTCCTGGCCTTCCGGCAACAGCGCAAAGCGCAGGCTCTTGCCGGGCTTGAGATGCGGCAGCGCCAGATCGGCGGCGCGATATGCCGCCTTCTGGCCGGCACGGTCGCCGTCGAAGCAGAGGATCGGCTCGTCGGCCATCTTCCAGAGCAATGCGAGCTGGTTCTCGGTGAGCGCGGTGCCGAGCGGCGCCACCGCGCCCGAAAAGCCGGAGGTGACCATGGCGATGACGTCGACATAGCCCTCGACCACGATCAGCAACGCGCCGTCATGGGCGGCCTGGCGGGCGGTGGCGA
Source organism: Bradyrhizobium sp. USDA 10063 (assembly GCF_054063735.1). Taxonomy (NCBI): domain Bacteria; kingdom Pseudomonadati; phylum Pseudomonadota; class Alphaproteobacteria; order Hyphomicrobiales; family Nitrobacteraceae; genus Bradyrhizobium; species Bradyrhizobium sp. USDA 10063. The sequence goes on along the minus strand of NZ_JBSSGP010000002.1, from coordinate 7,056,561 downwards.
GATTGTAGAGGTTGTCGCCCTTGTGGAAGAGCGGGGTTTCCGGCGAGTTCAGATATTTGGCCGGGACGTCCTTCTCCAGCGCGCGGCCGCCGAAGGCGATCACGCGGCCGCGGAGATCGGTGATCGGAAACATCACGCGGTCGCGGAAACGGTCGTAAGGCACGGGGATGCCGTCGCCGGCGACGAGCAGCCCCGCCTCCACCATGTCCTCGGTCGAAATACCCTGTCCGCCCAGATGCTCCTTCAGCGCGAAACGATCAGGCGGCGCGTAGCCCAGGCGGAACTGCAATTGCGTCGCCGGTGAGATCGCGCGGTCGGCGAGATAGCCGCGGGCCTTGGCGCCGGTCCGCGAGGCTAGCGTATCGGCGAAAAACTTGGCGGCGAGCTCCATGACATCGTGCAGCGTCTTGCGGCGCTGCTCGTGGCGGGCGGCATCGGGCGTAACCGCCGGCAGCGCCATGCCGGCCATCGAAGCGAGCCGCTCGACCGCCTCCGGGAAGGAGACGCCCTCGGTCTCCATCACGAAATCGAAGATGTTGCCGTGCTTGCCCGAGGAGAAGTCGTGATAAAACCCCTTCTGGTCGTTGACCGTGAATGACGGCGTCTTCTCCTGCTGGAACGGCGACAGCCCCTTCCACTCTTTCCCCGCCTTCTTCAGCCGCACGCGCTTGCCCACGACTTCCGAGACCGGAAGCCGGGCGCGCAGCTCGTCAAGGAATTGCGGGGTGAAGCGCATGGGCGGATCTTGGGGCCAGCGTGAAAGGGTCACCGATATAGTGAGCGCGGGCTCAAAGTATCAGGATTGTCGCGATTCGCCCGGTATTCACAGGCGCGGCGGGCTTGTCGCCCCCGTCAATAACACTGGTACTTGAATGCCAGCCGGTTCCACGGTTGGATAGAGGCATGTTCACGACCTTCAGGGGCGGACAGAGCGGCGGCTGGCGCGTCACCTCGATCTCCAAGGTGAAGGGCGAGACGCTGCCGCGCGTGCCGGCGGTGTCGATCATCGCAAGCGAGGCGATCGCGCTGCCGCTGTTGCCGTCGACCACCGCCTGGCGGCTCGCCGGCGTCATCAGCTATCTGCGCTATACGAACCGTGCGGAGAAGGACCAGCTCGACGCGCAGCAGGCCGAACTTGGCCGGCCGGAGGCGAGCTGTGCGGCGCTGATCCCGATCCGGAAAACGGTCGCGTGGTGGAATCTGACGCCGGAAGAGCGGCGCGATATCTTCGAGGACAAGTCGCATCACATCGCCGGCACGCTGAAATATCTGCCCGCGATCGCGCGGCAGCTCTTCCACAGCCGCGACCTCGGCGAACCCTTCGACTTCCTCACCTGGTTCGAATTCGCGCCCGAGCACACCGCGCTGTTCGACGAACTGCTGGCGATGCTGCGCGCGACCGAAGAGTGGAGCTATGTCGAGCGCGAGGTCGACATCCGCCTCGAGCGCGAGGAGTGAGGCGGCTTACGGCTGCAGGAACCGGCCCGAGGCGATGCGCGGCAGGTGCGCGACCGGCCAATTGTAGACATAGGTCCACGCCTCGGCCCTGGTGCCGTCGGCCAATGTGAGCGGCAGCATCCGGCGGACATATTCGGTCGGCTGCGGAAAACCTTCGCCGCAGGCTTCATACATGTCGAACTCCCGCAACATTTCGTCCGGAGCGCGCAGGCGAAATAATTCGCCGTGCACGATGTCGGCGGGATCGCCCGAGAGCACCAGCGCGGGATAATGCTCCACCCGGTAGAGCCGGCCCTGGCAGCGCGCCTCACTGATGAAATCGGCATTGCCCGAGAGCAGCCGCGCCATCGGATGGTCGAAGCCGCGCATCAGGGTGCCGTAGACGAAGAGACGGTCGGAGATCATGGCTGCTTGTTATCCTGCCGCCGCCGACCGGATCAAGCTGCCACCACCTCTTCGCTGACCACGATGAACTTCGCTAGCGTCATGCGGCCGAAGCTCGTTGTCAGCGCGACGTCGGCGGCGTCGCGGCCGGTGCCCATCAGGATGCGGCCGATGCGGGGATGGTTGTGGCGGGCATCGAACGTGTACCACGCCCCGGAGAGATAGACCTGGAACCAGCCGGAGAAATCCATCGGCTCGGGATCGGGCGGCACGCCGATGTCGCCCATATAGCCGGTGCAGTAGCGCGCGGGGATGCCCATGCAGCGGCATAAGGTGAGCGCGAGATGGGCGAAGTCGCGGCAGACGCCGGTGCGCTGCTCGTAGACATCATGCGCCGACTTCATATGGTGGGCGTGCTGATAGCCGAAGGTGACGTGATGATGCACGAACTCGGTGATCGCCTGCACCCGCGCCCAGCCGGGCGGCGTGTTGCCGAACAGCGACCAGGCGATGTCGGTGAGCTTGTCGGTCTCGCAATAGCGGCTCGGCATCAGATAGAGCATCATCTCGTCCGGCAGTTGCTCGATCGGAATCTGCTGCGCGCTCGGGTTGACGACGTCAGGCAGGCCGGGATCGCGCACCAGCGCATTGCCGCGCAAGGTCACGCCGCCGGCCGGCGCCACCAGCCTGCCGCAGACATTGCCGAAACTGTCGCGATAGAAGCCGATCGGGACACCGGGTCCGGCGGTGATGGTCTCGGTGCCGATGATGTCGGAAAAGCGCGAGGGATGGATCGAGAGCATCATCACCATCGGCGTCGGCTGCGCGGCCGCATACGCAATCTCGAAGCCGACTTTGATCTCGATCATGCCGGCTCGACCTCCCTCTCCTCTTCGCCGACCGGCTCGACCGTGATCGCAACTTCCATGTTCACGAAGGCGTCCGCCAAGCCGAGATAGACGCCGTGCAGCGGGATCGCCTGGCGCGGATCGCGCGCCACGGCGACGCGGATCAAGTCGCGCGTGCCGACGATGCCATTGGTCGGATCGAACTCGATCCAGCCCGCGCTCGGCAGATAGACCTGCACCCAGGCATGCGTCGAGCCGCCGCCGACATGGCCGCTGTCTGAAGGCGTCGAGAGATAGCCGGACACGAAACGCGCGGCGATGCCGAGCCGCCGCAGCGCCTCGATCATAAAAAGCGCATAGTCGCGGCAGGAGCCCGAAGCGGTCTGCAGCGTATCGAGCGGATGCTGCGTGCCCTGCTCATGGCGCTTGCGATAGCTAAAACTTTCACGGATGCCATGCGTCATGCCGCTCAGGATCCTGAACGTCGGCGTCGGCGCTTCGGCATCGAGGAACTGCCGCGCCCAGGCCGAAATCTCGCCGTTCGGATCGGCATATTGCGGCCTGACATATTGCGAGAGGTCCGGAAACTCGTCCTCGTCATAGAGGAATGGATAGAAATAAGCGGGATCGTCAGGCGTCAGCGCGAATTCTTCGGCCGGGTTATGGTCGACGGTCGCCGTCGAGATGACCGACAGCGTGTCCGCGCGCTCGTCGAAAGCCGCGATCGCCACACTGTTGCCGAACACATCGTGGATCCAGCGCAGCGACATCGGCTGCGGCTCGATTCGGAGATCGCTCTCGACCACGCGCAGGTCATGGCTGTCGCGCGGGCTGAGCATGATGCGGTGCTCGCCGAACGCCACTGGATGGGTGTAGCGATATACGGTCTTGTGATGAATCTTGAGTAGCGGCATCGTCCGGCAATCATCGTGGCTTTCGTCCGTCTAATCTATAGTGGGCATTGCTCATTTTTAAGATCGGCGTGCCGCTTCGATAGGCAAAGTTGAGGATAACATCTTGGACACCACGACCGGTGCAACGTTCCTGCTCACGGACGAAAACGTCCCGCCGGTCCACGAACACAATGCCGATGGCCGCTCGCCGTTCCTGTTCACCTGCGATCATTATGGGCGGCTGATTCCCGGCGCGCTCGGCGATCTCGGCCTCTCCGAAACCGAGCTGACACGGCACATCGCCTGGGACATCGGGATCGCCGAAGTCGCCGAGCAATTGGCGGCGCAGCTCGACGCGCATCTGGTGGCGCAGCGCTATTCGCGGCTCGTCATCGACTGCAACCGCCCACTGCACGTCGCAGGCTCGATCCCCCTGATCAGCGAAGCCACCACGATCCCCGGCAATGAGGGATTGACGCGCGAAGCCGCGGAGGCACGGCGACAGGCGATCTTCGATCCGTATCACCGGCGAATCGATGAGATCATCGACCAGCGGCTGCACGCCGGCAAGCCGACAGTGCTGGTGTCGCTGCACAGCTTCACGCCGGTTTATGCCGGGATCGCCCGCCCCTGGCATATCGGCACGCTCTATCACCGCGACAGTGTGCTGCCGCCGCTGCTGCTGAAGCATTTGCGCCGCGAGGGCGACCTCGTGGTCGGCAACAACGAGCCCTATGCGGTCAGCGACGAGACCGACTACACGATCCCCGTCCATGGCGAGATGCGCGGCCTGATGAATACGGGAATCGAGATCCGCCAGGATCTGATCTCCGACCAGGCCGGACAGAAGGCCTGGGCGGATAGGCTGGCGCGCATCTTTGCCGAGATCGAAGCGACGTTGAGCGCGGAGAAGCTGATCTAGCGCGCATTCCTAGCTGCGCCAAAGGCGATCGATAGCCACAGCTCTAGCCAGGTTTGCGAGACTGGACCAAGGACCGAGCCGCAGACCGGTGTTCGAACTGGCTACGTGCTCTGCGTCGGAACCATGTACAAAGATCTTTCGAACCTTCATGAAATGCCAGGCAAGCGGATTTCGCTCCTGAAAGACCTTCTGGACATCCTCATGCAGGTATCCCGACAGGACAACGGGCGGCGGAGCAAACACCTCCGGCAATACTGACGACAAATGGCTGTCGGTCAGAACGTTCCATCGCGAGTTGCCGCCCATGACCGGCGATCGCAAGCTGAACACCACTCGCCCGATCCTGGTTTCGCGGATGGCGTAAGAACACATCGCGCAAGGTTCAACGGTTGAATAGAGCGTGCAGTCATCAAGGCTCGTCGCGCGGAGCTTCTTCTGGGCTAACGTGATTGCAGCCATCTCGGCGTGTCGCGTAACGTCTCGTTCGACTTTGACCATATTGAGGGATTCGCAAATGAATTCGCCTCGTCGAGCGATCACAGCCGCGAACGGATACTCCCCGCTTTGGCGCGCCGATTGCGCGAGAGTAACGCAGCGACGCATCATGATCGCATCGGACGCCTCCGAATCAAGCATGCTCCTGCCCCTCACTTAACGACTCGGATTCCGAGTTTCCCGGACCGATCTCAATCACAAGCCGATGCACGATCGGCGAGCGTTTCGGCCAAGTTAACGGACATGCGGTTGTGCTGACTATGCATAATCGGCAATTTCCGAGCCGACGCTGAAAAGACCTGCCAGAGGAGACCCCGCCAGATCTGCGCGCTCGCATTCACCAGATGCGCCCCGATAACGACCACGCACAATCGACAATTTCACTGGCCCCATCTGAGCTTGATGACTTCGAGGACGCGCTGGGGCGACAACCTCAAAGCGCGCCGCGACAAGCGTGTGTCCCTCTCCCACATGAGCACCGAGGGATAGAGGTGCCTCATTTGAAAGACGCGGCACGGTTAACGAAGACTTTGCGCCCGTGGTGGTCCGGAAGCGGCCGTCTCGCTGCTTCGCAAACATCACCTGCCGAATGTGCATAGCGCGTGCTATGCACTTCGACCAATCTCCGATCCGCAATGCCTTCGGCGAAGCAAACGCTAGCTGGTTGGCGGTGCTTGGGCGCGAGACTGGAAACCCCAGTTTGGAATAGCTGATTGTTCGAACGAAGGGAAAGTCCAATGAAACGTCTATCATTGCTTATCGGCATACTGGCCGCGCTCGCGGCTTCCAGCGCATCGGCTCAATCGATTAACCTGACCGGAATCTATACGTGCGTCGACAAGTGTCGGGGAAATCTGCCTGCCCATGTCACGCAGAACGGATATGACTTGAATCTCTTGACCGAGGCAGGCGTGCCTGCACGCGCATGGCCAGACTGGTTTTCGCCGACGAGCCGGATCTGGATTGATGCCTTCAACGAAGGCGCGGTTTACTCTCCGGATGGCGTGCTCATTCAGTTCGACAATGGGACCATCTGGCATCGAGGCTTGCCGCCACCTCGGCGAAGGTGATCTGTACTGATCGTTGCGCCGCCAGTCGTCATGGTCCGGGACACAGCTTCACGCCGGTTTACGCCGGGATCGCGCATCCCTGGGCGGACAGGCTGGCGCGGATCCTTGCCGAGATCGAGGCGACGTTGAGCGCGGAGAAGCTGATCTAGCGCGTGCACGCATAAGACGAAAGATATCGCTCCACCCCGCGCCCTTAGGAACCGCGGGGTGGAGTCCGCCGCTTCGTGCATCCGACCAAAAGCGAAGAAACGGTCGGGCAAGGTGCCGCTCAGCCGAGACGAAAATGGCAGGCGGCCCAGCCATCGCCATGCCAGTTGGCCTCTCCTGCCGAGCTACCTCTTCTGCGCGACGCGACGTGGGGGCGGCTCGCCGCCTGCGCGCGAGGGCGCGGCTTCAGGCCGAGATCCGGCGCTCTCATCTTCGCCAATCATTCGCTCCAGCGCCCTGCGGTCGACCTTGCTCAGCGCGCTGCGCGGCAACGCATCGATCACCCGCAGACCTTCGGGGACCTTATATGGTGCAAGGCGCCCCGCGACGTTCTGAAGAATCTCGGCAACGACGCCTTCCTTCGCGCCAGCCGCCAGCTTGACGAAGGCGAATACGCGCTGGCCGAGCACCGGATCAGGCTTGCCAACCGCGCCCGCCTCCTCCACTGCCGGATGGCAGGCAATCAAAGCTTCCTCGATCTCGGCGGGCGAAAGATTGGTTCCGCCACGAATGATGATGTCCTTCTTGCGCGACACGAACCAGAGCTCATCGCCCTCCCCGCGCCGCATCAGATCGCCGGTGTGATACCAGCCATTCTTCAGGCTCTGTGCCGTCGCCGCCGGGTCGTTCCAGTAGCCGACGAAGACATTCTTTCCGCGGATCACGAGTTCGCCGATCTCGCCATGCGCGACATCGCTACCATTCTCGTCCACAAGCCGAATTTGCGCATCCTCCGTAATGCGAATCACAGGTCCGGGTTGCAGTCCGAAGGTGAGCTGGCCTGCGACCTCGGTGGCTCCCCAAACGTTATAAAGGGGCGCTTTCAAGACTGCCGTGAACCGCTTCTGCAGCTCGACCGGACAAGCATCAGCTCCGGTGAGACAAACCCGCAGCGATGATACGTCGCGCGGCTTGGCCTGCTGCGCCTCGAGCATTCCAGCATACTGGTAAGGAAAGCCGAGCAGCCAGGTCGCCCGATAGCGTTCGATATTATCAAGGACCATGTCAGGGTCGGCGCTCTGCAGCATGATGAAGGACACACCGGTCTGGACAAAGCTCAGCGAGCAGAAGAGGCCGCTGCCATGTGCAAGTTGCAATGGCGAGACAACGACGTCGTCCGCTGAGAGGCCGAAATGCTTGCAGAGGAGATGCGTCCCCGCCGCAAGCGTATCCTGCGTATGCACGACGAATTTGGGCTGGCCGGTGCTGCCAGATGTGTTGATCATCACTGCGGGCTCATTTGAGGCCGGGATCGGCAAATCCGCATCCGCGGACTGTTTCAGCGCCTCCCACGATTGCACCCCGTGCGTTCCATCGGCGTCATCGAGGATCACGCGTTTCTCGTGAGGAAGGATCGCTGCATCGACCGCGGCAACATTGGGGTAGAGCGAGGACTCGCCGATATAGAGCGCAGGCTGCAGCCGCTGCAGCATGGGCGCGAGCTCGGCAAACCTGAACGCGGTGCGAAGCGGTGCCGCGATCGCACCCAGCCGGAAACACGCATAGTAGGCAACGAGCATTTCGGGCCGGTTCATCATATGCAGCACGACGCGATCGCCGGCCTTGACGCCGCCGGCCGCAAGGCCTCGCGCGACACGCTCGGATTCCTCGGCAAGCCTGCGATATGTCCACACGTTTTCTTGAAAGATGAAAGCCGTGCTTTCAGGCCGGGATTGCGCGCGCTGCATCAGCATTTCGGTCGGAAGGACCGTCATTGGAATCTCCCATGGGCATCAGGTGATTCCAAAGCTGATCGCGTCTCATTACCGCGCGATTTCAATCCGGAGAAAGAGGACTGCAGTTGTAAGAAACGCGCGTGATGTCACTTGGACATCACGTCATGTTGCATTGCTGTGGACTGGAAACAAGCTCCGGCATGTGTGTTGGTAGCCCGTTGCCTCCAACGGCCGCTGGAGCCGCCAATATCCGCTCTCAGATAAAGCGGACACCGATCATGCCATCGCCGGCACTCTGTCGAGCAGGCGATCGAGCGCGGCGCGCAAGACTTCGTGAGGATTCGATGCGCCTGAACGGCTGCGCCAGGCGACATATCCGTCCGGCCGGACCAGCACCGCACCATCAGCGTCTACGCCGTACGCCTCGCGCCAATCGCCGTCGCGATCGATCAGGTCGCCATCCTTGCCGATCGTAAAGGCCGTGAGTGCCGGCCACGACAGGTCGATCGCCCGAGCGGCCCGTTTCCACGCATCGCCGCGGCTGCCGGCGAGCAGCACGAAGCCAGCGCCGAACAGGTCAAGGGTCGAGATTTTCTCGTCGCCGCGGTCGAGCCAGACATGGGGCGCGCGGCTGCCCGGCCGCGCGGATTGCACATAGTCGGTGACGGGATCGTCGGCGGCCGCCGATGGCGTGCCATCCGACAGCGCCGCCGTCGATTCGTAGCAGGCGCCAAAGATCAGCCCCTGCTCGTTGAGGAATTCGCGCCGCGGCAGCACATTGCTTTGCCGCGCCGTGCGTCCCATCGAGAGCGCATTGGCAAGCGAATTCTGTGTGACGATCTGGGCGATGGGTTGGCGCTCGGCGTGATAGCTGTCGAGCAGCTTTTCGTCGGCGTTGCCGCGCAGCACAGCCGCGATCTTCCAGGCCAGATTGTGAACGTCCTGAACCCCGGTGTTGAGGCCAAAGCCTCCGGTCGGCGGCATCTCGTGTGCCGCATCGCCGGCCAGGAAGACGTTGCCGACGCGATAGCGTTCGGCAACGATCGCAGAGGCCTGCCATGGGCTGATTCCCAGCACAGCGACGTCGAGATCGGGGATGCCGACACCTTTACGGATCAGATCGGCGCAGAACTCCGCTGTGAAGTCCTCGGCCTTCCAGCCGAATTGTGTCGGGCTGTGAATCAGAAATCCCCAGCGATCCCGACCATTGATCGTCAGGAAGGTAGCGCGCAGGTCCTCTTGCTCGACAAAGTAAAGTGCGGCAGGTCGATGCTCGACCCATTGGGCGAGATCGGCGCGGAACAGGATGTTGACGCTGTCGTAGACCCTCTCTGTGCCGAGCATGCTGACGCCGAGCGCGCGGCGCACACGGCTTTGCGCGCCTTCGGCCGCGATCAAATAGCGCGCCGTGAAAGGCGTCTCGGCGCCCGTCACGCGATCAGTCAATATCCCCGTAACCACGCCTGGCTGTTGGCTGAATGCCGTCATTTCGGTGTTGAAGCGGAGCGTTCCCGGTCCCGCCTGCTCGGCAAAGCGACGGATGACCGGCTCGAGGTCATCCTGGGCGCAGAGGCAATTCTTGACCGGTGTCACCGCCAGGTTCTTCGCGATGGCACGACCGGGCACCCGCCGCTCGATCTCCTTGCCCGCGAGGGTCTCGACCCAGACGATCAGGCCGGTACTGCCTTCCGCGAGCCCGGCCTCACGAATCGCTCCGTCAATGCCGCATTGCCGGAAGATTTCCATTGTGCGCGCATTGATGCCGCGGGCTTTCGGCAGGATCGCGGTGCCGGAATGACGTTCGACGAGCAGCGAACGCACGCCGTGCTGCGACAGCAGCAATGAGGCGGTGAGCCCGACCGGTCCGCCGCCAGAAATCAGAACAGGGATGTGCCGCATCTTTGATCCTTTTTCTTCAGCCCTGCATGAATTAGTGGAGTTCCATCGGCTTGCCGTGGGGCTCCTGGCGAAAGGCGAGGATCGCGATCAGCGCCGCCAGTTCACAGGCAGCCAGGAACAGGAACGCCGGCGCGACCGCGTCGGTCGTCGCTTTTGGCGAGACCACGTCGTTGCTGCCCGCAATCAGTGCCAGGCAGATCGGGCCCAGGATCTTGCCGACACCATTTGAGGCCTGCGCCAGCCCGAACGCGCGGCCGCCGAGCGAGACCGGAAACACTTCGACCACATAGGGCGACATGTTGGAGAACTGGCCGCTGTAGAACGCGGCTCCAACAATCACGAGGATTGCAAACACCGACCAGCCCGCAACGAATTCGCGATAGAACCAGAAAATCGCCAGCATGGTCAGGGTGGAGACCAACGTGCCGACGATGGCCGCGCCGCGGCGCCCGATATGGAGCGGCAGCACCGAGAACAGCACGCGACCGAGCATCGAGGCGATGCTCGCATAGACAAAGTAATGCGCGGCCTCGTGCGCCGTGATCTTCAGCAATTGGGACAGGATGGTGGGTCCCCACAGGATCACGCCATAGGTGCCGGTGGAAATCCCGATCCAGATCACGACGACCCACCAGAAGCGCTCCTGGTCCTGTAACAGCTCGGCCATCGATCCCGACTTCCGGGCCGGTTCAATCACGTTCGGCAGAGCGAAGCTGGTCTCGGGCACGCCGAGCAGTTTCGCGGCCTCGCGTCGCGCCTCGGCATTGCGGCCGCGCGACAGCAACCAGCGCACCGATTCCGGTGCGATCAAGGCGATCAAGAGCGAGGTCACGATAGGCAGCGCGCCGGTAGCCGCGACGCCTCGCCAGCCGATCACCGGCAGCAGGCTTGCGGAAATCATTGCCGCGAACATCGTGCCGAGCGCGACAGGAACCACCATCATGCTGGAGACGAATGTGCGGTAGCGCGTCGGCGTTATCTCCACGACAAGCGGATTCTGCGCCGTTGTCGCCGCCATCGAGCCGCAGCCGACGACGAAACGCAGCAGCGAAAACTGAATCCAGGCGCCGTCCGGGATCAGCGCGCACCCGGCCGCGCCCAGCGAAAACAGCAGGCCACCGCCCCAAATCATCCGCTTGCGTCCGACGATGTCGGCGATCTGTCCGCCGATCAGCGAACCGACGATGGCGCCGATGCCGGACGACAGCAGCATCACCGCGCTCTGCCCGTAGGTGAGATGCCAGCCCGGCGCCAGCACCGACACCAGGTATCCGACCAGGAAGAAATCGTAGAACTCGAACATCTCCTGCAGGACGACGAGCCCGATCGTTGCGAAATAGCGCGGCGTCAGTCCCGATCTCTCGATCGAGCTGAGCCAGTCCTGCGCATTGCCTTTGGAAGGATCGTGGGTTGCCCGCTGGATGGCGCCATGGGCATTCGCCTCAACGGCGCCTTGAACGGCGCTTTGGGCGTCGAGCGTCACGTCGGCCATTTCTCTCCCTGGACGCCCGACTGCCGCTGTCATGCGCAGCGATTCTTAGAGTGCCGGGTGATCCGAGATAAAATTACCACTGGTCCGTTGATTGCGATAATATTGAATTATCATCAGTGTGATCGAAAATCGGCATCACCGAAATGGACCTGCGCCAGCTCCGCTATTTCATCCAGGCCGCGCGGCGCCAGAACTTTCGCAAGGCCGCCGACGATCTGCGCATCGCACAGTCGGCATTGACCCGGCAGATCCAGTTTCTGGAGCAGGAGCTTGGCTTTCTGCTGTTTGATCGCGTCAAGCGCGAGGTTCGGCTGACCGCATCGGGCCAGCGCCTGCTCGAACGCTCGCAGCACATCCTGGGCGAAGTCGAGCGACTAAAGGAGACGCTGCAGACGGAGGCGCATGTGCCGAGCGGGCCTGTCTCGCTTGCGGCGCCGCCGTCCATCGGACGATTGCTGTTCACCAGGCTGGCGCAGATCTTTCTGAAGTCATATCCGAAGGTGACGCTCAGCCTGCTTGATGGCTGGACATCGAATGTTCTGGGACAGCTCCGGCGCGGCGAACTCAGCCTCGCCATCGTAACCGACCCGCAGCCCGATCCTCTGCTCGAGTATACGCCTCTCTTTACCGAGTCGATCTATCTTGTCGGTCGCCCCGATGACATGCGCCTTAGGAAACGAAGTCTCGAGATCAAGAGCCTCGGGGATTTTCCGCTGGTCATGACCAACAAGAGCAATCGGTCACGCCAGTTGATCGAGAACTCCGCGGCGCGCGAGGGAGCCCGGCTCGACATCCACCTCGAATTGGAGAGCCCGGACACCTTGCGGCAACTGCTGCTGAGCGGACGGGTCTATGGGCTCTTGCCGCATTCTTCGATTTTTCACGATGCGGAGGCTGGACGGCTCGGTGCCGTGCCGATCAGGGGCTTGGCCATGACGCGCTACCTCGCAAAGAGCTGCAACGAAGCGAATTCCATTGCCCGCGAAACCCTGGAGAAGACCACATTGATCGAGATGCGCGCGCTGGCGAGCCGGGTCGGCACCAGATAGAAATCCAGCCCCGGTCAATTCCGCGCCAGGTCACCTTGGAGCATGATCCGATCAGATCGAATCGGCTGCGGATTGGTCAGGTTCGGATTGCGATCTATTTCAAGTGTAACCAGCAACGTCGAAGCCGAAACGCCTGTGTAACATGTGTGAGTGAGTCTCGGAGCAATGCTGCGGTCAACGGGCGGACGTCACCCCGCAAGTTTGTTGCCTGCAGCGTCATGCAAGAGGCCTCTGAACGATGTCCGACAATCTCGACCTGAATAATCATCGGCCGACGCGCGCGACCGATGCCAGGGAAGTGCTTTCCCCGCAGAAACACCTGCGGCCGAGGAACGAGTATCTCACGGAAGTCTCCAATGATGAAGGCGATTACTGTGTCATACGATGCACCCTGCCCGCGGGGGCGGTTGTGCCGATGCATAGTCACGCCGACCGAGAGACGTTTTACGTGGTGTCCGGAAAGGTGGACGCTCTGAGGGGAGATCGGTGGGAGACGCTTCGATCAGGCGACGTCTTCGATGTGCGAGACGGGGCCAAGCACGCCTGGAGAAACTCCTCGCAGGAGGCCGCTTCGATGCTCTGCGTGACAACAACAAAGGTGGTCCAGTTTCTGCAAGAGATCTCGATTTCAGACGACGATGCGTCGCCCGAAGAGCATGCTCGGCGCTTCCTCGAACTTGTCCGTGCAAACGGGTATTGGCTGGCAAGCCCCGAAGAGAATGCCGCCGTAGGGCTCGACGTCAATTGGAGCGGGCTTCGCGATTGACTGCGGCGGTCTCTTGGGTTTGAGCACCGACTATGGCGGCGGAATCTGATCAATGGCGCTATGCGCTGCAGGGAAGCAGCGGCAAGAAGCAGCTCAACCTTCGTGCAGGATTGACCGCAAGCGCGCGGCCAATTCTGACATGCGGAACGGTTTGTCGATGATCGGAAATTCGCCCACCGCCCGATGTCGCTCTAACGCGTCTCCCGCATAGCCCGAGGCGAGCAGGACCTTGATGCCCCTGTTCAATTGCCTGGCTTCGCGGGCCACCTCGATGCCGTTAATCCCGTTTGGCATCACGATGTCACTTAGCAAGAGATCAAATTGTTCGCTTCGGAGCATCCGAAGCGCTTCCGCGCCATTCCGGGCGCAGCGAACCTGATAGCCCGACCTGGACAGCATCGCAGACGTGAGGTCCAGAAGATCGTCATTATCCTCGACAACCAGGATTCGCTCCGAGCCGGCCGGAAACGCTTGGGATTGAACATCTTCGATTTCGACGCCGGGCTTGTCCGTGGCTTTGGGCAAGTAGAGAGCGACAGTGGTCCCCCTTCCCAATGCGCTTTCGATGGCAATGTGCCCCCCGGACTGACGGACAAAGCCGTAGACCATGCTCAGGCCGAGCCCGGTACCTTTGCCAACCTCCTTCGTTGTGAAGAAGGGCTCAAACGCGCGGTCCCGCACCTCGGAGGACATTCCAGAACCAGTGTCCCTGACAGACAGCTTGACGTACGAACCGGGCAAGCACCCTGCCACGGCTCCTTCGACCACGACGATGTTCCTCATCTCGATGTCGAGCACGCCGCCATTGGGCATGGCGTCGCGCGCGTTCAGGGCCAGATTGAGCAGAGCGGTCTCCAGCCGCGCCGGGTCGACATGGCACAGCCACAACCCTTCAGTGGTCCACACCTTGACCCGGCATGCCTCGCCCACGGCTTTGCGAATGAGTCCCTGGAACTCGGAAACAAGCTGGTTTGCGTTGACCGGTTTCGGATTCAATACCTGCCGTCGCGAGAAGGCAAGAAGCTGCGCCGTCAGCTTTGCCCCCCGATCGACGGCACGCCGTGCAGCCGCGGCGAAGCGCCGGGCTTTGCCAATATCGTCGCCAGCCTCGATGAGTTCGAGATTCGCGGAGACCACCGTGAGCAGGTTGTTGAAGTCGTGCGCGACGCCGCCGGTGAGCTGGCCGACGCTCTCCATCTTCTGGCTCTGATGGAACTGCTCCCTCGCTTCGGACAATTCGTGCTCACGGTGCTTCAGCGCATCGGCCATGGCGTTGAATGCCCTGGCGACCCGTGCGATCTCCGAGTTGCCCGGGATATCCACACGCTGGCCGAATTCGCCGATCCGCCATCGGTTCGCAGCGTCGACCAATTGCGCGAACGGACGCTGGATGAGCCGTTGGGCGCCCCACGCCGTCAGGATCAAAACGATCAGGGCGCTCATGACAATGAACAACACGTCGCGCTGCGTGCGATGTTCGATCTTGGTGAAAGTCTGCGCCTTGCCGAGGCCAAAGCCGACAAGAAGATCTTCCCCCACGGCGGCGAAGCCGACAATTCTTCGCACGCCGTCAATGTTAACAATGTCCGCGACAGTCCCGTTGTAGAGCATCGGGTCTACAATCGGCAACTTCTTGCCGACGTACCGGCCATTATCAGGATAGCGAGCGAGACAGATGCCGTTGCGGTCCGTGATGGCGAGCGCAGCTCCCTCCGGAACGCCTTTGTTCGCGATGTAGTCAGCGAGCCAATCAAGGCTGAGAGCCGCTATGACGAGTCCGCCCATGCGGCCCTCGTCGTCGTAGAATGGCAGCGCAAACTGAAGGACGTTTTGACCGGTGGATCGGCCGATTGCGAACTCTCCGATTGTGAATTTTCCGGTTTTCACGACGCGGGCGAAGTAGGAACGTCCAGCGGCGGTAGTTGGCTTGTGCTCTCTGGTTGAGTCGCAGAAGGAACTGCCGTTCATGTCAACCACGATAAAGACGATGAACTCCGGGTATCGTTGCTTGATCCTGGAAAGGTAGGCGTTGCATCCCTGGACGTCTTTCGCCTTTATCGCCGGAAGCTCCGAAAGCGCGATCAAGGCCTGACGAACTCCCTGGACGATCTGCTGCTGCTCAGCGGCGGCGAGCTTGGCGAGGCCGAGTGCCTCGTCCTGGACTTCGACCTGGCGTGTGCGACGCAGGTCGATTTCATTGTACGCCTGTATCGCGATTGCCGGCAGCATGGCCGCAGCCACCAGCACGAAGAGGCGTGATAGCAGGCTACTCATTTCGACGCCAAACGATGGCGGGGCGACGGGAAGGCTGGCGGCGGGTGAGCCATATGGAGGCACACGGGTAGCATTCACGCAGAGATGTCAGCAGCCTCGGGAACCATCAAGCTTTACGACCGAATGCGGCGTTCTTGGACGGGGCGCTCGACATCGCTGGAGCTTTGATGGTCGTCGACCAGCCTCTAGGTCCGCGCTTGCGCGTGAAAGAGGAATGCCGAGCTATCGGTCAAGTTTGCGCCCGGCACGTCAAGGCGCCGATAGAGTGATTGTCATTGAACTGCTGTCCCGCTACCAACTTCCTCCAGAGAGACTGAACCGGCCGCATTACAGAGCTGTTTCAGTCCGTCGGGAAATGATTGCAATTGTAGGCGAGCAGCCAAAATCCTGGTCCGGAATCAGCTTCCGGGACTGGACATCGCCGGGTCCAGGGGCACGCTAGCGCCCCCGCGTCAGCGCGAGCCAGATGCCGCCGCCGATCATGAAGCCGCCCGAGATGCGCGAGACCAGGCGCGTCCGCTGCTTGGAAAAGAATTTTCGGGCGCGGCCGGCGAGCAGCGCGTAGATCATGTCGCTCATTGCCGCCGTCACCATGAAGGTCACGCCAAGCAGCGCGACTTGCGGGAAGTGGTCCTTGTTCAGGTCCACGAACTGGGGAATGAAGGCGCCGAAGAACACCAGCACTTTCGGGTTCGACAGCAGCACCAGAAATCCCTGCAGGAAGAACCCGCCACGCGGCGGCGGTGGCGGCGCATCCGTGCTCACCTCCTCGACCGGGGAGCGGATCAGCTTGATGCCGAGCCAGACCAGGTAGGCCGCGCCGGCAAAGCGCACCCAGTCGAACCAGTAGCCCATCGTCGCCATCAGCGAGGTGAGGCCGACCGCGACGATGCCGATCACGATCGCCAGCCCCGCCTGCGCGCCCAGCACATTGGTCAGCGCGGCGCGGGTGCCATAGCGCAGGCCGTTGGCGATCACCAGCGTGACGATCGGGCCGGGCAACAAAGCGAGCGCAATGCAGGCGGCGACGTAGGCGAGATAGGCTTGCAGGGACATGGGGGGACTCGGCTGGAGACTCTGGTCGCATCATAAAGATGGAAATGCCCAGGACAAGCCCGGGCGCGGCGAGTTCTATTGCGTATTCATGGCTGATTTCATCCATTGCGCCGGCTCGGCCTTCGCCAGGAATTCCAACGCGGCGCGCTGTAGCCGAATGGCATCTCCCCTGCCCTGCGCCGCCACCACCAGGAGATCGCAGCGGTGCGAGACAGCAATGCCGACTGCAGCACGCGTGCCATCGCCCAGATGGTATGGCCTGATACGTCCGGGCATGTCGGCGACGCGCACCGCCTCGCCGGTGCCAATCGGGACAAAGCGCTCGCTGATCAGGTCGATATCCGCGACGCGGTCGACCTCGTCGTCATCGGCAACGCCGCTCGTACAATTGCAGAAGCCGAGCTTTGGACGGACGTAGACTTCGATAGCGCCGCCGCAGGATGCCGCGCCGCAGCGGAACGCACGGCCCGCGGGCCAGCCGTCGCGCGGAAACGGCCAGGCGATCTCCTGCCAGTTCGCGCGCGGCGTCGAAGTCTCGTAGGCTGCAACGCCCGACAGGACACCGAGCACGAGCGTCGCTGTCGCGATCACCGGCCAGGCGCGCATTCGTCCCTCACGGCAGGCCGGCGATAGCGCGCGCCTCGCCGGTCAACTCGAGTATGTGCAGGCCGGTATTGGCGCGATCAACGGCATAGATGTAGCCGCGCTCGTCGGTCTCGACATTGTTGGTCTGGATCGCGACCTTGCAGCGATCCTTGCCTTCGATGGGGACGCAGCGCTTGTCGGTTGCCGGCGTGATCGACGGGATGAAGTAGCCGACCTCCTTGGGGTGATAGGGATCGCGGATGTCGAGCGCACGGACGCCGGCATTGAAGAACGCGATGAAAGCCATTTTCTTGTAGTAGACCGGCGCCATGCTCTCGCTGGAGGAATGCGAACCGAACCGCCCGCCGCGCTCGCAGAACGAGCCGCTTGCCTCCGGCACGGTGTAACTCGAGATCATCATTGGCCGCGTCTCGGTGGTGACGTCGGCAAACCACACCATCTGCCGCGCCTCGCCGCATTCGTTCAAGATCGCCTCGTCGACGATCATCACGATGTCGCGGGTCTTGCCATCCTTGTCGTGCGAAAATTCCGCGATCGGCATGCCCGGCATCGGGAACGCCGTGTGCGCGCCGTTGAGTGCCGACAGCGGCATGCGCGATATTTCGGGATAGCGAAGATTTTCGGCAATCGGCTCCTTCGGCCCGTTGAGCAGCTTGTCACGGTCGACGATCTGCAGGAAACCGCCCTTGTTGGTGCCATAGCCGAAATAGACGCGGTTGCCGCTTGGCCCCGTCGAGATTGGCCCGTGCAGCTCGGTCGGCACCGCGCCGGTCGAACCGGGCTCCTGGCCCGGCAGGCCAAAATCCCTGATCTTCACGGGGTGCGCGGGGTCACTGAGATCGTAGACCTGCGTCATGCGACGGGTGCGCCAGTCCGGCGCGCCGGAGACCAGGAAGGCGATGCCGGTGTCGCACTCCCACCAGCTCTTGTGCGTGTCCTTCAGTCCGCCGATGCGCGAGACCAGCACCGGATTGGCGGGATCGGCGACATTCCAGATCTCATGCGCCTCGCTGCCGAAGGTGCGCAGCATATAGACCGCGCTGCGATCCCCCTTCGGCAGATCCTTGCCGTCGCAGACACGCACCATCTGCGCGCCGCCGGATTCGTATTTGCCCTCCTGGCCCGGAATGTGCCGCAGATATTTTGGATGCGCGGGGTCGGTGACATCGACGATCGACGTGCCGTTCGGTTCGCCCTTGCCGGTCATCGGATTGACGGGATGGGGAATCTCGTCGGTGCCGCCGTGATGGCCGATATAGGCGATCCAGCGGTCGCCCTGATGATGGATGGTGGGCTGATAGGCGCTGCGCGCCTGCAAATCGTTGGTTCCCACCAATCTCATATTGGAGGCTTCGGGCGGGGCTCCGATCTTTTGCTGCTCTGCATAAACGCCCGCGACCCCGAGAAAAGAAATTGCCACACACAGCGCAAGTTTGCCGCCACCCTTCATGTGTTCCACCCCTTGTTTCAAGGCCAATCTCCGTTGGCTGATCACACGATAACACGACCGAACGTTGCGCCAAAAACACGCTCTTGACATGCAACCATTTGGTTGCCTATTGTCGATCGCATGGACGAAGTCTTCAAAGCGCTGGCGGACGCGTCGCGGCGGTCGCTCCTGGACAGGCTTCACGCCAGAAACGGACAGACACTGAACGAACTGTGCGAAGGCCTCGCCATGACGCGGCAGGCAGTGACGAAGCACCTTGCGATTCTCGAAGAGGCCAACCTCGTCACCACGTTCAAGCATGGCCGCGAGAAACTGCACTACCTCAACCCGGTGCCGATCCATCAGATCGGCGAACGATGGATCAAGAAGTTCGAGCGCGCCAAGCTGGTCGCGCTCACCGAATTGAAACGGCAATTGGAGAAGCGTGATGAGTAAGCCGGAATTCGTATACGTCACCTATATCGAGACCACGCCCGAGAAATTGTGGGAGGCGCTGACCGATAGTGAATTCACCAAGCGTTACTGGTTCAACACGGAAGCGAAATCCGACTGGAAGGTGGGCTCCGCGTTCGCGCTGGTCATGAACGGCACCACGACGGATGTGGGGGAAATCCTCGAGGCCGACCGGCCGCGGCGGCTCGCCTACACCTTCAAGCACCAGCTTGATGAGGAGCTGCGCAAGGAGCCGCCGACCAAGGTCGTCTTCACCATCGAGCCCCACGGCAGCCTCGTGAAGCTGACCGTGACGCATGAAGGCTTCGTCGAAGGCAGCAAGCTGCTCGACGGCATCTCCAAGGGATGGCCGGCGATCCTGTCCGGGCTCAAGACCCTGCTCGAAACCGGAAAAGTGTTCGCGATCCCGCCTCGTGCGCTTGGGATCGAAGGGTTCGAATAGAGATGAAGATCTATCGGAGGAATCGCGTGGATATCAATATCGAGAAATTCAAGCCGGCGATCGTCTACACGATCTATATCGCGTCCACACCGGAGAAGGTCTGGGAGGCGCTGACCAGCGCCGAGTTCAGCCGGAAGTATTTTTTTGGCAACGCGGTCGAGGTCGATCTCAGGGTCGGCGGCGCATTCATGGTGCGCACGCCCGACGGCGCGCCGCACATCACCGGCGAGGTGATCGAATGCGAGCCGGCGCGGAAGCTGACCGTGACCTTCAACGTCAACTGGCCGGCGCTGGTGGAAAGACTGGGGCCGACGCTCGTGACCTATGAGATCGAACCGGCGGGCAACGCGGTCAAGCTGACGCTCCTGCAATCGCACGACCGGCCGCTCAGCGACGACATCCTCTCCGGCGGCCGCGCCGGCTGGCCCGCGATCCTCTCCAGCCTCAAGAGCCTGCTGGAAACCGGCAATGCCATCGTCGTCCAGATGCAGCCGCCGGAGCGGATGCTGGCGGCGCTGAAGGAGCTGGGGATCGCGACGCCGTAAGTAGCCGCATGCATCGTTGTCGTCCCTGCGAAAGCAGGGACCCATACCACCGGGGCTCGTTGTAGGAAAAGGAAGCGAGCAACGAGCAGCTCGCGAAACAATAGAGGGCTGTGGTTATGGGTCCCCGCTTTCCGCGGGGACGACAACCGTGTTTGACGCTTACCCCCTCGCCCGCAATTCGCGGCGCAGCACCTTGCCGGTCGCGGTCATCGGCAACGACTCCGCGAACTCCACGAAGCGCGGATATTCGTGGGCGGCGAGTTGCACCTTGACGAAATCCTGGATCTCGCGGGCGAGCGTGTCGCTCGCCGCATAACCCGGGCGGAGCACGATCCAGGCCTTGATCGACTCAGTCCGGATCGGATCGGGAATGCCGACCACGGCCGACATCGCCACCGCCGGATGCTTCATCAGCGTATGCTCGATCTCGGAGGGGCCGACGCGATAGCCGGCGGTGGTGATGACGTCGTCCTCGCGGCTGACGTACCAGAAATAGCCGTCCTCATCCTGCACGCCGAGATCGCCGGTCAGCAGAAACTCGCCGGCATATTTCTTCGCGGTCGCTTCCGGATTGCGCCAATATTCGATCATGGTGACAGGGCACGGCTGCCGCACGCCGATGATGCCGCGCGTCCCTCGCGGCAGCTCCTCGCCTCTGTCGTCGACGATACGCACGTCGAAGCCGGGCGTCGCCCTGCCCATCGAGCCCGGGCGGATCGGAAACAGATTCGAATTGCTGCCGATCACGAGGTTGCATTCGGTCTGGCCGAATACCTCATGGGCGTCGATGCCGAACGTGTCGCGCACCCAGCCCAACAGTTCGCCGCCGAGCGACTCGCCGCCGGTGAAGATGCTGCGCAGCTTCACGCCCGAATTTTTCACGCCGGCCTGCCGCATCAGCTTCAGCGCGGTCGGCGGCAGGAACACGTTGCGGATCCCGAGTTCGACCATCATCTGCATCGCCGCCTGCGGCTCGAATTTGCGCGCGCGATGGCCGACCAGGGGAATGCCGTGGTACCAGAACGCGAACAGGCCGTTGATCAAGCCGCCGATCCAGGCCCAATCCGCCGGCGTCCACATCAGGTCGCCGGGCCGCGGCAGGAAGTTGTGGCACATCTCGACATTCGGCAGGTGACCGAGCACGACGCGATGCGCGTGCAGCGCGCCCTTCGGATTGCCTGTGGTGCCTGACGTATAGATGATGAGCGCGGGATCGTCGGCCGAGGTATCGACTGTCGTGAACTCCGGCGAGGCCGCACGCAGTGCATGCCAGAACGGCCTGGTGCCTGCGGGCACGTTATCGCCGACCACGTAGACGTTCTTCAGCTCGGGCAGGCGGTCGCGGATCTTTGCCAGCTTCTCCCAGCCGGCCGCGTCGGTGACGACTGCCTTTGCTTCGGAATTCGACAGCCGGAATTCCAGTGCATCCTCGCCGAACAGCGCGAACAGCGGGATCGAGATCATTGCGGAGCGGAAGGCGGCGATATGCGCGATCGGCAGTTCCAGCGATTGCGACAAAAACACCGCGACGCGGTCGCCGCGCTCAAGACCATCGGCCTTCAGCACATTGGCAAAGCGGCGCGACATCTCCGCGACCTCGTCGAAGGTGGTACGCGTCTGGGTACCGTCCTCGTCGACATAGACAAGTGCGAGCCGGCCGGAGCCATCGGCATGGCGGTCGCAGCAGGCGGTCGCCATGTTGAAGCGCGCCGGAACGTCCCAGCGGAAGTTGCGGTAGAGCTCGTCGTAGGTTGCGGCTTCCTTGAGCATGATCCTCGGCGTTCCCAGCATTTCCTCGCAGGCCGGCGGCGCGATGCGCGATGACCGGTGGTTCTGTTGTTGCCGCCAGTTTTAAAGCCCCGCCCGCCCCGCACAAGCCTCGGCGTCGCTGCGAGCCGGGCGCGCCGGCGGCTCCCGTGTTTACCCGGTGCCCTCGCCCCCGAATACTTCATAACATATTGATTTAATTAATTTTAATCTGGTTTCCTTACTGCCATGCGCGGATTCATCATGAGGTCTGTCGATGCCGTTCAGGGGTCGCAATTTTGTCAAATAAGCCTATATTAGGGGACGAAATGACATGCGCGGCGCGCCGCCGGTTGTGGCCCGCCGTCCCCAACCCCCAATCGCGCTAGCGCCAAGAAGAGTAAGAGGTCGTCGACCATGCGTCCTATGCGTCCGTTCAACTTTAACACCGCCGCCGAACTGTTTCCCGCCGCCATTCGCAAGAAGAAGCGGGCCGGTTTCGCCTATCGGCGCTTTGGCACCGCGGCGGAAGCCGTGCGGTACGCCATGGAGGAGTTGCCGGCGGATTCCCTGAACGGCGCCTACCTGCAGGTCGAGGAAGCCCGGTTCGACCAGAACGGCATCCGTTCGCTCTATGAGAGCGAGGCGTTCCCGCTGCCGCGTCGTCCGCGCCCGGTGCAGGCCAATACCGACGCCGACGCAGCTTAAGTCAATCGGTCCCTACCAAGCGAAAAGCCCTCGGGATCCGGGGGCTTTCTCTTTTTGCGTCTGTCTCTTTTGCGTCTATAGCCGCGGCTGCTTGTCCAGCCAGCGCTTGAGCATGCGCACATTGCGGACATTGGCCCGGAACATGACGTCGAACGCGTCACCCGCAAGCGGCACCAGGCCGACCGCGCCATCGAGCGCGACGTTGGCAAGCATCCGCGCGGTGATGTGCCAGGGCGCGCCGAGTGCGCGCGCTTCCCGCACCAGCCACAGCGAGATCGCCGTCGTGATGATGTCGCCGACCACGGGGATCAGGCCGATCAGGCCGTCGATGCCGTAGCGGATCTTGGTGCCCGGCACGATGAAGGCGACGTCGAGCAGTTTTGCGATCGCCTCGAGCCGCGCCAGCCGCTGCTCGCGGGTGAGATTGCCGAACGGATTGGCCGTGTCGAAATCCAGCCGGAACGCCTCGAACTGCGGATGCAGCGAGGCTTCCGGAATCTCGCGTCCTTCCTGATCGATGATTTTTCCCTGCGGCCGCGACCTGGCGTCGCGGAAGGCGCCTTGCGAGCGGGCGCGATTGGGCGTGAAGATGTCGTCGGACATGGGCATTCAGATGGTAACGCAGAGGCGCGGCACAAGTTGCGTCACATTACCGCTCTGTCACCTCGCGACCGGGCTCGCGCGCCACACACTCGCCGTCATTGCGAAGCGATGTTCGGGCATTTCGTCACGCAGATTGGGGCAAAAAAGCATTGCCGCGATTTAACTGGTGGATCTTCTCGGCTCAGGCCAACACCGGCCACTTCAATTCCGCGAGGAACTCCATCAAAGCGATGCCGAATATTGAGATCACTGAGGAGTGCCGCGCCCTGATTGAGAGCGCGATTGAACCCCCGACCGGACGGCGCTTGCCAAACGGCAACTGGCTCATACCGGTCAACGAGGTAACGTGGGAACGGCTACAGCAAGTGCGGCTGCAAGGCGAAACGATCTCGGACTGCATCATTCGCATCATGATCGTCACTTTGCACAAGCACGGCTTGCAATAGAGCATCGCAGCAAACGAACGGTGGATGACGTTTTTCGCCACCGCTCTTTGATCCGCGGCGAAAAGCTAATCCGCCCACGATTCTAGGTGGTCGCCGGCTGCGGCTCTTCCGCATATTTGTGCGCCAGCCAGGACGACAGCGTTGCCGGTACGAAGCCGACGAGCCCGTAGAGGATGAACTGCACCACGCCGGAATCCGGCCCGCGCGAGCCGTAGAGCAGTTCGGACGCGATGAATCCGATTGCGCCGATGATCAGCATCCGCACCAGCGGCGTGATCCTCCGCACATGCATCAGGATGTCGTCGATCGCCCCCAGCATCAGCGATGGCACGATGCCAAACAGATACGCGTATTGCAGCGTCTTGGCGAAAGCCAGGAAGAACTTTCCGACCTCGTGCGCGCCCGTCTCGGTCCAATAGCCCGACTGATAGGAGGTCGCGAACAGCAGAATGAGGCCACCGATGAACGGGCCGATGGCGGCGAAGATCAGGTAGCGTTTCATGGCGCCCACTCTCACTGCATGAGATCGTGATCCGAGATGAACCGGGCCATGATCTCAGTCCTTCGTCACTCCCCCCACGCCGCAAAGGCGTCGTTGAACGCGCGCTCGCCTGGCGCGCCCTTCTCGATCGCGATGATGGCGCGGCGCTGGTTGGAGTAGACGAGCGGCACGTCGAACCAGGAGCGCTCCTTCAGGAGCTGCAGGTTGCGCGAGCGGTCGGCGTCGACGTTGGAGAGGCCGACCAGGAAGAAGCCGTCGGTGACCTTCACTGCGAGGCCTGCGAGCGGGGTGCCGCGGGCCTGCTCGTTCGACTTCATCAGGATGCCAGGCACATTGCCGACGCCGCCGTTCGGAAAATCCGGCGGCAGGATGAAGGTGAGCTCGGCGGTGTGGCTCGCGGGCAGGGACGAGTCGGTGTTGCGGCGGAACGACATCGTCATCTTGAACTTGCGGTCAGGGATCTCGATGTCGGCGCGCACGGCGATATCGGCGGCCGCGTTGCCCGAAGACTTGATCGGTTCGGTGCGCCAGATCACCGAGCCGACATATTGCTTGCCCTTGGGATCGCTGGGGTCCTCGTCATAGAGCACGACGCGCTGCGCCACCGGCGCAACCGGCTCGGTGGACGACGGCTGGCCGACGCGATCCGGAATCTTGGGCTTGGCCGCGGGCGCCGACGCATCCTTCGGCGCTTCCACCGAGGGCGACGACTTGAGCAGGCCGCTCACGACCGTGACCGCCTGCTTGCCCCAGAGGATGCCGGCGCCGATCAGGATCAGGATGATGCCGACCGCGATCGCGGTCTTGAACGGGAATGCCGAGCCGAGCCGCGCGCTCTTCTTGACCTCGCGATCGCCATTGCCGAGCCGCGGCCGCGATCCCTGCGGGTAGCGCTCCGCCTCCTCGCTCGACTCGTCATAGGAATAGGGGGCGTCCGGATCGGCGCCGCGGTTCTCCATGTTCGGCTCGAGCCGGTCGAACTCCGGCGAGGGCGACGGCACGTTGGCGTAGGTCTTGCGCGCGTTGCGGTTGGCCTGCGCGGCGGCACGGCCGAGATCGTCGGCGTCAGCGGCGAGGTCGCGGAAGCCCCGCATGGCCGGCGGCTGCGGCGCCGGCGGCGCGCCGTTGTTCGCGCCAGCACTATTGTCCGGCCCGCGGCGCGCGCCGGGGGGCCGCTGCGGATCGGGCGGCGGTGGCGTCGGCGGACGCGGGGCGACCGGCGGCGCCTCGCCACGAAGATTGCGCGGCGGGCGATCCTCGCCACCAGGCGGACGCGGCGGCGGTGGAGTGCGCGGGCGCGGCGGGGTGCCTTGTGCCGGAGCGGCTTCCGGCGGGCGGGCGGCCGCGGTGGCGCGGCGGAACGCATCGCCGCTGCGGGAACCGCCGCCAGGTGGACGGCCGGCCTCGCGGGCGCGCTGGGCAGCTTCCGATTCGACCTTGCGCACGGCCTCCTCGAGCGACAGGCGCTCGCGGGTGATCTCTGACTCGGAAAGCGGCGGCTGGACGCTGCGGAGCTGCTGAATCAGCGCCGCCCGCGCCCGCTCGTAAAGCGCGCGGCGGCTCTCACCGGGAGCATTGGGATCCAATCCGGCGATGGCACGGGCAATCAGCGGGTAGTAATCAGCCATTTCCATCAAATTGGTGGGATATAGGTAATATCCCGTTAAGCCTCGAACGGATTCTGTACCAGAATAGTATCCTCGCGTTCCGGGCTGGTGGAAAGAAGCGCGATCGGGCAGCCGACCAATTCCTCCACCCGGCGGACATATTTGATGGCCTGTGCCGGCAGGTCGGCCCAGGAACGGGCGTTCGCCGTCGGCTGCTTCCAGCCCTCGATCGTCTCATAGATCGGCACCACGCGGGCCTGTGCGCCCTCGCCCGCCGGCAAATGGTCGATTTCCTTGCCGTCGAGCTTGTAGCCGGTGCAGACCTGTATGGTATCGAATCCATCTAGAATATCGAGCTTGGTCAGCGCCAGCCCCGTGATGCCGCAGGTGCGCACCGTCTGCCGCACCAGCACCGCGTCGAACCAGCCGGTGCGGCGCTTGCGGCCGGTATTGACGCCGAATTCCTTGCCGCGGCGGCCGATTTCCTCGCCGATCTCGTCCGTCAGCTCGGTCGGGAACGGCCCCTGGCCGACACGGGTGGTGTAGGCCTTGCAGATCCCCAGGACATAGCCGACCGCGCCGGGGCCGAGCCCGGCGCCGGTCGCCGCCTGCGCCGCCACCGTGTTGGAGGAGGTGACGTAGGGATAGGTGCCGTGATCGACGTCCAGCAGCGCACCCTGGGCGCCCTCGAACAAAATGCGCTTGCCCTCGCGGCGCTTGAGATCGAGCAGCCGCCAGACGGTCTCGGCATACGGCAGGATCTTCGGCGCCAGCGCCGACAGCTCGGCAAGGATGCCCCTGCCGTCGATCTCCTCCAGATTGAGGCCGCGGCGCAGCGCATTGTGGTGCGCCAGCAGGCGGTCGATCTTGTGCGGCAAGGTGTCGAGGTCGGCGAGGTCCATCAGGCGGATGGCGCGGCGGCCGACCTTGTCCTCATAGGCCGGGCCGATGCCGCGGCGCGTGGTGCCGATCGCAGTCATCGCGTTGGATGATTCGCGCAGCGCGTCGAGATCGCGGTGCAGCGGCAGGATCAGCGTGACGTTCTCGGCGATCCGTAAGTTGTCCGGGCTGACCGCGACGCCCTGCCCCTTCAGCCGCGCCACCTCATCCAGGAAGGCCTGCGGATCGAACACGACGCCATTGCCGATCACGGCCAGTTTCGACGGCCGCAGCACGCCCGACGGCAAGAGCGCGAGCTTGTAGGTCTCGCCGTTGATGACGAGCGTATGGCCGGCATTGTGGCCGCCCTGGAAGCGCACGACGATGTCGGCCTGCTCCGACAGCCAGTCGACGATCTTGCCCTTCCCTTCGTCGCCCCACTGGGCGCCGACCACGACAACATTGGCCATTTCGCAAGCGTTCCCTGCAACACTAAGGTTCGATCATGATGGACGCGGAAAAGCGGTACCGAACTTTCCGGATCATGGTTTAAGCTGCCCGGCCGAAATCACGGCGGTGGCCGCTCGCACACAGGTCGCTAACCCCGATAAAGGAAGCGCTACGCTTAAGCAAGCAAGAAGGGTAGTTTTTGCGTCGTTTCGATGATCTCCAAGCCTTTGATATCCCCGGAAAATTTGTGGCCGCGGAAAGGCAGGGGCAGATCATGGACAAGGATTAAGGGAACAGCCAGCCAGATGTCCAAGAGCACGCGCGCCACGGAGACGCTGGCAAAGCTCGGCGTGAAATTCACCCTGCACGCTTATGACTATGATCCTGACGCCGAGAGCATCGGCCTGCAGGCCGCCGAAGCGCTGGGGGTGGCGCCAAAACGGATGCTGAAGACGCTGATGGCCGAGGTCGACGGCAAGCCGGTCTGCGCGGTGGTGCCGTCCGACTGCGAGGTCAGCATGAAGAAGCTCGCTGCCGCCTTCGGCGGCAAGACCGCGAAGATGATGCGCTCCTCCGATGCCGAGCGGCTGACCGGCTACCATGTCGGCGGCATCAGCCCGTTCGGGCAGAAGAAGCGCGTGCCTGTCGCGATCGAACAGGCGGCGCTCGCCGAGGGAAGCGTGTTCGTCAATGGCGGCCAGCGCGGCCTGCAGATCGAGCTCGCGCCCGATGATGCGGTGAAGGCGACGGCTGGGATCGTGCGGCCGCTGACGGCGTGAGGCTAGAGCGTGGTCCAATCAGGCTTAATCTTCACCTCTCCCGCTTGCGAGAGAGGTCGGCGCACCCGGATCGGCGCTTCGCGCCGTCCGAGTACAGGCTCCGCGCCGGGTGAGGGCTCTCTCCACTCGGGGAGTCCCAATGCGGAGACACCCCCACCCCAGCCCTCCCCCGCAAGCGGGAGAGGAGCACAGCTTCACCGGGGCTATCTTTCAACGATTGCTTTGGACGTGACGCTCAGGCCGTCGCGGGCTTGAGCGCCAGCACCTCGCGGCGCTTTGTGAGCAGCGAGAACAACAGCGACAGCGGCGCCATCGCCGCCAGCAGCACGGCGCCCGCAATCAGCGCGGCCGACGGCTTGCCCCAGGCGTCCTGCAGCCGGCCGGCGGCAGAGGGCCCGATCGCCATCAGGATATAGAAGCAGGTGAAGAACAGGCCGAAGCCGGGCGAGCGGTCGCACGGCTCGAGCACGCGCGTCGGCAGCGACAGGATCGCGCCGGACAAGGGCCCGATGGCGACGCCGAAGACAAGGCAGGCAACCGTTGGGTGGACGTTTGCGACGAACAGCGCCAGCGCCAGCGCCGCGACAAGCCCGCAAGCAATGATCGCTGCGACCGGCCGCCCCGACCGCTCGACCAGATAGCCGCCGGCGGGAATGGCCACGATGGTGAGCCAGATCGCGAGGCCGACCAGCGACGCCGCCCCCGTCGGACTCGCTCCCTGCGCCACCATCAATTGCGGCGCATAGCTGAAGAACAACACGCAGGCGAGATTCATCGCGCCCCAGATGACACCCGCAACCAGAATCGGGACCAGTGTCCTGACCGGCAGGCCAGTGCGCGCGGCCGTCGTGGCCTCCGCCTGGACGGGACTCCGCGGCAGCAATGTGAAGGCGCCGAGCACGACCAGGGCCAACATCGCGCTCGACGCCATCACCGCCGGCCACCCCAGCGATTGTGCGAGATAAGTCTGTGCCGGCAGCGCGATCATCGCGCCGAACGGCCAGCTCATCTGCAACAGCGACATCGCCAGCACAATCTCGCGGCCGGCAAACCAGTCGGTCGTCATCTTGGTGGCGACCAGGATCACGATGGTGGCGCCGACGCCACCGATCACGCGCGCGATCAATGCGGCGGCGAAGCTATCGCAATAGGACAGAGCGATGCCCGACATTGCCATCAGCGCCAAGCCGCTGAGCCCGAGCGTCGTCTCGCGCACGCGCCGGCCGATCAGGCCGGCCGGAAAGGCGACGACGATTCCGGGCAACAGATAAGCACCGAGCAGCATGCCGAGCTGGGCGTAGCCGAGCGCCAGATCGTGCATCAGGAAATTGGTCGTCGACCCGACCGACTGGAACTGAAACCCGGTCGTCGCGCGCGCCGCGAACAGCACGGCAAGCACGATCCATCTGCGGGGCATCAACGCCTCCCCGATCAATCCTGGAAGTCGCCGCTGGCGAGATTGAGGCTGACCGCGTTGGAAAATTCGGACAATTCGTCTTCGGAAATCTCGTGCAGCGACAGTTGAAGCTGCATGATCGCGAGATCGACGAGATGGCCCGCAAAGGACAGCCCGCCGGACACCAGAATGTTACGCTGTTCGGTCAGTACCGGAATCACGTTACGCAAGCGACGGGCCCTCAGTTCATCCATATCGATGCCCTCTCAGAGGCCGCTGCGCGGTCGCGACCAGCCAGTGGGCGGTGGTGGCGACGTCGGCGAACAATTCGATCGCCTTGGTCGCGACAAGGTGCACCGAGCCAGGATCGGCATCGCGCCGCTGCCGGCTCGCCGCTGCATCGGTCAGGAAGGTGACGCGATGGCCACGGTGTGAAGCGTCGATGGCGGTGGCAAGGCAGACCTCTTCCGCCGCCAGACCGCCGATCGCAAAGCTGCCGATCCGCGAGACGACGTCCTCGAACAGCGGATTGGCGTAGCAGGAGGGCTGCCTGCGCTCGAACACCATGTCCGAGCGCTTCGGCTCGAGGCCCATGATCCAGGGCGACTGCGCCTTCCTGTCGAGGAGATCCAGGCCCGGGATGTCCAAGGCTTGGGCCCGCCGCGTGAACGCGATCGGCATCCCGGCATTGCGGGCGTGCTGGATCGCGGCCCTGCAGCTTTCCAGCGAGCGCTCGACATCGTCAGCGCAGGCTGCCGCGCGAAAATAGGCGTCCTCCTGCAGGTCGACCATGACCAGCAGGCGGGTGTTGGAGGCGCCGACATAGGGCTTGAGGTCGATCACCGGGGCCATGGCGATCACATCGTTGCCGGCTGCGCCGCCGCGCCGCGGCCGGCGGACATTTCGAGGATGCCGGGGACGTCCCACTGTCCTTCCGGGCGGATCAGGACGTAGGGATCCTCGCCAAGGGTGATGCGCTGCGGATGCCGTTCGGTCTGAAGCTTGACCTCGACATAGTCGAAATCGGAGAACACGAATTCGCGCGAGCCCTGCATGCGCTCGAAGCCGCGCTGCTCCCAGAAACCGAGCAACCGCTTCTGCGCATGCGCATAGAGGACGTTGTAACCCTTCTTGCGGCAGAGCTCGATCGCGGCATCGACGATGCGGCCGGCGATGCCGCCGCTGCGGCTTTCGCTGCGCACCGCCAGCCGCTCCAGCTTGGCGAAATCGGCGAAGTAGCGGATCCGCATGCAGCCGACCGGCTCGCGGCCCTGATGGCAGATCAGATGGGTCGCGGAGAAATCATTGCCGTCGAACTCCTCCTCGAACGGGCAATGCTGCTCGCCCATGTAGACGGCGCTGCGGATCGCCATCACGCGCGCCATCTCGTCCATCGAGCGCACCACCCGCACCGAGATCGGGTCCGGCGGCACCGGCTTCAGCGGCGGCATCTCGTGCGAGCGATCGAGCATCTGCAGATGCGGCGCGAACAATCCGTCATAGCGGGCGCCGGGCGTGAACCCGAGCGGCTCGAGCACGCGCAGACCTTCCTTGGTGATCGGCCGCGAATAGATGTTGATGCCCTGGTAGAGCGGGGTCGAGAATTTCTGCAGCACCAGCGGGATCGCAGCGACCGTCGGCCCCTTGGCGTGGATGGCCCAGACATAGATGCCCGCGGGTCGCTCCGACTGCCGCGCGACGAAGGCGAGATCGGGATTCTTGGTATCGAGCCGGCCGTCGATCAGGCGGCGCGTGCCTTCATGGGTCAGCGGCAGCACCGCCAGGAAACCTTCGCCCTTGGGCGCGGCAATGTCGAACTGGTCCCGTCGCGCGATCGCCCAGAACACATCGGGATTATGGTTGGCGACGGTCTGCACGATCCGGTTGGTGGTCAGCCCGGGAATATCTTCCCTGGCCGCATCCATCAGCGCCGCAATCCCGGCGGCATCGACGGTGAAAATCACCGTGCGTTTCGCCAGTTGCAGCATGGTCATCTTGTCGAGCGAACGGGCGGGACCCATCCCCTGACGCCTGGTGGCGGCCTTGCGAATAAAATCGAGGTCCAGAGCTGTCATCGATCATCTCTCGCGGTTGTGGATTCGCCGCGTTTCTGCCAAGAATAGAGGGATGTTCCCGTTAAGCTAAAAGGCGACAAACGAGGCGATTTGTATGCACTCACCTGAGCGCAGGGGTGTTCACCACCGTGCACACCCCCCGGGCCGCATCGCCCAGTGGGATTCGGTGCGGATCTTCCTTGAGGTGGCACGGATCGGCAGCTTCCGCGCTGCAGCCCTCGAGCTGAACGCTTCGGCCAACTTCCTGCGGAAGCAGATCCTGCACCTAGAGAGTGCCTATAAAACGACGCTGATCACCCGGCATGTCGATGGCGTGCGGCTGACGCCGGAAGGCGAGAAGGTGCTGGAGGCGGCACGGCGGATGGAGGAAGCCGCCTTCGGCCTCGACCGCGCGCTGAGCCAGACCACGCCGGCCCTGTCCGGCGAGGTGCGCTTTGCCATCACCGAAGGTCTCGGCACCTTCTGGGTCGCGCCGCGGCTGATCGAATTCCAGCGTGTCTATCCGGGGCTTTTGGTCGACCTCACATGCGAGATGCGTTCGGCCGACGTGCTCAGGCTCGAGGCCGACGTCGCGGTGCAACTCGAAGAGCCTGACAAGCCCGACCTGAAGCGCGTCAAGATCGGGCGTCTCCACGTCATGCCATTCGTCAGCCCGTCCTATGTCGAGATCTACGGCATGCCGAAGGACCAGGACGACATCCGGCAGAACCACCGCATCGTGCTGCAGGACGCCGACCAGACCCGCGCGCAACAGATGTACGAGCAATATGCCGGCCGCGAGCAGGTCGGCTTCGTCGCCATGCGCAACAATGTCAGCAGCGCCCATGTCTGGGCGGTCGCCAAGGGCGCCGGCATCGGCTGGCTGCCGACCTATGTGCCGGCAGTCGCCGGGCCTTTGATCCCGCTCGACATCGGCATCAACTTCTCGCTCGACATCTGGCTTGCCTATCACCCCGACGCCAAGCGGATTCCGCGCGTCAAGCAGTTGATCGACTGGACCATCCAGGCCTTCGACGGCCGCAAGTATCCGTGGTTCCGCGACGAGTTCGTGCATCCCAACGACCTGCAGAAAACCTACAAGGGGGAGCCACTGGTCAATCTGTTTGCAGGCTTCGTGAACGAAACACAGTCCAAGATCGGCTGAGCAACGCAATGAGCAAATCGACCGACGGGCACATCGATCAATTGGTGCAGGCCAAGTGGCGCGAGATCGGACTATCGCAGTCCGACCTTGCGGAAGTGCTGGGAGCAACGCCTCCGCAACGGACAGGGCGCGCAAACGGCGCGGGATGCGGTCGATATCGAGCGCTTGCGCCAGGTGGCGAGCGCGCTCGGCGTCTCCGTCGATCTCTTCAACGGCCGCGCCAGCAGCGCCGCCGCCCGGACGCGGCGGCTGCCGGAGCCGGGCTCCGCATCGCTGCAGTCGCTGCTCGAGCTGCGCCTCTTGCGGTTGTTCCGCGAATTGCACGACGTCGATACGAAACGGATCCTCATCGATCTCGCCGCACAAATCGTCAAGCGCCAGGCCGATCCTTCCGACGAGGCCGGCTGACGCGGCCCTTCGGCGCGCCGGCGCCCGCGAAGCCGTCACCCGGAGCAGCCGACAGGCTTGCCGCGATCGAGCCGCGCGCATGGTCGCGATGCAGCCGCCGCCATTGCCGTCGCCGCAAAATCCGTGTCTGTGGCCTGGGCCGGGTCCTCTCACATTCCGGCCCGGCGCGTGAACCCGCCGGGCGGGCCGCGGCGTCATGAACCGGGCCCGACGAATGTCTGCTTCCGAGACCACCTCCCCTGCCGGCTCCGGCAACTGGCTCGCCAAC
Organism: Bradyrhizobium sp. USDA 10063; assembly: GCF_054063735.1. NCBI lineage: Bacteria > Pseudomonadati > Pseudomonadota > Alphaproteobacteria > Hyphomicrobiales > Nitrobacteraceae > Bradyrhizobium > Bradyrhizobium sp. USDA 10063. The sequence goes on along the minus strand of NZ_JBSSGP010000002.1, from coordinate 7,023,565 downwards.
CAGCCCTATTTGCTGCTCAGCCTCACCGCGCTGTTCTGGGCGGGCAACGCCATCGTCGGCCGGCTCGCTGCCGGCCATATTGCGCCGGTGACGCTCTCCTTCCTGCGCTGGTCGCTGGCGTTCCTGCTGATCCTCCCCTGGGCCTGGCCGCATCTGAAGCAGGACTGGCCGGCGATCCGTGGCCGTTTCGGCCTGATGGTGTTGCTCTCTCTGACAGGGATCGGCGTCTTCAATACCATGCAGTACTGGGCGCTCGAATATACCCAGGCGCTGAACACGCTGCTGCTGCAATCGGCGGCGCCGCTGATCATCGCGGTGTGGTCGCTGGTCCTGCTCGGCGTGCGGTTGACGGCGGCGCAGGCCTTCGGCGTCCTGCTGTCGCTTGCGGGCGTGCTGGTGATCATCCTGCACGGCGACCTCACCGCGCTGTCGAAGGTCGAGTTCAACAAGGGCGACCTGATCTTCCTCACCGCGCTCACGATCTTCGGAATCTATTCGGTGTTGTCGCTGAAGCGGCCGGAGATCCACGGCCTGTCGTTCGTCGCGTTCACCTTTGGCTGCGGCGCGGCGTGCCTGACGCCGTTCCTGATCTGGGAATTGCTGGCGCGCCCGGTGATGCAGTTCAACGTCAACAACCTGCTGTCACTGATCTATGTCGCGGTATTCCCCTCGACGCTGGCCTATCTCTGCTTCAACCGCGGCGTCCAATTGATCGGCGCCAACCGCGCCGCGCCGTTCTTCCACGTGGTGCCGGTGTTCGGCACCGTGTTGTCGATCATCTTCCTTGGCGAGCATCCGCAGCTCTTCCACGTCATCGGCTTTGCACTGGTGCTGTCAGGCGTGTTCGTCGCATCGCGCAAGCCGAAACCGGCATAGATTCCTAGCTAGAGCGCGATGAGATGAGGATGAATCATCATCGCGCTTTAGGTTATTGTTTGAGCATGATCTTTTTCGGAAAGCCGCTTCAGACTTTTCCGGATCAGGCTCTAGAACTCGATCAGGACCTTGAGCGCGCGGGTATCTCCGGCTTTGCGCGTTCTTCGACTGCCTTCTTGCCCGGGCCGTTATAGACGAGTGCTTTCATGACATTTTCCCCTGTTCGCAAGCAACGCGCGCAAAGGAGACTAGGCTTCGAATGATCTGCGAGATTGATGTCGGTCAAATCCAACCATCGGGGTCATCACGATATTTTTTTGGAACCCGATCGGAGCAGAGTGCCGCCCGCGCCTACGACAAATGGAATTGGGATCGCCTTGTTATCGATACGGCGCATCGCAAGTTGGAGGTGTGCGTAGACGAGGCCCTCGATCTCCTACTGAGATGACAGCCGCATTTGGCCCAGAAGTCTTTCGCCGCCCGATGTCACGACGAGACTATCTGCGTCTACCCCATCGCCGGCGTCAGGTCGTGCTCTCGGCCATCGCGATGTTTGCGGCCGTCGAATTTGACGGTGGCTGGTCCAGGGCGGCCAGACGACGATCGATTGCGTCGATGACCCGGCGTGAGAAAGGTCCAAGATGCGCATAGGCCGCGATCATGGCTACTGCGATTCGTGCCGAGGACGAGTCTCGCTTGGCGCAGTTGAGGAAGGTTCGCCAGAACGGCTCGCGCGCTTCGGGAATGGCGGTGACGACGCGATTCACGGTCTCTAGTGCCCGCACTTTGGCACGGATATCACCGACGGGCAGTTCCTGACGTTGTCCCGAACGGTCGAGCATCGTCATCAATCGGTCAACGCGGCTCGCGTACGCAACAGGGTGATAGACGCTCTCCAGAATCTGTCTGTAGTCCATCAAGATGTCGCGCAACGGACGCGTCGGATCGAAATTGATGCCGTCGGTGCACTGATCGCCGCCGATGGTCGGCCCCAGATCGTGATTGGGGTGCAGCCGACCCTCGCGGGTGAGACGGCGCGTGAGCTGCGTGTTCGGCAAGGCGTAGAGCAGGCCAACCATGCAGACGGGGATGGCGGCTTCCTCGATGAAGTCGATCATGGCATCCGCGATCGAGAGTTTCTCGCTGTCGAAGCCCACGATGAAGCCCGCGGTGACGAGCATCCCGGCGCCGTATATCTTGTGAATGCTCTCGGCGATATCGCGCCTTGTGTTCTGCTTCTTCTTGGTCGCGGCCAGGGTCTCCGGGTCCGGACTTTCGATGCCGACGAAAATGCCGAAAAAGTTGGCCGCGGCCATCATTTTCAGGAGTTCCGGATCATCGGCCAGATTGACCGAGGCTTCTGTCGAAAACTCAAACGGATAGTCGTGCGCGCGCTGCCAGGCGGCGAGTTCGGGAAGAAACAGCCTGAGCGACTTCTTGTTGCCGATGAAGTTATCGTCGACGAAGTCGAGATGGCCGCGATATCCCATCTCGTACAGCGCATCGAGCTCGGCAAGCATCTGCGGGGTCGTCTTGGTCCGCGGCACCCGTCCGTAAAGTTCGATGATGTCGCAAAACTCGCAAGTGAAGGGGCAGCCGCGCGAATACTGCACGCCAAGATAAAGATAGTCTTGAGGGTTGAGCAGGTCGAAACGCGGCACCGGCGTCTTGGTGACGTCGGCCTGGAACTTCGGCGCCGTGAAGACGCCCGATCGGGCACCGCCCTCCCAAGCCGCAATGAACTCGTCAATGACACCTTCAGCCTCTCCGAGCACCTGAAAGTCGGCCGCGGCATAGATGTGGGGACTGGAGGTTGGGTCAGGGCCACCGACGACCACCGGCTTGCCCCGTGAGCGACAAAGCTCGATCAGCCGCAGCGTGTCAGCCTGTTGCGGCAACATTCCACCCGTGAACACGACGTCGGCCCAGGCAAGATCCTCGTCGGTCATCGACGCCGTATTGCAGTCGACCAGGCGCACCGTCCAACTGCCCGGTAACATCGCCGCAACGGAAATCAAACCGAGGGGAGCCGCGGGGCGGCGAACTCCCATCAATTTGCAGGATTCGGTAAAGCTCCAAAACGAGTCCGCAACGAAGCGCGGATAAAGCATAAGCACGTTGCACGGGTGCGGCGTGTTCATGGTGCTCCCAACCGGCCTATATCTCGGTCAGAACGTCGCCCGGCCGTAAAGGGCAACACTAGAACTAACCTGACGCTCCTTGCGGGCGCAAGAACAGGCTCCCAAGCCAATAATTGGGCAACCTTTTTTCGACGAACGTGGCAGAAATGGCACGCAATTGGGCGATTTTTGTGTTCCGCGCGAGTGAGGCAGCAGGCTCTTGAAACTCTATTCGAAAATCTCACTGTGGCAATCTGTCGCCCGTGATCCGCACTGCGGGGCATAAAGCATGACTCACCTGACTTTGGCGAACGGAAATGTACGACTTGCAGCATCGGTTGATGGCCCGATGGATGCGGTTCCGATCCTGTTCCTGCATGGGGCAAGCGTAAGTCGCGATACGTGGAACGAAACAACGCAACAATTGATGAATCGATATTGCGTTTGGACGCTCGATTTTCGTGGTCACGGCCACTCCGATCGCGCGCCGAACTACGACCTTGCAGGTTATATGTCCGATGCCGAGACTGCTCTGGCGGCCATAGGCCGTCCGGCAATCGTCGTCGGGCATTCGCTAGGCGCCTGCGTGGCCGGTGTGCTCGGCCAAGCCAATCCGAACATCCGGGCGGTCTTTCTCGAGGACCCGCCGTGGTTCCTGGGACGTCCGGAGGAGTGGAGCCGGTCGCTATTCTCGAAATTGTTCTCACTCTTGCTCCTGCGGCTGACGAAATGGCAGCAGGAGCCTCCGCCATATTCAACCTATGTTGAGTTTCTTTCCAATGGGCCTGACCGCTTGGGAGGCATGGCTCGGGACCACATATCGGCCCGGCACTTGCTCAGCCACGCTTCCGCGATACAGCGCGTCGACCCGCGTTGTCTTCGTGCTGACAGCTTGAAAGAAACGTTGTCATCGATATCAACCGAGCGGCCGTTCTTGTGTCCGGCAAAGCTCGTACGAGGCGAAGAACGGTTCGGGGGAGCATTTTGGGATGAACACGTCGGCAGTTTACTGGCGACCAATCCCCAGCTTGAAATTGTCCAATACGAACAATGCGGCCATCATCCCCATCGCATGCTGGGCTTTGAGCAGCGGTTCTTTGATGACCTTGAGGACTTCATTGCGAAGACCTGAACCGCGCGAATCCCTTGGCACCAGGTCATGAACCGACAGGCTTGGCATCAGGCCGTTGTCGCGAACACGAGGTGCCGATCATGGAAGACATGAAAGTCACGGTCACCGGATATGACTTTCGGCCTGCGCATGCTGCCATGCGGCGCTACGTCGACGGGAATCTTCTTTCCGGATTCGCTTCCGCCGTGCTCGTCGGTAGAGACCTGGTCGATGTGCAATGCATCGGGTGGGCCGACAAGGAAGCGCAGATACCATTGCGGGTCGACCACATATTCCGCGTCTTTTCAAATACGAAGCTGATCACATCCTGCGCTGCGCTTCTTCTACTCGAGGAAGGGCCGCTTCCAACTGGATGATCCGATCGAACGGCCGGACATGGTGGCGCTCATTCGAAGCCTGCTTCCGGGTGGCCCGACCTTGCTCAAGCCGGATACGATCAAGCTGATGATGACCAACCAGTTGCCTGAGGGCGTGTGGCTACGCTTTGCCGCGTACGGAGAACTTCAAGGCAAGGGGCACGGGCTCGCGGGAGCGCTGATCCTGGAGCCTTCTGCGTTCGACCATCCCGACGCGAGAGGCGAGCTCTTCTGGGGCGGACGTGGCGGCACTCAATGGTGGATTTCACCTGAGACGAATGCGGCGGGCCTGATCATGGCGCAGCGTGAGATGGGGCATCCGTTTGTGGTCGAGTTCAAACGGCTCGCGTACGAAGCGGTGAAGCGCAAAAGCTGACAAGAGCGGGCTTTGCGCGCGCTGCGCGAGTCCGCTTTTGACCCGCCGTTGGCGCGCAATCTGTGCGCCATTTCACTCTCGATCGATGTAATCTGCGGTAATCCAGACCAGGGCTCTGACGAGCCCGGATGCATGTTCCCTTTCGGAGGTGCGGCGACTAGGCCCGCTGCCTCTGTGGGCGCGATGTTCCGATCGACGGCGGCGCGGCGAAGCGCGAACCTTTTTGTCCCGTTGCCGCACGGAATATAGGTCGGCCGGCCTGGTCATGATTGACAGCAGCTAAGTCCGGAGGCGAGGTGCAGGAGATTGCCGAGTGGCTTGATCGACTTGGTCTCGGGCAATACGCGCAGCGTTTTGCCGAGCACGAGATTGACGTCTCGGTTCTGCGCCATCTGACCGATGAAGACCTGAAGGACATCGCGATTCCGCTCGGGCACCGGCGGAAAATCCTTGCAGCCGTCAGCGAGCCTGCAGCCCCGGCACAGACTGCACAGGCACGCCCTGCCGCTTCGAGCGCGCCGAAGACATTGGACGCTGCGGAGCGCCGTCAGGTCACCGTCATGTTCGTCGACCTGGTCGGCTCGACGGAACTCTCGGCGCGCATGGATCCTGAGGACTTACGAGACATCATTTCAACCTACCAGAAATGTGTCAGGGAGAGCGTGCGGCGCTTCGACGGCTTCGTGGCAAAATATATGGGCGACGGCGTTCTCATCTATTTCGGCTATCCAGAGGCCCATGAGGATGACCCGGAGCGTGCGGTGCGGGCCGGACTGGAGCTGATTTCGGCGATATCCGTCCTCAAAGCTCCGGTTACGCTGCAGATCCGTATCGGGATTGCGACCGGCGTGGTGATCGTGGGAGATCTCAACGGGTCGGGCGACGCCGAGGAACGCGGCATTGTGGGTGAAACTCCAAACCTGGCCGCGCGGCTGCAGCAGATCGCGTCGTCCAACATGGTGGTCATTGCCGACGGCACCCGAAAGCTGCTCGGAAATCTGTTCGAGCTGCAGGATCTCGGCACAAAGGACCTCAAGGGCATCCAGGGCCAGGTGCGCGCGTGGGCGGCACTGCGACCGAGCTCAGCGGCGAGCCGCTTTGAGGCGCTGCACGCGGGTGCCCTGACGCCGCTGGTGGGGCGGGAAGAAGAACTCGACTTGCTGCTTCGGCGCTGGTCACGGGCCAAGGTCGGCGAAGGCCAGGTGGTGCTGATTTCCGGTGAAGCGGGGATCGGCAAATCGCGGCTCACCTTCGGACTGTCGCAGCAGCTTGCTGGCGAGCCGCACATACGCCAGCGCTACGTCTGTTCGCCGCAGCATACCGATAGCGCGCTCCATCCGGTCATCAGCCATTTGATGCGTGCCGCCGCATTGGAAGACGATGACAGCCCTGGGTCCAAACTGGACAAGCTCGATGCGATGCTGGCGCAGTGCTCGGCGTCATCAGAGGAGGCGTCCCTGATTGCCGAGTTGCTGTCGCTGCCCAACGATGGACGTTACCCTCCGGTTGAAGTTGAGCCGCAGCTCCGTCGTCAGAAGACGCTGACAGCTCTTTGTTCGCAGCTCGAGGCGCTGGCGCGGATCAGCCCCGTGCTGATGATTTTCGAAGATGCGCATTGGACCGATCCAACCAGCCTCGAATTGTTCGCCCGGGTGGTGGATCTGGCCGCCAGGCACCGGCTCTTGATACTGGTTACGTTCAGGCCGGAATTCAGCCCGCCCTGGATCGGACGGTCGCACGTGACCGCGCTGACGCTCAACCGGCTGACGGGGCGCGACATCGATTGCCTCATCAAGGGAGTCGCCGGCGTCCGGCCGCTGCCGGCGGGCATCCGCCAGGACATCATCGAGCGCAGCGACGGCGTTCCACTGTTCGTCGAGGAAATGACCAAGGCGGTGCTGGATGCGGAGGGTGAGAGCGAAGCGCAGCGGGCCGTTGCAGGGGGACCAAGGTCCGTGGTGCCGGTCCCGGCAAGCCTGCAGGCTTCGCTGATGTCACGGCTCGACCGGCTCGGACCAGCCAAAGACGTGGCGCAGGTCGGCGCGGCAATCGGCCGGGAATTTCCCTACATGTTGCTGGCCGCGGTGGTGCGAAAGCCGCCGGCGGAATTGGACGACGCGCTTGACCGGCTCGTGACGGCGGGTTTGTTGTTTCGGCAGGGCACCCCGCCGCTGGCGAGCTATCTGTTCAAGCACGCGCTGGTGCAGGACGCAGCCTACAGCACGCTATTGCGCGAGCCACGGCGCATGCTGCACGCGCGCATCGCCGAAGTCCTCGAAAGTCAGTTCCCGGAAACCGCCGAGAGCCAGCCCGAGGTGCTGGCGCGTCATTACATGAACGCCGATCTGATCGAGAAGTCGGCGCGCCTGTGGGGCAAGGCCGGACAGCGCTCACAGGAGCGCTCGGCGCTGGCCGAAGCCGCCGAACAACTTACCCAGGCTCTGGCGCAAATCGCGACCTTGCCGAGCACGCCCGACCTGCGGCGCGAGCAGATCGTTTGGCAAACTGCGCTCGTGAACACGCTCATGCATGTCAAAGGATATAGCGCGCCTGAGACCAAGGCTGCCGTGGCTCAGGTGAGAACGCTGATCGAGCAGGCCGAACGGCTCGGAGAATCTCCCGATGACGCGTCACTGCTGCTCTCGGCGCTGTTCGGGCAGTGGCTCGTCAATTTCATCAGCTTTGATGGCGAGGTTGCGCGAGAGCTCGCAGCGCGATTTCTTGCTCTCGGTGAGAAGGAAGGGACGACGGTCCCGCTCATGGTTGGACACCGCACCATGGCGAGCACGCTCGCGTTCATGGGGGACCAGGTCAAGGCTCTCGCGCACTATAACGAGGCGCTGGCGCTTTACCGTCCGGCCGAGCACCGGCGATTGATGACGCGATTCGGCCAGGACCTCCGGGTGACCTGCCTGGGCTTTCGCTCGATGGCCTTGTGGCAGCTCGGCTATCCCAGCGCCGCGCTCAGGGATGCAGATTGCGCGCTGATGGAAGCGCGTCAGATTGAACATGCCGCCACTTTGATGTTCACGCTGAATTTCCCCATTCTCGTTAACACCTATTGCGGGAAGTACGACGTCGCGAACGAGCATCTCAAGGAACTTGTGCTGTTGGCGGAGGAGAAGCGCGCCCCATTCCGAAAGGCGGAAGGGGTATTACGACGCGGCTATATCCTCACCCTCATGGGAAGGGCCACGGAGGCGGTCAAGACGGTCACGTGCGGCATCGATTTATGGCGGTCGGCCGGATCGACCATATTCACACCGGAGCATCAGTTCATGTTGGCAGCCGCGCATGCGGACGCGGGCCAATTCGAAGCCGCGTGGCGCTGCATCGAGAAGTCAATGGCGGCAATGAAGGCAACCAAGGAAAGGTGGTGCGAAGCTGAGGCGCATCGCGTTGCCGGTGAAATCGCGCTCAAATCGCCGCAGCGGGACATGGCGAAAGCGCAGGCGTGTTTCGAGCGATCCCTCGCCCTTGCGCGCGCCCAGCAGGCAAGGTCGTGGGAATTGCGCGCGGCGATGAGCCTGGCACGGCTCCTGGCTGAGCAGGGCAATCGACAACGAGCTCGTGACCTTCTTGCCCCGGTCTACGATTGGTTCACCGAAGGTTTTGATACAAGCGATTTGCAAAACGCCAAGGCTTTGCTCGGCGAGCTTCGTTGACAGGACCGTGTGGCGACGAAGCTTCGCCTTTTTCAAACCTGTTCGGCAGCCATTTGGGACAGCTCAAGCTGAACGAGCCGATCGACAGCCGGTTCCTGGAGGACGCCTGGCGGCTTGAGCAATTGCTGAACCTCCGCCATTAGCCGGTGAACGGCAGGATCGCGCATCGCGGCCCGCATCAGAGCTCCGTTGTATTGGAGCCGGTTCTCGAAATCGGCCGGGCGTTCGCCGCGTGTCTCGGGATAGACCAGATCCGGGATCGCCGACATGTTCCAGGGAGCCTCGACCAACGGCAGACTTTCGGAAAAGAATGCCAGCGCCAGTCCGGCAAGCGGATCGGCCTTGGTCGCGCGCCCCTGCAGAAGCTGCTTCAGAAGGCGGGCTTCCTGCGCCGCCGCGCTCATGCCCTGGCCATAGACGGGGTTGAAGCGGCAGATCGAATCGCCGATCGGCAAGAGGCCGCGCGGGAATACGCTCAGCCGGTCGAAACGACGCCATACGCTGGCCGGGTAGCCATAGCGTTCGAAGCTGCCCTGCCGCTCGGCATGCTTGATGGCGTTGAAGATCGTCTGCGTCTCGAGCCGCCGGGCATAATCCATAAATCCGTCCGGCTCGGCCGGAGGCCGTTCGCCGAGCCGTCCCGCGAGCGTCACAACCCAGCGTTTGCCTTCGACCGGCAACATATAGCCGGCGCGGCTGCGTTCCGGCGCATGGGGATGAGTGGCTACGCCTCTCCAATCGGAGGGTGCATCTTCGGGAATGACGAAGGTGGTTGTCGTATAATGGAGATCGACGCCAATGACGATTTCATCCGGCACCGGCTGGCCGGACGAACGGAGCAGTGCCAAGGTTGGCGCACCGCGTCCGGAAGCGTCGACAACGAGATCGGCTGCGAGGGCTTCCTGCCGCCCATCAGCATCTTCGTATATGACGCCAGTGACCATGGTGCCATCCGACGTGGCGGTGAGCTCGAGCACCCGGCATCCCGGTCGCATCGTCAGATTGGTCAGCCTCTCGGCCTGTCGGCGCGTGATCAGCTCGATCAGCGGACGGGATGCGCAGTAGAGGAACCAGCCGAAATCGCGTGACGGGAGTGGACCGAGGCCCGGGATCTCCATACGTACGTCGCGTGACATTCGAAGCGGCATCGAGCCGGCATTCGCCAGATCCCGCTCGAAATGCGGAAACAGATCGGTCAGCGCCCGCTGGCCGCCTGGCAGCAAAACGTGCAGATGCCGGGATTGCGGCGTGCCCGCTCGCGGCACTGCCTGTTCAGGCAGGCGGTCGCGCTCAAGCACGATCACCCGTTCGAAGTGGTCGGCCAGCACGCCCGCTGCCGCCAAACCGGCCATGCCCGCACCGATCACAACGGCCTGTTTGCCGATCGTCTTGCCTACCATCGCAGTCCTCTCCTCATCGCAGCGGCGTTGCGATATGAGGGGACGAACGGGTTACAGCGTGATTTCAGCGCGGAAAAAGCGCGTTACGATCGTAGTGTCGCCAAGCAACGACGTTGCTTTACCCCGCGAGCACCAGATCGCTCGCCTTTTCGGCGACCGCGATTGCGGCGGCGTTGGTCATCGCCTGCGGGATTCCGGGGAACACCGAGGCATCGACGACGCGCAGACCCGCCACACCCTTCACGCGCAAGGCTTCATCGACGACGGCCCCCATGCGACACGTGCCGACAGGGTGATGGAATGAATCCGCCGCGCCCAGAACGAACTTGCGTATGTCGCTGGTGGTCGTTGCCTTAGGCCCCGGATAGACCTCATGTGCGCGCCAGTCGGCAAAGGCCTCACCGGCACCGAGCTCGCGGGCAAGGGAAACGCCCTCGACAAGAAGGTCCAGATCGGCCGGCTCGGACAGATAGTCCGGATCAATCAGAGCCGGGGCCCGCGGATGGCCGGAGGCGAGCTTCACGCCGCCGCGGCTGCGGGGTCGCATCAGGCAGGAAACGAGCACGTAAGCCGGTGGAGGCAACGGGCCGACGCCCGGCAGCACGAACGGCAAGGAAAGGCACATCACAAGGTGCTCCGGGCTCTCACCCGGGTCGCTGCGCGGCACATACAACAGCGCGTCGGCGTGATTGTAGTGAGAGCGCGGCACCTCGCGCCGTGCGGCGTAGGCGACGCCCGCGACCAGCAGATGATCTTCAAGATGGCGGCCGACATCCGGCAGATCCACGACAACGGGAATACCGAACGATCGGAGCTGGTCGGCCGGGCCGATTCCCGACAGCATCAGCAGGCGTGGCGAATCGATCGCACCGGCACAAAGCAGCACCTCGCTCGCAGCCCGCACGATGTGTTCGGCGAGCCGCACGCCGATGCACCGTCCATCTTCGATCACGAGGCCCAGCACTTCGATGTCCGCCAGCAGATCGACGGTCACGCTCTCGAGACTTCCGAGATAGGCCGTCGCCGCATCGTGGCGAGCCCCTTCCTTGATGCTGAGTTGATTCCAGCCGACACCGGTCGTGACCTCCCCTCCAATATCCGATGACATCGGGAAGCCAAGGTCTTGCGACGCCTTGACGAAGGCGGATGCCACAGGATTGCGATCCGGGACATCCGCGAGCGACAGGACGTGGAGAGGACCGCTGCCACCCCGCCATGCGCTGGCACCACCGGAAAAAGTCTCGGCGCGCTTGAAGTACGGCAGGAGGTCCGCAGCGCGCCACCCTTCGGGCCAGCGATCGTAAGCGGCCGCGTGGCCGCGCTGATAGGCGAGCGCATTGATTGTGCTCGAGCCGCCCAGGACCTTGCCGCGCGGACAGCGGACAATGCGGTCTCCCAACCCCGGTTGAGGGGTCGTCAAATAGCGCCAATCAAGCTCGGTGCCCTGCAGCTTAGGCCATTCCTGCGGATCTCTGACGGCTGCCAGCTTCGCCTGGCCGCCGGCCTCGACAAGGAGCACCCGCCGTCCAGCGAGGGCGAGCCGATGCGCCACAACGCAACCGGACGAGCCCGCACCGACAATGACGTAGTCGTAGGCCGGACCAAGCTGCTCGGGTGATTGAAGTATGCGGACGCCGGATGCGGTTCCCGCCTCGGTGCCCGCGGACCGAGCCAGGCTCGACAGCGCCAAGCCGCCGCCAACCGTCGCCGCCAGGGCCTTGCGGCGATTGACTTGCCGGCTCGCAACGCCGCCTCTGCGGTCGCCGGACATCATGTTGCTCATTGGTCACCCCGCCTGCAGTCCATCGACCTTCACAGGTCGCTTCGCTGCACGTTTTCTTTTTACGCCTTTCTTTCCTCTCGGTACAAAGTGGCTACGGAGCCTCACGATGATCTTGCCGAATTGTTCGATCGGCGCGGTGACTGGCCGCCGCAAATCCGCTATTTTCGCCGCCTGCTTCACGAAAGTCGAAACATGGTGCGCGCCAGCAATGTAATGATCGGGACGTTGGCGCTGGCGTTGATCGCCGGCTCGCTCGGCGGCTGGCTCAGCTACCGCAAATATGCCGGGATCCAGCAACAGGTGCCGTTCCGCGTGATCTTCGAAGGCCCGGCCTCGGGCCTGCGCCGAGGCGGCAGCGTGAATTTCGCCGGCGTGCGCATCGGCGAGGTGGAGTCCATCAGGCTCGACCGTCACCGCGTGATCGCGATGACGTGGATCGATAAGACCGCGCCGATCAGGAAGGACACCCAGGTCGGCCTCGAATTCCAGGGTCTGACCGGCATCGCCGGGATCTCCTTCACCGGCGGCACGGATGAGGCGCCGCTTCCGCCGACCGGCCCCGACGGCATTCCGGAACTGACCGCCGATCCCCTGGGGACGATGGGCATCCAGGAAAAGATCCGTGTCGTGCTGCGCAACGTCGACACGGTGATCAAGGACAACGAGGGGGCGATCAAGGACACACTGCGGGGGTTCGAGACCTTCACCGCCTCGCTGTCGAGCAATGGCGAGAAGATCAGCAGCGTCATCAGCACCGCCGAAGCGGGCGTCAATGGCCTCGACGACGGCATGAGCCGGACCGAAGCGTTCCTGACGAGCCTCGGCAGCGCCAAATATGGCGGCGAATTGCTGCCGACCGTCATCTCCCTGCGCGAACTGATCGAGAGCTTCGACAAGAAGTCCGGCGCGCTGATGGCCGACACCCGGAAGATGCTCGGCGATATCAGCCAGTCCGTAAATCAAGCCAACCGGAAATTTGGCGGAACCGGCGGCGCGCGCTAACGTAGCGCGACGATAACAAATATGGAAACGCTCGCTGTGCACGACAAGACGAAGAGCCCGCCCGCGCCGCCGCCTACGGTAACCCGCGCCCAGAGCGCGGTGCCGCGGCATCTGCGGCGCTATCTCACGCTCGATGATTTCGAGCCGGCCGCACGCCGGCTGCTGCCGAAATTCCTGTTCGGCTATATCGATGGCGGCGCGGAGACCGATGCGGCCAAGCGCGACAACCGCAGAGCTTTCGAGGAGTACGGCTTCGTGCCGCGCGTGCTCAAGGACGTCTCCGGCCGCGACCAGACCACGACCTTGTTCGGCAAGACCTACGCCGCGCCGTTCGGGATTCCGCCGATGGGATCGTCCGCGCTCTGCGCCTATCGCGGCGACATCGTGCTGACGCGGGCGGCGGCGGCGATGAACGTGCCGATGATCCTTTCCGCCTCCTCGCTGATCACGCTGGAGGACGTCCGTCGCGAGAACGAGGCCGCGTGGTACCAGGCCTATCTCGCCGGCGTCGACGCGCGCATCGAGCCGCTGGTCGACCGCGTCGCGGCGGCCGGCTACGACACCTTCGTCGTCACCGCCGACGTGCCGGTGGCGCCCAACCGCGAGAACAACATCCGGAACGGCTTCCAGGTGCCGCTTGAGATCACGCCGCGCGTGTTCTGGGACACGATCACGCATCCGGACTGGCTGCTCAACACCTGGGCGCGCACGGTCCTCAATCACGGCATGCCGCATTTCGAGAACATGGACGCGCAGCGCGGCCCGCCGGTGCTTTCGAAGAACCTGATCCGCAACATCGGCGCACGCGACCAACTCGCCTGGAAGCATGTCGAATTGATCCGCAAGCGCTGGAAGGGCAAGCTGGTGGTCAAGGGTCTGGTGTCGCCGGAGGATGCGCGGATCGCGCGCGAAAGTGGCGTCGATGGCGTGATGCTGTCCAACCATGGCGGCCGCCAGCTCAACTACACGGTCTCCGCGCTGCGCACGCTGCCGGAGATCGCGGCCAAGGCAGACGGCATGACCGTGATGGTCGACGGCGGCATCCGCCGCGGCACCGACATCATCAAGGCGCTGGCACTGGGCGCCGACTTCGTGTGGGTCGGGCGACCGTTCCTCTGTGCCGCGGTCGCCGCCGGCGAAGCCGGCGTTATGCGCGCCATCACGCTGCTGCGCGACGAGATCGACCGCGACCTCGCGCTGCTCGGCATCCGCTCGATCAGCGAGATCACCCCGGATCTGGTGCGGCGGTTTTAGCGCTCGTTGATTGAATCGATCTGACCGCACGTCCACCTCCCCCGCTTGCGGGGGAGGTCGGCGCGTAGCGCCGGGTGAGGGCTCTCTCCACACGAAGATCTCGCCCGCGGAGGCACCCTCGCCCCAACCCTCTCCCGCAAGCGGGAGAGGGAGCGCAGCCGCATTCGCGGAGACTCCCTCGCACTACCTCATCTTGAACTTGCTGTAGGCCTCCGTGGTCGCGATGATCACGTGCTCGGCGCAGCCGTTGCGGCGATGGGGATCGCAAAGCGTTTCGTAATCGGCCGAGGTCATCATGTCGATGAAGGCCGAGACCGCTGGATAATAGACCAGCGCCAGATAATCCCACTGGTTGCCATCAGGCCTGCCGAGCGCGACCGTGCTGGCATGGCCGGTCCAGAGCAGCGTGCCGCCGCGCGCCTTGATCATCGGCACCGTGAGCGCGCTGTAGCGCAGATAGGCGTCCCAGCCCGACCCGTCGCCGTCGAGCGAGCGCTCGCGGAAACGCATCAGGTTCACCATCACGACCGGCTCCTGCGGCTGCAGCGCCTTGAGGCCTTCGACATTCAACAGGTCCACGCCCATACGTCTCTCCGATGATTCCTTGCAGTTCTCGCATATGTCGCGTCCATGACGCGGCAGCGCGCATGGCTGCATTCTTCCGGAGCGTCTTGTCGCACGGGGAGAATCCAGCAAAAAGGTCTGATAGCATGACCGACCTTCGCGCCTTGCCGTCCGCATCCGCTCCCACACGCCGCTCCGCGCTCGCCTGGCTCAACAACCAGCCTTATCTGCTGCTCAGCCTGACGTCGCTGTTCTGGGCCGGCAATATCGTGATCGCGCGCTATGTCGGCAATCACGTGCCACCGCTGACGCTGTCCTGCCTGCGCTGGTCGGGCACCTGCCTCATCCTGCTGCCCTTTGCCTGGCCGCATCTGCGGCATGACTGGCCGGCGCTGCGCGCCCGCCTGCCGCTACTGCTGCTGCTCTCGTTGACCGGCTTCGCCTTCAACAATGCGATTTCCTATTGGGGGCTGCAATATACCCAGGCGCTCAACGCGCTCCTGATCCAGTCGGCGGGGCCGCTGTTCGTGGCGCTCTGGGCCCTGGTGCTGTTCGGCGTGCGGCTGACCGGCGCGCAATTCGCCGGCATCGCCATCTCGCTGGCCGGCGTGCTCACCATCATCCTGCGCGGTGATCTCGGCGCGCTCGCCTCCATCAGCTTCAACCGCGGCGATGTGATGCTCGCATCCGCGCTGCTGTCATTCGGGCTCTATTCGGCGATGATGACACGGCGCCCAGTGACGCATCAGCTCTCGCTGATCGCATTCACCACCGGCTGTGGCGCCTTGATGCTGGTACCCGGCTCGATCTGGGAATATCTGACCGGCGCCACGCTCAAGTTCGACGCAATGACGCTGGGAACGCTGGCCTATGTCCTGATCTTCCCCTCGGCGCTGGCCTATCTGTTCTTCAACCGCGGCATCGCGCTGATCGGACCGAACCGCGCCGCACCCTTCTTTCATCTGGTGCCGGTGTTCGGCTCGGCGATGGCGATCTTCCTGCTCGGCGAGGCGCTGCAGCCGTTTCACCTGATCGGCTACGCGCTGGTGCTGGCCGGCGTCGTGATCGCTTCACGGCGCGGCTCGGCCAAGCGGTGAATGCGGTACGGCAACGCCTTCCGTTTCGAGCTGCGACCGGCTAGTTTCCGCGGCAACCAACTGCCCATACACACAGCGGGGGAAACGACGATATGATCTCGGGACTGAAACACCATTGGCGCATCGCGGCGGCGGCATCCGTGGGGCTCGCGCTACTGTCCGGCGCAGCCACGGCGCAGGCGCCGAACTACCCGAACCGCAACATCACGCTGGTGCTGCCGTTTGCCGCCGGCAGCGGCACCGACACCACGACGCGCCTGATCTCGAAGGAGCTCGGCACTGCGCTCGGCGTGCCCATGGTGATCGAGAACAAGGCGGGCGCCAACGGCTCGATCGCGGCGAACTATGTCGCCCGTTCCGCGCCCGACGGCTACACCCTGTTCGTGACGACCAACACGACGCATTCGGCCAATCCCTATCTGCTCAAGACCATGAGCTACGACCCGATCAAGGATTTCACGCCGATCGCGCGAACCGGCGACCTGCCGTTCATGCTGGTGATCAATCCGGAAATCCCGGCCAATTCGGTCGCCGAGCTGATCGCGCTCGCCAAGAAGGAGCCGGGCAAATACTCCTACGCCAGCGGCAGCTCGTCGGCGATCGTATCGGGCGCGACGTTTGCCCGCCTCGCCGGCATCGATCTTCTGCATGTCCCCTACAAGAGCTCGCCGCCCGCGCTCACCGACGTCATCGCCGGACGCGTCTCCATGATGTTCGTCGACGTCCCGACCGGGCTGCCGCACGTCAACGCCAAGGCGCTGAAAGCGCTGGCGGTCACCACGAAGCGGCGCTCGGCGCTGCTGCCGGAATTGCCGACCATGGACGACACGGTGAAAGGCTTCGACATCACCTCATGGCAGGGCTATCTCGGCCCGGCCAATATGCCCAAGGATATCGTGGTCAAGCTGAATGCCGAGATCCGCAAGGTCATCGAGCGGCCCGACATCAAGAGCCAGCTCGCCGAACGCGGCATGGAGGCTTTCTCGGGCACGCCGGAGGAATTCGACGCCTTCCTGAAAGAGCAGCTCGTGCTCTGGGAGAAGCTGATCACCGACGCCGGGATCGAGAAGCAGTAGCGGCGCATTCCGTCGTCATCGTCCGCGAAGGCGGACGATCCAGTAAACGACGGCGTTTCGAATCAATCACTGTGGTCAGTGATTACTGGATGCCCCGCCTACGCGGGGCATGACGACAACGGCCTTACGCCGCGCGTACCTTGGCCAGGAACTGGTCCACCGCGTTGCGGAGCATGCCGGACTGGGTGTCGAGCTCGCGGGCATTCGACAGCACGTCGGAGGCCGCGGTGCCGGTGGCGGCGGCGGCCGTGGTGACGCCGCCGATATGAGTGGAAATCTCGCTCGAGCCGGTCGCGACCTGCTGGATGTTGCGCGCGATCTCGCGCGTCGCATCGCCCTGCTGATCGACCGAGGTCGAGATGCTGGCGGTGATCTCGCTCATCTGCGCGATCGTCTCGGTGATGCCGCCGATCGAGGCGACCGCCTCGGTGGTGGAGGCCTGCATGGCGGCGACCTGGGCGGAGATCTCCTCGGTCGCTTTCGCGGTCTGGTTGGCGAGCGCCTTCACCTCTGAAGCGACCACCGCAAAGCCGCGGCCGGATTCCCCGGCCCGCGCCGCTTCGATCGTGGCGTTGAGCGCGAGCAGGTTGGTCTGCGCGGCGATCGAGTGGATCAGCTTCACCACCTCGCCGATCTTCTCCGCGCCGGTGGAGAGCGCCTGCACGGTGGCGTTGGTGCGCTCGGCATCGGCCACCGCCTTGTTGGCGATCTCGCTGGAGCGCGCGACCTGGCGGGAAATCTCGGTGACCGAGCTCGACAATTCCTCGGCGGCCGCGGCAACGGTACCGACGTTGTTCGAGGCGCTTTCGGAGGCCGCGCTGACGGTCGCAGCCCGCGCGCTGGCGTCGCTCGCGGTCGCCGTCATCGATTGCGCGGTGGTCTGCATGCCGGCCGCAGCGGTCGCGACCGAACGCACGACGCCGGTGATGCTGCGCTCGAAATCGTTGGCGATATTCTCCATCGCGGCACGGCGCTCGCTCGCAGCACGGGCCTGCGTCTCCGCTTCCGCCTGCTCGAGGCCGCGGATGCGAACCGCATTGTCCTTGAAGATCTGCACGGTCGCCGCCATGGCGCCGATCTCGTCGCCCCGGCCGACGCCGGGAATGTCGCCGTCGAGTTTGCCGTCGGCGAGTTCTCGCATCCTGGTGCCGAGCTGGCCGAGCGGCCTGGTAATGCTGCGCCCGATCAGCCAGGCGATCGAGCCGGAGATGATGGCGATGCCGAGGATCGACAGGGCGAGCAGCCAGGCGATCGGCGCCAGCTTGGCGTCGATATCGTCGATATAGGCGCCGGTGCCGAGATACATGTCGAAGCCGGGAACGGCGACGGCATAGCCGATCTTGCGGATCGGCTTCTGCTCGCCGGGCCGCACATATTCGTAAGTGAGGAGGATTTCGCCCTTCGCCTTCACGCCATCCATCAATTCGCGGGACAGCTTGCGGCCGTTGGTGACCACGTCCATGCGGTTGGTGCCGATCAGCTTGGGATCGGGCGCCAGGATGGTGATGCCGTCATAGGAGGTGCCGAACAGGTAGCCGGAGCCGTTGTCATAGGTCATCGAGTTGCCGCGCTTGCCGAGCTCGGCGAGGGCCGCCTCCTTGGTCATCCGCCCGGCATCGACCTCCTTCTTCAGGCCGGCCGCCATGTTCCTGGCCATCTCGACCATCGCCTTGGTCTGGTCGATGCGAGCGTTCATCATTTCGCGCTGCATCAGATGGTGCGCGAGGACGCCGGCGGCGCAGAGGCCGAGGATGGTCACCCCCACCAAAATGCCGAGTTTGGGGGTGATCTTGAGGTTGGTCAGCTTCACAGGGCGTCTCCGGGAATGGCGCGCTTGCATGTTTGTCGGATTGATTCGGCCCACCGTAATGTGAGAGCCTTTAGCGTCAGGTTACGAAGCCTCTCCGTAAAAGCCCGGGAAAGCCGCGCTCAAGGCAATCGGGAACGGTGCGGAGCGCGCTTCGCTGCGCGAAGACGAGGCAGCGACGACTTGTCGCGGCCGAATAATCAACAACCGAACAATCAAATCGGGAGCAGGAGATGTCGAAGTTCAGGGTGGTGACGCCGAAGGGCGCAAGCTTCACGGTGGCCGGCGGCGGCTACGACTACGAGAAGGAGGCGCTCGATCCGATCGGCGCCGAGATCATCGAGGCTCCCGCCAACGAGGCGGAATTCATCGCCGCAGCCAAGACGGCGGACGCGATCTACGCCAAGGGCATGCCGATCACCAAGGCGGTCATCGATGCGCTCGAGAACTGCAAGGTGATCACGCTCGGCAGCGTCGGCGTCGACAGCGTCGACGTCAAGGCGGCAACCGCCCGCGGCATCCCGGTCACCAACATCCCCGACACCTTCATCGAGGAGGTCGCCGACCACGCGATGATGCTCTTGCTTGCCGGCTTCCGCCGCCTGGTCGAGCAGGACAAGATGGTGCGCGAGGGCCGCTGGGCAGAGGGGCGCCCGGCGCTCCTGAAGATTCCGCGCCTGATGGGGCAGACGCTCGGCTTCATCTCGTTCGGTCGCGTCGCCCGCGCGGTGGCGAAGCGCGCCGCACCGTTCGGCCTCAGGATGATCGCCTACGATCCGTTCATCCAGGAAACGCTGATGTCGGAACACAACGTGCTGCCGGCGACGCTGTCGGAGGTGCTGTCGCAATCCGACTTCGTCTCGATGCATGCCCCGGCGCGGCCCGAGGTGCACCACATGCTGACCGAGAAGCATTTCCGGCAGATGAAGAAGAGCGCGATCTTCATCAATACCGGACGCGGCGCCACGGTGGACGAGGAAGGGCTGATCAAGGCGCTGCAGGAGGGCTGGATCGCGCACGCCGCGCTCGACGTGCTGGAGAAGGAGCCGCCGTCGCACAACAATCCCCTGCTCCGCATGGACAACGTCACGCTGACCGCCCATGTCGCCTCCGCATCGGCACGTTTCGACGAGGCGCGCAAGCGGCGCGTGGGCTACGAATTGTCACTGGTGCTTTCCGGGCTGTGGCCGGTAAGCTGCGTCAATCCGTCGGTGCTGCAGAACACCTCGCTCCGGCGCTGGCAGCCCGTCAGCATGGATCGCGGCCCGAACAGCTAGCCGGCGGGGAACACACGTTTCCCGCGATGCGGAAATTGCGCGGGGCAAAAGTCTCAAGGCGATCGCTTCGGTCCCACGAGGGCCGAAGTTCACGTTCACCGGCGAGTAACGCCGGGAACGATAAACAAGGGAGGAGACTATGGGGAACGACCTCACACGTCGTGACGCGTTGGCGCTCGGCCTCTCGGCCGCGGCGCTGGCGGCAACCGGCGGCTCGGCGCAATCAAGCGAATCGCTGGTCAAGGCCGCCGACGTCGCCGCACCGTCGCTGCCGATCGAGAAGGGCGCGAGCCTGCGGATGCTGCGGCCGGTCCGCTTCGTCAAGACCGACGAAGACGTGTTCCGCGCCAACGCCGCCAAGTTCACCGAGAAGATGGGCGTCGAGGTCAAGGTCGATTTCGTCGGCTGGGAGGACATCAACCAGCAGACCGCGGTGACCTCGAACTCTGGCGCCGGTCCCGACATCATCATCGGCTTCTCGGACGCGCCACATATCTACGCCGACAAGCTGATCGAGCTCACCGACGTCGCCGAGTATCTCGGCAAGCGCTATGGCGGCTGGCAGACGCTGGCCCAGAAATACGGCAAGCGCGCCAAGGGCAACGCCTGGATCGGACTGCCGTTCGGCGCCAGCAGCGGTCCGCTGGTCTACCGCAAATCGGTGCTGCAATCGATCGGCTACGACAAGGTGCCGGAAGACCATGCCGGCGTGCTGGATGTCTGCCGCAAGCTGCAGAAAGCCGGTAAGCCCGCAGGCTTCGCACTCGGCAACGCCGTCGGCGACGGTAACGGCTTTGCCAACTGGATCCTGTGGTCGCACAATGCATCCCTGCTCGATGAAGAAGGCAACGTCACCATCAACAGCAAGGAGACGGTGGCGGCGCTGAAATATCTGAAGGAACTGTATCCGACCTTCATCGCCGGCACGCCGTCCTGGAACGACGTCTCCAACAATCGCGCCTACTCGTCGCAGGAAATCGCGCTGACGGCCAACGGTGTCTCGCTCTATTTCGCGCTGAAGAACGATCCGGCAACCGCAGGGATCGCCGAGGACACCGAGCATCAGTTCCTGCCGAAGGGCTTCGCCAGCACCACGCCGATGGCGGGCCTGACGCTGAACGCCATGGTGTTCAAGCACAGCCCCTATCCGAATGCCGCCAAGGCCTTCCTGCAGTTCATGATGGAGAAGGAACAATACGAGCCCTGGCTGAACGCCAACAGCGGATACTGGGCGCAGCCGCTCGTGGCCTATGCGGATGCTGCCGTGTGGTCCGGCGATCCCAAGGTCAAGATCTTCAAGGACACCATGAAGAGCCAGTATTACGCCGGCTACAAGGGCCCGATCTCGACCGCGACCGGCGCCGTCAATGCCGATTACGTGCTGGTGCAGATGTGCGCCTCGGTCGCGACCGACGCCGCGACGCCGGAGGCTGCGGCCTCGGAGGCGGAACGGCGCTGCAAGCGGTATTTCCGGCGGTAAATCGATAAGCGCCGTCATTGCGAGGAGCGGAGCGACGAAGCAATCCATGCCTCCACAACCGGTGAGATGGATTGCTTCGCTTACGCTCGCAATGACGACGTAGGGCTTCGATCAGCACAGGACACGTATTCATGTCCGTGACCACACTCTCCCCCCGAGGAATCGCGCTGCGCCAGCCGAACTGGTTCGCGCGCCTGCTCGACTACAAGCCGTTCCTGATCGTCGTATGCCTCGCGCCGGCGATCGGGCTCTTGACCGTGTTCCTCACCTATCCGCTCGGGCTCGGCGTCTGGCTCGCCTTCACCGACACCACGATCGGACGGCGCGGCATCTATGTCGGGCTGGAGAATTTTCAGTATCTCCTCAGCGATCCCCTGTGGTGGGGCGCGGTGTTCTACAGCGTGTTCTATACGGGGATCGCGACCTTCGGGAAATTCGCGCTCGGCTTCTGGCTGGCGCTGCTGCTCAACAACCACTTTCCGCTCAAGAGCCTGCTCCGCGCCATCGTGCTGCTGCCGTGGATCGTGCCGACCGTGCTGTCGGCGCTGGCGTTCTGGTGGATTTACGACCCGCAATTCTCGATCATCTCCTATCTGCTGGTCGACGTGCTGCACTGGCGCACGACCAATATCGACTTCCTCGGCTCGGCTTGGCCGGCGCGGTTCTCGCTGATCGCGGCCAATATCTGGCGCGGCATTCCGTTCGTGGCGATCTCGCTGCTGGCCGGCCTGCAGACGATCTCGCCCTCGCTATACGAAGCGGCGATGCTGGACGGCGCCTCGTCCTGGCAGCGCTTCCGCTACATCACCTTCCCGATGATGATGCCGATATTGGCGATCGTGATGACGTTCTCGATCATCTTCACCTTCACCGATTTCCAGCTCGTCTACGCCATCACCCGCGGCGGGCCGGTGAACTCGACGCACCTGCTCGCGACGCTGGCGTTCCAGCGCGGCATCGCCGGCGGCGAACTCGGCGAGGGCGCGGCGATCGCGGTGTCGATGGTGCCGTTCCTCGTTTTTGCGACGCTGTTCAGCTATTTCGGCCTGGCCCGGCGCAAATGGCAGCAGGGAGAGAGCGATGACTGACGCCGTCGCCCAGCCAACCAAGGCCGCAAGCGCAGCCCCCGACACGATGGCGTGGGACTCCCGCGCACGGCGGATGATGATGATCTATCTGCCGCTCGCCTGCTTCGTCATCATCCTTCTGTTTCCGTTCTACTGGATGACGGTGACCGCGTTCAAACCGAACGCGGAGCTGCTGAACTACAGGGAGCACAACCCGTTCTGGATCTCCTCGCCGACTTTGGCGCATATCCAGCACCTCCTGTTCAACACTGCCTATCCGCGCTGGCTGAAGACGACGATGCTGGTCGCGATCGGCTCGACCTTCCTGTCGCTGTTTGCGAGCACGCTCGCGGCCTACGCGATCGAGCGGCTGCGCTTCCGCGGCAGCCCCTATGTGGGCTTGGGCATCTATCTCGCCTATCTGGTGCCGCCGTCGATCCTGTTCATTCCGCTCGCGACCGTGGTGGTGCAGTTCGGCCTGTTCGACAGTCCCCTGGCGCTGATCCTGGTCTATCCGACTTTCCTGG
The DNA here is from genome assembly GCF_054063735.1 of Bradyrhizobium sp. USDA 10063. Lineage (NCBI taxonomy): Bacteria > Pseudomonadati > Pseudomonadota > Alphaproteobacteria > Hyphomicrobiales > Nitrobacteraceae > Bradyrhizobium > Bradyrhizobium sp. USDA 10063. Next base: position 7,000,706 of record NZ_JBSSGP010000002.1, on the reverse strand, counting down.
TGCCATTCTGCACCTGGCTCCTGATCGGCTATTTCAAATCGATCCCCTATGAGCTGGAGGAATGCGCGCTGGTCGACGGCGCAACAAGGCTGCAGATCCTGCGGCGGATCACGCTGCCGCTCGCCGTGCCCGGCCTGATCTCGGCCGGCATCTTCTCGTTCACATTATCGTGGAACGAGTTCATCTACGCGCTCGCCTTCATCCAGAGCAGCGCCAACAAGACCGTGCCGGTCGCGATCCTGACCGAACTGGTCTCCGGCGACGTCTATCAATGGGGCGCGCTGATGGCGGGCTCGCTGCTCGGCTCATTGCCGGTTGCGATCTTCTACTCGCTGTTCGTGGACTACTACGTGTCCTCGCTGACCGGCGCGGTGAAGGAATAGGCTACTGGACGACGAACTCGACCGGGATGGTGAAAGCCATCGACCCCTGACTGATCTCCGGCGGAAACGCCGGAAAGGGCTGCGCGCGGCGAACCAAAGCCAGCGCGTGGGCATCGAACATCGCAATGCCCGACGATCCGCTGAGCCGACTGGCGAGCACCTGTCCGCTGCGGCTCAGCGTGAAGCTCAGCCTGGCAACGCCCCGTTGGCCATTGCCTCCCGATGGATATTGATGGAGGCGCAAAAGGTGCGCGCGGACTCGCTGATTGTAGGATGCGATCGCTGACGCCGAGGCGCCGGCGCTGATCGCCGATGCTGCGGGCGCCTGACGCTCGGCGCGGGGCGGCGCCGTGGTGCGGGGAGCCGGCAGCGCATCGGTCGGCTTCTTCGCTTCCCGACGAACCACCTTCGGTTTCGCAGGCGCCGGCTTCTGATCCGGAACCATTTTTGCCGGCTCTGGCGTTGGCGGCGTCGGCTGCGCCTTCTGCTCCGGCGGCGCGACGACATCAGGCTTTTCCTGCACCGGCGTCGGCGGGATCAGCTCTTCCACGGCCTGCTGCTGCACGGGCTCGGGCGGCGAGGCATCGGCCTCGTCCATGACGGGCCCCGGCACACGCTCCAACGGTGTCGATTGCGGTGCCGATGTCGCAGGCGCCATATCCACCATGATGGCGGGCAAGGTGACGCCCGGCGGCGACGCCTGATACCAGTTGATGCCGAGCGCAATCAGCGCCGCGTGCGTGGCGAGGATCGCGAACGCGGATATGCCCCAGCGCCGCAGCGTGGTGTCGTCGGTGACGTCATGCAGCGCGAAGGCGTTCATGGCGGATCAGCTTCGGCCGTCGAGGCCGACCAACGCGATCTTGAGATAGCCGGCGTTGCGGAGCAGGTTCATCACCTCCATCAATTCGCCATAGCTCACCGCCTTGTCGGCGCGCACGAAAATGCGTTCGTCCTTGCGGCCCTTGGTAGCACCATCGATGGTCGTGGCCAGCGCATCGCGCGCGACGATGTCCTCGCCGACGGCAACTGAAAGGTCGGGCTTCACGGTGACGAACACCGGCTTGTCCGGGCGCGGCTGCGGCTCGGCGGTGCTCGCGGGCAGCTCGACGCCGAGGTCGACAGTCGCGAGCGGAGCAGCGACCATGAAGATGATAAGCAGTACCAGCATGACATCGATGAAGGGGGTGACGTTGATCTCATGCGCCTCGACGAGATCGTCCTCGGCGCGAAACCGTCCGCCCCCTGCACTGCCCGCCCCGAGCCTGACGCCCATCATTCACTCCGCAGCGCGGGCGAGCCGAAGCAGGCCGCGATCGCCCTCGCGGCTCACCAGCAGCAGCACCATGGCGCAGGCATCGCCGAGCAGCGCGCGATGGGCAGCGATCGACCGCGTCAGATGATTGTAGATCACGACCGCCGGAATCGCGGCCACGAGGCCGAGCGCCGTCGCGAGCAACGCTTCGGCAATACCCGGCGCGACGACGGCGAGGTTCGTCGTATGCGCCTCGGAGATACCGATGAAGGAATTCATGATGCCCCAGACCGTGCCGAACAGGCCGACAAAGGGCGCGGTGGCGCCGATGGTCGCGAGCACGCCGGTGCCGCGCGCGGCCTGCCGCGCCATCGCGGCCTCCACCCGCTCCAGGCGGAGCACGGTGCGCTCCTTGAAGCCGTCGTCGAACACGCCGCCGGAGAGGCTCGCCTCGCGCGCTGCCGACTGGATGATCTGCGCCACCGCGTCGTCGCCGCCGCGGCTCGCCTGCTCCGCCTCGGCCAGCACGGTATCCTTCTCGAGCAGGCGCAGGCGCTCTTTCGCCAGCGCCGTCTCGCGGCGGATCTCGATGGTCTTCGCGAGCCAGATTGTCCAAGTCACCAGCGAGGCAAAGGCCAGCCCGATCATGACCGCCTTCACCACGATGTCGGCACTCTGGAACATGCCCCAGGGCGACAGATTGCGTGGCAGCAGCGCATTGTCGTCGGCGGCAAAGCAAGCGGCCGGCCACAGCGCCGCGCTGGAGGCGATCAGCGCGCGCCGGCAAAATCCATCGAGCCATGTTTGCATGATCGCCTCCCGGTGTTGCTTCCTCAGGCCGCCTTCCTCGGCGCGATCCGGTCCGCAAGCGCATGGAAGCGCTGAAGCTGATCGCCGCGCAGCGCGCGGGTCTCGTCGCGGCCGACGAACACCTTGAACATGATGCCGCCGTCGACATTGATGAAGGCGATGAAGGCCGACGACTTCCCCATGAAGGGGCGTTCGACAAAGGCGATCGCCCCACAACGCTCGTGGCGGAAATGGCCGTGCAGGCCCTTCGGCTGCATCAGGTTGAAATAGCCGCGGCCGATCTCACCGGCCGGTATCGCGCCGGTGAACTCGAAGATCGCATCATCAGTGTGGACGATCAGCGTCACCTCGCCCCACTCCGCAATGTCCTGCATGGCGTCGGCGAATTCGCCGCCACTGCCGAGCCGCACCATCTCGCCCGGCAGCGCCTCGATCACCGCGCGCGGCGAAACCTTTCGCTCGCGCGCGACGTCCTCGATCACGGCGCCGGGATTGTCGACCATGTACGCCCTGAGATCGGCGAACTCCGTACTCGACATGGCGGTCTCCTTACGCCGCAGCGCTCGCCTTGCGTTCGGTCTGGATCACCTCAAAGCCTTCAAACTTGGGATGACCGAGATAAAGGCTCTCGCCGGTCTTGTTGTCGGCACGGGCATGCGCGCGGCGGAATTCCTCCGAGCGCGTCCAGGCTTCGAAGGCCGCCTTGTCGACCCAGGTGGTGTGTGACGAATAGAGCGTGTGATCCTCGGCCTCCGGCCCCTTGAGCAGATGGAATTCGACAAAGCCCGGCAGGTTGCCGAGATAGGATTCGCGGGTGGCCCAGACGGTCTCGAACGCCTGCTCGGCGCCCTTCTTCACCTGGAAGCGGTTCATGGCGATAAACATCGTCGAATTCTCCTTCTAGATTTGCGGCGCTTTGCCGCTTGTTAGGCTTTTTAGGCTTTCGGCGCTGCGCCGCATGGGCAGCCTGCCGATTAAGTGGGTTGAAAACAAGAACGCACCAGGCCGCGCTGGGACATCAGCGCGGCCGGCGGTGCGGATGATGGTTACGCCCCCGTCGGGGCTTCCGGTTCCTCGATCAGGTACCTCCGAAGTGATATCTAAGGCCGCCCTTGAACACGATCCCCGGTCCTGCGCTAGCCCATTTGACGTCGTTCTGGGTATCGCCGGCGGAGCCGACCGGAATGGCGTAGGGCCGGTAGTACTGATCCAGCAGGTTCTCGACCGAGAAGTTGAGCACCAGATCGCGCGTCGGCGTGTAGGCCACGTAGAGGTTCACGAGATCGTAAGACGTCGCCGGGGTGAAGGTCGGAGGAATATTGTTATTGGCCTGGGCCGACGTCCACATCGCGGAGATCACCAGCGTGTTGTCGAGCAGGCGCACGCCTGCCGTCGTGGTGATCTTCTGCGGCGGGATGCTGTAGAGCCCGAGGCCGGTCTGGAGGTTCTTGCCCTGCATGTAGCTCCCGGCAATGCCCACGAACCAGGTGCGCGCATCGTACATCGTCTCGGCTTCAAAGCCCTGGATCCTGGCCTCGGCGATGTTCTGATACTGCACGAACGGTAGCACAGTGATCGACGGTGCGGGCGGCGGACCGGTCGGAACCACCAGCGGAGGTCCGTAGGACACCAGATCGATGTAATTCTCAATGTCATTGCGGAAGAAGTTGAACTTGCCGCGAATGCTGTCGCCCGGCACGAACAGGTCGTTCTTCTTCAGGTTGAAGCCGATCTCCTTGTTCTTGCCGACTTCGGGCTTCAGGTTCGGATTGGGGACGAAGCAGAATGTCGAGTCGGCGCCGGGTCCCGGCGTGCCCGACGGACAGCGGAAGAACGAGTCGTTGATGGTGGCGCCGGAATGCGGGCCGTTGACGAGCGTCTCGGTGATCGATGGCGCGCGGTAGCCTTCCGCATAGCTGACATAGGGCGTCAGCATCGCGGCGGGTAGAAGCCCGACCGTGATCTTCGGCGACAAGCGGTCCCCGCTGGAGGATGTCGTCCCCGATTCCAACTGGTAATTGTCGTAACGCAGCGCCGAGATGGTTTCGACCAGGTTCTGGTAATTGGCCTTCCACTGCACGAAGCCGCCGGATAGCGTGCGCCGGCCGCCCGGCGTCGTCACCTCGGACGTTCCGGTCCTGTCGTTCGTGCTCACCTCGTCCTGGAACGCATCAAGGCCGTAGGTGATGGCATGCTGCCAATCCATCAGGTCGAAGCGTGAGGTGTTGTGAACGTCGACGCCGAACGTATCCAGGAGATAGCCGCGATTGCTGCCGATGCAGCCGGAGACAGCGTTGCCGGGCACGCCGCCGCAGAACGCCGACGGCGTGGTGCCGGTATGCGCGGTCTTGATCTGGTCGTTCTCGGTGCGATTCCAGTAGACCTTCGCATCCCAGTCGAACAGCCGGTCATCGGGCTGCGAATAGGTCCAGCCCAGCGTGGTCGTGTAGTTCTTCACGTTGCTCGCATAGACCGACGTACCCAAGAGGTTGTTGGTTCCGTTCGGGTTGGTCGAGTTCGGATCGCCCGCGCGCCGCGCCGGCTGACCGACGCTGTAGATGTCTTCCTGGAAGATGGTGCCGAGCTTGACTTCGTGTCCGTCGGCCGGGCGCACCGTCAGCTTGGCGATGCCGCTGGAGAGCCGGTTGCCGGTATTGGCGACTTCAAACCCGGTACCGTCCTTGTAGTTCTCCTGCGTGCTGTAGGTGCCTCCCGCGAACACATCGACATTGGGATTGACGTGAACGCCGCCGAAAGCCGAGGTGAGCCAGCGCCCCTCATTGCTGCCGAACACATTCTTGTAGTCGATGCCCCATCTCTCGCCGGGGCGCACCACATCTTCGATGTCCTTGGTGCGGAACGAGGCCACGCCGCCGATCGCGCCGGAGCCGTAGATGTTCGCCGTCGGGCCGCGCACGATGTCGATGCTGCTGATCAGCTCCGGATTGAGGAAGAAGGAGCCATTCGCGAAGTGGCCGGTGCGCTGGTAGTTCTGCCGGGCGCCATCGACCACAACGGCGACGCGGCCGAAGTCCTGCAGGCCGCGGATGTTGATCGACGTCGACGGCTCGTCGCCGCGATTCTGCACCCAGACGCCCGGTATATTGTAAAGGAGATCGCCGACCGTTGAGGGCTGGCGGCCCTGGATCTGCTCGAGCGTGACCACGCTGACCGGCGCAAGCGCGTCGATCGCACGCTCTTCCGTCTTCGATGCGGTGGCGGTGATGGTATCGAGCGATTGCACCGGCGTGCCGCCGATCTGCGCGCGCGCATTCATCACGGGCGCCGCCGCCTGCTGTTCGACTTTCGGCTTCGCCGGCTTACGCTTGGCCTGCTTGGCACGCTCGGACGCGCGATCAGCCGGCTGCGCGTCCGTAGTCTGGGCCAAGCCGGACTCGGCAAGCAACAACCCGATTGAAACCACCGACGCGCCCAAAATGAGGGCACGCGAAATCCTAGCCCCGTCAGCCATACTGCCCCAATCCAAAGATCTGCTTTTTGGGTCTGGCTGGCGTGCGCTCGCCAAATGATGCGAGCGGCTTGCTGGCTACCAAAATATACAGCGCGGGCCATCCGCCCGCATTACGTTCATCTTCGTTACGGCGCGGTAACAAAGTGGTCAATAACGGCACGGCGCAGTTTATATCGATTGTAAACTGCCGCGATTGGCTTGCGGCGCGGGCGAACTATACAAACAGCAATCCAGAGAACGTTCGGGGCGCAGCAAAGAGGATATGGCGGCAACTTCCGGAGACAGTATCGAAGGCGCCGGGGGGCGCGCGGGAAATGCCTCACCTGCCGTGAGAAACCTCTCCATGACCGGCAACCGGATCGACAGCCGTGAGCTGTTTCAGAGCGAACGGGAGATCATCATCGCGCATGGCGAAGAGATTTACCGGCTGCGGCTGACCTCGCAGAACAAGCTGATCCTCACCAAGTGATCCCTCGATGGCATTTTGTCGCACGCTCGCAGTCCTGCTGATCGCCAGCCTCGTGCCCATTCAGGCGGCACCTGCCGCAAGCACCACCGTGCATGATGCGCGCGACCGCGACGTCATCATCGACAACCCTTCGCGGATCGTCTCGATCGGCGGGGCGATTACCGAAATCCTCTATGCGCTCGGCTTCGAGGACCGCGTCGCCGGCGTCGATGCGACCAGCCTCTATCCGGCCGCCGCGCTGCGCGACAAACCCAATGTCGGCTATATGCGCCAGCTCTCGCCCGAGGGCGTGCTCGGGCTCAATCCCTCGCTGGTGCTGGCGGTGCAGGGCTCGGGGCCGAAGGAGACCATGGACGTGCTGGAAGCGGCGAAGGTGCCGCTGGTGCTGGTGCCCGAGACATTCTCCGAGCAGGGATTGCTCGACAAGATCAAGCTGGTCGGCCACGCCATGGATGCCGATCCGCGCGCCGAATGCCTGAGTACCGCCGTCGCGCATGATCTCGCGCAATTGCGGGAGTTGCGCGCCAAGGTGACGAAGCCGGTGCGGGTGATGTTCGTGATGTCGCTATTGAACGGCCGCGCCATGGCGGCGGGCCAGAAGACGGCGGCGAACGAGATCATCCAGCTCGCAGGCGGCGTCAATGCGGTCGAAGGCTATGACGGCTACAAGATCATCAGCGACGAGGCGATCGTCGCCGCCAAGCCGGACGTCGTGCTGTCGATCCAGCGCGGCAAGGATTCGCTGGAAGCCGAGGCGATCTATACGCATCCGGCCTTCGCGCTGACGCCGGTCGCAGCGAACAAGAGCTTCATCTCGATGGAAGGGCTTTATCTGCTCGGCTTCGGGCCGCGCACGGCGGCCGCGGCACGCGACCTTTCGACGAAACTCTATCCGGCGCTGGCGCCGCAGGCGGAGAAGTTCGTGCCCGCAGCGCTTACGACAAACTGCCGGCAATGAGCGCCTTGGCGGACGCGCGCAGCGGGACTTCCGATCGTCGCATCAAGCGCTCGTTGCGCCCGCCGGCGTCGCTGACGCTGCTTTGCCTTTGCGCCGCTCTCGTCAGTACAGCGCTCATTGCGGTGACGCTCGGCGCCGCTGGAATCCCCCTCGCCCGCCTCCCCGCCGCGCTTGGCCTGTGGAGCGACGGTGCGGCCAGCCCGCTGGTTGCGCGCGACCAGCTCGTGCTGTGGTCGATCCGGATTCCCCGCATCGTCGCCGCCGCGATGGTCGGCGGCCTGTTGGCGGCCTCCGGTGCGATCATGCAGGGCTTGTTCCGCAATCCCCTTGCCGATCCCGCGCTCGTCGGCGTCTCCAGCGGCGGCGCCTTTGCTGCGGCAGCCGCAATCGTCTTCACCGACAATCACATCGGCGAGAGCGTCCGATTCATGCAGCACCAATTGCTGCCGCTGGCAGCGTTTGCCGGCTCGCTCGTGACGACCATCATCCTCTACAGCATCGCGAGCCGCGCCGGGCGAACATCGATTGCGATCTTCCTGCTGGCGGGAATTGCGATCGCCGCGATCGCCAATGCCGGCATCGGGCTTCTGGTATTCATCGCCGACGACCGCCAGCTCCGCGACATCACCTTCTGGATGCTGGGCTCGATGAGCGGCGCGACCTGGGGCAAGATCGCGACGCTGGCGCCGGTGCTCGCCGTTGCACTGGTCGCGTGCCTGTCGATCGCGCGCGGGCTCGATGTCCTCGTGCTCGGCGAGGCCGAGGCCTTTCACAGCGGCGTCGACGTCGAGCGACTGAAACGGATCGCTATCATCCTGGTTTCGGCCATGACCGGGGTCGCGGTCTCCGTGTGCGGCGTCGTCGGGTTTGTCGGCATCGTGGTACCGCATCTGCTGCGGCTCGTGATCGGGCCGGCGCACCGGCTGCTGTTGCCGGCTTCCGTGCTGCTCGGGGCTGTGCTGCTGGTCGGTGCCGACACGATGGCCCGCACCATCGTGTCTCCAGCGGAAATGCCGATCGGCATCCTGACGGCGGCAGTCGGCGCGCCGTTCTTCCTCGCCATCCTGCTGCGGCAGCGCAGCCTGGTTTCGCTATGACACCGATGCTGCGGGCGAGCTCGGTCTCGGTGGTGGTCGGCGGCGCCACGTTGGTCGATGCCGTCGACCTCAGCGTCAATCCGGGCGAGATGATCGTGATCGTCGGACCGAACGGCGCCGGCAAGTCGACATTGCTCCGGATGCTGTCCGGCGACATCACGCCGACGCGCGGCACGGTTGAATTGAAGCGGCGCGCGCTCCGCGCTTACACGCCGCGCGAATTGGCGCACCATCGCGCCATGCTGTCACAGCACGTCAACGTCACCTTCCCGTTCACGGTGGAGGAGATCGTCTATATGGGCGCAGGCGACAGTTCGCGCGCAACAGTGGCGCCGCTGGTCGAGTCCGCCCTGGACGAAGTCGGGCTGAGAGGCTTCCGCCATCGCCAATTGCCGACGCTGTCGGGCGGCGAGCAGCAGCGCGCGCATTTCGCCCGCGTGCTGGTGCAGCTTGCCTGCGGCGAAGCGTTGAACGGCCCCGGCCTGTTGCTCTTGGACGAGCCGACCTCGAGCCTCGACCTCCGGCACCAGATCGATCTGGTCGAGACCGCGCGCCGGCGCGCTGAGAACGGCACGGCCGTGATCGCGATCCTGCACGACCTCAACCTCGCGATGCGCTTTGCCGACCGTCTCGTTCTCCTGCACCGCGGCCGGCTCGCGGTCGATGGCGGTCGCAGCGAGGCGATGACCGCGGAGACGATCCGCACCATTTTCGAGGTCGACGCAGCCATCGACTATACCGACGGCGGCATTCCCTTCCTGCTGCCGCAAACGATGCGGCCGGTGACGTAACGCCGCAGGCATATCCAGCGCCAATCGCCCACCGTCACGAAACTGTCAGCGGCATGTAACACCCGCCTCCCAGAACTCCGCGGCGTTCATCTTCAGGGGAGATCAACATGCGCAAATCACTGCTTTGCTCCGTCGCGTCGATCGTGCTGCTCTCGGGAGCCGCTTTCGCGCAAGGCGAAGGCGAATATCCGGCGACCCTCAAGGGCCACGCCGTGCTTCCGGCGGAAAGCTTCATCGACGCGCCTGCCGATGCACCTGATGATCTGAAGACCTCGGGCAAATACACCACCGGCCGCCGCATCGACGCCACCGGCACCGTGATGGGCAAGTCCTACGAGCGGCCGACGGGCGTGTCGCTGCCGTTCAAGGGCCAGCCGCTGCAGGGCCATTCCGGCATCAAGGTGATGGCGGACGGCACGTTCTGGGTGCTCACCGACAACGGCATGGGCTCGCGCTACAACTCAGCCGATTCGATGCTGTACCTGAACCGGCACAAGATCGACTGGGCGAGCGGCAAGATCGAGCGGCAGGAAACCATATTCCTGCACGACCCCGACAAGAAGGTGCCGTTCCGCATCGTGCATGAGGACACCACCAAGCGCTATCTCACCGGTGCCGATTTCGACACCGAGGGCTTCCAGATCATCGGCGACACCTTCTGGATCGGCGATGAGTTCGGGCCCTATGTGATCAAGGCCGACAAGACCGGCAAGGTGCTGGCCGTGTTCGAGAGCGTCGCCGATGGCAAGCCGGTGCGCTCGCCCGATCACTGGTCTGTGCAGTCTCCGGGCGCGCCGGGCGCGAGCTACACTACCGTCAACCTGCGCCGCTCCAAGGGATACGAGGGCTTTGCATCCTCGAAGGACGGCAAGTTCCTGTACGGCCTGCTCGAGGGCCCGCTGTGGGATGCCGAGAAGAAGGACTGGGAGAAGGTCGACGGCAAGGAAGCCTCGCGCATCCTCGAGTTCGACGTCGCGAACGAGAAGTTCACCGGCCGCTACTGGCAATATGTGTTCGAGCAGAACGGCAACGCCATCGGCGACTTCAACATGATCGACGGGACCAATGGCCTGATCATCGAGCGCGACAATGGCGAAGGCACCGCCGACAAGGCCTGCCCGCAGGGCCAGCGCGGCGAGAAATGCTTCCCGGATCTGGCGAAGTTCAAGCGTGTCTACAAGATCGAGCTCTCAGATGCCAATGTCGGCAAGCCCGTGCGCAAGGTCGCCTATATCGACCTGATGAAGATCCGCGATCCCGACAAGAAGGCGAAGAAGCCGCTCAATGACGGCGTGCTGACGTTCCCGTTCTTCACCATCGAGAACGTCGACAAGATCGACGACACCCACATCATCGTCGGCAACGACAACAACCTGCCGTTCTCCTCGAGCCGCGATCCCAACAAGGCCGACGACAACGAGTTCGTGCTGCTGGAAGTGAGTGAGTTTCTGAAAGCGAAGTAAGTCCGTGCTCCGCGAAACTCACCGTCATCGCCCGGCTTGACCGGGCGATCCAGTACTCCGCGGCGCTCAATTGCGCGAACCACTGACGCCGCGGGTTACTGGATGCCCCGCATGCGCGGGGCATGACGGAGGAGCGATGGCCTCACCCCGCCGGCGTCATCACGACGCCCTTGTCCTTGGGCCAGCGGATGCGCCAGCCGAAGTTGATTTCCTTGAGCTCGCCTGGCTTCGCGTCAAACGTCCATTGCAGCACGCCGCGCTTGTCGCGCAGATTGGTCGCGGTCGGCGGCGTGGTCTGCGGCAGCAGCTCGACCACGATCTCCTCGTTCTCGCTGACCGGAAGCTGATCCTCGATCGCGATGCGGACAGGAAAATCATGGCCGTTGCGAATGCTGGTCTTGAACGAGCGTTCGTCGGTCTTCGACGTCGTCACGATCAGGCCGGCCGAGCCCTCGTTGCGCCTGACCACCGCGCGCTCGATCTTGACCTTGTCGTCGGCGCCGAAGCCGAGCCGCACGATTTCATCCTTGCCGGCGGCGGCGATCTTGCCGCGGCCGATGAATATGCCATCGCGATAGATCGCGACACGGCCGGGCAGCAGCGGCGCGTCCTCGGCCTGCCTGAAGCTCGCCTCCAGGAAAGCCGTCGGATCGGCCACCGGCGCGGCACGGATCACAAGATCAGGCGCAATTACGCTGCTGGCAATGCGCAGGCTCTTCGCCCCTTCGCCGGCGCCGAGGCTGACGCGGCCCGGAATTTTGAAGGTTGCCTGGAAGTCACCGATCTCGGCCACCGCCTGCTGCTCGTCGGCGCGCTCGCGCGCATCGAGCGCGTCGGCGGCCTTTGCGGCCGGCGCCGAGCGCAGCATCGGCGCGGGCCTCGCCGACTCCGACACGGCGCCAGACAGCGGCACCGGGCGTGGGGGCTGAGGATATTGCACGAGCAGCGAATTCAACTCGGGCGCACTGCCGCCGCGGGCAATGCGCACGGTGGAGACGCCGAGCGCGACGTTTGACCAGTCCTCGCCGGTCGACTGCGTGATCTCGGCGCGGCGCACCAGTTCGAGCGAGGGCTTGCGGTCCTTTGCGCCGGTATCGAGGCGCGCGTCGTAGATCGGCGCCCAGCGCGCGTTGCGCACCGAATAGGTGACGCGCAGGGTGGCTTTCGTCGCAGTCGCGGCAGCAAGATCGATGCGGACCTCGAGCTTGCTCGGCGGCTTGGCGGCACGGTCGGATTCCAGCCGCGCGATCTCGCGGTCGATGTCGCGCTGCTTGCGCTCGGCCTCGCGGACCGCGGTGTCGGCGGTCGCGATCTCCTCGGACACGGCGGCGAAGGCAGCGCGCCATTCGGAGATCGGCCGCGCCTCGCCTTTTTCGCCGATGCCGACCGGAGCGGCTTCGGCAAAACGCGCGGCGAACTGGCGGCGCGCCTTGGCGGCGTCGATCGCCCCTTGCAGATTGGCGCGCTCGTCCCTCAAGGCCTCGATACGCTTGTCGAGTTCGGGCAGGTTGACCGGCGGCGCCGCGCGCGGCTGCCGCGCGTCGATCGAGCCGATGGTCAGCCTCGCTCCCGCCTCGCCTTCGACACGCAGCGAGGACGGATCGAGCGATAGCGGGAAATCCCTGGCGACCAGCGTGCTGTCACCGGACGGCAGATCGAGCGTGATGACGCGGGTGACGCTCGCGCCATCGGGATAGACGGTCACCGCATCCACCGTCGAGGAGGCATCGACGTCCGCCGCACGCGCCGGCAAAGCGGCAAGCGCGGTCACCAGCACCAGGCTGGTGGTGACAAGACAATTGGTAATCAAACGCATTGGATCCCTTTCCTGCATTGCGCGCAAACTCCACCCTGTCAGGCACGGCCGGACAGTGGCTGATGTCACACCCCCATCGGTGGTGAGACGCAGCGAAGAAGAAACGGGTTCGATTGAGGTGCCATGAAGATGGAGACAGCGGACATGCGGTATCCGGTTGCGTGGCGGTACCTCCACGTCATTGCGAGCGCAGCGAAGCAATCCATTGCCAGCCCAGGACTGGAGAGATGGATTGCTTCGCTGCGCTCGCAATGACGGTGGAGAGCGTGAAGCACAAGAAAAGCACGGCGCTTGGGGCGCCGTGCTTTGGTTCATGTGCCATTCAGCCGAGCCAGGACTCAGCTATAGATTTCGAACAATCCGGCGCCGCCCTGGCCGCCGCCGATGCACATGGTGACGACGCCCCACTTGGCCTTGCGGCGACGGCCCTCTTGCAGCAGATGCCCGGTGAGGCGCGCGCCGGTCATGCCGAAGGGGTGGCCGATCGCGATCGAGCCGCCGTTGACGTTGTACTTCTCGGGATCGATGCCGAGCTGGTCACGGCAGTACAGGCACTGGCTGGCGAAGGCTTCGTTGAGCTCCCAGAGATCGATGTCGTCGATCTTCAGGCCGTGGCGCTTGAGCAGCTTCGGCACCGCGAAGACCGGACCGATGCCCATCTCATCCGGCTCGCAGCCGGCGGTCGCCCAGGCGACGAAGCGGCCGAGCGGCTCCAGCCCGCGCTTCTCGGCGTCCTTGGCTTCCATCAGCACCACGGCGGCGGCGCCGTCGGAGAGCTGGCTGGCGTTGCCGGCGGTGATGAACTTGCCCGGCCCCTTCACCGGCTCGAGCTTCGCCAGCCCCTCCATCGTGGTGTCGGGACGGTTGCACTCGTCGCGGTCGACGACATAGTCCTTGATGCTCTCCTCCTTCGTCACCTTGTCGACCACCTTCATCTGGGTCTTCATCGGGACGATCTCGTCCTTGAACTTGCCGCCCTGCTGCGCGGCGGCCATGCGGCGCTGCGACTCCAGCGAGAACTCGTCCTGGTATTCGCGGCTGATCTTGTAGCGATCGGCGACGATGTCGGCGGTGTCGATCATCGCCATGAAGATGTCGGGCGCGGTCTTGAGCAGCTCAGGATCGACCGACTCCTTCGGCGTGCCGCCGCCGGGGATAGAGATGCTCTCGACGCCACCGGCGACGATGCATTCGGCACCATCGGAGCGGATCGAGTTGGCGGCCATCGCGATGGTCTGCAGCCCTGAGGAGCAGAAGCGGTTCACCGAGACGCCGGCGGTCGACTTCGGCAGGCCGGCGAGCAGCGCGGCCTGGCGGCCGATATTCGGCGCGCCATGGGCACAATTGCCGAGATAGCAGTCCTCGACATACTCCTTGTCGACGCCGGCGCGGGCGACGGCATGCTTGATGGCGTGCGCCGCCAGCGACATCGGCGGAGTGATGTTGAACCCACCGCGGGCGGACTTCGCCAGCCCGGTGCGTGCATAGGAAACGATAACGGCTTCACGCATTGTTTTCTCCCTTGTTCGGACGGCCTGATATGACCGGTCTTGGCCCATTCGTACACAGATTTCGTCGGCCGCCAAACGACAAACGCCGCCCCGAAGCATCGGGGCGGCGTTGTGTTCCGCAGGTCGGAATATGTGGGTCTAGCGCATGATTTAGTCGGGTCGAGTTCAAGCCGCGACGAAGTTACGCTCCCTCTCCCGCTTGCGGGAGAGGGCCGGGGTGAGGATGTCTCCACAATGGGACTTTCCGTCGGGAGAGAGCCCACCCGCCGCACTTCGCGCGTCGACCTCCCCCGCAAGCGGGGGAGGTGAAGATCCCGCGCTAGAACGCCAGCGCCTTGACCTGCTTGACCTGGGGCAGCGCCTGCACCCTGGCGAGCACGTCCGCCGGCACCGGGCCGTCGACCTCGACCAGCGCGATCGCATCGCCGCCTTGCGCGACGCGGCCGAGATGGAAGGTCGCGATGTTGATCTTGGCGTCGCCGAGCAGGCTTGCGAACTTGCCGATGAAGCCCGGCTTGTCCTCGTTGGTCACATAGATCATCGACTTGCCGAACTCGGCGTCAACGCGGATGCCCTTGATGTCGACCAGCCGCGGCTTGCCGTCGTGATAGACGGTGCCGGACACCGAGCGTTCCTGCCGCTCCGTCGTCACGGTCACGGTGATCAGGCTCTCGTAGTCGCTCTGCGCGGCGCGCGTCACCTCGTCGACCACCATGCCGCGCTCCTTGGCAACCACCGGCGCGGAGACAACGTTGACGTCACCCAGCATCGGCCGCAGCAGGCCGGACAGCACCGCCGAGGTCAGCGCCTTGATCTTCATCTCGGCGACATGGCCCTCATAGGTGATCTGGGTCTTGATGATGCCGCTCTCGGTGAGCTGGCCGGCGAACGAGCCGAGCTTCTCGGCGAGCTCGATGAACGGCTTCAGCTTCGGCGCCTCTTCCGCCGTGATCGAGGGGAAGTTGATGGCGTTGGAGATCGCGCCGGTCAGCAGATAGTCCGACATCTGCTCGGCGACCTGCAGCGCGACATTCTCCTGCGCTTCCGTGGTGGAGGCGCCCAGATGCGGGGTGCAGATCACGTTGGGATGGCCGAACAGAACGTTCGAGGTCGCCGGCTCCTCGGAGAACACGTCGAAGGCGGCGCCGGCGACATGCTTGGAATTGAGCGCGTCCAGCAGCGCCTGCTCGTCGACCAGGCCGCCGCGGGCGCAATTGACGATGCGGACGCCCTTCTTCATCTTCGCAAGCGCTGCGGCATCGATGAGGTTGCGGGTCTTGTCGGTGAGCGGCGTGTGCAGGGTGATGAAATCGGCGCGCTTGAAGAGATCGTCGAGCTCGACCTTCTCGACCCCGATGTCCTTGGCGCGTTCCGGCGACAGGAACGGATCGAAGGCGATCACCTTCATGCGCAGGCCGAGCGCACGGTCGGCGACGATCGACCCGATATTGCCGCAGCCGACCACGCCCAGCGTCTTGTTGGTGATTTCGACGCCCATGAAGCGGTTCTTCTCCCACTTGCCGGCCTGCGTCGAGGCATCGGCCTGCGGGATCTCGCGGGCCAGCGCCAGCATCAGGGTGATCGCGTGTTCGGCGGTCGTGATCGAGTTGCCGAACGGCGTGTTCATCACGATGATGCCCTTGGCGGTGGCGGCCGGGATCTCGACATTGTCGACGCCGATGCCGGCGCGGCCGATCACCTTCAGCCTGGTGGCCTTCTCGATGATCTTGGCAGTTGCCTTGGTCGCCGAGCGGATCGCGAGGCCGTCATAGTTGCCGATGATCTCGGCGAGCTTTTCCTTGTCCTTGCCGAGATTGGGCTGGAAGTCGACCTCGACGCCGCGGTCTTTGAAGATCTGCACGGCAGCGGGCGAAAGCGCGTCGGAAATGAGAACTTTCGGTTTTGACATGGGACTGATCCCTAATGGTCGGAATGTTCGAGATCGTCACCCGCGAACCTGTCCCGCGAGTCCATCCTCTTTTCGTGATGGATGGCCGGATCAAGCCCGGCCATGACGATGAGGTGACGTTTCTTACGCAGCCTTGACTTATGCAGCCTTGACTTATGCAGCCTTGGGCAGCGAGGCCTTGGTCTCGGCGAACGCCCAGTCGATCCACTGCGTGAGCAGTTCGACGTCCTTCGCCTCGACGGTGGCGCCGCACCAGATGCGCAGGCCCGCCGGCGCATCGCGGTAATGCGCGAAGTCGAAGCCCGCGTTTTCCTTCTCGACCAGGGCGACCAGCTTCTTGCAGAAGTCGGCCTGCAGGTCCGGCGTCAGCGAGGTGATCGCGGGATCGGTGATCTTCAGGCACACCGAGGTGTTGGAGCGGATCGCGGGATCCTTGGCCAGGAAATCGATCCACGGCGTCTTCGCCTTCCAGTCGGCGAGCACCTTGGTGTTGGCGTCCGCGCGGGCGATCAGCGCCTTCAGGCCGCCGATCGACTTCGCCCAGTCGAGCGCGTCGAGGTAGTCCTCCACGCAGAGCATCGACGGCGTATTGATGGTCTCGCCTTCGAAGATGCCCTGGTTGAGCTTGCCGCCCTTGGTCATGCGGAAGATCTTCGGCAGCGGCCAGGCCGGCTTGTAGGTCTCGAGCCGCTCCACCGCGCGCGGTGAGAGGATCAGCATGCCGTGCGCCGCCTCGCCGCCCAGCGCCTTCTGCCAGGAGAAGGTGATGACGTCGAGCTTCGGCCAGTCGAGCGGCTGCGCAAACGCCGCCGAGGTCGCGTCGCAGATGGTGAGGCCTTCGCGGGTCGCGCTGATCCAGTCGGCGTTCGGCACGCGCACGCCTGAGGTGGTGCCGTTCCAGGTGAAGACGACGTCACTTGCCGGGTCGACCTTGGAGAGATCTGGTATCTCGCCGTAGCCGGCGTTGAGCTTGGTGACGTCCTTCAGCTTCAGTTCCTTGACGATGTCGCTGACCCAACCCTCGCCGAAGGATTCCCAGGCGAGCGTCGTGACGGGTCGCGCACCGAGCAGCGACCACAGCGCCATTTCGACCGCGCCGGTGTCTGAGGCCGGAACGATGCCGATCTTATAGTCGGCCGGCACCTCCAGCACTTCGCGCGTCAGCTCAATGGCTTGCTTGAGCTTGGCCTTGCCGATTTTGGCGCGGTGCGAGCGACCGAGGGCGGCGTCCTTGAGATTTTGGGGATTCCAGCCGGGGCGCTTGGCACAGGGGCCGGACGAGAAATGCGGCACGTTCGGCCGCGAAGCGGGCTTCGCTGCAGTCATGATCTACCCTTCCAGATAGCTGCCTCTCGGTGGGGAGAGGTTTCCCGCCGTCGGAGATAGTGGAAGGGTAAAGGATCGTCAAGGAACTTCAGGACGATCACAGGCGATTGATGGGGGCTCGTCGGGCGACGGAGCCGGCACCTGGTCGAGCAGTCCGGCCGCCTCGCTCACCAGCTTCACGGCCTTCCGCCGGCTGGAGACTTTCATGATGCTCTTTTCATCGACCTGCACGATGTATTCCTTGCCCGCCCTGACGATCGAATATCGCTTCATCTGAAATATCCCCAAGCCGTCCCTGAACGCGATGGCTTTGGACCGTCGCCGCGTTCGATCTTTCTTGCTTGATCATGATCTCTTGCGGACCATGTTCTGCCGCTGGGAGACGCGTAACTAGCAGGAGCGTTCCCTCCGGTAAAATTACGGAGGCCGGCGTAGTTTATCGCTTGTTAACCGGAACGCAGAGCGAGGACTACCACTGCGGTCAGCGATCTCGGCTGCGCAACTTGGTACAACTCAGAAGCGTATCGTCATGCCGACATGACTGCGTTGAAATCCAAGCCGTTCATAGAAGCGCTGCGCGTCGACGCGGGTGTGATGCGTGAGCAGTTCGACGAGAATGCAACCGTTGGTGCGCGCTTCTTTAATCACCCATTGCACCATCTGTTCGCCGATGCCGCGGCTGCGGCAGTGGGTTGCAACGCGCACGTCCTCGATCAAGCCGCGCGAGGCGCCCTGTGAACTTATGCCCGGCAGGATGCACAACTGCAGGCAGCCGACCACCGTGCCGTCGGCGTCCTCGGCGACTATGAGCTTGAATTTCGGATCGCGGTCGACCTTCTCGAACGCGGCGAAATAGGATTGCGGCAAAGGATTCTCGATCCGCTCGCGGGCGCTGCCGAGCCGATCGTCCGCCAGCATGCCAACGATGACGGGGACATCGTCGCGACGAGCGCGACGGATGGTGATCGAAGACGCAGTTGCCATGACGTGTTCCGAAACAGTTAGAGCATGATCCGGAAAAGTGGAAACCGGTTTTCCGAAAAGATCATGCTCAGATAAAGAGCGCCGGCGGCAGGCCGAGTGAGCGCTCGGCCTCGCCGATCCAGCGGCCAATCGCGGGATAGCTACCGAGATCAAAGCCGCCCTCATGCGCGAGCCGCGTGTAGGCGAGCAGCGCCACATCGGCGAGCGAGAGCGTCTCGCCGACCAGAAACGGCGTCAGCGCAAGCTGCTGCTCCATCCGCACCAGCGCGGCATGGCCGCGCCTGACCTTCTCCGGATCGAGCTCGGATGCCGGCTTGCCGAGATAGCGCATCTGGAACCGGCACACCGCGATATAGGGCTCGTGGCTGTACTGCTCCCAGAACAGCCACTCATCCATCTTCGCGGCGGCGAAATCGTCGGACGGAATGAGATCGCTGCCGCGGGCGAGATAGCGGATGATGGCATTGGACTGCGCCAAGGCGCGGCCGTCGTCGAGC
The DNA here is from genome assembly GCF_054063735.1 of Bradyrhizobium sp. USDA 10063. Lineage (NCBI taxonomy): Bacteria > Pseudomonadati > Pseudomonadota > Alphaproteobacteria > Hyphomicrobiales > Nitrobacteraceae > Bradyrhizobium > Bradyrhizobium sp. USDA 10063. Next base: position 6,981,965 of record NZ_JBSSGP010000002.1, on the reverse strand, counting down.
ACGACCGTCGGCACCTGGCCCGCGCTGTTCATCCTCAGGAAGTCCGCACTCCGCGTCTCCTGCTTGAGGATATCGACGTCGATCCAGGTGTAGGGCAGCGCGAGGTGATCGCACACCCATTTCACCTTCAGGCAGTTGCCCGACTTGTCGTCACCGTAGATTTTCATGGCTGGCGGTTGTCCTGTTGCCGAACGACAGAGCAACAGCGGAAACAGGAGCTGTCAACACGTCAGGCGCAAGCGCGCCTAGAATTTGTAGCCGAGGCCGGCGCGCACCGTGTTGATGCTGGTGTCGACCGTTGTGGTGAAGCGGATATATTCCCATTCCGCGCGCATGAAGAGGCCGCCGACCAGGTTGATGTCGATGCCAAGTCCGGCGGTGTAGCCGTAGATCAGGTGATTGTGCACGGCATCCGTCGCGCTCAATGGCATCAACGGCGTGAAAGGCCCAAGCGGAGCGGTGCTCACCGCGTCCGTTACGACTGCACTATGCGAGATATTCGCCTTGCCGAGCGCGAAGCCGCCGAACGCGTAAGGCAGGAAACACCCGAAAGCATAAGCTGCGCGTCCCCGGAACGTCGCCATGTCCGAGATCGAGATCGAGGCTGCCGAGGTGACTCCGACATCGTGATAGAAGGTGTCGGAGAGAGGAGCGCCGCTCACAAGCTCCTTGCTGGCGCTGGCCGAGCCGCCAAAGCTGCCGTGCACGTAGCTCGCCTCCAGGCCGAGCACGACGTCGCTCCATTGCCAGTTATATCCAACAAAGGCTCCGTATGCGGATGAGCGCGCCGACTGCTTTCCGAGTCCGAGATTCCATTGCGCAACGCCCATCTCCTGGACGACGTTGTCGGAAATCAGCGAGGCGATCAAAGATGACGGCTTGCTGTCGAAATTCTCGTCGGACGATCCGTAGCCGGCCTGACCACCAATGTAGAGACCTTCCCAATAAGCTCTGGAAGTGCTCAGCCCATCGGTGAAGCTGCCGCGAAGCACCGGGAGATCAGGAAGATCGGCGGCCTGCGCGCTCGTCACCGCGCCACACATCACTACCGCCAGCAGAAACCTGCGCATCGCCCACGCCCCCAAATCGACTTAACCAAACCCGGCGATGATCATCGCTCGTTAACCTTAACCAATGGTTGTCGCGCGCTGCGTTTGCCACAATCTTCCGCGTGATGCGCACCGTGTTCCCTGCAAAACGAAACGGCGCGGGAATATCCCGCGCCGTCTGCAATCGTTAACCAATGAAGGCTCGCATTAACCTTTGCGCACCAGCGGCGGCGGCGCGTAGACCGGCTGCGGGCTATCCAGATTCCAGCGCACGCCGATCTTGAGATCGTGCGAGGTGATATCCTTGAAGTTCATCGGATTGTTGGTCGTGAAGCCCTGGAACGTCGTCACGGGTCCGGTCAGTCCTGAACCGAGGTCGACGTAGCTATAGGCGACTTCGAGCGTCAGGTTTGGACTAACCTTGTAGGCAAGACCTGCGTGCGCAGCCCATGCGAAATTCCACTTGGAAGCCGAATTCGCAAGCGCAAAGCCCGGCCCGATCACGCCGGGGGTGATGTCCGCAAGGCCCTGATCGGTGAAATTGGATATGGTCACGCGCGCTGCACCGACACCGGCGCCGATGAACGGCGTCACACACCACCAGGTGCCGAGATCGACATAGGCGTTGGCAAGGACGAGCCATTCCGACTTGCTTGCGGTGTAGTTGTCAGATCCCGCGCCGATAACGCCGCCGCCAAGCGGAAAGGTCACGAGATCCTGTCCGTGAAAGTTCGTCCTGCCACGGTACTGGCCGGTGATGTCGGCGCGGAACCAGTTGTTGAACTGATAACCGACACCGAGACCAAAGATGCCGCCGGTATCAAAGCCGGTCTGCTGGTTCAGAGAGAGCAGCGGCGTGTACAAGGCTTCATTGCCGTTGCGCACTTCCTTCACGCTCTGATTGCTGAAGCCGATATCGCCGCGCAGATACCAGCCGCCGAAATCTTCCACCGGCGGCGGTCCGTAGCTCGGCGGCGGCGCGATCGGCATGTCGGCGGCGAACGCCACCGAAGAAATCAGGGAGGCCGCACCAGCGGCAATGAGAGAGTTAACGCTACGCATTGGCTTCGTCCTTTTGGCCGGTGAGGCGAGCAGGGAAGCCTCACGTCTGAAAACCCACGGCCGGACGATGGCACTAAATGCTTAAGCGGCGCTTAACCCTAATTATTAAGGTTGACAACCTCTGACGAATTTTCCGAAAGCTCGTGCTGTTGCGCTATTCCCGCTATCGAACAGATAGCGGCCGCGCCACAAACGCTAACGATGCGTTGACGAAATTTTTAACGCGCGTGGTTTGGCATTCTCGGCAGGAACACCGCGAGCAGCCCGATCGCCGGCAGGTAGGCGCAGAGCTGATAGACGAAGGCGATGTCGGTATGGTCGGCAAGCTTGCCGAGCACCGCTGCTCCCAATCCGCCGATGCCGAACGCGAAGCCGAAGAACAGGCCGGAGATCATGCCGAAGCGATGCGGCATCAGTTCCTGCGCGAACACGATGATCGAGGACGTCGCCGACGAGATGATCAAGCCGATGAACACGCTGAGCACGGCGCTGGTGACGAGGCCGGCATAGGGCAGCGCGAGCGTGAACGGTAGCGCGCCGAGGATCGAAAACCAGATCACGTATTTGCGGCCGAACCGATCGCCGAGCGGTCCGCCCAGGAAGACACCCACCGCGTTCGCCGCAAGGAAGATGAAGAGATAGAGCTGGGCTGCCTGCGTCGAGACATCGAACCTCTCGATCAGATAGAAGATGTAGTAGCTGGAGAGGCTCGAGACATAGAGCTGCTTCGAGAACAACAGCGCGACCAGCACCGCGAGCGCGACCATCACCCGCCGCCCGGCCGGCGCGTCCGGGTGCCGCTCGACGACCGCCGCCTTCCTGGTCACGATCTGCGGCTTGTACCAGGCGCCGATCCGCCACAGGATGAGGATCGCGAGGCCCGCGATCGAGGAGAACCACGCGATCGAGGACTGGCCGAACGGCACCACGATCAGCGCCGCAAGCACCGGGCCCATCGAGGTGCCGAAGCTGCCGCCAAGCTGGAACACCGATTGCGCAAAGCCGTAACGGCCGCCCGAGGCGAGCCGCGCGATCCGCGCCGATTCCGGATGGAATACCGCCGAGCCGAGGCCGACCAGCGACGCCGCGATCAGTATGATGCCGTAGTGGTGCGCGCCAGAGAGCAGCAGCAGGCCGAAAAAGGTGAAGCCCATGCCGAGCGCGAGCGAGAACGGCTGCGCCTTCTTGTCGGTGAAGTGCCCGACCAAAGGCTGCAGCAGCGACGCCGTGAACTGGAACGCCAGCGTGATCATGCCGATCTGCGAGTAGTCCAGCGCGTAGGCGTCCTTCAGGATCGGATAGACGGAGGCGATCAACGACTGCATGGTGTCGTTGAGGAAGTGCGAGAAGCTGATGCCCGCAAGCACAATGTAGGCCGGCCCCACCGAGGCCGCGCGCGCGGCCATGCGCGGCGCGACGTCGGGAACCAGCACCGGTTCACCCAGCGCTTCTTCTGAAACGGCAACGGGCTTGTTCAACGGAAATTCCTGGCAGGACTCGCGAAACAGCAATGAGCCGTGCTTACGACGCACGACCCGCTGCGACCACCGCCAATCGCTGATGGCTGTGATGCAACCGACGCGTTGGGCAGTCCCTTCGCGGCCCATCCTTCGAGACGCCCGCTTTGGCGGGCTCCTCAGGATGAGGTCTGATTTCGCGGCGGAATCTTAGACCCTCATGGTGAGGAGCGCCGCTTGCGGCGCGTCTCGAGACGATGCTGCGCATCGCTCGGAGAACCATGAGGCCCGCCTCGTCCGCAGCCACCAAACAGCTATATGCGACAGCCCTGCCCCGCAGGAGCGCTAGGCGGCCGCCGCCTGGCCGAGTGCGGAGACGATGTGATCGACGACTTCCTCGACCAGGAGGCGGTCGTCGCCCTCGCCCATCACGCGGATCACCGGCTCGGTGCCGGAGGAGCGGACCAGGAGGCGGCCGTGGCCGTTGAGCCGGTTCTCGCCGTCGACGATGGCCGACTTGACCTCGGCATCATCGAGCGGCTTGCCGCTACGATAACGCACATTCTTCAGGATCTGCGGCAGTGGATCGAAGCGGTGGCAGACTTCCGACACCGGGCGGCGGAGCTTCTGCACCACGGCAAGCACCTGCAGCGCTGCGACGAATCCGTCGCCGGTGGTGGCGTAATCGGAGAGGATGATGTGGCCGGACGGCTCGCCGCCGAGATTGTAGCCGTCTTTCAGCATCCGCTCGAGCACATAGCGGTCGCCGACCGGCGTGCGCACCATCTCGAGCCCAATGCCCTGCAGGAAGCGTTCGAGCCCGAGATTGGACATCACGGTCGTGACGATGCCGGGCTTGGCAAGCCGGCCCTCTTCCTTCCAGCTCTGCGCGATCACGGCGAGCAACTGGTCGCCATCGACCAGGTGACCGCGCTCGTCGACCAGGATCACGCGGTCGGCGTCGCCATCGAGCGCAATGCCGATATCGGCGCGCATCTCGCGCACCTTCTTCGCCAGCGCTTCCGGCGCGGTCGAGCCGCATTCCTTGTTGATGTTGAAACCGTCGGGTTCGACGCCGATCGACACGACGTCGGCGCCAAGCTCCCACAGCGCTTCCGGCACCACCTTGTAGGCCGCGCCATTGGCGCAATCGATCACGACGCGCAGGCCGTCAAGGCTCAATTCGCGCGGCAGCGTCCGCTTGGCGAATTCGATGTAGCGATCATGGACGCCGTCGATGCGGCGGGCGCGGCCGAGGCTCGCGCTCTGTGCGAGCCGGCGCTCGATCGGCTCGTCGAGCAGTTGCTCGATCTGCTTCTCGACGTCGTCGGAAAGCTTGAAGCCCTGCGGGCCGAACAGCTTGATGCCATTGTCCTCGAACAGATTGTGCGAGGCGGAGATCATCACGCCGAGGTCGGCGCGCATCGATTTGGTGAGCATCGCGACCGCCGGCGTCGGCATCGGGCCGAGCAGCAGCACGTCCATGCCGACCGAGGTGAAGCCCGCGACCATGGCATATTCGATCATGTAGCCGGAGAGCCGCGTGTCCTTGCCGATCACCACGCGATGGCGATGATCGCCGCGCTGAAACACCAGGCCGGCGGCCTGCCCCACCTTGAGCGCGAGTTCCGGCGTAATCAGGCCGTTGGCACGGCCACGGATCCCGTCGGTCCCGAAATATTTACGGCTCATATCACCCCCAGCTAGGCCAGGGCTTCTCCAGCAAGTTTGGCGAGAAGCCCGAAACGCCATCGATGCAGGCGTTATAATGCGTCAGCCGCCAAGACGGCTTCAAAATATATGATGAATCATTACCGTCAGCCGATGGCAAGAGTCTAGGTTAATATATTGTAAAATAATGTATAATTCTTAGGGACCGTAGTCCTGGCGGCTGCGGCCCCACCCGATTCTAGCGCTTGCGGAGGATGTGGTGGTCGTCCTTGGAAGGCGCCGGCTGGGTCACATTGACGGGGTCGGAGGCCGGAAAAGTTTCCTCCAATCCCTCCTCCAGCGACTCTTCGAGCGCGCGCTTTTCGCGGTCGGTATCTTTCGGCTTGGGGGTCGATCCGGTCATGGTGGCCTCCTGATGGAGCGAAGTTCGGTGGAATGATTTGGCAGATGATCCAACCATGCTAGATGACGGCGCATTCGCGAAATACAAGACGGGCCGGGAGCGTCCATGAAGCACATCACCTGCATCGAAGATTTGCGCCAGCTACACAAGCGCCGCGTGCCGAAGGCATTTTTCGACTATGCCGACCGCGGCTCCTATACCGAGGACACGCTGCGCGCCAACAGCGAGGATCTTCAGCAGATCAAATTCCGCCAACGCATCCTGGTCGACGTCTCCAAGCGCGACCTCAGGACCACGATCCTGGGCGAGCCGGCCGCGATGCCGCTGATCCTCGCGCCCGTCGGCCTGCTCGGCATGCAGCATGGCGACGGCGAGATCCATGCCTGCCGCGCCGCACAGGCCGCAGGGATTCCGTTCACCCAGAGCACGATGTCGATCTGCTCGATCGAGGACATCGCGGCGGCTGTCGAAAAGCCGTTCTGGTTCCAGCTCTACGTCATGAAGGACCGCGGCTTCATCAAGGCGCTGATCGAGCGCGCGATCGCCGCCAGGTGCAGCGCGCTGGTCCTGACCGTCGATCTGCAGGTGATCGGCCAGCGGCACCAGGACATCAAGAACGGCATGACCGTGCCGCCGGAATGGTCGCTGTCGAAGCTGATCGATTTCGCCACCAAGCCGGCCTGGGTCTCCGGCGTGCTGCGCGGCAAGCGCCGCACCTTCGGCAATCTCGCCGGCCATCTCAAGGTCGACCAGGACATCACCTCGCTGTCGACCTGGATCAATTCGCAGTTCGACACCTCGCTGAACTGGAAGGATATCGACTGGATCCGCAGCATCTGGCCAGGCAAGCTGGTCCTCAAGGGGATCCTCGACGTCGAGGATGCGGAGATCGCGGCCAAGACCGGGGCGCAGGCGATCGTGGTCTCCAACCATGGCGGCCGCCAGCTCGACGGCGCGCCCTCCTCGATCGAGGTGCTGCCGGAGATCGTGGACGCCGTCGGCTCGCAGGTCGAAGTCATGTTCGACGGCGGCATCCGCACCGGCATGGACGTGATGCGCGCGCTCGCGCTCGGCGCGAAGTCCTGCATGATCGGCCGCGCCTATGCCTACGGTCTCGGCGCCGGCGGACAGGCTGGCGTTGCGGAAGCGATCAACGTGCTGGCGAAGGAACTGCTCACGACCATGGGCCTGTGCGGCGTCAACACGATCGCCGAGATCGACGACAAGGTGCTCGCGGTTTGATCACCGTCGCTGCACCTTGCTAGCTGTCGTCCCGGGCTTGACCCGGGACCCATAGCCACAGGCGGGGGGTGCTCTGCCGCAACCACTTGCTCACGCCATAACACCTCCCTGTGGTTATGGGTCCCCGCTTTCCGCGGGGACGACTCGTGAAGGGATCGGGCTTAACAGCTTAGAGGGAATGCGCGCATCAACGCACACTTACATCGGCGGCGTGATGCCGTCGCGGCCGACGCTGATGCGGTTGGTCTCCAGAGAGCCGTCGGGCGACTTTTTCGTGAACGCGATGATCTTGGCGCCCGCCTTGAGCTCGGACTTGTCGCCGGGAACATAGGTCACGACCGGCGTGTCAGGGGAGACCAGCACTTTCTTCTCGCCGTCCTTGTATTTGACCAGCAGCGTGTGGCCGTCATTGCTGACCACGGATTGCTCGACCGTGGCATTGGTCATGCTGCTGTTGGGGCGCGTGTCCCAGGGCCGCGAGCCCTCGCCGGTGCCGCGCATGTCTTCCGGGAAGACGTGGACTTCCACCGCTTTCGGCGTGCCGTCGGAACCCGGTACGGTGGTGGCGCCGATGAAGGAACCGACCTTGATGTCGGATAGCGCGATCTTGACGATGCCGGCGACGCGCGCATCGCCCGTCAGATGCAGCTTGACCTCCTCACCGCTGCGCGACTTGACCTCGATCGTGTCGCCATGGACGCTTTCGATGGTGCCGCGCACCCGCGAGGGCACCGGCGGCTGCTGCGCGATCGCATAGAGGGTCGATGCCGCAACCATGGCGGCGGCAAATAGCGGGCGGATGAGGGTGGAACGGTAGGGGGGCATCGCGGGACTCCGGGTGGATCACCTGTGCAGAGACCCCGCTCTTGCGGCGATATTTCGCCGCCTCAAGCCTTTGTGAGATCGTCCTCGACCAGCGCCCGCAGTTCCGGCGTCACTTGCGGGCGCCGGCCGAACCACAGTTCGAAGCCGCGCACCGCCTGGTGCAGGAGCATGCCGAGCCCGTCGGCCGTCTTCAATCCGCGCGCCTCGGCGGCCGCAAGCAGCGGCGTCTTCAAGGGAACATAGACGAGGTCGGCGACAACGGCATTCTGTGGCAACAAGCCGACGTCGAGCGCGAGCGCCGGCTGGCCATGCATGCCGAGCGAGGTGGTGTTCACGAGCAGCCCCGCGCGCGGCAACAGATCGGCGAGCGCATCCCAGTTCGCCGGCTCGACACGCGCACCGAATTGATCGGCAAGCGCGCGGGCGCGCTCGCCGCTGCGGTTGACGAGATGAATGCGCTTTATGCCGCGATCGAGCAAGCCGAACACCACGGCGCGCGCCGAGCCGCCGGCGCCCAGCACCAGCGCGTCGGTCGCCTGGTCCCAACCGGGCGCGGAGGCGTCGAGATTGTTGATGAAGCCTTCGACGTCGGTGTTGGTCGAGCGCAGCTCGCTGCCTTCGTACCACAGCGTGTTGGCGGCGCCGACCGCGCGGGCGCGCTCATCCGGCACCGACAGCGCCAGCGCGCGCTCCTTGTGCGGGATCGTGACATTGGCGCCGACGAAGCCGTGGGACGCGAGATGCAGCACGAACTCGGCAAAGCCCTCCGGCGGGATCGCCTCGATGTTGTAGCCGCCCGCGATGCCGAGCTTCCTCAGCCAGTAGTGATGGATCAGCGGCGAGCGCGAATGCGCGGCCGGCCATCCGATCAGGCATGCCGCGCGGGCTTTGGTCGGTTCGGTCATTTCAGTCCAATCGGACAAGCCGTGAGGACTGTCAATCCTCACTTATCCCGCACCGCGACGATCGCGGTCAGCACAACCGCGGCTCCCGCCGCGAACCAGACCGCCGAAAGATTGAAGTGGAGATAAGCGAGTGCGCCGACGGTCGACCCCGAAACCAACGCCGCCCACAGCAGGAGGTTCGGCAGCCAGTCCCAGCGCGCACCACCGCTCAGCGCGGCACCGAGGAGCTGGCCGGCCTTGACCAGCGCGCCCGTGACATAGGTGAGGCCGAGCGCGGAGCCGCCGCCAACCTCGAACACGGCGTTCTCCAGTCCCATCGCGAACACGATCGCCGCGACCGCGACAACAGGCCAGCCGAACGCATAGGCCAGCCCAGCGCCGATGAGCAGCAGGCTTTCCGTCAGCAATAGCCAGGTCTGGCGACGGCCGCCGCGACCAAGCGCGATCAGGCTGCCGGCGGCCGCGCCGAACACGAATGTCACGATGATGCCGATGGTTTGCGCCGCCGCGAACCAGTTCGCCTCGGTGAGGTTGACACCGAGCCGCGTCGAGTTGCCGCTCATGAAGGAGACGAACAGGCCGCCGAGGTGCAGATAACCGATGCCGTCGAGATAACCGGCCAGCGCGCTGAGCGCGCAGGCCAGCGTCATGTTGCGGCGCGAGTCAAGCATGCATCACGCCGTCCACTCGTAGACCTCTTTCTCGTACGCTTCGGTAAAGCCGGCGCGCCGCAGATTGCGGTACGAATGTTCCAGCATGTACATGGTCTCGGAGACCTGGACCCTGCAGCCCATCTGCTCGGCGCGTTCGACCCGCTTTGCAATCAGCGCCTGCTGCGCGCCACGCTTGCGATGGCTTTCGGCGGTGGTCGCGGCCAGGAGATAGCCGATGTCCTCGAACAGGCAGAGTGCGGCGATCGCCACGGGCTGATTGCCGTCGAACGCCATGTAATGAACGAAGCCCTTGCGGCCGGCCGAGCGCGCATATTCCGGCCACATCGTATCGCCGAGCTGGTCGCGCGCGGCGTCGATCTCGTCGGTGGTCACCTCGCGGATGGCAAGATCGGTCCTGAAATGAAGCGGCGAATACGCCGTGCGCCACAACGTCGGATAGCCGGTGCGGCGCGCGCGCGACAGGCCGCACGCCTCGAGCCGCGCCCGCATCACGTCCATGTCGGGACCGGGACTGAGCCAGACAAAGAAGCGTTTCACGCCCTCGGCCGTGAACAGATCGATGAAGCGCGCCACCGCATCATCCGTCATGGCGGGATCGGTCCCGCAGAGATAGACGCGATTGAGATTGGCGGATGGAAACGGCGCCTGGCGTTCGGGATCGATGGTTACGTAACAGTGACCGAACGGCGGACCGTCGAACTGTCGGCGCACGAGGCGATAGGGCTGACAGCGGCCGTCCAGCCATTGCATCAGCCGCCGCATTTTCAAGGAGAGATCGACAACGTCCATGGCGATGCGGGGATCATGACCCTCGATCCGGGGCCATGATCCTAGCAACACTTATGCCGCCACGCGATGCGCCGCAATAATTTGATCGGCGGCGCGGCCGGTTACCTCCGCCATGCGGTCGAACTGCCGGGTGAAACTGCCGGCGCCGGCGGTCGCGGAGCGGAGTTCCACGATCAGGTCGCCGATTTCGGCTTCCGGCATGGTGGCGCGGACGCAGTCCCAGCCGGTCCAGCCCTCGCGGGTGTCGAAACCGAGGATCTGGCCCCGCCGCGCCGACAGGATGGCGTTGATCTTGGCGGTGGCGTCCGTCGGACAGACGATTTCGACCATGTGTATCGGTTCCAACAGCACTGGCTGGCAGTTCGGCAGTGCCTCGCTGACGCCGATCCGCGCCGCAGTGCGGAACGCGAGATCCGAGGAATCGACGCTGTGATAGGAACCATCGGTCAGGCGCACATGGACGTCGACCACGGGAAAGCCGAGCGGCCCCTTTTGCAGGCCGTCCACCACCCCCTCCTCCACCGCGCCGATATAGTTCCGCGGCACCGCGCCGCCGACCACGGTTTCGTCGAAGGTGAAGCCGGTGCCGCGCGGCTGGGGCGTTATCTCCAGCACCACGTCGCCGAACTGGCCGTGGCCGCCGGACTGCTTCTTGTGCCGGCCGCGCTGGGTGATCGGTTTCCGGATGGTCTCCTGATAGCCGATCGCAGGCGCCTGCGATTTGACGTTGACGCCGAAGCGGTCGCGCAGCCGTTCCACCGCGACGCGCAGGTGCATCTCGCCCTGCCCCCACAGCACGGTGTCATGCGTGCGCTGGTTCTGGATCTGGGTCAGCGACGGATCCTCTTCGTTCAGCCGAAGCAGCGCCTGCCCGAGCTTGACGTCGTCCTTGCGGTCGGTGGCCGCAAGCGACATCGCAAGCACCGGCGACGTCGGCTCGACCTTCACCAGCGAAGGCGGCGCGGTCTTGCCGCTCGCGACGGTGTCGCCGGTCTTGATCGCATCGAGCTTGCCGAGCGCAACCGTATCGCCGGCTTCCGCGGAGGCGCGCTTGGTGTCGAACGCGCCGTTCGCGGAGAGGATGCCCGAAACACGGCCGGTCTCGCCGGACGAGGAGGTCAGTGTCGCGCCGTCGTCGAGATGGCCACCGAGCAGACGCGCCAGCGAGAGTTTGCCGCCGTGCTGCAGATGCACGGTCTTGAACACATAGGCGAGCGCATCCTTCGAGTCGGGCGCGCCGAGGCGCTTTGCGGTCTCGGCAATGCCAGGCGCTTCATGGCGCAGCGCCTTCATCAGGCGCAGCACGCCGTTCTCGCGCAGCGCCGAGCCGAGCAGCACCGGACAGATCACGCCGTCGCGCAGTTCGCGGGCGAGATCGTCGAACACGGCGTCGCGCGGCGGCTGGATGTCCTCGAGCAACTGCTCCATCAGCGCGTCGTCATGGTCGGCGAGCTTCTCCAGCATCGAGAAGCGCGCTTCCTTCTCGCGATCGAGATTGCCGCCTTCGAGCGCGACCACCTCCGACGGCTTGTGCTCGCGATAGACGAAGGCGCGTTCCAGCGCCAGATCGACGAAACCCTCGATCAGGTCGCCGTTCCAGATCGGAATTTGCCTGAGCACCAGCGGCACGCGCGAGGCCGGCTGCAGCGTGGCGAGCGTCTCGCGGACGCGCTTGTTGGCGCGATCGATCTTGTTCAGGAACAGGAAACGGGGAATGGCGAGCTCTTCCAGTTCGCGCAGGATGAGCTGCAACTGCGGCAGCTTCTTCTCGTCGGCCTCGCAGACCACGACCGCAGCATCGACGGCGGGAAGCGCCATGCGCATGTCATGCGCGAATTCGACCGAACCGGGACAATCGAGAAAGGTGTAGCTGTCGCCCATGAAGGTGGTGGTGGCGGCGGTAAGCCCGACACTCATCTTGTGGTGACGCGCCTCGGTACTGGCGTCGCCAACGGAAGTTCCGGCATCGACACTGCCGGCTGTGCGGATCGCACCCGTCCGCGCCAGGATCGCTTCTAGAAGTGTGGTCTTACCGCTCTGGAAAGGGCCCACTAGTGCAATACACCGTGGACCTCGGGGACTTCTGACGTCTTGTCCCATATTGCCGTCTCCTCGTCTGGAGCTCGGCCCTTGATTGGGTCGGCAATCGTCGATGCTCCGCCCGTCGCGCGCGTTTGGCAAGCGGGAAAACGTCGCTGCGTTGCGATGTAATGTAATGAAGCAGGCACACGTCATTGCGAGTGGAGCGAAGCAATGACGGGAGAGTTGTAGGGTGGGCAAAGCGAAGCGTGCCCACCTTGTCTTGCACCGAATGTGGATGGTGGGCACGCTTCGCTTTGCCCACCCTACGGGACCAGCATCAGCGCCCTGGCCGGAGTTCCAGGCTTGCGAGTCCCGCGGCGACATTGAGGCCGACCTGGCCCTGCAGGCTCAGCGGCTGCAGCGCGATCGAATTGTTGGAGCCGCCGACCAGCACATTGCCGCCGACACCGACGCCGAGCGTCGCGCTGCCCTGCGCGCCCGCATAATTGCCGGCGAGGTCACCGGGCCCGATCCGCGAGACCGGCGCGTAGACGCCCCAGGCGAGCGCGGTCTGCTCGGTGATGCCGATATCGAGGCCGACCTTCTGGATGGTCGCGATGTAGCGGTCCTCCGGCACGCCCTCGGCGCGCAACACGCAGCCAAGATGAGTGACCGACCCCACGATGAAACCGACGCTGGCGCCGCCGCGGCATTCCAGAACGCCGACCCGCACGCGCTCTGGCTGTTGTGCGTTGGCGCCGGCGATGACTGATGCGAGCATGGCGATGGTCGTGCCCGCGCGAAGGACGAAGCGACGCATGAAGATATCTCCGGCTGAAAAGATGTGACGTGAGTAGCGACGAAGGACCGCGCCTGCCCCCGGCGCATGCTCGTCTATGCCACAAGCTTCAAGGCAGTACCAGATTGGCCGTGCCAGCAACCCGCGCGGTTGCGAGGTTATCAACTTCGCCGCGGAGCGGCTCTTAGAGTCACCTCTCCCGCTTGCGGGAGAGGTCGGCGAGTGAGCGCCGGGTGAGGGCTCTCTCCACACGAAGAGTCCCGTCGTGGAGAGAGCCCTCTCCCCGACCCTCTCCCGCAAGCGGGAGAGGGAGCGCAGCGTTCATCGCGGCTGCAATTCGACCTGATCGGAGATACTCTCCAAAAGAAAAGGCCCGCTCGCGCGGGCCTCTCATTCTCGCTCGACCGATTTGACTAGCGCAGATTGCCGCAAAAGCGCTGGATGCGCTTGCAGGCATCCTCGAGATCCGAGGTCTTGGTGGCGTAGGAGATGCGGAACGCCGGGCCGAGGCCGAAGGCGGAACCGTGCACCACCGCGACGCCCTCGCTCTCCAGGAGCTCGGTGACGAAGTCCTCATCGTTCTCGAGCACCTTGCCGCTCGGCGATGTCTTACCGATCGTGCCGGCGCAGGACGGATAGACGTAGAACGCGCCTTCCGGCCGCGGACAGTCGATACCAGCCGCCTGGTTCAGCATCGAAACCACCAGGTCGCGCCGCTCCTTGAACACCTTGTTGTTCACCGGAATGAAGTCCTGCGGACCGTTGAGCGCTTCGACGGCGGCCCACTGCGAGATCGACGACGGGTTCGAGGTCGACTGCGACTGGATCGTCGCCATCGCCTTGATGAGCTGCGCAGGCCCGCCGGCATAGCCGATGCGCCAGCCGGTCATGCAATAGGCTTTGGAGACACCGTTCACCGTCAGCGTGCGGTCGTAGAGTTTCGGCTCGATCTGCGCCGGCGTGGTGGAAGAGGAAGTCGTCATAGACGAGGTGCTCGTACATGTCGTCGGTCATCACCCAGACGTGCGGATGCTTCACCAGCACATCGGTGATCGCCTTGAGTTCGACGCGCGTATAGGCCGCGCCGGTCGGGTTCGACGGCGAGTTGAGGATGATCCATTTGGTCTTCGGCGTGATCGCCTTTTCCAGATCTTCTGCGCTGAGCTTGAAGCCGCGCTCGGCCGTGCACACCACCGGCACGGATTCGCCGCCGGCGAGCGCGACCATCTCCGGATAGCTCACCCAATAGGGCGCGGGAATGATCACCTCGTCGCCCGGATTGATGGTCGCCATCAGCGCGTTGTAGAGCACCTGCTTGCCGCCGGTGCCGACGATCACCTGGTTCGGCTTGTAGGTGAGGCCGTTCTCGCGCTGGAACTTGGCGATGATCGCCTCCTTCAGCTCGGGAATACCGCCGACATCGGTGTACTTGGTCTTGCCGGCCTCGATCGCATGGATTGCCGCCAGCTTGATGTTGGCCGGCGTATCGAAATCCGGCTCGCCGGCGCCGAGGCCAATGACGTTGCGGCCTGCCGCTTTCAGCGCGCGTGCTTTATCCGTGACCGCGATCGTCGCGGACGGCTTCACACGGTCAAGCGCAGCGGACAGAAAGGACATCATCGTCTCCGGATTGTGTTGGGAAAAGCGCAACAGCAGCGCAACGCTGTTTCTAGGACTGTTGCGGTGCAGCGGCAAGCGAAAAGCAGGGTTTCCTCGGCACTTTTGCCGCAGCTTCGCTTCGCTCGTCCTCGATCGGGTCCGAGGGATCGTGCCGCGATCACCAGATAGCAGAGGCGTGATCCTCTGCTACCCGATGGAATCATTCTGCACGCGTGCGGTGCGGGAGCGGTTTTCGACTTTTTCCATCCCGCAGGTCTTGCGACGCACCCCCATCGGCATCATTGTGGGGTGGCGTTTGCGGCACTACCTGCGGTTAACGCTTCGATTGGGTGAACTCGGGAAGATGTACAAGCTCTATTCGATGCAGCGCTCCGGCAACAGCTACAAGGTTCGCCTTGCGCTGGCACTGCTGAATACGCCCTATGAGGCGATCGAGGTCGACATCCTGCGCGGCGAGAGTCGCACCCCCGAGTTTCTGGCGAAGAATCCGAGCGGCCAGGTGCCGCTGCTCGAAGTCGAGCAAGGACGCTATCTCGCCGAATCCAACGCCATCCTCTGGTATGTCGCCGGCGGCACGCCGCTCGCGCCGGAGTCGGAGATCGAGCGGGCCGAGGCGCTGCAGTGGATGTTCTTCGAGCAGCATGCGCTGGAGCCGAACATCGGCGCGGCCTATTTCTGGCTATCGTTGGTGAAGGGCGGCCGCGACCTCCAGACGCACGCGCTGGAGGATTGGATGGAGCGGGGCTATGCCGCGCTGCAGGTGATGGAAAACCATCTCAAGATCGCGCGCTTCTTCGCCGCCGACCAGCTCACGGTCGCCGACATCGCGCTCTACGGCTACACCCACCTTGCCGACCGCTGCGATTTCGACCTCACCACTTTTCCGGCGATCCGCGCCTGGCTCAGGCGGGTCGAACAGGTCCCCGGCTTCGTCGCGATGGACTGGCGGCAGGAGGCCGAGATCGACGACACCCCGGGCATCGCCGCCGCAGGGGCCTGAATAGCGGGAATTGCGGGTA
The DNA here is from genome assembly GCF_054063735.1 of Bradyrhizobium sp. USDA 10063. Taxonomy (NCBI): domain Bacteria; kingdom Pseudomonadati; phylum Pseudomonadota; class Alphaproteobacteria; order Hyphomicrobiales; family Nitrobacteraceae; genus Bradyrhizobium; species Bradyrhizobium sp. USDA 10063. The sequence continues at coordinate 6,966,428 of NZ_JBSSGP010000002.1, read as the reverse complement.
TAGCCCGTAAAATTACGGGCAAAACCGCCCGCGATGCCGTGGTTTTGCCATTTTCCGCACGATCGCCGCCGCAATATTGCCGGCGACGATTGCGAATCCTCCGGCCAGACAACGTGGGTGATTCGCCCGCGCATGCGAGGATTTGGGCCATGACATGGTCGCCCGGCACGGCCGGCTTCGAGAGCCGCACCGCGCCAGCAATCCCGTTTCGACTGGCGAGCGGGACCGCCACCTCGGTCACGATCGGCACGTTGTCGCTGTGTGTTGTGATCACGCTGACAATGCTGTCGATCAAGGTCGCGATGGCGATGCCGCTTTCGACCTGATCCGGTGGTTTCCTTTTTTAGAATCGTCACCAACGCAAGGCGCGATGACTGATATCGCGACCAGAGCATGTTGAAGACACCTGTCGGACTGGTAGCGGTTGGACTGACGGTTGCGATCCTGCTCGCGGCCTCGCTCCTGATCGTCACGAGCACCCATGGCGAGGACCGCGCACCCGCGGTGCACGTCCTCGCCCCCGCGACGAAGAAATAGCGTGCGCAGCTTGCGCCGCTGCGCTCCTTCCCCCTGAAAGGGGGAAGGTTGGGATGGGGGTCTGCCGCGGGCACAGGTGCGTGTGGAGAGAGTTGATCCCCACCCGGTTTGCGCCTGCGCGCAAACCGACCTCCCCTTTTCAAGGGGAGGTGAAGGGAGCGCAGATCACCACAATCACGTGAACTTGTGGAAGATCAGGAACGCGCCGGCGGCGATCAGCGCAAAGCCGAGCGCGTGGTTCCAGGCGAGCGGCTCCTTGAGATAGAGCGCGGAAAAGCCCGCGAACACGACCAGCGTGATCACCTCCTGCATGGTCTTGAGCTGCGCCGCCGAATAGACCGCGCTGCCCCAGCGGTTGGCCGGCACGGCAAGCCAATACTCAAAGAACGCGATGCCCCAGCTTGCGATGACCACCACCGGCAGCGGGCTCTGCTTGAACTTCAAATGCCCGTACCAGGCGAAGGTCATGAAGACATTGGAAGCAAACAGCATCAGGATCGGCAGGATCTTGGGAGCAATGGTGGGCATCGGTATCCTCTAGCAATGGTCCGCTGCAGCATGACGAGCATGATCTTCTCGAGCGATCCATGCCACGGAACTGGTTTCAGGTAGTTCGCATAGCATTTGATTCCAACAATGCGAAAGTTTTGGCCGTGTGATCAAACGCGTCTTAAGCGTGACGCGCAAAATCCCGCCGCGAGCGAAATCCGTCGTCAAACTGTGCGCCTATCCTCGGTTGTAACGAGGCGCAAGCATGCAGCTCAACTGGCACGCGATCCTGGGCCCTGCCCTCACGGCGGCGACGGCACTGACCGCCTTCGCCATCGATCGTCATGTCGCCGCCGTGCCCAATCCGGCGCCACTATTCGTTTGCATCGTCGCGCTCGCGAGCTCCATCAGCGGCATCGCCTCGGGCCTTCTGAGCGCAGCCATTGCCGTGGCGGGTTCGGCGATCTTCTTCCTCAACCATCGCGCGACGCCAGGCTACGACTTGTCGGATCTGGCGCGGATGGCCATGCTGGCGGCGACCGCCGTCGTCACCGCCGTCATCACCGGGCTGCTCAGGCGAAAATGGGTCGAGGCCTTCGCCTGGGAGCAGACGCATCATGCCACCGCGGAGCGCTTGAGGGCCGCGTTCGATCAGGTCGACATCGGCATCGTGCTCCTGGATTCGGATACGCGGGCGGAGTTCATCAATCGTGCCTTCCGCGATTATTTCGCGCTTTCGGATGAACAGGCGGAGAGCAGGCCGCCGTTCATCGCGCTGATGTATCACGGCCGCGACACCGGCGCCTATGAACTGCCGAAGCACGAATTGAACGACTTCATCGCACGGCGCATCGAATTGATGCGGATCGGCGATTCCACCCCGATCAACATCAACCTCGCCGACGGCCAGGTGCTGCGCTTTAGCTGCACCGCGCTGCCCGATGGCGGCCGCATGCTGAGCTACACGCCGGTGACCGACCTGGTGCGCCGCACCGACGATCCGAAGAAGGCCGACTATTATCGCTCCCTGCGCGGCATCGGCCACGCACTTGATCGCGGGCTTGGCTCGCCGTTGCGCGCCGCCGAATAGGACCGATTGATCCGCGTCCACGGTGCCGATAAAAACCACGGGCACCATGCTGCTATCGGCAGCGTCATCTCTCGATTCATGACGGCTTCCCTCATGTCCGACGACGTCATCATCCGCTTTGTCACCCGGCAGGACTACGAGCAGTGGCTGCCGCTATGGGACGGCTACAACGCGTTCTACGGCCGTTCGGGCGCAACCGCGCTGGCACCTGACATCACGCGCATGACCTGGTCGCGCTTCTTCGATGCTTATGAACCAGTGCATGCGCTGGTCGCCGAACGGAGCGGCGCGCTGCTCGGCCTCACGCATTACCTGTTTCATCGCTCGACCACGGCGATCGAGCCGGTCTGTTACTTACAGGATCTGTTCACCAGCGAGGCGGCGCGCGGCAAAGGCATCGGCGGGGCGCTCATCACCGGTGTCTATGAGCAGGCGAGGCGCGCCGGCGCTGCGCGTGTTTATTGGCTGACGCACGAGACCAACCACACCGCGATGCAGCTCTACGACAAAGTCGCCGACAAACCCGGCTTTGTCGTCTATCGCAAGCTGTTCTGATCGGTCCTCGCGCGGAGCTGTCGGCCGCGCGGCCGGCTGTGGATAACTTGCCTGTCACCGGGGCGTAATAAAGCACGGCTAGGCTTTCCCGTGCGTTTGATCAGGCCCCCCGTCTCAGATCACACGCCCCCCGAGCGGTCCCCGTCAGTCGCCGCGTCTGACCGGGGCCGCTTTTTTTGTGCGGCATCCGCTCATGGCTGCACTGCAGCCGGCGATGGCGTGCAAGCCGGCCGCCGCCTTGCGAGGTCCTGGCGTGCGGGCCACAATGCATTCTCTTTCCTCAAATTTTTGGATCGCTCCATGCAAATTCGCAATCTCGGCGGCTCGGGCCTGCGCGTTTCCGCCGTCGGCCTCGGCTGCAACAATTTCGGCCAGCGCACCGACCTCGAAACCTCGCGCCAGGTGATCCACCGTGCGCTCGACCTCGGCATCACTCTGTTCGACACCGCCGACATCTATGCCGGGATGGGCGGCTCGGAGACTGTGCTCGGCACCGTGCTCGGCGACCGGCGCAAGGACATCGTGCTGGCGACAAAATATTCCAAGCCGATGGCGACCGACGGCACCAAGCAGGGCGCCTCGCGGCGCTACATCATGTCGGCGGTCGAAGCCAGCTTGAAGCGGTTGAAGACCGACTACATCGATCTGTACCAGCAGCACGATTACGACCCGCTGACCCCGATCGATGAAACCCTGCGCGCGCTCGACGATCTCGTGCGGCAGGGCAAGGTGCGCTACATCGGCAACTCGAATTTCCCGGCCTGGCGCATCGCGGAAGCCGAATATGTCGCGCGCGCGATGAATGTGAGCCGCTTCGTCTCCTGCCAGGACGAATACAGCCTCGTCGTGCGCGACATCGAAAAGGATTTGCTGCCGGCGGCGCAGGAATACAATCTCGGCCTGCTGCCGTTCTTCCCGCTCGCAAGCGGCCTTCTGACCGGCAAATATCAGCGTGGCGCTGCCGCACCCGCCGACACGCGCTTCGGCAAGATGCCGGCGCTGCGCGACCGCTACATCACGCCGCGCAACGAGGACATCGTCGACAAGCTCCAGGCCTTCGCCAAAGAGCGCGGCCATACTTTGCTGGAGCTCGCCTTCTCCTGGCTCGCCGCCCGCCCCCAAGTCTCAAGCGTCATCGCCGGCGCCACGCGCATCGAGCAGGTCGAGCAGAACGTCAAGGCGATCGGCTGGACCTTGAGCGCGGAAGAGCTGGCGCAGATCGACGAGATCACGAACTAGACTCGCTGTCGTCCCGGGCTTGACCCGGGACCCATAACCACAGGAAGGCATTGTGGCGCGCGCAAGTGGTTGCAGCGGAGCACATCATTTAAGCCGGTGGTTATGGGTCCCGGCTCAAGGCCGGGACGACGGCGTGGCTGAAGCCCGCGCCTATACCACCAGCCCCTGCATCGGCTTTGCGGTGCGGCTGTCGGGAAACACGCTCTCCGTCAGCACGCGGTCGGCGAGGCCGAACTGGTCGTGCAGCACGCCTTTCATCACCGCGCGCAAATCGGTGGTCGGCGCAAGGTCGCGTCCCTGATAGAGATTGGCGGGCTTCAAGCCGGGCCAATCCGAGATCACGCGTCCGCCTTTCACCGCGCCGCCGGCGAGCAGCGCGATGGTGCCGGTGCCGTGGTCGGTGCCTTCGGTGCCGTTGATGCGCGCGGTGCGGCCGAATTCGGTCGCGACCACGATCACGGTGTCGCGCCAGCGATCGTCGAGCCCGCTTTCGAATTCCGCCAGCGCGCCGTCGAGGCCGCCGAGCAGTTGCGCAAGACGGCCGACCGGCCCGCCCTCCTTGGCGTGGGTGTCCCAGCCATCGAAGGCGAGCGCGCCGATCCGCGGCCCGTCATCGGCCGCCATCAATTTCGCCGCGCCGCGTGCGACGAGCCGCATCGCACTGATGCCATTGGTGCCGGGCTTCGGCTTCATCTCGTCGCCTTTCGCGACTTTCTCCAGTTGCAAGCCCTGCGTGAGCGCCGAGGCGAGCGCGGGATCGCGATGCTGATAGAGCTCGAGCAGGCGCATCGCGGTGTCGTCATCGGCCTGCGGCAGCGCGGCCGGCGCCCAGCCGACGGTCAGCGCCGCGCCGCGCAGCACCAGCGGCGTCGTCGGGCCGACCGCCAGCGCGCGCGTCACCCGCTCACCTCTCGGCAACGCCTCGAGAGCGCGGTTGAGCCAGCCCGATTGCACCCTGCCCGGACCGGCGAAGCCGCTCTCGAGCACGTCCTGGCCATCGAAATGCGAGCGCTCGCGATAGGAGGTCGCAACCGCATGGATCACGGCGGCCTGCCTGGCGCGATACATCCGCGCGAATTCCGGCATCGCCGGATGCAGGCCGAAGAAGGCGTCGAGCATGACGGCCGCGTTCGGGCCGTCGGGCCGGAGCGCGATCGAGCCATGCAGGCCGGCGTAATCGGGGTCACCGATCGGCGCCACCGTCGCAAGGCCATCCAGCGCGCCGCGCAGGATCACGACCACGAGCCGCGGATCGCGGCCATCCGCTGCGCGCGCGAATTTCGGCACGTAGGCCCAGGCGGCGAATGCGGCGCCGCCGAGCAGCAGAGAGCGGCGCGAGGTGGCCTGCGACCGCAGGCTTTCACAGCATTGCATCGTCACCTCCTCTGGAATTCCGGCGACATCAACAAGAGCGCCAGCGCCTGCTGGCGCGATTCCGCGCGCTCTATCGTGCGGCGCGTATCCGGCGAAGCGGCGTCCGCAGCGACCAGCTCGAGCAATTCGCGCGGATCGACGCCATCGCCAAGACGCGAGGCGATCTGCGCCGAGATATCGAGCCGCAGCTTCATGCCTTCGGGCGCGGCCCATGCAGCACTGGTATCGGGAAATCCGTTGGGGCCGGCGGGCGACCACAGCGGCTGACCGAGGACGTTGAGGCCGCCCAGATAGCGTGACGGATCTTCGGGATTGCGCCCGAGCAGCCGGCCGGAGGCGATCAGGAATTCGTAAGGCGAGCGCATCTTGGTCAGCGGCGCCTGCCACGCCTCGCTTGAATCGACCAGCGTAGTCGCGAGCGCCTTCAGATCGCCGTCGGTCCTTCCGAAGACGTCCTGCAGCCGCGCCACCAGGGCCGGCGGCGGATCGTCGGCCACGAAGTGGCGCGCGAATTTGGTGGCGATGAATTTTGCCGTCGAGGGATGGCGCGCAATGTCGGCGAGCACGGCCTCGCCCTGTGCCACGCCATTCTGCTCGTAGACCTTGCCCATCACGCGCTGCGCGCCGGGCTGATGCGCGTTCGCATTGAACACGAAAGTGCCGGATGGGCCGAGCTGGCCTTGGCGTCCGGCAAAGGTCCACCCCGTAATGACGCGCGCGAGCGAGGTGACGTCGTCCTGCGTATAACCGCCGCCGACGCCGAGGGTGTGCAATTCCATGATCTCGCGGGCGAGATTTTCGTTGAGACCGCGGTTGCGGTTGATGCCGGCGCGCGAGTCCGGACCGAGCGATTGCTGGTTGTCGAGGAAGAACAGCATCGCCGGATGCTGCTCGACCGCCTTCAGCATGTCGGCGAAGCGGCCGAGCACATGCGGCCGGATCGCCTCACGCTCGAACGAGCCGGCCCAGATCCGCGCCAGCCCGCCCTTGCTCGCGGAGATGCAGAAATGGTTCGACCAGAACACGACCAGGCGCTCGACGAAACCGCACTCGGCAAACGTCGCGCGCTGGATACGCGCCAGCGCTTCAGTGCGAAACGTCTTCTGGATGACGTTGGCGGGTTGCGGCGGCTTTGGCGGATTGGGCTGCATCGCATCGGCCTGCGCCATCGGCTCTTTGGCCGTCATGTCCTTTGCGATCGAGGCGCGCGACGGATTGTGGCGCTGCGCTCTCGGTTCCGTTGGCGGCGCTTCCGTCGCTGCGGATTTTGCGGCCACGTCGCGCGCCTGCTGGATCTCGAACTGATAATCGAACAGGGCCTTGCCGAGCACCGGCGTCGAGGACAGCCCGGGCATCTCCAGGAGCGCGGCATTGGCGCGATCGAGTTCGGATTTGACAAAGCCGCGCGGATCGGACGCCGCATTGACGAAATCGCCGGAGGCGCCGCCGCGGGCGCCGAAGCCGAAGCGATTGAGCGCAACAAGGGCTGCTTGCGAATCGCGGGCCATCGGATTTCCCTTCGGGCGTCCTCGGTCTATGATCTTTGTGGCATGATAGCGCGCATCCGGATGAACCCTGGATTAATTCAGCGAAAGGAAAGCGGCCGATGACATGACAAATCGGAAAGAAAGCATCCCGCGTCAGCTTTCCTGCAGACGCTGCGGTACCGCTTTCACCTGCAGCCTGTCGGGCGAATGCTGGTGCGCGGCGGAACCCTACCGCCTGCCGATGCCGGCGCATGATGCCTGCGACTGCCTGTGCCCGGACTGCATGCGCAAGCTCGCGAGGCAGCAAACCGATGCGGCCACAACGTGACAACGCCCTGGGACATCAGCGCCGTGCTGCTCGACATGGACGGAACGCTGCTCGATACCGAGAAGGTCTATTTCGACAGCCTGGTCGCGGCGCTGAACGCGCGTGGCTATACCGACGATGTCGTCGCCCTGTGTCACGCCATGATCGGCCTTCCCGGCCCGGAATGCGAGCTGATGCTGGTGAGGCGCTACGGCGACGATTTCCCGCTCGCCGAGATCAACAAGGCTTTCGCCGCCAACCGGGACGAAATCTTTCGCGCAGGCCTGCCGCTGAAGGCCGGCGCCATCGAGCTGCTCGATGCGCTTCGATCCGCGGACTATCCGATGGCGATCGTGACCTCCTCCTCGCGCCGCTCCGCCGACCAGCACCTCACGCTGGCAGGAATCCGCGCGCGCTTTGACACCGTCCTGACGCGTGACGACGTCACCCACTGCAAGCCGAGCCCGGATCTCTATCTCCTGGCTGCGAAGCGGCTCGGCGTGGAGCCGCAAGCCTGCGTCGCGATCGAGGATTCCAACCATGGCGTGACCGCGGCCCATGCCGCCGGCGCGATCACGCTGATGGTGCCGGACATGATCCCGCCGACCGAGGAAACGCGAGCCAAATGCGCCGCCGTGCTGCCGGACCTCAACGCCGCGCTGGCGATGTTGCGCCAACGCGGCGCGCTGTAGCTACACCTCGAAGCCCGGCGACTTGCGCGCCATGCCGTCGAAGGCGTCGAGCAGGCGCTCGCGCCAGGCGTAGACCGGATCGCTCTCGACAAGCAGCTTGAACGGGCTCACCACGCGCGCCCATTGGAAGCCGCCGAACACGATGTAGTCGGCATAGTTTGGCTTGTCGCCGCCGAGATAGGGCTGCGTCTTCAGCGTCAGCCGCAAGGGATCGAGACTTTTGCGGAAACCCTCGACCGCGCGGTCGCGGGTGGCGGCGACCTCTTCCAGCGGCTTGCCGAACCGCGCCTCGCGCGTCTTGCGGAAATAGGCGACGTCCACGGGCGCGAGATGCGCCGGGATATCGGCGACGATCAGCGGGAAGATGCCACCGATCACGGTGACATCGCCCCACCAGTTCAGCATGCGCCCCATGGCGCGGCCACCCTCGCCGCCGAACAGCGAGGGACGGTCGGGATAGGTATCCTCGAGATAATTGGCGATCGCCCAGGAATCGGCGACGGAAGTGTCGCCGTCGAGCAGCACGGGCACCTTGTCGGACTTGTGCGGGGCGATCGCTTCCTTCTCGGTGAAGCACCACGGGATCGACTCGGCACCGAGCCCCTTATGCGCCAGCGCCATCCGCGTGCGCCAGCAATACGGGCTGAACGGACGGGAGGTATCGGTGCCGACGAGTTCGAACAGTTTCATGGCCATGGGTCGGTCTCGCTGATGTCGGCAGTCAGAGTAGCCGTGGTCGCAACGAGCGCAACCGCGAAAGCCAGAAAGCTGTCATGCCCCGCGAAGGCGGGGCATCCAGTACGCCGCAGCGGCTGCATGGATTCACGACTGCCGGTGGTTACTGGATCATCCGCATTCGCGGATGATGACAGAGCATGTAGGCGATAGCGCGGAATGCTACCGCACCACCGCTGCGGTCTGGCCGAACAGGATCTTGCGCTCCTCCTCGGTGCGGATCGCGGGCTGGCCGAAATTCGGATTGACCTCTTTCGCCTTGGCATAGGCGCGCACCGTGGCGGGCCGCGCCTTGATCGTTTCCAGCCAGCGCTTCAGATGCGGGAAATCGTCGATGTTCTGGCCCTGGTTCTGGTGACCGACGACCCAGGGATAACTCGCCATGTCGGCGATCGAATAGTCGCCGGCGACGAATTCGCGGTCGGCGAGGCGCTTGTTGAGCACGCCATAGAGCCGGTTGGTCTCGTTCACATAGCGGTCGATGGCGTATTGCAACTTCTCCTGCGCGTAGTTGCGGAAGTGATGGTTCTGCCCCGCCATCGGCCCGAGGCCGGCCATCTGCCAGAACGTCCACTGGATCGCGTCATAGCGGCCATAGAGATCGGCCGGCAGGAACTTGCCGGTCTTCTCGGCGAGATAGAGCAGGATCGCGCCGGACTCGAACAGCGAGATCGGCTTGCTGCCGCCCTTCGGCGCATGATCGACGATCGCGGGAATCCGGTTGTTGGGCGCGATCGCCAGGAATTCGGACGTGAACTGCTCGCCCTTGCCGATGTTGACCGGGACGATCTTGTAGTCGAGCCCGGCCTCCTCGAGGAACATCGTGATCTTGTGGCCGTTCGGCGTGGTCCAGTAGTGGAGGTCGATCATGGGCATGATCCTGCGGCTGGAAAAGGAGGGACGCGCATCGGAGAAAGATGCGATTGCATGGAATTTGCTCGGACCGCGGGCGCAAGTCAATGGCGCCGAGGGGCTGGCGGAGGAAAGTGATGACGGACCCGCGTCGTCCGCATGGCGCGTTAATGCGACGGCAGATATCAGTACGCGCGCCCATGCTCGCGCAAAAATCGCTTGCCGCTTTCGGTGACCGCCACCCGCAAGCCCTCGACCGTCGGGCGGCGCGCGATATAGCCGCGGTCGATGGCATCTTCCCAGACCGTGAGGCGCGGACAGGAGGTGCGCCAGGTCTCCATCACCTCCGCGTAGGGCCGTGGTCCGCGCGCGATCCATTCGACGAGATCAAGTACCAGGGCATCTGTCGTCTCCTGCATCATGCCCTCCTCTTCTGTGTTCATGCCCTAATGCGCCATCGCGCTGCCCCGCGCCACCAGCAGCCAGCCGCCATAGAGGATGTAATAGCTCGCCACCGTCGTGATCAGCCGGTTCGCCCAGGTGCGAAACTGCGCGTCGCTCATCGCTTCCAGGATCCGCCGTGCCAGCGTGGTGCCGAGCATCGAGGCCGCGACAGCCACGCCCGCGAGCACCGGATCGAGCGTCGCGGCCTGGTCGATGATGCCGCCGAAATAGATCAGCTTGGTGAAATGGCTCGCGACCTGGCAGGTGGCCTTGGTCGCGACCACCTCGCGGCGGCCGAAATTGCCGCCGAGGAAGAAGGTGTCCATCAGCGGGCCGGACACGCCGGTCATCAGCATCAGCCCCATGCAGACCGAGCCGTAGAACGTGCCCTGCCAGATGCTGTCCGGGTTCGGCTTTATGCCCTTCGGCGTCAACCGCGCCATGAACGGGGTGACGCCGAGCAGCAGCAGCGCGATCGGCTTGTCCGGCACGTAGCGCATCATCGACCAGATCGCCAGCGCCAGGCCGCAGCCGATCATGTAGACCGCGACCGGCCGCCAGCGGATATGCGCCCGCCACAGCAAGGCGCGCCAGCCGTTCGAGGCCATCTGCGTGATCGCATGCAGCACCATCGCCGACGGCAGCGGCAGGATGGTGAGCAGCACGCCGATCAGGATCAGCCCGCCGGCCATGCCGAACAGGCCCGACAGGAACGCCGTCGCGACCATCAGCACGCCAAGGGCTGCAATCAGAAGCGAACTCAAGAGAATCTCCAGTGGGACGAATCAATACGCGGCAAACTGGCAACTCCCATTCGTAACCTCGCGGAGCGCCTTTGAAGTCACCTCTCCCGCTTGCGGGAGAGGTCGCCGCGCCGCGGCGGGTGAGGGCTCTCTCCACACGAAGAATCCCGTCGTGGAGAGAGCCCTCACCCCGCCCCTCTCCCGCAAGCGGGAGAGGGAGAATTCGACACCTCCCATTCGGCGACCGCGCCGCGGAGCGCCTTTGTCACCTCTCCCGCTTGCTCGCGGGGCGAGGTGAAGCGAACCGCCACCGATTCAACCACAGGTCTTACCTTCATGTTTTGCCCCGCTTGGACATGCGGCGCAAACTGAGTTATCTCCTCCTGGCATCAGTTTTCCTGAGGGTGATGGGTTTGCGGCGGCTGCTCTTTCTCAACGGCATCAAGGCATTCGAGGCCGCGGCGCGCACCGGCAGCTTTGCCGCCGCAGGCGCCGAGCTCAACGTGACGGCGGCCGCGATCAGCCGGATGGTGCATCTGCTGGAAGAGCGGCTCGGGGTGGCGCTGTTCGAGCGCAAGGCCAACCGCCTCGTCACCACGGCGGCCGGCCGCTTCTACCAGAGCGGATTGACGCCGATCTTCGACGCACTGGCGAGCCTGACGGCGCAGGTCACCGCGCCCGCGAGCGTCCGTGTCCTGACCATCGGCGTCGGGCCGACCTTCGCGATGAAATGGCTGATCCCGCGGCTCGCCGATTTCCAGAAGCAGGAGCCCGAGATCGAGGTGCGCATCACCACCGGCGGCGCCGCGGCGCCGGAGCCGTTCAGCGACGACTGGAGCTGCGGCATCAAGCTCGGCGACGGCGACTGGCCGGGGCTGGTGGCCGAGCCGCTGTTCGCCGCCGATCTCTTGCCGGTGTGCGCGCCGCGGCTGGCAAGCCAGCTCAAGCGCGCCGGCGACCTGAAGGGAAGAAGCCTGCTTCGCGTGGCGCACTCGCCGGACGACTGGCCGGTGTGGCTGAAGGCTGCCGGCATCGCCCGCATCACGGCGCGCGGGCCCGAATTCGAGTTTTACGGCCAGGCGCTGCAGGCAGCCATCGACGGCCTCGGCGTCGCGATGGGAATCCGGCCCTATATCGACGACGACCTCGCCGCGGGGCGGCTGGTGGCGCCGTTCGAGCTCAGCGTGCCGAAGGGCATGCGCTGGTACCTCGTCTATCACGGCTTCCGCACCGGCCAGCGCGACTTCGCCGCCTTCCGCCGCTGGATCATCCGCGCCGCGGCCGAGCCCGCCACCCGCGGCAAAGGGCAGCGCGGCGCGGCGTGAGGCGGCACGCCTGCGACGAAAGATTCCTGCCCCGTGTGAACCAATTCACAAATCTCCGCTCCGCCGGCGTGCTTTGGTCCCATTTGGGAAAAGACCTGGGATCGCGGGCATGATTTACGGAGCCTTTGAGATCAACTCATTCGAGGCAGGGAAGGGGCTATGGCACGCCAGGATTCAACGAGCCGATCGCGAGCCGGTCGTCATCGATGGCATCTCGTTTCCGACACTCGAGCTCGGTTTTGCGTGGTCCGATCCGGATGCGGCGATCGCCCACGCGAAAGCGCAGATCGACCGCCACGGCCGGCGCTATGGGGTGAACTCAACCGGACCGTCGCCGACCTCGCCTTAGTCGGCAGCGCCCTGGTCGCCGCCGCGCCGCGGTATGAAGCCGAACCGGCGCCCACGCTTTCGCCCGCGCCGCCGTTCCTGAACAACTGCCCGGAATGCAATGCCGAGCTCGCTTTGCTCCGCGTCATCCCCGGCCGCACCGCCGAATATTGGGCCATGCGCTGCACCGGTTGCGGCGGCATTCATCTCAACATCGTTGAGGCCACCTCGCCCGCCTGCTGACGGCTCGCTTCACCTCTCCCGCTTGCGGGAGAGGTCGGCGCGTAGCGCCGGGTGAGGGCTCTCTCCACACGGAAAGTCCCATCGCGGAGACACCCTCACCCCGCCCTCTCCCGCAAGCGGGAGAGGGAGAACCGACACCTCGGCAACCCCGCCGCGGTGCAGTTCCGCGGCTGCTGACATCTGCTGACAGGGCAGGCGCGCGGGCAGGTTTGCCCTTTCATGCCAGCCGGACTCGTCCCATATTCCGGCCATGGCGAAGAAACCTGATACTCCCAAAAAGCCCGGCAAATCCCCCAGATCCAAAGCACACCGGCCCGAGGTTCTCCCGATCGCGCCGGCGCTTGCCGAGCTGCTGAATCCCGCGATCAATCGCGGCGATGCCGGGCTTGGCTCCGGCACCGGCCTGCAGCCGCCGCCGGACAATTCACGCGACCGCCGCGCCGGCGGCGAGGCCGCGGCGCATCGCGCACGCGCCTCGACCCCGAAGGAATTTCCGAGAGATCGTCCGGTCGTCGTGTCCCCTCCCCCGCTTGCGGGGCGCGACGAGCAAAGCTCGCGCGGGGAGGGCCAGGGAGAGGGTGCCTCCACAAACGAGGGCTTCGGTGAAGCCCCGCAGGCAAACTACGGCACGGCAGCCACCGTCCCGTTCCTCGATCCCGAACTGGCGCGGCAGCTCGGCCTGCCGACCGCTGAGGACGACGAGGAGGCGCTGGCCCGCCCGCCGCGCAGCAAGACCGAAGCGCTCGGCGTCAAGGCCACGGCGGATGCGCTGGAGACGCTGATCCGCGACGGCCGTCCCGAGTTCCGGAAGGACGACGGCTCGATGCGAGTATGGACGCCGCACCGCCCGCCGCGCCCGGAAAAATCCGAAGGCGGCGTGCGCTTCGAGATCAAGTCCGACTACCAGCCGAAGGGCGACCAGCCGACCGCGATCGCCGAGCTGGTCGAGGGCATCCAGCGCAACGACCGCACCCAGGTGCTGCTCGGCGTCACCGGCTCCGGCAAGACCTACACTATGGCCAAGGTGATCGAGGCTACCCAGCGCCCTGCCCTGATCCTTGCGCCGAACAAGACGCTGGCCGCGCAGCTCTATGGCGAGTTCAAGAACTTCTTCCCGGACAACGCGGTCGAGTATTTCGTCTCCTACTACGACTACTACCAGCCCGAGGCCTATGTGCCGCGGACCGACACCTATATCGAGAAGGACTCTTCCATCAACGAGCAGATCGACCGCATGCGCCACGCCGCAACGCGCGCGCTGCTGGAGCGCGACGACGTCATCATCGTCGCCTCGGTCTCCTGCATCTATGGTATCGGCTCGGTCGAGACCTATACCGCGATGACGTTCGCGCTGAAGAAGGGCGAGCGCATCGACCAGCGGCAATTGATCGCCGACCTCGTCGCGCTGCAGTACAAGCGCACCTCGGCCGATTTCACCCGCGGCACCTTCCGCGTGCGCGGCGACATCATCGACATCTTCCCGGCGCACTATGAGGATCGCGCCTGGCGCGTGAACCTGTTCGGCGATACCGTCGAGAACATCGAGGAGTTCGACCCGCTCACCGGCCACAAGCAGGACGAGCTCGAATTCATCAAGATCTACGCCAATTCGCACTATGTGACGCCGCGCCCGACGCTGGTGCAGGCGATCAAGTCGATCAAGGTGGAGCTGAAGCAGCGGCTCGACCAGCTCAACGACCAGGGCCGCTTGCTCGAGGCGCAGCGGCTGGAGCAGCGCACCACCTTCGACCTCGAGATGATGGAAGCGACCGGAAGCTGTGCCGGCATCGAGAACTATTCGCGCTACCTCACCGGGCGCCGCCCCGGCGAGCCGCCGCCGACGCTGTTCGAATATGTGCCCGACAACGCGCTGGTGTTCGCCGACGAAAGCCACGTCTCGATCCCGCAGATCGGCGCCATGTTCCGCGGCGACTTCCGCCGCAAGGCGACGCTCGCCGAATATGGCTTCCGCCTGCCCTCCTGCATGGACAACCGTCCGCTGCGTTTCGAGGAATGGGACATGATGCGGCCGCAGACGGTCGCGGTGTCTGCGACGCCCAGCGGCTGGGAGCTCAACGAGAGCGGCGGCGTGTTCGTCGAGCAGGTGATCCGCCCGACCGGGCTGATCGATCCGCCGGTCGACATCCGTCCTGCCCGCACGCAGGTCGACGACCTCGTCGGCGAAGTGCGCGCGACTGCCGCGGCCGGCTACCGCAGCCTGGTCACCGTGTTGACAAAGCGGATGGCGGAGGACCTCACCGAATATCTGCATGAGCAGGGCATCCGCGTCCGCTACATGCACAGTGACATCGACACCATCGAGCGCATCGAGATCATCCGCGACCTCCGCCTCGGCGCGTTCGACGCGCTGGTCGGCATCAACCTGTTGCGTGAGGGCCTCGACATTCCCGAATGCGCGCTGGTCGCGATCCTCGATGCCGACAAGGAAGGTTTCCTGCGCAGCGAGACCTCGCTGATCCAGACCATCGGCCGCGCCGCGCGCAACGTCGACGGCAAGGTGATCCTCTATGCCGACAGCATGACGGGCTCGATGGAGCGCGCGATCGCGGAGACCAACCGCCGCCGCGAGAAGCAGATGGAATACAACGCCGCCAACGGCATCACGCCGGCGAGCGTGAAGAAGTCGATCGGCGACATCCTCAACTCCGTCTACGAGCGCGACCATGTGCTGGTCGATATCCGCGACGGCAGCGTGACCGAGGACGTGATCTCGATCGGCCACAATTTCGAGGCTGTTCTCGCCGATCTCGAAACCCGCATGCGCGAAGCCGCCGCCGATCTGAACTTCGAGGAAGCCGCCCGCCTGCGCGACGAGGTCAAACGCCTGCGCGCCACCGAAATGGCCGTCGTCGACGATCCCACCGCCAAGCAGCGCACCGTGCAGGGCAAGGCCGGCGCCTATGCCGGCACGAGGAAATACGGCGACGCCGCCAACCTGCCGGTCAGCGCGATGAAGAAGAAGAGCGTGACGTCGGCAATCAAGGCCGGCGGCAGCTCCGGCTCAAAGATCCACAAGCCCCATCTCGACGAGATGCACGGCCCGGAGTCCCTGCCCTTCCGCCCGAACCCCGCGGCCAGGCCGGCAAAGCCATTCGGCAGCACCAGCAGGATCATCCAGCCGACCGACTCGCGGCAGTCGGGACCGGAGTTCGGGCCGGCGCCACGATCGAGCGGCGGAGCGCCGGGTCATCGGGGTGGGTGGAAGAAGAGGTAAGCCGTGACGCGCGCCGAGCTTCACGCCGTCCTGCGGAAGCATCGGCTCGCGGTGGTCAGCACGATCGGACCGGCGTCGCCACAGGCGGCCGTGGTCGGCATCGCCGTCACCGAGACGCTCGACATCGTCTTCGATACGCTCTCCACCTCGCGCAAATACGCCAACCTCCGCGCCGACCCGCGCGTCGCGCTGGTGATCGGCTGGGACGCCGAACAGACCGTGCAATATGAGGGCATCGCCGACCTGCCTGCCGGTGCCGACCTCGACGCCTGCAAGCAGACCTATTTTGCAACTTGGCCCGACGGCCGCGAACGCGAGCAATGGCCCGACATCGCCTACGTCCGCATCCGCCCGCGCTGGGTGAGGTACAGCGATTTTGCCATGACGCCGCCGCGGATCGAGGAGATGCGGATGGCGTGAGCGAGTGGCGCGCCGGCAGCGCTCACATCGCTTGGCGGCCGGTAATCGGTTGTCTGCACAGGCGGAAACGCAATGCATCACTACGCATAAGCGAGCATCACTGTATTGAGCTCACGCTCGTCACGGAGGTATAGACCGCATGATGCCGCCCTTGCCGAGTAACGTCAGGAGGACGCGAGTTTGCAGCGGCCACCTGTTCATGCTCCCGTGCACCTGAACTTTATGCTTAGTGCAAGCATTCAGTTCAAATTATCTCTGGCGCGGGGTAAAAGCTACTACTCGGGTATCCAGGTATCCCTTTGAAACACCACATAGGTTTTCTATATCGGACAAGTTTAATGAAAGAGCGGCCTCAATTTGCTCTCTCGTTTGCACGCCCCGCTCTATAATCATTCTGAGGGATTCTGCGAGTAATGATGGCTTTTCGACCGGAAAGGCATTGTCTAGCGGCTCCACCTTTCGAATGCGCCGCGCGTTCATTTGGCGCATCAAATAAGAGAATTGGTTTTCGTTGAAAATTTTGAGATCCTTGCAGCGGTACGCCATTGCAGCAATAGCGACGCCCCATCGCTTCTTAAGCGATTCAAAGTAGCTCACAGACGTACCCAGCACTTCCTGGCTGAATGTCTCACGCGGCAAAAGCAGCGCTCCCGCGAAGCGATTGGCCTGCTTTTCAATTCGCGACAAATTGTCAGAGGAAACTTCAACGCCAGCATGAAGCAAGACGTGCCCCAATTCATGGGCCAAATTATAGGTAGATCTAGGACCGCTGTTGACCTCAGCCGCACACAAGATGAACGGTCGGCCGCCCTGCCAGCACGAAACGGCATCCATGTCCGGGCATTCGACTGCCTCACGGATTAATATTATTCCATTCTCCTCCAGAACTGTAGCGAGATTCCGGATTCTGACGCGGCCCAACTTCCAGTGATCGCGCAACGCTTCTGCAGCGCGCTCAATTTCTTCGTCTGATGCAAGCTCCACATCAAATTCGACGTGCGGCAAGTTTACGTCGGGCAGTTCAATAAAGCGATCGACATAAGCTGCGATATCGCGCGCCCATTCGAGACGCCTAGCAACCCTCTTGCGATGATGCTGCTCCATACGCTTAAGGCTTCTCCAGAACGGCATCCCGGTTCGAGCCCGCTCGCGCGGCGTAACAAAAAACAGAGGTGGCTGAGCAGTGACAGCAATTATCTTTGCCATTACCTCGCCCGAGGGCGAGATTTGTCCGGTCTCAAACTGAGCTACAGCCTGACGACTAACACTAAGGAGTTCGGCGAATTCTTCTGGGGTAAAACCGCGCGCCTCACGAGCCTCTCTGATGCGTTCCGGAATCGCCTTTGGCAGGGGCTTTTTTGGGCCCCTGTTGTTGTTGATATTGTTCATTTCCGTCCCCTAGCTTCAGGACTCTTTTTTGTTGCTGCTTTCGTCCTGCCTGGAAAGCACCTCCTCGATGTGGTCTCTAAACTTCAGTTTGATAATTTTCGTCGGCTCTTCCGCAGGAGGTGCCTCATCAACCGCGCTCTGCTCAGAGCGTCTTAGGACATCAATATGGGCAAGCCATGAGCCGCCGTCCGCAGGCGGCATCGCCCAACATAAATGTCTTAGAGACCCACCCCTTTCTGCTGAGTAGGTGAGCCATGCATATAACTCCGGAACCTTATCAACCACTTCGCTAATGGGAACCACATTTTGGGCAAACAGATCGGGTTGGTTGACCAGTCGCGAGTCCTGCCGGCTTAGAGTTTCTTCGGGGAAGTCGTAAGGCCCATCACTACGGCAAATGTGCGCTTTGAAATTATCAGAGCGCACTTCCAGCCAATGCCAGTTGCCGTGCGGCATCGGTAAAATCTCAGCCGAAAACGGAAGGTCACCCCTCTCGCACAAATCGTGGAGTCGGAAGATAATCCCTGCGCGACGAATAAGTCCGCGCAAATCCCGGCCGGCGGCGTGACGCAATATCGGCGTGTTTTCGATTAGGTCGTCCCCGAGCAGGATTCCCTCGCTCACTCCGCGAATGGTCTCACCGTCAGTACCTGGGTTAAAAGCAGCCTCGAGACGCCTCTGGAATTCATCCATTAAGTTAAGCCCTTCCGGCATCGAATCAACACCGCAAGCAGATTACAAAAAATGCCACTTCATGTAAAGTAATTTACCGAATATATATTTTTGTTATTTCTTTCAGTCGCTTAGGGAGAACCTTTCGCCCGCGCTTTCCCATCCATCCACCCGAGCAGCGACATTTTTGCCGTCCTCCGTTGTCAAGTCCTCGATCTCGCCGGTTGCGATCTTGCCGACCATGATGGCGACGCCGGTCGCACTTGTCGGGATCCTCTGCCTTTATATGTACGGGACATTCAATCAACTCCCGGCTTGCAGTGGCCGCACTTGCCCTTGTCGTCAAATCCCGGAAAAGCCTGAGCCATATACGTCTCTGCTTCCTCAAGCGTCGCGAACGGCTTAGACCATCCGGCATGCCCAGAATTGTTCCTCTCTTGGTTTTCTTGACCTCTGCCATCACGACAATGGGGGCAAGAACCCTTGTGGATGCGCGCCCGCTTGATTGGGGTCATGTGCGAAACGTAAAACAGTTTGGCCTCCTGCTTCGCTCCAAAGCTAGAGGCTAATGCTTAGCGGTAAGCTTCGCCAGAGAGAGCATATGGTCGATAGAACTGACATTGTCGTAAGAGGCTCGTTGCTTGACAGCCTAAGTGAAGAGTTCTTCTGGGAGGAAGGCGGATTTTCGGACTTCCAGGCAGAGCCGGGCGTGGCCTATTCGCTCGTGGCGCGGGTTAGCGGGCTTTCCATGGTTATATGGGCTGATGAACACCCACCTCCTCATTTTCATGTGCGGTATCAAGGAGAGGATGCAAGCTTCTCCATTTTAGAGTGCAGGCGTCTCGCCGGAACGCAAGGGCTTGAACGCTACGAACGGAGAATCCGAGGGTGGTGGGAGTCGCACAAATTCGACTTGATCCAAAAATGGAATGAAATGCGCCCTGCAGATTGCCCCGTAGGCCCAATCTGAATTTCAAACTGAATCCTAAGCCTTCACACAACGGGGTCAGCGCATGCGCAAACCGACATGGTCGTCGTGGTGAGGTGGATAGAAGAAGAGGTAACACTAGATGTTCGCGCCGGAGAAGCCCTTTGAAAATTCCTTTGATTTGTTCTGGATGCATGAACGACAATCTAGCTTTCGCGAATTTCATCGCATCTTCAGAGCTTAACGACAGTGGCATCTACCAAGTTCGATGTCCAAGGGGGCACGAAAGCTACGTCGTGCTGCAGCAGCAAAAGTTCGAACTTCTTTTTGATATCGGCGCGTGCGCCCTGGTTGATGGCTATTATCGTGAGGCCGTTTCATCTTTCACATCTAGCCTAGAGCGATTCCACGAGTTCTTTATCCGGGCAGTATTTCTGCAGAATGGAGCTACGCATAGTGACATCGAGTCAATTTGGAAGCATTTGGCCAGGCAATCTGAACGGCAACTGGGAGCGTATATTGCCCTCTACATGCGCGAGTGCGGAACGATGCCGGTTTTGCTAAATTCGAAACACAACGAATTTCGCAATGATGTGATCCACCGAGGAAAAATTCCGAGCCGCTCAGAGGCGGTGTCCTACGGCGAAGCCGTCCTCGGTGCGGTAAGGCCTGCCCTTTCAATTGCCAAACTTAAGTTCGCGAATGGCGTACACCAACTCGTTGCACAACATTTAGTGGCCGCACGCCAAACGCTCAAATCAGAAGCTACCGTTGCGACAAGTTGCATGCCTACTATTTTGAGCGTGAGCAACGGGGAAGCATGTCAGGCCGACAGAAATTTAGAAAAGGCGTTGACCACTCTTGGAATGTGGAACTGGCAGGCCCCAATCCCTTAGAATGCAGTAGGCGATTAATTCGGGTTCAAGAGCCCCAATCGATCTTCGTCATTCCAGAGCTGCAGCGCCCCGGAATGGCGGAATCAACCTGTGCTCGCCACGCTCACCGCGAGCAGCACAATTGCGAGCGCAAGCGACTTGCCCGCCGTAGCTCAACGAGCGAAGACGGAAGCAATCCATCTCTTCGCGTCTGGCTTCACGGATTGCTTCGCTCCGCTTGCAAGGACAAACTGGAAGCAGTGAGTGTGACAAAGTAACTCGACGGGCAAATCAGCAAAACTCTGTCCATACTATCAGCGAAAAATAATCCGCTTCCGTCGTCGGGCAAATCAGCACTATGACTCCGCGCGTCTCACCCAGATGAGGGGCGGCTCGCGATCGTCACGAACGTGCGGTGAGATGCGGTGGACGCGGGTGCTGTGAACGACGAACGCAGCTATCCGTGGACGGCGAAGTCGTGTGGTTCTGGCGCCCCGACGCTGGCGCTAAGTTCTGTGGATCAACTATCCGCAGAGTGACGGTGGCAAGAAAGCCCGGTCACCGGGGAGAGCACGAAGTAAGCCGTAAACCACTGCGCAGGGAAAGCCGGAGTTGCTTCGGTTGACCTGTGGTCCTACCCCCGTGCTTTTTGTTGCACGGGGCCCACGGGTGCAACCGGCACCCGGCTTTCCCTGCGCCCTCTGTTCGATGAGAGGGTGAAACGAAACGCAAAGCTCGGGCAGCACATGCCGCGAGAATGCGAACTTACGCTCTTTCCTCACACTCCACCGTCATGCCCGCAAAGGCGGGCATCCAGTATCCGGCGGCCCCTCGGTTCAAACTCACGCGCCTCTGGAATACTGGATCGTTCGCCTTCGCGGACGATGACAGCGGAGAGGCTGTTTGACATTTGAATCAGGAACTCTCCCCACATCGTCCCGGGCTTGCGTGCCGCGGCGAAGCCTTGGCGTAGCCGGGACCCCGCGGCCCATAACCACAAGCGTTTGCAGTGCGCTCCGCTGCAACAACTTGCTCGCCTCACAACAACTCCCTGTGGTTATGGGTCCCGTCTTTCGACGGGACGACACTCTCCATTAATTCACCGCCAGGTTGAACCTCATCGCCGCTCGCGTGACCAACTACGCGGGATGCTGCCGACGATGGGGCTGACGAAACACCATGAAAATCGCGTTGCTGGCGCTCTTGGGTCTGGCATTCGGGGCGCTGGGCGGCGCCGCGCTCGGGATCAGCGCCGGGCTTGCCTGGATCGAAATCTTCAAAACCTCGAATCTTGAAGACGATAGCGGCATGCTGGTGTTCTTCACCTTCATGCCGCTGGGAGCGGTGATCGGCGGCATTGGCGGTGCGCTGCTGTTCGCCGTGCACGCGATCCGCGACACCGGGATCGCGATCGAGCACGAGCAGGTCGCCCGTCACGACCGCTGACGGGCGGCAGAAGGCGGGATCCATGCAAAATCCCGCAAAAAGTCTGCATTTGTGCAATGCAAAAATAACGATTGTGTTCTGGTGCAGCCGCTTTATTTGAGGCGGTGAAATTTGAAGTGCAGCAACCTGGCGCGGCGTCGATGCGGACGCCCTTTCGCCGTTGCTGTTTTGCAATCCAGATTCGGAAAGACGATAAATGACAGAGCATAGTCTCTGGCGTTTTTCGCGCGCGTTTCATCGTGCGATCAACGAACGCCAGCTCGCGGATGTTGCCGCCCTGCTCGACGAGGACGTCGAATGGGCGATCTATGGACCGATCGATCTGTTCTCCTTCTTCGGCGCGCGCCAGGGCAAGGCCGCCGCGCTCGAGGTGATCAGGCAGATGGCCGAGAACTTCCGCGTCCGCCGCTTCGATCGCGAGTCCGTCATGCTCGGCGTCGATTCCGCGGCATCGATGATGCGCTATTCCCTGACCTCGCTGGATTCGAACAAGCCGATCGCGGTACGCATTGCGCATTTCGCACAATTCCGTGCCGGCCTGCTGACCCGCCTCCGCGTCCTGGTCGACAGCTTCGACCTGGTCGAGCAGACCGTCGGCTATCCGATCCACCTGCCGCGGATCGCAGCGGCGCAGTAAGCGCTTTCAGTTTCGTCGTACCCGGGCGTTTCCCGGGTATCCAAATGCCTTCCTTTTGCCAGCCCCGGGAAGGCCTGGATGGCCGGGACATGAGCTGAATACGTTTCACGCTTTTGTGCCCGGCCATGACGATCCGTGCTGCGACGATCCGTGCTATATGCTGTCGCGCCGGATACAACGTCGCCGTCACAATATTGCGCTATGGTGAACGTGCGATTCCGACTGGAATGCGGGCTGTGGGAATGACTTCCAAACAACGATCTGGCTGGGCGTGGTTGCCGGCACTGGCTGTCGGCGCCAGTCTCGCGATCGTGCTGCCGGCGGCGGCGCAAACCTCCACGCAAATTTCTCCTTGGAGCGGCATCGACAATGAGACGCCGGCCGCCGAGGAGGCCGCGCCCGAGCCAGAGGCAAATGACGCCGACGTGCTGAAGGATGTCGACGTGGACAAGCTCGACTGGAGCCTGCTCAGCGCCGATGCCTCGCCGTCCGACACGGGACTGACGCCGAAGCAGGCCGCCGCGCCGAAGAAGGCGGATGGCAGCGATGCCGCATGGTCGTCGAGCAACAACGCGAACGGCACGTCCGCGGTCTCGGTCAAGCAATCGATCTCGCCGTTCTGGGACACGCGGATCGGCGCCGACATGACGGTCGCGCCCCAGGGCCCGCTGACCAATTCGGAGCTGCTGTCGGAACGGCTCGCCAATGGCGGCAGCCTGCCGCAATCCTCCGGCACCGCCTGGGCCGCGATGACCGCGCCGGGCGTTGGCTCGATCTGGGACAAGACCTCGGTCGAGGCCCGCGTCGATCCGGGCTCCGATCAGACGAGGTTCGGGACCTCGATCAGCAAGTCGGTGCCGCTCGCCGACCAGTATTCGCTGACGCTGCAGAACGGCTACAATTTGATCCAGCAAGGCGTGGTGCCGGTGCCCGGCATCGTCAGCCATCCCTCGCGCAGCTACGAGGCCGACCAATCGGCGAGGCTGAGCATCAACGACCTGGGAACCAGCTTCATCGCCGGCCAGACGCTCGCGACCGGCGAGGACAAATGGCTGCACCGGGTCGGCGCCGAGCAGAAGCTGTTCGACGGCGTCACCATCTCCGGCTCGATCGGCGAAACCGCGCAAGGCCCGGTTAACAAGAGCCTGACGGCCGGGTTCAAGCGAAGCTGGTGAGGCCGCCGCGGCCGCAATCCCTTAAGGAATGATCGAACGATTGCCGCAACTTGGCCCAGATGCGGTCAAAATCGGACGCCCATAGTTACCTCTTCACGTCGTCGTGCGGCGGGGGCCCTTCCGCGCTCGCGTCATTGCGTAACAGAGGAATAGCCGATGAACGCCACCAATCGTTCCGAGCAAGTTGAACAAGAACAAGAGACGGAAATCGACAACAACCTCGCCGCCGTCTCGGACGTCGAGGCCGGCATCCGCGAATTCGTGCGCAACGATATCGCGTATCTGCGCCGGTCGCCGCAGCAGGTGAGCACGGAACCACTCGAGCCGAACACCGAGGCCACCGTGAACAATGTCAACTCGCTGATCCAGCGCGTCGCCGGCACGTCGCTCGCGGAGATCGAGAAGTTGATCTCCGAGCTCGAAAGCCTGCGCGACCTCCTGCACGCCGAAGGCCAGCGCGTCCAGCGCGAGATCTCGGGCTACGCCCAGCTCAGCCAGGCTGCGATGAAGTCGACCCGCATGATTGCCGACAACGTCACGCAGTGGAAACGCGCTGCCGACGGGCTGCGCAACAGCTAATCTCGGCGATTTGCGACAAGTTGAGACCGCCGCATCACCCGTGCGGAGGATGCGGCGGTTTCTATTTGACTAAAATGATTTGAAAGATAAAAGCGCGACGCGTGATTGGGGCGCTTGGCAGAGCGTGATCGTTTCCATTCGGATCACGCCGCAACGGCAAGCCGTTTCTTGGGGAAAACAGCACTGATGCAAAGCGTTCGGCCTGACAACGGCGATCCCATCCCGCTGCGGCAGTCGCCGCACAGCGTCGGCACCATCATGCTCCGCTTCGTCGGACTATTGATCGCGGCGACCGTGGTGATGGTGCTGATCTGGAGCCACTGACGCCTTCGAAACGGCGCGATGGTTTATGGTTAGCAAACGCTGAAGATCAGCGGCGGACGACCGAGCTGCTCTCCAGCGTGAAGGCGCCGTCGGCATAGCCCTTCACCACCATGCCGGTGGTCAGCATCACCGCAACCGTGACGGTCGCGAAAATAGCGCCCAGAACTTTCAATCCGACACGATCTGCCATTGTCGTCCCCACGGTACTTCCCTGGGTCTGATATGGCCGGCAGAAAGTTCAAAATGGGTTAGCAAATAGATCGTTTCCGGGAATCGTCGAATACGGTTAAGAGCGCGAAGGTTCCCGTAATCACGCAAGGTGTGGTTTCACCCTGCCTTCCGGCGCGGGACGAAGGCGGTGGCGAGGAACGAGAACACCAGCTCGCCGCGTTGGTTCGTGCCGGTGTTGCGGCCCTGCAGGATGCCCCATTCCGGACGCTTCTCGGAGGTGCGCTTGGTCTCGACCACATTGGCGTAGCTGATGGTGTCGCCGGCCAGGACCGGCTTGATCCAGCGCAATTCGCGAAAGCCGGGCGACGGTCCCCACATAGCGACCTCTTCCCCGCGCGCCGCCATCTCCTGCGCCAGACGCTTGCCGTCGGCGACCAGAAGCTTCATGCAGACGGAAGCGACGTGCCAGCCCGACGCCGCCAGCCCGCCGAACAGCGACTTGCGCCCTTCCTCCTCGTCGAGATGAAAGCGCTGCGGATCGAACTGCGCCGCGAACCGCTTGATGTCCTCGGCGGTGAAGGTGAACGAGCCGAGCTCGCGCCGCGCGCCGATCTCGATATCCTCAAAGAAGCGCATCGATGCTACCCCACCACCGCCTCTGCGCGCCGGCCGACGATGATCGGCGACTCCATCTCGCACAACACCACGCCGGCTGCGTTGCGGACCGTGCATTTGAAGGTCACGATGCCGGTCGAAGGCCGGCTGCGCGAGACCCGCGCCTCCACCACATCGACATCCAGCGTCAAATCGTCGCCCGGGCGCAGCGGCGACAGCCAGCGCATCTCGCCGACGCCGGGTGAGCCAAGCGACGCCGTGCGGGAGATAAAGCCATCGGCCAGCATCCGCATCGTCAGCGAGCCGAGATGCCAGCCCGAGCCGGACAGGCCCTTGAGCATCGATCGTTTCGCCGCCTCTTCATCGAGATGCATCGGCTGCGGATCGAACTCGGCGGCAAAAGCCAGGATCTCCTCGCGCGTGACGTGGCGCGGGCCGAAGGTACCGAAATGGCCTGTCTTGAAATCTTCGAAAGTGAGCGTGGTCATGCTGGGGGTTTCAGGAGAGAGGGGCCCGATTGTGACCGTTATTTGCGGCATTCTCAACCCGCCCGTCCGCATGGCTTGCTGTCAAGGGGCATCACCATAGCGGGGGAGCACCGTCCTTGCGTACCGCTCCCCGACTTGCCCGGACACAGGTTCGGAGCTAGCCCTGCTTCGGCGCGACTCAAGATCGATTGGCCGGGAGAATCCACCGATGTTCGATTTTCAAGACCTGTTTCAGTGGGACCGCTTCATCACCCCCACGATCATCAAGACGTTCTACTGGCTGGTCATCGGCGTGATCGTGCTGTTCGGCATTTACGGAATCCTCTGGAGCCTGGCCGCGATGGCGATCAGCCCGTTCGGCGGCTTCATCCTGCTGCTCGCCTCGCTCGCCAGCATCGTGGTCGGCATCGTGCTCTCGCGCATCGCCGCCGAATTCATCCTGATCGTGTTCCGCATCAACGAGCATCTCGGCGCGATCCGCGACCAGGGCGGGATGCGGTGATCAGGTATTGAACCTGAAATGCATCACGTCGCCGTCGGCGACGACGTAGTCCTTGCCTTCCAGACGCAGCTTGCCGGCATCGCGGGCGCCGCCTTCGCCGCCGAGCGCGACGTAGTCGTCATAGGCGATGGTCTCGGCGCGGATGAAGCCCTTCTCGAAATCGGTATGGATCACGCCGGCCGCCTGCGGCGCCTTGGTGCCGCGGTCGATCGTCCAGGCACGGGCTTCCTTCGGACCCACCGTGAAATAGGTGATGAGATGGAGCAACTCGTAGCCGGCGCGGATCAGGCGGTCCAGGCCGGCTTCCTCGAGCCCAAGCGTCTCCAGGAAGTCGGTGCGCTCCTCGCGTGACAGCGTTGCGATCTCGGATTCGATCTTGGCGGAGATCACGACGGCGACCGCGCCCTCTTTCCTCGCGTGCTCGAACACCTGCTTCGAAAAGCTGTTGCCATCCTTGGCCGAGCTCTCCTCGACATTGCAGACATAGAGCACCGGTTTGGAACTCAGAAGCCCGAGCATGCGGAAAGCACGCTCCTCTTCCGGCTTGCGCTCGACCGCGCGCGCGGGCCGCCCCTCACGGAGCAGCACCAGCGTGCGGTTGACGAGGTCGAGCTGTTCCTTGGCGTCCTTGTCGTTGCCCTTGGCCTTCTTGGTGAGATTGTCGACGCGTTTCTCGAGGCTGTCGAGATCGGCGAGCATCAATTCGGTTTCGATGGTTTCGATGTCGGCCAGCGGCGCGATCTTGCCTTCGACATGGGTGATGTCGGAATCCTCGAAGCAGCGCACCACATGCGCGATCGCGTCGACCTCACGGATGTTGGCAAGGAACTGGTTACCGAGCCCTTCCCCCTTGGAGGCGCCGCGGACCAGGCCGGCGATGTCGACGAAAGTCAGCCGGGTCGGAATGATCTGCGCCGACTTTGCCACCGCAGCGAGCTTGTCGAGCCGCGGATCGGGGACGGCGACCTCGCCGACATTCGGCTCGATGGTGCAGAACGGATAGTTCGCCGCTTGCGCCGCGGCCGTCTCGGTCAGCGCATTGAACAGCGTCGACTTGCCGACATTGGGCAACCCGACGATCCCGCATTTGAATCCCATCGTACTTTCCGATCTCCCGCGCGAATGTGCGGCGGCTGAATTGACTTGAGGAACGAGCGTTAGTTTCCGCCCTCTTCCTTGCTGTCGAAGAACCCCTTCGCCTGCATCGTCAGATGCACCTTGTTCTGGAACGACGAGTCGTGCCCCATTGCCAGCAGGCCGGCATTGTCGGCGATCGCCTCGCAGAGCGCTTCGACCCACGGCCAATCGCTCTTGGCGAAATCCGACAGCACGTGACTGTGCACGAGTGCCTTGATGCCGGGATGACCGATCCCGAGCCGGACCCGGCGATAGTCGTTGCCGATATGCGCGGAGATGGAGCGCAGGCCGTTATGCCCGGCGATGCCGCCGCCGATCTTCACGCGCACCTTTGCCGCCGGCAGCTCGAGCTCGTCCTGGAACACGGTGATGTCGGCGGCGGAAAGCTTGAAGAAATTCTGCGCTTCCTGCACCGCGCGCCCGGACTCGTTCATGTAGGTGGTCGGCTTCAGCAGCACCACCTTCTCATGACCGAGGAGTCCTTCGGATGTCTCGCCCTGAAAGCGGCGGCGCCACGGTGCGAAACCATGACGCCGCGCAATCTCATCCACGGCCATGAACCCGATGTTGTGCCGGTTATCAGCGTATTTCGCGCCGGGGTTACCGAGGCCAACAAAGAGTCGCATGACGCGGCATCCCGCGTCCGCTTACTTCTTCTTGTCGCCACCGGCCGGCGCCTTGGCAGCACCCGCCGCTGGAGCCGCAGCCGCCGGAGCAGCCGCGCCTGCAGCCGGAGCCGCAGCGCCTGCCGCGGGAGCGGCCGCACCTGCCGCTGCCGCCTTCTGCTCTTCAGCGTAGCCGGACGGCGGCACGATGGTCACGAGCGTGGCGTCCTCGCGCGACAGCGCCTTGACGCCCTTCGGCAGCTTGATGTCGGACAGATGCAGCGAGTAGCTGATTTCCAGCGCGCCGACGTCGGCGTCGATGTACTGCGGAATGTTTTCGACCGAGCATTCGAGGTCGATCGTGTGGGTGACGATGTTGACGGTGCCGCCGCGCTTCACGCCGGGCGCCGTTTCCGCGTTGATGACGTGCAGGGGGACACTGACGCGGATGGTCGCGCCTTCGCCGAGCCGCATGAAGTCGACATGAAGCGGGAAGTCCTTCACCGGGTCGAGGTGATAGTCGCGCGGAATCACGCGGTGCTTCTTGCCCTCGAGATCGATGTCGAACAGCGTCGTCAGGAACCGGCCTGCGAGGATGCGCTGCCGCAGCTCGCGGTCCTCGACCGAGATGGTCAGCGGGGGCTTGTTGTCACCATAGATCACTCCGGGAACTCTCCCGGCGCGACGCTCAGCCCGGGCGGCCCCCTTGCCGCTCTTCGGACGTGCGGTCGCCTTCAATTCCTTGACGGTCGCCATCAGTCTAAGTCCTTGTTTTGCAAAAAGTTAAAGGCCGCATCGCGGCCCCGTTTCGCGTGCCGCAGCAAGCCTCCAGGGGTGCGGGGGCTGCGGACGTGGCGGGCTTTTAGCCCCAAAGGGCCGAAATGACAAGGAAAATGGGCGGTGATTTGGGAAGCATTGCCCTCCCCAGTTCGTCATGGCCGGGCTCGTCCCGGCCATCCACGCCCTTCGGTCGACAGGAAGAAAGAACGTGGATGCCCGGGACAAGCCCGGGCATGACGGCGGAA
Organism: Bradyrhizobium sp. USDA 10063; assembly: GCF_054063735.1. Taxonomy (NCBI): domain Bacteria; kingdom Pseudomonadati; phylum Pseudomonadota; class Alphaproteobacteria; order Hyphomicrobiales; family Nitrobacteraceae; genus Bradyrhizobium; species Bradyrhizobium sp. USDA 10063. The sequence goes on along the minus strand of NZ_JBSSGP010000002.1, from coordinate 6,937,766 downwards.
TGCGTGAGAAACAGCCCTACCCGTCCGCCTTCACGCTGCGGTGCCCGGCGAGGTCCCGAGTTTGGCCTCCAGCGCTACGATCCGCGCCTTCAGCGCCTCGTTTTCCTCGCGCGCCAGGCGGGCCATGTCCTTCACCGCCTCGAATTCCTCGCGCCGGACGACATCGAGGTCGCGCAGGACGCGTTCGGCCTGATTGCGCATGACCGAGTCGACTTCGCGCTTGACGCCCTGGGCGGCGCCGGCGGCGTCGTTCATGAGGCGACCGATCTCGTCAAAAAACCGGTTCGTGGTCTGGGTCATCTGGCTCTCCGCACTTGCCGCACTCCCTTGGGCGATCAAGACAATGGCAATCAAAAGCGCGTGGTTCAAGACCGCAAATGACCCATGATGCCGCTCGCCTTGTCATGCTCCGGTTTCCTTGCAATCGTACTCAACGCCCAAGGGACAGGAATCACGAACCAAAGAAACGCCCATGATCGACCAGCAAATCGATATCCCGACCAAGGACGGCAAGACCACCACTTTCATCAGCCATCCCGAGCGCGGCGGCCCGTTTCCGGTGATCATCTTCTACATGGATGCGCCGGCGATCCGCGAAGAGCTGCGCGACATGGCGCGCCGGCTCGGCACATCCGGTTACTATGTGATGCTGCCGAACCTCTATTATCGCGCCGGCGTCATGGAGCTCGGGCCGATCAATCCCGATCCGGAATCGCCCGAGCGCAAGCGCATGTTCGAATTGATGCACTCGATCAACATCCCCATGGTGATGGATGATACCAAGGCCCTGCTCGCCTATGCCGAGGGCCAGGCTGCCGCGAATACGCGCATCGTCGGCACCGTCGGCTATTGCATGAGCGGGCGCTATGCGATCAACGCGGCGACGCATTTTCCTGACAGCGTGAGGGCCGCCGCCTCGGTCTACGGCACGCATCTGGCGACCGACCAGCCCGACAGTCCGCATCTGGCGGCTGGCAAGACCAAGGCCGAGCTCTATTTCGCCTGTGCCGAGACCGACATCTACGCGCCGATGGAGATCATCGAAAAAGTGCAGGCCGGCATGAAGGGATCGAACAACGAGGTCGAGATCTATCCCGCCACCCATCACGGCTTCGCCTTCCCGAAGCGCCCGGTCTATCATCGTGATGCCGCCGAGCGGCACTGGGAGCGGCTGCTCTCGCTCTATCGCCGCAATCTGTCCGCATAGCCTGAGGTGCGATGCCCTTCCTCTTGATCGATTTCCCCGTGTTCGATCCGATCGCCATCTCGATCGGACCGATCGCGATCCGCTGGTACGCGCTCGCTTACATCTGCGGCATCGTGATCGGCTGGATCTACGCGCGGGCGATGATCAAGAACGAAAAATTGTGGGGCGGGCCGGCGCCGATTACGCTCACCCAGATGGACGACTTCATTCTCTGGGTCACGCTCGGCATCATCGTCGGCGGCCGGACCGGCTATGTGCTGTTCTACAACCTGCCGTTCTTCGTTCAGCACCCCGCCGAGATCTTCGAACTGTGGAAGGGCGGCATGTCGTTCCATGGCGGCTTCCTCGGCTGTGTCGTCGCGGTGATGTGGTTTGCGCGCCGGAACCGCGTCCCGATCCTGTCGCTCGGCGACATGACCACCGCGGTGGCGCCGATCGGCTTGTTCCTTGGCCGCCTTGCCAATTTCATTAACAGCGAATTGTGGGGTCGGCCCGCCGATCCGAGCCTGCCCTGGGCCATAGTGTTTCCCAATGGCGGACCGCTGCCGCGGCATCCGAGCCAGCTCTATGAAGCCGGGCTCGAGGGCATCCTGCTGTTCACGATACTGGCGGTGATGATCCGGATGGGTGCGTTGAAGCGGCCCGGCCTGGTGCTCGGCAGCTTCATCTTGATCTATGGCATCGCCCGCATCATCGGCGAACACTTCCGCGAGCCCGACCCGCAGCTCGGATTCCTGTGGGGCGGGCTGACCATGGGAATGCTGTTGTCGGTGCCGATGGTTATTGTCGGCACTATCATGGTCGTGATGGCTTGGCGCCGCAGGGCGCCGCAGCCGGTACCGAGTTCGATTTAAGGCTGGATGTGACCGAAGTTTCGCCGCTGCTGTCCGAGATCAAGAAGCTGATCAAATCATCCGGCCCGATGCCGGTCTGGCGCTACATGGAATTATGCCTGATGCATCCGCAGCACGGCTATTACGTGTCGCGTGACCCGCTGGGCCGTGAGGGCGATTTCACCACCGCCCCCGAGGTCAGCCAGATGTTTGGCGAACTCCTGGGGCTGTGGTCGGCCTCGATCTGGCGCGCGATCGGTTCGCCTGACTCGTTGCGGCTGGTCGAGATCGGCCCCGGCCGCGGCACCATGATGGCGGACGCGCTGCGGGCGCTGCGGGTACTGCCGCCGCTCTATCAGGCGCTCAGCGTGCATCTGGTCGAGATCAATCCGGTGCTGCGCGAGAAGCAGCGCGCGACCCTGGGCAGTGTCCGCGACATCACCTGGCACGCGAGCATCGACGACGTGCCCGAGGGGCCGGCGGTGATCCTCGCCAACGAATATTTCGACGTGCTGCCGATCCATCAGGTGGTGAGGGGCGAGAACGGCTGGCACGAACGCGTGATCCAGCTCGACAGCAATGGCAACCTCACATTCGGCACCGCACCCGAGCCAATACCGCGCTTCGACGTGCTGCTGCCGCCGCTGGTGCGCGCCGCTCCCATCGGCGCGGTGTTCGAATGGCGGCCCGACACCGAGATCATGAAGCTCGCCAGCCGCGTGCGCGATCAGGACGGCGCAGCGCTGATCATCGATTATGGCCATCTGCGCAGCGATGCCGGCGACACCTTCCAGGCGATCGCCCGCCACAGCTTTGCCGATCCACTGAAGCATCCAGGCCAGACCGACGTCACCGCCCATATCGATTTCCAGGCGCTGGCACGCGCCGCCGAAGATGTCGGCGCGCGCGTCCACGGCCCGGTGACGCAGGGTGAATTCTTAAAGCGCCTTGGCATCGAGGCGCGCGCCGCGGGATTGATGGCAAAGGCCACGCCCGAAGTCGCCACCGAGATCGCCGGAGCGCTGAAACGATTGACCGACAGCGGCCGCGGCGGCATGGGCTCAATGTTCAAGGCCATGGCGGTCTCCCACCCGGAGCTCACCTCGATCGCGGGGCTGAGCGATTACCCACATGATGCGGAACGTTCATGACCCTGGCTTCCCCGCTGCTCTCAGCCATTCCCGGCCTGCGCCACGCCTTTTTCTCGCGCGACGGCGGCGTGTCCGAGGGCATCTATGCCGGCCTCAACGGCGGCATCGGCTCGAATGACGACGCCAATAAGGTCGCGGAAAACCGCCGGCGCATGGCGGAACGCATGGGGGTCGGGCCCGACCGCCTGCTCACGCTCTACCAGGTGCATTCGCCCGACGTCGTGGTCGCCACCACACCATGGGCGAGTGACGCGCGGCCGAAGGGCGACGCCATCGTCACCCGCACCCAAAACCTTGCGATTGGCGTGACCGCGGCCGATTGTGGCCCGATCCTGTTCGTCGATCCCAATGCCCGCGTGATCGGCGCGGCGCATGCCGGCTGGAAAGGCGCGCAGACCGGCGTGCTGGAATCGACCGTCGAGGCGATGGAAAGGCTCGGCGCCGACCGCAGCAGCATCGTCGCCGCAATCGGCCCCTTGATCCGCCAGCACTCCTATGAAGTGGGGCCCGAATTCGTCGCGCGCTTTCTGGAGGCCGATGCGGACAACGCCCTCTTCTTCCTGCCCGGCGAGCGCGAAGGACACGCGATGTTCGACCTCGGCGGCTATATCCGGATGCGGCTGGAGAACGCCGGTATCCTGATGATCGACGACATCGGTATCGACACCTATTCCGACGAACGCTTCTACAGCTACCGCCGCTCGGTGCATCGGAAGGAAGGCGATTATGGCCGCCACGTGCACGCCATCGCCCTGGAAAAATGACCGCGGCCGCTGGAAGTACTTAAACTTCAACGAAAATTTCGATCAACGTCCGGAATCTGTCGAGCCGGCGCTGTGGCCTCGCCGCCCTAGACCTTAACGTATTTTAACGATATCGGGGGGATGATGAGCGACACCATCGTCACCCTTTCCCGAATTGCGCGCGCCGCGATGGTCGCGACGTTGCTGCTTGCGGCCTGCGCGCTCGGTGGCTGCGCCAACAACGGCGCGGCGAACAATGCCTATGCGATGGCCGGCGGCAGCGGTTCGACGGTCGCGTTCGAATCGATCGACGGCCCGCCGCCACAAGTGTTCGACCGCATGGTCGGTGTGCTCGACAGCGAATCGAAACTGCGCGATCTCGCGATCGTGTCGCGCGAAGGCGCGGCCGCCTACCGCGTGCGCAGCTATCTCTCGGCGCAGGTCGTGCGCAGCAAGACCATCATCGCCTGGGTCTGGGACGTCTATGACGCCAATCAGCAGCGCGCCTTGCGCCTCTCCGGCGAAGAACCGGCCGGCAAGACCGGCCGTGACGCCTGGGCTGCCGCCGACGACCTGGTCCTGCGCAAGATCGCACAAGCGGGCCTGAGCGGCCTCAGCAGCATGATCAATGGCGGGCCGGCTGATGCGCCAGCGCCCGCCTCGGCGCCCAGCCGGCAGGGACCTGCGGTCGCGAGCGCCCCCGAACCGAAAGAATCCGGGGTCGTAGCTCTCGGCTACAGCGCTAACTAAACGTTCGGGATAGTCAAAAAGCTGTCATTTTTTGGCCGGGATAACGGGTGTGACGGGTTGCCGCTGCTCCCCTCGCCTGATATCTCGTCGCCCATCGAAACCCGCCGGTTCTGTAGGTACTTGAGATGTTGGACATGGTATCGAGCAAACCCCGGGGAGAAGCGTCCATGTCGGCCAAGAACGGCGCGATCAAGCTGGTAGCTGGCAACTCCAATCCTGTGCTGGCGCAAGAGATCGCTGACGGGCTCGGCCTGTCCCTGACCAAGGCCGTGGTCCGGCGCTTCGCCGATATGGAGATCTTCGTCGAGATCCAGGAAAACGTCCGCGGCTCCGATGTCTTCATCCTGCAGTCGACGTCGTTTCCGGCCAACGATCACCTGATGGAACTCCTGATCATCACCGACGCGCTGCGCCGGGCTTCCGCCCGCCGCATCACGGCGGTGGTGCCCTATTTCGGCTATGCGCGGCAGGACCGGAAATCCGGCTCCCGCACGCCGATCTCGGCAAAACTGGTCGCGAACCTGATCACCCATGCCGGCGCCGACAGGGTGATGACGCTCGACCTGCATGCCGGCCAGATCCAGGGCTTCTTCGACATTCCGACCGACAATCTCTACGCTTCGCCGGTGATGGTGCGCGATATCCGCGAGCGCTTCGCCCTCAGCAACGTGATGGTGGTGTCGCCCGACGTCGGCGGCGTGGTCCGCGCACGCGGCCTTGCAAAGCGCATCAACACGCCGCTGGCGATCATCGACAAGCGCCGTGAGCGGCCGGGCGAATCGGAAGTGATGAACGTGATCGGCGATGTCGCCGGCTACACCTGCATCCTCGTCGACGACATCGTGGATTCCGGCGGCACCCTGGTGAACGCGGCCGATGCCCTGATCGCCAACGGCGCCAAGGAAGTGTTCGCCTACATCACCCACGGCGTCTTGTCCGGCGGCGCCGCAGCGCGCATCGCCTCGTCCAAGCTGAAAGAGCTCGTCATCACCGACTCGATCCTGCCGACCGAAGCGGTGAGGAATTCCGCCAACATCCGCACGCTCTCGATCGCCGGTCTGATCTCCGAGGCGATCGCCCGCACCGCTGCGGAAGAGTCGGTGTCGAGCCTGTTCGACTGAAACTCTTGATGTTGTAGGGTGGGCAAAGCGAAGCGTGCCCACCGTCAACGCTCCGCTCGTAATGGTGGGCACGCTTCGCTTTGCCCACCCTACGATTCCGCGATCAACCTACCCCACGATCCCCGCAGCGACCTGGCCGCGCAGGCGCTCAAGGCTGTGCAACGTCTTGGCGCAGGCTTCCGCGACCTCCACGCCCTTGATGGCGAAATGCTTGCGGAAGAAATCGTAATGCACCTCGGTCTCGTGGAACTGCTGCGGCGTCAGCACCGCCGAGAACACCGGCACCTCCGTGCGCAACTGCACGTCCATCAGCGCCTTGATCACGGTGTCGGCGACGAATTCGTGGCGGTAGATGCCGCCGTCGACGACGAGGCCGGCGGCGACGATCGCCGTGTAGCGGCGCGTCTTGGCAAGAATCTGCGCGTGCAGCGGGATCTCGAACGAGCCCGGCACCTCGAACACGTCGATATTGGTGACGTGACGCGCCTCCATCTCGGCGAGGAAGGCGATGCGGCATTCCTCCACCACCTCGTGGTGCCAGGACGATTGCACGAACGCAACGCGCTGTGGCTTGGCGAAACGCGGATGCGTGGGCGCCGGTGGCGGCTCTGGGGTTGCCGGCGTGGTAACCTCGGGCGGCGACTGGACTTCCTCGGCTTCGGGAGTTTGGACTTCGGCGTCTTGCAACATCTGATTCATGGCTTTCCTCGTTAAGGACCAGAATCAGGGCATACGGAAAACGACCATAGCCACGCGCGATGGCGAGGCTGCCGCAACCGTTCTCTTTCATCCGGACTTTGACCGTCGGCTTCGGAATTGCACCGAATCTGCTGACCCCTGCCCCGGGGAGGAGCAAGGCGCTCGCGGGCTTGGGCCGTCAGGCCCTTACCGCCGGTGGGGACTTTCACCCCGCCCTGAGAACATCGGCCGCCCGGAATGGACGACCTGCCCAAAGCTATTGCCAAATCGAGGGATGCGGCAAGCGCCTTGGCATGGCGAATCGGCATGTTCCCCATGTGCCCGGCGCGAGCCTTGACGACCGCTTGGCGACCCCTTGATGCCCCCTTGGCAAGTCCTGAGTGCCCCGGCTCGATCCGAAACGCGGCGCTCGCGTTAACGATTACGACGGTCGCGCAAATCCGATTCCGGTTTGTTCTCGCGTTAATAATTATGGCGGCGATGAGCTGTGGACGAGCGCGCCTTTGGCTGTGGACGGACTCGGGCCCCGGTTGCGCGGATTCCGCAAATCACATCACTTCATCATGGCAAGCCTCGGAGCGATCGGGAAGGCGATGGAGGGGCCTGCAGTCGGCAACCATGCGTTATCTGGTGCAGGCCGGCCTTCCGCGTGCGTACCAATAAAGTCAGAAGAACAAGGGTCGAGACGGCATGTCCCTCCTCGAAGGCGTAATCGATTCCGAAAACCATCCGCTCGCGGTGGTCGAAGATATCGCGACCGATAACAACTGGGCGTTCGAGCGCGCCGGCGACGAGGTCACGATCGTCTCCAAGGGCGACTGGACCGACTATCAGCTCTCCTTCACCTGGATGAGCGAGATCGAGGCGCTGCATCTGGCCTGCGCCTTCGACATGAAGATTCCGCCGGCGCGCCGACCCGAAGCACAGCGGCTGATCGCCGCCATCAACGAGCAATTGTGGATCGGCCATTTCGATCTGTGGACCCACACCGGCATGATCATGCATCGTCAGGCGCTGGTGCTGCCCGGCGGGCTGAACGCATCGACCGCGCAATGCGAGAGCATGCTGGTCGGCGCCATCCACGCCTGCGAGCGCTACTACCCGGCATTCCAATTCGTGGTGTGGGCCGGCAAGACCGCCCAGGAAGCGATGAGCGCCGCGATGTTCGAGACCGAGGGCGAGGCTTAGGAACACTGCATCCGCGCACTCGCCGTCGTCCCGGCCTTGAGCCGGGACCCATACCGCGTGATGTCCCCGTGTGGCTAAAATGCTTGTCGCGCGTTCTGCGCCTGACTAGAACCGCAGGTGGTTATGGGTCCCGGGTCAAGCCCGGGACGACAGGAGTGGTGGTGACGCCCTTGAGCAACAATAGCGTTTTGCAGCAAATCACCGGCACCATTGCGCTCGCCGGCGCAGGCAAGATGGGTGGGGCGATGTTGACCGGCTGGCTCGCCGGAGGCCTCGATGCCGGGCGCGTCGTCGTGATCGACCCGCAGCCGTCAACGGAGATCAGCGCGCTTGCCGCGAAGGGCGTCCGTCTCAATCCGGAAGACGCAGGGCCCGTCGACACGCTGGTGGTCGCGGTCAAGCCGCAATCGTTCCGTGACGCCGGCGCGGCGCTCAAGTCGCTGGTCGCACCATCGACACTCGTCGTCTCGATCATGGCCGGAACAACCATCGCCTCGCTCCAAGAGGTCTGCGGCGGCGCGGTGGTGCGCGCGATGCCGAACACGCCGGCCTCAATCGGCCGCGGCATCACGGTCGCGGTCGCCGCGAACAACGTCAGCGCCGCACAGCGCGCGACCGCGGATGCACTGCTGCGTGCCACCGGCGCGGTGGAATGGGTCGACGATGAGGGCCTGATCGACGCCGTGACCGCGGTCTCCGGCTCCGGCCCGGCCTACGTGTTCCTGCTCGCCGAAGAACTCGCGCGCGCCGGTGTCGAGGCCGGATTGCCGGACGACCTCGCCACCAAGCTGGCACGCGCAACCGTCGCCGGCTCCGGCGAATTGCTGCATCGCTCGGAGCTGCCGGCGGCAACCCTGCGTCAGAACGTCACCTCGCCCGGCGGCACCACCGCCGCCGCGCTGGACGTGCTGATGGCCGCCGACGGCTTGCGGCCGCTGATGATCCGCGCGATTGCCGCCGCGACGAAGCGATCGAAGGAATTGGCGAAGTAGCGGGATCCTGTAGGGTGGGCAAAGCGAAGCGTGCCCACCATTGCGTGTGGAACGTGGATGGTGGGCACGCTACGCTTTGCCCACCCTCATATGGGGCTTTGTGAGTCAAGGCTCTTGAACCGGTGCGGGTTGGGTTTTTGCAGTGAGAGGGCGGCGCGCGGAGCCATGCGTAGCGCAGCGCGACGACCGGGCCCCGGGCGAGGATTGGCTTCCGAAGATTTCTGCAGCTCACTGCATCACCTCATATCCGGTCGGATCGGCTGATCCGTACCCACATTCCGCATGCTTGCGGCGAGGAAGCCAAGAGGATGAGACCCATCTACAAAGCGGCCTGGTTGGGCCCCTGGGTGGCACGGTCATCATCCATCCTGTACGGGGCGCGCGGCGCGGAGCCGCCTCGCCCTGGTGGCGTGGTCCGGTGCTAGGCCTTCATCACGGCCTGCTCCGGAACAAGGCCGGTGGTGAGATAGCGCCACAGCGCCACGATCAGCTTGCGCGCCAGCGCGACGATGGCGATGCGCTTGGCGCGCTTGCCGGCGTTTTCGGTGCGGGTGCGGAACCAGCGGCTGAGCGCGCTGTCCGGCTGATGGCGCAGCCAGAGCCAGGCCAGTTCGATCGTCTTGTGGCGGGCGCGCCGGTTGCCGGCCTTGCTGATCCCCTGCTCGCGATCGATGCTGCCGCTTTGCCAGGGACTGGGCGCCAATCCGCAATAGCTGGCGACCTCGCGCCGGTTGCGGAAGTCCTTGTAGAACACCTCGTTCACCAGCGTCGCGGCAAACGCCGGGCCGAGCGCCTTGAGCTGCTGCAACTGATCCCGTCGCTTCGCCATCGGCGCCGGCGCCGCGGCGGCTTCCGCCGCGACTTCTGCCGCGACTTCTGTAGCGACTTGGGCCTGCTCCAGCGCCTTGAGCTGGTCGCGCACCAGCATCAGCCGGGCATGCTCGCGCTTCACTTCGGCCAGAAGCTGCGGCGGCAGCGGCTGCCCTTGCCAGTCCCGCTGCTGCTCCAGCCAGGCGAGCCAGGTCCGTCGTCGCAAGGTGCCGGCCGCCATGCCCAACAGGCGCAGCAGCGCCTTGATCCGGTTGGTGTGCCCCGTCTGCTCCTTCACCAGTCGTTCGCGTTCGCGGCTGGCGCGCCGGGCGTCCTCCTCGGCCACGCTCGGCACCCGGACGATCCGCACCACCCGCGGCTCGCCTCGCAAATGAGCCATCAAGGTGCGCAGCAGAAGCTCGCCATCGATCCGGTCTGTCTTCGCCCGCCGCGCCCGTTGCTCCACCGCGATGCTCGCCGGGTCGAAGATGAAGTTGGTGATCCCAGCCGCCGCGAGCAGCCGGTGCAGCCAGAAGCCGTCATAGCCAGCCTCGTAGCAGCTCACCACCCGCGGCGCCGCTCCAAGCTTCGCAGTCGCCCGGGCCTTGACCTGCTCGATCAGCGCCAGCAGCCCGGCGTGATCGCCGCCTTCCAGCTTGTGGCGCGATATCCCGGTCCCGATCCGGACTGTGCAGCGTCACCAGCCACGTCTTCTGACTCAGTTCGATCGCAACGAAAATCGTGCCACAATGCCCGGCGGTGGGCGTGTTCTTGGTCAATGCTTGCATCAGACTCTCCGATGGTTCGAGTGTGGAAACCCAAACCTACCGGAAAGGGCGCGCTCACCGCCCCATGGAATCTACCGCTCCGCAAGCCGCCTGGTGAAATTCTCGACATTGACGAGGCCGCGGGCGTGGCGGCCGGCGCCGATCTTGCGCTCGCCATGGAAGGCTTCGACCTCGAAGCGGATCACGCGGCGCTCCACGGCGATGACTCTTGCGGTGGTGCGCACCAAAGCGCCGACGGGTGCGGCCCAGAGATGGCGGATATCGACCTCGGTGCCCAGGGTGACCCAGCCGGGTTGAAGGCTGCCGCGGATGGCATCGCCCGAGGCCAGCTCCATCTCCAGGATCATCATCGGCGTGGCGTAGACCATCGGCATGCCAGGCACGAAATGCCCGACGGTGCGCTCGGGCGGCACCACGAGGGTGCGCTCGGCACTCATGCCGATCTTGATGATGTCACGGGCGTCCATGTTGCCTCACACACGCTGTCGTCCCGGACAAGCGAACGCAGTGAGCGCCGATCCGGGACCCATAACCGCAGCAAGTTATTTGGCGAAGGCTGGCGATTGGCAGCTCGCTGCCACAACGCAATTCTGTGGTTATGGGTCCCCGCTCCAGTGCGCAATTGCGCACAAGGCGGGGACGACTACTTTCTGCGCGAGCTACTTCTTCGCCGCTGCGGCGCGCTCGACAAACGTCTTGCCGCCCTTCATCTTGTGGGTGAGCGGCGCCTCGTTGATCTGGATCACGACGGCTTCGGCGTCGACCCCGAGATTCTTGACCAGCGCCTGCGTGATGTCGCGCATCATGCCGGCCTTCTGTTCGTCGGTGCGGCCGGCGGCCATGCTCACGGTGATCTCAGGCATTCTGTCTTCTCCCTGTTACCGTCATGGCCGGGCTTGTCCCGGCCATCCACGCTCTTTTCTATCAAACAAGACGTGGATGCCCGGGACAAGCCCGGGCATGACGCCTCGCGGTAATGGCTATCCCCACGTCACGTCATGCCGCGCCAGCACCTCGCGCACCTTCGCGACGAGGTCGGCTTCCGCACACGAAAACTGCGCCGGCCGCGTCTCGCGCCACTCCTGGTTCGAAGCGATCGCCGCGGCAGCCTTCGCGCCTTCGATCAGGTCCTTGATCTGCACTTCTCCGCGCGCCTGTTCATCCGAGCCCTGGATGATGACGCAAGGCGAGTTGCGGCGGTCGGCATATTTGAGCTGGTTGCCCATGTTCTTGGGGTTGCCAAGATAGAGCTCGGCGCGGATGTTGGCGCTACGGAGTTGCGCGACCATTTTTTGATAATCCGCGACCCGGTCTCGATCGAACACCGTCACCACCACGGGCCCGAATTGCGGCCGCGTATCGAGCTTGCCGAGCAGCGTCAGCGCCGCCTGCAGCCGCGACACGCCGATGGAAAAGCCTGTCGCCGGGACGGGCTCGCCGCGAAAGCGCGAGACGAGACCGTCGTAGCGACCGCCGCCGCCGACCGAGCCGAAGCGGACGGGACGGCCTTTTTCGTCCTTGGTATCGAGGAGCAGTTCTACTTCGTAGACGGGGCCGGTGTAGTATTCGAGACCGCGGACGACGGAAGGGTCGATGCAAACACGATCATCATCGTAGCCGCCGGCATGAAGGAAGCTCTTAATCTGCGCGAGCTCAGTTACGCCTTCTGCAAACAGGACGTTGGCATTCTTCACAAACGATTCGTTGAATGGGAAACGCTCATGTGGCGTGAACGCAGCCGCGTTGCCATACGCTTCACCGCCTCCTGCCCGTCCTTGTATCGCGACTGTCGAGTGTATCACCGCAAAGACATAGGATATTTGATCGTCGCCCAGACCGGCACCCTTGGTATAATCGCCGCTTTCGTCCTTGCGCCCCTCACCAAGCAACTGACGCACGCCTTCAACACCTAGGCGATCGAATTTGTCGATTGCTCTAAGCACCGTCAGCCGGCGGCCCGCATTGTCATCGCCGCCGATCCCGATCGATTCCATCACTCCATCGAGCACCTTTCGATTATTCACCTTCACCAGATAGGAGCCACGCGGAATCCCCAGCGCCTCCAACGTGTCAGCCGCCATCATGCACATCTCGGCATCGGCGGCCGGCGATGCGCTGCCCACCGTATCGGCATCGAACTGCATGAACTGGCGGAAGCGGCCGGGGCCCGGCTTCTCGTTGCGGAAGACGTAGCCGGCGCGATAGCTGCGATAGGGCTTCGGCAGATGATCGAAATTCTCGGCGACATAGCGGGCGAGCGGCGCGGTCAGGTCGTAGCGCAGCGAGATCCACTGCTCGTCATCGTCCTGGAACGAGAACACGCCCTCGTTCGGGCGGTCCTGGTCGGGCAGGAACTTGCCGAGCGCATCGGTATATTCCATCGCCGGCGTCTCCACCGGCTCGAACCCGTAGCGCTCGAACACCTCGCGGATGGTCTCGGTCATCCGGCGCGTCGCGGCGATCGCGGTAGGACCGCGATCTTCCAGCCCGCGCGGCAGGCGTGCCTTCAGCTTCTGCGGTTTTTTCGGTTTGTCGGCCATGGGCGCGCGTTTACCAGCGGATGGAGAATGCGGCAACCGTCACGCCGAAGCGGCGGAATAATTCCGCCACCGGTCACAGCACCTTTCTGATCCAGTTGTGCGGGTCGGCCGCGCGACCGTACTGGATGTCGACCAGCTTCTTGCGCAGCCCCATGGCGACAGGGCCGGCCTCGCCGCCATTGATGAGAAAATCGCCCTTCGTGGAGCGCACCTTGCCGATCGGCGAGATGACGGCCGCCGTACCGCAGGCGAAGGCCTCCTTAAGCTTTCCGCTGGCGGCATCAGCGCGCCACTGGTCGATCGTGTAGGCCTCCTCGCGCACGCGCGTGCCGGAATCCTTTGCGAGCGCGATGATCGAGTCGCGGGTGATGCCCGGCAGGATCGTGCCGAGCGGCGGCGTCAACAGCGAGCCGTCGTCGAACACGAAGAACACGTTCATGCCGCCGAGTTCCTCGATATAGCGGCGCTCGACCGCATCGAGGAAAACGACCTGATCGCAGCCGTGTTCGATGGCCTCGGCCTGCGCGCGCAGGCTGGCGGCGTAATTGCCGCCGCATTTGACGGCGCCGGTGCCGCCGATCGCGGCGCGCGTGTAGTTCTCCGACACCCAGATCGACACCGGCGCGGGTCCGCCCTTGAAATAGGAGCCGACTGGCGAGGCGATGACGGCGAAGATGTATTCCGCTGATGGTTTCACGCCGAGGAAGACCTCGCTCGCGATCATGAACGGCCGCAGGTAGAGACTGCCCTCGCCGCCTGGAATCCAGGCGCGGTCGATGCGCACGAGCTGCTCGACCGCCTCGATGAACACAGGCTCGGGCAGCGGCGCCATGGCCATGCGCTCAGCCGAATTCCAGAAGCGCCGGGCATTGGCGTCGGGGCGGAACAGGTTCACGCCGCCGTCGTCGCGCTTGTAGGCCTTGAGGCCTTCGAAAATTTCCTGCGCGTAGTGCAGGACGGCCAGGGCCGGATCAATTGGAAAATTCGCGCGGGATTCGATGCGCGCGCCATGCCAGCCCTTCGCCTGATTGTAGCGGACGATGGCCATGTGATCGGTGAAAATCCGGCCGAAGCCCGGGTCCACGAGCTTTGCCGCGCGCTCCTTGTCGGACGTCGGATTAGGCGCAGGCTGGATTTCGAATTTCAAACTCATCTTCTTGCTTCCCGCTGTCGGAGTCGGCGCGATTCCTGGCGCCGGCCTCTTCGGGCCCCATGGCTCAATAGGTCTGGACTCCACCACCAGCCTGGCGGCCGGTTTCCATCGCCGTCATGTCCTCAAGGACATGCTTTTGCCGGATGCTGAAGTCCAGTATGTTTTGTCGAAATGCCGCTCGACAATCGCACGGTAGTCCCAATTTGCGGCCCAAGCCTCCATCACTGGTCTGCTCGTGGCCGTTCTAACTTCGCCAGGGACGAAACGATCTAAAATTTCGTCGTGACTGGCAGTTTTGTAACATTGAACCCAAGATACGTCAATATGGCTGACATAAATTTCTCAACGGCAGCAGCACAGCCCGATTCGCCGGGAACGGACGTATCCGCTCCGGGACCGCGGACCGGCGATTTGCGCTGGGACATTATCGAGCTCCTGTTCTTCGCCTATCGCGACTTCGTCGGCGATGCCGATCAGGAACTGGAGGCGTTCGGCTTCGGCCGCGCCCATCACCGGGTGATGCATTTCGTCACACGCTATCCCGGGCTCAAGGTCGCCGACCTTCTCGACGTCCTGCGCATCACCAAGCAATCGCTCGGCCGCGTGCTGAAGCAATTGCTCGACGAAGGCTACATCCTGCAGAAGACCGGCAGCAATGACCGGCGGCAGCGGCTGCTTTACGCCACCGCCAAGGGCGAAGCGCTGGTGGCCAAGCTGGCAGGATTGCAGACCGACCGCATCAACCGCGCGCTTGCCGGCCTCGATCCGGCCGGCGTCGAGACCGTACGGGCGTTCCTGCGCGCGATGATCGACCGCGACGATCCCGACAAGGTGCTGGAGACGATCTTCGGCAGCGCGGCCAAGAAGACGAGGGAGTGAACGTGACGCAGGGAGCAACGATTGCCGCCGCGACGGCACGCATGCCGATGAAACCGGCCGACGACGCGCCGCACCTGCTGCTGGTCGATGACGACCGACGCATCCGCGATCTTCTCTCGCGCTTCCTCTGCGGCGAAGGCTACCGCGTCACGACCGCCATGAGCGCCAGCGACGCGCGCGCCAAACTGCTCGGACTCAATTTCGACCTGCTGATCCTGGATGTGATGATGCCCGGCGAGAACGGCTTCGATCTCGCGCGCTTCATCCGCTCATCCTCGTCGGTGCCGATCATCATGCTCACTGCGCGCCACGAGGCGGAATCCCGCATCGAAGGCCTGCAGATCGGCGCCGACGACTATGTGGCAAAGCCGTTCGAGCCGCGCGAACTGGTGCTGCGGATCGGCAACATCCTCAAGCGCACCGCGCCGCCGCCAGCGCAGACGCTGGAGCAGATCGCCTTCGGCCCGTACGTCTTCCATCTCGACCGCGGCGAGTTGCGCCAGGGCGAGGAGATCATCCATTTGACCGACCGCGAGCGGGAGATGCTGCGCATCCTCGCCGCGAGCCCGGGCGAAACCGTGCCACGCGGCGCGCTGACCGGCGACGGCACCGTCAACGAGCGCGCCGTCGACGTGCAGATCAACCGCCTGCGGCGGAAGATCGAGCGCGACCCCGCCAATCCCTTGTTCCTGCAGGCGGTGCGCGGCATCGGCTATCGCCTGGTGGCCTCGCCTTAAGACCTATTCACCATGAGCACGATCGACACGGGCCTGAGCCTGATCCGCAACGCCTCGCAGCGCGTCTCCAGAGCCAATGGCCGGATGGGAAACGCGTTCAAGAGCTGGATGCCAACCGGCCTTTATGCCCGCGCGCTGCTGATCATGATCGTGCCGATGGTGGTGCTGCAGACAGTGGTGGCCTTCGTGTTCATGGAGCGGCACTGGAACACGGTGACGCGCCGCCTCTCGGCCGCCGTGGTGCAGGACATCGCCGCCCTCATCGACGTCTACAAGACCTATCCGCAGGATAAGGACCGCGCACAGGTGCGCCGGATCGCGCAGCGGCTGCAGCTCGTGGTCGATTTCCTGCCCCCCGGCGACATGCCGCCACCCGGGCCAAAGCCCTTCTTCTCGCTTTTAGACCAGACGCTGTCGGTGCAGCTCGGCCGCCAGATCGGGCGTCCGTTCTGGATCGACACCGTCGGCAGATCCAACCTGGTCGAGATCCGCGTGCAGCTCGACGACGCGATCATGCGCATCTTCGCGCTGCGCAGCGCGGCCTACGCGTCGAATTCGGAGATCTTCATCTTCTGGATGCTCGGTACGTCCACGATCCTCTTGATCGTCGCGGTGCTGTTCCTGCGCAACCAGATCAAGCCGATCCTGCGTCTGGCGGACGCCGCCGAAAGCTTCGGCAAGGGCCGCGAGGCACCGAATTTCCGGCCGCGCGGTGCGCGCGAGGTGCGGCGCGCAGCGCAGGCGTTCCTGGAGATGAAGGCGCGCATCGAGCGCACGATCGAGCAGCGCACCGCCATGCTCGCCGGCGTCTCGCACGATCTGCGCACCATCCTGACCCGCTTCAAGCTGGAGCTCGCGCTGCTCGGCGAAGGCCCCGAGATCGACGCCATGCGCAAGGACGTCGACGAGATGTCGATGATGCTGGAGGACTATCTCGCCTTCGCCCGCGGCGACTCCGGCGAGATCGCGCAGCCAACCGACATGGCGATGGCGCTGGAGGAATTGCGCAACGACGCCGAACGCCACGGCCATACCGCGACCGTCGCCTTCCACGGATTGCCCGTCGTGACGGTGAAGCCGGCCTCGTTCAAGCGCTGCCTCGGCAATCTCGTCTCCAATGCGGCGCGACACGCCAGCACGATCTCGATCACCGGCCACCGCGACCACCGCTACCTCACGGTCACCGTCGACGACGACGGCCCAGGCATTCCGGTGGGCATGCGCGAGGAGGTGTTCAAGCCGTTCTTGCGGCTCGACGACGCCCGCAACCAGGACGAAGGCGGCACTGGCCTGGGACTGGCCATCGCCCGCGACATCGCGCGCTCGCATGGCGGCGACATCATGCTCGGCGACAGCCCGATGGGCGGCCTGCGCGCGACGGTCAGAGTGCCGGTGTAGGGAAATCCTTCCCTTCTCCCCTTGTGGGCCCCTTGTGGGAGAGGGCGCAACAACTGGCGTCTCAAGGCTGAGCTAGTTCGGACACGCGCCGCGCTCCATCCGCCCTACGAGAAGCACTACTTCGGCAGCTTAGGGATCATGCCCTTCAGCTTTTCCATGTCCTTGATGTTCATCTTCATGCCGCCGGCCATGATGATGTCGCCGGGCTTCTGGTCCGCCTTGCAGGGACCGAGCCATTTGGCCTCGATGGTGGCGGTGGTATCGCGCGCCGCGCCCGCGGAGCCGCGATCGGCGTGCGAGGTCGTCTTGACCGTGTAGGCGGAGTTGAAGTCGCCGGTGATCTCGGCATGCGAGGTCACTGTGACGCCAGCGACGCCGCACACGGAATCGCTGACATAGCCGGTCGCCGTCTTCTGGATATCCTGCTTGGAGCAGATATCCTTCGCCATCGGCGAGACCGCCGTGCTCATGTCCTTGTCGGTGGTCTCGTCGGTGCAATGCTGCATCGTCATCTCGGGCATGGCCGCGCCCGAGCGCACGATCTTCATCTCCCACAGGCCCGCCTTGCGGACCGGCAGATCGACGGCGCCGGCCGCGCCCGGCAACAGCACAGCCAGGCCGAGGGCCGATCCGAGCAGGACGACATGTCGTGTCATGCGGCGATGCCGGTGACGGGGCCGATGATCAATAAAGCGTGCGCAGCGGCCGCTGGGCGGCGCTCCAAGGCACCCAGCGGCAGGAGAAGGAGACATAGCCGCCTTCATAAGGCTGCACCGCGAGGAATTTCACCACCTTGCCGTAAGACGCGCAGTGATCGACCGCGAGCTGGCGCGCGTCGGCCTGCCTTGCCAGCGAATAGGCGATGATGCCGCCGGTATCGTTGCCCTTGAACGGGGGCACCCAGTCGGCCTGTGCCGGTGCACCGGCCAGCATTGCGCCTGCGGCAACCATGCCAGCGGCCAGAATCCTTCGCATTGCAGACTCTCCTCAAATCCTTGGGCGGCACCATAAAGTGCGCCGGCGACGGTGAAAAGAATCGTGGGCCGGAGATTTGCGGAGTTCTCCGCCAGTGTTGCCGCGCTGCACTTGACCTCGCCCGGGCTTCGCGGCACCGTCCCGCGCGTTGGATTGTCCGGCGGATTCCCATGCGCAACTCTGTTCTTTCCTCGACCAAAACTGGCCTCTGCGCCGCATTCGGCCTGCTGGTTGGCCTGTTGGCATCCGCCCAGACGGCGCAGGCCGCCAACCCACTTGAGTTGAATTTCTGGCTCTCCGGGCCGAATTATGAAGGCCGGGTGGCCCCCTGCGAGGCAGCGCTGCCGACCATCGCCGCTCAGTTCCAGGAAAAAGAGAGCCAGTTCTGGAATTCCCCGCTTGTGATCACCGGCTATACCCGCATCCATGAGACCGCCTTCCGCCCCTGGCAGTCCGACAATATCCCGCGCCGCTATTGCTCGGGCAGCGTGATGCTCAGCGACGGCAAGGTGCGCACCGTGCACTTCTCGATCATCGAGGACGGCGGCTTTGCCAGCATCGGTCAGGGCGTCGAATGGTGCGTGACCGGACTGGACCGCAACTGGGCCTATAATCCCGCCTGCAAGTCGGCCCGGCCCTGACCCTCGAAAGCCCGCATAGCGCCGCCCGCTAATCAATCGCTGCGTCGCATCGCAATTTGTTCTTGAAATGTTCCATCTCACTGCTAGGCTCGCACCCGGTCGAGTGTGGGGGTGCTTTATGTTTCGATTGGCCTTGGTTTCCCGGCTGCTGATTTCCGTCCTTGCCTATTTTGTCGTGATCGGCACGGTCAGCGCCCAGGATCGCCGGCAAAACGCGCCGGGCGAGTTCGATTTCTACGTGCTCGCGCTGTCCTGGTCGCCGTCGTTCTGCGAAGCGGCCTCCGAGCGTGGCGATGGCAGGCGGGCGCAGGTCCAGTGCGACGGACGCCCCTACTCCTTCGTGGTGCATGGGCTCTGGCCGCAATATGAGCGCGGCTTTCCGGAATATTGCCAGCGTCCCGCCCCACGGCTCGCCCGCAACGTCATGACCTCGATGCTCGACCTGATGCCGGCGCCCGGGCTGATCTACAATGAATGGGACAAGCACGGCACCTGCTCGGGCCTCTCCGCGCGCACCTATTTCGAGAGCATCCGCAAGGCGCGCGCCGCGGTGAAGATCCCGGAGGAATTCCTGCAATTGTCAGAGCCGAAGACGGTCGCCCCTGCCGAGATCGAAGAGGCCTTCATCAAGGCCAATCCGGGCCTCGGCAGTTCGGCGATCTCGGTGACCTGCGACAGCAAGCGGCTCAGCGAGGTCAGGATCTGCATGAGCAAGGACATGCAGTTCCGCGCCTGTGAGGAAACCGACCGCCGCGCCTGCCGCCGTGACCAGGTGGTGATGCCGCCGATCCGGGGTGGTTAGACACGATCTCCACCGTCATGCCCGGGCCTGACCCGGGCATCCACGCCTTCTTCACGCTCGACAAAGACGTGGATGGCCGGGACAAGCCCGGGCATGACGAGTAGAAGTACGGTCGTACAGACCCGCAGATATCTCATGAACTACCGTCACGCCTTTCACGCCGGCGGTTTTGCCGACGTCATCAAGCACATCGTGCTGGTGCGGATCCTGCTCTACCTGCAGGAAAAGCCCGCGGCGCTCCGCGTCATCGACACCCATGCCGGCGCTGGCCTCTATGATCTCACCTCCGACGAGGCACGGCGCGGGGGCGAATGGCTGACCGGGATCGCGCGGCTGATGCAGGCGCGATTCTCCAAGGAAGCGCTGCCGCTGGTGCTGCCTTATCTCGACATTGTGAGGGCTTTCAGCCCGCCGGGCGAACTGAAGGCCTATCCGGGCTCGCCGCTGATCGCGCGGGCACTGTTGCGGCCGCAGGACCGCCTCACGGCCTGCGAACTTGAGCCCCAGGCGCGCAAGCGCCTGATCGACGCGCTGCGCCGCGACGCCCAGGCGCGAGTGGTCGACCTCGATGGCTGGACCGCGCTGCCGGCCTTCGTCCCGCCGAAGGAAAAGCGCGGCCTCGTCCTGATCGACCCGCCGTTTGAAGCCAAGGACGAGTTCGAGCGGCTGGCGCAAGGCTTTTCGGAGGCGTTCGCCAAATGGCCGACCGGCAGCTATCTGTTGTGGTATCCCGCAAAAAGCCGTCGCGTGACCGACGATCTTGCGCGCCACGTCGCGTCGGAGACAGGCAAGAGCAAGCCGGCCGGCAAATGCCTGCGGCTCGAATTCAGCGTCGCGCCCCGCGAAGCCGATAGCGGCCTGGTCTCGACCGGGCTCTTGATCGTCAATCCGCCGTGGACGCTTGCCGGCGAACTCAAGACCATCCTGCCCGAATTGGAAAAGCCCTTGGGCCAAGGCGGCGCAGGCCGATTCAGGCTGGAGACGCCCAAACCCTAAGCCAAAGCCGTTGCTGAAAACTCCCACTCGACCATAGGCAACTTGCCCGGAACCGTATTATGCTTGTCACGTTAGGACTGGCTTTACGTTCCGCTTCCGCGAATGGTTGCGGCGGAGTGACAAGGCCGAAGAAAAATCCAGGCGGGTCGGTGGCGTGACACGGATCCGCTGAGGTGGCCAAGCTTCCGGCAGCGAATGTCCGGTCGCCCGCTACGTGAGTTACGCGTGGCGGCGGTGCAATGCGGGGGAGGAGTTTCCCGATGGCCATGACTGGGACAGTCAAATTCTTCAATGGAGAGCGCGGCTACGGCTTCATCAAGCCTGACGACGGCGGCCGCGATGTGTTCGTTCACATCACCGCTGTCGAGCGCGCAGGACTGAAGGATTTGACCGAAGGACAACGGATTACGTTTGACGTCGAACCGGACAAGAAGGGCAAAGGCCCCAAAGCGGTCAATCTGGTGATTTCATCGTGAGCTTTTGCGCTCACGCTGAAGCGGTCTGAATTCTCGGTTGAGGATTTGCCGGGCGGCGTCCCGCTCGCACAGGCATGCGCGTGATCCTGCGCGTCAGCTCAGCTTAAAAAAATTCCGGCCGCCTGCGACGGCCGGTAGGTTGTCGTCGATCGTTTTCTTGTTCTTTGAAGCGATGGCTAGAAGTGATAGTTCACGCCGGCACGGATGACGCCGAAATGGTAGCCGTTCGATGCGCCGGTGATGATGAAGTTGCTGCTGGCGAGATCGACATAGAGATATTCGAGCTTGGCGCTCCAGTTCGGTGCAAATCCCATTTCGGCGCCAAGGCCGGCGGTCCAGCCGACATGGGTGTGGGACTCCGACAGGCCGAAGGTCTCGGCGCGCAATTCGCCGAAGGCAAGGCCAGCGGTGGCGTAGAACAGCACGTTCTGGAACGCGTAGCCGCCGCGGCCGCGGATGGTGCCAAACCACGGGTTGGAGAATTTCCACGGCGCAAAGGTTTCTTCCGCACCGGTGGCCTGGATGTCGCCTTCGGCGCCGAACACCCACGGACCGTTGGTCCAGTTGTAACCGATCTGCGCGCCGCCCGCGAAACCCGATGGCTTGGCCGGGTTGTTGTCCACGCCACCCCAGGCATAGCCGAGATTGCCGCCGAGATAGGGTCCCGCCCAGCTCAAGGCGTTGAGCGGCTGGTTGACGGTGTAGGGCGCACGATAGCTGAGGTCGGCCGCCGCTGACGACGTCGTCCACCCGGCAATGATCAGCGCCAGCAGGCGCAGGACTAACCGCTTCATCGCAAGCACTCCACAACACGCAACAGCCGCGACCCGCCGGTTGCGAGGGCCGGCGTGGTTACGGAATTCACTGGTTTTTCGGGAGGATTTATCGAAAGTTTTAAGTTAAAGGCCTGTTAAGGGCGCCTGTCGCCCACCCGTCAGTCTTAATGGAGTGTTACCGGCGCGGGCTTTCCGCTCGAAGCCCGATGCTGGCGATGGCGGCCGGCAGCGCCTAGTTTAGGCCCATGGATCACGATTCTACCGACCATCCGAAGGCGTCCGTCCCCAAGGGAACGCGCCACGGCCAAAAATCAGATTTGCCGCCGCAGGATCTCGCGCTCGTCACCGGCGACGTCGATCCGGCGACGTCTGCCACGGAGGACGACGAGGACGCCAGGCTGCCCGAGGTTCCCGAGGAACCGGCGGAGGCCGTCGCCGAGGGTACGCTCGCGGTCGGCCATGCCGCGATCGAGAATGCGGTGCGGCTCGCTCCGACCTCGCCGGGCGTCTACCGCATGCTCAATGGCGCCAACGACGTGCTCTATGTCGGCAAGGCGAAGAATGTCCGCAAACGACTTTCTTCCTATGCCCGGCCCAACGCGCCGCTGCCGGCGCGCATCCTGCGCATGATCGCGGCGACGGTGAACGTCGAGATCGTCTCGACCACGACCGAAACCGAGGCGCTGCTGCTGGAGGCCAATCTCATCAAGCAGCTCCGGCCGCGCTTCAACGTGCAGCTTCGCGACGACAAGTCGTTTCCCTACATCCTGATCACCGGCGACCATTGGGCGCCGCAGATCCTGAAGCATCGCGGCGCGCAGACGCGCCCCGGGCGCTATTTCGGCCCGTTCGCCTCCGCCGGCGCCGTCAACCGCACCATCACGGCGCTGCAGCGCGCGTTCTTGATTCGCTCCTGCACCGACGGCTTCTTCGAGAGCCGCACCCGGCCCTGCCTGCTCTACCAGATCCGCCGCTGCTCCGGCCCCTGCACCGGCGAGATCGATTTCCCCGGTTATGGCGAACTGGTGCGCGAGGCCACCGAGTTTCTGTCCGGCCGCAGCCACGCGGTGAAGCAGGAGCTTGCCGCCGAAATGGAGAAGGCTTCCAGCGAGCTCGAATTCGAGACCGCCGCGCTCTACCGCGACCGCCTCGCCGCGCTTTCGGCGATCCAGTCGCAGCAGGGCATCAACCCGCGCACGGTGGAGGAAGCCGACGTGTTCGCCATCCATCAGGAGGGCGGCTATTCCTGCGTCGAGGTGTTCTTCTTCCGCACCGGCCAGAACTGGGGCAACCGCGCCTATTTCCCGCGCGCGGAAAAGTCGTTCACATCAGAGGAGGTGCTCTCCTCTTTCCTGGCGCAGTTCTACGACGACAAGCCGCCGCCGAAGCTCATCCTGCTCTCGCACGAGGTCGAGGATGCCGCGCTGCTCGCCGACGCGCTGTCGGTGAAGGCCGGGCGCAGGGTCGAGGTTTTAGTCCCCAAGCGCGGCGAGAAGAAAGAGCTCGTCACCCATGCGCTGACCAATGCCCGCGAGGCGCTCGGCCGCAAGCTTGCGGATACTGCAACCCAGGGCCGCCTGCTCGAAGGCATGGCCACGACGCTTGCCCTGCCGCAGGTACCGAAGCGCATCGAAGTCTACGACAACAGCCATATCCAGGGCACCAACGCGGTCGGCGCGATGATCGTGGCCGGTCCCGACGGGTTCATGAAGAACCAGTACCGCAAGTTCAACATCAAGTCCGAGGGGCTTACGCCCGGCGACGACTACGCCATGATGCGGGAGGTGCTGGAACGGCGCTTCAAGCGGCTGCTGAAGCCGGCCGAGGGCGATGCGGCCAAGGTCAAGGCGGATGACGATTCCTTCCCGCAATGGCCTGACCTTGTCATCATCGACGGCGGCCGGGGGCAATTGAACGCGGTGAAGGAGATTTTCGACCAGCTCGGGCTGACCCAGGTATCCCTGATGGCGGTGGCAAAGGGGCCGGACCGCGACGCCGGCCGCGAGACGCTGTTCATGCCCGGCCGCGAGGCCATCAAGCTCGAGCCGCGCGATCCCGTGCTGTACTTCATCCAGCGGCTTCGAGATGAGGCGCACCGTTTCGTGATCGGCTCGCATCGCAAGCTGCGGAAGAAGGACATCCGCGAGGCCGGCTTGCAGGAAATTCCCGGCATCGGCCCCTCGCGCAAGCGCGCGCTGCTGCATCATTTCGGAACGCTGAAGGAGATCGAACGCGCCTCGATCGCCGACCTCGGCAAGGTTCCCGGCGTCAGCGCCGAGAGCGCGCGAAAGATTTTCGAGTTTTTCCACGCCCAGCCGGGAGGCTAAAGGGATGGAGTCATCAAGGCGTCGCCTGCGGGGGACCATCTTGTGCGCGCACGGTTGACCTTGACGCTTCAGCGGTATTGGTAAGACGGATGAACATGGCGACGACACGGGGGCAGCCCAAGACCCTGTCCCTTCCGAATATCCTGACCTACGCCCGCATCGCCGCCATCCCGGTGGTGGTCGGCTGCATCTATGTGCAGGCGATCCTGGACGGCCCGCTATGGCTGCGCTGGGTGGCGGTCGCGATCTTCATTGCGGCCGGCATCACCGATTACCTCGACGGCTATTATGCCCGGATCTGGAACCAGCAATCGGCGTTCGGCCGGATGCTGGACCCGATCGCCGACAAGCTGCTGGTCGCCTCCTGCCTCCTGATGCTGGCTGCCGACGGCATCATCCACGGCTGGACGCTGTGGGCCGCGATCGTCATCCTGTGCCGCGAGATCCTGGTGTCGGGCCTGCGTGAATATCTCGCAGGCCTGCGCGTCAGCGTCCCCGTGACCAAGCTCGCCAAATGGAAGACCACGGTGCAACTGGTCGCGATCGGATTCCTATTGGCCGGCGAGGCCGGCGATCAGGTGGTCCCGGTGGTCACCCTGATCGGGCTGGCGCTGCTGTGGATTTCCGCCATCGTCACGATCTATACCGGCTACGATTATTTCCGCGCCGGCATCCATCATCTCATCAAGGAGGATGAAGGATGAAGGTGAAATATTTCGCCTGGGTGCGCGAACGCATCGGCAAGGCCGAAGAGACCATCGAGCCGCCGGCCGAGGTGGGCACCGTCGGCGAGCTCATTGAATGGCTCGCCGGGCGCGACGAGGCCTCCGCCTATGCCTTCGAGAAGCCGAAAGTGATCCGCGCCGCGATCGACCATGCCCACGTCAAGCAGGACGCCGCGATATCAGGCGCGCGCGAGATCGCGTTCTTTCCGCCGATGACCGGCGGCTGAGCCAAGAGCTGAGCCAAGACATGACCGCGATTGCGACCATCCGCATCCAGGAAGCCGATTTCGACATCGCGCAGGAGATTGCCGCGATCGGCAAGGGCCGCACCGATATCGGCGCCGTCGTCAGCTTCGCCGGCATCTGCCGCGGCAGCGAGGACGGCGAGCCGATCGCGGCGCTGACGCTGGAGCACTATCCCGGCATGGCGGAAGCCGAGATCAGGCGCCATGCCGAGGAGGCGATGTCGCGCTGGCCGCTATCCGGTCTTACCGTCATTCACCGGGTCGGCCGCATCACGCCGGGCGAGAACATCGTGCTGGTGGTCACGGCGTCGCAGCACCGGCAGGCCGCATTCCAGGCCGCCGAATTCCTGATGGACTACCTGAAGTCCAGCGCGCCGTTCTGGAAGCGCGAGGAGAGCGCGCGGGGATCGAGTTGGATCGAGGCCCGCGACCAGGATGACGCGGCGGCCGCGCGCTGGACCAAATCCTGATGGCCAAGCGTACCACGCCGGCCGCCACGCGCGGCCGACCTCCAGCGAAATCTCCGAAAGTCGCGGCCGGCGAGCTCAAGACGCTGCTCGATTTCGTCCGTTATGCGGTGAGCCGCTTCGCCGAGGCCAAGCTCGTGTTCGCGCACGGCACCACCGATCCCGTCGCGGAAGCCGCTTTCCTGGTCTGCGAAACCCTGCACCTGCATCCCGACCAGTTCGACCAGTTCGCCGGTGCGCGCGTCACCGCGCATGAGGGCGGCAGGATCCTCGACCTGATCGAGCGCCGGATCGCGACGCGAAAGCCGGCCGCCTATCTCGTCAACAAGATCTACATGCGCGGCCTGCCCTTCTATGTCGACGAGCGCACCATCGTGCCGCGCTCCTTCATCGGCGAACTGCTGGACTCGCATTTCGGCGGCGACGAGGAGGAAGGCGGCTCGCTGATCGACGATCCCTTATCCGTCGTCACCGTGCTCGACCTCTGCACCGGCTCCGGCTGCCTTGCGATCCTCGCCAGCCGCAGTTTCCCGAATGCCGACATCGACGCGGTCGATATCTCGAAGGACGCGCTGGCGGTCGCCGCGCGCAACGTTCGCGACTACGGTCTTGAGGACCGCCTGACGCTGCACCAGGGCGACCTGTTCGAACCGCTCGAGGACAGGCGTTACGACCTCATCATCTCCAATCCGCCCTATGTCGATGCGCTCGGCATGGCCTCGCTGCCGCGGGAATGCCGCGCCGAACCGAAGCTGGCTTTCGACGGCGGCGCCGACGGGCTCGACGTCGTCAGGCGCATCCTCAATGAGGCGCCCCAGCACCTGACCGCGGAAGGCGGGTTGCTCTGCGAAATCGGCCGCGGCCGCG
The DNA here is from genome assembly GCF_054063735.1 of Bradyrhizobium sp. USDA 10063. NCBI lineage: Bacteria > Pseudomonadati > Pseudomonadota > Alphaproteobacteria > Hyphomicrobiales > Nitrobacteraceae > Bradyrhizobium > Bradyrhizobium sp. USDA 10063. Next base: position 6,911,480 of record NZ_JBSSGP010000002.1, on the reverse strand, counting down.
AGCTTCTCGAAGCAACCTACCCGCAATTGCCGCTGCTTTGGCTCGATACCGAGGATTCGGAAGGCGAAGTGTTCTGGATTGGCGCAACCGATCTCATGTCGGTTTGACGCGAACCGGCATCCACTTCGCGCGAAAACGCTGTGTAATGCAGTGCAACGCGGCGGAAATATCGCAGCTCACGCCGTTCACGTGGGGCAGCGAAGCTGATACTTTCGAGGCAAATCAGCTCACCGCCATCAACGAGGCCCCCATGCTGGACAAGAGCCCCCGCCCCGCCGCCGTCAACGTTCCCAACGACCTGGCCGCACACTGGATGCCGTTCACCGCCAACCGTGCGTTCAAGAAGCAGCCGCGGCTGCTCGCCGGCTCCAAGGACATGCACTATTTCACCGTGGACGGCCGCCAGATCATCGACGCCGCCGCCGGCATGTGGTGCTGCAATGCCGGCCATGGCCGCACCCAGATTTCGGAAGCGATCGCCAAGCAGGCGGCGGCGATGGACTATGCGCCGCCGTTCCAGTTCGGCATCCCGCAATCCTTCGAACTCGCCAGCCGCATCGCCGACCTTGCACCTGAAGGGCTCGACAACGTGTTCTTCTGCAATTCGGGCTCGGAAGCGGCCGACACCGCGCTGAAGATCGCGCTGGCCTATCACCAGATCAGCGGCCAGGGCAGCCGCATCCGCCTGATCGGCCGCGAGCGCGGCTATCACGGCGTCGGCTTCGGCGGCACCTCGGTCGGCGGCATCGTCGGCAACCGCAAGCTGTTCGGCTCGCTGCTCACCGGCGTCGACCATCTGCCGGCGACCTATGACCGCGAGAAGCAGGCCTTCACCAAGGGCGAGCCGGACTATGGCGTGCATTTCGCCGACGAGCTCGAGCGTCTCGTCAACCTGCACGGCGCCAACACCATCGCCGCCGTCATCGTCGAGCCGATGGCGGGCTCGACCGGCGTGCTGCCGGCGCCGAAGGGCTATCTGAAGCGGCTGCGCGAGATCACCGAGAAGCATGGCATCCTGCTGATCTTCGACGAGGTCATCACCGGCTATGGCCGGCTCGGCTTTGCCTTCGCTGCGGAGCGCTATGGCGTGACGCCCGACATGATCACCTTCGCCAAGGGCATCACCAATGGCGCTGCGCCGATGGGCGGCGTGATCGTGCGCGGCAACATCCACGATGCCTTCATGAACGGGCCGGAACATGTGGTCGAGCTGGCCCATGGCTACACCTATTCGGCGCATCCGCTGGCCTGCGCCGCCGGCCTTGCGACGCTCGACATCTACCGCGAGGAGAAGCTGTTCGAACGCGCGAGCAAGCTCGAGCCGAAATTCGCCGATGCCGTGATGTCGCTGCGCGACCAGCCGAACGTGGTCGACATCCGCACCGTCGGCTTGACCGCCGGCATCGACCTCGCGCCGATCGCCGATGGTCCCGGCAAGCGCGGCTTCGCCGCACTCAACAGCGCCTTCCACGACAACGACCTGATGCTGCGGATCGCCGGCGACTCGCTGTGCCTGACGCCGCCCTTGATCGTCAGCGAGGACCAGATCGGCGAGATCGTCGACAAGGTCGGCAAGATCATCCGCGCGGTGGCGTAACGCGCGATTTTGCTGGAGCTCGCGGCCGTCATTGCGAGCGAAGCGAAGCAATCCATAGCGCCGCTTGTGGAAGCATGGATTGCTTCGTCGCTTCGCTCCTCGCAATGACGGGCGGTGAGGTTCTGATTCGAATGTCAAACAGCTTCTCTGTCATCGTCCGGCTTGACCGGACGATCCAGTATTCCAGAGGCGCCTGAGCTTAAGTTGAGAGGCCGCCGGATACTGGATGCCCCGCCTTCGCGGGGCATGACGGTGGAGCGAGGTGCGAGTCCGCGTTCTCGCGGCGCATTACGCCCGAGTTTTGCGTCTCGTTTCACCCTCTCATCGATCAGAGGGCGCAGGGAAAGCCGGGTGCCGGTTGCACCCGTGGGCCCCGTGCAACAAAAAGCACGGGGGTAGGACCACAGGTCAACCGGAGCAACACCGGCTTTCCCTGCGCGATGGTTTACGGCTTACTTCGTGCTCTTCCCGGTGACCGGGCTTTCTTGCCACCGTCACTTCGTTAGAAGCTTAGCGCCAGCGTCGGGGCGCCAGAACCACACGACTTCGCCGTCCGTGAGTGCCACGCTCGTCGGTCGTGACACTCTCGTCCACCGCATCTCACCGCAACGTTCGTGACGATCGCGAGCCGCCCCTCATTCGGGTGAGACGCGGGGAGTTAAATCACTGATTTGCCCGACGACGGAAGCGGAATGTTTTTTGTGCGAGGGGTGGACAGGCCAAATCACGTTGAAATCACTGGCTTAATTCGTCTCGCCACGCATGCGCTGCCAACCCTTCATGATGAGAAGGCCGAGGTCGCCGACACGCTTGGACCCGCGGCTTCTTGAGTCTCCAAAGAACGTTAGCCTGCCGAATCAAACTTGATGGTACAGTGGTCCCGCTTGGGGGAGCGCAGACAGACCGCGCCAAAAGGGGCCCGTGTTTTCCCGGGTGGGACAGCCGAGGTGGATAGCCAAACTTGAGGATGTAACGCGCGCGACATGATTCGCATTTCGACGATCTTCATCGCCATCTGCATGGTGCTTGTCGCGGCCTCGCTTGGCCTTGTGCTCTATTCGGTGGTGGGCATCAGCGGGACCGAATCGGCAATCGTGGCGCTGACCGCGTTGACGTTCCTGATCCTCTACAGCGCCGTGTCGATGCGGCTGCGCGACCGCTCCGACGTCGGCGGCCAGATCGCGGACCTCTCCCGCGGCACCGCCGATCTCGCCCGCCAGGTCGGCGAATTCGGCCGCAGGCTCGCCGCCGTCGAGGGCCGCGTGGTGTCGGCGAATTCCGCAAGCGCCGACCGCCTCCAGGCCGTCGTCGGCGAAATCAACGAGCTCGGCAATCTGGTCAAGCAGCTCGCGGGCTCCGTCGCCAGCCATGAAGACATGCTGGCAACCGCCGCGGCGGCCACAGCGATCGCGCCTTCGAGCAAACCGGCCGCAGAGCCTGAACCGGAGCGACGCCCTGCTACTTCAGCCCCGGCCGCCGGCGCCGTGTGGAGCGCCGCCGTCCCGACGACGGCCCCACAGGTTTTCGCGGCACCGGCACCGGCGGTATCAGCCCCGGCCGAGGCCATCGCGGTCTCGCGTAGCCAGACTCAGTTCGTCACCGCCATCAAGAATGCAATCGACGGCAACCGGCTCGACATCTACCTGCAGCCGATGGTGACGCTGCCGCAGCGCAAGGTGCGTTACTATGAGGCGGTGACGCGGCTGCGCGACGAGCGCGACCAGATCGTCGCCGCCGATGATTTCATCGGCGCGGCGGAAGCCGGCGGCCTGATCGGGCGCATCGACCACATGGTGATGCTGCGCTGTGTGCAGGTGCTGCGCCGGCTGATGGTCCGCAACAAGGACGTCGGCGTGTTCTGCAACGTCTCGGCAGCGACGCTCGGCAACACCGTCAATTTCACCCAGTGCCTCGATTTCCTCGAAGCCAATCGCGCGCTCGCGCCGTCCTTCGTGCTCGAATTCAAGCAGTCGACCTTCCGCAATCCTGGCCCGACCGAGAGCGAGCATCTGGCCGCGCTGTCGCAGCGCGGCTACCGCTTCTCGATCGACCATGTCAGCGATCTCCGTTTCGAGCCGCGCGAACTCGCCGACCGCGGCGTGCGCTTCATCAAGGTGCCGGCGGCGTTGCTGCTCGATCCCGGGCAGAGCTCGACCTCGGATATTCACCCCTCAGACCTCTCCGACCTGCTCGGCCGCTACGGCATCGATCTGATCGCGGAGAAGATCGAGGGCGAGCGCGCCGTCGTCGACCTGCTCGACTACGATGTCCGGTTCGGCCAGGGGTTCCTGTTCGCGCCGCCGCGGCCATTGCGGCCCGAAGGCGCATCTGCTACCGCCGGGGCCTCTTCGCCCAAGCCGCAGGAAGCCAATGGCGCCAGCACTACCCCCTCCCAGAATAGCCCTGCTATCGACCCGTCGCCGCGGGCTACCGGTAACGCCGCGCTCGCGCGCCGCGTCGCGGGCCCGGGCTAAGGTATGATGCGGCTGGCGCGAATTGCATCCGCGACGGATGCTACGCCCCCTCTCCCGCGTGCGGGAGAGGGCTGGGGTGGGGGTGTCTCCGCATTGGGACTCCCCGAGTGGAGAGAGCCCTCACCCGGCGCTGCGCGCCGACCTCTCCCGCAAGCGGGAGAGGTGGAACCAACTCGCCACAGACTCAACCCAATGGCATCAGACACCAGAAAACACGCGCGATCATGACCTCACTTCACTTTGTCGAGGGGCTGCGCGATGTCGTTGGCGACGTGGAAGTCATTCTGTCGGACGTCTGGGGCGTGGTGCACAACGGGCTCGAGTCGTTTCCAGAGGCCTGTGAGGCGCTGCACACGTTCCGCCAGCAGGGCGGCACGGTCATCCTCATCACCAACGCGCCGCGGCCGGCCGACTCGGTGCAGCGTCAATTGCGCAAGCTGGGCGTGGCCGACGAGACCTATGATGCGATCGTTTCTTCCGGCGACCTGACCCGGCATTTCGTTGCCGAGCATCCCGGCAAGAAAATCCACTGGGTCGGCCCGGAGCGCGACTCCTCGATCCACCGCGGCCTCGATGCGCCGCTGACGGCGCTCGAGCAGGCCGATTACATCATCTGCACCGGCCTGTTCGACGACGAGACCGAGACTCCGGAAGATTATCGCGCGATGCTCCTGAAGGCGCGCGAACGCAAGCTCTCACTGATCTGCGCCAATCCCGATATCGTGGTCGAGCGTGGCGACCGGCTGATCTATTGCGCGGGCGCCATCGCCGAGCTCTATCGCGAGCTTGGCGGCGAAGCGATCTTCTACGGCAAGCCGCACCAGCCGATCTACGAGCGCGCGATGCAGCTCGCGGCCGAGCGGGCCGGCCATCCGGTCGAACTCAATCGTGTGCTGGCGATCGGCGATTCCGTGCGCACCGACATTGCGGGCGCCAAGGGCTTTGGCGTCGACTGCCTGTTCGTGACCCGCGGTATCCATTCCGAGCAATTCGAAGGCGTCGACCAGCTCGATCCGGCCTCGGTGACGGAGCTGTTCGGCCACCCGCCGAAGGCGCTGATCCGGGAGTTGAGGTGGTGAAGGCAGTCGCCGCTGCTCTTGTGGGAATGACGGCCTCTCCCACGTCGTCCCGGGCTTGACCCGGGACCCATAACCACAGGGCGAAGTTTTCGAGCGCGCTGGAACGACAACCGTGCGTAACAACAGCGCCCTGTGGTTATGGGTCCCCGCTTTCGCGCTAGGGCATGCACGGATGTCTGAGGCTCCATCCGACTGCGGCGGCATGGAAGTATTCCAGGCCGTTTTTGAAGGTGATCGGGCCTGGTGGCTTGGATGATCGATAGCCATCCCAGCCGCCGAGACGACCGATGATCCAGGCGGCCCAGGCGAGGCTGTGGGATGGATGCGGGTTTCTCAGCCGTTTGCTCCTGGTTTCGAGCTGCTGATTGAGGGCAGTAAGCGCGGCGACCTCGCTGGCGTTGAAGGCAATGTGGACCGACTGTGGGCTGCCGTTGCGCGCTTGCAGGAGTTGGATGGTGATGACGGCGGCCTTGGCTGCGATGGCGACCAGTTTGAGCAGCCGGTTGGCGGTGCCGATTTGGCTGTCTTCGAGCCGGAAGCCTTGCGTCTTGAGGACGCGGAAGAACTGCTCGATGATCCAGCGCTGTTTGTACCATTCGACAATGCGCCAAGCGTCTTCTGTATTGGCGATCTGATGCGAGGTGAGAAGCCGCCAATGCAGCGGCTCGACCCCGGCTCCGGCGTTGACCTCGCGCACGTCAACCACGGCCAGCGGCAAGCTTTTCGGTAAATGGCGCAGGAACTTGGTCTGCGGTCGAGCGAGCTCGGTTGCGCCAAAACGGAGTTCGAGGTGAGCCGAACGTGCAGGCCGCTGTGGGCGTGCAGGCAGCTCGATGGTGCGCCGATCCACCACCGTCATGGCGTCGCTGGCCGCATACAAGCCGTCGCCGGAGGCCAGCTTGCGATCATGCATGCTGCGGGCGATCACGTGGTAGTGCTGCTCGGCCGCACTGGCATAAAGGGCGAAGATGTCGCTCTCGCGGTCGCCGAGCACGGTCACCATCGCGGCGCCGGCGAGCAATGGCTTGGCCGCAAGCGCAGTGGATATCCAGCGCTGCGATTCCTTGTCCGACAATTCGCGCGAGTCATGCGAGACGGTGCGGCGACCCTCGCGCGTCCACACTTCGCCGCTCACAAGTCCAAGGCAGGCGCCGTTGTCCGCATCGACCGCCAGCAGCGGATGCAGCAGCACGCCATGGTGATTGCCCTTGCCGATCTCCCCGAGCCCACGCCGATGGTGTGGCGTGGTGTTGAAGTGGATCTCGCTGGTGTCCTGGATCGCCAACACATGGCGGCCCGCGACCGCCGCAACCGTGCCTTCGCTCCAGCTCTCGATAATGCGCTCCGTCGTCACCTTGGCGTGGCCGAGAAAGCGGTTGAACCGCACCTCCAGCGCGCGGTCGCCCTTGGCAAGCCGCCGCAGGCAAACATCCTTGCCCGCAACCATGCGTTCGACGAGCGCCGCCCCCCTTTATCGAGACGACGATCCCCGAACCGGCCCAACGTCCAGTCAATCCGTGGCAACATGGCGGCACCTCCGTCAAATCGAAGTGCCGCAATAGAGATCACACAGATTCCCGATTCTGGAATCCCTCACACCCGCCCCGAGTCAATCCGTCGCACCAGATACGTGCATGCCCTAGCGCTTTCGCGGGGACGACACCGGGGGATTTACGCCGTCGCCATGTCGGGGAAGACCGCCTCGATCTTGGTCTTCAGCGTCGCCGCATTGAACGGCTTGACGATGTAATTGTTCACGCCGGCCTTCTTGGCCGCGATCACGTTCTCGGTCTTGGATTCGGCCGTGATCATGATGAAGGGCGTGGTGGCGAGGTTGGGGTCGGCGCGGACTTCCTTGAGCAGGTCGTATCCGGTCATCGGCTCCATGTTCCAGTCGGAGATCACGAGACCATACTTCTTGCCGCGCATCTTGTTCAGCGCCGCGGAGCCATCGGAGGCATCGTCGATGTTCTCGAAACCAAGCTGCTTCAGAAGATTCCGGATGATGCGGATCATGGTGCTGTAGTCATCGACCACCAGAACCGGCATGGACAAATCAACCGCCATCTTCTCTCCCCCAAACACGCCACTGACGCTTGCACGAAAAACCCAACAGGCCTGCGCGACCCGCATTCCTCGCCCGAAGCTGTAGCATCAGGCGTTAAACAGCGCGTTAACCGGCTTGGGGCGGATTGCATCCGTTTTGACGTGATTTCGCCCGCTTGACTTCGATGGCGTAGGCAAGCCACCGTCCGGCCACTCGATCATGATCCGATTGGAAGGAATCGGACGATGATCTCATCTCTTTGTCTGAGCATGATCTTTCGGAAGACCGGTTTCCACTTTGCGCTAACGCGGCCCGCCGGGTCCGGATCATGCTCTAATCGAGCCTTAAGAATTCCTGAAGAACGCGCGAGAAAATGACGACCGGTTTTAGTGTTATCCGCGACAATACCCCCCAGAGCGCGATCCCGAGAGGGGCCGTGGTGGCGATGGGCAATTTCGACGGCGTCCATCTCGGCCACCGCGCCGTGATCGAGGCCGCCCTGCAAATGGGCAAGGCGCATGGGAAACCCGCGCTGGCGCTGACGTTCGAGCCGCATCCGCGCAGCTTTTTCAGCCCGAACAGCCCGCAATTCCGCCTGACCGACGAAACCAACAAGCTGCGCCTGCTTGCAGGCACCGGGCTTGCGGGCGCCGTGGTGATGACCTTCGACAAGAACCGGGCCGGCACCAGCGCGCAGGATTTCATCCATCACGACCTGATCGGACGGCTCGGGATCAGCGGCATCGCCGTCGGCTACGATTTCCATTTCGGCAAGGGCCGGGTCGGCTCGCCGAGCCTGCTGGTCGCCGAAGCCCCGCGGCTCGGCATCGAGGTCGACGTCCAGGCCCATGTCGATATCGAGGAGCGGCCGGTTTCCTCCAGCGCCATCCGCATGGCGCTCGCGGAAGGCCAGATCGCGGACGCGACCGCTATGCTCGGCGGCCCCTGGTTCGTCACCGGCGAGGTGATCCATGGCGAGAAGCGCGGCCGCGACCTCGGCTATCCCACCGCCAACATCCGCCTCGACAAGAATTGCGGCCTGAAGCACGGCATCTATGCGGTGCGCGTGGGTCGCGGTTCGGAGCGGATCGATGGCGTCGCCAGCTTTGGCCGCCGCCCGACCTTCGACAATGGCGCGCCATTGCTCGAAGTGTTCCTGTTCGAGTTCAAGGGCGATCTCTACGGCAGTGTGCTCGACGTCGCCTTCATCGGCTTCATCCGCGATGAGCTGAAATTCGACAACATTGAAGCGTTGATCCGCCAGATGGATGACGACAGCGCCCGCGCCAAGGCGCAGCTCGCCGCTGCCCCTGAGGCATTCCCGAAGCTCGGAGCGATCGATTGAGCAAGACCGAAAAAGAAAAGATGCTGGCGGGCGAATTGTATCGTCCGGGTGACCCGGAACTGCAGGCTGATGCCGCCGCCAACAAGGCCTGGCTCGCGCGCTACAACGCCGCGCTGGCCGCGCCGGCATCCGAGCGGCATGCGCTGCTGTCGGAACATTTCGGCCGTGTCGGCAAGGGCGCCGTGATCCGTCCGCCGTTCTTCTGCGACTATGGCTACAACATTCATGTAGGCGAGGAGGTCTTCCTCAATTTCAACTGCGTCATTCTCGATATCGTCGAGGTCGTCATCGGCGACCGCACCCAGATCGGGCCCGCCGTGCAGATTTATGCCGCCGACCATCCGCGGGACGCCGAAACCCGGCGCAGCGGCCTTGAATTCGGCCGCCCCGTGCGGATCGGCCGGGACGTATGGATCGGAGGCGGTGCCATCATCCTGCCTGGCGTCTCGATCGGCGACAACGCCGTGATCGGCGCCGGCAGCGTGGTCACCCGCGACGTCGCCGCGGGCCAGATTGTCACCGGAAATCCGGCCCGACCGCGACCGTGATAAACCAGACGTGCTGGCGCCGGGCTTTGCGATTTCCTGTTCCGGCTGCTATGGAAGGCCCCATGTTGATACGGCGCACCATCGGCATTAGCGGCCCGGCTTCCGCCTGAGCTCTCAAGGCTCGGCGCGAGACCGGGATTTTCATGTTCCTCCCGCGATAGATCGCTAAACGCGCCCATCCTGGCCAAGCCTGACCCCAAAACCTGATCCGATGTCCGAAAAGCCGCAAAAGTCCGACGCCAAAGACTATTCCAAAACCCTGTTCCTGCCGCAGACCGAATTCCCGATGCGCGCCGGCCTGCCCCAGCGGGAGCCGGAAATCCTGAAATATTGGAACGAGATCGACCTTTACGAGAAGCTGCGCCAGTCCGCGAAGGGCCGCGCCAAATTCGTGCTGCATGACGGCCCGCCCTATGCCAACGGCAACATCCATATCGGGCACGCGCTGAACAAGATCCTGAAGGACGTGGTGACCAAGAGCCAGCAGATGCTGGGCTTCGATTCCAACTACGTGCCGGGCTGGGACTGCCACGGCCTGCCGATCGAGTGGAAGATCGAGGAGGAGAACTACCGCCGCAAGGGCAAGCAGAAGCCGGATTTCCGCGACTCCGCAGCCATGGTGGCGTTCCGGAAGGAATGCCGCGCCTATGCGACGCACTGGATCGACGTCCAGCGCGAGGAATTCAAGCGGCTTGGCGTGATCGGCGACTGGGCGCACCCCTACGCCACCATGAGCTATCCGGCCGAAGCCCAGATCGCGCGCGAATTGATGAAGTTCGCCGCCAACGGCACGCTCTACCGCGGCTCCAAGCCGGTGATGTGGAGCGTGGTCGAGAAGACCGCCCTGGCTGAAGCCGAGGTAGAGTACGAGGACTACACCTCCGATATGGTGTGGGTGAAATTTCCGGTCACCTCGCCCGCGCATGGCGTGCTGGCGAATGCGAGTGTCGTGATCTGGACCACGACGCCATGGACGCTACCCGGCAACCGCGCCATCAGCTTCTCGCCCAAAATTGCCTATGGCCTCTACAAAGTCACCGATGCGCCAGCCGACAACTGGGCGAAGACCGGCGATCTCCTGATCCTCGCCGACGCGCTCGCGGAAAGCGTCTTCAAGCAGGCGCGCGTCACCGCCTACGAGAAGGTGCGCGAATTGCCCGCCGACACGCTCGATGCCGTCGAGGTGGCGCATCCGCTGAAGGGCTTCGCCGGCGACTACGAATTCACGGTGCCGCTGCTCGCGGGCGATCACGTCACCGACGACACCGGCACCGGCTTCGTGCACACCGCGCCGGGCCACGGCCGCGAGGACTTCGACGTCTGGACGGCGAATGCGCGGGAACTGGAAAGCCGCGGCATCAATCCCACGATCCCCTACACCGTCGACGAGAACGGCGCCTTCACCCATCAAGCCCCGGGCTTCGAAGGCAAGCGCGTGATCAACGACAAGGGCGAGAAGGGCGACGCCAACGAAGCCGTGATCAAGGCGCTGATCGAGCGCGGCATGCTGCTCGCGCGCGGACGGCTGAAGCACCAATATCCGCATTCCTGGCGCTCGAAGAAGCCGGTGATCTTCCGTAATACGCCGCAATGGTTCATCGCGATGGACAAGCCGATCGCAGACGACGGCAAGGCAAAGCCAGGCGACACGCTGCGCGCCCGCGCGCTGCAGGCGATCTCGGTGACGCAATGGGTGCCGCCGGCGGGCCAGAACCGCATCAACGGCATGATCGCGAACCGGCCCGACTGGGTGATCTCGCGCCAGCGCGCCTGGGGCGTGCCGATCGCCGTGTTCGTGCGCGAGAAAGGCGACGGCTCGGCCGAGATCCTGCGCGACGAGACGGTGAATAAGCGTATCGCCGACGCCTTCGAGCAGGAAGGCGCTGATGCCTGGTACGCCGACGGCGCGCGCGAGCGCTTCCTCGGGTCGCTTGCCAATGAGGACTGGAAGAAGGTCGACGACATCCTGGACGTCTGGTTCGACTCCGGCTCGACGCACGCCTTCGTGCTGGAAGACCCCGTGCACTTCCCGGGCCTTGCCGGCATCAAGCGCAAGATCGACGGCGGCGACGACAGCGTGATGTATCTGGAAGGAAGCGACCAGCATCGCGGCTGGTTTCATTCCTCGCTGCTCGAGAGCTGCGGCACGCGGGGGCGTGCGCCGTATGACGTCGTGCTGACCCACGGCTTCACGCTGGACGAGAACGGCCGCAAGATGTCGAAATCGCTCGGCAACACCGTCGAGCCGCAAAAGGTGATCAAGGATTCCGGCGCCGATATCCTGCGGCTGTGGGTCTGCGCGACCGACTATTCCGACGACCAGCGCATCGGTCCGGAAATCCTGAAGAACACCATCGAGACCTACCGCAAGCTGCGCAACACGGTGCGCTGGATGCTCGGCACGCTGCATCACTTCACGCCTGGCGAGAAAATCGCCTATGGCGAGATGCCCGAGCTCGAGCGGCTGATGCTGCATGAGCTCGCCGGCCAGGCCGCGATCATCCGCAAGGCTTACGCCGAATTCGACTACAAGACCGTGGTCGCAAGCCTCGCCACGTTCATGAATACGGAATTGTCGGCGTTCTATTTCGACATCCGCAAGGACACGCTCTATTGCGACCCGCCGTCCTCGATCGCGCGCAAGGCGGCGCTGACCACGATCGACATGATCTGCGACGCGGTCCTGAAATGGCTGGCGCCGGTGCTGAGCTTCACCGCCGACGAGGCGTGGCGGATGTACGAGCCGGACGCGGAGCCTTCCGTGCACCTGACGCTGTTCCCCGAGGGGCTGGAGAAATTCCGCGACGAGCGGCTGGCCACCAAATGGGAAACCGTCCGCGACATCAGGCGCGTCGTCACCGGCGCGCTCGAGATCGAGCGTGCGGCCAAGAACATCGGATCGTCGCTGGAGGCCTCGCCGCTGGTCTATGTTTCTGATCAAGAGTTGCTCGACACGCTGTTCAACGTCGACCTTGCCGAAGTCTGTATCACCTCGAACGCGATGGTGACCAACCAGGACGCGCCGGAGGATGCATTCCGCCTGAGCGACGTGCCTGATGTTGCCGTGGTGGTTGAGAAGGCGGTCGGACGCAAATGCGCGCGGTCGTGGAAGATCCTGCCCACCGTCGGCGAGGATGCCGAATATCCCGACGTCTCCCCGCGCGACGCGCAGGCGTTGCGGGAGTGGAAGGCATTGGGCGTTAGCGTCTAAGTTCTCGTCGTCCCGGCCTTGAGCCGGGACCCATAACCACCGCTGTCCGGAATAGGCGATGGCAGATGACGCAGATTCGTTCAGACAACTTCCGCCTGGGGTTATGGGTCCCCGCTTTCGCGGGGACGACACTGTGTTGGGTGGCGCTCGCCACATGACCACTCCCCTGCGCGCCGGCATCATCGCGGCCGTCATCACGCTGATCCTCGACCAGGCGTCGAAGCTCTGGCTGTTGTTCTCGTTCGACCTCGCCCGGCGCGGCGTGGTGAAGGTGACGCCGTTCTTCGACTTGGTGCTGGCCTGGAACGTCGGGATCAGCTTCGGCTGGTTCCAGAGCGACAACCCGACGGCCCAGTTCCTGCTGATGGCGGTCAAGGCGATCGCCGTGGTGGCGCTGGCGATCTGGATGGCGTACTCGCGTACCCTTCTCGCGACCATTGCGCTGGGGCTGATCATCGGCGGCGCGATCGGCAATGCGATCGACCGCTTCGCCTACGGCGCGGTGGTCGATTTCGCCCTGTTTCACGTCCAGATCGGGGAAAAGACCCTCAATTGGTACGTGTTCAACCTCGCGGATGTGGCCATCGTTGCCGGGGTAGCGGCGCTATTGTATGATTCTTTTCTGGGGGTACCCGCCGCAAAAGCGCCCTGATCGCGGTCGATACGGCTTTGCAAGCGGGTAGGATTTCAAGGGCGGAGCCGCGCCTAAGCCGGTGATCGCCTTACCGAATTTTAATGAGTGGGGAAGAGCGCGATGCGCCAAGCCAACGCCTCGGAAACCAACACCTCGACTGCCTGGAAAGCGCTGATGCACGGATTGCGGCTCGCCGCGGTCGCCGTCGGCATCGGCCTTGTGATGGCCGCAGGCCCCGTGCGGGCCGGCGACGATGAGGACGACGAGGACGACAAGACCTTCGAAGAGAAGGTCATCGAAGGCATCATGAAGGGCCTCGGCGGCACCAACATGGAAAACCGCGGCATCGACTATCGCGAGCGCTCGCCTCTGGTCGTGCCGCCTAACCTCAACCTGCCCGCGCCGGCGGCTTCCGCCGAGGCCAAGGTGCCGAACTGGCCGAAGGACCCCGACGAGCAGCGCCGCAAGGCGGCAATCGCGGCACGGAAGAACACGAACAAGGATCCACGCGAGGCCAGCCGCGTCCTGACGCCGAGCGAGCTCGCGCAGAAGAGCGACAAGAAGTCGAGCGGCGGCGAGTCGGTCGACCAGCCCGGCGGCAACCCCGGCGCCAGCGCGATCCTTTCGCCGGAGCAGCTCGGCTATAAGGGCGGCTTCAGCGGCCTGTTCGGCGGCAGCAAGACGGAGACGGCGACCTTCAAGAGCGAGCCGACCCGGGAATCCCTGACCCAGCCGCCGCCCGGCTACCAGACGCCATCGCCGAATTTCGCCTATGGCACCGGGCCGAAGGAATCGCTGAACAAGGAATACAACCCGTCCCAGGGCAAGTATGGCGATTAATTAACCTCGCCTCTCGCCTTCGTGAGGATGGCCGCTTTTACGCGCAGCCTATGATGCCGCGGTCACCCGGAGCAATGTTGCTCCGGGTTTTTTAGATAGGTCCTGATGTCCCAGCACCGCCTTGTCGTTTCGCTTTTTGCCGGATTGCTTTCGACGGCCTTCCTCTCCGCCAGCGGTGCCGTCGCCCAGACAACGATCACCTCGGAACGCCCCGCGAGCTTCACGCTGCACAACGGCCTGCAGGTGGTGGTGATCCCCGATCACCGCACCCCGGTCGTGACGCAGATGATGTGGTACAAGGTCGGCTCCGCCGACGAGACCCCCGGCAAATCGGGATTGGCGCATTTCCTCGAACACCTGATGTTCAAGGGAACGGCCAAGCACCCGGCCGGCGAATTCTCCCAGACCGTGCTCAGGGTCGGCGGCAACGAGAACGCCTTCACCTCGACCGACTACACCGGCTATTTCCAGCGCGTGCCGCGCGAGCAGCTCGGCAAGATGATGGAATTCGAAGCCGACCGGATGACCGGCCTGATCCTGCACGACGAGAACGTGCTGCCGGAGCGCGACGTCGTGCTGGAAGAATACAACATGCGCGTCGCCAACAATCCGGATGCGCGGCTCACCGAGCAGATCATGGCGGCGCTCTATCTCAACCATCCCTATGGCCGCCCGGTGATCGGCTGGCACCAGGAAATCGAAAAGCTCGACCGTGAGGACGCGCTCGCCTTCTACAAGCGCTTCTATGCGCCGAACAACGCGATCCTGATCATCGCTGGCGATGTCGACGCCAACGAGATCCGTCCGATGGTGGAGAAGAATTTCGCCGACATCCCCGCGCAGCCATCGATTCCCGCCAAACGCCTGCGTCCGCAGGAGCCGGCGCCGGCCTCGCCGCGCACGGTAACGCTGGCCGATCCGCGCGTCGAGCAGCCGACCATGCGCCGCTATTACCTGGTGCCGTCGGCCGCCACCGCGGCGGTGGGCGAAAGCCCCGCGCTCGACGTGCTCGCGCAACTGATGGGTGGCGGCGCCAATTCCTATCTCTACCGCTCGCTGGTGATCGACCGTCAGCTCGCGATCTCGACCGGCGCCAATTACCAGGGCACCGCGCTCGACCCCTCGCAGTTCATCATCTCAGCATCGCCGAAGCCAGGCGTCGACTTCGCGCAGATCGAGGAGGCCATCGACAAGGTCATTGCCGATATCGCGAAGAACCCGCCGCGCGCCGAGGATCTCGAACGCGTCAAGACCCAATTGATCGCGGAAGCCATTTACGCGCAGGACAACCAGGCGACGCTGGCGCGCTGGTATGGCGGCGCGCTCACCACGGGTTTGAGCGTCGACGATATCAGGAGCTGGCCCGACCGCATCCGCGCCGTCACCGCCGAGCAGGTCCGCGAAGCCGCGCAGAACTGGCTCGACAAGAAACGTTCGGTGACCGGTTACTTGATCAAGGACGTGGCGCCCAAACGCGAGGAGAAGCGCTCGTGACCTATTCCCTCACACGGCGTTCGATCCTGATCGGCGGCAGCGCGCTCGCGCTGACGACGATGCTCGCATCGCGCCCGTCGCAGGCTGCAACCAAGATCCAGCGCCTGGTCTCGCCCGGCGGCATCGAGGCCTGGTTCGTGCAGGATTCGACCGTGCCGCTGATCGCGATGGAATATGCCTTCGGCGGCGGCGCCAGCCAGGATGCTGCCGGCAAGCCCGGCGTCGGCAATCTGGTTGCCGACCTCCTCGATGAAGGTTCCGGCGATCTCGATTCCAGGACCTTTCATGAGCGGCTCGATCGCCGCGCCATCGAATTGAGCTTTTCCTCGCAGCGCGACAATTTCCGCGGCTCGCTGCGCATGCTCAAGGACAACAAGGACGAAGCCTTCGACCTCTTGCGCACGGCGCTGGCCTCGCCGCGCTTCGAGGCGCCCGACGTCGAGCGTATCCGCGCGCAGGTGCTGTCCAACCTGCGCCGCGAATCCACCAATCCGAGCGCGCTCGCAGGCCGCAAATTCCTCGAAGTCGCGTTCGGCGACCATCCCTATGGCCGGCACGCCCAGGGCACGCTGGAGAGCGTGCCGACGATCGAGATCGCCGAGCTCAAGGACTATGTCCGCCGCGTGCTCGCCAAGGACACGCTCAAGGTCGCCGTGGTCGGCGATGTCGATCCGGACACGCTCGGCAAGCTGCTCGACCACACCTTTGGCAGCCTGCCGGCCAAGGCGACGCTGACGCCGGTCGCCGACATCGTCGTGACAAAGCCGCCCCAGCGCGCCTCGATTCCGCTCGACGTGCCGCAGACGGTGGTGACCTTCGGCGGCCCCGGCATCCGCCGCAGCGAGCCGGATTTCATGCCGGGCTATGTCGTCAACCACATCCTCGGCGGCGGCGGATTGTCCTCGCGGCTTTACCGTGAAGTGCGCGAGAAGCGCGGGCTCGCTTATTCGGTCTATGAAGCGCTGGTCTGGATGGAGCATTCCGCGCTGTTCATCGGCAACACCGGCACCCGCGCCGATCGCGCCAGCGAAACGGTGGACGCGATCGAGACGGAAATCCGCCACATGGCCGAGGAAGGCCCGACCCAGAAGGAGCTCGACGAGGCGAAGTCCTACCTGAAGGGTTCGCAGATGCTGGCGCTCGACACCTCCTCGAAGCTCGCGCAGGCGCTGCTGCAGTATCAGATCGACAGACTGCCGATCGACTACATCGAGAAGCGCAACGCCATCGTCGATGCAGTGACGCTGGACGATGCCAGGAAGGCCTCGCAGCGGCTCTGGGGCCAGGGCCTGCTCACGGTCGTCGTCGGCCGCACCCCGCAGGCCGCGGCTCAACCGGCCAGCACGCCATCAGCCGCGACACCGCCAGCCGCAAGCCCGCCGGCCGCCGCGCCGTCAGCCGCCAAGCCCTCCGCACCGAATTGAGTGCTTTCTTCACCTCTCCCGCTTGCGGGAGAGGTCGCTGCGCGAAGCGCGGCGGGTGAGGGCTCTGTCCACTCAAAGAGTGTCAATCGCGGAGACACCCCCACCCCGGCCCTCCCCCGCAAGCGGGAGAGGGAGCGCACCTCCGTCTTGGCCGAGGTCTCGTGCTCGCGGAGCGCACGCACGCGAAACCCGCTATGGTGCGGCGGACGATTCTTGCCCGGCCACCGGTGATGCCATGCTGCGGGTTGCCCGCGACCTCTTCATTGACGAGAACGATATCGAGATCGGCTTCGTGCGTGCCTCGGGTCCGGGCGGGCAGAACGTCAACAAGCTCGCGACCGCGGCGCAACTGCGGTTCGATACGCGTAAGATCATGCTCGCCGAGGATGTCCGGACACGGCTGGTCCGACTGGCCGGCCAGCGCATGACCAAGGACGGCGTGATCGTGATCCACGCCCAGCGCTTCCGTACCCAGGAACGCAATCGCGCCGACGCAATCGACCGCCTGCTCGAGCTCTTGCGCGAGGCCATGGTGCGGCCAACCCCGCGCCGGCCGACCAAGCCGACGCTCGGCTCCAAGCAGCGGCGGCTGGAAGGCAAGAAGCGCCGCGGCGACATCAAGGCCCGGCGCGGCGCGCGAGGGTTTGAGGATTAGGGCATGATGAGTCGCATCGCATCCGCGATGCATGCTGCGCCCCCTCTCCCGCTTGCGGGAGAGGGTTGGGGTTGAGGGTGCCTCCACAGGGTTGGACCGGCATGATTCCAGACAGCCCCCCAGAGGAGAGAGCCCTCACCCGCTGCGCTTTGCGCAGCGACCTCTCCCGCAAGCGGGAGAGGTGAAGAGCTCGCTCTAGTAGCGCTTGCTGCCGGGAGCAGCGGGTTCCGGCGCCGCGCCTTTGCGCGCGCTGCCGCCGGCACCGACAGTCCCCTTGGCTCCGGATTTCGCACCGGCCTTTCCAGTCGGAGTCTCGGTCTGCGCGTTCATCTCCTCATCGGCGCCGCCGCCCGTCATCCCGCCCGGCGCCGCGCCCCTTTCCTGCGCGCCGCCACGGATCGTGCCGCCGGTGGCAGCACCTTGTGCAAGGACAGGGCCGACCAGTGCGGCCGAGAGGGCAAACGCGATCACGGAGGTTTTCGCTAGCTTCATCCATTGCTCCTGGATTTTGTTCGTGCGGGAGGGTTCGGCGGTTCCATACGCCGCCTGCTGCGCCGGACTCCCCTTCACGCGGATTGAACGTGTCGCAAACGGCGCGTGCGTCATGCAATCTGCGTCGTGTGGAGATCGTGCAGGGATTTCGGGGCAATTTCGCGAAATTGCGTTTCACATATGCGGCGGCGTGAGGCTGTCTCGCCGGCATTGTTTTCCTATCCACTCATCGACGCGTTTTGTTCTGCGGTGAAACAGCCCGCTACTACCACCGCCTTTCGCGAGCGACCTAGAGTCACCGCGTAGAGGCGGGGATGCGGATGAGAAGGCTACGCGCAACGTCGGCAATCGGGCTTGGATGTTGCAGTGCGTTGCTCGCGACGGTCGCGGCTGCGCAGATGCCACTGCCTGCCGCCAAGCCGCCCGACGGCGCTGCGCTATTCAAGCAGCAATGCGCGACCTGCCACACCACGAACCTGTCCGATCCGGTCCGGCAGGGCCCGCCCTTGTTCAAGATCGTTGGCCGTCACGCGGGCAAGGCCGAAGGCTTTCACTATTCGGCCGGCTTCGCGAAAGCCGATTTCGTCTGGGACGACGCCAGTCTCGACGCCTGGCTCGCCAACCCGCAGGCGATGATCCCCGGCTCCATCATGGCCTATCGCCAAGCCAAACCGGAGACCCGCGCCGCCATCATCGCCTATCTGAAGGAGCTCAACTGAATGGCAAAACCCGTTCACTCGATGATCCGCGTGCTCGACGAGGCGAGGTCGCTCGATTTCTATGCGCGCGCCTTCGGCCTTGAGGTCGCCGATCATCTCAAGTTTGACGATTTCGCGCTTGTTTACCTGCGCCATCCCTCCTCGCCCTTCGAGGTCGAACTGACCGTCAATTTCGACCGCAAGGAGCCCTATTCGCTCGGCGACGGCTACGGTCATCTCGCTGTGGTCGTCGACGATGTCGATGCCGAGCATGCGCGGTTCGAGCGGGAGAAGCTCGCGCCGGGACCGCTGCGCGATTTCAAGCACGACGGCAAGACGCTGGCGCGCTTCTTCTTCGTCGCCGATCCCGATGGCTACAAGATCGAGGTGATCCAGCGCGGCGGCCGTTTTGGCTAGAAGAGATAGTGACCAATCAACAATGACAAAACATTCCACGGAGGAAACCCATGAGAGAAGTCGATCGTCGAAGCCAATATGATCGCCGCGTCTTCCTGAAGGGCGCGGCGACGGCGGTACCGACCGTCGCCATCGCCACCAGCACGGGCCTCACCATCAGCGATGCCTGGGCCGATGACGCCACCACGCTGACGCCGGCGACATTGAAGACGCTGGTGAAGATGGCGCGCGACATCTATCCGCACGATTTCCTGGGTGACAGCTATTACATCACCGCGGTCAAGCCGTGGGACGGCAAGGCGGCGAAGGATCCCGCGGTGAAATCGCTGATCAATGACGGCGTTGTGCGTCTCGACCAGGAGGCCAACGCCCGCCACAAGGTGCCCTACGTGCAGGTGCCGTGGGAAGCCGATCGCGTGGTGCTGCTGCAGCGGATCGAAGGGACCGCGTTCTTCCAGAAGATCCGCGGCGATCTCGTCGTCTCCCTCTACAACCAGAAAGAGGTCTGGCCGAAGTTCGGCTATGAGGGCTCGTCCGCCGAATATGGCGGCTACATCACGCGCGGCTTCGCCGACATCGACTGGCTCCCGAAAGCCTGAGCTGGGAGGACACAATGGCAAAATTCGATCTCAATGACAGCGGCGTGGTGGTGATCGTGGGCTCCGGCGCTGGCGGCGGCACGCTCGGCAACGAGCTGGCGCAGAAGGGCGTCAAGGTCGTTATCCTCGAAGCCGGACCGCGCGTCGAGAATCATGACTTCGTCAACGACGAATGGGACAGCTTCGCCCAGCTCGCCTGGTCGGACATGCGCACGACGTCGGGAAGCTGGCGCGTCGCCAAGGACTTTCCGAACCTGCCGGCGTGGATCGTGAAGGCGGTCGGCGGCTCGACCACGCATTGGGCCGGCGCCTCGCTTCGCTTCGACGAGCACGAATTCAAGGTCAAGAGCACCTATGGCGGCATCCCCGGCGCCAATCTGCTGGACTGGCCGATCACGCTCGCCGAGATGGAGCCGTATTACGCCAAGGCCGAAAACAAGATGGGCGTGACGCGGACCAACGGCATTCCCGGGCTGCCCGGCAACAACAATTTCAAGGTGCTCGAGGCCGGCGCCAGGAAGCTCGGCTACAAGACCGTGCACACCGGCAACATGGCGATCAACAGCGAGCCGCGTGACGGCCGCGGCGCGTGCCAGCAGATCGGCTTCTGCTTCCAGGGCTGCAAGTCGGGCGCGAAATGGTCGACGCTCTACACGGAGATCCCGAAGGGCGAAGCCACCGGCAATCTCGAAGTGCGCCCGGGCAGCATGGTGATCAAGATCGAGCACGATCAATCCGGCAAGGTGACCGGCGTGGTCTATGCCGACGAGAGCGGCGCGATGCAGCGCCAGAAGGCCCGCGTGGTCGCCGTCGCCGGCAATTCGATCGAGAGCCCGCGACTGCTCCTCAACAGCGCCTCGAACATGTTCCCGGACGGGCTCGCCAACTCCTCCGGCCAGGTCGGCCGCAACTACATGCGGCACATGACCGGCAGCGTCTACGCGACCTTCGAGAAATCGGTGCACATGTATCGCGGCACCACGATGGCCGGCATCATCCGCGACGAGTCCAGGAACGATCCCTCACGCGGCTTCGTCGGCGGCTACGAGATGGAGACGCTGTCGATCGGCCTTCCCTTCATGGCCGCGTTCCTCAATCCCGGCGCATGGGGGCGCTCGTTCACCAGCGCGATGGAAGGCTATCCGCGGATGGCCGGCATGTGGCTGGTCGGCGAGGACATGCCGCAGGAGACCAACCGCATCACGCTTGATCCCAAGGCCAAGGACAAGTTCGGCATGCCGGTCGCGAGCGTGCATTTCGACGACCATCCGAACGATCTGGCGATGCGCGCCCATGCCTACAAGCAAGGCGCCGCGGTCTATGAGGCGGTCGGCGCCACCGTCACCTATCCGACGCCGCCTTATCCGAGCACGCATAATCTCGGCACCAACCGGATGAGCGAGAAGGCGAAGGACGGCGTGGTGAACAAGTTCGGCCAGACCCACGACGTCAAGAACCTTTTCATCTCGGATGGTAGCCAGTTCACGAGCGGGGCAGCCTGCAACCCGACCCTGACGATCGTGTCCCTGGCGATCCGGCAAGCCGACCACATCGCCGGCGCAATGCAGCGGAAGGAGATTTAGGGTGATGTCGGTTGGGTGAATGCGCGGGCCGCGTAGGCTTCACCTCCCCCGCTTGCGGGGGAGGTCGGCGCGCAGCGCCGGGTGAGGGCTCTCTCCCCACGGAAAGTCCCATCGCGGAGACACCCTCACCCCAGCCCTCTCCCGCAAGCGGGAGAGGGAGAACCGGCACCTCCCGTTCGGCAACCTCGCCGCGGAGCGGCCTTGAGAGTCACCTCTCCCGCTTGCGGGAGAGGTCGGCGCGGAGCGCCGGGCGAGGGCTCTTTCCACACAGAGAATCCCACCGTGGAGGCACGCTCACCCCAGCCTTCTCCGGCAAGCCGGGAGAGGGAGTGCAGTTCCCTACTCGGCCGCGTCGAGAATCGCGGCCCTGTCGCCGTGCAATTCCGGCGTCGCGGCGGCGCTCTTGGAGCGATAGATCAGGCAGGAGCAGCGCAAGAGCGAGGCGAAATTATTGACCTCGCCGTGATGGTCGAGAACCTCGTTGTGCAGGGTGGTGAGGAATTTCGCCAGACTCATCCCCTCTTTCGCCGCGATCTCCTCCAGCGTGTCCCAGAATGCCAGTTCCAGCCGGATCGAGGTGCAATGGCCGCCAAGGCGCAGTGATCGCGTCTGCGATTCGTAGTCGCGTTGCGGCTGATGGGCGAACAGATGGCACATGGGATCCTCCCGCCAGATTATAATTTTTCTAAACGATATACCCGGTCGTGCCACCCGACAATCCTGCGCTGCACGGCGGCCAACTCGCGAATGTCAGTGTCTTCAACGCGATAGCTGGCGCCCATCCCCAGTGCGGTAGGGATTTCCGGCCTGAGGCATGCATTTGCCGCGGCGCCCGCCTAGAATGGGTTGCAGCTCGAATCGATCCCGCACCATGCCCGTCCGCCAGCTTCCCGTAGAGGTCGTCAATCGCATCGCCGCCGGCGAGGTGGTCGAGCGCCCCGCGAGCGTGGTCAAGGAACTCGTGGAGAATGCGATCGATGCCGGCGCCAGCCGGATCGATGTCTTCACCGATGGCGGCGGGCGGCGGCGGATCGGGATCACCGATGACGGCGGCGGCATGACCCGCGCCGACCTCGCGCTTGCGGTCGACCGCCACGCGACGTCGAAGCTCGACGACGAAGACCTGCTGCGGATCCGGACGCTCGGGTTCCGCGGCGAGGCACTGCCCTCGATCGGCGCGGTGGCAAGGCTCAACATCGTGACGCGGCATGCGAACGAACCACATGCCTGGTCGCTTTCGGTGGAGGCCGGCGTTAAATCGGAGGTCATGCCGGCAGCCCTCGGCCATGGCACCCGCGTCGAGGTCGGCGATCTCTTCTATGCGACGCCGGCGCGGCTGAAATTCCTGAAGACCGACCGCACCGAGGCGGAAGCGATCCGCGAGGTGGTGCGGCGGCTGGCGATGGCGCGGCCCGACATCGCCTTCACGCTCGCCGGTGAGGAGCGCGCGCCGGTGACCTGGGCCGCGGCGCTGCCCGGCGCTCCCGGCCGGCTGACGCGGCTCGGCGATATCTTAGGCACCGACTTCCGCGGATGTGCGATCGAGGTCCGTGCCGAGCGCGAAGGCGTCGTGGTCGAAGGCTTTGCCGCCGCGCCCTCGCTGACGCGGGCGAATGCGCTCGGCCAGTATCTGTTCGTCAACGGCCGGCCGGTGCGCGACAAGCTGATCCTGGGAGCGGTGCGCGCGGCCTATGCCGACTATCTGCCGCGCGACCGCCATCCGGTGGTGGCGCTGTTCGTTACGCTGCCGCCGCAGGAGGTCGACGCCAATGTGCATCCGGCCAAGACCGAGGTGCGCTTCCGCAATGCCGGCCTGGTCCGCGCCCTGATCGTGCATGCGCTCAAGGAGGGGCTTGCGCGCGAGGGACGGCGCACCGCCGCCAATACCGATGGCGCGGCGCTCTCCGCCTTCCGCCCCGCCTTCGTGGCCCCGCGCCCGAGCAACTGGGATTGGCGAAACTCGCCCGCTTTTCCGGTGCGGCCGATGCCTTCGTTCGACGGCGCGGCGGCGAGCGCGCTGGCCGAGCCCGGCCAGGCCGCCTTCGACGTCGGCGCGCCGACCGCCGATGTCCGCTTCGAGGCGCAGCCTGTGGCCGACATGCTCGATCGCCCGCTCGGCGCGGCGCGCACGCAGATCCACGAGACCTACATCGTGTCGCAGACTCGCGACGGACTCATCGTGGTGGATCAGCACGCCGCCCATGAGCGCATCGTCTATGAGAGACTGAAGGCGTCGCTGGCCAGGAATGGCGTGCAGCGGCAGATCCTTTTGATCCCCGAGATCGTCGAGCTCGATGAATCGACCGTCGAGAAGCTGCTGGATCGCGCCGAGGAGCTTGCCACTTACGGGCTTGCGATCGAATCCTTCGGCCCCGGCGCGGTCGCGGTGCGCGAAACGCCGTCGCTGCTCGGCAAGGCCAATGCGGCCGGGCTCTTGCGCGACCTCGCCGAGCACATGGCCGAATGGGACGAGGCGCTGCCGCTCGAGCGACGCCTGATGCATGTCGCTGCCACCATGGCCTGCCACGGCTCGGTGCGCGCCGGACGCCGCCTCAAGCCGGAAGAGATGAACGCGCTGCTGCGCGAGATGGAAGACACGCCGAACTCCGGCCAGTGCAACCACGGCCGGCCAACGTATGTGGAATTGAAGCTGTCGGATATCGAGAAGCTGTTCGGAAGAAGGTAACGGTGCTCGGTCATCGTCCGCGAAGGCGGACGATCCAGTATTCCAGAGACATCTCGGCTTAAGTGAAAGGCTGCGGGTTACTGGATGCCCCGCCTCCGCGGGGCATGACGACGATGGCGGTGGTGCGGTCACCGCGCCCGCAAAAACACGAACTCCGTGTCGTCGTAGGCGCGGCGCTCCAATTCCTCAAATCCCTCCGGCGCCGTGAACGCGGCGGCCTTCGCCTCTTCCACCACCACGAGCGCGCCCGGCGTCAGCCACGCTCCGTCGCGGAGCGAGGTCAGCGCCTTCTCCGCCAATCCCTTGCCGTAGGGCGGATCGAGAAACACCAGCGAGAACGGCTCGACCGGATGCGCGGGGCCGAGATTGGTGGCGTCGCGGCGGAACACTTTTGTCACGCCGCCGAGGCCAAGCGACTCCATATTGTTGCGGAGCAGCGCGCGCGCTTCGGCGCCATTGTCGACGAACAGCGCGAACTTCGCGCCGCGCGACACTGCCTCGATGCCGAGCGCGCCGGTGCCGGCGAAGAGATCGAGCACGCGCGCGTCTTCAATCGGATCGTCATAGGCGTGGACGAGGATGTTGAACACGGACTCGCGCAGGCGGTCCGCGGTCGGGCGGATGTCGCGCGAAGATGGCGCGGCCAGGCTCCGGCCCTTCAATCGTCCCCCGACGACGCGCATCTCTTGGCTACTCGTCCTTCGGCTTCAGGTCGCGCTTGCCGTGATAGGCGCGCTTGACGCGGCGCGGCGGGCCGTAGCCGGCATTTTCTTCCTCGTTGCGGGCGCGCGCTTCTTCGCTGCCGGAGCGCTGCACCAGCACGCGGCGGCCCTTGCGGTCGGCGATCACGGCACGCTTGCTCTTGGGCGGCTTCCTGTCACGTAGCGCATCGTCGTCACCGCCGGCATGGTGCTCGGGCCGGGCGAAGTCGGCGCCGGCAAGCTTGGCGACCTTCTCGCCGAGCTGCTCGCGCAGCACCCGCGTCTTGACCTCCTCGACCTTGCCTTCCTCGAGCTCGCCGAGCTGGAACGGGCCGTAGGAGATCCGGATCAACCGGTTCACCTCGAGCCCGAGATGCGCCATCACGTTGCGCACCTCGCGGTTCTTGCCTTCGCGGATCGCGAACACCAGCCAGACGTTCGAGCCCTGGTCGCGCTCCAGCGTCGCCTCGATCGGACCGTATTTGACGCCCTCGACCTCGACGCCCTTTTTCAGTTCGTCGAGCTGCGCCTGCGTCACCTCGCCATGGGCGCGGACGCGGTAGCGCCGGAGCCAGCCGGTGTCCGGCAGTTCGAGCACGCGCGCGAGCCCGCCGTCATTGGTGAGCAGCAGCAGGCCTTCGGTATTGAAGTCGAGCCGGCCGACGCTGATCAGCCGCGGCAGGCCTTCGGGCAGATTGTCGAATACGGTCGGCCGCCCCTCGGGGTCGTCATGCGTCGTCATCAGCCCGCGCGGCTTGTGATACATGAACAATCGCGTCCGCTCGCGCGGCGGCAACGGCTTGCCGTCGACCGCAACGACATCGTTGGCGGTGACGTCGAGCGCCGGCGAATTGATGACGCGGCCGTTCACGGTGACGCGGCCCTGCGTCACCATCTCCTCGGCGTCGCGGCGCGAGGCAAGTCCCGCACGCGCCAGCACCTTGGCGATGCGCTCGCCGGATTTCTTCGGTTTCGGCTCCGGACGCGGCCGCCTCTCGAAATCCGCCGGACGTTCGCGATAGGCGCCGCGGCCGCCGAAGGCCGGACGCTTCGCGAAGATCTTGCTGTCATCCTCATTGTCGCGGCGCGGACGATCACCGAAGCGCCCTTCGCTGCGCGGATGCTCCTGCCAATCCTGGCGCCCCTCCGGACGTCGCGGGCCGCGGGGACGTTCATCGCCGCGCTCGCGGGGGCGATCGAATTTCGGCCGCTCACGGAATGGACGATCGCCCTGCTGACGGTCGTCGCGCGAGCGCGAAAAGCGCGGGCGCTCGTCTCCGCGATTGCCGTGCGGTCGGTCATGGCGCGGCTTGTCGAACTTCGGCCGGTCGAAATCGCGCTCGCGCTTCTCCCACGGCTTGGACTCGCCACGCGGCGGACGGTCGCCAAAATCCTTGCGCGGGCCACGGTCTCTGTTGCGATCCCAACGGTCGCTGTTGCGATCCGCAGCACCACGGGAGAATTTCTTGTCGTCGCCGAATTTTCTCTTCGGGCGCTCGCCAAACGAGCGTTCGCCGCGGGGACCCTCGCCGCGCTCGCGGAAGGGTCGCTTCTCGCCGTCGCGGTCGCGCGAAGCGTAAGGCTTCCTGTCGCCGAACTTCCGATCCGAGAAGCGGCCGGCCGGTCGGGCGTCATCGCGCGGGGCTCGGTCATCGCGGCCGAATTTCGGACGGTCGCCGCGCGGCTTGAAGGTGCGCTCGCCGCGATCCTCGCGCGGACGATCGTCGCGCTTGAAGCGCGGCCGGTCGCCAAACTCGCGGCGCGGCGCATCGCCCTCCTCGCGACGGCGGAACGGGCGATCCTCGCGCTTGCCGCCGAACGAGCGCTTCTCGCCCTCGTCGCGGTCCCGGCCGTAGCCGCGCTTGGCGAACTTCTTTTCCGGCCCGCGGGGCTTTCCCGATCGGCCCTTGCCCGGCGCCCAGTCCCGCCGGCCGCGCGGGGAGTCGTTGTGTTTGTCGCGGTCGCGGGGCATGAAAGATCTCACTCTAAATGTCGGTCAAAAGGCATTTGCGCGCGCCATTTTCGGGCGGCATCTATTGCAAAGCCGGTGTCCACTGTTGCTGAAGGCGCAGCTAGTAGCAGGTTTCTTCCGATGATACGAGGCATGACCGTCCCTTCTTTCATGGATTTGGCGCTGAAAACCGCCGAAAACGCCGGAAAGGCCGGCGAAGTTCCGATCGGCTGCGTGATCGTGCGGGGCTACGAGGTGATCGCCACCGCCGGCAACCGGACCCTGACCGACCGCGACCCGACCGCGCATGCCGAGATTTTGGCGATCCGGCAGGCCGCGGAGGCGATCGGCACCGAGCGGCTGGTGGATTGCGACCTCTATGTCACGCTCGAGCCGTGCACGATGTGCGCCGCCGCGATCTCGTTCGCCCGCATCCGGCGGCTCTATTACGGCGCGGCCGACCCCAAGGGCGGCGCCGTCGAGTCCGGCGTGCGGTTCTTCTCCTCACCCACCTGCCATCACCGGCCGGAAATCTATCCCGCCATCGGCGAGACGGAGGCCGCGGCGCTGTTGCGGGAGTTTTTCAAGGAGCGGCGGTGAGTTGCGTCCATGCGCGCACCCCACGCCGCTGTCATCATCCGCGCAGGCGGATGATCCAGTAAACGCAGGCGTCCCGGTTCAAACACCACTGCCGGCGTTTACTGGATACCCCGCCTTCGCGGGGTATGACGGGGGAGGTTGTGGTTAAAGCGCCAGGAAAAACTCCCGCAGCAGCTTCGCCGTCGCTTCCGGATTTTCCTCGGTCAGGAAATGCCCGGAATCGACCGGCGATCCCACGACATTGGTCGCCCACTGCTTCCAGGTGTCGAGCGGCGTGGCCGCGGCATTGGCGATGCCGGCATCGCCCCACAGCGCCAGCATCGGGATCGTGATCTTCTTGCCCGCCTCGACATCGGCCTTGTCGATCTCGTAGTCGGCATAGGCCCCGGCGCGGTAATCCTCGCACATCGCATGCACGCGTGAGGGATCGCGGAACGGCGCCAGATAATGCTCCAGCGCCCGCGGATCGATCGCGTCCAGCGTCTTCGACTTGGTCTGGCTCGCCATCTTGTGCTTCAGGAAGAAATCCGGCGCGCCCAGGATCAGCGTCTCCGGGAACGGGGCCGGCTGCGCCAGGAAGGTCCAGTGATAGATCTTCAGCGCATAGAGCCGGTTGATGCGCTCCCAGTAGTTATAGGTGGGCAGGATATCCAGCACCGCGAGCTTCGACAGCCGTCCCGGATGATCGAGCGCCAGCCGATAGGAGACGCGGCCGCCGCGGTCGTGACCGGCGAGCGCGAAACGCGCGTGGCCGAGCTTCTCCATCGCCTCGATCAGGGCCTTCGCCATCGCGCGCTTGGTATACGGCGTGTGGTCCTTGTCGCTGTCAGGCATATCGGACCAGCCATAACCCGGCAGGTCGGCGATGATCAGCGTGAACCTGTCGTCGAGTTTCGGCGCCACCGGATGCCACATCACATGCGTGGACGAGAATCCATGCAGCAGGAGCAGCGGCGGTCCCTTGCCCCCGACGCGCGCGAAGATGCGGCCGGAGGAGGTGTTGATCCATTCGGAGGCGTAACCGGGAAACAGATCGGCGAGATCGGACATTCGCGTACCTCCTGTGCGTCGGTGTCATTGCCGGGCCTGACCCGGCAATCCGTCCCGCAAGTTGATTCTTTTGAAGATGGATACGCGGGTCAAGCCCGCGTATGACGAGTGAGTCAGCCGCCCTGCTCGGCCTCCACCGCCTGCCAGGCGATGTCGCGGCGGCAAAAGCCGTCCGGCCAGCGGATGCGGTCGATCGCGGCGTAAGCACGCTGCTTGGCTTCCGTCACGGTCGTGGCCGACGCGCAGATGTTGAGCACGCGGCCGCCATTGGCGAGGATCGCGCCATCCTTCTCCATCGTGCCGGCGTGGAAGATCTCCACGCCCTCGATTTGGGCGGCCTCGTCGAGCCCTTCGATGCGCGTGCCCTTCTTGTAGTCGCCAGGATAGCCCTTGGCGGCCATCACGACGGTCAGCGCCGGCTCGGGGAACCAGCGCAGGTCGAAATTCTTCAACTGCCCGTCGCAGGCGGCGAGGAAGGCCGGCACGATGTCGGACATCATCCGCAGCATCAGCACCTGGCATTCGGGATCGCCGAAGCGGACATTGTATTCAAACAGCTTTGGGCCCTGCTCCGTCAGCATCACGCCGGCATAGAGCACGCCGCGGAATGGAATGCCGCGCTGCTTCATGCCGGCGACGGTCGGCAGGATGATCCGCGCCATGATCTGGTCGTGGATTTCAGGCGTCACGAACGGCGTCGGCGAATAGGCGCCCATGCCGCCGGTGTTCGGCCCCTCGTCGTGATCGAACACGCGCTTGTGGTCCTGCGCGGAGGCAAGCGGGATCGCGGTCTCGCCATCGCACAACGCGAAGAAGCTGATCTCGCGGCCGGACAGGAACTCCTCGATCACGACCTCGGTGCCGGCCGAGCCAAACGCGCCCTCGAACATCATCGCGATGGCCGCTTCCGCCTCGCCCACGGTCTTCGCCACCACGACGCCCTTGCCAGCGGCGAGGCCATCAGCCTTGACCACGATCGGCGCGCCCTGCGCCCGCACATAGGCAAGCGCGTCATTGGCATTGTCGAAGCGGCGGTAGGCGCCGGTCGGAATGTTGAACTCGCGGCAGAGATCCTTGGTGAAACCCTTGGACCCCTCGAGCTGCGCAGCCTGCCTGCTCGGGCCAAACGCCTTGATCCCGGCGGCAGTAAGATCATCGACGATCCCGGCGGCGAGCGGAATCTCCGGACCGATCACGACGAGATCGACTTCGTTGCGCCTGCAGAATTCGATCACGGCGGAATGATCGGCTGCTTCGAGCGCCACGCATTCGGCCTCGCGCGCGATTCCGGCATTGCCAGGGGCGCACCACAGCTTTGTCAGCAGTGGAGAGGCGGCGATCTTCCACGCCAGCGCATGTTCGCGGCCGCCGGAACCGATCAGGAGAATGTTCATGCGATTGCAGTCAGAATTAAGGGTTGCCGCGCCGTAGCGCGACGGTTTAGCACGGCATCACGCCGCCGCAAGGAATGGCTTGGGCAAGATCTTGGGCCTGATGTGGATATGTGGCCGGACGGCCTGGTTATCACCCCGGGACCTTGCGCCCGCGCCCGAAAAGCCCGATTCTATCAGGTGATATGACCACTGCACCGAATCTGCTCAATGCGCCCGAATTCACCGTCTCGGAACTGTCCTCCGCGCTGAAGCGAACGGTGGAGGACCGGTTCGGCCATGTCCGGGTCCGCGGCGAGATCACGGGCTTCCGCGGCCCGCATTCCTCCGGCCATTGCTATTTCGCGCTGAAGGACGAGAACGCCAAGATCGAGGCGGTGATCTGGAAGTTCGCCCACGCCCGCATGCGCTTCAAGCCCCAGGAGGGGCTCGAGGTCATCGCGACCGGCAAGCTCACCACCTATCCGAACTCCTCCAAATACCAGATCGTGATCGAGGCGCTGGAGCCGGCCGGCATCGGCGCGCTGATGGCGCTGATGGAGGAGCGCAAGAAGAAGCTCGCCGCCGAAGGCCTGTTCGACGAGGCGCGAAAGCAGCTATTGCCCTGGCTGCCGGAAGTGATCGGTGTCGTCACCTCGCCGACCGGCGCCGTGATCCGCGATATCCTGCATCGCCTGGAGGACCGCTTTCCGCGCCGCGTGCTGGTGTGGCCGGTCAAGGTGCAGGGCGACGGCTCCGCCGAGCAGGTCGCCGCCGCGATCCGCGGCTTCAACGCGCTGGGCGAAGGCGGAAGGATCCCGCGACCCGATCTTCTGATCGTCGCGCGCGGCGGCGGTTCGCTGGAGGACCTCTGGTCCTTCAACGAGGAGATCGTGGTCCGCGCCGCCGCCGACAGCATGATCCCGCTGATCTCGGCTGTGGGCCACGAGACCGACATCACGCTGATCGATTTCGCCGCCGACAAGCGCGCGCCGACGCCGACGGCGGCGGCCGAAATGGCGGTGCCGGTGCGCAGCGAATTGCTTGCCGAGGTCGCAGCCCTTGCCCGGCGCGCGTCCGTGTGCTGGCAGCGCGGCCAGGAGGCCCGCCGCAACGAATTGCGGGCCGCCGCGCGCGCGCTGCCGGCGCCGAGCGAACTTTTGGCAATTCCGCGGCAGCGGCTGGATCATCTCGGTGCCGCGTTGCCGCGCGGGTTGAAGGCGAACACGCACGCGCATTTCCGCCGCTTCGCGTCCACCAGCGGCCGGCTGACGCTGCGCGTGCTGCACGGGCAGATTTCGCATGCCAGGCAACGCCTGACCGTGTCGGGCGAGCGGATAGCGCTCTCGGCACGCTCGCTCCTGCGCAGCCGGCGCGAGCGCTTTACCGGCCTCGAAGTTCGCTTCAAGGCTTCCAAGCTCGCCAATGCGCAGGCGCAGCGCAATGCGATCGCTCGCCAGCGCGAACGCACCCATCGGCTCGCCGAGCGCGCGCAGCGCGCCATGGTCACGCTGCTGCAGCGGCTGGATGCGCGCGTCGGCCAGAGCGGAAAATTGCTGGCGGCCCTGTCCTATCGCAGCGTGCTCACGCGCGGCTTTGCGCTGGTACGCGACGACGCGGGACATCCGGTGCATGCCGCGGCCAGCGTCGGGCCGAATGCGCAACTGTCGATCGAATTCGCCGACGGCCGGGTGGCCGCCACCGCTGATGCCGATCGCCCTGCCGCCGCAGCGCCTCCCGCCCAGCCCAAACCGGTCACGCGCGACTCGAAGCCGACGCCAAAGCGGATAGCAAAGCCGGTCGACCAGGGCAGCCTGTTCTAGCGCGCGAGCCAGGCGGAGACCTGTTTCTGGGCGTCGGTGCGCGCCGCCTTATCAGTGCCGACGTGGCCGCCCTCGGGCACCGCGGCATCGGTCGCTTCGGCAATCGCGTGCAGCGGCAGGTTGGCGAGGTCGAAGTCGTGATAGGCGCCGGGATAGACGATGATCCGGGCCAGCGCGCTGCGGCCGCGCGCGCCGTCGACCATCTGGTGGCAGGCCGGCGGCGAGCTCACATCGTCGTTGCCGCCGATCATGACCAAGGTCGGCACCCGCGTGCTCCAGCCGAGCCTGGAGGACAGCCGGCAATCCGGATAGAACGCGATCGCCGAACGGAAATCCGGCTCGGTGCCGCGCGACAGGAGTTGCGGCCGCACGGCCCATAACAGCGCGCTGGCGCCGTTGGCCCAGCCGATCAGGCTGATGCGCTCATGCGCCACCCAGGGCTGCTGCATCAGCCATTGCCGCGCCGCCACGATATCGGCGACCCGCTCGCGGCGCGCCAGCACGTGCCGTTCCCGCTCCTTGACGCGGCATTGCGGGCCGAGATCGCGCGAGCCGTAGCTGTCGGGCAACAGCACGGCGTGACCGGCCCTGAGCAATTGTTCCGCCCAGTCGCGGTAGCGCGGCAAGACCGGCTCCGAACGCCCGGTGAGACCGCCGCAGCCATGCAGCGCAATCACGGTCGGAAACGGGCCGTTGCCATCGGGCTTATAGAGCTGCGCGTGCAACGTGAGATTGATGGCGGGAATATCGACCTGGTGCGGAGCGGGCAGCGGCGCCGCCGTCGCGGCGGAAGCCACGGCAACGAGCGTCAGGAAAATGGCTGCTGACAAAAACCGCATCTCAATTGGCCGGATCATGGTGTCGCTGCTGACCGAGCGGACCATACTTGCGAAACTATCATGCAGTCTGGCCGCAATTCATCACAAGTCGGTGGTTTAACCTGCGGACATTACAGCCTATTTATGGTAGGTATAAATCGCAACCCCAACGAGGCCTTGGGTTTAGGCCGGGCGGAGAGTTTCATAGTGCTGAACAAGTTCGGTCCCTCGGGTCATGGCGAAGCGCAGGTGCAATATCTGGATGGCGATTTCCGCGTGATCTCGCCGGGAACCTATGTCCGCTGCGCCATCACGGACGTACGGATCCCGCTCGACGAGCTGAAGTATTGGAGCGTCGATCTGCAAGAGCCCTATGCAACCCCAGGCGCAGTGCTGCAGCGGCATTTTCCCGCGGCGCTGAAGCAGCAGGGATAGCGCGCATTCGTTCGTAGCCCGGGTTACGGGCTGCTCCGCGGGCGCGATGCCAGACCCTCATGGTGAGGAGCGCGTAGCGCGTCTCGAACCATGAGGCCCCGCTCTCGCTCCCGGGCCCATCCTTCGAGACGGCCGCTTCGCGGCCTCCTCAGAGGGTGAGAATGATTCGCCTTGTCCGGAGAATTTTACATGTGATGGGCTGGAAGGCACAGACCGTAAAGCTTTTCGGTTGAGCCGGCGCCGAATGACCGCGATCTGACCTCCGGGCCGGTGCTGCGGCTGCTGCGGCGCTTTGTGGGCACCTGCTGGCGTGGACGCCTCTGTTCATGCCGCGACCTGCGCCTTGGCGTGCAAGGCGAGGAAGCGCATCATGTTGTGAGCGACGGCGAACCACAGCAGATGGAGGCGGGCCTTGATCTTGCCGCGCAGGGTTAGCTGGCGCAGTCCCATGCGGCGGGCATGGGCATTGATGCATTCGTGCTCGGCGCGCAGTCGGTAGAATGCCTTACCGTCCTTGCTCTGCATGCGTTCACGCCAATCCGCGACGCCAACACCGTCACCCTGCTTCGGCGCATAAGGGTCGGTGCCGTGCCTGGTTTGCCCCGCCGGGCACCACAGTTTGATATCTTTGGCGTGGGCCCACTCGATGTCGTCGTTCTTGGTGAAGCCGCCGTCGACCAGATAGTTGGAGGGGTCGTAGCCTTCAGCGTGCACCGTCTCGATCCCCGGTTGCGCCAGGCCGCGATCCGAGCCGCTGGTATCGATGTCGACCGCAACGATCACCTGGTGTTCCGGCGCCGAGATGATCTGCATGTTATAAGCCGGACGCCACCCACCATCGGCCATCTTCATCACCCGCGCGTCGGTATCGGTGGTCGAAGCGCGCGGCTCCTTCTGCTTGGCCACCTGGTTCTTGTTGGTCTTCTCGCGCCGCTCCCGCTCGACCTCCAGTTCCTTCATGCGCTGCTGCGCCGCCGCGATCCGCGCCTCGCGCTCGCGGGCGCCACGCGCCTTCGCCGCCCGCTGGCGACGATCGCCAGCCGCCGGATCCGTCTCGGCTTCAGCGCGCAGGCGCGCCACCCGCGTCTGCGCCGCGGTGAGCAGATCATCAAGCCGCGCGCGCCGGCGGAAGGAACTCGCCCCGGCACCCGCGCGCACCTGCAAGCCATCCTGCGCCAACGTGTCGAGCGACACCAGGCCAGCTTCCACCATGGATGCGACCCCCTGCGCCAGCAGCCGCTCCAGAACTGCCATATGCGCGATCCGGAAGTTCGACAGGCTGTGATAGTTCATCGACACCCCGCCGCATAACCAGCGATAGACCAGATGATCGCGGCACAGCCGATCCAGTTGGCGGGCGCTGCCCACCCCATCGACCGTGGCCCACAGCCAAAGCGCCAACATCAGTTCCGGTGCTGCTGGCGGATGTCCGGGCTGGCCCTCGCGCGCCTTGATCACCTCGTGCAACGCCGACAGATCCAGCCCCTCGACGAACGCCCAGACCGAGCGGACCGGATGATCCTCCGAGATCAGATCGTCCAATGCCGCCACCTGCATGCCGATCTGACTGCGTTCCGGCACCCGCAGCCGCAGCGCACCACGCCCTTCGGCCTGCGGTCTTTCCTGCTCAGGTAACCCCTCGAACAATTGCTCGTCAGCCATCGTCAGCCCCTGCCTCGCGCGCAATGCAAGCGAATCACAGCACCGCGGCTGTGGCAAATGCTCATTGCCTAAAGATTCTCACGCTCTCAGGATGAGGGCGTCACGTGTGGCCGCTTGCGTTCTGTAGCTCGGGTGGAGTGAAGCGTACCCAGGCTACGAATTGGTCTCTTGGAAACCGCGTTCGCGCGCTTTGAATAGGCTATACGCGACGAATTTCCGCAATGCGGCTCCGTCCTCGAACTCCAGCGTCACAGCGAACGGCACCACCGCCTGCGCCCAGACGGGCGACTCGCCGCGCAGCTTGAGCCGCGCCAGATCCTTTTCCGTGGTCACCAATGTCAGCCCGTCGCGTGTGGCCTCCGACAGCAGGGCATCGATGTCGGCCTTCGAGAACACGTGGTGATCGGGGAATGCACTCTCCTTGATGACGTCGATGCCGCTCTTCCTGAGGGTGTTGAAGAAGCGCGCGGGATCGCCGATGCCGGCAAAGGCGAGCACGCGCCGGCCCTGCAGCGAGGTCAGCGATGCATCGTCCGGGCGCAGTCGCGCCGTCAGCACCGGCTTTCCGCGCACGGCAATCTCGGTCGCCAGCATCTTTGCCGCGGCGCCGTCGCCGACCACGACGAGCGCGTCGGTGCGCGCGATCTGCGGCGCGAGCGGCGCACGCAACGGACCGGCCGGAAACACTTTGCCATTGCCGAGTCCGCGGTGACTGTCGATCACGACGATCGAGGCATCCTTGGCGACCGCCGGGTTCTGAAAGCCGTCATCCATCACCAGCACGCTCGCGCCTTGCGACTTCGCCAGCGCAACGCCGTCGGCGCGGTCGCGCGCGATCACGACCGGTAGCTGCTCGGCGAGCATCAACGGTTCATCGCCAACATCGGCGGCGGAATGTGTGGCAGGATCGACCTTCACCGGTCCGCGCAATTGGCCACCATAACCGCGGCTGAGCACGACCGGCACTTCGCCGAGATCGCGCAACAGTTTCGCCAGCGCCAGCACTGTCGGCGTCTTGCCGGCGCCGCCGGTGTGATAATTGCCGACGCAGAACACGGGAATGCCGGCGTCAATCCCCTTGCGCTGCATGCGCTTGGCGGCGATGGCGCCGTAGAGCGCGGCGAGCGGCTGCAACAGATGCGATTTCCAAGATGCCGGACCGTGCCAGAAGGCCGGCTCACGCATTGGCGGCTCCCATCTCGATCCGTAACTGCAACAGATACGGTTCGAGCGCCGCAAGCGTGCGCTCCAGCGCGCCGCCAAGTTGCCGCACCACATGTTCGGCGGCCCCCAGCGCGGCTTCGCGCGCCTTGGCATCGTCCAGCAACCGGCCGAGCTGCTTCACCAATGCGTCCTGCGTCTCGGCGCGCCGTGCGCCGCCGGCACGGTCGAGCGCCTCATAGACGTCAGTGAAATTGAAGACGTGCGGGCCGTGCACGATCGCGGCGCCGAGCTTCACCGCCTCGATCGGGTTCTGGCCGCCGTGCGGAACCAGCGAGCCGCCCATGAACACGATCGGCGCCAGCCGATAGAACAGGCCGAGCTCGCCCATGGTGTCGGCGATATAAATGTCGGTGGTCGCAATCGGCAGTTCCTCGCGCGAGCGCAGCGCACCGTGCAGGCCGGCCGCCTCGACGACACGCGCGACCGCCTCGCCGCGATCCGGGTGCCTCGGCACGATCACCGTGAGCAGCGAGGGAAAGAAACCCGCAAGCGCGCGATGCGCTTCCACGAGCTGCTCTTCCTCGCCGGGATGGGTGGAGGCCGCGACCACGATCGGCCGGCCGCGCGTCACCGACATCAGCCTTTCCAGCTTGGCAGGATCGGCCGGCGGCGCTGCGACGTCGAGCTTGAGGTTGCCCGTGATGACAACGTTGCGGCTGCCGAGCGCCGAAAAGCGTTCTCCGTCCATCCTCGACTGCGCCAGGCAGATGTCGAAGCGGTCGAGCAAGGCCGAGATCGTGTTCGACATCCGCTGCCAGCGCGGAAACGAGCGCTGCGACATCCGTCCGTTGATCAGCACCATGGGCAGGCGGCGCGCGGAGCTCGACAGGATCAGGTTCGGCCACAGATCCGACTCGATGAACAGCGCCAGCGACGGCCGCCAGTGATCGAGAAAGCGGGCGACATAGCGCGGGGAATCATAGGGCACGTATTGATGGATGACGTCAGGCGGGAAGCGCTTGGCGACGATGGCCGCCGAGGTGACGGTGCCGGAGGTGAGCAGGATGCGCAGGTTGAGCTCGCGCAGTTTCTCGATCAGCGCCGCCGCTGCCAGCACCTCGCCGACGCTGGCGCCATGGATCCACACCAGCGGGCCGTGCGGCCGCACATCGGCGCTCACGCCACGCCGTTCGCCGACGCGGGCCGGATCCTCCTTGCCGAGCTTCAGCCGCCGCCGGATCAGCGCAGGCGCGAGCGGGACCATCGCGGACGATAGTCTTTGGTAGACCCGCAACGTCATCGGCAGCGAGTTAGCCAAGCGCTCCCTCCGGACGCCCGACGGCGGCATAGGCCTTTCGGGTCGCTTCGTTCAGCAAAGCCTCCACCCTGAGCCGCAGCGTTTCCATGGTCGCGGCGTCGGCGTCGGGCGGCACCTCCACGGAATCGATGCCCACCAATGCGCCCCTTCCGAATGGCAAATTGATGGTGGTGGAATCCCAGTTTTTCAACCGGATGAACCGGCTGGTAACCATGGCAAAAGGCATGATCGGCCGGCCCGACTCGCGGGCCAGCATGATGACGCCGAGGCCGGCGACCCGGGCGCGCTTGGGCACGTCGGCGGTGGTCGCGACGTTCCACTTCTCCTCCAGCGCCTTCACCATCTCCCTGAAAGCGCCGACACCGCCCTTGCGGTGAAAACTGCCGGAATGATCGCCCGACCCCCTGATGGTGCCGACGCCGAGCCGCTCGGCCGCAATCGCGTTGAACTCGCCGTCGCGATGGCGCGAGATCAGGACCTTGGCGCGGTAGCTCCCCCTGATCCGGATGAAGGGGGTCATCAGGTGCTGGCCGTGCCAGAACACGAAGATGCAGGGCATCTGCGGTTCCACCTGCTCGTAGACGTCAGGCGGCTCAAAGCTGAACCTGTTGGTCAGCCAGACCAGCCGCAGATATTCGGCC
Organism: Bradyrhizobium sp. USDA 10063; assembly: GCF_054063735.1. Taxonomy (NCBI): domain Bacteria; kingdom Pseudomonadati; phylum Pseudomonadota; class Alphaproteobacteria; order Hyphomicrobiales; family Nitrobacteraceae; genus Bradyrhizobium; species Bradyrhizobium sp. USDA 10063. The sequence goes on along the minus strand of NZ_JBSSGP010000002.1, from coordinate 6,874,124 downwards.
GCAAGCAGGCCCAGCGCACGCTGCACGAGGCCGCTGCGCAGAAAATCGCGAATCAGTCGTTTCAAAGGGAAGGCTTTGTGTCTTGACCCGGATCGAGCAGCCGATGGAGGTGGACGATGAAATAGCGCATATGGGCGTTGTCCACGGTCTGCTGCGCCTTTGCCTTCCAGGCCGCGTGAGCGCTGGCGTAGTTCGGATAGACGCCGACGATCTCGACCTGATCGAGATCCTTGAAGGTGTTGTGCTGGAGGTCGATCAGCTCGCCACCGATGACGAGATGCAATAATTGCTGCGGCTGGGCACTATCTGACATAACGGTTTTTCCTGATGAGATGCCCGGCAGGGAAGTCCTGTGGCGCGAGGCGGTCAGTGCAACGGGCGGTTGCGAAAATGCTCGACAATACGTGCATGACGATCTTGTCCCGCTGCCACCAGCACCCCATGCGCCAGCTCCCGGCGATTATACTCAATCGCATCCCCCGAAAGCGCGGTCATCTTACCATCCGCTTCCTGCACGATCAAATTCGCCGCCGCAAGGTCCCAGTCGTGGCTATTGCCGCCGGCGAAGGCCGCGTCGAGCGCGCCATGCGCGACCCGGCATAGTCTGAGCGCCAGCGAACCGATTCGCGGATGCAGCGTGATCTCATGCGTCGAAGGGCTCAGTCGCTGCAGGAGCGGCTTCGGGCCGGCCATGCGGGAGAAATCGAGATCGGTGCCCGCGGCCGCGCGGACCGCGATGCCATTGCGCGTGGTGCCCTGCCCGCGCACCGCGAAGAAGAACTCCTCGCTGGCGGGCGCGAATACCGCCGCCAGCACGGGCGAGGCATTTTCGACCAGCGCCACGCTGACACACCAGTCCTCGCGCCCGGCCAGATAGGAACGGGTGCCGTCGATGGGATCGACGATCCACACCAGGCGCTTGCCAAGCCGCGCCTGGTCGTCGGCGCTCTCTTCCGACAGCCAGCCGTAATCCGGCGTCGCCGAACGCAGGCGCTGCTCGAGCAGGTCGTTGACCGCGATATCGGCCTCCGACACCGGCGAAGAGGCGCCCTTGATCCAGTTCTTCAACTCGGTGCGAAACAGCGAGAGCGCCAGCGCCCCCGCGTCCCGCACCGTCTCCGCCAGCAGACCGGCGTCGCGCGCCAGGATCGCGTCGTCCGTATCAGCGTCCGCCAAGCGTCAGTCCCTCGATGCGCAAGGTCGGTGCATTCACGCCGTAGCGGAATTCCAGATCGTTCGCGGCGACCAGCGATTTGAACATCGCCAGCAGGTGCCCTGCGATGGTCACTTCGCTGACGGCGTAGGTGATCTCGCCGTTCTCGACCCAGAAGCCAGAGGCGCCGCGGCTATAGTCGCCGGTCACACCGTTGACGCCGGAGCCGATCAGGTCGGTGACATAAAAGCCCTGCTTGATGTCGGCGATCAGTTCCTTCGGCGTCGCCGAGCCCGGCTCGAGATGTAGATTGTAGGCCCCCGGCGACGGCACCGAGGAGACGCCGCGATGCGCATGTCCCGTCGTGACCATGCCGAGCTCGCGCGCGGTCGCGCAATCGAGCAGCCAGGTGGTGAGCACGCCTTCATCGATGAGGGCCGTCTTCTTCACCTTGACGCCCTCGGCGTCGAAGGTCTGCGAGCGCAGGCCTCGCACGCGCAGGGGATCATCGATGATGCGGACGTTGCTGGCGAACAATTGCTGGCCGAGACGATCCTTCAGGAAACTGGTCTTGCGCGCGATCGATGCGCCATTGATGGCGCCGACGAGATGGCCAACCAGCGAATTCGAAACGCGCGGATCATAGACGACAGGCACCTTGCAGGTTTCGACCTTGCGCGGATTGGTGCGCGCCACCGCGCGCTCGGCCGCCTTGCGGCCGACGCTTGCAGGCGTTGCGAGATCGGATGCATGCAGCGCGCTCGTGAAATCATAGTCGCGCTCCATGCCGGTGCCCTCGCCCGAGATCGCGGTCATCGAGATGCCCTGGCTCGAGCGCAGATAGGAACCATGGAAACCGGTCGAGGTCACCAGCACCATGCCGCCGATGCCGGAGGAAGCCGACGCGCCGCCGGACTTCGTCACGCCTTTCACCGCGAGCCCCGCGGCTTCCGCCTCGGTGGCGCGGCGTTCGAGTTCCGCGGTCGACGGCACGTTGCGGTCGAGCAGGTCGAGATCGGGGAAGTCGCGCGCGAGCAGCGCGGGATCCGCGAGCCCGACATATTTGTCGTCGGGCGCGACACGCGCCATCGCCACGGCGCGCTCGGCAAGCTTGGCGATCCCATCGCCAGTGACATCATTGGTCGAGACCACCGCCTGGCGCTGGCCGACCAGCACGCGCAGACCGACATCGTCGCCTTCGGAGCGCTCGGACTCCTCGACGCGCCCGTCGCGCACCTCGACACTCTGTGAAACGCCGCGCACCGCGATCGCATCCGCCGCATCCGCGCCGGCGCGCTTGGCCGCTTCGACGAGACGCTGCGCCAGTTCACTCAAGGCCGACTGGTCGAACAGGCCGGTCGCGGATTTCTCGGCTAGCGATGGTGAAGGGTTCACGAACAGATTCCTGACATTGAAGGGGCCCGACGGAACGCGACGCGCCAAGCCCACCAAATGTGCCGGATTTGCAGCGATTTCAAGCATTTTGCCGGCGCGATGAAGAAGAATTGCTTGAGCCCGTCAAGGTCTCGTCAAGCATGTGCGCCTTTGACCTCTCTTTAACCAGCCTTTTTAAGCTGATCCGGAAACGGCTGCGCTAAGGTCTCGCGCATCGACCGGGAACATAATCCCGGCGGGGAGATAAAGCCGTGAGGCGTCAAACAGCAACAGGCGGGCTCAACCCCGCCGGGTCGGGCCGTGTGCAACGGCTCGACCCGCTTTCTCTTCCGCTCAGCTTCCATGCGCAGGACGTCCGCGCGGACGGCGGCGTGCGGCAGGTTGAACTTCACCACGAACGCGTCGTGCTGCGCCGTGCCGTCAAAGGCATGCGGATGGCCGTCAATCTTCGCGTCAGCGACTTCATCGGCGTCGCGTTGCGCGACTTCGGCGACGAGCAGCTACTGACGCTCGTCCACCGCGATCCGTCACTCACGATTCCGCTTGGCGTCAGTTCCGATCGCGACGAGATCGAAAGCGCCTGGCAGATGTGGAGCGACGTGCTCCGCCTGCCGCAACTGAGCGAGCAGGCGCCGCGCGAGCCTGCGGCCCGGCGAAGGCGCCGCAACGTCATTCACACGCGCCGCCCGCGATTCCTGGTGCGCCGTTGTAGCGGTGGCGCGCTCGATGCGGCCCGCGTCCATCGCGGCGAACGCGAGATCATCGCGCGGGATTGAGCGGGACGACGGCTCGCACCACAACACGCGCCGTCATTCCGGGGCGCCGCGAAGCGGCGAGCCCGGAATCCATTTCACCACCAGTACATGCGGCCCGATGGATTCCGGGCTCGCGCTAAGAGGCGCGCCCCGGAATGACCGGGACGCGTCAGCGCATCACGGCGTCAACGAGCAGGCCGGCGAACAGGATGAGGCCGGCGTCGCGGTTGGACTTGAAGATGCGCAGGCACAACGCGGGATCCCTGATGTCGAGCCGCTTTATCTGGACGGCCAGATGCACCGCGAAGGCGGCGAGGCCGATCCACGCGAACCAGCGCGCGCCCGCGAGCACGAGCGCCGTGCCGATCAGGACAACCGCGAGCGAATAGAACACCGCGAGCATCTTGTGCGTCGCTGCGCCGAACAGGCGTGCCGTCGACTTGATGCCGATCAGCGCGTCGTCCTCGGCGTCCTGATGCGCATAGATGGTGTCGTAGCCGATCACCCAGGCGATCGAGCCGGCATAGAGCGTCAATGCGGTCAGATCGATGCGCTCGAGGATGACGGCAAATCCCATCAGGGCGCCCCAGGAGAAGGCGAGCCCCAGCACCACCTGCGGCCACCAGGTGATGCGCTTCATGAACGGATAGATCGCGACGATGATGAGCGAGGCGATGCCGGTCATGACCGCAAAACGATTGAACTGCAGCAGCACCACGAGACCGATCAGCGCCTGCACGACCAGGAAGATCAGCGCCTGCGTCACGCTCACCTGCCCCGCCGGAATCGGCCGCGACCGCGTCCGCTCCACTTTCGCATCGAGATTGCGGTCGGTGATGTCGTTCCAGGTGCAGCCCGCGCCGCGCATCACGAAGGCGCCGATGAAGAACAGCAGGATGACAAGCGGGAGCTGGCGGAGGTCATGGGCGATGCCGGCCGCGAGCGCCGCCGACCACCAGCACGGCATCAACAACAGCCACGAGCCGATCGGCCGGTCGAAGCGGGAGAGACGCAAGTAAGGCCGCGACCAGGACGGCGCGTGGGTGTCGACCCAGTTGCCGGTCGCATCGGCAACACGGGCGGTGACGTCGCTCATCGCGACAGCACGTTGCCGTTCAGCGTGTCAAAGGTGCTGCCGCCCTTGCTGCGGGTTGGCGTCGCCTCGGGTGCGGAGGCAGACCCCAGCACTTCGCTCAAGGTCGGGCCGGCCGGCCCGCGCGCCTGTGTCGCCATCTGCTGCGCCACCGCGCAGACCTTCTTCTGCATCGCCTCGGTGTTCTTGTGGCCGTTCTGGAGCTGCTCGAGGATCTGCGGCGGGATTCCGCATTTCGCCGAGTTGTCCTTGACGTATTTCATCATCTTCAGCTCGGCCTGGCTGTAATTGCCGATGAGCTTGCAGGCCTCGTCCGGTCCAGCCTTCTTTTCGCCGGCGACCTTGATCAGCTTGCCGCGCCGCTCGGTCTCCTCGCGCAAGGGGATGAAGCCCTTCATGCAGGCATCCGACGGGCCCGCGCCCGCAGATGGGGGCTGCGGTGGTGCAAACCCGCCACCGCCGCCCGCAAGCGGAGTTGCACCTTGGCTTGGGAAGGCCGAAGGCGCGCCGATCGACGCGGACGGAGCTGCGCCGTTGACCGGCGGGAAGGGCGAGGCGTTAGCAGGCGCTGCGGCCTGCTGACCGGGCAGCGGCGCGGGAAATGCGCCCTGCGCAAAGGCCTGGCCGGCGTGGAGCACCACGGCGGCAACCGTCAGCGACACCATCAGGCGGGTCATCAAGGATATTTCTCCGGCAGCCGGCTTCCAAGCGAAGCACAATTTCCATGCGGCTTTTTACGATTCCAGCCGATCCTTAACAACCCGTGGATTGGGGCAACAGCGCGGCGTCACGCCGCGCCATCGATCAAAAATAAGCTACGGATTCTAGCGCTTTAGGCTAAAAGCGCGGACTCTTTGGGCATGATCTGTTCGGAAAACCGGTTTCCACTTTTCCGGATCATGCCTCCGACGGAACATTAACAGATGCCGGACTACGACTTTCGCGCCCCTCGCCTGTTCGTCGATGCGCCCCTGCAGGCGGGCGAAACCGTCCCGCTGGACCGCGACCAGAGCAACTATCTCGGTAACGTGTTACGGCTGAAGGCTGGGGACACCATCCTGGCGTTCAACGGCCGCGATGGCGAATGGCAGGCCGAGATCAGTGGCCGCAAGCGGGCGGACACGCTGACCATCCACCGCCAGACCCGGCCACAGGATCGCCTGCCCGACATCGCCTATGTCTTCGCGCCCTTAAAGCACGCCCGGCTCGACTACATGGTGCAGAAGGCGGTCGAGATGGGCGCGTCGCGCCTGCAGCCGGTCCTGACCCGCTTCACCCAGGTTTCGCGGGTGAACGGCGAGCGGATGCGCGCCAATGTGATCGAGGCAGCCGAGCAATGCGGGATCACCGCCCTCGCCGAGGTCGCCGATCCCGTCCCGCTCGAGCGCTTCCTCAGCCGGCGCGCGGGCGACCGGCTCCTGGTATTCTGCGACGAGGCCGCCGACCTCGGCGATCCCCTGCAGGCGCTGCAGCAGGGGGCTGCCACCGACGGCATCGACGTGCTGATCGGCCCGGAGGGCGGGTTCGCCGAGGAAGAGCGGACGCTGCTCCTGCGCCAGCCCAGAATCCTCCGGCTGTCGCTGGGGCCGCGGATCCTGCGCGCGGACACCGCAGGGGTCGCGGCGCTGGCGCTGGTCCAGGCGGCACTCGGGGACTGGGGCCCAAAGGGCTAGGCCAAAGGGCTAGGCAATGCCGGCTTAAATCGGTAAGGCACGGCCCATTAAGCGATTTGGCCGATGCCGGTCGAAACAGCGCTTTTGCCGTGCTAAGGGCTCGCCCGCAAACCCTTGAACCGCCCTTGGGCCACTTCGGGAACCCGCTTTCGGGCTAGTTGGACGTCGAGATGACCGTAACTGCCACCACACGCGGTGCCGCCACCTCCGCCGCATGGGCGGATGCGCTGCTATTGTCGTTTGCGCAGGCCGGTTACGTCAGGGCCGAGCCGGCGATCCTGCAGCCGGCCGAGCCGTTCCTCGACCTCTCCGGCGAGGGTATCCGCAAGAGCCTCTACCTCACCACCGACGCGAGCGGCGAGGACCTGTGCCTGCGCCCGGACCTGACCATCCCCGTGGCGCGCGATTACCTGGCCTCGCCGCAGGCCGGGAGGCCGGCCGGCTTCAGCTATCTCGGGCCGGTATTCCGTTATCGCGGCGGTCAGCCTAGCGAGTTCCTGCAGGCTGGGATCGAATCATTCGGCCGCCAGGACCGCGCCGCAGCCGATGCCGAGATGCTGGCGCTGGCGCTGGAGGCGACGGCGGCGTTCGGACTGACTGATGTCGAGATTCGTACCGGCGACGTCGCCTTGTTCAATGCGCTGATCGAGGCCCTCGGGCTCTATCCGGTGTGGCGCCGCCGCCTGATCAAGGATTTCAACCGCAAGGTCAGCCTCACCGAGGATATCGAGCGGCTGACGCTCGCGGGTGGCCCCGGCCGCAATGAATATCAGGGCGTGCTGGCCGCGCTCGCCGGCTCCGACCGCAAGGCGGCGCTGGCGCTCGTCACCGACCTGATGTCGATCGCCGGCACCACCAATGTCGGCGGCCGCACCGTCGCCGAGATCGCCGACCGCTTCCTGGAACAATCGACGCTGAAGGCCGGCGCGCTGCCGCGCGACGCGATCGCCACCATCAAGCGCTTCCTGTCGATCACGGGCGAGCCGGACGACGCCATCGCGCAACTGCGCACGCTGGCTGAGGACGCCAAGCTCGACCTCTCCGGCGCGATCGACGAGTTCGAACGCCGCGTCGGCTTCATGGCCGCGCGCGGCATCGATACGAGCGAAACGCGCTTCTCGACCTCGTTCGGGCGCGGGCTGGATTACTACACCGGCTTCGAGTTCGAACTGCACGCCAAAGGCAACGGCGCCGAGCCGCTGGTCGCCGGCGGCCGCTATGATGGATTGATGACACAGCTCGGCTCGGCCCAGCCGATCCCGGCGGTCGGCTTCTCCGTCTGGATCGAAACGCTGACGCAGCTCGGCAAGCCTGTGCGCGGAGGCAAGGCATGAGCGCGCCCTTCGTTCTCGCGGTCCCGTCGAAGGGACGTTTGCAGGAGAACGCCGAGGCGTTTTTCGCCCGCGCCGGATTGACGCTGTCCAAGCCCGGCGGCGCACGCGACTATCGCGGCACCATCGCCGGGCTGGACAATGTCGAGATTGCCTATCTCTCGGCAAGCGAGATCGCCTCGCAGCTCGCGCGCGGCATGGTGCATCTCGGCGTCACCGGCGAGGACCTCGTGCGCGAGAGCATCGCGGACGCCGACAAGCGCGTGCACCTGATCGACGGGCTAGGTTTCGGCTACGCCAATGTGGTGGTCGCGGTGCCGCAGGCCTGGATCGACGTGCGCACCATGGCCGATCTCGACGACGTCACCACGGGCTTCCGCGAGCAGCATCACCGGCGGATGCGGATCGCGACCAAGTACATCAATCTGACCCGAACCTTCTTCGCCTCCCGCGGCATCCTCGACTATCGCATCGTCGAGAGCGCAGGCGCGACCGAAGGTGCGCCGGCGGTCGGCACGGCGGAACTGATCGTCGACATCACCACGACCGGCGCGACGCTCGCCGCCAACGGATTGAAGGTGCTGGACGACGGCGTGATCCTGCGCAGCCAGGCCAACCTCGTCGCCTCGAAAGATGCCGACTGGTCGACCGAGGCCCGCGAAGCCGCGCGCGTCATCCTGGATCACATCGCCGCTCGCGCCCGGGCGAACAAATATCGCGAGGTCCGCACCCGATTCAAAGGATGCGATGCAGCATTGCTGGCGGAGGCTCACAACCGCTTCGGCGTGGTCGCCCCATTCGGCGGGCCGACTTCGTCAGGCATGCTGACGCTGCACTGCCCACCGGCGCAGCTTTATCCGCTCGGCAGCTTCCTGCGCGAGCATGGCGCCGATACGGTGTCGGTGGTCTCGCTCGACTACGTCTTCGACCGCGAGAACCCGCTGTTCGCCAGACTCGAAGCGTTCCTGCGGCAATGATGCCGCGCGCCCGTTCATCGTGGCGACAGCTACTGGGCGCTACCATATATTGTTGATGATCTGGAACCTAATCGATGACGCTGGGCTCTGACGTTTCCGGCCTGACCACCACCACGGCGGATGCCGCGGCGCAAGGGCTGTCGATCGTCGTTCCCGTCTACAACGAGGCCGCGGGGCTCGCGCTGCTGCATGAGCGATTGATCGGCCTCGCGCGGACGCTGAAGGACCGCTACGGGCTCTCGTGCGAAGTCGTCTATGTCGACGACGGCAGCAAGGACAACACGCTCTCGATCGCGCGTTCGCTGTCCCCCGACACGCTGGATGTCCAGGTGGTGTCGCTGTCGCGCAATTTCGGCAAGGAGGCGGCGCTGATGGCCGGCCTCGACCATGCCCGGCGCGGCGCCGTGCTGTTCATGGACGGCGACGGCCAGCATCCGCCGACCCTGGTCGAGAAACTGGTCTCGCACTGGATCGATGACGGCTACGATGTCGTCTATACCGCGAAGGCGCATCGCGACAACGAGCCGTTCCTGCGCAGGCTTGCGGTGCACGGCTTCTACGCGCTGATCAACTGGGGCGCGCGGCAGAAGATCCCCGAAGATGCCGGCGACTTCCGCCTGCTGTCGCCGCGTGCGGTGGCGGCGCTGCGGCAACTGCCCGAGCGCAACCGCTTCTTCAAGGGCCTGGCAAGCTGGATCGGCTTCCGCCAGATCAGGGTCGACTACGAGCCGGCGCCGCGCGCGCATGGCGTCACCACCTTCAGCGCGACGCGGCTGATCGGCCTGTCGATCGAGGGACTGACATCGTTCTCGGTGGCGCCGCTGCGCTTCGCCAGCCTGCTCGGCGTGCTGCTGGCGACCGCGGCCTTCCTGTTCGGGCTCTCGATCCTGTGGGAGGTCTTCACGACCGGCAAGCAGGTGCCCGGCTATCCCTCGCTGGTGATCGGACTGATGACGATCGGCGGCGTGCAACTCATCATGATCGGCATTGTCGGCGAATATATCGGCAAGATCCTGTCCGAGCTGAAGGCGCGGCCGATCTATTTCGTCGCCGAACATAGCGAGAAGCGCGCCGGCCCCGATGCGGCTGCTGCGGGCGGCGAACGGACCGCGGCGGAATGAACGACGCCGCGCAGCCGCGCCGGATCTGGCTCTGCGCCGACGATTACGGATTGAGCGAGGGCGTCAACCGCGGCATTCGCGATCTCATCGCGCGCGGCCGTCTCAATGCGACCTCGGTGATGGTGGTGGGCACGGCAGTCGGCCGCGACGAAGTGGCGGCGCTGAAGAGCGTTGCCGCCGAAAGTCCGCGCTGCGCAATCGGCCTGCACGCGACGCTGAGCGCGCCATTCCGCCCGCTGACCATGCATTTCCGGCCCGTCAATGGCGGCCTCTTCCTTCCGTTCGCGAAGATGTTGCGCGCCGGCCTGCTCCGGCGGCTTGATCGCGAGATGATCCATGCCGAGCTCATCGAGCAGCTTGCAACCTTCAAGGACATGTTCGGCCGCGCGCCTGACTTTGTGGACGGCCATCAGCATGTGCAATTGTTTCCGCAGGTGCGCGACGCCTTCCTGCGCGCGGTGAAGCAAGCCGCGCCCGGAGCCTGGGTGCGGCAGGGCGGACGCAACCAGCCATTATCGCAGCGCATGCGCGCGCCGAAAGCGCTGGTGCTGGATACGCTGAGCGCGCAGTTCAGGAAGCGCGCACGACGCGCCGGCATTCCCTTCAACCCGGCTTTTGCCGGCGCCTATGATTTTTCGGGATCGCCCGATTTCGGTCCCCTGATGCGACAATTTCTCGAGGGACTGCCCGACGGCGGACTTGTGATGTGCCATCCCGGCTTTGTCGATGAGATGCTCAGGGAGCTCGATCCGCTGACGACCCAGCGCGAAAGAGAGCATGCGTTTCTTGGCAGCGAGCACTTCCCGGAAATGCTGGCGGCGAACAATGTTACACTGGCTTGAATGCGCGCAGGAAAATCCGCCGGTCGTTTTGTCGCATACTGAAATTTAATTCGCTGCCCCACTCCTTGCGCCACAATGGCGGCCCTACATGTTCCGCGCTTCGACGCAGTCGACGCGATGGAGGAGAAGGCCATGACCCCGCAAGAACGCCAATTGATCGACGATCTCTTCGACCGGCTCGCCAAGCTGGAGAACGCCCCGCGTGATCCCGAGGCCCTGGCCGCCATCTCGGAAGGGCTGCGCAAGGCGCCGAACGCCGCCTATGCGCTGGTGCAGACCGCTCTGGTGCAGGACGAGGCGCTGAAGCGCGCCAACGACCACATCCAGCAATTGGAAGCGGAGCTCGGCGGCGGACAGCAGCAGCAGGGCCAAGGCGGCGGCTTCCTCGATTCGATGCGCGATGCGATCTTCGGCCAGAACCAGAATCAGTCGCGCGGCTCGGTTCCGCCGGTGCGCCCGCCGGAGCCCGGCAGCCGCCCGGTCTGGAATAGCGGCCAGGCGATGCAGCAGGCGCAGGGTCCAGGATCCTACGGCCAGCCGCCGTATGGCCAGCCGCCTTACGGCCAGCAGGCCCAGCCCTATGGCGCGCCGCAAGCGGGTCCGTTCGGCGGTGGCGGCGGCTCGTTCCTCGGCACCGCCGCGGCAGCGGCTGCCGGCGTGGTCGGTGGTTCGCTGCTGATGAACAGCATCCGCGGGCTGATGGGCGGTGGCGGTGGTCACCAGGCGTTCGGGGACTCCGGCAATGTCGGCGACAGCAAGGCGTGGGGCAATGACCAGTCCGGCGGCAATCTTGCGCGCGACGCCGGCGTCAACGACATCGGCTCCGGTGGACGCGACAACGACTCGCGCTCCGGCCTGTACGACCAGGCGTCGAACAACAATAACGACGACGACGATGGATATGGTCCCGACGATGACGACGATGGGTTCGATGACGGCGGCGACGACGGCGGCAGCGACTACGCGTAAGCCGCGTGCGGATTGAAAAGCAGAACGGCCGCTCGAGAGAGCGGCCGTTTCTCTTTATCCGTCGTCCCGGGCTTGACCCCGGGACCCATAACCACCAATGGGTGTGGTTGCGCGAACTGGTGGCCCCAGCTTCATCCAATAGGAATAGCTGGGGTTATGGGTCCCGGGTCTGCGCTTCGCTTGCCCGGGACGACAGCATCACTAGATCACCACGACCCTGGTGCCGACATTGACGCGGCCGTAGAGGTCGATGACATCCTCGTTGCGCATGCGGATGCAGCCGGAGGAAACGTTGGTGCCGATGGTCCAGGGCTCGTTCGAGCCGTGGATGCGATAGAGCGAGGAGCCGAGATACATCGCGCGCGCGCCGAGCGGATTTTCCGGACCGCCCACCATGTGCCTGGGCAAATCGGGGCGACGCGCCAGCATTTCCGGAGGCGGAGTCCAGTCCGGCCATTCGCGCTTGGCGGAGATCGTCTTGACACCCGACCAGGTGAAGCCGGGACGCCCGACGCCGATGCCGTAGCGCAAGGCCTTGCCGTCGGCCTGCACGAGATAAAGGAACTTGTTCGGGGTATCGACGACGATCGTGCCCGGACCTTCCTTGCCGTCATAATCGACAAGCTGCTTCTCATACCTCGGATCGAACGGCCGCTGCGCGGGATCGGCGGCCTCCTCCTGGCGCATCATCGGCTGTTGCGGATCCATCGGCGGCAGCATGGTGCGCCGTCCGCCATAATAGCCCGGCTGCTGCTGATACATCGGCTGCTGCTCGTAGGATGGCGGGTAGCCCTGGTCGGGACCGTCGCCGAACAGGAATTCGATGAAGCCGCCGCCCATGTTGGAAGCCCTGCGCACCGGCTGAGGCGGCGCCCGGTAGGAGTAGATCACGGTCGGCTCGGCAAGCGGCGCGCCATCGATCGCAAACGCCTGATGCGGAGCGGCAAGCAGGAACGACGCGCCGGCAATAAGCGCAAAGACTATTTTCTTCATCGACGTACTCTGTACTGTTTCGTCAATCGTAAGCCTCCGGCGTGGGACGCCGTGGCGCGCGACCAATCAAAATCAAAACCGCATCGGTTTGGTAAACGTATCGAGCGTTCGGATTCACCACGTCGGCAATCGGGCGCGGATTTCGGAATTAGCGTTTATTTTGCTTAAATGCAGGACGCACATGGTTAATCGCCGGTATGCGGCGCGACGCGAAACGCAGGCGGCAAAACATTCCCATGTGAACTCCGTATTAAATCGCTTCTGCGTAGAACAGTGGGAGTGAAGGGGGCGGGAATAGTCTCATGTCGATTAATCGTAAGCGTTTTCGTGTTGAACAAGCCGTTATGGGCGACATGCCGATGCCGGCACCGGTTACGGTGGAAGGCGGCGAAATCGGTCCAATGCATCGGGAGATCATGGCGGAGCTTCGCTCCATCCGCGCGCAGATGGCGCTCGGCGTCCATGCCCAGCGGCCGGCCGCAACCGAAGTCGCCGAGGCGGCGGTAGCGCGCGAGGTCGCGGAAGCGCACGCGCTGCTCGATACCTATCGCGCGCAGATCGAGCAATGCGAGAAGCTGAAGGTCGAGCTCGACCTGATCCACGATGCCATCAACCGCACCAAGCGCGAGATCGCGGTGCTGCACGGCAAGAGCTTTGACGGCCAGGAGATGGCCAAGGTGAATGGCGAGCTCGGCGCCGTCGTCGGCGGCACCGAACAGGCGACCCAGCAGATCCTCGAGGCGACCGAGGCGATCGACCAGGCCGCGACCGCGCTGACCAAGGTCGCCTCGCCCGAACAGCAGAAACTGCTCACCGAGGATATCCAGGAGCGCGTGGTGGCGATCTTCGAGGCCTGCAACTTCCAGGACCTCACCGGCCAGCGCATCAGCAAGGTGATGAGCACGATGAAGTTCATCGAGCAGCACATCAACGCGATGATGGATATCTGGGGCGGTGTCGATGCCATCAAGGCGCACGCGCCGCCGATCATCGACACCCGCGAGGGCGATGCCCGCCTGCTCAACGGCCCGAAGCTCGACGGCGACATCGGCCACGCCTCGCAGGACGATATCGACGCGATGTTCGACTGAGCGGAATGCTCACAGGAACGACGCAAAACGCCGGCGCGATGCCGGCGTTTTTTGTTTCTCGGCGTCATTGCGAGCGAAGCGAAGCAATCCATCTCTCCGCTTGCTGAGGCATGGATTGCTTCGTCGCTTTCGCTCCTCGCAATGACGGAAGCAGGCGCCGAAGGCTCACGCCCGTGGCGCGCAGCGGACGTAGACCATGTTGCCGTAGCGGACGGCGGCGTCCTTGTCGACGAAGCGGGTGACCATCACGCGGCCGTCGAAGGACACGATCTCGCGGTCCTGCTCGGTGCCGGCCGGACCCGGCGGGCCGATATAGTTCTTGCCGCTCGGAGAGCCCTTCAGTCGCAGTTCCTGCGGGGTGGCCTGGTCGGCCAGATGCATGATCACGCCGCCGGTCTGGCCGGCGCCGATGACGTAAGGCTGTTTGCACTGGTCGCGCGCCATCTTCTCGGTGCGGGCGCGGTCCGCGGGGTTCTGGTAGGAGGCCAGCCCCCAGCGGCCGACGATCTCGTCGGAGCGGATGGTAGCGGGCATTTCCGGCGCCACCCCCGGCTCGGGGGCGGGCTCCGGGTTGGATGACAGCGACGGCAGGTTGACGCTGCTGCACGCGCTCAACAGAAGCGTCAGCGCCGAAACGGTCGCAAATTTCGCAACCGCGCGCGCGTCATCTGATCCGATCATCCGTACTCCCCCAAAATATCCTTGGGCCGCACCTTGGGCCGCACCCGTCCTGCAGCCAAGCGTAAAACGTAAGGCAGAGCAATGACGTCGAAACGATGACGCAAAGACTCCAACCCAGGCTCTGATTTGGTTTTGTTGCAGCATCCTATATTGGCCTCACCAAGGCCTTAACCACTTTGCTTGACAGGAAAGGCGCCAAGCCATATTTCCCGGCCCACAAATTAGCACTCTGGCGCGACGATTGCTAAGGCGCCGGATACCTGCCCGCAAGCCATCGACCGGCCGGCATTCAATCCCGGCCTCGATGAATGAGACCTGAAACCGAGCCTCCAAGAGGGAACGTCATGGCTAAATCCAAATTCCGCCCGCTGCATGACCGTGTCGTGGTCAAGCGCATCGAAGCCGAAGAGAAGTCCAAGGGCGGCATCATCATCCCCGACACCGCCAAGGAAAAGCCCTCGCAGGGCGAAGTCACCGCCGTCGGGCCGGGCGGCCGCGACGAGACCGGCAAGCTGATCCCGATCGACGTCAAGGTCGGCGACCGTGTGCTGTTCGGCAAATGGTCGGGCACCGAGGTCAAGCTCGACGGCGAGGAACTCCTGATCATGAAGGAGTCCGACATCATGGGCGTGCTGGTCTAAGCCGCAAACTCAAGCAAAACAGCCGCGCTCTCCACTGTCATGCCCGGACTTGATCCGGGCACCCATCGTTCTTCAGTAAGGATGGATTGCCGGAAAATTGGGTGAAGACGCGCTTCGCGCTTTTGCCCGGCAATGACGGTTGAAGAGCGCGGCCCATCTGCCCTCAATCATTCCAGGAGCAAGATATGGCTGCCAAAGACGTTAAATTTTCCGGAGAAGCCCGCGAGCGCATGCTGCGCGGCGTCGATGTCCTTGCCAATGCGGTGAAGGTCACGCTCGGCCCGAAGGGCCGCAACGTCGTCATCGAAAAGAGCTTCGGTGCCCCGCGCATCACCAAGGACGGCGTCACCGTCGCCAAGGAGATCGAGCTCGAGGACAAGTTCGAGAACATGGGCGCGCAGATGCTGCGCGAAGTCGCCTCCAAGACCAACGACACCGCGGGCGACGGCACCACCACCGCGACCGTGCTGGCGCAGGCGATCGTGCGCGAGGGCGGCAAGGCGGTTGCCGCCGGCATGAACCCGATGGACCTCAAGCGCGGCATCGACATCGCGGTCGCCGCCGTGGTCAAGGACCTCGAGAAGCGCGCCAAACCGGTCGCCGCCTCCTCCGAGGTCGCCCAGGTCGGCACCATCTCGGCCAATGGCGACACCGCGATCGGCAAGATGATCGCCCAGGCCATGCAGAAGGTCGGCAATGAGGGCGTGATCACGGTCGAGGAGAACAAGTCGCTGGTGACCGAGGTCGACATCGTCGAAGGCATGAAGTTCGACCGCGGCTATCTCTCGCCCTATTTCATCACCAATGCTGAGAAGATGACCGCCGAGCTCGAGGACGCCTACATCCTCCTGCATGAGAAGAAGCTGTCCGGCCTGCAGGCGATGCTGCCGGTGCTGGAAGCGGTGGTGCAGTCCGGCCGGCCGCTCTTGATCATCGCCGAAGACGTCGAGGGCGAGGCGCTGGCGACGCTGGTGGTCAACCGCCTGCGCGGCGGGTTGAAGGTCGCCGCCGTCAAGGCACCGGGCTTCGGCGACCGCCGCAAGGCGATGCTGGAGGACATCGCGGTCCTGACCGGCGGCCAGCTTATCTCCGAAGAGCTCGGCATCAAGCTCGAGAACGTCACCATCAAGATGCTTGGCCGCGCCCGCAAGGTCGTGATCGACAAGGAGAACACCACGATCGTCAGCGGCGCCGGCAAGAAGGCCGACATCGACGCCCGCGTCACGCAGATCAAGGCGCAGATCGAGGAGACCACCTCCGACTACGACCGCGAGAAGCTGCAGGAGCGGCTGGCCAAGCTCGCCGGCGGCGTCGCGGTGATCCGTGTCGGCGGCGCCACCGAGGTCGAGGTCAAGGAGAAGAAGGACCGCGTCGAGGATGCGCTGAACGCAACCCGCGCCGCGGTGCAGGAAGGCATCGTGCCCGGCGGCGGCGTGGCGCTGCTGCGCGCCAAGAAGGCGGTCGGCCGTCTCTCCAACGACAATTCCGACGTCCAGGCCGGCATCAACATCGTGCTGAAGGCCTTGGAGGCCCCGGTACGCCAAATCTCGGAAAATGCCGGTGTCGAAGGCTCGATCGTGGTCGGCAAGATCCTCGAGAACAAGTCCGAGACCTTCGGCTTCGACGCCCAGACCGAGGAATATGTCGACCTGGTTGAGGAGGGCATCATCGATCCCGCCAAGGTCGTGCGGACCGCGCTGCAGGACGCCTCCTCGGTCGCGGGCCTCCTGGTGACGACGGAAGCCATGGTCGCCGAACTGCCGAAGGAGCCGGCGCCGGCCATGCCGCCAGGAGGCGGCGGCATGGGTGGCATGGGCTTCTGAGGCCCAAATCAACCCGCAGATATCAGACGCGAAGGCCGCCTCCGGGCGGCCTTCTTTTTTGGCCAATAGGAGCGAGGTTTGGTAGTTACGACGTCGCTGATTCTGTCGCCGAGGAAGTTCCTATGCGCGCGCTCCTGCTCTGCCTGTTGGGCCTCATCACGGCCTCGTCGGATTTCGCTTTTGCCCAGATGAAGCTGCCGTCCAGGACGGCGCCGGGCGCGACCGAGACGCGCTATTTCACCTCGATCGACGGCTTGATGGAGGGCAACGCCGACGCGGTGCTGAAGGAAACCCGCCAGGGCAAGAACGTCACCGCGGCGGTGCTCGACGTCTGCTATCCCGCGGAAAAAGGTTCCGACCGCAAGGACCGCTTCGTCGTCAACCTCGCCGTCAACGGCCAGAACCTGAGCGGCACGACGCAGAGCCTGAATGACAAATCGTCCGTCACGGTGAAGCTCGTGCGCAAGCCGACCGGCGACAGTTTCGAATTCCGCGGCCAAATCACGATCGGCCAGGCGGTGACGGAAGTGGCCTCCTCCGACAATACCGACCTTTCGGAGCGGGAATTTCAGGAGAGCCAGACCACCGATGACGGCATCACGCCGCAGCCGAAGGATTTCACCGAAGTCTCTCCCGAATCCGTCGGCGTGCGCGTCAAGCTCGACGCGGCGCTGGACTTCCTGAAGAGCCTCAAGGGCCAGGTCGTCGAGGTCGGTCTCTCGAGCCTCGGCATCACCTGCGACGCGCTGCGCGCCGGCGAGCAGACCATCAACCTCACCGTCGATCCGGAACAGGCCGCGGCCCTCGTCGCCAAGGCCAAGACGACGCCGGGCGTGGTCGCGGCCGGCTGGACCACGGGCACCGTCGAGATGGACCGCACCATCCGCTTCGCCGCCGCCGACTGGCTCACCGGCGACAAGATCAACAAGGACAAGATCGCATCCGCGACATCGGGCGTGCTGAGCAAGACGCTGGCGGCAAAGCCGGCGACGGCATCATGGAACGCCAACACCGGCAAGTTGAAACTGACCTTCAAGCGTCCGAGCCAGATCTATCCCGCGCTCGGCCTCACCGAGACCATCGAGATGTCGGCGCTGGTGTCCTCGGACAAGCCGGGCACGTCGGACAAGCTCATGCTGTGGGTCTCGAGCCCGGTGGTCACCACCGCCGACGAAGGCTCAGGCCCAAAGCTGAACCTCTCGGAAGATTCCGTCGGCGACGAGGAAGGCGGCGAGCCGCCCAACGACAACGGCTCGATCGAGGCGCTGGCGAAGGAATTCAAGGCCCAACGCTGGGACGCCGACAAGTCGGCGTGGAAATAAGACGTCAGTTCGTATTGAGGCGGAAACGCAGGGTCTTTGATCCCGTGAGCGTGATGGCATCGCCCTGACGGCGCCAGGTCGCGACGTCGCCGAGCGCAGCAAGCAGATCATCGTCGGCCTGCGCCCGGTCGGGCGGGCAATTGCGCGTCTCCATTGTGCCGGGAACGAAGATGATGGTGTTGCCGGCGACCGAGAACTGGCCCTTGCCGCCCTTGCACCAGAGTTCGAGCACCACCTCACCATTGTCGCCGATATCGAGCGAGGGAATCCGCTTGGAGCCGGGCATGCGCGCGGCATCGAGCGTCATTTCGAAGCCAAAGGGAAACTCTTCCTGCGCATGAGCCGCGCGCACCGTCACCGCGGTCGCGAGCAGCGCCAGAACAAAGGCACCTTTTCCATAAATCCGTGAAACCATGACTCCGCTCGCAAATCTCCAAGCTGCGCCGACGCGCGCTTTTACTGGACACCGATGACGTTGGCGAGATCGGCCGCGGCGGGAACACCTCCCCTTGAAAAGGGAAGGTCGGTTTGCGCGCAAGCGCAAATCGGGTGGGGATCAGGTCTCTCCACACGAACAGTGTGACTCGCGGCAGACCCCCATCCCGGCCTTCCCCCTTTCAGGGGGAAGGTGAAGGAGGGATCGCTACTTCAGGACCATCTCCGTGAACGGGAAGACATAGGCCTGCAGCGTCACGAACAGGCCGACAAGACAGGCCAGCACGATCGAGTGCAGGAACACGTAGCGCAGGATCGAGCCCTCATGGCCGTACCAGTTGGTCGCGGTCGAGGCGACCACGATCGATTGCGCGTCGATCATCTTGCCCATGACCCCGCCGGAGGAGTTGGCGGCGGCCATCAGGATCGGCGACAGGCCCAACTGTTCCGAGGTGATCCTCTGCAGGTTGCCGAACAGCACGTTGGAGGCGGTGTCCGATCCGGTCAGCGCCACGCCCAACCAGCCGAGCAGCGTGCCGAAGAAGGGATAGAGCACGCCGGTTGCGGCGAAGGCCAGCCCGAGCGTGGCGTCGACGCCGGAGAGCCGCGTCAGCGTGCCGATCGCGAGCATCGCCGAGATCGTGATAAGCGAGATCGCGCACAGGCGGATGGTGCGGCCATATTCGGTGATCAGCTTGAGCGGCGAGAAGCCCATCAAGAGACCCGAGATGATCGCCGCGATCAGCATGCCCGTGCCGGTGAAGGACAGGTAGGTGAAGCCGAACACGGCGCCTTCCGGCGTCGGCTTGGCAGCGACCGGCGGCATCTTGTTGATCAGCTTGTCGAGCTCGGGCACCGGATAGTTCCAGACGAAATTGGCGTTCGCCCAGGCCTTGAAGGCGCCGTTGCCCCAGATCAGCATCAGGATGCAGACGATGATCCACGGCAGCAGCGCGCTCCACATTTCGCTCTGCGTCAGCGGCGTCTTGTCCAGCGGCTTGGGCGCAGCCATCGTGGCGGCCGATTCATCGTGGTTGCGCAGCGCCGGCGACAGCCAGAGTTGCCGTGGTTGCCAGACGCGCAGGAACAGGATCAGGCAGCCCATCGAGATCAGCGAGGCGCCGATGTCGACGATCCAGGGATTGATGAAGTTCGAGATCACGAATTGCGGGACCGCGAAGGAGACGCCCGTGACCAGGATCGCCGGCCAGACGTCCTTCATGCCCCGCCAGCCGGCGAACGCCCACACCACCCAGAACGGCACGATCAGCGAGAACAGCGGCAATTGCCGCCCGACCATCGCGCCAAGCACGTAAGGATCGAGCCCGGTAACCGACGCAAGGCCCAGGATCGGCGTGCCCAGCGCACCGTAGGCGACCGGCGCGGTGTTGGCGATCAGCGACAGGCCGGAAGCCGCGAGCGGCGAGAAGCCGAGCCCGATCAGGACCGCGCCTGTGATCGCGACCGGCGTGCCGAAGCCGGAGGCGCCTTCGAAGAACGCGCCGAAGGCGAACGCGATCAGGAGCAGCTGCAGGCGCCGGTCCTCGGTGACGCCGCCGATCGCGCGCTTCAAGAGCTCGAATTTCCCGGTCGACACTGTGATCTGGTAGAGGAAGATGACGTTCAGCACGATCCAGCCGATCGGGAAGAAGCCGGTCACCACGCCGAGCAGCGTGGCGCGGACCGACATGTTCACGGGCATGGTGAAGACGAAGATCGTGATCAGGTTGGTCACGATCACGGCGATGATGGCGGCGACATGCGCCTTCACTTTGCCGCTGGCGATCAGGACCAGCAGGGTGACCACGGGAACGGCGGCGGCGATCGTCGACAGCGCGGCGTTGCCGAGCGGGTTGTAGATTTGGTTCCACATTTTTCTTGTTCCTCCCCAAGGCTTGCCGTCGGCGTCTGCGACCAGCATGAACCGGCGCTATCAAGATGATGTCGTGCGAAACAGGCCTGCCCGAATCGGCGAAAGCCGAAACGCTCACAACCTCGCGAAATCAGAAAGTCCCCAGCCCCGCGTCGCCTCGGCATGCTAGGGTCGACTCTCACGCTGCGACAAGTGGACGCTGACCGCGGAACCTACGACTTTAGTCTGAAGGTTCCCTGATTATCCCGTTTTTTCAAGCCTTTGTAGGCGATCCCCGGAGACGCTGATCTGTGAACAACATTCGTTCGACGCTCGCGACGGTGTGGCGCATTGCAGCGCCCTATTTCAACTCCGAAGACAAATGGGCCGGCCGCGGCCTGCTTGCCGCGGTCATCGCGATCGAGCTGGCGCTGGTCGGCAACGACGTGCTGCTGAACCAGTGGCGCAATCGTTTCTACAACGCGCTGCAGGACCACAACTGGGATGGCTTCGTCCGCGAACTCATCGTGTTCTGCGTGCTCGCCACGGTCCTCACCGTGCTGTCGATCTATCAGCTCTATCTCAACCAGTGGCTCCAGATCCGCTGGCGCCGCTGGATGACCAGCAGATATCTCGGCGAATGGCTGCATGATGCCAACCACTACCGCATGCAGCTTCAGGGCGATGCGGCCGACAACCCCGATCAGCGCATCAGCGACGACGTCAAGATGTTCGTCAACCAGACGCTGGGGCTCGGCATCGGGCTGTTGAGCTCGATCGTGACGCTGGCGTCCTTCGTCGTGATCCTCTGGGGCCTGTCGGCGGCGGCGCCGTTGCATCTGTTCGGCAGCGACATGTCGTTCCCCGGCTATCTGGTGTGGGGCGCGCTGGTCTACGCCATCTTCGGCACGGCCCTGACGCAGTGGATCGGCTCGCCGCTGGTGCGGCTCGATTTCGATCAGCAGCGACTGGAAGCCGATTTCCGTTTCAACCTGGTGCGGGTTCGCGAAAACTCCGAACAGATTGCGCTGCTCAAGGGCGACCGCGCCGAACGCGAACAGCTATCGACGCGCTTTGGCCGCGTGGTTTCCAACTGGTACGGCATCATGAGCCGGACCAAGCGGCTGACGGCGTTCACGCAGAGCTACTCGCAGACTGCCGTGGTGTTTCCCGTCATCCTGTCCGCACCGGCCTATTTCGCGAGCAAGATCCAGCTCGGAACCGTGATGCAGATCCTTGAAGCCTTCGGCAAGGTGCAGGATGCGCTGTCGTTCTTCATATCGGTCTATCGCACCATGGCGGAATGGCGCGCGGTGGTCGCCCGTCTCGATGGCTTCGAGCGATCGATTGCAGAGGCGGAGCGGATCGCGGCCGATCCCGATGCGGTCAAAGCAGCGCCCGCTGCAAGCGATGAGATCGCCTTGCAGCAGCTTCTCGTGAAACTGCCCAATGGCACGCCGCTGGTTTCGGCAACCGAGCTCAAGCTTCGTCCCGGCGAACGCACGCTGGTCACCGGGCCGTCAGGCGCCGGCAAGTCGACGCTGTTCCGGGCGGTTGCCGGCATCTGGCCGTTCGGCAGCGGCTCGATCGTCATTCCCGAGCACGCCTCGCTGATGATGCTGCCGCAAAAACCCTATTTCCCGATCGGCTCGCTGCACGCGGCGATCGTCTATCCCGCCGAAGCCGAAAAGTTCAGCGCCGACAGGATCAGGGAAGTGCTCGCCCAGATCGGCCTGCCGCGGCTTGCATCGCGGCTCGAGGAAGAGGGGCACTGGAACAGGATGCTGTCGCTCGGCGAGCAGCAGCGCCTGGGGCTGGCGCGCGCGCTCCTGCATGCGCCCGACTACCTGTTCCTCGACGAGGCGACCGCCTCGCTCGACGAGCCGTCGGAAGCCGCGCTCTATCGTCTGCTGATGAAGGAACTGCCTGATACCACGATCGTCTCGATCGGCCATCGCTCGACGCTGGAGGAGTTCCATCAGCGCAATATCGCGCTGGTCCGAGACGGCGACCGGTTTACGTTGCGTGAATCCGCCAAGGTCGCCGCGACGTCTTAGAGCGGGATTGCCACTTGCACCGCTGCGCCCCTTCCCCCTGCAAGGGGGAAGGTTGGGATGGGGGTCTGCCGCGAGTCACACTGTTCGTGTGGAGAGACCTGATCCCCACCCGCTTTGCGCTTCCAGCGCAAACCGACCTCCACTTTTCAAGGGGAGGTTGAGACGCTTCGCGCCGGCGCCCGGACCGCCACAAAAACAAAGGGGGCGGCGGATCGCTCCGCCGCCCCCAAAGATCCACGCGCGTGGAGCTTACTTCAGGTTCGAGATCGCAGTCAGGTCAGCCGAGAGCTTGGCGATACCCGTCGCGCCGCACCAGTTGGAGCTGAAGCCACCCGGGTTGATCGGCGTGAAGCTGCCGTCGAAGCGGGCGGTGTAGTCGCTGGTGAAGGCGTTGCAATCACCCTTCGAGAGGTTGGTGTCGGTGTAACGCAGGTCCAGCGTGAACACCTTGTAGGTGAAGCCGATGCCGATATTCCAGGTGTTGTAGCTCGGCTCCGGGATACCGCCGGGGAACGGTCCGCCGCCGAGCGGGCTGGCAATGGTGGTGCCATAGAAGGAGTCGGAGGTACCGAGCCACTGCCGGCCGAACTCACCCGAGACGTACATGCCGATGCCGGTAGAACCGAAGAGGGTCGAGGGCGCGGTCCACTTGGCGGTGACCGACGCGTAGTTGCCCCAGGCGCCGAGGTTCAGGAAGTTCGGCGAGTAGTACTCGTTGAAACCCACCGCCCACTGGTCGTTGATGGCGATGTTGAGCTTGGCGTAGCCTTCATAGAAGCTCGCGCTCTTCTTAGCGAAGTTGCCGTTGATCGGCAGGCCGCCCGTGATCGGATCGGAGTTGCCGAACGGGCTGGCGGCGCAGCTCGAATCCGAGCCCGGAATGCCGGAGCCCGGCAGCGCGGCGGAATTGAAGCACGAGCCGCCCGGATAGAGGTAACCCCAGACACCGAAGTCGAAGGCGAAGATGCCGAAGGTCGGGCGGATACCGCCGTAGATATCGATCTCGGCCGCGGCGCGGTTCGGGAAGGAGATGCTCTCGCCGGCGGCGCCGATATAGAGCTGCAGGTCCTTGGTGACGTTGTAGCGCGGCTCGAAATAGGCGGCGACCGAAGGCTTGTGGTTCGACTGGGTGATGCCGCGGAACACGTAGTC
Organism: Bradyrhizobium sp. USDA 10063; assembly: GCF_054063735.1. Taxonomy (NCBI): domain Bacteria; kingdom Pseudomonadati; phylum Pseudomonadota; class Alphaproteobacteria; order Hyphomicrobiales; family Nitrobacteraceae; genus Bradyrhizobium; species Bradyrhizobium sp. USDA 10063. Next base: position 6,850,768 of record NZ_JBSSGP010000002.1, on the reverse strand, counting down.
GCTCATCAGCGCTGCGCCGAAGGCGAAATCCCAAGGCTCGAACGGGGGCGGCGGCGGCGCCTTGACGGCCTTCACGGCCATATCGGCAGCCATTGCCGAGCTTGAGAACATTGCCAGCGCCGTTGCTAACAAAGCCAGTTTCTTCATGAAGGATCCCCACACGTTCAAAAACAGTCCAGCTCCTCCGGCCCCCCGGGGCGAGCGATCACCGACTGCGACCAAATTCCGCAGGCAATCTGGAACGCGATGGCCCTCATGTTGAAGCAAAAAAGACGAGCATGTGCCGACTTTTTAGGCGTTCTGCCCTGTTGGAACGAGGTTGTTGACGGGTGTTGCAATCTCACAACAACTTTACCGACCTCCCTGCCTCGTGAAGTACATCCGCACCCCTCGAACGCCCCGGACTGAGTCTCTCCTGCAACGGTCCGGGCCGCGCGCAGTCGAATCATCCGTGTGACGTCACGATACCTGAGCTGGAAACGAAAGAGCCGCAGCGGTAAAGGGCTGCGGCTCTCACGTCGGGTTTTGCCTGGCTGTGTCAGGACGGACTAGAGGAGTCCTCCGAGCCTTCCGACCGCTCCGACGGGCTGGGGGTTGCCCAGCTCGGACCGAGTTCGGGCTCCGGCGAGGGAGCGGGGGCAGCGACCGGGGCGGCCGGCTTGGGAGCTGCAGCCTTCTTTGCCGCGCTCTTCTTGGCGGCCTTCTTCGGCGCCGCCTTCTTGGCGGTTTTCTTCGCGGCCTTCTTTGCCGACTTCTTTGCCGACTTCTTCGCGGATTTCTTCGCCGCCTTCTTGGCGGCCTTCTTCGCAGATTTCTTCGCGGTCTTCTTGGCGACCTTCCTCGCAGACTTCTTCTTCGCCGCTACCGCCTTCTTAACCTTCTTGGCCTTTTTCCCCTTCTTACCCTTCTTCGCTTTAGCCATCGTGATCCTCCTGTTGCCGCTGATTCAGTCTGTCGAGCGCTTCGAATAGTCCGCTTGCCCGGATCGGGATCGTGCTTCTTCGAAGCACCTCCCTCCCCGTCCTTTGTCGCGCATGGCCTCCGCGCAAACGCGTGCGCCTGTCGTGGAGAAAACCGCTACCCACGTCGCCCCAACACGGCCCCCGGGTCCGGTTCATGCTCGATAGGCAATCGATCAATTCACCCCTGGCCGAGGACCTCCTGTCGCCCAATCGAGAAGCTCAATCGTGTGCACCACAGGAACTGACGTGCCGCTGGCAATCTGAACCATGCAGCCAATATTGCCCGCAGCAATCATGTCCGGCTTGATTGTCGCGAGGTTGGCGAGCTTCCGATCGCGCAACCTCATCGCAATGTCGGGCTGGAGAATGTTGTAGGTCCCCGCCGAACCGCAACACAAATGGCTCTCCGGCACATCTTTCACCACGAATCCATTCTTGGAAAGCAATTCTTTCGGAAGGCCTGTGATTTTCTGCCCGTGCTGCAGCGAACAAGCGGAGTGATACGCGATGGTGACCTCATCTTCGAGGCGCGGCGGATCGAGTTCAATGCCGGCCAGATACTCGGTGATGTCCTTTGCCAGCGCGGAGACCTTCGCTGCGGGAGCAGCGAATTCGCGATCCTCGCGCAGCATGAAACCATAGTCCTTGATCACGGTGCCGCAGCCTGACGTGGTCACCAGGATGGCATCGAGGCCGCGATGTTCCGCCTCCTTCCGCCATGCCGTGACGTTGGCGCGGGCGCGGGCGAGCGCATCGCCGTCCTGCCCGAGGTGATGGGTCAACGCGCCGCAGCATTGCTCGTCCTTGACCAGCACCACCTCGACGCCGTGACGGGTCAGCACGTTGACGGCGGCCTTGTTGATACGCGGAGCCAGCACCTGCTGGGCGCAACCCTGCAATAGCGCGACCCTTCCGCGCCGTGTCCCAGCCGCCGGGAACACGCTTCCCGCAGGCGGCCCCGCCGGCGGCAGGCGGGATGGCGCCAGCGCCAGCATTGCCTTGATTCGCCGAAGCAGGCCTGGGGTGGCGTCGCCCTTGGGCGTCGGCAACAGCGCCGAAAACGGCCGGGCCAACCGGGCCAGCGTCATGCTGGTACGGAAGGCGCCGGGTCGCGGCAGCACGAAACCAAGCACGGAGCGCAGCAGCCGCTCGGTAAACGGCCTCCGATAGTCCCGCTCGATCCTGACCCGGGCCTGGTCGACGAGGTGCATGTAATGCACGCCGGACGGACAGGTGGTCATGCAGGCGAGGCACGAGAGGCAGCGGTCGATATGCTTGACCACCTCCGCCGTCGGCGGCTTGTCCTTTTCCAGCATCTCCTTGATCAGGTAGATCCGGCCGCGCGGACTATCGAGCTCGTCGCCGAGCAGAACATAGGTCGGACAGGTCGCGGTGCAGAAGCCGCAATGGACGCAGGCGCGCAGGATCTTGTCGGCCTCGGCGATATCGGGATCGGCGAGTTGGGTGAGGGAGAATTCGGTCTTCATGATGCAGTCCCCCGCGTCAGCCGGCCGCGGTTGAGGATGTTCTTGGGGTCAAAGCTCAGGCGGACGCGCTCGCTGAGATCGGCGAGCCCGCGCGGCTGCGGATGGAACACGTCGACGGCACGCCGCACCTCCTCGGATGCGCGGATCAGGGTGGCGTGGCCGCCGGCGGCCTCGACGCGGCCCCTGACCTGCGCGGCCTGCGCGTCCGCCTTGAGCGGCACAGCCGCCCAGATCAATCCGCCGCCCCAATCATAGATCACGTCGCCGCCGGTCTCCCGTGCCAAGGCCTGCCCGAGTGCGCCGCCCGAGGCCGGGGGACAGACGATCCGCCACACCGGCCAGGCGCCGAGCGCGCCATTCGCCGCGAACGGCGCGACGTCGCGGAGCGCGCTCCAGATCGAGAGGGAGGCGGCATCCTCGATGGTCTCGACCGCGCCGTACGAAGCGAGCGCCTTGGCGAGATGGGCCGCACGGTGCGCGGCAGATGCCGCAATCCCCTCGAGCCGCAACAGCGTCACGGCCTGCTCCGGCGCCCCTAGAGGAATGAGCGAGGCGTCGGCCGGCCGGAGCGCCGAACCCGGCAGGTGCGCCGCACCGGAGACGTCGAAGGGCGAGCCGAGCGCCGCAGTCATGGCGCGGCCCGCGGTGACGTCGTCCAGACCGCGCAGGATGAGCGTGCGTTCGGCTTCCGGCTTCGGCATCACCTTCAGCGTCACCTCCGTCATGACCGCGAGCGTACCCCAGGAACCGCTGAGCAGTTTGCAGAGGTCGTAGCCGGTGACGTTCTTCACCACCTTGCCGCCGGTCTTGAAGCTGTCGCCGAAGCCGGAGACGGCATGGGCGCCGAGCAGGTGATCGCGGACGCCGCCGGACTTGATCCGGCGCGGCCCGGCGAGTCCCGCCCCGATCATGCCACCGATGGTGCCGCTCCCCTTCGTGCCGAGCAGCACCGAGCTATCGACCGGCTCGAAGGCGAATTGCTGGTTCTTGGCATCGATCAGCGACTGCACGTCGGCAAGCGGCGCGCCGGCCTGCACGGTGATGATCAGTTCGTTCGGCTCGTAGGAGACGACCGCGTTCAGCGCGGAGAGATCGACCACCGCGTTGGTCGCCATCGGGTGGCCGATTCCTCGCCTGGAACCATGGCCGATGATCTCGAGCGGCTGCTCGGCGGCGATCGCCGCCCGCACCACCTGCTCGACGTCTTCAGCATCTCGTACCTTCCGGATATCCACGCCTACCGCCTTGCCTTTCCACCGCAGCCGCTGCTGTTCTCCGCCACCCCTTCTAAAGGCATCGATGCCGGACACAAGAGCACCATGGGTAAAGTTGGCGGTTTCGCCATCGCCCCTCCGCGATCCATTTGGCGCGCGATCCTGGCGCCTCCATCCGCACAAACACTTCGATCAATATCGAAGTTATTACGTTCATCATTCGTCCGATATCGAATTATCATCGGCAGCACCGGATGTAGGAAGCAAGCTCCACGCAACCTATCAAAGGAGCAATGGCCATGGGTCAATACGCAATCGACACGACAGTGAAAGAAGCCGTCAACGGCGGCGGCTTGCTGGTGGTCGCGCAATGGGAGGCAAAGGAAGGCCAGGCCGACCGCATTGCCGATATCCTGTCGCGCTTCCTGCCCGAGGCGCAGCGCGAACCTGGTGCAAAGCTGTTCCTGATCTCGCGCGCCAAGGACAATCCGGCGCAGTTCCTGTTCTACGAACTGTTCCGCGACGAAGCCGCCTTCAAGGCGCATCAGGAGAGCGCGCACTTCAAGACCTACATCGCCAGCGAAGCGCTGCCGCTGCTGGCGAAACGCGAACGCACGCAATACGCGCTGCTGTGATTGAAGTGCCAATTGTTGTGCGTTGAGCGGTAGGGTGGGCAAAGCGACTTCATTCACCACCGCTCAGACGAGCACGGGCGGAAGCGTGCCCACCATCACGAGCGCAGTGGTAACGGTGGGCACGCTACGCTTTGCCCACCCTACGCCTGCCGCGATCGTGGCGTGCAGAAGTGCCAACAAGGGGAGAAACGAAAGAAGGGCGCGCTAGAACCGCGGAATATCCGGAAACGCCAGCTTGCCGCCATGCACATGGACGCGGCCGAGTTCGGCGCAGCGGTGCAGGGTCGGAAACACCTTGCCGGGATTGAGCAGGCCTTGCGGATCGAAGGCGCATTTCAGGCGCTGCTGCTGGTTGAGATCGATCTCGGAAAACATTTCCGGCATCAGGTCGCGCTTTTCTATGCCGACGCCGTGCTCGCCGGTGAGCACGCCGCCGAGCTCGACGCAGCAGCGCAAGATGTCGGCGCCGAAAGCTTCCGCCCGCTCCATCTCGCCGGGCTTGTTGGCGTCATAGAGAATCAGCGGATGGAGGTTGCCGTCGCCGGCGTGAAACACGTTGGCGACGCCGAGCTGGTATTTTTCAGAGAGCTCGCGGATACGCGCCAAGGCCTTCGGCAGCGCACCGCGCGGGATGGTGCCGTCCATGCAGAGGTAATCGGGCGAGATCCGCCCGACCGCGGGGAAGGCCGCCTTGCGGCCGGCCCAGAACAGATTGCGTTCGGCTTCCGAATTGGAGATCTGGCACGTGGTCGAACCGCAGCCCTGCGCGATGGTCTCGACCCGCCGGATCAGTTCGTCGACCTCGATGCTCGGACCGTCGAGCTCGATGATCAGGAGCGCCTCGACGTCAAGCGGATAGCCGGCATGGACAAAGGCCTCGGCGGCGTGGATCGCGGGCTTGTCCATCATCTCCATGCCGCCCGGGATGATGCCGGCGCCGATGATGCGCGCCACGCATTCGCCGGCGGCCTCGACCTCGGCGAAGCCGACCATCAGCGCGCGCGCCGTCTCCGGCTTCTGCAGGATGCGCACGGTGATTTCGGTGATGACGCCGAGCAGGCCCTCCGAGCCGGTAATGATTCCCATGATGTCGTAGCCGGCGTTCTCCGCCGATTTGCCGCCGATGCGCAGGACCTCGCCGTTCATCAGGACGATCTCGCAGCCGAGCACGTTGTTCGTGGTCATGCCGTATTTCAGGCAATGTACGCCGCCGGAATTTTCCGCGACATTGCCGCCGATCGAGCAGGCGATCTGTGACGATGGATCGGGCGCATAGTAGAAGCCGGCATGCGCCACCGCCTGGCTGATCGCGAGGTTGGTGACGCCGGGCTCGGTCACCACGACGCGGTTGTCGAAATCGATCTCGCGGATGCGCTTGAATTTGCCGAGGCCGAGCAGCACGCCGTCGGCAAGCGGCAGTGCGCCGCCGGACAGCGACGTGCCGGAGCCGCGTGGCACCACCCTGATGCCCTGCTCGTGGCAATATTTCAGTACTCTTGAGACCTGCTCGGTGGTATCGGGCAGCACCACGACCATCGGCGGCTGGCGATAGGCCGTGAGGCCGTCGGATTCGTAGGCCAGCATCTCGGCCGCACTGTCGATCACGCCCTCGCCCGGCACGATCGCCCGCAGTGCAGCAACGATCTCGCTGCGGCGACTGAGAACCGCCTGATCGGCAGCCGGCATCATGATGGCCATGCGGGTCCCTCCAAACGGAGCGATTTATCGATTTGTCCGGGAAAATCAAGCATTTCCGGGCTTAAATGGGAAGGCCGCGCCAAACTTGCTGCTCCTGCAGGTCAAGTTCGCTCTCGGGCAAGCCTGCCGCCGTGAAGACTGTCAAAGTTTCGTCACTTGTCCAACCGAGGCGGGTTTGCCACAAGCAACCCGCCCACCTAATCAGGGAAGAAACGAAGAGCACCACATGAAAACATCGATCTTGAGCGCGCTGGCCGTCGTCACCTCAGTGTTCGTTGCGTCGGGCGCGCAGGCGCAGGACGTTGCCGCCGGCAAGACCTCGTTCAACAAGTGCCTCGCCTGCCATGCGATTGGCGAAGGCGCCAAGAACAAGGTCGGCCCCGAGCTCAACGGGCTCGACGGCCGCCACTCCGGCACCGCGCCTGATTACAACTATTCGGACGCCAACAAGAATTCCGGCATCACCTGGAGCAAGGAACAGTTCCTCGAATACATCAAGGACCCCAAGGCCAAGATTCCGGGCACCAAGATGGCATTCGCCGGCATCAAGAACGAGACGGAAGCCAACAACCTCTGGTCCTACCTTGCACAGTTCGACAAGGACGGGAAAATCAAGCAGTAGTAATGCTCATCCTGCGTCGTAACGCCTCTCGGCGCGGCGTTACGACGCGCGACGGCCGTGCTAAGGTAAATCTCGCCCCTCCAGCGGCCGACGGCGAGCATCGCGAATATGAAGTATCCACACCTCGTCACCCTCAAGCCGATAGTAGACTTTGTACGCGTAGCGGGGAACGGTTAGCTCGTACACGTCTGCGAATTCGGTTCGTTGTCCGAGCCGCGGATACGATCTGAGCGCGTGAATCGTATTGAGGATGGCGCGCTGAACGTTGATTGCCCCGTTTGGGCTTCGCTCTTCCAAGAAATCGTAAATGGCTTCGCGATCATTGAACGCGCGCCGAGTATATCGGACCTTCATAGACCCCGACGCTTCTCGGCGTTTCTCACCTCTTCGTCGGAAACAAAGTCGCCGCGCCTGGCTTGCGCAAGGCCTTCCGCAATAGCAGCGCGGGTATCGTCATCCAAAGAGACAACGGGTGTTGGCTCTCCGGCAAGAGCGAGCAGTGCGTTAGCGAGAGCGTCCTGATCTTGCGCAGGAAGCTCCCGCATTCGCTCGATTGCACGTTCGAATAGTTTGGTCATGTCCATATTATAGCAGTTCATGTTCTGATTTGCCATCATCCTCCGGCCGCAGTCTCGTGGGGCTTCGCGATCATCTCCTCGATCTCCGCGATCACTACGCTAGGTGCTGCGTTCTGGATCATGTGACCGGTGTCCGGCAGCACGATCAGCTTGGCATGCAGCACCGCGGCGGCGAGCGGGCGGGAGTGGATGTCGGTCGATACCGTCTTGTCGGCGTCGCCGGTGATGATGGTGAGGGGCGCTTTGATCATGCCGTAGCGCGGCGCCTGCTCGGCGACCGCGGCCTTCAGCGTCACCAGGTCGCGCGCATTGGCGATGAATTCGCGCGGCCGCAGCAAGAGCGGCGTCGCTGTGTCCTTTACGAAACCGTCCGGCATGGTCTGCGGCAGGAATACGCCGCGTGCGCCCGAGCGGGTGAGCAGCGTGCCGAGCGGCAGCGTGATCGTATAGGCGAACAGCGGGCCGATCACGGGCGTGGCGATCAGCTCGTTGTACCTGCCGACGCCGCCCTTCCAGGGATAGGCGACCGGCGCAAGCAGCACGAGACCGGCCATGCGGTCGGGATCATCGAGCGCCAATCTCAGGCCCAGCGCGCCGCTCCAGGAATGCGCCACCACGACCGCCCGCTCGATGCCGAGCTTCGTCAGCGCCTCCGAGATCATCTGCCCCTGGATCGCAGGCGTGGAATCGCTGGCCCGCGCGCGCGTGCTCCAGCCATGGCCGGGACGATCGATCAGGATCACGCGGTGATCTCGGGCAAGGCGCTCGCCGAGCGGGCGGCGCATCACCTCGAGATTGGAGCTTGCGCCATGCAACATCACGATCGGCGGCGAGGCCGCCTCGCGCGGGCCGATATCGACGACATGCAGCACGTCGCCTGTCACCTCGACCATCACGCCCTGCGCCGGAAAGGCCCGTTGCACCAGCACGACGCCTACCTGCGTGGCTGCGGCCAGCAGCGCCAGCGCCGCCACTGCGATTACAATCGCCATCGATTAAGGCCCGGACGGTCTGTTGCAGAGGTGAACGGCGGCCGCCGACGCCGATGTCCTATCGTCAGGCGCCGCCGGTTTTCCACAGCACGTCCATCCTGTGGATAGCGGGTTCATACCAGCGTCATTACCTGTTCCGTAAATTCCCGCCGGCATTCTGCCAAAACGCGCGGCTTGATCGAGATGGAACACGGCAAGCCTGTCCACGCAATCCACAGGAACAGGACGCCGCAGCAACAGTTCACAAGGAAATTCGGAGGAGTATCAATGAGTTCCGATCCGTGCGAAGCGGCTATCGACCAGATCGTCGCAAGATGCAATGGCGACCTGCATGGCGCATTGAGGGCGCTGCTGTTGGTCAATGAGCAACTCGAGGCTGAGCTGCAGCAGCTTTATGCGGCAGCGGCGCGCGACCAGTTCACCCGTAGCGGCAGGCTGTTGCACTGAGTTCAGCGGCTCAACCTCGCGCCGTCACTTCGCCCCTTACTTGGGGTTGTCGGCCGGCGGTTGATCCTTTGGACATTGGCTGATGGTGGAGCGCGCGAGCTTGGCGTCGTCAACCGAGTTGTAGGGACCGTCGGCGAACCAGATGTTCCCGTCGATGATCGGGTTGCTGGTGACGATGTCGCAGGTGTTGGTGGCGCGGTTGCCCACCACCCAATAGAGCCCGTCGGCAAGACCGACGGCTGTCGTCGCGACGATCACCGTGCCGGCCAACAGCAACGATTTCATGGCTTCGCTCCAGGCGGGTTCGAGCGGGAACCAAGCCCGGTAGCCGTAATTGTTCCACGCCGCAATCGGCGGCCGGAAGTCGTGGTTAATCCGGTGAGACTAGATATCGCGGCCTTCGACCTTTTCGCTGAGCTGCTTCACCAGGTCCGGCACCTTCTCCAGGTGCGGATTGATGGCGAGCGCCTTGCGGAAGGCGTCGAGCGCGCGCTTGTCGTCGCCCAGGTCCTGCATGATCATGCCGAGGCCGGCCAGCGCGCCGAAATGGCGGGGCTCACGGATCAGGACCTGCTGGATATCCTCCAGCGAATGCGCATAGTCATTCTTCAGGTAATAGATTGTCGCACGCCGGTTCCAGCCTTCGATATAGTCGGGGCGCAGCTTCACGACGGCATCGAGCAGTTTCAGCGCGACATCGACATTTTGGGCGTCCATCGCGGCCTTGGCGCGCACCATGAGAAGCATCGCGGTATCGCTTGGCGTCTGCAGCCACTGCGCCCAGATCCGCGCCTCCACGTGCTTGGCGCTCGCCTCATCGGGCGCGGCCTTCAGCGCCCCGAACAGGAAATCCAGTCCGCGGGTACGGTCGGCGCCAACCTTCGGCAATTTGCTGGGCGCCTCGGGGAGCTTCTTCTGCTCCTTGGGCGGGGGGATGACCCGGGGATCGCCCTGGGCAAACGCTGTCGCCGGCGCCGCAATAATGACCGCGGCGATCAGGGAGCGCGTTATAGGCCTCAGGAATCTCAACTCCATTGGCGCAGCTTAAACGCACAAACGCCGCGCTGCAAAGCAGCGCGACGTCAAAGACGTGTGAAACGACGTATTGGAGCGAACCGGGGTTAAGGACCGGCGATCAGCCCTGGCGGGCCTTGAAGCGGCGCTGCACCTTGTTGATCACATAGACCCGGCCCTTGCGGCGGACCAGGCGGTTGTTGCGATGGCGGCCGCGCAGCGATTTCAGCGAGTTACGGACCTTCATGGGACAATCCTGATGCGTTGAAAGGCCGTGCTCAAGCCCGAACCTAAAACCTGCCCAAATGTGGCAAAATGGGATTTGTCCCGAAAAACGGCCCTGCCGCCCGGGACACGCGCCTTCTAGGCGATCGGAGGCATAAATGTCAATCCGAACAGGCCCGCCGCCTGCGGGTTTCTGGCTGCCTTGCGGAATTCGTTATATAGTATAATCAATTTTGGAAACCGAGGAAACAAGCCGCGGGAACCCAAGGACCCCAAAATGCCCAAGCTCAAATTGCCCGACATCGACAACGTCCTTGCGATCGACATTCACACCCATGCCGAGGAGCCGTGCGGCATGCATGGCGACGACGGCTATGACGACTTCCAGGCGCAGATGGCGGAGTATTTCAAGTCGCCCCACAAGCATCCGCCGACGGTGCCGGAGACCGCAGCCTATTACCGATCCAAGAACATCGCGGCCGTGATCTTCCCTGTCGATGCCGAGCGCGAGACCGGTTTCCGCCGCTACAACAATTACGAGATGCTGGAAGTCGCATCCGAAAATCTCGATGTGCTGATTCCTTTCGTCAGCATCGATCCGCACAAGGGCAAGCTCGGCGTGCGCGAGGCACGAAAGCTGATCGAGGACTATGGCGTCCGCGGCTTCAAATTCCACCCGACCATGCAGGGATTCTATCCGAACGACCGCCTCGCCTACCCGCTCTATGAAGCGATCAATGACGGCGGCGCGATCGCGCTGTTCCACACCGGACAGACTGGCGTCGGGAGCGGCATGCCCGGCGGCATGGGGATGCGGCTGAAATATTCCAACCCGATGTATATGGACGATGTCGCCGCCGACTTCCCCGACCTGAAGATCATCCTCGCACACCCGTCCTTCCCCTGGCAGGAAGAGGCGCTCTCGGTGGCGACCCACAAGCCGAACGTCTACATCGACCTCTCCGGCTGGTCGCCGAAATATTTTCCGCCGATCCTCGTGCGCTACATCAACTCGATCCTGCAGGACAAGATGCTGTTCGGCTCGGACTGGCCGGTGATTACGCCGGACCGATGGCTCTCGGATTTCGCCAAGCTCGACATCCGCGAGGAGATCCGGCCCAAGGTACTGAAGGCCAACGCGCGGAAGATTTTGGGTATATAAGGCGATCCTTGGATCGCTGGCCGGCGATCGAACGGGAGGTGGTCGATGCCAAGCCTCGCCAAGGTCGCTGCCACTTTCGCTGCCATTCTCGCGGCGCTCCTGACCGGGAGCGCGACCGCATGCCTCGCGGGTGGTCTATCCGACGGCCGTCTGGTCGAGGTCGAAAATCCGCTGGCGACCTCGCAGCCCTTGCAAGGTTACCTGCGGCAGCCGCGCGATAGCGGCGCCTTGCCGGCGGTGGTGCTGCTTCATGGCTGCAATGGCGGCTGGCGCCAGCTCGACGAGCGCTGGGGCAGGCTGATCGTATCCTGGGGCTATGTAACGCTGACGGTGGACCGCTTTGGTCCGCGCGGCCTCAGCAGCACCTGCGCCGGCGGCCCGCCAACCGCAACCGTCTTCGACGCCTATCGGGCGCTGGCCTTCCTCGTGCAGCAGCCTTTCGTCGATCGCGATCGCGTTGCGGTCATCGGCTTCTCGCAGGGCGGATTGCTGGCGCTCACCTCGGTCGAGCGCGGCATGATCGAGCGGACATCGAACGACAAATTCCGCGCGGCGATTGCATTCTATCCGCCGTGCCTCGGCATCAAGGACAGCATGACCGTGCCGACGCTGATCCTGATCGGCGAGCTCGACGACTGGACGCTGGCCAAGGAGTGCCGCAACCTGGTGGAAGGCCGCGACGACTACGGCATTTCGCGCCAGAAGGGCCTGGGCGTTCCGATCGAGTTCATCGTCTATCCCGGCGCCTATCACGCCTTCGATGTCCCCAGCCTTGCAACGCCAGTAAAGTTTCTCGGGCATCACCTAGAATTCAACCAGGCAGCCAGGGATCAATCGGTCGACGCGGTCCGCAAATTCCTGTATGCGACCATCGGCGGGCAAGAGAAGTTACAATGACCATCAAAGCCGTCGTCTTCGATGCCTATGGCACACTCTATGACGTCCAGTCGGTCGCTGAAGTGACCGAGGATGCATTTCCCGGCTATGGCGAGATCATCACGCAGATCTGGCGCATCAAGCAGCTCGAATATAGCTGGCTGCACTCGCTGATGCGGCGCTACCAGGACTTTTCCGTCGTCACGCGCGACTCGCTCGCCTACACGCTGCGGAGCCTCGGCCTGGAATACGACGCCGGGACGTTCGACAGGATCATCGACAAATACCTGGATCTCGATCTCTATCCGGACGCGCTCGCCTCGCTCGAAGCGATGAAGCACAAGAAACTCGCGATCCTCTCCAACGGCAGCCCGGAAATGCTGAAGGCGCTGGTGCGCAACAGCGGACTCGACCGCGTGCTGGACGCAACCATCAGCGTCCACGCCAAGAAGATCTTCAAGCCGAGCCCGGAGGCCTACGCGCTGATCGAAGACGTGCTTCGCGTGCCGCCCTCGGATGTGTTGTTCATCTCCTCGAATCCGTGGGACGCCTGCGGCGCGAAGGCGTTCGGCTTGAACGTCGCCTGGATCGAGCGGGTGACGCCGCAGGCGATAGCGCTCGCCTGCGTCGAAAACGAGACGCTGCCGCCGCTGACGATGTTCAAGGCGCTGCGCACGCAGATGGATGAGCTCGGTGTTGCGCCGGACTATCGCATCCATGGTCTATCCGAGCTTCCTGCGCTGGTCTCTTCCCACAGGTCCTAGAATATGAGTCTGGAATCCGTTCGCGCCTTCTTCGCCGAGAAGGCGCCCGACATTGCCGTGATCGAATCGACCAGGAGCTCCGCGACGGTAGCGCTGGCCGCGGAAGCCTATGGCGTCGAGCCCGGGCGCATCGCCAAGACGCTGTCGCTGCGGGTCGGCGAGCGCGTGGTGCTGATCGTCACCAGCGGTACCTCGCGGATGGACAACAAGAAGATAAAGACGCTGTTCGGCGTAAAGCCGAAGATGCTGGGGCTGCACGAGGTCGCCGATATCACCGGACACGAGGTCGGCGGTGTCTGCCCGTTCGGCCTGAGGACGCCGCTGCCAGTCTATTGCGATGTGTCGCTGAAGGCTTTCGACACCGTCGTACCCGCCGCCGGCTCGACCCACAGCGCGGTCAGAATTACGCCGGCGCGAATGGCGGACTTGACGTCGGCCGAATGGGTCGACGTCTGCGAGCATCAGCCGCAGGATGAAGCGTCGGCCTATTCGTCGTCGTCAGGTCTGGGCGGCGCCGGTTGAGGCTGCGCAGCGGGCGGCGCTCCCCGTGCGCGCGGCGCGGCTCGCGGCGGCACGCGTGAAGGCGGCTGCTGGGCGCTCGCACTGGACTCGAATACCGCACGACAATCACGGGATAGTTGCGGCGTGTTCTGCCGCAAACATGCCGTGATCCGGTTGGCATCAGGAATCTGATCACTGCACAGCCGCCAGACGTCGGGCGTGCAGGCCATCTGCTGTTCCCAGGTTCCGCGATACTCTTGGGAGAATGCCGAGGTTTGCACGACCAGTCCGGTGCCGACCAGGATCGCACAGCCCAGGACAATGCGCGGCGTTCGCATGCAGGATCCTCTTCCAATATCTTGTCGATAAACGTCTCGTTCGATGTTCGGCGCGCCGGTTCCAGGCACACGCCACGTTCCAACTATGCCAAATGAATGAGACTGTGGAAGGTTCGCGACCCGCAACAAAATGTGAAATCGCCTACTCCACTTTGCCGATCTTCTTGACCGCCGCGATCAGCCGCGCGCTGTCATCGGCGACGAATTTGGAAAACTCCGGCGCGTCGAGATAGGCGACCGGACTGCCCGCGGTCTCGAAGGTCCTGACGACTTCCGGCGCCTTCACTGCTTCCGCCATCGCCTCCCGCAGTCGCGCCATGATCGGCGCGGGCAATGCGCGCTGCGCGAACAGGCCGGCCCAGATGTAGAACTCGACATCCTGGTAGCCGAGTTCCTTGAACGTCGGCAGATCGGGAAAGCTGGCGACGCGTTCGGCGCCCCAATTAGCGAGCACCCGCATCTTGCCGTCCGCGACCTGCTGTTTCAGCGTGCCCGGGGCGGATGCCATCGCCTGCACCGTGCCGCTCAACAGCGCGGTCAGCGCCGGGCCGGCGCCGCGGAACGGCACGTGCAGCAATTTGATGCCGGCGCTTGCGGCAAACATTTCCATCGCGACGTGAAGCGTGCCGTAGGGACCGGACGAGCCATAGGGAATCTGGCCAGGTCGCTTCTTGGCGTCGTCGACAAAATCCTGCAGCGTCTTCCAAGGCGCAGAGGCCGGCACCGCGAGCAGCGTCGGATCGGCGAGCACGCGCGCGATCGGCGCGAACTGCGAGACCTCATAGGCGACGGGGCGGTCGAACAGCCGATCGGCTTCGGGCAGCACGGCGAGCGAGGACAGCGTCATCAACAGCGTATAGCCGTCCGGCTCGGCACGCGCGGCCTGTGCATTGCCGACGGAGCCGCCGGCTCCACCGGCGCGGTTGTCGACGATCACGGGCTTGCCGAGGATCCGCTCGAGCGCCGCCGCCACCGGCCGCGCCGCAAGATCGGCCTGCCCACCAGCCGGAAACGGCACGATCATGGTGATGTTGCGGTTGGGATAAACAGCGCCTTGCGCGAACGCAGCATGCGAAAGCGCGGCGTGCGCCAGCGGCAAGACCGCGGCGGCTTTCAGAATCTCCCGGCGTTTCATCAGCATTTTCTCCCCAGTGGTTTTGTTTTGGTTTGTGGGGAATAGCGTAGCCGATAGAGGGCGTGATGGGCAAAGGTGGCATTCGCCTCACCGCTTCCGGCCTTTCGTAAAATGCTTTGCCAGGAATTCCGCGAGCACTTCGACGCGCGCGGGGCGCGGGCCGCCGGGGGGTGTCACCAGGTGCACGGCGCCTTCGGGCTGCTTCCAGCCCTTGAGGATCACTTCGACTTCGCCGCGCGCGATGGCTTCTCCAACGATGAAGCCGGGAAGATCGGCGATGCCGAGGCCGGCGAGAACGGCCGGCAGCAGCGCTTCGCCATTGTTGACGCGCAACTGCCCGGCGGGTCGCACGCTCGCCTGCTCGCCGGCTGCGTTGGTGTAGTGCCAGACGCCCGCGGTCGAGAGATAGGCGTAGCCGAAGCATTTGTGCTCGGCGAGATGCATCGGATGCGTCGGCCGGCCGTAACGCTTCAGGTAGGACGGCGCCGCCACCGTATAACGCGGCATCGCGCAGAGCCGCCGCGCGATCAAGGACGAATCGGGCAGGCGCGCGATGCGCAGGCCGGCGTCGAAACCTTCGCCGATCAGATCGACGGTCGCATCGCTCAAATGCAGGTCGATCGACACTTCCGGATATTTCTCCAGAAATTCCGGCAACAGCGGCGCGACCGACTTCACTCCAAATGTCATGGGCACCGCGAGCCGCACCAGGCCGCGCGGGGTGACCGATTGCGCCAATGCCTCGTTCTCGGCCGCCTCGCCATCGGCGAGCAGGCGCGCGGCGCGCTCGGACAGTTTTTGCCCTGCATCCGTCAGCGCCAGCCGCCGCGAGGTGCGGTTGAACAGCCGCGCACCAAGCCGGTCCTCGAGCCGGCTGACCGCCTTGGAGACGGTGGCCTTCGACAGCGCAAGCTCGGTTGCGGCCGCCGCAAATGACCGCAATTCCACGACTTTTGCGAAGATCGCGAGCGCTTCGAAATCCGGGAGTTTTGACATCTTGGCGACTGCCCTTTGCCATAAACGGAAACAATGAGTTTCGATAGTTTCTATTTCTATACCACGCCCGGCGGCATATCCAAGGCGTGTCGAAACTGAGGAAATATCCGATGATCGAACTCAGACCCTATGCGAAGCTCGGCGGCGCCGACCATGGCTGGCTGAAGGCAAAGCACCACTTCTCCTTCGGCAGCCATTATGATCCGAACAATATGGGCCACGGCGCCCTGCGCGTGTGGAACGACGACGAGATTGCACCGAACACCGGCTTTCCGCCGCATCCCCATGCCAACATGGAGATCATCACCTACGTCCGCGAAGGCGCGATCACGCACCAGGACTCGCTCGGCAACCAAGGCCGCACCGAGGCCGGCGACGTGCAGGTGATGAGCGCGGGAAGCGGCATCCGCCACGCCGAGTACAATCTCGAGCCGTCGAAGACGACGCTCTTCCAGATCTGGATCGAGCCGACGACGCAAGGCGGCGAGCCGACCTGGGGCTCCAAGCCTTTCCCGAAGGCCGATCGCTCCGGCAAGCTTGTCACCATCGCGAGCGGCTTCGAGGACGATGCGGATGCGCTGCCGATCCGCGCCAAGGCGCGCGTGCTTGCCACCACGCTGAAGGCCGGTGAGAGCGCAGAATATGCGCCGGAGCAGAAGCGGCATCTTTATCTTGTGCCCGCGGCCGGCAGCATCGAAGTCAACGGCGTGCGTGTCGATGCCCGTGACGGCGCCGCGATCCGCGATGAAGCGAAGCTGACGATCACCGCGCGGGAAGATTCCGAACTGGTGCTGGTCGACGCGGCGTAACTCCACTCGTCATGCCCGGGCGCCCGTCCCCGACCCGATCGGGGATGACCCGGGCATCCATCCCCTCCGAAAGGTTTCTCGATTGTGATGGATTGCCGGGTCAAGCCCGGCAATGACGCTCCAACTTCAACTACTCACAAACTTCAACAACACAACCAAAGGAGAGCCATCATGGCCAAAGTTCTCGTCCTCTATTATTCCGCCTATGGTCACATCGAGGCCATGGCGAATGCGGTCGCCGAAGGCGCGCGCGAAGCCGGCGCCTCCGTCGACGTCAAGCGTGTGCCTGAGCTGGTGCCGGCCGAAGTCGCGAAGGCGTCACACTACAAGCTCGACCAGGCAGCGCCGATCGCGAAGATCGACGACCTCGCCAATTATGATGCGATCATCATCGGTACCGGCACCCGCTTCGGCCGCATGTCCTCGCAGATGGCGAATTTCCTGGATCAGGCCGGCGGTCTCTGGGCCAAGGGCGCCTTGCATGGCAAGGTCGCCGGCGCGTTCACTTCGACTGCGACCCAGCATGGCGGGCAGGAAACGACGCTGTTCTCGATCATCACCAACCTGCTGCATTTCGGCCTCACCGTGGTCGGCCTCAATTACGGCTTTGCCGGTCAGATGAAGCTCGACGAGATCACCGGCGGTTCGCCCTATGGCGCCACCACGATCACCGGCGGCGACGGCAGCCGGCAACCGAGCGCGAACGAGCTTGCAGGCGCGCGTTATCAAGGACGTGTGATCGCGGAGACCGCGAACAAACTGCATGGCTGATGCGAGTTCAAGGGCGTTCTCTTTTGCGAGCACTGCCCTATCTGACTGGTGCGGTCGGAAATTTCATTCGATCGCACCTTCATGTTCAAACCGCATGACTGCAGCCGCCAGGTCCTTGCCCCCCGGACCTGGCGGCACATGCGCGTCGGGGATCACGATATGGTTGAAATGCTTTTCATGGCGCAGTTGGTGCGTAGGCCGCTGCAGGCTCTCGCGCGACGCTGGTGGTGCAAGGGTCTTTTCCGCGCCACGCGCGGGCAACGCCGCTGTCCGGAATGCACGAAGTCGTGATGTCGATTTATCCGCGCGCATCCCTGGAATTGCCATAACGAACTCGTGATAGATTGACTGCTTCACGGGCTATCACGCGTGAGGTCTTGGCATGAGCAACACCAAGCAAGTTTTGTGGCCGGAACTGCCGACCGCGGCATGGCGCGATACCTGTGCCACGCTGCAGCTCTGGAGCCAGATCGTCGGCAAGATCCGGCTGGCCAAGTCGCCCTGGCTGAACCATTCGTGGCACGTCACGCTCTATGTCACCGCGCGCGGGCTGACCACCTCGCCGATCCCTGACGGCATTAGAACCTTTCAAATCGATTTCGACTTCATCGATCACGCCTTGCGCATTTCGAGCAGCGACGGCGGCGAGCGGCATTTTGCGCTGGCCGGACTCTCGGTGGCGGGCTTCTACGCGGCGGCGCTCGCTGCGTTGAGAGAGCTCGGCATCGACGTTGCGATCGACGAAATGCCGAACGAATTGCCGGACCCGATCCGGTTCTCGGAAGACAACGAGCACCGCTCCTACGATGCGGACGCGGTGCGGCGCTTCTTCCAGATCCTCTTGAACTGCGACCGGCTGTTCAAGCAGTTCCGCACCGGCTTCCTCGGCAAAGCCAGCCCCGTGCATTTCTTCTGGGGCAGCTTTGATCTCGCGGTGACACGTTTCTCCGGCAGGACGGCACCACGCCATCCCGGTGGTGTGCCACACCTGCCCGACGCGGTGGCGCACGAAGCCTATTCGCATGAGGTGAGCAGCGCGGGTTTCTGGCCGGGCGGCGGCGCCATCGATTATCCGGCGTTCTATTGCTATGCCTATCCCGAGCCTGCGGGCTTCCGCACCGCCAAGGTGCGACCCGACGCAGCCTTCTTCAGTGAGTCGCTTGGCGAATTCATCCTGCCCTATGATGCCGCGCGCACCTCCAGCGATCCCGACCAGGCGGTGCTGGAATTCCTGCAAAGCACCTATGAGGCTGCCGCGATTGCCGCAAAATGGGATCGCGCCGCGCTGGAATGCTCGCCTGGCCGACCCGGCGTGGTGCGGCAGCTCTGAACAGCGCCGACCTTGAATCGTGATCCGATCAGCTTGAATCGGATCATGACCTCATCTTTCGCTTGAGCGGTTCCTGCTTTTCCGGATCACGCTCTAATTCAGCAGTTCCGGCTTTGTCACCGTCTGCCTGACCTGCGCGCCGCAATCGGAGCATTCGTAGGTGAAGTCGATTTTCGCCATGCTCCAATGCGGCTCAACATCCGTGACGAACATCGGAAGACCTGCGCAGCTCGGGCAGATGATGAAGTCCGGTTCCACGGCATGGTGATGGATATAGGCTGGCATGTCGGCTCTCCTTGCGGAAACATTCCCCGGTGGCCCTTAGCCCGGGAGCCAGCATACGGCGCTGCAGCGACCACAATTGTGGACTTTTGCGAACATAGGAAGAACACCCACACAATCCGCGTGAGTGTGACAATTCTGCATTAAAGCAGATCAGCTCTCCTCGCGGGACGGCGGTGCGTAGGGAGGGCAAAGCGACTCTTCTGCCATGAGCCATCCACGAGCGACGGCGGAAGCGTGCCCACCGTCACGAGCGAAGTGCTTGATGGTGGGCACGCTGCGCTTTGCCCACCCTACGGCATCGCGATCATGTCTCTTCGCGGGACGGCGGCTTGCCGAGCGCGCGTTTCAGATACGTCGTCAGCTTCGGATAATTGCGTAATTCCTGCGCAGCGCGGTCGCGGAGGGCATGTGGCAGTCCGCGCAAGCTCAAGGCTGCGCCGATATCGAGCAACGGAAAGCGCTTCACGCCGTAACGACGCTTGTAGGCGTAGTTGCCGATCGAGAAATCGAACTCGCGAACGCCCTGCTTGTGCAGCGCCGCCATGGTACGCTCAATGATCAGCCGGCCCGGCGAGCAATTGCTCCATCGGTCGCCGGCGTTGCTGATGCGGATCATCACGTAGCGCGAGCCGTTGCGGATACCGAGCAGCGTTGCCACCACCTCCTCGCCAGCCGTCAGCGCCGACACCACGGCATAGCCGCTGGCGACACCATTGCGGACCAGGCTGCGATAGAACGCGGCGCAGTTCTCGTCATTGAGGACGAAATTGACTCCCAGGCTCTGCATCCGCGAGCTCTGCTGAGCCTCGGTCGTCGCGAGAATCCGCAGCGCTTCGTCACTGTCCGCGGCGATCGTGAAGGCCGCCGCCGGATCGCGCGTGAACACGCGCCAGCTCCGCTCCAGCTCCTTGCGCACCGTCCGCTCCAGCGTGTAGCGCCAGGCATCGTAGTCCTCGCCCATGGTGACGAGATTGCCGTTGACCGGGCACACCGCCGCGCCATCGAGCAGCGCCAGCGGATTGGGCCGGCCGTCGAGATCGGGTGCGACCTTGCGGAAGCGGATCAGATCGGCGCCGCCGGGCAGCTTGCGCAACGCGGCGCGCAGGTCGCGCCAGAAGGCACGCGCTGCGGCGGCATCACGCGGCGCAGCCGACCCAAGCAAGGGCGCGTTGTAATCGGTGAGATCGAGATCAGCGAATTCGATGGTTCGAATGTTGCCCTGTCGGTGACGGATCAACGGCAACAACGCCGCCGGCTCGCCAGTCGCGGCGTCGGTGACGAAGGCGACCACCGGCGAGACACCGTCGGTATCGGCGAAAGCGGCGTACCAGGCTTCATACCATTGCGGATTCTGGAACGCGGTCGGTGGGGCGAACGCGCCCCATCGCGCTGCCGCCTGCTTCCAGTCGGAGAAGATCTCGACGCGATAGCCGGCCGCGCGCGCTTTCGCATGCGCCGTGAGCTTGCCCGCCGATGTTGCAAGTGTTGTCATCGCCGCAAGTCGCGCTTACGCCGCCTTCGGCAGGTCGACGATCTTGCCGAGTTCGGTCTCGTCCAGACGGAAGTCGATCGGGCGGCGCACCGATCGCTCGCGCTTCACCCAATTGCCGTCGCGCAGCAGCTTCTGCATCACCTGCTTGGCAAAGAAGGACGGACCACGCAGGCTGCGGCTCTTCGGCGTGTAGCCGAAGCGGTGACGCAGCATGCCATTGGCGAGATGCAGGATCTGCGCGCGCCGGATTTCATCGTTGACGTAGGATACCGTCATCGAAATGTTGACGACGCCGAGATTCTCGACCCGATGCGGCGCGTTGAGCGGCCAGTTCAACATCTGGCCGGGTTCGAGATCGATCACCTGGGCGTGCTGGTCGTACCAGGCTGCATAGGGGATATCGACCTCGACGTCGAAGAGCGCGATATCTTCGAGATGCTCCGGCCGGATGAATGGCGGTGTGTTCGGATAGATATAGACGCGCTTGCGGCCGGCGATCTGGATCAATCCCTGCCCCGGCAGGTCGGAGTGGTAATAGACCTGCGCGTCCGGCGAGGAGACGAGGATGCCCGCCTGATGCGTCGGCGCGTCGAAGCCGGGAGCCTTCGCGGCGATCTCCGCAAACATCTGATCGACCATCTCGCGGAAACGGCGATCGACAGAGGTGACGTTGCGCAGGTTGAGCCAGAGGCCGCCGCGCGAGATCGCCTCGATCACCTCGCGACCCCCAAGCTTGCCGATCTCGCCTTCGCGCCAGACCCGGCTGGAGCCCTTCGCACCTGTTTTGACCAGGCTGTAGTGCTCGCGCGGATAATTCTCGATCAGCTTCGCGAGTTCGTCCATCGAGAACGCGGGCTGCTTGTGCATCGCGTGCTCGAGCCGGATCGGCTGATGGCTCCAGAGCTCCGAATGGGTGTCATCCCATTTGGTGAAGATCTTGCTTCTCGTCATGTCGCGCTCCTGGTCGCCTTGCGTCGTTTTGATTGTCCGATGTCCCGTTACGGGACGACCGGGCCGCCGTCACGCCAGGATTGGCAAGATCGATGCCGGCACTATTCAGGCGCTTACCGGAAGCTAAGGTCTGCGCGATATGGCTAACGGAGATCACCTCGGAAGCCCGCCGCTGCAGCGATGACCTCCACACCCCGATATCGGGCGCTGTTCCTCGGCGCGGGAGCCGAGATGCATTGCGGCGTCGGGCAGTTCACGCGCCTGCTCGGCGAAGCGATCGAAGAGCTCGATCCCGGCAGTAGCCAAACGTTAACGCTGACACGCGGCCAGGGATCGCTCCGCGACATCTGGCGCGCGGTCGGTTCGGCGCAGAGCGTGGTCTGCAATTTTCCGATCGTGGCCTGGAAGCGCGTGATCCTGCGGCCGCTTCTCACGCTCACAATCGCAAAGCTCAGGCGACGCACGGTCATCCTGGTCGAACATGAATGGGCCGGGCTGAACTGGATGCGGCGGATCACCTACATCCCCGCGGTGTGGCTTGCCGACAGTATCGTCATGTTCTCGCCGCTGGTGCGGAAGGAGCTTGCCGATGATCCCGTGGTCGCCTCCGCTGTCGACAAGTGCGTGCTCGCGCCGCTGCCGCCCAATGTCGAAGCGCCCGCGACCATCGACGACTCCGAATTGCGGCAGCGGCTATCAGCGGCACGCGCCAGCGGACGACTGGTGATCGGCCATTTCGGCTCGATCTATCCGGGCAAGCAGCCGAATGCGCTGCTCGAGATCGGCGCGATCCTGAAGGCGCGCGGATTGCGGCCGCTGCTTGTCTATATCGGCTCCTTCATCCGTGGCGTCGACAAGGTCGAGGAGAATTTCCACGCGCGCGCCGCCGAGCTTGGCCTCGGCGAGGACGTGATCGTCTCCGGCTATGTTGCCTCGGATGCCGAAGTGTTCGGCCTGTTCAGCGAGGTCGACGCTTTCTGCTACCCGCTGGACGAAGGCATTACGGCCCGCCGTTCGAGCATCCTCACCTGCGCGCAATCGGGCCGGCCGCTGATCGCGACCGGCCCTGCCCTGGCTAACGAGTTCGACCACCATCCGCGCTTCAGGCAATTGATCGATCGCGGCGCGATCATCCTGGTTCCGCGCGGATCGGCGGGCGAGGTCTATGCGGATGCGATCGTGTCCGCGGCGGAACAGCCGCCGGCGCAAGCCCCCTTTGACTTCACCGGCTGGTGGCGCGATGTAGCGGCCGCGGCGGCGGCCGTCATCTATGCCCGCAACCGGAATCGCGCGAGATAGTGCAGGCCGAACACGGCGATCAGGAATGTCGCCCAGATCGGATCGGCGCGGTCGAGGAAGAAACTCTCCATCGACGACAGATAGAGGCCGAACAGCCATATCCGCAGGAACACCATCGACAGCGGCCCATCATTGCCGCCTTCGTCAGCAGCCTGGAAGTCGCGCAGCGGCTTGACGACGATCGCGGCGATCAGAAACACGAGCCCCGGAAGGCCGGTGCCGAGCGCGGTGTCGAGATAGCCGTTATGGCTATGCGAGGCGTAACCCGCCCATTCCTTGCCTTCCTTCAAATTCGTGATCGCGTTGCTGCCCCAGAAGGCTTCGAAGCCGTAGCCGGTCAGGAGCCGCTGATGCAGGGACTCGACGGCGAAGACCCAGATGTCGGAACGGCCGGTGAAGCTCGTATCCAGCGGCAAGAGCTTCGCGACCGACGCGAGGGTATCGCTCAGCACCGTGCCGACGCTGAACAGATTGAGCACGATGAGCGGCAACAGCAACATCAAGGCGCGCCCCCAGAAGGAACGGACGACGGACATCAGCGAGGTCAGCAGCAGCACGCCCAGGCAAAGCGAGATCGAGCTCTTGCCCGCCGAGTAGACCAGGAACAGGGCGGAGAGCGCTATGACGATGACGCCCGAAATCCATCCGCCGGCGCGGATGAAATAGACGCCGAGGAACATCATCATCGCCATCATCGCGGCGGCGACATTCTTGTGCCCGAACGCGCCGCGCCAATTGCCGGCGAGCGCCGGCTCCTGCGGGTCGGTCGCCAGATGGATCGACAGGTTCGGGGCCAGCAATATCCCGAGATAGCAGGTCGCGAGCAAGACCAGCGCGGCGATGCTGAACCAGCGCATCAACTCGCCCTGCGACTTCGCTAGCAGCATCATCGTCGCCGTCACCACCACGACGAACACCGACAGCGCGAAACGGCGGCTCGAGGTGGCCGGATCGAACGACAGCACGACGGTCAGGCAAAGCCAGGTCCCGAACAGCACATAGGCCGGGGTCAACAGCGAGGCCAGCGCCGGCATGTTGTCACGCATGGTCAAGAAGAGCATCAGCACCATGAGCACGCCGAACAGCGCGTAGAGCACGGCCTCCTTGCCGGAAGTTACCTCGCCGACGCGCATGTCGCTGAGATCGTCGAACGGATGCAGCGAGAGCCACACCAGCAGCAGAATGCCGATGAAGACCGCGGCGCGGACGAAATCCATCACCGGCCGCCGCCAGACATCGGCAAGGACGGCCCGGGCTTCGGAAGTGATGAAGAACTCAGTCACGAAACGATCTTTGAGGCGGCGTAGGGTTGCGGCTCGATGCCGAGCACCGCAAGCGCGCTGCCGACCGCGACCATCATCGGATGCATGGCGATGATAGGCTGGTGCTCCCGCAAGACGATGCGCGTGGCGCGGAACAGCGAGAACGGCACCAGGCCGAACATCTTGGCCATCACAGCGGCGCGCGACCAGACCGACTGCGCCGCCTTGTGCTCGATGTGATAATTGATCGCCCCGATCCGCAGGCCACGCCGCACGATCCAGCCGAGCTTGGTCCGGCTCCGCGGCACCGTCTCCATGATGGCCGCATCCGTCACCCAGTAGAAGCGGAAACCGGCGCGACGGGAGCGGGCGAAGAAATCGTGGTCGCCGCCGCCTAAGAAATTGAAACGCAAGTCGAACGCGGGACTACCGAGGCGAGCGAACACCTGGCGGCGGATCAGGCAGTTGCCGCAGCCATAGATCACGGGCACCGGCCCGCTGCTATGATAGGCCGGCGCAAAGGCCGGATGACGCTTCAGGCCGCGCTTGTGCTCGTCGTCGAAATTCGGCCAGACCGGTCCGCCGATCACGTCCGCGCCGGTCGTCTCGGCGGCCTCGATCATGCGCTCGAGCCAATCGGGCGAGGCGATTTCGTCGTCGTCGATCATCAGGAAGTTCGCAGCCCGCGGAAAGGTCGCGAGCGCCGTCTCGAAGGCCGCATTGATCGCGTGGCAGTTGCCCTGCCGCGGCTCGACGAGGCAGAGGCCGTTCAGCTTTCCCGATGCCAGGAATTCCGCGGCCACCGGCGCGCTTTCACAGTTGGCGGCGTCGTTCTCGACGACCACGACCGCAAAGCGGCGCACGGTGCACTGCGCGGCGACCGATTCCAGCGTCAGCCGCAGATGCTGCGGCCGGCGGAAACTCGGGATGCAGACCACGGTCTCAACGGAGCAGTCGAGCGCGGGCGAGGCCGCGACCCAGGCGCGGTCCGTTGCAAGAAACTCGGTCGAAATCGACATCTTGTTCATGGCGTTTTCCCAGTCCGCGACACGCCGTCCCAGAACGGGTCACGTCACCATCATGGGACGCAATCGTCCCGAAATCGTTGATGGGCGGAGCCGCACGCTAGCGATTCGCACGATATGGCTGGCTCATGGCAAAATCCGATCCAGCCGCAGGTGGCGCCGCGACGATCTCTTGCGAGGGTTAATCGGGCGGCATTCTGCGTGCTTTGCGCTCTGATCCGCATCGATGCGCGCGCGATCGCCGCGCATTGGCAGCAATTCGTTAAGGTTAAACGCGGTCCGTAGCGCTGGCAGAAGAGCCTTCATCCCCACTGGCATTCGATTTGCTGTCCTCGGTACGACGAAGAAATTGATCGAGATCGCAACAACAACACTCGCAAATGTCTGAGGTTTCACCTTGAAAGCGCTAGACCTCGTCTCGCTGGGCACAAGGCATGTCCGCAACGCGCTGTCGGAAGAACTCTATCTGCGCACCGGCCGCGACGTCACTCGGCCCGCCGCGATCTTCGCGGAGGTCGTCGAGCGCTGCAACTACAAGTGCCGCTATTGCGACTATTGGCGCCGTCCGAACTACCGCGAGGAAATGTCGATCGAGGAGTGGCAGCGCGCGCTTTCGAGCCTGAAGGAATTCATCGGCGCCTATCATGTCGAATTCGCCGGCGGCGAGCCTTATATCAAGAAGGGTTTCCTCGACCTCGTCCGCTTCTGCCGCGACAACGACATCCATTGGGGCGTCACCACCAATGGCGGCGCCTATCTGAACAAGAAGATCGTCGCCCAGACGGTCGAGGCGCATCCCTTCAACATCAACATATCGATCGACTCGCGGGATCCGAAGATCCACAACTATTCGCGCGGCATCGAGAACTCGCTGAACGACATCGTGCAGGGCATCCGGAACGTCTCCGAGAAGCGCCGCGCCGAAGGATTGGATTTTCCGATCATCATCAAGCCGGTCGTGCACAGACTGAACTTCCGTCAGTTGCCGCAGATGGTCGATTGGATCCAGCAGATCGGCGCCACCGCGCTGAGCTTCCAGCCGGTCGAGATGGGCACGCAGGAAGTCGAGGACGAATTGTGGATCGGCGAAAAGGAGATGGACGATCTGATTGCCGTTCGCGACGAATTGCTGCGGCTGAAGCGCCAGGGCGCGCCAATCCTCAACGGCGAGGCGGTGCTGAACGCCTGGCCCAATCATTTCCGCCGCGAGAAGGCGCCGCCGGAGGTGATGCCCTGCCGGGTCGGCATGCGCAACTATTTCATCCGCTCCGACGGCCGCCTCGAGGTCTGCTGGTTCTTCAAGCCGATCGGCAACGTCCGTACGCAGACCGCGCGCGAAATCTGGTACAGCGAGGAAGCCCGCATGCGCCGCAAGGAAACCGTGGCCTGCGACAAGCTCTGCCTCTTCACCTGCCTCGCCCAGCGCACGCTGCAGGACAAGCTCAAGATGGGCCTGACCCTGCTGACGGGAACAAAGGCGCAGGCGAACGAGGGCAGTCGCGACCCTAGCCCGGGTGAAGCGGCGGCGTAACCAGGGGCCACGACGTCACTTGGCTCCGAACAGCTTTCGGAACAGCTTCTCCGATTCCGGGAAACGGCCGGTGTCGATCTGGGTGGGCCACAGGCCGTCGACGTTGAAGTACGCGGCATAAGCAATGCTGTGTTGGTTCTCGACGAACCAATCGTACATTTTCTGGATAAAGTAAGGATTGTCGCCGGCATGGCCGACGCCCCATTCCGGAAAGCTGACGCGCTTGCCGTGCCGCGCGGCGAAATCGCGGTGCCATTCGAGACCGAACGGCGCCTTGAGAAAAAGCGTCTGCCAGCGCTCCTCCACTGAGCCCTCCGATTTGAAGTCGTAGACGTCGAGCCCGATATAGTCGACGACATCGTCGCCGGGGTAGGCGAGATCGGCAGGCATCTCCTGCGGACCCCAGCCGGGACACCAGTCGAACTTGAACTCGCTGGACGCGCGGCGGAAGATATCCACCACGCGCCGGAACGCCCTGATGTAGTCGGCCTCCTGGCCCTTGGCGAACCAGCCCATCTGCGAAAGGTTCATCTCCCAGCCGAGCCGGATGATCGCGCGCGGTTGCGCTTCGGCGATCGCACGTGCCGCGGCCTCGAACTCGGAATCGTGCAAGCCATCCGCGACATCAACCAGCGGCGTACCCGTGATCGTCAGCGGCATCGACCAGACGACGTTGCGTTTCGGATTGAGGCGTCTCCAGATGCCGGGCACCCAATCGACTTTTCGAAAATCTTCCCAGGTCGATTGGCCGTAGAAGTCGACGCCGAGCACGGATGCCGGCTTGTGCTTCAGCCATTTCTCCCAAGCCTGCAGCACATGCTCGCGGCCATCACCCGCCCAGTTCACGAAGGCGCCGGCAAATCGCGCGGGATCGGCGCCCAAGCGCGAGGCCGCACCGGCCGCATCCCGCGCAGCGGTGACCCCGCCGAGAACCGCGCCGGCTGAAGCCGTCAGCATCCCACCGACGAAGCGACGCCGGCTCAATCGTTCAGTTCGAGCCATCTGCTGTCCTTGCGAGCTTGCGGCCCGTTCCTACGGTCGTTTCAAAAGCGGACACCGCGGACGGAACGGCTGTGCCGAAACGGACCGGCGGCACAGCCTTCGTATCATGCACAGCGAGGTCCCGCCCGGAAAACCCGTAAATTCGCATGTACTCATACCCGCGCCGAACAGCATCGGCGATGCGCGGGTCCGTCTCTGCAATATCCGGGCAAGCCGTGCAGACGGACACGAAGCACGACTTCTTATGGTTACTTCGCGCTGCCAGCCGCGCCTCACGCATCAGCCGCAAGCAAAATTAACCACCGCGGATCCCGGCCAGAGCCGATGCCCCGGTTCGGCATCGATCTTGCTGAAAGACTTGCCGAGGAAGAACGGCGGCCTGGAAAGCGACAACCGTGAACGTGATCGCCAGAGAGAGCTACGAGATGGACCCAGTTGCGTTGTTAACCCCGACTTACGGGCGCGACCTGGAAATCTGTACTTTGCTCTGCGAGAGCGTGGACCGGCACGTCACTTCGTTCTCCAAGCACTATCTCTTGGTTCCCGATTGCGACCTGCCGCTGTTCGCGCCGCTTGCCAGCGATCGTCGCGTCATCATCCCGGCCTCGACCTTCCTGCCCGATTGGCTGCGGCCGCTGCCACGCATCATCCAGCGTCGGCGGCGCCAGTTCTGGTGGTCGCTGCGGGCCAAGCCGGTGAACGGATGGCATGTACAGCAGATCCTCAAGATCGCCGCCACCATCGCGTTGCCTCACCAGCGCTTCTGCATCCTGGATTCCGACATCGTGTTCTTCCGCGACTTCGACCTGACACGGTTCGAATATCCGAACGCGATCCCGATGCTGACCATGTCGAACGCGGTGACCGCGGACCAGCCGCGGCATTCGCGCTGGCTCGTGACCAGCCACGAGTTGCTCGGGCTGCCGACGCCGCCGTTTCCGGCCGACGATTTCATCGGGCACATCATCTTCTGGGACAAGCGGACCACTCGCGCCCTGGCCGAGCGCATCGAGGCTGTCACCGGCATCGACTGGATCGAGGCGCTGTGCAAGACGCGCGAATTCTCCGAATACATGCTGTACGGCTATTTCGTGCAGAACGACGCTGCAGCCTCGCTGCGGCATACCCAGGTCCCAAGCACGCCCTGCGTCAGCTATTGGGACGATCCGAGACTCAGCAAGAGCGAGCTGCAGGATCTCTTGCGCCGCGCCAACAAGGACGACGTCGCCTTCTCGATCGCGTCCTTCTCCGGCACGCCGGTCGGGACCATCCGCGCAGCGATCGCCGAGAGCAACGAGATTCTGTCCCTCGCCGGCAGCGAACGCGTGGAGTTCGCGGCGTTATGCTGATCGGGCAAGCCAGCATCAACCTGACTGCCAACATCCTCTCGGCGCTGCTCGGGCTGCTCAGCGTGTTCGTTTTCACACGGCTGTTCTCGCCGCATGATTACGGCGTCTATCTGCTCGGCATCGGCTTCGCTTCCGTGATCAGCGTATTCCTGGTCGGCTGGTTCAGAAATCTGATCCTGAGCGGGCACGCCCGCAACGATGGCACCGACGTCCGCGACCTCGTGCTGTCAGGCTATATGATCTGCTGCCTGACGGCGCCGATCGCCTATGTGCTGGCCCGGCTCGCCGGCCTGGATGGCACTGCGGCACTCGCCACCGTAGTGCTCTCGGTTGCTATCGGCCTATTCGAACTGACGCAGGACCTGGTTCGCGCGCGACTGATGGCGCTTTCGGTGATGAAGGCGACGCTGGTGCGCGCCGTCGCCGTGCTCGGCCTCGGCATTGTCGTCGCGCTCGTCAGCCCGAACGGCTTCTGGCTATTGCTTTCCTCTGCCCTCGCCTATCTGCTCGCGGTGCTCGTACAGTCGCGCACCGCCTGGCGCGGCACGCATGTCAGCTTCGATCGCACCTCGCTCATGGCCGTGGCCAGGACCGGCCTGCCGCTGACGCTGTCGCTGACCCTGCTCGCCATCGCCAGCGTCACCGACCGCTTCATGATCGCCAACCTCGTCGGCGCGGCCGACGCCGGCCGATATGTCGCCTCGCTCGACCTGGTCCGGCAGACGCTGATGATGCCGGCGATGAGCATGGCGGCGGCGTTCTTTCCGCTTGCCGTCCAGATCCACGCCAAGCAGGGTGACGGCGCGGTGCGTTCGCATCTTGCCGAATGTCTCGAGCTATTGCTGTCGGTCACGCTGCCGGCTGCGCTCGGCTTTGCCGTGATCTCGGCGCATGTCGCCAACATCATTCTCGGCGTGGATTTTCGCGAGCTCGCGGCGGAGATCATGCCGGTGATCGCGATCGCAGTGGTCTTCCAGGTCCTGACGCAGCAATATCTGCATGCGAGCTTCCTGCTGTCGGGCCGCAACGGCTTCTATCTCGTCAACACGGCGTCGCTGATCGCAGCGAACGTGATCCTGTCTTACCTCCTCGTCAGCCACTACGGCACGGTCGGCGCAGCCTGGGCGCGGCTCGGCGCCGACATCATCGGCTTTGCCTGTGCGCTGGTGCTGACCCGTTACGCCTTCCGCGTTCCACTGCCGCTCGGCCGGCTGGCGCTCGTCCTGATCGCCGCGCTCGCGATGGCGCTGACCGTCGCGGCACTCGATCGCATCCTGCGCATTCCGGATCTCGCCGCATGCATCGTGCTGGCGGGGGCAGGTATCCTCACCTACGCCGCCCTCGCCTGGCTATTCGACATCGCCCGGATTCGCGGCCGGCTGAAGCATGGCTTGATGGCGTTCAGAGCAAAATTCGCAAACAGCAACATTGGATGACAGCCAATGACCGACACTCTTACCCTG
The DNA here is from genome assembly GCF_054063735.1 of Bradyrhizobium sp. USDA 10063. NCBI lineage: Bacteria > Pseudomonadati > Pseudomonadota > Alphaproteobacteria > Hyphomicrobiales > Nitrobacteraceae > Bradyrhizobium > Bradyrhizobium sp. USDA 10063. The sequence continues at coordinate 6,820,553 of NZ_JBSSGP010000002.1, read as the reverse complement.
GATCGCATCCATACAGCGCTCTCCGATGTCAACGCGGCTGGGCCGTCCGTCCACCCACAGTCGCTACTCGACCTGCCGCCGGGCGAGGCACGGCAGAGCCTGCTCACCGTGCACAGCATCCTGGAGGCGGCGCTGCCGGCGCGCCCGCTCGCGATCTACGAGGCCGGTGGCGGCTCCACCAGCTTCCTTCCGCTCAAGGTGCTGCGGCGCAGCCACATCACGGTGGTCGACATCGATGAGGACCAGGTCAAAAACAATCAGTACGCGCAAGCAACGATCCTGGGCGACATCCAGACCTATCGTTTCGCACCGAAAAGTTTTGATTTCATCGTCTGCTACAACGTCATCGAGCACGTACCCGATGTCGAAGCCGCGCTCAGCGGCTTCTGCGAGGCGATCAAGCCGAACGGCTTGATCCTGATCGGCGCGCCTAATCCGCATTCGCTGTCCGGCGTGGTGACGAAATACTCGCCGCATTGGTTCCATGTCTGGTTCTACCGCTATGTGCGCGGCGACAAGAAGGCCGGGCTGCCGGGCGAGGCGCCGTTCCCGACCCATTTCCATCCGCTGGTCACGCTGGGCAAGCTTGAAGCCTTCGCCAGGGCGCACGGCCTGCAGGTGATCTACCGCAAGGTCTATGAGAGCCCGCGCTATCCGGAGATGCGCCTGCGCAAGCCCCTGCTCGCCGCGCTGGTCGACGTCGCCGCGAAGGCGATGAACTTCTTCCTGCCCGGCAAGACCGACGTGCGGCACGGCGATTATCACGTGATCCTGCGGAAGCTGTAAGAACATGCACGCCTTGTGGTCCGAAGCGGTGGTGAAGCTCAGCCACCGGCTGGCGATGCATCTGCCGGTCGGTCGGGTCCGGCTGCGCAATGCCACGCCGATGGTCAGCTTCACCTTCGACGACCTGCCGAAGAGCGCGGTGACATCAGGCGCCGACCTGCTGGAGGCGCATGGCGCCCACGGTACATTCTATGTGTCGGGCGGCCTGGTCGGCGTCGATACGGCGAACTGGAGGTCAGGCGACGATGACGACGTGCTGTCGCTCCATCGCCGCGGCCACGAGATCGGCTGCCACACCTTTTCGCACCGGCGCACCAGCGATCTCGATGAGAGCTCGCTTGCCGGCGACATCGCCTGTAACCGCCGCTACTTCGACTTGCTCGATCCGTCGATGCAGATCGAGACCTTCGCCTATCCGTTCGGCTACGGCTCGTTCGCGCACAAATATCTGCTCAAGTCCAGATTTGCGACCTGCCGCTCGATCGTGGAGGGCGTGAACTTCGGCGACGTCGACCTGCAGTTCCTGCGCGCGATGCCGCTGATCGACCGCCAGATGGATCGCGATGCAATCGAGCGGGCGTTCGACGAAGCACAAATCCATAACGGTTGGTTAATTTTTTACAGTCACGACGTTGCCACGCAGCCCAGCTTCTACGGCTGCTCGCCAGAGCTCCTGAACCACGCGCTGGAAACGGCGGCGAGGCGGAATATTCCGGCGCTCACGATGGCGAAGGCGTTCCGATGCGCGAGCGCTTAAACGCTTTGTTTGCCTTTTCAGTGAATAGTCCCTCAAAGACTATGGTTAATTTTTCCTGTTGCGTTGTTGCCGCGCGGTCCGCTGTCGCGCATCACGCAGCCCGAAGAGTAACCCCTCAGCCGATGCGTGCGGCGTTTGGAATGGAAGCTGGGGTCGATGCTTGATTACAACCAGCCGATAAACAACCAGGCCAAAAGCCAGGGCGGTGGCGAGCCGCGCCGAAGCCAGGGCTTCAACCACGGCTTCAACGTGGTCGACCTGGTCGCGCTGCTGTGGCGTCGCAAGGCCGCGATCGCGGCCGCCGCACTGCTTTGCGCCTGCATCGCGGTTGCGATCGGCAAGAGCCTTACTCCGAAATACACCGCAACAGCGCAGCTCTATGTCGACCCGCGCGAGTTACAGCTCGTCGAGCGCGAACTGACCCCGCGCGCGCAGGACGTTTCGGGCCTCGCCATGGTGGTCGACAGCGAGGCGCGGGTGATCACCTCCAACAGCGTGCTGCTGCAGGTCATCAAGAATACCAATCTCGACAAGGACCCCGAGTTCGGCGGCGGCGATGGCAAGAGCCCCCTCGGCTCGCTGCTCGGCTTGGTCGGGATCGAGCTGCGTCCGACCGCGGAACAGCAGCAGCAGGCGACGATGAGCGCGCTGGACGCGCTCGGTCGCCACATCAACGTGCGCAAAACCGACCGCACCTTCGTCGTCGACATCGACGTCTGGTCGTATGAGCCCGCGAAGGCGGCGATGCTCGCCAATGCGCTTTCGAGCGCCTATCTCGCCGAATCCAAGCAATCGCAGTCCGCCGCCGCACGGCGCGCCACCAGGGATCTCTCGGGACGGCTGAAGGAGCTGCAGGAACGGCTGCGTAACGCCGAGAACACGCTTGCGGTCTACAAGGCGCAGAACAATTTCGTCGGCACGCAGGACACGCTAATCGCCGACCAGCAGCTTTCCGCCAGCAACCAGCGGCTCGCCGCCGCACGGGCGCTGACGCTCGATGCGCAGGCGAAGTATGACCAGATCGAGGCCAGCCGACGCAATTCGAGCGACCCCGGCGCGATCCCCGAGGCGCTGCAGTCGCCGACCATTGCGAACCTGCGCGCGCAATATGCCGATGCCAAGAAGCGGCAGGCCGAACTGCAGAGCGAATTAGGCCCGCGGCATCCGGCACTCCGGCAAGTCGAACAGCAGGTCGAGGATCTCCGCCGCACCATCAAGGAAGAGATTGATCGCTTCGCGCAGGCCGCGAAGAACGACCTGACCCGCGCCCGCGACTACGAGGCATCGCTGAACAAGGCGCTGGACGCGCAGAAGCGCCAGAGCGTGCAGATGAGCCAGGCCTCGGTGCACTTGCGCGAACTCGAGCGCGACGTCGAGGCCAGCCGTGACGTCTACCAGTCCTTCCTCAAGCGCTCGCGCGAGACGGAGGAGCAGGAAAGCCTGAACACCTCGAGCGCGCGCGTCATCGGCGAAGCCACCGTGCCGCAGCGGCGCACGTTCCCCCCGGCGATGAGCCTGCTCGCCATGATCGGTTTCGTGCTCGGCGGGCTCGCGGCCGCCGCCTGGATCATTGCCGCCGACCAGCTTGCGCCCGGCGCCGACCCGCTTCGGCCGAACAAGTCGACCTCGCCTGAGAAGCAGACGACGGCAGTCCCTGCGAAACAGCCGGTCGCCAACAGGCCCGCGCCACAAGCAGCAGTCAGCGTCATCGAGAAGCCCGTGATCGTCCGGCTGCAGGAATCCGACGTGATGCGCACGCTGGGCGGCATCCTCACCGCAGGCCATGTCGCCGACGTCACCCGGCTGGGCTGGCCGACACTGCGCGCGGGCTTTCCGCTGATGGCTTTCCTCAACGTCATGCGCGAGGCGCGCGCGACGCTCGAGAAGCGCGCGCCCGCGACCGGCGCGCCGGTCATGGCTGTGATCGGCGCGGGTCCATCCGCCGACCGCAGCGTCGTGGCGCTGAACGTCGCGCTCTCGGCCGCGCGCGACGGCGCCAAAGTGCTGATGATCGATGCCGATCATCGCGATCGCGAATTGTCAGGCAAGGTCATCAGGCTCGGCAAGAGCGACGCTGGCCGCCTCGGCTGGCTCAGCATCGGCAGCAAGGCGACGCGCGCCATCAATACGGCGAACGGAATTTCCATCCTGCCCGTCATCGCGGGCGGCGACGCCAAAGCGGCGGAAGCCATCCGCAAGTCGGTCGCGCAAGCGCGGCCCGTCGGCGGTTACGATCTCATCATTCTCGACGGGCCGGCGATGCCGTGGAGCGCAGCGGACCGCAAGCTGCTCGAGCTCGCCGACGGCCTCCTCGCCGTCCTCCCGGTCCATCTCGACATCAACGACTGCATGGAAGACATCATCACTGCGCTCGGTGGGGCCGAGCGCAAGCTGATCGGTGTCGTCCTGAACGAGCTCAATCCTACGGTGGAGAACCGTCAGCAAGACAAGCAATATGCGTGAGCGCAAACCGGGTGGGGATCATCTCTCTCCACAAGCGCCGGTGCACGTGGCTTGACCCCCACCCTACCCTCCACCTTTCAAGCAGGGTTATCGCATATGAAATAGAACTTGGTGGGCAGTCCCTTCGGGGCCCATCCTTCGAGACGCCGCTGCGCGGCTCCTCAGGATGAGGTCTGATTTCGCGGCAGATCTTAGACCCTCATGGTGAGGAGCGCCGCTTGCGGCGCATCTCCGGACGATGCTCGCATCGCTCGGAGAACCATGAGGCCCACCTCGTTCACAGCCACCAAACAGCTATACGCGATTGCCCTGCCCTGGAGGGGAGGGAGAATGCCGTTACAGTGGCTTGATCTGCACTTTCCGGAACTTGACCACGCCCGAGCCATATTGAAGCGCGATCGGACCGCTCGCGTGCGTCTTGTCCTGCACATCGACCGTCTTCTGCCCGTTGAGCACGACGACGAGATGCGGACCCTGCGCCGTGATCTCATAGGTGTTCCACTTGCCCGCCGCCTTGGGCATCGGGTTGACCTTGCCGACATCGACGATCGCGCCGGTGCCGTAGGTCGGATCGGGCCGCTTGTCGAAGATATTGACCTCATAGCAGACCTTGGAATCGATGGTCTTGTTGGTGTCGCAACGGATGAAGATGCCGCTATTGGCGTCCTCATCGGTCCAGAACTCTGCCTTGATCTGGAAATCCTTGTAGGAATTCTTGCTGACGAGATAGGACAGATCCTTGCCGTCGAGCTTGTCGGCGACCAGCGCGCCGTCCTTCAACGTCCAGTTTGCCTTGCCGACCTCGTCCCAGTCGCCCTTCTTGGTGCCGTCGACCAATGTGATCCAGCCGTCTCCCTCGGCGGAAGCGAGATTAAAGGACAGAGCGGCACCGATCAAAAGACCGGCAGCAAGCGTCCACACATGTTTCATCAAAAGCATCCTCCCGATGTTGTTTTGATTGTGCGGGCAAACTAATCACTGCCGCGCGCGAGCGCAAATCGATTTCGATGCTGCAGTTGCGTTGTGCGAGAAGCTACGCATCCGCCGATCACGCATGCATGCGCGTATGTTGTCCGCTGCCGGAGCTCGCCAATTGCATTGGTAACATCAGAGATGGCGAGGACGAGATACGCAGCAACCTTTGCCCGGCTGCCGCGTTCATCGTCTCCATCATCCACGGAGATCAACGATGGCAATGGCCGCAGAGATCAAGGAACATATGGACGTCATCTCGTCGGACCGGAAGACGGTTGGAAAGGTCGATCATCTCGAAGGAACCGACAAGATCAAGCTGACCAAGCAAAGCTCACCCGACGGACAGCACCATCATTTCATCCCGCTGTCCTGGGTCGACCATGTCGACCAGCATGTCCATCTGAACAAGACGGGCACCGAGGTGACCACGCACTGGCAACACGGCCGGCAATAGATGGCAACGCGGCTTTGCGTTGGCCGCGAAGGTGGATATCATCGGGAGCAGAACAGAGGATCCCGATGCATCCCGCCGCGAAACTGCAATTTGAGCGCATCGTCGATGAATACGGACGCTGGCGCGCCATTCCGGAAAGCGAACGGCCGCCGGCGCCGGCCTGGTGGTGGGGGCCGGCGTTCGAACTACGCGAAACCGCTATGGAATTGCCAGCCGACTGGACCGTCAGATTAAGACTCGCCAAGGGCGCCACTTTTGCAGCGGGCGCCGCCGTGCTGCTGAAATCACTCGCCGGTCAGACCAATCTGCCGTGGCCCTATGACTTCTCGCGCAAGGTGAAATCGACCGATTCGGACGTGCGCGACCTGCATGTGCAGCCATCAGATGACAGCGCGTTTCCACCCTAAATCCGACGCCGCCTGATCGTCCGCGGCATCGTCCGCCGGCTGCAGCGGCGGAGAAATAAGCGCCGGCGCAGAACGCAACAACTCGGCGAGCTCCTGCGGTGGCAGTGGCTTGCTCAGCAGAAAGCCCTGCATCTCATCGCAGCCATGGTCGCGCAGGAAGCGTTCCTGCTCGGCCGTCTCCACGCCCTCGGCGATCACGGTCATGCCGAGCGCCTTGCCCATGCTGATGATGGCTTGCGCGATCGCCTGGTCCTCGCTGTCGCGGGCGAGGTCGCGCACGAAGGAGCGGTCGATCTTGATGGTGTCGATCGGGAACTGCTTCATCAGCGACATCGACGAGTAGCCGGTGCCAAAATCGTCGATCGCCAGGCGAATGCCGCGGCTCTGGATCGCATCCAGCACCCGGATCGCCCGCGACACGTTGCGCATCACCATGCTTTCGGTAACCTCGAGCTGCAGCAGCGCCGGCGACATGCCGCTCGAGCGCAGCGCCTCGTCGACGTCCTGCAGAAGATGCTCGTCGGCGAATTGCCGCGGCGAGAGGTTGACCGCCATCGTCACCGGCCGCAAGCCGCGGCGCTGCCAGGCCATGTTCTGCGCACACGCCTCCTTCAACACCCAGCGGCCGATCGGCACGATCAGCCCGATCTCCTCCGCGAGCGGGATGAACTGAGGCGGCGCGACCTGCCCGAGATCGGGATGGGTCCAGCGCAGCAGCGCTTCGACGCCGGTGATCTGGCCGCTCGCGATGTCGATCTTCGGCTGGTAGTAGAGCGAGAACTGATCGCGCTCCAGCGCGCGACGCAGGGCATTCTCCAGCGTCAGCCGTTCGATCGACTGCGTCTTGATCTCCTTGGAGTAGAAGCGGAAGCCGTTCTTGCCGTCCTCCTTGGCGAGGTACATCGCCATGTCGGCATTCTTGGTCAGCGTCTTGGCGTCCGAGCCATCGGCCGGATACATCACGATGCCGATCGAGGCCGTGGTGTGGCATTCGTGTCCGCTCAGTTGCAGCGGCTGGCTGAGCGCCGACAACAAGCTCTCGGCGATCGTCTCGACATCGGGACGATCGGTCTCTTCCAGGATGACGACGAATTCATCGCCGCCGAGCCGGGCGATGACGTCGCTCGAACGCAAGGTGCCGCGCAGCCGGTCGGCGATCTTGACGAGTAGCAGGTCGCCGGCGTCGTGGCCAAGCGAGTCGTTGATGACCTTGAAACGGTCGAGATCGATGAACAGCAGGGCGAATTGGCGCTGGTGGCGGCCGGCCACCTCGATGGCGTGTCGCAGCAATTCGTTGAAGGTTTCCCGATTAGGCAAGCGCGTCAGGCCGTCATGGGAGGCGAGATATTCGATCCTCTCGTCGGCCCTCGCCTTCTCGTCGGCGCGATCGAAATTTTCCAGCGCGAACGAGACATTCTCGGCGAGACGTCTGAGCAGCCCGATCAGCTCGGGGCTGAAGGCGCCGATCTCGCTGGAGAGGAAGATGATGGCGCCGATCGGCTTGCCGTTCTTCAGCAGCGGGAATGCGGCGCCGGAACGGGTGCCGGCGTCGCGCAGGACCTGGAAGAACGGGCTCGAGGCGCCGAAATCGCCGAGATAGTCGTTGCTGATGCAGGGTTTCCGGGTGCGGAATGCGATGCCGGTGAGGCTGCGCCCTTCAGGATGCGCCGCATTGACCGACAGGCGCACGTTGAACGCACGCTCCGCGTCGGGACCCGCCGAGGCGACGTTTTCCAGATAATCGTCGCCCGGCCGCTCCAGCGCGATCGCGGTGGAGGTGAAATTGCCGCCGACGACCGCGGCCTCGCAGACGAGATGGAACAGCTCGGTCCGCGACTTCGCCCGCATGATCGCTTCATTGGTGGCGCTCAGCGCCGCGAACATGCGGGTCAGCCGTTCCTTCTGATCCTCGGTCCTTGCCTTCTCGTCCGCGCGTTCGAAGCTGCCGAGCGCAAACGACACGTTGTCGGCCAGCCGCTGCAGCAGTTCGGCGAACTCGGCGGTAAAGGTGTCGCGTTCGGACGAGATGAAGAGCATCACACCGACCGGCTCACCGTCGACGAACAACGGAAACGCCGCGCCCGATCGCGCGCCCTCGCGTTCGATGATGTACCGGAACGCATTCGCTGCGATGTCCTTCAGGAAATTGTTGTCGATGCTGGCCTGCCTGGTGCGGAATGCCGTCCCGCAAAGCCCACGTCCCTCCGGAACGGATTCGTTGATCGATACCTTGAGCTTGCGGGCATTCTCGGACGTTGGTCCTGCGGTTGCCGCCATGTCGAGATAATCGCTGCCGGGCGCGATCAGGAAGATGCTGGTCGAGTTGAACCTGGCGCCCTTGCCGGCCGCCTGACACACCAGCGCGAACATCTCCTCGCGCGATCTCGCCCGCATGATCGCTTCGTTGGTCGCGCTCAGCGCCGCGAACATCCGCGACAACCGGTCCTTTTGCCGGTCAGCCTTGGCCTTTTCATTGGCGCGCTCGAAATTGTCGAGCGCAACCGAGACGTTCTCGGCGATCCGCGCCATCAGCGCGACGATCTCTTCGTCTGCCGCCCACGACCTGCCGACAAAAAACAGCAGGACCCCGACGCTCTTGCCGAACTTCGTCAGGGGAACCCCGATGCAGGCCATGACGCCGGTCTCGCGTCCCATCTGTCGCCACGGACCGTCCGACTGGGGGATGTCGTTATTGATACACGGCCGCTGCGTCCGGAACGCCTGCCCGCAGACACCCTTGCCGTAGATATTGTCGGGATCGGTCGAGAAGCGCGTCTGCGTGATCAGCTCGATCGCGTCGCCGGTGCCGGCGACCGGCTCGAGCCAATGGGTGTCAGGCTCGGCGAGCAGGACCACGGTGGCGACGGATTTCCCGCTATGGACGGCGGCGTCGCAGACGCGCTGATAGAGATCGTGCTCGGTCTTGGCGCGAAGGATCGCTTCGTTGGTCGCGCTGATCGCGCCGTACATCTGGTTCAGGCGGCGCATCGCCCGCTCGCCGCTCTTGCGCATGCGCTCGCGCTCGAAATTGTCCAGCGCAAACGAAACATTCGCGGCCATGCGCGCCAGCAGGGACACGAGCTCGTCGCCCAGCGAGCCGACCTCGCGCCGGGTGACGAGGAAAACGCCGACGCTGCGGCCATTGCAGATCAGCGGCATTGCCGCCGCTGCGGCAACATCGCTGCTGCGAGCACCGTCGCGCCAGGCGAGCGAGCGCGGATCATTCAGATAGTCGTTGCTGACACAGGCCTTCTGGTCGCGGAACGCCCGTCCGCACACCCCGTCGCCCTCAGGCGTATTCGCCATGATCGAGATGTCGATGCCGCGCAGCCGCGCGATATCCTCGCCGAACCCGACCGCAACGCGGAGCAGGCCGGTCTCGGCATCCAGCAAGAAGACCGCCGTCGCGAGGAAGTCGCCGCTGGAAAAAGCGGCCTCGCAGACCTTGGCGTACAGCTCCTCCGGCGATTTGGCGTACAGGATCGCTTCGTTGGTGACGTTCAACGCCGCGGATGTACCTCCGATGGTCGGCTCCAAGCGATCAACTCCCTGCGGCCAGTCTCGGCCGGCCCCGCGGGATTTTATGCGGAGCAGAGACCTAAGTGGACGTTAGGAACAGCCATAAGTTGCGAGTCAAAGTAAATGCGAGACGAACAAAGTCGGACAGAACCCCGAAAAATTACCGGTTTGTTGACGATTTCTTCCGACGCAAGAGAGCTGCCGAATAGGGCTCGCCCCCGTGCCTGCAAGGCGCCGGTTCCCTGCCATGAGACCCGCACGCTGAAAAGCCGCGCCGGCGTCATGGCGGACCGGACATTCTGGCCTTGCTCGCCGCCCATCGCTTTGAGACCATGGCGCTCTACACAGCAAGATCCGCCGCATGACGCGGGCTTCAAGTCAGAGGAAACCCCATGCCGATCGTCCACGCCGATCGTCTCACCCGCATCGGTGCGGCGCTGCTGCGCGGCGCCGGCGCGTCGGAGGAGGAAGCCGAGGCGGTCGCGGTCGGCTGCGTCAACGCCAATCTCGCCGGACATGATTCGCACGGGATCATCGCGATCCCGACCTATATCGACCGCATCAAGGCCGGCCATATCGTGCCCGGCGCGAAATGGAGCATCGTCCAGGAATCGCCGACCACGACCGTGATCGACGGCCAGTGGGGCTTCGGCTTCCACGTCAATGCCAAGGCGATGGAATTGACCATTGCCAAGGCGAAGACCGCCAATGTCGCCGCCTGCACCGTGTTCCGGCAGAGCCATGTCGGGCGGCTTGCGCACTATCCCATGATGGCGATGCGCGAAGGCATGATCGGCATTGCCACCGCCGATTCCGGCCGTTCGCCAAAACACGTCGCGCCGTTCGGCGGCCGCGAGGCGCGGCTCGGCACCAACCCGATCTCGATCGCGGTGCCGTCCGAGCTCGAGGCGCCGTTCTATCTGGATATGGCGACTTCCGCAGTCGCAGTGGGCAAGATCCAGCTCGCGGTCGCGCGCGGCGAACGGATTCCGACGGGCTGGATCATCGACGCCGAGGGCCGCCACACCACCGACCCGACCGGCTACCGCAAGGGCGGCGCGCTGCTGCCGCTCGGCGGGAGCGAGGGCTACAAGGGCTCTGGCCTGGCGGCCATGGTGGAAGTGCTATGCGGCCTGCTCACCGGGCTTGGATTCGGCGTCGAGCCGACCGGGCGCCACAATGACGGATGCTTCATGGCGGTGTTCAATGTCGCCGCCTTCCGTCCGCTGCAGGATTTCAAGCGCGAGGTTGCCGAGTTCGCGCGCTACCTGAAATCGACGCCGCCCTCGGAAGGAAGTCCGGGCGTGTTCTATCCGGGCGAGGTCGAATATCTGCGCGAGCAGGAGCGGCGGAAGAACGGCATCGAGATCGAGGATGCGACCTGGGACAAGCTCCGCGCGCTCGCCGGCGAGTACGGGCTGACAACACAACTCGATCTGACGTGAGACGGGGGGAAGCGGCATGACACGGCAAATGGCACTGGTCGGCTTCCTGCAGGCGCAGAACTGCACCAATCTGCCGGGTTCCTGGCGCCATCCGGAATCGCGCGACGATTCGATGTCGGCCGACTACTACCAGGAGATCGCGCGGATCCTCGAGGCCGGCAAATTCCACATGGCGTTCTTCGACGATCGTCTGGCGATGCCGGACCGCTATGGCAACGATCACGCTCATACCGTCGAATACGGCATCCGTTGCGTGAAAATGGACCCGATCATCGTGCTGACCACGATGGGCATGGTCACTGAGAAGCTCGGCCTCGCCTCGACCTGTTCGACCACCTACTACGAGCCGTTCGACGTCGCGCGCCGCTTCGCCACCCTCGACCTCATGACCGGCGGCCGTGCCGGCTGGAACGTGGTGACCTCGGTCAATGACGGCGAAGCCCTCAACATGGGCCGCGCGCAGCATCTCGAACACGATCTGCGCTACGACCGCGCCGACGAATTCATGGAGGTCGTGCTCGGCCATTGGGATTCCTGGGAGGACGGCGCGCTTCTTATCGACAAGAAGAGCGGCCGCTTCGCCGATCCGACCAAGGTGAAGCGGCTCGATCACGACGGGAAGTTCTTCAAGTCGCGCGGACCCTTCACAGTGCCGCGCTCGCCGCAGGGCCATCCCGTCATCATCCAGGCCGGTGCGTCCGGCCGCGGCCAGCGCTTTGCCGGACGATGGGGCGAGGTGATCTTCACCGCCGCGCGCAACCTTGCGAGCGCAAGGCAAGGCTATGAGGCGATCCGCAGCGAGGCCGCAAAGGCCGGCCGCGATCCTGACCAGATGTTCCTGTGCAATCTGACGACGCCGGTCTGCGGCGCAACCAAGGCCGAGGCGGAAGACCGGATGGCGCAGATCCAGAAGCTGCCGCTCGAGATCGACGCGCTGTCGTTGCTCGCCGAGGGGCTGAATTTCGATTTCGGCGCCAAGAGCATCGACGAGCCGCTGACCACGGAAGAGCTGCAGGGCATGCAAGGCATGCTCGGCATCCGCGACGGCGTGCTGAGGACCTCCGGCAAGACCAACCCGACCACGCGCGACTTCATCACCTTCTCCGGCCGCGGCTTGGTGCAGGACGCGATCGTCGGCGGGCCGAAGGACATCGCCGACCGGCTGGAGGAGATGTTCGTCGGGCGCGGCTGCGACGGTTTTGTCATTGCGGCGAGCTATGTGCCGGGCTCCTATGCCGACTTCGTCCGCCACGTCGTGCCGGAACTGCAGCGCCGCGGGCTGTTCCATCGCGATTATGCCGGCAAGACGCTGCGCGAGAATCTCGGCCTGCCCCGTCCCGCCGCCGGCGCCTGGAAAACACAGCAGCAGGCTGCCGCTGAATAGGAAAGAGAACAGATGCGCTGGCTCAAATTCACTGCCCAGGGAAAAACCTCCTGGGGCATTATCGAGGGCGACCGTGTGATCACCGTGGACGGCGATCCCTTCGGCGAATGGAATCGCACCGCACAGACGCATGCGCTCCAAGACGTGAAGATCGAGCTGCCGCTGATCCCGCGCACCTTCTATTGCGTCGGACTCAATTATCTGAGGCATCTGAAGGAAGCCGCCGACAAGCGGGGCGAGATTCCGGCCGTGCCTGACCGGCCCGAGATCGGCTACCGCGCGCAGAACGCGCTGATCGCGCATGACGAGGACGTGGTGATCCCGGCAACAGCAACGGAGAAGATCCACTACGAAGGCGAGCTCGCGGTCGTCATCGGCAAGAAGGCAAAACACCTCGATGCGGCGAACGCGATGTCTTGCATATTCGGCTACACCATCGGCAATGACGTCAGTGAGCGCAGCTGGCAGAAGGCCGACCGCGGCCTGTGGCGCTCCAAGAACGCCGACACCTTCAAGCCGATGGGTCCGTGGATCGAAACCGACGTCGATCTCGACAATATGGAGACGGTGGTACGGGTCAACGGCAGGGAGACCAACCGCTTCCGTACCAACGACATGATCTTCGGCATCGTTCCCTTCATCGTCGAATTGACCAAGTATTTCACGCTATGGCCGGGCGACGTGATCTGGATGGGTACCGACGGTGCCTCGCCGGACCTGAAGGCAGGTGACGTCGTCGAGATCGACATCACCGGCATCGGCACGCTTCGCAATCGGTTCGTCAAGGAGCAGCTCTAGATCGCAGATTGTAGGGTGGGCAAAGCGAAGCGTGCCCACCATTCGCACTCCGCTCGCAATGGTGGGCACGCTTCGCTTTGCCCACCCTACTTCTTCATACCGCGCGCGGCCGTCTCGTATCGAACGGCAGCGCGACGCCGGTCTTGATCTCCTTCAAGATCATGTTGGTGCGGACATAGCGGATGCCGGGCACGCGGAACATGAATTCGTCGAGGAACTGATTATAGGCGTGCATGTCGCGCACCACGACGCGCAGGTGATAGTCAGCGTCTCCCGTGGTCGCGAAACATTCCAGGACTTCGCTGCGCCGTTTCACCCGCGCCACGAACTCGTCGACGAATTTCGCATCATGCCGCTCCAGCGAGACATGAAGGATCGCCGAGGTCGCAAAGCCGGCGCGCTCGCGCTCCACCAGCGCCGAATAGCCCGATATCACCCCGGACTCTTCCAACCCACGCACACGCCGCCAGCAGGCGGAGGTCGACATGCCGACCGCCTCAGCAAGCTCCTGGTTGGTCGCGCGTCCGTTCTTCTGCAGCTCGGCGAGGATACGTTCGTCCTGCTCTTCGACCATGGGGACACCTCCGTTTGGTAGACTCTACCAAAAACGACGATTTCCGACAAAATCCTACCGAATCATACCCAGTTAGAGGGATGGATTGGTAACACTTGCCAGGCGGACGGGATTACCGTCGGCCGACTCGAATCCGATGCGAGGCCGGCCATGGACGCCATTCCCTCCCTCGACACTTACCAACTCTCCGACCGCTACGAACGCGACCACGGCCGCGTCTTCCTTACGGGCACGCAGGCCATCGTCCGCATCGTGCTTGACCAGGCCAGACGCGACCGCGCGGCGGGGCTGAACACGGCCGGCTTCATCTCCGGCTACCGCGGTTCGCCGCTCGGCGGTGTCGATCTTGAACTCTGGCGCATCGCCGATCGCTTGAAGTCGGAGCGCATCGAATTCCTGCCCGCGGTCAATGAGGACCTCGCGGCAACCGCGGTGCTCGGCTCGCAGCAGGTCGAGACCCAGCCCGATCGCACGGTGCAGGGCGTGTTCGGCCTCTGGTACGGCAAAGGCCCGGGTGTCGACCGTTCCGGCGATGCGCTGAAACACGGCAACGCCTATGGCTCGTCGCCGCATGGCGGCGTACTGGTGGTCGCCGGCGACGACCATGGCTGCGTCTCCTCCTCGATGCCGCACCAGTCCGACGTCGCCTTCATGAGCTGGTTCATGCCGACGCTGCATCCGGCCAGCGTCGCCGAATATCTCGAATTCGGCGAATACGGCTACGCGCTGAGCCGCTTCTCCGGCATGTGGGTCGGCTTCAAGGCGATCTCGGAGATCGTCGAGTCAGGCGCCTCTGTCGCACTGCGCCCCCCGCGCATCTTCCGCGCGCCCGATTTCACGGCGCCGCCGGGCGGCCTGCACTATCGCTGGCCAGATCTTCCAGGCCCGCAGATCGAGGAGCGACTGGAGGCGAAGAAGCACGCGGTCTACGCCTTTGCAAAAGCCAACCCGATCGATCGCCACATCTACGACATCCCCCACGCGACCTATGGCATTGTCACGACCGGCAAGGCGCATCTCGACCTGATGGAAGCGCTGCGGTTGATGGGCCTCGATGAGGCCGCCTGCCGCCGGCTCGGCATCGACATCTACAAGGTCGGCATGGTCTGGCCGCTCGCGCTGCACGATGCGATGGAGTTCGTGAAGGGCAAGCGCGAGATCCTGGTGGTGGAGGAAAAGCGCGGCATCATCGAAAGCCAGTTCAAGGAATATTTCTACGATTATCCGGGATCGAAGCCGGAGCGGATGGTCGGCAAGCATGACGAGACCGGCGCGCGCCTGATCTCGTGGATCGGCGAATTGTCGCCACGCGCCCTCGCCGACGTGCTGGCGCGGCGGCTCGATCCGATGTTTCCCGGCCTCGATCTTGCCAAACGCGCCGCCGCGCTCGCGCCCGATGCGCAGCGCATGATCACGGTCGCAGGCGCGACCCGCACACCCTATTTTTGCTCCGGCTGCCCGCACAACACCTCGACCAAAGTGCCCGAGGGATCCAAGGCGCTCGCCGGCATCGGCTGCCATTTCATGGCGAGCTGGATGGATCGCGAGACCTCGTCCCTGATCCAGATGGGCGGCGAAGGCGTCAACTGGGCGGCATCGTCGCGATTCACCGGCAACAAGCACATCTTCCAGAATCTCGGCGAAGGCACCTACTATCATTCCGGCTCGATGGCGATCCGCCAGGCCATCGCGGCCGGCGCCAACATCACCTACAAGATCCTGTTCAACGATGCCGTGGCCATGACCGGCGGCCAGCCGGTCGACGGTCCCGTGAGCGTGCATGCCATCGCCCATAGCGTCCGCGCCGAGGGCGTGTCGCGCATCGCGCTGGTGTCGGACGATCCCTCGCAGTTTGCGCCGGCCGATTTCCCGGTCGGCGTCACCATCCATCCGCGCGAGGAGATGGATGCCGTGCAACGCGAGCTGCGCGAAATCTCCGGCGTCTCCGTGCTGATCTATCAGCAGACCTGCGCCACCGAAAAGCGCCGCCGGCGCAAGCGTGGCCAGATCGAGGACCCGCCGCGCTTTGCCTATATCAACGACCTCATCTGCGAAGGCTGTGGCGACTGTTCAGTCGAATCGAACTGCCTCAGCGTCGAGCCGAAGGAGACACCGTTCGGCCGCAAGCGCCGCATCAATCTCTCTACCTGCAACAAGGATTTTTCCTGCCTCAACGGCTTCTGCCCGAGCTTTGTCACGATCGAGGGCGCCAAGCGCCGCGCGAAACCTGCCAGCAGTATCGATCCGCAAGCGCAGGCAGCCATGCTGCCGCTGCCGGCGCTCGCGCCGCTCGACCGTCCCTATGATCTCCTGGTGACCGGCGTCGGCGGCACCGGTGTCATCACCGTCGGCGCGCTCATCAGCATGGCCGTACATCTCGAACGCCGCGGCGTCTCGGTGCTCGATTTCACCGGCTTTGCACAGAAGTTCGGCCCGGTGTTGAGCTATATCCGCATCGCAGCCCATCCGGACGAGCTGCACCAGGTTCGCATCGACCAGGGCGCGGCCAACGCGCTGATCGGCTGCGATGTTGTCGTCAGCTCCTCGGCCAAGGCATCCGGCACCTATCGGCGGGGCATGCGTGCTGCGCTCAACACCGCGGAGATGCCGACCGGCGACGTCGTGCGCTTCCGTGATGCGAACCTCGCCGCACCAGTTCGGCTGCGCGCGATCGAGAACGTGATCGGCTGTGGCAATCTTCGAACAATCAACGCGAATGCGCTGGCCGATCGGCTGCTCGGCGACACCGTCTATGCCAACATCATCATGCTCGGCTTCGCCTGGCAGGACGGACTCGTCCCGGTCTCGCTGAACGCGCTGCTCCGCGCCATCGAGCTCAACGGCGTCGCGATCGAGCACAACAAGCAGGCCTTCGCTTGGGGACGCATCGCCAGCGCCGATCCGAACTTGCTGCCCGGGGCGGAAACGATGAAGACGATCGAAGCGGAAACGCTCGATCAGGTGATTGCGTGCCGCGCTGACTTTCTGACGGCCTACCAGGATGTAGCCTATGCTGCGCGCTACCAGAAAACGATGAAGCGTGTGCGTGATGCCGAGGCCTCGCTCGGAACCGAGGCATTGACGGACGCCGTCGCGCGCGCCTTGTTCAAACTGATGGCCTACAAGGATGAGTATGAGGTGGCGCGGCTTCACATGGAGACCGGGTTCCTCGGCGAACTGCGCGAGCAGTTCGAAGGCGACTTCTCGGTGCGATACCATCTGGCCCCGCCGCTCCTGCCGGCCAAGAAGGACGCACGCGGCCGGCCGCGCAAGCGCAGCTTCGGCCCGTGGATCAGGACGCCGTTGAAGATTCTCGCGCGCCTGACGGCGCTGCGCGGCACGCCGTTCGACGTCTTCGGCTACACCGCCGAGCGCCGCGCGGAACGCGAGCTCATCGCCTGGTATGAGGGACAGATCGATATCCTGCTCGGCAGGCTCGATCCGCGCAGCATGCTCGACCTCCTCACGATCGCCAGCGCGCCGATGGAGATCCGCGGCTACGGCCCGGTGAAGGACGCCGCAATCGCCAAGGTAAAGGCGGAGGTCGCGCGCCTGTCGGCGCAGCTCGCCGAGCGTCGCGGCGAGCGCTAGATCATCCGTGCGACGACTGGAATCCTGCGTAGCGCGACTGTCAGCGCCCAACTTGCCGCGAGCGTGCCGGCAAACACGACGGCTGCTTTCGCGCCGGCGGGCCATGTATGATTGTAGACCAGATATTGCAGGTAGATGATGAAGATGTAGTGCAGGAGATAGATGCCATAGGCGGACGGCCGCATTGCGTCGAGCAGCGATAGTTTGGCCTTTGCGAAACGCAGGAAGATCGCCGGCAGCGCGAACGCCATCGCGGCGCTGAATAACGCGAACGCAACAGCGTAAGCCACTTCCCACCACGAGGGCGGATTATTGAAATCGACCCAGTTGTGGTGGGCGTAGACGAGGAACAGGATCGCGCCATAGAAAGCCAGCGCATAGCCGAGCCACTCCGACCAGCGCTTCGCCACTTCGCCGTCCTCCGCGAAAATGCCGGTGCGCAGGCTGACAACGCCGATGCCGACGCCGGTAAAGAAATAGGTGGCATAGAGCAGGATGCGGCTGGTCTGGATCGGCAGGGGATAGCCGCCTGGCTCGAGCCAGCTCGCGTCGCCGAAAATCAGGCGCATCGGCACGTAGGAGACGAGCGAGACCACCAGGAATGCCGCGAACGCCGTCATCGGGCGGTCGCGCACGGCAAAGATCACCTGACCCAAGCCCTTGAGCAGCCGCGGCCCAAGCGACCACACGACGACGGCAAGAATATTGAGCGCGAACAGTACCCACAGGAACCACGCCGGTCCTGACGGCCACGGTCCGACCGTCAGCGTGCGCCACCAGAAATGGAAGAAGTTGAAATCGGTGGTATCAGGCAGATGATAGCGCAGGAAGGTCGGATAATAGGCGATCGGCATCAGCAGGAAGATCGAGACGAGGTAGGGGATGCCAAGCCGCCAGGCGCGGCTCGCGATGAAATTCGCTCCTCTTCGGCGCGTCAGGCTGTCGTGCACGAACAGGCCCGAGATCAGGAACATGCAAGCCATGAAGAAACTGTCGTTGAACAGGACGACCAGGTCGAAGCCGAGCCAGCGCGCTTTGTCGCCGCTGCCGAAATGGGTGTAGTTCACCACCGAATGGTGGATCAGAACCAGCAGTATGATGAAGGTGCGCGCGCGGTCGAGCGCGACGATGCGGGTCGTCGCGATTGCGCCTTGATCGGTTCCATCGGTCTTGCGCAGCATCGGGGCTGTTCCGGATCAGGCTTCTGTTCGATCACTTTTCGAACGCATCGTAAACGATCTTCTTGACATTGACCTCAACGTGCCACCGTCCGGAGGGCGCGTTGAGGAGCAGCACGAAGAACATGTCCTGCGACGGGTCAACAACGATATACGCCCCCGACGCGCCGTCCCACTTGATCTCGCCGGGCGAGCCCGGCGGCGGCGGCACGGCATGGCCCGCATCGGTGCGTATTCCGAACCCGTAGCCGAAGCCAAAGCCGTCGCCCGGATAGTAGAAATAGTTGCGGGCCACGCCCGATCCCGGCCCAATGTGGTCGGTCGTCATCGCCTTGAAAGTTTTCGGGCCGAGAATGGTCTTGCCATCGAGCGTACCGCCATTGAGCAGCATCTGGCCGTAACGCGCCATGTCGGCAACCGTCGACACCAGGCCGCCGCCACCGGATTCCCAGCGCGTGACGTCGAGCGGATTGCGCTCGATGCGCTCGTCACTGCGCAGCCGCCGCGCGTAGCGGGCGCGCTCCGCCGGATCGGTCAGGAAATATTTGGTCGTGGTCATGCCGAGCGGCTCGAACAGCGCCGTCTTCTCGAACTCATAGAGCGATTGTCCCGACGCCACCTCGATGACGCGGCCGAGCACATCGATCGAATGGCCGTAGTCCCACAGCGTGCGCGGCTGCTCGGCGAGCGGCAGCTTCGCGATCCGCTCGGCGAATTCGGCATTGTCGAAGTCGCCGAGATAGATGCCGTCATAGGCCGCCTTCACCAGCCCCGTGCCATAGAAGCCGTAGGTGATGCCCGAGGTATGCAGCAGCAGGTCCTCGATCGTAATCGGACGGACCAGCGGCACCAGGTCCAGCACCGGACGGCCCGACTCGTCCTTGCGCTCGACGCCGACTTTCATGTTGGCAAAGGAGGGGATGTATTTGCTGACGGGATCATCGAGCGCGATCTTGCCACGGTCGATCAGGATCATTGCCGCTACGCTGGTGACCGTCTTCGTCACCGAGTGCAGCGGAAAGATCGTGTCCGCAGTCATGCTGATGTTCGCTTCGACGTCGCGCTTGCCGAAGCATTTGAAATAGATCGGCTTGCCGTGCCGTTGGATCAGCAGCACCGCGCCCGGAATCTTTCCGGTCGCGCTCTGTTCGGTGAGAAAGTCATCCAGGCGCGAGAGCTTTTCCATCGACAGCGGCGCATTCGGTGGAGGTCCGAACGCGACGGCGGGCAGCGGCGCGATCAAGCAGGCGAGCATCGCGGCAAGCGGCGTCATGATTTGGCACAATGACGCCCGCTTCAGCGCAAACATGCTGCTCCCTCCCTGCCCTGTTCGCATGCAATCTATTGGATTACGCTTCGCTGCGCCATCACCCGGTTGATTTATCGACGGGCGAATAGGAAAAGGGCAACGAATCGTAGGGTGGGCAAAGCGCAGCGTGCCCACCATCCATCCACCACCACCCGTGAATGGTGGGCACGCTTCGCTTTGCCCACCCTACGCGATATCACGAATAGGGGTCGATCAGCTTCTGCTGCTCGGCGCTGTGGGTCACCAGCATGTCGATGAAGGTCCGCACCTTCGCCGACAAATGATGGCGGTGCGGATAGACCGCGTTCATCGAAAGCTCGACCGGCCGGTATTCCGGCAACAGCCGCACCAGCCGTCCGGCTTCGAGATCGCCGTGAACCATGAACCCAGCCGCGAGGCAAATGCCGGCGCCCTGCAGCGCCGCCATACGCAGCGCCTCGCCGCTGTTGGTGGTGAACCGGCCGGACACCTTCACCGATGCCGGCTCGCCGCTGCGATCGATGAACCGCCATTCGTCCTGGTATGGATAATTCATATGGCGGACGCAGTCGCGCTCACTGAGCTCGGCAAGCTCATGCACCGTTCCATGCCGCTCGAGATAGTCGTGCGAACAGCACAGCACATGGCGCCAGGTGGCGAGGCTGCGCACGATCAGGCTCGAATCCGGCGGCGGCGTCATGCGCACGGCGACGTCAAAGCCCTCGTCGATCATGTCGACCGTGCGCTCGCCCATCGAGAGATCGACCCTGACGTCGGGATAGGTCTTCAGGAATTCGGCGACGACGGGCGCGACATACGGCACCGTGTGGGTGTGGGTGTAGACCCGCAACGTGCCGCGCGGCGTCGAATGCAGCGCGCCCGCGATGTCATCGGCCTGCTCGATATCGGCGAGGATCTGGACGCAGCGGTCGTAATAAGCGCGGCCGACCTCGGTGACGCTCACCTTGCGCGTGGTGCGATTGAGCAGCCGCACGCCGAGCCGGTCCTCCAGCGCCTGGATATGGTTGCTCACCATGGTCGTAGACATGTTGAGGCGGCGCCCGGCGGCCGAAAAGCCGCCGCTATCCACCACCCGGACAAAGGCCGTCAGGCTGGTCAACCGGTCCATGATCGAGTTCCCGATTGTTTGCTCTTACTGGATAATCCTTCCAGTTCTTGCCGGATTATCACAGCGCCGGAGACATCGCATCTACCTCTCGGATTTGGCGCCCTCCTGCCCAGGAGGCGCGCCTGAACGCATTTGGGGTAGCCATGTCGACGACATCCTATGTCACTGATACAAAAGAAAAAATCAGCCTGCGCCCATCGCGGCAGGCGATCAAGCGGGCGGCATTGGCGCTGGTTGCCATGCTCGGCGTCGCCGGCATTGCCGATTTCGGCTACGACTACCTCACCACCGGCCGCTACCTGGAATCGACTGATGACGCCTATGTGAAGGCCGATTCCACGATCGTCTCGCCAAAGGTCTCCGGCTATATCGCGCAGGTGCTGGTCGGCGATAACCAGCCGGTCAAGGCCGGGCAATTGCTGGCCGAAATCGATGATCGCGATTTCCGTGCCGCGCTCGCCCAGGCCCATGCCGATGTCGAGGCAGCCGAGGCTGCGGTGCGCAACCTCGATGCCCAGCTCGCCCTGCAGCAACCGATCATCGAGCAGGGCACGGCCGACGTCGCCGCCGCCGAAGCCAATCTGAAATTCGCGCAGGAGGAGCAGGCTCGCTACGAGGGGCTGATGAAGAGCGGCTCCGGCACGGTGCAGCGCGCGCAGCAGACCGACGCAGCGCTCCGCGCCAGCAACGCGCAATTGCAGCACTCCAAGTCCGGCCTGCTCGCCGCCCAGCGCAAGGTCGATGTGCTCACCACCGATCGCGCCAAGGCAGTCGCACAGCTCGACCGCGCCCGCGCAATGGAGCAGCAGGCGTCGCTGAACCTCTCCTATACGCGCATCACCGCGCCGGTCGACGGCACCGTCGGCGCGCGCTCGCTCAGGGTCGGACAATATGTGCAGGCCGGTACGCAGTTGATGGCAGTCGTGCCGCTCGATGCCGTCTATGTCGTCGCCAACTTCAAGGAGACGCAGCTCACGAATGTGCGGGGCGGCCAGCCGGTCGAGGTCGAGATCGACAGCTTCCGCGGCACCAAGCTTCGCGGCC
Source organism: Bradyrhizobium sp. USDA 10063 (assembly GCF_054063735.1). NCBI lineage: Bacteria > Pseudomonadati > Pseudomonadota > Alphaproteobacteria > Hyphomicrobiales > Nitrobacteraceae > Bradyrhizobium > Bradyrhizobium sp. USDA 10063. Next base: position 6,798,761 of record NZ_JBSSGP010000002.1, on the reverse strand, counting down.
ATGTCGACAGCCTGTCGCCCGCGAGCGGACTCGAATTCGCGCTGCTGCCGCCCGACAACGCCACCGGCAATTTCACCAAGATCGTGCAGCGCGTGCCGGTCAAGATCGTGCTCGACGACCCGCGTCTAAAGGGCCTCTTGCGCCCCGGCATGTCGGCCGTGCCGACCGTCGACACCAAAGCCACCGTGCTGGCCGAGCGCGAGGCCAGGAGCCGGCTCGCCTCCGGCACCGCGCGTCCGAACGGAGGCTAGTGGCGAGTTCACCTCTCCCGCTTGCGGGAGAGGTCGGCGCTTAGCGCCGGGTGAGGGCTCTCTCCCCACGGGGAGTCCCTATGCGGAGACACCCTCACCCCAGCCCTCTCCCGCTTGCGGGAGAGGGAGCAGAGCATCGATCGCGGAAGCAATTCGGATTCATCATGCGCTAGCGGACGAGACCAATGACCACGCTACAGCCCACACTCAATGCCGCGTCCTCCGCGGACCTCAGCCCAAAACCCACCGCCGCACCGGCCATCCCCGCAACAACCTGGATCGCGGTGGTCGGCGCCAATCTCGGCGCCTTCATGGCGGTGCTCAACATCCAGATCGTCAACGCATCGCTCGCGGACATCCAGGGCGCGATCGGTGCCGGCATCGATGACGGCGGCTGGATCTCGACCTCCTATCTGGTCGCCGAGATCGTGGTGATTCCCTTGAGCGGCTGGCTTGCGCAGGTGTTCTCGATCCGCCGCTATCTTCTGACCAATGCTGTCCTGTTCCTCGTCTTCTCCGCGGCCTGCGCGCTGGCGCACGACCTGCCGCAGATGATCGCACTGCGCGCGGTGCAGGGTTTCACCGGCGGCGTGCTGATCCCGATGGCGTTCACGCTGATCATCACGCTGCTGCCGAAGGGAAAGCAGCCGATAGGACTGGCGCTGTTCGCGCTGTCGGCGACCTTTGCGCCGGCGATCGGCCCGACCATCGGCGGCTATCTCACCGAGAACTGGGGCTGGCAGTACATCTTCTATGTCAACCTGGTGCCCGGCGCGATCATGGTCGGCATGCTCTATTTCTCGCTGGAAGCAAAGCCGATGAAGCTTTCGCTTTTGCGCGAGGGCGACTGGCCCGGCATCATCACCATGGCGATCGGCCTGTCGGCGCTGCAGACGGTGCTGGAGGAAGGCAACAAGGACGACTGGTTCGGCTCGCCCTTCATCGTCCGCCTCTCCGTCATCGCGGCGGTGGCGCTTGTGGCCTTCATCGTGATCGAATTGACCGCGAACAAGCCGCTACTGAACCTGCGCCTGCTGCTCCGCCGCAATTTCGGCTTCGGCATGCTCGCCAATTTCCTGCTTGGCACCGCGCTCTATGGCTCGGTGTTCATCCTGCCGCAATATCTGTCACGGATCCAGGGCTACAACGCCGAGCAGATCGGCATGGTGCTGGCGTGGACCGGGCTGCCGCAGCTCGTGCTGATCCCGCTGGTGCCACGGCTGATGCAGCGCTTCGACCCGCGCATCATCATCGGCGTCGGCTTCACGCTGTTCGCCGCCTCGAACTTCATGAACATCTACATGAGCAACGACTACGCCACCGACCAGTTGTTCTGGCCGAACATCGTGCGCGCCATCGGCCAGGCGCTGGTGATGGCGCCGCTGTCGGCGGTCGCGACAGCGGGCATCGAAGCCGAGAACGCCGGCTCGGCGTCGGGGCTTTTCAACATGATGCGCAACCTCGGCGGCGCCGTCGGCATCGCGCTATTGCAGACGCTCTTGACCAAACGCGAGCAGTATCACTCCAACGTGCTGATGCAGTCGGTCTCCCTGCTGGAGCAGGCGACCCGCACCCGGATCGAGCAGCTCACGCAATATTTCATGAGCCATGGCGTCGCCGATCATGCCGATGCCGCCCACCGTGCCATCGTCGCGATCGGCAGGATCGTGCAGAAGCAAGCCTACATCCTGGCTTTCAGCGATACCTTCTACGTGATGGGCGTTGCGCTGATCGTCGCCCTGTTCGCCGCGGCGCTGCTGAAGAAGCCGGGTGCACTTGCCGGCGGCGGCGCGCATTGACGTTGGTTCTCGGCTGTCATGCCCCGCGCAGGCGGGCATCCAGTAAGCCGCAGCCTCTCGGCTTAAGCGCGGGCGTCTGCTAGACCCTCATCCTGAGGAGCGGCCGTTTGGCCGCGTCTCGAAGGATGAGGCCCCGCCGGTGGCCTCGCCCTTCGAGACGACCGCTGCGCGGTCTCCTCAGGGTGAGGGGATAGGTTGGAATGCGCCTACACCGCGGTCGCCTTGGCGAACTCCACATAGATCTCGCGCAGGCGGTCCGTCATCGGGCCGGGCTTGCCATTGCCGACCTTCTTGCCGTCGATCGCGACCACCGCCTGCACGAACAGGCTGGCGCTGGTGACGAAGGCTTCCTTGGCGGCCAGCGCCTCCTCGATCGAGAAGGCGCGCTCCTCGACACGGAGTTGGCGCTCCTCGGCGAGCGCGACCACCGCCTTGCGGGTGCAGCCCGGCAAAATCTCGCTGCCGTTCTGCCGGGTCACGATGACGTCGTCCTGGGTCAGAATAAAAGCGGAGGACGAGCCACCTTCAGTCACCTTGCCGTCCTCGATCATCCAGGCTTCGCCGGCGCCGGCTTCAGCCGCCGCCTGCTTGGCCAGCACCTGCGCGAGCAGCGCCACGCTCTTGATGTCGCGTCGCTCCCAGCGGATGTCGGGCACCGTGATGACATTGATCCCGGTCTTCGCCGAAGGCGCGCCGATGATGTCCTTTTCCGACGTGAACATCACCAGCGTCGGCCTCACCCCTTTCGGAAAGGCGAAGTCACGACCGGTGTCAGCGCCGCGCGTCACCTCCAGATAGACCAGGCCGTTGACGACCTTGTTGCGCGCTACCAGTTCCTTCTGGATCTCCTGGATGCGCGCGATGGTTTCCGGCAGCTCCAGCCTGATCTCGCCGACCGAGCGCTCCAGTCGCGCCAGATGCGAGGCGTTGTCGACCAGCTTGCCATCAAGCACGGCGGCCACCTCGTAGATCCCATCGGCGAACAGGAAGCCGCGGTCGAGGACCGAAACCTTGGCCTCCGAAAGGGGCACATAGGAGCCGTTGACGTAAGCGATCTTTTCCAAGCGAAGTCTCCCGGACGTGATGATGCGATCAGGTTTCTATACGCAATTCGTTGATGCCGATAGGCCTTCTATCCCATCAACCCTCGCCGTCATTCCGGGGCGATGCGCAGCATCGAGCCCGGAATCCATCTTTCCGCCAGCGCAAGTGGCCCAATGGATTCCGGGCTCACGCTTCGCGTGCCCCCGGAATGACAGCGGTATTAATGCTGCAAGATCTTCGACAGAAACTTCTGCGCACGGTCGCTGCGCGGCTTGCCAAAGAAATCCGCCTTCAGCGCATCCTCGACGATCTCGCCCTGGTCCATGAAGATCACGCGATGGGCGACCTTGCTGGCAAAGCCCATCTCGTGGGTGACGACCATCATCGTCATGCCCTCGCGCGCCAGGTCGACCATCACGTCAAGCACTTCGCTGATCATTTCCGGATCGAGCGCCGAGGTCGGCTCGTCGAACAGCATCGCGACCGGGTCCATGGCGAGCGCCCGGGCAATAGCGACGCGCTGCTGCTGCCCGCCGGAAAGCTCCGCCGGATATTTCTTCGCGTGCCCCTTCAGCCCGACGCGATCGAGCAGCTTGATGGCCTTTGCCACCGCTTGATCGTGCTTGCGGCCCAGCACCTTCTCCTGCGCCAGGCAGAGATTGTCGATGATCCGCAAATGCGGAAACAGCTCGAAATGCTGGAACACCATGCCGACACGCGCACGCAGTTTCGGCAGGTCGGTCTTGGGGTCGTTGACCTTGATGCCGTCGAGGATGATCTCGCCACCCTGGATCGGCTCCAGCGCGTTGACGCATTTGATCAGCGTCGACTTGCCCGATCCGGAGGGGCCGCAGACCACCACGACTTCGCCCTTGGCGACGCTGGTGGTGCAATCCTTCAGCACCTGGAAAGTCGGCCCATACCATTTGTCGACGTGGCGAAGTTCGATCATGCAACACTCTTCAACGGACAATGGCGATGCGCGCCTGGAGGCGGCGGACGCCGTAGGAGGCAAGGCAGGAGATGGTGAAATAGACCGCTGCCGCGAACAGGTACATCTCGACCAGCCGCCCGTCGCGCTGCGCCACCTTGCTGGCGGCGCCGAGGAAATCCGGGATCGACAGGACGTAGACCAGCGAGGTGTCCTGGAACAGCACGATGGTCTGGGTCAGCAGCACCGGCAGCATGTTGCGGAACGCCTGCGGCAGCACGACGTAGCGCATGCTCTGCGCATAGGTCAGGCCGAGCGCGCTCGCCGCCGCCGGCTGGCCGCGAGGGATCGACTGGATGCCGGCGCGCATGATCTCGGAGAAATACGCCGCCTCGAACATGATGAAGGTGATGAGCGAGGAGGCAAACGCGCCGACGCTGATCGGCCGCGACGCGCCGGTCAGCCACTGCCCGATATAGGGCACCAGGAAATAGAACCAGAAGATCACCAGCACCAGCGGCAGCGAACGCATGAAGTCAACATAAAGCCCGGCGATGCGGCCGAGCAGCTTGAACCCGGACAAGCGCATCAGCGCGATCAGCGTGCCGAACACCAGTCCGCCCAGCGCCGACAGCGCCGTCAGCGTCAGCGTGAACGTCATGCCGTCGACGAAGAGATAGGGTAGCGAACGGCGGATGACGTCGAAATCGAAGCTGCCGAGCATGCTATTTCCCCGCAATATAGCCGGGGATCGCGACCTTGCGCTCCAGGAAGCGCATGCCGGTGACGACGACGATGTTGACCAGGAGATACATGATGGTCGCGGCGGTGAAGGCCTCGAACACCTGGAAGGAGAATTCCTGCATGGCGCGCGCCTGCCCGGTCAATTCGATCAGGCCGATCGTGATCGCAACGGCCGTGTTCTTCACGGTGTTGAGGAATTCCGACGTCAGCGGCGGCAGGATGATGCGATAGGCCATCGGCAGCAGCACGTAGCGATAGGTCTGCGCGGTCGTCAGCCCCAACGCGGTGGCTGCCTGTTTCTGGCCTCGCGGCAATGAGGCGACGCCGGCCGCAAGCTGCACGGCGACACGCGCCGACATGAACAGCCCGACGCCGATCGACGCCGTCCAGAACGGCGCGTTCGGCATCTGCTTCAGCCACAGGCCTGCCGCGCGCGGCAGCAGTTCCGGCAGCACAAAGAACCAGAGGAAGAGCTGAACCAATAGCGGCATGTTGCGGAAGAATTCGACGTAAGCGAAGCCGATCCAGCCTGCGGCCTTCGACGGCAGCGTCCGCAGCACGCCGATCACCGAGCCGAAGACCAGCGCGATGATCCAGGCCATGAGCGCGGTCTTGATCGTCAGCGCCAGCCCCGACACCAGCATGTCCAGGTAGGTGCCGCTGCCCGTCGGGTTCGGCTCGAAGAAGATCTGCCAGTTCCAGTGGTAGTTCACAGGTCCCCCATACGCCACCCGCGGGCCCGCCCATGCAATGGCCGGGCCACCTAGGATGGCCGGGCCTTGCTAGTCTCTCATCCTGACGTTCTCACCCCTCATCCTGAGGAGCGGCGCCTTCGCCGCGTCTCGAAGGATGAGGCCACCGGCCGGGCCTCATGGTTCGAGACGCGCTACGCGCTCCTCACCATGAGGGGCGACAGTGTACCTACTTATACGAATCCGGATCCGGCGAGTCCGACGGCTTTGCGAACTCGTTCTTCAACTCGGCCGCGATCGGCGTATTGAGGTTCAGTCCCTTCGGCGGGATCTTCTGCGTGAACCATTTGTCGTAGATCTTCTGGCCCTCGCCGCCGGTGTAGAGCGCGGCGGTTGCCGCATCGACCACCTTCTTGAAGGCCGGATCGTCCCTGCGCAGCATGATGCCGTAGGGCTCGGGCTTCGAGAACGCATCCTTGGAGATGACGTAGTCGTTGGGCGTCTTCGACCCCGCAACCAGGCTTGCGAGCAGGATGTCGTCCATCACGAAAGCAACCGCGCGGTCGGTCTCGACCATCAGGAACGCTTCCGCATGGTCCTTGGCCGGGATGATGTTGACGTTCAGCCCGCGCGCGGCGTTGGCCTCGGTAAGCTGCTTGATGTTGGTGGTGCCGGCGGTCGAGACCACCGGCTTGCCCTTGAGATCGTCGATCGAGTTGATCTTGCTCGACTTCTTCGAGACGTAGCGGCTCGCGGTGAGGAAATGGGTGTTGGTGAAGGAAATCTGCTTCTGGCGCTCGGCATTGTTGGTGGTCGAGCCGCATTCGAGATCGATAGTGCCGTTGGCGAGCAGCGGGATGCGGGTCGATGACGTCACCGGGTTGAGCTTCACCTCGAGCTTGTCGAGCTTCAGTTCCTTCTTCACGGCATCGACGATCTTGTAGCAGATGTCCATCGCATAGCCGATCGGCTTCTGGTTGTCGTCGAGATAGGAGAAGGGGATCGAGGAGTCGCGGTGGCCGAGCGTGATCGTGCCGGTCTCCTTGATGTTCTTCAACGTCCCCGTCAGCTCCTGGGCGCCGGCCTCAGCCGCGCCGAGCGCGGTGGCGAGCGCGAAGCCGATCGAAAGAAGGCGTTTCATGCGTGGTCTCCTCGTTTGGATAGGTTCGATTGTGTCAGAATGTCTCTTGGCTGGCACCGGCGCAACGTGGCCGCGCGCCCGCTGTCGCCGCAGCCGTCCCGCCCATGTCCCCAGCGTGCAAAGGAAATCATACTCGCCCGCGAGAGAATAGAGCGGGCCTACTTTAGTCTCGATTGTCTCCCCCGCCCGCACAGGTTGCCGCCGCCTGCCGGCATTCGCCCCGCGACCGGCCGCCGCTCCAATTCCGCGGCTCGGTATACCTTGATAGGCGAATTGTCGCACGCCCCGTTTCAACCGGCGGCATCGACAAACCTTTCCTCCAACACGCTTTTCTTCTGTTTCGTTTTCGGGAAAGATCGCCGCATCAAAAGACAAAACAAATCCGGCCCGGCGCCAACGGGACCGCAGAGGGAGTTGAAGATGCCTGGTATCAATCGTTTGCTGTTTGCCGTCGCGGCCATCGGGATGCTGATGGCAACCCACGCCACCGCCCAGGACTATCCGACAAAGCCGATCACGCTGATCGTGCCGTGGCCGGCGGGAGGATCGACCGACATCTCGATGCGCGCCATCGCCGACAGCGCCTCGAAGGTCCTGGGCCAGCCGATCGCGATCGACAACAAGGCCGGCGGCGCCGGCACGGTCGGCCCGGCCACCATGGCGGCCGCCGCGAAGCCGGACGGCTACACCATCGCCCAGATTCCGATCACCGTATTCCGCCTGCCCTTGATGCAGGAAGTGTCATGGGACCCGGCCAAGGATTTCACCTATATCGTCCACCTCACCGGCTACACCTTTGGCGTCACGACCAGCGCCGAAGGGCCGTTCAAGACGTGGCAGGACGTGATCGATTTTGCCAAGAAGAATCCCGGCAAGGTCACCTACGCGACGCCGGGCGCCGGAACCTCGCTGCACATTGGGATGGAGCAGATCGCAGCGCTGGCCGGCATCAAGCTGACGCAGGTGCCGTTCAAGGGCGGTGCGGAGACCAACGCCGCGGTGCTCGGCCAGCACACCATGCTGCAGGCGGATTCCACCGGTTGGCGGCCGCTGGTCGACGCCGGAAAGCTGCGCCTGTTGATGGTGTGGACCGCCGCGCGCTCGCCGAACTATCCCGACGTGCCGACGCTCAAGGAACTCGGCTATCCCATGGTCTATGACTCCCCGTTCGGCATCGCCGGACCGAAGGGCATGGATCCCAAGATCGTGGCCAAGCTGCACGACGCGTTCAAGAAGGCGATCGAGGATCCGGCGGTGATCGCAACGCTCGCCAAGTACGACATGGTCCCGAACTACAAGAGCACCGAGGACTACAAGAAGTTCGTCGTCGAGGTCACCGCGTCAGAGCGCAAGGTGATCGAGTCGCTCGGTCTCGCCAAGAAGACGAACTAGGTCCTGCCGGAGGGCAGCAGCATCGTCATGAGGCGCGCGCCTGCGCGCCTCGAAGGATGCATCTGGAAGAACGGCACATGAGCAACGACGCGAACGTAAAATTCCGCCTCAGCAATTCCGAACTCTGGGGCGGGGTGGTTGGCCTGGCCTTCGGCGGCTTCGTGATCTGGTCGGGCCTGAAGCTTAAGCTCGGCACCATCAACGATCCCGGCTCCGGCTACGTGCTGTTCTACACCGGCATGCTGATCTGCCTGTTCGCCGTCACGATCATTGTCTCTGCCGTCACCGAGGGCGGGCCGACCCTTGCCTCGCGCTGGGAGAACACGCGCTGGACCAAGCCGCTTCTGATCATCGCCTGCCTCACGCTGTTTGCCTTCGCGCTCGACACGTTCGGCTTTCTGCTCTCGGCGATCCCGCTGATGGCGCTGCTGCTGCGCGTGATCGATCCCGTGCGCTGGTCGCTGACCATTCCGCTGTCGATTCTAGCCCCGCTCGGCATGTGGTGGATACTCAAGCACCTGCTTGGCATTCAACTGCCCGCGGGCGTGTTCGAGATCGGCTGAGCGCGTCATGGAAACGCTCCTCAATGTCGCCCATGGGTTCGGCGTCGCGCTTTTGCCGATCAACCTGCTCTATTGCTTCATCGGCGTCTTCATCGGCACTTTGGTCGGCGTGCTGCCCGGCATCGGCCCGATCTCTGCGATGTCGCTGTTGTTGCCGGTGACGCTGTCAGGCACGCCGGAATCCGGCATCATCATGATGGCCGGCATCTACTACGGCTCGATGTACGGCGGCTCCACGACCTCGATCCTGGTCAACATTCCCGGCGAAGCCGCTTCCGTCGTCACCTGCATCGATGGCCACGAGATGGCCAAGCAGGGCCGCGCCGGCCCCGCGCTCGGCATTGCTGCGTTCGGCTCGTTCATCGCCGGCACATTTGCGTTGATCGCACTGATGCTGGTCGCGCCAAGGCTCGCCAGCATCGCGATTGCATTCGGTCCGGCCGAATATTTTTCGCTGATGGTGCTGGGGCTGGTGGTCCTGACCTTCCTGACCCAGGGATCGATGGCCAAGGCTCTGCTGATGGCCTGCATCGGCGTCGTGCTTGGCCTGGTTGGTCTCGACAGTATCACCGCTCAGCCGAGACTGACGTTCGGCCGCCTGGAATTGATCGACGGCATCGGGCTCGTTCCGGTCGTGATGGGCCTGTTTGGCATCGCCGAAGTGCTGCTCAACACCGAGCAGGTGATCAAGCGCGATGTCATCAACACCAGGATCACGCACCTTCTGCCGAACAAGGCGGACTGGAAGGCCAGCGCCGGGCCGGTGTCGCGCGGGACAGTCCTCGGATTCTTCCTCGGCATCCTGCCGGGTGGCGGCGCGGTGATCTCGTCCTTTGCATCCTACGCACTGGAGAAGCGCCTCTCCAAGACGCCGGAGCGGTTTGGCAAGGGCGCCATCGAGGGCGTCGCCGGCCCGGAATCGGCGAATAATGCGGCGGCCGGCGGCGCCTTCATTCCGCTGATGACGCTCGGCATCCCGCCGAACGTGGTGATGGCGCTGTTGCTCGGCGCCTTTGTGATTCACGGCCTGCAGCCGGGCCCGCTCCTGATCACGCAGAACCCCGGACTGTTCTGGGGCATCGTCGCCAGCATGTATATCGGCAATTTGATGCTGCTCGTGCTCAACCTGCCCATGATCGGCATGTGGGTGCAGCTACTAAAGCTGCCTTACAACGTCCTGTTCCCGCTGATCATCCTGTTCACCATCATCGGCGTCTATTGCTCCAGCAACAGTGTCTTCGACGTCTACGTGATGATCGCCTTCGGCGTGATCGGCTATTTCATGCGCAAGCTCGGCTACGAGCCGGCACCGCTGGTGCTCGCCTTCGTGCTCGGGCCGATGCTGGAGAACAATCTGCGCAAATCGCTGATCCTCTCGCAAGGCGACCTGATGACGTTCGTCGAGCGGCCGATCTCGGCGGCATGTCTCGCGTTCGCACTGGTGCTGCTGATCGGGCCATTATTGCCGGCGCTGCGCAGGAAGCGTGAACTGGTCGCACTGGATGAGGGCGCGTGACACACAACGCTACGCCAGCGCCAACCGGCGTGTCGTCACCAGCGCCGCAAGGCTCAGGACGGCAACGGCCGTGAGATAATATCCCGGCGCCAGTTCGCCGATCAGCGCGAACCCGCCGAGCCAGGTCATGATCGCCGGCCCCATCCCGCCGAATGCGGTGACGCCGATGTTGTAGCTGAGGCCAAGACCGGTGGCGCGCGTTGCCGGCGGGAACAGTTCCGACATCAACGCGGCGAGCGGCCCGTAATAGAGCGCCTTCAAGATGCCGAGCCAGAGCACGCCGAGCAGGATGAAGCCCGGCGTCGGGCTTCCCGTCAGCAGCAGGAATGCCGGAAAGATCGAGACCAGGAGCAATACGCCGAACGCGATCATATGCGTGGTGCGCCCGATCCGGTCGGAGACCAAGCCGGCGATCGGCGCCAGCAGCATCACGGCCGTCTGCGCGGCGAGCGAGGCGATGAACCCGACCGATGGCGGCAGATGGAGCGTCTTCACCACATAGGTCGGCATGTAGACGATGAGGTAGTTGACGGCAGTCGAGACCGCGAGCGCGCCGATCGCAAGCAGCACCGGCAGCTTTTGACGCAGCAAGACTTCGCTCACGGGCGAGGTTTGCTCACCGGCCGGTGGCGGCGTCGCATCATCGATATGATTGCGGATGTAGATGCCGACCGGCCCGATCAGCACGCCGAACAGGAACGGCAGCCGCCAGCCCCAGGACTGCAAATCGGCCGGAGTCATCCACAACGTCAGCAGCGCGCCGAAGCCTGCTCCGAGCAACCCGCTCAATCCCTGGCTGGCGAACTGCCAGCTCGCGACGAAACCGCGCCGCTCCGGCATATGCTCGACCAGGAACGCCGTCGAGCTGCCGAACTCGCCGCCGGCCGAAAAGCCCTGCACCAGGCGGGCGAGCAGGACCCCGATCGGCGCGAGGATGCCGATCTTGTCATAGGTCGGCATCAAGGCCAGCGTGAGCGTGCCCGCCGTCATCAGCATGATCGACACCATCAGCGATGCCTTGCGGCCATGGCGGTCGGCATAGGTGCCAAGCATGACGCCCCCGATCGGCCGGATCAGGAACGACAACCCGAAGGTGCCGAAGGTCAGGAGCAGCGATGTCGTCGGATCGTCGTTCGGGAAGAATGCCTTTGAAACGTACACCGCGAAATAGGCGTAGACCGAGATGTCATACCATTCCAGCGCGTTGCCGATCGAGGTCGCGACGATCAGGCGCGTGATGTTCTTCTTTCTCGCTTCAATGCCAGCACGCGAGTCAAGCGACGCAGATACGGTCATCACCACGGCCTTTCTGAGGGAATTGGGTGTTGCTTCGCAACTCGCCATGCCCGGACTTGTCCCGGGCACTACGCAAGTGGAACCGTCCCGCTAGAACTTCTGCGCCATCTCGCCGAGATCCCAGAACAGGCCGGTCATGATGGCGAGTGCCTCCTCGGTGACCGGCAGCAGGATGTGCTCGTCGGGTGCGTGCTGCGAACAGCCGGGATAGGAATGCGGCACCCAGATCGTCGGCAGGCGAAGGCCTTCCGAAAACACGTCGTTCGGCAGCGAGCCACCGAAATTCGGCAGGATCGCCGGCGCCTTGCCCGTGGTCTTGTGGATCGACTCCGCGGTCCAGTCGATCCAGGGACTGTCCATGTCGGTCCGCGACGCCGCAAAGCGCTGGGCGCCGCTGACTTCGACCATCGGAAAACCGTTGGCGTGCAGATGCGCGCGCACGGCGTCGATGATCTCCTGATGCTTGGTGCCGACGACAAAGCGAAGTTGCAGCACCGCGTTTGCATGGCCCGGAATCGCATTTGCCGGGCTTGCGATATTGCCCGAGGACATCGCCAGCACTTCCAGCGTGTTCCAGGCATAGAGCCGCTCCGCTGGCGACAACCCATCCTCGCCCCAGTCCGGCGATAGCGCCGGCTCATCGGCCGTGGGCTCGATCTTCACGTCCGCCAGCGCCGCGCGGACCCGGTTCGAGATCGGCGGCGGCTTCAATGCCTCCAGCTTCATCCGCCCCTTGCCGTCGACCAGGCTCGCAATCGCGTTCGCCAGGATGGTGGCGGGATTGGCAAGCACGCCGCCCCAATTGCCGGAATGATGCCCGCCCTCGCGCAAATTGACGTCGAGATGGATACGGTTGCCGCCGCGGCAGCCGAGGAAGATCGTCGGCCGCTCGGCCGAAAGCCGCGGCCCATCGGATGCCAGGAACAGATCGGCCTTGAGTTCCTCACGGTGAGCTTCGCAGACCGCCCGCAGGTCGGGCGAGCCGATTTCCTCCCCGGTCTCGATGATGAATTTTGCATTAAAGCCGAGCCTGCCGCCGCGGGTCTCCCGCACCGCACGCAGCGCCGCGATGTTGATGCTGTGCTGGCCCTTGTTGTCGGCGGTGCCGCGGCCATAGACGCGATCGCCCTTGATCGTGGTCTTCCAGGGATCGAGCTTGTCGCGCCATTCGCCGACCATGCCATCGACGACGTCGCCATGGCCGTAGGTGAGCACGGTCGGGCGCGAGGGGTCCTCGAGATACTCGGCCAGCAGATACGGCCCTTTGCCTGTCGGCGACTCGATCAACCGCGTCGTGAAATCGAGCGCGGCCAGCGCGGGCTGAAGGTTTTCGGTCAGATAAGCACGCAGCGCGGCGCCGCTGGCGGCATTCTGGCTTTCGGTCCGGTAGCCGACACGCTGGTCGAGTTCGCGCAGGAACTCGCCCGATTGAAAATCTTGTCGAACGCGAGCAATCGCATCGCTTCTGTCGGCCATAACTTTCCCTTTCGTCGCGCCTTGTCGACCGAATTATTCTCCCGACCTCATTATCGGGATACGCCGTATGCTGGAAGTGGCGCAGCGACGTCGGGCTCTGCTAAAATTGCATCCGGCACGCCACAAAAATAAATATCGAAAGCCCTCCAAATGACGAAACAGATCCGGCTCAACGCCTTTGCTATGAACTGCGTGGCGCATCAGTCGCCGGGATTGTGGACCCATCCGCGCGACCGCACCGCCGAGTACAACCGGCTGCCCTATTGGCTCGATCTTGCCAGGACGCTGGAGCGCGGCCGGTTCGACGGCCTGTTCCTGGCCGACGTGCTCGGGGTCTACGACGTGTTCGGCGGCGGCCCCGACGCTGCGCTGCGCAACGCCGCGCAGACGCCGGTGAACGATCCCCTGCTGCTGGTTCCGGCGATGGCCGCGGTGACCAAGCATCTCGGCTTCGGCATCACCAGCAATCTCTCCTTCGAGCCGCCCTACACATTCGCGCGGCGGATGTCGACGCTCGATCATCTGACCGAAGGCCGCGTCGGCTGGAACGTGGTGACCGGCTATCTCGACTCGGCCGCGCGTGGCGCCGGCAAGGACAGGCAGACGGCGCATGACGACCGCTACGACGTCGCCGACGAGTATATGGAAGTGGTCTACAAGCTCTGGGAAGGATGCTGGGAAGACGACGCCGCGATCCGCGATCGCGCGCGCAGCATCTTCACCGATCCCACCAAGGTGCATCCGGTCAAGCACGAGGGCAAGAACTTCCGCCTCAACGCGCTGCATCTGAGCGAGCCGTCGCCGCAGCGCACGCCCGTGCTCTACCAGGCCGGCACGTCGCCGCGCGGCCGGCAGTTCGCCGCGGAGCATGCCGAATGCGTGTTCATGTCAGGACCTTCGGCCAAGGTGATCGCGCAGCGGGTCTCCGCCATTCGCGAGCTTGCCCAGCAGCACGGCCGCAACCCGGCCGAGATCCTGATGTTCAGCATGATGACCGTCATCCTCGGCCGCACGGAGGCCGAGGCGAAAGCGAAACATGCCGACTATCGCCGCCACATCAGCCACGAGGGCGCGCTGACACTGATGTCCGGCTGGACCGGCGTCGATTTCTCCACCTACGGCCTCGACCAGGAGGTCCGCCACGTCCACAATGACGCCGGCCGCACTGCGATGGACAACATCACCCGCGCCGATCCCGATCGCAACTGGACCGTGCGCGAGGTCGCCGAGCATGTCGGCATCGGCGGCATCGGCCCCGTGGTGGTCGGCACGCCGGAAAAGGTCGCCGATGACATCGAGCGCTGGTTCGACCAGACCGATGTCGACGGCCTCAATGTCGCCTTTGCGATCTCGCCCGGCGATTTCGAGGATATCGCCAACATGCTGGTGCCCGAGCTGACCCGCCGCGGCCGATACAAGCAGGACTATGCGCAAGGCACGCTGCGCGAGAAACTGTTCGGCGCAGGCCGCGCGCGGCTGACGGACGAGCACCCCGCAAGCCGCTACCGCATCAAGCCGCACACTGCGGCGGCGGAGTAGGAGCGACAGCGTCTCACACCGTCATTGCGAGGAGCGAAGCGACGAAGCAATCCATGCCTCCATATACGCGGAGAGATGGATTGCTTCGCTTCGCTCGCAATGACGACATCAAATCGTAGGGTGGGCAAAGCGCAGCGTGCCCACCATCAAGCACTCCACTCGCAATGGTGGGCACGCTTCGCTTTGCCCACCCTACAAATCGTGGCTCAATTCACGGAATTACTCACCACCACTTCGATCAGCTTCGTGCCGGGCCGGCCGAATGCCGAGCGCATCGCGCCCTTCAACTCGCGGGGATCAGTGATCCGTATCGCTTCCAATCCAAGCGACTTCGCCACCCCGGTGAAGTCAACCGGCGGATCGACGAAATCCATGCCGACGTAATGATCGTCGCCGTGGAAGGCGAGCAGGCGCTGCTTGATGATGCGGTAGCCGCCATTGTTGACGATCACAAATGTCAGCGGCAGCTTGTGGTTGGCGGCGGTCCACAGCGACTGGATCGAATACATCGCGCTGCCGTCGCCGGAAAAGCACACCACCGGCCGCTGCGGATTGGCGAGGCTGACGCCCACCGAGGCCGGCAGTCCCCAGCCGATGCCGCCGGAGGCGAGCGCGTGATAGCCATAGCGATCGCGGTGCGGCCGCAGCGCGATCATCTGGCGCGACGAGGTCAGGCCTTCGTCGACCAGGATCGCATTGTCAGGCATCGCCTCGACCACCTGCAGCGCCAGCCAGTCCGGATCGATCGGCGAGGCGCCCTCCGCTTTCGAAATCTGCTCGACCAGCGCCTTGCGCTTCGTGGTCCAGTTCTTCGAAACCAGCGCCGCAACGCCCTGCTTCGCCCGCGCCTCCAGCGCACTGCCGCCGGCCGCCTTGAGCGCCGGGATCAACGCGCGCAAGGTTTCCTTCACGTCCGCCTTCAGCGCGATCTCCGCGCCGTAGTTCTTGGCGAGGTCCCAGTCGACCAGGCCGACCTGCACGATCCCGAGCCCATCCGGCAGCGGATCGATCTCGCTATAAACAGACATCCGCAGCGGATCGCCGCCGAGCGCGATGATGAGGTCGTAAGGGGCCAACGTCTCGCGCGCGAGCTTCTGCACCCGCGCGATCGCGCCCATGAAGCACGGGCTTTCGGACAGGAAGTGCGCGCCGTACGGCGTCGACGATTGATAGGCCGGCGCGCCCAGCGTTTCCGCGAGTTCGGCCGCTTCCTTGAGCGCATCGCTTTTGACAATCTCGTCGCCGGTGACGATCACCGGCCGCTCCGCTTTCAGGATGCGCGCGACGAGGGCCTGCAGCGATTCATCCGACGGCTTCACCCGCGTGTCGACGCGGGTCGCCCAGCCGAGCTCGATGCCGGCTTCGGAATTGAGGATATCGCCGGGCAGCGAGATGAACACCGGCCCGGTCGGCGGCGTGGTCGCGACCTTCGCGGCGCGGCGCACGATGCGCGGCAGGTCTTCCAGGCGCGTCACCTCGACCGCCCATTTCACCAGCGGCTCCGCCATCTGCACCAGCGGGCCGTAGAGCACCGGCTCCGTCAGTCCGTGGCCCTGCTCCTGCTGGCCGGCGGTGAGGATCAACGGCGTGCCGGTGAATTTGGCGTTGAACAGCGAGCCCATCGCGTTGCCAAGCCCGGGCGCGACATGGACGTTGCAGGCGACGAGCTTGCCGGAAGCGCGGCTGAATCCGTCAGCCATCGCCACCACCAGGCTTTCCTGCATCGCCATCACATAGGTGAGGTCGGGATGGTCCTTCAGCGCGTGCATGATCGGCAATTCGGTGGTGCCGGGATTGCCGAACAGATGCGTGATGCCCTCGTCCTTCAACAGCGCCAGGAACGCCGAGCGACCGGTAATGCGATTCTTCATGTCTCCTCCTACCCTCGGGCTCGTTGGCGCGCGGGATGGGAGCATCATGACCAAACTTGCACGCGAGGGGCAATCGCGCCTGCGCTCATGGCAGCCTTGCGCGCGGAATGGCGGAGCGGGTTATAGCTGTGTCAACCAGTTGAATCGGTCTCGCCGCGAGTTTACTTCACCTCTCCCGCTTGCGGGGGAGGTCGGCGCGTAAGCGCCGGGTGGGGGCTTTCTCCCCACGGAAAGTCCCATCGTGGAGACACCCTCACCCCAACCCTCTCCCGCAAGCGGGAGAGGGAGCGCAGTGTCCATCGCGGATGTACTTGACCTATCGCATCACGTTCTAAAACATCCCCTCGCGATCGGATCGCTTCTTCTTTTTCGAGCGATGCCAGACCACGCCAGGATAACCCTTCAGCGGCACCAGCGGTTCGCCGGTATAGGCCCACTCCTGCAGCTCTTCGATCGCGATGTGATAGAGCGGCTGCCGGCCGGTACGCCCCGAAAACAGCGCGCGCGGAATGTTCACCATGTGCGGCGACCGCGCACGCTCATAGAACAATGGCGTGCCGCAGGTCGCGCAGAAGCTGCGCACGGTCTTCGTCGCCTCATCCTCGTAGCGCGTGATCGCATCCTCGCCGGCGGCGATGCGGAACCGCTTGCGCCAGCTCCCGACATAGGTCGCATAGGCCGCGCCATGCGCACGGCGGCTTAGTGCGGAGTGATCGTGCCAGGCCCAGCGCGCCGGCACATCGATCTCGAGCCGAACTGCGCCGCACAGGCATTGGCCCGACGCGATACCTCCTGCAGCGGCTGCTTTGGCCATTGTCGTCTTCCGTCTCCTTCGTCATTGCGAGGAGCGAAGCGACGAAGCAATCCATCTCTCCGCGCGCGGAGGCATGGATTGCTTCGCTTCGCTCGCAATGACAAACGTCTCAAGCCTGCGCCATCTCGTCATGTGCGGGATAATCCGTATATCCCTTCTCCTCGCCGCCGTAGAACGTCGCGCGGTTATACGGCGTTATCGGATAGCCACGATGCAGCCGACGCGGCAAATCCGGATTGGAGATGAAGATGCGGCCGAAGGCGATTGCATCGGCATGACCGGCAGCGAGCGCGGCATCCGCCGTCTCGCCGGTGAAGCCGCCGGCGGTGATCAGGACGCCGCTCCACATCGGGCGGTACAGCACCATCGCCGATGGCACGTTCTGGTGGTTCACCTCGGCGCGGCCGGCGCCAGAGGAGCGCGGCTCGATGAAGTGCAGATAGGCAAGCCCGAGCGGATCGAGCGACTTGATCGCGTGGCTGTAGAGCGGCATCGGGTCGGCCTCGCCGCTGCCGTTTGCGATACCATAAGGCGACAGCCGTACACCGACGCGGCTGGCGCCCCAGATCTCGATCACGGCCTTGGTCACTTCCATCAGGAAGCGCACACGGTTTTCGATCGACCCGCCATACTGGTCGGTGCGCAGGTTGCTGCGCGACTGCAGGAACTGCTCGATCAGATAGCCATTGGCGCCGTGGATCTCGACGCCGTCGAACCCGGCCTTCAGCGCGTTCTTCGCGCCCTCGCGGTAAGCCTCGATGACACCGGGAATCTCAGAGGTCTCGAGCGCCCGCGGCGTCTCGTAGTCGACCACCTTGCCATCCGCCGTCATCGCCTTGAACTCGGAGGAGATCGCCACCGCCGAAGGCGCGACCGGCAGCGCGCCGCCGGGCTGGAACGAGGAATGCGAAACGCGCCCGACATGCCAGAGCTGCAGGAAGATGATGCCGCCCTTGGCATGCACGGCGTCGACCACTTTCCGCCAGCCGGCAATCTGCTGCTCGCTGTAGATGCCGGGAATGCCAGGGCTGCCGAACCCGGTATTCACCACAGGCGAGGCTTCCGCGATGATCAGCCCACCAGGGGTGGCGCGCTGGGCATAATATTCCACGTTCAAGGGGCGCGGCGCGAGCGATGGCTTTTCCGCGCGCATCCGCGTGAGCGGCGCCATCACCACGCGGTGCTGGAGCTGGTAGGGACCAATCTTGAGAGGAGAGAAAAGCGACGGGAATTTCATGCCTGCCCCGGATTTTGTGTTGTCGTTGCCGGCACTATAGGGGAGGCGCGCGCCGCTGAAAAGCAAGTGGCGAGTGGACTCCCTCTCCCGCTTGCGGGAGGAGACGAGCATAGCTCGCTCCGGGAGGGCTGGGGTGAGGGTGTTTCCGCATCGGGACTCCCCGTGGGGAGAGAGCCCTCACCCGGCGCTTTGCCATAGCCGAAGCTTCGCTTCGGCGTTCTCTAAGAACGGCCGCCGAAGGCGGCCTACGCCTCTCCCGCAAGCAGGAGAGGTGAACACGTGGACAAAGCTGAGTTCAGGCCGTCTTGATCCAGACCGCCTTGACGTTGAGATATTCCTCCAGGTGCTGCTTGCCGGATTCACGGCCATAGCCGCTCATCTTGTAGCCGCCGAACGGCACAGCCGGGTCCATCGCCTGGTAACAGTTGACCCAGACCGAGCCGGCGCGCAGCGCCCGCGCAACCTGGTGCGCCTTGCTGACATTGGTGGTCCAGACTCCACTGCCGAGCCCGAACATCGTGGCGTTGGCGCGCTTGATCAGTTCGTCGGTGTCCTTGAAGGCTATCGCGGAGATGACGGGCCCGAATATCTCCTCCTGCGCAATGCGCATATTGTCCTGCACATTGGCGAATACCGTGGGCTGCACGAAATAACCCTTAGCGAGCGGTCCTTCGGTCAGCCGCGCGCCGCCTGCTACCGCCCTCGCGCCCTCCTTCTGGCCGATCTCGAGATAGCCGGAGACGCGGTCCATCTGCTGCTGCGACACCAAGGGGCCGATCTGCGTGTTCGGATCGATGCCGTTGCCGACCTGCAGCTTCTTGCCAAACTCGGCGACGCGGCCGACGAACTCGTCATAGACCTTCTGTTCGACAAAGAGGCGCGTGCCGGCACTGCAGATCTGCCCGGAATTGGCGAACACCGCCATCGCCGCGCCCGGCACCGCCTGGTCGAGATCGGCATCGGCGAACACGATGTCGGGCGACTTGCCGCCGAGTTCGAGCGAGACGCGCTTGAGGTTGCCGGCCGACGCCCGCACGATCGCCTGCCCCGTGATGTGTGAGCCGGTGAAGGCGACCTTGTCGACGCCGGAATGCGAGGCGAGCGCTGCGCCTGCAGTCTCGCCATAGCCGGGCACCACATTGACGACACCGGGCGGAATGCCGGCTTCCATGCAGAGCTCGGCAAGCCGCAGCGACGTCAGCGGCGCTTCCTCCGCAGGCTTCAGCACCACCGTGCAGCCGGTTGCGATCGCCGGGCCGATCTTCCAGACGCTCGCCGCCAGCGGTCCGTTCCAGGGAATGATCGCGCCGACCACGCCGACGGGCTCCTTCAAGGTGTAGGAAAAGATCTCGCCCGGCAGCGAGTTCTCGATAGTCTCGCCATGCAGCGCGGTCGCCTGCCCTGCGTAGTAACGGAGCATGCCGAGCACGCGCAGGCGGTTGCCGCGGGTGCGGCTGATCGGCGCGCCCATGTCGAGCGTATCGAGCTGCGACAGCTCCTCGAAATTCTTCTCCACCAGATCGGCGAGCTTCAGGAGCATATTCTGCCGCTCGAACGGCTTGACCTTGCTCCACGGACCCTCGAAGGCACGGCGCGCCGCCGCCACCGCGCGGTCGATGTCTTCCGCGTCGCCTTCGGCCACGGTCGCGAGCAATTCGCCGGTCGCGGGATTGTGAGTCTCGAACTTCTTGCCGGAGGCGGCATCGACCCATTGGCCGTCGATCAGCATCTTCTTGTAGGAACCGTCCGCATAGGGATGGCGTGTGATCGGAATCGCCTGCGTGACAGCCATGTTTGCACTCCCTTGATGTTGCCTCGGATTTCGAAAGGTTCCAAAATCGTTATATGCGGAACTCTACAACGGTTGCGCGCAACCGTAAAGCAGCCAGCCTCATAGCGGGCAGCGCGGCAACGAAGACCTCCCATGCGCCTTCGTACGTGGCGCGCCCGCCATGCTAACGTAGAGATGCCTGCCACATATTTGTCGGAGAGAAACCATGCCCCATCCCGCCATGTCGCCAAATCATGTCGCCGTGATCACCGGAGGCGCGTCCGGCATCGGGCTTGCCGCCGCCATGCGCTTCGCTGCTGCGGGCATGAAGGTTTGTGTCGCCGACGTCAGTGCCGACAGTCTCAAGGAAGCCGCCACAAAACTGTCATCGATCGCGCCCGCCGACGGCATCATGACCGAAACCGTCGACGTCAGCCGGTTTGAGGATCTCGTGAAGCTGGAAAGCGCAGTGCAACAGCGGTTCGGCGGCACCGACATCCTGATGAACAATGCCGGCATTCAGCCGGGCAGCCAGATGTTCGGTCCGCGCGAGAACTGGCAGCGGATTCTCGGCGTCAATCTCGTGGGGCATCATCAATGGCACGCAGGCCTTCGTGCCGCGGATGATCGAGCGCGGGCGCGAGGGCCTCGTCATCAACACCGGTTCGAAGCAGGGCATCACGACGCCGCCGGGCGATCCCGCCTACAACGTGTCCAAGGCCGGCGCGAAGGCCTTCACCGAGGCGCTCCAGCATGAATTGCGCAACACACCGGGCTGCCGCCTCACCGCGCATCTGCTCATCCCCGGCTTCGTCTTCACCGGCCTGACCGCGCGCGGCCGCGCCGAGAAGCCGGCCAGCGCCTGGACGGCTGAGCAGACGATCGACTTCATGATCGAGCGGCTGGACGCCGGCGACTTCTACATCCTCTGCCCCGACAATGACGTGCCGCGGCAGCTCGACGAACGTCGCATCCTCTGGGCCGTCGGCGACATCGTCGAGAACCGTCCCGCGCTGTCGCGCTGGCATCCGGATTATGCGGATGCTTTTGCCGCGTTCGTGAAGGGAAAATAGCCGACACGGGCGTTTTTGTTTCGGATGTAATACCGCACTCGAACTGTACGCCACGAATGACGTGCAGCAAGTATCTCTAAACTAGAATTTAAACACCGCTCTCACGGAGTTGAGCGGCGTGCGCATCGCGATCTAGCAAATGATCGCCACCTGAACAGTGTCGCGGGCTGGGTGCGATTCTGACGGAGTGTCGTGTGATGTTACGCAAGATGGTTATCGCATTGTTGGCGGCTGCATCGGTTGGTCTTGCGGCTGCGCCGACGGTGGCGTTGGCGCGTGGTGGCGGAGGCGGCGGCGGCCATGGTGGCGGCTTTGGTGGAGGCGGCGGCTTCCACGGCGGTGGATTTGGTGGCGGCGGATTCCATGGCGGCGGCTTTGGCGGCGGTGGATTCCACGGTGGCGGATTTGGCGGTGGTGGATTCCATGGCGGCTTCGGTGGTTTCCACGGCGGCTTTGCCGGCGGAGGCTTCCACAACGGCTTCGGCGGCATTCACCACGGCTTCGGCGGATTCCACGGCCACGGCTTCCACGGACGGCGCTTCGCCTTCGGCACAGGCTTCGGGCTCGGTTTGTACGACCCATATTATTACGACGACTATGCCTACGACTATCCGTACTACGGCTACGACTATCCGTACTACGGCTATGGCGACACCTACTACGACAACGGCAATTGCTACGTCGTCAATCGTCGCGTCCACACCACTCATGGCTGGCGCACGCAGCCGGTGCAGGTCTGCGGCTGATAAGCCAACGCGCACCTAAGGAGGCCGGCGGATCTCCGCCGGACCTCAAACTGTTTCCGGCGTCAGCGCCAGCAACCGCCGCACCAGTGCGAGCGCGGTTTCGGTGGCGGGGTCGGCTGACGTGACGGGCACGGCGAGTACGATCAGGTCGACCGGATCATGCGACAGCACGATCAGATGCGTGGCGCTGTTGGCCGTGATCAGCGACAGCACGCGCTCGACCACAGCGTCGTCAGGTTGATATCCCCAGGGCGCGTCGGACCGGCGCAGCACACGCTGCGCCGCGAAGAATTCCCGCAATAGCGGCGGATCGTAATTGGCAAGCTCGATCTCGCGGTAGCGCCGCGCGTGCTCGAAGATCGGATGCCGCGCAAGCTCGGCGATCAGCTCGTCGCGTGTCCTCGCCCGCGACAGCGCGGCCGCGTTCAACACCCCGGTTCCTGCGCCTCGAACAGCGCGCGCAGCGTATCCGTCATCAGGGCGATCGTGAGCACGCCGGCGATCGCCACCGCACAGAAGCGCACGATCTGCGCTGCATCGACATCGCCAGCAATGAAGGCGGCGGCGATGCCGAGCAGCGCCGAGCTGCCAAGCCGCAAGGCCATCAGCGCAAGCCCGTGACGCCGCGTCTCGGCGCCGCCGCCTTCAATCAGGATCACGGTCACGGTCAGGAGCGCGCCGATTGCACCGAGCCGGACCGGGATGTCCGGAAACAGCGTGCGGAAATCCGTGATCACGAATGGAATCACGATCAGCGCACCGGCCGCAAGGCGCCCGATGCTGCGGTTCTCCGATGCCATCAGCGAAGCGCGATCGCGGCTCGCGAGCAGCCACGCGCACACGATAAAGCCGGCGAGCTGGAACAGCGACAGCGAGACGGCATGGGCCGTCGTGAACTGCGTGAGCCCGAGCGCGCCCCCAAGGCCGAGCAGGATGCCGCCGAAGACGGCCAGCATCTTCACCGCGCGCGGCGCATGCCGCCGCAGCATGCCCTCGGTCACGACAAGCGCGCCGAGCGGGATCAGCGCCGCCGGAATGAGCGAGAGGCGATCCAGCACGTCGCTGCCGCTCCACCACGCCACGCCACGCACCAGGAACAGCAGCGCGATCACGCCGAGCGCGAACAAGAGACGCCGCGTCAGCGGGCTGTTCGGGTCGCGCCAGTAGAACGTCATCATCGCGACGCAGAGCCCGATCGCGCCGCAGAGATTGACGATGGAATCGGCGATGATCCCGGGATTCATCGGCGCCTGCCCTTTTGGTCGCGCCCACGCGGCCGCAGCGAGCCGAACGCACGCGTATCGTCCATCCAATAGAAGAACGGCAACACCAGCCGCTGCAGCGCCAGCATGGCGGAGGCGGCAATCAGCGCCGGCAGCGAGCCCGCCGGTACCTCGCTCATGAGATAGCGCCGGGCACCGGCCAGATCGATGCGGCCGAGCTGCAGCACGTCATCGCCGCGCGCATAGTCGAGCTCGCGGGCGCAGAACTCGCCATAGATTTCGTTGCGATGCTTTGGCGCGATGTCGAAGCTCTTCTTCAGCGCATCCGAGCCGCCGGTATAGGCGTTGGTGATGACGAACCGTTCTTCGTCAAAGCCGGCCTCAGAGCCGACACCAAACACCGCGCGGTGATGCGCCATGATCCCGCGTGCGAGTTGCAGATGCGCGAAGCTCCGCCGCGCGCCCGACAGGGGCGACGGATACACATCGGAAAATGTCTCAGAGACCATGCCGACCACCGCGGGCACCTGCGTGACATTGGAAATCCATTTCGGACGCAACCCGTCGCGCGCGAACAGCACCAGTGCGGTCAGTCCATAGAGCACCCAGGACAGCCCCTGCCCGCGCACGTCGGGGTCGACCATGACGAGGCCCAGATGCGTCACATCGATCGGCGCACCGTCGAGTTCGACCTCCATCACCGACAGTGCATTGAAGGCGATCGGCCGCCCGGTGTCCTCCTCACAGATCAGCGTGACAATGGCGCGCGCGAGACGCTCGGGCTCGCCGGAGAAGATGCCGTAGGTCAGGCTCTGCTGCGGCAGCGTCTTGGCGGCGACGGCGCGCAGCTGCGAGACCAGCGCCTCCAGATCTTCCGGCGGCAGCGAGATGCCCGGACGTTCGACGATCCGCGTGCGCAGCCCCGCGTGCGTGCGCAAGGTGAGATCGATGTTCGGCTGCGACAACGCCTTGAGCCAGAAGATGGCGTGGCCGGGCAGGCGCACCAGTGCCGCGCCGGCTCTGCCAAAACCTTCGCGCAAGCGCGAGGCTGAAATTGCACTCCGAGAGGACGCCATGCCGCCTGCCCGTTATCGGGCTCCACCAATCAACGCTCGCAGTGAGATAGCCTTCCATCCAGGGATCGACAGCAGGACGAACACGCCCCGCGGAAAAGCGTGAAAACGGCTTTGAACATTCGCCTGCTCCCTGTTATGAGCATTGCTCACAATGTCTTTGTAGCGCCGGCTTGGGCGCGGTTCAATGCGGCTCAATATTGCGAACAACGCGCAAGAAATTGGTTAGCAGATGTCCAAGGCCCTGGAACGACGAGCAAAAAACCGCGAACGGCTGATCGAGGCGGCAGAGCGATCGATCGCCGCGACCGGATTGGCCGGCCTGAAGACGCGCGATCTCGCCAGCGAAATCGGCATCGCCAATGGCGCGGTCTACAATCTGGTTGAGGATGTCGACGAACTGATCCTGCGGGTCGGATCGCGCACGCTGGCGCGGCTCGACGCGGCTCTCACCGCGGCAGAGCGCGACGGCCCGGCGGATCCGGCCGACACGCTGGTCCGCGTCGCGGTCGGCTATTGCGATTTCGCTGCCGACAATCTCGAGTTATGGCGCGCATTGTTCGAGCACCGGATGGCGCCGGGCAAGCCGGTCCCGGACTGGGCCATCTCCGAGCAGATGGACCTGTTCCGCCACATCTACCGCCCGCTCGCCGCGCTCTTTCCCGAGCGCTCATCACAGCAGCTCGCCATCGCCGCGCGCAGCCTGTTCTCCGCCGTCCACGGCATGGTCGCGCTGGGGTTGGAGCACAAGCTGATCGCCGTACCCATCGATGCCTTGCGCAGCGAAGTCGCCACCGTCGTCCGCGCAATGGTGGATGGATTGACAGCGAAGACCGCGTAGATCCTATGGGGTGGTCGCATTCACGGCTCCCCGTCATTGCACAGCAATGACGACCTCTTCGTCCCGGGCTCAAGGCCGGGACGACGAGAGGATGGAGCTACCCGCCCATCTTCGCCATCAGCGCATCCGAGATCTCGAAATTGGCGAACACGTTCTGCACGTCGTCGTGCTCGTTCAGCATGTCGATCAGCTTCAACAGCTTCTCGCCGGTCTCGTCGTCGACGGCGACGGTGTTTTGCGGCTTCCAGGTCAGCGCCGCCTTGCGCGGCTCGCCGAACTTCGCTTCCAGCGCCTTGGCGACCTCGCGGAAGGATTCCTGCGAAGCATAGACCTCGTGGCCGCTTTCGCTCGACACCACGTCGTCGGCGCCGGCTTCGACCGCGGCATCCAGCATCGCGTCGTCGGAGGCGACGCTGTGGTCATATTCGATGATGCCGGTGCGGTCGAACATGAAGGCCACCGAGCCGGTTTCGCCGAGATTGCCGCCGGACTTGGTGAAGTAGGAGCGGATATCGGAGGCAGCGCGATTGCGGTTGTCGGTGAGCGCCTCGACGATCACGGCGACGCCGCCGGGGCCATAGCCCTCGTAGCGGATCTCGTCATAGTTCTCGCCCTCGTTGCCGGCCGCCTTCTTGATGGCGCGCTCGATATTGTCCTTCGGCATGTTTTCCGCCCGCGCGGCAACGATCGCGGCGCGCAGCCGGGGGTTCATGGCAGGGTCGGGGGTGCCGAGCTTGGCCGCGACGGTGATTTCGCGGGCCAGTTTGCCGAACAGCTTCGACTTCTGGGCATCCTGCCGGCCCTTGCGGTGCATGATGTTCTTGAATTGGGAATGGCCGGCCATGCGAGGTCCCTTGGGAATCGTCTCTAAAATAGGGGGTGAAGCGCGGCCTTATAGGCCCCCGACGGCCCGAAATCAAAGACTTGCGGCGCCGTGTCGCCCCGCCGGTCGTACCGCCTGCCGGAAAATCAGGCAGTTGTTAACCGCGATTTCATCCCCTGATGAGAGAATCTACCCATCCATTTCAACTTTCAAGAGCAACCATGGCCTTCGGTTTGTTTCGTAAGCGAGTGCCGGAGCCGGTCGCAGCGGCTGTCGAGTCGAAGGCTCCGGCCGCCGCCGCGGCAATGCCAGTCGATAGCGCCTCCCCGGATACCGGCTCGGCCCAAGAGATCCTGGAATTGCTGGAACTCGAGCTCGGCGGCATGATCCGGCAGCTTGAGCGCGCCGCCCAATCGGTGGCGGGCGGGGCGGAGGCAACGGCGGCCACGCTTGCGACGATCCGCGAGCGCACGGACGCGCTGACCGGCCGCACCAATGCGGCGCAGACTACGGCTGAGACCTTCTCGCAGGCCGCGGACAAGTTCACCGATTCGGCGCAAGGGATTGGCGCGCAGGTGCGCGACGCCGGCCGACTCGCCGACGAGGCCGGAGCTGCGGCGCGCGAGGCCCGCGCCAATGTCGACCGCCTGCGCGAATCCTCCGCCGCGATCGGCAACGTGGTCAACCTGATCGCGCAGATCGCGCGGCAGACTACCCTGCTTGCCTTGAACTCGACCATCGAGGCCGCGCGCGCCGGCGCCGCCGGCAAGGGGTTTGCTGTGGTTGCAACCGAAGTGAAGGCGCTGGCGGTGCAGACCCAGGGCGCGACCGAAGAGATCACCAAAAAGATCGAGGCGCTGCAGAAGGACGCCGCAGGCTCGGCCGACGCCGTGCACCGCATCGCGCAGGCGATCGAGGCGATCCGCCCGGTGTTCGAGCATGTCAGCGGCGCAGTGGCCGAGCAGCACCAGACCACTGGAGAGATCGCGCAGAACGCAGCCTCTGCCTCGAGCTTCATCGTCGCCGTCGGCGACAGCGCCGTCGAGATCGACCAAGCGACCAGGGACGCCGAAGCGCATGGCAAAGACGTCGCCCAGGCGGGCCGGGCGGTGACCAGCTTTGCGCAGAAACTGAAATCGCGCTGCGCGGTGCTGCTGCGGCAGGGCGAGCGTGAGGACCCGCGCAAAGGCGAGCGGCTGCCCTGCAGCCTCAAGCTCGAGATGGCAGCACGCGGCGGCCTCATCACGGCGCCGGTCTACGAGATAGCCATGGACGGCTTCCTGATCTCGGGGCCGGAGGCCGAACGGCTGCAACTGCACCAGAGCCTTACTGCCACGCTGGAGGATGTCGGCGCCGTCAAGATCCGGATCGTCGACAAGACCAAGGCCGGCGCGCAGGCGCGGTTCGAGGCGTTGACCTTGGGGCTGCGCGAAAAGATCGAAGACAAGTTGTGGGCAATCCGCGACGAGAACACCGAGTTCGTCATGCGTGCGATGGAAGCCGGCGTGGCGCTGACCAGGATTTTCGAGGACGGGATCGCGAGCGGCGCTGTTACGATCGAGGACATGTTCGACACCGACTACGTCGAGATATCCGGCACCAATCCGGTGCAGTACCGCACGAAAATACTCGACTGGGCCGACCGCGCGCTGCCGCCATTCCAGGAAGCCTTCCTCGCCAAGGATCCGCGGACGGCGTTCTGCGCCATGATCGACCGCAACGGTTACCTGCCGGTGCACAATCGCGTCTACTCGCATCCGCAGCGGCCGGGCGATGTCGCCTTCAACACCGCCAACAGCCGCAACCGCCGCATCTTCAACGACGCGGCGGGGCTCGCCGCCGGGCGCAACCAGCGCGCCTATCTGATTCAGAGTTACGCCCGCGACATGGGCAACGGCAACATGGTGATGATGCGCGAGATCGACGTGCCGGTCCGCGTGCGCGGCCGACACTGGGGCGGCTTCCGCACGGCCTACAAACTCTGAGTCTGATCGGATCTGCGCTCCCTCTCCCGCTTGCGGGAGAGGGTTGGAGTGAGCGTTTCTCAACGAGTCGCGCTGTTCTTTTGCGTGGAGAGAGCCCTCACCCGGCGCTTACGCGCCGACCTCCCCCGCAAGCGGGGAGGTGAGGCGCCCTCAATCGACTTTATCTTTTCAAAAACGCACGGTTCTGTCGTGCGATCGTCATCGATTTTCGACACCCGCACCCTAGAATGACATACACGATGATACCATGATGATCGTCATTTTATGTATCGTTAGCACGAATTGGCATTGCGAATCATGTCTTCGCTTCCTAGCTCGTTGCGATGCGATACGGTTTCGTTGACGCGTCCGCTGTGCGCGGCCGCTCGATCTGGGGAATGCTTATGGCGACGACACTCACCATCAATGGCGAACAGAAATCCTTCGATGCGCCGCCCGAAATGCCGCTGCTCTGGGTCCTGCGTGACATCTTGGGGATGACCGGTACCAAGTTCGGCTGCGGCATCGCGCAATGCGGCGCCTGCACGGTGCATATCGACGGCAAGGCAGTGCGCTCCTGCGTGCTGCCGGTGAGTGCGGTGCGCGACCGCGCTGTGACGACGATCGAGGCGGTCGGCAATTCGCCTGCCGGCGCGAAGGTGCAGAAGGCCTGGCTCGATCTCGAAGTGATCCAATGCGGCTATTGCCAGTCGGGCCAGATCATGGCGGCGGCCGCGCTCTTGGCCGCGACGCCGAACCCCGATGATTCCGATATCGATGCAGCGATGGCCGGCAATATCTGCCGCTGCGGCACCTATGTGCGGATTCGCGAGGCCATCAAGCAGGCCGCCTCGGGACGTCAGTCGTAAGGGGCGCATCATGCTGACGATTGAAAAGAATTCCGACGGCGTCTCGCGACGCGCGCTTCTCACCGGTGGGCTGGCCACCGGCTTCCTGCTCGCCTTCCATCTGCCGCTGCGCGCGGCGAGCTATGCCATGAACGAGCCGGTGCAGCCGCCCGACGTGACCGCGGGCAAGTTCGCGCCGAACGCCTTCATCCGCATCGATGAGACCGGCAACACCACGCTGATCATGCCGCAGGTCGAGATGGGCCAGGGCACCTACACCTCGATTTCGATGATCCTCGCCGAGGAGCTCGATGCCGATTGGAGCAAGGTCGCGCTGCTGCACGCGCCGCCGGACGACAAGCTCTACGGCAATCCGACCTTCGGCCTGCAGGTGACCGGCAATTCCAATTCGATCCGCGCCTGGTGGAAGCCGCTGCGCACCGCCGGCGCCAGCGCCCGCGCGATGCTGGTGCAGGCCGCAGCCGCCGAATGGCAGGTCGATCCGGCAAGCTGCACGACATCCAAGGGCGAGGTCACGCATACCGCCAGCGGGCGCAAGCTCGGCTATGGCACGCTGGCGCTCGCCGCGCAGAGCCAGACGCCGCCGAAAGACGTCCCGCTCAAGGACCCCAAGGACTTCGTCTATATCGGCCAGTCCTTGAAGCGGCTGGATACGCCGGAGAAGGTCAACGGCAAGGCGGTCTACGGCATCGACGCGCTGCTGCCCGACATGAAGTTCGCGACCGTCGCGGCCTGTCCCGTATTCGGCGGCAAGGTCGCCAAGGTCGACGATACCGCTGCGAAGAAAGTGCCTGGTGTCCGCAAGATCGTCGTGCTTGACGATATGGTCGGCGTGATCGGCGATCACATGTGGGCGGCGAAGAAGGGCCTCGAGGCACTCAAGATCGAGTGGGACGAAGGGCCGAACGCCAAGATCGACTCGAAGGAAATCTGGCAGCATCTGCGCACCGCCAGCGAAAAGGATGGCGCCGTTGCGAAATCCGTCGGCGACATCGCCAAGGGGCTTGCCACCGGCGACAAGTTCGAAGCCAGCTTCGAGATGCCGTTCCTGGCGCATGCGTCGATGGAGCCGATCAACGCCACCGTCCATGTGAAACCGGACTCCTGCGAGATCTGGACCGGCACGCAGATCATGACCCGGGTGCAATCGGAAGCGGCGAAGGCCGCCGGACTTCCGGTCGAGAAAGTGATCGTCAACAACCATCTGCTCGGCGGCGGCTTCGGCCGTAAGCTGGAGCCGGACATGGTTGTCGCCGCAGTGAAGATCGCCAAGCAGGTCGATTATCCCGTGAAGGTGGTGTGGACGCGCGAGGAGGACATCCAGCACGACGTCTACCGCCCTATTTATCGCGACACCGTCACCGCGACGCTGGTCGACGGCAAGGTGGCGGCGTGGAAATACAAGGTCGCCGGCTCGGCGGTGCTGGCGCGCTGGCTGCCGCCGGCGTTCCAGAAGGGCATCGACATCGACGCGGTCGATGCCGCCGTCGACGCGCCCTACGACATCCCGAACTTCCATGTCGAATATGTCCGCGCCGAGCCGCTGGCGGTGCCGACCGGCTTCTGGCGCGGCGTCGGCCCGAACAACAACGTGTTCGCGGTCGAATGCGCGATGGATGAGCTGGCGCGCAAGGCCGGCAAGGACCCGGTGGAATTCCGTCGCAACATGCTGGCGAGCAAGCCGCGGGCGCTTGCAGTGCTCAACTCCGCCGCGGAGAAGGCCAATTGGGGTCAGCCGCTGCCGCCGCGTGTCGGCCGCGGCGTCTGCCTGCAGCCCTCGTTCGAGACCTTCATTGCGACCGTGGTCGAGGCCGAGATCGACGAGATGGGCGAAGTGGCGGTACGCCGTGTCGTCTCGGTGGTCGATACCGGCATCGCCGTCAATCCTGACACCGTGAAGGCTCAGATCGAGGGCGGATTGATCTTTGGCCTGACGGCGGCGCTCTACGGCGAGATCACCATTCACAAGGGCCGCGTGCAGCAGTCCAACTTCCATGACTACCGCATGCTGCGCATCGACCAGACGCCGAAGATCGAGGTGCACGTGGTCAAAAGCGGCGAGCCGCCCGGCGGCATCGGCGAGGCCGGCGTCAATGCCGGACCGCCGGCGCTGCGCAACGCGATTCTTGCCGCAACCGGCGTGGCGCTGCGGCGGATGCCGATTGACCGTTCACTGATCGCCGTGGGGAAGAAGGCATGAGGCCGCCAATGCGTATCCTGTTGAGCCTTGCCGTGATCGTCATCGCGGCGGTGGCGATCGGCGTCTGGGTCGTCCGCGGTCCAGGCCCGCTTGATTTCTCCGGTGGCACCAAGGCGGCCGTCGCCGACTACCGCGCCGGCAAGCCGACCGGCGCACCAGTGGCGCTGGAGAAAGCGAGCCTGGTCGAACGCGGCGAATATCTCGCCAAGGCGGCGGACTGCATGGTCTGCCACACCAAGCCGGGCGGACGCGAATTCGCCGGCGGGCTGGCGTTCAAGCTGCCGTTCGGCACGCTCTATTCGACCAACATCACCCCCGACAGGGACACCGGCATCGGCAATTACAGCGACCAGGATTTCCTGAACGCGGTCCAGCGGGGCAAGCGCCATGACGGAGCGATGCTCTACCCGGCGATGCCCTATCCGTCCTACACCTATATGACGGATGAGGACGTGCTGGCGGTGAAGGCCTATCTGTTCAGCCTGCCGCCGGTGCGCGCGCCGGCGCCGGAGAACACGCTGGCGTTCCCGTTCAACCAGCGCTGGGCCATGCTGTTCTGGTCGGCGGTGTTCAACCCGGACACGCGCTTTGCGCCTGACACCTCGAAGAGCCCGGAATGGAACAGGGGCGCCTACCTCGCCGAAGCACTCGCCCATTGCGGCGAGTGCCATACGCCACGCAATCTCGGCTTCGCGCTCGACAACCGCAAGAAATTTTCCGGCGCGGTGACCGCCGGCTGGCGCGCCTTCAACATCTCCTCCGATAAGGCGACCGGCCTCGGCAATTGGAGCGATGAGGCGCTCGTCTCCTACCTCTCGACCGGCCACGCGCTCGGCCACGGCACCGCTTCCGGGCCGATGGGCGAAGCGGTCGACCACAGCCTGAGCCAGTTCGCGCCGGAAGACGTCCGCGCCATCGCCGTCTACCTGCGCAGCGTGCCGCCGCAGCCCTCGCCCGACCTGCCGGCGACCACGGCACCCGCCGCGCCTGCCTCGCACAAGGAAGGCGTCACGTCGGATGCCCGCGGCAAGATCGTGTTCGAAGGCGCCTGCGTGAGCTGCCACGGTTGGACCGGCGAGAGCCTGGTGTCGCCAATGGCCACACTGACCGGCGCATGGTCCGTGAACGATCCTGCCGCCACCAATGTCGCGCAGATCGTCATATCCGGCACCAAGCGTTTTACGCCCGACGGCGCGCTCTCGATGCCGGCATTCGGCAACGCCTATTCGGATGACGAGATCGCGGCGGTCGCCAACTACGTCACCGCGCGCTTCGGCGCCAAGGGCTCGAAGCTCACGGCCAAGGATGTCGCGGAGCTGCGGCAACAGACGGCGCAATAAGTGTTCGGGATCGCCTCTCCCCGCTCTTGCGGTAGGGCTATCGCATATAGCTGTTTTGGTGGCTGTGAACGAGGGGGGCCTCATGGTTCGAGACGCGCCGCAAGCGGCGCTCCTCACCATGAGGGTCTAAGATTGCGCCGAGAAATTCGACCTCATCCTGAGGAGCCGCGAAGCGGCGTCTCGAAGGATGGGCCGCGAAGGGACCGCCCACCAAGTTTTGTTTCACATGCGATAGGCCCTGGCTCTCGCGGGGAGAGGCTGCGCAAAGTTGCGCTCACATTTTGGTGTTAGAAGATTCTCGGCGCAATGCTGCACCAGTTGGTATGAGATTCTGATATCACTCGATTCCTCTTCAATATTTGAGAAATTGCCGGTCTTCTGTTGCGATACGGTTGCGCAGCCTGGGACATTGGTGATGCAAAAGACACAGCCGGTTCCGTCAAGCGTACCGTACAAGATCGATCTCGTTCGACGCATTGACCTGACGACTTTGCGGTTATTCATCGCAATCTGCGAAGAAGGTAATTTGACGCGTGCATCGCAAAGAGAGGCGATAGCACCTTCCGCAGTCAGCAAACGCATGCACGACCTTGAGCAGGCGCTTCAGGTCGCCCTGTTCGAGAGACACCCAAACGGAATGACACTGACGCCGGCCGGCGAATCGCTGTTGCATCACGCGCGCGTCACGCTGCTCAACATCGAGAAGATCGCGGTCGACATGGCGGAGCACGCGCGCGGCGTGCGTGGACATGTGCGAATGCTGGCAAACCTGTCGTCAATCGTCGAGTTCCTGCCGGACGATCTGCCCGGATTCTTTCGCTCTCATGAGTTGGTGCGGCTCGATCTTCAGGAGCGCCCCAGCGCCGAGGTCGTTCGCGGTGTCGAGGAAGGCGTCGCGGATATCGGCATCTGCTCTGCGGACGTCTCTACGCGCGGACTGGAGCGGTATTCGTACCGAAGGGATCGCCTCGTTATCGTGGTAAGGTCCGATCATCCGCTGGCGCGCGCAACGAAAGTCTCCTTCGCCGATACGCTGGACTACGATCATGTGGGCCTTTTCGCTACAAGCTCGATCTATCTTCGCTCGCAATACACGGCGCAACAGATCGGCAAGTCGATCAGGCTAAGAGTCCACGTCCCCGGTTTCGATGCTGTCTGCCGGATGGTGCAGGCTGGAATGGGCATCGGCTTGATCCCGAACCGCGCATTTGACGTCTTGAGCCACGGCATGGATTTGTCCGCCGTGGAGCTGAGCGACGAATGGGCGGACCGTGAGCTGGTGCTGATTGCCAGAGATCCCGCAGGGCTGTCGGCCACCAGTCGATTGATGCTCAATCACCTCAGACATTCCGGCAGTTCCGTGCACTAATCGCGCGTCGCGCGCGTTCGTCATCTGCGAACGCGCGTTCATCAACGGATATTGGACTTAGGCCCGCCTGCTCGGCGACACCTCGACAAAACAACGTGTCGAGGAGCGCCAGAGGTGGACGGGCCACTATCCGGTATTCGAGTTGTCGAACTGGGAACACTGATTGCGGCACCATTTGCCGCGCGGTTGTTTGCCGAATTCGGCGCGGACGTCATCAAGGTTGAACAGCCCGGGATTGGAGATCCCCTGCGCAAGTGGCGAAAGCTCCATCAAGGGACATCGCTCTGGTGGTATCTGCAATCCCGCAACAAGAAGTCGATCGCGATTGATCTGAAGTCAGCGGAAGGGCGTGCCGTTGTTCGCCGCCTGGCTGTTCAAGCCGATGTCGTGATCGAGAACTTCAAGCCGGGCAACCTTGAGAAGCTCGGCCTCGGCTGGGACGTGCTCTCGGCGCTCAATCCCAACCTGACCCTGGTGCGTATCTCCGGCTACGGGCAGACCGGTCCTTACCGCGATCGATCGGGGTTCGGCGCCATCGGCGAAGCCATGGGCGGATTGCGATTCACCACCGGTGATCCGGAGAATCCGCCGGCACGCGTCGGCATCAGCATCGGCGATAGTCTCGCTTCGCTGCACGGTGTGATTGGGGCGCTCATGTCGCTGCTGCGGGTCAAGACAGGCCAGGGCAAGGGGCAGATCGTCGACGTCTCTCTCTACGAGAGCGTGTTCAACCTCATGGAAAGTCTGGTTCCCGAGTATGATCTCATGGGCCATGTCAGGACCCGCACCGGCGGAGCACTACCCGGCATAAGTCCCTCCAACACCTATCCAAGCTCAGATGGAAGTCATGTTGTCATCGCCGGTAACAGCGACACGATATTCAAGCGTCTGATGCGCGTCATCGACCGGCCGGATCTCGGTGAAGATCCGATGCTCGGCAACAACGACGGACGCGTGCGCAGGAATGCGGTCCTCGATGCCGCCATCAGCGCATGGACCTCGCAACGAACCATCGACGAGATCCTGTCTCGCCTTGATGCGGCCGACGTCCCCGCGGCTCGAATCTATTCGGTCGCCGATATCGTGGACGACCCCCACTACGCTGCCAGAGACATGATCCGGCCGACCGAGCTTCCCGGCGGCGTCACCGTGAAGATGCCGGGCATCGCGCCGAAGCTATCGGATACGCCTGGCGGCGTAAGGTGGCCAGGTCCGACACTCGGGCAACACACCGACGAGGTGTTGAAGTCGCTCGGCATGGATGAGGCCGACATCGTGCAACTGCGCCGCATCGGAGCGGTGCAATGACCGCCGAGCTGCCGGACATTCTGATCCAGGAAGTGGCGCCACGCGACGGGTTGCAGATCGAGACGCGATGGATCGAGACGGACGATAAGGTACGGCTGATCGATTCCTTGTCGGCAATCGGTTTTCGGCGCATCGAAGTCTCATCATTCGTCTCGCCAAAGGCTGTCCCTGCGCTTCGGGACGCAGGAGACGTATTTGCCAGCATCAGGCGGCGCCCCGGAACGATCTACACGGCGCTGATTCCGAATCGGAAAGGCGCTGAGCTCGCTTTGGCAGCGCGTGCCGACGAGCTCAATTTTGTGATGTCGGCAAGTGAGACACACAATCGCGCCAACATGAACATGACGCATGATCGCTCACTCGCGTCCCTTGCCGAAATCGTTGACCCGGCTTGCACGGCTGGCGCTTTGGTCAATGCCACGATCGCGACGGCGTTCGGCTGCCCATTCGAGGGAGTACAGCCCTCCGGAAAGGTCCTGGACATCGTCAAACGGTACCTCGATCTCGGTGCCGACGGCATAACGCTCGCGGATACCACGGGCATGGCCAACCCCAATCAGGTCTCGCGATTGGTGGCCGAGGTCCTGACTGTTCTTCCCTCGGACAAGCTCACGCTCCATTTCCACAACACGCGGGGCCTCGGGCTGGTCAATGTGCTCGCGGCCTACAACAGCGGTGCACGCCGCTTCGATGCGGCGCTGGGCGGATTGGGTGGTTGCCCATTTGCGCCGGGCGCGACCGGGAATGTTTGCACCGAAGACCTGGTCAATCTCTGCCATGAAATCGGCCTGAGGACCGGCCTCGACCTCGATCGCTTGATCGATCTTTCGAAGCGATTGCCCGCATTGGTCGGACATGACGTGCCGGGCCAAGTCGCAAAGGCCGGGCGTCCGCTGGATCTGCACCCCATTCCAGAACGGTTACGGCAGCAGCCCGCCTGAGCAACCTGCAATCACATCAAAAAATAACGGAGGAAATCATGACGGTCACCACGGCGCCTGATGCGGGCCTCGATGCGACGATCAGCGAGCAGCAGGTCATCAGCAAGATAGGTTGGCGCCTGATGCCGCTGATCATCGTCTGCTATTTTTTTGCATTCTTCGATCGTGTGAACATCAGCTTCGCCAAAGCACCGCTGCAGGCGGATCTCGGTCTAAGCAACACAGCTTATGGGTTCGGCGCGAGCCTGTTTGTCGTCGGCTATGTCCTGCTTGAGGTACCGAGCAACATGCTTTTGTATCGCTTCGGCGCCCGACGCTGGATCGCCCGCATTATGATCTCTTGGGGGCTCGCGACAGCAGCCATGGTCTTCGTCCATACCGAATGGCAGTTCTACGCACTGCGCTTCGTGATCGGCGCCATGGAAGCCGGATTCGCTCCCGGCATTCTCTACTATCTGACTCTTTGGTTCCCAAAATCCCATCGCGGACGCATGACCTCGGTCTTTTTTCTCGCGACTGCATTTTCGGGAATCATCGGAGCGCCGATTTCGGGCCTCATTCTCAACTATATGAACGGGCTGCACGGTTTGGCCGGCTGGCAATGGTTGTTCCTGGCCGGTGGTCTTCCGTGCGTCGTTCTGGGACTGGTTGTCCTGCTTCGATTTGACGACAGCATTGATCATGCGAAATGGCTGAGCAACGACGAGCGTCGTCTTATCTCGGCGCAATTGGACCGCCAGAAGAGCGAAATTGGCGAGCGTTCAGCTTGGCAGGCGTTGCTCATGCCTGGCGTGCTGCTGCTTGGGTTTATCTACTTTCTGATTCAGATCGCGTCCTATGGACTCAATTTCTGGGCGCCGGATCTCATAAAGACGGCTGGCGGGGGAAGCGCGAGCGCAATCGGCTTCCTGACCGCTATTCCTTATATTTGCGGCGCCATCTGCATGTTGATCGTCGGGCGGCTCTCTGACGCATCCGGTGAACGTCCGAAGTTTGTTGCCGGGCTTGTCTTGGCCGCAGCGTTCGGCTTCCTTGCTACCGGCATTTTCGACAAGAGCGTTCCCTTCCTGGTTGGTGCGCTTGCCGTGCTCGGGGGCGGCGTGGTCGCATCAATCCCGACATTTTGGACATTGCCTCCGAAGATACTGACGGGCGCCGGAGCCGCGAGCGGGATCGCCCTTATCAACACGTTGGGTCAGGTTGGCGGCATTGTGAGTCCGGTCATGGTCGGTTCAGTCAAGGATCTGACAGGCAGCACGACGCCGGCGCTGTACGTCATCGCTGGTCTTTGTGTGTTCTGCGCAGTACTTTTGTTGACGGCGCTTCCTCGTGAGCTCAGATCCAAAGACTTTCGCAAGCCGAGATAGGAACGCATCGCACGCTTGGCCGACGCGAAGGGAGCCGCGTGATCGGCCATCATCGTCTCAGTCAGTTCCGATCGAATCAGAACCGAAGCTTGCCCACGCCATTTACGGGTCCGAGACCTCGAACATCAACTGTACACGTAGCGCGGACATCCTCGCGATGGTGAAAAGCACCGGCGGCCCGTCGGGCACAACATTGACACTGTTGATGACGAGAATCGGCTGGCTCCGTGGCTGACTTAAACGCTTGGCCTCTTCTTCGGACGGCAGGCGTGCAATAACCCGGCTGGATTTCCGGAGATAATCCGAAACTCCAAATTCCTTGAGTGCCAGGGAGATCGACCCCGTCTTAAGGAAGGCATCCCGCATTCCCCGGAAACGATCTCTCGCGACATAGTGAGAGGCGAGGCTCATGGGACGGCCGCTTACATGACGCAGCGTGGTCAGCACAATCACATGCTGGCCGCGTCGCAGACCGAGCGCATCGGCGACATCCTCACTGGCCTTTTCTTCCGCCGAGTCCAGGAGTTGCGCATGGTGCTCCAGGCCGGACCGTTCCGCGTTCTCGCTGAATCGTGTCCGCCGTCCGATGCGATATTCGAGCGTCTCCTCTTCGATGAAGCTGCCCCGGCCCTTCTCGATCCGAACCAAACCATCCGCCGCAAGTTCTGCCAGCGCACGCCGGATCGTATGGCGGTGGACACCAAACGAGGTCGCGAGCACGCTCTCGCTCGGCAGGCGGCCATCCACCGCGATGTCGCCGGAGATGACGGCCTCTTCGAGTTTCTCCTTGATATCCTGCCAGCGGTTGCTGTTCGCGAGACTTGCGCGATTGGTTGCGAACGACATTCCCTAGACCTTAAATAGTTTTCAGTCTGCGCCGATGATACTGCGCACCTGTCCTTCGGCCGTCGGTGAGGTTGCACGGCCGTTGTTCTTCATAGCAAAATCTTACGGCGCCTTGAGTAGCCCCAGCGTAACACCCGCATCCTCAATGAGACGGTAATCGCTGTCCTGGGTGGCCGCGAAGCCGGTATAGTGTTTTGGCATGAGCTTCCTGGCCTCATCCTCGCTCAGATCGAGCAGCACGCGCTTGACGGTGTCAAACGTGTGCTGATCGAGATCCCCGCGGGCGGCGATCAGGCTGTTTGGAATGGGATCGGACTGCCAGACGATGTTGGACGCTTCGGCTTTCAGTGTTCCGTTGTCGATCATAAGCTGCCGGTTGCGGTCGTTGTCGGTGGCGAAATCTACCTGGCCGTTCGCAACGGCCGTTTCATTGGCGGCGTGCGTTGCGCCGTCCCTATACCGGAAGTAGGTTTTCGGGTCGATGCCCTGTTGCTTGAACCAATAGCTCGGAATCAGCCAGCCCGATGTAGAGCCGACATCGGCAAAGGAAACGCGCAACCCCTTCGCATCCTGCGGCCACTTGGCATTGGCCAGTTCCTTCCGTGCCACCACGATCGCGCGGTACGTCGTCAGGCCATCCAGCTTCGCCACCGCCATGGGAATCACGCGGCCTTCGCGCTTGGCCAGAATGTAGCCCCACGCGCCGATAAATGAGACGTCGATCTTTCCGCTGGCGAGTGCAACAGATATCCCCGCCCAGTCGGTCGTCGCGACCAGCGTGTACGGACGCCCGAGCTTTTCAGCGATCTGCTTGAACAAGGGCTCCCAAGCGCGGCGGGAATCGTCAGGCGTCGGCAGCGTCGGACCCACGCCAAAACGGATTGGCTCGCCTTGGGCGGCTGCTCTGCTTCCTCCGGACATCAGAAGAGCCGCGGTCGCAACGGCGCCGACGCAGGCTGTGCGACGCGTGATCGATGCACCATTTCCGAATGCGGACGACAGTTTATTCATCGGCAGTTTCCATGATTGATATTCAGAAGGAGATGGCCGGAGCGGGCTCCAGCATTTTCCGGCCGGGCGCGAGATCGGCGCTGGCGCGATTGACCGTAGATTGTTTCGAGCGATTTGCTGTCGACCTCGCCGACTGCAGCGTCGATAACGATCCGCCCAGCCCGCAAGCCGATCACGCGATCGGCAAAGTTCAGCGCAAGATCGGTCTGATGCAGGCTGCACAGGACTCCAAGCCCCTGATCGTGGGCAACCTCCTGTAAGGTTTCCATCACGCCAGAAGCGGATTCAGGGTCGAGGCTCGCAACAGGTTCATCAGCAAGAATGAAGCGGCATTCCTGCGTGATCGCGCGCGCAATGGCCACCCGCTGCTGCTGTCCGCCGCTCAGCCGGTCGACTCGCTGATGGAGCAGATCGGCAAGGCCAACCTGCTCCAGCGCGGCCTCCGCGCGCGCAATGTCCTCCCGCGCAAACTTTCGAAGCAGAACGCGCCATGTCGGTGCATGACCCAGTCGTCCGACAAGCACGTTCTGGAGCGCGGTCATCCGCTTGATCAGATTGAACTGCTGGAAGACAAATCCCATCTCGCGCCGCGCTTCGCGGAGCGCCCGGCCATTCAGCCGATCGAGGCGCCGCTCGCCATCGAAAGTGACAGCCCCCGAATTCGGCGACACCAGACCGGTAATAACCTTGAACAGGGTTGTCTTGCCTGCACCGCTCGAGCCTATCAACGCCACGAACTCGCC
This sequence comes from Bradyrhizobium sp. USDA 10063, assembly GCF_054063735.1. Lineage (NCBI taxonomy): Bacteria > Pseudomonadati > Pseudomonadota > Alphaproteobacteria > Hyphomicrobiales > Nitrobacteraceae > Bradyrhizobium > Bradyrhizobium sp. USDA 10063. The sequence goes on along the minus strand of NZ_JBSSGP010000002.1, from coordinate 6,758,947 downwards.
TGCCGCAACGCTGAAATTCAGATCGTCAATAATTGGCTTGTCGCCGTAGCGCTTCGAAAGATGTTCAACCTTCAGGATGGGCTTGTCGCCCGCGGGAAGGCCGCTGGCTGTCATATCATCCTCCGCCTGATCGCGGCACTTAGCTGATCGACGATGGTGACCATGACAAGGATGATCACCAGGATGGTCAGAATCCGTGGGAAGAACAGAAGATCGACGCTATTCTTCAGCTCCTGACCGATTCCCCCGGCTCCGACGAGACCGAGGACGGTCGATGAGCGGATGTTGAGCTCAAGTGCGTAGAGCGCGACCGAGGTGAGGGCCGGCATGATATCCGGCAACAGCGCGTAGGACATGACCTTGAGACGCGTCGCGCCCGTCAGCATGGCGGCATCGAGCGGCCCCTGATCGACCTCTTCGATCGCTTCGGACCAGAGCTTGGCGATAATGCCAGCGGTGTGAACGCTCACACCAAGGACACCAGCAAAGGGACCTAACCCCACAGCGACGACAAACAGAATGGCGAAAATGAACGAGTCGATCCCGCGCAATCCATTGAGCAGCCAGCGCGCCGCGAGGTATAGCCAATCGAACGGGTTCAGGTTGCGCGCAGCCAGGACACAAAGCGGAGCCGCGATCGCGGCGCCAATGGTTGTGCCGACCAAAGCCATCGCGACGGTTTCTGCCGCGCGCAACAGCAGCAGATCAAGTCCCTTGATGTCCGGCGGCCATGCCTTGGCGATCCACGACAACATCTGTGGCGTGCCTTCGACAAGGCGCCGCAGATCGAAGTCGACGAGATTCAGGCTGTACCAGTAGACGGCGACGATGCAGCCGCCAATCGCAAGGCGAATGAGACCAGACCGGAGGTGACGGCGATCGGCCCGTGAGCGAGCAAGTGCACCTGAGACAATGACGTCAGACATAGCGGCAGCTCGCGGAGCGATGGATCAGCATGAGGAATTGGCCCGAAGTCGCGTCGTCGCGGTTCTGGACCGCAGACATAGTGGAAAGAGCGCGAGGCGGCTTACGCTGGAACAGGTACCGTGCCCTTGGTCGTGATGCGGAACATCCGCCTCACCGCAGTAGCGGGAAGCTCGTCGGTCGTCGCACAATGATTGGTGCAGCGATTGTCCCAGACCACGACATCGAACGGCTTCCAGACGTGCCGATAGACATATTTCGGGCTGAGGATGTGGGCGCCAAGCTCCTCAATCAGCGCCAAGCCTTCCTGTTCTTCCATGCCTTCGATCCCCTTGAGGCCGGAGATGAGACTTGGCGCGATAAATAGAGACTCCGCTCCTGTTTCGGGATGGCGACGGACCAACGGATGGATCACTTCCGGAGTCGCCCTCTGCTCGCTTTCGGTCAGCGCGTTCCAGCGAGCGCCCGGATGTGAACGGTCGGGAGACCACCGGTATTCGTGGCGGACGCGCAGCCTTCGCAGTTCGGCCTTGCGCGCCTCGGCAAGATCGGCAAACGCCGCCGCCGTATCCGCAAAGATCGTATCACCGCCTTCGCTCGGCACCTCTGTACCGAGCAGGATGGTAGCGGCCGCAGGGACCGCCTTGTACGAATAATCCGAGTGCCAACCGGCACCAAACGTCTTCATTTGCGGATTGCGTCCAACCTCGTCCTGGTTGGACAGGATCGTAAGTTCGGGCTGCTGGGGATGACGCATCGAAATCACGTGATGCGGCTCTGCCTCTCCGAAGATCGCACCGAAAGCAGCGAATGCCGCGGGCGTAATGTTCTGATTTCGCAGCACGATCACCTTGTGATCGAGGTAAGCGCGACGGATGACGTCGCGATGCTCGACGACCGACGCTTCGGAAATCAGGAGGTCCTGAAGCTCACCTACGAATGTCGGAGCGAGACGCTGGACAGTCGGGAATTGCCGAGAAACGTCCATCGAGATCCACCTCCAATGCCAGGCTTCGACATAGTTGTTGTCGCGATTCATCGACAACTTGTCTGTACATGTTGGCTGACCCTAACCGCTGGGCAGTGAAGCTTTGATGACGGCGGCGCGAAAATTATCCGTAGAATTCTTGACGCTTCAAAATTCAATGGCTGGGCATAAGAAACCTCAAGCCCGCGCGCCTAACAGATATCTAGACAGGATTTACATCGAGCGTGGCGACCTTGGCCGACCTGCCGGCGCCCTGCCGCGCCTGCCTCGCACAAAGAACCCGGGCTACGAGACGCCGCTGTTACATGAGTTGAAAGTCGTCGGCGCTGAACTCGGCCAAGGTGCGGCCCAGAAACAGCACGCTATTGCCGCCGCCCAGATCCAGCTCGGTGCCGAGCGGCTGCGCGGTCAGCGCTGCCAGGGGGTCGAAACTTGCACCGAACCCCTCCAACTGGACAACGTCTTCAGACGGATCGAAATCGGTGATGATGTCGTCGCCGGCCCCGTTGTCCCGGAACACGAAGACATCGGCGCCATCGTTGCCGGTCAGGAAGTCATTGCCGCGTCCGCCTTCGATGGTATCGGCGGCGTTTCCGCCGATCACGACATCGTCGCCCCTATCGCCAAACAGCTTGTCGCTTGCGGTAGCGTCCTCCGGCGATGTCGCGAATGCCCGAATGAGGTCGTCTCCGGCGCCACCGTGGATCTCGTCGGCCGCAACGTTGCCGCCGAGAATGGTATCATTACCGCGACCACCGAACACGACATCACCCGTCGGATCGTTCCACGCGATAAAGTCGTCGCCGGCACCGGCCTGTACAATATCCCTGCCGGCCATGCCGCCGATCCGGTCGTCGCCTGCTCCGCCGAGCACGACGTCGTTGCCTGCACCGGTGTTGATGTTGTCGTTCCCCCGTCCACCGGACAGGAAATCGTTGCCATCACCGCCTTCGATCGTGTCATCCCCCGCACGGCCCAGGATGACATCATCGCCGCCTAGTCCAGGGAGCAGGTCGTTCCCTGCCGTGCCTTCCACGACGTTCGCGTTGTCATCCGCGATGGCGACCAGTTGGCCCCGGATTTCGCCACCCATAAACTGGTTGGTATGCACGTTGAAATAGAGCGGAACTTCGGATCCCACCGGGGCCGAACCGAGTGTGGCGGCGAAGTCGGCGATAGAAACGTTGGCCGGGTCCGTGGTCTCCCAGCGGCCGCTCACCATCCAGGAGCCATCCGCGTTCAGCGTGATGGCAAGATCGTCGTTATCCTGGGCCGGATTGATCTGCCCGAACACAACGGGCCCGTTTACGCCTCGCACCTGATTGTGAAAATGCGTGCTGGTGACATCGTCGAGGGTTGTCGGGGTCTGCGCGGGCCCACCGATAGCCGGGCCATAGTCGACGCCTTCAATCCGAAACGAATAGGTCGCAGCTACTGCCGCACTGTCAAAGATGACAGTTCCTAGGCCGCTTGCCGTCGAGTCGTTCGGGGGGACTTCCTGGCTGCCTTCGAGAACCACGCGGAACGCTGTGGACATGAGATCCTCCATGAGGCGTTAAGGATCTACTCTGGCCGCCAGCGGCGATGAGGCACTGGCAACGCCGACGGCGCTCATGTTGCCTTAAACAACCGCAAAGTGTTGTAAAGTAGGCAGGCCGACCAATCATATGTTAGCTTCGGCGCATCTGCCGACGTCATTCTTCGCAGATCACCGTTACTCTGTTCCGATTTGATTTCGAAGACTGCCGCTCCTTGGGCCGAAACGCATCGCACGTCTGATCGTCGCGGATAGAGCCGCGTGATCAGCCGCTATCATCTCAGTCAGTTCGACGACGAAAAGGGACAGCATGAGGCCCACCATCGGCACTGCGGGAATCAGATATCGCGAGACATCGAGGGTATGGGCGCCGGCGGCGGTTGCGATCGAAGCCACCCACATCGCGATCACGATGCCTGCACGCGTCACGAAAGCGCGGCGCCGACGCCGCACAGCGGCCACCGTCCAAAATATCACAGCGATAACGAAGGTCGCGGACAATGCCTTGAACAGATAGGCTGACATGCCCGGGAAATCCGACAATAGGCCGATCCGAACTGGTCCGCCTTTTAGATCGATCGCCTGAGCCGCTCGGCCATGCCGTGTCATGATCTCGGACACATGCGGCACGTCGTCGCTGGACACCGGTATGGCAGGCTCGAGTCCGTAAGGCGGCCATGCCAGCGAGAGGCCATAAGCCATCTGACGGACGAACTTGCCTGCGTAGGCCAGCGGTCGGTCGTGCACGGCGGCCAGAAAGATGCGCCGATAGACTGACGCCGCACTGACGACATGTCCGGTATCGTCGGCGAGATCTCGATCCAATTCGGTGTCGAACAGGCACGCATCGCCGAAGAACCCGAGCACGGGCCAGCGGCCCGGCTCCGCAGCGAAGTCGGCGGCAAGCCGCGCCATCGTGGCATCAGCGCGGTCGCCCGCCGCCGATACGATCTCGCGTCGTGCTGCATCGCTTGCAAGTACGATGTTCAGGTGATTGCAGAACAGCGTCTTGGGGACGAACACCGCCGAGGCCTGGTCGGAGTTCAAAGCTCCGAACCGAGAGCCGACGAGGAGGAGCGCCAGCGCCGTCGCGACGGAAGCGGCCAGCACGGCAAGGCGCGCGGGCGTTGCCGGCCGGGCAAGGTAGGCGCCCACCAGGATGGCCGCGATCAGGACAAGGAATCCCTGCGATCTCAGGCACGCCGCAAACGCCGCGCACAGGATGGAGGCAACGACCATGCAGCATCGCACCGCCCCGTTGACGCAGGTGGCAATGAGCAATCCAACCATCGCCAGATTGAGGAAGACCGCAAAGAGAAGCTCTGCGGTGAGGACGCTCCTGAACAGCAGCAGGCCCGGATATGTCGCGACGAGGATGATCGGCACGAGCCCACCGGCGTTGCGCGTCGCCGCCTGCGCGGATGCTGCAAGCGCCAGCATCAAAACGACCCACGCCGCCTGCTGCACGCGCACCACCGTTCCGAGGTCACCTCCCAACGCAAACATCACGGCCAGAAACGTCGGGTAGCCCGGATCGCGCCCACCCGCCACGGTCGGCCGTCCTGCCTCGAGCGTGCGAAGCGCGGATTCCACAAAGGGCGGCGTGTCGCCCCAGATGACCGGGACCGCCGGCCTGAACGAGACGAGAATTGCCAAGAGCAGCGTGGCCCACGCCACCACGGCCCATGGCCGCCACGGCGACCCTACGCCGCCCCAGCAGGTGGCTCCGCTCCTTGTACGCACTGGAGTTTCGTGGTCGGGCCGCACGATCGCCGTCCACACGGGGTGAAGTTCCGCCCCGGCTTCATGCTAGACCAGGATGCTCCACAAGACCATCGGAGGGCACGACGCTCTCGTCTCTCTTACGAGGGTCACTCGGCATGACCGGCTCGGCGGCATCGGCCCTGCTTGACGACGGACTGCTGGTCGCCGCTACCCAATACGAGTAAGCTGTTCTCAATCCATCCCGGAGGTAAGCGTGGCCACGGCGCACCTGGAGCGACGGCTCACCGCTATCCTCGCCGCCGATGTCGCTGGCTACAGTAGGCTGACCGGCCTCGACGAGGAGGGCACGCATGTCCGGTTAAAGGAACATTTGCGTGCCCTCGTCAATCCCAAGATTGGTGAACACCGCGGACACGTCGTTAAGAACACCGGCGACGGCATCCTGGCCGAGTTCAGCAGCGTCGTGGATGCCGTTCGCTGCGCCGTCGACGTGCAACGCGGCATGGTTGAACGCAACAGCGCGCTGCCAAGAGAGAGGAGGATCGAGTTCCGCATCGGCATCAATGTTGGCGACGTCATCATCGATGACGATGACATCTTCGGCGATGGAGTGAACGTGGCGGTGCGCCTGGAAGGGATTGCGGAGCCTGGCGGCATCTGCGTTTCGGATCGCGTTCAGGAGTACGTACGAGGCCAATTCGCGATTGCTTTCGAGGACGCAGGCGAGCAACGCCTCAAGAACATAGCCAGGCCGGTGCGTGCCTACGCGATCAAGATTGGAACGACCGCTGGATTCCCGGTGGGCTCGGTAACCCGCGATAGCGCGATGGAGGTGCGCGCCGAAAAGCCCGGTGTGGCTGTACTCCCATTGGCCGACCTGGGCGGCGAAACGTCACAAGAATACTTTGCAGATGGTGTTACGGAAGACCTGATTTCCGGCCTATCGAGGGTCCGATGGCTGCGCGTCATCTCTCGCAGCTCCAGTTTCAGTTTTAAGGGCAAGCAGGCTGATCCAAAACAGGTCGCAAACGACCTCGGGGTCCGTTACATCGTTGGCGGCAGCATCCGGCGGGCCGGAAACCGGGTACGAATAGGCGTTGAGCTGGTAGATGGATCGAATGGGATTCAACTCTGGTCTCGTCACTACGATCGCCTGCTCCAAGACATCTTCAACGTTCAAGACGAGATTGTGCAGACTGTCCTCGGAGCAGTCGAGCCCGAGATGACCGCTGCCGAATGGGAGCGCGCGCGCTCAAGACCCGCCAACAATCTCGACGCGTGGGATCAGTACCGACGCGGGACTTGGCACCTTTACCGCTTCGGTTCAGACGACATTCGTGCTGCAAAGAAGCACTGTCGCGCAGCGATCGCCTCGGACGGTCAGTTTGCACAGGCGTATGCCATGCTTGGATATGCTTGCCACTTGTCCTTGATATTCGACTACGTCAGCAATCGTTCCGGGACCCTCCGTGAGGGCCTTAAGGCCGCCAAACGCGCTATCGAGCTTGACGGGCGCGACTCTTTTGCTCACGCCATTCTCGGTAGGCTTTACATGATGGGGCGAGAGCACGAGCTGGCGGTCGAAAAGACGCATGAGGCAATCGAGTTGAACCCCCACTCCCCGCAAGCCCACTATGGATTGGGGTTCGCCCTTGTGGTCGCGGGTCAGCCAAGAGAAGCGATCGGGCCACTTCTAAAGGCGGTTGAGCTCAGTCCACGGGACCCGAATCTGGCCTCCTACGGTACGGTGTTGGCAACGGCCTATCTTCTGCTGGATAACCCGGCAAAATCAGTGGAGTGGGCCCAGATCGCAACTCGGCAGGTATCGTCGCATTTCATTGCTCACATGCTGCTGGTGATCGCTCTCGCCAAGAACGGCGATATGCAAGGCGCACAGAGGGCTCGGAAAAGCCTGTTGGCACTCAAGCCGGATTTTCGGCGGGACTACATCAGGCGTTGCTGGCCCTTCAAACGTCGCAGCGACGAGATACTTCTGACCGAAGAGTTGCGAAAATTGAACGTGTGACAACACCCGGCTTCGCTAAGCGTAAGCGGCTGGACGCTCCCAGGCTTCCGCCAGAATGTTGGCTCTTCGGGGTACAGCTCACTTCTACCCACAGCCAACTATCCAGCGCCCTTACGCGACCCGACCTCGCCGCGTTCGAGTTTGCGCCAATTCGACGCCTCCACCATGCTATGTGCACGAGGAACGCTATTTGATTGTCGCGTTCACTGTAATCACCGTTGTACCGGAGGCCGTCGGCCCTTGTCCCGTTGCCTTGATGGCAAAAGTATCGCTTCCCTTATACTTGGCCTTCGCCTTGTATTCGTAGGTAGTTGTGTTGATCTTCTTCAACCTGCCGTGCGCCGGCTTTTGTAAAATGTCTGAGCTACTCACCGTGCCGCGCATCGTGATCGGAAACAGGCAGCTTGCTCCGGACGCGACGCTAATGTCGCCGGTCGAATTCTCGCCCCAATCCGCTACTTCCAGTAGCTTTGGACAGTCAGAAGCGGCCATCGCGGCAGACACGGGCATTGAGCCTGTAGCTCCAACGATAAGCGCCGAAGCAACGACTTTAGACAACAGCATAGTAGACCTCCTCGTTCTCGAGCAGACCCTATATTGATCAGGGTTTCTTTAGATGGCCGCGATTGGAGCTATGTCTTTCGGTCTGTTTAGGCATCAGCATGTTGGTGGTTGAAATTCCGCGATTGCCGCAGGTCAACGTCCAAGTGTTGCAGATCAATCGGATTGATCATGTGCCGGCGGATTGACCTCGGAAACTCCGCCAAGAACCCGTCGCCGGTGTTCTTCACGACGCGGTTGCCGGGTTGCGAAGACGGGTCGTGAAAGCAGCATAGGCCAGAAATCAGTTGGCAGGGCGCTTCGCCAGGACGAGGCCGATGCCTAGTGCGATCATCGCGGCGCCCGACGCCTCGCGCAGGCGGCGGATCAACGCGGGACGTGCTGCTGCGCCTTCGCGGATGCGGCTCGCCGCAAAGGCAACGACGATATCGGCGAGGGTGTTGAGCGCGACCGAAACGAAGCCAAGCACCACGAATTGCAATGCGACGGGGCCCGCGCTCGGGTCCACGAACTGCGGGACAAAGGCCAGGAAGAAGGCTGCTGTCTTCGGGTTCAGCGCCTCGACCAGCACCCCTTCACGAAACGCCCGTCGCGGCCCGATCGGCGGTGCCGCGGATCCGCCATTCATACCTGCCGACGCGTCCCGGCGGGCCGACTGGAACGTGCGAAGGCCTATCCAAATCAGATAGGCCGCACCGATCAGCTTCAGCGCGGTGAATAATTCCGCGCTTGCGAGCACGATGGCGGAAACGCCCAAGCTGCCCGCGAGGACGTGGACCACTCCGCCCAGCCCGGTGCCCAGGCTGGAGGCTACGCCTTCCGCACGACCGCCGGCGAGCGTGCGTGCAGCGACGTAAAAGATGCCCGGACCGGGCGTGACGGCGAGCACCAAAGCTGCCGCAAAGTAGAGCGCGAGTTGGGTCAGGTCTGGCATGACGATGAGCTTTACAGCATCACAGGCCCAGCGCCCAGGCAGATGCTGGCTGTTCCACAGCGACCGCGCCAAGGTCGGGGAAGTCCTTTTTCCTCTCCGCGTTAACCATGCAGGAGCGTGGCTGAACAACGGTTCGACGCTTAATGCGCGCTTAACGCTTTTGCGGGACACATAGAGGATCAGCGCAAAATCAAGTCGCAAGAAGTGCGAGTGGAAGTCTGCCCACCCCGGGGGAGGGGATTGCATGGGACTGCTTCTCATTGGCTTGGTGGCAGGAATGCTGATCGGCTATGGCATGCCTGTATCCACCCAGGCGAGCTTGCAGATGTGCGGGTCGAAAATCTGCTTCGATGGAAGCGCGCCACCTCCGACGGAGCCGAAGGCGAGCGAACCCACGCGCAATCCTGTGGCGAAGACAACGAAGGCGGCAACAGCGGCAAAGCCCGAGAAGCGATCAACGCCGCGTCGGGAGACACAGGTCGCGCGTGGGAAAAACCCGGCGTCGAGGGCGATGGCGGACCGTGCCTCCAATGCTGAAACATCAGAGGCTGTCCTGAGCAAGGCGAAGATGTCGGTCGCCGCAAAAATGGAGGATCCGGCGTCGGCCGAGTTCACCGACGCGAAGCGGGCAATCAGGAAGAATACGTTCGGGCGGCCGGTCGACACGATCTGTGGTCATGTCAGGGGAAAGAAGGCGTCGGGCGAGGACACCGGGGAGAAGCCGTTTCTGTATCTTGTGAAGGAGGATGACGTCTATGTCGTCGACGGCAAAGCAGATTCAGCCGCGGCGATCGCGTATCGGAATATTTGCAACTGAAGAGTGACACCGGGAAAGCGGATACCGGTGAGCAACCTGCGCGTTCGATCGGCAAAGGGCTCGCGCCATAGGCCGGTTGCGCGACGTTATTCATTGGCATGGAAGTGATTGGGGTAGGTCAGCAATTCCTTCAATTGGGGATATTATGGACGACCTTGTCAGTGCTGCAGAGCGGCTCAACGGATCGTTGCCGTTGCCGGTCCTGCTCATCATCGATCCGCTCACGCTTGCGCGGACCTGTATTCTGCACATTCTCAGGCAGGAGCTGATCGGCTTCGAACTCGTCGAAATGGCCACGACCGACAATCTGGGTTGCGCCACGGGACGAGATGTTCGGCTGGCAACGCTCAGCATCGGGGACAAATCGGTCGCCGATCCCGCCGTGGCCGGTGATCTCGCGCTTCTCGCCGATTGCTGCCCCAACGCCGCGATCGCCCTGTTCTGTAATCGGGATGATGAAGCCACGGCGCTTGCGGCCCTGCATCGCGGAATTCGAGGCTTTTTCCCGACCTCGATCCCGGTCGAGCTCGCCGTCGCCGGCTTGCGTCTTGTTCTCGCCGGCGGCGTCTACAGGCCGCTTTCAATTGAAGGACAGAATGGGTCTTCGGGCTGCGAAGCGATCTATCCGCGCCCGTTGGCACCGATATATCTGGCAAACAAGGACCAGATCGAGTTTACGCCCCGCGAGCAACACGTGCTTGCGCAATTGGAGCTCGGCCTGCCCAACAAGCTGATCGCCGCCAAGCTGAAGCTTTCGGAAAACACGGTGAAGATGCACATTCACCACATCATGCGAAAGTGTGCCGCTCGCAATCGCACCGAGGCAGTGCTGCGCTGGCGCGCAAGATCGACCGGTCACCGTGGACCGGAGCCCGGTGCATTCTCGTCATCCTGATCTGGCTGTTTCACTTACCTCTCCCGCTTGCGGGAGAGGTCGGCGCGAAGCGCCGGGTGAGGGCTCTCTCCACTTGCGAGAGCCCCGATGTGGAGAGAGCCCTCACCCCGACCCTCTCCCGCAAGCGGGAGAGGGGAGCGCAGCATCGATCGCGGATGCAATCCAATATCATCATGTTTAGTCTTCGCTGAAGGCGGTGTGGAAGCTGTCGAGCAGAGGCCTCAAAGCGTAGATCGCCACGGTGCCGCGCCCGGTCGTGATGAACACCTGGGCCGGCATCCCGGGAATGATCTTCAAGCCATTCTCGACGATCCTGCTATCCTGGACCCGGATTTTCGTCGCGTAATATGGCTGGTCGGTGCGCTTGTCGAGCAGGCGGTCGGCCGAGACGTGCATCACCGTTCCCGTCAGGCGCGGGACGCGACGCTGATTGTACGGCAGCAGGTGCACGTCAGCGTTCAGCCCCGGATGAACCACGTCGATATCCTCCGGCTTGAGGCGTGCGATCACCACAAGCCTGTCCTGCCGGGGGACCAGATCCATCAGCGGAGCGCCGGCCCCGATCACGCCGCCCGGCGTGTGAACTCGCAGGTCGGTTATCACCCCGTCCTCCGGCGCCTTGACCTCCGTTCGGGACAATTGGTCCTGCGCCGCCAGCAATTTTTCGCGCAGTTGAAAGCCCTGATTCTGCGCCTCGCGCAATGACTGTGCGATCTCGTTCTGCCGGTCGCTTTCCAGCTTCAGGAGCGTCGCCTGCGACTCGCTGATCACCTGCTTGGCGCGCGAGATATGCGCGACGATCTCGCCCCGCCGCCCTTCGATATCGGCCAGCTCCCGTTCGAGGTTCAAGAGCCGCGGACGGCGCTCCAGTCCCTTGTTGACCAGGATAGCTACCATATCCAGCTCTTCGCGCACGATGGTCGCCCGCTGCGCCACCGCGTCCTCCTGCGCCTTGAGCCCCTCGATCTCCTTTGCGACCTGAAGCCTTTTTTCCCTGAGGATGGTGGCCTGGGATTGGAACACCTGCCGGCGTGTTTCAAAGATGTTCTGCTGCGCCCCCAGCACGGACTCGACCGAACCGCTCGTGCTTCGGATCCTGTCGAGCCAGACCGGAAACGAGATCAGCTCCTGCCCCTGCTGCTCGGCCAGAAGCCTTGCCTCACGTGCGGCCGCATCCCACAATTGCCCCTGCAGGCTCTGCACCTCGGCGCGGGCCCTGGTGTCATCGAGCGCGATCAGTGTCTGTCCGGCACTCACGACATCGCCATCGGCGACCAAGATTTTCCTGATGATGCCGCCCTCGAGGTGCTGGATCGTCTTCCGGCTCGACTCCGATTCGACCACGCCGGAAGCGATCGCGGCGCTTTCAAGCGGCGCAAAGGCCGACCAGATTCCCAGACCCAGCACAAAACCGACAACCAAGAGATTGCCTGCCAGGGTGACGCGGCGGAGCCTGCCGCGCGGCGAGGCCTGCGTCGGTGCCGGGCACCACGGAAGCTGCCGTGGCTCGAATTCGTCAATCGCGGTGATCACGACGGATCTCTCGCGCTTCGGCAGGATGGCTGGCGGCAGCCGCACGAGGGCTCGTAGGTTTGCGATCACGGGACAGCCGTCTCCTGAGAAGCCACTTGAGACGCCACTTGCGGCCGGCTCAAATACCGCTCGAAGATGTCCTCGCTCTCGCCGAACGCCGTGACCGCACCGTCCTGCATGATCGCGATCTTGTTCGTCGCCGCGAGGATGCCCATGCGGTGCGTGACGATGACCACAGTGACGCTTGAAATCTTCAGTTGTTCGATGGCGTCCAGCAGCACGCGCTCGCCGGTATAGTCCAGGCTGGCATTCGGCTCGTCCAGCACGACCAGCCGCGGCTCGCCGAAAAATGCCCGCGCCAGCCCGAGGCGCTGGCGAAATCCGCGCGAGAATGCGCCCCCGCCATTGGTGACAAGGGTATCGTACCCCAGCGGCAGCCGCAGGATGCTCTCATGGATCCCGGCGAGCTTCGCCGCATGCATGACCTTTGGCAGATCGGCATCATCCAGCCGCGCGATGATATCCTTGATCGTTTCTCCGACGAGATCGATGTCCTGGGGCAAATAGCCGAGGTAACGGCCTTGCCGCGCGCCGCGCAGGCTCGAAATGTCGGTCTCGCCGAGGAGGACGCGCCCCTGCCCCGGCAACAGGATCCCCGCAATGATGCCCGCGAGTGTGGACTTGCCGGAGCCCGATGGACCGATGATGCCGAGGCATTCTCCCGGCGCGAGACGGAACGAGACAGTCTTGACGGGAAACCAGGTGCCTTCCGAAACCCTCGCGCCGATATTGTCGACGACGAGATCGCCCGTCGGCTGTTCCGACGGACTGTCCGCGTGCTCGGCTGCAGGTGGAACGGCAGCAAGGACGGCGGTCAGCCGCTGGCAGGCATCCAGCGCTCTCCTCAACGCCTTCCAGCTTGCAACGGCGCCTTCGACCGGCGCCAGTGCACGGCTGAACATCAGCATCGTGACAAAGATGATGGCCGCGCTCTTGCCGTGATCGAGGACGAGCCACGCGGCTGCGCCCATGATGAGGACCTGCGCCAGCGCACGCGTCGGCTTGGCGATCAGCATGATGACCTCGTAGCGCCGCTGCGCCAGGTTGGACTCGCTTTGCGCGTTGCGCGCATCCAGGTAGACGCGGCGCGCCACGTCGTCGAGCATTCCCATGCTGCGGATCAGGTGAGCGCTGCCGATCACCGTTGCAAGACGGCCATAGCTTCTGGACAGGGCAGCGGCGGATTTCGCCAGCGCGTTCTCGGTGAGAAGATCGCCTGCAACCGTGAGGCCGAACAGAAACAGCACGCTGCAGGCGCCAATGGCTCCAAGCAGGGGATGCACCAGAAACAGCACGGCGAGGAACGGCGGGATCCAGAGCGCATCCAGCAGCGTCAGGGACGCGCCGGACTCGACGAACTGGCGCACGGCGGTGAGATCGCGATAGGCATCCGAAGCGCGCGCCGAATCGCTGCGGAAAGCATGGTCGAGGCAGGCGGAGAGCACGGTGGGACGCAGCCGGTCTTCCAGCCAGCCACCCAGGCGGGCCAACACAGACCGACGCAGCGCGTCAAGCACCCCGCCCACCACGACCGTGAGCGCAACGATCAGGGTGAGCATCAGGAGCGTTTCGTTGCTCCGGCTCGGCAGCACGCGATCGTAGATCTGGAGCAGATAGATCGAGGGAGCGAACAGCAGCAGATTGTAGCTGCAGCTATAGGCGAACACGATCCCAAGCGAGCCTGCGCAGGTCCGCAGCGCCGCCTGCAACGGCGTCCACGGCGTCTGCAGCAGATTCAACCGGAGCTGCGGCACCAGCATCATCGTCACCGCCAAAGCTTCTCGGCTTGCCCTTTTGCGCGGATTATTTCGCGGAGAGTCGGAGACCGGCGGCACGGACCGCCGGTCTCCGTCGCCTTAATGAGGCCGATCAGAAGGTATCGATATGGACGTCGACGTCTCCGCCCATGCCAAGGTTGTCATTGCCGCCATCGCCGCCGATGCCCGCAGCGACTTCCTGGTGCATGTCTGCCTTCAGGTAGTTGCTCTGCTCGGCTGTCGTGTTGGCATACACCTTGGAGGTGTCGTATCCGCTGGACGAGCTCTGATCGCCGTTCGACTTGGCGTCGCCGCCCTCAGCCTTCGAGTGCTTCCACGCCTTGGCGTCGCCGCCGTCGGCATCCCAGGATGCCTTTTGACTGACGTAATCGCCGGTCTTGACGTGTACGTCGGAGCCTTCAGCCTTGTTCGACGGATCGAACTTGATGGTTGGTGTGTTGCTGACGCTTCCCTTGAAATAGCCGTCGCCGCCGTTTCCGACGCTCTGACCGCCCGTATCGATTGACTTGAACTCGATCGAATCGGAAACCTTGATAAATCCCTTGCCTTTCGACATTTGAGCCTCCGTGGTGAGTTTGCCTCGCGCGACATTCCTCCCTGTCCTGGAAGCGGATGCGCAGAGCGAGTTTGTCCCTCGTCGATGTGCGCACGATAGATGCCAAATGGGATGTCATTCGGCTCGACGGACTACGCCCGAAAGGATTACATGCCCTGTCGAAATTCGGCGGGTTGGCGCCGCCCTGGCCACGAAGCGACCATGCGCTTGTCATCGGCTCGAGTGGTTGGCAGAGAATTTCTGCGCTATCCGATCAGATGAAGATCGGACAACAGATGCATCGCGACGTCGCCGCCCAGCGCAAGATTGTCATGGCCGCCGTTACCGCCAATTCCGGCGATCTGAACCGCGCTCTGATCGATATGGACATTGTTGATCTGATCCGCCTCGGCCGTCGAATGCGGTCCGGCGATGGCGATGTTGATGGGCGCATAGATCGCAACGCTGACGTCGATGAGATTGCCGGAGAAGTGGCCGCTGCCGCCATTGCCCGCGCTGTTGTGTCCGGTAGCGATCGCATCCGAGCCGCCGCCGAGGAGCGCAGAGATGATCGCTGCGCTGCCGCCCCCCGCGACATTGCTGCTGCCGCCGTCGCCCCCGAGACCGGCCATCTGGAACGAGGACTGATCCAGATGCACGTCGTTGAGCTGGTAGGATTGGCTGGTGGAATTGTATCCGGCCACCGAGATGTTGACGGGATCATAGACGACGACAGACTTGTGGACGAGGTCGCCATGAAATTGGCCGTCGCCGCCGTTGCCAGCCTGATTGCCGCCGGTGTCGATCTGGTTCGCTCCGCTTCCGCCGTTGCCGGAATCAGCACCAGAACTGTGAACGGATACGTCGCCGCCGATTGCGGCATTACCATTTCCGCCCTGCCCGCCGACCCCTGCGATCTGCACGGCGGACTGATCGATCTCGACCGTGTTCGACTGGCTGGCGTACGCGGTACCACCGGGGGCCGCAAACGCGAAGTTGACGGGATGATAGATGACGACAGGCGCATGCAGCAGCGTGCCAAGGAAATGACCGTCGCCGCCGTTGCCGGCGTGATTGTCGCCTGTCGTGATCGCGTTGGAGCCGGACGAAGAGACGTCGACGTCTCCGCCGGCGGCAATGTCGCCGCTGCCGCCATCTCCTCCGATGCCGGCCATCTGAAGGGCCGACTGGTCGATAGTCACATCGTTGGTCTGCTTCGCGATGGCGATTGAACCATATCCCACGGATACTGCGATGTTGATCGGCTGATAGATCACCAGCGAGGCGTGAATGATGCCCCCATAGAAAAATCCGTCGCCGCCGCTGCCGGCTGCGTTTGCCCCCGTATCGATCGTCCCGGTATCGCCCTTGCCGGAACTGGATTGGTGTGCGGAAGGACCCCCGCCCGCCGCGTTGCCGCCTCCGCCATTTCCACCGAGCTGATCGGCCTGCGCCTTGTTGGATTGGTGGATATCCGCAATGCCATGAAGGCCACCGCCTCCATCTCCAGTCGAATCGAAAGGTGTGACGGAAGCGTGAGAGGGCGAGCTCAACGAGGAGCCGCCAACATCATCATGGCTATCGGTCGCAAGATGATGCAAACGAGCCGGCGAGAACTTCGTACCATAACTGGCATCGCCATCGTCCCAGGGATAATGGGGCGGCTGATGATGCAGCCAGATGCTGTCCGACATCTGCTCGAACTTCATGGTCGCCTCCCTGGCCGGGATCGCTCCGCGCAACGCGACGGACCGCTCCCCACCGTGAGGCAATGTCACGCCGGATGCGTGAAAAGCCGAGCCATCAATTCGGATGCAACATTTCGAGTGAGATTGTACAAACGAAATCAGGTCGAAGAGGCTGTATGCCAGCGCGACCCTCGCGCAGTTGACACGCGTTTTTGAACTGAGGCGCGGACTCATTAACGCAGAGCCACATCCGGACCGACACAAGCCGAACGAATGCGAGGTAGTTGGCTTTTCGGCGGGACACCAACCAGCCAACAACCCGCGCTAAGTCCGTCGAAAACGACCCGAACCCGACATTGTCGCTCGTATCCTGCGTCAACAAGTGCTCTCTCTCGCAGTCGCAAGGTCGGGTAGATTGTAAGCGGCTGCGCTAGAGACGGGCCGCGCCGAACGTTCCGTTCGGCGAATGGGCAGCGACACTGCCGTAAGCGGGCACCGCCATCTCAGCCAACCATCTTACCGCTGATTTTCCACCATTTATAACGCGCGGGTTCGCGCGCGGAGGTGCTTAAGTCAAAGGAGAAACCACAATGAAGCGGCATACCCTTCTCAACATGGCTGCGATGACGGCGATCGGACTCGCAGCGCTGTCTGGCAGCGCCGTTGGTCAGGAAACAGGCGAGCACAAGCTGATCTCGCCACAGGACATCAAATGGGGACCGGCGCCCCCCTCCCTCCCACCCGGTGCGCAGGCGGTGGTGCTTTATGGCGACCCGGGCAAGGAAGGCCTGTTTGCGTTTCGTCTGAAAGTGCCACAGGGCTATCACGTTGCTCCGCACTCCCATCCCAAGCCAGAGATCGTCACCGTTCTCTCGGGGATAGCGCGCTTGGGGATGGGAACGACGGCCGATCACGACCAGGCTCAAATTCTTCCCGCGGGTAGCTTCTTTGCGCTGTCCCCTGGTTCGGCGCACTCTTTCTTCGCCGACGAAGACACGGTGATTCAGCTCAACAGCACCGGTCCGTGGGGCATCAACTACGTCAATCCCAAGGACGATCCGCGTCCGAAGACGCAGTAGCGATGGAGGGAGGACGACCGTGACCGCCTTCGTTCTCGTCCACGGGGCCTGGCATGGCGGCTGGTGCTACCAGCGGGTGGCGCGGCTGTTGCGCCAGGCCGGGCACGAGGTCTATACGCCGACTTTGACCGGCCTCGGCGAGCGCGCTCATCTGATGAACCGCGCGATCGATCTCGACACGCACGTTCAGGACATCGTCGGTGTCATCCGCTGCGAGGAATTGTCGGACGTAGTGCTGTGTGGCCATTCCTACGGCGGCATGGTCATCACCGGCGTCGCCGAGCAGATCGCGGCGAAGATCCGTTCCCTAGTCTATCTCGACGCCTTCGTGCCGGAGAACGGCAAGTCTCTGTTCGACTATCTGCCGGCCGAGCAATCGGGACAGATGCGTGACGACGCCGCGCAGAAAGGCGAAGGTTACAAGATCACGCCCATTCCGGCGGCTGCTTTCGCCGTCAACGCCCAGGACGCCGCTTGGGTCGACGCGATGTGCGTCAAGCAGCCGCTCGCGACATTCGAGCAGAAGCTCGAAGTCGGTGGCCGGCAGGTGCCGAAGCGCGTGTACATGCTTGCCGCCGGCTGGGAGCCGTCGCCGTTCCAGCAATTCGGCGCACGCTTCAAGGATGATCCTGGCTGGAAGTTCGTCAGCTTCGCCTGCGGCCACGACGTGATGATTGACCGGCCGCTGGAGCTTGCCGCCGCGCTCATCGCCGCCGATTAGGGAGGCGCGCGCGTTGCTTGGTGGCCGCCCGAATCGGGGCGAGGCCGGATTCCTTTTTCCGCGCGCAATGCTCACGAGAGGCCCGAAGCACCGTAATCCTTCTGTGGTGGGGTTTGTTACAAGACGGAATGGCTACCCGATTGAAGGCACGTCGGCCAGCCGATCCCCTCCAATCGCGTGCGAGGGCCGTCACATCCGTTGTTCGCTCTTCGCGACCGCGCGAGCCTGGTCGCTAACGGGGGCGAAGCGGACATAGCCTTCGTCGCGTCATCAACGGGTTTACGGGTACACGGCCTAGCCCACCCAAAATCCCGGCACCGCCGGTTCGAGACGTCCACCGGCGCGTACCGGCGCGATGCGGAGCGCGAGGCCGGTGGCATCGTCGGTCTCGACCGCCACACCACTCAGCGTCGCTTCGCCGGCGGCCGGCTCGAAACGGCCCGAGGGGATGCCGGTCTGGAAGCGCTGCAGCGGCTCTTCCTTCTGCATGCCGATGATGGAATCGTAATCGCCGGTCATGCCGGCGTCGGTCATATAGGCGGTGCCGCCCGGCAGCACCTGATGATCGGCGGTGGGCACATGGGTGTGGGTGCCGACCACCAGGCTGACGCGGCCGTCGCAGAAGAAGCCCATGCCCTGCTTCTCGGAGGTGGCCTCGCCGTGGAAATCCACCACGATCGCGTCCGCCGCCTGCCGCAGCGGACAGGCCTCGAGCTCGCGCTCGACCGCGGTGAAGGGATCGTTGGAAGGCTCCATGAAGACGCGGCCGATCGCGTTGAGGACGAGCGCGCGTTTGCCGTTCTTGGTGTCGACGAGCGTGGCGCCACGGCCCGGCGCGTGGCGCGGAAAGTTGAGCGGGCGGATCAGCCGCGGCGCGCGCTCGATGAAGACCAGCGCTTCCTTCTGATTCCACGCGTGGTTGCCGAGCGTGATCGCGTCCGCGCCGGCGTCCAGGAATTCCTGGTAGATCGCCTCGGTGATGCCGAAGCCGCCGGCGGCGTTCTCGCCATTGACGATGACGAGATCGAGCGACCAGTCACGGATCATGCGGGGAAGATGTTCTGAGATGGCGGTGCGGCCGGTCCTGCCGACGACATCACCGACGAAGAGGATACGCAAATTCAGCTACTCCCGGAAATCGAACGTCTTGCGCTCCGTTAGCACATAATCAAGCGCGACGTCGTGCGACAAAGCCGGAACCGCCTTGATTTCTTGCACCGCGAAGGCAAGCCCGATGCCGATCACGTGCTTGGCTTTGCGCAGATGGGTGAAGGTGAAGTCGTAATAGCCGGCGCCATAGCCGATCCGATGACCGACCCGGTCGAAGGCGGCGAGTGGCACCAGCATGATGTCGGGGATCAGCTCGGCCGCGGCCGGCGACGGCTCGGGGATGCCGAGCGCACCAAGCGTCAGCCGATCGCCTTTGGCGAAGGCGCGAAAGACCAGGGAGTGGCCGCGCGCGGTGACCGCCGGCAGCGCAAGCTGCGCGCCCTGCGCCGCAAGCTCCAGCATCAGCGGCATCGGATCGATCTCGCTGCGGATCGGGGAATAGCCGGAGACGATCGTGCCGCGCGCGATCTCAAACGGCAGGCCGCGCTTGGCGATCTTCGCGGCGGCAGCAGTGCGCTGCTCATCGCTCAGCGCATCACGTCGGGTGAGCGCGGCGCTGCGGAGCTCAGCCTTCGGAGAGATGGCGCGCATCATGTCTTGCTCCACGGTCATCACCCGCGAAGGCGGGTGATCCAGTATTCCAGAGCCGTTGGTGATCAAACTGCGAAGCCGCGGCGTACTGGATACCCCGCTTTCGCGGGGTATGACCGACGCGCGGGTGCCCGTGAACACCGCACAAAAAACAGAGCGCGAAGCCGCAGAGGCCGTTGAAGCGTTCGATCCCGGAGTTCCCTACGAAAGTAGGTGGGCACCATATGTCCGGGTCCACGGACCCGGCCAGGGACAGTTCCCTAAAGGATCGATAAGGCCCCGGGGATATATAGCTCCTGACGCGCGACGCAGCTTCGCAGGGGGTAATGTAGCGATGAGCGCAGGGTTTCGCCAGCGGGAAGGGATTTCAGGCCGCGCTTATACCCTCCCCTGAAAGGGGAGGGTCGACGCGAATGAAATGAGCGGCGGGGAGGGGTCAGGTCTCTCCGCCAGCGACACTGCCCGAATGGAGAGAGTTGACCCCTCCCCGATTCGC
This sequence comes from Bradyrhizobium sp. USDA 10063, assembly GCF_054063735.1. Lineage (NCBI taxonomy): Bacteria > Pseudomonadati > Pseudomonadota > Alphaproteobacteria > Hyphomicrobiales > Nitrobacteraceae > Bradyrhizobium > Bradyrhizobium sp. USDA 10063. The sequence goes on along the minus strand of NZ_JBSSGP010000002.1, from coordinate 6,738,949 downwards.
ATTCCGCTTCGCTGCATGCGAACCGACCCTCCCCTTTCAGGGGAGGGTAAATAGCGAGTCAGCCGATCGCGATACCACCGCCGATGGTGCGGTTGAGCACTTGCGTGGTTTTCTCGATCCGCTCGGCGGCGGCGTTGAGTGCGTTTGAGATCGCGACTTGCGTGGCGCGGGCGCGATCAACCGCGGCGGCGTCAGAGTTGCGCAGGGATTCGATTTCCTGCTCCAGGCTGCGAATGCGTGCACCGGCATCGACCAGTTCGTCGCAGGCGGTGAGCGCGGCCATCACGGTGAGGCGGGCATCGCCGATCTCGCCGAACTTACCGCGCAGCGATTCGATGCGCGATTCCAGGTTCTCCGCGAGCTTCAAGAGACGAACCTCCTGCCCCTCTTCGCACGCCATCCGGTATTGCCGGCCGTTGATGGTGACGTTGATGTGGCTCATCGCGTATCCTCCCCGCCATCGAGCACGGCGCGGATGGTGCCGATTGCGGTATCCAGCTTCTCAGCAATCTCGCGATTGGTGCGCTCGAGCTTGCGCGTCTTCACGAGCGAGTTATCGAGTTCGTCTGCAAGCCGTGAGCGATCGGCGCCAAGCGCCTGGATCCGGCTCGCGAGTTCGTTCTCGTCGCGGTCAGCCTCGCGCCGCCGCTCGACGGCGCTTTCCAGCGCATCCAGCGCCGCCATCAGCCGCCGCGTGGCGGCATCGACGTCGGCGATAGCGGGCTCGGCACTGGCGGCCGCGTTGGTGGAACGATCGCTCATACGAGACAAGGTAGATCCTCGATGGCGTGGCCGTCCGCGAATCCTTGCGGTTCGGCAAGCGCTTAGGCGTCGAAATTTACGTGCTGAGCGAGGCCGGCGCAACGCCGCCGCAAAACTATGCACCGATAGATGGAGTTGGTCCGGCGGCCGCACCTGTCGGTTTACCCAGGCCCCTTCCCCTCGGAAAACCGGGTTCATGCACCTTCGGCCAGGCCACGCCGAAGGCAACTTTTGCGGCCGAAAGCGCGTTTCCGTGCCTTGGACCTCCCTTGGACTTCCGGGATTCAGGTGCTATCCAGCCCCCTCATCCCGTACCTACCACCCGCATATGGCGGCCCTCCGGGCGGCGCACATGCAAGCCAAGCCTCTCATTTCAGACGGATTTTCATCATGACGCAGGTCGATCACACCCGTATGGCCAACGCCATTCGCGGGCTCGCAATGGATGCGGTCGAGAAGGCGAAATCCGGCCATCCCGGGCTGCCGATGGGTGCGGCGGACGTTGCGACGGTCCTGTTTACACAGTTTCTGAAATTCGATGCGGCCGACCCCGCCTGGCCGGACCGCGACCGTTTCGTGCTCTCGGCTGGCCACGGCTCGATGCTGCTCTATTCGCTGCTGTACCTTACTGGCAGCAACAAGGACATGACGCTCGACCAGCTCAAGCACTTCCGTCAACTGGGCTCGCTGACGCCGGGGCATCCCGAGAATTTCCACACCAAGGGCATCGAGACCACCACCGGCCCGCTCGGCCAGGGCATCTCGACCGCGGTCGGCATGGCGGTGGCGGAGAAGATGCTCGCCGCCGAATTCGGCAAGAAGATCGTCAACCATCACACCTACGTGCTCGCCTCCGACGGCGACTTGATGGAAGGCGTATCGCAGGAAGCGATCGCGCTCGCCGGCCACTGGCGGCTCAACAAGATGATCGTGCTCTATGACGACAACGGCATCTCGATCGACGGCCCGACATCGCTCGCCGACTCCGTCGACCAGGTGAAGCGATTCAAGTCGGCGGGCTGGGCGGCCGAGCACATCAACGGCCAGGATCAGAAAGCGATCGCGGACGCGATCGCGCGCGCGCAGAAATCGAGCAAGCCGACGCTGATCGCCTGCAAGACCACGATCGGCTATGGCGCGCCGACCAAGGCCGGCACCAACAAAGTCCACGGCGAAGCGCTCGGCGCCGACGAACTGAAGGGCGCCAAGGAAAAGCTCGGCATCTCGCTCGAACCGTTCTCGGTGCCGGATGATGTACTGCAGGCCTGGCGCGAAGCCGGCGCGCGCGGCGCCGCGGAGCGCCAGGAGTGGGAAGCACGCTATGCCGAACTCGGCAGCCGCAAGCGTGCCGAATTCGAGCGCCGGCTGCGGCACGAGCGGCCGGCTTCGCTGGCAAAGGCGCTGAAGGGGCACAAGAAGGCGCTGCTCGAAAACCCGCTCAACGTCGCGACCCGAAAATCATCGGAGGCCGCGATCGAGGTGATCGCGGCTGCGATGCCGATGGAGTTTCTGGCCGGCTCGGCCGACCTCACCGGCTCCAACAACAACAAGGCGAAATCGGCGACCAACTTCTCCGCCAAGACGCCGAAGGGCCGCTTCATCCATTACGGCATCCGCGAGCACGGCATGGCGGCGGCGATGAACGGCATCTTCCTGCATGGCGGCTTTGCGCCGAACGGCGCCACCTTCCTGGTGTTCACCGACTATGCGCGGCCGGCGATGCGGCTTGCGGCGTTGATGGGTACCGGCGTCGTCTATGTCATGACTCACGACTCGATCGGGCTCGGCGAAGACGGCCCGACGCACCAGCCGGTCGAACATCTCTCCGCGCTGCGCGCCATTCCCAACATGCGCGTGTTCCGCCCCTGCGATGCCGTCGAGGTTGCAGAATGCTGGGAGCTCGCGCTGAACCGGATCGACGGCCCGACCGTGCTGGCGCTGACACGACAGAACCTGCCGCAGCTTCGAACCACCGCGCCTGCCGATAGTCCGTGCAGCCACGGCGCCTATGAGCTGGTCGCGGCGCAAGGTGACGCAAAAGTGTCATTCTTCGCGTCAGGTTCCGAGGTCCAGATCGCCGTCGACGCGCAGAAACAGCTCAGCGAGCGCGGCATCCCGTCGCGGGTGGTGTCGGTACCCTCGCTCGAATTGTTGCTGGCGCAGCCGGATGACCGGAAAAAGGCCATCATCGGCAATGCGCCGGTCAAGATCGCGATCGAGGCAGCCGTGCGGTGGGGCTGGGATGCCGTCATCGGCCAGGACGGCGAATTCATCGGCATGCACGGTTTCGGCGCCAGCGCACCGGCCAAGGACCTTTTCAAGCACTTCGGAATTACCGCCGAGGCCGCCGTTAACGCTGCCCTGAAGCGCGTTGGCTAGCGGTTGAGCTTGCCCCGAAAAAGGACTAGGTAACCTCTATCTAATCCGTCCTCGTCCGGCCGAACCGGGCGATCCGCCGTAACACCCTCGCTGGAGCACGCGCCAGCGGGGACGGCAACAGCTATTAGAGGAGTGAAACAGCATGGCAGTCCGGGTCGCGATCAACGGGTTCGGCCGCATCGGCCGCAATGTGCTTCGAGCCATCGCCGAGGCCGGCCGCAAGGATATCGAAGTGGTCGGGATCAACGATCTCGGCCCAGTCGAGACCAATGCCCATCTGCTCCGTTTCGACTCCGTGCACGGCCGTTTCCCGGGCACCGTCACCGTCGATGGCGATACGATCAATCTCGGCAGCGGCAAGATCAAGGTGTCGGCCGAGCGCGATCCGTCCAAGCTGCCCTGGAAGGAACTCGGCGTCGACGTCGCGCTGGAATGCACCGGCATCTTCACGGCGAAGGACAAGGCGTCCGCGCATCTGACGGCCGGCGCCAAGCGCGTGCTGGTCTCCGCGCCTGCCGATGGCGCCGATGCCACTATCGTCTATGGCGTCAACCATGACACGCTGACCAAGGATCACCTGGTCATCTCCAACGGCTCCTGCACCACCAACTGTCTCGCGCCGGTGGCGAAGGTGCTGAACGACACTGTGGGCATCGAGACCGGCTTCATGACGACGATCCACGCCTATACCGGCGACCAGCCGACGCTGGACACGCTGCACAAGGATCTCTACCGCGGCCGCGCGGCGGCGATGTCGATGATCCCGACCTCGACCGGTGCGGCCAAGGCGATCGGCCTGGTCCTGCCGGAACTGAAAGGCAAGCTCGACGGTGTCGCGATCCGCGTGCCGACCCCGAACGTCTCGGTGGTGGACCTGAAGATCGTCGCCAAGCGTGCGACCGACGCCAAGGAAATCAACGAGGCGATGAAGCGCGCCTCGGAGCAGCAGCTCAAGGGCATCCTGGGCTACACCACCGCGCCCAATGTCTCGATCGACTTCAACCACGACCCGCATTCGTCGACCTTCCACATGGACCAGACCAAGGTGCTGAACGGCACCCTGGTGCGGGTGATGTCCTGGTACGACAACGAGTGGGGCTTCTCCAACCGCATGGCCGACACCGCGGTCGCGATCGGGAAGCTGCTCTGATTTCTCGGCCTCTTGGTTCGGGACGCGCGCGAAAGCGCGCGCCTTCACCATGAGGGAGAGACCTCATCCTTAAGGAGCCGCGCCTGGTGCGGCGTCTTGAGGGATGGCCGCAGAGGACACTCCAATGACAAAATCATTCCGCACCCTCGACGACGTCGACGTGAAGGGCAAACGCGTGCTGCTCCGCGTCGACCTCAACGTGCCCATGGAAAGTGGCCGCGTCACCGATACCACGCGGCTCGAGCGCGTTGCGCCGACGATTGCCGAGCTTTCCGACAAGGGCGGCAAGGTCATCCTGCTTGCGCATTTCGGGCGTCCCAAGGGACGCGATCCCAAGGAGTCGCTGAAGCCGGTCGCCGAAGCGCTGTCGAAGGTGATCAAGAAGCCGGTTGCTTTCGCCGACGACTGCATCGGCGAGGCCGCGGCAAAGGCCGTGGCGGCGCTGAAGGACGGCGATATCCTCTGTCTGGAGAACACGCGCTTCCACAAGGAGGAAGAGAAGAACGATCCGGCCTTCGTCGCTGAATTGGCAAAGCTCGGCGACATCTGGGTCAATGACGCGTTCTCGGCGGCGCACCGCGCCCATGCCTCGACCGAAGGCCTCGGCCACAAGCTGCCGGCCTATGCCGGACGCACCATGCAGGCCGAGCTCGATGCGCTCGGCAAGGCATTGGAAGCGCCGACCAAGCCTGTCATCGCGATCATCGGCGGCGCCAAGGTTTCCACCAAGATCGACCTTCTCGAAAATCTCGTGACCAAGGTCGACGCGCTCGTGATCGGCGGCGGCATGGCCAACACCTTCCTGCACGCGCAGGGCGTCGGCATCGGCAAGTCGCTTGCCGAGAAGGATCTCGCCGCGACGGCGCTACGCATCCTGGACAAGGCCGCGGCCTCCAACTGCGCTATCATCCTTCCGGTCGACGCTGTCGTCGCCTTCCACTTCGCGGCCAATTCGCCGTCGCATGCTTACGGCCTGGACGCGATCCCGGCCGAGGGCATGATCCTCGACGTCGGCCCACAATCGATCGCCCGCATCCATGCCGCGATCGACGATGCGGCGACGCTGGTGTGGAACGGCCCGCTCGGCGCCTTCGAGCTGACGCCGTTCGACCGCGGCACCATGGTGGCAGCCAAGCACGCCGCCGAGCGCACCAAGGCCAAGAAACTGCTTTCGGTCGCGGGCGGCGGCGACACCGTCGCGGCGCTGAACCAGGCCGGCGTCGCGCAAGATTTCACCTATGTCTCGACCGCCGGCGGCGCGTTTCTTGAATGGATGGAAGGCAAGCCGCTGCCGGGCGTCGAAGTCTTGAAGATCCGCTAACGCATGATCCGGAAAAGTGGATACCGGTTTTCCGATCAGATCATGCGCAATTGAGACCAGCTGAAGCGCGAACGCGCTGTAAATACAGGGAGAATCCGGATGGCTCGCATTACCTTGCGGCAACTGCTCGACCATGCGGCTGAGCACGATTACGGGGTGCCGGCCTTCAACATCAACAATATGGAGCAGGCGCTGTCGATCATGGAGGCAGCCTCGAGCGTCGACGCGCCCGTCATCATCCAGGCCTCCCGCGGCGCCCGCGCCTATGCCAATGACGTCATGCTCAAGCACATGATGGACGCCCTCACCGAGATCTATCCGCAGATTCCGGTCTGCGTGCATCTCGACCACGGCAACGAGCCCGCCACCTGCATGACCGCGATCCAGGCCGGCTTCACCTCCGTGATGATGGACGGTTCGCTGAAAGCCGACGGCAAGACGCCCGGCGACTGGGACTACAATGTCGGGGTGACCAGGACGGTCACCAACATGGCCCATCTCGGCGGCATTTCGGTGGAAGGCGAACTCGGCGTGCTCGGCTCGCTCGAGACCGGCATGGGCGACAAGGAAGATGGCCACGGCGCCGAAGGCAAGCTCTCCCACGACCAGCTCCTCACCAATCCTGACGAAGCCGTGAAGTTCGTGAAGGAGACCAACGTCGATGCGCTCGCGATCGCGATGGGCACCTCGCACGGCGCCTACAAGTTCACCCGCAAGCCGGACGGCGACATCCTCGCCATGAACGTGATCGAGGAGATCCACCGCAAGCTGCCGAACACGCATCTGGTCATGCACGGCTCCTCCTCGGTGCCGCAGGATCTGCAGGACATCATCAACGAGTTTGGCGGCAAGATGAAGCCGACCTGGGGCGTGCCTGTCTCCGAGATCCAGCGCGGCATCAAGAACGGCGTGCGCAAGATCAACATCGATACCGACAATCGCATGGCGATGACCGGGCAGATCCGCAAGGTGTTCAAGGAGCACCCGGAAGAGTTCGATCCGCGCAAATATTTGAAGCCCGCGATGGAAGCGATGACCAAGCTGTGCAAGCAGCGGCTGCAGGAGTTCAATACCGCCGGCCAGGCCAGCAAGATCAAGAAGGTGCTGACCACGGCGGAAATGGCCAAGCGCTACGCAAAGGGCGAGCTCGATCCGAAGGTGGCGTGAGGCCGCGTGGCTCGTTTCACCTCTCCCGCTTGCGGGAGAGGTCGCTGCGCCCTTGGCGCAGCGGGTGAGGGCTCTCTCCCCACCGGGAGTGTTCATTGCGGAAGCACCCCCACCCCTCCCTCCCCCGCAAGCGGGAGAGGGAGGGCAGCGCACGTTGTGGTACTACTTGCGTTAATCTCGTCCTGTTTTGACCGGCCGCAAACCATCCGCCGCGGCGAACGTTTTCTAGGCAATTGCCCGATAACCGCCTATTTTGGTTTGCAAGGGCATGAAACCATCTGGAGGACGTTCCATGAATCTCGCTGACCTCAACAAGATCGCGCTTGCCATGGTCACCCCGGGCAAGGGCATTTTGGCCGCCGACGAATCCTCAGGGACCATCAAGAAGCGCTTCGACGCGATCGGCGTGGAATCGACCGAGGAGAACCGTCGCGACTACCGCGAGATGCTGTTTCGCTCGACGGAGGCAATGACCAAATATGTCTCCGGCGTCATCCTCTATGACGAGACGATCTGGCAGAACGCGAAGGACGGCACGCCGCTGGTCAAGCTGATCGAGCAGGCCGGCAGCATCCCCGGCATCAAGGTGGACGAAGGCACGCAAGCCCTGCCCGGCTGCCCCGGCGAACTGGTGACCGTCGGCCTCGACAAGCTCGCCGAGCGCCTGAAGAAATATTACGAGCGCGGCGCGCGCTTCGCGAAATGGCGCGCGGTGATCGACATCGGCAGCGGCACTGACGGCCAGGGTATCCCCACCACGACCGCGATCCATGTCAATGCGCATGCGCTGGCGCGCTACGCCGCGCTGTGCCAGGCTGCACAGATCGTGCCGATCGTCGAGCCGGAAGTGCTGATGGACGGCGGCCACGACATCGACCGCTGCTATGAGGTGACGCAACACGTGCTCCACACCGTATTCCAGGAATTGTTCGCGCAGCGCGTCGAACTCGAAGGCATGGTGCTGAAGCCGAACATGGCTATATCCGGCAAGAAGAGCCCGAAGCAGGCACCGGTGCAGGAGGTCGCGGAAAAGACCATCCGCCTGCTGAAAGCCTGCGTGCCCGCGGCCGTGCCGGGCATCGCCTTCCTCTCCGGCGGCCAGAGCGATGAAGAGGCGACCGCGCATCTTGACGCGATGAACCGGATCGGCGGCCTGCCCTGGAAGCTCACCTTCTCCTACGGTCGCGCGCTGCAGGCGGCGCCGCAAAAGGCATGGTCCGGCAAGGCCGAGAATGTCGCGGCCGGCCAGCGCGCCTTCACCCACCGCGCGCGCATGAACGCGCTCGCGAGCAAGGGTGAGTGGGAGACCGGCCTGGAAAAGAAGGTGGCATAGTTGGCCGCAAAGCCCGTTCCGCCGCGCCCGGCGCCGCGCCTTTATCTCGCGACGCCGATAGTGGACGATCCCTCTGAACTCGTCGCAAGCCTGCCTCTCCTGCTTGCCGCGGCCGACGTCGCGGCCGTGCTGGTGCGGCTGCGCGAGACCGACCAGCGCACGATGATCTCGCGCGTGAAGGCGCTGGCGCCGGTGATCCAGAACTCCGGCGCCGCGCTCCTGATCGACGGCCATGTCGAGCTCGTCGCACGTGCCGGCGCCGACGGCGCGCATCTCACCGGCCTTGCCGCGCTGGAGGAGGCGCTGCCGTCGCTGAAGCCGGACCGCATCGCCGGCGTCGGCGGACTGCCGACGCGGCACGAATCGATGGCCGCGGGCGAGCTCGGCGCCGATTACGTGCTGTTCGGCGAGCCCGACGCGCGCGGGCAGCGGCCGTCGGCGCAGGCAATTGCCGAGCGGCTGAGCTGGTGGGAAGAGTTGTTCGAGCCGCCCTGCGTCGGCTACGCCACCTCGCGCGAAGAGGCTTTTGAATTTGCATCCGCCGGCGCAGACTTCGTCCTGGTCGGCGACTTCATCTTCGCCGATCCGCGCGGCGCCGGCACAGCGCTCGCCGAGGTCGGCGCGACCATCCAGGAAGCGCATGCCAGCGCGTCCGAGAAAGCACGGGCAGGACTGACGCCGGAATGAGCCTCCTGCGTCCGATAGCGGTGGTGCTCGGCTGCGCTGTGCTGACGACGACGGGCGCGGTCGCGCAGGTTTCGCTGACGCCGCCCGCGGCGCAGGCGCCGGCCAGCAAGCCGGCTCCGAAGAAGGAAGAGCCGAAGCACACGCCAAAGCCGAAGGCCGCTGCAGAGAAGAAGCAGGCTGCGCCGAAGCCGGCGCCCTCGCCGACACCATCGCCGAGTCCGACGCACCCGTTCGACGATCCCAACGTCGATCTCGTCTACGGCGCCTATCAGCGCGGCCTCTACAAGACCACCTTCGACCTCGCCACCAACCGCGCGAACTACGCCCGCGACCCCAAGGCGATGACCATGCTGGGCGAGCTCTATGCCAACGGGCTTGGCATCAAGCGCGATTATGGCAAGGCCATCGAATGGTACCAGCGTGCGTCCGATGCCGGCGACCGCGAGGCGATGTTCGCGCTCGCGATGATGCGGCTTGCGGGCCGCGGCGCCCCCGTGAACAAAGACGAGGCGGTGAAGCTGCTGGCGTCCTCGGCCAAGCTCGGCAATCCCAAGGCGGCCTATAACCTGGCGCTGCTCTATCTCGACGGCCAGACGCTGCCGCAGGACCTCAAGCGCTGTGCCGAATTGTTGCGCATGGCGGCCGACGCCGGCAGTCCCGAAGCGCAATACGCGCTCGCGACGTTCTACAAGGAGGGCACCGGCGTGCCCAAGGATCTCGAGAAATCGGTGCGGCTGTTGCAGGCGGCCTCGCTCGCCGACAATGTCGATGCCGAGGTCGAATATGCGATCGCGCTTTACAACGGCTCCGGCACGCCGCGGAACCAGCCGGCGGCGGTGGCGCTGTTACGAAAGGCCGCCCGACAGAACTCGCCGATCGCGCAGAACCGCCTCGCCCGCCTGCTCGCCACCGGCCAGGGCGTGCCGCAGGACAAGGTCGAGGCGCTGAAATGGCACACCGTCGCCAAGACCGCCGGCAAGGGCGATCCGGAATTGGACGAGATATTGCTGGACATGAGCCCGCAGGACCGCGCCAAGGCCGAGGAGGCCGCGCGCAAATGGCTCGGCACCGGCAAATGACGCCTTGACGGCGCCATTCCGAGAGGGCACGCAGATCGGAAATCTCCGACGACATTGGGCCGTCCCCCCACCCGACAAGCCTCCATCATGCTCTATTCCGCCCTCATCAACGTCATGGTCAAGGCCGCGCGCCGCGCCGGCCGCAGCCTCAAGCGCGATCTCGGCGAGATCGAGCACCTGCAGGTGTCACTGAAGGGGCCGGCGAATTTCGTCTCGCTGGCCGACAAGCGCGCCGAGGAGATGCTCTACACCGACCTCGCCAAAGCCCGCCCGGGCTATGCCTTTATCGGCGAGGAAGGCGGCACCCGCGAGGGCAGCGACAAGAGCCATAGCTGGATCGTCGATCCGCTCGACGGCACCACCAACTTCCTGCACGGCATCCCGCAATTCGCGATCTCGATCGCGCTGGCGCGCGAGGGCACGGTGATTGCCGGGGTGATCTACAACCCCGCCAATGACGAGCTCTATATCGCCGAGCGCGGCAAGGGCGCCTTCCTCAACGACCAGCGGCTGCGCGTCGCCGGCCGCCGCAAGCTCGACGAATGCGTGGTTGCCTGCGGGCTGCCCCATATCGGCCGCGGCGACCATGGACTGGCACTGAAGGAGATGACCGCGCTGCAGAACAGGGTCGCCGGCTTCCGCCGCTTCGGCGCCGCCTCACTCGACCTCGCCTTCGTCGCCGCCGGCCGCCTCGACGGCTATTGGGAACGCAACCTGCAGCCCTGGGACATCGCCGCCGGCCAGATCATGGTGCGCGAAGCCGGCGGCACCGTGAGCGGGATCGCGGGCAATGACGATCCGCTGAAAACGGGGCACGTGGTGTGCGGCAACGAATTCGTGCACGGCGAGCTTGTGAAGATTCTGAAGCCGCTGGGGTAACCGGCGCTTCCGCTCGCACCACCACACTCGCCGTCATCATCCGCGAAGGCGGATGATCCAGTAATCCGCGGCGCCAGTGGTGCGCCTTCTCCGATCCGGTGAGTACTGGATGCCCTGCCTGCGCGGGGCATGACATCGATTGTGCTTATGGCTTCTGGGGAGCCGGTGCCGGCGGTCCGTGCGGCTGCTGTGCCTTGGCGTCCTTCGGCTCGCGGTCGCCGGCGAGCACACGCTGGACGCTGACGAAGAACACCGGGACCATCAGCAGCGCCAGGATCACGACCGCGATCATGCCGCCCATCACGACGGTGCCGAGCGCCTGCTGGCTGGCGCCGCCGGCGCCGGTGGCGATCGCCATCGGGAACACGCCGAACACGAAGGCGAGGCCGGTCATCAGGATCGGGCGGAAGCGCAACGAACAGGCTTCGATAGTCGCCTCGATCAGCGGCTTGCCATGGGCACGCAAATCCTTCGCGAATTCGATGATCAGGATGGCGTCCTTGGCGGCAAGGCCGATGATGGTGATCAGGCCGACGGTGAAATAGACGTCGTTCGGTAGTCCCCGCATCGTGGCGGCTATCACAGCGCCGGTAACACCGAGCGGGATGGTCAAGAGCACCGCGAGTGGAATCGTCCAGCTTTCATAGAGTGCAGCGAGCAGCAGGAAGACCACCAGCACCGACAAGGCCAGCAGGAACGGCGCCTGCGAGCCCGAGAGTTTTTCCTGCAGCGACTGGCCGGTCCACTCGTAGCCGAAACCGCGCGGCAACAGGCCGGCGAGCCGCTCCATCTCGTTCAGGGCATCGCCCGAGGTGTAACCTGGGCGCGCCTCGCCTGAGATGCGCACCGCGGGATAATAGTTGAAGCCCGCGATCTGGGTCGGCCCCTTCTGCCATTCGATCGAGGCGAACGATGAGAACGGCACGAGCTGGCCGCGGTTGTTCTTGACGTTGTAGTTCAGGATGTCATCCGCATTCATGCGGGTGAACTTGTCCGCCTGCACCACGACGCGCTGCATGCGGCCGCGGTTCGGGAAATCGTTGATGTAGTTCGAGCCAAGATTGGTCGAGATCGTATTGTTGATGTCCTCGAAGGTGACGCCGAACGCGCCGGCCTTTTCGCGGTCGATCACCAGATTGACCTGCGGCGCCGGCGGCAGGCCTTCGATATAGACCTTTTGCAGCACCGGGCTGGCATTGGCGTCCGCGACGAGGCGGTCGGCGGCGGCAGTGAGCGCGGCATAGCCCTTCTGCCCGCGGTCCTGCAGGCGGAACGAGAAGCCGGAGGAGTTGCCGAGATTGTCGATCGGCGGCGGCTGCAGCGCCGAGATCCTGGCGTCGCGGATCGATGACAGGTCGCGGTTGATGTCCGCGACGATCGCGGCCGCCGAATCCTTCGGACCACGCTCCGACCAGTCCTTCAGCGTGATGAAGGCCTGCGCGGTGTTGAAGCCCTGGCCGAGAAAGCTGAAGCCGGTGAGGAACGTGACGTTCTCGACGGCGGAGCGCGCCAGGAGATATTTCTCGACCTTCTCGATCGCGGCCTCGGTGCGGGCGTAGGACGAATCGGACGGCGTCTGCACGTCGGTCGTGATGAAGCCCTGGTCGTCGACCGGCAGGAAGCCGCCGGGCAGCCGCACGAAACCCCAGCCCAACCCGACCAGGAGCGCGACATAGATCAGCATCAGGCGCCCGGTACGCTTCAGCGTCGCGCCGACCGTGCGTGTGTAGCCGCCGCGGGTTGCATCGAGCCCACGGTTGAACCAGCCGAACACGCCCCTGCGGGCATGGCCGTGCCCGGCAGTCACGGGCTTGAGCAACGTCGCGCACAGCGCCGGCGTCAGCGACATCGCAAGCAGCGCGGAGAACGAGATGGCGGCGACCATGGTGACCGAGAACTGCCGATAGATGATGCCGACAGATCCCGGGAAGAAGGCCATCGGGATGAACACGGCGACCAGCACCAGCGTGATGCCGATGATGGCGCCGGTGATCTGCGACATCGCCTTGCGCGTCGCCTCCTTCGGCGACAGCCCCTCTTCGGCCATGATGCGCTCGACGTTCTCCACCACGACGATGGCGTCGTCGACGAGGATGCCGACCGCGAGCACCATGCCGAACATGGTCAGCATGTTGATGGAGTAGCCGAGGATCATCAGCGTTGCGCAGGCCCCAAGCAGCGCGACGGGCACCACGATGGTCGGAATGATGGTGTAGCGGATGTTCTGCAGGAACAGGAACATCACGATGAAGACCAGCACCACGGCTTCGACCAGCGTCGACAGCACCTTCTCGATCGCCGCCTCGACCACGGGCGTGATGTTGTAGGGGATCTCGTAGGAGATGTTGGCCGGGAAGAAGCGCGACAGCTCCTTCATCTTGGCTTCCACCGCGCTTGCGGTCGCCAGCGCGTTGCCCGTCGGCGACAGCAGCACCGAGAGGCCCGCCGTCGGCTTGCCGTTGAGGCGCGTCTGGAACTGGTAGCTGAGGCCGCCGATCTCGATCCGTGCGACGTCGCGCAGGCGCACCGTCGAGCCGTCCGGGTTGGCGCGCAGGATGATGGCGCCGAACTCGTCCGGCGAGGAGAGCTGCCCCTTCACCAGAACGAGCGCCGAGACCCGCTGCGCGTCCGTCGCCGGCTCGGCGCCGATGCTGCCCGATGCGACCTGCGCGTTCTGCGCTGATATCGCCTTGTTGACGTCATCGGCGGTCAACCGATAGCCGACCAGCTTTGCCGGGTCGAGCCAGATGCGTAAGGAGCGCTCGGTCGAATAGAGCGTGGCGCGGCCGACGCCGGGAATGCGGCGGATTTCGCCGAGCACGTTGCGGATCATGAAATCGCCGAGGCCGACCTCGTCGAGGCTGCCGTCGGTCGAGTTCAGTGTGATGATCTGCAGCACGGCGCTGGAGGCTTCCTCGACCAGGATGCCCTGCTGGATCACGGCGCGCGGCAGGCGCGCCTCGATGCGCTTGAGGCGGTTCTGCACCTCGACGGAGGCCTGGCTGGTTTCGGTGCCCGGCACGAAATTGGCGATGATTTCGACTTGGCCCAGCGAGTCGCTGGTCGATTCGAAATTCAAGATGCCGTTGGCGCCGTTCAGTTCCTCCTCGATCAGCCGGGTGACGCTGTTATAGAGGTTTTCCGGTGAGGCGCCGGGATAGCTGGTCGAGATCGAGATCGAGGGCGGCGCGATGATCGGATATTGCGCGATCGCCAGCAGCGGAATCGAGATCGCGCCGATCAGGCATATGAAGAGCGCGACGACCCAGGCAAAGATCGGCCTGTCGATGAAGAAGCTCGGCATCTCCGATCACCGCAGCGCTTGCGCGGCTTTATTTTCACCCTGCCCACCGATCGAAGCATCCGCCGACTCGGTGAACGCCTGCGGCCGGACCTTGTCGCCTGCCGCGAATTTCTGGAAGCCCTCGACCACGACACGGTCGCCGGACTTCAGACCTTCGGTCACGAACACCTGTCCGTTCTGCAGCGAACCGGTGCGCACAGCCTGCACCGCGACGTGCCCATCGTCCTTGACCAGGAAAACCTCGCTGCCGCCGCCGCCGTTGCGCTGGATCGCCTGCTGCGGCACGGCGATCGCGTCAGAGTCGATGCCCTGCTCGATCAGCACACGCACATACATTCCCGGCAGCAATTCGCGCCTGGGATTCGGGAACTCACCGCGAAGCGTCACCTGCCCGGTATAGGCGTCGACCTTGGCGTCCGAGAACAGGAGCTTGCCTGAAATTGGATAGAGCGCACCATCGTCCTGCACGAGGCGCACCTTCATCGCGTCGGCCGCGATGCGGTCAAGCTCGCCGGTCTCGAATGCGCGGCGCAGTTGGTTGAGCTCGGTGACCGACTGGGTGAAGTCGGCATAGATCGGGTCGATCTGCTGGATGGTCGCAAGCGAAGTGGGATCGTTCTGCACCACCAGCGCGCCTTCGCTGACCAGGGCGGCGCCGACAATGCCGTCGATCGGCGCGCGGATGGTTGCATAATCCAGATTGAGCTTGGCGCGCGCGAGATCGGCCTCACGCGCCGCAACATCGGCTTCGGCCTGGCGCTGCGCGGCGATCGCCTTCTCGTTTTCGGCTTCGGGCATCGCCTTCTGGCTGTACAGCGTGGTGACGCGATGCGCGTGCTGAACCGCCTGATCGAGCACGGCCTTGGCCCGCGCGAGCGCGGCCTGATTCGACTGCACCTCGACCTCGAACGGCCGCGGATCGATACGATACAGGGGATCGCCGGCCTTGACTTCGGTGCCCTGGTGGAAGAGGCGCTCGACGACGATGCCGGAAACGCGCGGGCGGACTTCGGCGACTCGCGTCGGCGCGACGCGACCGGGCAACTCGCGCAGCACCGCCCGCGGCTGCGGCTTGGCGACGACAATGCTGACCTCGGGTAAGGGAGCCTCCGCCGCAGCGGTCGCGGCAGTCGGCTCGTCACAGCCGGCTAGTAGTGGCGCCGTGGCGGCCAGCATCAGGAGAATGCATGCCGTTCGCGCGCGTAGTCCGGACATTGAAAGCGTCGCCCCGAGTTTGAGTTGTTGAACACAAGTCCAAGCGCGGCGTCGCTGCCGACTCCACGCCATCCACGGTGATTAGGATAAGAGCAGGGTGCTGCGACGCAATACATCGGGCGGGCGGCTCAATGTCACATACGGGAACACCTTGAGTTAGAAAAGCTTTCTTCGATTCACCGGATTGTGACATCAATTCTATCGAAGCTTGTAGGTATTTTATTACGCCGATCGAGAGCTGCGCCGACTACCGACTCACCACGCGAGTTCGTGCCCCATGACGGGCCTACTCCATTCCGAGAGCCCCAACCACGAGCCTAGGTTCCGCAACCTCGCATCCAGGGCAGCATTTCCGGTCGCATTGAAGCAGCCGATCACGCCACATCAGTCGGAGTTCTGGTGACACTCCGGTTTCCGATCTTTCTTCCCATGGCCGCTGTGCCATATTGGCTGCCCAACGCGGCTTTTCGCAACGGACATGCCGGCAATGCCCTCCTCTCCCCGCTCCGACATGGAGACCGAACTCAGCAAATTGTCCTCTCCACGGATCTTCCTGGTGCGGATGCTGGTATTTCTGGTGCTGTGCGCGCTGATCGGCATCGTCCTCTACAAGCAGATCGTCGTCGCCTTCTTCGCCAATCCGGGGCTGAACGCGCTGATCGGCGCGGTGCTGTTGATCGGCATCATCCTGTCGTTCCGCCAGGTGATCCGGCTCTATCCCGAGGTGCGATGGGTCAACAATTTCCGGATTGCCGATCCAGGGCTCGCGATTGATCGGCGACCGACATTGCTGGCGCCGATGGCGGCGATCCTCGGCGGCGAGCGAAGCGGGCGAATGTCGATCTCGCAGCAGACGATGCGGCATCTGCTCGATTCCATCGCGACCCGCCTGGACGAGGCGCGCGACATCTCGCGCTACATGACCGGCCTGCTAGTGTTCCTCGGCCTGCTCGGCACCTTCTGGGGCCTGATCGAAACCGTCGGTTCCGTCGGCAAGGTGATCGACGGGCTGAAGGTCGGCGGTGACGCCGGCGCACTGTTCGACACACTGAAAGAAGGCCTGGCCGCGCCGCTCGGCGGCATGGGCATCTCGTTCTCGTCCTCGCTGTTCGGCCTCGCCGGTTCCCTGATCCTCGGCTTCCTCGACCTGCAATCGAGCCAGGCGCAGAACCGTTTCTACACCGACCTCGAGGACTGGCTCGCCACCACCGTGCGCGAATATGGCGGCGGTGACGGCGTCGCAGTCGCAGGTGCCGGCGGCAACCTGCAGCACGCGATCGAGCGGCTGCGCGTCGCGGTGGAGGAAGGCGCCGGAACCCGCGGCACCACGGCGGCGATGGCCAATCTCGCTGAAGCGATCCAGGGGCTGGTTGCGCATATGCGCACCGAGCAACAGATGATCCGGGAATGGGCCGACGGCCAGGGCGAGCAGAACCGGGAGATCAAGCGCCTGCTCGAACGCCTCGCGCGCCAGCCCGAGAAGAGTTAGAGAGACGGTGCCGATTTGAAGACGGACGAGAGCCACCCGGATCGCCAATGCGATCCGACCTCTCCCTCCGGGAGAGGTGTAACCCGGGGCTGCTGTCGAAGTACAATTACTGGCTAGAAGAGAGTCAAAATGGCCCTTGCCCGTGCCCGCCGCGGTGAATCCGGCTTCAACTACTGGCCGGGCTTTGTGGACGCGCTGTCGACTCTGGTGCTGTCGATCGTGTTCCTGCTCTCGGTGTTCCTGGTGGTGCAGTTCTTCCTGTCGCAGGAAGTCTCCGGCAAGGACAAGGCGCTGGAGCAGCTCAACGCCAAGATCGCTCAGCTCAACGATATGCTGTCGCTGGAAAAGCTCGGCAAGCTCAGCCTCGGCGAACAGATAGCCCAGCTCCGCGCCGGGCTTGCGTCGGCCGAAGGCGAGCGCGACCGCATCAAGGGACTCTATGAGGGCCTCGCCAATGCCGGCAGCGATGCGCAGGGCCGTGCCACCGAGCTCACCAAGGCGCTCGATTCCGAGAAACAGGTCTCCTCGCGGGCACTGGCGCAGATCGAGGTGCTGAACCAGCAGATCAGCGCATTGCGCCGCCAGCTCGCTGCGCTCGAGGAAGCGCTCGATGCCTCCGAGAAACGCGACAAGGAATCGCAGGGCCGCATCGCCGATCTCGGCCAGCGATTGAACGTGGCGCTGGCGCAGCGGGTGCAGGAGCTGTCGAGATACCGCTCGGAGTTCTTCGGCCGCCTGCGCGCCATCCTGGGCAACCGGCCGGACATCCGCATCGTCGGCGACCGCTTCGTGTTCCAGTCGGAAGTCTTCTTCGACACCGGACAAGCCACGCTGTTGCCCGAAGGCCGCGCCGAACTCGACAAGCTCGCGGCCGCCCTGATCGACCTCGACAAGCAGATCCCAAGCGAGATCCCCTGGGTGCTCCGCGTCGACGGCCACACCGACGTGCGGCCGATCAACAGCCCGGTGTTCAAGTCGAACTGGGATCTCTCCGCCGCTCGCGCGATCTCGGTGGTGCAATATCTGGTCTCGCTCGGGGTGCCAGCGCAGCGGCTCGTCGCCGCCGGCTTTGGCGAATTCCAGCCGCTCGACGCCGCGCAGACCGAGGAAGCCTACAAGCGCAACCGCCGCATCGAACTGAAGCTGACGGAACGGTAACGGCAATGTTGGCGTGGCTGCCGCCACAGCGTCATGGCCGGGCCTGTCCCGGCCATCCACGTTCTTTGGCGCCGCGAGCAGGAGGGACGTGGATGCCCGGGACAAGCCCGGGCATGACGGCGATGGTGGCCGCTTGAGCGATCCTTTTAATCTCCGCCCCTACCGCGCCGAGGACGAGGACGCAGCAATCGAGCTTTGGCGGCGCACCTGGCAGCAGGCCTATCCCTCGATCGATTTCGATGCGCGTGTGGCGTGGTGGCGCGAGCGCTGGCGCGGCGAACTGGTGCCAAAGGCAACCATCATCGTCGCCGAAGAGGCGAATGCGCTGGTCGGCTTCGTGACCATCGATGGAAGCGGCTATCTCGACCAGCTCGTGGTCGATCCGGTGCATTGGGGCTCGAAGCTCGCGTCGGCTCTGGTCGATGAAGCCAAGCGCCTTTCGCCTGATGGCGTGACGCTGCTCGTGAACAAGGACAATGCGCGCGCCATCCGTTTTTATGAACGAAACGGCTTTGTGCATGCCGGCGAGGACGTCAACCCGACGTCAGGACGCCCTGTGCTGAAGTTGGAATGGAAGCCGTAACGGGCAATTGCTTTCCACAAACGTCGCCGTCATGCCCCGGCTTGGCCGGGGCATCCAGTATGCCGCAGCTTCTCCGTGTCCCACGACTGTCTCTGGAATACTGGATCACCCGCCTTCGCGGGTGATAACACCTGTGGTTGGAGAACGAGGCGAGTTTACGCGCCTTCAAACTGCAATCTTGCCAACCTGGCGTAGAGCCCGTTCGCGGCGACCAGCTCGGCGTGGGTGCCCTGCTCGACGATCCTGCCGTGCTCCATCACCAGGATGCGGTCGCAGGACAGCACGGTCGCAAGGCGGTGCGCGATGACGAGCGTGGTGCGGTGGCGCATCAATTCCTCCAGCGCGGTCTGCACCAGCGTCTCGCTTTCGGCATCGAGCGCGGAGGTCGCTTCGTCGAGCAAGAGCAGCGGTGCGTCGCGCAGGATCGCGCGCGCGATCGCGATGCGCTGGCGCTGGCCGCCCGACAATGTCACGCCGCGTTCGCCGAGCTGGGCCTCGAAACCGCCGGGCAGGCGGCGCAGGAACTCGGTCGCATGCGCAAGGTCGGCGGCGCGCTCGACTTCGGCATCTGACGCATCAGGCCGGCCGAAGCGGATGTTCTCGCGCGCCGACGTCGCAAACACCACGGTATCCTGCGGCACCAGCGCCATGCGCGAGCGCACGTCGTTCGGGTTCGCCTGCCGGATCGGCACGCCGTCGAACGAGATCGTGCCCGAGGCGGGATCGTAGAAGCGCAGCAGGAGATGGAACAGCGTGCTCTTGCCGGCGCCGGAGGGACCGACGATCGCGACCTTCTCGCCCGAGCGCACGGCGAACGAGACGCCGTCGACCGCCTTCACCTTCGGCCGCATCGGATAGGCGAAGCTGATATTGTCGAACGCGACGTCGCCGCGGGCGGGCTGCGGCAGCGCGCGCGGCGTAGCCGGCGCCGTGATCTCCGGCTTGACCCGCAGGATCTCGAACAGCCGCTCGGCCGCACCGGAAGCGGCGGAAATCTCGCCCCAGACCTCGCTGAGCTGGCCGAGGGCGCTGGCGGCAAACGCGGTGTAGAGGATGAACTGGCTCAACCGTCCCGGCGTCATCGCCCCCGCGAGCACGTCGTGCGAACCGACCCAGAGGATCGCGACCACGCTCGAGAACACGATGAAGATGATGATCAGCGTAAGCACGGCCCGAGCGCGAGTGGAATTGCGCGCGGCCTCATAGGCCTGCTCGACCTCGCGGCCGAAGCGCGTGGCGGCGAGCCGCTCGCTGGTGAAGGCCTGCACGGTCCTGATGGCGCCGACCAGCTCGGACGCATAGGCGCTGGCTTCGGCGAGCGTGTCCTGGGCATTGCGCGACAACCGCCGCACCCAGCGCCCGAACGCGACCAGCGGGATCACGATGATCGGGATCGCCAGGAGCACGAAGCCGGAAAGTTTCGGGCTGGTCACCACCATCATCGCGGCGGCACCGAGGAACAGCATCATGTTGCGGAGCGCGATCGACACGGAGGCGCCGACCGCTGACTTGATCTGGGTGGTATCGGCGGTGAGGCGCGACACCAGCTCGCCGCTGCGCGCGGAATCGAAGAAGGAAGGCGACAACGAGATCAGATGCGCGAACACGTCACGCCGGAGATCGGCGACGATGCGCTCGCCGATGGTCATGACCAGATAGTAGCGCGAGGCGCTGGCGCCGGCGAGCACCGCCACCACCGCGATCATCACGCTGAAATAGCTGTTGATCATTGCGATGCCTTCGGCCGTGAAGCCGAAGTCGATCATGCGGCGGACCGCGACCGGCACGATCAGCGTGGTGATCGCCGCAACGGTCAGGGAGATCAGAGCGAGGATTGCCCGTCCGCGGTAGCGCGCCACATAGGGCGCCAGCGCCAGCAGCGGCTTCAGCCTGGCGCGGCTCTTCGTTTCCGTCTCGGTCAAGGTGGATTCGACCAGCGCTTCGCCTTCGAGCAGCGCGTCGCGCCGCGGCGGTATCGTGTTGGGCGGGTGGTCAAGCTGTTCGGCTGCGCTCATCGGGACAAGGACCAGTTTTTACTTTTTCCAGATAGGCCCCGCCGCAGCGGCTGGCAAATCCGGAAGAGTCCTAATCCGGTAACCTCCGATGGCTTGTTTTAGGGGTCCCCTTACGCTATAGAGCCGCCCAAATCCCGTATCTTTGGACCACTTGCGACGGGCGCCGGCGCCCCGAAGGAACTACCATGAAAGCCGATATTCACCCGAATTATCATACGATTACGGTCGTGATGACCGACGGCACCGAGTACCAGACCCGCTCCACCTGGGGCAAGGAAGGCGACAAGCTGCAGCTCGATATCGACCCCAGGTCGCATCCGGCCTGGACCGGCGGCTCGCAGCAGATCCTCGACCGTGGCGGCCGTGTGTCGCGGTTCCACAAGAAGTTTTCGGGCTTTTTGAAAAAGGAGTGAGCGGCTTCGCCCGCTCCTTTCCGAGTCCAACAAAAACGCCCCTGCTCGTTCAGGGGCGTTTTTTGTTTCCATCCGTCATTGCGAGCCAACGGGTCGCAATGACATGTGGATGAAGTTTCTGCTTACTGCTCGAACGCGGCCTTCAGGCGGTTGAGCTGCGGCACCAGCGGGTTGCCGATCGCGGCTCGGTCGGAGGGCGGCGCGTGGATCGAGCTGTCGAGCCGGCGTACGCGCGCCTGCAGGCTCATCGAGCGGGCGATCAGCTCCTGCAATGGTTGCGGCAGTTTCTCGATCAGTTCCGCCGGGCCCGGATCGGCCGCGGAGAGCTTGACCTTGGTCTTTTCGCGATTGGCCTGGGTCAGCGTCATCTCGCCTTCCTTCACCGCGCGATGCAGCAGCAGCCATGAGGCAAGCTGCATCAGGCGGGTGGTCAGGCGCATGCTTTCGGTCGCATAGGTCAGACTGACGGAACGTTCCAGCGCCTTGGCCTGGCTGCGGCCGTCGCCATCGAGATAGGCCGCGGTCTCCTCGACCAGGTCCATGCCCTCGCGGAACAAGGTTCCGAACGCCGCAGAATTGGTCAGCCGCTCACTGAACAGAACAAGTGCGGAATCGCTTTGCGACCGCTCCAGCATGGTTAACGCCCTCACGCCACTTTTAATCTTTGTTTGAGCATGATCTTTTTTGGATCATGCCTTTCCCCGCCGCCGGCCTTTGCGCCAGCCTATGGTGAACAAATCATTGCGCTTGTGGGACGAAGAGTCCAGACGCATCCGGATTTATGGTTTCCGGCCGCATGGCGAGACGACAAGCCTGTGACAAAGTCAAAAAAGAGCCGCCGTTTCCGGCGGCTTTGAAGTTGATAACAGGGAGGCGTCAAACAGAGTGGACAGGAGCCACTCGGTGTCCAAACGAGGACGATGCAGTCATAAACGAGAAAGCTTAATTGATCGTAAATGAGCGATTTTGTTTAAGCTTCGTTTGCCATATCGGCCATTGGCCTAGTTTGGGACAATAGCGCTGTCGTCCCGGGCTTGACCCGGGGACCCATAACCACAGGCGCTCGTTGTTGCGGCAGGCTGGGGCCAAGCTCGGCCCCTCCCGACCAGTGGTGGTTATGGGTCCCGGATCGGCGTTCGCTTCGCTCACTTGTCCGGGACGACGGATGGAAGCATCGTTGCGTAAGCGCTACGACTTGAAGAAGCTGTTGGCGGCTTCCTTGGTGGCACGCTTCTTGGTGACCGCCTCGCGCAAGCGCTCGACTTCGGCCGAGAGCATCGCGATGCGGTCGGTCAATTCCTCGACCGAGAGCAGCGACAGGTCCTGCCCGATCTCGTGCGAAATCTTCTTCCGCGGCCGGTCGTCATCTTCCATCGCCATGCGCGTCCTCCGTGCTTTGCTTCAGCTCTGTCACGATCCCGTTGCGGCAGTTGCCAGCCCGATCGGGGCTCGGTAATCAACGTGCCGCGTCTGGAATCCTCGCATTCTGCCAAGGAAAAACCATGGAAAAGCTGCCCGCGCAAATGACCGTCATCGGCATCAGCAAGCCCGGCGGGCCGGAAGTCCTGCTGCCGGAGAACCGCCCGGTTCCGGTGCCGGGGCAAGGCGAGATCCTGGTCAAGGTGAAGGCGGCTGGCGTCAACCGGCCTGACGTGGCGCAGCGTTCCGGTTCCTACCCCCCGCCGCCCGGCGCGAGCGACCTGCCCGGGCTCGAGATATCAGGCGAAGTGGTTGCGGTCGGGCCCGGCGCCACCAGGCACAAGGTCGGCGACACCGTGATGTCGCTGGTCGCAGGCGGCGGCTATGCGCAATATTGCATCGCGCAGGATGCGCAGGCGATGGCGGTGCCGCCGTCGCTGTCGATCGAGGAAGCCGGCGCGCTTCCCGAGACGCTGATGACGGTGTGGCACAACGTGTTCGAGCGCGGCGCTCTGCAGAAGGGCGAGACGCTGTTGATCCATGGCGGCTCCTCCGGCATCGGCACCATGGCGATCCAGCTCGCCAAGGCATTCGGTGCCAAGGTGATCGTCACCGTCGGCTCACAGGACAAGGCGGAGGCCTGTCTCAAGCTCGGCGCCGATCGCGCGATCAACTACAAGAGCGAGGATTTCGTTGCCGAGGTGAAGGCGTCAACCGACGGCGCCGGCGCCAACGTCATCCTCGACATGGTCGGCGGCGATTACATCGACCGCAACTACGACGCGGCCGCCGTCGAAGGGCGAATCGTGCAGATCGCCTTCCTGGCCGGGGCGCCGAAAGCGAGCGCCAATTTCGCAAAGTTGATGGTGAAGCGCTTGCACCATACCGGCTCCACGCTCCGCCCCCGTAGTCATGCGGACAAGGCGGCAATGGTCGCGGCGATCGAGGCCAAGGTGATGCCGCTACTCCGCGAAGGGCGCGTAAAACCGCTGATGGACAGCACTTTCCCGCTGGAAAAGGCTGCCGACGCCCACCGGCGGATGGAAACCAGCGCGCATATTGGCAAAATTGTGTTGGTCGTCTAACGCTTCCACTGCCCAGTTCAACCGGAAACCCTTTGATTTCCTTCGCTTTCGTGGCATTTATCCGGGAGCGGCGGGGCGCCGGTTCGCCCGCATGAATCGTGAAAGCGCGGAGTACTGACATTGCGTCTGATCAGGTGGCTTGCGCCGCTTGCGCTGGCCCTCATGATGGTTGTCGGCGCGTCCCCGGCGCGCGCAGTTGACGCCGTCAGCGTCCGCAGCGACGCGCCCGCGATCGATCTCACCGCCGTTCTCGATCACCAGCGCAGCGACACCGACCGCATCCAGGTCTCGACCGCACCCGGCACCGACGGCATCGTCCGCCGCATCGAGGTGCGCGCCCGCGAGGGCGGACAATATTGGGTGGTGTTCGCGCTCGCCAACAACACCGACGACCAGCTCGACCGCCTGATCGTCGCGCCGCATTACCGCATCGTGTCGTCAGGCCTGTTCTGGCCGGATCTCGGCCTGTCGCGCATCGCCACCATCACGCCGTCGGTCGGCGACCGCCCGGAGCGGCAGGAAAGCCCGACTGCGGATGTCTTCCGCATCACGCTCGATCCGGGCGCGGTCGTCACCTATGTCGCGGAATTGCGCACCGACAAGCTGCCGCAGCTCTATCTCTGGGAGCCGGAATCCTACAAGGACAAGGTCAACTCGTTCACGCTCTACCAGGGCATCGTGATCGGTATTTCCGGCCTGCTTGCGCTGGTGCTGACGATCCTGTTCGTGGTCAAGGGCAGCATCATGTTTCCGGCAGCCGCCGCGCTCGCCTGGGCGGTGCTGGTCTATATCGGCGTCGATTTCGGCTTCTGGGCCAAGGTGCTGGACATGTCGAACAACGCCGAGCGCGTCTGGCGCGCGGCGGGCGAGGCGATCCTCGCAGCGACGCTGCTCGTGTTCCTGTTCGCCTATCTCAATCTGAGCCGCTGGCATGTGCGCTATTCCCACATCACCATCGGCTGGCTGCTGTTCCTGGGATCGCTGGTGGCGCTCGCGCTGTTCGATCCGGCGGTGGCTTCCGGCATCGCGCGCATGTCGCTTGTCATGATCGCCTTCGCGGGCTTCGCACTGATCGTCTATCTCTCGACCCACGGCTTCGACCGTGCGGTGCTGTTGATCCCGACCTGGTTCCTGCTGGTGGTCTGGGTGGTCGCGGCGGGCATGACGGTGGCGGGCAGCGTTACCAACGACATTGTCGGCCCTGCCCTGCTCGGCGGCCTCGTGCTGATCGTGATGCTGATCGGCTTCACGGTGATGCAGCATGCCTTTGCCGGCGGCGGCGCCACCACGGGCGTCGTCTCCGACGTCGAGCGGCGGGCCTTGGCGCTGACCGGCTCGGGCGACCTGATCTGGGACTGGGACGTCTCCGCCGACAAGGTGTTCACCAGCCCCGAGACCGAGGCCCTGCTCGGCCTGAAGCGCGGCACCCTGGAAGGGCCGGCGGCGAAATGGCTGGAGGTGCTGCATCCGCTCGACCAGGACCGTTTCCGCGCCGCGCTCGACAGCGTGCTCGACCAGCGCCGCGGCCGCCTGGTGCAGGATTTCCGGCTGCGCACGCCGGACGGCCATTTCATGTGGTTTGCGCTGAAGGCGCGACCTGTCGTGGGCTCCGACGGCGAGGTCTCGCGCGTGGTCGGCACGCTCACCGATGTCACCGACATCAAGAATTCCGAAGAGCGGATGCTGCATGACTCGGTCCATGACAATCTGACCGGCCTGCCGAACCGCAAATTGTTCATGGACCGGCTCAACGCGGTCGCCAATCTCGCAAAGACGGTGCCGACGCTGCGGCCGACCTTGATGGTGATCGACCTCGACCGCTTCAAGCAGGTCAACGACTCCGTCGGCATGGCGGTCGGCGATTCCATCCTGCTGACGCTGGCGCGCCGCCTGACCCGCATCCTCAAACCCCAGGATACGCTGGCGCGACTGGCCGGCGACCAGTTCGGCCTGATCCTGTTGTCGGAGCAGGATCCGGCGCGGATCACCGCCTTTGCCGAGACCATCCGCAAGACCATCCGCGCGCCGATCGCCTTCAACGACCGCGAGATCTTCCTGACCGCCTCGATCGGGCTCGCGCTCTCCGACCCGCAGACGCAGCTCACCGACGAGATCATCAAGGACGCCGAGCTTGCGATGTATCATTCCAAGCGCATCGGCGGCGACCGCATCGACGTCTACAAGCCGGCGATGCGCGCGCGCAAGACCGACCGGCTGACGCTGGAGAGCGAGCTGCGCCGCGCCATCGAGCGGCAGGAGATCACGATCCTCTACCAGCCGATCGTGCGGCTCGAAGACCGCTCGATCGCCGGCTTCGAGGCCCTGGCGCGCTGGGACCATCCAAAACTTGGGCGGATGTCGCCGTCCGAATTCATCTCCATCGCGGAGGAGATCGGCCTGATCGTCGATCTCGGCACGTTCGTGATGGACCAGACGGCGCGCCAGCTTTCGATCTGGCAACGCGCGATGCGCGCGCGCGAGCCGATCTTTGCCTCCGTCAACGTCTCCTCGCGGCAATTGCTGCGCCACGATCTGATCCACGACATCAGGACCGTGCTGTCGCGCTCCTCGGTCGCGCGCGGCACGCTGAAGCTGGAATTGACGGAATCGCTTGTCATGGAGAATCCGGAGCACGCCGCGCAGATGCTGGCACGCATCCGCGAGCTCGGCACCGGCCTGTCACTGGACGATTTCGGCACCGGCCACTCCTCGCTGTCCTACCTGCAGCGTTTCCCGTTCGACACCATCAAGATCGACCAGTCCTTCGTCCGCACCACGAGCCGCGGCACGCGGCCCGTGATCCTGAAATCGATCATCGCGCTCGCCCATGATCTCGGCATGGACGTGGTGGCGGAAGGCGCGGAAACGGATTCGGATGCGGTCGAGCTCTACCAGCTCGGCTGCGAATACGCGCAAGGCTTCGCCTTCGGCGAGCCGATGGACGCCGAGGCCGCGATGCGACTGCTCACCGAGGAACGGCTCGAAGCCGCGAGCTGATCTTCCGCCGTCGTCCCGGGCTTGACCCGGGACCCATAACCACAGGATGGAGTTGTTGAGCACTCCGGAACGACGGCTCAGTGTAACAATAATGCCCTGTGGTTATGGGTCCCGGCTCAAGGCCGGGACGACGAGGTAGAGATGGTTGACGCCTCACTCCCGCACCTCGTAGCGCCGCCGTCGTCGGTTATGAGTCCCCACTTTCGCGGGGACGACGGGTATCGCGCGGCAGCCGCTTGAACTTCACGCCGTTGCCGTCAGCCTGGCGCGTGGCGACATAACCGGCCTCGAGACAGGCTTCGCGCTGCGGCATCCTTTCCTGCGGGCTGCGGAGGCTGTCCCACCAGGAGGCGCGCTGCGCCGCGCGCGGCAGCGGCGCGTCGATGATAGCCTCGATCTCCTCGAAGCTGAGAACCAGTTCGGGCAGCGTCTGCTTCTTCAGGTAATCCCGCAACGGGCCGTAATCGTTCACGTCAGGTCCTCAAAAACTCACACCATTGCCGAAAATCGTCAGTCGAACCAACCAACCGTTAACCCATTCGCGGTTCGCTGTCGCCGTTTAAGGCAGCAACAATGTTTCCGGTGCATGAAGGGTGGCCCGGGACCAAACATGCCACACGAACGGCGACAACAAGCAAGGCGACGCTGGCGGCTATCGACGAAGCTCCTGATCGCTTCCTCGGTCGCGACCGTGATCGGCTTTTCCACCGTCTGCACCAGCGTCATGCTCGACATGCGCCGCGGCGAGGAAGAGCTGGCGCGGCAGACGCTGGAAAACCTCGCCGCCGGCATCGACGCCGATATCAGCCGCAACATCGAATTGTTCGACCTGTCGCTGCGCGCGGTCGCCGGCGCCATGGTGATGCCGGAGATCAAGCAAGTCAGCAAGGAGGTCCGGCACCTGATCCTGTTCGACCACGCCGCCACCGCAAAGCACTTTGGCGCAATCCAGGCGTTCGACAGCACGGGGCAGTTGGTGGTCGATGCGTCGACGCTCGATCCCCTGCCGGAGAACCGCAGCGACGAAGAATATTTCTCCATACATCGCGACCAGCCCTACACCGGCCTCTACATCTCGAAGCCGATGCTCCACCGCAGCGCCTATGCGATCGTGCTGAGCCGGCGCATCAGCGGCGAGGACGGGAGCTTTCTGGGCGTCGTCGCAGGCTCGATCCGCTTCAGCTATTTCCACGAACTGTTCGGCCGGCTGACGCTTGACCCCGGCGACACCATCACCGTTCTGCGTCGCGACCGCACGATCATCATGCGCACGCCGTTCGATCTCGATGTCATCGGCACCAATCTGGCGGAGCGTCGCAACTGGACGCCGAACAATCTGAAGGAGAACGGCTCCTATTCCGGTGCCGGCCCGATCGACCCGACGCCGCGGCTCTACGTTCGCCGCAGCGGAAACGGCCCGCTGTTCACCGTGGTCGGGAAGCCGTTGGACGGAGTCTTCAGTCTCTGGCGCAAGGAAGCGATCCGGATCGGCGCCATCATGGCGGCACTGGTCCTGTTCGTGCTCGGCACCACGGCGTTCCTGGCGCGCGAGATCGGACGCCGCGCCGAGGCCGAGGAGAAGCTCGAGGAACTCGCGACCACCGACTCCCTCACCGGCTTGCGAAACCGGCGCAAGTTCGATGCCGAGATCGACACGGAATGGCGACGCGCCGGCCGCCATGAGACACCGCTCGCGCTGCTGATCATCGACGCCGACCATTTCAAGGCGTTCAACGACACCTATGGTCACCAGGCCGGCGACCAGGTGCTGGTCGGCATCGCGATCTGCATCTCGGATTCGGTCCGGCGGGCCGGCGATTGCGCGGCACGCCTGGGCGGCGAGGAATTCGCGGTGCTGCTGCCCGGCCACTCCGCCGTGGAAGCGTTCACCGTGGCCGAGATGATCCGCCGCAAGGTCGAGCAATGGTCTGACGGCGAGACCATCACCACCGTCAGCATTGGGATCGCGAGTCTCACGCCTTTGGCCGGCCAGAACTGGGCCGATCTGGTGGAAGCCGCGGACAGGGCGCTCTATGCCGCCAAGGCCAATGGCCGCAACCAGAGCGTGGTCGCAAGCCTGCAGGCGCTGTCGCTGGTGGCGTGAGACGCCACAGCCGTCATGCCCTGCGAAAGGCGGGGCATCCAGTACGCCCGACTTTCAGAGATCAATCGCTAGCGTCGCCGAATACTGGTTCATCCGCTTTCGCGGATGATGACAGCGCGAGTGAACTCCTCGCCGTCACTTCTCCAAATACTTCCTCATCTCCGCGAGCAGGCCGTCGCGCAGCTCGGGGCGTCGCAGGCCGTAGGCGATGTTGGCGCGCAGGAAGCCGGCTTTGGAGCCGCAATCGTGCCGCTCGCCTTCGAACTCCACGCCGTAGAATTTCTGCGTCTTCGCCAGCCCGATCATGGCGTCGGTGAGCTGGATCTCGCCGCCGGCGCCGCGCTCCTGCGTTTCGAGAATCTCGAAAATTTCGGGCTGCAAAATATAGCGGCCGGTGATCGAGAGGTTGGACGGCGCCGTGCCCTTCGGCGGCTTCTCGACCATGCCGTTGATCTCGAACATCGTGGGATGGGCGTGGCGCGGCCCGACGCCGCAGATGCCGTATTGGTGAGTGAGATGGTCGGGCACGGCCTCGACCGCGATCAGGTTTGACTTCTCGCCGAGCTTGCCCGCGGCTTCGATCATCTGCGCGAGGCAGCCCGGCGTGTTCAGCACCAGTTCGTCCGGCAACACCACGGCAAACGGCTCATTGCCGATAATGTCGCGCGCGCACCACACCGCGTGGCCGAGCCCGTGCGGCGCCTGCTGGCGGGTGAAGCTGACGGCGCCCGCTTCGGGCTGGTTCTGCGCCAGAACGTCCATCTCCGCCTTCTTGCCGCGCGCGACAAGCGTGGTGTCGAGCTCGAACATCCGGTCGAAATGGTCCTCGATGACGGCCTTGTTGCGTCCGGTGACGAAGACGAAATGCTCGATCCCGGCCTCCTTCGCCTCGTCATACACGTATTGAATGAGCGGCTTGTCGACGATGGTCAGCATTTCCTTCGGCATTGCCTTGGTGGCGGGCAGCACGCGGGTACCGAGACCGGCGACGGGGAAGACGGCTTTACGGATTTTCATGGGAATGTCGGGCGCCTTGAAATGTGTGAGACGGGCATCCCACCTTGCTATCTGGTTTGCAGCCGGGAACAAAGGCGGATGTGTGATGCCGCGTCGCTTTTGTCGTTGTGACAGATCAAAACAAAATCTCGCCTTTGTTAAGCTGTTGGAAACCGTCACAAGGCCTTCTGAACCAATCGTTGGAACGGGCAGATCGAGCCATGCGGCGGACGGGAACAGCGACCAGGAGCCGAACCAGCGCGATGATAATCGCGGCGGTTCTGCTTGTTTCCACTCAGGCGTTGGCCCAGTCGCAGGGCGGGCTCGCGGATCTGTTCGGCAACCTGTTCCCGGGATCGAACTCCTCACCCCCGCCGGCAGCCGCCACCGGCGACGGCTCGGCCCCGCCATGGAGCGGCGAGGACGGCGCTTCCGGCCATCCGCTGATGACGGCGGCCGCGATCCGGCAGGCGGCGGCCAATTTCGACAATTGTGTCGCCTCGATGTGGCCCGATGCGGCGCGACGCAACGTCACACGCGAGAATTTCGAGCGCTTCACGGCGGGGCTCACGCCCGACCTGCGCATCATGGATCTGCTGGACTCGCAGCCCGAATTCACCAAGGCGATCTGGGACTATCTCGACATCCTCGTGAACGACAATCGTCTGGCCAAGGGCCGCGAGATCCTCGCCAAATACAAGACGCAATTCGACGCTGCGGAAGAAGCCTATGGCGTCGACCGCTACGCGGTCGCGGCGATCTGGGGCATCGAATCCAATTATTCGACCCAGATGGGCGACCGCAGCGTGGTGCAGTCGACCGCCACGCTTGCCTGCATCGGCCGCCGCCAGGCCTACTTCAAGGACGAATTCCTCTCGGCGCTGGAGATCCTCAATCGCGGCGATCTCCGCCCCGAGCAGCTCCGCGGCTCCTGGGCCGGCGCCTTCGGGCCGACGCAGTTCATGCCCACCGCCTTCAAGCGCTATGCAGTCGATGGTGACGGCGATGGCAGGCGCGACGTCGTCGACGACCCGGCCGACCTGATCGCCTCGACCGCCAACAACCTTAGGAAAGACGGCTGGCAGACCGGCCAGAGCTGGGGCTACGAGGTCGTCGTTCCCAAGGACTTCAACTACATGCTGGCCGACCGCGCCAAGGCGATGACACTCACGCAATGGCAGCAACAGGGGCTCCGCCGCGCCAACAACCAGCCGTTCCCGCACCCGGCCGACAAGGCCTATCTGCTCGCGCCCGCCGGCGCCGAAGGTCCGGGCTTCTTGATGCTGCAGAATTTCCGGGTGATCATGAAGTACAACCCGGCGGAGGCCTATGCGCTGGCGATCGGCCATTTCGCCGACCGGTTGCGCGGCGGGCCGCCCTTCGTGCAGACCTGGCCACGCCAGGAACGGGTGCTGTCGCGCGCCGAGCGGCTGGAACTGCAGCAGCTCCTCGCCCAGCGCGGCTTCTATCGCGGCACGCCGGACGGCCAGATCGGCGGCCAGACGAGGGAAGCGCTGCGCAGTTTCCAGGCCTCGATCGGCACGCCGGCCGACGGATTTGCCACCTCCGACATGCTGGAACGGCTGAGAGGGCGATAAGGCTCCAAAAACGACCTAAATACCGCTATTTCGCCGCCGCCTTGACGACTGCGGCGGATGGCCGATCCATGCTGGAAAATATGCCCGCTTGCGGCCCGATTCCGCTAGTATGGCGTTGTCTTCAAAATCCATTTCGACCGAGCTTTGATGCCGAAGCCAAAGTCCTTCCTGCGGGTATTCACCGAGACCGGCCCCCTGGTCGCGCTCGCGGTTGCGATCGCGCTCCTGGTCGGGATCGCCGGTCCCGCCTCGGCGCAGTTCTTCGGCTTTCCGGGCTTCGGCGGTCCGCCGCAACAGCAGCGGCCGGCGCCGCGGGGCGGCGGCGGTTGGTTCGGCTCGGATTTCTTCGCCCCCTACCAGCAGGCGCCGCCGCAACAACAGCAGCAACAGGCGCCGCGTCAGGACTTTTCGCGGGCGCCGCCGCCGGCAAAGCGCGACACGGTGCCGGAGCGCAACGTGCTGGTGCTTGGCGATGCCATGGCGGACTGGCTCGCCTACGGCCTCGAGGACACCTATTCCGAACAGCCCGACATGGGCGTGATCCGCAAGCACAAGACGGTCTCCGGTCTGATCAAATACCAGCCCAAGGGCGAGCCCTCCGATTGGGCCGCCGCCGCGCGGAGCATCATCGCCACCGAGAAGGCGGATGCCATTGTGGTGATGCTCGGCCTCAACGACCGCGTCTCGATCCGCGAGCCCGTCGTCGACAAGAAGGACGACAAGAAAACCGAGAAGAAAGACGATAAGAACGCTCGCGCCAAGGACGCCAAACCTTCGGACACCAAGCCTTCGGACACCAAGCCTTCGGATGGCGCCGCCAAGCCGGACGACAAGCCGGTCGATACCGAGTTGTCGCCAGACGATGCCGCCGATGCGCCGCAGGCCGCGACGCCCGAGCGGAGTGCGCGTTCCGCGAACGGCGTCTATGAATTCCGCGACGAACGCTGGGTCGAGCTCTACAACAAGAAGATCGATGAATTGATCGGCGTGCTGAAGAGCAAGGGCGTGCCCGTGTTGTGGGTCGGCCTGCCGGCGATCCGCGGCCAGAAGGGCACGTCCGACATGCTGTTCCTGGATTCGCTATACCGGGAAAGCGCGGCCAAGGCCGGCATCACCTATGTCGATGTCTGGGACGGCTTCGTCGACGAGGCCGGTCGCTTCATGCAGAAGGGCCCGGATTTCGAAGGCCAGATCCGCCAGCTCCGCACCTCGGACGGCGTCTTCTTCACCAAGCCCGGCGCGCGCAAGCTGGCGCATTATGTGGAGCGCGAGGTGACGCGGCTGCTCGCGCGGTCCACGCCGATCGCGCTGCCGACCGAGCCGGCGACACCTGACGCCAGTGCGCCGCCAGGCCAGCCAGCGCGGCCATTGGCCGGACCAATCGTGCCGCTGGTCGCCTCCTCCGTCGGCACCGATCAACTGCTCGGCGGCCCCGGCTCGCGTCCAGCCGCGGTCGATCCGCTCGCGGCACGCACCCTGGTGAAGGGCGAACCGCTCGCACCGCCCGCGGGCCGCGCCGACGATTTCGCCTGGCCGCGCCGCGAAATCGGTCGCGAGCAGGCCAAGGGTGAAACGCCGGTTGCCGCCACCACTCCCGAGGGAACAGGCACAGGAGCTGGCGCAGCGCCGGCGCCGACGGCCGCAGCTCCCGCGCCGCCGAAGCCGGCACCGCAGAAGCGCCTGTTCCGGCCGGCGCAGACCAATCCGCCCGCCTCGACCTCTGGCGATTTCTTCGGCTTTGGCCAGCCGCCTGCCCCCGGGCCACGTCAGCAGGCGGCGCCGCCGCGTCCGCCGACGCCAATCGTGCCGCGTCCGCCGGCGAATGTCGGACGCTCGGCCGAAGCGCCCTTCGGCAATTTCCTGCGATGGTGAAGACAGCAGAGCGGTAGATTCCATGGGGCGGTGAGCGCGCCCTTTCCGGTAGGTTTGGGTTTCCACACTCGAACCATCGGAGAGTCTGATGCAAGCATTGACCAAGAACACGCCCACCGCCGGGCATTGTGGCACGATTTTCGTTGCGATCGAACTGAGTCAGAAGACGTGGCTGGTGACGCTGCACAGTCCGGATCGGGACCGGATATCGCGCCACAAGCTGGAAGGCGGCGATCACGCCGGGCTGCTGGCGCTGATCGAGCAGGTCAAGGCCCGGGCGACTGCGAAGCTTGGAGCGGCGCCGCGGGTGGTGAGCTGCTACGAGGCTGGCTATGACGGCTTCTGGCTGCACCGGCTGCTCGCGGCGGCTGGGATCACCAACTTCATCTTCGACCCGGCGAGCATCGCGGTGGAGCAACGGGCGCGGCGGGCGAAGACAGACCGGATCGATGGCGAGCTTCTGCTGCGCACCTTGATGGCTCATTTGCGAGGCGAGCCGCGGGTGGTGCGGATCGTCCGGGTGCCGAGCGTGGCCGAGGAGGACGCCCGGCGCGCCAGCCGCGAACGCGAACGACTGGTGAAGGAGCAGACGGGGCACACCAACCGGATCAAGGCGCTGCTGCGCCTGTTGGGCATGGCGGCCGGCACCTTGCGACGACGGACCTGGCTCGCCTGGCTGGAGCAGCAGCGGGACTGGCAAGGGCAGCCGCTGCCGCCGCAGCTTCTGGCCGAAGTGAAGCGCGAGCATGCCCGGCTGATGCTGGTGCGCGACCAGCTCAAGGCGCTGGAGCAGGCCCAAGTCGCTACAGAAGTCGCGGCAGAAGTCGCGGCGGAAGCCGCCGCGGCGCCGGCGCCGATGGCGAAGCGACGGGATCAGTTGCAGCAGCTCAAGGCGCTCGGCCCGGCGTTTGCCGCGACGCTGGTGAACGAGGTGTTCTACAAGGACTTCCGCAACCGGCGCGAGGTCGCCAGCTATTGCGGATTGGCGCCCAGTCCCTGGCAAAGCGGCAGCATCGATCGCGAGCAGGGGATCAGCAAGGCCGGCAACCGGCGCGCCCGCCACAAGACGATCGAACTGGCCTGGCTCTGGCTGCGCCATCAGCCGGACAGCGCGCTCAGCCGCTGGTTCCGCACCCGCACCGAAAACGCCGGCAAGCGCGCCAAGCGCATCGCCATCGTCGCGCTGGCGCGCAAGCTGATCGTGGCGCTGTGGCGCTATCTCACCACCGGCCTTGTTCCGGAGCAGGCCGTGATGAAGGCCTAGCACCGGACCACGCCACCAGGGCGAGGCGGCTCCGCGCCGCGCGCCCCGTACAGGATGGATGATGACCGTGCCACCCAGGGGCCCAACCAGGCCGCTTTGTAGATGGGTCTCATCCTCTTGGCTTCCTCGCCGCAAGCATGCGGAATGTGGGTACGGATCAGCCGATCCGACCGGATATGAGGTGATGCAGTGAGCTGCAGAAATCTTCGGAAGCCAATCCTCGCCCGGGGCCCGGTCGTCGCGCTGCGCTACGCATGGCTCCGCGCGCCGCCCTCTCACTGCAAAAACCCAACCCGCACCGGTTCAAGAGCCTTGACTCACAAAGCCCCATATGAGGGTGGGCAAAGCGAAGCGTGCCCACCATCGCGAGCGGAATGTTTAATGGTGGGCACGCTTCGCTTTGCCCACCCTACGCCGCTGATGGGCGATTGCCCTAGTAGCGCCAGCGCGGTGGTGGACGGCGCGGCGGGCGCGTCAGCAACAGCCCGAGCGCCAAACCGATGCCGCCGGCAACCAGCAAGGCGCCGAGCGGATTCTCCTGCACGGTCTTGGTCAGCGCCTGCTGGCCGCTGCGGATGCTCTCGCCGCGATTCTCGTAAGCATCCTTGGCATAGTTGACCGCGGTGTCCGCGGCTTCACGCGCGGCATCCTTGGCCTGGCCGTAGAGATTCTGCACCGTGCCGGCCGCTTCGCGCGCGCGACCTGATGCTTCCGTCGTGCTGTCACCGGTCATTTCACCAACGGCGCCTTCCGCCTTGCCGGCGAAATCCTTGGTGGCACCAGCGATCCGATCCGTGTCCATCGCCTCACTCCTCTCCTTGGTCGGAGAAGGTAACTGGCGAGCCGGGCGGCGGTTCCTGTGGTCAGAGGATCAGTCCGCCGTCGACGACGATGGTCTGGCCGATGATGTAGGCGGCGAGCGGCGAGGCCAG
Organism: Bradyrhizobium sp. USDA 10063; assembly: GCF_054063735.1. Classification (NCBI taxonomy): domain Bacteria; kingdom Pseudomonadati; phylum Pseudomonadota; class Alphaproteobacteria; order Hyphomicrobiales; family Nitrobacteraceae; genus Bradyrhizobium; species Bradyrhizobium sp. USDA 10063. The sequence continues at coordinate 6,703,748 of NZ_JBSSGP010000002.1, read as the reverse complement.
GAACAGTGCGGCACCCGCCATGTCCTCTGGCGTGCCGAGGCGCTTCAGCGGGATACGCTCCAACGCACCTTCGAGCCGCTTCGGATTTGCCGTCGTCACCTTGGTCATCTTGGTGTCGACCAGGCCCGGCGCGATGCCATTGACGCGGATGCCATCCTCGGCCCAGGCCTCGGCAAGCGTCCGCGTCAATCCGACCGCGCCGGTCTTCGAGGCGTTGTAGGCGGGATTGCCCATCGTCGAATGATAGGCGGCCGTCGAACTGACGATGATGAGCGAGCCCCTGCTCGCGCTCAGCATCGCCTGGAATTTGGTCGCGCATGCCATCAAGCTCATGAGGTTGACCTCGACGACCTTGCGAAAGCCTTCCATCTCGAACTCACCGCGGCGATAGATCACCGCGCCCTGCGCCAGCACCAGCACATCGAGCCGGTCGAAGGTCGGTTTGAATTGCTCGATCGCGCGAGCGTCGCCGACGTCGAGTTGCGAGTATTCCAACCCTTCCAGATGCGAACCTTCTTCGGCTGAATAGTCACTCGCCTGGCCGCGCGTGCCGCAGACATGCACGCGCGCGCCCTTGGCGCGAAATACCTGTGCGATCCCGTTGCCGATGCCGCTGGAGCCGCCCACCACGAGAACCTGCCTGCCGCTGAAATCCAGTTCGTTCATCGCGCGTTCCTCCCTTGCTTCTTGCTTGTTTGACCTGTCTGCGGATCGATGCCAGCCTTGTCAATCCTGCAACCTATTCCCTCCATTCCACGAGTCACGCGATGTCCGACTTCAAACAGCTCAGCCGCTCGGTGCAAGGCTTGACCGTTCTCGTCACCGGCGCCGCCAGCGGCATGGGCCGCGCCACCGCGCTGGTATTCGCCACTGAGGGCGCAAATGTCGCCGTCACCGACATCACCGCCGAAGGCACCGAGGCGGTTGCGCAGGAGATCAGCAGCAACGGCGGAAAGGCCAAGGCGTGGGTGCTCGACGTCGCCGATCGCAACGCAATCTCTTCTGTGGTCAACGACGTCGCCGCGCATTTCGGCGGGCTCGACATCCTCGTCAACAATGCCGGTATCTCCGTGCGGGTTGCGATCGACGACGACGGCTATGACGAGGCCTGGGCCAAGGCGATCGCGGTGATGCTGACTGCGCACCAGCGCATCATCCGCGCCGCTTTGCCGCATTTGCGAAAATCGACATGCCCGCGCATCGTCAACATCGCTTCCACCGAAGCGCTCGGCGCTACCGCATTGCACAGTCCGTATTCCGCGGCGAAGGCTGGCGTCACCGGGCTGACACGCTCGCTTGCCGTGGAACTGGGACGCGAGGGCATCACCGTGAACTGCATCTGCCCGGGCCCGATCCGCACCGGCATTACCGACCGGATTCCGGAAGAGCACAAGACGATCTATGCCAAGCGCCGCACCGCGCTCGGCCGCTATGGCGAGCCGGAGGAGGTCGCGCACATGACCTTGAGCCTGTGCCTGCCGGCAGCGTCTTTCCTGACCGGTGCGGTGATCCCGGTGGATGGCGGGCTGATGGCGCGGAATGCGTGATGCGTGCAGCGTCTTCACGCCGCCTCGCGCAAGGGGCCATGCGCCGGCGCCGCGTTGACACGGCACCGTCACAGGATAGCCTTTCCCCAAACGAAGCGGAAAAACCCGCCTGGACACGAGGAGAGAACGCCATGGCTATCGCAATCCGGCAGCTTCACCCGCATTTTGTCGGTGAGGTCACAGGCCTCGATCTGCGAAGGCCGCTGACCAGGCAGGAAGCGATCGAGGTCGAGGCGGCGATGGACAAATACGCCGTGCTCATCTTCCACGACCAGGACATCTCGGACGAGCAGCAACTCGCCTTTGCGCTGAACTTCGGCGAGCGCGAGAACGCGCGCGGCGGCACCGTGACCAAGAAGGAGGATTATCGCCTCTCCTCCGGGCTGAACGATGTCTCCAATCTCGGCAAGGACGGCAAGCCGCTGCCCAAGGATCACCGCACCCATCTGTTCAATCTCGGCAACTGCCTGTGGCATTCCGACAGTTCGTTCCGGCCGATCCCGGCGAAATTCTCGCTATTGTCGGCGCGGGTGGTGAACCCGAAGGGCGGCAACACCGAATTCGCCGACATGCGCGCGGCCTACGACGCGCTTGACGAGGAGACCAAGGCGGAGATCGAGGACCGGATCTGCGAGCACTCGCTGATGTATTCGCGCGGCTCGCTCGGCTTCCTCGACTATAGCGACGAGGAGAAGGAGATGTTCAAGCCGGTGCTGCAGCGCCTGGTGCGCACCCATCCGGCGCATCGCCGCAAGTCGCTCTATCTTTCATCGCATGCCGGCGCGGTGCGCGGCATGAGCATGCCGGAGGGCCGTCTGCTGCTGCGCGACCTCACCGAACACGCGACCCAGGCGGAATTCGTCTACGTCCACAAGTGGAAGGTCCACGACCTCGTGATGTGGGACAATCGCCAGACCATGCACCGCGTCCGCCGCTACGACCAGTCGCAGCCGCGCGACATGCGCCGCGCCACCGTGGCCGGCACCGAGCCGACCGTCGCGCAGCAGGCTGCGGAGTAGTCCTGTCGTCCCGGCCTTGAGCCGGGACCGATAACCACCGATCTGCGCTGTTGTGAGGACTCTGGCGACGATCGAGTATAGCCACAAAGCCGTGTGGTTACGGGTCCCCGCTTTTCGCGGGGACGACGTGGAGAGCGCGGGAGATTTACGCGTGCCCGGCTTCGTTCGAGAGCATGCCGACGTCGATGCCGATCTTGCGCAGGGCGCGCGAGTATTTGTCCTCGACATCGTCGCCGAAGATCAGATCCGGATCGGCGTCGCAATGCAGCCAGCCATTGTGCTGGATCTCGTTTTCCAATTGCCCCGGAGCCCAGCCGGCATAGCCCAAGGCCAGGATCGCATGCTTGGGGCCGGAGCCCTTGGCGATCGCCTTCAGGATATCGACGGTCGCGGTCAGGCAGATATCGTCGTCGATATTGAGCGTCGCATCCTGGATGAAGAAATCGCTGGAATGCAGCACGAAGCCGCGGCCGGTATCGACCGGGCCGCCCTTCATCACCTTCATGGTCTCGGCATTTTCCGGCAGCTTGATCTGGTCGGCCTTCTGGATGATGTCGAGCTGCACCAAGAGCCCGGGGAAATCGATGCTTCCGGCCGGACGGTTGACGATGATGCCCATCGCCCCCTCGGCGGAATGCGCACACATGTAAATGACAGAGCGCTCGAAACGGGGATCGCTCATAACCGGCATGGCGATCAGGATCTGGCCGTCGAGATAACCGCTGCCCGACGAATTGTCGCCGACACCGGCAACCTTGCCGCGGGCGGACTTTGGTGCTTTGCCTTCAGGAGTCATCTGAAAGGCCTCCATGCTGATTTGACATCCTGATATTGGGTGAGGCTTCTGTCAATCAAGCAGAGCGCCGCATTCGCGCCATCCATCACACGCAATTCAATGGTTTACGAACGAACCAGCCGGTAAAGACGTTCCATGATCGCCATAGTTCCCATGCGGGTTGCGCTCGGCCTGCTAGCCACTCTTTCCGTCGTCTGGCCTGCGACGGAGCTGCGCGCCGAGGATTCCTCGCCCTGGCAGCGGGACGCCCATTCGGCGGTGCGGCTGCTCGCAGGCTCGCGCAGCGGTGCGGTTTTGCTTGGCGGAATAGCCATCCAGCTTGAGCCGGGTTGGAAAACCTATTGGCGTACCCCCGGCGATTCCGGCGTACCGCCGCGCTTCGATTTCTCGAAGTCCGAAAATGTCGACGCGGTGACGGTGTTGTGGCCGGCGCCGATGAAATTTGACGACGGCGCCGGCGGCACCTCGCTCGGCTACAAGCAGCAGGTGGTGCTGCCGCTTCGGATCGTCGCCAAGAATGCCGACAAGCCGCTGATGCTGCGCGCCAACATCAATTATGCGGTGTGCGAGAAGCTCTGCATTCCCGTCGAGACCAGCGTCGAGCTCGCCTTTGCGAGCGTCGCCTCCACCGAGGACGGCGCGCTGTCATCCGCGCTCGACACGGTGCCGAAGCCGGCCAATATCGGCGATCCCAATCCGGTCACGATCCGCGACGTCAAGCGCAGCGGCAAGTCGACCGTCCTAGTCGACGTCGCCGCGCCCGAAGGCAAGGACGTCAGCCTGTTCGTCGAGGGACCGACGCCGGACTGGGCCCTGCCGGTGCCGAAGCTCGAGCCGAACTCCCCGCCCGGGGTGAAGCGGTTCTCCTTCGAGCTCGACGGCCTGCCACCCGGCGCCAATCCGGACGGCGCCGCGCTGAAATTCACCCTGGTCGGTGGCGACCGCGCCTACGAATTCAACACCAATCTGGAGTGACTGTGTCGTCCCGGGCTTGACCCGGGACCCATAACCACAGGATTTGGTTTTGCGGAAGGTGATTACCACCGCGCCTTATCGATAGATCACGCGGTATGGGTCCCGGCGTTCGCCGGGACGACGCGGGTGGTGGGGTTTACACCCAACCCATTCTTAACGTTTCGTTGATACTCCACGGCCCTCGCCCCGCTTTCCGGAACTTCGCCTTGGCCGTGATGGACACCCAATCCGCAACCGCTTCGCCCATGGGCAGGATTGCGCGGCTGCGCGGCCTCGTTGGCGGCTCGGGCGAGGCGTCCGTCACGCGGCGGCTGGCGGGCACGATCTTCGTCATCCGCGTCATCAGCGCCGTCGTCGCCTATCTCTCGCAGATCCTGCTCGCGCGCTGGATGGGCAGCTCGGATTATGGCGTCTATGTCTATGTCTGGACCTGGGTGCTGCTGCTCGGCAGCATGATGGATTTCGGCATTTCGGCCTCCGCGCAGAAGCTCATTCCGGAATATCGCACGGCAGGCGAGCACGCGCTGCTGCGCGGTTTTCTCTCTGGCAGCCGCTGGCTGACTCTTGCGGTGTCGAGCGTGGTCTCGCTGCTGCTCGCAGGCCTCGTAAAGCTGCTGTCGCCATGGATTGGCATAGACACGGTCGTGCCGCTCTATATCGGCTGCCTGACGCTGCCGGCCTTCGTGGTCGCCAATACCCAGGACGGCATCGCTCGTTCGCATGACTGGATGCGGCTCGGACTGATGCCGCAATTCATCGTGCGCCAGGCGCTGATCATCGGCTTCACCGCCGGCGCGGTCGTGCTTGGCTTCCATCTCGGCGCCACCGCCGCCATGCTTGCCAGCGCCGCGGCGGTGTGGATCGCCATGATCGGTCAGATGCTGGTGCTCAATCGCAGGCTCGCGGCCCATGTCGAGCCGGGCGAGAAGGCCTACGATGTCACCGGCTGGCTTGCGGTCTCGCTGCCGATCCTGCTGGTCGAAAGCTTTTATCTCCTGCTCTCCTATACCGATGTGCTGGTGCTGCAGCAGTTCCGCTCCTCCGACGAGGTCGGCGTCTATTTCGCCGTGGTGAAGACGCTGGCGCTGGTGTCCTTCATCCACTACGCGATGTCGGCAACAACGGCGCATCGCTTTGCCGAATACAACGCGATCGGCGACAAGGCGCGGCTGTCGGCCTATGTCGCGCATGCGATCCAGTGGACGTTCTGGCCTTCGCTGGCCGCGACCGTCCTGCTGCTCGCTTTCGGCAAGCCCCTACTGTGGCTGTTCGGGCCGCAATTCGTGGTCGGCTACGACATCATGTTCCTGGCAGCCATCGGCCTCGTGGTGCGCGCCGCGATCGGCCCAGTCGAGCGGCTCCTCAACATGCTCGGACACCAGAAGATCTGCGCGCTGGCCTACGCGCTCGCCTTCATCACGAACCTGGTGTTGTGCGTCGCGCTGGTGCCGCGCTTCGGCGGCCATGGCGCCGCCATAGCGATGTCGATCGCGCTGAGCTTCGAGAGCGTGCTGTTGTTCTGGATCGTCCGCCGGCGGCTCGGACTGCACGTGCTGGCGTTCGGGAAGCAGCTACATACTCCGCCGTCATCACCCGCCTCCGCCGTCATCACCCGCGAAGGCGGGTGATCCAGTAACCACTGCTGTCAGAAATTAGCCGGAAGGTCTCGGCGTACTGGATGCCCCGCCTTCGCGGGGCATGACGAGTACGTTTAGCGATGCGTGACGCCCTACTCCGCGGTCCAGCCGCCGTCGATGGAGTAATTGGAGCCGGTGATCTGCGCGGCGTCGTCGCTGCACAGGAACAGGGCGAGCGAGGCGACCTGGTCCGAGGTGACGAATTCCTTGGTCGGCTGTGCCTCGAGCAGCACGTCCCTGATGACCTGTTCTTTGGTCATGTTGCGCGCCTTCATGGTCTCCGGAATCTGGTGCTCGACCAGCGGTGTCCAGACATAGCCGGGGCTGATGCAGTTGCAGGTGATCTTGAAGGTCGCAAGCTCGAGCGCCACCGTCTTGGTGAGGCCGGCAATGCCATGCTTGGCCGAGACGTAGGCGGACTTGAAGGGCGAAGCAACCAGCGAATGCGCGGACGCGGTGTTGATGATGCGGCCCCAGCCGCGCTTCTTCATCCCCGGCACCGCGGCACGGATGCCGTGAAACGCCGACGACAGGTTGATCGCGATGATCGCATCCCACTTCTCGATCGGAAATTCCTCGATCGGGGACACGAACTGGATGCCGGCATTGTTGACGAGGATGTCGACCGAGCCGAAGGTCTTTTCGCCGAGCGCGATCATTTCGGCGATCTCGGCGGGCTTGGTCATGTCGGCCGGCGAATAGGCGGCCTTGACCTTGAAGTCGGTCTCGATGCCGGAGCGCTCACGCTCGATATCGGCGGGCACGCCCATGCCGTTGATGACGACATTGGCCCCGGCGCTGGCGAATTTGCGCGCAATCGCCAATCCGATGCCGCTGGTAGAGCCGGTTACGACGGCGGTCTTGCCTGTCAACGTTGCCATATCTGCTTCACTCCTTCTTGCCTGCGGGGAACGGATCGACGTCCCCCGTGAGATCGTAAGTCACCATGGTTTGCCCGGACTGCGGCCGTTCTAGCCATTCTTTGTGACGCATCGACAAATGCACATCGCGGACCCCCGCGTCCCAGTGCTCGACCATGGCGACGTGGGAGAAGTCGTAATCCTTCGACGACGTCTCGTAGTTCTTGCTCCGGTAGATCAGATGCACCACCGTGACGGTGTTCTCCTTCGAGGCCTGCCGCAGCAATTCAACGGAGGGATCGTTCTTCAGGTAATCCGGCAGCTTGCCGATGAGGTCACGCACCGCCATGCGCGCATTGTGGATCTGCCTGTTCTTGTCGGTGTTCATCCGGGTGCGGCTGGAATAGCGGATGTCCTTTTCGCGCTCGGCGGCTTCCAGCAAGGATACCGGCAACGGCCCGCGAGCACTGAACAGGTCGACCTGGAAGATCAGGAGATCGCGGCTTGTCTCCTCGTCCAGCACGAAGTCGAGCGGGGTGTTGCAGGCGATGCCGCCGTCCCAGTAATGCTCGCCCTCGATGAGCACGGACGGAAAGCCCGGCGGCAGCGCGCCGGAGGCCATGATGTGCTCGGGACCGATCTTCTTGCCGAGCTTCTTGAACGCGTAATTGTCGAAATATTTGAAATTGCCCGAAGTGACGCCGACCGCGCCGACCGAAAGCCGGGTCTTGAGGTCGTTGATGCGGTCGAAATCGACCAGCCGCTCCAGCGTCTTCTTCAGCGGCGCGGTGTCGTAATAGCTTTGCGACTCAGAGCTGCCCATGGGCCAGAACGGCGCCGGCGGAATCCGCGGGCTGAAGAAGCCGGGGACGCCGAACGTCGCGATGATGGCGGCGCTGGTCTCATTGAACAATGTGCGGGCGCGGTCGCCGGGCGTTACCGGATTCCAGGATACCGGAGACGATGCCATCTCCCAGAATTCCTTTAAGCGCGGTACGCGCTTGACCGGCTCGTTGCCGGCGATGATCGCGGCATTGATGGCGCCGATCGAGATGCCGGCAATCCATTCGGGCTCGAAGCCGGCGTGACAGAGCGCCTGAAACGCGCCGGCCTGATAGGAGCCAAGCGCGCCGCCGCCCTGCAGGACCAATACGCGCTGCGCCTTCGCGGGCGTCGTGGCGGGCGCGGGATCGGAAGTATCCATCGTGACCGTCAATCAGTGGAGCATAATGTCGCGCACCGTGGCCGCAGTTCAGGGCCGCGTCAATCGGTCTGATCGAGACTGGCGATCACGCAGAGTTAGGTTGACGCCAGGATGAGCGTCCAGAACACCTTGTACTTGGTGTTCGGCGCATAGCTCGCCGCGATGCCCAATTTTGTGACACCGCCCTTCAGCATATTGGCCCGGTGTGGCGGCGAATCGCGCCAGCCGGAAAACGCTTCCGCCAGCGTGTGATAGCCGGCGGACACATTCTCGACCGCCACCGTCGCCGGATAGCCGGAGCCTTCCAGGCGTTTGCCGAGCGGGGCCTTCACGTCGTGATCCATCTTGTTGCGGGCCGCCATGGCCTGCGACTGCTGCTCGGCGAGCTTCGTGAGCGCAGGGTCCACCACCACGGCGCCGAGGCCGTTGTTCCGGCGATACTGCGAGATCATGGTCGCGGCGGCCTGGGTGTCCAGGACGGCGCCGGGTGCGGCCATGTTGACATACATGGCTGGCTGTTCCGGAAGTGGAGTGTCTGTCGCGCAGCCGCCCAGCACCAGAAGCCCAAGAAGGGCGACGGTCGTCCGTTTCACTGAAAGGATTCCCCCAAGGTTGGTCTGCCGTTGTTGCATACCAACCGTGGCTGAATGGTGAACAGGGGACGATTTTTTGCCGTTTCTTGCTCCCCGTCGTCCCGGACAAGCGAGCGCCAGCGAACGCCGATCCGAGACCCATAACCACCGCCGTTTGGAAGGAGTAGAGCTGTTGCCAAAGTCTGCTGCAACAACAAGCACCTGTTGTTATGGGTCCCGGCTCAAGGCCGGGACGACAACGGTAAGGCGGCCGATCCTACTCCGCGAAAATGCGGTAGCGACGGGGCTCCAGCGAGATGATTTCGCCGGCCTGCAGTTCCCGATCGCGCGGCGCATCGATCTCGATCACGGTCTTGCCTTCGCTGTCCGCAAGCGCGACCTCGGCACGCTGGATCGGCCCGAATGAGCGGACGCGACGCACCGCCCCTTCCAGCGAGCCTCCTCCCGCCGGGGCGATCTGCATGTCATGGCGGCGCACGAACAGTTTGGAGGCGCCGGGCGCCGCGCCGTTGGCGGCGATGTTGAGCGGCTTGCCGCCGAGCCGCACCGCGCCGTCGCTGACATCGACCGGTAGCACGATGGATTCGCCGATGAAGCCGTGGACGAAGGCCGTCGCCGGATTGTCATAAACCTCGCCGGGGGTGCCGATCTGCTCGATGCGGCCCTTGTCCATCACCACCACACGGTTGGCGACCTCGAGTGCCTCTTCCTGGTCGTGGGTAACGAAGATCGAGGTGACGTGGATCTCCTGATGCAGCGAGCGCAGCCATTGCCTGAGCTCCTTGCGCACCTTGGCATCCAGCGCGCCGAAGGGCTCGTCGAGCAGCAGGATGCGCGGCTCGATCGCAAGCGCACGGGCGAGCGCGATGCGCTGGCGCTGGCCGCCGGATAGCTGGCTGGGATAGCGGTCGGACAGCCAATCGAGCTGCACGAGATCGAGCAGCTCCTTGACGCGGGCGCGGATTGCCTTCTCGTCCTTGCGGATCGTGCGCGGCTGCACGCGCAGGCCGAAGGCGACGTTCTCGAACACCGTCATGTGGCGAAACAGCGCGTAGTGCTGAAACACGAAGCCGACATGACGCTCGCTGGCGCCGCGGCCAAGCGCATCCTCGCCGTCGATCGTGACTTCGCCCGCCTCAGGCCAGTCGAGGCCGGCAATGATCCGCAGCAGCGTGGTCTTGCCGGAGCCGGACGGCCCGAGCAGCGCCAACAGCTCGCCGTCGCCGACCTTCAGGCTGACATTGTCGAGCGCTGTGAAATCGCCGAACTTCTTTACGATGTTTTTGACTTCAATCGTCACTGACTATCTGCCCTTCGTCCAGACGCCGTTCGAGGATCGTCTTCACGATCAGCGTGATCAACGCCAGCATCGCAAGCAGCGACGCGATCGCGAATGACGCCACGAACTGGTATTCATTATAGAGGATTTCGACCAGGAGCGGCATGGTGTTGGTCTCGCCGCGGATATGGCCCGAGACCACCGACACCGCGCCGAACTCGCCCATCGCGCGCGCATTGCACAGAAGCACGCCGTAGAGCAGGCCCCATTTGATGTTGGGCAAAGTGACGCGGAAAAAGGTCTGCAATCCTGACGCGCCCAACGAGATCGCCGCTTCCTCCTCCTGCGTGCCCTGCTCCTGCATCAGCGGGATCAGCGAGCGTGCAACGAAGGGGAAGGTCACGAAAATGGTGGCGAGCGCAATGCCGGGCACCGCAAACAGGATGTGGATGTTGTGCGCCTGCAGCCAGGTCCCGAAGAAGCCCTGCGCGCCGAACAGGAGCACGAACACCAGGCCCGAAATCACGGGACTGACCGAGAACGGCAGGTCGATCAGCGTGATCAGGAAAGTCTTGCCCGCGAAGTCGAATTTCGAGATCGCCCAGGCCGCGATCACGCCGAAGATCAGGTTGAGGCTGACGGAGATCGCCGCGATCAGAAGCGTCAACTGGATGGCCGAGAGCGCCTCCGGCTCGGCGAGCGCGGCGAAATAGGCCGTGACGCCGCGCGAAAACGCCGACGCGAACACCACGACCAGTGGCAGCACCACGAACACGGTCAGAAAGATCACCGCCAGCGCGACGATCAGGAAGCGGATCGGCCGGGGCTCGGTGCGCAGATCCCGCTTCGAGGCCGCCGTGTGCGGGCGCACCTTCTCCCGCTGCGACGGCGGCGAGGCGACATTGAGGTCGGCCGTCGGGGCATAGGCCCGCAACTGCGTGGTGGAGGAAGCCAGATTCGATTGCAGCGACATCGATCCGGCCCTCAATGGGTTGGAATGCGGGTCTGCGCCCAGCGCTGCAGGCGATTGACCGCGAAGATGATGACGAAGGAGGCCAGCAGCATGACCACCGCGATCGCGGTGGCATCCGCATAGCGGAATTCGGAGAGCCGGATCACGATCAACAGCGGCGCGATCTCGGAGACATTCGGCAGATTGCCGGCAATGAAGATCACCGAGCCGTATTCACCGACGGCGCGTGCGAAGGCGAGCGCAAAGCCGGTGAGCAGCGCCGGGATCAGGCTCGGCAGGATCACGCGGAACACCGTGTGCCAGCGGTTGGCGCCGAGGCTTGCCGCGGCCTCCTCGATCTCGGGATCGAGATCGATCAGCACCGGCTGCACCGTCCGCACCACGAAGGGAATGCCGATGAAGACCATGGCGACGAAAATGCCGATCGGCGTGAACGCGACCTTGATGCCCAGCTCGGCAAGCGGCGCCCCCAGCCAGCCCTTCTGCGCAAAAAGCTGGGTGAGCGCGACGCCGGCAACCGCTGTCGGCAGCGCGAAGGGGATGTCGACGATCGCGTCGAACAGCCGCCTTCCCGGAAAGCGGTAGCGCACCAGCGCCCAGACGATGATCGTGCCCATCACCAGATTGACGCAGGCCGCGGCAAAGGACAGGCCGAACGAAATCCTGAGCGCGCTCAGGGTGCGGCGGCTGGTGACGATGCCCCAGAACTGGTCAAGGCTCAGGTCAAGCGTCTTGAGAAAGAGGCCGGCGAGCGGAATCAGGACGATAACGGAAAGCCATGTCAGGGTCAGTCCCATGGTGAGACCGAATCCCGGCAAAGTGCTGCGCCGTGCAACCGCTGTGCTCACCTATCCCCCTGCTTCCAACCGCCAAGCGGCAAACCTGCTTTCCGGATCATGCTCCAGATCAATTCTTGTATATCTGATCGAAAATGCCGCCCTCGGCGAAGTGCTCCTTCTGCGCCTTGGTCCAACCACCGAAAACGTCGTCGATGGTGAAAAGTTCAACCCTGGCGAAGGATTTCTCGTACTCCTTGGCGATCTCCGGATCGTGCGGACGGTAAGAATTGCGCGCGGCGATTTCCTGACCTTCCCTGGTATACCAATACTTCAGATAGGCCTCGGCGACCGCCTTGGTGCCCTTCTTGTCCGCGACCGCATCGACGACCGCGACCGGCGGTTCGGCAAGGATCGACAGCGGCGGCGAGACGATCTCGAACTTGTCCTTGCCGAATTCGCGCTGGGCCAGGAACGCCTCGTTCTCCCAGGCCAGCAGCACGTCGCCGACGCCGCGCTCCACGAAGGTGACGGTCGAGCCGCGTGCGCCGGTGTCGAGCACCGGCACGTTCTGATAGAGATCGGCGACGAACTTCTTGGCCTTGTCGGCGGAGCCGAACTTCTTCTGTGCGTAGCCCCAGGCTGCGAGATAATTCCAGCGCGCGCCGCCCGAGGTCTTCGGGTTCGGCGTGATGACGGCAACGCCCGGCTTGATCAAATCGTCCCAATCCTTGATGCGCTTGGGATTGCCCTTGCGCACCAGGAAGACGATGGTCGAGGTATAGGGCGCGGCGTTCTGCGGCAGCCGCTTCTGCCAATCCGGCGCGATCAGGCCTTTGGCCGCGACCGCGTCGATGTCGTAAGCGAGCGCGAGCGTGACCACGTCGGCCTGCAGGCCGTCGATCACGGCGCGCGCCTGCGAGCCGGAGCCGCCATGCGACTGCTTGATCTCGACGGTCTTGCCGGTCTCCTTCTGATAGGCGGCGGCAAACGCCTTGTTGAAATCGGCATAGAGCTCACGCGTCGGATCATAGGACACGTTGAGGATCGAGTAATCGGCAGCGAAGGCCGAACCCGCCCACAGCAAGCCCGCGACGAGCGGCAGGATACGACGGACCATCTCTATCTCCATTCAAATCGGATGAAGCAGCACCGGAGCACGCGGAACATAACTCGCGGCGGAGAGCGCTTTAGTCAACGGAACCGCATTTCATTGTTTGCGGCGCGGCAGCGTCATTGTCCTAAGAAGTCTTCATCGTATGAATGCCGCATTCTGTCTTGGCGCGGCCGCGCCAGCGGCCGGCGCGCGCATCCTCATCGGGCGCGGTGCGGCTGGTGCAGGGCATGCAGCCGACCGACATGTACCCGGAGGTAACAAGCGGATGCGGCGGCAGCTTGCCGTCCCGGTAGATCGCCTCGATCTCTTCGCGAGTCGCATTGGCGAAGGGATTGAATTTCAGGCGGACGCCATCTTCCTCGACCGCGGGAATGTCGGCGCGGGCGCCGCCCTGGAAGCGCTTGCGCCCGTTGAGCCACGCTGCGAACGGCGCCAGCGCGCGCGCCAACGGCTCGACCTTGCGGATGCGGCAGCAGGCGTCGGGATCAGAGAACCAGAGATCGCGCTCGGGATCTTCGCGGCTCAGCGTCTCCTCGAGCGGCTTGATCGAGCGAACATCACGCAGGCCCAAGGCATCGGTCAGCGTGTCGCGATAGGCGAGCGTCTCCGCAAACAGCCAGCCGGTATCGAGGAAGATCACGGGGATGGCCGCATCGACATCGGCCATCACCTTCAGCAGCGCCGCCGATTCCGTGCCAAAGGACGAGACCAGTGCCAAGCGCCCGCGGCCGACCGCCTTCAGCGCCGTCTCGATGATTTCGTAAGGCGTCGCTGCGCGCAGAACGCGATTGAGCTCCTGCGCCGACGGCAACGCCGCTCGCGCCTCCACCGGCATCTCGGGCGCGAGCGCGTTCATGGGCTGGCGCTTTCGGAATGGCGCAATTGCGTGCGGCGGCTCAGCGCCGTGGTTCGGCCGTCGCCGGTCGGCTGATAGAACACGGTGTAGCGCTTCACCGTCTCCGCGAAGGCGTCTGCATCCTTTTCCTTCTTCACGTCGAGCGCGTCGAAGCCGGCGCGCAGCATGAACACGAACTGGTCGCGCAGCACCTGGCCGGTAGCGCGCAATTCGCCGTGGAAGCGATAGCGCTCGCGGAGCAGCCGTGCCTGGCTGTAGGCGCGGCCGTCGCGGAACGACGGAAACACCAGTGCGACCGCAGCGAGCCGGTCGAGATACGGCACGAGATCGTCGAGATCGCGGTTGTTCGGCCAGACCACGCCGACCTTGCCCGGCCGGCGCAGCAGCGCCTCGGGATCCTCAAGGAAGCGTGCCGCCGGCACAAGGATCGCGCCGTCGGCCGGAATCTCCGCGCCATCGGCGACGTGGGTGTAGATGTCGGTCGCAATTTTTCCGTTCTTAACGAGTGGCATAGACCCGCTCCCTGAAAGGTTCGACGCCGAGCCGCTTGACCGTGTCGATGAAGAGTTCATCGGGGGAGTCACGCAGCGCCAGATAGGCTTCGACGATGTCCTCGACGACGTCGGCGACCTCGGCATAGGGCACCGAGGGGCCGATCAGCGTGCCGAGCGCGGCACTCTCGTCGGCACGGCCGCCGATCGTGATCTGATAGAACTCCTCGCCGTTCTTCTCGACACCGAGGATGCCGATATGGCCGACATGGTGGTGGCCGCAGGCGTTGATGCAGCCGGAGATATTGATGTGCAGCCGGCCGATCAGGCCCGCGGTGTCATGATTGGCAAAGCGCCGCGTCAACTCCTGCGCGATCGGGATCGAACGTGCGTTCGCGAGCGAGCAGTAGTCGAGCCCCGGGCAGGCGATGATGTCGGAGACCAGGTTCACATTCGGCGTCGCCAGACCGGCCTTGTCGAGCGCCTTCCACAGCGCCGGCAGGTCGCGCTTGGCGACATGCGGCAGCGCCAGGTTCTGCTCATGGCCGACGCGGATCTCGCCGAAGGAATAGCGATCGGCGAGATCGGCGATCACATCCATCTGCTCGGCGGTGGCATCGCCCGGCGGGCCGCCGACCGGCTTCAGCGACAGCGTCACGATCGAATAGCCCTGCACCTTGTGCGGAAACACCGAGTTCTTGCGCCAGCGCTCGAACAGCGGATCATGCGCCGCCTGCTTCAGCTCATCAGGCATATGCGGCAGCTTCTCGTAGGCAGGATAGGAAAAGCGCGAGCGCACTTCCTCGATCGCACCGTCATCGAGCGTCAGCGCGCTGTCGCGCAGTTGCTGCCACTCTTCCTCGACCTCCTTGCCGAACTTCTCGATGCCGAGCTCGTGCACGAGGATCTTGATGCGCGCCTTGTAGATGTTGTCGCGGCGGCCATACTGGTTGTAGACGCGCAGGATCGCCTCGACATAGCTCAGGATGTCGCGGCCGTGGACGAACGGCTTGATGGTCTTGCCGATGAACGGCGTGCGACCGAGCCCGCCACCGACCAGCACCTCGAAGCCGGTCTCGCCATCGGCGTTCTTGTGCAGTCGCAGACCGATGTCGTGGATCCTGATCGCGGCACGGTCGTGCTCGGACGCGGTGATCGCGATCTTGAATTTGCGCGGCAGGAACGAGAATTCCGGATGCAGCGTGGTGTGCTGCCTGAGCAACTCCGACCAGATGCGGGGATCCTCGACCTCGCCGGGCGCAACGCCGGCCCACTGGTCGGAGGTGACGTTGCGCATGTTGTTGCCGGAGGTCTGCATCGCGTGGATGCCGACTTCCGCAAGATCGGCGAGCGCATCCGGAAGCTCGGCAAGCTTGATCCAGTTGAACTGGATGTTCTGCCGCGTCGTGAAATGGCCGTAGCCGCGGTCGTAGCGGCGCGCGACGTGAGCAAGCGCGCGCAATTGCTTCGTTGACAGCGTGCCATAGGGGATCGCGACGCGGAACATGTAGGCGTGGAGCTGCAGATAAACGCCGTTCTGCAGCCGCAACATCTTGAATTCGTCCTCGGTGAGTTCGCCGGAGAGGCGGCGCTTCACCTGGTCGCGGAATTCTTCGACACGTTCGTGAAGGAGCGTGCGGTCAAGTTCGTCATATGCGTACATGAGAGAAAACCTTAAGCCGGAACCGGAAGCTCGATGGTGAGGCCTTCCGACCGGATGTGTTCGCGGAGATTGCCGGGCGCAATCTCTCCGCTGTCCTTGATTTCGACAGGCGCGATGTAGGCGCCGATCGCACCGACATCGTCGGCAACGGCTTCGGCAAGCAGCGCTCGCGCATCATCGGAAGTGCGGACGATCGCGGCATCCGCTAGCCGCGATGACCAGCCATGCTGCGGCGTGCGATAGATCACCACGCCGTCATGAGTGCGATTGGCGGTCACTACCGAAGGCCCGGTAATTCTGATTTTCTTCTGTTCAAGCGGAGAGGTCATTCGGCAGCTTCCAAAAGTTCCGAGATCACTTGGTTCAGGTTGGCATGACGCCACGGCGCGGAGTGGGAGACGACGTCACCGATGATGAGGATTGCGGGGCCGCCATCGATCTTCTCGACCAGCGACGGAAGATGTTCGAGCGTTCCGACCGCGGCCTTGGCATCCGGTCGCGTCACCCGCGCGAACACGCCGACCGGCGTTTGCGGCGAGCGGCCGGCGGCCAGCAGGCCGGCGCGGATCGTCGGCGCCGCGGTCATACCCATGTAGACGACGACAGTCATCTTCTTGTCTGTCAGCGCCGACCAGTCGACATTCTCGGCGTCGCGCGCCTTGTGCGCGGTGAGGAAGGTGATGCGCAGCGCCTCGTGGCGGAAGGTGAGCGGCGTCTCGAATTGCGCGGCGGCACCTAGGCCCGCCGTGACGCCGGGGATCACCGAATAGGCAACGGCGGCCTGGCGCAGTGCCTCGATCTCTTCGCCGCCACGGCCGAAAACGAAGGGATCGCCGCCCTTCAGCCGCACCGCGCGCTGTCCTGATTTCGCAGCCTCGATCATCAGTTTGTTGATCGCGTCCTGGCCGATGCCCGGTTTGCCGACGCGGCGGCCGACCGGAATGCGCGAGGCATCGCGGCGCACGCGATCGAGAATCTCCGGCGATACGAGTTCGTCGTAGAACACGACATCGGCGTCCTGCAGCGCGCGCAGTGCCTTGATGGTGAGAAGATCCGGATCGCCAGGTCCAGCGCCGACCAGCGTCACATGACCCTTTGCCTTGCCAAGCGCAGTCGCGCCGGCATAGCCGGAGGGATCGGAAATCTGCAGCAAGGCCTTTTCCGCTTCGCCCCTTTTGCCGGCCAGCACCAGCGCGCCGATCGGGCCGTCGACGATGCGCTCCCAGAAGCGGCGGCGCAGCGCGAATTCGCCGATGCGCGCGTGGATAGATTTGCGGAATTGGCCGATGAAAGACGCGAGATCGCCGATGCGGGCGGGCAGCACCGCCTCGATCCGCTCGCGCACGCGGCGTGCCACCACCGGCGACGCGCCACCGGTGCCGACGGCGACCACGACATCGCCGCGATCGACGATCGCCGGAAAGATGAAGGTGGAATGGTCGAGATCGTCCATCACATTGACGGGCAGGCCGACAGCCTTGGCACGGGCCGCCATCGCAGCACCGATATCGCCAGCGCCCGCGCAGAGCACCGCGATGACGCCGCTGAGATCGGCAGCAAGCGGATCGCCTTTCGCGAGTTCGACGCGCGTCGCATCGATGCCGCTCACATCATGATTGCCGTCGGTCGCGAACCAGCGGATGCGCGCACCGGCTGCAGCGAGCAGCCGCAATTTCGCGCGCACGAGATCGCCGGCGCCGATCAATAGCACCACGCCCGTTTGCAGATCGAGGAACACCGGCAAGAACCGCATGCGCCACTCGCTTCCTCAACTTATAGGTTGACTGGAATTTTATTCTATATATGTGTCGACAAGCGCCCGCAAAGAGAAATTTATTACTTCTCTATTGCCTCGCGACTGTAGAATTTTCGCCTCTAAACGCCAAGGCATAGAGATGCATCTTCTCGACAATGAATCCGGCACAGCACGCTTGCGCGCTTCCGAGCCTCAAGAGGGAATAAAGGCGTCGCGCAAAATCCTCGTCGAAGCACCCGCGACAGTCTCCTCGATGGATCATCTCGACGAGCTCGAAGCACAAAGCATCTACATCTTGCGCGAGGCGTTCGCGCGACTGAAGAAGCTCGCGCTGTTGTGGTCGCTCGGCAAGGACTCCAACGTGATGATCTGGCTGGCGCGCAAGGCCTTCTTCGGCCGCGTGCCCTTCCCTGCCATGCATGTCGATACCGGCAAGAAATTTCCGGAGATGTATGCCTTCCGCGATCGCTACGCCAAGGAATGGGATCTCGATCTCCGCCTCGAGCCCTGCCCGCCGATCGACAGTGTCGACCCGACGCTGCCGCCCGCCGCGCGCTCCGCTGCGCGCAAGACCGAGGGCCTGAAGCTCGCGCTGGTCAAGCACGGCTTCGACGGACTGATCGCCGGCATCCGCCGCGACGAGGAAGCCACGCGCGCCAAGGAGCGCGTGTTCTCGCCGCGTGGCCTCGAGGGCGAATGGGACGTGCGCGACCAGCCGCCGGAATTCTGGGATCATTTCAACGCTTCGCCACCGCAAGGCGCGCATTTGCGCATCCACCCGATCCTGCATTGGACCGAGGCTGACATCTGGGCCTACACAAGGCGCGAGAACATCCCGATCATCCCGCTTTATCTGGCGAAGGACGGCAAGCGCTATCGTTCGCTTGGCGATGCCGATATCACCTTCCCCGTCGCGTCGACCGCCTCTGATATCGATGAAATCCTGACCGAGCTCGAAAACACCAAGGTGCCGGAGCGCGCCGGCCGTGCGCTCGATCATGAGACCGAGGATGCGTTCGAGCGGCTGCGTGTCGCCGGTTATCTCTGAGAAGCGAGCTAAGGCGTTCCTCCATGAATATGGTTCTTCCCAGCGCGATTTCCGCAACCCCGAACGGCACCACGCGTCCGCAGGTCCGCATCGTCATCGTCGGCCATGTCGATCACGGCAAATCCACCCTCGTCGGCCGCCTCCTGCACGAGACCGGCAGCCTGCCCGACGGCAAGCTCGAAATGCTGAAAGCCGTCAGCGCGCGGCGCGGCATGCCCTTCGAATGGTCGTTCCTCTTGGACGCGCTGCAGACCGAGCGTGACCAAGGCATCACCATCGACACCACGCAAATCCGCTTCCGTACCCGCTCGCGCGACGTGGTGCTGATCGACGCGCCCGGCCACGCCGAATTCCTGCGCAACATGATCACCGGCGCCTCGCAGGCCGACGGCGCCGTACTGATCATCGACGCGCTCGAAGGCGTGCGCGACCAGACGCGGCGACACGGCTATCTCCTGCATCTGCTCGGCATCAAGCAGGTCGCGGTCGTCGTCAACAAGATGGACCGGGTCGATTTCAGCGCCGAGCGCTTCAACGAAATCAGCGACGAGATATCGGCGCATCTGGTTGGCCTTGGCGTCAAGCCATCGGCGGTGATCCCGATTTCCGCGCGCGACGGTGACGGCGTCGCCGCGCACACGCCGCGGAGCGGCTGGTACAAGGGGCCGAGCGTGGTCGAGGCGCTGGATGCGCTGGAGCCGGCCCGGCCGGCGGAAACTTTGCCGCTGCGGCTGCCGGTGCAGGCGATCTACAAGTTCGACGACCGCCGCATCATCGCAGGCCGCATCGAATCCGGCGGCCTGAAGGCCGGCGACGAGATCGTGATCATGCCGGCCGGCAAGATCGCCAAGATCAAGACGGTCGAGAGCTGGCCGGCGACACCGCTGACCACGCCGCAAACGGCCGGCCGCTCGGTCGGCATCACACTCGATCGCGAGCTCTTCATCGAGCGCGGCGACGTCATCGGCCATGTAAACCAGAGCCCGCGCGACACCCGCCGCATTCACGCCCGGATATTCTGGCTGCACGACAAGCCGTTGTCGAAGGGCGACCAGATCCTGATCCGGCTCGGCACACGCGAGACCCGCGCCAGCGTGGTCGCGATCGACAAGGCGGTTGATCCCGGTGCGCTCTCCAACGAGGAGACCAATTCGATCGCACGCAACCACGTCGGCGAGATCGACGTCGCGCTGGCGCAACCGATCGCCGCCGATCCCTATCATGAAAGCCCGCGCACCGGGCGGCTGGTGATCGAGGTCAACGGCCGGATCGCCGGCGGCGGCCTCGTGCTGTCGGTCGATGCCGGCCAGCGCGCCGTCCCGGTCGACATCGTGCCGGTGGCATCCGCCCTGCGCGCCGACGAGCGTTCGGCCCGGTATCGTCACAGCGGCGCAGTGCTCTGGTTCACGGGGCTGCCCGGCTCGGGCAAATCGACGCTGGCGCTGGCGCTGGAGCGGCGGCTGTTCACGAGTGGCGGCTCGCCGATCCTGCTTGATGGCGACACCTTGCGGGCCGGCCTCAACAGCGATCTCGGCTTCTCGCAGGCGGATCGCAGCGAAAACATCCGCCGCCTCGCCGAGATCGCTACGCATCTGGCACGTAACGGCCATATCGCGATCGTCGCCGCGGTCTCGCCCGCCGCATCCGACCGCGCTGCGGCGCGCCGCATCGCCGACAGCGCGTTCCGCGAAATCTATGTCGCGACGCCAGCGGAAATCTGCGAGAGCCGCGATCCCAAGGGTCATTACGCCAAGGCCCGCGCCGGCGGCCTGCCCTCCTTCACCGGCATCACCAATGATTACGAGCCGCCAAGCGCGAGCGAACTGACGATCGATACGTCCAGCCGGACAGTCGCGGACGCAGTCGACGCGATCGAGCGGATGCTGGCCCAGACCGGCATCCTGTTCGAGGAAGTCGCCGACCTCGCGGCGAATATTTAGGCCGCGAGCTCTACTCGCCGTCATCGCCCGGCTCGACCGGGCGATCCAGTATTCCAGAGAGGGCGGTTACTTGAGCCGGGAGGCCGCGGCGTACTGGATGCCCCGCCTGCGCGGGGCATGACAGGCGTGGCTAAAACGGCCCCGCCGGAGGGCCCTTCTCATGGCCGTGGCTTTAGCGCTAAAAGGGCGCTGAACCGCCCGCCTTTTGGCGCGTTTTTTGCTGTTTTCGTCCCGAAAACAGTCCGTAAACGCCATTTCTCTTGGAAAGCCCAGCATGACGCGTGTCGAAGCCCACGGATTGAAGATCGCCCCTGTCCTGTTCGATTTCATCGCCAAGGAGGCGACCCCCAACACCGGGATCGCACCCGATGCCTTCTGGGCGGGGCTCGCCGCCATCATCGCCAAGCTGGGGCCGAAGAACCGCGAACTGCTCGCCTTCCGCGACACGCTGCAGGCCAAGATCGACGATTGGCACCGTGCCCACAAGGGCAAGAAGTTCGACCTCAACGCCTATACCGCCTTCCTGAAGGAAATCGGCTATCTGCTCCCGGAGCCGCCGACCAGGCAGGTCGAGACCGCCAATGTCGACGAAGAGATCGGCAAGATCTGCGGTCCGCAACTCGTGGTGCCCCTGACCAATGCGCGCTACGCGCTGAATGCGGCGAATGCGCGCTGGGGCAGTCTCTATGACGCCTTCTACGGCACCGACGCGATTCCGCATGACCCGAGCGAGAGTGGCAAGGGCTACAACAAGGCGCGCGGCGACAAGGTGATCGCGAAAGCCAAGGCATTCCTGGATTCCGCCGCACCGCTTGCAACTGGAAGCCACGCCGACGCGAGCTCCTACAGCGTCAGCGGTGGGCAGCTCGCGGTGAAACTGAAGAACGGCAACACCACCGCGCTGAAATCAGCCGCACAATTCGCGGGCTATCAGGGCGATCCGGCAGCGCCGAGCTCGGTGCTGCTCGTCAACAATGGCCTGCATGTCGATATCACGATCGACCGCAATCATCCGATCGGCAAGGACGATCCGCCTGGGGTCGCCGACATGATCCTCGAAGCGGCGGTCTCCACCATCCTCGACATGGAGGACAGCGTCGCCGCTGTCGATGCCGAGGACAAGGTGCTGGTCTATCGCAACACGCTTGGTCTCATGACCGGCACGCTGTCGGCCGATTTCGAGAAGGGCGGCAAGACGATGACGCGCTCGCTCAATGCCGACCGCGTCTACAAGACGCCCGATGGCAAGGATCTGACGCTGCACGGCCGCAGCCTGCTCCTGATGCGCAATGTCGGCCATCACATGTTCACCGACGCCGTGCTCGATGCGAAGGGCGAGGAAATCCCGGAAGGCATCCTGGACGCCGCGGTGTCAGGCCTGCTCGCGATCCATGATCTCAAGGGCAAGTCGAAGGTGAAGAACAGCCGCACCGGCTCGGCCTACATTGTCAAGCCAAAGATGCATGGTCCCGACGAAGTCGCGCTGACCTGTGAACTGTTCGGCGAGGTCGAGAAATTGCTCGCGCTGCCGGAGAACACGCTCAAGGTCGGCATCATGGACGAGGAGCGCCGCACCACGGTCAACCTCAAGGCCTGCATCCAGAATGCGGGCAAGCGCGTCATGTTCATCAATACCGGCTTCCTCGACCGCACCGGCGACGAGATCCACACCTCGATCGAAGCGGGTCCGATGATCCGCAAGAACGACATGAAGGCGCAGCCCTGGATCAAGGCCTATGAGGACTGGAATGTCGACATCGGCCTGATCGACGGCCTGCCCGGCCATGCGCAGATCGGCAAGGGCATGTGGGCGGCGCCCGACAAGATGGCCGACATGCTGGCGCAGAAGATCGGCCATCCGCAGGCCGGCGCCACCACCGCCTGGGTGCCGTCGCCAACCGCCGCGACGCTGCACGCGCTGCACTATCACCAGGTCAACGTGATCGCGCGGCAGCAGGAGCTGGCCAAGGGCGGGCCGCGCGCAAAACTCTCCGACATTCTCACCATTCCGGTGTCGCAGTCGAACTGGGCGCCGGATGACGTGAAGCAGGAGATCGACAACAACTGCCAGGGCATCCTGGGCTATGTCGTGCGCTGGATCGATCAGGGCGTCGGCTGCTCCAAGGTGCCTGACATTCACGACGTCGGCCTGATGGAAGACCGCGCCACGCTGCGCATTTCGAGCCAACATCTCGCGAACTGGCTGCACCAGGGCGTCATCACCAGGGATCAGGTGATGGAGTCGCTGAAGCGCATGGCTGTGGTCGTGGACGGCCAGAACAAGGGCGATCCGCTCTACAAGCCGATGGCACCCTCGTTCGACGGCGTCGCCTTCAAGGCGGCCTGCGACCTGATCTTCAAGGGCCGCGATCAGCCGAACGGCTACACCGAATTCATCCTCACCGCGCGCCGCCGCGAAGCAAAGGCCGCCGGCTGAACTGACATCCTTGGGCTCTCCGTCACGATGCCGCACGATTTCCAGGGAACCCGTGCGGCATCAATCCGTTTGAAGGCCATCTCAACTGAAGCATCGGAGAGATGGCAATGGATTGGAACCGGATCGAGGGCAACTGGAAGCAGTTCAAGGGCGCGGCCAAGGAGAAATGGGGCAAGCTCACCGATGACGATCTCAACGTGATCGAAGGCCGCCGCGAGCAGCTCGAAGGCAAGCTGCAGCAGCGCTACGGCTTCGCCAAGGACCAGATCCACAAGGATGTGGACGACTGGTTCCGAAGCTTGCGATAGGCACTCATCCAAAAACGCCCCGGCCAACGCCGGGGCTTTTTGTTCTGTGCGCTCTCAGAACACCGCGATGTATTTCAACAGCGAGATCACGCCGAGGATGATCACGACGACACGTGCGATCTGCTTGGCGCGGCCGTCGAGCGGCAGCAGGTTGATCAGGTAAAGGACGAGGATAACGACAAGAAACGTGATGAGTATGCTGACGAGCATGCGGCCCCCAGGGACGTCGTGAATGGCGTGTTAGCCTTTTCTTAACGACTGGAAGGCCGCGTGGTTCCTGACAGGGAACCCAGCGGCGCCTGCGAAAGCTCAGTTATTTCAACGTGCCCCGTAAATATACGGCAGCAGCATTTCCGGAAGTTTTTACCCTTATTGTTCCAAATGGCGACAGCTTTGGGGGAGCCACATGCTGAATCGTCTTTCCGTATCCGCATTACTGAAGATTGTTATTCTATCCACTGCCTTTTGCATCGTTGTCGGTTTCTCGCTGAATGCGTGGGATAGCTGGGGCCGGCTGCAGGTGGCGAGCCGGATTTCGACGATTGCCGATGTCTCGGCCAACCTTTTCAAGGCGATGCACAGTCTGCGGACCGATCGCGCCTCCACCAATCGCCTGCTGACCGGCGCGGCTCCCATGGACGCCGAGATCGAAAAATACCTGCGCGATCTTCGCGATACCGAAATGCCGGCGATGGCAAACGGCCTCGCCCAGCTCAAGACCATGGACTTGACCCAGCAGAAGACCCTGGTGGCGGAATTCGAGCGGCTGTTCGCGTTGCTGACAGCCGAGCAGAAGGAATTCTGGCAGGAGATGGCCAAGCCGAAAGAGGCGCGCCGCGCCGAACTGCCGAAGGAGTATCTGGCAACGACACAGGCGCTGCTCGACGTGCTCGACAAATTGTCGGCAACGCTTGCCGCCGATGTCAATCATCAGGACGCCGTAATCGACCAATTGCTCAGCATCAAGCAGACCGCCTGGCTGCTGCGCAACACCGCCGGCGAAGCCTCGGTGCTGGTGTCGAATGCGCTGGCCGCCGGCCGCGTCACGCCGGAAGCCCGCCACAGCTACACCAAATTCGTCGGCGGCATCGATGCCGCCTGGAAGGCGCTCGAGGTGGCAACCTCAGGCATGCAATTGCCGGCGAAGCTCGCGGCCGCGATCCCCGCCTCCAAGACCGCCTATTTCGATCCGGAATATCAAAGCCTGCGCGACCGGCTGATGACGACGCTGGCCAATGGCGAGAAGCCCGAGATGACCGCGAACCAGTGGAGCCCGGTCACCGTGGGCCGGATGGGAACGGCGGTGGCGGTCGCGGAAGCAGCGCTCGATGCCGCAAAGGATCACGCCACGGCCCAGCATGGGCTGGCGCAGCGTTCGTTGATCATACAGCTAACGCTGCTCGCCGGCGCGATCGCGCTGACCGTCGGCGCCATGATCGCGATCGGCCGCCGCGTCATCACGCCGCTGCACAACATCCGCGATGCCATGCTGAAGGTTGCCTCCGGCGACCTCGATGTCGATAGCGGCTGTGCCGGGCGCAGGGACGAAATCGGCGCGCTTGCCGGTGCCCTCGAAACCTTCAAGCAACAGGCCAAGGACAAGCTTCGCATCGAAGCGCAGGAGCGCGAGCGCAATGCCGGCGCGGTCGCCCGCCAGCAGGCGATCGAAAACCATGTCGGCGAGTTCGAGCATCTGGTGCGCCAGACGCTCGAACAGCTCGGCGATGCCTCGGGCAAGATGCGGGCGACGTCCGCCAATCTTTCCGCCGTGTCGCGCCAGACCAATGAGCGGGTCGAGGTCGCCGAGAAGGCCTCCGGCGAGGCGTCGATGAGCGTGGAGACGGTCGCCGCGGCTTCCGAAGAACTCAGCGCTTCGATCAACGACATCAGCCAGCAGGCGGCGCATGCGGCCGGCATTGCCAGCCGTGCCGTCAACGAGGCCCGCAACACCGATGGCACCGTGCAGGGACTTGCAAAATCCGCCGGCCGCATCGGCGAGGTGATCGGCCTGATCAACACCATCGCGGCGCAGACCAACCTGCTCGCGCTGAATGCCACCATCGAGGCCGCCCGCGCCGGCGAGGCCGGACGCGGCTTCGCCGTGGTCGCCTCCGAGGTCAAGTCGCTGGCGAGCCAGACCGCGAAGGCGACAGAGGAGATTTCCGAGCAGATCGCCGACATCCAGAAAGTCGCGGGCGAGGCCATCGACGCCATCAAGGGCATCGGCAGCATTATCGGCGAGGTCAACGAAGTCGCGACCGCGATTGCCGCCGCCGTCCAGGAGCAGGGCGCCGCGACCCAGGAGATCACGCGCAGCACGCAGTTTGCCGCGCAGGGCACCAAAAACGTGTCCGAGAACATCACCGGCGTGAAGGCCGATGCCGATACCGCGGCGGTCGCCGCCGATGACGTTCGCCTCGCCTCGGAGACGCTGGAGACGCAGAGCCGCGAGCTCGGCGACCAGGTCACCGACTTCCTCGGCAAGATCCGCGCCGCCTGACCTTCACTCCCGCGCCATCACCGGCACGCGCTCATACTTGGCACGGATGCGGTCTGGCGCGGGCGAGAACTGCAGCGACGCGCCGCGTTTGTCGGGGCGGCCCGCGACCATCAGGCCATTGTCGCTGGCGACGATGTCACCCTTGCGTAAGGTAGGATCGTCCTCGATCTTGACCTGCGCCAGTCCGCCGGGATCCTTGCCGTTGCAGGTGCAGCCCGCCACGAGCTCGTTGCGGAAGCGGAACGCGTTCGGCAGCTCCGAATACGCCTTTCCGTCCTCCGTCTCGGCGCTGTCGATGCTGCTGCCATAGACCAGCTTGGTCGCGCTCGCCGGGCAGAAACTGTTGCAGCTCTGCGCGCGACTGGCATTGTCGGAGCCCGGGAGCGGGAAGTAGCGCCCGTCGCAGGTACGCACGCAAAACGCCTGACCGTCGCCACTGTAAGCGCGGTCATAGGCGCGCGGCCGCTCAACCCGTTGCCGCACGACAGGCGGGCCGTCATCGAACGGCGGGCGGATCATCGGGGGCCGGCCGAAGCCGCCGAACAGAAGCGAGAAGAAATCCTGGGCCTGCGCCGCCGGCGCGGCGACGGCGAAGAAGAGCGCCGTCGCACCGAACACCCATCGCCTGTGCGGGATCAGGGCCATCTTCGCCTCAATTCACCGACGACACGTTCAGTCGCATCGCGTGCTGGCCGGACGGCAGCGTGGTCGCCGCCGGCTGCGGGCGCGGCGGCGCCGGGCGCACGCTGATCGTGGTCCTGGTATCCGAACCGCGGGCGAGCACCGGCGCACTCTTGGGCAGCACCACGACCTTGGTGCCGACATTGACGCGGCCAAACAGATCGGTGACGTCCTCATTGGTCATCCGGATGCAGCCGGAAGACACGAACTTGCCGATGGTCGAGGGGTCGTTGGTGCCGTGGATGCGATATTGGCTCGAGCCGAGATACATCGCACGCGCGCCGAGCGGATTGCCCGGACCGCCGGCAATGAAGCGCGGCAGATAGGGCTGGCGCCTGATCATCTCGGCCGGCGGATACCAGTCCGGCCATTCCGCCTTGCGGCTGATGGTCTCCACGCCCGACCAGGTGAAACCCTGGCGGCCAACGCCGACGCCGTAGCGGATCGCGCGGCCCTGCCCGAGCACGTAATAGAGCGCGGTGTTGCCGGTATCGATGATGATCGTGCCCGGGGCCTCGCTGCTCGCAAACGGCACCACGGCGCGGCGCAGACGCTCCGGCAGCACGCCGGCTTCCGCGTCCCTTGCCTCCGGCGTCAACGCCTCATCGGACGGAAAGGCGTTCTGCTGGGTGGAGGCATAGCCCAGCGACTGGGCACTTGCCGAGTTCGAGAGGATGATTGGCGCCACGAGCAGGCTGGCGAAGACAAGCGCGTTCGCCGCGCGCGACGATCGGCGGGATAAGGCGGATGACGGTGTCATGTGCTGCCCCATTGGATACGCATCACGCTGATGCTGTGCCCGAACAAACGCGCGCCGACGCGTCGCGGTTCCGCCCCCGCCGTGACCGAGTCGCATCAGTCAAGAACACAAGCGCTCACGATCACGCGATGGAACCCACAGGCTGACCGGGAGTTGGGCCATACAATTTGCGGTCGTGGGACGCG
Source organism: Bradyrhizobium sp. USDA 10063 (assembly GCF_054063735.1). Lineage (NCBI taxonomy): Bacteria > Pseudomonadati > Pseudomonadota > Alphaproteobacteria > Hyphomicrobiales > Nitrobacteraceae > Bradyrhizobium > Bradyrhizobium sp. USDA 10063. The sequence goes on along the minus strand of NZ_JBSSGP010000002.1, from coordinate 6,676,347 downwards.
CCCACCGTTGTGCGTCACCTTGATGAGCGCCCGTGCGGGAGAGAACCAGCGTGCGTGTCCTTCCCAGTGAGCGTCTCCTCGCCAATGGCGCCGCAAGCACGCCCGCACCCAATGGCCACGCCGAGCTGCCGCCGATCATCCGCCGCACCGAACTCGTCGCCTTGTCGCTGGTCGGGCTCCTGGTCATCGCCGTCGTCGCGGTGCTCTATCTGGCCAAGGCGTTCTTCCTGCCGATCACGATGGCCTTCATCGTCGGCACCATGCTGTCGCCGGCGGCAAGCTTCCTGGAGCGCTACCGCGTTCCGCGACCGGTCGGTGCGGTGCTGATCGTGGCCGCCGTCAGCGCTGCCGCTACTTTCGTCATCGGGCTTATCTCCGCCCCGGCGCTCGAATGGAGCGCGCGGCTGCCGGAGCTCGCAGCGGCGCTGAAGGAGAAGATGCACATCTTCGACCGGCCGCTCGCGCTGTGGCAGGAATTGCAGGGCATGCTCGGCGGCTCCGAGACGCTTACTCCGTTGCAATTGCCGAAAATCGAATGGGTGCAGCCGACGGTGGAATTCCTGTCGCCGACCTTTGCCGAATTCCTGCTGTTCATCGCAACCCTGATCCTGTTCATCGCAAGCTGGAAGGATCTGCGGCGGGCGCTCGTCATGGCCTTCGGCGATCGCGATTGGCGGCTCCGCACCTTGCGGATCCTCAACGAGATCGAGGAGCATCTCGGCAACTACCTGCTGATGGTGACCATGATCAATATCGGCGTCGGGATCGCGACCGGGCTCATCTGTGCCGTCACCGGCATGCCCAGCCCGGCCGGCCTCGGCGCGCTCGCCGCCACACTGAACTTCATCCCGATCATCGGGCCGGTTGCGATGTTCGTGGTGCTGGTGCTGGTCGGTCTCGTCAGCTTTTCAACGATCAGCGCCGGGTTGATCGCGCCGGCCTGCTTCACGGTGCTGACCTTCCTCGAGGGGCATTTCATCACCCCGACCATCGTCGGCCGAAGGCTTGCCCTGAATGCGCTCGCCATTTTCATCGCGCTGGCGTTCTGGACCTGGCTGTGGGGCCCGATGGGCGCCTTCCTGGCCTCGCCGCTCTTGATCGTCGCGCTGATCCTCAAGGAGCATCTGATGCCTGTCAATTCGCCGCATCTGCCGGAGGAGTGAACCAGATCTCGCCTCGGGAACTTCGCTCCCGACGCGGCGTTTTGCCAATTAGCAACATTGGTTCGGGAGCTCTTCGATGTCGGCGACCAGCGATTTCGGATTGAAGAACATGACAGACAAAGCAACCTATGAACGCTTGCAGAAGGACGTCGCCGCCGTGAAGAACGACATCGCGGCGCTGACAGACCAGATCACCGAGGCGCTCAACTCGTTCGCCGGCAGCGCCCGAAAGCAGGCGCGCCGCGGATATGACCAGGCGCGCGACCGCGCCGAATCCACGGTCGACGATATGTCCGAGCGCGGCAGCGCGATGATGGACGCCGCGCAGGACGCGTACTCCTCGGTCGAGGAGACGCTGGAGGACGTCATCACCCAGCGCCCGCTGGCAACCGTCGGGCTGGCGCTCGGCCTCGGCTTCCTGATCGGCATGGCCTGGCGGAGGTAGCGGCGGACGCGTCCCCATGCTGCAGCGACTGGTCAGTGACGTCAAGGAGCAGGCCGGCAATGCCGTGCGGCTGACGTCGCTTGCGGTCGTGATCGGCGCAACCGCGCTGATCGCGCTCGCCTTTCTGTGCGCGGCATTCTTTGTCTGGGTGCAGCAGACCTATGGGCCGATATGGGCATGCCTTGCCTGCGCCGCGCTCTTCGTGGTGGTCGCGCTGATCGCCGCCGCCTTCTATGTCACGCGCAAGCGGCAGATGCGGCTGCGCGCCGAGGAGATGGCCCGCGCCGCGCGCCAATCCATCCTCACCAACCCGGCCGTGATCGCAACCGGCCTGCAGCTTGTACGCGCCATCGGCGTGAAACGGCTGGTCCCGATTTTGGCGATCGGCGGGCTGGCGCTGGGGCTGATGGCCAGCCGAAGCGCGGCGAGCGAGACGGCACGAGACGAGTGACCGCAGCAGTCGCGGGACAGAGAAAACCGCGTTGGAATCGCTTGCGAATTTTTCTCCGTCATTCCGGGGCGTCCGAAGGACGAGCCCGGAATCCATTTCTCCCCGCGCGTGCATGTGGCCCGATGGGTTCCGGGCTCGCGCCAAGAGGCGCGCCCCGGAATGACGAGTGGAGAAGAGAGAGAGCGATCAGCTCAGGTGACGCAGCGGCCGGGCTGCAGGCGCTTTGCCACTTCGGTCAGCACGCTCACCACGGGCTCGCAGGCGACCGTCATCCTGCGCTCGCCGGATTTGATCAGTTCGGGCGGTTTCGGGCGGCTGCGCGCTTCTTCCCTGACGACGGGCACGCGGATCACGACCGAGGTCTCGGCCAGGCTGTCCAGCTTCAGCGAAATGGTTTCGGTCTTGCCGGTGGCTGCCGGAACTGTTGCCCGGTCGGCCTTCGCGGTACGGTTGACGTCATGTTCCGCCTTGGTGGGGGTGGTCAGGCTCTGGCCCCCGATGAGATCATGCCCGGAGGCAAACTGCACGGCGCCGAAGGTCAAAGAGACCGCGAGCGTACCTAAAATTCCCTTCAATATCTGTGACATGGCGATTCATCCCTCGCCCCATGGCGATCACGAACACAACTCGAACGAAACGCCCCCAGTTCGTATGTCTTCGGATCACTTAACCGTGTTCAAAATTATTTTCGAAATCTCGGAACGTTTCTTCGCGCGCCGCGTCGTTGTGGCAGCCGGTTATTCCCCCTGCCCCATTGACCGGCGACGTAGGGCGCGATCGTGGTGATGCCGGTCGCGCTCTACTTTTTTGTGCCGGTCACGCTTTCTGCAACGCGAGCGTGACACCGCCGAGCGTCAGCGCCATTGCGACGACTTCCCTAAGACCCAGCGGCTCGCCGAGGATCGCGGCCGCCGCGATCACGGCAAGCACGGGGACGAGCAGCATGCCGGTCGAAGCCGACACCGGCGGCAGGCGGCGCAGGGTCTCGAACCAGGTGAGATAGCAGATCCCCATCGGCACCAGCGTCATGTAGACGAAGGAGGCAATTCCGCCCGGCGATATTGCCGCATAGTTCGGGCGCTCGAACAGGATGCCGAGGATCAGCATCGCCAGGCAGCCGAGGCCGACCTGCCAGGCAACGAGCGCGAGCGGAGGCATCGGCAGCGGTTTGCGGTTGAGGACGTTGCCGAGCGCGAACAGGATCGCGCACGACAGCGACAGGGCGATCCCGATCAGCTTGCCCAGATCGAAGGCATAACCATTGCCGCCGAGAAGCAGGGCAACGCCAGCCACGCCCAGTACCAGTGCGGCGACATCCCGGAGGGTCGGGCGCTGATGCAGGAAAGGCCAGGCGAACAGCATCGCCCAGATCGGCATCGTGTAGATGATCAGCGCACCCTCGCCGACGGTCACGAATTTCATGGCGATGGTGCCAAAGCCCATCCAGGCGAACACATTGGTGAAGGATGCGAACAACAGCCGCGGGACGGCTTCGCGCGGCACCTTGAGCGATTGGCGGCTTCCAACGGCGATGAGACCAAGGATGAGCGAGGCGCAGACGCCGGCAAGACCCCGGGCGAACAGCGGCGGCCATTGCTGCAGCAAGAGCTTGATGAGCGGCCAGTTGAGCGCCCATCCGGCCGCCGTTACGCCGAGGCAGAGAAAACCGAGTTGTCTGTCGCGCCGCGCAGCATTCATGCTTTCGCTTAACAGCTACGCAACGGCGGCTCCACCTCATCCGGAGCAAGGCTCACATGAAAGGAGGATGTCTCGGTGAAAAAACCGGCGCGCCGTGCGGCACGCCGGATCAGTCGACCTAACCAGAGAGCCAGTTCACGCCGAGGCGGCGCGTGGCGCACGGTTGCGCGAATTGCGCTGGAAGAACAGGGCCTGGCTCGCAACGGCCGAGACCATTGCCGGCTGGAATGGTTTTGAGATCAGGAACGCCGGCTCCGGACGCTCGCCGGTCAGGAAGCGTTCGGGATAGGCGGTGATGAACACCACCGGCACCTCGAACACGCGCAGCAACTCGTTCACCGCGTCCAGGCCCGACGAGCCGTCGGCGAGTTGGATGTCGGCGAGGATCAGGCCGGGCTTCTTGTTCTTGGCCAGCGCCACCGCATCCGAGTGGGTGCGGGCGACGCCGATCACGTTGTGGCCGAGATTTCGCACAAGGCTTTCCAGATCCATCGCGATGAAGGTCTCGTCCTCGATGATCAGGACATCGGTCGCGATCTCGGCGGCCATCTCGCGGCCGGCGACATCCGTGAGCTTCCGCGTCTCAGCGATATCGGTGTTGAGGATGTAGGCCACCTCCTCTTCCGAGAAGCCCTCCAGCGACAGCAGGAGGAAGGCCTGCCGCGGCAGCGGCGTGATGTTGGAAAGCCGGCGCTCCGGCGGCAGCGCCAACGTCGCAACGTCGGCATTGTCGTTGATGGAGACCGAATTCCAGATTTGGGTGAACAGCCGGAACATGCCGGCGCGCGGCCCATGCGCTTCGTCCAGAAGCGAGGGGTCCTGAAGCAGGGCCTCCAGCATGGCCGCGACATAGGCGTCGCCCGACGCCTGGTTTCCGGTCAGTGCGCGGGCGTAGCGCCGCAACAATGGCAAGTGTTCAGCAACGAGCTGCGATCGGGACATTCCCACTCCATCCTTGTGTTTGAGGCAACTGCCTGAAACGCCTTCATCTCTCGGGTCGGGACATTCGTCCGTGGGGCGACCCGCCTTCCCTGCTATGCCGGACTACGCCCGAGCGTGGATAAAGTTCCATAAAAAGTTCCGGACATTCGGAACTTTCGGTCGAACTTCGCATTAGCGTACGACCGACAGCAAACGCGGCCAAGACCGAAATTTCGAGGAAACTGCTTGAAACACAGGGACTTAACCTCTCGGGGAAACGTGGATCAGATCATGAAGGAAACCAAGAAGCAGGGCGGTCTCAACGCTGAGATCCAATCGAGAATCGGCCACCAGCTTCGCGCCATGTACGATGACGTGGTGCGACAGGGGGTGCCGGACCGCTTTGCGGAGCTTATCCGCAAGCTCGATGATCCCGCGGAGGCCGCCAAGCATTTGGCAGAAACTGACGACCAGCAAGCAGCAAAAAATGACGGGAGGGACTAATGCCTCTCACCGACCAACTTCGCGACGATATTTTGGCGTCGGTGCCAAGCCTACGCGCGTTCGCGATTTCGCTCTCCGGCAATGGTGACCGCGCCGACGATCTGGTGCAGGAGACCTTGTTGCGCGCAATCGCCAACATCGACTCGTTCCAGCCCGGCTCGAACCTGCCGGCATGGTTGTTCACCATCCTGCGCAACCTGTTTCGCTCCGACTATCGCAAGCGGCGGCGCGAGGTGGAGGACGCGGAGGGCAACTATGCCAAGACGCTGAAGACGCAGCCGGCGCAGAACGCGCATCTGGAGTTCGAGGAGTTTCGCGCAGCACTCGACAAGCTGCCGCAAGACCAGCGTGAAGCCCTGATCCTGGTCGGCGCTTCCGGCTTCTCGTACGAGGATGCGGCTGCGATCTGCGGCTGTGCGGTCGGCACCATCAAGAGCCGCGTCAACCGCGCGCGATCGAAATTGAGCGCATTGCTCTATGTCGAAGGCGCGGAAGATTTCGGCCCCGATGATACCGTGCGCGCCGTGATCGGCGGCAATGGCGGCTGATGCTGCAGCGTCGTTGTAAGGTGGGCAAAGGCGCGCCAGCGCCGTGCCCACCTTCAGCGTTCTGCTCGTGATGATGGGCACGCTTCCGTCGTGACGTGTGGCTGGAGCACGGCAGGTGAGCAGCTTTGCCCAGCCTACCGATCTATTCCTGCCGCGCGCTCCAACTTATCCCCTCACCCTCTGAGGAGGTCGCCCAGCGACCGTCTCGAAGGGCGAGGCCACCGGCGGGGGCCTCATGGTTCTCCGAGCGATGCGCAGCATCGTCTCGAGACGCGCTGCGCGCTCCTCACCATGAGGGGAAACAGCGCGGCGCCGTAGGCCATGTGCCTGCAATCACCGCGCTGGCCTGACCGGCGCCGAGAATTTCTCGGTGCGGTCGCGCTCGTTCATGTCGACGACGGTTTCCATCGGCGCGGTCAATTCGTAGACGTAGCTGATGTCGGTGAAGTAGCGCTTGGCGGTGCCGCCGAGCGCCTCGGGGGCGACGCGGTCGAGCAGGATCAGGCCGAAGTCGGAATCGGGACGGCGGGTGGCTTCGCTGGTGTTGAACTCCTCCCAGCGGAAATGAAAGATCGCTTCCGGATCCTTGCCGTTGACTTCCCAGTTCGCGACGATGTGCGGATGCTTGCCGACCAGGGACAGGCCCTCGTCGGAATGCGAGGCGAGTTCGAAGAACAACAGCGACAGCGACTGCGCGGCGCGCGCTGAGACCGCGATGTCGGGGCCGGAGATCGCGATGCGCTCGGCATGCGGGATCGCGCGGGCCTCGAACAATCCCTTCAGCTTCACGCCCTGCCACTGGCTCTCGCTGAGCAGCGTGACCACGTTCGACATCGCGTGGATGCGGCCGATCAAGAGATCGCGCGCGGCATCGATATCCGAGCCATGGCGCAGTGTGCGGGTGACGATCGACTGGATCACGGCCAGGATGTTCTTGACGCGGTGGTTGAGCTCGTCGATCACCGCCGTCAGCCGCCGCTCGAAGCCGATCCGCACCTCGATCTCGCGGCTGAGCCGAAGGTTGTTGTAGGCGACATAGCCGAACAGGCCGCAGACGATGCCGGTCAGCGCCAGGCCGATCGCCGCCACGATCGCGGCGGTCTGGTTCGCCCGGGCGGCGGCGGAGGTCTTGGCGTAATAGGCGAGCGACCAGTCGCGGCCGCCGAACGTCACCGTCCGGACCATCGAGGGCGCCGGTCCATCCGGCCGCACCGCGCGCGAGGTGATGACGCCCTGGTCGTTGGCGACCAGCTCGTCGTTGGAATCGCGCGGGTCCTTCAGCACCACCGAGAACAGCGACAGATCGTCATTCGTCAACATCAACGGCCCGAGCTCGTACGAAAATGTGACGAATCCCGCGGGCTCGGAGGTGCCCTGCTGAAACACCGGCGCGGCGAGCGCGACCCCGATCGGCCCGTTCTGGCGCAACAGCGGAATCGGATCCGAGGCCACCGGCTTGCCATCCGCCATCGCCCGCGCCAGCATCGGCCCGATCACGGAATGGTGGTCGAAGCTGCGGCCCGGCAGGATGATGGTCTCCGGCGTCCGCGGCTCGAGATCCATCATCACGTTGATGGGCTTGTCGATCGCCTTGAGGTCGAGCGGCTGATCGTCGAAATCCCGGATCGTCGGGTTGGGGAAGCCTGCCTTCTTCAGCTCCTGCTGTGCCGCATTGAGCTCGTCGGGCCTGAGCCGCGCGATCCAGGCGGCAATCACGAAATCGGTCTTGAAGGCATAGATCGAGGAGCGCAGCGGCTGCAGCATGTCGGCCTTCACCACCGACGGCGCGCGAAACAGGCCCGAGGAGACGCGGGCGAGCAGTTCGCGCTCGGTCAGGCGGTCCTGCACCAGGCTGGCGTGGACATCGATCGCCCGCGCCAGCGCGATGCCGTCGAGCGTCAGCTCCTGCTCGTGCACGCGATAGGCCGCGAGACCGGAGAGCAGCACCCCGATCAGCGCGATGAAGGCGATAATAAAACCCAGCCGGACCACGCTGTTACTCTGAGACGGCGGGTTGGCGAAGATGAGCGGACATCTGACGTCTGCGTGACCGGCAACGATTGGATACGAGGTGAACGCCAACCGCGGCGAAATATGGAGTGGAGATCATCGGTACGCAACGGAAGGCGGCAATTAACGTGAACGACGGCTGGCGCCGACAGCCGTCAGGCGAAAGCAGCGTCAGAGTTGGCTAATGGGAGTGGCTGGATTTTGTTCCCATTGCGGCATGGAATATTTCGTCGCACCCCGCCATTTGCCTTGCCTCTCCCGCGTGACGGGACATCAAGCCTTGGACAGAGCGGGTCTCGCCGCCGTTAAAATATTAACGAACGGGATATCATATTAACAAATCGTTCAGTCCGCTTTCGCCTTGTCCTCCGCCCTGTTCTTGGCAGAGGCGTTCGGGCGGAGGCCGCCCTTGGCCTCGATGAAGGCGATGATGCGCTCCAGCCCGTCGCTCGTCTTCAGGTTGGTCATGACGAAGGGACGCTCACCGCGCATCCGTTTCGCATCGGTCTCCATCTTCTCCAGCGACGCGCCGACATAGGGCGCGAGGTCGATCTTGTTGATCACGAGCAGGTCGGAACGGGTGATGCCGGGGCCGCCCTTGGACGGGATCTTGTCGCCGGCGGCGACGTCGATGACATAGATCGTGAGGTCGGCGAGCTCAGGCGAAAAAGTTGCGGCCAGGTTGTCACCGCCGGACTCGATCAGCACCAGATCGAGACCGGGGAATTTCGCGCGCATGTCGGCGACAGCAGCCAGATTCATCGAGGCGTCCTCGCGGATCGCGGTGTGCGGACAGCCGCCGGTCTCGACGCCGGCGATGCGGTCCGGCGTCAGTGAGCCCGAGCGCACCAGGAACTCGGCATCCCATTTGGTGTAGATGTCGTTGGTGATCGCCGCGATGTCATAACGCTCGCGCATCGACTTGCAGAGCAGGTCCATCAGCGCGGTCTTGCCGGATCCGACCGGACCACCGACGCCGACGCGAAGCGGGCCGTGAGAAGATGCCATATCAATGCCCTCGTCGTCCCTGCGAACGCAGGGACCCATAACCACCGGAGTTGATTGTTGCGACGCGCCGTGGCCCAAGCCCAGCATAACCACGAACGCCTGTGGTTATGGGTCCCTGCTTTCGCAGGGACGACGGGGAGAGCTGAGACGACAAAGACATCATGACCGGAACAGCCTCGTATATTGCGTCTCGTGGCGCAGGCTTGCGAGATCGGCGCGGAAGGTGGCGCTGCCGAGATCATCGAGCGAAGCGGCGCCCGCACGCGTTGCGGTCGCACTGACCACCGGTTCGAGAGCGGCGAGCACGCGCTGGCTGTCGGTCTGGCCGAGCGGGATCAGGCGGGCGCCGGCGGAGATCCAGTTCGAGACCACCGCATGGAAGAACGCGTGCAGCACTGGCGCAAGCGGAATGTTGTGCGCGGCGCTCACCAGGCCGACCGCGACGGGATAGACGATGGCGCCGTCGCAGGCCGCGATGATTTCGTCGAGGCCGGGTGAAGACCAAGCCGCGCGTGCGGTATCGACGAAGGCGCGGCCCTGCGTCGTGGTTTCAAGCTGACGCTCGCGCGAGGGCACGAAGGCCGCGGCGAGCTCGGCGATCTCGCGCAGCCGTGCAAGGTCGCGCGCCGTTGTCGCCTGATGCGTGTGCGCGAGGAACACGCCGTCGCAGAAGCCAGAGCCCTCGCTGAGGACAGCGGCGAGCCAGTCGCGCAGCGAGGCGGCATCCCTGATGTCGCCGGCCTCCACCGCCCATTCGATGCCGCTGGAATAGGAGAACGCGCCGACCGGGAACGACGGCGACAGCCATGTCATCAAGCGGTAGAGCGAGGCGGCCTCGCTCTCCGTCATCCCGCCCCACGCCTCGCTTCGCGGCGGCTCATTTGTGGTCATGAGCATGGGAATGGTCGTGATGGTGGTGATGATCGTGGTCGCAATGCTCGTCATGGTGATGGTGATCACTATCGTGATCGTGATCACCGTGATGGTGGTGATCGTGATGGTCGTGGCCGTGCGCGTGCGCATGGTCATGGCCGGTGTGGTGATGCGCAGCCGCCTCGCCTTCATGCGCATGGCCGGCATAGGCGCCGCCTTCGGGATCGAACGGCGCCTCGATCTCGATCACGCGCGCACCAAGCCCCTTCACCATCGCCTCGATGACGTGGTCGCGGCGGATGCGCAGCCCCTTCTTCATGATCTGCGTCGGCAGATGGCGGTTGCCGAGATGCCAGGCGACGCGGATCAGATGGTGCGGGTCGGCGCCCCGGATCTCGAGAAGCGGCTCGGGCGCGGCGACCACCTCGACCAGCCGGCCGTCCTCCAGCACCAGCGCGTCGCCGCCGCGCAGGGCGATCGCGTTCTCGAGATCGAGCAGGAATTCCAATCCGCGCGTGCCCGTCATCGCCATCCGCCGGCGGTGGCGGTCGTCGAAGTCGAGCACGACGGTATCGGCCGGCTGCTCGTTCCAGCGATGCTGCGGCTTGACGGACGTCGCGCGGATCATGCGAGTCTACCTTCCTTCGGTCAGCGGACTTCAACCTTTTCCGGCGTGATCACCTCGATCTTCGGCGGGGCCGAGAAGCACTTCACCGCGACGCGGCCGAAGGCCTTCATGTGATCGGCGGTGCGATGCGGCACCAGCGCCTCGGCATTCTCCCACTGCTCGACGAACACCATCCTGGTCGGATCGGTGACGCTCTCATGGAGATCATAGGCGATATTGCCGGGCTCCTTCCGCGTCTCCTTGATGCAGGCGGTGGCGGCCGCAATGAATTCGGCGCGCGTTTCAGGTTTCACGGTCAGCGTAGCAACGACGTAAATCACGGAATTTCCTCCCGGCTTTGGTTCTGGGCGTATTTGCCGGGAGAGGTTTTAGAACATGAAATAGCGCTGCGCCAGCGGCAGCACCTCGGCCGGCGCGCAGGTCAGGAGTTCGCCGTCGGCGCGCACCTCATAGGTTTCGGGGTCAACCTCGATCTTGGGCGTCGCGTCATTGTGGATCATGCTCTTCTTGGAGATCTTGCCGCGGGTGTTCTGGACTGCATAGAGCTTCTTGGTGATCCCGAGCTTGCGCGCCAGCCCGCCGGCCACCGCCGCCTTGGACGTGAAGACCATCGAGGACGCGGTGAGCGATTTTCCGTACGCCGCAAACATCGGCTGATAGTGCACCGGCTGCGGGGTCGGGATCGAGGCGTTGGGATCGCCCATCGGGGCGGCCACGATCGAGCCGCCCTTGATGATCAGGTCCGGTTTGGCGCCGAAGAAGGCCGGCGACCACAGCACGAGGTCGGCGAGCTTGCCCTTCTCCACCGAGCCGATCAGCTTCGAGACGCCATGCGCGATCGCGGGGTTGATGGTGTATTTGGCGATGTAGCGCTTGACGCGGAAATTGTCGTTATCCTTCCCCTTGTCCTGCGGCAGCGATCCGCGCTGCTTCTTCATCTTGTCCGCGGTCTGCCAGGTGCGGATGATGACTTCGCCGAGCCGGCCCATGGCCTGGGAATCCGAGGACATCATCGAGAGCGCGCCGAGATCGTGCAGGATATCTTCCGCCGCGATCGTCTCCTTGCGGATGCGGCTTTCGGCGAACGCGAGATCCTCGGCGATCGAGGGATCGAGGTGGTGGCACACCATCAGCATGTCCAGATGCTCGTCGATCGTGTTGCGCGTGAAGGGGCGCGTCGGATTGGTCGAGGACGGCAGCACGTTCTTCAAGCCGGCGATCTTGATGATGTCAGGCGCATGCCCGCCGCCGGCGCCCTCGGTGTGGAAGGCGTGGATGGTGCGGCCCTTGAACGCCTTCACGGTGTCCTCGACGAAGCCGGATTCGTTCAGCGTGTCGGTGTGGATCATCACCTGGATGTCGTGATCGTCGGCGACCGAAAGACAGTTGTCGATCGCCGCCGGCGTCGTGCCCCAATCCTCATGCAGCTTCAGCGCACAGGCGCCGGCCTTGATCATCTCGACCAGCGCGGCGGGACGCGAGGCGTTGCCCTTGCCGGAAATGCCGAGATTGACCGGGAACGCGTCGAACGACTGGATCATCCGGCCCATGTGCCACGGCCCCGGCGTGCAGGTGGTAGCATACGTGCCGTGCGAAGGGCCGGTGCCGCCGCCCAGCATCGAGGTGACGCCGGACATCAGCGCGTGCTCGATCTGCTGCGGGCAGATGAAATGGATGTGGCTGTCGAATCCGCCTGCGGTGAGGATCTTGCCCTCGCCCGCGATCACGTCGGTGCCGGGGCCGATGATGATGTCCACATTGGGCTGGATGTCGGGATTGCCGGCCTTGCCGATCGCGGAGATCATGCCCTCCTTGATCGCGACGTCGGCTTTCACGATACCCCAATGGTCGACGATCAGCGCGTTGGTGATGACGGTATCTGCCGCCCCTTGCGCGTTGGTGACTTGGGATTGCCCCATGCCGTCGCGGATCACTTTGCCGCCACCGAACTTCACCTCCTCGCCATAGGTGGTGAAATCCTTCTCCACCTCGATGATGAGATCGGTGTCGGCGAGCCGCACACGATCGCCGGTGGTGGGCCCGAACATGTCGGCATAGACGGAACGTTTGATTGTCACGGACACCGCAGGCCCCCCATTTCACTTGCCTCCAAAGACGCTTTTCGCGGCTTTGACGGCTTCATCGAATTTTGCATCGAGCGTCGGGTTGACGCCCCGACATCCAGCGACAACTTTTTCGGCCCATATGACGTAGGCGGCGAGATCCTCGCGTTCGTCTTCGCTCAGGTTCGACCCGATACGGGCGCGGGTGTTGCTGATCTTGTCGGCGATCTTGATCATCCTGGCGCCGGGCGATTTGTGCGGGGCGTCCTCGATCTGCTTTTGCCAGCGCTGTGGCTTGGGAAGCGACATGTCGTCGGTCACCTCGACCACGAGCGCGGCGACGCGCTCGCCGAATTTCTGCGCCAGCTCCTCGCGCGTGGTGTCGGTGTCCTCGACGATGTCATGCAGCCAACCGGCCGCCACGAGCTCGGCGTCGGCGTCATCGGTCGCTGTTGCGAGCAGGTTTGCGACCTCGGCGAGGTGGTTGATGTAGGGCTCATCGCCACGGCCCTTGCGCGCCATGCCGTTGTGGCGGCGGGCGGCGAGTTCGGCGGCTTCGGAGATGAGGCGGATCGGCTGCAGCATGGCAGAAAACTCCCTTTCGCCTCAACCGCGCTGCCGCGCGCTCCGTTCCTGTCCCGCGAAAGAGACGATGGCCGGGCGAGCGCGATCGTGGCACCAAGGATCACAGCTTGCCCTTCACCTCGCCGCGGAAGCCGTGGATGACACGTTTTCCTGCGAGGGCGACGAGCTGAACGTCGCGGGTCTGGCCCGGTTCGAAGCGGACCGCGGTGCCGGCGGCGATGTCGAGGCGCATGCCGCGGGCTTTCTTGCGGTCGAATTTGAGCGCCGGGTTGGTCTCGAAGAAATGGTAATGCGAGCCGACCTGGATCGGGCGGTCGCCGGTGTTGGCGACCGTGAGCGTCACGGTCTTGCGGCCGGCATTGAGCTCGATCTCGCCGTCCTGAATGAAGAGTTCGCCGGGGATCATGTTGCGCTCCTTACCGGATCGGCTCGTGCACGGTGACGAGTTTGGTCCCGTCCGGAAACGTCGCCTCCACCTGGATATCGTGGATCATCTCGGCAATCCCCTCCATCACCTGCGCCCGGGTCAGGACCTGGGCGCCGGCCTGCATCAGGTCGGCAACGGTGCGGCCATCGCGCGCTCCCTCGACGATGAAGTCGGTGATGAGGGCGATGGCCTCGGGATGGTTCAGCTTGACGCCGCGCTCGAGCCGGCGGCGCGCCACCATGGCGGCCATCGAGACCAGGAGCTTGTCCTTTTCGCGGGGAGACAAATTCATGCGAGCACTCTGATGGTTCTAAAGGATTCTAGTTGAGCCACAGCCTCGGCAGCGGGACGGCGGAGGCGCGGCCGAGCACCGTCATCATGTCGGCGCGCAGCCTCATCGCATCTTGGGCACAGAAGCGCGCCATTGCAAACCCATTCCAGCAGGAGATGCCGACTTCGCCGCCGAAGGAGTCGTGCGCCTCGCGTATCCGCTCCACAAGGGCGTCATCGCCGGGCACGATCAGCGCGGTGCCGATAGCGACGCCGCCATTGGCGACCGCAGGCTGGGCGAGCTTCTCGCCGATATTGCCGTCGAGCCGGATGGTCTCGGCAAACACCAATCTGCCGGCGCGGCGCATCCGCCAGCGGTCGACGAATTCGCCATGGCGCATGGTCTCGCCCATAGCCGAGCGACCGAACACCACGATCTCACACAGCAGCAGCGAAGCGCTCTCCGCCAGATCGATGTCGATCCGCCGCGAAATCCGGGCACGGTCGAACAGGATGGTCTCCTGCGGCAGCCAGGACAGATGCGAGCCGGCTTCGGCCTTCAACGCGATGTTGAGCTGGGCGGCGGGGCCGGCCGCGCGATAGACTTTCTCCGCGGCCGCTGTCGTCAGCGTCAGCCGCGCACCCTCTCGGGCCGCGATATCGATGTCAAAACGGTCGCCGCCGGCCACACCACCGGCGGTATTGACGAACACGGCCGAAAGCCCCTCGCCCTCCGGCGAAGGGAAACGCACGCGCAGCGAGCCGGATTCGTGCAAGTCACCGCGGCGCGTGACGCCGTCCTGCATATGCACGCCGAACCTCACCGCGCCACGGGCACGGTTGGCCGCAAAGGTCGCTGCATCAGCGCGTGCAATCTCGGTGCGCATCCGTCCCCCCGTCTGGTCGGTTGCGTCCCTTATAGCGCCATCTGGCGGGAGATTTCAGCGGGATCGAGGCTGGAACGGTCGCAGGCATATTTCACCGCGCCACGGTCCATCACCGCAAAACTGTCGCCGAGCTCGCAGGCGAAATCGAGATATTGCTCGACCAGCACGATCGCGATGTTGCCGAGATTGCGCAAATAGGAGATGGCGCGGCCGATATCCTTGATGATCGAGGGCTGGATGCCCTCGGTCGGCTCGTCCAAAAGCAGAAGTTTCGGCCGCATCACCAGCGCGCGGCCGATCGCGAGTTGCTGTTGTTGTCCGCCGGAGAGGTCGCCGCCGCGGCGGCCGAGCATCGATTGCAGCACCGGAAACAGCGAGAATACGTCGTCGGGAATGAAGCGATTCTCGCGCTTGAGCGGGCCGAAGCCGGTCTTGAGATTCTCCTCCACCGTGAGCAGCGGAAAGATCTCGCGGCCCTGCGGCACGAAGCCGATGCCGCGTCGCGCGCGCTCATACGGCTTCAGGCCGGTGATGTCGCTGCCGTCGAACTCGATCGAGCCTGACGCGATCGGATACTGGCCGACCATGGCGCGGAGCAGCGAAGTCTTGCCGACGCCGTTGCGGCCGAGCACGCAGGTGACCTTGCCGGGTTCCGCCGACAGCGAGACGCCGCGCAGCGCCTGCGCCGCACCGTAGAAGAGGTTGATGTTCTCGACCTTCAGCATCGCCTATCGCCCCAGATATACTTCGACGACCCGCTCGTTCGACGAGACCTGGTCGATGCTCCCCTCCGCCAGCACCGCGCCTTCGTGCAGGCAGGTCACCTTGACGCCGAGCTCGCGCACGAAAGTCATGTCGTGCTCGACCACCATGATGGTGTGGTCCTTGTTGATCTCCTTGAGCAACTCCGCGGTCTGGTGGGTCTCGACATCGGTCATTCCGGCCACGGGCTCGTCGACCAGCAGCAGTTTCGGATCCTGCGCCAGCAGCATGCCGATCTCGAGCCACTGCTTCTGGCCGTGGGACAGGCTGCCGGCGAGCCGGTTGCGCGCGTCGGTGAGGCGGATGGTCTCCAGCACCTTCTGGATGCGCTCGGTCTCCGCCTTGCTCTCGCGCCAGAACAGCGTGCCGTGGACAGAGTGATCGACATTGAGCGCGAGCAGGAGATTGTCCTGCACGGTCTGGCTTTCGAACACCGTCGGCTTCTGGAATTTGCGGCCGATGCCGAGCTCGGCGATCCGGGTCTCGTCCAGCCGCGTCAGGTCGGTGACGCCGTCGAACAGCACCGTGCCTTCATCCGGCCTGGTCTTGCCGGTAATGATGTCCATCATCGTGGTCTTGCCGGCGCCGTTCGGGCCGATAATGGCGCGCATCTCCCCCGGCTCGAGCGCGAGCGAGAGATTGTTGATGGCGTGGAAGCCGTCGAACGAGACGTGCACGCCGTCAAGATACAGCATCGCTGAAGTGGCACGGGTATCCATCACGTTCATTGCGCCTACTCCGCCGGATTGGGTTCGCTGATGCCGTCCTCGCGTGCGGCGCTTTCCACGGCCGCGACGCGCTGCGCCGTCCATGGCTCCCACCAGGCATTGAAGGTGCCGACAATGCCCTTGGGCAGCAGCAGCGTCACCAGGATGAACAGCGCGCCCAGCATGAACAGCCAGTACGGCGCGAGCGGCCCTGAGGTGAAGAACGTCTTGGCATAGTTGACGACGATGGCGCCGAGGGCTGCGCCCACCAGCGTGCCGCGACCGCCGACCGCGACCCAGATCACGGCCTCGATTGAATTGCCCGGCGCGAATTCGCTTGGATTGATGATGCCGACCTGCGGCACATAGAGAGCGCCGGCGACGCCGGCCATGCAGGCCGACAGCGTGAACACGAACAGCTTGTAGGATTCCACGCGGTAGCCGAGGAAGCGGGTGCGGCTTTCGGCGTCGCGCACCGCGATCAGCACCTTGCCGAGTTTCGAGGTCACGATCGCGCGGCAGATCAAAAAGCCGATGATCAGCGCAAGGCAGCTCAGCGCGAACAAAGCGGCGCGGGTGCCGTCGGCCTGGACGTTGAAGCCCAGGATATCCTTGAAGTCGGTCAGGCCGTTGTTGCCGCCGAAGCCGAAATCATTGCGGAAGAACGCCAGCAGCAGCGCATAGGTCATCGCCTGCGTGATGATCGAGAGATAGACGCCGGTGACGCGGGAGCGGAAGGCGAGCCAGCCGAAGCAGAAGGCGAGCAGGCCCGGCACCAGCAGCACCATCAGCGCCGCGAAGGGGAACATGTCGAAGCCGTACCAGTACCAGGGCAGCTTGTCCCAGTTCAGGAACACCATGAAGTCAGGCAGGATCGGGTTGCCATAGACGCCGCGGCTGCCGATCTGGCGCATCAGGTACATGCCCATCGCGTAGCCGCCGAGCGCGAAGAAGGCGCCATGGCCGAGCGAGAGGATGCCGCAATAGCCCCAGATCAAATCGATCGAGAGCGCCAGGATGGCGTAGCAGACATATTTGCCCCACAGCGCGACCAGATAGGTCGGCACCTGCAGGAACGAGCCCTGAGGCAGCAAGAGGTTCGACAGCGGGATCAGGATGCCGACGGCCGCGACGATCAGGATGAAGGCGGTCGCGGCGCGGTCCAGCGAGCGGGTGAGGATATGCGCGCTCATGCTTCCACCGCCCGCCCCTTTAGCGCGAACAGGCCGCGCGGCCGCTTCTGGATGAAAAGGATGATCAGGACCAGGATGGCGATCTTGCCGAGCACGGCGCCAGCAACGGGCTCTAGGAACTTGTTGGCGATGCCGAGGGTGAAGGCGCCGACCAGCGTGCCCCAGAGATTGCCGACGCCGCCGAACACGACGACCATGAAACTGTCGATGATATAGCTCTGGCCGAGATTGGGGCTGACATTGTCGATCTGCGACAGCGCGACGCCCGCGATGCCGGCAATCCCCGAGCCGAGGCCGAAGGTCAACGCGTCGACGCGGGAGGTGGCAATCCCCATTGAGGCCGCCATGCGGCGGTTCTGCGTCACCGCGCGCATCTCGAGCCCGAGCGCCGTGTAGCGCAGCATCGCCAGCAGGATCGCGAACACCGCCAGCGTGAAGCAGAGGATCCAGAGCCGGTTATAGGTGATGGTGATCTGGCCGAGCTCGAAGGCGCCGCTCATCCAGGAGGGATTGCCGACTTCGCGGTTGGTCGGGCCGAACACGGTACGCACCGCCTGCTGCAGCACCAGCGACAGGCCCCAGGTCGCCAGCAGCGTTTCCAGCGGGCGGCCGTAGAGGAAGCGGATGATGCTGCGCTCGATCGCAACGCCGACCCCGCCGGCAACCAGGAAGGCGAGCGGCACGGCGATCAGCAGCGAATAGTCGAACAGGCCGGGATAGCGGGTGCGGATCACCTCCTGCACCACGAAGGTGGTGTAGGCGCCCAGCATCACCATCTCGCCATGGGCCATGTTGATGACGCCCATCACGCCGAAGGTGATGGCAAGCCCGATCGCCGCCAGCAGCAGCACCGAACCGAGCGACAGGCCGTACCAGGCATTCTGCACCGCCGACCACATCGCCAGATTGCTCTGGATCGAGGAGATCGCGCCCGTGATGGCTTGCGCCACCAGCGGCGGCTGATCGGGGCCGGCGCTGGTGAGTAGCGCCAGCGCTTCCTGGTCGCCGCGCGACTTGATGACCGAGACGGCCTCGATCTTGTCGTTGTCGGAGGCGTCAGACTTGAACAGGATGATCGCCGCACGCGCCTCGGTGAACGCCTGCTTTGCCGCCTTGTCGGTCTCCTTTGCGAGCGCGCCCTCGACCACGGAGAGCGCGTTCTCATCATGGCTC
Organism: Bradyrhizobium sp. USDA 10063; assembly: GCF_054063735.1. NCBI lineage: Bacteria > Pseudomonadati > Pseudomonadota > Alphaproteobacteria > Hyphomicrobiales > Nitrobacteraceae > Bradyrhizobium > Bradyrhizobium sp. USDA 10063. The sequence continues at coordinate 6,658,031 of NZ_JBSSGP010000002.1, read as the reverse complement.
TTGAAGACGGATTGCGCGGCGGCGACGCGCTTCGCCGGATCCGGCGAAAGCAGCGTCAGGCTGCCGAGCGCAGCCTCCACCGTCCGGCGCAGGCGATTGTTGAGACGGACGGAGGCAGCACTGTCCGGCAGCTTGTCGACGGCAGCGCCGGTGGCGGCATCGATGATCTTGCCGTCTGCCTGGGTGATGAAGACTTTCTTGCTCTCGGGATCGGCTGACAGCCGCTCTTCCTGGAGCGCCGAGATGATCGGGAAAGCGAGCGGATTGCCCGAGCTTGCGACCGCCTCGATCGCTTCCGCGGTGTCGGAAAATTCGTCATTGGCGAATTTGGCGACCGCGTCCTCGAACGTTCCAGCGAAGGCCGGCAGCGCGAAGCAGGCAATCAGCAACACTGAAAGAACGAGCGCGCAAAAACGCTTAGGAAAATGGCCAAACACGTGACGACCCCGGCAGGAGTGGTGAGGAGAAGGCGGCAAGGTCCGCCGCCTTCTCCAGTCTCTTGGAAGTTCTTCTGGATGAACGGATCAGATCAGGAGCCCTGACCGCCGCACTTGTTGGTCTTGGTGTTCCAGTTGCCACACTTCTTGCCGACCCAGTCGCCGATCAGGTCCTTGGAGCCTTCGAGCTCCTTCGACCAGGCATCGCCCGCGACGAGGCCGGGGGTCTTCCACACCACGTCGAACTGGCCGTTGCCCTTGATCTCGCCGATGAACACCGGCTTGGTGATGTGGTGGTTCGGCAGCATCTTGGAGACGCCGCCGGTCAGGTTCGGCGCCTCGATGCCGGGCAGCGCGTCGATCACCTTGTCCGGGTCGGTCGACTTCACCTTCTCGACCGCCTTCACCCACATGTTGAAGCCGATGTAGTGCGCTTCCATCGGGTCGTTGGTCACGCGCTTCGGATTCTTGGTGTAGGCCTGCCAGTCCTTGATGAACTTCTCGTTGGCCGGCGTCTTGATCGACTCGAAGTAGTTCCAGGCGGCGAGATGGCCGACCAGCGGCTTGGTGTCGATGCCGGCGAGCTCTTCCTCACCGACCGAGAACGCGACCACCGGGATGTCGGTCGCCTTGATGCCCTGGTTGCCGAGCTCCTTGTAGAAGGGAACGTTGGCGTCGCCGTTGATGGTGGAGACCACCGCCGTCTTCTTGCCGGCCGAGCCGAACTTCTTGATGTCGGCCACGATGGTCTGCCAGTCGCTATGACCGAACGGCGTGTAGTTGATCATGATGTCTTCCTGCTTGACGCCCTTCGACTTCAAGTAGGCTTCCAGGATCTTGTTGGTGGTGCGCGGATAGACGTAGTCGGTGCCCGCCAGCACCCAACGCTTCACCTTTTCGTCCTTCATCAGGTAGTCGACGGCCGGGATCGCCTGCTGGTTTGGCGCCGCGCCGGTGTAGAACACGTTGCGCTCGGACTCTTCGCCCTCATACTGCACGGGGTAGAACAGGATGTTGTTCAGCTCCTTGAACACCGGGAGCACGGACTTGCGCGACACCGAGGTCCAGCAGCCGAACACGACCGCGACCTTGTCCTTGGTGATGAGCTCGCGCGCCTTTTCCGCGAACAGCGGCCAGTTCGATGCGGGGTCGACGACGACAGCCTCGAGCTTCTTGCCGAGCACGCCGCCTTTCTTGTTCTGCTCGTCGATCAGGAAGAGAATCGTATCCTTCAGCGTGGTCTCGCTGATGGCCATGGTGCCGGAGAGGGAATGCAGGACGCCGACCTTGATGGTGTCGTCGGCGGCTTTGGCCGGAGAAAATGGCGAGGACGCCAGGCCCAAAACCAGGCCTGCGGCGGCCGCGAGCCAGCCGCGGCGGCTCAGCGTCGCTCTATCGTGAGTAAGCTGTGTAAGCATGAAATGTCATCTCCCTGACGCAGGCGTGAACGCATGCGAAACGGCCCCACGGCCGCCTGCGACAAAAGGAATCGCAAGAACCATGCCACGGTCGAGGCACCCTTTAAGTCACTGCTGGCGAAGGGAAATTTGGCGTTCTGAGGAGAACAAATGGAATGACCGCCTAATTATTGAGCATCAAAGATGTATGCCAAAGTGGCAATCAGTCTAGTTTATAAGCAAATAACCTAGTTTGGCTAAATTTCCGGCATTGAATTGTGACGACGTCGCGACATCCGGGTTCACCTCTCCCGCTTGCTTGCGGGGGAGGTTGGCGCACAGCGCCGGTGGGGGCTCTCTCCGCACGTGGTGACAGGGTGAATCGTGGAGATACCCCCGCCCAGCCCCTCCCCCGCAAGCGGAAAAGGGGACGCAGCGACAGTTTACCTTGAAAGCGCCGCGTTCATGTTCCATATGAGGGGTGTGACCCGCGCGAATCGCCGGGTCGGCGCAAGCTTGCGTGTTCTAAGCCGCCTTGGTTCCAACCGGCCACGGCGGCTTTTGGCTTGCCCTTGATCAGCCAACAGCACCGATGCCCCAGACACGCGGGTATCACTGATGCCCTCACGCGCCCGGCCGACATCGCCGGCGCGCTTGACGTTTTGATGGAAAGACCTCCCTTTTGACCTCCTTTCAGGATTTCGGCCTTGCCGATCCCATCGCCCGCGCACTTCGGGAAGAGAACTACGTCACCCCTACCCCCATCCAGGCCCAGACCATCCCGCTCGCGCTCGAAGGCCGCGACGTGATCGGCATTGCGCAGACCGGCACCGGCAAGACCGCCTCGTTTGCGCTGCCGATCCTCAACCGGCTGCTGCAGCACCGCACCAAGGTGCAGCCGAAGTCATGCCGCGTGCTGGTGCTCTCGCCCACCCGCGAATTGTCGGGCCAGATCCTCGACAGCTTCAATGCCTATGGCCGCCACATCCGCCTTTCTTCCGCGCTGGCGATCGGCGGCGTGCCGATGGGCCGGCAGGTCCGCTCGGTGATGCAGGGCGTCGAAGTCATGGTGGCGACTCCCGGCCGCCTGCTCGATCTCGTGCAGAGCAATGGCCTGAAGCTCAACCAGGTCGAGTTCCTGGTGCTCGACGAAGCCGACCGCATGCTCGACATGGGCTTCATCAATGACATCCGGAAGATCGTCGCCAAGCTGCCGGTGAAGCGGCAGACGCTGTTCTTCTCGGCGACGATGCCGAAGGACATCGCCGAACTCGCGGAGGCGATGCTGCGCGATCCCGCCCGCGTGGCGGTGACGCCGGTCTCATCGACGGCCGAGCGGGTCAGCCAGCGCATCCTCCAGGTCGATTTCGCCGCCAAGCCCGCCGTGCTGGCGCAACTGCTGAAGCAGGAGCCGGTTGACCGCGCGCTGGTGTTCACCCGCACCAAGCACGGTGCCGATAAAGTGGTGAAGGGGCTGGAGAAGGCCGGCATCGCGGCCAACGCGATCCACGGCAACAAGTCGCAGAATCACCGCGAACGCACACTGGCGGCATTTCGTTCCGGCGAAATCCGCACTTTGGTCGCGACCGACATCGCCGCGCGCGGCATCGACGTCGACGGCATCAGCCATGTCGTCAATTACGACCTGCCGAACGTGCCGGAGACCTACGTGCACCGCATCGGCCGCACGGCACGCGCCGGCGCCGACGGCGTCGCGATCTCGCTCGTCGCGGGCGCAGAAGAGATGGGATACTTACGCGACATCGAGCGTTTGATCCGTATGGCGCTGCCGCGGGAAGACCGCCGCACACCGGGCAGCCGCGAACAGGCGCCTGCCGCTGCCGCCGCTCCGCACCACCGGGCTGGACGATCGGCGCCGCGGGCCCATACGGCCAGGGGAAATGAATCGCCGCCGGCTGCAAAAGGGCCTCGCCGCCGCCGCCGTCGAGGTGGTAATAGTGGCGCGCCGCAGGTGGGCCGTGGCGAGTCGCCGCGTCCGCCGCAGATCGGCAAGAGCGAGGGCAACCAAGGCGGCATTCAAGGCGTCGCTTTTTTGCATCGCGAAAGCCGAGCCAAACCGAAACCCAACCGCAACAACCAAACGCAGCACTAGCCGTCATCGATTCTGGAGAACCACATGGCTAAGGAAGAGCTGATCCAGTTCGAAGGGCTGGTGACCGAAATCCTTCCCGACGCACGCTATCGCGTGCAACTCGACACCGGACACGAGATTGTCGCCTACACGGCCGGCAAGATGAAGAAGAACCGCATCAAGACGCTGGCCGGCGACCGGGTCACGATTGAAATGTCGCCCTACGACCTCGAGAAGGGGCGGCTGATTTTCCGTCACAAGGACGAGCGTCCGAGCTCGCCCGGCGGTCCGCCGCGCGGCCAGCCGCCGCGGGGTGGCCAGTTCCGCCGCCGCTGACGTGTTCCAAAGGCGTCCGGAATCACGCGCGACACCCTTGGTGTCTTGCGTGATCCCCGGCGGTTTACGCGTCCGAACGAAATCCGCGCACGTCAGGATTGTTTTGGGGCCGTTTTTCGCATAATATCGCGTTAATCGATTTTCGGCCGGACGACATTAGCCATCCACCGGTATCCCGGTTCAGGTGCTGACGACCCTTCCAAAATTCGATCCACCAGCCCACGAGAGTGGGTTTCGACTTGTCTATCTGAGAAGGGACTATCCCGTGAGCATGGGAACCGTGAAGTGGTTTAACGCAACCAAGGGCTACGGCTTCATCCAGCCCGACGACGGCGGCAACGACGTGTTCGTGCACATCAGCGCTGTCGAACGTGCCGGCCTTGGCACGCTGCGCGAAGGCCAGAAGATCTCCTACGAGATCGTGGCCGACCGCCGTTCGGGCAAATCCGCCGCCGACAATCTACGCTCGGCGGGCTGACCGACTGCGGGCCCGCGCCTGCAGCGTTCGCGACTGAAGCAAAGCTCCGAACTTGGAGCACCGAGTAAGGAAGCCGCGCTCACTGCGCGGCTTTCTGTTTTGGGTTATGCGCGCAGATCACGCGTCAGGACACCGGCGTGCACTTGCTGCCCTCGCTCGCGGCCGGCGGATAGTCGACGCAGGTCGACTGCCTCGGCCGGGTATAGGCTTCGTCATCCATCGGAACGCCGGTCTTGAGCAGATAGCCGACCGGCGGGGTGTACTTGTAACTGACCTCGCTCCAGATCAGCCAGGTGTTCGGTATCAACAACCCCGCTGGAACCGTCACCGTATCGTTCGGCTTGTGCGGCGAAGCCTTGAGCGTCGCCTGTGGCGAGCCGCTGACCATTGCGACGGTGGCCGACTGGCTCCACTGGATCTTCGCGATGCTGTCTTTGTCGATGAACACTTCCGAGACGGTCGCAGTCAATGGCGTGAGGGAATAGGGCAACAGGATTGCCCCGCTCGCGGCGAAGACATTCTGCATGTCCGCAGTCTTGACGCTGTCCAGCGATTGCGACGTCAGGTCGGACGCCGCGTATGCCACCAGTGTCAGCTTGCGCTTGACGGCGATAGCGGAGCTGAGCTCGACCGTTCCGAAGAACAGCACCAGCATGATGGGAACGATCATCGCGAATTCGGTCGCCGCTACGCCGCGGCGGTCGCGTACGAAATTGCCGATCTTGCGGCGCATGCGCCACATCGATGAGCGCAAATTCGTTTGCATTGCTTCACTCATGAGCACGTCATCCCGCCAGTCGGAAAGGGCTCGTTCTTGAAGACCGCCGTTCCCGACAACAGGCGTTTGCTGCCGCTCAGATTGGAAAGGTCGTATTCGAGGTTGTATCCGAGGTTGAAGATTTTGATGATGTAGACCGGCCACTGATAGAACAGCCTGACCACAACGATATTGCTGTCCTGGCCAGGACAATATTTCATGTCATTGATGAAGGTGTTGCCCGCATCGATCTGGTTGGGAATCTTGACCACGTTGGCCTGCGCGTAGCTGCGAACGTCGACATAGATGCCGTTTCTGCAGTCGAACAGGAAACTGAGCTTGTGGCCGCAGACCAGATCCTTGAATTGCGCCTGACTGAGTGAACTGTTTTGCGCCTGGCCGGTCTGGACCATGCGCGCGGTATCCTGGGTGATCGTCTCGAGCACCTGGCCGGCGAAGAAGACCATCGCCGTCTCGATGATCGCGAACAACAACGCGAAGAACACCGGCGCGATAAGGGCGAATTCAACGGCAGTTACACCGCGACGATCGCGGCGAAACCGGCGCAACAGGTTCCGGAAAGAGCCAAGGGGCTGCGGCATCGGGAGAGTCTCGCGGGATGACCCCGCAAGGACTAACTGAAACTGATTGTCGAAATGTTTCGTCGGATGAAGACAGGACGACCCGTTCCGTTAGGCCGGCGTTAAGTATGGGCGGACAGCGCAACGCCGCCGCCCCAACGGCCCCAATCCTGATCGTTAGTTGGACGACTTGGGGGCGGCAGCCCCACCCTGCCCGCTTGCCTGGGTGCTGAGCGTGCCGGCCTGATCGATCGTGGACTTGAAGTAGTTTTCGCCGTCGCCGAGCGTCACGCGGCGCTGGCAGATCGGCATGCAGCTATAGGATTCCCGCTCGATGCCGCGATAGACGGTGACGAGTTGGTCGCTCGGGCCCTGGACCTGGATCTGGCGGTCGACCAGCACCTGGCCGTTGCGATCCATCGCGATGAAATTGGTGGCGCCATAACCCTTGCCGGTGACGACCACCACGCCGCCGGTCTGCAGCGTCACATCGGCGATCATGGGATTGCCAACGACGATGGTGGCGATGCCGGTCGGGAGCTTGACGAGCTTGGCCTGATCGACATTGACCTCGATCCGATCAGGATCGGCCGCGGCAAAGCCCGAGGAAGGCCAGGCCACGACGGCGGCTGCGAGAAGGCTGAAGGCGAAACCCGCAAACGTACGGATACGCTCTGACTTGAACGACATGCTCCACCCCGGGACGTTGACAAGCCGGCATCGCGATACGCAGCGGAACCGGCGCCCGACCAGGCTAAACTGACGAAGATTCATGAACGAAGTGCAAAAAGCGCGTCGGCAATTTCACCGACATTCACCTTCGCAACGGCAGCCGGAGATTCGCCGGCAAGCCTTAACCGCTTGTTCATCACTATCATCGGATGTGCCGCTCACGCGCATAATTTAACCCGGCTCTACCGGACCATGATCCAGTAAGAGCTGCGCTGGCGTTCGTTTCGCCTCTCGATACCAACCAGGCAGCATTAGAAATCGATGTCCATTGCGATCACCAACAACGTAAATATCCGCAGCGCGGCACGAGGGCTGGTTCCGCTCTGCGTCGGCGCAGGAGTCTATCTGCTTCTGCTCTCGATGGGCGAGATCATGCTGCGGGATTCGGACACCTACTGGCAGATCAAGGTCGGGCAGTGGATCATCGACCACGGCGCAATGCCCTATACGGACATCTATTCGTTTACCCGATTGGGCGAGCCCTGGACCTCGAGCTCCTGGCTCTCTCAGGTGCTGTATGCCACCGTTTACGTGGAATCGGATTGGGCCGGACCCGTCATTCTGACTTCGATCGCGATCGGAGTGACGACGGCGATCTTCATCCACCTGCTCAGCCCGTACTTCGACCTCGCGCGCGCTACGCTCATCGCCGCGCTGGCGCTGCTGCTGTCGACGCCTCACTTTCTGGCGCGGCCTCATATGCTGGCGCTGCCGGTGATGGTGAGCTTTGTCGGCGGGCTGCTTGCCGCGGCCGATCGCCGTAGCCAGCCGTCGTGGCTGTTGCTGCCGCTGATGGCTCTGTGGGCCAACCTGCACGGCGGCTTCGTTCTCGGACTGGCGCTGATCGGACCGATCGGACTGGAAGCGGTCTGGTGCGTCGATCGCAAGCACCGTGTTCAGCTTGCTGCGCGATGGGCGCTGTTTGGACTCGCGGCCCTCGTAGCGGCTTGTTGCACGCCTTATGGCTGGGGCACGCTGCTGGCCGCGACGAAAATCCTCAGTTTGGGTAAGCTGCTGTCGCTGATCTGGGAGTGGATGCCTGTCGATTTCAGCTCGTTCACGCTGTTCGAAGGTGCGCTGCTCGGCCTGATCGGCGTCGCCTTTTATCGCAAGCTCGAGCTTTCCGTACCGCGGATCATTCTCCTGCTGGGCTTTATCTGGATGGCCCTGACACATGTCAGGAACATCGAAGTGTTTGCATTTCTCGTTCCGCTCGTTCTGGCAAAGCCGATCGCCGAGCAATGGAGAACCGCCGAAGCTGCCCCGCTCGCCAGCGCGGAGATTCGACTGCCCCCTTTCATCACGATCTTTGCAGCGGTCGCGATCGTCGCGACGGCATGGGCTACGACAGCAACTTTTGTCTCGCACCATCCCTTCTCGTTCTTGAAGCACCAAACCCCGGTCGCAGCGATCGATCTGCTCGAAAAAAGGCAGGCAAAGCGGATATTCAATACAGCCGGATTCGGCGGCTATATGATCTCCCGCAATATGGAGGTCTTTATCGACGGCCGTGCCGAGTTGTATGGCGAGCAATTCGTGCTGGACTATTTCCGCGCAACCGAGGCCCGGAACTTGAGCGAGCTCCTGCGCCTGCTCGATACGTACCGGATCGATGCTACGCTGCTCGATGCGGACTCCCCCGCCGGACATGCCTTGGACAACGTCAAGGGCTGGAAGCGTTTGTATAAGGATGGCGAAACCGTCATCCATGTTCGAACCGACGAGGCTCAGGCGGACGGCACCTCTCCCGCGACGAAAACGTCCAACTGATCATCCGATGATCTATAGTGGGGGTGCCTCCCCGATTGGCACCCTTTGAGTGGAGAGAGCCCTCGTCCGGCGCTCACGCCATAGCTGGAGCTTCGCTTCGACGTTCCTTAGAATGAACGACCGCCAGGAGGCGGCCTACTCCTCCCCCACAAGCAGAGGGAAGGTGAAGCCAATTCGCAGCCGCTTCTTCGACCGACTGGGACCGTCGTCTAGTGACGGAACGGATACGCGAGCTGTCCGGCGATCTCGGTCGGCACGCCTTGTTCGGCGTCGACGCCGTACGCTTCAGGAAGCTTACCCTCCGGCATCCGGAATGTGCCGAACAACATATCCCATATCGGGAAAGTGCCGGCAAAATTGGTGTCGCCGCCCTCCGCCGGGGAGGTGTGGTGCCAGCGGTGGAATACTGGCGTCGCGATCACATACTTGAACGGCCCCAGCGTCCAGTTGAGATTGGCATGGACGAAGGCCGAGTGGAAGGTCGTGAACGGACCGACCCACAGCATGATATTGGGCGAGATGCCGGCGAGCAGCAGGATTACGTCAACCGAGATGGTGCCGATCACAAGATTGACCGGGTGAAAACGGGCCGCCGAAATCCATTCGAGATCCTCGGAGGAATGGTGAATGGCGTGATATTTCCAGAAGCCGCCATTGTGGAACATGCGGTGCAGCCAATAGAGCATGAAATCCGACGCAACGAGGAACAACAGGGCCTGCACCCACAATGGAAGCTGCGCCAGCGGCCCGTGACCGTTGTCGTAAAATGCAACCAGGTCGTCGGCACCGTAGATGTTGAAGAATACGCCCGCGCCCAGCACCAACAGGCCGATCCGGAGCACGCGCGCGAATGCAGGGACGAAGAACCAATAGCAGATGTCGGTCAGAAGTTCGCGCTTCTGCCACCAGGGTTTGCCGGGATTGCATGCCCCGAAATGAGCAAGCACCGTGAAGACCACGGCTAGCGCGATGGTGATCGGCAGCACCTTTAGCATGGTTTGCCCAACCAGCGTGATGACTTCCAATGGAAGCGCAGACATCGCGACCTCTTGTTCTCGAGAGGCCTCGACCGGTACAGGTCCAGGCTTAAGGAGCCGTGAATTTCAGAACAAACCGCTCGCTGCGAGGCGTCGATTGAGATCTGCAATCATCGGATTTCTTTGGAAGCCTTAAAACGAAATTTACCTTGCGCAAGAAGTGCGAATTGGGGCCGTCTTTCTGCAATCGAATTAACTGCACTGCAATCGTCCCCCTCTAGCGTGCCTTCATGGTCGCGGTGCTGAGAACGCCGATGAGACCTGATGTTAATTCGACCAGCCACGTGTACATGGAGCTAACCCTGATGAAGAACCTTATCGCGCGTTTCGTAAAGGACGAGTCCGGCGCTACCGCCATCGAATACGGCCTTATCGCTGCCGGCATTGCGATCGCCATCATCGTCGCGGTTCGCGGCGTCGGCACCGCGCTGACCGGCACCTTCAACACCGTCTCGACCTCGCTGAAGTAATCGAGGCCGTCCGTAGAGTTCGGTAAAGGCCCCGGCGTTCCGGGGCCTTTGTTGCTTCGGACAATCAACTGCCGTCGCTGAAAAAAGGCGCTCCCGGCCCGCGACGGTTCACCAATCGAGACGGGTCGGCCAGCCGGAATCCGAGAGTTCAATCGCAACGGATCTTAGAACGTCATGATGCTAGACATTGCGCGTCTCGTGCTGTTTCCGGCCTTGATGGCATTCTCGGCGGCGAGCGATCTCCTCACGATGACCATCTCCAACCGGGTCTCGTTGGGACTGGTGATCGGCTTCTTCGTGCTCGCGCTGCTGAGCGGCATGGGGCTCCATGACGTGCTTTCGCATGCCGGCGCAGGCGCCACCGTGCTCGTGGCCGGATTTACCTGCTTTGCGCTGGGCTGGATCGGGGGCGGCGACGCCAAGGTCGCGGCCGGCGCCGCGCTCTGGATCGGCTTCGACCATCTGCTGCCCTATCTGGTCTATGCCTCCCTGTTCGGTGGCGCGCTCACGCTACTATTGCTCCAGTTCCGGCAATGGCCGCTGCCCTATCCCCTATCCGGCCAGGATTGGCTGCTGCGGCTGCACGCCATGGACAGCGGCATTCCCTATGGCATCGCGCTCGCGCTCGGAGCGTTGATGATCTATCCGGAGACCGAGTGGATCCGGGCGATTGATCTTGCGCATTTCGCCATGCATTGAGCGGGCAGGAGTAACTGCCCGTTAAGGCGATTTAGATACGCCTCATTAACCATGCTTTGACGAATAGCTGGTCAACTGCCGATCACGGCGGCGGAAGCGTCGCGTCGTCCTGTGGAAAGTGAAGCGTAATGAATACCGCACGCATTGTGGTCCTGGCTATCGCCGGCGCTGCTGGCCTCGCGGCGCTGTACCTGGCGAGCGGAAGCGGCGACAAGCCCGCTCCCACGGAGCAGCCGGTGGCGCAATTGCCGACCGTCGATATCCTCGTCGCGAAGTCCGACATCGGGCTGGGCCAGGCGGTCAAGCCGGACGATCTTCAATGGCAGACCTGGCCGGCGGCGACCGCGAGCAGCAACTTCATGCGACGCGACAGCAAGCCCGAAGTCATGAAGGACGTGATCGGCTCGATTGCGCGGGCCCCCTTCATTGCGGGCGAGCCGATCCGCGAGCAGAAACTGGTGAAGGCCGACGGCAGCGGCTTCATGGCCGCGATCCTGCCCTCCGGCATGCGTGCGATCTCGACCGAAATCTCGCCGGAGACCGCCGCCGGCGGCTTCATCCTGCCGAACGACCGGGTCGACGTCATCCTCTCCCGTCGCGAGAAAAATCCGGACGGCCAGGGCGCCGACGTCGTCAATTCGGAGATCATCCTGAGCAATGTCCGTGTGCTCGCGATCGACCAGGCGCCAAAGGAGAAGGACGGCACCAGCGCGCTGATCGGCAAGACCGTCACGCTCGAGCTCAAGCCCGAGCAGGCGGAGACGCTGGCGCGTGCGCGCCAGAGCGGCACGCTAACGCTGGCGCTGCGCAGCATCGCCGACGTCAATATCGTCGAGGCCAACGCCGACAATCAAATGCGCAGGCGCGGCCAGAGCGTCAACGTCATCCGTTACGGCATTGCGAGCCCGCAAACGGTACAGAAGTGAGCAAAAGGGCGCACGGAATGAAGGGCTGGGGGAATCGATCGATGATGCGGGCCTTCGTCGTTCGCGCCCTGTCGTTTTCGGCTGCCGTTGCGTTCACGCTCAACCCGGCCCTGACGCCGGTGGTGGCGAGCGATTACCGCGTCGCGGCACCGCCGGCGGACGGCCAGGCCAATGCGCGCTTCCTGTCGCTCGGGGTCGGCAAATCGGTCGTGGTCGACCTGCCCCGCGATATCAAGGATGTGCTGGTGGCCGATCCCAAGATCGCCAATGCCGTGATCCGCTCCTCGCAACGCGCCTATATCATCGGCGCCGCGGTCGGCCAGACCAACATCGTGTTCTTCGATTCCGCCGGCGCGCAGATCGCCGCCTATGACATCGCGGTGAAGCGCGACCTCAACGGCGTGCGCGCCGCGCTTCGCCAGTCGCTGCCGAATGCCGACATCCAGATCGACGGCGTCGGCGACGGCGTGGTGCTGACCGGCACCGCCTCGAGCCCGATCGAGGCGCAGCAAGCCGGCGACGTCGCTGCGCGGCTCGTCGGCGGAGCTGAGAAGGTGGTCAATTCGATCGTGGTCCGCGGCCGCGACCAGGTGATGCTCAAGGTCACCGTCGCCGAGGTCGCGCGCAATATCATCAAGCAGCTCGGCATCGATCTGACCGCCAACCTGAACTACGGCACGGCGGTGGTGAAGTTCAGCAACGCCAATCCGTTCACCGCCTACGGCCGCCCACTGGTCTCCACTAACGGAGCGACCGCCTCGTTCGGCGCCACCCCCTCGGTGTCGGCAACGCTCCGCGCGATGGAAAGCGCGGGCGTGGTGCGTACGCTGGCCGAGCCGAACCTGACCGCCATTTCCGGCGAATCCGCAACCTTCATCGCGGGCGGCGAATTCCCGATCCCTGCAGGCTATTCGTGCGACCCTGTCACCCATATCTGTACGACGCAGATCCAGTTCAAGAAGTTCGGCATCTCGCTCAACTTCACGCCTGTCGTGCTGACCGAAGGCCGCATCAGCCTGCGGGTGATGACCGAAGTCTCCGAACTGTCGAATGACAATTCGATCACGATCGCGCAGGCGGTCACCGACGGACAGGTGAACTCGCTGACCATTCCCTCGATCAAGACCCGCCGCGCGGAAACGACCCTGGAAATCCCCTCCGGCGGTGCAATGGCGATGGCCGGCCTGATCCAGGAGCAGACCAAGCAGGCGATCAACGGTTTTCCGGGCCTCGCCCAACTGCCGATCCTCGGCACGCTGTTCCGCAGCCGCGACTTCGTCAACAACCAGACCGAGCTGATGGTGCTGGTGACGCCCTATGTGGTGCGCGCGGTGGCGCAGAAGGACCTGTCGCGGCCGGATGACGGTTTTGCCAACGCCTCCGATCCGCAGGCCGACTTCTTAGGGACCGTCAACCGCATCTATGGCGTGCCGGGCCGCGCGGAGCCGGCACGAAACTACCGTGGCACTTACGGCTTCATTACCGACTGAGGCGGGACGATGATACCCAAGCTGACATCCAAACGATCCGCCGATCGCAACCGCGCCCTTGCTCGCCTCGGGGCGCTGATCGGCATCGCGGTGGCGCTCGGCGCTTGTCGGCACACTGATGACTCCCCGTTGGCGAGCTTTCCCGACGACTATCGCCTGCGCCATCCGATCGCGGTCCAGGAAGCCGACCGCTCGATCGTGGTGTTCGTCGGTCGCGGCCGCGGCGGCCTGACCGCCGCGCAGCGCGCCGACGTGATGGGGCTGGCGCAGACCTGGCTGCGCGAGGGCACCGGCGCGATCAGCATCGACACGCCTGTCGATACTCCGAATGCGCGCGCCGCCGCCGATTCCCTGCGCGAGATCCAGGCAACGTTCGCAGCCGCGGGCGTGCCGCCGCGCGCGGTCGCCGTGCGCCAGTACCGTCCGGAGGATCCGCGCCATTTCGCGGCCATCCGGATCAACTATGCGCGGATCTCGGCGGTCGCCGGCCCCTGCGGCATCTGGCCTGAAGATCTCGGACCATCGATCAACAACAAGACCTATTTCGACAACAAACCCTATTACAATTTCGGCTGCGCCAACCAGCGCAACCTCGCTGCCATGGTCGACAACCCGAGCGACCTCGTGCAGCCGCGGGCGGAGACGCCGCCTTACACCGAGCGGCGTGACGCGGCTTTTGAGAAATACCGGAAGGGCACCTCGACGACGACCACCTATCCCGAGGCCGACAAGGCCAAGCTGAGCGATGTCGGCAAATGATCAGCTACGCGCGCCAGAACTCCGACGCCCAGCCTGACGTCCCGCCGCCGGTGGAAGAGCACATCGCGCCGGCGCCGCGGGTGTCGGTGCAGGCGTTCTGCGATACCGTGGAGACCGCCGCCGCGGTGCAGTCGGCCGGCGAGGACCGCAGGCTCGCCAAAGCGCATCTGAAGATCCAGATGGGCGGCATGGCCGCCGCCATCGAGGCCTACCGGTCGGCGCCGACGCCCAACGTCATCATCCTGGAGACCGACGCCAATGGCGACATTCTCGGCGGCCTGGACCAGCTCGCCGCAGTCTGCGACGCCGGCACCAGGGTGATCGTGATCGGCCGCCTCAACGACGTCGCGCTATACCGCGAGCTGGTGCGGCGCGGCGTCAGCGACTACCTGATTGCGCCCATCGTCACCATCGATGTCGTGCGGTCGGTCTGCAACCTGTTCTCGGCGCCCGAGGCCAAGGCGGTCGGACGCATCGTCGCCGTGGTCGGCGCCAAGGGCGGTGTCGGCGCGTCCACGGTGGCGCATAATGTCGCCTGGGCGATCGCACGCGACCTGGCGCTGGATTCCGTCGTCGCCGATCTCGATCTCGCCTTCGGCACCGCCGGCCTCGACTACAACCAGGATCCGCCGCAAGGGATCGCCGAGGCCGTGTTCTCGCCCGACCGCATCGACACCGCCTTCATCGACCGGCTGCTGTCGAAATGCACCGATCATCTCAGCCTGCTCGCGGCGCCGGCCACGCTCGACCGCGTCTACGATTTCGGCACCGAGGCCTTTGATGCGATCTTCGACACGCTTCGCACGACCATGCCCTGCACCGTGCTCGACGTTCCCCACCAATGGTCGGGCTGGACCAAACGAGCCCTGATCGCCGCCGACGACATCCTGGTGGTGGCGGTCCCCGACCTTGCCAACCTGCGCAACACCAAGAACCTGGTCGACCTCTTGAAGGCCTCGCGGCCGAACGACCGCGCGCCGCTCTACTGCCTCAACCAGGTCGGCGTGCCGAAGCGTCCTGAGATCAACACCGCCGAATTCGCCAAGGCGATCGAGGCCGAGCCGATCGCGGCGATCCCGTTCGATCCGCAGATCTTCGGCTCGGCCGCCAACAACGGCCAGATGATCGCGGAGATCTCCGCCAATCATCGCACCATCGAGATGTTCCTGCAGATCGCGCAGCGGCTGACCGGCCGCGGCGAGACCAAAAAGCCCAAGGGGTCATTCCTGTCGCCCCTCTTGGAGAAGCTGCGGGCGAAATAGCGGGTCTGGAGTAGAGTCGTGTTTGGTAAGCGTAGCGCAAATGACGGTGACATGCGGGGGCTGAGGCCTGCCGTTCACGCGCCGGAGCCTTCGGCCGCGGCCGTGCCGGCGCGCGAGATAGCGCCTCCGATCATGCCTTCACCCCCGATCGCCCCGCCCAAGCCGCCGCCGGCACCGACCGTCGACACGCGCCGGTCCGACACTTACTACCAGGTCAAGGCCACCATCTTCGGTGCGCTGATCGAGGCGATCGACCTCGCCCAGCTCGCCAAGCTCGACGGCGATTCGGCGCGCGAGGAAATCCGCGACATCGTCAACGAGATCATCGCGATCAAGAACATCGTGATGTCGATCGCCGAGCAGGAGGACCTGCTCGACGACATCTGCAACGACGTGCTCGGCTACGGCCCGCTGGAGCCGCTGTTGTCGCGCGACGACATCGCCGACATCATGGTCAACGGCGCCGGGACGGTCTACATCGAGGTCGCCGGCAAGATCCAGCGCACCGGCATCCGCTTCCGCGACAACCAGCAGCTCCTCAACATCTGCCAGCGCATCGTCAGCCAGGTCGGCCGCCGTGTCGACGAATCTTCGCCGATCTGCGACGCGCGCCTCGCCGATGGCTCGCGCGTCAACGCCATCGTGCCGCCGCTCGCGATCGACGGGCCCGCGCTCACCATCCGCAAATTCAAGAAGGACAAGCTGACGCTGGAGCAGCTCGTCAAGTTCGGTGCGATCACGCCGGAAGGCGCGACCATCCTGCAGATCATCGGCCGCGTCCGCTGCAACGTGCTGATCTCCGGCGGCACGGGCTCCGGCAAGACCACGCTGCTCAACTGCCTCACCAACTATATCGAGCACGACGAGCGCATCATCACCTGCGAGGACGCCGCCGAGCTGCAACTGCAGCAGCCGCATGTGGTGCGGCTGGAAACCCGGCCACCCAACATCGAGGGCGAAGGCCAGGTCACCATGCGCGAACTGGTCCGCAACTGCCTGCGTATGCGCCCTGAGCGCATCATCGTCGGCGAAGTCCGCGGACCGGAGGCGTTCGACCTGTTGCAGGCGATGAACACCGGCCATGACGGCTCGATGGGCACGCTGCACGCCAACAACCCGCGCGAGGCGCTGTCGCGCTGCGAATCCATGATCACGATGGGTGGCTTCTCGCTGCCCTCGCGCACCATCCGCGAGATGATCTGCGCCTCGATCGACGTCATCATCCAGGCGGCGCGCCTGCGCGACGGCTCGCGCCGCATCACCCACATCACCGAAGTGATGGGCATGGAAGGCGACACCATCATCACGCAGGACATCTTCCTGTACGACATCGTCGGCGAGGACGCCAACGGCAAGATCATCGGCCGGCATCGCTCGACCGGCATCGGCCGGCCGAAATTCTGGGAGCGCGCCCGCTACTATAACGAGGAGAATCGCCTCGCCGCCGCGCTCGATGCCGCCGAAACCACGCCGCCGGCATAAGGGAGCCGATGATGAACCTGCAATCGCTCGCCCTCGCCTTCCTCGCCGCAACCACCATCGGCGGACTCGGCTGGGTCTTCCTCTATCCCTTGTTGTCGGGAGAGAAGCAGGCGGAAGCGCGACGCGCCTCCGTTGCGCGCTCCGAACCCGCAACCATGCGGCAGGCCGAACGGACCCAGCGGTCGCGCCGCGAGCAGGTCGAAGGAACCCTGCGGGAGCTGGAAGCGCGCCGGCAGAAGGAGGCGAAACCCTCGCTGGGCAGACGCCTGGCCCAGGCCGGTCTCGACTGGACGCCTCAGAAGTTCTGGATCATCTCCGGCGTCCTTGCGGCGATCGGCTTCGCGCTCTCCTACATGATCGGCGGCGGACTGCTGGGCACAGTAGGCATTGCCTTCGCCGCCGGCCTCGGCCTGCCGCGCTGGCTGCTCGGCTTCCTGAAAAAGCGCCGCGAGGCGGCGTTCCTGAAGGCGCTCCCCGACGCCGTCGACGTGATCGTGCGCGGCATCAAGGCCGGCCTGCCGTTGTTTGAATCGCTCAAGGTGGTCGCCAACGACTCGCCCGAACCGCTCAAGAGCGAGTTCAAGGCAATCATCGAAACCCAGACGATCGGCATGCCGCTCGGCGAGGCCTGCGCCCGGCTCTATGAGAGCATGCCGGTGCCGGAGGCGAACTTCTTCGGCATCGTGGTCTCGATCCAACAGAAATCCGGCGGCAATCTCTCGGAAGCGCTTGGCAATCTCTCGAGGGTGCTGCGCGACCGCAAGAAGATGAGGGAGAAGATCCAGGCGATGTCGATGGAAGCCAAGGCGTCCGCGGCGATCATCGGCGCGCTGCCGCCGCTCGTCATGCTGTCCGTCTACATCACGACGCCCGAATACATCTCGCTGCTGTGGACCCATCCGACCGGACAGGTGATGCTGGTCGCCTGCGCAGTCTGGATGACCATCGGCGTGCTGGTGATGAAGAAGATGATCAACTTCGACTTCTGACAGGTGCGGGATGTTCGAACTTATTGCCGACAAGCTCCACGACGTCAGGTTCATGACCATGCTGCTCGCGGCGATCGCCGTGAGCGCGACCTGCTATTCGCTGATCATGCCGCTGTTTGCCGGCGAGAACCTGCAGAAGCGGATGAAGGCGGTGGCGAGCGAACGCGAGCGTATCCGCCAGCGCGAGCGCGAGCGGCTGGCCAGATCGGAGAAGGTGTCGCTGCGGCAGACGCCGAAGCAGATCGTCTCCAAGGTGGTCGAGGATTTCAATCTGAGCAAATGGGTGGCTCAGGAAGCGGCGCGCGACAAGCTGATCATGGCCGGCTATCGCGGCAATGCGCCCTACATCACCTTTCTGTTCTTCCGCGCCGTGACGCCGATGGTGTTTCTGGTGCTGGCGGCGCTCTACGTCTTCCTGATCGCCGAGGTCGGGCAAGGCCTGATGGTGAAGCTCGGCATCTGCATCGGCGCCGCCTATCTCGGCCTGCAGGCACCCATGCTGTTCCTGAAAAACGCCATCTCCAAGCGCCAGCTCTCGATCAAGCGCGCCTTCCCCGACGCGCTCGACCTGCTCCTGATTTGCATCGAATCCGGCATGTCGGTCGAAGTCGCCTTCAGGAAAGTCGCGACCGAGATCGTCGGCCAATCGGTGCCGCTGTCGGAGGAATTCGCGCTCACCACGGCCGAACTGTCCTACCTGCAGGACCGCAAGGTGGCCTATGAGAACCTCGCCAACCGTACCGGGCTCGAAGGCGTGAAGTCGGTTTGCCTGGCGTTGCAGCAGTCCGAGCGCTACGGCACGCCGCTCGGCCAGAGCCTGCGCGTGATGGCGCAGGAAAACCGCGACATGCGCATGACCGAGGCGGAGAAGAAGGCGGCCGCGCTGCCGCCGAAACTGACGGTGCCGATGATCGTATTCTTCCTGCCCTGCCTCTTCATCGTCATTCTCGGCCCGAGCTACATCAAGGTCATGGCGATCCAGTGAGCCGGAATACGCGAGATAGCCTCCGCGGTTCGCGCCGTCCGCGTGTGTGGGAGAGAGCCCCACCCGGCGTTTAGCGCGCCGACCTCCCGCCAAGCGGGAGATGAGGGAAATTGAGCCGACGGGGATCAGTCGTCGCGCGCGACGACCGGCACGGGCTTCGCCGCCGCGGTCCGCGGATTGTCCCGCCCCTTCAGCATGTCGCGGAGGTAGGCGACGTTGGCGGCGGCTTCGTCGGCCGGCAGGTCCGACTTGACGATGTTCTCGGCTTCCGCGAACCGGCCCTGCAGGCCGACCACCAGGGCAAGGTTCTGCCGCACCCGGCTGTCGGCACGGCTGCTGGCATAGGCGCGGCGCAGATTCTCTTCAGCCTTGGGCAGGTCGCGGCTCAGCATGTAGGACAGGCCGAGATTGGACAGCACCGACGGCTCGTCCGGAGCAAGACGCAGCGCGCTCGCATAATAGCGGCGCGCCTCGTCATGCCGGCCAAGTCTGTCGAGCGTGGTTCCCTGCACCGACAGGATGCGCCAATCGGGATTGTCGGGTGAGTGCGCGCGGCTCAGGACGTCGAACGCCGCCTGCGCATTGCCGTTGTCGGCAAGCGCCCGGCCATAGGCCGCGAGCAGCGGCCGGTTGCCGGGATTGGTGATCGTGGCCTGTTCCAGCATCGCGACCGCCTGCGCCCGCTGTCCGGTCGTGCGCAGCGCCTGCCCGTAACCGATCGCGGCCTCGACGTCCTTCGGATTGGCGCGATAGCGCTCGCCATAGAATTCGACGGCGCGGCGCGGGTCATCCGGCGCGGCGGCGGCGGTCTTCGTCCGTGTGGTCAGCGAGCCTGCGACATCGGAGAGCGTCTGGCAGCCGCCAAGGCCTGCCGCCAACAGCGCCGAAAGGGCAACCGACGCGAGAGCGCGGGCAAGACTGGACTGTCGACGCATGGCGCTTTAACTCACAATGTCCGGCGAAATGATCGAACCGAATGCATCAGCAATAGACTGTTAACCCTAACGTCTGGTTAATTAGGCAGCGCCCCTGCCATTTGATGAGAGCAGCATGCCATCGATCTTCGAATCCGCGTCCGCGTCGAACGCCATTCCCATCATCTTCGTCACCAAAACGAATTGGGAGCAGATCCGCGAGACGCTTCCCGCTCATGCGCGGCAGTTCGCACAGGCCAATGGCTTTGTGGCCAAGCCCGGCAAATATCTGGCGCTGCCCGCGCCCGACGGTTCGCTCGCACAGGTGCTGTTCGGACTTGAGGATGAGGCAAGCCGGTCGCGCGATCCGTTCCGGCCAGGCAGCCTGCCCGGCTTGCTGCCGTCAGGCGTCTACCGCTTCGCCAATGCGCCACACGACACGCGGCTCGCCGTACTCGCCTTTGCGCTCGGCAGCTACCGCTTCAGCCGCTATCGCAAGGCGGACTCTCCCGACGTGCGGCTGGTGCCGCCGGATGGCATCGATGCAGCCGATATCTCGCGCATGGCGGAAGCCGCATGCCTGGCGCGCGACCTCATCAACACGCCCTCGAACGACATGGGGCCGCAGGAGCTGGCGCAAGCGGCAGAACAGATCGCGGCGCGGTTCGGCGCCGCCTTCAACTGCATCACGGGCGACGAACTCGTGCGGCGGAACTTTCCGCTGATCCACGCCGTCGGCATGGCCTCGAGCCGCGCGCCGCGGCTGATCGATCTCACCTGGGGTAACCCCGATCACCCCAAGGTGACGCTGGTCGGCAAGGGCGTCTGCTTCGACACCGGCGGGCTCGACCTGAAACCATCGAGCGGCATGCTCATCATGAAGAAGGACATGGGCGGTGCCGCCAATGTGCTTGCGCTGGCGCAGATGGTGATGGACGCGAAGCTCAAGCTCCGGCTGCGCGTGCTGATCCCCGCGGTCGAGAACGCGGTCGCGGGCAACGCCTTTCGCCCGCTCGACATCTTCACCTCGCGCAAGGGGGTGACGGTCGAAATCGGCAACACCGATGCCGAGGGACGGCTGGTCCTCGCCGACGCGTTGGCGCTCGCCGACGAGGAAAAGCCGGATCTTTTGATCGACCTGGGCACGCTGACCGGCGCCGCGCGCGTGGCGCTCGGGCCGGACCTGCCGCCTTTTTACACTCAGGATGACACGCTGGCCGCTGAAGTCGCGGCTCACGCCAAAGCGGAGCACGATCCGTTGTGGCGCATGCCGCTATGGCCGGCCTACGATGCCTGGCTGGATTCGAAGACCGCCGACATTACCAACGCGCCGTCGGGCACGTTCGCCGGTTCGATCACCTGCGCGCTGTTCCTGCAACGCTTTGTCGAGCACGCCAAACGCTGGCTGCATGTCGATATCTACGGCTGGACTCCCAGCGCGAAACCGGCGCGGCCCGAAGGCGGCGAATGCCAGGCGGCACGCGCGATCTACAGACTGTTGAGCCAGCGCTATGGATGACCCGCGGCTGACGCCTGCGCGGGGCGATATCGCCGCGAAATATCTCGAAGGCAAGGTGAGCGCAGAGCGCTTCGTCACCGGCGAGGAGTTCGAGATCGCGTACGCACTCGCGCCGCTCTGCGACGCGCCGCGCTCCGACGCCGCGCTGCTGACGCAGGCCCTGAAGGGCGAGCGCGTCACCATCTACGACCGCAATGGCGAGGGGTTCGCCTGGGGCCAGCTTGGCAGCGACGGCTATGTCGGCTGGCTGCCGGACGCCGCGCTGACAAAACCTTCCGCCACGCCGACCCACAAGGTCACGGCGCTGCGGACCTTCGCCTTTCCCGGCCCCTCGATCAAGCTGCCGCCGGTCGAGACGCTGCCGCTCGGCGCCAGGCTGAACGTCGCGCGCGAGGACGGCGTGTTCGCGGTGACGCACGAAGGCTGGCATTTGCCGCGCCGCCATGTCGGCGGTATCGACGCGCTTGAGGATGATTTCGTCACTGTTGCTGAACGTTTCGTCGGCACCCCCTATCTGTGGGGCGGCAAGAGCAGCCTTGGCATCGATTGCTCCGGCCTGGTGCAGGTCGCGCTGACCGCTGCCGGCACCGGCTGTCCGCGCGACAGCGACATGCAGCAGGAGGGTCTCGGGCGCGAGCTGAGCGCGGCGGAAGCAAAGAAGCTGCAGCGCGGCGACCTGATCTTCTGGAAGGGCCATGTCGCCATCGTGCGCGATGCGACGACGATCGTGCACGCCAATGCGCATCACATGGCAACCGTGATCGAGCACACCGCTGAGGCCATCGCCCGCATCAAGGCGGCCGGCAGCGAGGTCCTCGCGATCAAGCGGCTCTAGCGGGGCCTCATGGTTCGAGACGCCGCTTCGCGGCTCCTCACCATGAGGATCAGGCAGCTAACGACACGTCATCACCGGAAGTACGGCGTTTCCCCTCATCCTGAGGAGCCGCGAAGCGGCGCCTCGAAGGATGAGGCCCGACTGCCGCTCAGGTCGCCACCGCTCTATCGCCTGCCGTCTCCAGGCGGAAGGCGGCGGCGAAGAGGGCGCGGGTGTAGTCGCTCTTCGGGTTCTTGAACAGTTCGGAGGCCGGTCCCTCCTCCTCGACCTTGCCGGATTTCATCACGATCAGATGGCTGGCGAGCGAAGCCACCACGCGCAAATCGTGCGAGATGAACATGTAGGTGAGGTCGCGCTTGCGCTGCAATTCGCGCAAGAGATCGACCATCTGCGCCTGGAACAGCATGTCGAGCGCGCTGGTCGGCTCGTCGAGCACCACGAAATTCGGCTCCAGCACCACCGCGCGCGCGATCGAGATGCGCTGGCGCTGGCCGCCGGAAAATTCATGCGGATAGCGGAAGCGCCAT
Organism: Bradyrhizobium sp. USDA 10063; assembly: GCF_054063735.1. Classification (NCBI taxonomy): domain Bacteria; kingdom Pseudomonadati; phylum Pseudomonadota; class Alphaproteobacteria; order Hyphomicrobiales; family Nitrobacteraceae; genus Bradyrhizobium; species Bradyrhizobium sp. USDA 10063. The sequence continues at coordinate 6,635,557 of NZ_JBSSGP010000002.1, read as the reverse complement.
TCCGGCTTGAGACCGACATCCTTCAGCGCCTTGATCACCCGCGCCTCGCGCTCCTCGGCCGACAGATGTCCCTGATGAACGCTCAAGCCCTCCGCGACGATGTCGCCGACCGACATGCGCGGGCTGAGCGCGCCGAACGGATCCTGGAACACGATCTGCATGTCGCGGCGGAACGGGCGCATCTGCTTGAAGCGCAGGCCCTGGATGTTGCTCCCTAAGAACACGATCGGCCCGTCGGAGGAGATCAACCGCAGCAGCGCCAGCCCGAGCGTGGTCTTGCCGGAGCCGGATTCGCCGACCACGCCGAGCGTCTCGCCCTTGCGCACGGCGATGCTGACGCCGTCGACCGCCTTGATATGACCGACGGTGGAGCGCAGCAATCCGCGCTTGATCGGGAACCAGACCTTCAGATTGTCCGCCGAGATCACCACCGGCTCCTCCGGGCGCGGCGGGGCCGGATCGGGCTTGGGCTCCGCGGCGAGGAGATCGCGGGTATACGGATGCTTGGGCGCGGTGAAGACCTGCTCGACCGGGCCGTGCTCGACGATCTTGCCGCCGTTCATGACGCAGACGGTATCGGCGATGCGGCGGACGATGCCGAGATCATGGGTGATGAACAGCATGCTCATGCCGAGCCGGGTGCGGATCTCGGCCAGCAGCGCCAGGATCTGCGCCTGCACGGTGACGTCGAGCGCCGTCGTCGGCTCGTCCGCGATCAACAGGTCCGGCTCGTTGGCGAGCGCCATCGCGATCATCACGCGCTGGCGCTGGCCACCGGAGAGCTGATGCGGGTAGCTCTGCAGCCGCGTCTCGGGCTCGGGAATGCCGACCTGCGTCAGCAGCTCGATGGTGCGCGCCCGCGCCGCCGCGCCGCGCACGCCGCTGTGCAGCGACAGGATCTCGCCGATCTGCGCCTCGATGGTGTGGAGCGGATTGAGCGAGGTCATCGGCTCCTGGAAGATGATCGAGATGTCGTTGCCGCGCACCTCGCGCATCTCGCGCTCCGAGGCGGTAAGGAGATCGCGGCCCTTGAAACGGACGCTGCCGGAAGGATGCGACGCCGCCGGATAGGGCAGCAGTTTCAGGACCGACAGCGCGCTGACGGATTTGCCCGAACCGGACTCGCCGACCAATGCAACGCATTCGCCGCGCTTGATAGAGAACGAGACATGGTCGACCGCGACCGACGGGCCGAAGGCGACCGAGAGGTCGCGGACATCGAGCAGAGGCTGGTTGATCGCGTCCATGATGCTGCCCTCTACCTGAACGTCTTGCGTGGGTCGAAGGCGTCGCGCGCGGCCTCGCCGATGAAGATCAGGAGCGAGAGCATGATCGCGACGGAGAAGAAACCGGTGAAGCCGAGCCACGGCGCCTGCACGTTGGCCTTGCCCTGCGCCAGCAACTCGCCGAGCGAAGGCGAGCCCGGCGGCAGGCCGAACCCTAGGAAGTCCAGCGCGGTCAGCGTCATCACCGAGGATGAGACGATGAACGGCAGGAAGGTCATGGTCGCCACCATCGCGTTCGGCAAGAGATGGCGGAACATGATCACCGCATTGGAGACGCCGAGCGCGCGCGCCGCCTGGATGTACTCGAAATTGCGCCCGCGCAGGAACTCTGCGCGCACCAGGCCGACCAGCGACACCCAGGAGAACAAGAGGAGGATGCCGAGCAGGATGAAGAAGCCCGGCGGCAGCACCGCGGAGATGATCAGAAGCAGATAGAGCGAGGGGATCGCGGTCCAGACCTCGATCAGGCGCTGGAACGTCAGATCGATCCAGCCGCCGAAATAACCCTGCACGCCGCCGGCGGCGACGCCGATGATCGAGGACAGGATGGTCAGCGTGAGGCCGAACAGCACCGAAATCCGGAAGCCGTAGATCAAGCGCGCGAGCACGTCGCGGCCCTGGTCGTCGGTGCCGAGCCAGTTGTATTCGAGATCGCGGCAGCCGCTGAGATGCTTCTTCTCCACCACCTCCTTGCACTGTGCCTCGGTCAAAAGCCAGGTCGGCTTCGACGGTGCCGGTGTCGGCAGGTCGAGATTGTGGGTGTCGTAGGAATAGCGGATCGGCGGCCAGATGATGGTGCCGTCCTTGGCCGCGATCTGCTTCTGCAAGTACGGATCGCGGTAATCCGCCGTGGTTTCGAAATCGCCACCGAAGGTCGTCTCGGCATAATTGAAGAGCACCGGCCAATAGAGCCGGCCGTCATATCTGATCATCAGCGGACGATCATTCGCAATGAAGTTCGCGAACAGCGAGACCACGAACAGCACCAGGAAGATCCAGAACGACCAGTAGCCCCGGCGGTTGGCCTTGAAGTTCTGCCAGCGGCGCTTGTTGAGCGGCGACGGCTCGAACGGATGGCGGCTCGGCGGTACGGCTTCGCCGAGCGGCGACTGCGTCGTGGTCTCGACCGGCTGGGGCGCGAGCATCGTCATCAGACTTCCCTCGCCTCGAAATCGATCCTCGGATCGATCCACATGTAAGCGAGATCGGAGATCAGGTTTACGACCAGGCCGACCAGCGAAAAAATGAAGAGCGTGCCGAACACCACCGGATAGTCGCGATTCAGCACGCTTTCGAAGCCGAGCAGGCCGAGCCCGTCGAGCGAGAAGATGGTCTCGATCAAAAGCGAGCCGGAGAAGAAGGCGTGGATGAACGCGCTCGGAAAGCCGGCGATCACGATCAGCATCGCGTTACGGAAGATATGGCCGTACAGCACCTGCGTCTCGCTGCAGCCCTTGGCGCGCGCAGTCATGACATATTGCTTGCGGATCTCGTCCAGGAACGAGTTCTTGGTCAGCAGCGTCATGGTGGCAAACGCCCCGAGCGCCATCGAGATCAAGGGCAGCGTGATGTGCCAGAAATAGTCGATGATCTTCCAGTACCAGGGGAATTGCGACCAGCCGTCCGAGGTCAGCCCGCGCAACGGGAACAAGTTGAAGAACGAGCCGCCGGCGAACAGGATGATCAAGAGGATCGCGAACAGGAAGCCGGGAATCGCAAAGCCGATGATGATCACGGCCGACGTCCAGGTATCGAACCGCGAGCCGTCCTGCACGGCTTTGCGGATACCGAGCGGGATCGAGATCAGGTAGGTCAGCAGCGTCATCCAGATGCCGAGCGACATCGACACCGGCAGCTTCTCCTTGATCAGTTGGATCACGCTGACGTCGCGGAAATAGCTCTTGCCGAAATCGAAGCGGGCGAAGTTCCACACCATCAGCAGGAAGCGCTCGGGCGCCGGCTTGTCGAAGCCGAACTGCTTTTCGAGATTCTTGATGAAGGCGGGATCGAGGCCCTGCGCGCCGCGATATTTCGAGTTGACCGCATCAGCCGAGGCGCCGCCCGGCGTACGGGCCGCAAAATCGCCGCCCGAAGAGCCGGAAACCCGCGAGGCGCCGCCGGTATCGGCGCCGGAGAGTTGCGCGAGCACGCGCTCGACCGGGCCGCCCGGCGCGAACTGCACGACCACGAAGGACACGAAGAGGATGCCGAGCAGTGTCGGCACCATCAAGAGAATGCGGCGAGCGATATAGGCGGTCATGTCTCACTTCGCCTGTTCGGCGTTGGCAGCCTTGGCCGGGTCGGCCCACCAGTTATCCGGCGCGCCCACGCCTTGCGCGTAGCGTGCTGGCTTCGGCGGATGGGCGAACACGTCCCAATAGGCGACGCGATGCGTGTTGGCGTACCACTGCGGCACCCAATAGCGTCCGGCACGGAAGACACGGTCGAAGGCGCGGCAGGCGGTGGTCAGTTCCGCCCTGGTCTCGGCGGCGATGATCTTCTCGATCAGCGCATCGATCACCGGGCTGGAAATGCCGGCGAGATTATAGGAGCCCTTGGTGCTGGCAGCCTGCGACGAAAAGAAAGCGCGCATGCTGTCGCCCGGCGTCGCCGACATCGAGAAGCGCTCGATGGTCATGTCGAAATCGAAATCCTCCAGCCGCGCGCGGTATTGCACGGCGTCGATCAGCCGGAACGTCGCCTCGATGCCGAGGGTGGCGAGATTCTTGATGTAGGGTCCGTGATGCGGCTGGATCGAAGCTTCGTCGTTGAGGAATTCGATGGTGAAGGGCTCGCCGTTCGGCAACAGCCGCTTGCCGTCCTTGACGGCGCAGCCGGCGTCGCTCAGCAGTTGCGCCGCCTTGCGCAGCAGCGCCCGGTCCTGCCCGGAGCCGTCGGACACCGGCGGCACGAAGGGCTTGCCGAACACCTCGTCCGGCACCTGGCCGCGGAACGGTTCGAGCAATGCGACTTCCTCCGGCGAGGGCGGGCCTGATACCATCATGTCCGAATTCTGGAACGGCGAATGGGTGCGCGCATAGGCGCCGTACATGATGGTCTTGTTGGTCCACTCGAAATCGAAGGCGTAGATCAACGCCTCACGCACGCGCGGATCCCTGAACTTGTCGCGACGCAAGTTGATGAACCAGCCCTGCGCGCCCGACGGCGTCTCGTCCGGCAACAGCTCGCGCTTGACCTTGCCTTCCTTGATCGCGGGGAAATCGTAGCGCGTGGCCCAGATGCGTGCGGTGAGCTCCTCGCGGTAGAGATAATTCCTGCCGGTGAAGCCCTCGAAGGCGACGTCGCGGTCGCGATAGAATTCGTAGCGGACGGTGTCGAAATTATAGCTGCCGCGGCAGACCGGAAGATCGGCCGCCCACCAGTCCTTGACGCGATCATATTCGATGAAGCGGTTGACCTCGAAGCGGCCGACTTTGTACGGCCCGGAGCCCAAAGGCGTATCGAGCGTCGATTCATCGAACGGACGGTTGGCGTAATAGGCCTTCGAGAAGATCGGCAGGCTCGCGACATAAAGCGGCACGTCGCGCGCGCGCTTCGGCGCGAAGCTGGCGACGACGGTCGCATCGTCGAGCGCCTCGGCCTTGATGAAATCGCGGAGCTGCACCAGGATCAGCGGGTGCCCCTTTTCCTTCAGCGTGTTCAGCGAGAAGGCGACGTCCTGCGCGGTCAGCTTCGAGCCGTCATGAAACCGCGCCTCGGGGCGGATCGTGAAGGTGTAGGTGAGCTTGTCGGGCGAAATCCGCACCGACTTCGCGGCCAGCCCATACATCGCATCGGGCTCGTCACCGGCGCGCACCATCAGCGCCGTGAACGTCATGTCCATGCCCTGTGCGCCCTCACCCTTGAGGATGTAGGCATTGAGCGAATTGAACGTGAAATAGGACTGGTTATAGGCGCGGACGCTGGGGATCAGCGAGAACATCCCGCCCTTCGGCGCATTCACGTTGACATAGTCGAAATGGTGGAAGTCGGCGGGATATTTCAGATCGCCGAACGCCGACATGCCGTGCATCTCGACGCCGTTATCGGCGGCTGCCGGACCAAGCCGCGTCGCGCAGAGCGCACCGATACCGAGGCCGAGCGCGTGCCGACGGGTGAATAGCGCCATGCGGGAGATGTCCTTCAAGACCGTTTCGCGATCCGGTTCGCCTTCTCAGCGTCGTACCACCACAGCGTCGGCAGGCCCGAACGCGCGTATTTCGGCAGCTCGGCATGGCCGAAGCGATCCCAGCGCGCATAGCGTGCAAACGGATAGGTGAACTGCGGCACCACGTAGAAATTCCACAGCAGCACCCGGTCCAGCGCCTTGGTCGCGGCAACGAGGCCGGCGCGGTCCTTGGCGAAGATGACCTTGTCGATCAGCGCATCCACCGCCGGGTTCTTGATGCCGATCGTGTTCTTCGATCCCGGCTGGTCCGCGGCCTGCGAACCCCAGAATTCGCGCTGCTCATTGCCGGGCGAGAGCGACTGGCCCCAGACGTCGGTGATGATGTCGAAATCGAAACTGCGAATCCGGTTCTCGTACTGCACGTCGTCGACGACGCGGATCGACGTCGTGACGCCGATGCGCTCCAGCGACGGCTTGAAGAACAGCGCGATCCGCTCGGAGGAAGGATCCTGCACCAGGATCTCCGCGCTGACCGGCTTGCCTGAGGGATCCACCAGCTTGCGTTCGCGCACCTCGAAACCGGCCTCCTTCAGCAGCTTCATGGCCTCGCGCAGGTTGGCGCGCACTGCCTCGGGATTGCCGCCGACCGGATTGGTATAGGGCGTCGTGAAAACCTCCGGAGGCACCTTGTCGCGCACGGTCTGGAGGATCTCGAGCTCCTGCCCCTCCGGCAGGCCCGAGGACGCCAATTCCGTGCCGTAGAAATAGCTGTCGATGCGCTTGTACTGATTGTAGAAGAGCTGCTTGTTCATCTCCTCGAAATCGAAAGCGAAGTTGAAGGCGCGGCGGAGACGGGCGTCCTTGAACTGCTCGCGGCGCAGGTTGAGCACGAAACCCTGCATGCGGCCGAGATCGTTGATCGGAAACTCCTCTTTGATTACGCGCTTCTCGGTCACGGCCGGAAAATCATAAGCGGTCGCCCACTGTTTCGCCGAGTTCTCGACGATCCAGTCGGCCTGGTCGGCCTTGAAGGCTTCGAGCGCGACGTTGTTGTCGCGGAAGTATTCGGAACGCAGCTCGTCGAAATTGTTCTGGCCGATCCGCACTGGAAGGTTGGCGCCCCAATAATCCTTCACCCGTTCGAGCCGGACTGAACGACCGGCGACGAAGTCGGCGATCCGGTACGGGCCCGAGCCGAGCGGCTTTTCCAGCGTGGTTGCGGAGATATCGCGCTTGCGGCCCTGGTCGTCAGTGCCCTGCCAATAATGCTTCGGCAGCACCAGCAATTGGCCGACGATGTGCGGCAATTCACGATTGCCGGGCACATCGAAACTGAATTTGACGTCGCGCTCGCCGCTTTTCTCGGCCTTGGCCACGTGCCGGTAGTACGCTCCGTAGAACGGGCTTTGCTTCTTGAGCGTCTCGATCGAGAAGATCACGTCCTCCGGCGTCACGGGCTTGCCGTCGTGCCAGCGCGCCTCCTTGCGCAGCCGGTAGATCACCCAACTGAAATCGTCGGGATGGGCCGCGCTCTCGGCGAGCAGGCCATATTCGGTCGAGACCTCATCCTGCGAGGGCGACATCAATGTCTCGTAGATCGCCATCGCGGCCTGCGCGATCGAGCCCTTCACGCCCATCACCGCGACATTGAAGTTGTCGAAGGTGCCGAGCGAGATCGTCCGCGCGACGCCGCGCTTCGGCGCATCCGGATTGACATAGTCGAAACGCTGGAAGCCGGCCGGGTATTTGATGTCGCCGAACAGCGACAGCGCGTGGCGCCACGTCAATCCGTCGGGCTCGGTATTGGCAAGCGCGGGAGAGATCGATGCTGCGCCCGGGATAAGCCCAAGCACCGGGGTCAGCGCGGCCACCGCGCCGGTCTGCAGAAGGTGTCGTCGGGTAATGGCCAAAGGGAGCTTCCTGTCGTGAACGGGTTACGCACTAAGTGCGTAATATAGGGCAAGGTTTCGGCCGATTATGTTGCTTTTTCCTCATCTTGGAAGCCCGGGGGACTTCACACGTGCGGCGAAACGTCCCGATGACAAAGGTGCGATCCATACGGAAACGGCCAGGCGATGCCTGGCCGTTCCAATTGAATCCATGAAGGAAATGCTATTTCTGCGCGGTCGGCAGCGGCTGCGGATGATCCGACAGCGAATTCAGGTAGGCGATCACGTCTGCGCGCTCGCTGTCCTTCGGGATGCCGGCGAAGCCCATCGCGGTGCCCGGGATGAAACCCTTCGGGTTGGCCAGGAACTTGTTGAGGTCGTCGAACGTCCAGGTGCCGCCCTTGGCCTTCATCGCCGCCGAGAAGTTGAACCCGCGTCCTTCGCCGCGCGGCTCGCCCACGATGCCGAAGAGATTCGGACCAACCCGGTTCGGGCCGCCCTTCTCGAAGGTGTGGCAGGCCGCGCACTTCTTGGCCGCGGCGGAGCCCTTTTCCACAGAGGCGGTCTGCAGCAGTTTCTCGATCGGCTCGGACGGTGCGGCGGCTTCCGCGGGTCCACCCTTGCTCTCCTCTTTCACCGCGATCTCGAAACCGGGCTTGTCCAGCGGCTTCGGCGTGAACACGGCTTGGGCGGCAAAGCTCGTCACCAGGACAATGAGGCAGGTGCCAAGGATCGCACCGAGAATCTTGTTGAGTTCGAAGGAGTCCATTTCGGATCAGGCTCCAGGCCTAAAATGTCGACTTCAGGCGGGCCGAACGGCCGCGGGGGTGAGCCTCGGAATCAGCCCTCATCGCGCCTCCCCCGAGCAGAGTTGAGATATCGGTTTGCCTGCGCTCTGGCAACCCGTATAAACGCGCCGACTTTTACCCTCTCCCGACCCTGATTCCTGCCGCCGGCAGGGTTTCGATTTCGATGGCTGATCCGCGGATTCTGGTGCTGATTCCCGCCCGCATGGCGGCCACGAGGCTGCCGGGCAAGCCGCTCCTCGACATTGCCGGGCAGCCGATGGTCGTCCACGTGTTGCGGCGGGCGATCGAGGCCGATATCGGCCGTGTCGCGGTCGCAACCGACGCGGCGGAGATCGAAGCGGCCGTAAGAGCGGCCGGCGGCGAGGTGGTGATGACCCGCGCCGATCACCCCTCGGGCTCCGACCGCATCTTCGAGGCCGCAACCACGCTCGACCCGCAGCGCAAGGCCGAGATCGTGGTCAATCTGCAGGGCGATTTCCCGACGATCACGCCGGGCACGATCCGCGCCGTGCTGCCGCCGCTCGACGATGGCGCGGTCGATATCGCAACGCTCGCTTCCGAGATCCACACCGAGGAGGAGAGCCTCAACCCGAACGTGGTGAAGGCGGTCGGCTCGCCGATCACGGCGCAGCGACTGCGCGCGCTCTATTTCACCCGCGCCACCGCGCCGTTCGGCGACGGGCCGCGCTACCATCATATCGGCCTCTACGCCTATCGCCGCGCCGCGCTGGAGCGCTTCGTGCGGCTGCCGCCCTCGCCCCTGGAACAGCAGGAGAAGCTCGAGCAGCTCCGCGCGCTGGAGGCGGGGATGCGGATCGATGTCACCATCGTCGATACCGTGCCGCGCGGCGTCGACACCCCGGCCGACCTCGAAACCGCCCGCAAAATACTTTCCAAAGCCTGATCCGCTGCTAAAACGCCCGATATGACCAAGAAGCTGAAAATCGCCTTCCAGGGCGAGCCCGGAGCCAATTCCCACATCGCGATCGTCGAGGCCTATCCCGACGCCGAGCCGATGCCCTGTGCGACCTTCGAGGACGCGCTGTCGGCGATCTCCTCCGGCGAGGCCGATCTTGGCATGATCCCGATCGAGAACTCGGTCGCCGGCCGCGTCGCCGACATCCACCATCTGTTGCCGGCCTCCGGCCTGTTCATCGTCGGCGAATGGTTCCTGCCGGTCCGGCATCAATTGATGGCCGTGAAGGGGACCAAGCTCGCCGACATCAAGAGCGTGGAGAGCCATGTGCACGCGCTCGGCCAGTGCCGGCGCATCATCCGCAAGCTCGGCGTCAAGCCGATCGTCGCCGCCGATACCGCCGGCAGCGCGCGCGACATTGCCGAGCGCGGCGACAGCAGCGTCGCCGCCATCGCCTCGCGCCTCGCCGCCGACATCTACGGCCTCGACATCCTGGCCGAGGACATCGAGGACGAGGCCCACAACACCACCCGCTTCGTGGTGCTGGCGCGCGAGGCGAAATGGGCTGAGCAGGGTTCTGGCCCGCTGGTCACCACGTTTGTTTTCCGGGTGCGCAACCTGCCCGCCGCGCTCTACAAGGCGCTCGGCGGCTTCGCCACCAATGGCGTCAACATGACCAAGCTCGAAAGCTACATGGTCGACGGCAATTTCTTCGCGACGCAATTTTATGCCGACGTCGACGGCCATCCCTATGATCGCGGGCTGGCTTTCGCCCTGGAAGAACTGAAATTCTTCTCCCGCGAATTCCGCATCGTGGGCGTCTACCCCGCCCACCCGTTCCGCGCGACCTTCAGCGAAAAGGCGGATTGAGGCGCACGTGAGGGGCGCACGCCCGTCTCCCCACGTCGTCCCGGGCTTGACCCGGGACCCATAACCACAAGCGTGAGTGGTTAGAAGATGCTGGGGCTGCTTGCGAGGTTCACAACACACATTCGTGGTTATGGGTCCCGGCTCAAGGCCGGGACGACAGCTTATGCGGCTGCTTTGCTCTGAAGCCCGAACGCGTCCGCCAGCAAACTATACGACTTTTTCCGCGCCTCGTGGTCATACACTGCGGTGATGATCATCAATTCATCCGCCTCGGTCGCCGCGATCAGCGGCTGCAGTTTCGCCATCACCGTCGCCGGGCTGCCGACGAAAAAGCGCGACCGGTTGCGGGCGATGGAAGCGCGTTCAGCGTCGGTGTAGGGATAGGCGAGCGCCTCCTCCACGCTCGGCAGCGGCAGATACTGCCCGCGATCCCGCCGCAGCCGGTTGAGATCCATCGACAGCGCCAGCTTTTCGGCTTCTTCATCGGTCTCGGCCGCCACCGCCGCCACCGCGAGGATCGCCTGCGGGGTCTGGCGCCAGGCGGACGGCTTGAAATGGGCGCGATAGCTGGTCATCGCATCGACCGCGTCATGGGTCGCGAAATGATGCGCGAAGGAGAAACCCATGCCGACCTGGGCCGCCAGCTCGGACGAATAGCCGCTGGAGCCGAGCAGCCAGATCGGCGGCAGCGGCGAATCGTCGGGCATCGCCACCACCTTGTTGAAGGGGTGGCCGGGCGGGAAATCGCGCGTCTCCCACAGCGTCAATTCGTGCAGCCGCTCCAGGAAATCGTCGCCCTCGCGGCGGTCGAGCCGGCTCCGCAGCGCATAGGCGGTGGCGCCGTCGGTGCCGGGCGCACGTCCGAGGCCGAGATCGATGCGGCCGGGGAACAGCGCCTCCAGCATCTTGAAGCGCTCGGCGACCACCAGCGGCGCGTGATTCGGCAGCATCACGCCGCCGGAGCCGACGCGGATGTTCCTGGTGACGGCAGCGATCTGCCCGATCATCAGATCCGGCGCGGGGCTCGCGACGGAAGCGAGGTTGTGGTGCTCGGCGAGCCAATATCTGACATAGCCGAGCCCATCGACATGGCGCGCCAGATCGATGCTGTTGCGCAGCGCTGCGGCGGGCTTTGTGGCTGTGGTGACGACCGAAAGGTCCAGAACGGAAAGCGGGATCATCGCGCTAAGCTAGGGCGGCGCATTGAAACCACAAAGCCCCTCCACGTGCAGATCAGTTCCGCGACACTTCCGCCTCCAAGGCTGAGCGGCCAAGAACAGGAGTGGGACAAAATGTCGTTATTCCGTTACAATGCTCCTTCGCCCACACCTGGGGCGGGAACCGAACTGACCCGATATTTGCAACAAACGGCTTTTATTTCTAGCCTTCTGAGGTAAGTCGCAGGACTCATGCTCCTGCCCACCAGATATTGAAATCGCCGTCTCAAGCGAACAGATTTACAAAAAGTGGGCAAATTCCCATTACTGATGGGCTGTTTGACCAGCCTGCTTTGCCCTATCTTACAGCCTCGACCGCCAAAGCCGTCGCCGATTGCCCCGTGGAGCTTGTGAGAGCCATGACCGAGGTTGCCGCCCCGCCGTTCAGGACTCCCGCCATTTCCTTTGAGTTCTTCCCGCCGAAGACCGAGGAGATGGAGCGCAGCCTGTGGGACACGATCAACCGGCTGGCGCCGCTGTCGCCCACCTTCGTCTCCGTGACCTATGGCGCAGGGGGATCGACCCGCGAGCGCACCCATTCGACCATCGCCCGCATCCTGAACGAAACCAGGCTGTTGCCGGCGGCGCATCTGACTTGCGTCAGCGCCTCACGCAGCGAGATCGACGAGATCGTCGACCGCTATCATGAGGTCGGTGTCCGTCACATCGTGGCGCTGCGCGGCGATCCGCCGGGCGGCATCGGTACGCCCTATTTCACGCATCCGGACGGCTACCAGAGCTCGCCCGAACTGGTCGCCGGCATCAAGAAGCGTCATCCCGATATCGAGATCTCGGTTTCGGCCTATCCGGAGAAACATCCGGAGAGCCCGACCTTCGACGCCGATATCGACACGCTGAAGGCCAAGGTCGATGCCGGCGCCACGCGCGCCATCACCCAGGTGTTCTTCGACAACGATCTCTACTTCCGCTACCTCGACCGGGTGCGCTCGCGCGGCATCGAGATCCCGATCGTGCCAGGCATCATGCCGATGCACAATTTCAAGCAGGCCCGCAATTTCGTCACCCGCGCCGGCACCACGGTGCCGGACTGGTTCGCCGCGAAATTCGAAGGCCTCGATGACGACGCCGAGACCCGCAAACTGGTCGCGGCCACCGTCGCCGCCGGCCAGGTGCAGAAGCTGGCAAAGCACGGCGTCGACACCTTCCATTTCTACACCATGAACCGCGCCGATCTCGTGTTCGCGATCAGCCATCTGCTCGGCATCCGCCCGAACGGCGCCAAAAAAGCTGCTTGAAGAAAGCTGCCTGAGTAAAATGACCGTACCTGTCTCTCCCAAGCGTACCGCCCTCATCGCCGCCGCGCGCGAGCGCATCCTCGTGCTCGACGGCGCCATGGGCACGATGATCCAGGGTCTGCAATTCGATGAAGCGGCGTTCCGCGGCGAACGCTTCAAGGATTTCCATCGCGACATCAGGGGCAACAACGACGTCCTGATCCTCACCCAGCCACAGGCGATCGAGGACATCCACGCCGCCTATTTGCGCGCCGGAGCCGACATCGTCGCGACCAACACCTTCTCCTCGACCTCGATCGCGCAGGCCGACTACGAGATGTCGGATCTCGCCTATGAGCTCAACCGCGAGGGCGCCAAGCTTGCGCGCGCCGCCGCCGAGAAGGTGAGTGCCGAGGACGGCAAGCCGCGCTTCGTGGCAGGCGCTTTGGGGCCCACCAACCGCACCGCCTCGATCTCGCCCGACGTCTCCAATCCCGGCTATCGCGCCGTGACGTTCGACGATCTGCGCAAGGCCTATGGCGAGCAGATCAAGGGCCTGCTCGACGGCGGCGCCGACCTGCTGCTGGTCGAAACCATCTTCGACACGCTGAACGCCAAGGCCGCGCTCTATGCGATCTCGGAGATCACGGAAGAACGCGGCATCGATGTGCCCGTGATGATCTCCGGCACCATCACCGACAAATCCGGCCGCCTGCTCTCGGGCCAGTTGCCGGAGGCGTTCTGGAATTCGGTGCGGCATGCCAAGCCGATCACCATCGGCTTCAACTGCGCGCTCGGCGCGGAAGACCTGCGCAGCCACATCGCCGATATCGGCCGCGTCGCCGATACGCTGGTTTGCGCCTATCCGAATGCCGGCCTGCCCAATGAATTCGGCCAGTACGACGAGACGCCGGAATATATGGCGCGGCTGATCGGCGAATTCGCGCGCGACGGCCTCGTCAATATCGTCGGCGGCTGCTGCGGCACCACGCCGGACCATATCGCGGCGATCGCCGCGGCGGTTAAGCCGCACAAGCCGCGCGTGGTGCCCACGATCGAGCCGCGCCTGCGGCTCTCGGGCCTCGAGCCCTTCGCGCTGACCGACGCCATTCCTTTCGTGAACATCGGCGAACGCACCAACGTCACCGGTTCGGCACGCTTCCGCAAATTGATCACGGCTGGCGACTACACCGCCGCCCTTCAGGTCGCGCGCGACCAGGTCGAGAACGGCGCGCAGATCATCGACGTCAACATGGACGAGGGCCTGCTCGATTCGGAGAAGGCGATGGTGACGTTCCTCAATCTCGTCGCCGCCGAGCCCGACATCGCCCGCGTGCCCATCATGGTCGATTCCTCGAAATTCGCCGTGATCGAGGCCGGGCTGAAGTGCATCCAGGGCAAGCCGGTGGTGAACTCGATCTCGATGAAGGAAGGCGAGGAGAAGTTCATCCACGAGGCCACGATCGCCAAGCGCCATGGCGCCGCTGTCGTGGTGATGGCGTTCGACGAGACCGGCCAGGCTGACACCTTTGCGCGCAAGACCGAAATCTGTAAGCGCGCGTACGACATCCTGGTCAACCGGCTCGGCTTCCCGGCCGAAGACATCATCTTCGATCCCAACATCTTCGCGATCGCGACCGGCATCGAGGAGCACAACAACTACGGCGTCGATTTCATCGAGGCCGCGCGCTGGATCCGCCAGAACCTTCCCGGCGCGCATATTTCCGGCGGCGTCTCCAATCTCTCCTTCTCGTTCCGCGGCAACGAGCCGGTGCGCGAGGCGATGCATTCCGTGTTCCTCTACCACGCGATTCATGCCGGCATGGACATGGGCATCGTCAATGCCGGCCAGATGATCGTCTATGACGACATCGATCCCGAGCTGCGGCAGGTGTGCGAGGACGTCATCCTCAACCGCGACCCCGGCGCCTCCGAACGATTGCTGGCGCTGGCCGAAAAATTCCGCGGCAAGGAGAAGCAGAGCAAGGAAGCCGACCTCGCCTGGCGCGAATGGCCGGTCGAGAAGCGCCTGTCCCACGCGCTGGTGCACGGCATCACCGAATTCATCGAGGACGATACCGAGCAGGCGCGGCAGGCGGCGCAGCGTCCGCTCGACGTCATCGAGGGCCCGCTGATGGCCGGCATGAACGTGGTCGGCGATCTCTTCGGCGACGGCAAGATGTTCCTGCCGCAGGTGGTGAAGTCGGCGCGCGTCATGAAGCAGGCGGTCGCCTATCTGATGCCGTTCATGGAAGAGGAAAAGGCCCGCAATCTCGCCAATGGCGTGACCGGCGACGGCCGCAACGCCGCCGGCAAGATCGTGCTCGCGACGGTGAAGGGCGACGTCCACGACATCGGCAAGAACATCGTCGGCATCGTGCTGCAATGTAACAATTTCGAGGTCATCGACCTCGGCGTGATGGTGCCGGCGGCAAAGATCATCGAGACGGCGAAGACCGAAGGCGCAGACATCATCGGCCTCTCCGGCCTGATCACGCCTTCGCTCGACGAGATGAGCTTCCTCGCCGGCGAGCTGGAGCGCGAGGGCCTGAACCTGCCGCTCCTGATCGGCGGCGCCACCACCAGCCGCGTCCATACCGCCGTGAAGATCGACCCGAACTATCCGGGCGGACCGGTGGTGCATGTCAACGACGCCAGCCGCGCCGTCGGCGTCGCCTCCTCGCTGCTCTCGCCCGAGAAGCGCAAGGCCTATGCCGCCGACATCCGGGCCGAATACGCAAAAATCTCCGCGGCACATTTCCGCGCGCAGCAGGACAAGAAACGGCTGAAGCTCGCGGAGGCCCGCGCCAACGGCGTGAAGGTCGACTTCGCCAAGGTGCCGCCGAAGAAGCCGGCCTTCTTCGGCATCAAGAGCTTTGACGCCTACGATCTGGCGGAACTGGCTGATTACATCGACTGGACGCCGTTCTTCCAGACCTGGGAATTGACCGGGCGCTTCCCGGCCATCCTCGACGATCCCAAGGTCGGCGAGGTCGCGCGCTCGCTCTACGATGATGCGCAGAAGATGCTCGGTCGCATCATTCAGGAGAAGTGGTTCAAGGCCCGCGCGACCATCGGCTTCTGGCCGGCCAATGGGGAGGGCGACGACATCGCCGTCTATGCCGACGAGACGCGCAAGAAGAAGATCGCGACCTTCCATACGCTGCGCCAGCAGCTCGAGAAGCGCGAAGGCCGCTTCAACGCCGCGCTGTCGGACTTTATCGCGCCTGTCGGTTCGGGCGTGCCTGACTACATCGGCGGCTTCGTCGTCACCGCAGGCATCGGCGAGGACGCCGTCGCCGACCGCTTCAAGAACGCCAACGACGATTACTCCTCGATCCTGTGCAAGGCGCTTGCGGATCGCCTGGCCGAAGCCTTTGCCGAGCGCTTGCATCAGCGCGTGCGCAAGGAATTCTGGGGCTATGCGCCTGAGGAGGCGCTGTCGTCGGATGAGCTGATCCTGGAGAGATATCAGGGCATCCGCCCGGCGCCCGGCTATCCCGCGCAGCCCGACCACACCGAGAAGGCGACGCTGTTCGCGCTGCTCGACGCCGAGAACACCGCCGGCGTGAAGCTGACGGAAAGCTTTGCGATGTGGCCGGGCTCTTCTGTCTCCGGCCTCTATTTCAGCCATCCCGAGAGCTTCTATTTCGGCGTCGGCAAGATCGAGCGCGACCAGGTCGAGGATTACGCCAAGCGCAAGGACATGACGGTCACCGAGGTCGAGCGCTGGCTCGCGCCCGTGCTGAACTACATCCCTTCGCAGGACGCGAAGCAGCCGGCACAGGCGCCCACGCCGGTCGCCACCCCCGCCAACGACGTCACCTCGCACCCACCCGGCTGCACCTGCGCCGTGCATCTGGCCTGGCGCAAGAAAGCCGTCGGCGCGGGTTAGGACTTCGCCTCGCACACCGCCGTCATTGCGAGCGGAGCGAAGCAATCCATGCCTCAGCTTGCGGCGCTATGGATTGCTTCGCTCCGCTCGCAATGACGATGTGGATGCAGTGGGTGCGACAAATCAACCCGTCGGGCAAATCACCAAAAGTCTGTCCAGACCTTCGCGCAAAAATAAATCGCTTAACCCGTCGGGCAAATCAGTGATTTAACTCCGCGCGTCTCACGGCGGATGAGGGGCGGGTCGCGATCGTCACGAACGTTGCGGTGAGATGCGGTGGACGCGATGGGTGTGACTGACGAGCACACACATCACGGACGGCGAAGTCGTGTGGTTCTGGCGCCCCGACGCTGGCGCTAAGTTTTTTGCGCGAAACAAGTTTCGCGCGAGAGATGACGGTGGCAAGAAAGCCCGGTCACCGGGAAGAGCACGAAGTAAGCCGTAAACCATCGCGCAGGGAAAGCCGGTGTTGCTCCGGTTGACCTGTGGTCCTACCCCCGTGCTTTTTGTTGCACGGGGCCCACGGGTGCAACCGGCACCCGGCTTTCCCTGCGCCCTCTGATATCGAAGAGGGTGAATCGAGCCGCAAAGCTCGGGCGCAAGGCGCCGCGAGAATGCGAACTCACATCCCTCCGCTGTTTGATAATTGAATCAGGCCTAACCCCCGTCATTGCGAGCGCAGCGAAGCAATCCATCGCGCCACTTGCGGAGACATGGATTGCTTCGCGGAGCCTGTCATCGGGCGGCGCTACGCGCCGACCCGTTGGCTCGCAATGACGTTGAGGGAGCGGCACACTCCAATCCATCCCCTCACCCTGAGGAGACCGCCGTAGCGGTCGTCTCGAAGGGCGAGGCCACCGGCGGGCCTCATCCTTCGAGACGCGGCCAAACGGCCGCTCCTCAGGATGAGGGTCTCGCGGCGGCATCGTATTGACTCCGCCAGTGATCGTTATACAGTATAACTATTCTGGGAAGGAAACAATAAGGCCATGGGAAACGCCGCCTCCGCCGCGACCGAGGATCGCGCGGCGCTGTTGAAGATCGAAAACAACGGCGCGGTCCTGACCGTGGGCCTCAACCGGCCGGCCAAGCGCAACGCGCTGAACGACGGCATCATGCTGGCGATCCAGGATTGCTTTTCCGACATCCCCGATGGCGTCGGCGCCATCGTCGTCCACGGCGTCGGCGACCATTTCTCTTCCGGCCTCGATCTGTCCGAGCTCTCCGAGCGCGACGCCACCGAAGGCCTTCAGCATTCGCAGATGTGGCACCGGGTGTTCGACCGCATCCAATATAGCCGCGTGCCCGTGATTGCCGCACTGAAGGGCGCGGTGATCGGCGGCGGCCTGGAGCTTGCCTGCGCCGCGCATATCCGCGTTGCCGAGCCTTCCGCCTATTTCGCCCTGCCGGAAGGCCAGCGCGGCATCTTTGTCGGCGGCGGCGGCTCGGTGCGCCTGCCGCGCCTGATCGGCGTGCCCCGCATGATCGACATGATGCTGACGGGACGAGTCTATTCCGCGACCGAAGGCGCGGCCTATGGCTTCGCACAATATCTGACGGATGCAGGCGGCGCATTGCCGAAGGCGATCGAACTCGCCGAGCGCATCGCCAAGAATGCGCCCCTGACCAATTTTGCCGTGCTGCAGGCGCTGCCGATGATCGCCGAAGCCAACCCGCAGACCGGACTTCTGATGGAATCGCTGATGGCGACCGTGGCGCAGAGCGACAAGGAGGCAAAACGCCGGATCCGCGAATTCCTCGAGCACAAGACCGCGAAAGTGAAGCCGACCTGAGATGAGCGCCAGGCCCGACATGTCCGCGTCAGTCAAAGATGCCACCGCGCATCCGCTGCGCGCGATATCGTTCGGCAATCCGGAGGTCACCATCGAGCGGCGCGGCGATGGCGCGATCTATCTTCGCCCACGAAAGAAGCTCCTCGATTATCCGCAGCGCATCACCGATCGGCTGCATCATTGGGCCGAGGTCGAGCCCCAGCGCGTGTTCATGGCCGAGCGGGCAACAGGCGGCGCCTGGCGCGAAGTCACTTACGCTGAGCTGCTCGATGCTTCCAGGCACATCGCCTCCGCACTGATCGCGCGCGGCCTGTCGGCGGAAAGACCTGTTGTCATCCTCTCCGGCAATTCGATCGACCACGCGCTGCTCGCGTTCGGTGCCCTCTATGCCGGGGTGCCGTTCTGCCCGGTTGTCGCCGGCCTATTCGCTGGTGTCGCGGGATTTCGGCAAGCTCGGCTTCGTGATGAAGCTGCTGACGCCCGGCCTGGTCTTCGCCGACGACGCCGGCAAGTTCGCCGAAACGCTGTCGGCGAATGTTCCTGATGGCACCGAGATCGTGGCTTCGCGCGGCGAGCTTCCCGGCCGCGTCGTGACTAGACTTTCCGAACTGCTGGCGACGCCCGAGCATCCGCTGCTCGACGCCAGGCACGAAGCCGTCGCGCCGGACACGATCGCAAAATTCCTGCTGACATCAGGCTCGACCGGCAGTCCCAAGGCGGTCATCAACACCCAGCGCATGCTCTGTGCCAATCAGGTGATGCTGCGCGAGACGCTGGCGTTCCTGAAGGACGAGCCGCCGGTGATTGTCGACTGGCTGCCCTGGAATCACACTTTTGGCGGCAACCACAATATCGGCCTGACGCTGTTCAACGGCGGCTCGATGTATCTCGACGAGGGCAAGCCGATGCCAGGCGGCATCGAGGCCACCGTGCAGAACCTCCGCGAGATTTCGCCGACGGTCTATTTCAACGTGCCCAAGGGCTATGAATCGCTGCTGCCCTATCTGCGCGACGATGCCGGCCTGCGCGCGAAATTCTTCGGCCGCCTGCACGCGATGTTCTTCTCCGGCGCGGCGCTGTCGCCCTATGTCTGGAATAGCCTCGACGAGCTCGCGGTGCGCGAGACCGGTTTTCGCGTGCCGATGCTGACCGGACTCGGCGCCACCGAGACCGCCCCGTTCTTCATGTCGGTGCGGCCCGACACCAGCCGCTCCGGCCATGTCGGTCTTCCCGTATCAGGCAACGAAGCCAAGCTGCTGCCGAACAACGGCAAGCTCGAAGTGCGCGCCAAGGGACCGAACGTCACGCCTGGCTATTGGCGCCAGCCGGAACTGACCGCCGCGGCCTTCGACGAAGAGGGCTTCTACAAGTTCGGCGATGCGCTGAAGCCGGCCAATCCTGATGATCTCGACGCGGGCTTCGATTTCGACGGCCGGATCGCCGAGGATTTCAAGCTCGCCAGCGGCACCTGGGTCAGCGTCGGCCCGCTCCGCGCACGCTTCATCGCTGCCTGTGCGCCGCTGGTGCGCGACGTCGTCATCGCCGGCATCAACCGTGACGAGATTTCCGCCATCGTGATCCTGGATCTCGATGGTTGCCGCGTCATCAACCCGGCGCTGTCGGCCAATGATATCGCGGCGGCCGCGTCCGATTCCCTGGTCCGCGCCGCCTTCCGCGAGCGCTTTGCCCGCTTCCTCGCCAGCGCCACCGGATCGTCGACCCGGATCACCCGGGCGATCCTGCTCGATGCGCCGCTCTCGATCGATCGCGGCGAGGTCACCGACAAGGGCTCGATCAACCAGCGCGCGGTGCTGGAGCATCGCAGCGCGCTGATCGAGGCGCTATATGCCGAAACGCCGCCCGCACACGTCGTCACATTGAGCTGAATTAAGGAGAAGGCCATGCAGTTGAAGGATCAAGCCGCCATCGTCACCGGTGGCGCATCGGGACTGGGCGCCGCGACCGCGCGCCGGCTCGCCGCGCAAGGCGCCAAGGTTGCAGTATGCGACCTCAATGCAAAGCTCGCCGAAAGCGTCGCGGCCGAGATCGGCGGCGTTGCCGTGATCTGCGACGTGTCGGATGCGGCGTCCGCCGAAGCCGCGGTTGCGCAGGCTGCGAAAGCGCATGGCCCCGCGCGCATCCTGATCAACTGCGCCGGCATCGGCGTGGCAAAGCGCGTGATCGGGCGCGACGGCCCGATGCCGCTTGGCGATTTCGACAAGGTGATCAAGGTCAACCTGCTCGGCTCCTTCAACATGCTGCGGCTTGCGACCGCGGCGATGGTAAAGCTTGAGCCGCTACCAACCGGCGAACGCGGCGTCGTGATCTCGACCGCGTCGATTGCCGCCTATGACGGCCAGATCGGCCAGGCCGCCTATTCGGCTTCCAAGGGCGGTATCATCGGCATGACGCTGCCGATCGCGCGCGAGCTCGCGCAGTTCGGCATCCGCGTGCTGGCGATCGCGCCCGGCCTGTTCCTGACGCCGCTGCTCGTGGGCCTGCCGCAGGAGGCGCAGGATTCGCTCGCCGCCTCGATCCCGTTCCCGCACCGGCTCGGCGATGCCAACGAATTCGCTTCGCTGGCGCTGCACATGATCGACAACCCCTACCTCAACGGCGAGGTGGTGCGGCTCGACGCCGCGCTTCGCATGGCGCCGCGCTGAGGTCAGCACATGTTCGTGCACCGGCGCGACGTCCAGATCCAGTGGGGCGATTGCGACCCCGCCAACATCGTCTATTACCCGCGCTATTTCGCGATGTTCGACGATTCGACCTCGATCATGTTCGAAGCGGCCGGTTTCTCGAAACAGGACATTATCAGCAACTACGGCCTGGTCGGCATTCCCATGGTCGACACGCGGGCGAAATTCTATATCCCGTCGACCCATGGCGACTGGATTACAATTGAAACGCGGGTGGAAAGCATCAAGCGCTCGAGTTTCGAAGTGACACACAAGGTGTTCAAGGGCGAGGCGCTGGCGATCGAAGCTTTCGAGACCCGTGTCCTCGTCGGCCGCGATCCGAACGATCCCTCAAAATTGAAGTCGGCGCCGTTTCCGCAGGAGATCATCGACCGCTTCATGAAAGGCTGATTTGAGTGCGCTGTCCCATTGACCTAAAGAAGGGGCTGGATTGGCCCCGTTAGTTGCTTACACCGACAAGAATAATTCCAAGGGAGGACTGAATGAAGAAAGCTTATCTCGCCGCGGCCGCGCTGGCTGCGGCGCTGGCGCTGCCGGGCTCGCCGGCTCTGGCTCAGAGCAACGAGATCGTTATCGGCATCTCGATCTCGACCACCGGGCCCGCAGCGGCGCTCGGTATCCCCGAACGCAATTCGCTGGATTTCGTGCCGAAGGAAATCGGTGGCGTACCACTCAAGGTGATCGTGCTCGATGACGGCGGCGATCCGACCGCAGCGACCACCAATGCGCGGCGCTTCGTCACGGAATCGAAGGCCGACATCATCATGGGCTCCTCCACCACTCCGCCGTCGATCGC
Organism: Bradyrhizobium sp. USDA 10063; assembly: GCF_054063735.1. Taxonomy (NCBI): domain Bacteria; kingdom Pseudomonadati; phylum Pseudomonadota; class Alphaproteobacteria; order Hyphomicrobiales; family Nitrobacteraceae; genus Bradyrhizobium; species Bradyrhizobium sp. USDA 10063. Next base: position 6,614,020 of record NZ_JBSSGP010000002.1, on the reverse strand, counting down.
GGTCTCCACCGTCGCCAACGAGGCGGGCATCCCGCATTTCGGGCTGGCGCCGTTTCCGATCAACGAGGCGCGCGCGAAATGGTCGGTCGACATGCCGCAGTCGATCCCGATCATGGGCAAGGTCTTGTACGAGCACATGAAGGCGCACGGCATCAAGACCGTCGGCTATATCGGCTATTCCGATTCCTACGGCGACCTCTGGGTCAACGACTTCAAGGCCCAGGCCGTGCCGATGGGCTTGCAGATGATCGATGAGGAGCGGTTTGCGCGCCCCGACACCTCGGTCGCGGGCCAGGTGCTGAAACTCGTCGCCGCCAATCCCGACGCGATCCTGGTCGGCGCCTCCGGTACCGCGGCGGCGCTGCCGCAGACTGCGCTGCGCGAGCGCGGCTACAAGGGCCTGATCTACCAGACCCACGGCGCCGCCAGCATGGACTTCATCCGCATCGCGGGAGCGGCGGCAGAAGGCGTCATCATGGCGTCAGGCCCGGTGATGTCGCCGGAGAGCCAGCCGGACAGCGCGCTGACCAAGAAGCCGGGGCTCGCGCTCAACACCGCCTATGAAGCCAAATATGGCGCCAACAGCCGCAGCCAGTTCGCCGGCCACTCCTACGACGCTTTCGAAGTGTTGAAGCGCGTGATCCCGATCGCGCTGAAGGCCGGCAAGCCCGGCACGCCGGAGTTTCGCGAAGGCATCCGCCAGGCGCTGATGAGCGAGAAGGAAATCGTCGCTACGCAAGGCGTGTACAACTGGACCGAAAAGGACCGCTACGGTCTCGACGACCGTTCGCGGATCCTGCTCACGGTGAAGGACGGGAAATACGTCCCGGCGATGTGACGACGCATGGCGGGAGCGTGGATCAGACCGCGCTCTCGCCTTCGTGCTGGAAGCCGAGATAGCTTGCTGCCACGCGCTGGTTGCTGGCGATGTCGCGGGCCGCCCCGCTGAGCACGAACTCGCCGAGTTCCATCACATAGGCGCGGTCGGCGATCTGCAGCGCAGCCTGCGCGTTCTGCTCGACCAGCAGCACCGACACGCCGGCAGCGCGAAGCTCGCCGACGGTGCGGAAGATGTCGGCGACGATGATCGGCGCAAGCCCGAGGCTGGGCTCGTCCAGCATCAGGAGTTTCGGCGCGCCCATCAGCGCGCGCCCCATCGCCAGCATCTGCTGCTCGCCGCCGGACAGCGTGCCGGCGAGCTGCTTGCGCCGCTCCTTCAGGCGCGGAAACAGGCTGTAGACGCGCTCGAACGAATTTGCCGCGGTCGCCTTCGGAATCCGGAACGCGCCGAGCTGCAGATTGTCCTCGACATTCATAGTCGCGAACAATTCGCGGTGCTCCGGCACGAGGCTGAGGCCCGCCGCGACGCGGTCCTCGATGTCGAGCGTGGCCATGTCCTCGCTGGCGAAAGCGGTGCGGCCCTTCAGCGGCAGGATGCCCATGACGGCGTTGAGCAGCGTGGTCTTGCCGGCGCCGTTGGCGCCGATGATGGTGACGATCTCGTTCGCGCCGACCTCGAGCGAGACGCCTCTGATGGCCTCGACCTTGCCATAGGCGATATGCACGTCGGACACCGATAGCAATGCGCTCATGCCGCGGCTCCGAGATAGGCCTTGATGACCTCAGGATTCTTCTTGATCGCGTCGGGAGTTCCTTCCGCAATCTTGGTACCGAAATCGAGCACGACGATGCGGTCGGCGAGATCCATCACAAAGCCCATGTCGTGCTCGACCAGGAGCACCGACATGCCGCCGTCGCGGAGTTGCCGCAGCAGCGCCGCAAGCCGCTGCTTCTCCATATGCCGCAGCCCGGCGGCGGGCTCGTCGAGCAGCAGCAGCATCGGGTCGACGCAGAGCGCCCGCGCGATCTCGACGATGCGCTGCTGGCCGAGCGAGAGCGAGCCTGCGAGTTGGCCGATCTGGTCGGTGAGCCCGACGCGCTCGATCTGCCGGGCTGCTTCCGCGAGCAGCCTGGCCTCATCTCCGCGGTCGAGCTGGAACATGCTGGCGACTGCGCCGGAATGCCCCCGCAGGTGGGCGCCGATCGCGACATTCTCCAGCACGGTCATGTCGGGCACCAGCTTGACGTGCTGGAAGGTGCGGGCGACGCCGAGCTTCACCACCTCCTGCGGCGGCGCGTTCTCGACCTTCCTGCCGAGCACGGAGATGGCGCCGCTGGTCGCGCTCAAGACGCCCGTGATCAGGTTGAAGGTGGTACTCTTGCCGGCGCCGTTGGGACCGATCAGCGCCACGATCTCGCGGGCCTTGACATCGAAGCTGACATCGTTGACCGCGGTGACGCCGCCGAATTGCTTGCGCGCCTTGTCGAGCTGCAGGAGCACCGCAGACGTCGTCGGCGCGCGCTCGCGGGCCGGCAGCGTCAACGAGGTGTCCGGCGTCTTGCGGGCCGCCTTGGATGGCAGCCGCGCCATCAGCCACGGCCAGACGCCGGATGGCGCGAGCTGCAGCAACATCACCAGGAGGATGCCGAACACGATGGTCTCGAGCTGGCTCTGGCCGCCAAAGATGTAGGGCAGATAGCTCTGCAGCACTTCCTTCAGGATCACGACAATGCCGGCACCGAGCACCGCGCCCCAGACATAGCCGGCGCCGCCGACGACGGCGATGAAGAGATATTCGATGCCGGCCTGCGCGCCGAACGGAGTCGGGTTGGCCGCACGCTGGAAATGCGCATAAAGCCAGCCGGAGAGGCCCGCCAGCACCGCGGCATAGATGAACACCAGGAGCTTGGCGCGCGGCGTCTGCACGCCGAAAGCTTCGGCCGCGATATGGCCGCGGCGCAGCGCGCGGATGGCGCGGCCGGTGCGGGAGTCCAAGAGGTTCATCGTCAGCACCGCGGCAATCAAAACCGCGATCCAGATTGCATAGTAGATCGCGCCGGGGCTGAGCATCTTGTAGGAGCCGATCGCAAGCGGCGGGATGCCGGAGATGCCGTCATTGCGGCCGAGGAATTCGAGCTTGCTGAAGAGGTAGAACAGGCCGATGCCCCAGGCGATGGTGCCGAGCGGCAGATAGTGGCCGGACAGCCGCACCGTGACGATGCCGAGCAGCACCGCGGCGATGCCGCTGACCAGGAGCGAGAGCGGCAAGGTCAGCCATGGCGAGACGCCATAAGCGGTCGTCAGCACCGCCGTGGTGTAGGCGCCAAAACCGCAGAACGCCGCCTGCCCGAACGAGGTGAGGCCGCCAACGCCAGTCAGCAGCACCAGCCCCATCGCCACCAGCGCGGCGAGGCCGATATTGTCGAGCAGCACGATCCAGAATGGCGGGACACCCGGCACCAGCGGGATCAGCGCCATCACGAGGGCAAAGATGATGAGAGGAAGTCGCTGCGTCATCGCGCTCAATCCTTCTCTTCTTCCACCTCCGGCGCCGCGAGCGAACGCAGCACCAGGACGGGGAGGATCAGCGTGAAGACGATGACTTCCTTGAAGTTGCTGGCATAGAACGAGGAGAACGCCTCGACGATGCCGACGACAATGGCAGCGACGGCCGTCAGGGGATAGCTGACGAGACCGCCGATGATCGCGGCGATGAAACCTTTCAGGCCGATCAGGAAGCCGGTGTCGTAATAGAGCGTGGTGATCGGCACGATCAGGATGCCTGAGATTGCGCCGATCAGCGATGCCAGCAGGAACGCGATCTGGCCGGATAACGTGGTGCGGATGCCGACGAGGCGGGCGCCGAGGCGATTGACGGCGGTGGCGCGCAGCGCCTTGCCGGTCAGCGAGTAGCCGAAGAACAGCCAGAGCGCGACGATGAAGGCGATGGTGAGGCCATAGACTGCGAGACTTTGGCCGGTGAAGCGGAGCGAACCCGCAGTCAGCGCGACATTGGAGAGCGCCGGGCCGCGCAGGCCTTCGGCGCCGAAGAAGACGAGGCCCAAGCCCTGCAGCGCGAGGTGGCAGCCGACGGAGGCGATCAACAGCACCAGCACGGACGTATGCGCGATCGGCTGGAACGCGATGCGGTAGAGGAACAACCCGATCGCCGCCACGATCAAGAGCGCAAGCGCGATGTTGACGGCGATCGGCGTCTTCGGCCCGGCGAGCGCATAGGTCAGCAGGCAGACCGCGAGCGGGAAGACGATGTCGACCGCGACGGCGCGCGCGACCAGGCGTGCATGCAGCGACTTCCGCGCAAGGAACAGGTCGAGAGCGAACGCCACCAAGCCCATCGCGACCGCGAGCTTCGCGGTGCCCGGCACCTGCCCGGTCGCCAGCATGGCATAGCTCAGCGCGCCATAGGTGACGAACTCGCCCTGTGGGATCAGGATCACGCGTGTGACCGCGAACACCAGGACCAGAGCCAGCCCCAGCAATGCGTAGATGGCGCCGTTGGTGATGCCGTCCTGCAGCAGGAACAGCATGATCGTCGTGTTCAAGGCCGAGCGCTCCCCCCTCACGCGGCGGGCCGGTCGACGCCTCGCAGCGTTCGATCGTCCGGTGTCGGCTGTTGAAAGCTGCCGACGTTTGATATAACTAATAACAATTATCGAATATAATCTCAAGAGCCCGACTGTCGGCTACACCTTCCTATCGGGATTGCGAGCCTCGAGCGATGACCGTTTCCAAGACCGCCGCCGATGCCGTCAAGGTTTCCCGCCCCGTCGCCGGGCAGGATCTTGACGCTTCGAGCGACGACGGCCTGCTGCAGCTTGGGGAACTGTCCGGGCTGCTGGGCTATTCGCTGAAGCGTGCGCAGCTCAGGGTGTTCGAGGACTTTCTGCGCTGCGTCGCACCCCTGCAACTCACGCCTGCGCAATTCTCGGTGCTGCTGCTGCTCGACCAGAATCCCGGCCGCAATCAGACCGAAATCGCGAGTACGCTCGGCATCCTGCGGCCGAATTTCGTGGCGATGCTTGACGGGCTGGAGAGCCGCGAACTCTGCGCGCGCATGCGCTCCGCAAGCGACCGCCGCTCGCACATTCTCGTGCTCACCGACAAGGGCCGCGCGGTGCTCGCGCGCGCCAAGAAACTCGTCGCCAACAAGCACGAGGCGCGGCTGATCGAACTCTTGGGGCCCGAAAACCACGCGGCGCTGCTCGAAATGCTGGCTAAAATCGCGCGCGAGTTTTGAATGTCGCGTAGGGTGGGCAAAGCGAAGCGTGCCCACCATCAACACTCCGCTCGGGATGGTGGGCACGCTTCGCTTTGCCCACCCTACGGCGCTGTCGTCCCTGCGACACCGTTATTGCGAGTGCAGCGCCCGCAATGACGACGGCGAGGCGCGTCAGTCCACCAGGATGACGCGGACGTCGTTGACGTTCGTTAGCGTTGGGCCGGTGAGCAGGAGATCGCCGGTCTTTTCGAAGAAGCCGCTGGCGTCGTTATTCTCGAGATAGGCGCGGGGATCAAGGCCCTGCGATTTCATCTTGGCGAACGTGCTGTGATCGATGACGGCGCCGGCCGGATCGCTGGCGCTTCCGGCGCCGCCGTCGGCGCCGTCGGTGTCACCGGCCAGCGCCGAGATATCGATCATGCCCTTGAGCAGGTCGGCGAGCGCCAATGCGTATTCCTGGTTGGGACCGCCGCGGCCGTCGCCGCGCACGGTCACGGTGAGTTCGCCGCCGGACAGGATCGCGACGCGCCTGCCCTCGCTGCGGGCCGCCAGCGCGAGCTGCGCGTGCGCGGCGGCGACGTCGCGCGCTTCGCCTTCGAGATCGGCGCCGAGATCGATGGTCGCATAGCCCGCCTCGCGCGCGACCTTGACCGCGGCCTCGATCGAGGCCCTCGGCTTCGCGATCAGTTCGAACGTCGCATGCGCAAAGGCGGAATCGCCCGGCTTGCAGCTTTCATTGCCGGGATCGTCGAGCGCGCGGCGAACGGCATCGTCGACCGCAAGATTGTATTTGGCGACGAGCGCGCGCGCATCCGCAAGCGTGGTCGGATCGGGGACCGTCGGACCGGACGCGATCGCGGACGGATCGTCATGCGGCACGTCGGAAATCGCGAGCGTCACGATCTCGGCCAACTTTCCGGCCCGCGCCAGGCGGCCGCCCTTGATCCGCGACAGATGTTTGCGGACGGTGTTCACCTCACCGATCGGCGCACCGGAGCGGAGCAGCGCCCGGTTCACCTGTTGCTTCTGCGCAAAACTGACGCCTTCCACCGGCGCGATCCAGTTGGCGGAGCCGCCGCCGGAGAGCAGCACCAGCAACAGATCATCCGCGGTTGCCGTCGCCGCCAGCCGCAGCGTGTCGTCGGCGGCCTTCAGCCCGGCCTCGTCAGGTACGGGATGGCCGGCCTCGACCACCCTGATCCGGCGGGTCGGCACGCCATGACCGTGACGGGTGGTCGCGATCCCGGTCAAGAGCGCCGGATCGAGTTCGAGCGCGTCGAGATAGTGCCGCTCGGCCGCCGCCGCCATGGCGACGGCACCCTTGCCCGCGGCAAGTACGATCACCCTCCCCTTCGGCACCGGACGCAAATGCGGCGCCAGTACGACATCCGGATGGGCGGCAGCTACCGCCGCATCGAAGATCGCACGCAGGAGAGGGCGTCGGTCCGTCATCAGTTGCCGGAGATCTCGCCGCTGATGACTTCGCCGAACAATTGCCAGCGTTCACCCTTGAACTGCATCAATTGCAACTGCTCGATCGGCATGTAATCAGTCGCGCTCGTGGTCAGCGTCACGCCCGGTAACAGTCCGCCTTGCGCGAATTGCTTCAGGCTTTGCGCCTGCTTCATGACATTCTCCCGGGTCAGGTTGTCGCCGCAGCGACGGAGCACCTCTACCATGGTAGTCGCAAGGTTGTAACCGGTCATTGCCGAAGAGTCGATGCGGTTCATCTCGGGAAGATATTTGGCGAGCAGATCGTCGAACGCCTTGATGCCGGGATCATTGGCCCACTGGGGATCGCTGACGTCCTTGGCATAAGCCGCCGAGATCACGCCCTGCGAGTTCTCAATCCCCGCCGGCTTCATCACGGCCGCGGTCGAGGCGCTGACGTTGGAGATGATCGTGAGCGGCTTCCAGTTCATCTCGCCGAGCTTCTTGATCGCCTGCGCGCCGAACTTCGGCGTGGTGTAAAGCACCAGAACGTCGGGATTGGCCGATTTTATCTTCACCACGTGCGAATCGACGGTCGGCTCCGAGACCTCGTAGCTCTCCTCCACGACGATCCGCGAGGCGTCTGCGCCGAACCCATCCTTCAGGCCCTTCAGATAGTCCTTGCCCATATCGTCATTCTGGTAGAGCACGGCCACCTTGGCGCCCGGCTTCTCCTTGCTCAGGTATTTCGCGTAGATGCGCGCTTCGCTCTGGTAGCTCGGCAGCCAGCCCATGGTCCAAGGGAAGGTCTTCGGCTCGTTCCACTTGGTTGCGCCGGTGGCGACGAAGAGCTGCGGCACCTTCTTGCCGTTGAGGTATTTCTGGATCGCGGTGTTGGGCGCGGTGCCCAGCGTGCCGACCAGCAGGAGGACCTCGTCGCTTTCGACGAGCTTGCGTGCCTGCTCGACCGTCTTCGGCGGGCTATAGGCATCGTCATAGGAGATGAAATTGATCTTGCGGCCGTTGATGCCGCCCTCGGCGTTGACCTTCTTGAACACCGCATCCATCGCCTTGCCGACGGATCCATAGGCCGAAGCCGGACCGCTGTAGGGTACGATATTGCCGATCTTGATCTCGGTGTCGCTGGCACCGGTGTCGTATTGCTTCTGGGCGAACGCGGCGGAAGCGGTTGTGGTGGCTACGGCAAGGCCGAGGAATGCGGTAGCGAGGCGGCGTCGGGTCGACATTGGCATAGGACTCCTTCGGAGCAGAAGCTCCCCCTTCTGGTGCGTCGCATTGATAGCGCGGAAAATTATGTTCGCAACAAAAAGCCCCTGCGATCCTGTCGCAGGGGCTTTGCGTGCTTAACCTTGGGTAACCGCAGAAGGCTTTTAGAGCGTTTTCAAGCGAAGTGGACACCGGTTCGCGTGAAGAAACGCGTCAAGACAAAATCTAGAGCTTCGGTTCTGATTCAATCAGAACCGAATATGCTCTAGCCGCCGACGTCAGCGCTGATGACGTCGCCGAACAGCTCCCACTTGTCGCCCTTGAACTTCATGAGCTGAAGCGAGCTGATCGGAGCAAAGTCATTTGGTCCGGTGTTGATCTTGATGCCGGGCAGCAGGACCTCGGTACGGAAATCCTTCACGCTCGCCGCCTGCTTCATGATGTTCTCGCGCGTCAGGTTGTCACCACACTGCTTCAGCACCTGAACCAGCGTCTGCGCCACGCCGTAGCCGACCACGGTACCGCCGTCGAGCTTGTCGCCTTCCGGAAAATCCTTGGCCATGAAAGCGTAGAATTCCTTCATGCCGGGATCGTTGTCCCACTGTTTGTCGGAGGCGTCCTTGAGGTAGGCGGCGGAGATGATGTCCTGGGCGTTCTCGAAGCCGGCCGGCTTGAGCACGCTGCCTACGGAAGCCGAAACGTTGTTGAGGAAGTGCAGCGGCTTCCAGCCGATCTCGGCGTTCTTCTTGATCGCCTGCGCGGCAAACTTCGGCGTCGTGATATTGATGAAGATGTCGGCGCCGGTGGCCTTGAGCTTGACCATATGGGAATCGATGGTCGGCTCGGAGGTCTCGTAGCTTTCCTCGGCGACGATCATGCTGGAGGCCTTGGAGCCGAGCCCGTCCTTCAGGCCTTTCAGATAGTCCTTACCGTAATCATCGTTCTGGTAGAGCACCGCAATCTTGGCGTTCGGGTAGCTCTTGAGGATGTACTTGGCGTAGATTTGGGTTTCGCTCTGGTAGCTGGGCTGCCAGCCCATCGTCCACGGGAAATCTTTCGGATCGTTCCACTTGGTGGCGCCGGTGGCGACGAAGAGCTGCGGCACCTTCTTCGAGTTCATGTATTTCTGGATCGCGGTGTTCGGCGGCGTGCCGAGCGAGTTGAAGATGAACAGCACCTCATCGCTTTCGACCAGCTTGCGCGCCTGCTCCACCGTCTTCGGCGGAGAATAGGCGTCATCGTAAGAGACGAAATTGATCTTGCGGCCGTTGACGCCGCCCGCGTCGTTGATCTTCTTGAAGTAGGCGGCCTCGGTGCGGCCGATCACGCCATAGGCGGAGGCCGGTCCGCTGTAGGGCATGATGTTGCCGATCTTGATCTCGGTATCCGAGGCGCCGGAATCGTATTTCTTCTGTGCCGATGCAGTGTTGGCGGACGCGGCAAGCAAGCCGAACGCGGCCGAAAGAATCGCAAGTTTTTTGATAACGGACATTCCGTCTCTCTCCCTTTTTGATGACGTGGATGCTGTGTCACGGCTTTCTTGATCCGAAAGCTCTTGCTGTTGGCCGTATCGATTAGCATTTTGCCGACAGGGCCTCAACCAAAAGCCCCTGCGGCAAAGCCGCAGGGGCTGCATCTTTAGTAGACAGCACCGGCGATCAGCCGCCGACGTCGCCGCTCAGGGTTTCGCCAAAGCGCTCCCAGGTGTCGCCCTTGAATCTCATGAGCTGCAGTTGCGAGAGAGGCGCGAAATCGGTTGGCGACGTATTAACCTTGACACCCGGCAAAAGCCCGCCGAGCTCGAGGTCGCGGATGCTGGCAGCCTGCTTCATGATGTTCTCGCGAGTCAGGTTGTCGCCGCAGGCCTTCAGCACATGCACCATGCCTTGCGCCACCGTGTAGCCGTACATGACCGAGAGGTCGGAGCGGTTGGCCTCCGGATAGTATTTATCCAGGAATTCGTTCCAGGCGATCATGCCGGGATCGCTCTTCCACTGCGAATCGGTCGGATCCTTGAGATAATTCGAGGAGATGATGTCCTGCGCGTTCTCGAAGCCGGCCGGCTTGAGCACGCTGCCCACCGAGGACGAGACGTTGTTCAGGAAGTGCAGCGGCTTCCAGCCGATTTCGGCGTTCTTCTTGATCGCCTGTGCCGCGAATTTCGGCGTCGTGATGTTGAAGAAGACGTCGGCCCCCGTGGCTTTCAATTTGACGATGTGGCTGTCGATGGTGGGTTCGGAGACTTCGTAGCTCTCCTCGATCACGATCATCGAGGCCGCCTTGGCGCCGAGGCCGTCCTTGAAGCCCTTCAGATAGTCCTTGCCGTAATCATCGTTCTGGTAGAGCACCGCGATCCTGGCCATCGGATGGTTCTTCAGGATGTACTTGGCATAGATGACCGACTCGCTCTGGTAATTTGGCTGCCAGCCCATGGTCCAGGGGAAATTCTGCGGATCGTTCCACTTGGTGGCGCCGGTCGCGACGAAGAGCTGCGGCACCTTCTTCTGATTCATGTATTTCTGGATCGCTGTATTCGGCGGCGTGCCGAGCGAATTGAAGATGAGGAGCACCTCGTCGCTTTCAACCAGCTTGCGGGCCTGCTCCACCGTCTTCGGCGGAGAGTAAGCATCGTCATAGGTGACGAAGTTGATCTTGCGGCCGTTGATGCCGCCCTCGGCATTGACCTTGTTGAAATAGGCCGCCTCGGTCTTGCCGATCACGCCATAGGCGGAAGCGGGTCCGCTGTAGGGCATGATGTTGCCGATCTTGATTTCAGTGTCGGTGACGCCGGAGTCGTATCGCTTCTGGGCAAGCGCGTGGCCGCTGCTCACGGCCAGCAATGCGAGGGCGGCCGCAAAGGCCCCCAGCCGCACATGGATGGCAGACATTGTGATCTCCTTGGGATCATGATGGATGTGTCATGTTTTTGGATTGGGAGCACTTTCCGGCTCCTGCCGGCATTGAATACCTTTCACCTGGTCCCGGCAACAAAAAGCCCCCCGCGATGGAATCGCGGGGGGCTTCGGATGCGTCCGGCCCGATTGGAAGCGGCGGATGCCGCCGCGACTCCGTCAATGCCCGAGCGCGCTGTTCATGACGTCACCGAACAACTCCCACTTGTCTCCTTTGAAGCGCATCATCTGTAGTTGCTCGATCGGCGCGAAGTCGGTCGGCGATGTGTTGATGGCGATGCCGGGCAGCAGCGTGTCGGGTGCAAAGTCCTTAAGGCTCGCGGCCTGCTTCATGATGTTGGCACGGGTGAGATCGTCGCCGCACATCTGCAGCACCTTCACCATGGTCTGCGCTGCGCCATAGCCATAGACCACCGCGCCATCGCGCCGGTCGGCTTCCGGGTAATATTTCTCCAGGAACGCCAAGAACTGCTTCATGCCGGGATCGTTGTCCCATTGCCGGTCGGCGCCATCCTTGGCATAGGCTGCCGAAAGAACGCCCTGTACATTCTCGAAACCGGCCGGCTTCATCACGCCGCCGACGGAAGCGGAAACGTTGGACACGATCTGCAGCGGCTTCCAGTTGAGCTCCGCCATCTTCTTGATCGCCTGGGCTGCAAATTTCGGCATGGCGATGCTGACGAAGACGTCGACGCCGGCGGCCTTCAGCTTGACGATGTGGCTCTCCATCGACGCCTCTGACGTCTCGTAGCTCTCCTCGGCGACAATCATCGCCGCCTTCTCGCCAAATCCGTCCCTCAAGCCTCTCAGGTAATCCTTGCCGAAATCGTCGTTCTGATAGAGCACGCCGACCTTGGCGTCCGGCTTCTCCTTCATGATGTATTTGGCATAGATGCGCGCCTCGCTCTGGTAGTTCGGCTGCCAGCCCATGGTCCACGGAAACTCCTTTGGCTGGTCCCACTTGCTGGCGCCGGAGGCGACGAAGAGCTGCGGCACTCCCTTGCCGTTCATGTATTTCTGGATCGCGAGGTTGGTGACCGTGCCGAGCGGGTTGAAGATCAGGAGCACTTCATCGCTCTCCACGAGCTTGCGCGCCTGCTCCACGGTCTTCGACGGGCTGTAGCCGTCGTCGTAGCTGATGAACTTGATCTTGCGCCCGTTGATGCCGCCCTCGGCGTTGATCTTGTTGAAATAGGCCGCTTCGGCCTGGCCGATCACGCCATAGCCGGAAGCCGGTCCGCTATAGGGCATGATGTTGCCTATTCTGATCTCGGTGTCGCCGGCGCCGGTATCATACTTCTTCTGGGCAAGCGCACCGCCCGTGGTGACGGCGATCAGGGCAAGTACGGCTGAAAGGGCAGTCAATCGCAAACGCACGGCAGTCATTCGTTTCCTTCACCCTTGAGTGGATGCGTTTCTTGGAACTCCCACGGTGGCATTGAATGCGGTTCTCGCACCGTCAGTCAACAAAAAGCCCCCCGGCTTGCGCCGCGGGGCTCGTAGCGCGTCTCTTGCACTGCAACCTTAGTCGGTGGGGACGTCGCCGCTGATGATCTCGCCGAACAGTTCCCACTTTTGTCCCTTGAACCGCATCATCTGAAGCTGGCTGATCGGGGCGAAGTCGGTGGCAGAGGTGTTGATCTTGACGCCGGGCAGCAGCGTGTCGGGCGCAAAATCCTTCAGGCTTGCCGCCTGCTTCATGACGTTGGCGCGGGTCAGATCGTCGCCGCACATCTGCAATACTTTCGCCAGGGTTTGTGCAGCGCCGTAGCCGTAAACCAGGGCGCTCTCGGTCTTGTCGACGCCCGGCATGTACTTGTCGAGGAATTCATTCCACGTCTTCATGCCGGGATCGTTGTTCCATTGCGGGTCGCTGCCGTCCTTGGCGTAGGCGGCCGAGAGCACGCCCTGGGCGTTCTCAAATCCCGCCGGCTGCATCACGCTGCCGACCGAGATCGAGACGTTGCTGACGATCTGCAGCGGCTTCCAGCCGAGCTCGGCGGTCTTCTTGATGGTCTGGGCGGCGAATTTCGGCGTGGCGTAGATCAACAGTACGTCCGGATTGGCGGCCTTGATCTTGACGATGTGGGAATCGATCGTCGGCTCGGAGATCTCGTAGCTTTCCTCGAGGATGATCATCGAGGCGGCCTTGGCGCCAAGGCCGTCCTTGGTGCCCTTGAGGTAGTCTTTGCCGAAATCGTCGTTCTGATAGAGGATCGCGACCTTGGCGTCCGGCTTCTCCTTCATCAGCCATTTCGCGTAGATCTGCGCTTCACTCTGGTAGCTCGGCTGCCAGCCGATGGTCCACGGAAAGTTCTTCGGGTCGTTCCACTTGGTCGCGCCGGTGGCGACGAACAATTGCGGGATCTTCTTGGAGTTGAGGTATTTCTGGATCGCGGTGTTCGAGGGCGTGCCGAGCGGGTTGAAGACAACAAGGACTTCGTCGCTCTCGACCAGCTTGCGCACCTGCTCGACCGCCTTCGGCGGCGAGTAGGCGTCGTCATAGGTGATGAAATTGACCTTGCGGCCATTGATGCCGCCCTGATCGTTGATCATCCGGAAATAGGCGGCCTCGGTCTTGCCGATCGTGCCATAGGCGGACGCAGGTCCGCTGTAAGGGATGATGTTGCCAATCTTGATCTCGGTGTCGGAGGCGCCGGTATCGTATTTCTTCTGGGCAAAGGCGCTGCCGGACGTGGCAGCAAACGCGATGACCGCCGCCGAAAGCACGGCGGTCCGTAGTTTAAAGGGCATTGTCTCTCCTAAAGTCTCTTTTCTTGGTTCTTCAGTTCTTCTTGAGTTTCGCCGCCAGTTGCTGCGCGATGATGGCGACCTGCCGGGCGCCATGCGGCACCAGGTAGATGACGAGGAACAGCAGCACGCCGAACACGGCGCCGGAGAGGCCCTTGGAAATGCCTTCCGCAATGTTCGGCACGAAGATGATGAAGGCCGAACCGACGATCGATCCCGGCAGCCAGCCGACGCCGCCGACCACCATGCCGACGAACAAGGAGATCGCGAGCGTGATGGTGTAGCCGTCGGGCGCGACGAACTGAACCGCGATCGCGCCCAGGCCGCCGGCGATGCCGGTGATCCCGGCGCTGACGCCGAAAGCCAGTGTCTTGTACAGGGCGACGTTAACGCCCATGGCGGATGCCGCGATCTCGTTGTCGCGGATCGACATCAGGGCGCGTCCCGAGCGCGAACGTAGCAGGTTGATCGAGGCGATGTAGATCCCGATCGAGATCGCCAGCGTGAAGTAGTAGAGCCACATGTCCTGCGACAGCGGCAGGCCGAATGGCGCGTCCGGTTTGGTCACGACCAGACCCTGCACGCCGCCGGTCCAGTGCTCGAGGAAGCCGAGCTTGAGGAGCTGCGGCATGGCGAGCGCCAGCGCAAAGGTCGCGAGCGCGAGGTAGATGCCCGACAGCCGCAGCGCCGGCTGGCCGAACAGGAAGCCGAATCCAAAGCAGATGACACCGGCGATAGGCAGCGTCAGCGCGTAATTGACGTTGAAGTGCTCCATCAGGATCGCAGTGGTATAGGCGCCAACCGCGTAGAACGCGCTCTGGCCGAGCGAGAACTGGCCTGAGCCTCCGGTCAGGATGTTGAGCGCCAGCACCGCGAGCCCGTAGATCAGGAGCATCGTCATCTGGAAGATGACGAAGTTCTTGACGAACAGGGGGGTGAGGATCAGCGCCGCCAGCACCACCAGCGAGGCGCCGTAGCCGAGCGTCATGGCGCGCTTCGGAACCGCCTCGACGGCCGGGGCTTCAGTTACAACTTCTTCAGCCGCGCTCATGATCAGACTCGCTTCACGATGGGCCGGCCAAACAGCCCAGCCGGTTTGACGACCAAGACGGTGATGATCAGCGCAAGCGCGATCGGAAGCTTGAGCTCGTTGCCGACACCGGGAATGTAGGTGCCGGCGAGATTCTCGAACACGCCGACCAGGAAACCGCCGATCACGGCGCCGAGCGGCGAAGACAACCCGCCGAGCACCGCGGAGGCAAAGCCGTAGATCAGCACGCCGCCCATCATGTTCGGCTCCAGGAACACGACCGGCGCGATCAGCATGCCGGCGATCGCGCCGATCGCGGACGCCATGCCCCAGCCGAGCGCGATCATCCAGCTCGTGTTGATGCCGACCAGCCGCGCCGATTCAGGCAATGAGGCGGCCGCCCGCATCGCAAGGCCAATGCGGGTGAACTGGAAGAAGAAATAGAGCCCGACGAGCAGCAGCACGGTGACGCCGACCATGCCGGCCTGGTGGGTCGAGATGAGCTGGCTGCCGAGGAAGGGCGAAGAGCCGAACGGCGTCGGATACTGCTTGATGGTGAAATCCCAGATCAGGCCGGCGACGGAGTTGACGATCGCAAACAGCGCGATGAAGCCGGCGACGTTCGTCAGCACCGGCGCCTTCGCGAGCGGCTTGAACAACAGTCGCTCGATCAGGATGCCGCCGACAAAGGAAAGAATAACGGTGAGGATGAACGCCCACCAATAGGGCACGCCCCATTGCATCATCTGCCAGGACATGAAGGTCGAGAACATCGCCATTTCGCCTTGCGCGAAATTGAGATGGTCGATCGCCTGGTAGATCATCACGACGGCAAGCGCCATGCAGGCGTAGATCGCGCCCGTGGCGATGCCGGCCAGGACTTGGTTGGCAAAGAGCTCCATGGTCCTCGCTCCCTCAGTAACCCAGATAGGATTTGCGGACGTCTTCGTTATTGGCGACGTCCTTGGCGTTGCCGGACATCACGATGCGTCCGGTTTCGATCACATAGGCATGGTCGGCGAGCTCGAGCGCGAGCTGCGCGTTCTGCTCGACCACCAGGATGGTGACCTTGTCCTCGCGGTTGATCTTGCTGAAAATGCGGAACAGGTCGCGCACCACCAGCGGCGCCAGGCCGAACGACGGTTCGTCCAGCAGCATCAGCCGCGGCCGCAGCATCAGCGCGCGCGCAACTGCGAGCATCTGCTGCTCGCCGCCCGACAGCGTGCCGGCCTGCTGGGTGTAGCGCTGCTTGAGCACCGGGAAGTGGTCGTACATGCGCTCGATGTCGGCGACGATGTTCTTCTTGTCGCCGCGCGTGATGGCACCGAGCTGAAGATTCTCCTCCACCGTCATGTTGGTGAAGGTGCCGCGGCCCTGCGGCACATGGGCGATGCCGAGGCGGACGACGTTCTCGGTCGTGCGGCTGCCGATCGGCTTGCCCTCGAACTCGATCGCGCCGGTCGAGCGCACCATGTTGCAGATCGCCCGCAGCGTGGTGGTCTTGCCGGCGCCGTTGGCGCCGAGCAGCGTGGTCAGCGAGCCTTCGTCCAGCGAGAAGCTGAGGCCGTGAAGCGCCTGGACCTGGCCGTAATAGGCGCGCAAGTCCTTGACGTTGAGCATTGGCGTCATTGGTCCTTGCTCCCGAGATAGGCCTTGATGACGTCGGGGTCGGCCTGGACCTGGCTAGGGGTTCCTTCCGCGAGCTTGCGGCCGAAATTCAGCGCGACGACATGATCGGCGGTCGACATCACCATGCCCATGTGGTGCTCGACCAGCAGCACGGTGATCTTGCGCTCGTCGCGGATCTTGCGCACGAGGTCGCCGAGCACATAGACCTCTTCATGGTTGAGGCCGCCGGCCGGCTCGTCCAGCAGCAGGATCTTCGGATCGGCCGCGAGCGCCCGCGCCAATTCGACGCGCTTCTGGGTGCCGAAGGGCAGGCCCGAAACGATGCTGTGCCCGACGTCCTCGAGGTCGAGATAGGCCAGGATCTCATGCACCTTCTTGTTGACCGAAGCCTCGGTGCGCCTGATCCAGGCAAGCTTGAGCGAGTCGCTGATGATGTCGCTGGAGGTGCGCGCGTGGGTGCCGACGCGGACGTTGTCGAGCACAGAGAGATTGGGAAACAGCGCCACGTTCTGGAATGTGCGGCCGATGCCGATCTCGGCGATCTTGTGCGGCGGGCGCGTCAGGATGCTGACGCCTTCCATCAGGATGTCGCCGGAGCTCGGCTGGTAGAGCCGCGAGAGGCAGTTGAAGAGCGTCGTCTTGCCGGCGCCGTTCGGTCCGATCAGTCCCAGGATCTGGCCCTGGTGCATGTCGAAGGAGACGCCGTTCAACGCAACGATGCCGCCGAACACGACGCTAACGTCGCGAACCGCGAGCAGGGGCGCATGACCCTGCGCGAGTTGTGCCTGCGTCATCTCGTCTCGCCCGCCCGCTTGAGAGGGCGGAGAGCGCCGCGCGAGCGATCGCGCCGGCGATGAAGAAGGCTATCAGATGCCCTCGGCCACACGTGCAACTTTCCCTCCTGATCTAGACTTTTTGCTTTCAGCTTTTCTGGATTGCGGCGCCACCCCACCAAGCGCCTGCTCGATGTTCCTTACCATCGCGACAAGGCGAGGTCCAATATCGTTGAGCAAACGGTCTTCCGTAAAGCGGAATGCCGGCGCGCCGCAATTGAAGGCATACGGACCGGTTCCGTCATTCAGTTGCAATGCGACGCCGACGGCGTGAACATCGTCCTGCCATTCGCCAGCAGAAATTGCAAAACCGCGCTTCGCCACCAATTCGCCCGAGCGTTCGATGCCGTCGCGCATCTTCGGCCAGCGGCTGCCATAGTGATCGCGAAGCTCGCGCAGCAAGGCGGTACGCTCGTCGTCCGGCAGCGCCCAGATATAGGCACGCCCCATCGCGGTGGTCGCCATTGGTATCCGCGAACCGACATCGAGCTGAACGCCGAGCGTCAGTCCGTTCCGGCTCTGTCCGAAATAAATCATGCTGAGCCGGTCGCGCCCGCCGACCGCAACCGCACCGCCGGTCGCGCGCATCACGTCCTCGCGATAGGGCTCGGACAAATGCCGGACGCCGAGATTGGCGAGCGCGGCATAACCCAGCGCCATGGCAGACGGTGTGAGCTGGTACTTCTCGAAACGCGGGACGGGTGTAAGGTAGCCGAGCTTGGTCAACGTGTAGGTCAACCGCGAAATGGTTGGCTTCGGCAGATTGGTGCGGGCCGCGATCTCCTGATTGCCGAGAAGCCCGTCATTGGGACGGAATGCGCGCAGGACTTCCAATCCACGGGAAAGCGCGACCACGAAATTGCGATCGGTCGCCGCCTTCTTTCCTGAACGTTTCATTCCCCGCCACTTTGTCGATCTCGTTGACAAGGGACGTGCTTCAAAATAACCCTCCCTGTCAAGATGTGGAATTTAATTTCGCAGTGCGAAATTAGCCACTAAACGCAAGAACCGCAAGAACGCCTTGCAAAAGAACACACTGCAAAAGAACACACTGCAAAAGAACACAGCATCCAAGGAGAGTCTCGTGAGCGAAGTCGTAAAACTCGAGCGGCATGACGTCATTGGCATCGTCACGGTTAACAATCCTCCGGTCAACGCGCTCAGTGCCGCAGTGCGCGGCGGCATCCTGGAATCCATCAAGAGTGCGATCGCCGATGCCGAAGTGAAGGCGATCGTGTTGACCTGCGCCGGCCGCACCTTCATCGCCGGCGCCGACATCACCGAATTCGGCAAGCCGCCGAAGCCGCCCGGCCTCAACGAAGTGCTGGAGGTGATGGAGAATTCGCCGAAGCCGATCGTTGCCGCGATCCACGGCACCGCGCTCGGCGGCGGCCTCGAAGTCGCTCTGGCATGCCACTATCGCGTGGCGACCAAGGACGCCCGGCTCGGCCTGCCCGAAGTCAAGCTCGGACTTCTACCCGGCGCCGGCGGCACCCAGCGCCTGCCGCGCGCGGTCGGACCCGAGCTCGCGGTCAAGATGATCGTCGGCGGCGATCCGATCGGCGCTCCGGAAGCGCTTAAGAGCGGGCTGATCGAGGAGATCGTCGAGGGACCGGCCGCCGGCGGCGAAGCCTTCGCGCGCAAGGTGCTGGCGGAGAAGCGTCCGTTGCGCAAGTTGCGCGACGACGACTCCAAACTCGCCGCGGCCAAGGCTGACCGCTCGATCTTCACAAATGCGGTCGCCGCATTGACCAAGCGCGCTCGCGGCCTGGAAGCGCCGTTCGCCGCCGCCGACGCGGTCGGCGCCGCGATCGACCTGCCCTTCGATCAAGGCCTGAAGAAGGAACGCGAGACCTTCCTGAAGCTCGTCTCCGGCGACCAGTCCAAGGCGCAACGCTACGCCTTCTTCGCGGAGCGCGAAGCCGCGAAGATCGCTGGTGTGCCAGATGGCACGAAGCCGCGCCCGGTCGAGCGCGTCGCCATCATCGGCGCCGGCACCATGGGTGGTGGCATCGCGATGTCCTTTGCCAATGCCGGCATTCCGGTGACGCTGATCGAGACCGGCGAGGAGCAGCTCAAGCGCGGCCTGGGCGTGATGCAGAAGAACTATGAGGCGACCGCCGCCCGCGGTGGCATCCCAGCCGACGCGCCCGCCAAGCGGATGGCGCTGATCCATGGCGTGGTCGGCCTCGAGAACGTCAAGGACGCCGACCTCGTCATTGAGGCGGTGTTCGAGACCATGGCGGTGAAAAAGGAAGTGTTCGGCAAGCTCGATCAATTTGCCAAGCCGGGCGCAGTGCTCGCTTCCAATACCTCGTACCTGAATATCGACGAGATCGCGAAGGAGACCAAGCGGCCGCAGGACGTGCTGGGCATGCACTTCTTCTCGCCCGCCAACGTCATGAAGCTGTGCGAGATCGTGCGCGCCGATAAGACCGCGCCCGACGCGCTGGTCACAGCGGTATCGATCGCGCGCAAGATCGCGAAGGTGCCGGCCGTGGTCGGCGTCTGCGACGGCTTCGTCGGCAACCGCATGCTCGCGCAGCGCGGCAAGCAGGCCGAGAAGCTGCTGTTCGAAGGCGCGCTGCCGCAGCAGGTCGACGCCGTCGTGACAAAATTCGGCATGCCGATGGGCCCGTTCGCGATGGGCGACCTCGCCGGCCTCGACATCGGCTGGCGCTCGCGCAAGGACCGCGGCATCAAGTCGGAAATCGCGGACGCGCTGTGCGAAGCCGGCCGCTTCGGCCAGAAGACCGGCAAGGGCTATTATAAATATGAAGCCGGCTCGCGCGCGGCGCTGCCCGATCCGGAAGTCGAGAAGCTGATCGACGAGACGCTCGCGCGTCTCGGCCGCAAGAAGCGCGTCGTCAGCGACGACGAGATCCTCGAGCGCATGATGTATCCGATGATCAACGAGGGCGCGCGGATCCTGGACGAAGGCATCGCGGCGCGGCCGTCCGATATCGATGTGGTCTGGCTCTACGGCTATGGCTGGCCGATCTATCGCGGCGGCCCGATGTTCTGGGCCGACACCGTGGGCCTGAAGCACATCGCCGATCGCCTCTCCTTCTATGCCAAGGAGACCAACGATCCCTCGCTCGAGCCGGCGCCGCTGCTCAAGCGCCTCGCCGATGAAGGCAAGACGTTCGCCTCGCTTGCCGCGCCGTCGAAGGCGGCTTGATGGACGACTGTTGCCACTTGTCATTCCGGGGCACGCGCAAGCGTGAGCCCGGAATCCATTTCTCCGCCTGTGTATGTGCCCAATGGATTCCGGGTTCGCGCTTCGCGCGCCCCGGAATGACGGCCCAGTGAGTACCATGACCCACCCCGGCGAACAGTTTTATCCGAAGGGCGTGCATTGGGACGACCCGATCGCGCGCGGCTCATTGCCTGACCTGCTCTCGTCCGCGGCCGCAGCCTACGGCCCGCGGACGGTGATCGAATTCCGCGACCGGCCGATCACCTATGCGGAGCTGGAAGCGCTGGTCGAAACCGCGGCTTCCGCCTTCCTGCGCGCCGGTTACGGCAGGGACACCTCGGTAGCGCTGTTCCTCGGCAACACGCCCGACCATCCGATCAACTTCTTCGGCGCGCTCAAGGCCGGCGCCCGCGTCGTGCATCTCTCGCCGCTCGACGGCGAGATCGCACTCTCGCACAAGCTCGCCGATTCCGGCGCGCGCATCCTCATCACCAGCAACCTCTCGGCGCTGTTGCCGACCGCGCTGAAATTCCTCGACAAAGGCCTGCTCGACCGGCTGATCGTCTGCGAGGACGATCATTGGGGCAAGATCGGCACGCCGCAAACGGCCCTGCCCGACAATCCCGCCGTCATCACCTACCGCCAGTTCGTCGACGGCGCGACCAGGCCCGCCAAATGGCCTGAGGTCAGCGCCGACGACGTCGCGCTGCTGCAATATACCGGCGGCACCACAGGCCTGCCGAAAGGCGCGATGCTGAGCCACGGCAATTTGACCGCGGCGGTGTCGATCTATGACGTCTGGGGCAAGGCCGCCCGCGCGGAGCGCGATGCGATCGAGCGCGTGATCTGCGTGCTGCCGCTGTTCCACATCTACGCGCTGACGGTCGTGCTCTTGTCCTCGATCCGGCACGGCCACCTGATCTCGCTGCACCAGCGCTTCGACGTCCAGGCCGTGATGCGCGACATCGAGGTCAAGCGCGCCACCGTCTTCCCGGGCGTGCCCACGATGTGGATCGCGATCGCCGCCCTGCCCGATCTCGACAAGCGCGACCTGTCCTCGCTGGTGAGCTGCGGCTCCGGCGGCGCGCCGCTGCCGGTGGAAGTCGCAAAGATCTTCGAGCGACGGGTCGGCATGAAGCTCCGCAGCGGCTGGGGCATGACCGAGACCTGCTCGCCGGGCACCGGTCACGTGAAGGAAGGGCCGGACAAGCCCGGCTCGATCGGCCTGATGCTGCCGGGCATCGAGCTTGATGTGGTTTCGCTGGATGATCCGAAGCAGGTCCTGCCCGTGGGCGAAGTCGGCGAGATCCGGATTCGTGGGCCGAACGTCACCAAAGGTTACTGGAACCGGCCAAAGGAAACCACCGAGGCCTTTGTCGGCGACCGCTTCCTCACCGGCGACATCGGCTACATGGACGCGGACGGCTATTTCTACCTGGTCGACCGCAAGAAGGACATGATCATCTCCGGCGGCTTCAACGTCTATCCGCAGATGATCGAACAGGCGATCTATACGCACCCCGCGGTGCAGGAAGTGATCGTGATCGGCATCCCCGACGACTACCGGGGCGAGGCCGCGAAAGCCTTCATCAAGCTGCGCGATGGCACCACGCCGTTCACCATCGACGATCTGCGCACCTTCCTCACCGGCAAGCTCGGCAAGCATGAACTGCCGGCCGCGCTCGAATTCGTCGAGGAATTGCCGCGAACGCCGGTTGGAAAACTCTCCCGCCACGAACTGCGCCAGCAGCGGGCCGCTCCGGACAGCGCAGCCAAACAACAACCGGAAACCACAACAGGAGGTCGTTCATGACCGACGCCGTTATCGTCTCCACCGCCCGCACGCCGATCGGCAAGGCCTATCGCGGCGCGCTCAACGTCACCGAAGGCGCGACGCTGCTCGGCCATGCCATCGGCGAGGCGGTCGCTCGCGCCAAGGTCGATCCGAGGGAGATCGAGGACGTCGTGATGGGCGCGGCCCTGCAGCAGGGCTCAACCGGCGGCAATATCGCACGCAAGGCGCTGCTCCGCGCCGGCCTTCCCGTGACGGTCGCCGGCACCACCATCGACCGGCAATGCGCTTCCGGCCTGCAGGCAATCGCGCTTGCCGCGCGCTCGGTGCTGTTTGACGGCGTCGAGATCGCGGTCGGCGGCGGCGGTGAATCGATCAGCCTGGTGCAGAACGACAAGATCAACACATTCCATGCGCAGGACCCGGCACTGCTGAAGATCAAGGGCGAGGTCTACATGCCCATGATCGACACCGCCGAAGTGGTCGCCAAGCGCTACAACATCTCGCGCGAGAAGCAGGACGAATATTCGCTGGAGAGCCAGCGCCGCACCGCAGCCGCCCAGCAGGGCGGCAAGTTCAAGGACGAGCTGGCGCCGATCACCACCCAGATGGCGGTGACCGACAAAGCGACCGGCGCAGTGTCGTTCAAGGAGGTGACGCTGTCGCAGGACGAAGGTCCGCGGCCCGACACCACGGCCGAAGGCCTCGCGGGCCTGAAGCCCGTGCGCGGCGAAGGATTTACGATCACCGCCGGCAATGCCAGCCAGCTTTCCGATGGCGCCAGCGCGACCGTGATCATGAGCGACAAGGAAGCCGCCAGGCGCGGCCTGAAGCCGCTCGGCATCTTCCGCGGCTTCGTCTCCGCCGGCTGCGAGCCCGACGAGATGGGCATCGGTCCAGTCTTCGCCGTGCCGCGCCTCCTCAAGCGCCACGGCCTGAAGGTCGAGGACATCGACCTCTGGGAGCTCAACGAGGCCTTTGCGGTGCAGGTGCTCTATTGCCGCGACAAACTCGGCATCGACCCTGATAAGCTCAACGTCAATGGCGGCGCGATCGCGGTCGGCCATCCCTACGGCATGTCGGGCGCGCGGCTCACCGGCCACGCCTTGATCGAAGGACGGCGCCGCAAGGCGAAGTATGCGGTTGTGACCATGTGCGTCGGCGGCGGCATGGGGGCGGCCGGTTTGTTCGAGGTGGTGCACTAGCTTGTCGTCCCGGGCTTGACCCGGGACTCGGTGGCAGACGCCTTAGTGACCAACGAAAGCCGGTGGTTATGGGTCCCGGCGTGCGCCGGGACGACGGAAGAAAGAGTTCTGGAGTTTAATCAGGGAGGATCCGATGGATCTCGCTTTCACCAAGGAAGAAGTGGCGTTTCGCGAGGAAGTGCGGGCGTTCTTCAGGGATAACGTGCCGCCGGACACGCGGCGGAAGATGCAGGAGGGGCGCCATCTCTCGAAGGACGAGATGGTCACCTGGTGGCGCATCCTGAACAAGAAAGGCTGGGGCGTGTCGCACTGGCCGAAGGAATATGGCGGCACCGGCTGGACATCCGTGCAGCATTACATCTTCAACGAGGAGCTGCAGGCCTATCCGGCGCCGCAGCCGCTCGCCTTCGGCGTCAGCATGGTCGGCCCGGTCATCTACACCTTCGGCAACGAGGCGCAGAAGAAGCAGTACCTGCCGCGCATCGCCAATGTCGACGACTGGTGGTGCCAGGGCTTCTCAGAGCCCGGCTCGGGTTCCGACCTCGCCTCGCTCCGGACCAAGGCCGAGCGCAAGGGCGACAAGTGGATCATCAACGGCCAGAAGACCTGGACCACGCTCGCGCAGCATGCCGACATGATCTTCTGCCTGTGCCGCACCGATCCGAGTGCGAAGAAGCAGATGGGCATCTCCTTCATCGTCTTCAGCATGAAGTCGAAGGGCGTCACGGTTCGGCCGATCCAGACCATCGACGGCGGCCATGAGGTCAACGAGGTCTTCTTCGACAATGTCGAGGTCCCGATCGAGAACCTGATCGGCGAGGAGAACAAGGGCTGGGACTACGCGAAATTCCTGCTCGGTAACGAGCGCACCGGCATTGCACGGGTCGGCGTCTCCAAGGAGCGGCTGCGCCGCATCAAGGAACTCGCCTCCAAGGTCGAGTCCGGCGGCCGGCCGGTGATCCAGGATCCCAGCTTCCGCGAAAAGCTCTCGGCCTGCGAGATCGAACTGAAGGCACTGGAGCTGACGCAGCTTCGCGTCGTCGCCGACGAAGGCAAGCACGGCAAGGGCAAGCCCAACCCGGCCTCGTCAGTGCTCAAGATCAAGGGCTCGGAGATCCAGCAGACCACCACCGAGCTGTTGATGGAAGTGATCGGCCCATTCGCCGCGCCCTATGACGTGCATGGCGACGACGGCTCGAACGAGGCGATGGATTGGACCGCCCAGATCGCGCCGAGCTACTTCAACAACCGCAAGGTCTCGATCTACGGCGGCTCCAACGAGATCCAGCGCAACATCATCGCCAAGGCGGTGCTGGGGCTTTGAGGCCGCAAACTCAACTGTCGTCCCCCGCGCAGGCGGGGGACCCAGTACGCCGCGGCGATCGTGATTCACGATGACCGCCGGTGGGTACTGGATCCCCGCCTTCGCGGGGATGACGATGGGAGATCGGGGCAGGAACGGTGCCCGCGTGATTTTGGAGAAACGGGAAAATGGATTTTGATTTGTCCGAGGAGCAGCGGCTTCTCAAGGAAAGCATCGACGGCCTGCTGACGGATTCCTACGATTTCGAGCAGCGCAAGAAGTACATGAAGGAGAAAGGCGGCTGGAGCAAAGCCGTCTGGAGCAAGCTCGCCGAGCAGGGCCTGCTCGGCCTGCCCTTCACGGAGGCCGACGGCGGGTTCGGCGCCGGCGGCGTCGAGACCATGATCGTGATGGAAGCGCTCGGCAAGGCGCTCGTGGTCGAGCCCTATCTCGCGACGGTGGTGATCGGCGGCGGCTTCCTGCGCCATGGCGGCTCGGCCGAGCAGAAGGCCGCGCACATTCCCGGCATCATCGACGGCAGCAAGACGTTCGCATTCGCGCAGCTCGAGAAGAACTCGCGTTACGACCTGTTCGACGTCACCACCACCGCGAAGAAGAAGGGCGCCGGCTGGGTGATCGACGGCGAGAAGTTCATCGTCCTCAACGGCGAGAACGCCGACACGCTGATCGTGACCGCGCGCACCAAGGGCGAGCGGCGCGACAGAAATGGCATCGGCGTGTTCCTGGTGCCGGCCAACGCCAAAGGCATCAGCAGGAAGGGCTATCCGACCCAGGACGGCCTGCACGCCGCCGACATCAGCTTCACCGGCGTGGAAGTCGGCGGCGATGCCGCGATCGGCAACCCGGAGGACGCGCTTGCGCTGATCGAGCGCGTGGTTGATGAGGCCCGCGTTGCGCTGTGCGCGGAGGCGGTCGGCGCGATGGATGAGTCGCTGAAGGAAACCGTCGAGTACATCAAAACGCGCAAGCAATTTGGCGTCGCGATCGGCTCGTTCCAGAGCCTGCAGCACCGCGCCTCCGACATGTTCGTCGCGGCCGAGCAGGCCCGCTCGATGTCGATGTTCGCGACCATGGCTGGTGACTTCGAGGATGCCAAGGAACGCGCCAGCGCAATCGCGGCGGCCAAGGTGCAGATCGGAAAGTCGCTGAAGTTCGTCGGCCAGCAGTCGATCCAGCTCCATGGCGGCATCGGCATGACGATGGAGGCCAAGATCGGCCACTACTTCAAGCGCCTGACCATGATCGAGAACACCTTTGGCGACACCGAATATCACCTGCGCCGCGTCGCTGACGCGGGCGGGTTGATCTGATCTAGCACGTCTGGTCATTCCCCGCGAAGGCGGGGAATCCAGTACACCGCGGCTTCTCGGTCAAGCAATGCTTGTCTGCCGAATACTGGATCGCCCGGTCAAGCCGGGCGATGACAACGAACAAGCGGAGGAACCAACAACAATGAAGAACACCCCCTTCGATCTCACCGGAAAGGTCGCCGTCATTACCGGTTCGAGCCGCGGCATCGGCCGTTCCTCCGCCGAGTTGCTCGCGAAGCTCGGCGCCAAGGTGGTGATCTCCTCGCGCAAGGCGGACGCCTGCAAGGACGTGGCCGACGGCATCAACAGTAACGGCGGGGACGCGCATGTCATCCCCTGCAACATCTCGCGTCGCGAGGAGGTCGAAGCGCTGATCGCGGGCGCGACCAAGCACTACGGCAAGATCGACATCCTCGTCTGCAACGCCGCCGTGAACCCCTATTACGGCCCGCTGCTCGACATCAAGGATGAGGCGTTCGACAAGATCATGGGCTCTAACGTCAAGAGCAACATCTGGCTCTGCGCGCTGGCGATCCCCCAGATGGCCGAGCGCGGCAATGGCTCGGTCGTGATCATCTCCTCGATCGGGGGATTGCGCGGCTCGACCGTGATCGGCGCCTATGGCATCTCCAAGGCCGCCGACTTCGCGCTCTGCCGCAGCCTCGCCGGCGAATGGGGCCCGAAGGGCGTGCGCGTCAATTGCGTCGCGCCGGGACTGGTCAAGACCGATTTCGCCCGCGCGCTCTGGGAAGACGCCGAACTTCTGAAACGGCGCACCGCCACCACGCCACTGCGCCGCATCGGCGAGCCCGACGAGATCGCCGGCGCGGTCGCCTATCTCGCCTCCGACGCCTCCACCTTCATGACCGGCCAGACCATCGTCATCGACGGCGGCGTCACGACGGCGGCGGTGTAGTTCTAGCAATCTGCCTCCACACGTCGTCCCGGGTCAAGCCCGGGACGACGGCGGAGCTTGAGGCGGCGCCAGTGAGATATTGACCTTCCCTCGCCAATCCGCTCCCTTGGCGCAAACGATCACCCTCGGGAAGGAGCGCCATGTCCTTTGTGCTGGCCATCGATCAGGGCACCACGTCCTCGCGCGCCATCGTGTTCCGCAGCGACATCTCCATCGCGGCGGTGGCGCAGCAGGAGTTTCCGCAGCATTTCCCAGCCTCCGGCTGGGTCGAGCATGAGCCGGAGGACATCTGGACCTCGACGATTGCCACCTGCCGCAATGCGCTGGAGAAGGCGGGCCTGAAGGCCAAGGACGTCGCCGCGATCGGCATCACCAACCAGCGCGAGACCACCGTGGTATGGGCCCGTGCCACGGGCCAGGCAGTGCATCGCGCCATCGTCTGGCAAGACCGTCGTACCGCGGATTTCTGCGCCACACTGAAAGCCGAGGGCCATGAGCCCATGATCTCGGCCAAGACCGGGTTGATCATCGACCCCTATTTCTCGGGGACAAAGGTCGCCTGGATCCTCAACAGCGTGCCCGGCGCAAGGGAGCGCGCCGAGCGCGGCGAACTGCTGTTCGGCACCGTCGATTGCTATCTCTTGTGGCGGCTCACCGGCGGCAAGGTCCACGCGACCGACGCCACCAACGCCTCCCGCACCCTGCTCTTCAACATCCACACCGGCGAGTGGGATGACGACCTCTTGAAGATCCTCGGCGTGCCGCGCTCGATGCTTCCCGAGGTGAAGGACTCGTCCGCCAAATTCGGCAACAGCATCCCCGACCTGTTTGGCGGCGCCATCGCCATCGCAGGCATCGCCGGCGATCAGCAGGCCGCGACCATCGGGCAGGCCTGTTTCGAGCCCGGCATGATCAAGTCGACCTATGGCACCGGCTGCTTCGCGCTGCTCAACACCGGTACCACGCCGGTCAAATCGAAGAACAAGCTGCTGACCACGATCGCCTATCAGCTCGCCGGCAAACGCACCTATGCGCTGGAAGGCTCGATCTTCGTCGCCGGAAGCGCGGTGCAGTGGCTGCGCGACGGGCTCGGCATTATCAAGCAGGCCGCCGAGACCGGCCCGCTCGCCGACAAATCCGATTCGATGCAGAGCGTTTATCTTGTGCCGGCTTTTGTCGGCATGGGCGCGCCCTACTGGAATCCGCGCGTGCGCGGCGCGCTGTTCGGCCTTACCCGCAACACCGGCCCGGCCGAGCTCGCACATGCGGCGCTGGAAAGCGTCTGCTACCAGACCTACGACCTCTGGGCCGCGATGCGCGCCGACTGGCCTGACGCCACCGCGGCCAACATCGTGCTCCGCGTCGACGGCGGCATGACCGCCTCCGACTGGACCATGCAGCGATTGGCCGATCTGCTCGACGCCCCGGTCGACCGCCCGATGATCCAGGAAACCACGGCGCTGGGCGCCGCCTATCTCGCCGGCCTTGCCGCTGGCGTCTATCCGGAGTCGACGAAGTTTGCCGACAACTGGCGATTGGAGCACCGCTTCAAGCCGGCGATGAGCCAGGCCACCCGCGAGCGCAAGCTGGCGGGTTGGGCGCGCGCGGTGAAGGGCGTGCTGGCGAGTGATGAGGGGGAGTGAGCATGATCCTGATCGGCCAATACGACTCCCCGTTCGTCCGCCGCACCGCGATCGCGCTGCGGCTCTATGGCCTATCGTTCGAGCATCGGCCGTGGTCGACCTTTGGCGATGGCGACAAGATCGCGGCCTATAATCCGCTCCGGCGGGTGCCGACGCTGGTGCTCGATAGTGGCGAGTCGCTGATCGAGAGCTCGGCGATCCTCGACTATCTCGACGAACTGGTCGGGCCGGAAAAGGCGATGATGCCGGCAAAGGGACCGGAGCGGCGCAGGCATTTGCGCATCTGCGCGCTTGCCACCGGGCTTGGCGACAAGGCGGTGAGCCTGATCTACGAGCGCGTGCTGCGTAAGGATCAGCTTAAGCTCTGGGTCGAGCGCTGCGAGGCGCAGATCGGCGGCGTGCTCGATGTGCTGGAAAAGGAGCGCGCAGCGGTCAAGACGCCCTGGTGGTTCGGCGAGCGTATCGCGCACGCCGATATCGCGGTCGCCTGCGTGCTGCGCTTCACCGGCGAGGCACACCCTGCCCTGTTTGACGAGCGCTATCCGGCGCTGAAGGCGCATGCGGCCGCCTGCGAGGCCCTGCCGCCGTTCCAGGAAATCGTGCAGCCGCTGGCGCCGCCGAGCGGCTAGCCGGCAGGGCCGATTGATCAATTCGCCATCATGCGTTGCGGCAGCCAGGTGGCGAGCAGCGGGAAGGCGATCAGGATCACGAGCCGGATCAGGTCGGTGACGACGAAGGGGATCACGCCCTTGAAGATCGTGGAGAAGGAGACGTCCTTCACCACGCTCTTGATTACGAACACGTTCATGCCAACAGGCGGATGGATCAGGCCGAGTTCGACCGTCATCACGATGATGACGCCGAACCAGATCGGATCAAAACCAAGATGCATGATGACCGGGAAGATGATCGGAACGGTCAGGATGATCATCGCCATGGCATCCATCAGGCAGCCGAGAACGAGATACATCACCATGATGACGGCAAGGATGCCGTAGCTGCCGAGGCCGAGGCCGGTGAGGAATTCCGTGACCTTCTGCGGGGTCTGCGTCACCGTCAGGAAATAGCCGAAGATCAGCGCGCCGATCAGCACGGTGAACACCGCGGCCGCGGTGCGCGTCGCCTGCAGCAGCGAATTGAGGATCTTCTCCTTGTCCAATCGTCCGGTGAGAACGCCGATCAGGAACGCGCCGGTGGCGCCGACGCCGCCCGCTTCCGTCGGCGTGAAGCGCGGCAGGAACGGCAGGCCGTAGAGGCCGCCGATCACAAAGATGAACAGCAGCACCGGCGCCCAGATGTCGCGTAGGCCGGCGAAGCGCTCGCGCCAGGGAATCCGTTTGCCCGTCGGCAGGAAGCCCGGCCTGACATAGCCGATCAGCGCGATGGTGATCATGTACATGGTCATCGCGAGCAGGCCGGGGATGATTCCGGCGATGAAGAGTTTCCCGATGTCCTGCTCGGTGATGATGCCGTAGACCGCGAGCACGGTTGACGGCGGCAGCATCGCGCCGAGCGTGCCGCCCGCCGCGATCACGCCAGTGGCAAAGGATTGCGGATAGCCGAAGCGGCGCATCTCCGGATAGGCCACCGCCGAGAACGTCGCGGCGGTCGCGACCGAGGAGCCGCAGATCGCGGCAAAGCCGCCGCAGGCGGCGACGGTGGCGATCCCTAAGCCACCGCGGAGATGGCCGACAAAGCCGTTGGCGGCGCGGAACAATTCGCGGCTCATGCCGGAATTGCTGACGAAGGTCCCCATCAACAGGAACATCGGGATCACGCCGAAGGTGTAGTCGGTCACCGTGCGCATCGAGGTCTGGCCGACCAGCTTCAGCGCCGGCGTGGCGCCGACCAGATAGCTGAAGCCGCAGACGCCGACGAGGCCCATCGCCATGCCGACCGGCACGCGGAGCAGCATCAGCGCGAACAGCGCGACAAAGCCGATGATGGCGACGGCATCGGTGCTCATCGGCGCTTACTCCGTCGCCTTGATCTTGGGATCGTGCATTTCTTCCGGATGGAAGATCAGCCGATAGGTGCGGATCGCAATCAAGAGCACAGCGGAGACGTCGCCGATCCAGGCGAGCGCGAAGAACGGCCAGGTCGGCATGTGCAGGTCGAAGGTCTGGACATTGTCGTTATAGGTGCCGCGCACCTTGTCGAACAGCGTCCAGGTCTGCACGGTGACCACGAACAGCAGCACCAACGTCGCGAACACGTCGATGATGCGCTGGTATCTCGGCCCGACATTGGCCCAGACCAGATCGACGGTGATGTGGGTGCCGCGATAGGAGGTCGCGGCGATGCCCCAGAAAATCAGGATGCCCAGCAGCATCCGGCCGATGTCGAAGGAATCGGGAATCGAGTAGTTCAGCGTGTTCCGCAAGAGCACCGCGAGGAAGATATTGGCGGCGACGATGCCGACGAATCCGGCCGCGATCCATTCGATCGTGTCGATGAAACGGTCCATGTAAGCGCGTTTCATATACGGGGCATCCTATGGCTTGATATCGATCGGCTATCGGCGAGCTCGGTTCACCTCTCCCGCTTGCGGGAGAGGTCGGCGTTAACGCCGGGTGAGGGCTGTCTCCACACGAGCGCTCCCATCGCGGAGGCACCCTCACCCCGGCCCTCTCCCGCAAGCGGGAGAGGGAGAACTACTGCGCGAGCGCGTTGTACTTCGTGAGCGAGGCCTTCAGGTCCGCCATCGCGGCATCCGCATCGACGCCGGCCTTCTTGACGCCGGCGGCCCAGGTGTTGACCAGCGGCTCGGCCGCCTTCTTCCACAGCGCCGTTTGCTCCGGCGTCAGCTTGTAGACCTCGTGGCCGGACTCGGCTTTCACCTTGTCGATGCCGGCATCCTCGAACTTGCCCCAGTGCTCGCCGACGATACCGGCCATCTCGGTCGAGCAGTTCTTGTCGATCGCCGCCTTCTGGCGGTCGGACATCGCGTTGTACTTGTCCTTGTTGATCACGAAGACGAAGGTCGTGACATAGAGCGGCGCTTCCATGTCGTATTTCGTCACCTTGTCGATGCCGAACAGCACCAGCGAGCCCCAGGGAAAGGTGACGCCGTCGGCGACACCGCGCTCGATGATATCGCGCACTTCAGGTGCGGAGGACTGCACATTGGTGCCGCCGAGCGAGGTGACGAAATTGGCCATGGTGGCATGGGCGGGGCGGATCTTCAGACCCTTGACGTCCTCCGGGACGACGATCTTCTTGGTGCGCGAATGGAACGAAGACGGCGAATGGACGAAGGCGAGACAATATTTGACGTCCTTCATCTCCTTCTCGGCATATTTGCGGTACCAGGCATCCAATCCCATCGAGCCGCCCTTGGCGTCCGAGATCAGGAACGGCAGTTCGCCGGCGCCGACGATCGGGAAGCGGCCGGGCTGGTAGCCCGGATTGACATAGGTGACATCGGCGATGCCGTCGCGCGCCATGTCGTAATGGTCAAAGGCCTTGCCGAGTTGCTGCGCCGGGAACACCTTGCCCTTGATGGTGCCGCCGGAATCCTTTTCCACCGCCGCGGCCCAGTCCTCCAGCGATTTCTGCAGCGGATGGGACGCCGGCACCCAGTGCGAGATCTTCAGGTCGAAAGTCTTCTCCTGCCCGAACGCAGGGGTCACGCCGGCGGCCAGTAGCAACGCCAGAACCGTCTTCCTCATCGGCATTCTCTCCCTCTTTGCAGGCCCTTGGTGGCCCTTTGCGATTATTGTTATATGATATAATTACCATTGCAAGCTGACGACAGCGGCCCGCCAGGCGGTATAAGCTGAAGCCTACAATATCGGGAGGAGCAAGTATTGCGGTCAAAGGTAGCAATCATAGGCGCAGGTCCGGCAGGATTGTTGCTTGGGCAACTACTTCACGCCTACGGGATCGACAACGTCATTCTCGAACGGCAGACCGCCGACTATGTGCTGGGCCGGATCCGCGCCGGCCTGCTGGAAGAAGGCACGGTCGGGCTGCTCGATGAAGTCGGCGCGGGCGAGCGTGCCCATCGCGAGGGCCTTATCCATCACGGGCTGGAACTCGCCTTCGGCGGCGCCCGCCATCGCATCGACATGCATGCGGCAACCGGCAAGACGGTCATGATCTACGGCCAGACCGAGGTGACGCTCGATTTGATGAACGCGCGGCAGCAAGCCGGGCTTACCACCATCTACCAGGCCACCGACGTCCAGCCGCATGATTTCGACACCGACCATCCCCGCGTCTCTTACGTGAAGGACGGCAAAGCAGGCGAGATCGCCTGCGACTTCATCGCGGGCTGCGACGGTTTCCACGGCGTCAGCCGCGCCAGCGTGCCGGCTCAAGCGATCAAGACCTATGAGCGGGTCTATCCGTTCGGCTGGCTCGGCATCCTCTCGGACACTCCACCGGTCTCGCCCGAACTGATCTATAACAACCATGAGCGCGGCTTCGCGCTGTGCACGATGCGCTCGATGCATCGCAGCCGCTACTACGTGCAGTGTCCGCTCGACGAGCACATCGACCAATGGCCCGATGAGCGTTTCTGGGACGAGCTGAAGCGGCGGCTCGACCAGAAGGCGGCGGACGAGCTCGTCATCGGTCCCTCGATCGAAAAGAGCATCGCGCCGCTGCGCAGCTTCGTCGCCGAGCCGATGCGCTTCGGCCGGATGTTCCTGGCCGGCGACGCCTCGCACATCGTGCCACCGACCGGAGCCAAGGGGCTGAACCTCGCCGCCAGCGACGTGCATTACCTCGCGCAGGCCCTGCGCGAGTATTACGACGAGAAATCCTCAGCCGGCATCGATGACTATTCCGCCAGGGCGCTGGCGCGGGTCTGGAAGGCGGTGCGCTTCTCCTGGTGGATGACCTCGATGCTGCACAAATTCCCCGACCAAGGCGAGTTCGGCGCAAGGATCCAGCTCGCCGAGCTGGAGTATCTCGTCAGCTCCAAGGCGGCGTCGACGTCGCTGTCGGAGAACTACGTCGGATTGCCGTTGTAGAATTGTCGGGTGAGCAACACCCGGCTGCAAACCCTCATGGTGAGGAGGCGCGAAGCGCCATCTCGAACCATGAGGCCCCTATCTCGCCCGTGGCCCATCCTTCGAGACGCGGCCTGACGGCCGCTCCTCAGAGGGTGAGAATGATTCGCCTTGTCCGGAGAATTTTACATGTGATGGGCTGGAAGGCACAGACCGTAAAGCTTTTCGGTTGAGCCGGCGCCGAATGACCGCGATCTGACCTCCGGGCCGGTGCTGCGGCTGCTGCGGCGCTTTGTGGGCACCTGCTGGCGTGGACGCCTCTGTTCATGCCGCGACCTGCGCCTTGGCGTGCAAGGCGAGGAAGCGCATCATGTTGTGAGCGACGGCGAACCACAGCAGATGGAGGCGGGCCTTGATCTTGCCGCGCAGGGTTAGCTGGCGCAGTCCCATGCGGCGGGCATGGGCATTGATGCATTCGTGCTCGGCGCGCAGTCGGTAGAATGCCTTACCGTCCTTGCTCTGCATGCGTTCACGCCAATCCGCGACGCCAACACCGTCACCCTGCTTCGGCGCATAAGGGTCGGTGCCGTGCCTGGTTTGCCCCGCCGGGCACCACAGTTTGATATCTTTGGCGTGGGCCCACTCGATGTCGTCGTTCTTGGTGAAGCCGCCGTCGACCAGATAGTTGGAGGGGTCGTAGCCTTCAGCGTGCACCGTCTCGATCCCCGGTTGCGCCAGGCCGCGATCCGAGCCGCTGGTATCGATGTCGACCGCAACGATCACCTGGTGTTCCGGCGCCGAGATGATCTGCATGTTATAAGCCGGACGCCACCCACCATCGGCCATCTTCATCACCCGCGCGTCGGTATCGGTGGTCGAAGCGCGCGGCTCCTTCTGCTTGGCCACCTGGTTCTTGTTGGTCTTCTCGCGCCGCTCCCGCTCGACCTCCAGTTCCTTCATGCGCTGCTGCGCCGCCGCGATCCGCGCCTCGCGCTCGCGGGCGCCACGCGCCTTCGCCGCCCGCTGGCGACGATCGCCAGCCGCCGGATCCGTCTCGGCTTCAGCGCGCAGGCGCGCCACCCGCGTCTGCGCCGCGGTGAGCAGATCATCAAGCCGCGCGCGCCGGCGGAAGGAACTCGCCCCGGCACCCGCGCGCACCCGCAAGCCATCCTGCGCCAACGTGTCGAGCGACACCAGGCCAGCTTCCACCATGGATGCGACCCCCTGCGCCAGCAGCCGCTCCAGAACTGCCATATGCGCGATCCGGAAGTTCGACAGGCTGTGATAGTTCATCGACACCCCGCCGCATAACCAGCGATAGACCAGATGATCGCGGCACAGCCGATCCAGTTGGCGGGCGCTGCCCACCCCATCGACCGTGGCCCACAGCCAAAGCGCCAACATCAGTTCCGGTGCTGCTGGCGGATGTCCGGGCTGGCCCTCGCGCGCCTTGATCACCTCGTGCAACGCCGACAGATCCAGCCCCTCGACGAACGCCCAGACCGAGCGGACCGGATGATCCTCCGAGATCAGATCGTCCAATGCCGCCACCTGCATGCCGATCTGACTGCGTTCCGGCACCCGCAGCCGCAGCGCACCACGCCCTTCGGCCTGCGGTCTTTCCTGCTCAGGTAACCCCTCGAACAATTGCTCGTCAGCCATCGTCAGCCCCTGCCTCGCGCGCAATGCAAGCGAATCACAGCACCGCGGCTGTGGCAAATGCTCATTGCCTAAAGATTCTCACGCTCTCAGGATGAGGTGTCGTTTGTGGGGCAGGGCATTTCAAACATGCGCGCAGATGCCGTTTAAAACTTTGTATGCGGTGAAACTGTCACCGACATCGCGTTCAATGGTGCCGAGATCGCCAACATACGGGCCGACCATGAACACCGATACTTCCGTCATCGCCGACATTCCGGAAGGCTTTGAGCCTCACTTCCGCAAGAGCCCGCTCACCGATCCCTGGGAGCCGCTTTATTCGAAGCGCACCGACAGGGCCGTGATCATGGGGCTCAGGCTCGCAACGCCGCATACCAACGCGCGCGGACTGATCCATGGCGGATTGATCGCGGCGCTCTCCGACAACGCGATGGGCTATAGCTGCGCCCAGGTGATGGGTTGGACATCGTCACTGGTGACGGTTTCGCTCGCGGTCGATTTCATCGGCACCGCGAAGATCGGACAATGGCTCGCCGTCGAGACCGAGGTGATCAAGACCGGCAGCACGATCTGCTTTGCACAGAGCCTGGCGAAGGCCGATGACGTCGTGATCGCACGGGCGAATGGGACGTTTCGCGTGGTGCCGAAGAGGGAATGACGGCTGTCAACCAAACCGCCAATCCGCGGTCTCGGCGACGAGATCGATGAAGGTACGCACCTTGGCCGAGAGCAGGCGCGAGGTCGGATAGACGATGTGGATCGGCAGCGGCGGCTGTTCGAATTTCGCCAGCACGATTCGGAGCCGCCCCGCCTTCAGCGCGGCGGCCGCCTGATAGGCCAGCACCCGCGTCAGACCGCCGCCGGCTTCGGCATATTGAATCGCCGCATCGGCGCTGTTGGATGAAAAGCGCGGGCTCGACGAAACACGAACCTCCTGCCCTCCCTCGACGAAGCGCCAGTCCGGCGCCGCCGTCATGCCGCCGAACTGAATGGTGTCATGCGCAGATATATCCGAGGGCCGCTTCGGCTCGCCGCGGGCGTTCAGATATTCCTTCGACGCCACCACGATGCGCCGCATCTCGCCGACATGGCGCGCGACCAGCGTCGAATCAGGCAGATGCCCAATCCTGACGGCGAGGTCGACGCCCTCCTCCACCAGGTTGATCATGCGGTCGGACAGCCTGAGGTCAGCGCCGACATCGGGATAGCGCTTCAGATAGGCCGTCACCATGGGGCTGACATGCAGGCGGCCGAAGCCGACCGGCGCCGAGATCACCAATCGCCCGGCCGGACGCGTTCGTTCGCCCTCGACAGCTTCCTCGGCCTCCTCGAGATCGGCAAGAATGCGCCTGATACGCTCCAGATAGCGCGAGCCGGCATCGGTCAGCGTCACGGATCGCGTGGTCCGCTGCAACAGCCGCGCGCCAACCCGCTCCTCCAGCGCCGCGATCAGGCGGGTGACGGCCGATGGCGACAGTCCGAGCTTTCGCGCCGCGGGGGCAAAGCCCTGCAGGTCGGCCACGGCGACGAAGGCTTGCATGGCATCAATCCGGTCCATCGAATTATTGCATATCCCGCAACAGTGAAGTGTCAATCGCCTTGATTGTTTGAATTCGGGAACCATCCCATTTTTGGTTGCGAAACGACGCCTTGGCGCCCCATGCCCAGGAGGCTCAAATGCCCGACACTCGCACCTATGCCAGCGACGTTGCCTTCACACCGGCGGTGAAGGCGATCCAGGCGCGCAAAGGCTCGCGCGAGGGCTATGCCCAGGTCGAACAGCGCGGCTGGCGCACCGAGATTGACCTCAACCTCGCGGCCTTCCTCGCCAACACCAACAGCTTCTATTTCGCGACCGCCTCTGCCGATGGCCAGCCCTATATCCAACACCGCGGCGGACCAAAGGGATTCATCAAGGTCCTGGACGCCAGCACCATCGCGTTCGCCGACTTCAGCGGCAACCGGCAGTACATTACCCAGGGCAACCTGTCGGAGAATCCGAAGGCGTACATGTTCGTGATGGATTACGCGCATCGCAGGCGCGTCAAGCTCTGGGGAGAGGCGCGCGTGGTCGAGGATGACCCGGCGCTGACGCAATCGCTGATGCCCAAGGATTACAGGGCGCGACCAGAGCAGGTGATCCTGTTCAAGATATCCGCCTGGGACACCAACTGTCCGCAGCACATCCCGCAGAAGTTCGATGCCGCCGACGTCGCGGCGGCACTGGCCGGACGCGACGCACGTATCGCAGAGCTCGAGGCTGAACTGGCCGCATTGAAGGCGCAGCCCCAGCCCACGACTTAAGCCGCTTCACGCACGGGCGACCAAGCGAACTCCGGATAATACTGCCCCATCATCCGGTCGACATAGTTGGTGAGATTTCTGAATTTCTCGGTCCGTGCGCGTAGCGGCGAATCGAAGAACGGCGTCAGGATTCCCGCAAGCGCCCCGAATGCGGTGGCATCGGTGCCGCACGGTGTATCGCCCATCAAATACGGTTTGTCGCCGAGCTGCACGGAAAGCGCAAACAGCGACCGAACGGCGAGGTCGACGTCCTCATCGGGCGCATGCCGGCCGAGGCCAGACAGCAGATAGTTCTCGGCGACGCGAAACTGTGCGTCCTCGCGCAATTTCTCGCGCAAATGTTCCGGCGCGCCGTCGAAGAAATGCGCCGGCCCCTTGGCAAAATTGGTTTCATCGACCCAGCGCGCGCCGACCAAAGCCCAGTAGACGTGGTGCTCGATCATGCGTTCGAACGCCCAGGCCTGCGCGCGCGCCTGCAGGCTCAAGGGCGCATCGAAGTCGAAGCCGTATTTGCCCTCGATATGCGCGCGGATGAAGGTGGAATCGGCGATCGTCTCCGCTTCGTCCCGGATATAGGGCAACTGCCCCTTGGGCGAACTCGGCGGCATCGCCTTTTCCTTGCAATAGGCAAGCCCGGCCATTTTCAATTGGACCTCGGTCTTGGTCACAAAGGGGCTGATCTCCGGCAAGCCGAACCCCGGACCGAAGCCATGGAGAATGATCATCTGGAGCCTCCCAATTCCCAAAACGATGCCAAGCCTAGCGACCCCCTGCTGCCACCATGGTGTCAGCAGGGGTAAAATGGGTGGCCAAACGAACCCGTTTCACGAGACGGCGGCTGCGGAAAACCAGGTACTTCCCGCCGGCCGTCAACATGGCCGCGATCGAACGCAGGGCCAGTTCGATGAGCGCCCATTGGAGATCGGAGGAGACGGTATGGATCGTGACGAGCTGTTCCAACGCAAAGCTTTGGGCTCGCCTGAACCTTTGAAGACGGCTATCGAAGCCGCTCTTTCCAAGACGATTCAGCATGGACAAATTCCCTTCAGTTGAGGTGTTGTCCTGTTATAGCCACCCCCTGCTGCCAACATCCTGTCAGCAGCAGCGAGGCCGACCGCGGGAAAATCGACGACCCCGGAACAGACGAGCCGAAGAGACCTGCTAAAGAGACCGACCATGAGACGCGCCGACCGGTTGTTTCAGATCATCCAGGTGCTTCGGCGCACCCGTAAGCCGCTGACCGCGGATGCGATCGCCGCCGAACTGGAGACATCCAAGCGCACGATCTATCGCGACATCGCGACCCTGATCGAGCAGCGCGTGCCGATTCGCGGCGAAGCCGGCATGGGCTACATCCTGGAAAAGGGATTCGACCTGCCGCCCTTGATGCTCACGCCCGACGAGATCGAGGCCTGCGTGCTCGGCGCGAGCTGGGTCACGGGCCATGCCGATCCGGCGCTGGCGCGCGCCGCGCAGGATTTGATGGCGAAGATCGCCGATACCGTACCAGAGCGCTTGCGGCCGTTCGTGCTCGAACCCGCAAGCCGCGCCCGTTCGGCGTGGAACCGAGAGCCTGACCGCATCGACATGGTGCGGACGCGCGCGCAGATCCATGACGGCAAGAAGATCACGCTCAACTATCGCGATGAACGTGGCCGCGACACCGAACGCACGATCTGGCCGATCGCGGTCGGCTATCACGAAGCAGTGCGGATCCTGGCGGCATGGTGCGAGCTGCGGAAGGATTTCCGCAGTTTCCGCACTGACCGCGTGATAAACGCGATCTATCATGACGAGAAATATCCGGAGAGACGCGACTTGTTGCGGGCGCGCTGGCGTCGCAGCCTGGTCTGGGAAGCGCCGAAGGATGTCTGATGGACCGTGTACAAGAATGACGACCGACAATCCCTGCCAGGCCTGCGGCGCATGCTGCTGCTATTCGGAGAACTGGCCGCGCTTCACCACCGAGGATGACGCGGAGCTCGACCTGATCCCGCAGCAATACATTAATGCAAGGCAATCCGGCATGCGCTGCGAGGGCGACCGCTGCTCGGCGCTGTCAGGCAAGATCGGCGAGGCGACGGGTTGCGCAATCTATGCGATACGGCCCGAAGTCTGCCGCACCTGCATGCCGGGCGATGCCGAATGCGCGATGGCAAGGCGCCGGCACGGACTGCCGGTGTTGGCAGTTGAACCGTAGGATCGTAGCCCGGACGTGGCAGGAGTCCCTCATGGTGAGGAGGCGCGAAGCGCCGTCTCGAACCATGAGGCCCGCGGCCCATCCCTCGAGACGCCGCTTTGCGGCTCCTCGGGATGAGGGAGAGTTCGTGGCCCGGTATCGAGCTCAGGCAGTCACAGTCTCCGCAACCTCATCCTCGTCGAGAACATCCACCATCGGCGCGAAGGTCGCCAGCGGCTTAGTCGACAGCGTGATCGGCTTGCGGCCGCCATGCGAGGGCGTTGTGGAGCGAGCCGGCTGGCGGGACAATCTGTAAAGGGTGTTGCCGACGTGGCCGCCAAAATAGGCGAGCTCGCGTTCGCTGC
This sequence comes from Bradyrhizobium sp. USDA 10063, assembly GCF_054063735.1. NCBI lineage: Bacteria > Pseudomonadati > Pseudomonadota > Alphaproteobacteria > Hyphomicrobiales > Nitrobacteraceae > Bradyrhizobium > Bradyrhizobium sp. USDA 10063. The sequence goes on along the minus strand of NZ_JBSSGP010000002.1, from coordinate 6,574,272 downwards.
AGCTTGCAGCGATCGCCAGCGCCAGCGAATGCAGATGATGGCGGCGATAGCAGAACAGCGCCAGCATGGCCCGAACATCGGACGAGACACTCTCCACCAGGGCCTGAAGGCCGGCAGGGTTGGCGCGGTACATCTGTCCGAGCAGCTCTTCGCGGACCGGGCAAACGTCGTTCTCGAAGGCGTTGCGGCTTGAAAACATTGCAGTTCTCCCTGGTCCGGAAGATGCCGTGTAATTCTCTAACGAAGGGTTAACCACGGGCGCCAGTAGTCGTCCGGGAGGGTTGCCAGCTTTGAGCGAATCGGAACGCGCCGTCCGACGACGTTAGATCATCGGTTCTGATTGAATCAGGGTCCGATCAGTTCGCGGCCATGAAGATCGAAAGGCCGAACCCGGTCAGGTGATGCAGCGCCTGATCGACGCCGATCAGTGACCAGAACCACGGGTGCTCGGTCGTGACGCCGAAGGTCGAGGTGGTGATTCCCTTGGCGCGATCCACCGCAAGGTGGATGAAGAAATCGATGAAGGCGACGAACCAGAATCTTGGCGCGATCATCAGGATCAGGAGCAGCGAGGTCGCGAGATGCACGAGACAATGCGCAAACAAAGGCAGCGCCCAGCCGGTCCTCTGATCCTTGCCGATCGCCATCCAGGAATTCTGCAAAAGGAAATCCGCCACGATGTGCTTGGCGGTCAGCAGCAGCATCCATCCAGCCAGCGCTGCAACCGGAACCGACGACGACATGGATGGAAACGACAAAGCTAACGCCCTTCGCTGCGACTGATGGAAAATGATGGAGAAAAACCGGACCTGGGCGTCAGCGCAACTTCTTCTTAAACCCGCAATATTGAAAACTTGCGGCCATTTATGGCATCTCCCGCGCCCGAATGCACCACTCGGTCCTCCGAAATTCATATGGTGTGGCCCTACGGCGATAGTGCTGCGGCATCGCCGCGCAGGCCATAAAGATTAATACGATGGCCGACGGCGATTTGTACTCGGGACATGTTGCGCAGAATTGCTCGCCCGACAGGATCGAGGACTTCTTGAACGTGACAGAACCGTCGCGACCTAAAAACCATGTAAAAACAAATAGATACGCTCTCAAAAAGGCGCGAACGGAATAATCGCCTCAAGACGACTTTGCGTGACTACCCGAACCGTGCCTCGCGTCGCAGTGCAGCGACTGACTGGCTGGTGGTGAGCGCCGCACGACTTCCAGTTACAACGGTCTCCAGGCGTACGCGATGCCACGCGCAACCACAGGCGAAGCATCACATGCTCACCCTTCCGACCCGCGGCGCCCCGCGCAAGCGATCACCGACCGGGGCGGCATCACTCGATGGCATCGAGCTGACGGCCTTCGCGCTCCATATGCAGATAGTTGGCGTTGAACAGGCCGGCTTCCATCAGGCGCCGAAGATCCGGCACGACCAGCGTCTTGCCCTTCAATACGATCAGGTTCGCCGAGCGCAATTCCTGCAGGGTACGGTTGACATGTACCTTGGACAGCCCGCTGGCGTCGGCCAGATCAGCCTGCGTCAAGGGAAAGTCGCAACTGTCACCGGAGGTGAGACCGGCGAGACGCAGGCGGAAAAACAATTCGCACAGCAGATGCGCCATGCGCTCCAGCGCCGTGCGCTGGCCCAGGTTCAGCGTCCATTTCGCGCTGGATCGCAGCATCGACCAGGCTTTCCCACCACAGCGCCGTCACGATGCGCGGATATCCGGCGCTGATCTCCTCGAAGAATTCGCGCGAGAGGTCGGCAATGGTAACATCCGTGATCGAGCCGATCGAATGATCCATCTCGCGCAGGATGAAGACGTTGAGATCGCAGATATCGCCCGGCAGGAAGAAAGAGACCACCTGCCGCCGGCCATCCTCCAACTGCTTGTAGCGGCATGCCCAGCCGGCAACGACCAATTGCACGTCCTTGGGTCTCTCGCCTTCGCGCACGATATCGACCCGGGGACCGAACTTGCGCAGCCGTTCCGATGCCGCGCGGGTGAGGAACGCGCGATCGGCCGACGACAGCCGCACAAACTGCTCAAGCTTACGAACGAGTGGACTCAAAGGAAAAGTCTCCCCGCGAATAAGTCGAGTACGGACCGGTCCAATTCAATAACGTATGTTATTCACTCTGAAGTAGCCAATGATATATTATACTCTATCAGGTTGCGATCGGTCACACCTAAAAGGCAAGTTTCTTCAAGCACACCCACCACATGTTAATGCGCGGGCGGAACCCCGTCTGTGACGATCTGCAGCGGTGCAGTCGGGGAAATGTGATGCGGGAATACCGGGCCTATTTGTTGGGAATCGACGGCCACATTCGCGAGCGGATGGAGCTGGAAAGCGAGACGGACGAAGAAGCGGTCGCCAGGGCACGCCAGCACTTCAATGTCGGCACGATCGAGGTCTGGCAAGGGGTGCGCATCGTCGCCAAACTGGACGGTGGCTCCGAATAATGGACGTGTTCGCGTCAAGCCGTCGCGACGCGGAGCGCCGCAAGCAACCCCTACGCGCGCTCTTTCCTATCCCGTCGGGGCGTCGCCGCTGTCGTCGGGGCCCATGCCCGAACCCGGCGTCTTCTCGTCGTTGGTGAGCTTGGGGTCGCGAGTCGCTTCCCTCGAAACCGAATGCTTCGGATCCGTTTTGTGCGCGGTCTGAGCGCGCCGCTTGTCGGCAGGCTGCTCCTCGCCCTTCTTGTCCCTGACGATGCCCTGGCTGGAACGTGTCATCGGCTGCTTCCCTGATGCGTCGACGGCCCCGGCGACCTCTTTCGCCGGGGCCTGTCATCGGAGTGCCGCCGCCATCTTCCGGGGACGGATAGCGGAAGCAACGGGCTTACGTCCGGCCGCGGCAAACGTTCCAACCGCGGAAGATTTGCATCTTTGGTTTGATCAGCTTTCATAGGTTAAGGACGCTGTTGAAGCGGCAGAATAGCTTTGCTTCCAGATCGGAGGCGGCATGAAGAAGAAGCGAAACAGATCGCGGCCGACCGAGCCATTCGAGGTCCGTTTGCAGAAATTCGCCCGCGATGCACGCGCCGCCGCGCGCCGGTTGCCGCTCGGCCGCGAGCGCGATGCGTTGATGAAGAAGGCCAAGCAGACCGAGAATGTGCTCGATGTCAGCGCCATGCTGACCATCCGCCATGTCGATGCAGCCAATGAGAGGAGAGATCAGGGAGGGGCAAAATGATCGAGGGGAAGTTTGATTCGAAAACCTTGGCAATCATGAACGCCGCTTTGGATCGGATTTGCGAGCAGACGCAGCATGGCGAGCGGCACTCGGTGCGCAAGAGAATCGCCAGACAGATCATCAGAAGCGCCGGGAACGGCAAGACCACGCTAGCGGAACTGATCGCCGCAGGAGAGCGGGCGCTCAACGAGCTGGCTCCGGCCGCGAAATAGCGGCTTTCGCGGGAACGCAACACGCCTGCCGGTTCTTGTTACCCAAACAGGAAAGGCAGCAACCATGCGAGTGGCGATTGGCATCGTCTTGCTCGCGATCCTGGCGGCCGTTGGCGTCTTTGCCTATCAGGGATTGACATTGCCGGGTGCCGCGATGTCCGGCCAGGGCTATGCAGCCATGGCGATCGGCATCGTGTTCTCCATTGTCATCGGCATCGGCCTGATGGCGCTCCTGTTCTACTCGAGCCGTCGCGGCTATGACGAACCGCCGAAACTGAGATCGCGCGAGGATGGCCCGCGATAGGTCGGACGATCAGCCGGCCGCCGCGGTCGTGGCGGCCGGCAGGCGGGCGCGGATTTCCGCGATCTTGCGCTTCAGCGCCGCCTGCCGCGGATCGGGCATGGCCGCCGCCCGGGCCTCCGCGATGGCCCCGGCGAGGTCCGGCAAGGCAAGCACGCCATCGAAGGTCGGCTTGGCGAGGTCGTCGATGATCGTGTGCCAGTCGGCGAGCCCCTGGCGGTAGCTCGCGCCATAGCCTTCGATCATCGTCGCCGTCCGGATGACCGAAAGGGCAGCGGCGGGCTGCTTGGCGAGACTACGGTTGATCATGTGCAGCCAGCGCTCGACCCAGACCCGCTCCTTGGCGTAGCGAACCGAGAACAGCCGCCAGCGCTTGAGGCCCGCCTCAAGCTTCAGGCGGCGGATGCTGAAGCGGTTCCTGGTGGAGAAGCGGACCTTGACCGTCCTTCGCGCCCAGCCCAGCCACTCCAACAGATCGAGCACAGGCTCGGCGACCGCGGCCGGCAGAGCGCCGACCAACTCGTCGAACCGGAATCTCCTGATGTCCACCGACCGGGCCTGCGCACCCTTGTCGTCGAGCTCGAGCAGTTTCAATCGCGCGATCCGGATCGGGTCCTCATAGGCCATGCGCTGTGCCATCAGCCGCGCGATCTCGGCGAGCATCGCCTCGTCGACGTCGCGCCTGCCGACGAAGCGCCGCAAGCGGTCGACATAGAGCTGGGCGTAACTGGCGCTCTGATAATCGATCAGGAGGTGGATGGCATCGCTCGCCGCGGCCGCGACGCTCTCCGGCAATCCCTCGGGGAGCACTGGCGGCGAGCCGTCCTCGTCGCCGAGGAAATCGGCGAACAGATAACGCAACGAGGACAGGATGCCGTCGTCGTCCGCCACGGTTGCACTCTCGCTCGTCATGCCGGCTTCGGCTCTACCGCCGTCACCTGCTGGGCCAGCCGCTGCTCCAGCGTATCGATATTCTGGAACAGCCGCGCGCTGGCAAGCCTGAGGAAATAGAAGCCGAAGGCCGGGTTCTGCACATAGAGCTGCTCGACCTGGTCGTAGCTCACCGAAAGGATGACGCCGCCCTCGACGCATTCCAGCGTCTGCGTGCGCACATTCGACGGCGACAGCATGCCGAGCTCGCCGACGATGGCGCCGACCGGCAGCTCGATGCCGGACTCGACCAGGCGGAAGCGGCCGCTGACGATGTAGAACATGCTGTCGGCCTTTTCGTCCTTATAGAACAGGACTTCGCCGGCGCTGCATTTGCGCTCGGTCATGAACGGTTTCAGCCAGTCCATCGAGAGATCGCTGTTGACGGATTTCCTCACGTCGCGGACGAGCTGCAGCATCTGGTGCAAGCGATAGGAATTAACCAGCAGCATGACCACCTGCACCAGAATGACCAGATAATTATGGATCGGGATTGCCGTGATGATCAGGACAATGTTCGCGAGGATGCCGAAAACGCGCAAGGGGATCATTGTCCGCATCGTCGTGGTGGCGATCACGAAGATCGATGCGAACAAGGCGCCGGCAGTCCCCGCGTGCTGAGCAAGATGTGAGGTATCCATAGGAAACCAACCAATTTCTAAGCAGTGAATGTCGCCGCGATTTCTTAATCCGGGGCTGCCCCGCACGGCAGCCTCTCCCTGATATACGGGAAATGTCGCTCTTTTGTTCGCGAATCTCACCACTTTGTCAGGCAAATCAGGCGCCGGCCAGAGCGCCTGGCATGCCCGAACAGGTGAGACCGAGGCGGAATGCAGCCATTTGCCAGCCGTCGTTGACGGGCTTGGCCGGGAAAGGCACCTTCCGGCAACCGGCGTGGATTACCACGTCCGGGAAGCAGCCAACAGGCCCGAACTTGCCGAGACGATCGATGCCGAGGCCGAATGGCGCGAGCTGGAGAACCAACAATGGAGCAAACCATGCCTGACGCGGCAGAGACCGCAACCCCGCCGCTGCTCGAGATTTCGGGCGCTCGCGCCACCATCCGCCTCAACCGTCCGAAGCACATGAACCGGTTGCAGGCGGAGGATCTCGTCGAGCTGGTGAAATTGTTCGACCACGTCGAGGCCGATCCCGCCGTCCGCGTGCTGGTCCTGACCGGCACCGGTCGCGCCTTTTCCGCCGGCTACGATCTCAATTCGGTGGCGGCGCGCGCCACTGCCACCGGCGAAGAGCCGAGCACCGGTTCCGCGTTCGAAGGCGTGGCCAACCGGCTCGAAGATCTCGGCGTGCCCACGATCTGCCGGCTCAACGGCGGCGTCTATGGCGGCTCGACCGATCTGGCGCTGGCCTGCGATTTCCGCATCGGCGTCGACACCGCGGAGATGTTCATGCCGGCGGCAAAGCTGGGTCTGCATTATTACCCGAACGGGATCAGGCGTTATGTGTCCCGGCTCGGCGTCAACAATGCCAAGATGCTATTCCTGACCGGGCAGCGGATCAGCGCGCCGGAGATGCTGCGGATCGGCTATCTCACCGCGATGGTGCCGGAGGAAGCGCTGGACGAGGAGGTGGATCGGCTCGCCACCATCCTCGCAGCCAACGCGCCCGTCGCGATGGCCGGCATGAAGCGCGCCATCAATGAATTCGCTCACGGCGAGTTCGACGAGGAAGCTGCCGATATCCGTCATCGCGAGAGCCTGCGCGGAGCAGAGATCAAGGAAGGCATCAAGGCGCGCGCGGAGAAACGGCCGGCGAAGTTCTGACGGCCGGCTGGCCAATCTCAAGAGGTATGTGGAAGTGCAGCCGGATTTGAAGAACGAGCACGCCGATCGCGTCCTGCACTGGGTTGGACTGATTTACTCCGGCGACGTCAGTGGCACCTTGGATCGTGCAAATCCGCGCGTCGCGCTCCGGATTCTCGCCGAAAGCCCCGACCTCCTCGCCGGCGATCCCTATCTTTCATGCGCGATTGGCGATCAAAATGCGCTGCGACTGGCGACGCAGGCCGATCCCTCCTGGCTCAATCGTCCTGGCGGCCCGCTGCGATTGCCGCCGCTGTTCGCGGTCGTCCATTCCGCGCTGCTCGGAGTGCCCGAGTTTCGCGAGCGGCTGCACGAAAGCGCGAAATTTCTGATCGCCGCGGGCGCGGACATCAATCAGCGGATCTACAGCCGCTGGCCGCCGGGTTCACTCAGCAGTCCGGACGAGCGCTATCCCCTGTCAACGCTCTATGGCGCCGCCGGAACCAACCGCGATGCCGCGCTGACGAAGCTGCTGCTCGAAGCCGGCGCCGACCCGAACGACGGAGAGTCGCTCTACCACTCGCTGGAGAATCCCGATTGCACCCGCCTGCTGCTGGAGCACGGCGCTCGCATCGCAGAGACGAACGCGATCTACAGATCACTCGACCTCGACGATGCGGCGCCGCTCAAGCTGTTGCTGCAGCATGGGGGCGATCCGAACGAGCCGGCGCGAAATAAGCCGCTGAGCGATTGGGGATCGCCGCTACTGTGGGCGATCAGGCGCAGGCGCTCGATCCGGCACGTCGAAGCCCTGCTGGAGGCCGGCGCCGACCCGTCGAAGGTGACCCCGGCCGGCGTCGATGCTTACAGACTGGCGCTGCAGTTTGGGCTTGTGGAAATCGCCGAGCTGCTGCGCGGCCGCATCGGCGCAGAGCCGATCTCGGACGAAGAACGTTTCGTGGCGGCGTGCGCACGCGGCGACGAGCGCGAAGCCCGCGCGATCGGCGCAAGACGGCCCGACCTGCCTGCGTCGCTGCCCGAGGCGCAACTGCGCCTGCTGCCAGACATCACGGCGGAAGGCGGAAGCGAAGGCGCAAGACTGATGGTCCGGCTCGGCTGGCCAATCTCCGTGCGCGGCGGGGACTGGGATGCATCCGCGCTCAATCTCGCTGTCTTCCGCGGCGACGCCGCATTGACGCGCTTCCTGCTCGAACACGGCGCGAAATGGACGGAAGAACACGGCTTTGGCGATAATGTCTGCGGCACGCTGTCATGGGCGTCCCGCAACCAGCCGGTCGAGGGCGGCGACTGGGTCGGCTGCGCCCGGGCACTGCTCGAACATGGCCTGCCGCGCGCGATGTCAATTCCCGGCGAATTCGAACATGTCTTGATCGCGGGGGTCAAGAAGGCGTTCTCCGAGGAGGTGATCGCCGAGCTGCTGGGTCACGACATCTGACGTCCGGCGTGCAACTCTTTCACCGGATTCGCCCGGGGAAGGAGATTAACCAAGTGTTAGCGATAACCATGTCGATGATCCGGTTGGGGCAATTGCGAATACCGAGGGAGAAGGTTCCTCCATGCTCAGAAACGGTACCTATGCGGCGTGGTTCAAGACCCCGCTGGGCCAAGGCACCGGCATTGCCCATGTCGAAGACGGCAAGATCTGGGGTCATGACAGCATCACGACCTACAGCGGCTCCTGCGAAATCGACGGCGATCGTTTCACCGCCATCTTGTCAGTCAAAAGGCACACCGAGGGACATGCAACCGTCTTCGGCGCCGATGACCTTACGCTTCGGCTTGAAGGAATTTGCGCCGACAAGTTGGGGCGTTACACGGCGACCGCGGAGCAGGTGCCGGGCGTGCTCCTTGAAGGAACGCTGATTCTCAGCGAACCACAGCCGCCCGCGCCGGAGCCAACCGGGCCGGCACCAAGGTTCGACCCTGACAAACTTCCGAAAGCGCCCACGCGCGCCCGCTGATCAGGGCCGCGTCGAGATGCGAGCCTACTCGTCCAAAAACGTTACGGCATCCGCGACGGTCGCCCTTGATGTGCGATAGCTGTTCACCTTGTGGCCGTGGTCGGCGTAGCCGAAGGAGATGCCGCAGACCACGCGGCGGTCGTCGGCCAGGTTGAAGTGGTGGCGGATCAGGCCGGAATGGCGGGCGAGTGCCGCCTGCGGGATGGTGCCGAGTCCGAGCGCCTGGGCGGCCAACAGGAAATTGCTGACGTAAGCGCCGCAGTCGATCGCACCATAGATACCGAGCGGCTCGTTGGTGTGAATGATCGCGACATGCGGCGCGCCGAAGAAATTGTAGTTCTCCAGCGCCTGCTTTGCGTACGCCGCCTTGTCGCCGCGGGCGATGCCAAGCGTGTTGTAGAGCTGAAAGCCGCTCTCCCGGCGGCGCTGCAAATAGACCCCGACATATTCGCGTGGCGGCGTGAAGTCATGGTCGTCCTTGGCGCCGGAAGCCGCCTCGGCATAGATCAATTTACGAAACCGTTCCTTGGCCTCGCCGCTCGCGATCAAGACCTGCCAAGGCTGGCTGTTGCACCAGGACGCGGTGCGCTGCGCCACGTTGAGCACATGCTCGATGACCTCCCGCGGCACTTCACGCGGCAGGAAGGCGCGCACCGAGTAGCGCTCATGCAGCAGCTCTTCGAGCACGCCGATGCGATCTTCCGTGGTGTAACGCGGGCTCGGCGTTTTCGCATCCATGGTCAGCGTCCTTTGGTTGGGATCTTGTTGAACGGCACGTCCTTGTCGACCCTGATGTCACCGGGCAGGCCAAGCACGCGTTCGGCGATGATATTGCGCAGGATCTCATCGGTGCCGCCGGCGATCCGCATCGACGGCGAGGTCAGTAGCATCTGCTGGAACTGGCCGTTCGCTACTTCCTCCGAAGCGCCAGTGAGCGCGCCGGCGGAGCCTTCCAGATCCATCGCATAGGCTGCGATGTCCTGCAGCATCGTGCCGGCGACGAGCTTGCCGATCGAGTTCTCCGGACCGGGACGCTCGCCTTTGGAGAGCGATGAGATCGCGCGGTAGCTGGTGTATTTCAGCCCGCCCGCCTTCACGGCCCAACTAGCGAGCTTCGAGCGCACGGCGGGATCGTCGATCGCAAGCCCGTCCTCCGTCATCAGGTTCGCGCAGAACTCGAACATCTCCGGGAAGCCGGTCGCAAGCCGCGCGCCGATCGACATGCGCTCGTTCATCAAGGTGGTCAGCGAGACGTTCCAGCCGTCGCCGACGGCGCCGAGCCGCTGGCTGTCCGGGATCACCACATCGGTGAAATAGACCTCGTTGAACTCCTGCATGCCGTTGGCCTGCTTGATCGGGCGGACTTCGACGCCTTTGCTCTTCATGTCCAGGAAGAACATGGTGAGCCCCTTGTGCTTTGGCACGCTCGGATCGGTGCGCGTGATCAAAAGCCCGTAATCGGAATAATGCGCGCCCGAGGTCCAGATCTTCTGGCCGTTGATGACCCAGTTGTCGCCCTGCTTTTCCGCGCGCGTGCGAAGCCCTGCGACGTCGGAGCCGCCGGCCGGCTCAGAAAAGAGCTGGCACCAGATCTCCTCACCCGACGCGAGCTTCGGGAGGTAGCGGCGCTTATGCTCCTCGCTGCCATAGGCCATTACGGTCGGGCCGCACATGCCCTCGCCGATCTGGAACGGCTGGGTCAATTTGCCGTAGATGCCCTCTTCCTGCTGCCAGATCACGCGCTCGATCGGAGTGGCGCCGCGGCCGCCATATTCCTTCGGCCAATGCAGGCAGGCCCAGCCGGCCTCCGCCTTCTTCTTCTGCCAGGCCTTGCCGACATCGACGATCTCGGCCTTCTCCAGCCGGATGCGGCCGAGCGAGGATTTCGACAGCTCCGCCTCATACTCCTTGGGCGCGTTGGCCTCGACCCATTTGCGCGCCTCGGCGCGGAAGGCGGCTTCCTGCGGGGTGTCGTCGAAATTCATGGCGGACCTCTGTTCTTACGTAGGGTGGGCAAAGCGAAGCGTGCCCACCATCAAGACTTCGCTCGCAATGGTGGGCACGCTTCGCTTTGCCCACCCTACGGGTTCAAGTCGCGCGGCCCTTGGTCGGTATCTGGTTGAACGGCACGTCCTTGTCGACCCTGATGTCGCCGGGCAATCCCAGCACGCGTTCGGCAATGATGTTGCGCATGATCTCGTCGGTACCGCCTTCGACCCGGGTGCCGGGCGCACGCAGCAGCATCGCCTGGAACTTGCCGGCGAGTTCCGCATCCTCCGGCCCGCTCACGACGCCGGCGGCGCCCTGCAGGTCGAGCGCGTACATTGCGACCTCCTGGATCATCGAGCCTGCCACCAGCTTGCCGATCGAGTTCTCTGGTCCCGGCCGCTCACCCTTCGACAAGGCCGAGATCGCGCGCATGCTGGTGTATTTCAGCCCACTCGCCTTGACTGCATAGTTCGCAAGCCGCGAGCGAACGCTGCGGTCTTCGATCGCCGGGCCGTCCTCCAGCATCAGGTTGTTGCAGAACTCGAACAGCTCCGGAAAACCGGTCGCGACACCGGCGCCGATCGACATGCGCTCATTCATCAGCGTGGTGAGCGAAACGTTCCAGCCATCATTGACCTCACCGAGCCGCTGATGATCCGGAATCCTGACGTCGGTGAAATAGACCTCGTTGAAGTCGGACTGTCCGCTCGCCTGCTTGATCGGTCTGACCTCGACGCCCGGGCTCTTCATGTCCAGGAAGAACATCGTGAGGCCCTTGTGCTTAGGCACGGTCGGATCGGTGCGAGTCAGCAGGATGCCGTAGTCGGAATAATGCGCGCCCGACGTCCAGATCTTCTGACCGTTGATGATCCACTCGTCGCCCTTTTTCTCCGCGCGGGTACGAAGTCCAGCGACATCAGAGCCTCCTGCGGGCTCGGAGAAGAGCTGGCACCAGATCTTTTCGCCCGAGGCCAGCGGCGGCAGATAGTGGCGCTTATGCTCCTCGCGCGCGAACGCCATCATGGTCGGGCCGCACATGCCGTGGCCGATAATGAACATCGCGGAGAGCTTGCCGAAAGCGCCCTCCTCCTGCTGCCAGATCACGCGCTCGATCGGCGAGGCGCCGCGGCCGCCATATTCCTTCGGCCAGTGCAGGCAGGCCCAGCCGGCATCCGCCTTCTTTTTCTGCCAGGCCTTTGCGACCTCGAGGATGTTGGCATTCTTGAGCTGGGTGCGGCCGAGCGAGGATTTGCGCAGCTCTTCCTCATATTGCTTCGGCGCGTTCGCCGCGATCCAGGCTTTCGCCTCGGCGCGGAACGCAGCTTCCTGCGGGGTGTCGTCGAAGTTCATGGACGTGGTCCCTCGAGCTGCTTAAGCCGCGTGCTTCTTGCGCATGCGATCGATCAGCGCGTCTTCCCAATAGGAGAGGCTGCCGAGGCCAAGCGCGGTGGCGTTGGCGCGGCGGTAGTACATGTGGCAGTCGAACTCCCAGGTGAATCCCATGCCGCCATGGACCTGTATGTTGTTCTTGGCGCAATGCTGGAACGCCTGCGTCGCGCTGATCCGCGCAGCCGCCGCTGCTTCCGGCAATTCCGCCGCATTGGTCGAGAGCGCCCAGGCACCGTAATAGCAATTGGAGCGCGCCAGCGTCGCCGAGACATACATGTCGGCAAGGATGTGCTTGACCGCCTGGAACGAACCGATGGGACGGCCGAAAGCGATGCGGTCGAGCGCGTAATCGCGGCCCATCTCCAGCGCGCGGTCAGCGCCGCCGACCTGCTCGAACGCCAAGAGCACCGCGGCGCGGTCGAGCACTTGGCTAATGATACCCCAGCCTTCGCCGGCGGCTCCGAGCGGCTCGGCCTTGGCGTTGCTGAAGGTGATCTCCGCCTGGCCGCGGGTCGGATCGATGTTGGTCAGTTCCTTCACCTCGACACCGCCGGCTTTCAAGTCGACCAGGAACAGCGAAATATCTGCATCGCGTCCCGTCGAACCGGTGCGTGCGGCAACTACGGCAAAATCGGCGATGGCGCCATCCGGCACCGGCTTCTTGGTGCCGTTGAGCGCTCCGCTGGATGCAGTGAGCTTGATCGCCTTCGGCGACGGATTGCCCTTGCCCTCGAACAGCGCCAGCGTGCCGATCGCCTCACCGCTCGCGATCTTCGGCAGCCATTTCTGCTTCTGCGCATCACTGCCGGCGAGCATCAAGGCTTCCGCCGCAAGATAAACGGTCGAGGAAAACGGCACCGGCGCCAACGCCCGGCCCATCTCTTCGGCAATCACGCAGAGCTCGAGATGGCCCGCGCCCGCGCCGCCGAACTGTTCGGGGATCGCGACGCCCAGGAAACCCATCTCGGCGAGGCCTTTCCACAAGTTCTTGTCATAGACTGCCTTGCCGTCCAGTACAGTGCGCACCGCCTTCGGCGGGCATTGCTCGCTAAGGAATTTCCGCGCCTCGTCGCGCATCTGCTTCTGTTCGTCGGAGAAATCGAAATTCATGGCGGCCTACCTTTTTCCTGCAGTCATGTGTTTGCCGTCATTCCGGGGCGCGCGAAGCGCGAACCCGGAATCCATTGCGCCGAATGCGCAAGCGGAGAAATGGATTCCGGGTTCGGCGCTGCGCGCCGCCCCGGAATGACGAGTGGAGAGAGCTTCGTGTTCATTGCAGCACGATCACGTCTTCGTCGGGCTTTTCGGCATAGAGCCTCTCGACCAGCGCGGCGCGGCGCTCGAGGCCGGCGCGCTGGTTGATGTAGCCCTTGTCGGTAAGCTCGTTGCCGTCGATCGAGGGCGGCTCGACCATCAGCATTGCGCGCGAAATGCGCCGGCTGCTGGCGCCGGCGATGGAAACGTTGTGCTCCTCCAGTCCACGCCTGAAACAGGCGATCACCTCCGGATGCTTCACCGCGTCTTCGAAGGTTGCGTTGGAATCGCCCATGATCTGCCGGCAGGCGTGAAGATTGGGCCAGGCGAGCAGGCTGATGAAGGGGCGATCCTGCCCGGCTACCAGCGCGTCATGCACGACAGGCGTTGCCGCCGCGATCGCATCGGTTCGCAAGGAGCCGACGTGCACGAAGGTGCCGGTCGTAAGCTTGAAATCCTCCACCACGCGGCCGGCGAAGATGATGCCCTGCACGGGATCCTCAGGGTCGACAAACACGCCGGCATCGCCGATGCAGTAGAACCCCTCTTCGTCGAACACCGACCTGGTGAGCTCGGGCTGGCCGAAATAGCCGGGCGTGACGTTGACGCCGCGCAGGCGCAATTCATACTTGGCGCCGCACGGCACCATCTTCAGTTCGACACCGGGGAACGGCAGGCCAATCAGGCCGACGCGCTCGGTGTCCCAATAAGTGCCGGTCGAAGTCGGCCCGGTCTCGGTCGAGCCCCAGCCGGTATAGAACACGATGCGCTCGCCAGTGGTGCGGACCGCCAGTGCCTGCATGCGGTCGTAGAGATCGTCAGGCAGCCGCGCGCCGCCATAGGCCATGACGGAAAGATTTTTGAAGAAGCTGCGGCACAGCCCATCATCTTGTTCCATCGCGGCCGCCAGCGCGGCATAGCCGGCGGGGACGTTGGCGTAGTAGGTCGGCGAGATCTCGCGCAGGTTACGGATGGTCTCGTCGAACTGGCCCGGCATCGGCCGGCCGTCGTCGATATAGAGCGTGCCGCCGTCGATCAGCACCGGGTTGAATAGCGCGTTGCCGCCCATGGTGTGATTCCAGGGCATCCAGTCGAGATAGGTCGCCAGCGGCCCGTTCGGATCGCGCGGCCGCACCTGCATCATCATTGCGGCATTGGCGCACATCATCTCCTGAGTGTTGATGACGGCCTTGGGCATGCCGGTCGAGCCCGAGGTAAACAGCAGCTTGCCGACTGTTTGCGGAGTGATCTGCTCGATCGAGGCTTCGACATCGTCAGTGACAGGCGCTGCCGCAAGCTCGGCGAAGCTGACGCTCTTGATGCCGTCGCACGGGCGCGCGACATGGACGACGGTGACGCCGGCGAGATCGAGTGCGCGCAGCGCTTTCTCGAAGGTTGGGCCATCCTGCACCATCACCACGGCCGGCCGGATCAGCTCGAACAGATATTTGAGCTTGAGATGATCCTGGCTCATCAGCGAATAGGCAGGCGACACCGGCGCCGCCGGCAGGCGCGCCTGCATCGCCGCTTGCGTCATCAGCGCGTGCTCGATCGAATTGCCCGAGAGGATCGTGACCGGACGGCCGGGCTCGAGCTTCAGATTGAGCAAGCCTTGCGTGAGCGCATCCACCGTGCGCTTGGCCTCGGCGTAGGACAGGTTGCGCCATTGCCGATCGGGGCCGGTGCGCTGCGCGAGCCAGGTCCGCCCCGGCGCCTCTCTCGCCCATTTCGCGAGCGATGCTGGAATATGCGCCTCGTACGGGGTGAGCGGAATCCGCGACTTCAGGACGATCGCGCCGTCGTCCCGCCGATCGACCGCGATGTCGCGCGGCAGCCATTCGATCTTGCGAAAGCCCGGCTTTTCCAGTACCGCGGCTGCACTCCCATCCATTTTGCGTCTCCCGGAATTTTTGTCCTTTGCGGATCTTTGTTGCTATCGCCTGATATACACAGGCTTTCGTTTTTCGAGAAAGGCCCTGATACCTTCGGCAAAATCTTCCGAACGGCTGCACAGTACCTGGTTGCGGTCCTCCATCGCGATGACAGCTTCCAACGATCCTGCATCGACGCTCATGTTGAGGCACTCCTTCGAGAGCCGCAGGCCCACAGGTGACGCCGTCAGCATCGCATCGACATAAGGCTCAGCCGCCGCATCAAGCTCGCCCTCTTCGACCACCTCCGAGACGAGACCGACCGCGAGCGCGCGCTCGGCGGCGATGAAGCGGCCGGTGAGGATCAGTTCGGACGCAACGGAGACGCCGACCAGGCGCGGCAGGAAGTAGCTGGTGCCGATATCGCAGCCACCGAGGCCGAGCTTGATGAAGGCGCAGTTCATCCGCGCCGATCTGGTGGCGATGCGGATATCGGACGCGAGCGCCAGCGCGAAGCCGCCGCCGGCGGCCGCGCCCTGGATCAGCGCGATGATTGGCTGCGGGCAGCGGCGCATCAGCATCACGATGTCGGCGATGCGCCGCTGCAAGTCGAGCGACTCGGTGACATCAGGCGGCTCCTGCTGGCCGGCGCGGCGCTGCATCGCGTGTTTGAGGTCGAGGCCGGCACAGAAGTTCTGTCCGGCGCCTTCGAGGACTACGACACGCGTGTCGCGGTTACGCTGAAGGCCCTGGAAGTAGGCATTGAGCGCATCGATCAGCGAAGGATCGAGCGCGTTCAGGCTCTCGGGCCGATTGAGCGTCACCCAATCGGCGCCGTCCTGATGTTCGATCAGAAGCGGTTGGGTCACCCAGCACTCTCCTCACCGTGGTCCCGGGCTTGACCCGGGACCCATAACCACAGGCTTCCGTTATTGCGCGTGATCTCGACCGCCCGACTTCAACGGCGAGATCACGCGGTATGGGTCCCTGCTTTCGCAGGGACGACAGCAGAGATTGCCCTACCGCGGGGCCATGCGGATGGCGCCGTCGAGGCGGATGGTTTCGCCATTGAGCATCGCGTTCTCGACGATATGCACGGCGAGGGCACCGTATTCATCAGGCTCGCCGAGACGGGCCGGATGCGGCACCTGGGCGCCCAGGCTCTTGCGCGCCTCCTCGTTCAAACCCATCAGCAAGGGCGTGAAGAAGATGCCGGGCGCGATCGTGTTGACGCGGATCTTCAGGCTGGCGAGGTCGCGCGCCGCCGGCAAGGTCAGGCCGACGATGCCGCCCTTCGAAGCGGAATAGGCGATCTGGCCAATCTGGCCTTCATAGGCCGCGACCGAGGCGGTGTTGACGACGACGCCGCGCTCCTCGCCGATCGGCTGCGCGGTCGCAAGCCGTTCCGCGAACAGGCGCAGCACGTTGAAGGTGCCGATCAGGTTGACATTGATGATGCGGGTGAACTTTTCCAGCGGGTAGACGCCGTCCCTGCCGACGATGCGCTGCGAACCGCCGATGCCGGCGCAGTTCATCAGCACGCGCGCAATGCCATGCGCGGCCTCCGCCTTGGCGATCGCGGCCTTCACCTGGTCCTCGCTGGTGACGTCGGCATGAAGCGCGACGCCCTTCACCTCCGCCGCAACCTTCTCGGCGTTCTCCTTGTTCTGGTCGAGCACACCGATCTTGGCGCCTTTGGCGGCCATGGCGCGCGCGGTGGCGGCCCCTAAGCCGGAGCCACCGCCGGTGATGAGAACGGCAACGTCTTTCAACTGCATGGCAGAACTCTCCTTGGGTGTTAGTTTCTTAGATCGCGAATAGCGAATGGCGAGTAGCGAATAGTGCGCGTTCATCCATTCGCCATTCGCTACTCACTATTCGCCTCTTCCTTCGCCAGCATGCCGCCGAAGATCAGCGCTTCCATATGCTTGATGTATTCGCGGCAGACCTCGTCCGTGACCGGGCCAACGCCGGTCGCGCGGGACATCGCCTGACGGCCGAAGAACAGGTGATCGCAGGCGCCAATCAGGCTGGTGTAGAACAGGACGGGGTCGACCTCGCGGAATTCGCCGGCTCGCACGCCCTCATCGAGCAGGCGGCGATGGAAGTCGAGCAGCGGCGCGACGAAGAATTTTGACACTTCGTCAGCCGCCTCCGCGCTGCTCTCGTGCAGGAGATAATGGATCAGCCGGTTCATATAGGGGAACTGGTGATAGGCGCGGATGATGCCGCCGATGTGCAGCCGCAGCTTCGCGGTCGGCGTGATCGGCTGTGCCAGCAGATATTCGAGCTGCGACATCTCGGTTACGGCGTCGCGCGCCAGCAGCGCCAGCAACAGCCCGTCCTTGTTGCCGAAATGATACTTCACCAGCGCGGCATTGACGCCGGACTTCTGGGCGATATCGGACAACGACACGTCGATCGACGCGCGCTCGATCATCAACTCGCTCGCGGCAACCAGCAGCTTCTCCGCCGTCGGGTTCCTGCCCGCCGGGAGTCGCGTCGGTACGGTGGTATTTAACTGCATTGCCCTCTGCCTGCCGGAAAAGTCCGCCGGGCAGATAACCCGATGCCGCGCTTCACCTCAAGAGTTAATTGATTGATTGACTAAATCCATTGCGGCCCTTTTAATCCGGCCATCTTTTGAAACGCCCATCCAGAACGCTTAAGGGAGAACAAGACATGGCCGAGGCCTATATCGTCGCCGCCGCCCGCACCGCCGGTGGCCGCAAGGGGGGACGTCTTGCCGGCTGGCATCCGGCCGACCTGGCCGCGACCGTGCTGGACGCGCTGGTCGAGCGCTCCGGCGCCGATCCGGCTCAGGTCGAGGACGTGATCATGGGCTGCGTGATGCAGGCCGGCGAGCAATCCAACAACATCGCGCGCAACGCGGTGATGGCCTCGAAGCTGCCGGAAAGCGTGCCCGGCACCTCGATCGACCGGCAGTGCGGCTCCTCGCAGCAGGCGCTGCACTTCGCGGCGCAGGCCGTGATGTCCGGCTCGATGGACATCGTGATCGCCGCCGGCGTGGAGTCGATGACGCGGGTGCCTATGGGCCTTGCCTCGTCGCTGCCGCAGAAGAACGGCTTCGGCTACTACAAGAGCCCGAACATCGAGAAGCGCTATCCGAACATCATGTTCAGCCAGTTCACCGGCGCGGAGATGATGGCGGAGAAATACGGCCTCTCCAAAGACGATCTGGATGAGTTTTCCTATAACAGCCACCAGCGCGCGATTGCCGCGACTCAGGCCGGCCATTTCAAGGACGAGATCGTGCCGGTGCAGATCACCCGCGCCGACGGCACCACCGATACCCATCACATCGACGAAGGCATCCGCTTCGACGCCAGCCGCGAGGGCATCAAGGGCGTCAAGCTGATCGCCGAGAACGGCAAGCTGACGGCTGCGAGCTCGAGCCAGATCTGCGACGGCGCTTCCGGCGTGCTCGTCGTCAATGAGAAGGGACTGAAGCAGCTTGGCGTCAAGCCGCTGGCGCGCATCCACCACATGAGCATGCTGGGCCATGATCCCGTGATCATGCTGGAGGCGCCGCTGCCCGCCACCGAACGCGCGCTGAAGAAGGCTGGCATGAAGATCGACGACATCGACCTGTTCGAGGTCAACGAAGCCTTCGCCTCGGTGCCGACAGCGTGGCTGAAGACCACCGGCGCCGATCCCGCCAGGCTCAACGTCAATGGCGGCGCGATCGCGCTCGGCCATCCGCTCGGCGGCTCCGGCACCAAGCTGATGACCACGCTCATCAACGCGCTCAAGAAGCGCAACAAACGCTACGGCCTGCAGACCATGTGCGAAGGCGGCGGCATGGCGAATGTGACGATCGTGGAGCGGCTGTAAGCAAAAAAAAGCGAATAGCGAGTGGCGAGTAGCGAATAGTGAGTAGGCGAAGGGGCCATCTGCCCTTCCCCCTATTCGCCATTCGCTAGTCGCCATTCGCGTCTTGAGGAAACGCCATGACCCACCCCTCGATCCACGCCCGCACACATCCCGACAAGATCGCCTACCAGATGGCTGCTACCAGCAAGGCGATCACCTATCGCGAGCTCGACCAGCTCTCGAACCAGGGCGCGCATCTGTTCCGTTCGCTCGGACTGAAGGCCGGCGACCACGTCGCCTTCCTGATGGAGAACCGGCTCGCCTTCATGGAGATCTGCTGGGCGGCGCAGCGCGCGGGGCTCTATTACACCGCGATCAGCCGCTACCTGAAGCAGGACGAGATCGCCTACA
This sequence comes from Bradyrhizobium sp. USDA 10063, assembly GCF_054063735.1. NCBI lineage: Bacteria > Pseudomonadati > Pseudomonadota > Alphaproteobacteria > Hyphomicrobiales > Nitrobacteraceae > Bradyrhizobium > Bradyrhizobium sp. USDA 10063. The sequence goes on along the minus strand of NZ_JBSSGP010000002.1, from coordinate 6,555,135 downwards.
TCATCAAGGACTGCGGCGCCAAGGTCTTCATCACCTCGCCGAAATGCGCCGAGCAGGTGAAGGGCCTCGTCAAGGGCGAGCCGGGCGAACCGCTGTGGTTCATGATGGACGAGCCGCAGCCCGGATTCCGCTCCTTCGACAAGGAAGCGATCGTGCAGCCGACCACGCCGATCAAGGATGAGGTCGCGGGTTACGACATGCTCTATTCCTCCGGCACCACCGGACGGCCGAAGGGGATCAAGAAGCAGTTCGAGGGCAACCCAATCGACGTGCCGAACCCGTTCCTGCGGGTGCTGTGCGCCGACATGTGCGGCATGAACGCGGACACCGTCTATCTGTCGCCGGCGCCGCTCTATCATGCCGCTCCCTTGCGCTTCAACATGATGGCGATCGTGCTTGGCGGCACCTCGATCATCATGGAATCCTTCGACGCAGAGGAATTCCTGAAGCTGGTCGAAAAGCACAAGGTGACGCAATCGCAGCTCGTGCCGACCATGTTCGTGCGCATGCTGAAGCTGCCCGACGAAGTGCGCACACGCTACAACGTATCCTCGCTGAAGGGCGCGATCCATGCCGCGGCGCCCTGCCCAGTCGACGTCAAGGCCCAGATGATCGACTGGTGGGGGCCGATCCTGATCGAATATTACGCCGGCTCCGAGGGCAACGGCGTCACGGTGTCGACCTCGCAGCAATGGCTGGAGCACCGCGGCACGGTCGGCCGCGCTGTCGTCGGCAAGGTGAAGATCCTCGACGAGAATGACGAGGAGCTGCCGGTTGGCGAGATCGGTACGGTCTATTTCGCCGATGCGCCGGCGTTCACCTATCACAACGATCCCGAGAAGACGAAGCGCGCCTATAACGCCAAGGGCTGGTCGACGCTCGGCGATGTCGGCTATCTCGACAAGGACGGCTTCCTCTATCTCACCGACCGCAAGAGCTACATGATCATCTCCGGTGGCGTGAACATCTACCCGCAGGAGACCGAGGATGTGCTGATCACGCATCCCGACGTCTCCGACGTCGCGGTGTTCGGCGTGCCGAACGAGGAGATGGGCGAGGAGGTCAAGGCCGTGGTGCAGCCGCACGATATGGCGAAGGCCGGCAAAGAGCTCGAGGCCGAATTGATCGCCTTCTGCAAGTCGCGGCTGTCAGCGATCAAATGCCCGCGCTCGATCGATTTCGAAGCCGAGCTGCCGCGCACGCCGACCGGCAAGCTGGTGAAGCGCCATTTGCGCGACCGCTATTGGCCGAAGCTGGCGAAGGCGTAAGAGCATGATTGTAGGGTGGGCAAAGCGTAGCGTGCCCACCATCCATGTTCGGTGCAAGCAAAGTGGGCACGCTTCGCTTTGCCCACCCTACGGATCTTGACCACGGGCTTGTCCCGGGCATCCACGTCTTTACAGTTGTGCACAATAGCAACGTGGATGGAAACGCCATGAGTCCTCTCCCCGACGTTCCGCTCCCATCAGGCATACGCTCCCGCTATGTCGATGATATCAACGGCCTGCGCATGCATGTGCTCGAGGCCGGGTTCGAAACCAAAGGTCGGCCCTGTCTCCTGCTGCTGCACGGCTTTCCCGAACTGGCGTTCTCCTGGCGCAAGGTGATGCCGGTGCTGGCTGAAGCCGGCTACCACGTGATCGCGCCGGACCAGCGCGGCTATGGCCGCACCACCGGCTGGGATGCTGATTATGACGGCGATCTCGCGTCGTTCCGGCTCCCTAATCTGGTGCGCGATGCGCTGGGGCTGGTGTCGGCGTTTGGCTACAAAAGCGTCGATGCGGTGATCGGGCACGACTTCGGCTCGTCCGTCGCGGCCTGGTGCGCACTGATCCGGCCGGATGTATTCCGCGCAGTGACGATGATGAGCGCGCCATTCGGCGGGCCGCCATCGCTGCCGTGCAATACCCTGGATGCGCCAGCGAACCCGGCTGTGGAGGACCCAGTGCATCGCGAACTCTCCGCGCTGCCGCGGCCGCGCAAGCATTACCAATGGTACTATTCGACGCGCGAGGCCAATGCCGACATGCACCGCGCGCCACAGGGCGTGCATGATTTCCTGCGCGCCTATTACCACCACAAGAGCGCGGACTGGAAAGACAACAAACCCTATCCGCTAAAGTCCTGGTCTGCGGGCGAACTGGCGAAGCTGCCGACCTACTACATCATGGATCTTGCCGAGGGCATGGCGGCCACGGTCGCGAAAGAGATGCCGTCGGCCGCCGAGATCGCCGGCAATCAATGGCTGCCGGACCGCGAGCTCGCGTTCTACAGCGCCGAGTACGAACGCAACGGCTTCCAGGGCGGGCTGCAGTGGTATCGCTGCGGCACGTCCGGCGCGTTCGTCCCGGAATTGCAGACATGGTCTGGCCGCACCATCGATGTGCCCTCCTGCTTCATCTCGGGCCGGCAGGACTGGGGTACCTACCAGCGGCCCGGCGTTTTCGAGGCGATGCAGACGAAGGCCTGCACCAACATGATCGGCTGCCATCTGGCCGACGGTGCCGGCCATTGGGTGCAACAAGAGCAGCCGGCGGAGGTCAGCCGGCTCCTGCTCGCATTCCTGCGCAACGCGCATGGCGGAAGGTGATCGGGAAGTTGATTGACGCGGTAGCCAAGGCCTCCTATCTAGTTTAGAATAATTCTAAATTAGGTAGAAGGCGGCTCCGTGAAGAACTTTGCCGATCTGACCGAGCGCGAAGTGCTGGCGGTCGCGATCTCCTCCGAAGAGGAGGACAGCCGCATCTACATGACCTTCGCAGAGGATCTCGCCCAACGCTATCCTGATACCGCCAAAATCTTCGAGGAGATGGCCGAGGAGGAACGCGGCCATCGGCACCGGCTGCTCGAACTCTACGAGCAGCGTTTCGGGCCGCATCTGCCGCCGATCCGCCGCGAGGACGTGAAGGGATTTCTGCGCCGCCGCCCGATCTGGCTGACCAAGAACCTGCCGCTCGACACCATCCGAAAGGAAGTCGAGACCATGGAGCTGGAGGCCGAGCGCTTCTATGCCAAGGCCGCTGAGCAGGCCAAGGATGTCGGCGTGCGTCGCCTGCTCGGCGATCTCGCCGAAGAAGAGCGACACCACGAGAACCTCGCCGTCCGGCTCACCGACGATATCCTCAAGCCCGACGTGCGCGCGGAGGAAGACCGGACGCGGCGTCGCATGTTCGTGCTGCAGTATGTGCAGCCCGGACTCGCCGGACTGATGGACGGCTCGGTCTCGACCTTGGCGCCGCTGTTCGCCGCCGCCTTTGCCACCCACCAGAATTGGCAGACTTTCCTCGTCGGCCTCGCCGCCTCGATCGGCGCCGGCATCAGCATGGGATTTGCCGAAGCGCTGTCCGATGACGGCTCGCTGACCGGGCGCGGCTCGCCGTGGCTGCGCGGCCTCACCTGTGGATTGATGACAACGCTTGGCGGCCTCGGCCACACCGCGCCCTATCTGGTGCCGGACTCATGGCCGAACGCGTTCTGGATTGCCACCGCGATCGCGTGCATCGTGGTGTTCTTCGAATTGTGGGCGATCGCCTTCATCCGCGCGCGATACATGGAAACCCCGTTCCTGCAGGCCGTGTTCCAGATCGTGCTCGGCGGCGCGATCGTTCTCGGCGTCGGCATTTTGATCGGCACGGCGTAGCGCAGCAATTCCTGTCAAGCATCGTATTACCTGGTCAGCGATGATCGGCTGCGCATCATCATGATGCGTGACGCTTCGCGCTTGCGAGCCCCAGGCAAAGCAAGCATCATCCCTATCGAACCAGTCATCACATCAGGAGTTCGCCTTGGCCAAATCGCAATGGAGTTTCAAGACCGCGGTCGAGATATCGGCGGCGCTCGCAGCAAAGCAAGTATCCGCGGTCGAACTGGCGCAGGATGCGATCGGCCGGATCGAGCGTCACGATGCAAAGATCAATGCTGTCTGCGTGCGCGATTTCGATCGCGCGCTGGCCGCGGCACACGCCGCCGATGCCGCACTTGCCCGCGGCGAACGGAAGCCGCTGCTCGGCATCCCCATGACGGTGAAGGAATCCTACAACATCGCCGGCCTGCCGACGACCTGGGGCATTCCCGAACAGAAGAATTTCACGCCGACCGAGGACGCACTCTCCGTCGCGCGGGTCAAGGATGCCGGCGCGGTGATCCTCGGCAAGACCAACGTGCCGCTCGGCCTCGGCGACTGGCAGAGCTACAACGACATCTACGGCACCACCAATAATCCTTACGATCTCGGCCGCACGCCGGGCGGCTCGTCCGGCGGATCGTCGGCCGCGCTCGCCGCGGGTTACGGCGCGCTCTCGCTCGGCTCCGATATCGGCGGCTCGCTGCGCGTGCCGGCATTTCATTGCGGCATCTACGCGCACAAGCCGACCTACGCATTGGTGCCGCCGCGAGGCCACACACCGCCGCCCTTGCCGCCGCTGCCGTTCAACCGCGATCTCTCGGTGATCGGGCCGATGGCGCGCAGCGCGGCCGATCTGGCGCTTTTGCTCGACACGATCGCCGACCCGGATCCGCTCGAGGCCGGCAAGGCCTACCGGCTCGAGCTGCCGGCACCGCGCCATACGCGCTTGCAGGATTTCTGCGTGCTGGTGATCGATACCGATCCGGTGATGCCGACTGATACGGTCGTGCGCGGCTCGATCGAGAAACTCGCCGCCAACCTCGCCAAGGCTGGCGTCAAGGTCGAGCGCCAAAGCAGGCTGTTGCCGGACTTCGCCGCATCGACCCGGCTCTACATGCGGATGCTGATGTCGTTCCTTGCCGCTTCCTTCGCGCCCGACTTCTATGAGGGCGCCAAGCAGGCCGCGGCAGCGCTGCCGGAAAGCGACACCAGCCTTGCCGCGGAACGGCTGCGCGGCATCGCGCTTGGCCATCGCGACTGGGTGATGGCCGATGGCGGCCGCACCCGGCTCCGCGCGCAATGGCGTGAACTGTTCAAGACCTTCGACGCCGTGATCTGCCCGGTGATGCCGACACCGGCCTATCCGCACGACCATTCGCCCGAGCAGGAGAAGCGCCGCATCACGATCGATGGCAAGGAGCATGTCTATCCCGACCAGCTCGCCTGGCCCGGAATCGCGACGCTGCCCGGCTTGCCGTCAACCGCGATCCCGACCGGCTTCGCGCCGGATGGATTGCCGATCGGCGTGCAGATCGTCGGGCCGTGGCTGGAGGATCGCACGCCGCTGAAACTGGCGGAATTGATCGAGCGCGAATTCGGCGGGTTCGTGCCGCCGAAGATGTTTGATGGCTAGGGAACCCTCATCCTGAGGAGCGCGCGCAGCGCGTGTCTCGAAGGATGGCCGCAGGGGAGATTGGGGCCTCATGGTTCGAGACGGCGCTGACGCGCCTCCTCACCATGAGGGTCAGAGAGGGAGGAAAAACAATGACCAACGACATCGACGAACTCACCGCACTCAATCGCGACTATGTCGCCTCGGTGCAGAATTCCGACGTCAGGCGCTTCGATGAAATCCTGGCGCCCGAATTCTACTGCTCAAATCCCGACAAATCGCTGGTCGACCGCGCCGCCTTCCTTGAGCAGACCGCCAAGCCAGTGGCGATCAAGAACCTGCAGGCACAGGATGTAAAGATCCGCATCATGGGCGATTTCGCCATCATCCATGCGGCGACCAGCTACACCACGCCGGACGGGCAGCAGGCGCAGGGGCGCTACACCGATTGCTGGGCCAAGCAGAACGGGAAATGGCTCGCGGTATCAGCGCACGTGACGCGGTGAGCGAAAACTCGTCATTTCGGGGCGCATAGCGCGACGTGGAGTTCACCTCTCCCGCTTGCGGGGGAGGTCGGCGCGCAAGCGCCGGGTGGGGGCTCCCTCCACACGAAGAGTGTGAATCGCGGAGACATCCCCCACCCCAGCCCTCCCCCGCAAGCGGGAGAGGGAGCGGAGTTTCCGTGTGGACGCAGATCAATCAGCTATCGAACACCACCACGCTGCGGAGCGTCTTGCCGGCTTTCATGTTGGCGAAGCCGTCGTTGATCTCGGACAGTTTCAGCTTGGCCGAGATCCAGTCCTCCAGATGCAATTTGCCGCGCATGTAGAATTCGACCAGCCGTGGCATGTCGACGCGGAAATGGTTGGAGCCCATCGACGAGCCCTGGATCCGGCGCTCCCTGAGGAAATCGAAGCCGTGCAATTCGATCTTCTGGCCGAACGGGATCATGCCGACAATGGTCGCGGTGCCGCCGGGGGCGAGCATGCCGAAGGCCTGCTCGGCGGTCTCCTTGCGGCCCAGCACTTCGAACGCGTGATGCACGCCGCCGCCGGTGAGCTCACGCACCTGCTGCACCACGTCGCCGTTCTTTGGGTCGATGATGTCGGTGGCGCCGAGCTTGGTCGCGAGCTGGAGTTTCGCAGGGTTGGTGTCGATCGCGATGATGCGGCCCGCGCCCGCAATCTCAGCGCCGTTGATCGCCGCCATGCCGACGCCGCCGCAGCCGATCACCGCCACGGTCTCGCCGGCCTGCACCCTGGCGGTGTTCACGACAGCGCCATAGCCGGTGATGACGCCGCAGCCGATCAGCGCGGCGAGTTCGAGCGGCATGTCCTTGCGGATCTTCACGATCGCATTCTCATGCACCAGCATCTGTTCGGCAAAGGACGAGAGATTGAGGAACTGGTTCAATTTCTCCGGCTGTTCCATTGCAGTCTGTTGGAAGCGCCGGGCAGCATCTTCACGGTGGTGTCGGTGCAGAGCACGGTGCGGCCGGTCGTGCAGTTGTCGCAGGTGCCGCAGAATACCGAGAGGCAGGTCACGACGTGATCGCCGGGCTTCACATAGTTCACGTCGGCGCCGACCTTCTCCACCACGCCAGCGGATTCATGGCCGAGCACGGCCGGCAGCGGATGCGGGTAAAGCCCTTCCATGAAGTGCAGGTCGGAATGACAGAGGCCGGCGACGGAGGTGCGGATCAGCACTTCGCGCGGTCCGGGATTTGGCAGGCTGACGTCCTCGATCACGAGCGGCTTGTTGACTTCGTACAGGACGGCAGCCTTCATCGGTATTTCCCCTCTGTTGTTTATCGTTACATGTGCCTTATCGAGACGCTCCTTCACCTCTCCCGAAGGGAGAGGTCGGAGCGCATCGAAGATGCGATCCGGGTGAGGGGTTCAGGTCTCTCGATGGAGCGTAACCCCTCACCCGAATCGCTTACGCGATTCGACCTCTCCCTTCGGGAGAGGTGAAGCACGAGCCTACGCTGCGAGAAGCAGTTCGCCAACCTCGGCCATCCCGACGTCGCGGTCGCCGAGCAGGTGATCGGTGATGGCGCGCGACGCAGTATTTTCCGTCAGCCGGAACGGATCGTGGGCGCCAATGCGATGGTCGATCACCAGGCGCGACAGCAACAGCCGCCGCGCGTCGCCCCGCATCTCGTGGATGCGCCCGCCTTCCCAGGCGAGCGCCACCGCGCTTGCGACGTGGTAGAGCAGGCTGGTGGCGCGCCGTGCTTCGGCTTCATTGTCCATGCGGCCGGCGACTTCGCGCGTAAAGCCGATGGCGCGGTCGGTAAGTTCATGCAGACGGCTGCGGAAAACCTGCGGCACATTGGCGCTGTCGTCGAGCCGCGCGTGCAGGTCCGCGGCAAGTGCCGCGTCCGCGCCATGGCGGCCGACGGCGCGCTTCAACGCGTCGATCGCGACGATGTTGCCGGTGCCTTCCCAGATCGAGCCGAGATGCGCGTCGCGCAGCAGCCGCGCGGTGACGAACTCTTCGATGTAGCCGATGCCCCCGCGCATCTCCATCGCATCGCCACAGACCTTCCGCGCATCGCGCGTAGCACGGAATTTCAAGGTCGGCGTCAGGATGCGGAGCAGCGCCGCCGCGTCCTGGCTGCCGGCCTCCGCGCGGTCGAGTGCATCGGCGGTCAGGAAACTCATGGACAGCGCCTGCTCGGTCGCGAGCATGATCTTCATCAGTTGCCGCCGCGCCAGCGGCAAATCGATGATGCGGCTGCCGAACACGACGCGGCCTTTCGCCACCGTCATCGCATCATGATACGCACGGCGCATCAGCGCTGTTGATTTGACGCCGTTGGACAGCCGCGACGAGTTGACCATCTCGGCCATCTGCACGAAGCCGCGGTCGAGCTTGCCGACTGCATAAGCGACCGCACCTTCGAGCTTGATCTCGCCCGAGGCCATCGAGCGCGTCCCGAGCTTGTCCTTCAGCCGCACGATCCGGTAGCGGTTCTGCGAGCCGTCATCGAGGAAGCGCGGCATCAGGAACAGGCCGACGCCGCGCGTGCCGGGCCCTGCGCCTTCCGGCCGCGCCAGAAGCATCACGACCTTGGCGTCCGCATTCGAGCAGAACCATTTCTCGCCGTAAAGCCGCCAGTGGTCGCCCTCCTGCACCGCTGATGTTGTCAGCGTCCCGACGTCGGAGCCGCCTTCCTTCTCGGTCATGAACTGGCCGCCTTGCGTCAGCTTGCTCATGTCGGTCTGGGTCAGGCCGTCGAGATATCTTGCCTTCAATGCCTCGCTGCCGAAATTCGCGAGCAGCTTTGCACAGCCATCGGTGACGTTGATCGGACAGCCCATGCCGAATTCAGTCTGGTTGAACAGGAAGGTGAAGGCATGCTTGGCGACCACGGGATATTTATCGGGCCAGCCCAGGATGCCCTTGCGGATCGACATCGCATGGATGCCGAACTCGCCGAACGCGGCCTTCTCCAATTCGCGATAGGCGGGATGATATTCGACCCACTGCACATCGCGGCCGAACTTGTCGCGCTGGTGCAGCACCGGCACATGGCGGTCGGCAAGCCGCGCGCATTCGTCGAGAGGGCCGCCGGCGAGCGCCCCCAGCCGATCGAGATGCGGCTCGATATGGCGGAACAGCGGGTCGGGCAGATGCAGTCGCAGCAGGTCCTGAAGTGCCTGATCGTCCCTGTAGAAATTCATCCCCGAGGTGTCGGGCGCGAGCAGGCCCGGCTGGTTGGCGATATCGGCGTGAGAAGCGTGTTTCAGCGGCTGCATTGAAATCCCTGGATCGTTCCTCATCTGTTGGATGAGACTATCGCACATCGAATGCCGGGATGTCGCCCCATACGGTTGCGGCGAGAGAGCCAATTTCGCCGCAGGCTCCTGCCAAAGCAAAATCTTCTCCGGCAGTTCAAGGAACGCGCAAGGAAGACCCAATGGAAACCCCAAAATACAAGATCGCCCTGATCGTCGGTGTCGGCGAAGGCCTGAGCGCTTCGCTGGCGCGGCTATTTTCGCGCGAAGGAATTCGCGTGGCGCTGGCCGCACGGCAAATCGAAAAGCTCGGCGCGCTCTGCACCGAGACCGGCGCTCGGGCCTTTGCCTGCAACGCCACCGATGCGGATGAGGTCGAACGTCTGTTCGGCCTGGTCGAGCGCGAGATCGGAACGCCCGACCTCGTGGTCTATAACGCCAGCGCGCGGGCGCGCGGCCCGCTGGTCGACCTTGTGCCGGCCGATGTCGCCAACGCGATCGCGGTCTCGGCCTTCGGGGGCTTCCTGGTGGCGCAGCAGGCCGTGCAGCGCATGCTGCCGAACAAGCATGGCGCGATCCTGTTCACGGGCGCGTCTGCCAGCGTCAAGGGGTATGCGCAATCATCGTCGTTCGCGATGGGCAAGTTCGCGCTGCGCGGCTTGGCGCAAAGCATGGCTCGCGAATTGTCGCCGCAGGGCATCCATGTCGCCCATTTCGTCATCGACGGCGGCATCCGCAGCAAGACGCGTCCTGATCCCGAGGACCGTCCGGACTCGATGCTCGATCCCGACGCGATTGCTTTCAGTTACTGGAACCTGCTGCAGCAGCCGCGCAGCGCCTGGAGCTCGGAAGTCGAGCTGCGTCCCTGGGTGGAGAAGTTTTAGCGTTCTTCACCTCTCCCGCTTGCGGGAGAGGTCGGCGCGAAGCGCCGGGTGAGGGCTCTCTCCCCACGAAAAGTCCCAGCGCGGAGACACCCTCACCCCAACCCTCTCCCGCAAGCGACCGCAAGCGGGAGAGGGAGCGCAAGTTCCGGTGCAGACGCAACGAACAAGAAAAAGGCCCGGTTCTGGGGCGGCCAGAACCGGGCCAGTGATCAAACCGCAAGCGAGGAGAAAGCGGCCTTGCCGGCGGCTGCGAGCCGCCAACTGGCACATGGGATATCCTGCGGTTCGACATCGATGTGTTTTACAAAGCGCGCCAGCTTCCAGTCGCCGGGGCTGTTGGTGAAGGCGTAACCGGCCTTCTTCGCCAGCGCGATCATGGCGTCGTTGGAGCGCAGCGTGTCGCCGAACAGGCGCGCGGCACCGAGCGCAGCGGCACGGCATTCGAGGTTCTTCAGGAGCGCGCGGCCGATGCCCTGGCCCTGCCAGCGGTCGTCGATCGAGACGCCGAACTCGATGCCCGCATCCTCCGTATGGAAGGCATAACGCGCTTCGCCGACGATGACCTCGAAGCCGTCGACTATCACGGTGGCGACCACGCTGAACTGCTCGTGCTCGCCGACATGGACGAAATCCTCCAGCACGTTCTTCGGCAATTCGCTGACGGCGCCCAAGAAGCGGTTGTACCGGGAGCGCGTCGAGAGCGAACGGAAATAGTTCTGCAACTCCTCCCTATCGCGCGGCTCGACGAAGCGCACGGTGATCTTCTCGCCGCTGCGCGAACGAACTACGTCCGAATATTGCTTGAGATCGCCGAGACGCAGGGTGGTCATGGTACGCTCTCCGAAAGAAATTGGCTGGCATCCCGCTTCGGCGGCGACGCCAGCGTTGGCGTCACCTCATGCCCGCCAGAAGGGTTTTTCAGCCTCATAAGCGATGTCGCTCCAGGACTTGCCGATGTCGTGGAGATCGCGCTCGGACCACTGGGCCAGCTCGCGCCGCATCTGATGGCGCTGACGCCAGACGTGGAGGGTCTCGCCCAATTGGGTCAGCGCCTGTGCGAACAGGCCCTGTCCATGATGATTTATCATCGATTCATGGGTGCAGGTGGACATGCTCAGCTCCTATGGCTAAATCTGTTATACGGAATATCTGCGCTATTGTCGCCTTGCACAAACGACACTTTGTGCCGCTTCACATGAGATAAAATCATGAATCAGGAGAGATACGGGAGATGACGGCCAGGCTACCTTCGCTGAACGGTTTGCGGGCCTTCGAGGCCGCGGCACGGCATCTGAGCTTCACGCAGGCGGCCGCCGAGCTGAACGTGACGCAGACTGCGATCAGCCATCAGATCAAGCGGCTGGAGCAGGAACTCGGCGTCCGGCTGTTCGTCCGGCAAAACCGGGCGCTGACGCTGACGCCAAAGGCGGCTGAATATCTTCCCGGCGTTCGCGCTGCCTTCAACGACCTCAAGCTTGCGACCGACCGGCTGCTGCGGCGCGAGGACGACCACGTGCTGACGGTATCGACGCTGGCTTCGCTCGCCGCCAAATGGTTGCTGCCGCGGCTTTCCACGTTCCAGGAGGCACATCCCGGCGTTGACGTGCGCATCACCACCTCGACCAGCCTGGTGGATTTCCAGCGCGACAATGTCGATGCCGCGATCCGCTACGGCCGCGGCCAATGGCAGGGATTGCGCGCCGACTGGCTGATGGCGGACGAGCTGTTTCCGGTCTGCAGCCCGACCTTGCTCAACGGAGAGAAGCCGCTGAAATGCCCTGAGGACCTCCGCCAGCACGTGCTCTTGCACACCAGCAACACCAACAGCGACGACTGGCGCCTGTGGCTGACGGCGGCCGGGCTGCCGACCGACCTCTCGAAACAACCGGGCATCACCTTCGACCTGATCTTCATGACCGTCCAGGCCGCGATCGACGGCATCGGCGTCGCCATGGGCCGGACATCCTACGTCCAGGACGACATCGCTAAAGGGCGGCTGGTGGTCCCCTTCAAGATCGCGCTCCCCGCCGATGCCGGCTTCTACCTGGTCTCGCCGCAGGCCAGGGCCGATTCGCCGAAGCTGGCGGCGTTCCGGCAGTGGATGGTCTCCTCGGCTCAGGGCAAGGCCTGAAGACCCGACAAAACCTGAAGATTTCCAGGCGGCCGACGCGTTTTGCGGGTTGGTCGCGGCGTTCGGCTGTGCCAAATTGCCGCAGAGACCCTGCGGCGAGGCGCCGCAGCATGAGCAACGGGGAGAGAACGCGAATGGCGCCAACGAGCACGGCACAGGTACCGCACATCGGATCGCGCATCGGCGCCATCCTGCGCGCGACCAGCGGCAATTTCCTCGAGCAGTTCGATTTCTTCCTGTTCGGCTTCTATGCGAGCGCGATCGGTAAGGCGTTCTTCCCTTCCGACAGCGAGACGGCCTCGTTGCTCAACACCTTCGGCGTGTTCTGGCTGGGCGCGTTGATGCGCCCGGTCGGTGCGATCGTGCTTGGCGCCTATATCGATCGCATCGGACGCCGCAAGGGGTTGATCGTCACGCTGGCGATCATGGCTGTTGGCACGGTGGTCATCGCGATCTGCCCGAGCTATTCGACCATCGGGATTGCCGCGCCCGTCATCGTGCTGATCGGCCGGCTGCTACAGGGCTTTTCCGCCGGCGTCGAGCTTGGCGGCGTCTCGGTGTATCTGTCGGAGATCGCTACCCCCGGCAACCGCGGCTTCTACACCTCTTTCCAGTCGGCGAGCCAGCAGGTCGCGATCTTCGTCGCCGCGATCGTCGGCTATGTCCTGAGCGAGATGATCTCGCCGGCGACGGTGTCCGCCTGGGGCTGGCGCATCCCGTTCTTCATCGGCTGTCTGATCATCCCCTTCATCTTCGTGCTGCGGCGGACGCTGGAGGAAACGCCGGCCTTCCTCGCGATGAAACGGCACCCGACCGCTTCCGAAGTGTTCGCGTCCGCGGTCGCGAACTGGCGCATCGTGATCCTCGGCATGATGATCGCGATCCTGACCACCACGACCTTCTACTTCGTCACCGTCTACACGCCGACCTTTGGCAAGAACGTGCTGAAACTGTCGACGCATGACGCGTTGCTGGTCACGCTGCTCGTGGCGGTGACCAATTTCATCTGGAATCCAGTCGGCGGCGCGGTCTTCCGACCGCATCGGCCGCAAGCCAGTGCTGCTGATGATCGCCGGGCTTTCCTTCCTCACGGCCTATCCGGCACTGCACTGGCTGGTTGCGGCGCCGAGCTTCGGCAAGATGCTGGCAGTCGAGATGATGTTCTCGTTCTATTTCGGCGTCTACAGCGGCACCATGCTCGGCTGCCTGGTCGAGATCGTGCCAGCGCACGTGCGCACCACCTGCTTCTCGCTGGCATTTGCATTGGCGGCGGCGCTGTTCGGCACGTTCACGCCGTTTGCCTCAACCTGGCTGATCGACCACACCGGCGACAAGGCTTCGCCGGGCTTCTGGCTGATGTTCGCGGCAACGCTTGGCATCATCGCCACTGTCACCGTCTATCGTGGCGGCCAGACCATCGAGGCGCGCGAAGCCGTCGCCGCCTGACGGGAATTGCCGGACGCCGCGAAGTTGTAGGGTGGGCAAAGCGAAGCATGCCCGCCATCGCGAACACAGCATGAAATGGTGGGCACGCTGCGCTTGGCCCACCTTACGACCCCGCTACAAATCAACCACGACATAATCGCTCTCTACGGAGACCGCGATGGTCTCCGCGACGTACGGGCCTTTCACCAGATTGGTGCCGGGCTCAACATTGACCGGATAGGCCCGCGCGCGGAAGCGCTTGGGGTCGCAGTAGGACTGGCCGGTGCGGATGTCGAACTCCCAACCGTGCCAGGGGCAGCGGATGATCTCGCCGACTTTCATGTACTCGATCTCGCCGGGGTCGGACGATTGCGCGAGCCCGATCAGCGGTCCCTCGCACAGCGAAGCGCCCTGATGCGGGCAGCGGTTCAAGAGGCCAAAGAACTCGCCCTTGACGTTGAAGACCGCGATGGGCCGGCCGTCGATCTCCAGGAACTTCCTCGTGCCCGGCGGCAGTTCAGTCACCGGGGCGACCACATGTCGTGCCATCAAGAAAGCCCGTACAGCTTGCGCGCATTGTCGAGGTAGAACGCCTGCTTGTTGGCGTCGCTGACGCCGGCCGGCAGCACGCGCGAGGGCTCGTCATAGTCCCAATGCGGGTAGTCGGTTGCGAACAACAGCCTGTCCCAGCCGATCCATTCGATGGTCTGGAACAGATGCTCGCGCCGCTCAGGGTCTTCCATCGGCTGTGTGGTCCACCAGATGTGGTCGCGGATATAGTCCGACGGCTTGCGCCTCAGATGCGGCACCTCGGCATGCAGGCGCTCGAACACCTTGTCGAGGCGCCAGGCCAATGACGGCGCCCAGCCGAAGCCGGCCTCGACCATCACCATCTTCAGTTTCGGGAAGCGTTCGAACACGCCTTCAAGCACGAGGCTTGCCAGCGCGGTCTGCTGGCACTGCGAGTGCCCGACCATCTCCTCGATGTAGAAGCTCGGCCAGCCCGATGCGGTGATCGGATTGCCGCCGAAGCCGAAGGCATGCACACCGACCGGAAGCCCGGCTTCCTCCGCCGCCTCATAGATCGGCCAATAGCGGCGCTGGCCGAGCGGTTCGACATTGCGGCTGAGCAGCAGCACCTGCACGAAGTTCGCATCGCCAGCGCGCTTGCGGATCTCCGCAGCCGCGGCCTGCCCGTCCTCATTGGCAACGACGACCGAACCTTTGAGGCGCTGGTCCTTGCTGGTCCATTTCTCGATCTGCCAGTCGTTGATCGCGGAACAGATCGCCGCCGCAAGATCCTGATTGCGGATGCCCTGCCCGGTGTTGAGCGGGTTGAGCACGCCGAGCGCGACATTGTTCGGATCGAGATGCTGTTGCTGCATGAAGGAGAGCGAGGAGCCCTGCGGACCGCCTTCCGGGGGATAGGCATCGCGGCGCGACGCATTCGGCTGCGCCTTGGGATAGGGCGGACCACCCATCATGCCCTGATAGGCGTGGACGCCGAAGGTTTCCAGATGTGCGTGCCAGCGCTTGGCGAGGAATGGATACAACTCGGTCTGGGTGGCGCGCGCCGGATGGATGTCGCAATCGGCGATCGCGGTCTTGATGCCGGCGGACGACGCCGCCCCCGGACGGTCGCGCAACTGGATGTTCATGGCGTCGTCTCCTTCACGGACTGCTTAAGGCGAGTGTAGGTCACGAGCGGATTGTCGATCATGATCTTGCGGACGAGGTCGGACGAAATTCCCTTCGGCAGCACCTCGTCGCCGTCGAATTGCCAGTGCGGATAGTCGGTCGAGAATAGGAGCAATTCGTCCGACTGCATATGGTCGAACAATCGGTTCAGCGTCTCGCCTTCCGGCGGCGCATCGACGGGCTGCAGCGAGAAGCGGACGTTGCTGCGCACAATCTCCAGCGGCGCGCGATCGACCCACGGCGTCTCCATGCGGACGCCGCGCCAGAACTTGTGCAGGCGCCAGAGAAAAGGCGGCAGCCAGGTGAAGCCGCTTTCCAGCATCACCATTTTCAGGTTCGGATGGCGGGCGAACACGCCTTCGACGATCAGGCTGGTGAGTTGCGTCTGGAACGCCTGCGCCTGCGCGACATAGTCCTCGATGTGATACGAGCCCCAGCCGACCGAGGTCGGCGGGTTGTGATAGGCGCTGCCGGCGTGCACGCCGATCGGCAGGCCCAAGCGCTCCGCCGCGGCATAGATCGGCCAGTAGTGCCGCTTGCCCAAGGGCATGTCGCCCATGACCAGCATCAGCACCTGGACGAAGCGCGCATCCTTGGCGCAGCGCTCGATCTCCTGCACGGATTTCTCGATGCTTTGCACGGGGATCACGATCGAGCCGCGCAGGCGATCGTCCTTGCCGAGCCATTCCTTGGCGAGCCAGTCGTTCAGCGCGCGGCAGAACGCATCCGCCATATCCTCGCTGAACACCATCTGCACGCCATAGAGCGGATTGCAGATGCCGTAGGCGACAGCGAACTTGTCGAGCACCTGGCGCTGCATGTCGGCAAGATTGGAGCCCGGTTTGCCCTGCGCCGGCCGCCAATCCGGCCGCGCCGAGATCGGCGAATTGACCGGATAGGATTGCGAAAGCAGGTCCGTCATGCCGCGAGTCGTCACCTGGTCGCGCCAGTAGTCATTCATGTACGGCAACAGGCTGGTCAGGTGAGGCACGGCGGGATGCAGGTCGCAATCCACGCCACTCGCGATCGGCGACGTCATGACGTTTCCTCTGTTGGGCGCGTGCGCCGCGCCGCGTCGATTGATCAGCATTCAAGCAGCCTGGCCCCCGGCCCGCAACTCGGCAGGAGCCGAACTGGTGTGCTAGGAAGGCAGGACGCCCCAGAGAATTTTCATGGCAAACAACAAGAAAGGCAGCCGATGAACGAGCTGGTGTCCATTGCGGAAAAGATTGCAGCCAGGCTGATCGAGCGGAAGCAGACGATTGCAGTGGCGGAATCCTCCACGGGCGGCTTGATCTCGGCCGCGCTGCTCGCCGTGCCCGGCGCCTCCGCTTATTTCATCGGCGGCGGCGTGATCTACACCCGCGACGCGCGGCGGGTGCTGATGGACATTCCCAATGAGGCGATGAAAGGCATCCGCTCGGCGTCGGAACCTTACGCAAAGCTGCTCGCGAGCCAGATCCGCACGCGGCTTGCGACCGACTGGGGCCTTTCGGAAACCGGCGCGACGGGACCGGCAGGCAACCGCTATGGCGACGCTGCGGGCCATAGCTGCATGGCGGTCGCGGGGCCGGTGGAAGCCGTGATCACGCTCGAGACCGGCAGCAGCGAGAGGCAAGCGAACATGCAGGCGTTCGCGAAGGCAGCGCTGAATTTGCTCCTGCAGAACTTGTCGCGGTAAGGAGGCGTGCGTGGCTGCGCCTGTGGCCTCATGGTTCGAGACGCCGCTTCGCGGCTCCTCACCATGAGGGTCGGGCTTATCCCGTCATTCAGGCCCATCCCCTCATCCTGAGGAGCCGCGGAGCGGCGTCTCGAAGGATGAGGCCCCGCTGTGGAACCGTGCGAAAAATTACTTCTCCCGGAACGAGCGCATGAACTGGTCGCTCAGGGGCTTCATCAAGTAAGACAGCATGGTGCGGTCGCCGGTCTGGACGAAGGCTTCGACCGGCATGCCCGGGATGATCTTGACGTCGCCGAGGCGCTTGACCTCGTCCGGCGGCATCGAGACGCGGATGGTGTAGAAGCTCTGCCCCGAGCGCTGATCGGTGCTGACGTCGGCAGAGATGCGGGTGACGACGCCGTTGATCTCCGGCGTGGTGCGCTGGTTGAAGGCAGAGAGGCGCAACAGCGTCTTCTGGCCGATCTGCAGCTTGTCGATGTCCTGCGGATTGACCTTGGCCTCCACCGAGAGATCGTCGGCCTGCGGCACGATCATCATGATGGCGTCGCCGGCCGTGATCACGCCGCCGACGGTGTGCACCGTCGACTGCAGCACCATGCCGTCCTGCGGCGCGCGGATGTCGATACGGCGAAGCTGGTCTTCCGCGGTCACCTTGCGCTCGACGAATTCGCCGATCTTGTCGTTGGTCTCACGCAGATCCTTGGAGACCTCGGCCAGCATGTCCTTGTCGACCTGGATGATCTGCAGCTCGGTCTCGGTGATCTTGCCCTTGGACTGCGCGCGGGCGGCGATATA
This sequence comes from Bradyrhizobium sp. USDA 10063, assembly GCF_054063735.1. Lineage (NCBI taxonomy): Bacteria > Pseudomonadati > Pseudomonadota > Alphaproteobacteria > Hyphomicrobiales > Nitrobacteraceae > Bradyrhizobium > Bradyrhizobium sp. USDA 10063. The sequence continues at coordinate 6,537,541 of NZ_JBSSGP010000002.1, read as the reverse complement.
TTGCGCGCGCTCGCCGGCGAGCCTCGCGGCGTCGCGCTCGAGCGTGGTGAGGCGCGTGAGCTGTACCAGATGCTGGTCAAAGAGCTGACGGACGCCGATCAGCTCCTTCTGCACCAGCTCGATCTCTCTGTCCTTCGCGACCTCCTGCGCCCTCAGGCCCTCGATTTCCTCGTTGAGCTGGGTGACGCGTTCGCGCAATTGCGCCTTCTGGCCGGTGCGGCCGTTGACGCGGACCTCGAACAGCTTGGTTTCGCTGGCCATGACGTCGCGGACGTCGGGATCGTCGGCGCGGTCGGTCAAGGCCTTCGGAAAGACGATCTTGTCACGGCCCTGCTGCTCGGCTTCCAGACGGGCGGCGCGCGCATAGAGCCCATTGAGCGTCTTGACCACGATCGCAAGGCTCGCCTTCACCACCGTCTCGTCCAATCGCACCACGATGTCGCCCGTCTTGACGAGGTCGCCGTCGCGCACGCGCACTTCGCCGACCACGCCACCGGTCGGGTGCTGCACCTTCTTGACGTTGGAATCGACCACCACCGAGCCCGGCGCGATCAGGGCGCCCGAGATCGGCACAGTGGAGGCCCAGCCGCCGAAGCCGCCGGCCACCACCAGCACGACGACGAGGCCGATGACCAGATGCAGCCGGATCGAGCGCTGCGCCCCGCGCAATTCTTCGCTCATGATTTGGCTCCCGCATCGGAGACGATCTTGATCGGCGGCGCCGGGGCGACGCGCGGCTGCAGCACCTGCGCCAGCACGGTTTCCTTCGGGCCGAAGGCCTGCATGCGGCCTTCCTTCAGCACCAGGATCTGGTCGACGCCCTCGATCCCGATCGGCCGGTGCGCCACCACGACGACGATCGCGCCGCGCTCACGCGACGAGCGCACCGCCCGCGTCAACGCCTCGTCACCCTCGCTGTCGAGATTGGAGTTCGGCTCGTCCAGCACGATCAGGAACGGATTGCCGTAAAGCGCGCGCGCCAGCGCGATCCGCTGCGCCTGGCCGGCCGACAGCGCCGCGCCCTGCTCGCCCACCTGGGTGTCGTAGCCCTCGCGCATCTTGATGATCATCTCGTGCACGCCGGCCTCCTTGGCGGCGGCGATGATATCGTCCGACTTCGCCTCGGGATCGAAGCGAGAGATATTCTGCGCCACTGTCCCTGCGAACAGTTCGACATCCTGCGGCAGATAGCCAACGTGGCGGCCGAGCACGTCCGGCGACCATTGATCAAGCGCGGCACCGTCGAGCCGCACCTTGCCGCGGAACGGCATCCAGACGCCGACCAGCGCGCGCACCAGCGACGACTTGCCGGAGCCGCTCGGACCGATGATGCCGACGCCGCTGCCGGCCTCCAGCGCGAAGGTCACGTCGGCCACGATCACCCGCTGGTCGCCCGGCGGGGCAAGCGAGACGGCCTCGACCGACAGCCGCTTGGTCGGCGCCTGCAGCAGGGTCTGGGTGCCGGCCTGCGGCATCTGCTGCAATAGCCGGTTGAGACGTTGCCAGCTCTGCCGCGCGGCGACAAACCCTTTCCAATGCGCGATCGCGAGATCAACCGGCGCCAACGCGCGGGCACTCAGGATCGAACCCGCGATGATAATGCCGCCGGTCGCCTCCTGGTGGATCACGAGATAGGCGCCGACCGCGAGCACCGCGGACTGCAGCATCATGCGCAGCACCTTGGCGACCGCGCCGAGCCCGCCGGCGACGTCGCTCGCGCGCTGGTTGCCCGCGAGATAATTCTCGTTGGCCTCGCTCCAGCGCCGCCGCAGCCGACCGGACATGCCCATCGCGACCAGCACTTCGGCATTGCGGCGGCTCGCCGCCGCAAGATCATTGCGACGGGCGGCAAGCGTCATCGCCTCCTTGGCGGGGCTGCGCGACATGAACTCGGTGATCAGCGTCAACGTGATCAGGATGATCGCGCCGACCAGCGCGGTGACGCCGAGCAGCCAGTGGAAGGCGAAGCAGATCGCCATATAGAGCGGCAGCCACGGCAGGTCGAAGAACGCGCCCGGTCCCTGGCTGCCGAGGAAAGACCTGACATTGTCGAGATCGCGCAGCGGCTGCAGGCCTTCGGTGCGGTTGCCCATGAGCAGCGGCAGGCGCACGATGGTCTCGAACACCCGCGCGTTGATCGCCTCGTCCAGCGAGGTGCCGATCCGTCCGAGGATCCGCCCGCGCAGGAGATCAAGCACGCCCTGCGCGATGTAGAGACCGCCGGCGAGCACGACCAGGCCGACCAGGGTCGGCACGCTGCGGCTCGGCAGCACGCGGTCGTAGACCTCCAGCATGAAGATCGAGCCGGTCAGATACAGAACGTTGATCACGCAGCTCATCAGGCCGACGCCGATGAAAGCGGCCCGGCAGGCGCGCAGCGCATCGCCGAGTTCGGAACGCCGGACGCCCGGAGCGGCTGCCATGAATTCTGATCTCTGTAAAAAGGGTCAAGTAATGGTTTAGTTTTACCGATGTTTGCGGCCAGCGTCTATTTATGTCGCGTCAGGCACATTCAGGTTGCGTTAATTTTAGCGCAGTTCCGCACCACGCAACTGGTAGGTCCGGGAAGGTTAATGACGGCCGCTGGTGTTACGCCGTGGCAACAGCCGGCTCGGCCAGGACGCAGCGCGCGATGCGGTCCGGCGCGACCCGCACGGCGGGCGGCAAATGCTCGGAGCAGCGTGGCTGCGCCAGGCTGCAGCGTGGGGCGAAGGAACAACTGGTCGGCGCACGATCGAGCGAGGGCGGCGTGCCCGGGATTGTCTCGAGTCTCTCCCCGCGCCTGGCGCCATGGATGGTCGAGGCCAACAGGCCCTTGGCGTAGGGGTGGACCGGGGACCGCACGATGCCACGGAGACTGCCCTGCTCGACGATCTGGCCGGCATACATGACGGCGACGCGGTCGCAGATCTCGATCGCAACCCCGATGTCGTGGGTCACGAAAATCACGGACATGCCGAACTCGCGCTGCAATTCGCGCAGCAGGAGCAGGATCTGGATCTGGACGGTGGCATCGAGCGCGGTGGTCGGCTCGTCGGCGAGCAGGATCTTCGGCTTGCAGGCGAGCGCGAGCGCGATCATCGCGCGCTGGCGCATGCCGCCTGACATCTCGTGCGGATAGGATTCAAGCCGGCGCTTGGCGGAGGGAATGCGCACCACCTCCAGCATTTCGAGCGCGCGCGCCATCGCCTCGCGCTCGCTCTTGCCCTCGTGCCGCATCACGGTTTCCGCGATCTGGCGGCCGATGGTGTAGACCGGATCGAGCGCGAGCGCCGGCTCCTGGAAGATCATCGAGACGGTCTGGCCGCGAAAATTCGACAGCGCCTCGTCGTCCATCGACAGCACGTCCTGTCCCAGCACTTTGACGCTACCCGAGATCTGCGTCCGCTTCTTCGGCAACAGCCGCATCAGCGCGCGTAGCGTGACACTTTTGCCGGAGCCGGATTCGCCAAGCAGGCCGAGCACCTCGCCTTCACCGAGCGAGAGGCTCAGATCGTTGACGGCGTGCACCGTGCGTTCGCCGGTGAAGCGGATGTTGAGATCCCGGATTTCGACAAGATTGGTCATACGAGCTTCGGAACCTTCGCGTGGAAATCGGTTGCCCGCTGGAACGCCGCGCCGATGCGGAGCAGCGTCGCTTCCTCGAAGGAGCGGCCGATCAGTTGCATGCCGACCGGCAGCCCTGCGCGGGTGAAGCCCGCGGGAACCGCCAGCGACGGCAGACCGAGATAGTTGACCGGGCGGGTGAAGCGCGTCAGCCGCTGGATCACCGCCTCGGCGCCAGGGCCATTGCCTACGTCGCTCTCGGCAATCGTTGGGGCCGGCACCGGCGCTGCGGGCGCGATCACGGCGTCCACGCTGCTGACCGCGGCATTGTAGGCGGCGAGCGCCGGGCCGCGCCAGCGCATCGCCTCGAGATAGCTGACGGCGGGGAACGGCGAGTCCGTTCTGCAGCCGCATCAACACCTGCGGGCCGTAATCCTGCGGACGCTCGATCATCCAGCGCTTGTGGAAAGCCGCCGCCTCGGCGGCGAGCACGATCTGGGACGCCGAACTGAGCTGGCGCTGGTCGGGCAACTCGACCTTGACGATCTCGGCGCCCTCACGCTTGAGGACCGCGATGGTCTCGTCGAGGATGCGCGCCACCTCGGCATCGAGATCGTCGACATAGAACGCGGTCGGCACGCCGATCTTGAGGCCGTTCAGCCTCCCCTTGGTCGCTTCCAGATAGTCCGGCACCGGCGCGGTCGAGGCGGTCGGATCCTCGGGGTCGCTACCCGCCATCAGGCCGAGCAGCAGCGCGCAATCCTCAGCCGTCTGCGCCAACGGCCCGACGGTGTCGAGCGATTGCGATAGCGGCATTGCGCCGGCGCGGCTGACGCGGCCGACGGTTGTCTTCAACCCGGTGACGCCGCAGAAATGCGCGGGCATCCGGATCGAACCGCCGGTGTCGGACCCCAGCGCCGCGAAGGTCAGCCTTGCTGCGACCGCCGAGCCGGAGCCGGAGGACGAGCCGCCGGTGATATGATCGACATTCCAGGGATTATGGACCGGGCCGTAGTGCACGTTGTGGCCGGTCGGACCGTAGGCGAACTCGACCATCTGCAGCGAGCCGAGCCGGAGCGAGCCGGCATCCTTCAGCCGCTGCAGCGAGGTCGCCGTGGTCTTGGCGACAAAGTCGCGCCGGATCAGCGAGCCGCAGGTCACGACCTTGCCGGCCTCGTAATACATGTCCTTGTGCGCGAGCGGCACGCCGTGGAGGACGCCGCGGCTCCTGCCCTTTGCGAGTTCCGCATCGGCTTCATCGGCGGCGGCAAGCGCCTGTTCGGACTCGATCGCCATGAAGGCGTTGAGCTTGGGCTGCCACTCCGCGATGCGGTGCAGCAAGGCTCGTGTCACCTCGCGCGAGGAGACTTTCTTCTCGGCAATCGCCTTCGCGACCGCCGTCAGCGACATCAAAGCGAGTTCGGCGCTCATTTCGACACCTTCGCGGTCTGCGCCAGCAGGAAGCTCGCGGGCTCGAGATCGAACGGCAACGTGCCGGCGATCGGCGCGAAGCCGGCAAAGGCCGGGCTGATCGAATTGGAAATCCGCGCCGCCACTTCGCCGTCGACGGGCACGCCCGCGACGTCGGCCATCGCCATCGCTTCTTTCGGACTGGGTTTCGTCATGCCGCCTCTTCCTCCCTTGCCGGTGCGCGGCTGTGCCCCGAGCCCGGAATGGCCATGTAGCACGCCGCCTGATGACCCGTACTATCGAGCATGGTCAGTTGTGGAGTGGCTTTTGCGCAGAGCGGCTCCGCAAACGGGCAGCGGGTGTGAAACCGGCAGCCCGGCGGCGGATCGATCGGGTTCGGCGGATCGCCCGAGATCGGCGGCACCTCGGTCCGCTTGTCCGGATCGGAGGACGGCATCGCCGCCAGCAGCGCGCGCGTATAGGGATGCGCAGGCTGATCCCAGACCTTGTCGACCGGGCCGAGCTCGACGACTTCGCCGAGATACATCACCAGCACGCGGTCGGAGATGTAGCGGACCACGTTGAGGTCGTGGCTGATGAAGAGATAGGTCAGTCCGAACTCGCGCTTCAGATCTGCGAGCAGGTTGAGCACCTGCGCCTCGACCGATTTGTCGAGCGCGGAGACGGCTTCATCCAGGATTACCAGCCGCGGCGACAGCGCCAATGCGCGCGCGATGTTGACGCGCTGGCGCTGGCCACCGGAGATTTCGTGGGGATAGCGGTTGGCGAAGTTTTCGGGCCGCAAGCCCACCTTGCCGAGCAGCTCGCGTGCGAGTGTGCGGGCGGCAGCATCTGCCATGCCATGCACCTTCGGGCCGAAGGCGATGGATTCCTCGATGGTGAGGCGCGGATTGAGCGAAGCGTAGCTGTCCTGGAACACCATCTGCATGCCGCGGCGCAACTCGCGCAGCGACAGCGCGCGACCAACCTGCATGCCGTCATAGATGATCTCGCCGGAGTCGCGCTTCATCAGGTGCATCAGGAGTCGCGCGGTGGTCGACTTGCCGCAACCGGATTCGCCGACAATGCCGACGGTCTCGCCCTTGCCGATTGCGAAGGAGACATTGTCGACCGCGCGTACGGTCTTGCGCTTGCCGAACAGCTCGCCGCGCACCGGGAAATGCTTGGTCAGGCCCTTGACTTCGAGCAAGGGCTGCGCGGCGCCGCCGACGTCCTCAACGGGCGCAAGCATGTCAACGGGTTCAGTCATCTGGCTCATGCCTCAGTTCCGGATGTCCATTGCGCTGCGCATGCCGTCGCTCAACAGGTTGAAGCAGATCGAGACCGCGAAGATCATCACGCCGGGCAGCGCCGCGACCCAGGGATTGACGTAGATTGCGGTGCGCAGCGTGTTCAGCATCAGGCCCCATTCCGGTTCCGGCGGCTTTGTGCCGAGACCGAGGAACGAAAGACCCGCGGCGAGGATCATCGACACCGAGATCAGGCCGGTCGCGTAGACGAAGATCGGGCCCAGCACGTTGCCGAGCATGTGCACGCGCATGATGGTGAGCGGGCCAGCGCCGGAGGCGCGCGCGGCCTCGACGAAATCCATGTTGCGCACGCCGGTCGTGACGCTTTCGGCAACGCGGGTGATTTGCGGCACGAACACGACGGTGAGCGACACGATAGAGTTGACGATGCCGGCGCCGAGCGCGCCGGAGATCGCGATCGCGAGCAGCACCGAGGGGAAGGCGTAGAACACATCGATCGTGCGCATGATTGCGGTGTTGAGCTTGCCGCCAACATAGCCCGCAATCAGCCCGAGCCCGGTGCCGATTACGAAGGCCAAGATCACCGGCAGAATGCCGATGATCAGTGACAGCCGTCCGCCATAGACGAGACGCGACAGCATATCGCGGCCGAGTTCGTCGGTCCCGAGCAGGTAGCCCGGCGTGCCGATGTGGCGCAGGCGGCGAATCATCGAGCCCTGGTAGGGATCGGCAAGCCCGAGCCATGGCGCGAACAATGCGGAGGCAAAGATCAGGATCAGAATGAGCGCGCAGGCCATGCTGACCTTGTCGCGCATGATGCGGCGACCGACGGTTGCCCAATAGCCGCGCGCCTTCGTCGCGGGGGCTGCTTGCAGTGCGAGATCGGTGATCGTGCTCATTTCACCTCTCCCGCTTGCGGGAGAGGTCGGCGAACAGCGCCGGGTGAGGGCTCTCTCCACACGGATAACCCCATCGCGGAGATACCCTCGCCCCAACCCTCTTCCGCAAGTGGGAGAGGGGGCGCAGTTCCGTCCTGGTTGGCAGTCGATCCATTCTCATCATCGCGCTAGCCTCGCTTGATCCGCGGGTCGATCGCGGCCTGCGCGATGTCGACCAGGAGGTTGAGCAGCACGAAGAACAGCGCCAGCACCAGGATCGTGCCCTGCAACAGCGGCAGGTCGCGCTGGAAGATCGCGGAGTTCAACAGCAGTCCCGAGCCCGGCCAGGAGAACACGGTCTCGATCAGGATCGAGCCGCCGAGCATGTAGCCGAGCTGCAATCCCATCACCGCGAGCGCGGTGGGCGCTGCGTTCTTGACGACGTGGCGGAACACGTTGGTCTCGCGCAGGCCCTTGGCGCGCAGAGCCTCGACGAAATCCTGCGAGAGGATATCGCCGGTCAGCGCGCGCACGGTGCGGGTGACGATGCCCATCGGGATCACCGAGCTCGTGACCGCGGGCAGGATCAGATAGCGAAGATGGTCCCAATCCCAGGCCCACGCGCCGGAACCTCCAGGACCGGCGCCGACCGCGGGCAGCCAGTTGAGCTGCACCGAGAAGATGATGACCAGCACCATGCCGAGCCAGTAATGCGGCACCGAGACGCCGGCGATCGCAAAGGACGTCGAGAGCTTGTCGATCCAGCTATCGCGGAAATAGCCGGCGATCAGCCCGAACAACAGCCCAAGTGTGAAGCCGATCAGCGCGGCAAAAATCGCGAGCGTCACGGTGTTGCCGACGGCGCGCATCACCTCCGACAGCACCGGCCGTCCGGTCGCGATGGAATGACCGAGATCGCCATGTACCGCGCGCCACAGCCACAGCCCGAACTGCACCGGCAGCGGACGGTCGAAGCCATAGGCGGTGCGCAATTGCTGCGCCAGCTCCTGCGAGGCGTCGGCCGGCAGCACCGCGACCAGCGGATCTCCGGGCGTGATATGCACGAGCAGGAAACACACCAGCGCGACGCTGATGACGATCGGGATCACGTAGACGATGCGTCTGGCGATATAGGCAAACACGGGCGTTACTCTGATTAGTGCGTGTGTCTCTCATCCGTCATGGCCGGGCTTGTCCCGGCCATCCACGTCCTTCTTTGCTTCGTCATTCCGAGTTCGCCCTGTGGGCGCCCCGGAATGACTGGGGCAAGCGGATAGACGTGGATGCCCGGGTCAAGCCCGGGCATGACGAAGGATAGAGTAGCGTCAACCTCACTGCGTCATCGAGATCGGCGAGAAGTCGACGAACCAGCTCTTCGGCTGCACGAAGCCCTTGACCTTCGCACTCATGGCGCGCGGCGCGACGTCGTGGGCGACGTAGAGGAACGCCGCATCGTCGACGGAGGCCGCATGCAGTTCGGCGAGCGCCGCATCACGCGCGGCAGGATCGAAGCTCTGGCGGGCCTTGGTCACCAGTTCATCGAACTTGGGGTTGTTGATATAGCCCCAATTGTTCGACACCGGCGGCGCCATCGACGACTGCAGGAAGCGCACCAGCGCGAAGAACGGGTCCATCGCCGCATAGGTGACGTTGGTGGCGTTGGCGCCATTGGCGGTCGGGTCCTTGGCCCCGCGCCGCCAATTGGTGAACAGCGTGTTCCATTCGATCACGTCGAGCTGCACGTCGAAATAGCATTCGGCGAGCGCCTGCTGCAGATATTCGTTCATCGGCAAAGGCAGCATCTGGCCGGAACCTGAGGCCGACGTCTGGATCTTCACCGTCAGCTTCTTGTTCGGACCATAGCCCGCTTCCTGCATCAGCTTCTGCGCGGCAGGCTTGTCATATTTGATCTGGAAGGTCGGCTTGCCGCGCCAGGGATGGCCCGGCTCGAAGGTGCCGGTCGCCGGCACCATCAACCCGGCAAGCAGGCCATCGCGCAGACCTTCGCGGTCGACGCAGAGATTGGCGGCCTTGCGGACGCGGATGTCGTTCCAGGGCGAACCCTCGATGCGGGAGAACTGCCAGGGCCAGACATGCGGCTCTTCATTGCTGTAGAGCACGAAGCCGCGCTGCTTGATCTCGGGCAGCGCGTCCGGCGCCGGCGCCTCGACCCAATCGACCTGGCCGGAGAGCAGCGCCGCGGTGCGCGCATTGGCTTCCGGCATCGGCAGCAGCACCATCTTGTCGACCTTCGGAACGCGCGCCTTGTCCCAATAGGCCGCATTCTTGGCGAGCTCGAGCCGCTCGCGCGGCGTGAATTTTGTCATCTTCCACGGACCGGTGCCGGAGGCATCCCTGGCGAACGCAGCCCAGGCAGCCTGCGATTTCGCCTTGGCGTCGGCGCCCTCGGCAGTGTCGTAGAATTTCTGCCACTTTGCCGGGCTCGCCATGAACAGATTGGTCAGGTTGATCGGCAGGAAGCTGTCCGGCTCCTTGGTGGTGAGTTCGACCGTCAGGTCGTCGATCTTGCGGGCCGAGGCCAGCGTCGGCATGCGTGAGGCGGTGACGCCGACCTGGCTCGGATCGAACTGCGGTGCATCCTGCTTGAGCACCTTGTCGACATTCCAGACAACGGCATCGGCACTGAACGGCGAGCCGTCATGGAAGGTGACGCCGGGACGCAGCTTGAAGATCCATTTCTTCTTGTCGGCATCGTCGACCTTCCACTCGGTCGCAAGGCCGGGAATCACGACGCTCGCTTTGTCGGCCGACGACAGGTCCCACATCGTCAGCGCGTCGTACATCGTCAAACCAGTGAAGCGGTTGCCTTCGAAGCCCTGGTCGGGCTGTCCGAGCGTGCGCGGGATATCGGCAGCGGTCATGCCGATGCGCAGCACAGTTTCGGCGCCGGCAGCGCGCGGCAGGCCCGCCAGCGCAATCGCCAGCGCCGCGGCCAGCGCTATCGTTTTGGTTTTCTCAGTACGCATCGCAAAGGTCCCTTCTTCAACTTCGGGTGATTAATTGTTGGGCAATCGTATGCAATGCCTGTGCCAAGGGGAATAGTTCTGCGGAAAATCGCCCCTGGATGCGTCGATTCCTCCCAGTCTGTACCCCACTACGGAAAGATGTGCCTATTCTGGCATCAAGCTTGCACGTTGGCATCAGGTATTCGGAATACGTCAACGGAGCTTCAGTAACATGCGCACCCGACATTCGATTCTCGTAGCTGCTTTGGCGCTTGCCATCGGTGCAGGCTGGAGCGCCAAGCCGGCGCAGGCCGAATCCGTGGTGCGCTACGGAATCTCGATGGCGGACATCCCGCTCACGACCGGCCAGCCCGATCGCGGCGCCGGTGCCTATCAATTCACCGCCTATACGATCTACGATCCCCTGGTCGCCTGGGAGATGGATGTGGCCGACCGGCCGGGCAAACTGGTGCCCGGCCTCGCCACAGAGTGGAAGGTCGACGACAAGGACAAGACGAAGTGGCGCTTCACGCTGCGCAAGGACGTCAAGTTCCATGATGGCAGCGACTTCAACGCCGACGCGGTGATCTGGAATCTCGACAAGGTGCTGAACGACAAGGCGCCGCAATTCGACAAGCGGCAGAGCGCGCAGGTGAAGACCCGCCTGCCCTCGGTCGCGAGCTACGCCAAGATCGACGACTTCACCGTGGAGATCACGACCAAGACGGTCGACTCCTTCTTCCCTTACCAGATGCTCTGGCTCCTGGTCTCGAGCCCCGCGCAATATGAAAAGCTCGGCAAGGACTGGGACAAGTTCGCAAGCCAGCCCTCCGGCACCGGCCCGTTCAAATTGACCAAGCTGGTGCCGCGTGAACTTGCCGAGCTCACCAAGAACGAAGACTACTGGAACAAGAAGCGGCTCCCCAAGGTCGACAAGATGGTGCTGATCCCGATGCCGGAGGCATTGACGCGCACCAACGCGCTGCTCGCGGGCCAGGTCGACCTGATCGAGACGCCGGCGCCGGACGCCGTACCGCAGCTCAAAGCCGCCGGCATGAAGATCGTCGACAACGTCACCCCGCATGTCTGGAACTATCACTTGAGCGTGCTGCCGGGTTCGCCCTGGACCGACATCCGCCTGCGAAAGGCGCTCAACCTCGCGATCGATCGCGATGCCGTGGTCGGGCTGATGAACGGGTTGGCAAAACCTGCCAAGGGACAGGTCGACCCGTCGAGCCCATGGTTCGGCAAGCCGACCTTCGACATCAAATATGATCTCGCCGCGGCCAGAAAGCTGGTGCAGGAGGCCGGTTACTCCAAGGAGAAGCCGCTGAAGACGACCTTCATCATCGCCCAGGGCGGCACCGGACAGATGCTGTCGCTGCCGATGAACGAGTTCTTGCAGCAAAGCTTCAAGGAGATCGGCATCGACGTCGAGTTCAAGGTGGTCGAGCTCGAGACTCTGTATACGCATTGGCGCAAGGGCGCGGCCGACGAGATGAACGCCGGCATCACCGCCAACAACATCGCCTATGTGACCTCCGACCCGCTCTACGCGATCGTGCGCTTCTTCCATTCCGGCCAGATCGCGCCTGTCGGCGTCAACTGGGGCGGCTACAAGAATCCGAAGGTCGATGCGCTGATCGACGAGGCCAAGCAGACCTTCGACACCACCAAGCAGGACGAACTGCTGGCGCAGGCGCATGCGCTGATCGTCGACGACGCGGCGCTGGTGTGGGTGGTGCACGACACCAACCCGCATGCGCTGTCGCCCAAGGTCAAGACGTTCGTGCAGGCGCAGCACTGGTTCCAGGACCTGACGCAAATCGGGCTGCAGTAGGGACACGAATTGTAGATTCCATGGGGCGGTGAGCGCGCCCTTTCCGGTAGGTTTGGGTTTCCACACTCGAACCATCGGAGAGTCTGATGCAAGCATTGACCAAGAACACGCCCACCGCCGGGCATTGTGGCACGATTTTCGTTGCGATCGAACTGAGTCAGAAGACGTGGCTGGTGACGCTGCACAGTCCGGATCGGGACCGGATATCGCGCCACAAGCTGGAAGGCGGCGATCACGCCGGGCTGCTGGCGCTGATCGAGCAGGTCAAGGCCCGGGCGACTGCGAAGCTTGGAGCGGCGCCGCGGGTGGTGAGCTGCTACGAGGCTGGCTATGACGGCTTCTGGCTGCACCGGCTGCTCGCGGCGGCTGGGATCACCAACTTCATCTTCGACCCGGCGAGCATCGCGGTGGAGCAACGGGCGCGGCGGGCGAAGACAGACCGGATCGATGGCGAGCTTCTGCTGCGCACCTTGATGGCTCATTTGCGAGGCGAGCCGCGGGTGGTGCGGATCGTCCGGGTGCCGAGCGTGGCCGAGGAGGACGCCCGGCGCGCCAGCCGCGAACGCGAACGACTGGTGAAGGAGCAGACGGGGCACACCAACCGGATCAAGGCGCTGCTGCGCCTGTTGGGCATGGCGGCCGGCACCTTGCGACGACGGACCTGGCTCGCCTGGCTGGAGCAGCAGCGGGACTGGCAAGGGCAGCCGCTGCCGCCGCAGCTTCTGGCCGAAGTGAAGCGCGAGCATGCCCGGCTGATGCTGGTGCGCGACCAGCTCAAGGCGCTGGAGCAGGCCCAAGTCGCTACAGAAGTCGCGGCAGAAGTCGCGGCGGAAGCCGCCGCGGCGCCGGCGCCGATGGCGAAGCGACGGGATCAGTTGCAGCAGCTCAAGGCGCTCGGCCCGGCGTTTGCCGCGACGCTGGTGAACGAGGTGTTCTACAAGGACTTCCGCAACCGGCGCGAGGTCGCCAGCTATTGCGGATTGGCGCCCAGTCCCTGGCAAAGCGGCAGCATCGATCGCGAGCAGGGGATCAGCAAGGCCGGCAACCGGCGCGCCCGCCACAAGACGATCGAACTGGCCTGGCTCTGGCTGCGCCATCAGCCGGACAGCGCGCTCAGCCGCTGGTTCCGCACCCGCACCGAAAACGCCGGCAAGCGCGCCAAGCGCATCGCCATCGTCGCGCTGGCGCGCAAGCTGATCGTGGCGCTGTGGCGCTATCTCACCACCGGCCTTGTTCCGGAGCAGGCCGTGATGAAGGCCTAGCACCGGACCACGCCACCAGGGCGAGGCGGCTCCGCGCCGCGCGCCCCGTACAGGATGGATGATGACCGTGCCACCCAGGGGCCCAACCAGGCCGCTTTGTAGATGGGTCTCATCCTCTTGGCTTCCTCGCCGCAAGCATGCGGAATGTGGGTACGGATCAGCCGATCCGACCGGATATGAGGTGATGCAGTGAGCTGCAGAAATCTTCGGAAGCCAATCCTCGCCCGGGGCCCGGTCGTCGCGCTGCGCTACGCATGGCTCCGCGCGCCGCCCTCTCACTGCAAAAACCCAACCCGCACCGGTTCAAGAGCCTTGACTCACAAAGCCCCATATGAGGGTGGGCAAAGCGCAGCGTGCCCACCTTTTCTTGCGTTGCTCTTAATGGTGGGCACGCTGGGCTCTGCCCACCCTACAACATCAGCGCGTCACTTCGTCAGCAATGCAAACGCGCCGTTCCAGTCTTCTGGAGGCGGGCTCTCGAGGAAATGGCGGATGCGCGCTTCATAGAGATTGTACAACCGTTCCAGCGCATGGCCCTCGTCGGTCTTGCGGCCGCGTTCGATAGCGGCGAGCGCGCCTTGCCAGTCGCGGCCGCGGTAGCAGGCCAGCATCTCGATCGTGAGATTGCGCAGGCGCTGGAAGCGGCCGGACTGCGCGATGTCCTCGCGGCCGGCGATCGCGTAGATCACCTCCGGCTCCTTCTTGCCCTTGACCATGATGAAGTCGAGCTCGAGGATCGCGAACTTCTCCTTCGCGGCGAGCGCGGTCTTCGACCCCACGATGATCGGGAAACCGTACTCCTTGGACTGCCCTTCGAGGCGCGAGGCGAGGTTGACGCTGTCGCCGAGCACCGAATAGTCGAAACGCAGGTCGGAGCCCATATTGCCGACCACGCAGACGCCGGTGTTGAGGCCGATGCCGACATTGAGCGGGATATAGACGTGGCCGCCGGCGTCGGCCTCCTCCTTGCGCAGTCTGTTGAGCTCGTCGATGCGCTCGAGCATGTCGATCGCCGCATCGCAGGCGTTGATCTCGTGCTCCTTGTCGTCCAGCGGCGCGTTCCAGAACGCCATGATCGCGTCGCCCATATATTTGTCGATCGTTCCCTTGCGGGCGAGGATCGCGTTGGTGAGCGGCGTCAGGAAGCGGTTCATCAGGGCGGTCAGTCCTTGCGGATCTTGCTTGTAGGATTCCGAGATCGTGGTGAAGCCGCGGACGTCGGAGAACATGATGGTCATCTCGCGCTCCTCGCCGCCGAGCACGAGTTTCTCCGGCGACTGTGCAAGCTGTTCGACCAGCGCGGGCGACATGTACTGGGCGAAGGCGCCGCGTATCTGCTTCCGCTGCTGCTGCTCGCGGACGAAGCTCGAGAAGATCAGCGTGAGATAGATCGCCGTGGTCGACATCAAGGGATAGGTGAAATCGATCAGCAGCCGGTGCTGCGTGTAGAAGTACCAGGAGGTGCCGATCAGCGCGGTCGCGAACACCGCGCCGAGCCCGACCAGCGTGATCGGCCCGAACAACGGGGCGAACGCGATCACGAGCAGGCCGAACACCAGCGCGGTCCCGAACTCGAATGCGATGCCGTAGTTCGGCTGCGAAACGCTTGCTCCGCTCAGCGCGCTCTCCAGCACCTGGGCATGGATCTCAACGCCTGGCATCGCGGGCGTGACCGGCGTGGTCTTGATGTCGTTCAGCCCGACCGACGAGGTGCCGATCAGGACCAGCTTGCCCTGGACCTTCTCCGCCGGCACGCGCCCGTGCAGCAGGTCGACCGCCGAGACGTAGATCGAGGGATCGGCAGGGGCGAAGTGCACCCAGAGCTGGCCGTTGTGATCGGTCGGAATCCGCAGGCCGCGGAGCGAGAGGCTCTTGATGCCGGCCTTGTCGGTATCGATCAGCACGGTGCCGGAACCGGTCGCGACCCGCAGCACCTCGAAACTCAGCGACGGCATGGTCGCGCCTTGCGCCAGCATGATCATCGGCACGCGGCGGACGATGCCGTCACGCTCCGGCTTGATCGTGAACAGGCCGCGTCCCGCGGCCGCCGCCTCCAGCACATGGACGTTGCGGAGCAGGCCCGGAAAATCGAACATGAAGGGCTGCGGCTCCTCGCCCTTCATCGCAAGCGGCGTCAGCGGCAGCGACTTGTCGAATTCGGCGGTCACGAACGGCAGGCCGGAGGCGCCCAGCACGACGCGCGACTTGGCCATTGCATCCGCCAGGATCTGATCGTTGCTCGGCAGCGCCCGCAGCTTCGCCTTGGTCTCCCCATCGAGGTTGCGAATGGTCTCGGCGGCGGCATCCGGGTTGAGCCGGTCGGGCTCGGAGAACACGATGTCGAAGGCGATCACGACAGCGCCGAGCTGGGTCAGGCCGGCGACGAGATCGGCGATCCGCGTGCGCGGCCAGGGAAACTGGCCAAGCTCGGACAGGCTCTTTTCGTCGATATCGACGATGGTGACCGGCCTGATCGTCTTGACCCGGGGCTCGATGAGCTGGAAACCGTCAAACGTCCTGACCCGAAGCTCCTCGACCGCCGGCGGATCGAAGACCCTGAGCGCGGCAAAGCCGACCAACAGCGCAAGACAGGCGAGCCGCGCATAACCGAAGCGCCGCTTGAACCACCTTTGCAATGCCTTCAGCCGCCTCATGCCGCTTCGATATCACGCCCGCGCCGTTTGATCACGCCGGGAGTTTTTTAGGGTGCGGTGCAACCAGGCGTGCGAGCCGTCGGTCAGACGCTGCCCGGCGGAAGGATAAAGTCGTTGGCATGCAATTGGGCCAGCGTGACGTTCTTCAGCAGGATCGTGTTGTGATCGTTGCCGTCGAGGACGATCTGCACGTCATGGCCGTTCGACGCGGCCGCGACGTGATCCTGGAACCAGGCGTTGAAGCTCTCCTGAGAGTTCGGATCGAACGCAGCGTAGTCCAGCTCGATCTTGTCCTCGCCCGGCGTGAAGTCGCCGATCGTGTCGTGGCTGACGCCGCCGGCATTCTGCTTGAAGAGGAACGTGTCGTTGCCGGCACCACCGAAGAGCATGTCGTTGCCGGCACCGCCAAAGAGGGTGTTGTCGTGGCCGTCGCCGGTCAACACGTCGTCGAAAGCGGTGCCGCGCAGGTTCTCGATCGAGGAGAAGAGATCGCCTTCGGCCGCAGTGCCCGCGGTGGCACCGGTGAGCAGGTTGACGCTGATGGGACCGCTCGCGTGCGAGTAATCCACTGTGTCACCGACCGGGCCGCCGCCAAGGCCGTTGAAGACGTCTGGATGATCGCCGGCGAGGAACACGTCGGGGCCGCTGCTGCCGATATAGTTGAAAGCAACGGCGCTGAAGTCGAAGGTGCCGAGTCCTGTGGACTGGACTACTGGATCGGATGGAACATCCTGACCGGTGGGATTGACGGCGGCCTGGACGTGGATGTTCCAGCCAAGGGTGCTGACCAACCGATGCGCTGGCGTCGCCTGGCTCGGGTCGGTCGTGCCGAAAATATCGATCTCGTTGATGATGTTGGAGATGACACCCGTCTGTGGATCGACGCTGTAGCCGCTTCCGATCATCTCGAACGTGATGCCCTTGGCGGTATTGACGACAAAGGCGTGATTGCCGTTCTCGTCGGCCGTGGCGAACTGGCTCGCCGCCAGGTCATCATAGAACGCGCTGAAGTCGTAACCGTCGGGCGAGTGCACGGTGACCGAAACCGGCGTGATCGCCTGGTCGGAGTTGACGTCGTCGACGACCACGACCTGGGTTTCCTCCGGCGTGGTTGCGGAGGCGTGGCTGCTGTGAAAGACGCTGGTGGCGGTCACGATCAGCTCAAAGGTGCCGGAATAGCCCAGTGGCGTCGTGAGGGTCAGGTTGCCGCCGAGATCGGCGGCCTCGATCCGCCAGCTACCATCGACGGCGTCGTAGACACCGTGGTTGAAGATCGACCCGACCGGGGCGCCTTTTATCGTGACATAGGTCTCGTCGGGATGGGTGTCTCCGGCGATGGAAACGGTGATCGGAACGATGATCGGGGTGTGCTCCGGCCCTTCGGCCTGGCCGACATCGGCGAGCCGGCCGGGGTTGAGACCGAGGAAATCCTCGACCTGGCTCTCCGGAATCCCGTGCGACGTGAGCAACGCCTCGTAGCTGCCGTCGGTCGGCAGGATCGGCGTCGGGCCGTGCTGACTGTGGGCGCTGGTCACGACATTCACGTTGCCGACAGTAGTGCTGTCCGAAAGCCCGTTCTCAAAGCTCTCGACGACGGTGCCGTTGACCTCGATGTCATCGACGGCGAGATAGGACATGACCAGCGTGTCCTGGTCGTTCATCACGCCGGCGCCGATGGTGTAAGTGCCGTCGGCGGTCGCCGTGTAGCTGAACGTGTGCCAGCCGGTCGAGCCGTAACTGCCAGTCGAGGCGATATTCGAAAGCAGGAACGCCGCGCCGTTGACGGTCGCGAAGGCGAAATCCTTGTAGGGCAGGTAATCGTCGGTAGTGAAATTCCATTCGAACGTGACGGTGTCTCCGGCATGCAGCTCGAGCGAGGTTCGCAACGCTGCGCCATCGGTCGGCTCGAACGTGACGTTCGCGCCAACCGTCAGCATCGGAGCAACCGCTGTCTCGCAGTCGAGCGTCAGGTTTGCCGTCGAACTCGCGCTCAACGTGCCGTCGGAAGCAGTGTAGGTGAAGCTGACGAGGCCGGCATAGCCGGGAGCCGGCGTGTAGGTCCACGTGCCGTTGTGATTGTCGACGAGGCTGCCGCCGCCGCAGGCAATGCCGACGCCGGTGATCGACAGCGACTGGCTGTCAACGTCGCTCACGCCCGCCAGCAAATCGGCAGCATGGATGACGTAGGGCGCGTCCTCGGTGCCGTTCGCCAACGTCACCGGCGACGCGACCGGCGCATCGTTGACATTGGTGAAGGTGACGCCGCCCACCTTCACATTTGAGGACGTTTCACCATCATTGGCCTGGATCGAGAAGGTCGGCGCGGCCTCGCCGCCGTCATGGACAAAGCGGACGTGGCCGCCGGCGAGGTCGGCCGAGGTGAAACTGGCGGTATCAATCCAGCCTTCGCCACCCAACACCTGGAATTTGCCGTGCGTGACATTGGTGACGGTGAAGGTGAAGCTGGAATCGTCGAGGTCGGTGACGTTGATGTTCGCCGGCGTCAACAGCACCACGCCGCCCTCGGACACTGCGAGCGTGGCGCTATGGACGACCGGAGGGGCGTCCGCCGCCGGAATGGTCGGCGAAACAGCATTGTGGACGCCGATCGTAATCGGGATCGTCGTCGTGCCGCCGCTATAGGTGAGCTTGATCAGAAACTGCTGGGTCGCCGTATCGCCATAGACCAGCGAGGCAAAATCCGATTTGTTCTCGGCGAACGTCCAGTTCACGAAATTGCCGTCGGCGCTGAAGCTCGCCTGCAGGTAACCGGTCGGATTGCCCGCCGCGTCGGTGACGGAGAGCGAGACGTCGTTGATTCCCCCGGTGATGCCGACTTTTCCGCTGGTCGTCAGAACCGAACCCGAACTGGCGGTCTGCTCGACGATCGCATTGCGGCCGGAACTCGGATCGACCACGAAAATATCGCCGCCGGGCCCGTCCGCGGTGGAAAGATTCGATGCGTTACTGCCGAACGCGATGAACAGACCACCGGCGCTGATGGTTGCGCCGAGGTTGGACGCGGCGTTACCCGACGCTCCATCGGCCGCGGTCGAGACCAGCGTGATCGTCGGATGGGCAGGATCGGTGAGATTGACCACATAGGTATCGGCGACCGCATTGTGGTCGTTCGAGGTCAGCGCGGCGTCACTCGCGAAGATGATGAAATGACCGTCAGGGCTGATGACGGGGTTATAGCTACCGCCGCCCGGGTTCGAAGTCTGGAAGACGATCTGGTGGGTCTGCAGGTCGTAGAGGTAGATTTCCGAATGCCCGTTCGCATCGGCGCTTTGATAGACGACATAGCGTCCATCGGCACTGAGCGAGGCGGCGCTCGCCCCGACCCCCTGCGAGGTGTCCGCGATCGCGCTGATGACCCCGGTCGACTGATCATAGACGTAGAGATGGCCCGAGCTGCCTCCGGGGTCGGCCCCCCAGAACGCAACCACATGGCCATCAGCGCTGATCGCCGGCTTCAGCAATGATCCGCCGGTGCCGGCATCGGCGGGTGTGATCGTGGTGAGGATGTGTCCCTGCCGATCGTAGACAGTGATGTTGCCGCCGTTCTCGACCGCGATCCTGCTGCCGTCGCCGCTAACCGCAGGCGAGGTGCCCACGCCGATCTGTATCGTCGTGTGGTACTGCGGCGACGACGGATCGTTGTCGTAGAGAAAGATGACGCCGTTGGAGCTTTGATAGACGACGGAGTGACCATCCGAGCTGATGGTCGGCGAGCCATAGATGCCTCCGGGAGGTGAGATCACGGTGGTGACGCCGGTCGCACGGTCGAACAGATAGATGACGCCGTCAGGGTCGTAGGTGACGAACTGACCGTCGGCGCTCATCACCGGCCCGAAATGATCGCCATCGCTGATGGTGGAGATCCTGGTAACCGTTGGCGGATTGACGACAAACGGGATCGACGGCTGCGGCCCGGTAGGCTGGTTGTTCTGGTCGTTCTGCTGCCCGGGGATGCCCTGATCGAACAACGCCTGATTTGACGTGCCGCCGATGCCTGTTCCGTTGTCCGTGCCCATCAGGACGGAAAAGGTCTGGCTGGTGCCGGTGTTGCCGGTGTTGGTGACGTTGGTGTTGAGCGCCGAGCGGAATTCGGTTCCCGGTGAATTGGGCGAGGTCGAGCTGCCAATGTTCGCAAATTTCGTCTGCGGATTGGCGTTGTTCTCGGTGTGCTGCGGCAGGTTCGGGTCGATCGCCTTCTGGATGTCGTAGGTATTGAGCACCGCCTGGAAGGTTGCGAATTCCTGCGCGATCTGCGCCAGCGTCTTGGCGCTCTCCCGCGCGATCAGCTCGAAGGCCGCGGTCGGCGTCAGAGTCAGGATGCTGCCATTGCTGGTCACCGTCCCGATCAAGACGCCGCGCGTGTTGAACACCTGCACTGCATGGACCTGGTTATCCTGCTGGTCGATCACCGAGATCGACACCGTGCCATCGGCCGACGAGATGTCGAGAATAACCGCGGTGCCGCGGATGCCCATGGTCGCGATCGGCGTTGCCACCTTCATGTCGCCGGTCTTGGCGACCTGGCCGGCGACGAAGCTCGCGGCACCCTGCACCAGCGTGATCAGCGACGAGTTCGAATTGCTGGAGGCGTCATAGGTAAGCTCGTTCAGCATCAACCGCGCATTGGCGTTGAGATTGAACGTCGTGCCGTCGCTCAGGACGAGGCCAAGCGTCGAACCGCTGCCGGTCTGCACCACATCGTTCTGGTAGACCGCATCGCCATTGTGCAATTCGACGGTGACGCCGCTGCGCACCACGCTGGCACTGCCGGTCATCTTGGCGATATGGCCGACTAAATTCGCCGCCGGCGCACCGGCTTGCGCATAGGCCGTGTGCCCGGTCAGCGCCTCGACGACTTTTGGATCCAGCGACGCGCCCTCGGGCGAAACCAGCATCGGGTGCTTGTCGCCGTGGAAGTAGTTGGGCACCACCACGCGATGCAGCTCGTCGGAAATAACGAGATCGTTGCCGGATTTGTGAAAATCGCCGGAGAATAGAAGATGCGCGTCAGGAACAGTAAAACTGTCCGCGTGGCCATCGCGGAACGAAAACGAATCGAGATCGACCTGCGAATTGGAAAGAGAATCCAGCCCACTCGACCCAAACTTGCCGGCGTACTTCAATGCCCCCACCAGAAACAGTTAATAAAAATGCAAATTTCCTTACGCAAACCTACACATATCATCACGAGAAACCACACGAAAGCACGCACACCGAGTGCGAGGCCCATTAGCACCGTGATCAGGAAGCCTTCGTCCAACCGGGCACAAAGCAGATTTTGATCCGACGTGCGCCAGTGCCGGACGAGTGCAATCGAGCCCCCTTTTTAATTTATCGAGCCTTCATTTAACTTGCCAAAAAGTGAAATAAATTCAATTATTTATTTCGATGGGAGGATGCTTCCGGCTGCTGGCCGTCCGGCCAACCGCTCTAACGTACATTGCCCGTCGGGCGCCCAATGTGATGTAGATTACAGTTCAAACGAAACACTGCCCCCGTTAGTCATATGCGCAGAAAGGCCGGCCACCTGATGCGTCCGCTGACCTCGAATGCCATGGCGCCGATCGCGCGCACAGGCGCGCGCCTGTTAAGCAGACATCAAGGATAAGACATCGCTACCCCTGAGAAGGTTCGATCGCCGGGTTAGCAAGATTGATAAAATTTTCGACGGTTTGGCGAGACCGGCTTCAGCGTCTTCCGGATTTCTCTTGTCCGTTCCTCTCTCCTTAAACAGATCGCAAGCGCTCGCACGCGATCCTCTCCCCACGAAACGATCCGGTCACGCGCTGGCGAACGCCGCCGATGCCCGGACAGGGGGTGTCAGATGGGAATGTTCGGTTATCCGAGCGCGCTGCGTGCGCTCACGCTGGCCTTTGGCCTGCTTTGGCTTGCACCGGCGGCACAGGTCAGCGCGGGGACGCTGCTGTCGCCGGGGGGCGCGGTCCTGATCAAGAAATCATTCGAGCCGTTCGGGCGCGCGACAGCGATCCTGTCGGAAGGCGGATTGCGCGACAAATGGCTCGGCCTGCAGCGCCGGCTCGCCGATGATCTGGTGCAGCTTGCGCTGTGCGAAGGCGATCGCGAGGGCTGCGTTTCGCCAGCCGCGCTGAAATTCCTTGCCGTCGTCGATGACGCGAAGGCTAGAGACGGCCGCGCCCGGCTCGGCGAGGTCAACCGCGCCGTCAATCTCGCCATCAGGCCCGCGGACGATCTCGTGCAATACGGCGCGATCGACGTCTGGGCTTCGCCGCTGATGACCTTTGCGAACGGCGCCGGCGACTGCGAGGACTATGCGATCGCCAAATTCGTCGCGCTGCGCCTGGCCGGCATGGCGCCGGAGGACCTGCGGATCGTGATCATGCACGACACACTCCGCGGCGAGGATCATGCGGTGGCCGCAGCGCAGCTCGACGGCCAGTGGCTGACGCTGGACAACCGTCGCATGATGATGGTCGCCGACACTGACGTCAGGAACTATCGGCCGACTTTCGTGATCGATGAGGCTGGTGTGCGGCGCTACGCCGACATGCCGCTGGTGGCCGAGGTGGCGTCTTACTAGTCAACACAAACCAATCGTCATTGCGAGCGAAGCGAAGCAATCCATGCCGCAACGCGCGGAAAAATGGATTGCTTCGTCGCTACGCTCCTCGCAATGACGGTGTCCTCAGAACGACAGGCTGTCCTTCATCAGCACCCAGCGGCCGTTCTTGATCTGCTGCACCTGGGTGATGGTGTTGGCGAGGTGGTCGGTCTTGGAGAACTTGGTCGGCGGCGAATTGAAGATGTCGAGGAACTTTTCGCCCGACTCCAGCGAATCCAGCATCTTCTGGCCAGTCAGATCCTTGCCCGCCTTCTGCGCATAGAACGCGAACGTCGTCACCGCGTTGTAGCCGATGATCGCCTGCGTGTTGGCGTCGGTGCCGAACATCTTCTTGTAGTTGACGAGCCAATCCTTCACCTTGCCCTTGGCGGTGTCCTCATAGGGAATCTCGAAGCCGGACGCCGCATAGAGACCCTCCACCGCTTCCTTGCCGAGCGCCGGCACTTCGAGCACGTTGGTCGGCGTCGCGCCGAGGAAGGTCACGTCCCAGCCGAGCTTCCTGGCTTCACTCATCGCGCCGATGGTCTCGCGGATCACGGTGCCGAGCACGACGAGGTCGCAGCCATCGGACTTCATCTTGGCGACCTGCGCGCTGAAGTCCGAGGCGCCGCGCTTGTAGCTCGTGATCGAAGCCGGCTGCAGCTTCATCGCCGCGACCTGCTGGGTGAAGCCGTCGAGCACGTTTTTGCCGTACTCGTCATCCTGATGCATGATGCAGGGCTTCTTCGGGTTCTTCAGCTCCACCATGTATTTGAGCGCGGCGCGCGTGCTCTCGACATAGGGCAGAAGATTGTTGAACTTCAGCCGCTCCTGCGGCTTGCTCGGATCGAACTTGAAGGTGAATTCGGCCGCCGTCAGCGGGAAGAGCTGGAGCACGCCAGCGTCGAACAGTACGTCCTGCGCGGCCAGGACGGTCGGTGAGCCCATCGGACCGATCATCGCAAAGATCTTGTCGCGTTCGACCATCTTCTGCGAGGCCAGCACCGCCTTCTTCGGATCGTAGCCGCTGTCCTCCAGGATCATCTTGATCTTGCGGCCGTTGATGCCGCCGGCAGCGTTGATCTCCTCCACCGCCATCTTCATGCCGTTGGAGACCGGCACGCCTCACACCTTGATCGGACCGGACAGGTCCTGATGGGTACCGATGACGATCTCGTTCGCCGAGATACCTTCATTGGTGACCTTGGTTTGCGCCGACGCCGGCAGGTGGGTCAGCGCCAGCGCACCCACCGCAAGGCCCAATGCCTTGAACGCTTTCGACATAATGATCCTCCTCTCCATGGCCCATATCGAGCGAAGGACCGGGCCTGTTTGGCTCCTTCGCTTTTCTCAATTTCGCCTATGCCACGGCGCGCTCGCCGTACATCGCCTCGATCTCGGCGGCGTAACGCTTGTTCACGAAGCTGCGCTTCAGCTTCATGGTCGGTGTCAATTCCTCGTCCTCGGGCGTGAGCTGCCGCTCGATCAGATAGAACTTCTTGATGGTCTCGACGCGCGCGAAATTGGCATTCACGGCCTCGATCTCGCGGTGGATCAGGTCCTGGATCTCCGGCGCTCGGCACAGGCTGGCGTAGTTGGTGAAGGGGATGTCGTGATCCTGGGCGTATTTCTCGACATTCTCCTGGTCGATCATCACGAGGCAGGTGAGGTAAGGACGCTTGTCGCCGACCACCACCGCGTCCGAAACATAGGGCGAGAATTTGAGCTGGTTCTCGATTTCCGACGGCGTGATGTTCTTGCCGCCGGAGGTGACGATGATGTCCTTCATCCGGTCGGTGATCTTGACGTAGCCCTCGTTGTCGATCGTGCCGACATCGCCGGTGTGCAACCAGCCCCTGGCGTCGATGGTTTCGGCGGTCTTCTCGGGCTGGTTGAGATAGCCCATGAACAGGAAGTCGCCGCGGATCAGGATCTCGCCCTTAGGGCAGATCATCACCTCGCCCCAGGGGGCGGCCTTGCCAACCGAGCCGAGCTTGATGCGCTCGGTCGGCATGATGGTGGCGACGCCGCAATTCTCGGTCTGGCCATAGACCTCGCGCATGTCGATGCCGAGCGCGAGATACCAGCGGATCAGGTCGGGCGCGATCGGCGCGGCGCCCGTGAACGCGATCCGGCAGCGGTCGAGACCGAGCATGCGGCGGATGTTGCGGAACACCAGCCAATAGGCCAGTTGATTGGCAAAGCGCAGCGGCAGCGGCGGTTGCTCGCCTTCCAGGCGGCAGTCGGTCATGCGATAGCCGATCGCCATCGCGCGGCGGTAGACCCAGTTCTGGAACGGGGTCGCATCCTTCAGCGCGATGGTGATGCCCGAGTAGAATTTCTCCCAGACCCTGGGCACGGCCAGAAACGCGGTCGGCTGCACTTCGCGCAGATTGTCGGGCACGGTCTCGGGACTTTCGGCGAAATTCATCACCGATCCCAGCGCGACCGAGACGTAATAGCCGCCGACGCGCTCGGCGGCATGGCAGAGCGGCAGGAACACCAGCCGCTCTTCGTGGTCGGTCGACGGGAAGAGGTCGTTGGCGTGGCGCATCTGATGCGTCACGCTGCGGTTGGCGTGCATCGCGCCCTTCGGCGGACCCGTGGTGCCCGAGGTATAGACGAGGATCGCAAGATCGGAGCTAGCCCGGCTTCCGATCATCTCGTCCCACAGCGCCTCTCTGCCCTGCGCATGATTGCGGCCGAGCGCGGTGAATTCGGCGAGCGACATCACCATGGGATCGGAGAAGCCGCTCAGGCCCTCCATGTCGAAGACGACGATCCGCTCCAGTGTCGGGCAGCGCGAGCGGCAGGTGAGCAGCTTGTCGAGCTGCTCCTCGTCTTCGGCGAAGACCACGCGGGTGCGGGAATCATTGATGAGGTATTCGACCTGGACCGGCGAGTCCGTCGGATAGATGCCGGACGAGACGCCGCCGGCGCAGAGGATGCCCATGTCGGCATAGACCCATTCCGGCACGGTGTTGGCGATGATGGAGGCGACATCACCGGGGCGAAAGCCGATGGCATGCAAGCCGTAGGCGATGTCCTTGGATATCTGCAGCCACTCGCGCCAGCTCGTCGGCTGCCAGATGCCGAATTTCTTCTCGCGGATCGCGGGCCTGTCGCCACGCGTCTCCACCGCCAGCAGAAAACTCCTCGCGATCGTGTCGGCGACCGTCAGCACTGCCGGTCCGGCCATGCCCGTTCCCTCCTCTCCTCGCCTGTCGCGACCGCCGACTTTTTCGCCGATCTTTCCGCGACAGGCCTTCAATCTACCGCCAAGTCCCTCTCAACGCCATGTTTTCTTCTTTTTCCAGCGTCGCTCCCCGCGGGCACCCGCTTCCTTGGCGCCGAGATAGAACTCCTGGATATCCTGTGAATGCATCAACCGCTCGCAGGTGTCGTTCATCACGATACGGCCGATCTCCAGTACATAGCCATAATGCGCTGTCTCCAGCGCGACCTTGGCGTTCTGTTCGACCAGGAGGATCGACATGCCCTGCTCTTCGTTGACCCGGCGGATGATGGCGAAGATCTCCTTCACCAGGATCGGCGACAGCCCGAGCGATGGCTCGTCCAGCAGAAGCAGCGTCGGACGGTTCATCAGCGCCCGCCCGATCGCAAGCATCTGCTGCTCGCCGCCGGAGAGCTGGCCGGCCGGCTGGTCGATCCGCTCCTTCAGCCGCGGAAAATAGCCGTAGACGCGCTCCAGATCCTCGGCGACGCCCTCGCGGTCGCTGCGTGGATAGGCGCCCATCATCAGGTTCTCGCGCACCGACAGGAACGGAAACACCTCGCGCCCTTCCGGCACATGGCTCAAACCCAGCCGCACGATCTTGTCGGCCTCCATGCGCTGGATCGGCCTCCCTAAGAACTCGATCGAGCCCTTCTGCGGATCGAGGATGCCGGAAATCGTCTTCAGCACCGTGGTCTTGCCGGCGCCGTTGGCGCCGAGCAGCGTGACGATCCTGCCGCGCGGCACTTCCAGGCTGATGCCGCGGATGGCCATGATCGGCCCGTAATAGCTCTCGATGTTGCTAAGCTTCAGGATGGTCTCGGGCGTGATGGTGGCAATCATGGCCTCACGCTCCGAGATAGGCGGCGACGACGTCGGGATGCTGCTGCACCTCGGACGGCGAGCCCATCGCCAGCACACGACCATAGTTCAGCGCGATCACGCGATCGGAGACGCGGTTCACCAGCGTCATGTCGTGCTCGACCATCAGGACGGTGATGCCGAGCTCGGATTTCATGTCGCGGATCCAGAACGACATGTCGTCGGTCTCTTCCACGTTCAGCCCCGACGATGGCTCGTCCAGCAGAATCAGCTTCGGCTCCGAGCACAGCGCGCGGGCAAGTTCGATCACCTTGCGCACGCCGTAAGGAAGTCCGGAGATCAGCTTGTCGCGGTAGGGTTCGAGATCGAGGAACTCGATCACCTGCTCGACGCGGCGGCGATGCACTTTCTCGGTCGCGCGCACGCTCGGCAGGAACAGCAATTCCTGCCAGAGCCGCGTGGTGGAATGGCGGTGACGACCGACCAGCAGATTGCTCAGCACAGTCGCGTTCTCGAACAGTTCGATGTTCTGGAACGTGCGGGCAATGCCGAGCCTGGCGATGTCGTAGGCCGGCTGCTCGGTAATGTCCTGATCCTCGAAGAAGATCTTTCCCGAGGTCGGCGGATAGATGCGCGAGATCAGGTTGAAGATCGAGCTTTTTCCGGCGCCGTTCGGCCCGATGATCGAGAGGATCTCGCCCTTCTCAACCGCGAAGCTCACGGCATCGACCGCCTTGAGGCCGCCGAAGTGAAGCGAGAGGTTCTCGGCGCGGAAATAGCTCATCGGTTCCGCTCCGATTTCACATAGATCTTCTGCCGCTTGAAGGTGGCGCGCTTGTAGAGCGGGAATAGCTGGAAGAAGAGCTTGATCTTCAGCCAGCGGCCGTAAAGGCCGAGCGGCTCGAACAGCACGAACAGCACGATGATGATGCCGTAGATCGCGCCCCTCAGGCCGTTGGCCGAGGCAAAGGCCGCGATCGCATCCTGGATGTGCGCGGCGCGCTCCGTGCCGGCGCCGAGGGTCGCAGCGAGGCTTGCGATCACGCCGGGCATGTCGTCCTTCAGGTAGGTCAGGAACGGATCGATCATTACCAGGAAGATCGCGCCCAGCACCGCACCGTGCAAGCTGAAGGTGCCGCCGATCAGGATCACGATGATGAACTCGATCGAGAGCTGCAGGGTGAACATCTCCGGGCTGATGAAGGAGAGCTTGTGCGCGAACAGCACGCCGGCAAGGCCCGTGATGGCAGCGCTGATCGCAAAGGACTTCACCTTGTAGAGCGAGACGTTGATGCCCATGCTGCGTGCCGCCGTTTCGCTGTCGCGGATCGCGACGAAGGCGCGGCCGGTCGGCGAGCGCAGCAGGTTCAGCGAGCCGACGATGGTCAGCACCAGCACAGCCAGGCAGAGATAGTAGAAGGTCGGCCCGTCGCGCGGTACAGCGACGCCCAGGAAATAGAGCGTCTTGACCCGCATGCCCTCATTGCCGTGGGTCACGCTCTCCCAGCGCGCCAGGATTTCCTCGACGATGAAGGCAAAGGAGATGGTGGCGATGACGAGATAGATCCCCTGCAGCCGGAGCGCCGGGAATCCGACGAGCGCACCGACCACGCCGGTGAGCAGCCCCGCCGCCAGGAAATAGACGGGAAAGGGCACGTTGAACTGCTGCAGATAGGCGGCGGTGTAGGCGCCGATCGCGAGAAAAGCCGCGTGCCCCAGCGAGGCTTGGCCAGTGAAGCCGGTGAGGATCAGCAGTCCCACGCCAACGATCGCGTAGATGCAGACGAAGACGAGCTGGCTCATCAGATAGCTCGAGAGCACGTAGGGCGCGATCAGGAGCAACGCGAGCAGAAGTCCATAGGAGAAGACGTAACCCGAATGCGGGAACAGCTTGATGTCGTCTTCGTAGTCGGTCTTGAACAGGAACCGCATGCCGCTCAAACCTTCTTGCGCACGTGAAGGCCGAACAGGCCTTCGGGCTTCAGCAGCAGCACCGCGAGCAGCACGATGTAGGGCGCGACGTCCTTCCATCCTTGCGGCAGGTAGAAGCCCGCCATGCTCTCGATCACCCCGATCAGCACGCCGCCGACCACAGCGCCGGGGATCGATCCAAAGCCGCCGAGAACAGCGGCCGGAAATGCCTTCAATCCCAGCACCAGGCCGACATTGGAGTGGATGAAGGTGATCGGCGCCAGCAGCACCCCGGCGCAGGTGGCGACCGCCGCCGAGATCGCCCACACGATGGAGACCACGCGCTTGACCGGGATGCCCATGTAATAGGCGGCCAGCATGTTCTCCGAGCTCGCCCGCATCGCGGTGCCGAGCGTGGTGCGATTGAAGAACAGATAGAGCAGCGCACACAGGATGATCGTCGCTGCGATCACCGACAGCTTGTCGTAGGCCAGCACGAGGCTGCCGATCCGCAGCACGCCCTGGCTGAACGGTGTCTCGATCTTGAAGTCGTCGGTACCCCAGATGATGCCGGCAACCGAGCGCAGGAAATAGCCGAGCCCGATGGTCGCCATGATGATGGAGAACTGCGGATAGCCGAGGATCGGCCGCACCACCAGCCGCTCCGCCAGCATGCCGAACAACGCCATCGCCGCCACCGCGCCGGCAAAGCCGAGCCAGTAGTTGAGGCCGAGCATGCCGATGAAGGTGAAGGCGAAAAAGCCGCCGAGCATCATCAGATCGCCCTGGGCGAAATTGACGACCTCGGTTGCCTTGTAAACGAGCACGAAGCCGAGCGCGATCAGGCCGTAGACGCAGCCAAGCGCAATGCCGCTGACGAGCTGCTGAACGAAGTCCAGCATGGCCATCTCCCTCCCCCGAGGCAGGGCGATTCTATCGATCGCCTTTTCCGCCTCTTGTGTCTACGCGCTATCCAGCGTGTGTCTGCGCCGTAGCCCGCTCGGCCGTCATTCAGCCCCAAAGCGCAGACTCCTGTCAACAAAGCGCTGATGCCTGCCCCTTGGCATAACGGCGCAGAAATGCCGCAGCCCGTAGTTCTCCGGCATTGCCCGCGATTTGCGGCCTTCGATTCACCGCGCCGAAACGCTTTTCGGCCCATGGTCCGCCACCAGGACTCAACCCGGACCGTCCCCACATCATGCCATCAGATCCGCCAGCACTCGGAGTGCGAGGGTTAACCAAGCGTTTTGACCGGCCGGCGGTCGACGCGCTCGATCTCACCGTGCGGGCCGGCGAGTTCTACGCGCTGCTCGGGCCGAACGGCGCCGGCAAGACCACAACGCTGCGGATGGTCGCCGGCCTGCTCAAGCCCGATGCCGGCTCGGTCTCGATCTTCGGCATCGATGCGCTGTCCGATCCGATCGCCGCCAAGCAGATCATGGCCTGGGTGTCGGATGAGCCGATGGTCTACGACAAGCTCACCCCCCTCGAATATCTGGAATTCGTCGCCGGCCTCTGGGGCATCGATGTCAGCCTTTCCGAACGGTCAGCCCACGACCTCCTCGTCTCGCTCGGACTCGAGCCGCATCTGCACGAGCGTTGCGAGGGGTTTTCGAAAGGCATGCGCCAGAAGGTGGCGCTCGCCGGCGCGCTGGTCCACGACCCGCGCCTGATCATCCTCGACGAGCCCCTGACCGGCCTCGACGCGCTCTCCGCCCGCCACGTCAAGGGCCTGTTGGAGGAGCGCGTGCGCGCCGGCTCCACCGTGATCATGACCACGCATATCCTTGAGGTCGCCGAGCGGATGGCCGACCGCATCGGCGTCATCGCCAATGGCAGGCTCGTGGCCGAAGGCACTCTCGCGGAGCTGCGCCAGCAGAATGGCCGGGGCGATACCAGCCTCGAAGACGTCTTCATCGCCCTCGTCGAGACCGAGGCGGCCGCGGCATGAGTTCGGCCACCGACCTCACCTGGTTCGCCCGGCACGAGATCCGGCTCGCCTGGCGCGAATGGCTGGCGATGATGACGGGCGGCCGGCGCCGGCGCAGGCGCGCGGTGATCGGCCTGCTCATTTTCGCCGCCATCCTGCATCTGCCGGCCTATGCGCTGGTCGGCCGTTTTGCCGAGCTGACACTGCCGCTCGACAAACCGGCGCTGATCGTGATGTCGTCGACAATCTTCCTCGCCTGGGCGCTGATGCTTTCGCAGGCGGTCGAATCGGTGACGCGGGTGTTCTATGCCCGCGCCGACCTCGATCTGATCATGTCGTCGCCGGTCCGGCTGACAAATATCTTCTCGGTCCGCATCGCCGCGATCGCCTTGCAAGTCACCGGCATGGCGCTGCTGTTCTCGACGCCGTTTGTCGACGTATTGGTGATCGGCGGCGGACCGCGCTGGCTTGCCGCCTTCGGCGTCGTCATCGCGATCGGCTTTTCGGCGGCGGCAGTCGCGGTCGCCATCACGGTGGCGCTGTTCCGCCTGATCGGCCCGCGCCGGACCCGGCTGGTGGCACAAGTGCTGGCCGCGATCATCGGCGCCGGCTTCGTCATCGCGCTGCAGATCGCCGCGATCCTCTCTTACGGCACCCTGTCCCGTTTCACCGTGCTGACCTCCGATACCGTGGCTGGTTTTGCGCCCGATACCACCAGCATGCTGTGGTGGTCGGCACGGGCGATGGTCGGCGACAGCGAGGCGCTGCTGCTCCTGCTCGCCTTCAGCCTCGTGCTGCTCGGCGTCGTGATCGCGGTCTTCTCGCCGCGCTTTGCCGATACCATCGTCAGCATTTCGGCGAACCCGACGATGGCCAGCCGAAAGACCAAGGTACGGACATTCCAGCGCGGCTCGCGCCAGCAGGCGCTGCGCTGGAAAGAGTTCGTGCTGCTGCGGCGTGATCCCTGGCTGCTGTCGCAAAGCCTGATGCAACTGCTCTACCTCGTGCCGCCGGCGCTGATGCTGTGGCGGAGCTTTTCCGACGGCTCCGCCGGCCTGATGCTGATCACGCCTGTCATCGTGATGGCGGCGGGCCAGCTCGCCGGCGGCCTCGCCTGGCTGACGATATCCGGCGAGGACGCCGCCGACCTGATCGCGACCGCGCCGCTTGCGCCGTCCCAGGTGATCCGCGCCAAGATCGAGGTGGTACTGCTTTCGATCGCGCTCGTGCTCGCGCCTTTCGTCATCGCACTGGCCTTCGCCTCGGCGCTGCAGGCGGCCGTCACCGCGCTCGGCGCGACCATCGCGACGATCTCGGCTGCCACGATCCAGCTCTGGTTCCGCGTGCAGGCCAAACGCAGCCAGTTCCGCCGCCGCCAGACCTCCTCGCGCGTCGCCACCTTCGCCGAAGCCTTCTGCTCGATCGGCTGGGCGGCGACGTCTGCGCTGGCGCTGGTCATGCCGGTTGCGGCCGTCATCACCGGCGCCATGACGCTGGCGGTGCTCGCCTTGACCTGGAAGATCAGTCCGCGGCGGGAGTGATGCACCGTCGTCCCGGGCTTGACCCGGGACCCATAACCACAGGGTTTTGTGGTGTCCTTCGCTGCAACCGGTTGCTTGCGCCACAACACCTCCCTGTGGTTATGGGTCCCGTCTTTCGACGGGACGACAGCGGTGAAAGGCGCGACGTCGATGAAGCAATGACGCCCATAGCCGCGCCAGCAAGACCATGACGTCCCCGGAATTCGACGGTAGAGTGCCGCCGACGTCACCGCCGACGGACCTTGCCCATGTTGCGATCGATCCTCGTCGCCTTTGCCCTGCTCGGCTTCCTCAGCATCGCGGCCCATGGGCAGGATGCCCAGCGCAGCGAATGCCTGGCGATGGCCAATGCGCCGCCGCGCGCCACGCCGGTCGGCCTGCGCCGCGTCGCCAAGGCCGACGAGGTCGCGATCACCTATGCCGGGCACTCCACCTATTACATCGATACGCCCGGCGGCATCCGGATCGCGACCGATTACAATGGCGCCTACCGCACCGGACGCCTGCCCGACGTCGTCACCATGAACCGGGCGCACAGCACGCATTACACGCTGTTTCCCGATCCGAAGATCCCGCATGTGCTGCATGGCTGGGGCGAGAACGGACAACCCGCCCACTATTCGATGCGGATCGGCGACGTCTTCATCCGCAATGTCACCACCGACATCCGCCGCTACTATGGCGACGATTCCGGGAGCGAGATGATCAAGGACGGCAACTCGATCTTCATCTTCGAGGTTGCCGGCCTCTGCATCGGCCATCTCGGCCATTTGCACCACAAGCTCGACGAGAGCCATTTCGCGGCGATCGGCCGGCTCGACATCGTGATGGTGCCGATCGACGGCACCTACACCATGTCGCTTGCCGGCGTTTCCGAAATCACCAAGCGCCTGCGCGCCGCCGTGATCATGCCGATGCACCGCTTCGCCACCCCGCTCGACGAGTTCATGCGCCTGATCGGCCAGCAGTTCGAGATCGACCAGCGCAGCGAGCGGAGCTTGCGGATTTCGCGCGATACGCTGCCATCGACGCCGACCGTGATCATCCTCGACGGCGTGTAGAACGCGCGAACCCGGCGGCGAGTTCACTTTCACCTCTCCCGCAAGCGGGAGAGGGAGAACTTGCTACGCCCACTCGCCCTTGCGGAAGACCGGCACGCGGCTGCCGTCGGTCCTGACGCCATCGATGTCGGTCTGGTCGGAGCCGATCATCCAGTCGATATGGATCAGGCTCTGGTTGCCGCCCTGGGCCGCGATCTGCTGCGGGGTCAGCCTGTCGCCGTCGACGAAGCATTTCGAATAGCACTGGCCGAGCGCGATGTGGGAGGCGGCGTTCTCGTCGAACAGCGTGTTGAAAAAGAGCAAACCGCTCTTGGAGATCGGAGAGGAGTGCGGCACCAGCGCCACCTCGCCGAGGCGGCGCGCGCCCTCGTCGGTATCGAGCACTTTCCTCAGCACCTCCTCGCCGCACGAGGCCCTGGCTTCGACGATCCGCCCGTCCTCGAACTTGACCTGGATATTGTCGATCAAGGTGCCCTGGTAGGATAGCGGCTTCGAGCTCACGACGTGACCGCTGACGCGGCGGCAATGCGGGGTGGTGAAAACCTCTTCCGTCGGGATGTTGGCGTTGCAGGTGATGCCGTTCTTGGCAACCGAGGCGCCACCTTCCCATTCATGGCCGTCGGCGAGCCCGATCGTGAGGTCGGTGCCGGGACCGGTATAGTGCAGCGCGTGGAAGCGCTGGCCGTTCAGCCACTCCGTCCGCTCGCGCAACACCGCGTTATGCTTCTCCCAGGCGGCGACTGCGCCGTCCTGATCGACGCGGGAAGCCGCAAAGATCGCATCCGCGAGCTTTGCCACCGCGGTCTCCAGCGGATCGTCGGGGAAAACCTGCTTGGCCCAGGAGGCGCTGGGATAGGCGATGATGTTCCAGTTGACGTCAAAATTGACGATCTTCTCCAGCGCCGGCTGGTAGGCGACCGAATTGGCCTTGCTGGCGCGCGCGACCTTGGTCGGATCCTCCCCCGACAGCAGCATCGGGTTGTCGCCGACCACCGCAAGCCGCGCGGTGTTGGCAGCGAACGCCTTTGCCATGCCCTCATAGAGCCAGTTCGCCGCGCGATCGAAGCTTTCGCTATGGCCATGCCGATAGCGCGCCAGCGTGACCTCCTCGTCCGACAGGATCGGCGTGACCAGGCCGGCGCCGGCCTTGTAGGCATGCACCGCGAGCCGCCGCACCAGCGGCAGCGCCGACGACGGCGCGGTCAGGAGCAGGTCCTGTCCCGGCTGCAATCCAAGCCCGACCTTGATGGCGACCTCGGCGAGACGGTCGAGCTTTTCGGGATCGATTGCGGCGGAAAGGTTGCGTTGGGATGCGGTCATTCGGGATCCTTGAAATCAGTGGCTTTGGCAGAGATAGGCGAACGGCGCGGCCCCTTCAACGTTTCACTGCGGACAGCACCCGGTCCACCATTTCGGGTGCAAGCCCGAGATAATTTTTCGGTGATGTCAGCCGCTCGATCGTCCCCCGATCGATGCGGCTTGAGACCCGCGGATCGGCCGAGAGCGCATCCGCCAGCGTCATGTTTTTGTCGTTGGCGACGCGGCAGGCATCATAGACGACGTCATGCGCTTCCTGGCGGCCGATCTCGGGCGCAAGCCCCATCATCACGGCTTCCGCGACGATGAGCCCGCGGCTGAGGTCGAGATTGTCGGCCATCTTCTTCGCATCGACAATCAGCCCGCCGAGCGCGAACTTGGCCTGGTGCAGGCTGCCTGCGGTCAGCACGAAACTCTCGGGGAGCGCGATCCATTCGGCATGCCAGGGGCCGGTGGCGCGCTCGAAATCCTGCACCATCGCGTCCAGCATCAGCCCTGCATGCTGGCGCACTGCCTTCGCTGCCGCCAGCATCAATTCCGAGGAGATCGGATTGCGCTTCTGCGGCATGGTCGAAGAGGCGCCGCGGCCCTTGACGAAAGGCTCGTAGACTTCGGCGAATTCGGTCGAAGCCATGATCATGATGTCGAGTGCGATCTTGCCGAGGGAACCGGTGACGAGCGCCAGGAAGTTCACCGCTTCCGCGAATCCATCGCGCGCGACATGCCAGGTGGCAACGGGAACGCCGAGGCCGAGTTCCTCGCACAGCGCCTGCTGCACCTCAAATCCCTTGTCGCCGAGGGAGGCAAGCGTGCCGGCGGCACCGGCGAACTGGCCGACCAGCAGCCGCGGCTTGAGCTGCGCCAGCCGTTCGGCGTGGCGGTCGAAGGCCGCAAGCCAGATCGCGGCCTTATAGCCGAAGGTGACGGGAAGCGCCTGCTGCAGATGGGTGCGGCCCGCCATCGGCGTATCGCGATAGCGGCGGGAGAGATCGGCCAGGATGGCGCGCAAGGCGGCGATGTCGTCTTCGATGATATCAAAGCCGTCGCGCAATTGCAGGACCACGGCGGTGTCCATGATGTCCTGCGTGGTCGCGCCCCAATGCACGTAACGGCCGGCTTCGCCGCATTGCTTGGCGAGCTGATGCACCAGCGGCAGGATCGGGTAGCCGACGATGTCGGTCTCCTGCCGCAACAGGTCGAAATCGAGCGCCGAGATGTTAGTGCGTTTTGCGATCTCTTCCGCAGCTTGTACCGGAATGACGCCGCAGCGCGCCTCGGCTTTTGCCAGCGCGACCTCGACCTCGGCATAGCGCGCGATCAGACGCAGGTCGGAAAATACCTCGCGCATCGCCGACGTGCCGAAGGCGTCGCGGAACAGGACGGAATCGAGGACGGTGGTCGCAGCAGGAAGGACGGGCATGGCGGGCGTTTCGCTTTGTGTTGTGGTTGGCGGAGGCAGCGTAGCGCAATATCGGTGTGCGTAGTTAGGACGCAGGCGCAAGGCCGGATTTCGTAGGGTGGGCAAAGCGTAGCGTGCCCACCATCCAGCGCCGCGCTCGCGATGGTGGGCACGCTTCGCTTTGCCCACCCTACCGCTGTCGCATTTCGCACCACAGGGAGCTGTTGTGGCGCGAGCGAGCGGTTGCAGCGGAGCACACGACAACGGCCTGTGGCTATGGGTCCCGGGTCAAGCCCGGGACGACGTGGGGAGAGATCACGATTCAAATTTCAAACAGCGGAGAGGATGTGCGTACGCGTTCTCGCGGCGCATCGCGCCCGAGGTTTGCTTCACTTTCCGCCCTCCTCGATAGCAGAGGGCGCAGGGAAAGCCGGGTGCCGGTTGCACCCGTGGGCCCCGTGCAACAAAAAGCACGGGGGTAGGACCACAGGTCAACCGGAGCAACACCGGCTTTCCCTGCGCGATGGTTTACGGCTTACTTCGTGCTCTCCCCGGTGACCGGGCTCTTTTGCCACCGTCATCTCTCGCGTGAACTTGCTCACGCAAAAAACTTAGCGCCAGCGTCGGGGCGCCAGAACCACACGACTTCGCCGTCCGCGAATGCCACGCTCGTCAGTCGCACGCATCGCGTCCACCGCATCCCACCGCAACGTTCGTGACGATCGCGAGCCGCCCCTCATCCGCCGTGAGACGCGCGGAGTTAAACCACTGATTTGCCCGACGGCGAAAGTGGAATATTTTTGCGAAACGGGCTGGACAGACTTTTGCTGATTTGCCCGTCGGGCAGTTTGGGGCGTGGGCGATGGCGCGTTCGGCGATGCGTATCCGTGAGTTGGAAGCCGCTTTCGGGCATTGCGCCTGGGCGATGGCCGCGCTGATCTTGCTCGGTCTTGCCGCACCGGCGCTTGCCAAGGACAAGGATGACGACGACACGTCCGCCAAGCCGACGCCGACGATCCCTAACATCTACCTCGACCTGCGGACGAACTACGCCAAGATTCCCGCCGGTGCGCTCGCCATCGGCTTCGGCAATACCGTGCTGGTATCGACGCTGCAGACCATCCAGGCGCTCAGCGAGCGCAACCTGCTCCGGACCATTCCGTCCGGCGTGTCCTCGCCGGCGAGCGAGGCGATCGGCGTCGAGTTTCCCCTGACCGTCGACGTCACCGATCAGGTCTCGCTGTTCGGCGGCGTGGCCGCGAGTTCGACCAAGACCGATCTCACCGACTGGTCGTCGTTTGCGGTCAATAGCTGGAATCTCGGCTTCCAGGCCGACCTTCATGAGCAGAATGGCGGATCGTTTCCGACGGTCACGCTGCTCACGACCGTGACGCGCGCGGTGCCGGACGGGCCGCTCGCCACCACCACGTTCAGCAACGTCCTCGAATTCAACTACGCCTTCGACGAAGACGAAACGAAGGGCCTGCTCGCCGGCGTGCAGTACACGGGGGTCGACGTCGATTCCCCGCTCGCGCGGATCAATTCAAGCACTGTCGGCTATGTCGGCGGTTACTATCAGTGGGAGAACAACTGGAAGGTAACAGGCCGCATCGGCCTGCAATCCTTCGGCGGCGCCCAGCTCCTCAATTTGAAGCCGATCGAACAGTTTACCCAACCCGTCCTCCGTCTCGATCTCGACCGGATGGACGACAACGACAACCGCCTGTTCGGCGTCACCGCGCAGATCGTCTGGGTGCCGAAGCCGGCCTATGTGCTGACACTACGGACGCCGCTTTACGCGGTGAGGAATTAGAACGCGCCGCTTACTCTCACGGCATCACGCTGCTGCGGGCCAATTGCTTTATGACCGGCCGTTCGCTATGCGGCGAACCCAGGGCGGTCCAGATCGCGGCGGCCAGCGCCAGCGCGGTCAGGATGTAGGGGGCAGCGTTCGGTCTTCTGTTTTTCATTCGTCTTATCCGGCGCGTGGCCGCGGTTGTTGGACGACAACGACGGTAGCGGGCGACGGTTTCGGAGAATCTTCGGCGCTACATGAAAATGGTGTTGTCGCCGGCGCCATTATTTCGTCGGCTGTGGGCGGATGAAACGGCGTCACGGAAGTACGACATGCGCTGAGAACCGGTGACATCCCGACCTGCTCTAAAATACCGACTGCATCTTCGACCGTTTGCGAGCGACTTCGCTGCACGAATAGTTTGTCGGTATTAGGACGGCGCCGCAACTTAGCCACTAAAAAGTATTTGATTTTGGACGGTGCAATCGTCCATGGCATCTCCTCCATGACGGATTGATGACACGGGGACCTTGTGTGACTGCCCAACCACCAAAGCTTCACGAAAACGGCAAACGTCGCAAATCGGCACAGGAAGAGGTAGCGCGTTCGCTCGAGCGCGAACTGGACCTTCTGGTCGAAGAGCGGAAGGAGCGCGCCCGGCTGCTCGGATTGGATCCGACATTGGCTGCGCCGGACCTCAACAAGCCCGCCGAGTAGCGGACCATCTCGCGCTGGGCAGGCCGATCAACCTGCCCGGACGCAACGGAACCCGAAATTTGCGAGTGATATGCCGGCGGCACAACCGCCGGTTTTATTTTGCGGATGAAATCGGTCATCCAAATGTGGCGCGCCCTGCAGCCGGCCTCCGTCGGCCGTCAGATCTTGCGGAGGGAATGCGGCCCTCGGCCAGCGCGAACAATTTGTGAATCCTCCGGAACGTTGTCCTGACGCAAATCGCGCACGGCCTCGGAGCGCTAAGGCTCAATACGCCCACGCCGAGGCGGGAAGACAGCAACAAGTACATCAGCGGATGCCAGCCATGTCGATCCCAAGGTTGCGCGACTATCAGGGGCCTGCCGTGCTTTCCTACGGCTTCCGTCCGTTCTTCCTGCTCG
This sequence comes from Bradyrhizobium sp. USDA 10063, assembly GCF_054063735.1. Classification (NCBI taxonomy): domain Bacteria; kingdom Pseudomonadati; phylum Pseudomonadota; class Alphaproteobacteria; order Hyphomicrobiales; family Nitrobacteraceae; genus Bradyrhizobium; species Bradyrhizobium sp. USDA 10063. Next base: position 6,498,987 of record NZ_JBSSGP010000002.1, on the reverse strand, counting down.
GCTCGGCCTATGCGGGCGCGATGATCCTGATCTGGCTGCCGGTGTATGAAGGTCATCTGGCGCTGACCACGGCATTCTCGCCGCGCGACTGGCATGTACACGAGATGCTGTTCGGCTATGTCAGCGCCGTGATCGGCGGTTTCCTTCTGACCGCGGTGCCGAACTGGACCGGACGATTGCCGCTGCAAGGCAATTCGCTCGCAGCGCTGGTCTCGGCCTGGATCGCCGGCCGGATCGCGATCTTCCTCTCGGCATCGATCGGATGGGCGGCCAGCGCTGTGATCGACGTCGCGTTCCTCACGCTGCTCGCGATGGCGGCGGCGCGGGAAATCGTGGCGGGACGCAAGTGGAGCAACATCCCGGTGGTAGCGATCGTTTCGCTGTTCTCGCTCGCCAATGCGGCGTTCCACATCGAGGCACATTTCAACGGGCTCGCCGATTATTCGACGCGATTTGCGATCGCGCTGGTGATCATGCTGGTCTCGCTGATCGGCGGCCGCATCGTTCCGAGTTTCACGCGCAACTGGCTGGCGCGCCAATCCGCCGGCCCTATGCCGACGCCATTCGGCCGCTTCGACGGCGTCACGGTCGCACTCGGCGGCATCGCGCTGCTGGCCTGGGTCGCGATGCCGTCGGGCTGGCTCACCGCGGCGCTGCTATTGGCCGCCGGCCTTTTCCACCTGATCCGGCTTGGCCGCTGGGCCGGATACCGGACGCTGTCCGACCGCCTGGTGCTGATCCTGCACCTGGCCTACGCGTTCATACCGGTGGGCTTCATCCTGACCGGGCTCGCCGCCATCGACCTCCTTCCGGTGGGCGCCGGCATCCACGCCTGGACCGGCGGCGCCATCGGCGCGATGACGCTCGCGGTGATGACGCGCGCCACCCTTGGCCATACCGGCCGCGCGCTGCAGGCTTCCGCGGGCACGCAGGCAATCTACGCCGCAATCGTCACCGCCGCGCTCGCACGCATCTGCGCCTCGATCGAACCGGGGCATATGGTCCCGCTGCTGACCGTGGCGGGCGCAGCCTGGGCGATCGCCTTCATCGGCTTCGTTGCGCTCTATGGCCCCGCGCTGTGCTCGCCGCGAAAGGCGTGACGTTTCGACGCGGATTTGCGGCACCCGGGGAACTGATCGACTGCGTGCGAAAGGTGATGCAGCCGTATCCCGTTAGGGGCAATTTCACCAATTCGCATTAATCCTTTCGGAACCATCGGCGGCCGAAGCCGCCAAAAGCTCCAGAATAGGTGTGCGATGCTCGGCAATCTCAGAATTTCCTCCAAGCTGATGATCATGGTCGGAGTTTCGGTGCTCGGCATCGTCGCCGTCGCCTCTGTCGGCCTGCAGGCGCTGAAGGACAATCTGCTCGAGGATCGCAAGGCCAAGCTGCAGGACCTTGTGCTGCTCGCGAAGCAGACAGTGGAGCAGGACTACCAGGCCGCCAAGAAGGCCGGTCTTTCCGACGCGCAAGTCCTCGAACGCAGCAAGGCGCTGCTGCGCACGCTGCGCTTCGGCAAGGACGACTATTTCTATGCCCTGGGCAAGCAAGGCATCGTCGAGTCACATCCGAATTCGAAGCTCGAGGGCAAGAACCTGATGGATACGGCTGACGCGGACGGCGTGTTCTTCACCCGCCGGCAGGTCGAGCTGGCGTCGCAGGGCGGCGGTTTCGTCCTGTACCGCTTTTCCCGCGCGGCCGGCGGCGAGGCGGTGCCGAAAATCTCCTATGCGACCGAATTCAAACCCTATGGCTGGGCCGTCGCCGGCGGCATCTATCTCGACGACATCGATGCGATCTTCTGGTCGGAGGCGCGCTGGATCGGCTCGATCCTCGCCGTCGCGCTGCTGCTTGTCGCCGGCCTGTGCTTCCTGATCGGGCGCAGCATCGTCGGCCCAATCACCGGCATGACCGCAGCCATGCGCAAGATCGCCGACGGCGCGACCGACACCGTCATCCCCGCGCAGGAGCGCCGCGACGAAGTCGGCGCGATGGCGCAGTCGGTCCAGGTGTTCAAGAACAACATGATCGATGCGGCGCGGCTGCGCGGCGAACAGGACGAATTGAAGAAGCAGGCCGAAGCCGAGCGGATCAGCCTGCTCGGCAAGATGGCCGACGAATTCGAGAACAGCGTCCGCAGTTCGCTCGATGCTCTGGCGGGCGCGGCGGTCGATCTGCGCACCACCTCGAACAGCATGTCGGACGCGGCCTCGGCAGCGAGCCGCCAGGCGACGACGGTGGCCGCCGTCGCCGAACAGGCCTCCGCCAATGTGCAGACTGTTGCCGCGGCGACGGAAGAATTGTCGTCCTCGGTCTCCGAGATCGGACGCCAGGTCGCGGAGTCGACCCGCGTCGCCCAGCAGGCGGTGGAAGAAGCCAACCGCACCAATGTGACGGTGCAGGGCCTCTCGGCGGCGGCGCAGAAGATCGGCGACGTGATCAAGCTCATCAGCGATATCGCGAGCCAGACCAACCTCCTGGCGCTGAACGCCACGATCGAGGCGGCGCGCGCCGGCGAGGCCGGGCGCGGCTTTGCGGTAGTGGCCAGCGAAGTCAAGTCGCTGGCGAGCCAGACCGCGAAGGCAACCGAGGAGATTTCCGCGCAGGTTGCGGCGATGCAGGGCGCGACGACGGATGCCGTGCAGGCGATCGAAGGCATCGGCGGCACGATCGGCGGAATCAACGAGATCACCACCGTGATCGCAGCGGCGGTCGAGCAGCAGGGCTCGGCCACCAGGGAGATCGCCCGCAACGTGCAGGAAGCCGCGCACGGCACCACCGCGGTCTCCGGCAATATCGGCGGCGTCACCCGCGCCGCGGGCGAGACCGGCACGGCCGCGGGCAAGGTGCTGACGTCGGCGGAAGAACTCAACCAGCAGGCGGCGATGCTACGAAGCAAGGTCGACGGATTCCTCGCCAATATCCGCGCGGCGTGAGGATTTAGCGCGAACGAGGCGGGCCTCATGGTTCGAGACGCGCCGCAAGCGGCGCTCCTCACCATGAGGATCTAAGATCCTGCCGCGAAATTAGACCTCATCCTGAGGAGCCGCGCAGCGGCGTCTCGAAGGATGGGCCCCGAAGGGATTGCCCACCAAGTTCTGCTTTATATGCGATAGCCCTGCGCTTGCGGGGGAGACGAGCTTAGCTCGCTCCGGGAGGGTTGGGGTGGGGGTGCCTTCGCATTGGGACTCCCCGAGCGGAGAGAGCCCTCACCCGGCGCGGAGCCTGTACTCGGACGGCGCGAAGCGCCGATCCGGGTACGCCGACCTCTCCCGCAAGCGGGAGAGGTGAAGATTCAGCTCGATCGGATCATGCTCTAGCTCGGCTCCAGCACTGAAGGCACGACCGTCAATCGCGGCCGCAGCTCGAAGTCATCAGCCTGCGTCTGATCCTCGATCGCGCCAGAACGCAGCGCCGAGAAACGGGACGGCGCGCGCCGCACCAGCCGATAGACGGAGGCCGGCGGCAGGTTGCTCATGGTGCGCCCAACCAGCGTGGCTTTCAGCCCGAGCCGATCGAGGATCGGCCGCGGGATCGGCGGCCTCGGTCCATAGGTGAACTGATAGAACGCACCGTGCGGACGCACGTAGCGAAACGCGCCGCTCAAGATCGACAGCACCTTGCGCGGCGACATCGTGAGGAGCGGCAACCCGCTCACGATAGCGCCGACCGAGCAATCGTCGGCGAGCTTCACCGTGCCGAGCCGCGCCGCGTCCATCCACAGCACGCGCGCCCCGGGAAAGCGCAACTGCAGGATCTGGACGAATTCGGAGCCGTATTCGACGATTGTGAGATCCTGCTGCCGGATTCCCTTCTGCAGCAGCTTGTAGGTGAAGACGCCGGTGCCGGCGCCAAGCTCGATGACGGGACCGGATGACGGCGTGATCTCGCGGGTGATCAGCTCGGCGAGCGCGTTGCCGGACGGGGCGACCGCGCCGACCCGGCGCGGGTTGAACAGCCAGGAGAGAAAAAACGACGTGGCATCGTGAGACATGAGTCCATGACCTTGCAATGATGAGCATGCTGTCCCGGCACCGAGTCGCGCCCCAGATGCGACTCGGATCAAAGACGCGCTCACCATCCGCGCTTGGCATTGCAAGAGCATTGCGTGATGTGAGGGGATGGATGGGTTCGTGGCCTCGCCCTTCGAGACGCCTGCTTCGCAGGCTCCTCAGGGTGAGGGGATAGGTCTGAGCTCGCTGCTTCACCTCTCCCGCAAGCGGGAGAGGCATAGGCCGCCTTTGGCGGCCGTTCTTAAGAGACGCCGAAGCGAAGCTTCGGCTATGGCGCAGCGCCGGGTGAGGGCTCTCTCCGCTGGGGGAGTCCCGACGCGGAGGCACCCTCACCCCAGCCCTCTCCCGCAAGCGGGAGAGGGGGCGCAGCGACATCGTGGATGCGGTTCCTCAGCCCACGGCGAAGGCGGGGAGCGCGATCGGCGGGAGCGAGATGCGGAAGCAGGCGCCGTGGCCGCTTCGTTCGGTGACGGTCACTTCGCCGCGATGCAGATTGATGATCTCGCGCACGAGGTTGAGGCCTAGGCCCGCGCCGCGGGTCTGCGGCTGCAGGCGGTGGAACGGCTCGAAGATGCGCTCGCGCTCGGAAGCGGGAATGCCGGGCCCCTGGTCGCGGACTTCGATCGTCGCCGGTGCGCTCACGGCAACCACGATCGCGCCGCGATGGCCTCCATGCTGGATCGCATTCTGCACCAGATTGACGACGGCGCGTTCGAGCGCGCCGCGATCGCCCCACACCTCGATGCGCTCATCGTCGTGCTGCAGCGAGATCTCATAGCCGGCCGCGATCGCGAGCGGCGCGAGATCGGCGATCACCTGCGCGCAGAGACCCGCAAGATCGATGGCGGACGATTGCGCCAGCCGCTGCTCGAGCCGCTGCAGATCGAGCAACTGCTCGGTCAGCGTCGACAGCCGCGAGACGTCCTCGATCAGGCGTGCCTTCTCCATGCTCTGCGGCAGGCCTTCGAGGCGCGTGGTGAGGATTGCGATCGGCGTCCGCAATTCGTGCGCGGCGTCGGCGAGAAAACGCCGGTGCCGCTCATAGCCTTCATCGAGCCGTCCGAGCGCGTCGTTGACGGCGCTCACCAGCGGCGCGATCTCGGTGGGGACGGCGCCAACCGGTAGCCTGGCGCCGCGCTTGTCGATGTCGATCTCGCCGGCCTGATGCGCGGCTTCGTCGAGGCCCGCGAGCGCATTGCGTATCACGAGCGGGGTCGCGACCAGCGTCGCCAGCGCCATCAGGGCAAGGCCGGGCAGCGTCAGTCCGAAGAACGCCACCGCAATCTGCAGCAGCGACTTCGCATCCGATATCCGGGTCTCGCTGGTGGCGATGATCTGCACCTCTCCTGCCGCGGTGTCGACCAGTTTCATCTGCCCGCTGAGGTGACGCGAATCGTCCTTGGCACGGTCCCAGCCGAACTTGGCCTGGCCGATATCGCCGAGCGTTCCGCCGAGACGGGTAAACGCCGGCGGCACATCTCCCTCGGAGAGCGAATGGCCGGCCTTGTCGTGGATCACGAACCACAAATCCGGCGTATCGTCGCGCAATTCCTTGAGCGCAGAAGTCTCGTGCAGGAACAGCGTTCCGTCGGCGTTGCGCGCCACCGCATCGCGCAGCACGTTGATGCCACGCCCCTCGTCGCGCCGATATACGCAGCCGGACGCCCACAGACTTGCGATGACCAACACAACAAGAGCGACGAGCAGCACCGCCTGCAGCGAGATCAGGCGGCGGACCAGGCGCGACCGCAAGGAGGCCGTGTTCATCGCCGTCATGATGCCGCTCGCAGCAGATAGCCGACGCCGCGGATGCCGTGGATCTCGACGCCGGCGCCGGCGTCGGTGAGCTTGCGGCGCAGGCGCGAGACGTGCGTGTCCAGCGCGTTCGACTGCACTTCTTCGTCGAGCGAATAGACGGCGGCCTCGAGTGACGAACGCACGACCGTGCGCCCCATCCGCCGCATCAGGGTTTGCAGGACGAGCAATTCGCGGCGCGGCAATTCCAGCAGACGGCCGTCGACCTCGGCCTCGCAGTGGTTCAGATTGAAGCTCAGCCGCCCCAGCCGGACGATATCGGGCTGCAGGTCGGCGGGCCGCCGCCACACCGCGCGCAGCCGCGCCAGCAATTCCTCGACCGCGAACGGCTTGGCCAGATAGTCGTCGGCGCCGGTGTCGAGGCCGGTGACGCGGTCCGACAATTCGCCCCGCGCCGTCAGCACGATGACCGGGGTCGGGATGGCCTTGGCCCGGAGTTTCGGGATCAGGCTGATGCCGTCGCCGTCGGGCAGGTTGCGGTCGAGCAGGATCGCGTCATAGGCGCCCGCGAGCATGATTTCCGCGGCCTCCAGCAGCGAGGTCGCGCGGGTCGGCGAGCATGTCGTAGCTTTTCAGGACCGCAGACAAGGCCGACGCCATCTCGTCTTCGTCCTCAACCAGAAGTATTCGCACCACCCTGACCCAGGCAATTCAAGTTGACCGGGTTCCATAGAGCCGCTGGATTGCGGCTACATTGCGTGTTTGCCGGTTATCGGGGCGCCAATCGGGGGCTCGAAAGGCCGCCGATCCCCCGCATCACGACCTTGCTCAGTTCGCGCAACCACAACACCGAGCTTGCGATCGCCGCACAGAACAGCCAGTCGCCGACGCTCAGGCTGACGGTCGAGAACGCTTCCTGGAGGAACGGCGTATAGATCACGAATGCGTGCAGCAGCAGCGAAAGCGCCACCGCCGCCCAGAGCCAGGCATTGGTGAACAGCCCATGGAATGCGCTGAGCTCGTCCGAACGTGCGTTGAAGACGTTGAAGAGTTGGAACAGCACCAGCGTCGTGAAGGCCATGGTTCGCCCATAGGCGATCGTGCCTGAACCTTCGATCAGGCCGCCGGGAAGCGAGGCGTCCAGCACCAGCAATGTGCCTGATGCCATGATGATTCCGACCAGGAAAATCCCGCCCCACATCTGTGGCGTCATGACGCCCTCGTCGCGCGGGCGCGGCGGGCGCCGCATGATGGCCGGGTCCGCCGGGTCGACCGCGACGGCAAGGGCGGGCGCGCCGTCGGTCACCAGGTTGATCCAGAGGATCTGCGTCGCCAGCAGCGGAAGCACGACGACACCGCCGACGGCGGAAAGTCCAATGCCGTCCGCCAGCACAACGCCGAAGAACATCGTCAAGACCTCGCCGATGTTCGACGACAGCAAATAGCGCAGGAATTTGCGGATATTGGCGAAGATCGCGCGCCCCTCCTCGACCGCCGCGACGATGGTGGCAAAGTTGTCGTCGGCCAGCACCATGTCGGCGGCCTCCTTGGAGACGTCGGTGCCGGTGATTCCCATCGCAACGCCGATGTCGGCCGCCTTCAGCGCCGGGGCATCGTTGACGCCGTCCCCGGTCATCGCCACGGTCTCCCCGGCCCGCTGCAGCGCTTTCACGATCCGGAGCTTGTGACTGGGATTGACGCGGGCATAGACGGAGACCTCGCGCACTGTGCGGTCGAGCTCTTGCTCCGTCATGGCTTCCAGTTCGGCGCCGGAAACCGCGCGCTGGCCGGACGCGATGATGCCGAGTTCGGCGGCGATGATCGCAGCCGTCTTGGGATGATCGCCCGTGATCATGATGGGGCGGATTCCCGCTGCCCGGCTACGTGCGACCGCATCGCGCGCTTCGTCGCGCGGCGGATCGATCATGCCGATCAGGCCGAGAAAGACGAGGTTTTGCTCCACATTCTCGTCGAATGCATCACGCTGCGACGTTTCCGCGGGCAGCGAGCGGAACGCAACGCCAAGCGTCCGCAACGCCTCCACGGCCAGCGCTTCATTGCTCGCCATGAGCTCGGCCCTGCGCGCTTCGGTGAGCGCGACCGCGTCTTGTCCGACGAGTTCATGGGTGCAGCGCGCGAGCAGGATATCTGGCGCGCCCTTGGTCACGGCAATCAAGCGGTCGCGCCGCTCCGCATCCGTGTGCACGGTGCTCATCAATTTGCGCTCGGACGAGAACGGAATCTCGCCGATCCGGGCAAAGCGCTGGTCAAGCGCGGCAGGGAGCAGGCCCGCCTTGCAGGCCGCCACGATCAATGCGCCCTCGGTCGGATCGCCCTGCACGGTCCAGATGCCGTCGCGTTCCTGCAGTAACGCATTGTTGGCGCGCTCGGCCGCCGTCAACGTGCGCTCAAGCTCAAACTGCAACGCGCCCTTGTCCGAGGAATCGCCGACAAGATGCACGTCTCCCTCCGGCGCATAGCCGGTACCGGAGAGATTGGTGCAGCCGCTCGCCGTCACGACGCGGCGCACGGTCATCTCGTTCCTGGTCAATGTACCGGTCTTGTCGGATGCGATGACAGTCGCCGAGCCGAGCGCTTCCACGGCGGCGAGACGACGGATGATGGCATTCTTCTTCGCCATCCGCTGCATGCCGATCGACAGCACGGCGGTGACCACCGCCGGCAATCCTTCCGGAACCGCGGCGACGGCCAGCGCCACGCCGAGCAGCAGCACGGCGAAAATCTCGGAGAAGCCGTTGATGTCGCTGACGAGAAAGATCGTGCCGATCATCGCCACTGCAATGAGCACGACTGTAACCGCAAGCACCTTGCCGACCCGCGCGAGCTCCCGCTGCAGCGGCGTGCTCTCCGGTGGCGCCTCCTGCAACATGCCGGCGATCCGGCCCATCTGGGTCTGCATCCCGGTGGCAGTGACCACCGCGCGGCCATGCCCATAGACCGCCGTGGTCCCGCTGAAGATCATGTTGTGCCAGTCGCCCAGCTCGGCCTTCTCCGCCACCGGGGCGACGTGCTTGCTCACCGGCAGGCTCTCACCGGTGAGCGCGGCTTCCGCCGTCTGCAGCGCGGTCGATTCGATCAGCCGGGCATCGGCCGGAACGGTGTCGCCTTCCGCGATGACGATGACGTCGCCGGGCACCAGTTCGGCCGCCGGAATGTTCCGCCGCTCGCCATCGCGGACCACGTTGGAGCGCGCGGCGGACATTTCACGCAAGGCGGCCGCGGCGCGCTCCGCGCGGGCCTCCTGGATATAACCCATCAGCGCGTTGAGCAGCACGATGGCAAGGATCGCAATGGCCTCGTACGGCAGCGCAGTTTCGCGCTCATTCAGCCAGATCGCGATCGAGATGATCGCCGCCGCGATCAATAGAAGCACCAGCACGTCGGTGAACTGATCGAGGAACTTCAGCCATTCGGGACGCGGTGGCGCCGCATCCAGCTCATTTCTGCCATCGCGCGCCAGGCGCCGCGCTGCCTCCGCGCCGCTGAGGCCGCGCCCGGCATCCGTATGCAGCGCGGCCACCGTCTCCGCCGCCGTCTGCCGGTGTGCCTCGCGCATCGTCGGGTCGGAGGATTTTCTGTGCATGCCGGGAAGATACGTCTCGTTGACGTTTCCTGATACCTGGCACCGCATTGATCGGCATGATCCATGTCAAGCGACGGCGCGTCGCGAAAACCGCATGCGCCGAACGAGCTTTTTGCTTCCACATACCAGGGCAAGGTGTTAGGATTCCCGTGAACCCTGCTCACCGCGAACATCGAGTTAACTCGATCACGCCACTTTGTGTGGAGTGACGCAATGGTTCCGAAAACCCAATATGCCAAGAGCGGTGACGTTCGCATCGCCTATCAGGTTGTCGGTGAAGGGCCCTTCGATCTTGTGTTCGTTCCGGGGTTCATTTCGAACCTGGACGTCGCGTGGGACGAGCCTTACCGTTCGCGGGTTTGGACTCGCCTGGCTCGCTTTTCCCGGCTGATCATGTTCGACAAGCGGGGCACTGGGCTATCGGACAGGACGGTTGGCGTGCCGACGCTAGAGCAGCGCATGGACGACGTTCGTGCCGTCATGGATGCGGTCGGCTCACAACGGGCCGCGCTGTTCGGCATCTCGGAAGGTGGCGCGATGTCGGTCTTGTTCGCTGCCACATATCCAGAACGCACGCGCGCCTTGGTTTTATATGGAGCTTATGGGCATTTCCGCTCATGGGTCCTGCCTCCAGACAAGATGGAAGCTGCGCTGGATCGCATGGAAAAGGCGTGGGGGACTGGTGAGAGTCTCGTACTCTTCGCTCCGAGTATGATATCGGATGAGACGTTCAAACAGTCCTGGGCGCGTTTCGAGCGTCTCGGTGCAAGTCCCTCCGCCGTGGTCGCGCTGATGCGAATGAACAGCGAAATTGATATTCGTCCAATCCTGCCGTCGATACGGGTACCGACACTCATTGTACATCGAGAAGGGGACGTTCGGGTCAATGTTGAAGCCGGGCGTTTCATGGCCAAGAATATTCCAAACGCGAAATACGTCGAACTGCCCGGCATTGATCATGCATTGTGGACTGGCAACACAGAGCGGGTCTTGGACGAGGTTGAAGAGTTCCTGACGGGATCGCGGTCAGCACTTGAAGCTGATCGCGTACTCGCCACAGTCATGTTCACTGACATTGTGAACTCAACGAACCGCGCCGAGTCGATCGGAGATCGCGCATGGCATGATCTGCTTGATCGCCACAACGCCGTCGTGCGACGTGAAATTCTGCGACATCGGGGTCACGAGGTGAGGACCTTGGGAGACGGCTTTTTAGCAACGTTTGACGGGCCTGCCCGCTCGATCCGGTGCGCGCTAGCAATAAATGAAGGCATTGAAGCTCTTGGGCTGCAGGTGAGAGCCGGCCTTCATACAGGCGAGGTCGAGATGGCCGATGATGATCTGAGTGGGATCGCCGTCCACATTGCATCGCGTGTCGCGACGATGGCCAAGCCCGGGCAGGTCCTGGTCTCGAATACCGTCCGTGACCTCGTGGCAGGATCAAACATTCGGTTTAACGACGAAGGCTACCACCCCCTTAAGGGCCTTAGCGAAAGAGTCCGATTGTTTGCAGTCGCGCGTTAGCGGCGCAAGTGGACGAGGTCCCTTTCTTTTGGGCGCAGCGCTGCGGACAAGGACTACGAACCGGGTGGGCGCCGCTTCGACAAAATCCTGGCGAGACGTTTCGGCTGCATATCCAGCCCTCACCGATATCGACCGTGGACTCCCAGCAACACTCAGCCAAAAAATATTGATTCACGGTGAGGACTGCCTTCTTATGCGGCAGCAACATCGTTCTTGTGCACAACGAGCACTGAAATCGGTGCTATTGACTCACCCGGATTTGGCGTTGCGGGGGGCCGTGACGCGCAGGTAATTGACGACGGCGCGAGACCGGCGAATTGCAAACTAGGCCGGGCGCCGCAGAGCAGGCGGGGGCGCGCGTGCGTTTTCATCTCGGGCGGGGGTTGTCTCGGCGTGCGATCTGGTCGGCGCCGGCTGGCGTTTTGGGGCTGGTCATGTTCGCTCCCACGGCCAATGCCGCATGCACGCCCACGGCGGCCGACAATGTGATCGCGACCTGCACCGGCGTGTCCGGGCCCTACGGCTCGGGGACTGAAACCGGGGTTCACGTCACGGTCGAGACGGGCGCGACGGTGGCGTCCAGCGGCGCCTCGGGCATCAACGTGGGTGACGGCACATTCGTCATCGACGCGGGCGCCAGCGTCATTGCAACTGTCATCGCAATCCGGACCGGCGGCAATGCCGTCCTCACCAATTCGGGCAGCCTTAGCGTCACCACAATAAGCCCGGGCGCTGGTCAGACGGTCGGCGCATTCGGCAACGCCACGGTGGTGAATACGGCCAGCGGCAGCATCGCCGGCGGGACCTACGCGATTTTCGCGACTGGATCAGTCGATCTCACCAATTCCGGCAGCGTGAGCGGCGTTGAGTACGGCGTTCGCGCTCAGCTCGATAATGTGACAGCCACCAACAATCTCGGCGCCAATATCACCGGCGGCCTGTACGGAATTCAGGCCGGCAGAAGCGCCAACGTCACCAATTCCGGCAGCATTACCGGTACTGGAACCTACGGCATTTACGCCGCCACCGATGCGACGGTGACCAACAACGCTGGTGCGAGCATCACCGGCGGTGGTTCCGGAGTTTTCGCCAGCGGCGGCTTTGCGAGCGTCACCAATTCCGGCAGCATCACCGGCACGGCGGTCTACGGCATCTACGCTGACACCAACGCGACGGTAATCAACAACGCCGGCGGCAGCATCACCGGCGGCCAGTACGGAATTGTTGCCGTCGGGTCGGCCAACGTGACCAATTCCGGCAGCATCGCCAGCACGGTCAACTCCGGCATCTACGCCGGCACCGATGCGACGGTGATCAACAACGCCGGCGGCAGCATCATCGGCGGACACTACGGAATTCAAGCCACGGCCACCGCCAACATCACGAACTCCGGCAGCATCACCGTTCGGTCGGCGTCCGCCGTCAGTGCCGCGATCATCGCCGACCATGGCGCGACGCTGGTCAACAACGCAAGCGGCGTGATCAGCGGCGGGAAATTCGGAATTGTTGCGAACAGCGGTTTTATCGCTGTCACCAACTCCGGCACCATCTCCGGTGGCGTTGGCGGCAGCGGCTACGCCATTTCCGGTCAAAACGGCGTGGCGGTGACCAACAACGCCGGCGCCAGCATCACCGGCGTAGAGTACGGGATTTTCAGCGGTGCAGGCGGCTCGTCGGTTGTCAACGCTGGCGCCATCAGCGGCGGCACGGCGGCGATCGGTTTCGCGGGCAGCGGCAACACGCTGACGCTGCTGCCCGGCTCGGCCATCACAGGCAATGTGCTCGCCGCTGGCAGTGATACGTTCCAGCTTGGCGGCACGGGGACGGCGACGTTCGACGTCTCGCAGCTCAGCGCCGCCGCGCAGTATCAGGGCTTCGGCACCTTCAACAAGATCGACAGCTCAATGTGGACGCTCACCGGCACCAGCACATTTGCCGGTCCCGTCAACCTCAATGGCGGCACGCTCAGTGTCAACGGCGACCTCTCCTCGGCGGCAAGTCTCACCGTGAACGCGGGCGGTACCCTCGGCGGCAATGGCATCGTCGGCACCACGCTCATCAATGGCGGCACGCTGGCGCCGGGCAATTCGATCGGCACGCTGACGGCGAGCAGCCTGACGTTGACCGCGGCGTCGACCTACCTGGTGCAGGTGTCCGGCACCAGCGCTGACAAGACCATCGTCACCGGCACGGCCAATCTCGCCGGCAAGATGGTGGTGGATCCGCAGACGCGGCTGTCGGCGACCACGACCTATACCGTCCTGACCGCGGGCGCCGTGAGCGGCACCTTCTCCGGTGCGGAATTCCTCACCGCCGCCAACTTTGCCCGCAACGCGCGGCTGACCTATGTGGGCAACGACGTGCTGCTGACGCTCGATCCCGGGCTGCTGTCGCCGGGCCTGTCCGGCACCGCCTCCATCAATCAGAAGAACGTCGCGGCGGGAATCGACAACGCGCTGGTCGGTGTCGCATCCCTGCCGGCCAGCTTTAACGCGCTGTTCGCGCTGTCCGGCGATCCCCTGCTCAACGCGCTGACCCAGGCCTCGGGCGAGACCGCGACCGGATCGCAGCAGACCACGTTCAATGCCATGAACCTGTTCCTCGGCGTGCTCACCGATCCATTCGTGGCCGGGCGCGACGGTGCCGGTTTTCCGTCCGGCGGCTCGGCGGGTTATGCGGCTGAAGACAGCGATGCGCGTGCCTATGCCGCGACCGGCCGCAAGCGCTCGGGTGCCGAGCGCGAGGCTTACGCCGCGATGCATCGGAAGGCGCCGCTGGCGCAGGTCTATGAACCGCGCTGGAGCGTGTGGGCCACGGGCTTTGGCGGCACCCAGACCACCGAAGGCAACACCGCGCTCGGCGCCAACACCACCACCAGCCGCATCGCCGGCGGAACGGCCGGCGCCGACTACTGGTTCTCGCCGTATACGGTTGCGGGCTTCGCGCTCGCGGGTGGCGGCACCAGCTTCAGCGTTGCCAATGGCGGGACCGGCCGCTCCGATCTGTTCCAGGCGGGCGCCTTTGTACGGCACAATGTCGGCCCGGCCTATGTCACCGGCGCGCTGGCCTATGGCTGGCAAGACATCAGCACCGACCGCACCGTCACCATTGCCGGCGCCGACCGTCTGCAGGCGCGCTTCAATGCCAATGCGTATTCGGGACGCATCGAAGGCGGCTATCGCTTCGTCGCGCCGTGGACCGGCAGCGTCGGCCTTACGCCTTATGCGGCGGGCCAATTCACCACTTTCGACCTGCCGGCCTACACGGAAAGCGTGATCTTCGGCACGAATGCCTTCGCGCTGAGCTACGCCTCGAAAAGCGTCACCGCCGCACGCAGTGAGCTCGGCCTGCGCGCCGACAAGTCATTCGTACTCAACGACGCGATGCTCACGCTGCGCGGCCGCGCGGCCTGGGCGCACGACTTCAACCCCGATCGCAATATATCCGCGACGTTCCAGGCGCTGCCCGGCGCAAGCTTCGTGGTCAACGGCGCGGCGCAGGCGCATGATGCAGCGCTAACCACGGCATCGGCCGAGGTGAGATGGCGCAACGGATGGTCCGCTGCCGCGACCTTCGAGGGCGAGTTCTCCGACGTCACCCGCAGCTTCGCCGGCAAGGGCACGGTGCGCTACCTCTGGTGATGCGGCGCGCTGAAGCCTCAGGAAGAATGGGCCGCGGTCCATAAGATGAGCTCCCGCGCCAGCGCGTCAAACGCTGCGTTGAAGGCCTTTGCGGCCGCCGCCGGCGCCAACGCCTCGATCGGCGCCTCCTGCTGGAAGACGCGCGCGGCGCGCAGATGTCCCGATGCATCGAGGAGCTTGGCGGACAGCGCGATCGCGGCGTGCGGCTGCGGCGCGGTGACGATCTCGAATTGGCGCAGGTCGAGCAGCAGGCGGGACGAGCCTTCCGGCGCGACGTCGGGCCGGAACGGCGGGTGGACGATGTCGTAGTTCTCAAAACTCTGCAGCAGCTTCGCCTGCACGAGCTGCGGCAGGGCGTCGCTCCATTGCGCGTCGGCAAAATCCTGATTGTCCTCGCCCGCGAACAGGAAGCGCTGGGTCTGCAGGGCAGTGATCGCCGTCGGCTCGGCGATGGAAAGCGTTGCCTTGAAGGGACGGATGGGCGCATCGAACCGGCTGGCGGGGCTGAGGTCGTAGACCGCCTTGCGCGCGGGAGCGGCGCCGCCGCCCATCGTTCGATCGAGACCGGCGATGATGTTGTCCAGGCGCGGGGTGTTGCGCGCGAGCCCATCGGCGAAGGTGCCGAGATTGCCGATCGCGTCATGCAGCGGTCCGGAATTTTCGCTGAGCACCGCATCGACCTTGCGCAGCGCATCGCGCGCGGCCTGCGTCATGCTCTGCCCCGCCCCTTTCTCCGCGATCAGCGGCCCCTGCACGCGCGGCGCGTCGATCCGCTCGCCGCCTTCCAGCGCCACCACGGGTACGCCGGTCAGGCCCTGAAAATCGAGGCCGACCTTGGTATCGGCGCGAACCGGCGTGTGCTCGAGCACGGCGATGGTGGCATGGACGTCGCGCGGCCGGTCGGGCACGAATTCGAGCGAGGTGACTTCACCGACGCGGATGCCGTTGAACAGCACTGCGGCGCCCACCAGCAGGCCGGGAACGGGACCATTGAAGACGACCTGGTAGGTCTCGCGCTTGCCGATGCCGCCGGTGTTGTTGAGCCAATAGACGAAGCCGAACACGGCGACGATCGCCGCCAGGACGAAGGCGCCGACAACGATAAAAGGTGCGCGCGTTTCCATTGATGTCGTTCCGTTAAGCGTTGAGATGAAGCATTTGCGCTCGCGCGCCGTGGAAATAGGCCCTCACCCAGGGATGGTCGGATTCCAGCACCGATTTCAGCGGGCCGAGCGCGGCGATCTTGCCGTCGGCCAGCGCTGCGACGCGGTCGCAGACCGCGTAGAGCGTGTTGAGGTCGTGGGTGACCATGAAGACGGTGAAGCCGAGCGTCCGCTGCAGCGTCTTGATCAGGGAATCGAATTCGCCGGCGGCGATCGGGTCCAATCCGGACGTCGGCTCGTCCAGGAACAGCAGCGCGGGATCGAGCGCGAGCGCGCGGGCCAGCGCCACGCGCTTGACCATGCCGCCGGACAATTCGGAGGGAAACTTGTCGCCGTCGTCGACGGTGAGGCCGACCATCTCGAGTTTCGCATTGGCGATCTCGTCCAGCAAGGATGGCGACAGATGCGCGGCCTCGCGCAGCGGGAATTGCACGTTCTGCCGCGCGCTCAGCGCCGAGAACAGCGCGCCCTGCTGGAACAGGACGCCGCTTCTCGCGCCGTTTTCGGCAAACTCGATGATGCCGCCGCGCTTGGGCAGCAATCCGATGATCGTGCGCATCAGCACGGACTTGCCGCCGCCGGAGGCGCCGACCAGGCCGAGGATCTCGCCCTGGCGAACATCGAGACTGAGATGGTCGAGCACGATCTTGCGGCCGAAGCCGACGACGAGGTCCTGCACGTGGATGGCGATACGTTCTTCGGTCACGGCTACATTCCGATCGAGGCGAAGAACACGGCGAACAGGCCGTCGAGCACGATGACCAGGAAGATCGACTTGACGACGGAGGACGTCGTCTGCTGCCCGAGCGATTCCGCGCTGCCCTTGACGCGCAGCCCTTCGCTCGCGGCGATCAGGCCGATCACCAGCGCCATGAACGGCGCCTTGATCATGCCGACCTCGAAACTGTTGATCGAGACCGCCTCATGCAGCCGCGCGATGAAGATCGCCGGGCTCATGCCGCCATAGAGCCAGGTGACGAGCCCGCCGCCGTACAGCGCGGCCATCGACCCTAGGAAGGTGAGGATCGGCAGCGCGATCACCAGCGCCAGCACGCGCGGCAGGATCAGGACCTCGACAGGATCGAGGCCCATGGTGGTGAGTGCGTCGATCTCCTCGCGCATCTTCATCGAGCCGATCTCGGCGGTGTAGGCGCTGCCCGAACGTCCGGCCACCATGATCGCGACGATCAGGACGCCGAGCTCGCGCAGCACCAGGATGCCGACCATGTCGACGACATAGGAATCGGCGCCGAACTTGCGAAAATGGAAAATGCCCTGCTGGGCAATGATGGCGCCGATCAGGAACGTGATCAGCGCCATGATCGGGATCGCGCGCCAGCCGACCTGGCCGAGCTGATACACGGTGGAGGTGAAACGAAACGATCGCGGATGGCGCAGCGTCCGGAACAGCGCGATGCCGACACTGCCGAGCATGTCGAGGAAGACCGCGCTCTCGGCAATGATGCCGCGTCCGACCCGCTCGAGCAGATCGGCGAGCGCGTTCGTACGCCGCGCGGGAGCCGGCGGCCTGCGGTTCAGTTTCCGCACTTCGCCGATCAATCCGGAATAATCAGGGGAGAGGCCGGTCATCTCGGCCTCGGTCGCCTGCGCAGGCTCGCCGCGCGCCAGCTTCTCGATCAGCCAAGCGCCCACCGTGTCGAGCGCGGTGATCCCGCTCAGGTCGATCTTGCGGATGCCATGCGCAAGCCGCGGCTGGATGCCCGCGCACAGCCGCTCCAGGATCTCGACATTGGCAACCGTCCACGCGCCACGCGGATGCAGCGAGCGGGCCTCCCCGTCATCCACGGTCAGGTCAGGGGCACTGTTCAAGATGATACCTCCGGAAGTCCGGAGGCGACCCTAGCCAGGCCGGCCGGCAATCGTTTGACACAGCGCAATAAAACGCCCGGCAGGTATGGTCTCGAAACTCAGGTCGAAACAGCTTCGCAGGCCGGGTGAAGCGGAACGCGTAACCCCGGGAACATCTGCAACAACGTTTGCGAGGTAACCCGGGTTATGCTGACGCTCCACCCGGGCTTTTATCGCGCGAGCGCTGCCGCCACCGATTGGGCCATCGGCATCGTCGGGCGACCGATGAGAGCGCTCAATTGCCTGGAGTCGTCATGGAGCGCGCCTTTCGCTGCCTTGGCGTCGCTGTCCGCCAGAAGCGCCGCGAAGGCTTCCGGCAGGCCGATCGACACCAGCGCGGCCTTGTAATCGGCCTCCGGCAGATCCTTGTACACGACGGGCCTGCTGGACTGCCTTGCGATCTCGGCGGCATAGTCGGCGAGCGTATAGCCGCTGTCGCCGGCAAGCTCGTAGATCCTGCCCGCCTGATTCTCGCGGCTTGCGAGCACGACCGCCGCAGCCACGGCGTAGTCGGCGCGTGCGGCGAGGCAGATGCGGCCATCCGCTGCAGAGCCCAGCACAGCGCCGTGCTGGACGGCGGCGGCGACGTTGCCGGTGTAGTTCTCGGTGTACCAGCCGTTGCGGAGAAATACGAAGGGCACGCCGGATGCGCGGATGAGCGCTTCCGTCTTGCGGTGCTCTTCCGCCAATGCCAGCGGGCTCGTATCGGCATGGAGGATGCTGGTGTAAGCGAGCAGCTTCACGCCCGCCGCCTTCGCCGCATCGATGACATGGCCGTGCTGCCGAACACGCTGCCCGATCTCGCTCGACGAGATCAGCAGCACCTTGTCGGCGCCGGCGAGCGCGGCCCTGACGGCGGCGGGGTCTTCGTAATTGGCGGTGCGAAGCTCGACGCCACGCTCCGCGAGGTCCTTGGCGGCGGAGGCATTGCGGACGATGCCGATCAGATGGGCGCCAGGGGCGATCCGCAAGAGCTCGGTGATGACGAGGCGGCCCAACTGGCCCGTTGCCCCGGTGATGGCGATACGTTCAGAAATTGTCACGTTCCTTCTCCTGGTCTAGAATGTAGACCAAGCCTAGATACGAGGCCGCCGGAGATCGCGGAAGGAGGCAGTTTTTGGTGACAGGGTTACGCGCAAATAACCTTCGGTCAGCCCATGAGTGTCTGGCCCAGCGCTTCCAGAGCTGGAGCAGCGGCGAGTTCGACCTCGCGCTTTGCCCGGTACGCGGCATCCTCGATCGTCTCGGCGACAAATGGACCACGCTGATCGTGATCGTGCTGGCGCAACGGCCGCACCGCTTCAGCGAGATCCGGCGGTCGATCCCCGACATCTCCAAGCGCATGCTGACGCAGACGCTTCGGGACCTCGAGCGGGACGGGCTGATCACGCGCCGCGTGTTCCCGACCAAGCCGCCAAGCGTGGAGTACGGACTGACGGAGCTCGGCGCATCCCTGCTCGAGCCGCTGGCCCATCTCGTCACGTGGGCGGAGCAGAGCCAGTCAGACATTGCGACGGCGAGATCGGCGTTCGATGCGGCTCAAGTGTCGCGGAGCTAAGGGCGATCGCGAAACGAGCAGGCTTTCGCGGGGCTGGACCACGCGCGCTGCTGCCGCGCCGCGAACACATTGTTCGCAAAATTGCCCAACAATGTTGGTTTCAATTTTCCGCCAGCGATTCTGGCACCCGACGGATACGCTGCGCGACCGCAAGTTCCCCGAAGCTCGGCGAGTAGCGGCGCAGCCACATGGAGAGCTTGGTGATCGAGGCGGAATTCTGGCGCGGCCGCCGCATCTTCCTGACGGGACATACCGGCTTCAAGGGAGGCTGGGCATCCATGCTCCTGAACGCGATGGGAGCCCGTGTTTTCGGCCTTGCGCTGCCGCCGGAGCATCGCGACGGCGTGTTCGTCGCGAGCGACGTCGAAAAGGACATCGATCACCGCATCGGCGATATCCGCGACTTCAACTGCGTATCCAATGCGATGCAGGAGGCCCGCCCCGAGATCGTGATCCACATGGCGGCGCAACCGCTTGTGCGGCTTTCTTACGCCGAGCCGGTCGAGACCTATGCGACCAACGTCATGGGAACCGTGCATGTGCTCGAGGCTATCCGCCGCTGTCCCAGCGTTCGCGCCGCCGTCATCGTCACCAGCGACAAATCCTATGAGAATGACGGCCGCGTTCAAGGTTACCGCGAGACTGATCCCGTCGGCGGACATGACCCCTACAGCAACAGCAAGGGATGCGCCGAACTGGTCACCAGTGCTTATCGCCGGAGCTTCTTCTACCGGGCCGACGACGCGGCCATCGCTTCCGTCCGCGCCGGCAATGTGATCGGCGGTGGAGATTGGGCGCGTGACCGATTGATCCCGGATGCCATCAGGGCTTTCTCTTCCGGCGAGACGCTGCGCATTCGATTCCCCGCCGCTGTCAGGCCCTGGCAGCATGTCTTCGATCCGATCGTCGGTTACCTGCGGCTCGCCGAACATCTGGTTCAGCACGGCCAGACTTATGCGTCGGGTTGGAACTTCGGTCCGGCTCCCGACAGCCATGTTCCGGTTCGGCAGGTGGTCGAGCGGTTGGCGCATCACTGGGGAGAGCCCGTATCGTGGGCCGTCGACGGCGGCGAGCAACCTCACGAAGCCGGACATCTCCAGCTCGATTGTGCCAAGGCGCGCGATCAGCTCGGCTGGCAGCCTTCCGTGAACTTTGAGGACGCCATCAGCTTGACGATCGATTGGTATCGCGCGGCTGCGCGCGGCACCGCCCGGCGCACGGTCGGCCTGCAGCAAATTGATTGGCTGTTCGAACGCCACCGCGCCATGGCGCTGCAGGAAGCCGGAGCCTAGCTGACGAAGTTCGCGCAGGGCTTCAAGACCGATCGGTGCATTGCCAGCCAGCGAACGAGGCTGACGTCAAAGCGTCGTTGAATGGAGGCAGATGATTGATCACCAGCAGGGACTTCATCTCTCCCTACATTGACCGCCTTTCCGGCCAGTCGGTCCTGGTCACGGGTGGGAACGGATTCATCGGGCAGCGGCTCGCATCCCGCCTTCTGGCTCATAATGCGCAGGTGACGCTGCTCCAGCGGCAAGGAGATCCAATCGATCGCTCCCGAGACGTATTGATCGCAGATTTCAGCGCCGACAATGCCGATGCGCAAATCGCGGCAGCATTGAAGGGTCGGCAATTCAACATCGTGTTCAATTTGGCCGCCTATGGCGTGACGCGCCCTGCCGACCGATCGGTGGACGGGCTTTGTCGCGAACGCATCCTCGCCCGCCGCGTCAATGTCGATGCCGCCAAGTCTCTTTTTCTCCATGCGCGCGAGACCGGCTGCGGAATTTTCCTGCAGGCGGGAACGTGTTCCGAGTATGCTCCGCAGGAGGGCCGGACACTCCGACTGGAGACCGATCCACTTGAATCGCGGGAGGACAACGACAACGTCGTCTATGGCGCGAGCAAGGCAACGGCCGGTCGGGCCCTCCTGACCCTGGCGCGCGAAGGCGGCCCGCCGCTGATCGTCGCCCGCATCTTCAACGTCTATGGACCTGGCGAGAAGAAGCAACGGCTGCTGCCAAGCCTCGTTCATCATCTGGCACGCCGCCAGCAGGTTCCACTCTCGGCTGGATCTCACATCAAAGATTATCTGCATCTCGACGATGTCGTCGAAGGGTTGTGCGCATTTGCGGTTGCTGCTAGAGACCACAAT
The DNA here is from genome assembly GCF_054063735.1 of Bradyrhizobium sp. USDA 10063. Taxonomy (NCBI): domain Bacteria; kingdom Pseudomonadati; phylum Pseudomonadota; class Alphaproteobacteria; order Hyphomicrobiales; family Nitrobacteraceae; genus Bradyrhizobium; species Bradyrhizobium sp. USDA 10063. Next base: position 6,477,705 of record NZ_JBSSGP010000002.1, on the reverse strand, counting down.
GTTGGGACAGCACTTAACCTTTGTTCCGGTTCCCCCATCAGTGTCGCGCAGTTCTCGCGCGCCGTGGCCGGGATCATCGGCCATTGCGATCACTTGTTGGGCTTCGGGGAGCGGCCAGCGCATCCAGACGAGGTCTCGTTCCTTGTCGGATCGACAGCCGCGCGCAATGCTTTCACGGACTGGCGGCCACGGCTGCCCATGGAAGTCGGCCTACCGAGCGTGGTTCATCACATGATGGCGTCGACGGAAGATTGACGACGAGGGAGCGACCATGAACGATGTCGATAGATCGGCACGTACGCTCATTACGATTTCGATTCCCGTCTTCAATGAGGAAGGCAATATCGCGAACCTCATGGCGCGGCTGCGAGCGGTCGCCGACAGCGTCGCCGACCGCTACGATTTCGAATTTCTCTTCACCGACAACAACAGCCAGGACGGGACTCTCGCTCTGCTGGAGGCAGAGGTTGTTCGTGATCCGCGCGTGCGCGTGCTGAAACTCTCGCGCAATTTCGGCTTCCAGCGCTCGATCCTGACAAACTTTCTCAATGCCCGCGGCGCGGCCGCGATCCAGATCGATGCCGACCTGCAAGATCCGCCCGAGATGATTCTCAAGTTTCTCGAGTATTGGGAAAAGGGATTCAAGGTCGTCTACGGCGTGAGGATCCAGCGTATCGAGAGCCTCGTGTTGCGCCTGGCGCGCAGGGCGTTCTATCGATTCATCGACCGCATCACCGAGTTTCATGTTCCGGTTGACGCGGGCGACTTCCGCCTGATCGATCGCATCATCATCGAGCATCTGCGACATGTGACCGATCGCAACCCCTATTTGCGAGGGCTCATCGCATCCTTCGGATATCCCTCGGTCGGAATTCCCTACGCGCGAACGGTGCGTACCCAGGGACAGAGCAAATTCAATTTCATCAAACTGCTCACGCTGGGAATGGATGGCGTGACCAGTCAATCGACCAAGCCGCTGCAGTTCGTTGCGCTGGCGGGCTTCACCCTGTGCGGGCTTTCCTTGTTCATCGGGCTCGCCTACGCTGTGCTTTGGTTGTTTGGCTTCGGCGAGCGCAGTCCCGGCTTCACGACGCTTGTTATCCTTCAGCTCCTCACCTTGGGTGTCAACGCAGCGGTCGCCGGCCTGATCGGGGAATATCTGGGACGCGTGTTCGACAATGTGCGCGGACATCCGATGAGCATCGTCGAACGCGCCATTGAACATTCGCCGTCCGCTTCCACGGAGTGCGGCGCGCCGTCATACGTGCCGCCCACATGCGCCGAGAATCCCGTTCCAGCCAACAACGAAGGGGCTCAAAGGTGAAGGTCGTCATTCTCGCCGGCGGTCTCGGCACCCGGCTGTCCGAAGAAACCGACACGCGCCCCAAGCCGCTTGTCGAAATCGGCGGACTGCCGATCCTCTGGCACATCATGAAAATCTACGAGCAGGCCGGCCTGAACGACTTCGTCATCTGCTGCGGCTACAAGGGCGCGATGATCAAGCAGTTCTTTTCGGACTACTTCATCAAGACGTCCGACATAACGGTCGATCTCGGACAGCAGAAGGTCGAATATCATCGACGCTCGGACGAGAAATGGCGCGTGACGCTGGTGGATACCGGCATCGAGACCATGACAGGCGGTCGGGTGCGTCGCGTGGCTGCGCATATCAACGACGAGACGTTCTGCCTCACCTATGGCGACGGTGTTTCGGACCTGAAGGTCGCTGAAACCCTGCAATTTCACAAATCGCACGGAAAGATCGCGACGATAACGGCGGTTCCTTCGCCTGGCCGCTTCGGCATCCTGGACATTGGCTCGAGCGGAAGCGTCGAACGGTTCCACGAAAAGCCCGACAATGAAATGGGTTATATCAACGGCGGATTTTTCGTGCTCGAACCGCGCGTCCTGGGATACATAGAAGATGACGCGACGATATTCGAACGCCGCCCGTTGGAGCGCCTGGCTGCGGACAATGAGCTTGTCGCATTCCGGCATTCAGGCTTCTGGAAGCCGATGGACACGCTCCGCGACAAGCGCGAACTGGAAGAGATGTGGGCGAGCGGTCAAGCGCCTTGGAAGACCTGGTAATCCTGCGCCAATCAGCATGCTCTCACGAGGATCCATCTGCCGATGACTCACCAAGATCAAGCCGAGGCCGAGTTTGATGCCTATTCCCACGCATATGATGCGGCGGTGAACGAGGCGATCGCGTTCTCGGGGTTGAAAGTCGATTATTTTACCCGCGTCAAAGCCGATTATTTGATGGACCTGATCACGGGCCACTTCAAGGATGCCCGCCAAGTCTCGGTGCTTGATGTCGGCTGCGGCGTCGGCAACTTCCACAAGCTGCTGTCCGATCGGGTCGGGCCTATCACCGGCGTGGATGTGTCAAAGGCCAGTATCGAACGCGCCCGCGAGCAAAATCCGGGAGTTCGCTATGAGTCTTATGGCGGAGAGCGACTGCCCTTCGACGACGCCAGTTTCGATGCCGTCTTCACTGTTTGCGTGATGCATCACGTTCCGCCGGCGCAATGGCCACTCTTCGCGGCGGAGATGAAGCGCGTCTTGAAGCCGGGAGGCATGGTCGCAGTCTTCGAGCACAACCCGCGCAATCCGCTGACGCAGCGGATCGTCTCAAACTGCGTTTTCGACAAGAATGCAGTCCTGCTTCGCTCAGAGGTGACCCGCGCCTTGATCCGGGACGCCGGCTTCAAGGACCTGTTCGAACGATTTATCATTTCGATACCACCTTCGGGAAAGTTGCTGCGCTCGGTTGATCTCCTTCTCGGACGGCTGCCGTTTGGCGCGCAGTATTTCGTGAAGGCGACCGCATGAAGGCGGCAGGCGACGCCGCGAGCGCTATCGCCAAAGTTTCCGATGCCCGCCTTTGGTCGCATCAGGCGCCACCAGTACATGGAATGACAAACAAGGCAATCGTGCCCGAATGGTCCATCTGGATCATCGCCGGGCTGGCGCTCGTGGCAGCCATCTGGCTGCCATTCGGCTTCGCGCTTGGTGGACTGATCGAGGAATGGACGGAGCTGGGGCTTTTCGCGATACACGGACCTATTTTTTTGGTCGACGAAGCCGGGGCCGCTGGCAACGTTTCGCGGCCGTCCGCTCACCTTTGCTCCGCAAGCTCTCGCCTACTTCCTGGATCATGAGAGCTTCTTCTACTGGCATCTGCTGCTCGCGCTTTCGCTCTTCATAAAGTTTGTTTCGAGCGGCTACATTGGCCGGTTCATGACGCGCAGCCTGACGGGCGGGCTCTTGATTGGCGCTCTTGCTCTGCTCTATCCGGCCGACACGATGCAGATCAACCTTCGAACCCTACATATCGATTGCGCCATCGCGCTGGCGCTTCTGGCCGCGGCACTCGCAGTGAAGGCGCTGGATGTCGCGAGCACGGTGACACGTCTTGGTCTTGGCCTTGTAGCAGCAGCGCTGTTTGTTACCGCAAGCCTCATCTATGAGGCGGTCTTGCCGCTCGGTCTGGTGCCTTTTCTGGCGATGTATGTTCGGTACGGCCTGGTATCGGCCATCGCGAGATGCATGAAGCAGCGCGCCGTCCTGCTGATGTGGGGCGGCGCTTTGGTCTCATGCGTCATCTTTGTCGTCATCGTCGGACAGCAAGGCGATTCCTATCAGGGGTCACTCGCTGTCGGCCAGACAGGCGGCTGGTTCTCCAAGCTCGACTCCTGGGCACGCACGATCGTCTTTACTGCCTTCTATCGCGGTTTTTGGCAGGCGTGGGAACAGATCTACTCTCTGGCCTGGACGCAGCTCAGCTTTCGCGCGGTCTTTCTGCTTATTGCTGCCAACATCGCGCTTTGTTTTTTCCTGTTGGCGACCAGGGAGGAAAAGGCGAACGACGGGCCATGGACGCGAATGGCGTCGCCTATCCGCCTTCTCCTTGCCGGGATTGTTCTCTTCGTAGCCGGCTACTCTCCCTTTCTCGTTTCGCTACCCCACGTCGCGATCACCCAGCGAACCTATCTGGAGGCGGCATTCGGCGGCGCCATGGTGGTTGCCGCTGTTATCACGGCTTTCGGATATCTTCTTTCGGCTCGAATTGTTGCAACAGCGATCGCTGCGCCGATCGTCAGCGCGGCTTTGCTTGCCCAGATCTATCAGCATGATCAGTACAACCGGATCTATGCGCAGTTTGAGCGCCCCATCGTCAAGGCGCTAGCGACAGCCACGGCCGCATTTCGTCCCGGGGAACCGATCCCAATCGTGAACATGTATGGCGGCCTCAACGGTACCTGGGATTTGGGCGTCGCCGTCACCCTGGTCACTGTCTATTTGCTGCCGACCAGCGGCCCGCCAATCCTGTGCGACGGACGGACTGGGCAAATGCTACCGCTTGTGCGCCCCCCGGCAAAAACTAGCTGCACCATCGAGCAGGACAATCTGACGATTGTCGCTGCAGACGGCAAACAGACGAGCTACTCGCGTTTTGCCGTGATCGAGGGCGACGGGACCGTTACGCTTCATGACAACAAAGCCAACCCTCCGGTTCAGGCGCTGAGGACGGTAGTCCCCCCGATGCTCACGGATGGAAACTGGGAGCCATCGGATTCCTGGTTCAACAGAATCCGCAATTCCGGGCTTGCCTATGAATGCAAATTTGAATCGATGTGGGGTTATGCCGTTCCCTGTCGCACATTCGGCATTTACGAGGGCGAGTGGACGGGCCCTGCGACGGCCTCCATTTCATGGGTGAACAATAAGGATGCCGGGCTCATCATCGATACTCTTGAGCCGAACATGTCCTACAAGATGATCCTGCAACTGGGGAAATACGCCCTCACCCCGGCGCTCGATCAGCTTCAATTGACGTTCAACGGCTCGCCGCTGCAACTGGTCTGGACCGACCCGCGTCGCATCGAAGCAAATATTCCATATGAGTTGGTGAGAGATCGCACAAACGTGCTCGGACTCAGTGTTCCGCTGGATGATAAATCCGGTCTATCGATCGCGCTTCAGCATCTGCAGATCTGGCCGGTGCGGTGACAGACGTGTTGTCTTGGTTCACCCGCCCACAGGAAGTTGGATCGCGATTGCGGGTTGAAAAAGACTGAGGGCACTGCAGCAGCGACCAGGCGGGAACCCAAAAAGACTGCCTCTTCATGGCCCGGGATGCTAAATACGACCGGCTTGCGGGAGTTCCGACCCACCCTGCCCTCCATGGCGCGGCGTTCCAGGCAAGGCCATCTATCCAACAGTCTTGGGGCAGCCGCTCTCAAGACGTGAAACAAATGCGAGATCGTGCCTCCGGCTTGATCGTGATCTGGGAGTGAACTTGAAGGTCCTGCACTTCTTCAAAACCTATGTCCCGGACTCCTATGGAGGCGTTGAACAGTTCATCTTTCAACTTGCTCACGGCAGCAGCCAGCGCGGCGTCGACGTCGAAGTGCTTTCGCTGAGCCCGGATGTCGTTGACGAAACCGCGCGGTTCGACAATCACACCAGCCACCGCATCAGGCGGGATTTCGAGATCAGCTCGACGAGCTTCTCGTTCAGGGCATTCGCAAAATTCTCGGAGCTCGCACGGCAGGCCGACATCATCCATCTGCATTTCCCCTGGCCATTTGCGGACGTGGTCTACTTCGCGACCAAAGTGTCGACGCCTGTCGTGCTGACGTATCACTCTGATATCATTCGGCAGCGCCTGCTGCTGAAGGTCTATGCGCCTTTGATGCACCGGTTTCTCGGCAGCGTCGACCGGATCGTTGCGACATCTCCAAACTATCTGGAGACCAGCGCAACGCTGGCCGATTTCCGCAAGAAGACCGAAGTGATCCCAATCGGCCTGGATCGCTCAACCTATCCCGAGTACGACCCATCGCTTGGCGCAAAATGGCCGAGCCTGGCGGGCAAGCGCTTTTTTCTGTTCGTGGGGGTTCTCCGCTACTACAAGGGACTTCACATCCTTCTCGACGCCCTGCGCGGCACCGACTATCCGGTCGCTATTGCGGGAGCGGGGCCGATCGAAGGGGAACTGCGCCAACATGCCCTCGATCTGAACCTGACGAACGTGCATTTCGTGGGAGCACCGACCGATCGGGAGAAGGTCGCATTGTTGAATCTCTGCCACGCAGCGATTTTTCCTTCTCACCTTCGCTCGGAAGCATTTGGCATCTCGCTCCTGGAAGCCGCGATGTATGGCAAGCCGCTGATCTCAAGCGAAGTCGGCACCGGCACCAGCTATGTCAATATCGACGGCGAAACCGGCCTTGTCGTTCCCCCCGGCGATCCGATCGCCCTCAGAGAAGCGATGCGGGCTCTGTTCGAGAACAACGAATTGGCCGCGCAGATGGGCGAGCGAGCCAGGCAGAGATATGAGAGCTATTTCACGGCCAGTCAGATGGTGGATCGTCATCTGGAGCTCTACAGGGAGATCCTGTCAAAGCGCTCCGAACAGGCTTGACCGACTGATCTGCTCGCAGTGACGCGGGATGACGGAGGTCTCCGCGCCTTACGCGGCCGGCTTTGACACTGGCTCAGAAATGCGATCGACGTGATCCGACGAAATGTGATCCAGCAGCGTGATGTATTCATCAACGACGTTGGTCCAGGATCGTTTCGTCAACTGATCGTAGAGCTCCCGCTGCTTCTGCAACAGATGCGCTCTGTTGCAAAGCGCCCACTCGATCTTGTCGGCCATGTCCTTCCAGCTATAGGGATCGAAAAGCATGAGATCGCGCAGCGCGGGATCGGTAACGACCTCTTCAGTGACGGCAATGCGGGCCATCACGACAGGCGTGTCGACTGACAGGGATTCCGTGAGCGTGAACGGGCAGCCGCCTTCGCTCAGGCTCGGATTCACCGAAAGAGCAGCCAGCCGATAGCAGGCCGCGAGTTCGCGGTCCGACAAGCCCTGCAGGCAGAGCACGTCGTCCTCGAGATTGTGCTCCTCGATGAACTTGGCGATCTCAGGCAGACCGTAGGGGTTTCCGGTCATGATCAATTTGTGAGGCAGATAACGCCGCTTGAGCAGGTGATCATAGGCACGAAGAAGAGTGAGAACGTTCTTGTTCGGGCGAAACTGGCTGGCGTAGAAAATAAACTTGGTGCCTTCGTTCGCAAATCGAAGCGGGCTTGATGTTGTCGTTGCCTTTCCCAGAGCGGTACCGAAGAACTTGGCGCAGAACGCGTCAATCGCATCCTCCTCGTTGGAGGGCCCTTCAATTCTGACCAGCTCATCCAGCCTGTTGACGCCATGCGGGATCACACTGACCGCCTCCGGCGGCACGCCGTAGCGCTCGACCAGGGTCCGCTGCTTGACATCAAGGCTGTAGGTCACGAACTGATCCCCGCCCTGGATCGTCTTCTCGACCAACCTGAATGTCTCGAGGAATCGTTCATCGTTGACCGACGAAAACGCCACCGGAAAGTCCGAAAGCACAACGTCCGGCACGCAGATCAACCGAGGCGCCTTGATGTCGTTGAAATGGGGCCAGAAGGCCGTCGGAGCGAACCAGGCTGAAATCTCCTTGCGCTTTTCGATCTCGACGGAGAGCAGCCTGGCTTCCGCCGTCTCCATGTAGCGATACAGTCGCAGGGCGAGGCCGTTATCCTGCGGACGCGCGACCAACGCGCCTACATTTGGCGCCACACCCCGGAAGCGGTAACGTCGAAGAAGAGCCCGATAAACTCTCCGGACAGGCCGATTGATCAAGCGAATGGCATAGTAAGCCAGAAGCACGGGAGAAGCGATCAGCCCTATCAATACCAGCGCGGCCGTGCTGCGCGTGGTCGCGGCGGTGCGCGCCACGTAAGCTACGAGCGCTCCGTAGACGGCTCTTACGCTCGACAGATAGTCGCGGACCTTCTTCCGCTTTCGGAGCCTGTACGCCCTGTATTTCTGATACGCTTCGTAGTAGCGCAACAATGTCGGGACCTTTTCGGGTCCAATCACTTCGAAGGCGTCGGGCTGCAGGCCGACAGACCGGCTCCATTCCTTGAGCGATTCCCGCATCCAGCTTGGACACGCAATCACAAATTTCACGTCTGCGCGGACCTTCGCTTCCTTCAGGAATTCCGCGAGATAGCGTCCCAGCCCCTGAGCTCGCAGATCGACCTTGGGGGGATAACAAAGATAGATGCCGAAGGTCTTCATAGAAACTCTTCGATCACTTGCCAGTACGCGCCGGCCGACCGGTCCAGAGAATGCCGCGCTAAGACCTCCGGCCGTGGCGTGTTGCGCTGCGCTGTTTCCATCTGCTTCAGCTTGCCGGCCATGTCCGTCGGGTCGTTCGGATCAGACCAGGTCAGACCAAGCTCGAATTGGCGATCGATCTCCCTCATCGCTGGATAGTCGCTTGAAAGCGCGGGAACGCCGACCGACGCAGCCTCGACAACGGAAAAAGTGCCATTGTCGATCAGTCCGGGATGCCAGAGAAAGGCAGCATCACGCAGCTTTCGGCGATAGATGGAGTCGGGCAGATCGCCCTCCGTCTTCAAACTTGCCTTGAGCGCCCTGCTGGCGCTGTGAATCTCTCGCGCCGCCACGAGGTGTCGAAGCTTGCCCGTGAACAGCTTGTCCGTGTCCACCCCGGTCACATGGCATTCGAATCGACCGTCATATTCCTCGTAGTAGATTCGGAGCGCCTCCAGAGCATTTCGATGGTTCTTGTGAAGAGCGAGGTTGGTCGTCCAGACAAAGTACTCCGACGCCGGAGGCCCACCTCGAGCCGAACCGCCTGCCGCGCTGAATGTGGGGACGAGAAGCGGAACTTTCTTCACCTTCCTGGCTGGCAGCCCAGCAAACTGACGCGCGTCATTCGCCGTGAAGTCGGTCGTGACCAGGACCGCCTCCGCAGCATGGGCCCTATCAATGACGCGCTGACTGGCCTTCTCATCCATGATGGGAACATACCGCTGCAGATAGTCGTAGACCATGAGCACATAAGGGCGAACGGGAAGGACGGGAAAGCGCAACCGGTCGGACACAAAGATCCACAGATCGCAATCGAAGAACTGATTGATCCCGTCATCGGGTACGGCGTACGTGCCTGACAGCGGCTGATCCATGCCTGCATAGGCACAGGCGCGAAGCGCCTCGCCCGGAGGCAGCGTTCGCCAATGAAAGGCCCGCCGCTCAATGTCGCCGTGCAGATCCTCAAATTCCCTATCCGGATAAGACTCCGGATCGTCCAGATGCCCGAAGACAACGTCCACCGGCGAGCCGAACTGCTGACTGCCGAGCGCGACAGCGTTTGCGAGCAGCTTCGCGCCTCGGAGACTGCCTCCGCGGTAGGCGACAGGCAGAAGGACGGCGACGCGTTTCTTCCGGATGATCGGAGCTGTGGAGCGCTCGTCCTCAGTCCTCTTGAGGATCAGTTCAATTCCCGTGCGCCAGCTCGGTTCACAGTGTTCGACCTTCATTGAGTCGAGCAGGACCGTTTGCGACTCCCTGATCTGACCAATCAGCCGCTTGTCGCCTGCCAGTATCCGCTCGATCTTGCTCTTTGCCTCCTCGGCGGTCTTGCATCGCCCCGGCAGTCTGAGACCGCCCAGCCGGTCGAGCAAGCCACCGCCCATGAAGACCAGCGGCATTCCAGCGCGCACCGCTTCGAAGGGATGATAGTGCACATGGTATCGCTCGGAACTGTGGTAGTACATGACCGCGAATGATCGCATGTTCCGGCGATGCTGCTCGCCAGAGACATAGCCGAGGACGTGATCGTCGTCCTGGACCCGAAGCGGTTGAGCGCCGGCTACCACGTAAGGCAGGCCTGCGAATGTCCGCTTAAAGTCTCGATAGATGTCCTGATAGTATTCGTTGAATGCGAGATCGGGACAGACAAAGAATATCCGCCGGTCGCTGCCGGTCCAATCGTCGCGAATGTCCGTATCCTGTAACCCGACCGGCAGGTTGACCGCTCGTTCGGCAAGCCAACGCGGCTCGACGTCGGCGAGATGGTCGTATGCCTGGCCAAACCAAAGAGATCCTGCCGCATGAGCCGACCAGGTCGATCCTCTGCGCCAACCGAACAGAGACAACAATCGCGCATAGCTTTGCGGCGGGTCCGAGAGTCCGTAGGTCCGCCAAATCTTGGCTCCGTAAAAATTACGCATCACGGACCGGAAGAAGTGCGCGTTCAGAACGATAAAAAAGATCAGTTGGAAATGCTCGTTTGCGATCCGCCAGGCGTCGACACCCGGTTCATCATACCAGTCGGCAGCGTTCAAGATCGCCAGGTCTTCCTTCGGGATCGTCAGCCTCTCATCTTCCGACCAGTCCACCGAAGCCGACCTGAACGTGGGGCCAGCCGACACTTTCTTGGGCAGGAATATCTCCTGGACCCCGATACGCTTCAGCATGGGGACCTCGAAATTCCGCGCGGTGGTGTGATTGAGCAACCACATCGCGCGTAGAGGACGGTTCTTCACTCGCACACTCCGGACTTTCGGTCGCTAAGCCAAGCCGTTGACACGTTTGTACTGATCTATCGACGTTTCAATATTTCCATCGAAAACGATTTCACCGTGGTGAAACACCAGCCCCCGATCGCACATCGATCTGAGCGAAACAAAGTCGTGAGACGCCAGGACGAGAATCTCGGATTTTTCGATCAGCGCGCGGATGCGATTTTGCGCTTTCGAGATGAAGGCCGCATCGCCCGCTCCGATGACTTCATCGAGCAACAGTACATCGCCTTCCACCGCCGTCGATACCGCGAAAGCCAGTCTCACCTGCATGCCGGCCGAATAGGTCTTGATCGGATAGTCGATGAACTCTCCGATATCGGCGAACCGCACGATCTCGTCTTCGATCTGGCGCATCCGCTTCGGCGACATGCCAAGCAGCAGGCCGCGATAGAGGATATTCTCGCGACCGGATGCATCGGGCTCGAATCCAAGACTGAGATCGAAGAGAGATCTGATCCTGCCCTCGACGATCCGCTCTCCGCCCGAGATCGGATACAAGCCGGCGACCATCTTGAGGAACGTCGACTTGCCGGCGCCGTTGTGTCCGAGCAATCCGACCCTCTCACCGGCCTTGATCTCGACGCTGATGCCCTTCAGCGCATGAATGTGGTGTATCTGTCCCTGCCGGATCTTCTTTCCCGCAACCGCGCCCGCCAGGAGGCTCTTCAGTGAGCGCTCCTTGAAGGCCGCGGAATGATAATGAAGATCGACGTTGTTCAGGGATATCCGGTTCATAGATAGTAGATGACCTTCTTTTCCGCGGAGCGGCCGACCAGAACGGCCAGCAATGTCAGCCCCGCGAGCAGGCCGAAGCTGAATCCATAGTTCTGCCAGGTCGGCCACTCGCCCTGCAGCAGGGGAGCGCGAACGATCTGAAGCAAATGATAGATTGGATTTGCGTCCACCAAAAAGTGCAGCCCCCCGCCTCGAAACACCTTTGGTTCGAGGTAGATCGGTGAAATGAACCACAGCGCCTGCAGCACAAGGCCGAGCGCGTGCGGCAAATCCCTGAACCGCGCGCCGACGTAACCGAGCAAGGTCGCGAGCGGCCATGCGATAAGCACCAGGAGCGGAATGACGGTGGGCACCGCGAGCCACGCCCAACCGAAGTTCTGGGGGCGCCAGATCAGCACCCAGACGAGCAGGCTTGTGCTCGCGCACAGAAACACGATCAGGTTGGTCAAGACGGTCCTCAAGCTGTAGATGGCCAGAGGATGTCTGCATTGCTTGATGTAGGCGTCGGCCTGCACGAAGGTGAGCGAGCCGCCCACCGCGGAGGTAACCACAAAGTCCCACAGGATCATTCCCGACAATATGAAAGGCGCATAGTCGGTGATGTCGCTGTGGAATATTTTGCCGAATACGATCGACAGGAGGATCGTCAGACCAAGAGGCTGGATAACGGTCCACAGGATGCCGAAGAAGGACCGTCGCCATTTGGAGCGAAGATCCGACAGCGACAGGTGCATCCAGAAATAGCGCGCTGCCCAAATGCCGCGAATGTAGTTCCACCCCGACGAGTCAGATCCAGGTGACGGTTTGATCTTGGCGGGCTCGTGGAACCGATCTCCAGAGCTGTACGACGCTATGGCCATCTTGAACCCCAATCGAGCTCGTTCAGAGCGGATACAGGAAGGACTTTCGGGTCGAACGCGGGCGGCGTGCCTGCGAGAGATCGTGGACTTGCCCCGCAAGTCCCGAAGCATCTTGCATTATAGGCCGGATCTTGCCCCTGGCGATGCCGACTCACAACCTTTCGCGATCCGCAGAACGGCTGATTATTCATCATATTAGCCCGCGAGTTCCAGTGGAACCGCGACCTTCTGCGGCTTCATGGAAGTGCCTATGAACTGAATAAGACTTTTGTTCGTCGTCGAGAGTTCCGGGCGACGTTCCGCCATTTCGAGCGGAGGCGGATTGATCGCGGCGATATCGATCGATGATGTGAGACCTCACAGGGAACGAAATGACGCAGCAACGAAAGAGCTGAGCCGCGTGTCGGTTCGCGGCTCGGCCTTGGTTTCATTTCATCTTGAAAGGTCTGTTGCCCTTGCGGCCTCCGCTCTTGCCTCCGCCAGGTCGCTCGCAACCATTTCCTTCACGAGTTGGGCAAAGCTGGTCTTCGGCTTCCAGCCGAGCGTCTCGCGCGCCTTGCTGGCGTCGCCGATCAGAAGATCGACCTCGGTCGGGCGGAAATAAGTCGGATCGATGCGGACCACAGTCTTGCCGGATTTTATGTCGACACCGGTCTCGTCGATGCCCTTCCCGCGCCAGGCGATTCCGCGGCCGACTTCGGCAAACGCAAGTTCCACGAATTCGCGCACCGAGCGTGTTTCGCCGGTCGCCAGCACGAAATCACCGGGAGCATCCGCCTGCAGGATCTTGTGCATACCCTCGATATAGTCCCGCGCATGGCCCCAGTCGCGCTTGGCCTCGAGATTGCCGAGATAGAGCGTCTCCTCGAGTCCGACCTCGATGCGGGCGACGCCGCGGGTGATCTTGCGGGTGACGAAGGTCTCGCCGCGGATCGGGCTCTCATGGTTGAACAGGATGCCGTTGGAGGCATACATGCCGTAGGCCTCGCGGTAGTTCACCGTGATCCAGTAGCCGTAAAGCTTGGCGACGCCATAGGGCGAACGCGGGTAGAACGGCGTGGTTTCCCGCTGCGGCACCTCCTGGACCAGGCCGTAAAGCTCCGAGGTCGAGGCCTGATAGAATCGCGCCTCCTGTTCCATGCCGAGGATGCGGATCGCCTCCAACAGGCGCAGCACGCCGACCGCATCGGCATTGGCGGTGTATTCCGGGCTCTCGAAACTCACCCCGACATGGCTTTGCGCGGCGAGGTTATAGATCTCGGTCGGCCTGATCTGCTGCACCAGCCGGATCAGGTTGGTCGAATCCGTCATGTCGCCATAATGCAGCAGGAACGGCACGTTGCCGACATGGCGATCCTGATAGAGATGATCGACGCGCGCCGTATTGAACGACGACGAGCGACGCTTGATGCCGTGCACGGTGTAGCCACGGCCGAGCAGATATTCGGCGAGGTAGGCGCCGTCCTGACCGGTGACGCCCGTGATCAGCGCCACACGTCGCTTGGAGTTTTCAACATGCATGAGAAGATCTTTAGTTTTGGCTGGTTGCCACCCAGTGCACCTGCAGCCGATGCTGCGATGACACGTCGAGTTCCCTCTCGGTGGTGCTCCCTTGTATTTTCAATTGATTGTTGTAGCAATAGTCAACATGGCGCGAGCAATGATGGGGACCAATCGTCATGAGGGACACCCTGCAAGACGAAAGTGTGAGCGCTGCCAGTGCGGCAAGCCTGCAAAAGCGGTCGCAAGTAACGTATGTGAATCCGATCGGTTCCCCGAGAGGCGCGCCTAGCGAATTTATCCCGCTATACCGGCCTTATCTTTGCGGAAAAGAGAAAGAGTACGTCAATCAGTGCCTGGATTCCTCCTGGATATCTTCGCGCGGAGCGTTCGTTGAGCGCTTCGAGGCGAAGTTCGCCGCGCTGACCGGAACTGCTCACGTCACCAGCGTTTGCAATGGAACTGTTGCGCTTCATTTAGCGCTCGAGACTCTTGGATTCGCAGCGGGCGATGAAATCATCGTGCCGACGTTAACCTATGTTGCCTCCGTGAACACCATCATCCAGGCGGGTGCGACGCCGGTCTTCGTGGATTCACGTGAGGATACCTGGCAGATCGATCCCCAGGACGTGCGCCGCAAGATTACCCCGCGAACAAAGGCTCTCATGGCCGTCCATTTGTACGGGCAGGCGTGCGACATGGACGCGTTGGTTAACATATGTGAAGAATTCGATCTGTGGCTGATCGAGGACTGCGCAGAAGCATTCGGCACTTACTACAAGGGCCGACATGTCGGAACCTTCGGGGATTTCGCCACCTTCAGCTTTTTCGGAAACAAGACCATCACGACGGGCGAAGGCGGCATGGTGGTCGCAAAGAACAAGGATCTCCTGGATCGGGCGTATCACCTCAAGACTCAAGCTGTTTCGCGGCACCGCGAATACTGGCATGACGCGGTTGGATACAATTATCGGATGACCAACATCTGCGCGGCGATCGGCTTGGCTCAGTTGGAAAATGCGAGCCCGATTCTCGAAAAGAAGCGCCAGATTGCCGCGTGGTACCAGCAGGGCCTCGATGGACTTCCATTGAGATTGCTGGGAGAGTTCCCCGACACGACGAACTCATATTGGATGTGTTCGATCGTTGTCGACGATCCGGACGTTCGACAGCCGCTCAGAGATTGGTTGAAGGCGGCGAATATCGAAACGCGCCCCCTGTTCCACCCGTGTCACACGCTTCCGCACTGCAAAGCCGACGAGACGCACCCCGTTGCTCAGTCCTTGAGCGCAAGAGGCTTGAACCTTCCGAGCTTTCCTGAACTCTCGCTGGAAGGCGTCACGACCATCTGCACGGTGATTCGCTCCTTCTTCCGGTCGGGAGCCAATGAAAGGTGACAGCGGGCTCCTGATCCTGGGGTTCGGCGGACACGCCCGAAGCGTCGCCGCGGTCGCGGTCGCAAATGGTGTGCGGTCACTCCTGTTCGTGGACGAGAATGCGAGGGATGACGAGTCCTTCCTCGGCTTTCCGGTGCGGCGTGAACTCCCTGAGAGCATTCCGCCGGGATGGTCGTGCATCCCCGGGGTTGGCGACAACGTCAGGCGAAAGCAGCAAGTTGAGTTCGCCCAATCAGCGAGTTGGGATTTGGCAAATGTCATCTCGAGCCATGCAACGGTGGATGTGAACGCCTCCATATCGCCCGGGTGCTTTGTGGGACATCACGCCCACATTGGTCCCTCGGCGCGCGTGGGACTAGGCTGCATCATCAACACCGGCGCAATCGTCGAGCACGAATCTGCAGTAGGCGATTTTTCGCATATCTCGGTAAATTCAGTGGTGGCAGGGCGAAGCCGCGTCGGGCGCTTTGTTTTCCTCGGGACGGGCGCGACGGTGATCGATGGCGTCCGTGTCGGCGACAACATCACGATCGGTGCCGGCGCGGCCGTGGTCGAATCCTTGGACACACCGGGAACGTATGTGGGCTGCCCGGCAAGACCTCTCCCGAGAGCCGGCCGCGCAGTTCACTGAACTTTGACTTGAGGACACAGATACGAGCAGGCTCTATCCCAGCCTTGGGCATCACATGCAGTACGCGGACCGGTCCTTTCCACATCGATGGCATCTTGAGCTGACCGGATCCAGCGAACTGGCCGCTCAGGCGCTGCTCGCATTCTATTTGGCGCTGGCCGTGGTGTCGTTGACCGCGGTGGAGCTTGCCGCGGGGATAACCCTTCACCCCACCTGGAGCGCCGTGCTTGGTACGGCAATCTCGCTGTGCCTGCTGCCGCTGTTCGCCTTCACCAGCTTCAGCTTCGGATACTTGGTGGGCGTGGCGTTCACCGGGATGGTTGTTGGCTTTGTCTGGCTTAGCTACTTCACCTCGTCGCGATATGATCCCGCGATCGTGCGCTGGTCAGCGCTTGCCTCTTTGTTGGTGTTCCTGGTGCCGATTCTGCTTCAGAACTGGCCCGCGCCGCGACTGTTCAGAATCAAGCCGAAGACGATGGATGTCTGCGTCAAGGTTTTGCTTGTCATCGCGGTCCTGCTTCTTGTGCTGAATTTCCGCTACGGTTTCGCTCTTGTGGGATTGCGCGCAGCAGAGCAGTTGCGTGCCAATATCGCGCAACCAACTCTGCTGAGCTACGCGACGAACAACGTCATCTACGCCGTGCTGCCGTTTGCATTTGCGTTCTACGCGCAGCGCGGATCACGCCTTTTGGCCGCGGCCAGTCTGCTGCTGATACCATGCTTCTATCCGGCGTTGCTGAACAAGACGGTTCTGTTCGCCGCAGTATGGCTTCCCTTCGTCTTTCTGATCTTTCGCTCCTTCGAGCCGAAGCAGGCGTCTGTCATCTCCCTGGGCGCCCCGCTCGCACTCGGACTATTCATCCATTCGATCCTGCCCGCGGAAAACCCAATTGCCCATTTCGTGTTCGGCTATGCGAACGAACGAATGTTTGCGATCCCTTCGATCGCGATGGACTACTATGCTGATTTCTTCGCTGTTCATCCAAAGACCTATTTCTGCCAGATCAACATCGTCAGAATGATCTCCGGCTGCGCATATTCCGGGCAGCTCGGCGTCATTTTCGCCGGTCAGTACGGCGTCGGAAACCTGAATGCGTCGTTGTTCGCGACCGAAGGCATCGCTTCGACGGGCTTGATCTGGCTGCCTTTGGTCATGTTCATGTGCGGATTGGTGCTCTCCATCGGCAATAGCTGCTCGCGGCATCTCTCGCCTTTGATGATCGCAACATCATCCCCACTTACCCTGATGGCGCTGCTCAATGTTCCCCTGAGCACAACTCTGCTCAGCAATGGACTATTTCTGCTGTTCCTTCTTTGGTACCTCTGCCCTGGTGAGCAAGACGAGAAGCGCTATTACTCGGAACAGCCCAACCGCTCAGCGGCGGATTTTCGTGCCGATTGTATCGTGGAGGGGGTGCCTGTTCACTGCCGCCGCGACGGCGTCATAGACGCTATCGTCGACGGCCGGGTCGTCGTGTTCGAGAGCTGGGTAGATTTCTTCAAGTTTCTTCGCCAATGACTTCTTGCACCATCTCAGAACAGCAGCACGCCATCATCGATCACCTCGGCTTCGGGCCGGTGCGGCGCGCATTTTGACATCAAGCCGAAGCGCTGCAGAACATCCCGATGAACCTGCCGCTCCCGTTCCATCGTGTACTGAGCGAACAGATCGTCCAGCACCTCCTCATCGCTCGACGTCAGCGATAGATTTCCGGCGATTGCGCTCGACGCCTCGAGGCGCGCGGCAGCGGCCGGAAGGGACGCCGACGCCTCGCCGAGTGCCGTCATTAGATCCTGCGCACCACCCATCAAGGCCTCGAACTCGGCACCTTCGCGGACAAGCCGGTCCATCAGCCGACCGAGCCGCTCGTTGCCGGCCTCGATCTCCGCCAGCATTTGCAGGATGGAAGGCTCGAGCCTGGTCAATTGCGCGGGATTTCCGTGATCGCGCAGCTCCTTGAGATCGCCGGCAGCGCGTTCGATGCGGTCGAGGATCGGCTTCAGCCTGGAAGCGCCGGCGGAGACCTGATCCGCGGTCATCTTGAGCTCGTTGGCGATCACGACGAACGCATTGCCCTTCACGCCCAGATGGCCGGCCTTGAGGCTGGCGTTCATGCCAATAAGAATAATGTCAACGACGGCCTCGCCAAGGCCCGCGATGGCGAGACGAAACTTTCCAAGCGTGTCCTCCACGACGGAGACGGCAGCATCGACCGATCGGCCCGAGCTCTCGCAGGTCGCGATCAGTTCCGAGGCCTGCGCCAGCGTTTGCTTGATGACGGCAAGGAACGACGGCGCCTCGCCGTCCCGTCCGCCATACACCGAGCGACCTTGCGCGACGACGCCGGTGGCATCGGCAACAATGGCATTCAGCGAGCGGACGATCGCTCCGATGTCATCGCCGAATTCGCGCTCCGCATCCTTTAGTTGCGCGGCCTGGAGCTGACAGACGATTTGGGCACTTTGCCCGTTGGCACCCGCGTCCAACCCTGGAACGATGCTCGCCGCCCCGGTGGCACGCCGCAAGCCGCCGCAGACATGCTCCAGACGTTGTCGCGTGCTGTCGCCCGACTGCAGCGAGATGATCGCGCTGCCGACGGCATCGGCGATCTTCCTGGTGCTCCTGCCCGCCAACTCGACGAGATGGACGCTCTTGTCCTGCTGCTCGCGCATGCCCGCGTAGGCCGAGATCAGCCCGGCGCTCGCCGAGAGGAGTTGCTCCCGATAGAGCTTCTCGAATTCCTTCTGCCGATTGAGCGCGGTCTCGACCGCTACCGACAACAGCTTCTGGTCGCGCGCGCAGCCTTCGATCGAATGCTGGACTGATTGCCCGAGCTCAAACGCCTCTTTCGTGAAATCAAGGAAACTGTCGCGTTCGCCATCCAGCGACGCCGCCTCGATGCGCGCGCTGCGCGCGATGATGGAAATCATCTGGATGTGCTTGAAGAGCGGCGCGATCTGCGCGGATGCCGCCTCGGCATCCTCGCCGATCCGGCCGAGAAGCGCGCTTTCCGCGGGCAGGGCCTCGGCAAGCGCGTTCAGCCGGCCGGCAATATCCTGAAGCGCCGTCGAGGTGCCTTCGATTTCCGCTCCCGACATTTCGCGCGAGAGCCCGGTGAGCGCGCCCTCCAGCTCCTTGAACAGGGCGTGACCGCGACCGAGATGATTGCCGACCTTTGCAAAACTATCCTCGATGCGGGACGACACGTCCTCGACGGACGCAACCGCCGCAGCAACCGTATCTGTCTGGTTGTTGGGAGAGATCATCGCATCATTCCGTCAGCGCAGGTTGTCCGGCCTGGTGCCAGAGCATGATCTCTCGCGAAATCTGGCCGAGCGAGACCACCTTCTCCACGGCGCCGTGCGCGATCGCCTCTTTCGGCATGCCGAACACCACGCAGCTCTCTTCGTCCTGCGCGCGCGTCGCAGCGCCAAGCTTGCGCATCTCCAAAAGGCCCCTCGCGCCGTCATCGCCCATTCCCGTCATGATGATCCCGAGCGCATTGCGGCCGGCATATTGGGCCGCAGAACGGAACAGCACGTCGGCCGAGGGCCGATGCCGCGACACCGGCGGACCATCCTTGATGGCGATGCTGTAACGCAGGCCGGTCCGCTGCAGCAGCATGTGGCGGGCGCCGGGCGCGATATAGGCGCAGCCCGGCTGCACCGGCTCGCCGTCCTCCGCCTCCTTCACCGTGATCTGGCAGGCGGCGTTGAGACGCCTCGCGAATGCCGCGGTGAAGCCCTGCGGCATATGCTGGACGATCAGGATCCCCGGACAATTCGGCGGCAACATCTCCAGCACGTCGAGCAGCGCCTCGGTGCCGCCAGTCGAGACGCCGATGCAGACGATGCGCTCGGTGGTCGGCCGCGAACGTCCCTGGATCGGCGGCGGCATGATGGCATCCGCGGTCAGCTTCTTCTCGACGATGCGCCGCTGCAGGCGCGGCCGCACGCGCGCACGCGCGGCCGACTTCACGGCTTCGCGCAGCCGGCTCGAGCATTCCAGCAGTGCCTGCCGCGTATCGATCCGCGGCTTGGGAACGATATCCACCGCGCCGGCTTCGAACGCTTCGAACATCTGATCGGATCCCTCCTCGGTGAGCGAGGAGCAGATGATCACCGGGATCGGACGCTGCGCCATGATCTTGCGCAGGAAGGTGATTCCATCCATGCGTGGCATCTCGATGTCGAGGATGATGACGTCGGGAAGTTCGTTCTGCAGCCGGCGTGCCGCAGCGAACGGATCGGACGCGGTCGCCATCACCTCGATATCCGGATCCTCGCTCAGGATGGTCGTGAGAATTTGGCGCACCGACGCCGAATCGTCCACGATCAGCACGCGAAGTTTCTGCCTGGGCATTGCCGTGCGCTCCACGTTGCTAGACTCTAAAAATAGTGGGCTGTACCTGCTTCAATGTCGGCACCGTGTTGTGGATCATCGATTCGGAATGCCCCACCATCAGATAGCCTCCCGGCCGCAGATGGGAGCAAAGCTGATCGACGACCTTGCGCTGCGTCTGCCTGTCGAAATAGATCAGGACGTTCCGGCAAAAGATGATGTCGACGTCGCGGTCCACGGGATAGCTGGAGTCCATCAAATTCATCCGCATGAAATTCGTCAGTCGCCGCAACTCCGGCACCACGCGGACCTCGTTGCTTGACCGGTCCTTCGACGACAGGAAGTAGCGCTTGACGAATTCGGACGGGACCGGCGCGACGACGTCCCGCGTATAGATCGCGGTCTTGGCAAGCCGCAGGACCGCGGTCGAAATATCCGTTCCAAGGATGCGAAACTGGAACCTGGTGCCGGATCTCGCCATGTCGTCGAGAACCATCGCCGCCGTATAGGCTTCCATGCCGGTCGAGCAGGCCGCGCTCCAGATCTTCAGGCCGTGCGATCCGCGGCCGCGGGACTTCAGCAGCGCCGGCACCGCGACCTCCTTCAAGAAGGTGAAATGCGCCGGCTCGCGGAAGAAATCCGTCTTGTTGGTCGTGACCACATCGATCAGATGGGTGAGCTCGTTGTCGGGCAAGGCTTTATCGAACAGATGCTCGACATACTCGTTGAGCCCGGAATAGTTGAGCGCACGGACGCGCTTGTGCAGCCGCCCTTCCAGCATCAGCCGCTTGCCGGCAGGCAGCTTGATGCCCACCTGCCCCTCGATCAATTCTGCGATCGTGCGGAATTGACGATCGGATAGATGTATCCCGGCCCCCAGCATCGCCGATTTCGCAAATCTAGGCTGCGGCTGATGCGTCGACCCGGGCTTCGTCGGCGGGCACTTCCGCATCAGCCATCAATCGTGCGAGATCGAAGATGATGACGAACTTCTCTCCCTTGCGCCCGATGCCGGCGATATAGTCCGATTGCCAGCGTCCGCCGACCGAAGGCACGGGACCGATCGAGCCCTCGTCGATGTCGGTGACCTCGAACACGCAGTCCGCCACGAAGCCGACGCCGACCAGGCGGTCGTTCATCGGCACGTCCAGGATGATGATGCGCGTCGCCTCCGTCGCCGGCACGCTCGGCAGATCGAGCTTCAGCCTGAGGTCGACAATCGGATAGCCGCTCCCTCGCACGTCGATCATGCCGAGCATGAAATGCGGCGCGTGCGGCAGACGCGAAATCGGGCGCATGTCGAGGATTTCGCGAACGTTGCAGATGCTGATGCCGAAGGTCTCCCCGGCGAGACCAAGCGTCAGATATTGAGCGGTTCCGGCCATGTTGCGTCCTTCCGATCAGAGATCGCGGGGCCGGCCTTGAAGACCGGCCCCGCGTGTGGCTAGCGCTGAAAATCGGCGTCGCGATCGTCCTCGCCGTCTTCCATCGCGAAGGCGAAGCCGCCACCGCCGGCGGCCGCCTTGAGCGCACGCGCCGGCTTGGCGGCAGGTTTCTTGGTGTTGCGATCAGCGGCTGCCATGCTTGCGGCTTTCGCGCGGAGCTGGCCGACAGCCCGGTCGACCGGCATCGCTGCCGCCGGCTTGTCCTTTGCCTGGTCGATGCGGAAGTAGGCAATCGTCGACTGCAACTGTTCGGCCTGGGACGCAAGTTCTTCCGAGGTCGAGGAGACCTGCTCGGATGCGCTGGCGTTCTGCTGGCCGACCTTGTCGAGTTGCTGGATCGCCTGGTTGATCTGCGCCGAGCCGACATCCTGCTCGCGGCAGGCCGCGGTGATCTCCTCCACCAGCTCCGCCGTCTTCTTGATATCCGGCACCAGCTTGGCCAGCATGCCGCCGGCCTCCTGTGCCACCTTTACGCTCTCTCCCGACAGCGTGCCGATCTCGGCCGCGGCCGCCTGGCTGCGTTCGGCGAGCTTGCGGACTTCGGAAGCGACCACCGCAAAGCCCTTGCCGTGTTCGCCGGCACGGGCCGCCTCGACCGCGGCGTTCAGGGCCAGGAGGTCGGTCTGGCGCGCGATCTCCTGCACGATGGTGATCTTCTCGGCGATCGTCTGCATCGCCTCGACGGCGCGGCCGACCGCCGCGCCGCTCGCTTCGGCATCCTTCGCCGACTGCGCCGCGATCTTCTCGGTCTGATTGGCGTTCTCGGCATTCTGCTTCACATTGGCCGCCATTTCCTCCATCGAGGAGGATGCTTCTTCGGCCGAGGACGCCTGCTCCGTCGCGCCTTGCGAGAGCTGTTCGGCGCTGGCGGAAAGCTCCTGGCTGCCGGCCGAGACGTTCTGTGCCGCCGTCAGCGCTTCCGCGACGATCATGCGGAGCTTCTCGACCATGCGCTCCAGCGCCATGCCGAGCGTATCCTTGTCCGACAGGCGCTTGGCATCGACGATGAGATTGCCCTGCGCGATCTCGTTGGCCATGGCCGCCGTTCCGTTGAGGTTCACGGTCATCGCATTCAGCGACTTGACGAGGTCGCCGATCTCGTCGTTGCTGACGACGTCTATCTTCTGGCTGAGATCACCGATCGCAACCGCATCGGCGAGGTTTACGGCACGGCTGAGCCCGCGGCTGATGTTGAGCGCAATCCAGGTCGCCGCCGCCACCGCGATCAAGAAGGAGGCGATCACCAGGATGATCAACAGCATCTCCGCACGCGCCCCGTCCTGCCTTGCCTGTTCGGTCTGGTCGGCCATGGCCTGCTTCACGAGAGAGATGTAGGCATTTGCGGCCGCCAGTGCGTCAGCCACGACCTTGCGGCCATCGTTCATCGAACGGTCGGTCGCCGCCAGCTTGTCGACCCTCGCGAGGCGAATCGTCTCGTCCTGATAGGCATTCATCTTGACGTAGGCGGCCGAAAAGCCATCGATCAGCTTTTTGCCTCTGTCGGTCGCTCCGGCATAGATATCGTCTCTGGTCTTGAGCAGCGGCTCGCGAATCTTCGCCAACTCAGCGACGAACTGATCATAGTCCTTTTCCGAAGCGATGATGGCGTTCTTCTCCGCCCGCACCTGAAGCAGGATGCCCTTTTCAAGCTCGGCGGCCTTGTCCATGCGTCCGGCCCGCGAAACGAGGATCTCGGCCGTGTTGACCATGTCGCCGAGCTTGAGATAGCCCACCGCGCCCGCGACCATGGATAACAGGATGACAAGGCCAAAGGCGCCGGCCAGCTTTGCTTTGACGGTAAGTCTCATTTCAACCCCCAAGAGAAATGCCCGAGTCGTTGGCCGGATTGCGAGCAATCCGACCTGCTAATCACCAACTGACGCGTCGCCCCTCAGCGCTGAAAGTCAGCGTCGCGATCGTCCCCGTGTTCATCCAGCGCGAAAGCGAAACCACCGCCATTGGCAACCTTGAGCGCGCGGCGGCCCTGCGGCTTGGTCTCGGTGACGGGCGGCTTCCTGGCGCCGCGATCCGCGGCGGCCATTGTCGCGGCCTTTGCGCGCAATTGGCTGACCGCCTTGTCGATCGGCGCGGTGGCGGCCTTCCGGCCATGGTCGATGCGGAAGAAGGCGATCGTCGACTGCAACTGTTCGGCCTGCGAGGCGAGTTCTTCCGAGGTCGAGGAAACCTGCTCGGATGCGCTGGCATTCTGCTGGCCGACCTTGTCGAGCTGCTGGATCGCCTGATTGATCTGCGCCGAGCCGACATCCTGCTCGCGGCAGGCCGCGGTGATCTCCTGCACCAGGTCCGCGGTCTTCTTGATATCGGGCACGAGCTTCGCAAGCATGCTGCCCGCCTCTTGCGCGACCTTCACGCTTTCCGTCGACAGCGTGCCAATCTCGGCGGCCGCTGCCTGGCTGCGTTCGGCGAGCTTGCGCACTTCGGAGGCGACCACCGCAAAGCCTTTGCCATGCTCGCCAGCACGCGCGGCCTCGACCGCCGCATTCAGGGCCAGGAGATCGGTCTGCCGCGCGATCTCCTGCACGATGGTGATCTTTTCCGCGATGGTTTGCATCGCTTCGACAGCCCGGCCGACGGCGCCGCCGCTGGCTTCGGCGTCCTTGGCCGATTGCGCCGCGATCTTCTCGGTCTGGTTGGCGTTGTCGGCATTCTGCTTCACATTGGCGGCCATCTCCTCCATGGAGGAGGAGGCTTCTTCAGCCGAAGACGCCTGCTCGGTCGCGCCCTGCGAGAGCTGCTCGGCGCTGGCGGAAAGCTCCTGGCTTCCGGCCGAGACATTCTGCGCCGCGGTCAGGGCTTCCGACACGATCTGCCGGAGTTTTTCTACCATCACGTTCAGCGATTTGACGAGATCGCCGATCTCGTCATTGCTGGCATTGGGAATAGTCTGGCTGAGATCGCCGTCGGCGACTGCGCCTGCAAGACCGACCGCGCGTCCCAGCGAGCGGCTGATGCTGATCGAAATCCAGAGCGCCGCCGCGATCGCAACCGCAAGCGAGACGCCGATCAGGGTCATCAGCAATAGCTGCGCCTGATGGCCCTCCTCCTTCGATTGGGCCGCCTGCTGAGCCAGTTGCTTCTTTGTGTTCGTGACATAGGCGCCCATCGCGTCGAGTGTATCGGCGACGACCTTGCGTCCCTCGTGCATCGAACGCTCCGTGGCCTTGGCCTTGTCGGTCTTCGCCAGCTTGAAGGTATCTTCCTGGAAGGCGTTCATCTTGGCGTAGGCTGCCGCGAACGTGTCGAGCAGCTTCCTGCCGGTCTCGCTCGCCAGCGCATAGACCTCGTCCCTGGTCTTCATCGCCGCTTCGCGAGTCTTCGCTGCCTCCGCGGCAAACTGTTCGGCGTCAGCTTCCGTCCCCAGAATCGCATTCTTCTCCGCTCGAAGCTGGAGCAGGATGTCCTTCTCGATCTGGGTCGCTTTCTCCATCCGCGTGGCGCGCAGCACCATGCTGTCGGCGGTCGCCATCATATCGCCGAGCTTCATGTACGCTACGCCGCCCGCGACCGCGGACAGGGTGATGATTAGGCCGAACGCTGTGGCCAGCTTGGCCTTGACCGTAAATCTCATGTGCAGCCCCTAACCCCAGTCTCGCCCCCGAGACTTCCTCAATTCAGGATACGTTCCATGTTCGGTACGATGACGAACTCTTCACGCCACTTGGTGATGAAGCGGATGAACTCCGGCTTCCAATGCATGCCCACGCGCGGCGTCTGCTGCACGTCAGTCCGCGAGATCTCGGTGACCTCGTAGACCTTGTCGGCGGTGACACCGAGCAGGACCGGCTCGTTGTCGATCTCGACTTCGATCACCACGATCCGCGTCTCCGCGGAGTCCTCTGTCCGAGGCATTCCGAAGCGGATGCGCAGGTCGGCGAGCGGAATGACGTTGCCGCGTACGTTGATGACGCTGGCCACGAACGACTTCGCACCGGCGACCTTCGTTGCCGGAATCGGATCGATGATCTCCCGCACCAAGCCGGCATCGAGCGCGAATTTCTCGTCGCCGAGCCCGATCATGACCACCTGCATCGAACCGTCCTGGACGGCCCCGGCGTCTTGCTGCGAATCTGTCGCCATCTATGCCGCCTCGCTCATCTGCTGCTTTTCCGCTCGCGACTGCGCCAGCGCAACGAGCTGCGCCACGTCGAGAATAAGCGCCGCGGTGCCGTCACCCAGGATGGTCGCGCCGGAAAAGATCGTGACGTCGGAATGCAGCTTCGAAAGCGACTTGATGACGGTCTGGTGATTGCCGATGATCTGATCGGCAACCAGCCCGACGCGGGTCTCCCCGGTCGAGATGATGATCGTCTTCTGATGCTGTCCGGGCGAGCCAGGCACGTCGAGAATGTCGCGGAGCCGCAGGAAGGGCACGAGATTACCGCGCACGTTGAGGAAATTGCGCCCGCGCGAACGCTCGTCCTCCGCCGTGAGCTCGACGCACTCTTCGACTGCCGAGAGCGGAATGATGTAGCGTCCCTCGCCGACCCGGATCAAAAGCCCCTCGATGATCGCGAGCGTCAGCGGCAGGCGCAGCGTGACGCACGTCCCCTCGCCGGCTTTCGTCGACAGATCGATCGAGCCGCGCATGTTTTCGATGGTGCGCTTGACCACGTCCATGCCGACGCCGCGCCCGGACAGCGCCGAGATGGTCTGGGCGGTCGAGAACCCCGGATGGAACAGGAATTGATGAATCTCGTGATCCGACATCGCCGCGCCGGGCGCAATCAGCCCCTGCTCTTCCGCCTTGGCGCGGATGCGCGCCGTGTTGAGGCCGCCGCCATTGTCCTTGACGGTGACGAGGACCTGCGCGCCGGAATGGATCGCATAGAGCTCGATCCGTCCCTGCTCGGTCTTGCCGGCCGTCGCGCGAGTCTCGGAATCCTCGATGCCGTGATCGATCGCATTGCGGATCAGGTGCACGAGCGGATCGGCGAGACATTCGATCATGGTCTTGTCGAGCTCGGTGTCCTCGCCCGAGGTGACGAATTCGACCGGCTTGCCGAGGTCGCGGGACAGATCGTGGACCAGTCGTCGGAAGCGCCCGAACAGGGAGCCGATCGGAACCATCCGCGCGCCCATGGTGGTGTCGCGCAGGCTCGCCGCCAGCCGCTCGATCTCCTCCGCGATCATCTTGATCGAAAGATCAGAGCCGGCCGCGGCCAACTGGCTGAGCCGCGCCTGGGCAATGACGAGCTCGCCAACCCGGTCCATCAACTCGTCAAGACGTTCAGCCTGCACCCGGACCGTGGCGATGCCACGATCTTCCGCGCGCTTCGGCTCCTCGCGCTTCCGCTCCTGCGGCATGGCCGGCTCCGCCGCAGCGGAGACCGGGGCAGCAGCCGGCACTGGGGCCGGAGGAGCCACCGGCTGGGCTTCCGCCGCCGGCATTGCGAGCGGCGGCGCGGCGCGCTCGACCTGCGCCAGCGGCACCAGCGTCAGCTTCATCTCGTCCTGCACGAACATGAAGACGTCGTCGATGGCGGCCTTGTCGCAACCGCTATGCAGCGTGACGTCCCATTTCAGGTAGCAGTCTTCGGGCTCCAGATCGTCCAACAGCGGCACGCCGTCGGTGAGCGGTACGACGAAGCAGGGGCCAAGCTTGCAGAGATCATCCAGGAGGTCGAGCGGATTGGAGCCGTTGCGGAGAATATGCGACTCGAACTCCAGGCGGAGTTGCCAGCCCGCCGGCCGGCTCTCGCTTACCACCGGCGTGTCGGCCTCGGACTCGACCGGCAGCACCTGCTCGACGGGCGAGACGAAGCGCTTCAGATCATCCAGGATGGCGTCGCCGATGATCGAATCGGCGCTATCAGGCGCTTCGATCAGGGCGCGGATGTAGTCCTTTGCGGCCAGCGCGACCGCGATCAGTTCCTGGGTCGGCTTGATCTCGCCTTTGCGGACCAGCTCGAAGGCTGTCTCAAATTCGTGGGTGAACGCGGCGACCTTGTCGAAGCCGAACATCGCGCCGGAGCCCTTGATGGTGTGCAGGGCGCGAAACGCCGAGTCCACCAGTTCGCGGTCATCGGGACGCAGGCCAAGATCCAGCAAGGCCGCTTCGAGGGTTTCGAAGAGCTCGCTCGCCTCCTGACGGAATATCTCCGTCGGGTCCATGCTGCTCATGACCGCACCAGCTTGTTGACCACCGCGAGCAGTTGCTCAGGCTTGAAAGGCTTGGTGATCCACCCGGTGGCGCCGGCGCTCTTGGCTTCCTGCTTCAGCGCGTCGTTGGACTCCGTGGTGAGGAAGACGATCGGCAGGCCGACCTGCGACGGCAGCTTGCGCAGCGCCCGTATCAATTCGAGGCCGTTCATGACCGGCATGTTCAGGTCGGTGATCACGAGATCGAGCTTGCCCGCCTGCGCCTTCGCCAGGCCCTGCGCGCCGTCGCCCGCCTCGATCACATTGTGACCGGCCGGCTCGAGAACGACCTTGATCATCTGGCGGATGCTGGGGGAGTCATCGACCGTCAGGACTGTAGCCATCACGCGCCATCCTTCTTGTGAAAATGCTGGTCGATCATCGCCTCGCTGGAGAAGCCCGCGCGGCGAAGGGTGTTGCGAAGGCTTTGCGAGAACGCAGTCAGGACGACCGGACGGCCCTGCGCCTTGCCGGTTTCCGCGGTGGAAAGCAAAAGCTGGATCGACGTGACGTCGGCCTTGTCGACAGCGGAGCAGTCGATCTCGAGCCGATCATTGCGGCTGAAGGCCTCGCGGATCGTTTCATAGACCTGACGGATCGACGCGATGCTGCAATCCGGTGGCAATTGTAGCCACCGTTTGGGCTCTGTCACTTCAGCCATTCGCCGTCCCCCGCATTCCCAGTGATTCGCTTTGAGTGCGAATGCGAATCTCTTTCGGCTGAAGTATCGGCAGAGATGGTGATTAAGATGTTAATCAACTGCGATCTCGATTCCAGGCGAGACGCCCGTACGAATACGGTGCCGAGGACTCGATGGGTAGCCTGGTACGATTCGCGCATGCATTCGCGCGCATCGAGAAGGCTACGCAATTGACGATTGTCGCGCTTAGGTCGGCGTTAAGAGCCCCCACTGTAGCTCTTGATCTCGTACAACCGACCGTTGCGTACCCGGACACCGATGCTTACACAAGCGCTTCTCGTTGACGACAGCCGTTCTGTCCTCGACTTCCTCAAGCGGCTCCTGGAAGCCGACGGCACCGTGCAGGTCACGGCGTACACCGATCCGCTGCAGGCGATGACGTCGGCGATGCAACGCCAGTACGACATCGTCCTCGTGGACTATGAGATGCCGAGAATGGACGGCGTCACATTCATCCGCGAACTTCGCGCGCTCCAGAACTTCGCCAACATTCCGATCGTGATGATCACCTCGATACAGACGGATGACGTGCGGATGAAGGCGCTCGAGGCCGGCGCCACCGATTTCCTGCCGAAGCATCCGCAAACCCTGGAAACCCGGGTTCGGCTGAGAAATCTCATTCGGCTCGGCATTGCCGTTCGGCAACTGAATGACCGCGCTGCCGACCTCGCCCGGGAAGTCGCCAGCGCCACGCAGAAGCTGCAGGAGCGCGAGGAGGAGATCATTCTGCGTCTCGCGCTCGCCGTCGAATATCGCGACAACGACACCGGGGAGCATACGCTTCGCGTGGCAAAATACAGCCGCATGATCGCCGAAGAGCTGGGCCTGCCGTCCCGACTCATCCGCGACATCTACCTTGCGGCCCCCCTGCACGACGTCGGCAAGGTCGCGATACCGGACAGCATCCTGCTCAAGCCGGGCCGGCTGAATGCGGAGGAGATCGCGATCATACGCACCCACGCTGCGATTGGCGGGCGCATCCTTGCCGACAGCCATTGCGAGCTGATCCAGCTCGGAGCCGAGATCGCTGCCGCTCATCACGAGCGCTGGGATGGCAGCGGCTATCCGAGCGGGCTCAAGGGAGCTGACATTCCGATCGCGGCCCGCGTCGTCGCGGTCGCCGACGTCTTCGATGCGCTGACGATGAAGCGCCCTTACAAGGACCCGATGCCGCTTGCGGACGCCCGTCGTTACCTTGAGGACAACAAGGCGCGCCAATTCGATCCCGCCTGCGTCGAGGCCTTCCTGTCGCGCTGGAACGAAGTCGTGACGATCGCCACCGCGCAACATGCAATGGCGCCATGGCAGGCCGAAATGCGTACGCTTTCGACGGCCGTCTAGTTTCAACTGAAATCAAAGCTGCTCGGCTGTGTAACATCGTTGCGAGCAGGCGCCTCCTCTTCGCAACGTGCTCACGAATGCGCTCACGCGCCATTGAGAGAACGTGAGGAGATTCTCTCTTTAAACAGCGCGCCGCAATCCGCACTTGCGAAGGGGAGCCACGCTCCATTGGCTCCGCTTCCTGATGGAGAACACCTATGTCTGCAATCAAGTTCTTGTCGATCGCGCTGGTCGCTGCGGCGACGCTTGCGACTCCTGCTATGGCTCGCGAACACACGCGGCACGTGGCGCGTGCCGCCGCCGTTGCGGCGCCGGAGCAAGTCTATGTCGGCGGACCGGGCTGCGTTCCTGCCCCGCGCGTCGGCGCGTTTGCGTCGCAGCCCTGGACCGACGGCAACGTTCCCTGTGAACCTGGCACCGGCTACGGCTACTACGGCTACGGCTATTATTGATCCGGTCGCTTTGTGCCACGGTCGAACGCTGGCCGTCACTGGCTGGAAATCGAGTGTCCTGTCAGTCAAGCTGACAGTCGAAATTGAAGAGGCCGGACCGCTGATGCGGTCCCGGCCGCTTTCTTTATTCATAGTATCGTAGATTCAAGCCCGAAGGTCCGTCGATTAGCGCCGCGTTATCGCTCCGCGCCGCGCGTTGGCCGCACACAAAAATTCCAAGCGATATCTCGCTGCATTCCTAAAGACGAATTTAGTGGATGCGTGGCCGAACGCGCCTACGTTCAGCCCGTCGGAGAACTCGGTCGGCTGACTGGCCGGCGCCGTCGAAGCCGGGCGCTTCATTCGCGGAGAGCAAGTGTCATGACGAGACGATTGACGGCGGTCTTGGTGACGGCCCTTCTTCCTGCATTGTTCGCGGGGAATGCCGCTGTCGCGCAAGTGACGGGCATGGCGACCCCGACTCCGACGCTCGACGCAACCTCGCCGCTGGGCAGCGCGGGCTCGCCGATCTCGCCAACGGGAATTCCGTTGGGTGCGACCGAGCTCTCATCTCCGGGAGTCAGTCCGCTCGCCGCTCCTGCGACCGGCACCATCGCCATTCCAAGCAGCGGCACGGTCTGCTCGACGGTTGGAACAGCGCCTGCCCAAATGTTCGGATCGACCGCCACCTTCGACGGCGCCGGGATGGCAATCGGATCGAACGCGCCTGCGACCGCGGCGATGGCGGGCAATACGGCCGCAACGCCGGGCATGTCACCTGCGATCTCAACGACATCGGGTGTGTCGACGACGTCAGGCACGCTGGAGAGCTCGGGAATGGCGACCGCGTCCGGCATCATCGACACGTCGGGCACGTCGGGGATGTGCGGCTCGGGGTCGACCAGCGTCACTGCATCATCGACGCCGTCATCGACCTCGCCCACGACAATAGGCGGCGTCAATCGAACCGGCATTCCCCTCGACTCGTCCGAGATCAGCAATCTCGGCGTCAGCTCGGCGGCGCCGGTGCCGACACCCGGCGTATCGCCTCTCCCAGGCGTCGTTGGACCGGTTGCGGCCCTCCCGACCGTGCCGACGGTTCTCACTCCTGCTCCAACCGCCTCCACCTCCACGATGGCGGGGAGTGCCTGCTCAATCCTCACGGCGGGCACCGTTACGTCAGCGGCAGCTATTCCGGGTTGCTAACAAACCACTCAGCGAAGCCAGGCCATGAAGAAGAAGATCGTTGTTGGTGCCGTCATGCTGACCGCCGCAGTGGCGACGGTCGGCCTGCTCCACGCCATGCATGACTTCCCGTTCGAGACGGCCGCCGCCGCGCCGGCTCGGCCGTCCCCGGTACCGATCGTCGCCGGAACGGTCACCCAGCATGACGTGCCGATCTATCTGACCGGCGTCGGCACCGTGATCGCCTACAACACCGACGTGGTGCGCGCCCAGATCCAGGGCCAGATCTTCACCATCAACTTCACCGAAGGCCAGCATGTGCATGCCGGTGACCTGCTGGCACAGATCGATCCGCGCCCCTATCAGGCGCTGATCGATCAGTACACCGGAGCGCTCGAACGCGATCAGGCGCAACTCGCCAACGCCAATGCCAACCTCGTCCGTTACAGCCAGTTGGGAGCCAAGGGCTGGGCGACGCCGCAACTGATCGAAACCCAGAAAGCGCAAGTCGGGCAGCTGCAGGGCGCGATCACAACCGACAAGGCGTTGATCGAGGCCGCAAAGGTGCAGCTCAGCTTCACGCGCCTGACTTCACCGATCGACGGTGTGGTCGGGATCCGCCAGATCGACGTCGGCAACATCATCAGCCCGTCGAGCACGAACGGTCTTTGCGTCGTGACCCAGCTCGATCCGATTTCCCTGATCTTCACGCTACCGGAGACGGTTCTGCCGCAAATCCAGAAGCAGCAGCAGATCACCAAGGCGCCGCTGACGGTCCTCGCCTATAACCAGGACGACACGATCCAGCTCGGTCAGGGCCAGCTCGGCCTCGTCAACAACGAGATCCTGCAGACCACGGGGTCGATCCAGCTCAAGGCCAATTTCTCCAACAAGCAGAACAAGCTCTGGCCGGGCGAACTCGTCAACGCGCGGCTGCTGCTCGACACCCGGCACAACGGCCTCACCGTGCCCGCGGCGGTCATCCAGCAAGGTCCGAACGGCGCCTATGCGTGGGTCGTCAACCCCGACAACACCGTTGCGATCCGTCAGGTCAAGGTGGCGGAAATCAGCGACGGACAGGCGCTGATCGATTCCGGGCTCTCGGCAAATGAGCGGGTGGTCGTCGACGGCCAATACAAGCTGCAGCCGGGTACACATGTCATCGCTCTCCACGGCAAGGCAGCCGAGGAAGCCGCCGCGCAGGACGCAATGCAGACGCCAATCCCATGAATATTTCCGCACCGTTCATCCGACGGCCGATCGCGACCGCCCTGCTCATGGTGGGGTTGTTGGCAGCAGGCCTCGTCGCCTATCCACTGATGCCGGTGGCGGCGCTGCCGAACGTCAACTATCCCACGCTGACGGTGACCGCACAGTTGCCCGGCGCCGATCCCCAGACCATGGCGTCTTCGGTGGCATCGCCGCTCGAATTGCAGTTCGGCGAAATCCCGGGCCTCACCCAGATGACCTCGGCAAGTGCGCTGGGCTACACCCAGATCACGCTTCAGTTCGACCTCAACCGCCAGATCGACGGCGCGGTGAGCGACACGCTGTCGGCCATCAACGCCGCTTCTCCGTATTTGCCGACGGGCCTGCCGTATCCGCCGACGATCCGCAAGGTCAATCCCGCCGACACGCCGATCCTTGTGCTCGGCATCACCTCGGACAGCCTGCCGCTCACCACGGTGGACGCCTATGCCGAGAACATCCTGCTGCAGAAGATCTCGCAGATTTCCGGCGTCGGCCTGGTCGGCGTCGGCGGCCAGCAGAAAGCCTCCGTCCGCATACAGGTCGACCCCGAGGCATTGGCCGCCCGCGGCATCAATCTCGAGGATCTGCGGACGGTGCTGGGCCAGGCCAATGTCGATCTGGCAAAAGGCACGCTCAACAGCCCGCGCCAGACCTACACGCTCAACACCAATGACCAGCTATTCAAGCCCGACCAGTACGCCGACCTCGTCGTCGCCTATCGCAATGGATCTCCGGTCCGCATCCGCGATATCGGACGCGCGATCAGTGCGCCGGAAAACGATCTGATCGCCGGCTGGTACAACAACCAGCGGGCGATCATCCTGGCGATCCAGCGCCAGCCCGGCGCCAATGTCGTCGATACGGTCGCGCGCATCAAGGCGATGATGCCGGTGCTGCAGGCCTCGATTCCCGCCGGCATCAAGATCAACGTCATTTCAGACCGCACCGACACCATCCGCGCATCGATCGCCGACGTGCAGTTCACGCTGCTGTTGACGGTCGCGCTCGTCGTCATGGTGATCTTCATCTTCCTGCGCAGCTTCTGGGCGACCATCATTCCGGCCGTCACCGTACCGCTGTCCCTGATCGGCACTTTCGCGATCCTTTACGAAATGGGCTACAGCCTCGACAATTTGTCGCTGATGGCCCTGTCGATCGCGGTCGGCTTCGTGGTGGACGACGCCGTCGTCGAGATCGAGAACATCACGCGGCACATCGAGGAAGGCCTCTCGCCCTATGACGCGGCGATGAAGGGATCCGGCGAGATCGGCTTCACCGTCATGGCGATCACGTTTTCGCTCATCGCCGTCTTCATCCCTCTGTTCCTGATGAGCGGCTACGTCGGACTATTGTTCCGCGAGTTCGCGATCACGGTGAGCGTGGCGCTCGTTCTCTCGCTGGTGATCTCGCGCACGCTAACGCCGATGATGTGCGCATACCTGCTCAAGCCCGAGAGCGAATCGCACGGCCGGCTCTATCGATTGTCCGAGCGCGGATTCGACGCGCTGCTGAACCTCTATGAGGCGGGCCTCAGGATCGTGCTGCGTCACCGCTTCATCACGCTGATGGTGATGCTCGGCACCATCGCGCTGACCGGCTATCTCTACGTCGTCATTCCCAAGGGCTTCTTTCCCGAGCAGGACACCGGGCTAATCCTCGGCCAGTCGGAAGCCTCGCAGGATATCTCATTCAGGGCGATGGCCCAGCGCCAGCAAGCCCTGCTCGATGTCATCATGCGGGACCCGGCTGTCGCCTCGGTCGGGGCCGCGGTGGGCGCCGGCGGTGGTGTCTACACCGTCAATGACGGGCGGGTTTACATCCAGCTCAAGCCTGCCGACCGGCGTGATCCGATCGACAAGGTGATCGCGCGGCTGCGGACCAACCTCGCGAAGATCCAGGGCGTGACGCTCTACATGCAACCTGCACAGGACATCACGGTCGGAGCCCGGCTCAACAAGACTCAGTTCCAGTACACGATGAACGATGCCGATCCGGGCGAGCTGACCCGTTGGGCGTCCCTGTTCCTCGACAAGATCAGGACCATCCCGTCGATTACCGATGTCACGACCGACCAGCTCAATGCCGGGCCGCTGCTCGACATCACCATCAAGCGCGAGGTCGCCTCGAGCTACGGCATCCTGCCCTACACCATCGACAACACGCTGGACGATGCGTTCGGTCAGCGCATCGTCTCGACGATCTACACCACGCTGCAGCAGTACCATGTTGTCATGGAGGTCAACCCGAAGTTCCAGTACTCGCCCGACGCGCTCAACGGCATCTATGTGAAATCTTCGAGCGGGCAGCAGGTGCCGTTATCGACGCTGGTCGATTCGGTCGTGAAGGTCTCGCCGCTCGTCGTCAATCACCAGGGCCAGTTCCCGTCGGTGACGATCTCGTTCAACCTCGCGCCGGGTGCTGCGATCGGCCAGGCCGTGAGCGCCATCCAGGCGGTCGAGAAGGAGCTGCATCCGCCGCTCTCGCTGCAGACCAGCTTCCAGGGCAACGCCCAGGCCTTCGGCGCCTCGCTGTCGAGCACGCCGATCCTGATCCTCGCTTCGCTGTTCGTGATCTACCTGATCCTCGGCATCCTCTATGAAAGCACGATCCATCCGATCACCATCATCTCGACCCTGCCATCGGCCGGCGTCGGCGCGCTGCTCCTGCTGATGGCGGCCCATCTCGATCTGACCGTGATCGCGATTGTCGGTCTCATCCTGCTGATCGGCATCGTCAAGAAGAACGGCATCATGCTGGTCGATTTCGCGATACATGCCGAGCACAATGAAGGGCTCAGCACGGAAGAAGCGATCTACCAGGCCTGCATCAAGCGGTTCAGGCCGATCCTGATGACCACGATGGCGGCAATGCTCGGCGCGGTACCGATGATGGTGGGCACGGGCGCCGGCTCGGAGATCAGGCAGCCGCTCGGCTATGCCATTGTCGGCGGTCTCGCGCTGTCGCAGATCCTCACGCTGTACACCACGCCAGTGGTCTATCTCTATCTCGACCGGCTGCAAATCTGGCTGTTCGGGGAGAAGGACGCAGCAGCCTCCGCCCATCCCCAGGCAACGCCGGCGGAATGAGACGACGCCGGCCGCCGCTACGCACGTCCAGTGCAAGGCGATCAAACAAAAGGCGGCGGACCGTGCATGGTCCACCGCCAGGTCGTACCCGTTAGTGCGGGGAGACTAGGGTACTAGAGCGCGAACGGTGTGAGCCTAGGTGGGGGACATTGCACGTGTATTTCCCGTCGGCACGACGATTGCCAAAACGAACGACCGAGCAAGCGCGCAACGCATCGTTCCAACACAGATGACTCACTCCCGACTTTGTGAACTCGTCATCGTGTACTGCGTACCTACATGGTTGTTTGAAACTATTAGTTGCGGAGTGAGACGATGCTGAGCAAGGAATATTCGAGCACAGCCCAGACCTTGCGCCGGGTCGCGCAAAGCACGAGCGATCCGGCAATCGCCGATCGTCTCAAGGTTCTTGCCGAGAGCTATGAGCGGCGGGCTGAGATGGCAGCACACGTCGATGCCGATTCGGCCAAGCATTAGGTTCGGGCGGCCGATTGCGGCCGAGCTTGAGGCGCGATCAAACTCGCCTGCGAATGCCAACGGCTTGTTCGCTGCTCCGTTCAGAGTGTGTGGGACGTCGAATTTTACAGCCGTGGGGGCCTAGCGACACGCAGTCGCATGTGAATTGTTGGGTCACTTGCGATCGTGTCGAACGGTAGATCGGCAAGGAAATTGGAAATAGCGACGACAGCGCGGCAGCAACACGTGCCGCCTGATCATTCAACTTCTCTCCTGGACAAAAAAAGTTTGAAGTCTCCGCGAAAGCGCGGAAGGGGAGATCAATCAACCGATCAATGTAACGCAGTCTCGCGCCGCTTCAACGACGCGCGAGCTTCGCGCGTCGTTACATCGCGGGAGCATGATGACTTTCAATCAAAGGCCCAAGAAACGCGGCTTTCACTTAGTTGTAACCGCTGGTGCCGGGCGACGAGCCGCCGAATTGAGAATCGCCGGTACCGCTCAACGTGGTCGGACCGTCCGGATCTCCGTTCGGATTGCCGTAGTTCGGATGCAGGACCACCGGCGGAGCAGCGTCCCTGTACATGGGGTAGCTCCTGACCAACGGTTCATGACGCACCGTATTGGCGAATGCATACGTGCTTGAGAGCATGGACGCAGCGACCACTGCGATCATTGCGACTTTCATGGCTTTGTCCTTTCGGGTGGTGACACAAGGAACGTCAGACAAAGGACAAGGTGGGGTTCTTTCTCGGCGGTCCCACTAAATTCGCGTTTAAGGCCGCTGCACAACGAGCCCAGAGAATCGCTGGCCGGTGACATTGCGTGAAAGCGCTTTGCTCGTTCGCATTTCGCTGCTTCGTGATGGACAGTCGCGCCACGGATCCCGTTGGCGCTCGCTCGCGCCGTCAACTCGAGTTGAGGAATCGTAAAGGCGAATTTAATGGGATGCGCTCGCAGGCCACTTAGATGCTGAATCGAAAGATCCGAGCGTTCGGATAGCCCCAACACGAGAAGCTCGCGTTTGACGGCGCGCACCGCCTGGCGGTGCGTCACGCGAACCTGCGCGCGCCGATCGAGCTTTCGTATCGATCGATGGAGAATCTCAATGACCTCACTCAAGATCCTCGCGGCCGCCGCGCTGCTATCGGCGACAGCCGCAACACCAGTATTCGCCCAGGCCGCCATCCAGGAGCCCGGACTGTATGCGTTCTATCATCCCAATGCGGACATCCTGAACGGCGGCGCGCCCACGCCCGCCGCCAGGCTGGCATCAGAGCCACCTTATGTTCTGCAAAACTATAACGAAGCGGCCAGCGGCATCGGCACCTGCGCGCAGCGCCACCGCTCGTACAATCCCGCGACCGGCACGTTCCTTGGCCGTGACCGTCGTCGCTATCGGTGCGAATGATGCGGGTTCAGGGACGGACTCATTCTGCGGCCTGGTGAGGCGTTTTGACGCCTTGCCGGGCCGGATGCGGATGAAAGCGAGAACCGCTGTATGATTGTAATGGCTATCAATTAGCGATAGATAAGTACGCTAGCACACATCCGTAGAAGAGAGAGCATGGCGCGCAACATTCTGATCCTTGGAGCCTCATACGGTTCATTGCTTGCGACGAAGCTGCTGATGGCCGGTCACAACGTGACCCTGGTTTGTCGGAAGAAGACGGCAGAGCTCATCAATCGCGACGGCACCGAAGTTCGCATCAAGCTGCGTGACAAGCCGACGCACCGGTCGATCTTTTCGCGCGATCTGCCAGGGACCTTGGACGCGACACCGCCCGCGGACGTCGATCTCTCCCGCTACGATCTGGTCGGTCTTGCCATGCAGGAGCCGCAATACACCAACCATACGATCCGGGTGCTGATGATCAAGATCGCCGAGGCGAAGCTGCCTTGCCTTTCGATCATGAACATGCCGCCCCTGCCCTATCTCAAACGGATTCCGGCGCTGGCGGACATGGACCTCGAAGAGGCCTATACCAATGCCCAGGTATGGGAGCGGTTCAAGCCGGGGCTGGTATCGCTCTGCTCGCCTGATCCGCAGGCCTTCCGCCCACCGGAAGAAGCGGCGAATGTGCTCCATGTCGGGCTGCCGACGAACTTCAAGGCCGCGGCATTTGCGGATGAGACACACAACAGGCTGCTTCGCGAGCTGGAAGCGGATATCGATGCGGTGAAGCTGGATGGCCAGGACGTTCCGGTGAAGCTCAAGGTGTTCGATTCGCTGTTCGTCCCCCTGGCCAAATGGTCGATGCTATTGACCGGCAATTACCGCTGCATCACGCCGCAGGAGCCGCAGTCGATCCGCGACGCCGTGCACGCCGATCTGAAGCGCTCGCAGTCGATCTATGAGCATGTCGACGCGATCGCCCGGCGTCTGGGAGCCGACCCGAAGGATCAGGTGCCCTTCGAGAAATACGCCAAAGCGGCCGAAGGCCTTCTCAAGCCCTCATCGGCGGCCCGCGCGGTGGCGAGCGGCGCGCCCTTCATTGAGCGCGTCGACCTCCTGGTGAAGTTGATTTCGCATCAGCTTGACGCGCCCAATGCCGAGATCGACCGAACGGTCCAGATCGTGGATCAGAAACTCAACGAGAAGATCGTGGAGGGCGGATCCAGCGCGCAGTAACGTGCTGCTGATTCCACCAAGCGCTCGATTGCCTAACGTAGTTCGGTATGTGTCGCGCTGCTGCCGAATCTCCCACGCGACGGCAGTTGGCACGATCCTGAACAAAGCGAACCGCTGCACGCAGCCTTGATGCGCGCCTTTTTGCGACGTACCTGACGCGACCGGCATCACGTGGAAATCGCATAGACGCGGTAGCGCGTTTTTACCTCGGCAACGGCATGCGGCTCGAGCTGATCAACTGGCTCGGCAACGCCGAGCTTCGTGCGATCCAGAAATCCTTCGGCATCGTGGTCAACTATCTTTACGACCACTACAGCATCGAGAACAGCCACGAGGCCTTCGTGCGCGGCGGCACCATGGTGCGTTCGCCCGATGCCGATGCGCTGATGCAAGGATTTGCTTGAAACCGCGCGGCCACGCGCCCTCAAGACGATCCCCTCGCGATCAAAGGAAGAGACATCATGATGATGAACAGGCGAACTTTTTCGACTGCTCTGCTTGCCGGCGCGGCGGCTTCGCTGGTCTCCACTCGCGGCATGGCTGCAAACGCAACCCCGCCGAAGGCGCGCAACGTCGTGCTCGTGCATGGACTGTTCGCCGACGGCTCGTGCTGGTCCGAGGTGATCGCGCGATTGCAGACGGCCGGCCTCAACGCGACCTCCGTGCAAAATCCGCTGACCACGCTGCCTGAAGCGGTCGCGTCAGCCGAGCGCGTGCTGGCACGGCAGGATGGCCCGACCGTTCTGGTCGGCCATTCCTTCTCCGGCATGATCGTCACCGAGGCCGGCGTGCATCCGAACGTGTCGGCGCTCGTCTATGTGGCGGCCCGCGCGCCGGATGCCGGTGAGGACTACACGGCGCTCGCGAAGACCTATCCGACTCCGCCGGCGACCGCCGGTATCGTGTTCGACGGCGATGAAGGACGGCTTTCCGAGGAGGCTTTCCTGCGCGATTTCGCGGGCGACTTGCCGACGGCGAAGGCCAAGGTGCTCTATGCGGTCCAGCAGCCGTTCCACAAGGCACTGCTCACCGGCAAGACCGCAAACGCGGCCTGGCGCTCAAAGCCGAGCTACTACGCCGTCTCGACCGAGGACCGCACGATCAATCCGGACCTCGAGCGATTCATGGCGAAGCGCATGGGGGCCAAAACCATAGAGGTCAAGGCGAGCCACCTGTCGCTCATCTCTCACCCTGATGAAATCACGCAACTGATCCTGGAGGCTGCCGGCCAACGCCCATGAGGCGAACACACCTGGGATGGCCGTCATTCGTCAGGCAGCTCGGTATGGCGAATTTCGTGCCGGAGCAGGTGGACAGCAAATCAGAAATCACGATCGAGAAGGACGGGGACGGCTTTTCGATCACCTCGGCGCATCTCACCACCACAGCGAAGATACCAGGCATCGACCACGACACATTCCAGTCGGTCGCCGCAAGCGCAAAAGCCGGCTGCCCCGTCTCCAAGCTGATGAAGGTCGAGATTCAGTTTGGCGCCACCCTCGTTTCGTGAGGCTGCCTGAAAAGGGGCGCAACGCGGATGAACGCCGTATTTGGCCCACGTGACCGGGGTTGCGCGCTCAAATCGCCGGGACTGCTATAGACTGCGGTCTGGCACTTCGCCTTCGCGGGCAGCTTTTCCTCGGACGGGGCGATCACGGGCATTGCGAGGACCGTAATCCGGTTTCATACTCTCGCGTAGCCCGGAGGCGCACCTCGACCGGCTAACGTGACGGTGCGACCAACCCAAAAAATGCTAGCGACAATGCCGGGTTACTGGAAGGCGGAGAGACAGCGATGCTGTTTCGTCTCGCGTTTGCTCTTGTGTCGATGACGGCGCTGTTGGTTGATCCCATCGACGCCGTGGCGCAGGACATGCTGCGCAGCGTCGACCTCAACAGCCCCGAAATGTCGACATCCGAGATGACGCGGGCCGAGGTCGAGACGCTCCTCAAGGCGGCGCCTCAAGACGCCGCGGGCCAGAGCTCTGCGGATTTGCAA
The DNA here is from genome assembly GCF_054063735.1 of Bradyrhizobium sp. USDA 10063. Taxonomy (NCBI): domain Bacteria; kingdom Pseudomonadati; phylum Pseudomonadota; class Alphaproteobacteria; order Hyphomicrobiales; family Nitrobacteraceae; genus Bradyrhizobium; species Bradyrhizobium sp. USDA 10063. Next base: position 6,437,113 of record NZ_JBSSGP010000002.1, on the reverse strand, counting down.
GGAAAGCGGCTGTCGCACCTCGATCTCTCGGGGCTCGACTTCTCCGGCAGCAATCTCCGCCTCGTCAAGCTCAACCGGACCAGCCTGAAAGGCGCACGCTTCGATCGTGCCATCCTCAACCAGGCTTGGCTAATCGACGCGGATTTGACCGGGGCGTCTCTCGTAAAGGCATCACTCCTCGGCACGCAGATGCAGCGCGCCAAGCTTGGCGGCGCCGATTTGAACAGCGCTCGCATAACCGCGGATCTTTCTGGTGCCAGCTTGATCGGGGCGAAGCTTGCTGGCGCCGATTTGAGCGCTGATATGCGCAACCAATCGATGGGCTTGATGCGTGGCGTGCTCAAATCCGCCGATCTCAGGAATGCCGATCTGAACGGCGCCAATCTCGCGCGCGCGGATCTCGAATTCGCGCAACTGCAGAACGCCAATCTGGCGAATTGCAATCTTAGCCGTGCCGACCTTTCGGGAGCCGACTTGTCCAACACCAATCTCGCGGGCGCCGATTTCACCGAGACCGACCTCTCGTCGGCCCTCTTGCCGAGCGCAGCCGCGCTGGAAAAGGCCCGCAATCTGGACAAGGCCAGGAACTTGAACCTGGCGCGGCGCCTACCTTAGTGATCGCAGTGGTCCGAAACCTGGCAGTTCAGCCAGCAACTGAAGCGATTTGCGTACCGGCGCCAATGTGGCGGTGCCAACAGCCTTCAGATCAAGAAACAAGGGTTTGAACTGGCTGGCCGAGACCGACATGGCGCGCCACGGCCGATGAAGATGGGCACTATCGCTTCGCCGTGGCGCTATGAAGAAGCGCGATCTTCCCTCGGGGCGTTCGCCCTAGTGCGCCGCCTGCCGCCGGAGCTACTACGCCATTGTGCAGCTCTGTCCTTGCGAGTATCTCAAAATTGAGATATGAGCCACCATGCCTTGGCGGGTGGAAATCCTCGACGAAACCGTCGCTGCAGAGATCGCCGCCTTGCCGGCCGATATGCAGGCGCGGTTTCTGCGGCTGGGCGAGCGCATTACCTCGGCCGGACTGGAGAGCCTGGGTGAGCCGCATGTCAAGCACCTGGAAGGTAAGCTCTGGGAGTTGCGACTCACAGGTCGAGATGGAATTGCACGCGCTCTCTATGTCACGGCAATCGGCCGGAGAGTCGTCGTGGTCCGTGCGTTCGTGAAGAAGACGCAAAAGACGCCGCGCACCGAGATCGAACTCGCCTTACGGAGAGCGACTGAGATCACCTGACAATCCCGTTCGAAGAACCGCGCGATCGTGCGCATTTGGAAAGGTAATCAAATGACAATCCCGTTCGAAAAACTCAAAGCTCGTCTTTTGGCCAACCCCAAAGTCAAGGCCGAGTACGAGGCACTTGCTCCGGAGTTTGAGATAGCCGCAGAGTTGCTCAGGGCTCGCTTGCGAGCAGGCCTCTCCCAAGCCGAATTGGCGGCACGCATGCGCACCAGCCAGTCCGCGATCGCTCGACTTGAAAGCGGCCAAACGCTGCCGAGCACGAAGACGCTCTTGCGCTATGCCGAGGCGACCGGCAACAAGTTCCACGTGCGGCTATCGGCCGCTTGATGCGGCGATTGCGCGCTACAGGCCGCGATATCGGGGAAAATCGCAAAATGGCGCGCCCGGAACGATTCGAACGTCCGACCCTCAGATTCGTAGTCTGATGCTCTATCCAGCTGAGCTACGGGCGCGTTTTCGCGTGAGGGGCTTGAGGGCCCGGGGACTATCCGAGAAGGCTCGGAAGCACCAGCGAAAGAGCGCTCTAGCTACAGGCTCCGGGTCCGGTTGGCAAGGTCTGGAATAAGGGGTTCCAGGGTTGATTTGAGCCGGAAGCGTCCCCCGGGGCGGTGAAAGTCCGGGGTTTCCGGTTATTCCGGGCGGGCCATCACGCCCGCGCGCGCTCGGTGCGGATGATCTGGAGTTCCACCGGCCGGTCGGGAATGGCGATGCGGAAGGTGGCGCCGATGGTGCCCTCGACAAGGTTGATTTCGCCGTCATGGGCGCGGATCAGCTCGGCGGCGATTGCAAGGCCTAGCCCGCTGCCACCGGGGCGGCCGGAGCTCTGGAACGCCTCGAACAGGTGATCGCGAGTCTTCTGGGGCACGCCGGGGCCGGTGTCGGCAACCTCGATGATCGCAACCGTCCCCTCGCGGCGGCCGGTGATCCGGATCTGCTGGGCGCCGCCATCGCTCGCCGGACGGGTCTCCAGCGCCTGCGCCGCGTTGCGCACGAGGTTTAGCAGCACGCGGAATAGCTGGTCCGGATCGGCGTCGATCGCGAGCCCCCGCTCGATCGCGCTGATCCACGTGATCGAGGCGTCGGACGCAAGCCCCGCCGATTCGCGCACCTCGACGACGACCGGCTCGACCAGGATCATGCGGCGGTCGGGCGCCGCTTCCTGGGCACGGCCGTACGACAACGTCGACTGGCAGAAGGCGATGGCGCGTTCGAGCGAGCGCAGCAATTTCGGCGCGAAACGCTGCACCCTGGGATCGGGGACGCTTGCGAGCTGATCGGACAATAGCTGCGAGGAGGCAAGCAGGTTGCGCAGATCATGGTTGATCTTGGAGACGGCGAGCCCCAGCGCCGCGAGCCGGCTCTTCTGATGCAGCATCGAGACCAGGTCGCGCTGCATGTCGGAGAGCTCGCGTTCGGCGACGCCGATCTCGTCGCCGCGTTGGCTCGGCACGATGATTCGCGCCGAACTTTCGGGGTTTTCATGGAAACCGATCAGGCTCGCGGTCAGCCGCCGCATCGGGCGTACGAAAAGGTAATGCAGGGCGAGATAGACCAGGCCCGCGGTCAGGCCAGCGATCAGGAGCGCGACGATCAAGACGTTGCGTGAGAAACGGTACATCGCCTGGCGCAGCGGCTTCTCGTCGATCACGACCTCGATGAACTGCGCCTGGCCCGGCGCCGGCCCGACCACGCGGATGGTCTGGTCGCCATGCTCCAGCATGATCTCGAACGCATCGACGATGGCCGACCACACCGACATGTCTCGCATGTCGACATCATGGTCGATCGCAGCCGGCAGGTCGGCGCTGGCGAGCAGCCGTCGCTGCTGGCCCATCTTGATCGCCACCGCGCGGGCGCCGATGCTGGTCAGGATCTGGCGCGCCAGCGACTCCGGGACGTAGCCGGACGGCGCGGCATCGAGCACCAGCGCCGCAGTGTTGGCCGCGGCCAATCGGTCGTTCAGCCGGTTCATCCGGAAGTTGGCGATCGCGGGCACATAGATCAGCATCCCGGCGATCATCACCAGGGGAATCGTGAGCAGAAGGAGCTTGCCGGACAGCCCAAGCCGGTACACCGGCTGCGCCCGAGACATCTCCGTCGTCGGCTGATCGTCGGTCACTGACACGATATAGGCCTTCTATGGCGCATGTTCAGCATGCTGCCGTGCACCATCGCCGGTCAAATTACGGATCGCTAATGTAAGCCGGTTCCATGAACCCCGGACCGAGCCGACTAACGCCGGCCCACACATGCAACAACCCCGCAGAATCAGGACTATTTCCGCGAATTGCGACCTTTCGAGGAACCGCTTTTACCGCGCCGGGCGACATTGACGAAAAGGAGGCGCTCCCGTATAAGCCGCGCCAATTGTCCGCGATGGCCCGGTTTGCCGGGGGCGGCTCATTTGGGGCCGCGAATGGCCCATTTTGGGCCAGCCAGCATCACCGGATACCCTATCTCAATTCATCGGCAGATTGCCTGTTCAGCGGAGAACTACCCGTGAAGCGGACTTATCAACCCAGCAAACTGGTGCGCAAGCGCCGCCACGGCTTCCGCGCCCGTCTCGCCACGGCCGGTGGCCGCAAGGTCCTCGCTGCGCGCCGCGCGCGTGGCCGCAAGCGTCTGAGCGCCTGAGCCCGGGCGTCTTCCGGAGATTCTAAATGGATCGGCTAAGGCAGCGGGCGGACTTCGTCGCCGTTGCCAATGGTGCGCGGGCGGCCAGCCCGGCCTTTGTGCTGCAGGGCCGCGCCCGCGACGATGATGGCCCGATCCGCGTCGGTTTCACCGTCACCAAGAAGAACGGCACCGCCACCGAGCGCAACCGCATCCGGCGCAGGCTTCGCGCGCTGGTGCAGCGGCTCGACGTCATACCGATGCGACCACACCATGATTATGTGCTAGTGGGCCGCCGGGATGCACTGACCCGCGACTTCGCGGCCATGCTCGACGACCTCCGCGCGGCGCTCCGCCGCCTCGACCGGCAATCGGCCAAAAGCGGCGGCAGCCAGAATAATATAAAGAGCGGCGGCAACCGGAATTGAATGACGAGACCTTGAAGAGATGACCGACAACCGCAACACCATCCTCGCCGTCATTCTGTCCGGCCTTGTGCTGATCGCCTGGCAATATTTCTACAACGTGCCGCAGATGGAGAAGCAGCGCGCACAGCAGCAGGCGCAGACGGAACAACAGAAGCCGGCGCCGCAAGCGACCCCCGGCACCGCGCCGCAGCCCGGATCGGCGCCTTCGCCTTCGGTCACGCAACCGGCCTCCGCCGCGGCGGTCATCAGCCGCGAAGCCGCCATCGAGGGCACCCCGCGCGTCAAGATCGACACGCCCACATTGTCCGGCAGCATCTCGCTGAAGGGCGCGCGTATCGATGACCTCTCGCTGGAGAAATACCGCGAGACGGTCGACCCGAAATCACCGCCGATCGTGCTGTTCTCGCCGTCGCAGACGGCCGCGCCCTATTACGCCGAGTTCGGCTGGGTACCGGCGACCGGCGCCACGTTGCGCATGCCCGACGCGACCACGATGTGGCAGCAGGAGGGTTCCGGAGCGTTGACGCAGGCGAATCCGGTCACGCTGAAATATGACAATGGCGAAGGCCTGACGTTCCGCCGCACCATTGCGATCGACGACCGCTATCTCTTCACCATCAAGGATGAAGTCACCAATACGGGCAGCGCGCCCGTCAGCCTCTACCCCTTCGCGCTGATCTCGCGACACGGCGCGCCCCAGGTCTCCGGCTACTACATCCTGCACGAAGGCCTGATCGGCTATCTCGGCGACCAGGGTCTGCAGGAATACAGCTACAAGAAGATCGATGACGCCAAGACGGTGAATTTCAACGTCACCGATGGCTGGCTCGGCATAACCGACAAATACTGGGCTTCCGCGCTGCTGCCGGAGACCACTGCAAAGCTGCAGGCGCGCTTTTCGTCCAATCTCGTCGGCACGACCAGGACCTACCAGACCGACTATCTGCAGGAGCCGATGACGCTCGCGACCGGCGGCACCATCACCGCCAACGCGCGGCTGTTCGCCGGCGCCAAGGAAGCCGGCGTCGTCGGCATCAATTTCCCCCTCGGACCCGGCGGCTACAACAGGGAGCTCGGCCTCAACCACTTCGATCTCCTGATCGACTGGGGCTGGTTCTACTTCATCACCAAGCCGATGTTCCTGGCGCTCGACTGGTTCTATCGCCTGTTCGGCAATTTCGGCGTCTCGATCCTGCTGGTGACGGTGATCGTGAAGCTGCTGTTCTTCCCGCTCGCCAACAAGTCCTACGCCTCGATGGCGAAGATGAAGTCGATCCAGCCGCAGCTGGCGGCGCTGAAGGAGCGCTATCCGGACGACCGGGTGAAGCAGCAGCAGGAGATGATGGAGATCTACAAGAAGGAGAAGATCAACCCGATCGCGGGCTGCCTTCCCATCGCGCTGCAGATCCCGGTGTTCTTCTCGCTCTACAAGGTCCTGTTCGTCACCATCGAGATGCGGCATGCGCCGTTCTTCGGCTGGATCAAGGACCTGTCGGCGCCGGATCCGACCAACCTGTTCAACCTGTTCGGCCTGATCCCGTTCGACCCCACCACGATCCCGGTGTTCGGCCATTATCTCTGGCTCGGCATCTGGCCGATCATCATGGGCATCACGATGTGGGTCCAAATGAAGCTCAATCCGACGCCGCCGGATCCGACGCAGAAGATGATCTTCGACTGGATGCCGTTGATCTTCACCTTCATGCTGGCCGGCTTCCCGGCAGGCCTGGTGATCTACTGGGCCTGGAACAACCTGCTTTCGGTGGCGCAGCAGAGCTACATCATGCACCGCAACGGGGTGAAGGTGGAATTGTTCGACAACCTCAAGGCCACCTTCACGCCGAAGAAGGCGACGTAGCCACGTCATTGCGAGCGAAGCGAAGCAATCCATTTCACCGCTTGCGGAGACATGGATTGCTTCGTCGCTTCGCTCCTCGCAATGACGAGGACGAGTGAGGCCCTTCCCCACATGACCGCCGAAACCGATGCGGAGCTGATCGAAGCGGGGCGAAAACTGTTCGCCGGCGACTGGCACTTCATCTGGGCCGCGCCGTCGATCGAGACGCTGCCGCCGATGGCGGGGCTCGAGGTTGCCTTTGCCGGCCGCTCCAATGTCGGCAAGTCGAGCCTGATCAACGCGCTCACCGGCCGCAGCGCGCTGGCGCGGACCTCGCACACGCCCGGCCGCACCCAGGAGCTGATCTTCTTCGAAGGCCCGGAGAAAGCGGGCTTCCGTTTGGTCGACATGCCCGGCTATGGCTACGCCTCCGCGCCCAAGTCGAAGGTGGCGTCCTGGACCGCGCTGATCCATAAATTCCTGCAGGGCCGCGCCACCTTGGCGCGGGTCTATGTCCTGATAGATGCCCGCCATGGCATCAAGGATGTCGATCTCGACGTCCTGAAGACGCTCGACAAATCAGCCGTCAGCTACCAGGTGGTGCTGACCAAGGCGGACCAGGTGAAAGCCTCCGAACTCACGACCCGCATCGAGGAGACAGCGGCCGCGCTGGCAAAACACCCGGCCGCCTTTCCGGAGGTGTTGGCGACCTCCTCGCGCACCGGTGCCGGCATGCCGGAGCTGCGCGGTGCGATGGTGCGCCTGCTCGAGGAGCGCCGTGGATGATCCGCCTGCATCGCATCCTGCTGGTCCTGGCCGGCATCATGGGCGCCTGTGGTGTGACGCTGGCGGCGGCCTCCGCCCATCTCCCGGACGCGACGCGGCTCGCGGCCGCGTCATCGATGCTGCTGTTTCATGCCGGTGCCGTGCTCGGAACGGTCGCACTCAGCGACCGCGGCCCGCTGAACCGCATAATCGGGACCGTTGCGGCGATCGGGCTTGTCATCGGACCTTCATTGTTCGCCGGCGATCTCAGCCTGCGCCAACAGGCCGGTTACGGCCTGTTTCCGATGGCGGCGCCGACGGGCGGAACGCTATCGATCGTGAGCTGGCTGGTGCTGGCGCTTGCGGCAGCATGGCCGCGGCAGGACAAGGCGTGAGACGCGCTTTGCGCCTCGCCGGCCAATCAGATAGAACCGCGCCCGACGCCGCCTTCTTGGGAATAGCGAGACCCGCTCCATGACCGATACACAGATCAGCCCGCTCGACCAGGCCCGCATCCTGTCCGAGGCGCTGCCGCATATGCAGGAATATGACGATGAAACCATCGTCATCAAATATGGCGGCCATGCCATGGGCGCGGAGGACACCGCCAAGGCGTTTGCGCGCGACATCGTGCTCCTGGAGCAGACCGCGATCAATCCGGTGGTCGTGCATGGTGGCGGGCCGCAGATCGCGACCATGCTCAAGCGCCTCGGCATCCAGTCGGAGTTCGCGGCGGGCCTGCGCATCACCGATGCGGCGACGATCGAGATCGTCGAGATGGTGCTGGCCGGCTCCGTCAACAAGCAGCTTGTCGGTTATATCAACGAGGCCGGCGGCAAGGCGGTGGGCCTCTCCGGCAAGGACGGCAACATGGTGAAGGCGTCGAAGACGACGCGCACCATGATCGATCCGGATTCCAACATCGAGAAGGCGATCGATCTCGGCTTCGTCGGCGAGCCTGAGAAGGTCGATCTCACGTTGCTCAACCAGCTCATCGGCTATGAACTGATCCCGGTGCTGGCGCCGCTGGCAACGTCTGCGAACGGCCAGACGCTGAACATCAATGCCGACACCTTTGCCGGTGCGGTCGCGGGCGCGTTGAAGGCCAAGCGCCTGCTGCTGCTCACCGATGTGCCGGGCGTGCTCGACAAGTCGAAGAAGCTGATCCCGGAGCTGTCGGTGAAGGACGCGCGCAAACTGATCGCCGACGGCACCATTTCGGGCGGCATGATCCCGAAGGTCGAGACCTGCATCTATGCCCTGGAGCAGGGCGTGCAGGGCGTCGTCATCATCGACGGCAAGACGCAGCATGCGGTCCTGCTGGAGCTGTTCACCAATCAGGGCACCGGCACGCTGATCCATAAGTGATGCCGAAAGCGGTCACGCACACCGGAGCCGTCATGGCCGGGCTTGACCCGGCCATCCACGTCCGGTTTGCCGACAGTAAGAAAGGCATGGATGCCCGGGTCAGGCCCGGCCATGACGAGCTTAGGACGAAGCGTCGTTCCGGGCTGACGCGTCTTCTGATGGCGCTGCCTGCCGCGACGCTCTCGCTCCTGTTTTCCTCCGCGCCGGCGCTGGCGGACCTGAAACTCTGCAACCGCATGAGTTACGTGGTCGAGGCCGCGATCGGGATCGACGAGAAATCGGCGACCGCGACGCGGGGCTGGTTCCGCATCGATCCCGCCGCCTGCCGCGTGGTGGTGCAAGGCGCGCTCTCGGCCGATCGCGTGCTTCTGAACGCCCGCGCGCTCGGCGTCTACGGCTCCTCGCCGATCCCGCAAAACGGCACTGACACGCTCTGCGTCGCGCAGGACAATTTCGTCATCGCCGCCGCCCGCCAGTGCCGCAGCGGCCAGACGCCGGCGCAATTCACGCAGATAACACCGACCCAGACCGAGGACGGCAACCTCGTCGCCTATCTCGCCGAGGGCTCCGAATACGACGAGGAGCAGGCACGGCTTGCCGGCATTCAGCGTTTGCTCGTGATCGCCGGCTACGACGCCGCACCGATCGACGGCGTCGACGGGCCGAAGACGCAAGGAGCGCTGTCGGCGTTCCTCAAAAGCCGCGGCCTCTCCAGCGACGTCGTGCAATCGCCGAATTTCTTCACCACGATGATCGACGCCGTGCAGAAGCCATCCGCGACCGGACTGACCTGGTGCAACGACACGCCGCACAAGATCATGGCGGCGGTGGCGACCGGCGACGGCAAGGTCGTCACCAGCCGCGGCTGGTATCGCATCGATCCCGGCAAATGCCTGCATCCCGACGTCACCGGCCAGCCGAAGCAGATCTTCTCCTTCGCCGAAGCCGTCGATGCCGACAACCGCACCATCCGCCTGAAGGACAAGCCATTGAACTGGGGCGGCGCGACACAGCTCTGCACCCGCGAAAGCAAGTTCGAGATCGCCGAGCAGGGCGATTGCGCCACCCGGGGCCTTGCCGCGATCGGCTTTGCGCCGGTCGATATGACCAGCGGCGGCAAGACGCTGCGCTTTGCGATGCCGTGATGAAGGCTCGATGGCCCGGCACACTCAGGCGTCATCACCCGCGAAAGCGGGTGATCCAGTATTCCGCGGCGCCTGTCGCATCCCTCGTCCGCCGCCGTATACTGGATGCCCGCCGGAGCCTGTCATCGGGCGGCGCTGCGCGCCGACCCGGTGGCGGGCATGACGGAGAGTAGGCATCATGGCTCCCCGCCCCTTCGACCATATCGACACCTGGGTGTTCGACCTCGACAACACGCTGTATCCGCATCACGTCAACCTGTGGCAGCAGGTCGATGCGCGGATCGGCGAGTTCGTGAGCAACTGGCTGGGCGTCACGGCGGAAGAAGCCCGCCGCATCCAGAAGGACTATTATCTCCGCTACGGCACCACCATGCGCGGCATGATGACCGAGCACGGCGTCCGCGCCGACGATTACCTCGCCTATGTCCACCAGATCGATCACTCGCCGCTGGAGCCGAACCCGGCGATGGGGGCTGCGATCGCAAGGCTGCCCGGCCGCAAGCTGATCCTGACCAACGGCTCGACCGACCATGTCGACGCGGTGCTCGCGCGTCTCGGCATCGGTGAGCATTTCGAGGCGGTGTTCGACATCATCGCCGCCGAGCTGGAGCCGAAGCCGGCACCGCAGACCTATCGGCGCTTCCTGGCGCTCCACGGCGTCGATCCAGGCAAGGCCGCGATGTTCGAAGACCTCGCGCGCAACCTGATCGTACCGCACCAGCTCGGCATGACCACGGTGCTGGTGGTGCCCGACGGAACGCAGGAAGTGGTGCGCGAGGACTGGGAGCTCGAGGGCCGCGACGCCGCCCATGTCGACCATGTCACCGACGACCTGACGGGGTTCTTGCAGAGGCTCGCGTAGCATTTTCCGCGTCGTCCCCCGCGAAAGCGGGGACCCATAACCACAGGACCCGATTGTTACGTAGGGCGGCGGCCCCGGCTTCGCGCCACATCGACACTTGTGGTTATGGGTCCCGGCTCAAGGCCGGGACGACGGCGAGTTAGCCTTGACTCTCCTGCCCCAAATCCCGAAAAAGCCCTAGATACCTTCCCGCCGCTCGCCTTAAGGAATCGCCCGATGTCGCTGTCCGCCCTCGAGTCCATCGTCAACGCCGCGTTCGAAGCCCGCGACGGCATTTCGACCTCGACCACAGGCGAGGTGCGCGAGGCCGTCGATTACGCGCTTGAACTGCTCGACAAGGGCGAGGCGCGCGTTGCCGAGCGCGAGACGAGCGGCAAATGGAAGGTCAACCAATGGCTGAAGAAGGCGGTGCTGCTGTCGTTCCGCCTCAACGACATGGGCCAGATTCCCGGCGGTCCCGGCAAGGCGTCATGGTGGGACAAGGTGCCGTCGAAGTTCGACGGCTGGGGCGAGAACCGCTTTCGCGACGCTGGTTTTCGCGCGGTGCCCGGCGCCATCGTGCGCCGCTCGGCCTTCATCGCCCGCAACGTCGTGCTGATGCCCTCCTTCGTCAATCTCGGCGCCTATGTCGATGAAGCGACCATGGTCGACACCTGGTCGACCGTCGGCTCCTGCGCGCAGATCGGCAAGCGCGTGCATATCTCCGGCGGCGTCGGCATCGGCGGCGTGCTGGAGCCGCTGCAGGCCGAGCCCGTGATCATCGAGGACGATTGCTTCATCGGCGCCCGCAGCGAGGTCGCCGAGGGCGTGATCGTGCGCAAGGGCGCCGTGCTGTCGATGGGCGTGTTCCTGGGCGCGTCGACAAAGATCGTCGACCGCGAGACCGGCGAGACTTTTGTCGGCGAAGTGCCGGAATATGCGGTGGTCGTGCCCGGCACGCTGCCGCCCAAGCCGATGAAGAACGGCCAGCCGGGTCCGGCCACCGCCTGCGCCGTCATCGTCAAGCGCGTCGACGAGCGCACCCGAGCCAAGACCAGCATCAACGAATTGCTGCGCGACTAAGGACGCAGCCAAGGCCGCTCATGGGGCATGATCGCTTGAAAGGTCAGCTCTATGGCTGAGGCGAGCACCCGACCAGCCCGCTCCCTTCGCGAGATTCCAGCGGGTATCTGGGCGCTCGGTTTTGTCTCGATGCTGATGGATATCTCTTCGGAGATGATCCATGCACTGCTGCCGATCTATCTGGTGACGGTACTCGGCACCTCGATGGTAACCGTCGGCGTCATCGAAGGCATCGCCGAAGCGACGGCATCGATCACCAAGATATTTTCCGGCGCGCTTTCCGATTGGCTTGGCAAGCGAAAATGGCTCGCGGCGTTCGGCTATGGCCTTGCAGCGCTTACCAAACCGATCTTTCCGCTGGCGCCGACGGTCGGCTGGCTGATGGCCGCGCGCTTCATCGACCGGATCGGAAAAGGCATTCGCGGCGCTCCTCGCGACGCGCTGGTAGCGGACATTGCTCCGGCCCATCTGCGTGGCGCCAGCATTGGCCTGCGGCAGTCGCTGGATACGGTTGGCGCCTTCGTCGGGCCATTGATCGCCATCGGCCTGATGTGGCTGACCGCCGATCATTTCACGGCCGTGTTCTGGTTTGCAGTCATTCCCGGCTTTCTGTCGTTCGCACTTATCGCGTTTGCGGTGCGTGAACCTGCCCGGGCGATTGGATTGCGCGAGGTGCGCAATCCAATCAGCCTCAGCGAAATCAGAAATCTTGGCGCGGCCTATTGGTGGGTGGTGGCGATAGCAAGCGTGTTCACGCTGGCCCGCTTCAGCGAGGCGTTTCTGATCCTGCGCGCGCAAAATGTCGGACTGCCAGTAACGCTCACACCGGCCGTGCTGGTCCTGATGAATGTCGTTTACGCCGGCGCGGCATATCCGGCTGGCGTGGTGTCCGATCGCATGGACCGCACAACCGTGCTGGCATTCGGCATCGTGCTTTTGATCCTCGCCGATCTTTTGCTCGCGCTCCTGCCCAGCATTACCGGCGTGGCACTGGGCATTGCGCTGTGGGGACTGCATATGGGCTTCACGCAAGGGCTGTTGGCGGCGCTTGTCGCGGATACCTCGCCGGCCGAGCTGCGGGGTACGGCTTACGGCTTTTTCAACCTGCTCTGTGGGATCGCGATGCTTGCGGCCAGCGTGATCGCGGGCGCATTGTGGGACAATGCCGGACCGCAAGTCACGTTCTTCGCGGGTGCCGGCTTTGCGCTGGTCGCGCTGGCCGGCTTGCTCACCGTCCGGGGCCGCGCCACATCGAAGACAAGCTGATAGGCGCCGCGGCAACGCCGGCTAGAGCATGATCCGGAAAAAGTGGAAACCGATCTTGGACCAGCAACACGAAATCGTGCCGTAGAAGGCTGGCCCGCCGCTGCGGTGGCGTGTTAAGTCCGTAGCATGACTGATGCGATCTCCATCACGCGCGACCTTGTCCGCTGCCCTTCCGTCACCCCCGCCGACGCCGGCGCGCTCGGCGTGCTCGAGAACATCCTGAAAGCCGCCGGCTTCGAGGTGCATCGCGTCACGTTCAGCGAGCCCGGCACCGCTGATGTCGACAACCTCTATGCGCGCATCGGCGATCAGGCGCCGCACATCACCTTTGCCGGCCATACCGACGTGGTGCCGCCGGGCGACGAGTCCGCCTGGACCCATGGCCCGTTCTCCGGCGAGGTGAAGGACGGCTTTCTCTACGGCCGCGGCGCCGTCGATATGAAGGGCGGCATCGCCTGCAGCGTCGCCGCGGTGCTGGAATATCTGAAGGACCATGGCGGCAGGCCGCAAGAGGACGGTAAAGGTTCGATCTCGTTCCTGGTCACGGGCGACGAGGAAGACGTTTCCATCAATGGCACCGTCAAACTCCTGAAGTGGGCGGCGGAGCGCGGCGAAAAGTTCGATCATTGCGTGCTCGGCGAGCCCTCCAATGTCGAGGTGCTCGGCGACACCATCAAGGTCGGCCGCCGCGGCTCGCAATCCGGCACGCTCTATGTCGATGGCGTGCAGGGCCATGTCGCCTATCCGCACCGCGCTTCCAATCCGGTGCCGGACATTTCGCGATTGATCGTGGCGCTCAGCGACGAGCCGCTCGACCACGGCAACGCGCAATTCCAGGCTTCCAACCTCGAATTCACATCCGTCGACGTCGGCAATGCCGCGAGCAACGTCATCCCCGGCCAGGCGCGGGCGAAATTCAACATCCGCTACAACAACAACCACACCCAGGAGAGCCTGCGCAAGCTGGTGGAGGAGCGGCTCGCCAAGGCCTGCGGCAACCGCATCCGCGCCCGCATCGCCTGGGAGCCGTCGAACTCCAACGTGTTCGTGACCAAGCCCGGCCCGTTCACCGACCTTGCGGTGGCAGCGATCGAATCGGTGACCGGACGCAAGCCCGAGCTTTCGACCTCGGGCGGCACGTCGGATGCGCGCTTCATCTCCAGCTATTGCCCGGTGATCGAGTTCGGCCTGGTCGGCCAGACCATGCACCAGATCGACGAACGCACGCCGATCGCGGACCTGGAAAAACTGACGCAAGTCTATCGCGGCGTGCTGGACAGGTATTTTGAGTAATCTCTACGACTGAGGCGCTTGCTCCGCCGTCGCCACCCACTCCGCTGTCATCGTCCGCGAAGGCGGACGATCCAGTAGTCCGCGGCGTCTCGGTCAAGCTACCAACGCCGTTGCTTACTGGATACCCCGCCTTCGCGGGGTATGACGGGGGGAGAGTTGCGCCCTCAATACTCCACCCGCACCAGGTACAGCCCCTCCGGCGGTGCCACCGGCCCGCAGGCGGCGCGGTTGCGGGCGGCTAGCGCTGCGGCGAGATCGTCGGCGGTCCAGCGGCCTTCGCCGACCCAGACCAGCGAGCCGACCATCGAGCGCACCTGGCTGTGCAGGAATGAGCGCGCCGAGGTGATGATGCTGACCGCATCGCCGTTGCGCGCAACGTCAAGCTGATCGAGCGTCTTCACCGGCGATTTGGCCTGGCATTCGGTGTCGCGAAAGGTCGTGAAATCGTGCTTGCCGATCAGGCGCTGCGCGGCCTCATGCATCGCCTCCGTATCGAGATGGCGCGGCACGCGCCAGACGCGGCCGATGTCGAGCGCGAGGTTCGCACGCGTGTTCCTGATGCGATAGAGATAATGGCGCTTCTTAGCCGAAAAGCGCGCCTCGAAATCGTCAGGCACGATCTCGGCTGCGAGCACCGCGACCGGATTCGGACGCAGATGCGCGTTCAGCCCGTCGCGCAGACGGTCCGCTCGAAACGGCTTTGCGATGTCGCAATGCGCGATCTGCCCGAGCGCGTGCACGCCGGCATCGGTGCGACCGGAGCCATGGACGCGCACGTCCTCGCCGCACATCGCCTTCACCGCAGCCTCCAGCGCGCCCTGCACGGTCGGCGCGTTGTCCTGGATCTGCCAGCCGCAGAACGGCGTGCCGTCATATTCGATGGTGAGCTTGTAGCGGGGCATGACGGCTTAAGTGAACCGCGCGCCGGCCTTCAGCGGCGTGCCGCGCAGGAAGTCGACCGACTTCATCCGCGCCTTGCCTTCACGCTGCAGTTCGAGGACGCGGATGGCGCCCTCGCCGCAAGCGATTGCAAGGTTGTCGTCGAGCACTGTGCCCGGCGCGCCCGAGCCGCTCGCCGGTTCGCAACGGAGAATCTTGATGCGTACCGGTTCGCCATCGCCTCCCAACTCGGCCCACGCGCCCGGGAACGGCGACAGGCCGTGAATGTGCCGCAGCACGGCGTGCGCAGGTCGGCTCCAATCGATCCGCGCCTCGGCCTTCTCGATCTTGGCGGCGTAGGTGACGCCGTCCTCACTCTGCTTAGTCAGTTGCAGCGCACCGCGTTCCAGCGCGGCCATCGCCCGCACCATGAGGTCGGCACCGAGCGGGGCCAGTGCATCGTGCAGGTCGGCCGCCGTCATCCGGTCGGTGATCGCAAGCCGCTCGGCCATCGCGACGTCGCCGGTGTCGAGACCGACATCCACCTTCATCACCATCACACCGGTCTCGGCGTCGCCGGCCATGATGGCGCGGTTGATCGGCGCCGCGCCGCGCCAGCGCGGCAACAGCGACGCGTGCAGGTTGTAGCAGCCAAGCCTTGGCGCATCGAGGATCGCCTGCGGCAGGATCATGCCATAGGCAACCACGACGGCCGCATCCGCCTGGTGGGCGCGGAATTCTTCCAGCGCTTCCGGCGTCTTCAACGTCTTCGGCGTCAGCACGGCAATGCCGAGCCGCCGCGCCTCCTGCTCGACCGGCGTCGGTTGCAATTGCAGGCCGCGACGCCCGCCCGGTTTCGGCGCACGGGTGTAGACGGCGGCGATCTCGTGGCCGTGCCCGGCCAGTTCGAGCAGCGTCGGCACGGCGAAATCGGGCGTACCCATGAAGATCAGGCGGAGGGGCATGGGGCGGGTTACCTTGGCTGAAGGTAAAAGTACTCGTCATGGCCGAGCTTGTCCCGGCCATCCACGTCTTCGTGCTCGCGGCGCGAAAGGACGTGGATGCCCGGCACAAGGCCGGGCATGACGGCAGATAGAGTGTCGACCCTACTCCGCCGCGCGTTTAGCGGCCTTGGCGAACTTCTTCAGCACGCGGTCGCGTTTCAGCTTCGACAGATAGTCCACGAACAGGATGCCGTTCAAATGGTCGATCTCGTGCTGGATGCAGGTGGCGAAGAGGCCCTCGGCGTCCTCCTCGTGCACCTTGCCGTCGAGATCGGTGAAGCGCACGCGCACCCGCGCCGGCCGCTCGACCTCCTCGTAATATTCGGGGATCGACAGGCAGCCCTCTTCATAGACCGACTTCTCCTCGGACGCCGAGATGATCTCCGGGTTGATGAAGACGCGCGGCTTGGGCGTGGTCTCGCCGTTCTCGTCCTTTTTCGCGAGATCCATGGTGACCAGCCGCAGCGGCTGCGCGACCTGGATCGCGGCCAGCCCGATGCCGGGCGCCGCATACATGGTCTCGAACATGTCGTCGACCAGCTTGCGGATCTCGGGCGTGATCTTTTCCACGCGTTTGGAGACGAGCCGCAACTGCCTGTCCGGCAGGATGATGATTTCTCTTAAGGCCATGGCGGGCGATTTAAGCGCTTGATATGCCGGGGTCAATCGATCCGGAACCGGTTAAGACGGCCTTAACCATGATTCCTCAGGCTTTCTTAACCACGAAACTTCACGGCTTGTTAACCATAAATGTTCCACTTTCGTTCGCGCCTGCCGCCGAATCGGCTATAGCGCTTCCATGAACGAGATTCTCTTCATGGTCGGCGACTGGCCGGTCCGCATCGCCGACACGCTGGTCGCGTTCGGCGTGCTCGTGCTCGTCCTGCTGCTGACGATCGCCATCGTGATCGCGCGGTCCTCCCGGCGCGGCGCGGAATTGGCGATGGCCCAGACCATCCGCGCCGATGAACTGGAAGAGCGGCTCGGCGAGGTGCTGCGCGCCCAGAGCGAGGCGAGCGGCCGGGTCGATGCGATGACGCAGGCGCTCGCCGGCCGCCAGGCCGAGATGGCGCGCGCGGTCAACGAGCGCCTGGATTCGGTCACCCACCGTGTCGGCCAATCGATGGAACAGACCACGCGCCATACGATGGACAGCCTGCGCCATCTGCACGAGCGGCTCGGCATCATCGACAACGCGCACAAGAACCTCACCGACCTGACGACGCAAGTGACGACGCTGCGCGACGTGCTCGCCAACAAGCAGTCGCGCGGCGCCTTCGGCCAGGCGCGGATGGAGGCGATCGTGCAGGACGGTCTGCCGAAGGATTCCTACGAATTCCAGTTCACGCTCTCGAGCGGCAAGCGGCCGGATTGCGTGGTGTTCCTACCGGACCAGCGCCCGCTCTGCATCGACGCGAAATTCCCGCTCGAGGCGATGACAGCGCTGCACGACGCCCGCAGCGACGAGGAGCGAAAATACGCAAGCCAGCGCCTGCGCAACGACGTGATGAAGCATGTCAGCGACATCGCGGAAAAATACCTGATCGCCGGCGAGACCCAGGATACCGCGCTGATGTTCGTGCCGTCGGAATCGGTCTATGCCGAAATCCATGACGGCTTCGACGATGTGATCCAGAAGGCTTACCGCGCCCGCGTGGTGCTGGTGTCGCCCTCGCTGCTAATGCTCGCGATCCAGGTGATGCAGCAGATCATGAAGGACGCGCGGATGCGCGATGCCGCCGACCAGATCCGCACCGAGGTGATCAAGCTCGGCGACGATCTGTCGCGGCTGCGAGAACGCGTGCTCAAGCTGCAGAACCATTTCTCGCAGGTGAACGAGGACGTGCGCCAGATCCTGGTCTCCGCCGACAAGATCGAAAAGCGCGCCGGCCGCATCGAGGAGCTCGATTTCAGCAAGTCGGACGCCCCGGTGGAACTGCCGCGGATCGTGACCAGCGGCAGGCCCGAGCTGTTCCCCGCTCCGCCCAAGCTGCAGGCGGGGGAGTAGGACAGGGGCGGATTTTCCCGTCGAATCTGCTAACAGGGCTGCATGACCGCGCCTGAAGCGACAGCCGCCGCCACCGAAAAAGCCGAGCCTGCCGCCGCCTCCTGGCGCGACAGCCTTGCCGTCTATCTGCAGCCGCGCGTCCTGATCGTGCTGATGCTGGGCTTCTCCTCCGGCCTGCCGCTGGCGCTGTCGGGGTCGACGCTGCAGGTGTGGATGCGCGAGGTCGGCGTCGATCTCGGCACCATCGGCCTGCTCGCGCTGGTGGGCACGCCCTACACGCTGAAATTCCTCTGGGCGCCGCTGGTCGATGCGCTTCACGTGCCATTCTTCACGCGACACTTCGGAAGGCGCCGCGGCTGGCTGTTGTTCTCGCAACTGTTGCTGATCACCACGATTCTCGTGCTCGCGATCGCCGATCCCGCGCGCTCACCCTGGTTCGCCGCCCTTGCCGCGCTCCTGGTCGCCACCACCTCCTCGACGCAGGACATCGTCGTCGATGCCTTCCGCGTGGAGAGCCTGCCCGAGAGCGAGCAGGCCGCCGGCATGGCCTCCTATGTCGCGGCCTACCGCATCGGCATGCTGGTCTCGACCGCGGGCGCGCTGTTCATCGTCAGCGGGTTCGAGGGCGGCGGCCTAGTGCGGTCGTCGGCCTGGATGTGGGGCTATGTGGTGATGGCCGCGCTGGTCGTGATCGGCGCGATCACCGCGCTGGTGGCGACCGAGCCGGCCGCAGTCCAAGGACGCCGAAGCGGCCACGGCCGCGGAAACGGCATTCTCGCGCGTGATTCACGCGGCGGTCGGCGCCTTCTCCGAGTTCCTGAGCCGGCGCGATGCCATTGCGGCGCTCGCCTTCGTCGTGCTGTTCAAGTTCACCGACGCATTTTCCGGGACGATGACGGCGCCCTTCGTGATCGACATCGGTTTCAGCAAGGTCGACTACGCCGCGATCGTCAAAGGCGTGGGACTGGCCGCGACCCTGATCGGCGGCTTTGCCGGCGGCTTCGTCGCGCGACGCTATTCGCTGGCAACGAGCCTGTGGATCGGCGGCGTCGTGCAGGCACTCGCCAACCTCTCCTTCTCCTGGCTCGCGCTGGTCGGCGTCAACCAGTGGGCGCTGGCGCTCGCGATCACCTGCGAGAACTTCACCAGCGCGATCGGCACCGTCATCTTCGTCGCCTATCTCTCGGCGCTGTGCCGCAATCCCCTGCACACGGCGACGCAATATGCGCTGCTGACCGCGCTGGCCGCTGTGGGGCGCACCTATCTCTCGTCAGGCGCGGGCTTCGTCGCCAAGGCGACAGGCTGGCCGCTGTTCTTCGTGATCTGCGTGCTGGTCGCGATCCCGAGCCTGATCCTGCTCGCCTGGCTGCAACGACGTGGGCATTTCGACGAGCTCGGGCCGGTAAAGGTGTAATCCCTCGCTGCGTCCCGGCCAAGCGAAGCGCGAGCCGGGACGACGGCTGAGAGCGATCAATGCTTCGTCACCACGCTCCACTTGGTGACCACCGCCTCACTCATCTGGCCGGCCTCCTCCGCGCAGGCGACTTCGTCGACTTTCACCGAGATTTCCTTGCCGACAAAGGGCCTCAGTTGCGCAGCCTGGGCGTCATTGGCAGGGACAAGCTGGAACGTCTCAGGACCCGTCTCGAGATTGCACAGCCCGTTCGGCGGCGGCAGGCGGCGCGGTTCGCTGGTCAACTGATAGGTTGCGATGCGCTTGCCGGCTTTCTTGATGTCGCGGACGCGCAATGTGTTGAGTTCGCCCGACAGCACGTCGCCGGCATGAATCGGCTTGCCCGGCTTCGGCGAAGGCTCCTCCTCTTGGGCCAGCGCGGCAGGTGCGGCCAGCGCCGCTCCCAGAATGACCGCAAAGCACAGGCGAATGCCGAATCGGTGTTTCGTCATCTCGTTCAGTTCCGTTGATCTTTAGCTAGAAGAGCGTTCGCTGCCGCATGGCTGCGGATAGCGTACCTTCATCGAGGTAATCAAGCTCGCCGCCGACCGGCACGCCATGCGCCAGCCGTGTCACCCTGACATTGGCGTCTTGAAGCAGATCGGTGATGTAGTGCGCCGTGGTCTGGCCATCCACGGTTGCATTCAGCGCCAGGATGATCTCGCTCACCTCCGGATCATGCGCGCGCGCTACGAGCTGGTCGATGGTGAGATCCTGCGGGCCGACGCCATCGAGCGGCGACAGCGTCGCGCCGAGGACGTGATAGCGTCCATTGGTCGCGTTCGCCCGTTCCAGCGCCCAGAGATCGGCGACGTCGGCGACCACGACGATGATGGACGGATCGCGCCGCGGATCGGTGCAGACCGTGCAGGGATTCTGCGTATCGATATTGCCGCAGGTCTTGCAGACCTGGATCTTATCGATCGCCACCTGCAGCGCCGAGGCGAGCGGCGTCATCAGGGCTTCGCGCTTCTTGATCAGGTGCAGCGCCGCGCGCCGGGCCGAGCGTGGACCGAGGCCCGGCAGCCGCGCCAGGAGCTGGATCAGGCGCTCGATTTCAGGTCCGGCGACGCTTGTGGCCATTTCAGGTGAGACCAAGTCCGGGCGGCAGGCCGAGCCCGCCGGTGAGCGCCTGCATCTTCTCCTGCACCGCGAGTTCCGCCTTGCGGCGCGCGTCATTATGCGCGGTGACCAGGAGATCTTCGAGTATCTCGCGTTCCTCCGGCTTCATCAGTGACGGATCGATCCTGACGCCCTTGACTTCCATCTTCGCGCTCATGCGCACGGCGACGAGGCCGCCGCCGGAAATGCCCTCGACTTCGACATTGCCGAGCTCTTCCTGCATCGCCTGCATCTTGGACTGCAGTTGCGCCGCCTGCTTCATCATGCCGAGAAAATCAGCCATCGGTGGTCCCTTCAATTTGTTCGCGCATGATCCCCGATCGCGCTAATCGTCGCCGTCGCCACTCTCGATAGGGTCTTCCCCGACAATATCGGTTTCCGCCGGCTCGGCGGCAAGCCTGCGCACCTCGACGACCTTGGCGCCGGGAAAACGGGCCAGGACCTCCTTCACCCGCGGATCGGCTTCGGCCGCGCGCTCGCGCTGGCTCTTCTCGGCGAGATTTTGCGAGCGAATGGTCGGCTGCCCGGCCTCGTTGGAGACGATCACGGTCCAGCGCCGGCCGGTCCATTGTTCCAGTTTGCGCGAGAGGTCGGTGACGAGGCCGCGCGAGGCGTGCGGCTCCAGCGCGATCTCGAGCCGGCCGTCGTCGATGCGCACCAGCCGCACGTCCGCTTCGAGCGCGCCCTTGATCATCAAATCGCGCTTCTCGCCGGCCAGCGCTAGGAGCTGCATGAAGCTGGTGATGCGGAGCGCGGGCGCCGACTGCGTCTCGGGCGCCGCGGCCTGCGGTCGCAGCGAGGCTTCCGCGCTGGCCCGGGGCACGGCTGTGGGAGCACGCGCCGGCGATGACGCAATCGAGGAGACAGGCGCCGATGGCGCGGCCCGCGACGCGGCGGCGCCGCCCGCGACCACCGGCGATCCGCCGCCGTTCTGCTCGATCATCCTGATCGCCTCGTCCGGCGTCGGCAGGTCTGCGACGTAGGCGATCCGCACCAACACCATCTCGGCGGCGGCCGCCGGGCGGGTGGCGGTCTGCACCTCGGCGATGCCCTTGAGCAGCATCTGCCACATCCGCGACAGCACCCGCATCGACAGCTTGGCTGCGAACTCGCGGGCGCGGACGCGCTCGGTCTCGCCAAACGCCACGTTATCGGCGGTGGCGGGCACGATCTTCACGCGGGTGACGAAATTGACGAATTCGGCGAGGTCGGAAAGCACCACGACCGGATCGGCGCCGACATCGTATTGCGCGCGGAATTCGGTGAAGGCAGCCGCGATGTCGCCGCGCGCCAGCGAATCGAAGAGCTCGATCACCCGGGTGCGGTCGGCAAGGCCGAGCATCTGCCGCACTTCCTCCGCGCGCACGGTTCCGGCCGCATGCGCGATCGCCTGGTCGAACAGCGACAGCGAATCGCGCACCGAGCCCTCCGCGGCGCGCGCGATGATGCCGAGCGCTTCCGGCTCGACCTCGACGCCTTCCTTGGCCGCGATGTTGGAAAGATGCGTCATCAGCACATCGGCCTCGACCCGGCGCAGGTCGAAACGCTGGCAGCGCGAGAGCACCGTGACCGGCACTTTACGGATTTCGGTGGTGGCGAAAACGAATTTGGCGTGCTCCGGCGGCTCTTCCAGCGTCTTCAGGAACGCATTGAAGGCCGCGGTCGAGAGCATGTGGACTTCGTCGATGATGTAGACCTTGTAGCGGGCGCTCGCCGGCGCATAGCGCACGCTGTCATTGATCTGGCGCACGTCGTCGACGCCGGTATGGGAGGCGGCGTCCATCTCCAGCACGTCCATGTGCCGGCTTTCCATGATCGCCTGGCAGTGCAGGCCGAGCACGGGCATCTGGATGCTCGGCCCCTTCACCGAGCCGTCAGGCAATTCATAGTTCAGCGCACGGGCGAGGATGCGGGCGGTGGTGGTCTTGCCGACCCCACGCACCCCGGTCAGGATCCAGGCCTGCGGGATTCGTCCGGTCTCGAACGCGTTCGAGACCGTGCGCACCATGGCCTCCTGGCCGATCAGGTCCTCAAAGCTGGAGGGGCGGTATTTGCGCGCCAGCACCCGGTAGGGCCGCGCGTCGGCTTGGCCGGCGCCGTCAGCCTGATTTGGGGGAGCGCCAGCGTCGTTCATCGGTCGATCCGCAATTGAATGTCTCTCGGGCCGGCTTTGCGGAAAGGAGCGGAATCGAATGCAAAACCGCGGAACATCCGGCTTACGCACGATTCGCTCGGAAAAACAGGTAGGAGACTGACGAGCGACCCGATCCGGACCTCGTTAGGGCTGCTTCCTTCCGGACCTGACCCGGTTGGCGAGTGGCTCGTCCACCGCCAATCTCCCGGTCCCTATTTGGGGCCAAAAGGGCCGGAAAGCAAGCGTGGCGCGAGGCGCGTTTGCAGGACTTGTGCGGGAACGCAGAAAGGCTTTAGGTGCCGTCATGCCCGGGCCTGTCCCGGGCATCCACGTCTTCCTCTTGTCTTCCTCTTGGCCGTAACAAGACGTGGATGGCCGGAACAAGTCCGGCCATGACGGGGAAATATGCATGTCCGCCTCCGCCTGGTCACTGCACGCACGCCTCAAGGAAGACACGATCGACATCGGCGACCTGCCGCTGAGCCGGGTGCTGGTCATCAAGGACGCCAATTACCCCTGGCTGTTGCTGGTGCCGCGCCGCGAGGGCGCGGTTGAGATCATCGACCTCGAGGAGGTCGAGCAGGCGCAGCTCATGACCGAGATCTCCCGCGTCGCGCGCGCCCTGAAGGAAGTCACCAAATGCGACAAGCTGAACATCGCAGCGCTCGGCAATGCGGTGCCGCAGCTTCACGTCCACATCATCGCGCGCCGCACCACCGACGCCGCCTGGCCGCGCCCGGTGTGGGGCGTGGTGCCGCCGCTGGCGCATGATGCCGAAGAAGTGCAGAATTTCATCAGCGCGCTTCGCCGCAAGATCTGGTTGGGTTGAGAGAATAAATGTCAGCATTCGACAATTTTCCGCTGGGGCAGCCGGCTTTCGTCACCAATGTTCTCGACCGCGCTGCGCATCTGCGCACCAATGAGGAGAAGCTGTTCGCGCTGGAAAGCCGCCGCGACGCCCGCGCTTACGTGATCTACCGCGACTCGCTGGTGGTGAAGCAGGGCGAAACCGGTCCGCAGGCGCTGCTTTCGGTCGAGGAGGCGCTGAAATTCGGCGCCAATCCAGGCACGGTATTCCTGGGCCTGCGCGATGGTGCGCCGGTATTCGGCATGGGCATGGCGCCGCAGGCAGCGGAAAAGCTCGTCGGCCGCAGCGATGTCGCCGTCACCGAGCTACGCGGCATGGCGATGCAGGGCACCGTCCCACCCGACCAGCTTTCGGCAATCGCGATGGCAAAATCCATGGTGACTTGGCACCAGCGCCACGGCTTTTGTGCCAATTGCGGCGCGCGCACCGCAATGAAGGAGGGTGGCTGGAAGCGCGAATGTCCGAGCTGCAAGGCCGAGCATTTTCCGCGCACCGACCCGGTCGTCATCATGCTGGTGACCCACGGCGACAGATGCCTACTCGGCCGCCAGAATCGTTTTCCACCGGGGATGTATTCCTGCCTCGCGGGTTTCGTCGAAGCCGCCGAGACCATCGAGGACGCGGTCCGCCGCGAGATCTTCGAGGAGTCGGGAATCCGCTGCACCGACGTCAATTATTACATGACGCAGCCGTGGCCCTACCCGTCATCCCTGATGATCGGATGCACCGCGCGTGCGACCAATGAGGAGATCGTCGTCGACCGCACCGAGCTCGAAGATGCGCGCTGGTTCGATCGCGCGGAGGCGACCCTGATGCTCAAGCGGCAGCATCCCGACGGTCTGGCTGGTCCGCATCCTTTTGCCATTGCCCATCATTTGGTCGGACGCTGGCTGCATGGGGGTGACGCCGAGGGCGCATAGCGGGAACAGGTCCATGCACCAATCTATTAGCGGAGAGTGGTTCCGGCCGGGTCCGGAATCGTGATCATGGGCCACGAAATGAATTTCCACACTGCCGCGCCAAAGATTCCGCCGCGCATCCTCTGCGTTGGAATGCCGGTGCGAGACCTGACCTTTCGCGTGCGCGGCGTCCCCGGCCGCGGCTCCAAGGAAAATGCCACTCATTTCGAAGAGATCTGCGGCGGCAATGCGCTGAACGCCGCGATCGCCATCGTGCGGCTCGGCGGCCGCGCCTCGATCTGCGGACCGATCGGCGATGCGCGCGAGACGTCGTCGAAATATATGTTCGAAAAGATGGCCCATGAGGGCATCGATACCAAGCATATCGTGCATATGCCGGGCCTGGTGACGCCGATTTCGACCATCATGATCGACCCGACTGGCGAGCGCACCATCGTCACCTTCCGCGATCCGGAGTTGTGGAAGGTCCGCCTGCCCCGCGCAGATGTCCTGCTGGACGATTGCGCGGCGATCCTGACTGAGAGCCGATGTGCGGAGTTCTGCACCGATCTCTGCGCCGAGGCCAGGAAACGCGGCATCCCCGTCATCGTCGATGTCGACCGCGCGATGTCGCTCAGGGAGGGGCTGCTCACGGCCTCTTCCCATCTCGTGTTCTCGAGCGAGCCGTTGCAGGAGACGGCAGGTGTCACCGATGACGGCCAGGCGCTGAAGAAGATCGCCAAGCTGACGGGCTCGTTCCTGGCCGGAACGCGTGGGCCGCGCGGCACGATCTGGCTGAACGAACAGGGCGAACTGGAGGAGACGCCGGCCTTCCCTGTCCATACCGTCGATACGCTCGGGGCCGGCGACGTTTTCCATGGCGCGTTTGCGCTCGCCGTCACCGAAGGGCAGGAGCTGCGGGACGCTCTGCGATTTGCGTCCGCCGCCGCCGCGCTGAAATGCACCCGTTTTGGCGGCGCCTTCGCGGCCCCGCAACGCACTGAAGTTGAACAGCTTTTGGGAAAGGATCAGAGCGCCCGCCCGTGCGAGAGCAGCCAATAGGCTTGCTTTAGAAGATTTTTCTCTATATGAGGGATTTAGCCCCTTCATATGGAACTTTCTTCTCATGACCGAGCTCGCCGTCCCGCTGCACGATGCCAACCGCCGGCTTGACGCCATCGATCGCAAAATCCTGACCGTGTTGCAGGAGGACGCCTCCCTCTCGGTCGCCGAGATCGGCGATCGGGTCGGCCTGTCCTCCACTCCCTGCTGGAAGCGCATCCAGCGGCTCGAGGCCGACGGCGTGATCCTGCGCCGGGTTGCGCTGGTCGACCAGAACAAGATCGGGCTCGGCATCACCGTCTTCGTGTCGGTCGAGAGCGCCGACCATTCCGAGGCCTGGCTGCGCAAATTCGCCGACGCGGTGAGCGCCATGCCGGAGGTGATGGAGTTCTACCGGATGGCCGGTGACGTCGACTACATGCTGCGCGTCGTGGTCGCGGACATGTCGAGCTATGACATCTTCTACAAGAAGCTGATCAGCGCCGTGCCGCTGAAGAACGTCACCTCGCGCTTTGCGATGGAGAAGATCAAGTCAGTGACCGCGCTGCCGGTGCCGGCGGCGGCGTAAGCGCTTCGCGCCCGCCGTCATCGTCCGCGAAGGCGGACGATCCAGTATTACAGAGAGTTAGCGCGTTAGCCGAGACGCCGCGGCGTACTGGATACCCCGCATGCGCGGGGTATGACGACAGTGGGCGTGGCGAGCATCTCAATCAAATCTTCTGATTGTACTCACCGACCTCCGGATGCGTGCGCAGCACGCTATCCACCGTCTCGAACATGTCGCGCATGCGCTGCTCGCTGACCGGGCTTTCGACCACCACCACGAGCTCCGGCTTGTTGGAGGAGGCGCGCACCAGGCCCCAGCTCCCGTCCTCGACCGTGACGCGGACGCCGTTGACGGTGACGAGATCGCGGATCGCCTGGCCACCGATCTTCGCGCCCTTCTTTTGCAAGCCCTCGAAGTGCTTCACCACGGCGTCGACCACGCCGTATTTGGCCTCATCGGCGCAATGCGGCGACATCGTCGGCGACGACCAAGTTTTGGGCAGCGCCTCCTTCAGGTCGGCCATCGACTTGCCGGGCGCGCGGTCGAGCATCTCGCAGATCGCGATCGCCGAGACCAGGCCGTCGTCATAGCCACGGCCGAACGGCCTGTTGAAGAAGAAGTGGCCGGACTTCTCGAAGCCGGCGAGCGCCCCGAGCTCGTTGGTGCGGCGCTTCATGTAGGAGTGGCCGGTCTTCCAGTACGCAGTCTTGGCACCTTGTTTCTGCAACACCGGATCGGTGACGAAGAGGCCAGTCGATTTCACGTCGACCACGAACTGCGCATCCTTGTGGATCGCCGACATGTCGCGCGCCAGCATCACCCCGACCTTGTCGGCGAAGATCTCCTCGCCGGTGTTGTCGACCACGCCGCAGCGGTCGCCGTCGCCATCGAAGCCCAAACCGACATCGGCCTTGTGCTGCAAGACCGCGTCGCGGATCGCGTGCAGCATCTCCATGTCTTCCGGATTCGGATTGTATTTCGGGAAGGTATGGTCGAGCTCGGTGTCGAGCGGGATCACCTCGCAGCCGATCGCCTCCAGCACCTGCGGCGCGAACGCGCCGGCGGTGCCGTTGCCGCAGGCGGCCACCACCTTCAGCTTGCGCTTCAGCTTCGGCCGGTTGGTCAGGTCGGCGATGTAGCGCGCCGGGAAATTCTCGTGGAATTGATAGGCGCCGCCGGCCTTGTTGGTGAAGTCGGCATTGAGCACGATCTCCTTCAGCCGCGTCATCTCGTCGGGCCCGAAGGTCAGCGGGCGGTTGGCGCCCATCTTGACCCCGGTCCAGCCATTGTCGTTGTGCGAGGCGGTGACCATGGCGACGCAGGGCACGTCGAGATCAAACTGCGCGAAATACGCCATCGGCGTCACCGCGAGCCCGACGTCGTGCACCTTGCAGCCCGCCGCCATCAGGCCGGAGATCAACGCATATTTGATCGCGGCGGAATAGCCGCGGAAGTCGTGACCGGTGACGATCTCCTGTTTGACGCCGAGTTCCGCAATCAGCGCGCCGAGCCCCATGCCCAGCGCCTGCACCCCCATCAGATTGATTTCCTTGCCGAACAGCCAGCGCGCGTCATATTCGCGAAACCCGGTCGGCTTCACCATCGGCTCGGATTCGAAGGCATAGGTGTTCGGAACCAGAACGGGCTTGGGCTTTGGAAACATGTTGTGGCAGCCTCGCAAGTAGGAAAGTCGACGCTGCAGCCATAGCTAAAGGCCGATCGCAGCGAAAGGCGGGATCAGCGCTCTTGACCGACAATTGCGGCGGATTTGTTGGCCGGAGAAATGCCTACTCAGAAGGCATAAATGGCATCTGCAGTCGCGGCGAGCTGCAAGATTTGAGAGCTTCGCGATTTACAACGTCGACCGGCTCGTCAAATAGGCTGCGTCGTCAAACAAGCGTTACTGCTCCAGCACCAGCCGACCATTGGCGTATTCAAAGCGCTTCAGCTTGGACAGGAAGGACAGGCCGAGCAGGTTTTCCGAGAGCGCTTCGTCGGGCAGCACCATGGCGTCGACGTCGCGGACGATGAGGCCGCCGAGATCGATCATGGCAAGGCGGGTGCGCGCGGCCTTGATGGTACCGTTGGCAGTGGTGACGGTCGCGGTGTAGTCGCCGCGCGACGGGCGCAGGCCGAAGCGCGCGGCGGATTTCTCGTTCAGGGCGACGAGCGAGGCGCCGGTGTCGACCATGAAGTCGATGCGCTGGCCGTCGATGCGGCCGTCAGTCGCAAAATGTCCGCGGGAGTCGCGCGGAATGCTCAACGTGCGGCCGCCCTGGGCCAAGGTCTGAACGGGGATAGTCTTCGAAGCGGTCGTGGCGGAGGCAGACGCCGGCGTCATCTTGTCCGCCATCTGCGCCATGAAGCTGCCGAGGCCGATCAGGATGGCGGCGAAGATCACTATGTTACGCATGACGCCACGCACATTTCCGGGAACTGGCCGATTTCACCACGCCATCCACCAGCCCGCGACCGGCAATGGCGATGGAGCCTGCCATTTTCGCGAAAAGGATGAGTGAAGCGTTAACGGCAAGCCTGACAATGACGGCGCGGCCTCATGTCCCGCGAGGCTTCGCCCGGCGCGTCGGCACGGCATTGGCCGGGTCGTCGGGCCAGGGGTGTCTCGGGTAGCGCCCGCGCAGATCGGCGCGGACCGCGGCGTAACTGCCGCGCCAAAAACCCGGCAGGTCCTGCGTCACCTGCACCGGGCGCTGCGCCGGCGAGAGCAATTCCAGCACCAGCGGCACAGCGCCCTTTGCGATCGACGGATGGACGTTGAGCCCGAACAATTCCTGCAGCCGGACCGCGATGGTCGGACCCTGCTCGGCCTCGTAGTCGATCGGAAGCTGGCTGCCCGTCGGCGCCTCGAAATGGGTCGGGGCCTCCTGCTCCAGCCGGGCGCGCAGATTCCAGGGCAACAGCGCCATCAACGCATCCGAGAGATCGCCGGCCGAAAGCTCCTTCAGCGAGGTCTTGTCGTAAAGCGCCGGCACCAGCCAGGCCTCGCGCTCCCGCGCCAGCGCCTCGTCCGACAGATCCGGCCAGCTATCGCCTTCGGCCTTGCGCAGGAACATCACGCGGTCGCGCCATTGCTTCAGGTTTTTCGACCACGGCAGTCTGTCGAGGCCGGCGGCGATCAGCCCGTCGGCGAGCACGCGGGCGGTCTCCGCCGATGGTGACAACGCCATCGGCGCTTCCGAGAGCGTGATCGCATGCAGCGCGCGCTTGCGCCGCGCGCGCAGCGCCAGCGCACCGCGGTCGAAGGAAATGTCTTCCGTGGTCTCGATCTCACCTGCGAAACGCAGCTCGATCTCTTCGAGCGTGATCGGCGCCGCCAACAGGATCCGACCGCTCGCCGCCGTTCCGGTCAGCTCCCCGACCGCGATATAGGGCGAACGCGCAAGTGATGACGTCTGCTCAACGCCGGCGCCGCGGCCATTGGCGAGCACAAAGCTGCCATTGCCGCGGTTGCGGGCGACGCGGTCAGGGAAAGCGAAGGCGAGCATGGTGCCGGTGGAGAGCGTGCCTGCCGCCTCGGATGTCTTCGACGAAGTCACCTGCGATGCCCAGCGCCGCGCAAGGCTGCGCGCGCTCGAGGCGCGCTGTGAGCGATCGCGGCGGAACTGGTCGAGCCTGACATCGAGGTCGATGCTGTCGCCGCCGAGCCCGCGCTCGGTCAGCACCGCTGCGATCTCCGCGGCTTCTGCTGCCGCGCCAAACCGCGCCGAATCCACGATCATGCGGGCGAGCCGTGGTGGCAGCGCCAGCGCGCGCAGGCTGTTACCTTCCGCCGTGATCCGGCCGTCGGCATCGAGCGCGCCGAGTTCGCGGAGCAGCGCGCTTGCTTCGCTCCAGGCAGGCAGCGGCGGCGGATCAAGGAAAGCAAGGCCGGAGGCGTCGCCGACGCCCCATTGCGCGAGGTCGAGCACCAGCGAAGACAGGTCGGCGGACAGGATCTCCGGCTGGGTGTAGGGCGCGAGCGAGGCGGTCTGCGGCTCATCCCAGAGCCGGTAGCAGATACCAGGCTCGGTACGGCCGGCGCGGCCGCGGCGCTGGTCGACCGCGGCGCGGGAGGCACGCACGGTTTCCAGGCGCGTCAGGGCGATGTCGGGCTCATAGCGCGGGACGCGCGACAGGCCGGAGTCCACGACAATGCGGACTCCCTCGATGGTCAGCGAGGTCTCGGCGATCGAAGTCGCCAGCACCACCTTGCGGCGGCCTTTGGGCGCCGGCGCGATGGCGCGATCCTGAACGCTGGCGTCGAGCGCGCCGAACAGCGGCACGATCTCGATCGTGGCGTCATGGATGCGCTCTTGAAGGAAATTCTGCGTGCGGCGTATCTCGGCGGCGCCCGGCAGGAACGCCAGCACCGAGCCGGGATCGGCGCGAAGTGCTGTTACGATCGCCTCCGCCATCTGCCGCTCCAAGGGAACGTCCACTTTGCGGCCAAGATAGCGTGTCTCCACCGGAAAGGCGCGGCCTTCGCTCGCGACGACCGGCGCGTCGCCGAGCAGCCTTGCGACACGGGCGCCGTCGAGCGTTGCCGACATCACGAGCAGGCGAAGCTCCTCGCGCAGACCTTGTTGCGCGTCGCGCGCCAGTGCGAGCCCCAGATCGGCATCGAGCGAGCGCTCATGAAATTCGTCGAACAGGACAGCGGCAATGCCTGCGAGTTCGGGATCGTCGAGAATCTGGCGCGAGAAGATGCCTTCGGTGACGACCTCGATGCGGGTTGCGCGCGACACCTTCGAACCGAAGCGGACGCGATAGCCGACGGTCTCGCCGACCCGTTCGCCAAGCGTCTGCGCCATCCGCTCGGCACTGGCACGCGCCGCGATCCGCCGCGGCTCCAGCACGATGATCTTCTTGTCCTTAACCCAGGGCTCGTCGAGCAGCGCCAGCGGCACCCGCGTGGTTTTGCCGGCGCCGGGCGGCGCGACGAGCACGGCCGTGTTCTTCGCCGCAAGCGTCGCCGCGAGCTCGGGGAGCACCGCGTCGATTGGAAGTGAAGTGTCGAAATGACGGGGCACGGCCTCACCACGTCGTCATGCCCGGGCCCTTGTCCCGGGCATCCACGCTCTTTTTGCGCCCACACAACACAAGACGTGGATGGCCGGGACAAGCCCGGCCATGACGGGAAAGCGACAATCGCTACACCGGCGGTTCGGCTGCGCGGCCGACGCTGTCATAGCTGAAGCCGTGGGCGGCCATGTCCTCGGGGCGGTAGATATTCCGGAGATCGACCACGACCGGCTGCCGCAACAGGCCCTTCAGCCGCTCCAGGTCGAGCGTGCGGTACTGCACCCACTCGGTGACGACGACCATGGCATCGGCGCCGGTCACGCACTCATAGGGATCATCGCAGTACTGGATATCAGGCAGCTCCTTGCGCGCCTGCTCGATGCCGACAGGATCATGCGCCCGCACTTTTGCGCCCATGTCGAGCAGACCGGTGACGATCGGGATCGACGGCGCCTCCCGCATGTCGTCGGTCTCCGGCTTGAAGGTGAGGCCGAGCACGGCGACGGTCTTGCCGCGCAAATTGCCGGCGAGGCCCGCGACCTTGCGCGCCATCGCGCGCTTGCGGTTGTCGTTGACGCCGAGCACGGCCTCCACGATGCGCAAGTTCACGTCATGGTCCTGCGCGATCTTGATCAGCGCGCGGGTGTCCTTGGGGAAACAGGAGCCGCCGAAACCCGGGCCGGCATGCAGAAACTTGGAGCCGATGCGGTTGTCGAGACCGATGCCGCGCGCGACTTCCTGGACGTCGGCGCCGACCTTTTCGGAAAGATCGGCGATCTCGTTGATGAAGGTGATCTTGGTCGCGAGGAACGCGTTCGCGGCGTATTTGATCAGCTCCGCCGTGCGGCGCGCCGTGTACATCAGCGGCGCCTGGTTGAGCGACAGTGGCCGGTAGACATCACCGAGCACCTTTCGCGCCCGCTCATCCGACGTGCCGACCACGATGCGGTCTGGAAACTTGAAGTCGCGGATCGCCGCGCCCTCGCGGAGGAATTCCGGATTCGAGGCGACCGCGACATCGGCGGCCGGGTTGGCTTCGCGGATCAGGCGTTCGACCTCATCGCCGGTGCCGACCGGCACGGTCGATTTGGTCACCACCACCGTGAAGCCTTTGAGCGCAGCGGCGATCTCGCGGGCGGCGGCATAGACATAAGAGAGGTCGGCATGGCCGTCGCCGCGGCGCGAGGGCGTGCCGACCGCGATGAAGACTGCATCGGCTTCGGCGACCGGGTCCTTCAGATCGGTGGTGAAGTCGAGCCGCTTCGCCTTCACATTGGCGGCGACCAGGGCGTCCAGCCCCGGCTCGAAGATCGGGATTTCGCCGCGGCGAAGGGCGTTGATCTTCTCGACATCCTTGTCCACGCAGGTGACGTGGTGTCCGAAATCCGCAAAACACGCGCCAGACACCAATCCCACATAACCCGTGCCAATCATGGCGATGCGCATGAAACCACCCGCTTGCTATCGTTAACGATTCCACAACTCCCGTCAGCGTCTTAGAACATTTGCCGGCCAGGAGGAAACGGCAAAAAAGCAGGCACGAGCGGCATGTCATTTGTATGAATAAAGGCGATAGCAACCGATCCGCCCGAAGATGCGCCAAATGCGCACCGAAACAGGACAGCCATGACTGCAAACGGCACAACTTTCGCGAGCTTGCGTTCCAACGCCTCGCCGGGCGAGCGCGTCGATTGGGTGGACTACGCCAAGGGCATCTGCATCGTCATGGTCGTGATGATGCATTCGGTCCTGGGGGTGGAAGCCGCCGCCGGCGAGACCGGCTTCATGCATGCGTTCGTGATGTTCGCAAAACCGTTCCGGATGCCGGACTTCTTCCTGATTTCGGGCCTGTTCCTCTCGCTCGTGATCGACCGTGACTGGCGGACCTATCTCGACCGCAAAGTCGTCCACTTCGCCTATTTCTATGTGCTGTGGGTGACGATCCAGTTTGGGTTCAAGGCGCCGGCCTTTGCCGCCGAAACGAGCTGGAGCCATACCGGCTATCTCTATCTCGAATCCTTCATCGAGCCGTTCGGCACGCTGTGGTTCATCTATCTGCTGCCGATCTTCTTCGTGGTCACAAAACTGACACGCAACGTGCCGCCGCTTGCGATTCTGGCGCTGGCCGCCGGACTTGAGATGGCGCATGTCGTGACCGGCTGGACCGTGATCGACGAATTCTGCTCGCGCTTCGTCTATTTCTACGCCGGCTATCTCTTTGCGCCCTACGTATTCAAGCTGTCGGACCGCGCACGTTCCGCGCCGATGCTGGCACTGGGCGGGCTCACGCTGTGGGCGCTGGTCAATGGCACCCTGGTGATGGCGGGGGTGAGCGAATGGCCGCTTGTTTCACTTGCTCTGGGATTTGCGGGCGCCTTTGCCATCGTCGTGACCGGCACGCTGCTGGCGCGGATGCACTGGCTCACTGCCTTGCGCTTCTGCGGCGAGCATTCGATTGTGATCTATCTCGCCTTCTTCCTGCCGAAGGTGATCGCACGGGTCGGCCTGCTGCGCAGCGGCGTGATCCACGACATCGGCCTGATCTCGCTGCTCGTCACCATCACCGGCCTCATCGGCTCGCTCGTGATCTGGCGCGTGGCGCTCGCGCTCCGCGCCAACTTCCTGTTCGAGCGCCCCGCCGCATTCTGGATCGCGCCGAAGAAGACGGCGCCTGCTCTCCAGGCGGCCGAGTAACGCACGCCGCCGTCATTGCCCGGCTTGACCGGGCAATCCAGTATGCGGCGACCTCTCCGCATGCGTCGGCTGCCCTGGAATACTGGATCATCCGCTTTCGCGGATGATGACAGCGGGGGATAGCCGGGCCGGCGGACCAAAATTCCACCCCCTCAAGGCTGTCATTTGCTGCAAAAATCCCTAAATTTCGGCCATGCCGAAAACAGCCTCCAAGACTCCAGCCAAGACAGCCCCGAAAGCCGCCCCCAAGCCCGTTGCCGCCAAGGCCCCGGCCAAGGGCGACCATGTGTTCCTGGTCGACGGTTCCTCCTACATTTTCCGCGCCTACCACGCGTTGCCGCCGCTGAACCGCAAGTCCGACGGGCTGCAGGTCAACGCCGTGCTCGGCTTCTGCAACATGCTGTGGAAGCTGCTCCGCGAGATGCCCGAGGACAATCGGCCGACACATCTCGCCATCGTCTTCGACAAGTCCGAGATCACCTTCCGCAACAAGATCTATCCGGACTACAAGGCGCACCGGCCGCCGGCGCCCGATGACCTGATCCCGCAATTCGCGCTGATCCGCGAGGCGGTGCGCGCCTTCGACCTGCCCTGCCTGGAACAGGTCGGCTTTGAGGCCGATGACCTCATCGCGACCTATGTCCGGATCGCCTGCGAGCGCGGCGCGAGCGCGACGATCGTGTCCTCCGACAAGGACCTGATGCAGCTCGTGACTGACTGCGTCACCATGTACGACACCATGAAGGATCGCCGCATCGGCATTGCCGAGGTGGTCGAGAAGTTCGGCGTGCCGCCGGAGAAGGTGGTCGAGGTACAGGCCCTGGCCGGCGATTCCACCGACAACGTGCCCGGCGTCCCTGGCATCGGCGTCAAGACTGCGGCGCAGCTCATCACCGAATATGGCGATCTCGAATCCCTGCTCGAGCGCGCCGGCGAGATCAAGCAGCCGAAGCGGCGCGAGGCGCTGGTCGAGAATGCCGAGAAGGCGCGTATTTCGAGGCAGCTCGTCCTGCTCGACGACAAGGTCGAGCTCGAAGTACCGCTTGACGACCTTGCCGTGCATGAGCCCGATCCGCGCCGGCTGATCGCCTTCCTGAAGGCGATGGAGTTTTCGACGCTGACCCGCCGCGTCGCCGAATATTCGCAGATCGACCCCTCCGATATCGAGCCCGATCCCGGCAACAAGAGTGGCGCGAGCGTGTTCACACCATTGCCGCCATCGGGTGTCGAGCCTGCCCCGGGTCCCGGCGCGTCCGCGCAAGCCCCGCCTGCCGCCAAGGAGCGCACCAAGCCCGCGGGCAAGGAGGACAAGGCCTCGAGCCTCAAGGGCACGCCGATCGCGCTGGCGGAAGCGCGCGCCGAGGCGGCGCGCAAGACCAAGATCAATCGCAGCAAATACCTGACGATCAAGAGCCTCGATCAGCTGGGCGCGTTCATCGCGCGGATCCACGATACCGGCCATGTCGCGGTGCAGGCGAAGGCGAATTCGATCGATCCGATGCAGGCGGAGATCTCCGGCATCGCGCTGGCACTCGGCCCCAATGACGCCGCATATGTCCCGCTCGCCCATAAGCAGGCGGGCGGCGGCAGCGGGCTGTTCGACGCAGGGCTGGCGCCGGACCAGATCAAGTTCGAGCAGGCGATCGACGCCCTGCGGCCGATCCTTCAATCGCGGGGCATCCTGAAGGTGGGCTTCGACGTCAAGTTCAACGCGGTGATGCTGGCGCAAGCTGGCGTCACGCTGCGCAACTTTGACGATGCGCAGTTGATCTCCTACGTGCTGGATGCCGGCCGCGGGTCGCATGCACTGGAATCGCTTGCCGAGCGCTGGCTTGGACACGCCGTCCTGACCGAGAACGGCCTGACCGGCAGCGGCAAGAACAAGCTGACGTTCGATCAGGTCGCGATCGACAAGGCGACGGAGCATTGCGCCGAGAGCGCCGACGTGATCCTGCGGCTGTGGCGCGTCTTGAAGCCGCGGCTGGTCGCGGAGCGGATGGCGACAGTCTATGAGACGCTGGAGCGGCCGCTGGTCTCCGTGCTCGCACGGATGGAGCGGCGCGGCATCTCGATCGACCGCCAGGTGCTGTCGCGCCTGTCAGGCGATTTCGCCCAGACCGCGGCGCGCGTCGAGGCCGAGATCCAGGAGATCGCAGGCGAGCCGATCAATGTCGGCAGCCCCAAGCAGATCGGCGACATCCTGTTCGGCAAGATGGGATTGCCCGGCGGCTCCAAGACCAAGACCGGCGCGTGGTCGACGACGGCGCAGGTGCTGGACGATCTCGCCGAGCAGGGCCACGAATTCCCGAAGAAGATCCTGGAATGGCGCCAGGTCTCGAAGCTGAAATCAACCTATACCGACGCGCTGCCGACTTACGTCAATCCGCAGACCCACCGCGTCCACACCACCTATGCGCTGGCGGCGACCACCACAGGGCGACTGTCGTCGAACGAACCGAACCTGCAGAACATCCCCGTGCGTACCGAGGACGGAAGGAAAATCCGCCGCGCCTTTATCGCGACGCCCGGGCACAAGCTGGTATCGGCGGATTATTCGCAGATCGAGCTGCGCCTGCTGGCGGAGATCGCCGACATCCCGGTGCTGAAGCAGGCGTTCCGCGATGGCCTCGACATTCACGCCATGACGGCGTCCGAAATGTTCGGCGTGCCGATCAAGGACATGCCGAGCGAGGTGCGTCGCCGCGCCAAGGCAATCAATTTCGGCATCATCTACGGCATCTCGGCGTTCGGCCTCGCCAACCAGCTCGGCATCGCCCGCGAGGAGGCGTCGGCCTACATCAGGAAGTATTTCGAGCGCTTCCCCGGCATCCGCGCCTACATGGACGAGACCAAGGATTTCTGCCGCCGCAATGGCTACGTCACCACGCTGTTCGGCCGCAAATGCTACTACCCCGATATCAAGGCCAGTAACGCCTCGGTGCGCGCCTTCAACGAGCGCGCCGCCATCAATGCGCGCCTGCAGGGCTCGGCCGCCGATATCATCCGCCGCGCCATGACCCGCATGGAGGATGCGCTCACCGAGAAGAAGCTATCGGCTCAGATGCTCTTGCAGGTGCATGACGAACTGATCTTCGAGGTGCCGGATGACGAAGTCGTGGCAACGCTGCCGGTCGTGCAGCACGTGATGCAGGACGCGCCATTCCCGGCCGTGATCCTGTCGCTGCCGCTGCAGGTCGACGCCCGCGCCGCCAACAATTGGGACGAGGCGCATTGAGCTCTCGCTGTTGTCGTCCGGCCGGACGACGACGGCAAAAATGCTCTCGGAGCAATTGCGCAATGGAACCGCGGCGCGACGCACGTTAGAAACGTGCATCCTTCCGCGAGTCCTCTATGCCCCACACCTCCGCTTTGCTCGGTTTTGCGCTGCTCTCGTTCGGCATGGTGCTGACACCGGGGCCGAACATGATCTACCTGATCTCGCGCTCGCTCACACAGGGACCGGCAGCGGGGATCGTGTCGCTCGGCGGGGTGGCGCTCGGCTTCGTGTTCTACATGCTCTCAGCGGCGTTCGGCATCACCGCGCTGTTGTTCGCGATTCCCTATGCGTATGACGCGCTGCGCTTCGCCGGCGCAGCCTATCTGTTGTGGCTGGCGTGGCAGGCGCTGAAACCCGGCGGACGTTCGCCGTTCCAGGTGAAGAAGCTGCAGGTCGACAGCCCCCGCAAGCTGTTCGCGATGGGATTTGTGACCAACCTCCTGAACCCGAAGATCGCGATGCTCTACCTGGCGCTGCTGCCGCAGTTCATCGATCCCACAGGCAGCGTGCTGATGCAGTCGCTCGCGCTCGGCGCGATCCAGATCGCGATCAGCGTCAGCGTGAACGCGATGATCGCGCTCGCCGCCGGCTCGATCGCGCTGTTCCTCGGCACGCGGCCGACCTGGCTCTTGCTGCAGCGCTGGCTGATGGGCACCGTGCTGGCGGGACTCGCAATGAAGATGGCGTTTGAGGCGCGACGGGCGTGAGCTCTTCTCTTAACCTCTCCCGCTTGCGGGAGAGGTCGGCGCGCAGCGCCGCGTGAGGGCTCTCTCCCCACACTCGGAGAGCGTAATTTGCGGAGACACCCCCACCCCAGCCCTCCCCCGCAAGCGGGAGAGGGAGCGCAGCGCGCAAGCGGCAAGCTCAATCCAGCTTCGCTTCCATGCCGCGCTTCACGCCGGGACGGGCCATCAGCTTGTTGTACCAGCGCTCGACATTGGGGAAATCGCCGAGATTGACCTTGTGCCGCGGGTGGCGCCAGGCCCAGCCGAGGATCGCGAAGTCGGCAACGGAGAGATCGCCGGCGACGAAGTCGCGGCCTTCCAGCCGGCGGTTCAGGACGCCGTAGAGGCGGAGCGTCTCGGTCATGAAACGCTTCAGGCCGTAGGCGCGGTCATGCTCGTTCTCGAGCGCGATGAAATGGTGCACCTGGCCGGGCATCGGCCCAAAACCGCCCATCTGCCACATCAGCCATTCATAGACGGGGATACGCTCGATCAGGGGCTTGGGCAGGAATTTTCCAGTCTTCTCGCCGAGATAGAGCAGGATCGCACCCGATTCGAACACGCTGACCCGCTTGCCGCCGGGTCCGTCCGGGTCGACGATTGCCGGGATCTTGTTGTTCGGGCTGATCTCGAGGAAGGCGGGCGCCATCTGCTCGCCCTTGGTGATGTTCACCGGGATCACCTTGTAGGGCAGCCCCATCTCCTCCAGCGCAACCGAGATTTTGCGGCCGTTCGGCGTGTTCCAGGTGTGCAGCTCGATGGTCATTTTCGCTTCCCCCACAATCGTTTGAGGCTTCCCTAGCGCGGAACCGGACGCCCTTACAACCAGCCTTTGCGAATATGGATCCCGCGCCAGATGCGACGCCGCGCGCTGTTGACGGCCTGTTTTCGGCGCTGGAATCTCGGCATGACCGCCGATAGATTGCGCGCCACCGTAAAACGACCCGGAACGCCGCCTTGTCCAAATCAGCCGCCCGCGCCCGCCTCGCCGAGATCATCCGCAAGCGCTCCTTCGGGCGCGGCGAGATCACGCTGGCCTCGGGCCGCAAGAGCGATTTCTACTTCAACCTCAAGCCGACGATGCTGGATCCCGAAGGCGCGACCCTGCTCGCCGAACTCACTTACGAAGCGCTGAAGGACGACCATCTTGATTTCGTCGGCGGCCTCGAGATGGGCGCCGTGCCGCTCGCGGGCGCGATCGCGCAGCTCTCCTGGATCAAGGGCCACCCGATCGCGGCGTTCTTCGTGCGCAAGAAGCCCAAGGAGCATGGCGCGAAGCTTGCGGTCGAGGGGCTTGCCAAAGGCGAGACACTGCAAGGCAAGCGCATCGTGATCGTCGAGGACGTCACCACAACCGGCGGCTCGGCGTTGAAGGCGGTGGAAGCGGTGCGCGAGGCCGGCGGCGAGATCGCGCTGGTCTTCACCATGATCGACCGCGAGGAAGGCGCGACGGAAACATTCGCCGAAGCCGGCTTGCCGTTCCGCTCGCTGTACAAAGCGGGCGAGTTCCTGAAGAGCTAGTGTTGCGGCATTGGTACACTGCGCCAAATTACGCCTCGCTCCATAGTTCTTCCGCAATCAACTGCTCGTTTACCATCCGACACTAGGGTGAATCGCGCGGAGACGACGTCTCGGCACTGTTGGCTCTGTCGGGTGGAGTTGGCGTTGCGTAGAGGGTTTGCTGATCGGCGCATGCAGCGCCATCTGTCGCTAGTTGCCGCCACCCTCGTTGGCGCGGTGACGCTCGCGCCAGCGCAAGTCTCGGCGGAAAACCTGCTCGATTTCTTGTTTGGCGGCGCGAAGCAGCAGACGCGACAGGGGCAGTCGCAACCCAATTTGTTCGATCCGTTCGGCCTCAACCAGCAGCAGCCGCAGCAGGCCGCGCCGGCGCCGCGCGTTGCAGGTTCCGGTCCGGCCTTTTGCGTCAGAAGCTGCGACGGCAAATATTTCCCGCTGACCTTGCGCGGCAGCGCGACACCGGTTCAGCTCTGCCAGGCGTTCTGTCCGGCGAGCGCGACCAAGGTTTATTACGGCGGCAGCATCGACGGCGCGGCCTCCTCAACCGGCGAGCGCTATGCCGACAGCGAGAACGCTTTCGCCTACCGCAAGTCGCTGCGCGCGGACTGCACCTGCAACGGCCGCGATCCGGCGGGCCTCGCGCCCGTCGACCTCGCGCTCGATAGCTCGCTTCGCGCCGGCGACGTGGTCGCCACCACCGATGGCCTCGTTGCCTATACGGGCGTCCGGGTCGGCAACAACCAGAGCGCCGACTTCACGCCGGTCGCCTCCTACCCCGGTCTCACTTCCGAGCTCCGCGCCCGACTCGGCGAGATGAAGGTCGCGCCGGTCACGGCCGACACGGTCGGCGAAGCGCCGCCGCAGCCCGAGACCAGCCCTGACACCGCACCGCCGGTCACCGTTGTGCCGAAATCGACCGCGCCGAAGGCGAAGCGGGCAGAGATCAATTAATCCACGGTCATTGCGAACTTCACCGCCCGACGATCACCCCGATCACGTTCGGCGCGGCGAGATATTTCTCCTCGATCGCCGCGCGCGCTGCGGCGCGGTTTTCCGGCGTCAGCAATCCGCGCTTTTCGGCGAGGATCATCCAGCAATAGCCCCACCAGTCCGTGAGCATGCCCTGGTCGTCAACGAGGTCATAGCCATGCTCGGCGGCAAAGATGCGCGCATGCGCTTCATCCAGCGAATCGAGCCAGGCGTGATCTTCGGCCGAAAACAGGTCGTCGCTGATGTCGTCGATGGTGTAGCCCCAGATCGACATGCAGACCGCGTTGAACTCGCGGTCGATCTGGTCGTCATCGACCCATTGGCGACGGGACGCCTGATGCAGGCGCGACAGCGAGCGCGCAAAGTCGGCGATGCGGGTGAGCGCGAATTGATCGAAGGCAATGGTGGACATGTAGTCCTCGCGGAAACGGACAGGCCATAGATGTTGTGTCGGCAGCGCACCGAATCACAATGATATCAGACAGTTGCTAAAGTGTTCTTAATTTGTTCCTATGCTTCCACATGGTCGTCCCGGCGAAGGCCGGGACCCATAATCACGAACGTTCAATTGTCGCGAGGTCGAGCCGACCATGAACGCCTACTACGTTTATATCCTTGCGAGCCGCCGCCACGGCACGCTCTACATCGGCGTATGCAACGACCTCGGCAACCGTCTCGCGCTGCATCGCTCCGGACGGGGATCGGAATTTGTCAAGAAATATGGCGTCACCCGTCTCGTCTACATGGAAACGTACACATCGCCGCAAGAAGCGATTGCGCGCGAGAAGCAATTGAAGACTTGGCGACGCGACTGGAAAATTCGGCTGATCGAAGAGAACAACCTCGATTGGGCTGATCTATCGCACCTACTCTAAGCCCTGTGGGTATGGGTCCCGGCCTTCGCCGGGACGACGAAATCCTTTCACATCGCCGACAGCATCTTGTCGCCACAATAGTTCGCGTAAAACCTGCCGCCGCATTGCCGCTTGATGGCGGCGCAGCGAGCCGCAGGCGAAGCGTTTTGCGGGATGCTGAAGCCGCAGGCCAGCGCGTCGGCGCTGCGTCCGGTCTTGCCGGCGGCGAAAGCGGCGCTGGTGACGGTGATGCAGACGATGAACAGCACAGCGGCTGCGATTTCGATCAGCAGTCTCATGGTGCCCTTCTCTCGATGATGGTGATCATGCCGCCTAATGTGTAATCATACCACCGAAGCGCCTTGCCTCGAGGCGGCAAAATCGGCCCGGTCCTTGCATAAAATCATACCAGCGCGGTGCACAACAACCGGCTGGGGCAGTTCCGGTTGAAGTGCAAGACGCGTATCATTTGTTATCTAGAGCATGATCCGGAAAAGTGGAAACCGGTTTTCCGAAAAGATCATGCTCAAACGAAGAGATTAGATCATGATCCGATTGCGTCTGATCGGATCATGGTCGAGTCCCCCAAGTTCAGGATTGCCGCGTTGCAAGAACAGTCTTTCTCAGGAAGCTATCCGGCGCTCAGTCAGCCGATCGATGAATTGGCGCTGGCCGAGATCAAGGGTGCGATCCTCGCCAAGCTGAGGCTGGAGATCGGCAAGGACGCCAGCATGGCGACCAAGCGCGACTGGTACAAGGCGGCGGCACTCGCGCTGCGCGACCGCATCACCCATCGCTGGCTCACGGCGGAAAAAGAGAGCTACGACGCCGGCGCCAAGCGGGTTTATTACCTTTCGCTGGAATTCCTGATCGGCCGGCTCTTCACCGACGCGCTCAACAATATGGGCCTGCTGCCGGTGTTCGAGGCAGCGCTCGGCGACCTCGGCGTCGGCCTCGATGAACTGCGCAAATGCGAGCCCGACGCGGCGCTGGGCAATGGCGGCCTTGGGCGCCTCGCCGCCTGCTTCATGGAGAGCATGGCGACGCTGGCTATCCCCGCCATCGGCTACGGCATCCGCTACGATTTCGGCCTGTTCCGCCAGATCATCAACCACGGTTGGCAGCAGGAATATCCGGACGAGTGGCTGGGCTACGGCAATCCCTGGGAATTCCAGCGGCCGGAAGTCGTCTACAACATCCATTTCGGCGGCACCGTCGAGCATACCGACGACCGCGGCCGCGACAT
Source organism: Bradyrhizobium sp. USDA 10063 (assembly GCF_054063735.1). Taxonomy (NCBI): domain Bacteria; kingdom Pseudomonadati; phylum Pseudomonadota; class Alphaproteobacteria; order Hyphomicrobiales; family Nitrobacteraceae; genus Bradyrhizobium; species Bradyrhizobium sp. USDA 10063. Next base: position 6,394,926 of record NZ_JBSSGP010000002.1, on the reverse strand, counting down.
CGCCGTCTGGCACCCCGCGGAAACTGTGGAGGCGATGGCCTACGACACCCCGATCGTCGGCTGGCGCGGTCAGCGCGTCAACGCGCTCCGGCTGTGGTCAGCACATGCGCCGGATCCATTAAAACTCGACGTGTTCAACACCGGCGACTATGTCTCCGCCAGCGCCGAGCAGGCGCGCGCCGAGGCGATCTGCAAATTCCTTTATCCGAACGACGAAAGCGCCGCGGGGCGCGAGCTGCGCCTGCGCCAGGAATATTTCTTCGTCTCGGCCTCGCTGCAGGATCTGGTCAAGCGGCACCTTGCGGCCGACGGCGGGCTCCGCAGCCTTGCCATGAAAGCGGCCGTACAGCTCAACGACACCCATCCGAGTCTGGCCGTCACCGAGCTGATGCGGATCCTGGTCGACCTGCACCATTTCCGCTGGGAAGAGGCGTGGAAGATCACGGTCGCCACGCTGTCCTACACCAACCACACGCTGCTGCCGGAGGCGCTCGAGACCTGGCCGGTCGAACTGTTCGAGCGGCTGTTGCCGCGACATCTCGAGATCATCTACCGCATCAATGTGCAGCACCTTGCGCTCGCCGAAGAGCGCTGCCCCGGCGACATCGAATTCCGCGCTTCAGTGTCGCTGATCGACGAGAAGTCGGGCCGCCGGGTGCGGATGGGGCAGCTTGCCTTCGTCGGTTCGCACCGCATCAACGGTGTCTCGGCGATGCATTCCGACTTGATGAAGGAGACCGTGTTTCACGATCTCCACCATCTCTATCCCACACGCATCACCAACAAGACCAACGGCATCACCTTCCGCCGCTGGCTGATGCTGGCCAATCCGAGATTGACGGGCCTGCTGCGCGACGTCTGCGGCGAAGCCGTGCTCGACGATTTCTCGCTGTTCGAGCGGCTCGAGTCGTACGCCAGCGACAACGCGTTCCAGCAGCAATTCCGCGACGTCAAGCGTCACAACAAGGTGCTGCTGGCGCGGCTGATCGGCGAGCGCAACCGCATCAAGGTCGACCCTTCAGCGCTGTTCGATGTGCAGATCAAGCGCATCCATGAATACAAGCGGCAGCTCTTGAACATCCTGGAAGCGGTCGCGCTGTACCAGGCGATCAAGGATGAGCCACAGCGCGACTGGGTGCCGCGCGTAAAAATCTTCGCCGGCAAAGCGGCGGCGAGCTACCGCTACGCCAAGCTGATCATCAAGCTCATCAACGATGTCGCCGAGGTCGTCAACAGTGATCCCGCGATCAATGGTCGGCTGAAGATCGCCTTCCTCGCCGACTACAATGTCAGCCTGGCCGAGGTGATCATCCCCGCCGCCGACCTGTCCGAGCAGATCTCGACCGCCGGCATGGAAGCCTCCGGCACCGGCAACATGAAGCTCGCGCTCAATGGCGCGCTGACCATCGGCACGCTCGACGGCGCCAATATCGAGATCCGCGACCATGTCGGCGCCGAGAACATCGCGATCTTCGGCATGGAAGCCGGCGACGTCATGGTCCGTCGCAAGCAGGGACTCGATGCCAGCGACCTGATCGGCCGCTCGCCGCGGCTGGCGCGCGCCATCACCGCGGTCGAGAGCGGCGCGTTCTCGCCGGGAGATCCCGCGCGCTTCGCCTCGATCGGCCATGCGCTGCGCTATCTCGACCACTACATGGTCAGCGCCGATTTCGATTCCTATTACGACACCCAGCGCGGCATCGACGCGCGCTGGCAGGTGGTGCCGGCGTGGACCCGGGCCTCGATTCTGAACGTGGCGCGGATGCCGTGGTTCTCCTCCGACCGCACCATCCGCGAATACGCCGAGGACATCTGGAACGTGCCGGTAAGGCCGCCCGCGCCGCGCACGCTCAAGGAGCAGGCGCAGTGGGGAGCCAAGCGCTAGATCGCGGGACACGCCGTATCCCCTCATGGTGAGGAGCCCGCGCAGCGGGCGTCTCCGGACGATGCTTCGCATCGCCTTGAGAACCATGAGGCCCCGACCGAGCCTGCCGCCATCCTTCGAGACGCCTGCTGCGCAGAATGAGGGCTGGTGTTCTGAGGACCACTACCTCCGACGTTATTGAATTCCGCCGAGTAGTCGCGATACTGCGGCCGTCGCGCATCTTCGTTGCGCGCGCAACCGAGGATTCATATGCTCACCAAGACCCCGCATTTGTTCGACGACGCCACCGCGATCACTGCCGGCGACAGCCGCTGGCAGGGGAAGACCAGTGACGATTACTGGGCGTTTGTCGGCCCGTTCGGCGGGGCCACCGCTGCGACGATCCTGCGGGCCCTGATCGACCATCCGCAACGCGCCGGCGATCCTCTCGCGCTCACCGTCAATTATTGTGCGCCGGTCGCGCAAGGCGCCTTCGACCTCGATGTCCGCCTGGTGAAGGCCAACCGTTCGAGCCAGCACTGGTCCGTGGAGATGACTCAAGGCGGCGGCGAGGTCGCGACGCTTGCGACTGCGGTGTTCGCCGAGCGTCGCTCCTCCTGGTCGCATCAGCAGGCGAGGTTTCCGGACGCAACGCCGTTCGAACAGACCCTGCCCTATCCCAAAATGGCGGCCTCGTGGGTCAAGCAATATGACTTCCGCTTCGTCGAGGGCGAGCCGAAATTCGGCACGCCCTCGAGCGAAGCGCCGGACGCTTACTCAAAACTCTGGATCTCCGACCGCGTGCCGCGCAAGATCGATGCGCTATCGCTGACGGCCATGTCGGACGCCTTCTTCGGCCGCGTCTTCCACGCCAAGCGGGAACTGGTGCCGTTCGGGACGGTGTCGCTGACGACCTATTTCCATGTCGACGCCGCCGACCTCGCCGCCGAGGACATCACCCGCGTGCTGGCGGCGGCCGATGCCAAGATCTTCCATAAGAGCTATGGCGACCAGAACGGCGAGCTGTGGTCGCCCTCCGGCCGCCTGCTCGCCACCACGACGCAGATCGCGTACTTCAAGGCGTGAGCGAGAAAGCGTAGGGTGGGCAAAGCGAAGCGTGCCCACCACTTCTTGCGGAATGTCGATGGTGGGCACGCTTCGCTTCGCCCACCCTACGATTTGAGAGAGCGCCGCCTCATGTCCGAAGCTGACAACTCAAATCCCTCGCGGATCGCGCTTCTCGGAGTGCCCATCGAGATCGGCGCCGCGCAGGCCGGCACGCTGATGGGGCCGGCGGCACTGCGCACGGCGGGCATCGCGCGCGTACTCGAACAGTTGGGATTTTCCGTCGACGACCATGGCGACCTCTCCATCCCGGCGGTGGTCTCGGACGGGCCGGTGCCCGCGAATACGAAGTTCTATGACGAGGTGAAGACCTGGATCCGACTGGTCTCGGAGCGCGCCTATTGGCTGGCGCAATCCGGCGCGCTGCCGATCTTCATGGGTGGCGATCACTCGCTCTCGATGGGGTCGATCAATGGGGTTGCGCGCTTCTGGCAGGAGAAGGGCCGGCCGCTGTTCGCACTATGGGTCGACGCGCATGCCGACTACAACACGCCCGACACGACGATCACCGGCAACATGCACGGCATGTCCGCCGCCTTCCTCTGCGGCGAGCCCGGGCTCGACAACCTGCTCGGCGGCCTGCCGCGCGCGTCGATGTCACCTGATCAGCTCGACCTGATCGGCACCCGCTCGATCGACCCGCTGGAGCGCAAGCTGTTGCGCGAGCGCCGCGTCGCCATCGCCGACATGCGCGCCATCGACGAGTTCGGCGTCGCCGTGCTGATCCGCCGCGTGATCGATCGCGTCAAGGCGAAGAATGGCGTGCTGCACGTCTCTTTCGACGTCGACTTCCTCGATCCTTCGGTCGCGCCCGGCGTCGGCACGACGGTGCCGGGCGGTGCGACCTACCGCGAGGCCCACCTGATCATGGAACTGCTGCACGATTCCGGACTGGTACGGTCGGTGGACATCGTCGAGCTCAATCCCTTCCTCGACGAGCGCGGCCGTACCGCGCGGGTCGCGGTCGAACTGATCGGCAGCCTGTTCGGGCTGCAGATCACCGACCGCCCGACACCGACCAACGCCGTGCTGCCCGACTGAGTTGCGAATAGCGAATGGCGAATAAGAAGTCATTGCAGACCTAATTCGCTACTCGCCATTCGCTATTCGCCTTTTCAAGTATCCTGCGTCGCATTTCCCGTGATGAGTGACGTATTGCCCGACACGGGATCGGTGACGACGTTCCTCACTTGCGCATTGCCTTGCGAGGCAAGAGTGAACTTGGTGTCGCCGATCCGGAACGAATTGTCCTTGATCAGCACCTGCTGATACTGGACGGTCGCGCCGTTCTGATATTTCACCTGGGCGCGGAATCCGTTCACCTGCGAAATGCTGAACTGGAATTTCTGGCCATTCGAATAGGTGCCGTCCCAGGTGCCCTGGTAGCTCGCGGGATCGACATTGACATAGGTCGTATTGGAGGGCGTCGACAGCGACGCCGAAGCGTAGGAATTCTGCAGAATGCTCATGATGTCGCCCATCGTGCGCGCCGTGCTCCATTGATCGAGATGCGCGAGTTACGGGCGAAGGCGGTTAACGGGCGCTTGCGCAGTGTTTCCGGATGTTGCTGGCTGTGATGCAGACATGTTCCGGAACAGAAAAGGGCGACCGCGGGTCGCCCTTTTCAGTCGAGGAAATTTACGTAGAGCTATTCAGCCGCGAGCTTCACGTCGGGCGCGGCGGCGCGGACTTCGGCGTCGACCTTGCTTTCGAACTTGGCGAAGTTCTTCTGGAACATGCCGACCAATGCGCGGGCGGTCTTGTCGAACTCAGCCTTGTCCTTCCAGGTGTTCACCGGATTGAGGATCTCGCTCGGCACGCCCGGCAGCGCCGTCGGCACCGCAAAGCCGAAATACTCATCGGTGCGGAATTGGACATTGCGCAAGCTGCCGTCAAGCGCCGCGGTGAGCAGCGCGCGCGTGACCTTGATCGGCATGCGCGAGCCTACGCCATACTTGCCGCCGGTCCAGCCGGTATTGACCAGCCAGCAATCGACATTGTGCTGGGCGATCAGGTCGCGCAGCATGTTGCCGTAGACGGAGGGGTCGAGCGGCAGGAACGGCGAGCCGAAGCAGGTGGAGAATTCCGGCTGCGGCTCCGAGCCGAGGCCGCGCTCCGTGCCGGCGACCTTCGCGGTGTAGCCGGACAGGAAGTGATACATCGCCTGCGCCGGCGAGAGCTTCGCGATCGGCGGCAGCACGCCGAAGGCATCGGCCGCCAGCATCACGACGTTCTTCGGATGCGGCGCGCGGCCGGTCCGCGAGGCGTTCGGGATGAAATCGAGCGGATAGGCGGAACGGGTGTTCTCGGTCTTCGAGCCGTCGTCGAAGTCCACCTCGCGGGTGTCCTCGTCGAGCACGCAGTTCTCGAGCACCGCGCCGAAGCGCTTGCTCGCGGCATAGATCTGAGGCTCGGCTTCCTTCGACAGCTTGATGCACTTGGCATAGCAGCCGCCTTCGAAGTTGAACACGCCGTCCGGACCCCAGCCATGCTCGTCGTCGCCGATCAGCGTACGGTTGGGATCGGCCGACAGCGTCGTCTTGCCGGTGCCGGAGAGGCCGAAGAAGATCGCGGTGTCGCCCTTCGACCCGACATTGGCCGAGCAGTGCATCGGCATCACGCCGCGCGCCGGCAGATAATAGTTGAGCGTGGTGAAGACCGACTTCTTCATCTCGCCAGCATATTGAGACCCGCCGATCAGAACGATCTTGCGGGCGAAATCGATCGCGACGACGTTCTCCGAGCGCACGCCGTGACGTTTCGGATCGGCGCGGAAGCTCGGCATGTCGATGATCGTGAGCTCGGGCACGAAGCTCGAAAGCTCGATCGCCTCGGGGCGGATCAGGAGCGTACGGATGAACAGCGAGTGCCAGGCAAGCTCAGTGAACACGCGCGTCTTGATGCGATAGGTCGGATCGGCGCCGCCATAAAGATCCTGCGCGAACAGCGTCTTGCCTTCGGCGTGTTTGAGGAAATCCTGATGGAGCGCTTCGAATTGTTCCGATGTGATCGACTGGTTGCCGGCCCACCACATGCTCTTGTCGGTGGTCGCGTCGCGGACGGTGAACTTGTCCTTGGGGCTGCGGCCAGTGAATTCGCCGGTGTCCGCACAGAGCGCGCCATCGGCCGAGAGCACGGCCTCGCCTCCCGCAAGCGAATATTGATAGAGCTGCGGCGCGCGAAGATTCCAATGCACGCGCTTGAGATTTTTTAAGCCGAATTTGTCGGCGCCAAAGGCACCGTTGTACACGCCCGTGTTTTGCACGAAGAACCTCCTCGAACCCGCGTTTCCCATTGCGCGAATGTCGCTAAACGCGCTCAGTCGCGGTGACCTTTTCCAACAACGAATATAGCCCGAAGGCCCCGGTCCAGCGACCTCATAATGGGGCAATCCGAGCTTGCCAAGCTAGTCCCCGAATTTTGGTTTATTCCAAGGCATCTGCTCCCATGTGGTTCAAGCACTTGCTGCAGCGCAAGGCTGCGTTTCTTGTCCATGGATCGCGCGACGATCCGCCGCGATCAACGCCAGGGACGACATCTTTGCGATGCACAATTGATGCCATCCGACACGCTGCGTCGCTGTCGATCAACGCGCAGATACCGGATATGCGGTCTGGAGAGACGAGACGTCGGGCCTTGTCACCGGCGATGCCGCTGCAGTCGGATCGCACAATCCAATCGACAAAGAGAGTTGATTGCACGGCCTTACTCGACGTCAACAAGCCATCATCGAATTCGACGGCCCATAAGAATGCGCGGCGCGCGCGAACGTTCCGCGCAATTGCGCATGAGAAGCATGATGCCAGGCGCGTTGACGATTGCACTCTCTTCAATTCGCTGCGACATCGCGCTGCTCGCGCCTATCCCTTTGCGCGCTTCGTCGGCGAGCCGGACCAGCATCCTGCACAGCTCCGCGGCGTTGCCGGCGCGCTCGGGAAATCCGAGCCGCAGCGTCCGCCTGCCCGCCTGCATGTCCATGCCCTCGCGGTCGCAGCCAATGCAGTGCCAAGCGGCGCTTTCGGCCCCGAGCAGCGTCGCGGTGAGCCTCGTTCATATTGCTCGGCTGCCCCCGGCTTCCGCCTCCAGCAGCCGCTTCGCCCCAACCGGATCGGTCAAAGACTGCTCGGACGCGAGATCGACGATCCGGTGGAAGCGGGCGGCCAGATGAGGCGGCGGAGGGGGTGATCCGCAAGGCATAAACACTATATTTTACAAATGCTTGCTAGGATGGATGGGCGACGAGTAGCGGCAGCGCGAGAGGCCGCGGCGGCGCGCCTTCCATCTCTTCCGCCCCCCGACCAGCACGCGATGCTGACCAGGGAACAATAGGGGTCGCCGGTTTCTGGCATCAGCGTCGCCAAGGCCCCTTGCCGGCTCCTCCGGAGCAGGGAACGGGCCAGCCTGGCGGGGTCGAAATCGGCGGTTGCTCGCATCGAAATTACCTAGCAATTGTCTGGCCATGTGGTTGCACTTCGGGGCTTTTTTCGGGTAAACGGGCTCCAGACGGGTCGAACGCGTCGCGGGGGCGAAGCGTTTGGCGGAACTCGGTCACACTTCAGCCTTCGTTGCATTGCTCGCTGACCGCGTCCGAAGCCCAATTATGCGGCGCATCACCGGAATGCTCGCCGTTTCAGCCAACTGGAAACTGAAAGCAGGCTCATGCCCACAATCGCCCTGGTCGATGATGACCGCAATATTCTCACTTCTGTCTCGATCGCGTTGGAAGCCGAAGGCTACCGCATCATGACATACACGGATGGTGCGTCGGCGCTGGACGGCTTCCGCACCTCGCCGCCGGATCTGGCCATCCTCGACATCAAGATGCCGCGCATGGACGGCATGGAAACGCTGCGACGGCTGAGGCAGAAATCCGATCTGCCCGTGATCTTCCTGACCTCCAAGGATGAAGAGATCGACGAATTGTTCGGCCTGAAAATGGGCGCCGACGATTTCATCCGCAAACCATTCTCGCAGCGCCTCCTGGTCGAGCGCGTGAAGGCCGTGCTCCGCCGCGGCCAGCCAAAGGATCCGACCGCCGCTCCGAAGGAGCCGGATACGCGCGCGCTCGATCGCGGCCTGCTCAGGATGGACCCGGAGCGCCACACCTGTACCTGGAAGAACGAGCCGGTGACGCTCACGGTCACCGAATTCCTGATCCTGCAGGCATTGGCGACGCGGCCCGGCGTGGTGAAGAGCCGCAATGCACTGATGGATGCCGCCTATGACGACCAGGTCTATGTCGACGATCGCACCATCGACAGCCACATCAAGCGGCTGCGCAAGAAGTTCAAGGTGGTCGACGAGGATTTCGAGATGATCGAAACCTTGTACGGCGTGGGGTATCGCTTCAAGGAAGCCTGATCCGCGGCGAAAGCCCGCTTTGTTAACTGACACGGTCCGCACCTATGGGGTAGGGTGCGGGCCCGATAGCGTTGCATGGTAACACCTCTCGTCAACGAACCGGCAGTTCTGCCAGTGCTTGATCGAACGCAGCCCGACCCAGCCCAAACCGTCGAGGACGCCCAGGCGCTCCTCGATCAGGACCAGTTTGCCGACAAGGTGGCGGCAAAGCGCTGGCGGCCGCTGGACTTGCTGAGCCGCGCCGGACAGTTCTTCTTCGCGCTGTCCTTCTCGAGCCTCACCCGCCGCATCGTCTCGCTGAATCTCGCGGGCCTGGTCGCCCTCGTCGCCAGCATCCTCTACCTCTCGCAATTCCGCGCCGGCCTGATCGATGCGCGCGCCCAGAGCCTTCTGGTGCAGGCCGAGATCATCGCCGGCGCGATCGCGGCCTCCGCGACCGTCGAGACCAACACCATCACCATCGATCCGGAGCGGCTGCTCGACCTCAAGCCCGGTGAAAGCTACGGCGTACCGGACGAATATTCCGACTTCCCGATCAATCCCGAACGCGTCGCGCCGGTGCTGCGGCGGCTGATCTCGCCGACCAAGACGCGCGCCCGCATCTTCGACCGCGAGGGCGGACTGATCCTCGACAGCCGCAGCCTCTACGGCAAGGGCGACGTGTTCCGGATCGAGCTGCCGCCGCCGAATGCCGAGAAGCCGGGATTCGCCGAGCGGACCACGATCGCAATCCGCACCTGGCTGAACCGCGGCGATCTCCCGCTCTATCGCGAGTTGGGTCCGGAGAACGGCACCGGCTACCAGGAAGTCGCGCAGTCCTTGAACGGCCAGAAGAGCAGCATGGTCCGCGTCAACGATCGCGGCGAGGTGATCGTCTCGGTCGCCGTCCCCGTGCAGCGCTTCCGCGCCGTGCATGGCGCGTTGATGCTCTCCACCCAGGGCGACGACATCGACCAGATGGTGACCGCCGAGCGGCTTGCGATCCTCAAGGTCGGCGGCGTCGCCGCCGCCGTGATGATCGTGCTGTCGCTCCTGCTTGCGAGCACCATAGCCGGTCCGGTGCGGCGGCTTGCCGATGGCGCCGAGCGGGTCCGCCGCCGCATCCAGACCCGCGTCGAGATTCCCGACTTCACCCGCCGCCGCGACGAGATCGGCCATCTCTCCGGCGCGCTGCGCGACATGACCAACGCACTCTACAGCCGGATCGAGGCGATCGAGATGTTCGCCGCCGACGTCGCCCACGAATTGAAGAATCCGCTGACGTCGCTGCGCTCGGCGGTGGAGACGCTGCCTTTGGCTCGCACCGAAAGCAGCCGCTCCCGCCTCCTCGCCGTGATCGAGCACGACGTCAGGCGGCTCGACCGGTTGATCTCCGACATCTCCGATGCGAGCCGGCTCGATGCCGAGTTGCAGCGCCAGGATATGGCGCAGGTCGATCTGCGCCGCCTGCTGACGACGCTGACATCGGTCGCCAACGAGACCAAGCTCGGCCACGACGTCGCGGTCGAAGCCCGGTTCGAGGGCCGCGGTCCGACCGACACCTTTGCGGTGCCCGGCCACGACTCGCGGCTCGGACAGGTGATCTCCAACCTGTTCTCCAACGCGCAGTCGTTCTCGCAAGCCGGCGACAAGGTGCGCATCATCTGCCGCCGCGTGCGCGCGGAGATCGAGATCGTGGTCGACGACGACGGCCCGGGCATCGGCGAGGATGCACTCGAGCGCATCTTCGAGCGCTTCTACACCGACCGGCCGCACCAGGGCTTCGGCCAGAATTCCGGACTGGGGCTGTCGATCTCCAAGCAGATCATCGAGGCGCATAACGGACGCATCTGGGCGGAGAACCGCCCGGGTCCGGCTGATGCCGACGGCAAGCCGACGGTATCAGGCGCGCGCTTCGTGGTCAGGCTGCCGGCGCTATGAGCCACACCGCCAGCGTGCATGCCTCCGCAGTGCTGGTCGGAGAACGCGCGGTGCTAATCCGCGGACCATCCGGTTCCGGCAAGTCGCGTCTCGCCTTCGATCTGATCCTCGCCGGGCGCGCCAACCAGCTGCCGCCGGCCGTTTTGGTCGGCGACGACCGTGTCCATCTCGACACAGCCGGCAAAGAATTGCGCGTCCGGCCGGTCGCAGAATTGGCCGGGCTGATGGAGATTCGAGGGCTCGGCATCCGCCACCTTGAGTTCACAAACGAGGCAATCGTGGGGCTGGTGGTCGATCTCGCCGCCAGCGATGCCGAGCGCCTGCCGCCGCCCGAAGCCCTGCAGACCGAGATAAACGGTGTTTTACTACCGCGAATCCCCATCGGTGAAGGCATTTCACCCCTGCTACTGGTTGTCGCAGCGTTGACGACAACTGAAAGTTCATGTTCCCGTAATGTTGCGGATGATTGCTTGGGGCGGATCGGTAACCATATCAGCCGCAATATGGCCACTGAATAGACCGGTGCAGACCCGTATTTCTCCGCCCCCAAATTCCGGGAGATAGCCAAGATGCCCTCTTGCGCGGGGCCTCTGGATGGTCAAAGTGGCGCGTTCGTGCGGTGCACCAAGAAGCACCCGCGAGGAGTTTCCGATGATTGGTCTAGTGCTTGTGACCCACGGGCGCCTTGCCGACGAGTTCAAGGCGGCGCTCGAACATGTGATGGGCCCACAAAAACAAATTGAAGCAATTACGATCGGAGCCGAAGATGACGCCGATCTGTGTCGCAGCGACATCATCGAAGCGGTCAACCGCGTCGATAGCGGCGACGGTGTTGCGATCCTGACCGACATGTTCGGCGGCACGCCGTCGAACCTTGCGATCTCCTGCATGAGCCGGCCCAAGGTCGAAGTGCTCGCAGGCATCAATCTTCCGATGCTGGTGAAGCTCGCGAAGGTTCGCGAGGAGCGGTCGTTGCCCGACGCGATCGCGATGGCCCAGGAAGCGGGCCGCAAATACGTCACCATTGCCAGCCGCGTCCTTGCCGGCAAATGAGCGCCGAGGGCTCGGGCGAAAACGAAATCGGCCCGACCGTTCCTGCGGGTGCGATCTCCCGTGAACTCCAGATCGTCAACAAGCGCGGCCTGCACGCACGCGCTTCCGCCAAATTCGTGCAGATGGTCGAACGCTTCAACGCCGAGATCTGGGTGACGCGCGGCAGCGAGACCGTCGGCGGCACTTCGATCATGGGCCTTATGATGCTCGCCGCCGGCCCCGGCACTTCTGTCATCGTCTCCGCCACCGGCCCCGAAGCCGAAGCCGCTCTCGATGCCATCGCCGAACTCGTTGCGAGCAAGTTCAACGAAGAGGGAACGTGAGGCGTTAGGTGGGATAGCGCGCGACTCGGGCGCCGCTGTCAGACCCTCATGGTGAGGAGCGCGGAACGCGCGTCTCGAACCATGAGGCCCCGCCGGTGGCCTCGCCCTTCGAGACGATCGCTGCGCGACCTCCTCAGGGTGAGGGGATGGAGTGGAGCGCACCGCTCCGAGCGAAGCGGGGCAATAACGGGGATGGATTTTCGGATTCAATTGTCAAACAGCGGAGGGGATGTGAGTCCGCCATCTCGCGGCGCATTGCGCCCGAGGTTTGCATCTCGTTCCACCCTCTCAAATCGCAGAGGGCGCAGGGAAAGCCGGGTGCCGGTTGCACCCGTGGGCCCCGTGCAACAAAAAGCACGGGGGTAGGGCCACAGGTCAACCGGAGCAACACCGGCTTTCCCTGCGCAGTGGTTTACGGCTTACTTCGTGCTCTTCCCGGTGACCGGGCTTTCTTGCCACCGTCATCTCTCGCGTGAATTTGTTCACGCAAAAAACTTAGCGCCGGCGTCGGGGCGCCAGAACCACACGACTTCGCCGTCCACGGATAGTCACGCTCGTCAGTCGTGATATCAGCGTCCACCGCATCTCACCGCAACGTTCGTGACGATCGCGAGCCGCCCCTCATTCGGGTGAGACGCGCGGAGTTAAATCACTGATTTGCCCGACGACGGAAGCGGAATATTTTTTGTGCGAGGACTGGACGGGGCAAATCACTCTGGAATCGCTGGCGAATTTTTCTCCGCCGTCATTCCGGGGCACGCGTAACGTGCGCCCGGAATCCATTTCTCCGCTTGCGCCTGCGGCCCAATGGATTCCGGGTTCGCGCTAGCGCGCGCCCCGGCATGACGACGGTGGTTGGGGCGCGCGAGCGGCGCGCACGCCATTGGACAGCACAGGCGCGAGCGCCTACATCGAGAATTCTGTGACTGCCCTCGGAGTTCCGCGATGACCATCAACGACAGGCCTACGATCGACGCGCCCGACGACGATCCCTATCTTTGGCTGGAGGAGATCGAAGGCGCGCGGGCGCTGGAATTCGTGGAGCGCCAAAACCGGCTGACGCTGGAGAAATTCGCCGGCGCGTCCTTTGCCGCCGATCGCGACACGCTTGTCGCGATCTTCGACCGGCCGGACAACATTCCCTATGTCAGCAGGCGCGGCGGGCTGCTCTACAATCTCTGGAAGGATGCGAACAATCCGCGCGGCCTGTGGCGGCGCACGACGCTCGACGAATTCCGTAAATCCGATCCCAACTGGGACATCCTCCTGGACGTCGACCGGCTCGCCGCCGACGAAGGTCAGGATTGGCTGTTGAACTGGACGCATATGCGGCCGGGATATGATCGGCGCGCGATCCTCGCACTGTCGCGCGGCGGCAGCGATGCGGTGACGCTGCGCGAATTCGACATGGATGCAAAGCGCTTCGTCGCCGACGGTTTCGTGCTGCCGGAGGCCAAGGGCGGCATCGATTGGGTCGACGACGACACGCTGCTGCTGTCAAGCGCCTATGGCGAAGGCATGGCGACCACCTCGGGCTATTCACGAACCGTGAGGCTATGGCGGCGCGGCGAGGCCGTGGAGCGCGCGCCGGTGCTGTTCGAAGTGCCGGCCGACCGCATGAGCGCAAGCTCTCAGGTCGACGATTCCGGACCGGTCCCACGGACGTGGTACATCGACCGGCTCGATTTCTTCAACTTGAATGCCTGGCTCGGCGACGAGACGGGCGCGAAGACGAAGCTCGATCTGCCGACCAGCATCTGGCTGCTCGCCTATCAGGACTGGTTCGTCGTCAAGCTGCGCGAGACGTGGACAGTCGGTGGCAAGACCTACGCGCCGGATACGGTGCTCGGCATGTCGCTGTCGGCATTCCTCGCCGGCAGCCGCGATTTCACCGTCGTCTTCGAGCCGGAGCCGCGGCGGGCGCTGCAGGGCTTCTCCTGGACCGCGGGCCGGCTGGTGCTGTCGATCCTCGACGAGCTGCGGCCGGTGTTCGAGATCTGCATGCCATCGGCTGGCGGCTGGACGCGCGAGCGGCTCGAAGGGCTGCCCGAGATCGGCGTCGTCGATGTCTGGCGGCTCGACGGCCACATATCCGAGAGCAACGGCGATCTGCTCGCCAACGTGCAGGATCCGCTGACGCCGTCCTCGCTGATGCTGATCGAGAAGGTCGGAGCGCCCACGGTGCTGAAGCAGGCGCCGAAGACGTTCAACGCGGATGGACTCGTCGTGACCCAGCACGAGGCGATCTCGGTCGACGGCGAACGCATCCCCTATGTGCAGACGGGACCTGCGACCGGGACCGGCGATGCGCCGGTGCATCTGACGGCCTATGGCGGCTTCGGCGTACCGGTGAAGCCCTATTACAACCCGGCGCTCGGCAAGCTGTGGCTGGAGCGCGGCGGCACCACTGTGAAGGCCAATATACGCGGTGGCGGCGAATTCGGTACGCGCTGGCACGACGCCGGCCGCTATGCGGGCAAGCGATTGGCGCACGACGACTTCGCCGCCGTCGCCGCCGATCTGGTGAGGCGCGGCGTGACGCGGCCCGAGCGGATCGCGGCCGAAGGCGGATCGAACGGCGGCATCCTGATCACCAACATGCTGGTGCGCTACCCGGAAAGATTCGGCGCGCTGTTCTGCACGATCCCGCTGATCGACATGCGCCGCTACACCAGGCTGCTCGCCGGCGCGAGCTGGATTGCGGAATATGGCGATCCCGACAAGCCCGAGGAATGGGCCTGGCTGCAAACCTATTCCGCCTATCACTCGGCGAAGCCGGGCCAGCAATATCCACCGATCCTGATCGCGACCACGCGCCGTGACGACCGCGTGCATCCCGGCCACGCCCGCAAGATGACCGCCAAGCTGCAGGCGATGGGATATGAGGCGTATTTCTACGAGCCCGCGGCCGGCGGCCACGGCTATGGCAAGGACAACAAGGAGCGCGCCGCCTTCACGGCGCTGGGGCTTGGGTTCTTGAGAGAGAAGATCGGGTGGGTGGATGGTGGTTCCTCATGGTGAGGAGGCGCGCAGCGCCGTCTCGAACCATGAGGCCCGCGGCCCATCCCTCGTGACGCCGCTGACGCGGCTCCTCGGGATGAGGTCGGAGATCGTTGGCTAGGAGCGACCAAACACCAGGATCATGTTATTCGCGGGCATGTCTACCGCCTCCTGCAATGACAAGCCGACGCGCGCCGCCAGCTTCTCGAGGTCGGTGATGTCGCGGACGCCCCAGTCGGGATCCTGGTTGCGCAAGGACGTGTCGAACACGGCGTTGCTGAGTGCAGTGTGCTTGCCGTCGCGCTTGAAGGGGCCGTAGAGGAACAGCCGGCCGTCGTCGCGCAGGCGGCGCGCGGCGCCTTCGACCAGGCCCTCGGCGACGCGCCAGGGCGCGATGTGGATCACATTGGCGCAGAACACCGCGAGCAGCTTTGGCAGCTCGCCGCCCTCAGGTGTCGCACCAGGCCAGGCCGGATCGGAGAGATCGATCCTCAGCGGCGGACGGATATTCGGAAGTGCGGAATGCGCGCGCCAGGCGGCGATGCTCTTCAGATGGGCGTCGTTGAGGTCGCTCGGCCACCAGGTGATGTCGGGGGTCTGCTCAGCGAAATACACGACATGCTGGCCGGTGCCGCTGCCGGCCTCGAGCACATGGCCGGATTTACCCGCGAGAAATTTTTCCAGCACCGCCCAGATCGGCTGATGGTTGCGGTGAAAGGCAGCAGCATCGAGTCGGCCGTCGGCCTCGACCCGCCCGCCGTCCTTGCCGAACTCGACCACGAACTCCGCCACGCCACTCTCCTCTGCCTGTCGTACAAAGCGCAACACCGGAACGATTCTGCTATTCCATATAAGTCGTCGCAATGCGCGATTTAACCGCGCCTTTGTGGGAGGATTGCGTCCTTGCGCGCTGCATCCCTAGCCCGGATGAAGCGAAGCGTAATCCGGGAACAGCGGGGCAGGTGACGCGCCCATCTCTCCACCTCGTCATTCCGGGATGCGCCGCCAGGCGCAGGCCCGGAATCCATTGCGCCGCATGCGCAAGCGGAGAAATGGATTCCGGGCTCTCGCCCGGAATGACGAGGGGATGCGGCTATCGCGCCACGCGCTCCAATTCCTTCGTCAGCACGTCCAGCGCGTCGGCGAGCATCACGCCGCCGCAGACGGTGAGACGTTCGGACAGCACGATGCGCCTCGCGGGCGGATAGAAATGCTCCAGCGCCGGATGCAGCAGGAAGGCGCGGCCGTCGTCTTCGGCGCGGTCGCCGGCCTCCGACACCAGGATGAAGTCCGGCTTCAATTGCACGATCGCTTCCAGCGGGGCGTAGCCGCCGGCGGCGAGGCCGAGGTCGCCGGCCGGATTGAGCAGACCGGCCTCGGTCAGGAGCGACGACACCAGGCTGTCGCTGCCGGACACCCAGCCGCGGCGCGCCAGCGGCAGCACGCGATAGTGCTTGCCGGTTGCGGCCCGCCGCGCGCGGGCGACCGCGGCGTCGAGCCTGGTGATCGCGGCCTCGGCACGATCCGGATGCTGCACGATCTCGCCCATCTCGCGGATCTGGTCCTTCACCTCGTCCAGTGTGCGCGGCACGGTGAACTCGACGAGATGAAGGCCGTTTGCTTTGAGTAACTCGCGCGTTGCGCGCTTGTCGAACAGGCTGGCGACGACGATGTCCGGCTTCAGCACCAGCACGTCCTCGGCGCCGCCTGACAGGATCGGGAAACGGCGCGCCTTGTCGGCGGCGAAGGATTGCCAGGCGTCGCGGGAGAACCGGCTGAGGCCCAGGATCTGCTGGGGATCGGCGAGCGAGAGCAGCAATTGATCGCTGCAGACATTCATCGAGACGATGCGCGGCGGGCTTGCCGCAAGCGCGACAGTGGTGGACAAGGCGAACGCTGCGACGAATGCAGCGAGCCGCCGCATCAGATCTCCGCCCACGGCACGATCACCGTCTCGCGCTGATATTCGGCGCGGAAGGCGCTGATGCGGAACACATCGGCCATGACCGCTTCCGACAGCGCGTCTGCCGGCACGCCCTGCGATGCGAGGCGGCCCTGCGACAGCACCAGCGCATGGTCGGCGAAGCGCGCAGCAAGGCCAAGGTCGTGCGTCACCACGATCACCAGCACGCCCTTGTCGGCGGCGGCGCGCAAACCCTTCATGACGTCGATCTGGTGGCGCGGATCGAGCGAGGCGGTCGGCTCGTCCGCCAGGATGATCGGCGCCTCCACCGCGAACACGCGCGCCAGCGCGACGCGGCTGCGCTCGCCGCCGGACAGTTCGGTGACGCGCCGCGCGGCGAACTCCATGACGTCGGCGGCCTGCATCGCCCGTGTCACCGCCTCAATATCGCGCGGGGACAGCCGGGCCGGATCGGTCGCGCCATGCGGATAGCGGCCGAGCGCGACGATGTCGCGCGCCGGCAGCGGCCAGTGCACCATGTGCCCTTGCGGAAGATAGCCGAAGCGCTTCGCCCGTTCGCGCAGCGACAGCGCGGCGAGCCCCTCGCCACCCACCTTGATGACGCCATCGGAGGGAATGAGGCCGGCGAGCGCGCGCAGCAGCGTGGTCTTGCCGGCGCCGTTCGGACCAACGAGGGCGACGAGATGGCCTGAAGCGAGTTGCAGCGACACATCGCTGAGCACGCGGCGGCCGGCGAGCGCGACATTGAGATGTTCTGCGACAAGCGCCGTCATGCGACGCCTCCGCCGAGCGCGCGGCGCTCGCGCACGATCAGATAGAGGAAGAACGGCACGCCGATGATCGAGGTCAGGACGCCGACCTTGATGTCCGAGGTCGACGGGATGATGCGCACCGCGATATCGGCCGCGAGCAACAGCGCCGCGCCCGCGAGCGCGCTCGGCACCAACAGCCGCGCCGGGTCGTGGCCGATCACGGGCCGCATCAGATGCGGCGCGACCAGACCGATGAAGCCGATTGTGCCGGTGACCGCCACCGCGCCGCCGACGCCGAGCGCGACACCCGCGATCACGAACAGCCGCAGGCGGGCGACGTCGACGCCGAGGCTTTGCGCGGTCTCTTCGCCAAGCGTGAGCGCGCGGAAGGCGCTGGCTTGCGAAAGCAGGATGGCGCTACCTGCTACGATGAAGGGCAGCGCCATCGCGACATGCTGGAAGCTGCGATCCTCCAGCGAGCCGAGCAGCCAGAATGCGATCTCGAGCACCAGGAACGGATTGCTGGCGAGGTTCATCACCAGCGCGGTCGCAGCGCCCGCCAGGCTCGAGATCGCAAGCCCGGCGAGGATCAGGATCAACAGTCCGGCATTGCGGCCAGCGATCGCAAGCAGCACGAATACCGAGCCGAAGGCGGCGATGATGGCGGCAACCGGCAGCGCATAGGAGCGGACATCAGCCAATCCCAGCGCGATCACCAGCACCGCGCCGAACGCCGCCGATTGCGGCGCGCCGAACAGCGAGGGCGAAGCCAGCGGGTTGCGCAACAAACCCTGCAGCGCCGCGCCTGACAGCCCGAGGATGGCGCCGATCGCGAATGCCAGGATGGTGCGCGGCAGGCGGATCTCGCGCACGATCACCTGCGATACATCGCTGCCGCCGCCGAACAACGCCTCGATCACCGTCAGCGGCGACAGCCGCACCGGACCGGTGCCGAGTGAGATCAGCATCAGCAGGGCAACCAGCGCGATCATCGCAACCGTCGCCCCCAACCGTCGCCGCGCGGCAAGACCGGCCGCTATCGTGAAATCCTGTACACTCATCGCGCCCTGCTTCTTGCAGCGAATTGGGTGGCAGACAAGCGACACCAGAACAAAAAAGCGTATCGGAGACAGGGCGCCGCAGTTTCGCCGGGATTGACTCAGGTGCCGCCAAAATCCTAGATGGCTCCGACGGTTCCTATCGGGATCAAAAGGGAATGCGGTACCGGGAAACTTCCCTCAAGCCGCGGCTGCCCCCGCAACTGTATGCGGTGAATCCTTCGTCTTATGCCACTGGGCGTCTCGGTCCTGGGAAGGCGACGAAGGGTAACGACCCGCGAGCCAGGAGACCTGCCGTCATACGTGGTCACACGCGACGATGTCGGTCGGGGAGTACAGGCATTAGCTTCACCTGAAGCGCGAAACGCGATGGTGAGCCTTGGTTCGCTGTGACGTGCCACTGACGTCATACCGAGGTCTCACCGATGTTTTCCGTTATTGCAGCCACCAGGCGACGCCGGGCGCTTCTGCTCGCGTCGAGCATGCTGGCGCCCGCTTTGCACGTTTCCGCCGCGCAGGCACAGCAGGCGCCCTCCGAGCAATTGCCGCCGGTCGAAGTCAGCGCGCCGGTCGACCAGAACCGCACCCGCGCCAGGCCTGCGTCCGACGGAACACCGGGGCCGCGTCGGCCCGCGCCAGGCGAGGTGCCTAGCAACGCGCGGCCGGCCGGCGGCGCGGGCTCGGGCGGCGCCGCCGCGACCGGAGCGGCATCCGGCGGCGGCGGCCCGCAGTTCGCGGGCATCGTCGGGACGTCCTCGACCGTGATCACCGCCGATGACATCGCGCATTCGCCGTCGCACACGCTGCCGGAGATCATCGCGCAGGTGCCCGGCGTCCAGCTTCAATCGCTCTATGGCGGCGTCAACGGCGCCAAGAGCTCGGTCGACCTGCGCGGCTTCGGCGCCTTCGCCACCGCCAACACGCTGTTCCTGCTCAACGGGCGGCGGCTCAACGATATCGACATGGCGCAGGTCGATCTCTCCACCATTCCACTCGATTCGATCCAGCGCATCGAGATCATCCGCGGCAACAGCGGCGCGGTGCTCTACGGCGACAACGCGATCGGCGGCGTGATCAACATCGTCACCAAGACCGGCGTCGGCGGCCCGCCGGCTTCGATCCGCGGCGAGGCCGGCTACGGCTCCTTCAACCAGCGCATGGCCGCGATCTCGACCGCGATGAATTCCGGGCCATGGTCGGCCTCGTTCTATGGCAACGGCATCAAGTCCGACGGCTACCGGGTGAACAATGCGCTCGACCAGCGCAACGGCGTCGGCAATCTCAACTACACGACGCCGGACCTGAAAGCATTCCTGACCGTGACCGGCGACGACCAGAAGCTGGGCTTTCCCGGCGGCCGGCTGGTCGATCCTTCGATCGGCGTCAACGAACTGGTCACCAATCGCAGGGGCACCAGCACGCCGTTCGACCATGGCAACCAGCAGGGCGCAAGCGCCACGGCCGGCTTCACCAAGACCCTTCTGAACGGCGTCGACCTGATCGTCGATGGCGGCTACCGCCAGAAGGATACGCAAAGCGCATTCTTCGGTGCCTCGCCGCTGCCGAGCTTCGCGTCAACTTACAATGACGCCGCGCTGCAGACCTGGTCGATCACGCCGCGGCTGAGCGTCAACAATTCGATCTTCGGGATTCCCTCGTCGATCCTGACCGGTATCGACTATTACGATGCGACGTTCCACCAGCAGCGCGGTGCGTTCCAGGGCGTGCCGCCGATCCATACCTACGACCTGTCGCAGCAGTCGCTCGCCGGTTATTGGATGCACACGGTCGGCCTGCTGCCGACGACCGATTTCTCCTATGGTGCGCGGGTGCAGAACACCTGGCTCAGCGCACGCGACCGCTACGATCCGAACGCGCCGTTCGCCTTTGACGCGCAGGCGACGCCGCTCGACCAGAGCGAGACCAACTATGCGCTGCATGTCGGCGTCGAGCACCGCATCACCGACGTGTTCTCAGTGTTCGCCCGTGCCGCGCACGCCTTCCGCACGCCTGATGTCGACGAGCGGGTGTCGACGGGACCTGCGTTCGATCCGTTGACCGGCCTTTCCCTGCCGCAGAATTTCCAGTTGAAAACCCAGACTTCGCATGACGTCGAAGCCGGCTTCCGCGTCAGGACCAACCGCTTCCAGGTGCAGACCAGCATCTACAACATGGACCTCGAGAACGAGATCCATTTCAATCCGGTGCTGTTCTTCAACGTCAACCTCGATCCGACCCGGCGCTATGGCGCCGAGACGCAGGCCTCGCTGCGCGTCAGCGATACCGTGTCGCTGCGCGGCGGCATGGCCTATACGCGGGCCGTCTTCCGCGAGGGACAGTTCGCCGGCAACGACGTGCCGCTGGTGTCGCGCACGACAGGCAATCTCGGCGTGACCTGGAATATCTGGCAGAACTATCTCGTGCTCGATGCCACCCTGCGCGCCTGGAGTTCGCGCGTCATGGATAATGACCAGGCCAATACGCAAACCCGTATTCCGGGCGATGCGACGATCGACCTCAAGCTGAGCGGCGCCTATGAGCATTTCTTCTGGTCGGTCAGCGTGAACAACGTGCTGAACGCGCTCTACTACGACTACGCGATCGCCTCCAACTTCACGCCCGGCCGCTTCAGCGCCTATCCGCTGCCGGGCCGGACCTTCCTGGTGAAGGCCGGCGCGACGTTCTGAAGCGCCTCGCCGGTCCGCGGCCTGCGCGCGGGCTGGCTTGTTCCGCCGCAATCAGCCACTATGTCGTGGTGGCGGGAGATTGCCATGGGCGGGATCTGGAAGAAGGGAAAACGTCCGAAGCAGGAGGGCGGCAAGCCGAAGCCGCCGCCTCCCCCTGCGCCTCATGACGAGGACGACGACTACGAGGACGGCGACATCGCAACGCCGAAGCGCGACCGCTACGGCCCGGATGATGAGCCGTTGTGAGGCGCAAGGACAACGCCCCGTCGTCCCGGGCTTGACCCGGGACCCATAACCACAGGCCTTTGTCGTGTGCATTGCTGTAACTGCTTGCTCGCGCCACAACAACCGCCTGTGGTTATGGGTCCCGTCTTTCGACGGGACGACGCCGGTGCGCGGTTTCGGAGAGTGAGTGCTTTGCCACCCTACGGCGGCTGATGCAGACCCGCAAAATCCTCGCGCTCGATCTTGCGGATGCTCTTCAGGTCGAGCAGATGCGCGCCGAAACCGCCGCGGGCGACCGTCCTTGCCAGTTTCGGCGAGACCAGCGTCAGGCCGGCCGTCATCGCCAGCGGCACGGCGCTGAGCCAGTCGAGCTGCACGGGCGTCAATTCCTCGGTGCTGGCGTTGTAGGGCCCTGAGGTCTTCAACAGATCGCCGCACTCAACCAGAATGTCGCGCCTGGTGCCGCCGCGGGAGGCGTGGCCGAGCAGCGCCTGCATCGCCAGGTGCGTCCGCACGCCGGTGCGGCTTTCGGGCAAGGGCTGTGGCGTCTCGCCGAGCGAAACCCGCAGCAGCAGATCGACCAGATCGGTGCCGGCGCGGAAAGCGTTGAGCGGCTCCACCAGGCGCGGATTGCAGTCGATCAGGAGCGGCACGGGGCTGTCGATCGGCATGATCGCGTCGACCGACAGCGCGCCATGCCAGGCCAGCGTTTCTCCGATTCTCTCCAGATAGGCGCGCACCTGCGGACGGCTGACGCTCTCCTTGATCGCCTCGCCGCCGCCGACGCCGGGCGCGATCTGCCGGTAGGCGTGGAAGCCGACCAGTTTCCCAAAGCAAAACACCGATTGCGCCTTCTCCGTGGTGCCGGTGACGAGATCCTGCACCAGAAGCTGGTCGGCGAACGTGTCGGTCGCGCCGAGCTCGTAGAGCGCAATGTTGAAATCAGCCTCATCCCGCACGAACCAGATGCCGCGGCTCGCGGTGCCGACCGAGGTCTTGATCACGGAGGGGAAGCGGATGGCATCGCGCAGCTCGCTCTCCGACGTCACGATCCGCGTCGGCGGCTGCGGCAGGCCCAATTGGTCGAGCAGGCGGCTGAAGCCGGCCTTGCTGTGCACCAGGCGATAGCTGTCGAACCGCGGCAGCGCCAGCCCGACGCGGCCCTTCAGCCGCGCCTCGGCGCGCGCGAACAGAAAACCCTGTTCATGCGTCGGCAGCAGCACGTCGAAAGGCGTCTGCTTCAGGAGCCGCTCGATGAAACTGAGGAATCCCTCAGGGTCGTGGCGCAATCCCGGACAGCGATGGAATTTCCGCACGAAGCGTGAATAGCGCGACAGGCACCAGGGTGAGGGATCGCAGACTTCGACATGGTGGCCGGCAAGGCCGAGGATCGTGATCGCCTCGCGCGCCGAGGTGCTCGCCCCCTCGGGGATCAGGATGCGCAGCTTTCTTGCCGGATCGGTCATGCCGGATCATTGCTGCAATGCAAGTGCTTGTCTTGCCGCTTTAATGCCGCATGTCGCTCGGACGCGGTATGCCGGGGCAGCCATGCAGCGGCCTTCATGGACAAATAACGCCCAGCCGATATTTTCCCGGCAAGCCTTGCCGGGCGTCACAAATTTGATGGGCTTCTCACTGATATGGCTGATGTTCTCGCCGCACCGCAGCAATTGAAGACCGACAGCGCGCTGCGCACGCTGACGGGGATCTCGATCGCGCATTGGGTCAGCCATTTCCATCTCTTCGTGCTGCCGATGCTGTTCCCGTTCCTGAAGGAGCAGCTCGGCGTCGGCTATATCGAGCTCGGCTTCGCGCTGACCGCCTTCGCGCTGGTCTCCGGCCTGACCCAGGCGCCGATCGGCTATCTTGCCGACCATATCGGCGCGCGAAAAATCCTCCTGATCGGGCTTTGCCTGGGCGGCTTTGCCCTGATCGGGCTCGGCACGCATTTGAGCTATCCCGCGCTGATCACGAGCGCGATTGCGCTCGGGCTCGCCAACAGCGTCTATCATCCCGCCAATTACGCGATCCTGTCGGCGCATATGGACGAGGCGCGGATGGGCCGCGCGTTCTCGATCCACACCTTTGCCGGCTTCCTCGGCGGCGCGGTGGCGCCGGCGATCATGGCGGCACTGGTGGCAGCAATCGGCGGGCTCGGCGCGCTGATGGTGGCCGGCGCCATCGGCCCGCTGGTGGCGCTATTGCTCGTCGTCATGGGCATTCCCGATGCCGGTGCCGCGAAGGACGGGCCGGAGGCGGCCGAAAAGGGGCAAGCGAGCGTGGTGACGCCGGCGATCATGATGCTGACCGTGTTCTTCACGCTGCTCAGCCTGTCGAGCGCCGGGATCAACAATTTCGGCGTGGTGGCGCTGCTGAGCGGCTATGGCGTGTCGTTCTCGTCGGCCAATATCGCGCTGACCGCGTTCCTCGGCGCCAGTGCAATCGGCGTGCTCGCCGGCGGCTATCTCGCCGACCGCACCCACCGCCACAGCCAGGTCGCGGCGATCTGCTTTGCGGTCAATGCGGCGATCGTGCTGCTGATCGCGCTGGTCAATCTGCCGTCGGCGGTGCTGACCGCGGCGCTCGGCCTGGCCGGTTTCCTCGGCGGCGTGATCACGCCCTCGCGGGACATGCTGGTGCGCAACGCGGCTCCGCCCGGTGCGGCCGGCCGCGCCTTCGGCATCGTCTCCACCGGCTTCAACTTCGGCGGCATCGCAAGCCCGCTGCTGTTCGGCTGGATCATGGACCATAATCTGCCGCATTGGGTGTTCGGCGCATCCGCCGCCTTCATGGTGCTGACGGTGCTGCTCGCCCTCGTCACCGACCGCAAGCCGCAGGAATCGGAGGCGCGCGCGGCGGCCTGACGGCCCATCCTTCAGGTGTCCTCGCGAGCTATTGCTTCCAAGCAATGCGCGCAATCGCTCAGGCCGACATAACACGCGATACCGAGATAGATGGTCCGAAGCGCGCAAACGCTCCGGTCCCGACGCGTCGGCGCGCGCGCAGCGCCGGCAACGTGATGGCCGGCGTCGGCAGGCCGCATGGAAAGTGCGCGCTCGCCGCCTTTGGTGGTCGCGGTCACTGAGAGATCTCCCCGGTGATTCCAGAGGACTCTGCGGTGTGCCTGTTACGGCCCGATCACTGCCTCGCATTAAATGCTTACAGTCGTAACCGACCGCTATAATCTGGCAGAGAGGTGAACGAACGCGGCTTGAGGCGATCCGGGACTGGCAACAGACGAGGAGACATCTCGATGCAGGAATACGATCTTTACATTAATCCGCAAAAGCCGAGTGTGGGCCTCTATGTGCGCAAAGGGGCAGGCCTTCCCGATCTGGCCGATCCCAAGGAATGGGCATTTGACGGTACGGCGGCTCAAGCCGAATTGCCGCCAGATCTTGTAAAGAGGATCGAAACCAACGGTCACGCCTTTCGCGACATGGGCTAGGCTTTCAGGCGATAGCCAGCATAGACCGGCTGAGCCGCGGGGAAGTTTGTTTCCGTTTGAGGCACGGATGTCGCTATTTTTCCGGGTTGCCGCACCATAGCGCATTGCTGAGCTTCATCCCCGCCGGTTGACAGTATCCGGGGACGACCCATGATGCGGGCAACCATAACAAACCGGGATGAAGCGCCATGACCTCAGCGCCTGACATCGTGATCCGCGGCGGTACCCTGGCGGACGGCAGCGGCGGCGACCTCTATGAAGCCGATGTGGCGATCGCGAACGGCAAGATCACCGAGCTCGGCAAGGTTTCAGGCAAGGCTAAAGAAGAGATCGACGCGCGCGGCAAGCTGGTCGCGCCGGGCTTCGTCGACATCCACACCCACTATGACGGCCAGGTGACCTGGAGCCAGGACATCACGCCTTCCTCGCAGAACGGCGTCACATCAGCGATCATGGGCAATTGCGGCGTCGGCTTTGCACCCTGCCGTCCGAGCGACCACACAAGGCTGATCCAGCTCATGGAAGGCGTCGAGGACATTCCCGAGCCGGTCTTGAGCGCCGGCATTCCCTGGGAATGGGAGAGCTTTCCCGACTACATGAACTGGCTGTCGAGGCGCAGCTTCGACATCGACATCGGCGCGCAACTGCCGCATGCGGCGCTGCGCGTCTATGTGATGGGCGAACGCGGCGCGCGTCGCGATCCCTCCACCGTGGAGGACAACAGGCAGATGGCCGCGCTGGCGGGCGACGCGGTGCGCGCGGGCGCGCTCGGCTTCTCCACCTCGCGCACCCTCAACCACCGCACCTCGACCGGCGACTTCACGCCGACCTTGAAGGCGGGCGAGGACGAACTGACCGCGATCGCCGGCGCCATGCATGGCGTCGGCCGCAGCGTGCTGCAATTCGTGCTCGATGCCTCCACCGCCGACGAAGATTTGCCGATGATGCTGCGGGTGGCGCAGAACACCAGGTGCCCGATTTCGTTCTCGCTCGCGCAGAACGACAAGGCGCCGCGGCGCTGGCGCCAGACGCTCGACACCATCAACGAGGCCACCGGCCGCGGCCTCTCGATCACCGCGCAGATCGCCGCGCGCCCGGTCGGGCTGATGCTCGGGCTGGAGCTGTCGCGCAACCCGTTCCGGACCCATCCGAGCTACAAGGCGATCGCGCGGCTTCCGCTCAAGGAACGGGTAGCGCGATTGCGCCAGCCCGAAATGCGCGCCGCGATCCTCGCCGAGAATGCGACCGACACCGACGATCCGCTGTTCTTCCGGCCCAACTACGACAAGATGTACCTGCTCGGAAATCCGCCCGATTACGAACAGCCGCCGGAGAACGCCCTGGGCGCGCAGGCGCGCCGGCTCGGCAAGCGACCGGAAGAGCTCGCCTATGACGCGATGCTCACCGACGAGGGCCGCGGCATGCTCTACGTGCCGTTCCTCAATTATGCCGACGGCAATCTCGACGCAACGCGCGAGATGCTCTTGGACCCGAACGCGGTGCCCGGCCTTTCCGACGGCGGCGCGCATTGCGGCATCATCTGCGATGCCTCTTTCCCGACCTATCTCCTGACGCACTGGACGCGCGACCGCAGCCGCGGCGAGAAGCTCTCGATCCCCTTCGTGATCGCGGTGCAATCGCGCAAGACCGCGCTCTCGGTCGGCCTCTCCGATCGCGGCCTGATCGCGCCGGGCTACAAGGCCGACATCAACGTGATCGATTACGACCGGCTGCATCTGCACCCGCCGAAGGTGCATTACGACCTCCCCGTCGGCGGCCGCCGCCTCTTGCAGCAGGTCGACGGCTACGAGGCGACGATCGTCTCGGGCGTGGTGACCCAGCGCGGCGGCGCGGCGACAGGCGCAAGGCCCGGCCGGCTCATTCGCGGCACACAGGGGATGCATTAGGCACGAGACTAGGCCGCGCGCTCCGGCCTCTCCCCTTGTGGGAATGGCCGCCCATTGAGCTTGTCTGCTCCAAAATAAGCTCTAGTAGACGCGGCGATGCCGCCGATATCCCGCGGGCTCTTCCGCGCGCGCGAAATATGGATTGATGACACACTGGGCGGCGCGGCCCGATGCCGACGCGTTGCACTGAGGCAGCGACGTGTAGCGGCATTCGTAATAATTGGTCCGGCCGTACACATGCAGGCAAACCGGATAACCCGGATCGTAAGTCTGGGCCGCCGCCGGCCCCATTGAGATCGAGCCGATCGCCAAAATCGCCAAGGCCGGAATGCGCATCAGAACCTCCTTGGACTATTTGCGCCCTCGCCCCGGGGAGCATCCAACCGGAGGCGAAGGGGAGGCGCAAGAGCGCGGGTCGGATGGCGAGCGCCATAAACCTTCGTATCGGTCCGTGCCCCCTTTAGATGCCCGACATTTACCGACGTTCAATTGAGCCGCTGATCGCGATCATCTTTAGATGGGGTAAGCGGTAGCGCTCCTCTGCTCCCCCGCGACGCGCTATCGCGGCCCTCCTTGGGCGTTTCCTCCCTGGCCTTGGGCCGCTTGTGGCAACGCAGGCGGCCCCTCTTCTTGTGTGCGCCGTGGGATTAAACCGACGTCTTGTCGACCTATACCCATTCACTAGCCCGAGCGTACCTCAGTACGGTCACTTCATACCCGCGCGCAATGGCGTCAACGAAGTGCGCGGTGCTACCCAATGATGCGGAGTGAAAAGCAACGGAACCGGCCCGCGAGCAGGCAGTTGCAGGACAAGGTCGGCGGCGTAGCGCCCGCCGGCCTTTCCCCTGATCGAGCCGCGGCGTTGCCGCACAGTAATTAGCGTCTACTGCCACAGTTGGCTGCGGAGAGTACGCCATGAAAGACATCGCCGATCTCCTGGTGCGGTTTTGGCAAGGGAGCCAGCCCGCATCCAAGACTCAGGTTGCGGTTACGGCCGGCAATCGGGATCGATCCAGCATGGCCGATTTTGTCCGCATCCTTCAGGCCTACGATCAAGACCAGTACGGCAGGAGTTAGGGGGCGACCGCGTCCCAATCGGTTTCTCGGGTCCTTCCGAGGGCGCGACGAGATGCGGGGGGCGCGCGACGGCGACCATTGAGGATTCGCCATCGCGCATTCCCGGCTTTATTTAGTGCGGATCAGTGCAAAACATGGCGGTGCGCGATGTGGCGCGTATCGAATGCGGAAGCCGTGATCTTCATGGATTGGAACGCCGGGGCCGGCACGAGGTTAGATATTGCGTACCATCGCTGCCGCGCCGACTGGCGCGTTGCATTGGAGGCGGCGCATGAAAATCATCGTCGACGAAGCCGGCGAGATCATCGCCAAAGCAACGGATGACCATACTCTAATCGGCGGCCACCATCGCCTCGCGGTGGCGGCCAGCCTGGGTAAAAAACTGTTCTGGCGAGATACCGGCGAACCTGTGAAGCTTGATCTCTTCTTCAAGCAGCATGGAAATTCGCTTCGACATACAGCCTGACCCGCTCGCCGAGGATCGTTGTTCGGGTACATCGCGATGGTCGTCGTCGCGGTCGCGCTGCTGTTTACGGCACATCCGATTTGGCTCTTGGCACATTTCAGATCCACCCGCCGCGATCTCGTAGAGTTGGCTGTCGCTCCTGATCGATAGCCACATCGCCATGGTCGCAGCGCAAGGGTTCCTTCACCTTGATCTAAGGTTACATCCGAATTGGCTATAGCGATCCGAGCGCTTCCCCTTGATAGAGTCACACCGCCGCTGCTGGGGGCCAAACGGAGTTGTCCGAATGGGTGTGGCAGGCTGGCGCTTTGCGCATGTGAAGAGAAATCTGAGGGCACGGGCAGCCATTGTCGCCGTGCTGGAAGACTTGCCGCTTATCTGCGCTGCGGTGGTCGCAGCCAGCTCGATGATCATGATGGGTTTCATGCTCTACAGGGATTGGCCGCAGTGAGCATCATCGTTCGCTGATCCTCGTGATCTGGCCACAGTGCGGGCACTTGGTGCGGCGGCGTTCGTTCGGCCGCACCCGAGCTCGGTGCCCGGCTTCTCCGACGGCGGCGCACATTGCGGCATCATCTGCGATGCCTCTTTCCCGACCTATCTCCTGACACACTGGACACCACCTAGTTCACACACAGCACCGTTAAGGTTGGCTTCGAGCCTCCGCGTGAATTTTTCTCACATTATGCGCGAATTCTTGAAGGGTTGTCCGGCTCAAATTCTAGAGATACGTTCGTATTGAGATCAGTCGCAGTCAGCAAATCATGATGGCTGCACGGTTCCAGCGAACTGCCGACTTCCTACCGGTTGACGTCGCTAAGACGTTCTCGTCCGCCCACCACGACCGGGCGTAGAAGTGATCTGAACAGGAGACACAGGCAACATGGTGGGCGACACGAACGTTCGGGCTGGCCAGTGCCATTGCGGCGCGGTGCGTTTCGAGGTCACGCTCAGCGACGGCTTCAATTCGATCCGCCGCTGTACTTGCTCTTACTGCCGAATGCGAGGCGCCGCCGTTGTCATGGCGGAAATGGGTGGAATCAAGGTCCTGCAGGGCGAGGATGCGTTAACAAGCTACCGCTTCCATACCGGATCAGCGCAGCACTTCTTCTGTTCTCGTTGCGGAATATACACACATCATCAACGACGATCTAACCAGAATCTCTATGCCGTAAACGTGGCGTGCCTGGACGGGGTAAGCCCATTCGATTTCTCTGAGGTGCCTGTCATGGATGGCGTTAATCACACGAACGACACCGGCAGGCCAACGCGTCGAGCAGGCACACTCCGCTTCATCCCGGCTGACTAACTATCGCTGTCAGCCGACGACCGCTCGGCAATGCTCGCGCCTGGAAGCCGACCGTTAGTACCTCTGCTTGAGTAGCTCTTCCGCCTCCCGGATCTCGGGGAGATCTTGCCGCATATCGAAGCCAGCGAGCGCCGGCGCGAGGACCTCCTGTACCTCGCCCGCCCGGCCGTTCATGCGGTATAGACGCGCAAGCCCAAGCGCGCTGCGCAGTTCGAAGGTTTTCGTCTGCTGGCTCTGGGCGATTTGCAGAGCTCTGTTCAGGGCGTCCTTGGCAGCCGACAAATTCTCACCACGCAACAGAAGCTCACCGCGAACACGATGCAGCTCGGCATCAAGCCAATGCTGGCCTGACTGTTCCGTCCAGACGATCAACTCCCGCAAAATCTCCAACCCGGTCTCGAGTTGCCCTTCCTCTGCATCCGCCACCGCAACCTGCATCCCCCAAAATGGTTCACAAAGGTAGCAGTCATTTTCGTGAAGCAAGGTCCAGCCCCGGCGCATGTCCGCCAGCCCACTCGGTCGGTCGCCGGCACGCCACTTTGCCAAGCCGTTCAGGTAGGTGCCGGCGGCCACATACAACGGCATCGTATGCTCGCGGGCGAGAGCAAGGGCAAGGATCGTCTCGGTCTGCTGCAGCATACCCCCGCAAAGTCCGTCGAAGACAGCCTTGTGAACAAGCGCATTAACTTGAGCGAGTGCAGGCTTCGCTCCCTGCGCGCGAACCGCCTCCCCGGCGAGCCTGCGCGATTGATCAATGCTTCCCAGCGGCCAAAGTACCAGAGCGAGAAACCGCATGATAACGAAGGGCAGGTCCAGCGCCGACGCCTTGAAGCTCGCCGGATTCGGCTCGGCATCATAGATCGCAAGTGCTTTCTCAAGATGAACTCTCGCGCTCAGGTAATCGCCCCCGAACCAGCAGGTCACCCCGCTCGTCCAGTGTGCGACGACCGCGGCCACCGGCGATTCCGGTCGTTGGTCGACCGCGCTTGAGATGGCCTCTGCCAACTCCCGCATCGGCGCGAGCTCGCCGTGGGTCAAGCTGGCGTTGAACAGGCCCGAATGGATCGGCGCCAGCTCGACGGGATCATTGATGTCGGCTGCGAACTGCCGGGCGCGCTTCCATGCGGCCACCGTCTCGGGAGCGCTGTGCCCGAGGCCTCCCCGGAGCGCACGGCCGTATGCAATTTGAAGATGGAGCCGGTTCATGATCCGGCCTGACTCATCAGGCAGCCCGTCCGCGATGGCGACCGCCTTCGCGAGATGTGCGATTGCCTCGGCATAAGCCGAGCGTTTCAACGCCTGTTGGCCCGCCTTGCGCCACCACTCAAGGGCTACTTCACTCAAACCCGCTTCGGTGAAGTGATATGCCAGAACTTCCGGCTCCGTCTCGGCGATGCTTGAAAACTTGTCGCAAAGAACGTCACCGATGTGCTTATGGAGCAGTTGCCGTCGGCTCTTGAGCAGGCTTTCGTAAGCCGCTTCCTGAACGAGCGCATGCTTGAAACTATAGGTCGCTTCCGGTGGCGTCCCATGGCGAATTAGCAGTTCGGCCTCTTCGAGTTGCGCCAGCGCGCCGCTCAGCGTGAGATCATCGCGCCCCGCCACGGATCGCAGCAGCGTGTATGAGAAGTCGCGTCCGATGGCGGCACCTATCTGTGCCACTTCCTTGACTGGCGCCAGCCGGTCAAGCCGCGCCATAAGCGAGTCCTGCAGCGTCGCGGGAATGGCAAGCGGCGGCAGCGGGCTATCGACACGATAGCGCCCCGCATCTTCCACGAGCAGCCCGGACTCCAGCACCATCTTGGTCAATTCTTCGACGAACAGCGGGACGCCATCCGTCTTGTCGATGATCTGCGTCATCATTTCGCCCGGCAACTGTCGACCGACGGTCACCTCCTCGACCAAAGCGCGCGTGTCCTGCCGATCAAGCCGATCGACCTGCAGCAGGCTGACATTCGCAAGACCCGCCCAGGGCGGCTCGAACTCCGGCCGGAATGTCGCAAGCGCGAGTATCGGAAGTCCCCTGATCCGATCGACCGCAAGGTCGAACAGCTCCAGCGTCGTGGCATCAGCCCAATGCATGTCCTCGCAGACAACCAGCAGCGGCCCCTGCCGTGCCAGACCCTCAAGCTGGTCGAGGAGGGCGGCGAAAGTCTGTCGCCGCTGCTGCACTGGACTCAAGCCGAGCGGTGGATAGCGCTCGCCGGCCGGGATCGACAGAAGCGCGGCAATGAGTGGCGTCACTCTTGCCACCTGCTGCGTTCCAAGCGCGAGCATTGCCTCGAGCTTGTCGAGCTTTTGTCCGGACGCGTCTTGCGACCTGATGCCGGCGGCGCGTTCAAGCTGAGCGATAAAAGGATGAAGCGCACTGTTCGAGTGGTAGGGCGAGCACTGGTACTGGACCCGGCGGTGCGACCCCAACGCGGGGCTCTCCGAGAGAGTTGCCACAAGGCGCGATTTGCCTATCCCGGCCTCTCCGGAAATCAACACCACCTGGCCTTCGCCCTGCCACGCCAGCCGCTGGCGCGAGAGCACGAAGTCAATCTCCGCCTTGCGGCCGACAAAGCCAATGGAACGCGCTGTTCGTACCGCCTCGAAACGGCTCTCCGACGCGGCTGCACCTTCGACCGCCCAAACCGCGATGGGCTCGGAGAGGCCCTTGACCTCGCGCCGGCCGAGGTTGCGAAAAGTGAACAGATCGCCAAGCAGCCGGCGCGTCGAAGCAGCAACGACAACCACCCCCGGCTCCGCCAAGCCTTGTAGCCGAGCAGCGACGTTCGGTGTATCGCCGACCATCGCCTGCTCCTCTGATGCGCCTCCGCTGATGAGGTCGCCTACCACTACCAGCCCTGTCGCGATGGCGATCCGCACCTCGGCCCGCTCGTGCGCGCGCGTTTCGAGCTGCTCTATTGCGGCGATGATGTCGAGCCCCGCTCGCACTGCGCGCTCCGCATCATCCTCGTGTGCGCGGGGATAGCCGAAATAGACGAGGATTCCGTCTCCGATAAACCTGGCGATGATGCCGTCATAAGCGGCAATGACCCTTGCGCAGGCGGCCCGATAGGCACCAATCACTTCCCACATATCCTCGGGGTCGAGACGAGCCGAGAGCGCAGTTGAGCCTACCAGGTCGCAGAACATGACGGTCAGGTGGCGTCGCTCGGCGTCATGCGGACGAGCCGCAATCAATTCGGCCTGATTGAGTTCGGCGATAGCACGCAGCATTCTACGGCGATGGCCAAGCAGGACCCCGAGCCTATCGAAGTCCTCATCTTTTAGTTCGGGAAGGACGACAACATCGACCCCATTCTCGGCAAAACGCTTCGCGTATTGCCCAAGCCCAAGCTTCTCGAGCCAGTCCGCAATCTGCTGCATTGGCTCCACCCCCCGGCTGGTTGGCGGTTAGCCGAATTGCACTACCATGCTCCGACCACGATCAAACCGGTAACGGTCACGGCGGCGACGCAAAGCGATAATTGCAGGAACACTCTCGTTGTCAGCTATGCTCACCAATTGCTTTTCAAACTGATCGTCCTCAAGTTTGATAGTCCCACTGACCCGCAAAAGGAAGTGTGAGCCGGCTGACAAGAGGACCGAATTTTTGACCTGCGACGGGTAGGCCGGGCATGCAGGCTCAATCACCTATCAGTAGGTCTGTACCTCTTGGCTAAAGGTTCATGACTGAGCGCGAGTGCGCCGCCGCGCGAGCACGACTACGCGTGTCACGCCATTTCTTAAAGCGAGAACGTCACCTTGACTGACGTTTGATCGACGTCCGAAAAAATGGTCGAGCCCGCCCCGCTCTTGTTCGAATCACGCCTATCAGTAGCTGCACAATTGTCGTCTTGCGCGTCGGATAACTCATGACTCTCGTTGATTCGCATTCGCGCGGATGCACGATGCCGTTGATGTACACAACGCTGCCGATTTGGAGCCAATTCCGTGGGAATACTTGCCAACGTGCGTCGTTAGTTCAATCGGACCAAAGCTACGTCGGCGACACCGCACTCTTCAGTTCGCTTGAAGGCGCCACCGCGTGGCGCAGCCGCGCGCGCTCGGTGTTGGGCCAGAGCAGCAACAAACCGAGCAATCCGGACGCGATCATGATCACGGCGTTGATGGTGAAGCCTGTCATGTAGCCGTCGAACAGATTCCCCGCGTGCTGGATCACGCTGCCCATGACCGCAGGAGCCACGATGCCGGCGAGCGTATAGAGCGCGCCGTAGATCGAGATCACGGCGCCGCGCTGCGAGACCGGTGTGAACTCGCCGATCATCGGTGCGCAGACCACGTAGATCGAGCCGCAGAGGCCGGAGCCGAACACGAGCAGCGCAATCGTCAGTCCGCCCGGCGTGATATGAGGCATGATCGCCATGATCGCGCCGCCGACGATCAGCGGCACGGAGCCGAGCACGCCGCGCGCGCCGCGGGTGGTGAAACCGTGCGTCAGCATCGATTGCGAAATCCAGCCCGTGAGCATGACGACCACGGCGCCGAACACCCATGGCAGGATCGAAATGAAGCCGGCCTGATGCTGCGAGAAGCCCAGTCCCTTGACAATGAACGGCGTGAACCAGGTGAGCCCGAGCGACAGCGCCCAGTACGCGCCGAAGGTGGCGGCGACGCAGCCGACGAAGGTCCGCGAGGTCAAAAGCCTGGAATAGGGAATGCGCTGCTCGCCGGCCGCCGTCGCCGCGTTCTCCACCAGCGGGCCTTCCTTGCCGAGGATCAACCACGCCACAACCCACATCAGCCCGACGATCCCGAGCGCGCCGAACGCATAGTGCCAGTCGTGATTGACGATGATCCAGTTCAGCGCCGGCACTGCCAGGATCACGCCGAACGCCGAGCCCTGCGACAGGATCGCGATCGGCAAGGTTCGCTTCTCGTTAGGGAACCATTTGAAGATGGCGTGAGCCGCCACCGACCCGGCCGGTCCCTCGCCCGCACCAAGGATGATGCGGCAGATCAGGAGCGTGGTGAAGCCGACGGTGCCGACCATCGGGAACTGCGCCAGTGCCCAGACCAGCGCCAGCACGAGCAGCACCCAGCGCGTCTCGACGCGGTTGACGATGAAGCCGACCACAATGGCCGAGATCGAGAACAGGAAGAAGAAGGACGAGCCGAGCAGCCCGAACTGCTCCGGATCGAGCTTCAGTTCGGTCATGATCGGCACGCCGGCGAGGCCAACTACGATCTTATCCGCGAAGTTTACCAGCATGAACAGGAACAGGAGGAAGGTGATCTTCCAGGCGCCTTTCGGCGTCGGCTGTGCGGTCATGCTTGGCTCTCCCCGTCGTTTTCGCTCTTGTTCGGCTCTGTCGGCCGGTCCGAAACCGATGCTAGCCTTGGGTTTCCTGACAAGGCAACCGTGGATTTTGACCTGCCGGCTCTGCCGTGGCATCGACAGCGCATGGCAAGTGGAAATCGCCCCGTGCTCAACGTCACCGGCCTGAGGAAGAGCTATCGTTCGGCCGGCGAGGAAATTGCGGTGCTGCGCGGCGTCAATCTTACGGTCGCCGCGGGCGAAAGCGTGGCGCTGACCGGGGAATCCGGCAGCGGCAAGAGTACACTGCTGCACCTGATCGCCGGGCTCGATGCGGCCGATGGCGGCGAGATCATCCTTGATGGCGTCAGCCTCTCCGACCTCGGCGATGCCGGCCGTGCCGCGCTGCGTCGCGACCGGCTGGGGCTGGTGTTCCAGCAATTCAACCTGATTCCGAGCCTGACGGTTGCAGACAATCTTACCTTTCAGTCACGGATCGCCGGACGGCATGATCCGAAATGGCACGACGAGCTGGTGCAGCGGCTTGGGCTGGCGCGTCTCCTGAAACGATACCCGGAGCAATTGTCCGGCGGCCAGCAGCAGCGCGTCGCGATCGGCCGCGCCCTGGCGCCAAAGCCGCTGCTGCTGCTCGCGGACGAGCCGACCGGCAATCTCGACGAAGAGACCGCCGACGAGGTGCTGGCGCTGGCGCGCGACCTGGTGGCGCGGACCGGCTGCGGCTTCCTGCTGGTGACACACAGCGCGCGGCTCGCAGCATTGCTCGACCGCCAGGTCAACCTGCATGCGGGGGTGATCGCATGAGGCGGGCGCTGTGGATACTGGCGGTACTGCTCAGCCACTGGCGCCGGCATCCGATGCAGCTTGCGACGCTGCTGATCGGACTGATCTCGGCGACCGCGTTATGGAGCGGTGTGCAGGCGCTGAACCAGCAGGCGCGCAACGCCTATGATCGCGCGGCGTCGACCTTCGGCGGCGCCCGCACCGCGATGCTCATCAGTCGCGACGGCACCAGCTTTCCGCAACACCTCTTCGTCGATCTGCGCCGCGCCGGCTGGCCGGTCTCGCCCGTCGTCGAGGGACGCGTGCAGATTGGCGGACGATCGTATCGGCTGCTCGGTATCGAGCCGGTGACCCTGCCGGGCGAAGTCAGCACGGCGCCCGTGATCGGCCGGACCGATCTGCGGTCCTTCGTCACGCCGCCCGGTGAGATGCTGGTCGCGCCCGAGACGCTGGCAGACCTCGGCTTCAAGGAGGGCGAGCGGCCTTCGTCGAATGGCGGCGTGCTGCTGCCGCCACTCCGCGTGCAGGCACAGCTCGTGCCCGGCGCGCTCGTGGTCGATATCGGCATGGCACAGCAGATCCTGAAGACGCCGGACCAGATCTCGCGATTGCTGATCGGGAAATCCAGCGCCAGGCGGGCGCCGCTGGAACGCATCGCAGGCGACAGGCTGCGCCTGGTCGAGCCCAATGCGGAAACCGATCTCGAGCGCCTCACCGACAGCTTCCATCTGAATCTAACCGCGTTCGGGCTGTTGTCGTTCTTCGTCGGCCTGTTCATCGTCAACTCCGCGATCGGGCTTGCCTTCGAGCAGCGCCTGCCGATGCTGCGCACCTTGCGCGCCTGCGGCGTGTCGGCGCGGATGCTGAACAGCGTGCTGGTAGCCGAGCTGGTATCGCTCGCGCTGCTCGCGGGACTGGCGGGACTGGTCTGCGGCTATTTCATCGCGGCAGCGCTGCTGCCTGACGTCGCCGCCTCCCTGCGCGGGCTCTATGGCGCACAGATCCCGGGACAGTTGACGTTGAAGGGCGAGTGGTGGCTCGCCGGCATCGCGATCAGCATCCTCGGCGCGCTGGCGGCGGCCGCCGCTAGTCTCGCCAAGGCGATCCGCATGCCGGTGCTGACCTCGGCGCAGCCGCAGGCCTGGCAACAGGCGCAGCGGCGCTGGCTGGTGTTTCAGAGCGCGGCGGCGCTTGCCGCCTTTGCCGTGGCCGGCGGCTTCCTCTGGTTCGGCGATTCCCTGCTCTCGGGCTTCGCCGTGCTTGCGGCGCTGATGCTCGGCGCGGCGCTGATCCTGCCGATGATCCTGGAGATCGCGCTGGCGCTCGGCCAACGCAGCGCCGGGCGGCCGGTCAGCGTCTGGTTCTGGGCCGACAGCCGCCAGCAGCTTTCGGGATTGTCACTGGCGCTGATGGCGCTGCTGCTCGCGCTCGCGGTCAATGTCGGCGTCAGCACCATGGTCGAAAGTTTCAGCCGCACCTTCCTGGTCTGGCTCGACGGACGGCTCGCCGCCGACGTCTATGTCAACGCAGCCAGCGATGCGCAGGCGAATGAGATCAAGGCCTGGCTGCGCGGGCGGCGCGAGGTCCAGGCCATCCTGCCCGGCGGCCGCGCCGATGCGCAGCTTGCGGGCATGCCGATCGAGGTGCTGGGCCTGCCGGATCAGGCGACGTTTCGCGACAACTGGCCGCTGCTGGAAGCGAGGTCGGATGGATGGGACCGCGTGCGCGCCGGCGATACCTGCTTTGCCAGCGAGCAATTGGCGCGGCGGCTGAAACTTGCGATCGGCGACCGGATCGAGCTGCCTGCGCCCGCCGGCAACTGGCCGCTCGAGATCGTCGGCATCTACGCCGATTACGGCAACCCCAAGGGCCAGGTTGCCGTGAACTTTGCCGCGCTGACGCAGCATTTTCCGGAAGTGCCGCAGACGCGGTTCGGCCTGCGCGTCGCGCCACCGGCCGTGCCCGCGCTGATCGCCGAGCTGCAGCAGAAGTTCGGCCTCGATGACCGCAGCGTCGCTGATCAGACGACGGTAAAGGCGGAGTCGAAACGCATCTTCAACCGGACGTTCTCGGTCACATCGGCGCTCAACGCCTTCACCCTCGGCGTTGCCGGTGTCGCGCTGCTCACGAGCCTCCTGACGCTGGCGAATTCCCGCCTGCCGCAGCTTGCGCCGCTATGGGCGATCGGACTGACGCGGCAGCGGCTCGCGCGGATCGAACTATTGAAGACGATGGCGATGGCGCTGATCACCTCGCTGTTCGCGCTGCCGCTCGGCCTTCTGGTGGCGTGGTGCCTGCTTGCCGTCGTGAACGTGAAGGCGTTCGGCTGGCGGTTGCCGTTCCAGGTGTTTCCGTTGCAACTGGTGGAGCTGCTCGGCGTTGCCCTGGCGGCCGCGCTCTGTGCCGCGCTGCTGCCGGTCATTCGATTGGCGCGGATGCAGCCGGCGAATTTGATACGGATCTTTGTCAATGAGCGGTAGATGACAATAGGCCGAATGGCATCCACAATCGATGCTGGGCTCCCTCCCCCGCGTGCGGGGGAGGGCTGGGGTGAGGGTATCTCCACGATGGGACAGTCCGTGTGGAGAGAGCCCTCACCCGGCGCTACGCGCCGACCTCTCCCGCAAGCGGGAGAGGTGAAAATCTCGCGCCGGGCGTTTGTCGGCGGCGCGCTTGCAGTCGGCCTCGCGAGCCGCGCGCATGCGCAAGGTTTCGCGGGGCTTGGCGAGACCGCCGATGGTTTCGCGCCGGTCGTGCCGGGAAAAAACTTCGTCTTTCCGCTCGATCACGGTCCGCATCCCGAATTCCGCATCGAATGGTGGTATGTAACCGCGAACCTCGTCGATACGGCCGGCACCGCTCATGGCGCGCAATGGACGCTGTTCCGGCAGGCGATGCGCGCCGGCGCGCAGCTTGAAGGCTGGGCCAACCAGCAGGTCTGGATGGGACATGCCGCGGTCACCCGCGCCGATACGCACCGCTATTCCGAAACCTTTGCGCGCGGCGGCATCGGGCAGGCCGGCGTCGAGTCGAATTCCTTTGTCGCCTGGATCGACGCCTGGGAGATGCGCGGGCTCGACGGATTCAATGCATACAAAGTGGCGCCGCTGAAACTCAGCGCGACCGGCGCGGATTTCAGCTACGAGCTCCGCCTTGATGCAGACCGGGCGCTGGTGCTGCAGGGCGACCGCGGCTACAGCAAGAAGTCCGATCGCGGACAGGCGTCCTATTACTACAGCCAGCCTTTCTTCAAGGCGGCCGGCCGCATCGTCATCGACGACAGACCGGTAGACGTCACCGGGCAGGCCTGGATGGACCGCGAATGGAGCAGCCAGCCGCTTGCAGCCGACCAGACCGGCTGGGACTGGTTCTCGCTGCATCTACCAAACGATCAAAAGCTGATGCTCTACCGGCTGCGCCAGAAGGACGGCCGCAGCAACCTGTTCGGCAACTGGATCACGCCGGACGGCCGATCGAGCGAGATCGCCTCGGGCGATAACAGCATCACGCCGACCGCCTTCACCGAGATCGGCGACCGCAAGGTGCCGACGGCGTGGCGTGTGGAAATCCCTGCGCGCGGGATAACAATCGAAACCAGGCCGCTCAACGCGCGAAGCTGGATGGGAACGGGTTTCTCCTACTGGGAGGGGCCGATCAGCTTTGCCGGCAGCCACGCCGGCGTCGGCTATCTCGAACTGACCGGCTATTGAGCGGCGTCACGGGAGGCGCTTCATGTATCACGACACAGCCATCGTCACCTGCCTCGCGATAGCGTTCTACTTCTTCACCTCGGTAGCCGTTGCGCGGGCGCGTTACACATTCGGCGTCAAGCTGCCGGCGATTACGGGCCATCCCGACTTTGAGCGCATATTCCGCGTGCAGATGAACACGCTGGAATGGATGCCGATCTTCCTGCCCTCGCTGTGGCTGTTTGCGTTCTACATCAGCGACGCGATCGCGGCCGCGCTCGGCGTGGTCTGGATCATCGGCCGCATCGTGTATTTTGTTGGCTATCGCCAAGCCGTCGAAAAGCGCGGCCCCGGCTTCGGCATCCAGGCGCTCGTGTGCATCGTGCTGTGGTGCGGCGCGCTAGGGGCGGCTACGTGGAAGGTCATTCACTGAATTCGTCACGGCGAAGCAGTTGTAGGGTGGGCAAAGCGAAGCGTGCCCACCTTCCAACACTCCGCTCGTGATGGTGGGCACGCTTCGCTTTGCCCACCATACACTTCTACTTTCGCGGGGACGACGACTGAGTGTTTGCTAAAGCATCACTTCGTCAGCGGGCAGCCGCTTTCCTTGGCGGTGAAGAAGGCCTTGTCGCCGGGCACCACGGCGATCTGCTTGTAGTAGTCCCACGGCTTCTTCGATTCCGAGGGCTTCTTGACCTCGAACAGATAGAGGTCGTGCACCATGCGGCCGTTCTCCAGCACCTTGCCCTTGGCGAAGGCGTCGTCGACCGGCAGTTCCTTCAGCTTCTTCGCCACCGCATCGCTATCCTTGGTTCCGGCGGCCTTCACCGCCTTCAGATAGGAGAGCGTCGCCGAATAGGTGCCGGCATGGATCATGCTCGGCATGTGGCCGGTGCGCTTGATGAAGCGCTCGCTGAAGGCACGCGAGGCGTCGTCGTGGTCCCAATAAAACCCTTCGGTGAGCACCAGCCCCTGCGCGGCGTCTAACCCAAGGCCGTGCACCTCGGATATCGTCATCAGGAGGCCGGCGAGCTTCTGTCCGCTCTTGACGATGCCGAACTCGGCCGCCTGCTTGATCGAGTTGGTGGTGTCGAGGCCGGCATTGGCGAGGCCGACGATCTTGGCCTTCGAGCTCTGCGCCTGCAGCAGGAAGGACGAGAAATCGGACGAATTCAGAGGCACGCGCACCGAGCCCAGCACCTTGCCGCCCTTCTCCTTGACGATGTCGCTGGTATCCTTTTCCAGCGCGTAGCCGAAGGCGTAATCGGCGGTCAGGAAGAACCAGCTATCGCCGCCGGCCTGCACCAGCGCGCCGCCGGTGCCCACCGCCAGCGCGCGGGTGTCGTAGGCCCAGTGGAAGCCGTAGGGCGTGCAGGCATCGCCTGTTATCCGCGAGGTCGCTGCGCCGACCACGATGTCGATCTTCTTCTTTTCCTTGGAAAGCTCCTGGATCGCGAGCGCCACCGAGGAGGTCGTGAGTTCGGTGATCATGTCGACGCCTTCCGCGTCATACCAGCGGCGCGCGATCGCTGCCGCAAGATCGGGCTTGTTCTGGTGATCGGCGGTGACGAGCTCGATCTTGTGTCCCAGCACCTCGCCGCCGAAATCCTCGATCGCCATCCGCGCGGCCTCGAGCGAATACTTGCCGCCATAATCGGCATAGACGCCGGACTGGTCGTTCAGGATGCCGATCTTGACGGCTTGCGCGAAGGTTGGAGTTGACAGCAAAAGGCCGCCAAGAGCGACGGCGGCGAGCAATCCCGATTTCATCAATTGTCTCCCTGCAGTTTCTGTTCGGAATATCGGCGAATGATATTTTATAACCCCGCGGCTGCCCATCTATTTCGGCTCAGCCATTAGTGGGGCTTGCGTCCCAGCACTCTCTTCGTCATTCCGGGGCGCGCGCCAGCGCGAGCCCGGAATCCATTGGGCGGCATACGCTGGCGGAGAAATGGATTCCGGGCTCATCGCTTCGCGATGCCCCGGAATGACGGCGGTGGTGAGGCGGCGGCCCCCGCTCAAGCCTCCACCGGCTTCTTCGGATGCCGGGGATCGGCGAGGCGCCGCACCACCATGTAGAAGATCGGCGTGAAGATCAGGCCGAACAGGGTGACGCCGAGCATGCCGAAGAACACGGCGACCCCGACCGCCTGGCGCATCTCCGATCCGGAGCCGGTCGAGACCACCAGCGGCAGCACGCCAAGAATGAAGGCGAACGATGTCATCAGGATCGGCCGCAAGCGCAGCCGGCAGGCCTCGATCACCGCCTCCAGCCGCGGCCTGCCCTCGGCCTCGATGTCGCGCGCGAACTCGACGATCAGGATCGCATTCTTGGCGGCAAGCCCGACCAGCACGACGAAGCCGATCTGGGTCAGGATGTTGACGTCCTGCCCCATGATGCGCACGCCGATGGTCGCGGCCAGCAGGCACATCGGCACGATCAGGATCACCGCGAACGGCAGGCTCCAGCTGCCATATTGCGCGGCGAGCACGAGATAGACGAACAGCACGCAGATCGGAAACACGTAGAGCCCGGCATTGCCGCCGGTGACCTGCTGATAGGACAGATCGGTCCACTCGAACGCAAAACCGCTCGGCAGCGTTGCATCGGCGAGCTGCTTGATGGTGTCGAGCGCGGTCTGCGAACTCGTGCCGGGCGTCGGCTCGCCCTGCAGTTCGGATGCCGAATAGAGGTTGTAGCGCGCGACGCGGTCGGGCCCGGAGACGTCGCGGAATTCGACCACGCTGCCGAGCATCACCATGTCGCCAGCGGCATTGCGTGTGCGCAGCCGCGCGAGATCGGAGGTTTCCTTACGGAACGGCAGGTCAGCCTGCGCGGTGACGTGATAGGTGCGGCCGAACAGGTTGAAGTCGTTGACGTAGGTCGAGCCGAAATAGGTCTGGATGGTGTCGTTGATGCTTGCAATCGGCACGCCGAGCTTCTGCGCCTTGATGCGGTCGATGTCGACGAACACTTGCGGCGTATTCGCGGTGAACGGCGAGAACACCGAGGTGAGATCTGGCGATTTGCGCGCGGCCGCGACAAGCTCGTCGGTCGCGGCGGCCAGCAGCTCGGGGCCG
Organism: Bradyrhizobium sp. USDA 10063; assembly: GCF_054063735.1. NCBI lineage: Bacteria > Pseudomonadati > Pseudomonadota > Alphaproteobacteria > Hyphomicrobiales > Nitrobacteraceae > Bradyrhizobium > Bradyrhizobium sp. USDA 10063. Next base: position 6,352,590 of record NZ_JBSSGP010000002.1, on the reverse strand, counting down.
CGGCCCTGGCGATCCTGGATGCGGATGGTGAAGCCGCCGCCGGTGCCGATACCCGGCACCGCAGGCGGCGGGATCACGATGATGAAGGCCCCCTGGATCACAGACAGGCGCTTGCGCAGCTCGGCCGTGATCGCGGCCGCCGACAACCCCTTCTTCAGGCGCGCCTCCGGCTCATCGAACACTGGGAATAGCGCCGCGGCATTACCCGACTGCGTGCGCGTCGCGCCCGAGAAGCCGGCAAAGGCCGCGACGCGCACGATGCCCGGCGTATCGAGCGCGATTCGCTCGATCTCGCGCACCACGGCCGTCGTGCGAGCCAGAGAGGCCGCTCCCGGCAATTGCACCGATATGATGATGTAGCCCCGATCCTGCGCCGGAATGAAGCCCTGCGCCGTGGTCGCGAGCAACCAGCCGGCGCTGCCGATCAGCGCGACATAGACCAGCAGCATCACCACCGTATGGCGGATCACGAAGTCGGCCGCTGCGGCATAGCCATGCGACAGCCGGTCGAAGACGCGGTTGAAGAGGCCGGTGAACTTGTCCCAGCCACGGGCAATGATATTCCAGCGCGCCGGCGGCCGCTTCTCCTCATGCGGCACCAGGATCAGCGAGGCCAGCGCCGGCGACAGCGTCAGCGAGCAGAAGCAGGAGATCGCGGTCGCGACCGCGATCGTGACGGCGAATTGCTGGAAGAACTGCCCGGAGATGCCGCCGAGGAATGCGGTCGGCACGAACACCGCGCACAGCACCAGCGCGATCGAGACCAGCGCTCCGCCGACCTCCTCCATTGTCTTGAGCGCGGCATCGCGCCGGCTCATTCCGTGCTCGAGATGTCGCTCGACATTCTCGACCACCACGATGGCGTCGTCGACCACGATGCCGACCGCCAGCACCAGGCCGAACAGCGTCAGATTGTTGATCGAGAAGCCGAGCGCAGCCATCACCGCGAAGGTGCCGACCAGCGACACCGGGATTGCGATGATCGGAATGATCGCCGGCCGCCAGCCCTGCAGGAATACCAGCACCACGATGACGACGAGCAGCATCGCTTCGTAGATGGTTTTGATCAGCTCTTGGATGGATTGCGCGATGAATTCGGTCGGGTTGTAGCCGATATTGTAGTCGAGCCCTTTCGGGAAGCTCGCCTTGAGCTTGACCATCGTGTCGGAGATGTTCTTGGCGGTGGCGAGCGCGTTCGATCCGGGCCGCTGCGTCACCAGCATGCCAACCGCCGATTTCCGCAACAGGAAGCTGTTGGTGGTGTAGGACAGCGCGCCAAGTTCGACGCGGGCAACGTCGCGCAGGCGCACGGTGCGACCGTCGGCGCCGGCCCTGACCACGATATCCTCGAACTGCCTGGGATCCTTGAGACGACCGGTAAAGACAAGGTTGGGCTGGAACGCGCGATCCGCAATCGGCGGCTCCGCGATCTGTCCGCCCGCGATCTGCAGGTTCTGCGCGCGGATCGCCGCCAGCACCTCGGTTGAGGTCAAGCCGAGATTGGCGAGGCGGTCGGGATCCAGCCACAGCCGCATCGAGTAATCGCGCGCGCCGAAGATCTGGATGTCGCCGACGCCGTCGAGCCGGAGCAACTGGTCGCGGACCTGCAGCAGCGCGTAGTTGGAGATGTAGAGCTGGTCGAAGCTGTCATCGGGCGACAGCATGAACACGACCATCAGGATGTCCGGGCTGTTCTTGCGCGTGGTCACGCCGTTGCGCTGCACCTCCTCGGGCAATCGCGGCTGCGCGATCGCGACGCGGTTCTGCACCAGCACCTGGGCCTTGTCGAGGTCGGTGCCGAGCTTGAAGGTGACGGTGATCGTGAGCTGCCCGTTCGAGGTGGCCTGGCTGTAGAGATACAGCATGTCCTCGACGCCATTGATCTCCTGCTCGATCGGGGCAGCGACAGTGTCGGACACGGTCTGCGCGGAGGCGCCGGGATAGCTCGTGGTGACCACAACGGTGGGCGGCACCACTTGCGGATACTCCGAGACCGGCAGCGTGGTGTAGGCGATCGCGCCGACGATCAGGAGCACGATCGACAGCACCATCGCCAGGATGGGCTGGTTGATGGAGAGCCGCCCGAGATTCATGATCTGCCACCGGCCGCGGCTTGGGCGGGATGCGGGCTCACCTTGGCGCCGACGCGGGCGCGCTGCAGGCCGTCGACGATCACGCGGTCTTCCGCCTTGAGGCCCTCGCGGATCACGCGCAGGCCCTCATCGAGCGGGCCGAGCGTCACGGGCTTCGCCTCCACCGTGTCGTCCTCCTTGACCACGAACACGATCTTGCGCGACTGGTCGGTGGCGACAGCCGTGTCGGGCACCAGCAGCGCTTCATAGGGCGCGCTGCCGATGATCCGCACACGGCCGAACTGTCCGGGCAGGATCGAGAGATCCTTGTTCGGGATCACCGCACGGCTGCGCAGCGTGGCCGTCGAGACATCCAGGCGGTTGTCGAGGAAATCCATCGTGCCTCTCGTGCGACGGCTTGGTTTCGCCGGTCAGCGTCACCTGCACCGGGTTTGGCGTGTCGCGCGAGCTCGGCCGCTTGCCCTCGAACCAGAGCCGGCTGTTCCGCAAATAGGTCGCCTCATCGACGTCGAAATAGATGTAGATCGGATCGAGCGACACGATCGAGGTGAGCAGCGTCGCACCGCCCTCGCTGCCGTGCACAAGATTGCCGGTGCTGACGAGGTGGCGGCTGACGCGGCCGGTGATCGGCGCCAGTACATGGGAGAATTCGATGTTGAGCTTCGCCGCCTTCAGCGCGCCCTCGGCCTGCATCTCCGCGGCACGCGCCGCCTGCAGGGTCTGGCGGCGCTGGTCGACAATGGAATCGGAGACCGCCTGGGTCTGGTTCAACACCAGTGCGCGGTCGAGCTCGCGCCGGGCAAGCTCGGCCCGGGCTCGGGCATCCGAGAGCTGGCCGTCGGCCTGCAGGGCGACGGCCTCGAACGGACGCGAATCGATCACGTAGAGCAGGTCGCCGGTGCGGACGATCGCGCCGTCGCGAAACTCGACGCTGGTGACGAAGCCGCCGACGCGGGCGCGAACCTGAACCTCCTCGATCGCCTCGAACCGCCCGGTGAATTCGTCCCAATCGGTGACCGTGCGCTTGGTCGGCTGCGCCACCGTGACCGCAGGGGGCGGCGCAGCCGCCTGCTGCTGCGGCTTGTCGCCACAGCCTGCCAACGTCAGGGCTGGCAATGCCAACGCAATGAGCAGGCCCGGCCGGCTTACGCCGCGCCATGACTGGGCGTTAAGGCTTCCCGTCCTGTCGGTCGCGCCCAATTGGATCTCCCCCTGAACAGCACAGCCGGCGCACCCGATGCGCCCCCGGCCGCGCACCCTACACGCAGCGGAGGTCAAAGATGTGACCGCCCGTTAGTCTGTTCAAGACACGAGCCGGATCAAGCAAAATCGCTGTCCATTTCCGCGGGCGGTGCACAGACGCAGGCTGTGATCGCCTCCGGAAGCCCGGGCCGCCGACGCATCTAAGGGCATGACGGGGGGTTCCAGCTCCGTTAGATTGTCGTCAAAGAAAATAAATCTCTCAGGGAGGGTCGGCTCGTGCACCGAGGACGTGTCGTATTTGGCGCGATGGAGGAGGTCGTGTTCGGCCGCCAGGCGGCCGAGGCGATCGTCGAGCAGGTGGAGCGCGTCGGCGCGCAGCGTGTCTTCCTGATGGTCAGCGGCACGCTCAACCGCACGACCGACGACATCGAGAAAATCCGCGCCGCGCTGGACGCGGCCTGCGTTGGCACCTTCGAAGCGATGCCGCCGCATACGCCGCGCGCCGCTGTGATCGCGGCCGCCGAGCAGGCGCGCGCCGCGAACGCCGATCTCATCGTCACCATCGGCGGCGGCTCGATCACCGACGGCGCCAAGGCGGTGCAGCTTTGCCTCGCCAACAATATCCGCAGCGCCGACGACATCGACAACGTTCGCACCAGCCATGGCGCATCGCCCGAGATCAACGCACCAAGCGTGCGCCAGATCAGCGTGCCGACGACCATCGCGGGCGGCGAGTTCACGGCAATCGCCGGCGTCACCAACGAAAAGAAGCGCGTCAAGGAGCTGTTACGCCATCCCCTGGTGATGCCGCGCGCGGTCATCCTCGATCCCTGGCTTTCGGTGCATACGCCGGAATGGCTGTGGCTCTCGACCGGCATCCGCGCCGTCGATCATTGCGTCGAGGGCATCTGCTCGGACGAATCGCATCCCTATGCCGATGCGCAGGCGCTGAAGGGACTGTCGATGCTGGCGCAAGCGCTGCCGCGGGTCAAAGCCGATGCAACCGACATCGACGCGCGGCTGGACTGCCAGATCGGCACCTGGCTGTCGACCGGGCCGCTCGCCTCCGGCGTGCCGATGGGCGCGAGCCACGGCATCGGCTATGTGCTCGGCGCCGAATTCGACGTCCCACATGGCTACACCTCCTGCGTGATGCTGCCCGCGGTGATGCGCTGGAACAAGCCTGCCAATGCCGAGCGCCAGGCGCTGGTCGCCACGGCCATGGGGCATCCCGGTCAGGACGCCGGCGACGTGCTCGACCACTTTATTCGCGGACTCGGCCTGCCGCGCAGCCTCCAGGACGTGCGGATCGGCCCCGAGCATTTCGACCACATCGCCGGGCAGGCGATGAAGACGCCGTGGGTTCCGCGCAATCCGCGCCCGATCGCAGGGCCCGAGCAGGTCCGCGAGATTCTTCTATTGGCAGCATGAGGGAAATTTTCCACCGATGTATACCGGCAAGCACGCTTATCTGCGCCCGTTGCAACCCGCCTTCATCATGGCTGCGACGGGCGAGACCGTCACCTATCGCGAGCTCGAGGCGCGCAGCAACCGGCTGGCGCATCTGTTTCGAAAGCGCGGATTGAGGCGGCTCGACCATTATGCGATCTTCATGGAGAACAACAATCGCTATCTCGAGGCCTGCGGCGCCGGCGAGCGGTCCGGCCTCTATTTCACCTGCGTGAATTCGTACCTGACTCCGGGTGAGCTCGCCTACATCCTCACCAACAGCCAATCGCGCATCCTGATCACATCAAGAGCGAAACTCGACGTCGCGCGCGAGGCGCTAAAGGAGTGTCCGCAGGTCGAGCTCTGCATCGTCGCCGACGGCGACGGAGAAAGCGATCGCATCGTCGGGCTGCAACAGGCGACCGCCGGCCTTCCTGCGACGCCGATCGAGGATGAAGCGATCGGCACCGCGATGCTCTATTCGTCCGGCACCACCGGGAGGCCGAAAGGCATCCTGCGGCCGCTGCCGGAACAATTGCCGTCCCGGCAACTGCCGCTGTTCGATTTCCTGCAGAAACTCTGGCGCTACCGCGAAGGGATGATCTATCTGTCGCCCGCGCCGCTCTATCATTCGGCACCGCAGGCGGCCGTCAACCTCACCATCCGCGTCGGCGGCACCGTCGTGATCATGGAGAGTTTCGATCCCGAGCGTTATCTGCAGCTCGTCGAGCAATGGGGTATCACACACTCCCAGCTCGTGCCGACGATGTTCTCGCGCATGCTGAAGCTGCCGGACGAGGTGCGGAACCGCTACGACCTGTCGTCGCTGGAGATCGCGATCCACGCCGCCGCCCCCTGCCCCGCGCTGGTGAAGGAGGACATCATCAATTGGTGGGGGCCGATCATCCACGAATATTACGGCGCGACCGAAGGTCTCGGCTTCACCGCCTGCAACACAGAGGAGTGGCTTTCACATCGCGGCACCGTCGGCAAGGTGCTGCTCGGCGACCTGCATATCCTCGACGAGAACATGCGGCCGAGCCCGAAGGGGACGCCGGGCACCGTGTGGTTCAAGACTGCCTCGCCCTTCGAGTATTTCAATGACCCCGCCAAGACCCGTGAGGCGCGCTCACCGGACGGCAGCATGAGCACGGTCGGCGACGTCGGCTATGTCGACGACGACGGGTATCTCTATCTCACCGACCGCTCGACCTTCATGATCATCTCCGGCGGCGTCAACATCTACCCGCAGGAATGCGAAAATCTGCTGATCACCCATCCCAAGGTCGCGGACGCCGCCGTGTTCGGCGTGCCCAATCCCGATCTCGGCGAGGAAGTGAAGGCGGTGGTGCAGCCGATGCAAGACGTGACGCCGGGACCCGGTCTTGCCGAGGAACTGATTGCCTTCTGCGCGAAATCGCTGTCGCGCCAGAAAGTGCCGCGCTCGATCGATTTCGAGGCGGAACTGCCGCGGCTGCCGACCGGCAAGCTCTACAAACGCCTGTTGCGCGACCGCTATTGGGGCAACAAGGCCTCGCGCATCGTGTGAAGTGGCGCATCTGCGTTCGCGCGACAATCCGGGCGTCGCCATGTTCGCCGAGGCCGGACTCGCGCGGTGGGGCGAGTGTGCGCTATAGTTTGACTGTCTGCCAGCTTCGTCGGGAGGCGCGCCATGCCATTGCCCGAGCCACGCGAGCCGACGCCTCTACCGGTCCCAAGGCTCGAATTCACTGCCGCAGAGATTGGCGCCCTCGCCCACCTCTACCGCGGCGAGGTCTACCGAAGCACGGTCTGGCGCACGCGCCTCGACAGCTCGACGAATTGGGCGGTGGTCACAACGGGTATTGCCCTGTCGGCCACCTACAGCAGCGCCGAAGCCTCGCCTTTGCCGATGGTTCTCGTCGGCCTGCTTGTCACCGTGTTCCTGCTGTTCGAGGCCCGCCGCTACCGCTACTTCAATGTCTGGCGCGCCCGCGCACGCCTGCTCGAGACCGATTTCTACGCGCCGATGATCAGGGGCGAACGGATCACGCCGGATTCGAGCTGGACCGAGTTGCTCGCCAATGACTATCGCAATCCGAGCTACCACATCAGCTATGCGCGCGCGATCGGCCGAAGGCTGCGCCGTACCTATGGCTGGATCTTCGCGATCCAGGCCATCGCCTATTACGGCAAGCTTGCGATCCATCCCGTGCCGCTGACCACCCTTGCCGAGGTTTGGGAACGGGCCGCGATCGGCCCCATTCCAGGCACGCTGGTCGTGCTTGCAGGAATCCTCTTCCATGCAAGCTGGGCGATTTTTGCCCTTGTCACGTATCGCATCGAAATCGCCAACCGACGCGAGCGGCAGAGCCTGATCGCGATGGGTTGATACATCGCCGCGTTGCCCGGCTCCGCGATTTACCCTAATCCTTGCGTAACAAGAAAATCTGGGGAGAACGGCCGATGGACGTGGTCCGGGTGGGTCCAGGATTCGCTGCGGAAATTCGCGGCGTGACGCTCGACGATGTCGTAAGGAGCAATGCCGCCTATGCTGCAGTGCGTGCGGCGTTTGAAGCGCACTCCGTCCTGGTGTTTCGCGACCAGAACGTGTCAGATGAAAAGCAATTGGCGTTCTCGCGCCGTTTCGGCCCTCCGGAAGTGACAAAGGTCGGTTCCATGGGAACGGGATCGCATTTCGTGATCCTGACGACCATCGGTCCCGACGGCAAGGTGGTGGCGCCCGATCACCGGCAGGCGCTGCGCAGCAAGGCCAACCAGCTCTGGCACACGGACTCCTCGTTCAAGCGCGTGCCGGCTCTGACCTCGATCCTGTCGGCGCGGGTCATTCCCGATCATGGCGGCGAAACCGAATTCGTCTCCACCCGCCTTGCGTTCGAGCTGCTCGACGAGAGCCTGGCAAAGCAGCTCGAAAACTCCTTCGCCTGGCACTCCTACGCGCATTCGCGCGACCAGATCGCGCCCGGCCTTGCGACGCCCGAGGAGATGGCGGTGCTGCCGCCGACGTGCTGGCGCATGGTGTGGCGCAACCCCGTCAACGGCCGCGGCGCGCTTTATCTCGCATCGCACGCTTATGCCATCGAAGGCATGGGCGCTGCCGCCGGCAAGAAGCTGATCGATGAACTCATGGCGGCGACCACCGCGCCGGGGACGGCCTATCTGCATAAATGGCGGCAGGGAGACGTCGTGATGTGGGACAACCGCGCCACCATGCATCGCGGGCGGCCGTGGCGCGGCACATGAGCCGCGGCTGATGATCCGCACCACGATCTCGGCGACCGAGGCCGACGGTCTCGCCGCCATGGGCCTGCCGTCGCCGCAGGCCGCGGAATAGCGCGGCCGCATTGCGGCGCCTGATGTCGCAGGCGTGGCATTTCATCCGAATTGCCGACCCTCATGCACACGACGCTGGTTGCTCAGACCTCACACCATGGTATCCTCCATGCCAAATCGGCCATAGAGACCGAACGTCGGGAGGAAATGATGCGGAGCGTGCGAGCGCTTGCCGTGGCGGCGCTGTGTTGGCTTGCGACTTACGATGTTTCGCTGGCGGGGGAACCGAAGTCCGGCGGCATCCTTCGACTGTACCATCGCGACAGTCCGGGCAGCGCCTCGATCCATGAAGGCGCGAGCTATTCCTTCAACGTTCCCTTCATGCCGGTGTTCAACAACCTGGTGATCTTCAACCAGCATGTTGCGCAGAACAGCGTCGACACGATCGTGCCGGAACTCGCAGAGAGCTGGGCCTGGAGCGACGACAAGAAGAAGTTGACCTTCAAGCTGCGCAAGGACGTCAAATGGCATGACGGCAAGCCGTTCACGTCGGCCGACGTCAAATGCACCTTCGACCTCCTGATGGGCAAATCGCAGCAGAAGTTCCGCCAGAACCCGCGCAAGTCCTGGTACGACCAGGTCAACGATATCTCCATCAATGGTGATTACGAGGCCTCCTTCAACCTGAAGCGGCCGCAGCCGGCGCTATTGTCGCTGCTCGCCTCCGGCTATACGCCGATCTATCCCTGCCATGTCACGCCGGCGGAAATGCGCACCAAGCCAATCGGCACGGGTCCGTTCAAGTTCGTCGAGTTCAAGGCCAACGAGTCGATCAAGCTGACGAAGAACCCGGACTACTTCAAAAAGGGCCTGCCCTATCTCGACGGCATCGAATTCAACATCGTCCCGAACCGCTCGACGGCGATCCTGGGCTTCGTCTCCGGCAAGTTCGACATGACGTTCCCGACCGAAGTGTCGATCCCGCTGCTCAAGGACGTCAAATCGCAGGCGCCCAACGCGGTGTGCGTGGTGGAACCGAGCAACGTCTCCACCAACATCATCATCAATTCGTCGGCGCCGCCGTTCGACAATCTCGATATCCGCCGCGCGCTGGCGCTCGCCATTGACCGCAAGGCGTTCATCTCGATCCTGTTCGAGGGCCAGGCTGACGTCGGCGGCACCATGCAGCCCGCGCCGGCCGGACTGTGGGCGATGCCCAAGGAGATGCTGGAGACGATCCCGGGCTACGGCCCCGACGTCAACGCCAACCGCGAACAGGCGCGCAAGCTGATGCAGAAGGCGGGCTACGGCCCCGACAAGCATCTGCAGATCAAGGTGTCGACCCGCAACATCCCGATCTACCGCGACCCCGCCATCATCCTGATCGACCAGATCAAGAGCATCTATATCGACGCCGAGCTCGACGTCGTCGACACCGCGCAATGGTTCCCGAAGGTCGCGCGCAAGGACTATTCGCTCGGTTTGAATCTCACCGGCAATGCGGTCGACGAGCCCGACCAGTCCTTCTACGAGAACTATTCCTGCGAATCCGAGCGGAACTACACCAATTACTGCAATCGTGAGATCGAAAAGCTGTTCGGCCAGCAATCGGCCGAGACCGACGTCGACAAGCGCAAGAAGCTGGTGTGGGAGATCGACAAGAAACTGCAGGAAGACGTGGCGCGGCCGATCATCCTGCACAGCCGCACCGGAACCTGCTGGCAGCCCTACGTCAAGAACGTGACGGTGATGTCCAACAGCTCCTACAACGGCTACCGTTACGAAGACGTCTGGATGGACAAGTAAGGTGTATCCACGGCGGGGCTGCTCCCCCTCTCCCGCTTGCGGGGGAGGGCCGGGGTGGGGGTCTCTCCACGAGTCGTTGAGTGGAGAGAGCCCTCACCCGGCGCTCGCCATAGCCGAAGCTTCGCTTCGGCGTGTCTTAAGGACGGCCGCCAAGGCGGCCTATGCCTCTCCCGCAAGCGGGAGAGGTGAAGGAAGAGTTAAAAGGAGAGTGGCCAGGTGCTAGCCTATATCGTCAGGCGCCTCTTCCTGATGCTCGTGACCCTGTTCGGGATCTCGGTCATCATCTTCGTGCTGCTGCGCGTCGTGCCTGGCAACATCGTCGATATCCTGTTCGACGCCGCCGGCTATGTCGATCCTGCCGACAAAGCCAATCTGGAGAAGGAGCTCGGCCTTAGCGACCCGATTGTCGTGCAGTATCTCAAGTGGATCGGAGGCCTGTTGCACGGCGATCTCGGCTATTCCTATGTCTCGGAGAAGCCGGCGCTGCAGGAGATCCTGCCGCGAATCCCGATCACGGCGAAACTCGCCGGCCTTGCGCTATTGTTCTCGGCCTCGATCGGGATTCCCTTGGGCGTGCTCAGCGCGGTGCATCAGGGCACGCGGCTCGACTATGCGCTGCGCGTGGTCAGCCTGAGCGGACTGTCGCTGCCGTCATTCTGGCTCGGACTTCTGGTCCTGATGGCTTCGGTGTCGATGCTCGGCTGGATGCCGATCTTCAACCCCAATCCACAGACCTGGGCCGAGGCGTTCGCGATCTACTGCATCCCGGCGATGGCGGTCGGCTTCCGCAGCGCGGCTTTGACCATGCGCATCACCCGCTCCTCGATGCTGGAGATCCTGCGGCAGGACTATATCCGCACCGCCCGCGCCAAGGGCGCCTCCGAGGCTTCCGTCAACTATCACCACGCGCTGAAGAACGCGGTGCTGCCTGTCATCACCGTGATCGGCATCGAGGCGGCGTTCCTGATCGGCGGATTGATCGTCACCGAGACGGTATTCAACATCCCCGGCGTCGCGCGCTTTTTGGTCGAGGCGCTGCGCTGGCGCGATTACCCGATCGTGCAGAACCTCGTGATGTTCATCGCGGTCGTCGTGGTCGTCGTCAACTTCACGGTCGACATGCTCTACGCCGCGATCGACCCGCGCATTCGCTACGGAGATTAATTCTTGGCCGTTATCAACTTTGACGCCGAACTGAAACGCGCCGGCGCTGAGGCCACTCATGGCTGGCGGCGGCTGACGTTCCTTGCGCAGCGTTACCTGCTCGGCACGGTCGGCCTCGTCATCATGGTGCTGTTCGTCGCGATGGCGCTCTCGGCCGACCTGATCAGCCGGTACGATCCGCTTGCCGTCGATTCGGCGCATCGCCTCGCCGCCCCGGACGCACGGCACTGGTTCGGAACCGACTCCTTCGGCCGTGACGTCTGGAGCCGCATCATCTATGGCGCGCGCATCTCGCTTGCGGTCGGTATCGGCTCGACCGCGCTCGGCGCCTCGATCGGCGTCATCGTCGGGCTCGCCTCCGGCTATCTCTCCGGCTGGGTCGATCTGTTGTTCCAGCGCATCACCGACATCCTGCAGTCGCTGCCGCTCCTGGTGCTGGCGCTGGTGATGACGGCGGCGCTCGGCCCGTCGCTGCCGAACGTCATCATCGCGATCGCGATCCCGCTGATCCCGACCGTGGCGCGCGTGATCCGCGCCAACACGCTGGCGCTGCGCGAGCTGCCGTTCGTAGAGGCGGCCAAATCGATCGGCATGAGCGAGATGCGGATCGCGCTCCGCCACGTGCTGCCGAACACGCTGGCGCCGCTGATCGTGCTCGCGACCGCGCAGCTCGGCTCCACCATCCTGACGGAGGCGTCCTTGTCGTTTCTTGGCCTCGGCATTCCCGAACCCTATCCATCGTGGGGCCGCATGCTTTCGGAATCGGCCGCCGAATATGTCCGCGTCGCGCCGTGGCTTGTGATCTTTCCGGGGATCGCGATCAGCCTCGCGGTATTCGGCACCAATCTGTTCGGCGACGCTCTGCGCGACATCCTCGATCCAAGGCAGCGCGGCTGATGAGCGGAACAAGCAAGGGAGAAACGGTGCTCGAGGTGAAGAACCTGAAAACGGTGTTCTTCACCAATTCGGGATTGTTTAGGGCGGTCGACGATGTCTCCTTCAGCGTCCGCCGCGGCGAGACGCTGGCAATCGTCGGCGAATCCGGCTGCGGCAAGAGCGTGACCGCGCTCTCGGTGATGCGGCTGGTGCCGGATCCGCCCGGCAAGATCGTGGGCGGCGAGATCGTGCTCGAAGGCAAGAACCTGCTCGCGCTCGATGACGAAGCGATGCGCGAGATCAGGGGTAATCGTATTTCCATGATCTTCCAGGAGCCGATGACCTCGCTCAATCCGGTGATGCGGATCGGCGACCAGATCACGGAAGCCTTGCGCCTGCACCAGGACATCGGCGGCAAGGAGGCCTGGAAGCAGGCGGTCGACATGCTGCGCCTGGTCCGCATCCCCGAGCCGGAGCGGCGCGCGCAGGAATATCCGCACCAGCTCTCGGGCGGCATGCGCCAGCGCGCGATGATCGCGATGGCGCTGGCCTGCCGGCCTGCGCTGTTGATCGCGGACGAGCCGACCACTGCGCTGGATGTGACGATCCAGGCGCAGATCCTGGCGCTGATGGTCGATCTGCAGAAGAAGCTCGGTACCGGGCTGATCCTGATCACGCATGATCTCGGCGTGGTCGCGCAGACGGCGCAGCGCGTAATCGTGATGTATGCCGGCAGGAAGGTCGAGGAAGCAAGCGTCGAGGCGCTGTTCGAGAATCCGCTGCATCCCTATACCCGCGGCCTGATGGCCTCGATCCCAGCCGTGCCCTCGCTCGATGCAAAAGCCGACGCGCGGCTGGTCGAGATCCCGGGCATGGTGCCGTCGCTGACGAAGCTGCCGACGGGCTGCGCATTTGCGCCGCGCTGCCGGTTCGCAATCCCGCGCTGCCGCGAGGAATATCCGCCGCTCGGCGATTTCGGCGGCCAGCACCTTGCCGCCTGCTGGCGCGCGGGCGAGATGGCGGAGGCGTCATGAGCGCGACAAGCCCGCTGCTGGAGGTCACCGACCTCGTGAAACACTACCCGGTGCGCGGCGGCGTGCTGCGCCGGCAGGTCGGCACCGTGCATGCGGTCGATGGCGTCAGTTTTTCGCTGGCGCCCGGCGAGACGCTGGGGCTGGTCGGCGAATCCGGCTGCGGCAAATCGACGGTGGCGCGCAGCGTGCTGCGATTGGTCGAGCCGTCGAGCGGCGAGATCCGGCTGAACGGCGAGGCGATCACGCGCTTGAGCAAATCGGAGCTGCGTCCCTACCGCCGCTCGATGCAGATCGTGTTCCAGGATCCGTTCGCCTCGCTCAACCCGCGCATGACCGCGGGCGACATCGTCGGCGAACCCTTGAGCGTGCATGGCCTCGCCTCGGGCGAACGGAAGCAGCAACGCGTCGCGGAACTGTTTCAGCAGGTGGGCCTGCGGCCCGACCAGATGAAGAACTATCCGCACCAGTTCTCCGGCGGCCAGCGCCAACGCATCTGCATCGCCCGCGCGCTCGCGCTCGGGCCGAGCCTGATCGTCTGCGACGAGCCGGTCTCCGCGCTCGACGTCTCGATCCAGGCCCAGGTGATCAATCTGCTGATCGACCTGCAGCGCCAGCGTAACTTTTCCTATCTGTTCATCGCGCACGACCTCGCCGTCGTCGCCCATATCAGCCACCGCGTCGCCGTGATGTATCTCGGCCGCATCGTCGAGATATCGGACAAGGCCGAGCTGTTCGCCAATCCGCGCCATCCCTACACCCAGGCGCTGCTCGCCTCGGTGCCGGTCGCCAATCCCCGGATCAAACGGCTGACGCCCTTGGTCGAGGGCGACGTGCCGAGCCCGATCAACCCGCCCTCCGGCTGCGCCTTTCATACGCGCTGCCGCTACGCGATGGACCGCTGCAAGCTGGAGCGCCCGCCGCTGGTGGACGCGAGCCATGGGCATCAGGTCGCGTGCTGGCTGAATGAGGGAACGGGACGAGCGAACGCGCCGTAGCGCCGTAGGGTGGGCAAAGCGAAGCGTGCCCACCATCCACGTTCGGTGCAAGACAGGTGGGCACGCTGCGCTTTGCCCACCCTACGCATTCCCGCTCAAGCCGCCGCTTCGATCTCTACCACGATGCGGCCCGTCGTCACCTGTTCGCCCTCGGCGACGTCGATCGCCGACACCGTGCCCGCGACGCCCGCGGTGTGCACGTGCTCCATCTTCATCGCTTCCAACGTCATCACCGGCTGGCCGGCGGCGACCTGCTCGCCCGGCTTGACCAGCACCGCGACGACGCGGCCGTTCATGGCGGCGCGCACCTTGCCGTCGCCATTGGCTCCTGCGGCGGCTTCCGGCGGCGCCAGCGTCAGGTCGCGAACCGCGAGCGTGACGTCGTGGTGCAGGATGTAGAGACGATCGCCATCGCGCAGGAACTTTGCCCGTCCCATGAGACCGTTGGTGCGATAGCGGATCGCATCCAGGCCGAGCTCATCGAGCTCGAAGCGCTGCTTGTGTCCCGCAACATCGGCGACATAGGAGCCGTCGCGCTCGCGCACGATCTCGACCTCGCAGCGGCCGCGGCCGAGATCGATGCGCAATGAAAGCGGGAATGTCGCGGCAAGCGAGCGGCCGCTCCGCCAGGACGGCGCATGCGGATGCGTGACGTAAAGCAGCAGCGCTGCCAGCGCCGCATCCGTGCTCACGTCCGCCCGCGGTGCCAGCAGGTCGCCCCGATGCGCCGCGATGAACGATGTTGTGGCCTCGCCCTTGGCGAAGGCCGGATGGCGCAGGCAGGAGATCAAAAATCCCTGGTTGGTGGTGACGCCGAAGGCTTCGACCTGCTCCAGCGCGACGATCAGCCTGCTGCGCGCTTCGCGCCGGTCGGCGCCATGGCTGATGATCTTGGCGATCATGGAGTCGTAGAACGGCGGAATCTCCGAACCCGATTGCAGCGCATGCTCGACGCGGACGCCTTGCGGCATCTGCCAGTGCGCCATCCTGCCGGACTGCGGCATGAAATCATGGTCCGCATCCTCCGAGCACAGCCGCACCTCGATCGCGTGACCGGAGAATGTGATCTCCTCCTGCCTCACGCCGAGCGGCTCGCCGCGGGCGACACGCAACTGCAGCTCGACCAGATCGAGCCCGGTGATCGCCTCGGTGACGGGATGCTCGACCTGCAGGCGCGTATTCATCTCCATGAAATAGAAGTCGCCATTGCCGTCGAGCAAAAATTCCAGCGTGCCGGCGCCTTCATAGCGGAGCGCCTTCACGGCCTGGACCGCGACCGCACCCATCCGCGCCCGTAATTCGGGCGACACCGCCGGCGACGGCGCCTCCTCGATCAGCTTCTGATGCCGGCGCTGCACCGAGCAGTCGCGCTCGCCGAGATGGATGGCGTTGCCATGGCGATCACCGAACACCTGGATCTCGATGTGGCGGGGATCGACGATCGCGCGCTCCAGAATGACCGTCGCATCGCCGAAGGCACCCAGCGCCTCCGAGCGCGCGCTGCGCAGCGCATCGGGGAACGAGGCAGCGTCGAGGACCAGCCGCATGCCACGCCCGCCGCCGCCGGCGACCGCCTTGATCATCACGGGAAAGCCGATCCGCCTGGCTTCGGCGAGCATGACCTCGTCGCTCTGGTCGGCGCCCTGGTAGCCGGGAACGCAGGGCACGCCGGCCTTTTGCATGATCTCCTTGGCGCCGGCCTTGTTACCCATCGCACGGATCGCCTCCGGCGAAGGGCCGATGAAGACGAGGCCGGCGTCGCGGCAGGCCCGCGCGAACTCCTCATTCTCGGCGAGAAAGCCATAGCCGGGATGCACGGCGCCGGCGCCGCTGGCTTTTGCCGCCGCGATGATCGCATCGGTGTTGAGATAGGATTGCGAAGGCAGCGCCTCGCCGATGCGCACCGCATGATCGGCCTCGCGCACATGCAAGGCATCGCGGTCGGCATCGGAATAGACGGCAACCACGCCGTAGCCGAGCCGCCGCGCCGTGCGCATGATCCGCAGTGCGATCTCGCCGCGATTGGCGATCAGGATCCGGTAGAACATCCCACCCCCTTCACGACTCATGGCCGCGCCACCGAGAACTGCATGCGCTGGGGCTCACGCGCTTCCGCCTCGCGGCAGATCGCAAGCACCTCGGCGAGCACGCTGCGGGTGTCGCGCGGATCGATCACGCCGTCGTCGAGCACCCGCGCGCTGGTGGAGAACACGTCCATCTGGCCGTCGAACACGCCGATGATCTCGGCCTTCATCGCCTCCAGCTTCTCTTTCGGGATCGGCTTGCCACGCCGCGCGGCGGCGGCTTCGGTGACGATCGCCATGGTCTCGGCGGCCTGCTCGCCACCCATCACGGCGGTCTTGGCATTGGGCCAGGAGAAGCAGAAGCGCGGATGGAAGCCGCGGCCGCACATGCCATAATTGCCCGCACCGAACGAGGCGCCGCAATAGATCGTGATCTGCGGCACCGTCGCCGAGGTCACCGCCTGGATCATCTTGGAGCCGTGCTTGATCATGCCGGCCTCCTCATAGGCCTTGCCGACCATGTAGCCGGTGGTGTTGTTCAGATAGAGCAGCGGCGTGCGCGACTGGCAGCAGGCCTGGATGAAATGCGTCGCCTTGTTGGCGCCGGGCACATCGAGCGGGCCGTTATTGGTGACGATGCCGATCGCCTGCCCCTCGATGCGGGCATGGCCGCAGATCGTGGCCGGGCCATAATTGGCGCCGAACTCGGTGAAATCGGAATCATCGATGAAGCGGGCGATCGCCTGGCGCATGTCGACGGGGCGCTTGTGATCCATCGGCATGATGCCGAGCAGCTCCTCGGCGTCGTAGCGCGGCGGCTTGAATGAATTTTGCGGCGGCTTGCGCCGGTCCCATTCGAGGCCCGCCATGATGTCGCGCGCGATCCGGATCGCGTCGCGGTCGTCCTCGGCGAGGTAATCGCCGAGGCCGGAGATCGAGGTGTGCATCTCCGCGCCGCCGAGTTCTTCCTCGGTTGCGATCTCGCCGGTCGCGGCTTTCAGCAGCGGCGGCCCGGCGAGGAAGGCGCGGGTGCGGCCGCGCACCATCACGATGTAATCGGAGAGCCCGGTCTGATAGGCACCGCCGGCGGTGGACGAGCCATGCGTCACCGTGACGACCGGCAGGCCGGCGGCCGACAATCGCGCGAGGTTGCGAAAGATGTTGCCGCCTCTGACAAAATCCTCGACGCGGTAGCGCAGGAGATTGGCGCCGGCGCTTTCGACGAGCTGCACATAGGGCAGCTTGTTCTCCAGCGCGAGTTCCTGCACCCGCAGCGTCTTGTCGAGACCGTAGGGTTGCAGCGCGCCGGCATCGATGCCGGCATCGTTCGCGCTGACCATGCAGCGGATGCCGGAGACGAAGCCGATGCCGGCGATCAGCCCGCCCCCGGGCACGCTCTTGTCCGCGTCGGCGACGTCGAACATGTAGCCGGCGAGCGTCGACAGTTCGAGGAAGGGCGAGCCGGGATCGAGCGCGAGCGCCACCCGTTCGCGCGGCAGAAGCTGCCCGCGCTTGTGGAAGCGGTCCTTCGCGGCAGCGGACGCCGCGCGCGTGCGCTCTTCCAGGCCGCGCATACGGGAGATCAGCGCGAGCATGCCATCGCGATTGGCCTGGAAGGCGACGCCGGAGGGCGAGATGGTGTTTTCGATAATGGCCATGGGCTCAACTCACGCCGTCATTCCGGGGCGCGCGCAGCGCGAGCCCGGAATCCATCGGGCCGCAGGCGCCGTGGAGAAATGGATTCCGGGCTCGCGCCAAGAGGCGCGCCCCGGAATGACGGCGGTGTTTTTGGCGGACATCACGCGCTCTTCTCCGCAAAATACTCACCATACGCCTGCCGCAATTCGACCTTGCGTAGCTTGCCGGTCGCGGTCATCGGCATTTCCTCAAGGATACGCACCAGTTTCGGCACCTGGAAGCCGCCGAGATGCTTTCGGCAATGCTCGATGATATCAGCTTCGTCTGCCACCGCATTCGGCTTCAGCTTGACGAAGGCGGAGACGGCTTCGCCCCATTGCGGGTGCGGCAGGCCGACCACCGCGGCGTTCTGCACGGCGGGGTGTGCGAGCAGGGTCTCCTCGATCTTCACGGAAGCGACGTTCTCGCCGCCGGACTTGATCATGTCCTTCTTGCGGTCGAGGAACAGCACCTCGCCATTCGCGTCGATCAGCGCGAGGTCGCCGGTGTGATGCCAGCCGAACTTGCGCGCCTCCTCGGTCGCCTTCGGGTCCTTGTAATAGCCCATCATCACGTTCGGCCCGCGATGCACGAGTTCGCCGACCTCGCCGCGCGGCAGGAGATTGCCGTTGTCGTCCATGATCGCGGTCTCGTTGACGATCAGCGACTCGCCCCAGTAATTGCCGAAACGATCGAGCTGCACTTCGGGCCGCGACATCGTGGTCGCCGGATACATCTCGGTCTGCCCGCTGGAGAGCACGAAGTTCGGGCAGAGCTCGGCGATGGCGCGCTCCAGCAGCGGCTTGCCCATCGGCGCCATGGTGTAGATGCAGCAGCGCAGGCCGGAAAGATCGAACTCCCGCCGCCGCGGATGGTCGAGGATCGCCTGGTACATCAGCGACAGCCCGACGAACACCGTGAGCTTGTCGCGGACGATCGCTTCCATGCAGACCACCGGATCAAAGCCGCGCATCAGCGCCATGCGACCGCCGACCGAAAGGTAGCTCAGCAGCAGCACGTGGCCGGCGCAGTGGAACAACGGAAACTGGCCGGTGATCCCGTCGTCGCGCGAGAGCTGCATCTCGATGCAATTGCTCATGACCGCCATAACGACAGCGAGATGGCAGTGCATCGCGCCCTTCGGCCGCGACGTCGTGCCGGAGGTATAGATGATCATGGCGAGATCGCGGTCGTTGATCTCGATCTCCGGCTCGACGTCGGATTGCCCCTCGATGAGATCGTTGAAGTTCTCAAGTCCGGTGGCAGCGGCCTTGCCGGTGAGATCGATCGCGATCATCCCGATGCCGCGCTGTTCCAGCGCCGCGCGCCGCTCTGCTTGCGCATGCAGATTGTCGTCGATCAGCGCGAAGCGCACCTCGGCATGGCCGAGGATGTAGTCCATATCTGATGGCCCGAGCATGGTGTTGATAGGCACCCAGACCAGGCCCGCGCGATGAATGCCGAACAGCGCTTTGACGAATTCGACCGAGTTGTTGCAGATCGTCGAGATTTTCTCACCCGGCTTCAGGCCGCGCTGCACGAGGTAGTTGGCAAAGCGGTTGGCGTCGCGCTCGAGCTCGGTGAAGGTGACGCGACGCGCGCCGTCGGTGAGCGCGATCCGATCCGGAAAGCGCCGCGCTGCGCGCTTGAGGAGATCGCCGATTGCCACCCGGCCGATCTGCCCCGGACCCGGCACGCCGCCGGTTGCTGCGAGATCGTCCATTTGATTCCCTCCCCTCGACCAGCCGTCATTCCGGGGCAGCCCGCAGGGCTGAGCCCGGAATCCATTGCGCCGCCCGCGCGTACGGCCCGATGGATTCCGGGCTCGCGCTTCGCGCGCCCCGGAATGACAGCCTAATGCCTCACCCCGAAAATCTGCCGTGCCTCGGCGGGGCTTGCGATCTCGCGCCCAGCCTTCCGTGCGCAGGCCGCGATCGCCTCGATCAACTGGCCGTTAGATGTCACCTTGGTGCCATCAGCCAGATAGAAGGTGTCTTCCAGCCCGGTGCGCAGGTGCCCGCCGAGATCGGCGGCGCGCTGGTGCAGCGGCCAGATCTCACCGCGGCCGATCGCGGTCACCTGCCAATGCGCGTCCGGCGCCTTCAGCTTCAACAGGATCGGCAGCAAGTCCGGATCGGCCGGCATGCCGGAAGCGACGCCCATCACGAAATTATATTCGAGCGGGCCGGAATACATGCCGGTCTGTCGGTACATGCCGACGCAGCGCACGATGCCGACGTCGAAACATTCGAATTCGGGAATCGTGCCGGCGCCCTTCATCACATCGAGATAGTCCTGCACCTTCTCGACCGCGTTGTCGAACAGCATCGGCGGCCAGGCCCAGGTATTGTCGGCCTTGACCTTCAGATAATTCAGCGAGCCGGCGTTGCAGGCGGCGATCTCGGGCTTGGTTTCACGGACGCAATCGAGCGCACCCTGGTAGTTCGGGCCGGAGGTGCCCGTGGTGTGGTTGATGATGACATCAGGGCAGGCCTCACGGATCGCCTGCTGGATCTCCTTGCTGACGCCGACCTCCCAGGACGGCAGATGGCCCTTGCCCGGCGCCTGCTGGCGAAGGTGGATATGCATGATGCTGGCGCCGGCGTTGAACGCGGCCCTGGCCTCGCGCGCCATCTGTTCCGGCGTCACCGGCACGTTGTGCTGTTTTGGATCGGTCAGCACGCCGTTCAGCGCGCAGGTGATAACGGCCTTGTCGCTCATGCATCCCGTCCAACGTGTTTGAATGGCTCGATTTTTTGCATGATGCGGGATTTGGCCGGGACCCTCTTGCGTTGACTGGCTATTGCCGGGCTCGCGGTCCGATCACCGTGGCAATAGCGCGCACGGAGGTTTGTTCTGAATCAAACCCGGACGCCGCGGCCGGGCTATGAGTTTCCTTAAATCCTGGGAGACATGACATGGCCTACAAGGACCTCCTCTTGACGCTCGCGAGCTACCCCGAAACGACGCCGCCGTCGGCGATCGATCTTGCGACCGATTTCGCCGCCGCGATCGGAGCCAAGATTTCCGCGATCGGCTGCGAGATCCGCGTCGCCGTGCCCGGCAGCTTCCTGAGCCCGGCGCTGCTCGACGTTCCCGGAATCGCCGCCAGCGACGAGAAGAAATCGCGCCTTCAGGCCGAGGCTTCGCTCGCCGCCTTCCAGGCCTCAGCGGAAAATCGCGGCGTCTTCGAAGAGCGCATCCTGGAGCGTTGCCTGACATCCGAGCAGCGCGAGCTATTGGTCGACTATGCGCGCCTTCGCGACCTCACCATCATTCCGGTCCAGGAGAACGCCCTGTTCGGCGCCTGGAATGCTGAGCCCCTCATCTTCGAATCCGGCCGCCCCGTCCTGCTGCTGCCGCCAACCAGCCGCAAGCCGTTTGCGCTGGATACGGCGACGGTGGCCTGGGATTTCAGCCGTCCGGCCGCGCGCGCGGTCGCGGATGCGCTGCCGCTGCTTAAGCAGGCCAAGCGCGTTCACATCGTGACGGTGACCAACGAGAAGCGCATCGACACCAAGCGGTCCGGGCCGGAACTTGCAAAACATCTCGCCCGTCATGGGGTCGAGGTGATCCTCGACACTGTCGATGCCGCGGGGCGCACGGTCGCGCACGCGCTGGAAGCCGCGCTGACCAGCCATGACAGCGATCTTCTGGTCATGGGCGCCTTCGGCCACTCCCGCTTCCGGCAATTCGTCCTCGGCGGCGCCACGCTCAGCATGATGTCGCGGCCGCCGCTGCCCGTGCTGCTTTCGCACTAATGGCGGAAGCCGCCAGCGGATTGACGCAAGACCGCGCGTACGATGTGGCCTAGGCTTCCGCCAAAAGCAGCCTCGCAAAGAACGGGTTGCGACCGCGGGAGGACGTCATGGGCACGATTGATCGTCGCGCGCTGTTGGCCGGCTCGGCTGCCATCGCGACAACCGCATTCACCGGCCTTCATGCCTCCCGCGCCGGGGATACACCCGGCGTCACCGCCACCGAGATCAAGATCGGCAGCACGACGTCGCTGAGCGGCCCGGTCTCGGCGCTGGGTGTGCAGGCGCGCTGCCAGGACGCCTATTTCCGGATGATCAACGAAAAGGGCGGCATCGGCGGACGGCAGATCAAGTACATCTATTATGACGACGCCTTCAATCCGGCGAAGACGGTCGAGCAGGTGCGGCGGCTGATCGAGAGCGACAATGTCGCGTTCCTGTTCAACATGCTCGGCACGGCACCGAATTCGGCCGTCGTCAAATACATCAATGCGGCCAAGGTGCCGCATCTGTTCCTCTCGGTGAACGGCGACAAATGGGGCGACTACCAGAGCTATCCCTGGACCATGGGCTTTGCACCGAGCGCGCGGATCGAAGCGCAGGTGTTCACCAAATATGCGCTGAGCCAGAACGCGAATGCGAAATTCGCCGTGCTCTATCAGAATGACGACCTCGGCAAGGATTTCGTCAGCGGCGTGAAGGATGTGCTGGGGCCGCGCTTCGGCTCCGCGGCGGTCGCCGTATCGCACGAGGTCACCGACCCCACCATCGATTCGCAGATCGTGACCTTGCGCAACAGCAATCCGGACGTCCTGATCTCGGGGACCACGGCGAAATTCGCGGCGCAGGCGATCCGCAAACTGTTCGAGCTCGGCTGGAAGCCGATGCATTTCGTCACGAGCGGCGCCGCCTCGATTTCCTCGACCATCATGCCGGTCGGTCCGGAGAAGGCGCAGGGCCTGATCTCCTCGGCCTATGTCAAGGACGTGTCCGACCCCGCCTGGGCGGAAGATGCCGGCATCAAGGATTTCCTCGATTTCATGGCGAGGTATTTTCCGGACGGCAATCCGAAGGAGGCCTATAACCTCTATGCCTACACCGTGGCGCAGGTGCTCAAGATCGTGCTCGAACAGTGCAAGGGCGATTTCAGCCGCGACAACATCATGAAGCAGGCCAACAGCCTGAAGGACGTCGAGATCCCGACGCTGCTACCTGGCATCCGCGTCAACACCAGCCCGACCAACCACCACCCGCTGCAGCAGATCCAGTTGCAGCGGATCGAGGGCACCGGCTGGACCCGGTTCGGCGAGGTGATCCAGGGGGCGAATCTCTAACGTCGTCCGGAATCGTAGGGTGGGCAAAGCGAAGCGTGCCCACCATTGCGAGCACCGTGTTTGATGGTGGGCACGCTTCCGCCTTCGCTTGTGCGAACCACCGTGCGTGCAGTCGCTTTGCCCACCCTACGGCTCCGTCATGGCCGGGCTAAGAGGCGGCCGCCTCCGTCAACGATCCGCTGCTGCGATAGATCGCCAGATCGCGCGAGCCGGAGAAGATCGCGCGCGGCTTCAGGCCGTAGAAGCGGCGGATCGAGTGACTGAAATGGGTGGAGTCGGGATAGCCGATGTCCTGCGCGAGATGGGCGAGGTTGATGTCCTGATTGGCGAAATGCAGGAGATGCCGGGCCCGCTTCCAGGCGCGGAAGGAGCGGAACGAGATCCCGGTCTCCTCCTTGAACAGGTGCAGGAAGCGCGAGGGCGATAGCGAGGCCTCCGCCGCGCAGTCCGCCGCCGTCACCGGTTCGCCCGAGAATTTGCCGATACGCGCAATCGCCCGCACCACGCGCGGATCAAGCCTACGCTGCGGCAGCGCCTGGCCGAAGCACATGATGTCGAACTCGGCGTTCGAAAGGTCATCGCTATATTGCCGCCGTGCCAACGCGGCATAGGCGGCGCGGATGCGGTCGGCGAAGACTTGGCTTTCCGGCCCTATCAACTGACGAGCGAACGACTCGAGCGCGCCGATGCGGACGCTTTCGGGCTCGATGGCGACGCAGATCGCCGAACGATAGTCGCTCGCGATGGTATGGCGCAGGTTCGGCATGGTCACGACGAGGTCGCCATAGGATTCGCGGCCGTCGCTGGTCGCAAGGTGCAGGCCGCCCTTGATCGCGACATAGACATGGAATGCGCCCGGACAGCGCTCGCGCGGCCGGCCGAGCAGTCCGGCATAAAACACGCGCTCCGGCGTGATCAGCATCAAATGGCCTACTTCGCGGGCTTGGTCGTCCATGGTGGTTCCTCCTCGCGCGGCTCTTTCGGCCGCTGCGGCGCCAACCATAGCGGAAATCTGACTGAAGTCACCGTTACAAATGGGCGAACAAATGAACGGCTCTCACCGTCATTGCGAGCGAAGCGAAGCAATCCATGCCACCACGAGTGGGGAAATGGATTGCTTCGCTTCGCTCGCAATGACGGGGCGGGCGCTTTACCCGCGCACCCGCGGCGCGACGTTTTGCTCCACGCCGGCCTTGCGTTCCGCCGCGACTGCGCGCTGGTATGCCTCGCGCCGCTGCAGCCGCGCCCAATAGGCTGCGACATTGGGACCGAAATCCTTGGCGAGCCCAATATTGTCGGCGAGCCGGAGCGCATAGCCGATGGCGATGTCGGCGGCGGTAAAACGGCCGGCGCACAGCGTCTCGGCCTTGCCGGTCGCGGCCTCCACCGCGCGCAGGCGGCCGAAGAACCATTTGGCATAGTCGCCGACGACCTGCGGATTGCGCCGCTCCTCCGGCTCGAGCTGGCCGTAACGCAGCACAAGCGTCTGCGGAAAGGTCAGCGTCGCGTCAGAAAAATACATCCAGTTCAGGAAGGCGCCATAGGCCGGCTCGTCGGGTCCGACGATCAGCGGCGTTGGCCCATACTTGGTACCAAGGTAATGGCAGATGCCGGAGGACTCCGTCATCCGCGTCTCGCCATCGATCAGGAAGGGAATCGTCCCGAGCGGGTTGAGCGCGAGATAGTCCTTTGCGAACACCCGCGGCGGGAACGGCAGCATCTTGAGCTCGTACGGAAGCCCCATTTCCTCCAGCATCCAGAGCGGCCGGAACGAACGCGCAGCGTCGCAATGATAAAGCGTGACCATCAGGCGTTTCCTTTTCCCTTCAGCCCTGGCAGCGTGCCCATCATCTTGCATAACACCATCAGCATCACTTCGTCAGCACCGCCGCCGATCGAGGTCAGGCGGCTGTCGCGATAGGCGCGGCTGACCGGGGTCTCGTTCATGAAGCCCATGCCGCCCCAATATTGCAGGCAGGCGTCGGTGAGTTCGCGCCCCAATCGGCCCGCTTTCAGCTTCGCCATGGTGGCAAGGCGCGTGACGTCCTCGCCTGCGACCAGCGCCTCGCCGGCACGGTAGATCAGCGACCGCAACAGCTCGACCTCGGTCTGCATCTCCGCGAGCTTGAAGTGCACCACCTGGTTGTCGAGGATCGAGCCGCCGAACGCTTTCCGGTTGCTTGTATATTCGATCGTCTCATTGATGATGAATTCATGCGCCTTGAGGCAGGCGGCGGCGCCCCAGAGCCGCTCCTCCTGGAACTGGATCATCTGGTAGGTGAAACCCTTGCCCTCCTCGCCGATCCGGTTGCGCTTGGGCACCCGGACATTGTCGAAGAAGATCTGCGCGGTGTCGGAGGAGCGCATGCCCATCTTGTCGAGCTTGCGCGCGATGGTGACGCCCTTGCTCTTCATCGGCACGCAGATCAGCGACTTGTTGCGATGGACCTGGCCGTCACCGGTGTTGGCGAGCAGGCAGATCCAGTCCGCCTGCGTGCCGTTGGTGATCCACATCTTGCCGCCATTGATGACGTAGTCGTCGCCGTCGGAGCGCGCATTGGTCTTGATCGAGGCGACATCGGAGCCGGCGCCGGGCTCGGAGACGCCGATGCAGGCGACCTGATCGCCTGCGATCGCCGGCACCAGGAACTCGCGCCGCACCTCGTCGGAGCCGAATCGCGCCAGCGCCGGTGTCGCCATGTCCGTCTGCACGCCAATCGCCATCGGCACGCCGCCGCATCTGATGGCGCCGAGTTCCTCCGCCATCATCAGCGCATAGCTGTAGTCGAGTCCCTGGCCGCCGAATTCGATCGGCTTGTTGAGGCCGAGGAAGCCGAGTGAGCCGAGCTTCTTGAACAGCTCATGCGCGGGGAAGATGCCCGCGTCCTCCCATTCGTCGACGAAGGGATTGATCTCAGCCGCGATGAATTTCTGCAAGATGCGGCGGGGTTCGTCATGTTCGGCGGTGAAGATCATTGTCTCTTTCGAACTCCAATCGGCGTTTCTCTTGTCATTCCGGGGCATCGCGAAGCGATGAGCCCGGAATCCATTTCACCCCGGCGTATGCGGGCCAATGGATTCCGGGTTCGCGCTACGCGCGCCCCAGAATGACGACGCGTGTTCTCTCACAATCCCATCTGGCGGCTGGCGAGATCCTTCATGATCTCCTCGGTGCCGCCGCCGATGGCGTTGACCTTGACCTCGCGGTAGATGCGCTCGACCTTGACGCCGCGCATGAAGCCGGCGCCGCCGAAGATCTGCACCGCTTCGGAGGCGCAGAACGCCATGGTCTGGGTCGCCTGGTTCTTCATCATGCAGATCTCGGCGACCGGGCTTTCGCCCTGCTCCAGCCGCCAGGCCAGCATTTCCAGCATCGCCTGGGACGCTGCGACCTTCTGCGCCATGTCGACGATCTTGTGGCGGATCACCTGGTGCTGGGCGATCGGCTTGCCGAAGGTCTTCCGCTCCTTGGCATAGGCGATGGCCTCCTCGAGACAGACGCGGGCATAGGCCGTGCAGCTTGCCGCCATGCCCATGCGCTCGCTGTTGAAATTCTGCATGATGATCTTGAAGCCTTGCCCCTCCTCACCGATCAGGTTCTCGACCGGCACCCGGCACTCGTCGAAATGCAGCGTCGCCGTATCGGAGGCCCACCAGCCCATCTTCCTCAGTTTGGTGCGCGACAGGCCGGCCGTATCGCCCTCGATCAGCAGCAGGCTGACGCCGCCGGCGCCCTCGCCGCCGGTACGCACGGCAACTGTCAAATAATCGGCGCGCACGCCCGAGGTGATGAACGTCTTCTCGCCGCTGACGACGTAATGATCGCCGTCGCGGCGCGCCTTGGTGCGGAGATTGGCGACATCGGAGCCGCCGCTCGGTTCGGTGATCGCGAGCGCGGAAATCTTCTCACCCCGCAGCACCTCCGGCAGCACGCGCGCCTTGACCTCGGCCCGGGCGGCGCGCGCGATCGGGGGCGAGCCGATGGTGTGGCTCATCAGGCTCGCACTGATGCCGCCGGCGCCGGTCCGCGCCAGTTCCTGCGACGCCACGATCTTCATGAACTGGTCAGCGGGAATGCCGCCATATTCCTCGGGAAAGCCCAGCCCCAATAGCCCGATCTCGGAGGCCTTGCGATAGAGCTCGCGCGGAAACTCACCCGCCTCGTCCCACTCATGGGCGTAGGGCTCGATCTCCTTCTGCACGAAACGGTGCACCGCCTCGCGAAAGGCCTCGTGCTCGCTGGTGTAGAATGGGCTCGCCATCTCCTTGCTCCGTCGATTCTCGTGACCAGGACGATGTCCGGAAATCGCCGCGCCAACTTGCGTCGAGTGGCTGCCGGCGGCGAATGGGCGCCGATCCTACCCCCGGTCCAGCCACTAGACGCAAGACAGGTTCCGGCCCCGGCCCATCCACTGGCGCCCTTGCGGATCACGATCAGGCGGCGCCAGACCGCCCACCGTGGGAGGGAAATTTGCCGGTTCGTTACTACGACTGGATCGCCCATTACGGCCGGAGGACGCCTGACAAGGTCGCAATGGTCGACCTCGCGAGCGGCCGCCGCTTTACCTATGCGCAATCCGATGCGCGGATCTCGAGGCTCGCTGCGCATTTGCGGGATACCCACAAGGTCGCGCGCGGTGACCGCGTCGCGGTGCTGGCGCTGAACACATCAGACACGCTGGAAGTGCAGTTCGCCTGCGGGCGGCTAGGTGCCGTGTTCCTGCCGCTCAACACCCGCCTCACCGTACCGGAACTGCAGTTCATCGTCGGCGATGCCTCGCCGAAAGTCATGATCCATGACGGCGACCTCGCCGAAACCGCGCTCAGCGTCGCCACGCTCTGCAACGTGTCATCGACGCTGCTGCTCGGCCCCGATGGATCCTATGAAGCCGGCATCGCAGCGGCAAAGCCGATCGAGACATTCGAGCACGTCACGCTCGATGACATCTCGACCATCATGTACACCTCGGGCACGACAGGCCAGCCCAAGGGCGCCATCATCACCCACGGCATGACGTTCTTCAATTGCGTCAATCTCGGCGGCCTCGCCTACATCTCGCCATCCTCGGTATTCCTCTGCGTGCTGCCGCTGTTCCATACCGGCGGGCTCAATTGCTACACCAACCCGGTGCTGCATGCCGGCGGCACCGTCCTGATCATGCGCAACTTCGATCCCGGTGAGGCATTGCGGCTGATCAGCGATCCCACGGAGCGCATCAACGTCTTCTTCGGCGTGCCCGCGATCTACCAGTTCATGGCGCAGCATCCTTCTTTCGCGAGCGCCGATTTCGGCCGGCTGATCATCGGCGGCGTCGGCGGCGCACCGATGCCGGTGCCGCTCTTGAAGGTGTGGGAAGCGCGCGGCGTGGCGCTGCAGCAGGGTTACGGCATGACCGAGACATCGCCGGCGGTGATGGCGCTCGACCGCGAGGATGCCGCGCGCAAGGCCGGCTCGGCCGGCAAGCCGGTGCTGCACACGGAAGTGCGGATCGTGCGCCCCGACGGCACCGACGCCGCCGTGGGCGAACTCGGCGAGCTCTGGGTCAGGGGGCCGAACATCACGCCTGGCTACTGGAACCGACCCGATGCCAACGCCTCCTCCTTCACCGACGGCTGGCTGCACACCGGCGATGCGACGCGCGTCGACGAGGAAGGCTTCTACTACATCGTCGACCGCTGGAAGGACATGTACATCTCCGGCGGCGAGAACGTCTATCCGACCGAAGTCGAGAACGTGCTGCACCAGATGCCGGCGGTCGCCGAGGCCGCCGTGATCGGCATCCCCAACGAGCAATGGGGCGAGGTCGGCATGGCGATCGTCGCGGTGAAGCCGGGCGAGAGGCTGACGCCGGCGGAGATCCATGCGCATTGTGCAGCCAACCTGGCGAAGTTCAAATGCCCGCGCCTGATCGAGTTCGTCGACGCGCTGCCGCGGAATGCGACCGGCAAGATCCACAAACCGACGCTGCGCAAGCAATTCGCGGAATTGAAGCCGACCGATCTGGCGCACGCTTCATGACATGACCCGCTGACAAGTTTCGCCGCCGCCTGCCGGGACCGGCGGCGATTTTCGTGCGCTCGTCCCCAACCACAAGAAGCCCCGAGGAAATTGCTTTATGAAGAACAAGAAAATCGCTTTGCTTGCCGCCGTCGCGGCCTTCTCGCTGCTCGCCACCCACAGCGCTTTCGCGCAGAAGAAATACGACGTCGGCGCCTCCGACACCGAGATCAGAATAGGCAATGTCGAGGCCTATAGCGGGCCGGCTTCGGCCTACGGCATCATCGGCAAGACCGAGGAAGCCTATTTCAAGATGATCAACGACCAGGGCGGCGTGAACGGCCGCAAGATCAACTGGATCTCCTATGACGACGGCTATTCGCCGCCGAAGACGGTGGAGCAGGTCCGCAAATTGATCGAGGGCGACGAGGTGTTCCTGGTGTTCAACGCGCTGGGCACGCCGACCCAGACCGCGGTGCAGAAATATCACAACGCCAAGAAGGTGCCGCAGCTCTTCCTCGCCACCGGCGCCAGCAAGTGGAACGATCCGAAGGATTTTCCCTGGACCATGGGTTTCCAGCCGAGCTACCGCGTCGAGGCCAGGATCTTCGCGAAGTACATCCTGAAGACGAAACCCAATGCCAAGGTCGCGATCTTCTACGCCAATGACGATTTCGGCAAAGATTACGTCGCAGGCTTCAAGGAGATCTTCGGCGAGAAGGCCTCCAGCCTGATCGTCGCCGAAGAGAGCTACGAGACCACCGAGCCTTCGATCGATTCCCACATCGTCAAGCTGAAGGGCACCGGCGCCGACGTCTTCGTCAATATCGCGACACCGAAATTCGCCGCGCAGGCGATCAAGAAGATTGCCGAATTGGACTGGAAGCCGATGCACCTGATGACCGACGTCTCGATCTCGATCGGCGCGGTCATGAAGCCGGCCGGACTCGATGCGTCCGAGGGCGTGCTGTCGGCGGGATATCTCAAGGATGCGTCCGATCCGCAATGGAAGGACGATGAGGGCATGAAGAAGTTCATGGCCTTCATCGACAAGTATATGCCGGGCGCGAACATCTCCGACACCAACGTCGTCTACGGCTACGCCGCGGCGCAAACGCTGGTGCAGGTGCTGAAACAGTGCGGCGACAATCTCACCCGCGAGAACGTGATGAAGCAGGCCGCAAGCCTGAAGGATTTTGCGCCGGATACATTGATCCCCGGCATCAAGGTCAACACCGGCCCCAACGACTTCGCCCCGATCGAGCAGCTCAAGATGATGCGGTTCACCAAGGGACAGTGGGAATTGTTCGGCGACATCATCAGCGCGGAGACGGGCGGTTAGTCGGGGTAGAGCTACGTCCAGGCTGCGCTCCCTCTCCCGCTTGCGGGAGAGGGCTGGGGTGAGGGTGTCTCCGCTGGGGGACTCTTCGTGCGGAAAGAGCCCTCACCCGGCGCTGCGCGCCGACCTCTCCCGCAAGCGGGAGAGGTGACTCCAAAGGCGCTCCGCGGCGAGGTTGCCGAAGGGAGGTGCCGGCTCTACCTCTCCAGGTCGCGGAGAGAGTAAGTCGAGAGCTTGAGATCGCGCGGACGGCTCCCCACTTGATTAGGCGGCCCAACAACGCGAGCCGCCGATCGTGGAAAGCCAGATGCACTATCTGCCGATGACACCGGGATCGTTCTCGATCCTGGTGTTCCTGGCACTGGTGCTGGTGATCCTGATCCAGCTCGGCATCCTCCGATATGCCTATCTGAGCCTCGGTGTCAGTCCGGGAGCTGCGTTCCTGCTGCTGTTCGGCTCGCTGGTCGGCAGCTATCTCAATATTCCGATCACGGAATTGTCCGGCCCGCCGGTCAGATCCGGCGAGATCGTTGACTTCTTCGGCATGCGCTATGTGGTGCCGCTGGTAACCGCGCCCAGCACGATCCTGGCCGTGAATGTCGGCGGCGCGGTGATTCCGACATTTATGTCGATCTATCTGGTCGCCAGATACGAGCTCTGGGTCAGGGCCGCGATCGCCACCGCCATCATCGCCTTCATCGTCCATTCGATGGCGACGCCGGTGCCGGGTATAGGCATCGCCGTACCCGTGTTCGTGCCCGTCGTCAGCGTCGCGATCATCGCGCTCCTGCTCTCGCGTGTGTATGCCGCACCGCTCGCCTATATCGCAGGTTCAGTCGGAACGCTGGTCGGCGCCGATCTTCTCAACCTGGACAAGATCGGCAGCCTGGGGGCGCCCATCGCCTCGATCGGCGGCGCCGGCACGTTTGACGGCGTTTTCCTGACCGGCATTCTCGCGGTGCTGCTCGCCTCCATCGTTTCGCCGTCGCCCTTGCACCGCGCCTCGTAAACCTCGCTTGCGGGAGAGGTCGCTTGCGCTCGAAGAGCACAAGCGGGTGAGGGCTCTCTCCACGCAAAGAGTGCGAATCGCGGAGATACCCCCACCCCGGCCCTCCCCCGCAAGCGGGAGAGGGAGATCTAGCCCGGCAGAAAAATCGCGAACGGCTCGTCGACGGTACGGCGCAGGTGCTCGCGATAGAGTGCGTAGTTTTCGTCGTCAGGTGACACCCGCCCGACCGAGGGATTGGCGATATTCTTGATCGGCAGGAATGCGATCGGTGCTGCGATCGGCGTCAGGAGCGAGCCGCGGCCGGCGAGCAGTGTGGTGATGATGCCGTACATCTCCCCGGTGTTGCGCGGCCGCGACACCGTGATCAGGCGATGCTGACCGTGCCGGTTGGTGACGAGATAGATGAAGCCGGACTGATTGGGGACGGCGACTTCGCCGAACTGGGTGTAGGCGGCATCCAGCCGTTCACCTTCGCGAAAAATGAGCGACGAGACGGCGTCGTCCCAGACGATCTCGGTGCGATAGGCATAGACCGCGTCCTTGGCCCCGAACGACGGCCTGACCGTCAGATAAGTGCCCTCGATCCACTGCACCGCGCGCCGCGAATAGGCTCCTAACCCGTCTGGCGCGACTTCGCCATTGGCTACCGACATCGCCGGCGCCGGCTGGACCTTGCGCAAGGAGACGCCGAGTGCCTGCTCGAGCCGCACCGTGGTCTGGAGCGTGAACGGGCGGCGTCCGCCCAGCACCTTCTCCAGCGTCGAGAGGCTGAGCTTGGCCTGCTCGGCCAGCGCCTGCCGCGAGATGCGCCGGCGCGCCAGTTCCTCACGGATCATCTCCGCAATCTGCCGGCTTTGTTCTTCGGAAAGCTGATTGTCCGGCGTCGGCATCGTCACCCCATGCTGATTCACGCCGACTCTACCAGACCGCACATTTCAGCACAAAACCGCACAAAGCCGCCCACAGCGCGGCGTGCGGCGCCTGCCCGCGGCGGAACAATGCCGATCATTCTGCTCGCGGCTCGCAGCGCTTTCCCGAAGATTTTACGCGTCCAAGACGTTCCTCGGGAGAAGGAAATGACGACGTGCGATTATATTGCGACCGGCCGCCCGCGCCTGTCGCGCAGGATGCGAATAGTGCTGTTCTTCCTGGCGGAAGCGGTTGCCGCGCTCGTGATCGGCTTTGCGGTGCTATTTGTGAACTTCGCGCCGGCGTGGTCGGTAGAGATCAAGCCGCCGGCAGCGTTCATCAAGCCAGGCGACGCCCGCTCCGGCTCGCTGCTCCTGAAGACCGACGAGGGCTATGACGACGCCATCAGGCTCGGCACCGATGTCGACCTTACGGTATCAGGCCCGACCATCCGCGCCCGCGTCACGCAAGTCTTCCGCAACCCGACCAAGGATTGGGTCGAGGCGGTTTACGTCTATCCGCTGCCGGCAGGCGGCGCGGTCGACACGCTGAAGATGGTGGTCGGCGATCGCATCGTGGTCGGCGACATCAAGGAGCGCAAGCAAGCGCGCGTGATCTATGAGCAGGCAAAACAAAACGGCCAGAAGGCCGCGCTCACCGAGCAGGAGCGGCCGAACATCTTCACCAACTCCGTCGCCAATATCGGCCCGGGCGAGACCGTGCTGGTGCAGATCGAATACCAGGAGCCGGTGCGGCAGTCCGGCAACGAATTCTCGCTGCGCGTGCCGATGGTGGTAACACCGCGCTACAATCCCGCACCGATCGTCCAGAGCGTCGACCTCCGTGCCGACGGCGGCGGCTGGGGCGCGACAAAGTCGGATCCCGTTCCGGATCGCGACCGCATCACGCCGCCGGTACTCGACCCGGCCGAGCACGCGCCGGTCAATCCGACCAACATCACCGTCCGCCTGCAGGCGGGCTTTCCGCTCGGCGAGGTGAAGAGCCACCATCACGCCATCAGAAGCGAGAGCGTCGACGATGCGACGCGGGTCATCAAGCTCGCCGAAGGGCTCGTGCCGGCGGATCGCGATTTCGAACTGAGCTGGAAACCGGCAGCCGAAAAAGCGCCGTCGGTCGGGCTGTTCCGCGAGCATGTCGGCGATGCCGACTATCTGCTCGCCTTCGTCACCCCGCCTGCCGTCGAGCAGGCCGAGCAGAAGCCACGTCCGCGCGAAGTGATCTTCGTGATCGACAATTCCGGCTCGATGGGCGGCACCTCGATCCTGCAGGCGAAAGCGAGCCTGACTTACGCGCTCGGCCGGCTGCAGCCGAACGACCGCTTCAACGTGATCCGCTTCGACCACACCATGGACGTGCTGTTTCCATCGGCGGTGCCGGCTGACAGCGAATATCTCAGTCGTGCCAACGCTTTCGTGAGCGCGCTGCAAGCCAGTGGCGGCACCGAGATGGTGCCGGCGATGCGGGCGGCACTGACGGATCGCGCGAACAGCGATTCCGATTATGTCCGCCAGGTCGTGTTCCTGACCGATGGCGCCATCGGCAACGAGCAGCAACTGTTCGAGACCATCACGGCGATGCGCGGCCGCTCGCGCATCTTCATGGTCGGCATCGGCTCGGCGCCCAACACCTATCTGATGACGCGCGCCGCCGAGCTCGGCCGCGGCGCCTTCACCCATATCGGCTCCACCGACCAGGTGGAGGAACGCATGCGCTCGCTGTTCGCGAAGCTCGAGAATCCTGCGGTGACCAATCTTTCCGCCAAGTTCTCCGACGCGCATGCCGATGTCACACCGGCGATCCTGCCCGACCTCTATCGTGACGAGCCGCTGGTGCTGGCGGCTAGGCTCGACAAGCTCGCGGGTTCCGTCGAGATCAAGGGCCGGATCGGCGACCGCCCGTGGGTCGTGACGCTGCCGCTTGCGAGCGCGGCCGAAGGCAAGGGCCTGTCAAAACTGTGGGCGCGGCGCAGGATCGACGACGCCGAGGTTGCGCGCACCACGCGGCACGCGAGTCCTGAGGAAGCCGACAAGACCATCCTGGCGCTGGCGCTCGAGCATCAGCTCGTGACCCGGCTGACCAGCCTGGTTGCGGTCGACAAGACCCCGAGCCGGCCCGACGGCGATCCGCTGAAGCTGAGCGAGTTGCCGCTCAACCTGCCCGCCGGCTGGGATTTCGCGAAAGTGTTCGGCGAGCGCCCGCAATTGCCGGCGGCACCGGCCGAACGGCGCGCAGAAGGCGACGGACGGATGCAGCTTGCGGCCCTGAAACGCCCGGCGGTGGTGCAGGCGCCCGACACGATCAAGCTGCCGAAGACCGCGACCGACGCCGAACTGAAGATGATCGCCGGCGCAACCCTGCTCGCGCTCAGCCTGCTCCTGCTCGCATTCATCCGGCGTCAGAACGTCGCCCACTGATGCCGAATGAAAAGAGGAGGCGCCCCCACCTCCTCTTGAGCGCGCGCGGCCTCCCGTCCCCCAGAGCCGCGCGCGCTCTTCTCTCGACCCTCACCCTGAGGAGCCTGCGCAGCAGGCGTCTCGAAGGGCGAGGCCACTGGCGGGGCCTCATCCTTCGAGACGCGCGTTCCGCGCTCCTCAGGATGAGGGGATGCAGGATCGCTCGCGATGACCAGAATGTAAGTTACATGCCTCGCCTCATCACCCCTCTCCTCCTCGCCCTCATCGGCCTCTTCCTGTTCGGCCAAGGCGCCTACATTCACGCCAAGGCACTCCTCGCACAGGTCCTGCTCGAACGCGCGTTTGCAAAGACCATCGCCGCCGGGCATCCAACGAAACCCTGGTCATGGGCCGACACCTGGCCGGTCGCACGCATCGAGGTGAAGCGGCTCAATGCCAGCGCCATCGTGCTCGCGGGCTCAAGCGGCCAAGCGCTTGCCTTCGGACCGGGCCATGTCGAGCTCACGCCTGACGCCGGCGAACGCGGCGTTGCCGTCTATTCCGCGCATCGCGACACCCATTTCCGTTTCCTGAAGGACGTCGTCATCGGCGACGAGATCGACGTCACCCGCAGCGACGGCAAGACCTTCCGATATCGCGCCGATGCCAGCTCCGTGGTGCGCTTCGATGCTTCCGGCATCGATCCGCAGTCGAGCGGATACGAGCTGGTGCTCTCGACCTGCTGGCCATTCGACGCGCTGACATCGGGGCCGGAGCGCTATCTCCTGCACGCGACGATGATCGGATCCGACCCCTCGCGGATGACAGCGCCGTGAATATTGTCCGTGTGGTGGGATATCGCATCAGCGCGTAGCGGCATGCAGTCAGCGTGAGTTGCCACGCTGCGCAAGCCTCAATAGAAATAACAAAAACATGGCGCACAGCGTTCGCTGCGGCGCCGCAGGAAACGACAAGGCAGGTCCATGGAAGCTCAATTCAGCCCCGCGTCTGCTCCCACAGAGAAATGGTCGCCTTCGCGTGACGCCAGCGACATCGTCAAGCAGATCCATGCGATGCTGCACCCGCGCAACATCGTGCTGGTCGGCGCCACCGACAAGCCCGGCAATTATGCCGAGCGGATCTGGAACAACCTGATCAAATACGGCTATCGCGGCGGGCTTTATCCGGTTAACGCCAAGCGCGAGACGATCTGGGGCGTCACCTGCTACAAGGATTTTGCGTCTCTCCCCGACAAGCCCGATCACGTGCTGGTGCTGGTGCCGGCGCGCTTTGCGGTGCAGGTGATCCGCGATGCGGCCGCAGCGGGCGCGCGCTCCGCCACCATCGTCACCTCGGGCTTCAGCGAGTTGCAGGACGAAGAGAGCCAGCGGCTTGCGGTGGAATTGAAGCAGGCGGTGCAGGAGACCGGGCTTGCGGTTACAGGACCGAATTGCCTCGGAAACCTGAGCGCCGGCGAGAACCTCTTCACCAATATCGATGACCGCATCGTCACCATGGAGGCCGGGCCGGTGGCGATCGCCGGCCAATCCGGCGCGATCGTAATGGCGATCCGCCAGACGCTGGAGGATCGCGGCGTCGGTGTCGGTTACATGGTGACGACCGGCAACGAGGTTGGGCTGACCACGCCCGACCTGATGACCTATTTCGCCGCTGATCCGAGCATCCGCGTCATCGTGGTCTATCTGGAGGGCGTGCGGAACACGAGGGCGTTCCGTGATGCCTGCAAGGCCGCGCGCGCCGCCGGCAAACCGGTGATCGCGCTGAAGCTCGGCGCCTCCGAAGGCGGCCGCGCCGCGGCGATGGCGCATACCGGCGCGCTCGCCGGCTCGATCGAGACGTTTGACGCGATCTCGACCCGCGAGGGCGTGATCCGCGTCCGCGGCCTGGATGAACTGATCGAGACCACCGAATGCTTCGTGCACGCCGACCTGCCGAAGGGCAACCGGCTCGCCGCGGTGTCGCTGTCCGGCGGCAAGCGTGGCCTCCTGATCGACGCGTTCTATTCGGCCGGACTGAATTTCGCGGCGCTGGGCCCGAACGCGACCGCGCAGCTCGCAAAGATGCTTGGCCCCGGCAGCATCGTCGGCAATCCGCTGGACGCCGGCTTTGCCGCCGTGGTCGATCCCTCCGTCTACATGAAGTCGATCAAGATCATGATCGACGATCCCGATACCGACATCGTCATCATCGATTCCGAGCTGCCGAAGGCGCCGCATGAACTGCGCGAGCGCAATCTTCGCATCGTCAACGAGATGGCCGGCCAGGCGGGCAAGCCCGTGATCTATATCAGCGCGATGTCGATCGGCTTCACCGAGCACACTAAGGCGCTGCGCAAGAGCCTGCCGAACGTGGCGGTGCTGCAAGGGCTCGACCGCGCGGTCGGCGCGATCAAGTCGCTGATCGAATACGCGCAGCTCCGCAAGGAAGTGCCCGATATCGTCTCGAGCTCGACGGCATCCGCGCGCGCGATGCTGGAGAAGGCTCTGAACAGCGCCAATGGCGCCGCGGCGCTCGACGAGGTCGCCTCGAAAAAGCTGCTCAAGGCGTACGGCATTCCCATCTCGAAGGAGGAGATCGCGCAGACCGCGACTGAAGCGGCAACGATCGCCAGGAAGATCGGCTTCCCCGTGGTCGCGAAGGTGATCAGCGCTGATATCCTGCACAAATCTGATATCGGCGGCGTTGCGCTGAACCTCAACAGCGCCGCCGAGGTCAGGAAGGCGTTCAACGAGATCACGGCGCGGGTCAGGAAGCTCAAGAACAAGCCGAAGCTCGAGGGCATCCTGATCGCGCAGCAGGTCAAGGCCGATCTGGAACTCGTGGTCGGCGCCTCACTCGATGCCGAGATGGGGCCGGTGGTGCTGTTCGGCACCGGCGGCGTGGACATCGAATTATTGAAGGACGTCGCGCTCGCCGGCGCGCCGATCGATGCGGACGAGGCAAGGCAGCTCATCGCGAAGACAAAAGCCGGCATCAAGCTGAAGGGCTATCGCGGCAAGCCGGCACTGCACGAGGCTTCCGCGGTGAAGGCGCTGGTCGGCCTCTCCAACCTGATCGCGGACGCCGGCAACCGCGTTGCCTCGATCGACATCAATCCGTTCCTGATCAACCCCAAGCTCGGCGTTGCGGTGGATGCGCTGATCGTGCTGAACAATGCCGCTCCAGCCAATTCGTCGTCCCGGGCTTGACCCGGGACCCATAACCACAGGCTTTTGTGTTGTGCTCCGCCGCAACCGCTTGCTCTCGCCACAACAACTGCCTGTGGTTATGGGTCCCTGCTTTCGCAGGGACGACAGCGCGTAGGGTGGGCAAAGCGCAGCGTGCCCACCATGAAGCACTCCCCACGCAATGGTGGGCACGCTTCGCTTTGCCCACCCTACGGCGTTACGTCAGAACACCACGCCCCACTGCCTTGCGGTCTGCAGGATCCAGTCACGGTACAGCGTCAGCGGCGTGACGCCGGTGATGCCGCCGCAGCCGGCGGAATTGTTCGGTCCCGTGGACCAACTGATGACGCCGATGATCGCGGGCCCGGTCTGCTTGTCCTCGAACACCGGGCCGCCGGAATCGCCGGTGCAGGCGCCAAGTCCGTCGCGTGCGCCCTGACTGAGCGGATCGACCAGGCGGATCTGCAGCGTGCCCGGCTGGCCAGTTGCGATCAGCCCGGCGACGCGGACAATGCCGCCGCTTTTGCCGTCGCCGCGCACGGTGACGCCGATGCCCGCGATGGTGAAGCGGCTGCCGACGACCACCGGAATATTCGGCGCGCCGAGCGCCGCGGGCGCCTTGCCGGCGGCGGGCGCGGCAAGCTGCAGCAGCGCCACGTCGGCGGTGGCGCGATGGGCCGTCATCGCGTCCATCCTGAACGCGGGGTGGATCGCAACGCTCTTGATGTCCTTCAAGAGCGGCTGCCGGTCCGGACCATATTCGACGATCTTGTAGTCCGCGCCGGGCTGCACGCAATGCGCGGCTGTCAGCACCATCTTCGGCGCGATCAGCGCGCCGGTGCAGAAATTGCCGCGCGAGCCGACAATGGTGATGATGGAACGGCCGACGCCTTCGGCGCTCGGCACGCCGCCGCCGACAATGGCGGAGGCTGGCGTGGAGGCGAAGAGCGCGAGCGCTGCTGATATCGCGGACAAGGCTTTCATGGGCACAGCAATAGCTTGCGTCGCGCGTATCGCCAAGCCGCCGGATTCAGGCTGGCTCGGCGGATCGATCCGTGTTAGCCGCTCGTCAACCCACATAATGGCAGGCAGAGGGAAATGATCGAGGCAGTGATCTGGGATTTCGGCGGCGTCTTGACCACCTCGCCGTTCGAGGCGTTCACGCGGTTCGAGACCGAGCGCGGCCTGCCAGCCGACATCATCCGCCGCACCAACGCCGCCAATCACCTGGAAAATGCCTGGGCGAAATTTGAGCGCGCCGAGGTCGACATCGAGACCTTCGACGCGCTGTTCGCCGCTGAATCGCTCGCGCTCGGCGCCGAGGTCCGCGGCAGGGACGTGCTGCCGCTGCTGCAGGGCGACCTGCGCCCGCAAATGGTGGAGGCGCTGAAGCGCATCAACGCCAAATTCAAGACCGGCTGCATCACCAACAATCTGCCCGCGAACGCGATCGGCAGCAAAAGCGGCCGCACGCTCTATGTCGCGGAGGTGATGGCGCTGTTCGATCACGTGATCGAATCCGCCAAGATCGGCCTGCGCAAGCCCGATCCGCGCATCTACCGGATGATGGTGGAAGCGCTGAAGGTCGATCCGAACAAGTGCGTTTATCTCGACGATCTCGGCGTCAACCTGAAGCCGGCGCGCGAAATGGGCATGACCACGATCAAGGTCGTGAGCGCAGACCAGGCGATCTCAGATCTTGAGGCTGCGACCGGGTCGGTATTGCGCTAGGCGGAAAAAGGCCGGAACCGGGCCTGCCCTCACACAAACGAGCCTTGTGCTTTGCCGCCAAGGCAGGCAGAACAACCTGATGCACAAGGCAAATCCGGAGCTTACATCGGTGGCTGACAATCGGCCTGCGGCCTCGATCGAGGCCGTCGAAAGCGGCCTCGCCGCGCAAGGCTATATCGCGAGCCGGCAGATCGCGACCGCGGTTTATCTGTCGCAGGAGATCGAGAAACCGATCCTGGTCGAAGGCCCCGCGGGCGTTGGCAAGACCGAGCTGGCGAAGGCGATCGCCGCCTGGCGCGGCATGAAGATGATCCGCCTGCAATGCTATGAGGGCCTCGACGAGGCCAAGGCGCTGTATGAGTGGAAATACGCCAAGCAGCTTCTCTATACGCAGATCCTGAAGGACAAGCTCGGCGAGGTCTTGGGCGGCGCGCAGACGCTGCACGCGGCGCTCGACCAGCTCCACACCTTCGGCGACGTGTTCTTCTCCAAGGAGTTCGTCGAGCCGCGGCCGCTGTTGCAGGCGCTGGAGCAGCCGGCGGGCTGCGTGCTCCTGATCGACGAGATCGACAAATCGGACGCCGAGTTCGAGTCGCTGCTGCTTGAAATCCTCAGCGATTTCCAGGTCACCATTCCCGAGCTCGGCACGGTTTCGGCGATCGCGCCGCCGACCGTGATCCTGACCTCCAACAGCGAGCGCGATCTCGGCGACGCCTTGAAGCGGCGCTGCCTGCATCTGCATATCGGTTTCCCCGAGCAAAGGCTGGAAGAGCGCATCGTCGAGAGCCGCGTGCCCGGCATCTCGCAGGCGCTGCGGCGGCAGATGGTCGGCTTTATCCACGAAATCCGTACCCTCGACCTGAAGAAGCTTCCGTCGGTGAGCGAGACCATCGACTGGGCGCGCGTGCTGGTGCTGCTGCAGGCGACCGAGCTCGACCATGAGATCGTCAAGGACACGCTGAACGTCCTGCTCAAATACGAGGCCGACATCGAGGCCGCGCAGCCGCAGCTCACCACCTTCATTGCCAAGGCGTCGCGGCAGGGCGTGTTCGGGTAGACGCCATGCGCGAGAACCTGCATCGGTTCCTTCGTGCCGCGCGCGGAGCCGGGGTCCGGGTCTCGCCCGCCGAAAGCATCGATGCGATGCGCGCGGTCTCAAAGATCGGCTTTACCGACCGCGGCGTGCTGCGCGACACCTTCCTGCTGACGCTCGCAAAATCGCAGGACGAGAAGCGGGCGCTCGGCGAATGTTTTGATCTGTTCTTCAGCCGGCCCGAGCCGGCGCAGGATACGTCGCAAGACGACAGCAAGTCCGACGATACGGAACGGACGGATTCCAACGCGGGCTCCAATGCTTCAAGCGAAAGCAGCGGTGGCGACCAGGCCGAGAATCTCGGCCCACTTGCGGAAATGCTGCTGTCGCAGGATCGCAACGCGATATCGGCGGCGATCGCGAGCGCCTCCGGCGCGGCCTCGCTTTCCAACATCAGATACTTCACCCAGCGCGGCATCTTCTCGGGCCGCATACTGGACGCGATGGGCATCCAGCGCCTGCGCGACGATCTCGACAATCTGACCGCGACCAATCCGGCGCTGGCCGAGCGGCTGCAGGCGGCGATCGACGGATTGCGCGGCACCGTCCGCGACACGGTCTCGCAGGCGCTCCTGCTCTACGGCCGCGAGGAGGCCGAGAATTTGCGCAACGAGATCCTGCGCAATGCGCCGCTCGCCCGTATCGAGCCGCGCCAGGTCGAGCAGATGCGCGCGCTGATCCGCCAGATCGCCCGCCGCCTGCGCGAGCGCTACTCGAAGCCGCGCAAGCGCCAGCGCCGCGGTCATCTCGATGTGCGCCGCACGCTGCGGCGAAACGCGGCCTGGGGCGGCGTACCTTTCCTCACCGCCTGGAAGCGCAAGCACCGCGACCGGCCGAAGATCGTAGCGCTCTGCGACGTCTCGGGCTCGGTCGCACGCGTGTCCGATTTCTTCCTGCTGCTGATCCACTCCCTGCATGAAGTGGTCGACGACGTCCGCTCCTTCGCGTTCTCCGGCCATTTGATCGAGGTCAGCGACATCCTGGAGGAGAAATCGCCCGAGGCGGCGATGGCCGAGATCATGTCCAAGGTCGGCTTCGGCTCCTCCGATTACGGCAATTCGCTTGCCGATTTCGAGAAGGGCTGGATGGACACGATCACGCCGCAGACCACCGTGATCGTGCTTGGCGACGCCCGCAGCAACAACCTCGATCCGCGCGCCGATATTTTGCGCCGCCTCGGCGAGCGATCAAAGCGCCTGGTCTGGCTCAACCCGGAAGGGCGCATGACGTGGGGTTTCGGCGATTCGGAGATGCCGCGCTACGCCACCTTCTGCAGTGTGGTGCGCCAATGCGCCACCGCCCAGCAGCTCGAGCGCGCGGTATCGGATATCGTCGCGACGTATCAGTAGCCCTCACGCGTCGATCACGTCCTTGATGCGCTTGCGGGTCAGCGGCAAATCGCGCAGACGTTTTCCTGTGGCATTTGCGATG
Organism: Bradyrhizobium sp. USDA 10063; assembly: GCF_054063735.1. Taxonomy (NCBI): domain Bacteria; kingdom Pseudomonadati; phylum Pseudomonadota; class Alphaproteobacteria; order Hyphomicrobiales; family Nitrobacteraceae; genus Bradyrhizobium; species Bradyrhizobium sp. USDA 10063. The sequence continues at coordinate 6,310,792 of NZ_JBSSGP010000002.1, read as the reverse complement.
GCATTTGCAACCGAGGCCGCGGCGGGGCCCTGGCCGGTCTCGCCGCTGCCGAGGAACGGCTGGCCGGGGCGGTTGATGATGTGGACGTCGATGCGGTCGGGCACCGCGTCGAAACGCAGGATCGGATAGGTCTGCCAGTCGATGCTGGTGATCCTCGTGTCGTCGAAGCTGACGCTCTCATACAGCGTCCAGCTCATCGATTGCATGATTGCGCCCTCGATCTGGTTGGTCAGCCCGTCGGGATTGACGACCTGCCCGGAATCGACGGCGGCGACTGCGCGCAACAGCCGCGCGCGCCCGGTTTCGCTGACGACCTCGACCTCAGAGGCGATGGCGCAGTACGCCGCGAGGTTCTTGTAACGGGCGAAGGCAAAGCCGTAGCCGCGGCCGGCTTGCGATTTCTGATCCCGCTTCCAACCAAATTCCTGCGCGGCCTTCTCGATGACCTCGCGCCCGCGCCGGTCCTCGAGGTGCCTCAAGCGAAACTCGACCGGATCGGCGCCGGCGAGCCCGGCAAGCTCGTCCATGAAACTCTCGATCGAGAACACGTTGTGATAGGCGCCGAGCCCGCGCATCGCCGAAATCCGCAGCGGCATTTCCGGAATGAAGTGATGCACCACGCGCGCGTTGGCAAAGGTGTAGAGCGGGATCGCGTTGCGGTCGCCGCCGCCTTCCGGCAATGGCAGCGGCTTTGCCGGCGGAATGGCAAAGGCCTGCGCCATGTGCTGCGCAGCAAGCAGCGTGCCCGCGCCGCCCGGCCGCATCGAATGAGTGTTGCTCCACACCGCGAAATTCCAGTCGGCGATCCGGCCATTGGCGTCGAGCGAGGCCTTCAGCTTCGTCACCATCGCCGGGCCGTACGGCTCCCAGGCATGTTCCTGTTCGCGCATCCATTGTACGCGCACAGGCCGGCCCGGCAGCGCATGCGCGATCAGCGCGGCGTCAGCGGCAGCATCGTCGGCGCCGTTATGGCCGTAGCAGCCTGAACCCTCGACATGGATCAGCCGCACGCTCGCGGGCGGCATGCGCAGCATCTCGGCAATCGCCTGGCGGTCGGGGTACACACCTTGGGTGTGCGACCACACCGTCATCGCGCCGCCTGCGAAATGCGCCACGGCGCAGGATGGTCCGATCGAACCATGCGACTGATAGGGACGCGTGTAAGTGGCTTCGAGAGTCGTTTGGCCGGAGACGGAAGGATCGCTGCGATCGAGGATCGTGGAATCCTGGGAAGGCAGAGCGATGAGCACATTGAGCAGATCGTCCTGCTTTGGCAGGTTCGCGCTTTCCTTCCATTTCGCAGCGGCTGCGAGCGCGTTCATCGCCTTGACCGCCTGAAATTCCTTGTTCGCGGCCACGGCGAGAAAATTGCCATCGCGCACGACCTTGACGACACCGGGCAGTTTCTCGACGGCCGAACTATCGCATTCGATGAGCTGCGCACCGTAGCTCGGCGGCCGCACCACGCGTGCATGCACCATGCCGGGCAGCCGCATGTCCTGCACGTAGGCCTCACCGCCCGTGACCTTTGCCGGGATGTCCACGCGCGGCACCGCGTGACCCATGATCTTGAACGTCGCGGGATCCTTCAATTTCGATTGCGGCTGCGCCTGCACGTGGAGCATGTCCGCGGCAACCAGTTCGCCGTAGCTGAGCCGCCTGTTGTCCGGCGCGACCACCGCGCCGTTGTCGGTTTTCAGGCTTTCTCCGGCGAGACCGAGCCGCCTCGCCGCTTCCGCGATCAGAAGTTCGCGCACCTGCGCGGCGGCATTCAGGATCGCGGTACCGGAATCCTGCATCGAGTGGCTGCCCGCGGTATAGCCCTCGTTGGCGGTGAGTTGTGTGTCCGCGGTGACGACCTTGATCGCTTCGAACGGCACATCGAGCTGTTCGGCGGCGATCTGCTGGAACGCCGTCTTGAATCCCTGGCCGAGCTCGGCCTTGCCGGTGAACGCGGTGATGCGACCATCGGCGTCGATGCGGAGCCAGGAATCAAGATGCGGCGCGATGGCGAGGCTGCCCGGCCGCTTTGCACCCGCAGCCGCCGGCGCCCCTTCCTCTGCAAACGCACGGCCGAGCGAAAAGCTGACGATGAGGGCGCCGCCACCCTGCAGCACGCGGCGGCGATCGAGGATGACAGGCGCATTCATTGGGCGTTCCTCTCGCTCGTGGATGCATCCGCCGTATCCATCAGTCGCGCGGCGCGATGCACCGCGCGCAGGATGCGCATATGGGTGCCGCAGCGGCAAAGATTCGGCTGCAGCTCGGCGCGAATCTGGGCGTCGGTCGGCTTTGGATTCCTGAGCAGCAGCGCCTGCGCGCGCATCATCATGCCGGCGATGCAATAGCCGCATTGCGCCGCCTGCTCTTCCATGAAGGCGCGCTGGATCGGCGCCGGCGCGGACACGGTGCCGAGACCTTCCAGCGTCGTCACCTGCTTGCCCTCGACCAGCAGCAGCGGCGTGACGCAGGACAGCACGGCCTTGCCATCCACAATGACGGTGCATGAACCGCATTGGCCGAGCCCGCAGCCAAATTTGGCGGCATTGAGTTTCAGATCGTCGCGCAGCACGTAGAGCAGCGGAGTATCGGGATCGGCATCGATCTGTTTGTCCTGGCCGTTGACCTTCAATGTCATCATGGCTTGTCTCGCTGCGAGGGATCGGCCGGCGCATTGCGCGGGCCGGCGGAAGTCTGGAGAAGCGCGGTCTGGGTGCGGCGCGCATCCGCAACGGTCTTTTCGACGCCGCTCCAAGGCTGCTCCTTGCTGAAGCGCGCGCGGAGGTAATTGAGGAGCGAAGCGACCTGCACGTCGCTCATGCTGTCGGCGAAGCCCGGCATGATCGGACTGCGTTCGCCCGCCACCGCCGGAATGCCGGCCAAAACGATGTTGGCGAGGTTGCGGGGATCGGGGCTCGTGACCGCGGTGCTCAGCGCAAGGTTGACGCCGCCGTAAGGAAGCGGCCGGCCTGATTCATGGCAGGAAGCGCAGGCTGCAACGTAAATCGCCGCACCGGCGGTGTCCGTCTGCGTAGGCGCCGGTTCGGCTTGCGCAAGCACAGCGCCGCGGTCGCGTTCCGGCTTCGCCCCGGAAATGTCGGCCATGTAGACAGCGATGGCGCGGACGTCGCGGTCCGGCACCGTGGCGAGGTTGCTCACCACCTCCGCCATCGGCCCACGTGCGGTGCCGTGATCGGGATGCCAGCCGTTGCGCAAATAGGCGTAAAGCGACTCCGCATTCCACGGCACCGGTGCGTGCGCGCGGTCGTTGAGAGCATAAGCGTGCCAATTGTCGGCCTCGCCGCCGGCAAACTGCGCGCTCACGCGCTCGGCGCCCAGCGCATTGCGCGGCGTGTGGCAGGCTCCGCAATGGGCGAGGCCGTCGACCAGATAGGCGCCGTGGTTCCATTCGGCGCTCTTTGCGGGATCCGGCTGGAACGTATCGCGGCGCAGGAACAATAGTTTCCACCCGGCGATGATCGGCCGCTGGTCCAGCGGAAAAACAAGTTCGTTCCGCGGGGCCACGGCATGCACCGGCGGCCGTGTCATCAGGAATGCATAGAGCGCCCGGTCGTCCTCGTCGGTGACATTGGTGAAGTGGTCATAAGGAAAGGTCGGATAGAGATGCTGGCCCTCGCGGTTGACGCCGCTGCTCATGGCACGCCCGAACGCGGCTTCCGACCACCCGCCGATGCCGGTCTCCGGATCCGGTGTGATGTTGGAGGAGAAGATCACGCCGAACGGGGTCGGCACCGGCAGGCCACCGGCAAAATCCTGGCCATCCCGCCTTGTGTGGCAGCTATTGCAATTGCCCAGCGCAGCAAGCTCGCGGCCGCGCTTGACCACGGCCGGATCGAACGTTTCAGGTGACGGCGGCTCGATGGCATCGATTGCCGGCCGCCACACAGCCGCAAACACCGCCGCCGCGCCCACGACCAGTGTAACAGCGACAATGCCTGCGATGATCCGTGGCAATCTCGCCATGCCGGCCATTTGAGTTTGTGGTTGGACCGTGTTTTAACACGGATCTCCCGGCATCGTTCGCCGGCGGGGCTCCCGATCACCTCTTCTTGACTGCGTTCGAAACCGACATGGATTCTGTCCTCAACCGTGCGTCCGGCGATATCAGGGATGCGCGTGCCGTGCTCAATTCGGTGTTCGGCCTCACCGCGTTCCGGGGCGCGCAGGAAGAGATCGTCCGGCATGTGACCGATGGCGGCAATTGCCTGGTGCTGATGCCGACCGGCGGCGGCAAATCGCTCTGCTACCAGTTGCCGTCGCTGCTCCGCGAGGGTTGCGGTATCGTGGTCTCGCCGCTGATCGCGCTGATGCGCGACCAGGTCGCGGGGCTCACCGAGGCCGGCGTCAACGCGGCCGTGCTGAACTCGACGCTGTCGCCGCAGGAAGCAGGCGAGGTCGAGCGCCGGCTGATATCAGGCGATCTCGATCTGCTCTATGTCGCGCCGGAGCGGCTGGTGACGCCGCGCTGCCTCGGCCTGCTCGCGCAGGCCAAGATCGCGCTGTTTGCGATCGACGAGGCGCATTGCGTCTCGCAATGGGGCCATGATTTCCGGCCTGAATATATCGGCCTGTCCGTGATCGCCGAGCGCTTTCCCGACGTGCCGCGGATGGCGCTCACCGCGACCGCCGACGAACTGACGCGCAAGGAGATCGCCGAACGGCTTTCGCTCACCGATGCGCCGCGCTTCGTCTCGAGCTTCGACCGGCCGAACATCCGCTACGAGATCGTCGACAAGGTGAACTCGATGGCGCAGTTGAAGGCATTGATCGCCGAACGCCATGCGGGGGACGCCGGCATCGTCTATTGCCTGTCGCGGGCCAAGGTCGAGGACGTCGCGGCCTCGCTCAGCGAAGCCGGCATCCCGGCACTGCCCTACCATGCCGGCCTCGAGCCGAACGTCCGTGCCCGCAACCAGGATCGCTTCATCAACGAGGACGGCATCGTCGTCGTCGCCACGGTTGCCTTCGGCATGGGCATCGACAAGCCGGACGTGCGCTTCGTTGCCCATCTCGACCTGCCCAAGAGCATCGAGGCCTATTACCAGGAGACCGGACGCGCCGGACGCGACGGCAAGCCATCGAGCGCGTGGATGGCGTATGGCCTCTCCGACATCGTGCAGCAGCGCCGCATGATCGATGAATCCACCGGCTCGGATGCCTACAAGCGCGTCTCGATCGGCAAGCTCGATTCGCTGGTGGCGCTGGCGGAAACCGTGGGCTGCCGCAGGCGGCGCCTGCTGGCTTATTTCGGCGAGACGCTAACGGAAGAGAACTGCGGCAATTGCGACAATTGCCTGTCGCCGCCGCGCGTCCGCGACGGCAAGATCCTGGCGCAGAAGATGCTATCCTGCGTCTACCGCACCGGCCAGCGCTTCGGCGCCATGCACCTGATCGACGTGCTGGTCGGCCGCCTCACCGACCGCGTCAAACAGTTCGGGCACGATCAATTGTCGGTGTTCGGCGTCGGCCGCGAGCTCAATGAGAAGCAGTGGCGCGCGGTGCTGCGCCAGCTCGTCGCGATGGGCCATCTTTGGGCCGACAGCGATGCCTTCGGCGCGCTGAAGCTGACCGAGAGCGCGCGCGGCGTATTGAAAGGTGAAACCGAAGTGCTGCTGCGCGAGCAGGCGGAAGGCGCGCGCAACCGCGCCATCCGGTCCAAGTCGCGGCGCGGCGAGCTTGCGCCTGTCGCAGCCGGCCAGGGCAAGGCCGCCAATCCCGCACTTCACGCCGCGCTGCGCGCCTGGCGTTCCGAGGTGGCGCGACAGCGCAGCGTGCCGGCCTATGTCGTACTGCACGATTCCACCATCGACGGCATCGCCGCCGTGCGCCCGACGACGCTCGACCAGCTTCGCGGCATCGCCGGGATCGGCGACAAGAAGCTCGAGCATTACGGCGACGAACTGATCGCGGTGGTGAAGAGGACTGAGGGATAAGCGCTCGATCTGGCGTTGGGCTGCGCCCTTGCCGTTTGCTATGATGGTGGCCATGCACGAACTAGGCCTTCAGGACTTGATCAAGCGGATCGGCGCCGAGCATGTCAGGCGGCGGCTGAACGACGAGACCGAGCATGAGGCGCAGCTATTCGGCCAGGGCACGCTGTTCTTCAACCTGGAGAACTCGCTGCTGGCGCCGGGCGTCATCGCAACGGCGCTCAAAATTACCGGGCTGTACGGCCGCGCGCGGCAGAACGCGGACCGCGTGAGCATCAGGCAGAACGAACTCGCCTCGGGCGTGCTGCCGAAGAGCTTTGACGGTTTCACCATCCTGCATATCAGCGACCTGCACGCCGACATGAGCGCCGGCGCCATGCGACGGCTGCCTGGCATGGTCGCGGATCTCGCCTATGACGTCTGCGTCCTGACCGGCGACTATCGCGGCCAGACCTTTGGCCCCTTCAACAAGAGCCTCGACTATATCGCGCCGCTGATCGCGGCACTGAAACCGCCGGTCTACGGCATCCTCGGCAATCACGACACGATCCGCATGACACCGGCGTTGGAGGCGATGGGCATCCGGATGCTGTTCAACGAGTGCGAGGTGATCCGGCGCGGCGATGAAGCGATCTATCTCGCCGGCGTCGACGATGCGCATTTCTATCGCGCCGACGACATCGGCAAGGCCGCCGCGCCGATTCCCGGCGACGCCTTCTCGATCCTGCTTTCGCATACGCCGGAAGTGTACCGGGCAGCGGCAGGGGCCGGCTTCGACCTGATGCTGAGCGGGCACACCCATGGCGGACAGCTCTGCCTGCCCGGGGGCATCCCGATCAAGCTGGAAGCGTGGCTGCCGCGCAAGTTCGGCGCCGGAGCCTGGCGCTACGACAAGATGGCCGGCTATACCTCGGTCGGCGCCGGTACCAGCCTGCTGCCGGTCCGCCTCAACTGCCCGGCCGAGATCACGCTGCACACGCTGCGACGCGCGGGCTGAGGCGCCATAGGGGGGCGTGCCTGCGTCAACGAGCCGGCTTCTTCGCCCTCGCGCTCTGCTCGCTCGCGGTGCAGGAGATCAGGAGCGTGTAGCCGCGGGCGGCTTTCGCGATCTCGGCGGTTTCCTTGTTCGGGTCACGTTGTGTGGTGACACGATACGCCACCGCGCTGTTGTCGAGGAAATCCTTGAGGGCACCGGTCTTGATGGCGAAGTTGATGTTCTCGGGAATGTTGCCGGTCGCCTGCGCGACCTTGATCGCATCGAGCTTGCCCGAGACTACGCCGACCAAGGCGCCGGTGAAGTCGAGCAGCGGACCGCCGCTGTTTCCCGGCTGCACCGCGGCGCTGATCTGCAGAAAGCGGGTGTCGTTGAACATGCCGCTCATCGAACTGACGATACCGGTGGTGACGGTGAAATCCGATGTCAGCAGCCCGTGATACGGATAGCCGATCGCAATCACGCCGTCTCCGGTGTGCACCGAAAACTCCCGGATGGTCGCGATTTCCTTGAACGGGCTGGGCGCCTGCAGCAGCGCCAGATCGTTGGTTTCGTCGCTCGAGACCAGCCGCAGCTTGATCGGCGCTTCGCCGCCGAGATTGCCGTTGATCTCGTCGCAGCCACTGATGACGTGGTTGTTGGTGACGATGTGTCCGCTGCCGCTGACCACAAAGCCGGTGCCGGTCTTGTTGACGGACTTGGCCTGCTTCGGCGGCACGGCGCTGGGCTGGGCCGGCGCAGCCGTCGACGGTGCGGCGGCCTGTTTCGGCGGTGCGACCGCGAACTCACCGGCATTGGCGAGCCCGTTCTTCCTGACGCTTTCGACGCAAGTGACCAGCGCGGGCAATAGCTGTGCGGTCTGGTTCAGGTTGAACTGGAAGAGCTGGCCCTCGGCAAACGCGCTCATCGTCCGTGCCTTGCGGAATTGATTGATCAGCGACGAATTGAGCGGCATGTCGACCGCCACGAGCTGCGCGCCGAGCGGACGCCCATATACGTTGAAGGGCTGCTGGCCGTCGAAGGTCAGCGTCATCGGAAAGGATTCGCCGGCCGTCAACCGCCAGCCCTGATGGGAAAACCCCAGGCGCCAATTGCCGCGGGCGTCGATCAGGACCAGGAAGTAGATGCCGCTCTGGTAGGAGGCCCCGGCGGCGCAATGGGTGAAGTTACCGCTGCTGTCGTCGGTATAGGCGCCGCCCTGCCAGTTGCCGATCGAGATCGAGCCATACGGCCCGCGCGCATGCGAAGATGTCACGGACAAAAGGACGCACGCGGCCGCGACAACCGCGCTGATTGCAAATCTCATACTTAACTACCCCAGCCACGACCCCATCATAAGAGGCTTCGGAACTCATCCGCAAGCTGCACGCGTACACCAGCGGTCAGGCACCGTAGCTAAGGTCGCGCGCCGCAATGTTCCTATTTTGTTCCTAGCATGGAATCTCGTCAACCACAAAGTGATTGGCCGTAGATTCCATGGGGCGGTGAGCGCGCCCTTTCCGGTAGGTTTGGGTTTCCACACTCGAACCATCGGAGAGTCTGATGCAAGCATTGACCAAGAACACGCCCACCGCCGGGCATTGTGGCACGATTTTCGTTGCGATCGAACTGAGTCAGAAGACGTGGCTGGTGACGCTGCACAGTCCGGATCGGGACCGGATATCGCGCCACAAGCTGGAAGGCGGCGATCACGCCGGGCTGCTGGCGCTGATCGAGCAGGTCAAGGCCCGGGCGACTGCGAAGCTTGGAGCGGCGCCGCGGGTGGTGAGCTGCTACGAGGCTGGCTATGACGGCTTCTGGCTGCACCGGCTGCTCGCGGCGGCTGGGATCACCAACTTCATCTTCGACCCGGCGAGCATCGCGGTGGAGCAACGGGCGCGGCGGGCGAAGACAGACCGGATCGATGGCGAGCTTCTGCTGCGCACCTTGATGGCTCATTTGCGAGGCGAGCCGCGGGTGGTGCGGATCGTCCGGGTGCCGAGCGTGGCCGAGGAGGACGCCCGGCGCGCCAGCCGCGAACGCGAACGACTGGTGAAGGAGCAGACGGGGCACACCAACCGGATCAAGGCGCTGCTGCGCCTGTTGGGCATGGCGGCCGGCACCTTGCGACGACGGACCTGGCTCGCCTGGCTGGAGCAGCAGCGGGACTGGCAAGGGCAGCCGCTGCCGCCGCAGCTTCTGGCCGAAGTGAAGCGCGAGCATGCCCGGCTGATGCTGGTGCGCGACCAGCTCAAGGCGCTGGAGCAGGCCCAAGTCGCTACAGAAGTCGCGGCAGAAGTCGCGGCGGAAGCCGCCGCGGCGCCGGCGCCGATGGCGAAGCGACGGGATCAGTTGCAGCAGCTCAAGGCGCTCGGCCCGGCGTTTGCCGCGACGCTGGTGAACGAGGTGTTCTACAAGGACTTCCGCAACCGGCGCGAGGTCGCCAGCTATTGCGGATTGGCGCCCAGTCCCTGGCAAAGCGGCAGCATCGATCGCGAGCAGGGGATCAGCAAGGCCGGCAACCGGCGCGCCCGCCACAAGACGATCGAACTGGCCTGGCTCTGGCTGCGCCATCAGCCGGACAGCGCGCTCAGCCGCTGGTTCCGCACCCGCACCGAAAACGCCGGCAAGCGCGCCAAGCGCATCGCCATCGTCGCGCTGGCGCGCAAGCTGATCGTGGCGCTGTGGCGCTATCTCACCACCGGCCTTGTTCCGGAGCAGGCCGTGATGAAGGCCTAGCACCGGACCACGCCACCAGGGCGAGGCGGCTCCGCGCCGCGCGCCCCGTACAGGATGGATGATGACCGTGCCACCCAGGGGCCCAACCAGGCCGCTTTGTAGATGGGTCTCATCCTCTTGGCTTCCTCGCCGCAAGCATGCGGAATGTGGGTACGGATCAGCCGATCCGACCGGATATGAGGTGATGCAGTGAGCTGCAGAAATCTTCGGAAGCCAATCCTCGCCCGGGGCCCGGTCGTCGCGCTGCGCTACGCATGGCTCCGCGCGCCGCCCTCTCACTGCAAAAACCCAACCCGCACCGGTTCAAGAGCCTTGACTCACAAAGCCCCATATGAGGGTGGGCAAAGCGCAGCGTGCCCACCATCGAGCACTCCACACGCAATGGTGGGCACGCTGCGCTTTGCCCACCCTACAGCTCTTTGTCACCTCACCCATTCCGGAACGTGTAGGCGTAGCCGTTGATCGCCGGCGCGCCGCCGAGATGGGCGTAGAGCACTTTCGAGCCTGCCGGGAAGAAACCCTTCTGCACGAGGTCGATCATGCCCTGCATGGATTTGCCCTCGTAGACGGGGTCGGTGATCATCCCTTCCAGCCGCGCGCAGAGCCGGATCGCCTCTTTGGTCGCGTCCGACGGCACGCCGTAAGCGGGATAGGCATAATCCTCGAGCAGCACCACATCGTCGTCGACGATCTTGCGGCCGAGCTCGACGAGATCGGCCGTGTTCTGCGCGATCGAGAGCACCTGCGCCTTGGTCTGCGCCGGCGTGAAGGAGGCATCGATGCCGATCACGTTTCGCGCGCGGCCGTCGGCGGCGAAGCCGACCAGCATGCCGGCATGGGTCGAGCCGGTCACGGTGCAGACGACGATGTAATCGAAGCTGAAGCCGAGCTCCTTCTCCTGCGCCCGCACCTCCTCGGCGAAGCCGACATAGCCGAGCCCGCCATATTTGTGCACGGAAGCGCCGGCGGGAATCGCATAGGGCTTGCCGCCCGCGGCCTTCACCTCCTCGATCGCCTGCTCCCAGCTCTTGCGGATGCCGATGTCAAAGCCGTCGTCGACCAGCCGTACATCGGCGCCCATCACGCGGCTGAGCAGGATGTTGCCGACGCGGTCATAGACCGCATCCTCGTGCGGCACCCAGCTTTCCTGCACCAGCCGGCACTTCATGCCGATCTTGGCGGCCACGGCCGCCACCATGCGGGTGTGGTTCGACTGTACGCCGCCGATCGAGACCAACGTGTCGGCGTTCGACGCGATCGCGTCGGGAACGATGTATTCGAGCTTGCGCAGCTTGTTGCCGCCGAAGGCGAGCCCCGAATTGCAATCCTCGCGCTTGGCAAACATCTCGACCTTGCCGCCGAGATGTTTCGAGAGCCGCTCCAGTTTCTCGATATGCGTCGGCCCGAAGGTGAGTGGATAGCGCGCGAATTTTTCCAGCATCGTGGTCCCCATTGAATGGCGTGGTCTCGATGCGAATTCCTACCACCGGCTGCGCGAAAGGTGCTCTCTATCTCGATAGGCCGCTTTCTGCTCTATTACGTCAAATATCATTCTAAGCTACCAAATCTCTCACAGACGCCGTTCATAGTGAAAGAATCTTCCATGACTGTCAGCCTCGATCGCATCGACCTTAAGATCCTGCGATTGCTGCAGAAGAACGGCCGGCTGAGCAACGCCGAACTGGCTGACAAGGCCGGCGTCAGCCCCGCCACCTGCCATCGCCGCACCCAGCGCCTGTTCGACGAAGGCTTTGTCAAGGAGGTCCGCGCGATCGTCGCCCCGCGCAAGGTCGGCAAGGGCGCGCTCGTGATGGTCGGCGTCGTGCTCGACCGCTCCACGCCGGAAAGTTTTGCGTCGTTCGAGCAGGCGATCGCGAAACTCAAATTCGTCCTCGACTGTCACCTCGTCGCCGGCGACTTCGACTACTTCCTGAAGATCCGTGTCGGCGACATGGAAGACTTCAACCGCATCCACGGCGAGCAATTGATCGCGCTGCCGGGCGTGCGGCAGACCCGAACCTTCTTCGTGATGAAGGAGGTCGTGGACAATGCGGCGCTGGAGTTTTGAGCCTGGCGATCTTGCCCAATCGCATGTCACGGCAACTTCACTTGCTTCATGCCGCCATGCACGCGACGCTGAAGTCTTCTTTTGGGTTTTCATCAGAGAGAGGAGCTTTGCCGTGCGCCTTCCCATCCTCGATCCGACCGAGCTCACCGACGAGCAGAAGCCGCTCTATGACAACATGCGAAAGGGCATCCAAGACCATTTCAAGGGCTTCGTGAACATGCGCGCCGATGGCGCGCTGCTCGGCCCCTGGAATCCCTGGCTCCGCGAGCCGAGGTTCGGCAAGCCGGTCTGGGACCTGGTGAAGGCCGTCGCCTCGAACCCGCTGCTGCCGGCGCCGGTGCGCGAGGTCGCGATCCTCGTTACCGGATCGCATTTCCGCTCGGGCTATGAGCTCTACGCCCACGTGCTGGTCGCCGAGGCGCGCGGCCTCTCCGACGAGAAGCTCGCCACCATCGTCGCCGGCCAGCGCCCGCTCGACCTGACCCGGCAGGAGGCGGTCGCCTATGACATGGCCTCGGCGCTCGTGAACGGCGGCGTGCTGCCGGAATTGACCTATCGCGCAGCGGTGCAGGAATTCGGCGAGCATGGCGCAGCCGAGCTGTCCTATCTCGTCGGCGTCTACTGCATGGTCTCCGTCACGCTGAACACGTTCGACGTGCCGGTGCCGGATTGACCAGAACATAGTTCGCTTCTCTCCTCGTAGATCCTCAGGTGGGTGGGGTGGTGGAATACTCAGCTTACCTCCTGACCACCTGCCACCCCCATAGGATCTACGGCACGGCCAAACTCTTCGTCATCGGATAACCGAAACTCGTTCCAAACGTACCAACCGGTGGCCCGTCTTCAACATAGCCGTTCGACAGATAAAATCGCCGCGCGGTCTCGGTGCTCAGCAAGTTGCACCGATCATTGCCTCGTTCGGCGGCTCGCGCCTCAAGTGCGTGCAGCAGGGCGCGGCTAACTCCCCGAAACCGTGCATCAGGCGATACGTAGTTAAGGCCAATCCTTCCCGCATCGGTCGCTGAACCGACCGCGAGAATCTCGCCATGTTCGACGGCCACCAGCAATGAATTGTCAGGTTGCTTGACCCAGGCGCAGAAGTTCTCGTGGGTCTTGTTACCCAACCATTGCGCCAACATGGAGGGGTCGTTTCGATGATCAGCTTCGCAAAGCTCCGCTATCGACCGCTTCAACACGATACAGCCGGCGATCGCATCCTCTGGTAAGGCGTCTCGTATTTGCATTCAGCGATCGTGGCATTGAGCGAGCCCCTCGGCAATAGGTCGGCAGCCAGCGCATCGCCTATCGGCCCGCTTCGAACGCTCCGCGGCTGTGATCAGCGGCTCGAACCAAATAGCGCCACACTTGTTACTCCCACCGTTCGACTTCCCGGTGCCAGGCTAGCTCATGACCAATGACGGGCCATGAGCGGCGAATGGAATCGCGCCTCACGCCACGAGGCGCGGGAGTTCGCCCCAATCAGGAGGTTTCAAGCCATGAATACATCTGCTGAAAACGGACGGAAAAGCGGACAGCCTGCCATGCACACACCACCGGTCGTGTCGCCGCAGGATTGGGAAACGGCCCGCACGCAGTTGCTCGTGAAGGAGAAGGCACAGACGCGCGCCCGTGACGCCCTCGCCGCCGAGCGCCGGCGTATGCCGTGGATGGCCGTGGAGAAGTCGTATGCGTTCGAAGGGCCTGCGGGCAAGGTCAGCCTGCTTGACCTGTTCGACGGCCGCCGTCAACTGATCGTCTATCGCGCTTTCTTCGAACCGGGCGTGTTCGGCTGGCCCGACCACGCCTGCCGGGGCTGCTCCATGGTGGCCGACCAGGTCGCCCATGTCGCGCACCTGAACGCCCGTGACACCACTCTCGTGTTCGTCTCACGCGCGCCGCAGGCGGACATCACGCGGCTGAAGGCGCGGATGGGCTGGGAGATGCCGTGGTTCACCATCACGGACAGCTTCGACGCCGACTTCGGCGTCAACGAGTGGCACGGCACGAACGTGTTCTACCGCGACAGCGCCCGCGTGTTCCGCACCTACTTCATCAACAACCGCGGCGACGAGCAGATGGGCAGCACCTGGAACTACCTCGACATCACGCCGCTGGGCCGGCAGGAGGTCTGGGAGGACTCGCCCGCAGGCTATCCGCAGACCCCGACCTACAAGTGGTGGAACTGGCACGACAACTACGTCGCAGACGCCGCGCCCGACAGGAAGTGGGTCGAAGTGTCTGATGCCGGCGAGGCGGCATTCCGGAACAAAGACGCGCCATGAGCCAGGCGTCGGCGCCTGCGGTCGAAGCAAATGACCGCCTACGCGTGGGCGGAACGATCCTGACGTTCAGATCGGACGCGCTTGCCTGCGAACCTCATTTGCGATCGGTCTCAAGGATTCTGGAGCGGCGTGGCCGATCAGACTGTAGCCCACGCCGTCGTCAGCCCAGGCGAAACCTCCAACTTCGCCCTGCGATTGGGGCGTCATTGGCGCGTTCTGGTCCGCGCTGCTCATCGGCCTGGTCAGCAGGACAATTCGACTGCCGCGGTCATCATCATACATCAACATTGCAGCGGGGCCGTGCGAAGTGGCGACAAGGCGCCCTCCCATCAGCCGGTAGCCCGACGTGGTCAGATCCGGCACCTTCACCGGCCGATGCAGCCGATCGGAGACCCATTGCACGAGCTGAGCACTGTCGGACGCGCGAACCTCGACAGGCCGGACGCGATCCGGTGCATAGACGTTGTACGAATTGGCCGCCTCCTGAGCGAGCGCGACCAATCCGCTCGGCGACGCCTGCAGCGCACCGCGCACGAACCAGCCGCCGAGGCCGCCGATGCTCAACAGCAGCATCGCCGCCATCGCCCACCGAACCGGTGAGGGCCGTCGCGCACGTTGCTCGATGATGCGCGACAGATTGAGCTCCGCCGGCAAGGGTTCCTCGGCGATCGGCGCGAGCGCCGCGCGCAGCAGATCACGCTGATCGCTGAAGGCGGCGACGCGTCTGGCAACATCCGGATGGTCACCCAGATAAGCGGCGACTTGTGCCTGCCGCTCCGGTTCGAGGACTCGGTCCACATAGGCGTGGAGATCATCCTCCGTGATCGGCCGATGGCTCATTTTTCACGCTCCGTATTGACACGATGTTGTTCGGCGCCTCGGTCGCGCGACCTTCGATCTCCTGCTGCAGCCTTTCGCGCGCCCGGGAAAGCCGCGACATCACCGTACCCACGGGAATGTTGAGGACCTTCGCGGCATCCGCATAGGAGAGGTCCTCGACGCCAACGAGCAGCAGCACGGCACGCTGGTCTGCGGGGAGTTTCGCAAGCTTGTTCAGGACATCCTGATACATCAGCCTTTGTTCCTGCGCTGCGGCCTCGCCGAAATCGTCCTCATTGGTCGCATCGATCGGGACATGCCTGCCGCGCGTCGCTGACTGCCGAAACTGATTGATCGCCAGATTGTGCAGGATCGTGAAGAGCCAGGCGCGGACATCGCCGTCGCGCCGCTGGTACCAGCGGCTGACGGCGCGCTCCAGGCAATCCTGCACCAGGTCGTCGGCATTCGCACGATTGCGGACCAGTGCGCGTGCGTAGCGGCGGAGCGCGGGTATCAACGGTTCGACCTGCCTCAGCATGTCTTTCATGGCGCTCCGCCTCGATCATGATCCGATTGGACGGAATCGGATCATGATCTCATCTCTTTGTTTGAGCATGATCTCGCGCAAACGCTTCGCGTTTGTCGCGAGGGAAGACCGGTTTCCACTTTTCCGGATCATGTTCTGGCTTGCCCTCACTCTACCATCACCGGGTCTGCACCTGCACCGCCTCTCCGAACGTCGTCGCATCTCCGGGGGCAATGACCAGGTATCGTCGTTCCGAGCTTGCCGGATCCTGGACGATCTGCCGGATCGGGCCCGTCGCATTGACGATCGCCGATCCTGCCGGATTGGTCATGAAAGCGGCCAACGGTTGCAGCGAACCGCTTCCGTCGGCGTGGCCCGCCAGCGCAAGCACGTATTTTTGCTTCGGCGTCAGACCGGTCACCGACGCCTGCAGGACCTGAATCAGGCCCTGATCGAACAGCGAAACGCTGGTCGGAGCTTTCCCGTCCTTTGATCCGTCCTTCGGCCCGAGCGCGAGGTGCGCGGCCTGGCCCGCGACACCAAGCGCCTGCAGGTTCTGGCGGTCGTCTGCATCCGGGGCGGCGTTCGGAACATAAGCGATCGCCTGAGGCGCTTGTCCGATCGGGATGTTGGCGATCACCGTGTTGGTCGCGGTATCGATCGCTGCGAGGGCGTCGGCGTTCTCAAGCCCGACATAGATCCGGCTGCCATCGCCCGACGGCCACACGCCGTGCGGAAGATTGCCGACAGGGATGATTGCGACCTCCGAAAAATCATCGATGCGGAACACCTTGACCTGGTTCAAGCCGCCGATCGTGACATAGGCGAACGTCCCCTTTGCCGTATGGGCGAAGTTGACGTGGTTGGTGATCGGACCGGTGTCGATCGTCTTGATCAGATTGAACGGCGGCCTGGCATTGAACACCTGCGTCTTGCCGATGTCCTTCAGCGTGAACCACACCTGGTTTCCGTCCGGCGTCGCCGCGATGTTCGGGCAGAACGGACTCTCCTGCTTGACCTTCGCGATGATCTTGTGATCGGCAACGGAGACGACGTCCGTTTCCGGGTTGAAGGACGAGCAGATATAGCCGTATTTGCCGTCGGGCGAGAAGATCTGCATGCCGGGACCGCTGGGCGTGGTGATGCGGGTCTTCTCCGTGAACGTCTTGCTATCGATCACGGAGATATAGTTCTCGCCGCGAACGGTGACCCAGACCTCCCGGCCGTCGGGCGTGAAGAACGCTTCATGCGGCGATCGACCGACATAGGTCACATGCTTGACGGCATTCGTCGCGGTGTCGATGAAGGTCACCGAATTCGATCCGATCGAAACCACCGCCAAGGTCCGATGATCGGGCGAATAGCCCAGCCCATGGACGAGAACCTGACCCTTGTAGAGCGGGCTGAAGTTGACGGGTTGTGCATCGCCCAGCCTGATCACGCCGAGGAGCTTGTTGTCGACGGGGTCCGTCACCGAGACCGTATTCGAGAATTGCTCCGCTGCGTAGACGCGGTCGTGATGGCTGATCGGCACGTCAGGCGCGGACAGCGCGCCGGGCGCTTGTCCTGCCCAGGCGCCGGAACAGGTCGCAAGCATCGTGCCTGCAAGGAGAAGGCTCTTCCGGATCGTCATGGTTTGCTCCTACTTCTTCATTCCCGATGACATGTCCATCGGCATGCCTGAGTGGTGATGTTCGACCGCAGTCGAAGCTGACGGCTGTTGCGTGGGAGCAGGCGCGGAATCGGTCACGGGCTGGCCGATCGCAAGTTTCATGGCCGCGATTTCCTGCATCTGCTCGACAATGATCTCCTGCGCGATGCGCCGTAGCTGTTCGTTCTTGCCGTAGCGCAGTTCGCTGATCGCCATGTCGATCGCACCCTGATGATGAGGGGTCATCATCGCCACAAAATCGCGGTCGATATCGCCGGTCGGCTTGATCTCCATGTCGTTCATCATCTTGATCATCGCGGCCTCGTTCTCTTTCCAGAACGGAGCCTCCTCGACGGCAACCGCCGGCTGCGCGGGCGGGCGGGCTTCGTGCGCAAGCACATGTGACGGAAGAGCAAACGCGACGAGAAGGCGCGCGCCAACGACGGCAGCGCCTAGACCGGGTCTCGGAAACTTGCCTGACAGCGCTGCCGCGGCGCCGCGAAACGATGGCCGATGCATTCTGGCCTCCATATCTAGTTACGTTGTGCGGGTGTGACGTGTGCGGGCGCGTCTTATTCCATCGCGCCCCGAAGAATCTGGAGCGGCGACGCGCAAATCCTGGAAAGTGCAGTGATTGCAAAGGCAAGGGGCCGCCAAACGGCCTGATCACATAGTCGTTAGTGCTGCGGGCGAGCGTTGGCGACAATTCCGCTTCCGATAGCCCCCGCGAAAACGGGCCGAGCC
Organism: Bradyrhizobium sp. USDA 10063; assembly: GCF_054063735.1. Lineage (NCBI taxonomy): Bacteria > Pseudomonadati > Pseudomonadota > Alphaproteobacteria > Hyphomicrobiales > Nitrobacteraceae > Bradyrhizobium > Bradyrhizobium sp. USDA 10063. The sequence continues at coordinate 6,293,039 of NZ_JBSSGP010000002.1, read as the reverse complement.
GATTGACGACGGAAATGCCTGCTTGTGGGACGATCGCGCGGCTTGCGCGTCCCAAATCATGAGTGCACGACGACCCGCGGCTGGCGGCGTCGAATGTCAGATCCGAAACGAATGCTTGATCTGTCGTAGCATCGACAGAGCAGCATCCGTGTATTGGCCTGCGTAGTAGTACCGATCTAACTGCGATGCACCAAGCAGCGCCAAAACCGCAATTACGAAGCCCTTGAGCATACGGGCCTCCTTTGTGGAAGAGACCGCCAACCGGGCTGGTCCGGGTTTCAAATCATTCCGGAATTCGCTGTCGCGAAAAGCATGATCCGGCAGAGTGGCTGCCGGTCCTCCGAAAAAATCATGCTCAAACAAAGAGCTAAAGCGCGATCACGATTCAACGAAAGGTCATCGCGCTCTAGCCGCGACCATTTGCAATGACGATAGGTTGGCAGGGATTTGTAGACGAAAGCTAAATGAGCTTGGTTGACGGAAGAATACCGAGATCGCGGAGATAGGCTCGTGGCCCGGATGGAGCGGAACGTAACCCGGGGGTACCCGCATCAATATGTGCAAGCGGCCCCGGGTTACGCTGGCGCTTTACCCGGGCGATACGCCATCGACGGCGGAGTTTCGCTACCGCACGTGCAAGCATATTCCGCGCAGGCGCGCGATGCCGTAGACTGGCGCTGCCAACCCTCGCCCGCGGAGCCCTGATCGCAAGTCTCAAAGCAAGCCGTCCCCTCGCTCCGAGCGTCCGAGCCGTTGGCGCAAGCCGACATAACCCGGAGGAAGTCATGACGATGAGACCGGACCCCACGTTCCACGCGTCGCCAAAGCTTGCCATGGAAGCGCCGCCGGAGAATTTTGCCTATACGCTGTTGCTCAGCCCCGATTTCTCGAAGCCCGACGCCCTCGCGGTGATCGACGTCAAGCCGGGCTCAAAGACCTACAGCCAGATCGTCCACACCGTGACGATGCCGAACAAGGGTGATGAATTCCATCATTTCGGCTGGAACGCCTGCTCCTCGGCGCTGTCGCCGCTCACGGGACACGCTTTCGTCGAACGCCGCTATCTCATCATCCCGGGACTGCGGTCTTCGCGCATCTATATCGTCGATACGAAGCCCGATCCGACCAAGGCGAAGCTGCACAAGGTCATCGAGCCCGAGGAAGTCTTCGACAAGACCGGCTACTCGCGGCCGCACACGATCCATTGCGGGCCGGACGGCATCTATGTCTCGACGCTCGGCGGCGGCGGCAAGGACGGCACCAAAGGGCCTCCCGGCGTCTTCATCATGGACTGTGAGAGCTTCGACGTGCTCGGACGCTGGGAAATCGATCGCGGCCCGCAGACGCTGCACTATGATTTCTGGTGGAATCTGCCGCGCAACTACATGGTGAGCAGCGAGTGGGCGCTGCCGCCGCAATTCGAGAACGGCATCGTTCCGGAAGATCTGCTGTCGAACAAATACGGCCACCGGCTCCACTTCTGGGATCTTCGCGCCCGCCGCAACGTGCAGACCATCGATCTCGGCGCCAACCACCAGATGGCGCTCGAGGTGCGTCCTGCGCATGATCCCGTCAGGGAACATGGCTTCGTCGGCGTCGTCGTCGACACCACCAACCTCGAAGGCTCGATCTGGACCTGGTGGCGCGAGGGCGGCAAGTTCCACATCGAGAAGACGGCGACGATCCCCGCCGAGCCCGCGCCGAAGGAAAAGCTGCCACCGCTGTTGCAGGGTTTTGGCGCGGTGCCGCCGCTCGTGACCGACATCGACCTGTCGATGGACGATCGCTTCCTCTACGTCTCCTGCTGGGGCACCGGCGAGATGCGCCAATACGACGTCAGCGATCCCAGGAAGCCGAAGCTTTCAGGCTCCGTGCATCTCGGCGGCATCGCGCGCCGTACGCCCCACCCCAACGGAAAAGCCTTCGCCGGCGGTCCGCAGATGGTCGAGATCAGCCGCGATGGCAAGCGCGTCTACTGGTCCAACTCGCTCTACTCGAGCTGGGACGACCAGTTCTATCCCGACGGCATGCCGGGCGCCGAGGTGATGGCCAATGTCGGGCCCAATGGCGGGCTGGAGCTCGCCCGCGACTATTTCGTGAGCTTCCCCGATGGCTACCGTGCGCATCAGATCCGCCTCGAGGGCGGCGACTGCTCGACGGACTCCTTCTGCTATCCGTCGGTCTGGAATTGAACGAAGCCGGTTCTGCAGTCCTCTGGCTCTGGCTTGGCATCGTCGCGAGCGGTCTCTATCATGGGATCAATCCCGGCATGGGCTGGCCGCTCGCGGTCGCCGCAGGCCTGATGGAGAAATCTCCGCGCGCACTCATCAGTGCGCTTGTGCCGCTGGCGGCCGGCCATTTGCTGGCGATGTTGCTGGTGCTGTTGCCTTTCGCGCTGCTGATCGCGCTGGTCGAATGGCAGCGCCCGATCCAGGCCGGCGCCAGCCTGCTCGTCATCGCCTTCGGCCTCGCGCGGCTGCTCAGGCCTCGGCATCCCCGCGCGCTGGCGCGGATACCGCCGGCGCAACTCGGCCTGTGGTCGTTCGCGGTCGCAATCGCCCATGGCGCAGGGCTGATGATCCTGCCGATTTATCTCGGGCTCTGCCAGCCTTCCGGCATCCATGATGGCCATGAGGCGGCGGCAGGCATCGTCAACCAGAATCTCGTGATGGCGCTGTTGGTCGCGCTGGTCCACACCGCAGCCATGATCGCCGCCGGCGGATGCCTGGCGTGGCTGGTGTATCGGTATCTCGGCGTGCGGTTCGTGGCGAGGAGCTGGTTCAATCTGGAAACGGTCTGGGCGGTGAGCCTCGTCCTGGTGGGGGCTGTCGCGCTCGCAATCAATCTGGCGGACTGGCGTTGAGGACTGGAGAAGCAGCCACTGGGTTAGGTCAGCTTAGCTGACCAATCCGCGAGGCTACCTTGAAGTCTACTTGATGGAGAGAACAGATCGGAGCAGTGTTCCCCGATACTCTGCGCCTCGCGCCATCAGGCGATTCGGCCAAACGGATGAACATCATGAGCGCCACGTTGATAAGCCGAATGGTCGTGCCGATCCTGGCACTTGCCGTTGCCGGCGTCGCCGCGCTCCTCTTCCTCATCCCTGCCGCGCAGCACACGCCACCCGTCGAGACGAAGTCCGCCACAGCCGCTGCACCGACAGCCACGGATTCGGCATCGGGCAAGCGCGATCAGGCAGCATCGGCTCTGTCGGCCCTGCAATCGGAGGCCGCGAACCTCGCTACCGCACTTACCGGGTTGCCTCCAGCGCCGGCTGGCAGCGATGGCACGCCGGAGTTCGACATCGTCCGCATCGAACCAACAGGCGAAGCCGTCGTCGCAGGCCGGGCGACACCGGGTGCGATGGTGGAGCTGTTGCGCAACGGCGAACCGCATGATCGCATCGTCGCCGATCAATCGGGACAATTCGCCATGATCCCGCGTCCGCTCCCGCCGGGGAATTACGATCTGACGCTGCGCGTCAAGCAGCCCGACGGCAAGGAGACCGTGTCCAGGCAGAGCGTCGCGGTGGCGCTTGAGCCTGCTGGAAAGGAGCAGCCGATCGTGGCGCTGATAGCGCCGGATAGACCTGTGAAGGTACTCTCACAGGATCCCGCGCCGGGGGCCGGGGCGGAGCGCGAGATCGTGGTGGAAGCGGTGGAGACCGAGCCCGGCGGAAAGCTCCGTGTCAGCGGTCGCGCGCGCCCGGGCGCCGCAGTGAGGCTCTATCTCAACGACAGCTTTGTCACTGCCGTGACGTCGGACGACAATGGACGTCTCTCCGTCGCGATCAATGCCGGCGTGGCGGCCGGCAATTACCGGATCAGGCTGGACGAGGTGGAGGCTGCTTCCGGCGCCGTCCGCGCGCGCGCCGAGGTGCCGTTCAACGTTCCCACGACGCTGACGACCGCCTCCGTGCCGGCGCGCAGGCCAAGCCCGCGGAAGCTGCCATGACCAAGCCGCAACTGGCCGCCGCCGAGGCAACCGCTCCGTCCGGCAAGGGCTCGCCCTCCGCCGTGGTGGTGCAGAAGATCACGACCGCCACCGTCTCCCGCGGTGACAGCCTCTGGCGCATCAGCCAGCGCGCGTTCGGCGCAGGCCAGCGCTACGCTGTCATCTACCGGGCGAACAAGGAGCAGATCCGCAATCCCAACCGGATCTATCCCGGCCAGGTCTTCGTCGTGCCGACGCAGTGAAGGCCTGCGCCACGAGGGAAGTTGCGCGGCTCATTGGCTGGATGACTTCAGGAAAGCGATGATCTTCGCCTTGTCCTCGGCAGAACGCACCCCGGTATAGGGCGTCATGCCGTTGCCCGGCACCAGCGCATCCGGACTTTCGATGAAGCGTCCGAGCTTGTCTTCGTCCCACACGAAATCAGCGGATTGCATCGCCTCCGAGTAGCGATAATTCGGCAGCGAGCCGGCCTTGCGGCCGATGATGTTGTGCAGATGAGGGCCGACGCGATTGTCGCCCTCTTTGGTGGTGTGGCAGGTCCGGCAGGCATTGTTGAACACCTGCTGTCCCGACGTATCAGCGCCTTGCGCCGCCGGTTGCTCGGAAGCGGATGACGCGAGCAGGAGCGTCATCCCGCCGAGCGCGATGATGAACTGCCGCTTCATTCGCGTGACCTCGCTGGTGAGACAAATCGCGCCACCCTCACGGGGATGGCCTGCCACTAACGCCCGAACGCTCCGATAGGTCCGCCGGTCCTGTCCAACACGTTCAAACGTCGTCAGGTTTGCGCCCTGCTCGCCCAGGCTGACTACAGATGCCGATTGCAGATCACCTGTGGAGCAAACGGCTGCTTCCAGCACTGCAAACGCGCCTCAAAGGCATCCGTGGACTCCGCCCCACGCATCGGGATTTGGCGGAGCGCCGCACACGCCGCCGGATCATCCTTGTCGCGTCATTGTTTGCCAAGTCCTGGCGCCTTGCTATGATCGATAAAAATCAAGCAACAGCCATAGGGAGAAGCGCCATGAGGGCAGTGCTCCGCAGTTTGGCGGTGACAGCAGCGTTGAGCGCGATGGTCGCGCCGGCCGCGGCTCAAAATTATCCTGAGCGCCCGATCAAAATGATCGTGCCGTGGGCGGCAGGCGGCGATACGGACAACATCTTCCGCCCGTTTGCTCCGCTTCTACAAAAGCACATCGGTCAGCCGATCGTGATCGCCAACGTCGTCGGCGCCTCCGGCACCGTCGGGGCGCGCGAAGCCAAGGGCTCGCCGGCGGACGGCTATACGCTTTACGCGGTGCACGACTACATCCACCTCGTGCACTATGCCGGCGTCACCGACGTCAAATACAGCGACTTCGAGCCGATCTGCCTGCTCTCGGCGACGCCGTCGGTCCTGACGGCGAGCCCCAAAACACCCTGGAAGAGCTGGGCTGAGCTTGCCGACGACGCCAAGAAGCGTCCGGGCCAGATCACCGTCGGGGCGACTCTCGGATCGACCAGCCACATCTTCCCGGCACTCATCGAAAAGGCGGCCGGCGTCAAGTTCAAGTACGTGTCCTATGAAGGCCTTGCGCCGCGCATGAATGCCATTCTCGGCGGCCATGTCGATCTGACGGATTCCAACCTGACGCAGAAGGGCAAAGTCGATGCAGGGCAGTTGAAGTTTCTTGCCATCGCTGCCGAGAAGCGCGACCCCGAAGCTCCTGACGTGCCGACGCTGAAAGAGCTTGGCATGGATATCGTCTACGCGGTTCTGCGCGGCCTGGTGGTACCGAAGGGCACGCCGGCCGCGGTGCGCGAAAAGCTGGACGAGGCCTGCGGAAAGGCCGCCAAGGAGGCGGAGTTCGCGGACGCGATGAAGAAGCAGGGAACGCGCGTCTCCTATCTCAACGCCGCCGACTACGGTCCATTCCTGGACAAGCTCGACCGAGAGAGCAAGACGATCATGACCGAGCTCGGTCTCGCCAAGCAATGAGGCTTGGCCGCGATAGCTTTGCCGGGCTGATCTTCCTTGCGGTCAGTCTGGCTCTGCTGGTGCAATCGTTTGGGCTGCCGCAGCTCCCGTTGGTACCCGTCGGTCCGGGCTTCTATCCACGCATCGTCCTGATCTTCATGGCCGTCACGAGCGCGGCGCTGGTCGTGCAGGACCTGCTCGCGCGGCGTGCCGGCGAGGCCAGCGTCGCTGCGCCGGCGCAGCCGCAACGGGCCTATGGCCTGGTCGCGCTCTCCTTCGCGATGATCGCGCTCTATATCGTGCTTCTGCCTCTGCTCGGCTATCGCATCGCCACTGTCGTGTTCGTTGCTGCGATGCAGGCGACGCTTGAGAGGCCGACGACCCGGCGTCAGTGGGCGGTCCTGTCCGCCATAGCGGTTGGGACGTCGGCGCTGACGTACCTGGTCTTCGAGCGCTATCTCGCGGTGCTGCTCCCTCGCGGCAGTTGGACAAACTGGTAGGCGGAATGTTCGAGCTTTTGGGCCAGGGGCTCCTGACCGTGCTGCAGTGGAAATATCTCGTTCCGCTGTTTGCCGGCACGCTCGTTGGCGTCATCGGCGGCGCGTTGCCGGGCGTCACCATCACGATGACGATCATCGTCATCCTGCCGTTCACCTATGGTCTCGATCCGCTGCAGGGACTGGCGGCGATGACCGGCGTCTATGTCGGCGGCTCCGCAGGTGGCCTCGTCACCGCCTGTCTGCTCGGAATCCCGGGAACCCCCTCGGCAATCGCCACAACCTTCGACGGCTTTCCGATGGCGCGGGCTGGGGCGCCGGGCCGGGCGCTCTGGCTCGGCATCTGGTCGTCGTTCTTTGGCGGGCTGCTCGGCGGCCTGTTCCTGGTACTGACGACCGGGCCGTTGGCGGCCATCGCACTTGAGTTCGGACCGTGGGAGTATTTCTCGCTGTTCGTGCTGGCCATGGCGATGGTGGCGGGCCTGGCCGAGTCCTCGTTCATCAAGGGCCTGCTATCCACCGCCATCGGCCTGCTGATCACGGTCATCGGCACGGATCCGATCGGCAGTGTGCCGCGCTTCACCTTCGGGTCCGAGTTCATCAGCGGCGGCTTCCCGTTTCTCCCCGTGCTGATCGGGATCTTTGCCTTCGCGCAGATCATGTCCGACATCGAGAAGGTCGGAATGCCAAAGGCGCCCAAGGCCGCTCTGGGCGCCCAGCCAAGCCTCAGGGCTTCCCATCTCAAGGTGATCGGCGAAATCCTCGGCCGTCCGTTCCTGCTGCTGTGGTCGACGATTGTCGGCATCCTGATCGGCGTGCTGCCGGCGATTGGTGGCAGCGCCGCCAACATGCTGGCCTACGACCAGGCGAAGAAGTTCTCGCGTCACCCCGAGCGTTTCGGCACCGGCGTGCCCGAAGGCATCATTGCGTCGGAGTCCTCCAACAATGCCAACGTCGGCGGCTCGCTGGTGACCATTATGGCGTTCGGCATCCCGGGCGACGCCGTGACCGCCGTCATGCTTGGCGCAATGACGATCCATGGTATCCAGTCGGGGCCGCTGTTCGTCTCCCAGCAACCCTCCCTCGCCTACGGCATCTATGCCGCATACATTTTGGCACACCCGCTGATGGTGTTGATCTTGGCCGCAGGCACCCTATTCCTGCTTCAGATCACCCGCGTGAGGCTCGCTGTGCTTGCGCCGGTCGTGCTGGTACTTTGCGTGATCGGTGCATACGCGCTCAACAACACCATGCAGAGCGTATACGTCCTTCTTATCTTTGGTGTGTTCGGCTATGCGCTGGTGAAGGCAGGATTTCCGCTGGCGCCGCTGATCCTTGGCCTGATCCTCGGCGATCAGATCGAGATCAATCTTATTCGAGCGATTATGACGGACGACAACCTGCTGCTGTTCGTCACGCGACCGATTTCCGGCGGGCTGCTGTTCTGCGCGGCGCTCTCGGTCGGGCTAGCCGTCTGGCAGCATGTGCGTCATCGGGGGCGAACCGCGCGTGAGGAATCGGGCGACTTCTGACGCCGAGTTCCGTCCCGCGATAGTGCTAAGTCGAGAGCCTCTACGGCCGGACATGGCCCTTTTGCGACCGTCGGGGACGTCATCTATTGCGCCGCTATTGGCGGACAAGCAGGCGTCAGACGTACCTAGCCCAAGCACTCGATCGAAGAGTGCACGCCTGGCTCGCGCTGACGAGACGAGAAGACGTCGGCGCGTCTACGCCTTGATGTCGACGGCAACAGCGTCGCGCTCGACCTTGTTCTTGGCCGCGAACACGTCGAGGACGGCTTCGCTGATGATACGAGGCGGGGCCTTTTCCATCTGATAGGCGAGAAGCTGAACCCTCGCCTTCGTCACTTCGACCGGTACGGGGTAGATGAGCATCGCAGCACCTCCGCTGCGGAAGCTGCGCTCGGAGGCGTTTACGGATTGTAAATGGATGCGGTTAACGCAACGCAGGCTCGCCGATTCGTTCGCATTGTAATGACACGTTGAGAGGCGCCTTTACCAAACATAGGATGGCGGCAGCTCCCACGCAGGAAGGTGCATCTCATGAAAATCGTCGACCTCAGCCGCGAGCTCTATCATCGCACGCCGAGCTATCCTGGCCATCCGCCGATCATGCACGGCATGTGGAAGAACCATGAAGAAGCCCTGGCGGAGTCCGGTAATGTCTACGGGCTGTCGTCGATGTTCATCTCGATGGCCGATCATGGTGGAACCCATATCGACGCGCCCAGGCATTTCGGCCCGCGCGGCATATCGATCGACCAATACCCGCTGGAAAAATGCATCGTACCGGGCATCTGCCTCGACCTGCGGCACATCGCGCCGCGCGCCGAGATCACGCCCGCCGATCTGGAAGCCGCCGTGCAGCAGACTGGCGTCGGCGTACCGAAAGGCGGCACGGTGCTGTTATGCACCGGCCATCACGAACGCACCTTTCCGCGCAAGGCCTATTCGACCGACAATCCTGGTGTAAACGTCGCCGCCACCGAGTGGCTCGCCAGCCAGGGCATCGTGCATTTCGGCATCGATTCGATGCGGCCAGGACCTGACAGCGACGTCAACCTGCTGGTGCACAAAGCATGCCTCGATCTGGACATCACCCATATCGAGAGCCTTTGCAATCTCGAAGCTCTGCTCGGCAAGGGACAGTTCACCTTCATCGGCCTGCCGATGAAGTGGCGCGAAGGCACAGCCTCGCCGATCCGCGCGGTCGCGATGTTCGACATGTAGAGCGTTTTCAAGCGAAGTGGATACCGGTTCGCGTGAAGAAAACGCGTCAGGACGAGAAGCTGCGCTCCCTCTCCCGCTTGCGGGAGAGGGTTGGGGTGAGGGTGTTTCCGCATTGGGACTCCCCGAGTGGAGAGAGCCCTCACCCGGCGCTACGCGCCGACCTCTCCCGCAAGCGGGAGAGGTGAAATCAATCCGCAGCCGATTCAACCTGATCGGCTCATGCTCTAGAGCTTCGGTTCCGATCCAGTCAGAACCGAAGCGTTAGGACAGAACAGGAAAAGAAAAATGCAGGAGAGGAAACGCAAGCACCGGTCGCGCCGGGAGGTCCTGCGCGCCGGCGGAACGTTCGTCGGCTTGATAGCAGCCGCAAGCCTCAGACCAGGACCGGTGAGCGCAGGGAACTATCCCGATCGCCCGATCAAGATCATCGTGCCATTCGCGCCGGCGGGGCCGACCGACATCATGGCGCGCGTCCTCGCAACCCATCTCGGCCAGGCGCTTGGCGGCACGGCGGTGATCGAGAACCGTCCCGGCGCGGGCGGCAATATCGGCATCGGGATGGCCGCGCATGCAGATGCTGACGGCTACACGCTGCTGGTGACCTCGAGTGCTTATGTCGTCAATCCCGGGCTCTACGCCAGGATCCCATATGATCCGTACAAGGATTTTGCGCCCATCGCCGAACTCGGCACCTCGCCGAACGTGATCCTGGTGGCCCCCGCTCTCGGCGTGAATTCGATCGCCGATCTCGTCTCGCGTGCCAAGGCCAATCCGAACGAACTGAACTATGCGAGCCCCGGCATCGGAACGACACCGCATTTGTCGGGCGAACTCTTCAAGATCGTCTGCGGAGCCAATCTGACCCATGTGCCGTTCTCGGCGCGGGGCCCGCGATCCAGGCGATCCTTGCTGGAACCACGCAGATCGCTTTTGCGGCGCTGCCGCCGGCGCATCCGCATATCAAATCGGGCGCGCTGAAGCCGCTGGCCGTGACCGGCGCGCATCGCTGGTTCGATCTGCCTGACGTCCCGACCATGGTCGAGCTTGGCTACAAGGATTTCGTCTCGGACACGTTTCAGGGCTTTCTTGCGCCTGCGAAAACGCCAGCGGCCATCATCGAATTGCTTTCGGCCAGATCGATCGAAATCCTGAGGACACCGAAGATCGCCGAGCAGTTGCGCAATGATGGCTTCGAAGTCATCGCCAACGGACCCGAGGGCATGAGAAGACGCATCGATGATGAAGTGCCGAAATGGCGTGACGTCATTGCGAAGGCCGGCATAAAGCCGGTGTGACCGCGCCAAGCCCGAGCAAGGTGATTTTCGGACCTGGATAGAGATCGGCGGACGGACATGGAGCAGAGGCTTCCCCCAACTCCCCTACGATTGACAAGACATTTTATCTGACTAAAGTCAGGTATTATGCCGCTCGACCCGATCGCTCGTGTCCGCCGCTTCAACCGTGCCGTCACCTCCGAGGTGGGCGCCCTCGATACGTCCTTTCTCGGGCGCGGCCGGCCGCTCGGCACTGCCCGCGTGCTCAACGCGATCGGGCATGGGCAGTCGGATGTCGCTGTGATCCGCGAATATCTCGGCCTCGATTCCGGCCTGATGAGCCGGTTGCTGCGCGGCCTGGAAGACGAGGGCCTGATCGAGACGGTGCCGCATCCCGACGATGCACGCCGCCGCGTCGCGCGGCTGACCAAGGCCGGCCGTTCCGAATTCCGGGCTTATGAAGCGCTCTCCAACGCCCAGGCCGGCAACTTCCTGGCCCGCCACTCCCACCCGGAAGAACTTCTGCGTGCGATGGACCTCGTCGCTTCCGCGCTCGGGCGCGGCCGCATCGTGCTCGAGGAAATGGACCCGCGACGCGACGATGCGAAATATTGCCTCGGCGAATATTATGCCGAGCTCGCCCGCCGCTTCGAGAACGGCTTCGACGTCTCGTTGTCGCGCGATCCGGAGGCCGTGGACATGATCCGCCCGCGCGGCGCATTCCTCGTCGCGATGTCGGACGGCCTGCCGATCGGGTGCGTCGGACTGAAGCGCGGCGGCGGCGAGATCGCAGAAATCAAGCGGCTTTGGGTCGCGCCGTCCGCGCGCGGCCTTGGACTGGCGCGTCGTCTCATGAAGGCCGCCGAGGACATCGCCCGCGAGTTGTCCATCAGGGTCCTGCGTCTCGATACCAACAGTGCTCTGGCCGAGGCGCAGCAGCTCTACCGCAGCAGCGGCTGGAACGAGATCGAGCGTTTCAACGACGATCCGTATCCCGACACGTTCTTCGAGAAGCACCTCTGAAAAATTGCCGTAGTTGCATTGTGTGCGGCGCGCACCCCGCTGCCTTGCTGAGACCGCCTCCTCCACCTTAGTTTGCGTACACCAAAAAAATAAACCTGGGAGGAACTCGTGACCACCCGTCGGAACTTTTTGAAGGGCGGCGCTGCCGCAAGCATCCTGTTTTGCAGTTGCGGTCTCCTGCGCGGCGCGCACGCGCAACAGCCGGTGCGCCAAACGCTGCCGGTCAGCATCAATGGCAAGCGCGTGAAGACCATCGACGTTCACGCGCATTGTCAGATCCGGGAAGCCGGCGCGCTGCTGGGCAGCGATGCCAGCAAGACGCAGGTCCCTCCGGTACGCGGCGCCGAAGAAGCTTTCATCAATCTCGATCAGCGGCTGGCGGCGATGGACGCGCAAGCGGTCGACATGGAAGTGCTGTCGATCAATCCGTTCTGGTACAACCGCGATCGTGAGCTCGCAGGTTCGATCGTGCAGATCCAGAACGAAAAGCTGGCCGAGCTTTGTGCGTCCAAGCCGGACCGCTTTGCAGCCTTCGCCTCGCTGACGCTGCAGGCGCCCGATCTCGCCGTGAAGGAGCTGGAGACGGCGGTCAAGAAGCAGGGACTGAAAGGCGCGGCGATCGGCGGTATGGTCGATGGCATGCCGTTTTCCGACCCCAAATTTCACCCGGTCTGGGCCAAGGCTGAAGAGCTTGGCGTCCCCTTGTTCATCCATCCGCAGGGGATCGCGGAATTGAACAAGCATCTTGCCGGTAACGGCTGGCTCTCCAACCTCGTTGCCTACCCGACCGAGACCAGCATTGCGCTGGCGCATCTGATCTTTGAAGGCACGTTTGACCGCTTCCCCGGCTTGAAGATCATCGCCGCGCATGGTGGCGGCTATCTGCCTTCTTACGCGGATCGCGCCGATCATGCCTGCCTGGTCAGCCCGGCCAATTGCAACCCCGACGTCAGGCTGAAGAAGAAGCCGACCGAATATCTCAAGCAGATCTATTTCGATTCGCTGGTGTTCACGCCGGAGGCCATCAGGCATCTGGCCGCGCAGGTCGGCGCGTCCCAGCTCGTGCTGGGCAGCGACTATCCTTATCCGTGGCAGTTGCAGCCGGTCGACCACATCTTCGCATGCACGTCGCTGAACGATGAGGAGAAGGCCGACATCCTCGGCCATACCGCGGCGAAGCTGATCAACGTCCAGGCGTGATCAAGCCGAGCAGCAGAAGCGCGGCTCGCAGGATGTTCGCCGCGAAGGCTTCAGGAGCAATCGCCGATCAGGTTGAAGCGCGGCCCCGGTGAGCTGCGCTCCCTCTCCCGCTTGCGGGGGAAGGCTGGGGTGGGGGTGCCTCCGAACTGGGACTCCCCGAGTGGAAAGAGCCCTCACCCGGCGCTACGCGCCGACCTCTCCCGCAAGCGGGAGAGGTGAAGACTCCAGCCTGATCGGATCATGCTCTAGACGCCGCGGACGTGCGCCCCGTTCCGACGGATGCGTTCTTCGGCCGGGCATTCTCGCCCTGCGAGTTTCCAGAGGCAGGAGAGGATCACCTTTGCCTCGGTTGCGTCGAGGCGCGCCATGATCCTTTTCTGATGGTCGCGGGCGCGCCGTTGCAGCACCTTCACGAGCTGATGGCCACTCTTGGTGAGGTGGATCTGTCTGACGCGTGCATCTTCCGCGACCTGGGTCCGCTTGGCTAATCCGCGCTTTTCCAGGCTGTTGAGGGTCGGAACGATCCGCGGTCGCTCCACTTCGAGGCTCTTGGCGAGATCGGCCTGGTTGATGCCCGGGTTCTCCGCGACCACCACCAGCACCAGGAATTCGGCAGCCGTTACCTCGGACTCAGCAAAGCACTGAAGAATTCCCTCAAAGACCGCCAGTTGAGCCCGATGGAGGGCATAGCCAAGGGAACCGTCAAGGTAGGACATTTCTGCTGGTTCAATATGCTCGCGGGACAGGATGGGCATGACCGACGGCGCGTTCCCGACTACCCTTATGGAGGCGGCCCAGGGAGCACCGACAGGGCGCAGGATGCTGCATCGGCCACCCTAGGAAACGCCAGAGCGAAAATCGAAATTCACCGGCTGGTTCTGCACAAAATATGAGCAAATGCGGAACCGGGCGCAACAACAATATGTCGCGCGGACACCATGTCACGTGAACAATGTGTCATGTGAAAAGGAAAAGACCTCCGGCGGGGCATCGCCGGAGGTCCCTGGAGGTCAACATGAAGATCTGTTTGCGGCAGGTCTCTGTTGACGTTGGGAGAGCCGCAGGCCCGCGGCTCTTTGTCTTCAGAAGTTACGCTGCGCGCGGAGCTGGAGCAGGAAGGTATCCTGGTCCTTGAACTCGTAGCGGGCGGCCGGCTTCGGGGCCGACGGGCCCAAGACAGCGGTGCCCTGGAAGCTCTGGTCGAGGTGGAACCACTGGAATTCGGCCGAGAAGGTCAGGTTCTTGACCGGGGTCCAGCGGGTGACCGCGCCGAGCTGCGAGACGTTGAAGTTGGGATTGCAGACGAAGTCCGCGCTGACCGCCTTGGCCGGCGTGGTGTAGTTGAGGCACATGAACGCCTTCGCCGCACCATCATACCGGACTGCCGAATAGCTGCCGAAGAAGCTGGTCGACCAGTAGGGATCCCAGTTGTGGTTGAAGGCGCCGCGGATGCCGAAGGCTTCCGTCAGATGCAGCGAGCCATCGCCGCCAGCCGCGACCGGCAGGTAGACGCCGTCGGTGGTCGCACCGAAGCCGATGCTCTGATACGCGCCGAACGCGCCGCTGCTGCCGAACATCGCGAAGCTCGGCGAGGCCGACGAGGTGGAGATCACGTACTTCGTCGCGCCCTTGGCATAGCTCGCGTCGAACTTGATGTCGTCGCCGGGACCGGTCGGGATGTTCTTGATGTTCACGCCGATCATCGCCGCACCGCCCCACTTGCTGTCGGGGTGACCGGAAAGCTCGGACGCCCCGGTCGGCGCCGCACCCGGCAGACCCACGCCGCCGGCAGGAGCGCCGAGCGCGTTGAGCGTGTTGTACGAACCGCTCACTTCATGCGCCGCGGCCGAAATCTGGAACAAACCCCAGGCCTGGTCGATGCGGATGTTGCCGACGACGTCAGGCGCGTGAACGCCCGCATAGGCGTTGCCGGTGTTGAACGTGGCGTTAAGCGGCAGCGAGAGATTGTAGACCGCGGTGCGGTCCCAGACCGTCGGATCGTCCAGGCCGATGCTGGCCGACACGCCGTTGCCGAACTGCGCGGTGTACTGGATGTTGTTGACGCCGGTGTCGGTGTTCTGACCGCCCAGCAGGTTGGAGTTGATGTTGCCCGGGAAGCCCTGCCACGGCGTAGCGTAGGCGGAGGCAGACTTACCAAACGTGAAACCGGCAAACTGAATGAAGACGTATTCGACCGCGACATAGCCGCCGCCGGGAGTGTCGAGCAGTTGCGAGCCGGCGACCGGGAGCGAACCGTTGATCGAGTTCGGGCTGTAGGTCGAGCCGCCCAGCGTGGAGAACTGGAAGTCGGCCTGCGCGAAGGTGCGGACCACGCCGTATTCGGTGGCGGTGCGGGTATCGACCGTCAGCGCCATACGGGAGCGGGCGGCGAAATAGTCGCGATAACGATTCCCCTGACCGATGTCGCCGTTCCAGGCCGGCGTGCCATGGATGCCGCCGTTGAACGTGGCGTCCACGCGCAGATAGCCACCGATCTTCATGCAGGTGTCGGTGCCCGGAACATACCAGAAGCCGGCGCCATACAGCGAGCAGACCTTCACATATTCGACGGCCTTCGCCTTCACCGGAAGGTCGGCCGCTTGCGCGCCCGCCAGAGTGATGAGGCTCGCCGCCCCACCAAGTACGAATGTCCTAACGACAGTCATTTATTGCAACCTCCTGATCTGACGGGCTGGTGTCAGTCGATGCGGAACGTGCGGCCTGAGACCTCATCGCCCTCGCGGAATGCCCAATTACAAGTGTCTCAAGCTGACGGAAAATTTATCGCGCCGAGCCGACCAGCCCCCTTGCCCGAGCATAAGTAACGAACTTATGTGACGTGATCTAGATAACACCCTTATCAAACGGCAACTAAATCGATCTTGTTGCAGCCAAGATACACTCGGTGACATCTCACCAATGAGCGGAGCGCATGTAGTCGCGATGAGGAAGCGAGACTCTATTCGACAGTTGGGTCGGGAAATAGCGTCGCTCCACGCATCTCTTGATGAACTCTATCATTCCTGGGCGAAAACGCTCGGAATCACCGGCCCGCAATCGAAGATCATGCTGGTCCTCGCCGATGCCGGCAATGACAACGAGTTGTCGGTTGGCAACGTCTCGAAAATTTTGAACGTCGAGGCGTCGTTTGTCACAACGCAGTCAAAAATCCTTGAAAGACATGGATTGATTCACCGAAGGACATCGCGAAGAGACGGACGAATCGTCAACATGTCGCTGACGCATAGGGCGTTGGCGCATCTGGATGGATTGGCGCCGCGACGAGATTTGTTGAACGAATTTATCTTCGCGGAGTTCGCGCCCGGCGAACTCGATGAGCTCAGTGGAAAATTATTCTCTCTCAAGGAAAGGCTGGAGAAAGCGCGTCTGAAGGTAGCGGGGCCTTAGAGAACAGGTACACCGCCATGGACCTTCTCGGCAGCCTCGGCATTCTCCTACGCGTAGCGGAAGTTCGTTCGTTTTCCGCCGTCGCGCGCGAGCGCGATGTCAGTCAGGCCGCGGTCGCCCGCCAGATTTCGCAGCTCGAAGAACATTTCGGCGTTCGCTTATTCCATCGCACCACGCGAAAGATCAGCCTCACCGATGACGGGCAGATGCTCGTCGTCCTCGCCCGACCGATATTGGACGGCGTCGAGGACATGCTGACGGCTGTGGGACGACAGAGCGCCTCTCCCATAGGGCTGGTCCGCGTCGGCGTGACGGGTACGGCAGGTCGTTTTCTCGCGCGGCGCCTGCCCGAATTGCTGGCGGATCATCCGGGGCTGAAGGTCGAGCTGGTGGTGAGCGATCGGATCGGTGACATGATCGAGGATCGTCTCGATCTTGCGATGCGCGCCGGCGAGATATCAGATGCATCGCTCGTCGTTCGTCACGCCGGCACGATGTCGCGTGTCGCCGTTGCGGCGCCGAGCTATATCGATAAGCACGGCGAACCTTCGTTGCCTGCCGAACTTTCACAGCACACTTGCATCGTGCACGCCACCAGCCAGAATTCGGATATGTGGACGTTCGTGACCAACGAAGGCACGGAGCAATTTCGCGTATCGGGAGGATTCCTCGCCAATGACGCAAGTGCTGTGCATCTGGCTGCCCGAGGCGGATACGGGATTGCCTATCTCGCGCTGGTCGACGTGTTCGACGATCTGCGTAGCGGCCAGCTCGTCCGCGTCCTGAGCAACTTCCCGTCTCCGAACATTCCGTTCAGCCTGGTCTACTCCTCACGTCGACATCTTGCGCCACGTACGCGCGTGGTCTTGAATTTCATCCTGGAGGAGCTGCGCGAAATTCGAGCTATGCTTTCCGCGGACCCCGGGGACCCCGGCGAGGTCCGGGATCAGGCAAGCGGCCGGAGCACTCCGGCTCTCAGCGTGTGAAGCGCGGGTCCGCCAAGCGGACCCGCGGCGCGTTCAACGTTCGGGATGGACGGCGCGTCACTGGCAACGAAGCTGCCGATTGTCTCCTGCGGCGACCGCCCGCGATCGGGAATTGTGCGACCGATCCCGCTGCGCGCAGACGGAAGCACGGCCGCCCTCCATGGCCGCGTAGGCGCTTGCATCATTCACGAGCGTCCTTGCGCCCGTACCCGAGTTCAGCACGTCCGAGTTGGGGTGATAGAATGCCTGCAGGCCCGGCTCCTGGATCACTGCCTGCGCGAACACCGGCGGTGCCGCCGAAACTGAAAGCGCCAAGACCGAAAGCAGCATGGCCGAGGCGACGAACGTCTTGAGGCTGGTCATCTTGTTTCTCCGTAAATACCTTGAATGAGGATCACGGCAGCAATCATCGCCCACGCAACGGCGTGGCTCTTTCAATCGTGTGGGAGACATGCCCGCTCAACTCGCAATGGCTGCAACTGATCTGACCGCAGAGCTATCGCGGAAAAGAGATTCGGAAAAAGCGCGCCGCGCTTGAAAGACTTGTGCGCAAATCGCAGAAATCGGGCGGCGCCGGGCGCCGAAGGTAAATGCCGCTATACGCTGATCGGATGTTCGATTCGTATCTCGCAAAATGGCGCCTGGTCCCTGACGGCGATCCCATCGTCACACGTGCCGCCCGGCTGCTGCCGGTGCTGCGGCACGGCGAACCTGCCATGCTCAAATTGTCGTTCGAGCAGGACGAACGTCTCGGCGGCACGGTCATGGAATGGTGGGATGGCGACGGCGCGGCCCGCGTGCTGGCACGCGACGACCACGCGCTCCTGATGGAGCGCGCCACCGGCCCGGCCTCCCTCAGCGACATGGCGAGAACGGGACAGGACGATGAAGCCTGCCGCATCCTGTGCCAAACAGCCGCCCGCCTTCATGCGCCCCGCAACAAAGCGTTGCCCGAGCTGACACCGCTTGCGCAATGGTTTCGCGAGTTGGCACCAGCCGCGAGAACCCACGGTGGCATTCTCTCACGGTGCGCGGAAACGGCCGAAGCCCTGCTCCGCGATCAGCGCGACGTCGTCGTTCTGCATGGTGATCTGCACCACGACAACGTGCTGGACTTCGGCGCACGCGGCTGGCTCGCGATCGACCCCAAGCATATCGTGGGCGAGCGCGGCTTCGACTTCGCCAACATCTTCACCAATCCCGATCTTGCCGACCCGACGCGGCCGATAGCGACCGAGCCAGGCCGCTTTGCCCGGCGCCTGGACATCGTCGCAGAAGCCGCAAAGCTCGACCGGCTCCGCTTGCTTTCCTGGATCCTCGCTTGGACCGGGTTGTCCGCAGCATGGTACTTGGGCGACGGCGATCCGATGGCGAAGATCGACCTGCATATCGCGCAGCTCGCTGCGATCGAGATCGACCGATCACGCTTGCGCTAAGGACGACCGCGCCTGCGCGCCTGCAACGAGCAGCATCCGTTTGGCGCCGACCGGCTTCATGTGACCGCTCGCTCCTATCGTCAACGAGATCAGCTTTTTCCCGAGACCGGCGCGCGGCTTGATCTGCACCAATCAGCCGGAGCGAGCTTGGAGCGTCCGCAAGGGCCGGCGATCTTGGCACAAACCGCATACCGGTTTAGGCAGGGTTATTGCCATTTCTTCCCGCAACAAAATCCGAGTGTTGCAGTTCGGGCACGGGCATCGAGGGTCAAATCATCTATGGTGCGAGGTGGAATTGGAATGGAGACACAACCGCCGCAATAAGTTCATCGGCCGTCCGATCCAAGGCGACGCCGAAAAAGGGGGAACGACATGAAGAAGTTTTTGCTGGGCACTGTTGGTTTGATTGCACTCGGCGCGTCCGCCCCGGCGCTGGCCGCGGATATGCCCGTCAAGGCACCGCCACCGGCGCCGCTTCCGGTGATCTACAACTGGAGCGGCTTCTACATCGGCGCCAACGGCGGCTGGGGCCAGAGCCGCAATTGCTGGGACTTCGTCGACGCTTTCGGTGGAGTGTTCAGTGACGGGTGTCGCGACCGATCCGGAGGTCTGGTCGGCGGTCAGATCGGGTATCGGTGGCAGTGGGGCGGTGGCTGGGTGTTCGGCCTGGAGGCCCAAGGGGATTGGGCGGATATCCAGAACACGCGCGCCAGCATCATCAATCCGCTGTTCTCGACGCGCGTGGAAACGGACGGCATCGGCCTTTTCACCGGCCAGATCGGTTATGCCTGGAACGCGTCGCTGCTGTACTTCAAGGGTGGCGCGGCGGTGACGAGCAACCGATTCAGCGTACTCGACACGTTTAGCGGCTTTGAATTTGACTCCGCGAGTTCGACCCGCTGGGGTGGTGTCGTGGGTGTCGGATTTGAGTACGGCTTCGCACCGAACTGGTCGGTCGGTGTCGAGTACGACCACCTGTTCATGGGCGATGCGAACAATTCGTTCTCGGTGATCAATCCCATCGTTGCCGGTGCGCTCAATCGCATCAGCCAGGACGTGGATATGGTGACGTTGCGCGTCAACTATCGCTTCGGCTGGGGCGCTTACGCTCCACCGGTTGCTGCCCGTTACTGATTTTCCCGAAATCCAGCCAACTCAGCCCCGGCATCGTCCGGGGCTTTTTGCTATGCGGTGAGGACCATTGCCGACGATTTCAAGCGGACGCGCCGGTCGGTGCAGACATCGCGAGCTGGTTCTTTACGCTGGGACGCGCTTGCATCCTTGCGTACCAGGCTTGAAGGGCCTCGCATTCCGCAGGGACCGGCAGCTTCACCAGCGCCGCAAAGATCAACCCGCCTATCACCGTGATGTCGGCCATCGAGAAGGCTTCACCGGCGACGAACGGCTGTCCTTTCAGAACCGCATCGAAGTAGTGCATGCCCCGCAGGGCTTTGTCGCGCTGACGGAGCCCCCACTCTTCGTTCTGATAAATCTCGACGTCCGGCCCGAGCCCCGGCGTCGCGTGATGGAAATAGACGCTGATCGCGTCGAGCAGCTCCAACTCGGCGCGCTTGCTCATCATGTGGATCACGCCCTTTTCGCGTGGTGTCCTGCCGGTGAGCGTGGGAGTGCCATCGAGTGCGTCGAGATATTCGGTGATGGCCGTGCACTCTGCAATGAATGTCCCGTCGTCGAGTTCGAGCACCGGCAGCGTGCCTGAGTAGTTCTTGGCGAGGAAGTCGGCCTTCTTGTGCTCGCCTTTCCATAAATTGACCGTCACGAACCGGACGCGCGATTGCAGGTTCTTCTCGGCCAAAGCGATACGCACGCGAGCCGGATAAGGGCCGGTGGGCCAATCATGAATCTTCATCATCACGTCCTTTACCGAACCTACCTGTCACATGGCAGACCACCAATAAGCCTTCAAATTTGTCTGGTCAAGGCCTATCTAGCGCTTGGTAGGCTTGATTGGCGGTCAGTGAGGAGCGAAATGAGTTCAAGTTCTAAGGAAGCCATCCTGGCGGCAGCCAGACGGACCGCACAGGCGCGTGGCTACAACGGCTTGAATTTCCGCGATCTCGCGGACGAGGTGGGCATCAAGGCCGCGAGCATCTACCATCATTTCCCGAGCAAGGCTGATCTCGGCGCTGCGGTAGCGAAGCGCTATTGGGAGGACACAGCGGCCAGTCTTGAATCCATGCTGGCCGAAACCTCGGATCCGGTCCGCTGCCTGCGTCAATATCCCGATGTATTTCGCAAGGCGCTCACGAACAATAATCGCATGTGCCTCTGCAGCTTCATGGCTGCCGAATATGATGACCTGCCGGAAGCGGTGAAGAAAGAGGTTCAGGCCTTCGCCGATGTCAACGTGGCGTGGCTAAGGAGGGTTCTGTCCGCTGCGGCCGTGGTCAGTCCCGCCGAGAGCGAGCCGCGGGCTCGCGCCATCTTCGCCGCCATCGCCGGCGCTCAGCTCATTGCGAGGAGCCGCTCGGATATCTCGCTCTACGACGCGTTGATCGATAGCTATCGCGTGGCGGGTCTGCTGCCGGCATAGCGATCGACAATCTCGCACAACGCATCCTTGCAGCCCCTGTCGCGCACGATCGATCTGGCACACGACAGGAGCAGGACCGGATTGGCCCTCGCTAGCTCGCCGCCCGGAACTGAACTTCGCCTTTGTTCAAGAAGCAGGTCTTGTTGAACAGCCGCAAGTCCAGCGGGTTGGGGAGTCGGACATCGCCAATGTCGGGACACCGCTTCTTCGACGGATCGTATGATCGATCAATCTGAGAGATAAAGACGATGATCAGTCCCCGCTCCTGCGCAAATGACTTCAGCACGCGAACTTGCTCTGCCAATTCGGGGTTTTCCCGTTTCTGATCGAGCAACTGCAGATAGTCCACTACGACCAGCGTGCCGCGAGCCACCGCCGCCAGCCTCCCCATGATGTAATCGGAACTTATCGCGTCGGAGCAGTCGAGTTCGAACAGTCCATCAAACTGCGCGTACTCCGCTCCGATTGCCTGAAAACGATCCAGAACGTCCTTTTCCGTATACTCCAGCGTGAAGAACACGGCCCGATTGCCGGATTTCATGGCCTCAATGGCGAGTTCGAGGCTCATCAGGGTCTTGCCTTGACCCGGGCGCGCGCCCACCAGCACCAGGTCACCAGGTTTCAATCGAGCAAGCAGCTTGCGAGCCGGCCTGGACGCCGACAGTTTCGCCGCAAGGAGGCTCCAATCGCTGTAGCCTTCCTGGAGGGCTACACGGTTGAGCGCGACATGGAGTGGAATGCGTTCGTCGCGGGACAAGAGTTTGGCTTTGCGCTTCAAATGGTAAATCGGCGCAGACAGCTTCATCGGCAACCTCCTATTGCGAGCAATCTTCGCAATCCCTCCTTATGCTTGGCGCTCGAACAGTCGGTTCGATGATCAGGTAGCCCGGTATGAATGATACTTTCCCGATCGGAGGGGGGAGGCGTGGGCCGCGCGCGAATCGGATGTTAGCTCAATCCGTGGGAGACGGGAATCGCATGCAGCCCGTCATCGACAACAATGCCGTCAAGCAACTAGCGAAAGGCAAATTGCACCATCGGAACGTCACGGACCTCTAGGTCCCGCTACAGCCAAGCCTACCTGATGGTTGCCACAATAGAGGTTACGGCGCGTCCGATGGTAGCCGTGCCGCGGCTTCAAAAGTCACGATGCGCTGGATGTCATCGGTGAGTATCCCGGTTGCGGTCGCGTGCCGTACGTCCGGGATCACCTGCACGTCGAACAATTCGGTAACGCCGCCTTCCAGCCTGATCCATTCGACAATGTTGCCGGTCGAAAGCTCGATGATCTGCACCCCGCACCACGGTTCGGCATCGCGCTTCTTCAACTCGCCATTGAGTGCGAGCCCGGAAAACGAGCCACCCCGCGGCAGCGACAGGCCGACGAGGGCGTAGCCGTTATGGAAGGCAAGCCCGCGCAGAAATCCGGGGCAGAAGGTGTGCGGAACGAACTCACCGCTCGCCAGATCGACCGTGCCTAAATAGCCGGTACCGGAATTGAGCAGCCAGAGCTTGCCTTGATGCAGCCGCGGGCTGTGCGGCATCGACAGGTTTTCGCTGACGATGGCATCGGTGGCCACGTCAATGACACAGCCTCCCTCGGCGCGGCGATCGCGCCAGCCGTTGACGACGTCGCTTTTGCAGACCGCAGTGACATAGGCTGGCGCACCATCCCGCATGGCCAGACCGTTGAGGTGACAGCGGTCCTCCGGTGCCAGCTTGGATATGAAGGGCGGCTTCCAGAAGACGCGAAAGGAATGGACCGGGCTCAACAACGCGAGACAGGAATAGCTCGTATTGACGAAAACGATGCGCCCATCTGCCATCACAGCGACGTCGTGAATATCGAGATCGCCGGTCGTGTGAGCGACGCGTGGCACGTAATGGCGGTCGGCGCCTTCATTCGTGCGCTGCTCCTGGCCGAGCACATTCTCTAATCGCCAGAGCTGAAAAAGCGTGGCGAGCAAAATGCGCTGCGGGTCGGCCCATAGTCCCATGGCACGCGCGAAGAAGCGCTCGTGGAAAGAGACGCGCTCCTGTCGGTCCACGCCGACCAGATAAAGCCGGCCGCTCTGGTAGGAGCTAAAGGCGATGCTGACATTGTTGCGCAGAAGCCAGCTCGCCAGTCCGCGCGTGCAGGTGATCTTGACCGGCTGCGACTGCGGCGCGCCGTCCTGCGCCGGCGCTTGCTGCTGCCGCGGGCTCGACGCTGCCTGAGCAGGATCGACGAGTGCCTGCTGTCCAGGAGGAAAACGCTCGGAATGTTCATCCATGAGTTACCTACGCAATTGCCAATGTATGCAGCCACCTTCGTAGCATGCGCGCGGGATGTCCTGATCTTGTAATACCGACAAGATAACTTTATTCTTTAGTTGGAACAGGGGAATCGGAAGGTCAGAGTCGCGAATCGCTTCCGGATGGAAGACAGCGGCACCGGCTCGCAACGATCATAGATCATGGAGCAGTTCACCGCCGGCGAACGCGGCTTCAAGCAGTTCTGCGAAGCGACCGACGAAATCTGCGATGTCCGCTCCGCGGTCACGCCGGACACATTCCGCAATATTTCCACGGGTACGCCTCTCTCCGGCGGGTTGCTGATCGACGCCCGCTCCACGTCCGTGCAATACCAGCGCACGGTGCGCCATGTCGCACGCGGCGGAATCGATCACTACCAGATCGCAATGTATCTCGACGGCGAGACCGAATTCGCCGCCGGCCGCCGCAGCGCGCATTTGCGCACCGGCGACGTCTGCCTCATCGACATGGCGCAGGCGAACCGCACGCACATGAAGGCCGGCGCGAGCGGCGTCTCCCGCGTCCTGACGCTGGTGGTGCCCCGCGCGCGACTGGCGCCGCTGCTGGCAACGCCGGATTCGATGTCCGCCTCAGTCGTCGCCGCCGATACGCCGGCGGGCCGCCTCATCGGCGACCATCTTCTGGCGCTGCGTCGGGGCGAAGCGCGCGCGGACGATCCCGCCGCGGTCGACGATGCGGCGCGGCTCGTCGCCGGTGCGGTCGGCTCCGCCGGCGATGCCGAAGCCACCGTCGCGCGCGCCGCTAACGGCGCGCTCGCCGCCGCGATCAAGCGCCATATCGAGGCCGAACTCGACTCGCCGTCGTTGACGGCGGAGACGCTCTGCAAGCGGTTCGGCGTCTCGCGCACCCAGCTCTACCGGCTGTTGGAGCCCGACGGCGGGCTCTACCGTTACATCCGGGAGCGCCGCCTCGACCGCGCCTTCCGCCGGTTGATGTCGCCCCTGGGCGAAGCGGTGCGCCTGATCGATCTTGCATTCGAATCGCATTTCAGCAGCGACAACACCTTTGTCCGCGCCTTCCGTCACCGGTTTGGCATCACGCCCGGCGAGGTGCGCGAACTGGCGATGGCACGCGCGCAAAATGACAGCGGCCGCAGCGGCGCGGGGCTGAATTTCGACCCGGCCGCCGCCATGCGACAACTCGCGGCGGATGGCCGGGACAAGCGTTCAGCCTGGCCATGACGGCTGACCATGTCAGCCCGAATAGATTTCGCGCAAGCGCCGCCTGCCCGAAAAGAAGGCAACCATCCACGCAGCAATCTTGCCCATTGGGACGCGCTGCACATTGCGCCGCGTAAGAATCCGCTAACGTCGCCCCAACGCGACACAAGTGGGCTCGAGTGAACGTGATGCGGAAGGGGAAGGCGTCGTTGCGCTCCGGCGCAACCGCGGGAGGATGGCAAGACGACTGGGCACGCCCCCTTCGGCTCGGGCGGCTCACCGAAACCGGCCTCTACAGCTACCATGCGCTCGCCGGCGAGGGGGCGGACACATTCCAGGCGCTGAGCGCGAGCCGCGGCTGGCGCCTGGCGCTGCTCGGTACGGCGGCAAGCGGTGCGCTGTGGCTGATGGCGCCGCGACCGGCGCAAGCCGGACCCGGTGGCTGCACGACGGTCGGAACGACCGCCACCTGCACGGGCGACCAGTCGGCCGGGATCGGCGCTGCTGATTTCGATCAGTCCGCCGTCGACACGCTCAACGTCAATTCGCTGACTGCCAATATCACACCGGCTGCCGGCACGCACGGTATCGATTTCTACCGCTCGAACGGCAATGTCACCATCAACAGCGACATCTCGCCCGTTTCCATCTCGGTGACCGGAACCGCCGACGGCATTCGTGCCGAGACCTTCGTGCCTGGGTCGTGGTCCTCCGGGATGGTGACGATCAACCACACCGGCGACATCACGTCGGCCGGCGGTTTCGGCATCCACGCATTCACGGATGGTTTTTTCGGCTCCACCGGCATCGCCATCACCAGCAGCGGCACGATCGCTTCATATCGTGATGGCATTTACGCGCGCGACAATTTAGGCGCTTCCATCGTCGTCACGCGCAGTGGCGATATCAATTCGAGTAACGGCAATGGCATTTTTGCCCGTTCGCGCGATGGGACCACCTCTGTCAGCAGCGTCGGAAATATCAACGCGGCCGGGTTTGGCGTTTATGCGTACAGTTCATTCGGTGCCACGGTCAACAGCATCGGAGATATTGTCGCGGCCTCCGGCATCTTCGCGGAGTCATCGTTTAGCGGCGATGTAACGGTCTCGCAAAGCGGCGGCGTGTCGGCTGTTTATATCGGCATTTGGGCAACTAGCAGCGGGTCCGCAACGATCACGCATTCTAATGGCGATATCATCTCGTCCAACAGCGACGCCATCTTTGCGGATGCCAGTGGCGACATAAACATTGTCAGCCGCGGCAATCTTATCGCCCATCGCTATGGAATTATCGCAACCGCCGGGAACGATCTCACGGTGAACAGCACCGGCGACATTACCGCGAGCACCGGTGCCGGCATGTCTCTCTCGGCACAGCGAGCCATCTCTGTCACCAGCAGGGGAAACATCCACGCGCCCGGCGACGGCATTAACGCGCGCATGTCGAATGTCTTCGGAAGCGGCGTCACGGTGGACAGTACGGGCGACATCACCGCGTCCGGCGGCAGTGGAATCGAAGCAGGATCGGTTGCCGGCAACGTGTCGGTCACCAGCCGGGGAAACATCAGCGCGCATGACTACGGGATCGACGCTTGGTCCATAGGCAACGTCACGGTGAACAGCACCGGCGACGTCACATCGCTAACTGGCAGCGGCATCTATGCGCACGGCACCGGCAATGTCGACGTCACGGTCAATGGCGGGACCATATCCGGCGCCAACGCGGGCGTTAAGCTGGACGGCGGCGGCACCAGTACCGTGACTGTTGGTTCGACGGCGACGGTGACAGGAGGCCTTTTCGCCATCGTCGGCGGCGCCGGCAACGACACGGCGAACAATTCCGGCACGGTTACCGGCAATGTCGATCTCGGCGGCGGCACCAACGCCTTCAACAACCTTTCGGGCGGCGTGTTCAACAGCGGCGCGACGGTCAACCTCGGCGCCGGCAATGCGCTGACCAGCAGCGGCACGCTGGCGCCGGGCGGGATCGGCACAGTCGGAACGACGACGCTCACCGGCAATTTCGTGCAGAACACAAGCGGCGTATTTGCCGTGGATATCGATCGCGCTACCGGAACGGCAGACCGGCTCAACGTCAGTGGCACCGCTAACCTCGCCGGCACCGTGGCGCCCAGGCTCACGAATATCTTCGGCCCGGCAGGACAGACCTACACCATCCTGTCCGCTGCCGGCGGCACCATCGGCACCGGGCTCGGTGTGCTCGGCGTGCAGAACACGGCGGCGGTGACCTACGCGCTCTCATATCCGAACGTGACCGATGTCAACCTTGCCGTCACCGTCAACTTCGCCCCGTCGGGATTGATGCCGAACGAGAAAGCGGTGGCGCAGAACCTGCAGCAGGCTTACCTTGCCGGCGGTGGTGGTCTCAGCAATCTGCTGACCTATCTGACGACGCTCGATTTCGGGCCATTCGCGGCGAGCCTCAACCGCCTGACCCCCGAGCCCTATCTCGCGCAGTCGCAGACCGCGCTCTGGTCCGGCTTTGACTTCGTCAATTCGCTGTTCAGTTGCCCGGTCCCGAGCAGCGGGGCCTCGCTGATGGGCGAGGAAAGCTGCTATTGGCTGCGTCCGAACGGACGTGGGGCCTCAATCGGCGGGCACGACGGCTACATGGGTTTCACCGAGAGGGCAGCCGGCCTCACCGGCGGCGTGCAAGGCCAACTGGCTGCCAATTGGTATCTCGACGTCGGCGCCGGCTATGAGCGCTCGAGTATCGGCACCGACACCTCTTCCGCCAACGGCGACGTGTTCCACGGCGGCGCCGCGCTCAAATACATCCGCGACAATTGGCTGGTAGCCGGCAGCGTGAGCGGCAGCCTCGCCCGCTATGATACCAGCCGCTACGGCATTCCGACTGCAGGCACGGCAACAGCGCATGCTGATACGTCGACGCTCGACCTGCGCTTACGCTTTGCCTACGCCTTCGGCACGCCGGCGCTCTACGTCAAACCGCTTGTCGACTTTGACGCGGTGGGCCTGTGGCGTGGGGCGATCAACGAGAGTGGCGCCGGCGCGCTTAACCTGCATGTGCAAAGCCAGAACGATTGGTTGGCGTCGGCAGCGCCGGCGGTGGAGATCGGGACGCAGTGGCAGCAGGGCGGCTACACGTGGCGGCCTTATGTACGTGCCGGCGTTCGCTTCCTGAGCAAGGACAGCTTCAGCACCACGGCAAGCTTCGAAGGAGCACCCGCTGGCATCGCGCCATTCACGGCGACTTCGCCGATCGATCGGACGTTAGCCCAAGTCTCCGCCGGTTTCGACGTTTGGCAAGGCAAGAATTTCAGTCTGCGCCTCAGCTATGAGGGCCGCTTCGGTAGCCGTACCAGCGACAACGGCGGGTCGCTCGAAGTGCGGGCGACGTTCTGAATAGGATGATGCCGGCGTGAATCGTTTCTGATCTGTCCCGTCCGACGGACCGTCATCGACAACAGTGCCAACAAGCGACTTGCGAAGGGGGCTCGGCGTCTGCCCTCCGAAGGCAGCACCTCGACGTCAACACGTCCAACCGACGTTCTCATTCTGAAGAGAAGTCCGAGCCGCGTTCGGTCGCTGTATCGGCAATCAATGCCATCGCGACCTGCACACGCGCCTTGATTTGCTACGCAGAGAGGACCGTCGCGGCATTATTCTCCGCTGCTATGGAAACTATGCATATCGGCTATTGGAAAACTCCGTCCCGCGCTGCGATCAATGGGTAGCACCGTCGCAGATTTCATCGAGTAACGCCTAAGGCGACCTCGACGGATGTCACCCAATGGCGTGGGAAAAAAGGTTTGGTCGTGGAGAAAAAAGTAGGCGCCTTACCCTACCGATCGCCGGAACCGTCTTCAGCGCGGTTGCTATGACGGCTGCATTCGCGCAGTCCCAATCCGATAACGGCGGCGCACCGACGAGGAAGCGCTATCTCCCGAACGTACCTACATCGGGCAACTTGATCCTGCGGAAGAATTTCAATGTGTGGGTGTTCGCGGGCCCGCCGTTCACCCCCAACGCGCTCAAGAGGCGTCCATGGCTTTCACGTTAAAGATCAACGGCACACCCCGTGAGATCGATGTCGACGGCGACACCGCGCTGCTTTGGGTACTGCGCGATGTGCTCGGCATGACCGGGACCAAGTTCGGCTGCGGCCAGGCGCTGTGCGGCGCCTGCACCGTGCATGTCGGCGGCCAGGCCGTCCGCTCCTGCCAGACAACGGTCGACAGCGTCGGCGACAGTGCGATCACCACGATCGAGGCGATCGGCAAGACGCCGCAGGGCGCGGCCTTGCAGAAGGCGTGGCTGGAGCTGGAGGTGGTGCAGTGCGGCTACTGCCAGTCCGGCCAGGTGATGTCGGCGGCGGCGCTGCTGAAGGACACGCCGAAGCCGACCGATGACGATATCGACGCCGCCATGTCGGGCAATGTCTGCCGATGCGGCACCTATCAGCGCATCCGCGCCGCGATCAAGCACGCTGCGGGAGTTTGAAATTATGGATGAGCTTTTTCTGAAAGAGCAGATTGTCGATGAAACAGCGATGTCGCGGCGCGCCTTCCTTCAGGGCACAGGTTTGCTGCTTGGTTTTGCGCTGACCGGTGCAAGCACGGGGTCCGTCTTCGCGGCGCCTGCTTCGCAGGTGGTCGAAAACGAGGTCACGGGTACTTTCGCGCCGAATGGTTTTATACGGATCAATCCGACCGGCGCCGTGACCCTGGTCATTCCGATGATCGAGATGGGACAGGGCGTTTACACGTCGCTCTCGATGCTTCTCGCTGAAGAACTGGAAGTGAAGCTTGACCAGATTCAGGTTCAGCATGCGCCGCCAAATCATGCGCTTTACGTCAACTCGATCATAGGCATTCAAAATACAGGTGGTTCCGCCTCTGTCCGCGCCTTCTGGACACCGCTGCGTCAGGCAGGGGCAGTGGGTCGTAATCTGCTGATCGCGGCGGCCGCAAAGCGCTGGAATGCCGATCCAGCGACTTGCCGCGCCAAGGATGGCGTCGTGTTCGATGCGTCAGGCTCGAGGCATCTGGGCTACGGCGAACTTGCAACGGCTGCGGCGAAATTGCCTGTGCCGCCTGCGGCAGCCGTCAAATTGAAGGATCCGAAGGATTTCACGCTGATCGGCACGCGTGCCAGGCGCGTGGACTCACCGATAAAGGTCGATGGGCGCGCGCTCTACGGCATCGATACGCGACTGCCGGGCATGAAGGTTGCAACGGTTGCTATTTCGCCCGTGCTCGGTGGCAAAGCGAAAACGGTAAACGAGAAGGCCGCGCTGGCAGTGAAGGGCGTCCGGCAGGTGGTCAATATCGATGAAGCTGTTGCCGTGGTGGCGGATCACATGGGTGCGGCGAAGAAGGGACTCGAGGCCGCCGCTATCACGTGGGACGACGGGCCGAACGGCAAGGTCAGCAACGCCGATATCGTCACGCAATTGGAGGAGGAATCCAAAAAGCCGGGCGCGGTTGCCCGCAACGTCGGTGATGTGGCGAAGGCACTTGCGGGGGCGGCGCAACGGGTTGACGCCATCTATCGAGTGCCCTTCCTGGCCCATGCGGCGATGGAGCCGATGAACTGTACCGTTCATCTGCGGAAGGATCGTTGCGACATCTGGGTCGGGACACAGGCGCCTACGATCACGCAGTCTCAGGTGGCCGAACTCACCGGCCTGCCAAAGGATGCGATCAAAATTCACAATCATCTGATTGGTGGTGGCTTCGGCCGAAGACTGGAAGCCGATGGCACGATCCTCGCCGTCAAGATCGCCAAGCACGTCGACGGCCCGGTGAAGGTGATCTGGAGCCGCGAGGAAGACATCCAGCACGATATGTATCGGCCGTACTATCTCGATCGGCTGTCGGCCGGACTTGACGCGGCCGGCAAGCCGGTTGCCTGGACACATCGGATCGCCGGTTCCTCAGTCATGGCTCGCTATTATCCCCCTTACTTCAAGGACGGATTGGACCCCGATGCCGTAGAAGCGGCGGCAGAACCGCCCTATGCACTGCCCAATATCCGCGTCGACTATGTCCGGGTCGAGCCCCCCGGTGTCCGGACGTCTTGGTGGCGCGGCGTCGGACCGACTCACAATGTTTTTGTGGTCGAAAGCTTCATAGATGAGCTCGCTCATGCCGCGAAGCAGGATCCCGTCGCTTTTCGCAAGGGATTGCTCGGCCACAATCCGCGAGCGCTCGCTGTTCTGTCGCTTGCGGCGGAAAAAGCAGGGTGGGGATCACCCCTTCCCGCGCGGCATGGCCGCGGAATTTCGGTACAATTCGCATACGGAAGTTACACGTCGCAGGTCGCCGAGGTCGAAGTGGCGGGCGATGGCTCTGTCAAAGTCAAGCGGATCGTCTGTGTGATCGACTGCGGCATGTATGTCAATCCCGATACGATCGAAGCACAGATTCAAGGTGGAACGCTTTTCGGTCTGACCGCAGCTCTCCATGGGTCAATCACCTTCAAGGATGGACGGGTCGAGCAGAGCAATTTCGACAGCTATCTGCCGATGCGTATCGACGAGGTACCGGTGGTGGAGACACACTTGATTAAGAACGCGGAGGCTCCGGGTGGCGTTGGTGAAGCTCCGACAGCCATTGTCAGTGCTGCAGTGACCAATGCGATCTTCGCCGCGACTGGCAAGCGTGTGCGCAGCCTGCCGATCGATACAAATTCGCTGAAGTCGTCGTCTTAGTCCTTGCCCGTCGTCCCGCACGCGTTGTAGCGCGCACGGGATGACGGCCCGGAACTAAAGCCCCGAAGCATAACGACTATGGGAGCGTTCGCGTTCTCCGCGGGTCCCAATTTCGTCTAATGGCAAGAGACGAAGTCCAGTGGTACGAACGAGCATGGCGACGCCCCCGCTGATCCTTGGAGAACAGGCTTCGGAGCACTATCGGCGCCGGTAGCCAGGCAGTAAAGGGCCACTACAGTCATGCACGCTTCGAAAGCGGTTCCAAAGCGGGCTCTCGTCGGGCAGAACGTTTCGCCGCCCGCGGGCGCCACTGTCAAATTGTCTACAACAGACCTCAACAACTTGATGCAGGCGCTCGACATCGACGTCATCGCGCTGACCGAGCTTCTGGTGCCGCGCGGCCATCGAGTCGAATTTGGGACGATTGACGTACCCGGGATCCACTACAACTTGAGTGGCGTGGGACGGATGTCCATCAACGGCGGGCCGAAGATGCCGTTGAGCCCTCATCTGCTCATCATCGTGCCGCCAAACACTCCGTTCGCGATCGAGGTTGGCGGTGGAAGTGGCCCACCGAAGCTCATTTCGAGAGACTGCTGGACTCGTCAAGACGGCATCCTCCGCATCGCAGTGCCAAACGAGCAACCTGAAATCGTTCAGATATGCGGCTTCTTTAACGCATCCTTTGGTCAGTCTGTGAGGCTGTTCGGAGAACTCCGCGAGCCGGTGATTGAGCAATTCGAGCCAGCGGACAGGATCGATCTGAAGCTTCGCGAGGCTATGGACGAGCTGCTACAGCAAGAGGTCGGCGTTGGAGCCATGACAGCGTCTCTGCTCAAGCAAATCGTTGTCTCGTTGGTGCGGCGGTCCCTCAGGTCATCCCAGCGGTGGACTGAGCGATTCTCGATACTTGCCGACAGGCAGGTCACCCGAGCTTTTGCGGATATGGTGGCGCGGCCGGGAGCCGCCCATTCAGTTCAAAGCTTGGCACACAGTGCGGGATTGAGTCGCTCGGCGTTCATGGCGCGTTTTTCGGACATCTTTGGACAATCCCCGATGGCCATATTGCGAGACTTGAGAATGCGCCAGGCTGCGATCGATTTGACGACAACGACGATGTCGATCGACGTCGTTGCTCTTAATGCGGGGTACGAGAGCCGTTCAAGTTTCGTGCGAGCTTTTCGAAAGGCGTACAATCGAGATCCGAGCGACTATCGGCGGATAGCCAAGGAGGGCAAAGCCCCGAAGGATATCTGAGAACGAGGTGCCCCTCTTCCAAGCGTGCGTCTACGACGTCGGCGAGTCAGATGGGCAGTCCACTGTCATACGTAGACCGGCTACCGCTGCCGCCGGCTCGCGCTAGAACTCCCTAGGTCCGCTTCAGATCCTCGACCAGCATCGCCGCGGCGTGGCGCGCAAGCGCCTGGGTCGGCGCGTTGGTATTGCCGCTGGTGATGTTCGGCATGATCGAGGCATCGATTACCCGGAGGCCGTCGACGCCGCGGACCCTGAGCCTTGCATCGACCACCGCTCGCGTATCCTGGCCCATCCGGCAGGTGCCGACCGGGTGCCACATTGTCGTCACGACACGCTTCACCCATTCGCCGATCTCCGCATCCGACTGGATGTGCGGGCCGGGATCCATCTCCTCCTCGATCACCGGCGCCAATGACTCCTGGGCCATGACCTTGCGGATCGCGCGCACCGATTCCACCGCGGCCCTCAGGTCTTCCTCTTCGCCGATGAAGTTCGGGTTGATGAGGGGCATCGACGTCGGGTCGCTGTCGGCCAACCGCACCCAGCCACGGCTCTTGGGCTGAAGCACCACGAGTTCGAAGGTGATGCCCGAGCGGTCGCCCGCCGGGCCGAGTTGCTCGTTCAAGACGATAGGAGCGTGATAGCATTGAATCGTAGGTTCGGCGGTGAAATCTGACGGATTCCAGTGTGTCACCGTCTCGATGCCATTGCCCGACGCCGGGCCATCCTTGGTGACGAGATAGCGCAAGCCCGCCTTCACGCTGCCGAGGCCCTGCGCGGCAGCCTGATAGCCGAGATCGCCCTTTACATAGACACGGACCGGTACCATCGGGTGGTCCTGGAGATTTTCGCCTACCTCCGGAGAATCGACGATCACCGCGATACCGTGCTGGCGCAACTGCTCGGCTGGTCCGATACCCGAGTGCATGAGGATCGTCGGGCTATGAACGGTGCCAGCCGACAGCACAACTTCGTCGGCCGCGATCCTCTTCAGGCTCTTGTCCATTAACTCAACGCCGACAGCCCGCTCGTTCTCGACGAGGATGCGAACGACGGTCTTTCCGGTGAGGAGGGTCACGCGGCCCGAGGCGAGGTGCGGACGCAGATAAGCGTCGACCGCGCTGCACCTGCGCTGATCTCCGACGGTCGACTGCACCGGCGAGACGCCGATCTGGCTCTTGCCGTTATAGTCGGGATTATAGGGAATCCCATATTCCTGGAATGCCTTGAGGCAATATTGGTTCAGCTTGTTGATGCCCTTAGGCAACTGGACCGCCAGACCACCATCTATGCCGTGATATTCGTCGTGGAAGGTGTCGTTGTCTTCCTGCGCCATGAACACTGGAAGCAGGTCTTCATACGACCATTTACCGGTGTCGCCGACTGCATCCTGCCACGCGGCGAAGTCGCGTCTCTGACCACGGACGTAGCACATCGCGTTGATCGAGGAGCCGCCGCCGAGCACCTTGCCTGAGCGATAAGCTCGCTTGGTGCCGTGCTGGGGAACCGTCTCGTATGTCCAGACATGCCGATCGTGGGCTAGTATTTTGGCGAATCCGGCTGGAATGTGGATGAACGGATCGCGATCCATGTCGCCCGCTTCGATCAGCGCGATCGACGCATCGGTGTGTTCGGCGAGATAACTCGCGACAACGCAACCGGCCGCGCCCGCACCGACAATGACAATATCGTAGGCCTCCTGGGACATCTTTGTCTTTTTCTTTCGCACCATTTGTATCGTTCAATCGACACCCGTCGCCGACGCAGCGCCATTGCGGCTCCTGATCCTGAGATTGATCGGACCATGCCTTTGGAGAGTGACTTTGCGACGCCGGCGAGGGAAATCACCTCTCGCCATAGAGTCGATAGACGATCGTTATCGTCGCTCGCCCAGCCGCGTGATGACTTAGCGAGCAATGCCACCAGTCGCATCGCACCTCGAAACCGACGTTTTTATTCTCTTCAATCGTCCGAGACGAAATGATAGCGGCGCTTATTGCGACGCCCGCGCCCCGAAGACGATTTGCGGCACGTCGATCGACGCCATGCGCAATCAGCACCACCCGCAATCCCGAAAGGTGGCTCGGGACAAAAAACACGAGATCGGCGTCACCGACGCGCTTGCTCTCCAATTCAACACAGATCGGCGCCTGGGTAGAGATACCCATGATCTCGTTGCCGTCGCACGCGAAGTTGCTTGTTGACACAGGCGATAACGAAAAACCGTCCGCCTAGCTTCACGGCTGCGCCTTCCTCAACGTTGCTCATTTAGATGGCTTTTGAAGTAGCCGCGGTGACCGCACGCGCCGCATGCTCTCCTCGGATGCTCGACACATTCCACGATTTTCGCGCCGTGCGAATGACGACCGACCAGTCGCGAAGCCGCGCGACCTTGACGAAAGCGTCCAGCGCCGGCGAGTAGCAGCGCCCCTGCACAGCCAGTAGCCGCACCTCGCGCGAAACCGGGGCGCCTTCGAGCGGGATGGTCTTGAGCGTCGGAAGGTGCGGCATGTGCTCGGGCGCGAGTATCACGCCGAAGCCAGCCGCGGCCATGTGCTGCAGGTGCAAGTCGCTACCGCTGCAGTGCCCGAGGTGGAGCGGCTCCTCGGCGAAATGCGACCGTTGGATCTTCGGGGTGACGTCGCATCCGGCGCGTTCCAGCAAAACGGTCTCGCGGAGGTCGTCGATGCCGATCGAGGGACGGTTTGCGAGCTCGTGTGTCGGCGCGAGAAGCGCGACGTAGCGCTCCTCGAACAGCGACCAGTCGTCGATGCGGGCGGGCATGTCCTTCACGTCCCCGACCATTGCGGTGTTGATCTCGCCCTCAAGCAAGAGGTCGACGAGCTTCGCCGCCGCGCCCTCGCGCAGCTCGACGTGAAATCCAGGGACGAACTTTGCGATCTCCGCGATCAGATCGAGGACGAGCGAGGCCGAGATTGAAGGGGCGAGGCCGATCTTCAACGGCGCGACGTCCTTGCGTTGGAACTCCTGGGCCCTGCGACGCACCGCCTCCGCCGAGGCCAGTGTGCGCTCCAGCATCGGAAGGACTTCCTTTCCAAGATCGGTGAGCTGCGTCAGCTGGCGTTCGCGGTAGATCAACTGACCGCCGAGCTCCTGCTCGAGCTTCTGCACCCCCTTGGTCAGGGCGGGCTGCGTGACATTGCACTGCTCGGCCGCGCGGGTGAAGTTGAGCGTGGACGCTACGGCGAGGAAGTAGCGAACCTGATGAAGCTCCATGGGCTGTTGTTCTCCGTCAAGGCGCTGCGGACTATATTGACGAGCCTTGCGTCGCCCGTCCGGACTCGGGCGGTCGTGGTCGTTCACCAGGAGGGGGAAGACGACCTCGGTGACTGTCAACGGCCGCTTGGTCGTCACCTTCGCATTTTGATGGCTTGGAGCGCTGCGGTCGATTGCGCGGAGGTACTGTGAGGTTCGCTTGTCGCTGCCTGTGCTAAGCGATCGCTTAGAAGTGAGGGCGTAAACCTCGCGCCCCGAATCCGTTAGCCGGATCGGCGCCTAAGCGAGAGGATCGGCGGCGCAGAAAAATGCGGCAGACGCAATTTGAGAGTAGATGGCGCCCTCGCACGAAAGCACCGAGGACATGCCTTTGGGCTCAGAAGTTATGCGGCTGCTGTAGTCTCATACTGAGAAGGTCCGCCATCCGGCTGAGCTCGGGAAGCGAACGTGCCTTCATCTTCCGCATCAGGTTCACGCGATGCACCTTCACCGTGGATTCGGAGATGCCGATATCGTTGGCAATCTGTTTGTTCAAGCGACCGGCCACGACGCCGAGCATAACTTCACGCTCGCGAGAGCTGAGCATGTCGAAACGCTCCTTGAGCGCAGCCAATGCCCTATCACTCTCTCGACGGGCACGATCGCCAGCGAGGCCGGCCTCGATGGCGTCAAGCAGATCCTGATCACGGAATGGCTTTGTAAGGAACTCTATCGCACCGCCCTTCATCGCTTGCACGGTCATCGGGACGTCGGCGTGCGCTGTGATGAAGATGATCGGCACCTGCCTGTTTGCGGCGACAAGGTCGCGCTGAAGCTCAAGACCGCTTCGCCCCGGCATTCTCACGTCGAGCACCAGGCAAGTGGGACCGTCCGGCGGATCGGCCTCGAGAAACTCGGGAACAGACGAAAATTGTCGGGCAGGTAAGCCCACTGTTCGCAACAGCCGCACGACCGAGTCGCGAAACTCGGGATCGTCATCGATAACCAAGACGCTGGGATTTGCCTCACCCATTCTCGATATCCTGCGTGGGGAAGCGCATTTTTCCTATTCCAGCGTCATTCTACGCACAATCAGTCGAGATGAACAGGTATCTTTTGCCTAAGCGGATAGCCGGAAGCCTAAGCCATCGCTTACGGGCGCGGTCATTGCATTATTGGCGAATGTCCCGGACACTAGAAATTGCATGCAGGCGCGAGGTATGCCGCCAACGTAGTGGAGCGAGGAAGGCGCCTGGAACCGGCAATGTTGAACCGAACACTGATAGCCATCGTCGACGATGATCAGCTCTATCGTGAGTCACTGCGAAAGCTCGTAGTGTTAATGGGCTACACTGTCGAGGCGTTTCCGTCAGCAGCCGATTTCCTGGCGTCACGCTTTTTGCCGGAAACCACCTGCTTGATCGCCGACGTTCACATGCCCGGAATGACCGGAGTCGAGCTGCACAGGCATTTGGTCGATGCAGGGTACGCGATCCCGACGATCCTCGTTACCGCCTACCCCGATGAGGTCGTCAGGGATCGGGCTCTAAAGGACGGGATTGTTTGCTACCTCAGCAAGCCAGTGGATGACGACTATCTCGAGCGATGCCTGCGCTCGGCTCTGCAGCCGGGTACGCCGATTGAAGACAATTCATGAGTCGTTGTCCGCCGGCAGGGTGAACTGAAATACCGCGCCGCGAGGTTCGTTCGCTTCCGCCCACAACTTGCCTCCATGAGCATGGATAATGGAGCGGCATATCGATAACCCCATCCCTGTTCCACTGGACTTCGTGGTGTAAAAGGCGTCGAAGACTCGATCGAGATGCTGCCCATCAATGCCGGGCCCAGAATCGCGTACGGCTACGAGGGCGCCTGTCTGGTCCTGCTCGGTGCTGATCAACAGCTCTCTTGCTCCCTCTTCAACCGAGCTCATTGCTTCAGCCGCGTTGAGAATCAGATTCAGCAAGACTTGTTGCAGCTGAATGCGGTCCCCCAGAACCGGGAGCAATCCATCCGCAAGCCGGGTTTGAACCGAAACCTCATTCCTGTGGGTCACGTTTTGCGCCAATACGAGCACTTCGTTGATCGCAGCGTTGAGATCAAAGCACTCCTTTCGCGTTGGCGCTTTCTTGATGTGATCACGCATCCGTCCGACGATATCCCTGGCTCGGTCCGTGTCCCTGACAACGCAAGCGAGCGCTTCCCTGGTCTCATCCAGATTTGGCGGTTTCATTTCCAAAAAAGCGCATCCCTGCACGGGCGTTGTTACGAGCGGTAGCGATCGGATGCAGGATTTCGTGAGAGAGCGAGGCTGCCAATTCTCCCATCATGCTCACGCGGTTCATGTGGGCGAAATCCAACTCGAGCTGGCGCAGCTTTTCACGTTCCTCCTGGGCCCGCCTTCGTTCCGTCACATCGACGGTCGTGGTGATGACCTCAGCCAGCGTGCCCCGGGGGGAAAACACATGATAGCTGGTTCCTTCGACCCATTTGATTGTTCCATCAGGTAGGAGGAGTCTGAACTCGGCAATCAAATCTCTTTTCTGGTGCACGGCCCCCTGAACTGCTGCCCACACTCTGTCGCGATCCTCTGGGTGAATGCGTTCCCACATACTTTGTCGACTTGGAAGGCCCTGCAGCGGATCAAACCCCCAGATCCTGTAGCTCTCGTCCGACCAATAGAGGTAACGCATCGTGGTCGCGTCGTAGATCCAATTGCCGGTGTGGCTGAGTCTCTGTGCTTGGCTAAGCGCTTCCTCGACGCGCTTGCGCTCTGTCAAATCGAGCACGAATGCAAGGCCCTCGTCGCCTCCTTCTTTGAACAGAGCGGCGCCAATAAGCACAGGAACGCGGCTGCCGTCTTTCCGGACATACTCCTTCTCGAAGGGCTGAACTATCCCGGTTGAGTTCAGTTCTGCCAGAGTCAGAATGTCGCGCTCGCGCCATTCGGGCGGGGACAGCTCAGTCCAGCGCACGCGGCCCGAAACCAAGTCCTCACGATCATATCCTAAGATACGCAGAAACGCGTCATTGGCTTCAAGAATTCGACCTTCGCGGTCGGCAATGAGGATCCCAATGATATTGGCGTCGACCAAACGCCGAATCTTCCCTTCGCGATCAGCGACGTCGCGATAAAGCTGCGAATTTTCGAGCGAGATCGCCGCCTGCGACGCAAGCACCTTCAACACTGTGACGCGGTCAGGTGTGAAAACGTGGGCCGTCAGGTTGTTTTCGAGGTAGAGTACGCCGGCCAGTCTGCCCCGTTTGAGCAACGGCAGGCAGAGAATTGAACGGACGTGATGCTGATGAATGTACTTATCGGCAGAAAACGGGTTCGCGGCTGCGGCATCGTGGAGAAGAACGCTCTCTTTCGTCCGGATCACGTAGTGTAGGATGGATTCCGGCAGATCTGCAGCGGTTACACTTGCCTGTCGCTGACCGACGGTCACCGTATTATTGCTGGTCGCGACTTCCGCCTCGATCCGATACCCATCACCTACCGCAAGGATCAACAGACCTCGCCCGGCACCCGCGT
Source organism: Bradyrhizobium sp. USDA 10063 (assembly GCF_054063735.1). Lineage (NCBI taxonomy): Bacteria > Pseudomonadati > Pseudomonadota > Alphaproteobacteria > Hyphomicrobiales > Nitrobacteraceae > Bradyrhizobium > Bradyrhizobium sp. USDA 10063. Next base: position 6,253,820 of record NZ_JBSSGP010000002.1, on the reverse strand, counting down.
GCTCAATCGCTGTGCGCATCAGCGTGTCGATCAGTTTTTCTAGAACGATCTCGCCCGACACGGCTTGCGAGACTTTGATAACAGTAGCCAGATCCAGTTGTTCGACGGGTGCCCCGATCGTGCTTGTGGGGCCGGCAACCGGCTTTTCCTCCCTGAGGTGCGGATACAACTCGTCGAGTTGGCGTACCTTGCCGTCGGCTCCCCAACGGATGTATGCGTACCGCGCGTCCTGCAGATAGGCATGCGCGATCTTCTTGAACCCGCGTGCGGCATAAAAGCGTGCGGCAACTTCGTTGGCGAGCGCCTCGTTGTGGACAAAGCCGTGCGTGTGTGCCGAGTGGATAGCGTGCTCGTAAAGATGTTCGGCATCGAGCGCGCGGCCTTCGATCCGGGCGATCTCCGCCCCGACGAGTGCGGCGCGGTTCTCGAAGCTGTCCGGGCAAGCCGTCGCCCAGATCTCGAGCTGTCGGTGGTGCGCGGCCAGTGCCCTGACATGCTCCTGCCATTGGCCGGCCGCCGCGGACTCGCAGGATGCCGCTCTGGAGAGCGCACTGTAAAAGTGATATTCAGCGCATTCGAAAAAAGACGCCGATGTCGGCTGCAGCTGTTGCGCCCTCGATGAGGCCTCGATGGCACCCGCATAGTCGCCGGCAAAGAAGCGTGCCTGCAGCTTGCGGGTCCAATATGAGCCCTCGGCCAACGCCAGATCCGGGTTCCTGCAGAAACGGGACTCCAGTAGGAGTTCGTCAAACTGCCCATCGTCAAAGCGACCGAAAATCGGCGTCAAGCCGCGGAGCGTCCGAATCAGCCCAAGCTGGCCGGCGATGGAGTCAATCGCAAAACCGAACCGCATGTTCCGCGCGAACGCGAGACCATGCTCGACCTCGACTTGCACGTTATCGAGCGGATCGCCCGCCGCGAGAAGATACGTGTTCAGGTGGGTGTAGTAGTACGCCGCAAAAGTGAGGTCACCGATCTGGTTTGCCGTCTCAAACGCCCGCCGCAGCACATCACGACCTTCCCGGACATGTCTCGTCCAGAACATGAGTAAATATCCAAAGTTCAAATAGGTCCTGGCCTGGAAGCGCTTTAGCCCGCGCTGTTCGACCAGTTCATAGCCGAGACGGCCGAATCGAAGTCCCGCCTGGTAGTCGCCGAATTCCGGTCCGGCAACCCTGCCAAGCACCGCATAAGCGTAGCACGAGCCGTCACAATTGCCGCCCTCGAGGCTCAGATTGACTGCTCGACAGATGACCATCGAACGTAATTTCGCATCCGTATAGTGGGCAGGCGGCCCGAGCTTCGTCAGGACATCGAGGGTCGCGAGCGATGCGGCATCGCTCATCAAAGGCAGATCAATGAGGCTTTCTATCGTGCGGGAGCCAAGTTGGGACCAGATCCGCTCATATTCGCGCCGAGCCTCGTCTTCCGTCGGGTGCGGCGACCAGTCGATGCCCAGGTGGCGGAGATAGTCGAGACCGACTGCGATCGCGCGGCTGCCCTGATCCAGGGTCGTGTAAAGATCCACCTGCAGGCACGTGACGCGGGCTCGTTCGATCGTCGTTGCGGCACGGGTCGACAGCACCGCCAGGCGCTGCTCGGCTTCCGCCAGTGCACCAGTGAGGAACTCACATTCGGCCCGGTGCAGCTCCAGCTCAAAGATCAGGTCGTGCCAGCGTTCCCAGGAGTCCCCTGGCAGCAGTGCCGCGCCGGAGAGCAGATAGTTCAGCGCCGAGGCATACGCTGTCGAGCTCTTGGCGCGTCTGCCTGCGATGAAATTCAGCTCCGCGACCCGCTCAAGCTCCTCAATTGACGTGATGAGATGCGAGCCGCGGTTGAGCTGATTGACGATTTCGAAGATCGTCTCCTCCAGCTTCTCTGGAGGGGTCTGCGCTGCGAGCAGCATCCCTATTCGGAGATGGGCTTCGGCACGCGATTCCTCCGGGATCAAGGAGTAGGCGGCTTCCTGGACACGGTCGTGGAGAAACTTGTAGGAATCTTCCGAACGAAAGATCAGCCCTGCTCGCACCGCTTCCCAAAGCTGGCCATGCATCTCCTCCTCGGAGTCCTGGTAAACGATCCGCAACATGGTGAACCCTGCGTCGTTGCCCAGGCAGGCGAGCTTCTGCAATGCGTTTCGGGTTTCGGCGGGCAGGCGATTCAGCTTCCCCACCATAAGGTCCACCACATTGTCGGTGTAACCTTTGGCGTGAATGCGATTCAGGTCCCAGCACCATCGCGCCTCGCCATAATCGAAAGTGAGCAATGCTTCGTCGGCGAGCGCGGAGATGAACTGAATGGCGAAAAGCGGATTGCCGGTTGTCTTCTCGTGGATGAGCTGTGCCAGCGGCGTGCTTCTCTCTGGTTCGCTGTGAACAGTATCCGCGATTAGTTGTCCCAAGTCTTCACAGGTCAGGGGTGCCAATACGATGTCTTGCAATATCGCTCCAGCTTGGCGCATCGCTTCGAGCTTGCGCATCAGCGGGTGGATGGGACCGACTTCGTTGTCGCGGTAAGCGCCAATCAGCAACAGGTTCTGCACATCCGGCCGGGTCAACAGATCCTCGAGCAAATCGAGCGTTGCTGCATCGAGCCATTGGAGATCGTCGAGGAACAGGGCGAGCGGATGTTCCGGCCGCGCGAATACGCTGATAAATCGCCGGAACACCAGCTGAAAGCGGCCCTGCGCATCCTGTGGCGGCAGTTCGGGGACCGGTGGCTGTTCGCCGATGATGTGCTTCAATTCCGGGACGAGATCAACAATGAGCCGACCGTTCGGTTCGAGCGCTTCGAGCAGCACCTCCCGCCATTGCCGCAGCTCGGCGTCGGTCTTGCTCAAAAGTGGGCGGATCAGGCTTTGAAAGGCCTGCGCAAGGGTGGCGTAGGGGATGTCGCGCTTGTACTGGTCACACTTGCCCGATGCAAAGAGACCGCGGGGCGGAACAAGTGGCTTATGAAGCTCGTTGACGACCGCGGACTTGCCGATGCCGGAGTATCCGGAAACCAGCACCAACTCCGGCCTGCCGCCGGCGACGATACGGTCGAAGGAGGCAAGCAGGGTATCGATCTCGGCTGTCCGACCATACAATTTCTCGGGGATCAGCAGCCGGTCCGGAGTGTCGTGTTCCCCGGGCGGGAATTCGTCGATATCGCCTCGGGTTTCCCATTCAGCAAGGCAACGCCGTAGATCGCTCTCGGCGCCTGCAGCCGTCTGGTAACGCTCCTCAGCAGTCTTGGCGAGCAGCTTCATAATGATCGCAGAGACGGAGGCTGGGAGGTTTTTTAACCGCTCGCTGGGCGGCGCCGGTGGTCTTGCAATGTGGCAGTGCACCCATTCCATCGGATCGGCCGCCGTGAAGGGCAGAACGCCCGTGAGCATCTGGTACAGCGTGACGCCGAGGGCGTAGAGATCGCTGCGGGCGTCCACCGAGCGGTTCATCCGCCCGGTTTGTTCGGGTGCCATGTAGGCAAGCGTACCGGCGATGGTCTCGGGCGGCTCGGGCGCCTGCCGCTCGCGGGACATGCGCGATGCGATGCCAAACCCGGTGAGCCGCACGTGTCCATCCGCGCAGTCCACCACAATATTAGCTGGCTTGATGTCCTTGTGGATGAGCCCGCGCTGATGAAGCTTGCCCAGAGCCGAGGTAACAGCGATAGCCAGGCGCAGGAAGCGTCCTACCTCCATGGGCCTCCCGAGCAAACGGTCGAGCGGCTCGCCGCCCGGATCATCGAGCACCAGCACGATCCGACCGGCATCGCGCATAAGGGCCAGCGGCCGCGCCGCCCATGCCCTGTCGAGCTCATCTCTCAGCTCGTATTCGTGCGTGAGGCGATCGAGTCTTGTCCGGGACGGGTGGTCGGCGGCAGGGGCAACAAGCAGCACGGCGATCTGGTTGCCATTGTCGTCCAGTCGCCAGCCACGGCTGAACACGCGCTCGCCGTCCTCCCACAACACCTGAGAGCTACCGTCCGAGTACCCGACGTTCAGCGACTGCTGCACCATCTGTCAGACTCCGGCGTCGGGCTTCGGCTTGAAGTCGGCGGATCAAGCTCTTCGCGCGCCGCACGCGCGGCCTCTCTCCAGCCTGGAGAAATCGTACTCCATCACCCGAGAAATGCCAGCCGTTGGCCCTGCCGGCTATGGCGACCGCGGATCCTCGTTCGTTTTAGCAGCAATTTGGAGCGATTTGCCCGCCCTGACCAGGCGAGGCCGTGCACCTTTCGAGACGCGGGTTCCGCGCTCCTCAGGGTAACGGAGATAGTGTTCCCGCTCCATCGCGCATCGGCGTCACCGCGACTCACTCCGCCGCGGCCGCGATCCTCTGGGTCGGCTTGCCCTCGTTCCTGCCTTCCGCGAGGTTGCGCACCACCATGTAGAAGATCGGCGTGAAGATCAGGCCGAACAGCGTGACGCCGAGCATGCCGAAGAACACGGCGACGCCGACCGCCTGGCGCATCTCCGAGCCGGAACCGGTCGACACCACCAGCGGCAGCACGCCGAAGATGAAGGCAAACGACGTCATCAGGATCGGCCGCAGCCGCAACCGGCAGGCCTCGATGACAGCCTCCAGCCGCGACCTGCCCTCGAGCTCGATATCGCGCGCGAACTCGACGATCAGGATCGCGTTCTTGGCGGCAAGTCCCACCAGCACCACGAAGCCAATCTGGGTCAGGATGTTGACGTCCTGGCCCATGATGCGCACGCCGATGGTGGCCGCGAACAGGCACATCGGCACGATCAGGATCACCGCGAACGGCAGCGTCCAGCTGCCATATTGCGCGGCGAGCACCAGATAGACGAACAGCACACAGATCGGGAACACATAGAGGCCGGCATTGCCACCCGTCACCTGCTGATAGGACAGATCGGTCCATTCGAGGGAAAAGCCGCTCGGCAATGTTTCGTCGGCGAGCTTTTTGATGGTGTTGAGCGCCGTCGTCGAGCTCACGCCCGGTGCCGGCTCACCCTGCAGCTCGGACGCGGAGTAGAGATTGTAACGCGCGACACGGTCGGGGCCCGAGATGTTCTTGAAGTCCACGACGCTGCCGAGCATCACCATGTCGCCAGCGGCGTTGCGGGTGCGCAGCCGCGCCAGGTCGGAGGTCTCCTTGCGGAATGGGAGATCGGCCTGCGCCGTGACGTGATAGGTGCGGCCGAACAAATTGAAGTCGTTGACGTAGGTCGAGCCGAAATAGGTCTGGATGGTGTCATTGATGTTGGCGATCGGCACCCCGAGCTTCTGCGCCTTGACGCGATCGATGTCGACGAACAGCTGCGGCGTATTCGCCGTAAATGGCGAGAAGACCGAGGTCAGGTTTGGCGACTTCCGCGCGGCGGCGACGAGTTCGTCGGTCGCGGCTGCGAGCAGCTCAGGGCCGCGGCCTTGCCGATCCTGGATGCGGATGGCGAAGCCGCCGCCGGTGCCGATGCCTGGCACCGCGGGCGGCGGAATGACGATGATGAAAGCGCCCTGGATCGCCGACAGCCGCTTGCGCAGATCGGCCGTGATCGCGTTGGCCGACAATCCCTTCTTCTGCCGTGCCTCCGCCTCGTCGAACACCGGGAACAACGCCGCGGCGTTGCCGGCCTGCGTGCGCGTCGCGCCGGAGAAGCCGCTGAACGCCCCGACGCGGACGATACCCGGCGTATCCAGCGCAATCCGCTCGATTTCGCGCACCACCTCAGCGGTCCGCGCCAGCGACGCGGCGCCTGGCAATTGCACCGAGATGATGAGGTAACCGCGATCCTGCGCGGGAATGAAGCCCTGCGAGGTGGTGGCGAGCAGCCAGCCGGCGCTTCCGATCAGCGCGAGATAGATCGCAAGCATCACCACCGTATGCCGGATCACGAAGTCGGCGGCGGCCGCGTAGCCGTACGCCAGGCGATCGAAGATGCGGTTGAACAGCGCGGTGAAGCCGTCCCAGCCGCGCGCAATGATGTTCCAGCGCGCCGGCGGACGTTTTTCCTCGTGCGGAGTAAGGATCTGCGAGGCCAGTGCCGGCGACAACGTCAGCGAGCAGAAGCAGGAGATCGCGGTCGCGACCGCGATGGTGACCGCGAATTGCTGGAAGAACTGTCCGGAAATGCCGCCCAGGAAGGCTGTCGGCACGAACACCGCGCAGAGCACCAGCGCGATCGAGACCAGCGCGCCGCCGACCTCCTCCATGGTCTTGAGCGCCGCCTCGCGCCGGCTCATACCGTGCTGGAGATGTCGCTCGACATTCTCGACAACCACGATGGCGTCGTCGACCACGATGCCGACCGCGAGAACCAGACCGAACAGCGTCAAATTATTGATCGAGAATCCGAGCGCGGCCATCACCGCGAAGGTGCCGACCAGCGACACCGGGATCGCGATGATCGGGATGATCGCAGGCCGCCACCCCTGCAAAAACACCAGCACTACGATGACGACGAGCGCCATCGCCTCGTAGACCGTCTTAATCAGCTCATGGACCGATTGGGCGATGAATTCGGTGGGGTTGTAGCCGATATTGTAGTCGAGCCCCTTCGGAAAACCCTCCTTCAGCTTCGCCATGGTGGTGGAGATTGCCCTCGCCGTGGCGAGCGCATTCGATCCGGGCCGTTGCGTCACCACCATTGCGACGGCCGACTTGCGCAGTATGCGACTGCTGGTGGCGTAGGACAGCGCACCGAGCTCGACGCGCGCGACGTCGCGCAGCCGTACGGTACGGCCGTCGGAGCCGGCCTTCACCACGATGTCCTCGAACTGCCTGATATCCTTGAGGCGTCCTGTGAAGGTGAGGTTCGGCTGGAACGCGCGATCGGCGATCGGCGGCTCCGCGATCTGCCCGCCGGTGATCTGCAGGTTCTGCGCGCGGATCGCAGCCAGCACCTCGCCCGACGTCAGACCGACATCAGCGATCCGGTCGGGATCGAGCCACAACCGCATCGAGTAGTCGCGCGCGCCGAACATCTGGATGTCACCGACGCCGTCGAGCCGCAAAAGCTGATCGCGGACCTGCAGCAGCGTGTAGTTGGAAATGTAGAGCTGATCGAACGTGTCGTCGGGCGATAGCACGAACACGGCCATCAGGATGTCGGGCGAGTTCTTGCGGGTGACGACGCCGTTGCGCTGCACCTCCTCGGGCAGCCGCGGCTGCGCAATCGCGACGCGGTTCTGAACCAGCACCTGCGCCTTGTCGAGGTCGGTGCCGAGCTTGAAGGTGACGGTGATGGTGAGCTGGCCGTTCGAGGTCGCCTGGCTGTAGAGATACAGCATGTCCTCGACGCCGTTGATCTCCTGCTCGATCGGGGCGGCCACCGTGTCGGACACGGTCTGCGCGGAGGCGCCGGGATATTGCGTGGTGACTGTAACGGTCGGCGGCACCACTTGCGGATATTCCGAGACCGGCAGCGTCTGGTAGGCGATCGTGCCGACGATCACAAGCACGATCGACAGCACCATCGCCAGGATGGGCTGGTTGATGGAAAGTTTTCCGAGATTCATGGCGTGGCACCCGCCGTAGCCTTGTCGCCTGCCGGCGCCTGCGCCATTTTCGGTGTCACCTTGGCGCCGACGCGGGCACGCTGCAGCCCGTCGACGATGACGTGATCCTCCGCCTTGAGACCCTCGCGGATCACGCGCAGCCCTTCATCGAGCGGCCCGAGCACCACCGGCCTTGCCTCCACCGTGTTGTCTTCCTTGACCACGAACACGATCTTGCGCGACTGGTCGGTGGCTATAGCGGTGTCCGGAATCAGCAGCGCCTCGTAGGGTGACGAGCCGATGATCCTGACGCGGCCAAACTGCCCCGGGAGGATCGAGAGATCCTTGTTCGGGACGATCGCGCGGCTGCGCAGCGTCGCGGTCGAGATGTCCAGTCGATTGTCGAGGAAGTCCATCTTCCCCTCATGCGAGGGCTTGGTCTCGCCGGTCAGCATCACCTGCACCGGGTTCGGCGTATCGCGCGAGCTCGGCCGCCTGCCTTCGAACCAGAGCCGGCTGTTGCGCTGATAGGTCGCCTCGTCGACGTCGAAATAGATGTAGATCGGATCGAGCGACACGATCGAGGTGAGCAACGTCGCGCCGCTATCGGCGCCCTGCACGAGATTGCCCGGCGTCACCAGATGCCGGCTGACGCGGCCGGTGATCGGCGCCAGCACGTGGGTGAATTCGACATTGAGCTGCGCGGCCTTCAGCGCACCCTCGGCCTGCGTCTCGGCCGCATAAGCCGCCTGCAAGGCCTGACGGCGCTGATCGACGACCTGTACCGAAACTGCGCTGGTCTGGACCAGGTTCAGTCCACGGTCGAGTTCACGCTTGGCAAGCTCTGCCTTGGCCCGCGCGTCGTCGAGTTGGCCCTGGGCCTGCGAGGCGACCGCCTCGAATGGGCGCGGATCGATGATGTAGAGCAGATCGCCGGCATGGACGATCGCACCGTCCTTGAACTCGACGCTGTTGACGAAGCCGCCGACGCGGGCGCGGACCTGGACCTCCTCGATCGCCTCGAAGCGGCCGGTGAACTCGTCCCAATCGGTGACCGTACGTTTGACCGGTTGCGCGACTGTCACTGGCGGCGGCGGAGGCGCGGCCGCCTGCGATTGCGCCTTCTCGTCGCAGCCAGCGAGCGCCAGCGCGAACAGCAGACCCATCGGTGCGCCGCCGCATCGTGGAAGGCGACAAAACGAACCGCGCGCCGGAGCCGCATGCTCCGTTCTGTCAGTCGTACTCACTTCCGTCTCTCCAAGGACCTGGAATGCTGAAATCAAATTGGACAGGTCGCACTGTTCCCGCCCGCCGGCCTCGATACGGCCGCAGCATTCGCACCGCCATTCCGATGCCGAGTATTCCTCCATCGTGTTCCGCGTGTCGCCCGCGAAACCGCAAGTTTCGGCTCGACGATGCTTTGGAGAATGACCTTGCAACGCCGGCGACGGAAATCACCTCTCGCCATGGAGTCGATAAACGGTCGTTATTGCCGCTCGCCGCGCAAGCGTGATGCCGTAGCAAGGATGCCACGAGCCGCATGGCACTCGAAGCCGCGACGTTTTTATTCTGCAGAGACTTCTACGTCGCGTGCATTAGGCCCGCTGCGCGCTCACGGAGTCGCTCACCCGGGAGCCTCGACACTGACTTCACGGAGCATTCCTGGCGGTTATGGACATGATAGCTTTACCCGAATGGTCGCCGGATTTAGTTGCTGAACGCACTGGCTGAAGCGGACGCGGCGCTGAGATCTCGCACGAACTCCAAGACTCGTTTTGCACCGCTGCTGGCGTACACATTCGTCGAAGCCGGTGGATCAATCATTCGAACGATCGGGACCTAATCATGACCAAGATCCGCGAAGTTGTCGTCGTGAGCGACTCCACCAATCACGGCATGCTGGTTGGTCGTGTCGACGCGTCTCAGTTTCCCATCGGCGGCCCAGATGGAGCCGGCCACGTATCTCCCGGTCCCAATCCTTACGACCTTCTCAGCGCGTCTCTCGCTGCATGCACCGCTATGACTGTTCGTTTTCATGCCCGGCGCCGAAGATTTCCGCTGGAACGGGTAGAAGTGGGCGTCAGCTTCCGCCACGGCGCCCAGGGCGAAAGAGATTCGTTCGAGCGCACTCTCGTGCTGGAGGGAGAACTCGACGAGCAACAACGCGCATTCTTGCTGGAGGCCGCAAACCTCTGCCCCGTTGGCGAACTTCTCGGCATTAGCGCGGATATTCACACACGCCCGGACGCCACCACTTCCGGGCACAACGCAGGCTCTCAGGCCAGCTACGAGGATGATCTGGCTCAACTCCCGATCCCGAATATCACTCCGGATTGAGCGTTCTCTCGTGCCGTCGATCAATGCACCCCGGCGCCGCGGCCTATCATATCCGCAGGGTCTTCAGTTCGGTTGAACCCGCGACTCCGGATGCCCGACGGGCTGAAGCCTCTCGGTTGCTGTTGTACAGGCCTCGGCTGATCGCGCCGAACCTCTCTAGCATCCTCAGCCCGAGAAATCATGCTCTCACGGAGCATTCGCTGCGGTTCACTGCCGCGTTGGGCGCGCTTTTTCTGCGCGCCGCGTCGATGGCATCGATTCCATAGCCACAGGTCATTGGACCATCGAGTTTCGCGGTCGTATCTTTGCTCGTCTGCAAAGGAATTCGGAAGATGACGGCATACCACACACAAGGAGGTGGATGATGAAGGCGATCGTTGTGACGAACCAGGCGGCGGGAACGACCGGGATGAGGCTCGTGGAGCGGCCCGAGCCGCAGGCAGCGATTAACGACGTCGTCGTTCGGGTTCATGCATCGGGATTCGTCCCGACCGAGCTGGAGTGGCCCTCGACCTGGACCGATCGCCTCGACCGTGATCGAACACCGTCGATCCCTGGGCACGAGCTGGCCGGAGTGGTCACCGCCCTCGGCTACGGCACGACGGGGCTGTCGGTGGGACAGCGAGTGTTTGGCCTCGCCGACTGGTATCGCGACGGCACCCTGGCGGAGTATGTAGCCATGGAGGCACGCAACCTCGCGCCGCTCCCGGGCGACGTCGACTTCACGGTGGGCGCGAGCCTGCCGATCTCGGGCCTGACTGCGTGGCAGGGACTGTTCGAGCACGGCCGCTTTCGGGCGGGGCAGAGCGTCCTCGTGCATGGCGCGGCCGGCGCAGTCGGTTCGATGGTGACGCAGCTCGCGCGTGAGGCCGGCGCCTACGTCATCGGCACCGGACGTGCCGCCGATCATGAGAAGGCGCTCGAACTCGGTGCGCAGGAATTCGTCGACCTCGAGCACGACGTCCTCGAAGACGTCGGCGGAGTCGATCTGGTGTTCGATGTCATCGGCGGCGACATCGGGAAGCGTTCCGCGCGCCTGATTCGAACTGGAGGAACACTGGTGTCCATCGTCGGGCCAAGCGAGGCGCGGCCCGCCGACGGCCTGGCGATCGACTTCGTTGTTGAATCCGATCGTGCTCAACTGAGTGAGATCGTCCAGCGGGTGCGAGACGGACGACTGCGGACGAACATCGGCAACATCGCGACACTCGACGATGCCGTCGCCGCCTTCAATCCGACCAAGCGGATCAGCGGGAAGACGATCATCCGCGTTCGTCCGTGAACGACACGCGCCTTCGATGCACCTTCGTCGCGGCGGCGGTCATCAATGCTGCTCGCTCGCCAGGCCCGGGTTCGACGCCGACGATCGGTTTCGATGCGGAAGCCGCGCACCGCGAGTGCGGACTGGCCGAGGACGAAGTACCGGTCATGCTGTAGTCCGTGGGGGCGGTGCGTCCCGGAAACTGGCCGCAGAAGCCGCGCCGCCGGTGGTCGATGTATTTGGATCTCGTTTAATCATTGGTGAAACCAGCAGCTTACGGAATTGTCATGCCAAGAAGCGCGGCTCTAAGGCCGGAACAGGTGCCGGCCGATTCGAAACCGACCCTCGATATGTTCACCAAGAACATCGGGTTCACCCCAAATATGATGGCGACCTTCGCGGCAAGCCCGATCGCGTTCAACTCATGGGCCACCCTGCTCGGCTCCATGAGCAAGGCGCTCGACGTGAAGACGCGTGACAGTATCGGCCTCGCTGTCTCCGAAGTGAATGGCTGCGACTACTGCCTGACGGTTCACAGCTTTACGGCCGATCATATGGCCAAGCTGCCGGCCAATGAAATCATTCTCGCTCGGAAGGGCCATGCCAGCGAACCGAAGCGGGACGCCGCCATCCAGTTTGCGCGCAAAGTGATCGATACCCGCGGCAAAGTCAGTGACGCCGATCTGAAAGCCGTCCGAGACGCCGGCTACACGGATGCGAACGTCATGGAGATCGTCGCGCTGGTTGCCATGTACTCCCTGACGAACTTTTTCAATAACGTGTTCGATCCCGAGAAGGACTTTCCCGTCGTCGCGCCTGCCGGCTCGATCTGAACTCTATGCGGTCGCATCGACCATCTCCCAGGGTGCTCGGTGCATCCGCTTTCGGTGACACGGCGGACGACGCACGGTCGCGGTAAACTCGCGGCCGATATCATCACCATAGATTCTTGGCTGGCGCAGCGAGCAGGCTATTTGACAGGCGTGGTCAGCACTTTGTCATTGGTGTCGAGGACGAAGACAGCGAGCAGCTTTGCCGGCTCTGTTTGCTCGCGTTGCGGCTGATCGAATGGGTCGCGCCCGGCGGTTCGAACCAGCTCTCGCCTGCCCGATAAATGCGCGATTCGCGGCGCGAGCTCGTTGACCAGCAGCCCGAAGCCGTGCCAGCAGCTGCGCCAGCACGACATCGCGGTGATCGTCGACGCCAGTCTGAAGGGCAGCTCCATCGCTGAGAGCTGCCGTGGCGCACATACGTCAGGCGGGATGTCGCACCGCCGTGCCTTGATTATTGTCGATAATGTACCGCCAGAACCCATCCGCGCCGCGCCGCATGATGTCGCTCGCTGTGCCGTGCATGTGCACGATCTTGCCGTCAGGACCTGTTCCGTCAATTGACCAGTCCAGCACAATCTGGGCGGTGTCGCCGCCGACGAACACATGGCGCACATTTGCCTTCAGCGGCAGGCCGAGCTTGATATCGTGCTCGAGTATGGCCGTGAACTCGGCGCGATCAGTGATGGTTCGGCCGTCGTTCGCGACGAATACCGCCTCCGGGGCGTACAAGGCCATCATTGCCTCGATCTTTCCGGAGTTAAATCGCTTGAGCAGAGACGGGATAACGCCTTCGGGTTCAGTTGGGAGTGGAAAGCTCTCGGACATCAGGGGTCTCCTGTTTTCTGCTGGGCGCTATTCGCTAAGATTTGCGAATGTCGCGGTTATTGATCGCAGTGCCGGACGAATTTTTCCAATAGCCGGTGCATATAGTTTTCATAGCGGCCAGGAATTGTGCCGCGACGGTCCGCATCGCCATTCGTAAATCAAGGCAAGTTGCGCAGGCCGCCACTGCGTCACGCCGCGCGGCGAGCGGCAATAACGATCGCCTATCGATTCTAAGGCGAGAGGTGATTTCCCTCGCCGGGGTTCGACCGCCACAGTGTGAGACCGCTGTCAGAAGCACCTACAACCCAAAACGAGACTCCAAGTGACCAACCCTGCAAACGAGAGACGGCGAGCTCGTCGCCACGAGATGCAGCCGTTTGTAGAGTCTTGCGGCCGCGGCGTTATCGATGCAGAACCCTGCCCGCGAGAGCTCGGGCGGGAAGCGCCGCCTCGGCGCCGGCGCATGGTGCTTACGGCCTGTGTGCTCGCCTCCTCGATGGCGTTCATCGATGGGACAGCGCTGCCCGTCGCGTTACCGAGATTGCGAGCTGATTTCGGAGCGGACCTTGCCTCCGTTCAATGGGTTCTCAACGGGTATATGCTGGCGCTCGCCTCGCTGACATTGATTGGTGGCGCGCTCGCGGATGTTTATGGCAAGGCGCGCATGCTCGCGCTCGGTTGCGTCCTGTTCGGTCTGGCGTCCGCGGCTTGCGCGCTGGCGCCTTCGCCCGCCTGGCTGATCGCTGCCCGCGTCGCGCAGGGAGCGGCCGCAGCGATCGTCACCCCCGCCAGCCTCGCCCTGATCGGCGCCACCTATCCGCGTGCGGAGCGGAACCGGGCGATCGGCCTATGGGCCGCGGCATCGGCTCTCACCACCGCTGGAGGTCCCGTCCTGGGCGGCTGGCTGACCGAGACCTTTGGCTGGCCATCCGTGTTCTGGATCAACCCCCCGCTCGCGCTCGTAACAGTGGGAGTCCTCTTGGTCTTCGCGCCGAAAGATGGCCGCATCCAGCGCAGGTTCGACGTGATTGGCGCCGCGATCCTCGCTTCGGCGATCGGGGCGCTCGCCTGGGCACTCAGCCAGATCGGCCCCGGTGAAGCTCAGGCCGCCGCGGACGCTCCAGCCCAGCCGGGCACGGTGCTCACGATCGTCGCCGGGCTTGGCATTGTCGGGCTCGCCGTCTACGCGTTCTGGGAGCGCAGAAGCGAACACCCGATGACGCCACCTCGCCTGGTGGAGAACCGCGCCTTCCTCGGGCTGAACGTGACCACCCTGATGGTCTATGCGGCGGTTTCGATCATGTTCTTTCTGTTACCCTTTGACCTCGTCGATCGCCGCGCCCTGTCGTCGACCGATGCCGGGCTGGCATTCCTGCCCTTCACGCTTGGCGTTGGATTCTTGTCGAATCTCTTCGGCGGGTTGGCGGACAGGATTGGCGCGCGGGCCATGCTCGTCGCGGGACCGGCAGGTGCGGCACTCGCCTATATCTTGATGGCGCTCGGCCGGGAAGAATCGCTGATGCTCGGCGTGATCGGACCCATGACCGTGCTGGGCCTGTCCTTCGCTGTGCTCGTGGCGCCGCTCACTGCGTCGGTCATGTCGAGTGTGGATCAGGCCGACGAAGGACTCGCCTCCGGCATCAACAATGCGGCGAGCCGGATTGCACAGCTTGCCGGCGTGGCACTGGCCGCCGGCGTCGCGTCTTTCGCGTCCGGCTACGAAGTCGGTCTCGCCGTAGCCGCTGCGACCTCGATCGGCGGCGCCCTTACAGCCGCGATGACCCTGACACCGGTCGCGGCGAAAGCGGACGGCTCGGGAGAGGCTTAGAAGGCATGGAATTCAACCAGATTCAATATTTCCTAAACCTGGCAGGCACCCTCAACTTCACTGACGCAGCCATGCGGAGCGGCGTGTCCCCCGCCCACGCTCACCCGCGCGATATTCGCTACGATCGCGGACCGTGAGCAGCATGGTCCTGCCGGCGGTCGACGGACACTACAGGACGAGACCAAACTTCCCATCCCAAGCTGTGCGCACCGCTCTGCCATCTCTAAAGTGACTTCGTGGTTCGAGACTGACTAGCGACTTAAGCTGCTTCTATCTTGCTTTCGGCCGCAACCGGTAAGTAGAGCTTTATGCATGTGCCCTGTTGCGGCGTGCTGTGAACTTCAATGTGGCCGCGCGCCTGATCAACAAAATGGCGTATCATTGGAAGTCCAAGCCCTGTTCCGACGCCTTGTGGCTTCGTCGTAAAGAATGGTTCGAATATCTTTTCCAGGACATCGGAGGTAATGCCACATCCAGAATCAGTGACGCATAGGGAAACATACTCTTGGCCATCGTCGCCGTTGGGCAAGTAAGTCTTACTGGTCTCGATTGTAATGATACCTCCGCTGGGCATTGCGTCTCGGCTGTTTATCACAAGGTTTATGATCGCGCATTTGAGCAGGTGAGAATCACACCGGATCCGAGTTGCTGAATCCGATAAAGCCAAGCGCAGCACGATTCCTTCTCCGACGACGCAGCGCAGCAGATCACTCATTGAAAGGAGGGCATCGTTAAGGTGAAATAGATTGTCTGATTGATGAAGCGTTTTACGCGCAACAGTCATAAGACGATGCGCGAGCTCGCTGGCGCTAACGAGCGATCGTTCTGCAACTTCTATGAGGGAACCGAGGTCGGACGTGCACCCGGCGGCAACGCGTGCGCGTATCATGCTGAGGGCGCTGGCCATGCTCTGCAATCTATTATTGAAGTCGTGAGCAACCCCGCTTGCGAGCACGTCGATCATATGCATGGCGTTGTCTCGCCGAAACGTCTCATGGAAACTCATGCAATTCGCGCCTCCAGCCTCGAAGTCCGCTTCGCTTTGCAGCGCGCCAATGACCTCTCGCAACTCGTTCACTATCGGCGTCCCCTGAACTTGCTTTCTTGTCTTGAAGGCCTCGGCCCGTGTCGCGCACCGCGCCCGCCTTTCACGAATAGTCACCGCCGCTCTGCTGGCTGAGGTTGCCGAGGTAGTCGCGCTTCCCGATCTTTGCTCCGAGGTGCCGAAGGATCGCGTGCGCAATCGAGATGTGGAAGAAGAAGTCGGGTAGCACCAGATGCCGGATGTAGTCGTCGCCGCCGAACCACCCGCGCACGATAGGCGGCGTCAGCTCGTATGTGTGGGACTGCGCGCCGGCAATCTCGTCCGGCTGCACGTTTTGCAGGAAGCCGCGCGTCTCGAGGAGCCGCCCCTTCAATGCCGAATACATCATGAGGGTGTCGTGGGGTGCTGGCGCGTCACGCTGCATCAGCTTCGCCATGTGCGCTTCGACCTTATTGCAGCTTACGGAAAATTGTTCTCCGAAAGTCAGCATGTCGGACGCGAGCCGCTCGCCAAGGATCCTTCCAGGCTCAAATCCCCTGGTCCGCTCGAGCGCTTGGGCATGGTCGAGATAGTCGTCCATCACGTTCAGCCCGTGCACCATGACGGGGACCGTGATGTCATAGACCGAGAAGGACACGTCGACCTCCATGCGCTCGTTTGTATTCTGAACGTCGGTCTGATCCGAAAGGTCGATAACCGAAACGGATGGTCACAATAGGCCCTTCAATCTTCTTGCCGCACCAGCTTGCGGGCATGACCTCCGCAAAACCGCGGCAAGAGGAGAGCTCCCACGCATACGGTGCCTAGTGACGCAGGACCGGATATCCATTCACATAAATCCAGTCCGTGGCCTGGGCCGGCACGTGGCACCCCTGGCAATCGGAACGGTAGTCCGTCGAGGTGGTCTTGAGCGGCTTGTCCGCGTCGAACCACGACCATCCCCACCCGTCGCCCCACAACGGGTTGCCGGGGTGCGTTCCCTTGCTGTCTCTCACCATGACGAACCAACCCTTGAGCTTGTCGGCGTGGCTTACCGTGCCGGTGGTCATCTCGTTCGTCGAAGTCTCGAAGACCTCTTTCACCAGGACGGCGCTGTCCGGGAAGTGCCCCGTCTTCCGGTAGGCGTCGATCGCTCCCGGGGATGCGTAGACGGCGTGGATTTCTTTCGAGCCCTGGCCGCTGTCGGCGGCAATCGCCCAGGTGCCGAGCGCTTGGTAGAGGGTTCGGTAGTCCGCCGGCACGCGCAGGTGCCCGGCGGCGTCCACCACGTTCGCGGTCGGACCGGCCGGAGTCGCTCCGCTGATCTGCGCGAGTGCTGCCACGGTGCCGGCGACCAGCGAGACGGCGACAGCCAGGCCGACGGTCCTCGATAATTTCATGGGGGGTCTCCTTTGCTGCTCGCGCGCCGCACGGTGACCCGGCGCAACGGCTTCAATCACTGTTTCAATCGCTGTGGAGCCGACCGCGTGTGCTCGGCCGGCCTAGCAGACCCAAAGATCGGACGCAGCCGACGAAATTAGAAATTCCCTTTGGACATGCATTCGATAGGCGTGAGGTATCGTCGTCCAAGGAGCACGCCGCACTCCTCGACGGCTGATCCCGACAGACGGGACGCCGGCGCGCACGGCACTTCTTGGCTCCCTCATCAGGACGTGGAAGCGGTCTGGCGCAGCGAGGCCAGGATTTGCGCCGGCTCCGCCCGGATCGTGAAGTCGGGCTCGACGAACGCGCTGCGGATCCGGCCTTCCGCGTCGATCACGTAGGTCGCGGGAATGGGCAACATCCACACCGGTGACCCGTGCCGGGCGCCGAAGTCGAAGCCTAGCCCGGAATAGTGCGCTTTGGTCTCGTCAGGCACCCGGAACAGCACGCCATACGACATGGCAACGCCGTAGTCGACGTCGGAGAGCACCTTCAGGTCCAAGCCCAGGCTCCGCTTGAGCTGCCGCGGGAAGTCCCTCGTCTCGGGCGTCACGACTGCGAGGGTCGCGCCGACGCTCTCGAACTCATCCTTCGCAGCCTGGAGGGCGCAGAGTTCAGCGGTGCAGAACGGACACCAGCCGCCTCGGAAGAAACTCAGGACGAGGGGTCCGTTGCGGCGCAGCTGTTGGGAGGAGTGGAGACGGCCGTCAGCGTCCGGCAGGAGGAAGTCCGGCGCGTCGTCTCCGACCTTCAACGCATGCGATGCCACGTCTGTATCCCGGAGCCAGCCCACGAGGTGGTTGTATGACTCCCAGTCCGCGGTGCTGAACGTCGTCAACAGCTCGGTGCGAATCCGGGCGAGTGTCTTGTCGGTCTGGTTTAGCATCGGTGGGGAGTCATCAGGCTGAGGATCGATTGGCTGGAAGCGGTTGGCCGCCGGCGTGCGCGTCGTGGTCATGCGGGCGTCCTCGCCACCTCCGGGACCGCTGCGTGCGGCACGCCCCGGTCGGGGACTTCGACCGACCAGTCGCGAAGCCGCGCGACCTTGACGAAAGCGTCCAGCGCCGGCGAGTAGCGGCGCCCCTGCACAGCCAGTAGGCGCACCTCGCGCGAAACCGGGTCGCCTTCGAGCGGAATGGTCTTGAGCGTCGGAAGGCGCGGCATGTGCTCGGGCGCGAGTATCACGCCGAAGCCAGCCGCGGCCATGTGCTGCAGGTGCAAGTCGTGACCGCTGCGGTGGCCGAGTTGGGGCGGTTTCTCGGGGAAATACGATTGCTGGATCTTCGGGGCGACGTCGCAGTCGGCGCGCTCCAGCAAGACGGTTTCACGGAGGTCGTCGATGCCGATCGAGGGACGGTTTGCGAGTTGGTGTGTCGGCGCGAGAACCGCGACGTAGCGCTCCTCGAACAGCGACCAGTCGTCGATGCGGGCGGGCACGTCCTGCACGTCTCCGACCATTGCGGCGTTGATCTCGCCCTCAAGCAAGAGGTCGACGAGCTTCTCCGCCGCGCCCTCGCGCAGCTCGACGTGAAGTCCAGGGACGAACTTTGCGATCTCCGCGATCGGATCGAGGACGAGCGAGGCCGAGATTGAAGGGGCGAGGCCGATCTTCAATGGCGCGACGTCCTTGCGTTGGAACTCCTGGGCCCTGCGACGCACCGCCTCTGCCGAGGCCAGTGTGCGCTCCAGCATCGGAAGGACTTCCTTTCCAAGATCGGTGAGTTGGGTCAGCTGGCGTTCGCGGTAGATCAACTGGCCGCCGAGCTCCTGCTCGAGCTTCTGCACCCCCTTGGTCAGGGCGGGCTGCGTGACATTGCACTGCTCGGCGGCGCGGGTGAAGTTGAGCGTGGACGCCACGGCGAGGAAGTAGCGAACCTGATGAAGCTCCATGGGCTGTTGTTCTCCGTCAAGGTGCGGTCGTCTAGACCGACGAGCCTTTGCAGTCGACGACGTGAGGGGCACGTCGCAATCATGGGGCGTAGATGCTACCTGCATGCACACGTTGGAACGGCTCGGTCTATTGATTCGGACGCACGGACACGCTTTCAGGAACTTCTGAGAGCCGGGCCAGTGCGCTGCGAGGTGGGCCAGGACCGGGATCAGTTCGGACGGGTCACCGCGTCGCGCGTACGCGATCCCCAAGACGTGATCGTCAGCGCTGAGATCAATCGTTCGACAACAAGCGGAGCAAGCCTCAACGACAATTCGTGAACACCCTCGCAGGGCGAACGCAGAGTCGAACTCGCGGCAGGCTGGCCCTTCCCGACGGAGCGGTGTCAGGCGCGGAGGGTCTCGCCGCCCTTGGCATCTGCGTAGTATTGAGGCGCCTCGCGACGGTCGTATTTCCCGTAGTCGCGCACGATCCGCACTCTCCGGACCCTCGCCTTGTCATTCGGCGCGGAAGCGTCCTCGTAGGCCTGCGCTGCAGCGGCGTCCTTCCAGGATATGAGCAGAATCAGGTCGCCGGGCGTGAGCACTGCGTCGAAGATGTCCCAGGACGTGCAGTCGGCGGCCCAAGGGTTCAGTCCGAGCCACTCGGCGCAGTCGTACGGGTTGTTGGTCTGCTTCCACTCCGCGGGGCGCGTCGCGTTGATCAGCGTGACCGTCGTTCCCTCCCCGACCTCGGTCTCGTCGAGCCGCTGCTCCGTGAGGGCGCACCCCGCGGGCACCTTGTTGTCGGCAGTGATCTGGCCGACACGCAGGTGGTAGTCTGCGAGGATTTCGTCGCGGCCCTTCTGCTGAACCTCGTGATGGCGCGTACGGGTGCGCCAGCGGACGAGCGACTTCTCGTCCCGCCAGTTCGAAAGCGAAAGGATCCAACCCTCGCGGATCAGGCTCTTGTAGCGGATGTTGTCGACGAAGCCCTCGACCTGCTCCAGCTCGGGGCGCAGCATCTTGGCTTTGTCGAGGTAGTCATCCCAGTTCTCTTTATTAGGGAGGACCTCGAAAATCACTGAAAACATGGTCGTGTCCCGCTCCACGGATAATCCGGCGTTTACGAAAATTATCCTCTCGCCAAGCGAGAGGGATCGTCTCTCAAGCGCCGTAGCGTTCGGTCTTGATCGCCCCGGCTTCCAGTCCCAAAGCGAGCGCGGCGTCCGCCGCGATGTCGACGAAGGCGTTCGACCCGCACACGAAGGCGCAGCCGGGGGACACGGGCAGCCGCGCCGCGACGTCAGCGACCATCCTGCCGTCGATCCGCCTGCTGAAATCGGTGCGGCGCGCCGCCGGCTCGCGTGTCAGGGCCAAGGCGAGCACGAAATCGGGAAGCGACCTCTCGAGCTCGAGGAGTTCGTCCCTGAACAGCACGTCACCCCAGGTCCTGGAGGATAGCAGCAGCGCGACAGGCACTGGCTCTCCGCTGGCCTTCCGATACCGGATCATCGCCATGAGCGGCACGACGCCGGAGCTGGCGCCGATCAAGAGCACTGGTTTGTTGGAAGGCCCCGGCCAGAGAAAGTGTCCGCCAAGCGGCCCGCGAAGCTCGATCGTGTCGCCTACTTGGGCGACGTCGTGGAAAAACGGGGAGACCTCACCGTCCGGGAGGCGCTCGATCGCCAGCTCGATCACCTTGGAGTCGCTCGGGGCCGAGGCGATCGAGTAGCTGCGCATGGCAGTGTAGCCGTTGGGCGCAGTCAGCCGCACGTCAACGTGCTGTCCGGCCGTATAGTCGAACGGTTCGGAGAGGCGGAGAAAGAAGCTCTTGATAGCCGGCGTTCTCGTCGCGACTTCGACAATCGCACAGCTCTGCCATCGCGCGGTTGCGGCAATCGCTTCAGTCATTCGTGTATCGCTGCTCATTCCACGGATCGCCGTACATGTGGTACCCGCGCAGCTCCCAGAAGCCGGCCTCGTCGCGCTCCGTGAACTGAAGCCCGTTCACCCATTTCGCCGACTTCCAGAAGTAGAGATGCGGCACGAGCAGGCGCGCCGGCCCCCCATGGTCGCGCGGCAGCGGCTGGCCTTCGTACTTGAGCGCGACCATCGCCTTCCCCATTGCGAGGTCGGCGAGCGGCACGTTGGTGGAGTATCCGTCGTAGCAATGTGCGAGTGCGAACGGAGTGGGTGCGCCAAGGCCAGCGTCGGCGAGGATGTCGTCGACGGCCACGCCCTCCCAGGCGGTGTTGAGCTTCGACCACGAGGTCACGCAGTGGATGTCTCGCGTCATCCTGGTTCGTGGGAGCGCGTTGAACTCCGACCAGTTCCACGCTTTGACCGGACGAGGTCCGACCTTGAGCGTGAAAGTCCAGTCCGCGGGCTCGATTCGCGGCGTGGGGCCGGCCGTAAGCACCGGGAAATTGTCGACGAGGTGCTGTCCCGGAGGAATCCGGTCCGATGGTTCTGATCCGGATTGGCGACCTGTGAAACCGCGAGTGACCATAGCGGATTTCCTCCGTCGGCGGGTGAAAGGAGCATCTGGCGCGGTCGCGCGCGGCCGGCACCCGGGGCCCGAGCGGGCGCACGGTCGCGAACGCCGCGCGCCGCGGTCCCCGCCCTAGGGGAACGTCAGGCCGAAAGCGGCCGGATCGGGCTGCTCGCCTTTCCGGGGGACCAAGAAACGCTCCAGCCCACCCGGCACGAAGCTGAGCAGCAGGGTCGCCTGGTCGCCGACTACCTCGATTGTATGCGGCACACCGCGCGGAAGAGCCGCGTAGGCGCCGGGCCCCACCTCGACGCGGGCATCGCCGACCCGCGCGATTAGCTGCCCCTGCACCACGTAGAGCAGCTCGTCCTCGCGCGAGTGGGTGTGCAGTGGCGGCTCCTCCCCGGCCCGCACCGTCCACAGGACAGCGCCATATTCGCCTCCGCTCTGGCTGCTCTCCACTTTCATCTCGACGCTCGAGCCCCCGTTCGAGGTCACCGTCTGGCCACCGCGGGGCGGCGTGAGAACCGGTTGCTTCACTGACATTTGTAGCCTCCTGATTGTGGACCCTTGTTCGGGTGTCGGAGTGGCGGCGAAAGGTTGCTGCTCACGTTCGTCAGGATGGGATTGCGCGCGGCGAATGGGAAATGACGTCACGCCATGAAGTCGATAGCCGCGCGTTATGATGGCCGTAGGCACGTGAACATCTCTGCGCGGTCGCCGAGAGTTCCGCTCGGGCGAGTGCTCGCAGGCGGAAGCGCCGCGCTCCCTCCGCAGCGGTGCCGCGCGTCTCTCAGCCATTCTCGATAACGGTCGGCTATCGACTCCATGGCGAGAGGTGATTTTCCTTTAGACCGTCACGGACTCAATCTTCGACCTAATCGTCGCCCGCCCTCGTATACGGGCCGAAGTCGGCGTTCCGTTGAACGATCGCAGGCCAGGAGGTCCGACATGCACATCAAGGAGACAATCGGCGTTTCATTCTGCGGTTCTGTCGAAAGCCCGCCGCTGGAGGATGTCGTCGTGCTCGCGGACGGCACAGGCGTCGCGCTTGGAGTGCAGCGTGCGTTGAGCGCAAGGGTGCGGGGCGTCCGCGATGGCGGTAGCGGCCTCATTGCGTCCAGGTGCGTGGAGATCGGCGGCGTATTCCACATCGTCAACCCAGCGACAGCTACGCCGACGTCGTAGCCGGCGCGAACACCTGGAGACCGGCTCACCGATGGAGCTCATGACCCCGCCCGGCCGCCTCGACCGTCCGGTCGACCACGAGACGGACCACGTGCTCGGCCCCGTCGATGCCGAGATCACACTCGTCGAGTACGGCAGCTACGCGTGCCCGCACTGCAGGGCTGCCAACGAGCGTATTGCGCAAGCACGCGACCAACTCGGCGACCGCGTCTGCTACGCCTTCCGGCACATGCCGCTCACGGACAACAGCCTTGCGTTTCGGGCCGCCGAGCTCGCTGAGCTTGCCGAGACGCCCGAGGCGTTCTGGTCCGCGCACATCAAGCTGATGACGAGGTCGATGCAGCTCACAGAGGACGACCTCGTCGCGGTGGCCGCCGACCTCGGCGTGAACGCCGACTTCGTGCTCGGCGACAGCGACGCCGTGCGGCGCGCGAGGGCGAGGGTGGAGGCGGACATCGCAAGCGCACGCGCAAGCGGCGTAAGGTTCACGCCGACCTTCTACATCAACCGCCGGCGCTACGACGGGCCCTGGGACGAGAGCTCTCTCGTCGACGCGATGCTTGGCACGCTCGGCCACCGCGTCCGTACGGCGGCCCTTGACTTCGCGAGCTGGGGCCCATCCGCCGGTATTTTGCTGATCCTCGCGACCGTGGCGGCGATCGTCCTGACGAACTCGCCGGTCGGGCCGGCGTTCGAGGCGCTCTGGCGCCAGGAGCTCGGCGTGAGCTTGGGCGACGCAACCTTTCAGATGACGATCCTCCATTGGGTCAACGACGGCCTGCTGACGGTGTTCTTCCTTGTCGTGGGATTGGAAGTGAAGCGCGAGATGACAGTCGGCCACCTCGCAAGCCGCCGCTCCGCCGCGCTTCCGATCGCGGCCGCGCTCGGCGGCATGGTCGTGCCGGCGCTTCTGTATGCGCTGGTCATCCCTGCGGGGACGTGGTCGCACGGGTGGGGCGTTCCGATGGCGACCGACACCGCTTTCGCGATTGCCTTGATCGCCGTGATGGGCGCCCGCGTCCCCGTCGAGCTGCGCATCTTCCTCACCGCGGCGGCCATCGTCGACGACATCGGTGCGATCGTCGTCGTCGCTGTGTTCTACTCGGGCGAGATCCATCCGGGCTATCTGGCCGCGGCTGCGGCGATGGTCGTTGCGCTGGCGCTGCTGAGCCGATCGAGGGTCTATCTGCTGTCGCCTTACATCCTGTTGGGCGTCGCGTTGTGGGCGTTCGTCTACGCGGGCGGCCTCCACGCTACGCTGGCCGGCGTGGTACTTGCGCTGTTCATTCCGACGCGGCCGCCAGCCAACCTGGCCGCCCTGATGACGCAGGCCAGCACCATCATCGCCTCCGAGGCCCGGCATGAGGGCGAGGTGCTCAGGCACGGCCCCTCCACGCCGGCACTGCATGCGCTCGACGCGATCTACGACAGACTTGAATCGCCCGCCGACCGGCTGCTGCGGCACGCCGGCGCGCGGTCGAGCTACGCTGTCCTTCCGATCTTCGCACTGGCTAATGCGGGCGTGACGATCAGCCCTGGCGCCTTCATTGGGCATGGCTGGCTCATGGCCGCGATCGTCGCTGGCCTCGCCATAGGAAAGCCGCTCGGCGTCTTCCTCGCGGCCGCCGCGGCCGTGCGCACAGGCATAGCCGCCAAGCCGGCTGAGTACACGTGGCGGCAGTTGGCCGGGGCAGGAGCTCTCGCTGGCATCGGCTTCACGATGTCGCTCTTCATCGCCGGACAGGCGTTTCCAAGTGCCACCGACTTCTCGGCCGCCAAGATCGCCGTGTTCGCCGCGTCGATTCTTTCGGCCGTCGCTGGGACTGCCCTGCTCTGGGGAGCTTCGAGCCAGGAGCTTATCGAAGAGGCGCCGCAGAGCGCCAGCATGCAAGTATCATAATCCGCCGGCGTTATGCGGGATCGTGAACGGGAGGTCTTTCGATGATTCTACCTATCGGTACGACAGTAGCAGTCGCTGACGGCGAGACGATCCGCCTGTTCCACAATACAGGCGTGAAACCTGGGGTGCACTTGGTCGAGATCACGGCGGCTCCACCTGCGCCCGCCCGCTCAGGCTCGGGTGCACGGCATCACACCGGCTCTGCCAACCCCGATGGCAGGCGGCTCGTCGAAGACGACTTCGCGGCAGCGACGGCCGCGTTCCTGAACAAGCTCAGCCTGGACGGGACCATAGAACACCTGGTCGTTGTCTCCGACCCCAGGACCCTGGGGGAGATGCGCAAGCACTTCCACCGCGACCTGAGAGGCAAGATCATAGGCGAGCTCGCGAAGGACTTCAGCCGGCGTCCGCTCGAGGACATCGCTTCATTGATCGCCAACGCCTGACGCGCCTCCGGAAACGGCTGCCGGCGCAAGCCTGTCCAGTCATAACCTGCGCGAATATCCGGTCCAACGATTCTCGCGAAGCGGATGCGGGAGGCGGATCGTCTCGACGCCGATCTACAGACCCACGCCGGCAAAATCACCAAGCTCCTGGGACGCAACCTCGCTCAGGCGGATTCGCTCGGCCTTATGGGGACGGCACCTACGGTCCTCTCTACCAGTAATTGGCCCAACCGCGCCTGCCCCTCAAGCCTCTGTGTGGGATGGCGCAAGAAAGAGTAGCAGGGCTCCGTTACACGCTAATCCACTGTTCCGGAGCAGTGTTTTCTTGTAGACGGAAGCTTAACTGGATTCAGCCCCGGACGGGCGAACGCATCAGGCCTGAATGCAGCACACCGCTTAGCCGGACTTGCCGAGAGCTTTCAGGATAAAACGAATCTGGTCGCGCAGGCCTGCTTCGGTGTCTTCGCCGTGTCGAATGCAGTGCTCGATCAGAATCGGATGGAAGAATGGCGTGAAGGCGGATTTGACAGCTCGCGCGGCTTCCGCGGCATCTTCGACCTCGAACTCGCCCGCTTCGATGCCCGCGCGTATGATCGCCTCGAAGATCGCCACCATCCGTTCGACGTGCGCCTTGATGATCGTCCAGTTCTCATGCATGGCGACGACAATCAGGTCGTGCATGTGCTTTTTCTCGACCAGCGTCATCTTGTTGTGGCGGTGAACGGCGGTCAGGAGCCGGTCGAGTTTTTCCATGGCCGGCACGTTCGTGCGTGCGATCGCCGAGGCGATGTCGGCAACTTCGTGCAAGACACGCCCGCAGATCGACTCGTTGATCGCATCCCTGGAGGGAAAGAAACGGTAGACATTCGCCGGGCTCATGCCGAGTTCGGAGGCGATATCGGCCACCGACGTCTTATGGTAACCGATGCGGCGAAACTGCTCCTCCGCCACCTCCAGGATGCGCGTGCGCGTCTCGTCGGGATTAGCTCCCGCTCGGACCGGACGATTCATGGATACAAGAGAGCCCTACTCGGCGGCCATTGCTGTTCGCAATTCCGGTTCCTCCGTCAAATCCCCATGGAGCTCATCTGCAGTCGGCTTGATCCGGAACCACGCCGCATAAAGCGCAGGAAGGAACAGCAGAATCAGAACCGTTCCGACCGCGGTGCCGCCGATCAGCGTATAGGCCATCGATCCCCAGAAGACGGAATGCGTGAGGGGGATGAAGGCCAGCACCGCAGCCAATGCGGTCAGGATCACGGGCCTCGTACGTTGCACCGTGGCCTCGATGACGGCGTGATAGTCATCAAGGCCGGCGGCAAGGTTTTCCTTGATTTGTTCGGTCAGGATCAGAGTGTTGCGCATCAGGATGCCCGCCAGTCCAATCAGGCCCAGAATCGCGTTGAATCCAAAGGGCTGGTGAAAGGTCAGCAACATCGGCACGACGCCGACGAGGCCAAGTGGTCCCGTCAGCACGACCATGGCCATCGTCGAGAAGGATCGCACCTGCAGCATGACGACGATCAGCATGGCGGCAATCATGGCGGGAAAGATCGTCGCCAGCGCGTCATTGGCCTTGGTTGCCTCCTCGATCGATCCGCCCAGTTCGATACGATAACCGGCCGGAAGGGATGCGATCAGCGGCTGAAGGGCTGTCCTGATCTCCTTGGAGACCTCCGGAGGTTGGGTCGCCTCATTGATATCAGAGCGAATCGTGACGACGGGTGTGCGATCGCGCCGCTTCATGATCGGCTCTTCGAGTCGGACTTCCGAATGGCCGACCTGGTCGAGCGGAATCGAGCGGCCGTCCCGGCTCATCAATGAGAAATCCGCCAGACGCGTCGGATCCAGCCGCTCGCCGCCGGCGCTGCGTGCCACGATAGGGACATTGCGGATGTCCTCGCGGACCTGCGTTACCGTGATGCCAGTGAGCAGGAACTGGAGTTGCCGGCCCACCTCGGCTGGCGAAAGGCCGATGAGGTTCAGTCGATCTTGATCCGGTATGAAGCGGAGCACGGGCGTGCGATTGCCCCAATCGCGGTTCGCTTGCCGCACATCGGGTACGCCGCGCATGACATGGAGGGCCTTTTGAGAGATGGCGTACAATTGCGCGGGATCAGGCCCCATCACCCGAAACTCCACCGGGAAAGGTGTGTAGGGTCCGAACACGAGCTGGGTGACGCGCACATTTGCCTCAGATGCAAGGCCCTCTGACACCGCTTGTCGGAGCCGGTACTTCAAAGCCTCGCGAGCCTCTGCGTCAGGCGTCAGCACGACGATCTTTGCGAATGCCGGATCGGGCAGCTCCGGCGCCATCGCGAAGAAGAAGCGCGGCGCACCTTGACCGACATAGCTGGTGACGATCTTGGCCTCCGATTGTTGGTCAAGCCAGTGTTCGAGCTTCTCGACTGTGGCAGTCGTCGTCTCGATGCTCGTGCCTTCCGGCAGACGAACCTCCACCAGCACTTCGGGGCGGTCGGATGTCGGGAAGAACTGCTGTTTGACGCCACCCATGCCGATGACGGAAAGCGCGAACGCGATTCCAACGATGCCGCAGGTTACGAACTTGTGCCGCACGGCGAAGGTGATAAGCCCGCGCAAGCGCCGATAGTTCGGTGTATCGTAGATCGCGTGGTGACCGCCTTCGACCGGCTTGATCGCGGGCAGCATCTTGACGCCAAGATATGGTGTGAAGATCACCGCCACGATCCAGGAGACGATGAGGGCGAACCCCACGACCCAGAAGATGTTGCCGGCGTATTCGCCGGCCGTTGAGCGCGCGAACCCTACTGGGAGGAACCCGGCGATCGTGACCAGTGTTCCGGACAGCATCGGCGCCGCAGTGTGGCTCCACGCGTAGGCTGCCGCCTTGATGCGGTCCATGCCTTCTTCCATTTTCACCACCATCACCTCGATGGCGATGATGGCGTCGTCGACGAGAAGGCCAAGCGCCAGGATGAGGGCGCCGAGCGTGATGCGGTCGAAGAACCGGCCAGTCTCCAGCATGATGAGGAACACGACGGCAAGCGTCAAAGGGACAGCGGCCGCGACAACAATGCCGACGCGCCAGCCAAGGCTGAGCAGGCTCACCAGCAGCACCACGCCGAGCGCCATCGCGAACTTCATCATGAATTCGTCAACCGCCGAGGTGATGTTGACGGCCTGGTCGCTGACCTTGGCCAGCGTCATCCCGAGTGGCAGCGTGCGAGAGATGGCTGCGGACCTCTCTTCCAGTGCCTTGCCGAGTGCGAGGCCATCCCAGCCTTCTTGCATAACCGCAGCGAGCATGACGGCGGGCTCACCCTGGTGTCGGATGAGGTAGGTGGGAGGATCCTCGTAACCGCGGCGGACTTCCGCGATGTCGGAGAGTTTCAGCGTCCGCCCCGCGGCGACGATCGGCGTGTCGGCGATCGCCTGGACGCTATCATAGGCGCCATCGACCCGGATAAAGACCTGTGGCCCCTTGGTGTCGATCGAGCCTGCCGGTGTCACCGTGTTCTGCCGCTGCAGGGCGGCAACAATATCCTGTGCCGACACGCCGAGCGTCGTCAGTTTGGCATAGGAAAACTCGATGAAAATCTGTTCGGGACGTTCACCGAGGATGTTGATCTTCTTGACGCCGGGCACGTGCAGAAGATCTTGACGAATGGTCTCGGCTTGCCTGGCAAGTTCCCGCATCGGCATGCCCTTGGCCTTGAGGGCATAGAGGGCGAAGCTCACGTCGGAATATTCGTCGTTGACGAAGGGGCCGAGCACACCAGACGGCAGCTTGCGGGCTTCATCCCCCAGCTTCTTGCGGGCCTGGTAGAACTCCTCCTGCACGCTGGATGGCGGCGTGCTGTCCTTCAGCGTAACCGTCATGTACGCATATCCTGGCCGTGTGGTCGTCTCCACCCGGTCGTACCAGGTCAGCTCCTGAAGCCGCTTCTCCAACGGTTCGGCGACCTGGTCCTGCATCTCGCGCGCCGTCGCGCCCGGCCATACGGTCGTGACCGTCAGGGTCTTGATGGTGAAGGAGGGGTCCTCCGCACGCCCGAGCATGAGAAAGGCGTAGGCGCCTGCGGCCGCCAGCAGGACGATGAAGAACAGGGTTACGGCCCGTTCGCGAACGGCGATCGCGGAGAGATTGAAATTCATCATTTGGCCACTCCTATTTCCTCGACGTCCGTCCTGACGCTCGCGCCGTCCTGCAGCAGGTGGGCGCCGAGTGAACCGCGCTTATCTAAAAAGCGCGGCCTCTGACTGCGCTTCTGCTACTTACAATTGGTTCGGCGACAGCTTCTTTGAGGCCAGCTGCCGCTTGGGCGGCAAGCCCACGGGCCGCTTCCTGCGAGTCTTGAAATTCCTCGAGTGCATAGACTCTACCCCACCGCAGGGTGAACACGTGGAGACCACGGTTGACGTACGACGCGTCGCCGTTGAGCAGCGTTGCGGTGGCGTCCCATTGGGCGAACACGGTGGTGTTCCACGGCCAGCCCTTCACCCAGATGTTGTTGACCGTGAGATGGAGAGTGGGCAGGAGGCGGCCGAGGCGCTCAAACCAACGGCGCAGAGCTTCTTTGTCGTGGCGCTCACCACCAAGCGCGTGGGCGCCGGAAACGCGGTGGTGGACATGCGGCGCGACTGCCTTCACCGCGTCATCCCAGCGATGGTTGTTGACGTGGTCGAAGGTCTTTCGGATTTCTTTCCTGACAATGTAACTGTACAGCATTTGACTTCTCCAACGGCAATCGCGCAAAGATTGAGGCTCATCAGTTGCTCCCGCTGTCAGAGGCAGTCCTGACGCGAGCGCCCTCGTGCAGGAGATGAGCGCCGAGGGAAACAATCTGGTCACCAGAGCTCGATCCAGAGATCACGGCGGTTTCGCTGGTCACACGCAGAAGCTTGATGGGCTGAAAGCGTACGGTCGAGGTGGCGCTGTCGAGGACCCAAACGCCTGTCATTCTGCCGTCGTCGAGCACGGCTCCCAGCGGCACCTGGACTTCCGGCTGACTATCCTGACTTGCAAGCCGAATGGTGACCGTCGCACCAAGCGGTGCCGCCGCGGCCCCACCATCGAGCACGTAGCGGGCCTCGTAGGTGCGGGTCTGGGCGTCGGCGGAATCCGACAACTGCCGGAGACGTGCGGTATAGCGGCGCCCATCGCTTCCATACAGGCTCGCCTCGGCCAGCGAGCCGATCGCCGGCCGGATCGTTTCGGGAAGCGCCACCACGGCTTCGCGAGGACCGGACTGCGCGAGCCGAACAACCGTCTGGCCGGCGGAGACCACTTGTCCCGGCTCACCAAGCGTTTGGGTGACCGTTCCGTCCGCATCCGCCACCAGGACGGAATAGGTCGCCTGGTTCTCGGCGACGCTAGCTTCGGCTTCGGCCGCGGCGAGTTGCGCGTTGGCTGTATCCGACGCGGCTTTTGCCTGCTCGTAGCGCTGCCGGGACGTCCATCCGTCGTTGACGAGGTTGGCGTATCGCCGCTCATCCGCATCCGTCTGAACGACGGTTGCGCGCGCCGCGGCAACGGCGTTGCGCTTCGCCGTGAGCGCAAGGCGGAGGTCGGTTTCGTCGATCCGCATCAGCGGCTGCCCGGCCTTGACCTGCTCACCGACATTCACGAGCCGCTCAACGATCTTACCGGCAACGCGAAAACCAAGATTGCTTTCCACCCTCGCGCCTACGGTGCCCGTGAAACCGCGTTCGGATCCGCTCACCCGCGCCGCCGTCACCACACGGACCATCGGTGGTTCCTGCCTCGGGTCGCTGACCGCAGAGGCTTCCTGGGCGGGAATCGCAAGAGCAACGAAGGTGGCCACCCCCGCCGGGATCAGAATTCCGGCCAGCACCGCAACACCCCTCATCATGATGACCGTCTCCTTTGGATTAGATTTCGTTCGACTTCTATACGGGACTTAGATTTCGATCGCAATCTAATTTAGGACGCTAACGCGAATGTGATCCCCGGAAACCGAGCCTTTTCCCCGTCTGGCGGCCAAATCCAAGCCACGCAGCTTGATAGATTGCGCTCGAACTCTATTTAAAATATAGAAGTCGAACGAAATCCAAATGGAGAGCCACGATGCGCGTGAGTCGCACCCAGGCGGCCGAGAACCGCCAAACCGTGATCAATGTGGCAAGTCGCCTCTTCAGGGAGCGCGGCTTCGATGGCATCGGGCTCAAGGATCTGATGAAAGGGGCCGGGCTAACCCAAGGCGGCTTCTACAAGCAGTTCGGCTCAAAAGAGGAGCTGGCGTTAGAGGCGTCCAAGCGCGCATTGGAGAGTGCTTCCGGCCGATGGTCGGACGCGGCTGCGGCAAATCCTGATGATCCGCTTGGCGCGGTAATCGCGTTTTACCTCAGCGGCGACCATCGCGAAGAAAGGATGGACGGCTGCCCGATCGTGGCGCTCGGCTCCGATGCCGCCAGGCAGGGCCCCGACGTGAAAGCCGCGTTCGAAGCGGGAATCAAGGCGCATCTCGAAGTGCTCGGCCGCTTCGTTGTCGAGAGCGGCGGCGAGACCTCCAGCAGCAAGGCCATGGCCATTCTCGCGACGATGGTCGGCGCGGTGACGCTGTCGCGCGTCGTCAACGACCCCGATCTGGCTCGGGCCCTTCTGGACGCGGCGGCCGAACAGGTTCGCGACGCGACTGCGCTTGAACGATCGCCCCCTTCAAAGCAGAGAGAGGGATCGAATGCTTAGCGCGACTGAAGTCAAACCGAGTTTGCTAAAAATATCGGAGACGCTAAGCGTACGTTTTCAAAAGATCGGCAGCGGGCCTCCGCTGCTCCTGATACATACGATCCGGACGCAGCTCGAATATTTCCGCAGTCTGGCGCCCCTCCTCGCGACATCGCACACGGTGTACGCCATTGACCTCCCAGGCCACGGACACTCACCGATTGATCCGAGCGCGAGCTTCGACGAACCCTACTTCAGGCAGGCCGTCATTCGCTTCATCGAGGAGCTAGACCTTTCGGCGGTAACGGTTGTTGGCGAGTCGATCGGCGGCGCACTGGCCCTCACAGTGGCGGCGTCGCTTCCGCAGCGGGTGAAGCGGGTCTATGCGATCAACCCCTACGATTACGAGACCCGCTACGGCGACGGTATTCGACGCGGCAACTGGCTCGCGAATTTCATCATCGGAAGTTTGCAGATCCCCGTGCTCGGTGCGGTGAATGCATCGCTCGAAAACAAGATGATCCTCGGCAAGATCATGGGCGGTGGCTATCACGACCCCCGCAGACTGCCGGCCGATCTGCTCGCCGAATTCGATGAAGTAGCCCACCGCCCGGGATACAAGCGGGCCGCACGCAAGGTGCTGGCAGGCTGGCGATCCTGGAGCAAGGCACGCGACTACTATCGGCAGATCTCGGCGCCTGTGACGCTCGTCTATGGCGATAGCGATTGGTCCCGGCCAAATGAGCGCGAACGCACACGGTCGCTGATCCCTGCCGCGCAGATGGTGACGCTGAAACATACCGGCCACTTCTCAGCCGTCGAGAATCCGTCGGAGCTGGCTCGCGTGATACTGGCGACAGAATGACCGCAACGATCAAACACACGAGTGCGCAACGATGTTCAAGCGTTCTTGGCAGAGATGAAACGACTCCTGGAATTCAGATGCTGTCGGCTGGACACGCTCCTGCGCTGGCACCCGCGGCTTGATGGTGCAAAGCTTGGCGACTGGCCTGCAGAAGGGTGGCTGACAGCCGCTTGTCGCCGACCGCACGCGCGAGCCGACCAAGGCCGCAATCGCGCCGGCAGCCGCGATTCTTAGCGTCGCGTGCCGACGGCTATCACGGACCAAGAACGGTTCGAACGCGTAGGATCGTAGAAGATCGCAGTTTGGCGCACAAAATCGTGCGAATGGCGGAGAGAGTGGGATTCGAACCCACGGTACGGTTTCCCGCACACACGCTTTCCAAGCGTGCGCCTTAAGCCACTCGGCCATCTCTCCGGAAGCGCCCTCTCTTGAAGGGATGGGGCGGATTTTGCAAGGGAGAGAGGGGGCGGAAGCTGAAATTTCCTTAAGTTTTTGGAACAGCTTGGCTTTTCGGCGGGATCGCCGGTGCGGATCGGGGCGCGGGTTCGGCCTGTTAAACCCGAATCTTGTCGGCAACGACGACCGCAAGGCAAATCAGTGGTGGAGGGCGGCATGACGCGGGCATTTGCAATTCTCGTCCTGGTCGTAGCGGCAGCCGCGGACGCCGGTCCGGCGCTGGCGCAAAGCTGCAGCAAGGCGGGCACGGACGTGAGTTGCGACGATGGGCGGCGCGGGGTGCTGTCGGGCGACACCATCATCTGGAGCGACGGCACCCGCTCGAGCCTGACCTCTCCGCATCCGAGCGTGATCGTCGGCAATCGGTCCTCGGTCAGGGTCGGGCAAGGCGTGTTCGTCGGCAAAGGCAGCGGCGTCGTGCCGATGGAGAATCCAAGCGACCCGCGGCGGGCGCGCTGCCCGGTGCTCGATGGCGTGCCGTATTGCTATTGATTGGGTGATCGGTCCGCGCTTGCAGTGATGGCGCGGCAATGAATGCTCCTCATCCCGAGGAGCCGCGAAAGCGGCGTCTCGAGGGATGGCCACGGGCTCCTCACTCTCCGTCATTCCGGGGCATCGCGAAGCGATGAGCCCCGGAATGACGGCGGAGAAAAATTCGCCAGCGATTCCAAGATGATTTGCCCCGTCCAGTCCTCGCGCGAAAAATATTTCGCTTTCGCCGTCGGGCAAATCAGCATTATTAATCCGCGCATCTCACCCAGATGAGGGGCGGGTCGCGATCGTCACGAACGTTGCGGTGGGATGCGGTGGACGCGATGCGTGCGACTGACGAGCGCATGTAACGCGGACGGCGAAGTCGTGTGGTTCTGGCGCCCCGACGCTGGCGCTAAGTTCGCGGAGATGATCCGCGAGTGACGGTGGCAAGAAAGCCCGGTCACCGGGAAGAGCACGAAGTAAGCCGTAAAACCACTGCGCAGGGAAAGCCGGAGTTGCTTCGGTTGACCTGTGGTCCTACCCCCGTGCTTTTTGTTGCACGGGGCCCATGGGTGCAACCGGCACCCGGCTTTCCCTGCGCCCTCTGTTCGATGAGAGGGTGAAACGACACGCAGAGCTCGGGCACCGAATGCCGCGAGAACGCGGACTCATGCCCCCTCCGCTGTTTGAAATTTGAATCAGAACTCCCCGCTTACCGTCCCGGGCTTGCGCGCCTCGGCGAAGCCCCTTGGCGTAGCCGGGACGACATCGATGAGGCACAACATCGCGAGGGAGCGGCTAATGAATGCGCGCGCTGCGGTACGGCCAGTGCGTGGCTTCGGCCAGCGGCGGCGAGCGCTCGGGCCTTTCGTCGCCGGTGTCCTGCAGCGCCTCGACAAAATCGGCGAACCACTGCTGGATGGTGTGGGTGCAGATCTTGTCCATCATCGCTTCCCAGCGCAGCCGCCGCTCGGCGAGCGGCATCGAAAGCGCCGTGGCGATCGTGCGCGCCATGCCGTCGACGTCGTGCGGGTTGACGATGAGCGCGGCATCGAGCTCGTTGGCGGCGCCGGCGAATTTCGACAGCACCAGCACGCCGGGATCGGCCGGATTTTGCGCGGCGACGTATTCCTTGGCGACGAGGTTCATGCCGTCCTGCAACGGCGTCACCACGCCGACCTGCGCCGTGCGGTAGAGGCCGGCGAGCACCGCCTGACTGAATCCCTTGTTGAGGTAGCGGATCGGCGTCCAGTCGACCTCGCCATGGATGCCGTTGACGTCGGTGACGAGTTTTGCCACCTCGCTCTGCAGATTGCCGTAGGCCTCGATGCCGCCACGCGACGGCGTCGCGATCTGTAGCAGCGAGATCGTGCGCTTCAGCGAGGGATGCATCGTCCACATCCGGTCGAAGGCCTTGATGCGATTGATCAGCCCCTTCGAATAGTCGAGCCGGTCGACGCCGATCGCAAGCCGCTCGCCATTGAGGCTGCGGCGCAGTCGCGAGACGTCGGGATGGGTCATCGCCTTGGTCGCCTGCTGCGCGAATTTCGCCGGATCGATGCCGATCGGGAAGACCGCCGCGCGCGTGCGCCCAAAGCGCGAGATCACGCTGCCGCCCCGCACCACGAGCCCGAGATCGGCTTCGACATAGCGGAGGAAATTCTCGCAATCCTCCTCGGTCTGGAAGCCGATGAGATCATAGGCGAGCATCGCCTCGATCAGTTCGCGATGATGCGGCACGCCTTCGATCACCGCGCGCGCCGGCCACGGCGTGTGCAGGAAGAAGCCGATCGGCTTGTCGATGCCGAGATCGCGCAGCTCCGCGCCGAGCGCGAGGAAATGGTAGTCCTGGATCCAGAACACCGAATCCTCTTTGCGGAAGCGCAGCAGCGCGCGCGCCATGAACGCGTTCACCTCGCGGTAGCTGGCATAGTCCTCCTCCGAGGCGCGGATCAGGTCGGCACGCGAATGCAGCGCCGGCCACAGCGCTGAATTGGCGAAGCCTTCGTAGTAGCCGCCGTAATGCGCGGCCGGCAAATCGAGCATGGCCAGCGCACCGGCACCGAGGGCTTCCACCTCGGCGAACGGCTCCTTCTGGTTCCCATCGCGGACACGGCCGCTGGAGCCTACCCAGATCGCGCCGGACTTCTCGACAACAGGCAAAAGAGCGGCGGCGAGGCCGCCCGTCATGGGTTCATTGGGTTTTCCACGCGCAACGCGGTTTGAAACGACAACGAGGTTCAAATGGTCCCCTCCCGTTGGGCATTCGCGTATTAACAACCATTCATCAATATGGTTCCTGGCCACGCTTTCTCCGAATTGAAACCAAATTCAGGCATTGCAGCCTGGAACCGGGCGTCAACTCACAAAAAGAAAATTTTTCGCGAGCGAGCGACGGCCGGCCGCAGGAACTGCGGTGATTCCGCGCCAATTTGCTGATAAGGGTTCGGCTAAGGCGCGGCGATTTCGCGCTCGTCATCGAGCAGATGCGCAAGGAATTCGCGCACATCGCTCGGCGCATCGAAATGCCCCGCCACGCCCTTGGCGCGGCGGCCGACGGAGAAGGCGAGCCCATCGAGCTCGGGCATGATCGCAAACACCGTCTCGTCGGTGACGTCATCGCCGATGAAGAACGGCTTGCGGCCCTTGAACGGCGGACGCTTCATCAATTCGCGCACGCCCGTTGCCTTGGTGAAGCCGGCGAGCTTGATCTCGCAGACCTGCTTGCCCGGCAGCACCTCGATCGGTGCATCCGGCAGATCGGCGCGGATCAGCGACACGGCCTCGTAGATCGCCCTTTCCGCATGCGGCGCAAGGCGATAGTGCAGCGCAAGCGAATAGCCCTTGTCCTCGAGCAGAATGCCCGGGCTCAGCCTGGCGATGGCGGCCAGACGGCGCTTCAGCTCCTTGTCCAGTTGCAGCGCGTGGCCGGCGTCGCCATCGCTCTGCGGATCGATCCGCATCTCCGCGCCATGGCCGCCGATCGCGGGGAAGACATCGGGCGCAAAGATAAGGTCAAGGTCGTTCACCGAACGGCCGCTGACCAGCGCCAGCGCACCGTTGGTGCGCTCGAGCAGGCGGTGGAGCGTTTTCGCCAGCCCCGGGGGCACCCAGACCTCGCGCGGCGTCGGCGCAAAATCGAGCAGGGTGCCGTCGACGTCGAGCAGGACCGCGGTTTCGCGCAGATGCCCGACCAGCGCGCTCGGCACCGGCACGGTTTCCGGCGAGGCTTCATCTTCCGGCGAAAATTCTTCGTCCACGGACATGTCAACCAGTTCCTCAGTCATCTCATACTACTCCACAACAGCTAGCGGCCGTGCGACAGTTTCGAGCGATTTTCGCTCGGCGGCGACGGCATAGCGCCACGCGACGAAAGCCGCGACGACCATGAGCGCCGACCCCAGGAGGTAGCCGGCGAAGACGGAATTGCGCGATCCGGTATCGATCAGCGCGCCGAACAACGCAGGTCCGATCACGCCGCCGATGCCCGTGCCGATCGCATAGAACAGCGCGATCGCAAGCGCCCGCACTTCAAGTGGGAAGGTCTCGCTCACGGTGAGATAAGCGGCGCTCGCGGCGGGCGAGGCAAAGAAGAAGATCACCATCCAGGCGATGGTCTGTCCTTGCGCGCTCAGCGCGCCGATCGAGAACAGGTAGCCCGACAGCGCCAGCAGCAGACCCGACACGCCATAGGTGAGCGTGATCATGGTGCGGCGTCCCAGCGTATCGAACAGACGGCCGAGAACAAGGGGCCCTAAGAAGTTGCCGGCGGCAAAGGGCAGGATGTACCAGCCGACATGGCTTGCAGGAATGCCGAAGAAGTCGGTCAGCACCAGCGCGAAGGTGAAGAAGATCGCATTGTAGAAGAACGCCTGCGCGCTCATCAGCACGAGCCCGACCAGCGCGCGCTGGCGATAGCTGACGAGCAGCGTATGCGCCACTTCGCGGAGCGGCGTGTGGTCGCGCATCCTGAGCTTGATCTTCGGCAGCCCTTGCGACTGTGCCTCGACTTCGCCGTTCACCGAGCGCTCGATCTCGTCGACGATGCGATGCGCTTCGTCGGGGCGGCCGTGAATCATCAGCCAGCGCGGGCTTTCCGGAATCCACATCCGCATCACGAACACGACGAGACCGAGACAGGCGCCGGTGAGATAGGCGAGCCGCCAGCCAAGATCGGGATTGATCACGGCGGGATCGAGCAGCAGGATCGCGCTGATGGCGCCGATCGCAGCGCCAATCCAGAAGCTGCCGTTGATGATGAGATCGGTCCAGCCGCGATAGCGCGCCGGCACCAGTTCCTGGATGGTCGAATTGATCGCGGTATATTCGCCGCCGATGCCGGCGCCGGTCAGGAAGCGAAACAGCGCATAGCTTGCGAGATTCCACGACAGCGCGGTCGCAGCGGTGGCGCTGAGATAAACCGCGAGCGTGATGAAGAACAGCTTCTTGCGGCCGATGCGGTCGGTGAGCCAGCCAAACCCGATCGCGCCCAGCACGGCGCCGGCAAGATAGGCGCTGTTGGCGAAGCCGACATCGAAGTTGGAGAATTGCAGCGTCGGACTTTCCTTCAGCGCCCCCGAAAGCGCGCCGGCGAGCGTGACCTCGAGCCCGTCGAGGATCCAGGTGATCCCGAGCGCCGTCACCACGCGGGTGTGAAAGCCGCTCCAATAGAGATTGTCGAGACGCACGGGGATCGAGGTCTCGATGATGCGATCATGATCCTGCGACGGCGGCGCGTCAGCGCCACCGGTTGCAGAGGCAGTTGCTGGACTGGGCTGGATCGGCTGCACATCCATCACGGAACCAATGAGAAATCACCTCGGAATGCAGCTTGCCCCAAGGTGCTCATCCCCAACATTTGCGGCAAACAGATGCCCACCACGCACGACAACGTCCGCGACGCCTCCTGGTTCCCGCATCGCGACATAGGAACCCAGACGGATTTGCAGATGTTTCCACCTGAAAAACCGGAGGTCGCAATGGCACAACGCCGCAAGAGCAGCGCACGAAAAGCCACGGCACGAAAACGCACGACGAAAAAAACAACCGCCGCGCGGCGCAAGGCCGGCACGAGAAAGACCGGTACGCGAAAGACGTCATCGCGGCGCTGGTCGCAGCGTGTGACGCAGCGAAGCGACGCGCTCGATCTCGACCGCGGCGTGTTCAAGCAGACAAGTGCGAAGAAGATCGCGGTATCGCTGAAGCGCTCCGCCGAGCGAAGCTCGCGCCGCAAGGCCGGCGCCTACCGCTCGGCGCTGTCGATGCTGACGTTCTACATCAACCGCGCCGGCAAGACGCTGCCGCAAGCGCAGCGCGCGCGATTAGAACGCGCGAAGGCGGAGCTGAAGCGCCAGTTCGGGCGGGAGTGAGTTTGTCGCCCACTCTCCGCTGTCGTCCCGGGCTTGACCCGGGACCCATAGCCACAGGGTTTTGTGATGCGCGAAGCTGCAACCGCTTGCCCGCCCCACAACAGCGCCGTGTGGCGATGGGTCCGCGCTTTCGCGGGGACGACAGGAGAAGGTCAGGCCGCGCGGATGTTCGCCATGAAGCGGTCGAGTTCGTCGCGCAGCCGCGTGCTTTCGGCGGACAGTGAGCGCGCCGAGTTCAGCACCTCCTCCGACGCCGAGCCGGTTTCGGTGGCGCCGCGGTTGACGAGCGTGACGCTGGTGGCGGCTTCCTGCGTGCCCTGCGCGACGTTCTGCACGCTGCGGGCGATCTCCTGCGTCGCCGTGCTCTGCTGCTCGACCGCGCCGGCGATGTTGGCGGCGATCTCAGAGATCTGGCCGATGGTGTCGCCGATCTCCTTGATGGCGGCAACGGATTCCTGGGTCGCCGACTGCATGCCCGAGATGTGACTGGAGATCTCCTCGGTCGCCCGCGCGGTCTGGCTGGCGAGCGATTTCACCTCGGAGGCCACCACTGCGAAGCCGCGGCCGGCATCGCCGGCGCGTGCCGCTTCGATCGTCGCGTTCAGCGCCAGCAGATTGGTCTGTTCGGCGATTGCGGTGATCAGCTTGACCACGTCGCCGATCTGTTGCGCGGCGATCGAGAGCTTGCCGATGCGGGCGTCGGTCTGTTCGGCCTGCCGCACCGCAGCATCTGCGATCCGGCTGGATTCCTTCACGCGGCGTCCGATCTCGTCGACGGACGCAGACAGCTCTTCGGTGGCGGAGGCCACCGACTGCATGTTGCTGGATGCCTCCTCGGAGGCACCCGCCACCTGGCTTGAAAGGTTCTGCGTGGTCTCTGCGGTCCGCGTCAGCGTGCCCGCCGCGGTCTCGAGTTGCACCGCCGAGGCCGAGACATTGCCGACGATCGAGCCGACCGCCGCCTCGAATTCGTCGGCGAAGCGGATCAATTCGGCACGGCGCGCCGCGGCGCTCGCCTTGTTCTGCGCTTCGTGGCTTGCGGCGTCGCGCTCGGCCTTTGTGATCGCCTGGAGCTTGAATTCCTCCACTGCGCCGGCCATCTCGCCAAGTTCGTCCTTGCGGCCGAGCCCCGGCAGCACGACGTCGAAATTGCCGGCGGCGAGCTCGCGCATCGCGGCACACATCGCCCGGATCGGGCGGGAAATGCCGGTGCCCAGCAGGAAGGCGAGAACGGCGCCGAGCACGAAGCCACCGGCGGCAAGCATCAGAATGAACCGCTCTGTCGCACCGATCGCGGCATCCGATTCGGATTCCATGCGTTTCTGGTCGGCGAGCAGGTCGGATTTCATCACGCCGGAGCCCTGATTGATGGCGGCTGCGGATTCCGTCATCTCGATGGTCAGCTCGTCGATCGATTTCGCGTTCTCGATCAGTTTCGAGAGCGCCTCCCGATACTCTTCGAGCATCTTCATCAGCTCTTTGAGCGCGGCGACGGTCTTCTCGTCGGTCGCGGAGATCGCCTTCAGCGAGTTCTCGACGAATTTCAGCCGCGCCACCCCGCTCGTTGCGGTGATCTTGTCGGAATTGACCACGAAGGTATTGGCGAGCGCGGTCGCCGCCTGGAATTGCGAGGCGACCTGCTTGGCGCCCATCTCGACAGCGGACTGTCCGGCTTCGGCCGCGCTGGAAGCGAGATCGTCGAGCTTGTAGCGCAGCGAGTTGCCACCGCGGGCGAGCTGGTTCTGCGCGATCAGCCCGCTCTCTTCCTTGACCTTGAGGATCTCGGCAAAGATCTTGGTGAAGGCGCGGAACTCCCGCTCGAGTTTCGTCACCTGCTCGACCCGCGCGGGGTCGGTGGTGCCCTTCATCGCCTGGAGGATGGCCTCCTTGAGGCTGGCTTCGGCAGCGAGCGCCGCCTTGCCGTCTTCCTCCTTGCCGGTCGCCACATAGTAGCGCGCCAGCGAACGGTAGGAGATCAGCTCGCGGTCGATATTGCGCGCCAGATCGGCCTCCCGGACGCTCGCGCGGTAGGCGGCGACGCCGACGGAGACACGCTCAAAGCCGAGATAGGCGAAGCCCATGCTGGCTGCCGTAATCGCCAGCACCGCGGCAAAGCCCAAGATGATTTTCGCACGAAATCGAAGGGTCGGCATTCGCGACCCCGCACGCCCCAGCAGCCCCACCCCTAACCCCCGTCTTCATTCTGAAAACAAGCAACGTCCGGAAAGCGTTGCCCGGACCCGACGCGCAAAACTAAGGCAGAATGGATAAGAGCTAGTAAATTCGGCAGACATTTCGGAGAGGTTGTGGAATCCCCTTCGCGGGGCGCGGTTCGTCGTCGCCGATGTCATGGCCGTGACAAAGGTAGCGAAAATCCCAGTTGCCAAGTTCGTCGCCGCTGTTTCTAATTGGAATAATTAAAAGCAGTCTGGAGGAACGACGCGTGTCTACAGTCAAGCTGACGGTGAACGGCAAAGCGGTATCCGTCGACGTTGAGGACCGAACCCTCCTCGTCCATCTCCTGCGCGAAAACCTGAACCTGACCGGCACCCACGTCGGCTGCGATACCAGCCAGTGCGGGGCCTGTGTCGTCCATATCGATGGGCGGGCGGTGAAGTCCTGCACCGTGCTGGCGGGCCAGGCGGCGGGTTCGAACGTCACCACCATCGAAGGTATCTCCAAGGGCGACGAATTGCACCCGATGCAAGCGGCGTTCCGGGACAATCACGGCCTGCAGTGCGGCTACTGCACGCCGGGCATGATCATGTCGGCGATCGACATCGTCCACCGCTATGGCGGCCAGCTCGACGAAGCGACCGTCCGTCACGAGTTGGAAGGCAATATCTGCCGCTGCACCGGCTACCACAACATCGTCAAGGCGGTGCTGGACGCCGCCGGCCGCATGAAGGTCGCGCAGGCGGCGGAATAGCCGCCGCCCGCCACAGCTCGTCAAACGCCGCCGGGCTTCGATGGAAGCGGCGGGACATCACATCTCCGGTCGGGAGGAATTCACAATGGGCATCGAAGGCATTGGCGCAAGCGTCGTCCGCAAGGAAGACCGCCGTTTCATCACCGGCAAAGGCCGCTACGTTGATGACATCAAACTGGTGGGCATGACCTATGCCCATTTCATCCGCAGCCCGCACGCCCACGCCAAGGTAAAGGGCATCGACTCGAGCGAGGCCTTGAAGAAGCCCGGCGTGGTCGCCGTGCTCACGGGCCAGCAGCTCGTCGATGACAAGGTCGGCAACCTGATCTGCGGCTGGGCCATTACCTCGAAGGACGGCTCGCCGATGAAGATGGGTGCGTGGCCGGCGATGGCGCCCGAGATCGTGCGCTTCGTCGGGCAGGCGGTCGCGGTCGTGATCGCCGAGACCAAGAACCAGGCCCGCGACGCCGCAGAAGCCGTGGTGGTTGAGTACGAAGAACTGCCGGCCGTTCCGGACATCAAGTCCGCGATCAAGCCGGACGCGCCGCAATTGCATCCGGAAGCGCCGGGCAATGTGGTCTACGACTGGCATCTCGGCGACGAGGCCGCGGTCAAGGACGCCTTCAGCAAGGCGGCGAATGTGGTGACGCTGGAGCTTACCAACAACCGCCTGGTGCCGAACGCGATGGAGCCGCGCTCGGCGGTTGCGGACTATGACGCCGCCGAAGAGCATTTCACGCTCTATACGACTTCACAGAACCCGCACGTCGCCCGTCTCGTGCTGTCGGCCTTCTACAACATCGCGCCCGAGCACAAGCTCCGCGTGATCGCGCCCGACGTCGGCGGCGGCTTCGGCTCCAAGATCTACATCTATCCCGAAGAGATGGTGGCGCTGTGGGCTTCCAAGAAAGTCGACCGCCCGGTGAAGTGGACCGGCGACCGCTCGGAGGCCTTCCTCACCGACGCGCATGGCCGCGACCATGTCTCGAAGGCCGAAATGGCGTTCGACAAGGACAACAAGATCCTCGGTCTCCGCGTGAAAACCCACGCCAATTTCGGCGCCTACATGTCGCTGTTCTCCTCGGCGGTGCCGACCTATCTGTATGCGACGCTGCTGTCGGGGCAATACGTCATCCCGGCGATCTATGCGGAGGTGATGGGCGTCTATACCAACACCACGCCGGTCGACGCCTATCGCGGCGCGGGCCGTCCCGAGGCGAGCTATCTGCTCGAGCGGATGATGGAAACCGCGGCACGGCAATTGAAGGTCGATCCGACGGAACTGCGGAAGAAGAACTTCATCACCCAGTTCCCGTACCAGACGCCGGTCATCATGACCTACGATACCGGCGATTTCCATGCTTCGATCGACGCCGCGATGAAGGCGATCGACTATGCCGGCTTCCCGGCGCGCAAGGCGAAGGCCAAAGCGGACGGCAAGCTGCGCGGCATCGGCGTATCCTGCTACATCGAGGCCTGCGGCATTGCGCCGTCAAAGGCGGTTGGCAGCCTGGGTGCCGGCGTCGGGCTGTGGGAATCGGCCGAAATCCGCGTCAATCCGGTCGGCACCATCGAAGTCCTGACCGGCACGCATAGCCACGGCCAAAGCCACGAAACGACCTTCTGCCAGATCATCGCCGACCGCTTGGGTGTTCCGATTGGCCAGGTTTCGATCGTCCATGGCGATACCGACAAGGTGCAGTTCGGCATGGGCACCTACGGCTCGCGCTCGATCGCGGTCGGCGGCGCAGCCATCGTGAAGGCGATGGAAAAGGTCGAGGCCAAGGCCAAGAAGATCGCCGCGCACGCACTGGAAGCGTCCGAGAACGACATCGTGATCGAGAACGGCGAGTTCAAGGTCACCGGCACCGACAAGTCGATCGCGCTGCCGATGGTCGCGCTCGCCGCCTACACCGCGCACAATCTGCCCGACGGCATGGAGCCGGGATTGAAGGAGACTGCATTCTACGATCCCACCAACTTCACCTTCCCGGCCGGGGCCTATATCTGCGAGCTCGAGGTCGATGCCGCGACTGGCAAGACGTCGTTCGTCAACTTCGTGGCGGCGGATGATTTCGGACGGCTGATCAACCCGATGGTCGTCGCGGGCCAGGTCCATGGCGGACTTGCACAGGGCATCGGCCAGGCGCTGCTCGAAGGTGCCGTTTACGACAGCAACGGCCAACCCGTCACGGCATCCTTCATGGACTACACCATGCCGCGTGCCGACGACCTGCCATCGTTCCAGATCTCGCACACCACGACGCTGTGCCCGGGCAACCCGCTCGGCGTCAAGGGTTGCGGCGAGGCCGGCGCGATCGGCGCATCGGCTGCCGTGATCAACGCGATCACGGATGCGATCGGCAACAACAAGCTTGAAATGCCCGCGACGCCCGATCGCGTCTGGCACGCCATTCACGGCTAACGAGGAGCGTGAGCCATGTACGAGACCATTTATCATCGCGCTTCATCGGTCGACGAAGCGGCGGCCCTGTTCGCCAAAGGTGAGGAGCCGAAATATCTCGCCGGGGGCCACACGCTGATCCCCCGTGATGAAGCAGCGGCTCGCCTCGCCGTCTGACGTCATCGACCTCGGCAAGATCAAGGAATTGATCGGCGTGG
The DNA here is from genome assembly GCF_054063735.1 of Bradyrhizobium sp. USDA 10063. Lineage (NCBI taxonomy): Bacteria > Pseudomonadati > Pseudomonadota > Alphaproteobacteria > Hyphomicrobiales > Nitrobacteraceae > Bradyrhizobium > Bradyrhizobium sp. USDA 10063. The sequence goes on along the minus strand of NZ_JBSSGP010000002.1, from coordinate 6,209,536 downwards.
AAGCAACCGCCGACGCGCTGACGATCAAAGCGGCGACACCGCATCATGACGTGGCGCAGAGCAGCGCGGCGCAAAAGGCGATCCCCGCGGTCGCCTATCTCGCCACGCTGATCGGCGATCCGGCGGTGCGCCATCGCGGCACGATCGGCGGCTCGCTCGCCAACAACGATCCCGCCGCCGATTACCCGGCCGCAGTGCTGGCGCTCGGCGCCACCATCAAGACCAACAAGCGCACGATTGCGGCCGATGACTTCTTCCAGGGCCTGTTCGCGACCGCCCTCGAGGACGGCGAGATCATCACCGCGGTGTCGTTCCCGATTCCGGCCAAGGCGGGCTACGCCAAATTCCCGCACCCCGCCTCGCGCTTCGCACTGACCGGCGTGTTCGTCGCCAAAACTGGGGATGGTGACGTCCGTGTCGCCGCGACCGGCGCATCGCAAAGCGGCGTCATGCGCGTCGGCCCGATCGAAACGGCGCTGAAGGCGAACTGGTCGGCGGCTGCGCTCGACAGCGTGCAAATTCCGTCCGCCGGATTGCTCAGCGACATCCACGGCTCCGCCGATTACCGGGCCAATCTCATCAAGGTGATGGCGCAGCGCGCAGTGACTGCGGCAGGCTGATCCAGAACATCCTACCTTCCACCTATGCAAACGGCGCGCAGCGATGCGCGCCGTTCCATTTTCGATGAAGGTCTTTCGAAAAAGCGCTTGCCAGGCCGGGCATATCGCCCGACAATTTAGCTAATCGGCTAATTAAAAAACGGATGGAAACGTGCTCGATAAACCCGCCCCTCAATCCGCTGTCCGCGCCTCCGGCCCGCTGGCCGGCTTCCGCATCGTCGAATTCGCCGGCATCGGTCCCGGACCGTTCGCCTGCATGATGCTGGCAGACATGGGGGCTGAAGTCATCACCCTTGACCGCATCGGTGCCGGCAAGAATCTCAAAGGCGTTTCGACCCGCGGGCGCAAGGTCGTCGAGCTCGACCTCAAGGACAAGGCCGCGGTCACGCAGGTGCTCGATCTCCTCGCCAATGCCGATGCACTGATCGAGGGCTTTCGTCCCGGCGTGATGGAGCGGCTGGGCCTCGGTCCTGACGTCGTGCTCGCGCGTAACCCGAAGCTGGTCTACGGCCGCATGACCGGCTGGGGCCAGCAGGGCCCGCTCGCGAACGCGGCCGGCCACGACATCAACTACATTTCGATCACCGGCGCACTGGCCGCAATCGGCACCAAGGAAAAGCCGGTGCCGCCGCTCAACCTCGTCGGCGATTTCGGCGGCGGCGCGCTCTACCTCGTGGTCGGCGTGCTCGCAGCACTGCTGGAGGCATCAAAATCCGGCAAGGGTCAGGTGGTCGACACCGCGATGTGCGACGGCGCGGCCTCGCTGATGTCGATGTTCTTTGATCTGGCCGCGAACGGCCGCTGGGTGGAGGGACGCGACCAGAATATGCTCGACGGCGGCGCGCATTTCTACGGTGTCTACGAATGCGCCTGCGGCCATTTCGTTTCGATCGGTTCGATCGAGCCGCAATTCTATGCGCTATTGCGCAAGCACGCCGGCCTGACGGAGGCCGAGTTCGACGCCCAGATGGACCGCAAAGCCTGGCCTGCGCTGAAGGAAAAGCTCACCGGGATATTCAAGAGCAAGACGCGCGAGGAGTGGTGCAAGATCATGGAAGGCACCGACATCTGTTTCGCGCCGATCCTGACCATGGCGGAGGCCCCGAAACATCCGCACATGGCCGCGCGAAATGTGTTCGTCGAGCGCCATGGCGTGACGCAGCCGGCGCCGGCCCCGCGCTTCTCGCGGACGCCGTCAGCGATCAGGGAGCCGGTGAAGGCGGAGCTTGGCGACGTCGTGAGCGCGTGGAAGCGATAACCGTCTGTATCCGCTCGGCGTAGCGTGGGCAAAGCGCAGCGTGCCCACCATCCACGGTCGGTGCAAGAAGGTGGGCACGCTTCGCTTTGCCCACCCTACGAAATCATGCCGCGTGGTCGACTTTCAGCACGCCGCGGCGGATCTGGTCTTCCTCGATCGATTCGAACAACGCCTTGAAGTTGCCCTCGCCGAATCCGTCGTCGCCCTTGCGCTGGATGAATTCGAAGAAGATCGGCCCGATCGCATTGGCCGAGAAGATCTGCAGCAGCACCTTGGTCTGGCCGCCATCGACCACGCCCTCGCCGTCGATCAGGATGCCGTTCCTCTGCAGCCGTGCGACATCCTCGCCATGCCCGGGCAGGCGCTGGTCGATCTTCTCGAAATAGGTGTCGGGCGGTGACGGCATGAACGGCAGCCCGGCCGCACGCAGCGTCTCGATGGTCCGATGGATATCGCGCGCGCCGCAGGCGATGTGCTGGATGCCCTCGCCGCGATAGACGTTGAGATATTCCTCGATCTGCCCGGATTCGCCGGCGTCCTCGTTGATTGGAATCCGGATCTTGCCATCCGGGCTGGTCAATGCCCGCGAGAACAGGCCGGAGGCACGGCCCTCGATATCGAAGAAGCGGATCTGGCGGAAATTGAACAGCTTTGCGTAGAAGCCGGTCCAGACATCCATGCGGCCGCGATGAACGTTGTGGGTGAGGTGATCGATGTAATACAGCCCCGAGCCCTCGGGCCGCGGGTTCTTCTCGCCGAGCCATTCGAATTCGAGATCGTAGGCCGAGCCCTTCGCGCCGTAGCGATCAACCAGATAGAGCAGGCTGCCGCCGATGCCCTTGATCGCGGGAACATCGAGTGTCTTCCGCGCGGCAGTATCGGCCGGCTCCGCGCCGAGCGAGATCGCACGCTCATAGGCGCGCCTGGCATCCACCACGCGGAACGCCATCGATGGCGCGCACGGCCCATGCGCGGCGACGAAGTCATGGCCATGCGTGCCCGGCTCCTCATTGACGAGATAATTGATGTCACCCTGACGATAGATCATGATCTTCCTGGTCTTGTGGCGGGCGACCGGCACATAGCCCATCAGCCTGAACAGGCGGTGCAGCTCTTCCGGATTCGGATGGGCGTATTCGACGAACTCGAAACCATCCGTGCCCATCGGATTGTCGGCCGTGATTTCGGCCGGCGGCGCATCGTGCGGAAACGGGCCCATTGGCGATTCTCCGTAAGGCTTGGGTTGGCTGAATCTCCTCCCGCCGGGCTGCAAGGTGCATGCAAAATGGCGCGCTATGGGTTAGCATCATGCACAATCCGTGCATCATAATGGCACATAACGCATGGTTCAATTAGACACGTTTGATCTCAAGATCCTGGCCGCATTGCAGGATGATGGCCGGCTGACCAATCAACAGCTCGCCGATCTCATCGGCCTATCGGCCTCGCAATGCTCGCGGCGGCGGATGCGGCTGGAAGAGGAGAAGGTGATCTCGGGCTATCACGCCGACCTCGCCGCCGAGGCGCTCGGCTTCGAGTTGATCGCCTTCATCCAGATCACGCTGGCGACGCACTCGCCCGACAACGCGAAGAAGTTCCGTGAATTGGTCACCCGCGTCGATGTGATCCAGGAGGCCTATTCGCTGACCGGAGACGCCGACTATCTGCTGAAGGCCGTGCTGCGCGACCTCAAGAGCCTGTCCGACATCGTCAACAATGTGCTGATGCCGCACCAGAGCGTCGCCCATGTGCGCTCTTCGATCGTGCTTGACCGGCTGAAGGAAAGCGCGAAATTGCCGTTGAAGGCAATAAGCAAATAGCGTGGCGCAAATCGAGGGAATTCCGTCATTCGATTTGGAAAGCGACTTTGCGATGATGTGTTTCGCCTCACCCTGAGAAACGGCCATGGCGCTGCAACTGCGACCGAACTGCGAATATTGCGACAAGGATCTGCCGCCGAGCGCGACGGAGGCGATGATCTGCTCCTACGAATGCACCTTCTGCGCGGATTGCGTGGAGCACAGGCTGTTCAACGTCTGCCCGAACTGCGGCGGCGGCTTCGCACCGCGGCCGATAAGGCCGGCGCAGGAATGGCGGCCGGGCGTGTGTGCGGTGAAGCAGACGCCGTCTGAGCAGCGGGTGCATTTGAAGTACAGTCTCGAGGATATCGCCGCGCATTCAGCGAGGCTGCGCGACATTCCGCCGGGACAGCGCTAAAGCAGCCACATCGTCATTGCGAGCGAAGCTGCGTAGGGTGGGCAAAGCGCAGCGTGCCCACCGTCACGAGCGGAGTGCTTGAAGGTGGGCACGCTTCGCTTTTGCCCACCCTACATGCTCCTCGGTCACTCCGCCGGCACAATCGTCCCTTCCACCTCACCAAAACCGACCCGATAGCCGTCGCCCTGGCACCAGCCGCGCATGACGAGCGAGTCGCCGTCTTCGAGGAAAGTGCGCTTGATGCCGCCGGCGAGTTCGACTGGCTCGGTGCCGTTCCAGCTTATCTCCAAGAGGCTGCCGCGCTGGTCTTTCTCCGGCCCGGAGATAGTGCCGGAGCCTAAGAGATCGCCGACATTCATGGCGCAGCCGGAGGAGGCGTGGTGCACCAATTGCTGCACCGACGACCAGTACATGTATTTGAAATTGGTGCGGCAGATCCGCGCCGCCTCGTTCATCCCGGCGGCGCGCAGGGCGACGTCGAGCGTGAGATCGTAATTGTTCGCCCTCGTCTGGCGCAGATAGGGCAGCGGCACCGGCTCTTGCGTGGGTCCTTGCAGGCGGAACGGCTCCAGCGCCTCGCGCGTGACCACCCATGGGCTGATCGAGGTCGCAAAGGCCTTTGCCTGGAATGGACCGAGCGGGACATACTCCCATTGCTGGATGTCGCGCGCGCTCCAGTCGTTGAGGATCACGAAGCCGAAGATCATCTCCTCGGCCTGTTGCTCGCCAAGCATCTCGCCCATCGCAGACGGCTGGCCGACCACGACGCCCATCTCGAGCTCGAAATCGAGGCGCTTGCATGGACCGAAGCTCGGCGCGTCGGCAGTCGGCGGCTTCAACTGCCCGCGCGGCCGGCGTACTTTCGTGCCGCTGACGACGACAGTCGAGGCGCGGCCGTTATAGGCAATCGGCATGTGCAGCCAGTTCGGCTGCAATGCATTGTCCTTGCCGCGGAACATGACGCCGACATTGGTGGCATGCTCCTTCGATGAATAGAAGTCGGTGTAGCCGGCGACCGTGATCGGCAGATGCAGCTTCACCTCAGTCATCGGCACCAGCGCGCGCTGGCGCAGGCGCTCATTGTCGCGCAGCTCGGAATGGTCGTGGCGCAAGAGTTCGCTGATCCGTGCGCGGGTGCGCGACCACACCTTTGGACCGAGCGCCATGAACGGATTGAGCGAGGACGCGGCGAACACCGCGGGTTCGACGACATCGATCCGGCAGTCCTGCGCAAGCTGCCAGAGATCGAGCACATAGTCGCCGATCGCAACGCCGACACGCGGAGCAAGACCGTCCTTGGCCGAGAACACGCCATAAGGGAGATTCTGGATCGGGAAATCGGACGCGGGATCGACGGGAATGAAGGAGCGGAGCTTTGGGTCGTTGGGGTGGGACATGCTTTCCTGCCGAATGTTTCGACGCTCTATCGTTCGTCATTCCGGGGTGCGCCGCAAGGCGCAGGCCCGGAATCCATTTGGCCACAGGCGCGGGTGGGGAAATGGATTCCGGGCTCGCACTTCGCGCGCCCCGGAATGACGGAGAGAGTTTATACTATGGCCTGCCCGGATCGAACCGCTTCTCCAGTCCCTTCCAGCAATCGGCGTAGTCGTCCTGCAACGTCTCAGATCTCGCCGCGAACTCGGTGACGCGCTGCGGGAAGCGGGTCTCGAACATGAAGGCCATCGTGCCCGTGAGCTTCACCGGCTTCAACTCGCTATTGCTGGCGTGATCGAACGCCTCGCGGTCAGGGCCGTGGGGCAGCATGCAGTTGTGCAGCGAAATGCCGCCGGGGACGAAACCCTGCGGCTTGGCGTCATAGACGCCGTAGATCAGGCCCATGAACTCCGACATGATGTTCATGTGGTACCACGGCGGCCGGAACGTATTGTCCGCCACCATCCAGCGCTCAGGGAAGATAACGAAATCGATATTCGCGGTGCCCGCCGTCTCCGACGGCGAGGTCAGCACCGTGAAGATCGAGGGGTCGGGATGATCGAACGCGATCGCGCCGACCGGCGAGAAGGTGCGCAGATCGTATTTGTACGGCGCGTAGTTGCCGTGCCAGGCGACCACGTCGATCGGCGAATGCGGCAATGTCGTCTTCCAGAGCGAGCCGCCCCATTTCACATAGAGCTCGGTCGGCGTGTCCTTGTCCTCATAGCTGGCCACCGGCGTCAGGAAGTCGCGCGAATTGGCCAGGCAATTGGCGCCGATCGGACCGCGCTCCGGCAGCGTGAACGCGCCGCCGTAGTTCTCGCAGAGATAGCCGCGCGCGGGCCCGTTCGGAATCTCGACACGGAATTTCACACCGCGCGGAATCACCACGATCTCGCCCGGCTCGGCATCGATGCGGCCGAACTCAGTGACGAGGCGCAGATTGCCCTGCTGCAGCACGAACATCATCTCGCCATCGGCATTGTAGAAATGCTGATCCACCATCGATTTGGTGATCAGATAGACATGCGCGGCCATGCCTCCTTGCGTATTGGCATCGCCAGCCGTGGTCATGGTCTGCACGCCCTGCAGAAAAGTCTGCTCCTGCGTCGGGATCGGCGCCGGATTCCAGCGGAGCTGCGCGATCGGCATCTCGTATTCGTGGCACGGCGCGGTGCGCCACAGCCCGGCATCGACTTTTGCAAACCGCCCGGAATGCTTCACCGATGGGCGGATGCGGTAGAGCCAGGAGCGCTCATTGGCCCCGCGCGGCGCGGTGAAGGGCGAGCCGGAGAGCTGCTCGGCATAGAGCCCGTAGGCGCAGCGCTGCGGCGAATTGCGCCCGACCGGCAAGGCACCGGGCAGGGCCTCGGTCTCGAAGCTGTTGCCGAAGCCGGACATGTAGCCCGGCGTGATTTGCGCGGAGCTTTTCGCGATCGTATCAGGCGAGGTGTTGATGTTCATGGTCATCCTCCTCCTTGCAGGGCGGCCCACATTTCGCGGTCGCGCTTGTCGGTCCAGATCACGGGATCGTCGATCCCGGACGCCTCGTCATAGGCGCGCGAGACGTTGAACGGCAGGCAATGCTCGTAGATCGCGAAGCTGGAAAATTTCGGGTCCATCACCTCGCGCGTCGCCGCCATCGTCTCCTTCAGCGTACGCCCTTTTGCCACCGACGCCTCGGCTGCGCCGTAGAGCGTGGTGACGAAATCACGCGTCATCGCAATTGCCTCGCGCGTGGTGGCAAGGCCCTTCAGCGCGTCGCCGCGACCCGGCGCGACCGCCTTGGGATTGAAGGCGCGGATCTCGTTCAGCGTCATCGGCCACTCGCGCAAATGCGCATCGCCGCAATAGCAGGCGGAATGATATTCGATGAGATCGCCGGAGAACATCACCTCGGCATCCGGCACCCAGGCGACGATGTCGCCGGACGTATGCCCGGCGCCAAGCTGCATCAGCCGCACCTCGCGCTTGCCGAGATAGATCGACATCTCGCCCTCGAAGGTAAGCGTCGGCCAGGTCAGGCCGGGAATGCTCTGCGCGTCCTGGAACAGGCGGGGAAAGCGCCCGTACTCGGAATCCCAGTCCTGCTGGCCGCGCTCCTCGATCAGGCGGTAGGTTTCCTGCGAGGCGACGATGCCCTGCGCCTTGTAGGCGGAGGCCCCGAGCACGCGCACCGCGTGATAGTGCGACAGCACGACATATTTGATCGGCTTGTCGGTCACAGTACGCACGCGCTCGATCACCTTGTTGGCCATCGCCGGCGTCGCCTGCGCATCGAACACAAGGCAGCCGTCCTCGCCGACGATCACGGCGGTGTTCGGATCGCCCTCGGCGGTGAAGGCGTAGAGATCGGTACCGATCTCGGAGAAGGTGATCTTCTTCTCCGCGAGATCCGTGGTGGACGCAAAGCCTTTGGCCATCGGGTGCCCTCGTTATTGCTGCTGCTGCTGTTGTTGTTGCTGCTGGCTCGCCTCCAGCATCCGTCGCTTGGCGAGCGCGATCGCCTCGTGCAGCACGTCGATGTCGCCGATGTGGTTGGCGAGCACGAGCACCAGCGCGGCGTCGAGATCGGCGCTCTGCGCATCGGTGAGGCCACGATGCGCCTCGACGATGGCGCGGAAGGCGTCGTCGGGTTTTGCGAAGTTCGAGCTGGTCGACAGCGCCATGACAAACCTCAGTTCAAGCCCGACGCCCGCGCCAGCGCCGCCTCTAACAGCGGCCGCGTCGGGTGGCGGAAGCGCGCCGCCACATAGCCGTCGGGCCGCAGCAGATAGGCGGAGCCGGGCTCGGCGTCATAGCGCTTGCCGGCGAGACCCGTGGCGTCGACGAAGCCGTCATCGCCACCGATGCGGATGGTCTTGATGCCCTCGGGCACATCCACCGCAGCGCCATTACCAAACTCCAATAGCGTGAACCGCGTTCCCGCGCTGATAAACGCCTCAGTCAGGAACTGCGGACTGCCGTCACGTCCGGCGATCGGCGCGTCCAGCATCGAAGCGCCCGGCCGAGGTCCGCCGCGCCATGCGTCACCATTCGGCGTCGACAGCGGCGTCTCATAGACCGACGGCACCGACAGCCGGCCGCCATTGACCATGCGCTTGCCGAATTCGGTTTCCTTGGCCAGCGCCAGCACCGCCTGGCGCAGCCGCGCCTCCTGCCGCGAGGCAGGTGCCATGAAATCGGTCGAGCGGGTGGATTCGCGGATGTTCTCATCCGCCGCGGCACTGCGCTCGATGTGATAGCTCTCGAGCAGCGATTCCGGCGAAATCCCGCGCAGCACGCGGTCGAGTTTCCACGACAGGTTCTCGGCGTCCTCCAATCCGGAATTGGCGCCGCGCGCGCCAAAGGGCGAGACCTGGTGCGCGGCGTCGCCGGCAAAGATCACGCGGCCGTGGATGAACTTGTCCATCCGCCGGCACTGGAATTTGTAGAGCGATATCCACTCGAACTCGAACTTGTCGTGGCCGAGCATGCGCGCGATCCGCGGCCGCACATTCTCCGGCTTCTTTTCGTGCACCGGGTCTGCATCCGGATGGAGTTGCAGGTCGATCCGCCAGACGTCGTCCGGCTGCTTGTGCAAGAGCGCCGAGCGTCCGGCATGGAACGGCGGATCGAACCAGAACCATCGCTCGGTCGGGAACGCCGCAGTCATCTTGACGTCGGCGATCAGGAACTGATCCTCGAACATCTGCCCGGAAAATTCCGCGCCGACCATCCCGCGCAAGGACGAGCGCGCACCATCGCAGGCGATCACGAAGGAAGCGCGGATCGTGTAGGCGCCCTCCGGCGTCTCGATGGTCAGCGCGACGCCATCGTTGCGGCTCTCCAGCCCAATCACCTTGTTGCGCCAGCGCAGGTCGATCGCGGGAAGCTCGCGCACGCGATCGACCAGATAGGCCTCGGCATAGAATTGCTGCAGGTTGATGAAGGCCGGCCGCTTGTGACCATCCTCGGGCAACAGGTTGAACTGATAGAGCTGAGAGGCGCCGTGGAAAATCTTGCCGACACTCCAGACCACGCCCTTCTGGACCATGCGCTCGCCGACGCCGAGCCGGTCCCAGAATTCCAGCGAGCGCTTCGAGAAGCAGATCGCGCGCGAGCCTTCGCCGATCCGGTCGGCGTCGTCGAGCAGCACCACCGGCTGTCCGCGCTGGGCGAGATCGATCGCAAGGGACAAGCCCACGGGACCCGCGCCGACTACCACGACGGGATGTTCAGCCGTGTCGGCTGCCGCCCGGTCCTGGTCGGGATGCCTCAGATAGCCGAATTGAGTGCTGGCCTGCGCCATTCGCTCAAACCCTTGCCGCTTCCTCGTGACCCTGTTAAATTAGTCTCACATGCAACGATCTTAAACTCCCGGACGGCGCTGCCGTCAACTCCCCTGCGGAGGCATTTTGACGAAATCGGTTTCGAGCGACGGCATGGCGGCGACGCAGTCCGAACCGGACTCTGTCGCGCCCCGGGAAGACTCGGCCGCCAAGAAAAGGCTCGACCTCTTCCACTTCATGCCGTTCCGCCTCAACCGATTGGCGGCCGAAGTCAGTTCGGCGCTTTCTGCGGAATATCAGGCGCGCTACGGGCTCGACATTCCCTCATGGCGCGTCCTCGCAACGCTCGGCTTCCGCCGCGATGCTTGCAGCGCACAATACATCGCCGATTGCACGCGGACGCATAAGTCCACCATCAGCCGCGCCGTCACCGCGTTGATGGAACGCCAGATCGTCGAACGCGTCGAGAATGCCGAGGATCGTCGCGAATTTCGCCTGCAGCTTACCCGCAAGGGGAAGGCGCTGTACGAGGAACTGATCCCGCGCCTGCTCCGAAGGGAGCAGGAGATTTTCTCATGCCTGTCCGCGCAGGAGCGTCGGCAGCTCGGAAAACTGCTCGGCAAGATCGAACACAGCCTTGAACTGGTGCAGACCAGCGAAGAGGCGGACGCCAAGGAAGCGTATTAGCTGGCCCTAGTCCCTCATGGTGAGGAGGCGCGCCAGCGCGCCGTCTCGAACCATGAGGCCCCGCCGTGGCCTCATCCTTCGAGACGCGCGTGCCGCGCTCCTCAGGATGAGGGGAAACGGTGTGCTTCGCGATGACTGGCAAGGCGCCTTAAACACCTATTTCGCAAACGACCGTGACGGCGCAAGATGGAGGGCAAAGGCGTCAACTTTATCGCTGGCGCGCGGATAGATCTCGGCGACGATTGGATCATGCCCGGGAATGAAACGATCGGGATGCCCGGCGAGCCGCTCGACGGTTTCCCAACCGATCGCCATGTCGCCGATATTGTAGACGATCGGGAACGGGCTGCGCTTCTGCAGATTGGCGTAGTAATGCGCGGCGTCGGATGCCAGCACGACAGGACCGCGTGCGGTCTCGACCCGCACCACCTGCAGGCCATCGGAATGGCCGCCGACACGGTGCACGGTGATGCCTGGCGCGACCTCGCCATCTCCGGAGTGAAACGTGACGCGCTCGCCATAGACATGGCGGACCATCAGCGTCACATGTTCCACGGAGAAAGGATGCCGCAGCATGCCAGTGCACATGCACCGCCCGGTCGCGTAGCTCATCTCGCGTTCCTGCAAATGGAAGCGCGCGTTCGGGAAGCGATCGAGATTGCCGGCGTGGTCGTAATGCAGGTGGGTGACGATCACGTCCCGGATCGAAGCCGCCGAGACGCCGAAGCGATCGAGCGCATCGACCGGATTGAGCGTCAGCTTGCGGGCGCGCAGCTTGGCCTCCTCGGCATTGAAGCCGGTATCGACCAGGATATCGCGGCCTGCTCCTCGAATCAGCCAGACGAAATAATCGAGGTCCTGCGCCGTGGTTTCATGCGGATCAGGCGCAAGAAAGTTCATCTGCGGGGTGCGCGGCGACATTGTCGCATAGCGCAGGGCATAGATCTCGTAGGCGTTTCCCATCGGTTTCGCTTTTCTTGTTGGAGTGGCCGTCACGCGGCAAGCAAGCCATCACGGTTCGCAAAGGTCAAACCTTGCGTGCTTGCCGCGGCTGCATAACAGGACCGCGCGCGACGATGTCGGAGGTGTGCCACATTGCCCACTGCGGCGCTGCCGACGGAACCTGCGCCGCCATCCGCACGGCCATACGAGGCGTGATTTATTCCCTGCCGGAAGCCGTCGCCTCGCGTTTAATTGTCGCAATTAACGATGACAGCGCAAGCGGTTGACGGCCTGTGAGCGCGGTTTGATAATGCCGGTTGCGTAGAGTAAGGTCGCCGCGGCGCAGACCGGGATCGGCGTCTTTTGGCTGGACTGCCGCGATTATGAACATCTGCTTTGCTTTACTCCTCACGTTGATTTTTGCCGTCGCCTCGACCGCCCCCACCTTCGCTGCGGGCGACCGTTATGCCCTGGTGATCGGCAACGCCAAATATCCCGACGCGGATGCGCCGCTGAAGGAGCCGATCAATGACGCGCGCGACGTCGCCGACGAGCTCAAGCGCGACGGCTTCAATGTCGACATCGGGGAGAATTTGACCGGCGAACAGATGCGGCGCGCCTTCGATCGCCTCTACGGCAAGATCAAGCCGGGCTCGGTCGTCCTGCTGTTCTTCTCGGGTTACGGCATCCAGTCCAGCCGCCAGAGTTACATGATCCCGATCGACGCCCAGATCTGGAGCGAGGCCGACGTCCGCCGCGATGGTTTCAGTCTCGAGACGGTCCTGGGCGAGATCAACAGCCGCGGCGCCGGCGTCAAGATTGCCCTGATCGATGCTTCCAGGCGCAACCCGTTCGAGCGCCGATTCCGCAGCTTTTCAGCGGGCCTCGCACCCGTGATCGCGCCGAACGGAACGCTGGTGATGTATTCGGCGGCGCTGTCGTCCGTGATCTCGGACAATGGCAGCGACCACAGCCTGTTTGTGCGGGAACTGCTCAAGGAGATCCGCACGCCCGACCTGATGGCGGAGGAGACGCTGAATCGCACCCGCGTCGGTGTCACCCGCGCCTCGCGCAGCGAACAGGTGCCGTGGATATCGTCTTCGCTTGCGGAAGATTTCTCCTTCATTCCGGGCTCCGCGGCGCGGCCGCAGAGCCCGCCGCCGCCTGCGCCTCCGCCGCCACCGCCGGCTCAAACGGCGGTCGCCCCGCCGGCCCCACCACCTGCCCCACCGTCGCCGCCACCTGCACCGCCTCCGGCGCAAACCACGACCGTTTCGCCACCGCCGCCGCCCACGCCGCCACCGGTGGAAACCGCGGCTCCGCCTGCTCCCCCGGCGACAAAACCGGCCGACGCGCTGGCCGATGATCCGACCATCAAGACGCTGACGGCACGGCTCAACGACAATCCCGATGATGCGGCCGCGCTTTACCGCCGAGGCCAGGTCTATGCCAGCAAGGGCGCCTATGAACTCGCCATCAAGGACTTCAACAACTCGCTTCGGCTCAACCCCAAGGACGTCGAGGCCTACAACAACCGCTGCTGGGCCCGCACCGTCATCGGCGACCTGCAGGCCGCGCTGAAGGATTGCAACGAGGCGCTGCGGCTGCGCCCGAATTTCGTCGATGCGCTCGACAGCCGCGGCCTGCTGAATCTAAAGAGCGGGCAAGCCAAGAACGCCATTGCAGATTTCGATGCGGCGCTGAAGATCAATCCCAGATTGACGTCCTCCCTCTACGGGCGCGGCCTTGCCAAGAAGCGCAACGGCGCGATCGCGGAAGGGGATCTGGACATCACCAACGCCAAGGCGATGGACCCGAACATCGTCAAGGAATTCGCCGACTATGGCGTGCAGTGACAATAATCTGGATAGGTAGCGCCGTCCGACCTCGAACCTCGAGCGGACGTGTGAGACTAAAAATTTAAGGTGGGCCGGGATCAAGCACCGGCAGTGATTTTGGCAGTTGATTTGAAACCGCGCGAGCAGCGCAAGAGGGGGCTGACAATGTTCGACATCTCTGCGAGGAAGAATCTTGCTGCCATGCTTTCGGTTGCAACGATCGGCGCCACGCTTGCCCTTGGCATGGCGGACGCCCGGGCCGGCGACAACGTCACTGAGGAACAGATCCTCAGGGCGCTGACGCCTGAGAAGAAGCCGCTGACCCGCGGCCTGTCGATCGGACCGAAGGTCGAGCCGGCCGCAAACGCCACTGAGGACAAGTTCGTGCAAACCATCCGCGGCCGCTCCACCCGCTCGCTGTCGTCGGCCGAGCGCGAGGAGATCGCGACCATCGTCAAGGACAAGCCCAAGATCGATCTGGAAATCAACTTCGATTACAACTCGGCTCAGATCAACGCCAAGTCGCTGCCTTCCGTGCAGGCCTTGGGCCGTGCTCTGACCAATGCCGACCTGAAGGGCTCGACCTTCGTCGTAGCCGGCCACACCGACGCCGCCGGCGGCGAGGCCTTCAACCAGGACCTGTCCGAGCGGCGCGCCGAGGCGATCAAGCGCTATCTCGTCGACAAATATGGCATCAACGGTTCCGACCTCGTCACCGTCGGCTACGGCAAAAGCAAGTTGAAGGATCCGGGCCAGCCGCTGGCGGAAGTGAACCGCCGTGTGCAGGTCGTGAACATGGAAAATAAGGCGACCGCGTCCAAGTAACCGTCAAGTAAACGGCGTGGCGCGGCGTGATATTTTAGGGGTAAGATGCGTCTCGCATCCCTGCGGGACGCATTTTGTTTTGAGCTAAACTTCAACACATTCGAAGCGTTCCGCTTCAGCTAAACTTCAGGTCTGGATCGATCCGGCGATGAAATTCTCCGAATACCTAAAGCCTGTGCTCGGAACAGTCTTCGTCGTCGCACTTGGCGCCGGCTATTATTGGTTGGAGCATCGCCCGCGTCCGGAAGAGAAGGAAACGCCGGGCCAGGCGCTCGTCGTCGTCACCAAATCCACCAACGCTTGTTTTTCCGACATGGTGCGCGTCACCGGCTACATCGTGCCGCGTCGCGAAGCGCAGGTCGGCGTCGATCAGGAAGGCTCCAAGGTCACCGATCTCCTTGTCCGTGAGGGCGACACCGTGACCGAGAACCAGGAACTGGCGCGCCTGACCCCGCCGCCGCAGCAACAGCAGCAGGCAGGCGGACGCGCAGCATCGCTTTCCCTGCGCGCACCGGCCGCAGGCCTGGTCACCGAGGTGCGGACCGCCGTCGGAGCCCCCGCCTCGCCACAGGCCGGACCGATGTTCCGGATCGCGATCAACAACGAGATCGAGCTGGATGCCGAAGTGCCGAGCATTCACCTCCTGAAGCTCAATCCCGGCGCAACCGTGCGGATCAGCCGCGACGATGCACCCGACATGGTCGGCAAGGTGCGTCAGATCTCGCCGCAGATCGACCGCAACACCCAGCTCGGCCATGTCAGGATATCCCTCACCAACAATCCCTCGCTGAAGGTCGGCATGTTCGCCCGCGCCAATATCGACGCCAAGCGGTCTTGCGGCGTCGCCGTTCCGCGCACCGCGATCGACCGCCTCACCGTGCAGGTGGTCAAGGGTAACACGATCGAGACGCGGAAAGTGCGGGTCGGCTTGACCTCGGACACGTCAACGGAAATCCTTGAGGGCCTCGACGTCGGCGAAACTGTCGTCGCCGACGCCGGCACCTCGCTGCATGACGGCGACCAGATCAAGATCATGTTCGCCGACGAACTCGAGCGCACGCGGACACGCTAATGGCTTTGAACATCTCGGCTTGGTCGATCCGGAACCCGCTGCCGTCGATCGTCTTCTCGATCATCCTGCTGGTGCTGGGCTGGGTCTCCTTCGCCAAGCTTGCGGTGACGCGGCTGCCGAGCGCCGACATCCCCGTGATCTCCGTGGCGGTGTCGCAATTCGGCGCGGCGCCGTCCGAACTGGAAGCGCAGGTCACCAAGACGATTGAAGACGGCGTCTCGGGCGTCGAGGGCGTGCGCCACATCTCCTCGTCGATCACCGACGGCCTGTCAGTGACCACGATCCAGTTCGCGCTGGAGACCAACACCGATCGCGCGCTGAACGACGTCAAGGATGCCGTCACCCGCGTCCGCGCCAACCTGCCGCAAAACGTCACCGAACCGCTGATCCAGCGCGTCGACGTCATCGGCCTGCCGATCGTGACCTATGCCGCGATCTCGCCTGGCAAGACACCGGAGCAGCTTTCCTATTTCGTCGACGACGTTGTCAAGCGCGCGCTGCAGGGCGTGCGCGGCGTCGCCCAGGTCGAGCGCATCGGCGGCGTCGAGCGCGAGATCCTGGTCTCGCTCGATCCCGATCGGCTGCAGGCGGCGGGGCTCACCGCCGTCAATGTCAGCCAGATCCTGCGCGGCACCAATGTCGACCTCGCCGGTGGCCGCGCCGAGATCGGCAAGAACGACCAGGCGATCCGCACGCTCGCCGGAGCCAAGACGCTGAACGAGCTTGCCGGCACCATGATCCCGCTGTTCGGCGGCGGCGAGGTGCGGCTCGACGATCTCGGCACGGTGACCGACACCATCGCCGACCGCCGCACCTTCGCCCGCTTCAACGGCGAGCCGGTGGTCGCACTCGGCATCAAGCGCTCCAAGGGCGCGAGCGACGTCGTGGTCGCCGCCGCCGTGCAGAAGCGGATCGATGCGCTGAAGGCCGCCTACCCCGATGTCGATCTCAAGCTGATCGATACCTCGGTCGAGTTCACCAAGGGCAATTACGAAGCCGCGATCTCGACGCTGTTCGAGGGCGCGATACTCGCCGTCATCATCGTGCTGTTGTTCCTGCGCGACCTGCGCGCCACCATCATCGCCGCAGTCTCGCTGCCGCTATCGATCTTCCCGGCATTCTGGGCGATGGACCTTCTGGGTTTCTCGCTCAACCTCGTCAGCTTTCTCGCCATCACGCTTTCGACGGGCATCCTGGTCGACGATGCCATCGTCGAGATCGAGAACATCGTGCGCCATATGCGCATGGGCAAGTCGCCCTACCGCGCCGCGCTGGAAGCTGCCGACGAAATTGGGCTTGCGGTGATCGCGATCTCGCTCACCATCATCGCGATCTTCGCACCGGCGAGCTTCATGTCGGGCATCGCCGGCCAGTTCTTCAAGCAGTTCGGCATCACGGTGTCGGTGCAGGTGTTCTTCTCGCTGCTTGCGGCGCGCTTCGTGACGCCGATGCTGGCTGCCTACTTCCTCAAGCACCATGCCCATGAGGAGCCGCCGCCGGGCCGCGTGCTGCGGACCTATCACAGCCTGGTCACGTGGTCGGTGAAGCACCATTACATCACGGTGGTGATCGGTTTCGCCGTCTTCGCGGCATCGATCTGGAGCATCAGGCTGTTGCCGCAAGGCTTCCTGCCGGCGCAGGACACCGCGCGCTCCCTGCTGGCGATGGAGCTGCCGCCGGGCTCGCAGCTTGCGCATACCGAGAAGGTGACGGAAGAGATCGTCGCGCGCCTGCGCAAGCGGCCGGAGGTGAGAAGCGTGTTCGTTGACGGCGGCCGGGTGCCGCCGGGCACGCAGGAAGTGCGGCGCGCCGCGCTGATCATCAACTACACGCCGAAGAGCGAGCGCAAGATCACCCAGCGCGAACTCGAGCTTTCGATCAGCAACGAGCTCGAGAACGTCCCCGACATCCGCTACTGGTTCCTCGACGAGAACGGCCTGCGCGCGATCTCGCTGGTCGTGACCGGCGTCGACAGCAATATCGTCAACAATGTCGCAAGCGAACTGGCGACGCAGATGAAGCGGATTCCGATCATCGCCAATGTGATCTCGGAAACCGCGCTCGATCGGCCCGAACTGCGCATCCGCCCGCGCGCCGAACTGGCGGCACGGCTCGGCGTCTCCACCGAGAGCCTGTCGCAGACGATCCGCGTGGCAACGATCGGCGATGTCGGCCCGGCACTGGCGAAATTCGATGCCGGCGACCGCCAGGTGCCGATCCGCGTCCAGCTCGAGGATTCCGCGCGCAGCGACCTGCAGATGCTGGAGCAACTCCGGGTGCCGCTCGGCCAGCGCGGTGAACGCGGCGGCGTGCCGCTGTCGGTTGTCGCCGACATCCAGCTCGACCAGGGCCCGACCAGCATCAACCGCTACGATCGCGAGCGGCAGGCCACGGTCGCGGCCGACCTCGTCGGCAACGCCGCGCTCGGCGATGCAACCAAGCAGATTTATGAGCTGCCGGTGATGAAGAGCCTGCCGAAGGGCGTCAAGGTGAGCCCATCGGGTGACGCCGAAAGCCTCAACGAGCTTTCGGACGGCTTCGCCACCGCGATCACTGCCGGGCTGATGATGGTCTACGCGGTGCTGGTGCTGCTGTTCGGCACCTTCCTGCAGCCGATCACCATCCTGTTCTCGCTGCCGCTCTCGATCGGCGGCGCGATTGCAGCTCTGCTGCTCACCGGCAAGCAGCTCACTACACCGGTCTGGATCGGCATCCTGATGCTGATGGGCATCGTCACCAAGAATGCGATCATGCTGGTGGAATTCGCCATCGAGGCGATCCGCGCCGGCAAGCGGCGCGAGGAAGCGATGATCGACGCTGGCATGAAGCGCGCGCGCCCGATCGTGATGACGACCGTTGCGATGGTGGCCGGCATGATGCCGAGCGCGCTGGCGGTCGGCGCCGGCGGCGAGTTCCGCTCGCCGATGGCGCTCGCCGTGATCGGCGGCCTCTTGTTCTCGACGGTGCTGTCGCTGGTGTTCGTGCCGGCGATGTTCATGGTGATGGACGACATCGGCAACGTGATCTGGCGCTTCAGCAAGCGGCTGATCGTCTCGCACGCCGACGAGGAACCGCCCTCCGACCATCAGGGCGAGCCACCCGCCAAGAAGCAGCACCCATCATCGATGGTCTCGCCCGCCGCGGAGTAGGCGGGCGCGGTCGTCCTACTCCTTCCTCGCCACCGCGGTGAGCTTGTTCATGTTGTGCAGCAGGATTCGTCCGCGCTGCAGGTCCAGGATGCCGTCCTTGCGCCAGAGCTGAAGCTGACGGTTGACGCTTTCGCGCGCGGCGCCGACGAAGATGCCGAGCTGTTCCTGCGAGATGTGGACTTCGGAACCGTAGTCGGACGCCAGCGCGCAGAGCCGCTTGGCGAGGCGAACCGGCAAAGGCTGCAGCACCGATTCCTCCATCCGCTCGCTCATCCATCGGATGCGCCGGCACAGCAGCTCGATCAGCTTCACCGCAACCTTCGGCTCGCGCTCGAGGAAGTTGAGAAAATCCTCGCGGCGCAGCACGAACAATTCGCTTGCGTCTCCGGCGGTCGCGTCCGCGGTGCGGTCCTGGCCATCGAGGACGGCAACCTCGCCGAAGAGATCGCCGGGGCCCATGAAGTTCAGCGTCGGACGGCTGCCGTTGGAGGCGCCGGTCTCGATGCGGACCTGGCCGCGCCGGACCCCGAACAGGGCGTCACCGGCATCGCCCTTCTGGAACAGCACCTCGCCCGCCTGGAGTTGCTGGGTGTGACAAAGACCCGCGAGCCGCTGCAATTCGTCCGCCCCCAAATCGGCGAACATCGGGTTCATCTTCAAAATGACCGCAAATTCGGCCTGTTTGCTCATTGTAATGCCTTCCACAACAACCTCCCGAGCGGCTTGCCTGCAGGCTCGGAGTAACAAAATTCACCCCCATGGAAGTGTGCCATAAGTCACATATGTTTGCAGCAGCGGCAGATT
This sequence comes from Bradyrhizobium sp. USDA 10063, assembly GCF_054063735.1. Lineage (NCBI taxonomy): Bacteria > Pseudomonadati > Pseudomonadota > Alphaproteobacteria > Hyphomicrobiales > Nitrobacteraceae > Bradyrhizobium > Bradyrhizobium sp. USDA 10063. Next base: position 6,190,419 of record NZ_JBSSGP010000002.1, on the reverse strand, counting down.
ATTTTCGGCCGCTTTGAGCGGAAACCTGTTTCCGGGATAAACTTGTGGGATCGGCTGCGCTGTGGCGCGGCCAGAGGCGTGACGTTTGCGCGGTCTGGAATGTCGAGATGAGAGCACTGAAATTTGCAGGCGCCGCGATCGGAGTCGTGATCGTTATCATCGCGCTGCTTGCCGTGATCGGCATCCCTTCCGGCTTTTTGACGTCGGCGATCCAGCAGCGGGTCGAGCGCGAGACCGGCTATCGGCTCGCCATCAACGGCGGCGCCAAGGTCAGCCTGTGGCCGACGCTCAACATCACGCTGAACGATGTCGCGCTGCAGGATCCGAAGGACCGCGAGATCAACAACCGCCTGACCGCGAGCAGCGTCCAGGCTGACGTCACGCTGTCGAGCCTGTGGTCGGGCCAGCCGCAAGTCACCGACCTGCTGATCGTGCGGCCGGTCCTGACCATGCCGCTGCAGCGCGTGCGCGAGCCCAGTCCGCCCGCCAAGAGCAGTACCGCCGCTACCGGCGAGGCCAAATTCGGCATCGAGCATGTCAGCGTCACCGGCGGCACGATCGTGTTCTCCAATGTGCGCGACCGCGTCGAAAGCCGCATCGAGACCGTCAACGCGGATGCGACAATCGGCGGCGACCGCAAGATCCTCATCACCGGCAATGCGCGGGGCGGCGGCCAGCCGCTGAAATTCGAGATCAAGGCGACCGCGCCTCAGCCGCCGATCGAGCGGCAGAATATCCCGACCGAAATCGCCTTCGAAGCGCCCGGCCTGCTCTCGGCGCCGCTGTCGGCGCGGGCCGAGCTGCGGCTGAGCGGCAGCGTGGTGATGTTCAACGGCGTCAGCGGCACGCTCGGCGACGGCGCATTCAACGGCTGGGCCTCGGTCGATATCGCCAGCAACAAGCCGCTGGTGAAACTCGATCTCGACTTCCAGAAGCTTTCGCTGGCGATGGAGCGCGGCAACCCCGGCACGGCGGCGCAGCCTTTGAGCAGTGCCGTTTGGAGCAATGCCTCGATCGACCTCATCGGGCTGAACTATGTCGACGCGCAGGCGAAGATTTCCGCGGCCGAGCTCAACATCGGCGACGGCCGCTTCGCGCCGGCGGCGATCGAGGCGACCTTGATGAGCGGCGTGCTGAAGGCGCGGCTCGCCAATCTCGGCGCCTATGAGGGCAACGCCAATGGCGATCTCGCCATCGACGCCTCCGCCGGCACTCCGACTTACGCGCTCAGCGCCGATCTCGGCAATGTGCGGGCGCTGCCGCTGCTGCGGAGTCTCGCCGGTTTCGACAAGCTCGACGGCAGGATGCAGGCGAAGATCGCGGTGCGCTCCGCCGGCAACAGCCAGCGCGCGATCATGGGAAACATGAGCGGCACGGCGTTCGCCGTATTCCGCGACGGCGCGATCCGCGGCCTCAACGTCGCGCAGATGATCCGCTCGCTGACGACGAGCCCCCTCTCCGGCTGGCAGGAGGGCGAGCAGCTCGCGACGGACCTGAGCCAGCTTTCGGCCTCGTTCAAGATCGACAAGGGCCAGGCGGTCACGACCGACCTCAACCTGGTGGGCCCGCTGGTGAAGATGACGGGCGTCGGCACCATCGATCTCGGCACCAAGATGATCGGCTTCCGCGTCGAGCCGAAGCTGGTGCTGACCACCGAGGGCCAGGGCCGCGCCTCCGATCCGGTCGGCCTCGGCATCCCCGTGATGATCGAGGGGCCGTGGGATGGCCCGCGCATCTATCCGGAGATGCAGGGCATCCTGGACAATCCCGAGGCCGCCTATGCCAAGCTGCGCGAGATGGGCAAGGGCCTGTTCGGGCCGAACGGCGCGCTCGGCGGACTCCTTGGCGGCGGCGGCCAAGGCGGAAGCGGCACCCAGGACGGCGGCACGAACGGCCAGCGCCAGGGCGGGCAAGGTGGCGGGCTGCTTGGCGGCCAGCTTGGCGAGACCATCGGCAACCTGATCCAGCAGGGCCTGAACGGTGGAACGCAGCCGCCGCGCCCGAGCCGCAGCATCCCGCCGGCCTCGGCGCAGCCGCAGCAACAGCCCGAGCCGCCGTCCCAATCCACAGCCCCTTCGCCGCCGAGCGAGAGCGGCGAGACGCAGGACAGCCAGGCGATGAACGAAGTGCTGCGCCAGCTCTTCAATCGCTGAGGCGCCTCTAGTTTCGATTTTCAAACAGCTACTCCACGGTCATCGTCCGGCTTGACCGGACGATCCAGTATTCCAGAGACGTCTGCGCTCAAGCAGAGAGGCTGCGGCGTACTGGATGCCCCGCATGCGCGGGGCATGACGAACAGAGCTTGAGGAAACGTGCGTCCGCGTTCTCGCGGCGCGGCTAGCGCCCGAGCTTTGCGTCTGTTACCCGTCTCGCCAAAGAGAGGGCACAGGGAAGGCCGGGTGCCGATTGCACCCGTGGGCCCCGTGCAACAAAAAGCACGGGGGTAGGACCACAGGTCAACCGGATTCACACCGGCCTTCCCTGCGCAATGGTTTACGGCTTACTCCGTGCTCTCCCCGGTGACCGGGCTTTCTTGCCACCGTCACCCCTAGGGATGTTTCCATCCCCCAGGACTTAGCGCCAGCGTCGGGGCGCCAGGACCACACGGCTTCGCCGTCCGCGAAAAGCTGCGTTCGTCTTGCACAGCTACTCGCGTCCACCGCATCCCGCCGCGCGTTCGTGACGATCGCGATCCGCCCCTCTTGCCGGGCGGGACGGCGGATTTATAGGGGTGATTTGGGGAGAAACCGAAGCGATTTATTTTTCGGTGATAGACTGGACAGGGCAAATCATATTGATCGGATTGAGGAATTTCGCCTCACCGCGCAACGCGAAGGGAACCTTTGATCGCCTCGCGCGTTGTAGCTGCATGTCAGAAACATACACAGCGCGTGAAAAGCCAACGCCGGAGCAACGCAAGGCCAAAGAGGCCGAGCGACGGCGCGATGCAGAGCAGGCCATGCGAGAACATCAACTCGCGCAAGAGGCCTTTCATAAAAATCGTGAACGGCTGAGAGCCGAACGGCTGGCGCGCGAGGCGGCCGCTGGAAAGACGTAGCGCTATCGGCTGACCGCCAGCGCCAGATAGATCGCGGTCGCAGCGAGACCGAGCGCGGTGCGCACCGCGTGCATCCAGCCCCAGGAGACGACGAGCGCCCGCGACGCGCCGTTGGCCTGCTCGGCCGGCCACGCCGCGAGCCGCTTGTTGGTCGGCATCATCACGATCAGCGTGTACGGCCAGTTCGCCAGCATCAGGCTAGCGGCGACCGACCACCGCCAATCCTGCAACTGCCAGCTCGCGAGAAACCCAAGCAGACCGGAGACGACGGCGAGGCTCGCCTGCATCGCAAAGCCGCGCGCATAGCTCGGCTTCCACTCCCGCAGCAGGTTCGCATCGTCGAGCAAGAGCCGCGCCGGCTGCTCGGCGACGTTGATGTAGAACGCGGCCCCGGCAAACGCTGCGGCAGTGATGAGGGCGAGGAGTCCGGCTGTCATTGCTTTCTCCACAGCAGGGAGGGCAAATGCGGTTTCCCTTTGATAGATCGTCAACGCACATCAGTCTTCAGTAAGGCGCATCGATCCGCCTCGTGCACAGCGGGAATTCGCCGGTGAACGCGAAGTTGGCGCGACTATTTGCCGGCGTCGATCAACTCGATCTCTTTCTTGAGCAACGTGTTGACCAGTGAACTCAGCGACACTCCTCGCGCCAAGGCCCGCTCGGAGAGATAGTCGAGCACCTCCGGCTCCAGATGGACCGGCGGCATCAGGCGCGCTGCTTTGCGAAAGAACTTGCCGCGTTCGGCGGTGGAGAAGTCATATTCGCCCTCCATCAGATCACCCTTCCTTATATTGGCGGACCTCGCGGCGCGTCGGCCGGCGAGCCGAAAACATACGTATCGCTGTCCGCTCCGCGGACAGTTCGGCAACGCTGATATAGAACGCGGCCCCAGCAAACAGCGCTATGGCGACAAGGGCAAGAAGTCCGGCAGTCAGTTTTCCCTCCGCCGGAAAGTCAATGCGGCTTCTCTTTTGTCAATATGAAACCGTGCTGACGTCCAGCGAGCCCCCTCATCCAACCGAGAATCCGACGCACTGACGCAATTGGCCCTGGAAGTATTCCGCCTGAACGGCAGCCTAATCGTGGCCGGCGACCGACCCCTCGCCCGCCTCGCCCGCTCTATGGGCCTGCACGGCCAGGGCGCGCAGCGCATCGTCAACGAACTCGCGGCAAAAAGCATCGTCACCCTCGATGACACCCCCCACCGCCGTGCAAAACTGGTGCGCCTGACGAAGAAGGGGGAGGTGCTTTATCGTGCTGCCGAGCGGAAGCAGAAGCCGTGGGCGACGAAGTTGGCGAAGGGGATCGGAGTGAAGGCGACAGTGTCCGCGCGTGCGGTGCTTACGGCGGTGCGGGAGAGGTTGGAAGCTGTGGCAATCAGGGCTTAGCGCAATGAGACCGGCACGATGGATGCGTCAAAAGGAAGGGCTAAATCAGCGGCCCGGCGACAGCTCGAGAATTCCACGCCGGCGTCCCCGGAACACAGCTTCAGACTTTTGGCCCGGGGGCATTGCCCTTAGGGTAAAGGCGCGATACCGGTTTGTTCTTTCAAATGTTCGGGGCACTGCGTCGGGAATGGCGACAGACAACAAGAAATTTCGTGCACCATCCATCCAACCCGCCTCTCAAGGCATCCCTGACGGAATGGTGGTGGACTTCCTAACGGGCCGGTTCTTTCGAGACACTCCCGAGGAGTACGTCCGTCAAAACATCGAAAAGGCGATAGTCCGACAATACAAGTACGACCCCGCCGATGCCGTACCTGAGTTCCCCATCAAGGTTGGCTCATCTAGAAAGCGAGTGGACGTTGTCGTCTTCAAGCCCGGTGTCGAGCACATTCAGCAGAATGCCTGGTTGTTGGTTGAAACTAAGAGCGCAGACACCAAGCCCAGCAATGCGAAAGACGGTGTCGGTCAGCTACAATCGTACATGGCAGCCTGCTTGAATTGTGAATACGGCCTATGGACGAACGGTGACGACCGATTTTGCTTCGCGAAGCGAACGACGAAGTCTGCCCTTCATTTCGAAGAAATCATTGATATTCCGGCGGTCGGTCAAACCGAAGCCGATGCTCAGCGGCCGAAGCTGCGCGACCTTATGCCAGTTACGGGTGACAACCTGCTCTTCGCGTTCAGGAGATGCCACAACAAAATCGCCGGCGCGATGGGCCTGCAGAAAGACGCAGCTTTCTGGGAGCTCCTCAAAATTATTTTCTGTAAGATCGAGGATGAGCGGTCCTCCTCTCTCAATTTTTTTGTCACTCCAACTGAGTTGGTCAACTCTACGTCGGCCGCTACCGCGAAGGCGCGCGTTCAAGATCTGTTCAACTCTAAAGTGTTGAAAAAATATCCTACTATCTTTGAAGAGAATGATCGCACCATACAGTTGAAGTCCGATGTAGTTGCGTTCATCGTTGGGCAGCTACAACGATATTCTCTGCTTCGATCACCCGTAGACGTTAAAGGTGTCGCTTATGAAGAAATTGTGGGTTCAAACCTAAGGGGAGACCGCGGGGAATTTTTTACGCCACGGAACGCTTGCAGGATGGCGGTTGCCATGATCGATCCCACTCCCGAAGAGCGCTTAATGGATCCCGCTTGTGGAACCGGCGGCTTTTTGATTACCGCCATGAACCATGTTCTGGAAAAAATCGAACAGACTCATAAGGAGCGCTGGAGCAATCGACTGAATCCATCGCAAGCCGAGCTGGAAGAGTTCTATCGCGCACGGAGTGAGTATTTGGCTCAGCGCGTCATGGGCTTCGATTTCAATCCAAAACTTATTCGTGCCGCCAAAATGAACATGGTCATGAATAATGACGGCGCGGGAGGCTTGTGGCAGGCTGATAGTTTGGCAAATCCACGCACATGGGACCGCAAAGCAAATGAAACGATTCCGCTTGGTTCGATCGACGTTCTATTCACGAATCCCCCATTTGGCGCCAACATTGTAATCGATGATCAGCACGTCTTGCGACAGTACGACCTCGCCGCCGCTTGGGACGAGCAAGATGACGGCACGTGGTCGATGCGCATCGATAGGCACGGTGCAGCTATTCTGCAAAAATCCCAACCGCCGGAAATACTCTTCATAGAGAGATGCTTGCAGCTATTAAGGGAGGGTACGGGCCGAATGGCCATCGTTCTTCCAAATGGCATTTTGAATAATCCCGCACTTGGCTACGTTCGACATTGGATCCTGCAGAACGCCCAGGTCATCGCTGTCGTCGATATGGCGCGAGAACTCTTTCAGCCTAAGAACGACACCCAGACTTCAATGATTTTGCTTCGGCGTTTGTCGTCGGAAGAGCGTCGGAGTGCTGCCAAGACGAAGCTAGCATATCCGCTGTTCATGGCAGTGACCGAAAGATCGGGCACGATAAGCGCGGCAACACTCTCTATCGCCGGTTGCCTACTGGCGAAGATATGCTGATCGAAAGACAGGATTCTACGATCCACGTCGACCCCAAGACCGGTGAGCATCGAACGGAAGTGCGCGTTATTCGAGATCGGGTAATTGATGACGAGTTGCCTGAGGTAGCTGATGCTTTCCGCCAGTGGTTGGCTGCTCAAGAATGAAAACACTCACGATTTCGAGCTCTGACCTGGCGAAAACAGCGCGGTTAGACGCCTACTTTCATTTGTCGGAAGGCCGACTACTCGCTCGGCGCGTTGGGCAAATGGCAATCAAGTATTCCCGGCTTGGGCATCCTGACGGCCTGAAGGCGAGGGTCTGGGCTCCCGCACGTTTTAAGCGCGTATACGCGATGCCGGGGGAAGAAGAGCTTCCCTACCTGCGTCCCTCGGATACGCTCAACTACACCTTCCGTGCCGCAGATATGCTGTCGGCAACTAGAAACGAGAATATCGACGAGTACCGACTGCAAGGGGGCATGATCCTTGTGACCTGCTCAGGCCGCAATCTCGGTCCCGCGGTCTATGTCGACACCTGCATGGCTCAATTTGTGTTGAGCCACGATATGATCCGAGTGGAAATCGAAGATGAAACCCTTCGATTCTATGTCCTCGGCCTTCTGGGTACACGGATCGGCCAGCACCTTCTGCGCAAGGATAAGAGCGGATCGGTCATTGATCACATAACGGTCGAGCACGTTGCGTCTTTAGAGGTTCCGATGCTCCCGGATCGGACGATTGCTGACATCGCTGATAAAATGAAGCAGGCCGTCCAACTACGCGAATCTTCGAGATTGCATCTCTGTGAACAGCAGAAGCTGTACGAAGCCACTCTCCCACCAATCGACTCGGGACAACCAATCCCTCGCAGGTGGACCATATCGTCTCAGGAGATTAGCGATCGCTTGGATGCGGCCCCGTATGAGCCTGCTGTATTGTCGACACGCAGAGAACTTATGGCAAGAGGCGGCCCGCTACTGGGCGACATCGCCAAAGCGCTGAAGCCAAGCGGACGATACAAGACGAATTACGTGGGAGCCGACCATGGCATACCGATTCTTTCGGGCGGACAGCTATTACAAATTAGACCTCTCAATCTGAGATACATTGCGCCGCGCGCTTTGACGGATGTTGATCGCTATCGCCTAGAGGCAGGCTGGATAGCGTACCAGGCGGATGGCCGTTCTGAAGAAGCATTGGGCGAACCAGTTATGATAACAAACGACAGAAAGGGCTGGCTCGCAAGCGGTCATGTCGGTCGAATTGTTGCAAACAAGGCCTCCGACGCAGGTAGTCTGTATCTTGCATTTCAATCGCCGCACGCGCAAATGCAACTCAAAGCATTCGCGTCTGGTTCTGTAGTCGACGCCACGTTCCCGATCGATGCAGAACGAGTCGTTCTCCCACCTCTTCCAATAGGTATGAGCCGAGATATTCAGGAGTCTTGGGTTAGGTTCGGAGTAGCTCAGTCGATCGAAGATGATGTGTTCAAGAGCATTCAGGACGATCTGCACGAGCTAATGAGATCATAGAAACATCAGGTCGATATAGCAGGCTGCAGCATCAATCTGCCTGATCTTCGATTTCGCGCCTTAGTTCATCTAAACGCTTTCCCTTGTACGCCCACGCCCAAGGTCCAGAGACGGATGGCCATTCATCTCCAAGGGCCGTGTGCGCCTGAAGGGCTGCATCCGACAACGAGGTCACGTCACCACGAAAGTCTACTTGGTTGCCTTCATCGACAGTGGTGCAAATGATGGTTGGATCTTTAAACAACTGAAGTTCAGTACCAGGCTTGATGCCTATCATTGAAAGCCGGAACCTACTTCGTCTTTTTGCCGCTTCGACCTCGGCCTTAACTTCGCTTGTTTCGAAGATTTCGTCCCCAAGCTTGACCTCTCTCATCGCAGCAAGAAGGAGTGCCGCACGTGCCCGCTCAGGTGCAAGCCGAAAAAACTCCCTACCCTTGCTTACACGGTGATCGCCGAAAGCTTCTTGCAGATTGCTTTCGACGAAGGTTCCGCTAGCAACTTCGCACGCATAGAAGAGCTCGAATGGAAGCGGTACGCCGGTCGAATATAGCTGACGAATACGTATAGCTAAGTCGCCGTTCGTGCGCCCGATCTTGATAAGACCGGGCATTGCTTCATTGATTAGGATGTAAACGATTTCCGTCATCGAAGGCACGCGCGAAGAAAAGGGGGGAGATGGGGCTCTGCCAACACTTGTGCAATCTAAACGATTGTTATCGTTCGACACAAGTAATCTAGAAAAGATCCTTCATGTTCAAACTGGGGGGAACTGGTCTACGAGACACCGCCGCCAACAACATGGACTAGAGAGCGGTACAGTCCTTGAGCGCCCAGCTTCCGCGGCATCCACCTGATATTCACAAATAGACAATCGGGATTGAAATTGCTGATGAGCAAACTTTCCTTGTGCCTCACTGCAGCCAATAGGCCCACCCTCCTCCTCGCCGCCTTCCTCACCGCGGCCGCCATCTCCCCACCCTCGCCGCCGAGGAACCCGAGGCTGCCAGGGGCGCGACCGTCACCGTACTGAACGCCTCGAAAACCTGCTTGGGCAATATCGTCGAGGTGTCCGGGACCATCATGCAGCGGGAAGAGACGCAGATGCGGACCGAGCGCTTCGCGCTGATGATGGCGGATGCGGGGGATAGTGTTACCGTGGGCTAGTCACTCCGCCGACGCCGCTCCCTTAACCGTCACGCCGCCCAATCCACCACGATCAGCCCGGGCACGCGCGAGAACTCGCGCGTGTTGAGCGTCACCAGTGCGGCGCCGTGCCGGCGTGCTTGGGCTGCGATCAGATAGTCGTAATGTCCGATCGGCGTGCCGGCGCTTTCCAGGTGAGCGCGGATTTCGCCGGCGTGCATCGCGTCGTCGGCTTCGAACGGGAGGACATCGATGCCGAGATCGAGAAACCGGTCGAGCAGGCGCTCGTTGTGCTCGCGCCGGCCGCTCTTGGCGAAGCCATAGCGCATTTCAAAGAGGGCAACGACCGGCAGCGCAACCGAAGTGCCGGCGCGTATCTGCTCGCCGAGGCGATGGCGAAGTGACGGGCTGCGCCCGTTGACGATCCAGATGACGATGTTGGTGTCGAGGCAGATCATTCGTCGAAGAAGACGCGCGGGTCCGGTTCGGCCGGCGGCTCGTCCGGGATGCCGTCCGGCAGGAAGTCCTTTGCCCCGAGCGCGTCGAGCTCGGCCCAGAACTTGTCGAGATCGATGGGCTGCTTCTTGATCGGCTCGAGGATCACCTTGTCGCCAACCTTGCTGACGCGCACCTCGCTGCCCTCGAAGCGAAACTCCTTGGGCAGGCGCACGGCCTGACTGCGGCCGTGCATGAACAATTTGGCGGTTGCAGTCATGATCCGCCTCCTGATTCTTGATAGATATCTATGGTATATATCGCGCGATGCTTAGCGCGTTCAAGGGGTGTCTGGTATCGGTGGAGCTGAACCTGGGAACGAAATCCATTGCGCGGAAAAGTCCCGTGCCTCACGCCGTGCGTTCAGCAAAAGGATTGACGATCACTACCCCGCCGATGGTGTGGCCATGCTGCATGTCCTCGCTGTAGATGGTCGCGCAGCCGGCTTCGATCGCGGCGGCGACGATCAGTGCGTCATAGAACGACAGAAGGTTTTCTTCAGCGAGCGTTCGCGCCGAGGCGTGGAGTTCGAGTGTCAGCGCGAGCGGCGGATCGAGCATCGTCAGGACGTCGGAGACGGCCTCAGCGATATCAGGCCAATCGTGCTGCAGCTTACCTCGCGCGACTGCGGTGAACTCGTTGAGCACCTGGACGCTGAGCTTGCCGCCTTGCGCCAGCAAAGCCCGCGCCCGCTCGGACTTGAGACCGGCCTGCTGAGCGTAGACGAGGATGTTGGTGTCGAAGAAGGCGCTCACCGCGCGTTGGCCTCGTCGCGATCGAACCGGTAGCCCTCGGGGAGCGTCCAGTTACGCGCCGCCATCCGCTCAAGTGCCCGGCGGCGCTGGGCTTCCCTGGTTTCGACCTCGATCGTGCCAGGCTTGGCGGCAACGACGCTGAGCTCGTCGCCCTCCTTGAGGCCGAGCTGATCGACCAGCGCCTTGGGCAGGCGCACCGCAAGGCTGTTGCCCCATCTGGAAACCTGCATTGCCACCTCCGCGCCATATACATTTTCAATATGTATATCATATAAAGGATAGCCGTCGGTGTTCAAGAGTTCAACCGAGACACCAGACTGAGGGCGGCGTGCGCCGCTTGGCTGGCGCGACGGTCATCTGATATCGATAGCGGCCCGATTTTCGAAAGTGGACTGCAGATGATGCCCCGCGCGCGCGACGTTTTGGCAAAATGGCCCGCTTTGCTGCTTGGAGGCGCGCTCTTCCTCTGGATCTCCCCCACCCTCGCCGCCGAGGAGCCCGAGGCCCCCAAGGGCGCGACCGTCACGGTGCTGAAGGCCTCCAAGACCTGCTTCGGCAATATCGTCGAGGTGTCCGGGATCATCATGCCGCGGGAGGAGACGCAGGTGCGGCCTGAAAGGTTCGGGCTGAAGGTGGCGGAGGTGATGGCGGATGCGGGGGATAATGTGACCGCGGGGCAGATCCTGGCGCGGCTGAACCTGCCCGAGGGCGGGCAGCTCAACATCACCGCGCCGGTGGCGGGGACGATCTCGTCCTCCAGCGCGATCGTCGGCACGATCGCGGGCGGCAAGGGCGAGGCGCTGTTCTCGATCATCGCACGCAACGAGTTCGATCTGATCGGCATGGTGCCGACGCGCGATCTCGCCAAGCTGCAGCCGAACCAGACGGCGTCGATCAAGGTCATCGGCGCCGGCGAGATGGACGGCAAGGTGCGGCGGGTGGCGCCGACGGTGGAGCCGAACATTCAGCTCGGCCAGGTGTTCGTCGCCATCAACGCGCCCCGGCGGCTGCTGGTGAATTCCGCCGGCCGGGCGGAGATCAAGACCGGACAGAGCTGCGGCGTCTCGGTGCCGCTCACCGCAATCCTCTATGGCTCGGCCGGCACCGTGGTGCAGGTGATCAAGCACGACCGCGTCGAGACGCGGCGGGTAGAGACCGGGCTGATGCAGGCCGGCCAGGTCGAGATCCGCAACGGCGTGCAGGAAGGCGACATCGTGGTGGCGCGCGCGGGGGCCTTGCTGCGCGAGGGCGACCCGGTGCGGCCGGTGATGGCGGAAGCGAGATAGCGAATAGGGAGTGGCGAATAGCAGAAGAGGCGAATGGGGAGTGGCGAGTAGCGAATAGGGAAGGAAGACGCTGACTTCTTCCCTATTCGCTACTCGCCATTCGCTACTTCGCCAAGAATCAGCCGCCTAAGCGAATGTCTTCAAGCAGCGACGACGACACCGACGGCACCTGCTCGCCTTCGCTGGAGCGGGAGATCGAGACGCGGGTCTTGTTGAAGGCTGACTCGATGCCGCCCTGGGTCTTCAGGTTGGTGAGGAGCTCGGAGACCAGCAGGCTGTTGGCTGCCTTGGATTCCTCGGTGACCTTGCCCGGGGTCGCCGACGATATCACCAGCGTGTTCTCGGGCGGGCTGATCGGGGCGAGGCCGTGGCTGTAGGAGCGGAAGCGGCGCTCATAGGGGTTGCGGCGGGAGGCGTCGAGCACCACCAGCTTGGCCTTGGCGCCCTTCTCGTCCATCACGGCCAGCACCTGCTCGACGCTCAGGCCGTCGCGGCGGACGTCGTTTTCCTTCCAGATCGCGGCGTCGACCGGGAGCATGAAGCTCTCGCGGCCGGCCTGCACGCCGAAGCCGCCGAAGAACAGCATCACCACCGTGTCCGGCCCGACCTTGGCCTTCAGGCGGTCGACGGCGCGGCTCATGTCGTCCTTGGTCGCGTCCTCGACGACGTCGACGTCGAAGCCGCTTGCGCGCAGCGCCGCGCCGAGGTCGCGGGCGTCGTTGATCGGCTGCTGCAGCGGGTGGTTCGCATCGGGGTAATGGCCGTTGCCGATGATCAGCGCGACGCGGGAGGCCTTCACCGGAACGACGCCCTGCTCGGTCGTGACAGCCTTGGCGGCTTCGAGCGGCCGCTTGTTCAGCGCAGCATGCGCGCCAATCGCCAGCGACACCATCGCAACGCAAGCGGCGGCGACGATGAACGTGCGGCGGGAAAGGGAGAGCTGCGTAACCTTCATCGCGTTTCTGATCCCAATCGTTGACCAAGGCGCGACTGTATAGTCGCGTCAAAGCCGTCTGTGGTTTTAGGGGTTGCTTGATCGAGTGCCGTCAGATTGTGCTCAATTTGCGGCACCGCAACACAGAAACCCTTAACCTGCTCAGCCTTCCAGGGCAACCTGATTCGCCCCTCGCGCCTTATCCGTAATGCGCCGGGGTGGAGGATTGTGCCAAAACGCAGCGGCGTATGTGATGTCTGTCACATTTGTGTTTCCTGCGATTTTGTGCTGCGATTCAAAGGTTTGCAGGGGGCTTCTGGGTGGGGCCTCCTTGGATTGCGCAGGATTTTCCGGAACAAGCCGGAACCGGCTTGTCCGGATCATGCGCGCCAGAAAGGGGTGGCATGGGTTTTCATGACATTGCCGGGGCGGTGTGCCGGTCGCTGACGGTCCGGAAGGACGGGCCGTCGCTGTACGACGTCTGCGATCCCCTGCTGCTGAAATATCGCGGCGGCGACGCGCACTTAGGGAAATTCTACCGGACCGCGCTCGGCAATCCGGCGCTGCGCGGCCTGCTGCGGCGGACCGGCCTGCCGGCCTTGCACGACGGCGCGCGACTCGGCGCGCTGCAGGCGGCGCTGCTACAGGCGCGCGATGCCGAGGCGCCGGACTGGGCGGCGATCGGCGCGCCGGTCGCGGCGCTGATGGAAGATATCGAGGTGCGGCATCCCCTGCCCGCCGCGGCGGCGCCAGCGCGGGCGCCCGCAGGGGCCGAGATCGAGCGCGTGATCCGGGCCTGCGGCGCGCATCTGCTCGGCGCCTATGCGAGGAACGGCTTCATCCCGACCTATGCGGCGTTCAACCTGATCGGCGATGCCGACATGGGCGGGCGTGAATTGTTGATGGCGCTGACCGGGCTGAACTCGCGCGGCTACAAGAACTCGACTCTTCTCTTCAACCTCGCGCGCGTCTTCATCGCGCATTCGCCGGCGCGGGCGCTGATCAACCCGCCCTGGCGCGGGATCGCCGAGCCGATGTGGCAGCCGATGCAGATCCGCCACCGCTCGGCCTATTACGATGCATTCTTCACCGAGGCGCTGCTCGGCTTCATCGAAACCGGGCTCGCCTCTGGCGCGGAGACCAGCGCGGCGCGCGGGGCGATCGCCGACATGGTCGACTTCTGTTTATCGGTCAGCGCCGAGGAGGTGCCCTCGCATGACGGCTCGACCGTGAACGTGATCACGGCGCTGGCGCCCTTGCCGCATCCGCGCTTCTCGCGCTTCTTCGCCCAGATCAAGCAGGATCTCGGCTTCGGCATCTATGTGCCTGATTGCGACACCACCGCCTGCGCGTTCTCGGCGGCGACGCAGGCCGGCAGCGAGCATCCGATCCTGGGGCAGCCGCTGCTCGACTTCTACCGCGGCTACCAGGTGCAGAGCGGGGCCAACGAGCCGCGCGTCACCGTGCCGCTCAACGACAATATCGATTACGAAGGCGGCGTCGTCACCTGGATCGACAATCTCGCCGGCGACCGTCCTTACGGCAACGATCTCGACCCGACGCTGAATCTCGATATCCTCGAGGTCAGCTTCCGCAACCTCAAGCGCTGGCGGATCCTGGAGACTCCGCAGCGGCTGGAGACGGTGCACCGTATCATCGATTTCCAGCGGCGACTGGTGCAAAGCGGCGCGTTCAAGAATCCGCGCTCGCATATCTATTATCTGCCCGAGCTCTATTGCGCCTATTTCGGCCGCTGCTACGCCGCCTTCATCGCGCTGCCGCTGGCGGCGCAGCGCCTGATCGATCCGGGTGGCGTGTTCGCGATGATCCGCGCGCAGGTGCTGATATATGTGGAGCAGGAATTGACCGCGCATGAGATGAACGCGTTCGACGCCGCGCTGGCGCTGATGGCGCTCGCGCATCTCGGCGCGGAAGTGGCGACATTCACGCCGGCGCTGCACTGCATCGTCGCTAGCTTCGGCGAAGGCGGCCGCCGCGGACCGTACAGGGCCTATGAGTGGAACAAGATGAAGACGCCGACGCGGATCCTGGTCGGTGGCCCCGAGGTGACCTCGGCCTTCGTGCTGATGGCGCTGGCACTGGCGAGAAGGCGAATGGTGAGTGGCGAGTAGCGAATGGGGAGTAGCTAATGGCGAAAGGTCGGGGTCCTCCCCTACTCGCCACTCGCTATTCGCCATTCGCCGCCAAATGACGCGAAGTTGAAAGGGCTGCGGCGTTCGCGCTACTGGCCGGCCTGCCCGAATCTCCGCACAATCGTTCGCCAATTTCCGTGAACCCGCCGATGCGATCGCTGCTCCTCATTGCCGCCCTCCTGCTGTCGCCCGCGCTGGCGCAGGCCGCCGACATCACCGGCGTGCCGAAGATCCGCGAGGGCGACCAGCTCCAGATCGGCTCAGCCCGCATCCGGCTCGGCGGCATCGACGCGCCATCGACCGACCAGCTCTGCCTCAACACCCACGGCGAGCGCTGGACCTGCGGGGTCGCCGCGCGCGACGAGCTGATCAAGCATGCCGGCCACAAGAGCTGGACCTGCCATCCCCGCGCCACCGACCGCCGCGGCCGCATCGTGGCGCGCTGCGAGGTCGACGGCGAGGACATCCAGAAATGGCTGGTCGCGCACGGCTGGGCGCTCGCCTATATGCGCCTGTCGCACGATTACGAGGCGGACGAGAAAGCCGCGCGCGAAGCCAAGGCCGGCATGTGGCAGGGCGCCTTCATCGCGCCCTGGGACTGGCGCATCCGCAACAAAAAGACGCCGATCCTGGGCGCCGTGAAGCCGCCGGAGAACGCCCGCACCATCCTGCTTGCTTCCGCCTCGGGACCGGTCGCGCCCTCGCCCGACTGCACCATCAAGGGCAATGTCAACACCTCGGGCGAATGCATCTATCACACGCCGCAGAGCCGCTGGTACGCCAAGATCCAGATGAAGATCGCCAAGGGCACGCGCTGGTTCTGCTCGGTCGAGGAGGCGGAAGCCGCCGGCTGCCGCGAGACAAGGCGATAACCACCCTTTAAACTGCTCCGCGCAACCTCCGTTTGAGAGCGCAGCACAGTGACAGAGCTCGACGACAAGGCGCAACCTTCGGCGCGGCGGGGACGGGTCCGGCGCATCCAATTGCTGCTGGTGCTGACGCTCGCGATCTATGCGCTTTCGGCCTATCTCGTGCTGCCGGCATTCTGGACCCATCACGAGCACCAGAAGGGCCTCGCCAACCTGCCGATGGTGACGCGCACCGCGCAGGGGATTCCCGGCGATCCCATGAATATCGGATTGATCGGCGACAAATACGACGTGGTCTGCGCCATGCACGCCGCCGGCTGGTATCCGGCCGATCCGATCACGCTGAAATCATCGATCGAGATCGTCGGCAGCGTGTTGCTCGACCGCCCCTACCGCGACGCGCCGGTCAGCAATCTCTTCTATCTCGGCCGGCGCGAAGACCTCGCCTTCGAGAAGCCGATCGGAAACAGCGCCGATCGGCGCAACCATGTCCGCTATTGGCAGGTGCTCGACAAGGGCGAGGAGGGCCGCCCGGTGTGGCTCGGCGCCGCCACGCAGGATCGCAGCGTCGGCGTCAGCCATTACACCGGCGCGATCACCCATCACATCGGTCCCGACCTCGACGCCGAGCGCGCGCTGCTCACCGCCGACCTGGAACAGGCCCGCATGGTGGCTGCGAAATATCAGGTCACCGGCATCGGCCCGACGATCGCAGGCCGCAATGGCGGCGGCGACCTCTATTACACCGACGGCGAGATCTGGATCCTGACGCTGGTGGAAGCATGCAAGCCCCGCGATGGCCCGGCGACGACGATCCCGAGCCCGCCGGCGGTCGAGATCAAGGATCAGATCTGGCATGCAGTCGCCGGCGCGATCGGAAAATAACGCCAGTGTGGGTTGAAATTTGCAGCCAATCCCTGCATCCATGCCCGATATGCGGGGTATTGAATTAGGAACCCAACAATGACCGTTCGCGCGGGCCGGGAATTTCTGGCCATCCCCGGACCCACCACGATGCCCGACGAGGTGCTGCAGGCGATGCATCGCCCGGCGCTCGATATCTACTCGGCAGAGATGATCGAACTGACCGAGAGCCTCTTGCGCGATCTCTCAAAGCTGTTCGCCACCAAGGGCAAATCCTACATCTATATCGCCAACGGCCATGGCGCCTGGGAAGCTACGCTCTCCAACGTGCTGTCGCGCGGCGACAAGGTGCTGGTGCTCGAGAGCGGCCGCTTCGCGATCGGCTGGGGCCAAGCCGCATCCGCAATGGGCGCCGAGGTCGAAGTGTTGAAGGGTGACTGGCGTCGTGCGATCCGGCCCGCGGAAGTGGAAGAGCGGCTGCGGCGCGACAAGGATCACACGATCAAGGCGATCCTCGCGGTGCAGGTCGACACCGCATCGGGCGCCTATAACGACGTTGAGGCGATCGGCAAGGCGATCAAGGCGAGCGGCCATCCGGCGCTGTTCATGGTCGACACCGTGGCCTCGCTCGGCTGCATGCCGTTCGAGATGGACGCCTGGGGCATCGACGTCGCGATGTCCGGTTCGCAGAAGGGCCTGATGACGCCGCCGGGCCTCGGCTTCGTCGCGGCGAACGCCCGCGCGCAGGAGGTGCACAAGCGCGCCGATTTGCGCACGCCCTATTGGGACTGGACCGAGCGCGAAGGCACCGAGCATTATCGCAAATATGCCGGCACCGCGCCGGTGCATCTGTTGTTCGCCTTGCGCAAGGCGATCGATATGCTCACCGCCGAGGGACTACAGAACGCCTTTGAGCGCCATCGGCTGCTTGCGGAAGCCGTGCGGCGCGCCGTTGCGGTGTGGGCCGAGGGACAGGTGCTCGGCTTCAACATCACCGAACCTGCCGAGCGTTCGAACACGGTGACGACAGTCACCATGAACGACCATGACCCGGCGGCGCTGCAGCGCTATTGCAAGGAGAAATGCGGCGTTGTGCTCGGCACCGGCATCGGCGACCTGCAGGGCCAGGCCTTCCGCATCGCCCATATGGGCCATGTCAACGCGCCGATGATCCTGGGCACGCTCGGCGTGGTCGAGGTCGCGCTCAACGCGCTCGGCATTCCCCACGGCAAGGGTGGAACCGAGGCCGCGATCGAATGGCTGGGCGAAAGCGTCGAAGCTGATTGAAGGGCCTGTGGCGCATCTGGCAATCCTCGCCTGCGTCCCGATATAAGGCATAGCCTTTGAAACGGAACGAGGACCGAGTGGACCAATCCGCCACCAAGACACCTGCCCACCCAGCGCCCGTCGCGCCGCAGCGGCCGCATTCCTTCACGCGGCACGGCATCACCGTGACCGACGACTATGCCTGGCTGAAGGATCCGAAATGGCAGGAGGTGCTGCGCGATCCCTCGATCCTCGATCCGGATATCCGCAACTATCTCGAAGCCGAGAACGGCTATACCGAGAGCCTGCTCGGCCACACCGCACCCTTGCAGAAGACGCTGGTCGCGGAGATGCGCGGGCGGATCAAGGAGGACGATTCCAGCGTCCCCTCGCCCGACGGTCCGTTCGCTTACTTTCGTAAATTCCGCGAGGGCGGGCAGCATGAGATGTTCGGCCGCATGCCGCGCGACGGCGGCGAGGCGCATGTCGTGCTCGACGGCGACGAACTGGCGAAGGACCGGGACTATTTCAGGTTTGGCGGCAGCCGGCATTCGCCGGACCACAGGCTGCATGCCTGGAGCGCCGACACCAAGGGCTCGGAATATTTCTCGATCCGCGTGCGCGACTGGGCAACCGGCGGCGATCTCAACGATATCGTCGAGGAAACCGATGGCGGCGTGGTGTGGAGCGCGGATGCGAAGAGCTTCTTCTACGTCAAGTTAGATGACAACCATCGCCCGATGCAGGTCTGGCGCCATCGTCTCGGCACCCGGCAGGCCGACGACGTGTTGGTTTACGAAGAGCAGGATTCCGGCTGGTTCACCCATCTGCATGAGAGCGCGAGCGGGCGCTTCTGCGTGATCGCGGGCGGCGATCACGAGACCTCGGAGCAGCGGCTGATCGATCTTGGAAATCCCGAGGCGCCGCCGCGGCTGATCGCCGAGCGCGAGGAGGGCGTGCAATATTCGATCGCCGATCGCGGCGACGAGCTGTTCATCCTCACCAATGCCGACGGCGCGATCGACTTCAAGGTGGTGACCGCGCCGCTTGGATCGCCCGAGCGCAAGAACTGGCGTGACCTGATCCCGCATCGCGAAGGCATCTACGTCATCGACCTCGAGCTTTTCTCCGGCCACATGGTGCGGCTGGAACGCGCCAATGCGCTGCCCGCGATCGTGATCCGCGATCTCGCCACCAACGAAGAGCATGCGATCGCCTTCGACGAGGCCGCCTACTCGCTCGACACCATGGGCTCCTACGAATTCGAGACGACGAACCTGCGCTTCTCCTATTCGTCGATGACGACGCCGTCGGAAGTCTACGACTACGACATGACGAAGCGGACACGGGTGTTGCGCAAGCGCCAGGAGATTCCCTCCGGCCACGACCCGGCCGACTATGTCACCACCCGCATCATGGCGACGTCGCATGATGGCGCAGAGGTGCCGGTCTCGATCCTGCACCGCAAGGATTTCGTTCGCGACGGCGCGGCGCCGCTACTGCTCTATGGTTACGGCTCCTATGGCATGGCGATGCCGGCCTCCTTCAGCACCAACCGCCTGTCGCTGGTCGACCGCGGCTTCGTCTATGCGATCGCGCATATCCGTGGCGGCGCCGACAAGGGCTGGGGCTGGTATCTCGACGGCAAGCGCGAGAAGAAGACCAACAGCTTTGATGATTTCGCGGCCTCTGCCCGCGCGCTGATCGATGCAAAGTACACGAGCGCAAAACGCATCGTCGGCCATGGCGGTTCGGCCGGCGGCATGCTGATGGGGGCAGTCGCAAACCGCGCCGGCGAATTGTTCGGCGGCATCGTCGCCGAAGTGCCGTTCGTCGACGTGCTCAACACCATGCTCGACGACACGCTGCCGCTGACGCCGCCGGAATGGCCGGAATGGGGCAACCCGATCGAGAGCGAGAAGGATTTTCGCACCATCCTGTCGTACTCGCCCTACGACAATGTCGCGGCGAAGGATTATCCCGCGATCCTCGCCATGGGCGGCCTCACCGATCCGCGCGTCACCTATTGGGAGCCGGCGAAATGGATCGCGCGACTGCGGGCAAACATGACCGCCGGCGGGCCGGTGCTCTTGCGCACCAACATGGGCGCGGGACACGGCGGCGCATCGGGCCGCTTCAACCGCCTCGATGAAATCGCGATCGTCTACGCGTTTGCGCTATGGGCGGTGGGATTGGCGGACGCGGCCGCGTAGCTTTCGTAGTAATGTAGATTCCATGGGGCGGTGAGCGCGCCCTTTCCGGTAGGTTTGGGTTTCCACACTCGAACCATCGGAGAGTCTGATGCAAGCATTGACCAAGAACACGCCCACCGCCGGGCATTGTGGCACGATTTTCGTTGCGATCGAACTGAGTCAGAAGACGTGGCTGGTGACGCTGCACAGTCCGGATCGGGACCGGATATCGCGCCACAAGCTGGAAGGCGGCGATCACGCCGGGCTGCTGGCGCTGATCGAGCAGGTCAAGGCCCGGGCGACTGCGAAGCTTGGAGCGGCGCCGCGGGTGGTGAGCTGCTACGAGGCTGGCTATGACGGCTTCTGGCTGCACCGGCTGCTCGCGGCGGCTGGGATCACCAACTTCATCTTCGACCCGGCGAGCATCGCGGTGGAGCAACGGGCGCGGCGGGCGAAGACAGACCGGATCGATGGCGAGCTTCTGCTGCGCACCTTGATGGCTCATTTGCGAGGCGAGCCGCGGGTGGTGCGGATCGTCCGGGTGCCGAGCGTGGCCGAGGAGGACGCCCGGCGCGCCAGCCGCGAACGCGAACGACTGGTGAAGGAGCAGACGGGGCACACCAACCGGATCAAGGCGCTGCTGCGCCTGTTGGGCATGGCGGCCGGCACCTTGCGACGACGGACCTGGCTCGCCTGGCTGGAGCAGCAGCGGGACTGGCAAGGGCAGCCGCTGCCGCCGCAGCTTCTGGCCGAAGTGAAGCGCGAGCATGCCCGGCTGATGCTGGTGCGCGACCAGCTCAAGGCGCTGGAGCAGGCCCAAGTCGCTACAGAAGTCGCGGCAGAAGTCGCGGCGGAAGCCGCCGCGGCGCCGGCGCCGATGGCGAAGCGACGGGATCAGTTGCAGCAGCTCAAGGCGCTCGGCCCGGCGTTTGCCGCGACGCTGGTGAACGAGGTGTTCTACAAGGACTTCCGCAACCGGCGCGAGGTCGCCAGCTATTGCGGATTGGCGCCCAGTCCCTGGCAAAGCGGCAGCATCGATCGCGAGCAGGGGATCAGCAAGGCCGGCAACCGGCGCGCCCGCCACAAGACGATCGAACTGGCCTGGCTCTGGCTGCGCCATCAGCCGGACAGCGCGCTCAGCCGCTGGTTCCGCACCCGCACCGAAAACGCCGGCAAGCGCGCCAAGCGCATCGCCATCGTCGCGCTGGCGCGCAAGCTGATCGTGGCGCTGTGGCGCTATCTCACCACCGGCCTTGTTCCGGAGCAGGCCGTGATGAAGGCCTAGCACCGGACCACGCCACCAGGGCGAGGCGGCTCCGCGCCGCGCGCCCCGTACAGGATGGATGATGACCGTGCCACCCAGGGGCCCAACCAGGCCGCTTTGTAGATGGGTCTCATCCTCTTGGCTTCCTCGCCGCAAGCATGCGGAATGTGGGTACGGATCAGCCGATCCGACCGGATATGAGGTGATGCAGTGAGCTGCAGAAATCTTCGGAAGCCAATCCTCGCCCGGGGCCCGGTCGTCGCGCTGCGCTACGCATGGCTCCGCGCGCCGCCCTCTCACTGCAAAAACCCAACCCGCACCGGTTCAAGAGCCTTGACTCACAAAGCCCCATATGAGGGTGGGCAAAGCGAAGCGTGCCCACCTTCTCTTGCATCGAGCGTGGATGGTGGGCACGCTACGCTTTGCCCACCCTACGAGGCTGCACTTCAGCCTGATGCAACAACGCAAACCTCACGGATTCGTATAAGCCGTCTTCACCGTCGTGTAGAACTCGGCCGCATATTTTCCCTGCTCGCGCGGGCCGTAGCTCGAGCCTTTTCGGCCGCCGAACGGGACGTGATAGTCGACGCCGGCAATCGGCAGGTTGACCATCACCATGCCCGCCTCGGCGTTTCGCTTGAAGTCGCTGGCGTATTTCAGGCTGGTGGTGCAGATGCCGGCGGAGAGGCCGAACTCGGTATCGTTTGCGGTGGCCAGCGCCTCGGCATAGTCGTTGACACGAATGACGCCGGCGACCGGTCCGAAGATCTCCTCGCGTGCGATCCGCATCTTGTTGGTCACGCCGGTGAACAGCGCCGGCTGCAGATAGAAGCCGGGCGCGTCACGCTTCAGCCGCTCGCCGCCGAACACCAGCTTGGCTCCCTCGTCCTTGCCGATCGAGAGATATTTCAGGTCCTGATCGAGCTGGTTCTGGTCGACGACCGGGCCGATATCGGTGCCGGCCTTCAAGGCGTCGTCGACCTTGAGGCCGCCCAGACGCGCGGTGAGCGCGGCGACGAACTTGTCATGAATGCCCTTGGTGACGATCAGGCGCGAGGCCGCCGTGCAGCGCTGGCCCGTGGAGAAGAACGCGCTGTTGGCGGCGCATTCGACCGCAACCTTCAGGTCGGCATCGTCGAGAATGACCAGCGGATTCTTGCCGCCCATCTCGAGCTGGAATTTCTTCATCGGCCGCGACGCCACGCAGGCCGCGGCGACCTTTTGGCCGGTCGCCACCGATCCGGTGAAGCTGATCGCCGCGACATCGGGATGTTCGAGCAGCGCGGCGCCGACCTCGGAGCCGCGACCGATCACGAGGTTAAGCACGCCTTTGGGCAGACCGGCACGCTGCAGGATATCGACCAGCGCCCAGGTCGAACCCGGCACCAGGTCAGCCGGCTTGATCACGACCGTGTTGCCATAGGCGAGCGCGGGCGCGATCTTCCAGGCCGGAATCGCGATCGGAAAATTCCAGGGCGTGATCAGGCCGACCACGCCCAGCGCCTCGCGGGTGATCTCGACATCGATGCCGGGCCGCACGGAGGAAAGTTTCTCGCCGGCCATGCGCAGGCACTCGCCGGCAAAGAACGCAAAAATCTGCCCGGCACGCGCGGCCTCGCCGGTGCCCTCGGGCAGGGTCTTGCCCTCCTCGCGCGACAGCAAGCGGCCCAATTCATCCTTGCGCGCCAGGATTTCATCTGAGGCTTTCTTGAGGATGTCGTAGCGCACCTGCGGCGTCGCACGCGACCATGCGGGGAATGCCGCCTTGGCAGCGGCGACCGCAGCATCAAGCTGGGCGCGGGTGCCGCGCACGGCTTCGCCGACGATGTCGTTGGTATCGGACGGATTGACGTTGGGCGAGCGCGCGCCGTCCGACATCCATTCGCCGTCGATCAGATTGTTGAACATCAGCATGGCGTTCCTCCGTCTTGGTCGATCTTGGTGCCAATTGTCGAATCGAGAACTAAAGCATGGTTCGATCAAGTTGAACCGCAGCCGCGCCGAAGCTGCGCTCCCTCTCCCGCTTGCGGGAGAGGGCTGGGGTGAGGGTGTCTCCACGATGGGACAATCCGTGGGGAGAGAGCCCTCACCCGGCGCTATGCGCCGACCTCCCCCGCAAGCGGGGGAGGTGGGATCGCGATCTAGCGTCCGTTCCTTTTCCGCCAGGCCGCGAAATCGGTCAATGTCTGCGGATCGGTGGCGGGATAGAGACCAAAGATGCCGCGGCCCTTGTGGACTTCCTCGGCGACGAAATCCTCGAATGCAGTCATCTCGAAGGTTTCCTCGGCGATCTCGTCGGCAAGATGCGCGGGGATGACGATGACGCCGTCGGCATCGCCAAGGATCACATCGCCGGGGAACACCGGGGCGTCGCCGCAGCCGATCGGCACGTTGATCTCGATCGCCTGGTGCAGCGTCAAATTCGTCGGTGCACTCGGCCGGTGGTGGTAGGCGGGAAAGCCGAGCGCGGCGATCTCTACGGAATCGCGGAAGCCGCCATCGGTGACGACGCCGGCAACGCCGCGCTTCATCAGGCGCGTCACCAGGATAGCGCCGGCGGAGGCGGCGCGCGCATCCTTGCGGCTGTCCATCACCAGCACCGCGCCGGGCGGGCAATCCTCGATCGCCTTGCGCTGCGGATGCGGATGCGAACGGTCGCGGAAGACCTCGAGCTTGTTGAGGTCCTCGCGCGCCGGCATGTAACGCAGCGTGAAAGCTTCGCCGACCATGGTCGGCTGGTCCGGGCTCAAGGGGTGGACGTCCTGGATGCACTGGATGCGGAAACCGCGTTTGTACAGCGCGGTGGCAACGGTGGCGGTGGAGACGGTTTTCAGCTTGTTGCGGGTGGCGTCGCTGAGTTTGGACATCGGCGTTCTCGCTCTCTCATTTATCATTCCGGGATCGATGCTGAGCTCCCTCTCCCGCGTGCGGGAGAGGGCTGGGGTGAGGGCTCTCTCCGCGAGTCCCCCAGCGGAGAGAACCCTCACCCGGCGCTACGCGCCGACCTCTCCCGCACGCGGGAGAGGTGAAGAACAACGGCGATCAGTAAATCGACGGCTCGTCGACCGGCTTGCCGAAATCCGTCTCGAGGAAATCGAAATCGCAGCCTTCGTTGGCCTGCTTGATGTGGCGGGAGAACATCCAGCCATAGCCGCGCTCGTAGCGGCGCTCCGGCGGCTTCCAGGCGGCGCGGCGCCGTTCGAGTTCTTCTTCCGGAACATCGAGGGTGATGCTGCGGGCAGCGACGTCGAGGGCGATGCGGTCGCCATTCTTCACCAGCGCGAGCGGGCCGCCGACGTAAGCTTCGGGCGCGACATGCAGGATGCAGGCGCCATAGCTGGTGCCGCTCATGCGCGCGTCCGAGATCCGCACCATGTCGCGCACGCCCTGCTTCACGAGCCTGGTCGGGATCGGCAGCATGCCCCATTCCGGCATGCCCGGTCCGCCCTGTGGCCCTGCGTTGCGCAGGATCAGGACATGATCGGGCGTGACATCGAGATCGGGATCGTCGAT
Organism: Bradyrhizobium sp. USDA 10063; assembly: GCF_054063735.1. NCBI lineage: Bacteria > Pseudomonadati > Pseudomonadota > Alphaproteobacteria > Hyphomicrobiales > Nitrobacteraceae > Bradyrhizobium > Bradyrhizobium sp. USDA 10063. The sequence continues at coordinate 6,165,682 of NZ_JBSSGP010000002.1, read as the reverse complement.
CGCCTTCTTCATCGAGGAGTAATCGTCGAACACCAGCGCCGGGCCCGAATGCTTCAGGAAGCGCGGATCGCAGGCGCTGGGCTTGATGACGCAGCCGTCGGGGGCGAGATTGCCCTTGAGCACCGCGAGCGCGCCCTCCTTGTAGATCGGGTTCGCGACGTCGCGGATGACATCGTCGTTATAGACTTCGGCGCGGGCGATGTTTTCCCCCAGCGTCCTGCCGGTCACGGTGACACAGTCGAGATGCAGATGATCCTTGATCCGGCTCATCAGTGCCGGCAGGCCGCCGGCATAGAAGAAATCCTCCATCAGATAGAGATCGCCGCTCGGGCGGACATTGGCGATCACAGGCACCTTGCGGCTTGCCTTCTCGAAATCGTCGAGGGAGATGTCCTGGCCGGCGCGGCGGGCCTGCGCGATCAGATGGATGATCGCATTGGTCGAGCAGCCCATCGCCATCGCGACCGTGATCGCGTTCTCGAACGCTTTGCGCGTCTGGATCTGTCGCGGGGTCAGATCCTCCCAGACCATCTCGACGATGCGTCGGCCGCATTCGGAGGCCATCCGGATGTGACCGGCATCCGCCGCGGGAATCGAGGAAGCACCAGGCAGCGTCATGCCGATGGATTCGGCGATCGCGGTCATGGTGGAGGCGGTGCCCATGGTCATGCAGGTGCCGTAGCTGCGGGCGATGCCGGCTTCCATGTCGACCCAGTCATCATCGGAAATCTTTCCCGCCCGCCGCTCGTCCCAATATTTCCAGGCATCCGATCCCGAGCCCAGGGTGCGGCCCTTCCAATTGCCGCGCAGCATCGGGCCAGCCGGCAGATAGATCGTGGGCAGATTCATGGAGGTGGCGCCTAACAGCAACGCCGGCGTGGTTTTGTCGCAGCCGCCCATCAGCACGACGCCGTCGACCGGATGGCCGCGTAGCAGTTCCTCCGCGTCCATCGCCAGCATGTTGCGATAGAGCATGGTGGTCGGCTTCAAGAACGATTCCGACAGCGACAGCGCCGGCAGTTCCATCGGAAAGCCGCCCGCCATCAGCACGCCGCGCTTGACGTCGTCGACACGGCTCTTGAAATGCATGTGGCAGGGCTGCGCCTCCGACCAGGTGTTGATGATCGCGATCACCGGCCGGTCCTTCCACTCCTGTGGCGCATAGCCCATCTGCATGGCGCGCGAACGGTGGCCGAAGGCCCTGAGATCATCGGGCGCGAACCAGCGCGCGCTGCGGAGCGTTTCCGGGCTTTTCTTTCTTGTCATTTTTGCACCTGTGGTGAGACCTGCGCACCGTCATGTCACAGGGATCGCTGGCCCGGCAAGCCCGTCATGCGCGCCCCCTCCCCGCGTGCAACGGAAAGCTCTCCCGTTGGCCCAATTCATAAAAATGCGTAAACCAAGGCGAACCGAGACCCGCGGGAACCGGTTGCATAAACCGGCCGGTTTCGGGAAGATCGCCTGGTCCTGACGGAGGAAGGCCGCAGCCGCACAGATGACGCTCACAACCAGGCTCGCCATCTCGATGATTGCGCTGGTTGCGATCGCAGTGGGCGCGGTCGCGTGGCTGAGCTATCGCAACCTGGAACAGGCGTTCGTGCCGCGCGTGCTCGACCGGATCGAGACGCATTCGCGCTTCGTCGCAGGCGACCTGGCCTCCTATACCGACGGTGCGCGCGCCGACATCGTGATCTTTCGCGATCTTGCCGCGGTGATCGGGATGATGCAGGCCCGTCTCAATAACGGGACGGATCCGGTCGATCATGTCAGCGAGACGCTGTGGCGCGAGCGGCTGGAAAACCGCCTCGCCGCGCAGCTTGCGATCAAGCCGGCCTATGCGCGGCTGCGTTATATCGGCGTTGCCGATGGCGGGCATGAAATCGTCCGCGTCGACCGTTCGGGGCCGAACGGCGGCATTCGTGCCGTGCCGGAAGCAGAGCTGCCGCGCGCCGGCGATGCGCCCTACTTCCGCGACACGGTCGCACTTGGTGTTGGCGGGATCTATGTCTCGCCGGTCGAATTGGAGAAGGATGCCGGCGCAGCGCAGCCGGTGATCCTACGGGTGGCGACGCCGGTGCCGGCGGCCGATGGCAAGCCGTTCGGGATCATCCTGATCGAGATCGACATGCGCCGCGAGCTCGACCGCGTGCGGAGCTCGGTACGGCCGGGCGAAGCGGCCTATGTGGTCGACGGCCGAGGCAACTACCTCATCCATCCCGACCGCGCGCGCGAATTCGGTGAGCAGACAGGAACCGGAGCCGACTGGCGGCGCGACTTTCCCTATCTGGCGTCGTCGCAGGGTACGCCGCAGGGCTTCTCGCGCATGGTCGAAGGCACGGGTGGACGGCCGAACGGCGTGGCGCTGGCGCCTGCGCTGCTCGCCGGCAATGAATGGATCGCGGTGATCGAGACGGTGCCGAACGCGGTGTTCATGGCGCCGGCGGCGACGATCCGCAACAGCTCGATCGTGGTCGGCCTGCTCGCCGTGCTGGCGGCAGCAGTCCTGGCGATCCTGATCGCGAGGTCGCTGATGCGGCCGATCCGGCAATTGACGGCGGCGGTCGAGAGCGTGGCCAAGAACGGCACCGACGCCATTCCGGTCGACGCGCCGGGCGAGACCGGCGTGCTGGCGCGCGCCTTCGTGCGCGTGATCAATGAGGCGAACGCCAAGACCGTTGCGCTCGAGCGCGAGGTGGTCGAACATCTGCGTACCGAAGCCGCGCGCGACCGCCTCGCCGGGCGCGAGCGCCTGTTCAGCGCCGCAGTCGAATCCGCCAACGACGCCGTCATCACGGAATCGCTGGACGGCATCGTCACCGGCTGGAATCCGGCCGCGGAGCGCCTGTTCGGGTACCCCGCGACTGAGGCGGTGGGCCGGCACATCTCGCTGATCGTGCCGCCCGACCGCGCCTCGGAGACGGACGACGCGCTGCGCCGCATCAGCCGGGGCGAAACGATCGCGAACAACGAGACCGTGCGTCTGCGCAAGGACGGCACGGCGGTCGAGGTCTCGCTCTCGATCTCGCCGATCAAGTCGGCATCCGGGGCCATCATCGGCGTCTGCAAGACCGCGCGCGACATGACCGAAAGCCGCAAGGCGCAGGAGAATTTGCGCGAGAGCGAGCAACTGGCGCGCGGCATCATCAACAGCGCGCTCGACGCCTTCGTGCAGATCGATCAGAAGGGCATCATCCGCTACTGGAATCCGCAAGCCGCAACGCTGTTCGGATGGCCGCGCGAGGAGGCGCTCGGGAGGAACGTGTTCGAGCTGTTGGGGCGGCCGGACGGCCCGCTCAAGGCGGCGCTGGCGGCCTTCCTGAAAACGGGCGGCGTACAGGTGCAACAGCCGCGCCGCGAGGTGCTGATACGGCGGCGCGACGGCGCCGAGTTCACGGCGGAACTCAGCATCGCCGCGCTGAAGACCCGCGACGGTTTCGTGTTCAACGGCTTCGTCCGCGACCTTACCGACAAGATCGCCGCCGAGGAACGCATGAGGCAGGCCGAGAAGATGGAGGCCGTCGGCCAGCTCACCGGCGGCATCGCGCATGATTTCAACAACATCCTCACCGTCATCACCGGCACGATCGAGATCCTGGCCGATGCGGTGAAGAACGAGCCGCAGCTTGCCGCGATCACCAAGATGATCGACGAGGCGGCCGGGCGCGGCGCCGAGCTCACCCAGCATCTGCTGGCATTCGCCCGCAAGCAGCCGCTGGACCCGCGCGAGATCGACGTCAACCTCCTGATCGTCGAGACCACCAAGCTGTTGCAGCGAACGCTCGGCGAGCATGTCGAGATCGAATCGATCTTCGAGGACGAGACCTGCCTTGCGATCGTCGACCCCAACCAGCTCGTCACCGCGATCCTCAACCTCGCACTCAACGCCCGCGATGCGATGCCGGGTGGCGGCAAGCTCGTGCTCGAGACCGGCACCGTCTTCCTCGACGAAACCTACGCGAAACTGCAGGGCGACGTCCGGCCGGGGCGCTATGCGATGATCGCGGTGAGCGACACCGGCACCGGAATCCCCTCCGACATCATCGACAAGGTGTTCAATCCGTTCTTCACCTCGAAAGGTCCCGGCAAGGGCACCGGCCTTGGCCTCAGCATGGTCTATGGTTTCATCAAGCAGTCGGCCGGGCACATCAAGATCTACAGCGAGCAAGGCCACGGCACTACGATCAGAATGTACCTGCCGCCTGCGGCCAGCGCGACAGCCGCGATCGAGCCGACGCTAGCGCTCAAGCTCGAGGGCGGGAACGAAACCATCCTCGTCGTCGAGGACGACAAGCTGGTGCGCGACTATGTGCTGACGCAATTGCACTCGCTCGGCTATGTCACGCTGGATGCCGCAAACGCCTCAGAGGCGCTCGCGATCACCCGCGCCGACCGGCCGTTCGACCTCTTGTTCACCGACGTGATCATGCCCGGCATGAACGGCCGCCAGCTCGCCGAGGAGATCCGCAGATTGAAGCCCGACGTGAAGGTGCTGTTCACCTCGGGCTACACCGAGAACGCGATCATCCATCACGGCCGGCTCGACGAAGGCGTGCTCTTGCTGGCAAAGCCCTATCGCAAGTCGGACATGGCGATCATGATCCGCAAGGCGCTGGCGGGATAGAGGCGAGCTCAAATGCGAAAGACGTTGCAATAACTCGCAGCAATAACGGTGTCGTCCCGGGCTTGCCCCGGGACCCATAACCACAGGCAGTTGTTGTGTGCTCCGCTGCAACCGCTTGCTCGCGTCACAACAACCGCCTGTGGTTATGGGTCCCTGCTTTCGCAGGGACGACGGCGGACTAGGCCGAGCGCTGCTGTTGCTGCTGCGCGGTCATCACGATGCGCACGAGGTCGGCGGCATTCCTGGCGCCCAGCTTCTTCATGATGTTGGCGCGATGATCCTCGATCGTGCGCGGGCTGATGCCGAGAGAACGCCCCGCTTCCTTGTTGGAGGCGCCGGCCGTGAATTGTTCCAGCACCTCGCGCTCGCGCCGGGTCAGCGGCTCGCGTCCCGGAAAATGCAGCGTCGCGATGCGGGAGCCGGAGTTCTCCGCCTGCCGCCGCGTATAGGCGCCGATCGCTTCATCGAGGCGGGCGACGATCTCGCTGCCGCGGAACGGCTTTTCGATGAAGTCGAGCGCGCCGTTCTTGATGGCGCTGACGGCCATCGCGATGTCGCCCTGTCCCGAGATCATGAAGATCGGCGCCGGATAATCCTCGCCATGCAGTTCCTTCAGAATATCGAGGCCGGATTTGCCGGGGATGTGCACGTCGAGCAGGATACAGGCCGGCGTCCTGGTTCGCGCGACCGACAACAGCGCGGCGCCGTCGGCAAAACAGATCACCTGGTAGCCGGCTGCAGACAGGACCATCGAGAGCGTGTCGCGGACGGCGGGATCGTCATCGACTACGAAAATCTCCCCGCGGGAGGGGGCATTCTCAGCCATGGGTCATTCGTCCCTGAGTGGTGAAACCTGGCGCAAACCGAAACAATGACTCCGATCGACATCGCATCGAATTGACCCGTATTTGTACGGGACGACGGCTTAACGCACAAGTAGCACCGGGGTCCCTAAAGATAGGGTACCGTGGAGAATGCGCATGCAGAAAGCTGCAGAAGAAAATATCGCCACCGAGGCCGTCGATGGAAACGACGCCTATCAATCAATCGTCTCGGACCTGACGTGCCTGATCGGGCAGGTGCAGGCGAGCCTGTCGCGGATCGAGAGCGCGATCGCCTGCGAAACCTCGCTTGCTTCCGCTGATGGCGCCGATACCGACATTATCGTGCTCGATGACGTCACGCCCCGCTATGCCAGAGCGGGGGCGGTGCTGAAGGCATGCGACGAGGGGCTCGGCGCGGCCCTTGAGTTCCTGCTCGAAGCGACGGCAATCGAGCACCGCCTGAACTAGCCGGAGGTTTTGCGGCTTTCGGTTCCCTCGCTTTGCAGCAAATGTGGTGCGGCCGCGCCGCCGGCGGAGGCAGCCGTCTCAGGAATCGGCAGATTCCGCCGCCGCGGTGACGCGCTTTTTCATCGGCTTGCCCCGGATGAACTGGATGTCGATCTCGGTGCCGTTGACGCGGACCAGTTCGCAGCGGCGGTAGGCAAGCCCGGTCGAGGACAGCAGCAGGAAGAACTCTTTAAGGTTAAGGCCCTGGATGGAGCCTTCGACGTTCAGGGCGGCGTCATTCTCGGAGATGGCGTTAAGCACGCAGTTGCGCCGCCAGGTTCCATCGATGGCCATGATGCACACCTCGTAGCCGCGGCTGAATGTCACCCGCTCCGCCGCCCTGCTGGTCTCGCTCATCTGTCAGCGTCCTCCGATCGCGGCCATCCTGGGCATGGCGGCAGCCGCCATCGGAGCGACCGCCGGGCGCGCGCCGCTCGGCCGGTAGAGGCCGCGCTTTTCAGGACAGGGCTTGAAGACGTCGGTCAGGCCGACGACGGTTTCGGCCGCGCCGAGCACCAGGAAGCCATCTCCTTCGAGCGACCTGGCGAGGCGGTTGAAGATGCTGATCTTGGTGTCCTGGTCGAAATAGATCAGGACGTTGCGGCAGAAGATGACGTCGAAAGTGCCGAGCTGCGAGAAGTCATGCAGCAAATTGAGCTGCCGGTGCTGCACCATGGCGCGGATGTCGGCATTGATCTGCCAGAGCTCGCCGTTCTGCTTGAAATATTTGACCAGCAATTGGATCGGCAGGCCGCGCTGCACCTCGAACTGGCTGTAGATCCCGGCCTTGGATTTCTCCAGCACCTCCTGCGACAGATCGGTCGCGACGATCTCGGTGCGCCAGCCCGCAAGCTGCGCGCTCAGCTCCTTCAGGCACATCGCCAGCGAATACGGCTCCTGCCCGGTCGAGCCGGCGGCGCACCAGATCCGGATCGTCCTGCGGCTTGCCCGCGCCTTCAACAGCTCCGGGATGATCGTATCGCGGAAATGATCGAACGGCGCCTTGTCGCGGAAGAAGAAGGTCTCGTTGGTGGTCATGGCCTCGACCGCCTGCGCGATGTGGCAGGCAGAGCCTGCCCTCATCTTCTGCACGAGATCGTCGATGCCGACGAGGCCGCATTTGCGCGACAGCGGCAGCAGGCGGCTTTCGATCAGATATTGCTTGTCCGCGGACAGGTCGAGACCGGAATGGTCCTTGAACAATTTACGCAGATACTCGTAGTCGGCAGCGTTCACGACAGCCTCTCAGCGCAGGGGATTTTCGAACGATCAGGCAGGCATCGAGGCTGCGATCAGGCCGACTTCGTGGAATTTGGCGGCGATGATGTCTTTGTCGAACGGCTTCATGATGTATTCGTCGGCGCCCGCCTCGAGCGCGCGCGAGATGTGATCGATGTTGTTCTCGGTGGTGCAGAACACGACCTTGGGCAGGTCGCCGCCGGGTAGCCGACGCAGATGGAGCAGGAATTCATGGCCATCCATCACCGGCATGTTCCAGTCGAGCAGCACCGCTGTGGGCATGGCGCGCCTGCAGGCTTCCAGCGCCCGCTCGCCGTTCTCGGCCTCGATGATCTGGAAATCGAGCTCTTCCAGGATGCGGCGCGCGATCTTCCGCACCACGCTGGAATCATCGACGACAAGGCAGGTCCGCACTTGCTCGCCGATCCGAACGTCGTCCATCTGAGTTCGCCTCTCGATTGTTCTTGTGGATGCTCGTCAATCGATAGCGCCCAGCGGCTCACAACCACTTAATTTTACCGCCCGTGCGACTACGGATGGCATGTTGATACCGCAGGGCGGGCGCTACCGGATGCGCCTGACTCGATCGCGGCCGCGCATCGGGCGCGAAGACAATGAATTCGTTGGAGTTTTCGCGTGCGGGGTAGGCCTCGCCTGCTCACGCCGCGGCGCGCTGCTGCTCGCGCTGCATCAGCTTGCGGATCTCCTTGAGCGCCTTGTAAAGGGCGCCATCAGCCACATGCCGGTTAACCAGGTCGAGCGCCTCACGCGCGCCGGCATCGGCCTCCCGCAGCTCCTTGGCGAAGCCGAGATAGGCGGTCCGATAACGCTGAACGTCGTTCTTCAGATACATGGTCTGGACGCAGTGATAGAGCCGCCTTGCCGGGGTATTGGCGGTCTCCGCGGTCACGGTGTCCCGTTCGCGCAGGATCGGCGCTTCGCCGTCGATCAGGAAGGAGGTGCGGGTGCCGGAATTGATCAGCACGGTCTCGCCGATGACGATCCGTTCAAACGGCTTGAGTTCGACGCGTAACGGCATGATCGTCTCCTTTTCTAGGCAACGGCTTTTCTAGGTAAAGACCTGGGCGTCTAGTCGCCCTCGATCTTTGAAGTCTTCGTCGCGCGAAACGGCGATGGGGGTGCCGCCATGCGGTCTCGCGATAGTTCAGCCCGAAAGCGGCGGAGTTGCCTCCGCCGCTTCCGTGTTCGGTTTCGTCGCAGGGCTCAGCGGAGGAGCTGGAGCACGCTCTGCTGGCTCTGGTTGGCGAGCGCCAGCGCGGACACCGCGATCGACTGGCGGGTCGACAGCGCCTGGCTGTTGGCCGCTTCCTCGTTGGTGTCGGCCAGCGTCAGGTTGGACGAGCCGGTCTGCAGCACGTTGATCAGGTTCTTCGAGAAGTCCTGACGGATCTGCACGATCGACAGGTTCGAACCGAAGGCCGACGCCTGCGAACGCAGCGTGCTCGACGCGTTGTTCAGCACGGTGAGAACCTTCTGGGTGCTGTCGTTGTCGATGAAGTCGGTCCCGGCAGTCAGCGACGACAGGCCGAGGCCGGCCGGATCGTCGGTCACGCCGTTGATCGTCAGCGTCGACTTGCCGGTTTCGTTGAACACCAGCTTGAGCTGATCGCCGTTCAGCAGGTTGATGCCGTTGAAGGAGGCATCCTGCGCCGTCGTCTTGATCTGGTCGATCACCGTATTGTACTGGCGGACCAGATCCGCGCGAGTGTTTTGCGCATCGATATCCTTGACCGGCGCGGTCGTGGTGAGAGTCCCGAGCAGACCGCCGGCACCCGTGGCGCTGCCGGTGATCTTGCCGGTCAGGTCAACCGACGCATCGTCGTTCGCAGTCGTGATGCTCAGCTTGCCGTCGGCGGAGATCGAAGCCACCAGGTTGCTGTCGGCGAGCTTCTTGTTCAGATCGTCCAGGGTGTTCACCTCACCGGTGCCGGTTCCGATGGTGATGTTCTGAGCCGCCTTGCTGCCGATCGCAGCGATGCTGAGGACCTGGCCATCCTTGGTACTGGTCGGCTTGGTCTCACCTGCCGTAAGGCCAAGCTTGGCGAGGACGGTGGTGCTGCCACCGAACGTGATGCTGTTGGTCGTATCAGCAGCGGCGTTGCTGACGGTCAGGGCGTTGGCAGTGATCGACGATGTGCCGCCGGTGATGCCGTTGATCGCGGTAAGAACATCCGCCACAGTCGTATCGGCGGGGCCCGCGCCCCACTGCAGGTTGATCGTGACGTTGCCGTTGGCGTCCGTGGTCGAGGCCGCGGTGGCGCCGACGCCGCCCGTCGCGAACGTGATCGTCTTGCCGTTGACCGAGAACGAGTCGCCGTTGGCAAATCCAGCAGCAGTGGTGGTCGTGGCCGCGGTGATGCCGCCCGCAACCGCAGTACCCGTCACGGTCGCCGCCGTATCGGCATTGCCGAGCAGGTTCGTGGCGGTCGCGCCAGTGATGGCGGCCGACGTAGCGGTCGACTTGGCCGAATAACCCGTGGTCGCCTGCAGCGCCTGGTTGGCGATCGACTTGGCGCTGTCGACCAGCTTCTGCAGCGAGGTGATGCCGGTGTTGGCCGCCTGCAGCACCTGCACGCCGTTGCCGATGCCATCGAGCAGGTTGTTGATGTCGCTCGCGCGATTGTCGAGCGAGGCGGCAGTGAAATAGTTGGTCGGATTGTCGAGGGCCGAGTTGACCTTCTTGCCGGTGGAGAGGCGGCTCTGCGTGGTGGCGAGCAGGTCAGCGGTTGATTGCAGCGAGAGCAGGTTCTGGCGAACCGAAGCGGAAAGAACAATGCCGGACATGACTGAGTACCCTTCTGGATGAACACTGTTGACGCAGCCGCCGGAAATTTCACTCCGGCGACCGTGCCACACTGTTCCGGCGGCGCTACCCGTTCGTTAAATCGCTCCTCAGTACAAATACCCAGAAAATCCGCGCGCAGACGTGTTTCTCAGTAGTTCTACTGAGACGATCGCAGGCGTGAATGCGTGAATGCGCAGATCGGAACAGCAGTACGCGCGCACGATGGATTGCGATCGGATCACGGAGCAGACAACTCTCGTCGTCGACGGACAACGCGAGCGTCAAGGACCCACGCTCTCTTCACCGCGATCGAGAGAGCGTAACGCAATGAGTTTGATTCAAATCGCCGTCACGCATGACCTTCTCGTTCGAGCATCATCTCTACCGCGAACGTTCGCGTTCGTCTCATCGGAACAAGCGACCTCGTTGCGCCGACAAGTTCCATTCAATCCCGCTGCGCAGTGCTTCGCATGGAGACGCGGCGCGCTTGAGCGCTGTCGATATCTTTCGCGGTCTCCCGCGCGAATCAGCACGCCATTCTCGTACGGTCGCAAACGACGCGGTCTGTCTGCCCGGTAAGGTGTATAGCCACAAACGCGTAACTCTTGTGCAATCGTCGGAGACAGCTATTCTTCGTGCCATCCGACATGCCATGAGTAGGTGACGCGAGACCGTGAGCTCCCGCCTTTCGGCAGGAGAGGGAATGGCTGGATCATCGCGTCCGTCCAATCATCTGTTGCAGACTCTGCCAGCCGCGGAATTCGAGTCGCTGCGGCCGCATCTCGCAACCGTCGAACTGACCAAAGAGACGGTGCTGTTCGAGGCCGGTGCGCCGATCGGCGAAGTCTATCTGCCGCACAGCGGCGTGGTTTCAATGATCGTCGGCTTCGCCGAAGGCGAGACCGTTGAAGTCGCCAAGATAGGCCGCGACAGCATTGTCGGCGGCACTGCCGCGCTCCATGACGGACCGTCGCTGGCGGACGCGGTCGTCATCATTCCCGGCATCGCCTCGGTTCTTGCAACCGATCGCCTGCATGCGGCGATGGAAGCAAGCAGCGCGCTGCGGGACGTTCTGGTCAGGCATCAGCAGGCGCTGTCCGTGCAGGCCCAGCAGGCCGCGACATGCCATGCATCGCACACGGTCGAATCACGGTTGTCTCGCTGGCTGTTGCACACTCGTGAGTTGTGTGACGGCGAACCGTTGCCGCTGACCCAGGAATCTCTGGCGCAGCTGCTCGGCGTTCGGCGCAACGCCATTTCGATCGTGGCACACGCATTCCAGGAAGCCGGCTTGATCCGCTACAGCCGCGGGAACATCGAAATCATCGATCTCGAAGGTTTGCGGAAGACCGCGTGCGAGTGCTACGCCGCGGTGAAGACGCGGCGCGGTCGACTGCTCAAGACCGAATGAGAAGCCCTGCAGGCGGCGGAACCTGCGTCGTCGAAGCCACAGTTGCCGGCACTAATCGCATAGCATCCTTAAAATCGCCAAGTTTTCCTTGCTCGCGATGCGTGACAAGGTCATCTTGCAACAAAGGCAGCGTGTGCGGGCTGCCAGGCCCGAAACATGCTCAAGCTAAGAGGCAGGAGACTGCTTTGGATTCGGTTCCTCGTCCGCCGAACGGATTCCTGTCCGCACTGTCGGCATCCGATTTCGAACTGATCCGCCCGCATCTGCGCACCATCGATCTCATCCAGGACATGGTTCTGGTCGAGGTCGACGAAGTGCTCAAGCGAGCCTATCTGCCGCACAAGGGTGCGATTTCCCTGATCGTGAAACTCGCGCGCGGCGAGCATGTGCAGATCGCCTTGGTCGGGCGTGACAGCATCTTCGGCGCGTTCGCCGCGCTCGGGGACGCGACCGCGCTGAACAGCGCCATGGTGGTGGTGCCCGGCATCGCTTCGACGATCGAACTCGATCAGCTTCGCCTCGCCGCCGACCGGAGCGCGACGCTGCGCCGCGCGCTGGCGCGGCACGGACTCGCGGTCGATGCGCAGATCCAGCAGACCGCCGGCTGCAATGCTTCGCACACCGTGGAATCGCGGCTCGCGCGATGCCTCCTGCACACCCGCGACCTGTCCGGAAGCGACAAGATCGTGCTGACGCAGGAAGCCATGGCGCAGATGATCGGCGCGCGTCGCAACAGCGTCTCGCTGGTCGCGCATACGCTTCAGCAGGCAGATTTCATCCACTACAGCCGAGGCCACATCGAGATCACCAATCTCGACGGTTTGATGAAGACCTCATGCGAATGCTACGCGACGGTGAAAGCCCAATACACCCGCCTGATTCAGAGATGTGAACAGGTTAGGGCATAGGCGCAACCGCGCGCTTGCTCCCCGCGTGGAAATCCGGCCGTACTTCTACGGCTCCAAATTTTCACAGACGGCTAAGCTTAACCGGCGATAATCGGCGTGAACACGGGAGAGCTGACATGTTCACGTTCGAAACGACGGACCAGAAGGAAGCCAGGCGTTTTCGTATCGCACAGTTCAACGGCAGGACCGCGACCGCGCGTTCGGCCGGCTCGACGGTCACAGGTCACGTTCGATCCATCGTGGAAAACAAGTCGCGCGTTCCAGCAGCCTGGACCATCACGATCATCCCGGAAGCGCCGAAGCCCGCAACCGTGAACCTGCGGCCAGCTCCGCGCGTTCATGCCTTCGCGGAAGATTACCTCTGAACGACCTCATAGCCGGGTGACGCAAAACGCGTAACCCGGGAGATCTGCGCCGATGTCGAGGAGCGACCCCAGGTATTCCGGCGCTTCCTTATCAATTTGAATCGAATCGTTATTTGCTTAAGCGCAATCTCGGCGCCAATGCATCGTGCTTTATGGCGCTCTGCCGCTCCCGCCTGCAGCGGGCATGGGTCGCGCCCGGCAACCGCCTGCTCAGTCGGGGTTTAGCGATCAGGACGACTGCATCAGCGCCTTGCGGACCAGATCGGCGGTGTTGCGCGCGCCGAGCTTGCGCATCGCTTCGGCGCGATGGCTTTCGAAGGTCCGCGGGCTGATGTTCATGCGCAACGCGCCCTGCTTGTTGGAATAGCCTTCGCTGATGAGGCGGAGCACCTCGCGCTCGCGCCTGGTGAGCGGCTTCTGGCCGGCCTTGGATGCAACCGTCATCTTTGGCGGCCGGCTTTCGTCCTTGATGCGCGCGGGCGGATTGTCCCATCCCGCCTTCTGATCAATCACGGGGCCGGATCCGGCAGGAATGTCGGAAATCTGCTTCAGCATCGCGCAGACGCGCTCGGTCTGATGCAGCGCGTTCTCGACCACCTGCTGCAGATAGATCCGGGCTGCCGGCGAATGCGCGAACTGATGGCTGTGCTGCTTGATCTCGTTCATGTAGAGCAGCAGCGCCGTCATCGGACCGTTGAACTGGCGCGCGATCGCAGCGCCCGCCTCTTCCGTCGCCCGTGCGCGCTCTGCGGCGAGTTCCACAATCTCACGATTGCTTTCGAATGGGGCGCGATCCTCCATCCACTTCGACAGATGCGACCCTTCGGCTCGATGCTCGTGTTGTGTCATGCGACCGATCTAGCGACCCTAAGGCTGTTCCCGCGTTAACCCGGCACTCAGTAGGAATACTGAGAACGCGACCATGTGTTGCCAGCTCACAAGGAAATAGAGGCAGACGCGCCTAGAGTTTGCAACAATTCTCGCAGCAATGTGGCAAATCTCAGTATTTCTACTCATCGGGAAAATACTGAAATTACGGCAGAAGATCGTAGTTTCACGAGCATGTGTGTGAGTTCCACACCTCGAATGTTGGCAATTCCCGGGCGCGCGGCGAATCACCCGATGATGCGAATGGAACCGCACCATCGATGCGTGAGTTCGAGAGCTTTCCAGGGAACCCTTATGCGGGCCTGACGACGAACGCGCGGCCCTTGCGCGGAGCTGATGTGACACATCGCGCCGGAACCGAATGATGGGTGCGCGAGAGGCCATCCCGCTGCAGGGACTGCTGCACGATTTGTGATCAACGCAGGGCGCCTCGCGCCTGGCTTGACGATTTACAGCTTTCACCGACACCGCGATCATTGCGATCCCAATCCCTCCAGCTATGAAGGAAGAAGGCGATGGCCCGAGTAACCGGATCATGGCTTGCGATGGCGACACTCGCTTGCGCCCTGGCGTTCATATCAGCCGCGAATGCGCAAACCGCGCCCACGGAGAGCACGGCGCCGCCGACCGCCGACAATGCGGTGATGATCACGGTGTTCCTGAAGCACGATCAGTCGCGCCCGCTCAGCGAACTCAACGCACAGCTCGAGAAGCAGGGATACTACAAGGCGTTCCCACCCGCGGGCGTCGAGGTCGTGAGCTGGTACGTGGTGATGGGCATCGGACAGGTGGTGACGCTGCGGCTGCCGGCATCGCGGCTCCGAGAGGTCAATCGCATACTTGAGGACAAGGCCTGGGGCGCCTATCACACCGAATTCTATCCGACCTATGACTACAAGGCCGTCGGCATGGCCGCGCACGAGAAGGCGCAATAGAGCGGAAGGTACGAAAAATTTCGGGACGCTCAGCTAGCCGAGCGCCAGGTTCGCCAGGCCCACCCAAGGCCGGCGCGCCCAGGCCACGGACCACTGCCTCAGGCGTGCGCCCTCGGCTGCTGGCTCAGCTTCTTCGCCAGCGTCTTCAAATCTTCGACCCGCCTGCTACACAGCAGGCGGGCGAATTCGTCGGCATCGATGGAGGGTTGCGGAAAGACGGGCGGTTGGCGCAACTCCCGGCGCCGCCAGAACAGCCGGGAGAGACGCTGCAGCAGCTTCATTTTCTTGAGCCTCGGTGAAAGCCTGCGCGAATAAGTCGCTGGACCGGTCCTTGGTTCCGCGCATTATCTTTCTCCCGTTCTTTTCTGCAAAGAGCAGCCGGCCCCGGCTGAGGCATATCTTCCTGCTTTCGCATCTGCGTAGTAGCGCTGTGCGCGCCCGCTGCAACCACCGGGTGTGAGGGCACCGCGGATACTCTTGCGGATCATCCGACCGCCGCACTATGACTTTTCCGGTTTTGTCCAGCGGAGCAGCTTATGCGGTCCATTGCCCGGTCCCTGCCATCACAGCAGGCTCTCATCGATATCGGCTTCTTCTGTGGCGTGCCGGTGGTGCTCGCCGTGCTCACGGCGGCGGTCGGGCCTTACGCGGGGAGGATCGGATTCTTCGGCGCGTTCGCTTACGTGCTGTCGCTCTCGCTCATTCCCTGGTGGTTGGCAGGCTTGACCACCCAGCTCGCGAGCAGGGTGTCCGGCGGCCGGCTGCCGCTTTGGCTGACCGCGGCATTCGGCGCCATTGCGGCCGGTCCCTTGGTGTCGATCTACGCGCTGTCAGTGAATTGGCTCGCGGGCGGGATCTGGCCGGATGTAGCAGCAATCCTGCACCCCATGTTCAGCGTCGATCATCTGAAATCCATCGCCTTGTCCGAAGGACGCGCGATCATGCTCTGGATCGCGTTCGTCGTGATCTTCCACGAGACACTCGGCTGGCAGCGATTTGCGCCGGCTGCGAAGGCCGACGACCGCGACCATCGCTTCCAGCTCAGTGGCGCCGATTGGACCGCCGAGGACGACGCCGCGCTCCGGGCGTTCATCGGCGACGGACTGGCGCCGCGCGCCATCGCGGCGGAGATGAAGCGGACGGTGGGCGCGGTGCGTGCGAGGACCGCGAAGCTCGGGCTTCGCAACAATCGTGCGCGCTGACCTCGGCGAGATGACATTCCCGCGCGGGTTCCGTCATGCTAGGACTTTCGGTCGAGCGGCGCTTTCGCCGCGATGCGAGTCGAAGAGCAATGACAGCACCTTACGTTCCGGAGATCGCCCTTTATCGCCGCTGGTTGCAGGAACGGCGCGGGCTGAGCTTTTCCAGCTTTGAAGAGATGCGCCAGTGGTCGGTGCGCGACCTCGACGTCTACTGGCAGAGCATCTGGGACTATTTCGACCTGCGCTCGCCGACGCCGCACCGCGCGGTGCTGGCGGAGCGGAAGATGCCGGGCGCGGTCTGGTTTCCGGGCGCGTCCGTCAACTACGCCCACCAGGTGTTCCGGCACGTCGAAGCCGCCGAGGCCGCGGGCCTGCCGGCGATCGTAAGCAGCGGCGAAGATGGCGTGCTGAAGGAAGCGAGCTGGCCCGAGCTGCGGCGCCAGGCGGCCGCGCTTGCCGTTCACCTGCGCGAGAAAGGCATCAAGCCCGGCGACCGCGTCGCGGCCTATCTGCCGAATATCCCCGAGACCATCATCGCCTTCCTCGCCGCCGCGAGCCTGGGCGCGATCTGGAGCGTGTGCGCGCCCGACATGGCGGCGCCGGCGGTGATCGACCGCTTCAAGCAGATCGAACCGAAAGTGCTGATCGCCTGCGATGCCGTCACCTATGCCGGCCGGCGACATGACCGCCGCGCCGTGCTCGACGAGCTGCGGCGCTCGCTGCCGAGCGTCGAGCATGTCATCCTGCACAGCGATGCAGCGGCAAGTGCCGCCTCGAAAGACCAACTGCTCTTGGAGATTCTGGCAGCCAAAGGTCCCGCGATCGATGCGTTCGAGCCGGTGTGGCTGCCGTTCGACCACCCGCTCTGGATCGTCTATTCCAGCGGCACCACCGGCTTGCCGAAGCCGATCGTGCACAGCCATGGCGGCATCATCATCGTGGTGCTGCCGCTGAACACGCTGCACAACGACATCGGCTGCAGCTACCAGCCGAACTCGTTTGGCGAACGCTTCCATTGGTACAGCTCGACCGGCTGGATCATGTGGAACTGCCAGGTCAACGGGCTCCTGAACGGCACCACCTGCTGCATCTTCGACGGCAGCCCCGGCGGCTCGAAGGACAAGCCGGACTGGACGACGCTGTGGCGCTTCGTGGCCGACGCCAAGGTGACGGTGTTCGGCGCCGGCGCGGCGTTCTTTGCCAATTGCACGAAAGCGGAGATCGATCTCGCCGCCGTCGGCGACCTCTCGCGCCTGCGCGCGCTCGGCTCGACCGGATCGCCGCTGAGCGCCGACACGCAAGCCTGGTTCAACGAGCGCTTCGCGGCGCTTTCAAAGGTGAATGGCAACGCCGCGCAGGCGGACATGTGGTGGGCGAACATCTCCGGCGGCACCGACTTCGCCGGCGCCTTCATCGGCGGCAACAGGGAATTGCCGCAGACGCCGGGCACGATGCAATGCCGGATCCTGGGCTGCGCCGTGGAGGCGTTCAACGAGCAGGGGCGGGCCGTGATCGACGAGGTCGGCGAGCTCGTCTGCACCGAGCCGCTGCCGTCGATGCCGCTGCGTTTCTGGAACGATCCTGATGACGCGCGCTACCGCGCCAGCTATTTCGAGACCTATCCGGATAATTTCGACGGCAGCGGACGCGGTCCGGTGTGGCGGCATGGCGACTGGCTCAAGGTCGGCACCGACGGTTCCTGCGTGATCTATGGCCGGAGCGATGCGACCATCAACCGGCACGGCCTGCGCATGGGGACGAGCGAACTCTATTCGGCGATCGAGGCGCTGCCGGAGATTTTGGACTCGATGGTCGTCGACCTCGAATATCTCGGACGCGAAAGCTACATGCCACTGTTCGTGGTGCTGCGCGATGGCATCGCGCTCGACGAGGCGATGAAGGCAAGAATCAACAAGGCGATCGAAGCCGGCCTGTCACGCCGCTTCCTCCCCAACGAGATCTTCCAGGTGCCCGAAATCCCGCGCACGCTATCGGGCAAGAAGCAGGAGCTGCCGATCAAGAAGCTCCTGCTCGGCCATCCGATCGAGAAGGTCATCAACAAGGACGCGATGGCCAATCCGGGATGCCTGGAGTGGTATCTCGCCTTTGCGGACGATTATCTGCAAAAGAATGCGGGCGCCGCATAAGGCAGCGCCCGCATTTTTACACGGATTGAAGCGTCCGCTTCTTCACCCGCTCCAGCCACTCGCGCGTGAGCACGAGGTCCGCCTGTGAGAGCTGGTGGCCGACCGGCAGCGTCCGGTACGTGACATCGGCACCGGCATCGCCCAGTATCTCGGCCAGCTTCGCCGAGTTCGAGGTCGGCACGATCGGGTCCATCTGTCCCGAAGCTATCAGCACCGGCATGCCAGCCAATTCAGTGTGCGGCGAATCGGACAGCGGGACCATCGCGCGCAGCAGCGCCGCGCCCGACAGCGTGCCGGGGCGGAGCAGCATCAAGGCTGCGGCGATGTTGGCGCCGTTGGAATAGCCCACTGCCACCGGCGCGCCGATGCCGAGACGCCGGCGCGACTCGGCAACGAAGTCGGCCAGTTCGACGGCGCGCCGCCGCACGTCGTCTTCATCGAAGACACCTTCCGCCAGACGGCGGAAGAACCGCGGCATCCCGTTCTCGAGCACGCGGCCGCGCGGCGACAGCAGCGCCGAGTCCGGCGACAGCATCCGTCCGAGATCGAGCAGATCGTTCTCGTCGCCGCCGGTGCCGTGGAGCAGCAGGAGGGGCGGAGCGCCCGCCCCTTCCGCCGGGACGAAGCGATAGACAAAGGGTGTCTCGTTCGTCATGCGACTTCTCCCAAATCAGGCAGCACGCTTTCGATCTCCTTGCGATGCTGCTCAAGAAACGCCGGCAACTTCAACGCATGGCCGAGGCTCTCGACGGGTTCGTCGACCGCAAAGCCCGGAATGTCGGTGGCGATCTCGAACAGCACGCCGCCGGGCTCGCGGAAGTAGATCGAGCGGAAGTAGTTACGATCCTTCTGCTCGGTCGGATGCAGGCCGTGCGCCGAGACCAGCTTCTGCGCCATCTCGCCCTGCTCCGCGTCGTCGGCGGCGCGGAACGCGATGTGATGCACCGAGCCGACGCCCTGACGACCGCGCAAGAATCCCTTGGCCTCGTAGATGTCGACGATGCCGCCCTGGACGTCACCCGGAGCGGCGAAGCGGATCACCGAACCCTCGCGCGCGACCTCGCGGAAACCGAACACATCGGTGAGGATGGCGGCGGTCTTCGCTGCGCTCTCGAGCAGCAAGGTCACGCCGTGGAAGCCGCGGATGGCATGCTCGGCCGGGACGTCGACATTGCTCCAGGCCGGCTCGTCCTCGGCGCCGGGAATGCCGACCAGCGCGAGCGCCATGCCATCGGGATCGGTGAACGGCAGAACCGATTCACCAAAGCGCTTCTCCAACGGCTGGTGCGGGATGCCCTTCTCGACAAAGCGCTGCACCCAGTAGCCGAGCGAGCGTGCCGGAACGCGAAACGCGGTCTGATGAGTCTCGCCGACGCCACGGCGGCCGGCCGGCGCACCCTCCCAGGGGAAGAACGTCAGGATGGTGCCGGGATGGCCGACCTCGTCGCCGTAGTAGAAATGATAGGTCGCGGGATCGTCGAAATTGACGGTCTTCTTGACGAACCGCAGGCCGAGGTCGCGCGTGTAAAAGTCAAAATTCTTCAGCGGGTTGCCAGCGATGGCGGTGACGTGGTGGATGCCTGACATGATCTTCCTCCTTGAACTCCAGAGCCCAGATGGCCTCGTCCCACCTAATATTGGCCCGCTATGTTTCGAGAACAATCCATGCTTTCATAGCGCCACTGTCTACGATTTGAGGACAATCGGCCGGAGGCAAGATGGACAAGGTCGCGAGCTTGCGGGCGTTCGTGAAGGTCGTGGAGACCGGCAGCTTCGCCGAGGCCGGCCGGCAGCTTCGGCTCTCTCGCTCCGCGGTCAGCAAGTATGTGGCCGAACTCGAGGAGAGCCTCGGCGTGCAGCTCCTCAACCGCACCACCCGCCATGTCAGCACCAATGAGAACGGCCAGATGTATTTCGAGCGCGCGCTCTCGATCCTGTCCGAACTCGACGCGGCCGATCAGGCGGTGTCGCAGGCGCAATCGACGCCCCACGGACTGCTTCGCGTCAACGCGCCGATGTCGTTCGGCACGCTGCGGCTCGGCCCGGCGGTCGCGGACTTCATGGGGAAATATCCGAAGATCCAGCTCCAGCTCGTCCTCAGCGACGACCTGCTCGACCCCGTGCAGGACGGCTTCGACGTCACCTTACGGATCGCGGAGCTGGAATCCTCGAGCCTGATCGCGCGCAGGATCGTGCCGATCGACCGCGTCGTTTGCGCCTCGCCGGACTATCTCGCGAAGCACGGCACGCCGGCCCATCCGCGCGATCTCCGCGAGCATGCCGCGCTGACCTACGGCTTCCTGCTTACCGGCAACCAATGGAAGCTGACGGGTGCAGATGGCGATCACTGGATCCAGCCATCATGGTCGCTGTGCGCGAACAACGCGGAAGTGCTGCGCGACGTCGCCGTGAAGGGACATGGCATTGCGCTGATCCCGACCTTCATCGCCGGCGATGCGCTCCATACGGGAGCGCTGAAGATCATCCTCGCGGATTATCACGCACCGCCGCTGACGCTCTATGCGATCTACCCACCGACCCGGCACCTCTCGGTGAAGGTGCGGCTGTTCATCGATTTCCTGGTCGAGCGCTTCGGCGCGGGCGCGGATTAGCGCGACAGATAATCCGCCGTGCTTACCAGCGTGCCGTAGGACGAGCCCAGCGCGGCCATGAACGCGGCGTGGACCTGCGCGGCGGGAACGCTGACGCCGCCGAACGCGAGGTCACGGGTCGCGCAGGCATCGTACACGACGGTGGCCTTGTAGCCGAAATCGGCGGCCGCCCGCGCTGTCGCGTCGATGCACATATGGCTCATTGCGCCGACGATCACGACGTCCTCGATGGCTTTCGCATCGAGCGCCTGCTTCAGCGCCGTGTCGCGAAACGAGTTGGGATAGTTCTTCACGATCACACTCTCGCCTTCAGCCGGCTGAACGGAAGCATGGATCTGCGCGCCCTGTGATCCCGCGACGAAGAACGGCGCATCCGGCCGCACGAACTCATGCCTGATGTGAATGACGGGATCGCCGCTCGCACGGGCGGCAGCAATGACGCGCCCCGCATTGGCTGCGGCCGCGTCGATGCCGACCAGCGGCAGCTTGCCGGAAGCAAAATAATCGTTCTGAAGATCGACAACGATGATCGCGCGCCTGCTCATGGCCGGACCGTCCTTTCCGCGGATTGGTTCGCATCTTGCTGGACAAGCCTAGGCCCGCCATCGCATGGTGCAAATTGGCGATGCCGACATAAAAGGGGTTGATATCGACACATGGCCGTTGCCCGCAATCCCATCGAGATCGGACTGGTGCATTATCCCGGCGCGCAGCTCGCCGCGATCCATGGGCTCACCGATCTGTTCGGCGTTGCCGACCGGATTGCGACCCGGCACCGCAAGCGGAAGTCCGCGCTGCTCCGGATCAGCCATTGGCAGCAGGCAGCACCCGACAAGCCGCCGGCGCGGGTGTTCGACACCGCCCCGGACGGCGATGCGAAGGCTGCACCTGCCGCGCTGATCCTGCCGCCGAGCCTGGGCGATCCGCCCACGCCCGAGAAGGCGGCGCCTTTCGTGCGCTGGCTGCGCGGCCACCACGATGAGGGCGTCACGCTTGGCTCCGTGTGCGCGGGCGCATTCCTGCTCGGCGAGACCGGCCTGCTCGCGGGACGATCGGTGACGACGCACTGGGCCTATGCCGAGCAATTCCAGAACCGCTTCCCGGAAGCGCACGTCGATATCGACCGGCTCATCATCGACGACGGCGACATCATCACCGCCGGAGGCGTGATGGCCTGGACCGATCTCGGCTTAAAACTGGTCGACCGCCTGCTCGGGCCGACGGTGATGATCGAGACCGCGCGTCTGCTGCTGGTCGACCCGCCCGGTCGCGAGCAGCGCTATTACAGCGCGTTCGCGCCGCGGCTGACCCATGGCGACAAGGCCGTGCTCAAGGTACAGCACTGGCTGCAGGCGACCGGCGCCAAGAACATCGCGCTGGCAACGCTGGCCGCGCGCTCCGGCTTGGAAGAGCGCACCTTCTTGCGCCGCTTCCAGAAGGCGACAGGCCTGACGACGACGGAATATTGCCAGCGGCTGCGCGTCGGCAAGGCGCGCGAGCTCCTGCAATTCGGCAAGCTGCCCGTCGACCGCATCGCCTGGGACGTCGGCTATGGCGACACCAGCGCGTTCAGGAAGGTATTCACCCGCATCACCGGCCTGACGCCGGGCGACTACCGGCGCCGCTTCAACGTGGAGTGACGAATGCTCCCTCTCCCGCTTGCGGGAGAGGGCGGGGTGAGGGTGTCTCCGCGATTCACGCTGTTCGAACCTGCGGAGCGAGCCCCCACCCGGCGCTACGCGCCGACCTCTCCCGCAAGCGGGAAAGGTGAAGGACCGCTCAACTGAATCGCTTCACACCAGGAACACCGTCGATCCCGTGGTCTTGCGGGCGGCGAGATCGGCGTGCGCCTTGGGAGCGTCCTTGAGCGGATAGGTCTGGTTGATCTCGATCTTGACCGCGCCGGATTTCACCACGTCGAACAGCTCATTCGCCATCGCTACCAGGTTCTCGCGCTTGGCGCCATAGGTGTTCAGCGTCGGGCGGGTCACGTACAGCGAGCCCTTCTGCGCCAGCAGACCGAGATTGAGCGGCTCGACGCTGCCGGAGGACTGGCCGAACAGCACCGCAACCCCGAGCGGCGCCAGGCAATCGAGCGATTTCAGGAACGTGTCCTTGCCGACGGAATCATACACCACCGGCACCAGATTGCCTCCGGTGATCTCCCTGACGCGCGCGACGAAATCCTCGCGCGTGTAGACGATCGCATGCGCGGTGCCGTGGGCCTTCGCGAGCTTCGCCTTCTCGTCGGTGGAGACCGTGCCGATCACGGTGGCGCCGAGATGTTTTGCCCATTGGCCCAGGATCAACCCGACGCCGCCGGCCGCGGCATGCAGCAGGATCGTGTCGCCGCTCTTGACGCGATAGGTCTGGCGGATGAGGTACTGCACCGTCAGGCCCTTGAGCATCATCGCGGCGGCGGTCTTGTCGTCGATGCCGTCGGGCAGTTTGAGCAGACGATCGGCCGGGATCAGCCGCTCCTCGGCATAGGCGCCGAGCGGCGAGCTGCCATAGGCGACGCGATCGCCCGGCTTCAGGTCGGTGACGCCGGGCCCGACTTCCTCGACGATTCCAGCGCCCTCGCTGCCAAGGCCACTCGGCAGCGGCACGCCGTAGACGCCCGCGCGGTTATAGATATCGACGAAGTTCAGGCCGACTGCGGTGTGACGGATCCGCGCTTCGCCGGGACCAGGCTTGCCGAGCTTGACCTCCTGCCATTTCAGAACCTCGGGACCGCCGGCCTGATGGAAACGGAAGGCATATGTCATGAGAAGCTCCTGCAGCGCGGGATGATCGTGAATTTCGGCGAAAGCGGCGAATGCGATCCGTTTCGCCGGCCGCAGACCATATCAGCGTGCCGCACGGCGGCAAGCGGCGCCTGCGGTCATCTTGCCGTGAGAGCCCTGATGCATTGCAGAATTTCGAAACGCGCAGGTCAGACTGGGATGCGCAGGTCAGATCACCACAACGACCTTGCCGAGGGCGCGCCGGTCGGCGAGGTGCTGGATCGCCTTGCCGCCCTCCTGCAGCGGGAATTCGGCGCTGATGCCGGGCGACAGGGCGCCTCGCGAATACCAGGCCTGCAGTGCACACCGATTTTCGGCGACGCGCGAATCCTGCGACAGCGTGAACGTGCGCCAGTTGATGCCGAGCACGTCGCAGTTCTTCAGCAGAGGAAGATTGAGCGGCAGCGATGGAATCCCCGCGGTGAAGCCGAGCACGAGATAGCGCCCGCCCTCAGTGATGCAGCGAATGGCGGCTTCCGAGAGCCATCCACCGACGGGATCGAGGATCACGTCGGCGCCGCGCGAACCGACCGCCTGCTTCAGCCGCGCAGCGAGCTCGCGACCATCCCCTGTTGTCCCGGCCGAATAGATCACCCCCTCGGCGGCGCCGTGCTGACGAGCAAAGCCGAGCTTCTCTTCCGATGATGCCGCGGCGACGACACGGGCGCCGAGAATGCGCGCAACCTGCACGGCGGCAATACCGACGCCTCCTGCTGCGCCCAGCACCAGCACGGTTTCACCGGCCCGCACGCCGGCACGGGTGTGCAGCGCGTAATAGGCCGTCTCGAAGGTGAACTGCATGACCGCGGCATCGACAAACGACATGCCGTCGGGAATCGGGCTGCAGCGCGCGGCATCGACGGCCACAAACTCCGCCATGCCGCCGGTTCCGGTCCGCGCCGCAACCCGATCGCCGACGTGCAGCCCGATAGCCCCTTCCCCTATCGCAGCCACGACGCCGGCCACCTCGGCCCCCGGCGCGAACGGCCGCGGCGTCTTGACCTGATAGCGATCCTGGATCGTAAGGAAGTCCGGATAGTTCACGCCGCACGCCTTCACCGCCACGAGCACCTGTCCCGGCCCTACGACCGGCTCGGGCACATCGAGCAGCCGCAGCGTTTCGGGCCCGCCCGGCTCGCAACTCATCAATGCGCGCATCAAGTCTCCTCCGGCGACGATCCCATTGGCGACAATGAAAAGAAGTCTTGCGCCCGCAATGACGAAAACGACCAGTTGCGTTGACCTTGGCTGCCACAGGAATGGTGGCGACGGAACAATCCCGGCGCTAACATGATGACGTCATGCCGGGAGCCTCCGCCGCACTTCGATCATCACGCGCTGCGCCGTCGCGCTCAGCGATCGATTCCGGCTATGTCGGACTGGTGCTGAGCGGCGTGCGCGAGGCCGGCTTCGATATCGACCGACTGCTGGCCCGCGCCGGCATCGCGCCCGAGCAGCTCGAGAAGCCCGGCGCCCGGTTGCCACAGGATCAGTTCGCCCGCCTGATCGCGATCCTGACCCGGGAGACGCGCGACGAGCTCTGGCTGTTGTGCAACCGCCCGATCAAGCCCGGCACCTTCCGCATGATGTGCCGGCTATTGATCCGCTCTGCCAATCTGCGCGAGGCGATCCGGATCGGCTGCCAGTTCTACCATCTGGTCGCGGACGATTTCGTGGTGCGGCTGGCGGAAGGGCTTGATGACGCTTCGCTCTACGTTACCGACACCATCGCTCAGCCGAACCGGCGGCGCATGGTCAATGGCGCGATCCTGTTGTTCGCCTACGGGCTGATGTGCTGGCTGGTGGGTCGCCGGCTGCCGCTGATCACCGTTCACTACGTCTTCCCGGAAGAACCGTTCAGTTCGGAGCTGGAGCCGTTCTACCGGGCGCCGATGCTGTTCGAGCAGCCGCGCACGGAAATCCGCTTCGATGCCGAGCTCTTGGATCTGCCGATCATGCCTGACGAGGAGCGGCTGCGGCGCTTCCTGGCGTCGATGCCCAATGCGCTGCTGGTGCGCTACCGCGACGACAGCAGCATGGCCGAGCGGGTGCGCGGCATTCTCCGCCGCAACCTCAAGCGCGCGCTATCGTTCGAGGACATCGCCGGGATGCTGGCGGTCTCTCCGCAGACGCTGCGCCGCCGCCTGCTCGAAGAAGAGGACTGCGGCTTCCAGGACATCAAGGACCGGCTGCGGCGAGACCTCGCCACCCACCTGCTGCAGAAGTCCCGCCTGTCGCTGGAAGAAATCGCGGTCTCGCTCGGCTTCTCCGAACTCAGCACCTTCCACCGGGCGTTCAGGCGATGGACCGGCGTGACGCCCGGCGAGTACCGCGAGCACCGCGGCTCGCCGGTAAAATAGCGGCGTCGGATTCCGCCAATCGGATTGGCAGGCGCGGTCATTCAATGATGCAGCCTTGATGCGGATAATCCCGGCAAGGCCGATGTGTTCGGCCATCACGGGGAAGAAATGCCAATCCTGCGCCAATGGGCTGAACGTCATCCCGACAAGACCGCCGCGCTCGTCGCGTTTTCCGACCAAGCGATCACCTATGGCGAGCTCGACCGCCGGGCCAATGCCGTCACACAGCTCCTGATCTGGATGGGGCTCGCCGCCGGCGACGGCATCGCGATCATGCTCGACAACGATTCCACCTATTTCGAGCTGATCTGGGGCGCGCGACGCCACGGCGTCTATTACACGCCGGTCAGCACACATCTGAAGCCCGAAGAAGCGGCCTATATCGTGCGCGACAGCGGCGCCAAGCTGTTCTTCGCCGCCTCGCGTTTCACCGAGGCGGTCCAGGCACTGCTCGCCGACAATCCGCATCGTTGTGCCGTGTACGCCGTTGGCGGTGCATTGGACGGCAGTCTTGACTACGCCGCAGAGCTCGCCCGCTTCGATCGCCTGATCGAGATTCCCGACGGCCCCGTCGGCAAGGATTTCTTCTATTCCTCGGGCACAACCGGCAAGCCCAAGGGCATCAAGCAGCCGCTGTTCGCCAATCTCCGCCAGGCTCAGGCCTCCGGCGACTGGGTGCGCGACAATTTCGGCTTCGCGGAGGATACGGTCTATCTCTCTCCGGCACCGCTGTACCATGGCGCGCCGCTGCGCTTCACGATGCGCACGCTGGAGAGCGGCGGCACCGCCGTGATCCTGAAGAAGTTCGTGGCCGAGCAGGCGCTCGCCGCGATCGAGCAGTACCGCATCACCCACAGCCAGTGGGTGCCGACGATGTTCTTCCGTCTGCTCGCGCTGCCGGACGAGACACGCGCCCGCTACGATCTCTCCTCGCATCGGTGTGCGATCCACGCCGCCGCGCACCTTGTCCGCCCGAGCTCAAGGAGCGGATGATCGGCTGGTGGGGACCGATCGTCTGGGAATATTACGCGGGCTCGGAGCGCAACGGCGCCACCTGCATCTCGACCGCGGACTGGCTGACGCATCGCGGCTCGGTCGGGCGTGCCTGCGTCGGCACCATCCATATCCTCGACGACGCGCAGAACGAGCTCGGCCCAGGTGAGATCGGCGACGTCTATTTCGACGGTCCGCAATTCGTCTATCACAACGATCCCGAGAAGACCGCGCGCTCGCGAAACGCCAAGGGCTGGTCGACCATCGGCGACGTCGGCTATCTCGACAAGGACGGCTTCCTCTATCTCACCGACCGCCGCTCGCACATGATCATCTCGGGCGGCGTCAATATCTATCCCGCCGAGATCGAGAACCGCCTCGCCCTGCACCCTGAAGTCGCCGACGTCGCCGTGTTCGGAATCCCCAATCCGGAATATGGCGAGGAGGTAAAGGCGGTGGTGCAGCTCAAGCAGCCAGCAAAGGCATCGTCGGCGCTTGCGGACCAACTGATGGCGTTCTGCCGGGACGGCCTGTCGCACGTCAAGTGTCCGCGCTCGATCGATTTCGAGGCCGAGTTGCCGCGGCAGGAGAACGGCAAGCTGTTCAAGCACGTGCTGAAGCAGCGCTATCTGCAGCCGGCCTGATCAGAGATCATCAACAACGAAGACAGGAAAAGAGCATGAAGAAGCTCATGGTGGCGACCTGTGCGATCGCATGGGCGGGATTGTCGTTCTCCGCGTTCGGGCAGGAGAAAAACTACGGACCGGGCGTGACCGATACCGAAGTCAAGATCGGCCAGACCATGCCCTATAGCGGCCCCGCATCGAGCTTCGCGGCGATCGGCCGCGCGATGACCGCCTATTTCCAGAAGGTGAATTCGGAAGGCGGCGTCAACGGCCGCAAGATCAACCTGGTCTCGCTCGATGACGGCTACAGCCCGCCCAAGGCGGTCGAGCAGACGCGCCGGCTGGTCGAAAGCGAGGAGGTGCTGGCGATCGTCGGCACCTTCGGCTCGCCGACCAACTTTGCCACGCAGAAATATCTGAACGCCAAGAAGGTGCCGGGCCTGTTCCTCGGCACCGGCGCCAACCGCGTCTCCGAGCCCGCGACCTATCCGTGGTCGATGGGCTGGCAGCCGAACAACCATGCCAAGGGCGTGATCTACGCCAAATATCTCCTGAAGGAGCGGCCCAACGCGAAGGTCGCGGTGCTGTTCCAGAACGACGATTTCGGCCGCGACCACCTCAAGGGCTTTCGCGACGGGCTTGGCGACAAGGCCGCCACGATGATCGTCAAGGAGCTCAGCTACGAGATTGCCGAGCCAACCGTCGACTCGCAGATCCTGATCCTGAAGGCCACCGGCGCCGATGTGTTCCTTGACATTTCGACGCCGAAATTCTCGGCGCAGGCGATCAAGAAGATGGCTGAGACGAAGTGGGACGCGCTGCATCTTCTCAGCGACGCCGCCGGCTCGATTTCCAGCACGCTGGCGCCGGCGGGGCTGGACAATTCCAAGGGCGTCATCACTGTCGCTTTCCGCAAGGATCCGAACGACGCGGCATGGGCCGATGATGCCGGCATCAAGGAATATCTCGCCTTCATGAAGCAATACATGCCCGAAGCCAATCCGTCCGAAACCTATCACGTGTTCGGCTATGCGACGGCGCAGACCTTCGTTCACGTCCTGAAGAATTGCGGCGATGACCTGACGCGCGAGAACCTGATGAAGCAGGCGACCAGCATCAAGGACCTCGTTCTCCCGATCATGCTTCCCGGCATCAAGCTCAACACCAGCCCGACGCGCTACACGCCAATGAGCCAGGAGCAGTTGATGCAGTTCGACGGCGTGAAATGGAAGCCGATCGGCGAAGTGATCGACGCGGAGAAGTGAGGCGAGCTGCATCCGCGAGAAAGCAGCGCCTCCTCCCCCGCTTTAGCCCTGCACTTGCGGGGGAGGTGGGGTGAGGACTCTATCCACCCTGAGACTGTCGACGCGGTTCGCGAACGCGGCGCTGGCATAACATCGCACACTAGAACTGCTTCGCGATCAGGGCGCGGAACCAGGTCTGGCCGGGATCGACCGCGAAGCGCGGATGCCATTCGAGGTCGATCGCGAAGGTGACGTCGTCGAGCGGAAAGCGGACCGAGGTGCAGGGCAGCGGTGCTTCCTTGTCGCGCGCCCATCGCGCCGGTATAGCGGCGACGAGATCGCTGTTGGCCACAATATGGCGCGCGTCCCGCCAGCTCGGCACGTTGAACACGACATGGCGATAGAGCCCGCGGATGCGCAAGGCGTCGTCAATCACGTTGGTGCCGATCGTGCCGGCGACCTTGACATGCGAGAGCGAGGCATAGAACGGCAGCGTCATCCTGCTGCGACGCGCCGGATTGGTGTTCCGCATCAGCACCACGAACCGTTCGTCGAGCACGCGCAGCCGCTCGCGCCGGCCTTCCGGATTTCCCGAAGACGCAAGCCGGACGTGAATTTCGTCGCCGACGATTTCGTCCTCGCGCGGATCGCCGGTGAAGTGCGCCGCATTGATGCGGATGCCGGGCGCTTCCTTGCGCAGGATGGGACACAATCGCTGCAGCAGGTGGCCCGACACGTATTCCGAGATCCGCAACGTGAAGGTCCGCTCCGCGGTCGCGGGGTCGAAGCTTGCGGATCTGTCGATGGTGCGCTCGATCTGTTCCAGCGCCGCATGCGTCGCGCTCGCGAGTTCGAGCGCGCGCAGCGTCGGCTCCATCCCGTCGGGAGAGCGGACAAACAGCTCATCATTGAAGGTGTCGCGAAGCCGCCGCAGCGCGTGGCTCACCGCTGACTGCGTCAATCCCATGCGCCGCGCGGCCTTGGAGACGCTACGCTCGGCCACAAGAGCCTCGAGCATGACGAGCAGATTGAGATCGATGGTTCGGGGGCGCATGGCAGGCCGGCGATGGACGGAGAGATTCTCCGCCTAGCCCTATCATGGGCCGATCCCGTTTCTCAAACCGACCGTCCAAGGCCGGACGATCGCATCGGCCTGTTTCGTCGGTGTCGGATAGATCAGCGATTGATCGTCGATGTCCTGGACAGGCAATTTCTCGACACCGGCCATCGCGTGCAGTTGCACCAAATGAGGCCGCGCTTTCAGCTTGGGGTTCGAGACCCGGGCCGATTGCGGGTCATCGTCGCTAAACTCTGGCGCTCGGCAAGGCAAACGCCGTCGTCGCCGATTCCTGCACGAAATTGTCGAGAATCACCGCCGCTCCAACCGCGACAACGACGGCGAACAGGCAGGCCAGGACGAACGCGCGCATCGTGTTTCTCCTCTTCACGTCATCTTGTAGCACAGTTCCGCAGCGGACGAGTTCCAGCCGCGGACAAAAAGCGGTGTTCAGCCGGAAAGCGCGAACGCCTCCGCTTCGATGTCGATGAAGGTCCGTCCGAGCGCGCCAACCGATGCATAGAAATCAGCCGATTTTGCCCGTTCCAGATCGACGAAGAAGCGCCTGATCCAGGGCGAAAGATGCCGCTCGAAGAACTCGCGGTCGGCGCCATCGGGCGCGGCGATGGCGCCACCGGCCAGGCCCGCCATGATCTCACAGAGGAATCCGGCGTGGTCCTCCGGCTCCGTCAGCTCCGGCGTCTTTTCGATGCCGAGGCCATCGAGCGTTTCCCGCACCCGAACGAGCGGACGCCCATACAATGTCTCGGCGAGATAGTGCGACGCATAGGGCAGCAGCGCGCCCTCTCCCAGGCCGGCAAACAGCGCAAAGAACTCGCGCGCTACGCGCGCTTGATCGGTCCGGCGGGCCGCTTCGGCCAGCGCGATATGGGCCATGCCGATCGGGCTGGCATCGCCGCGCAGGCCGGCGAGACGGGACAGGAGCTGCGCATCCGGGCTGCGGGTCAGCAAGGTCGCGAGCAGCGCATATTCCTGCGCCCGGGCGCGGTCGATCTCATCGACAAGGCGCGCTGCAGAGCCCTTTGAAATTGAATCCGTCATCGTTCGATCCGGAAAGACATGTGGCTTTGGCCATCGCTATCGCGGCAATGCGCTGCCATGACGCCGCTTTCGGGGAGGATCATGTGATTCCTCGACAGGCACTTGCTCGCGCTGCGCGGCCATGTCCTGCATTTCGTTCGGCTCTGCAGCGGCAGCAGCAAGGGACGGCCTGTCTGTCGCAGGCGGCTGATCCAGGACGGGCTCCGCGGCATCGGCCGCCCCTGGCCGAACCGGATCGACCGGCGACGTCACCTCCGCAAGCGCATCCGGAAGCTGCTGC
Organism: Bradyrhizobium sp. USDA 10063; assembly: GCF_054063735.1. Lineage (NCBI taxonomy): Bacteria > Pseudomonadati > Pseudomonadota > Alphaproteobacteria > Hyphomicrobiales > Nitrobacteraceae > Bradyrhizobium > Bradyrhizobium sp. USDA 10063. The sequence goes on along the minus strand of NZ_JBSSGP010000002.1, from coordinate 6,134,809 downwards.
AGCCGCTTTGAGACCTCTGCGAGAAGATCGGCGGCCTTTTCCATAGGATCGAGCGGACCGAACCCCGGAATTGCGCTTGGATCGTTGAAATCCCACTGGTTCTCCGCAATGCCGATGAAGTCGCGAATGACGGGATCGCTGGTCCAGGCCCGGCGTAAGGCCGCGCGGGTCAATTCGGCTGGAACGCCGGCGCGCAGGAACGCGGCAATGTCCGTATTGGCGGCAATCGATTCGATTGACGGCAGGCTGGCGAGGTCGAACGGCTCATCGCTCGCCGCCTCGGTCGCAGGCGGCGCGGCCGCCTCCTCACGGTCTGCCGGAGCGGCCACCGCATCGCGGCCCTCTTTCGAGGCCTGCTTCAGCCGCGCCCAGCGAAGGAAAACATTGTGCTCTTCAGCCACGGTCCGTTCTTTCTCGTGTCCTACGCCCGAGGTCCCTGCCGATCGCGCTGTCGCTTGATGAAGGGACGCTCGACATGATGCTCGGCTACAAATCGCTCGACGATCTCGGCAATGCCGGCGGGCATCGGCACCGCGTCGACCAGATTGCTGCCGGCATCGGTGAACGCCTCGCCCTCGGCCGGATCCGCGGTGACCGCGAGCAGTTCGTAAGGCGGCTCGGCGCCGGTCGGCCGCAGGTTGACCCAGAGCGCGGGCGAGCCGGATGCGAGATTGTCCCGATAGTTCGTGGTCTCGGTGCGGTGCAGTTCGATCATCGCCTCGCCGGCATAGAACAATGTCACCTCTCCTTCCGCATCGAGCGGCGTCCATGGCGCCGCCGCCGGGCTTCCGACGAGCACCGAAACCGGCCGCCACAGCAAGCCGGCCCAGGCACTCCTGCCCTTGCGCCGCTCCACCACGACGCCCACGGAAATGCGCTCCAGCGCGGTCGATATCAATTCACTGCCTCCGCGTTCGCAATCGGCAAGCCGGTGATGAGATTTTGCGGCTTCAGCCGCAACACCTCGTCGGCGGTCATGGCGAGCAGCAGATAGACCGGCTCGCCCCTGACCCTTTCAATCATATAGGTGGGATCGCGGAACGTCAGCCGGTACAGGCCGATCAACTGGGCGCGTGCCGCGTCATCGAGATCATCGCCATGCCAGATCGCGTCACCAATGCGTGTGGCGTCGGTGCTCAGTCCGACGTACCAGTTCCATGAAACCTCGCGCAGGTCCGCCACAGGCTCGACCTCGACCTCGATCGCCAATAGATGCGCAAGCCAGCGGGCAACGACATCGCCAAGTGCCGCCAGGCCGCGCCCGCCGGCAGCCAGGTCGAGCGCCATGTCGAACCGGTCGCTGCGCTCCCAATAGCCGCCTGCCGTGGATTCGTTCAGCACATCGACCTCGGTGACGTCAGGCAAGCCGAGCAGCGCCATCAGCGGCGACGCCGAATGCCGGCCGGTAACCGAGCCCCGTTCCTCGTCGATGGCGAGAACCGATGCCCCTTCGATCATCAGCTTCTGGGGGCGGAAAAACAGCTCGGCAGCGCGCAGCATGAAAGCATCGCCGCAATCATCCAGCGCGTTGCGCAGGATCAGTTGCACGAGTTGGCCAATGAAGAGCTGGGGAAAGGCGATGTTGCGCCTGACAATCGCGAGATAGGCGGCCTCGAGGGTCCGATGCTTCACGAGATGGTCGCGCCAGGCGATCATCATCTGCCAGTTCTCGCGCGCATCGGCGTCGGCGATCGCCTCGGTCTGCCCGGCCGCGACAGGCCGCCGCGGATCGCGCAACAGCGCGCGGTGCAGTTCCTGCTCCGCCGCGCAGGCGTCCGGTGGCGGCACCAGCTCAGGCCGCGCCAGATAGGCCTTCAGGAAGTCGTCGGTGACGAGCAGCCGGCCGTCCCCGTCGCGGTCGAGCAGATGATGGCCGCAAGCGAACCAGAAATCACGCCGCGCCCTCATCCGATGCTCCCTGCAAGTCGCTATTCCACCATCGTATTTTGCCGGAGAGACAGTATATACTTTCTACAAATTCCCGGCCAGTTTCGCCGGCCGCACTGCATAGCTACACGAGTTCGTGACCGGATGTCTGAGACCGCAAGGCGCGTTTTCATCTGTTCGTGCGAAGGCACGATGCCGCTCGACGGCGATGCCATCAGCCGCGGCTGTCGTCACGAAATGGCGACCGCAACGCAGCTCTGCCGCGCCGAACTCGATCGTTTCCGGGCCGTTGCCGCCGAAGACGGCCCGCTCACGATCGCCTGCACCCAGGAAGCGCGGTTGTTCTCTGACGTGGCTGAAGAAAGCGGCCGCACACAATCCATGCAATTCGCCAACATCCGCGAGGCCGCCGGCTGGTCCAATGACGCCGATCGCGCGGGACCGAAGATGGCGGCGCTGCTCGCAGCCGCAGCCGAGACTGCGCCACCAGCGCCATCCGTTGAGCTCGAAAGCGGCGGCGTCATCCTGATCTACGGCCGCGATGAGGCCGCGATCGAGGCCGGCAATCTGCTCAAGGACCATCTCGACGTCACCGTTCTGATCGCGCCGCCGGCTGCCATTGCGCCGCCGCGCCGTGACGAATTCCCGGTGGCGAAGGGAAAGGTGACCGCGGCACGCGGCCATCTCGGCGCCTTCGAGGTCACGGTCGACGATTTCGCCGAAGCCGCGCCTTCCTCGCGCAGCACGCTACTGTTCGGCCCTTCGCGCAACAATGCGCGATCGAACTGCGACATCATCCTCGACCTGACCGGCGGAGCGCCATTGTTCCCGGCTGCGGATTTGCGCGACGGCTATCTGCGCGCCGATCCGGATCATCCCGCGGCGATGCTGCAGGCCGTGCTCAAGGCGCGCGATCTCGTCGGCACCTTTGAGAAGCCGCGCTACGTCACGTTCGACGCCAAGCTGTGCGCGCATTCGCGCTCGGGGCGCATCGGCTGCACCCGCTGTCTCGATCTCTGTCCCACGGGCGCGATCACGCCGGCCGGCGATCATGTCGCGATCGATCCGAACATCTGCGCCGGCTGCGGCCAATGCGCGGCGGCCTGCCCGACCGGCGCCGCGTCCTACGCGCTGCCGCCGGAAGACGCACTGATGCGCAAGCTGCGCATTATGCTGATCGCCTATCGCGAAGCCGGCGGCGAACAGGCGATCGTGCTGGTGCATGACGAGGCGCATGGCGCACCGCTGATCGACGCGTTGGCGCGGTTCGGCGATGGGCTGCCGGCCAACGTGTTGCCATTCGCGGTCAACGAGGTCACGCAGATCGGGCTCGAGAGCATCGCCGCCGCCTTCGCCTATGGCGCCTCCGCGATGCGCCTCCTGCTGCGGGCGAAACCGCGTCACGACGTCGCGGGCCTGACGCGGACGATGGCGATCGCCGATCCGATCCTGGCCGGGCTCGGCTTCGGCACCGCGCGGATCGCCACCATCGAGACCGACGATCCGGACGCGCTGCTCGAGACGCTGCGCGTGATCCCGTCATTGCCGCCGGCGCCGCGGCCGGCAAGTTTCCGGGCCACGGGGAAGAAACGCGACGTGCTGCGTTTTGCGCTGGGCGAATTGCACCGCGCCGCACCCGCGCCTGCCGATGTCATCGCGCTGCCTGTGGGGGCGCCGTTCGGCGCAGTGGAGGTCGATGCGTCTGGCTGCACCCTGTGCCTGTCCTGCGTGTCGGCATGCCCGACCAGCGCCTTGCGCGACGATCCCGAGCGGCCGGTGCTGCGGTTCGTCGAGGATGCCTGCGTCCAGTGCGGCCTGTGCAAGTCGACCTGTCCGGAGCAGGTGATCACGCTGGTGCCGCGGCTCGATTTTGGCGCCGTCAAGGCCCCGGCCCGCATCCTGAAAGAGGAAGAGCCGTTCTCGTGCATCCGCTGCGGCAAGCCGTTCGGCGTCAAGAGCACGATCGACCGCGTGGTCGCCAAGCTCGAAGGCAAGCACTGGATGTACAAGGGCGCGCCGAGCAAGCTCGACGTCATCAAGATGTGCGACGATTGCCGCGTCAACTTCGTCGCCGAGCAGGGATTCGAATCCTACGGCGTGTCGAGCCCGACCGTCCGCACCACCGATGACTATCTGCGGGAGCGCGAGGCGCAGCAAAGCCGCACTGACCGCGATCGCCACTAAGCGGCCGGCATCTTCATTCCGCCGCCGTCGCTGAAGGCCGGTTCTCGCCGGCGAGCTTCTTGGCGAGCCATTGGTCGTGATGTTCCTTGGCCCAGTTGAGGTCGACCTCGCCGGTGCCCATGGCCTCGAACGCGCCCTCCATCCCGAGTGTGCCGATATAGATGTGGGCGAGGATCAGGGCGATGAACAGGATGGCCACCACCGCGTGCACCACCTGCGCGAGCTGCATGCCGAGGATATCGGTGCCGTAGAACGGAAACAGCAGCAGGAACCCCGAAGCTGATACGGCGATGCCGGCCGCGATCGACAGCCAGAACACCAATTTCTCACCGAAATTGAAGCGGCTCGCCGGCGCATGCCTGTTCTTGATGAAGCCGCCGCCCTGCTTGAGCCACTCGATGTCCACCTTCTCCAAAAGATTGTCCTTGAAGAAGATCACCATGATCAGGACGAGACCCGCCACGAAGGCGAAGCTGGTGAAGTTGTGGACGTATTTCGCGACCTGCGAGATGGCGGCGAACATATCCGGCCCGACGAGCGGCAGCAGCAAGGCCTTGCCGAAGGTGATGTTCAGCCCGGTCAATCCGAGGATGACGAAGGACGCGGCCGTCAGCCAGTGCGCGAAACGTTCGAAAGCCTCGAAGCGAACCACTTTCTGCCCCGAGCGCCCGGCCGAGATCGGAAGCTTTCCGAGGATCAGATAAGCGATCGCCAGCAGCACGACCGTGCCGAGGATCAGGATCGCGCCACCCCAGCGCAGCAGAACCTGGTGGAAATAGTCCCAGGTCCGTCCCGCCGGCTGGATCAGCACGCTGGACCTGGTGTCGGGAATGTCGACGCGGCCAGCGATACGCGGCACCTGCTGCAGCAGCTCGCGCTGGCTGGTGACGCTTTCGGTCGGGTTTGGCGCGCCATCGGGACCGAGCTTCTGCGCGAACGCAGGCACCGCCACGGCGACCGCGAGCAGCGCCAGGACGAAGGTCGCCAGACGAAAGCGTGCGAGAAACGTCATGACCATTACCCTGTTCTCATCCCGCGCCCATCCCGGGCCGCATGAGCCTGTCCGCTCAGACTACAACGTCTTCGTGATAGGCCGTGGTCCAGCCCCAGGCACCGGAACCATAGCCCCGCTTACGCACCCGCTCACCATAGATCTGCGCGATGATGTCGCCATCGCCGGCCAGCAGCGACTTGGTCGAGCACATCTCCGCGCACATCGGCAGTTTGCCCTCGCCGAACCGGTTCGAGCCGTATTTGGCGAATTCCGCCGCACTGCCCGGCGCCTCCGGTCCGCCGCCGCCGGCGCAATAGGTGCATTTGTCCATCTTGCCGCGCGAGCCGAAATTGCCGACCTGCGGATATTGCGGCGCGCCGAACGGGCAGGCGTAGAAGCAATAGCCGCAACCGATGCACTGGTCCTTGTTGTGCAGGACGACGCCATCCTCGGTCGGGAAGATGCAGTTCACCGGACAGACCGCCGCGCAGGGCGGATCCGTGCAATGCATGCAGGCCATCGAGACCGAACGCTCGCCGGGCTTGCCGTCATTGATGGTGACGACGCGGCGGCGGTTGATGCCCCACGGCACCTCGTTCTCGTTCTTGCACGCGGTGACGCAGGCGTTGCAGTCGATGCAGCGGTCCGCGTCACACAGGAATTTCATGCGTGCCATCGTCTGTTCCTCTCACGCGACCCTGATCTGGCAAAGCGTCGCCTTCGGCTCCTGCATGCCGGTCGCGGGGTCGTAGCCATAGGTCGTCAGCGTATTGACGCTTTCGCCGAGCACGATCGGATCGGCGCCTTTCGGATATTTGGCGCGGAGATCGGCGCCCTGGAAAAAGCCGGCGAAATGGAAGGGCATCCAGGCGACGCCCTTGCCGACCCGCTCGGTGACCATCGCCTTGACACGGGTCCGCGAGTTGTTCTCGGCGCCGGTCACCCACACCCAGCCACCGTCCTTGATCCCGCGCTCGGCGGCGTCGGCCGGGTTGATCTCGACGTACATGAACTGCTTCAGTTCGGCGAGCCACTTGTTGGAGCGCGTCTCTTCGCCGCCGCCTTCATATTCCACCAGCCGGCCCGAGCTCAGGATCAGCGGGAACTGCTTTGAGATGGCGCGGTCGACGGCGGCCTTCTGCACCGAGAAGCCGATATTCGGCATGCGGAACTGCTTAGCGTCGGGCAAGGTCGGATAATCGGCGACCAGGTCCGGACGCGGCGTATAGATCGGCTCGCGGTAGACGGGAATCGGATCGGGCAGATTCCAGGCGATCATGCGCGCCTTGCCGTTGCCGTAAGGCGAGCAGCCGTGCTCGATCGCGACCCGCTGGATGCCGCCCGAGAGATCGAGCGACCAGGACACCGCGTCGGGGTTGGCCGAATTGACGCGCTGGATGATCTCCATTTCCTGCGGCGTCAGCTCCTTGTCCCAGCCGAGCTTCTTCAGCACGCCCAGCGTGAATTCGGGATAGCCGTCCTTGATGTCGGAGCCGGCCGAATAGGAGCCCTCGGCGAGAAGATTGACATGATCCTCCCGCTCGACCTCCTGCCCGTTCTCAATCACCTTGCGCTTGACGACGCGCTCGACGCCGAACCGCGCGCGGAAGGTGCCGCCGCCGTCCTTCACCGGAAGATTGGTGTTGTAGAGGATCGGCGAGCCCGGATGCCTGAACTCCGGCGTGCCCCAGCACGGCCATGGCAGGCCGTAATAGTCGCCGCCGACCTCCGGATCGTCCTTCGGCGCCCGCAGCGTCACCAGGTCGAACTTGGCCTGGTTCTTCATATGGGCCTTGAGCCGCTCCGGCGACTGGCCGCAATAGCCGGTCGACCAGCCGCCGCGGTTGATCTCGCGCAGGATGTCCTCGGCCGAGACCACGCCGTTCTCGACCTTGATGTTCTTGAACATCAGGTCGGCAAAGCCGAGCTTCTTGGCGAGCATATACATCGTGTCGTAGTCGTTCTTCGATTCGAAGACCGGCTCGACGATTTTCTCGCCCCATTGCAGCGAGCGGTTGGAGGCGGTACGCGAGCCGTCCATTTCGAAGCTCGTGCAGGCCGGCAGCAGATAGGTGCCGTTCTTGCGCTCGGAGACCACCGACCACGCGGTCGGATAGGGATCGCACACCACCAGGAGCTCGAGCTTCTCGATGCCACGCACCGCTTCCGGCATCCGGGTGATGGTGTTGACGCCATGCCCCATGACGAACATGGCCTGCACCGGATTGGGCTGACTGATCTGGTCCTTCGGCAGCAAGGTCGCGTCGAACCAGCGCGTGCTCGGAATGCCCGGCGTTTCCATCAACTGCTTGCTCGGGAAGCGCGCCTTCATCCAGTCGTAATCGACTTCCCACACCCGGCACCAATGCTGCCAGGCGCCCTCGGCAAGGCCGTAATAGAGCGGCAGCGTCGTGACATCGAGGCCGAGATCGGTTGCGCCCTGGACGTTGGTGTGGCCGCGGAAGATGTTGGCGCCGGCGCCGGGCATGCCGACATTGCCGGTAGCCAGCAGCAACAGGCAACTGGCGCGGACATTGGCGGTGCCGGTGGCGAACTGGGTCTGTCCCATCGCCCAGATCAGCGTCGCCGGCTTCTGCTTGGCGAACAGTTCGGCGATATGCTTGACCTGCGCCTCCGGCAGGCCGGTGACGCGCTCGACTTCCTTCGGATTCCACTTCGCGGCCGCCTTGCGGATCTCGTCAACGCCGTAGACGCGCTGGCTGAGGTATTCCTTGTCCTCCCAGCCATTCTCGAAAATGTGCCACAGCATGCCGTAGACGGTGGCGATGTGGGTGCCCGGACGGACCCGGACATATTCCGTCGCATGCGCCGCCGTCCGCGTCATCCGCGGATCGACCACGATCATGTTGGCGCGGTTGAGCTCCTTGCCCTCGAGGATGTGCTGCAGCGAGACCGGATGCGCCTCGGCCGGATTGCCGCCCATCAACAGGATGGTCCTGGCGTTGCGGATGTCGTTGTAGCTGTTGGTCATCGCACCGTAGCCCCAGGTATTGGCGACGCCGGTGACGGTCGTGGAGTGGCAGATGCGGGCCTGGTGGTCTGAATTGTTGGTGCCCCAGAACGCCGCCAGCTTGCGGTTGAGATAGGCGGCCTCGTTGGTGAACTTGGCCGAGCCGAGCCAGTAGACGGAATCGGGGCCTGATTTCTGGCGGATCTCCAGAAGCTTGTCGCCGATCTCGTTGATCGCGGTCTCCCAGGAAACCCGCGTCCACTGGCCGTTGACGAGCTTGACGGGATAACGCAGGCGGCGCTCGCTCAGGACGTCGTCGCGGACCGCGGCGCCCTTGCAGCAATGCGAGCCGCGATTGATCGGGCTGTCATAGTCTGGCTCCTGCCCGATCCAGACGCCATTCGAAACGTTAGCGATCACCGAGCAGCCGACCGAACAGTGGGTGCAGATGTTCTTGCGGGTCGCGACGGGCGCGCCCGGAGACGGCGGTGGGCCAGCCTCCACCTTGCGCACGCCATTCAGCGTGAGCTCGCCGAGCGCCGCGAGCGTGCCGGCAGCGATGCCCGAACGCTTCAGAAAGGTGCGGCGATCCCATCCGCCACCCGACCTGTCCGCTTCAGCGAGAACAGGCTTTGCACTTCCTCGACGACGATCCGACTTCCTGATCAGCACGAACGCCTCCTCTAGCGGGCGCCGGGGTAGCTGTTGACGCGGTAGAAATCCCGAACCTCAGCGGAATTGGCCTGATAGCGCGCCCTGCGCTTGTCCTTCATATCGACCGATTGCGCGGGTGCCGGCCCCGGCAGCAATGCGCCGACAGCGACCGCGCCGCTGCCCGCGATGGTCAGGCGAAGCAGATCACGCCGAGGAATTTTTCGCTTGGGATTTTCCTTCATATCGCGGCGCGCTCCTAAACCAGGTTCGCTATATTCGTTAGCGTACTCCGCGCGATGCCGGACTTCAATTGCGAACCGATCACGCACTGCAGCAACCGTTACCGGATTTCGGGTGCAGTTTACCAGAAGCCGCTTTTCAAATTCGCACGATCACATTCGCACCTAGCGCCGCGACAGCCCGCCGCAGCCCATCGGGAAAACCTGGACGTGCTGCTCTCTGAAGATAACCGGTGAACGCGAATTTCTTGAGACGCCTAACCCCACCCAACGGGTAAATTGAGCAGTCCCCGAAACGCCCAGCCGCCGATCCGCACAGGTTCACGCTCGACGATGCGGAGGTTCTTCAGCCTGGCAAAGGCGGCCGGAAGCGCAACGTCGGCGACCATGGCGCGCGAAGCCCAGGCGCCGGCGCAGAAATGCGGGCCGGCCCCAAACGCGATGCTTTTGCTGGTATCGCGGCCAAGCTCGAACTTGTCAGCATTATCGAAATGCTTTTCGTCGCGGTTTGCGGAGCCGAACATCAGGAACACCCGATCCTCGGGCTCGAAGGCGACGTCACGAATCTTCCACGGCTTGGCGATGCGGCGCGGCGACATGCCGATCGGCGAGATCCAGCGGGCATATTCCTCGAAGGCCTGCATCCACGGAATCTTGCCATCCATGACCGATTTCAATTGATCGGGGTGCGTCAGCAGCGCCCATGCGGTGCCGGCGATCGCATCGCGCGGCTCGTTTTGACCACCGCTGATCGAGAGCTTGATGTTAGCGCGCACGCTGTCCATCGGCATGCCGGACGCGAGCATCACGCCGAGCAGGCTTTGATCCGGCTTCTTCGCGAGCACCGGCAGCATATCGTCGATCGCAGCATCGATGCCGGACGTCGCGGCGTGACAGCGCGCCTCGACGGCGGGGTCTCCAATGTAATTGGCGATGCCGTCGATCATGCCCTGCGACCACGCGTTCATGTCCTGAAAGCGCATGTTGGTCAGCCCGGTGATCGATTTCAGACATTCCGCCGAAAACGGCAGCGCGAAGTCGCGCACGAAATCGCATGCGCCCTTTGGCTCGAGCGCAGCGATGATGCGGTCGGCATGCGCCTGGAATTGCGCCGTCCAGTGCGATCTGACGGTCTTCGGAGACACCGCGGGAAAGATCGACTTGCGCTCCGACAGGTGAGCGTCGCCGTCCTTGCGCATCATGTTGTGGCCCATCAGCCTGTTCATCAGGCCTGCAGGCTGGTGCGATGAGAAGACGTCGATCTGCTTTTCGGAGATGAAGATATCGTCGCGACTGCATAGCAGCGTGCTGCCGAGCTGCGGCACGAATGCGATCGGCGCGTCCCGACGCAGCTTCGCGAGCATCGGATAAGGATCGCTCCAGAATGCCGCGACGTCGATATCGATACGAGGCGCAGTGCTCAAGGTTCGGCCCTCCGGGTATTCCCCGAAGAGTACCCGGAGGTCGGCGCGACGTCTGTCCCGCTGGTTGGGGACAGGAAGTGGCGCAGCCTCTCTCTTCACCTCTCCCTACGCAGGGCTATCGCATATGAAATAGAACTTGGTGGGCGGTGCCTTCGGGGCCCATCCTTCGAGACGCCGCTGCGCGGCTCCTCAGGATGAGGTCTGATTTCGCGGCGGGATCGATCTTAGACCCTCATGGTGAGGAGCGCCGCTTGCGGCGCGTCTCCGGACGATGCTCCGCATCGCTCGGAGAACCATGAGGCTCGCCTCGTTCGCAGCCACCAAATCGCCATATGCGATAGCCCTGCGTAGGGAGAGGTGAACATGACATCGCGCGCTAATGCGCGGAGCGGGGCAGCGCCATCAGGTGCAATGCGATGCTGAACAGTTCGTTTTGCGAGGAGATGCCGAGCTTCTCATAGGCTCGCTTGCGATAGGTGAAGGTCGAGTGCAGGCTGATGCCGAGATCCGCCGCGATCGCCTCGGATCCATAGCCCGACAGGATCCGCAGGCAGACGTCCTTCTCCCGGCCGGTCAGTTTGAGGAACGGCTCGCGGGTCGAAAACAGCGTCTGCAGTTTTGTCGGCGCCTCTGCGACAATCTCCTCCTGGCAATGACGCGCCACGATCGCGGTGATGGCTGGCGCGATGTTGCAGAGACGCGCGGCTTGGTTGCGGGTAAACCGGCCCTGCTCGGCGGTCCGGTAGAAGTTCACGTAGAAGCAGGCGCTGTCGACCCAGATCGCGGCGGCGATCTTGTCGACGATCTCCGCGTCCTCGAAAAATATCTTCCGATAGCTGTCGCTGTACATGCGACGGGAGAAGCTGGGCAGGACGATCGGGCTCGGCGCTGATCGCTGATGCAGGATCGTCTCCCGGTTCGGATCGGCCAGATGAAAGTCCTCGGAATACGCCACGCCGAGGTCCGGCCCGATGCCAATATTTCCGATTCCCAGTGCGCAGCGCGCCGTTCGTTCCGTCTCGAAGGCAAACACCATGCAATGGCCGACACCGGCCACGGCTCGAACCGTATCCATCAGCACATGCGAGAACGACGTTCGACCGATGGCAAGCACCATCGGTGCAAGGACGCTTGACGAATCTCCCGGTTCCATCGCTGCCGACCCCATCGCTTCCTCCGAATTTTTCTTTAAACCTATCAGCAACATCCAAAGGTTTGAAGCGGTCTCGTACGGTGTCTCGCCACCCCTTTGAGCCGGCATCTGTCACCAATCAGGGGGACAGACGCACACCGCTCGGCAGGCAATAATTATGAAGCGCAGGCATCGCTGATGTCCTCGGCGTATTCCCGCGCGCATTGAAGAAAGAATTCTTGCGGGAGGGACTACAATGAGGCTGGGCCTTGCCGGGCTTTGGATCGTCGTGACCGCGGTTCTCTGCGCCTCGGACGCGAATGCGGACATCAAGGTCGGGATCGTTGTCTCCGCGTCCGGACCGGGTTCGGCGCTCGGGCAACCGCAGATGCGAACGGTCGCCGCGCTGCCGAAGGAGATCGGCGGCGAAAAAGTCGTCTACATCCCGCTCGACGATGAATCTGATCCCACCAAGGGCGTCCAGAACGCCCGGCGCCTGGTGATCCAGGACGGCGTCGATATCCTGATCGGATCGTCGCTGACGCCCGTGACGATGCCGATGCTCGACATCGCCATGGAATCGAAGACCCCGATCATTTCGCTGGCGGCGGCGACCGCCATCGTCCAGCCGGTGGACGACCGCCGCAAATGGGCGTTCAAGGTGGTGCCGAACGATGACCTGATGGCGGCGGCCATCCTCAAATATATCGCGAAGTCGGGGATCAAGACGCTCGGCTATATCGGGGTCTCCGATGGATATGGCGAGGGCTATTACAAGGAAGTCAGCCGGCTCGCTCCGACGCTTGGCCTGACGGTGACGACGCATGAAGTTTACGCGCGCGCCGACACCAGCGTGACGGGCCAGGCCTTGAAAGTGATGGCGACCAGTCCGGAGGCGGTGTTCGTCGCATCCGCAGGCACGCCGGCCGTATTGCCCCAGCAAGCGCTTCGCGAGCGCGGCTATGCCGGCAAGATCTTCCAGACCCACGGCGTCGCGACGGAAGAATTCATCAAGCTCGGTGGCGCCAATGTCGAAGGCGCTGTGTTTACGGGGGAAGCGTTCACGATCGCCGAGGATCTGCCGGCGAACGATCCGTTCCGCCTGGCGCGAGACGAGTTTGTCGCTGCCTACGAAAAGGCCAACGGACAGAAGCCGAACATCTTCGCCGCGCATTTGTGGGATGCTGTCGCACTGTTCAAGAGGGCGGCGGCAAACGCCTTGAAGACCGCCAAGCCGGGTACGCCGGAATTCCGGGCTGCGCTGCGCGATGAGCTCGAGCGCGGCAAGGACGTCTATTTGAACAACGGCCTGTCCACCATGTCACCGACCGACCACAACGGCTACGATGAGCGGTCCGCCTTTCTCATAAAGGTAGAAGGTGGAAAATTCCGGCTGATGCGATAGGGGCAGGCAAGATGAAGGAGGACTTGAATGAGTGCACTCGGCCCCTCTTCCACGACCAGCGCCGTTCCGCATCTGGACGTTGACCCTTTTGCGATCGAGTTCTTCGCCGACCCATTCCCGACCCATGAGGTCCTGCGGGAAACCGGCCCGGTCGTGTATCTGGACAAGTGGAACGTCTACGGCGTTGCACGCTACGCCGAAGTCCATGCGGTGCTGAACGATCCCCTGACCTTCTGCTCCAGCCGCGGCGTGGGCTTGAGCGATTTCAAGAAGGAAAAGCCGTGGCGGCCGCCGAGCCTGATTCTCGAAGCCGATCCGCCCGCCCATACCCGCACGCGGGCCGTGCTCAGCCGCGTGCTGTCCCCGAGCGTCATGAAGCAGGTACGCGACCGCTTCACCGCGGCCGCCGAAGCAAGGGTCGACACGCTGTTGGACAAGCGCAGTTTCGATGCGATCGAGGATCTTGCGGAAGCCTATCCGCTCTCGGTGTTCCCGGATGCGCTTGGGCTGAAGGCCGAGGGCCGCGAGCATCTGCTGCCCTATGCCAGCCTGGTGTTCAATGCGTTCGGTCCGCCGAACCAACTGCGTCAGGAGGCGATCGAACGTTCGGCGCCGCACCAGACCTACATCGCCGAGCAATGCCAGCGCGAAAACCTCGCCCCTGGCGGCTTCGGCGCCTGCATCCACGCGCGCGTCGATGAAGGCGAGATCACCGCCGCGGAGGCGCCGCTCCTGGTGCGCTCGCTGCTGTCCGCCGGTCTCGATACCACCGTCAACGGCCTCGGTGCGGCGATCTATTGCCTGGCCCGCTTTCCGGATCAATGGCAGCTCTTGCGCGACAATCGGACGCTGGCGCGCAACGCCTTCGAGGAGGCGGTGCGTTTCGAAAGTCCGGTTCAGACCTTCTTCCGCACCACGACGAGAGAGGTCGAACTCGGCGGAGCTGTGGTCGGCGAAGGCGAGAAGGTGCTGATGTTCCTCGGCGCGGCCAATCGCGATCCAAGGCGTTGGGACAAGCCTGACAGCTACGACATCAATCGGCGCACCAGCAGCCATGTCGGCTTCGGCTCCGGCATCCACATGTGCGTCGGCCAGCTCGTTGCGCGCCTCGAAGGCGAGGTGATGCTGTCGGCCTTGGCGCGCCGCGTCGCGACAATCGAGATCACGGGCGAGCCGAAGCGCCGCTTCAACAACACGCTGCGCGGGCTCGACAGCCTACCCGTCACGATCACTCCGGCATGACGAGAGAGGCGATGACGGCAATCATCTTCATTCATCCCAATGGCCGAAGCGATCGGATCGAGACCAGCGACGGCGAGAGCGCCATGCAGGCCGCGACCCGTCACGGACTGGATGGCATTCTGGCCGAATGCGGCGGCAACGCCATGTGCGCCACTTGCCATGTCTATGTCGACGATGGCTGGCTTGCGCGCCTCCCCTCGATGGGCGACGAGGAAGACGCCCTGCTCGACGGTACGGCTTGCGACCGTCTGCCGAGCAGCCGCCTATCCTGCCAGATCAGGATGACGCCCGAACTCGATGGGCTGGTACTGCGTCTGCCGGAACGGCAGGTCTGAGTGATTCGACCGGAGAGGGGCCGCAATCCAACTTTCCCGCCGCCGAACCGGGCGCGTGTTTCGAGGAATGGCGTCCTTGTCGGGTTTCCTGCATCGGCAAGAATGGCGATCCCGGGAAGACTCGAACTTCCGACCTACGGTTTAGGAAACCGCCGCTCTATCCGGCTGAGCTACGGGACCGCGAACCCCTCTCTCGGAGTTTCGGCACCTCATAGCAGACTGAAAGCCCGATCGCCAGACTCCGCGGCGGTCGGCGCCGCTCGCGGATGACCCGCTTGAGACAAGGGTTCCGGCGCCCACTGTCCGCACCTGGTCGAAGGCCGCTCCAAGACCAGGCGTGCACCAGATGTGAACAACAAGTTAACCGGCCAACGAGGCTTGCTTGAGCCAGATCAAGGTCGATGACGTCGAATCAGGCGACAATGATTTGTGGCCGCTTCTGGCCGCATATCACCCCTTTCCCTCGCCCTCCTCTACCCGGAGCACTCTGTGAATAGCGCCGGCAGCTTTGCCACCCGTCTCGCCTTCCATCGCATCGACCATCAGACCACTGCCTTGTTGCGCGAGGCGCGCAGCCTCGTCATCGACGCGCTGCCTGGAATCCTTGACCGCTTCTACGATCACGTCGGCCGCTTCGCAGAGACCGCGCGCTTCTTCCGCAGCCGCGAGCACATGATGCATGCCAAGCAGATGCAGATGAAGCATTGGTCCATCATCCTGGAGGGGCGCTTTGACGCCGACTATGAAGCATCCGTGACGCGGATCGGCGAGATACACAATAAACTCGGCCTCGAACCGAGCTGGTATATCGGCGGCTACAATGCGCTGCTGTCGGATCTCGTCAGCGAGGTCGCGATCCGCATGCCGGTGCGCATGCTGAGCCGCGGCTCGGCGGCGAAGCAGGCCGCGATGCAGCGTGCGATCATCAATGCCGCGCTGCTCGACATGGATATTGCGATTGCGGTCTATACCGATGCCGACCGCCGCGACCGGCGGCAGACGCTGGACCGGCTGGCGACGAATTTCGAGACCGCGATCGGCGGCGTGGTCGACATCGTCGCCTCCGCCTCCACCGAGCTGCAGGCGGCGGCGCAATCGCTGCAGGGCGCGACCGACCGCACCTCCGCGAAATCGGGCCTGGTCACGGCCGCCTCGCGCGAGGCGACCACGAATGTCAACGCGGTCGCCGCGGCGGTCGAGCAACTTACCGGTTCGATCCGCGAGATCGGCGAGCGCGTCACCGATTCGGCCCGTATCGCGACCGAGGCGACCGCGGCAATCAATGCCGCCGGCGACAAGATGCAAAAGCTCTCGGCCGCCGCGCAGCAGATCGGCACCATCGTCGGTCTCATCACCGACATTGCCGGCCAGACCAACCTGCTCGCGCTCAACGCCACCATCGAGGCGGCGCGCGCCGGCGACGCCGGACGCGGCTTTGCCGTGGTCGCGCAGGAGGTCAAGTCGCTCGCCGAGCAGACCGCCAAGGCGACCGCCGACATCGCCGCGCAAATCGGCGACATGCAGCAATCGACCACAGAGTCGGCAAACGCCATCGGCGATATCGTCGGCGTGATCCGCTCGATGGGCGAAGTGTCGACCGCGATCGCCTCCGCCGTCGAGCAGCAGGGCGCCGCCACCAGCGAGATCTCGCGAAACATCCAGCAGGCGGCCGTCGGCACCAAGGACGTGTCGAGGAATATCGAGGACGTCATGCATGCCGCCGAGGAGAGCGGCGGTAGCGCATCGAACGTGCTCGATGCGGCGGGCGAATTGTCGCGGCAGTCGGAGCTGTTGCGGAATGAAGTGTCAAAATTCCTCGCAACCGTGAGGGCCGCCTGAGGTCACTTAGCTGCGCACTCGTACGCATCAAGTCGTCAATAGTGCGTTCTGTGCCGCGAGGCACCGCCATTCATCGCAACGCTGCTCCCCTGATCATCGGTTGCACGAACGATGGAAAACAGTTTCCGGAGAATTTCTATGAACTGCACCACACTCCGCTGAGGCATAATGACCTAAGATTGTTCGTTGACAATATAGCAACCGAGACAAAAAGATCGCGCCCCGGGTGGATCATCTGGAGGATTTGCGATGACGATCCTGTTCCAATCCCACAGCGGCCGCGAAAAAGCCAAAGGTCCGAGCCCCCTTACAGCACGTGCGATCGCACGTGCCGCACCACCAGCGGTGCCGGATATCGCGGTCGATGAGCAGGCCGACTTCGGCTATTTCGTGCCGCCGCTCGATGCGCCGGAAAATTACCTGCCTGAATCGCAGACGACGGTGAACGAGCTCGACGGGCTCGGCAATCTCATGATCGAGGCGGCCGGACCCGGCGGTGCCGATTCAAACATGCCGCCGGTGCTGACCTATTGGGGCCAGTTCCTCGACCATGAACTGACCGCACGCACCGATCGCGAGACGGCGATCAGCAGTGTCCAGAATGCGCATCCACCGGTGCCGTCTTCGACCGTCGAAAGCAGCTTGAGAAACGCGCGCACGCCGCGGTTCGATCTCGACAGCGTCTATGGCGGTTCGCCGGTCGGTCCCGACATCACCGCGGACGTCGCGACCGTCATATCGGGCCTGCGCCATCCGACGCTTCGCAACAAGATGCGCGTTGGAACGTCGGTCGATCCGGCTCCACTGCCGGACGGATTGGACCAGCATCGCGACCTGCCCCGATACGTCCAGGTTCAGCCTGCGGTCCGCAATGCAGCCTTGCGCGTTGCCCAGGCGTCGCTGTCGCCGTCGGAATTCGCAAAGTTCTCGGACACGTTGCCACAGCGTGCGCTGATCGGAGACACGCGCAACGACGAAAACCTCGTCGTCGCGCAGTTTCACCTGAGCTTCCTCCGGTTTCACAACAGGGCCATCGACTTCCTCGAAAGCCATGACACCGGCTGGATACCGGATTTTGCATCGGCCCAGACGTTGACGCGGCTGCACTACCAGTGGCTGGCCGTCGAAGGCTACCTGAAGGGCGTTTGCGATCCGGCTGTGGTGAACCGCGTCATCCAGGACCGGGCTTCGCATTTCTTCAAGTTCAGGGCCGAGTTCGATTCGCGGCGGCAGAACACCAGGCTCGGCAACGCGCTGCCGCTCGAATTCTCCGTGGCCGCTTACCGCTTCGGCCATTCGATGGTTCGCGGCGCCTACGACTTCAACAAGAACTTCGGGCTTGAAGCAGGATTCGCTCCAAGAGCGACCCTTGACCAACTGTTCCAGTTCACCGGCGGCGGTGGCGCCATCGACACCAGCAAACGCCTCCCGAAGATCTGGGTCATCGACTGGACGCGCTTTGTCGATGCTTCTGCACCGCCGCGCGTCGCCCGCAAGATCGACACCGCGCTGGCTCCGCCGCTGAACGAGATGGTCAAGGAAGGCAACGACGAGACCAATCCGCAACTGAAGGCGCTGTTCAAGAGTCTCGCACGCCGTAACCTTCGCCGCGGATACAATCTCAGGCTTCCGACCGGCCAGGCCCTTCACAGTCACCTCAAGCAGACTGGCGCTGTTCAATCGGCCCCGATTACCGACGTATCGGCCATTTTCAGCGCCAAGCCGACACTGCGCGACTTCCTCAAGAATTCGCAGTCGAAATTCGCGGAGCGGACGCCGCTGTGGTTCTACACCTTGGCCGAGGCGGAAGCCGGCGGCGGCAACCGGCTGGGCGAGGTCGGCAGCTTCCTGGTCGCCTCGACCTTCATCGGCGTCCTCCTGGCGGATCCCGATTCCGCGCTGTCGCGCGGGTTCCATCCGAACCAGAGCCCACTGCGGATGAGCGGCAACACGCCGATCGATTCGATTGCAAAGTGGATGCGCTTTGCAAGCGTCATGGAATAGGAACTCTCGACCTCCCTCGCTTGCGGGGGAGGTCGGTGCACACGCGCCGGCTGAAGGAACTTTTCCACTCCACCAGCGTGAACGGCGGCGACGGCCCGGCGCTGTCGCCGCCCCCGCCGGGGGCAGTCGGGCGTGTATGTTGTCCCTTCGCCTTGAAATTTCTTGAAAATTTTAGTCGAAGCGGGACATGACCGTACGTCACTGAGCGCCGCAGATACCCTGTGGACTCGCGGTTCCGCCGTGACAAGCGCCATCAAAATGACGACAATCCGCCCAACTCTCTCGCTGGTTCGAATCTGGCCGGGAATGCCTCTGTGATCGCCTCGCGTTTGTTGATGCTCAGTGTTGCCGTCGCCGGTGCAGCCGTGCTTGCACCTGCGCGCGTCGACGCGCAGTGGTGGCGCGGCACCCCAAGGGATTTCGAGGAATGCGCTGATGTCGCCGAGAAGGCGAAGACGAAGCAGGAAAAGACGTCGCAGCTCGCCGAATGCAACGCGAAATTCGCCGGCCGCCGCAAGGCGGGTGGCGGCTACACTTATTACGACTTCCTGCAGGATCGCTCATTCGACATCTCCGGCCCAAACCCCACGCCGGAAGAGCAGAAGAAGATCGACCAGGAATATGCACGCTATCTGGAAAAGCAGCGTCGCGAGAATATGACCGCGGCGCTGGCCCTAAGGCAGCAGCAGGAAGCGGAAGCGCAGGCGCAGCCGCCAATGCAACTGCCCGCGCCGCCGAGCATCCAGAAGGTAACGTTGCGGACCGAGACGACGCGGGTGCCGGTGCCGGTGGCAAGCCCGGTCAAGCAGGCCGAACGCATCAGAGCCGCCAAATGCGCCAAGAACGCGTTCTCTTGCGAGTGGCCGCGGCTTTCCGAGAGCTGGAACGAGTTCAAGAAGATTTTCAACGCGCAGCCGCCGGCGCCGTCCACCAAGGCGAAACAGCGTAGCTGATGCTCTCGCGCTACGAGGCTGCGATCAGCGAATCTAATCCGTGATCACCATCGCCCAGAATTTCCGGTAAGGCGATTTCGGATTGTCGACCGCGGCAACGCCGACGCGACGGGCGCCTTGCATCAGCAGGTTCTCGCGATGGCCGGCCGATTGCTCCCATTGCTTGAGCATTTCGGCAAAGGTCAGATATCCGGCGCCGATATTTTCCGCCGCGCGCGATTTCCGCAACGGCCGCACGCGGGTGAAGAAGCTGCCGCCGGCGGAATGGCTGACCGCACCGGTCGCCGCCATGGCTTGCGCCTGCCTCAACGCCATCGCGCTCAGCTTTGCGTCCAGCTTCACCGCCGCCAAGCCGTGCGTGCGACGATAGGCGGAGATCGCGCCGGCGTAATCGGCGGCCTCCGCGCCCACGGCTGCACCGAGACACAGGCACAGCGCGAGGAAAAACCTCATGAAGAACCGCATCGGCATCAGGGGGCTAGCGCGGATGGGTTCGCCTGGGGCGGCGCGGCAGGACGGGCTTGGGGACGGGCGTAGACGGCTCGAAGGCCGGCGCCGACGATGCCGCGCGGCTCTCCTGCAATCGCGCGTCATAGCCCGGCGAGGGGACGACCGTCGGCAGCGCTGCATGCGAGGGCGCGACCACACCTAAAGCCAGGGCCGCAACCGACCACGGTACCGCGGAGATGCGTTTCATCGATCCTTCCCCATTGTGTCCGCACTGTAGTTCGCGCGGGATCGGCGCCTTTTCAAGGCATCAGCCGCGAATCTGCTCCGGCGTCAGCCCGGGCGAGCCTTTGCCCGCCACCTCGGCCTGCTTGACCAGCTCGACGATGCGCCGCGACAGCGGCGCCTCCAGCCCGCGCCGGTCGGCGATCTCTGTGATGACGCCTTGCAGATAATCGATCTCGGTGCGGCGCCCGCGCGCAAGATCCTCCCACATCGAGGAGCGCGCCTCCGGATCGATCTTCATGGTGCGCCCGAGCAGCGCCTCGAAGATCACATCGGGCAGCCGCAACAGCGGCGGCATCAGGCCGGCAGAGATCGGCGTCGGCGACACCGGCCTGATGCCTTCCGCCTTGATCGCGGCGAGCCCCTCCGCCATCTGGTCGGCGAACAGCATTCGCCAGCTTCGCTGCGCGAGCTGCCGGCGCAGCGGGATGTCGGACAGCGCATTCAGCGCGTTGTTGAGATTGACGATCAGCTTGCCCCACTGCACGCCGTCGATATTGTCGGTGGCGCGCATCGCAAGGCCCTGCACCGACAATCGTTGCGCGGTGCCCGCCGCATCCTGTTCGACGACGATCGCGCCCGAGGTCGAGCGATGGAATCTGCCTTCGCCAAGCGAGACCACGTTGAACGGCACCATGCCCCCCAAGACCTGCCGTCCCGGCAAGCGCTGGCGCAACACGGCGACATTGCCGACGCCGTTCTGCAGGCTGACAACGATCGCATCTGCAGGCGCGTATGTCAGGATGATGTCGGCCATGTCTGCGGTATCCGCGCTCTTGACCGTGACCAGCACCACGCCGGCGTCGTTAAAAATCGAGGGATCGTCCGACAGCGTGATCGCGTTCGCGGCGAGCCTTTGCTCCGACCCTTCGAAGCCAGTCAGCCGCAGCCCGTTACCCCTGATCTCATCGACCACGCGCGGCCGTGCCAGCAGCGCCACCTTGCGGCCGCTGGCTGCCAGCATGCCACCGACAAAGCAGCCGATGCTGCCGGCTCCGGCGATCCCGATCGGTCGATCCAAAGCATTCATCCGCCGTTCAACCCCGCGACCATAATCGATAGCAGAGTTGGCATTTTGTGCCTACCGAACCGAAGCCAGACTGCGGCCGTGCCTTGTAACCGTCATGGGCCCCCGTTATGTTTTCGGCGCGGGGCAGATACGCGGGAGAAAACGATGGGTTTACTCGACGTACTCAACGGCATGCAGAATGGCCCGCGCGGCCCGAGCACGCCGAGCGCCGAATCCGACAAGGGCGGCATGTCGCCAATGACCATGGCCATCCTGGCACTGCTGGCCTGGAAGGCGGTCAAGCATTTCACCAATCAGCCCGGCGAGGCCCCACGGCAGGCGCCGGCTCCAACCCCGACACCCGCTCCCCCGCCCGGCAATGTTGTCACCGCAGGTCTGCCTGGCGGTCCGGCCGGCGGCGGACTGAGCGATCTGCTCAAGGGCGGCCTTGGCGGACTGCTCGCGGGCGGTGCTGCCGGCACGGTCCTCAGCGGCGGGCTCGGCGATCTTCTCAAGCAACTCCAGGACAACGGGCTCGGCGACCAGGCCGATTCCTGGGTCAGCAACGGCCCGAACAAGCAGGTCGCGCCGGGCGATCTCGCCAATGCGCTGGGTGCCGACCAGATCGACCAGATCTCCTCGCAAAGCGGCCTGTCGCGCGACGACTTGCTCCGCGGCCTGAGCCAGTATTTGCCCGACGCGATCAACCACCTGACGCCCGACGGCCGACTGCCGAGCGATGATGAAATGTCGCGGCGAGTCTGATTGCGGCCGCGAACAAAGCTGCTCTCTCGTTTCAGGAAAGGACGACCGCCATGAGCGGCATCTTGTGGATCATCATCGTCGGCTTTGTCGCCGGTATCATCGCGCGCTTCCTCTCGCCGGGACCGAACAACCCGAGCGGGTTCATCCTGACCACTGTACTCGGGATCGCCGGCGCGTTCCTCGCAACCTGGATAGGTCAGGCGATCGGCCATTACAGCCCCGACCAGGGCGCCGGCTTCATCACCGCCACGATCGGCGCGCTGGTGGTGCTGTTCATCTGGAACCGGCTGGTGGCGAGCGGCGTCATTCCCGATCCCGGCAGACGGTAGTCGTTCGCCGCTTTGAGCGAGCGCACGTAGGGTGGGCAAAGCGCAGCGTGCCCACCATCCACGGTCGGTGCAAGAAGGGTGGGCACGCTGCGCTTTGCCCACACTACGCGGTGCTCTCGCGATCGACGATTCACGAAATCAGATGCATGCCCGCATCCATGCGCACGCACTCGCCGGTCATATTGCCGGAGGCCGGCGTCGCCAGGAAGCAGACGAGCTGCGCGATATCGTCCGCCGTTGAGGCGACTTTCAGCGGCACCCTCGCCACGACAGCATCGCGCACCTGCTTGGCGCCGGCTTCCCCGCGGCCCTTGGTGAACCAGGGCGTATCGATATAGCCGGGACATACCGTGTTGACGCGAATGAGCGGCGCGAGCGCACGTGACAGCGACAGCGTCATGGTGTTGAGCGCGCCCTTGCTCGCGGCATAGGCGATCGAGGAGCCGACGCCGGAGATGCCCGCGACCGACGAGACATTCACCACCGCCGAGGCGCGCCCCGACGCGTTCGCCGCGGCTTCAAGCAGCGGGCGGGTCGCACGCACCATCTGGAATGGCCCGATCGTGTTCACCGCGTAGATGCGCTGGAAATCTTCCGCCGCGAGCCCGTCGAGATTGTCGTGCGCCACATGCTTGGTGGTGCCGGCATTGTTGATCAGCGCATCCAGCCTGTCCCACGACGCCGCCGCAGCAGCAATCTTGCGGCAGTCCTCGTCGCGCGACACGTCGCCCTGCACCACCACGACCTCGGCGCCGGCGCTGCGGCACAGATCGGCGGTCTCTTCCGCTTCCTTCTTGCTGTTGGAATAGTTGACGACGACGCGCCCGCCGCCCCTGGCCAGGATCTGCGCGGTCGCGGCCCCGAGGCCGGACGCCGAGCCCGTCACGATTGCATACAAACCATCCTTCGACATCCGCATTCCCTCTTTTGTCTTGCGAACCTTTTCTTGCGATGGCGATACCATATCGCGCAGAAAAATACCTGCAATCGCGAACGCGCCAGGCTTCACGTGTAGGCGTTCTGACCTTTTTGCAGGCTGGCCCATTGTGCGTCGTCATGGCCGCAAATGATCTGCACGCCGGCCGCTTCCAGTTTCGCGATCTCATCCAGAGATTTCAGGAACAGTTCGGCGTCCAGGGTGTTCTTGGGGACCGTGCGCTGATCGAGATTCGCGCGAACGCTCAACGCGTCGGAGGCGAGCAGGAATTCACCGCTCCGGTCCAGCTTGACGAGAGCTCCGGTCGTTCCTTTCGAATGTCCCGGCAGCGGGATCAACGTCAGCCTTCCGTCGCCGAACACATCCGTCTGCCGGTCGACAATCTGCAACGACGCCGGATGGTCCCAGTCCGCCCTGATGTATCCGCGGTCGAAGGCATTGGACGCATTCGCGGCCTCGATCTCCAGGGCGTGAACGAAGATCGTCGCCTTCTTGAAGAATTCATTGCAGCCGCAATGATCCGTATGCAGGTGCGAACAAACCACCACGTCGATATCGTCAGCATCAAGACCGACCGCCTTCAGGCTCGTCAGCACATGGTCGCCCGCCGGCATGATCGGATTCATGTATTTTGCCAGCGTCCCCAGCCGCGCTTCAGGATTAGTCGCGACATCAGGATGACATCCGGTGTCGAACAGCACATTGCCTTGCGCGTGCCGCAGCAGAATGCACGACACCGGAAGCTCGAACATCTCGCCCCGCTCCGCATCAGGGTAGTAGGTGCGCTTGTTCATTCGCAGGCGCCCACCCGACAGCACGTGCATTTTCATCTTTCGATCCTCCTTTTCACCTCAAACTACATATGAGTTTTTACAAAACTCATAATGGATTTGACACCGCATTAGCGCGGCTTGTAGCTTCCGCGCAATAACTTGCGGGCCATCGCGCAGCAACGCGCTCAACGAAGCACTTCCGGCGGATCGGCATCGTTGACATCGGCCAGCGACCAGTCTGGGGAAGCTTCGACCAAGATGTACACCGTGTTCAGCATGTTTGCGGCGACCGCTGACGCTGCATCGTTCAAGCCATTTCTGTGCATTCCCGAACGTCGTGGTCGCGCCTATTTCCCTGATGGCATCGAGCTGTCCTATGGACAGATGGTCCGGCAGATCGTCACATTGCGCGATCGATACCTTGCATCGGGTTTCGGGCATGGGCATCGCGCCCTCCTCTTGTTGGAAAACCGGCCCGATTTCATCGTTCACTGGCTGGCGCTCAATTCGATCGGCGTCTCGATCGTTCCGATCAATCCGGCCTATCGCGCGGCGGAAATCGAGTATGTGATTTCTCACGCCGAACCCGACCTCGTCGTCACGCTGCACGATCAGAAGGAATTGCGGAAGGCGCTGACAGAAGCTGTCCCTCTGCTCGCGGTATCCGGCGACAATCTGGCAGCGAGCGCGTCGCGAATTCCGCTCGCCAGACGTCCGCCGCCGCTCGCAGGAAATCCGGGAAGCGATACCGAAGCCGCGCTGCTCTACACCTCGGGCACAACAGCGCGTCCGAAGGGATGCATTCTGACGAACGAGTATGTGGTCACGGCCGGCCGCTGGTATGCGAGCCGCGGCGGCGAGGCGGCTTTTCATGTCGGGACGGACCGTCTCTTCAGTCCGCTGCCGCTGTTTCACATGGCCGGCCTCACGCTGACGACCATGGCGATGATGCTTACCGGCGGCTGCCTGATCCTGCCCGAGCGGTTCAACGCAAAATTTGCGTGGCGCGACATCGTCTCCTGCCGGGCCAACGTTCTGCACTATCTCGGCGTGATCGTCGCGGCATTGCTTGCGCAGCCCGAGTCGCCGGACGAGAAGAGTCACTCGCTGCGCTTTTCG
Organism: Bradyrhizobium sp. USDA 10063; assembly: GCF_054063735.1. Classification (NCBI taxonomy): domain Bacteria; kingdom Pseudomonadati; phylum Pseudomonadota; class Alphaproteobacteria; order Hyphomicrobiales; family Nitrobacteraceae; genus Bradyrhizobium; species Bradyrhizobium sp. USDA 10063. Next base: position 6,109,882 of record NZ_JBSSGP010000002.1, on the reverse strand, counting down.
ATGGGCGTCGGCGCCAATCCGGAGCAACGAACGAAGGCCCGTGAACGCTTCGGCATCCCCTTCGTCGAGGGCTGGGGCATGACGGAAACGGGACGCAGCCCCTTCAACACGGTCGAGCCGCGTCACCTGGAGACCAACACGATCGGCCGCAGCGAACCGGGCTTCGAGATGATCGTCAAGGATGCCGACGACAAGGCAGTGCCTGCGGGCTCCGTCGGCGAACTCTGCGTTCGCCATTCCGCCGCAACACCGCGAAAGGGCTTCTTCACCGGCTATCTCAAAGACCCCGAAGCCACCGAGCACGCCTGGCGCGGCGGCTGGTTTCACACCGGCGATAGCGCTTGGCAACACGAAGACGGCGCGTTCGTGTTCGTCGACCGGCTGAAGCATCTGATCCGGCGGGCCGGCGAGAACATTTCGGCGGCCGAGATCGAGGGCGTGCTGACGACGTCTCCTTTGGTCGAGCAAGCGGCGGTCGTTGCGGCGCGCGACCCGATCCGCGAGGAAGAGGTCGTGGCCTTCATCATATCCGGCGACCGCGCCAATGCATCGCACGACCTTGCAAAGACGATATTTCGCTTTTGCGCCGAGCGCCTGGCGCCGTTCAAGCTGCCGGCGTGGATCGCCTTCGTGTCCGAATTGCCGCTGACCTCGACCAACAAGATTCAAAAGCATTCGCTTCTGGGAGCAGACGGAGACCCGCAGTCATATCCGGGAATCATCGACCTGCGGCAAGACAAAGCCAACGCCATTAGGCAGGCCAACTAACAATAAGGAGAACGAGGAAACCATGAGATCGACCCTTGGATGGATCGCTGCGTGTGCGGCAACGTTGACGGCCGCGTTCGCAGCAACGCCTTCCCGCGCGCAAATCTCCGACGATGCGGTGAAGATCGGCGTCCTGACCGATCAAACCGGGCTCTACGCCGACGCGACCGGGCCCGGATCGGTCGAAGCCGTGCGCATGGCGATCGCGGATTTCGGCGGAAAAGTTGCGGGAAAGCCCATTGCGATGGTCGATGCCGATCATCAGAACAAGGCGGACGTCGGCGCAACCATCGCCCGGCGCTGGTACGAGCAGGATAACGTCGACGTTATCGTCGACTTTGCCAATTCGGCGGTGGCGTTCGCCGTGCTCGAGCTCACCAAGCAGAAGAACAAGGCGATGCTGGTCTCGTCGGCCGGCTCCTCGGATCTGACCGGCAAGGGCTGCTCGCCGAATTCGGTGCAGTGGACCTACAACACCTATGCTCTCGCCAACAGCACCGCGCGCGCCCTGGTCAAGGAAGGCGGCAAGCGCTGGTACTTCGTCACGGTCGACTACGCGTTCGGTCACGCGCTTCGTAACGATGCAGCCAAGACCGTCGAAAAGCTCGGTGGCGCCATCGTCGGGGAAGTGCGCCATCCCCTCAACAGCATGGATTTCTCGTCCTATCTGCTTCAGGCCCTGGGCTCGAATGCCGACGTCGTGGCGTTCGCAAATACTGGCGGCGATCTCGCCAACTCGATCCGGCAGGCACAGGAATTCGGGCTGGCGAGCAAGCACAAGCTCGCGGCCTTCCTGATGCAAACCAGCGATATCCACGCGATCGGCCTCTCGACGGCCCAGGGACTGCAACTCACGACCGCCTTCTATTGGGATCTCGATGACAAGACGCGTGATTTTGCGCAGCGGTTCTTTGCCAAGACCAAGAAACGGCCGACGATGGTCCAGGCCGGTCTTTATTCGGCGGTGACGAACTATCTCAGGGCCGTCGAAAAGTCGGGGACCGACGACGGTCCCAAGGTGATTGCCCAGATGAAGGACATGCCGATCGACGACTTCTTTGCGCGCAACGCTTATTTGCGCGAAGACGGTCAGCTCATCCACGATATGTATCTCGTGCAGGTCAAGTCCCCTGCGGAGTCCAAGGGGGCCTGGGATTATGAGAAGCTCGTTCAGGTCATTCCGGGCAAGGAAGCCTTCGCTATGCCTGAGGAAAGTGCGTGCCCGCTCCTCAAGAGATGACTGCCGATTGTTCCAATGGATCCGCAAACCCTGCGTAAGGCTGGACATCGAATGACTGAACTGCCGCTGCTCTTCACCCCGCTTCAACTTCGCGATCTCGAATTGAAGAACAGGATCGTGGTCTCGCCGATGGCCACCTACTCGGCGCGCGAGGGGTTCGCGACCGATTGGCATACCGCCCATATCGGCAAGCTCGCGGCTGGCGGCGCCGGACTGGTGTTCGTCGAGCAGAGTTCGGTGAGCGTCCAGGGACGCATCACCCATGGGTGTCTGGGCATCTGGAGCGATGACCAGATCGAGGGCCATGCCGGACTCGCCGCGCTGATCCACCAATTCAATGCCAAGGCCGCCATCCAGATCGCGCATAGCGGCAGAAAGGGTTCTTCCCAACGTCCATGGGAAGGCGGCGGTCCGCTCGGCCAAGCCGATATCGATGCCCGCGCAGAAGGACCGTGGGAGATCGCAGCGTCCAGCAGCATTTCGTTCGACACCGGCTGGCCCATGCCCCACATGCTGACGGCCGCGGAGATCGATGTCGTCGCGGAAGATTTCCGCCACGCCTTTCGTCGCGCCAGGGCAGCCGGCTACGACGTCGTCGAATTGCACTGCGCCCACGGCTATCTCATGCATTCCTTCCTTTCGCCACTGGCGAACAACCGCAACGACGAATATGGCGGTTCACGGGAGAACCGGATGCGTTTGCCGCTCCGGGTGGCCGCGATCATGCGCGAGGAGTGGCCTGACCATCTGCCGGTGTTCGTCCGCATCTCGTCGGTCGACGGCGTCGATATTGGCTGGTCGATCGAGGATTCGATCGCGTTTGCGACCGAACTCAGGGCGATCGGCGTCGACGTCGTCGACTGTTCGTCGGGCGGCATGAAACTCCCGCGTGGCAACTCGCTGGTATCGCGGATCCCGGGCTTCCAGGTCCCCTTCGCCGAACGCATTCAAAGGGAGGCCGGTGTGCCAACCGTCGCAGTCGGGCTTATCCGCGAAGCCGAATATGCGGAAAGCATTCTGAGGGACGATAAGGCCACGCTTATTGCGCTTGGCCGCGAGCTGTTGTGGAATCCGAACTGGCCCGCCCAGACGGCGCTTGCGCTCGGATGCGATGCCGAGTGGTCGCACTGGCCGGAGCAGTATGGTTGGTGGCTGAAGCGGCGGGTGGCGCAGCAAGGAAGATAGCGATGCCGGCGGCGAAGCAAGATCTGGCGAAGGTGGGCGCAACGGCCGGTTTGCGCTCGGTCAGCAGCTCGGACGGCCCCGGCGATACATCGCGCGACCTTCCGAAGATGGAGAATTCGGTCAAGTCGGCGAAGCGCGTGTTCGACGTGCTGGAGTTCTTCGAGGAACATCAGCGGGCCGCATCGGCCATCGAGGTCGCAAGCGCGCTCAAATTCCCGCAGTCGAGCACCTCGGCCTTGATGCGGACGATGACGGCTTTCGGCTACCTCCATTACGACTCCAGCCGCCGAACCTATATCCCGACGCCGCGGGTCTCGATGCTGGGGCACTGGCTAAGTCCGGCCCTGTTCACCAGGGGTCGGTTGATCAATCTGATGGAGGACCTCTCGGCCAGGACGGGGGAAACCATCATGGCCGCGGTGCGCAACGGCCTTAGCGCACAATATATTCATGTCATCCAGGCGAAGCTCCCCATGCGCCTGCACGTCAAGGCCGGAACGCTGCGGCCATTGGCAAGATCAGGCTCAGGCTACGCCCTGCTGTCGACCTACCCGGATCGCGAGGTCCGTCGCCTGGTTCGTCTGATCAACGCAACCGAAACGCCGGACCGGCAAGTCGACATCAAGGCACTGTTGCTGGAGCTGAGAAAGGTGCGGAGCCAGGGCCATGCCTTTTCGGTCAACCTTGTGACGCCCGGAGCCGGCGTTGTGGCCATGAACCTGCCTCCGATCGCCGAGTCGAAAGAGCCGCTGGTGCTCTGCGTGGCCGGGCTGACCGATGCACTCATTGCCCAGGAAACCGAACTCGCAGAACTGATGGCGAAGGCGATCAGCTTTCATCTGACCGATTGAACCGATGATGTTGCGAACCGATCCACGATTTCACAGAGACGGACGGCGGCTCCAAAATCCGTTGCGCGGAAATTCATGCTCCCTCTGGTGGGCCTGCGGGGACCCCATGCCGCCGCCGCAGGCGGCCCTGCGGACAGCGCTTGTCATGGCTATGGCTTTTCCTCATCATAAAGCGCAAGAACGCAATGCACTTGGCGCGACAGTTTGGCGCGCCCAGGACGTGCCAAATTCCATATTTTGAGGAACGCCGTGGCGGAGAGTGAGAATATCGTCGTCGAGACTGCAGAGAAAATCTTTGCCGATCTCGCCGACGCCCAAACCATCAACAGTGACAAGACGGGAAGCTGGAAAGCGCCGCTGTGGCAGGCGCTGAGCGAGGCCGGCCTGCCGCTCGCCTGGGTGCCGGACGATCTCGGCGGCTCCGGCGCGAGCCTCGCCGAAGGCTTTGGCGTGCTCAACGCCGCCGGCCGGTTTGCGATCGCGGTCCCGCTCGCCGAGACCATGCTGGCGGGCTGGCTGCTGGCGCAGGCGAAGATCACCTCCCCCGACGGCGAGATGACCGTGGTGCCCGCGAGCCCGAAGGATCGCATCACACTCAACGCCGATGGCAGCCTGTCCGGCCGCGCCCGCGGCGTGGCGTTTGCCAAATCAGCAAAGCATTTTGCGGTGCTGGCGCATGGCAGTGGCGGCATCTCGATCGCGCTGGTCGACGCCGCCAAAGGCCGGATCGAGGCCGGTATAAATGTCGGCTACGACAACTCCGATACCGTGACACTGGACAAGGTCGAGCCCGTTACGATCAAGCCGGCGCCGAAGGGGTTCGAGCAGACCACGCTGATGCTGATGGGCGGGGTGGTCCGCAGCCTGCAGATCGCCGGCGCGCTGGAATCGATGCTCGACATTTCCGTGCGCTATTCCAACGAACGCGTCGCCTTCGAGAAGAAGATTTCGAAATTCCAGGCGGTGCAGCACAACCTCGCCCGCCTTGCCGGCGAGTCCGCCGCCGCGCTTGCGGCCGCAACCTCCGCAGCCGACGCGGTCGCGAATGCGACCTCCTTCGACGACGCGGTATACCTCGAAGCAGCGTCCGCGAAGATCCGCTGCGCGGAAGCAGCCGAGAAAGGTGGCGCCATCGCGCACCAGGTGCATGGCGCGATCGGCTTCACCATGGAGCACATCCTGCATCGCTATTCGCTGCGCGCGCTGGCCTGGCGTGACGACTTCGGCTCGGAAAGCCATTGGGCGGTCGAGCTCGGCAAGCGCGTCGCCGCCCGAGGCGCCGACGAATTGTGGCCGCTGGTGGCCTCGCGCTGACATCAGGGAAAGAGCCATGACCGCAGCCCTTCGTTTCGATCCGATCCGCCTGCCGGCTGAATGCGAGCAATTGCGCAAGGAAGTGCGCGCCTTCCTTGCCGAAGAGATCGCCGCCGGCACTTTCGATCCGAACAAGCCCAACCGCGAAGACACCGATGCGCCGGAATTCTCGCGTCGTGTCGGCGCCAAGGGTTGGCTCGGCATGACCTGGCCGAAAAAATATGGCGGCCAGGAGCGCTCGTTCCTGGAGCGCTATGTGGTGACCGAAGAGATGCGGGTCGCCAACGCGCCGACGCGTCGCTTCTTCGTCGCCGACCGCCAGAGCGGGCCGGTCCTGCTGAAATATGCGCCCGAGCATATCAAGATGGACATCCTGCCGCGCATCTGCCGCGGCGAGCTGTGCTTTGCGATCTGGCATGAGCGAGCCGAACTCCGGCTCCGACCTGTTCGCGGCGAAGACGCGCGCGACCAAGACCGACGGCGGCTATCTCATCAACGGCAGCAAGATCTGGACCTCCTCGGCGCATATCGCCGACTACATGATCGCGATCTTCCGCACCTCGCCGCCGACGAAAGAGAATCGCCGCCACGGCCTGACCCAGTTCCTGGTGAAGATGAAGCAGCCGGGCATCGAGGTGAACCCGATCGGCCAGATCACCGGGCAATTCGAATTCAACGAAGTCGTCTTCACCGACTATTTCGTGCCCGACGATCACGTGCTCGGCGAGATCGATGGCGCCTGGAAGCAGGCAACCAGCGAGCTCGCCTATGAACGTTCGGGCCCCGAGCGTTTCCTGGAGACCTATTACGTGCTGACCGAGCTCGTGCGCGCCGTCGGCGACAAGCCGGACACCCGCAGCGCCGAAGGCATCGGCCGCCTGGTGGCGCAGCTTCACACCATGCGCCGCATGTCGGTCTCGGTCGCCGGCATGCTGCAGGCCGGCAAGGAGCCGGTGGTGGAAGCCTCCATCGTCAAGGACATCGGCACAGTGTGGGAGCAGCAATTGCCGCACCGCGTGCGCGACCTCGCCGCCTTCGTCGAGGAGACCGCCTCCAATCGCGAGACGCTGGAGAAGCAGCTCGAGTTCGCAATCAGGACCGCGCCGAAACTGACGGTCCAGGGCGGCACCACCGAAGTGCTCCGCGGCATCATCGCGCGCGGGCTTGGCTTGCGGTAGCTTGGTTGTGAGTCCGACGATCGAGCCAAGCGCACAGTTCACCTCTCCCATAGTGAGATTTGCGCCAGCAAATCGGGTGAGGGGTTGTGCTCTCTCGAGGGACCTGAACCCCTCACCCGGCGCTCCGCGCCGACCTCTCCCTATGGGAGAGGTAAGCTGCCGCCGCTGAGATATTGAGTTCTATTGGAGACAGAGATGAGCAAATACACCGAAATCGGCGTCGAGAAGCACGGCCATGTCGGGCTGATCGAAATCCGCCGCCCGCCGCTGAATTTCTTCGATGTCACGCTGATCAACCAGATCGCTGATGCGCTGGAAGAATTCGACGCCGACATCGAGATCCGTAGCAGCGTGCTCGCCGCGCAAGGCAAGGCGTTCTGCGCCGGCGCCAATTTCAGCGATCCGGCGCGGCAGGAGCAGGAAGCGCGCGCCGAATCCGATCCGGCCGCCAATCTGCCGATCAACCATCTCTATGTGCAGGCGGTGCGCATCTTCCGCAACAAGAAGCCGATCGTCGCCGCCGTCCACGGCGCGGCCATCGGCGGCGGACTCGGACTTGCGGTCTCCGCCGATTTCCGCGTCACCTGCCCCGAGGCACGCTTCTCGGCGAACTTCACCAAGCTCGGCTTCCATCCCGGCTTCGGATTGACGTTCACGCTGCCCGAACTGATCGGCAAGAACAACGCGGAATTGATGTTCTATACCAGCCGCCGCGTCACCGGCGAGGAGGCCTATCGCTGGGGGCTCGCCAACGTGCTGGTGCCGCAGGATCAGGTGCGCGCTGAGGCGCTGAAGCTCGCGCAGGAGATCGCCGAATGCTCCCCGCTCGGCCTCGTCTCGACCCGCGCCACCATGCGCGGCGACCTCGCCGACCGCGTGCTCGCCGCCACCAACCATGAACTGATCGAGCAGACCAAGCTGCGCGCCACCGAAGATTTCAAGGAAGGCGTCAAAGCCACCGCCGAGCGCCGCGTCGCCAATTTCAAGGGGCGGTGACACGTTGCCGTAGGGTGGGCAAAGCGTAGCGTGCCCACCATCAAGCATTCGACTCGTGAAGGGTGGGCACGCTTCGCTTTGCCCACCCTACGCGTCAGTGCGTCAGGCGAAACGTGACGCCACCAAGCGAGAATTCATTGCTGGCCACGGTCAGCCCCTTCTTCGTCGCCGCATCGCGGACTTTCGCGACATCGGCCACCTTGAACGTCAGCGCGCTCATGATCTCGCTTTCGCCGTTGACGAAGCGGAAGCTGCAGTTCGGCAGACGCAGCTCCGCCTCGCCGCTCACCGGCCAATCGAGAATCCGCCCCCAATGCGCCGCCAGCGCGTGGGGCTCCGGGCTCCGCATTTCGATTTCCGTCAGCTTCTCCGTCACATCTTTTCGGATGTGCGTCTGCCACTCCGGCCCGGCCGGGGGATAGGGCCCCAGAACATCGTCGCTGCCATCGGTGTGATTGAACTCGATGAACGCGGCGCGGCAGTCGCGCGGGTGGAGCTGCACGCCGTGATAGGGCGCGTGCGTGATCACGTTCGCGGTGCGCACGCCGATGGCATTGGCATGCGCGCCGCGCGCGTCGGGATCGTCGCAGCAGAAGATCGCCATATAGCCGCCGCGGCCGCCGGTCTTCTCGATGAAGCGGCCCGCCGCCGTGCCCGGCTTGAACGGCGCCACCACTTCGAGAAGGATGGTGTCGACCGGCAGCAGCGCGTTCTCGAGCCCGTATTTCGCGACATTGTCGTCGCGATAGCAGACGCTCAGGCCCATGACATCGGCGATGTCAGAAATCACGGGCTCGAGCCGTGGTGCCACCAGGCAGATCTGGCGCAGCCTGAGACAGCCGGCCATCCTTTACTGGCCCTTGAAGACGGGCTTGCGCTTCTCGACAAACGCCTTGGCCGCTTCCTTGTGGTCGGCGGTCTCGCTGCAGCGGGTGTGATGGATGGCCTCGCCATCGAAGCAGTCCTCGAGCGACAGATGCTCGGCATTGTTGATGTTGCGCTTGATGAAGCCGAGCGCGATCGACGGCCCCTGCGCCAGCGACAGCGCGAGTTCGCGCGCCGACGCCTCGATCTCCGCATCCGGCACCACCTTGGTCACGACGCCGAGCGCATGCGCCTCTTTCGCAGTGAGGACCGGCGAAGTCAGATAGAGTTCGCGTGCCTTCGCGCTGCCGAGGAGCTGGGTCAGGAAGTAGGTCCCGCCATAGTCGCCGGAGAAGCCGACCTTGGCGAAGGCGGTCGTGATCTTGCAGGACTCGCTCGCCACGCGCAGGTCGCAGGACAGCGCGATCGAAAGCCCGGCGCCGGCCGCGGCGCCATCGAGCTGCGCCACCACGGGCTTCGGCATCTGATGCAGGATGCGCGAGACCTCCATGCCGCGGCGCAGATTGGCAAGCTTGGCCTCGAACGGCAGCGGCGCCCGGCCCTCCGCCATCGACTTCACGTCGCCGCCGACGCAGAAGGTGCCGCCGGCCCCCTTGATCAGCACCGCGCGCACCTCGTGATCCTCGGCCGCCCGCCGCGCCGCCTCGACCAGGCCGCGCGTCATGTCCGGGTTCAGCGCGTTGCGCCGCTCCGGGCGGTTCATGGTGATGGTGAGCAGGCCGTTGTCGAGGCTTTGCAGGACGATGCTGTTTTCAGTCATTTGGGTTACTTTCTTGGTTGTTGGTTGAAATTAAACCTGCCCGCACCGTCATTGCGAGCGAAGCGAAGCAATCCATGCTTCCGCAAGCTGATAAATGGATTGCTTCGTCGCTACGCTCCTCGCAATGAGGGCCACGCTTCCCATCACTTCTTCACCAGCGGGCAGCGCGAGTTCTCCAGCGGCTGGAACGCCTCGTTGCCCGGAACGGTCGCGAGCAGCTTGTAGTCGTCCCAGCGTCCCTTCGACTCGGATGGCTTCTTCACCTCGAACAGATACATGTCGTGCACCATGCGGCCGTCCTCGCGGATCCTGCCGTTCTTGGCGAACATGTCGTTGATCGGGGTCTCCTTCATCAGCTTCATCACGGCCGCCGGATCCGTGGTGCCCGCGGCTTTCACCGCTTTGAGGTAATGCGTCACGGACGAATAGACTCCTGCCTGCGCCGAGGTCGGCACGCGCTTGGTGCGTTCCATGAAGCGCTTGGTGAACGCGCGGGTGCCGTCGTTCAAATCCCAGTAGAAGGCTTCGGCGAGCAGCAGCCCCTGCGCGGTTTCGAGTCCGACGCTGTCGATGTCGGTCACGAAGGCGAGCAGCGGAGACAGTTTTTGTCCGCTCTTGGTCAGGCCGAATTCTGCCGCCTGCTTGATCGCGTTGATGGTGTCGCCGCCGGCATTGGCAAGCCCGATCACCTTGGCCTTCGAGGCCTGGGCCTGCAGCAGGAAGGACGAGAAGTCCGAGGTATTGATCGGGTGACGCACACTGCCCAGCACCTTGCCGCCGGTCTTGGCCACGACATTCGCCGTATCCTTCTCGAGATCCTGCCCGAAGGCGTAGTCGGCGGTCAGGAAGAACCAGGTGTCGAGGCCGGACTTCACCGCCGCCAGCCCCGTCACATTGGCCTGCGCGAAGGTGTCGAACACATAGTGCACCGTATAGGGCCCGCAGGCCTCGTTGGTGAGGCGAATCGAGCCGGGGCCGTTGAACATGATGATCTTGCCCCGCGCCTTGGCGATCTCGCCTGCGGCGAGCGCAGTGGCGGAAGCCGCGACGTCGAAGATCATCTCGACGCCCTGATTGTCGATCATGTCGCGCGCGATGTTGGCGGCAAGGTCTGCCTTGTTGAGGTGGTCGCCGACCACGACCTCGACCTTGCGGCCGAGCACCTCGCCGCCGAAATCCTCCACCGCCATCTTGGCGGCGGTTTCGCTGCCGGAGCCGGTGATGTCCGCGTAGAGGCTCGACATGTCGAGGATGCCGCCGATCTTGAGCGGCGGCGGTTTGCTCTGCGCCAGCGCCGCGGTGGCCGAGACCGCCAGCATGCAGGCCAACGCGCCCGCCAGAATTCGTTTCATGAAGCCCTCCCGATTCATCAGCCACATTGACTGCGGTCTACCATTTTGCGGTGCGATCATGCCGCATGGGATTGATGGCAGCAAGCGCGGTAACGCATGAATCCGTCTTTGGTTTTTCCGCTAAGCGGAATGATCTTCGGCATTGTCCGCCCGCATGCAATACCTCGATGTCCATCGAAGTTTGGTAGCGTTGCGGATCGCGGCCGCCAGACCGGCAGAGCTATGACCGCGGACCACCGCCCGCTCGGCAGCGGCTTGCAATCAAGCCCGCGGGCGCACCCGAACAAGCCGCAATCAAGAGCGCGTGCGCCGGGCGCAGACTTCGATTGCCTCCGGCTGGTCGCCATTTTCTCGCCAAGTTCCCGCCCATTCCCCTAGCTCACGACAAACACTGACGAATCCCGCAATCCGTGTTGCTCCCGAGACACGCCGCATGAGTAAAGCCACGCTGCGCGTACCGCTTTTGTTGCGGTTGCGAGCGCGCTGGGGGTACGGTCATCGGCAATATTCGGTAGCCCTTCGAGGAGGAGCCATGAACGCCTATCGCGGCCACACCGGACTGGTCGGCCGGCATTTGTTTCCGCGGCTGCGCGCGATCGCGACCGCGCTGTTGCTAGTGCTTCCGGTCGTCGCAAGCCCGGCGCAGGCTGCGCCGGAATCGGCGGCCGCTCGCGCCTCCACCGCCCACGTCTATCTGCTCCGTGGCGTCCTGAACATCTTCTCGCTGGGACTGGACGAAATCGCCGCGAAACTCGAGGCGCAGGGCATGCGAGTGACGATCACCAATTACGTCTTCTGGTCATCGCTCGCCAACGAGGCCGCGGCCGAATACCGCAGCGGCAAGATCAAGACCGTCATCCTGGTCGGCCACTCCTCGGGCGCGACCGCCCTGCCAGATATGGTCGCGAGGCTGGACCAGCTCGGCGTTCCCGTGCGGCTCGCAATCGGGCTCGACTCGGTGTTCCACACCAGCCTCTCCGGACGCGTCGGGAAATACATCAATTTCTACGTCGCCAACGGCGCCGGCACACCGGTCGAGCGGACCAGGGGATTCCAGGGCACGCTGGAGAACGTCAATGTGCAGAGCGTGCCGGGCGTCGGGCATCTGACGATCGAAAAGAGCCAGATCATGCAGCAGAAGGTGATCGGCGAGATTGATGCCGTGGTCTTCGGCCGGCCGAGTCCGGCATCCCCGACGAGGCGGCGGCAGCCGAGCGAGGCAAGCGCCGCCGTACCACGGGCGGCCGCCAGCACGGCTGCAGTTCGTAACTGATCAAGGGCTATCGGATTGCGGCGCGCAGGTTGCGCCGCAATTCTGCCAATTCCTGCGCGATAGTTCACCTTGAACGCGGGCAAGTGGCCTGCCGGCAATCAAGAGCCGGCGTATCTGCGCGCCGAAATCACAGGCGGAAGGCGCATGATCAATCCGAAACCGGTTATGGCCACTGTGTTCCGGGCGATGCTTGTCGCCTGCGTCTGGTCGGCTGGTTGCAATTTCACACTCGCCGCTCCGGCCGCAAAACAGCCCAATGCCGCTGCCGCGGTCGCCGCACCGCCGCCGCCCGCTCCGGAGCAGCCCGCGCCGACGCCACGGGTGCGCGCCTATCTCTTCCGCGGCGCCATGGGCCCGATCTTTTCACGCGGAATGGATCGACTGACCAGCCGGCTCCAGGAAGTCGGTGTCCAGGCCGACGTCAACGAGTTCACCATCTGCCGGCTCATCGCCGCCAGGGCCATCCGCGAATATAAGGAGGATCCGCTTCCGATCGTCCTGATCGGGCATTCGATGGGCGGGCTTTGCTCCATAATATTCGCGGATGTGCTGCGTGAGGAAAACATCCCGGTCAGCCTGATCGTCGCCATCGATCCGGCGCACGCGACCGGGAACGTGCCGCTCAATGTCGAGCGCTTCATCAATATCTTCCTCTCCGACAGCGTGCTGGGCGGCGGCGATGTCGTCGCCGAGCCGGGCTATCAGGGCCACTACGCAAGCTTCGACCTGAAGGACCACAAGGAAGTCACCCACATCAACATCGACAAGATGGATACCATCCACGACCAGTTGGTGAACGCGATCGTGCAACTCGGGACGACGCCGATGCAGGTCAAGGGCGAGACAGCGCCGTTGCGCTACGTCGTTCCGCCGGATGCGCCGCTCGAGCTATGGGACAGCGGCATTCCGCAAGTCGCCCGCGCAGGCGACACCTTGCAGAGCCTTGCGACCGCGAACCACGTCCCGCTGTGGTCGCTCACCCAGGCCAATCAGCTATCGGATAACGCCCCACTGACGGCCGGCCAGCGCATTGTCGTTCCGCGTCATCTCATGCCGGTCACACAGCAGCCCGCCACCACGGCGGCGGACGCGGCAAAGCAGCGACCGGCAACTCCCTCTCCTCGCTCTTCGCGTGGAGAAGCTTCGGGCGAGAAGTCGTCACCCCGAGCACGGTGAGAGATATCTGCGCCCGGCGCTAACCGGCCGGCAGGAACGGGATCAGCATCGGAACGCGCCGGCGATAGGATCCATATTCCTCCGCGCCGAGTTCGGCGCTGAGGAACACCTCCTCCATGCGGGCCTTCTGCGCCATGCCGAGCGAGATCAGCACCGCCCCCAGGATCGCCGTCACCGTCCCGATCGCAATGCCGGTGACCAGCATTCCCGCGATCAGGCCGGTGTAGATCGGGTGGCGCACGAGGCCATATGGCCCGGTGTCAATGACGTGGTGCCCTTCCTTGTGCGTGATCGCGTTCGACCAGAACCGTCCAAGATGGATTCGCGCCCACCAGGTGAAGGAGATTCCGGCGAGCGTCAAAAGCGCCATCACGTAGATGCCGAAGCTGCCGAACTGCCACAGCGGCTGCTCCCCCAGCACCTTTCCGGTCCATGGCAGGAACAGGATCGCACCTAAGAGAATGGGGATGCGATACCTCAGCGAGTCCGCAGTCATGACGTGCTTCTTGGTCTGGCCGGACCAGACCGAGGCCACGACCCAGCTAATGACCCATAGAATCCAGATGATGGCGAGCAACTGCGTGGGCCAGGTGGAGGTCCACCCGCTCAAGACAAACGCGAACCATTGACCAGAATCTTGCGACATATTGCGACCGTATCAGGCGGGTTGGATCAGACGCCAAACCGGCGCGTGGTATTGAACGATTGGGCGCTCGGGCTCGACACCGGTTCCCATTCCGCCTGATTGTGACCGGAGCCAAGCAGATGTGCAATGGTTTCGCGCAGCACGGGCTCGACGGGGCCGGGCGCATAGCCAAGTTCACGCTGCGCCTTTTCGATCGACAGCGCCTCCGCCCGCCGCGCGATCCGCACCCCTTCGGCCGTGCCGGACGGCGGCCGGCGGGTCACGTGATCGGCAACGAACTCCAGGATGCCGGCGGTGATCTCGGCAAAACGGCCATTCATCGCAAGGCGCGGCGTGCGCCGCCCGCTGACATGCGCCATGATTCGCAGCACCTGCCTTAGCGCGATGCTTTCGCCGCCGAGAATGTAGCGATGTCCGAACCGCCCACGTTCCATGGCAAGGATCAGCCCCGCCGCGACATCGCGCACGTCGACCAGGTTCACGACAAAATCCAGGTACAGTTGCACGCGCTGCTTCAGGAACAGCCGGAGCATCTCCGTCGGCGGCGTGAAATTGTGGTCGTGGGTTCCGATCGGCATCGTGGGACAGCCGATGACGACGGGATATCCGGATGCCGCCTCCTGCATCGCATAGCGTTCGGCGAGCATTTTCGAGCGCGTATAGGGCCCCGGCATGTCATCGGGCAGCAATGCATCGTCGGCCAGGCGATCGTCCGATCGCGACGCACGGAACAGGATCGATTCGGTGGAGCAGTGCAGGAGCCGCTTCACGCCGCGCTTGCGCGCAGTCCCGATCACGACCTCGGTGCCGCCGCAATTGACGTCGTGAAAATCGGCCTTCCGCGGCAGCCACATCCCGGGCAGGCCGGCAAGGTGATAGACCTCGTCGACACCGTCGACGGCGCTGTGCACGAGGTCGCGGTCAAGCACTGATCCCTTGACATACTCGACCTTCGGCATCGCCCGGGACGGCGGCTGCAGATCAAGCACGCGCACATCGCAACCCTTCGCGACAAGCGCCGAAACGAGGTGCTTGCCAATGAAGCCGTTACCGCCCGTAACCAGGATTCGTGTCATGCGGTGGGAAGCAGTACAGGCTGCAACTACTGGGAATACGACAGGGAATCTTGCGGAGGCTGGATAATGCTCGCGAGATCGTGCCGAAAGCCCAGTGCGATGAACAGTTTCGCCATCACGAACATCGGTCCGAGCAGCAGATGGGTGGGGTGGTCGGCCATCGAGGGTTTCCTGCGTTCGAACACCTGGTGCCCGATGATCTGCGATGCGACTCCGACGACAAGGAGGACCGCAGTAAGCGACCACATGCTCGTGGTGGTCACGTGATCGACGATCCAGGAGGCCGCCGACAGCAGGGCGACGGCCCCGCAAAAGATTCCAGCGCCAAGCGCGAGATCGAGCAGAAACCAATAGAACAGGACCGGCAGGACGGCGACGACGGCCGCGTTGACCTCAACTCCGAACAGGGTGAAGGACCACAGGCTGAGCGGGAGAACGGCCGCCAGGAACAGGAACACGATGCCGAATACATGCATCGCGCAATTCCAGGGATCACGATGATATTCGACGTAATCGGTCAACTGCCGCCGAAAATACGAGTTCATGCAGCACTTATCTTTCCTGTTGTGCCGGGACGCGCGGCAAGACTGGCTTGCGCGAACCCCAGCGCTCCGGCTTCATTGCTTGCCCCCGCCGACAGGGTGCTACTTATGCTCGCAATCAGCCTCAAGTCAAAATACCCCCGGGATGGTATGTCCCGCAGATCGGACGCGGATCGACGTCGTTGCGGAAAATCATGTCCTAATTCAGTCGACTAGCAGCGGCGTCATGACACGGGTCCGCAAAGTGACAGCGCATCACGCGAAATTTTGTGCACAAATGTTGCCGTTCTGCCTCATCCTCGCGGTGGTAACCGATTCCGCTCGAGCGTCGGGATGCGCTTTCGAAGCCCAGGGCGAGGGCCGCGTCGCTTCCGTGACTGATGCGCGCAGCTTTCGCCTCGAGGACGGTCGCGAGGTCCGCCTCGCCGGCATCGAGATTGCGGACCGGCAGAAAGGAGCCGCGGCCCTGTCGGCGCTGATCGTGGGACGCGACATCTCGCTGCAGGGCGAGGACGACACGCCGGACCGTTTACGGACGACAGCCAGCTTTCGCCTTTGTCTCGGGTTCTGACACTCCCGTGCAGAGCGAGCTATTGAGGCAGGGCCTGGCGATGGTGTCGCCCGAGGTGTCGAACCGGGATTGCGCCACGCTGCTGCTTGCCGCCGAGGCCGAGGCAAGGCAGGCCAAACGCGGAACCTGGGCCGACGCGTCGGCCATAAAAAACGCGGAAAGTCCGGGCGATATTTTGGCGGGGATCGGGCGCTTTGCGGTGGTCGAGGGGAAGGTCTTGTCCGTCCGCCAGGCGGGGGCAACCACCTACCTCAACTTCGGCCGGAACTGGACACGGGACTTTGCTGTGACTATTCCAAGGCGCATGATCCCGGCGCTCGAGGCGGCCGGGCTTGCGCCTAAGTCCCTCGAAAATCGAAGGATTCGTGTCCGCGGCTGGGTCGAAGCACGCAACGGGCCACGAATTGAACTGCTGCGGATGGGGCAGTTGGAAGTGCTCGGCGGGAATTAGGGCATGAACAAGGGGAAACGATTCTCCGAAAAGGTCGTGCTCAAACAGGCAGATGAGAGCATGATCCGGACGCGGAAAGCTCGTTCTTCCACGAATCATGCGCAAACAGGGATGGGGTCATGATCCGGCCGGCCGGACCGTGATATCTTGCGGCAGCTTGAGAGTAGCTGGTGTGATTGAGGGTGTACGACGGCGGGACAGGACGGGCCGTGGCCTTTCGGCTGCGCCGGCGCTGCTGTGCGCGGCCGCCCTGTTGTCCGCCTGCGGCAATCTCGGCATCGGCCGGATCGAAACCGCGGCTCCGGTCGCGACGCCCCAACCGAGGCCGAAGCCCACGGTAGCGCAGACGCCGGCGAGCGAACGCGAACATGAGCGGATCCTTGCCACCTATGGCGGTGCCTATGACGACCCGAAGCTGGAAGCCCTGATCAGCAAGACGGTCGATCGGCTGGTCGCCGCGTCCGACCGTCCCGACCAGGGCTACAAGGTCACAATCCTTAATTCCGGCGCGGTTAACGCTTTCGCGCTGCCGACCGGCCAGCTCTATGTCACGCGCGGCTTGATCGCCCTCGCCAGCGACACCTCGGAGTTGTCTTCCGTGCTGAGCCACGAGATGGCGCATGTGCTGGCCAAGCACGCCTCCATCCGCGAAGACCAGGCGCGGCAGGCGGCGGTGGTGACGCGCGTCGTCACCGACATGGGCAACGATCCCGAACTCACCGCGCTCGCCCTCGCCAAGACCAAGCTCACGATGGCGAGCTTCTCGCGTCAGCAGGAATTCGAGGCCGACGGCATCGGCGTCGGCATCGCCGCGCGCGCCCATTTCGATCCCTACGGCGCATCGCGCTTCCTCACCGCGATGGAGCGCAATGCGGCGCTGAAGGTCGGCAAGTCCTCGTTCGATCCGCGCGCGCAGGATTTCCTGTCCTCGCATCCGGCAACGCCTGAGCGCATCTCCAATGCGCAGGCCGCGGCGCGGCAATATACGGCACCCGAAGGTTCCGAGCGCGACCGCGAGACCTATCTCGCCGCGATCGACAACATCGTCTATGGCGAAGACCCGAGCGAAGGTTTCGTTCGCGGCCGCCGCTTCCTGCATCCCAAGCTCGGCTTCACCTTCCAGGCGCCTGAGAACTTCACGCTCGACAACACCGCGCAGGCGGTGATCGGCGTGCGCGAAGGCGGCACGCAGGCGATGCGCTTCGACGTGGTGCGGGTGCCGGCGGAGCAGTCGCTCGGCGACTACCTCAACTCGGGCTGGATGGAAGGCGTCGACAAGGCTTCGACGGAAGACATCACCGTCAACGGCTTCCCGGCGGCGTCCGCCACCGCGCGTGGCGACCAGTGGCAGTTCAAGGTCTACGCGCTGCGCTTCGGCAGCGACGTCTATCGCTTCATCTTCGCGGCCAAGCAGAAGACGACCGAGAGCGAGCGTAATGCGCGGGAGACGGTCAATTCGTTCCGGCGCCTGACGCTTGAGGAAATCCAGGCCGCGCGCCCGCTGCGCATCAAGGTCATCACCGTGCAACCCGGCGACACCGTGGAATCGCTCTCGCACCGCATGGGCGGCGTCGACCATCCCGCCGACCGCTTCCGCGTCCTCAACGGGCTCGACGCCCACGCCCAGGTCAAGCCGCGCGACCGCGTGAAGATCGTGGTGGAGTAGCGTAGCGTTTTCGAGCGAAGTGGATACCGGCCCGCGTGATCTTCACCTCTCCCGCTTGCGGGAGAGGTCGGATCGCATCGTCAGATGCGATCCGGGTGAGGGCTTTCCCTTCTTGGGGATTCCCAATGTGGAGACACCCCCACCCCGGCCCTCCCGGAGCGAGCTATGCTCGTCTCCCCCGCAAGCGGGAGAGGGAGCGCAGCATTCCTCGCGGATGCAGTTCGCCCTTACTCGATGATGTTTTCGCGCAATCCGCTGAGCCAAAGTGCCAGCAGCGTCCACACCGCGCCGGACAGGAGATAAGCGCCAGCGGACATCAGGCCGAAATGGGTCGCGAGCAGCAGCGCAGCCAGCGGCGCAAACCCCGCGCCGAACAGCCAGGCGAGGTCCGAGGTCAGCGCGGAAGCGGTGTAGCGGTACATCGGCGCGAAGCTGGAGGCGATCGCGCCCGAAGACTGGCCGAACGACAGTCCCAGCAGGATGAAGCCCAGCACCATGTAGATGGTTTCACCAACAGGACCGGCATCGAGCAGTTGCGGAGCGAAGCCGCTATAGACCGCGATCGCGATCGCCGAGCCGATCAGCAGTGACTTTCGTCCGACGCGATCGGCGATCAATCCCGAAGCCACGATCGCGACGACGCCAAAAGCGGCGCCGACCATTTCGATGACGAGAAACCGCACCGGGCTCTCGCGGGTGAACAGGAAGATCCAGGACAGCGGAAACACCGTGACCATATGGAACAGCGCAAAGCTCGCCAGCGGCGCGAAAGCGCCGAGCAGAATGTTGCGCCCCTCGCTGCGAACCGTGTCCGTGATGCGGGCCGGCTGCAATTCGCGGGTCTCGAACAGCGAATCATATTCCGGCGTCGCCACCATGCGCAGCCGCGCGAACAGGGCGACCACGTTGATCGCGAACGCGACGAAGAACGGGTAGCGCCAGCCCCAGTCGAAGAAATCTTCCGCGGACAGGTTGCCGGCAAAGTAAGCGAACAGCGCGCTTGCCACGATCAGTCCGAGCGGCGCGCCGAGCTGCGGCACCATTGCATACCAGCCGCGATGATGCCGCGGCGCATTGAGCGCGAGCAGCGAGGCAAGGCCGTCCCAGGCCCCGCCCCAGGCCAGGCCCTGGATGGCGCGCGCCAGCGCCAGCAGCCAGATCGCGAACACGCCGATCGTCTCATAGCCGGGCAGGAAGGCGAGTGCGACCGTCGCAGTCCCCAAGAGGAACAGCGCGATGATCAGCTTGGCGCTCTTGCCGTAGTGGCGGTCGATCGTCATGAAGATGACGGTGCCGAGCGGACGCGCCACGAAGGCAAGCGCGAAGATGGCGAAAGAATAAAGTGTCCCCGTCAACTCGTTCGTGAAGGGGAACACCAGGCGCGGAAACACGATCACTGACGCGATCGCATAGACGAAGAAATCGAAGAATTCGGACGTGCGGCCGATGATGACGCCGATGGCGATCTCCCCGGGGTGCGCCGGTTCGTGACCTTTCGTCACCGGGTGGCCGTGAGCCATTGCAGGGGCCTGTGTCATCGCCATCGTGCCTATGCCGTCCTTGATTGCGCCGGCCGCGGGGCGGTCTTGCCCTGGCGGCCGAAAAACCGCTGTTTGAGCCGCTATTGCGCACTGCAACATTGGACAAATTGTCCAATGTCCTCCTTGTTGCATCGCAGCTACCCCTTGTTCCACATAGGAAAATTCCAACAAGGTTCCACCGTGCGTGTCTTGAGGATTCTGGCATTGCTGCCGCTCGCAGCCGCTCTTTCAGGTTGCGATTTCGTCGTGCTGGCCCCGGCCGGCGACGTGGCCGTGCAACAGCGCGACCTGGTCGTGATCTCCACCGTTCTGATGCTTTTGATCGTCCTGCCGGTAATGGCGCTGACCGCGCTGTTCGCCTGGCGCTACCGGCAGTCGAACACATCGGCCCGCTATGAGCCCGAGTGGGACCATTCCACCCAGCTCGAGCTCGTCATCTGGTCGGCGCCGCTCCTGATCATCGTGTGCCTGGGCGCGTTGACCTGGATGGGCACCCATTTGCTCGATCCCTACCGCGCACTCGGCCGCATTGCCGCCGACCGCCCGATCGAGGCGCAGGACAAGCCGCTCAATGTCGAGGTGGTCGCGCTCGACTGGAAATGGCTCTTCATCTATCCGGAATACGGCGTCGCGACCGTCAACGAGCTCGCAGCTCCGATCGATCGCCCGATTCGTTTCAGCATCACGGCTTCCTCCGTGATGAACTCCTTCTACATCCCGGCGCTGGCCGGCCAGGTCTATGCCATGCCGGGCATGGAGACGAAGCTGCACGCCGTGACCAACAAGCCCGGCGTCTACAAGGGCTTCTCCGCCAATTACAGCGGCGCCGGCTTCTCCGGGATGCACTTTGCATTCCATAGCCTGTCGGCTGCCGACTTCGACAAATGGATCGCCGGCGTGAAGGCGAGTGGCAGCATGCTCGGCCGCAGCGACTACCTCGTGCTCGAACGTCCGAGCGCCAACGAGCCGGTCCGCCGCTACGGCACCGTCGATCACGACCTGTTCAAGGCGATCGTCAACATGTGCGTCGAGCCCGGCAAGATGTGCGCAAGCGAGATGATGGCGATCGACGCCAAGGGCGGGCTCGGTCGCGAAGGGCTGAACAACACGCTGCCGCTTGCTTACGACAAATATGCCCGCCGCGGCGCCGTGTTCGGGCCCGAGCCGACCTATGTGGCGGGCATCTGCTCGGTCGACGAATTGAAGGGGCAATCGTCGCAGGAGAGCGCCCTCGTCCCGTTCGACGCGACGCCGCTGCGCGGGGCCGGCCTCAAGCGTCCGCCGTTCTCGCCCGCCAATCCGTCCTCGACATCCCTTCTCCTCGGACCGCGTCCGAAATCAGACTCCTAAAGAGCGCCGCATGTTCGACACTTCCTCCCTCGCCAAAGCGATTTTCGGCCGCCTGACACTGGAATCGCTGCCGCTGCATGAACCGATCGTCGTCGGCACCTTCATCGTGGTCGCACTCGGCGGCATCGCCCTGCTCGGCGCGGTCACCTATTTCCGGCTGTGGGTCTATCTGTGGCGCGAGTGGTTCACCACCGTCGACCACAAGCGCATCGGCATCATGTACATGATCCTCGGCATCGTGATGCTGCTGCGCGGCTTTGCCGACGCCCTCATGATGCGCCTGCAGCAGGCGATCGCCTTTGGCGGATCCGAAGGCTATCTCAACGCCCACCACTACGATCAGATCTTCACCGCGCATGGCGTGATCATGATCTTCTTCGTCGCCATGCCGCTGGTCACCGGACTGATGAACTATGTGGTGCCGCTGCAGATCGGCGCGCGCGACGTCTCGTTCCCCTTCCTCAACAATTTCAGCTTCTGGATGACCGTGGGCGGCGCGGTGCTGGTGATGCTGTCGCTGTTCATCGGCGAGTTCGCCCGCACCGGCTGGCTCGCTTATCCGCCACTGTCGAATATCGGCTACAGTCCCGATGTCGGCGTCGACTACTACATCTGGGGGCTGCAGGTGGCCGGCGTCGGCACGACGCTATCAGGCATCAACCTGATCTGTACCATCGTCAAGCTGCGCGCGCCCGGCATGACGATGATGAGGATGCCGGTCTTCACCTGGACCTCGCTGTGCACCAACGTCCTCATCGTCGCCTCCTTCCCGGTGCTGACGGCGGTCCTGGCGCTGCTGTCGCTCGATCGCTACGTCGGCACCAACTTCTTCACGAACGACTTCGGCGGCAGCCCGATGATGTACGTGAACCTGATCTGGATCTGGGGCCACCCGGAGGTCTACATCCTGGTGCTGCCGGCGTTCGGCATTTTCTCCGAGGTAACCTCGACGTTCTCGGGCAAGCGGCTGTTCGGCTACACCTCGATGGTCTACGCCACCGTCGTCATCACGATCCTGTCCTATCTGGTCTGGCTGCATCACTTCTTCACGATGGGCTCGGGCGCCAGCGTGAATTCCTTCTTCGGCATCACCACCATGATCATCTCGATCCCGACGGGGGCGAAGATGTTCAACTGGCTGTTCACGATGTATCGCGGCCGCATCCGCTTCGAATTGCCGATGATGTGGACGATCGCATTCATGCTCACCTTCGTGATCGGCGGCATGACGGGCGTGCTGCTGGCGGTGCCGCCGGCCGACTTCGTCCTGCATAACAGCCTGTTCCTGGTCGCGCATTTCCACAACGTGATCATCGGCGGCGTGGTGTTCGGCGCGTTTGCCGGCATCACCTACTGGTTTCCGAAGGCGTTCGGCTTCAGACTCGATCCGTTCTGGGGCAAGCTGTCGTTCTGGTTCTGGGTGGTGGGCTTCTATTTCGCCTTCATGCCGCTCTACGTGCTCGGTCTGATGGGCGTCACCCGCCGCCTGCGGGTGTTCGACGACCCGAGCCTGCAGATCTGGTTCGTCATCGCCGGGATCGGCGCATTCCTGATCTTCCTCGGCATCCTTTCGATGCTGGTGCAAATCGCGGTGAGCATTCTCAAGCGCGAGGCGCTCAAGGATGGGACCGGCGACCCCTGGAATGCACGAACGCTGGAATGGGCGACCTCGTCGCCGCCGCCAGATTACAATTTCGCTTTCACCCCCGTCGTCCACGACAATGACGCCTGGTGGGACATGAAGCGCCGCGGCTATCGGCGTCCACTCACCGGGTTCAAGCCGATCCACATGCCGAGCAACACCGGCACGGGGGTCATCCTCGCCGCGCTGGCTACCGCGATGGCGTTCGGCCTGATCTGGTACATCTGGTGGCTGGCTGCCGTGAGCTTCATCGCCCTGCTCGCGGTCGCGATCGGCCACACCTTCAACTATCACCGCGACTATCACATCCCGGCCAACGAGGTGGTTCGGGTGGAAGATGCGCGCACGCAACTGCTTGCCGCTGGAGCCAAGTCATGACACTCGCAGTCGTCCCTCCACAGAATTCCGAACCGGTCTTCTACGTCGTCGACGAGCACGAGCATCCCGAAGGCGCGAGCACCATGCTCGGCTTCTGGATCTACCTGATGAGCGACTGTCTCATCTTCGCGATGCTGTTCGCCACTTTTGGCGTGCTCGGCGGCAACTACGCGGCAGGCCCGGCGCCAAAGGACCTGTTCGATCTGCCGCTGGTCGCGGTCAATACCTCGATGCTGCTGCTGTCGTCGATCACCTATGGTTTCGCGATGCTGGCGATGGAGAAGTCGCGCGTCCGCGCGATGCAGGCCTGGCTCGTGGTGACCGGGCTGTTCGGCCTCGCGTTCATCGGCATTGAGCTGTCCGAATTCGCCCACATGATTCACGAGGGCGCGACGCCACAGCGCAGCGCCTTCCTGTCGTCCTTCTTCACGCTGGTCGGCACCCACGGCCTGCACGTCACCTTCGGCCTGGTATGGCTGGTGACGCTGATGGTGCAGGTCGCCCGCTTTGGCCTGATCGAGGCCAACCGCAGGCGGTTGATGTGCCTTTCCATGTTCTGGCACTTCCTCGACGTGGTCTGGATCGGCGTCTTCACCTTTGTCTACCTGATGGGAATGCTCCGATGAAAGCCGAGACTCACGCCCTGCAACCCACATCCGACGCGCATGGCCATGGCGAGCACCATGCCCACGGCTCACGGGAAAGCTACCTGATCGGCTTCGGCCTCTCCGTCATCCTGACCGCGATCCCGTTCTGGCTGGTGATGGCCGGGGTGCTCGACAAGCAGCTCACCGGGCTTGCCATCACGCTGCTGGCGGCGGTCCAGATCGTGGTTCACATGGTGTACTTCCTGCACATGAACACCCGCTCCGAGGGCGGCTGGACCATGCTGGCGCTGATCTTCACCATCATCATGGTGGTGATCGGGCTGACCGGATCGCTGTGGGTCATGCACCACCTCAACGTCAACATGATGCCGGGGCACGATATGAGCACCATGCCGTGACGGCGCGACCCTCTGCGCTCTCGCTGCTGCTGATCGCCCTCGCGGCGCTGGGTGTCGTTGTGCTGACCGCGCTCGGCGTGTGGCAGCTCGAGCGCAGGACGTGGAAGCTGGCGCTGATCGACCGGGTCGAGCAGCGCCAGCATGCGGCCCCGCAGCCACTGCCCGCGCCCGCGGCATGGCACGCGATCACCGCGTCAAGCGACGAATACCGGCGCGTGACCGTCACCGGCCATTTCCTGCATGAGCGCGAGACGCTGGTGGCGGCGGTGACGGACTACGGCCGCGGCTTCTGGGTCCTGACGCCGCTGCAGACGACGGACGGGGCCACGGTCCTGGTCAATCGCGGCTTTGTCCCCCCGGAGCGGCGGGATCCTTGGACGCGGCGGGAGGGGAATCCGGCCCGAGTGGTGAGCGTCACCGGCCTGCTGCGGATCACCGAGCCAAAGGGCGCCTTCCTGCACGCAAACAACCCGGCGGCAAACCGCTGGTACTCGCGCGACGTCGCCGCAATCGCCGCGGCGCGTGGACTGTCGCAGGTCGCGCCCTTCTTCATCGATGCCGACGCGGCCCCCAACGGCGGCGGCTACCCGATCGGCGGGCTGACGGTCGTCCGGTTCCCGAACAACCATCTGATTTACGCGCTGACATGGTTCGCCATGGCCTTTATGCTGGCGGCCGCACTCCTGCGCGCTTTGCGCGTCAGGGACCATGTCCGCGACTTCGATGCGCGGCGCGATGCCGTGCGGAGCCTGGTGGCCGCCGCACGCAATTTGTCTCGCAAGACGGGCCCAGATGCTCGAGCGCATATCGGATCAGCATGACCACGAGAAAATGACGGGCGAGCCTATGACGCTGTCGGCCAGGGCCGGCGCCGGCACGGCCCCGATCGCGCTGGATGCGCCCAAATCGACGGACGACACGACCAACCGCAAGAACATGGCGCTGCTGATCCAGCTCCGCTGGATCGCGGTGGTCGGCCAGATCGTGACGATCGCACTCGTCGACCAATGGCTCGGCATTGCGCTGCCGCTCCTGCCGATGGCCGGCGTGATCGCAGCCCTCGTGGCGCTCAACCTGCTGAGCCTGGTCTGGGTCCGCTACCGGGCGGAGATCAACAACCGCGAACTCCTGCTGGCGCTGATGCTCGACGTCGCTGCATTGACCGGCCAGCTCTATTTGAGCGGCGGGGCCACCAATCCGTTCACGTCGCTCTATCTGCTGCAGGTGACGCTCGGCGCGGTCCTGCTCGATGCGCGCTCGACCTGGTCGCTGGTCGCGCTTGCCTGCTTGAGCTTCGCCGGGCTAACGATCGCCCATCGCCCGCTCGGGCTGCCGCAGCACGGCTTCACCGATCCGTTCAGCCTCCATGTTGCCGGCATGTTCATCGGCTTCGCGCTCAATGCCGTCCTGCTCGTGGTGTTCGTGACACGCATCAACCGCAACTTGAGGGAACGCGATGCGAATTTGGCCGCGCTGCGCCAGCACGCCGCCGAGCAGGATCACATCGTCCGGATGGGCCTGCTTGCGTCCGGGGCGGCGCACGAGCTCGGCACCCCGCTGGCGTCGCTGTCGGTGATCCTGAGCGACTGGCGTCGCATGCCCGCGCTCACATCGAATCCGGAATTGTCAGACGACCTCGCCGAGATGGAGACGTCGCTGCAGCGGTGCAAGTCGATCGTGACGGGCATTCTCGTCTCCGCCGGCGAGGCGCGCGGCGAAGAATCGTCGCCGACCACGGTGACGGCTTTTCTCGCGGCGCTGGTCGAGGAGTGGCGCAGCACGCGCCCGTCGGCCACGCTGTACTTCCGGAACGAGTTCGGCACCGACCTGCCTGTTGTCTCAGAGGTCGCGCTCAAGCAGGCGATCTTCAACGTGCTCGACAATTCCGCCGAAGTATCGCGCGACTGGATCGAGCTCGCGGCCGAGCGCGCCGGCGACAAGCTCGTGCTGTCGGTCACCGATCGCGGACCGGGTTTTGCGCCGGAAATGCTGGCGCAGTTGGGCAAGCCCTATCAATCGAGCAAGGGACGCCCGGGAAGCGGCCTCGGCCTGTTCCTGGTCGTGAACGTCGTGCGCAAGCTCGGCGGCGTCGTCACGGCGCGAAACAACGCAGAAGGAGGCGCAACCATCAGCCTCGAACTGCCGCTGGCAACGCTTGCGATCGGAGGCGGCCTTGGCGGATGAACGGCTGCTTTTGATCGTGGAAGACGATGAGGGCTTTGCCCGCACGCTCAAACGTTCGTTCGAGCGGCGCGACTATCAGGTCGTCGTGGCGGCCTCGCTCGACGAGGCCCGGGGTGTGCTCGACGAGAAAACGCCCGGCTATGCCGTGGTGGATCTCAAGCTCGGCGGCGCCTCGGGACTGGCCTGCGTTGAAGCGCTGCATGCGCACGACCCGGAGATGCTGATCGTTGTGCTGACCGGGTTTGCCAGCATCGCCACTGCGGTGGAAGCCATCAAGCTTGGCGCCTGTCATTATCTCGCCAAGCCGTCGAACACCGACGACATCGAAGCCGCCTTCCGCAAGGCGGAAGGCAACGCCGATATCGAGGTGGCCGCGCGTCCCACCTCGATCAAGACCCTGGAATGGGAGCGCATTCACCAGACCCTGATCGAGACCGACTTCAACATCTCGGAAGCCGCACGCCGGCTCGGCATGCACCGCCGGACCCTCGCCCGAAAGCTGGAAAAGCGTCAGGTGAAGTGATGAGAGCGTTTTCGAGCGAAGCAAGTCGATAAGCGGCGTGCGCGGTTCGCCGGGACGACTTAGTGAGCCAAACATCGTCACATCATGGACTGCGGGTCCGGCGCAGTCGTGAGGCTCAACCACAGTTCTCCATGTAGCCGCCGGCCAGTTATCGGTCCAGCTCCTTTCAGGGCTGCGCCGGCCTGCTATGGGCCAGGGGACATTCGGCCAGGCTCTCCTCTCCATTTCAGAACTGATGGCAACGCCAATTCCGTCAGCCTGCGCCTTGCCGCTAGAGGTGGCATCGCCTCAAGAATCAGCGGCCAGGACGCCATCGAGGATCGGTCCGGGAACCCAATAGTCCCCTGAAAGCGGCGTAACTCTTACGTCATTAATTACTCCGAGCTGCAGGCTTGGATCGAAATGGCGCATCGTCCGCTCATTCAGGTCAATGATGCGGCCAGGCGTTAGTGGCCCCACGTCATTTATCTTGACGATGACCTGCTTGCCTACGGCCTCAACGAGGGCATATTTCGGCCTCGCGCCGTATTGGACCCCACCGAATTTCTGACGCAAACTTGTCTTGATGGCAGCCGCCCAGACAGAGGGATCATAGCGCTCGCCGGAGGCTGTGTTCGGGCCGCCCTCCCGCCATCCGGGCCGGAACGGATTGTACATGGATGCTGCGCCAACGATCGCATCCCCAGCAGCGGCATTGACGATGGCGCTTGAATGAATCGCGTCGATTTCACTTCGAGCAGCGGTAACAGAAATGGCAAGCACAACTACGGCGCCGCAAATCGCGGCGCTCGAACGAAACGCCATCATAACTCCTTGATTGATTTTTTCGATTGTTCGGTTCCCGACGCCGCAAACTGGCGACGGAACCGTTGCGGGAACCAGGGCGGCCCTCGCACGGTGTTTTAGTTCACACCGACTAAGACAGAGATTGCGTCAGCAGCATGGCTGAACAGGAGCCTCTTGGATAGGACGTAAGTAGGAGCAGGCACTGACTGATGTCCGCTCACGGTCAGAATCCGGCGTTGCGTCCGACATCCTCGCGGCATCGTCGCTGCGACACTACACGTGTCGCCGAAGCGTCACATGCGCGTCGTCAGCCTGATCAGATAATCGCCGCCTCGTTCTCGACCAAGCTCGCGCAGGTTGCGCAGCGAAAATGGGGCGTCCACATGAACTTGAAGAGTTTTCTCTCCTTGATATCGGCAATGTCGCTCGCTGCATCGCTGGCCGGCATTGCAACGCCGGCGCGTGCGGATCACGACGGCGATAATCGCGATCGTGGCTACGGCGATGACCACGAGCACGATCATGATCAAGGCGGCGGCCATCATGGCCGCAAATCGCCGCGGGTGGTGGTGATCTCGCTCGACGGTGCCAAACCCGATTTCATCCAGAAATTCATCGACGAGGGCGTGCTGCCGCATGACGGCGGCCTGGCGCGGCTGAGCCGCCGCGGCGCGGTGGCGGAACAGAACGTGACGGCCTCGCCCTCGCTCACCGCGGTGTCGCACATCGAAATCGCAACCGGCTCGACGGCGGTCCACAACGACATCCCGTCGAACACCTTCCAGGCGATCGTCGGGCCGATCTCGTCGAGCCTCAGCGGCTTCGCGGCGCCGATCGGCGGCTATCGCGAAAGCCCGCTCGGGCCTTCGCCGCGGCCGACAGCGGCGCCGCTGTGGGTGCAGCTACGCCAACAAGGCAAGAAGGTGGTCACCGCAACGTGGCCCGGCGGCGACGGCGCCGACATCTCCATCAACAACACGGTTGTGCAGCCGGCCCAGCCGACCCGCGTCACCGACTATACCGTGCCGTTCGGCGCCTTCGGCGGCATCGGAGCCCAGGGCTTCTCGCTGTCCCGGGCGGACTTCACGTCCGATCCGGCGATCGTTGCGGCGCTCCAGGCGGCCGGCCGCTTTTCGTTCAGCCCGGTGCTGGCGACCTCGGCGCCGATCGAGACGTTCTCGTGCTCCTCGGCGCCATCAGCGACCTGCACCAATGCAGCGGCGCTCGACGTCAAATACGCGATCCGGGTGGCGGCGCTCGACACCACCAATGACCGCAAGGTGAACTACGACACGCTGGTGTTCTTCGACACGACGCGCGGCATCACGGCAGGGCCGTTCCGCGCGCCGTCGACCGGACCGGCCTATGTCAAGCTCGGCGGCGAGAATGCGCCGTTCTTCTTCGAAGGCAGCGGCGCCAAGGTCGGCGCCGCCTATTTCGTCTCGGCGCTGGCATCAGATCTTTCGGTGGTGCGCTTCGCCCGCTACGGCGCCAACTACATCCCGCGCAACGCGGCGGTGCTGGCCGACGTCGACGACATCAACAACAACATCGGCTTCTGGCGTCCGCAGGCCGATTTCCGCATTCCGGAGCGCTTAAGCCCGGGCTTCACCAACTTCCCCGACATCGAGATCGAGACGATGTATGAGGACATGGTGAAGACCTTCGTGCGCTACCAAGCTGATATCGGCGAGCGCGCGATCCGGAACCATCCCGACGCCGACCTCGTGATGATCTACATCGAGCAGCCCGACGGTTCCGAGCATCAGTTCCTGCTCACCGACCACCGCCAGGGCACCAACCCGACCGACCCGAACTCGATCGGCGCGGGCCAGGACCGGGCCAAGGTCGCGCGCTACGCGTCCTACATCCGCTTCGCCTATCAGACCGCCGACAAGGCGGTGAAGCAGATCGCCGATGCGGCGGGGCGTGACAGCAACGTCATCGTGGTGTCGGACCACGGCTTCGCGCCGTTTCACACCTCGGTCAGCCTGACCAACATCCTGCGCAATGCCGGCATCGACACCAGCAAGGTGGCGATCCGCACCTCCGGTCCGGCGGCCAACATCTACGTCAACCTGCAGAACCGCGAGTTGGGCGGCACCGTCGATCTGGCGACCTACAAAGCGCTGGTCACGCAGATCACCGACGCCGTGAAGAGCGCGGTCGATTCCAACCCGAAGTTCAACTTCTCGCTCAAGGACGGGCGGATCTTCACCGTGGTCGAGACCCGGCCGCTGCAGTGCGAAGAGGGGACCGGCGAGTGCACCAGCAAGACCATCGGCCAGGATTTCGGCGATGTGTTCGCGTTGATGGCCCCGGGCTACAACTTCGACGGCATCCAGAACCCCGGCGTCGCGCGCCTCGGCGATCCCTCGTTCAATGCGGCGACGACCATGCTGTCGATGCCGAACTTCTATGGTGCCCATGGCCACGATCCCGAGCTGCCGGTGATGAGCGCGACCTTCATCGCCGCCGGCCCGCAGATCCGAAAGGACGCCACGGTCCGCCGCATGCACAACACCGACGTGGCGCCGACCATCATGCAGATCCTGGGCGTCACGCCCCACAAGGTCGACGGCGAGGTGCTGCACGAGATCCTGCGCTAAAGCCCGCGCGCGATCCGCAAACGCATCCGATGGGCGCGGGCCGGCGCCCGTCGGATCATCATCCAGGATGGTTGCAGGCCGAGCGCTTGCGCGCTCTCCATCCAGACCGGCAATTCGCGCTGATACAAAGCATTGCTGTCCCTGAAGCCGAGCGGCGGTTCGAGCACGAACGTGCTGAGAACTTCCTTGACCTTCGGATCGCTATTGGCTGCCACGCACAGTTCCGCCAGCCGATCGACGATCGGCTACACTTGGCAGCGGACGCCAAAGCAAGTGTCGCGGTTCGACACCCGTCCGTTTTGACGATTGGCCCAGCCACAACTTCCGGAAAGGCGCACACCCCTCTCCCCACTTTA
The DNA here is from genome assembly GCF_054063735.1 of Bradyrhizobium sp. USDA 10063. Lineage (NCBI taxonomy): Bacteria > Pseudomonadati > Pseudomonadota > Alphaproteobacteria > Hyphomicrobiales > Nitrobacteraceae > Bradyrhizobium > Bradyrhizobium sp. USDA 10063. The sequence continues at coordinate 6,079,577 of NZ_JBSSGP010000002.1, read as the reverse complement.
ATATGTGGCGCGCAAGGGGCTTGCTTCAAGACCCGGGTCATCCCGTAGAACGCCGACCGAAGTCAGAGCCTACGGAGCTACGAGATGCGTGTGGTGTTGTCGCCGTGCGGGTTGCGCGCGGCTGAGTTGGTTGCCGGCGCGGCGACGGCCGGAGTGCGCCGATGACCAAGCATGCGGTGGTGATCGTCGGAGCTGGTCCGACAGGACTGATGCTGGCAGGCGAATTGGCGTTGGCGGGCGTCGACGTTGCCATTGTCGAGCGGCGTTTCGACCAAAACCTCACCGGTTCGCGCGCAGGCGGCCTGCACTCGCGCACCATCGAGGTCCTCGATCAGCGCGGAATCGCCGATCGGTTTCTCTCGCAGGGACGCGTGGCCCAGGTCGCGAGGTTCGCTGGAACTGCTTTGGACATCAGCGACTTCCCCACGCGCCACAACTACGGCCTCGGGCTGTGGCAGAAGCATATCGAGCGCATACTCGCCGGCTGGGTCGACGAGCTGGCGGTGCCGATCTATCGCGGACAGGAAGCGACGGCTTTCACGCAGAACGACACCGGCGTCGATGTCGAGTTGGCCGACGGCCAGTCGCTGCAGGCGGAATATCTTGTCGGGTGCGACGGGGGACGCAGCCTGATCCGCAAAGCAGCCGGCATCGAGTTCCCGGGGTGGGATCCGACAATCAGCAACCTGATCGCCGAGGTCGAGATCGTCGATGAGCCGGAATGGGGCATCCGCCACGATGCTATTGGCATCCATTCCCTCAGCCGGTTGGAGGATGAAGGAACGGTGCGGGTCCTGGTGACCGAGCAGCAGCCTGCATCCGCCGGCGAACCTACGCTGCGCGATCTCAGCGAGGCGCTCATCGCCCACTACGGGAGCGATTTCGGCATCCACAGTCCGACCTCGATCTCCAGGTTCACCGATATGACGCGGCAGGCGGCGTCCTACCGCAGGGGACGGGTGCTGCTGGCCGGCGATGCCGCACACGTGCATTACCCGGTGGGCGGACAGGGCCTCAACACGGGCGTGCAGGATGCGGTGAACCTGGGATGGAAGCTGGCTCAGGTGGTCAAGCAGACATCACCGGAAAGCCTCTTGGATACCTACCATGCCGAGCGCCACCCCGTTGCTGCCCGTGTGCTGCGCAATACGATGGCGCAGGTCGCGCTGCTCCGCCCCGATGCCCGCGCCAACGCGCTGCGCGACATCGTGTCCGAACTCCTCAGCACGGACGAACCGCGCAGACGCTTCGCCGCAATGATGTCGGGCCTCGACATTCACTACGACCTCGGCGAGGGACACCCGCTGCTGGGCCGCCGCATGCCCGATCTGGACCTGGTCACTTCCAAAGGCGCGGTGCGAACGTTCACGCTGCTCCACGATGCCCGGCCAGCGCTGCTCAACTTCAGTGAGCCCGGCCACCTCGATATCACGCCATGGGCTGATCGGGTCCGCCTCGTCGATGCCAAATATCCTGGCGTGTGGGAGCTTCCCGCAATCGGCACGGTCACGGCCCCCGCTGCCGTCCTGATCCGGCCGGATGGATACGTGGCGTGGGTGGGAGATAAAACCGACCAAGGCCTCGCCGACGCGCTGACCACTTGGTTCGGACCGCCTGCGGCGGCGCAGGGCACGGGTTTGCCTGCAGCCTGTCGCTGATCTCGAGCCGGCCAAGTTGCTGATCACGGGCATAAGATCCAAAATGGGCTTTGCCCGGATGCTGGGAATTGCGGTCGAGCCAATGTGGTGAACGATCCGCAGGTTCGGCCCAAGGGCTCCCGTAAGTAACTGCGCCTCAGCGTTGGCCAAATGCGACCAGTCTGGGTCGTGGGGTCGCAATTCGACTTTGATCGGCGGCGGCATTTGGCTGTCTCAATCCTTCCGGCCGCTGTGCGTTCGGGCTTCGGTCAATGACCGGAAAGCCCGCCGTACCTCGTCCGGACGAAGCATTCTGCCGTTGAACCATTCTTCGGCCGGGGCGGACTAACGTCCAGGCGGAAATTTTCCGTTCGCTGTGTCGAACGGCAGGCGACAGACGTTTCTGCGCTATTTCGGCTGCGAATGACAATTGTTGTCAGCGGCCCCCGCCTCATTGATTTCGGCCAGAACATGCGAGCTGGCCCCAAAACAGTCACCGCTAGTTACGGAGGAGATGCCATGACGGAGTTCCGGCTGGCCTCGCTGCAGGGCGGGGCGATTACGCTTGGAAGCGATACGATAGATGGTTTTCGGCAAACATTGCGGGGCGATGTCTGCCTGCCCAAGGAACCAGGCTATGAGGAGGCACGCACAATCTGGAATGCGATGATCGACCGCCACCCGGGCGCGGTTGCACGCTGCAGAGGAGCTGCAGATATCATGCGGGCCGTGCGGTTTGCGCGCGATCACGGGCTCTTGCTCGCCGTGCGTGGCGGCGGCCACAACATCGCGGGCAATGCTGTTTGTGAAGGCGGACTGCTGATCGATCTTTCGCCGATGCGATCGGTCCGGATCGATCCGCTCAATCGCACGGCGCGCGTAGAGCCGGGCGCAACGCTCGGCGAATTCGACAAGGAGGCGCAGGCTTTCGGCCTTGCCACCCCCCTCGGCATCAATTCGACGACGGGCGTCGCGGGATTGACGCTGGGCGGCGGCTTCGGCTGGCTGAGCCGCAAGTTTGGACTTGCCGCGGATAACCTCATCTCGGCCGACGTGGTGACGGCCGAAGGCCAACTCGTGCGGGCGAGCGAGGCCGAGAATGCCGACCTGTTCTGGGCGCTGCGCGGAGGTGGTGCCAATTTCGGCGTGGTGGCCTCGTTCGAGTTCCGCCTGCATCCGGTCGGCCCAATGGTGTTGGCTGGACTCATCGTCCATCCCTTTGCGCGGGCGAAGGAGCTTCTTGCGGGTTATCGCGACGTCGCCGCCAAAGCGCCGGACGAACTCACGGTCTGGACGGTACTCCGACAGGCGCCGCCGCTGCCGTTCCTGCCTGCCGAGATGCACGGCAAGGAGATCGTCGTGTTCGCCGTCTGCTACACGGGTGGCGAGAGCGAGGGTAACCGCGCCCTTGAACCGTTGCGCGCGCTCGGGCAGCCGATCGCCGACGTCATCGGCATGCAGCCCTTCGCGGCCTGGCAGACCGCGTTCGACCCGCTGCTCACGCCGGGAGCCTGCAATTACTGGAAGTCGCACAATTTCGTCGAGCTCGGCGACGGCCTCCTCGATATTCTCGTAAGTCATACGATGGGCCTGCCGACCGGAGAGTGCGAGATTTTCGTTGGTCAGCTCGGCGGCGCCATCGGCCGCGCGGCTGTCGACGCGACGGCGTTCCCGCACCGCGATGCGAGATTTGTCATGAACGTCCATACGCGGTGGCGTGACCCCGGCGACGAGCAACGCTCGATCGCCTGGGCGCGCAAGCTCTTCACCGAGACTGCGCCGTACGCAACCGGCGGCGTCTACGTCAACTTCATGCCGGAGGATGAGAGCGATCGCGTGTCCGGCGCGTACGGCCCGAACTATGCCCGTCTCGCGGCGCTCAAGGCCCAGTACGATCCCGGCAACGTGTTCAGGCTGAATCAGAATGTTCTTCCGTCCGCCGCGCAGCGGCCGGCCGCCTGACCAGGTGCGGATGACTGGACCCGCAATTGAGCGGGCTGCAAGACAAAGTTGGGCGTCGGAGTGGCTGCGCAGCCTATAGAACATGATCCGGAAAAGTGTGAAGCGGTTTTCCCTCGCGACAAACGCGAAGCGTTTGCGCGGAGATCATGCTCAAACAATAACCTAGAGCGCGATGATGATTCATCCTCATCTCATCGCGCTTCAGGTTGGCTCGGACCGCGGGCCTCAATCCGCGGCATCAAACGAAAAGCCCGGCCGCTTGGCCGGGCTTTTCGCTGCCAATTTTGCGAGTTGCTTACGTCGCCTCGCCGGCACGGTGGCGAGGCCTACGCAATACCCTGCGATCCCTCATTCGAAGCCCGCGTGCGGCCTGCTATTTCGTCACGATCGGTCGGGCTGGCGTCGCGGTGCTGGTGGGCGCCAATGGCGAGAGCGAGAACGTCAGCCAGGTATTCCAGCCGGCCGGGCGATTCTCGGCGGCAAACTCACCATATCCCTTCAGGTTCACATAGCCCTGCATGTCGCCTACCGGAAACAGAAAGCCAATCTGCGGACCCACCCCCAATACCCGGGACCGAAAGCCCCCCAGGATAGGGTGCTGACCAAAGTCATCGGTGACCTGCTGATAGGCATAACCCACCAGGCCGACGAAAAGCTGCTTGGATAGAAACTGGGAGGCACCCCAATCCACGTGGAAGTCGATACCGTTCTGGTACTGCGTATCCTGATTCTTGAAATTGTAGGTGAATCCCGCGACCACAGAAAATTCATGCCCCGCCTGCGGATTGAAGTAGGTGTAGCCGCCGCCGGCGTCGATGGCGGCGTGACCGATGCCGAGATTGGCGAGGCGGGTCGGACTGTAAGCCCCAACGGGAATATCTCCCGTCAAATAGGTCATGAAATTGTGCACGCCGGCGTTCCACTTGAGCGTCGCCTGCGGATACAGATCGCCGACCGAGGTGATGGCATCGCCGAAACCGCCCGCGCGCGTTATCGCCAGCGGGCCGGCGGCCGCCGTCAGCGTGCCCGAAAGATTTGCGCTCGACCGCCCGAACAGTCCGATCACGCCGACGGCGAGTTGTCCGCCCAGCACCGGCGTTGCAAACGTGTAGGTGGGGTTGAGCAGCACGAGATCCGCCTGCGCATTCAGACTGAGGTTCAAGTCGACATTCACCGTGGCGGGGAGTCTGCTGACCTGGATTTCCCTGGCGGCCGCCGTATTGCCGAAGGCACTGACGCTGGTGTGATAGTAAACTTCCGCCATCGACCAGCCGGGGACCTGAGGGGTCGCCGCAAGGCTGCTGAAGCGGCCGGGGAGCCAATATGAAACTCCACCTTCGTCGGCGTAGACGGTCGCCGACGAGAATGACGTCATCGCCAGCGCCACAGCGATGACCGAGGCTCCGAATGTTGTACCGCGCCTGTTGGGCTGTCTGTCTCTGCGAAGATCAACAAGGCGCATCATACCCCCGAGTATTAAGCGGATTGCGAGATGATTTGTGCCGGCCGCGTGATCGTTGTCTTCGCTGCGCAGGCGACCCCGAAGAAGCTTGACTCACGCCGACCTCGCCGGCCGGCATGAGTTCAACATTTCAAGCGACCTTCCTGGTCAAGCGATCTTCCTGGCGGCAGGAACCGTCCATGTGCCGTTGATAATCGACGGGTCCGTTTCCTGCGGCCAGTACATGCGCAGCATGAGTATGAAATCTCCGTCAGGCGCTGGAAGCCAGTTTGATTCCTTGTCCTTGCCCGGGGAGTCCTTCTGAATATAGAGATCGGTTGAGCCGTCCGGATTTTCCTTCAGGTCTTGACGAGGGCTGATCGAGTAGCGGTTCAGCGGATTGTTCACAAAGAAGTAGCTGCTGTCGTACATCGTGAGCGACCAAAATCCCTCTACGGGAGGCAGGTGGCCTTTGGGAAACCGCATGACATACTTGTTTGCACCATTGTACTTCTGGCCATCCGCATCCTTTTGCGAGGTCGGGTAGACCGCATCCTGCGGACGATTGGCGCCGAGCCCGATCGCGGTTACCAGGGCCCGCATCAGATAGTCGGTGCCATAGATGCCGGTCTTCGTCGTGAAGGCAAAGCCATTCTCGTCCTTGATGGCCTTGTTGATCTTGAACTGAAGCATGATCCTGTCGAACGACACCTCGGGCAAGCGCTTCAGGAAGTCCGCCTTGAGCTTGCTCTCGTCAAAATCCTGCCCGGGGACGATGCCGATGCGGGCGAATTTGGCAAGCTGGGGCGCGTCTGCTGCGTATGGCGGATTGGCTTTCATGAGTTCGCACAGCAGCTTGAAATACGATGCCGCGTCCATGCGATTGACCTGTTCGCGGACAGCCGTCTTCATGTCGATCGACGGATCGACTTTTCCCGCAGGTGGCGTGTACGGCTTGCCGTAAGCACTAAGCGGAACGAGCTTGCACTCGTCCTGCAGCTTGTGAACGGCCGCGTAGTCCTCCGGTGTGCCTGTGCAATAGATGCGGCCGAGCAACCAGACAATGTTGGTGGGCGACTTGTATTCCTTCACACCATCCGGCAGCGTGCCTTTCCACCGAGGCCCGGTGATCGCGTAGGTCTGTGCGCCGGTGCCAGTGGTGCGCTTGCCCGGCACCTGGAACACCGTCGTCCAGCCATCCAGCATCGGCATCAGGAAATAGCGCCCCTTCATGTCCGGGATGCTGAGGACCCACGGTTCCTTGCCGACATCGAGAAAGGAAGTCGTGTAGAGAGTATCCGCGTTCGGCGCCGTGACATCCCTGAACGAAGCGTTCGGATACTGGCGCAGCTTGATGATCTGCCCCATCGGCGCCTTCGTTCCCACGGGTTCGGCGACGTTGGTGAGCACCCGGCGGGTCATCTCCATCGTCACCAACGGATAGCCGAATATGTAAGCGTCGCTCGCGAGCCAGAAATCCTCCAGGCCTTGACCGACACCGAGGAAAGAATCCTGGGCGAGAGCCGATCGTGTTGCTGCCGCTCCTGCCAGCAGCCCCATTCCACCAAACGCAAGGGATCGACGGGTGATGTTCATCGTTTATCTCCTTCCTGAAACAAATACAGACGACGGCTGATGATTTCAGATGCGGCTCTCATGCCCTCCTGACAGCAATTGCTTCAACGACGGGTGGTCGGGATGAACTGCGCAGTGCTGCGGCGGCTGGGATGCCGCCAGTCTGCGCGGCTCAATAGCAAGGCGGATAGGGATAGTATCCGCATCGGGGTGCGTAGTACGGATAAGCTGCCGCGGCTCCCAGGGCAGCCGCTCCCGCGAAGGCGGCGCCGCGGTAGTAGGCACCCCGCCAAGCCGTGCGGCGGGCTACGCCGGCGAAGGACAGCGGCGTGAATGGCCGGCCAATGATGTCGATGAAGACCGACGCCGGTCCATCAGCTCCCGCAAGGTCTCCTTCGAGCACGTCAACGTCGAAAGTCAGCTTGTCGCCATCAAGTCTGGGCGATTTCAATACAACAACGGCGTCTGCCACCGAGGATCCATCTTTCCTGAACCCGGAAACCGTCGCGTTTGGAGGATCTTTGGCGAAATTGTCGCTGCCGTTGCCCCAATCCTCGACAATCCGCGCCGTGAGATCGTGACCGGCCGCCCGAACAGGGCGATCGGCAAACACAATGGCATTCGGCGAGATTCCCGTCAGCACAAGCTTCCCGTCCTTCAGGCTGGCACCACGCGAATTGAGAACGAAGAGCGAGGGCACAACTTCCGGCTTTGCTTGGCCTATCGCCTTTTCAAGCGGCGTGTGAGACTTGTTCTCGGATACCGATTGGGCAAAGAGAACTTGGGGACAGGCTAGTAATCCGCCAGCGCAAAGTGCCATCAGAGCAGCACGAAATGTCATGGTTGTTCTCTCCCTTAAAGAAAAGCAGCGTGTCGTTGTTTCGGCCGGCTTGCGTGGCTTTCCCGGCGCGGGCATCCTTTCCGCCTTCAAGAAAAAAGCGATTTCCTTAGGAGCTGAGTAAACTCAGCAGGCTGTTTCGCTATACATTTCGCGCCAATTCAGATCGCGCGTCTTGCCATTTCGCGCCAATCGTCGAGAATAGATCAGCGGTCGATCGCGCACGGTCCTTTACGATTGCGCGCGTGCCGATGCTTGCGAGCCAATTGCTGACGCCTGTAAACGACAGGCTGAACTCTCATCGTACGCACGAAAGCGCGGCTGAAGCTGCTTGCGTTGGTATACCCGAGGGAGTTCGCGATATCCGATAGGCGCTTGCTTGAGTCCGCGAGCAAGCCGCAGGCGATGTCTAAGCGAATTTCTGCGAGCATCTCGCTGTGACTAGTGCCCATGCGACCCAGATAACGCTGCAACGTGCGAGCGCTGATCTTGAGTGTGCGAGCCGTACTATCGAGGGTTGCGTCACCATGTCGCAGCGACGCGACGATCACCGCGCGGACCACCGGGCGTGATGGCAAACGGACTGCTCTCATCGGTCAATGCGAACCGTAAAGCCCATGCCCCCTCAATGTTTTTAGGCTACAGGGATTTCGGTGGCCAGTCTGGCCATTTGCCGCCAGAATTGCCGTTGAACGGAATTGGCCGGACGCGCTTCTCCGGCAATGCCAGCCATTGCGCGACAAAGGCAAGGCAAGAATATCAACGGCCTGCTAGGCTGCCAGCGCGGCAAACGTGTTGGGCAGGTAGCAATGACCGTTATTCCGTTGACCCGTTGTCAGTTCCTCATCCCATTCGCCGAGATTCATTCCGAGATAGGCGGACCTACCGCGGCTCTTCTCGCCAAATTCCAACTGCCTACTTCGCTGGAGGAAAAAGCGGATCGCTACGTGCCGCTGCTGCCGGCAGTCCGCTTCGCGACGTCCGCGCAGGAGAAGCAAGGCTTGTCGGAGATTGCCTTTCGAGCAGCCCAGCGACTCTCATTCGACCATTTGAGTGAAGCCATGCGGATTCGAATTCGCCATTCACCGACCTTGTTGGCTGCTCTTCACCAGATGTGCAAGTGGGCCTCAATCGAAGATACAAACCTCAATCTATGGTTGGAGCCGAGCGGCGAGAGCATCAAAGTCTGCAGCAGGCTCGCTGGAACAAAAGGCATTCCCCGTCTTGAGATGTCCCAATGGCTTCAGAACATATTCGTGATGCACATCGTCCGTCAGTTCGCTGGAGCCAATTGGACTCCGAGAGTGATCGCGTTTGAAGCAGACTATGCGCCAAGCCTTGAAGTCCAATTGCTCTGGCCGAATACGCGCTTCCAGTCGCGTCAGAAGGCCTCATGGATCGAAGTACCGCGGAGCTTTCTGAGCTGTCCCAATCGGGCAGACGTGGTCCCGTCGAATTCACCTGAGGCGGAACGGAAGCCTTTCGGCAACGATATCGTCAGCGTTCTGAAGTTGACTTTGCCTTCATATCTCGATGAGGGAGGCCCTGCGATAGATCAGGCAGCCGAGATGGTTGGACTGAGCGTCAGGAGCCTGCAGAGGAAGCTCTCGCTGGTGGGGCTCACATACTCGGGCCTGCTCGAGCAGGTCCGCTTCAACAACGCGATGAAGCTCCTGAGCGATATGGAGAACAAGATCATCGACGTGGCGTTCTCATCAGGCTATGCGGACCCCGCGCACTTCACCCGCGCTTTCCGTCGAATCTCCGGATGCACCCCGCGAGAATTTCGCGAGAGGTGGAGAAACGGGACAAGTGAGCTCGGTCGTACGGCTGCTGCCCAGACACGAGACTAGCTCAATTTGTCGCGACACCAGGCTCCGGGCTAATTTAGACATTTCTTGTCGACCAAGGTCGGGTCCGGCCTTGCTGTTGAGGACACGGGCCCGGGACCTCTGGCCTCAATTTCGTGCACCCAAACAAAAAGCCCAGCCGCTTGGCCGGGCTCTTCGCTGCAAATCTGTAGCTAGCCGCTTACGCCGCCTCGTCGGCGACGGTGGCGTCGTCGCTGTCGCCATCGAGATCGTCGGAATCGCCTTCACCGTCGCCCTCCTCGCCGCCGGCTTCGGCCTTGGCAGCGCCGCGGCGCGGGCTCTTGGCAAGCTGGGCCTCGATCTCCTTGATCGCTTCGGTCTCGGTCGAGTGCTGGACCACCGCGATCTCGCGCGACAGCCGGTCGAGCGCGGCTTCATAGAGCTGGCGTTCGGAGTAGGACTGCTCGGGCTGCGATTCCGAACGATAGAGGTCGCGCACCACTTCCGCGATCGCGACGATATCGCCCGAATTGATCTTGGCTTCATATTCCTGCGCCCGGCGCGACCACATCGTGCGCTTGACGCGGGCACGGCCCTTCAGCGTCTCCAGCGCCTTCTTGACCAGCGCCGGCTCGGACAGCTTGCGCATGCCGACATTGGCGACCTTCGCGGTGGGCACGCGAAGCGTCATCTTGTCCTTCATGAAGCTGATGACGAACAGTTCCAGCTTGGCGCCCGCGATCTCCTGCTCCTCGATCGCGAGGATCTGGCCGACACCATGAGCCGGATAGACCACGAATTCGTTGGCCTTGAACCCCTGGCGCTGGGTCACGACCTTCTTCGGCTCCTCGACGCGCGGGGCGGCGGCAACCGGCTTCGCGGCCGGCTTGACGGCCGCCTTCGGCGCAGGCGCTGCGGCCTTGGGGGCGGTCTTGGCGGCGACTTTCGAGGCAACGGTCTTCGAGGCTGTCGCTTTCGCGGCAGTTTTGGCAGTCTTTTCTGGCATCACGCTTCTTTTGTTCTTCGAGGACTTTGTAGCCGCAGCCTTACGGGTTTCCTTCACGGACGCCCCGGCACGACCTTTGACTGCGCTGCGGGCAACTGCAGCGGCTTTCTTTGACGTTTTGGAAGCACTCTTTTTACGCGTTTTCTGTGACACAGCCTGCGCGCGGAAACTGCCACGCCCCTGTTCGATGTTTTTGCGGAAACGAACGGGGCCAAGCATCGGGATGGCCGGGTTCGGCTCTGGCAATGTGCCTAATATAGCACATTTTCCGCAAAAATCAATGATTTAGGGCCGAATCCTGCCGCTTGCGGGCACTGGCGGTCATAACTCTGTCATTAGGGTTAAACGACGGCGCGTTTCTGAGGTCGAAAACGGTATCGCTTGGCCAAAGGAACAGCGCGCGAATCAGTCGCCGGTTCCGGGGTTGGCAGAGAAAAATTTCTCGAACTTGCCCTCCTGGCCGTCGAACTCCTTGGCGTCCGGGGGCGAGTCCTTCTTCTGGGTGATGTTGGGCCAGCTCTTGGCGTACTCGCTGTTGACCTCGAGCCACTTCTCCAGGCCCGGCTCGGTATCCGGCTTGATCGCATCCGCCGGGCATTCCGGCTCGCAGACGCCGCAATCGATGCATTCCTCGGGGTGGATGACCAGCATGTTCTCGCCCTCGTAGAAGCAATCGACGGGGCAGACCTCGACGCAATCAGTATATTTGCACTTGATGCAGTTTTCAGTGACGACGTAGGTCATCCAGGACTCCGAACCAAAGACTCCGAAACGGATTCATTCTTTGAAGGGGTTGCGCTTCAAAAATTGCGTAGCGCAGGAGCACCGCTGCTGCAAGATAAGCAGAGGGCTTCGGCGCCGTGTTTTCGGGCAACGGACTGCAAGCCCGACATAATCATTCCGCGCGGCTCTGCAAATCCTCATACAGCACGCGCGCGGCGGTCGCATCGCCCCGCCGCTCGGAGAAGCCGATCACCTTCAACACGCGCACGCTGCGATCGAGCGCGATGGTCAAGACGTCGCCCGGCTTGACCGCGTGTCCTGGCGCGCTTTCGCGGACGCCGTTGATGCGGACATGGCCGGCCTCGACCAGCGCGGCGGCGCTGGTGCGCGCCTTCACCACCCGCGCATGCCACAGCCATTTATCGAGACGCTGGCGCTCCAATCGGCCTCATTCCTTGCGGTTGCCGGCGAGCTGTTCCTTCAATGCCGCGAGCTTTGCGAACGGCGAATTCGGATCGATCGCGCGCTCGCGTTCGCGCGGCGCCGAGCTCGCATATTGGCGGAGCGCGGGGCCGCTCTCGCGCCCCTTGTCGCGGTCGCCCTTGCCGCGGAAATCGCGGCCACGATCACCACGATCGCGATCCTTGCGATCGCCCGCGAATTTATCGCGGCGGCGATCGTTGTCGCGGTCGCGGCCCTTGCCCTCGAAGCGCTCGCGGCGACCGCCTTTGTCCTCGCGCGGGGCGCCATTGCCGGCGGCTGCGGCGTCCACGGGCGCATCCTCGCGGGGCTTGCGGAATTCGTGGTGGCGGCGGCCACGGCGCTGCTGGTCGCGCGGCGCGCCTTCGCCACCTTCGCCCGCTGCCGCCGCCTGCGCACCGTCGCGCGGCTGATGGCGGTGGCGGTTGCGGTCATGGCGCGGGCGACGCTCCTCGGAGCGGCCGCCGGGGCGCCAGACTTCGACCAGTTGCGGCTCTGCCGGCGTCTCGGCCGCGGCAACGGCTTCAGCAGGCGCGGCCTCCTCGGTGCTGGTGGCCGCAGCTTCCGCTGTCGGCTCCATCGGCGTCGGCTCCGCTGGCGCATCGGCCGGGACTTCTGCGGGAATGGCGGGCTCCGCCTGCACCTCGGCGACGGGTTCGGCCTGCACCTCGATTGCCTCGGGTTCAGCCTGCGCTTCAGCCACGGGCTCCGGCTCCGCCGCGGCAGGAGCAGGCTCCTCGCTCGGTGCTGGCGCCAGGGTGACTTCGGGCAGCAGCGCCGCGGATGGGCTGGGTTCGCCGGACCCGGGCAACTCGGCAGCCACCTCCTCCGCCGGCGTTTCCGCCGCAGCTTCGGCGGTCGCTTCGACCGGCGGCGTTTCTGCGGCGACCGTCTCGACCACTTCCACGGGCTTCGGCGGCGGGGCCGGGCGGCGCTCCATGCGGTAGCCGAGCGCACGCAGGACGGAGGCGAAATCCTCGCCGGCCGAGCCGGTGAGCGAGGTCATCGCCTGCGTTACCACGAAGCCGCGGCCGTCGAACGCGCCCGCGGGCTTCTCTCCGGCTGCGCCTTCGCGCCAGGCCAGCGCCGGGCGGATCAAATCCGCCAGCCGTTCCAGGATGTCGACGCGCACCGCGCGCTCGCCGCACTGCTTGTAGCCGAGCACGCGATAGGCATCGCGCGGCAGAGCCTTGTCGATCGGGAACGAGGTGCGTCCGCTCGAGGCCAGATGCTGCACGTTCGACAGCGCCGACAGATCGACATTGTCCTGCTTCTCGGCCCACAGCAGCGAGGCCAGCGCCCGCGCCGCCGGCTTCAGGAGCTGCGGGAAGTAGATATGATAGGCGCCGAAGCGGACACCATACTTGCGCAGCGTCGCGCGCGAGGGCTGGTCGAGATCCTTCATCTCGGCCGAAATCTTGGCACGCTCCAGGACGCCGAGCGCTTCCACGAGCTGGAACGCGATGCCGCGTGCAATCCCCTGCAGGTCCTCGGCCTTCGACAGGTCGAACAGCGGCCCGAGCAATTTCGTAATGTGCGTCTTGAGCCAGAGATCGAGCCGGTTCTGCACGGCCTCGCGCGGCGCGCCGGTCAGCCGTTCGTCGGAGATGATGCGCAAGCGCGGATGCAGCGCGTCGTCGGCCGCGACGAGTTTCGCCACGGCATCGCCGGTCCAGCGAATCGTGCCGTCGGAGGTCAGCACGAAGGTGTCGTCCGGCGCCGCCGAGAGTTTCTCCGCCCGCGTGTCGATCTCGCGCGCCAGCACCTGTTGCGCCGCGGCCTGCAGAGCCTTGGCATCTGAGCCCGCTTCCGCCGCGTCGGGCGCAAAGGTGAATCCGTCGAGCCGGCCGATCACGTGCCCCTCGACGATGACTTCGCCGGTCTTGCCGATTTCAGTATTCAAAACAGAGTTCTCCCGCAGGCGGCGCATCAATACACTGGTACGACGATCAACGAAACGCTCCGTGAGCCGTTCATGCAGCGCATCGGATAATTTATTTTCGAGCTCGCGCGTGATCCCCTGCCAATGTTCGGGATCGGACAGCCAGTCCGGCCGGTTCGCCACAAAGGTCCAGGTGCGCACCTGAGCGATCCGGCCCGACAGCGTGTCGATATCGCCGTCGACGCGGTCGGCCTGATCGACCTGGGCGGCAAACCATGCATCGGGAATGCGCCCCTTTTGCATCAGGAAGCCGTAAACCGTGGTCACAAGCTCGGCATGCGCGGCCGGCGACAGCTTTCGGTAATCGGGTATCTGGCAGGTGTCCCATAGCCGCTCGACCGCGGCAGCGCCATGCGCCCGATCGCGCACCTCGGCGTCGCGCGCCGCATGGTCGAGCACGCGCATGTCCTCGGCGATCGGCGCCCGCGTCAGCACCTCATGCGACGGCGGCAGCGCGAGTGAAACCTGCAGGCTGCCGAGCGAGGAGAAATCCAGCTTCGAATTGCGCCACTGCAGCATTTTCACGCTGTCGAAGGTGTGGTTCTGCAGCGCGTTCACCAGTTCCGGCTCGAACGGCGCGCAGCGGCCGGTGGTGCCGAAGGTGCCATTGCGCGTCGCGCGCCCGGCACGCCCGGCGATCTGCGCAAACTCGGCCGGCGTCAGGCGGCGGAACTGATAGCCGTCGTATTTGCGGTCGGAGGCAAAGGCGACGTGATCGACGTCGAGGTTCAGCCCCATGCCGACGGCGTCGGTGGCGACGAGATAATCGACATCGCCGTTCTGGAACATCGCGACCTGCGCATTGCGTGTGCGCGGCGAGAGCGAGCCGAGCACGACCGCGGCGCCGCCATGCTGGCGGCGGATCAATTCGGCGATCGCATAGACCTCGTCGGCCGAGAACGCGACGATCGCGGTGCGCCGCGGCTGCCGCGTGATCTTGCGGTCGCCGGCGAATTCGAGCGTCGAGAGCCGCGGCCGCGTCACGATCGAGGCGCCGGGCAGCAGCCGCTCGACGATGGGGCGCATCGTCGCAGCCCCGAGCAGCAGCGTCTCGTCGCGGCCGCGCCGATTGAGGATGCGGTCGGTGAAGACATGCCCGCGCTCGAGATCGGCCGCGATCTGGATCTCGTCGACCGCAAGGAACGAGACGTCGAGATCGCGCGGCATCGCCTCCACAGTCGAGACCCAGAAGCGCGGCGACTTCGGCTTGATCTTCTCCTCGCCGGTGATCAGCGCGACGCTCTCGCTTCCCGCGCGATCGGCGATCTTGTTGTAGACCTCGCGCGCCAGGAGCCGCAGCGGCAGGCCGATCAGCCCGGACGAATGCCCGAGCATCCGCTCGATGGCCAGATGCGTCTTGCCGGTATTGGTCGGCCCGAGCACGGCGGTGACGCCGGCGCCAGGCGCGCGCTCATGGGCGAAGGGAGGAGAGGAAAGAGCCATGATTCCAGGTGCTTTTTGATGCGTTTCTTGGAGATGACAGAGAGCGCGGCTAGGAAAATCGTCTCACATTGCGACACGGCGGATGCCGCGGCTTAAGCTTCGGAACGAGTCTAGAACGAATCGCGGCCGAATCGCTGACTCCACCTGTGTTCTCCTCCGTTCACCGCAACATCTCGTGTCGGCATTTCAGTTCCAGCACCAAATCGGGTTTAGCAGCGATCACGATGACGGCGAAATCGTTAAAGCCGGAGTCGAATCAGAAGCGGCCAAGAGTCAACAGGATTCGTGCCCTCTCTGTCATTCCGGGGCGTCCGCAGGACGAGCCCGGAATCCATCGGGCCGCATGCGCCGGAGGAGACATGGATTCCGGGCTCATCGCTTCGCGATGCCCCGGAATGACGGTGCCTAGCCTCACTGCGTCTTCGCCACCCGCGGCGGCGTGGCCGACGTCACGAACGACGTCGCCTCCAGCATGGCGAGTCCGAACGGCGTCGGGATCTTGACGCGGAACGGGATCAGGATGCGCGTGCCCGCGATCGGCACGAAGGCGATCTCCATGTTGCGCGCCTCGGAGAGATATTTGATCACGGGCCGGTCCGGGATATAGCCCGCGATCGGCGTGAAATAGATCGCGCAGACCAGCGCCGGGCCCTGATAGCCCTTCTCCGCCTTGACCATCTCCACGCGCTTGAAATCGAGCTTCAGATCGTAGCGCAGCCGGCCGTCGAAAATGCCCGCGCTGGTGCGGCAGCTATCCGGGCTCATCAGTTCGCCATTGCCGGGCACCCGCAACAGCGAGCCGGTCATCGGATCGAACACGTTCTTCTTGTGCGCCTCGGTGACCGGGATGCGGTTGGGATCGACCGGCGGCTCCGGCTCGATCACGGTTTCCCTGATGTTGCCGCCGCCGAGCGCCATCCGGATGACCTCGGATTTCTTGTAGCTGTTGTAGTTGACGGTATAGCCCGATGCCACCAGCGCGCCATTGACCACGCGGCCCTGGGACCCGCCCACCCCGCCGGCGCCGGCAAAGGCCTTCACCAGCCCGGCGGTGCCGCCCTGCGCGATCGCGGAAAAGGTGTCCTCGCCGATCTCGATGGTCCAGCTTCCCTTGCCGACGGCGATACCGGCCAGCGAGGCCTCGTACTGCGCCTCCAGCCGGCCCTGCGCGAGCGCGCCCTCCGGCAACAGCAGAAACAGCGCGCCGGCGCCGAGCAGCCAGGATTCCCTCATCGAGGGCAGAAAACTGCTGAAAATGCTCACAAACTTAACGATCCTGTCGTCGGCGCCGAAAGATCATTTAGGAAGGAATGACCGGCAAGCAACGCGGGCGAATACGGAACCACCTTACGGGGCTGAATACGCCCTTTATATGGAAGGTTAAACCGCTGAACGGCCTTGTGAACGCGCTGGTTTTGGGCTCAGTAGGGTTTTACCGGTTGTCGTGAAAAAGCCGCGTCGAATTGAGGGTTTCAGGGCCTCGGAACGAGGCCAAAAACCTTGACGCTTTGCGCCTCACCCCCTATACGTCCGCGGTTCCTGGAAAATGGACGTGAAATTGAACCCCCGCCGCGCGCGGCGCGCGCTGTTGGTTTAGCGGGGATGGAAGAGGATTTGAACAATGTCCCGGCGCTGTGAACTGACGGCCAAAGGCCCGCAAGTGGGCCACAAGGTCAGCCACTCCAACATCAAGACCAAGCGGCGTTTCCTGCCGAACCTCTGCAACATCACCTTCCAGTCGGAAGCGCTCGGCCGCAACATCCGCCTGCGCGTCTCCTCGAACGCGGTGAAGAGCGTCGACCACAATGGCGGCCTCGACGCGTTCCTGCTGAAGGCGAATGCCGCGCACCTCTCGCCCCGCGCGCTGGATTTGAAGCGCCAGATCGAGAAGAAGCGGACGGCGGCCGCGGAGAAGCAGGCGAGCTGAGGCTCGCTGTATCAGAGTAGCGGTTTGAGAGTTTGAGCGGCCGGGTCGAAAGACCCGGCCGTTTTGTTTTAACGCAGGGTCCGAAGCGACGACTCACGAAATTTCAGAATAGAATGCTAGGCAATCACTAATCTCTGCGAGTTCACCATGTCAGAGGACGCTGAATACTTAGCGAGATACAAGAGCAATCACCTCTACGTTCATCCTGGAAAAAACGGAGCTTACGCGACGATCGCTGGTGAAAGCGAGGAGATCCTTGGGGAGATTGACGTCACCGCACGATCCAAGATCGCAATCTCAGCCTTTTATGTAGATGACCACCGTGACTTCGGCACTTTCAAGATTACAAAGTTGCAGTTTCATGCTCGGTACGGCTGGCGGGAGAAGGAACATGTTCACGTAAACCAATTTCAGCTAGCTCAAATGCGGGAATTTCTTTCCATTCTCTCAGCACTCGACCTTAGCGATGCTCAAAAGACAAGAGTTTCGCTCGACAATATCCATGTTGGCGCTCTCGGTGCGCTTCTGAGCAGCACAAAGGGACCCGAAATAATCCGCCAGCTTGCCGCAAGCCCCGAGCTTCACCATGATGTCTACGCAGTAGCGGCAAAACGTGCCGCATTGGCTGAATTCGAGACCAACCTTACCCATAGCGAAGTTTCCGAACCGACGTGGCAGGCCTTCTTCGAGCGCAATCCGTGGATATTCGGACACGGATTGAATTACGTCTTTCTCGACAAAGTTGGAGCCAAGCTTGAAGCTCGAACCACCGGTGGCACCTTCCATCGGCCCGGCAAGCGTGCTGACGGCCTAATGCGTACGCGAGCCAAGGTTAGCCAGTATGTACTGGTAGAGATCAAGAGGAATAGTACAGAGCTGCTGCAACAGACGACCTATCGACCCGGATGTTGGAGTGTCTCGGAGGAATTGTCCGATGCAGTCACGCAGACGCAGAAGACTGCGTTTGAGTTTGCGCGCGATCATTTCCGAGATGACCTGAAGGACGCAATCGGTAATAGCACGGGCAACATTGCTTACGCTATCGAACCCAAAAGCTTTCTCGTTGTCGGCAATCTCGCTCAACTGGAAGGAAACGACGACAAGACTACTTGTTTTGAGCTATACCGGAAAAATATCCGCGCGCCTGAGATTCTGACTTTCGACGAATTATTCTACAGAGCGGCTTGCATAGTGGAGAACATCAGCACTGAAACCAGTAGAGCCGAATATTGATCTTACTTTGATTGGACAAATCAAACGATGCCTGGTCCCGTTGATGAAAATATCGACCTCGCTGCCGCCATCGGAAGATGTTCGAACGACTGGTCGCACGCGGAATATCAGCTAGCGCTTCTCTTTTCCGTTTTGTCAAAGATGGACATCACTAGCGCTGTCACGGTGTTCAGTTTTTTCAGGAATGTTCGGACACAATCGGAAGTCCTCAAGCAGCTAGCAAAGGTTTCCCCGCTGAATGTCACCGACGAAAATTTGCATGCGTTAGGGCGCCTGATGAAGCTCTACGAGGACTTGGCGGGCCGCAGAAATAGGATTGCTCACAATCCAATAGGAAGAACTCCAGACGAAAACGCCCTTTATATAATGCTGCGTCGCAAATCGCCGCCTATTGGCGAATTGCCCTACGAAAGTGTGTCAATCTCTGTTGACGAAATCAACGAACTGGCAACTGAGATTATGGCGTTTAACACTGCGCTGATGGCACTGACCTTCCGTCTTGCTAAATTTCCGATCTCGTTCTCTCGGGAAGAACTCTTATCTGAGCTTGCTCCGCCCGACTAATGTCATCGCTATGAGCAACGCGGTAAAGGCTAACAGATGCCATTGACCCGAAGTTTTCGCGACACGGTGCGGGCGCGGGCGGAGCGCGAGCCGGCCTTTCGCAGGGCGCTGTTCCAGGAAGCCGTGCAGGCCTTGCTGCAAGGCGAGACTGACGATGGCCGCGCTGCACTGCGTGCCTATATCAATGCGACGATCGGCTTCGACCGGCTCGGCGAGGTGCTCGGACGTTCGCCGAAGAGCCTGATGCGCATGTTTGGCCCCGACGGCAACCCGACCGCCGAGAACCTGCTCGGCGTCATCAGCGCATTGCAAGCGAAGACCGGCGTGCACCTGAAGATTCGTGCCGTCACCGAGGCCGCCTGACAGGCATTCCGTCACCCAAATTTCCCAGACCTTCTGCTATACTCGCTGAGGTAGCAGGGAGGGGACGCCATGCGGAACATCGTGATTTGCTGCGATGGGACGGGAAACGAGATTAACGAGAATATTTCCAACGTCCTGAAGCTCTATCGCTGCCTGCGCAAGACGGAGAAGACGCAGCCGCGGCAGTTCGTCTATTACGATCCCGGGGTCGGCACGCTGGCGCGGCCGGATCCGTGGCGGAAGCTGAAGCAGGATTTCACTGCGATCCTCGGGCTCACCACCGGCTATGGGCTCGATGACAACGTGCTCGCGGCCTATGAATTCCTGGTCCACCACTACCAGGACGGCGATGCGATCTATCTGTTCGGCTTCTCGCGCGGCGCCTATACCGTGCGCGTGCTGGCCGGGCTGATCCACAAGATCGGGCTGATCTCGCCGGAGCAGGTCAATCTCGCCGGCAGCGGGCTCACTGCCTACAAGCAGTTCTCGGATGACGGCACGGCGCGCGACGGCGCGAGCCTGCAGGCGGTGCCGCAAGAGAGCGACGAACTCGGCCCGATGCCGAGGAACCGCTACGACAACGCGGCGCAGTTCGCGCGCATCCTCTCGGTGCGCTGGCCGACCATCCGCTTCGTCGGCGTCTGGGATACGGTCGCCAGCATCTTCGTGCCGCGGCCGGACCGGCTCTATTGGCCGAGCCTGGAAGAGCTCGCCTTCACGCTGCACAACCCGAGCATCCGCACCTTCCGCCAGGCGATCTCGATCGACGAGCGGCGCTGCATGTTCCGCCTGAAGAAGTATGACGAGCCGCAGCTCTTCTTCAGCAACCGCTTCATCCCCGATGAGAAGGCCGAAGCTCAGGACATTTTGCAGGTGTGGTTCGCCGGCGCGCATGGCGACATCGGCGGCGGCTATCCGGAAGTGCAGAGCGCGCTGTCGAAATATCCGCTGCTCTGGATGTTGGAGGAAGCCACGAAGTTCGGCCTCACGGTGAACCCGCAGATGGTGAAGCAGCTCGCCTGGGGCGTGCCGCGCAAGGGCAGCCCGTTCACCTACGTGAAGCCCGACGTCGCGGGCGAGATGCACGACCCGATGACGTGGGGCTGGCGCCTGCTCGAATATCTGCCGAAGAAGGCCACCTACAAGGAATGGCCGGAGCGCAAATCGCATTTCGGCTTCTACATCCCCGACTGCGAGCCGCGGCTGATTCCCGATGATGCCGTGATCCACGCGTCAGTGGTCAAGCGCATGGAGGCGGTGAAAGACTATCGGCCGATCAACCTGCCGAAGCAGTACAAGACCTTCCCGATGCCGGAAGCGCCGACGGAGCAGGCGCCGCACGAAGCGGCGTGAGGTGCGGCTATCTCTCCTCCCCGTCGTCCCTAGGGCTATTGCATATGAAATAGAACTTGGTGGGCAGTCCCTTCGCGGCCCATCCTTCGAGACGCGCGTCCCGCGCTCCTCAGGATGAGGTCTGATTTCGCGGCGGAATCTTAGACCCTCATGGCGAGGAGCGCCGCTTGCGGCGCGTCTCGAACCATGAGGCCCGCCTCGGTCACAGCGACAGCGGAGTGTGACCGCCTGACGGTTAAACCAGAAGGTGGGCAAAGCGGAAGCGTGCCCACCATCCGTACTCACCATTACCCCTTCGGCCCGCTGCGCACGCGGCGTGGCGAATCGCCGAAGCGGGCGCGGAATAGTCGGTTGAAATGCGAGATATCCGAAAAGCCGACTTCCAGCGCGATGTCGGAAATTCGCCGCGCGCGGTCGTGGGGATCGGTCAGCAGCATGAACGCCCTTCGGAGCCGTAACTCATTCACGCACCCCGTGAACGACGTTCCGGATGACGCCATCAGGCGCTGCAGATAGCGAGGACAGATGCCCTGCTTATCGGCGACGACCTCCAGGGTGAGCTCCGGGTCCTGAAAGTGCGCCGCGATATGCTCGAGGGCGGCGCTGTGGCGCGCAGCCACGACTGCGCTCGCGTTGCTCTCGCCCAAGGGAGCGTGCTCGCTGATTGCGAGCGCCGCGAGATCGTGGATGTGACCAACGACCGTATCACGTAGCTTGGGGGCAGCCAGAGCGCCCTCCTTCAACGCCGACTTCACATAAGTCATGAGAAGTCGGAGCGCTTCGGTTCGGCGATAGATCGGCCGCATGGTGAGGTCGTCGACATCGGTCACGCGCGACGCAAGCGCGTCGCGCGGCAGGGCCAGCCCAAATTGCAATCCTTCCAGATAGGCGACGCTGACGGGTTCCGAATGCAAAATCGCCATTGCATCGCCGCCACGGAGCTCGATCTCCTGGCCGCGCTGCGATAGCTGACTCCTGCCGGGCAGACTGACGATGAGACCGATCGAGTCATCACCATCAACAATGTTCGTTTGCGACCGCTTGAAGCGCATTGCTGAACCCTTCAAGGAAAGCATGCGCAACCCCTGAAGCGCGTGTAGTCTCGCTTCAGCCTGAAACGGAACGTCCGAAGGCTCGATGTCAGCGTGGACTATGGTGCGCCCAAACTCCTCGCGCCATGTCGGGATGCGCATCCGCTCGGGAAGCTCGCGCGTCGAGAATCGATACGATAGGAAATCGGTTGCGCCGGTAGACATGGCCACTCTCCCAGCGTTGATAAAACATTCGGATAAAGTGCTCCAACAACGATGCCGGCATCTGTAGTTTGCAATTCGCGCACCAACCTTCCGTTACGCGATGCGCAGCAGTCCAAGAAACCACAACGTCCGTTTGCTAGTCTCACTCACCCGTGATCGATGCGGATGTGAATTGGCTCACTTGGCGACCAGAAAATTAGACCCATAATATTATTGCGAAAGTCGACGTCAAAATCTCCTTTAAGGAGAGATAGCCGTGATAACTCTATTTCTCGTTGCCGCCATCACGTCGGTTTTCAGGAATCGCCGGCGCCTGCAAGCGCGGGTCAAGCTTTACCACGTTGCTCGCGATTGATCGAACTCAACGATCCGCGGTGCAGATCGATCTGCAGCACATGGAAGTTCTCTGACCCCGATTTCGTTTCGTGCTTTCGCGGCGCGAAAATCGTCATCGGATCTCGTCGGAGACCAACTCCCCCGGCACAGGTCAATTTCGGCCGTGGGCAAAGTGCGTGGGATGTCGACGGTGATGATCAAGTGAGGGTTCGACCATGTCCGCCATATTAGACCTGCTTTACCGCGAATATTGCCGCGCCCGCCTCGCCGAAATGCGACAGCAGCTTCTGATCCCGGTTGCGAGCGACGAAATCCGGGAAACAAATTGGGACTCCGGCGATTCTGCCGGCCCTGGCGATCGGATTGGCGATGGGGACGACCGCCCCGCCACGAAAGAAGCCCCGGCCGTCCGATAGCCGGGTCTCGTAACCGCATCGGCCGTCTCGTCGACTCGCAGTGACGATGAGGAGCGTAGGGTGGGCAAAGCGTAAGCGTGCCCACCATCCGCACGCGGCTCGTGGCGGTGGGCACGCTGCGCTTTGCCCACCCTACAACTCGCTACGAACTGCTTCGCTGTGCTTGCAAGCACAAATGCGTGCTGCGCACGCGACAAAGTAGCCCGACGGGCAAATCACCCAAAAGTCTGTCCACCCCTCACGCGAAAAATATTCCGCTTTCGCCGTCGGGCAAATCAGCATTATGACTCCGCGCGTCTCACCCGAAATGAGGGGCGGGTCGCGATCGTCACGAACGTTGCGGTGGGATGCGGTGGACGCTGTTGTTGCGAAAAGACGAACGCAACGTCAGCGGACGGCGAAGTCGTGTGGTCCTGGCGCCCCGACGCTGGCGCTAAGTCCTGGGGGGTGGAAACATCCTCAGGGGTGACGGTGGCAAGAAAGCCCGGTCACCGGGGAGAGCACGAAATAAGCCGTAACACCATCGCGCAGGGAATGCTGGAATGCTCCGGCTGTACCTGTGGTCCTACCCCCGTGCTTTTTGTTGCACGGGGCCCACGGGTGCGACCGGCACCCAGCATTCCCTGCGCCCTCTGTCTTCGAGGAGGGTGAAACGAACGCAAACCTCGGACGCAAGGCGCCGCGAGAATGCGTACTCACATCCCCTTCGCTGTTTGAAATTCAAATCAAAACCCATCCCGTCATTGCGAGCGTAAGCGAAGCAATCCACGCTTCCACGAGTGGCGAAATGGATTGCTTCGCGGAGCCTGTCATCGGGCGCGCGTTCGCGCGACCCGTTGGCTCGCAATGACGAACGGAGACGGCGGACAATCAGGCCGCCGGCTCAAGAGGGTGAAGCGGCCGCAAGCCTCGGGCGTTTCCCGCCGCGAGAACGCCGCCGCGCATCCCTCCGACTCTTCGACATCTGGCTCTTCGACGTCAGGCTCTTTGACATCAGATGTGAAAACGTCGCGCCGCCATAGGCCGTCGTCATCATGTATTGCACGAGCGAGGCGGCGATCCATTCGAGGCCCGCTGCTATCAGATGGATCGCCTCGCTTGCGACAACGAACGCGGCGCGACCGCGAGCTGTCCTGGTCAACGGCGTGCTCAATACACCCGGTCGACCGGCAGCCCGAGCGCCATCGACCCCGCATATTGCGCCTGCGGGCCCGATTGCAGCGGATGGTAGCGGGCCGCCTGGATGTCGCGGAAACGCCGTTCGAGGCCCGTGGCACGATAGAAGCCGGCGCCGCCCGCAAGCTCCATCGCATACTCGACCGCTGATATGGCATGCCGCGCAACGAGCTGACGACCCATCATCACCTGGTTGACGGTCGCAGCCGACGGCGCGTTGAGCCTGACAGCAGCCAGCATCCATTCACGCGCGAGCCGCGCCGCCGCAAGCTCGGTGTCCATGCGGCCGGCGAGCTGGATCGCATGCTGGTCCGGCGTCTTGCGTTTTGCTACCCCGATCGCGATGTCGCGGGCGCTCTCGGCGACGCCGAGATAGACCGAATAAACCAGCGGGAACGCGATGGTCGCGATGATCTGGAACAGCGGATGCCATTCGCCGGCCTTGCGCCGCGCTGCGACCGCCGCCTCCGGCACGACATGGCCGTCGATCATGACATCGTTGGACCCGGTGCCGCGCATGCCGAGCGCGCGCCAATTGTTGAGCACCTTCACGTGCGGCGAGGTCACGGGCACGCCGAAATGCAGCACCGTTGCCGGCTCGCCCTCGCTCTCCAGCACCGCACTCGTCATCATCAGGTCGCCGGCGGGCGAGCTCGACGAGAACACTTTGCGCGCGGTGATGCGATAGCCGCCATCGACCTTCTCGGCGCGGCCGGAGCCGCCGATCCAGTCCGAGCCGCCGCTGGACAGCAGGATGATGCGCTCATTGGCGATGCGCCGGAGCAGCGGCTCGACGGGGGCCGCCTTCTGCACCTTCCAGCGCCAGGCGGGAATTGCGACCTGGTGGGTGTGCATGGAGAAGGCGAGCGCGGTGGAGCCGCAATAGTGGGCAAGCGTGCGCAGCATCTCGGCGAGCTCGTCGACATCGGCGTCGCCGCCGCCAAGCTCGGCCGGCACGCCGGCTTCGATCAGGCCCGCGGCCTTCAGGTCCGCGAAATTCTCGGCGACGAACTTGTCCTCGTTCGTCTCTTGCTCGGCGCGCCGCGCGAAGATCGGGCCCAGCTCCTCTGCGAGCTCGACCGCGCTGCGCGATTTTGACGCATCGAGACTGTGTGCTGCGTTGCTGCTCATGACACTCTCCTTAAGCGAGAATATCCACCGTGAGAGAGCCTAATTCCGCCGCAAAGAGCGCTCCAGTTCAGGAACTGTACTGCGACGCCGTGACCATCGATTCGGTCTTCGCAGCGTCTGGAATGCTTACATTTTCCGCAAGCTCTCCGGC
This sequence comes from Bradyrhizobium sp. USDA 10063, assembly GCF_054063735.1. Lineage (NCBI taxonomy): Bacteria > Pseudomonadati > Pseudomonadota > Alphaproteobacteria > Hyphomicrobiales > Nitrobacteraceae > Bradyrhizobium > Bradyrhizobium sp. USDA 10063. Next base: position 6,054,813 of record NZ_JBSSGP010000002.1, on the reverse strand, counting down.
CTCGTGCCGGGTCGCGCGCTATCATATCTGTACTGCCGCATTTCCGGAGGAGCCGATTGCCTGACAGGACCGAGCGCGGAAGCTATGGGCAGTTTTGCCCGGTCGCGATGGCAGCCGAGATCGTCTGCAACCGCTGGACCGTGCTGGTGCTGCGCGAATTGTTGTGCGGCACCACGCGCTTCAACGACCTCCGGCGCGGCGTGCCGCGGATGTCGCCCTCGCTGTTGTCGAAGCGGCTGAAGGAACTGGAGGTGGCCGGGCTGATCAGCGTGACGCCATCGGGCCAGCCGGGCGTGATGGATTATCGGCCGACGCAGGCCGGCGAGGATCTGCGCGAGGTGATCATGTCGCTCGGCTTCTGGGCCCAGCGCTGGGTGGAGTCCTCGCTGTCGCTGAAGAACCTCGATCCGTCGCTGTTGATGTGGGACATGCGGCGAAACCTGCGCCCCGAGCCGCTGCCGCCGCGCCGCTGCACCATCAACTTCATCTATCCGGAGCTGTCGGGCGACCGCAAATCCTGGTGGCTCGTCATCGACAATGACAGCGTCGATCTCTGCCTGACCGATCCCGGCTACGAGGTCGATCTCTATGTGACGAGCCCGCTGCGCACGATGACCGCGGTGTGGATGGGGATCGCGACGCTCGACCGCGAGGTGGCGAGCGGCGGCATCGAGCTCACCGGCGACAAGGCGATCGCCCGCTCGATGCAGCAATGGCTCGGCCTGAGCCCATTCGCCAAGGGCGTGCGCGCCGTCGGCTGATGCTACGCGCCCTTGTCGAGCAGCGCCTTGAAGTCGGCCTGCGCCCGCTGCGCCTCGGCGCGCGCGGTCTCGGAAGCGTCGCCAAGGCCGAAATAGCCGTGGATCAGGCCCTGCCCGTCATGGTGCCAGGTCGGCACGCCGGCCTCGCGCAGCGCGTTGGCGTAAGCTGTGCCCTCATCGCGCAGCGGATCGAACCAGGCGGTGGTGACCACGGCGGGCGCAACGCCCTTCAACTCCTTCGCCCGCAGCGGCGAGACCCTCCAGTCCGCACCATGCGCGCGCTCTTCGAGATAATGCCCGCAGAACCACTCCATCACCGCGCGCGACAGGAAGTATCCTTCCGCATTCTCATCCCGCGACGGAAACCGCGCATTCTCTGCTTGGTCAGCGAAATTGCCGAGGGCGTCGGTGACGGGATAGACCAGCAATTGGCCGGCGAGCCTGATCCCGGCATCGCGGCAGGCCAGCGCGCTGGTTGCTGCGAGATTGCCGCCGGCGCTGTCACCGGCGACGCCGACGCGGGCCACGTCGCCGCCGAATTCCCTGATGCGGCCGACCACGTCGCGCACCGCGGCAAAGGCGTCCTCGAAGGCGCCGGGGAAGCGCGTCTCGGGCGGCCGGCGATAGTCGACGGAGACGACCACCGCGCCGATGTCGATCGCAAGATTGCGCGCCTGCCGGTCGTGGGTCTCCAGATCGCCCGCGACCCAGCCGCCGCCGTGGAAGAACACGACCGTCGCCGCGGTCCCGCTGCCGTTGCGATAGACCCGCGCCGGCCGCGGTCCGGCGCCGCCGGCGACGTTGATATCCTTGACGTGCTCGACCGGCGGCGGCGGGACCGCGGCGCGCGCTGCGGCGAGATCGCGCAGTTGCTGCCGCGCGCTCTGCGGCGTCATGACCTTTGGATCGCGCAGCGGCAGCAGCGGGATGATCTTCTCGATCACGGGATCAAGCGGGAGAGGCATCGAGTTCCTCCGAAGTTCCGGATTGTTATTGGTTGTCCCGAAATCGTAGCCCGTTTACGCCACCTCGGCCATCGGCGCTGCGGCGGCGAGTTCCCTGGCGAGCGCGGTCGCGGCGACATAGTCGGTCTTGCCGGAGCCGAGCAGCGGCACCTTGTCGACGACGCTGATGTCGGCCGGCACGGCGAGCTCGGAGGCGCCGGTCGCCCTGGCCTGGCGCTGCATCGCAGGCCGCTCGGCATCGCGCTGCGTGGTCAGGAGCACGATGCGTTCGCCCTTGCGTGCATCGGGAATGGAAACCGCAACCGAAATCGCCTGTGGCCACAGCGCGGACGCCATCGCTTCCACCGCCGACAGCGACACCATCTCGCCTGCGATCTTCGCAAACCGCTTGGCGCGGCCCTTGATGGCGATGAAGCCCGCGGCGTCGATGGTGACGATGTCGCCGGTGTCGTGCCAGCCATCGGCGAGCTTTTCCAGCACGCCGGGATTTTCCGCGCGCAAGTAGCCGAGCATCACGTTCGGCCCGCGCACCGAGAGCCGGCCGCCTTCCTCGATGCCCGGGACCGGATCGAGGCGATACTCCATCAGAGGCGACAGCCGGCCGACGGTGCCGGGGCGGTTCGCCATCGGCGTGTTCATGGCGAGCACCGGCGCGGTTTCGGTGACGCCATAGCCTTCGAGGATGCGGATGCCGTAGCGCTCCATATAGACCTGCCGGGTGCGATCCTTCACCGCTTCCGCGCCCGCGAGCACCAAGCGCAGCGTGCGGAAGTCGTAAGCATGCGCCGAGCGGGCGTAGCCGGTGAGAAAGGTGTCGGTGCCGAACAGGATGGTGGCGCCGGTCTGGTAGATCAGTTCCGGCACGATGCGGTAATGCAGCGGTGACGGATACATGAAAATCGGAATCCCCGCGAGCAGCGGCATCATCATCCCGCCGGTAAGACCGAACGAGTGGAACACCGGCAGCACGTTGAACACCTTGTCGTTGCCATTGGCATCGACCCGCGCCAGCGCCTGCGCCGCATTGGCGAGGATATTGCGGTGGGAGAGCACGACGCCCTTGGGCGTGCCTTCCGAGCCCGAGGTGAACAGGATCACGGCGGGATCATCGGCGCTGCGCGCGACACGCGGCGCGGTGCCGGCCAAGAGGCCGCGGATCTTGTCGAGCGTATTGACGGTCGCGCGGATGTCTTCGAGATAGACGATGCGCGCTTCGGGAGCGATCGCCGCAATCAGCTTGTCGAGCTTGCCCTTCTCGATGAAGGCGCGGGAGGTGAGCACGGTCTTGACCTCTCCCGCCTTCATCGCCGAGAGCACGTTCACGGGGCCGGCGGAGAAGTTGAGCATCGCCGGCACGCGGCCGATGGTCTGCAGCGCCATGAAGACGACGGCGACGCCGGCCGAGTTCGGCAAGAGCACGCCGATGTTCTCGCCAATGGTGCTGCCCTGCTCGAGCTTGCGGCTCAGCACCTGCGCGCCGAGGATCAGCTTGCGATAGGTGAGTTTCGTTCCCAGCGCGTCCTCAACAACCACCTTGCCGGTGTCGCGGTCGCGATGGGCATGGGCGAGCGCCTCGAACAGCGTGTGGTCGAGCATGGCATTCTTCACCATCGCCTCGATCATGACGTCCTGCAGCGCGGCGCCCGCGGCGTTACGGCGGGCCTTGCCCTTCAGCGACTGGTCGACCGGCAATTTAACCGGCGGCAGGATCGAGATGGTCACCTTCGGAAACCAGGAACGCTTGATCTCGCCGTTCTTGAGGTAGCTCAGATGCGAGCGCTGCGCGCCTTCAATGCGAACGGGCACGACCACAGCATCGGCCTTGTCGGCGATCATCGCGGTGCCGTCATAGACCTTCATCAGCGAGCCATGCACGGTCAGGCGGCCCTCGGGGAAGATCACAACGGGTTCGGCAGAAGCGACCAGCTTGATCAGATCACGCGCGCCGAGCGGCTTGGTCGGATCGACGGTGATGTGACGGACCATCGTCAGAAACGGCTTTGCCCACCACGCTTTCGCTATACCGGTATCGACCGCAAAGCTGGCATCGATCGGCAGCGTTGCGTGCAGCAGCGGGCCGTCGACCAGGCTGACATGGTTGGGCGCGATCAGCATGCGCGTGCCCGGGGGCGGCAGGTTCTCGATGCCGCGAACCTCGACGCGGAACAGCGCACGGAACAGCAGCGCACCGAAGTCGCGCACGCCCTCCTTGCCCCACTTGCTCAGCACGAACCACACCGAACCGAAGCTTGCGACGGCAAGGCCGAAGAAGATCCAGGCGATCGAAAGGCCGGCAAATTGCAGGAGCGCAACGAACAGCGATCCCACCACCATGAAGCCGGCCTGCAATATATTGCCGGCCGCGATGATGCGGGCGCGCTCCGACGGCGCGGTCCAGGCCTGCACGGCGGCGAACGACGGCACCACGAACAGGCCGCCGCCGATGGCGAACAGGAAGAAGCCGACCAGCATGTGCAGCCCGCCCAGCGAGGTCGCGAACGCTGCCGCGGTCACGCCGCTGCCTGGAACGGTAGCGCCAATCACCGCGGCAAGATCGAGACCGACCACGCCCATGATGATGGCGCCGATCGGCACCAGCGCGAGATTGGGTCTGACATGGCTGAGCTGGGCCGCTATCAGCGAGCCGGTCGCGATGCCGATCGCGAAGATCGCAAGGCACAGCGTGACGACGCCTTCGGTGCCTCCCACACCTTCCTTGATCAGCGCGGGCAGCAGCGACAGCACGACCGCGCCGGCGAGCCAGAACCAGGACACGATCACCATGCCGTCCCACAGTCGCGGCTCGGCATAGAGCGACTTGAGCAGCCGCACCGTGGAGGCGAAGGGATTGGCGGTGATGCCGAGATCGGGCGCGGACGGCGCGGTGGCCGGAATGCGCGCGGCGAATGCCCAGGACAGAACGGACAGGCCGACCACGGCAAGCGAGATCCAGCCCATATGGCTCGCGCCGGCGACGAACATGCCGCCGGCGATGGTACCGATCAGGATCGCCAGAAATGTTGCGCCCTCGACCAGCGCGTTGCCGGTGGCGAGCTCGCCGACCGAAAGCTGGTCGGGCAGAACAGCATATTTCACCGGACCGAACAGCGCCGCGACCGTGCCGAACAGCGCCAGCGCGATGAACAGAAGCGGCACCGAATGCAGGAAGAAGCCGGCCGCCGCAAAGCAGGCGGCGAAGATCTCGACGAATTTCAGCCGCCGCGCCACGACCGACTTCACATACTTGTCAGCGAGCTCGCCGCCGAGCGCCGACAACACGAAGAAGGGAAAGATGAAAACGGCGCCAGCAAGCGTCACCAGCGATGCATTCTCGCCGACGGTCGCGCCATAGAGCAGGATGATGACCAGTGCGTTCTTCAGGACGTTGTCATTGAGCGCCGAACAGAACTGCGCCCAGAACAGCGGCGCGAAACGGCGGGACGACATCAACTGTTTAATCATGACCAGTTCCTGGGCAGTTCGGCCGAAAATCCTTGGCCTTGCAAAATTCGGTTTCGGTTATCGGGATTGGAATGAGCGAAAAATGAGCCGTGATGCCGTTGCTATTAGTGTTCTTGATTGCCTCGCGGTTCGACGCCGCCGGGTCGCGGCGCCGGCTGACCGTGCACGGCAAAGATGTACGAGATCTTGTGCCTGACTGCGGCGCGGCATGTCAGCCAGCGCAAGTGCGGAGCATGGTGATTCGTTGGTTAGGGATCGGCTGCGCAATCGAGGCGAATTGCGCCGTTCCTCCGGCTCAGGTGAGTTCGCTGAGCGAACCGAACAGCCCGCGCCCGCGAGGACGTTGCACTTGTCGCGCGCGCCGCCGCACCTCGGCTGCGAACCGGCGGCGCTCCAGCACGCCGGCAACGTCGCAAGCATTGGCAATGCGGTTGATCGGCGCGATGGCGGCGCGGGCGATCGACCTGCCAAATCCGAGGATGAACTTGAGGACATCGTCGAAGAAGGTCGTGGTCAGTTGCCGGGTCAATTGCAGGACAATCGTTTGCATGTGAGCGGCCTCCGGATGAGCTTGAGCAATGCTCACGCATATACGCTAAAAATGAGCGACGCTCAAGAAAATTCTGGCTGGAGATCGAAAACTCGCGTCCGAGGTCGACGGGCAGACGCTGGGATAGCACTTAAGCAATTGATATTATTGAATATTGATGTAGCGGAGCCCCGGCTGCTTCACCGAACTGGAGGAGCTTAGCCCCGCATGCGCGCGATTGTGCCGGCGACGATCTGCATAGCGACGCCGAACACCCATCCGACCATGATCGCAACTGTCCAGGCGACATGCGGCTCGACGCGAAGCACAATGGCGAGGACCGACACGAAGGCGACCAGTGCCGCAAGAAACGTCCCGACCGCGCTGAGGAATTCCGCAGCATCAATATTTCCGCGCGAGGATTCGTCGCTCGGCGGCTGGAATGGCAATGGCGGCGTATCGATGCCGAGATAGAAGCCGACCGCGCCGCAGATCATCATGAGCAGGAGAAATCCCTGCGACGTGAAGGCGGAGATGCTCGACCCGACAAGGGCCGCGACGAACAGGCCGCTCGCCGCTCCCGCCATGGCAAGGCCAAGGCGCTCGAAAACGTGGGCGAATTTTCGTACGCGGGACCGCATCGTACCGATCCCCCATGATGATGATCAGGCTACGCCTCTTTCGGATAGCGTGAAAGATACCGTTCGCATGTGGCGCTGCACATGCCGGCGAACCTGTGTTCACCGCAAATTGCGCGCACAGCGGTGATTAGTCACCGCGACTATCGATTTTTTGCAGCCTTGGGTAGGCAAAGGCGGGCCTCTTCGCGCCGTGCCCACCATCGAGCATTCCGCTCGTAATGGTGGGCACGCTTCCGCTGTCACTTGTGGTGAGCTGCGGTCGACGTCGTCGCTTTGCCTACCCTACGTTGCGCAGCCTACGCGGCGCGGCCGAACTCGCTGCCGAGGTGTTTCAGCCGCGGCAGCACTTCCTGCTTCAGCAGTTGCAGCGAGTGGTGCCATGCTTCCGGCTTGTGCTTGTAGTCGAAGCCGAACACGAGCAGCACGCCGAAGCCGCCGACCTCCTGATAGATCTTCTCGATCTTCTCGGTGACAGTCGCGGGCGAGCCGACGATCCAGTTGTGGCGAGCGCAATATTCGACGTTGACGTCGCTGTCCGGCACGTCAGGCGTGGCTTTGAGATAGTCCTTGAAGCCGAAGTGACCGAGCAGCGGCAGGAAATACTCGCTCATCATCCGCCCCATCATGTCGCCGGTCGACAGACGCCAGGCTTCTTCGTCAGTGTCGGCGACAAAGACTTCGCGCACCAGCCGCCAATCCTGCCGGCTCGGCTTGCGGCCGGTTTTCGCTGCGCCCGCCTCCACCGAATCCCAATGGCTGCCGACATAGGCCGGGTTGAGGTTGAGGCTCATCGGGATGAAGCCGCGTTCGCCCGCGAGCTTCAGCGTATCGGAGTTCTTGGAGAGACCGGCGACGCCGATCGGCGGATGCGGTGCCTGCTTCGGCTTGAGGTGGGGTTTGAGGAAATCGAACATCGTGTCCGGCTTCGTCACCGTCCAGTATTTGCCCTTGTATGTCCACGGAGCATCGTCGCTCCAAAGCTTCAGGATGATTTCGAGCGCTTCGCGCGTCATGTCGCGATTCTGGCCCGACATGCCGTCGACATTGAACATGGCCCAGTCGCTCGGCAGGCCGCTTGCCGCGACGCCGAAATTAAGCCGGCCATCGGAGAGATGATCGAGCATCGCGACGCGATTGGCGAGTTCAGCCGGATGGTGATAGGGCAGCAGGAAGCCGCCGGGACCGATGCGGATGTTCTTGGTCTGCAGCAGTGCCTGCGCGACCAACAGATCCGGCGACGGATGCGGCTCCCAGGGCGCGGTGTGGTGCTCACCGATCCACGCTTCCTGATAGCCGAGTTCATCCAGCCACCTGAGCACCTGCAGGTCCCAGTCGTGGCCCTCCTTCAACCCGCACTCCGGCGGATGCGAGGGCATCGCGAAATATCCTAGTTCCATGGACTTTCCTCTCGCTTGTGTTGCGCGACTTTACTGTCGCATCTCATGCGCAAGCGAGAGTACCTACCCCGGTTACGGCGGAATAGTGGCTTTCGTCATTGCAGAGCGGAATAGCCGTTTCACTTTCGCTCGCAATAACGGTGATGATTTACCGCGACCCGAACGTGGTCGCGCCGAACAATGCTTTCTGCGTCGACGGTTGCGAACGCCAATACTGCGGCGGTGCGTCAACCTGTCCGCCGAGTTCGGCAGCAGCGTGCCAGCCCCAGCGGGGATCGTAGAGCATCCCGCGGGCAAGCGCGATCATATCAGCCTTGCCGGAGGCAACGATCTCCTCGGCGTGCTTTGCTTCCGTGATCAGCCCGACTGCCATGGTGGTGACATCAGTTGCTTCCTTCACGGCCTGCGCCAGCGGCACCTGATAACCCGGGCCCAACGGAATCTTTTGCCGCGGCGACACGCCGCCGGAGGAAACATCAATCCAGTCGACACCACGCTTCTTCAATTCCTTGGCGAATTCGATCGTTTGCGCAATGTCCCAGCCGCCATCGACCCAGTCGGTCGCAGACACCCTGACGCCGACTGGCTTGCGATCCGGGAATACGGCACGCACGGCATCGAATATCTCCAGCGGATAGCGCATGCGGTTTTCGAGCGAACCGCCATACTGGTCGGTGCGCTTGTTCGATATCGGCGACAAGAACTGATGCATCAGGTAGCCGTGCGCGCCATGCAGCTCGAGCGCGTCGATGCCAAGACGATCGGCGCGCTTGGCGGCTGTCACGAAAGCGTCGCGGATGCGCTTGAGCCCGGCCTCGTCCAGCGCCAGTGGCGCCGCTTCGCCTTCCTTGTGCGGCACGGCCGATGGCGCCACCGTCTGCCAGCCGCCTTCGGACAGCGGGATCAACTGCCCGCCCTCCCAGGGCCGGTGGCTCGATCCCTTGCGGCCAGCATGCGCAAGCTGCATTGCGACCGCCGCTTTCGAATGTTTTCGCACCGATGCGAGGATCGGCTTCAACGCGGCTTCGGTGGCATCGTTGTAGAGGCCAAGGCAGCCCGGCGTGATGCGCCCAAGGGCCTCCACATGCGTGGCTTCGATGCAGAACATTGCCGCGCCCGATAGCGCCAGCATGTTGATATGCGTGAAATGCCAGTCGTTGGCCTCGCCGTTCTCTGCCGAATATTGGCACATCGGCGACACCATGATGCGGTTGGGCAATTTCAGGCCGCGCAGTTCGATCGGGGAAAACAGGGCGCTCATGTGGGGATCCGGATAGGAGGGAAATTGCCCTCCTATCTAGCGATGCCGTGGCCCCGCCTCAACCTGCCGGCTACTGATTGATCCCGGCCGCCTTGATCAACTCCAGGTTAGCGGCGGTCTCGCTCTTGATGAAATCGTCCATCTGGACAGGCGTCATCGGCATCGGCTCGACTCCGAGCTTCTTCAGGCTCGCTTGCGTCGCCGGATCATTCAGCACCTTCATCCCCGCCGCATGAAATTTCTCGACGATGTCGCGCGGCGTTTTCGCGGGGACGAATATGCCGAACCAGCTCACGCTGTCGGCACCCTTCAAACCGATCTCCGCCGGCGTCGGCACATCGGGCAAATCGGCGACACGCTTCGGCGTCGACACCAACAACGCCTTCACCTGGCCGTCGCGAATTAGCGGCAGCGCGGTCGCGAGCGGACAGAAATAGAGATCGATGCGGCCGCCCAGGATATCGGCGATCACTTCGGGACCACCGCGATAGGGCACGTGCGTGGCCTCGATGCCGGCGGCGAGACGGAATTTTTCCGCGCTGATATGCACGGCGCTGCCGACACCGACCGAACCAAAGGAGATCGAACCAGGCTTCGCCTTGGCGTCGGCAATGAAATCCTGGATGGTTTTCCAGGGCCGCTCTTTTGGCACGATCATGACATTGGCGCTGGAGCCGATCATCAGCACGGATGAAAGGTCTTTGGTCGCATCGAAAGGAAGATTCGGGAAGATTGCCGGCGCAATGGTCAGTGCGGAGGAATGCGCGAGCACATTGTAGCCGTCGGGCTCCGACTTGGCGACGATGCCGGTGCCAAGCGTGCCGCCGGCGCCGGCGCGGTTCTCGATCACGAAGGGCTGGCCGAGCTCGGCCGACAGCCGATCGAACACCAGGCGCGGCACCACGTCGGTGGCGCTGCCGGCGCCGAACGGGATCGTCGCCTTGATCAGGCGCGAGGGCCAGATCTCGGCCTGTGCAACGGTGGCAAACAAACTCGCGGCGATGAGAATGGGGAACAACTTGCGCATCATGGCTCTCGGTTTCGATGGATGGTCGAGCGTTGCAAGAACCGTTCCGCCAGTCACTGAGTGCGGAAACCCCGAGGTCAATCCTCTATTCCACCAGTGTGAACTGCAGCAGCAGCGTGCGCTGGATCAGCGAGAAATTGTCGTCGGAGACCATGGTGATTACGGTGTCGCCTTCGGCCGTGGTGTGGGCGTCGATGCCTTCCATATTGTCGATCTCATTGCCGAGATCGGCGTTGAAGACCGAGGGACCGTCGAGGACGGCGCCCGGCATCACGGACGCAAGCTCGATGCGGCGGATGCGGATGCCGACGCCGCCAACCCAGGAGAATTTGCGTTCGAGCAGCAGCAGGTCGCCGGAGGGCAGCAGCACCGCGTCGCTGATGTCGAAATTGTCGGTACGGCGAACGGAAAATTGTCCAGGCGTCTTGCCGCCGACCAGGAAGCCAATGATGTTGCCCTGTGCATCGAGGCCGCGTTCGGAGATCGCGATCAGCGTTCCCGCCAGCGGCAGGCCCTTCGGTACAATCACCAGCGCCTCCAACCCCTTGTTGTTCGGGAGCCGTCTTGCGGCCGCCGGCAACGGCACCACCTCGCCCCGCGCGCCCGTGAATCCCTTGGCGAAATCGAACCGCAGCACCTGGTTGACGCGCTCGAGCCCGACATAGACGAGCGAGCCGTCGAGCGCCATCGACTCTGAATCGTACCAGCCGCGCGCGGCGATCGGCCTGCCGTCCGGGCCAAGCAGCGGCGCCGCCTCGACATCGGCAAGCCCCGTCATCTCGCGGCCTTTATAGACGATGCGGCCCGTGAACCAGCGACCATGGTCGCTGACGGCGATGAAGCGTTCGCCCTTTGCGTCGAGCCGCAACGCCGACAGGCCGCCGAAGCCGCGAAAGGGAGAAGTCAGCACCAATCCGCTGCGAAACTCCAGCGCACCGAACCGGACATGCGAGCGGTCGCGGATGTCGAAGGAAGACAGCGGCCGCGCATTGACTTCGATCGAGACCGGCGCCGCCACCGTGGACTCGCTCGGCAGGATCGGCTTCGTCGGCGGTTCGAGAACAGTTTGCGCCTGCGCCGCGTATGGCAGCGCCGCCGCAGAAAGCCCCGCCGCAGCAAAGCCCAGGAACCGGCGGCGGGAGAGCGTCTGAAACATAGACACCGATCTAGTAGCAGGCGCCGGTGGCCCACCTCTCCCATAGGGAGAGGTCGGATCGCTCTTGCGATCCGGGTGAGGGGTTGTGCCCCCACCGTAGACCGTAACCCCTCACCCGGCGCTTCGCGCCGACCTCTCCCTGCGGGAGAGGTGCATCTGAGCTCGCGGCACCGTCGGGAGAAACACTCAAGAGTGCAAGCGCCTGGGCCGGCGTTCGGCGGGCACCGGACCGTGGGTCTCGCTGAAGAGCTCGGCGAGCTTCTCGGTGATGGCGCCGCCGAGTTCTTCGGCATCGACGATGGTGACGGCGCGGCGATAGTAGCGCGTGACGTCGTGGCCGATGCCGATCGCGATCAGCTCGACCGGCGAGCGGGTCTCGATCTCCTCGATGATGTGGCGTAGATGCCGCTCGAGGTAGTTGCCGGGATTGACCGATAGCGTGGAATCGTCGACCGGCGCGCCGTCGGAGATCATCATCAGGATCTTGCGCTGCTCGGACCGCCCCAGCAGGCGCTTGTGCGCCCAGTCCAGCGCCTCGCCGTCGATGTTCTCTTTCAGCAGGCCTTCGCGCATCATCAGGCCGAGATTTTTCCGCGCGCGCCGCCACGGCGCGTCGGCTGACTTATAGATGATATGGCGGAGATCGTTGAGCCGGCCGGGATTCGGCGGCTTGCCAGCGGCGAGCCAGGCTTCGCGGGACTGCCCGCCCTTCCACGCACGCGTCGTGAAGCCGAGGATCTCGACCTTGACGCCGCAGCGCTCCAGCGTGCGCGCCAGGATGTCGGCGCAGGTGGCGGCCACCGTGATCGGACGACCGCGCATCGAGCCGGAATTGTCGAGCAGCAGCGTTACCACGGTGTCGCGGAAGGTCGCCTCCTTCTCGCGCATGAACGACAGCGGGTGATAGGGATCGGTGACCACACGCGACAGCCGCGCGGGATCGAGAATCCCCTCTTCGAGGTCGAACTCCCAGGCGCGGTTCTGCTGCGCCATCAGGCGGCGCTGCAACCGATTGGCCAGTCGCGCGACGATGCCCTGCAGATGCGCGAGCTGCTTGTCGAGGTAGGAACGCAGCCGCTCCAATTCGTCATGGTCGCAGAGATCTTCGGCGGCGACGATCTCGTCGAATTTCGGTGCGAAGGCGTGATATTCGGGACCGCGCGGCTCGTTGCCGCCGCGCGCGTTCGGCCGCGTCGCCTCGCCCGGCGTTTCGTCGTCGCCGAGCTCGCCATCATCGAAGGTGTCGCTGGTGGATGCCTGCGCGCTTTCCATCGCGCTCTCGGACATCTCTTCCGAGGTGGTCTGCGCCTGGTCGGCGCTCATCTCCTGCGCGGCATCGGAGTCGGGCGAACCTTCGGCGCCGGACTGATCGCTCTCGCCGTCCGGATTTTCGTCCTGGTTGTCGTCCTCGTCGGCGTCCATATCGCGGTCGTCGCCGAGGTCGAGCGCAGACAACAGATCATGCACGAGATCGCCGAACCTGGCCTGGTCCTCGGTAAAGCGCGCCAGTTTATCGAGCCGCGTGCCGATCTTGTCTTCCAATAGCGGGCGCCAAAGGTCGACCATCTTGCGTGCAGCCTGAGGCGGCGCGAGGCCAGTCAGCCGCTCGCGCACCAGCATCGCCAGCGCATCGGCAAGCGGCGCATCGGCGCGGTCGGTGATCTCGTCATACTTGCCGCGGTGGAAATGATCGTCGAGCATCGCGGTGAGGTTTTTTGCAACACCCGCCATCCGCCGCGAGCCGATCGCCTCGACGCGCGCCTGCTCGACCGCCTCGAACACGCCGCGCGCCTGCGGATTGCCCGGGATCAGCTTGCGATGCACCTTGGGATCGTGACAGGCGAGCTTCAGCGCAATCGAGTCCGCATGCCCCCGCACGATCGCGGCGTCGCGCTTGGTCAGCTTGCGCGCAGGCTCCGGCAGCCGCGCCTTGCCGGGCGCAAGCCCCGGGCGTTCGGCGGCGAAAGAGACTTCGAGCTCCGGCGCCTTCGCGATCGCCTTCAGGCACGACGTCACCGCGCGCTTGAACGGCTCGGTCGGCGCTTCCTTCGTATTGCGGAATTTGGAGTTCGACGCGGTCATTGTCTATCCCACCGTCGTCCCCGCGAAAGCGGGGACCCATAACCACAGGAAGAAATTGTTGAGCGTGTAGGCGGCCCAGGTCTTCGCAACAACCACGCCCTGTGGTTATCGCGACGAGCGCAAGCGCTCGCTCGGAGGGTCCCGGATCGCGCTTCGCTTGTCCGGGACGACATCGATCGTTCTTAGCTCAATGCTACGTTGACGGCGGATTCCGGCAGCTCCGCGTTGAAGCAGCGCTGGTAGAATTCAGCCACCAGCGGCCGCTCGAGCTCGTCGCACTTGTTGAGGAAGGTGACGCGGAAGGCAAAGCCGATATCGCCGAAGATCTCGGAATTTTCCGCCCAGGTGATCACCGTGCGTGGGCTCATCACCGTCGACAGATCGCCATTGGCGAAGGCGTTGCGGGTGAGATCGGCGAGCCGCACCATCTTGTTGACGATGTCACGCCCCTCCTGGCTGCGGTAATGCTTCGCCTTGGCGAGCACGATCTCAACTTCCTCGTCATGGGCGAGGTAGTTCAGCGTGGTGACGATCGACCAGCGGTCCATCTGGCCCTGGTTGATCTGCTGGGTACCGTGATAGAGGCCCGACGTGTCGCCAAGGCCGATCGTGTTGGCCGTCGCGAACAGGCGGAACGCCGGATGCGGCTTGATCACCTTGTTCTGGTCGAGCAGCGTCAGCCGGCCGGAGACCTCCAGCACGCGCTGGATCACGAACATCACGTCGGGCCGGCCGGCGTCATACTCGTCGAACACCAGCGCGACGTTATGCTGCAGCGCCCAAGGCAGGATGCCGTCGCGGAATTCAGTGACCTGCTTGCCGTCGCGGACCACGATGGAGTCCTTGCCGACCAGGTCGATACGGCTGATGTGGCTGTCGAGGTTGACGCGCACGCAGGGCCAGTTGAGCCTCGCTGCAACCTGCTCGATATGGGTGGACTTGCCGGTGCCGTGATAGCCCGTGACCATCACGCGGCGGTTCCTGGCGAAGCCGGCGAGGATCGCGAGCGTGGTGGCGCGATCGAAGCGGTAGTCCGCATCGACCTCCGGCACGTGCGGGTCGACTTCCGCATAGGCCGGCACCTCCAGGTCGCTATCGATGCCGAACACCTGCCGGACCGATACTTTCATGTCGGGCAAGCCGACGGTGTCTTCCAATGTGGTCTGGGCGGCGGTCGTCATTCGTCCTCCGAGGTCCCGGGAATCCCGAAACCAGATTATTCGTTTGGCTGCGGATTGGGTGCTATGCACAAGCCTAGCAGAGTGCAACCGCCGGCAGAAGCCTGCGGTGCGATCAAAGTTCCGTTGTTCTTTCATAAAGATAGGTACCGGACGCGGTTTTTGGAGGGCTGCCCTGCGAATCACGCCGCACTTTGCGGCGAGGGCTGCGACCGCCTCGCGGCAATCCCTTTCCAGGCCGGGGACGAGTTGTTAGCTCTGAAAGTCAAAGCAAGACCGTGAGCGACGGGAAGTTTGTGACCACATTCCTCGACCCCCTGATCACCTTCGTTTCGGCCCACGCGTGGCTTGCCTACCTTACGCTGTTCCTGGCGGCTTTTCTGGAAGCGGTTCCGGTGGCGGGGTCGCTGGTGCCCGGCTCGACCATCATCCTGGCTATGGGCGCGCTGATTCCCGGCGGCGAGTTGAAGCTCTGGCCGGTGCTGGCGGCGGCCGCCGCAGGCGCCCTGCTCGGCGACGGCTCCGCCTACTGGATCGGCCATCGCCGCCAGCGCGAGATCCTGGCTGCATGGCCGCTGTCCAGCTATCCGCGCGTGGTCGAGCAGAGCGAGGCGTTCTTCCATCGTTGGGGCACGCTCGCGGTATTCTTTGCGCGCTTTGTAGCGCCGTTCCGTGCCTTCGTGCCGCTCACCGCCGGCGCGCTGGATATGCCCCCGGTGCGCTTCTACAGCGTGAATATCCCGGCGGTCTTGCTCTGGGCGCCCGCGCATGTGCTGCCGGGCGCGCTCGCGATCTCGGCATTGCATGAGTATGCGGGGCTGCCGTACCACCATCATGTCGGCAAACATATCTGGATCCTGGCGGTGATCGGCGGCGCCCTGATCCTGACGCTGGTGCTCTGGGTTATCCGCCGCCGTCGCGCAAACACCATGATCGAGCCGGCCGCGAAGCCGCGCACGTAACCTCAGATGGTCTTGGCAGCCGCGCTGCGTCCCGGCGCCGGCCCGACATATCGCGCGCGCGGGCGGATCAGCCGGCCGTGCTGCAATTGCTCGCTGGCATGCGCGATCCAGCCGACGCTGCGCGCCATCGCGAACAGCGCAAGCTCGCTGCCGAGGGGGAGCCGCAGGCTATGCACCAGCACGGCCAGCGCATAGTCGATATTGACGAACTCGCCGGTCGCTTCCGCAATCCGCTCCGGAACCTCCCTCGTAAACTTGCGCGCGGCGCCGGCGCGCGCCAGCGCATCCAGCAGCGATTGCGCGCGGGGATCGCCGCGCCGGTAGACGCCATGGCCGAAACCGGCGAAGCGCTCGCCGAGCGCGACACGCTCTCGGATCACCGGCTCGACGTCCTGGTCGACCAGGGTCTTCACCAGCCGCGACGCCAGCACGCCGGCGCCACCGTGCTTCGGGCCCTTCAGCGCGGCGAGGCCGGCGATGACGGCGTCGTAGAGATTGAGCTCGGTCGAAGCGGCGCAGCGCACCGTGAAGGTCGAGGCGTTCAATTCGTGATCGGCGAGCAGCACCAGCGTGCGGCGGATCAGGTCGGCGGCATGCTTGTTGTCGCCCGCCCAGGCGCCGGCGATCTGCACATGCAGCGATTCGGACGACGGCTCGCGGTTCAGCATGGTCGCAACCAGCAGCCGGACGATACGCCCGCCGACCATGGCGCGGCCATCCGGCGCGCGGGTGAAGGCGCGGGGATCGGCGCTTGCGGCAAGCGCCAGCACGGCAATGGCACGGTCGATCGGCATGGCGCGGTGCGCGGCCTCCGCGATGGCGCGCATCTCCCCGGAGACAAACGGGCAATTGTCCGCCGCGAAGGGATCGACGCCGGTCACGTCCCACAACAGCGTCGCCGCATGCTCGAGCGTATCCTTCTCGGCGAGATCGACACAGTTCACACCGCGGTAGATCGGGCCGTCCTCGGTGATGGTCGCGATCGCCGAATCCATCACCGGCAGGTCGGCATCGAAGCTGCGCAGGCCCCGCGGCTCCGGCGACGGAGTGCGACGCTCCTTCAGTCCGCGCACATCCTCGGCCCGGTAGCGGTGGCTGCGGGAATCCGCCGACGGCTCGGAGCGGATCAGGCCGCGGCTGACATAGGCGTAGAGCGTGGCGGGGGAAATCGCGAGCTCGGCCGCCGCCTCGCGGGCTGAGAGATAAAGGCCATCAGATTTTTTCATATTGATTAAGCTAATCAAGATTGATCAATCTGTCGAGAGGATCGACTTTCCCATCACGAAAGGAGATCCGCCATGAATATGCAGATGACCAAGAGCCCGATCGGGCTGGACGGCATTCCCGCCGCCGAAACCGTGCTCAGCCATGTCGACGGCGAGCGCGGCGAACTCATCATTGCGGGTGAGCATGTCAGCGTGCTGGCGTCGACATCGAGCTTCGAGGGCGTCACGGCACGGCTGTGGAACGCCGCGACCGGAAGCGCGCTCAGCGAGGCCAATGTGCGCGCCAAGCTGGGTGCCGCGCGCGAGCGCGCCTTCGCGCGCTTGCCGGAATTGCTGCCGGCAACCCGCGGCATGTCGATCGTGGACGGCGTCCGCGCCGCGGTCGCCGGCCTCCGCGCCGAAAACGGGCTCGAGCACGAAGCGACGATCGTCGGCGCATTTCCGGTGATCGCGGGCGCGCTGGTGCAGCGGGCCAAGGGCAACGATCCGGTCGCACCCGATCCGAACGTCAGCCACACCGCGGATACGCTGACGATGCTGCTGGGCCGCAGGCCCGAACCGCGCGAGGTCGCGGCGCTGGATGCCTATCTCGTCACGGTCTGCGATCACGGCATGAACGCCTCCACCTTCACGACGCGCGTGGTGGCCTCGACGCAAGCCGACCTGTTCGCGGCCGTCACCGCCGGCTATTGCGCGCTGACCGGGCCGCTCCATGGCGGCGCGCCGGAGCCGGTGCTGGAGATGCTGGACGCGATCGGCACCCGCGAGCGCATCAAGCCCTGGGTCGATGCGGCGCTGGCGCGGGGCGAGCGGCTGATGGGATTTGGCCATCGTGTCTATCGCGTGCGCGATCCGCGCGCGGATGTGCTGAAGGATGCGATCGAGCGGTTAGCTGCCGAAGGCGCCGACCTGCCGTTCGCCGGCGAGGTCGAGGCCTACATCCGCCAGGCGTTGCGGCGGAAGAATCCGAACCGGCCGCTGGAAACGAATGTCGAGTTCTTCACCGCGATCCTGCTCGATGCGCTTTCGATCCCGCGGCAGGCATTCACGCCGATCTTCGCGGTGGCGCGTTCGGCGGGATGGACCGCGCATGCGCGCGAACAGCAGCGCACCGGCCGGCTGATCCGGCCAAGCTCGTCCTATGTCGGGCCGATGCCGAAAGTGTAGCCCAATTCGGCGCGTCGACGGTCTGACGGCAGACACAAACTCCGCCGTTGTCCCGGCCTTGAGCCGGGACCCATAGCCCCTGACCTGAATTGTAATGAAGACTGGGCCAACATTTTTCCATAACCACGGGATCCTGTGGTTATGGGTCCCGGTTCAAGCCCCATAGGCGCTAAAATAGGATTGCGATGAAGTTTCGTTTGTGATTCCAGCATGGAATGATGGACGAATCACTTTTGAACGGAGACTGGGAGACGGTTGTCTCGCAGTTGGGCGGGACAGCGAGGCTTAACGCCACGGCGCGCGAGACAAGGGCCTTTGTGCGTCCGCGCGAGATCAGCAATGCGGTGGATTTGCTGCGCCTGATCCTGGCTTATTGCCTTGGCGAGCGGGGGCTCCGGTTGACGGCGGCGTGGGCGACGTCGGTCGGCCTTGCCGATATATCCAATGTGGCTCTGTTGTATCGGCTGCGGCAATGCGGGGATTGGCTTGCGTTGCTGGTGGGACAGGCACTTGCCGGCGCCGCGCCGAAGGCAAGCCAAGGCCGGCTGATCCGCCTTGTCGATGCCACCACCGTGCCCAAGAAGGGAGGCGGTGCGAAGACGGGGGTGTGGCGCATCCACAGCGCATTCGATCTTCCGCGCGAGCGCTTCGGCCACTTCGAACTGACCGATCAGCAGGGCGGCGAGACGCTTGACCGTATCCCCGTGGTCGAAGGTGAGATCCGCATCGGCGATCGCGCGTATCTGCAACCGAACCGGATGGCGGTGCTGAAGGACGCTGGTGCGGACTTTGTGATCCGGGCAGGCTGGAAGGGTGCCCGTTGGCTGGATGCTGAAGGCCGTCCGATCGATCTGGTGGCTGAACTGCGAAGGGCATCCGGCGATCAAATCGACCGCCCGATCTGGATCAAGCTCAAGCGCCGCCCACCGCTTGCGGTTCGTCTGGTGGCCATCAAGAAGTCGCCTGAGGCAGCCGCTGCCGCACGGCGCAAGGCGCATCAAGCGGCACGACGCGGAGGTCACAAACTCTCCAAGCAAACGCTCGATGCAGCCGACTGGGTGATCCTGGTGACCTCGCTTCAGGCGGACGACTTTGCGACCGCCGATGTGCTGGCACTCTATCGGCTGCGATGGCGCATCGAACTCGGCTTCAAGCGGCTGAAGAGCCTGATCGGCCTGAAGGGACCGCCAGCAGCCAGCGAGCGGTCCGCCAGGCCGCATATCCTCGCCCATTTGCTGGCTATTCTTCTGCTCGAGCCGTTCGTCGACGAACTCGAGGACTCTCCCCGCTGGGCGAGCGCCGCCTGACCCGCCCAGGCGCCTGGCGATTGCTCCGACAACTCGTCGCCTCCCTGCTGCAGGCGATCATCCCCCAGCCTACCATCGCCCGCCTTCGCCAAACCGCACGCCTGCTCCGACGACATCTTCGCGAGCCGCCCAGACGCAAGCGACACTACCAACTTATGATCAACTAACTTAGCGCCTATGGGTTCAAGCCCGGGACGACGTCAAGCCTCGCGGACCACCGTCTTCAGATAGTTATACGCCTTGATGATCTCGATCAGGCGGTCCTCGGTGGAGCGGTCGCCGCCATTGGCGTCGGGGTGGTGCTGCTTCACCAGCGCCTTGTACTTCGCTTTGACGTCTTCCAGCGTCGCCTCGGCGGTGAGGCCCATGACCTGCAGCGCCTTGCGCTCGGCATTCATCACCGTACGCGTCTCGGTCTTGGCCTGCGCGCCCGGGCCGGGCCGCGAGCCGGCGCGGCCATTGAGTTCGGCGAACACATTGAAGGGATCGGCAGCGCCGCCGAGATCGTCCTCGACATTGCCCTTGCCGCGCTTGGCGCTGGTGTTGGCGCCCATCTTCCAGGTCGGGCGATGGCCGGTCAGCGCATCCTTCTGGTAGCGCGCCACCGCCTCGGCATTCATGCCCTGGAAGAAATTGTAGGACTGGTTGTACTCGCGAACATGGTCGAGGCAGAAATGCCAATACTCGCGCGAGTTCTCGCGGCCTTTCGGCGCGCGGTGCGAGCCCTTGTTCTGGCAGCCCGCCCATTCGCAGGTCATGGCTTCCTGGCCGGCCTGCGCCTGCCGCTTCGCGCTCACCTTGGTAGGTTTGATGCGAATGGAGTCGAAGAATTTTGATGAATCGATCGCCATGACTGACTTTGACTACGCAACGCAAAATGCTTCAAGTCTTGACATTGCGAATACCTCTTCTTCGGATGTGCCATTGACGAAATGCAGCCTTCGAACTATTGCCGCCGCCATGAGCACAAGGGACGCTATTATAAAGAAGTTGAATGAAGCTTTCATGCCCGAAAGCCTCAAGGTCCAGGATGAATCACATCTGCATGAGGGCCACGCCGGGCATCGGCCGGGCGGCGAGACGCATTTCCGCGTTTATATTGTATCTCAAGCGTTCGAAGGGAAGAGCCGGATCGAGCGCCACCGCATGATTAATGTGGCGCTGGCCCAGGAACTCGCGGATACCGTGCATGCACTCGCGATCCACGCGCAGGCTCCGGGGGAAAGACCGCGCTGAGGGGCGCTGCCTGAAAATTTAGCTGAAGAACACGGCCCCACGACCGTTTTGATCAACGTTGCGCAAGACGCCGCGGCCGTTTTCCGTTATCAGAGATAGCTGCCTGGGCGATGGACCAGTTCCATTGGAATTGGGCAGGCTCATTGCACCATCGCCTCCTGTTAGGAGGGGCTGTCAGATGGTTCACTGGGCGCATCTGCGATTAGCCACAGCCGTGATGGCAACGCTGGCGCCCTGGGCGCCCCTACCTGCCGCGGCACAGGGCGTACCGAGCCCGCTCGTCCAGGAAGTCCTGATAAAAAGCATTCTGGTGACGCTGAGCGATGCCGTCGCCGCCAATGACTTCACGGTCCTGCACGCCAAGATCTCAAAGCCGTTCGCCGACCAGTTTCCGCCGGAGAAGCTGCAGGCCGTCTTCAAGGACCTCGTCGACAAGCACGCGGTGTTCGACGCCGTGGTGGCAAAGCCTGTTGTCGCCGACGAGGAGGCAAAGATCGACGACAAGGGCGTGCTGCGCCTGAAGGGCCATTTCGAGACCGCGCCGAAGCAGGTGAAGTATCAGCTCGCCTTCATCCCCATCGACGGCACCTGGAAGCTTTCCGGCGTCACCATCGATATCGAGTAGGCGCCCGTTCACCTCTCCCGCTTGCGAGAGAAGGAGTGCAGCGTCCATCGCTCTGCCTAAAACGCCGTCCCGGCGCGCTTCGGCCTGGGCTCCTCCGCCTCGGCTCCGCGTGGCAGCGCGGTGATGCGCAGTGCCGTGATGCGGTTGCGCTCGCGGCGCAGGACACGGAAGCGGAAGCCGTGGAAGGTGAAGCTCTGGCCGCGTTCGGGGATCGAGCGCGCTTCATGGATCACGAGACCCGCCACGGTCGTGGCTTCCTCGTCCGGCAGGTGCCAGTCCATGGCACGGTTGAGATCGCGGATCGGCACCGAGCCGTCGACCACCACCGAACCGTCGGGCTGCGCGCGCACGCCCGCGACCACCACGTCGTGCTCGTCGGAGATGTCGCCGACGATCTCCTCGAGAATGTCTTCCAGCGTCACCATGCCTTCGACTTCGCCATATTCGTCAACGACGAGGGCGAAGTGCGTCTTGCGGCGGCGGAACGCCTTGAGCTGGTCTGAGACGGGCCGCATCTCCGGCACGAACCAGGGCGGCAGCGCGATGGTGGAGACATCGATACTCGACGTGTCGCCGTCGGCGGCGCGGATCGCGCGCAATAGATCCTTGGCGTGCAGCACCCCGATGATGTTCTCCGGCTTGTCGCGCCATAGCGGAATGCGGGTGTACTCGGTGGCGAGCACCTCGCGCACCAGTTCCTCCGGCGGCAGGTCGGCGTTGATCATGGTCATTTCGGTGCGATGGACCATCACGTCGGACACCTGCAATTCGCGCAGGTCCAACAGCCCGCCGAACATGTCGCGGTCCTGCTTCTCGACCTTGCCCTCGTGATGCAACAGGTCGACGGCACCGCGCAGTCGCTCGGTTGGCGACAGGATTGCCTGATGGGCGCCGACCCTGATGCCGAAGAGTTTCATCAGGGCGAGCACGATGAACTCGATCACCGTCAGGAACGGTCCGAGCAGATACACCGTGACCTTCATCGGCCGCGCCACCAGCAGCGATACCCGGTCGGGCGCGTTGATCGCGATGGTCTTCGGCAGCACCTCGGCGAAGATCACGACCATCACCGTCATCACGGCGGTCGCATAGAGCACGCCGACGTCGCCGAACCAGGCAGTGAGGATGCCGGTTGCGAGCGCCGAGGCGCCGATATTGGCGATGTTGTTGCCGAGCAGCAGCGCGCCAATCAGCCGCTCGCGCATGTTGAACAGACTGGAGACAACGCCGGCGTCGCGATTGCCCTGTTTGGATAGCCTCAGCATGCTGGCGCGCGAGGCGCCGGTCAGCGCGGTCTCGCTCGCCGCGAAAAAGGCGGAGACCAACAGGCAGACGATGACGATTGAGAACAAAGCCCAGGTCAAGCTACGTCACCCGAGGAGCGTTTTTAGTTTTCGGCCAGTTTTGCCTTCAGGAACTCGCGCACCGGCGCGGGCTCGACGTCGCGCGCGATCACCGCGCGGCCGACGGCTTCCAGCAGAATGAAAGTCAGCTTGCCGCGCTTGACCTTCTTATCCTGCGCCATCAGTGCCATCAGTGCGTCGGCATCGGCCAGTCCTTCCTGGGCGAAGCCGCCGATATCCTGCAGCCGGGTCGGCAACCCAACCGCGGCGAGGTGACGTTTCACGCGCGCCGCATCCGCTTGCGCGATCATCCCCAGCGAAGCGGAAAATTCCGCCGCCAGCGCCATGCCGATTGCGACGCCTTCGCCGTGGAACAACCGGTCCGAAAAACCGGTCGCAGCTTCCAGCGCGTGGCCGAACGTATGGCCGAGATTGAGCAGCGCGCGCTCGCCGGTCTCGCGCTCGTCGCGCGACACGATCGCAGCCTTGGCGCGGCATGAGGTTGCGATCGCGTGCTCGCGCGCCGCGCCGCCAGAGAAGATATCAGCGTGATTGGCTTCCAGCCAGGTGAAGAAGGCCTCGTCGCCGAGCACGCCATATTTGGCGACCTCCGCGTAGCCGGCGCGGAACTGGCGCGGCGACAGCGTGTCGAGCACGGCCGTGTCGGCGACGACCAGCACCGGCTGGTGGAAGGCGCCGATCAGGTTCTTGCCCTGCGGCGAGTTGATCCCGGTCTTGCCGCCGACTGAGGAATCGACCTGCGCCAGCAATGAGGTCGGAACCTGCACGAAATCGACGCCGCGGCGCAGGATCGAAGCCGCAAAGCCGGCGAGATCGCCGACCACGCCGCCGCCGAGCGCGATGACGAGATCGTTGCGCTCGATCCTGGCCGCGATCAGCGCTTCGCTCACCTCTGTCAGGCCGGCATAGCTCTTCGAGCCCTCGCCTTCCTCGACGATGATGCGCGAAGTGGGGATACCCGCCGCCGCAAGCGACGCCTCGGCCTGTTCCAGCCAATGCTTAGCCACCGTGCGGTCGGTGACGATGGCGGTGCGCGCACCCGGACGAAGCGCCGCGATGCGCGGCCCGAGCGACGGCAGCACCTCGCGCCCGATCACGATGTCATAGGCGCGCTCGCCGAGCGCGACATCGACGGTGATGGGGTCCGAGTGTTTCAATGGCGCAGTCATGATGGGACGCTAATTCCGTTCGTGGCCGGTTGTGCCGTGCCGCCGCCACAGAGATGGCTGCGCAGCGCCTCCAGGCATTCCTCGACGATCCGGTCATGCGGCACGTCGCGCGACGAGATCGTCAGGTCGGCGCTCTGGTAGACCGGCTCGCGCTCGCCGAGCAAACGGTTGACCGTGCCCTCGGGATCCGCGGTCTGCAGCAGCGGGCGGTCGGCGCGGCGCCGCACCCGGCGCATGATGACATCGGCTTCCGCACGGAGCCAGACCGAGATCGCCCTGGCACGGATGCAGTTGCGGGTTTCCTCGCGCATGAAGGCGCCGCCGCCGGTCGCGAGCACCGCGGGCCCGTGAGCAAGCAGGCGGGCGATCACCCGCGCCTCGCCATCCCTGAAATAGGCCTCGCCATGGGTCTCGAAAATCTCCGGGATCGACATGCCTGCCGCCGCCTCGATCTCGGTGTCGGCATCGGTGAAGGGCAGCCTGAGCCGCGCGGCCAGTCGCCGGCCTATGGTCGATTTGCCGGCGCCCATCATGCCTACCAGCACGATCGATCGCGACCCCAGCGCGGCCATAATGTCGGCCTCCAGGGACGGGAGCGCAGGTAGCGGTGCGGCGCTGTCTGGCATCTAAAGCTCGGGCTCGCGGCGAATTCGGGTCGTTCCGGTCACCTATACTACCCCCGCCGATACCGTTGCCAGAGTCTTGCAACGGCTGAGGGAACATGATGGATGATGGCGATGGTTAATTCGCCGCCCGAGCCTTCGATATGCCGAGCCTGTTCCGCTTCCTGACGGTCCTCGCCGTGATCGGCGGTATCGGCTACGGGATCATTTTCGCGCTGGCCAATTTCGTGACCCCGAAACCGCGGGAAATGACGGTGACGATCCCGCCGGATAAGTTCCTCAAGAAATAGCCGCTATGGTCAGGGGATGCGTTCCAAGGCACTTTCCAAGACCTCAGATGCCGGGCTGATCAGCCTGTTCCTCGACATGCTCGCGGCCGAACAGGGCGCGGGCGAGAACACGCTTGACGCCTACCGCCGCGACCTCACCGATCTCTCCGAATTCCTCACCCGTGCCGGCAAGGGCTTTGCCGACGCGGACACCCAGACGCTGCGCGACTACCTCGCCGACCTCGACACCCGCGGGTTCAAATCATCCAGCGTGGCGCGGCGGCTGTCGTCGATGCGGCACCTGTTTCGCTTCCTGCTCAACGAGCGGATCCGCGGCGACGATCCCGCCGCGATCCTCTCAGGGCCAAAGCGCGGCCGCGGCCTGCCCAAGGTGCTGTCGATCGCCGATGTCGACCGCATGCTGACGCGGGCAAAGGAACTCACGCAAGCCGACACCACGCCGGCGCAGCGGCTGCGCGCGCTGCGGCTGCATTGCCTCTTGGAGGTGCTGTACGCCACCGGTTTGCGTGTCTCCGAACTGGTCTCGCTGCCGCTGTCGGCGGCGCGGCGCGATGCGCGGATGATCGTGGTGCGCGGCAAGGGCAACAAGGAGCGGCTGGTGCCGCTGAACGAAGCCTCGCGGCAGGCGATGGCCGATTATCTCGCGGCGATGCAGGTCATGAAGCCGGAGAAGAAGGCGGCGCCGTCGAAATGGCTGTTTCCCTCCTTCGGCGAGAGCGGCCATTTGACCCGGCAGCACTTTGCCCGCGACCTGAAGGAATTGGCGGCCGCCTCCGGCCTGGCGCCGCGGCTGGTCTCCCCGCACGTGCTGCGGCATGCCTTTGCCAGCCATTTGCTGCACAATGGCGCAGACCTGCGCATCGTTCAGACGCTGCTCGGCCACACCGACATCTCGACCACCCAGATCTATACCCATGTGGTCGAGGAGCGGCTGAAGAGCCTGGTGCGCGACCTGCATCCGCTGGCGGAGAAGCCTTAGGCCCACCTTCGGATCTCGTCGATCCGCCTTGACTTCGGCGGCTTCTCACAGGAAAGAGCGTCACCGCTTGCGGTCAGCCCACGCGCCTCGGCTTAGGCTGCGTGTTAACTTGTTGAAGATACAAGATTTCTCTTCCAGACCCAGACCCGCTTCGCCGCCCGCCAGGTTCCTTCCTATATTGCCGTAATGCCGGATCAGATGCGCAGTTACCTCGACTTCGAAAAACCCGTCGCCGAGCTTGAATCCAAGATCGACGAATTGCGCACGCTGGCGGCGTCCGGCAGCGACATCGGCGACGAGATCGCGCGGATCGAGGAGAAGGCCGGCCAGGCGCTCACCGACCTCTACGCCAACCTGACGCCCTGGCAGAAGACGCTGGTGGCGCGGCACCCGCAACGGCCGCATTTCACCGATTTCGTCAGCGCGCTCATCACCGAATTCACGCCGCTGGCCGGCGACCGCAAATTCGCCGACGACGAAGCCCTGCTCGGCGGCTTCGGCCGCTTCCGCGGCGAGAGCATCTGCGTGATCGGCCAGGAAAAGGGTGCCTCCACCGAGGGGCGCATCAAGCACAATTTCGGCATGGCGCGCCCCGAAGGCTACCGCAAGGCGGTCCGGCTGATGGAGATGGCCGACCGTTTCGGCATCCCGGTACTCTCCCTCGTCGATTCGGCCGGCGCCTATCCCGGCATCGGCGCGGAGGAGCGCGGACAGGCCGAGGCGATCGCGCGCTCGACCGACGCCTGCCTGTCGCTGGGCGTGCCCAATGTCGCGATCATCACCGGCGAGGGCATGTCGGGCGGTGCGATCGCGATCACCACCGCCAACCGCGTCCTGATGATGGAGCACGCGATCTACAGCGTGATCTCGCCGGAGGCGGCATCCTCGATCCTGTGGCGGGACGGCACCAAGGCGCAGGAAGCCGCCAACAGCATGAAGATCACCGCGCAGGACATGCTGCGATTCGGCGTGATCGACCAGATCCTGAAGGAGCCGCCGGGCGGCGCCCACCGCGATCCCGCCGCCATGATCGCGTCCACCGGCGACGCCATCGCCCAGGCGTTCGACGACCTACGAAATCTTGATGCGGACGCGATCCGCAAGCAGCGGCGCCAGAAGTTTCTGGATATCGGCCGCAAGCTCGGCTAGCCGCCCCGAAAGCGCGGCATTTTGCTCCAGTTCGCCTAGTTTGGCCGCAATTCGGCCCCGAGGCCGGTCTTTAACCTCTGCTTGACCATGCCAGTCATGGTTCCGGCCGGCGTACTCCGTTCAGGTTGCGGGTCGGGAGTCCAAAGGTTAGTATTTTAACAATCGCTTCAAGGCATAAGGGTTGAATTGGGGTTTGCCCGAAATGCCTGGTGGGTGTGGAGCTTGGACTTGAATCACCGCACGCTGGTTCGCGCGCTTCTGGCTTCGGCTGCCCTTGCGGCCAGTGTATTGCTCGCCGGTTGCAATAGCGACGACATCTCACTCGCATCGAATGCCAAGGCCAACCAGCCGGTGCCGCCGAAGCTGGTCGCGGCAATCGCCGAAAAGGACATGGATCTGCAGTCGCCGATCCTGGTCCGTCTGTTCAAGCAGGAAGCCGAGCTCGAAGTCTGGAAGCAGGACCGCTCCGGCAAATTTGCCCTGCTGAAGACCTATCCGATCTGCCGCTGGTCGGGCGATCTGGGCCCGAAGATCCGCGAGGGCGACCGCCAGGCGCCGGAGGGCTTTTATACGATCTCGCCGGGCCAGATGAACCCGCAATCGGCCTACTATCTCTCCTTCAACACCGGCTACCCCAACGCCTTCGACAAGGCGCTCGGCCGCACCGGTTCGCAGCTCATGGTGCATGGCGACTGCTCCTCGCGCGGCTGCTACGCGATGACCGACGAGCAGATCGCCGAGATCTATTCGCTCGGCCGCGAATCCTTCTTCGGCGGCCAGAAGGCGTTCCAGTTGCAGGCCTATCCGTTCCGGATGACGCCGGTGAACATGGCCAAGCACCGCAACAACCCGAACATGCCTTTCTGGAAGATGATCAAGGAAGGCTATGATCATTTCGAGGTGACGAAGCAGGAGCCGAAGGTCGATTTCTGCGAGAAGAAATACGTCTTCGACGCCACCAAGCCGCCGGGCGCCACCCGCGATCCGGTGTTCGATGCGTCCGCCAAATGCCCGGCCTATGTGATCCCGGACGAGATCGCGAGTGCCGTGCGCGAGAAGCAGCAGGGAGAGGCGACTGAGGTCGCCAAGCTGATCTCCAAAGGCACGCCGGTGGCGCGGATGAACACCGGCATCGACGGCGGCATGAACAAGATCTTCGCGTCCAAGCTGCCGGAAGGCAGCACCGGCCTCTCCGAGGGTGGCGACAGCCAGAGCCTGCAATCGCTGTCGCTGGCGCGCGCGCCCGGCACGATCCCGTCCACCGTCAATCCGCCGAAGCCGAATCTGGCGCAGCCCGAGGAACCGGTGGTGGCGGTGTCGACGACCTCGTCGACGTCATCGACCCGGGTCGCTTCCGCCACGCCCGCGACCAAGTCGGACCAGCAGTCGGAGGGCTTCTTCTCCAGCCTCGCCCGCAAGGTCGGGATTGGCGCCACGGCCGACGCCAACGCCTCTGCGACCAGCGTGCCGCCGTCTGCACCAGCCGCGGCCGCGAAGCCCAAAGCTGCTGAGAGCAAGACTGCCGAGACCAAGCCGCCGTCGGTCGTTCGCGTCGCGCCGAAGCCCGAGACCAAGCTCGCCGCCGCCAAGCCGGCGCTCAAGCCGACCGTCACCGACGCGCCGGCCGCCTCGACCGCCGCAGCCGCGCCGGCAGCCAAGGATGCGCAGCTCGCCGGCTCACAGCCGATCGTGCACTCAAACTCCTTCGACAGCCGCTTCGGAGCGATGAAGTAACGCTCGCGGCGGACTCTCTCACGCCTCGCACCGGTGTCGTCCCGTCGAAAGACGGGACCCATAACCACAGGGAGGTGTTGTGGCGCGAGCAAGCGGTTGCAGCGGAGCACACCACAAGCGCTTGTGGTTGGGTCCCGGGTCCCGGCTACGCCAAGGGGCTTCGCCGCGGCGCGCAAGCCCGGGACGACCAGCGGTGAGTTCTGATTTGAATGTCAAACAGCGGAGGGAATGTGAGTTCGCATTCTCGCGGCGTTGTTCGCCCGAGGTTTGCGCTCGTCTCGCCCTCTCATTGAATAGAGGGCGCAGGGAAAGCCGGGTGCCGGTTGCACCCGTGGGCCCCGTGCAACAAAAAGCACGGGGGTAGGACCACAGGTCAACCGAAGCAACTCCGGCTTTCCCTGCGCAGTGGTTTACGGCTTACTTCGTGCTCTTCCCGGTGACCGGGCTTTCTTGCCACCGTCACCCCAGGGGATGTTTCCATCCCTCAGGGCTTAGCGCCAGCGTCGGGGCGCCAGAACCACACGACTTCGCCGTCCGCGATGCGCGTGCTCGTCAGTCACACCCATCTCGTCCACCGCATCCCACCGTAACGTTCGTGACGATCGCGAGCCGCCCCTCATTCGGGTGAGACGCGCGGAGTTAAATCACTGATTTGCCCGACGACGGAAGCGGAATGTTTTTTGCGCGAGGACTGGACTACCCAAATCACGTTGGAATCGTTGCAATAATTCGTCTCGTCGCGCAAATGGCGTTAGCCTCATATCGCGAGCCGCTTTGCGGAAAGCGCTGCCGTTGCATGCACCTTCTTACAGCACCGCTCCGTCCTGATGCACAAACTGGGGGCGCCGCAGCGACCTCGTCTCGGACCTCACCACCTGCTGCCGCAGGCGGGTGCCAACGATCACGGCGGCGCACAGGACATAGCAGCAAATGCCGAGTGTGAACGTCTTGGCGATGCCGAACTCGATCGACAGAGCCATGCCGAGAACCGAGGCCAGCATCGACGTGATCCCGTTGGTGCTCCAGAAGAACGGCAGCAGTCTGTCATGGCGACGCCAGATGCCGAGCCCAAGGGGGAACATCATGCCCATGCAGAATGCCGGGGGCGCCAGCAACAGCACGGATATCAGGATGCGTATTTCGGTCGGCTCGGACCGTGCCCAGGTGGTGACGAGTGGGGTCAGGAACCCCGCGGCTATAAGCGCGGTGAGAAGGACGATGACTCTGACGATGAGCGACGCCGATCCTGGCTGGCCGCGAACCGTGGTGCTGCCGATCCCGCTGAAGAGCAGGATGGTGAAGAGAACGACACTCAATCCATAGACCGGATGACCGAGGAACACCATCAGGCGCTGCATCTGTGAGATCTCGACCAGCATGAAGCCCATCCCGATCGCGGCGAAATAGGCCACGGGTGGCGCGAGCGCTGCCAGCGGCATTGTTCGCCTGAGACGGATAAAGGGGATCACGACGTAGTAGACGGCCGCCAACAGGGCGACGACGGTGAGCCACCGGGTCACGCTGATGGCGGTGTTGGTCCTCAGCGAAGTGGGCGAGAGACTGGTGAAGAGGTCTGCGAGGCGCGCGGTGTAGAAGAAGAACGGGTTGTCGTCAGTCGATGCGGCAATGTTTTCCGGGAGCGCATCCAGGAATGCCTGATCGGCGTGGCCTGACATCAAGGCCGACGTAACCGCATCGAAGGCAACATCGGGCCCCAGCAAGATCGTGAAGCCCTGCGCAGCAAGGCGATCGCGCGCGGCCTGCCATTGCGCGGCGGTGAACGCGTCGGGGCGCGTCATGACAGTCACGATATTGTGGACGTTCACCGCAATAACGTGCTGCGCCAATTCGCTCGCCGGCACGCCCTTGCGCTGCAGCGCGGCCGCCGCGATCGCCACGAGGCGATAGAACTCGCCGCGGTGCACGGCGGGATCGTACCAGCGCGAAACGGAGAGCATACCGCCCGCATTGAGCGCGCGATAGAAATCGTCCCACGCCTCCACCGTGTACAACCGATTTTCCGTGAGCGTCAGACCTCCGGCAGCCGTAGCCGCCCAGGTGTCGATCAGCGAAATCTGAATCAGATCGTAGCGGTCGGACGAATGATTGATGTAGCTCCGCGCTTCGGCATTGACCAGCGTGACGCCGGGTTGGCGGTCGAGATGGCCGGAGAAATCGGCGAACTTGTCAGTGAGCACCTCGAAGATCGCCGGATTGATCTCGATGCCGCGGACACGCTTGGCGCCGAAATAGACTGCAGAGAGGATGTCGCGCCCCCCGCCTACACCGACGACGGCGACGTCGGCCGGCTGCTGAACCAGATACGCGGCGTTGATCACGTCGTCTTTCAGATATGACACCGCACCGATATCGCCCGAATAGCGGGTGATAGGGGTCGCAGCATCCGCATCGATGTCGAGATAATGCTGACCGATCTTGACGTCAGGCGTGCGGACGAACCCCCAGCCGAACGGAGTCGTTTCTCCCATGTCGCGTACCCGGATCCGCGAATAGGTGTTCCAGCGCTCGAACAGCGTGCCGGTCTGCTGCGCGCCCTTGGCCCAGATCACTCCAAGATGGCCGCGGCCGCTCGCGGCAAGACCCGTATGCACGGTGGCGATGGCGGCCAGGGTCAACGCGGTGGTGCGGCTCAGGCGTAGGCTGCGCGCATCGTCACCATCACGGACCATCATCCAGCCCGCCGCCGCGGCCAGCGCGCCGATCCACACGGTGGCACTCACGGGATCGATGACGAGCAATATGAAGATGACACCGAGACATCCGACTGCAGCGCCGACGAGATCGGCCGCATACAACCACCCCACCCCATCGGGGAGGCGCGTCAGCAGCAGCGTGATGCAGACCCCGCCCTCGGTAAATGGGACCACGAAGGCCACGGCCACGATCGCCAGCGCCAGCAGCACGTGGTCTGAGGGGATCACGAGCGGTGCATACAGGAAGGCGACCATGACGCCGACGCTGGCAATGGCGAACCACGATGCGTGGCTGGCGAACTCGATGCCGACCCGCCCGGGCGCGTAACGTTCGCCGTCTCCGTAGACCATCATCGCACCGCGTGTCAGGCCGAGCATGGCGAGCGAAATCGCGGCGAATGCGAAGTGGTAGTACAGCATCACGCTGAAGAAGCGCGTGATCAGGATTTGATAGGACAGGGTTGCGAGGGCGAGGGCGAAGATCGCCAGATAATGACGACGCCGGACCTTCGTGGGAACCTGCAAGGCGCGCCTCCGATCGAGCTGGTTTGGACGCGCGTTAAACCGTTCGCGCACTGCGCGCCGGCCTTGTTAGCTGCAACTCCCTAACAATCGATTGAGCCGCTCGGCGACGTCCGCCTCACGTGGGCACCGAGTCCCGCAAAGATCATCGCCGGGTTAACATCGGCGTGAAAATGCAAGGCATCCCGAAACGGCTCACGCATACCGGCCGTGGCAGTGCTTGTACTTCTTGCCGCTGCCGCAGGGGCAATCCTCGTTGCGGCCGACCTTGCCCCAGGTGGTGGGATTGTTGGGATCGCGGTCGGAGGGAGCGGTCTTCGGCACCAGGGAGGCGTTGGCGAAGGACATCTCGTCCTCGCCGGTGTTCGGATCGAACTTGTGCGCTTCCATTGCCGGCAGCACCGGCTGCTGCTCCTCCGGCGGGATGATCTCGACCCGCATCAACTGCGCGGTGACCGCTTCGCGCAGATGCGAGCTCATCTCCTGGAAGAGGTTGAAGGCTTCGGTCTTGTACTCCTGCAGCGGATCGCGCTGGCCGTAGCCGCGCAGGCCGATCACCTGGCGCAGATGGTCGAGCATGATCAGGTGCTCGCGCCAGAGATGGTCGAGCGTCTGCAACAGGATCGTCTTCTCGACGTAGCGCATCACCTCGGGGCCCCATTGCGCAACCTTGGCCGCCATGCGCTCATCGACGTTCTTCTCGATCCGCGCCAGCAATTCCTCGTCGGCGATGCCCTCTTCCTTGGCCCATTCGTCGACCGGCAGGTCGACATCGAGCACGCGCTTCAATTCGTCCTTCAGCCCCGCCGTATCCCACTGCTCGGCATAGGCATGCTCGGGGATGTGCTTGGCCACCAGATCCTCGATGAAGGCGTGGCGCATGTCTGTGACGGTCTCGGCGACACTCTCGTCCTTCATCAATTCGACGCGCTGGTCGAAGATCACCTTGCGCTGGTCGTTCTGGACGTTGTCGAACTTGAGCAGGTTCTTGCGGATGTCGAAGTTGCGCGCCTCGACCTTCTGCTGCGCCTTTTCCAGCGCCTTGTTGATCCAGGGATGGATGATCGCCTCGCCCTCTTTCAGGCCGAGCCGGGTCAGCATGCTGTCGAGCCGGTCGGACCCGAAGATGCGCATCAAATCGTCTTCCAGCGACAGGAAGAATTTCGAGCGGCCGGGGTCGCCCTGACGGCCGGAACGGCCGCGGAGCTGGTTGTCGATACGGCGGGATTCATGCCGCTCGGAGCCGATGATGTAGAGGCCGCCGGGCTTGGTCACCGTCTTCGCCGGCTTGCTGCCTTTCGCCGGTTCGACCTCGACGGCCTCCTCCGCCTTCAAGACGATCTCGCGGAAGCGCTCGATGTCGGCCTTGATCTGCTCGATCTTCTTCGCCTTCTCGGCCTCATCGGTGATGGCGGCGGTCTCCTGCTGGATCCGCATCTCGAGCGAGCCGCCGAGCTTGATGTCGGTACCGCGGCCGGCCATGTTGGTCGCGATCGTGATCGCGCCGGGCACGCCGGCTTCGGCGACGATATAGGCTTCCTGCTCGTGGAAACGCGCGTTGAGCACCGCGAACAGCTTGGCCGGCTTGCCGGCACGGGCCGCGGCATAGAGCTTGTCCAGCGCGCCGTGATTGCCGAAATCGATCTGCTTGTAGCCGTGCTTGCGCAGATACTCGGCCAGCACTTCCGACTTCTCGATCGAAGCGGTGCCGACCAGGACCGGCTGCAGGCGCTTGTTGGCGCGCTCGATCTCGGAAAGGATCGCGGCATATTTTTCGGTCTGCGTGCGATAGACCTCGTCGTCCTCGTCGAGGCGCGCCACCGGCAGGTTGGTCGGGATCTCGACCACCTCGAGCTTGTAGATGTCAAACAATTCGTCGGCCTCGGTCGCGGCCGTGCCGGTCATGCCCGCAAGCTTCTCATACATCCGGAAATAGTTCTGGAAGGTGATCGAAGCGAGCGTCTGGTTCTCCGGCTGGACCTGCACGTGCTCTTTCGCTTCCAGCGCCTGGTGCAGGCCTTCCGAGTAACGGCGGCCCGGCATCATGCGTCCGGTGAACTCGTCGATGATGACGACTTCGCCGTCGCGGACGATGTAATCCTTGTCGCGGGTGAACAGCGTATGGGCGCGCAGCGCCTGGTTGACGTGGTGGACGACCGAGACGTTCTCGACGTCATAGAGGGAATCGCCCTTGAGCTGGCCGGCGTCGCGCAGCAGCGTCTCGAGCTTTTCCATGCCGCCTTCGGTCAGCGTCACCGTGCGCTGCTTCTCGTCGACCTCGTAGTCCTTCTTGTCGAGCTGGGGAAAGAACGTGTCGATGGTGTTGTAGAAATCCGAACGATCGTCGAGCGGACCGGAGATGATGAGCGGCGTCCGCGCCTCGTCGATCAGGATCGAGTCGACTTCGTCGACGATGGCATAATAGTGCCCGCGCTGGACCATGTCCTCCAGGCGGTACTTCATGTTGTCGCGGAGGTAGTCGAAGCCGTATTCGTTGTTGGTGCCGTAGGTGATATCGCAGCCATAGGCGGTCTTGCGCTCGGCATCGTCGAGCCCGTGGACGATGACGCCGGTGCTCATCCCGAGGAAGGAATAGATCTGGCCCATCCAGCCGGCGTCGCGGCGGGCGAGGTAATCGTTGACGGTGACGACATGGACGCCGCGGCCGGCGAGCGCGTTGAGATAGACCGCCAGCGTCGCCACCAGCGTCTTGCCTTCGCCGGTCTTCATCTCGGCGATGTCGCCCTCGTGCAGCACCATGCCGCCGATCAACTGCACATCGAAGTGGCGCTGGCCGAGAGTGCGCTTGGCGGCCTCGCGGACGGTGGCGAAGGCCGGAACCAGGAGGTCGTCGAGCGTCTTGCCGTTCGCCAGCTCCTGCCGGAATTCGGCGGTGCGGGCCTTCAGCGCCTCGTCCGAAAGCTTGGCGAGCTCGGGCTCCAATGCGTTGATGGCGTTGACGCGGGCCTGATATCCCTTCACCCGCCGGTCGTTGGCGGAGCCGAACAATTTGCGGGCGAGCGCGCCGATCATGCGTAGTTCCTGTTCTTCTGCGTTGCAACCGGAGCGTGGTGCAGCCGATTGTCTATCAACTCACCGTGACGCGCCCCGGCAAAGGCCCCAACCTGGGGCCAGATCCGCCAATTGAGTGGGAAGCAAGCAATCCAAGGTTCAACGGCCAAAAACGTAAGCAATATGAGCGCTGTCGCCATTGACACGATGGCGCAGAGATATGGCCCGCCCCGGGGGTTGTCAACGCTCGGCAAGATGTCAAGGAATTCATCATTTTGACAGACTTTTCGCGTTGCCAAGCCGCCTTGATTGGGCGAGTGTCCGCCCCGCTCAAAAGAACGTCCCCCTGTTCGAGACAAGTTAAGGATTTTGCATGACCACCTCGTTCGCCGAAATGAAGCCCGGCTTGCGTGTCGGCCTCGCGTCCCTGGCCGTGACCGGCGCGTTCGCTGCGGTTCTCGCCTTCGGCCTGCCGGTCCGCGCCCAGGATTCCAACCCGGTGCTCGCCAAGGTCAACGGGCAGGAGATCCGCCAGAGCGACGTGGCGATCGCCGAAGAGGAACTCGGGCCGAGCCTGCAGCAGATGGACCCCGCGACGCGGAAGGATAACCTGCTGGCCTTCCTGATCGACATGAAGATCGTCGCCAAGGCCGCCGAGGACAAGAAGGTCGACAATACTGACGAGTTCAAGAAGCGCCTCGCCTTCACCCGCAACCGGCTCCTGATGGACAGCCTGCTCGCCAGCGAGGGCAAGGCCGCGACCACCGACGACGCCATGAAGAAGGTCTATGAGGAGGCGTCCAAGCAGATCACCGGCGAGCAGGAAGTGCATGCCCGCCACATCCTGGTCGAGACCGAGGACGAGGCCAAGGCGATCAAGGCCGAGCTCGCAAAGGGCGCCGATTTCGCCGAGCTCGCCAAGAAGAAGTCGAAGGATCCAGGCGCTTCCGATGGCGGCGATCTCGGCTTCTTCACCAAGGAGCAGATGGTGCCGGAATTCTCCGCCGTCGCCTTCTCGCTCGAGCCGGGCAAGATTTCCGACCCCGTGAAGTCGCAGTTCGGCTGGCACATCATCAAGGTCGAGGAGAAGCGCAACCGCACCGCGCCTCCGTTCGACCAGGTCAAGAGCCAGATCGAGACCTATGTGACCCGCAAGGCACAGGCCGACTATGTCGCCAAGCTGCGCGAGGCCGCCAAGATCGAGCGCATGGACAAGCCGGAAGAGACCGCCAAGAGCGACACCAAGCCTGATACGACGGCCCCCGCCAAGCCGTCCGACTCCAAGATGGCGCCGCCGGCGAAGAAGTAGTTCGGAAGAAGTAGTTAGGTGGTCGTCCCGGGCTTGACCCGGGACCCATAACCACGAGCCTAAGTTGGTGAGGCGCAACCAGCCTCCTCGCAAGACAGATAGATCACGCGGTATGGGTCCCGGCGCAAGGCCGGGACGACACCGTTACCGTGTCACCTGTGTCGCGCGCCCTCTCCCGTTTGGGCAACAGGAATGATACAGAGCGCTTCCCTCCTCGAAGCTGGAAGCTCTCCATGTCCACCGCCGTCTCTCCTCTCGCCCCGACCAACGTTCCCGACATGCCCGCGATCGCGGGCGTCAGGCTTGCGACGGCGGCAGCCGGCATCCGCTATAAGGGGCGCACCGATGTGCTGCTCGCGGTGATGGACAAGGGCACCACGGTTGCCGGCGTCTTCACCAAGTCCAAGTGCCCGTCGGCCCCGGTGGAATGGTGCCGCGCCAAGCTCGGCAAAGGCGGATCTTCCAAGGGAGGATTTGCTCGCGCACTCGTGGTCAATTCCGGCAATGCCAATGCCTTCACCGGCAAGACCGGCAAGCAGGCGACCGCGCTGACCGCGCAGATCGCCGCCAAGGCGGTCGGCTGCGGCGTCAACGAGGTGTTTTTGGCCTCCACCGGCGTGATCGGCGAGCCATTGGATGCGACCAAGTTCGATGGCGTGCTGGCGACGCTGGCCGAGCGAGCTGCGCCCGCCGACTGGATGGGCGCGGCGAAGGCGATCATGACCACCGACACCTTCCCGAAGGTCGCGACCGCGACCGTGAAGCTCGGCAAGGCCAAGGTGACGATCAACGGCATGGCCAAGGGCGCCGGCATGATCGCGCCCGACATGGCGACGATGCTCTCCTTCGTCTTCACCGACGCGCCGCTGTCATCAGCCGCGCTGCAACAGCTCTTGAAGAGCGGGGTCGAGGACACCTTCAACGCCGTCACCATCGATGGCGACACCTCGACATCGGACACGCTGCTGGCATTCGCGACCGGCACCGCTGCTGCTGATGGCGCGCCGAAGATCAGCCGCGCCAGCGATCCGCGCTTGAAAGCGTTCGCCAAGGCGTTCCGCGATGTGCTCGCCGATCTTGCCGAGCAGGTGGCGCGTGA
Organism: Bradyrhizobium sp. USDA 10063; assembly: GCF_054063735.1. Taxonomy (NCBI): domain Bacteria; kingdom Pseudomonadati; phylum Pseudomonadota; class Alphaproteobacteria; order Hyphomicrobiales; family Nitrobacteraceae; genus Bradyrhizobium; species Bradyrhizobium sp. USDA 10063. The sequence goes on along the minus strand of NZ_JBSSGP010000002.1, from coordinate 6,017,867 downwards.
CGGCGAGGGCGCGCGAAAACTGGTCGAGATCATCGTCGACGGCGCGACGACCAAAGCTTCCGCACGAAAGATTGCAATGTCGGTGGCGAATTCGCCGCTGGTGAAGACCGCGATCGCGGGCGAGGACGCCAATTGGGGCCGGGTGGTGATGGCGGTCGGCAAGGCCGGCGAGCCCGCCAACCGCGACAAGCTCTCGATCGCCTTCAACGGCATCCGCGTCGCCAAGAGCGGCGCGCGCGATCCCTCCTACAACGAGGCCGAAGTATCGCGGGCGATGAAGCAGCCGAAGATCCAGATCAAGGTCAATCTCGGCCTCGGCAAGGGCCGCGACCGCGTGCTGACCTGCGATCTCACCAAGGAATATGTCGCGATCAACGGCGATTACCGGTCATGACGACAGTGCCAGCCCCTCATCCTGAGGAGCGCGTCTTCGCGCGTCTCGAAGGATGAGGCCCCGCCGGTGGCCTCGCCTTTCGAGACGCCTGCTTCGCAGGCTCCTCAGGGTGAGGGGATAGACGTTGTAGGGTGGGCAAAGCGAAGCGTGCCCACCATTGCGAGCAGAGTGTTGGTGGTGGGCACGCTTCGCTTTGCCACCCTACGATTTAGCTACGATTCAGCGAGCGTGTGGTGCATGACCGATATCAAACTCACCCTCGTGGTTGCCTGCGCGCTTGTCGACGCCGACAAGCGCGTGCTGCTGGCGCAGCGGCCGGTGGGCAAGCCGATGGCGGGGCTGTGGGAATTCCCGGGCGGCAAGGTCGAGGCGGGCGAGCGGCCGGAGGCGACGCTGATCCGCGAATTGCACGAAGAACTCGGCATCACCGTCGCCGAGCCCTGCCTGGCGCCGCTGACCTTTGCGAGCCACGCCTACGAGACGTTTCATCTATTGATGCCGCTCTACATCTGCCGGCGCTGGGACGGCATGGTGATTGCGCGCGAAGGACAGAACCTCGCCTGGGTCCGCGCTAACAAGCTGCGCGACTACGCGATGCCAGCGGCGGACGTTCCGCTGATCCCGCATCTGATTGATTTGTTGTTGTAAGCCCTGGACTCGTCATGGCCGGGCTTTGTCCCGGCCATCCACGTCTTGGAACGTGCAAGAAAGGACGTGGATGCCCGGCACAAGGCCGGCATGACGGAACGCTTGGCTTAGGCTTTCCCCGCTCTCCGCACCGCTTCTTCCAGACTCGCTTTCGCCGAACCCGGCCGCAGCGGTTTGGGCTGGCTTTCATGCGGTGCCCAGCCGGAGAGCCAGATCACGTCGAAGGTGGCGCGGATGCGGCCGTCAGGATCGGCGAAGCGCTCAGTATAGATCTGCGCCATCCGCAATAGCGTGGCGCGGCGGGTCGGAGCGTGGCGCCGCTCGACCAGGATGTTGGTCGCGCCCATGCGCCGCAGTTCCTGCATCAGCGCGAACGCGTTGTCGTAGCGCACCACGATGCGGTCGACATCGGTCACCGGCAGCGCGAGGCCTGCACGCTGCAGCAGCGAGCCGATGTCGCGCAGATCGGCGAATGGCGCGACGCGCGGCGAGACGCCGCCCTCGCATTCGGCTTCGGCCGCGGCAAAGGATTGCCTGAGCTCGGTCAGCGTATCGCCGCCGATCATCGCCGCCAGCAACAGCCCGTCAGGCCTCAGCGCGCGACGGATCTGCGCGAGCACGCCGGGAAGATCGTTGACGAACTGGAAGGCGAGCGCAGAGACTGCGAGATCGAGCGACTGCGGCTGCAGCGGAAGCACTTCGGACGCCTCGAACGCAACCTCGCGGACGGACTTGCATCGCTCGCGCAAGAGATCATGGAGCGCGTTGCCCGGCGTCCAGATGTCGGCGGCATCAACAAACTCGCGTGTAACCGCCTGCAATCGCTCCCTCATGTCCTCGGCAACGCGCTCAAGCAGGAAGGTGACCGGCGCATCGCGCCGCGCGCGCTTCAGCCGCGCCGCGAGCAGCGCGCGGTCAAACAATACAGGTGTGGTCGAGTTTGCGGCCATGCCGGTTGGTACGCCTTGCCCCCGTCGCTGGCAACGCAATGCTTGAGCTGACACGTTCGTGAAGTTACCCTCGTTCCATGGGCGCCGAGGCATCACCATCCCGCTCCATTGCAAGCCATCTGCGCGGCGCGCTGAGCGTTGCGCAGGGAGCATGGACGCATGCGGCACGGCTGGTGCTCGACATCGCGCTGCCGACGCTGTGCGTTTCCTGCCGCGAACCGGTCGATGGCGAGGGTGTCTGCGCCGCCTGCTGGGCCAAATTGTCGTTCATTGCACCACCCTTCTGCCCGCGGCTCGGCATCCCCTTCGTCTACGATCCCGGTCCGGAGCTGCTATCGATGGAGGCGATCGCCAATCCACCGGCCTACCAGCGCGCCCGCGCCGCGGTGCGCTATGACGACGTCGCGCGCACGCTGGTGCACGCATTGAAATACCAGGACCGCACCGATCTGGCGCCGGCAATGGGCCGCTGGATGGCGCGGGCGGGGAAGGAATTGCTCTGCGACGCCGATGTTTTGGTACCAGTTCCCCTGCATTGGCGGCGCGGCTGGAGCCGCCGCTACAACCAATCCGGCACGCTCGCCCGCGTCATTTCGCGCCAGAGCGGCGTTGCGCTCGCCTCCGATGCGCTGCGCCGGGTGCGGCGGACCGAGCAGCAGGTCGGATTGTCGCGGGCGCAGCGGGCAACCAATGTGCAGGGTGCCTTCAAGGTGGCGCCGGACCGTGCCGCCGAAGTCCAGGGTCGCCGCGTGATCCTGATCGATGACGTCCTGACCTCGGGCGCGACGGTTGACGCCTGCGCGCGGGCGCTGCTGCGGGCCAAAGCCGCGCAGGTCGACGTGCTGGTGTTCGCCCGGGTTGTCGATACCCACAAAGCTCCCATATAATCCCGAACAAAATCACAACCGAGCGCGCCATGACCGCTGCGATTGAAATCTATACCCGCCCGGGCTGCGGCTACTGCAGCGCGGCCAAGTCGCTTCTGACCCGCAAGAAGGCGGCCTTCACCGAATTCAACGTCGAGACCGACCCGGCCTATCGCGACGAGATGTATGAGCGGGCCGGCGCCGGTTCGACCTTTCCGCAGATCTTCATCGGCGACACCCATGTCGGCGGCTGCGACGAGCTCTATGCGCTCGACCGCGAGGGCAAGCTCGATGGTCTGCTCGACAGCGAAGGCGTGGCCTGATGAGCGCCGATGGCACCTTCACCGCCGCCATGGTGCAGATGCGCACCTCGCTTCTGCCGGAGCCGAGTCTCGAACAGGGCATGAAACTGGTGCGCGAGGCGGCGGCGCAAGGCGCGGACTATGTGCTCACGCCCGAAGTGAGCAACATGATGCAATTGAACCGCAAGGCGCTGTTCGAGCATCTGGCTTCGGAAGAGGACGACAAGTCGCTGAAGGCCTATCGCGCGCTCGCATCCGAACTGAAGATCCATCTCCATGTCGGCTCGCTGGCGCTGCGCTTCTCGCCGGAGAAGGCTGTCAACCGCTCCTTCCTGATCGGCCCCGACGGCAATCTGCTCGCCAGCTACGACAAGATCCACATGTTCGATATCGATCTGCCCGGCGGCGAGAGCTATCGCGAATCGGCCAATTACCAGCCGGGCGAGACCGCAGTGATCTCCGATCTGCCCTGGGGCCGGATCGGTTTGACGATCTGCTATGATTTGCGCTTCCCGGCGCTCTATCGCGCGCTTGCCGAAAGCGGCGCGTCGTTCCTCACCGTGCCCTCCGCCTTCACCCGCAAGACCGGAGAGGCGCATTGGCATGTTCTGCTCCGCTCCCGCGCGATCGAAACCGGCTGCTTCGTGTTTGCCGCCGCGCAAGCCGGCCTGCACGAGAACAAGCGCGAGACCTATGGCCATTCGCTGATCATTGACCCCTGGGGCGAGATCCTCGCCGAAGGCGGCGTCGAGCCGGGCGTGTTCCTGGCGAAGATCGATCCGGCCAAGGTCGAGACCGCGCGCAGGGCGATCCCCTCGCTGCAGCATGGGCGCCGCTTCACCGTCGCCGACCCCAAGGCAGGTCCGGAGCATCTGCATCTCGTCCGGGGCTCGGCATGATCCGGTACAACCTGCGCTGCGAACGGGGCCACGCCTTCGAAAGCTGGTTCCAGAGTTCGTCGGCCTATGACCAGCAGGTCCGCCGCAAGCTCGTGGCCTGCCCGACCTGCGGCACATCGAAGGTCGAGAAGGCGATCATGGCGCCGCAGATCATCGGCAAGAAAGGCCGGGACAAAGCCGCTCCCGAGCCAGCGCCGGCTACGGCCGCGGAGCCGGCAGCAAGCGAATCGACGCCGCTGATGATGGCGCAGGAGCGCGAGCTGCGCGCCAAGCTGAAGGAATTGCGCGACCACATCGTCAAGAACGCCGACAATGTCGGCGACCGCTTCCCCACCGAAGCGCGCAAGATGCATTACGGCGATATCGAGCACCGCCCGATCTACGGCGAAGCCTCGCCGGAGGAGGCGCGCTCGCTGATCGACGAAGGCGTCGAGGTCTCGCCGCTGCCGGTGCTCCCGGACGACCGCAACTGATACGCCCTCGTCATTCCGGGGCATGCGCAGCATGAACCCGGAATCCATTTCTCCACTTGCGCCTGCCGCCCGATGGATTCCGGGCTCGCGCTACCGCGCGCCCCGGAATGACAAGGCGAGGATCACGCCGCGATCAACAGCGCCACACCGATCACGATCAGGATGATGCCGGAAAGTTCGCGCGGCGAGATCGGCTGCTTGAACGAGTAGTACGCCACGCCCTTGCGCGAACAATACTTCGATCAGCGCCAGCGTTCGCACGTTCGCCGCCGCCGTCAGCGCGAAGGCCAGGAACCAGAACTGCGAGGCGAACGCGCCCATGAAGCCCGCCAGCATCGAAGGCCGCCACAATCCGAGGATCGCCTTGAGCACGCCGGGCGCGCGCAAGAGCAGATAGATCGACAGCACCAGCGTCTGCACGAACAGGCCGAACACCAGCGTGTAGGTCGACGCGGTGACGAAGGAGACGCCGGGCACCGTGATGATCGCGCCGCGAAAGCCGATCGCCGACAGCGCAAAGGCGGCCGCCGCGACCAGGCCGATGATGGTCGGCTTCACTTCCGCAAACCCCTTCTCGCCGCCGGGCCGGAGCGCTGTGATGACGACGCCGATGGTCGCGATCAGGATGGCGATCACCTTGAGCCATGTCAGGTGATCGCCGAGGAAGACGAAGCCGAAGATCGCGGTCTGGATCGCCTCGGTCTTCAGATACGCCGTGGTCACCACGAAGGAGCGCTCGTTCATCGCCAGCAGCATCAAGCCGGTGGCGACGATCTGGCTGAGCGCGCCGAGCAGGAGCCACGGCCAGAACACCGCTGGCGGCCACCGAACGGAATCGCCGGTCGCCACTATGACCAGCGCAAAGAACAGGACCGAGAACGGAAAACCGAACAGGAAGCGGATATTGGTCGCGCCCCAGGTCCCGAGCGGCCCGGTCAGCGACCGCTGCATCGCATTGCGCGCGACCTGCCCGAGCGCAGCGACGATGGTGAAGGGAATCCAGAGCGAGGCAATCGTGAGCATGTGCGGGAGAATCGCGGGCGGGCTGGGAAAACGACGGCACCGTGGCGGGCGTCACGCCCGCGGTCAACATGGACGGTGCATGACAGGATTGCGCTCGGACTACGAATTCCCATCGCCGTCATTGCGAGCGCAGCGAAGCAATCCATGGTGCCACTTGCGGAAACATGGATTGCTTCGTCGCTATCGCTCCTCGCAATGACGGAAATGGGTCCCTGCGCCAGCCCCTACCCCTCCTCCGCGACCACCATGTAGTTCACGTCCATATCCGACGAGATGCCCCATTTGTCGGCGAGCGGGTTGTAGACGACGCCGGCCTGGTCGGTGATGGTGAGGCGGTTCTCTTGCAGGTAGTGCGCGAGTTCGTCGGGGGTGACGAACTTGCTCCATTGATGGGTGCCGCGCGGCAGCCAGCGCAGCACATATTCGGCGCCGACGATCGCGAGCGCAAAGCTCTTCCAGTTGCGGTTCAGGGTCGAGAGCACCATCAAGCCGCCGGGCTTGAGCATCGCCGCGCAGCGCTTCAGGAACACGCCGACATCGGTGACGTGCTCGACCACCTCCATCGCCAGCACGATGTCGAAGCGCTCGCGCGCATCCATCTCCTCCACCGTGGTGCAGCGGTAATCGATCGGCAGATGCCCCTTGTCGGCATGCAGTTTCGCGGCGGCGATGTTGGTGGCGGAGGGATCGATCCCGATCACCTGCGCGCCGAGCCGGGCCAGCGGCTCGCACAATAGCCCGGCGCCGCAGCCGATATCGAGGATGCGCAAACCGGACAGGCAGCTCAGGCTCCTGGCGTTGCGATCGAACTTGCGGCAGGCGGCATCGCGGATATAGCCGAGCCGCAGCGGATTGATCTTGTGCAGCGGCGCCATCTTGCCGCGCGGGTCCCACCACTCCGCCGAGAGTTTCGAGAATTTTGCGACCTCGGCCGGATCGACCGTGGTGCCGGAAAAGTCAGATTGCATGGCCATGTTGCGCGCGCCCCTATCGCGCCGTGATCGAATTGCGGAATGCCAGCGGCGAGGCGATGGTTGGAATCTCCTCCTCTGCCTCACCAACGCTGGAAATCGTTACATCGCCGTAGTTGAGGATACGTCCCAGAATGGATTGTTCCACGTTGACACTGGCGATCTTGTCCAAGCTCATCTCGATGGTCTTCCGCCTTATAAAGCCGGTTTTGTGCACGACGCGCAGATTGGTGACGTCGGTTTCGGTGGTCCAATGGTTGATCCCCGCCATCACCGTCTTGTAGAGCGCCACGATTGCCGCAAGAGCAGCCATCACCAGGCACAGCACCGCCGGCGCACCGGTTGGGACCATATAGGACAAAACCAGGAACACGATCGCCACGACCCAGAGGGCCATCGCCGGCAGGAAGAAAATCCAGTGCGCATTCGTCGAATACAGCACCCTCTCGCCGGGCTGCAGGATCTCGTCGATATAACGCCCCATACAAACGCCTCAGTTACCGCTGCTCCAGCCAGCCCGTGCCCCCGCCGCGGACGGCGCCAGGAACCCGCTTGCCCCCGGCCGCTTCGCTATGTATACGCGCGTTTCAGCCCCCGCGCTTGGTTTAAAGCGCGGGCACTCTACCGATCCTCACAGGGAATGCACGCGTCGTCATGGGCCGCCTCGTGATGAAGTTCGGCGGCACCTCCGTCGCCAATATCGACCGAATCCGCAACGTCGCACGCCATGTCAAACGCGAGGTCGATGCCGGGCACGACGTCGCCGTGGTGGTCTCCGCCATGGCCGGCAAGACCAACGAGCTGGTGGCTTGGTGCAGCGAGGCCTCCCCGATGCACGACGCGCGCGAATATGACGCCATCGTGGCCTCCGGCGAGCAGGTCACCTCCGGTTTGCTCGCGATCGCGCTGCAGAGCATGGGTATCCAGGCGCGCTCCTGGCAGGGCTGGCAGATCCCGATCAAGACCTCCGACGCGCACGCCTCGGCACGCATCCTCGGTATCGACGGCACCGAGATCATGAACCGCTTCAAGGAGCGGAAGGAGGTCGCCGTCATCGCCGGCTTCCAGGGCATCAATCCCGAGACCGGCCGCATCACCACGCTCGGCCGCGGCGGTTCCGATACCTCGGCGGTGGCCATTGCAGCGGCGGTCAAGGCCGACCGCTGCGACATCTATACCGACGTCGACGGCGTCTACACCACCGATCCGCGCGTGGTGCCGAAGGCGCGGCGGCTCGAGAAAATCGCGTTCGAGGACATGCTGGAATTGGCCTCCCAGGGCGCGAAGGTCCTGCAGGTGCGCTCGGTGGAACTCGGCATGGTGCACAACATGCCGATCTTCGTCCGTTCCAGCTTCGACAAGCCCGAAGATATCGACCCGCACGGCATGCCGCCGGGCACGCTGATCTGCAGCGAGGAGGAAATCATGGAAATGCACGTCGTCACCGGCATCGCCTTCTCCAGGGACGAAGCCCAGATTTCCGTGCGCCAGATCGAAGACAAGCCGGGGGTGGCGGCTGCGATCTTCGGCCCGCTCGCGGATGCCAACATCAATGTCGACATGATCGTGCAGAACGTCTCCGAGGACGGCAAGACCACCGATCTGACCTTCACCGTTCCCGCGAGCGACTACACCCGCGCCCGCGACACCATCACCGCGGCCAAGAGCAAGATCGGCTACCAGCGCTTCGACAGCGCCACCGACGTCTCGAAAGTATCTGTCATCGGCAGCGGTATGCGCAGCCATGCCGGCGTCGCGGCCAAGGCCTTTGCCGCGCTCGCCGCGCGCAACATCAACATTCGCGCCATCACCACCTCCGAGATCAAGTTCTCGGTGCTGATCGATGCCGCCTATACCGAGCTTGCGGTGCGTACACTGCACACGCTGTACGGTCTCGACCAGACGTGATCTTCACCTCTCCCGAAATGCGGACAAGTTCCTTACCCTCCCCTGAAAGGGGAGGGTCGACGCGAATGAAATGAGCGGCGGGGGGAGGGGTCACAGTCTCTCCATTGAGACGGTGCCGAGTAGAGAGAGCTGACCCCTCCCCGGTTCGCATTCCGCTACGCTGCATGCGACCCGCCCCTCCCCTTTCAGGGCAGGGCTATCGCATATGGCTGTTTGGTGGCTGTGAACGAGGCGGGCCTCATGGTTCGAGACGCGCCGCAAGCGGCGCTCCTCACCATGAGGGTCTAAGATCCCGCCGCGAAATCAGACCTCATCCTGAGGAGCACGCCCAAGCGTGCGTCTCGAAGGATGGGCCGCGAAGGGACCGCCCACCAAGTTCTATTTCATATGCGATAGCCCTGCCTTTCAGGGGAGGGTGAACGGGCCTCTCCTATGGGAGAGGTGGAACAGCTCGAGCTCACATTTCTCGCGGTTGCGAGTAAGAATTTCTCTTAGCTACCGCAGCATTGGGCTGACAGAGACGTTATACCTTTTGGCAGGCGTTTTGCTTGGCAAAACAAGGCTCGATTGGCTATACGGCCTGATCGGAGGGTGCCGTAAACTGTGTCACAGTCTTGGCGAATCCGATTCGGCAGGGTTGCGAGCTTGCGGCGGCGCCGATGGATAAAATTGTTGGATTAGTCGAGTTTCTCGCCGGCTACCGGCTACACGGCCTGCTGGCCATGTGGGGGAGGGTTTCAACCTATGCGGAGCGCTTCGGGAGGTCCCCGCGTCCTGTTGAGACGGCTCCGCGAAACCATGGCGGAGCAGGTCTCGGCCCAGGAGCGGCTGGACAAGATCGTGGTCCTGATCGCGGCCAACATGGTGGCCGAGGTCTGCTCGGTCTATGTGCTGCGCGTCGATAACACCCTCGAACTCTACGCCACCGAAGGTTTGAATCGCGACGCTGTCCACAGGACGGTGCTGAGCGCCCATGAAGGCCTGGTCGGCCTCGTTTCCAGCGAGGCCACGCCGCTCAACCTGAGCGACGCGCAGAGCCACCCGGCCTTCTCCTACCGCCCCGAGACCGGCGAAGAAATCTACCACTCCTTCCTCGGCGTGCCGATCCTGCGCGCCGGCAACACGCTCGGCGTGCTGGTGGTGCAGAACCGCGCCAAGCGCACTTACGTCGAGGAAGAGGTCGAGGCGCTGCAGACCACCGCCATGGTGCTGGCGGAGATGATCGCCTCCGGCGAATTGGCGGCGCTGGCGCAGCCGGGCGCCGAGCCGGCGGCGCGGCATTCGATGCACAAGACCGGCGCCATCCTGTCCGAGGGCATCGCGCTCGGCCATGTCGTGCTGCACGAGCCGCGCGTCGTCATCACCAACTATATCGCCGAGGACCTGCCGAAGGAGATCAAGCGGCTGGATGCGGCGCTGACCAAGCTGCGCGCCGATCTCGACCGGCTCCTGGAGCGCGGCGACGTCGCCGACGGCGGCGAGCATCGCGACGTGCTGGAAGCCTATCGCATGTTCGCCAACGACCAGGGCTGGTCGCACAAGCTGCATGAGGCGGTTGCCACCGGCCTCACCGCCGAAGCCGCGGTCGAACGCGTGCAGTCCGACACCCGCGCGCGCATGCTGCGCTCGACCGATCCATACTTGCGCGACCGGTTGCACGACCTCGAGGATCTCGGCCATCGCCTGATGCGGCAACTGGTCGGCCAGGACCACGCACCATCACGAGAGCAATTGCCCGACAACGCGATCCTGATCGCCCGCGCGATGGGCCCGGCGGCGCTGCTCGACTATGACCGTAAGCGATTGCGCGGCCTGGTGCTGGAGGAAGGCACCGCCAATTCGCACGTTTCCATCGTGGCACGCGCGCTCGGCATTCCCGCGGTCGGCGAGGTGCCGAACGCGCCCGGCATCGCCGATCCCGGCGACGCCATCATCGTCGACGGCATCTCGGGCGAGATCTACGTCCGCCCATCGTCCGAGATCGAATCCGCCTATGCCGAGCGGGTCCGGTTTCGGGCGCGGCGGCAGGCGCAATATTCGGCGCTGCGCGACAAGCCCTGCGTGACCAAGGACGGCCAGCCGATCGAACTCCTGATCAACGCCGGCCTGACCATCGATCTGCCGCATATCGACGACACTGGCAGCGCCGGCATCGGCCTGTTCCGTACCGAGCTGCAGTTCATGGTAAGCCCGAACCTGCCGCGCTCCAGCGACCAGCTCGCGCTCTATCGTACCGTGCTGGATGCGGCCGGGCCGAAGCCCGTCACCTTCCGCACGCTCGACATTGGCGGCGACAAGGCGCTGCCCTATATGGAGACGGTCGTCGAGGAGAATCCGGCGCTCGGCTGGCGCGCGATCCGGCTGGGCCTCGATCGCCCGGGACTGTTGCGCGGCCAGATCCGTGCGCTTCTGCGCGCTGCCGGCGGCCGCGCGCTGAAGATCATGTTTCCGATGATATCAGACGTTACCGAGTTCGATCAAGCCAAGGCTATTGTCGAGCGGGAACTGACCTATCTGCGCCAGCACGGCCATTCGCTGCCGGAGCGCGTCGATGTCGGCACCATGGTCGAGGTTCCGGCGCTGCTGTACCAGCTCGACGAGCTGCTCAAGCGGGTCGATTTCCTCTCGGTCGGATCGAATGACCTGTTCCAGTTCCTGTTCGCGGTCGACCGCGGCAACGCCAAGGTCTCGGAACGGTTCGATATCCTGTCCGCGCCGATCCTGCGCGCGCTGCGCGACATCGTGCGCAAGGCACAGGCCTGTAAGAAGGTCGCCTCGCTGTGCGGCGAGATGGCATCGAAGCCAATCGGCGCGCTGGCGCTGATCGCGATCGGCTACCGCTCGCTGTCGCTGTCGGCGACCGCGCATGGTCCGGTGAAGGCGATGATCCTCGATCTCGACGCGAAAAAGGCGGAAGCGATGATCAACCCGCTTCTGGACGCGCCGACCGGCAGCGTGTCCATCCGCGAGAAGCTGACGGAATTTGCGGAAGCCGAAGGGCTCACATTGTAGCGACGCTCGCCTCAATGACGCCGCCCTGCCCTTTCCGTAATTTGAGAACGATCCATGCTGCCCGAAGCCAAACTCGATGTCCTGCTCGCCCATCATGCCTCGCTCGAGGCCGAACTGCTCGGCCAGGTGAACTCGGAACGCTATGTCCAGATCACCCGCGAGCTTGCCGAGCTCAATCCGCTGATCGAGGCGGTGAAGGCCTATCGCGCCGCGCGCACGGAGCTCGCCGACACCCAGAGCCTGATCGCCGATCCTGCAACCGAAGCAGACATGCGCGGCATGGCGGAAACCGAGCTCGAGACGCTGCATGCACAGCTTGCCGAGCTCGAGCAACAGATCCGCATCGCGCTGTTGCCGAAGGACGCCATGGACGACCGCAACGTGGTGCTGGAAATCCGCGCCGGCACCGGCGGCGACGAGGCTTCGCTGTTCGCGGGCGACCTGTTCCGCATGTATGAGCGCTTCGCCGCCCTGCAGGGCTGGAAGGTCGAGGTGATCTCGGCGAGCGAAGGCACGGTCGGCGGCTACAAGGAAATCATCGCCGAGGTGCAGGGCCGCGGCGCGTTCGCCAAACTGAAATTCGAATCCGGCGTGCATCGGGTGCAGCGCGTGCCCGATACCGAGACGCAGGGGCGCATCCACACCTCCGCCGCCACGGTGGCCGTGCTGCCGGAGGTCGAGGACGTCGACGTCGACATCAAGAACGAAGACTTACGGATCGAGACCATGCGGGCGCAGGGCGCCGGCGGCCAGCACGTCAACAAGACGGAATCGGCGATCCGCATCACCCATATCCCGACCGGTATCGTGGTGATGATGCAGGACAGCCGCTCGCAGCACAAGAACCGGGCGTCGGCGATGAACATCCTGCGCTCGCGCATCTACGATGCCGAACGCCAGCGCGCGGAGGCGGCGCGCTCGGCCGACCGCAAGGAGAAGGTCGGCTCGGGCGACCGCAGCGAGCGCATCCGCACGTATAATTTCCCGCAAGGGCGCGTCACCGATCACCGCATCAACCTGACGCTCTACAAATTGCCCCAGGTGATCTCGGGCGAAGCGCTCGGCGAATTGATCGACGCGCTGACAACAGAGCATCAGGCCGCTCAGCTCGCCGCGCAAGGCGCGGCTGCCTAATTCTGTCGTCCCTGCGAAAGCATGCGAAAGCAGGGACCCATAACCACAGGGCAGAGTAATGTCCTCAACATTCCACCCGGATTACTCGCGACAACGCAACCGATGGCTCACGCGATAATGAAAGCCGGCGGTTATGGGTCCCTGCTTTCGCAGGGACGACGGTGAGGCTGTGGGCGCTTTTGTCGGTCTCAATGTCGATGCGGCGCGGCGACAACTCGCCGCGCGCCTCAAATCGGCGGCGATCGATTCGGCCGAGCTCGATGCGCGGATGCTACTCGGCGCGGTGCTCCGTCTCGACCTCACCGGCTTGATCACGGCGGCGGGCCGAACGCTCACGGAGAACGAAGCGATTAAGCTCGAAGCGTTCACGCGCCGTCGTCTTGCCGGCGAACCGGTCGCGCGCATCCTCGGGCAAAAGGAATTCTGGGGCCTGCCGCTAAAACTCTCCGCCGCGACATTGGTGCCGCGACCCGACACCGAGACCGTGGTCGAGCTCGCGCTGGAGATTCTCCGCACAGACGGCGCTTTGGAAAAGCCGTTGCGGATCGCCGATCTCGGCACCGGCACGGGCGCGATCCTGCTGGCGCTGCTCTCCGAGCTTCCCGCGGCGACCGGCACCGGCACCGACATCAGCACGGAAGCGCTTAGCACGGCGCATGACAACGCGCTGGCGTTGGGCCTTGGGAATCGCGCGACCTTCATCGCCTGCGACTATGCATCGGGCCTTTCCGGCCGCTTCGACCTGATCGTGTCGAATCCGCCCTATATCCGCTCCGCGGATATAGCTGAGCTTGCGGTCGAAGTGCGCGAGCACGACCCGCTTGCCGCGCTCGATGGCGGCGACGATGGGCTGGATGCCTATCGCGCGCTGATCCCACAGGCAGCCGATCTGCTGGCCCCTGGCGCCGCGCTGGTTGTCGAATCAGGCATCAGGCAGAGCGAGGCAGTTGAAGCTTTGATGACGGCGGCAGGGCTCGTGCCGGCCGGACCGCCGAGGGCCGATCTGGCAGGCATCCCACGGGCGGTAGCGGGCCGCAAATTGCCGCGATAAAGTCCTATTGGAACGCAAAAAAACCTCTTGGAATATCCCCCGGGAACGACTACGTTCCGGTCATGACATCGGTTTGGCCCCGTATCCGTTAACGGGTGAAGACCAGGGTTCTCGCCGAGAGCCCGCCGATCAAAGGTTCCAAAACGCAGGTCTGTTAGAGCGCAATAGCCGGGGCTGTGCTGCTCTCGACCGCCAAGCGAACGAAAGCCTGTATTGCGCTTGAAGACTTACGTCAGAGAACTGGGCTTGCCTCGGCAAGCTGAATAATTGATCCGCAGGCCGACCGGCCGGCGGTTGGGGAACGCGTCTTTGCTCAACGCGATGGTTGGCGAACTTTGGCATTGATCCGAATGGCATCGTGATTCGGTGCGCGCGAACGCGTGCGCCGGTTGGACGGGCAACTTCCACCGCGACGGCAATTTCAACGCTGGTAACTTAGGGCTGGAATAAAAGGCGAGACATGAGAAACGGTCAAAACAACAAGCGGATGCGTAACCGGAATAACAATAACAACAACAACCGGCGTGGTCAGAACCCGTTGACGCGGGTGTTCGAATCGAACGGACCCGACATCAAGATCCGCGGCACCGCTTCCCACGTTGCGGAAAAATACGTTCAGTTGGCGCGCGACGCACGCTCGTCCGGCGATCCGGTCGCCGCCGAGAACTATTATCAGCACGCCGAGCATTACTTCCGCATCATCGCCGCGGCCCAGGAACAGCTTCGGCAGAATCAACAGCAGCCGCCCCGTGTCGACAACGATCCGGCGACCGACGAGGGCGACGATGACGACAGCTATTCAAGCTTCGGGCAGGAGCCCGGCTTCGTGCCGCAGCCGCCCTATGCGCGCGAAAACCATCAGCAGCCCTATCAGCGCGACCAGCAGCAACCGCGAGAGCATCGCGAGCGCGAGCATCGTCCGCAGCCGCAATATCAAGCGCCGCCGCAGAACCAGCCGCAGCCGGTGATCGCGGACAATGGCGGCGTCGACCGCCTGCCGTCCTTCATCACGGGAGGCGCGCAGCCGCAGGTCAATGGCAGTTATGAAGGCAATGGCGGCGGAGAACGCAACGAACGCAGCGAGCGTAGCGAGCGCTTCCCGCGCCGGCGGCGCCGGCCGCATGGTCCGCGCCCCGACGTCGCCGCGCAACCCCAGCCGAGCGAAGACTTCAATCCGGGGAATGAGTAGGACGACAATTCTCCTTCGTCCCTCATCTTCGTCGTCCCGCGAAAGCAGGGACCCATAACCACAGGCAGCTATTGTGGCGCGAGCAAGCGGTTGCAGCGGAGCACACCACAAGCGCCTGTGGTTATGGGTCCCGGGTCCCGGCTACGCCAAGGGGCTTCGCCGCGGCGCGCAAGCCCGGGACGACGGGAGGAGAAGCCGGTCAAATATCACCCGCGCGACGACGACGGCACGAGCACGGGCTGCAGCGACGGGATAAGCCGCGCGCGTTCGCGGTTCGCGGGGATCGCGCGATAGACCTGCTTGGTCGCTTCCACGATGTGGACGCCCGCGAACGGCAATGACAGCGCCGCACCGAGGCGCTCCCACGCCATCGCCCAGCGCAGGAACCAACTGCCCGCGACCGGCGGCATGAACAGCGCCTCACCCCAGGCCGTCGGCGTGAACCAGGTCTGCCGCAGGAGCTGCGTGATCTGCGCCCGCGAATAGGGCCGGCCGTGGCCGAACGGCGTGTTGTCGGTGCGCGTCCATACGCCGCGGCGATTGGGGATCACCGCGATCAGCCGGCCGGACGGCGCCAGCACCCGCCACACTTCGCGGAGCAGCCGCTCCGGATCGTCAGACATCTCCAGCGCGTGCACGAGCAGCACGCGATCGACCGCGGCGTCCGCGAGCGGCATCGAGAATTCGTCGACCAGGGTCGCCAGCGCCGGCCGTCCGGTCGGCCATTTCAGAACCCCTTGTGATGCCGGCATGAACGCGATGCAGCGCTCGCAACCCTCGCGGAACAGGCCGAGATAGGGGGTGGGGTAGCCGAGCCCGAGCACGCGCTGGCCCTCGGCCCCCGGCCATCGCTCGCGAATGCCGCGATTGATCAATTGGCGCGCCACGATGCCCAGGCGCTGCGAATAGAAATCGCGAAGATCAATGACGTCCATGCACCCAACCTAACACGCCGCCCTCACGCCCGTGTTCCCGAAAATTGCATTGTTGCGCGAGCCTTAACGCCATATTTCCCGCGCATATGGGGCGTGCTAGAGCATGATCCGGAAAAGTGGCACCGGCTATCCCTCGCGACAAACGCAAAGCGTTTGCGCGGAGATCATGCTCAAACGGTAACGCCCAGGCCGCTCGCGGGAGATATCATGTCTGCGGAAATCCGTCTCTTCACCTGCCTGACCGACAATTTCGGCTATCTGGTCCATGATCCCGCCACCAAGGCCACCGCCTCGATCGATGCGCCGGAAGCCGGCCCCATCATCGCGGCGCTGGAGCGCGAGGGCTGGAATCTGACCGATATCCTGATCACCCATCATCATCATGACCATGTCGGCGGGGTTGCCGAACTGAAACAGAAATATGGTTGCCGCGTCGTCGCGCCGCACGACAAGACCACGGCGATCGCCAATGTCGACCTGCGCGCCGCCAATGGAGACGTGATCAAGGTCGGCAGCCTGCTGGCGCGGGTGCTGGAGACGCCGGGCCATACGCTCGACCACATCTCCTATGTGTTCGACGGCGAGAAGGCGGTGTTTGCCGCCGACACGTTGTTCTCGATCGGCTGCGGCCGGGTGTTCGAGGGCAACTATCCCATGATGTGGGATTCGCTGTTGAAGCTGCGCGCGCTGCCCGACGATTTCCGCCTCTATTGCGGCCACGAATACACCGCCTCCAACGTCAAGTTCGCGCTGACGGTGGAATCGGACAATCCCGCGCTGAAAGCCCGCGCCGAGGAAGTGACGCGGCTGCGCGCGGCGAACAAGCCGACGGTCCCGACGCTGCTTGGCGAGGAGAAGAAGGCCAACGTGTTCCTGCGCGCCGACGAGCCGGCGGTGGCCGCCAAGCTGCATATGAAGGGCGCCGACGGGGCCCAGGTGTTCGGCGAGTTGCGCGAGCGCAAGAACAAGTCGTGATGCCAAAGCCGACGGCCGCCGAGATCATCGCGCAGCTTGAGCTGAAGCCGCATCCGGAAGGCGGCCATTATCGCGAGACGTTTCGCGATGGCGCAGCAGATGCGGACGGACGGTCACGCTCGACCGCGATCTATTTCCTGCTCGCGCGTGGCGAGCGATCGCATTGGCATCGCGTCGATGCGGTGGAGATCTGGCACTACTATTCAGGCGATGCGCTGACCTTGCGGATCGCCGATGCGAGCGGACAGCGGACTATCCGTCTCGGCCCCGATTTCGCAGCCGGCGAAGTGCCGCAGGCGATCGTGCCGGCGCATGCATGGCAGGCGGCGGAGTGCAGCGGCGACTGGACCCTGGTCGGATGCACCGTCGCGCCGGCGTTCGAATTTGCGAAGTTCGAACTGGCGCCGAAGGGCTGGGAGCCGGAGTAGTTTCCTTGCGTCGACCTCTCCTCCTGTCGTCCCGGGCTTGACCCGGGACCCATAACCACAGGGAGATGTTGTGGCGCGAGCAAGCGGTTGCAGCGAAGCACACGACAACGCCCTGTGGTTATGGGTCCCCGCTTTCGCGGGGACGACGAAGCTACTTACTTCTTCCACATATCCTTCGCGGCGAAGAGGCCGCCGCCGGCGATCAGGATGGCGGCGATGGCGATCGCGGCAGTCGGCTCCGCGAAGCCAGCGAGAATCAGGAACGCAGTGGACAGCAGCGGCGTTGCGTAGGAGGCCGCACCGAGCACACGGATATCGCCACGCTTCATACCGATGTCCCAGGTGAAGAAGGCGGCGCCGACCGGACCGACGCCAAGCGCTGCGATCGCAAGCCATTGCCCAGAGGTCTCGGGCCACACCGTGGTCTCGACCATCCTGTGTACGATCGCAGCGAGCAGCGCGGTGACAAGGCAGAAGCCGGCCACCGCATCCGTCGGCACCGATTTAAGCCAGCGCGACATCACCGAATAGCTCGCCCAGACAAAGGCCGCGACGAACGCCGCGGCAAGGCCGGGAATCTGGCCGGGCGCGAATCCGCCGGTGTCGCCGCCGAACAGCAGCACCGTCCCCACGAGCCCCAGGATGGCGCCGATGATGTGATGCGGCGCGAGCCGTTCGCCTGGCAGGAACGAAGAAAACAGCACGATTAGAAGCGGCCAGAGATAGCTCAACAATCCAGCTTCCGCGGGCGGCGCAAAACGCAGCGCCAGGAAATACAGCGCGTGATAGCCGAACAGGCCACCGACGCCGACGACCCAAGCCGCCAGCGGCTGCTTCAGCGCAGCGAATGCTTCGGGGCGAAAGATGAAGGTCGCGAAAGCAACCAGCGCGCCGATCGCGAACGTCATCGCCGCGAGCTGGAAGGCGGGGATTTTGCCGGTCGCGACCGTGAGCACGGCGAGCAGCGACCACATGATGATCGCGGTCAGGCCGATCAGGGTGGCGGTACGGGGAGTCATCGAAAGGTTTCCGTCACGGCCGGCTTGCCCGTCTTCGCTATCGCTTCGCCGGACTGACACTAGAGTGCCCGGCGAAGCCTCAGCGTAGCCGGGTCCCGGCCATCCACGTCTTCATTGCTGGCGTGCGTTATAAGGACGTGGATGCCCGGGACAAGCCCGGGCATGACGACTCACCGGGATTTGCCGCCGAGGCGAGCGCTTCGCTCACACGTGATATTGTCCGCCGTTCACAGTGAGCGTCGAGCCGGTGATGAAGCCGGCGTCGTCGGCCGCCAAGAACACCACCGCGCGCGCGATCTCCTCGGGCTCACCGAGGCGGTTGACCGGGATCTGCGGGATCACGTTCTTTTCCAAAACATCCTTCGGCACCGCCTGCACCATCTCGGTGTTGATGTAGCCGGGCGCGATCACGTTCACGGTGATGCCGCCCTTGGCGTTCTCAAGTGCCAAGGCCTTGGTGAAGCCGATGTCGCCGGCCTTGGCCGCAGAATAATTGACCTGGCCGAACTGGCCCTTCTGGCCGTTGATCGAGGAGATGTTGACGATGCGGCCGAACTTGCGGGCGCGCATGCCCTCGATCACCTGGCGCGTCATGTTGAAGAGCGAGCCGAGATTGGTGTTGATCACCTCGTTCCACTGCTGCAGCGTCATCTTGTGGAACGCGGTGTCGCGGGTGATGCCGGCATTGTTGACGAGCACGTCGATCGGGCCGACGTCGGCCTCGACCTGCTTGACCCCGGCAGCGCAGGCGTCGAACGAGGCGACGTCCCATTTGTAAACGGGAATGCCGGTCTCCGCCTTGAACTTCTCCGCCGCGGCATCATTGCCGCCATAGGTCGCCGCGACTTTGTAACCGGCCGCCTTCAACGCCTTGCTGATCGCAGCGCCGATGCCTCGCGTGCCTCCCGTTACCAATGCAACACGTGCCATGTCCGTCTCCTCCTTGGCCGCCTTTTGTAAGCCGACATTGTGCCGGTCTTTTGAAATTCAAGTCATGCTTGAAATTCAAGTCATGCTCCAAAATGCAAAATGCCCGGCACGAGACCGGGCATTTTTCTTATCAGCTTGCACTGCGGTTGACAGACGATCTTTTCATCATTCAACCCGGCATGTTGCCTCTTGTTCAGTCGCGTGCGACGCACATCGCGATGCCCATGCCGCCGCCGATGCACAGCGTGGCGAGGCCCTTCTTGGCGTCGCGCTTCTGCATCTCGTGCAGCAGCGTCACAAGGACGCGAGCGCCGGACGCGCCGATCGGGTGACCGATCGCGATCGCGCCACCGTTGACGTTGACCCTGGACGTATCCCAGCCGAGGTCCTTGTTGACGGCGCAGGCCTGCGCCGCGAACGCCTCGTTGGCCTCGATCAGATCGAGATCGCCGATGCTCCAGCCGGCCTTCTTCAGCGCACTGCGAGACGCGGGAATCGGCCCGGTACCCATGATCTTCGGGTCGACACCGGCCTGGCCCCAGGAGACGATGCGCGCGAGCGGCTTCCTGCCTTCCTTGGCCGCCTGCTTGGCGGTCATCAGCACCACGGCGGCGGCGCCGTCATTGATGCCGGACGCGCTGCCGGCGGTCACCGTGCCGTCCTTCTCGAACGCGGGCTTGAGCTTGGCCATTGCGTCGAGCGTGGCGCCGTGGCGCGGATATTCGTCGGCGTCGACCACGACGTCGCCCTTGCGGGTCTTGATGGTGACGGGGACGATCTCTTCCTTGAACCGGCCGGACTTCTGCGCGGCTTCCGCCTTCTGCTGCGAGGAGACGGCGAATTCGTCCTGCTGGGCGCGGGTGATCTGATATTGCCGCGCCACGTTCTCCGCGGTGTTGCCCATGTGGTAGCCGTTGAAGGCGTCCCACAGGCCGTCCTTGATCATGGTGTCGACGAGCTCCAGGCCGCCCATCTTGACGCCGCCGCGCAAGTGCTGCGCGTGCGGGGCCATGCTCATGGATTCCTGGCCGCCGGCGACCACGATCTCGGAGTCGCCATTGACCAGCGCCTGGTAGCCGAGCGCGACCGAGCGCAGGCCCGAGCCGCAGAGCTGGTTGACGCCCCAGGCCGGGCTTTCCACCGGGATGCCGGCGGCGATCGAGGCCTGGCGAGCCGGGTTCTGGCCCTGCGCGGCGGTCAGGATCTGACCCATGATCACCTCGGACACGCGGCCCGGCTCGACGCCCGCACGCTCCAGCGCCGCCTTGATGGCGATGGCGCCGAGGTCGTGGGCGGGGGTGCTGGCGAACGCACCGTTGAAACTGCCGACCGGGGTGCGGGCGGCGCTGACGATGACGACATCGTCTGACATGGGCATCTCCTAGAGCTTGAGGTTTTGGAGCTTGAGGTTGTGGCCTTGGGTAGCTTGGCGACGGGCGGGCGGCCGGACGCGGGCCTATCTTTCCGTCTTATCCTGTTAACCTCCTTGAGGCATGTCAATCGGCCAGACGGGCGAATCCTGCCGCGGCGCACTTAAATTGACCCCGTTGGAGCTTTCCTGAGCAATAACTATGCTTTGGAATTAACCGTGCCGCACAAATCGTTGCCGAGCGGCTTTGAAAATGCTTACCTTTGCTGCGATGCGTGTGCATCAGCCTTGCAGCAATGCTGCAGGGATTCCCTCCTGGTGTTGATGTGTGAGCCCCCATGGCAAAATCAGAACACCCGACCACGATCAAGAAGTACGCCAACCGGCGGCTCTATAATACGGGAACCAGCACTTATGTGACGCTCGAGGATCTCGCCGCGATGGTGAAGGAAGGCGAGGATTTCCTCGTCTACGACGCCAAGACCGGCGACGACATCACCCGATCGGTGTTGGCGCAGATCATCTTCGAGCAGGAGAACAAGGCCGGCCAGAACCTGTTGCCGACCACTTTCCTTCGACAGTTGATCCGCTTCTACGGCGACAGCATGCAGATGGTGGTGCCGAAATATCTCGAGCAGTCGATCGAGACGCTGACCAAAGAGCAGGAGAAATTCCGCAAGCAGATCGCAAGCACGCTGAGCGGAACTCCCTTCGCGCCGCTCGAGGAACAGGTTCGGCGCAACATGGAGCTGTTCCAGCAGACCTTCTCCATGTTCAAGCCATTCGTGCCGCCGCGCACGGGAACCGCAACGCCCGAGCCCGAGAAAGTGCCGGAACCATCGCCGGATGACGACAATATCGACGACCTGCGCCGCCAGATGAAGGAGATGCAGGAGCGCCTCGAGCGGATGTCGCGCGAGACGACAACGACGAAGAAAGAAGAGTGATCTGTGTGGTCCCGGCCTCGAGCCGGGACCATCACCCCAATTGTTGGTGGGTCGCCAGCACTGCGCGGGGACGACAGTCGTGTGCATTGTCCGGGCGTCGTCCACCTCGCTGTCGTCCCGGGCTTGACCCGGGACCCCAACCACAGGACCTGATTTTGTGGCGTGAAGGAGCGGCAGGTTAGTCGCAACAACTGCGCCCTGTGGTTGATGGGTCCCCGCTTTCCGCGGGGACGACGAACTAACCCGCCGCCGGGATCGCCTTGTCCGCCGCGTCCCATGGCCGCTTCGGTGAGGCCAATCCGATCAGGCGGCCCTGGATGTAGTCGCAGCCCCAGTCCCGCAGCATCGCCGCGGACGCTTCATCCTGCACCCATTCCGCCACCGTCTTGATGCCGAGCCGGCGTGCGAGGTCGAGCAGCGTCTGCACGAAGGCGCGGTCGTCGGCGGAATGCGCGATATTCTGCACGAAGGCGCCATCGATCTTCACTATGTCGACGCCGAGCTTGCGCAGGTTGCGGAACGAGGTGTAGCCGGCGCCAAAATCATCGATTGCGATCCGGCTGCCGAAATTCTTCAACCGCGCGACGAAGCCGCGCACCTCGTCGAGATTGTGGATCGCCACCGTCTCCGTGATCTCGACGATCAGCCGCTCGCCGACGCCGGGATGCGCGGCCATCAGCGATTCGATTCCGGAGAGCCAGTCCGGATCCATCGTGGTGTCCGGCGAGATGTTGAGGCTGAGCTGAACTTTTGGCGACGCGGCGAGCTCGGCCACCGCAAGTTCGAGCACACGGTGATCGACCAGCCGGATCAGGCCGAGACGCTCGGCAACGGGCACGATGTCGGGCGCCGACAACGCCCGGCCATCCTCCTGCTGCATGCGCACCAGGCACTCATAGAAAGCCGGCTGCCGCGACTGCACATCGACCACCGGCTCGAACGCCACGACGATACGCCGTTCGTTCAGCGCCGTAACGATCTCGTCGGTGACGCGGATGTTGACGCGGCGCTGGGCATCGCGCTCGACATTCGGCTTCCAAAGCAGGAACGAGCCGGCGCGGCGGCTCTTGGCGGTATCCAGCATCTCCTGGGCACGGTTGATCGCCTCGTCTGCGTTGCGGGCATGTCGCGGCACGCTCACCGCGCCGATCGACGCCGTCACCGAGACGGGGCCTGACCTGGTCGGCACGATCTCCTCGCGGACGGCCGCCAGAAAACGCTCGGCGGCGACATTGGCATCGTCGACGGTGCAGTTGCGCAGAATCAGCCCGAACTTGTTGCCGGAGAATCGCCCGAGCACGTCGCCACCGCGCAGGCGGGCACGGATGCGCTTGCCGATTTCCGCGATCACGGCGTCGGCGACGTCGAAGCCGAAGGCGTCGTTGACGCGCGCCAGATGATCGATGCCGATCAGCATGAAGGCGCAGGACGAGCGGAAGCGCGTCGCCTCCTCGACCGCCTCGGCCAGCGAGGCGATCAGGTGGGTGCGGTTAAGTTCGCCGGTGAGCGGGTCGTGCCGCGACAGCTTCACGAGCTGCTCGTCGCGGGCATGGCGCTCATTGTCGATCCTGATCACACCGTGGGCGCGCACCGGCCGGCCATCTGGTCCGGCAAACCAGCGGCCGGTTTCCTCGATCCAGATCACGGGCACCGAGGTGCTTGCCCGCACGCCGTACTCTATTCGATAGGGCGTGCCTTCGCCGCTGCGCAGCGCCGCGGGTTGGCCGAGCGCATCGGACCGGATCGCACGCGATGGCTCGATCAGCCTTGAAAATGCTGCGCCGCTTGCAAGCGCTTCCGGCGGGAGATCGGGAAAAACCGAGGCCACATTGTCGCTCCAGACGAGCGCATCGGAGGCAATGTCCCAGACGAAGGTCACCTGGCCGAGCGAAGCCAGGATGTCGGCGGCTGGCGGGATGGAGGGCATCTGCTGTCGCCTCGTTTCAGGACACGGCCAAGTGGATACAACTGGACGCACGTGACAGTGGGTAAGTGATTCCAAGCCCGGAGTGTGCCTCTGTTTCCGATCAGACCTTAGGTAAAGTTCATAAATAATCTGGAAACCACGTTTTGCCGCCACCGGGAACAAAAGCCCGTGCGCCGGCATGGTCCTTGCGAGTTCAGGTCCAAGGGGATGCTAGCGTCCCGAAACGTGACAATCGAGCGGGATTGGCGATGCCGGAAGCCGGCGGATCAAGGCAGGTGCGGGAGGGCGAGGTTTTGACTGGCGCCACGGCCACCTCGGTTGAACTCGTCCCGGTGACCAAGACCCTGGACTACGTGTCCAAACGGCCGCTGCCACGGCCTGACGCGGGCTTTGTGACCCAACTGATCGCGACCGCCGCGCTGGCGCCGCAGACCCGTCCGTTGCGACAGGGGACGCCTGCGGACGCACAGTCCGCTTATTCCGCCCGCCCGCAGGAGCGGCGCGGCGTCGCCCGCCGCACGCGCCAGATCATCTGATTCTCGATCAACGCTGTTCGGGTTCAGCGGGCGGATTGCGGTCCGGCTGCAGGTCGGGGGAAGCGACCGCGGGTTGTGACTGCGTCGGCTTTGAATGATCCTGCAATACCGATTCCGCGACCGAGGCCGCCGCCGGCACCGTGCTCGCGGGCGCTGTTGAGGCAACGGGTGGCGCCGGCGAGGGAGCCGGCGGCGGGGCCGGGGCTGCTGGCGCGGGTTGTGGCGGGGGAGCGGGCTCCGGTTCGATTTGCCGCACCCTACTTGCGGAAGCGACCGCCGTGCGGCGGGTGCGGAGCGCAATCCCGGAGATGAAATCCGCCAGTGCCAGCAGCGTCAGCAGGCCATAGGTCGAGGTGCCGAATTTCGGCCACAGGATGAATTCGGCGGCTGCCGCACCGAACACGATCAGCGACAGCAAGTGATCCATCAGGAATTTGGCGCCCGGACGCGCGCCCTTGATGACCTCGAGCAGCAGCAGCAGGATGCCCAGCGCCAGCAGGATGTCGCTCAGCGTTATCGGCCATTCCGCCCCCGACATCAGCATCAGCGTCAGCAGCGGATCGGCGAAGGAAACGCCGGGCATCAGGAAGACGACGATGTTGTAGACCGCGAGCGGAATCAGCAGCAGCGGAAAACCGACCATGCGAGCGAGGCCTTAGCGATGGAAACCAGGAGCGAAACGCCTTCGGGATCACTCTCTACGCGCCGACGCGAACCGTCTTATCGCACTCATTGGCCGATGTCAGGCGGGGCCCAATCAATTGTGATCCCGGCCGTGCAGGTTGCAGAGCCGGAATCCAACTGTCTTCGGGATCAGGATTCTTTCTTCTTCAGAACCTGCCGGCCCTTGTACATGCCGGTCTTGAGGTCGAGGTGGTGCGGGCGACGCAGTTCGCCGGAATCCTTGTCCTCGACATAGGTCGGTTTCTTGATCGCATCCGCCGAGCGGCGCATGCCACGGCGCGACGGCGAGGTTTTTCTTCTGGGAACAGCCATAACGGTCCTCTAGGGGTGTTGCGGAGGCATCGTCCGAAATGAAGGACGCGCGTCAAAAGCGAGCTGCGATGCCGATAAGGCCGCGCTTATAGAGGAAGCGATGGCGTAAAGCTAGGGCCTGACGCGGTCAGATTGGTTCTCTTTAAAGGTTTGGGTGGCCGTTTTCAGGCCAGCCTCTAGTGCCTCCACAAAGCGCCGCTTGGTCTCGCGCTCCGAATGTGAGCCGTCTTGTCTTGACTTATCCTGTGGGCGTTTCAAGTAAGTCCTTGAAATAATTATCTCACGGAATCCTTGCACATTTCCAATGATTTAGCTATACAGAGGGCCGTGACGCGGCACCGGTGGTCAGACCGGCACCACGCCACGGCTACTTTATGGTGGTTGCATGGCAACCTCCTAGGATACCGGGGCTTACCGCGACCGCCCCGGGCCTCGCCGCGTAGCTTCGGGCTCCTCACCCTCGGCTTCACCCCCTGCGCCAGTGTCGCGGCCTGATGCAGGCGGTATTCCAGACGGCGGCCCTTGGCCGCCGTTGTCGTTTAATTCAGCCCCGGCAAGTTGATGTCCCGACCGATGACGGGAGACGTGTCTTCAGCGGGTAACGGTTCGCCTGCAAGCCACCATCCACGCTTGGTGGATTCCAACTCGGGGCAATGGCCAAGATTCGCGCTCAGAGCCTGATTCGGGTTCTTTCCGCCAAGCACGACTCCCACCTCAGCAAGCAGCTTAATTAGCTCTCCCAACGGTATGGGACGACGCTTCTCGCGAATGAGCCTTATCGATTCGGTCTTCGACCGCGAGGTGGTGCTGTTCGGATCGGCGGCCTTGCCGCCTCGCTTGGGGGAATCAGGAGCCGGCTGTTGGGGATTCACCGTAAGCCAAGGCGCGCCAATCACTGGCGACCCGGCCGCGAGATTGGCGGGTTTGATGTCAATTTGCCAGCCCTGCTCTGCCGCCATGCTCACCAGCTTCTCGGCGGCGCGCTCCATCTCCTCGGCCGCCTTAAGATCGGCGAGGGCTTTGGCCTTCATCTCAGCCGCAAGTTTGCGGGGGTCCATTGCTCTGAGTCCAAGTGAATCTCTGAGTGAGCTATAGATGAGTTCCGTTGATTCACCAAGACCCATTCACCCATCAAAAGCGCTTTTGCGGGGAAAAACTGAATATAGGTCGAACAATCGGAACATTCCGGCAACAAAATATCCCAATCCTCAATGCCCAATGTATGAGCTGATATTTAAGCTCCAATGAGCTTAGGAACAAACCATGATCATCAGCTAGTGGTTCCGCACGCAGGGGCAGCAGGGAAGCGAGGACGGCGCCGGCAGGAAGTGAGACTGGCCAATGCAGCAGATTCAGAACCCGCGATTTTCGCTCCAGCAGCGCTGAACAGCGCTGGCACGGGCCATGTAGGTGGCGCTGAGGCGGCGGACGCCGGGACCAGGATTGCGGGCGCTGCGCCTGACAGGGTTGGGCAGGATCGCCGCCAGCAGCCCCGCCTCGCGCGGCGACAGGGTCGCCGCCGAATGGCCGAAGGCATATTGCGACCCCGCCTCGGCCCCGAATTGGCCGGACGGGCCGAGCTCGGCGATGTTGAGATAGATTTCCAGGATTCGCTGCTTCGGCAGCACGAAATCGATCCACATGGCCAGCGGCAGTTCCAGCGCCTTGCGGATCACGCTGCGGCCCGGCCACAGGAACAGGTTCTTGGCGACCTGCTGGGTGATGGTCGAGCCGCCCCGGCTCGGCTCGCCGTCCTCCGCGTCATCGATCGCATCCTGCAGCGCGTCCCAGTCGATGCCGCGATGACTGCAGAATCTCGAATCCTCCGATCCCACCACTGAGCGGGCGAGATAGGGCGAGATCGCGTTGAAATCGACCCATTGCCGGGTGACTGGCGCGCCCTTCAGGGTGCGCCAGGCCATCAGCGTCGAGACCGGATGGCCGGACCGGTAAAGCGGCATCAGCACGTAGGGCACGAGCAGCACGGCCACCAGCAGCAGCAAAAGGATCCGGACGATGCGCAAATTGGAGGTTCCGGCTGAGAGCGGGTCGGCGCGGCCGGCAAAATTGGCCGGTTTCGGGTGAGATTTCGCGACAATTGGCGGTTTTTCCAGCGCTTTTAAGGCACTTCCGGGCGCCCGGCGGAATTGACGAAGCCGGTGCCATCAACGATTGTCCGCCCCCGGAATACGACCTGGAGCAATTCTTAATGACGACCGGTACTGCAGAATTCGCCAAGCGGCTGGACCAGACCGCTGACGATACCGAGGCCCTGCTGGCGAAACTCTTGGCCGACACCGTGGAGCAGGACGAGATCGTCCGCCCGAAACGGCTGATCGAGGCCATGCGCTATTCGAGCCTTGGCGGCGGCAAGCGCCTGCGGCCGTTTTTGGTGGTTGAGAGTGCCGCCGTATTCGGCGTGCCGCGCGCCGCCGCCCTGATGGCAGGCGCCGCGCTCGAATGCATCCACTGCTACTCCCTGATCCATGACGACCTGCCGGCGATGGACAACAGCGATCTGCGCCGCGGCCGCCCCACCCTCCACAAGGCCTATGACGATGCGACCGCGATCCTTGCCGGCGACGCGCTGCTGACGATCGCCTTCGACATCATCACGCGCGACGAAATCCATCGCGATGCCGGCGTCAGGCTGGCACTGACCCGGGCGCTGGCGCGCGCCTCCGGGGTCGGCGGCATGGCGGGCGGACAGATGCTCGACCTTGCCGGCGAAGGCCGGTTCGGCGACCGCGAGCCAGTGGACGTGGCGCGGCTGCAGCAGATGAAGACCGGTGCGCTGCTCCGCTTCGGCTGCATCGCCGGCGCCATCCTCGGCCAGTCCTCCGAGAAAGAATATCAGGCGCTCGACGATTTCGGCCGCGCGCTCGGCGAAGCCTTCCAGATCGCCGACGACCTGCTCGACGTCGAGGGCGATGCTGCCGCGCTCGGCAAGCAGACCGGCCAGGACGCGGCGCTCGGCAAGACCACTTTCGTCACCCAGCTCGGCATCGAGGGCGCCAAGCAGCGCGTCCGTGATCTCCTGGCCCGCGCCGATTCCGCTTTGTCGGTGTTCGGACCGAAGGGCGAGGTGCTGCGCGCGGCGGCGCGGTTCGTCGCGGAGCGCAGGAATTAGGGTGCCAATCAGATTGGATCGGCTGGCCGAGACGACGCTGCGCTCCCTCTCCCGCTTGCGGGCAGGGCTATTGCATATAGCTGTTGGTGGCTGTGAACGAGGCGGGCCTCATGGTTCGAGACGCGCCGCAAGCGGCGCTCCTCACCATGAGGGTCTAAGATCGATCCCGCCGCGAATCAGACCTCATCCTGAGGAGCCCGCCAAAGGCGGGCGTCTCGAAGGATGGGCCGCGAAGGGATCGCCCACCAAGTGCTATTTCATATGCGATAACCCTGCGCTTGCGGGGGAGGTGAACGAGTTCGCGGCCTGACCGTTACAATCAAATAGACCGAAGTGGGCCGGACGAATGAGCAAGGAATTCGAGGAACGCCTTGTTCGCTTCCGGAAACTGCCGAAGGCCGTCCGCGTGGTGTATTCGCGGCCGCGCATCTTCATCGCGATCGCGGTCGGCATCGCCGCGTTCTTCCTCTTGCCTCAGGCACTGCGCCCGGTGACGCGGCTCCTGATCGGCTGGGACATCTTCGTCGCGCTGTATCTCGCCCTCGCCTTCATGATGATGCTCCAATGCAGCATCGCTTACATCAGGCGAAACGCGATCCTGCAGGACGACGGCCGGTTCCTGATCCTGCTTGTGACCGCGCTCGGCGCCTTCGCGAGCCTCGCCGCCATTGTCTTCGAGCTCGGCGCCTCCAAGAGCAGCCCGGAGGCGCTGACGCTCGCGATCGTCACGATCGCGTTGTCCTGGGCGCTGGTTCACACCGCGTTTTCGCTACACTATGCGCACGAATATTATCGCGGCAAGGAACCCGGCGGCCTGCAGTTTCCCAGCGGCAAGGAACATGTCGAGGCCGACTATTGGGATTTTGTCTACTTCTCGTTCGTGATCGGCATGACCGCGCAGGTCTCCGATGTCGGCATCACCGACAGGATCATCCGCCGCACCGCAACCGTGCACGGCATCGTCTCCTTCGTGTTCAACACGGCACTGTTGGCGTTGATGGTCAATATCGCGGCGAGCGCGATCTAGTTGCAAACCTGAACGTTGCCGCCGCCGCCCTCGTATGGGCCTCCTTGCGCGGTGGTGCGGAATTCGAGGTGGCAGCCGCGCGCGACCGGGCGGCAGCCGCCGCGATCGCAGACCACTTGGCCTCCGCCACCGCCGCCCGAAGAGGCGAGCGGCCGCCGTTCGCGCGTTGGCCGCTCGGCGCCCTCGCGCCGCGCCGGCCGATCGTCGGAATCGCGCTTGGCGACCGGCTTCTTCTCGCGCCGCTTCTCGCACTCATTATGGTCGTTGAGGAACGAGCCTTCGCCGCAGACGATCCGGGTGCAGTGGTCGCCATCGACCTTATAGCCGTGCTCGCAGACGAGCGGGCAGACGCGCGAGGATTTCAGCTTGATGGCATCAAGCGTATCGACATTGGCCACCTTGGTGTCGAGCCTGGTTCCGGCATAGCGATTGAACAGCGTCAGCGAGCGCCGCGAGGCGGCGTTCCACTCGCCATCGGCGGCACCGGCAAGGCAGCCGACCCGGCGCAGCTCCGTCTGCACAGATTTGGTAACGTCAACTTGCGGTGAGCCGGCACTCAGCGCGGCGACATTCACCGCTTTATCCTTATCGCCAGGCGCTGCCGCGGGCGCAGCGGCCGTCTGATCCGCGGCACGCTTGTCGGCTGCGGCCTTATCGGCGGCGACCTTGTCGGAGGCGACCTTGTCGGCCAGTGCCTTTTCGGCAGCGAGCCGCTTCTGTTCGGCGACCGCCGCCTGCTCCTGCGCGACCTGCTTGGCCTTTTCAGCGGCGATGCGCGCCTGTTCGGCTGCTTTGGCGTCGGCGGCCGCCTTGGCCTGCTGCGCCTTCTGGGCACCTTCGGCGGCAAGCCGAGCCCGCTCCTGCTCCGCCGCCCGCGCCTTCTCCGTGGCGGCGACGCGGGCTTCCTCGGCGGCGATCTTCTCGAGCTGGAGCTTGGCGAGGCTCGCATAGAAGCCATCAGGGTATTGCGCCAGGAAGGCGTTGAGCGCGCTCTTGTTGCCCACCTGCAGCGCCAGCTCGTAGTCGCGGCGGATGTCGGCCTGCGGGCTCGGTGCGGGCGCGGCAGGAGCCGCCACCTTGGCCGGCGCCGGCACCAGCGGCACGTCCTCGCCGCCGAGCGAGCCGTAGACGAACGGCTCCTGGCGGTTATTGGTCGACTTCAGCACGTCGTCGCGGACGTAGCCGAATGCGCGCCGCACATCGAGCCCGGGCGTCGTCAGGTGTTTCGAGAGCGCCGACGTGAAGGGGCTGTTGTTGCCGTCGCCGTCGGCGGCGGTGGAGCCGGCCTTGGCGGAATAGGCGATCAGCACGTTCGGGCTGGTCGGCTCGACCTTGGCGAGGCCCTGCCCGATCGCGCGGGACGCCACCGTGCGCTTCATGGTCTTGGCAAAGGGATTGTCGCGGCAGGCGTCGAGGATGACGAGCCGCAGTTTCTTGGCCGGCTCGATCGCGATCAGAACACGGTCGAGCGAAAACGCTTCGTCGTAAACGTCGGTGTCGCGTTCCAGCCTGGCATCGACCGGAATGAGGTAGTTGCCGCCGTCGACCTCGATGCCATGGCCGGCGTAGTAGACCACGGCGATGTCGGCATCGCGGGTACGATCGGCAAAGTCGCGCAGCACGCGGCGGGTCGCGACCGCCGGAAGATTGCGGCGGAAATCCACCACGTCGAAACCGGCGTCCTTCAGCGTCGCTGCGATCAGCGCGCCGTCATTGATGGGGTTGGGGAGCGGTGCGACGTTCTGATAGGCGGAATTGCTGAGCACCAGCGCAACGCGCTTCTCGGCGAAGGCCGGCTGGCACATCAAAAGGAGGAACAGCGCCAGAACCAGGCGATGCAATCCTGGAAATCCAATCGATTTCATTACCGCACCTTCAAAAAAAAGCCTGTTCCGCATGATAGCAGAACCTATCAGAAGCCGAGGCGGGGTTTGGTGAGCCAGGTCACGAAGGAGACCGCACCATCCGATAAGCTTTAGTACCGTGGGACCAATGATGGTTCGGCCCACCAAGGCCGTAGCCCGGTGAAACGCCAGCGTAACCCGGGACCGCTCGTAACCGTCGATCAAGGTGTCCCGGTTGCGCGTTCCGCTCCGCCCGGGCTACCAACAAATGATCCGTGGGAGGAACAAACCATGAGCCAAGACCGATCAACCGTCGAAGCCGTCGTGCAGAACTATTTCGACGGCCTCTATGAGGGCGACGCCGACAAGCTCGGCGCGATCTTTCACCCCTCCGCCGACCTGCGCTGGCTGGAAAAGGGCGAGCTGCAGGTGCTGACAGTGCCTGATTGGCTCGACCGGGTGCGCAAGCGGCCGTCGGCGAAGGCGGAGGGCAAGCCGCGCGAGGATTTCATCGTCACCATCGACCGCTCCGACGACGCCACCGCCTTCATCAAGGTCCGCTGCCAATTGCCGCCACGCTATTTCACCGACTATCTGGTGGCGATGAAGCTGAAGGACGGCTGGCAGATCGTCTCCAAATCCTATCGCTACGACCTGCGCGAGTAGGCAGGCTCGGACCCGGCGGATCGGACGGCCGCTTTTTCGATCTCGCACGGTCGGCCGTCCATCGCGCATTGACCTCGCCTGCGCTTCGGGGCCAATTGGGACGGCCATGGAAGCCAGATTCCAGATCTTCCTGATCCTGCTTGCCGTGCTGGCAGGCACGGCGCTGTTGGCGCGGCGCCTCAATGTCGCGCCCGCCATCCTCTTGATGCTGGCCGGCATTGCGCTGGCCTTCGTGCCGGGCATGCCCAGCATCGAATTGCCGCCGGAACTGGTGCTGCTCCTGGTGCTGCCGCCCCTGATTTACATGGCGGCGGTGGCCATGAGCTGGCGCGAGTTCAAGAACAGCCTCCGCCCGATCGTCCTGCTCGCCGTCGGCTGCGTGATCTTCACGGCGGCGGCGGTGGCGACCGCCACCCACTACCTGATCGGTCTGCCATGGAATGTCGGCTTCCTGCTCGGCGCGATCGTGGCGCCGCCCGACGTGGTCGCGCCGCTTGCGATCGCGCGGCGGCTCCGCCTCCCCCGTCGCATCCTCGTCATACTCGAAGGCGAGGGGCTGGCGAACGATGCCACGGCGCTGATCCTCTATCGTTTCGCCATCGCGGCAATCGTCACCGGTACATTTTCGTTGCCGATCGCCATCGGCGAGTTCGCCGCCATTATCGTCAGCGAGGTCGCATTCGGCATCGTGGTCGGATGGTTGAGAGCCTGCGCGCCCGCGAGCGTGCGCGTGACCCGCAGGTCGAGATCACGCTCTCGCTGATCACGCCCTATGTGGCCTATTGGCTGCCGGAGCATTTTGGCGGCTCCGGCGTGATCGCCACCGTCGCCTGCGGCCTCTATGTGAGCTGGAACGGGCCGCTTTTGATTCCTTCCGCCACCCGCCTGCAAGGCATCTTCTTCTGGGACTTGCTGATCTACCTGATCGAAGGGATCCTGTTCCTGCTCACCGGTTTCCAGATACGCTCGCTCTATGAGAAGTCGAAGGCATTTCCGCTCGACGACATCCTCTCCACCACCGCGCTGGTGGTGGCGGTCATCATCATCGCACGCTTTGCCTGGGTGTTTGCCGCAACCTATTTGCCGCGGATCCTGAGCGAGCGCGTGCGCCGGCGCGATCCGCAGCCGCGCTGGCAATGGGTATTCACGATCGCCTTCGTCGGCGTCCGCGGCGCGGTGTCGCTGGCCGCCGCACTGGCGCTGCCGCTTTCGCTCGCGAGCGGCGATCCCTTTCCCTATCGCGACATGATCCTGTTCGTTTCCTTCGGCGTCATCTTCATCACGCTGGTGGGATTTGGCTCGACCCTGCCCACCGTCGTGGGATGGCTCAACATCGCAAAGGACGGCCGCGCCGAGAGCATCGCCGAACATGAGGCCGAAATTGCAGCCAGGCGCGAGGCCCTGGCCGCCGCCCTCGCATCGCTCGATGCCATCACCGACGAACGCGAGCTCTCCGACGAGGTCGTGAAGCTGCTCCGGGCGCGGCACGATATCCGCACCAGCCAGTTGCCGGCCGCGCTCGACCCCGACAGGCACGACGTCTCCGCCAACGGCACCGAGCTGACGCGGGAACTGATCGCAACCGAGCGCAAGTTCATCCACGCCCTGCTCCGCGACGGCAAGATCACCGACGAGACGCGGCGCCGGATCGAGCGCGATCTCGACCTGGAAGAGGCGAGCCTGGCGAACCGCGAATATCGGAAGATGCCGCTGTAGCGGGCACGCTACCGCGACGCGCAGAATTCCTTCACCGCACCGACCACGGCGACGCCGATCATGTCCTGACGCTCCGTGGACTCCATCGCCAGCTCTTCATCCCGGTTGATGATCGAGCCGGCCTCGAACAGGACGGCGGGCACGCGGGTCTGCGCGAGCACGATGAGCTGGTCATACCGATAGACCCCGACCTTCTTGTCCAGCAGCTTTCGCCGGTATCGACCCATCACCGCCTGCGCGTATTGGCGGGCATATTGCAGGCCCTTCGCTTTCATTTGCTTGCCGAGCAACCGGGCGAACCTCAAGCTGGTCCAGAATTTCGGATTGTCGTGGGAAACGAACAGCGAATAGCCGCTGAACCGGTCGCTGAAATGGTTCTTCGTTCCCTCGAACTCCCAGTCTTCGAGAAAGGAATCAGGCACCGAGTCATGGTGGATCGACAGCACCAGATCGGCTCTTGAATTGTTGATCGTAGTGGCGCGCTTGAACAGGCTCGGCCGTGCCGGGCCTTCCGTCACCAGGAGGCTGGTCTGCGCAAAGCCTTCCGATTTCAATTTGTCCTCGATGCGATTTGCGAGTCGCAGATTGAAATCGAATTCCGGAACGTTACGGGCACTCCTCGCGCCGCGCGCTTCGGCGGTGTGGCCGACATCCAGGATGACCTTGAATTTGGACCGGTCGCATTTCGAAGGCACGATCTTTGATGCAGCCCGGACAGTCCCACGCGACCATGCGGCAAATCCCGTGTCGAGCGACAATACGACGATCGAAGTCATGATGATCGGATGGTGGCGCCACACACCAGGCATCGTAGCCCGGATGCAGCGAAGCGCAATCCGGGATCGGTCTGTCGGCTGGTCACTTCACCCCGGGGCTGCGACCTACTCCGCCGCCGCGTTCTGACCGGGACCGCCGACGAAACCTGCGGGGTCGCCGAAGCGCTCGGTCATGACCGCCGCCAGATCCTTGGCTTTGCTGGTGACGCAGGCGCCGGAACGGACGGTGTAACGATCCTGATGCGCAACATGCGGCGGTGCCTCGCCCTGCTGCAGCGCGCGGGCCGCCTCCATCAGCAGCTTGCGGAAATGCATGATGCCGAGGTCGGTCGGCCCGAGATGCTCGCGGGTGCGGTCGGCGATCGGGCCCTGGCTGTCCTGCACCGCGGCGTCCTGCTCGGAGACGCCCTTGATGCCGGTGTAGCTCTTGGTCTTCTGCAGTTGTCGGTCGATCAAATAGTCGTTCGACTTGTTGCGCAGCGGCACATAGTTCTCGTCGACTTCGGCGATCACCCCGTTGCCGCGGTCATAGGCGTCACGCTCGGCTTGCGTGATCGGCCGCTGTGGATTCCAGGCATAGGTGTAGATCCAGCAGTTGGTGTCGGTGACCGGCACGAAGCTCTGGCCGAAGATGTTCTCGCCCGGCATCGCGCTCGGCGCGTAGGCGTGAACCGGCATCAGGAACTGGGCGATGCGCCAATAAATGTTGTCGGTGCCGGTGAGGCGCCCGCCGGCGATCGTCAGCCCCGCGTCATGCGGATTGATCTTGATCACCGGCCGCGGGTCTTCGGCGATCCAGCGCATGTGCTCGGTCGCCACGCGCACCAGCGGATTCACGAAATGCTTCTTGATGTCGAGGATCTCGTTCTCTTCCTTCTCGAACGACAGATGGGCGAAGGTGAAATGCGCGGTGTCGATCGAGCCTTCCAGCGCCTGCACCCAGTTGCAGTCCTGCCACTTCTTGCTGACGTAGCGATGTGACGGCGGCACCAGCGCCATCTCCAGCGCCGGCAATTCCGGCACTGCATCGGCCGGGCCCATATAGGCCCAGATCATGTCGCCCCATTCGCGCACGGGATAGGACTTGATGCGGATATGATCCTTGGCGTTGAGATCGGGATAGGAGGTCGGCATGTCGACGCAGCGGCCGTCGGTGTCGAACTTCCAGCCGTGATAGACGCAGCGGATGCCGCACTCCTCGTTGCGGCCGAGCCAGAGATTGGCGCCGCGATGCGGGCAATATTGGTCGATGACGCCGACGACGCCGCGTGAGTCGCGAAAGGCGAGCAGTTCCTCGCCGAGGACTGTGATCTTCTTCGGCTCGCTGTCCGGCTCCGGCAGCTCTTCCGACAACAGCACAGGCAGCCAGAAACGGCGCAACAACTCGCCCATTCCCGTCCCCGGCCCGCTTTCGGTCAGGAACTTGTTGTCTTCCGCGCGGAGCATAGGGCGTCCTCCGATTTTGTTTTGGTTGCGAGGAAGCTTGGCGTAACGGCACGCACCGGTCAACGCGCGCTGCATCAACATGTCACATGTGTAGATTGTGATCTCTATCACACGCAATTTCAGGTGAAAATGATACCGACGATCGCACTGCCCATGCCACCGTTCAGGGAAGGATAGTCACATGGCGACGTCGGAAGCAGAGGTCCAAACCGCCGTTCGTGGTGGATGCGCTCTCTTCAAGCGAATGATCGCAAATCTCGAGATCAGGATCCGAGACGAGCGGCGAAGGCTCGCCGTCCTCGAAGCCAGCCTGAAGAAGGCAGAGACTCAACCAACTCCCGATCCGGCCCTGATCGAGCAGCTCAAGCAGGCGATCGCGTCACTGCAGAGCCAGATCGATGAGGATGAGATGAGTCTCGCCGACATCCGCATCGACTTCGAGATGTTCTGCACGTGACGGGTTGAGGGAAGCGCTCTGCCGCGTTCACGGTCACACCGGCCGCTCGCCCTTTACCGTGACGCGCGTACCGGCGCGGGTGTGGGGCCAATAGTCCCACATCGCGCGGTGCTGGGTGCAGCGATTGTCCCAGAAGGCGATCGCGTTCTCGGTCCAGCGGAAGCGACACTGGAACAGCGGGTTTTCGGCGTGCTGATAGAGATAGGCGAGGACGGCGTCGCTCTCGTCGCGGGGAATGCCTGATATGTGGCGGGTGAAGCCGCGATTGACATAGAGCGCCTTCTTTCCCGTCACCGGATGCGTGCGCACCACCGGATGCTCGGCATGGGGATAGCTCGGCCTGTCGGCGACACCGTAATTGGCGTACAGCCCGCGATAGATCGGCTCGCCGTCATGCAGCGCCGTGAGCCCGTCGAGATAGGCCTTCATCCGGTCCGACAGCGCGTCATAGGCCGCATACATGTTGGCGAACAGCGTGTCGCCGCCGTGCGGCGGGCACTGCCTGATGTAGAGGATCGAGCCCATCGGCGGCTCGAGATCGCAGGACACGTCCGAATGCCAGCCTTCGCCATTGGCGCGCGGTGAATCCTTATCGGCGTAGATCTTCATCAGCGCGGGATCCTCGCCCTCATGCGGCGCCGCGGGATGGATGTGCAATTCGCCGAACTTGCGGCCGAAGGCGAGATGATCCTTCGGCGTGATGCGCTGGTCGCGGAAGAAGATCACGAGGTTCTCGGCGAGCGCGCGATGGATCTCGTCCATCTGGCGATTGGAGCGTGAGTCGCCGGAGACGAGCTTGGCGATGTCGACGCCGGAAACCTCCGCGCCGATGATCGGCGTCAGCTTTTCGACATTGATGGTCTCGTAGGGCTCGCTTTCGTCGGCGAGATGCTTGTAGCGGGGACCTTGCTTGCCGGACAGCGAGCTCATGGGTGTGCTCCCAATCGTTGTTGTTGGGAGCATCGTAGCCCGGATAGAGCGAAGCGCAATCGCCGGCGCAAGCTTATCTGTCGTTCCGGGCAAGCGAGCGTAACGAGCGCGATCCGGGACCCATAACCACAGGATTGTGTTTTGCGACGACTCGGAGTGACAGCCTGCTTAACCACAAAATCCTGCGGTTATGGGTCCCCGCTTTCCGCGGGGACGACAGCGGAGAGGGGGCGTTCGGCGGAGAGAAATTACTCCGCCGCAGTCACCGTGCTCGCGGGTACGGTGCTGCCGGTGCCGTAGCGCTGATCGATGTAGTCGATCACCAGCGCCTTGAAGTCGGCGGCGATCGTGGGGCCGCGCAGCGTGCGGAACTTCTTGCCGTCAACGAAGACCGGCGCGGCCGGCGCTTCGCCGGTGCCGGGCAGCGAGATACCGATATTGGCGTGCTTGGATTCGCCGGGGCCGTTGACGATGCAGCCCATCACCGCGACGTTGAGCTGCTCGACGCCGGGATATTTCGTCTTCCAGCTCGGCATCTCGTCGCGGATGAAATCCTGGATCGAGCGCGCCAGTTCCTGGAATGTAGTCGAGGTGGTGCGGCCGCAACCCGGGCACGCCGCAACCAGCGGCACGAAGGTACGGAAACCCATGGTCTGCAACAGTTCCTGCGCGACCTGGACTTCCAGCGTGCGGTCGCCGCCGGGTTCAGGCGTCAGTGAGATGCGGATGGTGTCGCCGATCCCGTCCTGCAGCAGGATGCCGAGCGCGGCGGAAGAGGCGACGATGCCCTTCGATCCCATGCCGGCCTCGGTGAGGCCGAGATGGATCGCGTAATCCGAGCGGCGCGCCAGCTCCTGGTAGACCGCGATCAGATCCTGCACGGCTGAGACTTTGGCCGACAGGATGATGCGGTTCTTGGGCATGCCGAGCTCGATGGCGCGCGCGGCTGAGAGCAGCGCCGACTGCACCATGGCTTCGCGCGTCACCGCACGGGCATCACGCGGGTTCGGCGAGGCCGTGTTCTCGTCCATCAGCTTGGTCAGCAGTTCCTGGTCGAGCGAGCCCCAGTTCGCGCCGATGCGGACCGGCTTGTTGTTCTTGTTGGCGATCTCGATGATGTCGGCGAACTGCGAATCGCGCTTGTTCTTGAAGCCGACATTGCCGGGATTGATACGGTACTTGTCGAGCGCCTCGGCGCAGGCCGGATACTCGGCGAGCAGCTTGTGGCCGATATAGTGGAAGTCGCCGATCAGGGGCGTGTTGATGCCGCGCTTGCGCAAGGCATCGCGAATATGCGGGACGGCGGCGGCGGCTTCCTCGCGGTCGACCGTGATGCGCACCATCTCCGAGCCGGCGCGCGAGAGGGCCGCGACCTGCGCCACCGTGCTGTCGACATCGGCGGTGTCGGTGTTGGTCATCGACTGCACGACGATCGGGGCACCCCCGCCGACGGCGACCTGGCCGACCATGACCTGGGTTGTCTGATGCCGGGGCCTGGGACCGGCGACATCGCTCAATAGTTCGGGCTTGTTCATGGCGTCTCGAATATCAGGTTTTGGTGACATTCACCAAGGGGGCACAAAAGCGGGCGGGCGCTTTATTGGATCACATATTTTCTAACGGAGATTCAACAAGTTGCGCCCGAAGTGGGCTCGAGCGTGAAACCGGCGGCCGCTCAACCGGCTGACCGGTATATCGGCGCGGTTTCGAGGGATTAAAGGGCGCGCCGCCACCGGAGGGTGGCTTTTCATCGCCCGGCGCGCGCCATAGCTTGAGGTGAACACAACGTGCGGGAGGTGTAGATGGCGACGCAGGATGGGCTTATCACCACAGCGGAACTTGCCGATATCCTGCATCGGCGGGATCTTCGCCTGTTCGACTGTACGACCTATCTGGAGCCTGCGCCCGAGGGCAGCGGCGTTCCCTACATTGCGGTGCCCGGGAAAGCGACGTTCGAAGCCGGCCACATCGCGGGCGCCGATTTTCTCGACCTGCAGGGCGAATTCTCTGACTCAAACACGGAACTGCACTTCATGATGCCTCGGGTCGCCCAGCTCGAAGCCGCGTTCGGCCGCCACGGCATCGGTCTGGGTAGCCGGGTGGTGCTGTATTCGATCGGCACCCCGATGTGGGCGACGCGCTTCTGGTGGATGCTGAAATCGCTGGGCTTCGACGGGGCCTCCGTGCTCGACGGCGGCTTGGACAAGTGGAAGGCGGAAGGCCGTCCGCTCGAGACCGGCCGCGCCAAGGGCTATCCGCCGGCGACGTTTGCCGCGAAACCGCGAACGGGCTTCTTCGTCGGCAAGGACGACGTGCTTGCCGCGCGCGGGGACCAGCGCACCATCACCGTCAATGCGCTGGGTCCGCAATTCCATCAAGGGCTGGAGCCCAGCCGCTATGGCCGGCCGGGACGCATCCCCGGCAGCGTCAATGTGCCGGCGGCGACATTGCTCGATCCGGCAACGAAGACGTTCGTTGCGCCGACGGAGGCGCAACCAATATTTGCGAGCCAAGGCGTCAACAAGGACAAGCGCGTGATCGCCTATTGCGGCGGCGGCATTTCCGCCACCGTCGATTTGTTCCAGCTCCATCGGCTCGGCTACGACAACCTCACCCTCTATGATGCCTCGATGGGCGAATGGGCCAAGGACGAGACGCTGCCGATCGAGCGGGGGTAGGGCTCGGCTCATGCGGTGTCAGCCCCTCATGGTGAGGAGCGCCGCAGGCGCGTCTCGAACCATGAGGCCCGTGGCCCATCCCTCGAGACGCCGCTCGCGCGGCTCCTCGGGATGAGGTCGGTGAGCGCGGTTTCCGCCTTTAAGCCGGCACGTTGGGATCCGGGGTCACCTTGGGATCGGGCTTGTTGACGAGATAGAGGCCGACGATCACGAGCAGCGCCGCGACGCCGAACACCGGCGTCAGCGTATCGTGCTTGATGATGTAGGCGGCGACGACGCCGAACAGCGGCGTGATGAAAGTGAAGGCCGACAGCTTGCTGGCGGAATAGATCTTCACCATCGCAAACCAGATCACGAACGTGCAGCCCACCACCCAGACCGCCTGATAGGTCATCAAGGCGAGCGACAGCGGGCTGGGAAAATGGGTGATGGTTTCACCCGCAAGCCACGAGGCGATACCCAGGATCGGAATCGACAAGGCAACCTGATAGCCGAGCGCCTTTTCCGGCGCGGCCTTGCGCAGCGCCGTTCCCTTGGCGACCAGCGTGGTGGCCGCCCATAGCGCGCCGCCGCCGACCACCATGAGATCACCGAGCAATACTTTCGCATCGACATCGGGCTGCGGCACGCCGATCGCAAGCGCGACGCCGGCAAAGCTCAAGGCGAGCCCGCTCCATTGCAAAGCGGAGAGGCGCTCGCCGAGGAACTGATAGGAGCCGAGCGCGACGAAGAACGGTGCCGTGTAGAGGAATACCGCCGCGCGCGAGGCAGACGTGAACACCAGCCCGCTGAAGATCAGCACGAACTCGATGCCGAACATCAACCCCGCCACCAGGCCGGCCAGAAGCGTGCCGTCGCGCTCGAAGAATTTCACGCCCCGCAGCCAGCCCACGATCAGCATCACCGGCAAGGCGCCGGCCGAGCGGAACATCGCCTGCAGCATCGGCGGAATGTCCGGCAGCGCGAGCTTGACCGCGATCTGGTTGAACCCCCAACTCACGCACAGCATCAGCATGATCGCGACCGCGCCCGGGGTGAGCGCGCGCCCGGCTGCGGCGACGCTGGAGATGGTTTGCGTTGACATGTTTCCTCAGCCTCCGGCTTGGCGCCGTGTTATCGTTCCGGAACAGGGGCTTCCGGGTTCTTCAATTCAATCAGAGAACTGCCCTGGCTTCTTTCTGGCAATGCGCGCAGGTGCCGGCGATCTCGACCACCGACAGCTTTGGCGCAAAGCCCGCCGCCCGCGCCGCGGTCTTCAGGCTCTGTGCCACCGGCGCCGCCGGGATTTCGCCGACCGCGCCGCAGCGATCGCAGATCAGGAACGCCACCATCGAGGTCTCGTCGTGGTCATGGGCGCAGGCCAGAAACGCGTTCCGGCTTTCGATGCGGTGGACGAGGCCGTTTTCCATCAGGAAATCGAGCGCCCGGTAGACGGTGATCGGTGCCGGGCGTGGCATCGACTTGGCAAGCTCGTCGATCACCTCATAGGCGCCAAGCGGCCGGTGGCTGGACAATAGCGCTTCGAGCACCTGGCGCCGGATCTGCGTGAACTTCTGCGACCGCCGCGCGCAGACGTCCTCAGCATGGGCGATTCCTTCCGCAGTGCAGCGGCCGTGATCGTGGTCGGGTGCGGGAAATGTGGGTTTTGCCAACGTCATTTGGGCCATTTTAGCAGTTCGATGGACGATCCCAAAGCCCCGGCGCCGTCGGCGTTCCCAGCCATGTTCTGGAAGCGGAGCTGCCTTCCGTTAACCAGGCATGCAGAATTCATAAGCTAGCTTATTATATTCCAAGCTTATGGAGGGTGGTCATGCCCGGTTCCGTT
Organism: Bradyrhizobium sp. USDA 10063; assembly: GCF_054063735.1. Taxonomy (NCBI): domain Bacteria; kingdom Pseudomonadati; phylum Pseudomonadota; class Alphaproteobacteria; order Hyphomicrobiales; family Nitrobacteraceae; genus Bradyrhizobium; species Bradyrhizobium sp. USDA 10063. The sequence goes on along the minus strand of NZ_JBSSGP010000002.1, from coordinate 5,976,490 downwards.
GATTTGAATTTCATGTTCACGCTTGGCGAATTGTTTCGGCTGATCCGCATCTACGCGGACAAGGAGGCCGCGCGCTACGGAATTACCCGCGCGCAATGGGCGGTGCTGGCCAAGGTCGAGCGCAACGAGGGAATGAAGCAGACGGAGCTTGCCGAGCAGATGGAGGTGCAGCCGATCACGCTGACGCGGCTGATCGACAAGCTCTGCGACAATGGCTGGATCGAACGCCGCGGCGACGAGAACGACCGTCGCGTCAACCGGCTCTATCTGCGCAAGGCGGCGCGCCCGCTGCTCGCCAAGCTTGCCGGCCTTCGCTCCGAACTCACCGCGACCGCGCTGGAAGGCATCAATCCCGCCGATGCCCATCGCCTGCTCGCCCAACTCGAATCGATCAAGGAAAACGTCCGCAATGCCATCCAAACCCCGGCCGGCGAACCTCCCAGAAAAGAGCAGCGCTATGGCTGATCCCGTGCTGAAACTCGCGCCCGAGCAGAGGGACAATCCGGCGGCGTCGCCGAAGACGGATCAGCCGCGCCGCAGCTTGATAGCGGGCTTGCGGCGCTATCGCCGCGTCCTCCTTCTGGTCGTGCTGCCGCTGGCGGCGCTGGTTGGCGGCGTCGCCTTCTATCTCAATGGCGGCCGCTACGTGTCCACCGACGACGCCTATGTCGGCGCTCAGAAAGTGCTGATCACGCCCGACATCTCCGGCAAGATCGAGAAGGTCGTGGTCAAGGAAGGCCAGCAGGTCAAGCAAGGCGACGTGCTGTTCGAGATCGACCCGGTGCCGTTCCGCCTTGCGGTGGACCAGGCCAAGGGCGCGCTCGACCAGGCGCGCACGAATTACGACAATCTGGTCGCCAATATCAAAATCTACGGGCAGATGCTCGACCTCGCGCAGCGCGGCGTCGACCTGAAACAACGCGATGTCGATCGCAAGCAGACGCTGGTCAAGAGCAATTTCGGCTCGCAGCTCGACCTCGACAATGCCGCGACCTCGCTGGTCACCGCGAGCGCGCAGGCCGAGTTCATCAAGCAGCAGATCTCCAGTTCCAAGGCGCAACTGCTCGGCAATCCCGACCTGCCGCTGGAGCAATTCCCGCCCTACGCGCAGGCGAAGGCCAAGCTCGATGAAGCCCAGCGCAACCTCGACCATACCGTGATGCGCGCGCCGATGGCGGGCGTCGCAACCCAGGTCGAGCAGATCCAGCTCGGCCGCTTCGTCGCCGCCGGCACGCCGGTGTTTTCCATCATCGATGTGGCGAATCCCTGGGTCGACGCCAACCCGAAGGAATCCGATTTCACCTATGTCGCGGTCGGCCAGCCTGTCGACCTCGAGGTCGACGCGTTCCCGAACCATTTGTTCAAGGGCACGGTCGGCTCGCTCTCACCCGGCACCGGCGCGCAGTTCGCGATACTGCCGCCGCAGAACGCGACCGGCAACTTCGTCAAGGTCGTGCAGCGCGTGCCGGTCAGGATCTATTTCGACAAGAACGACAGGATGGTGCGCAAATTGAAGGCGGGCATGAGCGTCTACGCGACCATCGACACCAACCATCGCCGCACGCTGTCCGGCCTGCTCGGCCTGTCCTCGGCCGCCGCAAGCCACGAACAGGACTAGAGCCCGATGAGACCAGATCGAGCTGGTGCGGCATCGGGACTCCCCACCTCTCCCATTGGGAGAGGTCGGACCGCATCGCGAGATGCGGTCCGGGTGAGGGGCTCAGCTCTCACGTGGACCTGATCCCCCTCACCCGCGCCTTCGGCGCGACCTCTCCCCGATGGGGAGAGGTGGTGTGCGCGGCCCGACCGATTCAACCAACTAGCACTCGGCGATAGATCACAGATGTCGACTCCAGCACCCTCGCCCAGCATGGTGCCCGGCCTGCGCAGGAACATGGTGACGGTCTGCGCCATGACGGCGACCGTCATGCAGGCGCTGGACACCACCATCGCCAACGTCGCGCTGCCCTATATGCAGGGCACGCTGTCGGCGTCGCAGGACCAGATCAACTGGGTGCTGACATCCTATATCGTGGCCGCCGCGATCATGACTGCGCCGGTGGGCTGGATCGCCAACCGGTTCGGCCGCAAGCGCATCTTCATCCTCTGCTCCGCAGGCTTCACCGTTGCTTCCGTGCTGTGCGGCCTGGCGCAGGACATCAGCCAGATGGTGCTGTTCCGCCTGGTGCAGGGTGTGTTCGGCGCAGCGCTGGTGCCGCTGTCGCAGGCCGTGATGCTCGATTCCTACGCGCTGCATGAGCGGGCAAAGGCGATGTCGATCTGGGGCATGGGCGTGATGATGGGCCCGATCATGGGTCCGTCGCTCGGCGCCTGGCTGACCGAGACCTATTCCTGGCACTGGGTGTTCTTCGTCAACCTGCCGTTCGGCGCCATTACCGTGCTCGGCCTCATCATCTTCATGGACGAAACCAAGCAGGATCTGAACCTGCGCTTCGACTGGTTCGGCTTCACTGCGCTCGCGGTCGCGATCGGCTCGCTGCAGCTTGCACTCGACCGCGGCGAGCAGCTCGGCTGGCTCGAATCCAACGAAATCATCGCCGAATTCATCATCTCCGGCATCGGCTTCTATTACTTCTTCGCCCATTCGTTCACGACATCGAAGCCGTTCATCCAGTTCGAGCTGTTCAAGGACAGGAATTTCGTCGGCGGCTGCGTGTTCATGACCGTGATGGGGCTCGTGCTCTACTCGACCATGGCGCTGTCCTCCCCTTACCTGCAGAACGTGATCGGCTATCCCATCATCACCGCCGGCATACTGCTGGCGAGCCGCGGCTGCGGCACCTTCGTTGCGATGATGCTGGTCGGACGCATGATGCGCTTCTTCGAGGCGCGCTCGCTGATCATCTCAGGTTTGGCGCTGACCGCGGCGTCGCTGTTCGTGATGACCGGCTGGACCGACCAGACCGGCGCAACCGAGATCGTGGTCGTGAGCATCGTCCAGGGTTTTGGCTTCGGACTGGTGTTCGTGCCGCTTTCGACCGTGGCGTTCCTGACCCTGCCCAACCATTTGCGCACTGACGGCACCTCGATGCTGACGCTGCTGCGCAACGTCGCGAGCTCGATCGGCATCTCCATCGTAGTCGCGCAGCTCACGGAAGGCTCCCGGCGCATTTATGCGACGCTGTCCGAGCACATCAACCCGTTCAACCACGCGCTGCAGATGCCCAATGTCAGCGGCATGATCAACCTCAACACCGATGCCGGCCGCGCGATGGCGGACAAGATCGTCGCGGCCCAGGCGCAAATCATCGCGTTCGCCCACGACTACCAGCTCGTGATGGTGTTCATCCTGGCCTCGATCCCGCTTGCGATCATGATCGGCTCGACCAAGGCGACGCTGCGGTCGCAGTCGCAGGCATCATCGGACCATGCGGCGGTGATGGAGTAAGGCTTGAGCTTCTTTCCGTCATTGCGAGCGGAGCGAAGCAATCCATCTCTCGGCTTGCGGCGGCGTGGATTGCTTCGCTTTGCTCGCAATGACGACGTGGCGGGCTCCGGGGCTTACGCTGGCGCTCCACCCGGGCTACGGCACTCACGAACGAGTTATTTCCGGCGCGGCCGCCCTGGTTGATGCACGGGCCACTCCTATCTCCTGATCGAGATCCCTGGAGATTGGAACATGGCGGGTTCAGCACTGGTGGTTGGTGCGAGCGGCATCGTCGGCAATAATCTCGTCCGGCACCTTCGCCAGCAAGGCTGGCAGGTTTTCGCGTTGGCGCGTCGACCGCCGGCCAACATCGACGGCGCGCGGCCCGTGGCGGCGGACCTGCTGGATCCCGCATCGCTTCGCAAGGCGCTGCAGGATTTGAGACCGACGGACGTGTTCCTCAGCACGTGGTTGCGGCAGAACACAGAGGCCGAGAATATCAGGGTCAACTCCGCGATGGTGCGCAACCTGCTCGACGCGTTGTCGCCTGCAGGCTCGGTCAAGCACGTCGCGCTCGTGACCGGGCTCAAGCACTATCTTGGTCCGTTCGAAAACTACGGCAAGGGCAAGCTGCCCGCTACGCCGTTTCGGGAAGACCAGCCACGGCTCGATATCGAAAATTTCTACTATGCCCAGGAAGACGAAGTGTTCGCCGCGGCTGGTCGCGACGGTTTTGGCTGGAGCATCCATCGGCCGCACACCATCATCGGCTATGCCGTGGGCAACGCGATGAACATGGGCGTGACGCTGGCGGTCTACGCCACCATTTGCCGGGAGATCGGGCGGCCATTCCTGTTTCCGGGCTCCGCGATGCAGTGGAATGGTCTTACCGATATGACGGACGCGCGCCTGCTCGCACGCCATCTGAAATGGGCGGCGACAACGCCGGCCGCCCGCAATCAAGCGTTCAACGTCGTCAATGGCGATGTGTTTCGCTGGAGCTGGATGTGGCAGCGGCTGGCCGACTGGTTCGGACTGAAGCCAGCGCCGTTTCCGGGCGAAGGGATTCCGCTGGAGCAGCAATTGGCCGACGCGGGTCCGATCTGGTCCGACATCGCGCGCAAATATCGGCTGGCCGAGCCCGATCTCGGCGTGCTCGCTTCGGCCTGGCACACCGATGCCGACCTCGGCCGCCCGATCGAGGTCGTCACCGATATGAGCAAGAGCCGCAAGCTCGGCTTCCTGGATTACCAGGCGACCGACGACAGTTTCTTCGATCTGTTCACCCGACTGCGCGACGAGCGCATCATTCCGTAAGTCGGGCGCAAAATGGTCTCGACGTGATTGTCCAGCATCGGCAGACCCGTGGCCGCGCCGTCAGCATTCGATCTCGGTCAGTTCATCGACGGCGAGCAGCGCTTCCGAGCAATCATCGTTGCGGAAATAGGCGCTGCGGGTGAACAGCACGGGGATGCCGGCGCGCGCGGCCGCGAGCAATCCGTTGCGCGAGTCCTCGATGGCGATGCAGCGTGAGGCGGGCAGCGATAGTCGCGCCAGCATCATGAGATAGACGTCGGGCGCCGGCTTCTTCTCGGGCACATCATCGCCCGCGACGATCGCCTCGAACCACTCGGCCCAATCGTCGCCCAGCGCGACCGACAGCAGCGCATCGATATTGGCGCGCGAGGTCGTCGTCGCGATCGCGAGGCGCTGGCTGCGCCTTCGCGCGTTTCGGAGCAAGGCTTCCACACCAGGCCGCAGCGGGCAGCCGCCTGTTGCGATCAGTTCGGAATAGCGCGCGGTCTTGATCCGGTGCAGCTCTGCGATCTCGCGATTCGACAGCAAGGGCATGGTTCGCTTGCGCATGGCAAATGCGCGGATCCGCTCCTTGCCTCCGGCGACACGCAGCAACCCTCCGTAGGTCGGCTGGTCCCAGTACCAGTTGAGGCCCGCGCGAGAGAACGCGTCGTTGAAGGCGCGACGGTGCACCTCCTCCGTCTCGGCCAGCGTACCATCGACATCAAAGATCAGTGCATGGGCGCGGGCGATGACGTCCCTGAAGCCCGCCGCGCGCACGACTGTCAGCGTCTCGCTCATGTCTCCTTGTCCGCCGCGCCCTTCGAAAATACCCGGCTTGCCAGCACGTCGCCGGCCTCGATCGACATCACGGCGTCCGCCGTGAGCACCCGGTCGAGTCGCGAGACGATACGGTTGGCCTGGCGGAGCCGGATGCGATCCAGGGCATTGCGGATCGAGCGCGCGTTGGAGAATAGCGGCTGCGTCTTGCGCACGGCGATGTAGCGGATGAAGGCATCGCGCGCCGCTGATGAGAAGTGGTAGTTCTGCTGCTGCAGCATCAATTCGGCGATCGCCAGCAACTCGGTATCCGAATAATCGGGAAAGTCGATGTGATGGGCGATGCGGGAACGAAAACCCGGATTGCTCTGGAAGAATTTTTCCATCCGCTCGCCATAGCCGGCGAGGATCACGACCAGATCCTCGCGCTGCTGCTCCATGATCTGCAAGAGGATCTCGATCGCCTCCTGGCCATAGTCGCGCTCGTTGTCGGGCCGGTAGAGATAATAGGCCTCGTCGATGAACAGCACGCCGCCCATCGCCTTCTTCAGGATCTCTTTGGTCTTTGGCGCGGTGTGCCCGATATATTGCCCAACCAGATCGTCGCGGGTGACGCTGATGACATGGCCGCGGCGCACGAAGCCGAGCCGGTGCAGGATGCTGGCCATCCGCAGCGCTACGGTGGTCTTGCCGGTGCCGGGATTGCCGGTGAAGGACATATGCAGGGTCGGAAAGGTGGTGGCGAGCGCCATCTTCTGCCTGATGCGCTCGACCAGCAGCAGCGACGCGATCTCGCGGATGCGCGTCTTCACTGGCGCCAGGCCGATGAGTTCGGAATCGAGTTGGTCGAGCACGGCGCCGATGCCAAGGTCGGCGAATTCGCGCCTGAGATCGACGGCCTGCAGCGGAGCTTCGTCAGTCTGTGGCTGTGGTTGCGTCATCCTGCTCTCGTGTCGAAAAAGCCCCGTCGCCGCACCTGGCGGCGACGGAGAAGTGCATCCGGACCAGGTCGGCCGAGGGAGCCATCCGCCTGGCTTGAACCGGACGCCATTAAGGTTGGCCGTAGCGCTCGCCCTCAGGCCGTTCCGCCGCGTAAGCGCGCGTGGAGTAGCGGAGGTTGCGGCCGGCGGATTCCTGCCGGTCGAGCCGGAAGCCGGGCTCGTTCTTCGGCCGGTTGACGATGAAGGAGATGCGCACGGACTCCCATCCGTGGCTCGAATCGAAGCCTGAGATGCGGATGTAGCGGTCGCCATACACGCGGCGGCATTCGGCCAGCTCCCGCATGATGCCGGCGGCGTCGGGCAGATCGAACATCGGCAGTCCCCACATCTCCCAATAGGTGTTGCGGGGATGCGGATCGTCGGTGAACTCGATGTTCACAGCCCAGCCCTTGTCCAGACAATATTGGACCTGCGCGGTGATCTGCTCGTCGGTGAGATCGGGCAGGAAGGAGAAGCAGCCCTGGGTTATGCGCATGATGTACTCCTCTCAGACCGCGACGCTCGGCGTCGGAACGAAATCCGGAGCATCGGTTGATTCATAGTTGAAGGTGACGTCCTTCCAGACCTCCAGCGCTTCGCGCAGCGGCGTGCAGCTTTGCGCGGCCTTGGCCAGGATCTCTGGCCCCTCATGGACGTAGTCGCGCCCCTCGTTGCGGGCGAGGATCATCGCCTCCAGCGCGACCCGATTGGCGGTGGCGCCGGCCTGGATACCGCGGGGATGGCCGATGGTGCCGCCGCCGAACTGCAGCACGACGTCCTCGCCCAAGAGGTCGAGCAACTGATGCATCTGGCCGGCATGGATGCCCCCTGAGGCCACAGGCATCAGCTTGTTCAGGCTTGCCCAAGGCTGGTCGAAGAACACGCCGTGCTCGAGCTGCATCGGATTGAAGTCTTCGCGGCAGATGTCATAGTAGCCGCGCGTCGTGTTCGGATCGCCCTCGAGCTTGCCGACGACAGTGCCGGCATGAATGTGATCCACGCCCGCCAGCCGCATCCACTTCGCGATGACGCGGAACGAGACACCGTGGCTGCGTTGCCGGGTGTAGGTGGAATGGCCGGCGCGGTGCAGATGCAGGATCATGTCGTTCTTGCGCGCCCATTTCGCCATCGACTGGATCGCGGTGTAGCCGATCACGAGATCGATCATGATGACGACGGAGCCGAGCTCGCGGGCAAAGTCGGCGCGCTCATACATGTCCTCCATCGTCGCCGCGGTGACGTTGAGATAGCTGCCCTTGATCTCGCCGGTCGCCGCCTGCGCGCGGTTGACCGCTTCCATGCAGTAAAGGAAGCGCTCGCGCCAATGCATGAAGGGCTGCGAGTTGATGTTCTCGTCATCCTTGGTGAAATCGAGCCCGCCCTTCAGCGCCTCATAGACGACGCGGCCATAGTTGCGGCCGGAAAGCCCGAGCTTCGGCTTGACGGTGGCGCCGAGCAAGGGACGCCCGAACTTGTCGAGCCGCTCGCGCTCGACCACGATGCCGGTCGCCGGCCCCTGGAATGTCTTCACGTAGGCAATCGGCAGCCGCATGTCCTCGAGCCGCAGCGCCTTCAGCGGCTTGAAGCCGAAGACGTTGCCGATGATCGACGCAGTCAGGTTGGCGATCGAGCCCGGCTCGAACAAATCGAGGTCGTAGGCGATGTAGGCGAAATAGCTGCCGGGCGAATTCGGCACCTCCTCGACGCGGTAGCATTTCGCGCGATATTTTTCCGCCGCCGTCAGGCGATCGGTCCACACCACCGTCCAGGTCGCGGTGGAGGACTCGCCGGCCACCGCCGCGCAGGCTTCGGTGGGATCGACGCCGTCCTGCGGCGTGACGCGGAACAGCGCGATGACGTCGGTGTCCTTGGGCTCGTAGTCGGGCTCCCAATAGCCCATGCGCTTGTATTCCATCACGCCGGACTTGTAGCGATCCTTGCCGCGCAGGGTCATCGACTGCATGTTCATATGGTCCTCCTGAAATTTTTCTAACCTGCCCCTCAGGCTGCTTCGGTCATCGCCCCAATCTGCGGATCGAGCGCGCCGGCGCGGTAGCGCCTGGCCATCTCGGACAGCGGGATCACCTTGATCTTTGCAGCATTGCCCGCGGTGCCGAACTGCTCGAACCGATCGCGGCAAAGGTCGCGCAGCGCATCCATCGCCGGCTTTAGGAATTTGCGCGGATCGAACTCGCTCTTGGATTGGGTCGCGACCTTGCGGAAGGCGGCCGCCATCGCGAGGCGACAGTCGGTATCGATGTTGACCTTGCGCACGCCATGCTTGATGCCGCGGACGATCTCCTCGACCGGGACGCCCCAGGTCTGCGGCATCTCGCCGCCGAACTGGTTGAACATGTCCTGCAACGGCTGCGACACCGAGGACGAGCCGTGCATCACCAGATGCGTATTCGGCAGCCGCTGGTGGATCTCTTCCACCACGCGCATCGCGAGGATCTCGCCATCGGGCCGCCGCGTGAACTTGTAGGCGCCATGCGAGGTGCCCATCGCGATCGCGAGCGCATCGACCTTGGTGGCGCGGACGAAATCGACCGCCTGGCCCGGATCGGTCAAAAGCTGGTCGTGGCTGAGCTTGCCTTCGGCGCCATGGCCATCCTCCTGCTCGCCACCGCCATGCTCCAGCGAGCCGAGCACACCGAGCTCGCCCTCGACGGACGCGCCGACCCAGTGCGCGATCTCGACGACGCGGCGGGTAATGTCGACATTGTAGTCATAATCGGCCGCGGTCTTGGCGTCGGCCTTCAGCGAGCCGTCCATCATCACCGAGGTGAAGCCGTAGCGGATCGCGGTGGTGCAGGTGGATTCCTCATTGCCATGATCGAGATGCAGGCAGAGCGGCACGTCCGGATACATTTCTTCGAGCGCATCGATCATCTTCGACAGCATGATGTCGCCCGTATAGGCGCGCGCGCCGCGCGAGGCCTGGATGATGACGGGTGCATCGCAGGTGGACGCCGCCGCCATGATCGCAAGGCCCTGCTCCATATTGTTGATGTTGAAAGCCGGCACGCCATAGCCGCGCTCGGCGGCATGATCCAATAATTGCCTCAGGGTGATACGCGCCATGCTTATCTCCTTTCGTTGTCCCGCTGGATCACGCGCTTGGCCGCGGCAGCGACGGCCGCCGGCGTGATGCCAAACTCGCGGTAGAGCACATCGGCCGGCGCCGACGCACCGAAACCGTTCATGCCGACGAACTCACCGTCGTCGCCGAGCCAGCGCGCCCAATCGCCCTCGACGGCGGCCTCGACACCGACGCGCGGCGCATTGCCGAGCACCTCGGCCTGGTAGTCGCGCGGCTGTTTCCGGAACAGATCGAAGCACGGCGCCGAGACGACGGCGGCGCGAATGTTCTCGCTTCCGAGCAGCTTCGCCGCCTCGAGCGCGATCGACACTTCCGAGCCGGTCGCGATCAGCACGTGACGTCACGGCCTCCGTCCGGCTCGATCACCGCATAAGCGCCGAGCGCGACGTGGTTGGTATCGGTCGCGTCGCGGAAGGCCGGCAGCGCCTGCCGCGACAGGCACAGGATCGATGGCGACGTCTCGGCGTTCAGCGCGCAGTCCCAGGCTTCCGCGGTCTCGATCGGATCGGCCGGACGAAATACCAGGAGATTGGGAATCGCCCGCAACGCGGCGAGATGCTCGACCGGCTGGTGCGTGGGGCCATCCTCGCCCAGCCCGATCGAATCATGCGTCATGACATGGATGACGCGGATGCCCATCAGCGCCGCGAGGCGGATCGCGGGGCGGCTGTAGTCGGCGAACGCAAGGAATGTTCCGCCGTAGGGGACGAACCCACCGTGCAGCGCGATGCCGTTCATCGCCGCCGCCATGGCATGCTCGCGGATGCCATAATGGATATAGCTGCCGTGCAGCCAGCCCGCGCGAACCGGCACCTGGGTCTTCGCCAGCGTGAGATTGGAGTGCGTCAGGTCGGCCGAGCCGCCGAGCAGGTTCGGCAGCACCTCGGCGATCACCTCGATCACCTGTTGCGATGCCTGCCGTGTCGCGAGCTTCGGACGCTCGAGCTCGAAACGCTCCTTCAGCTTCGCCATCGCCTCGGCATAGGCGCCAGGCAATTTCTTGTTCAGCGCATCGTGGAACGGCGACCTGCCGCCGCCGTTGCAGGCGCGCCGCGAACGCTCGATCCAGGCACGTCGCGCCGCGCGGCCACGCGCGCCGATCTCGCGCCATTCCGCAAGCACCGCTGACGGAATCTCAAAAGGCTCGTAGCGCCAATCAAGCGCGGCGCGCGTCTTGGCGACCTCCTCCGATCCGAGCGGTGCACCATGAACCTTCTCGCTGCCTTGCCGGTTCGGCGCGCCGAAGCCGATCACGGTCTGGCAGGCGATCAGCGACGGCAGGTGACTCCTCCTGGCTTCATCGATCGCCCTCGCAATCGCTTGCGGATCATGGCCGTCGATCCGGCAGGCCGACCAGCCGGAGGCCCTGAAGCGCGCGAGCTGATGGTCCGAACAGGACAGCGAGGTCGCGCCATCGATCGAGATCCGGTTGTCGTCGAACAGCACGATCAACCGGTTCAAGCGCAAATGCCCGGCGAGCGAGATCGCCTCGTGGCTGATGCCCTCCATCAAGCAGCCGTCGCCGGCGATCACATAGGTGAAGTGGTTGACGAGATCGTCGCCGAACCGCGCATTCATCAATCGCTCGGCGAGCGCCATGCCGACGGCGGTCGCAATGCCCTGCCCGAGCGGACCGGTGGTCGTCTCCACGCCGGGCGTGTGGCCATATTCGGGGTGCCCCGGCGTCGTCGATCCCCACTGGCGGAAGGCCTTGAGCTGATCGATCGTAACGCCCTCATAGCCGGTCAAATGCAGCAGCGCGTAGAGCAGCATCGAGCCGTGGCCGGCCGAGAGCACGAAGCGGTCGCGGTCGGGCCAGGCCGGATCATCAGGATCGAACTTGAGGAAGCGCGAGAACAGCACGGTCGCGACATCGGCCATGCCCATCGGCATGCCCGGGTGCCCGGACTTCGCCTTCTCCACGGCATCGATGGCCAGGAAGCGGATGGCGTTCGCCATCTCGGCATGGCTGACTTCGGCGCGGCTGGCCACGGACGCAAGTGCGGTCATATCGTTCGCCTCTTTCGTTCCATCAATTGCAGGATCAGCGGGGTGAGGATGAGCTGCATCGCCAGGTCGAGCTTGGCGCCATGGATCACGATCGAATTGGCGCGCGACATGAAGCTGTGCGGGATCATCGAGAGCAGATAGGGAAAATCGATGCCGCGCGGATTCTTCAGCCTGATCACGACCATCGATTCGTCCGGCGTCGGGATCCAGCGCGCGATGAACGGATTCGACGTGTCGACCGTCGGCACGCGCTGGAAGTTGATGTCGGTCTCGGTGAACTGCGGACAGATGTAGTTCACATAATCAGGCATGCGCCGCAGGATGGTGTCGGTCACCGCCTCCGTGGAATAGCCGCGGTGGCTGCGATCGCGATGCAGCTTCTGGATCCATTCGAGATTGATGACCGGGACGACGCCGATCTTGAGGTCGGCATATTTGGCGACGTTCACCTTGTCGGTAACGACGGCGCCATGGAGGCCCTCGTAGAACAGGAGATCGGAATTCTCCGGCAACGGCTCCCATTTTGTGAAAGTGCCGGGATCGCTGCCGTAGAGCCGCGCCTCGTCGTCATCGTGGACGTAGTGCCGCGTCGTGCCCGTGCCGGACTCGCTGTAGTCGCGGAACAGCTTTTCGAGCTCCTCGAACAGATTGGTCTCGGGACTGAAATGGCTGAAATGCTTGTTGCCTCGTTCGGCCTCCTCGACCATCTTGCTGCGCATTTCGGCGCGGTCATAGCGGTGGAACGCGTCGCCTTCGACATAGGCGGCGCTGACATTCTCGCGGCGGAAGATGTTCTCGAAGGTCTTCCTGACCGACGTCGTTCCGGCGCCGGAGGAGCCGGTCACCGATATGATGGGATGACGGCGCGACATGCCCTCCTCCTTCAGCGAAACAGTCCGCGGCGCGCGAACAATGGCGCGTCGGCGTTCTCGAACAGCGGCTCGATACCTTCGTGCATCACTTCGATGTCGCGCACCGTGCGCGGCGATCCCATGATCAAGGGCACCCGCTGGTGCGGCGTCCGTGCCGAAAGCTCGAGAATGCGCGCGCGCCCGCTGGAGGCGGCGCCGTCGGCCCACTCCATGATCAGCGCCATCGGATGGGCCTCGTAGAGCAGGCGCAAGCGGCCTTCGCGGTAGCCCGGGCGTGCATCGGCCGGATAGAGGAAGACGCCGCCGCGAACCAGGATGCGGTAGGCTTCCGCCACCAGCGATCCGATCCAGCGCATGTTGAAATCGCGGCCTCGCTCGCCGTTGGCGCCGGCGAGGCATTCGTCGATATAGGTGCGCACCGCGCCGCTCCAGTGCCGGCGGTTGGAGGCGTTGATGGCGAACTCAGGCGTATCGGGCGGAATCCGGACGCCACGCCCGGTCAGCACGAATTCGCGCCTCGGGGGATACAGGGTGAAGACATCGACGCGCTGGTCGAGCGCCAGCACCAGCACGGTCTGCGGGCCGTAGATGAAAAAGCCCGCGGCGACCTGCGCGGTGCCGGGCTCGAAGAAGGTCGAGAGGATGTCGCGCGCTTTGGGGCGGATCGAGAAGATGGTGCCGATCGAGATGTTGTTCGCAAGATTGGCCGAACCGTCGAGCGGATCGATCGCGACACAGAGCGGCGCCTCGGCGTCGAGCGTCTCGGGCAGTTCCACTTCCTCCGAGAGCACGGCGGCCACCGGCGCAGTCCGTAGCGCGTCGCGCATCAGCCGATCTGCGACAACATCGATGTCCTTTTGGGTGTCGCCGTCGGGATTGACTGCGCCGTCCCGGCCGGTGATGCCGACCAGCGGGCCCGAGGCGATGACACCAGCGAGTTCGACGGCGGCTGCGGCGAGCGCCTCGACCGCCACCACCGCCGCGGCGCGGACGGTGTCCTGACGCGCGGGCTCGTCGAGATAGGCATGCAATGCAGGAAGATGATCCACGGCCGCTCTCCCATTCATCGTGCCCTCTCGACGGGGCTTCGCTTGAAGCGGCTCCGGGGTGGAGTCGCTGTTGCCACTATCAACGCGCGAATTGCCGGATTAGTGAAATTTTAATATCTTAAGTATGGCCAAAGTATTTTTTATGGAGGTGCTCATGCCGGGACATTTCTCGCGCGACCTCACCCTTCGTCAGCTCCGCGCCTTGACCGCCGTGCATGCGGCGGGCTCGATCACGGGCGCGGCGAACCGGCTCAACCTCACCCAGCCGGCGGTCACCCTGCAGCTTCGCAACCTGCAGGAGCTCGCCGGCCTGCCGCTGATCCAGCGCACCGGCGAAGGCATGGCGTTGACCGACGCCGGCCGCACCGTTCTGGCGCTGGTCGAGCGCATCGAATCGGCGCTCGCCGACTGCGAGCAGTCGCTCGACATGATCGCAGGCAAGAGCGGCGGGCGCGTCGCCATGGGCGCGGTCAGCACCGCGAAATATTTCGTGCCGTTCGCGATCGCGGCGTTCTCGCAGCGGTTCCCGAAGATCGACGTGACGCTCAGGATCGGCAACCGCGAGGACATCCGCGACGCTCTGCGCGGCTACGATCTCGATATCGCCGTGATGGGACAGCCGCCAGCGGACGTCGAGGTCGAGATGCGCCCGCTCGGCAGGCATCCGCATGTCATCATCGCCGCCGCCGATCACCGGCTCAATGGAAAGAAGCGCGTCGCCGCGGCCGATCTCGCCGGCGAGACCTTCATCACCCGCGAGCACGGTTCCGGCACGCGGATGCTGATGGAGCAGTTCTTTCAAAAGCACCGGATCGAGCCGAAGGTCGGCATGGCCATGGACAGCAACGAGACCATCAAGCAGGCCGTGATGGCCGGGCTCGGCATCGCCTTCATCTCCCAGCACACCGTGTTCCACGAACTGGAGGAAGGACGGCTGGTGGTGCTCAGGGTCGCAGGCCTGCCGGTGATGCGCCAGTGGCACGCGATCCGCCGCGCCGACAAGATCCTGCTGCCGCCGGCGCAGGCGATGCTGGACTTCCTGGGAAAAGAGGGGTCGCGGTATTTGCCGAATGTGCGGTGAGAGTGGTCGGAGTTCCGTCATTGCGAGCGCAGCGAAGCAATCCATGCCGCCACTTGGGGAGAGATGGATTGCTTCGCTACGCTCGCAATGACGGCTGAGAGTGTTGCGCAACCTCGAGATTCGGGGTTCGCTTCCATGCGGTGCCCCGGAATGACGAGCCTCGGCGACGCTGCGGCGGCGCAACCGCGGCTGTCATACGCGGGCTTGACCCGCGTATCCATCGATCTTCGCAAGAAGCTCTTGGAGGATGGATGGCCGGGTCAGGCCCGGCCATGACGAGAGAGAACGGGGCCGCGCAACCTCACACGTCGAAGAACACGGTCTCTTTGTCGCCCTGCAGGTGGATGTCGAGCACGTAGGCCGGATTGGCCGCGCCTGCCTTGCGCCTGGCGATCAGGGTCGCGCGGCGATCGGCCGGCACCAGCGCGAGCACGGGATCGCTGGCATTGGCCGCCTCATTCTCGAAATAGATCCGGGTGTAGAGATGCAGCAGCATGCCGCGTGCGTACACGGCCAGCAAAATGTGCGGCGCCTGCGGCTTGCCGTCGGGATCGGGCACCGGCCCCGGCTTGATGGTGTCGAAGGAATAGCCGCCCTTGGCATCGGTGCCGACGCGGCCAAAGCCCTTGAACGAACTGTTCGGCAACGCGCGGGCATCCTGCGGATCGCAGAAGCGGCCCTGCGCGTCGGCCTGCCAGATCTCAAGCATGCAGTCCGGCACCGCCACGCCATCGCCGTCGAACACCGTCCCTTCGACGCGGATGCGCTCGCCGGAAACGTCAGGCGTGATCAGGTTGTTGGTGAAGGCGTCATTCCACGCGTACTCGCCATTCGGCGTCAGGCCGTATTTGAAATACGGACCGACGGTCTGCGATGGCGTGATGCCCTCCGGCCGCTGTTCGCTCACGATCTATTCTCCATCGGCGTCGCGTTCCTGCCGCGCAGGACAATGTTGAAGCGGTAGCACAGCGCCCATTCCGGCTGGGTGTTCTCGAGATCGAACGACGAGATCATCCGCGCGCGCGCCTTCTCATCCGTCACCGAGTTGAAGATCGGGTCGAACGGAAACAAGGGATCGCCCGGGAAATACATCTGCGTCACCAGGCGCGAGATGAAGGAATGGCCGAACACCGAGAAATGGATGTGGGCCGGACGCCAGGCGTTGTGGTGATTGCCCCAGGGATAGGCGCCGGGCTTGATCGTGATGAACCGGTAATAACCGCTCGCATCGCTCTGCGCGCGGCCGGCGCCGGTGAAGTTCGGATCGAGCGGCGCCGGATGCTGGTCGACGACATGGACATAGCGGCCGCAGGCATTAGCCTGCCACAACTCGACCAGCGTGTTGGGCACGCCGCGGCCATCCTCGTCGAGCACATGGCCATGCACGATGATGCGCTCGCCGAGCGGCTCGCCCTTGTGCTGGATCGTGAGGTCGTTGTCGTTCTCGCGCACGGTCTCGTGGCCATACACCGGGCCAGTCAATTCGGAGAGCGTTTGCCGGATCGGGATCAGCGGCTTCTGCGGCGAGCGCTTGACAGTCGAGCGATAGCCAGGCGACAGCCGCGGCGGATGCGCCGCGAGCGATTGCAGCGGATAGAGCAAGGTCATGACGATTTCCTCCCTGGCGCTCCTTGCCGGCGAGCCTGCCGCCAGATCATTATAGGATATAACTAACCCGGAAAAGCGCTGTTTTCGCTCTTCTATCCCCTCATCCTGAGGAGCCGCGCTTGCGCGGCGTCTCGAAGGATGAGACCCGACTGGTGGCCTCATGGTTCGAGACGGCGCTTGCGCGCCTCCTCACCATGAGGGTCAAGCACTTAGCTCAGCTTCTCGATCGCGGCGGCAACGCCCTGACCGACACCGACGCACATGGTTGCCAAGGCAAGCTTCCCGCCTCGCTTCTCCATGCCATGCACGGCCGTCAAGGCAAGCCGCGCGCCACTCATGCCAAGCGGATGGCCGAGCGCGATCGCGCCACCATGCGGGTTCACGAAATCGGCATCCTCCTTGACCCCGAGCTGGCGCAGGCAGGCTATGCCCTGCGAGGCGAAGGCCTCATTGAGTTCGATCAAATCGAAATCGGAGATCTTGAGGCCGAGCCGCTCCATCAATTTGCGCGTCGCCGGCACCGGGCCGATGCCCATGATGCGCGGCGGCACCGCGGCGGAGGCGAGCCCGAGGATGCGCGCCCGCGGCGTCAATCCGTGCCTCTTCACGGCGGCCTCTGAGGCAAGGATCATGGCGGCGGCGCCATCATTGACGCCGGAGGCGTTGCCGGCCGTCACCGTGCCGGGATTGCGCACTATCGGCTTCAGCTTGGCGAGGCCTTCCAGCGTCGTCTCCGGACGCGGATGCTCGTCCTTGTCAACGGTAATGGGACCCGCCTTGCCGCCCGGCGCGGAGACCGGCGTAATCTCCTCGGCGAAATAGCCAGACGCGATCGCCGCACCCGCGCGCTGCTGCGAGCGGATCGCGAACGCATCCTGGTCGGCGCGCGAGACCTGAAATTCCTCGGCGACATTCTCGCCGGTCTCCGGCATGGCATCGACGCCGTATTGCGCCTTCAGCAAGGGATTGATGAAGCGCCAGCCGATCGTGGTGTCGAAGATTTCGGCCGAGCGCGAGAACGCTTCCGCCGCCTTGCCCATCACGAATGGCGCTCGCGTCATCGATTCGACACCGCCAGCAATCGCGAAATCGATCTCGCCGGCGCGGATGGCGCGGCCCGCGGCGCCGACCGCGTCGAGACCGGAGGCGCAAAGCCGGTTCAGCGTCTGGCCGGGAACCGATTCCGGCATGCCCGCGAGCAGGAGCGCCATGCGCGCAACATTGCGGTTGTCCTCGCCGGCCTGGTTGGCGCAGCCGAAAAACACCTCATCCACCTGCGACCAGTCCAGATTCGGATGCTTGGCCATCAGCGCCTTGATCGGGGTGGCGGCGAGATCGTCAGCGCGTACCTTGGCGAGGGAGCCGCCGAAACGGCCGATCGGAGTCCGGACGGCATCGCAAATATAGACATCACGCATCGATTCTCTCCCTGATTGCCGCCGGTTCGGCGCTAGAGGCTTGGATTGGGGCGAGTTTTAGGAGCGGGCCGGCAGGAGGTCAATCGAGGGGAACGCGCCCCTCGGCCGCGTTGGTATGAGGTCGGCGGCGTGGAGAGGGTGGAAAACCCGTGATCGGCGGGCAAAGCGATAGGACGGGCTTGCGAAATTTTGTAGTTTCCGCCCCCTCATGACCGTCCAGCAGCCAATTCCCGTTCCATCCGAGGCCCCGAGCACGGAAGCTCCCGCGCGCGTCACGCCGATGATGGAACAGTATCTCGAGATCAAGGCCGCCAATCAGGGCCTGCTGCTGTTCTACCGGATGGGCGATTTCTACGAATTGTTCTTCGAGGATGCCGAGATCGCCTCGAAGGCGCTTGGCATCGTGCTGACCAAGCGCGGCAAGCACCAGGGGATGGATATCCCGATGTGCGGCGTGCCGGTGGAACGCGCCGAGGACTATCTGCACCGGCTGATCGCGGCCGGCCATCGCGTCGCGGTGTGCGAGCAGAGCGAGGATCCGGCGACCGCGCGCGCCCGCGGCAACAAGAGCGTGGTGAAGCGCGACGTGGTGCGGCTGGTGACGCCGGGCACGCTGACCGAAGACACGCTGCTCGATGCCCGCACCAACAATTACCTCTTGGCGATTGCGCGCGCCCGCGGCTCGTCCGGTGGCGACCGCATCGGGCTTGCATGGATCGATATTTCGACCTCAGAATTCATCGTGACGGAATGCTCGGTCGCGGAGCTTCCGGCGACGCTGGCGCGGATCAATCCGAATGAAGCCATCGTCACCGACGCGCTCTACAATGACGTCGAGTTCGGGGCGCTATTACGCGAACTGCCGGCAGTGACGCCGCTCACCCGTGATGTCTTCGACGGCGCCACCGCCGAGCGGCGCCTATGCGACTATTTCGCGGTCGCGACCATGGACGGCCTCGCCGCGATGTCGCGGCTGGAAGCAACCGCCGCCGCGGCTGCCGTCACCTATATCGACCGCACGCAGGTGGGCAAACGCCCGCCGCTGTCGCCGCCCTCGCGCGAGGCGGTCGGTACCACCATGGCGATCGACCCGGCGACGCGCGCCAATCTCGAATTGACACGCACCTTGGCCGGCGAACGCCGCGGCTCGCTGCTCGATGCGATCGATTGCACGGTGACCGCCGCCGGCTCGCGCCTGCTGGCGCAGCGGCTCGCAGCGCCGCTCACCGACAGCGCTGCGATCACGCGGCGGCTCGATGCCGTCGCAGCTTTCGTCGCGGATAGTGCCGCACGCGAGGATATCCGCAGCGTGCTGCGTGCGGCACCCGATATGTCGCGCGCATTGGCGCGGCTGTCGGTCGGTCGCGGCGGCCCGCGCGATCTCGCAGCACTCCGCGACGGCATCCTGGCCGCCGATCAGGCGCTGGTGCGGCTGGCGCAGCTCGATCAGCCGCCGGCGGAAATCGTGGCTGTGATGGAGGCGTTGCGCCGTCCGTCGCGGGATTTGGCAGGCGAATTCGAGCGCGCGCTCGCCGAGCAATTGCCGCTCATCAAGCGCGACGGCGGCTTCGTCCGCGAAGGCTATGAGGCTGCGCTGGATGAAAGCCGGAACCTGCGCGACGCCTCACGCCTCGTCGTTGCTTCGATGCAGGCGCGCTACGCCGAGGACACCGGCGTCAAGGCGCTCAAGATCCGGCACAACAATGTGCTCGGCTATTTCGTCGAGGTGACCGCGCAGCACGGCGACAAATTGATGTCCCCGCCGCTGAATGCGACCTTCATCCATCGCCAGACGCTCGCCGGCCAGGTCCGCTTCACCACATCAGAACTCGGCGAGATCGAAGCCAAGATCGCCAATGCCGGCGACCGCTCGCTCAATCTCGAGCTCGAGATCTTCGACCGGCTCTCTGCCATGGCGCTTGCCGCAAGCGACGATCTGCGCGCCGCCGCACACGCCTTCGCGCTGCTCGATGTCGCGACCGCGCTGGCAAGGCTCGCGGTCGACGAGAACTACGTGCGGCCCGAGGTCGATCATTCATTGGGCTTTGCGATCGAAGGCGGCCGCCATCCGGTCGTCGAGCAGGCCTTGAAGCGCGACGGCCAGTCGTTCATCGCCAATGCCTGCGACCTCTCGCCGGGACCGGCGCAGAAATCCGGACAGCTCTGGCTCCTCACCGGCCCCAACATGGCCGGCAAATCGACCTTCCTGCGCCAGAATGCGCTGATCGCGCTGCTGGCGCAGATCGGAAGCTATGTGCCGGCAGCGCGGGCGCGGATCGGGATCATCGATCGCCTGTTCTCTCGCGTCGGCGCGGCTGACGATCTGGCGCGGGGACGCTCGACCTTCATGGTCGAGATGGTCGAGACCGCCGCCATTCTCAACCAGGCAAGCGAGCGCTCGCTGGTGATCCTCGACGAGATCGGCCGCGGCACCGCGACCTTCGACGGCCTGTCGATCGCCTGGGCCGCGATCGAGCATCTGCACGAGAACAACCGCTGCCGCACGCTGTTCGCGACGCATTATCACGAGCTCACCGCGCTATCGGCAAAATTGCCGCGGCTGTTCAACGCCACGGTGCGAGTGAAGGAATGGCAGGGCAACGTCGTGTTCCTGCACGAGGTGCTGCCGGGTTCGGCGGACCGTTCCTACGGCATCCAGGTGGCAAAGCTCGCAGGCCTGCCGCCGGCGGTGATCAGCCGGGCAAAGTCCGTGCTGGCGAAGCTGGAGGCCCAGGACCGCGGCCAGACCGCCCGCGCCCTGGTCGATGACCTCCCGCTGTTCGCTGTCCCCTCCCGCGCCGCCGCGGAAGCCGCGCCGCCGAGCGAAGTGGAGCTTCTGGTGGAAGCAGTGAAGGCGCTGCATCCCGACGAGATGTCGCCACGCGAGGCGCTGGACGCACTCTACGCGTTGAAGGCCAAACTGCCGAAGCAGTAGACGCTGCCGTAGGTGGGCAAAGCGCAGCGTGCCCACCATCGCGAGCAAAACGTGGATGGTGGGCACGGCGCAAGTGCGCCTTTGCCCACCCTACGCGTCCTACGATCTCACCGTCATTGCGAGCGAAGCGAAGCAATCCATGCCGCCGCTTGTGGAGAAATGGATTGCTTCGTCGCTTCGCTCCTCGCAATGACGGCGCTTAATGCGCGAGCTTCCTCCGCCCATTCCACCACAGGCCGAGATTCCAGATCACGCAGGTGGCGAGCGCAAGACTCAAGCCGACTACCGAGCCAAACTGCAGCGCGGCGAGGTGCAGCACGGCGATCGCAAGCCCGAATCCCATCAGGCCCCAGGCGCCGTTGGCGATCACGGCAGCGGTCGGCGGGCCGCCGATGCGTGGATGCAGGATCAGCATCATCGAGGTGAACACCACCGGAAACAGTGCAATGATCCCGCTGACCTGCGGGCCGACCCAGCCCGAGG
Source organism: Bradyrhizobium sp. USDA 10063 (assembly GCF_054063735.1). Taxonomy (NCBI): domain Bacteria; kingdom Pseudomonadati; phylum Pseudomonadota; class Alphaproteobacteria; order Hyphomicrobiales; family Nitrobacteraceae; genus Bradyrhizobium; species Bradyrhizobium sp. USDA 10063. The sequence goes on along the minus strand of NZ_JBSSGP010000002.1, from coordinate 5,955,487 downwards.
ACGTCACCACGATCGCCACCAATGTGGCGACGAGCGAGGCGCGTAGCGGGATGTCGTACCAGCGGCGGGTGATCAGCGGCATCTTCTTCACATGGCGATAGCGCTGTAAGAGCGGCACGCAGATCGCAAAGGTGACGACGTTCACGATCAGCCCGGCGGCAAGCGTCCACTGGAACTGGCGGAAGATCGATGCGAGCGCGATCCATACCGCGACCGCTGCGGCTGTGCTGAGCAATGCATTGTGCCGCTGCGCCAGCACGACATAGGTCAATCCGAGATAGATCGTGGCCGCATTGATCGGCAGGCTTGCGAGCGCGCCCTCGGCGATGAAGGACGCATCATGGTCGAGCGCAAGGAAGACGTAGGATGGCCCCGCTGAGATCGGCAGCGTCGCCACCAGGGCGCCGATCACCGGCCCTGAACGCTCGGTGATGATGGAGGCGGTCACGACAAAGGCCGCCGTGATCGCCATGCGCAAGACCAGCGTCAGCAGGAAGATGAATTCGGGGGGCATCTAGTTGATAGGGGTAGGGAAGGCAGTTAGCCTCCCCTCCCTCCGAACCGTACGGGCGGTTTTCCCGCATACGGCTCTCCAGTCGCTGGTTTCCTCATCGTGAATGTCTCGCGTGCTCGAGTGCTGTTGCGAGGGTGAACAGTCCTTGAGCCGCGAAGAAAGCATTAGGCCATCGCTGATGGTCGGCTTTGCATCGTCCGGCCCCGGGCCGCTCGTCCTGCTTGCGCAGGACGGCGCGCAACCGCCGCCGAACGAAGCCATCAAGGCTGCGAAGCTGGAATGGCGCGGCGTGCTTGAAGTAGCCGAACCATCCCCGCAGCGCCGGGTTGAGGTCCGCGATGATCCGCATGAGGCTGTCCCCTCTGCTGCGTATCGTTTTGGCCCTCACCTTGTCCTTGATCGCTGTCAGGCTCTTCTTCCGCACGAGCCGGCGACCCGCCTCGAACCGGTAGCCGAGGAAATCGAATCCCTGTCCCGGTTGTCGGCTGTCGACGATCCGCGTCTTGTCCGGGTGCAGCGTCAGGCCGTTGGCCGCCGTCCACGTCGTGACTTCACGCAGCGCGGCCCTCGCCTCGGCTTCCGTCCGGCAGAGAACCACGAAGTCGTCGGCGTAACGCACCATCCGCCGCCCGTTCTGCTCCATCAGCAGGTCGAGCGGATGCAGATAGATGTTGGCCAGCAACGGCGAGAGGACCGCCCCTTGGGGCGTTCCCGTCGTCGGGAGCCAGCACGCCATGTCCGTCATGATCTCTTGCCGGAGAAAGCCGTCGATCAGCGTCAGGACACGCCCGTCGCTGATACTCTCGCCCACCCGTGCCATCAGCCTATCGTGCGGGATCGTATCGAAGTAGCTCTTCAGGTCGGCATCCACGACATGGGTGAAGCCTTCCTTCAGCAGCCGATCGACCTCCCGCAACGCGTCCTTGCAGCTTCGTCCCGGCCGGAAGCCGTAGCTTCCCGGCCGGAACTGGACTTCAAAGATCGGCTCGATGGTCATCTTCAGAGCCGTCTGCACGATGCGGTCCTTGACGGTCGGTATCCCGAGCGGACGGGTTTGTCCGCCGCCTTTGGGAATCTCGACCCGCTTGACCGGGCTCGGCCGATAGCTGCCGTGCTTCAGATCTTCATGAAGCTCCGTCAGATATCGCTCCGCACCCGCCGCAAACCGCGCGATGCCTTGACCATCCACGCCTGCCGCCCCCTTGTTCCGCTCGACCTTCCGCCATGCGGCTTGCAGGGTCGCAGGCCGGATGGCCTTGTCCACCAGACTGAACCACTTGCCTCCTTTGACGCCGTTACCCAGCGCCGACACCATGCGCTCCGTCCAGATCGAAGCTTCCGCCCACCACCAAGTCCGCGGTTGTCCGCCGGCGGCGTCTCCCCCTTGCTTAGCCTTGCCGGCACTGTCGGGGTTATCTTGCTTCATGCCGAACCTCGTGCATCCAGCTTCCTGCCTCCCTTCCCTCGGAACGGTTTTGCTTCCCGTCCCTCTCGCCGTCAAAACGGACTGCGGTATTATGAAGGCTCTGACTCCTGTCGCTCTCACCCCGAGCGGCAGGTCTCTCCGCTTACTCCGCCTTGCCTTCCCGACATTCCGACCTCACCCACGTTGGCTGTCCCGCGGTCGCTTTGTCAGTCGCCTCAGCGCCGAGGGTTGTTCCAGGCTTCACCTCGAACGAGCAGGCTCGCCACAGCCCTACGCCGTATCAGGTTCGTCATCCTACGGACTGTCGGTTCACCTCCGGATGCTCTCCACCCCGCCTCACGGCGACGCAGTCTCCTTCGATTACAGAGTTGCGACCAACTCCGGAACGGACTTACACCGTTCAGTCAAAGCGTCCTCACGGACGCGCTCGTCCCGTCGAAAGACGGGACCCATAACCACAGGCCTTCGTGTGGCGCGAAGGCCTTCGAACAGCGGTGTGCTAAGCAGAAGCAGCGCGGGGTATGGGTCCCGGCTCAAGGCCGGGACGACGACACATCACACCCGCTTCATCGAGACGGCGACCTGCGGGCCGTGCCTGATGGTCTGGTAGACCACGCAATAGCGCTCGGTCAGCTTCAGCAGGAGATCGAGCTTGTCCTGCGGTGCGTCGGTGTCGACCTCAAAGCGGAGACGGATCTCGGCGAAGCCGACCGGGGTCTCCTTGTCGACGCCGAGCGTGCCGCGGAAATCGAGATCGCCTTCGGCGAAGACATTGCCGTGCCGGAGCGGCACTTCGATCGCGGTCGCCACCGACTTGAGCGTCACACCGGCGCAAGCGACCAGCGCTTCGAGCAGCATGTCGCCGGAGCAGAGTTCCAGCCCGGAGCCACCGGTTGCCGGATGCAGGCCGGCAACCGCTAGCGCGCGGCCGGTTTCGACCTTGCAGGCGATGCCTTCATTCTCGATCGAGCCCTTGGCTTTCAGCGTGATGACGGCGGCGGCGGGATCAGCCTTGTAGCGTTCCTTGATCGGGGCTTGCAGCGCGCGGAGCTCGGTGGCGTCCATTGTTGTTCTCCCGGGATTTTCTGGCTTCCGGTGTACTGCCTTATCGCCTTGCTGTCACCACCACATCGCCTCGCCGGCATTCGCGGCGGCCTCGCTGTCTGGCACGTTGCGATCGAGCGAGCGGTCGAGCGCGGTGAGCACGCGGCGCTTGAAATTATCGAAATGCGGTGAGTTGCGGTCGCGCGGCCGCGCCAAATTGATCGCGATCTCCTCAAACAGCCGGCCCGGCCGCGGCCGCATCACCAGCACGCGGTCCGCCAGCACCACGGCCTCGTCGACATCGTGCGTCACCAGGATCAGCGTCGGTCTTGTGTCGGCCCAGAGGTCGAGCAGATGATCCTGCAGGTCGCGCCGGGTGAAGGCGTCGAGCGCGGAGAACGGCTCGTCGAGCAGCAGCACCTCCGGCTGCGGCACCAGCGCACGCGCGATCGCCACCCGCTGCGCCTGCCCGCCGGAAAGCTCGCGCGGCCAGGCATTGGCCTTATCAGCGAGGCCGACGCGCGCCAGCGCGCGCGCCACCTTTTCACGTCGCGCATCGGCTGGCAGGTCCGAGAGGCCGAAGCCGATATTGTCGGCGACGCTAAGCCAAGGCAGCAGCCGCGGCTCCTGGAAGATGATGCCGATCTTGGCATGCGGCGCGGTGATAGTGGCGCCATCGAGTGTCACCGCGCCTGACGTAGCGCGATCGAGCCCGGCAATGGCGCGCAGCAGCGTCGACTTGCCGCAACCGGAACCGCCGATGATCGCGACGATCTCGCCCGGCATGATCTCAGCGGAGAAGCGCGAAAGCGCATGGACCCCGTTGGGATAGGTCTTGCCGACCTTGTCGAGTGCGAGCATCAGGCCGCTCCGCGCTCGCGGCCGAAGGCGTCCCTGCCAGCGCAGGAGCGGCGCAGTGGCAAGTTCGATCAGCCAGTCGGTGGTCTTGCCGAGGATCGCGAAGATCACGATCGCGGCGACGATCTGTGCCGGCTTGCCGAGCTGCTGGCCGTCGATCAGGAGATAGCCGAGCCCCTCGGAGGCGCCCATGAACTCGGCGGCGACCACGAACATCCAGCCCAGACCAAGGCCGACGCGGAGCGCCACCACATAGGCCGGCAAGACCGCCGGCAGCAGGATGCGGCGGATCATCGCCGGGCCCGAGAGGCGGAAGATGCGGCCGACCTCGACGATCTTGCGGTCGACCGAGAGGATCGCGCCCATCACACCGAGATAGACCGGAAAGAACACGCCGACCGCAATCAGCGCCACCTTCGAGGTTTCGAAAATGCCGAGCCAAAGGATGAACAGCGGCACCCATGCAATCGAGGGGATCGCGCGCAGCGCCTGCACGGTCGGATCGAGCAGCCGCCGCGCCAGGCCCCAATAGCCGGAGACCGCGCCGAGCAGCGTGCCTGCCACGACCCCAAGGGCAAATCCCGCGGCAACGCGGGAGAGCGTCGTAGCGATGTGCCGCGACAGCTCGCCGCTTTTCGCCAGTTCCACAATCGTGGCGAAGACCTTCGTCGGCGGCGGCACCAGCCGGCCGTTGGAATAGCCGAGCCGGACCGCGAGCTCCCACCCGAGCGCGAGGGCGACCGGCAGCAACAGGCCAAGCGCGGGCCGGGCAAAACGCGATAGCCGCGCCGATGCCGCGGGGCGCGCGACGGCGGCGTCGGGTTGTTCCAGCACTGGCGCGTCAATAGTCATGGCCACGGCAAGAACCCTTTCCCGCGCCGAATTGCAAGGTGGGAGCTTCGTCGTCCCGGCCCGGGACCCATAGCCACAGGGCCCGTTGTGAGGCCGGGCCGGGGCCCCAGCTCGCGCCCCATCGAACAGTCGTGGTTATGGATCCCGGGTCGCGCTTCGCTTGCCCGGGACGACAGCTTGGCTAGTTCGTCGGCAGCGGGACCTGGTCGTCGATCAGCGAATTCAGCACGGCCTTCACGTCGACCTTGGCGTCGACCACGCCGGCCTGCTGCAGCGCGAGCCCTGCGGCGAGGATCGAATCGCGCTGCGGGGCGCCGATCCGGCTGTGGGTCAGCTCGGTGCGCTCCTTGAGCTGCTTGTCGACCACGGCCTCCGGCAGCTTGGTCACGGCAATGAAGGTCTTCTTCAGGTCGTCGTAATTCGCCAGCGAATATTTGCGGGCCTCTTCATAAACGGCGAGCACGCGGCGGACCACGTCCGGATAGTCCTTCAAAAATTGCTCACGCACATTGAGGATGCCCCAGGTGTTGGCATCCGGCTTGCGGAAGAACAGTTTTGCGCCGTCCTCGACTTCCGCCTGCGCCATCATCGGGTCGAGGCCGGCCCACGCGTCGACATCGCCGCGGATCAGCGCGGTCTTGCCGTCGGCGTGCTGGAGCAGCACCGGCGTGATGTCCTTCTCCGTGAGGCCGGCATCGAGCAGCGCGCGCACCAGGAAGATGTGCGGGTCGGTGCCGCGGGTCACCGCGACGCGCTTGCCCTTGAGGTCGGCGACCGAGGCGATCTTGGAATCCTTGCCCGTGACCAGCGCGGTCCATTCGGGACGCGAATAGACATAGATCGACTTGATCGGGTTGCCGTTGATCTTGGCGACCAGCGCGGCAGACCCCGCCGTCGAGCCGAAATCGATCGAGCCCGCATTGAGGAATTCGAGCGCCTTGTTGGAGCCGGCGGATTGCACCCAGACGATGCTGATGCCGTCCTTGGCGAACTCTTTTTCCAGGAGCCCCTTCTGCTTCAGGACCAGCGAGACCGGATTGTAGGTCGCCCAATCGATACGTATCTCCTTGAGCGGCTCCGCCGCGAAACTTGCCGCGGGCGCGAGCACTAAACCTGCAATCATTGCAGCCACAGCGCGCCGTGAAATCCGGACCATCCTCAGCCTCCAGGTCTTGGGAAAAATCTTGGGAAAACGTCATTTTATCTCAATGAGTTAGGCCAGAAGGTCAATGAGAAAATCCGCACCCTGAAGGCGGCAACGCGAGAATGACTTTGCCCAAATCAAGTGGAATTCAGCACAGAGTGATCGCGGGTCCACAATGTCCCGTGACAGCGCAGGCGCCGTCCTTTATCGGGATAGACCATGGATAGTGTCGTGGCCACACCCCGCCCGGAAGTGGATGAGCGTTTCGATACCGCGCGGATCACCGCCGCGGTCGATGCACTCGCCGAGAAGCACGCGGGGCGCGAGGACCAATTCCGCTCGGCCATGGCGCAACTGCTCAAGGCGGAACTGATCGCGGCACGCGCCACGGCGCAGGCCGTGCTGCTCAGGGACCGCCACGGCAGGCGCTGCGCGGAGCGGCTCTGCTTCGTGCAGGACGAGATCATCCGCATCCTCTATGCGGCGGCAACCAAGCATCTCTATCACTCGCCGATCCCCTCCGGCGAGGAGCGCATGGCGGTCGTCGCCACCGGCGGTTACGGCCGCGGCCTGATGGCGCCGGAGTCCGACATCGATCTGTTGTTCATCCTGCCCTACAAGCAGACCGCCTGGGGCGAACAGGTCGCCGAAGCGATCCTTTACTGCCTGTGGGACATGGGACTGAAGGTCGGCCACGCCACGCGCTCGGTTGATGAATCGATCCGCCAGGCGCGTGGCGACATGACGATCCGCACCGCGATCCTGGAAACGCGGTTCCTGACCGGCGACCGGCCACTCTACGACGAACTGGTCGACCGTTTCGACAAGGACGTCGTGCAGGGCACCGCGGCCGAATTCGTCACCGCAAAGCTCGCCGAACGCGAGGAGCGGCACCGCCGCGCCGGACAGTCCCGCTATCTGGTCGAACCCAACGTCAAAGACGGCAAGGGCGGCCTGCGCGACCTGCACACGCTGTTCTGGATCGCAAAATACGTCTACCGCGTGCGCGAAACCGACGAGCTGCTGGAGCGCGGCGTGTTCGATGCGCAGGAATACCGCACCTTCCGCCGCTGCGCCGATTTCCTGTGGTCGGTGCGCTGCAATATCCATTTCTTCGCCGGCCGCGCCGAGGAGCGGCTGTCCTTCGACGTCCAGCGCGAGATCGCGATCAGGCTCGGCTACACCTCGCATCCCGGCATGCAGGACGTCGAGCGCTTCATGAAGCACTACTTCCTGATCGCCAAAGACGTCGGCGACCTCACCGCGATCCTGTGCGCCAAGCTGGAAGAGGAACAGAAGAAGCCGGCGCCGGTGCTGAGCCGCGTGGTGGCGCGCTTGCGGCCGGGCGGCACCAAGCGGCGCGTGCCCGAGAGCGACGACTTCATCGTCGACAACAACCGCATTAACCTGGCCGCGTCCGACGTCTTCAAGCACGATCCGGTCAACCTGATCCGCATCTTCCGCCTGGCGCAGAAGAACAACCTCGCCTTCCATCCCGATGCGATGCGCACGGTGACGCGCTCGCTGAAGCTCGTGAACACGCAGCTTCGCGAAGATGCGGAAGCCAACCGGCTGTTCATGGAGATCCTGACCTCGGACAATGCCGAGATCGTGCTGCGGCGAATGAACGAGACCGGCGTGCTCGGTCACTTCATCCGCGCCTTCGGCAAGATCGTGTCGATGATGCAGTTCAACATGTATCACCACTATACGGTGGACGAGCATCTGATCCGCTGCATCGGCTTCCTGCAGGAGATCGAGCGCGGCGGCAATGACGAGTTCATCGTCGCCAGCGATCTGTTCCGCAAGATCCGCCCCGAGCATCGTCCGGTGCTCTATATCGCGACCCTTTTGCACGACATCGCCAAGGGCCGGCCCGAGGATCATTCGATCGCCGGCGCGAAGGTGGCGCGGCGGCTATGCCCGCGGCTCGGTTTCAGCAACGCCGACACCGAACTCGTCGCATGGCTGATCGAGGATCATCTGACGATGTCGACGGTCGCGCAGTCACGCGACCTCTCCGACCGCAAGACCATCGAGAATTTCGCCGCCGTCGTGCAATCGGTCGAGCAGATGAAACTGCTGACGATCCTCACCACGGCCGACATCCGCGGCGTCGGCCCCGGCGTCTGGAACGGCTGGAAGGCGCAGCTCTTGCGCACGCTCTATTACGAGACCGAGCCGGTCCTGACCGGCGGCTTCTCGGAAGTGAACCGCGCCCGCCGCATCGCGATGGCGCAGGCCGAATTCCGCACCGCGTTCACCGAGTGGCCGGAGGCGGAGCTCAACGCCTATATCGAGCGGCATTATCCGGCGTACTGGCTCAAGGTCGAACTGCCGCGCAAGATCCGCCAGGCGCGCTTCATCCGCGCCAGCGAGCAGGCCGGCCACAAGCTCGCGATCAATGTCGGATTCGACGAAGCGCGCGGCGTCACCGAACTGACGATCTGGGCGACCGACCATCCCTGGCTGCTCTCGATCATCGCCGGCGCCTGCGCTTCGGCGGGCGCCAATATCGTCGACGCCCAGATCTACACCACGACCGACGGGCGCGCGCTCGATACCATAGCGATTTCCCGCGAATATGACCGCGACGAGGATGAAGGCCGGCGCGCCACCCGGATCGGCGAGATGATCGAGGATGTACTCGAAGGCAAATTGCGCCTGCCCGAGGCGATGGCGCGCCGCGCCGTCCATCGCAGCAGCGGCAGCAAGGTCAAGGCGTTCACTGTGGAGCCCGAGGTCACGATCAACAACCAGTGGTCGGACCGCTACACCGTGATCGAGGTGTCCGGCCTCGATCGGCCCGGCCTGCTCTACCAGCTCACCACCGCGATCTCGAAGCTCAACCTCAACATCGCCTCCGCCCATGTCGCGACCTTCGGCGAGCGCGCCCGCGACGTGTTCTACGTCACCGACCTCCTGGGCGCGCAGATCAATGCGCCGACCCGGCAGGCCGCGATCAAGAGCGCATTGCTGCACCTGCTTGCCGATGAAACCGCAGCCGCCCAGCCGGCAGCCTAGTTCCACTGCCGGGAATTAAGGCTTCCTTCGTATTTCCACTGAGCCAAGGGTTGCCGCATCTGCGCCCCTGCCTTACGTAATAGATGATATCATCTATTCGGGCCGCCCCCATCCCAGCCCTCCCCCGCAAGCGGGAGAGTGCACCCAACTCGATCTGATCGAGTCATATTCCCAGTGAGCCATGAAATTCCTCGATGAAGCAAAGGTCTATATTCGTTCCGGCGACGGCGGCAACGGCTGCGTTGCGTTCCGGCGCGAGAAGTTCATCGAGTTCGGCGGCCCCTCCGGCGGCAATGGCGGTCGGGGCGGCGACGTCATCATCGAGGCGGTCGACGGGCTGAACACGCTGATCGACTACCGTTACCAGCAGCATTTCAAGGCGCAGAAGGGCACCAATGGCATGGGCAAGGACCGCCATGGCGCCAACGGCAAGCCGATCGTGCTGAAGGTGCCGGTGGGAACCCAGGTGTTCGACGAGGACCGCGAGACGCTGATCCACGATTTCACCAGGCTCGGCGAGAAATTCGTGCTGGCCGAGGGCGGCAATGGTGGTTTCGGCAACGCGCATTTCAAGTCGTCCACCAACCGCGCCCCGCGCAACGCCAACCCCGGCCTGCCGGGCGAAGAACGCTGGATCTGGCTCCGCCTGAAGCTGATCGCCGATGCGGGCGTGGTCGGACTGCCGAACGCCGGCAAGTCGACGTTCCTCTCGGTCGTCAGTGCGGCGAAACCGAAGATCGCGGACTATCCCTTCACCACGCTGCACCCGCAGCTCGGCGTCGTGAGCGCGCAGGGCCGCGAATTCGTGCTCGCCGACATCCCCGGACTGATCGAGGGCGCACATGAGGGCGCCGGGCTCGGCGACCGCTTTTTGGGCCATGTCGAGCGTTGCCGCGTGCTGTTGCACCTGATCGACGCCACCTGCGAGCACGCGGGCAAGGCCTACAAGACGGTACGTACCGAACTGGAGGCCTACGAGGGCCATCTTGCCGAAAAGATCGAGATCGTCGCGCTGAACAAGATCGACGCGGTCACATCTGACGAATTGAAGAAGCAGAAGGACCGGCTGAAGCGGGCTGCGAAGAAGACCCCGCTGCTCGTTTCCGCCGCTACCGGCGAGGGTGTCCCGGAAGCGTTGAAGGCGCTGGTCGAGGTGATCGGCGAAGCGCCGGTGTCGGCCAAGGCCAAGAGCGGCGCTGACGCCGAACCATGGGCGCAGCCGACGCCGCAGGGCTGATTCCAAGGCCTGTTCGGCCCGCAGGGTTGATGTTCCCTTAAGACTCTTTCCCGTGCGCCGCTTCCAAAGTAAGGCGGTGGCGCGTATTGCTTCGCAACTGCTGCTCTGTCCCTAGCGAACCCATGAAACGCCCCGCACTCAATCGTTTTCGCCGCATCGTCGTCAAGGTCGGCTCATCCCTCCTGATCGATTCCGAGGCGGGTGAGGTCAAGGCATCATGGCTGTCGGCGCTTGCCGCTGATATCGCCAAGCTGCATCGGGAAGGCCGCGAGGTCCTGATCGTCTCCTCCGGCTCGATCGCGCTCGGGCGTAGCCGATTGAAGCTGCCGCGCGGACCGCTGAAGCTCGAGGAAAGCCAGGGCGCGGCAGCCGTGGGCCAGATCGCGCTGGCGCGGATCTGGTCGGAGGTGCTTGATAATCACGGGATTCGTGCCGGGCAGATCCTGGTCACACTGCAGGACACCGAGGAGCGCCGCCGCTATCTGAATGCGCGCTCGACCATCGCAAAGCTCCTGGACTGGCGCGCGGTGCCCGTGATCAACGAGAACGACACGGTTGCTACCAACGAGATCCGCTACGGCGACAACGACCGCCTCGCCGCCCGCGTCGCCACCATGGCGAGCGCGGACCTCCTGGTCCTGCTGTCCGACATCGACGGCCTCTATGACGCGCCGCCGACAAACAACCCGGACGCAAAGCTGATCCCCGTGGTCGAGAGCATCACCGCGGAAATCGAGGCGATGGCGGGCGAGGCCGGGTCTGAACTGTCGCGTGGCGGTATGCGCACCAAGATCGAGGCGGCGAAGATCGCGACCACCGGAGGCACCCACATGCTGATCGCCTCCGGCAAGATCGAGCATCCGCTGCAGGCGGTCGCCGACGGCGGCCGCTGCACCTGGTTCCTGACGCCGGCCAACCCGATCACCGCGCGCAAGCGCTGGATCGCGGGCTCGCTGGAACCGAGGGGCACGCTGACCATCGACGCCGGCGCGGTAGCCGCGCTGCGGGCCGGAAAGAGCCTGTTGCCGGCCGGGGTGATCCGGATCGACGGCCAGTTCGCCCGTGGCGACGCGGTGATCGTCCGCGGCCCCGATACCCATGAGATCGGCCGCGGCCTCATCGCCTACGACGCCGAGGATGCCGAGAAGATCAAAGGTCGCTCCTCGCCCGACGTGATGGCCATCCTCGGCATCAGCGGCCGGGCGGAGATGATCCACCGGGACGATTTGGTGGTAGGTGGACCGAGAAACTCTGATCCGGTCTGAGCGCTAAAGCATGTCGTCCGGGTCGATATCTCGCCGGGCGCTCATCACGCGAACAACCTCGATGCCGTCGGGCAGCGGGACGTAAAAAACAACATAGCTCCCGACAGGAAAGCTGCGCAGATTCCGCCGCAATTCCGGACGCGCGCGGCCGGCCAACGGATTCTCTACAAGCATTTCAAATATCTCACCAATACGATCGATCTGCCTATTGGCGGCGCTGACGGAATCGCCCGCGATGAAAGTCCAAATCGAATCGAGGTCGTGGTCGGCTTGGGGAAGCTTGCGGAATCTATTCGCCACGTTTCAGCGCGGCCAATCGTTGCCGTCCCCGCGCCTTTATAGATTCCATCATTTCGTGGATATCGACTTCCTCCGCGGGGCCGCTGTCAAAACCCTTCTGGATCTCGGCGCGCAACGCTTCGAGCTTGGCCTTGCGGCGCTCTTCGCGCTCTTCGATCAGGCGCAGGCCATCGCGCAAGACCTCACTCGCCGTCGAATAGCGGCCGCTCTCGATCAGGCCCTGGATCATGTCCTCAAAATGCTTGCCGATGCTGTAGCTGGTGGCCATGGTCGTATCCGCGGATATCAATATGTGATATTTAATGATATCCGCGATAGAGGCAAGGGTACTTGCCACCAAGCTCGGCCATTGACCGATGGCAGACGTCGCCCGCCTGCCATGCTGGTTCCTCGCCTCGCCAAGGCCCCGATTTCCGTGCTAGACCATGACCTTAACTGATAACCGGGACGCATCCCATGACTGCGCCGCTGAAGGCGATCGACGGTAGCGCCGATCTGCCGACCCTGATGAATGAACTCGCGACGCAAGCGCGTGCGGCTGCGCGCGTGCTGGCGCTTGCGCCGCCCGAGCAGAAGAATCGCGCGCTTGCAGCAATCGAGCGTGCGATCCGCGAGAATGCGCCGGCGATCCTGGCCGCCAATGCCGAGGATGTCGCCGAGGCGCGTGCGAGCGGCGCAACCTCAGCCTTCGTCGACCGCCTGACGCTGACGCAGGCGCGCGTCGATGCGATGGCCGATGGCGTCGCCACCGTGCGCAACATTCCGGATCCGGTCGGCGCCGTCACCGAGAGCTGGCAGCGGCCGAACGGCATGACCATCGAACGCGTCCGCGTGCCACTCGGCGTCATCGCCGTGATCTTCGAGAGCCGCCCCAATGTCGCGGCCGATGCCGGCGTGCTGTGCCTGAAATCCGGCAACGCGGTGATCCTGCGCGGCGGCTCCGACAGTTTCCGTTCCTGCCGCGCGATCCATGACTGCCTGGCGCAGGGCCTGCGCGAGGCCGGCCTGCCGGAAGCCGCGATCACGCTGGTGCCGACCCGCGACCGCGCCGCAGTCGGGCTATTGCTCACCGGGTTGAACGGCGGCGTCGATGTGATCGTACCACGCGGCGGCAAGAGCCTGGTCGCGCGGGTGGAAGCGGAAGCGCGCGTGCCGGTCTTCGCCCATCTCGAGGGCGTCAATCACGTCTATGTCGACCGCTCCGCCAATCTCGAGAGATGGCGAAGTCGATCGTGCTGAACGCCAAGATGCGACGTCCCGGCGTCTGCGGCGCGGCCGAGACGCTTCTGGTCGACCGCGCCGGCGCCTCCATCAGCTTGAAGCCGCTGGTCGAGATGCTGATCGATGCCGGCTGCGAGGTGCGCGGCGACGAGGCGGTGCAGCGCGTCGATGCCCGCGTGAAGCCGGCGACAGTGGAAGACTGGGACACCGAATATGAGGACGCGATCATCGCGGCCCGCGTCGTCGAGGGCGTCGATGAGGCGATCGCGCATATCCAGCATCACGGCTCGCGGCATACCGATGCCGTCGTGACGGAGGATAAGGCTGTTGCGGAGAAATTCCTCAACGAGGTCGACTCTGCGATCGTGCTGCACAACGCCTCGACCCAGTTCGCCGACGGCGGCGAGTTCGGCTTTGGCGCAGAGATCGGGATCGCCACCGGCAAATTCCACGCCCGCGGCCCGGTCGGCGCCGAGCAACTGACAAGCTTCAAGTATCGCATCCACGGCACCGGACAGACGCGGCCGTGAAGCCAACCTTGTGATCCCGTTGAAGCCGGCCCAGATCGCGTTGCCATCTGCCGCGCAGGCGCTTCCGTTCTACACCAACGGGATGCGCATCGGCCTGCTCGGCGGCTCCTTCAACCCGCCGCATGCCGCGCATCGCGCCATCAGCCAGTTCGCGCTGAAGCGGTTGCAACTCGACCGCGTCTGGTGGCTGCTTACGCCCGGCAACCCGCTCAAGAACCACGACGGCCTGCGTGCGCTCGCCGAGCGCGCCGCAGCCGCATTGAAAGTGGCCGACGATCCCCGCATCGATGTGAGCTGTCTCGAAGCTGTCATCGGCACGCGCTACACTGTCGACACGATCATCCATTTGCGGCGCCGCGTTTCCGGCGTGCATTTTGTCTGGATCATGGGCGCCGATAATCTCGCGCAGTTCCATCGTTGGAAAGACTGGCGGCGCATCGCCTCCGATGTGCCGATTGCCGTGATCGATCGTCCGCCACAAAGTTTCCGCGCGCTCGCCGCGCCCGCCGCACAGGCGCTCGCCCGCTACCGCCTGCCCGAGAATCAGGCGCCCCGCCTGGCGGATCAGCAGGCGCCGGCCTGGGTGTTTCTCACCGGCATGAAATCCAATCTGTCTTCGACCGGCCTTCGGAACCCTGACGGAAGCTGGAGGACGGTCTAGCGCATGACCCGCGTGGATCATGTGCCAAGTGAAGTGGGGTTACTGGAATATTGAAACCCTTAACCCCACATGCGTAGTATAGGCGGCGGGCGTCGGGATTCGGCGTTCGCGATACAGTGAAAGGAATGGTCCCTGGCCACATCTGTATTGTCCAAGTCTGTTTTACCCAAGGTAGCCAACAAGGCAGCGAAACCTGCGCGTAAAACATCGACCCAAACTGCGGCCTTGAAGGCGCAAGGCGACGCCGACAAGACCCTGAATATGATCCTCTCCCGCCTCGACGATATGAAGGCGGAAGAAACGGTCACCATCGATCTTCGCGGCAAATCAGCGTACTCCGACTACATGGTCATCACCTCGGGCCGGGCCAATCGGCACGTCGGTGCGATCGCGGAGAACGTCACGAAAGCCCTGAAGGAAAACGGCATCAGCAAAATCCATGTCGAAGGCTTGCCCAATTGCGACTGGGTGCTGATCGATTCCGGCGATGTGATCGTGCACGTGTTCAGGCCCGAGGTACGCGAGTTCTACAATCTCGAGCGGTTGTGGACGCAAAGCCCGGTCGCGGCGGTCTAGCTCTCTGAGCCGATGCAAATCGGCCGATGCGCATGCTAACATGCGTTAATGCGATTACTCGTCATCGCAATCGGCCGATTGAAGCAGGGCCCGGAGCGGGAACTGGCGGAGCGCTATCGCGAGCGCTTCGACGACGTCGGTCGCAAGCTCGGCTTTCGCGGCCTGGATGTTCATGAAATTCCGGAAAGCCGCGCGCGCGACGCCGCAACAAGGATGGCGGAGGAAGCGGCGGCGATCTCGGCACTGATCCCGGAGAAGCATCTGCTCGTGGCGCTGGACGAGCGCGGCGACAACGTCGACAGCGCGGCATTTGCCGGGTATCTCGGGCGCTGGCGGGACCAATCGGTCGCCAACACTATTTTCGCTATCGGCGGCGCGGACGGACTTTCGCCTGATTTGCAGCGCAAGGCCAAGCTGCGCGTCGCATTCGGCGCGGCAACTTGGCCGCACCAGATGGTCCGAGTCATGCTTCTGGAACAGATTTATCGGGCGGCGACCATTTTGGCCGGCCACCCCTATCATCGCGCGTGAACCGACAAGACCGACAAGAGAGAGCGCTGAACAATCCGATGCCGTCGCCGCGCGACTTTAACCGTTATTCCGGCACCGCGCGCCGCGGCCGGTATCCGGCATCCTCGCTCCCCCTGACGGCCGTATTGCTATCGGCAAGCCTTGCCACAGTCGCGATCGCGCAAACGCCGGCGCAACCGCAGCAGACGGCAGCAACCGCGCCTTCGCCCGATATCATCAAGCAGCGGGAGCAGGAACTTGAAGCCGCCCGTGAGCAGCAGCGAAAAGCGACCGAGCTGCAGGAGAAATTGAAGGCCGACATTGCCGCGATCGGCCAGGACCGCAGCAAGCTCAACCAGCAGATCATCGACATTGCAGGCCAGGTGCGCGGGGTCGAAGCCCGGATTGCCGATGCGGAGGCGCGGCTGCGTCCGCTCGACAGCCGCGAGCAGGAGATCCGCGGCTCGCTCGATTCACGCCGCGCCGAGATCATCGAGGTGCTGGCGGCGCTGCAGCGTGCCGGCCGGCGCACGCCGCCGGCGCTCCTGGTGCGGCCAGAAGACGCACTGCAATCGCTGCGGACCGCGATGCTGCTCGGTGCGGTCGTACCTGAATTGAGGGGGCGTGCGGAAAAGCTGACCGCCGACCTCGGCGAGCTGGTTGCATTGCGCAAGACCATTGCGAGCGAGCGCGATGCAATGGCGCGCGACCGCGACAAGCTTAAGGAAGACCAAGTCCGGCTGGCCGCGCTGGTCGAGGAGCGGCAACGCCAGCAGAGCGCGATCGAGAAGGACATGGAAGCAGAAGGCGCGCGCGCCATCGCGCTGTCCAAGCAGGTCGACAGCCTGCAGGGCCTGATCGCCAAGATGGAGCAGGATCTGAAGAGCGCCGCGAAAGCTGCCGCCACCGCCAATCTGCAAGGAACGCCCGCCGCCCCGAGCGGCAAGCCCGACCTGGGCGGTTTAAAGGACTCGGCGCGCCTGAGCCCGGCGATCGCCTTTGCCTCGGCCAAGGGCCTCTTCGCCTACCCCGTCAACGGCGCCAAGATTCGCGATTTTGGCGGGTCGGACGGCGCTGGCGGCGTGCAAAAAGGCATTTCTTTGGCAGCCCGGCCCGGCGCCCAGGTCACAACCCCGTGTGACGGCTGGGTCGTCTATGCCGGACCATTCCGAAGCTACGGTCAACTCTTGATCCTCAACGCCGGGGGCGGGTATCATGTTTTGATCGCCGGGATGGAGCGTATTTCGGTTAACATCGGCCAGTTTGTACTTACGGGGGAGCCGGTCGCGACCATGGGGTCAACATCCCAGGTTGCGTCCATTTTCGCGACAAACGCGAGCCAACCCGTGCTCTATGTCGAGTTCCGCAAGGACGGCACTCCAATCGATCCAGGCCCATGGTGGGCCGCAAATGAAGGCGAAAAGGTTCGCGGATGATGCGCAAGACTTCTGTAATTCTCCTCAGCGCCGCATGCGGTGCAGCATTGACGCTGTTCGTAACCCAACCGCGCGCCGTGCTGATGGGATCAAGCGCGCGCGCCGCGACCTCGGACACCTACCGCCAGCTCAATCTGTTCGGCGACGTGTTCGAGCGCGTGCGCAGCGACTATGTCGAGAAACCGGATGACAGCAAGCTGGTGGAATCCGCGATCAGCGGCATGCTGGCCGGGCTCGATCCGCACTCGAGCTACATGGACGCCAAGAGCTTCCGCGATATGCAGGTGCAGACCCGCGGCGAGTTCGGCGGGCTCGGCATCGAGGTCACGATGGAAGACGGGCTGATCAAGGTCGTCTCGCCGATCGACGATACCCCGGCGTCGAAGGCCGGCATCATGGCCAACGACATCATCACCACGCTGGATGACGAGGCGGTGCAGGGCCTGACCCTCAACCAGGCCGTCGAGAAGATGCGCGGTCCGGTGAACACCAAGATCCGGCTGAAGATCATCCGCAAGGGCCAGGACAATCCGATCGACGTCACGCTGGTGCGCGACAACATCCGCGTCCGCTCGGTGCGCGCCCGCGTCGAGGCCGACGACATCGCCTATATCCGCATCACCACCTTCAACGAGCAGACCACCGAAGGCCTGAAGAAGGAGATCGCCAATCTCTCGAGCCAGATCGGCGACAAGCTGAAGGGCTACATCATCGATCTCCGCAACAATCCCGGCGGCCTCCTGGAGGAAGCCGTGACGGTCTCCGATTCCTTCCTGGAGCGTGGCGAGATCGTCTCGACCCGCGGCCGCAATGCCGAGGAAACCCAGCGCCGCGCCGCCCATGCGGGCGACCTGACCAAGGGCAAGCCGGTGATCGTGCTGATCAACGGCGGCTCGGCCTCGGCTTCCGAGATCGTTGCCGGCGCATTGCAGGACCACAAGCGGGCGACGCTGGTCGGCACCCGCTCCTTCGGCAAGGGTTCGGTGCAGACCATCATCCCGCTCGGCAGCGGCAATGGCGCGCTGCGGCTGACCACGGCGCGCTACTACACGCCATCAGGCAAATCGATCCAGGCCAAGGGCATCGTGCCCGATATCGAGGTGCTGCAGGACGTGCCGGACGAACTGAAGGCCCGTACCGACACCAAGGGTGAGGCCTCGCTGCGCGGCCATCTGAAATCCGATGGCGACGAGAAGACCGGCTCGCAGTCCTACGTGCCGCCGGACGCCAAGGACGACAAGGCGCTCAAACTGGCCGACGACCTCCTGCATGGCATCAAGTCCACCGCCAGTTCGGCGCCGCCGCCCGCGAGCGGCGACAAGGCTGCGGTCGACAACAAGCCGGGCAGCAAGGCCGCGAACTGATCAGCCACCGCGAGTTCGGACAAAGGGCGGCCCTTTCGGCCGCCCTTTTCGTTTGTGACGCCCCGTAACCCGGGTGAAGCGCCGGCGTAACCCGGGACCCCTGCATCCACACTAAGAGCGCCCCGGGTTGCGCTGCGCGCCGCGGGCTACGGGTCGAGCGGCTGTGCTATTGTCGGCGCGGCTGATTCGGGGGGTTCATGGCAGAGGCGGCCGACGAACTGAGCACGCCGCTCGGACAGGAAACCGTGGCCAAAAAGCGCCGGTTCCAGGCGCCGTTCACGGCGATGCAGGCGCTGGTGGTGGTGCTCGGCGGGATCCTGGTCGCCTTCGCCGGCATCGCCTTGTTCAACGACGATCCGCTCGGCGGCGAGCCGATCGCCCATATCGCCTTGCGCAAGACGCCGGTCGCCGAGGAAAAAACCCGCGGCGGCCGGCCACGCCGCCGGACCTGCCGCGAAATCGCCGCCCAGGCAGGCGACCGCCGAGAGCAAGACGGTCACCATCATCGACGGCTCGAGTGGGGCGCGGCATGACGTAGTGATCGGCGGTGATGCCGCCGACAAGGCCGAGTCCGAGGCCGCGCCGGGGCCGATGGCCGGCATTGACCAGCGCCTTCTGGAAAAATCGCGCTATGGCATGATCCCGGTGGCTGCCGACGGCTTGAAGCCGTTCACGGTCTATGCGGCCGATGCCGACCGCGCCAAGGCGGCAAAGATGCCCGTGGTGGCGATCGTGATCGGCGGGCTCGGCGTCGGCGCCGCCAAGACCACCGACGCCATCATGAAACTACCGCCGGCGGTGACGCTGGCCTTCACGCCCTATGGCGCCGATCCGACAAGGCTTGCCGAGCGGGCGCGGGCGCAGCGCCACGAGATCCTGCTGCAGGTCCCGATGGAGCCGTTCGATTACCCGGATAATGATCCGGGCCCCCAGACCCTGCTCACGACCCTGAACGCGGAACAGAATCTCGACCGGCTTTATTGGCATTTCAGCCGCTTCCAGGGCTATGCCGGCATCGCCAATTTCATGGGCGCCCGTTTTGTGGCGACCGACCCGGTGATGCAGCCGATCATGCGGGAAGCGGCCAAGCGGGGCCTCAGCTATTTCGACGATGGCGCCACACCGCGCAGCGTCGCGGCCTCGCTCGCCGCGGGCCAGGCGCTGCCTTTTGCCAAGGCCGATTTGACCATCGATGCGGTTCCGACCTCGGTGGAGATCGACCGCGTGCTGGTCAAGCTCGAGACGCTCGCCAAGGAACGCGGCGTCGCGGTCGGCGTGGCCTCGGCGCTGCCGATCTCGATCGAGCGCATCGCGGCCTGGACCAAGACGCTGGAGCCGCGCGGTATTCTGCTTGTGCCATTGACAACCGCGATGCTGAAATCAAAATCGGGCTAGAGCGTTTTCGAGCGAAGTGGACCCCGGTTCGCGTGAAGAAAGCGCGTCAAAACAAGAATCCTGATGGCGCGACTTCGGACTTCCGGACCCCCGCCCGTCTTCCAGATCATGATCCGCTGAATCGGGCCATGGTCTCGTCTTTTTGTTGGAGCGTGATCTCGGAGAACCGATTCCCACTGTTTCCGGATCACGCCCTGGGAGTCCTGATCGAATGACGCGTTACGAGGAGCTGCCTTACCGGACCTGCGTCGGCGTGATGCTGCTCAACCGAGACGGGCTGGTCTTTATCGGACGCCGCGCCGGCGGCATCGAGCATGTCGACGACACCCATGTCTGGCAGATGCCGCAAGGCGGCGTGGACCCCGGTGAAGACGTCTGGCAAGCCGCCAGGCGCGAGCTCTACGAGGAGACCAGCGTGCGCTCGGTCGAGAAACTCGGCGAAGTCGATGACTGGCTGATCTACGATATTCCGCGCACGGTCGCCGGGCGCGCCTGGAAGGGCCGTTATCGCGGCCAGCGCCAGAAATGGTTCGCGATGCGCTTCACCGGCAAGGACAATGAGATTGACGTGGAACATCCCGGCGGCGGAGGCCACAAGGCGGAGTTCTCGAACTGGCGCTGGGAGCCGATGAAGAATCTCCCCGAATTGATTGTGCCGTTCAAGCGGCCGGTCTACGAACGCGTGGTGCAGGAATTTTCTGGGCTCGCGGGCCGATAGGAATGTCCGAGGAAAAGCTGTATCGCCCCAATGTTGGGATCGCGCTGTTCGACACGTCCGGCCGCGTGCTGATCGGCCATCGCTTCAGGGACGATGGTCCGGAAATCATCCTTCCCGGGCTCGAATGGCAGATGCCACAGGGCGGCATCGATCCGGGCGAAGAACCGCGCCAGGCGGTCATGCGCGAACTCTGGGAGGAGACGGGTGCAGTCTCCGCCGACTATCTCGGCGAGACCGACTGGATCAGTTACGAATTCCCGCCTTACGACGGACCGCCGCATCGTCTCGGCAAATTCCACGGACAACGGCAGAAATGGTTCGCGCTACGATTTACCGGGCGCGACGAGGAGATCGATCCGCTAACCCCGCGCAACGGACAGCCGGCCGAATTCGATACCTGGCGCTGGGAGCGGCTCGACCGCGTCGCCGACCTCGTCGTTCCGTTCCGGCGCGAAGTGTACCGGCATGTCGCCCGTAGCTTCGCCTCCTTTGCGCAAGCACACTGAGTCCGGGATTTCAGACCGGCAAAGTCATCCCGCCTCGTCAGAGTAAATGCGCTACTCGGATAGCGGGAGCTCGGCGACATCAAGGATGCTGCCGATGCCATGCCGCAAGCGGCGCATGGCGCTGTCTTCGCTTGCGAGGCCGAACGCCAGCATCGAGCGTCCGGTCACGGCATAGACGTGGCCGAACGGAAACGTCGGCAATTGCCCTTCCGGCTGGTTGGTGTCGATCAGTCCCTGCCAATGCTGTCCTTCCGGAACCTGCGGCAGCGTGAAGTTCACCACGTCAAAATGGGCATTGTAGATCAACAGCAGGGTCGCGTCCGACCCGCGGCGTTTGATACCGGTCTCCTGGGCACGACCATCAAGCAGCATCCCAAAGCAGCGCACATTGCCATCCTGCCACTGCTCGGTGACCATTTCCTCGCCCGACGGGGCGAGCCATGTCACGTCCTTGACATCAAGCTCCTCATTGTGAGTGCCGACCAGGAAGCGGCTGCGATAGAGGATCGGAAACGCCTTGCGCATCGCGATCAGCTTCCGCGTGAACTCGCGCAAGGCGCGACCTTCAGGCGATATCTTCATCCAGTCGAGCCAGGTGGTCTCGTTGTCCTGCGCATAGGCGTTGTTGTTGCCCTTCTGGCTGTGACCGAATTCGTCGCCGGCGAGCAGCATCGGCGTACCGTGCGACAAGATCATCGTGGCGAGAAAATTGCGCTTCTGCCGCTCGCGTAACGCGACAATCTTCGCATCCTGCGTTGGGCCTTCTGCGCCGTGATTCCACGAGTGATTGTTGGAATGGCCGTCGCGGTTGTTCTCGCCATTGGCCTCGTTGTGCTTGTCGTTGTAGGAGACGAGATCGTTGAGGGTGAAGCCGTCATGGGCGGTGACGAAGTTGACACTCGCCCACGGTTTGCGGCCGCGCTTGTTGAACAGGTCTCCCGACCCGGTAATGCGCTTGACGAAATCGGCGACCTGCCCGGCATCCCCTTTCCAGAAGCTTCGCACGGTATCGCGGAATTTGTCGTTCCATTCCGCCCAACCTGGCGCGAACTGGCCGACCTGGTAGCCGCCGGGGCCGATATCCCACGGCTCCGCGATCAGCTTGACGTTGGAGAGCACCGGATCCTGACGACAGGCATCGAGGAAGCTGCCGCCCTCATCGAAGCCGTAGGGTTCGCGCGCGAGGATGGTGGCAAGATCGAAACGGAAGCCGTCGACGCGCGTCTCCGTTGCCCAGTAACGCAAGGAGTCGGCGACCATCTGCAGCACGCGCTGGTGCGACAGATTGACGGTGTTTCCGGTACCGGTGTCGTTGATGTAATAGCGCTTCTGATCGGGCAGCAGCCGATAGTAGCTGGCGTTATCGATACCCTTGAAGGACAGCGTCGGTCCGAGTTCGTTGCCTTCGGCCGTGTGGTTATAGACCACGTCGAGGATCACCTCGATGCCGTGGGCATGGAACTGGTTCACCATCTCCTTGAACTCGGTTGCCAAGCGGGTCCGCAGATAGCGCGGATCCGGTGCGAAGAAGGCGAGCGAGTTGTAGCCCCAATAATTGCGCAGGCCTTTGTCGACCAGATAGCTGTCGTCGAGGAAAGCATGGATCGGCAACAGCTCGGCGCTGGTGACGCCGAGCGAGCGCAGATACGCTGATACGTTCGGGCAGGCGAGGCCCGCGAACGTGCCACGATCGGCCTCCGGCACCAATGGATGCAGCTTGGTGAAGCCCTTCACATGCATCTCGTAGACGATGGTGCGCTCCCACGGTGTCGCGGGCTTGCGGTCACGCCCCCAGGTGAATGCGGGATCGATCACCCGGCATTTCTGCACGAGATGGACATTGTCGCGGTCGTCAAACGATTTGTCCTTGTCGGGATCACCGATCCTGTAGCCGAACAGCTCGGGTCCCCATTGCAATTGCCCGACCAGTTGCCGGGCGTAGGGGTCGATCACCAGCTTGTTCGGATTGAAGCGATGGCCGGCGTCCGGTTCATAGGGACCGTGGACGCGATAGGCATAGACCAATCCCGGACGCGCGGTCGGCAGATAGCCATGCCAGACTTCGTCGGTATATTCGGGAAGCTCGATCCGCTCGACCTCGGTTTGGCCTGCGTCATCGAACAGGCACAGCTCCACCTTGGTTGCGTGCGCTGAAAACAGCGCGAAGTTGACGCCAAGCCCGTCCCAGGTGGCGCCTAAGGGAAATGGCCTGCCTTCGCGAACAGCCGAGCGTCGCAGCAACTGCGCTGCCAGCGCGAGCTCACTACCTGCGGCTGATCGATCCATCGGAAAGGCCCGCCCTTCGGTAAGAAGAACACTTGCACATCGGCATCGTTCCCTGAGGTCGGACGCCGCGCCTCAGGTGAATTCTACCCGCATCCGAGCTGCCCTGCATTGTGGCGGAAAATTTTCGTCTTCAACCTATTGAATCGGAACTCCGCGTTCCGCGTTCGACCTCGCTCGGAGCCAGTTCCGGCCCGAGTCTTACGATGTCGCCGCTCAGTTGAGGGGCATCTGTACCCAGCGATGACGAGGAAAAGCCTGTCGACAGTATCATCATGCCCGAGACCGCGAGGGAAAGGCCACGGCCGGGAGAACACCGTCTGATTGGATCGTGATCTACTGCGTGATCGAATTGCCTGAAGCAGCCATCAACACGTCCGTGCGTCGCCAGTCCGCGACGGACGCTGCATTCACCCGGATTTTTGTTCCGCCCCGGCGCGATGCACCGGGGCCTAGTGCATAGCCGTCGCGTTGAGGCTGTGCTCAATGCTCTTGAAGTGATCGAGCCGCTCGATCTCGCGGTCGAGTTCCGAGCCTTCCTTCTCTTTCAGATTCTCTTCCATCTCGGCGATGGTCTCGCTGAACTGAGCGCGATCGACCTCCTCGATCGAGGTCGCGACATCAGCGAGCACGGTCAGGCGATTATCGGAGACCTCGGCCAAACCGCCAAGCACCACCATCTTCTGATGCGTACCACCGGTCGTGATGGTCAGGATGCCCGGACGGACCGCCGCCACCACCGGCGCGTGACCGGCGAGCACGCCGAAATCACCTTCCAGGCCGGGAATATCCACCTGATCGACCTCACCGGAGAAAGCGAGCTTTTCGGGGGAAACGAGATCGAAATGGAAGGTGGCCATGGTGTACCTTGGAATAGCGAATAGCGAATAGCGAGTGGCGAAGTCAGGGAGCAGCGCTATTCGCTACTCCCTATTTCGCCGTTCGCCCCTTAGGCTGCCTCGGCAGCCAGCTTCTTGCCCTTCTCGACCGCCTCTTCGATGGTGCCGACCATGTAGAAGGCCGCCTCCGGCAGGTGGTCGTACTTGCCTTCGCACAGGCCGCGGAAGCCCTTGATGGTGTCGGCGAGCTCGACGAACTTGCCGGGCGAACCGGTGAAGACTTCGGCGACGTGGAAGGGCTGCGACAGGAAGCGCTCGATCTTGCGGGCGCGGGCCACCGTCAGCTTGTCCTCTTCGGAGAGTTCGTCCATGCCGAGGATGGCGATGATGTCCTGCAGCGACTTATAGCGCTGCAACACCTGCTGCACCATGCGCGCGGTCGAGTAGTGCTCCTCGCCGACCACGAGCGGCGACAGCATGCGCGAGGTCGAGTCGAGCGGGTCCACCGCCGGATAGATGCCCTTTTCCGAGATCGCGCGCGACAGCACGGTGGTAGCGTCAAGATGCGCGAAGGACGTCGCCGGCGCCGGATCGGTCAAGTCGTCGGCCGGCACGTAGATCGCCTGCACCGACGTGATCGAGCCCTTCTGGGTGGTGGTGATGCGCTCCTGCAGCGCGCCCATGTCGGTCGCAAGCGTCGGCTGGTAACCCACCGCCGACGGGATGCGGCCGAGCAGCGCCGACACTTCGGAGCCGGCCTGCGTGAAGCGGAAGATGTTGTCGACGAAGAACAGCACGTCCTGACCCTGGTCGCGGAAGTGCTCGGCCACGGTGAGGCCGGTGAGGCCGACGCGCGCGCGTGCGCCTGGCGGTTCGTTCATCTGGCCGAACACCAGCGCGCATTTCGACTGCACACTCGGATCGGGGTTGCGCGGGTCCGCGTTGACCTTGGACTCGATGAATTCGTGATAGAGATCGTTGCCTTCGCGGGTGCGCTCGCCGACGCCGGCGAACACCGAGTAACCGCCGTGCGCTTTCGCAACGTTATTGATCAGCTCCTGAATCAGCACGGTCTTGCCGACGCCGGCGCCGCCGAACAGGCCGATCTTGCCGCCCTTGGCGTAGGGCGCGAGCAAATCGACGACCTTGATGCCGGTGACGAGAATTTCCGCCTCGGTTGACTGGTCGGTATAGGTCGGCGCTTCCTGGTGGATCGCGCGCAGGCCTTCGGCCTTGACCGGACCGGCTTCGTCGATCGGCTCGCCGATGACATTGATGATGCGGCCGAGCGTGCCGACGCCGACCGGCACCCTGATCGGCTCGCCGGTATCGGTGACTTCCTGGCCGCGCACCAGACCCTCGGTGGTATCCATCGCGATGGTCCGCACGGTGGATTCGCCGAGATGCTGCGCCACCTCGAGCACGAGACGGCTGCCGCCGTTCTTGGTCTCCAGCGAATTGAGAATCGCCGGCAGGTGGCCCTCGAACTGGACGTCGACGACGGCGCCCATAACCTGGGTGACGCGACCGATCTGGTTGGCTGCTGTAGCCATTTACTCTATCTCCTTCGATCCGAATTTCAGACCACGGTCAGCTTGACCGGGATATTGCCTTTGGTGGCCTTCGAATACGGGCACACCGTGTGAGCTTCCTCGACCAGCGCCTGGACCTTGGCCTTGTCCGCGCCTGGGATTGATACCTTGAGTTCGACGGCGAGCGAAAAGCCGCCATCGGTCTTGAGCGTCACGTCAGCGGTGACCTTGGCCGCCTGGCCGTCGACACCATGGTTCTTGGCAACCACGAGGATCGCCTGGCCAAAGCAGGCCGAATAGCCCAGCGCAAAAAGCTGCTCGGGATTGTGGCCGTCGCCGGCGCCGCCCAATTCCTTCGGCAGCGCCATCGCAAGCGCCAGCCCGCCATTGTCGAGCATGGAGCGGCCGTTACGTCCGCCTCTGGTGGTAGCCGATGTGACGTAAGCCATTTCGCGCTCCCTTGGTTAGACTGCCTCGGCGCCGGAAATGATTTCGATCAGTTCCTTGGTGATCATCGCCTGACGGGTTCGGTTGTAGATCAGCGTCTGCTTGCGGATCATTTCGCCGGCGTTGCGGGTCGCGTTGTCCATCGCGCTCATCTGCGCGCCGTAGAACGAGGCGTTGTTTTCCAGGAGCGCACGGAAGACCTGTACCGCCAGGTTGCGCGGCAACAGGCGGGTGAGGATTTCGTCCTCTTCCGGCTCGTATTCGTAAGCGGTCGACGCGCCGCCATTTCCGGCCGGCGTCTCCACCACCAGCGGAATGACCTGCTGCGCGGTCGGGACCTGCGCTATCACCGATTTGAATTGCGAATAGAACAGCGTGCAGACATCAAATTCTTCAGCTTCGAAGCGCGCCAGCACTTTCTTGGCGATGTCCTCGGCATTGACGAAGCCGAGCTGGCGCACCGCGCGCAGGTCGATATGCTCGACAATCTGCCGTTCGAACTGGCGGCGAAGCTGCTCATAGCCCTTGCGGCCGACGCAGAAGAATTTGACTTCCTTGCCCTGACCGAGCAGCGATAGCGCGTGCTCGCGCGCCAGCCGCACGATCGCGGAGTTGAACGCGCCGCAAAGGCCGCGTTCGCCGGTGCAGACCAGGAGCATATGCACCTGGTCCCTGCCGGTGCCGGCGAGCAGCGCCGGCGCGCCGGGCGAGCCTGCGGCGGCGCTGGCGATGTTGGCGATCACCGCGCCCATCTTGTCCGCATAGGGCCGGGCGCCTTCGGCAGCGGTCTGCGCGCGGCGTAGCTTTGAGGCCGCGACCATCTGCATGGCCTTGGTGATCTTCTGCGTCGCCTTGGTCGAGGCGATGCGGACCCGCATGTCTTTCAGTGACGCCATTCTTCGTCCACCCCGGCGATCCGATCAGGCGATCCGACCGCTAGCCTA
Organism: Bradyrhizobium sp. USDA 10063; assembly: GCF_054063735.1. Taxonomy (NCBI): domain Bacteria; kingdom Pseudomonadati; phylum Pseudomonadota; class Alphaproteobacteria; order Hyphomicrobiales; family Nitrobacteraceae; genus Bradyrhizobium; species Bradyrhizobium sp. USDA 10063. The sequence goes on along the minus strand of NZ_JBSSGP010000002.1, from coordinate 5,928,861 downwards.
TCCCATTGTTCTGCCCGGCGCCTGCGCCGGGCATCCGCATCTCGGCGGCCGGAAGCCGCAGCGCGAAGACCCGCTCCGCACCTTGTCCGGCCACGACGACGTTTAGGCAAACGTCTTGGCGAAACCTTCGACCACGCTCTTCAGCTTGGCGGCAACGTCGTCGTTGAGGTCGCGGCTTTCGCGGATCGAGTCGAGGATGTCGGCGTTCTTGCCGCGCAGGAGTGACAGCAGGCCGTCCTCGAACGCACGCACCTTGTTGAGCGGCAGCGGGTCGAGATAGCCGTTAGTGCCGGCCCAGATCACGCAGACCTGCTCTTCCATCTTCAAGGGCGAGAACTGCGGCTGCTTCAACAATTCGGTCAGGCGCGAGCCACGGTTGAGCAGGCGCTGGGTCGAGGCGTCGAGGTCGGAGCCGAACTGCGCGAACGCGGCCATTTCACGGTACTGCGCCAGCTCGCCCTTGATCTTGCCGGCGACCTTCTTCATCGCCTTGGTCTGCGCCGACGATCCGACGCGCGACACCGACAGACCGACGTTCACCGCGGGGCGGATGCCCTGGAAGAACAGGTCGGTTTCCAGGAAGATCTGGCCGTCGGTAATCGAGATCACGTTGGTCGGGATGTAGGCCGACACGTCGTTGGCCTGGGTTTCGATCACCGGCAGCGCGGTCAGCGAGCCCAAGCCGTGCTCCTTGTTGAGCTTGGCGGCGCGCTCGAGCAGGCGCGAGTGCAGGTAGAACACGTCGCCCGGATAGGCTTCGCGGCCCGGCGGGCGGCGCAGCAGCAGCGACATCTGGCGGTAGGCGACGGCCTGCTTCGAGAGGTCGTCATAGATGATGACCGCGTGCATGCCGTTGTCGCGGAAATATTCACCCATCGTGCAGCCCGTGAACGGCGCGATGTACTGCATCGGCGCCGGGTCCGATGCGGTGGCGGCGACGACGATGGAATATTCCAGCGCGCCCTGCTCTTCGAGCACCTTCACGAACTGCGCGACGGTGGAGCGCTTCTGGCCGACCGCGACGTAGACGCAATACAGCTTGATGCTCTCGTCCGGCTGGGCGTTGAGCGGCTTCTGATTGAGGATGGTATCGAGCGCGATCGCGGTCTTGCCGGTCTGGCGGTCGCCGATGATCAGTTCGCGCTGGCCGCGGCCGATCGGGATCAGCGCGTCAATCGCCTTCAGGCCGGTCGCCATCGGCTCGTTCACCGACTTGCGCGGAATGATGCCCGGCGCTTTCACGTCGACGCGCATACGCTTATCAGCCTGGATCGGCCCCTTGCCATCGATCGGGTTGCCGAGCGCGTCGACGACGCGGCCAAGCAGACCCTTACCGACGGGCGTGTCGACGATGGCGCGGGTACGCTTCACCGTCTGGCCTTCCTTGATCTCGCGGTCGGCGCCGAAGATCACGATGCCGACGTTGTCGTTTTCGAGGTTCAGCGCCATGCCGCGGGTGCCGTTCTCGAACTCGACCATTTCACCGGCCTGGACGTTGTCCAGCCCGTAGACGCGGGCGATACCGTCACCGACCGACAGCACCTGCCCGACTTCGGTGACCTCGGCCTCCTGGCCGAAATTCTTGATCTGGTCCTTGAGGATCGCGGAAATTTCCGCGGCGCGGATGTCCATCAGCCTGCCTCTTTCATCGCGTGCTTGATCGAATTGAGTTTGGTGCGAAGCGAACTATCCACCATGCGGCTGCCGAGCTTGACCACGAGGCCGCCGATGATGGAGGGATCGATCTTCACGTTGAGCGCGACGTCCTTGCCGGTCACCGATTTCAGTGCGGTCTTCAGCGCGTCGAGATTCTTGTCGTTGAGCTGTTCGGCGACGGTGACCTCGGCACTCGCCTCGCCTTTGAACTTCGCCACCAGCGCGCGGTAGGCGCGGATCACGTCCGTTACCGCAAACAGCCGGCGATTGGCGGTGAGCACCTTCAGGAACTTTGCCGACGTGCCGGATATGCCGGCCTGGTCGAGCACCGCGGAAAGCGCCTTGAGCTGAACCTCGGCGGAAAACACCGGACTGCGGACGAGGCGCTTCAGATCCGCGCTCTCATTCAGCAAGGCATCGAACTTGTCGAGATCGGCCTTGACGGCATCGACGGACTTTTCGTCGCGAGCCAGTTCAAACAACGCGGTCGCATAACGACCGGCAACTCCCGAGACGGACGGATCTTCAGCAGCCACAGACGCGCTCTTTTTTGCTGTCAAATTCGCAAGGGAAAAACCGTCGCCGCAGGTTGCGGCGCCTAGCGATCCAAGCCCTTGGAATTCAAGCGGGACTTCGATTTTCGACCGGCACGAGAGAGTGCCGGGATCGTTAAAATCGCGGCTTTGCTAGCATGGCGGAAGCGCAGGTGCAACATGACGTCACATGTAGGTGATGCCTTGTCGCACTGCCCCGGCGAAGCGCTTTCGGAGCCTCACCGAGCAAAATTCTGCGCGCAGGAATTTGACTGGCAGGCAGGAAGTCCGCTCATCGTTCCCATCGGCAATCGCATGCCCACCTGGAGTTCCTGGCACGGAACAAAACGGCTTCGTCCTCTCCATTTCGTGATTACTTGCGTAAACCTTACCGAGGCGTAAATCAGCAGTAATCGCAAGTATTCATTCGGTTAAATAATGGTTAAAGCCAAAGACTAGCGAAAGCCGGCAGATAGCTCACCGGCAGTAACAAGATATTTCAGCCTGATACATTTCGAATTTACTGCCCAATTCATGCCTCATTGCGAAATCACACGGCCTCGTCAACGGAGGGACGGGGGTTCCACTTGCCACCCATGTGGCAGTACTGCTTGAGGGTCTTGAATGCTGAAATACAAGAAGTCGAATCGGGGCAACGCAACCCGATCGTCGCGCGCGGCGCTGGCTGTCGTCGCCGCGACGTTCCTGGTTGGCGGCATCACTGAAGCGTCGGCTAAATCCCGGCACCACCATCATCGCCATCACCACCATCATCACCATGCCCGTGCCGCAACCGACGGTGCGTCCTCGCGCGATGCCAATGCGGCGTTTATGCCCAGCACCGGCGGGCGCAGCTTCTCGGGCATGGCGTCCTTTTACGGTAACGAGTCCGGCAGCCGCACCGCGTCCGGTCAGCGTTTCAATCAGAACGCCATGACTGCCGCCCACCGCAGCCTGCCGTTTGGCACCAAGCTGCGCGTGACCCATGGCGGTCGCAGCGTCATCGTCACCATCAACGATCGTGGTCCGTTCATCCGTGGCCGCGTGCTTGATCTCTCCACGGGCGCCGCCCGTGCCATCGGCCTGACGGGTGCCGGTGTCGGCCGCGTCACCGCCGAGGTCGTCTCTTAAAGGCGTCCTTCAGGCGCCGTTTCCGACCGGTTTCGGTAAGCGTTGCGTAGAGTACGGTTGCGGAACTATCCACGCACCGATGAGCCTGCTGTCAGAAATGGCGGCAGGCTTTTTCATGAGTTCACAGCCGTCATTCCGGGGCACGCGCAGCGTGAGCCCGGAATCCATTGCGCCACCGGCGCGCGCGGTCCGATGGATTCTCTGATGTGCACTGGCACATCATAGCTCGCGACTTCGTCGCGCCCCGGAATGACGGCGAGAGGATTACAAAAAACTCTGCGGATCGACGTCGACCTCGAGCTTGAGGTTGCCCGTGGTCTTCGGCCCGGCCGCCAGCCATTCACGCAAGTACTGTGACAGGTCGACCGAGCGCAGCGACTTCACCAGCAGGCGGAAGCGGTAGCGGCCCTTGATAACGGCAAGCGGGGCCTCCGCCGGGCCGAGCACCTGGATGCGCTCATCGAGCGGCGCGACCGAGGCCAGCTTGCGCGCAAAACCCTCCGCGGTGGGCCGGTCGCCCGCGGAGATGATCAGGCTCGCCAATCGCCCGAACGGCGGATAACCGGTGCGCTCGCGCTGTTCGATCTCGCTGGCGTAGAACGCCTCGCGGTCATTGGCGACCAGCGCCTTCATCACGGGATGTTCGGGCTGATGGGTCTGCAGATAGCCGACGCCGCGGCCCTGGTCGCGGCCAGCGCGCCCGATCACCTGATTGAGGAGCTGGAACGTCCGCTCGGCGGCGCGCGGATCGCCATTGCCGAGGCCCAGATCGGCATCGACGACGCCGACCAGGTTGAGGCGCGGGAAGTTGTGGCCCTTCGCCACGAGCTGCGTGCCGATGATGATGTCGACCCGGCCTTCCGCGATCTCGTTGAGCTCGCTGCGCATGGTCTCGATCGAGGTGATGAGGTCGCTGGAGAGCACCATGGTGCGCGCGCCGGGGAAAAGCGCCGCAGCCTCTTCCTGCAGCCGCTCGACGCCGGGTCCGACCGCGACCAGCGATTCCTCCGCCGCGCAGTGCGGGCAGATGATCGGGCGCGGCATCGAGAAGCCGCAGTGGTGGCAGACCAGGCGCTGGCGGAAACGGTGGTCGACCAGCCAAGCGTCGCAGATCGTGCAGGCAAAGCGATGTCCGCAGGCGCGGCACAGCGTCAGCGGCGCATAGCCGCGGCGATTGAGGAACAACAGCGCCTGCTCGCGCCGTTCCACCGCATAACGGATCTGCTCGGCAAGCCGCGGCGAGATGAAGCGGCCGCGGGCTGGCGGCTCGCGGCGCAGGTCGATGGCCTCGATCTGCGGCATGTGCTGGCCGCCGAAGCGCGAGGGCAGCGCGATGCGCTGATAGCGCCCCTTGCGCGCATTGACTTCGCTCTCGATCGACGGCGTGGCGGAAGCCAGCACGATCGGGATTTTGGCGATATGCGCGCGCACCACCGCCATGTCGCGGGCATGGTAATGCGCGCCGTCGTCCTGCTTGTAGGCTTGGTCGTGCTCCTCATCGACGATGATGAGCCCGAGATCGGCATAGGGCAGGAACAGCGCCGAGCGCGCGCCGATCACGACCGGCGCCTCGCCGCCCGAGATCGCCGCCCAATTGCGGGCGCGCGTGCGGGGCGAAAGTTCGGAATGCCATTCCAGCGGACGCACGCCAAAGCGCTGCGCGAAGCGATCGAGGAACTGGCCGGTCAGCGCGATTTCCGGCATCAGGATCAAGGACTGCCGGCCGCGGCGGACATTTTCCGCGATCGCCTCGAAATAGACCTCGGTCTTGCCGGATCCGGTGACACCGTCGAGCAGGGCCACATGGAAACTGCCGCTGGCAGCCAGCGTCCGCATCGCATCGGCGGCGGCGCGCTGCTGGCGCGAGAATTCCGGCTGGGCGTAATCCGGATCGGGCGCCGGCGGCGCTGCCGGCGGCGGCATCTGCTCCACCGTCAGCGTGCCCTCATCGACGAGGCCGTCGATCACGCCACTGCTCACGCCGGCTTCCCTCGCCGCTTCCGACTTGCCATGCAACAGGCGGTCTGAGAGGATTTCGATCACCCGCCGCCGCGCCGGCGTCATGCGCCGCGGCGGCTCGCCGACCAGCCGCACGCCCAGACGCATCCGCTCGGGGCCGAGATTTTCGCCCATGCGCAGCGTCATCCGCAGCACCATGCCGCGGGCGGATAGCGTGTAATTGGCAACCCAATCGACAAGCGCGCGCAGCTCCGGTTTCAGCGGCGGCAGGTCGAGCTTCTCGCTGACATCCTTCAGCCGGTTGTGCAGCCGCGGATCGGGCTTTGTGTTTTCCGCCCACACCACCGCCATCACCTCGCGCGAACCGAGCGGCACGGCGACGACATCGCCGGCCTTGAGCTGCATGCCGCGCGGCACACGATAGGAATAGGTCTGGTCGAGCGCGACCGGGACCAGCACATCGACCATGGATGTCGGCGTGACAGAGGAAGCGTGGCTGCGCGCAGTGTCCATTCAGCGAGTCGAGGGTTCCGATGGGAAGAGGCTAGCGCCGCTGGCGCAAGTTAGCGAACGGTAAACGAAAGCGATGCGATATAATGACTTAAACCATTGCCTCCAAGACTAGTCCATCAAGACAGGTCCATGGCCAAACCGCCTCCCACCGTTCCCTTGATCGAACTCGACTGCGCCGACGAAACCGTGGCGCGGGAGATGGCGCACTGGCTATCCCACCTGCGCGCGGAGCGGCGGCTGTCGCCGAAGACGCTGGAGGCCTACGCCCGCGACGTCCGCCAATGCCTCGCCTTTCTCGCTCGCCACTGGGGCACACAGGTAACGCTGCAGGGTTTTGCAGCACTGGAGGCCAGCGACATCAGGGCGTTCATGGCGATGCGGCGCGCCGACGACATCGCCGGACGCTCGCTGATGCGGGCCTTGGCGGGCCTGCGCTCGTTCGGCCGCTTCCTCGAACGCGAAGGCAAGGGCAAGGTCGGCGCGCTCTCGGCTATACGCGCACCCAAGGTTGCAAAGAGCCTGCCGAAGCCGATCCACATGGCGGCGGCAAAACGCTTCGCCGATGCCGACGAGCGCGCCGGCGAGGATCGGGAGACCTGGATCCTGGTGCGCGACGCCGCCGTGATGGCACTGCTTTATGGCTCGGGCCTGCGCATCTCCGAGGCGCTCGGCTTGAAACGTCGCGACGTGCCGAAGCCCGGCGAAGGCGACGTGCTGGTCGTGACCGGCAAGGGCAACAAGACCCGCATGGTTCCGGTGCTGCAAAACGTGTTGCAGCTCATTGCCGATTACGTGGCGGTCTGCCCGCATCCGCTTCCGCCCACCGGCCCGATGTTCGTCGGCGCGCGCGGCGGCCCCTTGAGCCCGCGCATCATCCAGCTCGCCATGGAGCGGCTGCGCGGCGCGCTAGGCCTGCCTGACAGCGCCACCCCGCATGCGTTGCGGCATTCGTTCGCAACCCATCTGCTCAGCCGCGGCGGCGATCTGCGCGCGATCCAGGAATTGCTCGGCCACGTCTCGCTCTCGACCACGCAAGTCTATACCGGCATCGATTCGGAGCGGCTGCTGGAAGTCTATCGCTCCGCGCATCCGCGCGGCTAATTCCGGCTTCTTTCTTGACGCGTTTTCCTCATGGGAGGCGCGATGCTGTGTTCATCCTGACACGCTCGCGTCACATCCGCTTGGCACTTGCGTAAACGATGTCGTTTCGGCAATCGTGGCGGCGGGTCCTATCGGAGGGGAATCATGAGCGCACATGAAAGTATGGAGCATGCGGAACACGCTGAGCATGCTTCCGGCGAGAACAGGAAGATCGCGCTGTTGATTGCCGTGATCGCGCTGTTCCTGGCGCTGTCGGAGACGCTCGGCAAGGGCGCACAGACCGAAGCGATCAGCAAGAATGTCGAGGCGTCGAATCTATGGGCGTTCTTCCAGGCCAAGAGTATCCGCCGCACCGCGGTGCAGACGGCCGCCGAGCAGACCAAGCTCAGCCTTGCCACCATCACCGACGACGCCGCCAGGGCGGCCATTCAGAAGCAGATCGAGGACTGGCAGAAGACCGCGGCGCGCTACCGCTCCGAGCCCGAGACCGGCGAAGGCACTGAGCAACTCGCCGAGCGCGCCAAACATGCCGAGCATGAGCGCGACGAGGCGGCAGCAAAATACCACCACTTCGAGATCGCCTCCGCCGCCTTCCAGATCGCGATCGTGCTGGCGTCGGCGACCATCATCACCGGCATCCTCGCGCTCGCCTGGATTTCAGGCCTGCTGACGCTGGCGGGAATCGTCATTACTGCGCTCGGGCTGTACTCGCCGCATCTGCTGCATCTGCATTGAGTCACTGATTGCCGGACCCTTCTTCACCTCTCCCGAAGGGAGAGGTCGCGCCGAAGGCGCGGGTGAGGGGTTACGGTCTCTCGATGGAGCGAAACCCCTCACCCGAATTGCTGCGCAATTCGACCTCTCCCTGTGGGAGAGGTGAAGCGAGCCCGCAGTTAGACGGTATGCGGCGATGACCGTTAACGCGCTTGCTGAACGCTCCGGCGGAAGCGCGCGATCAGCCGCAGCGTTCGCGCCGACCAGCCGCTGCCGTCGCCGCGGAGGATCTCGAGGATACGCCGCTTGATCGGATCGACCAGCGCGGCCGCTTTCGCGCGCATCCTCAGCACGAAATCATAGAGCGCCTCGAACCAGCGCATCTCCAGAAGCTTCGGCCGGGTCACGTCGAAGATGAAAGCGGTGACGCCGACGCCGAGAAACTTCGCGAACACGATGGTGCCGATCGCGCTGAACCAATGTTCGTGGGCGAGCAGCCAAAGGCCGACCAGCTTCAGCGGAAACAGCGGGATCACCGGCACGATGAACACGATCAGCGTCATCGCCGGCGACAACGAGTCAACCCGAGCGGCAAGCCACTGCTTGAACGCGCGCAGCGGAATCATCGCCACCACGCGCGCCACGATCGGCTCGAGATGATCCCAAAGCCACGCCTCGATCAGGAAGACGATCGCGAGCAGGACCCAGAAAGGCTGAAGCAGGCGGCGCAACATCTGTTGTCTCAACCCCGGCCAGACTTTACCTTCGAGCCTAATCCTTTACGAATCCTGCTCAGGCCGGGTGTCGATCACATATGGATGGCCCGCTTGCCGACCGCAAGCGCGGCTTCCTTGATCGCTTCGGAGCGGGTCGGATGCGCGTGGCAGGTGCGCGCCAGATCCTCGGCGGAACCGCCGAATTCCATGAGAACGCAGGCCTCATGGATCATTTCGCCGGCTTCACGGCCGACAATGTGGACGCCAAGCACCCGATCGGTCTTCGCATCCGCGAGAATCTTGACGAATCCTTCCGTGGTCTGGTTGACCTTGGAGCGGCCGTTGGCGGTGAATGGAAATTTACCGACTGTATAGGCAACACCAGCCTGCTTGAGCTCTTCCTCGGTCTTGCCGACCGAAGAGACTTCCGGCGTGGTATAAACGACGGCTGGGATAACGTCGTAATTCACATGGCCGGCCTGGCCCGCGATGATCTCCGCGACCGCCACGCCCTCATCTTCGGCCTTGTGCGCCAGCATCGGCCCGGCAACGACGTCGCCGATCGCATAGATGCCCTTCACGCTGGTCGCGAAATGCGGGTCGATCTGGACGCGGCCGCGATTGTCGAGCGCGACGCCCGCTTCCTTCAGGCCGAGGCCATCGGTGTAGGGCACGCGGCCGATCGAGACCAGCACCACGTCGGCTTCGATCGTTTCCGAAGCCCCGCCCGCGGCGGGCTCGACCTTGGCGAGCAGCGTCTTGCCGGAGGTATCCACGGCAGTCACCTTGGTGCCGAGCTTGAACGCAAAGCCCTGCTTTTCGAGCATGCGCTGGAATTGCTTGGCGATCTCGCCGTCCATGCCGGGCAGGATGCGGTCGAGGAATTCGACCACCATCACTTCCGCGCCGAGGCGCTTCCACACCGAGCCGAGTTCGAGTCCGATCACGCCCGCTCCGATGATCAAAAGCCTTTCCGGCACCTTTTCCAGCGAGAGCGCGCCGGTCGACGACACAATGCGCTTCTCGTCGATGTCGATACCCTTCAGCCGCGCGATGTCGGAGCCGGTGGCAATGACGATGTTCTTGGTTTCGACCGTCTGCGCCTTGCCGTCGGCGGAAACCTCGACCTTGCCTGCACCGAGGATCTTCCCGGCACCCTTCAGCACGTCGATCTTGTTTTTCTTCATCAGGAAGTCGACGCCCCGGACATTGCCATCGATACCCTGCTGCTTGAAGTTCATCATCGAGGGCAGATCGAGTTTCGGCGCCGATACGCTGACGCCCATCTTGGCGAAAGAATGCGCGGCTTCCTCGAACATCTCGGACGCATGCAACAGCGCCTTCGACGGCATGCAGCCGACGTTGAGACAGGTGCCGCCGAGCGTCGGGTTCTTCTCGACCACCGCGACCTTCATGCCAAGTTGTGCCGCGCGCACCGCGCAGACATATCCACCGGGCCCGGTGCCGATGATGACGAGATCATAAGAAGCCATGTTCAAAATCCTGTAGCTGAATTTCGTGACAGGTATTAGCGGCCGCCCGAGACATCAAGAATGGCGCTTGTCACATATGAAGCATCGTCCGACATCAGCCAGACGATGGCGTTGGCGATTTCTTCCGATGTGCCGACGCGCTTCATCGGCACCATGTGAGCGAGACGATGGGCGCGATCGGGTTCGCCGCCAGAGGCGTGGATGTCGGTATCGATCAGGCCCGGCCTGATCGCGGCGACACGAATGCCTTCGGCCGCGACTTCATAGCCAAGGCCGATGGTGAAGGAATCCACGGCGCCTTTCGACGCGGCGTAGTCGACATAGGTATTGGGCGAGCCGAGCTTGGCCGCGACCGACGACAGGTTGACGATGACGCCGCCCTTGCCGCCGTTGCGTGTCGACATCCGCTTCACCGCCTCGCGCGCGCACAGGATGCTGCCGGTGACGTTGACCGCCATCATGCGCTGGATGCGCTCGGCCGACATGTCTTCGACCCGCATCGAGGGCCCGACAATGCCGGCATTGTTGACCAGCGCGCCCAGCGTCCCGAATTCATCGGCGGCCTTGAACAGCGCGAGGATGTCGGCCTCGTTGCCGACGTCGCATTTCACCGCGATCGCCTTGCCATTGCTGGCTTCGATCGCGGAGACGACTTCGTTGGCCGCCGCCTGGTTGCTGGCGTAGCCGACGACCACACGAAAGCCGCGCGCCGCGGCCGCGATAGCGGTAGCGCGGCCGATGCCGCGGCTACCGCCGGTGATGACAACGACCTTATCCGTCACATCCGCCCCTAAAAGTTCACGCAACACGGTCTCGGCGGCCGAACAAGTTCAGCCGCCGTGCGAAAGCAAGCTCACAGATCCAGCACCAGCCGCGCCGGGTCTTCCAGGCTTTCCTTGACGCGGACGAGGAAGGTCACCGCTTCCTTGCCGTCGATCACGCGGTGATCGTAGGACAACGCCAGATACATCATCGGGCGAATCTCGATCTTGCCGCCGACCACCACCGGCCGCTCCTGGATCTTGTGCATGCCGAGGATGCCGGACTGCGGCGCGTTCAGGATCGGCGTCGACATCAGCGAGCCATAGATGCCGCCATTGGTGATGGTGAAGGTGCCGCCCTGCATCTCCTCGATCTTGAGCTGGCCATCGCGCGCTCGGCGACCGTAATCGGCGATCGACTTTTCGATCTCCGCGATCGACTTATAGTCGCAATCGCGCACCACCGGCACGACCAGGCCCTTGTCGGTGCCGACGGCGATGCCGACGTGGTAGTAGTTCTTGTAGATCAGGTCGGTGCCGTCGATTTCGGCGTTCGCCGCCGGAATCTCTTTCAACGCCTGCACGCAGGCCTTGGTGAAGAAGCCCATGAAGCCGAGCTTGATGCCATGCTTCTTCTCGAACACGTCCTTGTACTGGGAACGCAGCGCCATGATGTGGCTCATGTCGACCTCGTTGAAGGTCGTCAGCATCGCCGCCGTGTTCTGCACATCCTTCAGACGCCGCGCGATGGTCTGGCGCAGCCGCGTCATCTTCACGCGCTCTTCGCGCGCGGCGTCATCCGCCGGCGACGGTGCGCGTACCTGCACGGAAGCTGCGGGCTGAAAGACCGGCGTCGGCGCGGAGGCCGCCCGCTCGATCGCGGCCAGCATGTCGCCCTTGGTCACACGGCCATCCTTGCCGGAGCCCGGCACGGTGGAGGCATCGATCCCGCTTTCAGCCGAGAGCTTTCGCACCGACGGGGCCAGCGGGGTATCGGAAGGCGGTGCCTTCGGCGCTGACGGCGCAGGTGCCGGCGCGGCGGCAGCCGGGGGAGGCGGCGGCGGTGCAGCCGCGGGCTTGGCTGGCGCCGGGGCGGCGGCCGGCTTGGCGGCAGCGCCAGCGGCGCCATCATTGATCTGGCCGAGCAGCGCGCCGACCGCGACAGTCTCTCCGTCCTTGGCGATGATCTCGCCGAGCGTGCCGGCGGAAGGCGCGGGCACCTCGATCGTGACCTTGTCGGTCTCGAGCTCGACCAAGGGCTCGTCAACGGCAACGGCGTCGCCGGCCTTCTTGAACCAGCGGCCGATGGTGGCCTCGGTCACGGATTCGCCTAGCGTCGGAACGCGGATTTCAGTCATGGTCTCGTTTCCTTAAAACAACCTGTGCGGTCATGAATTCTGGCTGTCATCCTCTGCCTTGTGCGCAATTGCGCACGGGGACGGAGGATCCAGTACCCCATGGCCGCTGCAATCAAGCACCGGCGGCGCGGGTTACTGGATGCCCCGCGAAGGCGGGGCATGACGAATTGAATGTTAGTTCAACGCATCGTCCAGCAGCGCCTTGAGCTGAGCGAGATGCTTCGACATCAGCCCGGTGGCGGTCGCCGCTGCCGCCGCACGGCCGGCGTAACGCGGACGCCGGTTCGGCGCGTGGATCTGGTTAAGCACCCACTCGAGATAGGGCTCGATGAAGTGCCACGCGCCCATGTTGCGCGGCTCTTCCTGGCACCACACCACCTCGGCGCCCTTGAAGCGGCCAAGCTCCTGCACCAAGGCCTTCAGCGGCACCGGGTAGAGCTGCTCGATGCGCAGCAGATAGATGTCGTCGATGCCACGCTTCTCGCGCTCCTCGTAGAGGTCGTAATAGACCTTGCCCGAGCACAGGATGACGCGGCGGATCTTGGCGTCCGGCTGCAGCTTGATCTTCTCGTCGGCCTGCATCTGGGCGTCATCGTAGAGGATGCGATGGAAGGTCGTACCCTTGGCCAGTTCCTCGAGCCGCGAGACGGCGCGCTTGTGCCGCAGCAGCGACTTCGGCGTCATCATGATCAACGGCTTGCGGATCTCGCGGTGTAGCTGCCGCCGCAGCACGTGGAAATAGTTGGCCGGCGTGGTCGGATAGACCACCTGCATGTTGTCCTCGGCGCACATCTGCAGATAGCGCTCGAGACGGGCCGAGGAATGCTCGGGTCCCTGGCCTTCATAGCCGTGCGGCAGCATGCAGACGAGGCCGGACATGCGCAGCCACTTGCGCTCACCCGACGAGATGAACTGGTCGAACACCACTTGGGCGCCGTTGGCGAAATCGCCGAACTGCGCTTCCCAGATCGCCAGCGCATTCGGCTCGGCGAGCGAATAGCCGTATTCGAAGCCGAGCACCGCTTCTTCCGACAATAGCGAGTTGATGACCTCGTAATGTCCCTGGTCGACGCCGAGATGATTGAACGGCGTGTAGCGGCTCTCGTCCTCCTGGTCGATCAGCACCGAGTGGCGCTGCGAGAAGGTGCCGCGCTCGGAATCCTGGCCGGACAGGCGGACGTGGTGGCCTTCCTCCAGCAGCGAGCAGAACGCCAGCGCCTCGCCGGTCGCCCAGTCGATGCCGACACCGCTGTCGATTGCTTTCGCGCGGTTGTCGAGGAAGCGCTGGATGGTCCGGTGCACGCGGAAGCCATCCGGCACCTTGGTGATCTTGCGGCCGATGTCCTTGAGCACGGCGACGTCGACGCCGGTGACACCGCGTCGCGCATCCTCTTCCTGGTCGGCGATCTTGAAGCCGGCCCATTTGCCGTCGAGCCAGTCGGCCTTGTTCGGCTTGTAGCTGGCGCCGGCCTCGAACTCGGCATCGAGCCGGGCGCGCCAGTCGGCCTTGGCCTTCTCGACCTCGCCTTCGGTGATGACGCCTTCGGCGATCAGCCGCTTGGCATAGATCTCCAGCGTAGACGGATGCGACGCGATCTTCTTGTACATCACCGGCTGGGTGAAAGCCGGCTCGTCGCCCTCGTTATGGCCATGCCTGCGGTAGCAGAACATGTCGATGACCACGGGCTTGTGGAATTTCTGCCGGAACTCGATCGCGACCTTGGCCGCGAACACCACCGCTTCCGGATCATCGCCGTTCACATGGAAGATCGGTGCGTCGATCATCTTCGCCACGTCGGACGGGTAGGGCGAGGAGCGCGAGTAGCGCGGATAGGTGGTGAAGCCGATCTGGTTGTTGACGATGAAGTGCAGCGAGCCGCCGGTCCGATAACCCTTCAGGTCGGACAGGCTGAAGCATTCCGCCACCACGCCCTGTCCGGCAAACGCCGCGTCGCCGTGCATCAGCAGTGGCAGCACCGAGATGCGCATGTCGGGCGGGTCGCCATGCTGGTCCTGCTTGGCGCGCACCTTGCCGAGCACCACTGGGTCGACGATCTCGAGATGCGAAGGGTTTGCGGTCAGTGACAGATGGATGCTGTTGCCGTCGAACTCGCGGTCAGATGATGCGCCCAAATGATACTTGACGTCGCCGGAACCTTCGACGGCGTCCGGATTGGCCGAACCGCCCTTGAATTCGTGGAACAGCGCGCGGTGCGGCTTGGCCATCACCTGGGTCAGCACGTTGAGGCGGCCGCGATGCGGCATGCCGACCACGATCTCCTTCACGCCGAGATTGCCGCCGCGCTTGATGATCTGCTCCAGCGCCGGGATCAGCGACTCGCCACCGTCGAGGCCGAAGCGCTTGGTGCCGGTGAACTTGACGTCACAGAATTTCTCGAAGCCCTCGGCCTCGATCAGCTTGTTGAGGATGGCACGGCGACCCTCAGGGGTGAAGCTGATCTCCTTGTCCGGACCTTCGATGCGCTCCTGGATCCACGCCTTCTGAGCGGCATTGGAGATATGCATGAACTCGACGCCGAGCGTCTGGCAGTAGGTGCGTTCGCAGATCGCGACGATCTCGCGCAGCGTGCCGTATTCGAGGCTGAGCACGTGGTCGAGGAAGATCTTGCGGTCGAAATCGGCTTCCGTGAACCCGTAGGTGCGCGGATCGAGCTCTTCGCGGTCGCGCGGCGCCTCGATGCCGAGCGGGTCGAGCTTGGCGTGGAAATGGCCGCGCATGCGGTAGGCGCGGATCAGCATCAGCGCACGGACCGAATCCCGCGTCGCCTGGTTGACGTCGGCGACCGAGAGGTCGACGCCCTTGGCCTGCGCCTTGGCGGCGATCTTGCTGCCGACGGCCTTTTCGACCTGCGCCCAGTTGCCGTCCAGCGCCGAGGTCAGCTCGTCGCGCGGCGTCGCCGGCCAGTTGGGACGGCTCCAGGACGGCCCTTCGGCGTTCTTCTGGACGTCCGCGGGGGTGTCCTTCAGGCTCTTGAAGAATTCCTGCCAGTCGGTGTCGACCGATGCCGGGTCCTGCTCGTAACGGGCGTAGAGGTCGTCGATGTAGGTGGCGTTGGTGCCCTGCAAGAAGGAGGAAAGGGCAAAAGCGGCGTTCGCGTCCTGGCGAGACATGATGGCGTCCTGGTGATTTTCGGTTCGCGCGCGCAAGTGACGGCGCAGGCAGCCGGCCTGGAAGGCCGGCCGGCTGAGATAGGATGGTTTACCCTATTTAATCCTAAACTTCGCGCCGAAAAGAACCAAGGACTGAATTAAGATTTCAATTTTTCGGCTAGGGTGTGCCCGAGCCGCGCAGGCGACGGAGAAACGGTAATTCCGGCCGATTCCATGGCCGCGGTCTTGGAACCGGCGTCACCCTTGCCGCCGGAGATGATCGCGCCCGCATGGCCCATCCGGCGGCCGGGAGGGGCGGTGACGCCGGCGATAAAGCCGACCATCGGCTTCTTGCGGCCCCGCTTGGCCTCGTCCTTGATGAACTGGGCGGCGTCCTCCTCGGCCGAGCCGCCGATCTCGCCGATCATGATGATCGACTTGGTCGCCTCGTCCTTCAGGAACATTTCCAGTACATCGATGAACTCGGTGCCCTTGACCGGGTCGCCGCCGATGCCGACGGCCGTGGTCTGGCCGAGCCCCTCCTGCGAGGTCTGGAACACGGCCTCATAGGTCAACGTGCCCGAGCGCGAAACGATCCCGACGCTGCCGGGCCGGAAGATGTTGGCCGGCATGATGCCGATCTTGCATTCGCCGGCGGTCATGACGCCCGGGCAGTTCGGCCCGATCAGCCGCGACTTCGATCCCGACAGCGAGCGCTTGACACGCACCATGTCCAGCACCGGGATGCCTTCGGTGATGCAAACGATCAGCGGGATCTCCGCATCGATCGCCTCGCAGATCGCGTCCGCCGCGCCCGGCGGCGGCACATAGATCACCGACGCATCGGCGCCGGTCTTCTCGCGCGCCTCGCGCACCGTGTCGAACACCGGCAGGCCGAGATGGGTCGAGCCGCCTTTGCCGGGCGAGGTGCCGCCGACCATCTTGGTCCCGTAAGCGATCGCCGCTTCCGAATGAAAGGTGCCGTTCTTGCCGGTGAAACCCTGGCAGATGACCTTGGTGTTCTTGTCGATCAGGATGGACATGTCTTCAGATGCTTTCGCGAAACGCCGGTGACAGGTTTACTTGTTTGAGCATGACCTTCTCGGAAAACTGGTACCCACTTTTCCGGATCATGCTCAGTGGACACGCCGATACACGCCGGTGAGCACGTCGGCCCATCCTTCCGCGTCGGGCGAGAACTGGATCTTCATGGTGTAGCTGTTGTCGTCGACGACTTCGTAGAGGTGGCGCGCATTGCCGCGCAGCGAGCCGCGCACGAGCGTCAGCGTCTTGCCCACCCAACTGCCGGACGCCGGCGACGGAGGATAGTAGCCGAGCGAATCGTGCCAGAACAATTTGTAAAGCCGGTCGTCGCGGTCATAGGTGAACAGGGCATGGGTGGCGAAAATCTCCTGGCCGTCGCGCGTCTGACGCGAGTCCTGGATCAGGTAGAAGCCGTTGAGACCGATGCGCGCCACCACGTGCGAGGTGGCAGGACCACCAGCGGTCCAGCGCGACGGATAGACCACCTCCTCGCCGGCCCATTCGCCCGCAAATACCCCGAGCTTCTTGTGCTCCGGAAGCGGTGACGGTGCGGCAAGATGGTCCTGGGCCATTGCTAGCCTCCCTTGACGGCTTTCACGATCTTCTGCGCGGCGTCGTCGAGATTATCGCCGGGCACGACATTGAGACCACTGTCGTTGATGATCTTCTTGCCCTGCTCGACATTGGTGCCCTCGAGCCGCACCACCAGCGGCACCTTCAGTCCGACCTGCTTGACCGCGGCGACAACGCCCGTGGCGATCACGTCGCATTTCATGATACCGCCGAAGATGTTGACCAGGATACCCTTCACATTGGGGTCGGCGGTGATGATCTTGAACGCCGCGGCGACTTTTTCGACGCTGGCGCCGCCGCCGACGTCGAGGAAGTTCGCGGGCTCCATGCCGTAGAGCTTGATGATGTCCATGGTCGCCATGGCAAGCCCGGCGCCGTTGACCATGCAGCCGATGGTGCCGTCGAGCGCGACATAGTTGAGGTCGTGTTTGGATGCCTCGATCTCCTTGGCATCCTCCTCGGTCTCGTCGCGCAGCGCCGCGACCTCGGGATGGCGGAAAAGGGCATTGTCGTCGAACGCCACCTTGGCGTCGAGCACGCGCAGTTGTCCCTGCTTGGTGACGACGAGCGGATTGATCTCGAGCATCGCCATGTCCTTGGCGGTGAACGCAGCATAAAGCTGGCTCACGAGCTTCTCCGCCTGCTTGGCGAGATCGCCGGAAAGATTCAGCGCCTTCGCGACGGTGCGACCGTGATGCGGCATGATGCCGGTGGCCGGATCGACCGAGAAGGTGACGATTTTTTCCGGCGTGGAGTGCGCGACGTCCTCGATGTTGACGCCGCCTTCGGTCGAGACCACGAACGAGACTTCAGAGGTCTCGCGGTTGACCAGGATCGAGAGATAGAACTCCTTGTCGATGTCGGAGCCTTCCTCGATGTAGAGGCGGTTGACCTGCTTGCCATGCGAGCCGGTCTGAACCGTCACCAAGGTCGCGCCGAGCATCTGCTTGGCGAACGCGGCAACCTCAGCCACCGACTTGGCGATCCGCACGCCGCCTTTGTCGCCGGCGGAGGCCTCCTTGAACTTCCCCTTGCCGCGGCCGCCGGCGTGGATCTGGCTTTTCACCACCCAGATCGGGCCGGGAAGCGTCTTGGCCGCTACCTCGGCATCCTCAGGCTTCAGCACGGGCACGCCGCGCGAGATCGGCACGCCAAATTCGTGCAGCAATGCCTTGGCCTGATACTCATGGATATTCATCGGGACGCTCCCCAAAACCCTCTACGGCGAGTTTGACCAGTTCACCTTGGTAGTTGGCATACCATATACCAATAGAACTGCAACCCAGAAACGCTTTCGGCCCCAATCGGGGCCGAAAACTGAACGAAATCAATGACCGAGCAGATCGGGCGCGATCTTCTTGCAGGCGTCAACCAGACCCTGCACCGCGCCGACCGACTTGTCGAAGGCCTCGCGGTCCTTCCCGGCCAGCTCGATCTCGACCACGCGCTCGACGCCCTTGGAGCCGATCACCACGGGCACGCCGACATACATGTCCTTCACGCCGTATTCGCCGTTGAGATAGGCGGCGCAAGGCAGCACGCGCTTCTTGTCCTTCAGATAGCTCTCGGCCATCGCGATCGCGGAAGCCGCAGGCGCGTAGAACGCCGAGCCGGTCTTGAGGAGGTTGACGATCTCGGCGCCGCCGTTGCGGGTGCGGTCGACGATCTCGTCGATGCGCGCCTGCGAGGTCCAACCCATCTTGACGAGATCCGGCAGCGGGATGCCGGCGACGGTGGAGTAGCGCACCAGTGGCACCATGGTGTCGCCATGGCCGCCAAGCACGAAGGCGGTGACGTCCTCAACACTGACGTTGAACTCGTCGGCGAGGAAATAGCGGAAGCGCGCGGAGTCGAGCACGCCGGCCATGCCGACCACCTTCTTGCTCGGCAGGTTCGAGGCCTTCTGCAGCGCCCAGACCATGGCGTCGAGCGGGTTGGTGATGCAGATGACGAAGGCATCGGGGGCATACTTCTTGATGCCCGCGCCGACCTGCTCCATCACTTTCAGATTGATGCTCAAGAGATCATCGCGGCTCATGCCAGGCTTGCGCGGCACGCCGGCGGTGACGATGCAGACCTTGGCGCCATCGAGCGCCTCGTAGGAATTGGCGCCGACCAGACTGGAATCGAAGCCGTCGACCGGCGAGGACTGCGCGATGTCGAGCGCCTTGCCCTGTGGCACGCCCTCGGCGATGTCGAACAGCACGACGTCACCAAGCTCTTTCAGGCCGATCAGGTGAGCCAGCGTTCCGCCGATCTGGCCGGAGCCAATCAAAGCAATCTTGTCGCGCGCCATGGGAAATCTGTCCTTTGAGCACAAAGTGGAGGGATAGCAGACTGGATCGCTGGTTATCCCTTTCGAATGATCCGTTCAAGTCGCGGCCATGCCCAATTGTCGGGCCGGCTCCGCATCCCGATCACAGGCATACCAGCGCTGCCCGTCATTCCGGGGCGCGCGTCAGCGCGAATCCCGGAGCGACGAAGACGTCGTTGGCCTTAAGTTTCCACCAGCCCCGTGCTCGAGCCGCTGGCCGCGGAATCCTTCCGCTTCCCGTGCGGAAGCGCGAGATAGGAAGCGGAGCTCATTTCGATCAGGCGCGAGGACGTGCGCTTGAACTCGTTGGCCTCGACGCCTTCGGTCGCAAGGTAAAGCGACACCGGGTTGGCTTCGGCGGACGCCATCAGCTTCACGGCATTGTCATAGAGCGTATCAATCAGCGAGATGAAACGCTTCGCGGCGTTCCGATCGGCCAGATCCATGATCGGGATCCGATCGATCAGAATGGTGTGATAATCGTGCGCGAGCCTCAGATAATCGGAGGCCGCCAGCGGCTTCTCGCAAATCTCGGCAAAACTGAAACGCGCGACGCCATGCGACGAGCAGGGCACGTGCAGGATGCGTCCCTTGATCGGAATATCGCGCGGCTTGCAGGGCGCCTTGCCGGTCATCCTGGCCCAGGCCGTATTCAGCGCAGCCTCCGCCTCCTCATCGACAGGCACCAGCCACATCTTCGCGCCGGCAAGTTTTTCCAGACGGAAATCAGTGCGCGCATCGAGCCGCAGCACGTCCATGTGCTCGGAGATCTGCGCGATGAAGGGCAAAAACAGCGCGCGGTTGAGGCCGCCTTTGTAGAGATCTTCCGGCGCGACGTTGGAGGTCGCGACCACGACGGTGCCGAGCTCGAACAGTTTCGCGAACAGCCGCCCCAGGATCATCGCATCCGCGATGTCGGTGACATGGAATTCGTCGAAGCAGAGCAGCCAGGCTTCATCGAAGATCGCCTGCGCGGTGAGCGCGATCACGTCGGTATCGGCGATCTCGCCGCGCGCGATCTGTTGCCGATAGCCGTAGATTCGCTCATGCGCTTCGGCCATGAACTCGTGAAAATGGGCGCGGCGCTTGTGCTCGATCGGACACTGCTGGAAGAACAGGTCCATCAGCATGGTCTTGCCGCGGCCGACCTCGCCATGGACGTACAGCCCGCGCGGCGGTTCGTTCTTGTCGCCGCCGAACAGCCGACCGAGCAAGCCCTGCTTGCGCGAGGGCTTGTAGCTGGCAAGGCGGTCATCGAGCACACCAAAGGCGTCAGCGGCACGGGCCTGTTCCGGATCGGCCTCGATCGCCCCGGAGTCAACGAGAGCCTGATAATGCGTGCGGAAGGAACTCGGCGAAGTGGAGAGCATGCCTCCTTACGGCCCTATGGGACGGAAAATTGCAAGCCGTGAATCGGGCTGGGGCTATGACAAATTCTAACGGCGGTCATGCCCCGGCGATTGGCCCACATCCTATCTCGCCATTCGCGCTCTGGCCGGAAGCGGGAGGCGTTCACGCGCTCAGCGCGTAGGAATCCTCGATCACATAGGGTCCACCGCCGGTGGAGGCGCGCGAGGAGAACAGCACGAAGCGCGACGCCAGGAAGGTACGGCTGGGGAAGTAGCCGCGCACCGACAGATAGTCGGCCACGTCCTGACTGGAGGCATCATGCAGCCGCGCCAGCGTGACATGCGGCGTGAATTTGCGGCCTTCCGGATCGAGCCCGATCCGCTGCATCAGCCGCTCAAGCTCCGCCTGAAGCTCGATCAACGGCTTGCTCGGCTCGACGGAGGCAACCACCGCACGCGGCTTGCGTCCGCCGAAACTCGATAGCCCCTGCAGCTTGACCTCGAACGGCTTGCGGTTGATCCGCAGCAGCATCGACGCGATCTCGTTGGCCGAGACGCCGTCGATATCGCCGATGAAGCGCAAGGTGACGTGGTAGTTTTCGGGATCGATCCAGCGGGCGCCAGGAAGGCCGCCACGCAAGCTGGAGAGGGTCTGGCCGATCTCGGCCGGGATTTCCAGTCCAGTGAACAGACGCGGCATCGCAAGATCCTCGATGCGGTAGCTTGAGCTCGAAGAGCCCTCGCTGAGAGCAAGCCCGGCAGCGAATCACCGGTGATTATTTCTAGCGGACTTATATGACTCTGCGAAGCGCGCGACATTAACAGCTCGTAAACCTACGGGGAAACCACAAGCCAGGCTTGTCCGCTGCCTGTTTTTCAACTCCGCTGCCCAGGGATCGTGCCAACAAATGCCTCCACCGTGGGCAGGATATTTTTTACGATGATGTCGATGCCGTCGGCGGTCGGATGCATGCCGTCGGCCTGGTTGAGCTTGGCGTCGGCTGCGACGCCTTCAAGAAAGAACGGGTAGAGCGGCACGCCGAAGGATTTCGAAAGCTCCGGATAGATCGCATTGAAGCGCGCCGCATAGTCGCTGCCGTAGTTGGGCGGCGCAACCATGCCGCAGATGAGCACCGCTACTCCGCGCGCCTTCAGCCGCGACAGAATGTCGGAGAGAGCGGCGCGGGTCACCGCGGGATCGGTACCGCGCAGCGCATCGTTGGCGCCGAGCTCGAGGATGACGGCCTCGGTTCCCTCGGGCACCGACCAGTCGAGCCGCTCGCGGCCGCCGGAGGCGGTGTCGCCGGACACCCCGGCATTGATCATATCGACCTTTATCCCCTTGGTTTCCAAGGCCTTTTGTAGCTTCGCGGGGAACGCGGCATTGGCCGGAAGGCCAAGCCCGGCGCTCAAGGAGTCACCCAGCACCACCATCTTGACCGGTTTGACCGCCCCTGCCGATTGTCCCTGGGCGTACGCCGAAGCCGCCGTCATCAAGGCCACAATCAACACAGTTAAGTGCACGAAGGTCGCAATCCGGCCCTCGACCCGCGCGGCGGAAGTGCCATATGACCGAGCCATGGACAGTCTCATCGAACCCTCTTCGCTTTCCGGCGTCACGCCGGACACCATTTCCATTTCCAACGTCAACCTCTCGCTCGGCAGCGGTGCGGCCCGCGTTCATATCCTGAAAGATATCAGCCTTCGTGTGGCATCGGGCGAAGCGATCGGACTGATCGGGCCGTCAGGCTCAGGCAAGTCGACACTGTTGATGGTGATGGCGGGATTGGAACGTCCTGACAGCGGTGAGGTGGTGGTCAACGGCACGCCGTTCAATACGCTGGATGAGGACGCGCTGGCGCGTTTCCGCGGCCGCCAGGTTGGCATCGTCTTTCAGTCCTTCCACCTGATCCCCACCATGACGGCGCTGGAAAATGTCGCGGTGCCGCTCGAACTCGCCGGCAATCCCAACGCCGCCGAACGCGCCGCTGCGGAACTGACCTCGGTCGGTCTCGGCCATCGGCTGCACCACTATCCGACTCAGCTCTCCGGCGGCGAACAGCAGCGCGTGGCGCTCGCGCGGGCGCTGGCGCCGGACCCCGCGATCCTGGTCGCGGACGAGCCGACCGGCAATCTCGATGAGGCAACGGGAAAGCAGATCGTCGACCTCTTGTTCACCAAGCATGCCGAGCGCGGCATGACGCTGGTGCTGGTCACCCACGACAGTTCGCTGGCGCAGCGCTGCGACCGCGTGGTGCGGCTGCGATCGGGACGAATCGACGGACGGTCCCCAACATGAGCATCGCTGTCGAGGCTGCCACGACAAGCCGCGCACCGTCGCTCGCACTGCGCTATGCGCTGCGCGAGTTGCGCGGCGGCCTGCGCGGTTTCTATGTCTTCATCGCCTGCATCGCA
Source organism: Bradyrhizobium sp. USDA 10063 (assembly GCF_054063735.1). Taxonomy (NCBI): domain Bacteria; kingdom Pseudomonadati; phylum Pseudomonadota; class Alphaproteobacteria; order Hyphomicrobiales; family Nitrobacteraceae; genus Bradyrhizobium; species Bradyrhizobium sp. USDA 10063. Next base: position 5,906,120 of record NZ_JBSSGP010000002.1, on the reverse strand, counting down.
CTCGGCGTGATGGCCATCGCCGGCGTCGGTTCGGTGGCGGCGAGCCTGAGCGAAGGGCTGACGCGCGAGGGCCGGACGCTGCTTGGCGGCGACGTCAGCTTTTCCCTGATGCAGCGCGAGGCCAAGCCGGCCGAAATCGCGTTCCTGCGCACGCATGGCGACGTCTCAGTCGCGGCAACGCTGCGCGCAATGGCGCGCAATCCGGCGGGCGCGCTGGCCCTGGTCGAGATCAAGGCCGTCGACGGGTCTTATCCCCTGCTCGGCGAACTGACGCTCAATCCGAAGATGCCGGTCCCCGACCTCCTCGCCGAGCGCAATGGCGTGTTCGGCGCCGGCGTCGATTCGACCTTGCTGGCGCGGCTTGACCTGAAGCTCGGCGACGACGTCACCATCGGCGGCGCGACGTTCCAGATCCGCAGCGTGATCGAGGCCGAGCCCGACAAGCTCGTTGGCGGCGTCGGCCTTGGCCCCCGCTTCCTCGTCAGCGAGGCGGGCCTGCGTGCAACCGGGTTGCTGCAGCCCGGCAGCCTGGTGCGCTGGATCTACCGCGTGAAGCTGCCGGCCAATGCCAATGACGACCGCGCGACCACCACGTTCATCGATGGCACGCGCGATGCGCTGCCCGAAGCCGGCTGGGAGATCCGCAGCCGCGACAATGCCTCGCCGCAGCTCGAACGCAACATCAACCGCTTCACCCAGTTCCTGACCCTGGTCGGCCTCGCCGCGCTCCTGGTCGGCGGTGTCGGCGTCGCCAACGCCGTCAAGAGCCACATCGACCGCCGGCGCGACGTCATTGCTTCCTTTAAGGCGCTCGGCGCCACCGGCCGCGACGTCTTCACGATCTATCTGACCCAGGTGATCGTGCTCGCCACCATCGGCTCGGTGATCGGGCTTGCGCTCGGCGCGGCGCTGCCATTCGTCATCGTCGGCGTGTTCGGGAAGCTGCTGCCGCTGCCGGTGATCCCGGCGCTGCATCCCGATGAACTCGCATTGTCGTTCGTCTACGGTCTCCTGACCGCGCTGGCGTTCGGCCTGTGGCCGCTCGGCCGGGTGCACGACGTGCCGGTGGCGGCGCTGTTCCGCGATACCGTGGCGAGCGAATGGCACCGGCCGCGCTGGAGCTATCTTGCGCTGATGGCCGCGGTGATCGCGCTGCTGATCGCGGTTGCGATCGGACTTTCCTACGACAAGCGCATCGCCGCCGTCTTCGTCGCCTCCTCCATCGCAGTCTTCGTGCTGTTGCGCTTGATCGCTGCTGGCTTGATGGCGCTGGCGCGGCGTCTGCCGCGTAGTCGCATCACCATGGTGCGGCTGGCGGTCGCCAACATCCACCGGCCCGGCGCGCTGACGCCATCGGTGGTGCTTTCACTCGGCCTTGGACTGGCGGTGCTCGTCACCATCACCCAGATCGACGGCAATCTGCGCCAACAGTTCCTCGCAGCCTTGCCCGACCGCGCCCCCTCGTTCTTCTTCATTGATATCCCTTCCACCGAGGCCGACCGGTTCAGCGCCTTTCTCAAGCAGACCACGCCGGACGGCACGGTCGAGGATGTGCCGATGCTGCGCGGACGCATCGTCGCCGCCCGCGGCGTCAAGGCGGACGAGCTGAAGCCATCGCTCGACGCCGAATGGGTGCTGCAGAGCGACCGCGGCCTGACTTACACCGGGGAAGTTCCCAAAGGCTCGAAGATCGTCGAGGGCGAATGGTGGGGCGCCGACTATCATGGCCCGCCGCTGGTCTCGATGGAAAAGAAGATCGCCGACGGGCTGAAACTCAAAATCGGCGATGAGATCGTTGTCAACGTGCTCGGCCGCGACATTGCGGCGAAGATCGCCAATCTCCGCAACATCGACTGGCAGGGGCTCGGGATCAATTTCGTGCTGGTGTTTTCACCGAACGCCTTCAAGGGCGCCCCGCACAGCCATGTCGCGACCTTGATGGAGGCGCATCCGTCCCCTTCCGACGACGCCCGCATCATCAGGCAAGTCGCCGACGCTTTCCCGATGGTGACCAGCGTCCGGGTCCGCGAGGCGCTGGAGACCATCGGCGGTGTCGTCACCAATCTCGTGCTGGCGATCCGCGGCGCCAGCGCGGTGACGCTGATCTCGGCCATCCTGGTGTTGGGCGGCGCGCTCGCCGCCGGCCACCGCCACCGCGTTTACGATGCGGTGATCCTGAAGACGCTCGGCGCCACCCGTGCCCGCCTCTTGGGCGCCTATGCGCTCGAATACCTGATGATCGGCTTTGCCACCGCGCTGTTCGGCGTGTTTGCCGGTTCGATCGCCGCCTGGCTGATCGTCACCCGCCTGATGACGCTGAGTTTCGTCTGGCAAGCCGGCAGCGCCGCGGCGGTGGTGGTCGCGGCCCTGATCGTCACGGTCGGGCTCGGGCTGGCCGGCACGCTGCTCGCCTTGAACCAGAAGCCTGCCGCAGTGTTGCGGAATTTGTGACAATTTGAAGCGGGGAACGAGCCCGGTTAATGCCGGTTTTGCCTTGAAACAAGGGCCAGAGCGACATTCAGCCGCGCGTGGAAGGTTGCGGCGGTTGTGTTAGTTTCCCACATACAGCTTGGGTCGGATGGACGGTTTGATGACACGGATTTTAATGTCCGCAGGCCGCGCTATCTGAGATAGATTTACACCCGGCGCCGCAAATCCCTTGCGACCGGAACAACCACGGGAATTCGACAATGTCGGACCTAGACCGTAACTATGCTTCTCCCTTCGGCCGGGTAGCCGGTCGCATTGACACTGCGACGGTCGACGCCGGTCTGCGCGCCTACATGCTGCGCATCTACAACTACATGACCATCGGCCTGGCGATCACGGGCCTCGCAGCGCTTGGCGTCTATATGGCGGCGGTGACGGGAGATCCGTCCGCAGCCGTCGCGAAGTTTGGCAGCGCCTATCTGACGCAGTTCGGCTATGCGATGTTTGTCAGCCCGCTGAAGTGGCTGTTCATCCTCGCGCCGCTGGTGATGGTGTTCGTAATCTCGGCCGGCATCAACCGGCTGCAGCCCGCGACTGCCCAGCTCCTGTTCTGGGTATTCTCGGCGCTGATGGGCCTGTCGCTGTCGTCGATCTTCCTGGTGTACACGCATACCTCGATTGTGCGGGTGTTCTTCATCACCGCGGCGACCTTCGGTGCGCTCAGCCTCTACGGCTACACCACCAAGCGTGACATGAGCGGCATGGGCTCGTTCCTGTTCATGGGCCTGATCGGCATCATCATCGCGAGCCTGGTCAACCTGTTCCTGGCGAGCTCGGCGCTGCAGTTCATCGTTTCGGTGGTCGGCGTGCTGGTGTTCGCGGGCCTCACCGCCTGGGACACCCAGCGGCTGAAGAACGACTACATCTACGGCTACGCCTCGCAGGGTGGCGCGATAGCCGAGCGTGCGGCGATCACCGGCGCACTCTCGCTCTACCTGAACTTCATCAACCTGTTCACGCTGCTCCTGCAGCTCCTCGGACAGCGCGACTAAGCGCCTCCGGTAGAACCAAGATAAAAGCCCCGGCCTTACCGCCGGGGCTTTTCGTTTGTGCCCCTCCTCCGTCATGCGCGGGCTCGTCCCGGGCATCCACGTGCTTTGTAACCATTGGCGAGAAAGGCGTGGATGGCCGGGTCAAGCCCGGCCATGACGGACAATGAGAGCGTTGCTCCCGTTAAACCTGCTGTTATCCTCGCCACATGTCCGCCACAGAGATCAGGCCCGCCACCGAGGCCGACCTTCCCGCCGTCACCGCGATCTACGAGCAGGCCGTGCGCTTCGGCACGGCGACGTTCGAGCTCATTCCGCCCGATCTTGCGGAGATGACACGACGATACAGGGTGCTGACGGACGGCGGTTTCCCCTATCTCGTCGGCGTCCTCGAGGGTCGTGTGGTAGGCTACGCCTACGCCGGCGCCTACCGCCCGCGTCCGGCCTATCGCTTCACGGTGGAGAATTCGATCTATCTGGATCCCTCGATCCACCGCCGCGGCATCGGCCTGCAACTGATGCAGCAGCTGATCGCCGAATGCGAGGCGCGCGGCTACCGTCAGATGATTGCGGTGATCGGCGATTCCGCTAATGCCGGCTCGATCGGCGTTCACGTCAAAACCGGTTTCACGCTGATCGGAACCCACCCCAGCGTCGGGCTCAAGTTCGGCCGCTGGCTCGACACGGTGATGATGCAGCGCGCGCTCGGCGACGGCGCGACCACGGTGCCGACCGAAGATCCGGGACGGCGTTAGATCCGTAGCCGGATAGAGCGCAGCGCAATCCGGACCACGAAGATGCCGGCGCTACACCACTGCCAGCTTGCGGTCGATCACGAGCAGCACGCGCTCCAGTTCATGGCCGCGGCGCAGGATCAGGCCGGTCGCCGAGATCACGCTGTACATGCCCTGCTTGCGGGCAAGCCGCGGGTCCTTCTCGATGCGATAGATCGGGACTTCGGAGGAGCGGCGAAACACCGAGAACACGGCGCGCTCCTTCAGGAAGTCGATGGCGTAGTCACGCCATTCGCCATCGGCGACCATGCGGCCATAGAGATTGAGGATGCGATTGAGTTCGAGACGATTGAACGTGACGCGGTTCTGTAGCGGGCTGGTAACGGCGGGCCGCGCCGCCGCGCGAAGCCCGCTTGGATCGGTGTCCTCCGATATCGATATCATCAAGCGCCTCCTGTCATCCACCTGACATGATTGCGCTAACCGGCCAGCGCCGCAAGGGTTCATGGCTTGCCACGCGACGTATGGGAAGATTTTCCAGAGTCACAGGATCGTTAGAAAGAATCTTATTGCTGCCCCACTTCCGCCCATCGCCCGCCCCGCTGCCCTGCGAGAAGGAAATCCTGCGTTGGCCCGGTCCTTTCGGTTCCGGATTCCTCAGCCCCCAGCCCCCCGGGGCCGTCGGGATCGGGCCTGTTCGCAGGGGAGTTAACTCCCTTTTGACTGGGCCAACGAGAGTTGGTCCTTTTCTTTTTTGGGGTTCCATCTCTCCAAGCCGGCCGGCGCATCGCGCGCTCAGCGTGAATCCGATTAGAGGTGATGGAGCGCGATTCGCGAGGTCGTGCCCCGCGATGACGAAAGTGGATTTGGGCTCGAGCTTTAGTGCAGCGGCGTCATGGCTGCGCCGAGCATCGGGCCCGGCTTGTCGCGATTGCCGTCCTGAACATAGACAACGGCGGCATCGACGCCCTCGCGCGAGATGTTCTCGATCGGCACGGTCCAGCTTCCCGCGCTGCCATTCCAGTCGCCGACCTTCAGGAGATTACGCACCACGTTGTGGTAGGTGATTTCGCGGCCGCGATTCTCGCCGCGCCCGATCGAGATCGGCACCGCCTTGGAGATCGAGCAGATCCAGACTTCGCCATGGCGGACGCGCGGCGCGCTGCTCGCCGCCACCGAGACATTGATCTGCTTGCCGGACAGCGACATCGTCACCGGCACCGACATCACGCCCTCGGTCGCGGTATCCTTGATCGCCGTCTCGATGCCGACGCGGTCGCTGCCGATCACCTTTGCCGATCCATTGACGATGACTTGCGGCGTATAGACGTCGCGGTCGCCGCGCACATGCGAATAGGCCTTCTGGCGCGCGCTGAAGCGCGAATCGGCCAGCGTGTCCTTCCAGCCGAGATAATCCCAGTAATCGATCGGCATGCTGAGCGCGATGACATTCGGGTCCTTGGCGAGCTCGCCGATGATCTTGTCGGCGGGCGGGCAGGACGAACAACCTTGCGAGGTGAAGAGCTCGACCACCGCACGCGGATCGGCGTGAGCGGGTCGGATGATCGCGATAATGGCGCAAACACTGAGCGCACCGGACCAAAGCGAAAGACGATTATAGGCCATCATCGCTGACATAGTGAGAACCGATCGTGATGATTTCCATCCGTACTTGTACGGGGCATGAGAGACGATCCTGGAGAGTATGCATGCCCCTGACGTGCGAAAGCGGCCTTTTTCATAGGCCGCCCGCATTTCTCTAGCCATTCACGTAGCAGTGAGGCACTGATCACAAATCCGCGTTACGCCGCGAGTTTGCGCAGCACGTAGTGCAGGATGCCGCCGTTGCGATAGTAATCGAGCTCATCGAGCGTATCGATCCGGCAAAGCAGCGGGACATGCTGCACTGAACCATCGCTGGACGTGACGTCCGCCGTCAGCATCTGCCGCGGCTTCAAATCGCCCTGCAAGCCACGAATCGTGACCTTCTCGTCGCCCTTGATGCCGAGCGACTGCCAGGACGTGCCCGGCTCGAAGGTGAGTGGAAGCACACCCATGCCCACCAGGTTGGAGCGATGGATGCGCTCGAAGCTCTGGCAGATCACCGCGCGAACCCCGAGCAGTCGGGTGCCCTTGGCGGCCCAGTCGCGCGAGGAGCCGTTGCCGTACTCGGCGCCGGCAAACACCACCAGCGGCACGCCTTCCGCCTGGTACTTCATCGCGGCATCGTAGATCGACATCTGCTCGCCGTCGGGCCAGTGCTTGGTGTTTCCGCCCTCCGGAATGTTGCCGTCGGCGCCCTTGAGCATGAAGTTCTTGATGCGGATGTTGGCAAAGGTGCCGCGCATCATGACTTCATGGTTGCCGCGCCGCGTGCCGTACTGGTTGAAGTCGGCCGGCCGCACCTGATGCTCGCTCAGGAACTTGCCGGCGGGCGAAGTCAGCTTGATCGAGCCGGCCGGCGAGATGTGGTCGGTCGTGATCTTGTCGCCGAACATGGCGAGGATCCGCGCCTCGACGATGTCGGTGATCGGCTCGGGCTCCTTCTTCATGCCCTCGAAATAGGGCGGGTTCTGCACATAGGTCGAGCTCATGTTCCAGCGATAGGTTTCGCTCTCGACCGTCTTGATCTTGCGCCAGTTGGTGTCGCCCTTGAACACGTCAGCGTATTTCTTCTTGAAGATCGACGCGGTCACGAACTTCTTCATGAAGGCGTTGATTTCCTTCGCGGTCGGCCAGATGTCCTTCAGGTAGACCGGCTTGCCGTCCTTGCCCTCGCCGATCGGCTCGACCGCCAGATCCTTGGTCACGGTGCCCGCCAGCGCATGCGCCACGACCAGCGGCGGCGAGGCGAGATAGTTCGCCTGCACGTCGGGGCTGACGCGGCCTTCGAAGTTGCGGTTGCCCGACAGTACGGCGGCGGCGACGATGCCGTTGTCGTTGATCGACTTCGAAATCTCTTCCGGCAGCGGGCCGGAATTGCCGATGCAGGTGGTGCAGCCGAAGCCGACCAGGTTGAAACCGACCTTGTCGAGATCGGCCTGCAGGCCGGAATTCGCGAGATATTCCGCCACCACCTGGCTGCCCGGCGCGAGCGAGGTCTTCACCCAGGGCTTCGCCTTGAGGCCCTTGGCAACCGCATTGCGCGCCAGCAGGCCGGCGCCGATCAGCACGCTCGGGTTTGAGGTGTTGGTGCAGGAGGTGATCGCCGCGATCACGACGTCGCCATGGCCGAGATCGAAATTGCGGCCATCGACCGGATAGCGCTTCGCCGCATCGTCCGCCTTCTTGTATTCGCTGGTCAGCGCGGTCGCGAAACCGGTCGCGACCGTCGGCAACGCAACGCGGCCTTCGGGACGCTTCGGTCCGGCCATCGACGGCACGACGTCCTTGAGATCGAGCGTCAACGTTTCCGTGAAAACCGGATCAGTCGATTTCGCCGTGCGGAACAGGCCCTGCGCCTTGGCGTAGGAAGCGACGAGGGCGACGCGGTCCGCCTTGCGGCCGGACGTCTTGAGGTAATCGATGGTCGCGGCATCCACCGGGAAGAAGCCACAGGTCGCGCCATATTCCGGCGCCATGTTGCCGATCGTCGCCTTGTCCGCGACCGAGAGATAGTCGAGGCCGGGGCCGAAAAACTCGACGAACTTACCGACCACGCCCTGCTTGCGCAGCATCTGCGTCACGGTCAGCACCAGATCGGTTGCGGTGACGCCCTCCTTGAGCTGGCCCTTCAGTTTGAAGCCGACCACTTCGGGCAGCAGCATCGACAAGGGCTGGCCGAGCATGCAGGCTTCCGCCTCGATGCCGCCGACGCCCCAGCCGAGCACGGCAAGGCCGTTGACCATGGTGGTGTGCGAATCAGTGCCGACCAGCGAATCGGGATAGGCGACCTCGAAGGTGCCGGTCTTCTTGCCGACCGTCATCTTCTCCTTCCTGGTCCACACCGTCTGGGCCAGATATTCGAGATTGACCTGGTGGCAGATGCCGGTGCCGGGCGGCACCACGGAGAAATTGGAGAAGGCCTTCTGCCCCCATTTCAGGAACTCGTAGCGCTCCTGATTCTGCTTGTATTCCTCGACCACGTTCTTGGCGAAGGCCTTGTTGTCGCCGAAGAAGTTGACGATCACGGAGTGGTCGATGACGAGGTCGACCGGCACCAGCGGGTTGATCTTCTCCGCATCGCCGCCGAGATTCTGCATCGCGTTGCGCATCGCCGCGAGATCGACCACGGCGGGAACGCCGGTGAAATCCTGCATCAGCACGCGCGCGGGGCGGAACGCGATTTCATGCTCGAGCTTGCGCTTCCTCAGCCATTTGCTGACCGCGACGATGTCGTCCTTCTTGACGGTGCGGCCGTCCTCGTTGCGCAGGAGGTTTTCAAGCAGCACCTTCATCGAGTATGGCAGCTTCGAAATGCCCTTCAGACCGTTCTTCTCTGCCGTGGGCAGGCTGTAATAGACGTAGGTCTTGCCACCGACCTTCAGGGTCTTGCGGCATTTGAAGCTGTCGAGCGAGGTCATGCGAGGAAATCCCACTTATTCCGTTATACCCGGCAAGGGTATTTTTATACCGGCAGCGGCGACCGGCTTGCGGGGGCCGATGGTGTGCTGCATCAAGTTCCGGGGCTTATAGAATCTTTCTAGAAGCGCCGCCACACCGACAAGCACGCGACAGCGTTGCGCCACCCAAAAATTCTCAACGGCTAGCGAAAGATTTTTTTGAGCATGATCCGGAAAGGTTTTTGCCGCGACAACGCGGAGCGTTTGCGCGGAGATCATGCTCGAACAGATCTGGAGGGCGTTGACGGGGCATGATGCGGCTCTCGGGAAAAGACTTGCGATGCGTGCGGGGCGGCCGCGAAGTGTTTGCCGGATTAGGCTTTGCGGCGTCCTCCGGAGAGACCCTCGCCGTCACCGGCCCTAACGGATCGGGCAAGACGTCGCTGTTGCGCGTGATCGCCGGCCTGCTGGTGCCGTCGGACGGATCGATCACGCTCGAGGGCGGCGAAGCCGAGCTCACGGTTGCCGAGCAGGCCCACTATCTCGGCCATCGCGACGCGCTGAAGCCGGCCTTGAGCGTGCTCGAAAATCTTTCCTTCTGGCGGGATTTTCTCGGCGGCGAAGCGGACAACGCCGGCCAATGCCTCGCCTCGGTCGGTCTCGACCACGCAACGCATCTGCCCGCCGCCTATCTCTCCGCCGGCCAGCGCCGACGGCTGTCGATCGCGCGGCTTTTGGTTGTACGACGTCCGGTCTGGCTTCTGGATGAGCCGACCTCGGCGCTCGACAGCAAGGGCCAGGAGCTTTTCGTGGGCTTGATGCGCGGTCATCTGGCGCGCGGCGGCATCGTGATCGCCGCCACCCACGCCCCGCTCGGCATCGACGTCAGGGAAATGCGGATGGGGGCCACCTCATGACCGCGCTTGCTGCGCTGATTCGACGCGACATCAAGATCGCGCTCCGCGTCGGCGGCGGCGCGCTGATCGGCGTGCTGTTCTTCCTCACCGTCACCGTGCTGATGCCGTTCGCGGTCGGGCCGGATCTGGCGCTGCTTGCGCGGCTGGGACCCGCGATCCTCTGGCTCGGCGCGCTGCTCGCGAGCCTTCTGACCCTCGACCGGCTGTTCATGGCTGACCATGAGGACGGCTCGCTCGATCTCATCGTCATGAGCCGGACGCCGCTGGAACTCGCCTGCGCGGCGAAGGCGCTGGCGCATTGGCTTGCCGCCGGACTGCCGCTGATCGTGGCGACGCCGGTGCTTGGGCTGTTGCTCAATCTGGATGGCACGGCAACCTTGGCGGTGGCACTGACGCTGTTGGCGGGAACACCGGCGCTCACCTTTACCGGCATGATCGGGGCTGCGCTTGCCGTCGCGCTGCACCGCGGCGGCCTTCTCCTGGCCGTACTGGTGCTGCCGCTGTCGATTCCGGTGCTTATTTTCGGCGTCGCGGCCTCGCAAGCCGCGATTGTGGGCCCGCTATCGTTCGGAACCCCGTTCTCGATCTTGTGCGCGCTGTCGCTGGTGAGTTTCGTGGTCGGGCCTTTTGCCGCAGCCGCCAGCCTGCGGCATGGACTGGATTGAGGTCAATCAACTCTTCACGAGAGGTTTTGGGCCAATTGCCTGCGACGCCGGCCGCGACTATCAGAGAAAGCCATGAGCCTGATCGACCTCGCCAACCCCACGAGATTCCTCGCGCTGACCGCGCGCGTGCTGCCGTGGCTTGCCGGCGCGACCGCGATCCTGCTCCTGATCGGGCTCTACCAGTCCGCCATGGCACCGGACGACTACCAGCAGGGCGCGACGGTGAAGATCATGTTCATCCACGTGCCGAATGCGTGGCTGTCGATGTTCGTCTGGGGCATCATGAGCATCGCCTCACTCGGCACGTTGGTATGGCGACATCCGCTCGCCGACGTCGCGGCCAAGTCGGCCGCGCCCATCGGCGCCGCCTTCACGTTCCTTGCCCTCGTCACCGGCTCGCTCTGGGGCCGGCCGATGTGGGGCACCTATTGGGAATGGGACGCGCGGCTCACGTCCGTGCTGATCCTGTTCTTGATGTATCTCGGCCTGATCGCGTTGTGGCGCGCGGTGGAGGATCCCTCGCGCGCGGCGCGCGCGGCCGCCGTGCTGACGCTGGTCGGCGCGATCAACATTCCGATCATCAAATTCTCGGTCGACTGGTGGAACACGCTGCACCAGCCCGCATCCGTGATCCGGATGGGCGGACCGACGCTGGATAAAGCTTTCCTGATTCCGCTCCTGGTGATGGCGATCGCATTCTCGCTGCTGTTCATCACGCTGCACTTAGCGGCGATGCGGAACGAAATCCTGCGCCGCAGGGTGCGCAGCCTGCAGATGATGCAGGCCAATCAAAAGGCGGCGTGATGGAAGCGCTCGGCCCCTACAGCTCTTTTATTGTGACATCCTACGGGCTGGTGGCAGCCGTGGTGGTGCTGCTGATCGTCTGGATCATGCTCGACTATCGCCAACAGACGGCGCGGCTGCGCGAGCTCGAGGCCAGCGGCATCGTCAGGCGCTCCGGGCGCGGCGCGGCGGAAATCTGATGAGCGAACCGATTGCCGAAACCCCGCCGAGAAGCCGGCGCTGGCTGGTGGCGCTGCCGCTGGTGGTCTTTGCTGCCCTCGCGGCACTGTTCCTGCTGCGGCTCTATGGCGGCGATCCCTCGAAGATTCCATCGGCGCTGATCGGCCGGCCGGCGCCGCAGACCGCGCTGCCCGCGCTCGAAGGGCTGGTCAGGGATGGCACCCAGGTGCCCGGGCTCGATCCCGCCGCCTTCAAGGGCAAGGTCAGTATCGTCAATGTCTGGGCGTCGTGGTGCGTGCCATGCCATGACGAAGCGCCACTCCTGACCGAGCTCGCCAAGGACAACCGGCTGCAGCTCGTCGGCATCAACTACAAGGATGCGCCCGACAACGCCCGCCGCTTCCTTGGCCGCTACGGCAATCCCTTCGGCATCGTCGGCGTCGACGCCAACGGCCGTGCCTCGATCGAGTGGGGTGTCTATGGCGTGCCCGAGACCTTCATCGTCGGCCGCGAGGGCACCATCGTCTACAAGCTGGTCGGACCGGTGACGCCGCAGAATCTCGACAGCGTGCTCAAGGTCGAGATCGAGAAGGCGCTGAAAGCCGGAACGTAGTTTCCCTCAGTCATTCCGGGGCACGCGTAGCGTGAGCCCGGAATCCATTCTACCACTTGCGCTCGCGGCCCGATGGATTCCGGGCTCGTGCTCCGCACGCCCCGGAATGACGAGAACGAGAAGGAGTTCACCCCTTGCTCACGTCCCCCGCTTCCGCCTCGCTCCGCTCCAGCGAAACCGGCTCGAGCTGATAGCGCTTGATCAGCGGCATCTGTGTGACGGCAAACAGCATCGTCAGCGGCACCATGCCGAATACCTTGAAGATAACCCAGAAGTCGGTGCTCTGGGTGCGCCAGATGATCTCGTTCACCACGGCCATCGCCAGGAACCACAACGCCCAACGAAAGGTGAGAATGCGCCAGCCGTGCGGGGTGAGGTTGAACATCTGATCGAACATGATCGCGATAAAGGAACGGCCGAACAAGAGGCCGCCGCCGAGAATCGCGGCGAACAGCGTGTAGACGATGGTCGGCTTCATCTTGATGAAGGTCTCATCATGCAGGATCAGCGTCAGCGTGCCGAACACGACGACGACCACCGCCGTAACGATCGCCATCAGGGGCACATGCCGCGTCACCACGTAAGCCGCAATGATCGCGACCACCACGGCCACCATGAATACGCCGGTGGCGACGAACAGGTTAGACTTGGCATTGACGAAGAAGAAGACGAGCAGCGGGCCAAGCTCGGTGGCAAGCTTGAACAGAGGATGCGGTACTTTCTTGTCCATTACTCGATCCCTGCGATTGCCCTGGCAAAATCGCGCGCGGTGAATGGGGCGAGATCATCGACACCTTCACCGACGCCGATGAAATGCACCGGCAATTTGTGCTTCTCCGATAGCGCCACCAGAATGCCGCCCCGCGCGGTGCCGTCGAGCTTCGTCATCACGAGGCCGGTGACGCCAGCAGTACGGTGAAAGGCCTCGACCTGCGACAGCGCATTTTGTCCCACCGTGGCATCAAGGACCAGGAGTACCGCATGCGGCGCGGTGGCATCGACCTTCCGGATCACGCGCACGACCTTCTCGAGCTCGTTCATCAGTTCGGCCTTGTTCTGCAGCCGGCCGGCGGTATCGATCAGCAGCACGTCGAGCTTTTGCTCCTTGGCCGCGCTCAGCGCATTGAAGGCGAGACTTGCGGAATCCGAACCCTGCGCGCCCGCGATGACTGGCGATTTCGTCCGTTCGCCCCAGATCTTGAGCTGCTCGATCGCAGCGGCACGGAAGGTGTCGCCGGCGGCCAGCATCACCTTGCGGCCTTCGGCGGAAAACTTCGCCGCGAGCTTGCCGATGGTCGTGGTCTTGCCGGAGCCGTTGACCCCGACCACGAGGATGACAAATGGCTTTTTCGCCGCATCGATCTCGAGCGGCCTGGCGACAGGCGCCAGCACTTTCTCGACCTCGGTTGCGACCACGGCCTTGACCTCGTCGGCCGAGATCTCCTTGTCGTAGCGTCCGGCGCCGACGGCATCCGCGATGCGTACTGCAACGTCGGTACCGAGATCGGCGCGCAGCAGCACATCCTCGATATCATCGAGCATGGCGCGGTCGAGCTTGCGCTTGGTGACGAGGCCGGCAACGGCGGCGCCGATCGAACTCGAGGTCCGCTTCAGCCCGTTGGAGAGCCGCTTCCACCAGCTCAGTTTGGGTGCAGTGGTATCGTTCATGGCAAGGGTGTGTTAGCCGTTTCGCCCCGCAAACGAAAGTCTCGACGCGTGAACGATGTTCCACAATTGACGCCGGCGGAAATTGAGGCCCGCGTGCTCCATCGCGACGGCCTGATGCTGGTGATCGACAAACCGGCGGGGATTCCTGTGCATCGCGGCCCCAAAGGCGGCCCCAACCTGGAAGCCTCGTTCGACGCGCTGCGTTTCGGCCTGCCGCGGCCGCCGGTGCTCGCCCATCGGCTGGACCGCGACACATCGGGCTGCCTCGTCCTTGGGCGACATCGCAAGGCGACCGCCTCACTCGGCCTGTTGTTCAAGCACGGCAAGATATCAAAGACATATTGGGCCGTGGTCGAGGGCGGACCTGCCGAAGAGCAAGGAACGATCGAGCTTTCGCTCGGCCGCAAGAACGCCGAGCGCGGCTGGTGGCAGAAGCCGGACCCGGACGGTCAAAAAGCCGTGACGAACTGGAAGGTGCTCGGCCGCGGTGATGGTCTCGCCTGGCTTGCGATGGAACCGGTCACCGGCCGCACCCATCAATTGCGCGTGCACGCTTCCGCCATGGGCTGGCCGATCGTCGGCGACAACATCTACGGCAACGGCCCGCGCTTCGGCGAACCACGCCTGCACCTGCACTCGCGCGAGCTGGTGATTCCGATCTCGAAGAACAAGGATCCAGTGCGCGTGACGGCGCCTGCGCCCGAGCACATGCATGAGCGGCTGCGGGCATGCGGGTGGAATGGGGAGTAGCCACCCCACACGCCGCCGTCATCATCCGCGAAGGCGGATGATCCAGCATTCCAGAGACGGTCGCGCATAAGTCGAGAGGCCGCCGCGTACTGGATCGCCCGGTCAAGCCGGGCGATGACAGCGGGGATCAAACGGTCAGCCGCGTCCCATCATGACCGGCAATCGCAAGCGTGCGGATCGTGCCCGGAGTCTCACCGCTGACCACAACCGGCAGGAAGTGCTCGGTGCGGCCCTGTTTGTCGCTCTCGATCAAGACCTGACGCGTCGCGCCGACTTCCGCCGCGAGCCGCTTGCGCAACGCCGCCTCACCCGCCATGCGCAGTCGTCGTGCGCGCTCCTTGATCTCGCCACCCGCCACCTGCGGCATCCGCGCCGCCGGCGTACCCGGACGTTGGGAATAGGGAAACACATGCAAGAAGGTGAGATCGCACGCCTCCACCAGAGCTAGCGAGCGCAAGAACATCTCCTCCGTCTCGGTCGGAAAGCCCGCGATGATGTCGGCGCCGAACACGATGTCCGGCCGCAGCCGCCGCACCTGGGCGCAGAATTCGATCGCGTCCTGCCGCGAATGCCGCCGCTTCATCCGCTTCAGGATCAAATCGTCGCCGGACTGCAATGACAGATGCAGATGCGGCATCAACCGAGAATCGTCCGCAATGACATCGAGCAGGTCGCGATCAGCCTCGATGGAATCGATCGAGGAAATGCGCAAGCGCTTCAACTCCGGCACGTGCTTCAGGATCTGCCGGGTCAATGTGCCGAGCTTGGGCGAGCCCGGCAGGTCGGCGCCATAACTTGTGAGGTCGACGCCGGTCAGCACGATCTCGACATGGCCGCGCTCGACCAGCGCGCGGACCTGGTCGACTACCGCGCCCATCGGCACTGAACGCGAATTGCCGCGGCCGAACGGGATGATGCAGAAGGTGCAGCGATGATCGCAGCCGTTCTGCACCTGCACGAACACCCGCGGCAGGCTCTTCTGAAAACCTTCGAGCAGATGCGGCGCCATCTCCCTGACCGCCATGATGTCGGCGACCGCGATCTTCTCGCTCGCCGCGACACCAAGGCCTATATCGAACGCGGCGCGCGCATCGCGCCAGGCTGCGCTTTGCGTCTTCTCATCATTGCCGATGACGCGATCGACCTCGGCCATATCGGCGAACATCTGGGCTTGCGTCTGCGCCGCACAGCCGGTGACGACGATGCGCGCTTCGGGGTGCTCACGCTTCAGCCGGCGGATCGACTGGCGCGCCTGCGCCACCGCCTCGTTGGTGACCGCGCAGCTATTGATGACGATGGTGTCGGCAAGGCCGGCGTTCTCCGCCTCGTGCCGGATCAGCTCGGATTCGAACGCATTCAGGCGGCAGCCGAAGGTGACGACGTCGACAGACATCTCAAGCGACGCTGGCGAACAGCGCCGGATCGAAGCGGCCTTCATATTCGAAGGTCGCCGTCCCCGTCATCAAGACGTGATCGTCGCGCTCGCGCCATTCGATATTGAGCTTGCCGCCGGGCAGCGCGATCTCGACGGTGCGACCGGCGCGCTTCAGCCGCGCCGCCGCCACCGTGGTCGCACAGGCCGCCGAACCGCAGGCCTTGGTGAGGCCCGCTCCGCGCTCCCAGGTCCGGATCGTGATGTGATCGGGATCGACGATATGGGCGAGCGTGATGTTGGCCCGCTCCGGGAAGATCGGATGGTTTTCCAGAAGCGGCCCGAAGCGGGAAAGGTCATAGGCATTGACGTCCTCGACCCAGAAGATCGCGTGCGGATTGCCCATGCTGACGACCGAGGGCGAATGCAGGATCGGCGCATCGATCGGTCCGATCTGCAATTCGATATAGCGGGTGTCGCGAAACTCTTCCGCCAGCGGAATGTCCTGCCAGCCGAATTTCGGCGCGCCCATGTCGACGGTGTAGAGATCGGGCGTCGGGCCCTGCCAGCAATTGAGCAGTCCGGCCCGGGTCTCGAAGGTGGCGGCGGTCTGCCCGGTCTTCTCGAACACGCGGCGCACCACGCAGCGCATACCGTTGCCGCAGGCGCCGGCCTCCGAGCCGTCATTGTTGTAGATCTTGATGAGGGCTTCCGTGCCCTGCAGCCGCGGCGGCTGCAGCACCATGAGCTGGTCGTAGGGCACGCCGGCCGGGGCCGCCACCGCGCGGGCGTCGTCCGGCGTCACCGGCGCTTTCGAATCGCGCATGTCGACCACGACGATCTCGTTGCCGATGCCGTTCATCTTGGCGAATGCGTGGTTGGCGAGCGCGCTCATGGAATTTCCCAATTTATGCCTGCCTTATATGGCGAATGGAGCCGAATTGGCCAGAGCATGATCCGGACCCGGAAGGTCGCGCCCCGTGCAACGCGGCGGCGATCTTTCGGAAAAGATTCCGCTCAGACAGAAAGATGCAGCGGAATGATGTCTCAAAGACGCGCTATTCATTCCGCACCCGCGGCCGCCCATGGCGCAAGTGTCATGGGACGAAAGCGGAACTTGCGTGTTAGGACTATCGCACCTTGCGGACGCCAGCCGGGACAAAAAGGCGGCCGCTCGGGATGGGGATGGAGAATATCAAGATGATTCGGTTCAACACTTTCCGCGGCGCCCTGATCGCGCTGGTCCCGGCAGTCGCGATTTTCTGCGGCAGCGCGGCGCTGGCGCAAGCGCCGGCCCCCGCCGCCTCGCCTTCACCGGCGCCTTCGGCCTCACCGGTGCCGCCCGCACCGGCCGCCTCTCCGGCCCCGCCGCCGGCCGAGACCAAATCGCCGGCCGACACCCCTTCAGCCGCCCAGAGCCCGACGCCCCCCACCTCCGCGCCGGTGCAGGCCGCCGATCCCTTCGGCGAGGAGTTCACGCTGGAGCCGAAGAAGGTTGTCACGATGAAGGGGAACGCCAACTGGGACTCGGCCTTCGACGCCCTGATCGAGTCGCTGAAGACGCTGACAGCGCTGCTTGAGAAGCAGAACATCAAGCCGACGGGCAATCCGATGATCGTCTATACCTCGACCGACGACACCGGCTTCACCTTCATCGCCGAAATCCCGGTCGACCAGGAGGTGAAGAACCTCGGCAAGAATATGAGCATGGGCAACTCGCCTGACGGCAAGGCGCTGAAGTTCGTCCACCGCGGCTCATACGACAACATGGACAACACCTACGAGGCGATCACCAATCACCTCGATGACAAGAAACTCGAGGCAAAAGACACTTTTGTCGAGGAATACACCACCGATCCGCTGAAGACCGCGGAAGACAAGCTGGTGATCAACGTCTACGTGCCTCTGAAGTGAAGTGAAGCGAATGAAACAGCTCGTTGCCCTCGCGGCGCTGGCGCTGGCGGCATCGCCTGCCTCTGCGCAGACCCTGGCGCAGACGGTTCCGCCTCCTGCGATTTCCGTGAATGGTGAAGCCACGATCTCGGCGGTGCCCGACCAGGCCGAAATCGACGCCGGCGTGACTTCGGAAGCCAAAACCGCGCGCGAAGCGTCCGATATCAACAATGCCGCGATGAGCAAGGTGCTGCTCGCGTTGAAAAACGCAGGGATCGAAGAGAAGGACTACCAGACCTCGCGATTGTCGCTGCAGCCGCAATATCCGCCCAACCCGAACCGCACCGGGCCGGCAACGATTTCCGGCTATCGCGCCAACAACCGCGTGATCATCAAGGTGCGCGACATCACCAAGATCGCCGGACTGATCGATGTCCTGGTCGGCGCCGGCGCCAATGAGATCGGCGGTATCGGCTTCATCGTCTCACAAGCCTCAAAGCTGCTCGACGACGCACGCGAAAAGGCCATCGCCGACGCCCGCCGCAAGGCGGAAATCTACGCCAAGGCGGCCGGCGTAACGCTCGGCGAAGCGCTCAGCATTTCTGAAGGCGGGCCACCGCCGACGCCCTTCTTCCGCGGCAAGGTGGCAGCGCCAATGGCGGCAGCAGCTCCCGTTGCACCTGGCGAGGAGACGCTGTCGGTCACGGTGAACGTGTCCTGGGCGATCAAGCCGAAGCAGTAAGAAAGCCAAACCGATGAAGCTGTCGTCCCGGGCTTGACCCGGGACCCATAACCACAGGATTACGTGGTTATACTAGGCTGTGGCTTCCAGCCTTCTCAACAATCCAGAACGGTGGTTACGGGTCCCGGCTCTGCGCTTCGGTTGGCCGGGACGACGACCTATATCTCGACAACCATTTAAATTTCAAACACCTGCCCCGGCTTCAGCACCGCGAATTTGTCCCGCGGCACTTCCGCCTGGTCCAGCGCCTCGCCAAGCGCGATTGCCGGTGCGTCGATGCCTTCATCGGTGAGCTGGAACGTGCCGTGGTGATGCGCCAGTGCCTGCGCGGCACCGCAATCGGCGAATGCCTTCACCGCATCGTCCGGATTCATATGCTGGTCGCGCATGAACCAGCGCGGCTCATAGGCGCCGATCGGCAGGATCGCGAGCCGCAGCGGGCCGTGCGCTTCGGCGACACGGCGAAAATGCCCGCCATCGCCATAGCCGGAATCGCAGACGATGTAGAGTTTGCCGGCCGGCGTCTCCAGCACGAAACTCGCCCACAGCGCCTTGTTGCGGTCGAACAGCCCGCGCGCCGACCAGTGCCGCGTCGGCACCAGCGTCACCGCGAGGCCGCTGCCAAGTTCGACACGATCCTGCCAATCGAACGCTTCGGCTTTGATCGCGCGGTCCGCCTCGCGCATGGTGACGTCGTTGCCGAGCGGCGTGATCACGCGCGGCGAGAATTTCGCTGCAAGCTTCGACAGCGTAGCGGCGTCGAGATGATCGTAATGGCCGTGCGACACCAGCACGACATCGATCTCAGGTAATTCCTCGAAGGCGATGCCGGGATCGTTGCGCCGCTTCGGTCCCGCCCAGGAGAACGGCGAGGCGCGCATCGACCACACCGGGTCGACCAGGATGTTGAGGCCAGCGGTCTGGATCAGCCAGCTCACATGGCCGACAAAGGACAGCCGCACCTTGTTACCCTCGACCCGCGGCGGCGGCGTATCGGTGTGGGGACTTGGCACCCAGTCTGGCCAAGCCACGCGCTTCCGTTCGCCGCCGAACTGCCAGCGCAGCACCTCAGCTAGTTTCTTGGGCGGCGCGCCGTGAGGATCGAAAAAGCGCAAGCCATCGAAATGATCGGAGACGGGGCCGTCATAGGTCTTCATGCGGTCAATCCAAGCCGACGGCACGCCCACTACGGCGGCAGTACCGGCGAGCAGTCCAAAAATGCGGCGACGCGTGATGGGCACGGGCCTGTATCACGACTGGAGGCGTTGGAATTTATATGGCACCGGGCGCGAAAATCGGAACCGATCATCGAAACATAAGTATTTTCATGTCGTTACGGGTTCAATTCGGATCACCTCACCCGACTTTTCCTTGACTTTCGGGCCCAGCAGGGGTTTAACGCCGCCACTTTCTCGGAAAGATCGTTCTTTTCGACCCGCCGACCGGCCGTGAGACCGGAGGTCAACGCCCGACAGCGCTGTGCGCCCTCGGGCGCGAAAGTGTTTGGAAGATCGTCTTGGCAGGGTGCCGAGATTTACTAAGTGGTCATCACCCGCGAAGGCGGGCGATCCAGTAGCCCAGAGTGGCTCGGCTTGAATCGAGACGCCGCGGCGTACTGGATACCCCGCCTTCGCGGGGTATGACGACAGTGACTGAGGTGCCTGCGGGCGCAACAAAGGACAACGGCATTGTTCGACAATCTGTCGGAAAGGCTTGGTGGCATCCTTGATCGGCTGACGGGGCGCGGTGCCCTCACCGAAAAGGACGTCGACGCCGCGATGCGCGAGGTGCGCCGCGCGCTGCTCGAGGCCGACGTCGCGCTCGAGGTTGTCAGGAGTTTCACCGAGCGCGTGCGTGAGCAGGCGGTTGGCGCCACCGTCGTCAAGTCGGTCACGCCAGGCCAGATGGTGGTGAAGATCGTCCATGACGAACTGGTCGCGACCCTCGGCTCCGACGGCCAGACCATCGACCTCAACGCGGTGCCGCCGGTTCCGATCATGATGGTCGGCCTGCAGGGTTCCGGTAAGACGACCACCACCGCGAAACTCGCCCGCCGCATGGTCCAGCGCGACAAGCGCAAGGTGCTGATGGCTTCGCTCGACGTCTATCGTCCGGCGGCGATGGAGCAATTGGCGGTACTCGGCCGCGACCTCGACATCCCGACGCTGCCGATCGTCGCCGGCCAGAAGCCGCCGCAGATCGCGCGGCGCGCGATGGAAGCCGGCAAGCTCGGCGGCTACGACGTCGTGCTGCTCGACACCGCCGGCCGCACCACGCTCGACGAAGAGATGATGACGGAAGCGGCCGAGATCAAAGCCGTCGCCAATCCGCATGAAGTGCTCTTGGTCGCGGACTCCCTGACCGGCCAGGACGCGGTCAACCTCGCGCGCTCGTTCGATCAGCGCGTCGGGCTGACCGGCATCGTGCTGACTCGCGTCGACGGTGACGGCCGCGGCGGCGCCGCGCTGTCGATGCGCGCAGTCACCGGCAAGCCGATCAAGCTGATCGGCACCGGCGAAAAGACCGACGCGCTGGAAGACTTCCATCCGAGCCGCATTGCCGGGCGCATCCTCGGCATGGGCGACGTGGTGTCGCTGGTCGAGCGCGCCGCTGCCAACATCGATGCCGAGAAGGCCGCGCGCACCGCCGAGCGGATGCGCAAGGGTCAGTTCGACCTCAACGACATGCGCGAGCAGCTCACGCAGATGGCGAATATGGGCGGCATCAGCGGACTGATGGGCATGATGCCGGGCATTGCCAAGATGAAGAACCAGATCGCCGCCGCCGGGATCGATGACAAGATCCTGAAGCGCCAGGTCGCGATCATCGATTCGATGACGCGGCAGGAGCGCAAGAACCCGGACATCCTCAAGGCCAGCCGCAAGAAGCGCATCGCCGCGGGCGCCGGCCAGAACGTCGAGCAGGTCAACAAGCTCTTGAAGATGCACCGGAACATGTCCGACATGATGAAGGCCATGGGTTCGGGCAAGCGTGGCCCGCTCGCCGGCATCGCGCAGGCGATGGGCTTTGGCGGCGGCATGAAGCCGCCCTCGCCGGAAGAGATGAAGGCGCTCGCTGAGAAGATGCAGGGCGCGCCCGGTGGCGGCCTGCCGAACCTGCCGAAGGAACTCCCCGTCGGCCTGCGCCAGGGCCTGCCGAATCTACCGGGGCTCACCGGCCTCAGCGGCAAGCCGACACTGCCGGGCCTCGGCGGCGCCGCCGGGGAAGAAGAAATAAATGAGGAAGCTTGCTCCTCTCTCCATTCGTCATTCCGGAGCGATGCGCAGCGTCGAATCCGGAATCCATTTCGCCGCTTGCGCCCGCGGCCCGATGGATTCCGGGCACGCTTCGTGCCCCGGAATGACGGGCTAATTCATCAACATCCAAATCAAACCAGTCATCAGGAGAACCAAATGTCAGTCGTTATCCGCCTCGCACGCGCCGGCACCAAGAAGCGTCCGGTCTATCACGTCGTCGTCGCCGACTCGCGCTTTCCGCGCGACGGCCGCTTCATCGAGCGGCTCGGCCACTTCAATCCGCTGCTGCCGAAGGACAGCGAGGCGCGGCTGAAGCTCGACATGGACAAGGTGAAGGCCTGGCTCGCCAAGGGCGCGCAGCCGTCGGACCGCGTCACCCGCTTCCTCGACGCAGCCGGCGTCGTCAAGCGGACCCCACGCAACAACCCGGAAAAAGCCGTGCCGCGCAAGGAGCGCAAGGCCCAGGCCGAAGCCGCCGCGAAGGCGTAAGCTTTTAGGCGCACGACGGTGTCCGCACCGGTTTGCGTCGCCCGCGTCGGCGCTGCGCATGGCGTGCGCGGCGCCGTCAAACTTTGGACCTTCACCGAAGACCCGCTGGCCGTGAAGCATTACGGCCCGCTCTTCACCAAAGACGGCGCGCGCCAGTTCGAACTGGCGCATGTCCGCGAGGCCAAGGACCATCTGGTCGCGACGTTCAAAGGCGTATCCACGCGCGACGAAGCCGAGCAACTGAACGGCCTCGAGCTCTACGTTCCGCGCGAAAGGCTGCCGGAAACGGACGACGACGAATACTACCACGCCGACCTGATCGGGCTTGCCGCTGTCACCACCGCCGAGCAGCCGCTCGGCAAGGTCATCGCGATCCATAATTTTGGTGCCGGCGACATCATCGAGATCGCGCCGTCGCAAGGCCCGACGATGATGCTGCCGTTCACCAACGCGGTCGTGCCGACCGTTGACCTCGCCGGTGGACGGGTGATCGTCGAATTGCCTGATGAAATCGAGGGCGAGGACGAGACCAACCCGGAGCCGTGATCCTTCAAAGAGGATGGATACGCGGGGCAAGCCCGCGTATGACGGTCCCGATTTTCTCGCGATAATTCGAACATGATCTGGCGCGCCACCGTTCTCACGCTATTCCCCGAGATGTTCCCGGGACCGCTGGGCGTCAGCCTTGCTGGCAAGGCGCTCGCCTCCGGCCTGTGGGCGCTGGAAACGCGGGACATCCGGGATTCCGCGACCGACAGGCACCGCAGCGTCGACGACACCCCGGCCGGCGGCGGGCCCGGCATGGTGCTTCGCGCCGACATCCTGGCCGCCGCGATCGATGCCGCCGATAGCGCACCGGACCGGCCACGGCTGCTGATGAGCCCGCGGGGTCGACCATTGACCCAATCCGTTGTCATGGAACTCGCGTCTGGTCCGGGTCCCCTCATCGTCTGCGGCCGATTTGAGGGGGTGGACGAGCGGGTAATCGAGACGCGCGGGCTCCAGGAGGTCTCGATCGGGGACTACGTGCTCTCTGGCGGGGAAATCGCCGCCATGGCCCTGATTGACGCCTGCGTGCGGCTATTGCCGGGGGTCATGGGCAAGCAGGCCTCGGGAGTGGACGAGAGCTTCTCCGAAGGACTACTGGAATACCCCCAATACACGCGCCCGCAGGACTTCGAGGGCCGGCCGATCCCGGAAATCCTCACTTCGGGCGATCACGCCAAGGTTGCCGCCTGGCGGCGGGCCCAGTCCGAGGCCCTGACCCGGGCCAGGCGGCCGGATTTGTGGGCCGCGCGGCGCGGCACAAAAAACACGACAGACGGGTGACAAAGCCCACGCTTTGCCTTATACGGGCGCCCAAATCCGCAATCAGGATAGACGGAATTCTTGCGCAGCCCGCGTCGGTGCTGGGCGCGCCGCCGATGGAGATTTCAATGAACCTCATCCAGCAGCTCGAAAAAGAGCAGTATGACAAGCTCGCCGCGACCAAGCAGATTCCGGAATTCGCGCCCGGCGACACCGTGATCGTCAACGTCAAGGTGGTCGAAGGCGAACGCACCCGTGTACAGGCCTATGAGGGCGTCTGCATCGGCCGTTCCGGCTCCGGCCTCAACGAGAGCTTCACGGTGCGCAAGATTTCCTATGGCGAGGGCGTGGAGCGTGTGTTCCCGGTGATGTCGCCGATGATCGACTCGATCAAGGTGGTGCGCCGCGGCAAGGTCCGTCGCGCCAAGCTCTATTATCTGCGTGGCCTGCGCGGCAAGTCGGCCCGCATCGTCGAGAAGCAGGACAAGCAGGATCGCGCTGCCGCCGTCAACGAGTAAGCTCATCCGACCAACGCGGATGTGACTGAAAGCGCGGGGCCGTTCCCCGCGCTTTTTTGTTACCGCTGTCACAGCGGACACAACTGTCCATCCCTCATCCTGAGGAGCGCGGAACGCGCGTCTCGAAGGATGAAGGCCCGGCCGGTGGCCTCGCCCTTCGAGACGCGCGCCGATGGCGCGCTCCTCAGGGTGAGGGTCATGCATCTCGCGTGTGGCGCATGCAGAGGCGCGTTGAAAGCACTCGCGATTCCGGATTGGCCTGCTATATATTTGTAGAATGGTTCCAGATCAGACCAGCATCGAGCCCATCAAGCGT
Organism: Bradyrhizobium sp. USDA 10063; assembly: GCF_054063735.1. Taxonomy (NCBI): domain Bacteria; kingdom Pseudomonadati; phylum Pseudomonadota; class Alphaproteobacteria; order Hyphomicrobiales; family Nitrobacteraceae; genus Bradyrhizobium; species Bradyrhizobium sp. USDA 10063. The sequence continues at coordinate 5,881,934 of NZ_JBSSGP010000002.1, read as the reverse complement.
ATCGTCATCGACGATCGCTCGCGGTTGCCTGGCCGGTTCTTCGGGCGCTTTGCGACCTCGGCGACGTCAGAGCTTACGCGCGCAGCCTGATGCCTGCGCCGGCCTTTCGTTTGCCCCGGCGCGTAACCGCGCCGATCCGCTACCATACCATTGCTGGAGCTCACGCTCATGTCGAAACCGACCACCCTGTACGACAAGATCTGGAACGACCATCTGGTGCACGAAGCCGAAGACGGCACCTGCCTGCTCTATATCGACCGCCATCTGGTGCATGAAGTCACCTCGCCGCAGGCGTTCGAAGGCCTGCGCGCCACCGGCCGCAAGGTGCGTGCGCCGCAGAAGACGCTCGCCGTCGTCGACCACAACGTGCCGACCACCGACCGCACCAAGCCGAACCCCGATCCTGAGAGCATCGAGCAGATCAAGGCGCTGGCCGAGAATGCCAAGGAATTCGGCATCGAATATTACGACGAGTTCGACAAGCGCCAGGGCATCGTCCACGTCATCGGCCCCGAGCAAGGCTTCACCCTGCCCGGCACCACGATCGTCTGCGGTGACAGCCATACCTCGACGCATGGCGCGTTCGGCGCGCTCGCGCACGGCATCGGCACCTCCGAGGTCGAGCATGTGCTGGCGACGCAGACGCTGATCCAGAAGAAGGCGAAGAACATGCGCGTCACCGTCGACGGCAAATTGCCCGAAGGCGTGACCGGCAAGGATATTATTTTGGCCATCATCGGCGAGATCGGCACTGCCGGCGGCACCGGCTACGTGCTGGAATATGCCGGCGAGGCGATCCGCGCGCTGTCGATGGAAGGCCGCATGACCGTCTGCAACATGTCGATCGAGGGCGGCGCGCGTGCCGGCCTGGTCGCGCCCGACGAGAAGGCGTTCGACTTCCTGCGCGGCCGCCCCAAGGCGCCAAAAGCCGAGGCCTGGGATGCCGCGATGCGCTACTGGGAGACGCTGCGCTCCGACGACGGCGCGCATTTCGATCATGAACTCCGGCTGGACGCGGCAAAACTGCCGCCGATCGTGACCTGGGGCACCTCGCCCGAAGACGTCATCTCGGTCACAGGCTTCGTGCCGGATCCCGACAAGATCGACGACGAGGCCAAGCGTCTCTCCAAGCATCGCGCGCTGAAATATATGGGCCTGACGGCGGGCACGAAGATCACCGACATCAAGCTCGACCGCGTCTTCATCGGCTCCTGCACCAACGGCCGCATCGAGGATCTGCGCGCCGCCGCCAAGATCGCCGAGGGCAAGCACGTCAACGCCAATGTCAACGCGATGATCGTACCGGGGTCCGGCATCGTGAAGGAGCAGGCGGAGGCGGAAGGTCTGGACAAGATCTTCATCAGGGCCGGCTTTGAATGGCGCGAGCCGGGCTGCTCGATGTGCCTGGCCATGAACCCCGATAAGCTGAAGCCGGAAGAGCGCTGCGCCTCCACCTCGAACCGCAACTTCGAGGGACGCCAGGGCTTCAAGGGCCGCACCCACCTGGTGTCGCCGGCGATGGCGGCGGCCGCGGCAATCGCCGGGCACTTCGTCGATGTGAGGGATTGGCGGTAATCCCTCAACCTCAATCGATCGCGGAAACGCCTCGTTAAGCAGCGAGGCGCAGACTGGCTCCTGGCGGAATGCCCTTTCGCAAGGAGCCAGCCATGGCCGACAAGCGCGAATATGTCGATATGATCAGCGAGGCGACGCGCCAGAACCGGCGCCGAGCCACGCCGCGCGTGATTGACCCCGCACCCGCCGCAAAGGAGACCTCGCGCCTCAGCCACTGGCCGCCGGATCGCTGGGCTCAATGGCGGGTAGAGAACCTGACGCCCTGGAAGCTGAAGTCCTGGAAGTTCAGGAACTGGGACTGACGCTTCGCACTGATTTGAGACGTCGACATCACGACTGACTGGTCATGCCCGGGCTTGACCCGGGCATCCACGTCCCTGCAGTTCGCTGTCAAGCGCGCAACGATCATTGCGCCGCGTGAGCGGGTCGCTCCTGTCACCGCATCAAGATAGCGAAGTGAACGCCCCATGATGCGAAGCGTGCGACGCGATCGCACTTTGCCTGGGAGGCTTTCCGTCCTCACCACCACCACGGGTCATGCCGGAAGCCGAATGCGTAAGGGACCGGCCTGTCATATGGATATGGTCGGAAGTAGTAAGGCTGCGTGTAAGTGCGAACGTAAGGAGGATAGGGCCGGTAATAGAAGTCTATATAGGACCGATCAACGTTTCGGTAGTATGACCTGTAGCGGCGCGCGCTGAAATCCGTGGTTTTGCCTGCGTCGGCCTTTTCCGTGACGATCCGCTGCTGCGCGGCCGCCGTCGTCAGTGGTGGCGTCGATGCCAATGCCACTACACCTACGACAAGCGCTACACCGATCCAACTTTTCATGACAGGACTCCTCCAAGCAATCGGGCGGGCGATAAGGGGAGCCATCATGCCGATTTCGCGGGCAAAATCAAAACAGGCCCGCTGTTCACGAGCCTGTTTTGCACTCTGCGTTGATAGGCGCGCTTGTCAGCGGCGCCAGTGGCGGCGAGGATGCCAGCGGTGCCAACGGTGATGGCGACGCGGCTGCCAGCGCACTTCGGTCGTCCCCGACATCTGCTTTGGAGCATCCTGCACCGCCGCAGCGGCGCCGGGGCTGTTCAGCGAGAGCGCCTGAGCGCGCTCAGCCGGCACGGCAAGAGCAAGCAGTGAACCGGCGGCAACCAGCCCCAGAAGTTTTGTCACCTTCATTTTTTTGTTCTCCCAAACGTCCTCGGATGTCACGTCTGCAACCATCGATTCGAATCGAATCAAGCCAGGTTGCCGCGACGCAGATCGCAAGCGGAAAGCGGACGACGTGAATGTGGAGGGAATAAGCCTGCGCCGCGAACGTGAACGCAGGCTGCGCGTTTCAGTTCCCTGACAAAGTCAGGTTTTCTGACGGTCCGTAGAAGCCGGACGCTAACCTGGACGCCAGTAGCAGTTCATGCGCGGCGTGATCACGGTTCCGCTCGGTCGGTACTCCTGCACATAAGTGGCTGTGCAATCGCGCACGGCGTTCGGGCCCGGATCGTAGCGCGGGATGACATCCGGTTCCCAATGATCCTGACGGTAGATCGGAATGCGCCGCAGCGGCCGGCGACGTTGCGCGGAGGTATCCGAGATGGTGGGCCGAGCCGCCTGCGCAGTCGGCCGTGTCGGTGACGCTGTTTGTGCCTGCGCAGCCGCGACCGGAAGCGAGACTCCCGCCAAAGCTGCCAATAGCGCTCCCGTCACGATCCGCTTCATCACGCCCACCCAAAATCCTGTTCGCGGGCCGCACGGTCTCCGATTGCTGCGCCAAGGTCAACAGCGCTGGCGCCCTGTGCGAAACTCGCGCTAAACAGGCAACATGTGGACCGCAGCCAAAGCGCCGTCGCTCGCCGAAATGGAGGCCATGGCGCATGACATTTTCGAGCGCCTGCCCAAACGTTTTCGCAGCCTCTGCGAAGGCGTGATCATCCGCGTCGACGATTTTCCAACCGACGAGGTCATGGATGAGATGGGCTGCGAAAGCGAATTCGACCTGCTCGGCCTGTTCCAGGGGGTTGGTCTTCCGCACCAGAGCCATGGCGACATCCCCCGCCTGCCCAACATGATCTGGCTCTACCGCCGGCCAATCCTCGACTATTGGGCCGAGCACGAGGAGACGCTCGGCCACATCGTCCGCCACGTCCTGGTCCATGAGATCGGCCACCATTTCGGCCTCTCGGACGCCGATATGGAGGCGATCGAGGCCGCCGCAGGCTAGGATTGCGTAAATTGGCCTTTTTCCTGGGGGCTTTCCGGGATAAATAGGCGGCCATCCCACCGCAACCGGGAAGTGCGATCGATGGAAAAGTTCACCAAGCTGGAAGGCGTCGCGGCGCCATTGAAGATCATCAATGTCGACACCGACATGATCATCCCCAAGCAGTACCTGAAGACCATCAAGCGCACCGGCCTTGGCAAGGGGCTTTTCTCCGAGCAGCGCTACAACGACGACGGCAGCGAGAACCCCGATTTCGTGCTCAACAAATCGGCCTATCGCAACGCCAAGATCCTGGTCGCCGGCGACAATTTCGGCTGTGGCTCGAGCCGCGAGCACGCGCCGTGGGCGCTGCTCGACTTCGGCATCCGCTGCGTGATCTCGACCTCGTTCGGCGACATCTTCTACAACAACTGCTTCAAGAACGGCATCCTGCCGATCCGCGTTGCCCAGGAAGACCTCGACAAGCTGTTCGACGATGCCGAGCGCGGCGCCAATGCGACGCTGACGATCGATTTGGCGAACCAGGAGATCCGCGGGCCCGACGGCGGCACCGTGAAGTTCGAGATCGACCCGTTCCGCAAGCACTGCCTGATCAACGGCCTCGACGACATCGGGCTGACGATGGAGAAGAAGTCGTCGATCGACGACTACGAGGCCAAGGCCAGCCGCGAGCGCGCCTGGGCCTGATCTTTCAAGGCAGCCCCGACGAGCGTCGGCGCTCTTCCGCTTTTAGTTTGAGCATGATCTTTTCGGAAAATCGGTCTCCGCGTTTCCGGATCATGCTCTAGAGGGACGGCGCATGCGTCCGGACGTCGTCACCTTCTGGCATGGTCCGCTCGACCGGCTGCGGCTGACCTGCTTGCGCTCGCAGGTCGCCGCCGGCCATAAGGTCACCGTCTACAGTTTCGATCCGCTGCCCGGCCTGCCCGACGGCGTCGGCAATGCCGAGGCCGAGGCGATCCTGCCGCATGCGTTCTCCGAGAAGCTGCGCCCGCCGGAGCCGGATGGGAGCTGGCACGGCTGGACCATGCTGCAATTCAGCGATTTCTTCCGGATGCGGCTGATGGCCGAACGCGCCGGCCTTTGGCTCGATGCCGATGTGCTGCTGCTGAAGCCGATCGAGATCGATCCGGCCAAGCCTTATTTCGCCTGGGAGCGGCCGCGCCAGCTCGGCAACTCCGTGCTCTATCTTCCGCCGGACGATCCGATCGTGCGCGCTTTCGAAGCGTTGATGAAGCAGGAGGAGCTGACGCCGGAGTGGCTCGCGCTCCGTCATCGCATCGTCTTCGCGCTGCGGCGCCTGCGCGGCGTTTCCCATCGCCTCTCGGACATCCGGATCTCGCTCTACGGCCCGCCGGCACTCACCGCGCTTGCCCGTCGCGCCGGGGAGTTGCAATACGCCCTGCCGAAACAGTCGTTCTATGCGGTGCATGCCGAACCAAAATTGTTCTTCGAGCCCCGCGACTTTTCGAATTTGCTCGGCAATCCCGACGTCATCGGGCTGCATATCTCGCCGAAGGGCCGCGGCCGCGAAGCGCCGATCCCTGGCAGTCTCTATGCGTGGGCGGCCGAGAAGTTCGGCTAATCTGTCGTCCCGGCGAAAAGCCGAGACCCATAGCCACAGGCTGCTGTTGTGGTGCGCGCAAGCGGTTACGGCAGAGCGCATTACAAAAGCCTGTGGTTATGGGTCCCGGGTCAAGCCCGCGACGACGGGATCAAGTCCTCATCGCCGCGATCGCATCCGCCATCGCGATCGTGCGCCGCGCCATCTCGGCGTGGAGCCGCTCCACCATGCGGCCGTCGATCTGGATCGCGCCGCGCGAGGCATTTTCCGGCTTGTCGAACGCAGCGATGATCTTGCGCGCCTCCGCGACTTCTTCCGCCGGCGGGGTGAAGATCGCATTGCAGGCTTCGATCTGGCCCGGATGGATCAGCGTCTTGCCGTCGAAGCCGAGATCGCGCGCTTGTGCGCATTCGGCGGCAAAGCCGTCGACATTGGCGAAATCGCTATAGGGGCCGTCGAGGATTTCCAATCCGTGCGCACGCGTCGCCAGGATGCAATGCGTGATCATGGGGACCATGATCGCGCGGCCCGGCTGCATCTTGATCCGCGTCTCCCGCGAAATGTCGTTCGGGCCGAATACGAAACCGGCAAGGCGGGTTTCGGAATCCTTTGAGGCCGCAGCAAGTTCCTCGGCATGCAGCACCGCACGCGCGGTCTCGATCATGGCCCAGACCCGGATCGAGGCATGGGCATTGATGTCGCTCAGGCGGTCGGCAATCGCATTGAGGTCGGCGACGCTGGAGACCTTGGGAACCAGGATGCCGTCGGGCTGCGCCTTGCCGGCCATGCCGATGTCGTCGACCCACCACGGCGTATCGAGGCTATTGATCCGGATCAGCACCTCGCGCTTGCCGAAGCCCTTGGCCGCCACGGCAGCCGCGATCTGGTCCCGCGCCAGGCCCTTGGTATCAGGCGCCACCGAATCCTCGAGGTCGAGGATGATGCCGTCGGCCGGCAGGTTGCGCGCTTTCTCCAGCGCTCGCGCGTTGGATCCGGGCATGAACAACAGGCTGCGGCGCGGACGGGTCATGGTCGTTTCCTTTCGGTCGTTGCCTTCTCGCCTATCATTTCGGCCATCGGTCCGGAAGCCTTGTTCCGGTCATCGGCTTGTGGTTAGGCAAAGGCATGGAGCTTTTCCCGCAACGTCTGCTCGACGGCTACCGGGCTTTCGCCACGCAGCGGCTGCCCACGGAACAGTCGCGCTACCGCGAATTGTCCGAGCGCGGCCAGTCGCCCGAGGTGATGGTGATCGGCTGCTGCGATTCCCGCGTCTCGCCGGAAGTGATCTTCGACGCGGGACCGGGTGAATTGTTCGTGGTGCGCAACGTTGCCAACCTGGTTCCCGTCTACCAGCCCGACAGCGGTACCCACGGCGTCTCGGCGGCGCTGGAATATGCCGTCAACGTGCTCAAGGTGAAGCACATCGTCGTGCTCGGCCATGCCCAATGCGGCGGCATCCGCGCCTTCATCGATAAGATCCAGCCGCTGTCGCCCGGCGACTTCATCGGCAAGTGGATGCAGATGTTCATCAAGCCCGGCGAGGTGGTCGAGCAGCGCGAGCACGAGACGATGCAGGATTTCACCATCCGGATCGAGAAAGCCGCGGTGTTCCGCTCGCTCGAGAACCTGATGACGTTCCCGTTCGTGCGCGAGCGGGTGCAGAACGGCGAGACGAACCTGCACGGCGCCTATTTCGGCGTCGCCGAAGGATCGCTGTTCGTGCTCGACCGGGCGACGAAGGAATTCGTGAGTGCGCGAATGGCGAGTGGCGAGCAGCGAACGGGATAATTCCACTCGCTATTCGCTATTCGCTACTCCCTATTCGCCAATCAATCCGCCCCGTGGCCGGCGCCCCAGCGGTCCGACAAGGCCAGGATCAGGGTCGAGAACACGAACACCAGGTGGACGCCGACCAGCCATCCCATCTTCTGCGCATCGAAGATCGCATCGATGTTCATGAAGGCTTTCAGCACCTGGATCGCCGAGATCGCCACGATCGAGGAGAGCAGCTTCTGCTTCAGGCCGCCGAAATCGACCTTGGTCATCCATTCCGGCCAGTCCGGATGGCCGGCGGGATCGATCCGGGACACGAAGTTCTCATAGCCCGAGAACACCACGATCAGGATCAGATTGCCGGTCAGCGACACGTCGATGAGGCTGAGCACGCCGAGAATGATGTCGGATTCCTTGGCGTACGGCACGTGCAGGATGAACTCCCACAGCAGCGCGACGAACTTGTAGAGCAGTACGGCCAGGCTGACGACGAGGCCGAAATAGAACGGCGCCATCAGCCAGCGGCTGTTGAAGATCAGGCTTTCGAAGCCATCCTCGACGCGCTTCAGCCGGGGATCAGGTCGATAAGGAGCCGGCTCGTCGGTCATCGATCCGGCTCCCCGGTCATTCACCAATCGCCTCTCAGGCCGCCTTCTTCTTGGCGGTGAGCAGCTTGCGGTTGATCAGGCATTCGGCGATCTGCACCGCGTTCAGCGCAGCGCCCTTGCGCAAATTGTCCGACACGCACCACAGCACGAGCCCGTTCTCCACCGTCGCGTCCTCGCGGATGCGGCTGATATAGGTCGCGTCCTCGCCCGCCGCCTCATAGGGGGTGACGTAGCCACCGGGCTCCTGCTTGTCGATGACGAGACAGCCCGGCGCATTGCGCAGGATGTCGCGCGCCTCATCCGGCGTGATCGGGCTCTCGAACTCGATATTGACGGCTTCCGAATGGCCGACGAAGACCGGCACGCGCACGCAGGTCGCGGAGAGCTTGATCTTCGGATCAAGGATCTTCTTGGTCTCCGCCATCATCTTCCACTCTTCCTTGGTGTAGCCGTCCTCCATGAAGACGTCGATGTGGGGGATGACGTTGAAGGCGATGCGCTTCGGGAATTTCTTGTTGATCAATTCGTCATTGGTGTAGACGGCCTTGGTCTGCGAGAACAGTTCGTCCATCGCATCCTTGCCGGCGCCCGAGACCGACTGATAGGTCGAGACCACGACACGCTTGATCGTCGCCTTGTCGTGCAAGGGCTTCAGCGCCACCACGAGCTGCGCGGTCGAGCAGTTCGGGTTGGCGATGATGTTCTTCTTGGTGAAGCCCGCGGCCGCGTCCGCATTCACCTCCGGCACGATCAGCGGCACGTCCGGATCCATGCGCCAGGCCGACGAATTGTCGATCACGACCGCGCCGGCGGCGCCGATCTTCGGCGACCATTCCTTCGACACCGCGCCGCCCGCCGACATCAGGCAGATGTCGACGTCGGAGAAGTCGTAATGCTCGAGCGCTTTGACCTTCAGGGTCCGGTCGCCGTAGGAGACGTCGACGCCGACGCTGCGGCGCGAAGCCAGCGCCACCACCTCGTCCGCCGGGAATTTGCGCTCGTCCAGGATGCCGAGCATTTCCCGCCCGACATTACCGGTCGCACCCACCACCGCGACTTTGTAACCCATCGTTCACTCTCCGAGGAAAAATGCTCGCCTGCCGCATCCGGCGGATAAGGAAGCGCAGCGCTTCTATGCGAGAAACGCCGTTAAGACAACGTTAGACGTAAGCCTTGCCGGTCCGGCCGCCTGTTCGGACGACATGATGTAGTCACGCCGGCGCCGCTCGCCACCGCCCGCGGCGCCCCTTCGATGATGGCGACATCGCGGCAAGGCACTGGTTTTCATGAAACTTTTGCGGTTTCCGCGGCATTATTGCGCGCCAGTGTGGCGCATTTGACCTAGTGGCGGCAGTTGCGCCAAGGCTACAATGTGACCAAATCAGATGGGCGATCTGCCAGCCCCGCGCGCGGGCACAGTGACGAGGATGAAATGACTGCCAAATTTCCTGCTGCGACCAGGTTCGCGGTATTTCTTGCTACCGCCGCGGCGGTGGTCGGTCTCCTCGCCAGCCCGGCTGATGCCCAGACCAAGCGCCAGCAGCAGCAGCGGCTGCAGTATGACCGCGACGGCCGGGTCACTTACGGCGCGCAGGGCCCCAACCGCTCCTACCAGCAGGGGCCGCGCACCCGCGTCTTCGTGACCACCCGCTCCTGGCTCGATGCCGGCACCGAGGTGCTGCCGGGCGACCGCAAGTTCCAGGACTACGCGTTTCCGTCGCCGTACGGGTATCCAACCTTCGCGCGCGAAAACCTCAATCGGCCGATCGACCGGCAGCCGCTTAATCCGGCGTCGGATTTGGGCGGCGAGCCGACCCGGTTCCCGCTGTATTGATTGCGAACTTGTAGGGTGGGCAAAGGCGCATCGCGCCGTGCCCACCATTTCGCACTCCGCTCGTGATGGTGGGCACGCTTCGCTTTGCCCACCCTACCAATCCGGAGCGTGTTGCGCCTACGCGTGCAGCTTCTGCAATTCCTTCAGAATCGCTTCGCCCATCTGCGTGGTCGAGGCTGATGTCGTGCCTTCGGACTTGATGTCTGCGGTACGCAGGCCGCTTGCGAGCACCGCAGCGATTGCTACATCGAGCTTGTCGGCGAGCGCGCCCATGTCGAAGGAATAGCGCAGCGCCATGCCGAACGAGGCGAGCATCGCGATCGGGTTGGCGAGGCCTTTGCCGGCAATATCGGGCGCCGAGCCGTGCACCGGCTCGTACAGCGCCTTGCGCTTGCCGCTCTTGGCATCGACCTCACCGAGCGAGGCCGACGGCAGCATGCCGAGCGAACCGGTCAGCATCGCCGCGATATCGGACAGCATGTCGCCGAACAGATTGTCGGTGACGATGACGTCGAACTGCTTGGGCCATTTCACCAGCATCATGCCGCCGGAATCCGCAAGCTGGTGCTCCAGCGTCACGTCAGGGTATTCGCGCTTGTGCACTTGGGTGACCACCTCGTTCCAAAGCACGCCCGATTTCATGACGTTGCGCTTTTCCATCGAGGTCACCTTGTTGCGGCGCTTCTTCGCAAGGTCGAAGGCGACGCGGGCGATGCGCTCGATCTCGTAGGTGTCGTAGACCTGAGTGTCGATGGCGCGCTTCTGGCCGTTGCCGAGATCGGTGATGGTTTTCGGCTCGCCGAAATAGACCCCGCCGGTGAGCTCGCGCACGATCATGATGTCGAGCCCCTCGACCGCCTCGCGCTTCAGGCTCGAGGCATCGGCGAGCGCCGGATAGCACACGGCGGGCCGCAGATTGGCGAACAGGCCGAGATCCTTGCGCAGCCGCAACAGGCCGGCTTCGGGCCGCACCTCATAGGGAACGTTGTCCCATTTCGGACCGCCGACCGCGCCGAAGATCACGGCATCGGCAGCCTTCGCCTTGGCCATGTCGCCTTCCGAGATCGAGACCTTGTGCGCGTCATAGGCGGCGCCGCCGACCAGCCCCTCTTCGGTTTCGAATGTCGCGATTCCTTCCGCCTTCAGCCAGCCGATCAGGCGCTTCACCTCCGCCATCACTTCGGGGCCGATGCCGTCGCCGGGCAGGAGCAGGAGTTTTTGGGTCGCCATGGGTGCTCGCCTTGAGAGAAAAAAATCCGGGCGGAGTGCTAAAACGCTGTTGCGCGATTGGCAAGACACCATTCCCGGCGCACGCCCTGTGCAGACGCGGCAAGGCCTGCCACAATATGGCCCCGCCGGAGTCCCCATGAAATCGCCCGACTCGCCCTCGCCTTACGCGCATCTCGCGCGGCTGATCCTCATCCTGTCGCTGGCGCCGACCGCAGGCCTCGGCATCGGGCGCTTCGCCTATTCGCTGGTGCTGCCTGACATGCGTGACTCGCTTGCGTGGTCCTATTCCGCGGCGGGCTTTATGAACACCATCAACGCTGCCGGATATCTGATCGGCGCGCTGTTCGCCGCGCGGCTGATCCGGCGCTTCGGGCTGGTAGCGGCCGTGCGCTGGGGCACGCTGGCTTGCGTGGTATCGCTCGCGCTTTGCGCCGTCACCGGCAACTTTGTGGTACTGAGCGTTGCGCGGCTGCTCGCCGGCCTCGGCGCCGCGGCCGGCTTCGTCGGCGGCGGCGCGCTTGCGGCGATGATCGCGCAGACGCGGCCCGAGCGCGCCAATTTCCTGCTCAGCCTGTTCTATGCCGGACCCGGCAGCGGCATCCTGCTGTCGGGGCTGGTGGCGCCATTCGTGCTGCAATGGTTCGGCCCCGGCTCGTGGTGGATCGTATGGTGGGCGATGACGCTGCTCGCTGCCATCATGACCATTCCGCTATGGCTCGCATCCTTCCCTTCCGATGCCATGACCAGGCAGGAGGCCTCGGCGAAGTTCGCGATCGCGCCAGTTGCGATCTACTTCACCGGCTATTTCCTGTTCGGCGCAGGCTATATCGCCTACATGACCTTCATGATCGCCTATGTGCGCGACGCCGGCGGCGGCGCGCTGGCGCAAAGCGCATTCTGGAGCCTGATCGGGCTGAGCGCTTTCGTGACGCCGTGGGTGTGGCGAGGGGTGCTTGGGCTCAACCGCGGCGGGCTTGCCACGACGATCATCCTCGGCGTCAACGCGATCGGCGCCGGACTGCCGATTTTCGGACACTCGCCGCTGTTGCTCGCAGTCTCCGCCCTGGTGTTTGGCGTCGCCTTCTTCGCCGTGGTGGGATCGACCACCGCCTTCGTGCGCTTCAACTATCCGCCGTCGTCCTGGCCGACGGCAATTGCCGCGCTGACGATCTCATTCGGCATCGGCCAGACCATCGGACCGATTGTCGTCGGCGCGATCACCGATGCGGTCGGCAGCCTGTCGTTCGCGCTGAACATATCAGCCGCGATGCTGGCGCTCGGCGCGATCCTGTCGGCGTTCCAGCGGAAGTTGCCGGTGAAGGCGTAGAGAAGGCTAGCAGTCCCGGTGTCGTCATTGCGAGCGCAGCGAAGCAATCCATGCCTCCGCAAGTGGCGAAATGGATTGCTTCGCTGCGCTCGCAATGACGCGGGGAGAGGTTCTGATTCAAATGTCAAACAGCTCTCCGCTGTCATCGTCCGGCTTGACCGGACGATCCAGTATTCCAGCGGCGACCGAGTTTAAGTAGAGAGGCCGCCGGTTACTGGATGCCCGCCTTCGCGGGCATGACGGTGGAGTATGATGACGGGATGTGTGCCCGCGTTCTCGCGGCGCGGTGCGCCCGAGCTTTGCGTTCGTTTCACCCTCTCATCGAACAGAGGGCGCAGGGAAAGCCGGGTGCCGGTTGCACCCATGGGCCCCGTGCAACAAAAAGCACGGGGGTAGGACCACAGGTCACCGGAGCAACACCGGCTTTCCCTGCGCGATGGTTTACGGCTTACTTCGTGCTCTTCCCGGTGACCGGGCTTTCTTGCCACCGTCACCTCACGGATCATCTCCGCGAGACTTAGCGCCAGCGTCGGGGCGCCGGAACCACACGACTTCGCCGTCCGCTGACATTGCGTTCGTCTTTCGCAACACCCGCGTCCGCCGCATCTCACCGCAACGTTCGTGACGATCGCGAGCCGCCCCTCATTCGGGTGAGACGCGCGGAGTTAAATCACTGATTTGCCCGACGACGGAAGCGGAATGTTTTTCGCGACAAGACTGGACGGGGCAAAATCACATTGATTGGATTGAGGAAATTTCCACGAACGCTACTCGGCATTCCGGGGCGTCCGAAGGACGAGCCCGGAACCCATGTCGCCACCTGCGACTGCGGCCCGATGGATTCCGGGCTCGCGACTTCGTGGCGGCCCGGAATGACGGCGGAGGAGCTAACTTCCGCTAAAGGAATTGTAGCCCTGGTCTTCCCAGTAGCCGCCCTTGTAGTCGTTGGTGACTTCCATCGAGATCACGTATTTCGGGTTCTTGAAGCCGAGCTTGGTCGGCACCCGGATCTTCATCGGATAGCCGTAGGCGCGCGGCAAAATCTCGTCGGCGAATTTGAAGGTCATCTGGGTCTGCGGATGCAGCGCGGTCGGCATGTCCAGCGGCGAGTTGTAGCCGTCCTTGTCGGCGCACTGGAACCAGACATATTTCGCGCGTGTATCGGCGCCGACAAGCTTCAGGAAATCGCGCAGCGGCGTGCCGGTCCAGCTCCCGATCGCGCTCCAGCCCTCGACGCAGATATGGCGCGTGACCTGCTTGACCTGCGGCAGCTTGTAGAGCTCCTCCAGCGTCCACGGATTCTTGTTCTCGACCAGGCCGCGCACCTCCAGCTTCCAGTCCTTGCCGTCGATCTCGGGCGCTTCGTCGAGGTCGTAATAGCCGTTGAACGGAAACGGCTTTGTGATGGCGCTTTCCGGAAAGGTCGGCGCCAGCGTGTTCGGATTGAACATCCAGGCCTGCACCGCATCGTTGAACTTCGAGACCTGCGCCAGCATCGTTTCCGCCGAGGAGCTGTCGACGACGTCGCAACCGGTGAGCAGCGTCAGCGCCCCCAGGCTGGCACCGCCCGTGATGAAACGCCGGCGTGTCAAATCAGGCATCAGCTTCACGGCGTCCTTGACCAGGAGCTTCTTGTCGACGCCGGGGATCAGGAGCTTGCGCATACGGCCCATGACTCTCTCCTTGAACTCAGCGGCCAATGATCATGGCGCGCAAGCTTCTCGGCACCAGGATCGCGAGCGCGACGTGAACAACGAGGAAGGCGACGATCAGCGCCATGCAGAAGAAGTGGACATAGCGCGCGGCATCGTAGCCGCCGAACAGCGCGGTCAGCCACTGCAACTGCACCGGCTTCCAGATCGACAGGCCCGACAGCACGATGAGCACACCGACGATGATGATGCCGGCATACAACAGCTTCTGCACGTAATTGTACTTGGTGAGATCGTCGTGCGAGAGCTTGAAGGTCAGTGCCGCCTTGGTATCCGAGATCACGCCCGCCGGCGTGATCGGCAGCAACTTCCTGCGGAAGCGGCCGGTGACGAAGCCAAGGATGAGATAGACCAGGCCATTGACCATCAACAGCCACATCGCGGCGAAATGCCAGAGCAGCGCGCCGCCGAGCCAGCCGCCGAGCGTGATGCTGCGGGAGAACGTGAAGTTGAACAGCGGCGAGGCGTTGTAGATCTGCCAGCCCGACATGATCATCATGATCATCGCGACCGCATTGATCCAGTGCACGATCCGCACCCAGGCCGGCTGGATCGCCTTCGCGGTGCTGGCGGGAGCATGCTCGTTGCTGACTGCAAGGCTCGACATGGCTGTTTCCCTGCTCGGGGTTCGTTACGGACTTATACGCCCGGATGGGGGCCTTGTTACTGCGACACGTGGCTATCAATTCGATACGAACAGCGCATCGTGGTCACAAAAAAGCGAGCCGGGTTACCCCCGGCTCGCTTGTAACGCTTCCTGTCCGGGGCTGAAACAGGCGCGTTACGAGGCGGGCATCAACACGGTGTCGATCACATGGATCACGCCGTTCGACTGGTTGACGTTGGAAATCGTCACCGTCGACCAGTTGCCCTTGGCGTCGCCGATCCAGACCTTGCCGTCCTGCTTCTTCACGGTCAGTTCCTCGCCTTCGACGGTCCTGAGCTTCTTGCCGTCGGAGAGGCTGGAAGCGTCATATTTCCCGGCCACGACGTGATAGGTCAGGATCTTGGTCAGCGTCGGCTTGTTCTCGGGCTTGACCAGGGTGTCGACGGTGCCGGCCGGCAGTTTACCGAACGCCGTATTGGTCGGCGCGAACACGGTGAACGGACCCTTGCCTTGCAGCGTCTCGACCAGGCCCGCGGCCTTCACCGCGGCGACGAGGGTGGTGTGGTCCTTCGAATTGACCGCGTTCTGGATGATGTTCCTGGACGGGAACATCGCGGCGCCGCCGACCATCACGGTCTTTTCCTCGGCGCGAACCGGCGCCATCACGGTCGCGGTGAGCGCCAGCGCGCTGAACGCTGCGGCGGCGAGAAGTGCTGTACGTTTCAACATGGACAATCTCCCGTTTGGCTAAAGGTGACCGGCGGAACTGCCGCCGGGGATGAAAGGCAACGACGGCGCGGCTATGCGATTGCGCCGTCGTTGGCCGCAGCTACGGGAGGATTCGGGACGTGGTTTCGCGGGATAATTTATCGTGATGGCTGAAACTAATTGCGGGCGAGGCCGTGGGGTGACGTGCGTAGCGGGCCGTAGGGTGGGCAAAGCGACTTCTCGCGCCGTGGTCAACACAGGCGGAGACGGAAGCGTGCCCACCATCACGAGCGGAGTGCTTGACGGTGGGCACGCTAGCTCTGCCCACCCTCATATGGGGCTTTGTGAGTCAAGGCTCTTGAACCGGTGCGGGTTGGGTTTTTGCAGTGAGAGGGCGGCGCGCGGAGCCATGCGTAGCGCAGCGCGACGACCGGGCCCCGGGCGAGGATTGGCTTCCGAAGATTTCTGCAGCTCACTGCATCACCTCATATCCGGTCGGATCGGCTGATCCGTACCCACATTCCGCATGCTTGCGGCGAGGAAGCCAAGAGGATGAGACCCATCTACAAAGCGGCCTGGTTGGGCCCCTGGGTGGCACGGTCATCATCCATCCTGTACGGGGCGCGCGGCGCGGAGCCGCCTCGCCCTGGTGGCGTGGTCCGGTGCTAGGCCTTCATCACGGCCTGCTCCGGAACAAGGCCGGTGGTGAGATAGCGCCACAGCGCCACGATCAGCTTGCGCGCCAGCGCGACGATGGCGATGCGCTTGGCGCGCTTGCCGGCGTTTTCGGTGCGGGTGCGGAACCAGCGGCTGAGCGCGCTGTCCGGCTGATGGCGCAGCCAGAGCCAGGCCAGTTCGATCGTCTTGTGGCGGGCGCGCCGGTTGCCGGCCTTGCTGATCCCCTGCTCGCGATCGATGCTGCCGCTTTGCCAGGGACTGGGCGCCAATCCGCAATAGCTGGCGACCTCGCGCCGGTTGCGGAAGTCCTTGTAGAACACCTCGTTCACCAGCGTCGCGGCAAACGCCGGGCCGAGCGCCTTGAGCTGCTGCAACTGATCCCGTCGCTTCGCCATCGGCGCCGGCGCCGCGGCGGCTTCCGCCGCGACTTCTGCCGCGACTTCTGTAGCGACTTGGGCCTGCTCCAGCGCCTTGAGCTGGTCGCGCACCAGCATCAGCCGGGCATGCTCGCGCTTCACTTCGGCCAGAAGCTGCGGCGGCAGCGGCTGCCCTTGCCAGTCCCGCTGCTGCTCCAGCCAGGCGAGCCAGGTCCGTCGTCGCAAGGTGCCGGCCGCCATGCCCAACAGGCGCAGCAGCGCCTTGATCCGGTTGGTGTGCCCCGTCTGCTCCTTCACCAGTCGTTCGCGTTCGCGGCTGGCGCGCCGGGCGTCCTCCTCGGCCACGCTCGGCACCCGGACGATCCGCACCACCCGCGGCTCGCCTCGCAAATGAGCCATCAAGGTGCGCAGCAGAAGCTCGCCATCGATCCGGTCTGTCTTCGCCCGCCGCGCCCGTTGCTCCACCGCGATGCTCGCCGGGTCGAAGATGAAGTTGGTGATCCCAGCCGCCGCGAGCAGCCGGTGCAGCCAGAAGCCGTCATAGCCAGCCTCGTAGCAGCTCACCACCCGCGGCGCCGCTCCAAGCTTCGCAGTCGCCCGGGCCTTGACCTGCTCGATCAGCGCCAGCAGCCCGGCGTGATCGCCGCCTTCCAGCTTGTGGCGCGATATCCGGTCCCGATCCGGACTGTGCAGCGTCACCAGCCACGTCTTCTGACTCAGTTCGATCGCAACGAAAATCGTGCCACAATGCCCGGCGGTGGGCGTGTTCTTGGTCAATGCTTGCATCAGACTCTCCGATGGTTCGAGTGTGGAAACCCAAACCTACCGGAAAGGGCGCGCTCACCGCCCCATGGAATCTACAGGATGGAAAACTAATCCCTGTTCGCAGGCGTCTGGATGAAGCCGCGGTTGTGGGTCGGGCTGATCAGGATCTCGTTGACACAGACCCGCGGCGGCAGGCTGGCGACGAAGGCGATGGTGCGGCCGAGATCTTCCGGCTGCAGCATTTTTGCTTGTTCGGCTTCGCTCGGCACCACGGGGCGCAGCTTCAGGATCGGGGTTGCGACCTCGCCGGGCGACAGGCAGCAGGCGCGCAGGCCGTTGACGCATTCATCCATGTTGAAGGAATGGGTCAGCGCCAGCACCGCATGCTTGGTCGTGGTGTAGGCCGGGCCGGGCATCTTCGAGACATGGCGGCCGGCCCAGGAGGCGACGTTGATGATGCAGCCGTCCTGCTGCTTGCGCATCGCCGGCAGCACCGCATGGATGCAATAGAGCACGCCGTTGAGATTGATCTCGACCAGTCTGTCCCAGCCCTCCAGCTCCATGTCGGCCCAGCTCCGCTTCGGCACGTTGATGCCGGCGCTGTTGACCAGGAGGTCGATGCGGCCGTGACGGCTGAGGATCTGCTCGGCGACCTTGTTGACGTCCTGCTTGCTGCTGACGTCGAGCGGAATGGCCTCGGCCTTGCCGCCCTTCTTGGCGATGCTGGCGACCACCCGGTCCAGCTCTTCCTTGCGGCGGCCCGAGACCACCACGGTCCAGCCGTCGGCCGCCAGGAATTCCGCCCCGGACTCGCCGATCCCGGTGCCGCCGCCCGTCACCCAGGCCACGCGTTTCCCATTATTTGTCATGCAAACTGTCTCCGTTGCTTTCCAAAGGGCGTTTTTGCTAAGCCAGCGGCCGGATTTTCCCGGCCTTTCCGCCCTTCAGGGGATGTTGCATGAACACCGCCGCCAACGCCAACCTGTTTTCCCGCCTGTTCGACGGTCTCGACGATCCGAGCAGGCTTGCGATCGAACAGCTTGACGGCACGAAGATCAGCTATGCGGACCTGATCGCGCGCACCGGGCAAATGGCGAACGTGTTGGTTTCGCGCGGCGTCAAGGTCGGCGACCGCGTTGCAGCACAAACCGAGAAGTCGGTGCAGGGCCTCGTGCTGTATCTGGCGACCGTGCGCGCCGGCGCCGTCTATTTGCCGCTCAACACCGCCTATACGCTCAACGAGCTCGACTACTTCATCACCGACGCCGAACCATCGCTGGTGGTCTGTGATCCCTCCAAGGCTGAAGGCATCGGCACGATCGCGGCGAAAGTCGGCGCCAAGGTCGAGACGCTCGGCGCCGACGGCAAGGGTTCGCTGACGGAGGCGGCCGACAAAGCGAGCCCTGACTTCAAGACGGTGGCGCGCGGCAATGATGATCTCGCCGCGATCCTCTATACGTCGGGCACCACCGGCCGCTCCAAGGGCGCGATGCTGAGCCACGACAATCTGGCCTCGAACTCGCTGTCGCTGGTCGATTACTGGCGCTTCACTGGGGATGACGTGCTGATCCACGCGCTGCCGATCTATCATACCCACGGCCTGTTCGTGGCCAGCAACGTGACGCTGTTCGCCCGCGCCGCGATGATCTTCCTGCCGAAGTTCGATCCCGACCTGATCATCAAGCTGATGGCGCGCGCCACCGTGCTGATGGGCGTGCCGACCTTCTACACGCGCCTCTTGCAGAATCCCGCGCTCAACAAAGAGACGACCAGGCATATGCGGCTGTTCGTTTCGGGCTCGGCGCCGCTGCTCGCCGACACCCATCGCGAATGGTCCGCCCGCACGGGTCATGCCGTGCTCGAGCGCTACGGCATGACCGAGACCAACATGAACACCTCCAATCCCTATGACGGCGCGCGCGTGCCCGGCGCGGTCGGCTTCCCACTGCCCGGCGTCTCCGCACGTGTCACCGACCCTGACACGGGCAAGGTGTTGCCCCCAGAGACCATCGGCGTGATCGAGGTCAAGGGCCCGAACGTGTTCAAGGGCTATTGGCGGATGCCGGAAAAAACCAAGTCCGAATTCCGCGACGACGGCTTCTTCATCACCGGCGATCTCGGCAAGATCGACGCCAAGGGCTATGTGCACATCCTCGGCCGCGGCAAGGACCTGGTGATCTCCGGCGGCTTCAACGTCTATCCCAAGGAGATCGAGACCGAGATCGACGGCATGCCCGGTGTGGTCGAATCCGCCGTGATCGGCGTGCCCCATGCCGATTTCGGCGAAGGCGTCACCGCCGTCCTGGTGCGCCAGCCCGGCGCCACCATCGACGAAGCGACGGTGCTGAACGGCCTCGAAGGACGATTGGCAAAGTTCAAGATGCCGAAGCGCGTGTTCGTCGTCGACGAACTGCCGCGCAATACCATGGGCAAGGTGCAGAAGAATATTTTACGGGATACGTATAAGGATATCTATACGAAGAAGTAGGGGCGCGCAGCCGCTCCCGGGGGAAGAGGTCATGGACCGAGAGCAGGCGGAAGAGATTCTTGATTACTTGCTTGCGGCCGCCTACGAGCTCGACGAGGCGAAGGCAGCCGCCGGCGTTGTCGAAGATCAGGACGAGGATGCTGCGTCCCTCAGGGCTCTCATCATCAAGCTCAACTCCGAGCTGCTAGAGGCGATTTTTGACCGATTTTCCGATTTGCTTCCATTTGAGGAGTTTCCCGAGATCAACAGCTCGCTCCGGTGGGATCAGGTTCGACTTCCGCCGTCTGCATCCGAATCCCAGGTCGACGAGATCGTTCTCTCCATGATCGCCCCGCAATGGCGAAAAATGGCCTTCGTCATCTGGCACGCAGTGAAGCGAAGTGAAGAGCTTGCTCTTGGGGTTACCGACGAAATGTTCGCGGCCCGTATTCAGGCCCTGGTTGACGCAGAGCGTCTTGAGAGCCAAGGCGATCTGCGCCGATGGCGTCATAGCGAAGTCAGGAAGAAGCTGAGTTGACGATGGGCTGCGTAGCCCGGGTGGAGCGCCAGCGTAACCCGGGACCGTCGGTAGACGTTGACGCGGCGTCCCGGGTTGCGCCGTTCCGCTCCACCCGGGCTACGAGGCTACTGCCCGCTCACAAGGCTGACCACGAACCGGCCGCCGACGATGAAGAGGTAGGCGCCGAACGCCATTTCCAGTGCGCGTTTCGACAGCGCATGCGCGACCTTCACTCCGAGCGGCGCCGTGACCAGCGTGGTCGGCATCACCAGGATGGCGCCGATCAGCGAGACGTAGCCGAGCGCGAACGGGATCTGTAGGGCGAGGATATCGGGAAAGCGCGCCGCGGCCGGCCAGCCGGCGTAGACGTAGCCGAGCGCGCCGGGAATCGAGATCAGGACTGCCAGCGCCGAGGAGGTCGCGACCGCCTGATGGATCGGGCGGCCGTAGAAGGTCATCAGGAGATTGGCGAACAAGCCGCCGCCGATGCCCATCAAGGTCGAGAGCAGGCCGACGAAGAAGCCGTAGACGCGCATCAAGAAGCCTTTCGGCAGTTCGTCCCCGAACTTCCAACCCTCGCGCGCCAATAGCAGCCGCGCCGCGGCCGACCATGCCACCATCACGAACACGATCTTGAACAGCCGCTCCGGCGCAAACCGCGCGGTGACGCTGCCGGCGAGGACGCCGAGCACGATCGGAAGCCACCAGCGCTTCAACACCTGCATGTCGACCGCGCCGCGCCGGTAATGGGCGCGAAACGAGCTGATCGAGGTCGGGATGATGATGGCGAGCGAGGTGCCGATGCAGAGCGGCATCCGCACCTCCAGCGGCACGCCCGCCAGGCGGAAGCATTCGTAGAACACCGGCACCAGGATCGCGCCGCCGCCGATGCCGAACAGGCCGGCAAGAAAGCCGGACAAGGCGCCAACCGCGATCAGCAACAACGCGAGTTCAACGAGTTCGATGAGATCGAGGCCAGCCATGATGTCCCTGCGAATCGGCGTTTAATCCCCGCCGCTCCGGAAGGCTAGACCCTTGTCGAACGTGGGAGTATCTAGCCCCTTCGGCGAACAGCCTTGCGAATTCCGGAAGGATCGGATGGACCAGCTTTCGGCCATGGCGACCTTTGTCCGCGCGGTGGAGACGGGCAGTCTCTCGGCGGCAGCCCGCTCGCTCCCGAGCTCACTGACCTCGGTCAGCCGGCAGATCTCCGCGCTGGAGCAGCATTTCGGCACGCGGCTGCTACTCCGCACCACACGGCAGCTCGCGCTGACCGATGATGGCAGGATTTTCTACGAGCGCGCGAAATCGATCCTCGGCGAGGTCAGGGAAATCGAAGCCGCGTTGTCACGCGACCGTCACCAGCCCTCGGGACGGATTCGCGTGAGCTGCCCCAGCCTGATGGGGCGGCTCGTGATCGCGCCGCTGCTCGGCGAATTCCTGCGGCGCTACCCGTTGCTGTCGGTCGATCTGCTGCTGGTCGATCGCGCCGTCGACATGGTGGAGGAAGACATCCATCTTGCGATCCGCGTCGGCCGCCTGCGGGATTCGCAATTGGTCGCGCGCAAGCTCGCCGATCTCAGGATGATCGTATGCGCATCGCCGACCTATCTCGCGCGCCGCGGCGTGCCGCAGGCGCCGCGCGACCTCGCCGATCACGACTGTCTTGTGTTCTCCGATGCGCCCGGCACGGCTGAGTGGCGCTTCGCGGAGAGCGCGAAGGCAGACCGCAAAATCCGCATATCCGGTCGGCTCTGGATGAATAGCCTCGACGCGCTTGCCGCGGCGGCGAAGGAAGGCGCGGGCATTGTCCGCGTGCCGTCGTGGCAGGTGGACGCCGATATCAGGGCCGGCAGCTTGCGGCGGATCCTTGCCGACTACGAGGCGCCGGCGACCCCGTTGCACCTGGTGTTTCAGCCGTCGCGGCTTGCTTCGCCAAAGACCCGGGCATTTGTCGATTATCTCATTGAACGATGGCAGGCCACCGATCCGTTCGGCACGCATCCCGCCGCAGCATCTTAGCCGAATCAAAATTCGATTCTTGGCCTGTATCGGCCACCCTGGTATACCAAGCCTCTGATCGCCTTGTGTCATCAATGATGTAGCAATGAATACTCATTCGTTTTGCAGGCATTTGGCCGTTGCGCTGTTAGACTCGACTCCGTAAATAGAATTTATCTACCGCGTTCCCCGCTGGGCCCGCCGCGGTCCCACCAAACTCAAAGCCGCTGATGACCGCCAGGATCGAACGACCGCTCTCGCCCCATATACAGACCTATCGCTGGACCCTGACGATGGCGCTTTCCATCGTCCATCGCGCCACGGGAATAGCGCTTTACGTCGGCACGCTGCTGCTCGCCTGGTGGCTGATCGCGGCGGCTTCCGGCCCCTCGGCCTACGCCAACCTGCAGGCTTTCACCGGCAGCTTCATCGGCAAGCTGATCGTGTTCGGTTACACATGGGCGCTGATGCACCATCTGCTCAGCGGCATCAGGCATTTCGTCTGGGACCTGGGCTACGGCTTCAAGGCCAATGAGCGGGAGGCCCTGACCTGGGCCGCGCTGATCGGCGGCATCGTGCTCACCGTGCTGATCTGGATCATCGCTTACGCGATCGGAGGCGGACGATGAGCGACTCCCGTTCCTCGATGCGCACGCCGCTCGGCCGCGTCCGCAATCTCGGCGCCTCGCATTCCGGCACCACCGATTTCTGGCGCCAGCGCCTTACCGCGGTGGCGATGACGGTGCTGATCGTGCCGGTGCTGATCGTGATCCTGACACTGGTCGGCCGCAACCATGCCGGCGCCGCGCAAATCCTCGGCTCGCTGCCGATCGCGATCATCCTTCTGCTCTTCATCGTCGCCAGCATCTGGCACATGAAGATCGGCATGCAGGTCGTGATCGAGGACTATGTGCATAACGAGAAGCTGAAGCTCGCCAGCATCATGGCCAACAATTTCTTCTGCGTTGCGGTGGCCTTGGCCTCGATCTACGCACTCCTTAAATTATCCTCGGGAGTATGACCAATGGCCGCTGAAGGTAACGGCAAGGCCACCAATGGCAGTGGCCCGGCCACAAATGGCAAGGCCTATCCGATCGAAGACCACACCTACGACGTCGTCGTGGTCGGCGCCGGCGGCGCCGGCCTGCGCGCGGTGGTCGGCTGCTCGGAAGCGGGCCTGCGCACCGCCTGCATCACCAAGGTGTTCCCGACCCGCTCGCACACGGTCGCGGCGCAGGGCGGCATCTCGGCCTCGCTCGGCAACATGCACCAGGACGACTGGCGCTGGCACATGTACGACACCGTCAAGGGGTCGGACTGGTTAGGGGACCAGGACGCGATCGAATACATGGTGCGCAACGCGCCGGAGGCGGTCTACGAGCTCGAGCATTGGGGCGTGCCGTTCTCGCGCACCGAGGACGGCAAGATCTACCAGCGCCCGTTCGGCGGCATGACGATCGACTTCGGCAAGGGCCAGGCGCAGCGCACCTGCGCCGCCGCCGACCGCACCGGCCATGCCATGCTGCACACGATGTACGGCCAGTCGCTGCGGCACGCGGCGGAATTCTTCATCGAGTTCTTCGCCATCGACCTGATCATGGACGACCAGGGCGTCTGCCGCGGCGTGATCGCGATCAAGCTCGACGACGGCACGCTGCACCGCTTCCGCGCCCAGACCACGATCCTGGCCACCGGCGGCTACGGCCGCGCCTACGCCTCCTGCACCTCGGCGCATACCTGCACCGGCGACGGCGGCGGCATGGTGCTGCGCGCCGGCCTGCCGCTGCAGGACATGGAGTTCGTGCAGTTCCACCCGACCGGCATCTACGGCGCGGGCTGCCTCGTCACCGAGGGCGCGCGCGGCGAAGGCGGCTATCTCGTCAATTCCGAGGGCGAGCGCTTCATGGAGCGCTATGCGCCGTCGGCCAAGGACCTCGCCTCGCGCGACGTGGTCTCGCGCGCGATGACCATCGAGATCCGCGAAGGCCGCGGCGTCGGCAAGAAGAAGGACCACATCTATTTGCACCTCGATCATCTCGATCCGAAGGTGCTGGCCGAGCGGCTGCCCGGCATCTCCGAGTCGGCACGGATCTTCGCCAATGTCGACGTCACCCGCGAGCCGATCCCGATCGTGCCGACGGTGCACTACAACATGGGCGGCATCCCGACCAACTTCCACGCCGAAGTGCTGACCAAGCGGGACGGCGACGACAACGCGGTGGTACCCGGCCTGATGGCGATCGGCGAAGCCGCCTGCGTCTCCGTGCACGGCGCCAACCGGCTCGGCTCCAACTCGCTGATCGACCTCGTCGTATTCGGCCGCGCCGCGGCGCTGCGCTGCGCCGAGAAACTCACCGCCAATGGCAAGCAGCCGGAACTGCCGAAGGATTCCGCCGAGATGGCGCTCGGCCGGCTCGACCATTTCCGCTACGCCTCGGGCGGCACGCCGACCGCCAAGCTGCGCGACAGCATGCAGCACGTGATGCAGAACAATTGCGCGGTGTTCCGCACCGGCGAGGTGCTGCAGGAAGGCAAGAACCTGATCCACAAGGTGCATGGCGGCATCGGCGACATCGCCGTCTCCGACCGTTCGCTGGTGTGGAATTCCGACCTGATCGAGACGCTGGAATTCGACAACCTGATCGTGCAGGCTGTCGTCACCATGGATTCGGCGGCCAACCGCACCGAAAGCCGCGGCGCCCATGCGCGCGAGGATTTCCCTGACCGTGACGACAAGAACTGGATGAAGCACACGCTGGCCTGGCTCGATCCGAACGGCAACACCACGATCGATTTCCGCCCGGTGCACGATTACACGATGACCAACGACGTGCAGTACATTCCGCCCAAGGCGCGTGTGTATTGATGACGACAAAGGCTTGCAAGCATGGCTGACTTCGCGCTTCCGAAGAACTCCAAGATCACGGGCGGCAAGACCTGGCCGAAGCCGGCCGGCGCGACCGAGACGCGCGAGTTCAAGATCTATCGCTGGAATCCTGACGACGGCAAGAACCCGAGCGTCGACACCTATTACGTCGACACCAACGATTGCGGGCCGATGGTCCTGGACGGCCTGATCTGGATCAAGAACCACATCGACCCGACGCTGACCTTCCGCCGCTCCTGCCGCGAGGGCGTCTGCGGCTCCTGCGCCATGAACATCGACGGCCAGAACACGCTCGCCTGCACCAAGTCGATGCATGACGTGAAAGACGGCGCGGTGAAGGTCAACCCGCTGCCGCACCAGCCGGTCGTGAAGGACCTCGTCCCCGACCTCACCAATTTCTATGCGCAATATGCCTCCATCGAGCCGTGGCTGCAGACGACCACGCCGACGCCGCAGAAGGAATGGAAGCAGAGCCACGAGGACCGCGAGAAGCTCGACGGCCTCTATGAATGCATCCTCTGTGCCTGCTGCTCGACCTCGTGCCCGAGCTACTGGTGGAACAGCGAGCGCTTCCTCGGCCCCGCCGCGCTGCTGCAGGCCACGCGCTGGGTCACCGACAGCCGCGATGAAGCCACCGGCGAACGGCTCGACAATCTCGAGGACCCGTTCCGGCTCTATCGCTGCCACACCATCATGAACTGCGCCAAGGCCTGCCCGAAAGGCCTCAACCCCTCGGAAGCGATCGCCGAGCTCAAGCTGAAGCTGGTCGAGCGGCAGATGTGAGCCGCTCGGCGGCCGGCCCTGGAAGCTGGCCGCCGCCGAACGTCAGGTGGTCACGGCTTTGGATTTGCCGTGGCTTCCACGCCGCGAAGCTGGGTGGCCACGGTCAATTCGCCGATCTTCCTGCCCATCTGCTTTCCAACTTCGGTAGAAAACCGATAGTGAAAACCGGCATAGATGCGCGCGTTGGCCACCTCGTCACTGTAATCCTGGATCCGCGTCCACTTGCGCGTCACGCCGGGGGCGGCCGGGCTGGTGAGCGAGAACTCCCCAAATTCATCTCCGACGACGCTTTGGAGAACGGCTCCGACCGCGGCGGACGTAATGCAGTGCGCGCATGGATATTCCGGATGCATCGGAGTTTCGCCGAGCGGCAACCATGATCCATCGCGTGGCGTTTCCGAATTTCCGGTCATGTCAGCGTTGCGTATTGCCGTGACGGGTCGCCAGAAATTGTAGCGATACTTGGCATCAAAGACCGCGACGAGCGCGTCATTGCCCGCCATGGAGGTGAGCGCGAAGAGCCGGGCGCAATCGACAATGTCCATGCCCTTCGCAATCGCGGCCTGCTTCACGATTGGATTGTAGGTGCGCGCACCAACGGTGAACCAGAAGCGGCCGATCGTCGTCTGCTCTTCGGTGCGCGTGGTGCTGCCCCGTGCGCCGACCTCGCGAATTTCATTGAGATCCCTGGTCCACGTCTCGGAATCGAGCGCGGGCGGCGGCTCGGGCCGGAATTGCGAGCCCGTCGTCATGACCCACGGGGTGGTGGCGCCTATCGTGCTGAACACGGGTACCGCAGTCGGAACGTAGACACCGGGCCTGGTGTAGGGGCGGTAACCCTCTTGTGCCGTGCTTCCATCCTTTGCACGGAGCGCGACGATTGCGGCGGCCGCCTTCCTGCCGAGCTCGATGCCCGCCGATTTCGCCTCGGTGTCGGCAACAGCCGAGAGCGAAGCCGACAGCGCGGAATCAAGATCGGATTTCCGATCGGCGTAGATCGAGACCAGGACATCATGCGCCGCCGTCGCGGCGGCGGCTTCTTTCGACGTCGAGCGATCGGCGCTGAGCGTGAGCTTGTAGGGCGCATACTTGTGTTCAATGGCGTTCACCGCCTCGAACATCGCGACGTGCATCATCGACAACGCTCGACTTTGACCGGCGGGGAGGATTTGCTTTTCCACCGCGATCGCATCAGCCTTTGCGTTCCAGTCCATGATCACATCGGCTCGCGCCGCTTCGGCGAGCGCTGCAATCACGGCACTTGCCAACAGAATTTGGGAAATGACCGAGGAAGATTTCATGGCGTGCTCCTTCAAAAATTTGCCGCACGAGCCGGCAACACGAGATGGGCACTGGAAATCTGCTAGTGAAAGTCGCAGCCGCATGAACGCAACGACGCGTAAGCGTCGTTGACGTTTATTGTCGTGCGACCCGGGATGAATATCATGCTCCGCCGGACATCCCTGTGAAGCGGTTCACCTTCACACGCCGCCAGCATGCTGCCGGAGCACGGGCGCATGCCGAGCACGCAGAATTCAGGGCAGAGGCCCGACGATCTCCTGATCGTGGCGCGCGGCGATGCCGGGCAAGAGGTCCATATGCTCCTCGCGTGGATCGGGAATCTCGTGCAGGATCGCGGTCACCGTCCGGCCGCCGCCGCCTCCAGATGACGCGCCAGGACTTGCGCAAACGCGTTGACCTTGGGATTGAGGTCGGCGCGCGAGGGAAAGGAGAGATGGAGCCGGGTCGATCCCGAAAAAAGGTGCGGCAGCACGGGCACAACGGCTTTCGATTCAAGTTCGGCTCGGCATAGCGATTGCGGCAGCAGCCCGACGCCTTGATGCAGCAGGACGAATTCGCGCACCAGGGCGAAATTGTCCACCGCGACCTGAAATTGCGGGAATTCAACCCCGTTGTTGAGAGCGCGGGACAGAAGGCGGCGCAGCTCGGGCCGCTCGGGTCCAATCAGGGTGCTGACCGCGTGTATGCTGGCCGGTATGCCGTTCCTGCGCAGATATTCGGCGCTGGCGTAGAGGCCGAACTCCATGTCGAGAACGCCCCTGACGAGCGCGTCCTGCGGATTGGAAGCGCCAATGCGAAGGGCGACATCGATGTTTTCGGAGATGAGGTCGAGCACGTCGTTCGTGAGCAGCACCTCGAACCGCACGACGGGATGCGCTTCGCGGAATTCGGAAACGGCGCCGGCGATGATTCCGACCGGAAAGTCTGCCGGCGCCGTCAGCCGGATTCCACCGGCATAGGCGGCGCCTGCCTTGCCTACGCCGGCGAGCGCGCCGGCGAGAGAGGCCAGAGCCTCCGCAGAGCGTCCGTACAGCTCAGCGCCTTCCGTGGTGAGGGAAAAAGCGCGGGTCGAGCGCTTGAAGAGGCGCACGCCGAGTGTTCTTTCCAACGTTCTGATGCGCAAACTGACGGATGAGCGCGGCGTGTTGGTCTGACGTGCGGCAGCGGCAAATCCGCCAGCCCGCACGACAGCGACAAAGGTTTGAAGAGAGTTGAGGTCCACTTGGCGCGCCTTTGTCACGCCGGGTTCGGAACTTGTCGCGCTGGCCGGGCTGAAATCACGCATGTCATATGGTTTATCCGCGATCTGCGGGCAGAGGGATGAAGCACGTCGTGGCGGAGAGGATTGATGCGGTTGCCGGGTTCAATGACGTTGCCGGGCTACAGGATCATTTCAGCGAATCGGAGATGAGTTACATTCGAAATGTTGTCCCGTGCGTCCACACCGGCCAGGACGCACGGGACGACAAACGCGGCGCGGAAGGCTCAGCAGCCGTGGCAGATCGTGAGCTTGCGGTCGACAGCGCGATCCTCTTCGCTGATATGCTCGAGCTCGTTCGGACTCTGCGACGGCAGGTCCTTCGCCTGGGGCTGACGATGGCCGACCGGAGCGGGCCACGGCAGGCCCAGCGTCCGTGACGAAGTATCGGACATGCCTGACGAAACGGCTGATGGCGATGGCTTCGCCAGCCCCACCGTCTCGGCCGTGGCTGCGCGGCCAGAAAGTAAAGCCGCCAGGATCACTGTTCCGATCATCTCACGCATGATTGCTCTCCCAAGCTTCGATTGCCGTTGGTGTCATCGGCTGACCTCCTTCCAATGTGGAGCGGCCAGAATCGTCGCGGCTTGCTACAGCGTGATTTCAATCGTTCGGGAGAACAGTTGCGGTTGTAAGCAACCGGCCAACTGGCCGCGATGAACTGCGGGCGAACGCCTCCACGATCTCAAGATCTGTTCCTGCAATGCTTAAACAACGGGCGCCGCGGCGCACCGACGGATCATGGAGGCGCTCTATGGCTCGTGCGTTGCGTTCGATAGGCAGCCTCCGTCCGAGGAGAAACGTTCAAAGCCCGAGGTCGGAAAGCCCCGGGTGATCGGCGGGACGAGGTCCCGAACGATCCCAATGGTATTTCCGTTCGGATTCCTTGATGGGGAGATCGTTGATGCAGGCGAACCGCTTTTGCATCAGCCCGTTTGCGGCGAACTCCCAGTTCTCGTTGCCGTAGGAGCGAAACCAGTTTCCGGAATCGTCGTGCCACTCATAGGCGAAACGTACGGCGATGCGGTTATCGGTGAACGCCCAAAGCTCCTTGATCAGGCGGTAGTCGAGCTCCTTCACCCATTTCCGCGTAAGGAAGGCGACGATCTCGGCGCGGCCGTTGATGAATTCCGACCGGTTACGCCAATAGCTGTCCGGGCTGTAGGCGAGCGAGACCCGTTCCGGATTGCAGGAATTCCAGCCGTCTTCCGCGCCTCGCACTTTCTGCACGGCAGTCTCATGAGTGAAAGGCGGAAAGGGGGGACGGCTCTCAGCCATGTACGATCTCCATTCTCTATCCCGGCCCGGACCTGCCGCTTGCGGCGCGAGTGTGCCCGGGGAGGCTCATTCTTATCTTCCCAAAGCATGCTGCAGCTTTCCATAATGCACGAAACCTTGTGATGCGAGGGACGGAACTGGCCGGCCATGGCGGCCAGGAAGCCGCATCCGCTCCCCTTCCTCCGGGGGCGAATTTTGCGTTAAGGTTGCGGTGGAACCGGAGTGCCCGTGCAGACCGCACAACGCCATTCGCTGAAGTTGTTGCAATGGATGATGGCCGCTTCCCTGGCCCTTCCGCTGGCGCTGTTCGTTTTTGCCTCAGTGATCTCCTGGAATTCAATCAACCAGGCCGCCGACCGGGAGATCGAGCGCACGCTCGACGTCGCGCATGAGCACGCGCTGAAAGTGTTCGAGACCATCGACCGCGCCCTGTCGGAGATCGCGGAAATCATCCGCAGCCTTCCCGATGCCGACATTCGTTCGCGCGAAGAGAGCCTGCACCAGCGGCTGAAGCAGCTCACCGCGTCGCTGCCCCACGTGAAATCGACCTGGGTCTTCGACGCCCGCGGCCACGCCTTGGTCAACAGCCTGGTGGCGCCGGCGCCCGACATCGATTTCTCGGATCGTGAGTACTTCAAGGCGCATATTGCGGGCGATGTCGGCACCCATATCGGCGACGTGCTGACGCCGCGGCCGCCCTATCGCGGCGCACCGTTCTTCGGCGTCAGCCGGCGGCGGTCGACCGAGGGAGGCGACTTTGCCGGCGTGATCCAGGCATCGGTGCTCCCCGAATATTTCGAGAATTTCTACGCGCGGATCGGCCGCGAACCCGGCAGCTTCTTCGCGCTCGGCCGCACCGACGGCGCGATGCTGGCTGGTTATCCCAAGGCTAACAGCGAGTTCCGCCTCGACCCCAACGGACCGATTGCGCAGCAGCTCGCCGCGGTCCCCGACGGCGGCCTGGTCACCATCATATCGCCGGCGGACGGCATCGAACGCCGCCTCGGCTATCGGCGGCTCGCCGAGTATCCGATCTATATCAGCGCGGGGCTCGAGACCTCGGCGATCCGCGCGCGCTGGATCGCGACCATCAGCCAGCACCTGATTTTTGGCGTGCCGGCCACCGCGCTGCTATTTCTCCTGCTCGCCTTGGCGCTGCGGCGGACACGACGCCTGCATGAGGAAGCCGAAAGACGCAGGGAGGCCGAAGAAGCGCTGAAGCATGGGCAACGGCTGGAGGCGCTGGGCCAGCTCACCGGCGGCGTCGCGCACGACTTCAACAACCTGCTTACCGTGATCCGCGCCTCCATCGACATGCTGCGGCGGCCGAACCTGCCGGAGCAGCGGCGACTGCGCTACATCGATGCGATTTCGGAGACGGTCAACCGGGCCTCGAAGCTGACCGGCCAACTGCTCGCCTTCGCGCGACGGCAGACGCTGAAGCCCGAACTGTTCGACGTCAGCCAGAGCGTGCAGGTGCTGAGCGAGATGATCGGAACGTTGGTGGGACCGCGGATCGAAATCGTCACCAGGCTTCCCGACGAATCCTGCTTCATCAACGCCGATGCCGGCCAGTTCGAGACCGCGATCATCAACATGGCCGTCAATGCGCGCGACGCCATGGACAGCGCGGGCCGGCTGACGATCGCGGTGCGGCGCGCCGCCGAACTACCCGTTCCCGACGGCCATCCGCCAGCGCCGCACGGCTATGTCGCGGTAGCGGTCGGGGACACCGGCATCGGCATTCCGCAGGATCAGCTCGGGCGCATCTTCGAGCCGTTCTTCACCACCAAGCAGATCGGTCACGGCACCGGGCTCGGGCTGTCGCAGGTGTTCGGATTCGCCAAGCAGTCCGGCGGCGAGATTGTCGTCGTCAGCGAAGTCGGCAAGGGCTCTACGTTCACGCTCTATCTGCGCCGCGCCGCGGCTACCGGCCCGACATTGCAATTCGCGACCGCGGATGCGCCGCCGGTTGACGGCAGCGGCATGTCGGTGCTGGTGGTCGAGGACAATATCGAGGTCGGCAGGTTTACGGCCGACGCGCTCGCCGAGCTCGGCTACACCGCGACCCTGGTCGACAACGCCGCGCAGGCGCTGGAAGCATTGGCCGGCGACGTCGCCCGCTTCGACGTGGTGCTCACCGACGTCGCGATGCCCGGCATGAGCGGCATCGAACTCGCCCAGGAGATCCGCCGCCGCAACCCCGACCTGCCGATCGTGCTGACCAGCGGCTACAGCCAGGTGCTGGCGCAGCGGGGCAGCTATGGGTTCGACTTCCTGCAAAAGCCCTATTCGATCGAGCAGCTCTCGCACGCGCTGCACAAGGTCTCGCGGCCGAAAGCAACATGGACGCCGACGGCGGCGTCGTCCTGACGCGCGCCGGTCCATTGTAAGCGGCCCGGGCCGGGGTTAGCCTTCCCTCAAGCATCAACCTGGAGCATGATCCGGAAAACTGGAAGCCGGTTTTCCGAAAGATCGTGCTCAAACAAAGAGATAAGATCATGAATCCGATCAACTGATCGGATCATGAAACTGGGAGGGAACGATGAGTCCCGAGTATCCCGTCATACTCCATCATTTTCCTCAATCGCCGTTCTCGGAGAAGATACGCCTGATCCTGGCGCTGAAGAACGTCACATGGACTTCGGTCCAGATTTCCCGGATCATGCCCCGACCGGATCTGATGCCGCTGACGGGGGGCTACCGGCGGACCCCGGTGATGCAGATCGGCGCCGATATCTATTGCGACACCCAATGCATCGTCCGCGAACTGGAGCGGCGCTATCCGCAGCCGACGCTGTTCCCGAGCGGGTATTATGGGCTCGCCGCCGCAACCGCGATGTGGACCGACCGGCCGTTCTTCCAGAACACCGTCAATCTGATCTTCGGCTCGGTCGCCGACAATGTGCCGCAGGAGTTCATTGACGACCGGGAAAAGCTGCGCGGCGCCAAGTTCGACGTTGCCGCCATGCGGGAGGCGATCCCGCAGATGCGCGACCAGTTTCGCGCCAACCTGCAATGGATCGAGGCCCAGCTTCGCAACGGCCATAGCTGGATGAGCGGCGACCAGGCCAGCCTGTGCGATGTCAATGCCTACATGAATATCTGGTACGTGCGCACCAACCTTCCCGACCTCGACAAGATGCTCTCCGAATTCCCCGCGACGCGATCATGGGAGGCGCGCATTCGCGCCATCGAGCACAAGCCAAGCAAGGAAATCTCGCCCGCCGCCGCGCTCGAAATCGCTGCCACCGCGACGCCGCGGACCACCGTGCTGCCCGACCCCTACGATCCCAACCGCCGCAAGCCCGGCGACCGGGTCGAGGTGATGCCCGATGACTACGGCAAGGTGAGAGTGAGCGGCGAGATCGTTTCGCTGTCGTCGCAGCATATCGCGATCCGCAGGCACGATCCTCGCGCAGGCGAAGTGGTGGTGCACTTCCCGCGCGCCGGCTTTCTGGTGTTTGATCACGGCGGACAGGCCGAAGGAGAGTCGTGATGATCGATCACGTCGGTTTTCCGGTTTCCGACTATCAGCGTTCCCTGGCGTTCTATCAGCAGGCGCTCGCGCCGCTCGACTACATGCTCATCATGGAAGTCACGCAGGAGAACGGCGATGATCGGGCGGCCGGCTTCGGCGCCGGCGGCAAGCCGGATTTCTGGATCGGCGGCGAAGGCGGACTTGAAAAGCCGCTGCACGTCGCGATCGTGGCAAAGGACCGCGCAACCGTGGATGCCTTCTACAAGGCCGCGATCGCAGCCGGCGGACGCGACAACGGCGCACCCGGTATCCGCGCGCACTACCATCCCAACTACTACGGCGCGTTCGTGCTCGATCCCGACGGGCACAACATCGAAGCGGTCTGCCACGCGCCGGCATAATTCCGATCCCGGATCGCCGGAACATCACCGCCTGCGTCCCGTTATCGTTCTTCGGTAAGGGAACGGAGCGAGCGATGACCCATGATAATCCGCGCGCTGCGATCGGAAACAATGGCACGGTTGCGAGCTAGTGCCGATCGAACCGCCCGAGATTCCGCCGACGACGCCTGGCGCGCCGAGCGAACCACCGCCCGGAATCCCTCCAGGGAATCCGCGCCCTGAGGTGCCGCCACCTGCGCGTGAGCCCGGCGAGCCGCCGCTGCCTGACGAACTGCCCGGCGAGCTGCCGGATGAAGTGCCGATCCGTGGGCCGGACGGACCGCGTCCGCCGAATCCGACCGACGCCGCGGAACCGCTCCAGGGAACAATGGTGAGACCGGCGATTTGCAACCCTCATCTGAATGAGCAATGAACAAGCGCGCCTGCAAGTCATTGCAGCGCTGAAATAAAAAGCCCCTCCCGCCACATTGCGGGCCTAACGAATAACGGTTCATCCAACCGCCGAGCTATTCGGCCCCCGCCATCCCTCCACCATTGCCAAGAACTTTCCGGGACCTGCCATCATGACAAACCTTCGCCTGGTGCTGCTTGCCACGACTGCATTGACGGTGACGCAGCTCATAAGCTCCGCATCGCATGCGCAAACCGCGCCGCTCGTCGTGGCGCAGGCGGAGAAGAAGGAAGAAGGCGGTCCGGAAGGAAGGCCGAAGCAGCCGCCGAAGGCGGCGCCGCCGGCCGCTGCGCCCAAACAGCCCGGGCCTCCGCAGCACCCTGGCGCTGCTCCGCCTGCCCATCCTTCTGCACCGCCGGCCGCTGCTCCGGCGCGACCAGCACCACCGCCCCCGGCTGCTGCGCCGGCACGGCCAACACCACAGCCTCCGGCTGCTGCGCCAGAGCGGCCAGCAGCGCCGCCCCCCGCCGCCGCTCCCGCACGGCCAACACCGCCGCCGGCCGCTGCTCCGCCTGCGCGTCCGACGCCGCCTCCGGCAGCCGCACCGCGCGCACCGACGCCGCCAGCGGCGGCTCCGCCTGCGCACACGCAACAGCCTGCACCCCCGACTGCTGCTCCGCCGGCACGCACCGCGCCACCAACCGCAGCACCGCCGGCGCGCACGCAGCCGCCCGCGCCTCCATCCGCGGCAACGCCACCCGCTGCGCCCACCGCGCCGGCCACGCCGACACCGCCGCCCGGTGCGCGCAAGGAAGCGCCGCCCGCCGGCGCCAAGCAGCCTGCGACTGCACCCACCGCTGCGCCGACACCAGCTCAGCGTGCGCCTGCGGCAACGCCGACACCCGCAACGCCGCCGGCCGCGGGAAGTCCGTCTCCGACTCCTTCGCCGGCACGGCCTGGCGCGGCAACCGCGCCGCCTCCTGCTGCCGGAAGCCCCTCTCCGACTCCTTCACCGGCGCGGCCTGGTGCAGCAACCACGACACCTCCTGCCGCCGGCGCGCCGGCGAGCGCGCCGCCCGCTGCAGGCACGCCGCCTGCGGCCCCCGTGGCCCCGCAGGCGCGTCCCGGTGTTGCGCCCGGCACACCCGGCGCCGCGGCGCCCACCGCAGCGCCCGCGGCGCCGGCTGCCGCGCCGCCGCCCGGCCGCGCACAGAATGCGGCGCCTGTGGTTGCGCCGGCGTTCCGTCGCGCACCGACAGTCACTGCGCCGCTGCCACCGCCTCCAGCCGACTTCGGCACCAAGTTCTCCCGCGAGGGCGTGGCGATTGGGCCGCGCCGCATCGAGGACTTCCGCGCCGAGCGACGCGAGATCCAGGAGGGCGGCCGCACCGTCATCACCGAGCCGGGCCGGATGATCATCCGCGACCCGAGCGGTCAGGCCTATGTCCGCCACAGCGAGATCGATCGCTTCCGCTACGGCGCGCGCGACGTCCAGACCCAGACGGTCGGGGGCGACACGCGCACGGTCGTGGTTCGTCCGGACGGCTCGCAGATTGTCACGGTGATGGGCCGCGACGGGCAGTTGCTGCGCCGGATCCGGCGTGACCCGGGCGGCCGCGAGATGGTGATCATCGACAACAGCTATCGCGATCCGCGCGCGGTCGGTGGTTTCTATGTCGACATGCCGCCGCCGGTGGTCCGCATCCCCTACAACCGCTACATCGTCGATGCCGAAGAGGCGTCGCCGGACGTGATCTACGAGACCATGGTGGCGCCGCCGGTCGACCGGATCGAACGTCGCTATTCGCTGGACGAAATCCGCTACAGCCCGAACGTGCGCATGCTGATGCCGAGCATCGACGTCAACACCATCAACTTCGACACGGGATCGTGGGAGATTTCCCCGGACCAGGCGGCGAAGCTGCAGGTGATCGCCGATGGCCTGAACCGGGCACTCCAGCGCAATCCGCAGGAGGTGTTCCTGATCGAGGGCCACACCGACGCTGTCGGTAACGAGGTCGACAATCTCTCGCTCTCGGACCGCCGCGCCGAATCGACGGCGGAGCTGCTAACCCAGCAGTTCCAGGTCCCTGCGGAAAACCTGACCTCGCAGGGTTACGGCGAGCAGAACCTGAAGGAGCAGACGGACGGGCCGAGCCGCGTCAACCGGCGCGTCACCATCCGCCGCATCACCCCGCTGCTCAACGGCGGCACCGCCTCACTGCCGCCGCCCGCCACCCCGCGCTGAGGCGGACCGTTTCGAACAAATGGCCGGGAGCGATCCCGGCCATTTTTGTTCATCAAGCAGCTCAACTATATGCACGCTTCGCAGATCGCGGCGACATGGCGATGGTCGGTGCCGCAGCAGCCGCCGAGAATCCGCATGCCGGGAAACGACCGCCGGAGGTCGACATAGCGGCGGCCGAGATCGCTCGCGTCGCCGGCATCGAGGGTCTCGGATTCGTCGAGCTCCTGATGGCTCTTGGCCGATGCATTGGCCCGGACGCCATGGATGCGCCTGACCCACGTCTCGCCTGCATTCAATGCGCCTTCGAAATGGGTCGGATGGGCGCAGTTGATCAGGAAATATTCCGGCGCGTTTTGCGTTTCGCGATCGACGGTCTCGATCGCCTCGCGCAGCGTTTCGCCTTTCACGAGGCGACCATCGGTCTCGACGGTGAAGGAGATCGCCACGGGAATGCGCTGCGCCTGGGCGGCGCGGACGATCCCGATTGCTTCATCGATCCCGTTCAGCGTGAACGCCGTCACCATATCGGCGCCGGCTTCCGCAAAGGCGGCAATCTGCGGTGCGTGATAGGCTTCCGCCTCCGATGCATCCATGTTGCCGGCCTTGTAGCCGTCACCACGCGGGCCGATCGCGCCATCGATGACGCAGGGCATGTTCGGCCGCTCCCAGGTGTTCCGCAGCTCGTTCAGAAGCTCGATCGAACGGACGTTGATCGATTTCAGCGCGTCCGCGTCGTAGCCGAGCTTGGCGCCCCAATCCGGATTGGCGCGCCAGGTCGGGCTGTCGAGCACGAAACCGGTGCCCTTCTCGCGGGCGATCGCAAGATAGGATTCGTAGTAGTGCTTGAGGTGCTCACGACCATCCGCGGAGTCGAGCAGAACGAAGGCGGCAAAATGTGGCAGCTCGAGACCGTGGTGGAAGATCAACGTCGTTTCCATGCCGCCGTCGGTCAGGAACATGCCGCCCCGCCGCTGCGGCAAGTCGTGTCGATACTTGGCCATTGATGCCTCCGCGATCAAAAAGGCAGTCACCGGTAGGTCGGCCAAGGCTAGCTTTGGTCGGGCAGGGTTGGTGCCTCATATTGTCGCGACCTCCCAGACGCCTCGCGTGCACAGAAGCGTGAGCGCAGCCTCCAAACGGGCGCCTGCCTCACCTCTTCATCTGCTGCGGATCAAAGAAAAAGCGCTCCTCGATCAGTTGCTCGCCGCGCCAGGTTTGCCAGGCGACTTCCTCCATGCGACGTCGCGAAGGATCAGGGCCGACTGCTCCTTGCCGTCTTCGCGCTCTACGAAGCTTCCGGGC
Organism: Bradyrhizobium sp. USDA 10063; assembly: GCF_054063735.1. NCBI lineage: Bacteria > Pseudomonadati > Pseudomonadota > Alphaproteobacteria > Hyphomicrobiales > Nitrobacteraceae > Bradyrhizobium > Bradyrhizobium sp. USDA 10063. The sequence goes on along the minus strand of NZ_JBSSGP010000002.1, from coordinate 5,844,639 downwards.
TGGCCGAATACTGCGGTATGATCCGCGCCGTTTATCGTGACTTTCACCTTCGCCGGATCGACGCGATCGGGAAACTCGACCTTGAAGTCGAAATGGGCGCCGGCGAGGATGTCGGCGCGGTCGATCGGATAGATCACTTGCGCGAGCGTTGGCGATCCGGACAACAGGACGAGGAGAGCGGCACCGGCAAATGGCTTGATCATGATCTGTGCCCTACAATGGTTCGGGCGCGCCGGACGGCTGCAATTCCGAAGACCACGAACGCGCCCGTGACAAGACTAGCCGCGCCGAATGACGCCTCCATTACATGATGTTGAGGGCGCTGCCCGCGTTCAGCTCTTGTCGCTGTCGAGCCGGAGAATGTCGGAGCCTTCGCCGAGCGACAACAAGCCTGTCTCTGCGTAGAGATCCAGCTTGGTGCGGGTATCGGCGATGTCGAGGTTGCGCATCGTGAGCTGGCCGATGCGGTCCGCCGGCGAGAACGCCGCATCCTCCACCTTCTCCATGCTCAGCCGCTCCGGCTGATAGGTCAGGTTCGGGCTCTCGGTGTTCAAGATCGAGTAGTCGTTGCCACGGCGCAGCTCGAGCGTCACCTCACCGGTGATTGCGCGCGCCACCCAACGCTGGGCGGTTTCGCGCAGCATGAGGGCCTGGGAATCGAACCACCGCCCCTGATAGAGCAACCGGCCAAGGCGCAGGCCGTTGATCCGGTATTGCTCGATGGTATCTTCGTTGTGGATGCCGGTGACCAGGCGCTCAAAGGCGATGTGCAGCAGCGCCATGCCGGGCGCCTCGTAGATGCCGCGGCTCTTCGCCTCGATGATCCGGTTCTCGATCTGGTCGCTCATGCCAAGACCATGTCGGCCGCCGATGGCGTTGGCCTCGAGGAACAGCGCGACGGGATCGGGGAAGGTCTGGCCATTCAGCGCGACGGGCTGGCCTTCCTCAAAACGCACGGTGACCTGTTCTGGCTTGACGATGCAGTCGTCGCGCCAGAACGGCACGCCCATGATCGGATTGACGATCTTGATGCCGCTTTGCAGGCTCTCGAGATCCTTGGCCTCGTGGGTCGCGCCGAGGAGATTGCTGTCGGTCGAATACGCCTTTTCGGCGCTCATCTTGTAGGCGAAGCCTTGCGCGGCCATGAACGCCGACATTTCCGCGCGGCCGCCCAGCTCGTCGATGAACTGCTGGTCGAGCCAGGGCTTGTAGATCTTCAGGTTCGGATTGGTCAGCAGGCCGTAGCGATAGAACCGCTCGATATCGTTGCCTTTGAAGGTGGAGCCGTCTCCCCAGATGTTGACGCCGTCCTCCTTCATGGCCGAAACCAGCATCGTGCCGGTCACGGCGCGACCAAGCGGCGTTGTGTTGAAGTATGTGATGCCGCCGGTCGAGATGTGGAAAGCGCCCGATTGGATGGCGGCAATGCCTTCGTGGACCAGTTGCGTGCGGCAATCCACGAGCCGGGCCTTCTCCGCGCCGAACTCCATCGCCTTGCGCGGAATCTCGCTATAGTCCGCCTCATCGGGTTGGCCGAGATTGGCCGTGTAGGCAAAAACGCGGGCGCCTTTCTGCTTCATCCACAACAGCGCTGCGCTGGTGTCGAGACCGCCCGAGAAAGCGATCCCGACTTTTTCCCCCTTGGGCAGGCTTTTCAAGATCGTACTCATGGCGCGTCCAATCGGTCGTAAAGTCGTTTGCTGTTAAGTTGCGCGAATATCAAATTTCGCCCCGATGGGCACGCGATTAATGGCGACCCGCCTTTGTGAAATCGCTCATGCCGACGGCACGGGACCCACTTCGCGACCACGCCAGCGCTGCCTCAGCTGGTAGCCGGGCCAGGCCAGCCGCGTTAGCGCCGCGTCGACCTGCGCATCCGTCAGGCGGGTCGCGGCCCAACGGTAGATCAAGGCATAGGCGAGCCAGATCACCAGGTAGGTCACGATGCCGGCAATGGCGACATCGGTGAAGAAGTGTCCGCCAAAGGCCATCCGCAGCGCGCTGGTGGCGATGCCGAACACGGTCGCCGCCCCGAATGCCAGGGCGCGCCATTGCGGCGGCGCCAGCGCCGCCGGTGCGTAGGTCCAGAACGCGGTTGCGCCCTCGCCGGAGAAGAACGAGCAGTTGCGCACGCAGGTGCCGCGTGGATCCCACCACGGGACGAAGCCCTTGTCGCCGGCGAACTCGGTCACCACCACCGGCCGCGGCCGGCCCCAATAGGTCTTGAAGGTGAGGTTGGTGAGGATGCCCGCGGAGAGCAGCATCGTCACCAGGAGGAACGTCGCGGCGCGACCGGAGATCAGCATCGGCCGGTCGGGCCGGATCAGCTTGACGATGAAGGCCCCGATCGCGGGCAGCGCGAAGCCCCATGCGATCCACATCGCTGCATCGCGCGCAAACGATGCGACGGCGTTCAGCTTCAGCGGAAAGGTTTTTTGCGCGGCGTCGTAGAACAGCGCGGCGAGCTTCAGGTCGAGCTCGGGAAAGATCCCGAACAACAGCCCGATCACGGCCGCAAGCCCCAGCGCGATGAAAAGTCCGGTCCGGTTCATGGCGCGCGGTTTAGCCGAGGCGGCGAGATGTGGAAACCCGAAATTCAACCGTCGTCCCGGCCTTGAGCCCGGGACCCATACCGCGGAATCTATCGATTGTGCGATCTGCTCGACGCTTGCGCCAAGCAACCACTCCCTGTGATTATGGGTCCCCGCCTTCGCGGGGGACGACAACGGATCGTCTGAGCCCATCATTGGAATGACGGGACTGATCTCACGGCTCCGGCCGGGACTGTGACGGCAATGGCGGGGGCGGCGGCAATTTGCGCGGCGGCTCGCGCCAGGCGCCGGCGCTGCGGCCGGCGATCAGCCAGTACACGAGACCCGCGACGATGCCGGCGCCGGTCATGATCTCGAGATGCCGATGCACGATGCCCTGGAACTGGAACGTATCCGGGTCGAACGGCACCAGGCCGAGATAGCAGGCGGCCCCGACGATCGCGCCGCCGATCGCATAGGTCAGCGCGCTCCGGACATTGAAGGCTTCCGTGATCAGCACCACGATCAGCGCCGGCAGCAGCGCGAATCCGGAAATGAAGATGAAGCCGAAGCCGAGCACGATGTTGATCGCGTTCTGATCGATCTGTCCCGTGCCAATATCGCTGAGCTCGGGATAAAGCACCGCCACGACGATGATCATTCCCGCCACCAGGCAGGCGGCAAGGAAGGCGAACAGGATCAGGAAGACGCGGCCGATCAGCGCCATGCTAGTGCACCGTCATTGCGAGGAGCGAAGCGACGAAGCAATCCATGCCTCGGCAAGCGGAGGAATGGATTGCTTCGCTTTCGCTCGCAATGACGGGTAGATCGTACGCCGCGCCATCCACTCAATCCGTCATCGCCATCGCGCGCAGCGCCTGGCGCTCGCGGGCGGAGAGTTTTTCCGTCTCCGATTTCAACTGGCCGCAGGCGGCAAGGATGTCGCGGCCGCGCGGGGTGCGCACCGGCGAGGAATAGCCCGCATTGAAGATGTATTCGGAGAATTTCTCGATCTGCTCCCAGTCGGAACATTCGTAACGCGTACCCGGCCACGGATTGAACGGGATCAGGTTGATCTTGGCCGGAATGCCCTTGAGCAGCTTCACGAGCAGCTTGGCGTCGTCGAGCGAATCGTTGACGCCCTTCAGCATCACATATTCGAAGGTGATGCGCCGCGCATTGGACGCGCCGGGATAATCGCGGCAGGCCTGCAGCAACTGCTCAATCGGATATTTGCGGTTGAGCGGCACCAACTCATTGCGCAACTCGTCGCGCACGGCATGCAGCGAGATCGCGAGCATGACGCCGATCTCCTCGCCGGTGCGGATGATGTTCGGCACCACGCCCGAGGTCGACAGCGTGATGCGGCGGCGTGAAATGCCGATGCCTTCATTGTCGGCGACGATCAACAGCGCATCGCGCACCGCGTCGAAATTGTAGAGCGGCTCGCCCATGCCCATCATCACGACGTTGGTGACGAGGCGGCTGCCGTTCTCGCGGTCGGCCCAATCATTCAAGCGATCGCGCGCCACCATCACCTGGCCGACGATCTCGCCGGCGGTAAGATTGCGCACCAGGCGCTGCGTGCCGGTGTGGCAGAAGGCGCAATTCAGCGTACAGCCGACCTGCGAGGAGACGCAGAGCGTGCCGCGGTCGGTCTCGGGGATATAGACGCATTCGACTTCATGCGGCTTCTCCAGCGCGTTGCCGCTCGGCAGCCGCAACAGCCACTTACGGGTACCGTCGTTGGAGATCTGCTCGGCGACCACTTCGGGCCGGTCGACGGTAAAATGCTTCTCCAGCTCGCTGCGCATCTCCTTCGAGACATTGGTCATCTCGGCAAAGCTCTCGGCGCCGCGGAAATAGATCCAATGCCAGAGCTGCTGGGTGCGCATCTTGCGTTGCGAGGCCGGGACGCCGATCTCGCCAAGCCGCTCGGCGATCTCCGCGCGCGACAGCCCGATCAGCGACGGCTTGGCCGGCGGCACATAGGTCTCGAGCGGAACTTTCTCCACGAGCGCGGTGCTTGCGCGATCGCTCTGGCTGGTGCGGGTATCGGTCATGGAACATCAAATAGGCTTTCCAGCAGGCGCTGGAAAGGCGTGAAATGCCGGTGCGCGCCCTCTCCCGCTTGCGGGGGAGGGCTGGGATGGGGGGTGTCTCCGCGCGAGACTCTTCGTGTGGAGAGAGCCCCCACCCGGCGCTTCGCGCCGACCTCCCCCGCAAGCGGGAGAGGTGGAATGAGTTCGCGGACCGGCCGTTCAACCAAGCGCCATGACGCTCTAGCGCCTGCAGTCCTGCGCCAGCCGGTCGAGTGCCTGCGACAGGCCTTTCAGCGAAAACGTGTCCGTGGTCTCGGTGCCCTTGGCCGAGACGCCTTTCACGGTCAGGTCTGCGGCCTTGCGCATGGCGTCGACCATGCGCTCTTCTTCCGCGGCGTTCTTGATCCAGAGCCCGTCGCCCTGGGTGTACATCGCATACGACCCGCCGCCGACCTCGAGCGTCGATTCCGAGCCCGGCTTCAGCGTGTAGCCGATCATGATCGAGACTTCGTTGACGACCTTTTCCGCAGGACGGGTCGAGACAAAGGCGTAGGCCGGATCGCGCGGGCGATTCGGCGGATTGGTCTTCGACGACGACGGCTTCGCCAGCGCAAAGCAGACCTTCTTGCCGTTCGGGGTCGCCGTGTAGGCGCCCCAGGTACCGTACTGGCCGATCAACGTCGGCTCCGCGCCACCGGCGGCAGCCGCAGCGGCGGCCTCCGGCTTGGCCGGGGCCGCAGGCTTCGCCGCGCCCTTCGTGGTCGTCTTGGGGGAACCACCCTGCCCCTGCGCCAAGGCGAAAGAGGTCGACCCGCAAAGCAGGGCGCTTGCAACCAGCGATGTCAGTATTTGCCGCACGGACAACTGGTTCCCCTATCATTGTGACTGGAAGATGGCCCAACCCGCGTCGGTCCCGGCGCGATGCAATAGCCGGAAAAGGCCTTTTTGGGAAGGTAGTTAGAGGAACGGCGCGCGGTTCCGCCGCATCAACCTTTGGCGCGGGAGGCGCGCTGCTGTTCCCACTGCGCGTCGCTCCATTGCAGGAGGTCCTCGGCCCCGGAACTGCGCAAATGCGCGCCGCCGTCCTGCACCACCATCTCGCCATTGATATAGCCGGCCTGGTCGGAGATCAGGAAACTCGCGAGGTTGGCGAGCTCGCCGTGTTCGCCCGGACGGCCCAGCGGGTTGCGGTGGGCCCAGCTCTCCTTGCGTCCTTCGGGGCGGAGCTGGCCGGTCGCGCCCGGCGTCGGGAATGCGCCCGGCGCGATCGCGACGGTGCGGATGCCCTTCGGACCCCATTCCACCGCGAGGCTCTTGGTCATCGCCAGCACCGCCGACTTCGCCATCGCCGACGGCACGGTGAAGGCGCGCCCGGTGATCGTCGAGGTCGAGAGGATCGAGAGGATGACGCCCTTGTGCCCGCCCTCGATCCAGCGCTTGCCGGCGGCCAGCGTGCAATACATCGTGCCGTGCAGCGTCGGCGCCAGGATCGCGTCCGCGGCGCGGAATGAGAGATGCTCGGTCTGCGCGATGAAGGTCGCCGCCGCGTTGTTGACGAGCACATCGATCGGCGCCTCGCGCCAGATCGTGTCCATCATCGCATCCACCGCCGTGCCGTCGCGGATGTCGCATGTGATCGCCGTGACCCTGGCGCCGAGATCGTTGCGCAAGCTCGCTGCCGTCTGCTGCAGTAATTCCGTCCTGCGGCCACAGATGATCAGGTCGGCGCCGAGCTCGGCGAAGCGTCGCCCCATCGCCGCGCCGAGCCCGGAACCACCGCCGGTGACGAGGATGCGCTTGTGGGCCAGCAGGCTCTTTTCAAACATTGTTTGATCCCTCCGCATTGTATTGTCGCCCGGCTTCAAATCCGGCATGAAGCGAGCAACCTTTCTGCGTCCGAAAATCAGGTGTGTCCATGAAAGCCATTCTCTGCAGGGAATACTGCCAACCCGACGATCTCGTGCTCGCGGATGTGCCCGATCCCGTGGCCGGACCGGGCGAAGCAGTGATCGCGATCAAGGCCGCGGCTTTGAACTTCTTCGACATCCTGATGATCCAGGGCAAGTACCAGATCAAGCCGCCGTTCCCGTTCTCGCCGGCAGCGGAAGTCGCCGGTGTGATCGAGAGCGTCGGTGCAGGGGTGACCGATCTCAAGGTCGGCGATCGCGTGGTTGCCTCCTGCGGCCACAATGGCGCGCGCGAGAAGATCGCGCTGCCGGCGAATTCGATCGTGAAGATTCCCGACAATCTCGATTTCGATCGCGCCGCCGGGATCATCATCATCTACGGCACCGCGCTGCACGCGCTGGAAGATCGCGCGAGCCCGAAACCGGGCGAGACGCTGGCCGTGCTGGGCGCCGCCGGCGGCACGGGGCTCGCGGCCTGCGAGCTCGGCAAGCTGATGGGCCTGAAGGTGATCGCCTGCGCTTCGTCGGACGAGAAGCTTGAATTCGCCAAGCAGCATGGCGCCGAGCTGACGCTCAACTACGCCAAGGAAGATCTGAAAGAAGGCCTGAAGGCGCTGACCGGTGGCAAGGGTGTCGACATCATCTTTGATCCCGTCGGCGGGACTTATGCCGAGGCCGCGCTGCGCGCCATCGCGTGGGAAGGCCGCTTCCTGGTGATCGGCTTTGCCGCCGGCGACATTCCGAAGATGCCGCTCAACCTCGCGCTGCTCAAAGGCTGCGACATCCGCGGCGTGTTCTGGGGCGCATGGACGCGGCTCAACCCCGACAAGAACCGCAAGAACCTCCAGAAGCTCGTGCAGTGGACCGCCGAAGGAAAGATCTCCTCGCATGTCGACCGTACCTTCCCGCTGTCGCAAACGGCGGAAGCGCTGAAGGTGCTCGCCGGCCGCAAGGCGATGGGCAAGGTGATCCTGCATCCGTGAAAAAGGCAACACACGCGTGAGTTGTGGCGCCGTGCAGGTGCCACGCTTCGCTTACGGAGCGACGCGGCATTTACCTAAGTGACTCGGATTCGCTTACCTATGTGAATCAATTGAGCGAGTCAGTTCCGGACGCGGAACTTATTCCCAAAATGTCCAATTTTAATCCAGTGAATTGGGCATTTTTGCCCTAATCGAACCAAAATAAATCCCAATTCGCGCTGATCGGGGCCGTTTTTTAGGCTCAATCGCAGTGCGTAAGTTCCCGGTAACGGGCACTGGGGCACAAAAAGACAACAGACAACCAGAGATGCCCAATCGTTGCGTATTGTGTAACGGGAAGCGTCAAGATGGTGGATGTTTCAGCACGCGTCACGCCGAGTGAGGCGCATGACGAAGATTTCGACGACCCTGAACTGGCGGAGTATCGCTACCAGCGGTCGTATCGAGCAGAGACCGATATCGACAGAGACGAACCCGCCCCGCTGTTCCTTTCATATCCTCTCGAGGAGGACAGCGGTGCGAAGTACCGACGAAGTTCACTTGAACATTCCCTCGGCCGCTCGTTGCTCACGAGCGGTCTTCTGATCGCTGCCGCTGCGGCGGTGGCTGTCATGGTGGTTTCCCTTGATGTCACACGCGACATCATGGTGACCGCCAAGACGTGGCTGCTCGGCACCTCGCAGGTGCAGGCCCGAACGGTGATGGCGGGCCTCCCGCAACCCGTCAGCGAGCCCACGCCGCCGCCGAGCAAGGCGGAACTTCCGTCGCGCGAGCAAATCGCGGCCGCCTATCAGGAGGCGATCAAGGTCGGCCAGGTTGCAGTCCGGCCGGTAACACCGCCATCTGCCGCTCCACCAGCGCCAACTGCCGCTCCACCCGCACCGTCGGCCGCACAAGCGGCACCGCCTGCTGCGCCGCCGGCGCCGGTCCCGCAGGCAAGACGGGTCAGTCCCGACGAGCTCAGCGCCCTGATGAAGCGGGCCAACGGCCTGCTTGCGATCGGCGATATCGCCGCCGCACGGCTGCTGCTTGAGCGCGCCGCCGATGCGCAGGAGGCCGATGCGGCGCTGCTGCTGGCGCGGACCTACGATCCCCTGGTGTTGGGAACGAAGGATGCGCGCGCGATCACGCCCGATCCGGCTCAGGCGCGGATCTGGTACCGCCGGGCGGCCGAGCTTGGCTCGCAGCACGCCCAGCAGCGTCTCACGCAAATGCAAGACTGAACCAGTTCGAGGAAACACATGCGACGCTTGTTTGGAGTGGCGTTATTCGCCCTGACGATAATCTGCGGCCCGGCAGCGCGGGCCGAGGAAACCGAATATGACCCGGCCAAGGTCAGCGACAGCCTCAGGGCCATTTTCCAGTTCGGCTCGGTCGCCACCAAGCAGAGCCTGAACGCCAATACGGTGACGCTGATCTCGGGCACGATCGGCGGCACCTACGTCCAGTTCGGCGCCGACCTCGCTTCCGTGCTCGACGACGGCAACAAGTTGCGCGTACTCCCGATCGTCGGGCGCGGTTCGGTGCAGAGCGTCGCCGACATCCTGTTCCTGCAAGGCGTCGATCTCGGCATCGTCCGCGCCGACACGCTCGACTATCTCGAAAGGAAGGGCTTTGCGAAGGACATCAAGAAGCAGTTCAGCTATGTGACCAAGCTCTACAACGAAGAGATGCATGTCGTCGCGCCGAAGACGATCAAGAGCCTGAAGGATCTCGAAGGCAGGATCATCAGCGTCGACCTGCCCAACGGCGGCACCTTCGTAACGGCACTCACGGTGTTCGAGCGGCTCGGCATGAAGGCGAAGTTCGTCTATATCGAGCAGCGCATCGCGATGGAGAAATTGAAGGCCGGTGAAATCGACGCCGTGATCGTGACCGGGGGCAAGCCCTACAAATCGGTCAGCACCTTCAACAATGACGGCCGCTTCCACATCGTCACCGTCGACTATGCCAAGCCGCTGCAGACCGACTATCTGCCGGCGACACTGACCTCGAAGGATTATCCGAACCTGATTGCGGATCAGGAGCGCGTCGACACCATCGCCGTTCCCGCCGTGCTCGCGGCCTATAACTGGGCGCCGAACACGGAACGCTCACGCAAGCTGGCGCTGTTCGTGGACGCGTTCTTCACGAAATTTCCGACCTTCCAGAAGCCGCCGTTTCATCCGAAATGGAAGGAGGTCTCGCTGGCCGCGCCACTACCCGACTGGAATCGGCTGCCGGCGGCCAAGCTATGGCTCGAGAAGCACAGCGTCGAAGCCGTGACGCGCAGTCGCTTCGATGAGTTCCTGAAGCAATCGCCGGCCGCAGCCAAGCTGCAGACGGACGCCGACAAGGAAGCGCTGTTCAAGCAGTTCCAGGCATGGGAAGCAGAGAACAACGCCCGCGCGCAGGTGCGCACGGGCGAAAAGCGCTAGCTCTTCGCCTCCTCGGCCGTCTCGGCGCCGCGCTTCAGCGCGGCGCGGGCGGCTTCGCGGTGCTCCGGCGTGATGTGGCTTGCGACCATGCGGATCGCAGTCGCGAGAATCGCGGCATCATCGGTGAAGCCGAGAATCGGCATCACGTCCGGCATAAAGTCGAACGGCAGGATGAAATAGGCGATGGCGCCAAGCAGCGACGCCTGCACATGGCGCGGCGTCTCCTTGTCGAACGCGCAATAATAGGCCGCCAGCAGGTCCTCGGCGAAAGGCAGTTTCGCCATCACCCGCTTCAGCTTGATCCAGAAACGCCGTCGCACGCTTTCGCGGTCCTGCGCCAGCCGATCGGCCGGCTCGAAACCGACAGTGTGTTCGGATGATGCCATCGGAAGAAGCTCCCTCAGATCGCGGCCGCCGCGCGGCTCCGCGATCCCTCGACCAGGAATTGGGGACCCAAATCCCGGCCCGCAAGATCGAAGGGTCTCTCAGCCAGCCTGCCTGGCGATCTTCTCCATCGCCTTGGCCAGTTCGATGTCGCGCGTCGTGACGCCGCCGGCGTCATGGGTCGCAAGCACCACCTCGACCGTCTTGTAGACGTTCTTCCATTCCGGGTGATGGTCGCGCTTCTCCGCGACCAGCGCGACACGGGTCATGAAGCCGAAGGCCTCGTTGAAATCCCTGAACGTGAAGGTCTTGGCGATCGCCTCGCGTCCGGGTACCTCGGACCAGCCGGACAGTTCCTTCAGCGCCGATTTCCGCGCGTCTGCCGACAACCGCTCTGCCATGGCAAATCTCCCATCTCACTCGCCCCTACCCTAACACGGGCGCCCACGAACCGGATCCGGGCGGAAATTCGGATCTGAAAGCGCGTCCTATCGCCGCTGCTAACCATGACGGGATTGTAACCTCGCCACCGCCGAAATTTTGTTACAATGCGAACGCTAAACGCGTCGGCAGGATGAACCGGAACCTCAAAGGGTTGTTTGCGCGATCGATGACCGGGCCCGACTTCGTCGCCGCTCCAGCTTCGCCTCCGCCGCGTTCGGCGCGACGACGGCTGAGCTTGGTGATGATCGCCGGCGTGCTTGCCATCATCGGCGCACTGGCCGCCGGCTATTACTTCGCGATGCGGCCGGTGAATCTCAGGATCGCGGTCGGCCCTGCCAACAGCGACGACCTCAAGGTCGTCCAGGCGCTGACCCAGGCCTTCAACCAGGGCAACGGCCAAATCCGGCTGCGTCTGATGCAGACCGACGGCGCGGTCGCCAGCGCCGAGGCGCTCGGCGACGGCAAGGCCGACCTTGCCATTATCCGCGGTGATCTGGACGTCCCTAAGAATGCTCAAGCGGTGGCGACGCTACGCAAGAATGTCGTGGCGATCTGGGTGCCGCCGCAGGGCAGAGCGAGGGGCAAGAAGGCCGCGCCGAAAATCACCAAGATCGCGCAGCTTGCCGGCCACCGCGTCGGCGTCGTCGGCCGCACGCCTGCCAACGTCAACCTCTTGAAGGTGATCCTGCAGCAATATGGCGTCGACCCCGCCAAAGTGGAGATCATCCAATTCCCCGCCAACGAGACGGCCGAGGCGATCAAGAGCCAGAAAGCGGACGCCTATCTCGCCGCCGGCCCCGTCAACAGCAAGATCACGACCGACGCGATCGCGGCCTCGACCCGCGACGGCGGCACGCCGACCTTCCTCGCCATCGACGCGGCGGAAGCGATCGCGCAGAACCATCCCGCCTACGAGGCCTCACAAATCCCCGCCGGCTCGCTCGGTGCCGCCGACCGGCCGGAGGACGAGGTCAAGACCATCAGCTTCTCGCACCATATCGTGGCGCGCAGGGGCATTTCCGAATCCACCATCGCCCTCTTCACCCGGCAGCTTTTCTCGATCCGGCAGTCGCTGAAGAACGATTTCCCGCCGGCTGCCAGGATCGAGACGCCGGACACCGACAAGGACGCCACGATTCCCGTGCATCCGGGCGCCGCGGCTTTCGTCGATGGCGACGAGAAGACCTTCCTCGACCGCTATAGCGATTACATCTGGTGGGCGCTGATGCTGGCGTCCGCGATGGGCTCGGCCGGCGCCTGGTTTGCCGGCTACCTGAAGAAGGACGAACGCAGCGTCAACACATCGCAACGCGACCGGCTGCTCGACATGATCGCCGCCGCGCGCCATTGCGATTCGATGGACGAGCTCGACCAGATGCAGGCGGAAGCCGACAACATCCTGCGCGATGCGCTCGCATGCTACGAGCACGGCACGATCGAGGATGGCACGCTGACCGCCTTCAACATCGCGATCGAGCAATTCCACAACGCGGTCACCGACCGCAAGCTGCTGTTGATCAGCATGCCGCAAAACCTGCAGCGCGCCAGCGCGCAATTCCGCGCGGCGGGTACAGCCTGAGTACTTCACCTCTCCCGCTTGCGGGAGAGGTCGCTGCGCCCCCGGCGCAGCGGGCGAGGGCTCTCTCTCCTCCTGGGGAATCCCAATGCGGAGACACCCCCACCCCAACCCTCCCCCGCAAGCGCAGGGCTATCGCATATGGCTGTTTGGTGGCTGTGAACGAGGCGGGCCTCATGGTTCGAGACGCGCCGCAAGCGGCGCTCCTCACCATGAGGGTCTAAGATCCCGCCGCGAAATCAGACCTCATCCTGAGGAGCACGCCCAAGCGTGCGTCTCGAGGATGGGCCGCGAAGGGACCGCCCACCAAGTTCTATTTCATATGCGATAGCCCTGCCCGCAAGCGGGAGAGGGGGCGCAGTGTGCACCGCGGATGCAATTCGTCCAGATCACATCGAAAGCATGATCCAATTCGTCGGATGGGATTGTGATTGCAATGATCGCCGGCGTAATCGCTTCGTCATAGAATCCTTCTAGGTCTGTTGCGACATTTCGGCGCATCTGGCGCCGGACCGACGGAGGCTCGCAAATGACGTTCAGGATTTCCCGCCGAAAATTCCTCTCTTCAGCCGCGGCCGGCGCCGGCATCGTCGCGATGCCCTATCTTTCCCGCGCCGCCGACCGGCCGGCGGTCACCCATGGCGTGCAGTCCGGCGATGTCGGCCTGGACGGCGGCGTGGTCTGGGCGCGCGCCGACCGGCCGTCGCAGATGATGGTCGAGGTCGCCACCGCCGAATCCTTCAAGGACGCGCGCGCGCTGCCGCCGATTGCGGCGCTGCCCGAAAGCGATTTCACCGCCAAGATGCTGTTGGAAAACCTGCCCTCCGGCCAGGACATCTTCTATCGCGTCCGCTTCCGCGACCTCGCCCATGTCAACGTCATCGGCGAGCCCGTGGTCGGCCGCTTCCGCACCGCGCCCGCCGACCGGCGCGATGTCAGCTTTGTCTGGGGCGGCGACGTCGCCGGCCAGGGCTGGGGCATCAATCCTGACGATGGCGGCATGTTCACCTTCGCCACCATGCGCAAATACAAGCCGGATTTCCTGCTGCATTCCGGCGACACCATCTATGCCGATGGCGTCATTCCGTCCGAAGTGAAGCTCGCCGACGGCAAGCTGTGGAAGAATGTCACCATTCCCGAAAAGGCCAAGGTCGCCGAGACGCTCGACGAATACCGCGCCGCGCACAAGTACAACATGCTCGACGAGCATGTGCGCGGCTTCAATGCGGAGGTGCCGATCTTCGTGCAGTGGGACGACCACGAGGTCACCAACAACTGGTCGCTGTCGAAACAGCTTCCCGCCGCCTACAAGGAGCGCGACGTCAACGTGCTCGCAGCCCGTGCCGCGCGCGCCTTCCATGAGATGTATCCGATGCGCGAAAGCCTCAATGAGCCGGGCCGCGTCTACCGCACGCTCAGCTACGGACCCCATCTGGACGTGTTCATGCTGGATGAGCGCAGCTATCGCGGCCCCAACGGCGCCAACCAGCAGACCAGCTACGGCCCAGAAGCCTATTTCCTCGGCCCGGACCAGCTCGCCTGGCTGAAGCGCGCGCTGCTCAATTCGCGCGCGACCTGGAAGGTGATCGCCTCCGACATGCCGCTCAGCCTCATCGTCTATGACGATGCGGCCAACAGCAAGGGCTCCGAAGCGTTCGCGCAAGGAGACGGCCCGCCGCGCGGCCGCGAGCTCGAGATCGCCGAGATCCTGCGCTTCATCAAGACCGCGGGCATCGTCAACACCGTGTGGCTGACGGCCGACGTGCATTACGCCGCTGCGCATTACTACAATCCGAACAAGGCCCAATTCCAGGAATTCGACCCGTTCTGGGAATTCGTCTCCGGCCCGCTGCATGCCGGCACTTTCGGCCCCAACGAGCTCGACAACACGTTCGGACCCGAGGTGAAGTTCATCAAGGCGCCCGGCGCCGACAAGCAGAACCTGCCGCCATCCGCAGGCATGCAGTTCTTCGGCCACGTCAAGATCGACGGCGCGACCGGGCAGATGACGGTGACCTTGCGCGACCGCGCCGACGTCGCGCTGTGGTCGACCATGCTCGACCCGAAGCCGGTGTAAACAGCAGCGCTGGCCGCCGGCCTCTCCTCATCCCGAGGAGCCGCGAAGCGGCGTCTCGAGGGATGGGCCGCGGGCCTCATGGTTCTCCCGGCGATGCGAAGCATCGTCCGGAGACGCGCCAAGCGGCGCTCCTCACCATGAGGGTCTGCCATTTAAACCCGCTTTCTTAGCGCTGCTTCCAGCGCTTCGCTTGAGCACGGCTTGACCAGGCGCGGCTTGCCGGCCAGCGCGGCGGGAAGCTGCACGTCGGCGCCGTAGCCGGTGACGAAGACATAGGGGATTTGCAGCGAGTCCAGTTTTTCCGCGAGCGCAAAGGTGTTCTCGCGCGCCAGCACGACATCCAGCAGCGCGAAGTCGGGTTGGCGGTGGGCGATGATCTGAAGCGCTTTCGCCACGCTGGTCGCTGTCCGCACCGTCGTCACCCCGAGGCCGAGGATCGTGTCCTCGAAATCGAGGGCGATGATCGGGTCATCCTCGACGATCAACACGTCGGAGGGCATGCCGTTGAAGGCGGGTTCCATGTGCGCGCCATATCCTGTCTTGAAGCATTGATCTGATGGGCCGGCCATGAGCCGGCAGTCGGCACGCTGCCGGCGCCTCACGTGAAGCGCACCGGCGGTTCCCACGTCGAAAGCATCACACTGTGGTTCCGGCGTCTGTTCACTTGTGAACATAAAATCGGGAACGGGTTGACTATCGTCGCGGTTGGAGAGGGGGAGACCCGATGCTTCAACAACGCGGCCAACCGGCCAGCGCCGACCGGCCCTTCAACAACCTGTTGCGCCGTCTGAGCGACGCCGATTATGGGCTGATCTCGCCGCACCTCACGCGCGCCGAGGCCGATGCCAACGCCCTGCTTTACAGCCCCGGCGACGATGTCGAGACCGTATATTTTCCGTGCGGGCCGGGCCTCGTCTCCTACCTCGTGACCAACGAGGACGGTCGCGACGTCGAGACCATCCTGGTCGGCCGCGAAGGCGCTGTCGGCGGCATCGTCAGCCAGGGATTTCTTCCCGCCTATACCCGCATCGTCGTCAAATTCGGCGGACCGTTCGTGCGGATGCCGGTCGGCAGGCTGGAAGCGGCCAAGCTGAAATCGCCTTCGATCCGCAACGTCTTCGCGCGCTATGCCGACTGCATGCTGGCGCAAATCTTCCAGTCGACCGCCTGCAATGCCATCCACTCGATCGAGCAGCGCACCGCCAAATGGATCATCTCGGCCATGGAGCGTACCAATGGCGACTGCGCCGTGCCGCTCACGCATGAGCAGCTCGCCACTCTGCTTGGGGTGGGCCGCAGCTATGCCAGCCGCGTGATCCAGTCCTTCAAGGCCGAGAGCATCCTGGAGACGCGCCGCGGCGCGATTCTGGTCCGCAACCTGGATGGCCTGCGCCTCCGCTCCTGCCTGTGCAACGAGGCCGTCAAGGATCACTTTGAGGAGGTGCTCCGCGGGGTCTATCCGAGCGAAGAAAAAGAGCCCGGATAGGCCTGACCTGCACCTGCGGTGGAGACTGCACTCCCTCTCCCGCTTGCGGGGGAGGGCTGGGGTGGGGGTATCTCCGCGAATCGCACTGTTCTTGTACGCGGAGAGAGCCCCCACCCGGCGCTTGCGCGCCGACCTCCCCCGCACGCGGGAGAGGTGAAGGGGAGCCTTGCTAAGCCCCAAAAACGGCCGGCACCCGGCAAACAACGCATTGTTTTTTGGCCGTTTCTGACTATATTGCGCCGCAAACGCGCAAGCTTTGCCCGGTCCCCTTCGGCCGGGCTTGCTTTTTGAGGCGAACCGCGCCCCGCGAGATTTCAAAGGCTTGAGTGTGATCCGGACCCGGAGGGGCCGTATTTGCCAAGGATCGATCCCGGCTTTCCGGCGAGATCGCTCAAGACCCGTGCATGACCGAAAAGCAGAGCCATGAATCTTCGTAACGTCGCCATCATCGCCCACGTCGACCACGGCAAGACCACCCTGGTGGACCGCCTGCTGCAGCAATCCGGCACGTTCCGCGAGAACCAGAAGGTCGCCGAACGCGCCATGGACTCCAACGACCTCGAGCGCGAACGCGGCATCACCATCCTGGCCAAGGCCGCCTCGGTGCAGTGGAAAGACATCCGCATCAACATCGTCGACACCCCCGGCCACGCCGATTTCGGTGGCGAGGTCGAGCGCATCCTCAACATGGTTGACGGCGCGCTGGTGCTGGTGGACGCCGCCGAAGGCCCGCTGCCGCAGACCAAGTTCGTGGTTTCCAAGGCGCTCAAGGTCGGCTTGAAGCCGATCGTCGTCATCAACAAGGTCGATCGTCCCGACGCGCGGCCCACCGAAGTGATCAACGAGGTGTTCGATCTGTTCGCGGCGCTCGATGCCAGCGAGGAGCAGCTCGATTTCCCGATCCTGTACGGCTCGGCCAAGCAGGGCTGGATGGCGGAGAGCCCGGAAGGTCCGAAGGATCAGGGCATGCAGCCGCTGTTCGACCTGATCGTGCGCCATGTCGCGGCGCCCAAGGTCGAGGAAGGCCCGTTCCGCATGATCGGCACCATCCTCGAGGCCAACCCCTATCTCGGCCGCATCATCACCGGACGCATCTCTTCCGGCATCCTCAAGCCGAACCAACAGGTGAAGGTGTTGAACGCGGAAGGCAAGCTGGTGGAGCAGGGGCGCGTGACAAAGATCCTGGCGTTCCGCGGGCTTGAGCGCACGCCGCTCGATGAGGCCGAAGCCGGCGACATCGTCGCCATTGCCGGCCTGACCAAGGGCACCGTCGCCGACACCTTCTGCGATCCCACCGTCGAGACGCCGCTGCCGGCGCAGCCGATCGATCCGCCGACGGTATCGATGTCCTTCATCGTCAACAACTCGCCGCTCGCCGGCACCGAGGGCGACAAGGTGACGAGCCGCATGATCCGCGACCGCCTGTTGCGCGAGGCGGAGGGCAATGTGGCGCTCCGCGTCACCGAAGCATCCGACAAGGATTCCATGGAAGTCTCCGGCCGCGGCGAACTGCAGCTCGCGATCCTGATCGAGACCATGCGCCGCGAGGGCTTCGAGCTTTCAGTGTCGCGTCCCCGCGTCGTGTTCAAGAAGGACGAGGCGACCGGCCAAGCGCTTGAGCCGATCGAAGAGGTCGTGATCGACGTCGACGAGGAGCATTCCGGCGTCGTCGTGCAAAAGATGAGCGAGCGCAAGGCCGAGATGATCGAGATGCGCCCGTCCGGCGGCAACCGCTTGCGACTCGTGTTCTACGCGCCGACCCGCGGCCTGATCGGCTATCAGGGCGAACTGCTGACCGATACCCGCGGCACTGCGATCATGAACCGCCTGTTCCACGGCTATGCGCCCTACAAGGGCGAGATCCAGGGCCGTCGTAACGGCGTCTTGATCTCAAACGACCAGGGCGAGGCCGTCGCCTACGCCATGTTCAAGCTGGAAGACCGCGGCCCGATGATGATCGAGCCGGGCTGGAAGGTCTACAAGGGCATGATCGTCGGCGAGCACACCCGCGACAACGATCTCGAGATCAATGTGCTGAAGGGCAAGCAGCTCACCAACATCCGCACCACCTCCAAAGATGAAGCGGTGCGCCTGACCCCGCCGATCCGCATGACCCTGGAAAAGGCGCTGGCCTATATCGAGGACGACGAGCTGGTCGAGGTGACGCCGAAGTCGATCCGCCTGCGCAAGAAGCACCTCGATCCGAACGACCGCAAGCGCGCCGAAAAGGCCAAGGAAGCGGTGGCCTAAGTTCACCTTTTCGTCATGCCCCGCGCATGCGGGGCATCCAGTACGCGGCGGCCTTTGGGCTTAAGCATTGATGTCTCTGGAATACTGGATCACCCGCATACGCGGGTGATGACGGCTATGCTCGGGGCGGCTTCAGGCATGCACAGGAACGTGCTAGAGCCGTGCCATGAGTTCCCTCCCCTCCTCAGTCGACGTCGCCATCATCGGCGCAGGCGCAGCCGGCCTTGGCGCTGCCAATGCGCTCAAGGTGTCCGGCCTGTCGGTGATCGTGCTCGAAGCGCGCGACCGCCTCGGTGGAAGAGCGCACACGGTCCAGGCCGCGCCCGATGTGGTGTTCGACGTCGGCTGCGGCTGGCTGCATTCGGCGGACAAGAACAGTTTCATTGCCATCGCGGGACAACTGAATTTCGAGATCGATAAGACCTTGCCGCCCTGGCGCGAGCGCGCCTATGGCAAGGCGTTCCCGCAAGCCGATCGCGATGATTTCATCCGTTCGCTCGACGAGTTCTATGAGCGCGCCTGGGAAGCCGCGCAAACCGGCGAGGACGCGCCTGCCAACCGCTATCTCGAGCCGGGCAACCGCTGGAACCCGATGATCGATGCGATCTCCACCTATGTGAACGGCTGCGAGCTCGATCAGGTCTCGATCCAGGACATGGAGGCTTACGAGGACACCAACATCAATTGGCGCGTGCGGCGCGGCTATGGCGCGCTGATCGCGGCGTACGGTGCCTCATGTCCCGTCACGCTCAACTGCAATGTCACGCTGATCGACCATTCCGGAAAACGCCTGCGCCTCGAAACGTCGCTGGGCACGCTTGCGGCCGATCGCGTGATCGTGACAGTGCCGACCAATTTGATCGCGGATGAAGCGATCCGCTTCTCGCCGGCGCTGCCGGCAAAGGTCGACGCCGCGCGGGGACTGCCGCTCGGCGTCGACGACAAGGTGACGCTCGCGCTTGCCGATGCGGAAGCTTTTCCGAAGGAAGGCAATTTGCGCGGCGCCACCATGCGCACCGAAATGGGCACCTATCACATCCGCCCGTTCGGCCAGCCCTGCATCGAAGGCTTTTTTGGCGGCCGGTTTGCAAGAGAACTGGAAGATGCCGGCGACGGCGCCTTTGCCGCGCACAGCATCGACGAGATCGCGGGCTTCCTCGGCAACGACATCCGCCGCAAGCTGAAGCCGCTGACAGAATCCCGCTGGGCGAACGATCCGTTCGCCCGCGGCGCCTATTCGCACGCACTCCCGGGACGTGCGGGCAAACGCGCCGTGCTCGCCGCGCCGGTCGATGGTCGGCTGTTCTTCGCAGGCGAAGCGACCTCGCCGAACTTCTTCTCCACCGCGCATGGCGCACGCGACTCAGGCGAGCGCGCGGCGGAGGAAGTGTTGGCATCGCTGGCGAAGCGATAGCGGGCTCACTCGTCATTGCGAGCGGAGCGAAGCAATCCATTTCACCACTTGCGGAGGCGTGGATTGCTTCGCTTGCGCTCGCAATGACGGTGGGAAACATCATTCCATCACCCGCGAACGCATATCCGCATCCGGCACAAAGCAAGTCTCGTACTTCCCGAAGATGCGATAGCGGTTGCGGGCGACGAGATTGTAGACGGCGTCGCGCAGCGGCTTTGGCACCGCGAACAGCGCTCGCGTCCAGCGCCAGCCGGGTAACCGGCTCAGCACCGTCAGCGCGGCGTCGGATTTGAAATACGCGACGCCGCCGTGCACGACGGCGTTGGTGTCGGGGTCATTGGGATCGATGCCGAACGCATGGGCCAGCCGCGTGCCATAGTCCGATTGGATCGGCGTGAAGTGGAAGCGGCGGTCCGCGTCGCGCGCGATGACAAAGCGCACCCAGCGCGAGCAGAAGATGCAGACGCCGTCATAGAGGATCACGTCGTCGTCGGGCCAGGGTGTCATCGGTTATCCAGTATCAGCAAGACCGCCAGCATCAGCACGATCGCGGCTCCCGTCTTCACCAGGGTCCCTAAGATGGTTTTGCGATCATCAGCCAGAGAATCAGCATCACCGAGCCGAAGCCGGGGATGCCGAACAGAAACCAGCCGCGGAACAGCGCGAAATAGCGCGGCGGCAGCCTTTCGCCCTTCTCCGCGGCCAGCCTCGCGAGATCGCGCATCTCGATCTGCATGAAGATCACGGGCACCCAGAAGGCTCCCGCGACGGCATAGAGCGCGAGCGAGGCGAGCAGCCAGCCTTCGGCAAGCGAGGTCGACGACATCAGCATCAACAGCCCGCCAGTCGCCGGCTGCAGCAATACCGCCGTCAGCGTGAACACCGCATCGGCGATCACCACGGTCGCGGCCGTGCGCGCGATGAAATCGGCGTCGCCGCTGCGATGCGCCATCAGCATGAAGAAGGCGATGCCCGTGCCGGTGCCGAGGATGACGATGGCGCCGAGCACATGCAGATACTTGACAAAGAAATAGAGCGTCATGGCTTTTTGGCCGCAGCGGCGCGCGGCGCTTTCAGCGCGCGATCGAGTTCTGCCGCCGCAAGCTTAACGCCATTCTCGCTTTCGGGCAGCCAATGACCCTCTCCGCCAGAGGCCGGCAGGATATGAAAATCCGCCCGCCCGCCGGCTTTGCGAAAGGCATCGGCAAGCCGGCGCGACAGCTCGGGCGGAAAATAGCTGTCATTGGCGGCGACGAGCCAAGTCACCGGCACCTTCGCGCTTCGGCCGAACTTTGCCGCGGAAGCCATGAGCGTATGCGGCGCGCAGACCTGATTCGGAAAGTCATTGGCGCGGCCGCCGCGCCCGGGCGCAAAGGCGATGATCGCCGAAATGCCCTCCGGCTTCTCGGCGGCGAGCGCCAGCGCACCCCAGCCGCCGGCGGAATGACCGATGACGACGGCGTGATCCTTCCGGATGAACGGCTGGTCGTGCAGATAATCGAGCGCAAGCCCGATCTGCCCGGCGGTGGCACGAGCCGAGCGTGAATAATCCGCCTCGTCGCAGCCGCCCTGATCCTCCAGGTATGTTCCGCCTGTCGCGCCGTGGCCCAGCCGCTCCGGCAACAGCACGGCAAGGCCGCGTGCGACCAGAAAAGCCGCCAGCGCGCGGTATTCGGGCTGTGGCATCTGCGCCCGGCGCAGCACATTCTGCGTCGTGGCGTGCGCGATCACGGCAAGCGGAAATGGCCCTGCGCCCGGCGGGCGAAACAGCAAGGCGCGAGCCGGCCGCGCGGGATCGGGCGACGGCACCAGCCATTGCTGCCGCCGGTCCGGCTCGCCCTCCTCGCCCCGCGGCCCCAAGATGGGTTGCGCCAGCGCGGGCCCAGAGCCGACCGCCGCGGCAACAAGCAGCGCGAAAATCACTTTAGGTGAATGCATCCTCGGCCTGACGCGACCATGCTGGGCAAACAGGATTCGCCGAAAGACTATCGCGCGAATCAACACTCGGCGCAGTTTTTCACGACACGCTTGCTGACCATATGTCGTCGGCGTGACGCCAGCCCGCCTCCAGCATCACGAACTGGCCGATCGAAGCATCGCATTGTCCTCTTTCGATACAAGTCGTTCAAAAACTGATGCAAAAAGTCCACAGGTTAACCGATAATTAACGATAGAGCTTGAAGGCGGCGCGCCGACTTGCTTTGATTGGATCATGAGCACAACCCTGATAGAGGTCCGGCCGGCCAAAGTTGCGGATGCAGCCGCGGTGGCGGCTACGCACGACGAAGCCTGGCGTTCGGCCTATCAGGGCATCATCCCCGGCGCCGAACTGGAAAAGCTGATCAACCGGCGCGGTCCTTGCTGGTGGGACAGTGCGATCCGCAAGGGCAGCCGCGTCAGCGTGCTGGTGTTCGGCGACAAGATCGCGGGCTATGCCAATTACGGTCGTAACCGCGCCCGCAGCCTGCACTTCGAAGGCGAGATCTACGAGCTCTATCTGCGGCCGGAATTCCAGGGCCTCGGCTTCGGCCGCCGCCTGTTCAATGCCGCCCGCCGCGACCTCGTGCAGAGCGGGCTGAAGAGCATGGTGGTCTGGGCGCTGTCCGATAACGACCCGGCCACGGAATTCTATCGCGCGCTTGGCGGCCGCATGGTGGCGCGCTCTTCGGAGCGGTTCGGGCCGAAATCGCTCGACAAGGTCGCTTTTGCCTGGACCAACTGAGGTCGGGGGCGGCCTCGGGCCGGCGCTATGCGCGCGCGTCAACCAATAGCCCAAAAATCCATCATTTTTCCTCGAAAGTTCGATGGATGGGCGGGCCCAGCCCGCGTATGACAGCAGCAATCACTATTCCTGCCCGGCGCGCCTGCCCTGGCAATCACGGAGTTCTCTATGCGTATTGATGCGGTATCGATCGGAGTGAATCCGCCGCATGACGTCAACGTCATCATCGAAGTGCCGGTCGGCGGTGAGCCGATCAAGTATGAAATGGACAAGGAAGCCGGCACGCTGGTGGTCGACCGCTTCCTCTATACGCCGATGCGCTATCCCGGCAATTACGGCTTCATCCCGCATACGCTTTCAGACGACGGCGACCCCTGCGACGTGCTGATCGTCAATACCCGCGCCATCGTGCCGGGCGCGGTGATGAGCGTGCGGCCGGTCGGGGTGCTGCTGATGGAGGATGAAGCCGGCGGTGATGAGAAGATCCTCGCGGTGCCCTCGTCGAAGCTCACCCAGCGCTACGACAAGGTGAAGAACTACAGCGACCTTCCCCAGATCACGCTGGACCAGATCCAGCACTTCTTCGAGCACTACAAGGATCTCGAGAAAAACAAATGGGTGAAGGTGCTGCGCTGGGGCGATGCCGATGAAGCGCGCAAGCTGATCACCGAGGCGATCGCGCGCGCGAAGAAATAAATAGCCGCGCCCCGAACGCGCGACGCAGCGCTTCCGGGGCGTCGGCGTGTCGAGGGGGGACGATTGCGCCGGCTCATCAAGATCATCGGCAAGGCCCTGCTGCTCCTGCTTGCAGCGGCTGTCGTCCTTGCCGGCGCGGTCGCCTTCAATGTCTTCAGCCGCGGCTCGCGGCAGCTCCAGGTCGAGGCCATCCCGCGCGCAGCCGTTGACGCCGAAGCCGCCGCCACCCGGCTTGCCGAGGCGATCCGGTTCAAGACGATTTCGAGCTTTGAAAAGCCCGAGCAGCATGCCCAGGCGCTGCGCGGCATGCAGGCGCATATCGAGAAGAGCTTCCCGGCGTTTCATGCCGCAGCCAAGCGCGAGATCATCGGCGGCCTGAGCCTGCTCTATACCTGGGAAGGCAGCGATCCGCGGGCGCGGCCGATCGCCCTGCTCGCGCATCAGGACGTGGTTCCGGTCGCGCCCGGCACCGACAAGGACTGGCAGCAGCCGCCCTATGACGGCGTGATCGCCGACGGCTTCATCTGGGGCCGCGGCTCCTGGGACGACAAGGGCAACCTCTATTCGATGCTGGAGGCCGCCGACGCGCTGGCGAAAGCGGGTTTCCACCCGAAGCGGACGATCTATTTCGCCTTCGGCCACGATGAGGAGGTCGCGGGCCCGCGCGGCGCCAAGGTCATCGCCGCGACGCTCGCCTCGCGCGGGATCAAGCTCGACTTCGTGCTCGACGAGGGGCTGTTGATCACCGACGGCATCATGAAAGGGCTTGCCAAGCCGGCTGCCCTGATCGGCGTCGCAGAAAAAGGCTATGCCACGCTGGTGCTCTCGGCACAGGCGACGCCCGGCCACTCCTCGATGCCGCCGCGCGAGACCGCGATCGGCATGATGAGCGCGGCGCTCGCAAGGCTCGAGGATCACCGCCTGCCGATGCAGATCCGTGCCACGGTGTCAGAGATGTTCGACACGCTGGCCCCAGAGATGAGCGGCTTCAACCGCGTGGTGCTGTCGAACCTCTGGCTGTTCAAGCCGCTGCTCTTGCGCGAGTTCGAGAAGAGCGGGCCGACGGAAGCGATGGTACGCACCACTACCGCGCTCACCATCTTCAATGCCGGCGACAAGGATAATGTGCTGCCCGGCCATGCCGATGCCACCGTCAACTTCCGCCTGCTTCCCGGCGACACCCAGGCGAGCGTGACCGAGCACGTCCGCTCCACCGTCGCCAACGATCGCATCGCGATCAAACCGTTTCCCGGCAATACCGATCCGCCACCGGTGACCGGCACAGTCAGCGCGTCCTACCAGACGCTCAACCGTACCATTCGCGAGATCTACCCCGACGTCATCGTCGCGCCCGGCCTGATGATCGCCGCGACCGATTCGCGGCATTATGCAGAGATCACCGACAACATCTTCCGCTTCTCCCCGGTGCGGGCCAACAGCGAGGACCTGAAGCGCTTCCACGGCACCAATGAACGCCTCAGCATCGATGGCTATGCCGACATGATCCGGTTCTATCGGCGATTCATCGAGAACAGCGCGGGGTCATGACGCACCCGTCATTCCGGGGCGCGCGTCAGCGCGAGCCCGGAATCCATCGGGCCACAAGCGCTAGGGGTGAAATGGATTCCGGGCTCGATGCGGAGCCTGTCATCGGGCCGCGCTTCGCGCGGACCCGGTGGCATCGCCCCGGAATGACAGAGAGTTCCTAAACCCCCGGCGCCGGCAACCTTGCGATCGCGCAGGCGGCGCGGAGCGTGTTCACCAGCAGGCACGCCACCGTCATCTGCCCGACGCCGCCCGGCACCGGCGTGATCGCACCGGCGACGTTGAGCGCCTCCTGATAGGCGACGTCGCCAACCAGCCGCGGCTTGCCGCCGGGCACCGGAATGCGGTTGATGCCGACATCGATCACGGTCGCGCCCGGCTTGATCCAGTCGCCGCGCACCATCTCGGGCCTGCCGACCGCCGCATAGAGCAGGTCGGCACCTCGGGCGAGCTTCGGCAGGTCGCGCGAGCGCGAATGCGCGATCGTCACCGTCGCGTTCTCGTTCAACAGCAACTGCACCAGCGGACGGCCGACCAGATTGGAGCGGCCGATCACCAGCGCGTTCATGCCTTCGAGCGAGGCATGGACGCTCTTGGTCAGGATGATGCAGCCGAGCGGCGTGCAGGGCGACAGCGCGGTGAAGCCGCCGGCGAGCCGCCCGGCATTGTTCGGATGCAGGCCGTCGACATCCTTGGCCGGATCAATGGCATTGATGATGGTTTCGGTGTGAATGGATTTCGGCAGCGGCAGCTGCACCAGGATGCCGTGCACCGCCGGGTCGCGGTTGAGCTTGCCGATCAGCGCCAAGAGATCGGCCTCTGCGACGTCGGCCGGCAGCTTGTGCTCGAACGAGGCCATGCCGGCGGCCTGCGTCTGGGTGTGCTTGCTGCGGACATAGACTTCGCTCGCGGGATCATTGCCGACCAGGACCACGGCCAGCCCCGGCACAAGTCCGCGCTCGCGCTTGACGCGGGCAACCTCCTCCGCAACGCGTGCGCGGAGGTCGGCTGCAATGACTTTTCCGTCGATGATATGAGCCGTCATCTCAATCCTTCGCTCTGGTCAACTGCCGCAAGGTCTCGCCGAGTTGTCGTGGATCGCCCTCGATCGCCACCTGCTTCAGCCGCGACGTGGCGCCCGAGAGGATCTTCACCCGCCTCTTGGGCACGCCCAGCGCCTTGGCGAGCAGGCCCATTACCGCCCGATTGGCCTCGCCGCCGTCGGCGATGGCCCGGACCCGGACCTTCAGCACGCTGCGGCCGTCGGATAGCGTCTCGATACCGTCGATGTCGTCGCGGCCGCCGCGGGGCGTCACGCGCAGTGCAACGCTGATGCCATCGGCGGAAGTGCGCCAGGGTTCGGTCACCGTTCGGTCACCGGCCGAAGGGCGCTCAGATCACGTTGGGATAGACGTAGTACATGATCACCCGCTCGATGAACATGATCAGCAGGATCACGATGATCGGCGAGATATCGAGCCCGCCCAGGTTCGGCATGATGTTCCGGATCGGCGCCAGCACCGGTTCCGTGATCCGGTACAGGAACTCGGCCACTGCGGAGACGAACTGATTGCGCGTGTTTACGACATTGAACGCGACCAGCCACGACAGGATAGCGGCGGCGATCAACAGCCAGACATAGAGGTCAAGGACGATGATGAGGATGTCGAGGACGGCGCGCATGTGAAGGGGGCTCGCGGGTGGGACAGGGAGCTAAATATCGGTTCGCCCCTGCACAAACAAGGGAACTTGCGGGCTGATCGCGCCAAAAACCGGGCGTTTACTGTTCTTGACTTGCCCTCGGACGGGACGGTAAATGGCGCCGATTGCCGGCCGAGTTGCTCAGCACGGACCGGTCTGGACGGGGCCATAGCTCAGCTGGGAGAGCGCATCGTTCGCAATGATGAGGTCGGCGGTTCGATCCCGCCTGGCTCCACCAGCCTTCGCTGGCTTCGCTAGCTTCGGCTCGGCAAGCCCTATCGTGGCGAAGGCTGCCGCGTCGGAGCCCGAAGGGTGAAGGCGGGC
This sequence comes from Bradyrhizobium sp. USDA 10063, assembly GCF_054063735.1. Classification (NCBI taxonomy): domain Bacteria; kingdom Pseudomonadati; phylum Pseudomonadota; class Alphaproteobacteria; order Hyphomicrobiales; family Nitrobacteraceae; genus Bradyrhizobium; species Bradyrhizobium sp. USDA 10063. The sequence goes on along the minus strand of NZ_JBSSGP010000002.1, from coordinate 5,818,140 downwards.
TCTTTCCTCAACTCGCGAGCTACGGCTCGGCAAGCCCTATCATGGCGAAGGCTGCCGCGTCGGAGCCCGAAGGGTGAAGGCGGGCCTGTCTCACCACACCGAACCTGATTCAGAGCTGCCGCAGCCTCAGCGCTAACAGCGGACTATCGCCGCCGGAGCTGGAAGCCCCCAACGGCCGCCAGGATGAACGAACGCGGGAAGAACCGGAGCAGGACCGGCACCATTTTGATGAAGACGCCGGGCAGCACCGCGCGCTTGTTTGCCATCAAGCCGCGATAGGCCTGCTGCGCGACCTCCGCTGCCGAGACGTTGAGGATCGCGGAATCAAATCCCGGCGCGAACCCGGCGCGGGCCTGGAATTCCGTCGGCACCGGCCCCGGGCAGACCAGGGTGACACGGACGCCGTGCGGCTCAAGCTCCTTGCGCAGCGCTTCCGTGAACGACAGCACATAGGCCTTGGACGCGTAATAGACCGCCATGCCCGGCCCCGGCAGGAAGCCGGCGATCGAGCCGACATTGAGGATGCCGCCGCGATTTCGGATCACCGAATCGGTAAATCGCAGCGACAGGTCGGTCAGCGCGCGGATGTTGACGTTGATGATGTTGAGCTGGTCGACCCGGTCGCGCTTGTTCGCATAGCCGAACACGCCGAAGCCGGCATTGTTGACCATATACTCGACCTCGACGCCGGCCGCGGCCAGCGCATCGGCGATCCTGTCGCCGGCGTCGGATTGCTCGAGATCGCAGGGAATCACGATCGGCGCCGCGCCGCCCTTGGCGATGATTTCATTGGCGAGCGCGGTGAGGCGATCGGCGCGGCGCGCCACCAGCGCCACACGATGACCGTTGGATGCGAAAACACGCGCCAGCTCGGTGCCTATACCCGCCGATGCACCAGTAATCAGCGTCACACGCTCGGTCACGATCGAATGCTCTTAATCAACCACGGGGCCTGTTACGAACGGCCGGACGAGAGCATAGGCTTGTGGTGGGACGCAAGCCATCCGCGGGAATATCCGCATGCAGCGCCGGCCACGTTCGCGACCGGAATGCACCATTTTGGTGGCTTATCGCGCAAACCGGACCGGCTGCACGATATACATTAAAGTTTCGTCATCTGCACGGCGGAGCGAACAGCCCGCGAACGCCGTGTCAGATTGCCGCGTCTGCAACGCCCCAGGGCCCTCGCGGCAGGCTCGCCTGCTTCTCGGCCACGCGGCGCTTGAGATCGATGCGGTCGCGCGAGGAGACACCCAGGAGGTCCGCCGCGCGCCACACCACGTTGTCTTCGAACTCGCTGACCTGGCCGTCGGCATAGACCAGTTCCCACATCATCTCGACGATGCGCAGGCGACCGTCCTCATTGACCTGCCGCATGATGACGCTGGTGAAATGATAGAGATCGACCGCCTCGCCTTCGATCCGCGTGGCGGAAGCAATCAGTTTGTCCGCGGTGCCGGGATCGAGACCAAAGCGGTTTTCGATCAGGCTGTGCAGTTTGCGCTTCTCGTTCGCGCTGGGCTCGCCGTCGATCGAGACGACGTGCACGAGCAGCGCGGTGGCGGCAAGACGATAATCATTGTCATCGAACGCACGATCCGCTTGCGCATCGGGCGACACAATATCGGCAATGAACTGGCGAAGTCCGTCGAGCATCAACGCCTCTATCGATTGACAGTGTATGGGGACGTATATGGCGTGGAAGTGCAGTCCACGCAATCGCGCCGGTGCGGCGGTCTGCATTACGTTTAGGCAATCTGGGCGCCACTGTCATCCCCGCGAAATCGGGGACCCATAACCACAGGGAGTGGTTGCTTGGCGAAAGCGTCGAGCAGATCGCTCTACTGATAGATTCCGCGGTATGGGTCCCGGCTCAAGGCCGGGACGACAAGACTCAAGGTATCTCGTACACCACCATCTTGTCGGCGATGCCGCGCAGCGCCGCTTCCTTCTGGATCGGCCGGATCTCCGCTTTCTCCAGGATGGAGACCACTTCCGGCGAATCGATGATCGGCGCGGTGATGTGGATTTCCTGCTGGGTTGACAGGCTCTGCACACGTGCGGCGATATTGACGGTCTGGCCAAAATAATCCTGCCCCTCGTTCAACATCACCGCGAGGCAAGGGCCTTCGTGAATCCCGATCTTGACGATCAGGTCCTGCTTGCCGCGCTCGTCGTTGAGCTTCTTCATCGCCGCACGCATGCGCAAGCCGGCCGCGAGCGCATGTTCAGGCTTGATGAAGGTCGCCATCACGGCATCGCCGATGGTCTTCACGACCGCGCCGTGCTCGGAAGCGATGATATCGAGCAACGCATGGAAATGCGCGCGCACCAGATCGAAGGCGGCGAGATCGCCGACCCGCTCGTAAAGCGCGGTCGAACCCTTGAGATCCGTGAACAGGAAGGTCAGCGAGGTGATCTTCAATCGCTGGTCGACGTTGAGATTGTCGGCCTTGAAGACGTCGCGGAACGTCTGGTTGCTCAGCATCCGCTTCGCCGTAAGGATCGGCTTGCGCCTGCCCAGCATCTGGTGCAGCGCGTCGCCCGCAATCCAGACCGACGGCAATGCGCGGACGCCGGCCTGATTTTCCAGCGCAAGCCGCAACGGCCCTGGCCGCAGCACCGTCGTGCCGGTCGGCGCGTGCAATTTGTTGTAGACGATTGAAAGCTGCTGGCGATCGGTGGTCGGCTCGCCCTGAATGTCGAGGAAGTGCGCCGAATGCGTCACCGGCTCGAACACGATGACGAACTGCTTGGGCAGATTCAGCGACAGGATCGCCTTCTCGCCGGCCGGCATTTCGAGCGCTTCGAGCGTGGTTTCCTTGACCAGGCGCGAAAACGATTCCTCGTTGAGGTCGATGCCCGAGCTCCAGAACATCTGCCGCATGTACTCCCAGATCGGCAGCGAATTCGGATCGTGGGCACCGATGCGGCGGACCCGCGGGCTGACGGTGAAGGCGACCTCGACCATTTCGTCGACGGAAGCCTCGTAGCCGGCGGCGCAGAGCGCGCAATTATAATCGTCGTGACGCAGCGATTTCAGCGTCGAGTGCGCATCGAGCACCCCGCCGCATCCGGGACACAGCACGTTCCAGCTCATGTCGAACAGGCCGAGCCGTGAGGCATGCAGGAAGCCGGAAATGACCTTTTCCTGGTCGAGCCCGGTGCGCCCGGCGAAGTCAAGCACGTTGATGCGGTTGAGTTCGCGATCATCGCCATCGGCAATCAGCCGCGCGATTTCATCGACGACGGCCGGATCGGCCGTCTGTTTCAACACTGCGAACTGGGCCTGCGTATCGCTCATGGCGAAACCTTAGATGAGGCGACCTGCGCCGAAACGCAAGGTCCGTTTACCGCGGCGTGATCGCAAACATCGGCGAGCGGTCGGGCTGGGTCGTCACCACCCCGACCGGCATCACCGGCTGCTTGTCGACCAGCGAGACGCGAAAGGCGCCGATCAGTTTCCCCAGCGCCAGCGTCGCCTCGACCAGCGCGAAATGCGCGCCGATGCAGACCCGCGCGCCGACGCCGAACGGCAGATAGGCAAAGCGATCGGGCGGCGTGCCGGTCATGAAACGCGACGGCACGAACGCCGCCGGATCGTGCCAGAGCTTCTCATGCCGGTGCAGCAGCCACGGCGCGATCAGCACCACGTCACGCTTCCTCACGGGCATGCCGGCGATCATATCCGCCCCCGCCGCGGCGCGCGCGATCAGGAAAGCCGGCGGATAGAGCCGCATGGTCTCCTCGATGACGGCGCGGGTGAACTTCAGCCGCTCGATCTCGAGCCCACCGCCCGCGGCAACCGCCTTCACTTCAGCGGCAAGATCCTCCTGCGTCGCAGGATCGAGCGAAAGCAGGTAGAGCGCCCAGAACAAGGCAGTCGCCGTCGTCTCATGGCCGGCGAGGATCATGGTCGCGATCTCGTCGCCGAGCTGCGCGTCGGTGAAGGCCTGTCCGGTCTCGGGGTCGCGCGCCGCGACCATGAGGTCGAACAGATCGCGCGGCGGCGCATCGCTCTTCTTGCCGGCGGCGCGGCGCTCCGCCATCAGCATGGCCACGAACGCGGTCCAGCGCTTGCGGAAGCGAGCGCGCGCGAAATCCTGCGGACTCGGCCAGCCGAGCGGCAGCAGCATGTCGAGGAAATGCGGCCGCGCCAGCCGCTCGCCATAGTCCATGACGAAATCGCGCAAAGTGCCACCATGGCGATCCATGCCGAACGAGAACATGGTGCGGCCGGCGATCTCAAGCGTCATCCGCTGCATGGTCTGGCGAAGGTCCACCGGACGGTCGCTCGCGGCCTTGAGCTTTGCGATGGTCTCGTCGGTCACCGCGATCATGTGCGGCACCAGCGTTGTGATCGCACGCGGCGTGAAGGCCGGCGCGAGCGTGCGGCGCTGGTGTTTCCAGGCGCGGCCTTCGGCGATCAGGAGACCTTCGCCGAGCATCGGGCGCAACACCCGGAAGGCGGCCGGCGTGCGCGTATAATTCTCGCAATTGTCGACCAGCACATGTCTGATCGCATCTGATGTATTGAGGATGAAGCTGCTGCGGCCGAAGAAGCGGCCGCGGACGATCTCCTCCTCGTAGGCGCGCTGGCCCCAGCTCGCGATCGGGCTTTCGCGGATAGCCCTCATGCGCCTGAAGGCGGACATGTCGTCGGGCGCGCGCGGCGGAGCCGGTGGGACCAGCCGCTTCCGCGAGACCGGCAGGTCGTAGACTTCGGCTATGCTCATGGTGCTTGCTCCAGTCTCGATCCGGCAGTCTACGCTTCCCGCCGGGCGCGATGAAGGCGCAAAACAGCTTCCTTCCGAAGAGTTCGCCCGAACACGCTCATTTGTTACCTCGCTGCCCCCTCGTCGAGCTGCCAAGCCGCGTCTTTGCGGTAGGGAAATGACAGCATGACGACTGGACAATTCAGGCGTTTGACGGGCATCACTCCGCTGCCGGAATCAGACAGCCAACAGAGGACTACGGAACCACCATGACAGCATCGCCGCGACGCTCGAGCCTGGCCGCCGACGGCATCATGGCGCCGCTTGTGCATTCGGTGTTCCGGCGTATCTGGCTGGCGAGCCTGCTTTCCAACCTCGGAATCCTGATCCAGGGCGTCGGCGCCGCCTGGGCCATGACGCAGATGACGTCCTCGGCCGACAAGGTGGCGCTGGTGCAGACCGCCCTGATGCTGCCCATCATGCTGATCGCGATGCCGGCCGGCGCCATTGCCGACATGCACGACCGCCGGATCGTGGCGATGGTGTCGCTTGTGATCGCGCTGGTCGGCGCCACCGTGCTGACGGCGCTGGCATGGCTCGACCTGGTGACGCCGAACATCCTGCTTGGGCTCTGTTTCATCGTCGGCAGCGGCATGGCGCTGTTCGGCCCGGCCTGGCAGTCCTCGGTCAGCGAGCAGGTGCCGCCCGAAACGCTGCCGGCCGCGGTGGCGCTCAACGGCATCAGCTACAACATCGCCCGCAGCTTCGGGCCCGCGATCGGCGGCATCGTGGTCGCAACCGCGGGCGCGGTGGCCGCCTTTGCGCTCAACGCCCTGTTCTATCTGCCGCTCCTGATCGTGCTGTTCCTCTGGGACCGCGTCAGTGAGCCGTCGCGGCTGCCGCGTGAGCGGCTCAACCGCGCCATCGTCTCCGGCGTGCGCTACATCAACCATTCGCCGTCGATCAAGATCGTGCTGACGCGCACGCTGGTCACCGGCATCATCGGCGGCTCGGTCTCCGCCCTGATGCCGCTGGTGGCGCGCGACCTCTTGCATGGCGGCGCGCAGACCTACGGCATCATGCTCGGAGCGTTCGGCATGGGCGCGGTGCTCGGCGCCCTGAATATCGGCGAGGTGCGCAAACGGATGAGCGGCGAGGCTGCGGTACGCGTCTGCGCGATCTCGATGGCGGGGGCGATTGCTGCGGTCGCAATCAGCAAGCAGCCGGTGGTGACTGCGGCGGCGCTGGTGCTCGCCGGCGCGGTCTGGATGATGGCGATCGCGCTGTTCAATATCGGCGTGCAGCTCTCGGCGCCGCGCTGGGTCGCCGGCCGCTCGCTGGCGGCGTTCCAGGCCGCGATCGCCGGCGGGATCGCGATCGGAAGCTGGGGCTGGGGCCGCCTCACCGATAGCGCCGGCGTCGAGATCGCGCTCCTTGTCTCCGCCACCCTGATGCTGTTGTCGCCGTTGCTCGGACTATGGCTCAGGATGCCGCCGGTCGGCGCCCGCAACGAGGACGCCACCGAGGCGCTCGCCGATCCCGAGGTCCGCCTGTCGCTCACCCCGCGCAGCGGCCCGCTGGTGGTCGAGATCGAGTACCGCGTCGCGCAAGAGAACGCCCGCGCCTTCCACAATGTGATGCTGGAGGTGCAGCTCAGCCGGCAGCGCAACGGCGCCTATGGCTGGTCGATCGCGCGCGACATCGCCGATCCCGAATTGTGGACCGAGCGTTATCACTGCCCGACCTGGCTCGATTACCTGCGCCAGCGCAACCGCGCCACCCAATCCGAGCGCGAACTGCATCTGAAGGCGATAGCCTTCCATCTCGGCCCCGAACCGATCCGGGTGCGCCGCATGCTGGAGCGTCCCTTCGGCTCGGTGCGCTGGAAGGACGAGACGCCCGACCCCGGAGCCACCGAAGTATTGCCTGTCGTCGCGACGGCGGCCGGGAGCAGCACGTAGTCTCTGTTGCCGTCACTGCCCGTGCGTCGTCAGCGTCTGCTGGCACGTCCTGGTGAGCCGGCCGCGGTGCTCCTTCAGGCAGGCCAGCACGGCATCATCGCCCTTGTCGAGATACGCCCGGCAGAACCGCGACGCGTCACGTGTACAGGCTTCCCGCCCCTGCTGCTGCGCCGAGGCCGCGGACGCCGCCAGAACCAATGGAATGACGAACAGCAATCTGGTCATTTCTGAAAACCTTCATACCACCGACGGGCGCGACAACGGCGTTCTATGTTGTTTCCGCGCGCCGAAGAAGGTTCAAACGGCGGCGCGGGCAGCCTGGTTCCGACTGGAGGTCGCAGCCAGCGAAACCACTTGCGCTGCATCGCCGCAAGCATCTCGCGAACTCCGCTGCGTTCGCGATCGTGCGCTTGGGCGGGCGCCGACTGTGACCACCATCACGCAGAACAACGGCCTAATTTTCTTCGCCAAAGGCAAGCGCGTTGGGATCGCGTTAAGACCTCGTTGGCACTAATGGCTCGTTACGAGCGTGTGCCCCGAGTTTCCTCAAGAGAGTAGCGATGCGTAATCCGATAGGCCTGATGCTGGCCGTGGTTGTTTCGGCGGCCGTGATCGCCGGAGTGTGGTTCTGGACTGCTTCGCCGCGGGCCGATGCGGCCCCTCCGCAAACTGTCGCCGCCCGGCCGGCGGATCCGCTGCCCGCAGCGGCCACGAAATCGGCCGCCAAGGACGATGTCGAGACCACTGCCGCGGTGTCGAAACAGGCGGCGGCCGCCCCGGCGCCTGCTCCCGCACCCGCACCGATGCAGGCAAAATCGACCTGCGCCAATCCCGATGCACTCGGCGTCAGCCGCACCGTCGTCATCGACACCACGGGCGGACCGGGCTTCGGCTTCCTGCAATACAAGCAATTCGACTTCCTGACGGACAAGGAGGTCGTGCTGACCTTCGACGACGGCCCGTGGCCGACCACGCCGGCGGTGCTGAAGGCGCTTGCGGACGAATGCACCAAGGCGGTGTTCTTCCCGATCGGCCTGCACACCACCTATCATCCGGAAATCCTGAAACAGGTTGCCGCCGCCGGCCACACGGTCGGCTCGCACACCTGGTCGCATGCGCATCTCGACAGCAAGAAGCTGACGGAGCAGCAGGCCAAGGACGAGATCGAGAAGGGGTTCAGCGCCGTGAAGATGGCGATCGGCACCGCGCCCTCGCCGTTCTTCCGCTTCCCGGCGCTCGCCCACACGCAAGCGACCCTCGCCCATCTGGCCAGCCGGAATATCGCGATGTTCTCCGTCGACGTCGATTCGCTCGACTTCAAGTCCACCTCGCCCGACCAGGTCATCCAGACCGTCATGACCAAGCTGGACAAGCAGGGCAAGGGCATCATTCTGATGCACGACCTGCAGAAACACACCGCTCAGGCACTGCCGACGCTGCTGCGCCGCCTGAAGGCCGGCGGCTACAAGGTGGTTCAGATGAAGGCGAAGGAGCCGCTGGAAACGCTGCCCGAATACGACGCCCTCTTGGTCAAGGACATGAAGGTCCCGGCCGTGAGCGCGCGCCCGCTCTCCAGCGTCGTGCAGACCGTTTCGCAGCAGTAGCTGATCGAAGAACGCTCCCTTTCGTCGTCATGGCCGGGCCTGTCCCGGCCATCCACGTTTTTGAGGGGTTCGGAATTGTCACCGACGGTTCGTCTTACCCACGACGTGGATGCCCGGGACGAGCCCGGGCATGACGGATGAGATCAGCACCGTACGGAACGATTCGCGCTGACCCTATTGAAGAAAAATGGTTTGAGCGGTGGTGCCGCAAGAGGGACTCGAACCCCCGACCCCGTCATTACGAATGACGTGCTCTACCAACTGAGCTATTGCGGCGGACCCGTTCGGCGACTGGCCACTTGATATTAAAGCATGATCTTTTCGGAAAACCGGTTTCCACTTTTCCGGATCATGCTCCACACGCGTGCGCACTGATATCGGGCGTGGCTCCGATTGGCAAGGTTGACGCGGTCATTTGACCGCGTCTCAGCTCCCCCACCGGGACAGAAACCCGCGCCAGCCGCCCGCCTGGGCCTTCGGGGGGCCGATTTGTTCGGAAAATTCGTCGCGGGTGCCGTCCTCCTCGATCCCGGGGTCGTCGGGGGCGCGAACAATGGGAATGACGGCCGGAATCGGCGTCGGCGGCGTTTTGGGGATGTCCTGGCGGGCGCGGAACAGCGGCGCGACGGCCGCGGGCGATGATTCGGCAGGTAACGGTTGTGGCGCGGGCGGGTCGGATGCCGTCGCCGGCGGCGCCGCTGGGGCTGGTTCCGCCGGGGCCGGAGCCGGCGGCGCATTGTCCTGCGCAGCAGGCTGTGCTGCTTCGACCGGTTTTATGGGCTCGACCGGCTTCTCGGCCACCGGCTCGACCGGTTTTGCCGGCGGCGCGCTCGGCGCTTCCTTCGGCAGCTCGATCCGCTTTGACGCCAGCATGGCTTCCTCGAACGGCGAGGATTCGATCGCCGGGCCCTTGTCCGACGGCAGTGCCGCGACCGGCGTCTGCCACTGGAAGGCATCGAGCCGGCCGGTGACCGGCGAAACCGGCCGCCAGCGGTCGCTGACATAGCCGTCCGCGGTCCAGGCCAGATCGTGCAGCGCGCGCACCGCGCGCAAGGTCCAGGCGCGGGCACGGCCGCTGTCGCCATGCTCGGTGCGCTCGATCTCGGCCATCAGCAGCGCCACGCGCTGCGTCGGCGCGGCGATGAAGGGTGTAAGCGCCTCGCGCGCCTTGGCGAATTCGGCGGCGTCGATCGCGGCGCGCGCGATCGCGAGCGCGCCTTCGATGTGGCCTGATGTCTTCGCCGCCAGCGTCTCGACCCGCACCAGCCGCTGCCGCGCGGAGTCCCCTAGCTTCACATGCGCATAGGCATCGGCGAGATCGGGATGCGGCTGCGACAGCCACGCGGTCTCCACGATCTTCATCGCGCGCCGCACCTGGTGCGCCTCGCTCTCATATTTGGCGGCGAGCACCGCGGCCGGGATCAGCGTCGGCGCGAGCTTGATCGCCTCCATCACGCTTTCGCGCGACAGGTCGCGGTCGACGGTCTCGAGCTCGAGCGCCCGCGCCGTGAGCAGCACGCCGCGCTGCCGCCGATAGGTCGCCTTGTCGATCAGACCGGACGTCTGGTTGTTGTCGAGGATCGAAAGCGCACCGGCCCAGTCGCCCTTGGCGCAGCAGAAGCCGAGCACGGCCTGCGAAGCCCATGGCGAGGACGGCGAAACCTTCAGCGCTTCTTCCGCGATCATGACGGCGGCAACCGCATCGTCCGAACGCTGCGCCTCGATGAACAGGCCGCGCAGGCCGAGCAACCGCGTATCCTCGCGCTCGGCCATGGCGCGGAACGCACGCTGTGCACCCTCGCGATCGCCGTCAAGCTGCGCCGATTGCGCGTTGAGGAGAAGCGCAAGCGGATCGCTGCCGGCGTGACGCCGCGCGGTTTCCGCATGCGCCCGCGCCGCCGTGGAATCGCCATAGCCGATCGCGAGCAGCCCCTGGGTGATCGCATGACGGCCCCGGGCGTGACGGCGCTCGCGCCGGCCGCGCCGGATTCGCGTCGGCATCCGCCACAGCCCGAACAGGATCGACCACAGGATGATGGCCGCGACCATGATGATGCCGAGCGCCAGCGCGAATACCGGCAGCGTGGTTGCGATGCGCCAGCCGCCAGTGGACAGCACGACGTCGCCGGTCTGGTCGGCGACCCAGGCCGCGCCCGCCGCGGCGAGCGCGATCAATACCAGAAACAGAATGATCCGGATCATGGAGAACCTACTGTCCGGCCTTCGCGAGCCCAGCCATGGCATTGTCTGCGAATGTTCGCGAGGCCGCCAGCGCCGCAGTGCGCGCCTGCACTTTTTCGAGCCACGCTTGCGCCGCCGTGCGATCGGCGGGCGCCAGCGTCATCAATTCACGCTGTGCCTCGCCAAGGTCGTTGCGCAGTGCAGCCTGGGTGATGCGCGCAACCACGCTGCCGCGATCGGTACCGGCCGCATCGGTGCGCTCGATGCGCACGAGCTTTGCCGCGCCGGCCTGCAGGCGATCGACGATGCCGGCGCCGGTGGTGGCAGCGGCCGAAGGCGGAGGCGGCGCGAGCTTTGGTACGATCTCGAGCAGCTCGCGGCAGAGCGCGCCCGCGCTCGGGACGCCGGAGGCCGCGAACACATCAAGCGGCTTGAGCGCGTCGGGGTTTTCCGCAAACTGCTTGGCGGCCTCGAGCGGCGCCGCGTAGGCATCGCCATGACGGAGCGCGACATCGAGCAGCGCTGCGGCAACCACGCGGCGCAGGGGCATATCGTCGGCGAGCTTTGCGTCGGCGGCGCCCACTTCCGCGATCTTGTTGCCTTGCTGGGCGAGCTCGGCCGTTTGCATGCGCACGGCGCTCTCGATCCTTGCGATGCGATCGTTGAGCGCCGAAAGATCCGGCGCGGACGCGGACGTATCACGTGGCATCGCCTTCGCCTGATCGATCGCGGCGGCCAGCTTGTCCGATTGTGCGCGTGACGCCGCGAGCTCGCCGCGCAGCGCGCTCACGGATTTCTCCACCTCATCGATCCGCGCGGTCACTGCCGGATTGCTTATCCTTGATTCCAGACCTGCGACGCGCCCCGTGAGCTCGTCGATGGCACCGGCGTTGAGCTGCGGCACGGGCGGCTGCACGGCGGGCCAGCCGAGCAACCAGCCGACGCCGATCACCAATGCGGCTGCGACAGCGCCCGAAACAGGTGCGACCACCCAGGGCGATATCGGGCGCGGCGGAGGTTCGGACGGAGCAGGCTCGGGTTCCGGATCCGGCGCGGCTGCAGCCGTCTCCACCGCGGGCTCGGGCTCGGGCGCCGCCTCGGCGGCCGCGGTTTCGACGCTCGCATTCTCGCTGGGCGCCGGCTCGTCATCCGTTACGGCGGAATCCGTTTTGGGCGGTTCGCTCGACACTTCGGTTGCCTTGAGATCGATGGTCGGCGGCGCACGCCGCGGCCGGGCGGAGGAATCCGCCGCTGATTCGATGTCTTCGGGCCTCTGATCGACCATGCAGCGGTTCCCTCAACTAGTTAGGACGCCAAGATTTAGCAGACTGGAGCGTGTTCCGGAAAAGTGGGCACCGGTTTTCCGAAAAGATCACGCTCGAACAACGAGCTAGAGCCGGTTCTCTTAAGCCAATCAGGGCCGTAAAGCACGCGTCAGGACCTCGAACAGGGCATTTTCGTCCGGCGAGGCGGCGGTGACGACCTGGGTGGCTCCGGCCTCGCGCAGGACAGCGGCAACACTGGCCGAAATGCAGCAGTGCGGCGACGCCAGGGCCGATATTTCGAGGCCTTCGGCCCGCGCGGCATCGAGAAACGCCCGCGCGCTGCGGCGGGAATAATGCAGCACAGCCTCAATACCGCCGGCCATGAAAGCGTCACACACCGGCCGCGGCAGGCCTGCCACCGGACTCATCCGGTAAGTCGTACGGGTGATGACCATAAAGCCCGCTTCGCCCAGTTCGCCGGCGAGATCGCGCGAAAGGTCGGCGCCCGCGAAATAAAGCAGAGTTGCGGACTTTTTCAGTTTCTTGGCCTTCCTGCGCGCCCGCACGAGCTCGTAGAGCGCGGTGGCATCCCCGTTGGCGCTGACCACCTCGCCAAATCCGGCCTCGCGCGCCGCGGCAGCGGTATGCTCGCCGACCGCAAACAACGGCAAGCGAAGCAGCGCATGGCCGGCGAGCTGTGGCGCCACGGCGCGCAGCGCATTGGCGCTGGTGACGATGACGGCGTCATAGCGCGCCGCATCTTCTTCCTGGAACGGCAGCGCCTCGAACCGCAGCATCGGCGCGAGCAAAACCTCAAACCCCCGGCTGCGCAGGCTGTCGGCAGTGGCCTCGCCATCTCCTTGCGGGCGCGTGACAAGAACGGCCATCTTCAGGCTTTCAGGAGCGACATTTGGGACTGAACCGACGATTGCACGCTGTGACCTCACAATGCTACCGAGTGACGGACGGAAGGTAGCGATAGCACAAGGGCCGAGATTGAGTAACGACACGCCGATGCTGGTGTTGGGTATAGAGACCACCTGCGATGAGACCGCAGCCGCTGTGGTCGAGCGCCAGAGCGACGGCAGCGGACGGATCCTGTCCAATATCGTGCGCTCGCAGACAGAAGAGCACGCGCGCTTCGGCGGCGTGGTGCCGGAGATTGCCGCGCGCGCCCATGTCGATCTGCTCGACGGCATTGTCGATCGCGCCATGAAAGAGGCTGACGTCGGCTATGCGCAATTGTCCGCCGTCGCCGCTGCCGCAGGCCCCGGCCTGATCGGCGGCGTCATCGTCGGCCTCACCACGGCAAAGGCGATTGCGATGGTGCACGAGACGCCGCTGATCGCGGTGAACCATCTGGAAGCGCATGCGCTGACGCCGCGGCTCACTTGTGCATTGGCGTTTCCCTATTGCCTGTTCCTGGCCTCCGGCGGCCATACCCAGATCGTCGCCGTAGTCGGCGTCGGCCAATATGTGCGGCTCGGCACCACCGTCGATGACGCCATGGGCGAGGCGTTCGACAAGGTCGCAAAGATGCTGTCGCTGCCCTATCCGGGCGGGCCGGAGGTCGAGCGCGCGGCCGAAGGCGGCGACGCCACGCGCTTTGCGTTTCCGCGGCCGATGCTCGGTCGGCCCGACGCCAATTTCTCGCTCTCGGGTCTGAAGACCGCCGTGCGCAACGAAGCGAGCCGAATGGCGCCGCTGGAGCCGCAGGATGTCAGCGATCTCTGCGCCGGTTTTCAGGCGGCGGTGCTGGAATCGACCGCGGACCGGCTGAGCGTCGGCCTGAAATTGTTCCAGGAGCAGTTCGGTCCGCCGCGCGCGCTGGTCGCGGCCGGCGGCGTCGCCGCCAATCATGCGATCCGCGGCGCGCTGCAGGACGTCGCCGCCAATGCACAGACGACGCTGATCATTCCGCCGCCCGCGCTCTGCACCGACAATGGCGCGATGATCGCCTGGGCCGGCGCCGAGCGGATGGCGCTCGGCCTCACCGACACGATGGACGCGCCGCCGCGCGCCCGCTGGCTGCTCGACGCCAATGCGAAAGCGCCTGCGGGCTACGCCAACACACGCGCGGGATTTTAGCGGATGCCGGCGCATCAATCCGTTGGCGTGATCGGCGCGGGCGCGTGGGGCACGGCGCTCGCGGCTGTCGCGGCGCGCGCCGGTCGCGATGTCACGCTCTATGCGCGCGACGCGGCGCACGCTGCGCAGATCCAGGCGACGCGCACCAATCCAAGGCTTCCCGGCGTGCTGCTGGATGCGAGCGTCAAGGTAACCGCGGACATCGCCGCGATTGCCCGCGCCGACCTCATCCTGGTCGCAACGCCCGCACAGCATCTGCGCGCAGCCGTCATGCATCTGGCGCCGCAACTTGCGCGGGCCACGCCTGTGATCGCCTGCGCCAAGGGCATCGAGCGCGGCACCCACAAGTTCATGACGGACGTAATAGCGGAAGCCGCGCCCGATGCGACGCCGGCGATATTGTCGGGACCAAGCTTCGCCGACGATGTCGCGCGCGGGCTTCCAACAGCGGTGACGCTGGCGACGAAAGATGAAGCGCTTGCGGGTTCGCTGGTGCAGGCGCTGGGGTCGCCAACGTTCCGGCCTTACCATACGACGGATGTTCGCGGCGTCGAGATCGGTGGCGCCGCCAAGAACGTGCTGGCGATCGCGGCCGGCATCGTGGCTGGCCGCGAGCTCGGAGCGTCGGCGCTTGCCGCACTGACCACGCGCGGCTTCAGCGAGCTCGCGCGGCTCGGTCGCGCCTGCGGTGCCCGCGCCGAAACATTGGTGGGACTGTCCGGCCTCGGCGACCTGATCCTGTCCTGCTCCAGCCTGCAGTCGCGCAACTTCGCGCTCGGCATCGCGCTTGGCCGCGGCGAGCGGCCGGCGACCGGCAAGCTTGCCGAAGGGGAATTCACAGCGCCGGTGCTGATCGAGCTTGCAGCTTCGCAAAATATCGAGATGCCGGTATCAAATGCGGTCGCAGCGATCCTTGGCAAGCAATTGACGATCGATGCCGCGATCGAGGGCCTCTTGACGCGGCCGTTCAAGGCGGAGGGATGATGATGGCGTACTGGCTGGTGAAATCCGAACCGTCGAGCTGGTCCTGGGACCAGCAGGTGGCGAAGGGCGCCAAGGGCGAGGCCTGGACCGGCGTGCGCAACTTCACCGCGCGCCAGAACCTCGTAAACATGAAGAAGGGCGACAAGGCCTTCTTCTATCACTCCAATGAGGGCAAGGAGATCGTCGGCATCGCCGAGATCATCAAGGAGGCCTATCCCGACCCGACCGACAAGACCGGCAAATTCGTCTGCGTCGACATCAAGGCGGAGAAGCCGCTCAAGACGCCAGTCACGATCGCCGCGATCAAGGCTGAGCCAAAGCTCTCCGACATGGCGCTGGTGAAATATTCGCGCCTGTCGGTGCAGCCGGTCACCGCGGATGAGTGGAAGATCGTCTGCAAGATGGGCGGGCTGTAAGCCGCAATGCGTAGATTCCATGGGGCGGTGAGCGCGCCCTTTCCGGTAGGTTTGGGTTTCCACACTCGAACCATCGGAGAGTCTGATGCAAGCATTGACCAAGAACACGCCCACCGCCGGGCATTGTGGCACGATTTTCGTTGCGATCGAACTGAGTCAGAAGACGTGGCTGGTGACGCTGCACAGTCCGGATCGGGACCGGATATCGCGCCACAAGCTGGAAGGCGGCGATCACGCCGGGCTGCTGGCGCTGATCGAGCAGGTCAAGGCCCGGGCGACTGCGAAGCTTGGAGCGGCGCCGCGGGTGGTGAGCTGCTACGAGGCTGGCTATGACGGCTTCTGGCTGCACCGGCTGCTCGCGGCGGCTGGGATCACCAACTTCATCTTCGACCCGGCGAGCATCGCGGTGGAGCAACGGGCGCGGCGGGCGAAGACAGACCGGATCGATGGCGAGCTTCTGCTGCGCACCTTGATGGCTCATTTGCGAGGCGAGCCGCGGGTGGTGCGGATCGTCCGGGTGCCGAGCGTGGCCGAGGAGGACGCCCGGCGCGCCAGCCGCGAACGCGAACGACTGGTGAAGGAGCAGACGGGGCACACCAACCGGATCAAGGCGCTGCTGCGCCTGTTGGGCATGGCGGCCGGCACCTTGCGACGACGGACCTGGCTCGCCTGGCTGGAGCAGCAGCGGGACTGGCAAGGGCAGCCGCTGCCGCCGCAGCTTCTGGCCGAAGTGAAGCGCGAGCATGCCCGGCTGATGCTGGTGCGCGACCAGCTCAAGGCGCTGGAGCAGGCCCAAGTCGCTACAGAAGTCGCGGCAGAAGTCGCGGCGGAAGCCGCCGCGGCGCCGGCGCCGATGGCGAAGCGACGGGATCAGTTGCAGCAGCTCAAGGCGCTCGGCCCGGCGTTTGCCGCGACGCTGGTGAACGAGGTGTTCTACAAGGACTTCCGCAACCGGCGCGAGGTCGCCAGCTATTGCGGATTGGCGCCCAGTCCCTGGCAAAGCGGCAGCATCGATCGCGAGCAGGGGATCAGCAAGGCCGGCAACCGGCGCGCCCGCCACAAGACGATCGAACTGGCCTGGCTCTGGCTGCGCCATCAGCCGGACAGCGCGCTCAGCCGCTGGTTCCGCACCCGCACCGAAAACGCCGGCAAGCGCGCCAAGCGCATCGCCATCGTCGCGCTGGCGCGCAAGCTGATCGTGGCGCTGTGGCGCTATCTCACCACCGGCCTTGTTCCGGAGCAGGCCGTGATGAAGGCCTAGCACCGGACCACGCCACCAGGGCGAGGCGGCTCCGCGCCGCGCGCCCCGTACAGGATGGATGATGACCGTGCCACCCAGGGGCCCAACCAGGCCGCTTTGTAGATGGGTCTCATCCTCTTGGCTTCCTCGCCGCAAGCATGCGGAATGTGGGTACGGATCAGCCGATCCGACCGGATATGAGGTGATGCAGTGAGCTGCAGAAATCTTCGGAAGCCAATCCTCGCCCGGGGCCCGGTCGTCGCGCTGCGCTACGCATGGCTCCGCGCGCCGCCCTCTCACTGCAAAAACCCAACCCGCACCGGTTCAAGAGCCTTGACTCACAAAGCCCCATATGAGGGTGGGCAAAGCGAAGCGTGCCCACCATTAAGTACTCCGCTTGTGCTGGTGGGCACGCTGCGCTTTGCCCACCCTACGGAATCTTTAAACCGCCGCCGCGGTCACCACCTGCGCCAAGAGCTGCTCGCGTTTGGCTTGCGTGCGATAGCCCTTCATCGTCGCCGCAAAACGCTCCAGGATGCCATCCTCGAACGCCGTGACGATGGTGTCGTGGACATAGCTCTTGCGGCAGATCGTCGGCGTGTTGGAGAGTTCATCGGCCGCGGCGCGCACCGCTTCCAGCACCTGCTTCTTGCGGCCGCGGGCGCTCGACGCCGGCGTGATCCGCGACAGCGATTCGAGCACGACGGCGGAGGCCATCAGCGTGCGAAAATCCTTCAGCGAAATCTTGATGCCCGCGATCTCGCGCAGGAACGCATTCACCGCCGTGGTCGACGCGGCGCGTACGATGCCGGACCTGTCGCGGTACTGGAACATGCGCTTGCCCGGCACGGTACGCAGGATGCCGATCGCACGCACCAGCTTGGCCGCGTCGCATTCCTTGCGCACGGCCTTGCCGCCCTTGGCCTTGAAGGTCAGCACCAGGCAGTCGTCCTCGAGCGTGACGTTGGATTTCAAGAGCGTGGTGGCGCCGCGGGTGCCGTTGAGGCGCGCATAGGATTCGTTGCCGGGGCGGATCGCCGTGCGCGCGATCAATTCGATCACCGCCGACAGCGCGAATTCGCGCGTCGGCTCGTCGCCCGACAGAAATTTCGAGACGTTGCGCCGGATCTTCGGCAGCGCCCCCACCAGCTTTGCCAGCCGATGCGCCTTGCGATGCTCGCGCACCTTCTCCCAGTCGGCGTGATAGCGGTACTGCAGCCGTCCGGCGGCGTCGCGGCCGACCGCCTGCAAATGCGAACTCGGATCGTGGGAGTAGCGCACCTCGCGATAGGCCGGCGGCACCGCCATCGCGTGCAGGCGGCGGATGGTGCGTGCGTCGCGGATGTGCGAGCCGTTGGCGCGAACGAAGGAGTAGCTCTTGCCGCGCTTGATACGGCGGATGGTAAGCAGAGCCTGGTCGCCGAGCTTCAGGCCCAGCTCCTCGGCGAGTTCCTTCACCGAGGTCTTGACGACGATCTTCTGCTTGGGGGTCGGCAGCTTGGACGGCCATTGGCCCAGTGCTTTCGCCAGCGGCAGGGTCGGATCGGCGGAAACGGGCCGAGTAGCCACAAAATTCTGCTGATCCATCATGACCGTTGACGCCTTGGCTCCACTGTTTGTCGGTAATGCCGATTTTTATGGCTTGGTTCCGGAGGGTCCTTAGCCCCGGGAAGGCCATTTAGGGGGTTGCTTGGCTTTTTGCGAGTCGCGAATCAGTCATTGACGGTTTCTAAATACCGTTCATGGGTGCCATTCGCGCGATAACGTTGATTTTGGCTTCGCCCAAAACGTGATTTTGATCGCTCCGGTCAGGTAGAGCCAAGGCAGCCGACCAAGGTCCAAGACGCCGGCGCTTGTCCGGGTATTGTCCGGCGACGCATAATCGCCGTAACGATGAAGATGGCCCGCAACACCGGGATCACGCGGGCCGGATGTCGAGTGGAGGGGATATAATGTCCGAGAAGATTTATGACGTCTCAGCCGATTGGGCCAAACGCGCCTATGTCGACGACGCCAAGTACCGGGAGATGTATGCGCGCTCGGTTTCCGACCCCAACGGCTTCTGGGGCGAGCACGGCAAGCGCATCGACTGGATCAAGCCGTACACCAAGGTCGAGAACGTCTCCTTCGCGCCCGGCAACATCTCGATCAAATGGTTCGAGGACGGCGTGCTCAACGTCGCCTGGAACTGCATCGACCGCCATCTGGAGACGCGCGGCGACCAGACCGCGATCATCTGGGAGGGCGACGATCCCTCGAAGTCCAGGCACATCACCTATCGCGAGCTGCACGACGAAGTCTGCCGGATGGCCAACATCCTGCGCAACCGCAACGTCGGCAAGGGCGACCGCGTCACCATCTATTTGCCGATGATCCCCGAGGCCGCCTATGCGATACTGGCCTGCGCGCGGATCGGTGCGATCCATTCAGTGGTGTTCGCGGGCTTCTCGCCCGACAGCCTCGCGCAGCGCATCAACGACTGCAAATCCAAGGTGGTCATCACCGCCGACGAAGGTTTGCGCGGCGGCCGGAAGGTGCCGCTGAAGGCCAACGTCGATGTCGCCCTTGGCAAGACTGAGGGCGTCGACTGGGTCGTCGTGGTCAAGCACACGGGTGCTGCCGTCGATATGAACCCGACCCGCGACTTCTGGTACCACGAGGCGGCCGAGATGGTGACGACGGACTGCCCGTGCGAGCCGATGCACGCGGAAGATCCGCTGTTCATCCTCTATACGTCAGGCTCGACCGGCCAGCCCAAGGGCGTGCTGCACACCTCCGGCGGCTATCTCGTGTTCGCGTCGATGACGCATCAATACGTGTTCGACTATCACGACGGCGACATCTACTGGTGCACCGCCGACGTCGGCTGGGTCACCGGCCACACCTACATCCTCTACGGCCCGCTCGCCAACGGCGCCACCACGCTGATGTTCGAGGGCGTGCCGAACTATCCGGACAATTCCCGCTTCTGGCAGGTCATCGACAAGCACAAGGTCAACATCTTCTACACCGCGCCGACCGCGATCCGCGCGCTGATGCAGGGCGGCGACGAACCGGTGAAGAAGACCTCGCGGGCCTCGCTGCGGCTGCTCGGCACGGTCGGCGAGCCCATCAATCCGGAAGCCTGGGAATGGTACTACCGCGTGGTCGGCGACAACCGCTGCCCGATCGTCGACACCTGGTGGCAGACCGAGACCGGCGGCATCCTGATCACTCCGCTGCCCGGCGCGACCAAGCTCAAGCCGGGCTCGGCGACGCGGCCATTCTTCGGCGTGGTGCCGGAGATCGTAGATGCCGACGGCAAGGTGCTGGGGGGAGAGGCGACCGGCAACCTCTGCCTGATCAAGTCCTGGCCCGGCCAGATGCGCACCGTCTATGGCGACCACGCCCGTTTCGAGCAGACCTATTTCTCGACCTACAAGGGCAAGTATTTCACCGGCGACGGCTGCCGGCGCGATGCCGACGGCTATTACTGGATCACCGGTCGCGTCGACGACGTCATCAACGTCTCCGGCCACCGCATGGGCACCGCCGAGGTCGAGAGCTCGCTGGTGGCGCATGCGGCAGTGTCGGAAGCCGCCGTGGTGGGCTATCCCCATGACATCAAGGGCCAGGGCATCTACGCCTATGTCACGCTGATGGCGGGCACGGAGCCGACCGAGGAGTTGCGCAAGGAATTGGTCGCCTGGGTCCGCAAGGACATCGGTCCGATCGCATCACCCGACCTGATCCAGTTCGCGCCGGGCCTGCCCAAGACCCGCTCCGGCAAGATCATGCGCCGCATCCTGCGCAAGATCGCCGAGGATGAGCCGTCAAGCCTCGGCGACACCTCGACGCTGGCCGATCCCGCCGTGGTCGATGATCTCGTCAAGAACCGGCAGAACAAGAAGGGCGCTGCGGTTTAAGACTTCGGCAGGGGGAATTCATGGGGCTGCACTTTGTTCGTCTGGCCGCCGCGGCGCTACTCGCCGCGGCCGGCCTCATGCTCGGCGCGCCGGACCTGCACGCGGCGAACCTCGACGAAGCTTGCGGCGGGCCGGAGAAGATCACCTGCAACTCTGCGCTGTTCTGCCGCAAGGAGGTCGGACAATGCGGCGTCGAGGAGGCCAAGGGCACTTGCGAGAAGGCCCCGGCCTTTTGCATCCGGATTCACCGGCCGGTCTGCGGGTGCAACGGCAAGACCTACCCGAACGAGTGCGAGGCGCGGCACGTCAAGGTCGCGATCGATTACACCGGCCCTTGCAAGAAGGCGCCGGGTGCCGCCGAGCCGAAGCCGGAGAAGCCGCCCGCGACCAGGAAGAAAAAATCGAGCAAGTAGCCGCGCGGCCGCGATCGACACCTTCTCAAGCGATCGTCAGACGTTTTGCCGCGATGCCGACACGTTTGCCGCCGAGCGTTGTTTGCAGGTCATTTACTTTATTTTCAGTTTTTCTTCGCTTCCCCCCAACGCAAGCCGTCCCACGACAGACATAAGAAGACAGCCGGTTAACACACGCGGTCAACAATGCCGGGTGCGAACGGCAGGCCGGTGCCTGACCGGCGGCGCGATATCTGAGGGCCCTGACATCTCGGGGCGCTGACAAAGGGCTGGAAGTGGAGAGCTTCATGTCGATGAGGATCGCGGTGGCCGTGGCTGCCACCTTTGGGCTGGGCGCATTTGGAGTGAGTGCACTAATGCCGACGACCGCCGAGGCGCGGCCGGAGATCGTGGACATGCACGGCGACCATTTTTCTCCGGGCACGATCGTGGTGAGGACCGGCGAACGGCGCCTCTACCTCATTCTCGATTCGGGCCACGCCATGCGTTACCCGGTCGGCGTCGGCAAGACCGGCAAACAATGGGCCGGCACCACGCAGATCGACGGCAAGTACCGCTACCCGGCCTGGTCGCCGCCCGCCGAAGTCAGGCGCGACAAGCCTTCCATGCCCGACGTGATTCCCGGTGGCTCGCCGAGGAATCCGATGGGCGTTGCCGCGATGACGCTCGCCGGCGGCGAATACGCGATCCACGGCACCAACGTGCCGGGCTCGGTCGGCGGCTTCGTCTCCTACGGCTGCATCCGCATGCTGAACGACGACATCACCGACCTCTATTCCCGCGTCCCCGTCGGCGCCACCGTGGTCGTCACGCACTAGATCATGATTCGATCACCTCTCCCGCTTGCGAGAGAGGTCGGCGCTTAGCGCCGGGTGAGGGTTCTATCCACTTGGGGAGTCCCAATGCGGAGGCACCCGCTTGCGGGAGAGGGAGCGCAGCTTCACCGGGGCTGCCTGTCAACCTGATCGCGATTGCACTAAGCTGATCGAAGCTCGCGAATAAACAAGAGCCGCGCCGCTGCGCGGCTTTTTTCATTGCCAGAAGCGCCGGCTCCTCGCGCACCAGCCAAAACGGTGGCCGCCATTGTAGCTGCGCACATGGCCTGCCGCCAGCAGTGCCGCCGACACGTTGTCGGTGCGCCTGGTCGCGACGTCGGCGACGACGCGTCCCTGATATTTGTCCGGACCGATATTGTAGATCACAACGCCGCCCTGGCCGAGAAGGCTGCGCAAGGCATTGGTCGCAGCCTCGGCCCTTTCCAATTCCTCCTGGCATGAGGCCTTCAACTCCGGCGCATCGATGCCGCGCAAGCGGACGTGGGTCATGAGATCGCGTCCCTGCTCCAGATGCACGCGCGCCTCGAACGTGTCGCCGTCGATCGTCCTGATAACGTCGACCGTGCGGCGGACATCTGGCGTGCCGCCGCGCTGCCAGATCACGTCGACATCCTGCACGCGGCCACTCACCCAATGCGGGAGCTGCCAAGGCACCCATTGCCGGATCGGCAGCATCGCGCCGAGCGCAATACCGACCACGAACACCCACGGCAAGGCAGCCGAAAACCGACGGCCAAATGGAGAGCGACGAAACGATGGCCGATATGGGGTGATTCGCTCGCGGGAAAGCATTGCTCCACGCTAGGGCATGATCCGGAAAAGTGAAATGAGATCATTCCAAATCGAAATCGAGTCGGATGAACCGACAACAGATTGACGAGTCAGAAGTCCGACGTGATGCCTTTGCTCTCCCAATCGCCGTAGCGCGTCGGTTCCGGTCCCTTCGGTCCCTGAACCTCCTTCTGCATCGGCCGGGCGCTTGCTTCCGCGGCCTTCCGTCGCGCTTCGGCTTCGGCGAGCGCGCGTTGCGCCGCCGGCGTCAACGGCTTGCGTTCCGGCGGCGACGCATGCTCGGTCATGATACGGCCTTCCTGCAACAGATTTTATATCGCGGACATCCGCAAACCTTTGGCATCACGATCACGAAATTAGAAGACCGATTCTTACATTTGGCATATTCGCATGCCAGAGCTGTCCTCCCTTCCCCAAGATGGCATGAGCCGAGGCGCTATCCGCTTTCCCCGACTGAGATATTCCTGCTCCATGCCCCCTTCAAGATTTGCAGCGTCGATCGAAGTGCCCGGCCTCGCGGCGCGACGGATCGCAGCCGATATTCTGGACGGCGTCCTGCACAAGCATCGCACGCTCGACGACCAGCTCGACGGCACCGGCGCTCATCCGGGCCTGAAGACGCTTGCCGATCGCGATCGCGCGCTGATGCGTCGCTTGGTGTCGACGATCCTGCGCCGGCTCGGAACCCTCGGCCATCTCTTGTCGCGCCTGCTCGACCGCGGCATCCCGACCGACGCGCCGCGCGCGCAGAGCGCGCTCCTGATCGGCGCCGCGCAGATCCTGTGGATGGATGTGCCCGATCACGCCGCGGTCGATCTGTCGGTGCGGCTCGTGCAGTCGGATCGGCGCGCCGCGAAATATGCGGGCCTCGTCAATGCCGTGCTGCGCCGCTGCGCGCGCGAGGGCCATGCGCTGGTCGACGAGGTCAAGACACAGACGCTGGATCTTCCGCATTGGCTGCTCGCGCGCTGGACCGCCCATTACGGCGAAGCCACCGCGCGCGAAATGGCGCTTGCCATCGCCAACGAGCCTTCGCTCGACCTCACGGTGAAATCCGATCCCGCGCAATGGGCGAGCCGGCTGCACGGCGAGACATTGCCGACGGGAACCGTGCGCACGCTGTTGCACGGCTCGGTGACCATGCTGCCGGGCTTCCCCGAAGGGCAATGGTGGGTGCAAGACGCCGCCGCGGCACTTCCGGCGCGGCTGTTCGGTGACATCAAGGGCAAGCGGATCGCCGATCTCTGCGCTGCGCCCGGCGGCAAGACCGCGCAGCTCGCCTATGCCGGCGCGCAGGTGACCGCCGTCGATCGCTCGCCGGCGCGGATGGCACGGCTGCGCGACAACCTCGCGCGGCTTGGGCTCGAAGCCGAGTGCATCGTTGCCGACGCCGTGGAGTGGCCGGGTGATGGCGGCGGCTTCGACGGCGTCCTGCTCGACGCGCCCTGCACCTCGACCGGCACCATCCGCCGCCATCCGGATGTGGCCTGGCTGCGGCAGGAGGCCGAGATCGCGACGCTGGCCGCGCTGCAGAAGCGGCTGCTGCAAAAGGCGGTCACGCTGCTCAAGTCAGGCGGAACGCTGGTCTACTGCACCTGCTCGCTGGAACCGGAGGAGGGCGAGCAACCCATCGCGGCGCTGCTGGGTAGCGAATCAGGCCTGCGCCGCGTGCCGATCAGCCCAAGCGAGGTCGCCGGCCTCTCCGAGCTTGTCACTGCCGACGGCGACTTGCGCACGCTGCCCTGCCATCTGCCCCATGCCGATGCCAGGCTGGGCGGATTGGACGGATTCTACGCCGCGCGGCTGGTTAAATCCTGATTTCATTGGATTTTCGTTCCCGCACCTGATTCGCGCCGTTTCAAGATGGTGTCTTGGCGGCGTTTCCGGATTAAAAGGATTCGCCAGAATCCCTTCTCCCCTCAAAGGTTAGGCGTGTCCGTCGCCCAACGCAGACGCATCTCGACGCTGATCGCTGGCCGCTTCGCGCGCAGCGTGGTCGCGCGCGCCAGCGGCGGAACCGTCGCGCTGTCGCGATTGTGGCCCGGCCGCACCGACCGCCTGATCATCGCCCCGCACGACCTGCGCACGGCGGACGCCACCCGCGCCGCGGAAATCTATGCCGGCCGCTTTGTGTTTGCCGGCAAGATCGTGACCTGCCACGGCCGCTCGATCTTCGATCTCGAACCGCCCTCGGACGATTGGGAAGCGGCCCTGCTCGGCTTCGGCTGGCTGCGCCATCTGCGCGTCGCCGATACCGCGCTGACCCGGGCCAATGCGCGTTCCCTGATCGACGACTGGATGTCGAACGCGTCCCGCAGGCGGCCGCTGGAGCGTCGCGCCGACGTGCGGGCGCGCCGCGTCATCTCGCTGTTGTCGCAGGCGCCGCTGGTGCTCAGCGATACCGACGGGAAATTCTACCGGAAATATCTGCGCGGGCTGGGGCGCGAGATCCGCTATTTGCGCTACGGCATGTTCGATGTCGTCGATGGCGTGCCGCGGCTGCAGGTGCTGATCGCGCTGTGCTACGCCTCGCTCTGCCTCGCCAACCAGGCCCGCTACATCCGCACGACGACGCGGCGGCTGTCCGACGAATTGCAGCGGCAGATCCTGCCCGATGGCGGCCACATCTCGCGCAATCCCGGCGCACTGGTGGAATTGCTCAGCGACATGCTGCCGCTGCGCCAGACCTTCGCCGCCCGAAACATCGCCCCGCCGCCGGCGCTGCTCAACGCCATCGACCGCATGATGCCGATGCTGCGCTTCTTCCGCCATGGCGACGGCAGCTTCGCGCTGTTCAACGGCATGAGCACCGCGCCCTCCGACCTTGTCGCGACGCTGCTGGCCTATGACGACGCCCACGGCTCGCCGATGGCGAGCATGCCGCATACCGGCTATCAGCGGCTCGATGCCGGCAACATGACCGTGATCGTCGATACCGGCCCGCCGCCACCGCCCAGCGTCAGCCAGGATGCCCATGCCGGATGTCTCTCATTCGAGCTTTCATCCGGACCGAGCCGGATCGTGGTCAATTGCGGCATGCCGACCACCGGTCGCGACAATTGGCGGCCGTTCGCGCGCTCGACGGCGGCGCATTCGACATTGACGTATCACGACACCTCGTCCTGCCAGTTCGTCGAGATGTCGGCGATGAAGCGCCTGCTCAAGGGCGCGCCGATCACCAGCGGTCCGAGCAATGTCGAGAGCTATCGCGAGGCGGTCAGCAATGGCGATGTGCTGACCACCTCGCATGACGGCTATCTCTCGCGCTTTGGCGTCATCCACCACCGCGTGCTGATGGCCGCCCATGACGGCTCCAGGCTCGACGGCGAGGACACGCTGTCGCCACCGCCCGGCGGCCGCATCCGGGGCCACGACAGCGAGTATGCCTTGCGGTTTCACCTGCACCCCTCGGTGAAGGCGAGCCGGCTTTCCGACGCCCGCGGCGTGATGCTGGTGCTGCCGAACCGCGATGTCTGGACCTTCGAGGCCGTCGACGACAAGGTCGATCTCGAGGACAGCGTGTTCCTCGCCGGCAATGACGGCCCGCGCCGGACCTCCCAGATCGTGATCCGGCAGGACGCAAGGCAGGTCTCGACCATCCGCTGGAGCTTCGTCCGCTCAGCCACCTCGGCAGCCCAGACCACTGCCCGCCGCAACGCCCGCCGCGAGCCGGAACTGCCGCTGTAGACGCGCGCTGTTCAGATCTATTGGGCCGTTGTGAAGATCGTCGAAAGCTGCTAACGACCACTCGCTCGCGCGACTGGCGACCTTGGATGGAGCACCATCGGGAAGCGCGGGATATATCTGCCGCGCGCCTGGGCATAGGTACTCCCTAACAGAGGATCTTGCCCATGACTGACACGACCCGCCGCATCACCCGCGCCCTCCTTTCCGTTTCCGACAAGACCGGCCTGATCGAGTTCGCCCGCGCGCTCGCCGTCCATGGCGTCGAGCTCGTCTCCACCGGCGGCACTGCCAAGGCGATCGCTGCGGCCGGGCTGAACGTGAAAGACGTCTCCGAGCTGACCGGTTTCCCTGAAATGATGGACGGCCGGGTGAAGACGCTACACCCCAAGGTGCATGGCGGCCTGCTCGCGATCCGCGACAACAAGGAGCACGCGGCGGCGATGCAGGCCCACGGCATCGCGCCGATCGACCTGCTCGTGGTCAATCTCTATCCATTCGAGGCGACCGTCGAGAAGGGCGCAGGCTTCGAGGAGTGCATCGAGAACATCGACATCGGCGGCCCCGCGATGATCCGCGCCGCGGCGAAGAATCACGACGACGTCGCCGTCATCGTCGAGGCGCAGGATTATCAGGCGGTGCTCGACGAGCTCGCGGCCAACAAGGGCGCGACCACGCTCGCGCTCCGCCGTCGCCTCGCCGCGAAGGCCTATGCCCGCACCGCGGCCTATGATGCGGCGATCTCGAACTGGTTCGCGAAGGAGCTGAAGACCGAGGCGCCGGACTTCCGTGCCTTCGGCGGCAAGCTGATCCAGAAACTGCGCTATGGCGAGAACCCGCACCAGAGCGCCGCCTTCTACGCGACGCCGGAGAAGCGTCCCGGCGTTGCCACCGCGCGGCAGGTACAGGGCAAGGAACTGTCCTACAACAACATCAACGACACCGACGCGGCCTATGAATGCATCGGCGAGTTCGACGCCAAGCGCACCGCCGCCTGCGTCATCGTCAAGCACGCCAATCCGTGCGGCGTCGCCGAAGGCGCCGATCTCGTCAGCGCCTATCGCAAGGCGCTGGCCTGCGATTCGACGTCCGCCTTCGGCGGTATCGTCGCCGTCAACCGCACGCTCGATGCGGACGCTGCGCGCGCGATCACCGAGATCTTCACCGAAGTCATCATCGCACCCGACGCGACCGATGAAGCGATCAAGATCGTCGCGGCGAAGAAGAACCTCCGTCTCCTGCTCGCCGGCGGCCTCCCCGATCCGCGGGCCGCTGGCCTCACCGCCAAGACCGTCGCCGGCGGGCTGTTGGTGCAGAGCCGCGATAATGCCGTGGTCGACGACATGGCGCTGAAGGTGGTGACCAGGCGCGCGCCGTCGGATGCCGAGCTGCGCGATCTCAAATTCGCCTTCCGCGTGGCAAAGCACGTGAAGTCGAACACAATCATCTACGCCAAGGATCTCGCCACCGTCGGCATCGGCGCCGGCCAGATGAGCCGGGTCGATTCCGCCCGCATCGCCGCGCGCAAGGCGCAGGACGCCGCCGCCGAGTTGAAGCTCGCCGAGCCGCTGACCAAGGGTTCGGTCGTCGCCTCCGATGCCTTCTTCCCCTTCGCCGACGGCATGCTCGCCTGCATCGAAGCCGGCGCCACCGCGGTGATCCAGCCCGGCGGCTCCGTGCGCGACGATGAAGTGATCAAGGCCGCCGACGAGCACGGCATCGCCATGGTGTTCACCGGCGTCAGGCATTTCCGGCATTGAGCGGTTAAGCGTAGCCCGGATTACGCTGCACTCCATCCACGCTACACACTGTCGTCCCGGCCTTGAGCCGGGACCCATACCGCGTGATGTATCTTTTGTGCGCTGAGGCCAGTTGCCGCTTCACCAACTCAGGCCGGTGGTTATGGGTCCCGGCTCAAGGCCGGGACGACAGCGGGGCTTAGTCGCGCACCCGCGTGATCAGCGCCAGCCCCGCCAGGAAGAACAGCACCAGCACCGCCATGCCGGCCTTCTGGCTCGCGGTTGCCGCGGTGATCGCGCCGATCAATAGCGGGCCGATGAAGGACGTCACCTTGCCGGTCAGCGCGAACAATCCGAAATACTGCGCGATGCGGTCCTTCGGCGCGAGATGAATCAGCAGCGTGCGCGAGGCTGCCTGCAGCGGCCCGCCGGCGGCGCCGATCAAACAGCCGAGCACGAGATAGGCGCGCTCGGCCGCGCCCGAAAACAGCGCGCCGCCGGGCTCGGGTGGCGCGACCTGCACGAACAGAATCGAATCCTTGTCGACCAGAAGAATCGCCGTGATCGCGAACAGGAGGATCACGAGGCTGCCGGCGATCACGCGCTTCGGCCCCAGGAGATCGTCGAGCTTGCCCCCGAGCCAGGCGCCGAACACGCCGGCAATCGCCAGGATGATGCCGAACGTGCCGATCTGGATCGTGCGCCAGCCGAAGGTGCCGGCAGCATAGATGCCGCCGAACGCGAACAGCGACACCAGGCCGTCGGCATAGATCATGTTGGCGAGCAGGAAGGTCGCGACCGATTTCCGCTTCGGCAGTTCGCCGAGCGTTTGCTTCAGCTCACGCAAACCCTCGCGCAGCGCCTGCCGCACCGGCCGCTTTGCCGGATAGTCCGGCGTGAACAGAAACAGCGGCATCACGAACAGGATGAACCAGAGGCCGGTCAACGGTCCGGTGATGCGGTCGCCCGCATGCGAGGCGGGATCGAGCCCGAACAGCGGCTTGAAACCGAGCAGCGTGCGCCCGCTATCGGGGCTCGCCGCGAGGAAGCCGAGCACGAGGAACAGGCTGAGCACGCCGCCGACATAGCCGGTGGCCCAGCCCGTTCCCGAGAGCCGCCCGATCCTGTTCGGCGGCACCAAGGTCGGCATCATCGCATTGTTGAAGACGGTGGCGAATTCCGCGCCGACAGAGGCGAGTGCATAAGCGAACAGAAGCGGCAGGATGATGCTGGCGTCGCCAGGCCGGCCGATCCACATCAGCGAGGAACCGAGCACGAGCAGCGCGCCGAAACCGGCGATCCACGGCTTGCGGCGGCCGCTGGCGTCCGCGATGGCGCCGAGCACCGGCGACAGCAGCGCGATCGCAAGCCCCGCGGCAGCGGTGGCAAAGCCCCACATCGCCTGGCCGCTCGCCGGATCGGGCGCGACGAAGCCCGCAAAATAGGGCGCGAAGACGAAGGTCGTGATCAGCGTGAAATAGGGCTGCGCGGCCCAGTCGAAAAAGATCCAACTGACGACGGCGGCTCGACTTGGATATTGCTTCGGCAACTCCGCGTTGCCTGCACCGCTGATCGCCATGTCCATGCGAAAATCGTCCTGCCCAATCACAAACAGGCGCTTTGCCTGTCGGCCTCAAATCCCTATAGCATGCGGCGCTTACGCGAGCCCTTCACTTCGGCTCCAACCGCGGCGAAATATTGATGGCAGCTTCCCCAAACGATTGGCGCAGAATTGTCGCGGCCGTCGTGCTCGTGGTCTTCACGATCATGCCGGCGGCCGCGCAGGAGCAGCGCCGCTTCTACACGCCACCGGCCGCCGACACTGTGCACGGCGTCGCCGCCGAACATGGCATGGTGGTGGCGCAGGAAAAACTCGCAGCCCGCGTCGGCGCAGACGTCTTGCGACAGGGCGGCAATGCCGTGGATGCGGCGGTCGCAACCGGCTTTGCCATGGCGGTCACCTATCCGCGCGCCGGTAATATTGGCGGCGGCGGTTTCATGGTGATCCACCAGGCCGATCGCATTGAGGGTATTGCGATCGACTATCGCGAGACCGCCCCTGGCGCCATTACCCGCGACATTTTCCTGAATGCCGAGGGCAAGCCCGATCCCGACAAGTCGCGCAATTCCGCGCTCGGCATCGGCGTGCCTGGCACCGTCGCCGGTCTCGCGCTGGCGCTCGAGAAATATGGCTCCGGGAAATTCACACTGGCGCAGATCATCAAACCCGCGATCGATCTCGCGCGCGACGGATTTCCCGTTGCGGATGACATCGCGGACACGTTGCCGGATATGTATCGCCGCATGTCACGCTGGCCGAACTCGACCAGGACATTTTCCCGCTTGGATGGTTCGCCGCTGCATGAAGGCGACACGCTGATCCAGAACGACCTCGCAACCACGCTCACTGCGATCGCCGAACAGGGCCCGCGCGGCTTCTACGAGGGGCCGGTCGCGGAAAAACTGGTCAACGCCGTGCGCGACGCCGGCGGCATCCTGGCGCCGGATGATCTGAAATCCTATCAGCCCGTGATCCGCACGCCGGTGCGCGGCAACTATCGCGGCTATGACATCATCTCGATGCCGTTGCCGTCCTCGGGCGGCATCGTACTGCTGGAGATCCTGAACATCCTCGAGGGTTTCCAGATGTCCGACATGAGGCAGGGTTCTGCCGCTTCGCTCCACGTCATGATCGAAGCCATGAAGCGCGCCTATGCCGATCGCGCCCGCTATCTCGGCGATCCCGCCTTCATCAACGCGCCGACGGTCGCCCTGCTCGCCAAGGATTATGCCGCCAGGCAGCGCGCCACCATCGACCTTACGCGCGCCACGCCGTGGGCCGAGGCGGCCGCGATGCCGCCGCAGCGCGAAGGCTCCAACACCACGCATTATTCCGTGGTCGACGAGAGCGGCAATGCGGTCAGCAACACCTACACGCTGAACTTCCCCTATGGCGTCGGCCTCGTCGCCGAGGGCACCGGCGTGCTGCTCAACAACGAGCTCGACGATTTCACCGCTGCGCCCGGCGCTTCCAACGCGTTCGGCCTGGTCGGCTTCGAGGCCAATCTGCCGGGTCCGGGAAAACGGCCGCTATCGTCGATGTCGCCGACCATCGTGCTGAGGAACGGCAAGCCGGTGCTGGTGACGGGCTCGCCCGGCGGCAGCCGCATCATCTCCGCCGTGACGCAGGTGATCGTCGATGTCATCGACTACAAGATGAACATCGCCGCCGCTGTCGCCGCCCCGCGCGTGCATCATCAATGGCTGCCGGATGAAGTGCGGATCGAGAAGGGATTCTCCGACGACGTGCTGGCCGAGCTCCGCGCCAAAGGCCACAAGATCGTCGAGCCGCTCGGCTATTCCTCCGC
Organism: Bradyrhizobium sp. USDA 10063; assembly: GCF_054063735.1. Lineage (NCBI taxonomy): Bacteria > Pseudomonadati > Pseudomonadota > Alphaproteobacteria > Hyphomicrobiales > Nitrobacteraceae > Bradyrhizobium > Bradyrhizobium sp. USDA 10063. Next base: position 5,786,949 of record NZ_JBSSGP010000002.1, on the reverse strand, counting down.
CAACTCGATCCTGGTGACGTCGAACGGTCCGCTCGGCGCCCCCGATCCCCGCACCCGCGGCGCCGAGGCGGCGGGGTATTGACAAGCCGGGCCGTACGCTCTCTCCCCGTCATTGCGAGCGAAGCGAAGCAATCCATCTCTCCACAAGCGGCGGCATAGATTGCTTCGCTTCGCTCGCAATGACGCGGAAAGCGGGAGGATCGGTATAGCCCGATAGACGCGCATTTGCGGAACCATTGCGATAAATTTACCTTTCCCGCGAACCCGCCGCGTGCGATAGGCGCGGCCAATAAGAAACTCCCGGAGAACCTCACGCATGACGACATCGGATCCATCGAAGGCGATGGAAATCGCTGAAATCCACGACACCAGCCTGCTCGCCTTCTATCGCGACATGAATCTGCAGGAGCGGCGCACCTTCTGGGCCTGCGCCTCGGGCTGGGCGCTCGACGGCATGGATTTCATGATCTATCCGCTCGTGATCGGCACCATCATCACGCTGTGGAAGGTTGATGCCGGCACCGCGGGCCTTGCGGGTACGGTGACACTGCTCTCTTCCGCCGTCGGTGGCTGGCTCGGCGGCTACCTTGCCGACCGCATCGGTCGCGTGAGGACGCTGCAACTCACCATTCTCTGGTTCTCGTTCTTCTCGCTGATCTGCGCGATCGCGCAGAACTTCGACCAGCTCCTGATCGCGCGGGCAATTCTGGGCCTCGGCTTCGGCGGCGAATGGGCGGCGGGCGCAGTGCTGATGGGTGAAGCGATCCGGCCGCAATATCGCGGACGCGCGGTCGGCTCGGTGCAATCGGGCTGGGCCGTCGGTTGGGGTCTCGCAGTGCTCGCGCAGGCGGTGCTGTTCTCGATCATGCCCGCTGAGATCGCGTGGCGCTGGATGTTCGTGATCGGCGCGCTGCCGGCGCTCCTGGTGTTCTATCTGCGCCGCTATGTCACCGAGCCGGAGATCGCAGCGGCGACGCGCGTGAAGCAGCAGGCCGAGGGCGACCGGCCGTCGCTGTGGGAGATCTTCCACGGACCGATCCTGAAGACGACCATCCTGGCGTCGCTGGCGGCGACAGGCTGCCAGGGCGGCTACTACGCCATCACCTTCTGGGTCCCTCGCTTCCTCACCACCGAGCGCCACCTTTCGATCGTCACCTCGACCGGCTATCTCGCCGCGTTGATCATCGGCTCCTTCATCGGTTATCTCGTCGGCGCCTGGCTCGCCGATCGCATCGGCCGTCGGAACCTGTTCCTGACTTTCTCGCTCGGCGCCATCGCGGTCGTGCTGGTCTATACGCAAGTGGAGATCAGCAACGAGTTGCTGTGGGTGCTGGGCTTTCCGCTCGGCTTCTTCGCGTCGGGCTATTTCTCCGGCATGGGCGCGTTCCTGACCGAGCTCTACCCGACACGGCTGCGCGGCTCCGGCCAGGGTTTCTGCTATAATTTCGGCCGCGGCATCGGCGCGCTGTTCCCGTATCTCGTCGGCGCGCTTTCGACCACGACCTCGCTCGCCAACGCGATCGCGATCTTCGCCGTCGCCGCCTATGCTGTATTCTTCCTGGCCGCCTACGCGCTGCCGGAGACGCGCGGACGTGTGCTGCATGCAGATGGCTGAATCATGATGAGATCAAGTTGTGCCGCGACGGAGCTGCGCTCCCTCTCCCGCTTGCGGGAGAGGGCTGAGGTGGGGGTATCTCCACAATTGACGCTCTCTAAGTGGAGAGAGCCCCACCTGGCGCTGCGCGCCGACCTCCCCCGCAAGCGGGAGAGGTGCACTGAGTTCGCGGCGACAGCGAGCCAACCAAATGGTATCTCACACTAGGACCGGAGGTTTGCCATGACGTCGCTGAAGGGCAAGACGCTGTTCATCATGGGTGCGAGCCGCGGCATCGGGCTTGCGATCGCACTGCGGGCGGCACGCGATGGCGCCAATGTCGCAATCGCCGCCAAGACCACCGAGCCGCATCCGAAGCTGAAAGGCACGATCTACACCGCCGCCGACGAGATCCTCGCCGCCGGCGGCAACGCTTTGCCTGTTGTCTGCGATATCAGGGACGAAGCCCAGGTGATCGAGGCGATCGACAGGACCGTCGCCGAATTCGGCGGCATCGACATCTGCGTCAACAATGCCAGCGCGATCAGCCTGACCAACTCGCAGGCCACCGACATGAAGCGGTTCGACCTCATGATGGGCATCAATACGCGCGGCACCTTCATGGTGTCGAAATATTGCATCCCGCACCTGCGGAAGACGGCAAACCCGCACATCCTGATGCTGTCGCCGCCACCAGACATGAAGGCAAAATGGTTCGAGCACTCCACCGCCTACACCATGGCGAAATACGGGATGAGCATGTGCGTGCTGGGGCTGTCAGGCGAATTGCGATCGGCCGGCGTCGCCGTCAACGCGCTGTGGCCGCGCACGACGATCGCCACCGCCGCGGTCGGCAACCTCCTCGGCGGCGATGCCATGATGCGCGCGAGCCGCACGCCCGAGATCATGGGCGATGCCGCCCACGTCATCCTGACCAAGCCGGCGCGCGAATTCACCGGGCAGTTCTGCATCGACGACAGGGTGCTCTATGACAGCGGCGTGCGCGATTTCGAGCGCTACCGCGTCGACCCGAAGGTCGCGCTGATGTCGGATTTCTTCGTCCCCGACGACGACGTGCCGCCGCCCGGCGTCACCGTACAGCCGTTGCCCTCCGTTGGCGGAGCGCAGAAGTCACGGTAGAAACCACCGCAGCTTCAGCGCGGAGGAATTTGTGGGCTGGCAGAAATGGATCGCGGCAGCAATTGCGTTCGCCGCCGCGGTGGCGGTTGCCGTCTATTTCCGGCCTGACCGCGCCATCCGTGTCGCGACCGGTCTGGTGGCACACAATGTCTGTTCCAAGGTGTTCGTCTCCGGCCTCGATCCGGAAACGGTGTTTTCGGAAACGATCGAGCGTGCCGGCATCCGCAGACTGCGTCCGGTGCTCCGCTTTGCGCTCGATCGCACGGGCAAGACGGTCGATGCGTCGGCGGCGGGATGGCTGACAAGCCGCGCCGCCTTTCACGATGGGTTCGGATGCGTGCTGCTGCACGGCCCGAAGGCGCCTTATCTGCTCAAGAGCGATATCGACGCGCTGAAGGTGACAAAAGCGCCGCCATTGCTCGAAGAGATCGCAGGCCCCGAACTTGTCGAGCCCTCGGACCCGGCGCTGCAAGCGGCACTCGATCATGCCTTCGAGGAACCGGCCGAGCCACCGTTCCGGCGCACCAAGGCGGTGGTGATCGTCCATAACGGCAAGGTGATCGCCGAGCGCTATGCAAAAGGCATCGGCGTCGACACGCCGCTGGTTGGTTTTTCCATGACCAAATCGGTGATCAATGCGTTGATCGGAATCCTGACGCAACAAGGCCTGGTCACGCCGTCGATGCCGGCCCCGATTCCGGAATGGCGCGGCAGGAATGATCCGCGTCGCGAGATCGAGGTCGAGCACCTCATGCGCATGACCAGCGGGCTGGCGCTGGACGAGACCAATTCAGGCTTCGATCCCTCGAGCCAGATGGTCTATCTGCGCGATGACATGGCCGGCTTTGCGGTGAAGGCTCCCCTGATCGCGCCGCCCGGCGCACGCTGGCACTATTCGAGCCCGTCGACGCAACTCTTGGCGCGGATCATTCGCGATGCCGTCGGTGGTCCCGAACAGACGCTCGCCTTCGCCTGGCGCGAATTGTTCAACCCGCTCGGCATGCGCAGCGTCACGCTGGAATTCGACGGCAGCGGCACACTGCAGGGCACCGCCTACATGCTGGCGAGCGCGCGGGACTGGGCGCGTTTCGGGCTGCTCTATCTCAATGACGGCGTGGTCGGCGGCAAGCGGCTGTTGCACGAAGACTGGGTGGACTTTTCCGCCGCCGCGACCCTGACGACCGATTATGGTGCGGGCTTCTGGACCAACCGCAGCGAACATCGAAATGCCAAGGCCCGTATCGCGCTCGGGATTCCTCGCGACGCCTTCTTTGCCTCGGGCGATCTCGGCCAGCGCATCGTCATCATGCCGACGCAGCATCTCGTCGTGGTGCGCCTCGGCGACAGCGTCGATCCGACCGGCGACATGCGCGGATTGGCGCGGCTGGTGAAAGAGGTGATCGCGGCGGTGGAGCGGTGACGGCCACGATTCCCGTCATTGCGAGGAGCGAAAGCGACGAAGCAATCCATGTCTCCGCGCGTGGAAGCATGGATTGCTTCGCTTCGCTCGCAATGACGGTGGTGGGCGTGCCGCCTACCGCCCCACCTGATACGGCCCGCCTCTCTCCAGCGCGCGGGCATAGGCGGGGCGGGCGTGAATGCGTTCGAGGTACGCCATGCATCTGGGGTGGCCCTCCTCCAGCCCGGCGCGCGCGGAGGCGGCTTCCAGCGGAAAGCTCATCTGGATGTCGGCCGCGCTGAACTCGTTGCCCGCGAACCATTGGCTTTTGCCGAGCTCCGCTTCCCAGAATTCCATGTGCTGCTTGAGCTGCGGATTGACCAGCGCCGTCAGCACCTGGTTGGAGACCTTGCGTACCAGCGGCCGCAGCAGCGCGGGCGCGCGCTTCGGCATCATCGTGAACAGGAGTTTCAGCAGCAGCGGTGGCATCGCCGAGCCTTCGGCATAGTGCAGCCAATAGGTGTAGCGCAGCCGCTCCGGCGTCTCCGGCGGCGGGATCAGGCGTCCCTTGCCGTAAGTGCCGAGGATGTATTCGGCGATCGCGCCCGATTCGGCGATGGTGTTGCCGTTGTCGGTGATGACGGGTGACTTGCCGAGCGGATGCACAGCCAGCAACTCCTTCGGCGCGCGCATATCGGGCCCACGCTGATAGCGCACGATCTCATAGGGCACGCCGAGCTCTTCCAGCAGCCACAGGACCCGTTGCGAGCGCGAATTGTTGAGGTGATGAACGGTCAGCACGGCGTCCCCCGAAATGCAAAGAACCAAGCGTTCCCTATCAGGCAATCGCGGGATTCGCGATCAGGCCGAGGAGCCAAATTATTTACCCGGGTGATATTGACACCTGAATTATACCCGGGTATTAATATCCGGGCGCGAGTCAGTCGGATATCTCAAATGAATCAGACATTTACAGCCTTCGAAGGCTTACACCGCCTCGCCTCCGGACCTCTGGCCGAGGTCGCACTGGCGGTCAAGCGGGCTGGCCAAACCGCCGAGCCGATCGCGATCTTCTGCGACCGGACCGGCCGCGCCGTCGATCTCGACCTTCGCGGCAGCGACGATGAGATCCTGGCAAGGCTGCCGACATCAGCACCACCAAGCGAAACGCCGGAATTGCCGAGCGAGCCGCGCGGCCGTGGCCGGCCCAAGCTCGGAGTGGTCGCGCGCGAAGTGACGTTGCTGCCGCGCCATTGGGAATGGCTCAACGTGCAGCCAGGCGGCGCTTCGGTCGCGCTGCGCAAGCTTGTGGACGAGGCCCGGCGCGTAAGCGGCGACCGCGACCGTCAGCGCGCCGCACGCGATGCCGCCTATCACTTCATGTCGGCGATAGCAGGCAATCTGCCGAAATTCGAGGAGGCCTCGCGCGCGCTGTTCGCCGACGACCGCCGCCGCTTTGTCGGCGAGATCGCCGACTGGCCGCCCGACATTCGCGACCACGTCGTCAAGCTCGCCTACAGCGACCACGCGGATTAGCGGGTGGTGGAGCTAAGCCACGATGGAGGTGCTCTCCCTCTCCCGCTTGCGGGGGAGGGCGGGGTGGGGGTTTCTCCGCGAGTCGGATCGTTCTTTTATGTGGAGAGAGCCCCCACCCGGCGCTTACGCGCCGACCTCCCCCGCAAGCGGGAGACGTGAAAGCCGCGGCTCGACCGATTCAGACAATTACCATTCGCTTCAACAGGAATGCCTCATGTCCAAGCCGCCGCCGCTCTGGAGGACCTTTCTCGCCTTCCTGCTGCCGATGATGCTGAGCAACATCCTGCAGGCGCTGTTCGGCACCATCAACAACATCTATCTCGGACAGATGATCGGGGTCGACGCGCTCGCCGCCGTCTCGGTGTTCTTTCCGGTGATGTTCTTCCTGATCGCCTTCGCGATGGGTCTGAGCTCGGGCGCGACGGTGCTGGTCGGCCAGGCCTTTGGCGCCGGCGAACCTGACAAGGTCAAGGCAGTCGCTGGCACGACGTTGACGATCGCGCTCTTGCTGTCGCTTGGAATCGCGCTGTTCGGATTGTTGTTCACGCGTGAGCTCCTGGTCGCGCTCGCCACGCCAGTGGATATCCTCGATGCCGCGACGTCCTACGCGCGGACCATGATGATCACGATGCCGCTCACCTTCGCCTTCATCCTGGCCACGGCGATGCTACGCGGCGTCGGCGACACGCTCACGCCGCTGGTCGCGCTTGCGATTTCCACCGTCATCGGCCTCGTGGTCACGCCGGCGCTGATCCGCGGCTGGCTCGGCCTGCCGCATCTCGGCGTCGCCAGCGCCGCCTGGGCCTCGGCGGTATCGAGCCTGCTGACGCTGGTGTGGCTCAATCTCCACCTCCGCCGGCGACGTCATGCGCTGGCTTTCGATGCCGCGTTCCTGCGCGCGATGCGCCCGGACGGCACGCTGCTTCGGATCGTGTTGCGGCTTGGCATTCCCGCCGCGCTCGGCATGATGGTGATGTCGCTCGCCGAACTCGTGCTGCTCGGGCTGGTGAACGGCTTCGGCTCCAATGCCACGGCGGCCTATGGCGCGGTCAACCAGATCTTGAGCTATACGCAGTTTCCCGCGCTCTCGATCGCGATCTCGGTCTCGATCTTTGGCGCCCAGGCGATCGGCCGCGGCGATACCGGCCAGGTCGGCGCCATCGTCGGCACCGGACTGAAGATGAACGTGATCCTGACCGGCGGACTGGTCACGCTCGGTTATCTGTTCTCCCGCACGCTGATGGGATTTTTCATCACCGACCCCGCCGTGCTCGAGCTCGCGCAGGGACTGCTGCACATCGTGCTGTGGAGCTCGGTCCTGTTCGGGATGTCGACGGTGTTTTCGGGGGCGATGCGCGCCGGCGGCACGGTCTGGATGCCGCTCCTGATCTCCGCCCTCGCGATCACGCTGGTCGAGATACCGTCCGCCGTCATCCTCAGCCGCCTGATCGGCATCGAGGGGGTATGGATCGCCTATCCGATCACCTTCTGCACCATGTTCCTGCTGCAGATGGGCTATTACATGCTGGTCTGGCGGAAGCAGACGGTTCAGCGTTTGATTTGACTGGAAAGGCGGATCATCACAGTATGATGATGATCATCATATTGTAGACGCGCCGCGCGGATCGCGCCACAATAGGGCCAAGGAGAAAACCCGAAGGGCAGGGAGGTCGCCTCCCTGTTTGCCAAAACCGTTGGCCTGTCCAGCTTTCAAGCAACAACTTTCAAGCAACAACAAGGAATCATCCCATGCGCGTTCTCGTCGTCGGCGCCGGTGCGATCGGCGGATATTTCGGTGGCCGGCTGCTGCAGGCGGGTCGCGATGTTACATTCCTGGTCCGCCCCAGGCGCGCATCCGAACTCGCGACCGCAGGCCTCGTGATCAAGAGCCCGAACGGCGACGTGACGCTGAAGAACCCGCCGACCGTCCAGGCGGACAGGTTGAACGAGAAATTCGACGTCGTGCTCTTGAGCTGCAAGGCATTCGACCTGGAGGACGCCATCAAATCGTTCGCGCCGGCGGTCGGCCCGAACACCGTCATCATCCCGCTGCTCAACGGCATGCTGCACCTGAGCGCGCTCGACAAGACATTCGGCGCTAGCCACGTGCTCGGCGGCCTCTGCGCCATTGCGGCGACGCTGAATGAAGCGCGCGAGGTGGTGCAGCTTCAGCCGATGCAGTCGCTGACCTTCGGCGAGCGCGACGGCAGGATGTCGGACCGCGTGCGCGCGATCGCGGAGGTGTTTTCCGCCATCAATGGCGCAACCGCCAGCGACCAGGTGATGCAGGACATGTGGGAGAAATGGTTCTTCCTGGCCTCGCTCGCGGCTTCCACCAGCCTGATGCGCACCTCCGTCGGCAACATCCTGGCCGCGCCTGGCGGCAAGGACTTCCTGCTTGGTATGCTGGACGAGTGCAGCGAGGTCGCAACCGCCGAAGGCTATGCGCCGAGTAGACCCTACTTCGAGCGCGTCAAGGGCATGCTGACCACCGCAGGTTCACCGATGACCGCCTCGATGTTCCGCGACATCAAGGCCGGCCTGCCGGTCGAAGCCGATCATGTGATCGGCGATCTCGTCGCCCGCGCCGATGCCGCCAAGATTCCGGTGCCGAAGCTGCGCACGGCGTATACGCATCTCAAGGCGTATGAATTGCAGCGGGTTAGCACCTAGACCTCGCCCCTCGCCGTCGTCCCGTCGAAAGACGGGACCCATAAACACAGGAAGGCGTGGTGGCGCGCGCAAGCTGTTGCCGCGGAGCACATCATCAGCGCCTGTGGTTATGGTCCCGGGTCCCGGCTTCGCCAAGAGGCTTCGCCGCGGCGCGCAAGCCCGGACGACAGCGGAGCGCAGATCAGAGATGCGCGAGATAGTGCGCGAGGGCGGTGATCTCTTCATCGCTCAGGGGATAGGCGACATCGGCCATCGCGGCCATGCCGCCGCCGGAGCGCGCGCTGGACTTGTAGTCGTGCAGCGCCTTGACGAGATATTCCTCGCGCTGGCCGGCGATGCGCGCCACCGCCTTGGTGCCGGCATAATTGTCGGTATGGCATGACGCGCAGCGGCGGCCGGCGGCGGCCTGCTTGCCCTTCTCCGACAGATCAGGATCGTCGTCCTTCGGGCCCTTCGGCGGCGTCAGCGAGGAGAAATAGGCGCCGAGATTGCGGATGTCGTCATTGTTGAGCTGCTCGACGATCGGCTGCATCTGCTCGTTCTTGCGGGTGCCGGCGCGGAAGAACACGAGCTGCCACTGGATGAACTGATCCGGCTGGCCGGCAAGCGAGGGGATGTTCTCGGTCTGCGAAATGCCGTTGTCGCCATGGCAGGCGACGCACATCTCAGCCTTCTCCTTGCCGGCGGCGACGTCGGCCGCGCGGGCGGGAGTGACGGCCGCAGTCAAGAGTGCCAGTCCACCAAATACGTACGAGACGAACAGTCGGCGCATCAGTCAGACTCCACTCCATCGCTGTCGTCATTCCGGGGCGCGACGACGTCGCGAGCCCGGAATCCATAATCCCCGCCCGTGGTTATGGGTTCCGGACTTGCGCTGCGCGCAATCCGGAACGACAGATTTCAAAAACAAGAGGCTGCGGCACCGTCAGGCTGCCGCAGCCTCCATTCGTTATCGGCTCACTTCTTGCTGTAGCTGATGCGATAGATCGCACCGGCCCAGTCGTCGGCGACGAGGATCGAGCCGTCCTTGTCGAGGATGATGTCGGCGGGGCGGCCGAGATAGCCCTGGTCGCCTTCGATCCAGCCGGACGCCAGCACTTCCTGCTTGGCGTTCTTGCCGTCAGGACCGACGATCACGCGCACGATCCGCCCGCCCTGGTACTTGTGCCTGTTCCACGAGCCATGCTCGGCGATCAGGATGTTGTTCTTGTACTCGGGTGGGAATTGATTGCCGGTGTAGAACTTCATGCCGAGCGGGGCGACATGGGCCCCTAAGTTGAGCACGGGCGGCGTGAACTCCGAGCATTTGTGCCCCATCGCGAATTTCGGATCGGGCATGTCACCCTGGTGGCAATAGGGATAGCCGAAATGCTCGCCGATCTTGGTGATCATGTTGAGCTTGTCGCTCGGCAGATCGTCGCTGACCCAGTCGCGCGCGTTCTCGGTGAACCAGTAGCGGCCGGTGCGCGGATCGACATCGCCGCCGACGCTGTTGCGCACACCCGAGCGCCCAGATTTCAGCGTTGCCGGTCTTAGGATCGACGCGGCGGATCTGCGAGAGGCTGGTCGGGGGGATGCCGATGTTGAAAGGCGGTCCGAACGGAATGTAGAACCAGCCGTCCTTGTCAACAGCGATATATTTCCAGCCATGCGCGGCATAGGAGGGCATGTCGTCATAGACCACCTTGCCCTGGCCGAGATTGTCGAGATTGGCTTCGGCATTGTCGTAGCGGATCAGCTTGTCGACAGCGATCACGTAGAGCGCGCCGTCGCGGAAGGCGAGACCGGTGGGCATGTTCAGCCCCTTGAGGATGGTCTTCACCTCTTTCTTGCCGTTGTTGTCCTTGATCGCATAGACATTGCCGAGCCCGAACGAGCCGACGAACAGCGTGCCCTTGTCGCCCCAGGCCATCTGCCGCGCGGCGAGCACGTTCGACGCATAGACCTCGATCTTGAAGCCCTGTGGCAGCTTGATCTTCTTGATCAGCGCCGCGAGCTCGGAGTCGGATGCGCCGGTCGGCGGTCCCGATGGCGGCGCGAGGCCCTTTTGCGCTTCGGTCTCGTCGCCCAGGAACCAGTCATCCGGTGGATGGGTCCAGAATTCCTTGGTGCCGGATTCATATTTCTTCAGCGCTCTGCCCTTGTCCTGCTGCTGTTGCGCATTGGCAAAGCCAGTCCCCGCCACGAGGGCGATGGCGGCAAGCGCAAGAATGGAACGATTGAAAACCGATTGCATCGCGTTACTCCCCTTATCCAGCCGGGCGGCTGGCTCTTTATGATTCTAACGAGACGATCGTAGCGGCCTGCGAGAGATAGGCCAGACCCGGAAAATGTTAGCACATCTCCTGCGCCAGAGAAGTGCAGGCGATGAACGCATGCATTCGCGCAAGGTCAAGACAAGTTGAAAGAAGCTGATTGAAGCTTGCCGGCGGCCTCGCGTTGCGCTGCAGCGCTTGCAAGCGCGTTATATTCGACCGGGGTGGACGCTGGCCCTCGCCGATGCGCAGGTCGCATGCTATATTCTTGGGATGACGACGAAGAGCCTCCAGGACATCTTAGAGCGCGCGGAGAAGTGGCCCGAGACCGCGCAGGCGGAGCTTGCCGAGATTGCCCGCGAAATCGACGCGGAGATCAGCGGACGCGCTTACGCAGCCACGCCGGCCGAGCTCCGGGGAATTGACCGTGGGCTCAAGGATGCGCGCGAAGGGCGCTTCGCCACAAGCGAGCAGATCGAAGAATTGTTCGATAAGCACAAGCCGGCATGAAGGTCGTCTACACCAACGAGGCCCGCGAAAACCTTGCTGCAATTCTCGAGTACACCGCCACCCACTATCCCCAAGCCTATGACGGTCTTCGGAGCAGGCTCCAGTCGGTCGTTGCCCGCATCGCCCGTGGCCCGATAGCGCTCAGGAAGTCATGGGACGGCCGGGTGTGCGGGCTGTGCCCCTGATCCGCTATCCTTACCGCGTGTTCTATCGAAATACGGGTCAGGCGATCGAAATCCTGCACATCCATCACGCCGCACGGGACGAGCCGCGAAGCACCTGAGGTGTCTTCGATGGAAAGTCAGTTCGGCGGGGACGGGAAAATTTGGAGCGGGCGAAGGGGCTCGAACCCTCGACCCCGACCTTGGCAAGGTCGTGCTCTACCACTGAGCTACACCCGCGTCCTGATGGCGGCGATCGCTCGCCGGCAACGGCAGAGCTATGCCAAAAGCGGACCGTGAATGCAACAGGTCCGAAGGTGGCGAAATCGCCTGATTTGATCGGAAATGGGGAGGAAAGGGCCAAAAGCGACGCGGCCAGCGGCGATTTGTTCGCGGCACGGCGCGTTTTTCGCCTCGGAACCCGCTTTTCCGACCCCAGGCCGTGGGCCGATTCGGCTCGGGCGGCCTGTGCAAACTCCGGCCGCATTTCGTCGCGACCCCGACTTGCCGGCTGCCGAAGGCGGGCCGGGCGCTGCGGCGGAACGGGAAGGCCGTTCGCCGATTGAAATTTGGCGTCAAACCGCCATTTAGCTGACGGGTGTTCAGTTCCGGCCGTGCTAGAACAGGCGCCAATTTTCGAGACATCAGGCGAGGATATCGTGACGATAGTTGAGCAGGGCGGCGGTCCGGCGCCGCAGGCAGGCGATCTGATCAAGGAAACGACCACCCAGACGTTCGTCAAGGATGTCATCGAGGAGTCGAAGCGCCAACCGGTGCTGATCGATTTCTGGGCGCCCTGGTGCGGACCCTGCCGCCAGCTCACCCCGATTCTGGAAAAGGTGGTGAGCAACGCCAAGGGCCGGGTCAAGCTGGTCAAGATGAACATCGACGAGCATCCGTCGATCCCCGGTCAGATGGGCATCCAGTCGATCCCGGCCGTGATCGCCTTCGTCAACGGCCAGCCGGCCGACGGCTTCATGGGTGCGATCCCTGAGAGCCAGGTCAACGCCTTCATCGAGCGCCTGACGAAGGGCGTCCCGGCCGCGGGCGAGCCGAATATTGCCGATATCCTGAAGGAAGCCGACGCCGTGCTCGCCGAAGGCGACGCCGCGGCCGCGGCGCAGATCTATGCCGAGGTGCTCGGGATCGACGCCACTAATATCGCCGCGCTCGCCGGTCTCGCCAAATGCTACGTCACGACCGGCGCGATCGACCAGGCCAAGCAGACGCTCGGCATGGTGCCGGAGTCCAAGCGCAACGACCCGGCCGTGAAGGCGGTGCAGGCCGCGATCGATCTCGCCGAACAGGCGCAGTCAGTCGGTCCGATCACCGAATTGGAACAGAAAGTCGCCGCCAACCCGCTCGATCATCAGGCGCGGTTCGATCTTGCGACCGCGCTGAACGCGATGGGCGAGCGCGGCGAGGCGACCAACCAGCTCCTGGAGATCGTCAGGCGCGACCGCAAGTGGAACGACGACGGCGCACGCAAGCAGCTCGTCCAGTTCTTCGAAGCGTGGGGCGGGGCGGATGAAGCGACCGTCGAGGGACGAAAGCGGCTCTCGACGATCCTGTTCTCCTAGAGCATGATCCGGACCCGAAGGGCCGCGTAGCGAAAAGTGGAAACCGGTTTTCCGAAATGATCATGCTCAAACAAAAAGATGGGGCTATGATCCGATTTCGTTCAATCGGATCATAATCCAGTAGTGCGCGCATAACACCGGGGCCGCAGATGCCGATCAATGCCGAATATCGGGGCCCGGCCGAGCTTCCCGAGGTGATCCCGGTCTTTCCGCTTGCTGGCGCGCTGCTATTGCCGCGCGGCCAGATGCCGCTCAACATCTTCGAGCCGCGCTATCTCGCGATGGTCGACGACTCCTTCCGCGACGGCCATCGGCTGATCGGCATGATCCAGCCCGACGGGACGCATTCGCACAATGAGGAGAAGCCGGTGCTGTTTCGCGTCGGCTGCGTCGGCCGCATCACCCAGCTCGCCGAATCCGGCGACGGCCGCTACATCCTCGAACTCACCGGGGTCTCGCGCTTCAAGGTGGTCGAGGAGCTCAGCGTGCTGACCCCGTACCGCCAGTGCAAGGTCGATTTCTTCTCCTTCGCCGCAGATTTCGTCGCACGCAAGGGCGAGGAGGATGTCGACCGCGAAGCGCTGCTCGCTGTGCTGACAGACTTCCTCAAGGCCAATAATCTCAAGGTCGACTGGGCCGGCATCGAAGCCGCGCCCAACGAGGCGCTGGTCAACGCGCTCGCGATGATGTCGCCCTATGGCCCGGCGGAAAAGCAGGCGATGCTGGAAGCGCCCGACCTCAAGACCCGCGCCGAAATCCTGATCGCGGTGACCGAGATGGATCTCGCCAAGAAGCGCACCAGCGGCGATCCGCCGCTGCAGTGATTCTCGCTCGCCCGTCCCGTCATTCTCCCCGTCCGTCATTCCGGGGCAACGCGCAGCGTTGAGCCCGGAATCCATCGTGCCGCATGCGCTGGCGGAGAAATGGATTCCAGGCTCGCGCTGCGCGCGCCCCGGAATGACAGCGTTGGGGGTTGGTTAATACCCCGCGACCGCCATCGCCACCACGGCGCTCAGCGCCATCCAGCCGAAATGCCGGCCGCGCGTCGCAACCGCATTGGCGAAAGCGGCAAACGCAAACACGCAGGCGAGCGTGACGACGATCCAGTGCCGCGCCGCCTCCGAGGCCATCCAGGGCGCGGCGAGCAACAGCACGCCGCCGCCGATCCACGCCACCGTGCCGGCCTGCCAGACCAGCCGGATCAGCGTGCGAAGCCGCGCCGGTTCGATCGTCATTTTCGGAAACACCTTGAACTCGCCGAGGTAGCCGTGGATCAGCGCCGCCGCGATCGCGGCGAGGCCGGAACATTGCAGCAGGATATCGCGCATCGCTCACCTCCATACAGTTGTGTATGGTTATCGCCCGCGCATTGGCGGCTGTCAATACACTGGTGTATGGTAGCCAGTATGACCGATCAGCTCTCCGCAAAGGACTGGCTCGACCAGGGCCTGAAGGCACTGGCAAAACGCGGCTTCACCGCGCTGAAGGCGGAGCCGCTGGCGAAGGAGATGGGCGTCTCCCGCGGCAGCTTCTACTGGCACTTCGCCGATATCGCCGCCTACCACGCCGCCGTCCTGAAACATTGGCGCGAGATCGCCGCCGAGCGGATCATCGTCGATGTCGAAGCGACGGCGGCAGGTTCCGACGCTCTGGCGGCACTGCTGCGGCGGGTGTTTTCCGAAAAGCTGGCGCTGGAAAACGCGGTCCGAAGCTGGGCGAACGTCGACGCTTCAGCACGGGCCGCCGTGCAGGCGATCGACCAGCGGCGGCTCGGCTATGTCGAGAGCCTCCTGAAACGGGCGGGTCTCACCGACGAGGTGGCCCGCGCCCGTGCCCAGATCCTCTATTGGGCGTTCCTCGGCCAGGCGCTGACCGAGCAGCCGCTACCGAAGGCAAAGCAGCAGGTGATCGTCGCCGAACTCTTGCGGATGGCGGTGCGCTAGTCGAACGTGATAGAGGATAGTCCTCAAGCTGGAAGACTGTCATGAGCGCCCCGACCGATCATCTCGAAAGCACCGCCGATCCAAAGCTCCTGGAAATCCTGGTCTGTCCGATCACCAAGGGTCCGCTGGAATTCGATGCGGAACGGCAGGAACTGATCTCGCGCTCGGCAAAACTCGCTTATCCGATCCGCGACGGCATCCCGATCATGCTGCCGGAAGAGGCCCGCAAGATCGAGTGATGGAGCAGGCGAGTGGCGAGTAGGGAATAGCGAATAGAAGGCTCTCAATTCCCCATTCGCCACTCCCCATTCGCTATTCGCCCTCTACAACGCTTCGCCCTTCAACAGCCGCGGCACTTCCCCCGACAACCCCGCCGCCTGGCGGATGAACATGCTCTTCAGCGGCGGCAGGCGGTCGACGACGCCGAGCCCGACGTCGCGCACGGTCCTGAGCAGCGTCGATTCGTTGGAGAACAGGAAGTTCAGCGAATTGGTCGCGACCCCCATCGCCATGGTGTCGAAGCGGCGCCAGCGCTGATAGCGCTCGAGCACGTCTGCTTGTCCAAGGTCGATGCCGAGCCGCGCCGCATCGACCACCACTTCCGCCAATGCCGCGACATCCTTCAGGCCCATATTGAGCCCTTGCCCTGCGATGGGATGGATCAGATGCGCGGCGTCGCCGACCAGGGCCATCCGCTCGGCGATGAAGGAGCGCGCGACGAAATAGCCGAGCGGGAAGGCGCGCGGCTTGTCGAGCGCCTTGACCTCGCCGAGATGCAGGCCGAAGCGCCGCTCCAGCTCGTCATGGAATTCCTGTTCGCTCAAGCCGACGATGCGGGACGCTTCCTTGCGGTTCTCGGTCCACACCAGCGACGAGCGGTTTCCCTTCAACGGCAGGATCGCAAACGGACCCGCGGGCAGGAAATGCTCTTCGGCGCGGCCCTGGTGATCGCGCTCGTGACCGACCGTGACGACGATGCCGGACTGATCGTAGTCCCAGCCATGGGTGACGATGCCGGCGCGTTCGCGCAGCTTCGAGCGCGCGCCATCGGCGGCCACCAGCAGGCTCGCTTCGATCGCGCTGCCATCGGCGAGCGTCACGCTGACGAGATCGGCATTGGCTTCGAAGTTTGAGACCGCCGTCGCGCGCAAATCGATGCCTGCGGCTTCGGCGTGCGCCACCAGCGCGTCGATCAGAAGCCGGTTCTCGACCATGTGCGCAAACGGCTCGCCGGGCTCGACATCGCCGGCGAAGGTCAGGAACGTTGGCCGGATGGCATCATCGAGCCGCGAATCGGTGACGACCATGTCGAGGATCGGCTGCGTGGTGTCGGCAATCTCGCCCCAGATGCCGATCGCCTCGAACAGCCGGCGGCAGGCCGCGACGATCGCGGTCGCCCGCGGATCGCGGCTCGGGCGCTGCCCGAGCGCCGGATCGGCCACGATGACGGGGATTTCGGCGCCCATCCCCTGGCGCAGCGCCAGGGCCAGCGCCAGACCCGCAAAGGCGCCCCCGCAAATGACAATGCCTCGTTGTGCCGACATGCAAGTCCCTTACGCGCTCATGCCCTCAGACTGTGCTTGCTACCTGATAACGGCTGGGCGAAACAGTGGCACCAAGCAAGGTGCTTAACATGGCACCGTCATTCCGGGGCGCGCGCCAGCGCGAACCCGGAAATCCAGAGGTTTTCGGCGCGAGATTCCGGGTTCGCGTCTGCGACGCGCCCGGAATGACGGTGGAAGAGGAAGCTTTCATGTCAAAAAGCCTGATTGACCTGCTTTCCATCCTGGATCTCGAGCCGCTCGAGGTGAATCTGTTCCGCGGCAACAGCCCGAAAACGAGCTGGCAGCGGGTGTTCGGCGGGCAGGTGATCGGCCAGGCCATGGTCGCGGCCTGCCGCACCGTCGAGGGCCGCCTGCCGCATTCGATCCATTGCTATTTCATCCTGCCGGGCGACCCGCAGGTCCCGATCATCTACCAGGTCGAGCGGCTGCGCGACGGCAAGAGCTATTCGACCCGCCGCGTCACCGCGATCCAGCACGGCAACGCCATCTTCTCGATCATGGTGTCGTTCCATGCCGAGGAGCAGGGCGCGTTCGATCACCAGGAGAAGATGCCGGACGTGCCGCCCCCGGAAAAGCTCACCGCCGAGGAGGTGTCGAAGCAGCCGATGTTCCGCGAGATGCCGGAGTTCATCCGCCGCTACTATGAATCCGATCGGCCGATCGAGCTGCGCCCGGTCGAGCTCGGCCGCTATTTCGGCCAGAAGATCGAGGAGGGCCGCATCCATGTCTGGATCCGCACCGCGGCGAAGCTGCCCGACGACCCCGCGCTGCATCTGTGCGCGCTCGCCTATGCATCCGACTTCTCATTGCTCGATGCGGTGATGGCGCGCTACGGCCGCACGCTGTTCGACAAGCGCATGATGCCGGCAAGCCTCGATCATGCGATGTGGTTTCACCGCCCGTTCCGCGCCGACGAATGGCTGCTCTACGCGCAGGACTCCCCGAGCGCGCAAGGCGGCCGCGGCCTCACGCGGGGCCTGATCTTCAAGCCCGACGGCACGCTGGTGGCGTCAGTGGCACAAGAAGGTTCGGTGCGCGAGAGAAAGTAACGGCGCACGGTTGGAGCGCGATGCCATGTCCACGCGGAAGGCGACTTCACCTCTCCCGCTTGCGGGAGAGGTCGGCGCGTAGCGCCGGGTGAGGGTTCTCTCCTCTTGGGGAATCCCAATGCGGAGACAGCCCCCACCCCGGCCCTCCCCCGCAAAGCGGGGAGAGGGGGCGCAGCTTCATCGTGGCTGCAGTTCAACCCAATCGGATCGTGCTCTAGCTAGAGCAGGATCGCTGCTCTAAGCATTCGCGAGCGTGCTGCGCTCGATCAGCGCGAATTGCGACACGTACCATTGCGTGTACCAGCGCAAGGCCCAGGGAATCGGAATCAGCAAGATGCAGCCGATCGCGAACACGATGGTTCGCCAGAGCAGCTCCAATCCCGACGCCTTGAAGATCACCTCGCGACGCGTGCCGATGATATTGCGACAGATCCAGCGCATGAAAGCGGTGCTCACCCAGGCCCAGCCGATGATGGTGAACAGCGAAATGTACAACAGCAGTTGCCAGCCGACGAAGGCCCAGATGCTGCCATCGAAGGCGATCGGCAACGGCTGACCGTTCGAGCTCAGATGGCTGACGACCCAGCGTATGACCACCCATGACAGGAATGTCTGCGCCAGAGCGCCTGCGAGCTGAAGGTAGTCATCAACGGCGCCGCCATAGTTCAGGATCCCCAGCGCGACGAACACGTACCAGATGTCGCCGACCTGTCCGTTGAACGCGAGGTTCGGCCGTCCGGGCACATGGATGCGGGGAACGATCCAGCGATAGAAATTGGTTGCGACCCAGGGAGCCGGGATCACGAGCAGCGTGCCCACCACGTAGAGCAGGATCCAACCTAGGAAGGACCAGAGCGGCGGATCGATCGACAGCGCCCCGCCGGTATAGCCGGCCGCGCTGACTGCCGGCGCGCCGCCCGGCGTCATCGCCGGCGGACCGGAGCTATCCGAGATCAGCCCGGGAATCTCGCCCGCCTTCTGCCAGCCCGCCATTCCCTCGGTCCAGACCAGCGTATCCGGCCCGACGATGCCCCGGACGATGAGATCGCGGAGCTGGGACTCGGGAAACGGGCCTCTTTGCTGGCCCTCGGATGCATAAAACCAGGATCGATCGGCCATGGCGTTTCCTTGGAAGCACAATCTTTGGCAGGACGTGCCAGCGGGAACGCTGGCGGAGCCGGAAAGCCGCATTGTGACGGACGATCATGTCCCCTGTACAGGGAACGAGGGCCGGGGCTGCCAATGTTTTCCCCCTAGACCTGCAACTTTTTTGTGCCATTTGCTCAGAAAGATGCCAGATTGCGCCCGCATCGGAGGCCGCCCAGAGAACAGGGCGGCCGCGCTTAAGAAAATGCGGGCCGCTAGTCATGAAACTTGTCGTCGCGATTATCAAACCCTTCAAGCTGGACGAGGTGCGCCAGGCGCTGACCGAGATCGGCGTCCACGGCATGACCGTGACTGAGGTGAAAGGCTATGGCCGGCAGAAGGGGCACACCGAGATCTACCGCGGCGCGGAATATGTCGTGAACTTCCTGCCCAAATTGCGCATAGAGATCGCAGTCGCATCCGACATCGCCGACAAGGCGGTCGAAGTCATCACCGCCAAGGCGCGCACTGGCCAGATCGGCGACGGCAAGATCTTCGTCACGCCGATCGATCACGCACTGCGGATCCGCACCGGCGAGACCGACAGCGACGCTCTCTAAGCTCTCTCCGAGCGCGACCGACAACGGCGCTGGTCGTATCAACCAAAACGATTTCTGCTGGGGAACACCATGGGGGCATCATCTCGTGCCGCGCGGCTGATCGCGCCACTTGGTCTTGCGATACTGTTGTCGGCGACGCCGGCGCGTGCCGAGACGCCAGCCATCAACGCCGCCGACACCGCATGGATGATCGTCGCCACCGCGCTGGTGCTGATGATGACGATCCCGGGGCTTGCGCTGTTCTATTCCGGCATGGTGCGCAAGAAGAACGTGCTGGCGACGATGGCGCAGAGTCTCGCGGCCGTCGCGATCGTCTCGATCCTCTGGGCCACTTTCGGCTACTCGCTCGCCTTCGTCGGCGACGGACCGTGGATCGGCACGCTCGACCGCTGGTTCCTCGCCGGGATGACCATGGACAGCGTCAATCCGGCGGCGAAGACGATCCCGGAAGCGCTGTTCATGCTGTACCAGATGACCTTTGCGATCATCACCGTGGCGCTGGTGGCGGGCTCGGTTGCCGACCGCATGCGCTTCTCCGCCTATCTCTGTTTCTCCATCGGCTGGTTCATCTTTGCTTATGTTCCGCTCGCACATTGGGTGTGGGGCGGCGGCTTCCTCGCCAATGTCGGCGTGCTCGACTTCGCGGGCGGGCTCGTCGTGCATCTTTCCGCCGGCATCAGCGGGCTTGTCGCCGCACAGGTGATGGGGCGGCGCCATGGCTATGGCAGCGAGAACCTGTCGCCGTTCGACCTGTCGCTCGCGGTGATCGGCACCGGGCTGCTCTGGGTCGGCTGGTTCGGCTTCAATGGCGGATCGGCTCTCACGGTGGGGTCGCGCGCGGTGATGGCGATCATCGCCACGCATCTTTCGGCCTGCGCGGGCGCGCTGACCTGGGGCGCGATCGAATGGGCGACGCGCCGCAAGCCATCGGTGCTCGGCATGATCTCGGGCGCGGTCGCAGGGTTGGGCACGATCACGCCGGCCTCGGGCTTCGTCGAACCGTGGCACGCGGTCATCATCGGCATCATCGCGGGCCTCATCTGCTTCTGGGCCTGCACCTGGCTGAAGCACCGCTTCAAATATGACGATTCGCTCGACGTGTTCGGCGTCCATGGCGTCGGCGGCATGGCCGGGACGCTGCTGGCCGGCGTTTTCGCGGTGAGCGCGATCGGCGGAACCGCCGGCCTGATCGAGGGCCATCCACAGCAGCTGCTGGTCCAGCTCTCCGGCGTCGCCGTTACCCTGATCTGGTGCGGCGGCGTGACCTTCGTGCTCCTGAAGCTGGTCAGCGCCTTCGTCCCGCTCCGCGTGTCGCTGCAGGCGGAGCTGGAGGGCCTGGATATCTCGCAGCACGGCGAGGCATTGCAGTAGCCCCGCTACTTAATTACCGCCGATCTGCCGCACCGCTGGGCAGGATTATGTCCAGACTCTGGCATGCCTATGGATTAGGCGATATTGATTACATTTTGAGCGCGGCGGAATAGCGCAGGTCTGGCCAATTCGCGTCAAGCGCGAAAACGGGCGGATTCATAATCCGTTAGGCAGCGCCGTCGATCTGGCACGGCATTTGATTCTAACGCCGGCGGCTGTGACCGCGTCGTGAATTTTCTCCGCGTGGTGGATCTCAGTCGAAAAACACCCGGTTCGTCTGCACCGGGCCCA
The DNA here is from genome assembly GCF_054063735.1 of Bradyrhizobium sp. USDA 10063. NCBI lineage: Bacteria > Pseudomonadati > Pseudomonadota > Alphaproteobacteria > Hyphomicrobiales > Nitrobacteraceae > Bradyrhizobium > Bradyrhizobium sp. USDA 10063. Next base: position 5,766,176 of record NZ_JBSSGP010000002.1, on the reverse strand, counting down.
AGCGGGGATAGGACACATGAAAATTGTTATGGCGATCATTAAGCCATTCAAGCTGGAAGAAGTCCGCGACGCCCTGACCGCCATTGGCGTTCACGGTCTCACGGTGACGGAAGTCAAGGGGTACGGGCGTCAGAAGGGCCACACTGAGATCTATCGCGGCGCGGAGTACGCCGTGAGCTTCCTGCCCAAGATCAAGATCGAGGTCGCGGTTGCGGCCGACCAGGTCGACAAGACCATCGACGCCATCACATCGGCGGCAAAGACCGGGCAGATCGGCGACGGCAAGATCTTCGTCATCAACCTCGACCACGCGGTGCGCATCCGCACCGGCGAGGCCGACGCCGCGGCCCTCTGATTTCGCGCTCAAACCTTACAATTCAGGAGTAGAATAACATGACGTTCAAACGTCCCCACGGCGCGGGATTGGCGGCACTCGCATTCGGCCTGTTCGCCGCGACCGCTGCCTATGCCGAACCGACCGTCAACAAGGGCGACAACGCCTGGATGCTCACCTCGACGGTGCTGGTGCTGTTGATGACGATCCCGGGACTGGCGCTGTTCTATGGCGGCCTGGTCCGCACCAAGAACATGCTCTCCGTGCTGATGCAGGTGTTCTACAGCGTCTGCATCGTCGTCGTGATCTGGGCGATCTACGGTTACAGCCTCGCCTTCACCGGCGGTTCGGATTTCATCGGCGGGTTCTCGAAGGCTTTCCTGGCGGGGATCAACGCGGATTCCAAGGCCGCGACCTTCAGCGTCGACGCCAACATTTCGGAGCTGGTCTATATCTGCTTCCAGATGACCTTCGCGGCGATCACGCCCGCGCTGATCGTCGGCGCTTTTGCCGAGCGCATGAAGTTCGCCGCGGTTGCGCTGTTCATCCCGCTCTGGGTGACGCTGATCTACTTCCCGATCGCGCACATGGTCTGGTACTGGGCCGGCCCGGACGCGATCACCGATGCGGCGAAGGCGCTGGCGGCCGCGGCTGACGGCGCGGCGAAAACCGCAGCGCAGGCCAAGCTCGACGAGATCAACGCGGATGCCGGCTGGATCTTCAAGAAGGGCGCGATCGACTTCGCCGGCGGCACCGTCGTGCACATCAACGCCGGCATCGCCGGTCTCGTCGGCGCGCTGCTGATCGGCAAGCGCACCGGCTACGGCAAGGAGCTGATGGCTCCGCACTCTCTGACCATGTCCATGGTCGGCGCCTCGCTGCTCTGGGTCGGCTGGTTCGGTTTCAACGCCGGTTCGAACTTAGAGGCCAACGGTAGCGCCGCGCTCGCCATGACCAACTCCTTCGTCGCGACCGCGGCGGCGGCGTTGTCCTGGATGTTTGCGGAATGGATCATCAAGGGTCATCCCTCCGTGCTCGGCGCCATCTCCGGCGCGGTCGCGGGCCTCGTTGCGGTCACGCCGGCTTGCGGCTTCTCCGGTCCGATGGGTGCGATCGTGCTCGGCCTCGTGGTCGGCGTGGTCTGCCTGTTCTTCTGCACCGTGGTGAAGAATGCGCTGGGTTACGACGACTCGCTCGACGTGTTCGGCGTCCACTGCATCGGCGGCATCGTCGGCGCGCTCGGCACCGGCATCCTGGTGAACCCGGCGCTCGGCGGAACCGGCATCATGGACTACGTCGCCGGCAAGATCGCCGACTACGACTTCGTCACCCAGATGACCGCGCAAGTGTGGGGCGTCTGCACCACGCTGGTGTGGTCGGGCGTCGGTTCGGCGATCATCTACAAGGTCGTCGACGTGATCGTCGGCCTGCGCGCCAACGTCGAGACCGAGCGTGAAGGCCTCGACATCACCGAGCACACGGAGCGCGCCTACAACATGTGAGTTCTCCCGGGGTGTGACTTCTCCCGGGGTCACACCCAGAACTACGGTTCGGGCACATACCCGGCAATGCCCCGACCGTTGAGGGGCTCCAGCGCAAGTTGGAGCCCCTTTCTTTTTGGGCGGCTACCGAAGAAGAAGCGCCAAGCCGTCACGTGTCTGAGGGCATGCCGGCCTTCGAGCGACTGCCGGCGCAGTGAGGGCTACGCGATAGCGGATCGCATCAAGCGTCGCATCGATCAATCGTCTCGAAGCAATGACATAAGTTCGTCGGTGGACAGGCCCGGACCTGCCCTTCCGATGACTTTGGCAAACCGATTGGGCGGCCGCGTTTGGTCGGCTCGCTCGATGACGATGCTGCCATTGTCAGCCGGACGGAACACAACCTCGGTGCCGGTGGCCAGTCCCAAATGGTCCCGTACCCATTTGGGAACCGTCACCCGGCCATCTTCCGAAACCTTGTCAGACATCGCGACCTCGAAAAATTGCACGCAGGCAGAGAATAGCAAAATCGCCACGAACACCGATGGTTAATCGCGTCTTAACCTCGCCGTATCTATGGTGGCTTGATCGGTTTACGGTCGAGCTAGATTCCCCTCGACCGCATTGAAAGTGCTGGCGTTTAGAACATGGCAATGACCGCTCCCTCCGGCGTGGCGCAAGACGCCGGCAGCGTAATGCCGGCCGGTCAGGCCGAACGTTCCCCGTTTGCGCGCACAGCCGAGCTGCTGGCGCCGTACCAGCCCGGCAAGCCATTGATTACGCTGTCCTTAGGGGAGCCGCAGCACCCGGTTCCGGCCTTTGTCGGACCGGTACTCGCTAAGCACACACCCGAGTTCGGCCGCTATCCGCTCGCCAGGGGCATCGAGCCGTTCCGCCGCGCGGCGGCGAACTGGCTGTCAAGCCGGTTCCACCTGCCGCGGCCGGTCGATCCCGAGAGCGAAGTCCTGGTGCTGAACGGCAGCCGCGAGGGCCTGTTCTTTGCCGCCATTGCCGCCGCCCGCTATGTCGGCCCGCGCCATGGGACGCCGGCGATATTGATGCCGAACCCGTTCTATCCGGCCTATGGCGCTGGTGCCCGTGCCTCAGGCTGCGAGCAAGTCTATCTGCCGACCACGCCGGCCAACGGATTCCTGCCCGATCTCGACGCGCTCGATGACGCGCTGCTGGCGCGCACGGTGGCGTTCTACATTGCCTCGCCCGCGAACCCGCAAGGGTCAGTGGCTTCACGCGATTATTTCATGCGACTGAAAGCGCTCGCCGACCGTTTCGGGTTCATCATCCTGAGCGACGAATGCTATTCGGAGATCTACACCAGGGAAGCGCCGGGCAGCGCGCTGGAATGCGCCGGCGCGGACTTCAGCAATGTGATCGTGTTCCAGTCGCTCTCGAAGCGCTCGAACCTGCCGGGCATGCGTGTCGGCTTTGCCGCCGGCGACAAGAAATTCCTCGCCGCCTTCCATGAACTGCGCAATGTCGCGGCACCTCAGGTGCCGGTGCCGCTGCAGCATGTCGCGGTCGCCGCCTATAGCGACGAGGCACATGTCGAGGAGAACCGCAGACTCTACCGGATCAAGTTCGATCTCGCCGACCAGATCCTCGGCAGCCGCTACGGCTACCAGCGTCCGGCTGGCGGCTTCTGCGTCTGGCTCGACGTCTCCGAGCGAGGCGGCGACGAGGCCGCAACGGTGAAACTTTATCGCGATGCCGGCGTGCGCGTGATCCCGGGCAGCTATCTGGCGCGGCCGCAAGCCGACGGCTCCAATCCCGGCGCGGGCTATATCCGGCTCGCGCTGGTCTCCGACAGTGAATCAACGGCCGAGGCGCTGCACCGCCTGGTCGAAACCTTAAGTTAATCGCAAGGCTTTGGAAGCGCATGCCAGCGATCGAACGTGTCATTCCCCTGGTCGGCCATCTGCCGGTCCCGATCCGCGAAGCCTTGGAGCGGCGGGTGCGAGAATTCGGCGGGCTGTGCCTGATCACGCTTGCCGGCTTTGCCGCCGCGGCGCTGATGACGTGGTCGGTGCAGGACCCGAGCCTGAGCCACGCCACGTCGCGCCCGATCCGCAACATCCTCGGCTATTCCGGCGCGATCGGCGCCGACCTGTTGATGCAGATCCTGGGGCTTGGCGCCATCATGCTGATCCTGCCCATCGCGGTGTGGGGCTGGCGCATGCTGACGCATCGCGCCTTCGACCGCGAAGCGCTGCGGCTCGCATGCTGGATCCTCGCCACCGTGATCGCCGCGGGTTTCGCGAGTTGTTTCCCACATAATGGCGCCTGGCCGCTGCCGACCGGGCTCGGCGGCGTGGTCGGCGATGCGCTGGTGCGCGCGCCCGCGGTGGTGTTCGGTCCGGCCGGACTGATCTATCGCCTGGTGCTCGGCAGCATCCTGTTCGTCGCGATGACCGCGAGCTTTTTGTTCGCGAGCGGCTGGGGCGCGAAGGAGAGCGAAGAAGAGCTGACGGCGATCGAGGATCATGACGAGCCGTTCGTCGAGGAAGACGAGGAAGACCGCTCTTCGGTCTCGCTCGGCTGGCTGTTCCACGCGGTAATGAGCGCGAAGGCGCGGCTCGGCTGGCTGCTCGGCACTGCCTATCGCTCGCTGGTCTCGAGCGCGCCGCAGCGCGGCGCCGGCGCGTTCGAACGGCAGGAACCCAGTCTCGGCGGCCGTGCCGCGCCGTCCGTGGTCCCGGAGGCCAGCGAGGAATTCGACGAGGAGGTCGAAGAGGAGGAAGACGCGGAGGAGGAAGAGGACGAGGCGCCCGTCGCTCGCGCGCCGCGCAAGAAGGCCGAGCCGCGCGCGAAGAAGAAGTCCTCCGACAAGTTCGAGCTGCCCTCGGTCTCCGTGCTGTCGGCGCCGAAGGCCGCCGATCGCCAGCCGCTCAGCAAGGCCGAGCTCGAAGCCAATTCGCGCGCGCTCGAAGGCGTGCTGCAGGATTTCGGCGTCCGCGGCGAGATCGTCAAGGCCAATCCGGGTCCGGTGGTGACGCTGTACGAGCTCGAGCCCGCGCCTGGCATCAAGTCGTCGCGCGTGATTGGCCTCGCCGACGACATCGCGCGCTCGATGAGCGCGCTGTCGGCCCGCGTCGCCGTCGTCGCCGGCCGCAACGCCATCGGCGTCGAATTGCCGAATGCGCATCGCGAAAAGGTTTACCTGCGCGAACTCCTGACCGCGAAGGAAGCGATGGAGTCGGTGGCAAAGCTGCCGCTCTGTCTCGGCAAGACCATCGGCGGCGATCCCGTCATCATCGACCTCGCGCGCACGCCGCACATGCTGATCGCCGGCACCACCGGCTCCGGCAAATCGGTCGCGATCAACACCATGATCCTGAGCCTGCTCTATCGGCTGCGCCCCGACCAGTGCCGCCTGATCATGGTCGATCCCAAGATGCTCGAACTTTCCGTCTATGACGGCATCCCGCATCTTTTGACGCCCGTCGTCACCGATCCCAAGAAAGCGGTGGTCGCGCTCAAGTGGGCCGTGCGCGAGATGGAAGAGCGCTACAAGAAGATGGCGAAGCTCGGTGTGCGCAACATCGACGGCTACAACGCGCGTCTGGTCGAAGCGAAGGGCAAGGGCGAAGAGCTGACGCGCACCGTGCACACCGGCTTCGACAAGGAGACCGGCAAGGCGATCTACGAGGAGGAGAAGCTCGATCTCGATCCGCTTCCCTACATCGTCATCATCGTCGACGAGATGGCCGACCTGATGATGGTCGCCGGCAAGGACATCGAGGGCGCGGTGCAGCGCCTTGCGCAGATGGCGCGCGCCGCGGGCCTGCACGTGATCCTCGCTACCCAGCGTCCGTCGGTCGACGTCATCACCGGCACCATCAAGGCCAACTTCCCGACCCGCATCGCCTTCCAGGTCACCTCGAAGATCGACAGCCGCACCATCCTGGGCGAGATGGGCGCCGAGCAACTGCTGGGACAGGGCGACATGCTCTACATGGCGGGCGGCGGCCGCATCAGCCGCGTGCACGGCCCGTTCGCCTCCGACGAGGAAGTCGAGAAGGTGGTGCGCCATCTCAAGACGCAGGGGCAGCCGGAATATCTGGAAGCCGTTACCGCCGAAGAGCCGACCGACGAGGACGGCGCGGTATTCGATGCCACCGGCATGGGTGGGGATGGCGGCGGCGACCTCTATGCGCAGGCGGTGGCGATCGTCAAACGCGACCGCAAGGCCTCGACGTCCTATATTCAACGCCGCCTGCAGATCGGCTACAACCGTGCCGCCTCACTGATGGAGCGGATGGAACTCGAAGGCATTGTCGGCCAGGCCAATCATGCCGGCAAGCGCGAGATCCTGATCGAGGAAGAGGGCAGCATGTGATCCTGCCCCGATAATTTCACGGAAAAGCCAATATCCGCAGGGTACTACCCACGATAAACTAGTCATCGGAACACGCGTTGCATCAGAATCCGAAATACCGAATGGCCAAATACCACGCTTATCGCGCCATCCATTCCGGATTGGCGATCCTGATCGCTACGTCGATCGCCGGCGCCGCGCCGTCATCGGCGCAAAACGTGCCGGTGCCGAAGCCCGCGCCGAAGGGCCGCGACGGGACGCAGATGAGCGCGCAGGAGCAGAAGGGCCCGACGACGACAGGTTCGACGCAGACGCCGCCGACCCCTGTGATCCCCGATCCGCGCCGCAACGTTCCCGCCAACATATTCGCGACGTTCGACGCCAACCAGAAGGCGCAGGCCGCCAGGATCAGCAGCTATCTCTCCTCGCTGCAGACGCTCTCCGGCAGCTTCGTGCAGGTCGGTCCCGACGGCTCCAAGACCAAGGGCGATTTCTACATCCAGAAGCCCGGCAAGGTCCGCTTCGAATATGAGCCGCCCAGCCCGATCGACATCGTCGCCGACGGCTCCTCGGTCGCGGTGCGCGATCGCAAGCTCGCGACGCAGGATATCTATCCGCTGTCGCAGACGCCGCTGCGCTATCTCCTGTCCGACCGCATCGATTTGATGAAGGACACCAATGTCGTCAGCGTCACCGCCGACGATGTCTTCATCTCGATCACGATCGAGGAGAAGCAGGCGCTGATCGGCACCAGCCGCTTGATGCTGATGGTCGGCGCCAAGGACGGCCAGCTCAAGCAGTGGACCGTCACCGACCCGCAGGGCTACGACACCACGGTCGCGGTCTACAATCTCGATTCCACCAAGAAGATCGATCCGGGCCTGTTCAAGATCGATTTCACCAACTATGCGACCCCGCCGGGATAGTTGCCTGTAGATTCCATGGGGCGGTGAGCGCGCCCTTTCCGGTAGGTTTGGGTTTCCACACTCGAACCATCGGAGAGTCTGATGCAAGCATTGACCAAGAACACGCCCACCGCCGGGCATTGTGGCACGATTTTCGTTGCGATCGAACTGAGTCAGAAGACGTGGCTGGTGACGCTGCACAGTCCGGATCGGGACCGGATATCGCGCCACAAGCTGGAAGGCGGCGATCACGCCGGGCTGCTGGCGCTGATCGAGCAGGTCAAGGCCCGGGCGACTGCGAAGCTTGGAGCGGCGCCGCGGGTGGTGAGCTGCTACGAGGCTGGCTATGACGGCTTCTGGCTGCACCGGCTGCTCGCGGCGGCTGGGATCACCAACTTCATCTTCGACCCGGCGAGCATCGCGGTGGAGCAACGGGCGCGGCGGGCGAAGACAGACCGGATCGATGGCGAGCTTCTGCTGCGCACCTTGATGGCTCATTTGCGAGGCGAGCCGCGGGTGGTGCGGATCGTCCGGGTGCCGAGCGTGGCCGAGGAGGACGCCCGGCGCGCCAGCCGCGAACGCGAACGACTGGTGAAGGAGCAGACGGGGCACACCAACCGGATCAAGGCGCTGCTGCGCCTGTTGGGCATGGCGGCCGGCACCTTGCGACGACGGACCTGGCTCGCCTGGCTGGAGCAGCAGCGGGACTGGCAAGGGCAGCCGCTGCCGCCGCAGCTTCTGGCCGAAGTGAAGCGCGAGCATGCCCGGCTGATGCTGGTGCGCGACCAGCTCAAGGCGCTGGAGCAGGCCCAAGTCGCTACAGAAGTCGCGGCAGAAGTCGCGGCGGAAGCCGCCGCGGCGCCGGCGCCGATGGCGAAGCGACGGGATCAGTTGCAGCAGCTCAAGGCGCTCGGCCCGGCGTTTGCCGCGACGCTGGTGAACGAGGTGTTCTACAAGGACTTCCGCAACCGGCGCGAGGTCGCCAGCTATTGCGGATTGGCGCCCAGTCCCTGGCAAAGCGGCAGCATCGATCGCGAGCAGGGGATCAGCAAGGCCGGCAACCGGCGCGCCCGCCACAAGACGATCGAACTGGCCTGGCTCTGGCTGCGCCATCAGCCGGACAGCGCGCTCAGCCGCTGGTTCCGCACCCGCACCGAAAACGCCGGCAAGCGCGCCAAGCGCATCGCCATCGTCGCGCTGGCGCGCAAGCTGATCGTGGCGCTGTGGCGCTATCTCACCACCGGCCTTGTTCCGGAGCAGGCCGTGATGAAGGCCTAGCACCGGACCACGCCACCAGGGCGAGGCGGCTCCGCGCCGCGCGCCCCGTACAGGATGGATGATGACCGTGCCACCCAGGGGCCCAACCAGGCCGCTTTGTAGATGGGTCTCATCCTCTTGGCTTCCTCGCCGCAAGCATGCGGAATGTGGGTACGGATCAGCCGATCCGACCGGATATGAGGTGATGCAGTGAGCTGCAGAAATCTTCGGAAGCCAATCCTCGCCCGGGGCCCGGTCGTCGCGCTGCGCTACGCATGGCTCCGCGCGCCGCCCTCTCACTGCAAAAACCCAACCCGCACCGGTTCAAGAGCCTTGACTCACAAAGCCCCATATGAGGGTGGGCAAAGCGCAGCGTGCCCACCCTCACGAGCGGAGTTGGTAGTGGTGGGCACGCTGCGCTTTGCCCACCCTACGCGTCCCCTGTGGACAATCGATTCCCCAGCCGCAATCCATGCTAAGACGCAGTTCCCATGCGTCTCTCCCTCACAACCTGGAACATCAACTCGGTGCGCCTGCGCATCGACCTCGTCGCCAAGTTCATCAAGCAGGCGCGGCCGGATGTGCTCTGCCTGCAGGAGACCAAATGCATCGACGACGCCTTTCCGCTGAAGCGGTTCAAGCGGCTCGGCTATGAGCATGTCGCGCTGAACGGGCAGAAGGGCTATCACGGCGTCGCGATCATCTCGAAAGTGCCGTTCGAGAAAACCGACATTCGCACCTTCTGCGACAAGATCGATTCCCGCCACATCTCGGTCGAGTTCGGCGACAAGGCGCAGCTTTCAAGGCCGCTGGTGCTGCATAACTTCTATGTGCCGGCCGGCGGCGATATTCCCGATCCCGCGCTCAATCCGAAATTCGAGCACAAGCTGCAGTTCCTCGACGAGATGAAAGCCTGCGAGCCCTTGCATCCGCGCGGCGAGGACCGTCACATCCTCGTCGGCGACCTCAACGTTGCCCCGCATGAGAATGACGTCTGGTCGCACAAGCAGCTCTTGAAGGTCGTCTCGCATACACCGATCGAAACCGAGAAGCTGCTCGCAGCCCAGGTGCATGGCGAATGGTTCGACGTCGCGCGGGAGCGGATTCCATTGTCGGAGAAGGTCTACACCTGGTGGAGCTATCGCGCCGCCGACTGGACCGTCGGCGACCGCGGCCGCCGGCTCGACCACATCTGGGTCTCGCGCGCGCTGAAGGACAGCGTCACGGATTTCACCATCACCCGCGACGCCCGGAGCTGGGAGAGGCCATCGGACCACGTGCCGGTGACGGTCACGCTGGAGGTGTAGCCGGCTGTCGTCCCGGACGCACTCAGGGATAACGCGGAGCCACAACTGACGTCCTCATCCTGAGAGCGTGAGAATCTTTAGGCAATGAGCATTTGCCACAGCCGCGGTGCTGTGATTCGCTTGCATTGCGCGCGAGGCAGGGGCTGACGATGGCTGACGAGCAATTGTTCGAGGGGTTACCTGAGCAGGAAAGACCGCAGGCCGAAGGGCGTGGTGCGCTGCGGCTGCGGGTGCCGGAACGCAGTCAGATCGGCATGCAGGTGGCGGCATTGGACGATCTGATCTCGGAGGATCATCCGGTCCGCTCGGTCTGGGCGTTCGTCGAGGGGCTGGATCTGTCGGCGTTGCACGAGGTGATCAAGGCGCGCGAGGGCCAGCCCGGACATCCGCCAGCAGCACCGGAACTGATGTTGGCGCTTTGGCTGTGGGCCACGGTCGATGGGGTGGGCAGCGCCCGCCAACTGGATCGGCTGTGCCGCGATCATCTGGTCTATCGCTGGTTATGCGGCGGGGTGTCGATGAACTATCACAGCCTGTCGAACTTCCGGATCGCGCATATGGCAGTTCTGGAGCGGCTGCTGGCGCAGGGGGTCGCATCCATGGTGGAAGCTGGCCTGGTGTCGCTCGACACGTTGGCGCAGGATGGCTTGCGGGTGCGCGCGGGTGCCGGGGCGAGTTCCTTCCGCCGGCGCGCGCGGCTTGATGATCTGCTCACCGCGGCGCAGACGCGGGTGGCGCGCCTGCGCGCTGAAGCCGAGACGGATCCGGCGGCTGGCGATCGTCGCCAGCGGGCGGCGAAGGCGCGTGGCGCCCGCGAGCGCGAGGCGCGGATCGCGGCGGCGCAGCAGCGCATGAAGGAACTGGAGGTCGAGCGGGAGCGGCGCGAGAAGACCAACAAGAACCAGGTGGCCAAGCAGAAGGAGCCGCGCGCTTCGACCACCGATACCGACGCGCGGGTGATGAAGATGGCCGATGGTGGGTGGCGTCCGGCTTATAACATGCAGATCATCTCGGCGCCGGAACACCAGGTGATCGTTGCGGTCGACATCGATACCAGCGGCTCGGATCGCGGCCTGGCGCAACCGGGGATCGAGACGGTGCACGCTGAAGGCTACGACCCCTCCAACTATCTGGTCGACGGCGGCTTCACCAAGAACGACGACATCGAGTGGGCCCACGCCAAAGATATCAAACTGTGGTGCCCGGCGGGGCAAACCAGGCACGGCACCGACCCTTATGCGCCGAAGCAGGGTGACGGTGTTGGCGTCGCGGATTGGCGTGAACGCATGCAGAGCAAGGACGGTAAGGCATTCTACCGACTGCGCGCCGAGCACGAATGCATCAATGCCCATGCCCGCCGCATGGGACTGCGCCAGCTAACCCTGCGCGGCAAGATCAAGGCCCGCCTCCATCTGCTGTGGTTCGCCGTCGCTCACAACATGATGCGCTTCCTCGCCTTGCACGCCAAGGCGCAGGTCGCGGCATGAACAGAGGCGTCCACGCCAGCAGGTGCCCACAAAGCGCCGCAGCAGCCGCAGCACCGGCCCGGAGGTCAGATCGCGGTCATTCGGCGCCGGCTCAACCGAAAAGCTTTACGGTCTGTGCCTTCCAGCCCATCACATGTAAAATTCTCCGGACAAGGCGAATCATTCTCACCCTCTGAGGAGCGCGCGCTTGCGCGCGTCTCGAAGGATGGGCCACGGGCGCCACTGGGGCCTCATGGTTCTCCGAGCGATGCGCAGCATCGTCTCGAGACGGCGCTTGCGCGCCTCCTCACCAAGAGGGGGAAGCAGCTACATGGGGGACGACAGGAGCTATTTGCTCAACTTCCCACCGGCCACCAGAATATCGCTGGCGATCTGGCTGGTGCGGGTGGCGAATTCGTCGCGCAGCCGCCGCGCCGCGGCAGGATCGCTTTCCAGCACGCGCTGAAACAGGCTGCGCGCAATTCGAATGCAGATGGTGCGCTCCAGCGCGATCGCGGTCGACGGCCGCTTCATCGACACGATCAGCGCGAGCTCGCCGATCAGTGCGCCGGGGCCGGCGATGATCTCGGCACCGCCGTCCTCGACACGGAAGGCGCCATGCTGGACGACATATCCCGCATCCGCCTCGTCGCCGGCATGGAAGAGAACATCGCCACGTTCGAAATTGCGCTGTTCGGAGCCGATCGCGAGCATGCGCAGCGCAGTGTCCCCCAGCAGGCGCAAGGTGGAGACGCGTTCGAGCAGCGCTACATCATCTTCGATCGACATTCAGCCAGGTGACCGGGGATACGATTCGGTCGCGAATCGTATCACGGCACCAGTTTGTAGCCACCGGCTTCCGTCACCAGGATCTCGGGATTGGCCGCGTCTTTCTCGATCTTCTGCCGGAGCCGGTAGATATGCGTTTCCAGCGTGTGGGTGGTGACGCCCGAATTGTAGCCCCAGACCTCCTGCAGCAGCGTCTCGCGCGACACCGGCATCTGGCCGGCACGGTAGAGGAAACGCAGGATCGCGGTCTCCTTCTCGGTCAGCCGCACTTTCCGCGCATTGGCGGCGGTCAGCATTTTCGAGCCGGGGCGGAAGCTGTAGGGGCCGACAGAGAATACCGCGTCCTCGCTGGCCTCGTGCTGGCGGAGCTGGGCCCGGATCCGGGCCAGCAGCACCGCGAAGCGGAAGGGCTTTGCCACATAGTCGTTGGCGCCCGATTCGAGGCCCAGGATGGTGTCGGAATCGGTGTCATGCCCGGTCAGCATGATGATCGGCGCCTTGAAGCCGCCCTTGCGCAAGGATCGCACCACCTCGCGGCCATCGGTGTCGGGAAGGCCCACGTCCATCAGAACCAGATCGGGAGAATTGGTTTTTGCGGCGCTGGCGCCCTTGGCGCCGGTGTCGACTGCGGAGGCTTCGAATTCCTCGTGAAGGGAAAGTTGCTCGACCAGCGTGTCGCGCAGGTCGTTGTCATCATCCACGATCAAAATCTTGCGGGCATTGGCCATAGGAACGATCCTCTTGGAGGCAGGCAGCAGCGGACACAAGCGGACAGCGCTTTGGCCGGGACTTGATGGCGAGACTCGCTTTTTAGGTAGTCGTTCATTACCGATTCACAAGCCAATCACAGTCTATCCCAAATCAGCGGCCGATTGGATGAATGTGCTGTAATCCCGCGAGATAGAACAATGGGGGCCGGGGAGGCAAGACGAGCGGTTTTCGATTCGCATGGGAAGTTCCAGTTTTTCAATCACTTATGAGACAACCGCGCGTGATCGGCCGTTGTGCTCGGTCCTGATACGGCCCGCCGCCGGTAACCCGTGCCGGGGGTGGCTGACTGCCGACGGCTGGGCGGTGCCGGTCGCGCTCGGCCGGGGCGGCATCCTCACCAATAAGCGCGAGGGCGACGGAGGAACCCCCCGGGGCGTCTTCCACCCCCGGCAGTTATGGTGGCGAGCGGACCGCTCCCCGCGGCCGACCAGCCTCCTGCCCACCCGGCCAATCCAGCCCGGGGACGCCTGGTGCGAGGACCCGCGCGACCGTCACTACAACCAGCCGGTGCGGCTCACCCGCGAGCAAAGCGGCGACCGGCTGACGCGCGAGGATCATCTCTACGATTTCATCATCGAGATCGACCACAACACCACCCCGCGCATCGCCGGCCGCGGCAGCGCGGTGTTCCTGCATCTCGCCCGTCCAAACTTCGCGCCGACCGCCGGCTGCGTCTCGATGACCAAATCCGCGATGCTGCGGCTGCTGCGGCGGATGAGCCCGCAGACGAGAATTGTGATCGGGTAGAACATTCTCAAACCCTCATGGTGAGGAGCGCGCAGCGCGTCTCAGGATGAGGGTCTAGCAGCTCACCTTGCCCCAAAAATCGCAGATCCCACGCGCACATGGGTCGCGCCCATCTGGATCGCGGTGACGAAATCGGCGCTCATGCCCATCGAGAGATTTGTCAGGCCATTGCGCGCGGCGATCTTGGCCGTCAGCGCAAAGTGCGGGGCAGGGGGGTCGTTGACCGGCGGGATGCACATCAGGCCTGAGATCGACAGCCCGTAGTGCTCCCGGCAGCGTGCGATGAAAGCATCGGCGTCGGATGGGGAAATGCCCGCCTTCTGCGGCTCCTCGCCGGTATTGATCTGGACGAACAATTGCGGCTGCCGGTTCTGGTTTTTGATTTCCTTGGCTAACGCTTCGCAAATGCTGGGGCGGTCCACCGAATGGATGGCATCGAACAGCGCCACCGCCTCCTTCGCCTTGTTGGATTGCAGCGGCCCGATCAGGTGCAGCACGAGGCCGGGATGGGCCTGCATCAAGGCAGGCCACTTCGCCTTGGCCTCCTGCACGCGATTCTCGCCGAAAACGCGCTGTCCGGCCGCGATGACAGGCGAAATCGCGTCCGCACCGAATGTTTTCGAGACCGCAATCAACGTGACCGAAGCACGATCTCGACGTGCATCCTTGCAGGCGCGCGCGATTTCCTCCTCGACCTCGGCGAGACCGTTTGGTGAATGCGCGGTTAGCGGTGCTGGGTTTTCCGGTGTCATGTCATATACCAACGCGTAGGCTTGCGGGGGTTTCCTCGAATTTTACCAAATCCGGGAAAGGCTTCTTGAACCCTTCGTTCTACTTTCACCAGTGGGGCTAGGGGAGATTGATGTCTAAAATTAATTTCAACCGCCAACGCGCCAAACTCAAGAATCTTCTGGGTATTCGTGCGCGGTTGGCGCTGCTTGCGCTGTTGCTGGTGGCGCCCCTGATGCTGGACCGCGTCCGCACCCTGGAAGATTCGCGGGCCAAGCAGCTCGCGCATGCCGCGGAAGAATTCGCCGCCCTCGCAGCACACAGCGCCGACGCCCAGCGCGAGGTCATCTCCTCGGTCGAGACGGTGCTGAAATCCGCCGCCTATATCCGCGCATCCGCCGGCGGCATCGGCAAGAGCTGCGAGATCCTGCGCGCCAGCGTGCCTGCCAACATGCCCTGGATCCGCAGCCTGATGTTTCTCGGCAGCGACGACCATATCCAGTGCTCGACCAACAACGCCTATGTCGGCATCGATCTCAGCGACCGGCCCTATGTGACGGAAGCGAGGGCGCGCCGGGAATTTGTCTTGAGCGATTTCATCGCGGCACGTCCCACCAATACGCCGGTCGTGATGGCCGCTTACCCGGTGGCCGCCATCAACAGTGAAACCGACTCCGTGGTTCTCGCCGCGATCAATCTGGACTGGATGTCCAAGATCATGACCAATTTCGGCGGACGAGCCGGCGTTTCTTCTGTCTTGGTCGACAGCACCGGCACGGTTCTCGCGGCGCCCCAGGACCAGGCAGGCATGATCGGCCGCGCCCTGGACACCGTGCCGCTGATGTCCGCGATCGCGGATAAGGCGCTCAGCTATGATGAGTCCTCCGGCTCGATTTCCTTCACCGCGGCGGATGGCACCAACCGCACGATCAGCTTTGCGCGCATTCCCGGCACGCGCTCGCGGCTGATCGTCAGCATCGATGAGGCCAGGGTGACGGCGGCGATCGATGGCGATATCCGCACCGCCTATCTGCAGCTCGGCTTCGTCTGCCTGCTCGTGCTGCTCGGTGCCTTGGTCGGCGCGGAGAAATTGATCATCCATCCGATCGACGTGATGACCCGCATGGCCAAGCGCTTCGGCGAGGGCGACTGGTCCGCCCGCGTCGTGAAGAACAAGCTGCCTGCGGAGTTCGTGCCGCTTGCCCGCGCGTTCAACGCGATGGCCGCGCAGCTCAGCCAGCGCGAACGCGATCTCGTTGCGACCAACGACCGCCTGACGGTGATGGCCTCGATCGACATGCTCTCGGGGCTCGCCAATCGCCGGGGTTTTCAGAGCCGGCTCGATTTCGAGTGGATGAAGGCGCAGCAATATGATGGCGAGCTGTCGCTCCTGATGATCGATGTCGATCACTTCAAGCTCTACAACGACACCTACGGCCATCCCGAAGGCGACGCCTGCCTGACCAGGCTCGGCGAGACACTCTCCGGCATCGCCGCCGACACGCTGGGCTTCGCCTGCCGTTACGGCGGCGAGGAATTCTGCCTGCTGTTGCCGAACACCAGTGCCGCGCGCGCAAAGGAGGTCGGCGAGATCGTGCGCGCCGCGGTGCAGGATCTCCGCCTGCCGCACGCGACCTCAAGCCACCAGATCGTCACCGCCAGCGTCGGTGTCGCCTGCACCAAGCCGAGCCCGTCGCTCCGCCCCGGCGACCTGATCGAAGCCGCCGACGCGGCGCTCTACGCCGCCAAACATCTCGGCCGCAACACCGTCGTCGAGCACGGTCTGGTGCAGGGCTCGAAGGGCGCGGCAGAAATGGCGATGGCGAGCTAGTTTCGTCATTGCGAGCGCAAGCGAAGCAATCCACGCCTCTGCGCGCGGCGCTATGGATTGCTTCGCTTGCGCTCGCAATGACGATGCGGCCAGTTTGGGTGCGACATAACAACCCGACGGGCAAATCACCAAAAGTCTGTCCAGCCCTCGCGGAAAAAACATTCCGCTTCCGTCGTCGGGCAAATCAGTGATTTAACTCCGCGCGTCTCAGCGCGAATGAGGGGCGGGTCGCGATCGTCACGAACGTTGCGGTGAGATGCGGTGGACGCGGGTGCTGTGAACGACGAACACAGCTATCCGTGGACGGCGAAGTCGTGTGGTTCTGGCGCCCCGACGCTGGCGCTAAGTTTTTTGCGTGAACAAATTCACGCAAGAGATGACGGTGGCAAGAAAGCCCGGTCACCGGGAAGAGCACGAAGTAAGCCGTAAACCACTGCGCAGGGAAAGCCGGAGTTGCTTCGGTTGACCTGTGGTCCTACCCCCGTGCTTTTTGTTGCACGGGGCCCACGGGTGCAACCGGCACCCGGCTTTCCCTGCGCCCTCTATTCAATGAGAGGGTGGAAAGTGACGCAAAGCTCGGGCGCATTGCGCCGCGAGAATGCGGACTCATATCCTCTCCGCTGTTTGACATTTGAATGCGAACCTCTCCCCACGTCGTCCCGGGCTTGACCCGGGACCCATAACCACCGATCTGAGTTGTGGCACGAGCAAGTGGCCCCAGTTTTCGTATCACGAGCACCTGTGGCTATGGGTCCCGGGTCAAGCCCGGGACGACACCGAGAATGACGTGTAGAGCGGCGCACATGACCTATCTGCCCTTGCCGCGCGGCGTGCCCTCAACCCGTTGACCCCGCAGCCAATTCTATGGCCTAGTCCGCCGTCTTCTAAACGGCCGAAAGGCCCCCAAGAGCCCTGCTCCATGACCTCCGAACGTTACAACGCCCGTGAATCCGAGCCGCGCTGGCAACGCCAGTGGGACGAGAAGGCGATTTTTGCGTCGAAAAACGACGATCCGCGGCCGAAATACTATGTGCTCGAGATGTTCCCGTATCCGTCCGGGCGCATCCATATCGGCCATGTCCGGAACTACACGCTCGGCGACGTGCTGGCGCGCTACATGCGCGCCAAGGGGTTCAATGTGCTGCACCCGATGGGCTGGGACGCCTTCGGCCTGCCAGCGGAGAATGCCGCGATCGAGCGCAAGGTGGCGCCGAAAGCTTGGACCTACGACAACATCGCGGCGATGAAGAAGCAGTTGCGCTCGATCGGCCTGTCGCTCGACTGGAGCAGAGAATTCGCGACCTGCGACCCCAGCTACTACAAGCATCAGCAGAAGATGTTCCTGGACTTCCTGCGCGCCGGCCTCGTCGAGCGCGAGAAGCGCAAGGTCAACTGGGACCCTGTCGACATGACCGTGCTCGCGAACGAGCAGGTGATCGACGGCCGCGGCTGGCGCTCCGGCGCCGTCGTCGAACAGCGCGAGATGAACCAGTGGGTCTTCAAGATCACGAAATACGCGCAGGAGCTGCTGGACGCACTGGACGGGCTGGATCGCTGGCCCGACAAGGTGCGGCTGATGCAGCGCAACTGGATCGGCCGCTCCGAGGGCCTCTTGATCCGCTTCGCGCTGGATCCGGCGACCACGCCCGCCGGCGAAAGCGAATTGAAGATTTTCACGACGCGGCCGGACACCCTGTTCGGCGCCAAGTTCATGGCGATCTCGGCGGACCATCCGCTCGCGCAGGCGGCGGCTGCGAAGAATCCGGAGCTTGCCGAGTTCATCGCCGAAGTGAAACGGATCGGCACCGCGCAGGAAATCATCGACACCGCCGAGAAGCAGGGCTTTGACACCGGCATCAAGGCGATTCACCCGTTCGATCCGAACTGGAAATTGCCGGTCTATGTCGCGAATTTCGTGCTGATGGAATACGGCACCGGCGCGATCTTCGGCTGCCCGGCGCACGACCAGCGCGACCTCGACTTCGTCAACAAATACGGCCTCGGCAACACGCCTGTTGTCTGTCCCGAAGGACAGGATCCGAAGACGTTCGTGATCACGGACACCGCCTATGACGGTGACGGCCGCATGATCAATTCGCGCTTCCTCGACGGCATGACCATCGAGCAGGCGAAGGAAGAGATCGCCAAGCGCTTGGAGAATGAACTTCGTGGCAACGCGCCCGTCGGCGAGCGCCAGGTGAATTTTCGCCTGCGCGACTGGGGCATTTCGCGCCAGCGCTATTGGGGCTGCCCGATCCCGATCATCCACTGCCCGAAATGCGACGTGGTGCCGGTGCCGGACAGTGCGCTGCCGGTGACGCTGCCGGACGATGCGACCTTCGACAAGCCGGGCAATGCGCTCGACCATCATCCGACCTGGAAGCACGTCACCTGCCCGCAATGCGGCGGGCCGGCGCAACGCGAAACCGACACCATGGACACCTTCGTGGATTCGTCCTGGTACTTCGCGCGCTTCACCGATCCCTGGAACGAGACATCGCCGACGACGCCTGCCGTCGCCAACCGGATGATGCCGGTCGACCAGTATATCGGCGGCGTCGAGCACGCGATTCTGCATCTGCTCTACAGCCGCTTCTTCACCCGCGCGATGAAGGCAACCGGCCACATCGCGATGGACGAGCCGTTCGCCGGCATGTTCACGCAGGGCATGGTGGTGCACGAGACCTACCAGAAGGCCGACGGCACCTATGTGATGCCGGCGGACGTGAAGATCGAGGTCACCGGCAGTGACCGCCGCGCGACGACCATCGACACCGGCGAAGAGATCACGATCGGCCCGATCGAGAAGATGTCGAAGTCGAAGAAGAACACCGTCGACCCCGACGACATCATCGCGACCTATGGCGCCGACGTCGCGCGCTGGTTCATGCTGTCGGACTCCCCGCCCGACCGCGACGTGATCTGGAGCGACGAGCGGGTGCAGGGCGCGGCGCGCTTCGTGCAGCGGCTGTGGCGGCTGGTGAATGAATCCGCTGCGGTCGCAAAGGGTGCGCCGGCGGCCCGGCCGGCCTCATTCGGGCCCGAGGCGACTGCCTTGCGCAAGGCGGCCCACGGCGCGCTGGACAAGGTGTCCTCGGGGATCGAGCGGCTGCATTTCAATGTCTGCCTTGCCCACATCCGGGAATTCGCCAACGCGCTGGCCGAGACCCTGGCCAGGGGCGGCAAGCCCGCGCCCGACGCCGCCTGGGCTATCAGGGAAGCCGCGGTCATCCTGGTTCAACTGATCGCGCCCATGATGCCGCATCTGGCCGAGGAATGCTGGCAGGTTTTGGGCCAGGAGGGGCTGATTTCGGAGGCGTCCTGGCCGCAAATCGAACGCGATTTGCTGGTTGAAGACAGCGTGACCCTGGTCGTGCAGGTCAATGGCAAAAAACGGGGTGATGTTACCGTGCCACGGGCGGCCGAAAATCCTCAGATCGAGGCTGCCGTTCTGGCGCTCGATGCGGTAAAAGCCGCCTTGGGTGGCAAGCCCGTCCGCAAGGTGATCGTGGTGCCCATGAGGATCGTGAATGTCGTCGGCTAGGATCCGGATCGCGCTCCGGCTCGTCGCGGTGGCCGCCTTGGCCGCGCTGACGGCCGGCTGTTTCCAGCCGATGTATGCCGAGCATACCGACGGCGCACCGGCGTTGCGCGAGAAGCTGATGGGCGTCGAGCTCCCGCCGATCGCCGACAAGCCGAACGCATCCCGCGAGGCACGCATCGGGGTGGAGGTCCGCAATGCGCTGGCGTTCAAGCTCTATGGCAACGCCACCGGCATGCCGCCGACCCACCGATTGGTGATCCGCTTCACGACCAGCCGCTCCTCGCTGATGGTCGATCCGACCACCGCGCTGCCGACCGGCGAGAATTTCGGCATCGACGCGCAGTATAATCTGGTCGAGATCGCCTCCAACAAGTCGGTAATGACGGGATCGACCTTCTCGCGCGTGTCCTACGACATGCCCGGCTCCTACCAGCGCTTCACCCGCACGCGCGCCCTGCGCGACGCCGAAGACCGCGCCGCGCAGGAGATCGCGGACAACATCAATACCCGGCTGGCGTCGTACTTCACCGCCGGGACCTGATCGCCGTTGGTCGCGCTTCGCGGAAAAGAGATCGACGCCTTCCTCGCCCGGCCCGATCCCGGCCGCCCGATCATCCTGCTGTACGGCCCCGACGCCGGCCTGGTGCGCGAGCGCGCCGATGCGCTGATGGCATCCGCGGTCGACGACCCCAACGATCCGTTTTCGCTGGTCCGTCTCGACGGCGACGACCTCGCCGCCGAGCCGTCGCGATTGGTGGATGAAGCGATGACGGTGCCGCTGTTCGGCGGACGGCGCGCGATCCGCGTCCGCGCCGGCTCGCGCAATTTTGCCAGCGGCGTCGAGACGCTGGCGGATTCGCCGGTGAAGGATTGCCGCATCGTGATCGAGGCCGGCGACATCAGGCCGGACTCGCCGCTGCGCAAGGCCTGCGAGCGCGCCAAGAATGCGGTGGCGATCGGCTGCTATCCCGATACCGAGCGCGATCTCGCCAAGCTGATCGACGACGAACTGCGGGCATCCGGCCTGCGCATCGCGCAAGATGCCCG
Organism: Bradyrhizobium sp. USDA 10063; assembly: GCF_054063735.1. Classification (NCBI taxonomy): domain Bacteria; kingdom Pseudomonadati; phylum Pseudomonadota; class Alphaproteobacteria; order Hyphomicrobiales; family Nitrobacteraceae; genus Bradyrhizobium; species Bradyrhizobium sp. USDA 10063. The sequence continues at coordinate 5,745,635 of NZ_JBSSGP010000002.1, read as the reverse complement.
CGCGGTGCTGATGTCACTGCTCGGCGGCGACCGCCAGGCCTCGCGCAACGAGTTGCGGAAGCTCACGCTCTACGCCCATGGCCGAGGCGAGGTCACGCTTGAGGATGTGATGACGGTGGTCTCCGACGCATCCGAGCTGAAGCTCGATCCGATCGTGGACAGCGCGTTTGCCGGCAACGCCGCGGCGGTGGAGACCGAGTTCGCCAAGGCGATGGTGGCCGGCACCTATCCCGGCGTCATCATCTCGGCCGCACAGCGGCAGGCCGCATGGCTGCATAAGTCTGCGCTGGCGATTGCCGATGGTGCGCCGGTCTCCTCCGTGCTGGAAGGCGGATTTCCGCGGCTGCATTTCTCGCGCAAAGGCGCGGTCGAAATCGCGCTGCGCAATTTCAGCCCACAACGGCTGGTCGGCATCATCGAGCAGCTCGGCAGCGCCGCCCTCGACATGCGCAAGCAGAATTCACTCGCTGCGGTGATCGCGCAACGCGCCCTGCTCTCGATCGCTGCGAATGCAAGGCGGCGCGCTTGAGTTTGCTAACCGCCCTCGAGCCGCCGCATCACCTCGTCGAGCTGCTCGAGACTGCGGTAGCTGATCTGCACGGTGCCGCCGGGGTCGCGATGATTGACGCTGACGGTGAGGCCCAGCGCATCGGAGACGCGCTTCTCCAGCGCCAGCGTGTCAGGATCCTTCTTGCTGCCGCCGCCACGTGCCTTCTGCGGCTTGCGCACCGGCACGCCCTCGTCATGCGCCAGCGCTTCGGCCTGGCGCACGTTGAGACCTTCCGCGACGATGCGCTTGGCGGCGCCGAGCGGATCGGGCACGCCGATCAAGGCACGCGCATGGCCTGCGGACAGTTCGCCGCTCGCGATAAAGGCCTGCACCTCCGCGGGCAGCTTCGTCAGCCGCATCATGTTGGCGACATGGCTGCGGCTCTTGCCGACGATCTTGGCGATCTCTTCCTGGCTGCGTTTGAACTCGTCGGCGAGCGCGTGATAGCCCTGCGCCTCTTCCATCGGGTTCAGGTCTTCGCGCTGCACGTTCTCGATGATCATGATCTCGAGCGCGTCGCTGTCGTTGACCTCGACCGGGACGATCGGAACCTCGTGCAGGCCGGCGAGCTGGGACGCGCGCCAGCGCCGTTCGCCGGCGATGATCTCGTAGCGATCCTGCGCGCCCTTGACCGGCCGCACCACGATCGGCTGGATCACGCCGCGCTGCTTGATCGAATCGGCAAGCTCACCGAGCTCGGCGTCGGCGAAGCTGCGGCGCGGATTACGCGGATTGGCCTTGAGGAATTCGATCGGCACCTTGCGCTGCGTGCGCGGCCGCTCGACATGCGCGGCCTCGCCGCCGACGTCTCCGATCAGACTTGCAAGCCCGCGGCCCAGTCGCGAACGCGCTTCGTCGGCCATTGTCGCCAGCTCCCTTGGATTCACGTAGCAAACTCCGGAAACAAAATCGTGGATCGTAGGGTGGGCAAAGCGAAGCGTGCCCACCACGCGGCTTCGAAGATGGTGGGCACGGCGAAGACGCCTTTGCCCACCTTACGATTCTCAATTCGCGCGCAACTCGCGTTCGCGCTGGATCACTTCGGTGGCGAGCTTCAAGTAGGCTTCGCTGCCGACGCATTTGAGATCGTAGACCAGCACCGGCTTGCCGTAGGACGGCGCTTCGGAGATGCGCACATTGCGCGGGATCATGGTGTTGTAGACCTTGCTTCCCATGAACTGCCGGACGTCGGCGACGACCTGGTTCGACAGGTTGTTGCGGGAGTCGAACATGGTCAGCACGATGCCGTGGATCGACAGGTTCGGATTGAGCGTCGAGCGCACCTGCTCCACCGTCTGCAGCAACTGAGACAAACCTTCCAGCGCGAAGAACTCGCACTGCAGCGGCACCAGGATCGCGTCCGACGCCGCCATCGCATTCACGGTCAGCAGGTTGAGCGACGGCGGGCAGTCGATCAACACATAGGTGTAGTCGGCGTCCGGCGAAGTGTTGTTGTTGAGCCCGGCGATCGCGTCGCGCAGGCGGAAGGCGCGGCCGGGCGTGGTCCCCAGTTCGAGCTCGAGGCCGGAGAGATCCATGGTGGAGGGGGCGATGTGAAGCCGCGGCACCGCGGTCGCCACGACCGCCTCGCGCAGCGGCGCTTCGCCGACCAGCACATCATAGGTCGAGCAGCTCCGGTTGCGCCGGTCGATGCCGAGCCCGGTCGATGCGTTGCCCTGCGGGTCGAGATCGACGACCAGGACCCGCTCGCCGATGGCCGCGAGTGCCGTCCCAAGATTGATCGCTGTGGTTGTCTTGCCGACACCCCCTTTTTGGTTGGCGAGCGACAGGATGCGCGGATGGCCCGCCGGCGCTGGCGGCCTATCCTCTTGATAAACCTCGTCAATTACGGTCATAGCGTTGCCCTGCTGATCCCCTGCGGTAAGCTCAACGTCGCCCGATGGTGTCGAGCTCGACAATCCAGCCGTGTCCGCCGGTTCGGCTGGAATGGAGTCGCGGCTTGATTGTCCAATATTTAGTGGCTTCGGTCAATTCGGCCTCTACATCTTGACCCTTGAGAAACAGCGCTTTTGCACCCTTTCGTATCAGCGGTTCCGCAAAGCCGATGAGCTGATGTAGCGGAGCCAGCGCCCGCGCGGTCACGCAATCGATGGGTCCGCTGATTCTATCCACAATATCCCCGATGTCGGCCAGATGCACCGTTCCCGACGCCCCGGTCACTCGCACCGCCTCACGAAGGAAGGCCGCCTTCTTGGTGTTCCTCTCAACCAAATGGACAGTCGCGCCCGGCGTTTCCGCGAGCGCGCAGGCGAGCACGATTCCCGGGAAGCCGCCGCCGGAGCCGAGGTCGACCCACACTCTGGCTGTTGGAGCGAGAGTCAGCAGTTGCAGCGAATCGGCGATGTGGCGGGTCCAGAGTTCGGGAAGCGTCGATGGCGCCACGAGATTGGTCTTGGCCTGCCATTCCAGGAGAAGCGTGACATAGCGGTCGAGCCGGGCTTCCGTTTCACGTGAAACGGGGGTGAGTGCGAGCGCCGCCGTCTTATCGGCAACTGCGCCCAGCGACGCCCTATTCAGCGATGCTTTGACCATGAGTCGGAATGCCAGTCGGAGAGCAACAAATTGTCATCGCGAGCGCGGGGAAGCAATGGCGCCTCCCACGCTGAGGAGAGATGGAATGCTCCGCGGAGCCTGTCATCGGGTGGCGCTACCCGCCGACCCGGCGGCTTGCAATGACGATGGCGGAAGGTTCTGCCTACGTCGCCGACAGCGGCCTCGCTTGTTTCACGTGAAACGCTTACGCGGTCGCCCTCGCCGTCTTCCTCCGTGCCTCTCGGCGCAGATAGGCGGCCAGGATACTTAGAGCCGCCGGAGTCATCCCGTCGATCCGTCCTGCCTGACCAACGGTCCGCGGCAGCGCAGCCCTCAGCTTGGCGCGCGCCTCGTTGGAAAGGCCGGGTACGTCGTCGTAGTCCACGCCGGTCAAGATAAGTCCCTCGTCACGGCGGAAAGCATCGACGTCGGCGATCTGACGCTTGAGATAGACGTCGTATTTTGCGTCGATCTCCAGGTGAACGGCGATCGATGGGTCAATGCCCGATAGCTCCGGCCAGATGCCGCGGAGCGTCGTCCACTCCACTTCGGGGTAGGACAGCAGCTCAAATGCCGAGCGGCGGACGCCATCGCGGTTCAGCGCAAGCCCGTGTCTCGTTGCCTCGTTGGGGGTAATCGAAAGCGACCTGGCCAGCGCCTTAGCGGCATTCAGCGCCGCCATCTTCGCGGCATGACGCTTGGAGCGGGCTTCGCCGACGCATCCCAACGCAATTCCCTTGTCCGTGAGTCGCTGATCGGCATTGTCGGCCCGGAGCGTGAGCCGGTATTCAGCCCGCGAGGTGAACATCCGATAGGGCTCGGTGATCCCACGCGTGACGAGGTCATCGATCATCACGCCGAGATAGCCGTCGGCGCGGTCGAAAACGATCGGATCGGCGCCACCGGCAGAGAGTGCCGCGTTCAGGCCGGCGACAATCCCCTGCCCTGCGGCTTCCTCATATCCGGTTGTGCCATTGATCTGGCCCGCCAGGAACAACCCCGGCAAACGTTTGGTCTCGAGCGTCGGTTCGAGCTCGCGCGGATCGACATGGTCGTACTCGATCGCATAGCCCGGCCGGACCATCTTGACCCGCTCAAGGCCCGGAATGGAAGCGAGGATCGCAAGCTGGACCTCCTCCGGGAGCGAGGTCGAGATACCGTTGGGGTACACGGTGTTGTCGTCGAGCCCTTCCGGCTCCAGAAAGATCTGGTGGCCGTCGCGCTCCCCGAACCGGACGATCTTGTCCTCGATCGACGGGCAATAGCGCGGCCCCGTGCTCTTGATCTGACCGGAATACATCGGCGAACGATGTACATTGGCCCGGATCACCTCATGCGTCTGGGGCGTGGTGCGGGTGATCCCGCACTGGATCTGTGGCGTCGTGATCCGGTCCGTCATGGCAGAGAACGGCTCAGGCGGATCATCTCCGGGCTGCATTTCGACCGCCCGCCAGTCGATCGTGGTGCCATCCAGGCGTGGCGGCGTCCCGGTCTTCAAACGGCCCAAGGTAAAGCCCAGGCGCTCGAACGAGGCTGAAAGCCCCATGGCCGGCGCCTCACCGACCCGGCCGGCCGGCCAGTTTTTCTCGCCGAGATGGATCAAACCGCGCAGGAAGGTGCCGGTCGTGATCACAACAGCACCGGCAGACAGGACCCGTCCATCCCCCAGGCGGACGCTACTAATGCGCCCATTGTTGGTCAGGAGATCATCCGCCTCGCCCTCGACCACGCTCAGATTGGCCGTCTCGAGGATCGCGGCCTGCATGGCAGCGGCGTAGAGCTTACGGTCGGCCTGGGCGCGGGGCCCGCGGACGGCAGGGCCTTTGCGGCGGTTCAGCATCCGGAACTGAATGCCGCCGGCGTCGGCGACCCGACCCATCAGACCGTCCAGCGCGTCAACTTCGCGGACCAGATGGCCCTTCCCTAGGCCTCCGATCGCGGGGTTACACGACATGGCGCCAACGGTCGAAAAACGATGCGTCACCAGCGCCGTCTTCGCGCCCATCCGGGCAGCCGCGCTGGCGGCCTCGCAGCCGGCATGGCCGCCTCCGATGACGATGACGTCGAATGAAAGCGATTGGATAGACATGCGCGAACTTCTAGCGCGGAGCGATGAAAGTCGAAAGACAAGTTTCGACGATCTGATCCGCTGCTGTTTCACGTGAAACAAGGTGGCGATCTTGTCCGATGCTTCACATCGCGCAGAAGACACCAGCGACGGATGTTTCACGTGAAACAGCGACCCGCCTTTTCACTGACTCAGAGGCCGACTGACCCAGCGGCCTACTTTCCGATGCAGAACTCTCGAAAGATCGCGTCAAGAATGTCCTCGACATCCACACGACCGAGAAGCCGTCCAAGGCTATAGGCCGCCGCCCGCAGCTCCTCCGCGGCAAGCTCTTCGCCCGTCCCGACCACATCGATCGCACGCCGCAACGAGCCGGCCGTCTCCTCCAGCAGCTTGCGCTGACGTGTCCGGGTGATCAGACCGCCCTCGCCGGATCCGAAATAATCATGGGCAAAGTCGACCAGGGACGCGATCAGCTCCGGAATCCCATCCCCATTCCGAGCTGAGATCCTAAAGATGGCAGATGCCGATCCTGATCCCGATAGCTCCGGCGTCGAAACATCCAGATCAATCTTGTTGCGCACCAGCCAGACCGACGCCGACCCCTCATGTGGGATCGGCGTGCTCATCCTGTCGGTGAGCCACAATACCAGATCGGCTTCATCGGCGCGCGCACGGGCGCGGCGCACTCCCTCCTGCTCGACGGGATCGTCGGTCTCGCGGATGCCGGCGGTGTCGATCACCGTCACGGGATAGCCGTCGAGATCGAGCTGTACCTCGATGATGTCGCGCGTGGTGCCGGCATGTGGTGAGACAATCGCGACCTCGCGCCGCGCAAGCTGGTTGATCAGGGTCGACTTGCCGACATTCGGGGGGCCTGCGATCGCGACCACGATGCCGTCGCGGAGCCGTTCGCTCTGCGCCTGGGCGGCCAGCACTTGCTGAATTTCGCTCAGCAGCGCTCTAACCTTCTTGAGCGCCGGCGCGATCAATTCCGCCGGTACATCGCCTTCGTCAGAAAAATCGATACCAGCCTCGATCAGCGCCGATGCCTCGATGATCTGCGCGCGCCAGTTGCGGGCGCGATCGCCGAGCAGACCCTTCAACTGGCGCAGCGCCTGGCGGCGCTGCCGGTCGGTGTCGGCGTGAATGAGGTCGTCGAGGCCCTCGGCCTCGGTCAGATCGAGCTTGCCGTTCTCGAAAGCGCGGCGGGTGAATTCGCCAGCCTCGGCGGGCCGAATGTTGTCAATTCCCGCCAGCGCGTTGAACAACGCACCAAGCACCGCCCGTCCACCATGGACATGAAATTCGGCGACGTCTTCGCCCGTGGCACTTGCGGGCGCGGGAAACCAGAGCACCACCGCGTCGTCGATCGGCTGGCCGCCGACATCCTGCAGCAATGCTCGGGTCGCCATCCGCGCCAACGGAATCTTGCCCGCCAACCTCACCAATGCCGAACCGGCCTGTGGCCCCGATATCCTGACGATGGCGATCGCACTCGGCGGTCGCCCCGAGGAAAGCGCAAAGATGGTCTGGTCGCGCGGCATCGCTATTTGTTAGCGAACCGGCCGGAAGGCAATGCAGAATTAGTGCACCGAACGCTCAGCACCTATGTTGCACCGCAACATCGCCGACTTTTGTCGCAGCAATCGTGCAGCAATTTGCTGCGATATCCAGCCGAAAACCCATCATCCGGATCCACGCGTCGCTGGAAATACTCAACCAATCAGATACTTAAGCTGTTCACGTCAGAACGAACAAGGGCCCATTCATGCTGCAGCTCTCCCGCAGCATAAATGGGCGATATTGCATCGCAACATAAACATCGGACCTCTCGGCCCCGCTCACGTGTTCATCGAATCGAAGAATTCGGAGTTGTTCTTGGTGTTTCGGAGCTTGTCGAGCAGGAAGTCGATGGCGTCCATCGTACCCATCGGATTGAGGATCCGGCGCAGCACGTACATCTTCTTCAGCACCTGCGGATCGGTGATCAGCTCTTCCTTGCGGGTGCCGGAGCGGGAAATGTCGATCGCCGGGAAGGTCCGCTTGTCCGAGACCTTGCGGTCAAGGATCAGTTCCGAGTTACCGGTACCCTTGAACTCTTCGAAGATCACTTCGTCCATGCGGCTGCCGGTATCGACGAGCGCGGTGGCGATGATGGTGAGCGAGCCGCCCTCCTCGATATTACGGGCGGCACCGAAGAAGCGCTTCGGCCGCTGCAGCGCGTTGGCGTCGACACCGCCGGTCAGCACCTTGCCGGATGACGGAACCACGGTGTTGTAGGCGCGGCCCAGGCGAGTGATCGAGTCGAGCAGGATCACGACGTCGCGGCCATGCTCCACCAGACGCTTGGCCTTCTCGATCACCATCTCGGCCACCTGGACGTGACGCACGGCCGGCTCGTCGAAGGTCGAGGATACCACCTCACCCTTCACCGAGCGCTGCATGTCGGTGACTTCTTCCGGACGCTCGTCGATCAGAAGCACGATCAGATAGCATTCGGGATGATTATGCGTGATCGAATGCGCGATGTTCTGCATCAGCACGGTCTTGCCGGTGCGCGGCGGCGCCACGATCAAGGCGCGCTGGCCCTTGCCGATCGGCGCGACGATGTCGATCACCCTTGCAGAAAGGTCTTTTCGCGTCGGGTCGTCGATTTCCATCCGAAAGCGCTGATTGGGAAACAGCGGCGTCAGGTTGTCGAAATTGACCTTGTGCTTGGACTTCTCAGGGTCCTCGAAATTGAGCGAATTGACCTTCAGCAGCGCAAAATAGCGCTCGCCCTCTTTCGGGCTGCGGATGTGGCCTTCGATCGTATCGCCGGTGCGCAAGCCGAAGCGGCGGATCTGCGAGGGCGAGACGTAGATGTCGTCAGGGCCCGGCAGATAATTGGCGTCGGGCGAACGGAGGAAGCCGAAACCATCGGACAAGACCTCGACGACGCCTTCGCCGATAATGTCGGTTTCCTGGATCGCGAGCTGTTTGAGGATGGCGAACATCAGCTCCTGCTTGCGCATGGTGCTGGCGTTTTCGACCCCATTTTCCTCGGCAAACGAGACAAGCTCGGCCGGCGTCTTGGACTTGAGGTCTTGAAGTTTGATTTCCCGCATGGGGGTGGTCCTGTGGAGCATTTTTTTGAGAAGAGTCTTGCGAGGTGGCTTGGAGAAAAAGCGGACGCAAAAATGAAGGTCCGCAGGTCTAAGCAAGGAAAGCGCCGGTGAGGCTTCAAACCTGATGTGGCGGCCGGCCCGTTGAGGGAACCGGAACGCGATCACATCCGCCTGCGTGGGGTGGGATTGAGACAAATATAGAAAATCGGTTTGCGCTCCGCAAGAAGGACTGAAGCCTGATTCCTGGGCAAAGTGCCCGGCTAGAACGGCTTGACCACCACCAGAATCACGATGCCGATCATCAAGACGGTCGGCACCTCATTGATAATCCTATAGAATCTCTGGCTCCGGGTATTCCGGTCGGCGGCGAAATCCTTCATCCAACGGGCAAAAAATCCGTGGACACCGGAGAGCACAAGCACCAGCAGAAGCTTGCCGTGCAGCCAGCCCGAGCTGAACCAGTGACCAGCCCAGGCCAGATAAAGGCCGGCAAGCCAGGTGACGATCATGGCCGGATTGATGATCGCCCTGAGAAGGCGCCGTTCCATTACCTTGAAGGTCTCGGACTGCTTCGAGCCCTTCTCTGCCTCGCAATGATAGACGAACAGCCGCGGCAGATAGAGCATGCCGGCCATCCAGGAGATGACCGCAATGATGTGCAGCGCCTTGATCCACTCATACATCGCGTTCGCTGTGCTCCTGGAACATCTCGGACAGCCTCACCGTTCTCAACGAAGGCCTGCCAGCGAGGTTACGGATACATATCCGCAAGCACCGCTCTCTTAAAACCAATTAATTTTAGAATCTTAGGTTTGAGTCTAGGTGACCGTGGATTTGACTCACGCAATGCGATCCCGCCGTTCTCGAGCGCTTGTTCACACCGCTCAACAATTCCGCCCCGATCGTCGCGCAACGAGATATCGCTCAGCGCCTCAAGCGCTTGCGGCCTTCTTTGGCCAGCTTATCAAGAGACAAATTCACATATTCTCACTATCATCCCACCCGCACGGCGGACTTGTCCTCGCAGGAGGCGCTGTGAAGAAAAGGTTTAGATATCCCTAAGGCGGCGATCTCGGCGGAATAGTTGTAGGCAACCTCCACAGGGATTCACAGGATAGGCAGAGGTTCTGGTGCCCACATCAGGCAATTACTTTCACCTGCATCTGGTGTCGGACTCAACCGGCGAGACGCTGATCACGGTGGCGCGCGCGGTGGCCGCGCAATACGCCAATGTCTCACCGGTCGAACACGTCTATCCCCTGGTGCGCAGCCAGAAACAGCTCGACCGTGTGCTCGATGAGATCGAGGAATCACCCGGGATCGTGCTGTTCACGCTGCTCGAGAAAGATCTCGTCAGCCGGCTGGAAGCCAAATGCAGGGAGATCAATGTTCCGAGTCTGTCGATCATTGGCCCGGTGATGCAATTGTTCGAGGCGTATCTGGGTGCGTCCACCTCGGGCCGGGTCGGGGCGCAGCACGTGCTGAACGCGGAATATTTCAAGCGCATCGATGCGCTGAACTACACGATGATGCATGACGACGGTCAGCACGTCGAAGGCCTCGAGGAGGCCGATGTCGTCCTGGTCGGGGTATCCCGCACCTCGAAAACGCCGACGTCGATCTATCTCGCCAATCGCGGCATCCGCACCGCGAATGTTCCCCTCGTGCCTGGCATTCCGCTGCCGCATCAACTGGAGCACCTGAAGAAGCCGCTGGTGGTCAGCCTCCATGCAACGCCGGAGCGCCTGATCCAGGTCCGACAAAACCGGCTCTTGAGCATGGGCGCTGCTTCCGGCAACGACGAATATATCGACAGGCAGGCGGTCGCCGATGAAGTTGCATTCGCGCGCCGCCTGAGCGCGAAATTCAACTGGGCGCTGCTGGATGTCACGCGCCGCTCGATCGAGGAGACCGCTGCAGCGGTGATGAAGCTCTATAACGACCGCCAGCGGCAGCGGCCGCTCGAATGATTCGCTGGCTATGACGATCTGGCGCGGAAAAAATCCGCTGATTCTCGCTTCCCAGAGCCGTGCGCGAAAGATGCTGCTGGCCAATGCCGGGATCGAGTTCGAGGCTATGCCGGCGGAAATCGACGAACGGGTGATCCAGGAAAATTCAGGCCTTTCGGCACCGGCGGATATCGCTTCACTCCTGGCGCGCGAAAAGGCCTTGTTTGTTTCCTTGCAACGGCCGGGACGATTCGTGGTCGGCGCCGACCAGACCCTGGCGCTCGGCGATCGATTGTTCAGCAAGCCCGCCGGGCGCGACCAGGCGGCTGAACAATTGCGTGCGCTCGCGGGCCGGGTGCACGAATTGTGTTCTGCTGTCGCCGTCGCCCAGGACGGCAAAATACTGTTCGCCGACATCAGCGTGGCGCGCATGTCGATGCGCCCGCTTCGCGAGGACGGAATCAACGCCTATCTGGACCAGGCCGGCGAGGCCGTGACCACCAGCGTTGGTGCCTATCAGCTCGAGGGCCTCGGGGTGCATCTGTTCGAGCGCATCGACGGCGACCATTTCACCATTCTCGGCCTGCCGCTATTGTCGTTGCTGGCCTTCCTGCGCCGCGAGAATCTGCTGGCAATCTGACACGTTTCCGAGTGATGACTGAAAAATGCTGATCCTGGGACTGACGGGCTCGATCGGAATGGGGAAATCCACCACCGCGAAACTGTTCGCGGAAGCCGGCGTCCCCGTCTATGACGCCGACGCGACCGTGCACAAGCTCTACGAAGGCGAAGCAGCGCCGGCGATCGAAGCTGCCTTCCCCGGAACCGCTGTGGCCGGCAAGGTCGATCGTGCGAAACTCTCCGCGCGCGTGGTGCACGATCCCGCGGCCATGAAGCAGTTGGAGCAGATCGTTCACCCGATGCTCGGCGCTTCCCGGCAGAAATTCTTCGAGGATGCGGAAGCCTCCGGCGCACCCGTTGTGGTCGTCGACGTGCCGCTCTTGTTCGAGACGGGCGGCGAGAAGCGGGTCGATGCGGTCGTCGTTGTGACCACCTCGCCGGAAATACAGCGCGAGCGCGTGCTGGCGCGAGGCACGATGGACGACGAAAGATTCAATGCCATCCTGGCCCGACAAGTGCCCGACGCCGAGAAACGCAAGCGGGCGGATTTCGTGGTGGATACCTCACACGGCCTTGATCCCGTGCGCGCGCAAATCAAGGACATTCTGGCTGAGGTCGTTAAGATGCCGAAGCGGCGAATCTGATTCGCCTTGAGCATGATCCGGAAAAGTGGAAACCGGTTTTCCGAAAAGATCATGCTCAAACAAAGAAATTTGGTATTCTCTGGTCTTGGAAGTCCATGCGCGAAATCGTTCTCGATACCGAAACCACCGGCCTTGATCCGCTGCGCGGCGACCGGCTGGTCGAGATCGGCTGCATCGAGATCTTCAACCGGATGCCGACCGGCCAGACCTACCACGTCTACATGAACCCGGAGCGGGACATGCCGGCGGAGGCTTTCGCGGTTCACGGTCTCTCGACCGAATTCTTGGCCGGCAAGCCGCTGTTCTCCGAGGTGGTCGACGAATTCCTGGCGTTCATCGCCGATACGCCACTGGTGATCCACAACGCCTCGTTCGACATCAGCTTCATCAATGCAGAACTCGAACGGATCAAGCGGCCGGTGATCGTCAAGGACCGGCTGGTCGACACCCTGCTGCTGGCACGCCGGAAGCATCCGGGCGTGTCGAACCGGCTCGACGATCTCTGCTCGCGTTATTCGATCGATAATTCCCGCCGCACCAAGCACGGCGCGCTGCTCGATGCCGAACTCCTGGCGGAGGTCTATATCGACCTGATCGGGGCGCGGCAGTCGCAGCTCATCCTGGCCTCGGAAGTCGCGATCACCCATGTCGGCCAGGGCGAAATGCCGCGGCGGCAGCGCGAAATTCCGCTGGCGCCGCGGGTGACCGATGGGGAGCGCGAGGCGCACCGCGCCTTCATCGCAACGCTCGGCGACAAGCCGATCTGGAACGAATATCTGCCGACGGCGGCCGAAGCCGCAGCCTAAATTATTTTCTTCAGCTTGGTTTCGCGCCGGACGCCGGGGCGCCTTGTGCGGCCGCCTGCCGCTCCATGTTCTGGCGGTACAGGCCGACGAAATCGACGGGATCCAGCATCAGGGGCGGGAAGCCGCCATCGCGCACGGCGGTGGCGATGATCTCGCGCGCGAACGGGAACAACAGCCGCGGGCATTCGATCATCACCAGCGGATGCAGATTCTCCTGCGGCACGTTCAGGATCCGGAACACGCCGGCATATTGCAGGTCGAAGCTGAACATCACCTTGCCGGCACTCTCGGCCTTGCCGTCGACCGAAAGAGTCACCTCATATTCGCTCTCGGAGAGGTTCTTGGCCGAAACATTGATCTGGATGTTGATTGCCGGTTGCTGCTGCTGCGGCCCGAGCGAGGCCGGCGCGTTCGGGTTCTCGAACGAAAGGTCCTTGGTATATTGCGCCAGCACGTTGAGCTGGGGCGGGGCCTGCTCGGGGGGTGCGCCGTTGCCGTTGGTCATGGGAAGCTCTCCTGAGCACTGGCGATCGGAGACGGTCTGACGTCCGAAGCCGCAGTTAAGGTTTTGGAAATGCTGGTGCCGGGCGAGTGGCTATCATAGCCCTACACCGCTCCACAAGGCGACAGTCCCTTGATTGGCCAAACCTTCGCCGATTTGCTGCCGAGATCGTCAATCGCGGCTGAAAGGCGGCACCATCTGCTCCCTAAACATTTGAAGATGCGTGATTTCCAGGCATCATCGGATTTCCCCTCGCCGCCAAAACGCGCTAGAATAGCCGCGCCAAAACGCGCCATTGGCCGAGCGGAATTTCGTGCCTACATGCTGCGGACTAAATTGGCGAGGTAATCTCCGCCGTTCCCTGAGCGGAACGCCCGCTGGGGGCGGACCGTTGCCGGTGCAGATCAGAAAGCGAACACGACGTGGATATCTACACCATCATTTTCCTGGCGCTGGCCGTCTTCATTTTCCTGCGCCTGCGTAGTGTCCTCGGACAGCGCACCGGCAGCGAGCGGCCACCCTATGACCGTGCGGCCCCGAACGTGCTGCAGCGGGACAATAATGTCGTCCCGATGCCGGGCTCGGTGATCGATCAGCCGCCTCCGCTGCCGAGCAAGGACGTGACGCCGCCCTCCGACCGCTGGAAGGGACTTGCCGAACCCGGTACGGCGCTGGCGCAGGGGCTGGACGCCATTGTCGCCCAGGACTCCTCTTTCGATCCGCGCCATTTCATCTCGGGTGCGCGGAGCGCCTATGAGATGATCGTGCTGGCCTTTGCCAATGGCGACCGCCGTGCGCTGCGGGATCTGTTGTCGGGCGAGGTCTATGAGAGCTTCGATGCCGCGATCAAGGATCGCGAGAGGCACGAGCAGAAGACCGAGACCCGCTTCGTCTCGATCGACAAGGCCGAGATCGTCGGCGCGGAAGCGCGCGACCGTTCGGCGCAGGTCACGGTCCGGTTCGTGTCGCAGATGATTTCCGTCACCCGCGACAAGTCCGGTACCATCGTCGATGGCAACCCGGACAAGGTCGCCGATATCACCGATGTCTGGACATTCGCCCGCGATACGGCGTCGCGCGATCCGAACTGGAAACTGGTTGGTACTGGAAGCGCCCACTGACCCGCTTCGCCTTGCGCAGCTCACGGCCGCATGCTGTGCGATCGTTCTGCTATGCTCGACCGCCGCGCTAGAAGCGCGCCCGAGGCATGTCGCGAAGGCAACCAGGCATTCGGCCGTCCAGCACATCCGCCACCTCCCGTATCCACACCTGGAGCTGCCGCTGCAGATCAGCGGCAGCCAGTATGAACCGTTGGCCTGGACCGACATGCCGGGCTGGCGCGATGATGATCACCTTGCGGCCTACAAAGCCTTTCGCGCGAGCTGCCGGCCGATCGCCGCCGAGCGCGGGCTGCCTTCGGAATCGAAGGCACTCGGCACCTCGTTGCGCGATCCCTGCCGCCTCGCCAAGGGTCTGGAGCTGACCGACGAGGCCAAGGCGAAAGCGTTCTTCGAGGAGCATTTCCTCCCCTTGCGTATTTCGCGGCTCGGCGAGGGCGAGGGTTTCGTCACCGGCTATTACGAGCCGGTGCTGGATGGGTCGCGGACCCAGACCGATGTTTACAACGTGCCGGTCTACCGCCGGCCCTCGAACCTGTTCGTCCGCGGCGCCAAGCAGAGCTCGAACGGCCTGCCGAACAAGGGCCAGGTGTTCCGCAAGATCGGCCGCCGCAAGCTGGTGCCTTACTATGATCGTGCCGAGATCGAGGACGGCGCGATCGCCGGTCGCGGTCTCGAAATCTGCTGGCTCAAGGAACAGACCGATCTATTGTTCGCGCAGATCCAGGGCTCGGCGCGGGTGCGCCTCGAGGACGGCTCGACATTGCGCATCAACTATGATGCCCACAATGGCTACCCTTACACGCCGGTCGGCCGCATCCTGATCGACCGCGGCATCATTCCGAAAGAGCAGATGTCGATGCAGAAGATCAGGGAGTGGATGGCGCAGAACCCTGATGGCGCAAAAGAACTGCGGCGACAGAACCGCTCCTATGTGTTCTTCCGCGAGGTGCAGCTCTCGGACAAGGACGAGGCGGTCGGCGCGCAGGGCGTGCCGCTGACGCCGGGCCGCTCGATCGCCGTCGACAAGGCGCTTCACGTCTATGGCACGCCGTTCTTCATCGAGGGCGAATTGCCGATCGAGTCAGAGCAATCGAAGACGCCGTTCCGTCGCCTGATGATTGCGCAGGATACCGGCTCGGCGATCGTCGGCCCGGCCCGCGCAGATCTCTATTTCGGGGCCGGGGTCGATGCCGGAAGGGTTTCGGGCCGGCTGCGGCACAATATGCGCTTCGTGATGCTGGTGCCGAGAAGCCTCGATCCCGTCGCGCGCGGGCGCAAGATGCCGGTGCCGGACGAGCGGCCGTCGGAAAAGATCGCGAAACTGTTTCCGCAAGTTGATCCGCAAAAGGACAAGAGCGCTGCAAAGCCTGCGGATACGTCCGCCGCGACCAGCGCAAAGCCCGTGCCGCTGCCGGAGCCGCGGTCCGGCATCAAGGCGGAGAGTGAGCCGCGGCGCCATCGGCATTACCGCCATCACCGCACCTACAGATGAAGCGTCCCGTTCCGATTGCAGATCCGGTGCCGCCGCGGCGCCGGCGCGCGCTCAGCGAAGAGGAACGGGCGCTGTGGGAAAGCGTCGCAAAGCAGGTCAAGCCGCTGCGCAAACGCCATCCCGTTGCGAAAGCGCATGCGCCAGAGGCGGAGACCAAGCCCGCCGCCAAACCGGCTGTGCCGGCAAAGCCGATCCCGGTGAAATCCGTCCCCGCGCCGCGTCCGCAGACGCCGCCACCGCTGGTGCCGCTCGGCCGCCGCGAGCGCGCACAACTGTCGCGTGGGAGGAAGGAGATCGACGCCCGGCTGGACCTGCATGGCATGACGCAGACGCGCGCGCATCGCATGCTGTTTGCGTTCCTGCAGCGTGCGCACAGTGACGGGCTGACTTTCGTGCTCGTCATCACCGGCAAGGGCAAAGCCGGCGGCGCCGATTCCGAACGCGGCGTGCTGCGCCGCCAGGTGCCGCAATGGCTGAGCCTGCCGGAATTCCGCGCGCTCGTCGTCGGTTTCGAGGAAGCCCATATCGGCCATGGCGGCGAGGGCGCACTTTACGTGAGGGTGCGGCGCGCGAGGATTTAGTCCGGACACGATGGACCGTGCTTCCCCTCATCCTTCGAGCCGCGCGTTCCGCGCTCCTCAGGATGAGGGTCTACAATGAGCCGCTTTACAAAATGAACCTGCTCAAATCGGTATTCTTGGCGAGGTCGCCGACGTGCTTGCGTACATAGTCGGCATCGACCGTGATGGTGTCGCCGTGGCGATCGGGGGCGGTGAAGGAGATCTCGTCCAGCACCCGCTCCATCACCGTCTGCAGCCGCCGCGCGCCGATATTCTCGACGGTGGAGTTGACGGCAACGGCGACGTCGGCGAGCTCGTCGATGGCGGCGTCGGTGATATCCAGTTTCACGCCTTCGGTTTGCATCAGCGCGACATATTGCTTGATCAGGGACGCCTCGGGCTCGGTCAGGATGCGGCGCATGTCGTCCCGCGTCAGCGCCTGCAGTTCGACGCGGATCGGCAGGCGGCCCTGCAATTCCGGCAACAGGTCGGAGGGTTTTGCGATATGGAATGCGCCGGAGGCGATGAACAGGATGTGATCGGTCTTCACCGGGCCGTGCTTGGTCGAGACCGTCGTGCCCTCGATCAGCGGCAACAGGTCGCGCTGCACGCCTTCGCGCGAGACGTCGCCGCCGGCGCGATTCTCACGCACGCAGATCTTGTCGATCTCGTCGAGGAACACGATGCCGTTGTTCTCGACCGCGTTGATCGCTTCCTGCACCAACTGGTCGGTATCGAGCAGCTTGTCGGATTCCTCGTTGACGAGGATTTCGTGCGAGCCCGCGACCGTCAGGCGCCGGGTCTTGGTGCGTCCACCCATCTTGCCGAAGATGTCGCCGATTGAAATGGCGCCCATCTGCGCGCCCGGCATGCCCGGGATCTCGAACATCGGGAAGCCGCCGGAGGACTGCGTCTCGATCTCGATCTCCTTGTCGTTCAATTCTCCGGCACGCAATTTCTTGCGGAAGGATTCGCGCGTCGCCGGACTCGAGGCCGGGCCGACCAGGGCATCCAGCACGCGTTCCTCGGCGGCAAGCTGCGCACGCGCCTGCACGTCTTTCCGTTTGCGCTCGCGGATCAGCGCAATCGCAACCTCGACGAGATCGCGCACGATCTGCTCGACGTCGCGGCCGACATAGCCGACCTCGGTGAATTTGGTGGCTTCGACCTTGAGGAACGGCGCGCCGGCAAGCTTTGCCAGTCGCCGCGCGATTTCCGTCTTGCCGACGCCGGTCGGTCCGATCATCAGGATATTCTTCGGCAGCACTTCCTCGCGCAGGGAACCGGAAAGCTGCAGCCGCCGCCAGCGGTTGCGCAAGGCGATGGAGACCGCGCGCTTGGCGTCGGTCTGGCCGACGATGAAACGGTCGAGTTCGGAAACGATTTCGCGGGGGGAGAAGTCGGTCATGTCACCTAGCTAGGGGTTCAGGGCTGCGAGAGCAAGCTGAGGTTGGATCGCCGGCAGGCCGGAAATCATGTCGAGTTCGTAACCTGCGGTCATGCGTCACAGACCATCAACAGAGCGGGGCCGTCGGGCGTGTCGATCATGCGGACTTTCTCAAATCCCGCTTTCTCATAAGCGCGCACGGCGCGGGCATTGTTCGGATCGGGATCGGTGACGATGCGTGGCGCGCCCTGCCCCAACCGGTCGATGATGAAGCGGCGGATCAACGCCGAGCCATGTCCGCGCCCGATCATGTCGGGCTCGCCGATGAAGAGATCGATGCCGCGGGTGCCTTCAGGATGTGATCCGAAGCCTTCGTTCCAGGCCGTCAGTTCGTAACACTGGATGTAGCCGAAATCGCTGCCATCGACTGACACGATGAACTGGTCCATCGCCGGCTCGTCGAGATCGCCACTCACCAGCGCGTATTGCTCGGATGGATCGCCCCACCATTCCCGGACATGCGGCAGCGTCAGCCAGCGCTTGATCAGCGCAAGGTCGGCCACCGCCATCTCGCGGAAGGTATAGGGCTCCAAGGTTCAGCCGCCCAGCGTTTCGATCGTCACGTTGCGGTTGGTGTAGACGCAGATGTCGGCAGCGATATCGAGCGAGCGGCGCACGATCGCCTCGGCATCCTTGTCGCTGTCGATCAGGGCGCGCGCCGCGGCCAGCGCGTAGTTGCCGCCCGAGCCGATCGCCATCACGCCGGCCTCCGGCTCAAGCACGTCACCGGTTCCGGTGAGGACGAGGGAGACGTCCCTGTCGGCGACGATCATCATCGCCTCCAATCGCCGCAGATAGCGGTCGGTCCGCCAGTCCTTGGCCAGCTCCACGGCCGCCCGGGTCAATTGTCCCGGATATTGCTCGAGCTTGCTTTCCAGCCGCTCGAACAGTGTGAAGGCATCGGCGGTGGCGCCGGCAAAGCCGCCGATCACGTCGCCCTTGCCGATCCTGCGCACTTTCTTGGCATTGGCTTTGATCACGGTCTGGCCGATCGAGACCTGGCCGTCGCCGCCGATCACCACCTTGCCGCCCTTGCGGACGGTTACGATCGTGGTGCCGTGCCAGACGGTCGGCTCGTTTGGGGATGCTTGCATGGGGTACCTCTTCGTCCGACCAGATTTAGGCGGTCGGCCAGTGGCTTACAATTGGATGATTTGAACCCTTTTCGGTCACCATGGCCGCAACTTGGCCGCTTTTGGCGTCATCCCGCAGTAGCGAAGGGGTCATCGGCCTGTTAAAAGACGCCCGTTTTCGGCACGGGAAAGCTCAATTTTCATGCGCACGGCGACGATCAAGCGCAAGACCAAGGAGACCGACGTCGAGGTGGCGGTAAACCTCGACGGGTCCGGCGTGTCCCAGGTTTCGACCGGGATCGGCTTCTTCGACCATATGCTCGACCTCCTGGCGCGGCATTCGCGCATCGATATCACGGTCAGGGCCGAGGGCGATCTCCATGTCGACCACCACCACACCACCGAGGACGTCGGGATTGCGCTCGGACAGGCCGTGAAACAGGCGCTCGGCAACATGGCGGGCATCACCCGCTATGCCTCGATCCACATGCCGATGGACGAAACGCTGTCGCGTGTGGTGATCGACATTTCGGGCCGTCCGGTGCTGGTGTTCAAGGTCGCCTTTCCCCGCGACAAGATCGGCGAGTTCGACACCGAGCTGGTGCGCGAATGGTTCAATGCGTTTGCGATGAACGCCGGCGTGACTTTGCACGTCGAGACCCTATATGGCGAGAACAGCCATCATATCGCCGAATCCTGTTTCAAGGGTCTTGCGAGAGCGCTTCGCGCGGCTGTCGCGATCGATCCGCAGGCCGCGGGCGAAGTGCCCTCCACGAAGGGCCAGCTCGGCGGCTGAGCTCTTCATTCTTGCGGCGGAGAGTTTTGATGCCGGTCTACACAGTGCACGCCCCGGTAGGGAACAATGTCGACCTTGCGGCGACGGACAGGTTCACCTTCGTGCGCGACGGCTTTCATTTCTGGGCGGCGGTCGCGAGCGTGATCTGGCTGGCCTGGCACCGGCTGTGGCTGGCGCTGATCGGCTGGATCGTGCTGATCGCGGCGGTTGATTACGGCCTGGCCAAGCTCGGCATCAGCCGCGGCACGATCCTCGCCGTGAATGTCGTGCTGGCGCTGCTCTTGGGATTTGAGGCGGCAAGCCTGAAGCGCTGGACATTGTCGCGCCGCAGATGGCGCCAGCTCGACATCGTCGTAGCCGATGACGAGGAATCCGCCGAGCGTCGCTTCTTCGATCGCTGGACCGCAATGCATCGTGGGCTCGTCAACGACCAATGGTCGGTCGACCGCGGCGGTCCGCCGCCGACGCGGAACATTCCGGGCCAGCCATTCTCCAAGCCGCCGCCGCTGCCGCAGGGCGGCATTATCGGGTTGTTTCCAGAGCCGGGAGGATCGCGATGACGGTTGCCATCATCGATTACGGCTCCGGCAATCTGCACTCCGCGGCGAAAGCGTTCGAGCGCGCCGCGCGCAGCATGGAAGACCCGCAGAGGATCATGGTGACGCGCGATCCCGACGCGGTGTTCCGCGCCGACCGCATCGTGCTGCCCGGTGTCGGCGCCTTCGCCGATTGCCGCAGGGGCGTCGATGCGCTCGACGGCATGCTCGAGGCGTTGACGGAAGCCGTGCGGGTCAAGGCGCGGCCGTTCTTCGGCATCTGCGTCGGCATGCAGTTGATGGCGACGCGCGGCAAGGAACACGTCACGACCGACGGCTTCAACTGGGTCGCGGGTGACGTCGAGAAAATTCAGCCGCGCGAGGAGAACCTGAAGATCCCGCACATGGGCTGGAATACGCTCGAAATGCTGCGCGAACACCCGGTGCTGGAGCGCCTGCCGCTCGGGCCCGACGGCCGCCATGCCTATTTCGTGCATTCCTATCACCTCAACGCGGCCAATGAGCAGGACGTGCTGGCGCGCGCCGATTACGGCGGGCCGGTCACAGCCGTCGTCGCCAAGGACACCGCGATCGGCACGCAGTTTCACCCCGAGAAGAGCCAGCGCTTCGGGCTGGCGCTGATCTCGAATTTCCTGAAGTGGAAGCCGTGATCCTCTTTCCTGCCATTGACCTGAAGAACGGGCAGTGTGTGCGCCTGGAGCAGGGCGACATGGCGCGCGCCACCGTGTTCAATCTCGATCCGGCGGCGCAGGCGCGTGCCTTTGCGGCGCAGGGGTTCGAATATCTCCACGTGGTCGATCTCGACGGCGCCTTCGCCGGCAAGCCGATGAATGCGCAGGCCGTCGAAGCCATGCTGAAGGCGGTCACGATGCCGGTGCAGCTTGGCGGCGGCATCCGCGATCTCAGGACGGTGGAAGCCTGGCTGGAGAAGGGCGTCGCGCGCGTCATCATCGGCACCGCGGCGGTGCGTGACCCCGAGCTCGTCAAGGGAGCAGCAAAGAGGTATCCCGGCCGCGTTGCCGTCGGCCTCGATGCGCGTGACGGCAAGGTCGCGGTTCAGGGCTGGGCCGAAACGTCGGAGGTGACGGCGCTCGAGATCGCGCAGCGGTTCGAGGACGCCGGCGTTGCCGCGATCATCTTCACCGATATCGCCCGCGATGGCCTCTTGAAGGGCCTCAACCTCGATGCCACGATCGCCCTCGCCGAAAGCATCTCGATTCCCGTGATCGCATCCGGCGGCTTCGCCTCGATCGACGATGTCAAGGCGCTGCTCGAGCCACGGGCCAGGAAGCTCGCCGGCGCCATCGTCGGCCGCGCGCTCTACGACGGCCGGCTTGATCCCGCCGCCGCGCTGAAGCTGATCCGCGCCGCGGCTTAGGAGACGACATGTTCAAGGTCCGCGTCATCCCCTGTCTCGACGTCAAGGACGGCCGCGTCGTCAAGGGCGTCAATTTCGTCGATCTGCGCGACGCCGGCGACCCCGTGGAGGCAGCGATCGCCTATGACGCCGCAGGCGCCGACGAACTTTGCTTCCTCGATATCACGGCCACCCATGAGAACCGCGGCATCATGCTGGACGTGGTACGGCGGACCGCCGAGGCCTGCTTCATGCCACTCACCGTCGGTGGTGGCGTCCGCACCATCGACGACATCCGCACGCTGCTGCGTTCCGGTGCTGATAAAGTGTCGATCAATTCCGCCGCGGTCAGCCGCCGTGAATTCGTCAAGGAGGGCGCGGAAAAATTCGGCGAGCAGTGCATCGTGGTCGCGATCGACGCCAAGCGCGTCACTCGTGCCGGCGGCTCCGACCGCTGGGAAATCTTCACCCATGGCGGACGCAAGCCGACCGGCATCGATGCGATCGAATATGCCCAGGAGGTGGTCTCGCTTGGCGCCGGCGAGATCCTGCTGACGTCGATGGATCGGGATGGCACAAGGCAGGGCTTCGACCTGGAGCTGACGCAGGCGATCGCGGACAGTGTCCCCGTACCGGTCATCGCGTCCGGCGGGGTCGGCAATCTCGACCATCTCGTCGATGGCATCCGCAAGGGCCACGCCACCGCAGTCCTGGCGGCGTCGATATTCCATTTCGGCGAATTTACCATCCGCCAAGCCAAGGAGCACATGGTGCGTGCCGGCCTGCCGATGCGCCTTGATCCCTAGGACTCCCTGTCACAAAAATGCTAAGTCCCTCCCGGGGGGTGTTGCCGGTTTAGGCCGGTCTGGGTGCTTGAGTATGTCGCGTTTCACGGTCCACGATCTGGCCGCCATCATCGATGCCCGCGCGGCGTCGGGAGGAGAGGCGTCCTATACGAAGAAGCTGCTCGACAAGGGCGCCGAGCATTGCGCCAAGAAGCTCGGCGAGGAAGCGGTCGAGACCGTGATCGCCGCGGTCGAGAACAATCGCAATCATCTCATCGCCGAAAGTGCCGATCTGGTGTTTCACCTGCTGGTGCTGCTCAAGGCCCGCGGCGTGAAGCTCGAGGACGTCGAGGCGGCGCTTTCGCAGCGCACCTCCATGTCCGGATTGGAAGAGAAAGCGGCGCGCAAGCGCGATTAGGGCACGGCCATGGACATTCAGGCACCCGACCAGCAATATAATCCGTATCGGATCTTTTCGCGCGAGCAATGGGCGAAGCTGCGCGACGATACACCGATGACACTGGAACCAGGCGAATTCGAGCGGTTGCGCTCGATGCACGACCGGCTCGACATTCACGAAGTCGAGGACATTTATCTGCCGCTGTCGCGGCTGCTCTCGATCTATGTCGATGCCACGCAGCGGCTGTATTACTCGCAGCGCCAGTTCCTCGGCATCCAGGACCGCAAGATGCCCTACATCATCGGCGTTGCGGGCTCGGTCGCGGTCGGCAAGTCCACCACAGCGCGCGTGCTGCAGGCGCTGCTGGCGCGCTGGTCGCCACGGCCCAAGGTCGACCTCGTCACCACCGACGGCTTCCTCTATCCCAATGCCGTGCTCGAGCGCCTGGGATTGATGCAGAAGAAGGGCTTTCCGGAAAGCTACGACCAGCAGCTCCTGCTGTCGTTCCTGAGCGACATCAAGGCCGGGCGGCGTCCGGTGCGCGCGCCTGTTTATTCGCATTTAACCTACGACATCGTTCCCAACCAGTTCATCGAGATCGACCGCCCCGACATCCTGATCGTCGAGGGTGTCAATGTGCTGCAGACCAGCCGCTTGCCGCGCGACGGCAAGGCCGTGCCCGTCGTCTCCGACTTCTTCGATTTCTCTGTCTATATCGACGCGGACGAGCCGGTGTTGCGCGAGTGGTACGTCACGCGCTTCCTCGCGCTGCGCGATACCGCGTTCCACGATCCCCGCTCCTATTTCCACCGCTACGCCGTGCTGTCGGACGAAGAGGCGACCGCCACCGCGATCGCGATCTGGGAACGCACCAACCGCGCCAATCTCGAGGACAACATCCTGCCGACCCGCCCACGCGCCACGCTGATCCTGAAGAAGGGCGCGGACCACGTGGTGGAGACAGTCGCACTGCGGCGATTATAGCTGCACCCGTCATTCCGGGGCGCGCAAAGCGCGAGCCCGGAATCCATCGGGCCGCATACGCAGGTGGAGACATGGATTCCGGGTTCGATGCTTCGCATCGCCCCGGAATGACGGCGCCAACAGCTGTGTGTCCTACGCTGCGAGATGTCGCGACGCCGCGAGCACTTTCAGCGCCTCCTCCAGTTTCTCGCGATCGAGCGGCTTGATCAGAAAGCCGTCCATGCCCGCTTCGAAGCAGGCGGAGCGATCTTCCGCCAGGGTGTTGGCGGTCAGCGCGAGGATCGGCGTGCGCGGTCCGGACTGGCCGGCTTCGGATTGCCGGATGCGTTTGGTGGTCTCGATGCCGTTGAGCTGCGGCATCTGCACGTCCATCAGCACGAGGTCGTACGGCGTCCCCATCGATTTCGTCGATAGCCAGGATTCCAGCGCCTCTTCGCCATTGGTGGTGATCACCACGCGGTGGCCGAGGCGCGTCAGCAGCGAGCGCATCAGAAGCGCGTTGATCTCGTTGTCTTCGGCGACCAGGATCGATAGCTCCTTGTCGGAGAGCGAGGCCAGTGTCGAAGTGGCGTCGATCTGCTCAACGACGGAATCTGTGGCGACGCTCGGCGAAACGATTTCGGGTGGGGCCGTGAGACGGGCGGCGAGCGAGACGGCGCGCAGCGGCTTGACCAGATAGCCGGTGAACGGCGAATCCGCCGACGGCTGCAGTTCCTGCCGGGTCGCGGGCGTGAACATCACGATCCGCTGCGTCGCATGCTCCCGCGCCGCCTCGCCGAGGCGGCCGATCTCGGCCGCTCCCAGCGCATGGTCGATCAGCACGGCGTGCCATGGACGCTCGGGCAACAAGGCCTCCGCCACCGCGGCATCCGACACCATGCAGGTCTGCGCGCCCCAGCGCTGCAGCCGGCGCGAGATCAGGGAGGCCTCGATGCCTTGCGGCGCGACCAGCATGATGGACTGGCCTGCAAGGTCGGGCGGGCGGAACACCGGTGGCCCGTTGCTGTCGGAAGCCGCGAGCGGGATCGACACTTCGAAGGTCGAACCCGCGCCAAGCCTGCTCGCAAGCGCGATGCGGCCGCCCATGCGCTTGATGATGCGGTCGCTGATGCTGAGGCCAAGCCCGGTGCCGCCATAGCTGCGCGCAATGCCCTCGTCGGCCTGCTCGAACTCGCGGAAGATGCGCTGCTGCGCTTCCGGCGCAATACCGATGCCGGTGTCGCGGACCAGGAAGCTGATTTCATTCGGCCGGATGCCGGGCTCGACGACCAGGGCGACACCGCCGGCTGCAGTGAATTTGATCGCGTTGCCGGCGAGGTTGAGCAGCACCTGGCGCAGCCGGGCCGCGCCTCCGACCACCTCCATCGGCAGCCGCTCATCGATATAGGCGGCGATCTCGATTCCTTTTGCTTCGGCTCGTGGCGCCAGCAACTCGGTGATGTCCTCGATCAGTTTCGAGAGCGCGAACGGGCGCGGCTCGAGATCGATCTTGCCGGCTTCGATCTTGGAATAATCCAGGAGCTCCTCGATCAGCGACAGCAGCGCCTCGCCGGAGGTCTTCACCGCCTTGGCATAGGTCATCTGCTCCGGCGTCAATGGCGTATCCATCAAGAGGCCGCTCATTCCGATGATGCCGTTGAGCGGGGTGCGGATCTCGTGGCTTGCCATTGCGAGGAAGCGCGACTTGGCGCGGTTGGCGGCATCGGCCTGATCGCGCGCCTCGGCGAGGGCGCGCTCGCTCTCGGCGCGGTCGGTGACGTCGCGCCCGACGCTTTGCATCTCCGCAGGCTGTCCTGCATCGGTCCGGACGAGGCCCTCGCGCCAGGCAATCCAGCGCGGCCCGGACGGCCTCGCGATCTTCTGGTCGTACGTTCGAGTGCCGCTTGGCTCCAGCGCGGTGTTGCCCTGTTCCAGCACCTCGAATGCGAAATGGCTGCCGATCAGTTCGCCGCGCGGTTTTTCCGCGAGGTCGCAATAGGCGTCGTTGACGAAGGTGATCACGCCATCGTTGTCGCGCAGGACGATCAGGTCGCTTTGCGATTCGAACAGGCTGCGTGCGCGTTGCTCGGCTTCCTGCAGTTCCCAGTTGCGGTCGGCGAGCGCCTCGTTGTGCTCTGCGATCATGCGCAACCTCCCGCGCATCAGCCGCAGCCGTACACTCAGCACGACCAGCGCCACGCAGGCGAGTGCGAACAGCAGGCTGACGCCCACAGCAACGGCACGCGGATCACGGTCCGGAACAGCGCCAACGAGGAATGCATAACCGCTGCCGAAGACCGCGGCGAAGACGATGAAGGCGCGGAGGGTGAAGACGGTCCAGGGGTGACGGCGCCCGAGCCGAAGCAGGCGGAGCTTCAGCCGATAGGTCCACGTCATCGCCGATCCCCTGATCACCTGCCTGAAGGCGGGCGGCTCGAGCCGCCTCGCATATTGGATCGACGATGCGTCGGCGACCTTGCAAAGTGCTTGAGAATGCGTCGGGTTCCGCCCCGCGATGCGAACAGGGTTGATGAAGCGTTAACGGGTATCGCTACAGCGAAGCAGCTTGCAGGCGACGGTGTCCGCCATGTGCCCCGACGATCAGCGCCGCGGCATCGCGCACTGAGAAGCTTTTCGAATGAACGAAGATCCGATAATCGGCCGGACCATCCTGCGACAGATAGATCACGGGATCGGTTGCGGCTGATTTGGCCGAGATCGCGACCAGTTGCGGCACGCCGTTGCTCTCGCAGGCGCCGGGCTCGGCGTCGTCGACATCATCGATGACCGCGAAATCGGCGGCCTCCGCGCTGTCGGAGATCTGGACCCGCACGGTGGCAGCGGCCGGGTCGTCCGTGAAGCTGACATGGAGCTGGGCGAGCCAGGGGATCGATGCGATCTGCACGGTGGCGCCACCCGCTTCGATGCAGGGGCGAGGCCCCGGCAGGAATTCACCGCGGGCAACGAGTGCGAACACAGCCAGCGGCACGACCGAGGCCAGAATCTTCAAACGCAACATGACACCACTCACGCGACCAAAGCCTGCAAACGCGCGGGCTTATGGTTGGCGGAGCGTAAAGAGAACTGGTTACTTTCGCGTTGACGCGTTTTCTTCACGCGAACCGGTATCCACGTCGCTCGAAAACGCTCTACGCCGCGCGCCTGATGTCGTCGGCGAGCGCGCGGTAGGACAGCGCTTCGGCGAGATGCAGCCGGCCGATCTTCTCCACGCCGTCGAGATCGGCGAGCGTACGCGCGACGCGCAACACGCGATGATAGCCGCGCGCGGTAAGCCGCATGGTTTCGGCCGCGTCGCGGAGCAGCTTCTGCCCCTGCGCGTCCGGCTGCGCGATGGTCTCGAGCAGCGATGCCGGCGCCTCGGCATTGGTGCGGACGTTGGGCATGCCTGCGGCGGCATAGCGCGCAAGCTGGATGTCGCGAGCCGCTGCGACCCGCGACGCCACTTCCGCTGATCCTTCGGAAGGCGGCGGCAGGATCAGGTCGGCGGCGGTCACTGCCGGCACTTCGATCCGCAGATCGATGCGGTCCATCAGCGGACCGGAGATGCGCATCTGGTAATCGGCGGTGCAGCGGTCGATGGGTCCGCGCTTGCAGGCATAGCCGGGCTCGTAGGCATGGCCGCAACGGCACGGGTTCATTGCCGCGACCAGCATGAAGCGCGCCGGATAGGTGACGCGGTGGTTGGCGCGCGAAATGGAAACCTCGCCTGTCTCCAGCGGCTGGCGCAGCGAATCCAAGACGCGCGGATCGAATTCCGGTAATTCGTCGAGGAAGAGCACGCCCTGATGCGCCAGCGAAATCTCGCCGGGCCTCGCGCGCATGCCGCCGCCGGTGAGCGCGGCCATGCTGGCGGAATGATGCGGGCTGCGGAACGGCCGCCGCGCGGTCAAGGCGCCGTCGCGGATTTCGCCTGCCACCGACGCAATCATCGACACTTCCAAAAGTTCAGACGGCGACAGTGGCGGCAGGATCGAGGGCAGCCGCGCCGCCAGCATCGACTTGCCGGCGCCGGGCGAGCCCATCATCAACAAATGATGCCCACCGGCCGCCGCGATCTCCAGCGCCCGTTTGGCGCTCTCCTGGCCCTTGATGTCGCGGAGGTCGAGCAGCGTCTCCTTCTGCTCGTGCACTTTCGGCTGCGGGCGCGACAGCACCTGCGTGCCCTTGAAATGATTGGCGATCTGGATCAGCGACTGTGCTGCGATGATCTGGATGTCCGGGCTCGCCCATGCCGCTTCCGAGCCGCAGGCCGCGGGGCAGATCAGCCCCTCGTCGCGCGAATTGGCGCCGATCGCCGCCGGCAATACGCCCGCAACCGGTGCAATCGAGCCATCCAGCCCGAGTTCGCCGAGCACGGTAAAGCCGTTGAGCGCATCGGAAGGAATCGCCCCGATCGCCGCCATCAGCCCGAGCGCGATCGGCAGGTCGTAGTGGCTGCCTTCCTTGGGCAGGTCAGCCGGCGCCAGGTTGACGATGATCCGGCGTGCCGGCAAAGCGAGGCCGGAGGCAATCAGCGCTGAGCGAACCCGCTCGCGCGCCTCGGACACCGCCTTGTCCGGCAGGCCCACGATCGCAAAGGCCGGCAGTCCCGGTGCGACCTGCACCTGCACGTCGACCGCGCGAGCCTCTATCCCCTCGAAAGCGACGGTGGAAACGCGTTGAACCATGCTGCCCCCTTGCCGGAACCGAGGGTAGCTGAAGGCAACGGCAAGCGCAAGAACATTACAGGAACAAGGGCTCCGGGGACCTGCCGCTCAGCCGTCCCGGAGCCCACGCAAGCTTACAGCGTCATCTGCATCGGCTCGGGATAATATTTGAAGCCGTCGCCGACCTTGGCGACGTGGCCGTAGCCGGGCCAGGCGAAGTGGTAGGACATCACGGGGATCTTGTTGGCCGCCAGCATCTCCAGCAGCTTCACCCGCGAGGCTGCCGCCTGCTTCGGGTCGGTATCGTAGGAGAATTCCATCCGCGGCCGCTCGAGCAGCAGCACGGAGTGGTGCGAGAGATCGCCGAGGAAGGCGAAGGATTTGCCGGCCGAGCTCACCATGAAGATGTGGTGGCCGACGGTGTGGCCGGGCGCCGCGATCGCCTGTACGCCGGGCAGGAATTCCTGGCCGTCCTTGAAGAACACCAGCCGATCCTTGACCGGCAGCAGATTCTTGCGCGCGTGAATGACGAAGTCCTTC
The DNA here is from genome assembly GCF_054063735.1 of Bradyrhizobium sp. USDA 10063. Taxonomy (NCBI): domain Bacteria; kingdom Pseudomonadati; phylum Pseudomonadota; class Alphaproteobacteria; order Hyphomicrobiales; family Nitrobacteraceae; genus Bradyrhizobium; species Bradyrhizobium sp. USDA 10063. The sequence continues at coordinate 5,717,074 of NZ_JBSSGP010000002.1, read as the reverse complement.
AGCGGGCTGCCCATCTTGCCTTCGTCGGTCCAGTAATCGAAGTCGCTCTGGGCGATATAGACCTGCGCGTTCGGGAACAGCGGCTTGTCAGTGGCGCCGACGATGCCGCCGATATGGTCGATATGCGCATGCGAGCAGACAACGGCGTCGATGTCCTCGGGCTTGATGCCGGCTTCCGCCATGCTCTTCTGCTGGCGGCCGGTGGTCGGGCCGAACGCTTTCGAAGTGCCCATGCCGGTGTCGAACAGGATCAGCTTGTCGCCGGTGTTCACGATCGGCGAATTCTGCTCCAGCACGACATTGTCGGGTGACAGGAAGTTGTCCGACAGCATCTTTTTCACTTCTTCCTTCGGCACGCCAGTGAAGGTGCCGGAAGGATCGCCGAGCGGCAGCGGGCCGTCGGAGACGACGGTGACTTCGGCATCGCCGAGAATGAAGCGGTGCCAATAAGGCGTTTGCGTGCCGAGCTTCGGCGCGCGTGCCAGCGCGCTGCCGCCCAGCAGCGTGCTTGCTCCAAGGCCGGCGCCGAGCGCGAGCAGGGACCTTCGCGAGACGTTGATTGTCATGCTTTTCCTCCAACGGTTTTTTCGATTTGTATTTTGGTAAGTCGTCGCGCGCCGCGCAGGTCTTGCCCCGCGACCTGAGGGCGAGCACAGCCATGCTGCGCCCGCAGTCGCAAGCTGACAAGAGGTCTCAGAGCGGAAGGAAGGCAGACGCGCTCTAAGATTTTGCGCGCTTCGCCTCGATGACGTCCCAGATTCTGGCCGCCACGTCCGGACCACCGAGCCGCTGAATCGCGCGGATGCCGGTCGGCGAGGTGACGTTGATCTCGGTGAGGTAGCCGTCGATCACGTCGATGCCGACGAACAACAGGCCGTGCTCGCGCAAGGCCGGACCGAGCGTTGTGCAGATCTCGCGCTCGCGGTCGGAAAGCTCGGTCGACTGCGCCGCGCCGCCGCGCACCATGTTCGAGCGCAGGTCGTCCGCCGCCGGCACGCGGTTGACGGCGCCGGCGAATTCGCCGTCGACCAGGATGATGCGCTTGTCGCCATGTTTGACCTCGGGAAGGAAGCGCTGGATCACCCAGGGCTCCTTGAAGGTCACCGAAAACATGTCGAACAGCGAGCCGAAATTCATGTCCTGGGGCATCACGCGGAACACCGCGGCGCCGCCATGGCCGTGCAACGGTTTCATGACGACGGCGCCGTGCTCGTCACGGAACGCGTTGATCTCGTCGAGGTCGCGCGAGATCAACGTCGGCGGCATGAGCTGCGGAAAGTTCATCACGAACAGCTTTTCCGGCGCATTGCGGACGCTGGCGGGATCGTTGACGACCAGGGTCTTCGGGTGGATGCGTTCGAGAAAATGCGTCGAGGTGATATAGGCGAGATCGAACGGCGGATCCTGCCGCAGCAGGATCACGTCGAAATTGGTCAGCGGCTCGCGCTTGGGCTCGCCAAGGATGAAGTGATCGCCGACCTCGTCGCGCACGGTGAGGATTTGCACCGGTGCCACCAGCTCATCGCCGCGCAGCGAGAGCTTGTCCGGCGTGTAATAGGAAACGCCGTGGCCACGCTTCTGCGCTTCGAGCAGCAGCGCGAAGGTCGAATCGCCGCGAATGTTGATGCGCTCAATGGGATCCATCTGGACGGCGACGTTCAATTTCATGGTCTTTGAGTCCGGTCTCTCGAGGAAGTCATGCGCTGGCGTCGAATGCTGCCAACAGATGGCGCGGCAAACGCTTGGGCGCAATCAGCATGGCGTCGAAACGCATGTCGAATTCCGCATGTTCGGGATGCGCCATCAGCCAGGCCTGGGCCGCGGCAATGATGCGCTGCTGCTGGCGCGGCGTGACGGCATAGGCGGCCTCATCAAAGCTGGCGCGGGCCTTGACCTCGACGAAGGCGAGCAGGTTGCGCTTGCGCACCACCAGGTCGATCTCGCCATAGGGCGTGCGGAAGCGCTTGGCGAGGATGCGATAACCCTTGGCCATCAGGTACGCCGCGGCGCGGCCTTCGGCCGACAGCCCGGTGCGAAACGCGGCGACCCGCTCGGGCGAAGCCAGCTTTGCGACCGCTTCCGGCGGCGAGCCATCACTCTTCGCCATCATCGCCTTTCTTTCGCGAGTTCGAGGGCGCGGGCATAGATCTCGCGGCGCGGCCGGCCGGAAAGCTCGACCGCATGCGCAACCGCATCCTTGACGCTGTCGCGCAGGAGCGAGGTGCGCAAAAGCTCGTCGAGCTGATCCTGTCCCATCGCCTGCGCATCCGCCGGCGGCGGACCGATCACCAGCACGAATTCGCCGCGCGTCTCCAGTGCATCCTTGGCCGCTGCCAGCTCAGCGATTGGGGCACGCCTGACCTCTTCGTGCAGTTTCGTCAGTTCGCGGCAGATCGCGGCATCGCGTCCGCCCATAATTGCGGCAAGATCGGCAAGCGTCTCCTGGACGCGGCCGCCCGATTCGAACAGCACCAGCGTCGAATCGATCCTGGCGAGCTCTACGAGGCGCGTGCGGCGGGCCTGTTCCTTCGCAGGCAGGAAGCCTTCGAAGAAGAAGCGGTCGGTCGGCAGCGCCGCGACCGAGAGCGCCGTCAGCACGGACGATGCCCCGGGCACTGCGATCACCTGATGCCCGGCGGCGCAGGCCTCGCGCACCAGTTTGAAGCCAGGGTCGGAAATCAGCGGCGTACCGGCGTCCGAGACCAGCGCGATCGCGGCACCCTCGGCCAGCCGCTGCAGGATTTTTGGCCGCGCCTGGGCGGCATTGTGCTCGTGGTAGGGGGCCAGCTCGGCGGCGATCACATAGCGTTCGGTCAAACGGCGGGTGATGCGGGTGTCCTCGCAGGCGATCAGGTCGACCCCGGCGAGCGTCTCCAGCGCGCGCAAGGTGATGTCGGCGAGATTTCCGATCGGTGTTGCGACCAGATGGAGGCCGGGAACCGGCCTTGGCGCGTTCAGCACATGGCCGGCGACGGAAAATGTCCTGTTAGGGACGCTTATCCCGGCGTCTGCACCGTATCTTGAGCTGGCTTTTGCGCGCATAATGCCAATCTAGAGCATGATCCGGAAAAGTGGACACCGGTTTTCCGAAAGATCATGCTCAAACGAAAGGGGAGAGCAGCGCCGGCGCCACAGCATGCATGCGTCTTGCAGAGCGGGGGCGACTGTGCTGCGCACTCGGTGAGGGGTTCGTGGTCCACAGGCAGCAACGCGCCATGGGACGATAAACCCTTTGTTTTGGTTAACTATTCGCCGACAATATGCCTGATTCCATCCCCCATTTGTTGGGCTGTTGGAGACCCGGCCGGGCGCGGTCGGTCAAGAAAAGAGACGAGATGGTGGGCCCGCATAGTCGCAAACCGCAATCCTCGGGTTCGCAAGGTTCCGCCGCGACCCGCCGGACAGCACTTGGCCTGGTGCTTGGTGCGCCCTTGCTGGCCGCCTGTTCGGGAGTGCAGCAGACCCTTAGCCAGTTTTCGAGCTCGTCGCAGCCGGAAGCACCCGCCGGTCCGCAACAGCAGCCGCAGGCGATCGGCAACGGGCAGGTCAAAGTAGGGCTGATCCTGCCGCTGTCGGCCGCCGGCAATGCCGGCCTCGCCGGGCAGTCGATGAAGAACGCCGCTGAACTCGCGTTGGCGGAATTCCAGAACCCGAACATCCAGCTCCTGATCAAGGACGATGGCGGCAGTCCGCAGGGTGCCTCCCAGGGTGCGCAGCAGGCCGTGAGCGATGGTGCGGAGATCATCCTGGGCCCGCTGTTCGCCCAATCGGTGCCGGCGGTCGCGCAGGTCGCACGGGGTCGCGGTATCTCGGTGATCGCTTTCTCGACCGATTCGAGCGTCGCGGGACGCGGTGTCTATCTCCTGAGCTTCCTGCCGGAGTCCGATATCAACCGGATTGTCGAATATTCCGCGAGCATCGGAAAGCGCTCCTTCGCCGCGCTGGTCCCGGACAATGCCTATGGCAATGTGGTCGAGGCGGCGTTCAAGCAGGTGGCCGGCCGCAGGGGCCGCGTCGTCGCGTTCGAAAAATACGGCGCCGATCGCGCCACGCCGGCGCGTACGGTGGCGCAGTCGCTCAGCCAGGCCGACGCGCTGTTGCTCGCAGATGACGGTGAGTCGGTGGTGGCGACGGCGGACGCGCTGACCGCGGCCGGCGCCAATCTGCGCAACATCCAGCTCTTAGGGACAGGCCTGTGGGACAATCCGCGCGTGTTCGCAAGCCAGGCGCTGCAGGGCGGTCTGTTTGCGGCGCCGGACCCGTCCGGCTTCCGCGCCTTCGCCGGTCGTTACCGCAGCAAATACGGTTCTGAACCCGTGCGCACCGCGACGCTCGCCTATGACGCCGTCGCGCTGGTGGCCGCGCTGGCGCGGACGCAAGGCGCGCAGCGCTTCGCGCAGGAAACACTCACCAATCCTTCCGGCTTTGCCGGCATTGACGGCTTGTTCCGTTTCCGCGCCGACGGCACCAATGAGCGCGGACTTGCGGTGATGAAGGTTGCCACCGGCGGCGCCCAGGCGGTCGCGGGATCACCGAAGAGTTTTGGGGCGTAGTTCGTCCAGGCTACGCCGCGAGGTCCGCGACCACTGCATCGAGCACCGGAAAACCGGACTTGGTCACGCGCAGCCGTCCGTCGGCGTCGACGATGATGGCGCCCTCCTCGCGCAGCAGCGCGATGCGGCGCGGGTCGAGTGCGCGGCCTGAGAGCGACGCATAGCGCTTGGGGTCGATGCCCTCGGCAAGTCGAAGTCCCATCAGCAGGAATTCGTCGGCGCGCTCTTCGCTGTTGAGTACGTCGTCGGTCACGACGCCGCTGCCATTGGTTTCGACCCGCATCGTCCAGGCTTCCGGCCGCTTCTCGGTCGCGGTGGCGTGGCGCCGGCCGTCGATGTCGAGCCGGCCATGAGCGCCCGGGCCGATACCGGCATATTCGTCGCCGCGCCAATAGACGAGGTTGTGCCGGCACTCCGCGCCGGGGCGGGCGTGATTGGAGATCTCGTAGGCCGGCAAGCCTGCTCGCGCACAGACTTCCTGCGTCACGTCGTAAAGGGCGCGCGCGACCGCCTCATCCGGCGTCTGCAATTTGCCCGCGGCATGCAGGCCGAAGAACGGCGTGCCTTCCTCGATCGTGAGCTGATAGAGCGAGAGATGCTCGGCTGCTTCCGCGATCGCATGCTTCAACTCGTCGGCCCACATCGCAGGAGTCTGATCCGGCCGGGCGTAGATCAGGTCGAAGGAATAGCGATCGAACGCTTGGCGGGCGACGGCGACCGCATCGAGTGCTTCGCGCGCGGTGTGCAGCCGCCCCAATGCCTTCAGCGAGGCATCGTCGAGCGCCTGCACGCCGAGCGATACGCGGTTGACGCCGGCGCTGCGATAGCCGCGAAAGCGCGTCGCTTCGACGCTCGTCGGATTGGCTTCCAGCGTCACCTCGACATCGGAAGCGACGCGCCAATGTTTGCCGATCGCATCCAGGATCGCGCCGACCGTCTGCGGCTGCATCAACGACGGCGTACCTCCGCCGAGAAAGATCGAGGACACTTCACGCCCGGGGATGCGCGCCGCGGTCGTCTCGATCTCGCGCGCAAAGGCGCGGGCAAACCGCGCCTCATCGATCGGCGCATGCCTGACATGGCTGTTGAAATCGCAATACGGGCATTTCGACAGGCAGAACGGCCAGTGCACGTAGACGCCGAAGGCTGCCTGTTCCCGGTCAATCAAGGCATATCTCCGCCAATTTGACGAAGGCGCGGGCCCGGTGCGACAGGCCGAGCCCAAGCGGCGGCAGCCCGTGCTTCTCGACGCTCGTCATCTCGCCGAAGGTACGGGCGTAGCCATCCGGCAGGAACATGGGATCATAACCGAAACCGGCGGTGCCGCGCGGCGGCCACACCAAAGTTCCATCGGCGCGCGCCTCGACCTCTTCGAGATGGCCGTCCGGCCAGGCGACGCAAAGCGCGGAGACGAAATGCGCTCCTCGGCGGTCGGGCGTGGTCGCGCCGCGTTCCTGCAACAGGCGTTCGATCCGCGTCATGGCGGCGGTGAAGTCCTTGTTGTCGCCGGCCCAGCGCGCCGAATAGATGCCCGGTGCGCCGTCCAGCGCGTCGACCGCCAGTCCGGAATCGTCGGCAAACGCCGGTAGATCGGCGGCCTTGGCTGCCGCAATCGCCTTGATCGCGGCATTGGCGCGAAAATTGTCGCCGGTCTCCTCCGGCTCGCCAAGACCGAGATCGCCCGCCGAGATCGCCTCCACGCCGTGCGGTGCCAGCAACTCGCGCATCTCGGCAAGTTTGCCGGGATTGTGGGTCGCGATCACGAGCTTTCCAGTGATTCGGCGGTGCATGGCCTATTGACTACGCCACCGCCATTTTCTGCAAGTCGACCAGACGCGCCACGCCCTTGCGCGCCAGCGCCATCAGCGCCAGGAACTCGTCCTGCGAGAACGGCGTCTTTTCCGCGGTGCCCTGCACCTCGATGATGCGGCCGTCGCCGGTCATCACGAAATTGGCGTCGGTCTCGGCTTCCGAATCCTCGGCATAGTCGAGGTCGAGCACCGGCGTGCCGTTATAGATGCCGCAGGAGATGGCCGCGACGTGGTCGCGCAACACGTTGGTTTTCAGCATGTTGCGGGCCTTCATCCAGTTGATGCAGTCGGCAAGCGCGACCCAGGCACCGGTGATCGAGGCGGTGCGCGTGCCGCCGTCGGCCTGCAGCACGTCGCAATCGACCGTGATCTGGCGCTCGCCCAGCGCTTCCAGGTCGACGGTGGCGCGGAGCGAACGGCCGATCAGGCGCTGGATCTCGATCGTGCGGCCGCCCTGCTTGCCAGCGGAGGCTTCGCGCCGGGTCCGTTCCAGCGTGGCGCGGGGCAGCATGCCGTATTCGGCGGTGACCCAGCCGCGGCCCTGGCCTTTCAGCCACGGCGGCAGGCGGTCTTCCAGGGTCGCGGTGACCAGTACATGGGTGTCGCCGAATTTCACCATGCAGGAACCCTCGGCATATTTAACCACGCCGCGTTCCAGTGAAACGGGGCGCAGTTCGTCCGGTGCACGGCGGCTTGGCCGCATGGGAATCCTCCGAGAATTCGAGCGATATGGCTGGCGGTGCTTGTAGGAGCGGGCAGGCGCAGCGGCAAGCCTTTTGGCCGCCTCCGGCGTGGTAATGCACGCTTGTCACCGGGCATGTGGATGGTCAAATTAGAAGCAGTTGTGAGGGAGTTATTGTGGTTCAACACGAACCGGTTGGTTTGATCGCGCCGCACGCCGGGCTTGCCCAGCTCAACGAGCGGTCGCGCGACATTTTCCGTCAAATCGTCGAAAGTTATCTGGCGACCGGCGAGCCGGTCGGCTCGCGCAACATCTCGCGCTTGATTGCGCTGCCGCTGTCGCCGGCCTCGGTGCGCAATGTGATGTCCGATCTCGAACAGCTCGGCCTGATCTACGCGCCGCATACTTCCGCCGGCCGGTTGCCGACCGAACTGGGCCTGCGCTTTTTCGTCGATGCGCTGATGCAGGTCGGCCATCTCACCGAGGCAGAACGGCAATCGATCCAAAGCCAACTGGCGACTGTCGGTCGCGCGCAGTCGGTCGAGGCAGCGCTCGACGAGGCCTTGATCCGGCTATCCGGCCTCACCCGCGCAGCGGCCGTGGTGCTGACGCCGAAATCCAACACGCGGCTGAAGCATATCGAGTTCGTGCGGCTGGAGCCGGAACGTGCGCTGGTGGTGCTGGTCGGCGAAGACGGCCAGGTCGAGAACCGGGTGCTGAGCTTGCCGCCGGGTGTTCCATCCTCGGCACTGATCGAGGCCACCAACTTCCTCAATGCGCGCATCCTCGGCCGTACGCTCGCCGAAGCGCGGCTCGAGCTCGAGACCGCGCTGGCGCAAAGTCGCGCCGAGCTCGATCTGCTGACGCAGAAGGTGATCTCGGCGGGGCTCGCGAGCTGGTCGGGTGGCGACAATGAAGACCGGCAGCTCATCGTGCGCGGGCACGCCAATCTCTTGGAGGATTTGCATGCGCTCGAGGATCTCGAGCGCATCAAGTCGCTGTTCGACGATCTTGAGACCAAACGCGGCGTGATCGACCTTCTTGGTCGCGCGGAAAGCGCCGATGGCGTGCGGATCTTCATCGGGTCGGAGAACAAGCTGTTCTCGCTGTCGGGCTCCTCGACCATCGTTGCGCCCTATAGCGACGGCGCGGGCCGTATCGTGGGCGTACTCGGTGTGATCGGGCCCACCCGGCTGAATTATGCGCGGGTGATCCCGACTGTGGACTATGCCGCGCGCCTCGTCAGCAGGATGTTGGGTGGCTAGACCCCCGAAACAGGGCTGGTTGCGCTTGATTTTCGTTGCCCAAAGCACGATATCCCGGCCAGCCAATCCCTAAATGTTGACCAGACGCGATTTTTCGAAAAGGCAAGCCATGACCGATCCGAACCGGCCGAACGACAACGCCGAAAACCCGGCGCAGACCGGCGAGCCCGTGGTCTCGAAGCCCTACGTCATGCCCGACGATCCCGAGCAGGGATCAGCGGAGGCCTTGACCAAGGAGCTTAACGAAGCGCGCGACCGGACGTTGCGCACGCTGGCCGAGATGGAAAACCTGCGCAAGCGCACCAGCCGCGAGATCGCGGACGCGCGGGCCTATGGCATCACCGGCTTTGCCCGCGACATCCTCGACATCGCCGACAATCTGCAGCGTGCCCTCGATGCCGTCCCGGCCGAGGCCAAGGCGGCCGCCGACCCCGGTCTGAAGGCCCTGATCGAGGGCGTCGAACTGACCGAGCGTTCGCTGCACGCCACGCTGGAGAAGAATGGGGTCAAGAAATTCGATCCCACCGGCGAGAAGTTCGATCCGAACTTCCAGCAGGCGATGTACGAGGTTCCCGATCCTTCCGTGCCATCGGGTACGGTGGTGCAGGTGGTACAGGCCGGTTACACGATCGGCGATCGCGTGCTGCGTCCGGCGCTAGTCGGTGTTTCCAAGGGCGGCGCAAAGGCTGCGCCAGCTTCGGCCGCACAGCAAGACTGAAACCGCTCAACGCATCGACTGACGGAACGAGATTGATGCCGGCCCCGACAAGGGCCGGTATCGGTTGAGGTCAGCGCGGCTGAATCCCGTCGCGCACGCTGCGGAAGCGCGGGAATGCGGTCGACCATTGATTGCGCGGCGAGGAGCCGATGATGCGCAGCGAGGTCTGCGCTCCGAACCGCAGCCATTGCACGATGGTAACCGGCGTATTGTCCTTGCCGCTGACTGCATCGATCCGCGTCTCGTAGCCCGGCTGGCCATCGATGCGGATCGGCTCCGACATCGTGATCCGCCCATCGCGCACACCGGGGATCGTGGTCGCGATCTGCTGGGCAAAACGACCGCGGTCATCGGGAGAGGCGGCGGTCGAGCCGATGATGCCGATGATCATGAAGGGCGCCACCTCGAACCCGCTCTTCTCATCGCCATCGGCGACGATCAACGCAGCGCCGGGCGCCAGTGTTCGGATGTTCTTGAAGTTTGCCAGCTCGGTTATCTTGAACGGCATCAGCCCGAGCTGCTCGTCGACTGGAACCTGGTCCCGGATCGCGGCGGTCGAGAACATCTGGCGGACGGCGTCGTCGGTATAGATCCTGGCCGCATTCTCCGGGACCTGCATGGCGATATAGCCGGAGAACGTCGGGCCGGGCAGGATCATCGAATAGCGCCGCACATTGCTGGCGCCGTCCTTGGCATTCTCGACCGTGTAATAGGCAAGACCGGCCGTGGTCTCGATGCTCTCCGGCTTGATCCCGCCGGTGCCGCCCGGGTTCGCCTTGAAGGCGTTGGCGACCTCGCCATAGGCCTCCGCCGGCAGGTCGGTCACCAGCACTTTGACGCCCTGGTCCTCGGTCTCGAAGCCGGTGAAAGCTTTTGCGCGATTGAGCCCCACCAGCGGCTGCATCCCAACCCTGGCGCCCGGCGGAAAGACCACGTCCGCGGCAAAGGCGGGAGATGCGGCGGCAATGAATAGAGCGACCGCGGCGAGGAGGCGAAAGGGGTTCATGTCAAGGATCTACCGGGTTTGGCATTGAAGCCGTCCAATGGGCGTGGCCCGTGCGGGCCGCAAGCTGTCGGGCCTCGTTCAGTCGGCCCGCTTTTAGCGGTTTTGATGGCCCGGCGACAGGGGCGGACGGCTTCATGCCGCCTGATGGCGCGGGGTGCAATGTCGCAGTTTTCTTGCCCATCCGTTAATGTGAACCCCAGGACCAAGCCGGGGGACCAAGCCGGTCCCTGCCCGGACTGACACAATCTTTCAAACGCCAGTCTTTTCAGGCCTCAAGGTTGCGTCCAGTCCTTGCAGGCCTAACCCCCCCTCCTATATGAGGCTCATCGTCGCAATATCGCGAGCATTTGAACGTGTGGGGGTTCGGTTCGGTGCGCCGCCAGGGCCCAGCCAACCTGCCTTAGACAGAAGGAAATCAGAACCATGGGAAAGGTCATAGGGATCGACCTCGGCACCACGAACTCGTGCGTTGCTGTAATGGATGGCAAGAACGCGAAGGTCATCGAGAATTCCGAGGGCATGCGGACGACGCCGTCGATCGTCGCCTTCACCGATGATGGCGAGCGCCTCGTCGGTCAGCCGGCCAAGCGCCAGGCGGTGACCAATCCTGAGCGGACATTCTTTGCGGTGAAGCGCCTGATCGGCCGCCGCTATGACGACCCGATGGTCGAGAAGGACAAGAAGCTTGTCCCCTACAAGATCGTCAAGGCATCGAACGGCGACGCCTGGGTCGAGGCCGACGGCAAGACCTATTCGCCCTCGCAGGTCTCCGCCTTCATCCTGCAGAAGATGAAGGAGACCGCGGAAGCCCATCTCGGCCAGAAGGTCGATCAGGCCGTCATCACGGTTCCCGCCTACTTCAACGACGCGCAACGCCAGGCCACCAAGGACGCCGGCAAGATTGCGGGCCTTGAAGTGCTGCGCATCATCAACGAGCCGACCGCGGCCGCACTCGCCTACGGTCTCGACAAGACGAAGTCCGGCACCATCGCGGTCTACGACCTCGGCGGCGGCACCTTCGATATCTCGATCCTCGAGATCGGCGACGGCGTGTTCGAGGTGAAGTCGACCAACGGCGACACCTTCCTCGGCGGTGAAGACTTCGACATGCGGCTGGTGAATTACCTGGCCGACGAGTTCCAGAAGGAGCAGGGCATCAACCTGCGCAACGACAAGCTTGCCTTGCAGCGCCTGAAAGAGGCTGCCGAAAAGGCCAAGATCGAATTGTCGTCGACGACGCAGACCGAGATCAACCTGCCCTTCATCACGGCCGACCAGACCGGGCCGAAGCATCTGACGATGAAGCTGACCCGCTCCAAGTTCGAGGCGCTGGTCGACGACCTCGTGCAGAAGACGATCGAGCCCTGCCGCAAGGCGCTGAAGGATGCCGGCCTGACCGCCGGCGAGATCGGCGAAGTGGTGCTGGTCGGCGGCATGACCCGCATGCCCAAGATCCAGGAAGTGGTGAAACAGTTCTTCGGCAAGGAGCCGCACAAGGGCGTCAACCCGGACGAGGTGGTCGCCATCGGTGCTGCGATCCAGGCCGGCGTGCTGCAGGGCGACGTCAAGGACGTCCTGCTGCTCGACGTGACCCCGCTGTCGCTCGGCATTGAGACGCTGGGTGGCGTGTTCACCCGCATCATCGACCGCAACACCACGATCCCGACCAAGAAGAGCCAGGTGTTCTCGACCGCCGAGGATAACCAGAACGCGGTCACCATCCGCGTCTTCCAGGGCGAGCGTGAAATGGCGGCCGACAACAAGATGCTCGGCCAGTTCGACCTGATGGGCATTCCGCCGGCCCCGCGCGGCATGCCGCAGATCGAGGTGACCTTCGACATCGACGCCAACGGCATCGTCAACGTCTCGGCCAAGGACAAGGCGACCGGCAAGGAGCAGCAGATCCGGATCCAGGCATCCGGCGGCCTCTCCGAAGCCGACATCGAGAAGATGGTCAAGGACGCCGAAGCCAATGCGGCCGAGGACAAGAAGCGGCGTGAGGCGGTCGACGCCAAGAACCATGCGGACGCGCTGGTGCATTCCACCGAGAAGGCGCTCGCCGAGCATGGCTCGAAGATCGCCGAGACCGAGCGCCGCTCCATCGAGGACGCTGTCAGCGACCTGAAGGAAGCGCTGAAGGGCAACGATGCCGAATCCATCAAGGCCAAGACCAACGCGCTCGCGCAGGCTTCGATGAAGCTCGGCGAAGCGATGTACAAGCAGCAGGCCGAAGGCGATGCCGCCAAGGACGCTGCGAAGGATGATGTCGTCGACGCGGAGTTCACCGAGGTCGACGACGACAAGAACAAAAAGTCTGCTTAAGACACGGGCGTAGGATGATGACCCCCATGCCAAGAGCGCGCCAAGCGTCTCCATGGATGGGGGTCATTTTTCGTTAAGCCGAACACTGCATCTTGCCGAACATATGGTTCGGCATGAGGATGAATTCGGGCGGGTCTGACTGATGTCTACCAAGCGCTGCTATTACGAGACCCTCGAGGTCGAGCGGAACGCGGACGAAACCAAGCTGAAATCGGCTTTCCGCAAGCTCGCGATGAAATGGCATCCGGACCGCAATCCCGGCGATGCCGCGAGCGAGGTGAAGTTCAAGGAAATCAACGAAGCCTACGAGGTCCTGAAGGACAACGACAAGCGCGCCGCCTATGATCGCTACGGCCATGCCGCATTTGAGCAAGGCATGGGCGGTGGCGGTCCGGGCTTCGGCGCCGGCTTTGCCTCTTCCTTCTCCGACATTTTCGAAGACCTGTTCGGCATGGCCGGGCAGCGTCGTGGCGGTGGCCGTGAGCGCGGTGCCGATCTTCGCTACAACATGGAGATCACGCTCGAGGAGGCGTATCTCGGCAAGACCGCGCAGATCGAGATTCCCGTCTCCGTCACCTGCGAATCCTGCTCTGGCACCGGCGCCAAGGCCGGCACCAAGCCGAAGACCTGCTCGATGTGCGGTGGCGCAGGCCGCATCCGCCAGGCCCAGGGTTTCTTCACCTTGGAGCGCACCTGTCCCGGCTGCCAGGGACGCGGTCAGATGATCGAAGACGCCTGTCCGTCCTGCTCCGGCTCGGGCCGGGTCACGCGCGACCGGACGCTGTCGGTCAATATTCCCCAGGGCGTCGAGGACGGCACCCGCATCCGCCTTGCGGGCGAGGGCGAAGCTGGCGTCCGCGGCGGCCCGCCCGGCGACCTCTACATTTTCCTGTCGCTGACCCAGCATCCGTTCTTCCAGCGCGATGGCGCTGACCTGCACTGCCGCGTGCCGATCTCCATGGTCACAGCGGCCCTGGGTGGCGAGTTCGAGGTGCCGACCATCGACAAGGGTAAGACCAAGGTGAAGGTACCGGCGGGAACGCAATCCGGCCGTCGATTCCGCATTGCATCAAAGGGCATGCCCGTGCTGCGTTCGCGCCAGACCGGCGACATGTATGTCCAGGTCGTAGTCGAAACGCCCCAGAATCTGACCAAGAAGCAGCAGGAACTGCTGATGGAGTTCGAAAAGCTCTCCTCCGGCGCGACGCAACCTGAGGCGGTTGGGTTCTTCTCCAAGGTCAAGGACTTCTTCGGCACTCGGACGGGTACCTAGCGTGGCCGCAGAAGCGATGCGCGCGACGGCGCTGAAATCCGAATCGGCGCATGGTGTTATCACCGAGCCGCATTGCAGTTTGGCGGAACAGACGCGCGGCCGATCTGCTTGACCATGACAGTTTCGACCTATACCTCTTTATGACCGTTTTCTGACAGCCGCTTGCGCGGTCCCGCCTGGTAGCGACATGCCCTTGCAATCGTCCGTGCGTCCGTTGAAGAAGCCCCGTCTCGACGACGAGGTCCGCTTCCTCCGGTCATGGATCGAAAAACCGCTGCACGTTGGCGCGGTGATGCCGTCGAGTCGACTGCTGGCGCGCACGATGGCGCAATATGTCGATGTCCGATCGGAAGGTCCCGTCGTCGAACTTGGCCCGGGGACCGGCGCGATCACCAACGCGCTGATCGAGCATGGCGTGGATCAGAAACGTCTCGTGCTGGTCGAATACAATCCCGGTTTCTGCGCGCTGCTGCGCGAGCGCTACCCGCAGGCCAAGATCGTGCATGGCGATGCCTACAAGCTTCGCGAGTCGCTCTGGGACGTCTTGACCGCGCCGGCCGCTGCGATGGTTTCCGGCTTGCCGCTGGTCACCAAACCGATGATCACCCGCTTGAGGCTGATCCGCGACGCCTTCGTGGCGCTGGCGCCGGGCGCTCCCTTCGTCCAATTCACCTATTCGGTCGTCCCGCCGATCCCGAAATCGCTGCCGGGCGTATCCACAGAAGCTTCCGAGCGGATCTGGATGAACCTTCCGCCGGCCCGGGTCTGGGTGTATCGCAAAGGTCGATAGGCGCGTATTCCGCAAAAGTGGCCGCCGGTTTTGCGCATAGAATACGCGCGATTTATTGGCTAAGAGCATTTTCTACGAAAATGCTCGCCGCGCATCGCGCGGCAGGTCTGCCGAACGCGATACAAAAATAATGTCTGCGCTGAAAATACTTGTGATCCCGGGGTCGCTGCGATCAGGCTCGCTCAACGCGAAGCTTGCGGCCGTTGCGGCGCATGAGTTCGCACAGGCGGGTGCCGAGGTCAGCCGCATCTCGCTCGGCGATTTTCCGCTGCCGATCTATGACGGCGACCTGCAGGCGAAATCCGGCGTGCCGAAGAACGCGGTCAATCTCAAGCGCATGATCGGCGCGCATCATGGCGTCCTGATCGTGACGCCGGAATATAATTCCTCGGTGCCGCCGCTGGTCAAGAACACCATCGACTGGGTGAGCCGCGTGCAGGATCCGCATGAGGTTCGCGGCCAGGTGTTTCGCGATCGTGTCTTCGCCATCGCCGCCGCCTCCGGAGGCCGGCTCGGCGGCAGCCGCGCACTGGCGGCGCTGCGCCTCATCCTGTCCGCCTGCCAGGCCACGGTGATCCCGAACCAGCTCGCGCTGTCATTTGCCGAACATGCCTACGACGATATGGATCACTTGAAGCATCCCGGCGATATCGAGGCGATGCAGGCCATGGTGCGGCAATTGATCGACCTTTCTCAACGCATGATGTGAGGTGACATGCAGCCAGCCGATATCGCGCAGAATGACCGCTTGATCGTGGCGCTCGATTTGCCCAGCATCGCTGCGGCGGAAGCGATGATCGCAATGCTCGGCGACAGCGTGCACTTCTACAAGATCGGCTATCAGCTCGCCTATGCCGGCGGCATGCCACTCGCGCGCGAGCTCGCAAGCGCCGGCAAGAAGGTCTTCATCGATCTCAAGCTGCATGACATCGGCAACACCGTCGCGCGCGGCGTCGAGAGCATCGCGACGCTCGGCGCGACCTTCCTCACCGTGCACGCCTATCCGCAGACCATGAAGGCCGCCGTGCAAGCGCGTGCGGGATCGAACCTCAGGATCCTCGCAGTCACGGTGCTGACCTCCTACGACGACAACGATCTCCACGCTGCAGGCTATCGCTTCAACGTTGCCGATCTCGTCGAAGCGCGCGCGCAGCAGGCGCAGGTGCTCGGCGTCGACGGGCTCGTGAGTTCGCCGGAGGAGGCGGCCTCCTTGCGCAAGATCGTCGGGCACCAGATGAAGCTGGTGACGCCCGGCATCCGCCCGGCCGGTTCCGCAAGCGGCGATCAGAAGCGCATCATGACGCCGTCGCGTGCGATCGCCGCCGGCGCGGACTATCTGGTGGTGGGCCGGCCGATCCTGGAGGCTGCCGACCCCAAGGCCGCCGCAGAGGCCATCCAGGCTGAGATCGCGCAGGCGCTGGGATAATTAACAAAGGAGAAAGCGAGATGGCCAAGGGATATTGGATCGGACGCGTCGACGTTCACAACGAGGAGGCCTACAAGCCCTACATGGCGGCCAACCCGGCCATCTTCCAGAAATTCGGCGGCAAGTTCATCGTGCGCGGGGGCAAGTTCACCGCAGTCGAAGGCCAGAGCCGCTCCCGCAACGTCGTGATCGAGTTTCCCGATTATGAGACGGCGTTGGCCTGCTATCGCTCGCCGGAATATCAGGCCAACATCAAGGTTCGGCAGCCGCATTCGATCGCCGATCTCATCATCATCGAAGGCTACGACGCACCATAAGTTCTGAACGGGTATTTCTCGCGAGAGAACGCGCTCCCGCATTGTTACAGGAATGTCTTGAGCCGTGATCGCAAGTCTGAGCTGCCGCTATATCAAATGACATGTTTCACAGGTTTTACGCGATCATCTGCTAACGCGTAACCACATCCTCGTCTTCATCCGCCCGGAACAAGCGTGACGAATTGGCACGTCATGATGCGACGTGCGCATCTGCACCCTGCGTTTCTTTTGTATCCAAATGGGGATTGCGACGCCGCCCTCCTTTCATCCAAGGTTGCATACGTCGACGTCCACATCGATCGGTGATGGACAGTGAGCCGGCTCAGCAATCGAGACGTCCATGGCGGGCCGGAAGCCGACCCGCAAGCGTCTATGTGTAGGAGCGGAAACCATGCTTATCATTGGAACACCAAACGACGATGTACTGCCCGGCACAGCGGACCCCGATGATATCTTCGGTCTGCAAGGCAACGACACGATCACCGGATTGGAGGGGGACGACACCGTAAGCGGCGGCGCGGGAGACGACGACATCGACGGCGGCGAGGGCGACGATACCCTCAACGGCAATGCCGGCGACGACACCATCGTGGGTGGCGAAGGCAATGACGAGATCAATGGCGGCGCAGGATTAGATACGCTGTCCGGAGACGCTGGCGACGACACCATAAGCGGCGGCGCGGGAGACGACGACATCGACGGCGGCGAGGGCAATGATACCCTCAACGGCAATGCCGGCAATGACACGGTCGCGGGTGGCGATGGCGATGACACGATCACCGGCGCCGCGGGAGACGACACGCTTTCCGGCGATGCCGGCGACGATACGCTGAGTGGCGGCGTCGGCGACGACACCCTGAACGGTGGCGATGGCATCGACCTGCTCAATGGTAACCTCGGCGATGACACGCTGAACGGCGACGCCGGAACCGATACGCTCAACGGCGGTCTCGGCGACGATACGCTGAGTGGCGGCGACGATGATGACGAGCTCAACGGCGGCGACGGAAATGATACGCTGGCCGGCGATGCGGGCAACGACACAATCGACGGCGGCGACGGGGCCGACAACGCGGATGGCGGTGATGGCGACGACACAGTGTCCGGCGGCGACGGCGACGACATCCTGGCCGGCGGCGCTGGTATCGACGACGTCAGCGGTGGCCTCGGCGACGACGAACTCAGCGGCGGCGACGGCGCTGACACGCTTTCGGGCGATGAGGACGATGACATACTCGATGGCGGCAATGCAGCCGACACGCTGGATGGCGGAGACGGTGCCGATGAGCTGGCTGGTGGCGCCGGAAACGATACGCTGAACGGCGCCGCAGGCGATGACGAACTGGACGGCGGCAATGGTGCCGACACCCTCGACGGCGGCGAAGGCGATGATCTGCTGACCGGCGGCGCCGGCACCGATACGCACAACTTCGGCGACGGCACGGGTGCCGATTTCGGCGATGATGAAATCACCGATCTGAGCTTCGGCGACGGTGATGTCGTCAATGTCGACGCGGCCGACGACTTCGATCCGACGACCATCGTTGTCGATGACGACGGAACCAATACCGTGCTCGACTTCGGCTTCGGCACCATCCAGCTCGACGGTATCACGGGTGGAGCGACGCCGTTCGAATCGATCACTGACATCAACGATGCCGCGGGATACGACGCTATCACCGTGACATGACGCTAGTTTCAGCGGGGCGGCCAGCCGCCCCGCTGTCACATTCTGAAGTACGCAGTTCTTAGTGATATTTCGGCCGGTCATGTATTCGCGCTGCCATCGTGAGATTCCAGCGTCTGGCCAACGATCTTTGCTCGGATCGATTCCGGGACGGACTACTTTTGTCTGGATCGTCGCCTTCAGCGTGTCGATCAATATGCTGCTGCTTGTTGTGCCCTTTTACTCGATCGAAGTGTTCGATCGGGTGCTCAGCAGCGGCAGCGTCGAGACCCTGGTTGGCCTCAGCCTCATTGCCGCCACCGCACTCATTTTCAGCGCCGCATTCGAGACTCTCCGCAACCGCCTGCTCAGTCGCTTTGCCGTTCAATTCGAACGCCATCTCGCTCCGATCGTCCTTGAAGGCACGATCATGGGCGGCGCCGGGCAGAACGACGGCAGGACGAACGCGCTCGTAAGGGTTCGCGAGCTCCGAAGCTTCTTGTCGGGCGGACCGGTCGGATCCCTGATCGATGCGCCGTTCCTGCCAGGCTTCGTCCTCATTCTCTTCTTCCTGCATCCCTGGTACGGCGTGATAGCTCTGATCGGAACCGCGATCCTGCTCGTGCTGGGCGCCGCAAGCCACCGGATTGCGCGGATGGAAATCGGGCAGGCGACGCAAGCGGCACTGGCGACGCAGGCGGCCCTCGACGGGATCGTGCGGCACTCCGACCTGGTGCGGGCCATGGGCTGGACCCGCGGCGCCATCCACGAGTTCATGGATCTGAATGATGAGGCACTGTCGCCCGTGGTCCGCGCCAGCGAGCGCGTCTACACCATTGCCGCAACCGCCCGGATGGTAAGAACCATCTTGCAGATCACCGCGATCGGCACCGGTGCGTGGCTCGTGCTTCATAACGAGGTGCTCTCCGGCAGCTTGATCGCGAGTTCGATCCTGATCGCCCGGACGCTGCAGCCGATGGAAGGGTTGATCTCGGCATGGCGTGCGCTGACATCAGCCCATGAGGCATGGAAGCAGGTCCAGGCGGCAGCGGTTCCGGTCCTCACACGAACGAGAAAGACCCTGCTTCCGTCGCCGTCCGGAAGGATCAAGGTCGAGCGGGTGACGTTCCGGATCGGTGCGACCGATCGGCCCGTCCTGGCAGGTGTGACATTCGAGTGCCGCCCTTCAGAAATGGTTGCCGTGATCGGACCGACGGGGGCCGGGAAATCGACATTGCTGCGCCTGATGGCGGGATTGGAGCGACCGAGCGGCGGAACGATCCGATTGGATCACGCCGCCCTTCCCAACTGGGAGCCCGATCAGCTCGGGCAATATATCGGCTACCTTCCGCAGGACGTGCAGCTTCTGGGTGGCACGGTCGCCGAAGCGATCGCCGGGTTCGATGAGCATGCGCGCGATCAAGACATCGTCGCCGCGGCGTTGCTCGCGCAAGCCCATGACATGATCCTGTCCCTCCCGGCCGGCTATCAGACCGAGATCGGCCGCGACGGCAACAAGCTCTCCGGAGGCCAGCGCCAGCGCATCGGACTTGCGCGTGCATTCTTCGGCAATCGCAAGCTGATCCTGCTGGACGAGCCAAATGCGAACCTCGATCCGGACGGCGAGCAAGCGCTGTGCTCCGCGATCGAACTGGCGAAAGCGCGCGGCGCGGCGTTGGTGATCGTCACGCACCGGCCCCGCCTGCTCACCATCGCGGACGCAGTTCTGCTGTTGAGGGATGGCAAGCAACTTGCCTTCGGCTCGCCGTTCGATGTCCTTCGCGTGCCGACGACGGCCGCGGAGGGCCGCGTGATCCGGCGCGAGGCGGCACCCCAGAAGCTCCCAGTAAGGGGGACTGCGCGATGATCCAGGACAGGCATACGGCCGCCGCCATTCGGCCTACGGCAAGCAGCGCTCGGTCGCCGATCGCGAGAGAACGACCGCGGTCCGGTATCCGATGGATCATAGGATTGGGGTGCGTGTTGCTCGTGCTCCAGTTCTGCGGCTTCGGCGTATGGGCGACGACTGTTCCGCTTCGCAGCGCCGTCGTGGCGCCCGGTTTCATAAAGGTTCATTCGAAGCGCAAAGCCGTGCAGCATCTCGAGGGCGGGATCATCAATTCCATTTACGTCAGGGAGAATGACCATGTCGAAGCCGGGCAAGTCATTGCCCGGCTCGAGACCGCGCAGATCGAGGCAACGCTCGGTTCGCTGGAGACAAAACTCTTCGCTGATCTGGCGATGGAAGCACGATTGACGGCCGAGCAAGCCGGTGCGCGCACACTCCAGTTTCCGGACGAGCTGCAAAAGAACGCAAGCCGCGCCGCCGCGCGCATTGCCATGCAAACCCAGGCCGGCGAATTTGCCGCGCGACTGGCCGCGATCGAGAACGAGCGCAAGGTGATCGAGCAGCAGATCGCGCAATCGGCAGATTCCATTCGCGGCCTGCAAAGCAACACCAAAGGTCTCGAGCAGCAACTCTCGCTGCTGCAGGAGGAGATCGCGGATACGAGCTACCTGTTGGCAAAGGGCCTTGCGCGAAAGCCTCGTGTCCTTGCCCTGAAGCGGGCCGAAGCCGACACCACCGGCCAGATCGCCCGCAACCTGGCTTCGATTGCGGAAATGCAGGGCAAGATTGCGGAACTGGAGGATAAGCGCCGGCAACTCGGGTTCAATCAGGATCAGGACGTCGCAAAGCAGTTGCATGCCACCAGCGAGGAGATTGGTGATCTTCGACATCGAATCGCCGCGTTGCGGGATCAACACAGACGGTCCGAATTGCGTGCCCCGGAAAGCGGAAGAATCGTCGGTCTCAACACGAGAGACCTCAATGCCGTACTTGGACCTCGTGAAATACTGCTGGAAATTGTCCCGACGGAAGATCGCCTTGTCATAGAGGCAACATTGAAGCCAACGGACCGGGAAGAGGTATATATCGGCCAGACGGCGCGCGTGAGGGTTCACGCCCTCAATATGCGGCGCAGACCCATGCTCGAGG
This sequence comes from Bradyrhizobium sp. USDA 10063, assembly GCF_054063735.1. Classification (NCBI taxonomy): domain Bacteria; kingdom Pseudomonadati; phylum Pseudomonadota; class Alphaproteobacteria; order Hyphomicrobiales; family Nitrobacteraceae; genus Bradyrhizobium; species Bradyrhizobium sp. USDA 10063. Next base: position 5,696,247 of record NZ_JBSSGP010000002.1, on the reverse strand, counting down.
GCAAGGTCATCGCGGTTGCTGCGGACGCCCTGACGGATCCCAAGACCGGCGTCAACACCTATCTGGCCGAGGTTGAGCTCGATGCTCATGCACCGACGGCTCCCTATCTTTCGTCCTTGCTGCCTGGAATGCCCGTCGAAGTGTTTGTCGAGACGGGAGAAAGAACCTTTGCGGAGTATCTAATGCAGCCAATGGCGCTGCGTATCAGCCGCGCGTTCAGGGAGAATTAGTTGCTGGCGTAGCGCCGGCTGAAACCTATAGCGGGAGGCGCCCGTGCATGAGATCAGCAAAGCACCACTTTTCACGCAGACAGGACACCCCGATCACGCCGAAGCCCAACCGCTTCTCGATGCCGAGGATCTTTCGATCGAACTGCATGGGCCAAGTCCTCTTGAGGCAAGTCCTCACCACAGGATCATGGAACATTTCGGCAAGGCTGTCGCGGAACTTCTTAATTGCGGCAGTTGCTATGTCGCAATCATGTCTCCCTCGACCGGGGCGCAACTGGAAGAGGTCCGTGTCGGAAATGCCACGATCGATCCGTCATGCACGACGACAGTGGCTCGTATTGCGCGCAAAGGTGCTGGTGCGGATTGCGCGCTTCTCGAGCCGATCAATGCGCGCACCGCATTCGTGCGCAAACTGATCGGCTCCGAGCCGGGATCGAAAAGTCATTCGGTGATCGGGCGGTTCGCCTCTCGCGAGCGAACCACGGTCGTGTTCGTCGCGGGATGGCGATCGGCGGCGCTCGTTCAAGCCGAAATTCCCTGCCTTGGGCGTGCGGTACGGGCGCTCTGGGAAACGGTCAATTCGAGCGCGCGGCAATCGCTGACCCCGGATGTGGATGCTCAAGTCCTGCTGGAAGAGCTGGCATTTCCTGCGCTCGTCATCGACGAGGGCTTGCATATTCGCGGGGTCAATCGCGGCGGACGCGCGCTGCTGGCGAAGGGCGAGCTTCTCAAGATGGAGGGCGGCAAGCTCGTGGGCGCAAGCGGCTCGGTAACCGACGGCTTGAGGCGCGCGGTTCGCGAGGCATTGATGACGCGCGCGGGGCAGGTCTCGTTCGACCGAACGGTGCCTCTGTCGACCGAGCGCCAGCAGTTTGCTTTTGCCAAGGTCGGCGCCGTGCCGACGCATCGCGACGCGCGGAAGGCTCTGGTGATCGTGCCGCAATTCGATGAAGTGCTCGGCGCGCATCGCATCGCGGCCGCATTCGGATTGAACTGGGCCGAAGAGCGAATTATCGCGCGGATCCTTCAATTTCAGTGTCCGCGCGACATCGGCGCCGATCTGCGTCTGACCGAAGCAACCGTCAGAACGTACACCAAGCGCATCATGCTGAAATTGGGAATCAATCGACAGTCCGAGTTCTTTTTGCTCTATCATCTTACACAATCTCCTTTCGGCGCGGGTAAGCGTGAGAAGACGGCGAGCCACGCTTTGTCCGAATGTCCGCCGAAAGGAAATGATCCCGCGTTGGATAGCTGATAAGCTTCCGTCAGATGATATCCGGGCCGTTCACCATAATCCGGAACCTTCCACGGTTCGTCTTAGCGATCGCGGCGGCGATCGGCTTTGCCGGCTCCACTTGCGCGCAGAACGTCGAACTGGGACTGCCTGTCGCCTGCGAGATTGGCCAGTCCTGCTATATCCAGAACTATGTTGATGACGACCCTTCGCAGTCGAGCCGCGATTACAAATGCGGCACGCTCACATACGACGGGCACAACGGGACGGACTTCCGTATACCCTCACTCGCGGCGCAAAAGTCCGGTGTGGACGTGCTCGCTTCCGCAAGCGGCCGCGTCCTTCGCATGCGCGACGGCGTGGCCGATGCTACCGGCAAGCCAGCCCGTGAGGCTGTGCGCGACGTCGAATGCGGCAACGGCGTCGTCATCGAACATCCCAGCGGCTGGGAAACCCAGTACTGCCATATGGCGAATGGCAGCCTGGCGGTGAAGCCCGGCGATGACGTCGCCCGCGGGCAGCGGCTCGGCCGCATCGGTCTCTCCGGTCTGACCGAATATCCTCATCTGCATTTCACCGTCCGGTACAAAGGAGCCATCGTGGATCCCTTCGCCTATGGTGCCGCTCCCGGCTCATGTGGCGGCGGCGAGTCTCTTTGGCAGACCGCGCTCCGCGCAGAGCTTGCCTATCAGGACCGAGCTGTCCTGAACGCCGGCTTCATGAGTGGTCCGCCGACGATGGAACTCATTGAGGAGGCGAGCGCGGAGGGGCAATCCGTGTCCGCAAATTCCCCCGCGCTTGTCGCTTTCGTCCGCGCCATCGGGCTGAAAGCGGGGGACGCTCAAGGGCTGGTCATCAAAGACCCGCAAGGACAAGTCCTTGCCGAAAATCGAGCCGTGCCCCTCCAGAGCAACAAGGCGCAGTACATGCTGTTTGCGGGCAGAAAGCGCCCGCCAAACGGCTGGGACCGTGGCACCTACATGGCGACCTATACCGTCGAACGCGACGGCCAGGTCGTCCTGCAAAAGCAGTTGGAACTGAGGCTGTAGCCACGCCGGCCGCCGGCTTGAGCGATCCCGCCTCGGTATGGGGCCCCTGGCCGTTGCGCGCCTTTCGGAGCGTCTCGCCAGGACTTACTTGGCACTACTCGGTTGCCGGATTGGCCTGCGCCCGCTATAGGGCGTGGAGAGGATAAGCCATGGCCGATATGCGCTTAATCGTTGCGGGGGCCGGCGGCCGGATGGGCCGCGCCTTGACGCGCGCCATCTCGGAGACGCCGGGCGCGGTTCTGACCGGCGCGCTGGAAGCGCCCGGTTCCGAGCTCCTCGGGGAGGACGCCGGCGTGCTCGCGGGCCTGCCGGCCAACGGCGTCAAATTGTCGGCTGATCTTTGGACGCTCTCCGCCAATGCCGACGGCATCCTGGATTTCACCGTGCCGGCGGCGACGATCGCCAATGTCGCGATCGCGGTCGAGCGCGGCCTTATCCATGTCATCGGCACCACCGGGCTGTCGGCGTCCGATGATGCAGTGATCCGAAGCGTCACCAACCGCGCCGTCGTGGTGAAGTCCGGAAACATGAGCCTCGGCGTCAATCTGTTGGCGGCTGTCGTCAAACAGGTCGCGAAATCGCTCGACGATTCCTTCGACATCGAGATCGTTGAGATGCACCACAAGGCAAAGGTCGATGCGCCCTCCGGCACCGCCCTCCTGCTCGGCGAAGCCGCGGCTGCCGGCCGTGGCGTTGCGCTCGAGAAGCACTCGGTACGCGGCCGTGACGGCCACACCGGCGCGCGCCGCGCCGGTGATATCGGCTTTGCGTCGCTGCGCGGCGGCACGGTGCCCGGCGACCACAGCGTGATCTTCGCTGGCCCGCATGAGCGCATCACGCTGTCGCACCTGGCCGAGGACCGCATGATCTTTGCGCATGGCGCGATCAAGGCGGCGCTATGGGCGCATGGCAAGAAGCCCGGGCTATACTCCATGATGGATGTGCTGGGGCTCTCCCATCTCTAATGCATGACCCGGAAAAGTCGTAACCGGTTTTCCGAAATGATCATGCTCAAACAAGAACGGAATTTGGAATGAGCGATCGTCTTCTTGTGCTGGTGCGCCATGGCCAGAGTGAGTGGAATCTGAAGAATCTCTTCACCGGATGGAAAGACCCCGATCTCACCGAGCAGGGCATTGCCGAAGCGAAGGAAGCCGGCCGCAAGTTGAAGGCGCAGGGACTGTCGTTCGACATCGCTTTCACATCGGTGTTGAAGCGCGCGCAGCATACGCTCGACCTGGCGCTCGCGGAAATCGGCCAGACCGGATTGAAGACGCTCAAGAACCTTGCGCTCAATGAACGCGACTACGGCGATCTCTCCGGCCTCAACAAGGACGATGCGCGCAAGAAGTGGGGCGAGGAACAGGTCCTTATCTGGCGCCGCTCCTACGACGTGTCGCCGCCCGGCGGCGAAAGCCTGAAGGATACGCTGGCGCGCGCGCTGCCCTATTACGTGCAGGAGATCCTGCCCTGCGTGCTGCGCGGCGAGCGCACGCTGGTCGCCGCCCACGGCAATTCGCTGCGCGCGCTGATCATGGTGCTGGAAAAACTGTCGCCCGAGCAGATCCTGAAGCGCGAGCTCGCGACCGGCGCGCCGATCGTCTACCGCCTCAACGCCGATTCCACGGTCGCCTCGAAACTCGACCTGGCGGCGTGATCCGCGAATCTTAGAGTTGTAGGGTGGGCAAAGCGCAGCGTGCCCACCACGCTTCCACGATTCTACGCGGAATGGTGGGCACGCTGCGCTTTGCCCACTCTACGAAATCGCTCGCTACTGCAATCCGAGCTGCCCGGCTTCCCAGCCGAGCATCGCCTGTTTGCGGGTGATGCCCCAGTGATAGCCGGTGAGCGCGCCGCTCTTGCCGAGCGCGCGATGGCAGGGCACCACGAACGACACGGGGTTGCGGCCGACCGCGGCGCCGACGGCACGCGAGGCCTTCGGGCTGTTGATCTTGCAGGCGATGTCGGAATAGGACACCGCGCGCCCCATCGGGATCTTCAGCAGCGTCTCCCACACCCGCACCTCGAAATCGGTGCCGATCAGGACCACGCGCAGCGGCTGGTCCGGCCGCCACAGTTTCGTATCGAAGACGCGCTGTGCAATCGGAGCCGTGCCTTCGATGTCCTCCACATAGGTCGCGTTCGGCCAGCGCCGCCGCAGGTCGGCAAAGGCCGTCGCTTCGTCTCCGGTATCGGCGAAGGCGAGACCGGCCAGACCGCGGCCGGTCGCGATCACGATCGCGGTTCCGAATGGCGAGGGGTGGAAGCCGTAGTGCAGCGTCATGCCGGCGCCGCCGTTCTTCCATTCGCCCGGCGACATCGCTTCATGGGTGACGAAGAGATCGTGCAACCGGCCGGGGCCCGAGAGCCCCGAATCGAGCGCGGCATCGAGCACGCTTGCGGAATCGCGCAACAGGCTCTTGGCATGGTCGAGGGTGAGCGCCTGCATGAACGCCTTGGGCGTGAGCCCTGCCCAGCGACGGAAAAGGTGGTGCAGTTCGTCAGGCGTCACGCCGGCGGCATCCGCCACCGCCTCGATAGTCGGCTGCGCGCGCCAGCGCTCCGAGATGAAGGCGATCGCGCGCCGTACCGAATCGTAGTCACGCAACGCGGCGCTTTCCAGGCCCGGCCTGGCCAGGCGCTGGTCATGGATGGCGAGTGTCATCATGGGGGCTGATTTAGGGCACATGCGGCTGTTCAACCACCCGTTTTCCGATAACGCTCAGTGAATCGGATTATAGGTCGGCCCACGCTTGGCGGCATTCAGTGCGGCAACTAAGGCTTTGGCAAAGCTCGCTTTTTCGTCCGGACCCAAGAAACTGCCGATGTCGACGCGGCGTCCCCTGGAAACCAAATAGAGCCGCTCGATGCCAAATTCAGCGTCGACCTGCTGCTCGAACTGCACCCAGAGCGGATTGAGCACCCATTCGGCGACATGGCCGCGATGGCTGACCCGGCGCACCCGCAATTCCGACGTCGTCACTGTGATTTCTTCACAGGCCAGGGCGGTGCGGAAATTGACGCGGAAGGCCCAGTAGATGACCAGCACGTCGAGGCCGAAGAAGCCGAACACCGGCCAGGCGCCCATCCACAAGAATACGGCGCCGGCCGCAAAGCTGACCACGCTCACAATGCTCATCAGCACGATGAAGCCGGTGCGGTTGAGCGAGCGGTGCGGCGTCAGCAGCGCCGCGAACAGCTCCGGCTCAAGCGTCGGGTCAAAGTCGTTGCTTGCTGTCATGGCCTACCAGTATATGCCGATCATGGCCAAAATCATCCGCGCTCAACGCGCCAGGAAACCCATCGTTCGATCCGCGCCGAAAAAACCGGCAAAGAAGCCGGTGGCCCGGCCACCCGCTCGCGCGGCAAAGAAATCCCTTAGAGCGCCGAAGCCCTGGACCCCGGCCGAAGTGCGCGAAGCATTCGATCGGTTCCGCAAGGCCAATCCCGAGCCGAAGGGGGAGCTCGAGCATCTCAACCCGTATACGCTGCTGGTTGCCGTCGTGCTCTCGGCGCAGGCGACCGATGCCGGCGTCAACAAGGCGACGCGCGCGCTGTTTGCCGTCGCCGATACGCCGCAGAAAATGCTCGCGCTCGGCGAGGAGAAGCTGCGCGACTACATCAGGACGATTGGCCTCTATCGCACCAAGGCCAAGAACGTCATCGCGCTATCGGAGAAGCTGATCGCGGATTTCGGCGGCCAGGTGCCGCGCACCCGCGCCGAAATCGAATCGCTGCCCGGCGCCGGCCGCAAGACGGCGAACGTCGTGCTCAACATGGCCTATGGCGAACATACGCTGGCGGTCGATACCCATGTGTTCCGCGTTGCCAACCGCACCGGGCTTGCGCCGGGCAAGACGCCGCTCGAAGTCGAGCTGGGACTGCAGAAAGTGATTCCGGCCGAGTTCATGCTGCATGCACATCACTGGCTTATCCTGCACGGCCGCTACACCTGTCTCGCGCGGAAACCGCGCTGCGAGGTATGCCTGATCCACGATCTTTGCCGCTGGCCGGAAAAGACGGTGTGAGCGAGGATGGCGGCGGTCGGCCCGGCCGCTGTCTCGGCAGTCGCGTGAGAAGAAATACCTGGGGAATGTAACTTGAGTGAGCAGAACCAAATCGCCCCGGCACCCGTGAACAGGATTGCGCCGTCACCGGCTCCGGCCCCGACGGCTCCGCCGCCCAAGCCATCGGCCGCGCCGTCGAGCACGTGGGGGCGGCTCGCGATCCCGGTATTTGCTGTGCTCGCCGCCTTCGCCTTCATTGCGCTCGCGACGCTGCGCTGGGACGAATGGGTCGGCGCCGCCACGATCCAGACCACCAACGACGCCTATGTCCGCGCCGAGCTGACACGGCTGAGCAGCCGTGTCGCCGGCGAAGTGCTGACCGTGGCGGTGAAGGATTTCCAGCACGTCAAGGCCGGCGATCTCCTGGTGCAGATCGATCCCGCCGATTACCAGGCTCAGGTCGCGCAGGCTGAAGCCGGCGTCGCCGCCGCGCAGGCCGCGCTCGACAATCTGAACAACCAGGTCGAATTGCAATACGCGACCATCGCGCAGGCCGAAGCCGCGCAAGTATCTGCGGCCGCGTTGGAGGTCGAGGCGCGTCAGGAGCAGGAGCGCCAGCAATCGCTGTCGCAGACCGACGCGGGCACGCGGCAGAGGCTCGAGCAGGCGACTGCGGCATATGCAAAAGCGCAAGCCGATGTGCGCGCGAGCCGCGCCGTGGTTGCTGCGCAGCGCCATCAGCTCGAAGTGCTGCAGGGCACCAAGAAGCAGCGCGCCGCCGATCTCGATGCCGCCAAGGCGCAGCTCGCCGCCGCGAAACTCAAGCTCGGCTACACCAAGATCGTGGCGCCGTTCGACGGCGTTGTCGGTGAGCGGCAGGTGCAGCCGGGCGACTACGTCAATATCGGCACCAACCTGATCAATGTGGTGCCGCTGCCAAACGTCTATGTGATCGCCAACTACAAGGAGACCCAGCTCACGCGGGTGAGGCCGGGCCAACCCGTCGCGATCACCGTCGACAGTTTCCCGCGCGAGAAACTGCGCGGCCGCGTCGAGCGGATCGCGCCGGCAAGCGGCTCGCAATTCGCGCTATTGCCGCCGGATAACGCCACCGGCAATTTCACCAAAGTCGTGCAGCGTATCCCGGTCCGTATCCAGCTCGACGAAAACCAGCCGTCGCTGTCGCGCCTGTTGCCCGGCATGTCCGTGGTCACCAGCATCAACACCTCAGATGCGGGGACGAATGGCGGCAAATGACGACGCCGGCCATGGACCGGTCTCGCAGGGCGGCATCGCGCGGCAGCCGCTGTTTGCGGTGGCCGCGGTGCTGCTCGGCTCGTTCCTTTCCAACGTTGACAGCCGCCTGACCACGGTCGGCCTGCCGGACCTGCGCGGCGCCTTCTCGCTCGGTTTCGACGAGGGCGCCTGGCTTTCGACCGCGGGAATCGGTTCGCAGATCTTCATCGCGCCAACGGTCGCCTGGCTCGCCACGGTGTTCGGCCTGCGCCGCGTGTTGGGCATCCCGAGCCTCGTCTATGCCGGGGTGTCGCTGATCATCCCATTCGTCGACCATTACCCCACGCTGATCGCGCTCAGCATCGTGCATGGCCTGCTGCTCGGCACCTTCGTGCCGGCGACGCTGATGATCGTGTTCCGGAATCTGCCGATCCGCTGGTGGATTCCGGCGATATCGATCTACTCGATCCGCGTCGGCTTCGCGCTCGATACCTCAAGCTCGCTGGCTGGCTTCTATGTCGACCATCTCGGCTGGCAATGGCTGTACTGGCAGGGAGTCGTCATCGCGCCCCTGATGGGCCTGATGGTCTATCTCGGCACGCCCAGTGAATCCGTCAACAAGAACCTGCTTCGCGATGCGGATTGGGGCGGCATGATCCTGCTCGGGAGCTCTGTCTCGATGATCTATGCCGGTCTCGACCAGGGCAATCGGCTCGACTGGCTCGAATCCGGCACGGTGATGGCGCTGCTGCTCGGCGGCGCCGCGCTGTTCGTCGTCTTCCTGATCAACGAGGCCATGGTGCGGCAGCCTTGGGCGCATGTGAACGTGCTGTTCTCGCGCAACATCGGGCTCTCGCTGGTCGTCATCCTGCTCTACACCCTCACCAGCCTGTCCAATTCATCGCTGGTGCCGAACTTCCTCGGCGCCATCGCGCTGATGCGGCCGGAGCAGAGCGGCGTTCTGCTCTTGACCTATGGTGCGCTGCCGATGTTCGTGCTGGTGCCGATCTCGATCTATCTGCTCAGGCATTTCGATCCGCGCACCGTGGTCGTCCTGGGATTCTCGGCGTTTGCGGCCGCCAATCTCTGGGGCACGCAATTGACCCATGACTGGGCGCGGGAGGACTTTGCCGGCATCGTCCTCCTGCAAGCGATCGGGCAGTCGCTGACGCTGCTGCCGATCATCATCATGGCGTTGTCCAATTCCGACCCGAGTCGTGCCACGGCGTTTGCCGCCTATATCCAGATCATGCGACTTGGCGGCGCCGAGATCGGCGTGGCGCTGATGGGCACCTGGCTGCGGGTCCGCGAGCAGATCCATTCCAACTATATCGGCCAACACGTCGCCAATGGCGACGTCAATGTCGTGCGCATGCTCAAGCAACTCGCCGACCAATTCGCTGCCCATGGTGTCGGTCTGGCCCAGGCGCGCGCGGTGGGAACGTTGGCGGCGTTGGTGCAGCGCGAGGCCAATGTGCTCGCTTATATCGACGGTTTCTGGCTGTGCTTCTGGCTGGCGATGACGGCGCTGTTCTTCGTCGCCCTGATCACCCGCGCACCGCCGGGACCGTTTACGCCGGAACCGTTCGGCTTTGCCAAGATGCTGATGCGCAAGTGCGGAATGTCGGTGGCCTGACCGCCGACTGTTAGCGCATCGACATTTCCTGCCGTCGCGGTTCCTGCAATTCGGGCCTCGGCCCCGACAGGCGCTTGTGCATGTGGACCATGAAGGCCATCCCGAACAGCGGCGTCGCCAGATTGACGATCGGGATCGACACGAAGGCGGCGATGATCAGGCCGGCGGTGAACACGGTTGCGGCATTGTCGCGGCGTATCGCCTTGGCCTCCGCCGGCGGCCGGAACCGCATCGCGGCGAGCTCGAAATATTCGCGGCCCAGCAGCCAGGCGGTGGCGATGAAGAAAATCAGGAAGCCGGCACCGGCGAGGAACACGAACGGCAGCGCTATCAGGTAGACCAGGATCGTCAGCAGCGCAGTCTTGACGCCCTCGGCCATGGCAAGGTTGAACGGCAGCGCAACGCCGGGCTGTTCGGCCGGATAATGTTCACGCTCGACATGATCGGCGACCTCGTCGACGAAGAGGCTCGCCACCAGCGAGGTGATCGCGGGCATCAGGAAAATGCCGCCGAGCACCACGCCGAGGCCCGCGGCGATCGAGACGATCCAGGAGAGCACGTTGAGCGTGGCGTGGAAGTTGGGGCCGAGCAGGCCCTCGGCCCAGACCTCGCCATAGTCGGCAAACCAGCTCAAGAGCCGCTGCAATCCGATCGCAAGCACAGTCACCAATACCAGCGCCACGCCGATCGAGCGCCACAGGATCGAGCGCATCGGCGGCGACAGGATTTGCGTGAGCGCCTTGACGGCGGCGTCTAACATGGTGGGTCTAGCTCCAAAAAAGCCCCTGCGAGAGTTAGATATGGCCGGTGGCTTCGGCAAGAGCCGGGCGGCCGCCCCTCAACCGTGCCGGTGCCCATGCTTGTGCGGCTTCTTGTCCGGTGCGGTCGGGATCATCACGACCCGGCCATAGCGCACGCCGCGCTCGGCGATGATGTGCTCGGCGAGATGACGGACCTCGCCGGCGGCGCCCTTGAGCGCCGTCACCTCCATGCAACTGTCGTCGTCGAGATGGACATGCAGCGTCGCCAGCGACAGGTCGTGGTGGCCATGGAAGTTCTGCACCAGGCGCTTCGAAAGGTCGCGCGCGGCATGGTCGTATACATATACCAGCGCGGCCACGCATTGCCCCGAAGGCGCCGCGTCCTCCGCGCTCTGCTGCAATCCCGCACGGGCGAGATCTCGGATGATCTCCGAGCGGTTCTGGTAGCCGCGCGCTTCTGCCGCGGCATCGATCTCGCCGAGCAAATCGTCCTCGATGGTGATGGTGATCCGTTGCATTGGAAATTTCCGATCGGTGCCCGCCAGTATGATATTGTTATTGTAACATCATACTCGTTTGGTAGCCTGGCCCGCGCTGGGTTGAAGTCGAGTTAGTGCGGTCGCCTGTCGATTGTAGCAGGTTACCATGCGGGAGCAGGGGTGTTGCGTAAGTTTGTCTGGTGGATTTTTCCTGCCGCCTCCCTTGCTATCGTTACATCTACGGCACAGGCGCAGACTGTCGCCGTCGCGCCCACCAATCAACTTCCGCCGGTCACGGTGCCGTCGCCGGAAACGGCGCCACCTAAGCGGATCAAGCGGGCCGAGCAGGCTCACCGCCCGCGAAGCGGTCGCCGCACTTCTGCAGCCCAGTCGAACCAGCCTGCATCGGCGGCGAACGGCGTCGCGCCGGGTACGGGGCAGGTGGGTGTGGCCAACCTTCTACCGACCGCCGCGAGCGAGGTGCACATCGGCGGCGAGGAGGTCAACGCGCTGCCAGTATCGCGTGTCGGCGAGGTCCTGGAAGTGGTGCCCGGCCTGATCGTCACCCAGCATTCCGGCGAGGGCAAAGCCAACCAGTATTTCCTGCGTGGCTTCAATCTCGACCACGGCACTGATCTTGCGATCAAAGTCGACGGCATGCCGGTCAACATGCCGACCCATGGCCATGGCCAGGGCTACGCCGACATCAACTTCCTGATCCCGGAACTGATCAGCTCCATCAACGTCCGCAAAGGTCCGTACTACGCCGACACCGGCGACTTCTCCTCTGCCGGCAGCGTCGACATCAACTATCTCAACCGGCTGCCGAAGAACCTCGCGCAGGTGACCTTCGGCAGCTTCGGCTATCAGCGCGCGCTGGCGGCGGGCTCCACGACAGTCGGCGAGGGCACGCTGCTCGGCGCGATCGCGGCCAACAAATATGACGGCCCGTGGGACGTGCCGGACGACGTGCGCAAGGTAAGCGGCGTGCTGCGCTACAGCCAGGGTACGGCGACAGATGGCTTCACGTTGTCGGCGATGGCCTACTCCAACGGCTGGACCTCGACCGACCAGGTGGCGCAACGCGCGATCGACCAGGGCCTGATCGATCGCTTCGGCTCGCTCGACCCAACCGACGGCGGCGTCTCCAGCCGCTTCAGCCTCTCCAGCAATTGGGCACAATCCGGCGACTACGGCCAGACCCGGGCGAATGCCTATGTGATCCGTTCGTCGCTGCGGCTGTTCAACAACTTCACCTATTTCCTCGACGATCCCGTCAATAACGACCAGTTCAGCCAGCTCGATCGCCGCACCGTCTATGGCTTCGACGCCTCTCATGCCTTCGACACGCGCGTTGCCGGGATCGAGACGCAGACCCGTGTCGGCCTGCAGACCCGCGGCGACGACATCGAGGTCGGCCTGTTCAAGACCTTCCAGCGTCAGGAGCTATCGACCGTACGCGAGGACCGCGTGCAGGAAGGCAATGTCGGCCTGTGGGCCGACACCACCGCGCGCTGGACCGACTGGCTGCGCACCACGGTCGGCATCCGCGAGGATTTCTTCGCCGGCCATGTCTTCAGCGACACGCCGCAAAACTCCGGCAATGCGCAGGCCGCGATGACGAGCCCGAAAGCGGGCATCGTGCTGGGCCCGTGGTACAAGACCGAGTTCTACGGCAATGCCGGCTATGGCCTGCACTCGAACGACATCCGCGGCGCGACGATCACCGTCGATCCCACCGACAAGGTGACGCCGCTCGATCGCGTGCCGCTGCTGGTCCGCTCCAAGGGCGCCGAGGTCGGAATCCGCACCAAGGCGATCGAAGGCCTGACCAGCTCGCTTGCGGTGTTCGTGCTCGACTTCGACTCCGAGCTCCTGTTCGTCGGCGACGCCGGCACCACAGAGGCGAGCCGTCCGAGCCGGCGCGTCGGCGTCGAGTGGACCAACCAGTACAGGCCCTTGCCATGGATGCGGGTCGATTTCGATCTCGCCTATACCCGCGCCCGCTTCACCGATTTCGACCCCGCGGGCAATTTCATTCCGGGCGCGCCGGCCTGGATCGCTAGCAGCGCCGTGACATTCGGCCGTGAGACCGGCTGGTTCGGCGCGCTGACCGCGCGCTATTTTGGACCGCGCCCGCTGATCGAGGATGACAGCGTGCGCTCGCAATCCTCGCTGATCTTCAACGCCCGCGCCGGCTATCAGTTCGACAATGGCATGCGGCTGCAGCTTGACGTGCTCAATCTCTTCAATGCCAACACCAACCAGATCGAGTACTACTATCTGTCGCGCCTGCCGGGCGAGCCGATCGACGGCGTCGCCGACCGCCACATCCACCCGGCCGAACCGCTCGCGGTCCGCCTGACACTGGCGGCGCGCTTCTAGCGCAATTAAGCCGCGAGCTCCGGCGCCTTCACTTCCGCAGCTTCAGGCGCCACCGGAAGCGGCGTTTCCTGGTCAATCGTTTCAGGAACAAGCGGCGGCGACTTTTCCTGAAACACACTGAATTCGCCCGCCACCTCCTCGAGCGGCTTCTGCTTGTCGGCCCAGTGCAGGGCGGTGTAGTCGAAGCCGTGCACGATGGTGGGTTTGACGACTTCGAAATAGGGCGAGATGTCGAAGTCGCGCGGCATGTAGAGCGAGGAATCCCGGATGTGCAGGATCTCGCGCCGCGCCTTGCGGCTCGAGGTGCGCGTGATCTTGGGCAGGATCGGATAGCGCACGGCATCGAAGGCCTGCGCGATCAGCGCCGAGCAGATGATCTTGGTGGGATCGCCAGAGCCGAAAGCGATCATCCGCCGCCGCCAGCGCTGCGGCACCGGCAGCGGGAACAGGTAGCGCGCGAGGTCGACGATGTTCTTGGTGTCGTAGCCAAAGCCGATCCGGTTGATGGCGTAGCGGCACACCGTATCGCGGTCCTCGTGGGACAGGCCGACCGGGCGGCAGAGGCGGGTATGATAGGGAAAATATTTCGACAACGGCGCAGAGGTCACGCCTTCGCCGATATTGGCCTCGATCAGCACATGCGGCTCGCCATCCGCCTCGCAGGCGCCGTCGACCGGTCCGACATAGAGCGCGGCGTGCGACCAGGTCGACTGCGTGAGGTATTTGATGATGCCGGAAATGCGATTGTTGCCTTCGACCAGCAGGACATCGCCAGGCTGGACCACGCCGCGCAGATGTTCCGGATCGCTCGGAGTGAACGGCTCGTAACCCGGGATCTCCTTCTGCAGGTAGCCCGCGATCACCTTGCCGACCGTGTCGAGCATGACGCCCATGAAACTTCCCCCCGCGCGGCTTGCCCTTCCGCTTTTTGGTTCCTTATCATGGTCGTGAGCCGTTGCAATTTGGTTCATCGGCGCAGCCGATCAATCATGATTGATTCACCATGATGGTTGCTGCGCAGCATGAGTTGCGGCAAGGTTCGCGGACCGTTCCCTTTTGCTTCAAGTCTGCGGAAACCATGACATGACAATCAGCCGCCGCAATTTCCTGTCGGCGTCCGCAGGCATTGCCGCTGTACCGCTGTTTGCCGGTCGCGGTGCGGCCGCCCCCGTGCGGGCGCGCGAGGCCGACGTCGTGGTCATTGGCGCAGGCGCTGCCGGCATTGCTGCGGCGCGGCGAGTATTGGCGGCGGGCCGCAAGGTGATCGTGCTGGAAGCGGCGAGCCAGGTCGGTGGCCGTTGCCAGACCGACAGTTCGACCTTCGAAGTGCCGTTCGACCGCGGCGCGCGCTGGGCGCACAATCCCGAGACCAATCCGATGGTCCGGCTCGCGCGGACCGCGGGGCTCGAACTGATGCCGGCGCCATCGGGCGAGAAGATCCGGATCGGCCGCCGCAATGCCCGTCCCGGCGAGACCGAGGAATTCCTGGCCGCGCTGGTGCGCGCCAATCGCGCGATCGACGATGCCGCGCGCCGGAGCGACGTGTCCTGTGCCTCGGTCCTGCCAAAAGAGCTTGGCGATTGGGCTGGCACGACGGAGTTCGTGCTCGGAGCCAGCTTCACCGGCAAGGACCTCAAGGACGTTTCGGTCGTCGACAAGGCGCGTGCGCAGGACCGCACCAGCGCGATCGCCTGTCGGCAGGGGCTCGGCACGCTGATCGCGAATCTCGGCGCGCAGTTGCCGGTGGCGTTGTCGACGCCCGCCAACCGCATCTCCTGGAGCAACCGCGACGTCGTCGTGGATACGCCCTCCGGCAAGATCCAGGCGCGCGCCGCCATCATCACGGTGTCGACCAATGTGCTCGCGGCCGGCAAGCTCAAGTTCGATTCCGAACTTCCCAGGCGCATCGGCGATGCCGTCGCAAAGCTCAGCCTCGGCAGCTACGACCGCATCGCGCTGGAGCTGCCCGGCAATCCGCTCGGCCTTGCGCGCGACGATGTCCTGATCGAGCAGAGCAATTCGACGCGCACCGCGCTGCTCTATGCCAATGTCGCCGGTTCATCCTTGTGCACGATCGACGTCGCGGGCTCGTTCGGTCGCGATCTGTCGGCAGAGGGTGAGCAGGCGATGGTCGCATTCGCGGTGGAATGGCTGAAGAAGCTGTTCGGAAGCGATGCGGTGGCCGGCATCAAGAAATCGAGCGCCACGCGCTGGAACGCTTCACCCCATATACTGGGGGCGATGTCGGTGGCGGCGCCCGGCGGGCAGGCCGCACGGAGAGCGCTGATCGATCCGGTCGGCTGCATGTATTTCGCCGGCGAGGCCACGCACGACACCTTGTGGGGTACGGTCGACGGCGCCTGGGAGAGCGGCGAGCGCGCCGCGGAAGGAGCGCTGCGTCGGATCGGCGCGTTGCCGGCTGCACCGGCGGCGGCACCACCCCAGAAGCAGCGCAGGCGCACGGCGCCGGCGCAATCGGCCCAGCCGCGAGGGCTGTTCGACTGATGCCACGGCCGAAGGCGTTGATTTCGTGGTCCAGCGGCAAGGACAGCGCGTTCGCACTGCATGAAGTGATGCAGGCAGGCGAGTTCGAGGTGGTCGGCGCGCTGACGACGGTCAGCGAGACCTTCGAGCGCGTCGCGGTCCACGGCGTGCGGCAGCAGATTTTGCGCGCGCAATGCGAGGCAGCAGGGCTGCCACAGCGGATCGTGCCGATCCCATATCCCTGCCCCAACGAAATCTATGAAGCGCGTATGGGTGAGGCGGTCACGCGGGCTGTCGCTGAGGGCATCACCCACATGATCTTCGGCGATCTCTTCCTCACCGATATCCGCGCCTACCGCGAGCAGAAGCTGGCCGGTACCGGCATCACCCCGATCTTCCCGCTGTGGGAGCGGCCGACGCCGACGTTGGCGAACGCGATGATCGCGAGCGGGCTGGAGGCTTATCTTGCGGCCGTTGACCTGAAGAAGTTGCCTGCGGAATTCGCCGGCCGCAGGTTCGATGCGCAGCTTCTCGCGGATCTGCCTGATGGCGTCGATCCATGCGGCGAGAACGGCGAGTTTCACACCTGCGTCGTCGCTGGCCCGATGTTCTCGCACCGGCTTGCCGTCACCACAGGCGAACGGGTAGCGCGCGATGGTTATGCGTATTGCGATCTGGTGATCGGGTAGATCGCGTAGGGTGGGCAAAGGCGCGTCAGCGCCGTGCCCACCATCCGCACTCCGCTCGCTATGGTGGGCACGCTTCCGCCTGTGCTTGTTTTGACAGTCGTGCGTGTAGTCGCTTTGCCCACCCTACGGACCTCTGTTGTGACACACATTCTCTCCTCGTCATTGCGAGCGAAGCAATCCATGCCTCAGCAAGTGGCGCGATGGATTGTTTCGCTGCGCTCGCAATGACGAGGATGCATTCGGATTTGAATGTCAAACAGCGCGGAGGGGATGTGAGTCCGCATTCTCGCGGCGCATTGCGTCCGAGGTTTGCTTCATTCTTCACCCTCTCGTCGAACAGAGGCAGGGAAAGCCGGGTGCCGGTTGCACTCGTGGGCCCCGTGCAACAAAAAGCACGGGGGTAGGACCACAGGTCAACCGAAGCAACTCCGGCTTTCCCTGCGCGATGGTTTTACAGCTTACTTCGTGCTCTTCCCGGTGACCGGGCTTTCTTGCCACCGTCACCTGCGGGATACTTCCCGCAAGCTTAGCGCCAGCGTCGGGGCGCCAGAACCACACGACTTCGCCGTCCGTGATGTGTGTGCTCGTCAGTCGCACGCATCGCGTCCACCGCATCTCACCGCAACGTTCGTGACGATCGCGACCCGCCCCTCATTCGGATGAGACGCGCGGAGTTAAATCACTGATTTGCCCGACGACGGAAGCGGAATATTTTTCGCGAGAGGAGTGGACAGGGCAAATCACGTTGATTGGATTAAGAAAAATCGTGCGAACCGCACAGCGCCTGGCATGGCCCGCCATGAGAGTGATTGCGGTTGATACGTCGCTCACACCGGCAGCTTCAACTCCATCAGATCCTTCGCTACCACGATACGGCCGGAAAAATTCTTCTTCACGTCTTCGGTCCAGTTATCGTCAGTGACGAGCGGGTCGTCTCCGGGCACGAAATGGCTCATGACCAGCACCTTGACCCCTGCGGCAGCCGCGACGCGGCCGACGTCCTCGGTCGTGGTGTGGCTCTCGAGAAGATGCTTCTTCAGTGTTGCTCCGTTCTTCGTCTTGGCGACCAGACGATCGACGGCAGGCATATACATGCATTCATGCACCAGCACGTCGGCTCCCTTGGCGAACTCGGCGAGCTTCGGATTGTAGGCGGTGTCGCTGGAGAACACGATGGTGCCATCAGGCGTTTCGAACTTGTAAGCAAAATTGTCGACGATGGGTGGATGCGGGGTGCGGAAGGCTGTGACCGTCACGTCGGACGTCTTCAACACCACACCGTCGTCGCCGACGTCTTTCGCGATCAGCAATTTGCGCGGATCGGGTCGGCCCTCATCCTCGATCCGCGTCTCGACATCGAATTTGTTCAACTCCCAAAACGCCTTGGTCATCGCCTCGATCCCCTTCGGACCGAACGAGTGGATCGGCGTCGACAGGCCGGCGGCCCAGGCATTGTAGAAGAGATTGCCGTATTCGAGATTGTGATCGGAATGATGGTGGGTGATGAAGATGTATTTGATGGAAGGGATTGGCACGCCCGCCTTCACGAGCTGACGGCTCACCCCCATGCCACAATCGATCACAAACGGCGTGTCGTTGACCACAACGAGGTTGGCAGGATTTGAGGCGCCGATGCCGACGCGCGGGCCGCCTTTGGTGCCCAGAAACACGATGCGCGTCCGAGGCTTTGCGGCCTGTGCCAGCACGGCCGGCGCGGCAAGTGCGGCTGCGGCGCTGAGCGCCAGTTTCAGCGCGTTCCGGCGATCGATCATGGATACCTCCCTCAGCCTTTTTCTTTCTTGCGCATCCAACGTCCGAATCTAGCGTCCGCGCAGCACGCCGTCGAGGGCGGGCAGGCCGACGATGACGGCGGCGGCGATCAGGGCGTAGCAGATGGCGCGGAAGACGCGTTCGCTGGCTTTGCCGAACAGAGAGGCGCCGAACCAGACGCCGATGGCGTAGACCGGCCCGACCACGAGCGAGAACTTGATGGAATCGGCGGTGATCAGGCCGGTGAAGAGATAGCTCACGACGGAAAAGAAGTCCGAGGCGCCGAAGAACAGCACGATGTTGGCGCGCGCGACCGTGGGAGTGATCGGGCGACCGAGCCAGTAGCCGACGATCGGGGGGCCGCCGGTCTGGGCGAGGCCACTGCAAAAACCGGAGAGGCCACCGATGCCGATGGAAAGCGCTGCGTGGTCCTTGCCGTGATAGCGCCAGCCTGACAAGAGCAGCGCCATCAGCGCGGCGACGAAACCCGAAATGATCCAGCGCGTGGTCACGGGGTCGAGCACGCTGAGAAAGTACGTGCCGATCGGCACACCGACGAATGCGCCGAGCACCATGATCGCGGTCGCCTTGCGGTCAGCCTTCTGCCACGCGCTCGGAAGCAGCGGCATCGCGGCGACGAAATCGATGATCAGCAGCAGCGCCGCCACCAGCCGTGGCGCGGCGACGCTGCTCGCCAGCGGCATGAAGATCAGCGCCGAGCCGAAGCCGGAAAATCCGCGCGCCGTGCCCGAGACGAAGGCGATGGCACAGATCGCCAGCGCAACGTTGAGGCTGACGTCGGAAGGGATGAGACCAAACGGGCTCATCCCCGGAGAGTGCCGCCGGTCTTCTTCGTGACCTCAGTGACGATCTTGCCCGCCACCGCGTCGATCTCCTGGTCGGTCAGCGTCTTTTCGCGCGGCTGAATGGTGACCGCAATCGCGATCGACTTCTTGCCGTCCTCCATGCCCTTGCCCTCGTAGACGTCGAACACGGTGACCTCGGTGATCAGCTTCTTGTCCGCGGCCAGCGCGGCGCGAACGATGTCGCCCGCCTTGACGCTGCGATCGACGATAAAGGCGAAGTCGCGCGACACCGGCTGGAATGCGGAGAGTTCGAGCGCGGGCTTGGCGCGGGTCGGCTTGCGCTTGGAATCGGGGATGCGATCAAGGATCACCTCGAACGCGATCATCGGGCCATCGGCACCGAGCGCCTCCAGCGCGCGCGGGTGCAACTCGCCGAAATGGCCGAGCACGTTCTGCGGGCCGATCTGGATGGTGCCGGAGCGACCGGGATGCAGCCAGCCGGGGCCGCCGGGCACAATCTGCAGCGCCTGCACCGGCGCGCCGGCCGCCGCCAGCACGGCGAACGCGTCGGCCTTGGCGTCGAACGCATCAGTCGTGGCCGAGCCGGACCAGGTGCGACCGACACCTTCCGAGGGCGCGAAGCCGTGGCGCACGCCGGACGCGGCAACGAACTGGTCTTCCGGCCTGTCGCCCTTGAACACCTGGCCGACCTCGAACAGCGTCACGTCGGGATAGCCGCGGTTGATGTTGGCCTGCGCTGCGGCAACCAGGCCGGGCAGCAGGCTCGGCCGCATGTCCGAGAGGTCAGATGCGATCGGGTTGGCAAGCACCAACTCGGCTTGTCCACCGCCGAACAATTCCGCTGCGGGTTTTGAGATGAACGACCAGGTCACGGCTTCCACCATGCCGCGCGCGGCCAGCGCCCGCTTGGCACGCCGGGTGCGGAGCTGGATCGCGGTCAGGACTGGCTTGCGCGGCTCCTCGCCGCGATCGAACGGCGTCTCCGGCACCTTGTCGACGCCGACGATGCGGACGATCTCCTCGACGATATCGGCCTTGCCATGCACGTCGGTGCGCCAGGACGGCACCGCGATCTTCACGACCGGCCCGGTGCCCGCGACCATGAAGCCGAGATGGGTGAGGATGCGCTTCGTCTCGACCAGCGGCACCTCGATTCCGGCGAGGCGCTTGACCTCGGTAAGCGGAAAATCGATCACGCGGTCGTCGCCGAATCGATTGCCGACGACGATGTTTTCCGACGGCGCGCCGCCGCACAATTCCATCACCATCTTGGTCGCAAGCTCAAGGCCCGGCACCATGAAGGCCGGATCGACGCCGCGCTCGAAGCGGTAACGCGCATCCGAATTGATGCCGAGCTTGCGCCCGGTCTGAGCGATGTTGATCTCGTTCCACAGCGCCGATTCGATCAGGACGTCGGTGGTGTTCTCGTCGCAGCCGGAGGCCTCGCCGCCCATGATGCCCGCGAGCGATTCGACGCCGGCATCATCGGCAATGACGCACATCGAGGAATCGAGCGTGTAGGTGCGGCCGTCGAGCGCGAGCAGCGTCTCGCCGTCGCGGGCACGACGCACCACCAGATTGCCCTTCACCTTCCGGGCATCGAACACGTGCAGCGGGCGCGCGCGGTCGTAGGTCATGAAGTTGGTGATATCGACCAGCGCATTGATCGGCCTGAGGCCGATCGCGGCCAGGCGCTTCTGCAGCCATTCCGGCGACGGGCCGTTCTTCACGCCGCGCACCAGCCGCAGCGCGAAGCCCGGGCAGAGCGAGGCGTCTTCCACCGTCACCGTCACGGGCGAGGCGAACTCGCCCTTGATCGGCTTGATCGCTGGGTCGATGAACTTGCCCATGTCGGCGGCGGAGAGATCGCGCGCGATCCCATGCACGCCGGTGCAATCCTGCCGGTTCGGCGTCAGGTTGATCTCGATCACGGGATCGCCGAGCCCGGCCCATTCGGCATAGCCCTGGCCGACGGGCGCGTCGGCAGGCAGTTCGATGATGCCGTCATGATCGTCGGAAATCTCGAGCTCGGCCGCCGAGCACAGCATGCCGCGGCTCTCGACGCCTCTGATGGTGCCGACGCCGAGCGTGATGTTCTTGCCGGGAATGAAGGTGCCGGGGGCCGAGAACACGCTGATCAGGCCGGCGCGTGCATTCGGTGCGCCGCAGACCACCTGCACCGGCGCAGCGCCGTTGCCGGTGTCGACCATGCAGACCCGCAGCCGATCGGCATTCGGATGCTGCTCGGCCGAGATCACGCGCGCAATGGTGAACGGCGCCAGCGCCTTCGCCTTGTCCTCGATGCTCTCGACTTCGAGCCCGATCATGGTGAGCTTGTCCGCGAGCTTTTCCAGCGGCTCGTCGGTGTCGAGATGTTCCTTCAGCCAGGAGAGGGTGAATTTCATTTGCTCTGCTTCTCTGCAAGCGCGCGATCTTCCCTCCCCCGCCTGCGGGGGAGGGTCAGGGTGGGGGCTCTCTCCGCAACGCTTGCGGCAATTGTTTCGAGCACCCCAGCGCGGTTGGTCATGACATCGAGATTGCTGAAGCGAAGAACTTTGAAGCCCTTTGCTTCGATGATCGCCGAGCGAGCAGCATCGGCACGCTCGCCTTGATCGGAAAAATGCTGTCCGCCATCGAGCTCGATAGCGAGCTTGGCGGCATGGCAGACGAAATCGGCGATGAAGTTTTCTATGGGGACCTGACGTCGGAAACTGATCCCGTTCAGTCGGTGAGTGCGAAGCTCCGACCACAGGATGCGTTCTGCATCGGTCGAGTTGCGCCGGAGCGCGCGCGCGTTGGCACGCAGTCTGTCCGACATCTTCCATTCGGGATGTTCGGGATCAACCATTGGCAGCCCCTTTGTGGAGAGACCCTCACCCCAACCCTCCCCCGCACGCGGGGGAGGGAGCCCCACCTGTTGCGCGGATGGAGCGAAAGTATCCTCGTGACACAAACTCAGCGCTATCCATTCCCTCCCCCGCCTGCGGGGGAGGGTCAGGGTGGGGGCTCTATCCGCCCAGGGGTTGCCGATGTGACTCGCGAACTCAAACCTCGGTGTCGGGCTTCTGAGCTCGTGCTTCGAAATTCTCTTCGCGGAGACACCCTCACCCCAGCCCTCCCCCGCAGGCGGGGGAGGGAGTCCCACCGTTCGTGCGGATGGAGCGAAAGTATCCTCGTGACACAAACTCAGCGCTATCCATTCCCTCCCCCGCCTGCGGGGGAGGGTCAGGGTGGGGGCTCTATCCACCCAGGGACTGCCAAGGTGGCTCACGAACTCAGGCCTCCCGCCAGCGTCGGGAGCTCCAGCGGCTTGAAGCCGTAGTGGCTGAGCCAGCGGACGTCGCTGTCGAACAGTTGGCGCAGGTCGCTCATGCCGTATTTCAGCATCGCGATGCGGTCGATGCCCATGCCCCAGGCAAAGCCCTGGTAGACGTCGGGGTCGAGGCCGCAGGCGCGCAGCACGTTCGGGTGCACCATGCCACAGCCCAAAATTTCGAGCCAATCCTCGCCCTCGCCGAAGCGGATCTCGCCCTTGTCGCGGCGGCACTGGATGTCGACCTCCAGCGACGGCTCGGTGAACGGGAAGAACGAAGGCCGGAAGCGCATGTTGATGTGGTCGACCTCGAAGAACGCCTTGCAGAACTCATGCAAAATCCACTTGAGGTGGCCGAGATGCGACTGCTTGTCGATCACGAGCCCCTCGACCTGGTGGAACTGCGGCGTGTGGGTCGCGTCCGAATCGATGCGATAGGTGCGGCCGGGACAGATCACGCGGATCGGCGGTTTTTGGGTGAGCATCGTGCGCACCTGCACCGGCGAGGTGTGGGTCCGCAGCAGCATGCGCGAGCCGTCTTCCTTCGGGTTGAAGAAGAAGGTGTCGTGCATTTCGCGCGCGGGATGGCCGATCGGGAAATTCAGCTTTGTGAAGTTGTAGTCGTCGGTCTCGATGTCAGGACCTTCGGCGACCGAGAATCCCATGTCGGCGAAGATCGCCGTCAGTTCGTCCCAGACCTGGCTGAGCGGATGGATGCGGCCTGCTTCGGCCGGCGCCTCGCGCAGTGGCAGCGTGACGTCGACGGTTTCGGAAGCAAGCCGGGCGTCGAGCGCGGCGGCTTTCAGCACCTCACGCCGCGCGGCGAGCGCCTGCGTGACCTTGTCCTTGGCGAGATTGATCGCCGCGCCCTGCGTTTTGCGCTCCTCCGGCGACATCTTGCCCAGCGTCGCAAGCAGCGCCGAGATCGAGCCCTTCTTGCCGAGGGAGGCGACGCGCACCGCTTCCAGCGCCGCTTCGTCGCTGGCGCTGGCAATATCAGAGAGGATCTGGGATTCGAGTTGAGTGAGGTCGGTCATGGCAATCCCTTTTGGCCAGGATACCAAGCCGGCGCTCCCAGCCCGGCATGCCCGGACCTAGCCGGGCATGACAACTTCCAGAAACTTCGCAGAAAGACGAATGCGACGATAGCTTCAGGCCGCGAGGGCGGCCTTGGCCTTCTCGGCGATCGCCTGGAACGCAGCCGGTTCGTGGATCGCGAGATCCGACAGCACCTTGCGGTCGACAGCGATGCCTGACTTGGAGAGGCCGTCGATAAATCGGCTGTAGGTCAGGCCGAACGGACGCACGGCGGCGTTGAGGCGTTGGATCCAGAGCGCGCGGAAGGTGCGCTTCTTGCGCTTGCGGTCGCGGAACGCATATTGGCCGGCCTTCTCGACCGCCTGCTTGGCGACGCGGATGGTGTTCTTGCGGCGGCCGTAATAGCCCTTGGCGGCCTTGTAGACTTTCTTGTGCTTGGCGTGGGCGGTCACACCGCGTTTGACGCGAGACATGACGTAAATCCTTAGATTTCTGAAGTGGTGACGGGGCCGCGCAGGCGGCGGCCGGGTTCAAGCGGCTCAGCTCAGGCGTTCGGCAAGAAATACTTCTTGATGTTGTCGCCGTCGGTCTTGAACAGCACGCGGGTGCCGCGGAGCTGGCGGATCTGCTTGTTGGTCCGCTTGATCATGCCGTGGCGCTTGCCGCGCTGGGCGTGCATCACCTTGCCGGTACCGGTCACTTTGAAGCGCTTTTTAGCGCCCGATTTGGTCTTCAGCTTGGGCATTTGGCTCTCCTTAAACGCCAGCACGAAACCGCCCGCGAGGGGCGTCGGCCGGCTAAAATGCTCGTTAGAGCGTTGAATGTGCTCAGGTTTTTCTGAAAATGAGCAACCCGCACAGGACGTCGCCACGGCAGCCCTTGATCAGCCGGGCGGCGAAGGCTGCGCTTATGGCAGAGTGGGGGCGAATTGGCAATCCCGGAACTGTCGGCTGGGCCGACTCTGCCTGTCGGGGATCATGCCGGTCCCCGGGGGTGCTTCACCTCTCCCGCTTGCGGGGGAGGCGTAGGCCGCCCTCGGCGGCCGTTCTTAAGACGCGCCGAAGCGGAGCTTCGGCTATGGCGTAGCGCCGGGTGGGGGCTGTTTCCGCTTGCGAGGGCCTGAATCGCGGAGAGACCCCCACCCCGGCCCTCCCCCGCAAGCGGGAGAGGGAGAAGAGAACGAAAACGCCCGCCGGACCGGTCCGGCCGGCGTTTCCTTTCATCGATCGAAGATTCCGGTCAGCGCGGTGCCAGCACCATCACGACCTGGCGGCCTTCGAACTTCGCGTCCTGCTCGACCTTGGCATATTGCGCGACGTCGGCCTTGACCTTGTCCAACAGCTTGGTGCCGATCTCCTGGTGCGCCATCTCGCGACCTCGATAGCGCAAGGTGATCTTGACCTTGTCGCCTTCCTCGAAGAAGCGTTGCATCGCGCGCATCTTCACGTCGTAGTCGTGATCGTCGATCATCGGACGGAGCTTGATCTCCTTGATCTCGACGATCTTCTGTTTCTTGCGGGCTTCGGCGGCTTTCTTCTGCGCAGAATATTTATACTTCCCGTAGTCCATGATCTTGCAGACGGGAGGATTCGTATTCGGCGAAATCTCGACCAGGTCCATGCCTGCTTCCATGGCCATCTTGATGGCCACCATGGTTTCGACGGTGCCCATATTGGTACCGTTCTGGTCGATCAGTTGGATCTGCGCGTTGCGGATGTCATCGTTGGTGCGCGGCCCGTCTTTGGCGACAGTGGGCGGGGCTCTATTGGGACGGCGAATGGGTAACTCTCCAAAGTTGTGAAGGAAGGCGATATTTTGAAGCAATACGTGGCAACGGGCAAGCGTGCTCGCAAGTTGCATCCCAAAACCGTCAAATGCGCGGCATTTGGGTCACGCGATGCAGCAGATATTTGGTGAGCGGATACTCTACAAGGAGCGACACCTTGTCCGCGCACGGTTTACCCCATGTCTACCGTTTACCCCATGTCTATCGAAAACGCACTGACGAGAATGACGATCCCATGACCACTTCCGCGACGATCGACCAGGAACCAGAGTTCATCGAGGTAGGGAACGGCGCCGATCGCCGCCGCATCGCGGTACGTGTGCGCAGAGGTCGCAGCCTTGCGCATGGTCTTGAGCGTTGTCCTGGGCTGTTCTGGCTCGGCGGCTTCAATTCCGACATGAAGGGCACCAAGGCGGTCGCGCTTGACGCGTGGGCTGTGGAACAGGAACGCGCCTTTGTCCGGTTCGATTATTCCGGCCATGGCGAATCCGGCGGCAAGTTCATCGACGGCACCATCGGGCGCTGGCTCGAAGAGAGTGTCGCAGTGTTCACGCAGTTCTGCAGCGGGCCGCAAGTCGTGATCGGCTCGTCGATGGGGGGATGGATGGCGCTGCTGCTGGCGCGCGAGCTTGCAAAGCGTGCCGACAGCCGCGCCTCGCTCGCAGGGATGGTGCTGATCGCGCCGGCGCCGGATTTTACCGAAGAACTGATGTGGAAGGGCTTTTCGCCTGACATCCGCAAGGAGATCGAGACCAAGGGTGTCTGGCTGCGGCCCTCGCAATATGGCGACACGCCCTATCCGATCACGCGGACTCTGATCGAGGAGGGACGCCATCATTTGTTACTCGGAGCCAAGATCGATGTCGGCTGCCCGGTGCGCATCCTGCAGGGCGCGCAGGATCCCGACGTGCCCTGGCAACATGCATTCTCGCTGGCGCATCGGCTGCCGAGCGAGGACGTGGTGCTGACCATGATCCAGGACGGCGACCACCGCCTGTCGCGCCCGCAGGACATCGCCCGGATCATCGCGGCTGTGGCGGAGATCGGGTAGAGCATGATCCGGAAAAGTGGAAACCGGTTTTCCGAAAAGATCATGCTCAAATAAAGAGCGCAGGGAGGAATAACAATGGACACAGCAAGCCTGCTCCGCGCCTTCTGCGACGCGGTCGAACGGCGCAAGGGCGCGGCATTCGCTGATTTGTTCACCGAAGACGGCGTCTATCACGACGTCTTCTATGGCGCGTTCACCGGGCGTGCTGCGATCGCTGAGATGATCGACGACGTGTTCTATCGCACCGCGACTGACTTCCGCTGGGACATGCATGATCCCGTCAGCGACGGCCGTACGCTCTATGCGCGCTACACATTCAGCTACCGCTCGATGCTGCCGGAGGCTGGTGGCGCACGGGCGATGTTCGAGGGCGTCGCGATCATGACGCTTCGCGACGGCCGCATCGCGGAATATCACGAGGTCGCCAACACCGCGCCTGCCTTCCTCGATATGCACTTTGTGCCGGAGCGGATTGCAAAGATCGTCGCCAAGCAGGGCGCCGCGCTGAAGGCGCGTCCGGAAATGGCGCGGCATCTCGCGACGTAACGGCTGTCATTCCGGGGCGCGCGTCAGCGCGAACCCGGAATCCATCGGGCCACGGGCGCAAGCGGCGAAATGGATTCCGGGTTCGCGACTTCGTCGCGCCCCGGAATGACGCGAGATGAGCAATGCCGCTCGCTCAAGCCGGCGCTGACTTGCGCGTCTGTGGCCGCGCGCGCCAGCTCGCGATCTCGGCAAGCTCCGCTTCGGGCCGCCTCACCACCGTTTCACGCCGTCCGAGATGGATGTTGCCGCTGTCGCCATCGATGGTGATCCAGTCGCCGGCCAGGATGGCCGACTTGCCGAGCGAGGCACGTTCGGCCGCTGCGTCGATCGTCATGTCGGCGCATCCGACGACGCACGGTTTGCCCATCTGGCGCGCGACCAGCGCGGCATGGGCTGTGCGCGCGCCGACGGCCGTGACGATGCCGGCCGCCACCGCAAAGCCGGCGACATCGGCCGTGCTGGTATCGGGGCGCATCAGGATCACGGGGTCGCCGGCGGAGGCCAGGCGCTCTGCGCTTTCGGAATCGAAGGCGGCGCGTCCGACCGCAATGCCGCCGGAGGCGCCGATGCCGGTGACGACCGGATCCTCCGCCGTCACCAGCGAGACTTCGACCAACGAGGCGAGGTCGACATCGGCGATGCGGCTCAGTCCTTCCTTCGGCGTGATCAGCCCCTCATGCACGAGATCGATCGCGATCTTTAGCGCAGCGCGTGGCGTGCGCTTGGCGGAGCGCGTCTGCAGGATCCACAATCTGCCGTCCTCGACGGTGAACTCGACGTCCTGCACGTCGCAAAATTCCCGTTCCAGCCGTTTCAGGATGTCGCCGAGCTCGGTCGTGAGCCGGGGCAGCGCGCGGGCGATCGTTCCTTCGCTGTCGGGTGTGCGCCGGCCCGACACGACGTCCTCTCCCTGCGCATCGAGCACCAGGTCGATCATCGGCCGCGCTGCGCCGTTCGAAGGATCGCGCGAGAAGGCAACGCCTGCGCCCGAGGCGAGACCGCCATTGCCGAACACCATCGCCTGCACCGTCACGGCGGTGCCCTTGAGATCGTCGAGCTTCTGCAGCCGACGATAGGTCTGCGCGCGCTCGCTCATCCAGGACTGATAGACGGCGCGGGCCGCGCGTTCGAGCTGCTGCCCGGCGTCCTCGAGCCAGCCGTCGTCGCGGTCCTCGATCAATGCCTGCTCGTCGGCGGCGAGCCGTTCGATCGCCTCGCCGTCGAGCTCGCGATCGGTCGCAACGCTTTCCTCCGCGGTCAGCTCGGCGATCCGCGCAGCAAATGGCGCGAGGTCGAAGCCGAGCACGGTCTCGGCAAAACTCTCGAGGAAACGCCGGCGGCAATCCCATGCCAATCGCGGCCGGCCGGTGGCGCGGATCAGGCCGTGCACCGCGCGCGAGGTGCAGCCGACATTGAGGACAGTCTCCAGCATGCCCGGCATCGACCGCGCGGCGCCTGAGCGCACCGAGACCAAAAGCGGATGCCGATGATCACCGAAGCGTTTCCCGGTCGCGCTCTCCAGGAATGCGATGCCTTCCTTCAGCCCGTCGCGCAAGCGCCGTTCCGCGTGCGCATGCTTGTCGGCGAGATCGGCGCAGAGTTTCACCGGCAGCACGAAAGCCGGCGGCACCGGCAGGCCGAGCGCCGCCATCGTGGCGAGGTTCGCAGCCTTGGCGCCGATCTCCTCGGTCGGGTGACAGATGGTCTCCTCGCCGCCGATACGCACGATTTGCATCTCACACTCCCTTTTATTTGAGCATGATCTTTTCGGAAAACCGGTTCCCACTTTTCCGGATCATGCTCGCTCAGGCTGCCAGGTCGATCATGATGTGCCGCCGCAACAGGTGCCCGAAGCCGGCGAGGCGGTCGGTCGAGCGTTCCACGGCGCGGGCGAGTTCGAGCACCGAAAGCGAGGTGGCGACGTCGTGGCCGCCAGTGAACACCAGCGCGGTGATGGCGCGTTCCTTTTCGTCGGCGGCGTGCTCGGCGTCGACCAGGCGGACGACAGCGGCGAGCGCATCCTCGGAATCGGCGCGGCGGCCCTCCGGCACTTCGATCGCAGCGGCAAGTCCGCTGGCGGCAGCTTCAGTTGCGGTGATGGCGACCGCGCAGAGTTCGGCGAGCGCGGACACCAGTGATTTGTCGAGTTCTGTCGGCGCGAGCGACGCGATGAAGGCGGCCTGTTCGAGCTCATCGACGGCTTCTTCCGCGCGGTCGATCAACTGTCCGATGACAGGCCGCGCGTCGAGCCGGCCGACTTCGCGCCGCGCTTCGAAGGCGAGGCGGTCTGCCTTCTGCTCGATACGCGCCGCACGCGCGGCGAGCACCTTGCCATCGACAGCCTGGCTGGCCTGCAGGGTCGCGACATAACGGGAGATCGCGGCGACGAGGTCGTGCGCCAGTCCGACCTGGCGCAGCACCATCGCCAGCAGCGCGCTCTCCACGCGCTCCAGCCGCCGCACCAGATCGGCCTCGATCTGGTCGCGCACCATCCTCACCGATTGGCCGGCGAGCAGCGCCTCGGTCGAAAGCCGCAGCACCGTTTTCAGGAAATCGATCGCGGCGGCGCGTCCGAGCGCCTGGTCCAGCCGCTCGCCGAAGCCGATACGGGCCGGCGCGGCATTGCGCACGGCGCCGCCGAGCAATTCATTGCCGCCGAGTTCGAGGAAGGCGCGGTGGCCTATTCTGTGCCGCGCCGCCCATTCCAGGATCCGCGCGGCGTCGTCCTTGGCGACCCAGGTTCGCAGCAATTTCCGCGCCTTGTTCCAGTCGATCAGGAACACCAGCGCGGCACCGACCGCGGCCAGGAAATCGTTGCGGTCCGCGGCGCTTCCACCTTCGAACTGGCCGGTGACGAGGAAGAAGGCGTTATCCTCGCCAAGGCCGCTGGCCGCATGGCGATCGAGCCCGCTCCATTTTGCGTCGAACTTGTCGAACAGCGAGATGAAGAATTTCGCCCGAGCCAGATGCACGTCGCTGTAGGTGACGGTGACCGCGTTCTTCCGGACCGCGATCACCAGCACATGCGCGTCGGTGGTGCCGATGTCGTTCTGGATCAGGAGCCGGCCGTCGGACCGCATCGCCATGGTGTCGAGGCCCGGATGATCGAATTTGAGGCCGCGCGTCTCGTTCAGGCCCTTCATGAAACTTTCGACGGGCGCGCGGTCCTCGCTGTGCAGGCCGAACACATGGGCGCCGGCCAGAATCTCTTCCGAGCAGCCGGCGGCGAGCTTGTTGAGCGCCTTGTGCAGCTCCATCACCAGCCGGTGCAGGCTGTCGCCGCTCTCTTCGCCGACGCCGGTCAGCCGCGCGATCCGCGCGAGCTCGATCTCGCTGGATGCGTCCAGCAGGCCGGCGGCGCGGATCGCGTCCAGCCGTGCATTCGCCTTCTCGCCGTCCGCCACGCTGCCGGCATTGACCGCGCGGATCATGGTCGCGATGTCGTCCTGGATCTCCTTCATCAGCTTCGCGAGACTAGGTGCGCTGAGACGGCTGTCGCCGATCATGTGCGCGCCGCCGACCAGCGAGGCGATGGTGGCCGGCGCGATCCCCGCGGCATGGCTCTCCACAGCAAGCTCGTTGATCGGGTGATCGGGCTGCCGCGCATGTTCGGCGGCGGCTTGCAGCGCGCTCAAGCGGACCTTGATGCGATCGTTGGCGGCGAGGCCTTCGGCCACCAGCGATGGCAGCAGAATGTCGGCCTGTCCGAGTTCACTGATGATCTTGGCTTTCATGACCTGCACCCGCGCGAGACATTGCTGCGGTCTCTATGCCTCGCGTCCGGGGCGGTCTCCTTGCGCTAGATCATTCATGTGGTTGTCATATTCGACTCGGTCGCTACGTCTTCGCAGGGAATCGCTGTTGACCCTCATGGTGAGGAGGCGCGCAAGCGCCGTCTCCGGACGATGCTTCGCATCGCCTGGAGAACCATGAGGCCCGGTCGGTGGCCTCATCCTTCGAGACGCGCTGCGCGCTCCTCAGGATGAGGGTTTGGCACCGGGGAAGATACGCACCATTCTTCTCGCACCGTCGCATCCGCTTCGGCGGCGATGGCGTTTGATGCCAACTCGGCAAATGCCTCACGTTCCATCAGTTGCGACAAGGCCCACACGGCCGCGCCGCGCACCAGCGGGCTGGCATCGTCGAGCAGGCGCTCGGCCTCGCCGGCCAACGTGGCATCGTCGGAGTTGCCGATCGCGATCAGCACGTTGCGGACAAAGCGGTCGCGGCCGATGCGCTTGACCGGCGATTTCGAAAACAGCGCGCGAAACGCGGCATCGTCGAGCCGCACGAGATCGGCAAGGTCAGGCGCGCGCAACTCCGCGCGGGCCGCAAGTTTCGCTTCGTGCCCTGCCTGCGCGAACTTGTTCCACGGACACACCGCGAGGCAATCGTCGCAGCCATAAATGCGGTTGCCGAGCGATTTACGGAATTCGCGCGGGATCGGGCCCTTGCTCTCGATGGTGAGATAGGAGATGCAGCGCCGCGCATCGAGCTTGTAGGGCGCTGGAAATGCCGCGGTCGGGCAGATGTCCTGGCAGGCGCTGCAGGAGCCGCAATGATCGATGTCGGCGGCATCGCGCGGCAGGTCGGTTGCGGTGAAGATCGCACCGAGGAACAGCCATGAGCCGAAGTCACGCGACACCAGGTTGGTGTGCTTGCCCTGCCAGCCGAGACCGGCGGCCTGCGCCAGCGGCTTTTCCATCACGGCGGCGGTGTCGATGAACACTTTCACGTCATCGCCGCTGGCCGCGACCAGCCAACGCGCCAGCGCCTTCAGCCGCTTCTTGATCACGTCGTGATAATCATCACCCTGCGCGTAGGCCGAGATCGCGCCACGGTCGCGGCGCTTCAGGATCTCAAGCGGATTCGCGTCGGGCCCGTAATTGACGCCGAGCATGATGATCGAGCGCACGCCAGGCCATAGCACGCGCGGATCGCTGCGGCGCTCCGGGTGCGCTGCGAGCCAATCCATGTCGCCATGGCCGCCCAAGTCGAGGAACTCGCGGAAATATTTGCCCGCCTGTCCGATCGCGCCGGGATCGGTCACCCCGATGCAGTCAAAGCCGAGCGCGCGGGCTTCGTGTTCGAGCGCGGATTTGAGATCGGCCGGTGAAAGCTTCGGCGCAGGGGTCAGAAGTCGAGGTCCACATAGGTCCGCGACGCCGGCACGCCCGCCAGCCATTCGCTGAGCAGCGGACGGAACGACGGGCGGGATTTCACCCGCGCGTACCATGCCTTTGCTGCGTCGTCCTCGCTCCATGGCACGTCGCCCAGATAGTCGATCGCCGAAAGATGCGCCGCGGCGGCGAGATCCGCGTACGACAGCCGGTCGCCGGCGAGATAGTTCCGCGTCCGCGCCAGCCAGCCGATATAGGTCAGATGATAGCGCACATTAACCTTCGCCGCGCGAAGCATCTCCGCATTCGGTGCGCCTCCGCCATCCTCCTCGCTCATGAAGCGCTTGTAGATGCGCTCGGTCACCAGCGGATTGGAGGCCTCCTCGAAGAACTTGTCGTTGAACCAGGACATCAGCCGGCGCACCTCGACGCGCTCTGCGGTCGAGGTCGGCATCAGGCGCCGGTCGCCGGCCTTGAGCCCATGCGCCTCGTCGAGATATTCGGCGATCACGCCGACACCGGGAACCGGCGGGAAACCCTCGGCGATCAAGGTCGGCGTCGTTGCCGCCGGATTGAGCGCCAGATAGGCCTCGCGACGTTCCCAGACCCGTTCCTCCACCAGCCGCAGATCGAGCCCGTATTCGCCGAGCACCAGGCGAATGAAACGGGAATGCGGACAGAACGGATGATGAAACAGCGTGTACATGAAGTCCTTCAGCATTTCACGGCCTGATCATGTCGAAGCCGCGGCAGATTCCGGACACTAGATCATGATCGGATCGGATGAAATCGGATCATGGTCCGATGTCTTTGTTTGAGCATGATCTTTTCGCAGAACCGGCCTGCCGCTTCTCCGGATCATGCTCTAGCCAATCAGACGAATCAGGCAACCTATGTTTGGCGCTTTTAGCGATTGCAGCAAAACGGGGAATAGGCGAGAAGGACCCGATTTCTCCAGCAAAAGCAGGCCACATCATGATGACCGATACGTTGCGGGCGGTGATTCTGGGCATAATCGAAGGCGTCACGGAATTCCTGCCCGTTTCATCGACCGGGCATCTCCTGCTGGCGGAACGCTTCTTCGGGCTCGGCGAGGGCGCCTTCTGGGACAGCTTCACCGTTCTGATCCAGCTCGGCGCGATCCTTGCGATCGTCGGACTCTATTTCACCAAACTGTGGCGGGTGGCGCTCGGCATGTTCACCAATGCCGATGACCGGCGCTTCGTCATCGGCGTGCTGGTCGCGTTCCTGCCGGCGGTCATCGTCGGCCTCATTGCCGGCAAATACATCAAGAGCGTCCTGTTCAATCCATGGGTCGTGTGTTTCTCGTTGATCGTCGGCGGCGCCATCCTGCTGTGGGTCGATCAGCTCGAGCTCAAGCCGCGCGAACATGACGCGACGAGATATCCGCTGATGATGTATCTGTGGATCGGCATTGCGCAGTGCTTTGCGATGATCCCGGGCGTGTCGCGCTCCGGCGCCTCGATCGTCGCGGCGATGCTGCTCGGCTCCGACAAGCGCGCGGCGGCGGAGTTCTCGTTCTTCCTGGCGATCCCGACCATGATCGGCGCCTTCGCCTATGATTTCTACAAGAACCGCGCCGAGATGACGACGGACAATCTGTTGATCGTCGCGATCGGATTCGTGGTCTCGCTCGTCACCGCGGTGATCGTGGTGAAGACCTTCCTCACCTATGTCACCCGCCACGGCTTCACGCTGTTCGCGTGGTGGCGCGTCATCGTCGGCACGCTCGGCCTGATCGCGCTGGCGCTGGGGGGGTAAGGGTCCGGCAATTTGTAGGGTGGGCTAAGCGTAGCGTGCCCACCATCCACATTCGATGCAAGAAAAGGTGGGCACGCTGCGCTTTGCCCACCCTACGATTCGACTGACTCAAGCCTGGGACGGTGGACGATACGTGTTCTTGCGCTCGAACTGTCCGGCGGGGCGGAAGCGCCAGAGATATTGCGGGGCGATTGCTTCGAGCGAATCGGCCGTGATGCCCAGCCCTTCGAAGGTGAGGCCGGCAGCCTTGGCGGCGTCCGACACCACATTGTCCTTGCGCAGCAGCTCGACCTGATCCGCCGTGAGCTTCAGCGCGCCCGGCGCGAATTGCAGGAACGCAGCCATGATCCTGGCAAGGCCGAACGGCAGCGAAACCAGCGCCCGGTCACGGTCGGTGATTTCAAGGATCGTTTCCATGATCTCGCGCATGGTCAGCACTTCCGGGCCGCCCAGCTCGTAGATCGCGCCCGGCCTGGTCTTGCCGTCGACGGCATCGGCCACAGCGGTGGCGACGTCGCCGACAAAGGCCGGCTGCATCCTGGTCAGGCCGCCGCCGACCAGCGGGATCGCCGGCGACATCCGGGCCATCGCCGCAAAGCGGTTGGTGAATTGATCCTCCGGCCCGAACACCAGCGACGGACGCAGGATGGTCGCCGACGGCGAGGCCGCCAGCACCGCCGCTTCGCCGGCCGCCTTGGCGCGGGCATAGGCGGAGGCCGAATCGGCATCGGCGCCGATCGCCGAGACATGCACCACCCGCGCGCCCTCGGCGCTGGCGGCCGCAGCCACCGCCTCGGCCCCCTTGGCCTGGACCGCCTCGAAGGTCTGCCCGCCGCTTTCGGTGAGGATGCCGACCAGGTTGATGGCGACATGCGAATCGCGCATCGCGGCCTGAACGGAGGCGGGGTAGCGCAGATTGGCCTGGACCGCGTGGATCTGGCCGACCTTGCCCAGCGGCTGCAGGTGCCCGGCCAGTTCCGGCCGCCGGACCGCGACACGGATGCGGTAATCGCGCTTGCACAGCGCCCGGACCACGTGCCGCCCCAGGAAGCCCGATCCGCCAAAGACCGTGACGAGCGTATCCAGGTTCGATGCCATGGGGTCAGTTCCTGCGGGTCGAAATAGCTGCGATTTTGGGGCCTGTTCGGGCGGGTGTCGCGATACGCCATCGCGGCCACCCTGTACAGACTATTTGACTTTCCAATCGTCTATTTGACAAGCGCGCGACCGGTCCTTACTAACCCCGCCACGTGCCCAGGTGGCGGAATTGGTAGACGCGCTGGCTTCAGGTGCCAGTGGCTTCACGGCCGTGAAGGTTCGAGTCCTTTCCTGGGCACCACTCCCCTTTTCAAGTGGTTAAAATCGCCGATTTGAAGCCGCAGAGCCGCAGCCCGGGTGGAGCGGAACGCGCAACCCGGGATCTGTGAGAGTGGTTGTGAGCGGCCCCGGGCTACGGAGCATTGTCCCGGCACCGAAAAACGGAATGGCTCCGGCCTTCTCTCGCTTGGCGGCAGCACAAGTGGGACCGTTGTCGACTGACAGTGTTAGAGCGCGCACCCCGCCCGTCGGGTAGTCGCGTGCCAAGCCGGCTTCATTTGACAGAACGTCCGCCGCGCCGTGACGGCACTCCGCCACTGAGGCGAGCGCAAATGAAATTCATTCGCATTTGAAAGTCCCAATCGAAGTTGCAAGCCTGCCGTCGCTTCGGTACAGCACGCGCCCATCACCCAGCATGATCTGTGCGATGAACAAGCCACTGAGCTTTGCAATAGGAAGCATTCTCGTCAGCGTGTTGGTGCTTGGGTTGAAAAGCCTGGCGTACTGGCTGACCGGCTCCATTGCGCTCTACTCCGATGCGCTCGAAAGCATCGTCAACGTTGTAACGGCCGTTGTTGCATTGCTGGCGGTCCACATCTCGGCCAAGCCAGCCGACGCCAATCATCCGTTCGGACACCACAAGATCGAATACTTCAGTGCAGTCCTGGAGGGAGTGATGATCATCATCGCTGCGCTCCTGATTGTGCGCGAGGCGTACGCCGGCTTCCTGCATCCGAGACAGCTTGCCGTAGTGCCGGAAGGCCTGCTCGTGAACGGGTTCGCCAGCAGCATCAACGCCGCCTGGGCCTGGGTGCTGATCACACGGGGACGGCGCGTGCGCTCGCCGGCGCTTGTTGCAGACGGCCGGCATCTCCTGACCGATGTGATCTCATCCGTCGGCATCCTGCTCGGACTTGTGCTCGCGCTCTTCATGAAATGGCAGTTTCTTGATCCCGCACTTGCTCTCATGGTCGCGGCGACAATCCTGTGGACCGGCTGGGGGGTCCTCAGGGAGTCCGCCGGCGGCCTGCTCGACGAAGCGGTACCTGAGGCGACGTTAAGCGTCATTCGCCGGACGATTGCCGACCATGCGGCAGGTGCGCTGGAGGCTCACGATATCCGCACCCGCCACGCCGGACGTGTGACGTTCATCGAGTTTCACCTCGTCGTTCCCGGTCAGATGACGGTGTCAGAGGCGCACCGGATATGTGACCGGCTCGAAGCGGCGTTACGGGCGGATGATGAGGACAGGCGCATTACGATTCATGTGGAGCCGGAAGAAAAGGCCAAACACTCGGGTATCGTGGTTATCTGAAATCGATTTGCGTCTGAGCTTGCCAACGGCCGCGGGTTATGTGTTCCGCTCCACCCGGGCTACGGGGCTAACGACGATTGTCCCCAATGAAATGTTCCTTCTTTGAGTGACGTTGATCCATGTTACCAATGGTCTTCGCCAGAGAGAATTGATGATGTCCGACAACGCAGTCTTGCGCGACCTGTTCGACCGGTGGGAGCGCGTGTGGCACGATGCCAAATTCGATCTCGTCCCTGAATGCGTCTGTCCTCACTACGTCAGGCATGATGAAGCCGGTGATCGAACCGTAACGCGGGAAGCCTACGCGGCCGAACTCGCCAAGTTAAGACGGGACAGGCCCGATGTGCGGATCATTGTGTACGATCACCTTCTGCACGGAAATCGTGCCTGGTATCGTTTCACAATGAAGTGGACCGACCAGGGCACCGGCAAGGTGTGCACCCGAGCGGGCCTGCAGGTATATCGTATCGAGGACGGCAAGCTCGCCGAGACGTGGGTCACGCTCCAACCGCTCGGCTCGGTGTGGAACGATCTTGCGGCGCAGGAAAGCTGGACGAGCCCGCCACCCATGAAGTGATGGCAGCCGTATCCTCGCCGATGTGGGAAGCGATGGAGCAGCGGCCGCCCTTCAACCGTCGCGCTTCGCTTGCGCGGAATATTCCGCAAGACGCCGCCATTTCGCGGCAGCGTATTGCCGGTTGTACTGTGCCACGCCCCAGCCGGCGGCGCCGTCCAGGAATCCCAGGCGCAGAACGTAGACTTTCAGGAAGGCGGCCAGGCCATGCAACGGGGCAGCGAGGGGGCCTGCGCGGCGGCCTCGGGCGTTCATTTGCTGTGCTGCGGCTCGGGAATAGCGGTCGATCTTGTCCTTTGCGTCGGACCAGGATTCGATGGAATCATGCTCGATGGTGACATCGATCCGTCTGATGGGGCCGTCGACGATCAGCCCTTCGTGGACCAGGTCGTCGGAAAATCGCGCTTGCCCGCGCTGGAACAGGCGAACGACGTAATCGGAGGACCAGCCTCCGAACCGCAACGCCTTGCCGCAGAAACGCGAGCGCCGGAGCGTCCGGTAGGCGGCAGGCGCGTCCGGCGCGTTGATGGCGCTCCGGATGCGATCACGAAAATCCGGCTCGATCCATTCGTCGGCGTCAAGCGACAGAACCCAGTCGCCTTGCGCCAGATCGAGTGCACGGCTCTTCTGCGGCCCGTATCCCGGCCAATCCGATGTCACCACGACACGCGCGCCGCTGGCGCGGGCGATCTCCACCGTTCGATCCGTGCTGCCGCTGTCGACCACGATGATCTCGTCCGCATCGACCGAGCGCAGGCACCGTGCGATGCAGTGCTCTTCGTTCTTGGTGATCACGATGAGGGACAGGCTCGGCATGCCGTCATCCCGCGGATGGCTCGGCCTGCGCGGATGAGACAACGGCGCTGCCGTTCGCTGCTGGCTTGATCCAGAGGATATCGGTCTGGTCCTCGATGCGACGCAGATCGTTGAGCTCAACCCTGACAGCTTTGGATGATTGCCCTGCGAGTTGATGGGGCACAAATCCAGCCGCAAGCAGCCGGTCGACCATCCCTTCGACCGACAAATCGCCGTCGCGGCTGAGTTGAGGCGAATATTCCGTGATGACGACATCGGCGCGCTCGAG
Organism: Bradyrhizobium sp. USDA 10063; assembly: GCF_054063735.1. Taxonomy (NCBI): domain Bacteria; kingdom Pseudomonadati; phylum Pseudomonadota; class Alphaproteobacteria; order Hyphomicrobiales; family Nitrobacteraceae; genus Bradyrhizobium; species Bradyrhizobium sp. USDA 10063. The sequence continues at coordinate 5,658,531 of NZ_JBSSGP010000002.1, read as the reverse complement.
CGCCTTCGCGGCGCCCGCCAGAACCGCGGGCTCGAAGCCCTCCACATCGATCTTCATCAGCAGCACTCTGTCCTGCGCCAACCCAAGGGTTTCGAGCGCGGAATCGACGTCGGTCAACGGGACCACGCGCGAGCCCAGGCCATAGTTCTTGATCAGCGAGTGGCGGCCGTTGTTGGACCTTTTGTAACGGTGCAGGTGGGCGCGCCCGACGCTGGCTCCGACCGCGCAAGGGTAGACGACGACCTTGTCGATGTCGTTGATCGTGAGATTGCGGTCGAGCAGCCACGCATTCGTCGCATCCGGTTCGAACGCCACCACGGTGGTGACGGAAGCATGTTGAGCGGCATGCACCGCATGCCAGCCGAGATTGGCGCCGACGTCGACGACGATGCCCTTCGGTCGGTCTTGCAGATACGCACCGATCCAACCGGTCAATTGTGGTTCAAACCGGCCATATTTCGCGATGTGACGGCCGATCACGTCCCGGCACTGGACGATGAAGCGCAGCTTCGACCCCGCCGCGTAGGTCTGGAAAGACGTGCCTGATGGCATCATCCAGGCGAGCAGGAGCTTCATCGATTGGAGCGGTCTGGGGATTCGGCGCATCTTTTCGCTCTGATCGTATCTCGGCGTCGCGACCTCCTCGGGAGGAGATCGTCCGTACAAAGCAGATAAGCCAAAGTCCAGATGCCGCCAAACGCTTCATGGCCGGCTTCCTGAGCGAGGCAGCTCAGGAGATGACCGTGGACCGGCCTGCGATTTGCATTTTCGACGGAGACCTGGAGACCTAAAGATGGGCGCGGCAAAGCCCTTCCGTGTCCAGCGGCTATCATTCGTCGGGAAATAGCAGCGACTCGTAGTCCCGCGCGCCGTGAAGGACATGGATGACTTCTATCGCGTCGACGCCGAGGCGACAGAAGATCAGGAAACGGCCAAATGGTCGTCGCCGAATGCCGAACTGCTCGTAGCGTGGCACCAGGGGATAGCCACGCGGCGTGTCGGCCAATGATTCGCATCGCTGTCGCAGCTCACGGACGAGGTTGAGTGCACTCGTGGGGCTTTGCTCAGCGACGTAGGTTGCGATCTGCTCGAGATCGGCCTCGGCTTCCGCGGTGATGACAACGATCACTTGCGTTCGCGACCGACTGCCAATTTCGCTTCCAGACGATCGAACACCTCAGAGCTCGTCCGGACTCGACCCGAGTCCACATCTGCGAGGCCCCGCGCGATGGATGCGTCCAGCGCCGCGAGTCGTACCTCCCGCTCCTGGATGAGCCGCACGCCCTCGCGCAGAACTTCGCTTTTGGAATGGTAACGGCCCGATTCCACGAGCTTGTTCACGAAGCGCTCAAGCGCGTCACCCAAGTCCGCACTCACTGCCATAACGGTTTCTCCGCTTGGACATCCCCCACCAATAACTATTATTGATCGGCTTGCCGTTCAAGCGGCTGAGACGACCGCGCTCGGTGCGCTCACAGAACGCAAAATCACGGCAAATGGCTCGTTTTATTGCGGTTTGTGACGGTCCTGGCGCTCGCCTCCACGCCCTTGGGAGGCTAGTGTCTCGCCTCGAATCGAACTTTTTTGACCCGAGGCACGCTTTCATGACCATCCGCCTGCATCGCGGCGATTTGCCGGATCTCGCCCGCTACAAGGATTCCGTTGCGATCGACACCGAGACCATGGGGCTCAATCCGCATCGCGACCGGCTCTGCGTGGTGCAGATGTCGAGTGGCGACGGCACCGCCGACGTCGTGCAGGTGCCGATGGGGTCCGCGAACGCGCCGAACCTGAAGGCGCTGCTCGCCAATCCAAATATCCTGAAGATCTTCCATTTCGCGCGGTTCGACCTTGCGGCGCTCTACAATGCCTATGGCGTGATGCCGACGCCGGTGTACTGCACCAAGATCGCGTCCCGTCTCACCCGCACCTATACCGACCGCCACGGGCTGAAGGACCTGGTGCGCGAGGTGCTCAACATCGAACTGTCGAAGCAGCAGCAGTCGAGCGACTGGGGCGCGCAGGCGCTGAGCGAGGCGCAGCTTGCCTATGCCGCCTCCGACGTGCTGCATCTGCATGCGCTGCGCGAGAAGCTCGATGCGATGCTGGCGCGCGAGGGCCGGACCGAACTGGCGAAAGCCTGCTTCGAATTCCTGCCAACCCGCGCCAGGCTCGATCTCGGCGGCTGGGAAGCCGAAGACATCTTTGCCCATTCCTGAACGGGCCCGACGCGGGCGCGTGATAGGGCGTCCGCCCGCCCCGTTTCGGTCACACTCGTAACGCGAGTGTGCACTGGCCGCGACGCGAGGTCCCGGCTGCGCAATCCGGCGGTTCCGGGTAGAATGATGTGAGCCTTTGCCAGACCTCGCGCTTTTGGAGCAGCGGTGAATTCGGTCCAGAACCCAGCCTATCTAGCCGGCCTCGAGGCGCGCTTTGCCGCCGCCGAGCGCCACAGCCGGATGGTGCGGATTCTGCGCATCGCGGTCCCGGCGGCCGTGGTGCTGTCATTGCTTGCGATCGTTGGGGTGTCGGTCTTCAATCCGTTCCGCATGCTGTTGCCGAAGCTGCCGGTCGACATGGGCAATCTGGTCGTCTCCGGCACCAAGATCACGATGGAATCACCGCACCTCGCAGGCTTCTCCACCGACCAGCGTCCGTACGAGCTCTGGGCCAAGGCGGCGATCCAGGACCTCACCGACCCCGATCATGTCGAGCTCCAGATCCTGCGTGCAAAGGTGCTGATGGAAGACCGCTCCACGGTGACCATGGACGCGCGCACCGGCTTCTTCGACAGCAAGCAGCAGTTGCTCGACCTGCGCAAGGACATCTTCCTGCAATCGTCGACCGGCTATGAGGCAAAGCTTTCCCAGGCCTTTGTCGATATCAACAAGGGCACGGTGACGTCGGACGAGCATGTCGACGTCAAATTGCTGAACGGCACGCTGACCGCCGACAAGCTCCGGATCTACAACAACGGCGAGGTCGTGCGCTTCGAAGGCAATGTCGTGATGAATTTGATCATGGATAATCCGCCCGCGCAGGCTGAACCGGAGCCGGCGCCGGTACCTGCGCCGCCACCACAGAGGACGCGCTCGGGCTCAGGTAAATCCGCCAACACGAAATGATCTTCATGAAGCTGTTTTCTTCGCGCGGTGTTGCAACGGCGGCCTTCGTGCTCGCGATGATCGCGTCACCTTCGGTGCGCGCGCAAGGAGCGGTCTCCGGCGTGCCCAACGCCATGCAGGGGTTTACCCAGAATCGCGACCAGCCGATCCAGATCGAGGCGGCGGCGCTAGAGATGCGCGACAAGAAGAAGGAGGCGACATTCTCGGGCAATGTGAAGGTGGTACAGGGCGACACCACCATGACCTCGAAAACGCTCGTCGTGTTCTACGAATCGAATTCAGCACAAGGCACGCCGCCGCCGTCGAACGCCAAGGGCGCAAAATCGGCGCCGATGCAGTCGGCCCAGCCGGGGCCGGGCGGCAGCTCCTCGATCAAGCGGCTGGAGGCCAAGGGCAACGTGGTGGTGACCCAGAAGGACCAGGTCGTCACCGGGGAGACCGCGATCTTCGACACCAAGGCCAATCTGATCACCATGCTTGGCGGCGTCGTGCTGACGCAGTGCAAGAATGTGCTGCGCGGCGACCGGCTGCTGGTGGACATGACGACCGGCGTCTCGCGCGTGGAATCCGACGGCGGCAGGGTGCAGGCGCTGATCCAGCAGGGACAGGGCGGGCAGGGCGGCGGCGGTGGCCAGGGTTGTCCGCCGCCGGGCAGCGGCGGGTCGGCGCCGCCTTCCAGTAAGCCGAAATAAATCAATGGCTTACTTGTTATCTTGGGGCGGCGAGGTTGAAGCCGGCGGGGCGAGACTGTATCTAGGGCATTGATCCGGAAAAGTGGGAACCGGTTTTCCGAACAGATCGTGCTCTCAAGTGGACGTCCGGTGGTGGAAGGCGCCTGGGGTGGGCGAGCGCTTCCGCAGGGCAAGGGCATCCATGCATTCAAGGTTCGCGAGCGAATCGATTAGCCCGCGGGCGCAGTCCCCGGGGACACCGTGAAAGGCTGGCGAAGCGGGATGGTGGACATATTCGGCATGTTCCGAAAGCGCCCTGCGAAACGCAGTTCCGGCTTCGCGCGCTCGCGTGAGGACATCACCGCGCTCGGCGATTCCTTTGGCGAGATGCTGACAAGCTCTGTTCGGGATACGCCACCGGTGGCGCGTGCCGCCCCGATGCCCGGCCTGGACCTGCCGCATCCGCAACCGGCGGCCGAGCCGCCCAGGGAGGAGAGGCCGCGTCCGCGCGCCGCCAAGACGTCCGCCAAGACCAACGGCGCCAGCGCCCCGCGCCTGATCCGGCGCCCCGGCTATCTGGCTGTGCATAGCGTGGAAAAGAGCTTTGGCAGCCGCCAGGTCGTACGCGGCGTCAGCATCTATGTCCGTCGCGGCGAGGCGGTCGGCCTGCTCGGCCCCAACGGCGCCGGCAAGACCACCGTGTTCTACATGATCACCGGACTGATCAAGGCCGATCGCGGCGCCATCGAGCTCGACGGCCATGATGTGACGAAACTGCCGATGTATCAGCGCGCCCGCCTCGGCATCGGCTATCTGCCACAGGAAGCCTCGATCTTCCGCGGATTGTCGGTCGAGCAGAACATCCGCGCGGTGCTCGAGGTGGTCGAGCCGTCCCGGAAGAAGCGCGAGGCGGAACTCGACGCGCTGCTCGACGAATTCAACATTACGCGGTTGCGAAAGACGCCATCGATCGCGCTCTCGGGCGGCGAGCGCCGCCGCGTCGAGATCGCCCGCGCGCTGGCGACGCGGCCCAATTACATGCTGCTCGACGAGCCCTTCGCCGGCATCGACCCGATCGCGGTCGGTGACATCCAGGATCTTGTCCGTCACCTGACCAATCGCGGTATCGGGGTGCTCATCACCGACCACAATGTGCGGGAAACGCTCGGCCTGACCGACCGCGCCTATATCGTTTACGCCGGGGAAATCTTGACGGAAGGCAGCCCGGATGAGATCGTCAACAACCCGGATGTCCGCCGGCTTTACCTTGGCGAAGAATTCCGCCTCTAGCCCTTTTTTCCGATCCGTCAAGCCGTATACATTAGCCTTGGACTAGGCTAAGCAAGAATCGAGCCAACTTCCTTTTGGACCGTTCTTGCCTCCATGGCACTGACCCAGAGATTAGAGTTCCGCCAGTCGCAGTCGCTGGTCATGACGCCGCAGTTGATGCAGGCGATCAAGCTGCTGCAACTGTCCAACCTGGACCTCTCGGCTTTCGTGGAAGAGGAACTGGAGCGGAACCCGCTGCTGGAACGTGCCAGCGATGGACCGGAACCGCCGGTGGCGGGCGAGCCCGCTTCGGAGCGGCCGGAGTTTTCCGAAGCTGACGATTCCAGCTATGGCGAGGAAGCCGGCGGCGAGGCCGCGAGTTCCTCCGACGGCTTCGAGCCGGGCCAGGCGGAATGGCTGAACCGCGATCTCGGTAGTCGCGCCGAGATCGAGCAGACGCTGGATACCGGTCTCGACAACGTCTTCTCCGAAGAGCCGGCGGAGGCTGCCGAACGCGCCGCGAAAGACGCGGCTCCGACCGCCTATACCGAGTGGGGCGGCGGCGCCTCGAGCGATGAAGACTACAATCTCGAAGCCTTTGTCGCCGCCGACCTGACGCTCGCCGATCATCTTGCCGAGCAGCTTGCGGTCGCCTTCACCTCGCCATCCCAGCGCATGATCGGGCAATATCTGATCGACCTCGTCGACGAGGCCGGCTACCTGCCGCCGGATCTCGGACAGGCGGCGGAACGTCTCGGTGCGCCGCAGCACGAGGTCGAGGCAGTGCTTTCGGTGCTGCAGAAATTCGATCCTCCCGGCGTCTGCGCGCGCAGCTTGAGCGAGTGCCTCGCGATCCAGCTCCGCGAACTCGACCGCTACGACCCGGCGATGCAGGCCCTGGTCGAGCATCTCGATCTTCTCGCCAAGCGCGATATCGCCTCGCTGCGGAAGCTGTGCGGCGTCGACGACGAAGACATCACCGACATGATCGGCGAGATCCGCAGGCTCGATCCGAAGCCGGGGTTGAAGTTCGGCACGTCGCGGACGCAAACCATGGTGCCGGACGTCTATGTGCGGCCGGGGCCGGATGGCGGCTGGCATGTCGAGCTCAACAGCGACACGTTGCCGCGCGTCCTGGTGAACCAGACTTATTATGCCGAATTGTCGAAGACGGTCCGGAAGGACGGCGACAAGTCCTACTTCACGGATTGCCTGCAGAACGCGACCTGGCTGGTCCGCGCGCTCGACCAGCGCGCCCGTACGATCCTCAAGGTCGCAACCGAGATCGTGCGCCAGCAAGACGGCTTCTTCACCTATGGCGTGGCGCATTTGCGGCCGCTCAATCTGAAAGCCGTGGCGGATGCGATCCAGATGCACGAATCGACGGTGTCGCGTGTGACCGCCAACAAATATATGGCGACCAATCGCGGCACTTTTGAACTGAAGTATTTCTTCACGGCGTCGATCGCTTCCGCCGACGGCGGCGAGGCGCATTCGGCGGAAGCCGTGCGTCATCACATCAAGCAGTTGATCGACGCCGAATCGCCGTCCGCGATCCTCTCCGACGATACGATCGTGGAACGATTGCGCGCATCGGGCATTGATATCGCCCGCCGCACCGTCGCCAAGTATCGCGAAGCGATGCGAATTCCTTCCTCGGTGCAGCGCCGCCGCGACAAACAGAGCATGCTTGGACACGCCCTTTCAGCACCTGCTTCCTCTCCAGACCGGTCGCGCGATACCGCACCTGTGTAATTGCGTTCGCGTCAAATCGCGCTAGTCTTGGTACCCCTCCGAAACGATCGGGGTTCATAGGCATAGAGGCACGCAATGACCCTTCGAATCTCCGGAAAGAGCATTTCAATCGGCGAGGCGCTTCGCGCACGCGTGAGCGAGCGCACCGATGAGGTTCTGAAGAAATATTTCGACGGCAACTATTCCGGCCATATCACGCTGAGCAAGGACGGCTTCGGCTTCCGCACCGACTGTGCGCTGCACCTGGATTCCGGGATCACGCTGGAAGCGGATTCGAACGCCCCCGACGCCTATGCCAGCGCCGACGCCGCACTCTTGATGATCGAGAAGCGCCTGCGCCGCTACAAGAGCCGGCTGAAGGACCGCTCGGCCCGCAAGGCCTACGCGGCTTCCGCCGCCCTTGCCGAGCTGAACGGTGTTCCCCTGGATGCGCCAAGCTACGTGATCGAGGCGCCGGCCGAAGGCGAAGGAGAAGTCACCGAGTACAGTCCCGTGATCATCGCCGAGGCGACCACCTCGCTGAAGCGGCTGTCAGTCAGCGAGGCGGTGCTGGAATTGGACCTGACCGGCGCATCCTGCCTGGTCTTCCAGCACGGCGGTAGCGGCCGCGTGAATATCATTTACCGCCGTGCGGACGGCAATGTGGGCTGGGTCGATCCGCCCGTGGTTAATCCATAATGGTTATGCCGATCCGCATTGACGTGCCCCTTGGCCGTCCCTATGGTCCGCGGCCCTTAAGCATAGGCTCAAGGGAACTGGCCGGCGGGAGTTGGCACGGCTCATGCCTTGGAGTAGAAGCCGCCCCATCGGGATCCGGACCGAAAGGCCGCTTCCCGATTCATCTTCTTGACGCCTGCGCCTGACATCCTATTTCGCAACTTGACGGTTCACTTCACCTCGGAACGCCCCATGACGATTACCGATCTGGTCGCACCCGAGGCGATTCTCCCGGCGTTGAAAGTCATCAGCAAGAAGCAGGCGCTGCAGGAACTCGCCGCGCGGGCCGCAAGTCTTACGGGGCAGAACGAACGTTCGATCTTCGAGGTATTGCTGCAGCGCGAGAAGCTGGGCACCACCGCAGTCGGTTACGGCGTCGCCATTCCCCACGGTAAATTGCCGAAGCTGGAAAAGCTGTTCGGTCTGTTCGCGCGCCTGGAGCGCCCGATCGATTTTGAGGCGATGGACGGCCAGCCGGTCGACCTGATCTTCCTGCTGCTCGCCCCTGAAGGCGCCGGCGCCGATCACCTCAAGGCCCTGGCGCGCATCGCCCGCCTGCTACGCGATCAGGACGTCGCCAAGAAGCTCCGCGCGTCCCGCGACGCACAGGCGATCTATTCGGTGCTCGCGCTGCCGCCGGCAAGCGCGGCGTAGTCGTTACCTGCGAAGCACATACCGCTTTGCCGGTAGTTCGCCGTGCATGATACGATTGGCTGCATGACAAGAGCTGAAGCATTGAGGAAACTGCGGAGCCAGGCGAGCGCCATCAAGGCGCTGGGAGCAACGTCGCTCTATCTGTTTGGTTCGACGGCTCGCAACAAGGCCAACGCGAAAAGCGACATCGACTTGTTTGTCGACTACGATCCTCGGAGCCGCTTTAACGCCCTGGATTTGGTGGCCGCCAAGCGGCTACTCGAGGAGAGCCTTGGCGTCGAGGTCGATTTGACCACTCGCAAGGGGCTCCATCCGCTCATCCGAAAACAGATCGAAGCTGAGGCGACGCGGGTTTTCTGAATGCCCACGCGTTCCCCTTTGCTGCGGATACACGACATGCTCGAGAGCGTCCGCGGTATCGAGAAGGCGCTGGCCGGAAAAACGATTCGCGATTACGAGCGCTCGTGGTTGCTGCGTTCTGCGGTTGAACGTGGAATAGAGATTATCTCCGAAGCCAGCCGACATCTCGGCAACGACTTGAAGGCGCAGCACAAGGATGTGCGTTGGAAGGATATCGCCGGCATCGGCAATATTTTGCGGCATGATTACCAGCGGGTCGACCCTGCAATCATCTGGAAGGCCGTCAAAGACGATCTACCGCTGCTTAAGGCGGCGCTGCTTGAGCTTCGAGAGTCATTGAAATAACGCCGGAAGCGGCTTTGAAAAAATACGCGGGCAGCCCTCGTTGGAGGACATGCCCGCGCATTCGAATTCGCTGTGGTCGCGTTCAACCAGCCGGCGTCAAGCGACCGGCGTCAGTGGACGCTGACGGCCTGCAGCTCATTGCTCCAGGCGTTGGCGATCGCGGCTTCCCGGCTGTCGGTCAGCATGATCGGCGTGCCGTCGGCGGCATGGAGCGCAAAGAGTTTCAGTCCCGGCGCGATCTTCGGCGCCTGGGGAAAGAGATCCGGTACATCCTCGGAACGGACCTGCTTCACATAGGCGATATGACCTTCGCCCAGATGGGCCAACGCCTCCGGGGAGACGCTATCGCGTTCTAACGTCGTACTCACTTCACTCATGGTCTCGACTCCTCTGTCGAATAAGCGGTCGAGTCCGCTCCTCGTTCCATTATTCGTGCTCATTGATAGCGATTGTCTTAATGACCCTTTCAGGTTCCGGCCTGGCCAGGTCGACCGACAACAGCCCGTTCTTCAGATCCGCGCCCAGCACCTGCATCCCCTCCGCCAGCACGAAGGTGCGCTGGAAGTGGCGCGCGGCAATGCCGCGATGGATGTATTGCCGAGCCTTGTCCTCCTGCTGGCGGCCCCGGATCACGAGCTGGTTTTCCTCAACCGTCACATCGAGTTGGTCGCGGGTGAATCCCGCCACCGCCAGCGTGATGCGCAGGCGCTCGGGCTGGCCGTTGGACCGGTCAAACCGCTCGATGTTGTATGGAGGATAGCCGTCGGCGCCTTTCACGACGCGATCGAGCGCACGCTCGATTTCGTCGAATCCTAGAAGGAACGGACTGGACAACGATGGAACACGAGACATCCCAAAGTCCTCTCGAAGCGACTTTGAGGGGCCCTTGCGGCACCCCATGCAACCGATGGGCCTCTTGCCCTCCGGTCATCAGCGAATATGGGGGCGATTCGCGAAGGGTTCAAGCACCTCTGGAATCAGGATTAATCGGCCTATATCGGCCCGCAAACGCCGTCATTCCGGGTCGTCGCGGTAGCGATGAACCCGGAATCCATTCCTCCGCCGGTACAAGCCGCCCGATGGATTCCGGGCTCGCGCTGCGCGCGCCCCGGAATGACGCGTGATGGGCAGTTCTCACCCCACCCGCTTCCGGCCGTCCGCAGTGAACAGGTGCAATTTGTCATGGGGAGCGACGGCCCGGATTCGCTGCCCGATGGCGGGGCCGGTTACGCCGGGAACCCGGACGATGATCTCGCCCGGCGGCAATTCGCCGGGGTTGGCGGCCACGCCCTGTTCCTCGCGCTGGCGGGTACCGTAGACGAAGGTCTCGGCGCCGACGTGCTCGATCGCCTCCACGGTGAGGCCGAGCGTGATGCCGCCTGTGACCGTTTCGTTCGAGATCACGAAGTCCTCGGGTCGGATCCCGAGAATGCCGGCCTCGCCGGCGCTGATATCACCGGAGAGCTGCAACCTGAGTTCATCGGAAGCCAGCGGCATCAGGTTCATCGGGGGCGCGCCGATGAAGGCGGCAACGAAGGTGGTCGCAGGCCTCTGGTAGATTTCGAGCGGATTGCCGATCTGCTCGACCACGCCGCCGTTCATCACCACCAGAATATCGGCGAGCGTCATCGCCTCGAGCTGATCATGGGTGACGTAGATCGAGGTCGTGTTCAGCCGTCGCTGCAATTTGCGGATCTCGACCCGCATCGCGATGCGCAGCTTGGCGTCCAAGTTCGACAACGGTTCGTCGAACAGGAACACCTTCGGCTGCCTCACGATCGCGCGCCCCATCGCGACGCGCTGGCGCTGGCCGCCGGAGAGCTGCCGCGGCTTGCGGTCGAGCATGGCGGCAAGCTCGAGGATGCGCGCGGCCTCCTCGACGCGCTTCCTGATCTCCCCCTCCGCCATGCCGCGGTTGCGCAGGCCGTAGGCCATGTTGTTATAGACGCTCATATGCGGATAGAGCGCGTAGTTCTGGAACACCATCGCGATGTCGCGGTCGGCGGGCTCGACCTGGTTGACCACGCGGCCACCGATGTCGATCTCGCCGCCGGTGATGGTCTCGAGCCCCGCCACCATGCGCAGCAAGGTCGACTTGCCGCAGCCGGACGGGCCGACCAGCACGCAGAACTGGCCGTCGCCGACCTCGAAATCGATGCCCTTGATCGCTTCGAAGCCGCCCGGATAGGTCTTGCGGACGCTACGGAGGGTGACGTTAGCCATGCCCGCCTCCGCGGGCGCGAATAGCGAATAGGGAGTGGCGAATAGGGAAGGAAAGAGAGCGGAGCCTGCACGGTCCACCACTCGCTACTCGCCATTCGCTATTCGCCATATTCACTTTTCCGTCTCCACCAATCCGCGCACGAACAGTTTCTGCATCATCACCACCACGAACACCGGCGGCAGCATCGCGAGCACGGCGGTCGCCATCACCACCGGCCATTCGGTCAGCGCATCGGTGGTGGTGATCATCTTGCGGATGCCGATCTGGATCGTCTGCATGTCGTCGCGCGTGGTGATCAAGAGCGGCCAGAGATATTGATTCCAGCCGAGGATGAAGAGGATGACGAACAGTGCCGCCATGTTGGTGCGCGACAGCGGCAACAGCGTATCCCAGAAGAAGCGGAACGGTCCGGCGCCGTCGATGCGCGATGCCTCGAGCAGCTCGTCGGGGACGGTCATGAAGAACTGGCGAAACAGCAAGGTCGCGGTGGCGGATGCGATCAGCGGCAGCGAGAGGCCGGCATAGCTGTCGAGCAGATGCAGGTCCGCGACGATCTTGTAGGTCGGATAGATCCGCACCTCGACCGGCAGCATCAAGGTGATGAAGATCAGCCAGAACATCGCCATCCGGAACGGAAAGCGGAAATAGACGATCGCGTAGGCCGAGATGATCGAGATCGCGATCTTGCCGAATGCGATCAGGAGCGCCATCACCAGCGAGTTGAGCAGCATCGTGCCGACCGGCTCGCGGGTCGAGCCGCTCGTGCCGACGAAGATGGTCTGATAGTAGGTTGCCAGGAAATGTCCGCCCGGCAAGAGCGACATCTGGCCGTTGGCGATGACGGCGTTTTCCTGGGTGGACGCAACGATGGCGAGATAGACCGGAAACGCCACGATCGCGATGCCGATCCACAGGATCGCATGCGCGACGTACCGCTGGATGCCTTCCTGCTCGACCATCAATAAGTCACCTTGTGTTCGACGAAGCGGAACTGGATCGCCGTGAGGCCGATGACGATGCCCATCAGGATCACCGATTGGGCTGCGGAGCCGCCGAGATTGCCGCCGAGCAGGCCGTCGACATAGACCTTGTACACCATGGTCTCGGTCGCCTTCGCCGGTCCGCCGCGCGTCATCGTGTCGATGATGCCGAACGTGTCGAAGAAGGCGTAGACGATGTTGACGACCAGGAGGAAGAAGATGGTCGGCGACAGCAGCGGGAAGGTCACCGTCCAGAACCGCCGCATCGGGCGCGCGCCATCGATCGCGGCCGCCTCGATCACGCTTCTTGGAATGCTCTGCAGGCCTGCAAGGAAGAACAGGAAATTGTAGGAAATCTGCTTCCAGGCGGCGGCGAGAATGATCAGGAGCGCGGCCTGATTGCCGTCGAGCAGCGGATTCCAGTCGATGCCCATGCCGCGCAATCCGCGCGCCAGGATCCCGAGTGAGGGGTGCAGCATGAACACCCAGAGTACGCCGACCACCGGGGGCGCGACGGCATAGGGCCAGATCAGCAGCGTGCGATACAGCGTGCCGCCGCGCAGCGGCTTGTCGGCCATGACAGCCAGCAGCAGCGCAAACGACAGCGACGAGAACGCGATGGCGAAGGAGAACACGAAGGTCCTGACGATCGCCGCCCAATAATCCGGCTGGCTCAGGATGTCCTGATAGTTCTCGAACCAGACGAAACTGGTCGAGAGCCCGAACGCATCCTGAAGCAGGAAGGATTGCAGCACCGCCTGCGCGGCCGGCCAATAGAAGAAGATCAAAACGATCGCGAGCTGCGGCGCGACCAGCGCATAGGGCAACAGCTTCGACTGGAAGACCGACTGCTTCTGCATGACACCCCAAGCAAGGCGGGCCGCATCGTGCGGCCGGCCTGATCCTCAGCGTATGATTGTAGCTCCGAAATCAGCCGTCGTCCCGGGCTTGACCCGGGACCCATAACCACAGGCGGCTGTGGTGACGAAGACTCGGAGTTGGAGCTTGGTTCAACAACGGAGTTCGGTGGTTATGGGTCCCGGGTCAAGCCCGGGACGACATTGAGGTGCGAAAATAAAACGCGAGACTCAGCGCACCGCGGTTTTTTCAAACTGCCGGAGCATCTGGTTGCCGCGCTCGACGGCGGCATCCAGCGCCTGCTTGGCGGTCTTCTTGCCGGCCAGCGCCTGCTCGATTTCCTCCGCCCAGATGTCGCGAAGCTGGACCATGTTGCCGAGGCGCAGGCCGCGCGAGTTCTCGGTCGGCTCCTTGTTGGTCAGTTCCTTCAGCGGCGTCTCGAGGTAGGGCTGATCCTTGTAGAAGCCGTCCGCCTTGGCCTTCTCGTACGCGGCCTTGGTAATCGGCAGATAACCGGACGCCTTGTGGATCTCGACCTGGCGGTCGGTGTTGGAGAGGAACGCCAGGAACTTGGCGACGCCCTTGTATTCCTCGGCCGTCTTGCCACCCATCACCCACAGCGAGGCGCCTCCGATGATGGAATTCTGCGGCGCGCCCTTGGCGTCCGGGTAGTAGGGCATCGGCGCATTGGTCCACTTGAACTTGGCCTGCGACCTCACATTGCCGAAGAAAGCCGACGAAGTCAGGAAGATCGGGCACTCGCCCGAGGTGAAGCGGCCCTCTCCGGTGTTGGTGCGGCCGGAATAGTCGTAGGTCTTGTCCTTCTGCAACTCGATCAGCTTCTCGAGGTGCTTGACCTGCAGCGGCCCGTTGAACTGCAGCACGGTGTCGAAGCCGTCGAGCCCGTTGGCCTTGCTGGCCAGCGGCACGTTGTGCCAGGCCGAGAGCTGCTCGAGATTGACCCAGGTGACCCAGGCGTTGGAGAAGCCGCAATTGCTGTAGCCCGCGGCCTTCAGTTTTTTGGCCGCGTCGAACACTTCCGGCCAGGTCTTCGGGATCTCGGCAATGTCAGCCTTCTTCAAGGCGTCGAGATTGACCCACATCACGGTCGAGGACGAGTTGAAGGGGAAGGACAGCATCTCCCCTTTCGAGGTCGAGTAGTAGCCGGTGATCGCAGGCAGGTAGCTTTTGGGGTCGAATTTCTCGCCGGCCTCCTGCATCAATTTGTAGACCGGCTTGATGGCGCCGGTTGCCGCCATCATGGTGGCGGTGCCGACCTCGAAGACCTGCATGATGTGGGGCGCATTGCCGGCGCGGAATGCGGCGATGCCGGCGTTCATCGTGTCGGCATAGCCGCCCTTGTAGGTCGGAACGACCTTGTACTCGCTCTGCGATGCGTTGAAGTCGTTGGCGAGCTTGACCACGACATCATTGTTGCCGCCGGTCATGGCGTGCCACCACTGGATCTCGGTCACCGCAAATGCGGGCGAGGCGCCGAATGCCAGCGTGGCCGCAACGGCTGCTGCAGCGCCAAATGCTCGAAAAGCCATCAAAACTCCCTCCCGTTAGGCCGCCATTTCGATTTAGTTGCGCTAGCAGCGCGGAATGACGGGCAAATGACCGTATAAGCGAGGACCCGGGTACCAGGGAAGCCGGACCAAGGACGGAGGCACGAAAAAGCAGCACACATCCTTTGGCCCGGCGAATGCCGGGCCCCGGATTCATGATCAGCAATCTTGGAGCCAGCAGCCGCCGCAGCCAACGGGATGGGCCGGGGTTACTGCCCTGGCTAAGGCCGGAACGATCAGCGCTTCCGCTCAGGTCCGCAGACCACGCCCTTGGCGACCAGGGCCTCGACTTCGGCCTGCGAGTAGCCGAATTCGCCGAGCACCTCAGTGGCGTGCTGGCTGAACTTGGGCGGGGTGCGGCGCAGGCTGGGCTTGGTGCGTTCCAGCCGGATCGGCGATGCGACGCCCTTGTACCAGTCCTTCGCGATGATATCGCCACGATAGATTGTGTGCGGATTGGTCAGCGCCTGGTCGATCTTCTGCACCGGGCCCGCCGGCAGGCCGGCGGCGAGCAGGCGGTTGCAGAAAGGCTCGGCCTCATACTGGCTGAACACAGCGGCAAGCTCGGCGCGCAGCGCGTCGCGGTTGGCGATGCGGTCCTTGTTGCGGGCAAAGCGCGGATCGGTGCCGAGCTCGGGCTTGCCGATCTCCTTGGCCAGTTTGCGGAAGGTGCCGTCATTGCCGACACCGATGAAGATGTTGTCGGTCTTGGTCGGGAAGATCGCGTACGGAACGAGGTTCGGATGCTCGTTGCCGGTGAGACCAGGTGGCTTGCCGTGCATGAAGTAGTTGGCCGTGTGCGGATGCATGATCGCAAGGCCGGTCTCGTACAGCGTGGTCTCGAGGAACTGACCGACGCCGGAGCGTTGCCGCTCCGACAGCGCCATCAGGATGCCGATCGCCGCGTAAAGCCCGGTGGTGATGTCGACCAGCGGCACGCCGATCCGCATCGGGCCGCTCTGCGGCGAGCCGGTGGCGGCGATCATGCCGGTCATCGCCTGGATGATCGCATCATAGCCGGGATTGCCGCCGCGCGGGCCGTCGGCGCCGAAGCCGGAGATCCGGCAATGCACCAGCCGCGGAAATTTCGCGCGCAGCACGTCGTTGCCGATACCCCATTTGTCGAGCGTGCCCGGCTTGAAATTCTCGATCAGAACGTCGGCGCCTTCGAGCAGCTTCATCAGCACGGCACGGCCGCCTTCGGAGGCGAGGTCGAGCCCGATCGAGCGTTTGTTGCGGTTGATGCCGACGAAATAGGCCGCGTCCTCATCGTGAAAGGGAGGGCCCCAGTCGCGCACTTCGTCGCCGGCAGGCGGCTCGACCTTGATCACGTCGGCGCCATGGTCGGCGAGAATCTGCGTGCAATAGGGACCGCCGAGCACGCGCGTCAGGTCGATCACGCGCAGGCCGGCCATCGCGCCTGCGACCGCTTCTGAACTCATGGAAAACCTTCGCTCACGTCAAACAGATGGAGGGCTTGTCCAGAGCTAGCGGTCTTCGCACGCGGCGGCAATGCCTTATCGCGCGTCGCGGGCATGCCGCACACCGATCGCAACGCGAATAGCCCGCCGGGTGCGGCGGGCTATTCCGCCATGCGGATTACACCACGTTCAGGCGTACATCGACATTGCCGCGCGTGGCGTTGGAGTAGGGGCACACCTGGTGGGCCTTTTCCACCAGCGCCGCGGCGTCCGCGCGCGCCAGCCCCGGCAGCGAGATGTCGAGCGCGATATCGAGGCCGAAGCCGCCTTCCGAGCGCGGCCCGATGCCGACCGTCGAGGTCACCGAGGCGTCGGCGGGCACCTTCGGGCCGCCCTGCGAGGCCACGAACTTCATCGCGCCGATGAAGCAGGCGGCGTAGCCGGCCGCAAAGAGCTGTTCGGGGTTGTTGCCGGCGCCGCCTCCGCCACCGAGCTCCTTCGGGGTGGTGAGCTTGACGTCGAGCGCGCCATCGAGCGTTGCGGCGTGGCCGTCGCGGCCGCCGGTGGCCTTGGCGCTGGTCTTGTAGAGCACGTTCACGGACATGGGTGTCTCCCTGATCAACGGTTTCGACGCCATTTATATTGCAGACAATTAGATTGTGTACAATATAAAATGCATGGCCTCACATTTAATTGTTCGCAATTGAATGCGCGGCCGCGCCGGCCCACAATGAACCGAGATTCTGACGAGGCTGAGAAATGGCACGGAAACAGTTGGCGGTCGCGGACCAGCCGCTACGGCTCGACAATCAGATCTGCTTTGCGATCTATTCGACCGCGCACGCGTTCAACCGCGTCTACAAGCCGCTGCTGGACCGGCTCGGCCTGACCTATCCGCAATACCTGGTGATGCTGGTGCTGTGGGAGAGGGATGGCGTGCCGGTCAAGGATATCGGCGAGCGGCTGTTCCTGGACTCCGGCACGCTGACGCCGCTGCTCAAGCGGCTGGAGACGGCGCAGCTCATCAAGCGTACACGCGGCACGGAAGACGAGCGGCAGGTGCTGATCGCGCTCACGCCGCAGGGGCAGGCGCTGAAAGAGAAAGCGAGAGCGGTGCCGCAGTCGGTGCTAGCCGCCGCGGCCTGCTCGATCCCGGAACTATCGGCGATGAGGGATGAGATCGTGGCGCTGCGGGACAGGCTGAATGCGGCGGTGGGAGAGTGAGGGGGCGGGGAGAGGATCAGAGGCGCTTCTTGGCGAAGGCGCGGCCGGAAGGCGATTTCAAGTATCTCTCGAACGCAAACGCCTGTGTTTCGTCGCTAAAGGCGACGTATGTCTTGATTCGCCAGGGCCCGTATTTCGAAGTGTGGGGCACCTCGCCAGCATTGTGTCTTGCCAATCTGGCGCGCAAATCGTCGGTGATGCCCACGTAAAAATGCTGGGAATCGAGACTTTCGAGAATGTAGACGTATTTCATGGCACTGCCCCCAAAGGAATGTCGTGGGGGCAGTATTGCATAGACTTAGGGTCCCGCTTGAGCGTGCGGGCTACGCCGCTGCTTTTGCCACGATGATATGACCGAGCCGAAGCGGGCGAAAAGTTTGGTGGGTGTGGGTCAGGCCCGCCGTCGCCCTTCGGGCTATGGCGCGGCAGCCTTCGCTGGCTTCGCTACGAGAGAGCTCGGCGTGGCTTGCCGAGCCGTAGCTCGCGAAGCGAGCGATAGTGTGTGTCTGGATGGAGCCCGCCTTCGCCCTGCGGGCTTCGGCGCGGCAGCCTTCGCTAGCTTCGCTACGAGAGAGCTCGGCTGGCTTGCCGAGCCGTAGCTCGCGAAGCGAGCGAAGTGGAAGATAGTGTGTGTCTGGATGGAGCCCGCCTTCGCCCTGCGGGCTTCGGCGCGGCAGCCTTCGCTAGCTTCGCTACGAGAGAACTCGGCCGGCTTGCCGAGCCGTAGCTCGCGAAGCGAGCGAAGGCTGGTGGAGCCAGGCGGGATCGAACCGCCGACCTCTTGCATGCCATGCAAGCGCTCTCCCAGCTGAGCTATGGCCCCTTAAGGGATCGCGAGCCGCATCCGACTCGCGGGGAAAGACCCAGAACACAGTTCTGGATCGATCTCAAGTCTCTTCATCGCCTCCGACGTCGCCAATGATGTCGGTGACGTCCTCATCGCCCTCTTCTTCGTCGGCGATGAAGGTGGAATCATCGTCATCATCGTCTTCGAGGGTCTCGTCGATCTCGATGTCGTCCTCGGATTCGGGAACGACGGCCTTGACCTTGCCGGTGTTCTCCTCGGCATCGGCCTCCTCGAGCGAGACCAACTCTTCGGCCTCCGCGGGCTCCGGCATATCCGCGGCGGTGGTGGCCGCAGCGGCGCTGGCGCCTCGGGTCGCGCGCGGCGGCGCCACGGGGGCGATCGGCACAACCTCGCCGGTGTAAGGCGAGATGACCGGGTTCTTGTTCAGATCATAGAACTTCTTGCCCGTGGTCGGGCAAATGCGTTTGGTTCCGAGGTCGGACTTGGCCACGTGGTGATCCCAGGAATTTTCTGAAAAGCGGTGCTTCACTTGGCTAGTTGAGGGGCCGCTGTCAATAGCGGTTTGCGGGCATTTGTCCCCGGGTGACGCCGGGGGTTCGATGTGTTACCTGCCGCGCCGCGAGAGGACGCGATCTTGGCCCATTCCGACCCCCAGAATCCCGAAAAGACCCCCTCCAAGACCCCCTTGGAAGCCCGTGCGAGCGGTCCCCTGAACGGCAGGGCGCGCGTGCCCGGCGACAAGTCGATCTCCCACCGGGCCCTGATCCTGGGCGCGCTGGCGGTTGGCCAAAGCCGGATTTCCGGGCTGCTCGAGGGTGAAGACGTGCTCAACACCGCCAAATCGATGCGGGCGCTGGGCGCTGCGGTCGAGCGGACCGGGCCGTTTGCCTGGTCGGTCCGGGGCGTCGGCGTCGGCGGCTTCGCGGAGCCTGCCAGCCCGCTCGATTTCGGCAATTCCGGCACCGGCTGCCGGCTGGTGATGGGCGCGGTCGCCGGCTGTCCGATCACCGCCACCTTCGACGGCGACGCCTCGCTGCGCTCGCGGCCGATGCGGCGGATCCTCGATCCGCTGGAACTGATGGGGGCCAAGGCCGGCGAGATGAGGGAAGGCGGCCGCCTGCCGCTGACGCTGCATGGCGCCCGGAGCCCAGTGCCGATCGTCTACAGGACCCCGGTCGCCTCGGCCCAGATCAAGTCCGCGGTGCTGCTGGCGGGGCTTTCGGCGCCCGGCGTCACCACGGTGATCGAGCAGGAAGCCAGCCGCGATCACACCGAGCTGATGCTGAAGCATTTTGGCGCCGAACTCACCTCGAGCAAGGAAGGCAGCCACGGCCGCCGGATCGTGCTGACCGGCCAGCCGGAGCTGCACGGCGCCGAGGTCGTCGTGCCCGCCGATCCCTCCTCAGCATCGTTCCCGGTCGTGGCGGCGCTGGTTGTCGACGGCTCCGATATCGTGCTGCCGGACGTCATGACCAATCCGCTGCGCACTGGCCTGTTCGCCACGCTGCGCGAGATGGGCGCCTCGATCGAAGAGGACGAGCTGCGCAGTGATGGCGGCGAGCCGATGGCGCGGTTGCGCGTGCGTGCTTCCAAATTGCGCGGGGTCGAGGTGCCGCCGGAACGCGCGCCGTCGATGATCGACGAATATCTGGTGCTGGCGGTCGCGGCGGCTTACGCCGAAGGCACCACCATCATGCGCGGCCTGCAGGAATTGCGCGTGAAGGAATCCGATCGCCTCGAAGCCACCGCCGACATGCTGCGCGTCAACGGCGTCAAGGTCGAGATTTCAGGCGACGATTTGATCGTCGAGGGCAAGGGCCATGTGCCCGGCGGCGGCGTAGTCGCCACCCACATGGACCATCGCATCGCGATGTCGGCACTGGTGATGGGGCTCGCCGCCGACCGGCCGGTGAGGGTCGACGACACCGCCTTCATCGCCACCAGTTTCCCGGATTTCATTCCGATGATGCGCTCGCTCGGCGCGGAGTTTTCATGATCATCGCTATCGACGGGCCGGCCGCATCCGGCAAAGGCACGCTGGGAAAACGGCTCGCCGCCCATTATGGCTACCGCCATCTCGACACCGGCGTGATCTATCGCGCGGTGGCGAAAGCGCTGCTCGATGCCGGCGCCGACCTCACCGATGAGGCGCGCGCGATCAAGGCGGCGATGGAGCTCGATCCTGAGAAATTCGGCCATCCCGAGTTGAAGACGCAGCGGATCGGCGATGCCGCTTCCGTCGTCTCGGCGATCCCGAAAGTGCGCGAGGCGCTGGTCAATTTCCAGCGCCAGTTCGCGGCCGATCCGCCCGGCGCGGTGCTTGACGGCCGCGACATTGGAACCGTGATCTGCCCGGATGCCGACGTGAAGATCTTTGTCGTCGCCGATCCGCGCGTGCGGGCGCGGCGGCGGACGCTGGAGGCCCGCGCACGCGGCGAGGACGCCGATGAGGCAGCGGTGCTGGCTGATATTCTCAAGCGTGACGAGCGCGACAAGAACCGTCCCGTGGCTCCGCTCAAGGCGGCGCCCGATGCGCACACGCTGGACAATTCCAATCTCGATATCGAGGCCGGCGTGCGCGCCGCGATTGCAATCGTCGAATCGGTGCGCGCCGCGCGCGGACTGGCCTAACGAGGCACTTTACTGGTCAGCCAGTCCCGAAAAAGACTGTGCAGCCGAAAAAGTCCGCATCGACGCCGCCGCGCCGGGCATCGCGGCGATGGCATGGCCGAGTGCAAAAGCGGCAACGACGGCCAGGGCGATCAGGCTTTTCATGGTCGTACCCCCTGTGTCTTGGGTGGCCCCACTATGCGCGGGCTCGCTTAAGCCCGGGTTCCACCGCAAGCCCTGCCGGACGCCTTTCGCGCAACACGGTCAACAATTGTTCAAATGCAGTCGGGCATTGTTAAGGCTTGTTTCAGCCTCAGAGGCCCGCAAATCGGGCATTTCTGGCTTGCCGAAAATAGCGGTGGATACTATATCGATAGCGTCCGTGCCGCCATCGACCATGTCGGGGCCGCCCGAGCGGGCCGGCAGGGGGGTATGAGCCCCGGCCGACATTGGAGGAGCGCCCGCTCCATCGGTTCTCGAAGTCGATCCTTCGTTTCCGGCCTGGACATCTGCGTCACGCGCATTCTTTCGCAAAACCGGTTTCCACTTTTGCGGAATGCGCGCCATCAACGTATCGAACATGTGGCTTGCTGCCGGCCCGCTTTTGCGCCTTCGCGCAAGGAGCGGTCGTCAGGATTTGCGGACCTGACACCACATGCGCGATGCGCCCTTAACCCGAACGGCCGGCAAGACACCCGCATCTGGAGAACATATGGCTTCGAATACTGCTGCTTCCTATAGTCCTACCCGCGACGATTTCGCCGCGATGCTCGATGAATCCTTTGCCGGCGGCAATCTGCAGGAGAGCTCGGTCGTCAAGGGCAAGGTGGTTGCCATCGAAAAGGACATGGCCGTCATCGACGTCGGCCTGAAGACCGAGGGCCGCGTGGCGCTGCGCGAATTCGCCGGCCCCGGCCGCGAAAGCGATCTCAAGGTCGGCGACGAGGTCGAGGTGTTCCTCGACCGCATCGAGAATGCGCTGGGTGAAGCGGTGCTGTCGCGCGACAAGGCGCGGCGTGAGGAAAGCTGGGGCAAGCTCGAGAAGGCGTTCCAGAACAACGAGAAGGTCACGGGCGTCATCTTCAACCAGGTCAAGGGCGGCTTCACCGTCGATCTCGACGGCGCCGTGGCCTTCCTGCCGCGCTCGCAGGTCGATATCCGTCCGATCCGCGACGTCGGGCCGCTGATGAACAATTCGCAGCCGTTCCAGATCCTCAAGATGGACCGCCGCCGCGGCAACATCGTGGTGTCCCGCCGCACCGTGCTGGAAGAGACCCGCGCCGAGCAGCGCCAGGAACTGGTGCAGAACCTCGAAGAGGGTCAGGTGATCGACGGCGTGGTCAAGAACATCACCGATTACGGTGCGTTCGTCGACCTCGGCGGCATCGATGGCCTGTTGCACGTCACCGATATTGCATGGCGCCGCGTCAATCACCCGACCGAGGTGCTCTCCATCGGCCAGACCGTGAAGGTCAAGATCATCAAGATCAACCACGAGACGCACCGCATCTCGCTCGGCATGAAGCAGCTCCTGGACGATCCGTGGCAGGGCATCGAGGCGAAATATCCGCTCGGCGCCCGCTTCACCGGCCGCGTCACCAACATCACCGACTACGGCGCGTTCGTCGAGCTCGAGCCGGGCATCGAAGGCCTGATCCACGTCTCCGAGATGTCGTGGACCAAGAAGAACATGCATCCCGGCAAGATCGTCTCCACCTCGCAGGAAGTCGAGGTGCAGGTGCTGGAAGTCGATTCGGTCAAGCGGCGCATCTCGCTCGGCCTCAAGCAGACCATGCGCAACCCGTGGGAGGTCTTCGTCGAGAAGCACCCGGTCGGTTCGGTGGTCGAGGGCGAGGTCAAGAACAAGACCGAGTTCGGCCTGTTCCTGGGTCTCGAAGGCGACGTCGACGGCATGGTGCATCTGTCCGATCTCGACTGGAAGCTTCCCGGCGAGCAGGTGATCGACAACTTCAAGAAGGGCGACCTGGTGAAGGCCGTCGTGCTCGATGTCGATGTCGAGAAGGAGCGCATCTCGCTCGGCGTCAAGCAGCTCGAGGGCGATCCCTTCGCCGAGCCGGGCGACGTCAAGAAGGGCGCGGTCGTGACCTGCGAAGTGCTCGAGGTGAAGGAGAGCGGCATCGAGGTGAAGATCGCCGGCACCGACTTCACCACCTTCATCAAGCGCTCGGAACTCGCCCGCGACCGCAACGACCAGCGCGCCGAACGCTTCGCCGTCGGTGAGAAGGTCGATGCACGGGTGATCCAGTTCGACAAGAAGGCCCGCAAGGTGCAGGTCTCGATCAAGGCGCTGGAAGTGGCCGAGGAGAAGGAAGCCATCGCGCAGTACGGCTCCTCCGATTCGGGTGCGACGCTCGGTGACATTCTCGGCACCGCACTCAAGAATCGCGCCAACGAGAAGTGAGCACTCGCTCTCCTTCTTGCATCATCAAAGCCCCGGCTTCGGCCGGGGCTTTTTGTTTGGGCGTAGCCTCGGATGGAGCCTGTCATCGGGCGCGCGTTCGCGCGACTCGTTGGCTCCGTCCGGGCTACGGCTGCGTGTTTCGGCGTATTCCAGCCAGGCTACGGCTGTAACGCTACACCAGCCTTGTTTTCTTCATATTGCACCGCAATTGATGTATTTTGATAAGCTCTCCGTCATCCTGTGATTGCAAGAACGCGTTGAGCTCTTTTGGAGATTTTCGATGTCGCTTGATTCAGACGTGATCGTCGATCGTCGCCGGATTCGCCGCAAGCTGACGTTCTGGCGTGTCGCGGCCGCGGTGGTTGCGATCGCGGCCGTCGTTGGCGTCGGCGTGATCGCAGCCGGCGGACGCAGCTCGCTGACGACAGCGGGATCGATCGCGCGCGTCAATATCGAGGGTCTGATCCGCAGCGACCATGATCGCGTCGAGGCGCTGGAGCGGCTGGAGAAGTCGCAGGCCGCGGCCGTCATTGTCCACATCAATTCGCCCGGCGGCACGACCGCCGGTTCCGAGCAGCTTTACGACGCGCTGACGCGGCTGAAGGCGAAGAAGCCGCTGGTCGTGGTGGTCGAGGGATTGGCGGCCTCCGGCGGCTATATCACCGCGATTGCCGCCGACCATATCGTCGCGCAGCAGAGCTCGCTGGTCGGCTCGATCGGCGTGCTGTTCCAGTTTCCCAATGTCAGCGAACTCCTGAAGACAGTGGGCGTGAAGGTCGAGGAGGTGAAGTCCTCGCCGCTGAAAGCCGCGCCCAACGGCTATGAGCCGACCAGCCCGGAAGCGCGCGCCGCGATCGATGCGCTGGTGAAGGATTCCTACGCCTGGTTCCGCGGCCTCGTGAAGGAGCGGCGCGGCATGGATGATGCCCTGCTCGAAAAGGTCGCGGACGGGCGTGTCTTCACTGGCCGGCAGGCAGTGGAATTGAAGCTCGTCGATCAGCTCGGCGATGAGAAGACCGCGGTCGCCTGGCTGGTCCAGGAGAAGAAGATCAAGAGCGAGTTGCCGGTGCGCGACTACAAGCTCAATCCGCGCTTTGGCGATCTGACATTCCTGCGCACGGCGGCTTCGGTCACGCTTGATGCATTTGGTTTGAGCGGGATCGCGCGCCGCATTGAGCAGGTCGGCCTCGTCCAGGCCGTCGATCGGCTCGGCATGGATGGCATGCTGGCGTTATGGCAGCCGTCGGGGAGCAATTGAGATGCGCACAATCGGCCTTTGGTCGCATTCCCGTATTGCGGGAATCGCGAAAAGTCGGGTTCGGGCCATTTGTCACGGCTCCTCATCGGCACCAAAAGTGATTTAGCGTCTTGACAGTTCAAGGCATTTTCACGGAAATGGATGTCCGCAAGGTCCCGGGCCACACTCTCGATGATCAAATCCGAACTTGTTCAGCGTATCGCCGAGCACAACCCGCATCTCTACCAGCGGGATGTCGAGAACATCGTCAATGCGATCCTCGATGAGATCGTGGCTGCGCTGGCGCGCGGCGATCGGGTTGAGCTGCGCGGTTTCGGCGCGTTCTCGGTGAAGCATCGCCCGGCGCGGGCCGGCCGCAATCCGCGAACGGGTGCGCATGTGCCGGTCGATCAGAAGAGCGTTCCGTTCTTCAAGACCGGCAAGGAAATGCGCGAGCGCCTGAACCGCGACACCGGCAGTGGCGGCAGCTCGCCGGAATCGAGCGCCTGATCTCGCCGAGATTGCTGGCGCATCCGCGTCTCCGATTGCTATAGATCGGCATGCGATTGTCGGCTGATGCGAGGGATGGTGATGCGAAAGTTCTTCACGACGCTGCTCGTCATCCTGCTTGGCCTGTTCTTCATCATCTTCGCCGTCGCGAACCGTCACCTGGTGACGGTTTCATTCGATCCGTTCAATTCGACCACTCCGACGGTGGCGATAACGCTGCCGTTGTTCCTGGTGCTGATTATCATGGCGATCCTGGGCGTGATCGCGGGCGGCATAGCCACCTGGTTCCGGCAGCATCGCTGGCGCCGTGCGGCGCGGCAGCATGAGGCTGACGCCCGTCAGGCCCGGGCGGAACTGGCCGATCTGCGGGCGGCGCTGGCCGCCGTGCAGGCCGAACGGCGCCGCCTCGTAGGCCCGGTAAATGGTGCTTCATCGGGGGTCGTCGGGCGAGACAAGCAGGGCGCGACGTTGTAGAACCCGCCCCGTCCGTGCCGGGCCCGTCAGTTCCGGCCGTTGAGAACGTGCCTTCAGAGACCATGCCCCTGCTCGTCAAAATCTGCGGCCTGTCCACGCGCGAGACGCTCGGCGTCGCGCTAGAGGCCGGTGCCGATATGGTGGGTTTCGTGTTCTTTCCGCCTTCGCCGCGGCATCTGTCGCTTGAGACCGCGCGGGAGCTGGGCCGGCAGGCGAAGGGCCGCGCCGTGAAGGTGGCGCTCACCGTCGATGCGGATGACGCCACGCTCGAAAACATCGTCGAGACGCTGCAGCCCGACATTTTGCAACTGCATGGCAAGGAGACGGTCGCGCGCGTGCGCGACATCAAGCAAAGGTTCGGCCTGCAGGCGATGAAGGTGCTTGCCGTCGAGACCGCAGCCGATCTCGCACCCCTCGCGGGCTATGCCGCGGTCGCCGACCGCATCCTGTTCGACGCCCGCGCGCCGAAGGGTGCGACCCGGCCGGGAGGGCTCGGCACGGTGTTCGACTGGCGCGTGCTTGAAAAGCTCGAGCTTGACTTGCCCTTCATGGTCTCAGGTGGGCTGAACGCCGACAATGTCGCCGAAGCCGTCCGTGTCACCCATGCCGGCGGCGTCGACATTTCCTCCGGCGTCGAACGTTCGCCGGGCATCAAGGATCCCGAACTGATCCGCGCCTTCATCCGCGCCGCGCGCGCCAAAGAATTGATGGTTCGATGAGCCCAGCACTACCCAACTCTTTCCGCAGCGGTCCCGACGAGCGCGGGCATTTCGGCATTTTCGGCGGACGCTTCGTCGCGGAAACGCTGATGCCGCTGATCCTCGATCTCGAAAAGGCCTATGCCGAGGCCAAGGCCGATCCCGCCTTCCAGAAGGAGATGGACGGCCATCTGAAGCACTATGTCGGCCGGCCGTCGCCGCTCTATTTCGCCGAGCGGCTGACCGAGCATCTCGGCGGCGCAAAAATCTATTTCAAGCGCGAGGAGCTCAATCACACCGGCTCGCACAAGGTCAACAATGTGCTCGGCCAGATCATGCTCGCGCGCCGCATGGGCAAGAAGCGCATCATCGCCGAGACCGGCGCCGGTCAGCACGGTGTCGCCACGGCGACGCTGTGCGCGCGGTTCGGGCTCGAATGCGTGGTCTATATGGGTGCAGTCGACGTCGCGCGGCAGCAGCCCAACGTGATCCGCATGGAGATGCTGGGCGCCAAGGTGGTCCCGGTGCAATCGGGCGCGCGCACGCTGAAGGACGCGATGAACGATGCGCTGCGCGACTGGGTGACCAACGTGCACAACACGTTCTACTGCATCGGCACCGTGGCCGGCCCGCATCCCTATCCGATGATGGTGCGCGACTTCCAGTCGATCATCGGCATCGAAACGCGCCAGCAATTGCAGGAGGTCGAGGGTCGCCTGCCGGATTCGCTCGTCGCCTGCATCGGTGGTGGCTCCAATGCGATGGGCCTGTTCCATCCCTTCCTCGACGATCCCTCGGTCGAGATCTTTGGCGTCGAGGCCGCCGGCCACGGGCTGACGCAATTGCATGCGGCGTCGATCGCGGGCGGCCGGCCGGGCGTGCTGCACGGCAACCGCACCTATCTCTTGATGGACGAAGACGGCCAGATCCAGGAAGCGCACTCGATCTCGGCGGGCCTCGACTATCCCGGCATCGGGCCGGAGCACGCCTGGCTGCACGAGACCGGCCGCGTCAACTATCTCTCGGCGACCGATGAGGAGGCGCTGGAAGCCTTCCAGTTGCTGTCGCGGCTCGAAGGCATCATCCCGGCGCTGGAGCCGGCGCACGCCATCGCCAAGGTGATGGAGCTCGCGCCGAAACGTCCCCGGGATCACCTGATGGTGGTCAACCTCTCCGGCCGCGGCGACAAGGACGTGCCGCAGGTCGGCGACATCTTGAAGGGCCGAGACAAGTGACCACCCGTATCGATGCACGTTTTGCCGAGCTCGCGAAACAGGGCCGCTCCGCCTTTGTCACTTTCGTGATGGCCGGCGATCCGGACCCTGCGACGTCGCTCGACATCATCAAGGCGCTGCCGAAGGCCGGTGCCGATCTCATCGAGATCGGCATGCCCTTCACCGATCCGATGGCGGATGGTCCGTCGATCCAGGCGGCGGGCTTGCGCGCGCTCAAGGGCGGCATGACGCTCAAGAAGACGCTCGAGATGGTGCGCGGCTTCCGCAAGGATGACGACGCTACGCCGCTGGTGCTGATGGGCTACTACAACCCGATCTACATTTACGGCGTCGACAAGTTCCTTGCCGATGCCAAGACCGCCGGCGTCGACGGCCTGATCATCGTCGACCTGCCGCCGGAGGAGGACACCGAGCTGTGCCTGCCGGCGATGAAGGCCGGGCTCAATTTCATCCGGCTGGCGACGCCGACCACCGACGACAAGCGCCTGCCGGCGGTGCTCGCGAACACCTCGGGGTTCGTCTATTATGTCTCGATCACCGGCATCACCGGTGCCGCAGCGGCGGACGCCAAGGCGGTCGCCGAAGCGGTAGCGCGCATCAAGCGGCATACCAAGCTGCCGGTTTGCGTCGGTTTCGGTATCCGTACGCCGGAGACCGCGCGGGCGATCGCCGAAAACGCCAACGGTGCGGTAGTCGGCACCGCGCTGGTCGATGCGGTGCGCGGCAGCCTCGATGCGGAAGGGCGGGCGACGGTAAAAACCGTGACCGCCGTGGCCGACCTTGTCGCCGCGCTGGCGCAGGGCGTCCGGGGCGCCAAACAAGCGGCCGAATAGGCCGCAATCGTGGTTGCAGGGCGGCTTGCCGGGCGTTACCCGGCCCGCCATATGTTTAGCGAGCATGATCCGGAAAAGTGGGCACCGGTTTTCCGAAAGGATCATGCTCAAACAAGGATGCGGAACCGACCGCATTTCGGAGCGAAGCATGAACTGGCTCACCAATGTCGTCCGGCCGAAGATCCGCAGCATCCTGCGGCGCGAGACCCCGGAGAATCTTTGGATCAAGTGCCCGGATTCCGGGCAGCTCGTGTTCTACAAGGATGTCGAGGCCAACCAGTTCGTCATTCCCGGCTCGAACTATCACATGCGCATGGGCGCGGTGGCGCGGCTGAAGTCGATCTTCGACAACGAGACCTGGTTCGACGTGGCGTTGCCGGAGGTGACGCCCGATCCGCTGAAGTTCCGCGACGAGCGCAAATATGTCGACCGCATCAAGGATGCGCGGGCCAAGACTTCGCTGAATGACGCGATCAAGGTGGGGTACGGCAAGCTCGAGGGCGCCGGCGTCGTGATCGCGGTGCAGGATTTCGATTTCATGGGCGGCTCGCTCGGCATGGCCGCCGGAGAGGCGATGGTGCGTGGGCTTGAGCTCGCGGTCGAGAAGAAGTCGCCCTTCATCGTGTTCGCAGCCTCGGGCGGCGCGCGGATGCAGGAAGGCATCCTGTCGCTGATGCAGATGCCGCGCACGACCGTGGGTGTGCAGATGCTGCGCGAGGCCAAGCAGCCATACATCGTTGTGCTGACCAATCCGACCACCGGCGGGGTCACCGCCTCCTATGCGATGCTGGGCGACGTCCATATCGCCGAGCCCGGCGCGCTGATCGGCTTCGCCGGCGCGCGCGTGATCGAGCAGACCATCCGCGAGAAACTGCCGGACGGATTCCAGCGCGCCGAATATCTGCGCGACCACGGCATGGTCGACATGGTCGTGCATCGCCATGACATGCGCGCGACGCTGGCGCGGCTGTGCCGCCTGCTCACCAAATCGCCGCCGCTGCAGGTTCCCTTAAAGCCGGCGCCGGAGGTCACCACGCCCGCCCAGATCGTCTCGGCACCGGAAACCGTGCCGGCAGCGCCCCACGCGTGAACGTACCCGCCGCCCAACCATCGCCGACGCTCGGCGAGTTGGTTGCGCGCCTCTCGGCGCTGCATCCGAAGACGATCGACCTCAGCCTCGATCGCATGCATGGGCTGCTCGCGCGGCTCGATCATCCCGAGCGCAAGCTGCCGCCGGTGATCCATGTTGCCGGCACCAATGGCAAGGGCTCCACGATCGCCTATTTGCGCGCGACCCTGGAGGCGGCCGGCCTGCGCGTCCATGTCTTCACCTCGCCCTATCTGGTGCGGCTGAACGAATGCTATCGCCTTGGCCGCGTCGGCGGCGGTGTGCTGGTCGGTGACGACGAATTGCGCTCGGTGCTCGAACATTGCGAATGCGTCAACGACGGCCATCCGATCACGATCTTCGAGATCGAGACCGCGGCGGCGTTCTGCCTGTTCGCCGCGCATCCGGCCGATGTCGTGGTGTTGGAAGTCGGTCTCGGCGGCAGGCTGGATTCGACCAATGTGATCGAGACGCCGCTCGCCTCCGTCATCGCACCGATCAGCATGGATCACACTGAATTCCTCGGCGACACGCTGACCGCGATCGCCGGCGAGAAGGCCGCGATCATCAAGCGCGGCGTGCCGGTGATCTGTGCCGAGCAGTCGCCCGACGCAATGTCTGTCGTCGAGGCGCAGGCGGCGCGCCGGCGGGCGCCGCTGCATGCGGCCGGGCAGCAATGGCATGTCGGGGTCGAGCGCGGCCGGCTGGTCTATCAGGATGATCGCGGCCTGATGGATCTGGCGGCGCCGAAACTGTTCGGCCGTCACCAGTTTGACAATGCCGGACTCGCGATCGCGACGCTGCGCGCGATCGACGCGTTCAAGATCGGGATCGCGGCGTTCGAGGCCGGCATCGTCAATGCCGAATGGCCGGCGCGGATGCAGCGGCTGGCGTCGGGCGGGCTGGTCAATCTGGCGCCGGCGGGTTCGGAGATCTGGCTCGACGGCGGCCACAATGCGGAAGGCGGGCGTGTGGCGGCCGCTGCACTCGGCGATCTCGAGGAGCGCGTGTCGCGTCCGCTGGTCGTGATCGCCGGCATGATGGCGAACAAGGATGCATCCGGCTTCCTCGCCAATTTCGCCGGCCTGACCCGTCATATCATCGCGGTGGAGATTCCGCACCGCGCGGGCGCCATGCCGCCGGATCGGCTGGCGGATGCCGCGCGCGTGTTCGGCATGCGCGTGGAGATCGCGGCAAGCGTGGAAGCCGCGCTGCAGGCGCTCTCGCAGCTTGCCTACGAAGTGCCGCCACGCATCCTGATCACCGGCTCGCTCTATCTCGCCGGCCATGTGCTCGATGTGAACGGCACGCCGCCGTCGTGACCATGCGCTTCGCCGCCATCGCCGATGTCCACGGTAACTATCTGGCGCTGGAGGCTGTCGTTGCCGACATTCGCGCGCAGGAGATCACCGAGATCGTCAATCTCGGCGACATGGCGAGCGGTCCGCTGGACGCGCGGCGGACGATGGATGCGCTGATGGCGCTCGGTGCCGTTCACGTGCTCGGCAATCACGACCGCTATCTCATCGACCGCCCGCCGGAGAAGATGGGTTCGTGGGACCGGCCCGCGCATGCGCAACTCGATCAGAGCCATCTCGACTGGTTGCGCGCGGTGCCGCCGACGTGCGTGTTTCGCGACCAGGTGTTCCTCTGCCATGCGATGCCTGTCGACGACGAAGTCTATTGGCTGGAGACGGTGCAGCCTGATGGTACGGTGCGGATGGCGTCGCTGGAGGCGATCGAGCGGGCCGCGAGCGGTATCACCCAGTCGCTTATCCTCTGTGGCCATAGCCATCTTGCGCGGGCGGTGCGGCTTCGCGACGGTCGCCTGATCGTCAATCCCGGCAGCGTCGGTTCCCCAGGCTACCGCGACGTCCATCCGTACAAGCACGTCGTGGAGGCGGGCACGCCCGACGCGCGCTACGCGATCCTGGAATTGGCCGACGGTGCCTGGCGGGTGACGTTTCGCCATGTGCCCTATGACCACGACGCGATGGCCGCGCTGGCGCGCGAGAATGGCCAGCCTGAGTTGGCATCTGCATTGGCGACCGGCTGGATACGCTGAAAATAAAACGGCCGGCGGTCGCCGGCCGTTTAGCAATCATCTAAAGCGAAAGCGGATCAGACCGCAGCCGAAATCCACTGCTGCAGCTTCGCCTTTGGCGCCGCGCCGACTTGGCGGGAGGCCATCTCGCCGCCCTTGAAGATCATCAAAGTCGGGATCGACATCACGCCATATTTGGAAGCCGTCTTCGGGCTCTCATCGACGTTGAGCTTCACGATCTTGACCTTGTCGCCCATCGAACCCGCGATCTCGTCCAGCGCGGGCGCGATCATGCGGCAGGGGCCGCACCATTCGGCCCAGAAATCGACCACGACAGGCCCGGTCGCATTGAGCACTTCGGCTTCGAAATTGGCGTCAGAAACCTTGCCCACGGCCATGGGATACCTCGTTCGGTTGGAAGAAAAGGGCGCGACTGAGTCGCGCCCGGGAATCTTAGGACAAACCTATGAACGAGCCCCTGCCGGGTCAAGCTCGGTCACGCCGGCATGATGGGATGCCAGCTCCCTGTCCAGCGCGGAGGCCGAAATCTCCATCAATTCAGTACTTTCGGTCCAGAGCAGGACGGCACGGACGGGTCGCCCGGGATAGAGCTTGCGCAGCACAGCCCGGTAGAGCGCGAGCTGCCGGACATAGCCCCGCGGCGCCTCGGCCGCAGTTTTCGGCGGGGCGTGGTTGGTCTTGAAGTCGACGATGAGGACTTCCTCTGCCGTCACCACCAGCCGGTCGATCTGGCCGGACACCAGCGCCGGCGATTGCCCGGGCCGCTCCAGCCGGCCGACAATCGACACTTCCGCCCGGCTTCCGGCGGCGAACACGGCTGCGAAACGCCGATCTGCGATCAGGGCCAGCACGCCTTCGGCCAGCGCCGCGCGCTCCTGCCCGGTCCAATCCTGGGCATTGCGCTCGAGATAGGAGAGCGCCGCACCGGGCCGGCGCTCGGCCGCGATATCCGGCAGCGACTGCAACAGCCGGTGCACTAGCGTGCCGCGATGGATGGCGCGGGCGCGCTGGGTGAGCTGCTCGCCGCTGCGGACGCGGCGGCTGTCGTCGGTCGGGTCGGATGGCCGCAGCCGGCCGTCGGCGGCGAGTTCAGTCGGCGCCGGCCGCTGCAGCCAGGACGGCAGTTCGATCGGCCGCGGTGCCCCCAACGCCGCGATGCCGGTCGCAGCATCGGCATCCTCGGGCCGGAAATAGCGCTTCACCAGGCCCGCCGGGGTCTCGATCTCCTGCAGGCTGAGGCCGGAATTGGCGAGGCCCCTGTCGATCAGGTCATACCAGGAGGAAGTCCGGACCTTCTTCATGTTGCCGGGCAGGCAGCCGCCGACGATCAGCCGATCGGCGGCGCGCGTCATCGCGACATAGAGCAGGCGGCGATATTCATCCTCGGTCTCCTCCAGCATCGCCTCGCGCGCCTTGGCGACCGGACCTGGATCTTCGGCCTTGCGGCCGGCCCAGACCACGACGCCGGGCGCGTGTGGCGCGCCATTACCCTGCGGCAGATGGATCAGCCGCAGGCGCTGCGTATCCGAGGGTGAGGTCGTGGTATCAACCAGGAACACGACGGAGGCCTCCAGTCCCTTGGCGCCGTGCACGGTCATCACGCGCACTTCGTCGCGCGAGATCTCCATGTCGCGCTTCACCTCGGTGTCGGCGGCGCGGAGCCACGCCACGAAGCCTTGCAGCGAGCTGGGCGCCTTGCGCTCATAGGCCAGCGCGAGCTCGAGGAATTCATCGAGCGCGTCATTGGCCTCATGCCCCAGCCGGCGCAGGAAGCGCGCCCGCCCGCCATCGCCGCCGAGCAGCCAGGCATAGAAGGCGAACGGGGTCGAATCGGCAAACTGCCGCTCGCATCGCTCGAGCCGTTTCAGCGCGGCCGCGAGGCGCTCGTCGGTCGCCGCATGCAGCGCCAGCGCCTGGCGCAGCGATCCCTTGCGCTCCCAGGCCAGCTTGAACAGATCGTCGTCATCAAGGCCGAACAGCGGGCTCTTCAGCGCCACCGCAAGCGCCAGATCGTCTTGCGGCAGCAGCAGCGCGTCCGCGAGGTTCATCAGGTCGATGATGGCGATGTGCTCGGTCAGCTTCAGCCGGTCGGCGCCGGCGACCGGGATATTGGCATGCTTCAGCGCCTGGATCACAGCGTCGAACGCGTTGCCGCGCCGTCGCACCAGCACCAGGACATCGCCGTAAGTGAGCGGCCGCCGGTTGCCGCGGCTGCCGGTCATGGTGCCGCTCTCCACCAGCCGGCGGATTTCGGCCTGGATGCGCTTTGACAGTTTGACTTCGGGGCTGGTGACGGAGACGCCGTCGAACGGCGCGCGCCAGCCCTCGATGTCCTGCCGGTCGTCGGCTTCCGCGAGCTCCCAGAGCTCGATCATGCTGGGGCCGGCGTCGGCCAGCGCATTGTGGAGCGGGTAGCCGTTCTCGACCGCATGGATGCTGCGATAGATCTCCTGCTCGCGGAAGACATGGTCGACCGATTGCAGGATCGCCGGGCCCGAACGGAACGAATAGGTGAAGGAGACCGGATCGAATTTCAGCCCGGCATCCTCGAACTTCTTCTTCAATTCGCGGCGGCGCAGATCGAATTCATGCGGAGCCGCGCCCTGGAACGAGAAGATCGACTGCTTCTCGTCGCCGACGGCGAACACCGTCCGTACCACGCCGTCGCGCGCGCCGGCGCCGGAGGTGAATTCGGAGATGATGTGCGCGACGATGTCCCATTGCTTCGGGCTCGTATCCTGCGCCTCATCGATCAGGACATGATCGACGCCGCGGTCGAGCTTGTAGTGCACCCAGCCGGAGGAGACGCGGTCGAGCATCTCTAACGTCTTGTCGATGAGGTCGTCATAATCGAGTAGCCCGCGCTCTAGTTTCTCTCGGCGATAGTTCGCAGCCGCGGCAGTCGCGATATGCAGCAGCGCCTCGGTGCGGTCGCGGATCGTCACGGCGCGGCGGCGTTCGATCAGCGGATGGATGCGGCGGATTTCTGCGTCGAACAGGTTGCCGACTGCATCATTGTCTCGGCAGAATTTCTTTGTCACCACGGAGTCGCGTGGCAGCCGCTCATCGGTAAGGAATACGCTGAGGTATTCGTCCACTTGTGCACTGCCGGTGAACAGCAGCGCGGAACGAAGTCGAGCGGCCTGCTTCTGATCGGCCTTGCTGCTTGTCTCAAGGACAAGCGCAACGTCCTCCCAGCGCGCGCGTGGCAGATAAGGACCGTCGAGGATATCGCGCTCGACATCCTCGATCGAATCATTGGCGGCGACGCCAAGCGCCGCCGACATCTCTGCGGCGGCGGCTTCCGCGCTGCCCGCGGTATCGGTCCAGGCCATGAAGTGGTCGCGGCTGAGGCACGCCTCGCGCACCACGTCCTTGAAGGTGACGTCAGCGGCGCTTGCCATCGCCACCATCAACGCGCGCCCGGTGGCGCTGTCGGGGTTGCGCGAGGCTTCCAAGAGCACGGCGAGGTTGGCGCGCTCCATCATCTCGTTCTGGTCGCGCTCGTCGAGCACGGCAAACCGCGCCGGCACATTGGCCTCGAACGGGAACTGCTGCAGCAAACGCGTGCACAGCGCGTGGATGGTCTGCACCTTCAGCCCGCCCGGCGTCTCCAGCGCGCAGGCGAACAGCTTTCGCGCCTCCCTCCGGAGCTTTGCATTGGGATGGGCGATGCCGGCTTCGCGGATCGCGGCGTCCAGCGCGGTATCGTCGAGGGTGACCCAGTGGCCGAGCGTGGAGAACACCCGCTCGGCCATGTTGGCCGCGGCCGCCTTGGTGAAGGTGATGCAGAGGATCTTTTCGGGCGGGGTGCCCTCGAGCAGCAGCCGGATCACGCGCTGCACCAGCACATGGGTCTTGCCCGAGCCGGCATTGGCGGACACGAACGCGGACGCCTTGGGATCGGATGCGCGCGCCTGCGTGGCGCGCACCGCGTCGGGAATGGGGCGGGGCGTTTTCACCATTCCTCCACTCCCAGACCGCCTGCCGCCGACCATTCCTTGATGCGGGCGAGGTCGTCATAGGTGCCGTAGCGATTGGCCCACATCGAGAGATTCAGCGAGGTGTAGGGCTGGTTCTCGTCCTCGAACTGGCGGATCAGGTTTTCCAATTCCCGCCGCGCGTGGTCGGCGGCATCGTCGGGCGCTTGCGGCGTATCGCCTGGCCTGATCTTCAGTTCCAGCGTCCGCTGCTCGCCCGGCGGGTTGTTGCCGCTCAGCCTGACATAGGTGAGTTCGCCGACGGATGCGCCGGCGGGAATTCCCTCAAACCCGCCCTCGCGCAGGATCGCGGCTTCCAGCGTGAGCTGCGGCGACAATCCCATGCGGACCTGTTTGCCGGTCGGCGGCTGCCCGGTCTTGTAGTCGAGGATCGCGAACGAGCCGTCGTGATTGCGTTCGATCCGGTCGGCGCGCGCCGAAAGCGTGAAGATGCGCGCATTATCGAGGGAGATGCCGATTTCGCCGCGAATCTCGGCATTGATGGCCGCGATATCGCCGCGCCGCGCGGTCTCCCATTCGGCAAACCACGCTGCGATGCGCTGAAACCTCGGCCACCACAGCGCCCGCGCTTCCGGGCGTTCCATCAATGGCGCAAAATGCTTGCCGCCGATCTCGCGCAGCGCCCGAAGCGGATCGTCCGGCAGCCCGTTGGCGAAGGCTTCCGTGAATTCGCCGAGCGCGGCGTGGATCGCCGAGCCGCGATCGGCCGCCGACAGCGGCATGTCGACGGGATCGAGCGGGTCGAGCCTCAGGATATATCTTGCATAGATCGTATAGGGATCGCGCAGCCAGTCCTCGATCGCGGTCACCGACATCTTGAGCGGCCGTGTCGCGAGCGGCGGTCTTGGCGCAGGCTGCGCGATCGGCTCGACTTTCTCCGGCCGGTCGAGTTCGGCGGCGTAATGGACGTATTTCTCGCCCGATGCCTTCGCGGCCTTCCAGCGCGCCTCGCCGGCGACCGCCTCAAACCGGTGCAGGAAGCGCGAGGCCACTGCCGGCGCGCCGCCGACCTTGGCCGAGTGGCTGAGGATCACATCATCGGTGCCGAGCAGTTGCGCGAAGTCATGCGCGGAAAGGCCGATACGCCGTTCCGGCAAATCGAGACCGAGCTCGTGCCGCATTGGCCGGCTGAGCCAGGGATCGATCCGCGGCGCCGGCGGCCAGACGCCTTCCACGAGCCCACCGAGGATGACACGGTCGGTCTCCGTCAGTCGCGCTTCGAGCTGGCCGAAGATGTGGAGATGCGCGCGGGGCGATTCCGGGCGGCGCACCATCCTGTCAGCAAAAGCGGTCTGGAAGACGTCAGGGTAATCGGCGAGCGGGACCATCACGCCGCTCAGTTTCTTTGCGCCGACGAGATCATCGAAAGCGGATACGAGCACGGAGCCTGCTTGTTCCTCGAAGGCGACGGCGACGCCGTGCTGATCGCAGGACAGCGCGGAGAGAGCCCCGCGATGCCGCAGCGCCAGCTCGGCAAAATCGTAAGGCTTGGACGCGCTGAGGCTTTCGAGCGGCGAAAGCACGGCCCTCAGCTTTGATATCAGCGACTGCGCCTGGTCGAGCTCGACATCGCGGAGCCTGGTCCGCTGTTCGAGGGCATGCAGCGATGAGGTCTCCCCGCGGCGCAGCTTGGCGAGTTCGCTGCGGAAGCGTTCGAAGTCGCGGGCAAGGCCTTCGCTCCCTGCTTGCGGCCGCGTGCCGCGCAAGAGCGCCAGCTCCAAGACTTCGGTCGCGCGCCGGTGGGCGCCAGGCGCGGCGCCGAGCCGAAACAGCGAATGTTTCAAGAGCGCGAGCAGTGTCGGCGGCTCCAGCCCCTTGGTCGCGGCTTCGGCGGTGAGGCGGGCGAAAATGCCGGACGGCGTGTCCATCAGCGCTTCACCGCCGGAATCGTCGAATTCGAGATTCCAGCGCGTCAGTGCCGCCATCACCCGCCGCGCCAAAGCGCGGTCCGGCGTCACCAGTGCGGCTGATTTATTGAGATGCCGCGCCTCGCGCATCGCAATGGCGATGGCGAGCGCTTCCATCTCCGGGTTGGGCGCCGCCACAACGGCGATGCCGTTCATGCCGGCGGAAATCTTCTCGGCGATTTCGGGCTGTTCGAGCCGGTCGTGCCATTGCGCCGTGGCGCTGGACGGCCGCATCGCTTCCGACATCAGCACCTCGCGCCCGTGTGCTGCCGGCTCACCCAGAATTTCCACCTCGTCGCGCTTGATGCCGAAGCGATCGAGCAGCGCGTGCATGGCGAATTGCGGATGGTTCGACGCGGGCGGCGTGGTGAATCTGCCCTTGGCATCGCGCATGCCGCCGATCGTGTCCCAAGACTCTTCATCAAGATCGGTATCGAGGCCGGGCAGCACGACGGCACCGTGCGGCAGCCTGGCTACCGCGTGGAGAAACTTGGCGGTCGTCGGCATCGAACCGGTCGAGCCCGCTGCGATCACGGGACCAGCGGGTTGCGCTGTCAGGCGCGCGGCTTCTGCAGCGATCAAGAGGTCGCGCCGCGCCGCCGGCTCGATGCGGCCGACCTCGGCGAGATGGGCCGGCCAAGCCTGCCGCGCGATGCGCAGGAAATCCAGCGAATGCTGCCAATATTGGTCAAGCTGATCGGGGACCAGCTTATCGAGCGCGCTCCACTCGACGCCGCGCGTCACCATGTCGTCCATCAGCCGCGCGAGATCGCCGGCAAGCTGCAGCGTCGATGCGGGGCCGCCGACCACCTGTGGCGCGGTCACCGGGCTCTTGGCCCAGGCTGCGACCAGCCTCGCCAGCGTCAGCCGCCGCTCGAGTTCGCCAAGCTTGGGCGGAATCTCCAGCGGCGCTGCGCCGCCGAACTGTTCCGCCTCTTCCGCGAAAGCGAGTTCATCCTCGTCGATGTCGCCGAGCGCGACGATGCGCGGCAGCACCACGGCATCCGTGTTCAGGACATCGAGGAATATCTCTCGGGCGAGCCGGCCCGCGCGCCGCGTCGGCAGATAGAGCGTCGCGTCGGCCAGCTTTTCGGGAGTGCCGCGCGCGTCGAATCCCCTGACCAGGCGACCGTCGACCAAAGCGGCGATAACGGTACGCAGGAATGGGACGGAGAGGGGAACGCTGAAAACGCGCATGAGGGGCCTGATTCGGGATCAGGCGTTAATATAGGGGGCGATTTCCCGATGGTCATGCGCGGTCCAGCCGCTACTCACCGGTCATCACCCGCGAAAGCGGGTGATCCAGTATTCCAGAGACGGCGGTGATTGACCCGAGAGGCTGCGGCGTACTGGATGCCCCGCATGCGCGGAGCATGACGACAGGTTAGGCGGCGGTGTCCGGCCTACGCCACGCTTTCCAGGAAGGCTTCTTCCGCGGCTTGCACGGCCTCGGGGGTTCCAACATGCATCCAGACACCGTCGAGCCTGAGCCCGAACAGCCGTTCCTGCTCATTGGCGCGGTCGAACAACTTGGTCAGCGAGAACTCGCCTTTGGGGGCGTCGGCAAAGATCGACGGCGACATGATAGCGGCGCCGGCATAGACGAACGGCACCACCTGCTGTTCCCGCCGCTTGCGCAGTGCGCCGTCCGGCAGCATGGAATAGTCGCCGCGGCCGCTATAGCCGATGCTGCTCGCAGTCGGCGCCATCAGGAGCAGGATATCCATTCTGGCAGGGTCGAAGGTCTCCGCAAGCCGCGCCAGATTCGGCCGCACGCCGTCGATCCACATCGTGTCGGCGTTGACGTGGAAGAACGGCTCAGGCCCGAGCAGCGGCAACGCCTTCACGACGGCGCCGCCGGTGCCCAGCACCTTGTCGCGCTCGTCCGAGATGATCACGCGCGGCTGCTTCCGCGTCTTGACGTGTTCTATGATCTGGTCGGGCAGATAGTGCACGTTGACCACGGCTTCGCTGACGCCGGCAGTGGCAAGCTTGTCCAGGACATGATCGAGCAGGGGCTGGCCCGCCACGCTCACCAGCGGCTTCGGCATATGGTCGGTCAAAGGCCGCATGCGCAGGCCGAGACCGGCAGCGAGGACCATGGCTTTACGGGGGGTGACGGGCATACTTCCGGGCTCTCGAACCGTTCAAATCATGACGCGCGCCATCCTATCACGCCGATTCGGGGCGCGCATGGGGTCGACGCGATAGTCGACGCACATGACGGCCGTGCGACGAAGAAAGTGCATCAAAACAACAATTTTCAGGCGTCAGCGGGTTGCGAGCCGCGCTTGCCCGCCTTCTTCTTTTTGTCGCCCTGCTTGAGGAAATTGACCCCGATCTGGTCGCCATTGACCCAGGACAATTCACAGCGGCGATAGGCAAGTCCGGTCGAGGACAACAGCAGGAAGAACTCCTTCAGGTGCAGGCCTTCCACCGAGCCCTCGACCGTCAGCTTGGCGCCGGTCTCGGAAACGTCTTCCATGGTGCAGTCACGCCGCCACGTGCCGTCGATCCCCATCATATGCGCGGGAATGCCGCGTTCGAAGGTGACACGCTCGCCGCGCTGCCGTTCTGTCTTCATCGCCAAACTCAAATCTTTCAATTGAGCATGATCTTCCCGCGCAAACGCTTCGCGTTTGTCGCGAGGGAAAACCGGCTTCCGTCATGCTCCAGCCGCTCTGCATCCGCAGCGTGTGTCACACTAGGGCGGCTCGGGCTAACAGGCAGTAAATCAGGCAACCGGCGGCGGGACATGGGCCCCATACCATTCGCGGAGGCCGGCCAGGGCCGGGTGGGCCAATGAACGAGTAAGATAGGTCCAGATCCGCGGCTGGTGCTTGAGATAATGCGGCTTGCCGTCTCGCCCGTTGAGCCGCGCGAACGTCCCGAGCAGGCGCGTGTTACGCTGGGCCGACATGATCGCGTAGAGC
Organism: Bradyrhizobium sp. USDA 10063; assembly: GCF_054063735.1. NCBI lineage: Bacteria > Pseudomonadati > Pseudomonadota > Alphaproteobacteria > Hyphomicrobiales > Nitrobacteraceae > Bradyrhizobium > Bradyrhizobium sp. USDA 10063. The sequence goes on along the minus strand of NZ_JBSSGP010000002.1, from coordinate 5,618,519 downwards.
TCGGCGAAGCTGGCCGCGTCGAAATGCTCCTCGGTGGTCCGCCGCGCCTTGATGTAGCGGGAGAGCAGCGTGAGCTCGAGCTGCTCGGGCACGTCGATCCGCGCGTCCTGCAATAGCGACACCAGATCGTAGGTGGCAGGCCCCAGCACGGCGTCCTGGAAGTCGATCAGGCCGACCCGCAGGATGCCGGTGCGCTCGCCGAGCCAGATCATATTGGGCGAGTGGAAGTCGCGCAGCACCCAGGTCCGTGGCGCGGCGGCCGGCTTCTCCAGCAATGTTCGCCACATCGCGAAAAATTCGTCGCGCAGGTCGGAAGCAAGCGTGACGCCGCGGTCCGGCAAGTACCATTCGATCATCAGCCCGATTTCGACGAGCCAGGCGTCGATGTCGAAGACGGGAATCTCGTAGGTGAGTTGCGGAGTCAGCGGCAGCGTCTCCGGCAGCTTCTCGCGATGCAGCGCCGCCAGCATGTCGGTCGCGGCTTCGTAGCGCTCGGTGATCGGTACCGGCGGATCGCCCTCGACGACGCCTTCCTTGCCGAAATCCTCGGTGATCAGGAATCCCAGATCGATATCGGAGTGACGGATCGCAGGTGCGGAGAAGCCATGGTCTCGCAGGCCATTGTCGATCGCGACGAACGGCTTGACGTCCTCGGCGAGATGGACGGCCGCGCTATAGGACTTGCCGTCGTAGATCGGCGGCCCGTCGGGGCGGCGCGGCGAATTCATCAGGATGACGCTGCCATTGTCGTCGAATAGGCGCGCGTAGGAGCGGGTCGAGGCGTCGCCCGGCATACGCTCGCGCCGTGCGTCCGCATAGCCGGCATTGTCGAGGAACTGGCGCAGCGCCTTCAGCCGCATGACGACGGCGGCAGACTTGCCGTGGCCGGTGATCTCGGCGGCGCGCGCGGTCGATCCCAGCGCCGGCCGGTGGCTCATCACAATGTCGATACGATCGGGCGGCAGGGCACCCGGCGCGCGCTCCGGCCATTCGATCAGCGCCACCGTGCCGTCGGGCAAAGGCGACAGCCCGATCTCCTCCAGTTCGCTCGGCTCATTGATGCGGTAGAGATCGGCATGGATCAGCGGGAACGCCGGCAGCTCGTAGCTTTGCGCCAGCGTGAAGGTCGGGCTCGGCACTTCCAGCGTATCGTCGGCGGCGAGATAGCGGATCAGCGCGCGGGCGGCTGCGGTCTTGCCGGCGCCGAGATCGCCGGAAAGCGCGATGACTTCGCCGGGCCCGATCAAGAGCGCGAGATCGGCCATCAGATGCGCGGTCGCGACCTCATTGGCGAGTGCAACCGTGAATGTGCTGGTGACAATCATTCGGCGGCGTTGCGATGCGCGTTCTGGTCGACCGGGAAGACGCAAGTGACGGTCGTGCCCTTGCCGACAGTCGAATCGACGCGGACCTTGCCGCCATGCAGCTCGACGAAGGAGCGCACCAGCGACAGGCCGAGGCCGGCGCCGCGGTGCCGCGAGCCATGGGAATGACTCTCGAACCAGTTGAACACCTTGTCCTTGACCTCGGGCGCGATGCCCGGACCGCTGTCGGTCACCGCGAACACGACGCTGTGCTCGGCGCGTCGCGCGCTGATCGTGACCGTCCCGTCATGCGGGGAGAAGCCGACGGCGTTGGCGAGCAGGTTATAGAGCACCTGCACGACGCGTCGTTCATCGCCGATGAAATCGCCGATGTTGGGCTCGATATCGACCTTGAGCGTGATGCGGTCGGTCGCGAGCCGGTCCTGGATGCCTTCGGCCGCGGCCTCGATCGTCTTGCCGATATCGACGGAGCCGAGCTCGAGCGTCATCGCACCGGCATCGATGGTGGCGAGATCGAGGATGTTGTTGGTGAGCGCGAGCAGCGCGTTGGTCGATTTGGTGACGTAGTCGAGATATTCCGCCTGCTTCTCGTTGAGCGGCCCGGTCGCGGGATCAGAGAGGAAATGCGCAAAGCCGATGATGGTGGTGAGCGGCGCGCGCAGTTCGTAGGACACGTGGTGGACGAAGTCGACCTTCATCTGGTCGGCCGCTTCGAGCGCCTCGTTGCGCTCGCGCAGCGCGCGTTCGACATTCTCCGTGTCGGTGATGTCCTGGAACGTCAGCATGGTCGCGCCGTCGGGCAGCGGCATGGTCATGCAATGAAGCACGCTGCCGTCCTTGCGCTCGAGCTTCAGCGCGACCTGGGCCCGGTTCTCGATCGCGGTGATCGCCTCGCGCAGCGCCCGCCAGACGATCGGATCGTCGAACAGCGGCTTGCACAGCGCTTCCACGGTCTCGATATGCGGCTGTTCGCGCAGCGCATCCGCCGGCAGCCGCCACATTTTCTCGAATGCCGGGTTGAACAATTGCACCCGGCCGTTGCTGCCGAACACCGCGACCGCCTCGTTGAGATTGTCGAGGGTCTCGTGCTGGACCCGGATCAGGCCGTCGAAGCGGCGCGCCAGATCGAGGCTTTCGGTGACGTTGTCGAACAGATAGGTGACGCCGCCTTCGAGGTTCGGCGTGGTAACGACGCTGACCGCGCGGCCGTCAGGCAGGAACCAAGTGTAGCTCTCCGATTCGACCGCGCGATAGGCCTCGTGCAGCTTGGTCTTCCAGGCGCGGAAATCCGGTTGCTCGGGCAGTTTGCGGGCGGCGCGCAGCCGGTCGAGGATGCTGGAATCGTCCGGATTAGAGTCGAGGAACGCCTGATCGAGGTCCCAGAGGCGGCGGTAGGATTCGTTGTAGAAGGCGAGCCGCCGGTCGGCGTCGAACACGGCCACGCCGGAGGAGAGCTGGTCGAGGGTGCGGCGATGCGCTTCCGCCATCCGGGTGAGCGCGGCGCGAAGCGCGGCGACTTCGCTGGCGTCGATGGCGATGCCGGCGCTGCCGCCGGCAAGCTTCAGCGCCTGGACGTCGTAGATCCGCCGCTCGCCGCCGACCACGATCGGCAATCGCGCGGCATAGGTCGAATATTCGTGCAGCGCCTTGGCCATTTCGATCCGCTGGTCGTTCTCCAGAAGTTCGAGATTGCGGTGGATCGCATCCACGACACTCGCGCCCTCGGTCGCCCGCAGATAGGCCGCGTTCGCATAGCGCAGATCGTCCTGCGCATTCTTGGCCCAGATCGGCCAGGGTGCGGCGGCGGCGAAATCGCGCAGCAGCTCGGTCTCCTCCTGCAGCATCTTGTAGCGCAGATTGGCTTCGGCCAGTTCGCGACGCAAGCCGCCGAGCTCGCGCATCCGCACGATCGCCTGGCCGCCGATGGCGCGACCCATCACCTCGATCGCGCGGCCGTTCGAGGTGGTGAGGTTGAGCAGGAAGCCCTGGCCGGCCTCGCGCAGCGCGTCGACCGCATGGTCCATCTGCAGCGCCGGTTCCGGCGGCAGCCAGGTTCCGAACGCCAGCACGCGCTGGGGCGAGTTCTGCGTCGCCTCCTGCGAGGTCAGCAATGCAATGTCGCCGCTGATCTCGGGGCGGTTGTCGCCGGCCGCCCAGGAAATCAGGACCTGCGGTTCCGCAAACAGCAGTGCACGCAGGCGATCGGATTGGGCCTGCAGATCGGCGATCTCGGCGCGCAAATGTCCCTCGCCCCGGGTGGCGCGAACGCGAGTCCTCATCAAGAGGATCGCGGCGACCACGGAAAAGCCGAGCAATGCCAGCGCGGCGGTGAACAGGACGAATTCCTGGTGATCGAGGTCGAACCACGCCGAGATCATCGGCTCGAACAGCCAGTCGGCGGCACGCGCCGATCCGGTGGACAGCGCCAGCGTGGCGGCGAGCCCGAGCAGGCCGTCGCGCGCCAGTGAGGTGCACGACAGCAGGGTTCGACGCATTGCGGCGACCACGCCCGACATAATTTGCCCCAGAACGCACGACTTCGGCCCGGCGTTAGACCCCCGCCGCGCTCACGAATCGTAAGAGCATATCCTCAAGCTGACTCAGCGAGTAAGAGTCCAGATCGTGAACGCAAGACACGCTGTGAAAAATGCGGAGCTCGGCTCGTGCGCCTGCCCAAATTTTATCTGTATTCGAACGACTTATCGCCCGGTCGAGCCGAAGCCGCCGCTGCCTCGTTCGGTGCTCGACAGCGCTGTCGCCGGAACCAGGCCTGCCTGCACGACCGGTGCGATCACCATCTGCGCGATACGCTCGCCGCGTCGAATCGAAAATGGTGTCTCGCCGTGATTGATCAGCAGCACGTTGATCTCGCCGCGATAGTCGGCGTCGATGGTACCAGGCGAATTCAACACGGTCACGCCGTGTTTGGCGGCAAGTCCGGAACGCGGCCGCACCTGCGCCTCGTAGCCCGGCGGCAGCGCAATCGTCAGCGCGGTCGGAACCATTGCGTATTTGCCTGATGCGAGGACCAGCGGCGTGTCTTCGGGCACTGCGGCCAAGAGATCGAGCCCAGCGGCATCGGCGGTCTGGTAGGCCGGCAGCGGAAGGCCTTCGCCATGCGGCAATTGCCTGACTTCGACCTTGATCGTCGTACTCACGATTTTCTCTCCACGGCTTTCGCGATCCGCGCCACCAGTTCGGTTGCGACCTGCTCCTTGGTCATGACCGGCCAGGAATCGACGCTGATATCCTCGCCCTCGCGTGTCAGCAGATGAACGGTGTTGCGGTCGCCGCCCATCACGCCGGTGGCGGGGGAAACATCGTTGGCCACGATCCAGTCGCAGCCCTTGCGGGCGATCTTTGCCTTCGCATTCTCGATCAGATGCTCGGTTTCGGCGGCAAAGCCAATCACCAGCTGCGGGCGCTTGTCCGTGAGTTTCGCTGTCGTGGCGAGGATGTCGGGGTTCTCCACCAGTTGCAGCGACGGCACGCCGGCGTCGGTCTTCTTCAGTTTCTGCTCGCCTTCACTGGCGACGCGCCAGTCGGCGACCGCGGCGGCAAAGATCGCGACATCGACAGGCAGCGCCGCTTCCACCCGGTGCAGCATGTCGCGCGCGGATTCCACTGAGATCACCGACACGCCGGGTGGATCGGCGAGGTCGACCGGCCCGGAGACCAGCACGACCTCGGCGCCGGCATCTCGCGCGGCGGCGGCGATGGCAAAGCCCTGCTTGCCCGAGGAGCGATTGGCGATGTAGCGCACCGGATCGATCGCCTCATGCGTCGGGCCCGCGGTGATCAGCACGCGCTTGCCCTGAAGCGGGCGCGGATGCGGCGGGCGCAGGATATGCTCGGCAGCGGCAGCGATTTCCGTCGGTTCGGCCATCCGCCCGACACCGGCTTCGCCCGCTTCCGCCATCTCGCCGGCATTGGGACCGACCGTCAGGATGCCGTCGCGGCGGAGCTGCAGCACATTGCGGCGGGTGGCGGCGTTGTTCCACATCAGTGGATTCATCGCCGGCGCCAGCAGGATCGGGCGATTGGCGGCGAGCAGGATCGCGGAGGCGAGGTCGTCGGCATGGCCGTGCGCCATTTTTGCAATCAAGTCCGCGGTTGCCGGCGCCACCACGACCAGGTCGCACTCGCGGGCGAGGCGGATGTGACCGGCATCGAATTCGCTCTCGGGATCGAACAGGTCGGTATAGACGCGCTCGTGCGACAGGGCGCTGGCCGCAAGCGGCGTGACGAATTGCTGCGCCGCCTTGGTCAGCACGCAGCGGACATGGATGTGGCGCTCCTTGAGCCGCCGGATCAAATCCAGCGCCTTGTAGGCGGCGATGCCGCCTCCGATGATCAGGGTGACCCGCGCCAAGCCGTTGGCCGACGCGACAGGCGCGTGCGGGCGCGGAGCAGGAGCCGCGGGCGTGGCCTCCAGGGGCTGCTGCGCCACCACCTCGCCCAGGATGACCCGTACCTCGTCCTCGACCGAGCGCCCGTTACGGGCGGCACGCAGGCGCAGCTCGTCACGGACGGCGTCATCGAGCTTGCGAATCGTCAGATTGGCCATGGCGGCACCATCGGTTTGACCGCAATGCTAGCATTATATGCTATCATTGCAATCACAAATTCCGGACGGCGATCAGGATTCCGATGAAAGTGGCCGCGATGATCCAGAGCGCGACCGTCCGCCAGCGGTTCTTGCGGCCCTCGGTCCGTCCCATCGCCGCGATCGTCTCCGGCGACAGCGTGACGCCCTCGCGCGTCATCTTCTCGAGATTGCCGAGCACTGCGACCGCGCGCGAGGCGATATCGGGCAGATGCGCCAGCACGCGGGCGAGCTCGCCGGCACCCGACATGGCACCCTGGATACGCCCGACCGGCCCGAGATTGCGCTCGATCCATTCGCGCACGACGGGATCGGCAATTTTCCAGATGTCGAGCTTGGGGTCGAAGCCGCGCGCCACGCCCTCGACCACCACCATGGTCTTCTGCAGCAGGATCAATTCGGGGCGCGTCTGCATGTCGAACAGGCCGGTGACTTCGAGCAGCAGCGTCAGCAGCCGCGCCATCGAGATTTCCTCGGCGGTGCGGTTGTGGATCGGCTCGCCGATGGCGCGGATCGCCTGCGCGAAGTTCTCCACCGAGTGATGCCCCGGCACATAGCCGGCCTCGAAGTGCACCTCGGCGACGCGGCGATAGTCGCGGACGATGAAGCCGAGCAGGATTTCGGCGAGGAAGCGCCGCTCCTTCTGCCCGAGCCGGCCCATGATGCCGAAGTCGACCGCGACCAGCCGGCCGGTATCGTCCAGGAACAGATTGCCGGGATGCATGTCGGCGTGGAAGAAGCCGTCGCGCAGCGCGTGGCGCAGGAAGCTCTGGATCACCTTGCGGCCGAGATCGGGCAGGTCGACCTGGGCTTGCTCGAGCCTGATACGGTCGTTCAGCGGGATGCCGTCGATCCATTCCATCGTCAGCACGTTGTGGGTGGTGCGGTCCCAGTCCACCGCCGGTACGCGGAAATCCGGATCGTCGTTGGTGTTCTCCGCCATCTCGGAGAGGGCGGCGGCCTCTAATCGCAGGTCCATCTCCATCGCGACCGAGCGCGACATCGTGTTGATGACCTCGACCAGCCGCAATCGCCGCGCTTCGGCCGAATGCGCTTCCGCCTTGTGTGCGACAAAGAAGAAATCGGACAGATCGCGGCGGAAGCGGGAGGCGACGTTCGGCCGCAGCACCTTCACGGCCACCTGTTGGCGCACGCCGCGGCGCTCGATCTCGCCGCGATGCACCTGCGCGATCGAGGCGGCAGCGACCGGGGGTCCGAGGCTCACGAATGCCTGCGCCAGCGGGCGTTCCAGCGATTGCGCGATCACGGCTTCGGCTTCGGATTGCGGGAAGGGCGGCAGCCGGTCCTGCAGGCTCTCCAGATCCTTGGCCAGCACTACGCCGACGACGTCGGGCCGCGTGGCGAGGAACTGGCCGAGCTTGAGATAGGCCGGCCCGAGCCGCGTCAGCGCGCGCGACAGCCGCGGTCCGGACTTGGCGCCGCGCCGCTCGACCAGGCGGGCGAGCTTCACCAGGAGTTGCGCCGGCGGCGGCACCAGGGCCGGATCGACGACGCCGAACACGCCTTCGCGCGCGAAGACGTAGGCGGCGCGGGCGAGGCGCACGATGTGGGTTGTTGCAGAAATCACAAACGCCAGCCCGAATGCAGCGCCACGATGCCGCCGGAGAGGATTTCCCATTTCACGCGCGCAAAGCCGGCGGCGGTGATCATCTCGGCAAAGGCGCTGGGCCGTGGAAACTTGCGGATCGATTCGACGAGATACTGATAGGACTCGGCATCACCGGTCACGGCGCGGCCGAGTGGCGGGATCACCCTGAACGAGAACAGGTCGTAGAGCCGGTCGAGGCCGGGCACATCGACGGTGGAAAATTCGAGACAGAGGAATCGGCTGCCGGGCCGCAGCACGCGATAGGCCTCGCGCAGCGCGACATCGATCTGCGGCACATTGCGGATGCCGAACGCGATCGTGTAGGCGTCGAACGAACGGTCGGGAAAGCTTAGCGCCTCGGCATTGCCGGCGACGAAGGAAACCCGGTCGTCGAGATGCTGGGCGCGGGCGCGGTTGCGGCCAACCTCGAGCATGTCGGCATTGATGTCGCAGACGGTGGCACGGAAACCAGGGCCGCCCGCTTTCGCCGCGCGGAACGCGATATCGCCGGTGCCGCCCGCGACGTCGAGCAGCGCGAACGGCGCCTCGCTCTTCGGCGGATTGAGCTGAGTGATCATGATGTCCTTCCAGACCCGGTGCAGGCCGATCGACATCAGATCGTTCATCAAGTCATAACGCGACGCCACGCTGTGGAACACCTCGTTCACCAGCGTCTGCTTCTCGCCCAGGGGGACGTCCCTGAAGCCGAAATGGGTGGTTTGGTCCCGCCGATCCATCAACGCAATACCTCAAGGCGCGACCATAGCGCGCCAGCCGCAATGGCGCTATCACGTCAGCACCTCCGCGCACAATCCGCCAAACCGGCCGCGGTCCGACGGATTGTTCGCAAATTGTTAATTTGGCGCGCGATCGGGCGCAAAACCGCTTACACTTTTGCCGATCACGCTTCCTGTGAATGACATTCCATGCCCGAACTCCCCGAAGTCGAGACCGTCCGCCGCGGCCTGCAGCCGTCGATGGAGGGCGCGAAAATCCTGAAGGCGGAAGCCCGCCGCAAGGACCTGCGGTTTCCTTTTCAGAAGGATTTTGTCGCACGGCTGGAGGGGCAGACCGTCGCGGGTCTCGGCCGCCGCGCGAAATATCTGATGGCGGACCTGACCTCGGGCGACGTGCTCTTGATGCATCTGGGCATGTCCGGCTCGTTCCGCGTGCTGAAGGACGACGACAAGATCGCGCCCGGCCATTTCCACTACGAGCGGAATCAGGACCGCGCGCACGATCATGTGATCTTCCACATGTCGTCGGGCGCCGCGATCATCTTCAACGACCCGCGCCGCTTCGGCTACATGAAAGTGATCGCGCGCAACGCGATCGAGGACGAGCCGCTCCTGAAGGGCCTCGGCCCCGAACCACTCGGCAACGAATTCGATGCCGCGATGCTGGCACGCTCCTGCGCCAACAAGAAGACCAGCCTGAAGGCGGCGCTGCTCGACCAGCGCGTGGTCGCGGGGCTCGGCAACATCTACGTCTGCGAGGCGCTGTTTCGCGCGCGCCTGTCGCCGCGGCGGCTGGCGGCAACGCTGGCCACGAAGAAGACGGCGGAGCCGACAGAGCACGCGCAACGTCTGGTTCCTGCGATCCATGATGTGTTGAATCAGGCGATCAGGGCCGGCGGCTCATCGCTGCGCGACCATCGCCAGACCAATGGCGAACTCGGCTATTTCCAGCATTCGTTCCAGGTCTATGACCGCGAAGGCGAGAAATGCCCGACGCCGGGCTGCGGCGGCACCGTGAAGCGTTTTACCCAGAACGGCCGTTCGACCTTCTGGTGCCCGAAATGCCAGAAATAACCGACAACAATGGGAGCGACGTCATGAGCGGCAATTGGCGCGATCGCGCGGCGACAAGTTTCGAATGCGAGAAGCAGCCGGCCATCTCCAGCCGCGGCATGGTGGTCAGCAATCATCCGCTGGCCTCAAGCGCGGGCGCCGAGATGCTTGCCGCCGGCGGCAACGCCATCGATGCAGCGATCGCGACATTGTTCACGCTGACCGTGGTCGAGCCGATGATGGTCGGCATCATCGGCGGCGGCATGGCGCATATCCGCCTCGCCGACGGCACCCATCGCTTCATCGACGGCCAGAGCACCGTGCCGCTCGCGGTCCGTCCCGATACCTACACGTCGAAGCCAGGGGCGGCACACGACGTGTTCGACACCATCGGCGATGAGAACTGCGTGGGCCCGAAGGCGGTCGCGGTGCCGGGTTCGCTGATGGCCTGGTGCGAGACGCTGCGGCGGTTCGGCACCATGAGCCTTGCCGATGTCATGCAGCCCGCGATCAAGCATGCCGCCCGCGGCTATGCCGTGACGCCTTACTTGCACGAATGCATCCGCGAGAGCGCTGCCGACATGCTGAAGGACAGGCCGATCTCGGCGATCTACCTCCCGAACGGCGAGCCGCTCAAGATCGGCGAACGCGTGGTGCAGGCCGAATACGCGGAAACCCTGCGGCATATCGCCGAGCACGGCGAGGCCGCGCTGTATCAGGGGCCGCTCGGCGATATCCTGGTCGACTATATGGAGAAGAACGGCGGATACATCCGCCGCACAGATCTCGCAGCCTACAGGACCGTCGAGCGCCAGCCGATCCGCGCCGATTATCGCGGCTGGGCCATCCTGGGACCGCCGCCGCCGGCGGCTTCCGGCGTGCACATCGCGGAGATGCTGAACATCCTCGAAGGCTATGACATCGCGCGCCTCGGTTTCGGCACCGCCGAGACGATCCACTATCTTGCCGAGGTGCTGAAGATCGCCTTCGCCGACCGTGCGGCGGCGAGCGGCGATCCCGCTTATGTCAACGTGCCCGTCGAGCGGCTGACGTCGAAAGCCTATGCCGAGGAGCGCCGCCGTGCGATCGATCCCGATCGGGCGCAGGCCTGGGGCGCGGGCGTTGCGCAGCTCGAGGGCGCGCACACCACGCATCTGACGGCGGCGGATGCGTTCGGCAATGTGGTTGCCACCACGCAGACCATCAACAATCTGTTCGGCGCCAAGATCATCGTCCCGGGCCTAGGCGCCATTCCGAACAATTACATGCATCTGTTCGATCCGCGTCCCGGCCATGCACTGTCGCTGGCGGCCGGCAAGCGCGTCACCACCTCGATGTCGCCGATGATGGCGCTGCGCGACGGCAAGCTGAAATACGCGCTGGGCCTGCCCGGGGGAAAACGCATCTTCCCCAGCGCAATGCAGGCGCTGATCAACCTGATCGATCACGGCATGAGCCTGCAGGAAGCGGTGGAGGCGCCGCGCGTGTGGACCGAGGGCAATGCACTCGAAGTCGAACTCGCAATTCCCGAGAGCGTGCGGGACAAACTCGCGAGCCTGGGCCACACGGTCGCGCCGGTCTCCTCGGTCGCCGGCGGCATGAACGCGATCGAGTTTGATGAGGACGGCCGCATGCTGGGTGCCGCCTGCTGGCGCGCCGACGGCACGCCGATTGGAATCGCCGGCGGTCTCGCGCGCGCGGGCGTGAGATTCAGATTGGTGTGAGGCACGTTCGATCTTCTCCCTCTCCCCGCAAGAGCGGGGCGAGGCGGGGAGCGCGCCTTATTTGCGCACGCAGATCACACGGACGACAGCGGCCTTCGCGTCGGACGACGTGCCATTCGCATTCACGCCGTGAGCTTTGAGGAAGCTGCGGACGGTTTCCGCGGGCGCCAGCATCGCCTGCGAGGCAGATGCCGTATTCGCCGGGCCGGCAACGATCACAGGCTTCAGCAAAGCGAGTCCGGCGAACTTGCCGTCTGCATCGAGCGCCGTGGCGCCGGAGAAGCCGATCGCCGGTGCAGGCGTGAGAGTAACGTCGCTGCCGACAGGCGTGGCTGTCGCCTTGGCGCTGCTGACGGCATTGCCGCCGCCCTGGTTCTGCGGATCGGCGATGCCGGTGAGGTCGAGTGTCGGCTTGGCGCCAGTGCCGCCGATATTCAGCGGCTTCAATCCGCGTGCGCCGTAGATGTGCAGCAGCGCGAGATCGTGCTCCTTGTCTTCGGCGATCCGGTCGGCATTGCCGTGGCCGCCAATCGTGATCGCGATGCATTCGTCGGTGACCAGGCGGTCGGTCACGATCGCGCCGTCATCGCTGACAACAACGCCGGTGCCGTATTCCACCGTCTTACGTGGCGGGGGACCCGCGACCTGCGGGCCGGATGGGAACGCGTTGAACGCGCTCGACATCGCGATCACCACCGGTTCGACGGTGTTTTCGGTCGCCTGGTCATAGAGGATGGAGAGGATGCGGACCTCGTCGCCCTTGAACGTGCCGCGGATGTAGAACTTCTTCAGCCCCTGCAGGCCCGACAGCACGAAGAAATCCGGCTTGATGACGGTATAGTCGACGGTCCGCCCCGGCTCCTTCTTCTCGCGCTCGGCAAGTTTTGCGGTGGTCGGGTTCGCCTCCTTGCGCCGCGCCAGCATGACCTGGACCGTCCCCGTCGGCGACGTCCATTTGGCGCCGTCGACGCCGCTTGCGAGCTGCGGAACCAGTTTTGAGGGAATGCCGAGCCGGGCGCCGGTGCCGGGCTCGGTGACGATCCGCCAGCCGACGCTCTCCTGCTTGCGGCGCGCGGTCTCGGCGAGCACGCCGCGCTCCTGCGGATTGAGCACGCCGGTCGGCTTGCCGCCGCGCGATTTCTGGAATTCCTTGATCGCATTGACCATGCGCTCGCTGACATCGCCCGTGATCGCCCCATTATACTGGCCAACCCAGGCGAGATCGGATTGCAGCGTCAGCCGCTCGGCCTGCGTCATCCCGTTTGCCGTTTCTTCCGGCTTCTGCCGCGCGGGGCGGACCGGCACGGTCGCGACCGTCTTCGGCTTGGCGACCCCGGTCGCGGGCGGCGTCGTCTGTGCCTGCGCGGCACCCATTGTCACGATCATCAATGTTGCCGAAAGCATCGATCTCATGACAAATCCGGGAGGTTATTGCGCGGTGGGCCGATTATGCACATCTGCTTGGTCGGCAACAACGGCGTGAGGGTTCACGACTCCGACCTCATCCTGAGGAGGCCGCGTAGCGGCCGTCTCGAAGGATGGGCCACGGGCGAGGTCTGGGCCTCATGGTTCGAGACGCGCGTTCCGCGCTCCTCACCATGAGGGTCCGGTAGGGAGCGCGAGGAAGGACAAGGTCTGCAATGCTGACTGCCGACGAACTCGAACGTTACGCCCGCCATATCGTGCTACGCGAAGTCGGTGGGCCCGGACAGGCGGCGCTGAAGGAAGCTTCGGTGCTGGTGATCGGCGCGGGCGGCCTGGGTGCGCCGGCGCTGATGTATCTGGCGGCGGCCGGCGTCGGCACGCTCGGGGTCGTCGATGACGACACGGTCTCCTTGTCCAATCTGCAGCGCCAAATCATCCATGCGACGCCGGACATCGGCAAACGCAAGGTGGACAGCGCCGCCGAGCAGATTCATGCGCTCAACCCGCATGTCAATTTCGAGCCGCATGCGGTGCGGCTCGACGCGAACAATGTGATGTCGCTGATCGGCGGCTACGATATCGTGCTCGACGGCTCCGACAATTTCGAGACGCGCTACCTTGTCTCCGATGCCTGCTTCCTCGCCGGCAAGCCGCTGATCACAGCCGCGCTCGGCGTGTTCGACGGCTCGCTCACCACGATCCGCGCCCACGAGAAAAACAAGGCCGGTGAGTTCAATCCGACCTATCGCTGCCTGTTTCCGGAGCCTCCGCCGCCCGGCACGGTTCCCGCTTGCGCGGAAGCCGGCGTGATGGGCGCGCTCGCAGGTGTCCTGGGCTCGATGATGGCGCTGGAGGCGATCCGTGAGATCGTCGGCTTCGGCGAGGGCCTGGTCGGGCGCATTTTGATGGTGGATGCGCGCGCGATGCGCTTCGAGACCTTGCGTTACGCGCGCGATCCGGCCAATCCGCTCAATGGCGATGGGCCGGTCATGACTGACCTGAGCGCCCATCGCACCTGATTGCGGCCGTTACGTTGTAGCGGGCTTCTCGCTGTCCAGATGTGCCATCTGCTCGGCGGCATAGCGTGTGCCCGAGGCGACATCCGGCGGGAAGGCTTTTGCCAGCGCCGCAAGATGAGCCTGCGTCAGCGTGACCTTGGTCGCGCCAAGTGCTTCGGTGAGACGGTCGCGGCGACGGGCGCCGACCAGCGGCACGATCTCCTTGCCCTGCGCCGCCACCCAGGCGATTGCGACCTGTGCCGGCGTTGCGCCGATCTCGCTGGCGATTGCGCGCAACGACTCCACGAGCGCGAGATTGGCATCGAGGTTTGCGCCCTGGAAGCGCGGCGTCATCAGCCGGTAGTCCTTGCCGACCTTGCCGCTGTCCTTCGTCCAATGGCCGCTGATCAGGCCGCGGGACAGCACGCCATAGGCGGTGATGCCGATGCCGAGCTCGCGGCAGGTCTTGAGGATGTCACGCTCGATGCCGCGTGCGATCAGCGAATATTCGATCTGGAGATCGACGATCGGGTGCACGGCATGCGCCCGTCGGATCGTGTCCGAGCCGACCTCGGACAGGCCGATATGCCTGATGTGGCCGGCCTTCACGATCTCGGCGATGCCGCCGATCGTCTCTTCGATGGGAACGTTGGGATCGAGACGCGCGGGTCGGTAGATGTCGATGTAGTCGGTGCCGAGCCGCTGCAGCGAATAGGCAAGAAAATTCTTGATCGCGGCGGGACGGCAATCCAACCCTGCGAATTCGCCGCCGGGACCGCGCAGCGCACCGAACTTCACGCTGATCTGCACTTTGTCGCGCGGGCAATCCTTCAGCGCTTCGCGGACCAGCATTTCATTGTGGCCCATGGCATAGAAGTCGCCGGTGTCGAGCAGCGTGATTCCGGCATCGAGTGCCGCATGGATCGTGGCGATGCTCTCGCCGCGATCGGCCGGTCCATAGACCTCCGACATGCCCATGCAGCCGAGACCAAGGGCGGAAACGGTGGGGCCGGTTGAACCGAGTTTGCGTTGTTCCATGTTGGCTTTCCTCGAAAAGGCGGCTGATGGCGCCGCGTGACGAGGGAGGATATGCGTCCTTTCCATTACGCCGAGAAGCTGGACAATCGAGAATAGCTTGTTCATCCTGTCGAACAATGGCGGACCCTGACCTGCACGACCTCGACGCTTTCGTGGCGATCGCCCGCACCCGTAATTTTCGGCGCGCGGCGCGGGAAATTCGCGTGTCGGCGTCAAGCCTTAGCCAGCGTCTAAAGGATCTGGAGGATCGCCTTGGCGTCCGCTTGATGAACCGCACCACCCGCAGCGTCGCGCTGACCGAGGCAGGCGAGCTGCTGCTGTCGCGCGTCGCGCCCGCGCTCCGCGATGTCAGCGATGCTCTCGAGCAGGTGCGGGGCCTGCGCGAGGTTGCGTCGGGCCGCCTGCGCATCAACGCGCCGCCGCCGGCGGTCGACCTCGTGCTGGCGCCGATGGTCGGGCCGTTCCTGGAGGCCCATCCGCAGGTCGACCTCGATATCGTCTCCGAAAGCGGTTTCGTCGATATCGTCAGCGGGGGCTTCGATGCCGGCGTGCGCTATGGCGAGCATCTCGCGCAGGACATGGTGGCGATTTCGCTGAGCGGCCCGCAGAGCTACGTCGTCGTGGCATCGCCTGCTTATGTCGCGCGCCGCGGCAGGCCGAGCCATCCGAAGGACCTGCTCGAGCACGATTGCATCCGCGCGCGCTACAGCAGCGGCGTCATGCACGGTTGGGAATTTGAGAAGCGCGGCCAGCTCTTGAAGGTCGATCCGCCCGCAAAGCTGATCTCGACCAATATGGGCCTTGCCATGCGCGCTGCGCTCGACGGCGCAGGTATTTGGGCAACGCTCGATGGCTACGTAAGTGAAGCCCTGAAGTCCGGGGCACTGGTCAGCTTGCTGGAAGATTGGTGCGAGCCGTTCCCCGGCCCGTTCTTGTACTATCCGAGCCGGCGTCAGGTGCCGCCCGCGCTTGCCGCCTTCGTGGCGTTCGTCGCCGACTGGCGCAAGCGTGAGAAAAGGGGTGGTGGTACGGCTTGAGTTATCTCCTTTAGAGGAAGCCGCAACTGCTCGGTCACACCTTGCGCCAGTGACCGGCCTTCGCGGGTGAGCGCGTGGTTTCCATCAGACGCATTGCGGCCATCCTCGCGCACCGACGGGCCTGTTCCGTCACGCCAGACGCCCGACCAGATCAACGTTCGGCAAGTGGAGCGCGTAGCTCTTCCCGGGAGCAGACTGGAAGATCTGATCGCACGGCTTGGGCCGACCGAGCAGGTAACCCTGCGCTTCATCGCAGCCCTCATGGCGAAGGATGGCAAGCTGGTCCATCGTTTCAACACCCTCGGCCAGTATCGGAATGTTGAGGCTCTTGCCAAGCGCAAGGACGGCGCGGACGATCGCCTTGGACTGCGGGCTCTGTTCCACCTCGGTCATGAATGAGCGGTCGAGCTTGATCCTGTCAAACGGAAACGACCGCAGGGTGTCGAGCGACGAATAGCCGGTCCCGAAATCGTCAAGTGCGATGGTGACGCCAAGCGCTCTGATCTGGCGCAAGGTGTGCAGTGTGCGGGCCTTGTCGGTAATGATCGCCGTTTCAGTGATCTCCAGTTCCAGCCGGGCCGGCGGCAGACCGGTCTCGAGGAGGATCTGGTGCACCAGGCGGGGCAGCTTGGAATGGGCGAACTGCACCGGGGACAGATTGACCGCGATCTTGTGCGGGTTCTGCCACAGGGCCGCCTGTGCGCAGGCCTCGCGCATGACCCATTCGCCGATCGCAAGAATCGTACCGTTTTCTTCCGCGATGGGGATGAACTCTATCGGCGGGATCATGCCGCGCTCGGGATGGCGCCAGCGCAGCAATACCTCGTAGCCGCACACCTCGCCCGTCGCGACGGAGGTCTGCACCTGGTAGTGGAGTTCAAGCTGTCCTCGCTCCACGGCATATCGCAAGTCACTGGCGAGGCCGCGGCGCTCGCGCGCCATCTCATCCAGATGGTGCTCGTAGAAGCATACCGCCTGCGTGAGGTCGGCCTTGGCACGATACATGGCAAGGTCGGCATTGCTAACCAGAGCTTCGGGAGTGCGGCCATCCTCCGGAAAAACAGCGACGCCGATGCTGGCGCCCGAAGCCGTCCTGAAATCATCGATCTCAATCGGTTCAAAGAGCGCCGCTTCCAGCCGCGCGACAAAGTCGAGCAACTCGTTCTGCCCGTCAAATCGCTTGATGGCGCTGAACTCGTCGCCGCCGACCCGAGCCACGAATTCTCCGCCCACGAGCATGTGCTTGAGTCGGCTCGCGACGATCTTCAGTGCTTGATCGCCGGCGCCGTGTCCCCTGAGATCATTGATTTCCTTAAAGCGATCGAGGTCGATGCCGATGACGGCAATCCTGGTGCGTTGTTCCGTCGCCTTCGCCAACTCGACACCGAGCCGGTCAGCGAAGCTTGCGCGGTTGGGCAGGCCGGTGAGTGCATCGTTGAGCGCCATGTGCCGTAGCTGCCGAATATTTTCAGTGCGCGACTGAACGTCCACCAGGTAGCTCGCGACGCCCGTGCCAACGATAATGAGCGAGACGCCGGCAATCGCCACGGCCATGGTCTGGAACACGGCCGGGTTGGCCGACGTCGGGCCCGACGACAGCGGGAAGACCGTGACGGCAGCCATCGCGGTGAAGTGCAGTGACACTATTGCAAGCACGAGAAGACCGACGGCCCAATAGGTCGACCGGGGGAGGGACCGTCGCGCGGCCACGCGCACGGCGAATGCGCTGAGAGCGACTGAGAGCGTCACCGAGGCGGCGACATAGCCGGCATCCCACTGGACGATGCCCTCGACGTGATAAGCGGCCATTCCGGTATAGTGCATGGCCGAAATAGCAAGGCCGACCACCGCTCCGCCGAATTCCGGCGTGAACTTGGCCGTGCTGCTGGATGCGAGTGCGAAGCCCAGCCCCAGCCCCGCGATGGCGATGACCAGCGACGCGACCGTGAGCAGAGGGTCGAACGCGACTGCCACTCTCGGCTCGTAGGCGAGCATGGCTACGAAGTGCGTACACCAGACCGACGCGCCCGCGGCTACTCCAGTCTGGAAATTCCAGCCCTGGCGCTGCATCCCTGTGCTTTTCACCGCACGCTCAAAAAGCCCGAACGTGATCCAGCAACCGCAGACGCAGACGACCGCCGCAAGTAGGACCAACCGCAAATCATGTTCGGTAAAGAGGCAGGATACAACGCGCATGACCGCAATCTCTGAACAAAATAAATGCTGGCAATACGAGGCTATGCTGCATTTTCCGAGCGAATTGTCTGAAAGGAAGCATAACGATCACTTACCCGAGCGGGCCGGAATCGGATCAACCGCAAGGAAGGGTTAACGGCTTGTGGCCGTCTCGTTCAGGCACCTGGCGCCCGCAGGCGATGGGGAGGCCGTTCGGCGCAGGGATATCCTTACTTGCCACCCATCTCTGAAGCCGAGGTCGAGGCATTCGTCGGCGGATACGCCGGACCGAGGGAAATTCCCGTCATGCGATTCGCGTTTGTTACGCGGGATGGCCGCTTCACACCTTTCCGGATCATGCGCTAAAGCATGCTCGGCAGCACGCGGTCCGGCGGCTTGTGGTTGTCGAGGAAGGTGCGGATGTTGATGATCACCTTCTCGCCCATCTCGACGCGGCCCTCGATGGTGGCCGAGCCCATATGCGGCAGCAGCGTCACCTTGCCGGCCTTGGCGAGCCGCACCAGCTTCGGATTGACCGCGGGCTCGTGCTCATAGACGTCGAGGCCGGCACCGCCGATCTCACCGGCTTCGATCAGCTTGATCAGCGTGTCCTCGTCGATCACCTCGCCGCGCGCGGTGTTGACGATATAGGCGTCCTTGCGGATCAGCTTCAGCCGCCGCGCGGACAGCAGGTGGAAGGTCGCAGGCGTATGCGGACAGTTCACCGAGAGGATGTCCATCCGCGCCAGCATCTGGTCGAGGCTTTCCCAATAGGTGGCGCCAAGTTCGTCGGCGATGCGCGGCGCCACCGGGCGGCGGTTGTGATAATGGATCTGCAGGCCGAAGGCGCGGGCGCGGCGCGCCACCGCCTGGCCGATGCGGCCCATGCCGATGATGCCGAGCCTTTTTCCGCCGATGCGATGGCCGAGCATCCAGGTCGGCGACCAGCCCGGCCAGTTCTTGCCCTCGGTCAGGATCGAGGCGCCCTCGATCATCCGTCGGGGCACCGCGAGGATCAGCGCCATGGTCATGTCGGCGGTATCTTCGGTCAGCACCTTCGGCGTGTTGGTCACGGTGATGCCGCGCGCATGCGCCGCCGCGACGTCGATATTGTCGACGCCGTTGCCGAAATTGGCGATCAGCCGCAGCTTGGATTCGCTCTGGTTGAGCACGTCCTCGCGGATCAGGTCGGTGACGGTCGGCACCAGCACATCAGCAGTGCGCACGGCTTCCGCGATCTGCTCGGTCGTCATCGGCGTGTCGTCGAGATTGAGCCTCGCGTCGAACAATTCGCGCATCCGGGTCTCGATCGAATCCGGCAGCTTGCGGGTGACGACGACGAGAGGCTTCTTCTTAACCGACATGTCCTGCTCTCATGAGGCTTCGGCCCGTCAAAGGCTTCGCCGTTCAGGCCTCATTAACCCGGTTGTTCGAAACTGCGGTTGCTGCGCGGTCCCGGCGTTTCCTTCACGTTTCCCTGGGTTCCCCGATACTTGCCTCGGGTTTCCAAGGAAAGTCGGGCGTTCTGGTTCTTAACGTTCAGTCCTCTCTAGCAGAAGACCGGGCCAACACAAGAACCCCTCGGCAAGACGGGCCGGGGCATTGACGCGCGGCACAGGGGTCTGGGGTTCTGGGCGCTTAAGGGTTCAGCTCGCAGAATTTGAGTTGGCGTTCTCGGCAGGAGACGAGTTGATGGCGTTGGGGCGGTTGAGTTGGTTGGCGATGCTGGTCGGGTGCATGCTCGGCACTTCGGTATCCCCAGGGCATTCGGCCAAGGATGCGACCCCGACCACCAGCGGCCTGCCGATACCGCGCTATGTCAGCCTCAAATCCGATCATGTGAATGTCCGCGCCGGCCCGACCAAGGACAATGACGTCGCCTGGGTCTACACCCGCTCCGGCCTGCCGGTCGAAATCACCGCCGAGTTCGAGAACTGGCGCCGGGTGCGCGATTCCGAAGGCGCCGAAGGCTGGGTGTATCATTCGCTGCTGTCGGGCCGCCGCACTGCGGTCGTCACGATGAAGCACAAGGACGATCTGGCGGCGCTCTACGATCGCCCGGACGCGGCCAGCGCGGTGGCGGCCCGGCTGCAGGCCGGTGTCATCGCGCAGGTGAAGAAATGCGCCAATAGCTGGTGCCGTGTCACCGGCAACGGCTTCGACGGCTGGATCGAGCAGCAGCAGCGCCTGTGGGGCGTCTACGCCGACGAGAAGGTGAATTAGCTAAATTCCGGCGATGATCCTGTAGGGTGGGCAAAGCGAAGCGTGCCCACCATCGAGAGCACAGGCGATTAATGGTGGGCACGGCGCAAGAGCGCCTTTGCCCACCCTACGAAATTCCGATTTGTGTCGGGGCGACAGAAATCAGCGCCTTTTGCGCAACCGCACTACCATGTCGATGCGCGCGATCTCGTAGCCTTCCGGGATATCCGGCATCTTCGAGAGCACCAGATGCGGGTCGGGAATGTCGACCAGCTCGTGGTTGTTCTCGAGATAGAAATGGTGGTGCGCGGTGACGTTGGTGTCGAAATAGGTCTTGGTGCCGTCGACGCTGACCTGACGGAGCAGGCCGGCATCGGTGAGCTGGTTCAGCGTGTTGTAAACAGTGGCCAGCGATACCGGGACCTTGGCTAGCGTCGCCTCCTCGTAAAGCATTTCTGCGGTGAGGTGACGGGCGCCCTTGCCGAACAGGAGCCAGCCCAACGCCATGCGCTGACGGGTCGGCCGAAGGCCTGCCGCCTGCAGCATTTCATTGACGTCATGCCATGGGCAGCCGGTCAGCGCCGGCTGATGACCGGGGCTGCGGGCGACCTGACCAGCGTCATCGCTCACATGCGGAACTTCGTCGCTCATATGCACTCTAGCTACCTAAACTCGGGCAATTCCACGTGACTATAAGAAGGAAATCCTTCAGATGCAAGTTTCTCGCAACTGGGGGCCGCCCGTGGCATCCAGGCGGAACCCTCTGGGGATGCAGCAATTTAACCCATTCCGGCACTTTGCCGCGCCTTCCCGCCTATGTTAGAGAGCGCGCGGACCACATATGCGAAATCGGTAGAGACGATGCCGTTCGCGCCCAAGGTAGCGCCGGGTTGCGGGAAATCTTCTCCCGCCGGGGAAACGGTCCGGTTCGTTCGAGAGCGCTTCACCGGGACATTGAGGAGAGTGGAAAGAGGATGCTGGAGCGGCGCAGCGGTTATGAATACGAGGATCTGCTGGCGTGCGGCAGGGGCGAGATGTTTGGTCCCGGCAATGCCCAGTTGCCGTTGCCGCCGATGCTGATGTTCGACCGCATCAGCGAGATTTCCGAGACCGGCGGCGAGTTCGGCAAGGGACTGGTGCGCGCCGAGCTCGATGTGAAGCCGGATCTCTGGTTCTTCGGCTGCCACTTCAAGAACGATCCGGTCATGCCCGGCTGCCTTGGCCTGGATGCGATGTGGCAGATGGTCGGTTTTTACCTTGGCTGGATCGGCGGCGAGGGACGCGGCCGGGCGCTCGGGCTTGGCGAACTGAAATTCGGCGGCCAAGTGCTGCCGAACGTGCGCAAGGTTGTGTACAACGTCGACATCAAGCGCGTGATGCGCTCGAGGCTGGTGCTCGGCATTGCCGATGGCTGGCTTTCCATGGACGGCGAGATTATTTATCGCGCGAAGGATTTGAAGGTTGGGCTGTTCAAGCAGGGCACGGCCCCGGCGTGACCGAAACCGTCACACAGAAAACTAACGGCAGGGCGAGGCGATCATGAGGCGGGTTGTCATCACCGGGATGGGCATTGTCTCGTCCATCGGAAACAACACCCAGGAAGTGCTTGCGAGCCTTCACGAGGCAAAGTCCGGCATTACCCGCGCGGAGAAATATGCCGAGCTTGGCTTCCGTTCGCAGGTGCAAGGTGCCCCGACGCTCAATCCGGCCGAGGTGATCGATCGCCGCGCGATGCGGTTTCTGGCCGACGGCGCGGCGTGGAATCACGTGGCGATGGAGCAGGCGATCCGCGATGCCGGGCTGGAGGCGGGCGAAGTCTCCAACGAGCGCACCGGAATCATCATGGGTTCGGGCGGGCCGTCGACGCGCACGCTGGTGGAGGCCGCCGACATCGCGCGCACCAAGGGCCCGAAGCGGGTCGGTCCGTTCGCCGTTCCCAAGGGCATGTCGTCGACCGCGTCCGCGACGCTTGCGACCTGGTTCAAGATCAAGGGCGTGAACTATTCGATCTCCTCGGCCTGCGCGACGTCGAACCACTGCATCGGCAATGCCTCCGAGATCATCCAGATGGGCAAGCAGGACGTGATCTTCGCCGGCGGCTGCGAGGAGCTCGACTGGACGCTGTCGGTGCTGTTCGATGCCATGGGCGCCATGTCGTCGAAATATAACGACACGCCGGCCACCGCCTCGCGTCCCTACGACATCAACCGCGACGGCTTCGTCATCGCCGGCGGCGCCGGCGTCGTGGTGCTGGAAGAGCTGGAGCACGCCAAGGCGCGCGGCGCACGCATCTATGCCGAGATCGTCGGCTATGGCGCGACCTCCGACGGCTACGACATGGTGGCGCCCTCGGGCGAAGGCGCCGAGCGCTGCATGCGCATGGCCTTGTCGACGGTGAAGACGCCGATCGACTACATCAATCCACACGCGACCTCGACGCCGGCCGGCGATCCGCCGGAGATCGAGGCGATCCGAAAGGTGTTCGGCACCGGCGAGAAATGCCCGCCGATATCGGCGACTAAGGCGCTGACCGGCCATTCGCTCGGCGCCACCGGCGTGCAGGAGGCGATCTATTCGCTCTTGATGATGAACAACGGCTTCATCTGCGAGAGCGCGCATATCACCGAGCTCGATCCTGTTTTCGCCGACATGCCGATCGTGCGCAAGCGCATCGACCATGCGAAGCTCGGCACCGTGTTGTCGAATTCGTTCGGCTTCGGCGGCACCAACGCGACGCTGGTGTTCAAGCGGCTGGATGCGTAGTTTTCCTTTGCCCGTCATGCCCCGCGAAGGCGGGGCATCCAGTATGCCGCAGCCTCTCGGTCGGTCACTCGCGTATTCGGAGTACTGGATCACCCGGCGGAGCCTGTCATCGGGCGGCGCTCAGCGCCGACCCGGTGGCGGGTGATGACGCAGCAGCGAGTCAATAGGAGCGGACGGGCAATGCAGGACCTGATGAAAGGCAAGCGCGGACTGATCATGGGCGTCGCCAATGATCACTCGATCGCCTGGGGCATCGCCAAGGCGCTCCATGCGCAGGGCGCCGAGCTCGCCTTCACCTACCAGGGTGAGGCGCTCGGCAAGCGCGTCAAGCCGCTGGCGCAGTCGCTCGGTGTTGATACGGTGCTGCCCTGCGATGTCGAGGATCTCGCAAGTGTCGATGCAGTGTTCTCGGCCCTGCGCGAGAAATGGGGCCAGCTCGATTTCCTCGTCCACGCCGTTGCCTTCTCCGACAAGAACGAGCTGAAGGGCCGCTATGCGGACACCACGCGCGAGAATTTTTCGCGCACCATGCTGATCTCCTGCTTCTCCTTCACCGAGCTCGCCAAGCGCGCCGCGGAGCTGATGCCGGAGACTGGCGGCTCGATGATCACGCTGACCTTCGGCGGCTCGATGCGCGTGATGCCAAATTACAACGTGATGGGGGTTGCGAAGGCGGCGCTGGAAGCCTCCGTGCGCTACCTCGCCGCTGATTTCGGCCCGCGCGCCATCCGCATCAATGCGATTTCGGCGGGACCGGTGCGCACGCTTGCCGGCTCCGGCATCGGCGACGCCCGCGCGATGTTCGCGTTCCAGCAGAAGCATTCGCCGCTCGGCCGCGGCGTGACGCTCGATGAGCTCGGCGGTTCCGCGCTCTATCTGTTGTCCGATCTCTCAGGCGGCGTCACCGGCGAAATCCACTACGTCGATTCCGGCTACAACGTGATCTCGATGCCGCGGCCAGAAAACCTGAAGGCGGAGTAGATTTTCTCTTAGGGTGGGCAAAGCGAAGCGTGCCCACCATCACGAGTGGGATGTAGATGGTGGGCACGCTGCGCTTTGCCCACCCTACAAGCGCTACGTTCATCCCGCCGTCATCTGCTCCGCGCGCTGGAACGCGGGGCGCGCAGCACAGCGCGCGATATAGGCCTCGAACGACGGCCGCGACGGCACCATCTTGAACAGCCGCACTGCATAGTTCAGGCCGGAGCCGACCACGATGTCGGCGGCGGAAAAATCCTCGCCGAGAATCCACGGCCCCTTCTGCAGCTCGGCATCGAGCACGTCGAACACTTGCGTTGCGGTGCCCCACGCCGCTGTGCTGGCGGGCACCTCGAGCTTGGTGAAGATCTGGATCAGCGCCGGCTCGATGCAGCTCGGCGCGAAGAACAGCCACTGCAGATATCGTCCCCGCTTCGGATCGGTGAGCGCAGGTGCGAGCTTCTTCTCCGGATAGCGATCCGCAATATAGGCGCAAATCGCAGCCGCCTCGCCGAGCGCGACGTCGCCGTCCTTCAGCGCGGGCACCTTGCCCATCGGGTTGACCTTCAGGAACTCCGGCGCCTTCTGCGCGCCGGTCGAGATGTCGGTCAGCACGCGCTCATAGGGCAGCCCGGTTTCTTCCATCAGCCACAGGCAGGTGAACGAGCGCGAACGAGGCGACCAATAGAGCTGGATCATGGAGCTGAACCCTTTCGTTGGCGGAGGGCTCGTTCTTCGCCCGGAAAGTCCGGATTTGGCAATCTACAACCCTTGGGAGCAGCGAAGCGGTACGGGCCGACATCTGGGTCAAGCCTATTCATGTGCATCATGCTGAGCGCTGCAGATCACGGGAGACCGCGCAAAAACGACCGGGCTTGCGGCCCGGCCGTTTGGCAGCGTCCCATGTGCGTTGATCACACGCCGAGCGTGCCGGCCTTTGCGGCGGCGTAGCGGTCGCCGATCGCCTTCCAGTTCACGGTGTTCCACCAGGCCTGCAGATAGTCGGGGCGGCGATTCTGGTAATGCAGATAATAGGCGTGCTCCCACACGTCGTTGCCGAACAGCACGCGCTTGCCGTCCATCAACGGGCTGTCCTGGTTCGGACGGGTCTCGAGCGCGAGCTTGCCGTCCTTGGTCACCGTGACGAACACCCAGCCCGAACCGAATACGCGTCCGCCGGCCGCGTTGAAGTCGGTCCGCAGTTTCTCCAGGCCGCCGAGGTCGCGGTCGATGGCGGCGAGCACCTCGCCCTCCGGCTTGCCGCCATTCGGGCCCATGATCTGCCAGAACATGGTGTGGTTGGCGTGGCCGCCGAGATTGTTGCGGACGCCGGTACGGACCGCCTCCGGCACATCGCCGAGCTTGGCGAGCACATCCGGGATCGGCTTGTCGGCGATCTGCGGATGATCCTTGGCGATCGCGTTGACGTTGTTCACATAGGCCTGGTGATGCTTGTCATGATGGATCTGCATCGTCAGCGCATCGATATGCGGCTCCAGCGCATTGGCGGGATACGCCAGCGGATCCACCTTAAACGGACCGGCAGGCGGCTGGGCCGAGGCTTGCGCGAACACCATTCGCGGCGAAGCGGCTGCGGCGACGAGACCGGTTGCGGCCATCATCAGGCGGCGGCGGGACAGGAATGACATCGTGACCTCCGGGCTTAAGGAAAGCATGGTGTCCTATTGTAGGCGCAGGACGTGAAGCGGTTCCGACAAAACATGATCACGATATCGCGGCCAAACCGCACATGGCCATCAGCCACGGTTGATTTGCAAAGCCCCACATAAACTTAGGGCGGCCATCGAGGCCGCCCTTTTTAGCAATTCCAAGTATGTCTAGGCGCTTACTCGCCGGCCGCCTCGCGCGGCGCCGGCGCGTCCGTCTTCTGCTTGGCCTCCAGATCCTCGCCGGTCTCCTGGTCGACCGCCTTCATCGACAGCCGGGTCTTGCCGCGGTCGTCGAAGCCGAGCAGCTTGACCTTGACCTTGTCACCTTCCTTGACGACGTCGGAGGTCTTCTGCACGCGGCTGGCCGCGAGCTGGCTGATATGGACGAGGCCGTCCTTGGCGCCGAAGAAGTTCACGAAGGCGCCGAACTCCATCACCTTGACCACGGTGCCGTCGTAGATCTGGCCGATCTCCGGCTCCGAGGTGATCGACTTGATCCACTTGATCGCCGCCTTCATCGCCTCGCCGTCGTTGGAGGCGACCTTCACGGTGCCGTCGTCCTCGATGTTGATCTTGGCGCCGGTCTTCTCGACGATCTCGCGGATCACCTTGCCGCCGGTGCCGATCACTTCGCGGATCTTGTCGGTCGGGATCTTGAAGGTCTCGATGCGCGGCGCGTATTCGCCGAGCTCGGCGCGCGCGGCCGTCAGTGCCTTCGCCATCTCGCCGAGGATATGGATGCGTCCTTCCTTGGCCTGGCCAAGCGCCACGCGCATGATCTCCTCGGTGATGCCCTCGATCTTGATATCCATCTGCAGCGAGGTGATGCCCCCCTCGGTGCCGGCGACCTTGAAATCCATGTCGCCGAGATGGTCCTCGTCGCCGAGGATGTCCGAGAGCACCGCGAAGCGCTGATCTTCGAGGATCAGGCCCATCGCGATACCGGCGGTCGGCCGCTTCAACGGCACGCCGGCGTCCATCAGCGCCAGCGAGGCGCCGCAGACCGAGGCCATCGACGACGAGCCGTTGGACTCGGTGATTTCAGACACCACGCGCACCGCGTAGGGGAATTCGTGGTGCGGAGGCAGCACGGGATGGATCGCGCGCCAGGCGAGCTTGCCGTGGCCGATTTCGCGACGCTTGGTGCCGCCGAGCCGGCCGGTCTCACCGACCGAATAGGGCGGGAAGTTGTAGTGCAGCAGGAACGTCTCCTTGTACGTTCCCGACAGCGCGTCGATGTACTGCTCATCCTCGCCGGTGCCGAGCGTGGTCACGACCATCGCCTGGGTCTCGCCGCGCGTGAACAGCGCCGAACCATGGGCGCGCGGCAGCACGCCGACTTCGGCGACGATGTTGCGCACGGTCTTGACGTCGCGGCCGTCGATGCGCTTGCCGGTGTCGAGGATGTTCCAGCGGACGATCTTCGCTTCCAGCTCCTTGAACACGTCGGCGACGCGCAGCTTGTCGTATTTCGGCTCCTGCCCTTCCGGGAAGAAGTGCGCTATCACCTTTTCCTTGGCGGCGCCGACCGCGGCATAGCGCTCCTGCTTCACCGGGATCGCATAGGCGGTCCGAAGTTCCTGCTCGATCAGGGCGAGCATGTCCTTCTCGATCGCCGAATTGTCGATCGGAGTGACCTCGCGCGGCTCCTTCGCGGCCTTCTCGGCGAGCTCGATGATCGCGTTGATGACCGGCTGGAAGTGGCGGTGGCCGAACATCACGGCGCCGAGCATGACGTCTTCGTTCAGCTCCTTGGCTTCCGATTCCACCATCAGCACGGCATCTGCCGTGCCGGCGACGACGAGGTCGAGCTGGGTTTCAGTCATCTCGTCCAGCGTCGGGTTCAGCACATATTCGTCATTGGCAAAACCGACGCGGGCCGCACCGATCGGGCCCTTGAACGGCACGCCGGACAGCGTCAGCGCGGCGGAAGCCGCCACCATCGACAGCACGTCCGGATCGTTCTCCATGTCGTGCGACAGCGTCGTCACGATCACCTGGGTTTCGTTGCGCCAGCCGTCGACGAACAGCGGGCGGATCGGGCGATCGATCAGGCGGGAGACCAGCGTCTCCTTTTCGGTCGGCCGGCCCTCGCGCTTGAAGTAGCCGCCGGGAATGCGGCCCGCGGCATAGGCTTTCTCCTGGTAATCGACGGTCAGTGGCAGGAAGTCGACGCCTTCGCGAGGGGCCTTGGCGGCGACGACGGTGGCGAGCACCACGGTCTCGCCGTAGGTCGCGACCACGGCGCCATCGGCTTGGCGGGCGATCTTGCCGGTTTCAAGCTTGAGCGGACGTCCGCCCCAGTCGATCTCCACGGAATGCTTCGTAAACATTTCGGTCTTCTTTCATGGTTTCACGAAAGGACGGGGCCTCCAAAACGCAAAAACCATGCGCAAGATGGCGGGACGCTGATCGCAAGCCGTGATCAGTATCCGGCGATCCTGCCATGGTTCTCATGTTCCGGATGGCGTCCATCCCTTCGTTCATACGGGCATCTTGCCCCGCCCAGCGGCCGGATTGCTGCTGGGCACTTTAGGTTTGAGCATGATCTTTCCGGAAAACCGGATCACGCTCCAGGCTGGAGCATGAGTGCGTGCGACATGCGGTCGTCACGTTCATGCTCCTGCGCATGATCGTCTCCGAACGGTGGAAACTCCGGTCTCTCGGAAGATCATGCGAAAACGCGCGCCAACTTGCGCGCGCAGTCTTGAAATCAACGACGAATGTTATGCTTTTCCAGCAATGCCTTGTAACGCGCCTCGTCCTTCTTCTTGATGTAGTCGAGGAGAGAGCGTCGCGTCGACACGAGCTTCAACAGGCCGCGGCGTGAATGGTTATCCTTCACGTGGGTCTTGAAGTGCTCGGTGAGGTTGGTGATGCGTTCCGACAGGATCGCGACCTGAACCTCGGGCGAGCCGGTGTCGCCGGCTTTGAGGGCACTCGTCTTGATGACTTCCGCTTTGCGTTCGGCGGTAATCGACATCGTCAGATACTTCCATGGTTGCGAGCCGAACTGGCAGTCAGTCCGGTCAGGTTGAACACGCGCTTGGGGATGATTTCGCCATTGCCAATCTCGGCAAGCGCGACAAGCCGGCCTGCCACCGTGACATAGACTGTGCCGCTACTATTGGGCGCATCCCGTCCGCGCAACAAAACGGCTTGGCCCCGATGGAGCCTCGCCGCATCCGCCCGTGTGACGGCCAGTGCCGGGATGTCGTCCAGCGCGGTCTCAACGGGCAAAAGCGCGTCGGCGAGGCTGCCCTCGCCAGACGCGGCTCTATTGCACAAAGCCTCCAATTCTTCCAGCGGAATCATGTCTCGTTCGGTAAACGGACCGACAACGGTCCGCCTGAGCGCGCAGATATGGCCGAAACAGCCGAGAATCCGCCCCATATCCCGAGCCAAAGCGCGAACATAGGTCCCCTTGCCGCATTCGGCCTCGAACACGGACTGGCCGCCATCCCCATGTTCCACCAGGGTTAATTCGTGAATCTCGACCGGCCGGGGCTGCAGTTCGACCTTTTCGCCGTCCCGCGCCAGGTCATAGGCCCGCTCGCCCTGGATCTTGATCGCGGAATATTGCGGGGGAACCTGCTCGATCACACCGGTGAAGCGCGGCAGCAGTTCCTGGATCGAGTCGGCCGACGGACGAAGTTCGCTGGATCTGACCACGCGGCCTTCGATGTCGTCGGTATCGCGCTCCTCGCCCCAGGCAACGGTGAAGCGGTAGCGCTTGCGGCCTTCCATGACGAAGGGAACCGTCTTGGTGGCTTCGCCGAGCGCAATCGGCAGCCCGCCCGAGGCGAGCGGATCGAGCGTGCCCGCGTGTCCGGCGCGCTTGGCCTGGAACAGGCGCTTCAGCACCGCCACCGCATGGGTCGACGTCATGCCGATTGGCTTGTCGAGCACGACCCAGCCATGGACGTCGCGCTTGTCGCGCCGCGGCTGGTTGCCCTGCTGCTTCTGTTTCTGGCGCGGATCGTTGTTGACGCGGCGCATCTCGTTGCCGCGCGCAGGCGCAGAGCTTTTTTCTTCGTCCGCATGCGAATCGACGTCTTGCGATTCGATCACGGGGTTTGCGGTCGTCACGGTCATCTCACTCGTCGTCCGAATCGGGTGCAAGATCGCGTTGCACCGCAGGTGTTCTCAGTAATTTCTCGATACGTTCCGCTTCGTCGAATCGGTCGTCGACGCGAAAGCGGATGTCAGGTGCAAATTTCAGGTTAACGCGGTGCGCGATCTCGCCGCGGAGAAATTTCTTGTTGCGGTCGAGCGCAGCGATCACGGTCTCGGTGTCGCGTCCGCCGAGCGGCATCACATAGATGGTCGCGAGCTTCAGGTCCGGCGACATTCGCACCTCGGGAACGGTGATGATGTGGCCTTGAAGATCCGGATCGTGGACATCACCGTGCGAGAGAATCTCGGCAACCGCATGGCGCACCGTCTCGCCGACGCGCAGTTGACGTTGCGAGCCGCCGGCGGCGGAACTCTTCTTCTGATGACGGGGCATTATCTAAAATCCCAAATTATCGCCATCACCCGCGAAAGCGGGTGATCCAGTATTCCGTGCCTAGAATCAATTGCAATACTGGATGCCCCGCCTTCGCGGGGCATGACGGTTCAGCTCGAAATTCCCGCGCTTCGTAAGACTTGGACTTACAGAGAGCGCTGGATCGTTTCGATACGGTAGCACTCGATCACGTCGCCGACACGCATGTCGCCGTAGTTCTCGAACGCCATGCCGCATTCCTGGCCGGCGACCACTTCCTTCACTTCGTCCTTGAAGCGCTTCAGCGTCGACAGCTTGCCTTCATGCACGACGACGTTGTCGCGGATCAGGCGGACATTGGCACCGCGTTCGACCGTACCGTCGGTGACGCGGCAGCCGGCGACCTTGCCGACCTTGGAGATGTTGAACACCTCCAGGATCTGGGCGTTGCCGAGCATGGTCTCGCGCAGGGTCGGTGCGAGCAGGCCGGACATCGCCTTTTTGATGTCATCCACGAGATCGTAGATGATGTTGTAGTAGCGGATCTCGATGCCGTTGCGCTTGGCGGCCGCCGCCGCCTCCTTGTTGGCGCGCACCGAGAAGCCGATGATCGCGGCGTTGAAGCCTTCCGCCAGCGTGACGTCGGACTCGGAGATGCCACCGACGCCGGCATGCAGGATGCGGGCGGCGACTTCCTCGGTGCCGAGCTTTTCCAGCGAACCCAGGATCGCTTCCAGCGAGCCCTGCACGTCGGCCTTCACGATCAGCGGGAATTCCTTGCGGCCCGCGGTCTTGAGCTGCGACATCATCTGCTCGAGCGAGCCGCGCATGCCCGAGATCGAAGCAGCGGCGTTCTCGCGCTTCTGGTGCGCGCGATAGCTCGTGACCTGGCGCGCACGCGCTTCGTTCTCCACCACCGCAAGGCGATCGCCGGCTTCGGGCGGACCGTTGAAGCCGAGCACCTCGACCGGCACGGACGGACCGGCTTCATCGAGATTCTCGCCCTGGTCCGAGATCAGCGCGCGGACGCGGCCCATCTCGGCGCCGGCGACGATGATGTCGCCGACCCTGAGCGTGCCGCGCTGCACGAGCACGGTCGCGACCGGACCGCGGCCGCGGTCGAGCTTGGCCTCGATCACGGTGCCTTCGGCCGGGCGCTGCGAGTTGGTCTTGAGGTCGAGAAGCTCGGCCTGCAGCGCGATCATCTCGAGCAGCCGGTCGAGGTTGGTCTTGTTCTTGGCCGAGACCTCGACATCGACGACTTCGCCGCCGAGCGATTCGACCTGCACCTCATGCTGCAGCAATTCCGTGCGCACGCGTTCGGGCCGCGCGTCCGGCTTGTCGATCTTGTTGATCGCGACGATGATCGGAACCCTGGCGGCCTTGGCGTGATTGATCGCTTCGACCGTCTGCGGCATCACGCCGTCATCGGCCGCGACCACCAGCACCACGATATCGGTGACCTTGGCGCCGCGCGCACGCATCGCGGTGAATGCGGCGTGGCCGGGCGTGTCGATGAAGGTGATCTTGGTGCCGCTTTCCGGCGACGACACCTGATAGGCGCCGATATGCTGGGTGATGCCGCCGGCTTCGCCTTCAACCACGTTGGCGTGACGAAGCGCGTCGAGCAGCGAGGTCTTGCCGTGGTCGACATGGCCCATCACGGTGACGACAGGCGAACGCGGCTCGGTATCGGTGGAATCGTCGACGACGTCGAACAGGCCTTCCTCGACGTCGGACGCGGCCACGCGCTTCACGGTGTGACCCAGTTCCTCGGCGATCAGTTGCGCGGTGTCGGCATCGATCACGTCGGTGATCTTGTGCATCGCGCCCTGCTTCATCAGCATGCGGATGACGTCGACCGCGCGTTCGGACATGCGGTTGGCGAGTTCCTGGATGGTGATGACTTCCGGGATCGTGACTTCGCGGACAAGCTTTTCCTTCGGCTCGTTCGAGCTGAGGCCCTTGAGGCGCTGGGTACGGCGGCGGAACGACGCGATCGAGCGCTCGCGCACGTCGTCGGCGTCGAGCGCGGTGACAACGGTCAAGCGGCCGCGCTGCTTCTGCGGACCCGGTTTGTGGGTGGTCTTCGGGGCGGCCGCAGGGCGCATCGCGCCGCCCGGACCGCGGCGAACCTGTCGCGGACCCTCGTCCTCATCGGGCTCGGCGGCAGGGCTCGGCGCCCTCGCCGCTGGAGCCGTCGCCGGTGCGCGTGCAGGGGTCGCTGGCGTACGGGCCGGAGCCGCCGGTGCCGGTGCAGGGGCTGCGGCGGCCGGCTTGGCGGCTGCGGCTGGCTTGGCTTCGGCCTCGCCAAAGCGCCGCTTGGCCTCGATCTCGGCCTTACGCTTGGCTTCCTCTTCCTGGCGATGACGTTCCTCTTCGGCCTGCCGGCGGGCTTCGGCGGCTTCGCGCTCGGCCCGTTCGATGCTCTCGCGGCTGGCGCGGCGCTTGGCTTCCTCTTCGGCCTGCCGGCGCTCCTCGATCTCACGCTGCCGGGCGTCTGCGAGCGCACTGGCGCGGGCTGAGCGCTCGTCCTCGGTCAGGGTGCGCAGCACCACGCCGGATCCGCCGGCGTTGCGCTGCGATGGCGCACCCGGACGGCCGAGCGGCGGCCTCGCCGGAGCCGGCGCGGGCTTGGCCGCGGCCGGCTCGGGCGCATGCGGCTCGGTTCCGGGGCCGTCGCCACCGACGCGGCGCTTGCCGCGCTTCTCGACCACAACCTGCTTGCTGCGGCCATGGCTGAAGCTCTGGCGCACGGTGCCCGTCTCGACGCGTGGCTTCAGCGTCAAGGTCTTGGTCGGGACACTCAAAGTCTTGTCGCCAGGGGTTTTGGTATCAACCATTCAGCAGTCCTAATCTCGTTAGCGTTGTGCCTGTTCGCACGCGTCGTCGCAGTCCCAAAAGAGCGAAATGACTTGTCCTCGGACCGTCATCTCGTTCCATCTTGTTGTTTGAACATGATCTTTTCGGAAAGCCGGTTTCCCCTTTTCCGGATCATGCTCTAGCTAGAATTTCTGGCCGCATCGGCGGTCTTGTCGTCGTCGGCCATCCGGTATCGGACCAGAAGCTGGCAGCGCGACAGGAACGTCTTGCTCGCCGGGCCCGCGAGCAGGGCAGCATGTATCACATTTGACCGGCCCAGTGCCAAATCCAATTCTGCCGATGTGAGCGCGGTGACGACAGATATTTTCAACGAATCGTCGTCTTTTCCGCCCCTTTGCCGCAGGATCGCGTCCAATTTGCGGACTCCGTCGGGGGCCGCATCGGACGCATGGATCAGACTTAGGGGTCTTTCCCGCTGCGACAACGCGTCCTCGACCTTGCCGAAGCCGGAAACGACCCGGCCCGCCTTGGCGGCCATGGCCAGCGCCTCGAGGCTGCTGCGAACCAGCAGCGCTTCGGTATCATCGGGCAGAGTTGCCGCGACGCGGACGTCGCGCTTGAAACCCCGGCTAAACTGGTGACGGCGCACCGCTTCCGCAACCGTACGGCGCGAGGCTGAAAGCCAGAGGCCGCGCCCGGGCAGCTTGCGTTTCACATCGGCGATCACCTCGCCGGTGGGGGCGACGACGAAGCGGATCAGTTCGTCGATCGGGCGCACCTCGCGGCTGACCGCGCACATCCGCATGGTCGCGGACTTCTCGGTCCGCGGCCCATGATCCAGATCGGGGTCAGCCATTGCGAGCATGCGCGGGCCATCTCCTTAGGCCGTGGGTTCTTCGGCGGCGTCCGCCTCGGCATTTTGCTTGGCCAGATCAGCCTCGGTGATCCACCCGGCCTTTACGCGGGCCTGCATGATCATCGCCTCGGCGTCCTCGCGGGAGATATCGATCCCGTCGAGGAACCCGGTATGCTTGGTCGGCTCGCCGCCGTCCTTGCGCTCGGTCCAGCCGACCAGATCGTCGGTGGCGCAGCCGGCGAGATCCTCGACGGTCTTGACGTCGTTCTCGCCGAGCTTGACCAGCATCTTCGAGGTGATGCCGGGAACGGTCTTCATGGCATCCTCGACGCCGAGTTCCTTGCGCTTGGCTTCCAGTTCCGCCTCGAGCTGCTCCAGATATTCCTTGGCGCGATTCTGCAGTTCGGTCGCGGTTTCCTCGTCGAAGCCTTCGATGCCGGCGAGTTCCTTCACATCCACCAGCGCGAGTTCCTCGACCGAGGTGAAACCCTCCGATGCCAGGAGCTGGCCGACGACCTCGTCGACGTTCAGCGCCTCCATGAAGACGCGGGTCGAGTTCTCGAAATCGGCCTGGCGGCGCTCGGATTCTTCCTGCTCGGTCAGGATGTCGATATCCCAACCGGTGAGCTGCGATGCCAGGCGCACATTCTGGCCGCGGCGGCCGATTGCCAGCGAGAGCTGGTTGTTGGTATCGGGCACCACGACCTCGATGCGCTCGCGGTCCTCGTCGATCACGACCTTGGCGACTTCGGCCGGTGCCAGCGCGTTGACGACGAAGGTCGCGATGTCCGGCGACCACGGGATGATGTCGATCTTCTCGCCCTGCAATTCGTTGACCACGGCCTGCACGCGCGAACCGCGCATGCCGACGCAGGCGCCGACCGGATCGACCGACGAATCCCGCGAGATCACGCCGATCTTGGCGCGCGAGCCGGGATCGCGCGCCACCGCCTTGATCTCGACGATGCCGTCATAAATCTCCGGCACTTCCTGCGCGAACAGCTTGGCCATGAATTGCGGATGGGTGCGCGACAGGAAGATCTGCGGGCCCCGCGTCTCGCGGCGCACGTCGAAGATGTAGGCACGGACGCGGTCGCCGTTGCGGAACACTTCGCGCGGCAGCATCTCGTCGCGGCGGATGATGGCTTCGCCACGGCCGAGGTCGACGATCACGCTGCCATATTCGACGCGTTTGACGACGCCGTTGACGATGTCGCCGATGCGGTCCTTGAATTCCTGGTATTGCCGGTCGCGCTCGGCCTCGCGCACCTTCTGCACGATCACCTGTTTGGCCGATTGCGCGGCGATGCGGCCGTATTCGAGCGGCGGCAGGGTGTCGGCGATGGTGTCGCCGACCCGGGCGCCGGGATTGGCGCGCTGGGCATCGGCCAGCGAAATCTGGTTGGAGGAATTCTCGACCACGTCGACCACCAGCATGTGGCGCGACAGCCGGAGTTCGCCCTTCTTGGGGTCGATCTCGGCGTGGACGTCGGTCTCGCTGCCGTATCGGGCGCGCGCCGCTTTCGCGATGGCGTCCTCCATCGCGGCGATCACGATGCCGCGGTCGATCGATTTTTCGCGCGCGACAGCGTCGGCGATCTGCAGCAGTTCAAGTCGATTGGCGCTGACTGCCATGGCTAGTCTCCTTCGTCAGGCTCGGTCTCGCCCCGGCGCAGCCGTTCGGCGGCGAGGCGGTGTTGCTTGGTGTTCTTCGGAGCCGGCTTCTTGCCGGTCCCTTGTTTCGGCTTATGGCTCTTGCTCGGATCGCTTCTCTTCGCATGCTCGCGCCGCGCCTTCGCATGCGCGGGTTGTGGCGGGGCCAGCCCCAGTTCGCGGCGCAGCTCGCGCTCCTGAGCCTTGCCGCGCCGCATCGATTCGGCAATCAGCTCGTCGGTCAGCACCAGCCTTGCTTCGGCGATGTCTTCCATCACCAGCAAGGTCTCCGCATCTTCGCCCTCGCGTGTGTCATCCCGATGTAGGCGCACCGCGTTGCCCTCGACACCCTTCAGGGTGCCGCGGAACCGCTTGCGGCCCTGATGCGTCACCGCCATCTCGATCTTGACGAGGTGGCCGGCATAGCGCTCGAAATCCGAACGCCGCACCAGGGGCCGGTCGATGCCCGGCGAGGAGATCTCCAGCCGATAGGCCCGGTCGATGGGATCGGCGATGTCGAGCACCGGCGACAGCGCGCGCGAGATCGCCTCGCAATCCTCGATCTGCATCGAGCCGTCCGGCCGTTCCGCCATGATCTGGACGGTGCAGCCGGCTTCGCCGGTGATCTTGATCCGCACCAGGCGGTAGCCCAGTCCCTGCAGGACCGGGGTGGCGACTGCCGACACGCGCGCCGCAGCGCCGGGCTCGACGACGAGCCGCGGCTCGGCGAGCAATTCGGCATTGACGGAACCAGCGGTTGGATCGGTCATATCCAGGGTCAAAGATACTCTTGAGCTGTTGGTTAGCCGGCCCTTGACCGGCGTCGGATCATGATCCGATCACGCAAAACCGGGTCACGATGTTATCTCTCGTGTTTGAGCATGATCCTTGCGGAAAACAGGCTTCCGCTTCGCCGGTTCATGCCCTGGTTGCATTACCCAAACCGGACCAGGCTCGGCCGGGTTCGTTCGGGTAATAAAAAAGAGCGGGTCCGAACGGGCCCACCCTCAATACGGATCGTATGAGAACTTTAAGTCGCTGCCGATATAGCGCTTTTCCCCCCGTCCGGCAAGGGGCGGAGGCCATCGCCGAGCAAATTTGCGCCGTCCGGCGGCCGGGCGCAAATGTCTAACACTTCGTTCACGAACGCCACCTAGATTGCGCCGCAAAACCGGCATGGCGGGGTCGGTTTAGGTAGGCTTATGACGACGACAGCGACCGCGCTGATCCCTGAACTCGACGAGATCGTCCGTACCGGCGACCCTAGGCGCCGTGCCGAGGCCGCGCGCCGGATCGGCGAACTGTTCCTGCAGGGGGCGGCAGGTTTCAGTACCGACCATATCGATCTGTTCGACGGTGTCCTGACCAGCCTGGTCCCACACGCCGAGCGCGCCGCCCGGGCGGAGTTCGCCGAACGCCTGTCGCTGCTATCGAATGCACCGCGCACCCTGATCGGGCAGCTTGCGCGCGACGACGAGATTGCGATCGCGGGGCCGCTGCTGCGCCGATCGCCTGCCATCGACGAACGGGTTCTGGTCGAGATCGCGCGCGCAAAGGGGCAGGAACATCTGCTCGCGATGGCGGAACGGCCCAAGCTCTCGGCCGATCTGACCGACGTCATCGTCCGCCGCGGCGATCGCGACGTAGTCAGGCGCGCGGCCGGCAATGCCGGCGCCGAATTCTCGACGAGCGGCTATTCGACGCTGATCCGGCGCGCCAGCCAGGACAGCGTGCTGACGCTCGCCGCTCGGTCAGCGCGCGGATCTGTCGCCCGAGCAGTTGAAGACGCTGGTGGCAGGCTCCGTCGATATCGTCCGCCGCCGCCTGTTCGACGTGGTCAAGCCGGAGCGGCAGGCCGCGATCAAGCAGGCGATCAGCGAGATCAACGGCTTGAGCGAGAAGGTCGACAGCGCGCGCGATTTCGCGCCGGCGCAGCGCACGATCCTCGCATTGCATCACGCCGATCAATTGAACGAGCTTGCGCTGCTCGAGTTCGCGAAGTCGTTCAAATACGAGGAAGCGGTGTGCGCGCTGGCCGCGATGACCGGCGTCAAGATCGCAACGCTCGATCGCCTGATCGCCGGCGACCGCTACGATCCCATTCTGATCGCGGGCAAGACCATTGGCCTCGAATGGGCCACCGTACGCGCGCTGATCCTGCTCCGGCTCGGCCCCAACCGGGTGCCGTCGCCCGCCGACATCGAGAGCGCCCGGCTCAACTTCACCCGCCTGATGCCCTCCACCGCCCAGCGCGTCGTGGATTTCTGGAAGACGCGGTAGGTTGGTTTTTCGTTGTCGCCACGAATGCGCTGCTGCCTGCCCCTCATCCTGAGGAGCGCGGAACGCGCGTCTCGAAGGATGAGGCCCCGCCGGTGGCCTCGGCCTTCGAGACGGTCGCTGCGCGACCTCCTCAGGCTGAGGCGATAGATTGGAGTGCGAGTCAGGATATGCTCAGCCAGCCCTACGAAACCGCAGATACGTCGCCCTGCGTCCCTCGCGCTCGGCTTTGGCGCCGTAGCGCGTCATCGTGTAGTCGGGCCACGGGGCCTGCCAGTCGGAGGCGCGCTCGGCAGTCCAGGTGAAATCGGGTGAGCGCATCAGGTGCCATAGCGTCCAGGCGCAGTAATCGTCGATGTCGCTGACGAAGCGGAATTCGCCGCCCGCTTTGAGGATGCGCGCCATTGCGGCGACGGTGGCGTCCTGGACAAAGCGGCGCTTCCAGTGCCGCCGCTTCGGCCAGGGGTCGGGATGGATCAGGTCGATGCGCCGCATCGATTGCGACGGCGCCCAGGCGAGCAGTTCGGCGGCGTCGCCCGCGAACAGGCGGATATTGCCGATATTGTGCGCCTCGATCTGGGTCAGGATCTTGGCCATCCCGTTGACATAGGGCTCGCAGCCGATGAAGCCCAAGTTCGGAAACGCGCGGGCTTCGGCGACGAGATGCTCGCCGCCGCCAAAACCGATCTCGAGCCTGACATCCTCGATATTGTCATCGAACAGTTCGGTGAGGCTGGCCGGCGCAGGGCTTGCGATATCGAGCGCCAGATGCGGCAGCAGATGCTCGATCAGGTCGGCCTGATGCGCGCGCAGTTTGTGGCCCTTGCGCCGCCCGAAGAATGAGCCATGCGCATGCGCGATCGCGCCGTCGTCCGGCGGCGCGTCGCGATCGTGATGGCGCGAAGCGTTCATCATCGCAGCGTCTGGTACAGCCGATAGAGCAGCCGCGCCCGCGGCTCGATCGATGAGATGTACATCTGCTCGTAATGGGTATGCGCACCCTTGCCGTCAACGCCGAGACCGTCGAGGGTTGCCGTATGCGGCGCGGTGAAATTGCCGTCGGAGCCGCCGCCGGTCGAGGTGTCGACGAGGTCGAAGCCGATCTCGGTTGCCAGCGCCTTGGCGTGCTCGTAGAGCGCTGCGCCGGCGTTGGTCTTCTCATAAGGCGGCCGGTTCAATTCACCGACCACTTGCACGCTGACGCCGTCGGTCCGCGAATTCAGATTGAGGATCTTCGGCACCAGCTCTTCGGCATCGGCAGTGGTCGGCACGCGCATGTCGACTTCGGCATAGGCTTCTTCCGCGATCACGTTCGGCTTGGTGCCGCCCCTGACCACGCCGACATTGACGGTGACGCCGCGTTCCAGATCGTTCATCGCCTCCAGGGTCTGGATGATGTTGCCGAGTTCGCGGATCGCGCTGCGGCCATCCTCGGGCCGCGTGCCGGCGTGCGACGGCACGCCCTTGACGAAGATCTCGAAGCGGGCGACGCCCTTGCGCCCGGTGACGATCTTGCCGCCGTCACGCGCCGGCTCGGTCACCAGCACATATCTGGCTTTGCGGCCCTCGGCCTCGATCAGCGCCCGCGAGGTCGGGCTGCCGATCTCCTCATCCGAAACGTAGAGCTGCGTGACGCCGAGCGGCGGGCGCGCGCCATTGGCGCAAATTTCCCTGAAGGCGTGATAGGCGAGATAGGCGCCGCCCTTCATGTCGTAGATGCCGGGACCGAACGCGCTGTCGCCATCGATCGCAAAGGGCAGGCGCTGGATGAATCCGAGGGGGTGCACGGTATCCAGATGGCTCAGCACCAGGATTCCCGGTGCATCCTGGCCCCAGGCCGAGCGCGCGACGAGGTGATCGCCGCATCCGTTCTGGCCGGCGATCCGCTCGAGGGTGGCCGGCAGGCCGCGATAGCCATCGGCGACGAGATCGGCGAGTTTGTTGACCTGTTCGGGCGCTTCCGTCGGCGTCTCGATCTCCACCCAGCGGCGGATGCCGTCGAGAATCTCTGCAGGATTGAAGGATGTAGAGGTCATTGGCGCGCCGGTGTCTAGAGCATGGTCCGGAAAAGTGGAAACCGGTTTTCCGAAAAGATCATGCTCAACAAAGAGATGAGATCATGATCCGATTCCGTTTAATCGGATCATGATCTGGGAACGATGGAACCAACGTCATGCGCCCGCGCTGGCGGGCGCGTCAATCGCCATGTCGCGGAAATGATGACGCCGATCAGCGCTGGTCGGGGCCTTCGCGGGCGGCGATCTGCTCGACCAGTTCGACGATGCTGCGGCGGAGCTTGGCATCGGCGATGCGCGTGAAGGCGCGCGTCAGTGCCAGTCCCTCGGAGGTTGCGAGAAAGTCCGAAACGTAACTGGGCGAGGCGCCTTCGCTGAAGCCTTCCGCGGTTGCCGAGCCGCTCGGTCCGCCGTCGAACAGGAACGAGACCGGCACCTGCAGGATCTCGGAAATCTGCTGTAGCCGGCTGGCGCCGACGCGGTTGGTGCCTTTCTCGTATTTCTGAATCTGCTGGAAGGTGAGGCCGAGCTTTTCTCCCAGTTTCTCCTGGCTCATGCCCAACATGATCCGCCGCATGCGGACACGGCTGCCGACATATTTGTCAACAGGATTGGGCGCTTTGGTAGACATCTTCTGACTCTCCTGGAAGGATTACGCGCCCGGCGGATGAGGCAAAACAGGCATCGAGTATGCCTCAGGCCCCGGTATCGTCAAAATCCCGCGGGGAGGATCGAGGACGAATGCGGACAATTTGAGCTACTGTGCTGGCAGGATTTCAGTTCGGCTTGGAACCGTAGAATGCGAATGACGCGGTCGTTCTGTCAACTGGGGGAAGCGCGCCTGCTAAATTTTTCCTTGCGCAGGCAACAATCGAGCGACCCCTGGCGTCAAAAACTGCGCCGGGCAACACGCCGTCCGATCACAAGCAACAACGCGCCGAACAAAATGATCGCTGCAGGAATGTCATTGAAACGTGCATATAGCGTCGGCGGAATGGCGGCCGGCAGCCTGGCGTCGAGCACGCCTTCGATGCCGAGCCCGAGTTCTGCGACAATCCGCCCCGTGGGATCGATGACCGCGGAAATCCCGGTGTTCGCTGCGCGAACGACAGGCAGGCCCTCCTCGATCGCGCGCAGCCGCGCCTGCTGCAGATGCTGGTAGGGGCCGGTCGAGATTCCAAACCACCCGTCATTGGTGACGTTGATGATCCAGCCCGGCCGGTCATCGTGGATGTCAATGTCGCCCGGAAAAATCGCCTCGTAGCAGATCAGGGGCAGCGCGCGCGGCGCATTCGGGATATCAAGCGCGTGACGGCGCTGGCCGGCGATGAAGCCGCCATGGACCTTCGTGAGTTGCACGAAGCCGAGCTTTTCCATCAGGTTCTGAAACGGCAAATATTCGCCGAACGGCACCAGGTGCAGCTTGTCGTAAACCGACAGCACGCTGCCGTCGTGGTCGATGACATAGATCGAATTATAGGCCCGCGTGATGCGCGCGCGCGGCGGCAGGTCCGGGGCGCGCACCGAGCCGGTGATCAGCACGGTGCCTTGGGGCAGGAGATCGGCGATCTCTGCCATCGCGTCGGCTTCGCGCGTCAGGAAGAATGGAAACGCCGATTCCGGCCAGATCAGGATGCTGGCATCGCGTACGCCAGTGGATTGCGGACCGGAGGCGCGATCGGAGAGCGTCAGATACTTCCTCATCACCTCCGCTTTGGCGGCGTAGTTGAATTTGACGTCCTGCTGCAGGTTGGGCTGCATGATGCGCAGCTTGACATTGGCGACCATGGTGGTCGGCAGCCGCGACAGCCGCACCGCGCCGAACACCAGCATGGCCGCCAAAACGACCAGCGCTGTGACCGGCACCCGCCACAGCTTTCGGTTGGACGATTTGCCATCGATCAGGACGGCCGGACTTGCAAAGATTGCGACCGTCAAGAAGGTCATGCCCCAGAGCCCGATCAGCGACGCGGTCTGCGCCAGTGCCAGTGGTTCCGACAGCGCATAGCCGAAGGCGTTCCAGGGAAATCCTGAGAGCACATGGCCGCGCAGCCATTCGGCAATCGTCAGGCTCGCAGCCAGTGCCAGCACGCGGAAGCTGTCGGGGGTCCAGAGCAGGCGCGCCAGCGCAAAGCCGAACGCGGGAAATAGTGCGAGATAGGCGGGCAAGCCCAGCACCGCAAACGGCATCAGCCAGGCGAAGGTCTGCGCGTCGACCAGGAAGGCGTAGCCGGTCCAGTAGAGCCCGGGCACGAAGTAGCCGAGCCCGAACCAATAGCCGGAGATCGCCGCCGCCGGGATGCCATGCCACTTGCCGGCCCCGGCTCCGTCGATCAGCCAGACCGCGACCGGAAAGGTCAGGAACAGGATCGGCCACGCGTTGAACGGCGCCATCGCGAGCGACGACAGCGCGCCGGCCACGAGCGCAATGACGGCGCGCTTCCATCCCCAGGTCAGGATGATCGAAAGCCCGGCCGCGCGGAGTTGATCGGAAACTTTCACTGCGGGCCGGCTCCGTCGCCGGAGGGAGGCGCGGTGTCATTGGCCTGGGAGCTGGTATCGGCCTGCGGGCTGGCATCGGGTGCAGCCTCGCTGCGGCGACGGCTCTCGCGCTCCTTGCGCGGAACGTTGCGTTCCTTGCGAGTCGCGATCCGCACGCGCTTCACCCGCCGCGGATCGGCGTCCAGCACCTCGACCTCGAAATTGCCGGGCCCGGAAATCAGCTCGCCGCGCACCGGCACGCGGCCCACAAACGACACCAGATAGCCGCCGAGCGTCTCGACCTCCTCGCCGGCTTCGCCGGTGACGAACTCTTCGCCGATCACGGAGCGGACATCGTCGAGGCTCGCCCGGGCGTCGGCGATGAACGAGTTGTCCGGCTGGCGAACGATCGACGGCGGCTCGTCGCTGTCATGCTCGTCGTCGATCTCGCCGACGATTTCCTCGACGAGGTCCTCGATCGTCACCAGCCCGTCGGTGCCGCCATATTCGTCGACCACCAGCGCGAGGTGAATACGGGTGGCCTGCATCTGCACCAGCAGGTCGATCGCGCGCATCGACGGCGGCACATAAAGAAGCTTACGGATGATACTGGCTTCGTGAAGCGGCAGCGCCAGATCGACCGCGCGCAGGTCGAGGCCGGCGGGCAGCGGCTTCTTGCGCCGCGTCTTCCCGGTGTCGCTGACGCGCGCCCTTGCGGTCATGAAGGCGACCAGGTCGCGGATGTGCACCATGCCCTCGGGATCATCGAGCGTTTCGTTGTAGACCACGAGGCGCGAATGCGCGGCGCTTTCGAACAGGCTCATCAATTCTCCGAGCGGGATGTCGCGCTTCACCGCGACGATGTCGGCGCGATGCACCATCACGTCGGCGATACGCCGCTCATGCAGATTGAGGATGTTGCGCAGCATGGTGCGCTCGACGGCGGAAAAATTCACGTCATCGGGCGTCGATGCATCGAGCACCACCTGCAGGTCGTCGCGGACCGATCCGGCCTTCCAGCCGAACAAGGTGCGGATCGCGCGCAGCAGCCAGCTCTCCGCGGCGGGACGCTGCGCTTCCTCCGGCACGACGGCCGGCAGGTTGCGCACATCGCGCGGATTGTCGTGGGTAGGTTCGGAGTCCGCCATTTCAGTCCATCCGCTCCCGGTCCGCATAGGGATCGGGAATGCCGAGCTGCGCGAGGATTTCGCGCTCGAGATTTTCCATTTGCTCGGCGTCGTCGTCGTTCTCGTGGTCGTAGCCGATCAGATGCAGGAAACCGTGCACCGCGAGGTGGCTCAAATGATGATCGAACGGCTTCTGCTCCTCGTCGGCCTCCTTGCGCGTCGTCTCATAGGCGATCGCGATGTCGCCGAGCATGCGCGGGGCGTCGTCCAGGCCGCCTGCGCCCGTCGGCTGCAATGCCGGAAACGACAGCACATTGGTCGGCTTGTCGATGCCGCGCCAATTGCTGTTCAGCGTCCGGATTCCGGAATCATCCGTCAGCATCACTGCCAGTTCGGCCTCGCCGACATCGGCCTCGGCGATCTCGGCGGCGGCCTCGATGGCGCGATGGATCACCGCTTCAGCATCCGGCTCGGTCCGCCAGCAATCGGCTGTGACCAGAACCTCGGTAGCGGGGAGGGCGGAAGACACTGTCGTTCCAAAAAGTTGTTTCTAGGCGTTCGGGTTTGCGGCCGGAACCTGCCCGCGGCAGGTCCGTGAGGCCGGCTGATGACATCAAGATTTGGCGGCGACCTGCCGTTGTGGCAATCCCTCATAGGCCGCGACGATCCGTGCCACCAATTCGTGACGTATCACGTCCTCCGCGGTGAAGTGCACCTGCG
Source organism: Bradyrhizobium sp. USDA 10063 (assembly GCF_054063735.1). NCBI lineage: Bacteria > Pseudomonadati > Pseudomonadota > Alphaproteobacteria > Hyphomicrobiales > Nitrobacteraceae > Bradyrhizobium > Bradyrhizobium sp. USDA 10063. The sequence goes on along the minus strand of NZ_JBSSGP010000002.1, from coordinate 5,574,738 downwards.
CGATACCCTCCACGCCTTCCAGCAGGCTTACCGCCTCCGCCAGTCCGGAGGCCTGGCCGTGTGGCAAGTCGACCTGCGAGGGGTCGCCGGTGACGATCATGCGGCTGTTCTCGCCGAGCCGCGTCAGGAACATCTTCATCTGCATCGAGGTGGTGTTTTGCGCTTCATCCAGGATGATGACGGCATTGGTCAGGGTGCGGCCGCGCATGAAGGCAAGCGGCGCGATCTCGATCTCGCCGCCCTGCAGCGCGCGCTCCACGACGCGCGCATCCATCAGATCATAGAGCGCGTCATAGATCGGTCGCAGATAGGGGTCGACCTTCTCGCGGAGATCGCCGGGCAAGAAGCCGAGCCGCTCGCCGGCTTCGACCGCGGGCCGCGACAGGATGATGCGGTCGACTTCCTTGCGCTCGAACAGTTGTGCCGCATAAGCGACCGCAAGCCAGGTCTTGCCGGTCCCGGCCGGCCCGACACCGAACACCAGCTCATGCCGCTTCAGCGCGCGGATATAGGAATCCTGCGCGGCGGTGCGTGCCCGCACCGGGCGCTTGCGCAGGTTGATGGTCTCGAACGAGGGTTTTGCGGTCTTGGCGTCGAACTCGAACAGCGAGCCCTGGGCGATCACGGCGCGGATCGCGCCTTCGACGTCGCCCTGCGAAAGGTCGTGTCCCTGCGTGGCCTGGCCGTAGAGCGTCTCCAGCACGCGTCGTGCGGCGTCGCAGCCATCGCGGGAGCCGGCGATGGTGATCTGGTTGCCGCGCGAATCGACGACCACGCCGAGCCGGCGTTCGATCTGCGCCAGATTCTGGCCATAAGGGCCGACCAGCGCGGAAGCGGCGCGGTTGTCGTCGAAGTCGATGACGACCTGGGTCTCTGGCGGGATCTGCATGTCGCGGTCTGGTTTGCGGCTGGGAGCAAGCGAAGGTGAATCCGATGCGCTTTTTGGCAAGGGTTCAGGCTCCAATGGTCGTCTGCGAAAAAGTCGAAGACTGAGACCGCGCATTAGGCACGGCGATCTCGCCGAGCAGGCTGTAGCGCTCGAGGCTGTCGATCCTGACCGGCAGGACCTTTCCGACGATGTCTGACGAAGCCATCACATGCGCGGGCTGCAGATAGGCAGTGCGGCCGACGATCTGGCCCGGATTGCGCCCGGCGCGTTCGAACAGCACATCGACCGTGGTACCGATCGCAGCCTTGTTGAAGGCCGATTGCTGGCTGTCGATCAAGTTCTGGAGCCGCTCCAATCGCTCGTCCATTTCTGCCGCTGGCACCATCTCCTGCATGTCCGCCGCCGGCGTGCCGGGCCGCGGCGAATATTTGAACGAATAAGCGGCAGCGTACCCTATTTGCGTGACAAGCGCGAGGGTCGCAGAAAAATCTTCCCTGCTTTCGCCGGGGAAGCCGACGATGAAATCCGATGAAAAAGCAATGTCTTGGCGCGCCGTGCGAAGCCGGTCGATGACGCGGCGGTAGTCATCGGCGGTATGTTTGCGGTTCATGGCTGTCAAAATCCGGTCCGAACCGGACTGCACCGGCAGGTGCACGAACGGCATCAGCGCCGGCAGGTCGCGATGCGCCTCGATCAGGCTGTCCTCGACGTCGCGGGGATGGCTGGTCGAGTAGCGCAGGCGCAGCACGCCGGGAATGGCGGCGAGCCGCTCAAGCAATTTGCCGAGCGGCCAGCTTCGTCCGTCGGGGCCTTCGCCGTGATAGGCGTTGACGTTCTGCCCGATCAAGGTGATCTCGCGCACGCCGTTATCGGCAAGCCGCGTCACATCCTCGATGATCCTTGTTACGGGGCGCGAGACTTCCGCGCCGCGCGTGTAGGGCACCACGCAGAAGGTGCAGAACTTGTCGCAGCCTTCCTGCACGGTGACAAAAGCAGAGATTCCGCGCGAGCGGATCGCATCCGGCTTCGGCGGCGGCAGAAATCCGAACTTGTCCTCGATGGGGAATTCGGTCTCCAGCGCGCGGCCTTCCGCTTTCGCCTGCTTCAGCAGTTGCGGCAGATGGTGGTAGCTCTGCGGGCCGACCACGACGTCGACGGTAGGTGCGCGGCGAATGATCTCCTCGCCCTCGGCCTGCGCGACGCAGCCGGCGACCGCAATCTTCACGTCGCGCCCCTGCCGCGCGGCGTCGTCCTTCATCACGCGCAGCCGCCCGAGCTCGGAATAGACCTTTTCCGAGGCCTTCTCGCGGATATGGCAGGTGTTGAGGATCACCAGATCCGCTTCGCCTACGTTGGCCGTCTCGACAAAGCCCTCGCCGGCCAGCGTATCCACCATGCGCTGTGCATCGTAGACATTCATCTGGCAGCCATAGGATTTGATGTGCAGCTTGCGCGGCGGCGTCATGGAACCTACTTGGGGTGGAAAGGAGCGCATTCAGGGCGCAGGGCTCAAATATAGCCTGAGACAGCCAAAATCCAGCTTTTGGACCTGTCATTCCGGGATGGTCCGAAGGACCAGACCCGGAATCTCGAGATTTCCGGGTTCGATGCTGGCGCATCGCCCCGGAATGACGGCTCAGATTGTGGCCGCGATGGCGCCACTTTCGACCAGTCCGGGCAGTTTCCGCATGTCGCCAAATGTCATCGTGGCGCCGGCGGCGCGTAGCGCCTCGGCATGGCCGGGCCCGCAATGGCTGCCGCCGCAAAAGCCGAGCACCGCCATTCCAGCGGCGCGGGCGGCTCTGATGCCAGGGACGCTGTCCTCGACCACGAGACAGTGTTCGGGCGGCACCTTCATCTGCTCGGCCGCGAACAGGAAGAGATCGGGCGCCGGCTTGCCGTTCTTGACCTGCACGGCCGAGAAGATGTTCGGCGCAAATCGATCGTGAAGGGAAGTGCGGCCGAGGCTGACGCTCATGCGTTGCGGTGAACCGCTGGATGCCACGCAAACGGGCTGGGCGATCCGATCAAGTGCGGCGTGAATATGCGGCACCGCTTGAAGATCGGCCTCAAACGAACGGAACAGCTCGTCCTGCAATTGCGTGTGAAAATCCTCAGGCAGGCTGCGGCCAAGCTCCGCTTCGATTTCGAGGTTCGCCTGGCGCGTCGAGCGACCAAGGAAACGATCGAAGACCTGCTCGGACGTGATCGGATATCCGTGACGCGTCAGCACCTCCGCATGCGCGCGGCATGAGATGACTTCGCTGTCGACCAGCACGCCGTCGCAATCGAAAATGATGAGATCGGGGATCAAGTCACTCAGGACTTTTCGTCGTCCAGCGGGACGCAATACAGTTCGAGCCGGTGGTCGACCAGCTTGTAGCCGAGCTTGCGGGCGATCTCCGCCTGCAGTTTCTCGATCTCTTCGGACGTGAATTCGATCACCTTGCCGTCGCGCAGATTGATCAGATGGTCGTGGTGGCTGTCGGGCATCTGCTCATAGCGCGCGCGGCCCTCGCGAAAGTCGTGACGCTCGATGATGCCGGCGTCCTCGAACAGTTTTACGGTGCGGTAGACGGTCGAGATCGAGATCTTGTCGTCGATCGCGACGCAGCGCCGGTAAAGTTCCTCGACGTCGGGATGATCAACGGATTCGGCCAGCACGCGCGCAATGACGCGGCGCTGCTCGGTCATGCGCATGCCGGTCGCGGCGCAGCGCGCCTCGATGCCGGTGTTCTTCATCGCAGACGAGGATTTCAGCGGAGCCATGTTTCTTCAGCCTTGAAGGGCAGGGCAGCACTGTTCTGCCACTGCCCGCATGTTACGACAAGTCACGCCGCATCAGAAGCGCATTCAAATGTTCCCCACCGGGCTGCTTGTAATAGCGTTCGCGGCGACCGACGACGGCAAATCCGGCCCGTTCATAGAGCCGTCGCGCCGGCTGGTTATTTTCCTCCACTTCGAGGAAAACAGTGCGCACGCCACGGCCGGCAAGATGGCCGAGATGGGTCAACAACAAGTCGCGCGACAGCCCGCGGCCGCGCTGGCTGGAATCGATCGCGATCGACAGGATTTCAGCTTCGTCCGCTCCCATTCGCGACACCGCAAAGCCGATGACCTTGCGCCCGAGCCGCAGCCGATGCACCAGCGTGTTGCGCTCACCAAGCATCGCCTCGAACTCGCCTTCGCCCCAGCCGCGATGAAAGGAGGCGCCATGCAATTGCGCCAGGCGCGGTGCGTCGCGCACAGTCGCAGGCTCGACCGCCGGCGTGCCGCGGCTGAGCCATTCGGAAAGCCAGGCCATCATGACGTTGTCGGTTGCGAGACGTCGAGCGGCGGATTGGCCGGCGGCTTTGCGTCCGGCGCGCGCAGATAGAACGGCCGCGCCGGCGCTTCTTCGGGACTGACGGCCGCGCCGACCCAGGCGACCCAAGTGACATCCGGTGCAGCCTGTAAATCGACCTTGAATGGTAGCGCCGTCTCCGCCGGCCAGCGGTCGGCGAGGATTTTTGCGGCGTTGCCGACCAGATGCGGCGCGCCAGATTGCGCGGCCTCGATCGCCTCTTCGATCGGCGCCACCTTCGGCTTGACCAGCGGGCTGCCGTCGCCGCTCACCACCTGGAAATAGACATGGTCATGCCGCGCATCGATCGCTGAGATGATCGGATGCTCGCCGTTCTCGGCGACAACGGGCGCGGCATAGGCGGTCAGCGTTGTGACGCCGACGACGGGCTTGCCAGCCGCCAACGCAATGCCACGCGCCGCCGACAGGCCGACGCGCAATCCGGTGAAGCTGCCCGGACCGGTAGTGACGGCAATGCGATCGAGCGCGGTGAAGGCAATGCCGCTCGCTTTCATCACCCGCGCGATCAGCGGCATCAGCGCTTCGGCGTGCCCGCGCTTCATCGGTTGCGATTCCAGCGCAATCGCCTTGCTCGTGGCAGTGTCGAGCACCGCGGCGGAGCAGGCGTCGAGCGCGGTATCGATGGCGAGAATGATCATGGAGCGATTGGCGAATAGGGAATGGCGAATGGATCAGGGAAGATCCCAATCTGCATTCGCCAATTCACCACTCACTCCCTTTTCGTAGGATGGGCAAAGGCGCCCTTGCGCTGTGCCCACCATCTATCCGGATTGCGACATTGCTGGTGGGCACGCTGCGCTTTGCCCACCCTGCGCTACTTACATCGGGCGGACTTCGACCACGTCGGGGACGAAGTGCCGCAACAGATTCTGGATGCCGTGCTGCAGCGTCGCGGTCGAGGACGGGCAGCCGGAGCAGGCGCCCTTCATGTTGAGATAGACGACGCCGTCCTTGAAGCCGCGGAAGGTGATGTCGCCGCCGTCATTGGCGACCGCCGGCCGCACCCGCGTCTCGATCAAATCCTTGATCTGCGCGACGGTGTCGGCGTCTTCTTCGTTGAAGAATTCGTCGTCCTCGTCGAGCGAATCGTCGCCATCGACGCTGCCGTCGGCGAGCAGCGGCGCGCCGGACATGTAGTGCTCCATGATCGCGCCGAGGATCGCGGGCTTCAAATGCTGCCAGTCGCCGTCAGCCTTGGTCACGGTGACGAAATCGGAGCCATAGAACACGCCGGTGATGCCAGGTACGGCGAACAGCCGTTCGGCAAGCGGGGAGCGGACGGCGGCTTCGGCGTTTGCAAATTCCATGGTGCCGCTCGCGAGCACGGTGCGGCCCGGAATGAACTTCAGGGTGGCGGGATTGGGGGTAGCTTCGGTCTGGATGAACATAGCTTTTCTCCGGCGTCGCCGGTTCAAGGCCGGCGCGTGGGGTTCCCTTAGCAGATGGCGACGGCGAACGCACGGATCAAGGCGGGAACCGCCGGTTCCGACGGCCAATCAAGGAGTTACGACAGCGAATCGATCTCTTCGTCGGTCAGGCCGCCGGGCACGATGGTGACGGGAATCGGGAACTCGCCCATGATCTTGGCCATGGTGGTGATGATCGGGCCCGGGCCCTCCGCCCCCGGATTGGCCGCCAGCACCAGGATCGCGATGTCCTCGTCCTTGTCGATGACGTCGAGGACCTGCTCGGTCGGGTCGCCCTCGCGAATCACCCGCTCCGGCGTGATCGCGGCGATGCCGTTGGCGCGCCCGGCGGCGCGGTCGAGCGCCTCGTTTGCCGCTTCCTCGGCCTCGGCGCGCATGATGTCGGCAACCCCGAGCCATTGCTGGTTCTGGTCCTCGGTCTCGATGATGCGCAGCATCACGACGCCGCCGCCGACCCGGATCGCCCACCGGCTGGCGTAGTAGACGGCGCGGTCCCATTCGGCGCTGTCGTCAACGATGACAAGACATTTAGGCTTGTGACCAGATTCGTAGCTTCGTCGCTGGGTGGTCATGCATGTCCCGGTGCATTATTGCCAAGCAAGGGCATGCTGCCACACGCCCTCGGTTTTTGGGAGAGGGTGTGACAGCAATCGATGTTGATCGCCTAACGCTGTCGGATGAAGCCGACGATATCTTTCGCGGCGCGCATGGTTTCATCGGCGATCACGCGGGCGCGATTGGCGCCGTCGATCAGGATCTGATCGACATGGCCGGGATCGGCGACCAACCGCTTCATTTCGGCCGCGATTGGCGACAGTTTCGCAACGCAAACGTCGACCAGTGCGTTCTTGAAGCTGGAGAACTGGCCGCCGCCGAAATCCTTCAGCACGTCCTGCTTGCTGATGCCGGCAAGCGCTGCGTAGATGCCGACGAGATTGTCGGCTTCGGGACGTATCTCCAGTCCCTTTTCCTCTGATGGCAACGGCTCCGGATCGGTCTTCGCTTTGCGGATCTTCTGCGCGATGGTATCGGCATCGTCGGTCAGGTTGATGCGCGAATTGTCCGACGGCTCCGATTTCGACATTTTCTTGGTGCCGTCGCGCAGGCTCATCACGCGCGTCGCCGGGCCCGTGATCAGCGGCTCGGGCAGCGGGAAGAACAGGCCGTCGGCAAAGCCGTGGCCGCGGATCGAGTCGCCGAAGTCGTTGTTGAACTTCTGCGCGATGTCGCGTGACAGCTCGAGGTGCTGCTTCTGGTCTTCACCCACAGGCACATGGGTGGCGCGATAGAGCAGGATGTCGGCCGCCATCAGCACCGGATAGTCGTACAGACCAACCGAGGCGTTCTCGCGGTCCTTGCCGGCCTTCTCCTTGAACTGCGTCATCCGGTTCAGCCAGCCGATGCGCGCCACGCAGTTGAAGATCCAGGTGAGTTCGGCATGGCCTGCGATCTGGCTCTGGTTGAAGACGATGTGCTTCTTCGGGTCGATGCCGCTGGCGATGAACGCCGCGGTCACCTCGCGGGTGTTGCGCGCCAGCTCCGCCGGGCCGCCCCAGACGTCCACGCCCTGCGTGATCGCATGCATGTCGACGACGCAGTAGATGCAGTTGTGCGTCTCCTGCAGCTTGACGAAGTTGACGATGGCGCCGAGGTAGTTGCCGAGGTGCAGATTGCCCGTCGGCTGGACGCCTGAAAAAACCCGTTCCACGAACGCCATGGTCTCAATTCCCGGAAAGTGCCGCTTTGGCGGGGTCGTTTGCCATTTTGGGGCTATCTGCGCAAGTCAGGCGGCACGGTTTTGCCTGATCGCGGCGACCGCCTCGCGCCAGCCGATCACGCCGAACAGCTTCAAGAACAGGCCGTAGCTCGCTATCGCAGCGAAAATCACCGCGAGCAGCAGCACGGCCTGCGCCAGCCCGCGTGATCCGGTGGCCAGCGGCGAAAGCTCCTGCAGGAGCCACAGCAGCGTTCCCATGGCGAGCGCCGCCAGGCAAATGCGCGGCAGCCGACCGCGGGCCTCGGCATCGATCGAGAAGCCGAAGGTCGCGCCCCCTTTTCTGATCAAATAGAGCGCGTTGCTCCAGGCCCCCAGCGTGATGCCGGCGGCGATGCCCTGCGTGCCGAAAGAGTGGCGGAGCAGGAACGCAGCAATGATCGCCACCACGATGGCGGCCACCGCGCCAACAAGCGGTGTGCGGGTATCCTCGCGGGCGAAGAAGGCCGGCGATAGCGCTTTCACCAGCACATGCGCGGGCAGGCCGAGCGCAAGCCAGGTCAGCGCATGCGCGGTGGCCGTGGCATCGTGCGCGGCAAACGCGCCGTGCTCGAACAGGATCCGCACGATCGGATCGCTCAATACGATGAGGCCAAGCGTCGCCGGCAGGGCGAGGCCAACCGCCAATTCCAGGCCGCGCGATTCGGTTCGCGCGATGGCGCTTCGGTCGTCGCTGTGCAGCGCGCGGGTCATTTCCGGGATCAGCACCGTGCCCATGGCAACGCCGACGATGCCGAGCGGCAGTTCGACCAGGCGATTGGCGAAATAAAGCCAGGAGACCGCCGAAGGCGAGGCGGAAGCGATCACGGCACCCGCCACCATCAGCCATTGCGGCGCGCTGCTTGCGATCATGCCGGGGACGGCCTTGCCGAGAAAGCCGCGCATGTCCTTGTCGAAGGAGATGCGGAGCGGCGTTGCCGCGCGGCCACCGCGCAGCACGAGGATCGAGAGTTGCAGAAGTCCCGCAACGCCAACGGTCGCAGCGACGATCAGCGCGGCATGCGCCGCATCGCCCCGCCATACCAGCAGCACCGCCATCACCGCGATCAACGCGATATTGAACAGGAGCGGCGAGAACGCGGTGAGCGCAAAGCGTGCCTGCGCGTTCATTAGCCCCATCATGACAGTAACGGGTCCTGCGAAGGCGAGATAGGGCAGCATCAGCCGCGCGTTGCCAACGGCAAGCTCGAGCGTTTCGCGGCCGACAAATCCCGGCGCCAGCGCCGCGATCACCAGCGGCATCAGCAAGCCGATCAGGACGGAAGCCACGATCAGCGCGGCGCTGATGGTGCCGAGCACGCGTCCGGCGAAGGCCGCGGCGGCCGCAGCACCTTCGGTCTCGCGCAAGCGCAGCCACGCCGGTATCAGCGCGGCATTCAGCGCGCCTTCGGTCAGGAGCCGCCTGACCACATTGACCATTTGAAAGGCAACCAGGAACGCGTCAGCGACCGCGCCGGCGCCGAGCAGCGCAGCGATGATGGAATCGCGGGCAAATCCAAGCAGCCGCGAGGCCAGCGTTCCCGAGGAGACGGTGAGGAAGGAGCGGATCATGTGACTTCTATATAACAGCCGCTTGGCTTGCTGGCGCCATGTTGATCTGGTAGGGCGCAGCCTTCGTAATCGCCGGAAGGGTGGATAATGGCCGAAGCAAAATATGACGTTCTCGGGATCGGCAACGCGATTTTCGACGTCCTTGTCAGGACCGACGAAGCGTTCCTCAGTCGTCATGGTATGACCAAGGGCAGTATGTCGCTGATCGACGAAGCCCGTGCCGGCGCGATCTACCAGGACATGGGCCCGGCGACCGAAATGTCCGGGGGCTCGGCGGCCAATACCATCGTTGGTGTCGCCAATTTCGGCGCCCGCGCCGCCTATGTCGGCAAGATCAAGGACGATCAGATTGGCCGCCTCTATGCCCATGACATCCGCGCCGCCGGCGTCGCATTCGAGACCAGGCCTGCCGCCGATGGCCCCGCCACCGGCTGCTCCTACATCCTGGTGACGCCGGACGGCGAGCGCACCATGAACACCTATCTGGGCGCCGCGCAGGATCTGACGCCGGCCGATATCGACGAAGCGCAGATCGCGGCTGCCCGCATCGTCTATCTCGAGGGCTATCTCTGGGATCCCGCGAGCGCCAAGGAAGCGTTCGTGAAAGCGTCGACGATCGCGCATGGCGCAGGCCGCCAGGTCGCGCTGACCTTGTCCGACTCGTTTTGCGTCGATCGCTACCGCGACGAATTTCTCGAACTGATGCGCAAAGGCACGGTCGATCTGGTCTTCGCCAATGAAGCCGAACTGCGCTCGTTGTACCAGACCGCCGATTTCGACGGCGCGCTGCAGCAGTTCCGCGTCGATGCGAAACTCGGCGTCGTCACCCGCAGCGAGAAAGGCTGCGTGGTGGCATCGAAGGACGGCGTCACGGCCGTGCCGGCGTTCCCGATCGAGCAACTGGTGGACACGACCGGCGCCGGCGATCTCTTTGCCGCCGGCTTCATGTTCGGCCTCGTCCGCAATGCCGGCTACGAGAATGCCGGACGACTCGGCGCGCTCGCGGCCGCGGAGGTGATCCAGCACATCGGCGCGCGGCCGCAGGCGTCGTTGAAGGAGCTGGCGCAGCAGAACCGCTTGCCGGTGTAGGTTGCTCGCTCCGTCGTCCCCGCTCTCTCCGTCGTCCCTGCGAACGCAGGGACCCATAACCACAGGGCGTTGTTGTGGCGTGAGCAAGCGGTTGCAGCGGAGCAGATCACAGGGGCCTGTGGTTATGGGTCCCGGGTCCCGGCTACGCTAAGAGGCTTCGCCGCGGCGCGCAAGCCCGGGACGACGCGGGGATAGATTCGGATTCGAATTTCAAACAGCGGAGGGGATGTGAGTATGTATTCTCGCGGCACGAACTGCCCGAGCTTTGCGTCTCGTTCACCCTCTCGAAATCAGAGGGCGCAGGGAAAGCCGGGTGCCGGTTGCACCCGTGGGCCCCGTGCAACAAAAAGCACGGGGGTAGGACCACAGGTCAACCGGAGCAACACCGGCTTTCCCTGCGCAGTGGTTTACGGTTTACTTCGTGCTCTTCCCGGTGACCGGGCTTTCTTGCCACCGTCATCTCTCGCGCGAAAAAAGTTCGCGCGAAAAACTTAGCGCCAGCGTCGGGGCGCCAGAACCACACGACTTCGCCGTCCGCGAGTGCCACGCTCGTCAGTCGCAACACTCTCGTCCACCGCATCTCACCGCAACGTTCGTGACGATCGCGACCCGCCCCTCATTCGGGTGAGATGCGCGGATTAATAAGTGCTGATTTGCCCGACGGCGAAAGCGGAATGTTGCCAATCGCACTGTCATTCCGGGGCGTCCGAAGGACGAGCCCGGAATCCATTTCTCCACCTGCGCCTGCGGCCGGATAGTTTCCGGGCTCGCGCCAAGAGGCGCGCCCCGGAATGACGGCGGTGACTGTGGCGCGCAGGCGGCGGACTACGCCGCCTTTTTGCCGCTGCCGGCATCGAGGCCGTCGTAGATGCCGCGTTCGAAGCCCGCAAAAGCTTCCAGGCATTTGCCGTCGCCGAACGGCAATAGCTGCATCAGGATCACGCCGGTGACGTCGCGCGCCGGATCGATCCAGTAGTAGGTGTTGGCGAGCCCTGCCCAGGCGAGGCTGCCGGCGCTGCGTCCCTCCGGCGTTTTCGCGGTGTTGATGAGGAAGCTCAGGCCCCACTTCTTGTCCATGTCCGGATAGAGATCGACATGGTTGGACAAAGTGAGATCGGCCGAAACCATCTTGGTGACGTTGAGATCGCCCATGTGGTTCTGGCCCATCAGCGCCACGGTCTCCGGCTTCAGCACCTGGTTGCCGTTGCCGCGGCCCTTGTTCAGGATCATCCGGGTGAACTTGATGTAGTCGCCCGCGGTCGAGTAGAGGCCGCCGCCGCCCATGTGGAATTCCGGCTCCTGCTCGAGTTCGAACGGGATCGGCGCCAGTGTCCCGTCGGGGGCTCTCGCATGCATGCCGACCAGGCGCCGGCGCATGGCATCGGTGATCTTGAAGCCGGTGTCGCTCATGCCGAGCGGGGTGAACAGGTGATCGCGCAAGTAAGCGTCGAGCCGCTTGCCGCTCGCCGCTTCAACGGCCTTGCCGATGAAATCGATGTTGATGCCATATTCCCAGCGCGTGCCGGGATCTGACGCCAGCGGCAACTTCAGCGCATCATTCTTGCAGGTGGTAACGGTTGGTAGCTCGGTTTTCGCGAGATACTTCCCCATGTCACCGTTCCACATGTGGTAGCAGAACCCCGCGGTGTGGGTCATCAGGTGGCGCAGCGTGATCGGCCTCTTCGCCGGCCGCAGCTTGGGTTCGCCGTCGGCATCGAAGCCTTCGAGCACCTGCGGTGAAGCAAGATCAGGCAGCACCTTGCCGATCGGCTCGTCCAGCGAAAGCTTGCCCTGCTCGACCAGTTGCATCGCGCCTGCGCTCGTCACCGCCTTGGTCATCGAGGCGATCCAGAACACGCTGTCCGTTGTCATGGCATCGTCTTTGCCGAGATCGCGTTTGCCGAACGCGTTCTCGTAGATGACTTCATTGCCGGTCGCGGCAATCGCGACCACGCCGGGGATTTCCTTCGCGTCGCATTTCTGACGCAGGAGCTGATCGATGTGAGCTTTGCTCTGCATGGGGCGCCTCCGGATTGTTGTTGTGGGGCTTTGATCTTCTTACCGTGTGGCGCGTCCCGCAAGCCGGCTGCTTGCGGATTTTGATTTCAGCGGAAATACGGCGACAGCGGCCCGCCGGTGGATGGCGGGCGATCTCGACGACGACCAGGAACCGTCCACGATAACGTGATTTGGTATTGATTCCCGTCAATGATTTCGTCATGCAACGCATTCTAATTCCAAGGCAAACCGTGCTTCTGGACCGAATGTTTTGAGGCAAATGGTTGCTTTCGGAGTGGCTTAAGGATGTGGCGATGATCTCGACCTGGAGTGAGTGGAAACGGTATCCCCGGCCCGGCCGCGGCGAGAACATCGAAGCCCCGATCAGCCCCGGCCTTTATGAGGTGCGCTACGCCGGCACCGGCGCGCTGCATTCCTTCGAGGCGGTCGACAATGTCGCACAGGCGCTGGCGCTATTGCAGGTCGCGCCGAGGTCGTGGTTCGGCCGCCGCGACCCGGCCAAGTTGCCGGATCTCGAATACCGCACCTGCGCGACGTCTTCGAAGGCCGATGCCAAGGCGGCGGCTGAGCGCATGATCGGGCGTCGCGAAACCTATCTGAGCGGCGCAGCCTAGAGCATCGGTTCTGATTGAATCAGAACCGATGCTCTAGAGATTCTTGTTTTGACGCGTTTTCTTCACGCGAACCGGCGTCCGCTTCGCTCGAAAACGCTCTAGCCGGCTGCCGACCCCATAAAATTGCTTGACGCGTCCGCGGTCGGCGGACGATGCATTGCGCCGGGTTTCGACTTATCTTTGGGCGACAAGTCCAGAAAATTTCAGGAGTAACGCCATGAATCCGCCCGTTGCCGCACGCGCTTCAGAGCCCTCAGCGACCTCGCTTCGCGATCGCCTGAAAGATCCCTCGCTGCTGCGTGACCGCTGCTACATCGATGGTTCCTGGGTCGGCACACCCGTGTTCTCCGTGAACAATCCGGCCACCGGCGCCGAACTGGTGAAGATCGCGCAGATGAGCGCCGAAGACGCCACCAAGGCGGTCGAGGCCGCGGAACGCGCGTTCCCGGCCTGGGCCAAGCTGACGGCCAAGCAGCGTTCAAACATCCTGCGCAAATGGTTCGAGCTGATCATCGCCAACCGCGAGGATCTGGCGTTGATCCTGACCTCGGAACAGGGCAAGCCGCTGGCCGAGGCGCTCGGCGAGGTCGATATCGGCGGCGCCTATGTCGAGTTTTTCGCCGAGGAAGCCCGCCGGGTCTATGGCGAGACCATCCCGACCCAGCGGCCGGATGCGCGGCTGCTCGCGATCAAGCAGCCGATCGGCGTCTGCGGCGCGATCACGCCGTGGAACTTCCCGAACTCGATGATCACCCGCAAGGTTTCGCCCGCGCTCGCCGCCGGCTGCACCGTGGTGCTGAAGCCTGCCAATGAGACGCCTTTGTCGGCGCTGGCGCTGGCGGCGCTGGCGGAGAAGGCGGGTGTGCCGAAGGGCGTGTTCAACATCATCACCGGCGATGCGCCGCCGATCGGCAAGGTCCTGTGTGAGCACCCTGCCGTGCGCTTCGTCGGCTTCACCGGCTCGACCGAGGTCGGCAAGATCCTGTACCGGCAGGCGTCGGTCGGCGTGAAGAAGCTCGGGCTGGAACTCGGCGGCAACGCGCCCTTCGTGGTGTTCGATGACGCCGACATCGATGCCGCGGTCGAAGGCGCGATCGTCTCGAAATACCGCAACATGGGCCAGACCTGCGTCTGCGCCAACCGTCTCTATGCCCAGGACAAGATCTACGACGAGTTCGTGCAGAAGCTCTCCGAGAAGGTTGCCGCGATGAAGATCGGCGACGGCACCGAGCAGGGCGTGGTGCAGGGGCCGCTGATCAACATGGAAGCGATCGAGAAGGTCGAGCGGCACATTGCTGACGCGGTGAAGGGCGGCGCCAAGGTCGTCACCGGCGGCAAGCGCCACTCGCTCGGCCGCACCTTCTTCGAGCCGACGGTGCTCTCCGACGTCAAGGCGGATGCGCTGGTGTCTCAGGAGGAGACCTTCGGCCCGCTCGCGCCGGTGATCCGCTTCAAGGATGAAGCCGACGTGATCGCGATGTGCAACAAGTCGCCGTTCGGCCTCGCATCGTACTTCTATTCACGCGACCTCGGGCGGGTGTGGCGCGTCGCCGAGGCGCTGGAATCAGGCATGGTCGGCGTCAACACCGGCCTGATCACGACCGAAGTCGCGCCGTTCGGCGGCGTCAAGCAGAGCGGCCTCGGCCGCGAAGGCTCGCATCACGGCATGGAAGAATATGTCGAGATCAAATACGTGATGATGGCGGGAGTGTAGCCGCGCGACCGTTATGCCGACACGTTAAGAACGAGTCGATCGCGCTGTAAGAACGAGTCGGTGTGTGCGGACACCGAAAGAGTGACTCGATTCCTCTATAAGACTGACTCGATTGCCGCCTTTAAGAGTGACTCGATTTCGTAATCCGCTGATTTGATTCGCCAAATCCGCCCGGATTTTTTCCGTACCGATTCTGAGCGCGAAAGAGCCGAGGGGGGTCTTTTTCGGTCCTAGCGTCGCTTCGCGAGCTCCGGCTGGCAAGCCGTGCCACGAACTCCCAGCGAAGCGAACGAAGGCTGTCAAGCCGAAGCCCGCAGGGCGAAGGCGGACTGGATTCGGGGAAATGCGCTGCCGAGGGTTCGCCGCTTCCGCTTGATGGGATGTTTTGTGCACTGTCACCGTAATGCCGAAACGCGCGTCCGAAGCTGCCAGCGTGTTTGTACTCAAGACAGATCGATTCCCGCTGAGTGGCGCCGGCGACGTGAACACATACGCATTATTTGCGGAGCTATTTTCCCAACTGACAAGAGCGGGTGGGCGCGCGGGAACCATCGTGCGGACTGGTATCGCAACCGATAGTTCAACAAGCGTATTTTTCCGCGATCTCGTCGCCAATCGAAAGCTCTTCAGCCTCCATGATTTTCAAACCGGTCTCGGTTATTTTGACAACATCGGTCACGCACGATTCAAATTTTGTTTTTTGACCTTGGGGCAGGCAAATATCCGCCCACGTGGTCGTTGCCACCGTGCGCTGCGATGAACATGGCGACGGCCGACCGGCAATAGGATTCGATTTCGTTGTCGTCCTCTGCTCTCGCCTGATCGAAGCGTGCGATCATCAGGAGATCGGATCCTTTGAAAAGCGCGGCAAACAAGCGGGCGGACCGGAGAGGATCGGGCACGTTCAGAACCGCCTTCGCGTGCAACTGACGCAACAGGGCCTCGATTTGGGCGATGACATGGGCGGGGCCGGCTTCGTAATGAAGCTTGCTTAACGAGTTTTGATTCGTCTTGTCGGCCATGACCATGGCTTCGACACTGCGGACGTCTGATCTCAACAGCGTGCGAAGCAGTGATGATCCCACCGCCATGAGCTGATCTTCGACCGAACCGTCGACGCCTTCAAGAAGGGCCTGTGGTGCGAACAACTGATGGCAGCCGGCCGCGATGGCCGCGCTGAACAGCGCCTCCTTGTTCTCGAAGTGCCTGTAGATGCTGAGCTTGGATATCTTCGCCCGCTGGGCGACCTTGTCCAATGTCGTCGCTTGAAAACCCAATTCCACAAAGAGTTCGCACGCGGCGTCGACGATCGTTTGGCCAAGCGCCTCGTTGGCGGGCCGGCCGCGACGGCCCTGGCTGTTTTCGGTCACGACAATTCCAGTACTTGACAGTATTCTAATTTTTACATTACGATACCATGTAGTATCTGAAATGTGCAAGCCAATGGGTAGGTTTCGACCTGTCCTCCAAACGGAGCCCATCACCATGGATGACGTCATCATCATCGGCGGCAGCTTTGCCGGGCTCGCCGGCGCCCTGCAGCTCGGCCGTGCCCGGCGCAAGGTCACCGTTCTCGATACCGGCCTGCCGCGCAACCGCTTCGCCGGCCACTCGCATGGTCTGCTCGGCCACGATCACAAGCCACCGCTGGACATCCTGGCCGAGGCGCGGCAGCAGCTGGCGCGTTATCCCACGATCAGGCTGGTCAATGCCCGGGCCGACAGCATCTCCGGCACCATTGACGATTTTTCCGTCCTCACTGGCGATGGTGAAAGCCTTGGGGCGCGCCGCCTGATCCTGAGCTATGGCGTCGCCGACCAGATGCCTGATATTCCGGGCTTTGCCGAAGGCTGGGGCACGTCCATCGTGCCCTGCCCCTATTGCGACGGCTTTGAAGTCGCCGGCCAGCATTGGGGCCTCGTCTGGTCCGGCCCGCAGTCGCACAATCAGGTCAGGCTGTTCCACGATTGGACCGACACGTTGACTGTCTTTGCCGATGGTCACGACATTCCGCCTGATATCCAGGCCGATCTGGCGCGCCGCAACATAGCTGTCGTCGATCGCCGGATCGTCGAGATCGCCCATCACAAGGGCCATATCGCCACCGTCAAGCTCGATACCGGCCGCAATGTCGCGGTCGACATCCTGTTCGCGCATCCGCGCAACAAGCCGTCCGCAAGCCTGCATGAATCACTGGGCCTCGCCACGGTGGATACGCCCGTCGGCATCGCCCTCAAGGTCGACGAGCGCCGCCAAACCAGCATGCCCGGCATCTACGCCGCCGGCGACCTCACCACGCCCTTCTTGCCCTCGGTCACCCAGGCATCATCGCAGGGCGCGATGGCGGGTATCTTCGCCCAGCAGTCGATGGTGGTTTGAGAGCACAGATTCCCTTCTCCGGTTGCCGAGGGCGCGGTTGGCCTTCGAAGTCCGGCGCTAGGCGGCACCGATCTCGACGCAGAGACGATCACACGCAGGTCTGGCGCCTTATCGCTGGTGGAGGCGGGATCGCTGGAGACGATGCGCGCTTTGGCATCGGACAGCTTAGTTAAGAACGAATCAGAACAAGGAGATGTCATGGCACAGCACAATGCCGATCGGGTCGCCGACTGGAATGGCCGAAGCGGGGAGCGCTGGGTCGCCCACCAGGCCCGGCTCGACGCCAGGCTGGCGGTGTTCGGCCAGGCCGCGATCGAAGCCGCCGCGCCCGCGACGGGCGAGCGCGTGCTGGACGTCGGCTGCGGCGCGGGCGCGTCAAGTCTGGCTCTGGCCGCCCGCGTCGGCGCGGGAGGCCAGGTGCTGGGCGTGGACATATCCGAACCGCTGATCGCCCGAGCGCGCACGCTTGCGCCACTGGATACGCCGGCCCTGTTCCGGGTGGCCGACGCCAGCAGCGCCGAGCTGCCCGAGGGGGCGTTCGACATCCTGTTCTCGCGTTTCGGGGTGATGTTCTTCGACGATCCGACAGGGGCGTTCGCCCATATGCGCCGCGCGCTCCAGCCGGGCGGGCGGGTCGCTTTCGTCTGCTGGCGTGGCGCGGCCGAGAACGATTGGGTGCGCCTGCCGATGGGCGCGATCAAAGGCATCGTCCCGCCGACGGCGCCGCCCGATCCCGAAGCGCCCGGCCCATTCTCGTTCGGCGACCGGGGGCGGGTGGCTCGCATCCTGACGGCGGCCGGCTTCACCGATATCGCTATCGCGCCCTTCGATGCTTCCGTCCCGTTTGGCGAGGGCGCGACGCGGGACGCGGCGATCGACGACGCGGTGAAGATGACGTTCGAGGTCGGCCCGCTGTCGCGCGCGCTTGCTGATCAGCCCGACGACATCCGCGCCCGCGCCTCGGCCGCGGTTCGTGCCGCCTTCGCGGGCCGCCCCGGCGAGCGGTCGGTGATGATCGACAGCGCGACGTGGATCGTCACCGCGCGCAATCCCGCAAGCTGATAGCGATTAGCAGGGGAGACGCCCCGCTCGGTGGAGGGGGGCGTCTTTGGCCGGTCAGCGGGACCAGATGAGGGCGTATTCGCCGGCGGTCTCGGTCTCGGAGAGTAGAGAGTTAGTTAGTTGGCCAATCGGTCAGGGTACGCAGAAGAGATGGGTGCTGACATGAGTCACCGGCTTATCGATGCCGCTCCCTCGAATGCGTCCGAGCTCTCCGCTTATGTGGAGAGTCTCCGCGAGCACTTGCTGGCGCATCCGGAGGAATGGGAGCAGGTTACGCTGGACCAATATCCCGAAGCTTTCGCAGCTGTGCTGCGAGACCATCAAGGGGCCGAGCCCCCTTGAGCGGGAAAGCATGCCTTACGCCGTCCTTGCTCGACTGCTGCATGCGGCCAGCATCTACGAGTAGCCCTGACGCACCTTCGGTTGACCCTGGCGAGCCGGAGCGAATTCGATCGAGCGATCGCCGGCAACATCGTGCGAATACGGCTTTCAACTTCGTCTTGAACCAGGACTATCAGCGACTGAGCCGAAGCTGCCGGCCGAGCGCCCGCCGACACAAAAAACGGGGCGAATTCCGCAGCGTCTCGAACGACTTGCAGGATCGAGTCGTTTTCAAAACGAAAGCACCGCTGATCGAGTCGTTCTTAAGGTCAAGATCGAGTCGTTTTCAAAATGTAGGAATCAGCAAACTCAAGCACTTAGCCGAGTCGCTTTCAACGTGTCCCCACATCGGCGGCGCGAGGTCGCGTAGGGTGGGCAAAGCGCAGCGTGCCCACCATCCGCATTCCGCTCGCGGTGGTGGGCACGCTTCCACCTGCGTCCGTTTGAATAACGGTGCGTGAAGTCGCTTTGCCCACCTACGACGCTGAGGGTCGTTACAGATCATACGCGCCCGCTAACGATCTGTTAACCAACGCGGCCTAGCCTGCGGTCATCGCCCGGTCATCATCAGCCGATTACCGCCCGGTTCGTTCTAGGAGAACAGCCGATGTCCGTTGAGGCGCTGACATATGCCGCTCCAGGTGCCCGCCTGACAGTCTTGCCAGAGGCTGCTCGTTCGCTTGCCAGGCGACGCGACTTGCTGCGCTCACGTTCGGATGGGGCAGAGCCCTGATGAGCGTTGATCTCGCTAAAATACAGCATACGCCGCGACCGCAGGGCTTGTAGATAGCCGATCCGTGTCCTCTCATTCGCGACTTGCCGGAGCAACGTGAGGCAAAAATGACCCATACCATCGATATCAGGGAGATGAAGGCGCGCGTTGTCGTGTTTGGGGTCGGCGGCGCCGGCGGCAATGCCGTCAACAACATGATCGCGAGCGGGCTGAGAGGCGTCGACTTCATCGTTGCCAATACCGACGCGCAGGCACTTGGCATGTCGAAGGCCACGCGCATCGTCCAGATGGGCACTCAGGTGACCAGGGGTCTTGGCGCCGGCGCGCAGCCTGAAGTGGGGTGCGCTGCGGCCGAAGAGGCGACCGATGCTATCCGCGATCATTTGACCGGCGCGCACATGGTGTTTGTTACGGCTGGCATGGGCGGCGGTACGGGCACTGGGGCAGCACCTGTTATAGCCAGGACCGCGCGCGAGCTTGGCATTCTCACCATTGGTGTCGTCACCAAGCCATTCCACTTCGAGGGTCAGCGCCGCATGCGCGTTGCCGAAGCAGGTATTGCCGAACTGTTAAAGGCAGTTGACACGCTGCTGATCATCCCAAACCAGAACCTGTTCCGGGTGGCCAGCGAGAGAACCACATTCGCCGATGCCTTCGTCCTGGCCGATCAAGTGCTTTACTCGGGCGTGGCATGCATCAGCGACCTGATCGTCAAGGAAGGCCTGATCAATCTCGATTTTGCCGACGTTCTCTCGGTCATGCGCGAGAAGGGCAAAGCCATGATGGGCAGGGGCGAGGCTTCCGGCGAGAAGCGCGTGCTCAACGCCGCTGTGGCCGCGATTTCCAATCCACTGATCGAGGACCCCTCGATCAAGCGCGCCAGTGGCCTCATAATCTCCATCTCCGGCGGCAAGGACCTGACGTTGTTCGAGGTCGACGAAGCTGCTACTCGCATTCGCGAACAGGCCGACCCGGACGCCAACATCATCGTCGGCGCCACTTTCGACGAAAGCCTGGAAGGCATCGTCCGCGTCTCGGTGGTGGCGACCGGCATCGATAATCTTGGCCCGGCGCAACGGACGCAACCGGCGCAAAGCGCACTTACCGAACTCGCAGGCAGGCTGCGGAACGACAACCGTCGCATTGTCAACGGGATCGAGCGTGGTGCAGCGGCGCCTCAATCAGAGAGTCCACCACTCCGCCCGACGACCCTCCACCCTGGAGGGCAACCGGCAACGCCGATTTCGGAACATGCGCGCCATGCGGCTCCGCAAGGCGTCGATCCGTACGGCCGCTCCTCTCCCGCGCGGAATTTGATCGGGGAAGACCTTCTCGATATCCCGGCCTTCCTGCGCCGCCAGGCCACCTGAGGACGTCGCAGGAACCAAAGTTTCCACGTGCCGGAAGTAGACGGCTGCGACGCGATTGCAAAAGTCCGTCACACGAGCATCGAGGGTCTTTGAGGTGCGCTGCGCGCCGACGGTTTACGCTGCTGTGCTGCCCGGGTTCTCTGCTGCTTCTTTTTTTCCAACGTCATTGCTGCGCGACAGCCATGCTGGAAGACGCAGCAAGCGAAGCAGGCGATCATTATTATCTTTTGGCAGCTCGGTCGGCGCCTCATTGGCCAGGCGCGGGAGATCCAGTGCAGCGTGGCCGGCTCGCACCGCATCCGCGCGTCGGTCCAGTTCGCGCAACAGGGGATCGATGACGGCTTCGACTTCGGTCGCGACGGATGATAGAAAATTATTGAGCTCGCGAGCTTCGGGTACGACTGCCGCCGCCATCTCGGTCGCCTCGCAGAGCTCGCTGATGACAGGTGTAAATGCTTTGCCGGTTTGCGTGATTCGCTTTTTTATCGCTTCGATTTCGCCCAAAACGTGATTGCGTTCGCACCTCTCTCTTTCTTCAGAAAGGCGGGCCTCGATCTCGGCGATCTGAGCCGTCAGTGTCGTGACATCGGATGCAAGTGCGTCGCGTTTTCCGCGCGCGCGATCGAGATCGCGGCTGAGAGTGTCCACTAGATCGTTCTCTCCGGACATTTTTTGCTCCGCGTAGGACAGCCGTACCGCGAACCGTCAGCCTGGCAAACGAACGAATGGTAAGATCGGCCGACGAAGGCATCGACTTCGTTCGCGTCGCCGCGGCGGTGGATCTAAATTTCCCTCCAAATCATTTCGCATTAGGCGACGGTATGGTTAACAAGTGATTAATTTTCATATCTGATGCAACGGTGGTCCACCGGACGAGGAAGCCCCGCTTGAACTGCGTCGAGGCTTAGCCGCGCGGGGTGGGCACAAGATCACTCGCTGCCGAAGGCACCGTGGCGGCCGGCGCCGGAGGCGAAGCGGGCGGCGCCAGCGAGCGTTTCGCCTGACGCGATCACTTCGAGCCCGCCGCGCATCTCGTTGATAATGGCTTCCTCCTCTTCGAGGTCCCATTGGCGCAGCGCCGACAGGCGGTCCGCGCGCAGGCATTGTTGCGGGAAGCGCGCGATCTCCTTCGCCAGCGCAATCGCCTGCGCGCGGGCCTCGCCCTTGGGCACCAGGCGATTGGCGAGGCCCATCCGCTGGGCCTCCGGCCCGCCGACCGCGCGGCCGGTGAGGATCAGGTCCATGGCCTGGGAATGGCCGATCAGGCGCGGCAGGCGGATGGT
The DNA here is from genome assembly GCF_054063735.1 of Bradyrhizobium sp. USDA 10063. Lineage (NCBI taxonomy): Bacteria > Pseudomonadati > Pseudomonadota > Alphaproteobacteria > Hyphomicrobiales > Nitrobacteraceae > Bradyrhizobium > Bradyrhizobium sp. USDA 10063. The sequence goes on along the minus strand of NZ_JBSSGP010000002.1, from coordinate 5,553,089 downwards.
GCCGAGATCGATCAGCGGCACGCCGAACCGCCGGCAGAAAACACCGAACGTCGCATCTTCCGCGGCGACGCGCATGTCCGCCCACAGCGCGAGCTCGAGGCCGCCGGCAACCGCAAATCCTTCGACCGCGGCAATGACCGGTTTCGAGAGCCGCAGCCGGCTCGGCCCCATCGGCGCGATCGAGCTGTGACCGCCGATCTCGCGCTTCCGGGCGGGATCGCCTGCGGCAACCGCCTTCAGGTCGGCGCCGGCGCAGAAGGTGCCGCCGGTGCCGGTGAACACCGCCACCGACGCATTGTCATCGGCATCGAAGGCGAGAAAGGTGTCATAGAGCTTGCGCGCCGTGGTGCCGTCGACGGCGTTGCGGCAACGCGGGCGGTTGATGGAGACGATGGTCACCGGACCATCGCGTTCGACAAGCACACTGTCGGCCTCGCTCATGTTTCGCTCCTCCCGGGATTCTATCTGGTGAGGAGATTGGCACTGGAGACGAGGGTGATGCAACAACGGCGACGACGCGTGCCACAAGCGTCATTGCGAGCGCAGCGAAGCAATCCATGCCTCCACAAGCGACGAGATGGATTGCTTCGCTGCGCTCGCAATGACGGGGGGTGGACCTCGCAATGGCGAGGGGTTACATCTTCAGCTCTGACCCCGTCACGCGGCGATAGGCTTCGAGGTAGCGCTTGCTGGTCGCCTCCACCACGCTGGCCGGCAACGGCGGCGCCGGCGCCTCGCCGTTCCAGCGGCCGGCGCGGCGCTCGGCGTCGAGGTAGTCGCGCAGCGGCTGCTTGTCGAAGCTCGGCTGCGGTTGGCCCGGCCTGTAGACATCGACTGCCCAGAAGCGCGAGGAGTCCGGCGTCATCACCTCGTCGATCAGGATGATCCGTCCATCCTGGTCGCGACCGAATTCGAACTTGGTGTCGGCGATGATGATGCCGCGCTCGCGGCTCACCTTTTCGCCATAGGCATAGACCGTGCGCGCCATCCGCTCCAACGTGTCGGCAACTTCGCCTCCGACGATTTGGCGCACGCGGGCCACGGTGATGTTCTCGTCATGCCCGGTCTCGGCCTTGGTCGCCGGGCTGAAGATCGCAGGCTCCAGCTTGGCGCTCTCGACCAGGCCTGCCGGCAGCTTTTCGCCGGCTAGCGTGCCGTGCGCGGCATATTCCTTCCAGGCCGAGCCGGAGATGTAGCCGCGGATCACGCATTCGATCGGGAAGACGAGGGTGCGCCGGCACAGCATCGCGCGGCCTGCGATCTCTTCGCGATGCTCCTTCAGCGCAGGCACCTCGCGGATGATCTCCTCAGCATCGGCGCTGATCATGTGATGCGGCACGGTGCTTTCGAGCTGGCGAAACCACCACGCGCTGATCTGGGTCAGTACCGCGCCCTTCATCGGGATGGTCTCGGCCATCACCACGTCGAACGCGCTGATGCGGTCGGTGGTCAAGAGCAGCACGCGGTCGTCGCCGACGGCATAGATATCGCGGACCTTGCCGCGGCCGATCCGTGGCAAGGGCAGGTCGCTGGCGCGCATCGCATTCATGGGATCAGACCTTCAAAGCGGCCGCCCGCGAGATTGCGGGCGACGAAAGGGACGAGGAGATAGCTCACTCCGGCAGCGGAATGAACTCATGTTCCTGCGGGACGGCTGCGAAACGCCCGGTTTTCCAGTCCTGTTTGGCCTCTTCGATCCGCTCCTTGCTGGACGAGACGAAATTCCACCAGATATGGCGCGGACCTTCCAGCGCGTCACCGCCCAAAAACATCATGCGCGTGGGCTGCAGCGCCTTCACCGTGATGCGGTCGCCGGGCCGGAAGATCAGGAGGCGCGGGCCTTCGTAGCGCTCATTGGCGATCTCGACCTCGCCATCGACGAGATAGATCGCGCGCTCCTCGTGATCGGGATCGAGCGGCACGCTGGTGCCGGCCTCTGCGGTGACCTCGGTGTAGAACCAGGGCGAGACCATCTCGACCGGCGAGGAGATGCCGAACGATGAGCCCGCGATGACGCGCGCGGTGAAGCCGCGTTCGCTGATCATCGGCAGGTCGCCGGCGGCATAATGCTGGAACGAGGGCGCGATCTCCTCCTTGGCCTGAGGCAGCGCGATCCAGCTCTGCAGGCCCAGCATCTTCTGGCCGTCGCGGCGCTGCACGTCCGGCGTGCGCTCGGAATGCGCGATGCCGCGGCCCGCGGTCATCAGGTTCATCGCGCCGGGCTGGATCTCCTGGATGTTGCCCTCGCTGTCACGGTGCATGATGCTGCCGTCGAACAGATAGGTGACGGTGGCTAGCCCGATATGCGGATGCGGCCGCACATCCATGCCCTTGCCGGCGAGAAACTGCACCGGCCCGAAATGGTCGAAGAAGATGAAGGGGCCGACCATCTGCCGCTTGCCATGGGGCAGCGCCCGCCGCACGGCAAAGCCGTCACCGAGATCGCGGGTGCGCGGCACGATGACGAGCTCCAGCGCGTCGCAGGTCTTGGGATCGCCGAGGATCGGATCGTTGGAGGGTAGCCAGCTCATGAGGGGGACTCCTGATTTCGTCGCCGCAATAATAGCAGGAATCCGCCGCCTGCACGCCATCATCCCGGCCATCCCACCGGCGAGGGATTGGTGTCTCTTGCTCGCGCGTCATCGTGGCTTGACTCACGAATCGGCATTAGGGCATGGCATAAGGCTCAGGGTTCCCGCGAGACCATCAGGACATGACCTTCACGTCGTGGCAATTCGGCCTGTTTGCCGCGATCGTATTTGTGGCCTACTACCTCCCGCCGTTCCGGCGGTTCCAGGTCCAGCTCCTGGTGGTGGCGAGCCTGTTCTTCTATGGATACGGTCAGCCCGAGCTGTTGCCGTTGCTCGCAGTCGCGGTCGGCGGGACCTATCTGTTCCTGGCGCTCTCGCTGCGCGACCGCCGCTGGCTGCCGGCCGGCATCGTCTTCAACCTCGCGCTGCTCGCCTTCTTCAAATACAAATTCCTGTTCCTCGATCCGAAGGCGCCGGTGCTGGTCGACAATGCGGCGATCGACTTCCTCTTGAAGCTGCCGCTACCGATCGGCATTTCCTTTTTCGTCTTCCACAATATCAGCCTCCTGGTCGACCTCACCCGCAGCAAGGCATTGCGGCCGCCGCTTGCCGACGTCTTCCTCTACATCATCTTCTTTCCGCAGCTCGTCTCCGGGCCGATCACGCGCGCCGGCATGTTCATGCCGCAAATTCAGCCGAAGCAGGTCGCCGACGTGCCGTTCGTCGAGGCCGCGAAATGGATCATCGCGGGCTTCTTCTTCAAGCTCTTTGTGGCCAACAATCTCAACGAGATGACGGCCTATATGGACTTCCCGCTCTACGAGACGCTGCAAACCCAGGACCGCTGGCTGCTCGTCTTCCTCTATGGCTACCAGATCTATGCCGACTTCTTCGGCTATTCGGCGATCGCGATCGGGCTTGCGCTTCTGTTCGGCTATCGTCTGCCGATCAATTTCGACCTGCCCTATACGTCGCTGTCGTTTTCGGAATTCTGGACCCGGTGGCACATCTCGCTGTCAACCTGGCTGCGCACCTATCTCTACATCCCCTTGGGGGGCAACCGGCATGGACGTGTCAGGACCTATCTCAACCTGATGATCGTGATGGGGCTGGGCGGCCTCTGGCACGGCGCGGGGTTCAGCTATCTGGCATGGGGCGTGCTGCACGGGCTGTTCCTGGTGATCGAGCGGCCGTTCCTGCATGTGCTGCAGAAGATCGATTCCGTGCCGCTGCGCCTGCTGCGGATGGGGGTGGTGTTCTTCTGCGTCACCATGGCCTGGATCTTCTTCAAGCTGCCGAACTTCGAGCATGCGCTCAGCTATCTCACCGGCATGTTCACGCCGACCACCAATCCGAATCCGCCAAAATTGTTCTATAATCTCGCGCTGCTCTACGCGCTTCCGGTGCTGCTGCAGCATATGCGCATCGCATCGCTGTTCGAGACCGCGCTGATGCGGTGGGAGCCATATGTCTACGGTGCGCTAATCGCGCTTGCCTATCTGGAGGCGGGTCCTGAGAGCGCCTTCATCTATTTCCAGTTCTGATCGCATGGACAAGCAGCCGACCCCCACCGCCTGGTTGATCAAGAGCGCCGCTGCGGCAGCGCTGCTTCTGCTCGCCTGCGGCATTGCGACCGCGCGGTTCGGACACACGTTGCAATTGCCGGCGACGACGGCGCGCGACGGCGCGCTCGTCACCATGAACCGCTATGTCGACAATCCCGTTCCCGACGTCGTGCTGGTAGGCAGCTCGCTGACCTTCCGGCTCAGGGAGGAATATTTCGAAACGCCGCGCGTGAGCAATCTGGCGTTCGCCGGCGGCTCGCCCGTCACGGCGCTCGAGATCCTAGCCAGCCAGCGGCAGCTCCCCAAGCTGATCGTCGTCGAGATCAACATCTTGTCCCGCGCACCGGATACGGAGCTGGTGAATCGCTTCTCCACCAAGGAGGGGGACGAGGCGCTGTTCCTACGCCCGATCCGGGCCGCCGTTGCGGCGTACGAGAACCGGGTGCATGCCCCGCTCACCCACGCCCAGATCGCGGCGCGGCTGAAAAGCCTGCTTGCGCAGCCGCCCGGCAATTTCGACAACCGCGTCTATCTGGAGCGGGCGATCGGACAGATGGAGTCCGAGGACCCGAGCGTCGCCGCCAAGGTCAATGTCGAGACGATCGCTCACCTGATCGAGGTGCTGGAAAAGCGCGGCGCCCGTGTGCTGCTGATGGAAATGCCCTACGCCCCTCCAATCGAGACATCGCTCTATGTCAGGACCACGCGCGAGATCGTCCACCGCGCATTCCCGGATCAAGGCCGCTGGCTGCCGATCGACGTCGACCGCAACGAACTGCGATGGGATGACGGCGTGCACCTGGACGCGCGGTCGGCGGTGCTGGTGACCCGCTACCTGGATAAGCGCTTCAAGCAGGTCGGCTTTTGAGGCGGCCTACTGCCGTCCCAATTGCGTCGCCTTTTCCACGCGGTCGAAGCGTTCCAGCGACAGGATCGCATCGGCAAACTGGTCGGCGCGGCCGTTCAGGACCGGGCGGGCCAGGGTGAGGAATTTCTGCTGCATCGCCACCGCGTCGGGGAACGAGGTCGGCTCGCCGGAGGGATCGGCATTGAGCCGCTCATGCACGCCGTCATCGGTGGTGATGCTGACGCGCGCGCCGAACGGGTGGGTGCGGCCGATCTCCAGCCGGTCGTCCTGCACCACGTCGAACTTGTCGGCGAGTGCGTCGATCGCGGCATCGCCAAGCCGGCTGTAGTCATCCCAGCCGAAGCGGCCCTGGTCGAGCGCGATTGCGCCGGTGAAGAACATCGAGAACTGGCCGCCGACGATCGAGGTCGGGTGCCGCTTGGTGGCGGCGTCGCCGGTCAGGGTGATGCCGTTGCGGTGCAGGCCGATCTCGACCCGCTTCACCTGGTCCGGCGTCAGGTTGTGCTCGCGCCGCATCGCGATCAGCGCATCGATCGCGGCATGGGTGTAGCGGCAGCTCGGATAGGGTTTGACGCCGATCTTCATGGTCTCAAAGATGCTGCCGAGTCCCGCGATCGCCTTGTCCGGATGCGCATCGTCGCTGTAGCCGACCAGGAGGCCGTGCTTGCCTTCCACCGATTCGACCGAGCCGACGAAATCGTTGCGCGCCAGCGTCGCGGCGATGACGCCGTTCATCGCGGCGGCGCCGACCTGGTAGCGCTTGTTCCAGGCGCCGTTGATGAGGAACTGCAGCGAGCCCGCGGCCTGGCTGCCGGAGACGCCGAAGGCCGCGATGATCTGCTCCTTCGATAGCCCGAACAGCTTCGCAGCCGCCGCCGCCGCGCCATAGGTGCCGGCGGTCGCAGTCGGGTGGAAGCCGCGCGCATAATGCGAGGTTGGATCGAGCGCGTTGCCAAGCCGGCAGCAGACCTCGTAGCCCGCGACGATCGCCGTCAGCACGTCGCGGCCGGACGCGCCGACCATCTCGCCGACCGCAAACGCAGCCGGCACCACCGGCGCGCTCGGATGCAGCGAGGAATCGGCATGCGTGTCGTCGAAATCGAGCGAATGGCCGAGCGCGCTGTTGAGCAGCGCCGCCACCGCCGGCGTCCAGGTCTTGCCGTCGCCGAACACGGTGGCTTCGCCCTTGCCATCCAGCGCCAGCGCTTCCAGCATCTTGAGCAGCGAGGGCGTGGATTCGGCTTCGCGCCGCGCCCGGATGGTGCTGCCGAGGAAATCCAACGTCAGTACCTTTGCGCGCTGCAATACTTCCGGTGGAATATCTGCAAATTTCAGGTTAGCGACGTAGGCGGCGAGCGTTGCGGTTTCGTTGGCCATCGTGTTTCCTCGTTCTGCCTCGCAGGGTAGGCGGGCCGGTTTCACGTTTCAAGCCGCCTTCACGGTGCGGGCATCAGCCATGCCGAACGTCAGCCATGGGATCGTCGTGAGCATCAGGGATTCGGTCGCATGACAGCCGTCGCGAAACATGTGCTCGGCTGGATCCGGTCCCGAAAGGGGCAACTGGCGCTGGCAGTCAGGGTCACGGTGGCGGCCGCGATTGCCTATGCGGTGGCTGTCGCGTTGAACCTCCTGCTGCCGCTCTGGGCCGTGCTGACCTCGCTGATCGTGACCCAGATGAGTGTCGGCCGGTCGTTGAAGGCGACCCGCGACTACATGCTCGGGACCATCGGCGGCGCGATCTACGGCGGCGCCATCGCCGTGCTGATCCCGTATTCCGGCGAGAGCGGCCTGCTGGGTTTGCTGGTGCTGGCGGTGGCGCCATTGGCCTTCATCGCCGCCATCAACCCCAGCCTCAGTGCGGCCACCGTGACGGCCGTGATCGTGCTGCTGGTCCCGACCATGCATCACGCCGATCCGCTGGCATCCGCAATCGACCGCGTCAGCGAGGTCGCGGTCGGCGCGGTCACCGGGCTTCTGGTGTCGTTCCTGGTGCTGCCATCGCGCGCGGTGAGCCAGATCCGCGTCAATGCGGCGCGGGTGCTGGAATTGATCGCAGCCGCCTTCACGGAGCTGCTCGCCGGCCTGACGCGCGGGCGCGACAATGATGCCCTGCACCGCATCCAGGACGGCATCGGCACCGCGCTGGAAGGGTTGAACGCGACGGGTGCGGAGGCCGAGCGGGAGCGATCGGCGCATCTATCGTCCGGGCCGGACACCGGGCCGCTGCTGCGGACCATTTTGCGACTGCGCCATGATGTCGTGATGATCGGCCGCGCCACCGTGGTGCCGCTGCCGGCGAATGTACAGGCGCGGCTTGCCGCGCCCTTGTCTGAAGTCAGCAAGGCGATCACGCTGTATCTGCGTTCGGCGGCCGCGGCGTTGCGCAACGGCGCGGGGGCGCCGCCCATTGCACCGGTCCATGCCGCCCTGCAGCGCTATACGAACGAAGTCGCCGCCGTTCGCAGCGAGGGCCTGGTCCGCGGCCTGCCGGGCGACATGGCGGAACGTTTCTTCGCGCTCGGATTCTCGCTGGAGCAGATGCGGCAGAATCTGCTCGACCTCGATCGCGTCGTCGGCGAGTGGTCGGAGACGTCGGCGGCGGCGAGGGAGCCGGCCGAAGACTAGGGCGCGTCCTCACATAGGCGCAGATGTCAGCTTCTGACGGCCAAGCGGAAATTCTTACAATCAAACGGAGCATTACCGCTCGTGAGCCCGAGCGGACAGGACGAGACGGAAAATTGCCCATCATCTTATAGGAAAATCCGGATTCGTCATTGGGACGCGGCGGTAGGCACAATCAGTGTCCTCATGACCACAGAACGCCTCCTCAATTACCTACTTTCCTGAATTTGACCAAGCTGAACGGGCCGATACCAGTCGTCCCTACGAAAGCGAAGCCGGCCAAGACGGCCAGCCTGAGATACTCAGCTTCCGTCCGCTCGCAGCCGCCGGGTCCGCGCAGCATGTTGAGGTCGCTCATGACGCAGGAGCGGTCCTCGGGTTCCGTCGTGGCAAGCTCCGGCATGATCCGCTCGATGACGATCAGCGTCCCGCTGGACGGCAGCGCGTCCCGGCAGTTGCGCAGAATGACCTCGCAGCGGTCGTCCGTCCAATTATGAATGATGCTCTTCATCAGGATGGTGTCAGCGCCGCTTGGGACCACTTCGAAGAAACTGCCGGCGACGAACCTGCAGCGGCCGGCGATGCCGAGCCGATCGAAATGCGCGCGCGCGTCTGCCTCGCAGCGCGCAAGGTCGAAGGCGATGCCCTCAAGATGAGGGTTGCGCTGGAGTACGCCGCCGATCAACTCGCCGGTGCCGCCGCCGACATCCATGACGACGCGTGCGGCCGCGAAATCGTGGGCCGCAACGATCTTCGGAACGATGGTCCGTGTGAGGCTGACCATCGCAGCGTTGAATCGGCGGGTCCATTCCGTCGCACGGCCGGTCACGGCATAGCGATCGTCACCGTCACCGCGCAGCTGCGTCGCGGTCTTCCCGGTGCGAACCGAATCGACCAGTCCGCTCCAGGATTGCGCGAGCATCTCGCCCTCGAAGAGGACCCAGTCCTTGAAGGATGGGTCGGCGGTCTCGTCGAGCTGCCGGCCGAGATCGGTCATGGCGAACCGGTCCCGGTCGGCCTGCATGCAGAGGCCAAGTGTCGTCAGGCCAACGAGCAGTCTGCGCAGCGCACTTTCGTCGGCGGACACCAGCCGAGCGAGCTCGGCCACCGATTTCGCCTCATCGCCGATGGCCTCGGCGAGATTGAGCTTCGCTGCCGCATAGATCACCGCGGTGATGCGATGCGACTGCACGAGATCATGCACGGATGCTGGCCGGCTCATGTGTTGCCTCTCAATGCTGGGTTCAATCGGTCGGGACGAACCCCGTTGCCTGCACGATCGCCTTCCACCGGTCGGATTCGGATGCGATCAGCCTGGCGAAATCTCCCATGGCGATCGCCTCGGGCTCGACGGCCAGCTTTGCCATGCCAACCCTGACCTCGTCGGCGCGCAAGGCCGCCTGGATCGCGGCATTGAGCTTGTCGACGATCGACACCGGCGTCTTCGCCGGAACGAAGAACGCAAACCATGTGAGATCCTCGAGCGACGGATATCCGGCTTCCCGCACCGTCGGTACCGCCGGAACAAACAGGCAGCGGCGCGGCCCGGTCGTCGCCAGCGCACGAAGATCTCCAGATTGGACGAGTCCGAGCGAGCTGCCGATCGGCATGACGGCCGCTGCAATCACGCCCTTGACTACATCGTAAATCGCGCCAATGCCCTGGTAGGGCACGTGAAGAAATTCGAAGCCCGCGCTTTGGCCCAGCATCATGCCGAGAAAATGCAGCGTGGTTCCGATGCCCGGCGTGCCATAGGTAGCAAGTTGCGGATTGGCGCGGCACCAAATGACAAAGTCTGCAAGCGTCTTGATCTCAGGGGGCACCTTCGGCCCGACGGTCAAAAAGGCGGGGGCCGAGGCGACGGTCGACACCGGTGTAAAATCGCGCGGCTGGTATCTCAGCGTCTTATAGATGTGCGGAAACAGCATCATGAAGCCGAGCGGCGCGAACAATATGACCGATCCGTCGGCGTCGGCGCTCTTCACCGCCTCCACCGCGATACGCCCGGCTGCGCCTGGCCGGCTCTCGACCACGATGGTTGCCGCATAGTCGCCCATCTGGTCGGCCAGGAGCCGCGCCAGCGCGTCGAGCAGCCCCGGCGTGGTGGTCGTCAGGATGTGCGCGGTTCTAGCGAGCGGCTGCGCGAGCGCCCGCGGCGCGCCATATGTGGCGGAGAACACCATACCGGCCGATGCGGTCAACACGTCACGACGCGTGATCATCACCTGTCTCCCTGACCCCCGGCTCGACGCTTCCGCCCGGGTTCTACTTTCGGATGTAGCACGTCGGGAGCCGGCAGGCTTGGCCGCCGGCTTACTTTTTCCTTAGCGGAAGCTTATTCTCAAGCAGACGGATTTCAACGATCGACCGCAGTTGCGGGGAAGTGGCTTGCGCTATTTCTTTGACAATTTTTCACTCGATACCGACCGACGCGAGCTTTGTCGCGGGCCGGAGGTCGTCGCCATCGCGCCGCAGGTGTTCGACCTGCTCGGCTATCTGATCGGCAACCGCGAGCGCGTCGTCAGCAAGGACGATCTGATCAGCGCCATCTGGCAGGGTCGCGCCGTCTCGGACGTCGCTCTGACCACGCGCCTCAATGCGGTGCGGAAGGCGATCGGCGATTCCGGAGACGAGCAGCGCCTCATCAAGACGTTTCCGCGCAAGGGCGTCCGCTTCGTCGCGGCGGTGCGCGAAGCGCCGACGACAGCAACGGTCACCAGTTCGCCGAGCCCCGCCGCAGGCAAGCCGTCGCTCGTGGTGCTGCCCTTTGCCAATCTGAGCCCCGATCCCGCGCAGGATTATTTCGTCGACGGCGTGACCGAAAGCCTGACCACGGATCTGTCGCGGATGGCCGGCATCTTCGTGATCGGCCGCAACACCGCCTTCACCTATAAGGGAAAGCACGTCGATCTGAAGCAGGTCGGCCGCGAACTCGGCGTTCGCTACGTGCTCGAGGGCTCGGTGCAGCGGGCTGGAAGCCGGATGCGCATCAACGTCCAGCTCATCGATGCCGAAACCGGCAACCATTTGTGGGGCGAACGTTTCGACAAACAGGTCGCCGACCTCTTCGACATGCAGGACGAGATCGGTGCTCGTCTTGCCAATCAACTGGGAACCGAGTTGGTCACGGTGGAGGCACGGCGCGCCGCGCGGGCGCCGCATCCGGATTCGATGGACCTGTATTTCCAGGGCATGGCGTATCTGAATCGCGGAACGGATCCCGCAAGCCTGTCGCACGCGTGCCCGTTCTTCGAACAAGCCCTCCGCCTGGACGCCGCGAACGTCGAAGCCATGGTGGGCATGGCCGACGTCGAGACCATGCGGGCTACCTCCATGCTGATCGACCGGACGGCGGCCCTGCGGGTGGTCGAAGCGTCCTTGGCCAGGATACTTGCTCACACGCCCAATCACGCGAGGGCGCATTGCCTGATGGGCGTCGTCCAGATTTTCACAAAACGCGCCGCCCAGGGCATTGCCGAATGTGAGCGGGCGTTGACGCTGAATCGGAATCTGGCCACCGCCCATGCATGGATCGGACTTGGCAAGTGCAATCTGGGTCGGGCCGAGGAGACTGAAGCCCACATCATGGAAGCATTCCGGCTCTCTCCCCGCGACAACAAAGCCTCTTCTTGGATGAATACCGCAGGCGTCGCGCAGTCATATCTCGGGGCCGATGAGGTCGCCGTTCACTGGTTCAAGCGATCAATCGAGACCAACCGGAACATTGCCCCGTTCGTGCATTTCTATCTCGCTGCGGCGCTGGCCCATCTCGGGTGCATCGAGGACGCACGGACGTCGGTGCTGGCGGGGCTTGCCCTCGACCCTAATTTCAGCCTGGTCCAATTCCACGTCAGTTCGCCGACGGACCATCCGACCTGCCTCGTGCAGCGGGCGCGGATCGCCCATGGCTTGCGTAAGGCGGGACTTCCCCAGAAGTGAATGGCGAGCAGGCAGTCGAGGCCGGAGGGATCGATCTCGCGAACTTCTGCTGATAGCCTAACGCGGACCTCCGCGCGCCCTGATCTGCGACGCGGGGATCATGAGTACACGTCCTAGCACGCTGCCGTTTGGTTGAAGCTAAAGCGCGACCTGCCGCAGCATTGCGGCGACGACCAGTCGGTGAAAGGGCAGGATGATCGCAAGGTAGGCCCGGCCAAGCCAGTTATGCGTCCGCACCAGCGTGGTGGTGGTGACGTCCTGGCCGCCAGCGCGAGAGGTGACATCCACCACCACCCGGAAATCGAGATGGCTGTCGTTGAAGCCCGCCACCAGCCGTTCCGGCGTCTCGCTGAGAACCGGAAAGATTCCGACCATGCCATGGGATGCCTTGTCGCCTTCGCCCGATGTCTTCAGGCCAAGCGGCGCGACGATCAAATTGCGCAAACGCAACAGCGCTTCGATCCAGCGCTGGCGTCGCGCAAACATCTTCTCGGCCGCTTTGCGCGCATCGAGTGCGGTGCCATCGACGGCGATGCGATAGGCGTCGATGAACTCCGCGCCTGCGAGCAGCGGGCCGGGATCGATGTCGGGCGTGACCTCGCGCGCTTTCATGACGGGGCCAATCTGCTGCTCAGCAGGCGGAAACGCAGGATGAGCAAAACGGCATAGGCTGCGGTTCCGGCCGATAGCCCGATCCAGATGCCGACTGCGCCGAGCGTGGTCGCGAACCCAAGCAGGCATGCGGAGGTGAATCCGATCAGCCAATAGCTGATCGTGGCAAACAGCAGCGGCAGGCGTGTATCGTTCATGCCGCGCAGCGCGCCAGCCGCCACCGTCTGCACGCCATCGGCGATGAAGAAAGTCGAGCCGACCAGGAGCAGCGAGGCGGTCAACTGCGCAGTGGCTTCGGCGGCTTCGCCGAGGAAGATTTCAGCGATCGCGTATCGTCCGAGCATGACGAGGAGCGTCATCCCTGACATGAAGGCGATGCCGAGGGCGGTTGCAACGAGCCCCGCGCGTTTGACGGCGGGCGCATCGGCGCGCCCGATCGCGTGGCCGACGCGGACGGTTGCCGCCATGCCGATGCCGAACGGCACCATGAACAGGATGGCCGCGATCTGCAGCGCGATCTGATGCGCGGCCAGCGCAGCCGTCGAGATCAGGCCCATCAGGAGCCCTGCGGCGCCGAACAGGCCATATTCCAGCAGGAACGAGACCGAGATCGGCGCCCCGACAATGACGAGTTGCCGCATCAAGGGCCAGTCGACGAGCCAGACGCGGCCGAGCACCTGGTATTTCCGGAATGGCCGGCGGCGGTAGGCGAACCACAGACCAGCGAGGAAGGTCCCGAGATTGACGATCGAGGTCGCAACGCCGGCGCCGAACAGCCCGAGCGGCGGCAATCCCCAAGCACCATAGAAAGAAACGCCATAGAGCAGGAGATAAACCAGCAATGCATTGGCCGGGATCGCTGCGAGCGTGATCCACAGGATCGGCTCAGGACGGTTGACCGCGCTCATGAAGCCGCGGATCGCAATGAACCACAGCGCCGGCAGCATGCCCCAGGCGAGGCCAAACAGATATTGCTGCGCGAGCTGCGCGGCGGTGGCGGCCTGGCCGAGTGCCAGCAGGATCTGTTCGCCGCGGAACGGCAGCGCCATCAGCGGCAGCGTGATGAACAGCGCGGCCCACAGCCCGACGCGAAGCGAGCGCCGTACCATGCGCGGATCGCGCGCGCCAAAGGCTTGCGCCGCCAACGGGGCGACCGCGGACATCAGGCCCATGCCGAAGGTGAAGCTGACGAAGTAGACCGTTCCGGCCAATGCCGCAGCGGCGACGGCCTCGTCGCCGAATCGGCCGATGAAGGCGAGGTCGGTCGTCATCATCGCGATCTGGCCGAGCTGCGTCAGCGCCATCGGCACCGCAAGGCGCAGGGTCTCAGTGAGCTCGTCGAGCAAACGGTCGCGAGGCGCACGCGCGGCCACGCGTGGCGCCATCGAAGCGCGTTCGATGTTCTCGGTTGAGGTCATGAGGCCGGAATAGCACAGCAGCAAGCCGAAAAGGTGACGGAAAAGCCGTCGCCCGGGCTGCGGCTTCACCTCTCCCGCTTGCGGGGGAGGCATAGGCCGCCTTGGCGGCCGTTCTTAAGTACGCCGAAGCGAAGCTTCGGCTATGGCGTAGCGCCGGGTGGGGGCTCTATCCCCACGCAAGGACAGCGTGAATCGTGGCGATACCCCCACCCCAGCCCTCCCCCGCAAGCGGGAGAGGGAGCACAGAATCCGTCGCGGATGCGAGTTGCGCTTTAATTGCCCGGCCGCAATGGCAGGCCTTTGGCATCGGTCGGAACCGAGCTGGTCTCGAAATTGCCGATCGACTGCCTGATCGCGCTGATTTCACGCTGCTGGGCCTCGATGAAGCCGTCGGCGATCTGCCCGACTTTGGGATCACGGACATGCGCCCGCTCGCTGGTCAGAAGCACTGCCGAATGGTGCGGGATCACGACCGGGATGCCTGCGACGCCGCCCGGGCTTTCGTTGCCATGCGCGAGCCAGAGCGCAATCGTCAGCGCAGCGACCGCTGCTGCGGCAATGGTGAGATTGGCGGCGTCGCCGCCGGTGATCTGGAGAAAGCTTGGCAGACGAACGCGCATGGCCGCACCTGCCTATGGGGGAACTGGCAGTGCAACGGCCAGATCAGCCGATTGTTCCAGTTACCGCACGCGTTCGGGCACGCGGGTGATCCTGGCGCCGAGCGCGTTCAGCCGCTCCTCGATCCGCTCGTAGCCGCGCTCGATCTGGTCGGCATTGTTGATGGTGGAGGTGCCCTCGGCGCAGACGGCCGCAAGCAGCATCGCCATGCCGGCACGGATATCGGGGGAGGTCATCGGCGCGCCGCGCAGCCGGCTGGGACCGGCAACGATGGCGCGATGCGGGTCGCACAACACGATGCGTCCGCCCATCGCGATCAGCTTATCGACGAAGAACATCCGAGATTCGAACATTTTTTCGAACATCAGGATGACGCCGTCGCACTGGGTCGCGGTGACGATCGCGATCGACATCAAATCGGCGGGGAAAGCCGGCCAGGGCTGGTCCTCCAGTTTCGGCACATGACCGCCGAAATCATCATGGATCTTCATGGTCTGGCCTGAGGGCACGACGAGGTCGTCGCCCTCGACGCCGCAGACGATGCCGAGCCGCTCGAAACCCATCCGGATCGAGCGCAGATGCTCGACGCCGGCGCGCGCGATACGGAGCGGCGAGCGTGTCACCGCGGCAAGCCCGATCAGCGAGCCGACCTCGATGTGGTCGGGTTGGATCGCATAGCGGGCGCCGCCGAGCGTGGCAGGGCCGTGCACGATGATGGTATTGGTGCCGATGCCTTCGATCTTGGCGCCGAGCGCGACCAGGAAATTCGCGAGATCCTGCACATGCGGCTCGGACGCGGCATTGCGCAGGTAGGTGGTGCCGCGCGCCGCCACGGCAGCGACGAGCGCGTTCTCGGTCGCGGTGACGCTGGGCTCGTCGAGGAACACGTCGGCGCCCTTCAGGCGGGAGGCGCGGAACTCCAATCGGTGAGTCGCTGTAACGCTGGCCCCCAACTGCTCGAACGCAAGGAAATGCGTGTCGAGGCGGCGGCGGCCGATCACGTCGCCGCCGGGCGGCGGCAATGCGACCTCGCCGCAGCGGGCGAGCAAGGGTCCCGCGAGCAGGATCGAGGCGCGGATTCGCGCGCACAGTTCCGGATCGAGATCGGCGGCGCGGATTTCCTTGGCGTGGATTGCAAGTGTGTTGCGCTCGGTCCACTCCGCCGAGGCGCCGACGGAGCGGGCCAGCTCGACCAGCGTCTCGGTATCGCGGATCCTCGGCACGTTCGTCAGCGTGACCGGATGCTCGGTCAAGAGCGCCGCCGCGATGATCGGCAGCGCCGAATTCTTGTTGCCGGACGGCTCGATCGTGCCGGAGAGCCGGTGCCCGCCCTCGACGATGTACTGAATGGGCGCCACGGAGTCTGTCCCTCAAGGCAAAGCCAGATTCCGCTGGGAATTCCGCAGCGGAATCAATGTTGACCGAGGCGACATAACACAGAAAGCGGGCGGCAGAAAGTCGACCGAGGCATTGCAATTCCCCGGTTGAGGGGATCAGGTCGCTCGTCGGGCACCTGGCCGTAGCATCCTCAAAAGCACGTCGGTCCTGGCAACGAAATGCTGCCACAGCGCGCCGGCCGCGTGCAGGACCACGGCGATGATAATGATCGGCTTGGCAATCTCGTGCGCCTCGCCGATCGCGCCAATGCCGAGATACCAGGCGAGCGCGCCGGTCACCGGCATCAGGAAGATCGTTGCGTAGAGAATGAAATGCGTTGCGGCGGCGATCCATTTCTGGACGGCGCTCTCGCCCGCCGGCGCAGGCGGAGCCCCGTGTATCAGACGGATCGCAAGGCGCACCACCGCCAGGACCAGAATCGTGAATCCGACATAGATGTGAATGTCAGCTCTGAAGAGGTCGGAGGGTAAAGCTTCGGTGCCACGCCGCATGGCCCTGTAAGCCGGAACGATGTCCTCGCCGAAGATGAGCTGGAACACGACCAATACGGCGATTACCCAGTGAAGGAGAATCTGCGCGGCCGTATATCCGCGCGGCGGGTACTGCACCGTCATTGCTGCGCTCCATTGCGAAACTGCATACACAGTTACTGCTCGATCCGCCTGCCCGGCATTGACTCAGGTCAAGGGTCGCGCTGAGCGAGTTTTCCTGAATGAAGTCGCGGCGCGGCTCTGCCACATCGCTCATCAGCCTAGTACAGATGTCGTCGGCCTCGACGCGCCTCATCGCCATTGCCCCGGCCGTCACGCCGGGACTGTGGCTGCCTGTTCGATGAGCCCGCTTTCCTTCAGCTCCTGCCAGAATTCCGCAGGGATCCTGGCCTGCATCGAATTGTAGTCCTCGAGGATCTGCCGGTGGCTGCTCGCGCCCACGACCAATGCGACGACCACGTCAGGGGCTGATGAGAACTGCAACGCCGCGGTCCGCAGATCGACGCCGTGGCGGGCGGCCGCTGCGCGCAGGCGGTCACGTTTCTCGATATGGGCCGGCGAGATCTTGTAGTTGTTCGGCCCGTAATTGTAGCGCGGACTGCCGGAGATGAAGCCTGCGTTCAGCGCCGAGCCGATCACGAGCGGCACGTTCTTCTTCCGCACCGCCGGGAAAACCTGATTGACCGCGTTGGCATGATCGATCAGCGAATACTGCGAGGCGCACAGACAGACGTCGGGATCGGCAACGTCGATGACGCGCAGGATGGGCTCGGGACGATTCACGCCGATGCCCCACGCCCTGATGATGCCTTCCTCGCGCATGCGCGAGAGCGCCGGGAACGCGCCGCGTTCGGCGATCGCGAACTGCTCCTGCCATGATGTCGGGAAGTACGGAAAATCAGGCGAGATGTCGTGGACGAATGCGACGTCAAGGCTGTCGACGCCGAGCCGCTGCAGGCTGTCCTCGATCGAACGGCGAACGCCGTCGGCGGTGTAGTCGTAGGTGACGTCATTCGGCGAATCCGACAGCGGAAAGATGTCCGCATGCCGGTTGTTCTTCGACGCCTTGAACAGCTTGCCGACCTTGGACGACAGCACGTAGTCGCCGCGAGGCTTGTTGTGCAGGAAATGGCCGAAGCGGCGCTCGGACAGTCCGAAGCCATACCAGGGAGCCACGTCGAAATAACGTACGCCGGCGCTCCACGCTGCCTCGAGCGTCGCCTCGGCATCCTGGTCCGTGACCTTGTTGAACTCGTTGCCAAGCGGGACGCCGCCCAGTCCGAAGCGGAACTCCGGCTTGAAAAGTTGTGTGGCCCGATTTGCCTGTGCCATGCGATTGTCTCCATTGGTATTGGTGGCTGCTGTAACCAGTGACGGTGCCGCGAAGGCGCCGAGTGTTGCCGCGGCGACGGTGAGAAAATCCCTGCGACTGCCAGTTCGTTGCGTCATCACGTGTCTCCTTCGGTCATGCGGGGACGCTGAGAAGCGTGGCTTCATGCCCGGCGCCTCTTCCTTGAAGCTCCTTGAAGCTTGAGTATGGGTCGTAAAGCGGCGGCCACCAGGGTAGGTTCGTTGAGTGCAGCTCAACGAGACCTTGAGGGGCGTTCATGAAAACGTTCGACCGAAACATGTTGGCGGACTTGAACGTGTTCCTGACGATCGTCCGCCGCGGCAGCCTTGCCAAAGCCGGCATCGAGCTCGGCGTGAGCACGTCCGCCCTGAGCCATCGCCTGCGCAAGCTGGAGTCCGATCTCGGCGTCAGGCTATTGCATCGCTCCAGCCGCTCCATCAGGCCGACCGCGGCCGGCGCCTCCCTTGCCGCTGAACTGGAGACAGGATTTCGCACCATCCGCGATGCCCTGACCGGATTGGAGAACCATCGACGTGTCCCGGTGGGGCGGCTTCGCCTCAACGTTCTCCGCGACGCCGCGCGCCTCGTTCTTGGTCCTGTGCTGCCGGGTTACTGCAAGGAGTTTCCGGGCATGCAGCTCGACGTGACCGTCGAGGACCGCATGGTTGAGATCATCGCGGAGGGTTTTGACGCCGGCATCCGCTACGGCGATCGTGTGCCGCTCGACATGGTGGGGATCGCGCTGACGAAGCCGTTGAAATGGGTCGTGGTCGGCTCGCCCGAACTGATTGCGCGTGCCGGGCGTCCCGATGCTCCCGGCGATCTGTTGCAGCTTCCGTGCGTCGAGATGCGCGTCGGCGATAACCGCAACGTCCCCTGGGAATTGGGTAACGGCGATTCCATGATCCGGCTCGATGTCCGAGGGCCGGTATGCGCCAACGAGACCGAGCACGCGGTCGACATGGCGTTGCGCGGCGTGGGCTTCGTCTATTGCCTGCAACGGCGGGTCGAAGCGGAGGTCGCATCCGGCGCGCTGGAAATCCTGCTGCCGGAATGGGCCTCGGAAGGCCCGCCCTTCACTATCTACTATCCGAGCCGCCGACAGTCGCCGCCCGGCCTGCGCCAGCTCATCGATCTCACGCGCAAATCCGAAAAGCTGCCGCCATTGGCGACAGACGCCGGCTAGGAGACGAGGCTGCTTCGGCAGCACGAGCGGTGTGGCGTGGGCGCCGCGCGCGTAAATGGCCGTCGTCCTGGCGATGTCGTCGCCACAGAAATTCCGTATATCCGGTCTTTACAGTGGTGGCCCGATACTGATGGCCCTGTCAGGGCATTCTCAACATCAGAGCACACTCTCTGTGGCGGGGTGCAGCAGCAAGTTTGAGCGCAATCGCGGTTGACGTGGTGCCTGCAGCGAGCTCTTCGCGCGAAAGGCGAAGCCGGCACGCGGATGGCAAACGGAACGTCGTTGGTTGCGGCAGCCCGGATGCGATCCAGACCAGGCCCACGCTTCCGTCAAACAAAGGGCCGTAGATGGGAACCGACCTTGGGGACGGATCGCTCGGAGGACCAAAGAGCGAAGCACGATCGCTGTCATGGACCGACGACCCCGGGGCCGCACCGTCTTTGTCCTCGCAGGCGACGCCGTGGCTGACTGCTGCCGAGCCACGCACGGGCAAATTTCCGCTCGGCCTCACCGTAGCGCTGTTCGCGCTCGCCTTTCTGTTGCCGGCCTGGCCGTGGCTGTCCGGGCACGTCACGATTCCCTGGGACGCCAAGTCGCAATTCCTGCCGCCGTTGCAATTCCTTGCCACCTCGCTGGCAAACGGGCAGTCGCCGTTCTGGACGCCCAACGTGTTCGCGGGCTGGCCGCTCATCTCCGATCCGCAGTCGCTGATCTTCTCGCCGCTGCATTTTCTGCTCGCCTATTTCGATCCGAAACCAGGCTTTCGTGCGGTGGACGGCCTGACCTTCGTCTATCTGCTGCTCGGTGGCGTCGCCATCATTCTGTATTTCCGGGATCGCGGCTGGCACGCGACGGGTGCGCTCGTCGCGGCGCTCGCCTTCGCCTTCGGCGGCTCGGCAAATTCACGACTGCAGCATACCGGCCAGATCATCAGCCTGGTCTATCTGCCGTTGACGCTCTGGATGCTGTCGCGCGCGCTTGAGCGCTCATCGTGGCGCGCCGGCCTGGTGGCAGGTGTGTTCGGCGGGCTGCTCGCCTCAGGTCGGGATCAGGTTGCGCTGATCTCGCTCTACGTTCTCACCGGCTTCGTCGTGTACCACTGGATCGACGGCGACGATTGGCGCAAGCGCATGCGCGCGAGCCTCAAGCCGCTTGCGGCCTGCTGCCTGGTCGGCCTCCTCATCGCCGCTGTTCCGGTCACGCTGACGGCTCTGCTCGCCGAGCGCTCGAACCGGCCCGAGATCGGCTGGATGCTCGCCGGTCAGGGATCGCTGCATCCCGCGCATCTCCTGACCCTCGCCTTTGCCGATCTGTACGGTGCGATGGATCCGGCCATCGATTACTGGGGGCCGGCAACGTCGTACTGGAAGACGACGCTCGGTGGTGCCGATCTGTCGCTCGCGCAGAACATGGGACTGATCTATGCAGGTGCCTTGCTGCTCGTCGTCATCGTCTCGTTCGGCCTTGTGCGCCGCCTCGCCTGGTCGCGCGACATCCGATTCTTCTCGATCGCTGCCGGCGGCGTCCTGCTCTACGCGCTCGGCTGGTACACGCCGGTCTTCCATGCGATGTATGAATGGTTGCCGGGCGTGATGCTGTACCGGCGCCCCGCAGATGCGACCTTCGTCATCGGGGCACTACTCGCCATCATCGCAGGCTATCTCGTGCATCGCTGGCTCGAAGGCACGGTGCCGCAACCTACCAGGTTGCAGCGGGCGGTCGAACTGGCTGTGCCGGTTGTGCTCGTTGTGGTGGCGTTGTGGCTCGCCCACACGGTCGTGTCCATTGCGTTGGTAGTCGTACCTGTCGTCACCGCGCTCGCCTTCACCGGCGGCGCGGTCGCCGCGCTGACTCTTGCGCGTCGGCTGAACGGTGTCTCGCCTCTTGCCGGCATGCTGCTGCTCACCTCGTTTTCGGTCGTCGACCTCGCCTGGAACAATGCGCCGCACGTTTCGACCGCGATGGCGCCCTCGACGTTCGATGCGGCGCGCCTCGACAGCAGGAATGCGACGTTGGCGCTCTTGAAATCGAAGCTTGCCGCTGCTTCAGCGCCTGACCGTCGCGATCGCGTCGAACTGATCGGCATCGCCTATCATTGGCCGAATCTGTGCATGATCCACGGCTGCGACCACGTGTTCGGACACAATCCGCTCCGCCTCAAATGGTTCTACGACGCCACCCGTGTAGGCGATACGGTCGTGGACTACGACCAGCGCCGGTTCTCGCCGCTGTTTCCGTCCTATCGCTCGGCCTTCGCCGATTTGTTCGGCCTGCGCTTCGTCGCCGTCGGCGTGCCGGTCGAGAGGGTTGACCCATCGCTTGCCCCCGGCGACCTCACGCTCGTCGCGCGCACCCCGGACGCCTATGTCTACGAGAATCCCCGCGCGCTGCCGCGGGTGATGGTGGTCAACGACTGGCGCATCGCGGATTTCGATCAGGTTCTCGCCAAGGGCTGGCCGGCGGACATCGATCCGCGCCGCACCGTCCTGCTCAAACGCGAACCCGTGCTGCCGCGCGCAAGCGCAGCCGGCGCGGCGCCGGGCACGGCACGCCTCTCCCGCTATGAGAATACGGAAATCGACGTCGATGTCGACGCGCCGTCAGGCGGCCTGCTGCTCCTCAACGACGTCTGGCATCCCTGGTGGCGTGCAACGGTGGACGGCAAGCCGCGCGAGATCCTGAAGGCCAACGTCATCTTCCGCGCCGTCGCGCTTCCGCCGGGACATCACACGGTACGCTTCTCGTTCCATCCATTCGCAGGAGCCTTCGCCGAACTCGTGGGCCGTTTCCGCCACGCGCATTGACTGGACTTTGCCTTAACAGGCTCGTCGCGGCGTGAAATTCCCTGATGCTTGATCCCTTCATTCCCGCTTATTGGCAATGCCAGGGTACACCGGGATTTCTGTTTTATTCCCGCGAGCCATCCGGAGTCTGTCGTCGACAGCGACTTCGCACGGCAGCTAAACTTCCCAGCAAAGAACAATATTTTGGGGAGAGAAATGATGAGCCCAAGATTCGTGCTGGCACTGGCCGCCCTTCTGCTGGCGGGCTCCTCGTCAGTTGCGCAGGACTACCCCTCGCGGCCGGTCCGGATCATCGTTCCGTTCGGCGCCGGCGGGCCCGCCGATGTCACTGCCCGTCAGATCGGCAACATCCTGCAGGAAAATTTTGGTCAGCCTTTTGTGGTCGAGAACCGCACCGGCGCCGGGGGCGTGATCGGCACGCAGGAGGCCGCCATGGCGTCGCCCGATGGTTACACGCTGTTGATGATGTCGAACACGCAAACCGCCAACGAATCGCTGGTCCCGCAGCGCAAATATGAGCTGATGCGCGATCTTGCCCCGATCGCTCCGGTCAACTACTCCGACCTCGTGATCGTCGTGCACCCTTCCGTCGCGGCGAAGACGCTGCAGGAATTCATCGCGCTTGCTAAAGCCCAGCCGGGAAAATTGAACTACGCCTCCTCCGGCCAGGGCACGCCGTACCACATGGCGGGCGAATTGTTCAAAGCGATGGCCGGGATCGACGTCGTGCATGTGCCCTACCGCAACAGCGGCGAGGCGCGAAGCGGTGTGATCGGGGGCCAGGTGCAGATGATGATCGACGCCGTGCCCGCGATGGCGCCCAATGTCAGGGAAAACCAGGTGCGGGCGCTGGCAACGACCGGCCAGGCGCGCTCGGCCGTCTTGCCTGAGATACCGACCGTGATCGAGGCCGGCATTTCCGGCTATGAGGCCACGATTTGGCTCGGATTGATGGCGCCGGCCGGCACGCCAAAGGCCGTCATCGACAAGCTCAATGCCGCGGTGAACGTCGCAGTGAAGCGGCCAGACATCGTAAAACTCTGGGAGTCGCAGGGGGCAGTTCCGATGTCGATGTCGCCGGAAGAATTCGACAAATTCCTGCGCGCCGATATTGTGAAATGGGCCGCCGTGGTCAAGAAGTTCGAGAAGACGCAGTAGCTCACCTGAGCCGATCCACCATGCCGCACGTTCGATTTCGCCTTAATGGCGTCGAGATGGATGTAGACGCCGATCCTGATCGTTCGCTGCTCGACATCCTGCGCGGCCAGCTCGGCATGATCGGGCCGCATTTCGGCTGTGGTGCCGGAGAGTGCGGCGCCTGCAATGTCATTGTCGGCGATCGCGCCATGAGTTCCTGCGATATGCCGCTGTGGTCGGTGGCAGATAAGGACATCACGACGCCGGAGGGATTAGGGAGCGCCGACGCACCGCATCCGCTGCAGCGCGCTTTCATCGCGGAACAGGCGTTGCAATGCGGCTACTGCGTTTCGGGCATTCTCATGAGCGCCGCGGCGTTGTTGAAGCGGAATCCAGCTCCTTCCAGGGACGAGGTGAAGGAGGCGCTGGACCGCAACCTCTGCCGCTGCGGGTCGCACAACCGGATGATACGGGCGGTGCTGCGCGCAGCAGCGGAAATGGCGGCGCCATGAGCCGGCCTGCGCCCTCCGCGTCCGCGGCAGCGCTGCCGGTCAGCCTTGCGGCTAACCCAAGATTGTCATCCTGGCTGGAATTCTCGGCCGAAGGACAGGTGACGGTCTCGCCGGGGAAGGTGGAAATCGGACAGGGCATTGTTACTGCGCTCGCGCAAATCGCCGCCGATGAACTTGACATCGATATCGCGCGCATCCGAATGGTTCGCGCTTCGACCGCGGCAAGCCCGAACGAGGGCGTCACCTCCGGCAGTCTTTCGATCCAGCAATCGGGCCGCGCGCTGCGATACGTCTGTGCGGAAGTCCGACAAATCTTTCTCGAGGTTGCCGCCGATCGCCTCGGTGTCGAGAAGACCTCCCTTTCGGTTGAGGATGGCACCATCTCCGGTCCCGGCAATGTCAGGACGAGCTATTGGGAACTCGCCGGCGCTGTCGAGCTTGAGCGAGACGCGACACCGGGGATCGTGCCGAAACTGGCAACCGAGCGCCGCTTGGCGGGAGATTCCGTCCACAGGATCGATATTCCCGACAAGGTCTTTGCGCGGCCACGCTTCATTCAGGACTGGAGCCTGCCGGCCACGCTGCACGGCCGTGTGCTGCGGCCGGAAAATTCGCGCGCCAGGCTGATTGAGCTGAATGAAGATGGTGCGCGCGCCGTCGCAGGCCTGGTTGCGATCGTGCGCGACGGCAGTTTCGCTGGGGTCGTCAGCGAAACGGAAAATGGCGCGGAGGCTGCGCTCAATGCGCTGCGCAAAGGCGCGACATGGTCTGAGGGCGAGATATTGCCTGACGAGAACGGCCTGGCCGCGTTCCTGAAGAGCCAACCGCTGGAATCGCTTGTGATCGACACGAGGGCGACTTCAACGCGAAGCGACGGCAAGCGCACAATCCGGCGGCAATATACCCGTCCCTACATTGCCCACGCTTCGATCGCGCCATCTTGCGCGATGGCGCAATGGAGTGGCGACAAGGTCCGTGTCTGGACTCACAGCCAGGGGGTCTATCTTCTGCGCACGGACCTCGCGCTGCTGCTCAAGCTCCCGGCCGAGAACATCACGGTCGAGCATCTCGAAGGCGCCGGCTGCTACGGCCACAACGGAGCTGACGACGTCGCCCTCGATGCCGTATTGTTGGCGAAGGTCGCCGGTGGCCGGCCAGTACGGGTGCAATGGTCGCGCGCGGACGAGCTGTCGCATGCACCGTTCGGTGCGGCCATGGCGATCGAGATTGCAGCCGATCTCGACGCTGGGGGTGAGGTCCTCCACTGGCATCATCAGGTCTGGAGCAACGGCCATGCGGCACGACCGGGGCGCGCGGCGCAGCCGGCGCTGCTTGCCGGGTTCGAGCTGGAAAATCCGTTCCCGCGGATGATTTCGACCAATCCGCCGCAGGCCAATGGTGGCGGCGCCGACCGCAATGCCGTTCCGCTGTATGATTTCCCCTCATGGCAGATCGAGAGTCACCGTCTGCTGACGATGCCGGTGCGCACCTCGGCGCTACGCACGCTGGGCGCCCAGGGCAACGTGTTTGCCATCGAGTCCTTTCTCGACGAGCTCGCCGCCGAGCGCGGCGAGGATCCGGTCGCGTTCCGGCTGCGCCTTTTGAGCGACGACCGCGCCAGAGACGTCATCCGCGCCGCTGCCGAACGCGCGAAATGGAAGCCGGCGCAGCGACCCGGCATCGGTCATGGCGTCGGCTTTGCTCGCTACAAGAATATGGGTGCGTACTGCGCTGCCGTGGCCGAAGTCGAGGGCGACAAGGACATTCGCGTCAGAAAGCTGACACTCGCAGTCGATGTCGGGGAGGCGATCAATCCCGATGGAATCATCAACCAGATCGAGGGCGGCGCCATCCAGGCTACGAGCTGGGTGCTGAAGGAGCGCGTCCGCTTCGACCGGCAACGCATCACCAGCACCACATGGTCGGACTACCCGATCCTGCGCTTCAGCGAGGTGCCGGAGGTCGAGGTCGAACTCATCCAGCGCCCGGAATTGGATCCTGTTGGTGCGGGCGAAGCCGCGCATGGTCCGGTGACCGCAGCGATCGCCAACGCGGTTTTTGATGGCCTCGGCGTGCGGATACGCGATCTTCCCATTACGCGCGAGCGGTTGATCGCCGCGATGGAATTGACGTCATGAACAAGTTGCACGTTTTGAGCGGCGGGGCGGCGCAGGGACTCGTCAAGAACCTTGCACCAGCCTTCACGGCGGCTACGGGCTTGCAGATCGAGGGCGAATTTGGCGCGGTCGGGGCCATGGCGGACAAGCTGCGCAAAGGCGCCGCTGCCGATGTCATCATCTTCACATCGGCACTCGTCGCGACACTTGCAGCGGAGAAGCTGGTCTCGTCGGCCTCCGTCAGAGATATCGGCCTGGTCGAGACCGCGCTTGCGGTCCGCGCAGGAGATCCGCCGGTCGCCGCGAAGGATGCAGCAAGCCTGCGCGAGGCGCTGCGGGCAGCGGATGCGATCTTCGTCCCGGACACCAAGGCATCGACCGCGGGAATTCACGTCGCGAAAGTCCTGGAGCAGCTCGGCATTGCCAGGGAGGTAGAGCAACGCTTGCGCATCTTTCCGAATGGGGCAACCGCCATGCGTCACCTCGCCGAGTCGGACGCGCGGCGGCCGATCGGTTGCACACAGTCGACTGAGATCATTGCGACCAACGGAGTCGTCCTGTCCGGTTCGTTACCCCCAGGGTGCGCTCTGGCGACCCTGTACACGGGCGCCGTCACGACGCGCACTTCGGCCGCGCCGGCGGCAGAACGGCTGATCGATCTTTTGACGGCGGCCCAGGCCGGAGAGGCAAGAGGCCGCGCGGGCTTCGTTCCTTCGCGGTCCATGTAGAGGCGATTCGAGCAGCCCAATCGGAAACGGGGTTGATACCTCAACTGTCGGCGTCGCGGCGCGCTCTTAGGAAAGACCCGAGAACGCTGTCGCTCGGATTTGCTCGTCGGTCACCGATCGACGGCGCATCAGGTCGAGATGGGCGCGCCGATACATCTCTTGCTCTGTGCCCGTCAGACTTGGCCGCAGCGGACCTGCCAGCACTCACATGGCGGAAGCACAATTTGTAGGTGCACCCGAGCAAATCCACCTTGGCGCGTTCCAGGTCATATACTAATATATTAATTGATCGGGAGACCCTCATGTCCACCACGAGGAAGGCCGAGACCATCATCCGTGCCGCCGGCAATCGCCGCAGCGGTCGGCCGCGAACAGCGACGGCGTCGGCGCGGATCTATACGGATCTGCGCGCCGAACTGGTGTCGCTGCAGCGACGCCCCGGCGAGGCGATCTCGGAAGCGGAAATCGCGCTCTCCTATGGCGTGAGCCGGACGCCCGTCCGCGAGGCTATCCTGAAATTGTCGGACGAGGGCCTTGTGGAGATATTTCCGCAATCCGGCATCTTCGTCTCGCGCATTCCAATCGCCGCGCTGCCCGAGGCGATCACCATCCGCAAGGCGCTCGAGGAAACCACCGCCCGATTGGCGGCCGAGCGCGCCACCTCAAGCCAGATCCTGAATTTGCTTTCTATCTTGGAGCGCCAGCGCGAAGCGAGCGCCGCCGGCGATCGCGAAGCGTTCCATCAAGCGGACGAACTGTTCCACGCAACCATCGCCGAGGTCGCGCGATATCCGGGCATCTGGAAGCTGATCCTGCAGGTGAAGGTCCACGTGGATCGCTATCGCCGCCTGACGCTGCCGCAACCTGGGCGAATGGGTCAGGTGATCGCGGAGCATGAAGGCGTCATGACTGCGATCGAGGATCACGATCCGCCCGCTGCGGGAATGGCCATGGCCAGGCATCTCGAAAGGCTGCTCGTCGATATCTCCGTCACTCAAAATATCAACCCGGAGTTCTTCGACGCGCGAACCTGAGGTTGAAGATCAAAACGACAATAACAATACATCGGGAGGATCAGATGAAACGCCGCGACTTCATCAAGCTGAGCGCCGGGTTCGGGGCGGCTTTCGTTATCCGGCAATCGCCCGCGCAGGCCCAGACAAAAACAGTCCTCAAGGCAGCGGACGTTCATCCGCTGGGCTATCCGACGGTCGAAGCCATGGTTCGGATGGGCAAGAAGCTGGAAGCCGCCACCAATGGAAGGCTGTCGATCCAGATGTTCCCGTCCATGCAACTTGGCGGCGAAAAGGAAATGATCGAGCAGGCCCAACTCGGCGCGCTGCAGATCGCTCGTATTTCGGTCGGGGCCGTCGGCCCGGTCGTGGATGACGTCAACGTCTTCAACCTGCCTTTCATATTCCGGAACTCCAGGCATATGGAGAAGGTGATCGATGGCGAGATCGGCGATGAGCTGCTTGCGAAGATTTCGGCGAACGACAAGGCTGGTCTGATTGGGCTGTGCTGGATGAACGCCGGCTCGCGCAATATCTACAACAACAAGCGGCCGGTCCGAACGTTGGCCGATCTGAAGGGTCTCAAGGTCCGCATGATCGGCAATCCGCTGTTCGTCGACACCATGAACGCACTTGGCGGCAACGGAGTCGCGCTCGGCTTCGATCAGGTCTTCAGCGCGATGCAGACCGGCGTGGTCGATGGCGCGGAAAACAATTCGCCCTCGTTCGTGGCGCAGAACCACTACCAGGTTGCCAAATACTTCACGATGACCGAGCACCTGATCATTCCGGAAATCGTCGTGTTCTCGCGCGTGTCGTGGCAGAAGCTGTCGCCGGAGGATCAGGCGCTGATCAAGAAGCTGTCCAAGGACATGCAGGCCGAGCAGCGGGGGCTTTGGTACGAGGCGGAAAACGCGGCCATCGCCAAGATGAAGGCGGCCGGGACCGAAATCATCACCGATATCGACAAGAAGCCATTCCAGGACGCCGTAAAGCCGGTCTGGGACAAGTATGGCGCAAAGTACGCCGCAACGATCAAGCGGATCGAAGCGGTCCAATAGCACCCGCTGCAACGGGCGAATGGCCGAACCGCGTCCGCTCCCCAGACACCGGATTTGCCGGAGCGATTTGAATCGCTGCTAAATCTTGCGAGGTCCAAATGTCTGACGAGCAACGGACCGAAGCTTATTGGACCGGCCTGTTCCGGCGGTTCGTGAATGCCGTCTACTGGACGGGAGCGGTGATTGCCTGTGTGGCGCTCGTGCTCGTCTCCTCCGTCATTCCGTGGGCAGTCTATACCCGATATGTCCTGAACAGCGCTTCGTCATGGCCTGAGCCCATGGCCGTGCTGCTGACGGTCGGCATCACCTTCATCGGTTCAGCCAACTGCTATCGTCAGCGCATTCACATGAACATGACGGTGGGTACCGATCTGCTGCCGCCGTTGTTGCGCCGCGCCTCGCTCTTGTTGAGTGAATTGTTGATGGGCGTGATTGCGCTGTTCATGTTCGTGTGGGGATTGAAGCTCGTTCAGACCACCTGGGGCAATTCGGTGGACGAGTTTCCATGGCTGTCGGTCGGGGTCACCTACCTTCCGATCGTAGTCAGCGGAGCGATGCTGTTCCTGTTCGTCGTCGAGCGCCTGACCATCGGTCCGCCACCGCGTGACGGCAGCGATGCTCACGTTCCGGTCGAGTGAATTCCCATGGATATCGCCATTCTTCTTCTCAGCATGTGCTTCTTCTTCGCCATCGGCATGCCGATCGCCTATGCGATGGCGCTGTCGTCGCTCGTCGGCGCGCTCTGGATCGACCTGCCCGTCGGGGCAGTCATGCAACAGCTTGCCAGCGGCGTCGGCAAGGTCTCGATGCTGACGATCCCGTTTTTTGTGTTGGCGGGCGCCATTATGGCCGAAGGCGGTATGGCCAGACGGCTGGTCGATTTTGCTGCGGTGCTGGTCGGATTCACGCGCTTGCGGGGCGGCCTTTCGCAGATCAACATCCTCGCGACTACAATCATGAGCGGCATTTCGGGATCGTCGGTGGCCGACACGTCAGCGATCGGCTCGGTTATGATTCCAGAGATGGCTGCGAAAGGTTATCCGCGGGTGTTCGCGACCAACGTGACCATCAGCGCTTCGCTTCAAGCCATCATCGTCCCGCCAAGCCATAACTCCGTGATCTATTCGCTGGCGACGGGTGGGGTGGTCTCGATTACCAGCCTGTTTCTCGCCGGCGTGATTCCGGGGCTGCTGCTCGGCTTTTCGCTGATGCTGCTTTGCCTGTTCTACGCGTATCGAGACAAGCATCCAAAGGGCGAGCCCGTGCCGATCCGCCAGGCGATCAGAGTGCTCGTCGACGCGCTGTGGGGGATCGTGACACTGGCGATCGTGCTGGGCGGCATCCTCTCCGGGATATTTACACCGATCGAGGCCGGCGCGGTCGCCTGCGTCTGGGCGTTCTTCGTCACCATGTTCGTCTACCGCGACTACAAATGGTCGGATCTGCCTGTGCTGATCTATCGGACGCTGCAGACGGTTGCCATGGTGCTCACCCTCGTCGCGACAGCATCGTGCTTCGGCTATGTCGCTGCCTTGATGCAGATGCCCGCGAAAATGACGGAGTTCTTTGTTGCGATATCGAGCAACAAATACATGCTGCTGATGTGGTTGAACATCATGCTGCTGGTCCTTGGAACGGCACTCGATCTGGCGCCGCTGTTGCTGATCTGCACGCCAATCCTGTTGCCGGTCGTGAAGAGCTTCGGCATAGATCCGGTACATTTCGGCATCGTGATGCTGCTCAACCTCGGCATCGGGCTGCTGACGCCTCCAGTCGGGACCACCCTGTTCGTTGGCTGCGCCATCGGCAAGGTTTCAGTCGACGAGGTGATGCGCGGTATCTGGCCGTTCTATTTTGTGATGTTCACGGTGCTGATGATCGTGACCTACGTGCCCTGGCTGTCTCTGGCATTGCCGAGGATGTTCGGCTTCTAGAGCACGATCCGGAAAAAGTGGAAACCGGTTTTCCGAAAAGATCATGCTCAAGCAAAGAGATTTAGAGCAAGACCATATAGACCCCCCGCGCTTCGCCTCAGATGTCGATGGTGGCGCTGAGCGAGTTTTCCTGGATGAAGTCGCGGCGCGGTTCGACGACGTCGCCCATCAGCTTGGTGAAGATGTCGTCGGCCTCGTCGACCTCCTTGACCTTCACCTGCAACAGCGAGCGCGCCTCGGTATCCAGCGTAGTCTCCCAGAGCTGCTCCGGGTTCATTTCGCCAAGGCCTTTGTAGCGTTGCAGGGATAGGCCCTTGCGGGCCGCATCCGTTACAGCGTCGAACAGGCCGACCGGGCCGTGGATGGTTTGCTCGGCGTCCTTGCGACGCAGCTTACCCGCCCGTGCGTAGATATCCTGCAGCTTCGGCGCGTATTCGTCGAGCTTGCGGGCATCCACCGAGCCGAGGAATGCGTCGTCGATGATCGCAACGTCCTTGACCCCGCGTACGGTGCGCTCGAACTGGAAGCCCTGGCCTTCGACGAAGTGGCCAATCCAGCCACGCTCGACTTCTTCAGCCACCGCGTCCAGCCGCTTGGCGATGTAGTCGGCTGCCTCATTGGCGGCGTTGATATCGCGGGTGATCCTCGGGTTCAGGACGCCCGCGATCGCAGCCTGCTCGATCACCGCGCGATTATAGCGGCTGTGCAGATTACGGAGCACGGCGCGGATGACGCGAGCGTCATCGATCAACGTTCGCAGATCGCGACCCGAGCGTTCCCCGCCGGTTCCAGGCGTGAACACGCAATCGTCGAGCCCCGCCTCGATCAGATAATCCTCCAGCGCGCGCTCGTCCTTAAGATACTGCTCGGACTTGCCGCGCGTGACCTTGTAGAGCGGCGGCTGGGCGATATAGAGGTAGCCGCCGTCGATGATGTCGCGCATCTGGCGATAGAAGAAGGTCAGCAGCAGCGTGCGGATATGGGCGCCGTCGACGTCGGCGTCCGTCATCACGATGATCTTGTGATAGCGCAACTTGTCGATCGCGAAGTCGTCGCTGATGCCCGTGCCGAGCGCCGTGATCAGCGTGCCGATCTGCTCAGAGGACAGCATCTTGTCGGGACGGACGCGCTCGACATTGAGGATCTTGCCGCGTAGCGGCAGCACCGCCTGGAATTCGCGGTTGCGGCCCTGCTTGGCGCTGCCGCCTGCCGAGTCGCCCTCGACGATGAAGAGTTCCGACTTGGCGGGATCCTTCTCCTGGCAATCGGCCAGTTTTCCCGGCAGCGAGGACACCGCGAGCGGATTCTTGCGGGTCAGTTCGCGCGCCTTGCGCGCGGCCTCGCGGGCGGCCGCGGCCTGGATCACCTTGCCGACGATGACTTTCGCCTCGCTGGGATGTTCCTCGAACCAGGCCGCCAGAGCCTCGTTGATGACGTTCTCGACAACAGGGCGCACTTCCGAGGACACCAGCTTGTCCTTGGTCTGCGACGAAAACTTCGGGTCCGGCACTTTCACCGAGAGCACCGCGGTCAGGCCCTCGCGGCAGTCGTCGCCGGTCAGGGTGATCTTTTCCTTTTTCGCATTGGCGTCGGCATAGCCGTTGACCTGGCGCGTCAGCGCGCCGCGGAAGCCGGCCAGATGGGTGCCGCCGTCGCGCTGCGGGATGTTGTTGGTGAAGCACAGCACGTTCTCGTGGTAGCTGTCGTTCCACCACAACGCGGCTTCGACCCCGATGCCGTTCATCTCCGAACGGACCATGATCGGGTTGGCGACGATCGCCTTCTTGTTGCGGTCGAGATATTTGACGAATTCCTCGACGCCGCCGACATAGTGCAACTCCTCGCGCTTCTCGACCGCATGTCGCATGTCCGAGAGCAGGATGTTGACGCCGGAATTGAGGAAGGCGAGCTCGCGCAGGCGGTGCTCCAGCGTCGCGAAATCGTATTCGATGTTCTTGAAGGTCTCGGTGGAGGCCAGGAAAGTGACCTCGGTGCCGCGCTTGCCGTTGGCGTCGCCGACCACCTTCAGGGGAGCGATGGAATCGCCGTGGGCGAATTCCACATAGTGCTCCTTGCCGTCGCGCCAGACGCGGAGCTTCAATGTGCTCGACAGCGCGTTGACGACGGAAACGCCGACGCCATGCAGGCCGCCCGAAACCTTGTAGGAGTTCTGGTCGAATTTGCCGCCGGCATGGAGCTGGGTCATGATGACCTCGGCCGCGGAGATGCCTTCGCCCTTGTGGATGTCGACGGGAATGCCGCGGCCGTCGTCGCGCACGGTGACGGAATTGTCGGGATTGAGCACGACTTCGACGCGCGTTGCATAGCCCGCCAGCGCTTCGTCGATCGCGTTGTCGACGACCTCATAGACCATGTGATGCAGGCCGGAGCCGTCATCGGTATCGCCGATATACATGCCCGGCCGCTTGCGCACGGCATCGAGGCCCTTCAAGACCCGGATCGATTCCGCACCATATTCCACGGGAATGGGATGCTGGCTTTCGGCAGGGGTCTGCCGGGCTGGTTCTGTCATGTGAAGCCTTGAGATGTCCCGAATCAGCGGCGCAAAACTGAGGGCTGATTACACTATTTGTGCCACGAAAGATGCATCGCGCCTAGCGCAAAGTCTGTCTCCGCAAGCTGTTGAATAAATAGTATTTTTCTGCCTTCTTTCAAGGCGTTTCAAGCCCGTTTCGCAAGCCTCGAAAAAGCACGATTCGAGGCCGTTTTCGAGGGCAGAAAAATCCCGATTTGGGGCGCTTGGCGAGGCCCCTCTGGCGGTGCTTCGCGGACCTGCTACAGAGGGCGTCGAAGCAGGCTGACTTCGATGCCCTATGCTTGTTCCGCGATTTTTCGGATTGTCCGCCCTTGTCCCTGCCTTCCCAGCTTTACCGGCCCGATATCGATGGCCTTCGCGCCATCGCCGTGATGCTGGTGCTGATCTTCCACGCCTTTCCCGAGGCCGCGCCGGGCGGCTTCGTCGGCGTCGACGTTTTCTTCGTGATTTCCGGCTTCCTGATCACCGGTATCGTCGCGCGTGAGCTCGACAACAAGCGCTTCAGTCTGGCCGGCTTCTACGCCAGGCGCATCAGGCGGATTTTTCCGGCGCTGATCGTCGTACTCGCGTTCGCGCTGGTCGTGGGCTGGTTCTGGATGCTGCCGTCGGCCTATGCGCAACTGGGCAGCGACGTCTTTGCCAGCGCCGCTTTTTTCGCCAACATCGCGCTGCTATTGCAGTCAGGCTATTTCGACGTCGAATCGGCGAAGAAGCCGCTGCTGCACCTGTGGTCGCTCGGCATCGAAGAGCAGTTCTACCTGTTCTGGCCGCTGCTGCTGATGCTGGCCGCGCGGCTGCGGCTGAAGCTGTTCTGGATCGCGGCGATCCTCGGCGCCGTTTCCTTCGCGCTCAATCTGCTGCTGATCGGCGCGAATCCGGTCGCGACCTTCTATCTGCCGTTCACGCGGGCCTTCGAATTGCTCGCCGGCGCCCTGCTGGCACTGGGCTGGAACCAGATCGGCAAGCCGAGCGCCGCGAGCGATTGGCGCGCGGTCGCCGGGCTCGCCCTGATCGCGCTCGCGGTCGGCCTGTTCGACAGCCACAGCCCGTTTCCGGGTTGGCGCGCGGCGCTGCCGGTCGCCGGATCTGCGCTGCTCTTGTCGGCGCCCGCTGCCTGGCTCAACCGCGGCGTCCTCGCCAGCCGGCCGATGGTATGGATCGGGCTGATCAGCTATCCGCTCTATCTCTGGCACTGGCCGCTGCTGGTGTTCTTCGCGCTGATCAAGTTCAGTCCGCTGACGCTGCTCGAGCGCGGCCTGATCCTGCTCTCGAGCGTGCTGCTCGCCTGGGCGACCTACCGCTATTTTGAGAAGCCGCTTCGTTTCGGCCGGCCCCAGCCGCGCAAGCTGGTTGCGCTCGGTGCCGGCATGGTGCTCGTCGCTGCACTCGGCGGCGCCGTGGACCGGGGGCGTGGCTACGATTTCCGCCTGCCGCCGGAAATCCGCGCCATGGCCGGTGTGTCGACACAGTCAGCGCAGTGGCGGTTCCATCAATGCCTGCTCGATCTGAGCCGTGATACGTCGTTCGCCGATGATTGCGTCGATCGCAGCCGCCACCCATTGGTCGTGATCTGGGGCGACTCGACAGCCGGTGCGCTGTTGCCCGGCTTGCGCAAGGCGCAGCAGACGAGAAACTTCGGCATCGCGCAGTTCACTTCGGCGTCCTGCGTTCCCGTCCTGAACGTCGATGTACCCGGCACGCCCAACTGCCGCCAGATGAACGATAAGGTGTTTTCACTGATCCGCGATGTCAGGCCCGACATCGTGGTGATGCACGGCACCTGGGACAGATACCTGGACCAGATCGCCGAGACTGCCGCCGCGCTGAAGCGCGAGACCGGCGCCCGCGTCGTCGTGCTTGGCGCGGTGCCGACCTGGCGGCGCGGGCTGCCGAACGAAGTGTTGCGCTATTTCCTGCTCTATCACGGCCTGATCCCGGCGCGTTGGAGCGGTGGCGTGACGAGCGGATGGTTCGACGCGGTGATGCGCGACAAGCTCGCGCCCGCCGGCGCGGAATTCGTCTCTGCCTGGGATGTGCTGTGCGATGGCGACGGCTGCCTGACCCGGATCGGCGACAGCGCCGGCGATATCACCGCAAGCGACGGCATTCACCTCACCGAGAAAGGCTCGACCTATCTCATCGACGCGGTGATCGACCGCGTGCTCGATGGGTCCAAGGCGGGCAACCCGGGAAAGTAGCGTCAGCCGCGACGGGTGATGCGGCCTGCCTCGACGTCGAAGATCTCGCCATTGGCTCCGATATCGACGAACCCTGCGGGATCGGCGCCGGTCATCCAGACTTGCGCGCCGAGCTTTGCCAGTTCGTCGAACAGCGCCTTGCGCCTGCTAGGGTCGAGATGCGCCACCACTTCGTCGAGCAGCAGCAGCGGCACGATGCCGGTCATTTCGGCGACCAGCGTCGCATGCGCCAGCACCAGCCCGATCAGGAGCGCCTTCTGCTCGCCGGTGGAGGCGTCGCGCGCCGGCATGTTCTTCGGCGCGTAGACGACCTGCAGGTCGGTCAGATGCGGGCCGTCGAGCGTGCGTCCGGCGGCGGCATCCCGCGCGCGGCTGAGGCGCAGGATCTCACGGTAGCGGTCCTCGACGGCCGTTGCGGGCTCGCTGAGCAGCGCATTCTCCATCCAGCCGTCGAGCGCGATCTCGGCCGAAGGAAATATTGAGCCCTGCGCGCGCTCGCGCAACATCGCCGACAGTCTTGCTGCGGTCTGACCGCGGCTCGCCGCGACCGCGACCGCAAGTTCCGCGGTCTCGCGTTCGATCGCGCCGCACCAATGATCGTCATAGTTGCGCACTTCCAGGAGCCGGTTGCGCGAGCGCAAGGAACGCTCCAGCGCCGAGACGCGGCTGGAATGTTCGGAGTCGATGGCAAGCACGAGCCGATCGAAGAACCGCCGCCGTTCGGAGGCTGCGCCCATGAACAGGCCGTCCATTGCAGGCGTCAGCCACACCATGCGCAGATGGTCGCCGAAGGCCGCAGCCGAACCCACCGGCTCACGATCGATACGGCAGCGCCGGCTGACGCTCTCGCTGCCTTGCGCGGGCGCTTCGATCCCGGTGCCGAGCGTCGCAAGCCCGAGCGCGCCCTCGACCTCGGCGTAGACGGCCCAGGAACCGTCGCCCTGGTTGTCGGCGACGTCTTCCAGCGTCGCGCGGCGCAGGCCGCGTCCCGGCGCCAGAAACGAGATCGCTTCAAGGCAATTGGTCTTGCCGGCGCCATTCGGCCCGACCAGCACCACCACATCACTGCGCGTCGAGACGCTCGCCGCTCGATAATTGCGGAAATGCGTCAGCGACAGCCGATGGATGCGCGAAGGGGTCATCACTGTCATTGCCGGGCTTGACCCGGCAATCCATCGTCCGCGTCAGCGGACAATCTCATCATATAGGTCTCGCCAATCGGGATTGCCCTTGACGATCAGATCGATTTTCCACTCGCGTGACCAATGCTTGATGTTCTTTTCGCGTTGGAGTGCTGCTGCGATGGTTTCATGCGCTTCGAAATAAACCAGGGTTTTGACGCCGTAGCGCTTCGTGAAACCCTCTGCCAATCCCTCGCGATGCTCGTAGATGCGGCGGACCAGATCATTGGTCACGCCGACGTAGAGCGTTCCACCGGGCTGGCTGGCGAGGATGTACACCCAATAGGTCATTTTTGTTTGATGGATTGCCGGGTCAAGCCCGGCAATGACGAGGTGTCACACCCGCATTGGCATCAGCACGTAGAGCGCGCTCTTGTTGTCCTTGTCCTGCACCAGCGTCGGCGAGCCGGGGTCGGCGAGTTTCAGGACTGCGACTTCGCCCTCGATCTGGGCAGCGATGTCGAGCAGATAGCGCGAGTTGAAGCCGATATCGAGCGCATCGGAGGCGTATTCGACCTCCAGTTCCTCGGTGGCGCTGCCGGAATCCGGGTTGGTCACCGAGAGCACGAGCTTGCCTGCCGACAGCGACAATTTGACCGCGCGGCCGCGCTCGCTGGAGATGGTCGAGACGCGGTCGACGGCGGCTTCAAAATCCTTCTTGTCGACCACCAGTTCCTTGTCGTTGTTCTGCGGGATCACGCGGCCGTAATCGGGAAAGGTGCCGTCGATCAATTTCGAGGTCAGCACCACATTGCCGAGGGTGAAGCGGATCTTGCCCTGCGAGAGCTCGATGGTGATTTCCGCCTCGGTATCCTCGATCAGCCGCTGCACTTCGCCGACGGTCTTGCGCGGCACGATCACGCCGGGCATGCCGGCGGCGCCCTTCGGCTGCACCAGGTCGATCTGTGCCAGGCGGTGGCCGTCGGTCGCGACGCCGCGCAGCGTGGCCTGTTTGGCGCTGCCTGCCGCATGCAGGTAGATGCCGTTGAGGTAATAGCGCGTCTCTTCGGTCGAGATCGCAAACTGCGTGCGGTCGATCAGGCGCTTCACGTCGGCTGCGGGCAGCGCGAAGGAATGGGTCATGTCGCCGGCGGCAAGATCCGGGAAATCGCTCTCCGGCAGCGTCTGCAAGGTGAAGCGCGAGCGGCCGGCCCGGATCGCCAGCACCGAGCGGTCGCCATCCGCCTCCAGCACGATCTGGGCGCCGTCGGGCAGCTTGCGCACGATGTCGTAGAACATGTGGGCGGGCACCGTGGTCGAGCCGGCGGTCGCGGTTTCCGCGGCCAGCGTCTCCGTCACCTCGAGATCGAGGTCGGTCGCCTTCAGCGAGAGTTTGGCATTTTCGGCGCGGACCAGCACATTGCCCAGGATCGGGATGGTGTTGCGGCGTTCGACCACGCGATGCACGTGGCCGAGCGACTTCAGGAGTTGCGCGCGCTCGACGGTGACCTTCATTGCAATACCCGCCAGATCCCTGAGTGGAGCATGGTTTTGTCCGAAACCGGTAACCCACCGTGCTCTGAGATGGAAAGGCCGGGGCGGCCATGGGCGCGCCGCGGCGTTTGAAGCCCGAAAGCCGGGTCAATCCCTGGGATTTGACCAAACCGTCGGGGGGACCGCAAGGTGGCGCGGATAAGGCGCGAGCGCAAGGGAGCGGAACGCCGTTCCCCCACGTTTTCAGGCATCAAAGGCCGTTCCCGCCGGGATCACGACCCGATTCCGTCGGGTCGGATCATGATCCGGGCGGGAGGGAAGAATTCATTCCTGCAACTGGCGCTTCAGGGATTCGACTTCTTCGGAGAGCGAATTGTCCTTGGCGACCAGCGCCTCGATCTTGCGCACGGCATGCAGCACCGTGGTGTGGTCGCGCCCGCCGAAGCGACGGCCGATCTCGGGCAGCGAGCGGAGCGTCAGCGTCTTGGCCAGGTACATCGCGACCTGGCGCGGGCGCACCACGTTCGCCGTGCGGCGCGAGGACAAGAGGTCCGAACGGCTGACATTGTACTGCCGGGCGACCACGCGCTGGATGTCCTCGATCTTGATGCGCTTCGGCTCCTGCGGACGGATCAGATCGCGGACTTCGCGCTCAGCCATTTCCAGCGTCACCGGCTGGTTGTTCAGCTTGCTGTGTGCGAGCAGGCGGTTGATCGCGCCCTCGAGGTCGCGGCCGTTATGGGTGATGGTGCGCGACAGATAGTCCAGCACCTCGTCCGGCACGTCGAAGCTGGCGTGATGGACGCGGGCGGCGGCGACGCGCGATTTGAGGATGCCCAGGCGCAGCTCTTCGCCGAGCGATCCCATTTCGACCACGAGCCCGCCGGCAAGCCGCGAGCGCACGCGGTCGTCGAGGCTTTCCAGGTCGGAGGGCGGACGATCGGCCGCGATCACGACCTGGCGGCCGGCATCGATCAGCGCATTCAGCGTGTGACAGAACTCGGCCTGCGTCGATTTGCCCTGCAGGAATTGCAGGTCGTCGATCACGAGCACGTCGATGCCGCGCAGCGCTTCCTTGAACGCGAGCGCCGTCTGCGTCTTCAGCGCCGCGACGAAGCCATACATGAATTTTTCCGCGGTGAGATACAGCACCTTGCGCTCGCCGCCGGAATTGCCGGCCCAGGTCACCGCCTGCAGGAGATGGGTTTTGCCGAGCCCCACGCCGGCATGGATGTAGAGCGGGTTGAACATCACGGGATCGCCGCGACGACCTTCCGCAACCTGGCGCGCCGCGGCATGTGCGAGCGTGTTGGAGCGGCCGACCACGAAGCTTGCAAATGTTAGCCGCGGATCGAGCGGCGAGCCGCCGAGCGCATCGTGGCTCGCAGATACCGGCGCGGTCGCGGTCGAACGCAGTTCGACGGAGGGCCGCCCTTCCGGACGCTCGACGCGGCGCGTTTCCGCCGGCGCAGGAGCCTCCTTCGTGGTGGCCAAGGGCCGCACAGCCGAGCGCACGGTGAGATCGATGCGATGCACTTGCGGCATCTCCGCCTGCCAGCAGGAGAGCACGCGATCGGCGTAGTGCGCCTGGATCCAGCTCTTCAGGAAGCGGGTCGGAACCGACAGGCGGACGCTCTCGTCCTGCACGCCCTCGAGGTCCATGCGCGCAAACCAGCTCGTATAGACATCCTCCCCAACGCTCGTCCGCAACCGTCCCTTCACTCGCGACCAGCGATCCTGTTCCGTGTTTGTCATTGCCTGAAGACTTTTCTCAAGAGTAGTGCCGATTGTTTGTGAAAGCGCCGAGCATGTTTCTTGCCACGACGCGACCTCAAGCGAGGCTGCCTCCCCGGACACACTTCTCCCGTTCGGCGAAACCGCCGTGCGACGGATCAGGTGTTGGATGAGACGTGCGCTCGCGAGGTCAGCGCGTACTCGACGGTGTATCCGGAGTTCGCGTGGGGGTGTCTGCGGAAGTGCAATCCAGGGTGTCGAATACGGGCTTGTCTGAAATGCGCAATTCGAATGTTGCGATGGTTCCGTAAATCATACTGCCTCCCCCTCTCGCCGCACTTGCGCGCGGCGAGCAATCCGCTCGCAAGTGGTCCAAATCAGTGTGCCGCTACCGAACATCGAAACGCCCAGTGCTGCGCCGCCGCGTAGTTCAGTCCTTGTCAACCCATTCACGGGCTCCGCGTTCCCCGCTGCTTAAGGCCGCGGCCGCTATGTGTCTCCCCAGTTCGTTTCTCTCTCAGCGCGGATGCGTCGATCGAGAAATCCAGACACAGAACAGCCGTTCTCATATTGCTATGAGCTGCCAACTCAGCTTCGCTTGGAAAGCGTCGCTAACGCGCACACCGCCGCCGATTTGCACGTCCGCCCGTGGGTCTAAAATCGCGCTGATCTTAAGAGCCGTGGGCACCGCGAACGCATAAACAAATACACCAAGTGCGATTTCTGACAATCCGTTGTTTGTGGCTGGCGAGTTGAGTCTTCGCTGGTGTTGCGGCATTGCAATTGCGAAAGCCGAAAGCAAGTTTTTGAATCACCGCGCAGATTCGCGCGTGTCACAAATCACGGTGTAGCGGAAAAAAAAGTTCATAAAATATTTACGTAGCATCTCGGCGGCGCCAATTTTCAAACAAGTTGGCTTCGCTATGTAGGTAAGTGATTAGTGAGACGAAGTTTTTCGCGATTGCTTTTGGAGGGTAACCCCTCGCGGCTTTTCGCCGAGGAAATGTTTAGCACTATTCCATTTATGCGGC
Source organism: Bradyrhizobium sp. USDA 10063 (assembly GCF_054063735.1). Lineage (NCBI taxonomy): Bacteria > Pseudomonadati > Pseudomonadota > Alphaproteobacteria > Hyphomicrobiales > Nitrobacteraceae > Bradyrhizobium > Bradyrhizobium sp. USDA 10063. Next base: position 5,513,049 of record NZ_JBSSGP010000002.1, on the reverse strand, counting down.
GCATGCGTGCGAATTTAATCGCGTGGCCGCGAGTCCAGCGCTGCAAGAACCGCAGCCCGGTAGAACTACGGACGCGCCGAATGTGACAGGCGTGCTGTTGTACGGCGACGAGACAATTCGCGAGGGCACAGTCGTTCGAACTGCGCAAAAGAAAAGGCCCGGCGAGAAGCCGGGCCTTTGATGAAAATGTTTTTCTGTCAGCTCACTTCGCCAGCTTGGCGATCTGATGCGTCAGGCGCGAAACTTTTCGGCTCGCAGTGTTGCGGTGAACGATGTTGCGCTGTGCGGCTTTCATCAGTTCGGGCTCGGCGCGTGCCATCGCCTTCAGCGCTGCGTCACGATCGCCGCGCTGGATCGCTTCCTCGACCGAGCGAACGGCACCGCGCATCTGCGTGCGGCGCGACTTGTTGATGATGGTGCGGCGGGCAATCTTGCGGGTCGCCTTCTTGGCGGAAGTGGTGTTGGCCATGGTCTCAATTGTCCTTCGGCGTTGGTCGCTCTGTTGGTCGGGCTCGAGCGCGCCGGCCGTTGAAATCGCGTGATCTACTCTGCTGTGTTTTCGAGATGCGTTCTTGACGGAGCCGTGCCCAGAAGCAAAAGTCCCGGCAGCCGCCCGTCCAAAGAACAGCGGCGGCAGGATTGCGCCCGCCGCCATTGCGCGGTCTTATAGAGGGGTCGGCCCCCAGCGTCAACGTTTTCCACCCGGTTCGGACGGCCGGAATCCGGCAGAAAATGGCCGCCAAGGTGCTGAACCGGTTGAATTTCCGCCCTCCCTGCCGTTAATGGGCCTTGGCGCGCTTGGGGCGGACAGGGACTAGGGTGAGGCATGATCCGCGGTTTTTTTCGGCTAATCGGGCTGTTGCTGCTGGCCGGCGGATTCGTTTTCATGGTCTATGACGGCGCCCGCTTCGTCGCCGATCAGACCCTGCGTTTCACCCGCTTCGGCCAGTTCTGGAACGACATCCATCAGTCCAGCCAGGCTGCATTCCGTGCCTGGATCGAGCGCACCGCGCCCTTCCTCTGGGACAGCGTGATCAAGGTCATCCTCGACCAGCCGGTTTTCGTCGTGCTCGGCGTCGCCGGCATCCTGCTCATGATCCTGTTCCGGCCGCGCAAGCCGCTGATCGGCTACGCGCGGGATTGATTGGAACTTTACGCCTTTTGGTTGTGGGCGCGTAACAGGGCTGCCAGATCGGGCGTAAAGACCTATATAGAGGCCAAGCCGGCCGAAGCCGCCCTCGGCTTCGGGCCGATGTTCCGCCTGGAGGTAGTCCATGTTGTTCATGCGCAAGACCACCGCGTTGCCGAGTGCAGCCGAAGCGCTGCCGGGACGCGCCACGCCGATCCCGACGGCGACCACCCACTTCGTCAATGGCAGCAAGCTGCAGCCGCCTTATCCTGAAGGCCTGGAGCAGGCGGTGTTCGGGCTCGGCTGCTTCTGGGGCGCGGAGCGCAAGTTCTGGGAACTTGGCGGTGGCATCCACACGACCGCCGTCGGCTATGCCGGCGGCTACACGCCGAATCCGACCTATGAGGAGGTTTGCTCGGGCCGCACCGGCCACACCGAGGTGGTGCTGGTCGTGTTCGATCCGAAGACGATCTCCTACGAGCAGCTCCTGAAGACGTTCTGGGAAAATCACAACCCGACGCAGGGCATGCGCCAGGGCAACGATGTCGGCACGCAATATCGCTCCGCGATCTACACCTTCAGCGACGCGCAGCGGAAGGCCGCGGAGGCCTCGAAGGCCGCCTATCAGAAAGCGCTTTCGGCGAAAGGCCTCGGTCCGATCACGACCGAGATCGCGAAGGCCGGCGAGTTCTATTTCGCGGAAGACTATCATCAGCAATATCTCGCCAAGAATCCGGCGGGCTATTGCGGCCTCGGCGGCACCGGCGTGTCGTGCCCGATCGGGGTCGGCGTCACCGCCTGAGACCGCTGCTTCACCTCTCCCCGGCGGGGAGAGGTCGGATCGCATACAATGCGATCCGGGCGAGGGGGCGAGGTGTCCATGAGGGACCGTAACCCTCACCCGCGCTTCGCGCGACCTCTCCCGATGGGAGAGGTGGGCGCCTGCCTCGCCTCTCTTCTGTCTCCCCAAATGCATGCGCGGGACAGAGGCCACTTCCCAACAACCATTTGTTAACTATAACCGGTGCAAGACTAGGCTGTCTCGCTTTTCAGGGATGGCCACGGTGCAGGTTGCGCGCGCGTTTCGATTGCCGATCACTGCCGTCATGACTGCACTCGCGTTGTCGGGCTGCATGCGCACGAGCGGCCCGGTCGCGGTCGCGCCGGCGCCGGCCGATCTCGACTCGATGGCCTATGGCGCGCCCGCCACGCCTGCGCCGGTTGCGGTCGCTGACACCGGCAGCGGTGCGGTCGGCGCGCTTCGCTCTGCCTTTGCGGCTTCACCCCGTGCTGCCTATGCCGCGGCGCCTCGGCCCGCGGCCTATGGGTCGCCGAGCCGATATGACTCGGCCTATCATCTCGATGCCGGCGACCGGCTGCGTGTCGTGGTCTACGGCCAGGAAGGTCTCACCAACACCTACGCGATCGATGCTGCCGGCTCGATCACCATGCCGTTGATCGGGCAGATGCCCGCGCGCGGAAGGACGACCTCGGGGCTCGCAGGCGAGATCGCGGCAAAGCTGCGCAGCGGCTATATCCGTGAGCCTTCGGTCGCCGTCGAGATCGAGGCCTATCGACCGTTCTTCATCCTCGGCGAAGTCGCCGCGCCCGGACAGTATCCGTACGTGCCCAACATGACCGTCGAAAGCGCGGTTGCGATTGCGGGCGGCTTCTCGCCGCGTGCCAAGCGCGACATGGTGACGCTGACGCATACCGATGCCAACGGCGCGGCGCGTTACACGGTGCCGCTCGGTACGCCGATGAGCCCGGGCGATACCGTGTTCGTCGGCGAGCGGTGGTTCTAGTCAAACCTTTCTCCGCTTGTCATTCTGCGGCGCGCGAAGCGCGAGCCCGGAATCCATCGGGCCGCTGAACGTGCCGATGAATGGGTTCCGGGCTCGCGCTTCGCGCGCCCCGGAACGACGAGGGAGAGAGCTGCGCGCTACTGCAAATGCTTCGCGAAGAACGCGAGGCTGCGCGGCCAGGCGACGTCGGCGCTGGTCTTGTCGTAGCTCGCCCGTTCGTCGCAATGAAAGCCGTGCTGCGCGCCGGGATAGATGTGGACCTCGGCTTCGGGCCGCTTGGCCTTGATAGTCTCGACATCGGTCAAGGGAATGCCACTGTCCTTCTCGCCGAAGTGGAGTTGCGTCGGCACCTTCGGTTTGTCGTCGGCAAAGCGGACGATGGCGCCGCCGTAATAGCCGACGGCCGCCTTCAGGCCCGTCAGCTTGGTTGCCGCGACATAGGCGACGCTGCCGCCGAGGCAGAAGCCGATGATGCCGACCGGGCCGACATCCTTCACGGCATCAATGGCAGCCTGGGTGTCACGCAGCATCGCCGCCCAATCCGGATTGGCGACGAATTTGCGCGCGACCGCCACTTCGTCCGGGGAGTAGCCGCTCTGGAAGTTCGGCTCGCTGCGGTCGAAGATCGAAGGCGCGATCGCGACATAGCCTTCCTGCGTGAGCCGGTCGCAGACCGAGCGGATGTGGTGGTTGACGCCAAAAATCTCCTGGATCACCACGATCGCGCCCTTCGGCGCCCCGGTGGGGTCCGCGCGGTAGCCGCCGAGTTTGAAGCCGTCCGAAGCCGTCAGCGTGATGTCTTTTCCCACGGGGTCATCCCTTCTCGTTTGAGGGTTGCAGTTACGTTTTCTCGAAAGAGCAGCGGCTGACTACCGCCACATCCAGTTCTGGCCCCAATCGGCTTTCCAGCCGGCGAGCCGTCCTTTGCGGAATTGCAGAAAGAGCCGGTCCTTGTGCGGGAACAGGCCGCTGCCGCCGATATCGCGGAAGGTGAGATAGATCTCATTGCCGGGACGCCCGCTGACATAGGTCAGCGGCGTGCCGAGCGCGCGCGACGTCTCCTCGACGTCCATCCCGAACACCAGCGGCGTGGTGTTTGACAGCGTCGTTACGAAGTAGGATGGCGCGGGAGCAGGACCGCCAAATGGCGGCAAATGCTGCGCGCTGGCCGGTGCCGCTGCAGCGGCGAGCACGAGCAGTGTCGCGGCCATCGTCCTCATGACGCGGCCTTCTGCGCCGACTTCGCCTCGAGGCTGTCGAGGAACGGCAGCACCGCCTCGATGAAGGCCTGCGGCTGATCGATATTGACGGCGTGGCCCGCGGCCGGGATCACGACCTTCTGCGCGCCGGGAATCTTGGCCGCCATATAGTCGGAGGCGGCGAGGAACGGCGTGTCGTCGGCGCCGACCACGATCAGCGACGGCACCTTGATATCGGGCAGCGACTCGATCACGCGCGCGTCGCGCTGGGTCAGCATGCCGCGTGCGGCACGCGCGAGACCCGAGGCATCGCGGTGTGTCACCGTCGAGCGCTCGCGGCTCAACGACTTCAAGAGATCGAGGCCCTCGCGTTCGAACTTTTCAGCGGTGTCGTGAGCGCGCTTGTTCCAGGCGTCGCGGGCGTCGTCCTTCTTGAAGCCCGGTCCGGTATCGATGATCAGCAGTGCGCGCACCCGCTCCGGGTGGGCGCGAGAGAACGCCAGCGACATATAGCCGCCGAGCGGGAGCCCGCCGACGATCGCTTTATCCGCGCCGACCGCATCCAGCAGCGCGGCCATATCGGCGACCGTCAGAGCTTCGCTGTAGGCCGCGGGGTCGCTCGGATAATCGGACTGGCCGTGGCCGCGCATGTCCCACAGCACCAGCCTGTAGCGCTTCGACAGCGCCGCGATCTGGCCCTGCCACATCGCCGACGTCGATGAATAGCCGTGGGTCAGGAGCAAAGGCGGGCCCTCGCCGTGGACTTCGTAATAGATCTCGACCCCATCTCGCTTGATCTTCGGCATTGCGTTTCCCCGACCGGATTTTAGGCAGCGATGCTGCGCAATCATCCTAGCGCGATCCGTTCGCGGGTGGGAAATGCGGAAATGGAAGGTGATGTCGGCGTCATTGCGATCGCTTTGACAACGCCGCGACACAATCTTCCCGCAACGCACAACCGATGTCGCTTTGGCCTTGAGTGTTTCCAAATTGGATTGCCTCCAATCCGGTTCCGGATCATGCTCGCGCGCTGCCGGCATCGACCCGGTGGGTGCCGGCCCGATACCCAACAAGTGAGCAGCCGCCGTAAGCGGCTTCCAACACCGGAAGGGGAAACGCGATGCCTAACCTCACGATCAATGGACGGAATATGTCCGTCGAGGCGGCCGGCGATACGCCGCTGCTCTGGGTCATCCGCGAGCAATTGCAGATGACCGGGACGAAATTCGGCTGCGGCGCAGGTCTCTGCGGCGCATGCACGATCCACCTCAATGGCGAAGCCGTGCGTTCCTGCCAGACCTCGGTCAGCGAGGCCGTCGGCAAGAAGATCACCACCATCGAAGGCCTGTCCGCCAAGGGCGATCATCCGCTGCAGAAGGCGTGGATCACAGAGCAGGTGCCGCAATGCGGTTACTGCCAGTCCGGCCAGATCATGCAGGCGGCAGCACTTCTCTCCAGGAATTCCAACCCGACCCGCGACGAAGTGGTCGCGCATATGGACGGCAATCTCTGCCGCTGCATGACCTATTCGCGTATCCAGAAGGCGATCATGCGCGCCGCGTCCGAAATGCGCACGGCATCCAACGTCGGAACCGAGCGGAGGCCCACATGAACAGCCATGTGAAGATCACCTCGCGCGGACCTGCCGATCTCAGCCGCCGGTCGTTCCTGGTCGGCTCCGCCGCAACCGGGCTCGTGCTCGGCTATGCCGCCGTTCCCGGCCTCGACCAGGCGCTTGCCGCGCCATCCAATTTCGAGCCCAGCACCTGGTACTCGATCGCGCCCGACGGCATTGTGACCGTCACCTGCGGCAAGGCCGATATGGGTCAGCACATCGCTTCCACGATGGCGCAGATGGTCGCCGAAGAGCTCGGGGCGAACTGGAAGGACATGCGCGTCCAGCTTGCCTCGAACGATCCCAAGTTCAATGACCCCGTGCTCGGGGCGCAGATCACCGGCGGCAGTTGGTCGACGATGATGAACTTCGACGCGATGAGCCGCGCGGGCGCGGCGGGACGGATCGCGTTGACGGAAGCTGCAGCGGCCGCGATGGGCGTGCCTGCGGCCGAACTCGTGGTACGCGATTCCGTGATCTCGCATCCGAAGTCCAAGAAGTCGATGAGCTTTGCCGACATCGTCAAGAGCGGCAAGGCGACCAAGACCTTCACGCCGGACGAACTGAAGGCGATCAAGCTGAAGACCCCGGATCAGTACACCCTGATCGGCGTCTCGGTGCCGCAGCTCGACATCCCCTCGAAGACCAACGGCACGGCCAAATACGGCATCGACGTCATGCTGCCGGGCATGGTCTATGGCCGCGTGGTGACGCCGCCGGTGCGCTTCGGCGCCACCGTGAAATCGGTCGACGATAGCGCCGCGAAGAAGGTGCCCGGCTTCATCAAGACGGTGGTGCTGGACGACAAGACCGGCAGTACTTCCGGCTGGGTGGTGGCGGTCGCGAGCACCTACGCCAGCGCCAAGAAGGCCGCGGAAGCGCTGAAGATCGCTTATGACAACGGTCCGAACGCGAAGCTTTCGAGCGAGTTGCTGCTGAGCGAAGCGAAAAGGCTGCAGGCGCTCGATGACTCCGGCCAGTTCTTCGTCAAGGACGGCGACACGGCGGCGGCGTTCGGCACGGCGGCGAAGGTGATGGAGGCGGAATACACCACCAACATCAACATCCACGCGCCGCTCGAACCGATGAACGCCGTGGCCGACTTCAAGGGCGACATCCTGCACATCTATTCCGGCAACCAGTTCGCAACGCGCACCGGCGAGATTTCGGCGGCTGCGGCCGGGATCGATCCCAAATATGTCGTGATGCACCAGATGTGGCTGGGCGGCGGCTTCGGCCGGCGCCTGGACGCCGACATGATGATCCCCGCGGTACAGGCGGCCAAGGCCGTCGGCAAGCCGGTCAAGATCATCTATTCGCGCGAAAACGACATGACCATGGACTATTCGCGGCCGCTGACCTACCAGAAGGTCAAGGTGGGCCTCGATGCCAGCGGCAAGCTGATCGCGCTCAACCACGACGTGGTCTCGGCCTGGCCGACCGCGCGCTGGGGAATCCCCGATTTCCTGACGCCGTCGGTCGACAAGAGGGGCCCGCTCGACTCCTTCACGGTGAATGGCGCGGACTTCTTCTACACCGTGCCCAACCATCAGGTGCGGGCGATCAAGAACGAGATGGCGCACAACGCCACGCCGTCCGGCCAGTTGCGGTCGGTGGCGCCGGGCTGGACGTTCTGGGCAGTCGAAAGCATGATCGACGAGATCGCGCATGCGTCCGGCAAGGATCCGGCGCTGTTCCGTATCGAATTGCTCGACGGCAAGGGCAAGAACGACGGTGGCGCGCAGCGCCTGCGCAACACGCTGCTCGCCGCGATGGGCCTGGCCGGCTACGGCACCGGCAAATTGCCGAAGGGCGAGGGCATGGGCGTGGCGTGCGTCTCGTCGCAGGAGCGCGCCTCCGCAAGCTGGACCGCCTGCGTCGCGCATGTCGTGGTGGCGCCGTCGGGCGAGGTCAAGGTGAAGAAGCTGACGGTGGCCACCGATGTCGGCATGCAGGTGCATCCCGACAACATCCGTGCCCAGGTCGAGGGCGCGGCGCTATGGGGCCTTTCGCTCGCGATGTATGAGAAAGCGACGCTGAAGGACGGCGGCATCGAGCAGACCAATTTCGATACCTACACTCCGTTGCGGATGGGCCAGATGCCGGAGGTGGCGGTCAACGTCATCGCCAATGGCGACAAGCCGACCGGCGTCGGCGAGCCCGCGGTCACGGTGATCGCGCCCGCGCTCGGCAACGCCATCTTCAACGCCTGCGGCGCCCGGCTTCGCGCGCTGCCGATCACCGCGGACGCGGTGAAGGCGGCGATGAAGGCGTAAGGAGGTCGCGCACGTTGTGAGACAATGATCCGCCGGAGAAAGTCTCCGGCGGATTTTGTTGTTCCGTCATGCCCCGCGCAGGCGGGGGCATCCAGTAACCGCCGACGGTCCTGTGTCTCACCGGCGTCCGTGATTACTGGATCATCCGCCTTCGCGGATGATGACGATGGTGAGCGTGGCCGCGTCGCATGCGCGATCAGCAAATCCCTAAAATTGTAGCATTCCCGCTAGCCCCGCATTCATCATCCCCATTAAGCCGCAGGGAACCCATTCTCGGCTAGCCTGGGCTGTGGATCGTCATTGCGAACGCCCAGGAATTTCATGACCGCGTTAGCCAACAAGACTTCGTCAAGACGCCGCCTGTTGCTGGCGTCGGATCGAAGCGACCAAAGCAGCGAACTGGCCCGGATATTGAGATCGGTTGGCGAGGTCGACACCATCTCGACCGCGGAGATTCCCGAGACGCCCGCGGACAATCTTTCAGGCATCGTGGTCGACATCAACCTGCGCTCGCCCGAGAGCGTGCAGCTTGTACGCAACAGGCTCAGGACGGAAGCCTATCGCGAAATGCCGCGGCTGTTCGTGCTGCAGGACGCATTGCACCACGCGACCATGCAGGCCTGGGCGTTAGGAGCCACCGACACGATCTCGCGTCCGTTCGACGCGTCCGGACTGTTGCAGCGTATCCGCTCCGCGTTTCCGGACGCCGACGGCTACGATGAAACCGATCGCGGCAAGGCGCTGAACCGCGGCGTCGAGGCGGCGCATGCGGTGATGGTCAAGATCTTCGAAAAGCTGCCGGCCGGCGTGCCCTTGAAATTCAGCGACATCGTCGACGCCGAGCGCAAGATCCTGAAAGCGATCAAGCACTCATCCTTGCGCGAATGGCTGACCATGGTCGGCTGCCATCACACCGACACCTATCGCCATTGCCTGTTCGTCACCGGTTTTGCGGTGGCGTTCGCGCAGCACCTCGGCATGCGCGAGGACGACCAGCGCCGCCTTGCCCGCGCGGCGCTGCTGCACGACGTCGGCAAGGCGTTCATCCCGACCTCGATCCTGGACAAGCCGACCGATCTGACGGCGGACGAGATGGCCGAGATGCGCGAGCATCCGCGGCGCGGCTACGAGGCGCTGACGGCCCAGGGCGGCTTTCCGCCCGAAATGCTCGATGTGGTGCTGCACCATCACGAGATGCTGGATGGCTCCGGCTATCCGAATGGTCTCCACGGCGGCCAGATCAGCGACATCGTGCGGCTCACCACCATCGTCGACATCTACGCCGCACTGGTGGAGAAGCGCGCCTACCGGCTGCAGTTCACCCACGCGAAGGCGTTCGCGATGATGGAAGACATGGGCGGGAAGCTCGATCAGCAATTGCTGCAGGCGTTCCGCCCGGTCGCGTTCGGGTATTATTGATTCCGACTGCTCAGCCGTCATTGCGAGGAGCGTAGCGACGAAGCAATCCATAGGCTCCGCAAGCAGCACCATGGATTGCTTCGCTTCGCTCGCAATGACGTGGAGAGACGTTGCTTCGGGATGACGCGCCTCGTCACGTCACTCCAGCATCCTTCGCAGTTCGGCTTTCGCGACCTTCTCCAGCGTCGAGCGCGGCATGTCGTCGACGAAGCGGATCTCGCGCGGCACCTTGAAGTCGGCGAGCGCGCTGCGGCAGGCGGCCATGACGTTGTCGTGCAAGTTGGCGGGCGCACGCTCGACGCCGTCCTGCGGGATGATGAAGACCACCGGCACCTCCTCGAGCATCGGGTGCTTCTTCGCCACCACCGCCGCCTCGCGCACGCCGGGCACCACCGCGATCACCTGCTCGATCTCGGAGGCCGCGACGTTCTCGCCGCCAACCTTCAGCATGTCCTTGGCGCGGTCGCCGAACTTGACGAAGCCGTGTTCGAGCAGGGTGACGCGGTCGCCGGTCAGGAAGTAGCCGTGCTCGTCGAAGCTTTCGCGGGTGGCCTTTTCGTTGTGCAGATATTCCTTGAACAGCGACAAGCCGGGAATGCCCTTGATGGAGAGATTGCCGGTGCCACCGACGTCCGTGGCCGAGCCGTCGTCGTTGGTGATGCGGATCGAGTACTCGGGCGCCGCGCGGCCGATCGACATCGGCGTGTTCGGCTGGTCGACCTCGCCGACGATGCCGTGGGTGATGGTCTCCGTCATGCCCCACCAGCCGATCGTCTTGACGCCGAACGCGGCAAACGGCGGCGGCTCGCACACCGCCGTGCCCCAAAGCCGGAACTTGTGGTTCTGAGGGATCTCGTGCTCCAGCAGCGCCTTCATGCAGAACGGAATGGTCGAGGTCCAGGTGCAGCCGTGCTCCAGCGCCACGCTCCAGAACCGGCTTGCGGAAAAGCGCGGCTGGATCACGCTGGTAGCGCCGACCCAGAGCGTCGCCAGCATCGAATAGGCCAGCGCATTGGTGTGGAACAGCGGCAGGTAGATCTGGTGCACGTCGCCGGCGTGCAGGTCCTCGTGGGCGGCATTGACCTTGGCACCCCACAGCGCATTGGCATGGGTCCACAACACCGCCTTCGGTCGCGACGTCGTGCCGGAGGTGTACTGCACACTGCAGGGAGCCAGTGGATCGGTGGCGCGGCGCGGCCGGTCGGCGCTGTCTCCGAACAGCGCTTCAAAACTGTCGCCGCGTGATGTGGCCTGTGCCGGCGCGGCGCCGGCGTTATGCGAGATCACCGCGATCCAGCGCAGGTCGCGGCAATTGGCCGCGATCAGTTCGGCATAGGCCGGCTGGGTGATCGCGGCGACCGCGCCGCAATGGCCGGCAAAATATTCGATCTCGGCGGCGGCGGAGCGCGTGTTGGTGGTGACCGCGATCGCGCCAAGCTCGACGCAGGCGAACCAGGCCAGCATCGCCTCGATGCAATTGTCGAGATGGATCAGCACATATTCGCCGGGCCTGACGCCGCGCTTAGCAAGCCCTGCGGCCAGCGCGCCGACGCGTTCGTGAAATTCGCCATAGGTCCATGTTCGCGACGGCGCCTCGAACGGCGCCCAGATCAGGAACGGGTGATCGCGCCGGACCTCCGCGCGCATCCGCAGCAGCCATGGCACGTCGAGGCCAGCGAACGGTCCCACGATACCGGGTGCTGCCTGTGAATCGGTCATGCTTCCTCCCGCGCAGCCTTTGTGGCTGCTCATTGGTTTTGCTTGTTCGGAGGACAGTTCTGCCACCGGATCGTGACGCGATCAAACCGTGTGTGAACTTCACCGTCATGGCCGGGCTTGACCCGGCCATCCACGTCTTCCCGCTGCGGCTTCGTGGATGCCCGGGTCAAGCCCGGGCATGACGACCTGAGAATGGCCGGAAGGGCGTGCTTACTTTACGCCATCGTCATACGACGAAATCTCGATCAGGCTGCCGTCGGGATCGCGGCAATAGACCGAGCGTAGCATGCCGCGCGCGCCATGCTTGGCCGACGGGCCTTCCTCGATCTTGACGCCGTTGGCGTTCAGATGTGCGACCACCTCATCGGGCGTGCTGGAGGTGAGGAAGCAGAGGTCCTCGCTGCCGGGCATCTCGTGATCGGCGGTGAACCAGTCGATCTTGGAGGCATCGCGCGGCCGCACGTTGATCTTCTGGTTGCCGAACACCAGCGAGGTCCGCGGCGCCTTGCCCTCGCCCGGATCGAACACCTTGACCTCCATGCCGAGAATCCTGCTGTACCATTCGGCGGAACGGGTCACATCGGACACGTTGATCACGAGATGGTCGAGCGCGTTCACCTTGACGGTCATGGCCTCATCCTTTCGTCGCGGTCCAGTGCGCAAGCTGCACACTGGCTGTCCGATGCGTAGTTTGTTACAACGCGCGGCGTCATTAGTTCAAGAGAAGACGGACCGGAGTGTGAACCCGGCCATATCGGAGGAAACTTCATGATTTCACGCCGTACTGCGCTTGGCCTGATCGGTTCCGGGATTTCGACATTTGCGATCGGCCGCGCTTCGGCGGCGGACTATCCGGCGCGGCCGGTCCGCTGGATCGTCGGCTATCCGCCCGGCGGCGCCACCGATATCCTGGCGCGCCTGATCGGGCAGCGGCTGTCGGAAAAGCTCGGACAGCAATTCGTGATAGAGAACAAGCCCGGTGCGGGCAACAATATCGCCACGGAAGCCGCGATCAACGCGGAGCCGGACGGCTACACCGTGCTGCTGGTCAATCCCGCGAACTACATCAACGCCACGCTGTATGCGAATCTGAAGTTCAATTTCGTTCGCGACATCGCGCCGATCGCCTCGTTCCAGCGAGTGCCGAACGTGATGACCGTCAACAAGGATGTCCCGGCAAGGAACGTCGCGGAGTTCATCGACTATGTGAAAGCCAATCCCGGTAAGGTGAATCTGGCTTCATCCGGCAACGGCACCTCGGTGCATCTCTCCGGCGAGATGTTCATGGCGATGAGCGGCGCCAAGATGCAGCACGTGCCTTATCGCGGCGCGGCGCCGGCCATCACCGACCTGCTTGCCGGTCAGGTGCACGTGATCTTCGACAACATGCCTTCGATCATCCAGCATATCCGCTCCGGCTCGCTGCGGGCGCTCGGCGTCACGACGGCGGAACGCTCGCCGCAACTGCCCGACGTGCAGGCCGTCGCCGAGACTGTCAAGGGTTACGAGGCGAGCGCCCTGTTTGGCATCGGTGCGCCAAAGAACACGCCGAAGGAGATCATCACCAAGCTCAACAGCGATATCAACGCTGTGCTGGCCGAGCCCGCGATGAAAACACGTTTGGTTGAATTGGGCGGCGAGCCGCGCATCCAGACGCCGGAAGCGTTCGGTGCGGAGGTCGTCGCCGAGACCGAAAAGTGGAAGAAAGTGGTCGAGGGCGCCGGGTTGAAGGTGGAATAGGGCGCGAGAGAGCATCATCTCGAACCTTCCTGCGACAATCGCGTTCTGAACCTTGACGCCGGCCATGCGACTACGCAGATGCAGGCAATGGCCTAGCTTGGCCAAGGAGAACGACGATGCGCAAACTGATGTTGGCAATGCTGGCCGTGACGGCCGTCGGGGCGGGTGTCACCGCCGGCTCCGCTCCCGCCGCGGCCTATGATTATCCCTGGTGCGCCCAAGGCAGAGGCTTCGGAATTCCGGGCGACTGCTCGTATCAAACCTATGCGCAGTGCATGGCGAGCGCGTCCGGCCGCAACCTCTACTGCAACATCAATCCACGCGTAGCCTTCGGTCAGCAGCAGGCGCCGCGTCGCGGTCGTGCGTACAGGGACTACTATTACTACAACTGAGCTTGCGAACGACGTGCTTACCGGCCCTGCGGTTTCGCGGTGGCAGTTACTGAGCCCTCTCCCCTTGCGGGAGAGGGCGGCGCCGGTGTCGGCAACAACTTCACTTGGGTGAAGGTCTTTCTTCACGCGCACCGTCGCCCGCGGAGGCGACCCCTCATCCGTCGCGCATTTCATGCGCGCCACCTTCTCCCACAAGGGGAGAAGGGAAGGGCGGGCGCAAGTCGTCTTTGCCGCATCTTTCTGAGCACCAAATTTTCGTGAGAGTTCTTGCGATACGAGCCATTGACTCGTGATCGATCGCGTCTATACTAAACCACATGGTTAAGTATCTCGACGAGACGCTGGACCGCACCTTCGCGGCGCTTTCCGATCCCACCCGTCGTGCGCTTCTGGCGCGGCTTGGCGAGGAGGAAAGCCTGTCGGTGAGCGAACTGGCGCAGCCATTTCAGATGTCGCTGCCCGCAATCATGAAGCATCTCGACGTATTGTCGGATGCCGGCTTGATCACGCGGGAGAAGACCGGCCGCACGGTGGCGTGCCGGCTGACCGCGCGACCGATGGAGCAGGCGATGGATTGGCTCAATCGCTACGCGCGCTTCTGGTCCGACAATTTCGATCGCCTTGCCGCCTTTGTGGAGGAAGACCCATGGCCATCAGCACCGCCAGTCCCGACGCCGTCGCGCGCCCCGGCCTCACCCTCACGCGCCGCTTCCGCGCGCGGCCGGAAAAGATCTACGCCGCGTGGACCCAGGCGGAAAACCTAGTGCAGTGGTTCGGGCCGGCGAATGTGAAGCCCGGGTCCGTGCAGGCTGAGCTCGACGTTCGCGGCGGCGGACGCTACCGCATCAGCTTCACCGCCAACGACGGCGAGTATCACGAAGTCGGCGGCGTCTATCGCGAGGTCGTGCCAAACGAGCGATTGGTTTTCACCTGGGCCTGGCATTCGACGCCCGAGCGCGAGTCGCTGGTGACCGTGTCGCTCAGGCCAGACGGCGCCGGCACGCTGCTGACCTTCCATCACGAGCAGTTCTTCGACGAGACTGCGCTCGACAATCATGAGCGTGGATGGACCGAGCTATTTGCCAAGCTGGAAAGTTTCGTTGCCTGAACGCTGTCAAAGGAGGGTGCCATGCAGCCACACAAAGTAGTGTCGCGCGAGGAATGGATCCAGGCCCGCAAAACGCACCTGGCGCGCGAAAAGGAATTCACCCGCGCCCGCGATGCCCTCAGCGCGGAGCGGCGGGCATTGCCCTGGGTCAAGATCGACAAGGCCTACATGTTCGACGGGCCGGCCGGCAAGGTGGCGCTCGCCGATCTGTTCAAGGGCAGGCCGCAACTCGTGGTGCAGCACTTCATGTTTGCGCCCGATTGGGACGAAGGCTGCAAGAGCTGCTCGTTCTGGGCCGACGGATACGAGCGCATGATCCCGCATCTTGCGGCACGCGACACCACGCTGGTGGCGATCTCGCGTGCGCCATTCGAGAAGCTGGAAGCGTTCCGGAAGCGGATGGGCTGGACGTTCGACTGGTTGTCCTCGGCGAACAGCGACTTCAACCACGACTTCGCGGTGTCGTTCACGCGGGAGGAGCTGAAGTCGGGTGCCAAGATCTACAATTTCGGCACGTCCGGGTTCGGTGTCGAGGAGGCGCCGGGCATCAGCGTGTTCTATCGCGACGAGGCCGGCAACATCTTCCACACCTATTCGTGCTTTGCCCGCGGCCTCGACATGATGAACGCGGCCTATCACTATCTCGATCTCACGCCGCTCGGCCGCCACGAAGAGGGACTGCCCTATCCGATGGACTGGGTGCGGCACCGTGACCAATACCAGCCGACGCCGGTTCAGGCATCCTGTTGCCATAGCTGACAGACACCCAAACCGTCATTGCGAGCCACCGGGTCGGCGCTAGCGCCGCCCGATGGCTTGCAATGAGGGGAACAACAACAGGAACCGCCCATGCCCTATGTCGATGGCTTCATCGTCGCCGTCCCGAAGAAGAATCTGGCCGCCTATGCCCGCATGTCGCGAAAGTGCGGCAGGATCTGGCGCGAATATGGCGCGCTGGACTATCGCGAATGGGTCGCCGAAGACGTCAAGCCCGGCAAGCTCACCTCGTTCCCGCAGAGCGTCAAGCTGAAAGCGGGCGAGACCGTCGTGTTCGCCTGGATCACCTACAAATCGCGCGCCCAGCGCGACAAAATCAACGCCAAGGTGATGGCGGATAAGCGCCTCGCATCCATGATGAACGGCAAGTCGATGCCCTTCGACGGCAAGCGCATGATCTATGGCGGATTTGCGAGCCTGGTGAAGGTATAGCGCCGGCGCCGCTACACAAACTGTTTCGGCGAAGATGGCCGAAAGTGATCGCTGATCGGCCGATGGCCGACTTGCGTCCGCTTTCCGACTCGCTATACTTTGCAATGCAAAGTTCGGACAACCGATGCGCGATCTCGACAAGGCCCTGGCCGATATCCTCGCCATCCGCAGCCAGATTGCGGCGGGCACGGCGTTCCGCGGCTATGGCCCGGCGACCGTGGCCGCCACCGGGGGCGTCGCGCTGCTGACCGCGATCCTGCAGTTCCTCTGGCTCGACAATCCGACCGCAAACCCGTTGACCTTCTTCGGCGGCTGGACCGCCGCCCGCGCTGCTTTCCGCCGCCCTGATCTGGACCGAGATGCGGGCGCGGTCGCGCAGGCATCATTCCGGGCTCGCCGACGCCATGATCCAGCAGGCGGTCGAGCAGTTCCTGCCCGCGGGCGTCGCCGGCGTGCTGCTGGCGATCCTGCTGTGGAAGTTCGCGCCCGAAACGCTGTGGATGCTGCCCGGCCTGTGGCAGGTGCTGGTGAGCCTCGGCGTGTTCGCTTCCGTCCGCTTATTGCCGCGCAGCATCGCCTTTGCCGGCGCCTGGTATTTCCTCTGCGGCTTTGCGGTGCTGGTAGTCGCGAGCCAGAACCACGCATTGTCGCCCTGGACCATGGGTCTGCCCTTCGTCGTCGGCCAGGTGTTGATGGCTGCCCTGTTGTATTTCGCCTCTGGAGAAAACGATGTCGAAGACTGAAGCCAACAACGCGCCGTTCTCCTATGACGGCCTCGACCGCGTGATCCACGAGAAGGCGCGACTCGGGCTGATGACCTCGCTGATGACGCATCCCAAGGGCTTGGCGTTCGCCGATCTCAAGCAGCTTTGCGGACTGACCGACGGCAATCTCAGCCGTCATCTGCAGGTGCTGCAGGAAGCCGGGCTCGTCGAAGTCACCAAGGGCTATGAGGGCAACCGGCCGCTCACCACCTGCCGCCTCACCAAGGCGGGCCGCCGCCGCTTCCTCGACTATCTGGTCGTGCTGGAACGGCTCGTGCGCGACGCCGCCAAGGCTGCGGGCAAGGAGGGTGTTGCGCCTTCCCGGCTCGGCATCCTGCCGGCCTGATCACGATTCTTTTTTGATCGGAGACTTTGTAATGCAAAGTGATCTCTCCTCGAAACTTCACGTCGGCATCATCATGGATGGCAACGGAAGGTGGGCGACGCGGAGGGGGCTGTCGCGGCTGCGCGGCCACGAGGCCGGCGTCGACGCGATCCGCCGTATCGTCGAGGCGGCGCCTGCGCAGGGGATCGGCACGCTGACGCTCTATGCTTTCTCCAGCGACAATTGGCGCAGGCCGAAGGCCGAAGTCACCGCGCTGATGGGCCTGTTGCGCCTGTATCTCGCCAACGAGATTCAGGCGCTGGTGCGCAATGGTGTCCGCCTCACCGTGATCGGCCGCCGCGACCGCCTGCCCAACGGCATTGCGGCTGCGATCGCCCGCGCGGAAGAAGCGACGGCTGATGGCGACGCCCTGCACCTGCGTATCGCGATCGATTATTCCGCGCGCGATGCCATCCTCAACGCCGCGACGCGGGTCGCTGGCTTTGGCAAGCTGACGCGCGAGACCTTCTCCGAACTCGTCACCGGCGAGCAGAATCTGCGCGACGTCGATCTCATCATCCGTACCAGCGGCGAAAAGCGCCTGTCCGATTTCCTGCTGTGGGAAGGCGCCTATGCGGAGCTGCACTTCACCGATCGGATGTGGCCGGAATTCGAGGCGGATGATCTCGCCGAAGCGCTTGCCTCCTTCCACCGCCGCGAACGCCGCTTTGGCGGCTTGCAGCCGGTCGCGCTGGAGGATGTGCCGAGCCTCTGAGCTTGGCTGACGAACGGCTGGAGACCGGCGGCGCGGGAAGGCGGCTGGATTTGCGTCTTCATCGTCACACTAGGTTAACCCTTAGCGGCTAGCTAGACGCACCGACCTTCCTGCGAATCAAAGACAACCAGGGTCATTCCCATGGACAAGCAGATGCGCTGCCAATGCGGCCGGCAACGGACCGTCGCGCTGGACAAGCATTTCCGTACCGTCCTGCATTGCGAGAACTGCGACGTGGTCGAGCGGGCCGAACCGGTCAAGCCGCGCGAGGACGCGCAGGCTGCGCTCCAGGACGCCTAACCGCCCGACGCGAGTTCCACGAGCTTCGCGATCGTGTTGATGTTCCGCGCGGTGCCGTTTGCCGCCGCCGGTATCTTCAGCTTCGAGCGGCCCATCCCCGAGCCATAGGCGACATAGATCTCGCGCTTGCCGAGGCGCACGTCTTCGTCCTGCCGCCCCTTGATCGCCACGAGCGCATCGGCCGGCGGCGCTTGGTCGAGGAAGATCGCGACCGTCCAGTTCGGCGGCGCCTTGGGGAACGGATTGGCCTTCAGCACCGCGGCCATCTCCGCCGCAGTCCTGATCACGATGCCGACCGGCTTTTCCGCATAGGCCTGCAGCCGCTTCTCCAGCGCTGCCTTCACTTTCGCGGCGGGCAATTTGCTGTCAAACACTACGTTGCCGCTGGCGATATAGGTTTGTACGCTCGTAAATCCTTCGGCGACGCACATCGCCTTCAGTTCGGTCATTGGCAGCTTGCCGGTTCCGCCTACATTCACGGCACGCAACAGGGCGATATAGGTTGGCATTCCAGACCGTATCCAAGAGCAGAGCGAGGCCGTGAGCATGCCACAGGCGCCCCGAGGGAAGCTACAGGACAGGCCGCCGGCCAAACCGAGGTCAACTTGAAAAACCTTCCGATCACCTTGGCCGATATCAGGGCCGCCGCGGCGACGATCCGCGATTCGGTCAACGTTACCCCTTGCAACCAGAGCCGGACGCTGAGCGAGATCTGCGGCTGCGACATCTGGCTCAAATTCGAGAACCTGCAGTTCACCTCCTCCTTCAAGGAACGTGGGGCGTTGAACCGTCTGCAGGCGTTATCGCCCGAGGAGCGGCAGCGCGGCGTGATCGCGATGTCGGCCGGCAATCATGCGCAGGGCGTCGCCTATCACGCCTTGCGACTCGGCATTCCCACCACGATCGTGATGCCGATCGGCACGCCAATGGTGAAGATCGAGAACACGCGGCGCCATGGCGCCGAAGTCATCATCTCCGGGTCGACGCTGGAGGACGCCGCGCAGTTCGCCCGCAAGCTCTGTGAGACGCGCGGCATGACTTTCATCCATCCGTACGACGATCCGCTGATCATGGCAGGCCAGGGGACGATTGCGCTGGAGATGCTCGCCTCCGTACCGGATCTTGATGTACTCGTCGTGCCGATCGGCGGCGGCGGGCTGATCTCGGGCGTTGCGATCGCCGCCAAATCGCTCAAGCCCAATCTGAAGATCATCGGCGTCCAGGCCCAGCTCTACCCGTCGATGTACAATGCCGTCAGGAACGAACAATTGCCGATGCGCGGCGATACTCTTGCCGAGGGCATTGCGGTCAAGTCGCCCGGCCAGATCACGACCAAGATCGTGCGCAAGCTGGTTGATGACATCCTGCTGGTCAGCGAAGATCAGATCGAACGCGCGGTGGCGATGTTGATCTCGATCGAGAAGACGGTCGTCGAGGGAGCCGGCGCAGTAGGCCTCGCCGCGGTGCTGGCCGCGCCGCAGCGCTTCGCGGGGCAGAAGGTCGGCCTGGTCCTGACCGGCGGCAATATCGATACGCGGCTGATCGCCTCGGTCCTGACACGCGAGCTCGCGCGCGAGGGACGATTGACGCAGCTCACGCTCGACATCGTCGATCGACCCGGCCAGCTCGCCGCCGTCTCGGCGCTGCTCGCCGAAGCCGGCGCGAACATCATCGAAGTCTCGCATCAGCGGACCTTCTCGGCACTGCCGGCCAAGGCGACGCTGCTCGAACTCGTGATCGAAACCCGTGACCGCGCACATCTGGACGATGTGCTGGCCAAGCTCGCGGCGGCAGGCCTCGCGGCGCGTTGCACGTAGAACCTGGTGGTGATTTGGCGAGATTCGGCCGCGAGTTCGCTTCACCTCTCCCGCTTGCGGGAGAGGTCGGCGCGAAGCGCCGGGTGAGGGCTCTCTCCGCACGGAAAGTCCCATCTTGGAGAAACCTTCACCCCAGCCCTCTCCCGCAAGCGGGAGAGGAAGTCGCGGCGTACGTCGCGGATACAGTTCGACCTGATCTTGTCAGCGCAAGAGATTGGTCCGCGCCAGCGTGACGACCTCGTCGGCGCGGCCGTTCAGCACTGCCTGCACCATGTAGAGCGTAAAGCCCTTGGCCATCTCGGTGGTCACCTTGGGCGGCATGGCGAGCTCCAGGCGATTGACGACGGCGTCGATCACGACAGGCCCGGGATGCGCGAAGGCTTCGGCGAGCTTGCTCTCAACCTCAGCCGGATCCTCGATGCGGATGCCCTTGATGCCGGTGGCCTCCGCCATCGCGGCAAAGTTCGGGTTCTTCAACTCGGTGCCGGTGTCGAGGAAGCCGGAGGATTTCTGCTCGAGCTCGATGAAGCCGAGCGCGCCATTGTTGAACACGATCACCTTCACCGGCAGCTTGAGCTGGGAAAGGCTCAAAAGATCGCCCATCAGCATCGTGAAACCGCCATCGCCGGAGAACGAGACGACCTGGCGTCCCGGCGCGGCCGCCTGGGCACCGATCGCCTGCGCCATCGCATTCGCCATCGAGCCATGCCAGAACGAGCCGATCAGGCGGCGTTTTCCGTTCATGGCGAGATAGCGCGCCGCCCAGACCGTCGGCAGGCCGACGTCGCAGGTGAAGATCGCGTCCTCGCTGGCGAACTGGCTCGCGACACGCGCGATCTGCTGCGGATGCAGCGGGCCGCCCTTGCGGCCGGAGGCGAGTTCGTCGAGCCCGCGGCGCGCTTCGGCATAATGCTTGCGCGCGCCGTCGAGAAAGCGCCGATCGTCCTTGGCGGTCAGTCGCGGCAGCAGCGCGCGCAACGTCGGGCCGACCTGTCCGATGACGCCAAGCTCGACGGGCACGCGCCGCCCGATCGCCTCGGGCCTGACATCGACCTGCGCGATCCGTGCGCCCTTCGGATAGAACTGCCGATAGGGGAAGTCGGTGCCAAGCATCAGCAGCGTGTCGCAGTTCTCCATGGCGTGATAACCGGAGGAAAACCCGATCAGGCCGGTCATGCCGACGTCGTAAGGGTTATCCCACTCGACATGCTCCTTGCCGCGCATGGCATGGACGATCGGCGACTTCAGGGCTTCCGCAAGCTGCATCAATTCGTCATGCGCGCCGGCGCAGCCGCTGCCGCAGAGCAGCGTGACGCGCTCCGACTGGTTCAGGAGATCGGCGAGTTGTCTGAGCGCTTCATCTGAAGGCGCCACCGCCGGCTGCGACAGGACCAGCCCCGTCGATGTCGAGGCGGAGGTGGTGGTGGCGGGCTTGAGCGCAATGTCGCCGGGAATCACGATGACGCTGACGCAATGTTCGGCGATCGCGCGCCGCACAGCGATCTCGAGCGCGCGCGGCATCTGCTCGGCGCTCGACACCAATTCGCAATAGCTCGAGCACTCCCGGAACAGGTGCTCCGGATGCGTCTCCTGGAAAAAGCCCGAACCGATCTCGGGTGAAGGGATATGCGCCGCGATCGCGACCACCGGAACGCGCGACCGATGGCAGTCGAACAGGCCGTTGATCAGATGCAGATTGCCGGGACCGCAGCTTCCGGCGCAGACCGCGAGTTCGCCCGTGATGTGCGCCTCGGCGCCTGCGGCGAACGCCGCGACTTCCTCGTGGCGCACATGCAGCCACTCGACCCCGCCGTGGCGGCGCAGCGCGTCGGTGAAACCGTTCAAGCTGTCGCCGACAATTCCGTAGATGCGTTTCACGCCGGCTGCGGCAAAGGTCTCGACCATCTGGTCGGCAACGGTGCGGGCCATGAGATTCTCCCTGGGGGAATCGGGGTTTCGACAGAGCACGTGTCCGGCGACCCGGAACATACGCCATTCCGTCAACAGGGATATTTCAGGTTCGCACGGCCTCGTGGTGAGGCCAGGGAGGCTAGCGGCCGGCCCAGTGCACGAAGCGGCGTTCGATCAGGAGAAACAAGAGATTGAGTGCATAGCCGAGGGCGCCGGCGGCAAAGATCGCGGCATACATGCCGGGCATGTCGAACAGCTGCTGCGCTTCGAACACGCGCTGGCCGAGCCCGTCGGTCGAGCCGATGAACATCTCGGCGACCACGATGATGACGAGCGCGAGCGACACGCCGTTGCGCAAACCGACAAAAGTCTGCGGCAGCGATTCCAGCAGCATCACGTCGAACAGCACGCGCGTCCGTGACGCACCCATCACCTTGGCGGCGAGCAGGCGGGTCTTGCGTGCGTTCATGACGCCATAGGCGACGTTGAACAGGATCACGAGCCCCGCGCCGAACGCGGCCACCGAAATCTTGGTGCGGTCGCCGACGCCGAACAGCACCAGGAACAGCGGAAACATCGCGGATGCCGGCGTCGAACGGAAGAAGTCGATCAGGAACTCGACCGAGCGATAGAGTTTTTCCGAGGAGCCGAGCAGGATGCCGAGCGGAATCGCGATAACGGCCGCAATCGCGGTGGAGGAGATGGTCCGCATCACGGTCCTGGCAAAGTCAGCGCCGAGCTTGCCGCCGATCATGCCTTCCCACAGCGTCCTGAACGTCGCGGCGGGCGAAGGCAGGAGCACGGGATCGACCAGCTTCAGCCCATTCACCAGCGCCCAGACGGCGAGCAGGATCACGACGCCGACCAGCGGCAGCAAAGCCCGCGCGATTTGCTTGCGTCCGGTCATCCGCGGCGCACCTCCTGCTGGAACAGTTTCAGGCAATGCGCCTTGGTGGCAATGAACGAAGTCTCCGTCATGGTCTTGTCGGTGCGCGGCCGCGGCGCGTCATAAGGCACGAACTCGACCACCCTCGCCGGGTGGCGCGACAACAGCAGCACATGGTCGGAGAGATACACGGCCTCTTCGAGGTCGTGCGATATCAGGACTGTCGTCGTCTTGGTCTCCATGAACACGCGCTGCAATTGCTCACGCATGAATAGCGTCATCTCGTAGTCGAGCGCGGAGAACGGTTCGTCGAGGAACAGAATCTCCGGCTCGACGATCAGCGCGCGCATGATCGAGACGAGCTGCTGCTGTCCGCCGGAGAGATAGTAGGGATAGAGCGCGAGGTCGATCTTGACGCCGAGATGCGCCACCAGCCGTTCCACGCGCAGCTTGCGTTCCGCCTTTGGCACGCCCATCAGCTTCAGCGGGTAGGCGATGTTGTCGAACGCCGGCAGCCAGGGAAACAGCGCTTCGCGGTAATTCTGGAACACGTAGCCGAACTTGACGCGGCTGAGCGGCCGCCCGTCGAACAGCACCTCGCCGGCGTCCGCGGGCACGAGGCCGGCGATCATGTTGATCAGCGTGCTCTTGCCGCATCCATTGGGTCCGAACACCGAAATCAGCTTGCCGCGCGGGATGTCGAAATCGAAATTGTCGTAGATGATCGCATCGGGATAACGCTTGGAAAGCCTGCGGATCGTGACATGCGGCGCCGTCCGGCGCGACTCGTCGAACCCGCTAACCCGTTCGCTCGCCATGCTTGCAGCCGCGCTCGTCATGCGGCCCTTCAAAACTTGTACAGGAATTTGATGACGTCGATCTTTTCGGGCACGACGCCGATCGAGGTGCCGAAATCCGCGAAGGCCTGCAGATCGGCGAGCTGCTCCTTGGTCATGTCGCCGGCCATCACATAGCCAAGCATCGGCACCATATCGACGACGTTGTCCGGCGTGTAGGTGTTCTTGGCGAGGTGCTTCCGCGCTTCGTCGGGATTGGAGTTGATGAAGGCGATCGCCTTGGCCCAGACGGCGGCGAAGCGTTTTGCCACATCCGGCCGCTTCTGGATGAAGTCCGCCGTCATCGCGCAGCCGGCGGCGTAGGCATTGGCGTTCTCATTGCCCAGGATATATTTCGAGATCACCCCGGCCTCGATCGAGCGCGCGACGCCGGCCTTGATCATCATCGATGCGTTCGGCTCGAGCGTGTAGCCACCGTCGAAGGTGCCGGCCGTCATCGCGTTGACATGCTGGCCCATGTCGAGCTGGTCGATCGTGTAGTCGCCTTCCTTCAAGCCGTTCTTGGCGAGGATCGCTTTGGCGGTGTTGATGTTGGCCGGGCCCGGCGCCGACATCAATTTGGCACCCTTGAGCTCGGCGATCGAATTCGCAGGGAAGCCGTTGCGGACGACGAACTGCTCCATCCTCCCGACCTTGGTCTGGCTGTTGAGGCTGATATAGGTGGCAACCCCCGGCTTCTTGACGTTGGCGTTGAGGCCCTCCAGCGTCACCAGCACGGCCGAGACTTCGATCTGGTTGGTCATCAGCGCCGCGACATTGGCCGGCCCGCCGAGCAGCTTCGTCATCTCGGGCTCGATGTTCTGTTCCTTGAAGAACCCGCGCTCCAGCGCGACGAAGTAAGGCAGCGACGAGGAGAGCGGGAACACGCCCACGGCGACTTTGTCCTGCGCCTGCGAGGGGGTGGGCAGACCGGCTGCGCATGCCAGCAGGAGAGACAACGCGACAATTTTGGACATCAATTTCATGGAA
Source organism: Bradyrhizobium sp. USDA 10063 (assembly GCF_054063735.1). Taxonomy (NCBI): domain Bacteria; kingdom Pseudomonadati; phylum Pseudomonadota; class Alphaproteobacteria; order Hyphomicrobiales; family Nitrobacteraceae; genus Bradyrhizobium; species Bradyrhizobium sp. USDA 10063. Next base: position 5,488,834 of record NZ_JBSSGP010000002.1, on the reverse strand, counting down.
AATCCCCAGGGAAGTCTCCTGGGAACCAGCAAGAAATGTGCCGCAGGTGGGCCGGCTTATGCCGTCACCGTGGCGTGCCCTGCGCCTCGAGCTGCTTGCTGTAGCGCGACATTGCAAAGCAGAAGGCAAAATAGATCAGGCCGACGAAGACATAGACCTCGACGCTGAACGATTGCCACGCCGGATCGATGATCGCCGTCTTCGCGGTCGTCAGGAGATCGAAAATGCCGATGATCAGCACCAGGCTGGTGTCCTTGAAAAAGGCGAGGAAGGTGTTGACCAGCGGCGGGATCACGTGACGGATCGCCTGCGGCAGGATCACCAGGCCGTGCTTCTTCCAATAGGAAAGGCCGAGCGCGTCGGCGGCTTCATATTGGCCGCGCGGCACGGCCTGCAGCCCGCCGCGCACCACTTCTGCCAAATAGGCGCCTGCATAGAGGATGAAGGCGATCTGGGCGCGGAGCAATTTATCGATGTTGACGCCGTCGGGCATGAACAGCGGGAACATCACGCTTGCCATGAACAGGAGGCTGATCAAGGGCACGCCGCGGATCAGTTCGACATAGAGCACGCAGAGCGAGCGGATCGCAGGCAGCTTTGAGCGGCGACCGAGCGCGACGACAATGCCGAGCGGGAAGCCGAAAGCCAGCCCGAAGGTGGCGAGGATCAGCGTCACCGGAAGTCCGCCCCAGCGGTCCTGCGAGACATAGGGCATGCCGAGGATGCCGCCCCACATCAACAGGCCGATCACAACCAGTGCTGCGATCCAGACGGAAACCAGCGCGGGGCGCCAAAACGTCCGCCGACTCGATATGACGAACAGCGCGATGAAGATCAATGTGACGGCCGCCGGCCGCCACTGTTGATCGAACGGGTAGGTGCCGAACAGGATGAAGCGATACTTTTCCGGAATCACGGCCCAGCAGGCGCCGAGCCCGCGCAGCGTGCGGCAGGCCGCGGTGTCATTGCCGGGGAGCCACCAGATCGCATTCGAGAATCCCCATTGGACGAAGCTGACGCCGGCCTTCACGAGAACGAAGGCCAGAACCAGAGTGATCAGCGCGTTGGGAACCGACGAGAACAGATTGGCGCGCAGCCATTGGATCGGACGGCCGCCGGTCGTCCTCCGCGCGCGCGGCGGGATCGGCAGCGGCGCTTCGGATAGGTCCGTCGCCATCGTCATGGCTCAGCGCTCCACCAGCGCGATGCGCGCGTTGTACCAATTCATGAACAGGCTGATGGCGAGGCTGATGGTCAGGAACACGCTCATGATCAGCGCGATCGCCTCGATCGCCTGACCCGTCTGGTTCAGCGTGGTGTTCGCAATCGAGACGATGTCCTGGTAGCCGACGGCGACCGCCAGCGAGGAGTTCTTCGTCAGATTCAGATATTGGCTCGTCATCGGCGGGATGATGACGCGGAGTGCCTGTGGCAGCACGATATGCTGCAGCACGAAGCTGCGCCGCAGCCCGAGCGCGGCCGCGGCGTCCCATTGCCCCCTGGGCACCGCCTGAATGCCGCTGCGTACGATCTCTGCGATGAAGGCGGAGGTGTAGGTGACGAGCGCGATCAGCAGCGCAAAATATTCCGGCGCCAGCGTCAGGCCGCCGACGAAATTGAAGCCACGCAACTCGGGCTTTGTCACCGTCCAGGAGGCGCCGACTGCCCACGACACCAGTGCTGGAGCTAAGACGATGAGGATCAATCCATAAGGCCACAGCCGTCTTGGCTGTCCGTCGCGCATCTGCCGCGCGATCAGTCGCCGGCGCAGGAAATAGAATGCGCCGAGCCCGAGCACGACCGCTCCGATCGCCCAGAGATTGGCGGCATGGATGGGGATGGAAGGCAGCACCAAGCCGCGATTGGAGAGGAACACGCCGTCGATCGGCTTCCATGCCGCACGTGCCGCGGGTAGGCCCTGCATCAGCACGTACCAGAACAGAAGCTGCAGCAGCAGCGGCAGGTCGCGCAGCACCTCGACATAGACGGCGGCAAGCCGCGACAACAGCCAGTTCGAAGACAGTCGCGCGATGCCGATCGCGGTGCCAAGCACCGTCGCAAGCACGATGCCGATCACGGCGACGCGCAGCGTGTTGACGATGCCGACCAGGAACGCGCGCGCATAGGGATCTTTCGGACTATAGGCGAGCCAGGAGTCGGCGATCGGCATCCCGGCCTCGCGACCGAGGAAGGCGAAGCCTGTCGAAATGCGCCGCACCGACAGATTGTGGACGGCGTTCGACCAGAGGAAGCCGACGACGGCGACCGCGATGGCGATCACCACGATCTGCCAGATCAGACCGGAGATTTGTTGACGGCTCCAGGAACGGCGAATGGGCCGGCGGTGAGGGCGATCGGTCGTGGATATCGTCACAGCGCAAAAATCCTCAACCTCGGAGATGAAGTGATCTTCGGCCATGCGCTGACGGGGGCGCGCGCTTCAAATGTTGCACCAATTCTCGATCTGTGCAACATATGTTTCATGGCCCAGCCGCAGCCGAAGTCCTCGCCCCTGAACGAGCTCTGCAGCGCCCTGCCGTCGCTGCCGACGCGGCTGCAGCAAGTCGGCCGCTTCGTCGCAGCAAACGATTATGACGCCACCACGCGCTCGATGCGGGAACTCGCAGCAGTAGCGGGGGCCGATCCTGCGGCCTTTACGCGGCTTGCGAAGGCGCTCGGCTATTCCGGCTGGGATGCATTACGTGCCGCGCTGACCGAGGCGCGGCGGCCGGAGCAATCCTCACCCTTTTCCGCGCGCACCACAGGAAGGCGTACGGGGCCGCACGCCGATGTCGCACTGGTCGCCGACAAACTCGAAGCCGAGGCTGCGGGTCTGGGGCGGATCTCTCACGGCGCGGTGGCAAATGCCGCGAGGGCGCTCCGCGACGCCGAACGCATCTGGATCGCCGGTTTCCGAAGTTGCCGCAGTGTTGCGGAACTCCTGAACTACCAGCTTCGCCTGTTCCGTCCCGAGGCCGTGCAGCTTGTCGGCGGCTCCGGGCCCGAAGACCTCGATCTCGGCGCCTTCCGCCCCAAAGACGCGGTGGTCGTCATCGGCTTCGCGCCCTATTCCATGGCGAGTGTATTGTCGGCGCGCGCGGCCCATCGCGCGCGCGCGACGATGATCGCGATCGCCGACACCGTCAGCGCGCCGATGGCGGAAGGCGCGGATCACCTGCTGCTGTTCGAGGCAGCCAGTTCGCCCGGCTTCTTCCCGAGCCTCACCGGCGCCATTGCGATCGCGCAGTCGCTTGCCGCGGTTGCCTTCACGTTGGGCGGCGCAGGTGCAAGGCGGCGGCTGGAGGAGACCGAGGCGCGCCTCGCCGAACTGTCGCAATACGTTGTCGAGAAAGGTTGACCGTCATGGCTACCGGCCGCAGCCGCGTGATGCACCGAAGTTTGCGTCAAACCCCGCCGAAAGCGATCGGCGGCGAAGGCGTGTGGCTGATCGCCGAAGATGGCCGAAAGATCCTCGACGCGTCCGGCGGCGCGGCGGTCTCCTGTCTTGGCCATCAGCACCCGCGCGTCGTTGAGGCGATCGCGAAGCAGGCTTCGAAGCTGGCTTATGCCCACACCGCCTTCTTCACCTCGGAGCCTGCCGAGGCGCTGGCCGAAAAGCTCGTCGGCCATGAGCCGGGTGGGCTCGCTCAGGTCTATTTCGTGAGCGGCGGTTCGGAAGCTGTCGAGGCCAGCATCAAACTGGCGCGGCAATATTTCGTCGAGACCGGCCAGCCGCAGCGCCGGCATTTCATCGCCCGTCGCCAGAGCTATCACGGCAATACGCTGGGCGCGCTCGCCGCCGGCGGCAATGCCTGGCGGCGCGAGCCTTACGCGCCGCTGTTGTCGTCCGCCTTCAGCCATGTCACGCCGGCTTTCGCCTATCACGAGCAGCGCGATCAGGAGACGGAAGCTGGCTTCGTCGCGCGGCTTGCCGCGGAGCTCGAAGCCGAATTCCAGCGGCTTGGCCCCGATACGGTCGCGGCCTTCATCGCGGAGCCGGTGGTCGGCGCCACGGCCGGCTGCGTGCCGGCGCCGGAAGGCTACTTCAAGGCTGTGCGCGAGATCTGCAATCGGCACGGCGCGCTTCTGATCCTCGACGAGGTGATGTGCGGCATGGGTCGCACCGGCACGCTGCATGCGTGGGAGCAGGAGGGCGTTTCGCCCGATATCCAGGCGATCGCGAAGGGTCTTGGCGGCGGCTACCAGCCGATCGGCGCGATGCTCGCAAGTGGCCGCATCACGGACGCGATCCGCGATGGCTCGGGTGTGTTTCAGCACGGCCATACCTATCTCGGGCATCCGCTCGCCTGCGCCGCTGCGCTCGAGGTGCAGCGGATCATCGATGAGGAGCAATTGCTCGATCGTGTGAAGCAGCGCGGCCACCAGTTCGAGCGTCGCTTGATAGAGCGCTTCGGCAATCACCGCCATGTCGGCGATATCAGGGGCCGCGGCCTGTTCTGGGCGATCGAACTGGTCGCCGATCGCAGTTCGCGCCAACCGTTCGATCCCGCGCTGAAACTCAACCAGAAAATCAAGGCAGCGGCCTTCGAGGGTGGGCTCGGCTGCTACCCCGCTGGAGGCACGGTCGACGGGCGCCATGGCGATCACGTTCTGCTGGCGCCGCCTTATATCGCGACATCGGAGGACATCGACGAGATCGTCGATCGGCTCGGCAAGGCCGTCGACAGCGCATTGAAGAGTGTCGGTCACTAGGAGGAGGGCAGAATGAAGAGAGTTCTTGTTGCAACCGCTTTGCTCGCCACGTCGATCTCGGCGGCGATCGCAGGTACGCTCGACACGGTGAAGCAGCGCGGTCAGCTCGTCTGCGGCGTCAGCGCCGGCTTTGCCGGTTTCTCCGCGCCGGACTCTCAAGGCAACTATAAGGGGCTAGATGTCGATTATTGCCGGGCGCTCGCCGCCGGCGTGCTGGGCGATCCCGCAAAAGTACGCTACGTGGCGCTGACCGCTCAAAACCGCTTCACGGCGCTGCAGTCCGGCGAGATCGATGTGCTCTATCGCAACTCGACGCAGACTTATTTGCGCGGCGCCACGCTCGGTCTGCGCCAGGGCCCGGTCAATTTCTACGACGGCCAGGGCTTCGTCGTCCGCGTCGACGCCGGGGTCAAAGACTTGAAAGGGCTCAATGGCGCCACCGTTTGCGTGGCGCAGGGCACGACACACGAGGTGACGCTCGGCGACTATGGCCGCGCCAATGGCATCGAGTGGAAGCCGCTCGTATTCGATCGCGTCGACACCATGTATCAGACCTTTTTCGGCGGTCGTTGCGACGCGATGACCCAGGATGCTTCGGCACTCGCCGGCGCCGTTGCCACCGCGGCACCGAATGCCGCCGATTACGTGGTCCTGCCGCAGACCATCAGCAAGGAGCCGCTCGGGCCCTTCACTCGCAACGGCGACGAAGCATGGAGCGACATCATCACCTGGCTGCATTACGGCCTGATCGAGGCGGAAGAGCTCGGCGTCACCGCGGCGAATGTCGAGCAGATGGCAAAATCCTCTGATGTGCCGGCGATCCAGCGCCTGCTCGGCTCATCGGGCGATCTTGGCTCGCGGCTCGGGCTCGATAACAAATGGATGGTCTACGCGATCAAGGCCGGCGGCAATTACGGCGAGATTTTTGAACGCAATGTCGGCAAGGCGAGCCCCCTCAAGCTCGATCGTGGCTTGAACGCGCTCTGGAGCAAGGGTGGCATGATGTACGCGATTCCGTTCAAGTGAGCTGGTTGATGCGTATCGCCCTCATTCACGCCCTGAAGCATTCGATCGAGCCGATCGAATCGTCGTTCGCAAGGCTGTGGCCGGAAGCGCGGCTGATGAACCTGCTCGACGACAGCCTGTCGGCGGATCTCGCACGCGATGGCCGGCTCACCGACGTCATGACCGAGCGTTTCCTCGCGCTCGGCCGTTATGTCGTGAGCACCGGCGCCGATGCGATCCTGTTCACCTGCTCCGCCTTCGGGCCCTGCATCGAGGCCGTCGCGCGGGCGCATGCGCCGATGCCGGTCTTGAAGCCCAATGAGGCGATGATCGAGCAGGCCGCGCGAAGCGGGCGCAAGGTCGGCCTGCTCTCGACGTTTCCGCCGACGCTAGTCTCCATGCCTCGCGAGTTTCCCGCCTCTATCGAGCTCGTGCCGAAACTGGCGGAAGGCGCATTGGCAGCGCTCGACCGTGGCGATCGCGCCGAGCACGACCGGCTTGTGGTCGCAGCATCGCAAGGCTTGCGCGACTGCGACGTCATCGCGCTCGCGCAATACAGTATGGCGCCGGCGGCAGCAGCGGTTGAGCAAGTATCGGGGCGAACCGTGCTCACGACGCCGGATAGCGCGGTGTTGAAGTTGAAGGAGATGCTGTGCTGACGGTATCCTTTGCCGACGAGTGCGCAGGCGAATCGTCCCGGCTCGCCTTCTTCTAGACGAAGAAGTACATCAGAGAGTTGTGCGAGCCCCGCGTTCGCGCGTCGGCATATGCAGCCTGCGTTTCCGCAGACCATCATTCATTCGCTCACGGGTTGTTTCAGCGCTTTGGCTGCCGCCCTTTAACGTTGCTTAAACAGCCCCAGCAATAAGTTCGGCGCGGGCTGAAGAGGTTGGGCCAAAGGCCAGACTGCAACGGGGTGGGCATGATCAAGACTATTCAAAATTTGCGGATCGGAGCCAAGCTCGGCATCGCATCCGCACTCGGCGTGATCTTCGTCGCGCTGATGATCGCCAATCAACTGACGGCGAATGCCAGTGTCGGCCGGACCAATGAAAGCGCCCTCCTGCAGTCCAACATTGCGCGCGCGGCCATCGACGCCAAGGCGGCGGCACGAGGCCTGCAGATCGGAGCAGCCAATATCCGCGTTGCGACCACCGATGAAGAGCTGCAGAAAGCCACGGAGTTTCTGGCGGCGCGTTTCAAGGGGTTTCTCGGATTCGCCGATGAGATCGCCCGTCTCTCGACATCAGACACGCGCTTGGAGTTGGACAAGTTGAAGAGCTCGGCGACGGCCTATGAGGCGGCCGCCGAGAGGCTTGCGAAGATGAAGACCGAGCTTCTGGAGATTGCCTCCGTCGAAGCCTCCGGGCTCGCGATCTCGAACGAAGCCCAGGCGCGCGCCGCGCAGTTGACGACAGATTCGCGACTGATCGCCAATGATGTCATGCTGCCGCTTTCAGCGGAGCTTGAGGCGAACGCCAATTCGATCGTGGACCGTGCCAAGCAGGCCATGACCGGTGAGATCGAAAAAGCGGCGCAGCAGGCGACTTCGGCTGCGAAAATGTCGCTTGCCATCGGCGGCGTTGCGGCCCTGCTTCTGATCGTGACCTCCGTGCTATCGGCACTTTCGATCGCGGGACCGATGCGCAGCCTGAGCCGGGCCATGCAGGAACTCGCGAATGGCAATTTTGACGTCCAGTTGCCCGGCATCGGGCGCAAGGACGAAATCGGCGCGGTCGCAAGCGCCGTCGAGACGTTCAAGGTCAAGGCGGAAGAGAAGGCGGTGCTCGAGGCCGAGTCCAAGCGCCGGCAGGATGACATCCTCGCCGGGCAGCGCCGGGCCGAAATGATCAAGCTTGCGGACGCGTTCGAGGGAGCGGTAGGCGAGATCGTGAGCACCGTCTCGACAGCGTCGACGGAGCTGGAGCAATCCGCAAAGGCGCTCACGTCGACGGCCGAACGGGCCCAGGAGATAACAGTTGCGGTCGCCTCGGCGTCCGAAGAGGCGTCGGCCAACGTGCAATCGGTGGCCACAGCAACGGAAGAACTGTCGTCTTCAGTGAACGAGATCAGCCGCCAGGTGCAGGATTCGGCGCGAATCGCGGCCGACGCTGTCGGCCAGGCGCGCGCCACCACCGAGCGCGTGAGCGAACTTTCCAAAGCCGCAAGCCGCATCGGCGATGTCGTGGAGCTCATCAACACCATTGCAGGCCAGACCAACCTCTTGGCGCTCAACGCCACCATCGAGGCTGCGCGCGCCGGCGACGCGGGCCGCGGCTTTGCAGTGGTCGCCTCCGAGGTGAAGGCGCTGGCCGAGCAGACGGCGAAGGCGACCGGCGAGATCGGGCAGCAGATCGCGGCGATCCAGACCGCGACCGATCAGTCGGTCGGCGCCATCGGGCAGATCAGCAACACGATCGAAGCGCTGGCGGAGATCGCCTCGACGGTCGCGGCCGCGGTCGAGGAGCAGGGCGCGGCGACGCAGGAGATCGCGCGCAATGTGCAGCAGGCCGCGCAAGGGACCGAGGAGGTTTCTTCGCGGATCACCGACGTGCAGCGCGGCGCCACCGCGACAGGCTCGGCGTCCACGCAGGTGCTCTCATCAGCGCAATCGCTGTCCCGCGACAGCAATCGGCTCCAGATGGAAGTCGGCCGGTTCCTGCAGACCGTCCGGGCCGCCTGAACGCGGCCGGTGGCGGCAGCGCCACCATTGTAGATGCAGCTCGGCCGCCAGAAGCAGAAGTCGGCCGGGCGCTCGTCGGCCAAAACATTCCCGAACCTCCGCGTCCGCGCATCGTTAGCCCTGCGTCTCACAAACGGAGGGTGATCCCATGAGTGCGACAGGTCTCGAGGTATTCGACAGAACCATCCATCTCACCAATTCATGGCTGGATGAGATCATGGAAACCTTGCCACGCGACCGGCAGGTGGCGTGGCATGCATTGGGCGCGGTGCTGCGGACCATACGCGATCGGGTTCCCATCGAACTCGCGGCGCATCTCGGCGCGCAGCTTCCACTGATGGTGCGCGGCACGTACTACGATCGATTCCGCCCGAGCGATACCCCGCAAAACTGGCGGTCGGCAGAACAGTTCCTGTCGATCATCACGGCCGAGCTGAGCTCGACACGGCCGGTGAGCGCGCCCGACGCGGCGCATGCCGTGTTCCAGGTGCTGAACCACTACGTCGACCCTGGTCAGGTCGAGAAGGTCCGCCACGCATTGCCGGAGGAAGTCCGCGCGATGTGGCCGGAATCGAAGAGGACGCCGCGGCGCGCGCAATCGGTTTCCTGACCGATTACGTCCGCGGGTTTCAATGACGGTGAAGTGAACCCACGCAGTTCGCGTGCGTTATCCTATGTCAACTTCGATGGAACAGGAGTCCATCATGACCAAGCCACCACCGGTGCCGCCGGAGAACCAGAGTCGCAAAGGTACGGGTGATCCGAAGTCCGGCAATGCCCATCAGGCGCGCACGACGCGCGGGCACGTGGAAAATCCCGATGAGCAGGGGCAGTCGGCGAACGCCAGGCAGAACACCACCCATCAAGGCTATCAGCAGGATCGCTGAAGGAGCACACTGATGTCCACTTCCACCAAGACGCCGGCGAGCATTCGCCAGGGCGGCCCTGGTGCTGCGCACGAAAACGCCCAGGCGCCGCTTGAAGTCAAGAAGCCGGCCGCGGACGACCCCAAGCGACATCACAGCCGGGTTTCCGGCGGCGGTGGCGAGCGCGATAGCCATCATACGCACGAACCGGAACAGAAGGGCGGGGGTACGCATCCGGCATCGAAGGGGTGATCATGACGAAGCATGCCAAGACGAAACGGCCGAGCGACATCGACCTTCATCGCAATCCGCTGATCGGCGGATCGAAGGGCGTCACGATGGCGCAGGCGACGCCAGATGATCTCGAAGATGCCGAAGGCGAGAATACGTTTGAAGGCGACGTCGAAAACGACACCAATGCTCAGGGCGGCATCGAAGCGCCAGATCGCCGGCAAGGCCGCCCGTCGCGCGACCAGACGCCGAAATCGCGCAAGACGGTATTGCAGGGCAAGAAGACCCATGAGCAGCAGCTTCGGATGCTCGAACGAAAGCCCGACGTTCCCGACGTGCGCCATGTCGAGCAAGGGGGCGCGCGCATTGTGGAAGATGCAGCCGTAAGACGCCCGAAACACAATGCGCGGCAGTCGGAATTTCCGGTGAGCCGCGGCGGGCTGAACCAGGAAAGTCACCACAACAAGCACAATGATCCCGGCCAGCGCGGCCATAAGCCGCAGAAGCATGGCGGGTGAAGGGACAGAAATCGTGATCCGATTCAGCAGAATCAGATCACGATTTCACCTTCTCGTTTGAGCAGGATCTCCCCACGCAAACGCTTCGCCTTTGTAGCGAGGGGAAAATCGCGTTCCACTTTGCGCTAACGCGGCCCTCCGCGTCCGGATCATGCTTCAGGGCTTGGCGCCGTTCGCGCGCAACCATTTTCGTGGCGGCGGCTGGTAGGTCGCGAAGCGACTTAGCAACGTTTCCACCTTGGTTTCGATGACGAGCATCTCGGCGTAGGCGGCCGCCATGAACCCTTCCGCGACGATCCTTTCCACCATTGCGATCAGCGGCGAGAAATAGTCCTTCACGTTCAGGAGGCCACAGGGCTTTTCATGGATGCCGAGCTGGGCCCAGGTCCATTCCTCGAAAAGTTCTTCGAGCGTTCCAGCGCCGCCGGGTAGCGCGATGAAGCCATCGGACAGTTCCGCCATCATCGTCTTGCGCTCGTGCATGGTTTCGACGACGTGAAGCTGGCTCAAGCCTGTGTGCCCGATCTCGCGCTCGACCAGCGAGCGTGGAATGACGCCGACGACACGCCCGCCCGCCGCGAGCGCTGCATCTGCCACGGCCCCCATCAGCCCGACCTTCCCCCCGCCATAGACGATGGTGATGCCAGCCTTCGCCAGCGCCTGCCCGGTGACGACCGCGGTCTCCAGGTAAATCGGGTCGCGGCCAGGGCTGGAGCCGCAAAAGATACAGACGGATTTCAGCGTCTTGTGATTTTGGTTCTGCATTGGATGTATGCGGACCTTTCGTGCTGCAAACGATTCGTCGCCGGGTCGACGTTAGCATGAGGGGCGGCGGATCGAGGCGTCGCACTGCAAGGTGATCGCCACCAGGTCGGCATTGTGAATGCCGACTTATATGTTTGGAATTTAACAGGAATTTTTCCGACCCGGTTAAGGGGCGGCCCGTTCGGCACCGTCGGCAAGGCGCGCAATCGCGCCTGATCGAGCGCCCCGACGCGGTGCTGTCGATGCCGGATGCGCCGGTCATGCTGGCGCTGATTGATCGGCGGCGTAGCGTGTCGAGAGCTTTGGTTCTGATTCAATCAGAACCAAAGCTCTCGCGGTTCGGCGGTGAGACCAGCTTGCTGCGCTGGCTATGTCGGCGATCTCAATATGCGTTGTACGGCTTGGCAATCCATGAGCGTCACAGTTGCGGACCGGACAGTCTCATCTCGCGCTCTGCCCTGAAGACATTGCCGTAGAGGTTTGCGATCCATTGGCGGCCGCTTGATGTGACGTTCAGGTATCGAATGGCCGTCGATATCTGCGGCGCGACCGTATTCCAGTAGAATTGCGGATACTTGTAGACGACATCGGCGGGGGTATCGTAGCCGAGCTGCTTGTTCATCCCGGTCTCTTCGAACTCGTAGAAGAGAGCATTGGCCTTCCTTAAGTAATTGGGGTCGCCGAGCTGGCCGATCAGGTCGGCGGCGCGCAGCAATAGACCCTCTTCATTGTTCAGATCGTCGTCCGATGATGAGGGCGCGTAGGGAAATCGCGTGTATTCGATCGCGCGCGCCATCCGGTTCGCGTCAACGTGCTCGGCAGTATCGAAACGTTCCAGCGCAAACAGTTTGGATCGGTCCACGTGATAGGGCGCAAGCGCCGCGTCGGACGCGCCGCGCGGAAGCCGGATGGTCGCGCCGGTGACATCGGCGACATAGACGTCGTCCCCGTCTCCTTGAAGGACGCCGCGGACATAGCCGATGTCGTGGAACAGGCAGGCCAGGATGAAGTTCGAATAATCCTCGGCCGTCGTCGGCCGCGACAGGGCGCGCCCCATCAGGATGTCATGGCCGGTCAGGGTGACCAGCATCGAGTGTTCGATGTTGTGATAAAGCGCATCGCTGTTGCCGATGCATTCAAGCGCCAGTCGCGCCGCATATGGCAGGAGCTCGTTGAGGTAACCGTAAGACGAGCCAAACCGTCCGGTGGTCTCGGAGGCGAGAAAGGCACCGAGCGCCTGCGCGGTGAGATGTGGAATGGTGAGCATGTTGCTGCTCGCTCAGTCGCGACTGATTGAAGGATAGCACAGTCCGTTCGAGCCGTCTTCAGGCGGCGTGTCGAAAATGGTATGGATCGGGGTGCTGGAAACGCTTGGGGGCGCGCCCGTTGACCCGGATCAAATACAGTGGACTTGTCGTTTCCTTCGCACTTTTCGTGTGCGCCGCACACGAGGCGAAGGCCGTCCCGCTTACGCCGTTTCGCTATCAATCCCAGGCCCAGCGGCATTGCCCTGATGATTCCGTGGTTTGGCTCGATTTCCGGCGCGCGCGCTATTACCTGAAAGGGCAGAAACGTTACGGACGGGGTTATACCGGAAGCTTTGTGTGCAGGAGCGAAGCCCGCGCCAGCGGCTACCGGCGCTCGCTTCTCGGGTTGAGGTAGCGCTGCGCCCGGTCGCACGCGATGGATGTGTACCGGGTGCCAGCTCGCCCCATAGGACCGCTGCAGCCGCCGGACATCCCGGCTGCGGTCATGTGACGTTCAGGAAGTGTCGTGACAATGTTGAGTGCGGCCATGCCGCCCGACGACCGTGTGTCCAGCGAGTGCGCCCGCGATGTCGGAGCGAAGAGAAGTGTCGATGAAGATGGCTTTGAGCATTGTCCTGCTGGTCGTGACCACTTCGGGCGCTGGCGCGCAATACCTCGGCAACTATTCCGCCAACCCATATGCCCCGAACTCGACGGGGAACGCATACGGTGCTGGCAGTCCATACAATCCAAACGGCGTCAACAATCCGTACGGGCGATATGGCAGCGGTCATAGCAACAGCTCCGCGAATAATCCGTACGCGACCGATGCTCCCAAGCTGTATGACAGCGAGGGAAACTATCGTGGGCGCTTAAGTAGCAATCCGTACGATCCGGATTCGATTTCAAACCCATACGGCCGCTATGGAAGCCGTTTCTCTCCCGATAGCGTCAACAATCCCTTTGGTGCTGGAAATCCGTACGCGCCGGACAGCCCGACGAACCCATATGGGCAAGGCTTCTCCATTCAAGGAGCCGATGACGATTGAGGGGCAAGCGCCGCTCGAATGCCGCCGCGCGCGACGTTGATCGCGGCCAATCCGCTATCTCGGTCGGCAAATCTATGGTGAGTCTTGTTTCTGCGCAGGTTCTGGCGATCTACGCCACTTATCGAATTTGTTGGCGCACCCGACACGATTCGAACGTGTGACCTTTGCCTTCGGAGGGCAACGCTCTATCCAGCTGAGCTACGGGTGCCTAGCCGTTCATTTAGCCGATTGGTCCCCTGTCGGCAACGGCCTTGAGGTGATTGTCGGGCCGAGCGCAGGCTGTAAACTGGCGGTAGAAATCGCGCGAAAAGCGCCGTCTGCCCAAGGAGAATTGTCATGCGCCCGCTGGAATTTGGCTGGTATTTGCCGACGCATGGCGACACCACGGCCTATGGGCTGATGGAAGCCCAGGTGGGGGGCTCGCCGGAACTCTGCGAGCGGGTGGTGCAGGCCGCCGAAGCGGCGGGCTTTGAATATCTGCTGATCCCGGTCGGCTCGGCGTGCTGGGAGGCCTGGATCACGGGCGCCTTCATGGCAGCGCGGTCGTCGAAGATCAAGCCGTTGATCGCGGCGCGTCCCAGCTACATCAATCCGGTGCTGCTTGCCAAGATGATCTCGACCTTCGACCAGATGTCGGGCGGGCGCATCTGCATCAACCTGATCGCAGGCCAGAACGAAAGCGAGGTCGAAGCCGAGGGTGTCCGTTACGCCAAGGAAGAGCGTTACGCGCTGATGGACGAGGAGGTCTCGATCCTGAAGGCGCTGTGGACTACGCGCGGGCCGGTGCATTTCAATGGCAGGTTCCACACGCTGTCGGGTGCGCATATCCGGCCGCGGCCGCTGCAGCAGCCGTTCCCGAAATTCTATCTCGGCGGCGGCTCGCGGCAGGCGTGGGAATTATCGGCGAAACACTCCGATGTGCATCTGTTCTGGGGCGACCTGCCGGAACGTATCGCGCAGAACATCGCCGAGATCAGGGCGCTGGCGCGCGGTCATGGCCGCGAGCAGGCGATCGGCTTCGGCATGCGGCTGCAGATGATCTGCCGCGAGAACGAAGCGGATGCGTGGGAGGCGGCCGACCGCCTGGTGCGTCACGCCACCGAACGGCAGAGACAGGAGATGAAGACGCTCTACAATAATTCAGTCGCCAACCAACGGGTGCAGCAGCTTGCGCGCGAGCACGGCGATCTCCTGCTGCCGCATCTGTGGACCGGCATCACCAAGGTCCGGCCCGGCGCCGGCATTGCCGTGGTCGGCAATCCCGTCCAATGCGCCGACATGCTGCAGCAATTCATCGATGCCGGCTGCCATTCCTTCTGCCTGTCCGGCTATCTGCATGACGAAGAGGCCGAGCGTTTTGGACGCCTGATCCGCCCGATCCTGGCCGAAAACAACCGCGGCCGCCTAGAGGCTCGGTTCTGATCGAATCAGAACGATCAAGCAGGTACGATCGTCTTGCCGATCGGCCATAGCGCGATGCCGGCAAGCTTGAGATGGGCCCAGGCGAAGGGCAGGCCGATGATGGTGACCGCCCAGATGATCGCCGTGAGCAGGTGACCGAGCGCAAGCCACCAGCCCGCGAGTACGAACCAGATCAGATTGCCGATCAGCCCGAGCGCGCCGGTCCCGACGTCGCTCTCGCCGGTGATTTCGTCGCGGCGCACCGCCCGCGAGCCGAACGGCAGCAGGGTATAGACGGCGATGTTGAAGGCCGCGCGCGCCCAGGGCAGGCCGATGATCGTGATCGCCATGATGATCGCAGCGACAAGCCAGCCAAACGCCATCCACGCGCCGCCGATCAGGATCCAGAGCACATTGAGGAGGATGGAGAGAGGAGACATGGGTTCACTCGACGTTGCCTTGTGGCCAGATTGCCTCGTGGCCGGGCTCGGACCCGATATTTGTACGCCATCCTCGTCGCGCAAGATAGCCGCCCGATCGGCGATCGCGCCATTCTAGGCGAAGGCCCGTGCCGTCGTCTGGTCCATGTCGAGCAATCGCCTGATCTCCGATGCCGGCTTCGGTGCGCTGAACAGGAAGCCCTGCATCTGCGTGCAGCCCAGTTCGCGCAGCAATTTCCGCTGCTGTTCGGTTTCGACGCCTTCGGCCGCGGTGGTCATGTTGCGCGACGCGGCGATATTCACCACCGCCTGCACGATGGCCGAGGAACCGTCGACCTCGATATCGCTGACGAAGCAGCGGTCGATCTTGATCTTGTCGAACGGAAACCGTTTCAGATAGCTCAAGGATGAGTAGCCGGTGCCGAAATCGTCGAGCGCGATGCGCACGCCAATGGCGCGGAGCTGGTGCAGGATCGCCAGCGCGGCTTCATCGTCCCTGATAAGCACCGCCTCCGTGATCTCGATCTCCAGCCGACCGGGCGCGAGGCCGGAGGCGGTGAGCGCGCTTGTGATCCGCAACGCCAGCGTTTCGCATTTCAATTGGACCGGCGAGACGTTGACGGCGAGCCGGATGTGAGATGGCCAGGCGGCCGCTTCCGTGCAGGCCGTGCGCAGCACCCAGTCGCCGAGCTCGTTGATCAGGCCGGTATCTTCCGCCACCGGAATGAACTCGGCGGGGGAGACCATGCCACGCTCCGGATGGCGCCAGCGCAACAGCGCCTCGCAGCCGGCCACCTGATTGGTCCTCAAGTCCAAGAGCGGCTGGTAATGGATCTCGAAACCGCCGTCCACCATGGCTTGCCGCAGGTCCTGCTCCATGGTGAGGCGGGCCTGGGCGCTTTCATCCATCGCCGGCTCGAAGAAGCGGTGCGTCCGGCGTCCACCCGCTTTGGCGGCATACATCGCCAGATCCGCATGCTTGATCAATTGGTCCAGCTCCGTGCCGTCCTGCGGCGCCAGCGCGATGCCAATGCTGGCGTCGGTGGAGAGATGATGGCCGAGACAGTCGCAGGGCTGTCGGATCGCGCCATGGATCCGCGTCACGAAGTCCGCGACGTCACCGGTCGCGTCAACGGCGGTCTGGATCACCGCGAATTCGTCGCCGCCAAGCCGGGCGATCAAGTCACCAGGTTTGAGGCACGCCTTGATTCGTGCGGCCACCGTCTTCAGCAATTCGTCGCCGACATGATGGCCGAGCGAGTCGTTGATGGCCTTGAACTCGTCGATATCGATGTAAAGCAATGCGAACTGTTCGTCATGCTTTGCCCTTTCGAGCTCGCGCGCGATCTGCGCGCGGAACAGCACGCGGTTCGGCAGGTCGGTCAGCGCATCATAATGCGCCAGATAGGTGATCCTTTCGTTCGCGCGCTTGCGCTCGGTCACGTCCTCGACGACGTTGATGATATAACGCGTCGTGCCGGCCTGATCGCGTATCCCGATGCGCTTCGAGGTGATGTAGCGCTCGCCCTTCGCCTGGGTCTTCCAGAGGTGTTCGTCCTTGTAGAGGCCGTCGGCGGACTGCAGCAGTCTTTCGTCGTCCGAGGTGACAATTCGGGCGGAGGCGGCCGGAAACACATCGAAGGCGGTCTTGCCGATGATCAGGTCACGTGAGATGCCGAACTGCTCCTCGGCAACCCGGTTGACCAGCAGATAGCGCCGGTTCTGCGCATCCTTGACGGTGATCTGCGAGGGGATGTGATCGATGATCTCGCGCAGGAACGCGTAGTTCCGATCGCGCTCCTGCTCCAGCCTGCAGCGCTCGGTGATGTCCTCGACCGTTGTGATCCACCCGCCGTGCCTGAGCGGCGTGCTGATGCCCGAGAACCAGCGGCCATCCGCGCAGCCTGTCAGGCGGCGATCGACTCGACCCTGCGCGATACTGTTCATGACCGAGGTGCAGAATTCGTCGACATCACCATCGAACAATCCCTGCGCCTGGCGGTGCCGCATCAAATCACGGAAATGGCATCCCGGCTTCACGACGTCGGTCGAGAGCCGGAATATGTCGAGGTAGCGACGGTTGAAGGCGACGATGCGCCCCTCGGCGTCGTACTGCACCAGCCCCTGGATCATGTTGTTCAGCGCAGTATCGAGTCGGTGCCGCTCAGCCTTGAGCCGCTGCCGCGCCTGGCGGTTCTGCTTGTTGATCTTGCGGATGATCAGGAACAGCACACCTGCGACCACGAGGGCGGCGAGCGCCGCGGCGGCGACCAGGAATTTGGTCTGCGCGCGCCAGTCGGCAAGCGCCGCGTCGATCGAATTGGTTGCGACGACGACCGCCGGGAAATGGCTCAGCCGCGCCGCCGAGCCCAGCCGCTTCATTCCATCGACCGGGCTAACGACGCGCAGGGTATGCTGGCCTCCTTCCGCCAGCACCTTTCGCATCAGCGGGGCGGAGGCGAAATTCCGCCCGATCATCTCATCGATGCGTGGGTGGCGTGCGAGCAAGGTCCCGTCGGCGTGAAACAGGCCGATGGTCGCGCTCGCGCCTGGGGCTATGGACGCAAAGAACTTCTCATAGTTTGCGGGATCGATGCGTCGCGTCATGATCCCGAGAAAGATTCCGTTGGATCCGGTCAGGCGATGCGCGATCACGGTATTCAGATTGCCGGTGACATAGCTGTGGACCGCTTCGGCGAGAACGGGCTCCGTCGCCGGATTGGATTTGAAGCTCTTGAAGTAGGCGCGCTCGGATATGTCGAGCTTCGGCGCCGGCAGCGGTCCGGACCAGGTGATGATGCGCCCGTCGGTGTCGAACAGCGAGACGTCACCGAGATAGGACAGGCCCTTCGATTTCAGCACATGATGCACTTCAGCGGTCGACATCCGCTCCTTGAACGCTTCCGGCGAGGCAAGCTCCGGGATCCGCAATTGCAAGACCAGGTCGGAGGCGACCGCCGCGGAGTCTTCGAACTGCTGGTCGAAGTGGCGCGTCAGCATCAGCACCGTGTTTTCCAGTTCGCGCTCGCTGTTGTGGAGGGCGCGCTCACGGAATTGGCCGACCATCAGGATGGTGCCGGCAAAGATCGCGGCCACCAGCAATCCGCCGCACAGCGTCAGCCACAGCACCGGGCCACGGATCGTCGCGGCCAAGTGGCGGCGGAATATTTTCGCGCGAACAATGACCCTATGGATGTGCTTTGAAGGATTGCGCATTCCCGAATTCCCGGGAGGCAGACATACAACGCAAAATTGCCCAACCGGTTAGGAAATCCGGTTACTCAACGCTTAATACGTGCCTTGCAATATATCCTCGCAATGGTTGCGGCAGCTCCCGCCCTCAGCGCCGATACCTGCTGGTGCGGGTGTAAGCCGGACGTGACTCCTGCACCGCCCGGCTCGCGAGGCTGGCCCGCGATTCGCTTGTCAGCGGCATCGACGGCTTGAGGTCGTCCAGGAAAATCGGTTTCGAGAAGTAGTAGCCCTGGGCGTAGCGGATCTTGGTCGCGGCCTGCAGGTAGGCCAGCTCCTCGTAGGATTCGATGCCTTCCGCGATCACCGTCATGCCGAGCGCCTCGCTCAAGGATTCGATCGCGCGCAGGATGCCCTGGCTGCGCGGCCGCTTATGGATGTCGGTGATGAAGGAGCGGTCGATCTTGATCTCGTCGGCGGTGATGTCGGCGAGCGCCGACAGCGATGAATAGCCGATGCCGAAATCGTCTATCGAGATCCCGACGCCGATCCCGCGCAGTATCGGCAGGATCTCCTCCTGGAAATGCGATTTGGTGACGAAGGCGTCTTCCGTCACCTCGATCATGAAGCGCTTCGGAAATCCGGTCTCTTCGAGCGCGCGAGCGAACGGGCGCATGAATTCGGGATTGGCGGCCTGCTTGGCCGCGACATTGATGCTGATGGAAGCGTCGGGACCGAAGGTCTCGTTGATCAGGTCGATCGACTTCACGATTTCCGCCAGCACCAGATGGGTCAGCTCGTCGATCAGCCCGAGCTCGACGGCGAGGTTGACGAAGGTGCCGGGCGCCTGGATCACGCCTTCATTGTCGCGCAGCCGCACCAGCGCCTCGATGCCCCTGACCTCCTGTGTCCTGAGATCGACCTTGGCCTGGAAAGCGCAGCAGAAGCGCTTCTCCAGGATCGCAAGCCGCAGCGACTGCTCGATCTTCATCCGCGCCATGGCCTCGACTTCCATGCTGGCGTCGAAGAAGGCCGCAGCACCCTTGCCGCCGTTCTTGACCCGGTACATCGCGATGTCGGCGTTCTGGCGCAGCTCGTCGTAGCTTCGGCCGTGCTCGGGATAAAGGCTGACGCCGATCGAGGTGGAGGCGAAGATTTCCGACTGGTCGATGAAGAACGGCGCCTTCAATCGCTGCAGCATGAATTCGATGTAGTCGGCGACCTCCTGCGCGGTCTGGACCGGATTGAGCAGCAGCAGGAATTCGTCGCCAGAGATGCGCGACAGGATGTCGGTCTCGCGCAGGGACATGCCGAGCCGCCGGGTCATCTCCACCAGCAGCGCGTCGCCGATGGCGTGGCCGTAGTAGTCGTTGATGTGCTTGAAATTGTCGATGTCGAGGAAAGCGAGCGCGAAATGATTGTCTGCCTCGTTACGGTGCAACAGGCTGTTGACGCGGTGCTCGATCACGCGGCGCGTCGGCAGGCCGGTCAGCTCGTCATAATAGGCGGAACGGAATAGCTGGTCCTCGAACGCCTTCTGCTCGGTGATGTCGGCCGAGGTCGACAGCAAGAGATTGCGGTCGGCGATCCGCACCGGCCGATGCGCGGTGAGGAACACCTGCCTGGTCGCGCCGGAAGCAACCGCTTCCTCCAGCACGGCGGAGCGGCCGCTGCGTAGCAATTCGAGACAGGTCTCGCGGCGCTCGTCCAGTTGCGAGACCATTGCATCGCTTGCCAGTCGGAAGCGCGTCGCGGCGGCATCGTTAACGACAAGGAAGTTGCCCTGCTCGTCCTGGACCGTGACACCCGCAGGCAGCAGCCTGACGACATCACGCAGAATCCGCAATTCGGAATGGAGTTCGCTCTCATTCGTGGCCACGGCCGTGGCCATCTGAAAGTCGTGTTTTGTGGGACTGTGCATGCGCGCGAACTTGGCAAAGTCCCTTGTAGTTTTGGTTAAGTGGAACTGAGAAAAACCACGACATCTGTGTCGATAGGAGATTTCAACAGGCGCCGCCTCAATCGTCATTAACAGAGCGTCAACTCGATCATCGAGTGCTTGCGGCTGTCTTTCGTTTCGCCTTCGCTTCGCAGCAGGGCGCGAAAAGCGCGCTCAAGCCGTCGGAATCCGGCACTGCATAGTGCAGTGAACACCGGTCTTGAGATAGCTGACGTCGGCCTTGCCGTCGAATGGCCTCAGCGCCGATTTCAGCAGCCTGGTGCCGAAGCCTGGCTCGCCGATATTTTCCACGGCCGGTCCCTCGGTCTCGTCCCAGGTGATGGTGAGGCGATCATCCGACACTGACCATGATACCTGCAGGAAGCCGCGCGCGGAGGAGAACGCGCCATACTTGCCGGCGTTGGTGGCGAGCTCATGAAAGATCAAGGCGAGGCTCACAGCCAGTTTGGCCGGCAAGAACAGGCGATCGCCGTTCAGGTTGAACCGGACATGGCCGTAGGGACCCAGCTCGGAGATCAGCAGGTCCTTGATATCGCATCCGTTGCCGTCGACCTTTGCGATCAGGTCGTCGGTCGCCGACAGTGCGCGGATGCGATGATCGATGCGGCTCCAGATCTGCGGCTGGTCCTGCAGCGCCTGGTGCAGCACGGCGTGAATGGTTGAGGACTTATTCTTCAGCCGGTGCTGCAGCTCGTCGACCACCAGCTTGCGGTAGTCCTGTTCGCCGATCAGGCGTTTGGCGATCCTCTGCTGCTCGGCGACGATCGAGCGGTAGTGCTCGACGCCCCAGATCGTGAGGCCGCACACCACCCAGAACATCAAAAGCAGCGTAATCCGCATCGGATCGGTGACCGTGCTGCCGAAATTGAGGGCGAGGCCGAGCAGGCCGCTTGCAAGCGCGGTCAGGATTCCGATGCGCAAGCCGCCGAAGGCACCGGCGAAGAACACCGCCGGAAAATACGGCGTGAAGAACACGTCGGGACGGAGCTGGGACAGGCCCCAGCGCACCGCCGTCGCCAGCGCCAGGCAGATGATCGCAAAGCCGATGCCGAGCGCGAGCGACGGCGGGGCGTCCCCGCGCCAGCCGCACCTGAACTCGTCGATCAGTCTCTTCATGGCTTTGTCACTTCAGGTGATCAGCGAATCCAAAATAAGGCCGAACCGACGGGTAAGCCGCCATTTGTGGCCGGCAGAGGGCCGCAGACCACAGCCGGCGCCGTTGTGCACCGAACAGTCCGCTTGCCTTGTTCCGCCTGTGGCAGGAATATCCCAGTCCATCGAATTCGACTGACAACTTAAGAGGGTAACGACATGGGACGGTTGGACGGCAAGGTCACGGTGATCACGGGTGCCACGAGCGGGATCGGCCTGCGTACGGCGGAGGTTTTCGTCGCCGAGGGCGCAAAGGTCGTCATCGCCGGGCGCCGCATCGCCGAAGGCGAAGCCTTGGCCAGGGCGCTCGGCGCCAACTGCATCTTCCGCCAGACCGACGTTACCGTGGAAGAGCAGATGAAGGCGCTGATCGCGCTGACACTGGAAAAATTCGGTAAGGTCGACTGCCTCTTCAACAATGCCGGCGGTCCGGCACAAACCGGTGGCATCGAGGGATTGGAGGTCGACCGTTTCGATGCCGCGATGGCAACGCTGGTACGCAGCGTCATGCTCGGCATGAAGCATGTCGCGCCGCACATGAAGAAGCAGGGCTCCGGCAGCATCATCAACAATGGCAGCATCGCCGGACGGCTTGCCGGATTCTCCTCCTCGGTGGTTTATGGCGCAGCAAAGGCCGCGGTGATCCATCTGACCAAATGCGTAGCGATGGAGCTCGGCGAGTCCGGCATCCGCGTCAACTCGATCTCGCCCGGCGCGATCGCGACCGGCATCTTCGGCAAGGCGCTGGGATTGTCGACCGACGCCGCGGAGAAGACACCGGCGGTGATGCGCGAGGTCTACAAGACCGCCCAGCCGATCCCGCGCGCCGGCCTGCCCGACGATATCGCCCATGCCGCCGTTTTCCTCGCCAGCGACGAATCCTCCTTCATCAACGGCCACGACCTCGTCGTCGACGGCGCCATCACCGGCGGCCGCAACTGGACCCAGCAGCAGCAGGGCTACGTCGAGCTCCGCAAGGCTTTCGACCAGGGCGCGGGGTAATCGCATGTGGCGGTGGGCCTGCTGTTCGACCCTCATCCTGAGGAGCGCGTCGTCGCACGTCTCGAAGGATGAGGCCCCGATCTCGCCCGCCGCCCATTGCTCGACACGTCGCTTGCGCGGACTGAACGGGTGACCGAACGGGGCAAGCACCGCCATTTCAGTTTCGATTTTCTATGCCATCGCGATCTCAGGTGAAAGGCCGGTCGAGCTGCGCCGGGGGCCGACTCGATTGGCCCAAGCCCTGTCATTTCTTTTTTGGTGTCAGCCAGTCCTCGTCTTCCAAGGGTGGCGCCTGCTTCTGCTGTTCCAGGATTTTCCTGTACTCCTCGGGGATCACCTGACTGCGGGATGCCTCGTGCAGCGTATGCGGGAACCAGGTCGCGATGCCGGGAAAGGCGATCATCAGCCCAACGCAGATCACCTGCAGAATCATGAACTGGAACATGCCGGCGTAGATCGTTGCAAGGCTCCAGCCCTTGACCACCTGCTTGAGATAGTATGCCGACATGGCGACCGGCGGCGACAGGAAGGCGGTCTGCAGCACCACCGCAACCAATGCTCCGAACCAAATGAGGTCGATGCCCATGCCTTTCACGACGGGATAGAAGATAGGCAGAAACACCAGGATGATGGCTGGCCACTCAAACGGCCAACCCAGCAGGAAGATGAGCAACAGCACCACGATCAGCATGAAGCCGGGCGGCAACTGGAGGCCGAGCATTGTCTCGGTAATCCAGTTCGCCGAGCCGAGGCGGGCGAACACGGCGCCGAAAATGTTCGACGTGACCGCCAGCAGCAGGACCATGCTCGACGTCGCCATCGTCGAGATCAGCGCTCGTTGCAGTCGGCCGAGCGACAGCTTGCCATATGCGGCGGCCAGGATCAGCGCACCGACGCTGCCGATGCCGGCGGCCTCCGTCGGCGTCGCAAGACCGCCGATGATCGAGCCGAGCGTTGCCGTGATGAGTCCGACCAGCGGCAGCGTGCCAACGGTCACCTCGTACGCCATCTGTCCTGCCGAGTAGACACGCTCCTGTTTCGGCACCGGCGGTCCAAGTTTGGGATTCATGTAGGCGCGGCCCATCAGATAGGCGATGTAGATGCCGGCCAGCAGGAAGCCAGGGCCGAACGCGGCGGCATAGAGATCTGCGACCGACACGCCGAGCACCGGCCCCATCACGATCAGCATTACCGACGGGGGAATGAGAATGCCGAGCGTGCCGCCCGCCGTGATGGTGCCTGCCGAAAGCTTCGCGTCGTAGCCCGACTTTGTCATGATCGGCGAGGCCATGATGCCAAGAACGGTGACGGCCGCGCCGACGATGCCGGTCGCCATCGCGAACACGGTCGAGGTCAGGATGACGACGAGGAAGAGTGCGCCGCGCAACGGCGCAAGCAGCATGCGGAATGCCGTAAAAAGGCGCTCCATCAGCCCCGCCTGCTCGGTGATGTAGCCCATGAAGATGAACAGCGGAACGGCGGCAAGGAGTTCTTCCTTCATCAGGCCGATGGTCTGGAAATAGGCAAGCTCGAAGACCGTCGCGCCGATGCCCACATACCCGAACGCAAAGGCGAGAAACAGCAGCGTGAACGAAATCGGCACGCCGATGAAAATCGCTCCGAGCAGCACCAGGAGCATGATGAGACCGATGAATGCTTCGGCGGTCATACCTCGACCTTCTCCTTATGCTCGAGCTCGACGCCGGTGCGCACCATGTAGATGCTCTTGAGCAGCTCGGACACGCCCTGGATCAGCAGCAACAGGCAGGCGAGCGGCACGACGAACTTGAACGGCCATAGCACCGGCCGCCACGGCGTCTGGTCCGAGGTCTCGTTGATCTGCCAGGCGTAGTGAAACTCATTCCAGCTAATCAGCAACAGCATGATCAGGCTCGGGAAGAAGAAGACGATATAGGAGATCGTATCGATCCAGCCCTTCCTGCGGGTGGAGAACTTCTCCCAGAAGAAGTCGGTGCGGATGTGAGCGCCCTTGTGCAGCGCGTAAGCGGCGCCGAGCATGAACAGCGAGCCGTAGAGCATGTAGGTTGCGTCGTAGGCCCATATGGTCGGCGCATTGAACAGGTAGCGCGCTCCGACCTCGTAGGCGACGGCCAGAACAAGCGGCACCGACAGCCACGAAATGATCGTGCCGGTTCGATCCGTGAAGCCGTCAATGATCCGGATCGTGGCCAGCAGCGCTGGCGGCGGCCTGTCTGTTATCTCAACCATCCCTCCCCCTACCACCGGCCGATCGCGCCTTGCGGCGTGACGCAGGCCGTCCGCGAGCGGATGGAGGGCGGCCGGTTCGGCCGCCCTCGGACGAAGTCCTATTTCTCGACCGGGAAGTAGTAGTTCGCCATGAAGGAGTATGGCGGGAAATAGGACCGCTTGTACGGCACCACAGCGCTGGCATAGGCCTTCTGCGAGTCGTGCACCTTCTTGAAGAACGGGTTCTTGGCGCTCTCGGCCGCCGCGATCTCGTCCCACTTCTTGATGAAGGTCAGCAAGATCTCGGTCGGCGTGCGCAGGACCTGTACGCCGTGCTTCTGCTGCATCTCAGTCAGCGCATCGGCGTTCTGGCGCTGCCACTTGGTCCACCAGACGAGGAATGTCTCGTTGGCCGCCGACTTGATGATCTCCTGGTGCTGCGGGCTGAGCTCCTTCCACACATCGCCGTTGATCACGATTTCGCCGACCGTCACGTTCTCATGCAAGCCGGGCGAATAATGGTACTTCCAGACGTTGTGGAATCCGAGCTGCATATCCTCGATGCCGCCGACCCATTCCGCACAATCGATCACGCCGCGCTGCGCGGAAGGAATGATCTCGCCACCCGGCATGTTGACCACTGTGAAGCCGAGCGCCTGCCACACTTCGCCGGCCATGCCGGTCTGGCGGCATTTCATGCCCTTCATGTCCTCGACCGTCTGGATCGGCTTCTTGAACCAGCCGAACGCCTGCGGCCCTGCTGGCAGGATGGGGAACACGACGAGGTTGAGCTTGAGCTCCTTCTGATAGAACTCGTTGTACAGCTCAAGGCCGCCGCCATGATAGAACCAGCCCATCACGTCCATGTAATCCATGCCGAACGTGCCGCCGGGACCGCCGGTGAACAGAATCGCGGTCTTGTTCTTGCCGGTCCAGTAGCCCGCCCACGCATGCGCGCCGTCGAGCACCTTCTTGTTGGTTGCGTCCAGCACCTCGAAGGCCGGCACAACCTGGCCGGCGGGCATCGTCTCGATCTTCAACGTGCCGGCCGATAGCTTGTTCACCCGCTCGGCGAAGTAAGTGAAGTTGTCATAGAGTGTGAGCGACGCCGGCCATGTGGCCTGCATCTTCAGCACCTTCGTCTGCGCCATGACTGCAGAGGTGGATCCGACAAACGCCGATGCCATCAGGGCAGCAGCGACCAGTCCCAGAAACAAGCGTTTCATGAGCCCTCTCCTCCCTTTGACGACGGGACCTTGGCGATCGTTTTACTTGGTTTTTTCTTGCCGCACCTGGTCTCGAAACCAAGTCTGCCACCAATGCCTCAAGTTGTCATCTTGCTTTCTGGCCGCAGCAAGCGCTGGCAGGCTGCTGCAGTGAGGCGCGCTTTGCGCGGAGGCGCGCCAACGGCTCTTGCCGCCGCTTATTGCACCGCGGTCGATCTTTCTGCTGACGTCAGCAGGCGTAGCGTGGAGAGAAAAGGCTTGGCCGATATGTCTGTGTCATCATCCGGCGCAGGGGTCCTTCGGTCGCTTTCGGAGCGAAGCGGACATTGACTCAGTCGCGCAGATAGAACCAAACTATGCGTGCACGCGTCAGTTGATCGCAAATTGCAAAGGCAAGGGAGAAGCAATATATGCCGAAAATCTCGCGTGGTTTGGCGCTGATGCTGGCCGTCCTTGGCTTGATCGCGACCGGCGCAACGGTCGGGCAGGCACAGACCAAACCGCACGTCACGAGTCTGGGGCCGGACTATCCGAAGACCGAAATCTTCATCGGCAATAGCTTCTTCTATTACAACAACAGCATGCACAGCCATGTGCTGGCGATGCAGCGCGCGGCCGATCCCGCCCACAAGCGGGAATATCGCGCGACGTCGGTGACGATCGGCGGCTCCGGCTTCGACTGGCATGACGTCGAGAGCTATTTCAGGCCGAAGGCTATCGCCAGCTACTCCTTCGACGACAGCAACAATGTCGTCTTCAACAAGCCAGGCAAGCTGTTCGACGTCGCCATCATGATGGATTGCAGCCAGTGCCCGATCCATCCCAAGCTGAAACCGGTGTTCACCGAATACGCCAAGAAGGACGCCGACATCGTTCGCGCCCATGGCGCGAAGCCCGTGTTCTTCATGTCCTGGGCCTATGCCGACAAGCCGGAGATGACGGCGCAACTCGCCGAGGCCTATACGACTGCCGGCAACGACAACGACGCGTTGGTGATCCCGGCGGGGCTCGCCTTCGCCCGCGCGCACCAGAAGCAACCTGAGTTGGTGCTACACGCGATCGACAGGCGGCACCCGAGCGTCGCCGGCACCTATCTCGCCTCCTGCGTCGTGTTCGCGGCGTTGACCGGAAAATCGCCGGTCGGCAACAGCTACCGCGCCGGACTCGATGAGCCCACCGCCAAATTCCTGCAGGAAGTCGCCTGGGAGACCGTGCAGGATTATTACGGGGACATAGGGTTCGGCCTACCTCGCCCCGCTTGCGGGGGAGGGTGTCTCCACGACTAACACTCTTTGAGTGGAGAGAGCCCTCACCCGGCGCCACGCCATAGCCGAAGCTCCGCTTCGGCGTTCTCTAAGAACGGCCGCCGAAGGCGGCCTACGCCTCTCCCGCAAGCGGGAGAGGTGAACGCGCCCTTCACGCCTTCCGCTTGGCGGCTTCCTGCAGATCAGGGGCGTTGACGGCGGGGATGGCGACACGGCCGGGCCCGGTCTTGGACAAGGCCGCGGCGGCCTTGTCGTTCTCCATGATCTTGGCCATTACGGCCTGACCGGCGCGTTCGAAGATTGCGCGGTTCTCGATCACGAATTTCTGCGACTTGCGCAGGCCGTCGATATAGCCGTTGATCTCGGGGATCACATAGCGCGCCACCATGTCCCAGCTTCGCCTGGTGTTTTCCGGATTGGCCCAGTCATGGACGAAGCCGACGATGGTGCCGACGCCGCCGGAGACCTGCATCAGGTTCTTGATCATCCTCACGAGGTCGTCGGGCGTGCCGATGGTGGAGGCGGCGCCCTCTACGAAGGCGGTCTTGTCGACGGCCTCGTCGGGCGAGGAGAACGCGGTCAGCCCGGGTCGCATCAGGGTGCCGACATTATATTCGTTGTGCCATCGCATCAGTCCGGCGCCGGCCTCGCGCCGCGCCTGTTCGCGCGTCTCGGCGATATGCCAGGACAACAGCACGCGCCAGTTCGAACGGCTCACGGTGGTGCCGGCCTTCTTGGCGGCGTCCTCGGCGAATTGCCATTGCTGCGGCAACGCCATCAGGCCCTGGGTCGACATCGAGCCGAGCGAGATGATGCCGATGCCGTATTTGCCGGCGAGCGTCATGCCCGAGGGCGAGATCTGCGAGGCGACCACGAACGGCATGTCCTCCTGCAAGGGCAGGATCTGCAACGCGGCATCGTTCATCACGAACCAGTCGCTCTTGGCGGTGACGCGCTCGCCATTGAACAGGCGGCGGATGATCGCGATCGCCTCGTCCTGGCGGTCGCGCTGGGTCATCGGGTCGATGCCGAGCGTGTGCGCGTCAGAGGCCAGCGCGCCGGGGCCGGAGCCGAAAATGGCGCGGCCGCCGGTCATATGGTCGAGCTGCACCATGCGCTGGGCAACGTTGAAGGGATGGTGATAGGGCAGCGAGATCACGCCGGTGCCGAGCTTGATCCGCTTGGTGCGCTCGCCGGCGGCGGCCAGAAACATCTCGGGCGAGGCGATCATCTCCCAGCCCGAGGAGTGATGCTCGCCGCACCAGAACTCGTCATAGCCGAGTTCGTCGAGTTGCTGGACGAAATCCAGGTCGCGGCGGAATTGCAGCATCGGATGCTCGCCGATCGGGTGATGCGGGGCGAGGAAGGCTCCGAATTTCAGGCGCGCCATTGGGGGTTCTCTCCGGGATTATTGTTGTCGTGAACGTTGCGCCAACCTACGGGCAGGGCAGGTCCGACGCAATGCTGCGAGCCCGCGGGGCCTGCATGGATGTTGCGCAGCAGGCGCGGCATGCCGCTGCCCGGAATTTGGCGCTCTCAATCGTAGGGTGGGCAAAGCGAAGCGTGCCCACCATCACGGACGGAGTGCGAGATGGTGGGCACGGCGCTTCGCGCCTTTGTCCACCCTACGATCTCCAAATCGAGATCAAAACCTACCTCGGAGGTAATCGCCGGAGTGACGCGAACGTGTAGCTTGCGTGGCCACAGGATTTTGAACGGAACCGCCCGCCATGCACCAGATCGTGACCATGCCAGTGGATTCCTCGCGGCGCTGGTGGGTCTTGGCGACGGTGGTCGCCGCGCAATTCATGTTCGGGGTCGATGCCTTCATCGTCAATGTCGCGATCCCGACCATGGCGGTGGAGCTGCATGCGAGCGCGGCCGAGATCGAAGCGGTCATCGCGATCTACCTGATCGGCTATGCGACGCTGGTCGTCACCGGCGGCCGGCTGGGCGACATCTACGGCACCAGGAACGTGTTCGTCGCCGGCGTCGCGGGCTTCAGCGCCGCGTCGCTGTGGTGCGGGCTCGCGCAATCCGGACCTGAGCTGATCATCGCGCGATTGGCGCAGGGCGCGACCGCCGCGCTGATGGTGCCGCAGGTGCTGGCGACGCTACATCTGTTGTTTGCCGATTCAGCGCGCGCCCGCGCCTTCGGCATCTACGGCATCGTGCTGGGGTTGGCGGGCGCCGCCGGCTTCCTGCTCGGCGGCGTCCTGGTCACGCTTGATCTTGCGGGCCTCGGTTGGCGCGCGGTGTTCTTCGTCAACGGGCCCTTCGGCATCGTCATCGTTGTCGCCGCGCTCAAAATCATGCCGACGGTGCCGCATCGCGCCGGCACGCGGCTCGATATTCCCGGCGCGGTCGTGCTGTTTGCTGGACTATTGTGCCTGATCGGACCGCTGCTGTTCGGTCACGACGTGAACTGGTCGCCCTGGGTGTGGCTGGTGATGGCGGGCGGCGTCGCGATCCTCGCCGCGTTCATCCGGCTCGAGCGTGCGATCGCGCGCCGTGGCGGCATGCCGCTGATCGATCTTGCGCTGCTGACTGACGTTGCCTTCATGCGCGGACTGGTCGCCGTGTTCTTTTTCTTCTTCGCCAATCTCTCGTTCTATCTGGTCATGACCATGTTCATGCAGAACGCGCGGCATATTCCGCCGCTTCAGGCCGGGCTCGTCTTCGTACCGCTCGCGCTGACCTTCGTGATCGCATCGCGCCATAGCGGGGCGCGGGCCAGGCATCGCGGCACGCTGGTGCTGATCGAAGGCTGTGCGCTGCAGATCGCAGGGCTCGGTGCGATTGCCGCGACCGCAGCATTGGTTGAAGCGCCTTCCGCGCTGTTGCTCGCGCTCGTGCTGATGATCTTCGGCTACGGACAGGGATTGGTGATGGCGCCGCTGTCGAGCGCAGTGCTCTCGACGGTGAAACCTGCGAGCGCAGGCGCGGGTTCCGGCACGTATGGTACCACGACGCAGATCGGCAATGCGGCCGGCGTGGCCGCAATCGGCGCCGTATTCTTCGCGATCGAAGCTGCAGGCTCAGCGCGGCTGGCGCTGCATGCGGCATGCGCATTGTTTGGGCTGTCGATCATCATTTGCGCCGCATTCCTGTCATGGATGCGGCGTGCAACATGATCACAAATTAATCCCGGGATCACGAATTTACCGTCAGCCTCACGATTTCGGGGGAATGACAGTATACGGACTTTCTATTTTGCGCTGCAGCAACTATGTGATGAACCCGAGGCTGGTCGAAATCACCTCAGGAGTTGCTGTTGTCACTTGCCAAGAACATCGAGTTCCTAAGCCATCTGCCCCGGCTGAATGGATTCAATGGGCTTGCCGCCGTCTACGGGCGAAGCCTTGCACCTGATGTCGATAGTCCGCTGGTCGAGACCGCCGATTTCGGTTCGAATCCCGGCGCGCTGAAGATGCATTCGTTCGTGCCGGAAGGACTGCCGCGCGGTGCGGCGCTCGTCGTCGTGCTGCATGGCTGCGGCCAGACCGCGGCCGGTTACGACCTCGGTGCGGGCTGGTCGACGCTCGCGCGTCACTATGGCTTTGCGCTGCTGTTGCCTGAGCAACAGGTCGCGAACAACGCCAACACCTGCTTCAACTGGTTCAATCCGGACGACATCAAGCGCGGCAAGGGCGAGGCCGGCTCGATCCGTCAGATGATCGCGCGCATGGTGGTCGACCACAAGCTCGATCCGCGCCGCATCTACGTCACCGGGCTCTCCGCCGGCGGCGCCATGACATCGGTGATGCTCGCGACCTATCCGGATGTGTTCGCGGGAGGCGCGATCGTTGCCGGCCTGCCGTTCGGCATCGCCACCAATCTGCGCGAAGCTCTGGGTGGCATGATGCAAGCGCCGTCGCGCCCCGCGAATGAACTGGGCGATCTCGTGCGGGGCGCGTGGAAGCACCACGGTCCGTGGCCGAAGGTCTCGGTCTGGCACGGCAGCGCCGATCGCACCGTCAATCCCGGCAATGCGGACGCGATCGTCAGGCAATGGCTCGACGTGCACGGCCTTCCCGAGACGCCGATGGCGACGACGACGGTCGACGGCTATCCGCGCGAGGTCTGGTGGAATGCCGATGGCGAGACGGTCGTCGAGTCCTACACCATCACCGGCATGGCCCATGGCACACCGCTCGGCATCGCCGCCAATGACGAACGCTATGGCGAAGCCGGCGCGTTCCTGATCGAGGCCGGGATTTCGTCGTCCTACCACATCGCGAATTTCTTCGGCCTCACCGAACGGGCTCGCCGCCCGGCGCAGGTTGCGAGAGAAGCCGCCAAGCCGGCGGCCAAGCCTGTGACCAAGCCGGTCGCAAGGGAAGCGGCAAAGCCGATCCCGTTGCCTCGCGCAACGCCATCCCGTCAGGCTGCGCCGTCACGCTCCATGCGCGGCCGCGCCCGCGAGATCAGCGATGTGATCACCCGGGCGCTGACTGCCGCGGGCTTGATGAAATAGCTTTTGACGCTGCGGTCACAGGCCGCGGCGTCGCTCACAGCTCTCCGGTGATAAACGGATTGGTCATGCGCTCCTGGCCGATGCTGGAGCCGGCGCCATGGCCGCAGATGAAGCCGACATCGTCGCCGAGCGGCAGCAGCTTCTCCCTGATCGACTTGATCAGTGTCTCGTGGCTGCCACCGGGCAGATCGGTGCGGCCGACTGAGCCGTTGAAGAGGACGTCGCCGACATGGGCGAAGCGCAATTCCTTGTTGAAGAACACGACGCTGCCAGGCGAATGGCCGGGGCAGTGCAGGATCTCGAAGGTGAGTTCGCCGATCGAGACCTGATCGCCTTCTTCGAGCCAGCGGTCCGGCGCAAAGTCGCGCACGCCGGTCATGCCAAAGCGGGCGCCGCTGGCCACGACATTGTCGAGCAGAGGTTTGTCGGCGATATGCGGGCCCTCGATCGGCACCTTCAGCGCGTCGCGCAGTTCGGCGGCGCCGCCGACATGGTCGATATGGCCATGGGTGATCCAGATCTTCTCCACGCTGACGCCGGTTTGCTCGATCGCCGCCTGGATTTTCGGAACGTCGCCGCCAGGATCGATCACGACCGCCTTCTTGGTCGGTTCGTGCCAGATGATGGTGCAGTTCTGCTCGAACAGCGTCACCGGCACGATGATCGCGCCGGCCTTCGGTTTTGTTTCGGTTTTGTCATCCATGGCGGCACCATATGCTTCCCTTGGACCCCGTCAACAAGGGTTCGGAACATCCTGCGACCATTGGCCGGACTGTGATAGGATTGCACAGTTCCTGAACATGTAGTGTGTAAGCGGAATGGCATCCACCGTATCGGAACAACCCGTGAGCCAGGTTTCGCGGTCGCCGCTAGGAGGCCAGCGTACCACGGCGCGCGCCTTTTTCGTGGCGGAACGCCTGAACACGTCGGGGCTCGAGCGCAGCGACGTGCTGGCAACGACGCCATTGGCGTTCCGCGTCAACGAGAATGGCGTCGCGATCCTGTTCCGCTACGGCGTCGTGGTCCTGATCGGGCTGAACGCGCTGGAGGAGGACGAATTCCTGCGCGGCTTGCAGTCGCGCATGTCGGCGCCGTTCGCGCGCCGCGAGGAGGAGAGCGCCACCATCGAGCTCGCCTCAGAGAAGGACGATCAGATCCCACCGGGCGGCCCGATCTGCCTGCAGAGCCTGTCGCCGGAGCGGTTGATCCTGGTCGGTGAGGCGCTGGCGAAAAGCGTCGTGCTGGCGCGGCACGAGCGCGAAGTCGCCGCCGTCTTCGACATGACAGAGCCGTTCGCGCGCGACCTCGCCAAGAGCGGGCAGATCCATGGCGGCCGCGCCGCGATCCTGAAGCACATCGGCAATGCGCTGTCAGTCCGACATCGTGTGTCAGGGCCGGTCGAAGTGTCCGAGAAGCCCGACATCCTCTGGGACAAGCCGCAGCTCGAGCGACTCTATGCCAGGCTCGAGGACGAATATGAATTGAAGGAGCGTGCCGAATCGCTCAACCGCAAGCTCGCCGTCATCGCCGAGACCGCGCAGGTCCTGACCGATATCATCGATACCCGCCGCTCGCTGCGGCTCGAACTGATCATCGTCTTCCTGATCCTGTTCGAGGTCTTGATCACCATCTACCAGCTCGCGACAGGCCGCCACGTCTGAGGCGTCTTCTCCCTCGCTCGCTCGAAATATTCACGCAAACCCGCCACGCGTTTACGTGCTGCCATGTTCAAGCCTGAATTGAAGGGTGACGTGGCGACATGGGTGACATAGACGAAGATTGGTGGCGGCGCGGCATCTTCTATCAGGTGTATCCGCGCTCGTTTCAGGATTCCAACGGCGACGGGGTCGGCGATCTCAAGGGAATTTTGCGGCGGCTGCCGTACTTACGAGAACTTGGCGTCAGCGCGTTCTGGCTGTCGCCGATCTATCCGTCGCCGATGGCCGACTTCGGCTACGACATTTCCGACTATACCGGCGTCGATCCGCTGTTCGGCACGATGGAGGATTTCGACGCGCTGGTCGCGGCAGCCCACGAGGCCGGGCTCAAGCTGATCCTCGATCTGGTGCCGAACCACACCTCGGACCAGCACCCCTGGTTCATCGAATCGAGAAGCTCGCGCGATAACCCCAAGCGCAACTGGTACATCTGGCGAGATCCGAAGCCGGGCGGTGGACCGCCGAACAACTGGCTGTCGGAGTTCGGCGGCAGCGCGTGGGAATATGACAGCGAGAGCGGGCAATATTACTACCATGCCTTCCTGGCCCAGCAGCCGGACCTGAACTGGCGCAATCCGGAGGTCCGCGGCGCGATCTACGACGTGATGCGGTTCTGGCTCGGCAAGGGCGTCGACGGCTTTCGCGTCGACGTCATCTGGCATCTGATCAAGGACGCCAAGTTTCGCGACAATCCGCCCAACCCGCATTATCACGAGGGCCGGCCGCCGCATGAGAAGTTCCTGACGCAATATTCCACCGACCAGGTGGAGGTGCATGAGGTGATCGCCGAGATGCGGCGCGTCACCGACGAATTCGACGCCCGCGTGCTGATCGGCGAGATCTATCTGCCGCTGCACCGCCTCGTCGCCTATTACGGCAACGATCTCACCGGCGCGCAGATGCCGTTCAACTTCGCGCTGCTGTCGACCTTGTGGAGCGCGCGCTCGATCGAGCGGATCATCGAGGACTATGAGAAGGCGCTGCCGCCCGGCGCATGGCCGAACTGGGTGCTGGGCAATCACGACCGCCCGCGGGTCGCGAGCCGGGTGGGGCCCGAGCAGGCGCGCGTTGCCGCGATGCTCTTGCTGACGCTGCGCGGCACGCCGACGCTCTATTACGGAGACGAGATCGGCATGCGCCAGGTTCCGATCGCGCCCAATGAAGTGCGCGATCCCTTCGAAAGGAACGTGCCGGGCCTGGGCGTCGGCCGTGACGGCTGCCGCACGCCGATGCAATGGGACGCGGAGCCCAATGCCGGCTTTTCGAGCGCCAAACCCTGGCTGCCGGTTGCTCATGATGCGCTGCGCGAAAACGTCGCCAGCCTCGGTGCCGACAAGACGTCGACCCTCAATTTGTACAAGGCGCTGATCGCACTTCGGCGCGAATGGCCGCAACTCGTGACCGGCAGCTATGAACGGGTGGCCGCGCAGGGCGACATCCTGCTCTATCGTCGACGTGGCGAGGAGGGCGTGCTGATCGTGGCGCTCAACTTAGGGGCCGATCCGGCCGCGGTCACCTCGAGTGCGATCGCGTTCGGCAGCGAAATCCTGCTGTCGACTTTCCTCGACCGCAAGGGCGAGACGATCGAAGGCGTGCTCGACCTCCGCGGCAATGAAGGCGTCATCATCGCCCAGCCGCGCTGATGGCACCGCTGCTTGCCCCTCATCCTGAGGAGCGCGCAGCGCGTCTCGAAGGATGAGGCCCCGCCGGTGGCCTCGCCCTTCGAGACGGCCGCTCCGCGGCCTCCTCAGGGTGAGGAGATAGGCTGGAGGATGAGGGACTTTCGCGCGCACATGGTCGCCGGCCTATGTTGGGTCAGCCCGCAAAATCGGCTACGCTATTGCCATGGAATCGTCCGCCCGCAACGTCGCTCTTGTTCCGCCGCCGGACCGTCGCCAGTCGGAGACGGCGCTTGCGATCGCGCGGGGCACGGCGCGGCTGCTGCGCTCGCTCGGGTTCTCCTGCATCAGCGAATTGCCGCTGCCGTCCGGACGGCGTGCCGACCTCGTGGCGCTGAACGAGCGCGGCGAGATCTGGATCGTCGAGATCAAGTCGTCGCTGGAGGATTTGCGCGCCGACCAGAAATGGCAGGACTATCGCCTCCATTGCGACCGGCTGTTCTTCGCCTTCACGCAGGATCTGCCGTGCGAGATATTTCCCGCCGATACCGGCCTGATCATCGCCGACGCCTATGGCGCGCACATGCATTGCGAGGCGCCGGAGCACCGCCTGCCGGCGCCGACCCGCAAGCTGATGACGGTGCGCTTCGCAATCGCCGCCGCACAGCGGTTCAACCGCCTGCTCGATCCGCAGGGCCATGCGGAGTTCTGATGTGATGTGAAGAAGCCGTAGGGTGGGCACGCTTCGCTTTGCCCACCCTCATATGGGGCTTTGTGAGTCAAGGCTCTTGAACCGGTGCGGGTTGGGTTTTTGCAGTGAGAGGGCGGCGCGCGGAGCCATGCGTAGCGTAGCGCGACGACCGGGCCCCGGGCGAGGATTGGCTTCCGAAGATTTCTGCAGCTCACTGCATCACCTCATATCCGGTCGGATCGGCTGATCCGTACCCACATTCCGCATGCTTGCGGCGAGGAAGCCAAGAGGATGAGACCCATCTACAAAGCGGCCTGGTTGGGCCCCTGGGTGGCACGGTCATCATCCATCCTGTACGGGGCGCGCGGCGCGGAGCCGCCTCGCCCTGGTGGCGTGGTCCGGTGCTAGGCCTTCATCACGGCCTGCTCCGGAACAAGGCCGGTGGTGAGATAGCGCCACAGCGCCACGATCAGCTTGCGCGCCAGCGCGACGATGGCGATGCGCTTGGCGCGCTTGCCGGCGTTTTCGGTGCGGGTGCGGAACCAGCGGCTGAGCGCGCTGTCCGGCTGATGGCGCAGCCAGAGCCAGGCCAGTTCGATCGTCTTGTGGCGGGCGCGCCGGTTGCCGGCCTTGCTGATCCCCTGCTCGCGATCGATGCTGCCGCTTTGCCAGGGACTGGGCGCCAATCCGCAATAGCTGGCGACCTCGCGCCGGTTGCGGAAGTCCTTGTAGAACACCTCGTTCACCAGCGTCGTGGCAAACGCCGGGCCGAGCGCCTTGAGCTGCTGCAACTGATCCCGTCGCTTCGCCATCGGCGCCGGCGCCGCGGCGGCTTCCGCCGCGACTTCTGCCGCGACTTCTGTAGCGACTTGGGCCTGCTCCAGCGCCTTGAGCTG
Organism: Bradyrhizobium sp. USDA 10063; assembly: GCF_054063735.1. Taxonomy (NCBI): domain Bacteria; kingdom Pseudomonadati; phylum Pseudomonadota; class Alphaproteobacteria; order Hyphomicrobiales; family Nitrobacteraceae; genus Bradyrhizobium; species Bradyrhizobium sp. USDA 10063. Next base: position 5,452,510 of record NZ_JBSSGP010000002.1, on the reverse strand, counting down.
GTCGCGCACCAGCATCAGCCGGGCATGCTCGCGCTTCACTTCGGCCAGAAGCTGCGGCGGCAGCGGCTGCCCTTGCCAGTCCCGCTGCTGCTCCAGCCAGGCGAGCCAGGTCCGTCGTCGCAAGGTGCCGGCCGCCATGCCCAACAGGCGCAGCAGCGCCTTGATCCGGTTGGTGTGCCCCGTCTGCTCATTCACCAGTCGTTCGCGTTCGCGGCTGGCGCGCCGGGCGTCCTCCTCGGCCACGCTCGGCACCCGGACGATTCGCACCACCCGCGGCTCGCCTCGCAAATGGGCCATCAAGGTGCGCAGCAGAAGCTCACCATCGATCCGGTCTGTCTTCGCCCGCCGCGCCCGTTGCTCCACCGCGATGCTCGCCGGGTCGAAGATGAAGTTGGTGATCCCAGCCGCCGCGAGCAGCCGGTGCAGCCAGAAGCCGTCATAGCCAGCCTCGTAGCAGCTCACCACCCGCGGCGCCGCTCCAAGCTTCGCAGTCGCCCGGGCCTTGACCTGCTCGATCAGCGCCAGCAGCCCGGCGTGATCGCCGCCTTCCAGCTTGTGGCGCGATATCCGGTCCCGATCCGGACTGTGCAGCGTCACCAGCCACGTCTTCTGACTCAGTTCGATCGCAACGAAAATCGTGCCACAATGCCCGGCGGTGGGCGTGTTCTTGGTCAATGCTTGCATCAGACTCTCCGATGGTTCGAGTGTGGAAACCCAAACCTACCGGAAAGGGCACGCTCACCGCCCCATGGAATCTACAAATCACCGCGGCGCGCGCTTTGCCAGAATGCGCTGCAGGGTGCGGCGGTGCATGTTGAGGCGGCGCGCGGTTTCCGAGACGTTGCGGTTGCACATCTCGTAGATGCGCTGGATGTGCTCCCAACGCACGCGGTCGGCCGACATCGGGTTGGCCGGCGGTTCGGATTTCTCGGTGCCGCTCGCAAGCAGCGCCGCGACGACGTCGTCGGCGTCCGCAGGCTTCGAGAGATAATCGATCGCGCCCATCTTCACCGCGGTCACGGCGGTGGCGATGTTGCCATAGCCGGTGAGCACGATCGCACGCGCATCGGGCCGCTTGCGCTTCAGCGCGGAGACGACGTCAAGGCCGTTGCCGTCGCCCAAACGGAGATCGACCACCGCGAAGGCAGGCGCGGCCTTTCCGATCTGCGCAAGACCATCGGACACAGTATCGCAGGATGTCACGGTGAAGCCGCGGGTCTCCATGGCGCGCGACAGGCGCTCCAGAAACGGCTTATCGTCCTCGACGATGAGCAATGAGCGGTCGGCTTGATCGTTCAGTTCGGCGATGGCGTTCACGGTTCTGCTATCCCTGTGTCCAATCCCAAACATATGGCGTGTGACTGCGGCGATGCCAAGGCTGCCCAAGACACGTCCAAGATCAAGCGATTAATGCGTCAAATTGTCGAATTGTGCTCAGCCTATCATTTCGCCGGCGGCCTCGCTCGCCTCGAACAAGCTGCGGGGCCAGACGATCTGCACCACGGCTCCGTGATCGGGAAACACCCGGTTGGTGAAAGTGACCTTGGCGCCGGTGCGCTCCAGCAGCGTACGCGCGATGAAAACGCCAAGACCAAGCCCTGTGCGGCCGTCTTGCGCCTCATCCGCGCTGCGGCGCCGCGACAAATAAGGCTCGCCGATCCGGTTCAGCATGTCAGGGGCGATGCCGGGGCCGTCATCGGAAATGACGATCTCGACGGTGTCGGCATTCCACCACGCGTTCACCTCGACGGTCTGATTGGCGAAATCCACCGCATTTTCCAGGATATTGCCGACGCCGTAGAGGATCGCGGGATTGCGGGCGCCGACCGGTTCCGTGGTAGCTGCGACAGCTAGCCGCACCTTGATTGCAACGCCGAAATCGCGGTGCGGTGCAACAGCCTCCTCGATCAGCGTCGACAGCTTCATGCGGTCGAACGGCGCGCCAGTGGAGGAGAGCTGGGTGATCTTGCTCAGGATGTCACGGCAGCGCTGCGCCTGCTCGCGCAGCGTCTTCAGGTCGGCGGCGAGCTGGCCGTCCTTCACCGTGCCTTCCAGCTCGCGCGAGATCAGGAAGATGGTCGAAAGCGGCGTGCCAAGCTCGTGCGCGGCCGCGGCCGCGAGGCCGTCGAGCTGGGTCAAATGCTGCTCGCGCGCCAGCACCAGCTCGGTCGCGGCCAATGCGTCCGAGAGCTTTCGCGTGTCCTCGGTGACCTGGAACGCGTAGAGGCTGGTGACGCCGATCGCGAGCAGGATCGAGAGCCAGACGCCGAACAGATAGATCGGCGGCAGCACCAGCGGATCATCGGTGTCCCAGGGCAGCGGGAAATGAAAGAACACCAGCGCGGACGCGCAGGCGACCGCAAGACAGCCGAGCGCGATCGTCAGCCGGACCGGCAGCGCGGTAGCGGAAATCAGGACCGGCGCCAGGAACAGGTACGAGAACGGATTCTGCAGGCCGCCGGTCAGGAACAATAGGCCGGCAAGCTCGACAATATTGAGCGCGAGCAGTGCCGCGGCATAGATCGGCTCGAGCCGCTGCATCGGGTTGAACGCGATCTGCAAGGCGAGATTGAGCAGCGCCGACAGCGCGATGATGGCGATGCAGGGGATGACGGGAACGTCGAATTCCAGGCCCTGCGCGACAATGAAGATCGCGGCGAGCTGGCCGAGCGCGGCCAGCCAGCGCAACCGCAGAATCGTATCCAGACGGACATGGCGGCGCGGTTGGCGGAAATCGGAGGCGGCTACGTCGGTCATGTCCTCACTCTAGCCACGCGACGGCTGTTTCCCCACATCTCCCGCTTGCGGGGGAGGTCGTGTGCTCGAAGAGCACAGCGGGTGGGGGCTCTCTCCACACGGATAGTCCCATCGCGGAGATACCCTCACCCCAGCCCTCTCCCGCAAGCGGGAGAGGGGGGCACAGCTACATCCCTGGACGCAACTCAATCTCACCAGGTTCTACCCTCGCAACGGCGCGATCACAAACTCGCTGCTCACAGCTTCGACCAAACTACAAGTCTTGCGCGATCAGCCATGATGGCTCAATGAACGGCCGGCATGGATCAGATCGAGAAAAGACCGGCGCCAGCGTCCACTTCCGATGCCGCAGCTTCGGCCGCGATCGATGTCGCGCATCTGGTGAAGGTCTACAAGGCCACCCGCGCGGTCGACGATGTCTCGTTTCGGATCGCACGCGGCAGCATCACCGGGCTGCTCGGCGGCAATGGCGCCGGCAAGACCACGACGATCGCCATGATCATGGGGCTGGTGCTGCCGACCTCGGGCCGCATCCATGTGCTGGGCTTTCCGATGCCCGAACAGAGCGCCGAGGTGCTCGGGCGGATGAATTTCGAGAGCCCCTATGTCGACATGCCGATGCGGCTCACGGTGCGCCAGAACCTCACGATCTTCGGCCGGCTTTATGCCGTGAGGAATCTCGCAGAGCGGATCGATCGGCTCGCGTCCGACCTCGACCTCCGCGACTTCATCGACCGAGCCAACGGCAAGCTTTCCGCCGGCCAGAAGACGCGCGTGGCGCTCGCCAAGGCGCTGATCAATGAACCTGACCTGCTGCTGCTGGACGAGCCGACCGCCTCGCTCGACCCCGATACTGCGGATTGGGTGCGGCAGCACCTGGAGAACTACCGCAAGAGCCATGATGCGACGATCCTGCTCGCCTCGCACAACATGCTGGAGGTGGAGCGGCTGTGCGACCGCGTCATCATCATGAAGCGCGGCAAGATCGAGGATGACGACAGTCCGGACCGAATCATGGCCCGCTACAACCGCGACACCCTGGAAGAGGTGTTCCTGGACGTCGCCCGTGGCCGCAGCCGGGAGCGCGCGACATGAGCGAGATCGCCGTCCATCATGGGTTGTCGCTCAACCGCATCAACGCGATGGTGCTGCGCTATTGGTATCTGTTGCTGTCGTCCTGGCCGCGACTATTGGAACTGGTCTATTGGCCGGCGCTGCAGATCATCACCTGGGGGTTCCTGCAGAACTATATCTCGCAGACCTCGGGCTTCTTCGCGCAAGCCGGCGGCACCCTGATCGGCGCCGTCATCCTGTGGGACATCCTGTTCCGCGGCCAGCTCGGCTTTTCGATCTCGTTCCTGGAAGAGATGTGGGCGCGCAACCTCGGCAACCTCATGATGAGCCCGCTGAAGCCGATCGAGTTCCTGCTCTCGCTGATGATCATGAGCCTGATCCGGCTCGCGATCGGCGTCATTCCGATGACGCTGCTGGCGTTCTTCTTTTTCGGTTTCAACTTCTACGCCATCGGCCTGCCGCTGATCGCGTTCTTCTGCAACCTGATCTTCACGAGCTGGTCGGTCGGCATTTTCGCCTCCGGCCTCGTGCTGCGGAACGGGCTCGGCGCGGAAAGCATCGTCTGGACGCTGATGTTCGCGCTGATGCCGCTCGCCTGCATCTATTATCCCGTCAGCGTATTGCCGCCCTGGCTGCAGGTCCTCGCCTGGATGCTGCCGCCGACCTATGTGTTCGAGGGCATGCGGGCGCTCCTGATCGACCACGTCTTCCGCACTGAGCTGATGGTCGACGCCCTCGTCATCAACGCGGTGCTGCTTGTCGCGTCATTTGCGATCTTTCTTGCCCTTTTGCGCAGCGCCAAACGCAACGGCTCGCTGCTGAGCAGCGGCGAGTAACCTTCACTTTCCCGTGGATTCCCGGTTGTTTAGGGCTTTTTCGGCCGTAGATGTAGTGACAGATGCATTGACGCTTTATTACGCATTCGACAGTATGCTGCGTCGCAAACAAGGATTTTGAAGCAAATGCCGATTGGTGAATTTGGCGGCGCCCCGCCGCTGGCGGCCGAAGGCAGTCCGGCGCTTACGACGCCACTGTACTGGATGTACGAGATGGCGCACGCATCGCTCAACCCGGCACGCGCGGTGACCGACGCCACCAAGATCCTGTTTCAGAATCCGCTCAATCCGTGGACGCATACCGAAGTCGGCAAGTCCCTTGCCGCAGCTTGCGAACTGTTCGAGCGCACCACCCGCCGCTACGGCAAGCCGGAGTGGGGTCTCGACGAGACCGAGGTCAACGGCGTGCGCACGCCGGTCGAGGTCCGCTCGATCTGGGAAAAGCCGTTCTGCCGGCTGCTGTACTTCGATCGCAAGCTCACCCGGCCGCTGCGCGCGCCTCAGCCGCGCGTATTGATCGTGGCGCCGATGTCCGGCCACTATGCGACGCTGCTGCGTGGCACCGTCGAAGCCTTCCTGCCGACCCATGAGGTCTACATCACCGATTGGGCCGATGCGCGCATGGTGCCGCTGTCCGAAGGCCGCTTCGATCTCGATGACTATGTCGATTACCTTATCGAGATGCTGCATGTGCTTGGCGGCAACATGCATGTCATCGCGGTCTGCCAGCCCTCGGTGCCGGTGGTGGTCGCGGTCTCCCTCATGGAAGCGCGGCGCGATCCCTTCGTGCCGCTGTCGATGACGCTTATGGGCGGCCCGATCGACACCCGGCGCAATCCGACCGCGGTCAACAATCTTGCCGCCGAACGCGGCATCGACTGGTTCCGCCACAATGTCATCACCAAGGTGCCGTTCCCCCATCCTGGCATGATGCGCGACGTCTATCCGGGATTCCTGCAGCTCAACGGCTTTATCAGCATGAATCTCGACCGTCACATGGACGCGCACAAGGCGCTGTTCGCCAATCTGGTGAAGGGCGACGGCGATCTCGTCGACAAGCACCGCGAATTCTATGACGAATATCTCGCGGTGATGGACCTGACCGCCGAGTATTACCTGCAGACCGTCGACCTCGTCTTCGTCAAGCACGCGCTGCCGAACGGCGAGATGACCCATCGTGGCGAGCCTGTCGATCCTTCCAAGATCCGGCGCGTGGCGTTGATGACGGTGGAAGGCGAGAAGGACGACATCTCCGGCCTAGGCCAGACTGAAGCGACGCATGGTCTGTGCACATCGATTCCCGATCATCGCCGCGTGCATTACGTGCAGAAGGGCGTTGGACACTACGGTGTGTTCAACGGCTCGCGTTTCCGCGCCGAAATCGTGCCGCGCATCTCCGATTTCATGATCTCAGCGGCCAGTACACGGCTTTCCCTGGTCGCAGCCGCCGAGTAGCGGCGCGCCCGAGCCCGATTTGAGCGGGTCCATAAGCTGCTGAATTGATTAAAAGAATCCGGATTCGCCGATCGTTCAAGGAATGAGTTATGACTCGTTCCTTGGAGGGTGATTTTGGGCCGACCCGGCCCAAATTTTTCGGGTTCCGACCCCAGTATCTAGGGGTCAAATCGCGGGCAGCCTCTGTATATTGGGCAAATGATTTGTTTTTGCGCCGAGCGATTTCCCTGGCGGCGGATATGGCAGAATCCGGGCGAAGTTCTCCTCCCCGGACTCTCAGAAATGGCCACTCGCGCGCTCCTTTATCGGCGGCCTGCCGAACCCTCGACTCTTCTCATCAAGCACGGCTCCCAATATTTCGCGATCAGGCTGCGGCGGCACCGGCGCGCGCGCCGTTACACGCTTCGCATTCATCCAACCGACCGCGAAGCGATCCTCACGATGCCGCCGCGCGGCACGATCGCCGACGCGCGCGACTTCGCGCAGCTTCATGGCGGCTGGATCGCCGCGCGCCTCGGCCGCCTGCCGAAGGCGGCGCCATTCCAACACGGCACAGTGGTGCCGCTGCGTGGCGTGCCGCATCGGCTTGTGCATCGCGCCGGCGAGCGCGGCACGGTGTGGGCCGAGATTCGCGACAGTGGCGAAAGGATTTTGTGCGTGGCCGGCGAGCCGGAGCACATGGACCGCCGGGTGCATGACTTCCTCAAGCGCGAAGCGCGCAAGGATCTGCACAAGGCTTCCCTGGCTTATGCGGCGGAACTCGGCGTGCGCGTGCGCCGTGTCTCGATCCGCGATCAATCGAGCCGCTGGGGTTCCTGCACCTCGCACGGATCGCTCTCGTTCTCCTGGCGCCTGATCCTCGCGCCGCCCTATGTGCTCGACTATCTCGCCGCGCATGAGGTTTCGCATCTGGTCGAGATGAACCACTCGCTGCGGTTCTGGAAGACCGTCGGCCGGATCTGCTCGTCGGTCGATCGCGCCAAGACCTGGCTCGATACCTACGGCAACGACCTGCACCGCTACGGGATCGAGGATTAGCTTAACTGTCGCGTTTTCCTCGCTGTCATCGTCCGCGAAGGCGGACGATCCAGTATCCCACTGACGTTGGTGCTCATTCTGCGAGGTCGCCGCGTACTGGATGCCCCGCCTGCGCGGGGCATGACGGCCAATGATGGTGGCTGCGCCGCTGGAGCTACCGATTTCCGCCAAACAGGCGATCGACCAGCCAGCCGTCCAATCCTGCCGCGGCTTCCGGACGCGCATTGGGATTGGGCTGCGTCGAGGCGCGAGTCGGCGGTGGCCGGTACGAACCGGCGGATGGAGTGGGCGCCATCGGGCCGGCGGATGGGACGGGCGCGGGTGGCGCCAGCGACTGCGGTGACGGCGGGCTCACCTGCGACGACGCCTGCACCAGATTCGACAGCGCCCAGCCGACTTGCGAATTCGGCAGGCTCGCGACCGGGACGCCCTGATGCGCCGATCGCATGAAGCGGGTCCACACTTCCACCGGCAGGCCGCCGCCGGTCGCCTTCTTGGTCGGCGAATTGTCGTCATTGCCGAGCCAGACACCGGTGACGAGATTGGCGGTGTAGCCGATGAACCAGGCGTCGCGGAAATCCTGGCTGGTGCCGGTCTTGCCGGCGGCGGTCCAGCCGGGGATTTCCGCCCTGCGCGCGGTGCCGGAGATCAGCGTCTCCATCATCATTGCGTTCATCATCGCGACATAACGCGGCTCGATCACCCGGGCGAACTGGTCGGCGGGCCGGACGTAGAGCAGCTTGCCCTTATCGGTGCGGATCTTCGTCACCACATGCGGCGAGACCGCCATGCCGCCATTGGCAAAGGGCGCGTAGGCGCCGACCAGTTCGATCACCGAGACCTCGGAGGTGCCGAGCGCGATCGAGGGATTGGCGTCGAGCTTGGAGGAGATGCCGAGCCGGTGCGCGGTCCGCACCACGTTCTTCGGCCCGACCTCGAGCCCTAGCCGGACCGCGACCGTGTTCAGCGACATCGCCAGCGCCTGCGTCAGCGTCACCGAGCCGAAATATTCGTGGGTGTAGTTCTCCGGCTTCCAGCCCTTGATATCGAGCGGGGCATCGGTGCGGATCGTCTCCGGCGTCAGCCCGGCCTCGACCGCGGTGAGATAGACGAACGGCTTGAAGGCCGAACCGGGCTGGCGCTTGGCGGTCACCGCGCGGTTGAACTGGCTTTCGGCATAGTTCCGTCCGCCCACCATGGCGCGCACCGCGCCGTCGGGCGTCATCGCCACCAGCGCGCCCTGGGTGACGTTGAACTTCACGCTCTTGGCGGCGAGCTCGTCGATGATGGCGGCTTCGGCGACGTTCTGCAGCTTCGGATCGATCGTGGTCTCGACCCTGATGTCCTGGTCGATCTGGCCGACGAGGTCATCGAGCACTTCGCCGATCCAGTCGGCGACATAATTCACGGTGCCGGCGCCGGCCGGCTTCACGTTGTAGGAGGGATGGCCGATCGAGGCCCGCGCCTGGGCCTCGGTGATGAACTTGGCGTCCGCCATCGCTGACAGCACGACCTGCGCGCGCTGCTCGGCGCCTTCAGGATTGCGGTTCGGCGCCAATCGCGACGGCGATTTCACCAGGCCCGCGAGCATCGCGGCCTCCGGCAATGTCACGTTCTTTGCGGACTTGCCGAAATAGCGTTGTGCCGCGGCCTCCACGCCATAGGCGCCGGAACCGAAGTAGACGCGGTTGAGATAGAGCTCCAGAATCTCGTTCTTGGAATGCTTGCGCTCCAGCCATAGCGCGAGCTCGGCCTCCTGCAGCTTGCGCTGCATGGTGCGCTCCTGCGTGAGGAACAGGTTCTTGGCGAGCTGCTGCGTCAGCGTCGAGCCGCCTTGCGACACGCCGCGGTGCAGGAGGTTGGTCACGGCGGCGCGAACTATGCCGATCGGATCGATGCCATAGTGCGAGTAGAAGCGGCGATCCTCGATGGCGATGAAGGCTTTCGGCAGGTATGGCGGCAGGTCCTTCAGCGCGACATTGGCGCCGGCCATTTCGCCGCGCTGTGCCAGCACGCTGCCGTCCATGCCGACGATCTGGATCGTCGGCGGCCGCTTGGGGATTTCGAGCGATTGGATCGGCGGCAGATGCGCGCCGACCCAGACCACGACGCCGACGACCGCAATCGCAGCCCACAGGCCGAGCACGGCGCCCCAGTAGAAGATGCGGCCGATCGAAAAGCCGCGGCGCGATTTCCGCCGTTTCCCGCCACTCGGGGCCGGCTTGCGCTCGCGCGGCGGTTCCTCACTCGCATCACCGCTGCTGCGCTTGGCGGATTTCTTCGGCTTGTCTTCGGGATTGGGGATGCGATCGGCCGGCGAGAGCCGCAAATCGGCGAGCGCGGCCGGAAGCCCAAATAGCGGCTCCTTGCGCCCGCCGCTCTTTTTCTTTCCGAAGGCCATCCAAAACGCTGCTCACACTACGCTCCGCGCACGCTAGCGTTCCCGGTTTAAGGCTCGGTTACGCAAAGCTTAACGCGGGATTAGGAGGTGAGGCAGGGCGTGGTAAGGAATGGGGAACCAGGCGCAGAAAACGCGTCAAACAAAGACAGGAGAGCCGCATGGGCCATATCGATCCGACCAAGGAAGTGTTCGCGCAATTCAGGGAGAGCGATCGGCCGGGTCCGATCCACATGCTCAATCTGGTCCGCCTGCGCGCCGAGGCCGCCTATCCCGATGGCCGCAAGGCCACCGGCGCGGAAGCCTATGCAGCCTATGGCCGCGAAAGCGGCCCGGTGTTCGAGCGGCTCGGCGGCCGCATCGTCTGGCAGGGTCGCTTCGAACTGATGCTGATCGGGCCGCAGGAGGAACGCTGGGATCATTGCTTCATCGCCGAATACCCGAGCGTTGCCGCCTTCGTCGAGATGATCCGCGATCCCGTCTATCGCGAAGCGGTGAAGCACCGCCAGGCCGCAGTGGAGGATTCGCGGCTGATCCGCCACGCGGTGCTGCCGGTGGGCAAGACGTTCGGGGAGATTCCGGAGTAAGCCACGAAGCCGCAGCCGTAGGGTGGGCAAAGCGAAGCGTGCCCACCATTCAGTGCACGGTTCGCGATGGTGGGCACGCTTCGCTTTGCCCACCCTACCGATCGACGCATCCAAACAAATCGGCGGCCCGGAGGCCGCCGATCGTCTGTCTTGCGAGTCCCGCCACTAACCCGCCGGGCCGGCGTCCTCGAGGATCGGGCCGAACAGTTCCCAGCGCTCGCCGTTGAAGCGCATCATCTGGAGCTGCTTGTTGACGCGGTAATCGGTCGGCGAGGTGTTGCCGACGATCCCGGGCAGCGACAGGTCGAGCTGCACGTTCTTGAGGCTGGTCGCCTGCTTCATGACGTTCTCCCGCGTCAGGTCGTCGCCGCACTGCTTCAGCACATGGACCAGGAGCTGCGCGGTCGAGTAGCCATAAGTGTTGAAGTTCGAGTCCTTGTCGCCTTCCGGATAGTACTTGGCCATGAACTCGAAATACTTCTTCATGCCGGCGTCGTCCTTCCAGGTCGGATCGAGCGGATCCTTGCCGTAGTTGACGCTGATCACACCCTTGGCCGCCTCGAGGCCTGCGGGCTTCATCACCGCGCCGACGGAGGTCGCGTTGATGTCGACGATCTGCACCGGCTTCCAGCCGAGCTCGGCAATCTTCTTGATCGCCTGCGCCGCCTGCTTCGGCGTGGAGGCGCTGAAGAACAGGTCCGCGCCGGCGTCCTTGATCTTGAGGATCTGCGAATCCACGGTCGGATCCGATACCTCGTAGGAGGCTTCCGCCACCACCATGCTGGCCGCCTTGTCGCCGAGGCCGGCCTTGATGCCGTTCAGGTAGTCTTTGCCGAGGTCGTCGTTCTGGTAGAGGATGCCGATCTTGGCGCTCGGATGGCTCTTCAGAATGTACTGGCCGTAGATGCGGCCCTCGACGAAGTAGTTCGGGTTGAAGCCCATCGTCCACGGGAAGTTCTTTGGATCGGTGAACTTCGATGCGCCGGTCGCCGCGAATAGCTGCGGCACCTTCTTGGAGTTGAGATATTTCTGGACCGCGGCGTTGGACGGCGTGCCGATGATCTGGAAAGTCAGAAGCACCTCGTCGCTTTCGACGAGCTTGCGCACCTGCTCGACCGCCTTCGGCGGCGAATAAGCGTCGTCATACTGGATCAGGTTGATCTTGCGCCCGTTCACGCCGCCCTGATCGTTGATCATCTTGATATAGGCCGCCTGGGTCTTGCCGATCGAGGCATAGGCCGACGCGGGTCCGGAGAACGGCACGGTCTGGCCGACCTTGATCTCGGTGTCGCTTGCGCCAGGGTCGTATTTCTTCTGGGCATTGGCCGCTGAAACCGACAGAGCAAGTGCCAGCGCCGTCCCTGTGACCAGATGCAAAAACCCGTTCCTCATTCGCAGCTTCCTCATGTGTTGTGATTGTGCCGATGATCTTCTCCGGCGGGTTCAAGGCCTGCCGGATGCCATCGCTGAGCCGCGATAGTGGAGGAACCCTTGCTGCAATGCAAGGTGGAGTCGTGCCGAAAAGCCGAGCGATATCAGTCGACCAAAGTAGGGTGCAGCCCGACCCCGGAAATCGGGTGGACGCTGGCACGCCGCGCAGGGGAAGATGCGATCGTTCATCGATGTCAGGGACGAAGATGCCTGTTCGCGACAAACGGACAAAGCCGGCCGTAACGTTCGGCCTGGATCGGCTGGAAACGCCGATCGGGGTGGCGTTGCTGGTCACCGATGACGACGGAGCGCTCCGCGCGCTGGATTGGGAGGACTACGAGGCGCGCATGAACGAGCTGCTGCGCCTGCATCATGGTGCGGTGGTCCTGAAACAGGCGTGTGCCCCGAAGGACATCCGCGCCGCGCTGTCGGGCTATTTCAAGGGCGACCTCGATCGCCTCGGCAGCATCCAATGGCGCGTTGCCGGCACGCCATTCCAGCAGAAGGTCTGGACCGCGCTGGCGAAAATCCCCGTGGGCACCACGATGAGCTATGGCGCGATGGCGGCAAGGCTCGGTGCGCCCAATGCCCAGCGCGCGGTTGGCCATGCCAACGGCTCGAACCCGATCAGCGTCGTGCTGCCCTGTCATCGTCTGATCGGCGCCAACGGCGCGCTGGTCAAATATGGCGGCGGGCTGGAGCGCAAGCGCTGGCTGCTCGCGCACGAGGGCGCGAAGATTAAGCCGGCCGGCGCCGGATCAGAAACTTCTGCATGCCTTCGAGCACCAGTTCGCGGCGCTGGTTGAACACGGTGGAGTGCAGCGTCACGATGCCGGTGGTGCGGCCGGGCACAAGCTCGGTCACTTCGAGCGCGGGATAAATGGTGTCGCGGGCATAGACCGGCTTCAAGAAGCGGCTCGACTGTTCGAGAAAGCCGATCATGGATTCCTCGACGATGAAAGGAAACAGCCCGGCGCCGGGCGCAGTGTGGATCAGGGTCTGGAAGCCGTGTGCGAGCAGGTCCGGCATGCCGCGGGCGCGGCAATATTCGACGTCGTAGTGGATCGGATGGGTGTCGCCGCTAGCAGTCTGGAACGCCGCGAACACGGCCTCCGTCTGGGTCCGGCTCGGGATCACAAAGCGTTCGCCCAGGGTGAAATCTTCGAACCAGCGCTGTGCTTGCACCACGCGATGCCGGGCGGGGTCGAAGTCGGTCATATCTGGGGCTTCCTCTGATCGTAATCTTGTTCACTTCACCGCTATCGCAGCGGGAGCGCTGCGACAATCCGTGCAATTTGTGAGCTGCGGGCTTGTTCCGGACAACCACGCCTTTAAAAACGGGCCGGCCACGACGACAGCAAGAAACATCTCCCGCCTGATGACCCTGTTCGCAAAACTCTCCGCCTATGATGATCGCTCCGCCCGACTTGCCGGCATCGGCTTGATGCTGCTGTCGATCTTCATGTTCTCTTTCGGCGATGCGATGGGGAAATTCCTTGTCGCGACCTATTCGGTCGGACAGTTGTTGTGGCTGCGCGCCTGTGCGGCGCTGGTCGTGCTGCTCCCGATCATCTGGAGGCAGCGCGCGGAATTCTTCCGTCTCGAGCGCCCCTGGCTGCAATTGCTGCGGGTGACGCTGTCGACGCTCGAGGTCGCCGCCTTCTTCCTTGCGACCGTCTACCTGCCGCTCGCCGACGTCATCACCTATTATCTCGCCGGTCCGATCTTCGTCACCGCGCTGTCGGGCCTGGTGCTGGGCGAACAGATCGGCTGGCGGCGTTGGAGCGCGATCCTGGTCGGCTTCTGCGGCGTGTTGATCGCGCTCAGGCCATCCGCGCAAACCATAAGCTGGCCGGCGATGATCGCGCTCGGCGGCAGCATGTCGTTCGCAGTCCTGATGCTGATCACGCGTTCGCTGCGCGCAACGCCCGATATCGTATTGGCCTCGTCGCAATTCGGCGGCACGTTCCTGCTCGGCGCCGTGCTGTCGCCATTCGGCTGGGTGACGCCGGACGCCGGCAGCCTTGCCATCTTCTTCATCGCCGGCCTCATTTCGGTCGCCGCGCTGCTCTGCGTCAACCGCTCGCTGAAGCTGGCGCCGGCAAGCGTCGTGGTGCCCTACCAATATTCGATGATCGTCTGGGCGGTGATCTTCGGCTTCGCCGTGTTCGGCGACGTGCCGTCCTGGGCCACCATCGTGGGTGCCGCGATCATCATCGCCGCCGGGCTCTATATCTTCCTACGCGAACAGAAGCTGGGACGGGAAGAGCCGATGGTAAGCCCGCCGGTGTAGCGTCAGGGACGCTGCGGTGTAGGGTGGGCAAAGCGAAGCGTGCCCACCATCCGCGCTCGGTTCGTGGCGGTGGGCACGCTGCGCTTTGCCTACCCTACGCAGTCTTCACGGCGAATGGGCTTCTCACCGCCGCGTCGATGCACCCCAGCTCTTCAGCGACGACCAGACGCTGCGCGACAGGCGGAAGCAGTCGACCGGCGTGGAAGAGCCGAGCGCCTCGAAGCGGTGCAGCTCGACGCCGCTCCACTGGAAGCCACACTTCTCCAGGATGTTGCGCGACGACGGGTTGGCCACGCGGGCGCCGGAGAACAGGTGGTCGTGGTCGAACTCCTCGAAGAAGTAGTCGATCACCGCGCGCGCGGCCTCGGTGCCAAAGCCCTGGCCCCAATGTTCGACGCCGAGCCAGTAGCCGAGCTCCGGCGCGTCCACTTCGCGCCAATTGATGCCGACCATGCCGATCGGTGCGGAGCTGTTCTCGATCAGGAATACGGTCTCGCCCGTGTCAGCGAGCGCGCGTACGAATTCGACCGCATGATCCTGGGAATAGGGATGCGGCAGGCGACGGGTATTCTCCGCAATGCGGCGATCGTTGGCGAGATGCGCGATTGCTTTTACGTCCGCGAGCGTCGGCTTGCGCAAGCTCAGCCGTTCGGTCTCGAGGACGCAACCTCTCGACTCGCGCAATATTGGGGTCGGGATATCCTGCAGCATGTCGGGCTCCTGTGATGCGAAAACGGTACGCTACGCTTCGATCCTTGCGCGTGGCCCCATTTGGGACACGCGCAACGAAAAAGGGGAGGCCGGTATCCCGCCTCCCCTTGGAGCCTCTTCGAGCCCCGCCGGTTCAACAGGATCCGGCGGACTCATATCGTCCACCGTCTATTCGGCTGCAGCCTCGGCCACCGGAATCACCGATACGAAGGTGCGGCCATTGCCTTTGGCGCGGAACTCCACACGACCCTCGACCTTGGCGAACAGGGTATGATCGGTTCCCATGCCCACATTAAGGCCCGGATGCCAGGTGGTGCCGCGTTGACGCGCGATGATGTTACCGGGAATCACGAGCTCGCCGCCGAACGCTTTGATGCCAAGGCGCTTGCCCTTGGAATCACGTCCGTTTCGCGATGAACCGCCTGCTTTTTTGTGAGCCATAGCTCGTCTCCAACTGCAGTAATTCTGTAGATCAATTCCTTGACGGAATCATTTCACTTTTTGTCACGCTTCAACTTTTGATACGTGACAATCACATCTCTCAAACGCGGCGTTCTTGAAGGCTTATGCAGCATCCTCAGTGGGCGCTGCAGCAACCTTTTCCTTCTTCGGCCGCGGGCCGATCGTCGGCTTCGCGTTGTCGGTCAGGATCTCGGTGATCCGGAGCACCGTCAGCTCGTCGCGATAGCCGCGCTTGCGGCGTGAATTCTTGCGGCGGCGCTTCTTGAACGCAATCACCTTCGGACCGCGCTTGTGCTGCAGCACCTCGGCCGCTACCGAAGCACCTGCCACCGTCGGCGTGCCCAGGACCGGCGTCTCGCCGCCGACCACCAGAACTTCGCCAAGCTGCACGATCGTGCCGACATCGCCGGCGATCTTGCCAATCTCGAGAACATCATCCGGGACGACGCGGTACTGCCGGCCGCCGGTTTTGATGACTGCGAACATCGTTTGATTCCTTCGTGTTCGATCCCGTCCTCGAGGGTGTCCCCGGGCCGGCTTCTTGTTCAGTCGCTATGGGTTACGATTTTCGCGCGGCGCGAGGACGTGCCCCGGAATTCGCGCAAAACCAAACGGCGCGAGAAATCCCGCGCCGGATTGGGCGTCGTTATAGCGGCCAAGCGCCAGGAGTCAAGGCAATCGGGCCGAAAACCGGCCCAAAATGAAGGATTTGGAGCGGTTTTAGCCCGGTTCCCGCTCCCTTACCTCCCCCGCTTGCGGGGGAGGTCGGCGCGTAGCGCCGGGTGAGGGTTCTCTCCGCTGGGGGATTCGTGGAGAGACCCCCACCCCAGCCCTCCCCCGCAAGCGGGAGAGGGAGCGCCAGCGTCCATCGTTGGTGCAGCTCGGACTGATCTCAGGCGCTACGAGCCCGTCTTCGCTTTCGGATCATCCGCAGCCATGGCGTGCATCGGCGAGGTCTGGCGGGCGCCGGGGCCTGGATGCACATGGACGGCCTTGGCCGTCAGGGGCTCGCCGCATTCCGAGCAGACCATCACGGGATCGAACATGTGTCCGCAGTTCTTGTGCTGATGCAGCATCGGACGGCCGCGCGAGTCGACCATGTGGATGTTGCCCCAGTGCACGATCGACATGATGATCGGATAGAGGTCGAGGCCCTTCTGCGTCAGAATGTATTCGTAGCGCTTTGGCGATTCCTGGTACGGGATCCGGCGCAGCACGCCGAAGCGCACCAGCTTCTTCAGCCGCTCGGCGAGCAGATGGCGGGTGATGCCGAGCGAGGACTGGAACGCCTCGAACCTCCGCTTGCGAAGAAAACATTCGCGCAGGATCAGGAGGCTCCAGCGGTCGCCGATCACGGCCACCGTGCGGGCCAGTGAGCACGGCTCCTCTTCAAGAGTATCCCATTTCATCAATGTCTCCAGTCACCTGCACTCCACGAAGCAGGATTCATTCTAATTCGGCACTGAGGCGCGTTCAACCGTTTGTGCGCTGACCTTTACTGCAGATCCCAATCCGCTATTGACAGTTCTAAAATAGAACCTTAAAGCCGAGCTCGCAACCGATGGCGGCGACGGCCGCCCTGCAGGGAAAGGCAATCGATGGCTGCTCCGCTCAAGGTCGAGTTTCACTTCGATTTCGGCAGCCCGAACGCCTATCTCGCCGAGCTTGTCCTGCCGGGAATCGAAAAGCGCACCGGCGTGAAGTTCGACTATGTCCCGGTGCTGCTCGGCGGCGTCTACAAGGCGACCGGCAACATGTCGCCGTTCGACTCGCTGCGCGGGATCAAGAACAAGGGCGAATACAACGCGCTCGAAACCGAGCGCTTCCTGCGGCGCCATAACATCACGAAGTTCAAACAGAACCCGTTCTTTCCGGTGAACACGCTGATGTTGATGCGCGGCGTGATCGCCGCGGAGTTCGAGGGATTGTTCGAGCCCTATTTCCGTGCGGCCTACCACCACATGTGGGTCGAGCCGAAGAAGATGGACGATCCGCAGGTCTTCCGGGACGCGTTCCTCGCCTCCGGTGTCGATATCGATCGCGTAATCGCGCGCATCCAGCACAACGACGTCAAGAAGAAGCTGATCGAGAACACGCAAGCCGCGGTGGCGCGCGGCGAGTTCGGCTCGCCAACCTTCTTCGTCGGCGACGAGATGTTCTTCGGCAAGGATCGCCTGCGCGAGGTCGAGGAAGAAATCGTCGCGCAGCTTGCGGCGGCGAAAGGCTGCGTGAGGCGGCAAGGGACTTAAGCAAACCAATCCACAACAAGACCCGGAACAAGGGTTGTGGCGGCGGGAGGTAGCATTGACGATATTGGAGCAGGCGGCCCCGGCGGCCGAAATTCTGGCAAGTCTGCCGGACCGGATTCATGAGGTGATCGACCGGCATGTCGCGGCGACGCCGGATCGCACGGCGCTGATCGATGACGGCGAAAGCCTGACCTATCGCGAACTCGACCGCGCCATCGGCGGCACCGCGGACGCGCTGCGTGCGCTTGGCGTCCGTGCCGGCGACCGCATCATGGTCGTCAGTGAGAACGCGATTCCGCTCGCCTGCCTTCTGCTCGCCGCGAGCCGGCTCGATGCCTGGGCGATCGTGGTCAATCCGAGACTGTCGCCGCGCGAACTGGACCAGATCCGGGATCATAGCGGCGCGCGCCGCGCCTTCTTCACCGTCGACGTCTCCAAGGAAGCAGCCGCGCATGCCGCGCGTTACGGCGCACCGGTGCAGGATGTCGGCCCGCTCTATGGCATCGGCGTTTCCGCGCTGAATGAGGCGACCTCGCCCGAGCCGGTCGAGGCTGACGGCGCCAGCCAGGTCGCGGTCCTCATCTACACCTCGGGCACC
The DNA here is from genome assembly GCF_054063735.1 of Bradyrhizobium sp. USDA 10063. NCBI lineage: Bacteria > Pseudomonadati > Pseudomonadota > Alphaproteobacteria > Hyphomicrobiales > Nitrobacteraceae > Bradyrhizobium > Bradyrhizobium sp. USDA 10063. The sequence goes on along the minus strand of NZ_JBSSGP010000002.1, from coordinate 5,434,621 downwards.
ACGGGCACGCCGAAAGGCGTGATGCTGACGCACCGCAATCTGCTGTTCAGCGCCAAGACCACCGCGGCGCTGCGCAACATGACCGCCGACGATGTGCAATATTGCGTGCTGCCGATCTCGCACATCGTCGGCATCTCGCTGCTGACGATGACGCTGATGACCGGCGCCACCGTCCGGCTGGTCGCCAAGTATGATCCGGCGGCGCTGGTGCAGGCGATGGCGGAGGAAGGCATCACGATCCTGAACGGCGTGCCCGCGACCTATCAGCGCCTGCTCGAATACAAGCGAACGTCAGGGCTTTCGAAATTGAACCGTGGCGCACTGCGCCTGATCTCGGTCGCCGGCGCACCGCTCGACCTCGACCTGAAATCGCGGGTGGAACAGGAGCTAGGGCTGTCCCTGCTCAACGGGTACGGCATCACCGAATGCTCGCCGGGAATTTCCGGTGTCCGTCCGGAGGCGCCGAGAGCCGATCATGCGGTCGGGACACTGTTGCCCGGTCTCGAGGCCCGGATCGTCGGCCGTGATGGCAAGCTCGTTGCCAATGGCGAGGTCGGCGAACTCCATGTCCGCGGCGCCAACGTCATGCGCGGCTACTACCGCGCGCCCGATCTCACCGCGAAGGCGATCGATCCCGACGGCTGGTTCAACACCGGCGATCTGGCGCGTTTCGAGGGCGACTGCCTGTTCATCGTCGGCCGCACCAAGGAGATGATCATCCGCTCCGGCTTCAACGTCTATCCGGCCGAGATCGAGGCGGTGCTCTCGACCCACGACGCCGTGGTGCAGTGCGCGGTGGTGGGGCGGCCGGTCGAGGGCAACGAGGAAGTAGTCGCATTCGTCCAGTTGCTCCAGGGCTCGAAGGCGACGGCGCAGGACCTGATGGCGCATGTGGCGCCGCAGCTCACCTCCTACAAGCGGCCGTCGGAGATCATCCTGCTCGACGCGCTGCCGGCGACCTCGACGGGCAAGATCTTGAAGCACAAACTGGCGGAGTCGCTGCGCACGTCCTGAGCGCGCGCCGCGACATCAATGATTTATTTCTAATCAGCAGTCGGGAGAGGCCAATGCAGAAGAGAAATGCCACGGCGGCGGTCATCGGGGCCGGCGATTATATCGGCGGCGAGATCGCCAAGAAGTTTGCGTCCGAAGGTTTCACCATCTTCGCCGGACGGCGCAACGGCGCCAAGCTCGAGCCGCTGGTGAAGGACATCGAAGCGGCCGGCGGCGAGATTCATGCCCGCTCGCTCGACGCGCGCAAGGAGGAGGAGATCATCTCCTTCCTGAGCGACGCCGACAAGCATGCGCCGCTCGAGGTCTGCATCTTCAACATCGGCGCCAACGTCAATTTCCCGATTCTGGAAACCACCGAGCGTGTGTTCCGCAAGGTCTGGGAGATGGCCTGCTATTCCGGCTTCCTCGCGGGCCGCGAAGCGGCGCGGCTGATGCTGCCGCGCGGCCAGGGCAACATCTTCTTCACCGGCGCCACCGCATCGTTGCGCGGTGGGGTCGGGCTACGCCGCCTTCGCCAGCGCCAAGTTCGGCCTGCGCGCGGTGGCGCAGGCGATGGCGCGCGAGCTCGGACCGAAGAACATCCATGTCGCCCATCTCATCATCGACTCCGGCGTCGATACCGAGTGGGTGAGGCAGCGGCGCATCGAAGCGCTCGGCCCCAACGCGCTCGACAACCCGGATCTATTGATGCCGCCGTCTTCCGTCGCCGCCTCCTATTGGCAGCTCTACCAGCAGCCGAAGAGCGCGTGGACGTTCGAGCTGGAAATCCGTCCGTTCGGCGAGAAGTGGTAACGGCGGGCCGGGGGAGCAAGCCATGAGCGAGCATGTCAAGACCGAGATCGCCGACGGCGTGATGACGGTGACCTTGCAGCGTCCCGAGAAGAAGAACGCGCTCACCGTGGCCATGTATGACGCCATGTCGGACGCGCTCGATCGCGCCGAGAGCGATGGCTCGGTCCGGGCGGTCCTGTTCCAGGGCGACGGCGACAGCTTTACGGCGGGCAACGACCTCGCCGATTTCGCCAGCCACTCCCGCGGCGACAATTCCGCCGTCGAGGGCGGGGCACATCGCTTCATCGCCACCATCGGCAAGGCGAAGAAGCCGCTGGTCGCGGCGGTGCAGGGCAATGCCGTGGGCGTCGGCACCACCATGCTGCTGCATTGCGATCTCGTTTATCTCGCCGACAATGCGCGGCTGATCACGCCGTTCGTCAATCTGGCGCTGGTGCCGGAAGCGGCCTCGAGCTTCCTGTTGCCGCTCCGGATCGGCCATGCGCGGGCCTATGCGATGTTCGCACTCGGCGAGCCGATGGAAGCATCCGTGGCGCTGGCCTGTGGCCTGGCGAATGCCGTGGTGCCGCAGGCGGAGCTGCGCAAGAAGGCGCTGGATGCCGCAATCGCGCTGACCAAGCGGCCGGCTGGTTCGCTCAGCCTCACCAAGCAGTTGATGCGTGATCACGAGCGGATCGCGGCGCGGATGGCCGAGGAAGGCAGCCTGTTCAAGGAGCGGCTGAAGACGCCCGAGGCGCGCGAAGCCTTTGCGGCGTTCGCAGAGCGACGGCCGCCTGATTTCACCAAGTTCCAGGCCTGACGTCGCTTCGCTCCCTCTCCCGCTTGCGGGAGAGGGCTGGGGTGAGGGTGTCCTCACGATGGGACTTTCCGTGAGGAGAGAGCCCTCATCCGGATCGCATCTGGCGATGCGATCCGACCTCCCCCGCAAGCGGGGGAGGTAAGAGAAGGACCTGTTCAACCAAATAGACTTCAAGGGAGCCGAATATGCACAGCGCGGGCAGCTATCAATATCCTTCGATGGATTTCGTGATCTATGGCAAGCCCGCAGCCGAGGCGCTGCGTGAGGAGGCCGAACGACTCGGCGCGAGGCGCGTCTACCTGATCGTCAGCCGCACGCTCAACACCACGACCGACGAGATCGAGAAGATCCGCACCGCCCTTGGCGATCGCTATGCCGCGACCTTCGACGGCATCCCGCAGCATACCACGCGCGACGTCGTGGTGCACATCGCAAAGCACGCCAAGGAGGCCGGCGCCGATCTCGTGGTCGCGATCGGCGGCGGCTCGGTGGTGGATGCGGCCAAGATCGTGCTGATGTGCATGGAGCATGAGATCTTCGATTCCACCGGGCTCGATGGTTTCGAGACCACGCCCGAGCGCCGCTTCGGCCCGTTCCGCGCGCCGAAGGTACGGATGATCGCAATTCCGAGCACGCTGTCCGGCGGCGAGTACAATTCCGGCACGCTGGTGACCGATACCCGCCGCAAGCTGAAGCAGATCTTCAATCATCCCCTGATGATGCCGCGCACCATCATCCTCGATCCCGCCATCACGCGCTACACGCCGGAAAAGCTGTGGCTTGGCTCCGGCACCCGCGCGATGGATCACGGCATCGAGGCGATCTGCTCGATCCGCGGCAACGCGCTGGTCGATGCCGTCTGCCTGCAGGGCCTGCGCTATCTCCATGACGGCCTCTCGCGCACCAAGGAGAATCCGAACGACGAAGCGGCGCGCGTCAATTGCCAGTTGGGCTCCTGGATGTCGGCGTTCGGGTTGCAGGCGCGGGTGCCGATGGGCGCGAGCCACGCGATCGGCCATGTGCTTGGCGGCACCTGCGACGTGCCGCATTATTTCTGCACGGCGGTGATGATGCCGAGCGTGCTGCGCTACAACCGCCCCGCGACCGAACAGGCGCAAAAATCGATCGCGGCCGCGCTCGGCGCCCCCGAACTCGATGCGAGCGAGGCCTTCGCCGCCTTCATCGCCAAGCTCGGCCTGCCGCGGCGCCTCGCCGATGTCGGAGTGGGCGAGGACCGCTTCGAATTGATCGGCAGGAATGCGATGCTGTCGATCTTCACCCGCTCCAACCCGCAGCCGATCCGCGAGCCGGCCGACGTCGTCAATATCCTGAAGCTTGCGGCCTGAATCTGCCGCGGGCGAGGGCGCAACCAATCGGGTTTCCGGCCGTTATCCCCCGGTTCCAACCGGGGCAAGGGTCTCATGGCCGATGAGCAGGTACTGACAACGGGGATCGCCCGCCATGGCGCGACGCGTCTGCCGTCGGTCGACGTCGACAGCTTCAACATCGAACTGAAGGACGACGAGGGTTTCCTCGGCGACCGCGCCAGCAAGAGCGCCTTCCGCAAGATCCTCGACCGCTGGCGCAAGCCGTTGCGCAAGTCCGGCGAGGATCCGTTCGGCGACGAGCCGTCCGAACAGGTCAGCAAGAAGACGCTGGATGCGATGCTGGTCGGTGACGACACAGAGGCCTCGGCCGTGGTCCACAGCGCAATCGAGGAGTTCGCGCTGGAGCTTGCCTATGTGACGCGGCGCTTCCTCAAGACCAAGGCCTGGGCCAAGACCGAGCGCATCGTGGTCGGCGGCGGCTTCCGCGACTCCAGGCTTGGCGAACTCGCGATCGCGCGCACCGAGATCATCCTCAAGGACGAGAAGTTCAAGGTCGACCTTCTGCCGATCCGCTATCACCCCGACGAGGCCGGGCTGATCGGCTGCCTGCATCTGGCGCCGTCATGGATATTCGAAGCTCATGACAGCATCCTGGCGGTCGACATCGGCGGCACCAACATCCGCTGCGGCGTGGTCGAGACGCGCTGGAAGAAGGCGCCGGACCTCTCCAAGGCCACAGTATGGAAATCCGAACTGTGGCGCCATGCCGATGAAGCGCCGACGCGCGAAGCCGCGGTGAAGGAACTGGTCAAGATGCTGAAGGGCCTGATCGCGGAGGCGGAGTCCGATGGCCTGAAGCTCGCGCCCTTCATCGGCATCGCCTGTCCGGGCGTGATCGACGAGGACGGCTCGATCGAGAAGGGCGCGCAAAACCTGCCCGGCAATTGGGAGAGCAGCAAGTTCAACCTGCCAGCAAGCCTGGTCGAGGCGATCCCAGAGATCGGCGACCACGACACGACGATCGTGATGCACAATGACGGCGTGGTGCAGGGGCTTTCCGAAGTCCCCTTCATGCAGGACGTCGAGCGCTGGGGCGTGCTGACGATCGGCACTGGCCTCGGCAATGCGCGCTTCACCAACCGCCGCAAGGAGAACGGCAAGAACGCGAAGACTGCCGAGAAGAACGAGAAAGACAACGGCGAGAAGAAAGCAAAGAAGAGCGCGTGACGGAGCGTAGGGTGGGCAAAGCGACTTCTTGCACCGCGGCTCAAACAAGCACAGGCGGAAGCGTGCCCACCATCAAGCGCTCCGCCCGTGGTGGTGGGCACGCTGCGCTTTGCCCACCCTACGGCTCCCGTAGCATGGCCGTCATCTTCCCGTAGGTTTACGGGCGATTCCTCGGAAATCCGGGTGCAGTAAGGTTTAAAGGTTAGGTTAAGGCCGACATTGCGTTGGCTGTTGCCGCGCGCATTGCTACGGTGGCGGCGTCGCTCCGCTGACCGGCGAAGCCGCACTTCCCCGGCCAGCATTTTGATGAAGCGGCACGGGACCGCCAGTTATTTTTGTCGCGTCTGGCGGTCCCACCCATACTTTCTAACCTGATTCTCCCGTTTCAGATCCATCCGATCCGCGAAAAGAACGTGGAGATCTCGCTGCTTGCGCGATCCGGCGCTTCGCGATGCGGAAAATGTCCGACGTCGTCGAACATTTTCAGATCGAGGTCAGCGAAGGTCTCGCCGAGCCGGTCGGTCCAGGCATAGGGAAACAGCGGATCGTGCTCGGCCCAGCGGATGCAGGTCGGCACGGTGATCGCGGGCAATGACGGCCCTTCGCCCTTCATCATCCTGACGCGCGCGGCGTGCGCTGCGCGGTAATGCGCAAAGCCGCCGGCGAGATTGCCCGCTTTCAGGAAATTGTCGGTGAAGGCGTCCAGCACATCGTCGAATGCATCCTGGCGATGGGACCAGCCTTTGAGGAAATGCCCGATATAGAGCCGGCAGCTCTCGCGCGTCGCACCGACGAGTTTCGGCGCCATCTCCATCTGGTGGAATGACTGGTACCAGATGTGGTTCAGCCGGTCAGGCGCCGCCATCCGCGGCCCGATGCCGGGATAGACGAAATCGAAGAAGAAAAGCCCCGCGATCCGCTCCGGTGCCTTGCGTGCCAAAGGCTGCATCACGGCACCGCCGACGTCATGGCCGACCACGCCGGCCCGTTCGATCCCGAGTGCGTCCATCAGCGCCAGCATGTCGTCGGTGTGCTGTTCCGGCCCGTAGGGGCCGTCCGGCTTGTCGCTGGCGCCGAAGCCGCGCAGGTCGGGGGCGATCAGCGCAAAACGGTCGGCAAGCCGCGCCATGACCGGCTCCCAGGTCAGCCAGAATTCCGGCCAGCCATGCAGCAGCAACAGCGGCTTGCCGGCCCCAATCCTGGCGACATGGAACGCCGCCCCATTGGCTTTCACCGTCAAATGCTCCATTTCGCCCTCCTTTGGGCCGGTTTGGCGGTGCGGAAATCTTCTCCCGGCGCCTTGTCACCCCCCGCATCCTCGCCTAGAACACGGCCCGACCGCGAGGGTGAGGAATCACCTTTTTGGCACCAGGAGAGGTGGCAGAGTGGTTGAATGCACCGCACTCGAAATGCGGCATAGGTGCAAGCCTATCGGGGGTTCGAATCCCTCCCTCTCCGCCATTAGCCGCCGATCGCCGCACAAATTGACGATCTATATCGCTATTCATCAATAAGATAGATCAGGAGGCGGCTGTGCTGCCGAGGCATGGTTCTCGCACTCCCGACCCGGTGGGACAGTCCTGCCGGTATGACCGCAGATCACACGCATAGTCCGCTTCGCCTCTGCTTGGGCATGAATGGATTGCCACCTATGCCGTTGCCGAGTGGTGCGACTTTAGTATCGACGATCTCGATCCGAGCGAATGGCCTTCCTTGATCTCGAACTTCCCGCGTGCATTAAGGCATGGACGTTCCTGCTATTGAGAGGGGATGACGAGGCTCGATAAGCAATCAGCTTCTTCGCAACGCGCCGCTCGAGAATCTCTGCATCCCCGCTCAAATCAACCCGCGGTGCTCGGCACCGGGGTGTTGAGCAACTGCTGCTCCCACAGGAACGCGATGCCGCTACCGCCGGCATGCTGCGTGATCACTTCCGTCAACGCGACGGCTTGATCGGTCCGAGCCCAGTCGCGCTGCCATTCGGCCGCCAGCGCCAGCCAGGTCATCATGTTCGCGCCAGCGGCGATCATGCGCTTGATGGCGACCTCGTGTGCCTCGACCGAAACGGCGCCGGACGCATCGGTGATCACCGTTACATCCCAGCCTTCGCCGAGGGCCTGGATCGTCGGCATCGCGACGCACACCTCGGTCCACAGGCCAGCGATGATCAACTGCTTGCGGCCCGTCGCCTTGACCGCGTCCACCACCTTCCGATCCTCCCAGGTGTTGATAAACGTCCGGTCGATCACTTCCTGGCCCGGGAAAACATCCGTGATCTGAGGGAAGAGGAGCCCGCCCCGCTCAGCGATCACGGTGGTCAGGATCGTGGGGACACCGAAGGCCTTAGCGGCCTTCGCCAGACCCGCCGTATTGTTGATCACCATCTGCGGTTCGTGACTGTTCACATTCGCGAGTTGGTAAGGCTGGTGGTCGATCAGAACGAGTACCGAGTCTTCGGGACGAAGAAGCGAAGCAAGGCCGTTACGAAACGTCATTATTGCATCCTTTGCTGCCGCCCATGAGCGGCATTGGTTTTGCGGGAGACATGCGCCAGGGGCGACGTTGCCTCGAACCAGTATTGTCGTTCCTATTCGAGATGCGGTAGGCCCGGTTCATGGCAAGCTGTGTCGCGGAAAGGGGAACGCTAAATGGACATCGAAGAGCTGCAGACCTTCGTAGAAGTGGCTGATGCTGGGGGAGTTTCGCCTGCTGCGCTCCGGCTCGGCGTCTCCAAGTCAATCGTCAGTCGGCGGCTCTTCCGGCTTGAAGCGGAACTTGGTGTCCAGCTTCTTGCACGGACCACCCGGGGCGCCGCTCTCACGGAAGCAGGGGCCACGTTCCGAGATTATGCAGCTCGAGTCTGCGCCGAGATCGACGTGGCCAGGGAAACGATCCTACCCGCGGGCGACCTTCGCGGCCGCTTGCGCGTTGCCGTGCCGCTTTCTTTCGGCCCGACTCACTTCGCTCCCATGCTCGCGGAAATGGCGCGCCGCCATCCCCAGCTCCAAATCCACACGTGCTACAGTGATCGCTTCGTCGATCTCATCACAGAGGGTTACGATTGTGCGATACGGGTTGGCTATCTTCAGGACTCCAACCTGATCGCAAGACGCGTCGGACCAATCTACGGGAAGTTTGTCGCGAGCCCGGACTACATCAAGGCGCATGGGTCGCCCGAGACGCCGGAGGAACTCGTCGCTCATGAGGCTCTCATGCAGGGCACCGAAAGCTGGCAACTCATGGATGGCGACAAGATCATCACGGTTCGTCCGCAGGGGCGCTTCAAGGCTGACAACGGCATAGCTCTAGTTGCCGCCGCAACTGCAGGACTCGGGATCGCTTACCTGCCCGACTGCCTAACCCATGAATATATAGCTTCCGGTGCGCTCATGCCGGTCATGACGCGTCATCCACCACCTCCGGCCGGTGCATATGTCATCCGCCCGCCAGGTCAGCATCCCGCACGGAAGATACGGGTCCTCACCGAATTGCTGATTGAGTATTGCGAACCGGCTCCGCACCTCGCGGGTGTCGATCGCTAAAGCACGAACGGCGCGAAGCCGATCCCGACTTCACAACAGCCGATCGGGGTGGCATCGAGGGTAGCTCCTTGACTATCACGCCAGATCAATCAGGTGCGTTAGGAAGGCTTCGCAGGCTTTCTCGGCTTCATCGAACGTCTTGAAGGGTGAACCGCCCACTCTGATCGCGGGCCTATTCAGATAGAGAGGCCGCCAAGAGGCAACGAAGCCCGGTTGTCCACGAAGGCCGGGGCCGTTCCGACTCTCATTGCTGATCACGAACGAGAAGCCGCCGCTACTCGCGCTCCATATTTGCACGTCTTCCATGGGACTGATGATACGGCTGAACTGCATGATGCATCCGGCATAAGCCCACACTTCGAAGGATAGCGTTTCGCCGATTCGGAAAAATGCAGAGCTGCTGACGTAACGACGGTTTTTCCCCAAGCCGAGCACGAAATCGTCAGCAGTGTATCCGCCGGGGTATACTAGGTCCCAACACCGTAGTGGCTCCTTCACGTCGTTGTAAGTTTGGGGAAAGAGACGCTCACGCTATTAGCTCCGACTGTGACGTACGGCGCTTGATGTAGCCGCAAAAGGCGTGACCAAAACCGGTGTCCCGAGAGCGCGACCCGCCTTGCGCGCAACATGCGTCGATGAGGGTTGAAGGAGATATCATATGCACACCGATCGCAGGACCGTAATCCAGGCGGCCGCCGCACTTCCGCTCTCGAGCATGCGATCGGCAGCGTCGAGGTGCCAATGACCGACAAGCAGCTCGAGACGAAATTCTCCGATCTTGCAGACGGGATCTCCCCGCAGCCATGATCCGGCGGGTCATGGATGCCTGCTGGAATGTCGAGAGCCTGCCGAGAGCGGCGGAAATCGCGAAAATGTCGGCGTCAGCCTGACGGCGTGCCGATGCTCGCCAGTGCTGCGGCGATCTGAAACCGGAAGGAGCTATTGAAGCCTGGAAACTTCCTTTTCGGCATCCGGACCGCAGGTCGTGGAGCCCTTCCGTTCCGAATTCCCGCGTGCCCTTTCACCCATGCCGGCGAAGGGGTGACGGACGACGGTCTTGAGCGCCAGCAGATCTGCTTTATCCAGGTAGGACATCTTCCGTGGCGGCGTTGCGACCATTCTCCCAATCACGGAGGAGGGCACGCCGAGCTTGGCGGACAGCCGCGCGAGTTCGACGGTATCGCGCATTGTCCTGATATCTTCGCTGCCATGCGCGTTGCCCACCGCGTGAACCCCGATCCTGGCGTCTGGAGATATGTAGCGCTTCCAGCTCGTCAGGAAGATGAAGGCGCATGCCGAATCGCATTCTTCGGAAACGTAAACCGTCAGCCGTTTCCGCTGCGCGAGCCTTGCGATTCGGAAGCCGTCCTCAAGCGATCCCCCGTCGGAACCGAGGTCGAGCCCGACGATCTTGCGTTCACTGAAATAGGACCTGAGGCGGAGGTAGTCGCCGCGCTCGATGCGGCCTCGCAGTCTCAAGACGTCGCCGGAGCATCCGCTCACCCTTGAAATCTCCATGCCGATGCATTCTCCGGCGAAGAAAATCGCCGCGATCGCAAGCAGCATCTTGATTGTTGCCCCTGGTCCGAGGTGCGAACGTCCTGACGCTCGCAGCCGGGCTGCGCTGGGGCGGCGATCGAATGGATACGAAAGCAAAGCCATCTCGGTCAGGACAGAGCGTGATGCGGACGCGCCGCTTACGTCCATTCGTGGCCTTAGCTCGACGATCCGGGCTTGACCTAAGTCAATGCGAGGAATGTGGTCCGCCCCCGTTGCGACGTAGGGTATAGCTGTTTTGGTAGCTGTGAACGAGGGGGGCCTCATGGTTCGAGACGCGCCGCAAGCGGCGCTCCTCACCATGAGGGTCTAAGATTGCGCCGCGAAATCAGACCTCATCCTGAGGAGCCGCGAAGCGGCGTCTCGAAGGATGGGCCGCGAAGGGGACCGCCCGCCAAGTTTTGTTTCACATGCGATAGCCCTGCGTTGCGACGGGCCCCGCTATTCCGTCGGCGGCGGCGCCGCGACGGCCCAGGATGGATCGGCGCCGAAGGGGTGGTCGATGAAGAACGCCCAGGTGCCGTCGGGCAGTCTGCGGTGCACCTCCATGCCGTGATGATGCACATGGATGGTCCTGCCGTCCTTGCCGACGCCGCGGATCAGCCACTGCGATCGGGTCATGGCAAAATCGCCGGCGATGGTGGTGTGATGGGTGATGACGTCCATGTGCGGATTCAGGCCGATATAGGCGGCCATCGTCTGCCGGATCGCATCGGCGCCTCGGGCGATCGTGGTGCCGCCATGGACCTGGTCGACCTGCACGATCGAGGCCTCCGGATGGTACATCGCGACCGCGGCATCGACGTCGTTGGCATTGAAGGCTCGTGCCAGCCAAAGATTGCACAGCTCGGGGGACGGAGCGCCCATGATGATCTCCTGCTTGTTGCGGCGGTTCGGGGCTCAACATGGATGTGGCCGGTCTGCAAGGAAATGTGACGAACCTGCAGGCTGAGCTTGCGTTAAATGCAAGGATGCCTTGGAGCCTGCAAGATGCGTGAGACCTTCTCGCTGGATGACCTGCGCCTGATCCGCGCCATCGGCGTCGCCGGCACGCTGACCGGCGCCGCCCGCCTGCTGAAGATCAACCACTCCACTGCGTTTCGCCGCCTCGGCGCGATCGAGCTTCGCCTCGGCGCTAAGCTGTTCGAGCGGGCACGGGACGGATACACGCCGACCTCGGCCGGCGAAATGGCGATTGCCACCGGCGCGCATGTCCTAGCTGGTCTCGCTGATCTCGAGCAGCGGCTGGCCGGCGAAGATCTGCGTCCCACCGGCACGGTGCGGGTGACCACGACCGACACGCTCGTCGATCTGATGGCCCCCGTATTGGCCGAGCTCAGGGCCGAACATCCCGCCATCGCCGTCGAGCTGACCGTTGCAAACCAGTTCTTCACGCTGACAAAGCGCGAGGCCGACATCGCGCTCCGGCCTGCCGCCGAGGCGCCGGAACAGCTCGCCGGCCGGCGGCTTGCCAAGCTTGCAACCGCTCCCTACGCCTCGTCGATCTATCTCAGGAGAAATGGCAAGAGGCCTCTTTCCGAATATCACTGGCTTGGATTTGACGAGAGCCTCAGCCACCTTCGCTCGGCGCGCTGGATGGCGGCCCACTTGCCCGCAGAGCGGATCGTCTTCCGCGCGGATTCGCTGCTTGCGCTGCGGTCCGCGGCGCGCGCCGGATTGGGCGTGGCAGCATTGCCCTGCTATCTCGCCGACAGGGTGCCGGAGCTGCGCCGCGTCGAGTCGCCCATTCCGGACATGGAGGGCGTCCTGTGGCTGCTGACCCATCCCGACCTGCGGAAGGTTGCCCGTATCCGGACTGTGCTCGATCTTATGGCCGGCGCACTTTCCAAACAGCGCGGCCTGATCGAGGGACACGAAGGAAAAAGCTAACAATCACGCTGACGGCGACGTCAGCTCCCAATAGGCCGGCTGGCCGAAGCGTTGCTCGATGAAGGCGAGGAATGCCCTCACCTTCGGCGACACCGTTCGTTTCGGCGGATAAACGCCCCAGATCGCGCGTTCGGCGCCGGGCGAGATCAGCCATTCGTGCTCAGTCAGCAGCGCGGCGAGTTGCTTGTTCTGTACATCAGCACTGACGAGCCATGTCGGCAGCAGCGCGATGCCGAGCCCGGCCAAAGCGGCTTCGCGCAGCGCCTCGGAGTCGTTGGCGCGCAGGCGGCCGCTCACAGCAATCTCGCCGATGGCAGCGGATGGATCGTGGTCTGCGCGAAAATACCAGGCTTCGCCAGGCTGCAGTGCAAAGGCGAGACAATCATGGCGACCGAGATCGGCAGGCTTACGCAGCGGCGGCGCACGGTCGAGATAGTCACGGCTCGCGACCAGCACACGACGCTGCGGCGCCAGCTTCTTCGCGATCAGCGTGGAATCGACGAGCGCACCGATCCGGATGGCGACGTCGGTTGCGGTCTCGATCAGGTCGACGGTCGCGTCCGTAAGCGTCGCGTCCAGTCTGATGTCCGGGTAGGCGGCGAGAAAATCCGTCATGTGCGGCATCACATGGCGGCGTCCGAAGGCGCCGGGGATGTTGATCCGCAACAGCCCCTGCGGCCGCGCATTCAGCGATCGTGTCGCATCCCTGGCTTCGTCGACCTCAGCGAGGATCTGGGTGGCGCGGTCGTAGAACAGCCGGCCGGCTTCGGTGAGGTTCAGCCGCCGCGTCGAGCGGTTCAAGAGCGCCGCACCGAGGTCGGCTTCGAGCCCGCTTACATAGCGTGAGACGGTCGAGACCTTGAGGCCGGCCTCGGCTGCCGCCTTGGAAAAGCTGCCGAGCTCGACCGCCCGCACAAAGGCCGTCATGGCCTCGAGATAGTCCACTGATCTTTCCCCTTTCTGCAACAATCATTTGCCAAAGGAGCCATTCCTCAGCGCCCAAGGATACACGATCTTCGCTGCAGATAATCCGGAGATTCTGCAGTGAAAAGCAAAATCATCGAGATTCCAGGGAGCGGGACCGGTCGCTTGACTTCCGATCGGTCTTTGCAAGATGGGGGTGTAATCCAGCACGATTCCCCGAAGATCGGCGTATTGCCCGAGGTGCTGCAATGATTGCCGCCTTCCTGCTTCTGATCGCGTTCGAGCTCGTCGGCGAGCTTGCGCGCGACACGCTCTATCTTCCGATTCCCGGTCCGGTCATCGGGATGTTCCTGCTCGCGGCTGTCCTGATCGTGAGGAAGGACAGACCGAATGCGCCGGCCATCCCTGAGCCGCTTGGCCGGACCGCGGAGGGCCTGATCGGCCACATGGGCCTGCTCTTCGTCCCCGCCGGCGTCGGCATCATCGCAGAAGCCGGATTGCTCCGCGCTGAGTGGCTGCCGATCCTGGCTGGCCTGGTCGGCTCGACCATTCTCAGCCTTGCGGTGACGGGATTGGTGATGCATTGGACCACGCGGCCCCGCGGCGACGCCGCCTCTGTTGCGCTTGAAGCCGCGCCGCCCGACCTGGTCGGCCATCGCGGGCGCGCACGATGAACCATTCCCTCCAGCATCTGTGGATGCCGCTGTCGACGACATCGCTGTTGTGGCTCGTCGTTACCCTCGCGGCCTATGTCATCGCCTGTGCGATCCAGCGCGCCTGTCGCGGCTCAGCCTTCGCGAGCCCCGTGCTGATCGCGATCGTTCTTGCCGCAGTCATCGTGCTCGCGACCGGCACGAGCTATGCGACGTATTTCGCTGGCGCGCAGTTCATCAACTTTCTGCTCGGCCCCGCCACAATAGCGCTTGCGATCCCGCTCGCGCGAAATGCACGCCTCGTCCGCGAAAACCTGCACGGTATCGGCCTTGCGCTGCTCGCGGGATCGGTGACGTCGATCGCAAGCGGCGTCGGCATCGTCCGGCTGCTCGGCGGCTCGCGCGAGGTTGCGCTTTCGATGGCGCCCAAGGCCGTCACCACGCCGATCGCGGTTGCGGTCTCCGAGCAGATCGGCGGCGTGCCTGCGCTTACCGCTGCACTCGCGATTCTCGGCGGCATCCTTGCCGCTGTTGTCGGTCAGCACATGCTGCATGGCCTGAAGGTGAGGGACTGGCGCGCAAAGGGACTTGCCGCCGGCCTTGCCGGAAGCGGCGTTGCCGCGGCGCAAGTTGCCGCGCGCGACGAACTCGGCGCCGCTTTCGCCGCGCTCGGCATCGGCCTCAATGGATTGCTGACCGCGATCTTCGTGCCTGTGCTCGTGGGCCTGTTCCGCTAGCAGCGCGAGGCTGATGCAATCAGCCAACCAGATTGGCTCCCCAAGCCATAATCGTCCCGACGCAGGCGACCTAGTCTCCGGCCTCACAAACAAGGCTTGGAGAAAACAGTGGATTTTGAACTGTCCAGGGAACAACGCGACATCAAGGCTCGGGCCGCCGCCTTTGTGGAGGAAATCTGCCGCCCGCTCGAAGATAGTTGGGGCGTGGACGATTATGCCGTGCCGCATGACATCTTCATGGGTGTGGTGCGGAAATTCCGCGAATACGGGTTCAGGGGCTTGGCGGTGCCGAAGGAAGCCGGCGGGCAGGGACTCGGCACGGTGGCGAAGTGCCTTGTCTACGAGGAGATCGTGAGGTCGCCCGTGATGCATGGCCTGCTCGCGACCTGGTCGGGCTTTCTCGATCCGCACCCCGCGCTTCACGTTGCGCCGGAATGGCAGAAGGAGGCGTATCTCTATCCGATCCTGAAAGAGGACAAGTTCTACCACATAAACATCTCGGAGCCGGGAGCGGGCTCCGACGCTGCCGGCATAAAGACCACCGCGGTCCGCGACGGCGACAATTACATCATCAACGGCATCAAGCGATGGGCGCCGCCGCCGAACCATCCCGCCATCACGCCCAAATATCTGCTCTGCTATGCCGTGACCGATCCGACCAAGGGCTATGAAGGGATCAGCCTGTTTCTGGTCGACTATCCCAATCCCGGCGTGTCGGTGCTGCGCGAATATGAGACCATGGCGCCCGGCACCTATCTCGGCCGTAGCTGCGACTACCAGTACAAGGACTGCGTCGTCCCGGCGAAGAACCTGCTCGGTGCGGAGGGAATGGGCTTCCGCTACATGATGGACCAGCTCAACCGCAACCGCACCGTGATCGGCGCGCGCCTGACCGGCACGGCGCGCTGGGCGCAGACGCAGGCCGCGAAACGGGCGCGCGAGCGCGAGACGTTCGGCAAGCTGCTCGCGGAACGGCAGGCCATTCAATGGATGCTCGCGGAATCGGAGATGGACATCGAGCAGTCGCGGCTGATGGTCTACAAGACTGCCTGGATGCTCGATCGGGGCCTCGATGCGCGGAAGGAAGCGGCGATGGTGAAATGCTTCGCCCCGCTTGCGGCCTGCCGGGTGATCGACCGCGCCATCCAGATCCATGGCGGGCTCGGCGTGCTCAGGGAAAATCGCTTCGGCCAGCTCTATTTCCAGAGCCGCATCGCCCAGGTCGCGGAGGGTACTACCGAAGTGATGAAGATGACCATCGCTCGCGAAGTGCTGCGCGAGTGTGAGTAGCGCGCGAAGAGGCGCGGAGCCTTCCTTGCCTCTCCCGCTTGCGGACCCGCAAGCGGGGGAGGGAGCACAGCTTTCGTGTATGAATCAGACTCATATCGAACATGAAAATTATGAGTTTTATTTATTTGTAGCATTTGTGACATCGTGGAGCCGCCAACAACACAAGAGACGGCGGGAGAAACGCGGGTGGCCTTTCAGAAGCGATATCTTGTCTACGTCGGCCTGTTCGTGCTGATGTTCATCAACTATCTCGACCGGGTTAATCTCTCGGTTGCGGCGAAGTCGATCGCGGAGACCTATGGTTTGACGCCGATCGACATGGGCTACATCTTCTCCGCCTTTCTCTGGACCTATCTGATCTGCCTGATCCCGATGGGCATGCTCGCCGATCGGTATGGCGGCCGCGCCGTCACCTACACCACGCTCGGATTGTGGTCGCTGGCCGGCATCTGGACCGGCCTTGCGACGACCTATTCCTCGCTGTTCGCCTCGCGCCTGGTGCTCGGCGTCGGCGAATCCGCAAGCTATCCCGCCGGCGGCAAGATCATCCGCGAATGGGCCCCGGAAGGCGAACGTGGCATCGCCTCGGCGTTCCTCAATAGCGGCGCCCATGCCGGGCTTTGCGCCGGCTCGGTCGTGGTGGGCTCGCTGATCGTCGCGTTCGGCTGGCGCGAGTCGTTCTATATCACCGGCGCCGCCGGCGTCGTGCTCGCGGTGCTCTGGTTTGCGCTGTATCGCCAGCCGGAACGCGCGCCGTGGCTCAGTGCCGAGGAGCGCGACTTCATCTTGAAGAACCGTGGCGCCATCGCCGCACGAGGAGCCGGCGAGTTGAACCAGTCGGCTGCGCTGAAGGGACTGTTGAGCAGTCCGTCGATGTGGGCGCTGGCGCTGACACAAGGCTGCGCCGGCTACACGCTCTATCTCTTCATGACCTGGCTGCCGAGCTATCTTGCCGCCACGCGCGGCATGGATGTGCTGAAGTCGAGCCTGTTCTCCGCCATTCCCTATGGCGTGGCCGCGATCCTCGGCCTTGGGCTCGGCTGGTTCAGCGACCGCCTTTTGAAGAAATCGGGCCGCGCGAACGCCGACCGGCGCAAGCTGATCGCCGCGATGCTGCTGCTGTCGTCGGTGATCCTCGCGGCTCCGTTCGTGGATTCGATCTGGGTGATCGAGACCCTGATCAGCATTTCACTTGCCTGTGTGGCCACCGCGATGGCGATGAACATTGCGCTCACCGCCGACCTGATGACCGACGGGCGCTACAATGGCGCCGCCACCAGTCTCTTGATCATGGGCGGCAACCTGTTCGGCACCGCCGCGCCGATCGTCACCGGCTATGTGGTGGCCGCCACCGGCGGCTATTCCGGCGCATTCCTGATTTCGGGCGTGCTGCTGCTCGGCGGCGCGGTGGTGATCACATCCGGCGCGCGGACGCCGATCCGGCTCTCAGTCGCGCCGGAAGCGGGACTGCAGGACCGCGCGGCCTCGGTCGTTTGAGGGAGTAATCCAATGAAGAAGCTGACATTCACCGCGGTGTCGCGGAACTACTTCAATATGCCGGTCTGGATCGCCAAGCACCGCGGCATGTTCACTGAGGAAGGGCTCGATGTCGCGATCGAGCTCTATGAAGGCGTCGACGAGGTGACGAATCGTATCCGTGATGGCCGGGCCGAGCTTGGCTACGGGATCACCGAGCACGTGATCCTGGACAGCGAGGCCGGCGGCTTCCTCGAAATCGTCGGCGGCAATGTCAACCGGCTGCCCTTCTCCTTCATCACCGGCAAGAACATCCGGTCGGCGGCAGATCTTCGCGGCAAGACCGTCGGCGTCTCCTCGATCGAGGCGGGCAGCTCATCGCTGGTGATGAAGCTTCTCGCCGCGCGCGGCCTGGAATATCCGCGCGACTACAGGATCCGCGCCGTGGGCCCGATCCTGACGCGATGGCAGATGCTGCAGTCCGGCGAGATCGATGCCGGGCTGCAGGGCGCGCCGCTGAATTATATCGCTGTAGACCAGGGCTATCCCAGCCTGTGCGAGCCCCGCCAGGAGGTGCCGTATTTTCAGTTCACCTCGCTCAATGTGGACAGTCGCTGGGCCAAGGCGAATACGGACGCGATGCGTCGCTTCATGCGGGCCTTCGTGCGTGCGCATGAGTGGTTCTTCGCCAATCGTGCCGGCGTCATCCCGATCGCGATGGCCGAAACCGGGATCGCGCAGCGCTACGCCGAGCGCGCCTGGGACGAATACAGCAGGGACGAGATCTTCCCACGCGATGGCGATGCGAGCGATGCCGCGGTACAGGCGCTGATCGAGATCAGCTCCCTGATTCGCGCCGTGCCCAATCGGGTCAAGTCGCACGCCGCCGACTACATCAATCGAAGCTACCTGCACGCCGCCCAACACGACGTCGCGGCGGCCTGACTGCGATGACCATGCCGACCTTGCCCGATATCGACTACGGCAGCCGGCTTCGTGCTGGCCTGCTCGTTCCATCCGGGAATTCGGTGGCGGAGCCGGAGATCCGCGCCATGCTGCCGCGGGAAGTCTCCGTGCTGGTAACGCGGCTGGCGTTGCGCGGCAGCTCGAAGCCCGAACTGATGCGCATGCTCGATCGGCTCGAAGCCGCCTCCGAGCTGCTGGCGGCCGCCGAGGTCGATGTCATCGTGTTCCATTGCACGGCGGTCTCGACCTTCGCTCCGGAGCTCGCCGGCGGAATCCGCGAGCGCATCCAGTCGGCCTCCGGTATCCGCTGCTTCACCACGGCGGATGCGATCCTGGCGGGGCTGGCGCGTCTCAACGCCAAGCGCGTGTCGCTGCTGACGCCCTATATCGATGATGTGCATGCGCGCGAGATCGCGTTCCTGGAGGCCAACGGTTTCCAGGTCGCCGGCAGCTCCAATCTCGGGATCGACACCAATTCCGAAATGGCCGGCCTAGGCCCTGAAGAGATCCTCGGCTGGGCCAAGGGCGCGATCGATCCGCGCGCGGATGCCTGCCTGATCAGTTGCACCGCCATCAAGTCGGCGCCCGTGATTGCCGAGCTCGAGCGGGTTTCGGGAATCCCAGTGCTCACGAGCAACCAGATTATGACCTGGCACCTCATGAGGTCGAACAGCATCGAGAGCGATGTCGTGGGCTATGGTCGCCTGTTCTCGGCAGGGTCGGCCGTGAGAAGCGCGGGGCTGGAGCCGATCGCCGCCGCTCGTTGAGGCAGTTCAAACCTGTGGAGATCGCCCATACGGGCCAGCCCCGCAGATAACTTTTCGTCGCGCGAGCGATCAGGTACATCCAAGCTTCGTTCCCTGCCGCCTGCAGCAGGGAGATGATGTGCTGGCATGTCCCAAGGCTTCACGGATGAAGAAGGCGAAGAAGGTGCAACCGGGCGCTCCTGCCCTTGAAAAGGGGCTCGATCTTCTGGAAGCGCTGTCGGCTGAGGCGCGCGGTCTCAGCCAGAAGCAGTTGGCCGAGCGCGTCGGCCGCTCCGTCGGCGAGATTTTCCGCATGCTGGTGGCGCTGGAGCAGCGCGGCTATGTCACGCGCGATCCGGCGACAGGCGAATATACGCTGACGCTGAAACTGTTCCGGATTGCCTCGCAATTCCCGCCGACGGAGCGGCTGCTGAAGGCGGCACTGCCCGTGATGGAGCAGCTTGCCGGCCGCGTGCGGTTGTCCTGCCATCTCACCGTGCTGCATGGCGAGCAGTTCATGGTGATCGCGCGGATCGAGCCGGAATGGCTGATGGGCTGGTCGGTCAAGGTCGGCGCCGTATTTCCGCTGACCCAGCAATATGCATCGGCGAAGGTGCTGGCGGCGTTCCAGCTCGAGGGCCGGCGCCAGGAACTCGCGGAGGTCATCGCCGCCAACGACCGGATCAGCGGAAAGAAGGCGCTCGCGGCGCTGGACCGAATCTCTGCGGAGGGCGGCAATTTCTCCAACGACGACGGCTATACCCGTATCCTCGCCTATAGCTGCCCGATCGTCGAAGCCTCGGGCCGCGCGGTTGCGGCGCTGACCGTGCCGCTGGTGCGGGAGGGCCGCATCTCCGCCGGCGAGGCCGCCACCATCGCCACCGAGTTACGCGCCGCTGCGAAGATCGTGTCGGAGAAGATCGGCGGCGTGCCTTAGCAACCACGATGCAGGTGCGCTCCTCTCCCGCTTGCGGGGGAGGGCCGGGGTGGGGGTGTCTCCACGGGCGAGACTCTTCGTGTGGAGAGAGCCCTCACCCGGATCGCATCTGACGATGCGATCCGACCTCTCCCGCAAGCGGGAGAGGTGAAGCGAGCTCCTCATTCCGCCCCTAACCCACCGTCATCCCGGCATCGACCACCCAGGCCGCGCCGTTGACATGCGCGGCGGCGTCGGAGGCAAGAAACGCGACGACGTCGGCGATATTCTCCGGCTTCCCGTAGGGCGCACCGCCACTTCGTCGCGGTGCGACCGATCGCTCGCGGGCCTGGCCTTCGAGTTCCTGGATCATCCGCGACTCAATCGGGCCGGGCAGGACCGCGTTGACCCTGATCTTCGTTCCCGTCACCTCCAGTGCCGCAGTACGGGTCAGGCCGAGCACCGCATGCTTGGACGCTACATAGCCGGCAAGGCCCGCGCGGCCGCGGATCGCCGAGGTCGACGCGGTGTTGACGATCGCGCCCTGGCCGCGCGGCATCATCTTCGCCAACACGTATTTGAGACCGAGAAAGACGCCCTTCACGTTGACCTGCAACAGCCGGTCGAACGTATCGTCAGGGTACTCGTGCAGCGGCGCGACCACGCCTTCTATCCCGGCATTGTTGGCGAAGATGCCGATCGGACCAAGCTTCTCCTCGATCGTTTCGACAAACGCCGCGGTCTCCGCCGCGCTTGAGACGTCGGCGCGGATGGCCAGCGCCTTGGCGCCGGCCGACTCAACGAGGCGCGCCGTCGCCGTGGCCGCCGCTTCATCGAGATCGACGATCGCGACCGCCCGGCTGGTCCGGGCCAGCGCCAGCGCGATCGCCCGGCCGATGTCGCCACCGCCGCCGGTGACGAGCGCTACTTCGCCGCTCATGATTTCAGGAAGTCGCAGCCGCCTTCCTCCAGCGGCCGCCACGCGTCGCTCGGCGGAATGGTCTTGATCAGCTTGTAATAGTCCCAGGGATATTTGGACTCTTCCGGCTTCTTGACCTCGAACAGATACATGTTGTGCAGTTTGCGGCCATCGGCGCGAACGCTGCCCTTGCCGAACAGGGGGTCGTCGGTCGGCAGCTTCTTCATCTCCTGCACCACGGCCTTGCCATCGCTGGAGGCGCCGAGCGCATCGACAGCCTTGAGGTAATGCAGCGTGGCGGCATAGACCCCGGCCTGCAGCGCGGTCGGATAGCGGCCGCTGTTGCGCGGTGCGAAACGCTTGGCCCAGGCGCGGGTGTCGTCGTTGAGATCCCAGTAGAAGGATTCGGTGAACTGCAGGCCCTGCGCCGTCTTCAGCCCCAGCGAATGCACGTCGCTGAGATAGAGCACGGTTGCGACCACGCGCTGGCCGCCTTGCGGGATGCCGAACTCGACCGATTGCTTGATCGAATTGATGGTGTCGCCGCCGGCATTGATCAGGGCGATGACCTCCGCCTTCGAGCCCTGCGCCTGCAGCAGGAAGGAGGAGAAATCCTGGCTGTTGATCGGCGTGCGGACGCCGCCGACAACCTTGCCGCCGAGTTTCTGCACGACGTTCTTGACGTCCGCTTCCATCGCATGCCCGAACGCATAGTCGGCGGTCAGCGTGAACCAGGTCTTGCCGCCGCTGCCGACCACGGCCCGCGCGGCGCCCGATGACAGCGCGTAGGTGTCATAAGTCCAGTGCACGAGATTTGGCGAGCATGATTTGCCGGTGAGATCGGACGAGGACGCACCCGATACCAGGAGCGTCTTGTTGTTCTGCTGCACGACGTTGCGCACCGCGAGCGCCACCGAGGAATTCGGCGCGTCGATGATGGCATCGACATTGTTGCGGTCGATCCATTCGCGCGCAATGTTGGCGGCGAGATCGGCCTTGTTCATGTGGTCGCCGCTGATGACTTCGATCGGCCTGGTCATCTTGTGCGGCGAGGCCTGAAAATCCTCTACCGCCATCTTCGCCGCCAGCAGCGATCCGGGCCCGGTGACGTCGGCATAGAGGCTCGACATGTCCGTGAGCACGCCGAGCCGGAGCGGCCCGGGCTCCTGCGCCTGTACGCCAAAGCTCGTGATGCCCAATGCCATGCTACCGAGGCCGGCCAGCAGCCGGCGGCGGTTCAACGAAATACACTTTATCATATCCAAAACCCTCCCTTGTGTGGCCCGCGCTCTCGCGCGGATGGTTGTGCCCGCGCGTGCTTAGCGCGCGGGTCGATGTTGTCGTTTACGGAATCAGGCGCTCGATCAGTCGCCGGTCTTCGACCTCGAACCCGCCGCCATAGACCTCCGACACCATGAACTGCGCGCCCAGGATCTCCGGCGCGAGATCCGCGATCGGATCGTATTCGCTTGCGTGCAGCGTCATCGAGGCGCGGCCCGGCAGCGGCGCGGAATATTTCAGCGGCGTGCGGCGATAGGCGATGTCGGCATAGGCCGTCTCCAGGCGCTCCGGATGCGGCAGGCGGCGCACATGGATTTCGCCGGCGGGCAGTTCGTCGCCGTCGACGATGCGAACGACGGGCGCCTTCGGATCGGGCGTAAAGGAGAAATCCGCCAGCGGAATGCCGCGCCGCCTGACCGAGCCGTTGATCGAGCCGTCGGGCTGCTCATTGAAGGTGTAGTGCGCATCCTTCTTGGTGTAGCCGAAGACCTCGCGGCCGGCGCAGATCCCCATCGGGTCGCTGCAATACATGAAGATATGCGTCTCGGTGAACAGGCCCTTGTAGCGCACGGGAACGGTGATCATCAGATCGAACATCTGCCCGGCATGTATGGCCAGCGAATGGCCCGGCGACACCATGAAGCGGAAGGCCACGCGGTCGCTCGCGATCTCGAACGGAGTATCGGCGAGCAGGCCCGCCACTTTGCCCGGCGCGACGCGCGTCATGATCTCGACCGTCCGCAACGTGCAGCCCCACTCCACCGGATAGGCCGGCGAGTAGGGTGGATTGACCCCGCTGTTCGGCTTCAGCCGGTAATCGCCGAACATGCGGCGCCGGGGATCATTGGGATCGGTAATCGGGTCGGTCATTTGGACTTGCTCTCCTTCGACGGCATGCTCATCGCATGGCGCCCGCTTGCGTGTTCCGCATCAAAACCTTCTGCTGGTCGCCCATGACATGGGCGTGGAAGGCAATCGCGGCGTCGGACAGGTCGCTCTCCGGGGCATATTCCGGCGCGAAGTTGCCGAAGCGGTCGACGCCGCGCACGAGCGTCGCGCTGTCATTCGTTCCCACGACCTGCCGCACATGGGTCGGCAGGTAGCGGATCGCAAAGCCGATCCGGCGCTTTGCCGAGGGGTTCGGGTCGCTGCCATGGATCAGGCGGACGTGGTGCAGCGACATCTCGCCGGGCTGAAGCTGCAGCATTACGGCCTTGCTCTCATCGACGTCGACCGCGATCTCCTGCCCGCGCGTCAGCAGGTTGTCAGTGGCAAAAGTGTCTCGGTGGGCGACCTGTTCCAATGTCTGGGTGTCGGGAATGACGCGCATGGCGCCGTTTTCGGCGGTGCTCTCGGACAGCGCGACCCATGCGGTGACGATATCGGCGGGATCGAGCCCCCAATAGGTCGAGTCCTGATGCCAGGAGACGAAGCCGGGATCGCGGGCCTCCTTGATGAAGAAAGAGGAACTCCAGCAGAGGATGTCGGGGCCGATCACGCTTTCGACCGCGTCAAGGATCGCGGGGTGCCGGATCAGGCCATCGAGCCAGGTGAACAGCAGATGGCTCTTGTGCCGCATCGATCCCTTGAGCGGGCCGTGCGCGGTCTCATGCGCCTCCAGCCGCTTGCGAATGCCTTCGACCTCGCCGGCCGACATGACCCTGATCGGAGCGTAATAGCCGTGCTCGCGGTAGTGGTTGATCGCAGCTTCGGGCAGGAGGGCCATGGTTTCCTCATTTCATATATGATTACTTAGTTGCATATATGAAATCAGATTTCTGACTTGAGTCAAGCCACGGGCGGCGGTTCCGGCTGTCCTGATTGCGTCCGAATCGGGACCAGATGCCTCGTCCAGAAAGCGGTTGCCAGCGGCGCCGGGCGGCGAAAAGATGGAGTTAAACCGAAAAAGGGAGTGCTCCGTCGTGCAAGTGAAAGACAAGGTCTGCGTCGTGACCGGAGCGGCTGGTGGCATCGGCGAGGCCGTGGCGCGGGCCTATGCCGACGCTGGCGCGCGCGGTGTCGTCGTCGCCGACCTCAAGACCACGCGCGAGCGGCTTGCGAATGTCGCCGGCGATATCGATGGGCTGGCGGTGACCGCCGATGTCGGGCTGGAAGAGGATATCAAAGCGCTGGTCGCGGCGGCGGAAGCCAAATATGGCCGGATCGACGTCTTCTTCTCCAATGCCGGGCTGTCGCGCAAGGGACAGGAGACGGCCTCCGATGCCGACTGGGACGTGAGCTGGCGCGTGCATGTGATGAGCCACGTGTTCGCGGCGCGGGCGCTGGTGCCCGGCATGCTCGCGCGCGGCTCCGGCTATCTTCTCAACACGGCGTCCGCCGCGGGTCTTTTGGCCTCGCTGAACTCGATGCCGTATGGCGTGACCAAGAACGCCGCGGTCGCGCTCGCCGAGCATCTTGCGATCCAGTATGGCGACCGCGGCATCCGCGTTTCCGTGCTGTGTCCGCAGTCGGTGCAGACCGGCATGACCACGCCGGGCCCGAGCGCGGCGCGGGTCGACGGCGTGATGCAGCCGGCGGAAGTCGCGCGCATCGTGATCGAGGCGATGGAGGAAGAGCGTTTCCTGATCCTGTCGCACCCGCAGGTGCAGGAATACATGCAGCGGAAAGCGTCGAGCCGCGACCGTTGGCTTGCTGGCATGCGCCGCCTGCGCGACCGGATCTACGGCGCGCCGTCCTCAGCGTGACGGCGGCGCGAATCTTTCCAACAGGCCAGCGTAGCTCTTCGCGCCTGGAAACGCGTAAGCGCCGCGACGCGAGGTCGTAAGCTTGAGGCCGATCAGCGCTTCGGCCTGCTTCACCGCGGCGGCGACGCCGTCGATGACGGGCACGCCGAATTTTTGCGACAGCGCGGCCGCAAGATCGGCCATGCCTGCGCAGCCCAGCACGATCGCCTCCGCGCCCTTTTTCAGCGCCCGCTCGATCTCGGCGCAAAGTTTTTCCTCGGCGCCCGAACCCGGCTTTTCCAGATCGAGCACCGCGACATTGCACGCCGTCACCGAGACTCGTTCGGCAAATCCATAGCGACGCACCAGCTCTTCCAGCGGCACGACCGAGCGCGGCAGCGTGGTGACGACCGCGATCCGCGTTGCGAGCTGGCCCGCGGTGATCAGCGCCGCCTCGCAAATGCCCACCACCGGGAACGGCGCCGCCGATCGTGCCGCATCCAATCCGGTGTCGTCGAAGCAGGCAATGATGCCGGCATCAGCGCCCCGCGCGCTCAATAGCGCCTGGATCAGGCCGGGGACTGCGAACGCCTCGTCGTAATATCCTTCGATCGAGACCGGCCCCATCGCCGAGGTGACGGCTGCAATCTCAGTGCCGCGAGCGGCAACCGCGCGCGCCGCGGCGGCGATGGTCTCGGTCATCGTGACGGTGGTGTTGGGATTGACGATCAGGATCCTTGCCATGGCGCTATCGTAGCGCGGATGACGTTGCGTGGCAAAAATGGTCACGTCCCATGACCTTCCCAAAGGAGACCTTCCTCAAGGAGCCTGTGGCTGCGGGGGAGCCTCTATGGCATGCTCTGGTGTGACTTCCTCATGCTGGGTTGCACGGGGTCCTAACCAAGGAGGACGGCCATGGTAACTTATGTCGTGCTGGCGAAGTTCACTGATCAGGGAATCCGCAACGCCAAGGAGTCTCCGAAGCGAGCGGACGCTTTCAAGGAAATGGCGAAGACGTTCGGGGTGAAGGTGAAAGAGATCGTCTGGACCCAGGGCCGATATGACGTCGTGACCTTCATTGAGGCGCCGGATGAGTCATCCGCCATGTCGCTCAGTCTGAGCCTCGGCGCGCTCGGCAATGTTCGCAGCGAAACGCTGCGGGCGTATTCGGCAGCCGAGATGACAAAGATCGTCGGCAACATGCTCTGACGAGCGCGGTTGCCGCGAGGCGGCTGCTCGGCCCACTGCTGTGCAGCGGCTCACTGCTGGGCCCGGTTCTCGAGCAAGCGATCCTTGACCAGGCGCACCGCACCCCGCCGCCACGAGTAGTCGGCGCCCATGCGAAGTCCGCTGTCGGCCCGCGAAACGACGGCGCCGGTCCGGGAGTCGCGGACCTGAAATCCGATCGTGTATTCGGTGCGGCTGACCCGCCGCACCACGCCGATCAGCGATTGGTCCGCGCCGAGTTTTGAGGCGATGCCGGCTTCGCAGCCGCCGCAATCGCGCAGCGTGTGTGTCTGAACGGCCTCCGCGTTCGCGCCGCTGATATCGACCACGCGGTAGCGGCCCGATTGCGCGAACAATTCGCGCACGCCGCTCGTGACATCGGCCAATTGTGCCGCATCCGAAGCCGTGACGCCGCTTGCCACAGCGGCCGCGGTGGTATCTTCCAGCTCGAAGTCGAACACCGCAAGCGCGATCGGCGCCGGTGCAGCCGCCTGAGATGCGGGTAGCTGCGCCGCCAGCGCCGCGCGGACGTCCCGGGACAGGAAGCTCTCGGCGCGCTCCCACGCCTCGTCGTTGTCGCCCCGGAACGAGTAGCGCCTTTCGAACAGGACCCGGTTGGCGCCGATGTCGATGACAACAGCGTTTGCAAACTGCACCAGGGTGCTCATCTTCTGCACAGCGCCGGCGATCAGGATGTTGGCGCCGCCTCGCGCGGCGGCTTGCATGCGCTCGGCGGGCGTCGCCCGATTGTCCGTCGAGGGCGGGATGAGGCGGTAGCGCGGGTCCGCCTCGACGTCGCGTCTCAGCGCGGCCATGAACCCCTGCAGGCGCCTTTGATGGACAGCGGTCTGGTCGATGGGCTCGCCCGAGGTGTCGAGATAGCCGAAGTCTTCAATGGTGACGCCCAGGGTCTGGGCTGCAGGCCCGCTGGTGTCGGCACGGGCGGAACCGAAGCCCAGCAAGAGCCCAAGCAAGGCAGCGGCGTGCAAACCAAGACGGGATCGGCGCATCGGCGGACCTTTCAGCGAACATGCGGGCTTCCAGGCTATGCCGACCAGGTCTGCCACCGAAGCTGAGTGCGTCCCGACAGCAGCCGGGAAAATTTCACGACGTCATTTCCGGGTCGCGGGCAATGCTTTCCGCCGCTTGCATTCTGCCGTTAAATGTATGGCTCCCGCTCAGAGATCGGGAGTCCAAAGTCATCCGCGCGAGGGGTATCCGCCGATGTGGAACCACAGGAGCGATCTGAAGGTACGGTTGACGCTGCGCGTTGCGGCCGTATCGGCCCTCTGCTTTGCCGCCATCTCGGCCTATTTCCTCATCGATGCCGACAGGTCCGCGCGCGCCAGGATCAATGCGATCGCCGAAGTCGCGGCAAAGACGCTGGAGCTGCAACACAACAAGATCCAGTGGGTGAACAATCCGCGGTCCGAATTCCCTGATCTCGACAATGTCGCGACGGCGGTCATCACGCCCGGTCTCTGTCTCGCGTTTCGCGCTGGTGATGGCGATATCCGGCAGCGCTTCTGCGGCGGCGCGCCGAACGAGGACAGCGCTCCGCCGAAGATCTTCGCAGCCTTCTATCGCGGCCTGTTTGATCCCGGCCGCGAAGCCGCTCGCCCGGTGATGGCTGGCGGCGCGACGGTCGGCGAAGCCGTCGTCTGGGTCGATCCTGTCGTGCTCACGGCTGAAGCCTGGCACGAGGCGGGACGGCTGATGGCCATGCTTGCGATCGCGCTGCCGCTGCTGTGCGCGCTGGTCTATGCGGCCCTTGCACGCGCACTTCGCCCGACGGGATTGATCCGGAGCGGTCTCGAGCGGATCGCCGCTGGCGACCTCACGGCGCGTCTGCCGCCGTTCGATCTAGCCGAGCTTTCGACCATCCGTGACGTGTTCAATCTCCTCGCGGAAAGCCTCGGCACGGCGCTCGCCGAGCGCAGCGAACTCACTCGCAGGCTGATCGCGCTGCAGGACGAGGAGCGCCGGCATCTGGCGCGGGAGCTGCATGATGAATTCGGGCAGTCGCTCACCGCGATCCGCGCGCTGGCGGCATCGGCCCGCCATACCGCGGGACAGGATTGTCCGGCCATGCTCGCAGAATGCGACGGCATCGCGCGGATTGCGACCGACATGATGGAAACGTTGCGCGGCGCGCTGTTCAGACTGCGTCCGCCCGACGTCGAGGAACTTGGACTGGCCGCGAGCCTCGAAGGTCTGGTCGCCGGTTGGAACGGGCGCAGCCGGGGACGCCCCTGCTTCGAAATCACCCTTTCCGGCAGATTCGAGAATATGCCTGTGACGGTCAGCGCCAACCTCTACCGCATCGTGCAGGAAGCGCTCACCAACGCGGCCAAGCACGCGGGCGCAACGCGGGTCGTGCTGCGACTGAGCATGCGAGAGGCCGATACTCTCTCGAATGACGGCGCCGCAATCGAGCTCGACATCGAGGATGACGGCCGGCTCGCCGATCCCGCAGTAAAATCCGGAATGGGGTTGCTCGGGATGCGTGAACGCGTCGCCGCATTGGGCGGGCGATTGAGCTTCGAGGCCGGGCAAAATGGCGGCTCTGCCTTGCGCGTCGTCATTCCCGTCGCGCCCAGCCACCATGGCGCCGCCCTGGAGTGTGCGGCATGAATGGCAGCGGTCACGCCATCATGCTGGTCGACGATCACGCCGTCGTTCGCGAGGGCTATCGCTCGGTGCTGCAGAAGCAGCCGGGTTTGCGCGTCGTTGCTGAAGCCTCCGATGGCGCTGAGGCCTATCGGCTGTTCAAGGCCACCGCGCCCGATCTCGTCGTGATGGATCTCTCAATGCCCGGAATCGGCGGCATCGAGGCGATCAGGCGCATCAGGCAATGGGACAAGCGCGCCAGGATCCTCGTGTTCACGATGCACCAGAACGCGGCCTTTGCCGTGCAGGCGATCCGTGCCGGCGCCAGCGGCTATGTCACCAAGACCAGCCCGCCCGAGACGCTCGTGCACGCCGTAAGAGATGTTCTGGCCGGAAAGATCGCCCTCAGTCCTGATATCGATCATGAACTCGCGCTCAGCCGGCTAGCCGGCGAAACCGCCGCCGCGGATGTCCTCTCCGCGCGCGAATTCGAAGTGTTGCGCATGCTGCTGGCCGAGAGGACGACCGAGGAAATCGCCGAGGCGCTTCACATCAGTCCCAAGACAGTGGCGAACCTGCACTCCCTCATCAAGGACAAGCTCGGTGTCGGCTCGGATATCGAGCTGGTCCGGCTTGCACTGCGGCAGGGAATCTTGACGCAGATCGATCTAGGTGAGGCGTGACTTCTCACTTTCGTCGTTAAGTGAGAGTCGCCTTCAAAGTATCGTATTCACCCACCCCGCAAACTCATCCAGCACTTCGTCCATCACCTCGCGGTCGTTGCGGCCCGAACGGACCAGCACATGGAACGAATGATCGGCTTCTTTCACCAGATGCAGCGTCGCCAATGATCCGAGTTCTTTGACGACCGGCTCGAGCAGCTTCAATTCCGCCAGCGTATCGCGCGTGCCCTGCAGGAACAGCATGGGGATCTTGATGTCCGCAAGATGCTTTGCCCGGTCGCTGGATGGCTTTCCGGCCGGATGCAGCGGGAAGCCGAGAAACACGAGGCCGCGCACGTCGGCAAGCGGCTTGATTGCCTGCGCCTGCGAGGTCATCCGCCCGCCGAAGGACTTTCCGCCGGCAAAGATCGGCAGGCCCGCGCACCGTTCCGCGGCTTCCGCGACCGCGGCGCGCACGGTGGCATGCGCAATCGCCGGCGGGTCGGGCCGCTTGCCGCCTTTCTCCATGTAGGGGAACTGGTAACGCAACGTCGCGATGCCGCGCATGGCGAGTCCGGTGGCAATCACCTCCATCGAGGCATGCGTCATGCCGGCACCGGCGCCATGGGCAAACACGTATGTGGCGCGCGCCTGCGCCGGACGCAGCAGCAGCGCCGAGACCGCGCCGGCATGGTCGACTTTGATCTTGAGGGACCGCGTGTCTCCGACTTGCATCATCCTACTCTGTGACGTTCTTTGGTTGGATCGCTCTCGCCGCTGGTTCATTCACCTCTCCCGCTTGCGGTAGAGGTCGGCGCGTAAGCGCCCGGTGGGGGCTTTCTCCACTTAAAGAGTGTCGATCGCGGAGACACCCCTACCCCAGCCTTCCCCGCAAGCGGGCGAGGGAGCGCAGTTGCCGCGTGGATGCAGTTCTATCCCATCAGGCGCAGACCGCGCCAATCGACGCAAGCAGCAAGTGCGACATGCCGCCACAAATGGTCCGCGGGACATCGGCGATGGATTGTGCGAAAAGCCGAAAATGCTGCATCATACGCCACTTATCGCGACCATTGTTGCAGGGCTTGGACTGGCTTTTGTGTTCGGTGCCCTCGCCCAGCGGTTCCGCCTTCCACCGTTGGTGGGCTATCTCCTCGCGGGAGTTGCGGTCGGTCCCTTTACACCCGGCTTCGTTGCGGACCAGTCACTGGCAACCGAGTTGGCGGAACTAGGCATCATCCTGCTGATGTTCGGGGTGGGCCTGCATTTCTCTCTCAACGATCTTCTGTCTGTTCGCGCCATCGCGCTGCCCGGTGCCGTCGTCCAGATTGCTGTCGCAACGCTGATGGGGCTTGGCTTGGCCGTCGCGATGGGATGGACGGCCGGAGCGGGCCTCGTGTTCGGACTGGCATTATCGGTCGCCAGCACCGTCGTACTGCTTCGCGCGATGCAGGAACGCCGGTTGATGGATACCGATCGTGGCAGGATCGCCGTCGGCTGGCTGATCGTGGAAGATCTCGCGATGGTGCTCGCGCTCGTGCTGCTTCCGGCACTTGCGAGCGTGCTCGGCGGGAACGGCGATGCACAGGCCGCCGGTCCGCTTGCGGCGCGCCTTGGTCTTGGACTCACGGGCACGTTATTGCTCACAGTCGCCAAGGTCGGCCTGTTCATCGCCCTGATGCTGGTGGTGGGACGCAGGCTGATCCCGTGGATCCTGCATTACGTTGCGCACACTGGCTCCCGCGAATTGTTCCGGCTTGCCGTGCTGGCGATCGCGCTCGGCGTTGCATTCGGCGCGACCAAGCTGTTCGACGTCTCGCTCGCGCTCGGCGCCTTCTTCGCCGGGATGATGCTGACGGAATCCCCGCTCAGCCAGCGCGCCGCGCAGGAGTCATTGCCGCTGCGGGACGCTTTTGCGGTGCTGTTCTTCGTTTCCGTCGGCATGCTGTTCGATCCGATGAGCGTGGTCCGCGAACCGTGGCCCCTGATCGGCACGCTCTTCATCATCACCATCGGAAAATCCGTGGCGGCCTTCCTGATCGTGCTGGCGTTCCGGCACCCCGTCGCTACGGCGCTGACGATCTCCGCCAGTCTCGCCCAGATCGGAGAGTTCTCCTTCATTCTGGCGGAGATTGGTGTTGTATCCAATCTGCTCCCGAAGGAAGGTCGCGACCTGATCCTGGCCGGATCGATCCTTTCGATCATGCTCAATCCGCTGATCTTCGCAGGCGTGGACTGGCTGATACCGCGCCTCGATCAGAGGCCATCTCGTCGCTGGAGACGGCCGCTCCTGCCGCCCGCGAAACGATCCCGGTCACGAGCCTGACCGGTCATGCGATCCTGGTCGGCTATGGCCGGGTCGGAAACATCGTCGGCAACGCCATGAAGCAGGCGGGCCAGCCGTTCCTCGTCATCGAGGATGCGGATGCGATTGTCACCGGGCTCAAGCAGAACAACATCGAGGCGATCATGGGCAATGCGGCCCGCGCCGACGTGCTCGCCGCAGCCAATCCGTCCGCTGCCCGATACCTGGTGGTTGCGATTCCCGAGGCGTTCGAAGCCGGACAGATCGTTCAGCAGGCGCGCGTTGCCAATCCGAATATCCGGATCATCGCCCGCGCGCATTCGGACGCCGAGGTCGAGCATCTCACGCGACTGGGCGCTGATACCGTCATCATGGGCGAGCGCGAGATTGCACGAGCGATGATCGAAAACCTGCAGCGTCTGCCCGAAACGCAGCAGATGGAACCGCAGCGCGCGCCAACCGTGGTCGCCTTGCATGGTGTTCCAAAAGCGCCGGCAGATCGCTAGTATGCCGCCGTCTCGCGTGGGAACGCTGCCGACGGAAGAGGGGATAGAATGGGCGCACTGGCGGAGCTGAAGCGGATCATCGAAACCGAATCCATCGATGGGATCCACTTGTTGAACAGTCCGCACGACAACCCGATCTGTTCGCTCTCATATGATGAAAGCATTCCCTGCATCGCGGTGGTGTGGCGGAAATACGCGACCAGCGCCCAGCTTCGCTTCGTCCATGAGATCATCCTCAACATGCTCACGCAGCATGCCGCCGACAGGATCCTGGGCGATGATTCGGATTTGCCGATCGTCCACGCGGAAGATCAGAAGTGGATCGTGGAAGATTGGCTGCCGCGGGCGCGCGCGGCGGGTTTGAAGGCTGTCGCTACCGCCGTGTCGCTGACATTCTTCGGCAAGGTCTCGATCGGGAGCATCCATTCGAAACTGGCCAAAGAAATCGCGATCAAGGATTTTCACAGCATCCACTCGGCCCGCCTGTGGCTCGGCAGCCTGGGCCCGCAGCAATTGGCATAGCGTCATTTCGCGGCGTGCTTCTCGACGTGCGTCGCGAGCCAGTCGATCAGCCAGTCGGCGACTTGCAAATTATTCTTGTCCTGCATCAGCATGTGGGAGTTGCCGTGGATGCCGACGTCCGGCAGCGCGACAACTTCGGCGTCAACACCGGCGGCCTTCGCGGCCTGAACGAAGCTCCTGCAGCCTTCCAGCCGCTTGCTCCACACTTCCGACTGGCTGACGAAATCGCCAAACAGCACCAGCGTCGGGATCTGCTTGAGCGCGGTCATGTCGAAGTCGGTGCCGGGACATGCGCCGGGCTCGATCGAGATGATCGCAGTTATTCCCTTCGGGCTCATCGCAGCCGTCTGGAACGGGAAGATGCCGGATTGCGAATGGCTGACGAGCACCGTCTTGCCAAGCCGCTCAGACAGTTCGGACAGCGCTTTCACGGTCGGGACCGGCGGCGTCATCGAATAGTGCCAATCGGGCACCATCTGCTTCCAGAACTCGTCCTGTGCCTCCAGTGGAAACTGCAGTCCGGGAAACACCTTCGGATATTCGGTGCCGAAGCGGAAGATCGCCCAGGCCGGCTCGTGACCGGCCGAGATGAAGGCCGGCAGCGCGCCAGGCGCGGCCTTGCCCGTTTTCACGACGTTGACTGCTACGGGGCTCGCGGCCGAACGCCCGCGCCAAGCCTGATCGATGACGTAGACGGAAAAGCCGCGGCGCAGGAAATATTCGTCCCAGCCCATCCGGCCGTCGGGCGTTGTCTCCCAGCTCTTGCCGGTGAGGCAGCATCCGTGGATCAGCGTGATCGAATAGTCCTTGGGCTGCAGCGGGGTCTGGTAGCGGACATACATCTGGTCGACGGTGATCGTGCCCGTCGCGCCGAAATTCGCAATGGTCGACAGCGCGTCACTCTTCACCTCGCGACCGCCGACAAAGAAGCTGCCCTGCTTGGCGATGGTGAGCGGACCGGATGGCGGCGGCGCCTCCGAGGCGTGTCCCGCCGCGAGAAAATTTCCCGAAAGAATGAAGACAAGGACCAGGCGCTTCAGCATGGGTGTCCCCCTATGTTTGTTTTTAGTCCGAGAGCGTGACGTCGACGCGTTTACGATTGCACTCCCCACATCCGCACGGTGCGGCGCTCGATCAGGCGGAAGACCAGGTTCTCAACGAAGAGACCGATCAGGATCACCGTCAACAGGCCGGCGAACACCGCGGGGATATCGAGCACGGTGCGGCTTTCATAGATGAACCAGCCAAGCCCGCCCTTTCCGGACGCGACGCCGAACACGAGTTCGGCGGCGATCAGCGTACGCCAGGCAAATGCCCAGGCCACCTTCAGCCCGGTGAGGATCGATGGAAACGCTGCAGGGATCAGGATCTTCAGGACATAGGGCAGGCCGCGCAGGCCATAGTTGCGCCCGACCATCCGCAGCGTCGGCGACACCGCGAG
This sequence comes from Bradyrhizobium sp. USDA 10063, assembly GCF_054063735.1. Classification (NCBI taxonomy): domain Bacteria; kingdom Pseudomonadati; phylum Pseudomonadota; class Alphaproteobacteria; order Hyphomicrobiales; family Nitrobacteraceae; genus Bradyrhizobium; species Bradyrhizobium sp. USDA 10063. The sequence continues at coordinate 5,400,610 of NZ_JBSSGP010000002.1, read as the reverse complement.
GAAACCCGCATGAGTATTGAGCGCGACCGCCCACATCACCGAATGCACCAGCACGAAGATCAGGCTGGCCGCCCCAAGCCCGAACCAGATCAGCGCCAGCGGCAGCAATGCGATTGCCGGCAGCGGATTGAACATCGCGGTCAGTGTCTCCAAAAGGTCCGTGCCCAGCCGCGTGTTGATCGCGAGTGCCGTCAAGATCCCCGCAAGCGCAATTCCGATCGCATAGCCCAGCAGCAGCACCTGCAATGAGGTCCAGGTGCGCGCGATCAGCGAGCCGTCGATGATGTGATCGAACAAGGCCTTCAACGTGTCCGATAGCGTCGGGAACAGCAGCGTGTCGTCGAGGTAGCGCGCATAGGCTTCCCAGATCACGGCCAGCACGATCAGGATGAGGCCCTTGCGCAGCGCGGCATTGTTCCAGAGCCGTTCGGCGATCGACAATTGCCGTTCGACCTCGGGCTGGTCCATGCCATCATTCATGACGGCGGTCGAACTCAGGATGATGCGCGGTGCGTTCACGAGGTAGTTTCCTGGTGGGCGCCGGCGCCTTCTGCGGCAAACAGGAGATCGTCGATCTGCTTCTCCAGTTCGCCGGCGCGCCGGCTGTCGCCGCCGACGGCGGCCACGTCCTCGATCTCGGCCTTGACGCGGCCGGGATGCGGCGACAGCAGGAGGATGCGGCTGCCGATCCGGATCGCCTCCGCGATCGAATGCGTCACGAACAGGACGGTGAAGTGCGTATCGGCCCACAATTGCAGGAGTTCATCCTGCATGCGCCGCCGGGTCAGCGCGTCCAGTGCGGCGAAGGGTTCGTCCATCAGGAGGATGTCGGGCTCCATCGCCATGCCGCGCGCGATCGCGACGCGCTGCTTCATGCCGCCCGAAAGCGTGTGCGTGTAGCTATCCGCGAATTTGGTCAGGTTGACCTTGGCGATATAGGCGCGGGCGCGGTCGTTGGCTTCCGCTTTGGAGAGTTTGCGCGCGACGCGGAGCGGGAAGGCGACATTCTCGGCGACCGTCTTCCATGGCAGGAGCTGGTCGAACTCCTGAAACACCATCATGCGGTCGGCGCCGGGGCCATCGACCTTGCGGCCGTTGATGCGGATACTGCCTTCGCTCGGAAACAGATAGCCGCCGACGGCCTTGAGCAGGGTCGACTTGCCGCAGCCGGAGGGGCCGAGCAGCACGTAGCGATCACCGCGCTCGACGTGGAATTTGACGCGATGGGTAGCGGTCACCAGCGATTGCGGCGTCTTGTAACGCAGCGTCACGCGGTCGACGTCGAGAAGCGGCTCAGCCATGTCCTTGCCGATGCTGGAAGCGGCGACGCTTGCGCTCAATCATGAAGACCTCCCAAGCGACGCGTCAGGAACCCTGCAAGTGGTGGATCGCCGGCGCATAATAGTCTTTCCAGCTCGCGGGCTTGGTCTTGATCAAGCCGATCCTGTTCTGGAATTCGGCGAACTTCATGCTGTTGCGCGGAGCGAGCTCGAAGATGTTCTGGGGATCGCGCAGCATGCCCTCGACGAAGTCGAGCGGGAAATTGAGATTGTCGGCCTTGATGTAGGTCTGCGCCATGCCGCGCGGATCGTTCTTGAGGAGGTCCATGACCTCCGACAGCGCCGCGAGCAGCGCCTTCGTCGTCACCGGGTTCTTCTCGAAATACGCCGTCGAGCCCCAGATGGTGCCGAACACATGCGGGCCGCCGAGCACGTCGTAGGAATCGAGGATCTTGCGCGCCTTGCCGCCCTCGCGCTCCTGATACATGAACGGCGCCGAGGTGAAATGCGCTGAAATCTGCGACTTGCCCGACAGCATCGCGATCACGCCGTCCGGCGGCGATATGAACACGGTCAGATGATCGAGGCGCGCATACTGGTCGATGCCCCAGAGCCGCGCCGCTTCCATCTGCAGCACGATCGCGTGATAGGACGTCTTCACGCCGGGCAGGCCGATGCGGTCGTTGTCGGCGAAATCGGCGACCGATTTGACCGCGGGGTTGATGGTGTCGAGCTGCATCGGCTGCGTGGTGATGGCGCACAGCGCCTGGTATTTGCCTTTGGTCTTGTCCCACAGCGTGAGCAGCGAGGTCAGCGCGCCGCTGGTCATGTCGGCATTGCCCGAGATCACCGCGTCGGACGTCGCCGTGCTGCCGCTGACGACGCGCACGCTGACAGTGGGCTTGTCGATGCCCGCCGCCCTCAGGTGCTTGTCCAGGAGGTTCAATTCCATCATCAGGGTCAGCGGCAGATGTCCCATGCCGGGCTGCCGCACGATCCTGATCTGTCCTTCCTCCGCGCGCGCGGGCGTCGACGTCTTCACGATGAGCGCCGGAGCTGCGAGCAATGCAGCACTTCCCATAAGGGTGTGTCGTCGCGTGATGATCAACTGCCCCTCCCTCGATCTGTTGTTACGTCCGTTGTTGGCGGGCAACATCAGACCGGTCATGGCAGATGTCAACGCTTCGCCCGTGCGGGAAGCGGCGCAAAGCGAGATTCTTCCTGCTTCGATTTACGAAAGATATCGGAGTGCTAGCTTTTCGATATTACACGATGCGCGCGGGGCGTCTGTCGGCTTTCGCGGCCGTGAACGCTCAGCGAAGCGGGACGATCTTTGCCTGCGCCTTGGCGCGTTCGTTCACCGTCTTCGATGGCACCAGATGCGGTGCATCCGCGCCGCCGAGATTGCAGGCCACGTCGATGAAGCGCTGCATGAGCGCCGGCATGCTGCGATCGCGCATCGCGATCATGAGCCAGCTTTCCGCGTCGATGCCTGCGATGGGGCGGCTGGAGACGCCCGGTATCGCCATGCACGTATAGCACTCCGGCAGCACGGCAATGCCGAGGCCGGCCGAGACGAGGCCGAGCACGGTGTTGAGCTCGCGCGCTTCCTGCTCGATGCGAGGCGTGAAGCCGGCCGCACCGCACAGTGTCATCAGATGTTCGTGCATGCCGCAATTGACGACGGGTTCGACGCCGACAAACGGCTGATCGACCAGCTCGGTCATCTCGACCGGGGCGGTGGACGCGGCGAGGCGATGGGTCGACGGAAAGAACAGCCGCGAGCGGTCGCGCCACAGCGGCATCAGCTTGATATTCCGGTTCTTTTGCAGCGCGGCCGGCGGCCGCAGGATGCCGAAATCGATCTGGTCGTCGGCGAGGGCCGCGAATTGCGAGCCAGTTCCCAGGTGCTGCAACTCGATCTGCACGTCGGGATGGCGGCTGCGGAAGGCGCGCAGCATCTGTGCGAAGGCCTCCCGCATCGGAACCGAGCTGGTGAAGGCGAGGCGAATGGTGCCGGCCTCGCCGCGGCCGGCGCGGCGCACCGCCTCGGTGGTCTGCTCGAGCTGCTTCACTGCGCGCCGCGCATTGTCCAGCAGCACCTCACCGGCCGGCGTCAGCTCGACCTTGCGCCGATTGCGGCTGAACAGCGCCGTTCCGACCTCGGCCTCGATCGCCTTGATCTGGATGCTGAGCGGCGGCTGACTGATGTTCAGGCGCCGGGCGGCGCGGCTGAAGCTGAGCTCTTCTGCCACCGCGATGAAATAGCGAAGCTGGCGATAATCCATCTTCTTATAGTCAAAACGTATAGCCGGACTGTCAATATCATATTGGACGGAATGGGTCGGCTGCGCCTACACCGGCGGAAACCACCGATAATTCGAGGAACGCCCTACCGAAGGCCCCGTCCCATGATCATCGATACGCATCTGCATTATTGGGAACGATCCACCCCCGAGCGCCCGCACGATCCCAACGGGATCCATTGGGGCGAGGAGATGCTCGCGGAGGATCTCTTGAAGGAGGCCGACAAGGCCGGCGTCACCCATATCGTCCAGGTCACGGCGTCGCTGATGGGTTACGACAACCGCTATTCGCTGGAAGCGGCGGCGAAACACGGGGACCGGGTGGTCGGCGTGTTCGGCCGCTTCGATCCGCTCTTGCCGGACAATGAGGGTCGGCTCAAGCAGTTCATGGCGCAGGAGGGCATGCTGGGCGTTCGCATCACCCTGCACCAGCCCCCCTATAATAGCTGGCTTCGGCAGGGCCTGCTGAATGACTTCCTCGCCGCGATCGAGAAGCTCCAGATTCCGCTTGAACTGTTCGCGCCGTACCAGACCGAAGAACTGCACGACGTCGTGAAGCGCTATCCGGGCATCCTGATCATGCTCGACCATATGGGGCTGCGCCGCATGCCGCCCTATACCGATCGGTACTGGAACTGGCCGGAAATCCTCAAGCTCGGCGAACAGCCGAACATCTGGATGAAGGTATCGTATTTTCCCGAGGCCGCACCGGATAACGAGAAATACCCGCATCCGACCTCGAAGCAGCGTTTCCGCGAACTCTACGAGCACATCGGTCCCGACAAGATGATCTGGGGATCGAACTATCCGCCGGTGCTGCGCGCCTGCACCTATCCGCAGGCTGTGACGTTCATCAGCGAGGAATGCGATTTCCTTGACGAGGCTGATCGCAAGGCGATCTTCGCCGGCAACTTCATCAAGTACATCAAGCAGGCCGGCGGCCGCGATCTCTTCAAATGATAACCGGAATGGCAAGGGAGGAGAGGCGATGATTGGATTCCAGATTTGCAAACGCACGCGCAAGGTCGGTGCCGGCACGGTCGCGAAATTCCGCGAGCTGCCGGTCGCCAATATCAGTGACTCGATGTCGCGGATGACTGCGGGCGGCGCGGCGCTGCGGCCGATCCACAGCGAGGGCGTGCTTGCCGGTCCGGCCTTCACGGTGAAGACGCGCCCCGGCGACAATCTGATGGTGCACAAGGCGATCGACATCGCCGAGCCCGGCGATGTGATCGTGGTCGACGGCGGCGGCGATCTCACCAATTCGCTGATCGGCGAGATGATGGCGGCACAGGCCGAGCGGCGCGGGATCGCCGGCATCGTCATCTACGGCGCGATCCGCGACTACGGCACGCTGCACGCCGGCACCTTCCCGGTCTATGCCGCCGGCGTCACCCATCGCGGCCCCTACAAGGATGGCCCCGGCGAGATCAACGTGCCGATCGCGATCGACGGCATGGTGATCGCGCCCGGCGATCTCATTGTCGGCGACGGCGACGGCATCGTTTGCGTGCCCTTCGATGTCACGGCTGAGGTGCTGAAGGCGACCGAGGCCAAGCACCAGGCCGAGATCAAGCAGCTCGCTCTGATCAAGGAGGGCAAGCTCGACCGCTCCTGGGTCGACGCCACGCTGACCCGGCTCGGTTGCAGGATTGACGTTTGATCGCGACGTCGCACGCGACGTTGGCAAGGGAGTATGCTGTGTTTGCTTTTTCCGGATCGGTTCACCCGAACGGCTGTTCGTGTTGCAGCGGCTCACTGGTTTTCCAGGCCGTGATGGCTTCCGGCAGGCCTTCTTCCGTCTCGTCTCCGACGAATATCGAGGCGACGGAAGGGCTGCGCCGCGCACAGGCCTCGAGCGGACCGATCATCGACTGCCACGGGCACTACACCACGGAGCCGCAGCCACTGCTCGACTGGCGCAAGCGCCAGATCGCGGCGATCGGCGACGGCTCGCAGATGCCTTCGGTCGATGAGCTCAAAATCAGCGACGACGAGCTGCGGCAATCCGTCGAAGGCGCGCAGCTCCGGCTGCAGCGCGAGCGCGGCACTTCAGTGACGCTGTTCTCCCCGCGCGCCTCGGGCATGAGCCATCACATCGGTGACGCCGCGGTCAGCGAGGCCTGGTCGCGGGTTTCGAACGACCTGATCTACCGGCTCACAAAACTCTATCCGAAGAATTTCATCGGCGTCTGCCAGTTGCCGCAGTCGACGGGCGTCGCGCCGAGGAACTGCATCGCTGAGCTGACGCGGTGCGTCGAGGGGCTCGGCTTCGTCGGCTGCAACCTCAACCCGGACCCGAGCGGCGGCTACTGGAAGGATCCGCCGTTGACCAACCGCTGGTGGTATCCGCTCTATGAGAAGATGGTCGAGCTCGACGTGCCCGCGATGATCCATGTCAGCGCCGCCGCCAATCCGGTTTTCCACACCACCGGCAGCCACTACATCAACGGCGATACCACCGCCTTCATGCAGCTCCTGATGTCGGACCTGTTCAAGGATTTTCCGACACTGAAGCTGATCATCCCGCATGGTGGCGGCGCGATTCCCTATCACTGGGGCCGCTACCGCGGCATCGCGCAGGACCAGAAGCGGCCGCCATTGTCCGAAAGCGTGCTGAAAAACGTGTTCTTCGACACCTGCGTCTACCATCAACCCGGGATCGACCTGCTGACCAAGGTGATCCCGGCCGAGAATATCCTCTTTGCCTCAGAGATGCTGGGCGCAGTGAAGGGCATCGATCCCGAGACCGGTTTCAACTACGACCACACGCGGCGTTACATCGATGACTCGACGCTGCTGAGCGCCGACGAGAAGCGCGCGATCTTCGCCGGCAATGCGCGACGCGTGTACAGCCGCATTCCCACCGGTATCTTCAATTGAGACGGGAGCGCGCATTGATCACGGACTCGCAGGTTCATCTCTGGGAAGGGCATCGCCCTGATCGACCCTGGCCTCCGGAACAGATCGGCAAGCCGTCCTTCGTCGCCGTGCCCGGTGCGCGGCCGCATCGCCCCGAGCCGCTCGGCGCGGATGAATTGATCGGGATGATGGACCGGACCGGCGTCGACCGCGCGGTGATCGTGCCGCCGTCGCCGGTCGGCGATTCCAACGACACCGCACTGGAAGCGGCGCAGCGCTTGCCCGATCGGTTCGCGGTAATGGGCCGTTTCAATCCGGACGAGGCCGGCGCGCGTGAGCGGCTGCAGACCTGGCTCGACCAGCCGGGGATGCTCGGCATCCGCATGACCTTCTACAAGCCGCAATGGGCGCGGTGGCTGGTGCCCGGCACCATCGAATGGTTCTGGTCGGACTGCCAGCGCTTGGGCATTCCGCTGATGGCGCTCGCGCCCGGCCTGCTCAAGGAGATCGCAGCGCTGGCCGGACGCTATCCGGGCCTCACCATCATCCTCGATCACATGGCGCGGCAGAGCGCGCTGCGCGATGAAGCCTGTTTCGCCGATCTCGACGAATTGCTTGCGCTGGCGCGGTTTCCGAACATCGCGATCAAGGCGAGCTCGCTGCCTTGCTACACCGACAGTTCCTATCCGTTCGCGAGCCTGGAGCCCTATCTGCGGCGAACCTTCGAGGCATTCGGCGCCGATCGCATCATGTGGGGATCGGACCTCACGCGCCTGCCGTGCTCCTATCTCGAATGTCTCGACCATATGCGGCGCGAGCTTCCGTTCCTGACCGAGGACGACCGCAGGCTCGTTCTCGGCGGCACTGCCGCCGCTTTGCTGCGCTGGCCCGAAACAGGCGGCGCCGTCCAACCAGCAACATCGAACGAGGCTCGCCCGTGACCGACCAGATCAACCGACGCACTGTCCTGTCGCTGCTTGCCGGCGCTACGCTGGCGCCTGGCCTGCCCAGGATGGCTCGCGCGGCCACCTATCCCGAGCGCCCGATCCATGTCGCGGTGCCGTTCTCCGCGGGCGGCGCGGTCGATATCGTCGCGCGCACCGTGATGCGGCAGGCCGGCCCGCAACTTGGCCAGCCGATCGTGATCGAGAACCGGCCGGGCGCCAGCGGCAACATTGCGACCGGCTTCGTCGCCAAGTCCGATCCCGACGGCTACAATGTCCTGATCGCCGCCAACAACCTCGCGACCAATGAGGCGCTGTTCGACAGCCTGCCGTTCAATGCGGAGAAGGACCTCGAACCGGTCGCGCTGGTCGGCTATTCGCCCTTGATCCTGGTGGTGCAGCCGCAATTCGAGGCCAAGACCGTCAAGGACATCGTCGACATGGCCAAGGCGGCGCCGGACAAGCTGACCTTTGCCTCCGCCGGCACCGGCACCTCTGGCCATCTTGCGGCGGAGATCTTCAAGCAGGTGACCGGCATCCAGGCGCTGCACGTGCCCTACAAGGGCGGCGCGCAGGCGATGGTCGATATCATCGCCGGCCGCGTCTCCTTCATGTACGTCGATCCCGTGCAGGGCATGCCGCAGATCCGCGCCAACCAGCTCCGGCCGGTCGCGGTCAGCTCGCGCGAGCGGCTGGTGCTGTTGCCGGAAGTCCCGACGGTCACCGAGGCCGGCTTCCCCGGCGTCGAGGCCACCGTCTGGTGGGGTTTTCTGGTTCCGGCCCGCACGCCCAAGGAGATCGTGGTGCGGCTGAACAAGGAGATCGACCTCGCGCTCGCCGATCAGAAAGTGAAGGACAGCCTCCGTGAGATGGGCGCCGTGGTCAAAGGCGGATCACCGGAGGATTTCCGCGCCTTCATCAAGTCCGAGACCGAACGCTGGGGCAACATCATCCGCACCGCCAAGATCAAGGCTGAATGATCTTTCGCGCCGCCGCTCAGCAGCCGCGGCAGATGCTGCGCAAACTCTTGTAGACCTCTTCGTCATCGCGCCGCATCTGCTGCAGCGATTCCATCGGCTTGCTGTCGTAGGTCGGCTCTGGCTTGCGCTTGGCTGCCAGCGTCGCGGCTTGCCGCTCGTAGCAGGCCTCCCGCTCGGTCTTGGCCTGAATGAAGCGGCATTGCTCGATTTCCGCCGAAGCCGGGGCGATGCCGACCATGAGGCCGAGGGCCATGGGGATGAGAAGTTTCAAGATCGTCCGTCCTTTGTCGGCCCTTTGTTTCAGTTCCGTGAAGTGGGAGCAACATCAACTTTGCGCGCGAGCCATTTCCCGGCAGCGTTTTCTTTGCTAGCCCGTTGTGGCGATAACAAAATCCTACGGCCGGCCAATGGCGGGCCACTTCCGGGAAGCAAACGTGCCAAAGACCATCGAGGAACCCGCGCGGCGCGTGCCGATCCATGGCGAATATGAAGTCGCGGTGCTCGGCGGCGGGCCCGCCGGGATCGCGGCGGCGGTTGCCGCGGCGCGTGCCGGACGGCGGACGCTCCTGATCGAGCGCTACGGCTTTCTTGGCGGCATGGGCACGGCTGCGGGCGTGACCAATTTTTGCGGGCTCCACGCCAATGTCTACGGCGGAGCGCATCGGGTGGTGCAGGGCATCGCCTCCGATCTGCTTGACCGAATCGATCGCCTCAACGGGCTGAACAAGCCGCATCTGATCCTCGGCAAGATCCTGGCGCAGGCCTATGACACCGCGGCCTACAAGATCGCGGCTGACGATCTCTTGGCGAGCCACAGGGTCGACATCCTTTTCCACGCGCTCGGTGCCGGCGTGGTGATGGATGACGAGACGCGCATCGGCGCGCTGATGGTCGAGACTAAGGCCGGCCGGCAGGCGGTGCTGGCCAACATCTTCATCGATTGCTCCGGTGACGGCGATCTCGCCGCCTGGGCCGGCGCACCGTTCGAGGTCGGCGATATCAAGGGCAGCATGCTCTATCCTTCCATGATGTTTCGTCTCAACGGCATCGATCCGGAAAAAGCCGGCGACGCCTGGCGGACGATACCGGCGCTGATGGAAAATGCGGAGGGTGCCGGCACCCACAAATTTCCGCGCAAGGCCGCGATCGTGCGGCCGCAGCGCTCTCCGGTCGAATGGCGGGTGAACTTCACCCAGCTCGCGCGCGCGGACGGCACCGCCATCAATGGTCTAGAGCCCGACGACCTTACCCGCGGCGAAATCGAGGGCCGCCGCCAGGCGATCCAGGCGTTCGAATTCCTGCGCACAGTGCCGGGCTTCGAGAACTCCTACATCGTCGACCTGCCGCCGCAGCTCGGCATCCGCGAGACAAGGCGCGTGATCGGCGGCTATCAGCTCAGCGGCGAAGATGTGCTCGGCTGTGCCTCGTTTGCGGATTCCATCGGCGTTAATGGCTGGCCGATCGAGGCGCATGTCGCGGGCGATGTCATCTTCAAGTTCCCACCGATCCCGGAATCGCGCGGCTTCAACGAACTGCCCTATCGCATGCTGGTGCCTGAGCGGGTCGATAATCTCCTCATCGCCGGGCGCTGCGCCTCGATGACCCATGAGGGACAGTCGGCGGCACGCGTTTCCGGGGCCTGCTTTGCGATGGGTGAAGCGGCAGGCTCGGCCGCCGCGCTCGCGCTGTCTGGCAATACCAAGCCACGCGACATCGCGGTAGAACGACTGCAACAGGGACTGAAAGCGCAGGGCGCCTTCATCGGGCGCGACCAGAAAGTTCCTGCCGGATTATGAGGAGGACGCGGATGAAGGGTTTTGTGCGGCTCGCGCTTGCGGGCCTGCTGGCACTGACGGCGAGCGGGATCGCGCGGGCCGATGAGCTGCTGAAAGCCAGGATCGGCGTGCTCCGGCTGTCATCCTCGGCGCCGGTGTTCATTGCGCAGGACAAGGGCTATTTCCGTGAGGCCGGGCTCGATGTCGAATTGAAATTCTTCGATGCGGCGCAGCCGATCGCAGTCGCCACCACCTCGGGCGATGTCGATTTCGGTGTCACAGCCTTCACGGCCGGGCTCTACAATCTCGCCGGCAAGGGCACGCTGAAGGTGATCGGCGGCATGAGCCGCGAGAAGGCTGGCTATCCGCTGATCGGCTATTTCGCTTCCAACAACGCCTATGCGGCCGGGCTGAAGACGCCGAAGGACCTTGCGGGCAAGCGCGTGGCGGTGACGCAGGTCGGCTCCAGCTTTCATTATTCGCTCGGCCTGCTCGCCGACAAATACGGCTTCAAGCTGTCGGACGTGAAGGTGGTGCCGCTGCAATCGCTCTCGAACGCGGCCGCCGCGCTGAAGGGCGAGACCGTCGATGCCGCGCTGCTGCCGGCCTCGACCGCGCGCCCGCTGATGGAGACTGGCGGTGCCAAGCTCCTTGGCTGGGTCGGCGACGAGACGCCATGGCAGCTCGGCGCGGTGTTCGCTTCGCCCAAAACGCTCACGAACAAGACTCTGGTGACGAAACTGCTTGCGGCGTTGGTCAAGGCCGACCACGAATATCACGACGTGATCCTCGCCGCGATCAAGGACGGCAAGGCGCCGATCGACGAGAAGACCAAGCCCCTGCTCGACATCATCGCCAAATACACCAATTTGCCGGTCGAGCAGGTGGTTGGCAATTGCGCCTATGTCGATCCCGACGGCAAGCTCGACGTCAAGAACGTCGCCAACCAGATTTCCTGGCTGCAGGAGCAGGGTTTCGTCGACAAGGGTTTTGACGCGGATGGCATCCTCGCGAAGGAATATGTGAAGCCGGATTGAGGTAGGTCGGATAGATTGGGGTCTCATGGTTCGAGACGCGCGGCGAGCCGCGCTCCTCACCATGAGGAGATAGAGTAACGCGTAGGCTGCTGTCACCCCTCATGGTGAGGAGCCGCGCAGCGGCGTCTCGAACCATGAGGCCCCACCGCCCGCCCGACCTTGAGCGAAAACACAGATGGACTTAATCGCCGACCATATCAGCCACCGCTTCGACACGCTCGACGTGCTAGACGACGTCTCGTTCACGGTGCGCACGGGCGAGGTGGTTGCGATTGTCGGACCCTCCGGCTGCGGCAAGAGCACGCTGCTCTCGATCCTCGGCGGCCTGTTGCGACCGAGCGGTGGCGCGGCCGAGCTGCGCGGTGCGCCGCCGAAGGACAGCCTCAATCCGCTGACATTCGTGTTCCAGGACTTTGCGCTGCTGCCCTGGTGCACGGTGGAGGAAAACGTCGCGTTCCCGCTCGAGCACACGGCGCTCGGTGCAGCGGAGCGCCGCGGCATCGTTGGCGACGCGTTGCGCCGCACCGGCCTGTCGGAATTTCGTGGCACCTATCCGAAGCAGCTCTCCGGCGGCATGCGCCAGCGCGTCGGCATTGCGCGGGCGCTGGCGGTGAAGCCGGCAATCCTCTTGATGGACGAGCCGCTGTCGGCGCTGGATTCGCAGACACGCGAACTGCTGATGGAGGATTTCGTGCGCCTGCTTGCCGACGGCGCGATGGGCGCGGTCTATGTCACGCATAATCTGGAGGAAGCGGTGCGGCTTGCCGACCGCATCGTGGTGCTGTCGCGCCGCCCCGGGCGTATCCGCAAGGTGGTTCCGATCGCGATGACGCGGACCGAGCGCGGCGACAGGAGCGCGCGTGAAAGGCTCTTGGCGTTGCAGGACGAGCTGTGGTCGCTGATCCGCGAGGAGGCGATCGACGCCGAGCGCGAGGTCCAGCATGCTTGAGCGCGCGCCATCAGAGACACCGTCCGACATCGACACCAAGTCGCGGCCGGTCGAGTTTCGCGGCGCCGGCTTCACACCGAGCACCGGTCGCGCCTCCGGCTGGATCGCGCTCGCCCTTGTCATCACGCTGTGGCAACTCGCGGGCGGCGCCGGTTGGGTCAATCCGCTGTTCCTGCCGACGCCGTCGGCGATCGCGGTCGCGACCTACAAGCTCGCGATGTCAGGCGCGCTCTGGCAGCATCTCGGCTGGTCGGTGATGCGGATCGGCACCGGCTGGCTGCTCGGCACGGTGGCCGGCGTCATCGTCGGCTTCGCGATCGGCCTGTCGACGCTGGCGCGCGGCGTCGGCATCACCTTCATCTCCGCGCTGTTTCCGATCCCGAAGATCGCGCTGCTGCCGCTGTTGATCCTCTGGCTCGGAATCGGCGAAGAGCCCAAGATTGCCACCATTGCGCTCGGGGTGTTCTTCTCCACCGCGATCTCGGTCTATAGCGGCGTCGATGCGGTGCCGCGCAATCTGATCCGCATGGCGCAGAGCTTCAACGTGCCGTTCCATGCCATCGTGCGTCGCGTGATCTGGCCGGGCGCACTGCCTTCGATCCTGGCCGGCTTCCGCATCACCGCATCCGTCGCGCTGTTACTGGTGGTGAGTGCCGAAATGATCGGCGCGCAGTACGGTATCGGCGCGTTCGTGCTGCAGGCCGGAAACCTGATGCAGACTGATCAGTTGCTCGCAGGCGTCGTAATCCTGTCGCTGTTCGGATTGGCGGTCGGGAAGCTGATCAATCTGTTAGAGGCGAGATTGCTGCACTGGCGGTAAGTGGTGCCACAAACTCGACGTCGTCCCGGGCTTGACCCGGGACCCATAACCACAGGCCTGTGTGATGTGCTCCGCCGCAACCGCTTGCTCGCGCCACAACAACTGCCTGTGGTTATGGGTCCCTGCTTTCGCAGGGACGACAGGATCTTACGCTTTGCCCACCCTACAATTCGCGCCAAATCTCACGCATTCCCGCGGTCTTCGCGGAACAGGTCGAGCTTCTGCTGCACCGGACGGTCGGAGAAGCTGAACAGCACCGAATCCGTGTCCGCCTCATGCGTGACCCAGTGCCAGCTCGGCACCACGAACAGATCGCGCGGGCCCCATTCGAACGTCTGCTCGCCAACCCTGGTGCGGCCCTTGCCCTCGATTGCGGCGAACACGGTGGCATCGGTTGAGCGATAGCGCGCGGTCTTGAATCCCTTAGGGACGAGCTGGATGAAGGTGCCGATGGTCGGCATCGCGTAGTCGCCGGTCTCGGGGTTGGAGAATTTCAGCTTCAGGCCGTGGCAGGCGTCCCATTCGTCGCGCGCCTTGGCCTGCTCCAGCGCCTCGCGGGTGTAGCTGTAGGGATAGTTGAAGATCGGCGACGTCTTCGAGGCTCGCTTCTGGTCGACCGGCAGCAAATTATGGCCATAGCGCGCAAAGCTGTCGCCGGCGGGTTTTGTGATCTGCTGCTGGTCCTCCTTCGCGCCTTCGGCGAAGGAGGCGTCGAAGAATTGCACCATGGGGATGTCGAGCCCGTCGAGCCAGAACATCGGCTCGTTGGTCTCGTTGGAATGGTCGTGCCAGGTCATCGACGGCGTGATCACGAAATCGCCGGGCGACATCGCGGTCCGCTCGCCATCGACGGACGTATAAGCGCCCTTGCCTTCGAGCACGAAGCGCAGCGCCGACTGGCTGTGGCGGTGAGCCGGGGCGATATCGCCGGGCACCACCATCTGCACGCCCGCAAACAGCGACGTCGTGATCTTCGATTGTCCGCGCAGGCCGGGGTTTTCCAGGACCAGCACCCGCCGCTCGGCTTCCTTGGCCGAAATCAGCTTGCCCGCTTCGTTCATGTAGTCGCGGATCTGGTCGAACTTCCAGAGGTGCGGGCGGCAGGCGCTCCTCGGCTCCGGCGTGATCAAATCGTTCATCACGTTCCAGAGCGCGGAAAGATTTTCGCCGTCGATCTTCTTATAGAACGCCTCGCGCTCCGGCGTCTTCTGCACCGCTTCCATGGCAGGCCTCCCGTCCATTTCTGTCTTGTTCGCTGATTGACAGCATACTTACAATACGGCTAGCGTCAACATTAGCAAGGTCAGAAAAGACGAGGGGAGGTTCCGATGAAGCTGCATGGCTACTTCCGCAGCAGTGCGTCCTATCGGGTGCGGATCGCGCTGAACCTGAAGGGGCTCACGGTTGAGCACCTGCCGCACCACCTTCGCAAAGGCGAACAATGCGCTCCTGCCTATCTCGCGATCAATCCGCAAGGGCTGGTGCCGACATTGGAAAGCGACGCGGGCGCGATCCTGACCCAGTCGCTCGCCATCATTGAATGGCTCGACGAAACTCACCCCGCACCGCCGCTATTGCCAAAGGATTCGCTGCAGCGCGCAAAAGTTCGCGCCTTCGCGCAGGCCATCGCCTGCGACACCCATCCGGTGCAGAATTTGAAGGTGCTGGCGCGATTGCGGCAGCTTGGCCTGCCGGAAGAGAAAGTCACGGAGTGGGCGGCCTGGGCCAACCGCGAGGGGCTTTCGGCCTGCGAGATATTGGCTGCGGGCGAAGCCGGCCCGTTCTGCTTTGGCGCCGTTCCGACGCTGGCCGATCTTTGCCTGGTGCCGCAGCTTGCCAATGCGCGGCGCTTCGGCGTCGATGTCACCGCTTTTCCGCGGCTGCTCAAGGCCGAAGCCGCGGCCCAGGAAATGAAGGCGTTTGCCGACGCCGCCCCGGACAAGCAAGTCGATGCCGAACAATAGCAAGCAAACTCCTGTGACCATGGACGCGGTTTATACCGCGCCCGGCTATCTGTTCCGGCGGATGCAGCAGATCGCGGTCTCGATTTTTGTCGAGGAGTGCAGCGCGTACGACCTGACGCCGGTACAATATGCCTCGCTGATCGCGATCCACACTCATCCCGGCATCGATGCGACGCGCCTGTCCGCGGTGATCGCGTTCGACCGCTCCACGCTCGGCAACGTGATCGAGCGGCTTGAATCCAAGGGCTTGATCGAGCGCAAGCCTGGTTCCGAGGATAAGCGCGTCAAGCTGCTTACCATCACCAAACAGGGCGCTTCGCTGCTGCGCGAGATCATGCCCGCGGTCGACCGCGCGCAAGCGCGGATGCTGCAGCCGCTCAAGCCTTCCGACCGCAAGACATTGATGGCGCTGCTCGCGCAGCTCGTCGATCTCAACAACGAGGCCTCGCGCGTGCCGCTGCGCGCCGAGGATGCCCTCGAACATCTCGGGAAATCGGGCTGATGGCAACGGACAACTTGCCTGTCCTGATCGCAGGTGGCGGCATCGGCGGCCTGGCGGCGGCGCTCGGACTCGCGCAGAAGGGCATCCGCTCGATCCTGCTGGAAAAAGCCGCCGCGCTCGGCGAGATCGGCGCCGGTATCCAGCTCGGCCCGAACGCGTTCCATGCCTTCGACTATCTCGGCGTCGGCGAGGCCGCGCGGCGCATGGCCGTCTATATCGACCAGCTCCGCCTGATGGATGCGCTCACCGCCGAAGAGATCACCCATGTCGACCTGCGCGAGCCGTTCCGTGTCAGGTTCGGCAATCCCTATGCGGTGGTGCATCGCGGTGATCTCCACGGCGTATTCCTGCGCGCCTGCCGCGAGCATGAATTGATCGAGCTGCGCGTCAGCAGCGAGGTGAGCGGTTACGAGCAGGACGGCGCCTCGGTCACCGCGCACCTCGCCACTGGCGAGCGCGTCACCGGCCGGCTCCTGATCGGGGCCGATGGCTTATGGTCGAACATCCGCAAGCAGGTCACATCGGACGGGCCGCCGCGCGTGTCCGGCCACACCACCTACCGTTCGGTGATCCCGACCGAACGGATGCCGGAGGATCTGCGCTGGAACGCGGCGACGCTGTGGGCCGGGCCGAAGTGCCACATCGTGCATTATCCGCTGTCGGACTGGAAGGTATTCAATCTCGTCGTCACCTACCACAACGACGCGCCGGAGCCGGTCGCGGGAAAGCCTGTCAGCGATGAAGAGGTGATGCAAGGCTTTCGGCACGTCCATGCGCGTGCGCAAAGCATCATCCGTCACGGCAAGAACTGGCGGCTCTGGGTGTTGTGCGACCGCGATCCGAACGAGCGCTGGATTGACGGCCGCGTCGCGCTGCTTGGCGATGCCGCGCATCCGATGCTGCAATATTTCGCGCAAGGCGCCTGCCAGGCGATGGAGGATGCGGTGTGCCTGTCGCACATGCTGTCGCACCATGACGACCACGCAGTGGCGCTCGAGCATTACCGTGCACAACGCTTCCCGCGCACCGCGCGCGTGCAATTGTGGTCGCGCGCGATCGGCGAGCATATCTATCACCCCGCCGGCGACCACGCCCGCCTCCGCAACGCCATCATGAGCGCGAAGAGTTCGGAGGATTACTACGCCGATCTCGCCTGGCTCTATGGCGGCACGGGGTTGAACGCGTAAAGAATGCTGTCGTCCCGGCCAAGCGAAGCGCGAGCCGGGACCTATAACCACGAATGTGGGTTGGGGAGAAAGGCTGGAGCGGCGGTGTTGTGTAACAACAAACACCTGTGGTTATGGGTCCCGGGTCAAGCCCGGGACGGCAGCCAGTTTGGTGCAGCGATATGCATCACATTCTCATCACCGCCTGCCGGTCGATCTTGCCCGTTCCGGTCTTCGGCAATTCGTCGATGAACTTGATCTCGCGCGGATATTTGTAGGGCAGCAGTGTTGCTTTCACGTAATCCTGCAACCGCTTCGCTGTCTCCTCCGCATTGAACGCGCGGTCGTTCATCACCACGACCGCCTTCAGCGTCATGCGTCTATCAGGCAGTTCGGCAGCGAACACGGCGCATTCGCGCACGTCGGGATGATCGGCGAGGCAGAGCTCGACCTCCAGCGGGTAGACCCATTGGCCCGATATCTTGATCAGGTCGTCGGCGCGGCCGCGGAAGAAGTGGAAGCCGTCGCCGTCGCGGACGAAGCGGTCGCCGGTGTAGATCCAGCCGCCCTCGCGCACGGTCTCGGCGGTCTTGTCCGGACGGTTCCAGTAGAGCGGCGTGTTGGAATCGCCGCGCACCCACAAAATGCCTTCCTCATTGTCGGCGACTTCGCGGCCGTCCTTGTCGCGCAGCAGGATTTCGTAGCCGGGGACGCGCATGCCTGCGGCGCCCAGCTTCTTCCTGTCCGCGCGATTGCAGAGATAGATGTGCAGCACCTCGGTCGAGCCGAGGCCTTCGATGATCTCGAGCCCGGTCAGTGCCTTCCAGCCGTTGAACACGTCGGCGGAGAGCACCTCTGCGGCCGAGATCGCCATGCGCAGCGAGGAGAAATCGGCCTGAGCCGCACCATCGGCCTTGGTCAGCGAGGTGTAGAGCGTCGGCAGGCCGAAGAACACGGTCGGACGATACTGCCCGATCGCCGCGAAGATCGATGCCGGCTTCGGCTGGCCGGGCAACAGCAGCGTGGCGGCACCGACCGAGAAGGGGAAGGTGATGGAATTGCCGAAGCCATAGGCGAAGAAAATCTTCGGTACCGAGAAGCAGATATCGCCAGGTATCAGCTTCAGCACGTTGCGGGAGAACGCCTGCTCGCTATAGGCCATGTCGTGGTGCAGATGCACGATGCCTTTCGGACGGCCGGTCGAGCCGGAGGAGTACATCCAGAACGCCATCTCGTTGCGGTGAGTGTCGGCCTCCGTGATCTCGGTCGGAAAACGCGGCAGCCATTCATCGGCCAGGAGCGCCTGCGGCGCGGCATGCCCACAGGCCGCGCCATTGACCGCGATCAGTGTTTTCAGCGGCGTGTCCTTGCAGGCCTCAGTGTTGAAGCGCGAGCAGAACTCGGCGTCGACAACCGCGACTGATGCGCTCGCGTCCGAAAGATAGAATTGCAGCAGGTCGGGCGGCGTCAGCGTATTGATGAGAAGCGGTACGAAGCCGGCGCGGACAGCGCCGAAGAACGCCGCCGGATAGGCCGGGGTGTCGTCGAGGAACAACAGGATCCGGTCGCCGCGCTTCAGGCCCAGCGAGGCGAAGCCATGGCCCCAGCGCGCGGCCTCGGCACAGAGTTCGCGGTAGGTCCGCTGTCCCGCCGGGCCGGTCAGCGCCGTCAGGTCACCGCGGCCCTGCGCGAGATTGTCGAACAGGATGCGGCTTGCGTTGTAGCGCTCGGGGAGCGCAAAGCCGATCTCGCGCACGCCCGGACTGTCTGATGGTACCTGGTCGGCGATCTCGGTCATGACTTGCTCCTCGACGCCTCATAGCCTGCCATGAAGTTCGGCGACATCGCGCGCAACCGCGCGTCGTCGATCCGTCCCGAACGGGTGATGTAGCTGAAGGCAAAATCCATCAGGTCGAGCTTCATGTGCTCGGGAAATTTTTCGTACCAGTCGGCGCTGGTGCGCGCCGCCGTGACCAATTTCTTCACGATCGGCTTGCGTTCGGCTTCGTAGCGGTGGAGGGCGGTGGAGACATGCGCTTCAGCTTCGAGCGCCTTCGTCAGCGCGATCGCGTCCTCGATCGCAAGGCGGGTGCCGGAGCCGATCGAGAAATGTGCCGAGTGCAGGGCGTCGCCGATCAGCACCATGTTCTTGAACGACCAGTGCTCGTTCCAGATCCACGGGAAATTGCGCCACACCGACTTGTTCGAGACCAGGGGCTGCCCGCCGAGCGTCTCGGCAAACACCTCTTCGCACACGGCCTTGGAATGCTCGGCGTCCTTGCTGGCAAAGCCGTAGGCGTGCCAGGTCGCACGGTCACACTCCACCAGGAACGTGCTCATGGTGGGTGAATAGCGATAGTGATGGGCGTTGAAGGCGCCGCGTTCGGTCTTGACGAAGGTCTGCGACAGCGTCTCGAACCGCTTCGGCGTGCCGTACCAGGCGAACTTGTTTGACGAATAGGACAGCGAGGTGCCGAAATCGCCCTCGAAGCTTCGGCGCACCAGCGAGTTCAGCCCGTCCGCCGCGACAATCAGATCGTAATCCTTGAGTTCGTCGACGGACTGGATCATCCTGTCGAACCGCGGAGTGACACCGACCGCGCGGACGCGCTCCTGCAACAAAGAGAGCAGCGCAAGCCGCCCGATCGAGGAGAAGCCGACGCCGTCGATCTCGGCGCTCTCCCCGCGCAGGTTGAGCGTGATGTTCTTCCAGCTCTCCATGTTCGGCGCGATGGCGTCGACCGTCTCGGGGTCGTCGGCGCGCAGGAATTCCAGCGCCTGGTCCGAGAACACGACGCCGAAGCCCCAGGTCGCACCGGCCGGGTTCTGCTCGAACAGTTCGACGACCGCGTCCGGATGTCGCCGCTTCCAGAGATAGGCGAAATAGAGGCCGCCGGGACCTCCGCCGATCACGGCGATACGCACGATGTTCCTCCCGATTGACAGTGTACTTACGATTTTGCGCCTAGACTATCCGCGAGACGGGCGAGGCGCCACCGGAAAGTTTGGGTTCTGCCGTGGCCGGAACGCACCCGGCCAGCGCGAGAGTTCCCGCTCAGACGCAGCGGCGCACCCTGACGCCGTCAACCACGACCCAGCGGCAGGCGGCCGCGACCGGCTTGCGGACAACGACGGCGCCGCGATAGCCGGCGCAGCCGGCGCGATTGACGCCGCGGGCGCAGACAACCGCGTTGGCATCTGATGCCTCGAAGGTCAGGGTCGCAGCGAAGGAAATTATGGCGGCTGCCATCAGCAGAAATGCACGCATGACTCTCTCCCATATTGGTTGGTGATCGAAGGCAGTTTGGAGTTTTCTCGTCATTATTGTTTGATGGATCGGCAATCGTTGAATGCAGGGGGAAATAATGTCTGAGATCAGGACCAGATGGCTTGCTTTCTATGCTGGCTATGTCGAGCCGGCTTCCAAGGAAATATTCTCGCATGTCGAGAAGATGATCATCGGCACCTTGATCGTCTCGGCCGGCGCGCATGTCTCGAGCGACGAGCCGGCGATCGAACTGTTCGGCTATCTGCGTCACGGCCTGATCGGCCGCGGCGTCGTATTGTTCGGCGTGATCCTGCTCCTGCTCAATTTCATTGACGGGCTCTACAAGCTCGCCAGATTGAATTGGCATGCCGCGTATCAGATCGTGATGTCGCTCGCTTACATCGCGCTGTCGGTCAGGCTCATTCAGCTCATTCTCGCGTTTCGCGGCGAGTAGCCGCCGGTCGCCGCGGCTCACCGCGCCGCGAACTGTCCCAGCACGTCCTTGCAGGCGGGCGACAGCGACGCCGCATTGGAGGCGAGGCACTGCACGATCCGGCCGCCTCCCGGTGCAACGCCGCCACATAGCGAGCGCACGTCGGCGCCGCAGGCCGACCGCGCGACGAACAGCTCTTCGCGCGGGCGCAAGGGCCGCAGCACGATCGCTGGTGCAGCAGGCGCCGCCGCCGGCGCGGCAGCCGCAGCAGTGGAGCCGCCGCCTGCTGCGGGTGCCGCATCGCCGCCTGCTGCCGCAACCGCCTCACCGCAACCAGGCGAGAGCCTCGCCTTGTTCTTCTCAAGGCATTTCAGCGCGGGCGCACCGCCGGTCGGCACGCCAGGGCAGAACTTCTGATAGTCGGTGCGGCAGGCGCTGCGGATCGCGGAAACCTGCGCCTCGCTCGGCTGCGGCCTGGCTTGCGTGGCGGCCGCTTTCGACTTCGGTGCGGTGGTTGGCGTCGGCGACGTCTCCGTCTTGGCCGCGGCTGGAGCCGCGTCGGGCTTGGGCGCCGTCTCCGCCTTCGGGGCGGCCGGAGCTTCCACGGCGCGTACCGCGCCGGCGCAACTCGCTGATAGACTCGACATGTTCTTCTGCAGGCATTGCAGCGAAGCCTCGCCACCGGGCGGAATGCTGGAACAATGCGCCATGTAATCGCTGCGGCATTGCGACTTGACCGCCTCACGCTGCGCCTCGCTCGGCGCCTGCGCCAGGGCAGCGGTTGCGAACAGCGCGATGGAAAATGGCACGGCGCGGCCGCACGCGCGCTTCAATGTCTTGATCATGGAAGCAAACCTTTTGTTGTCGACGGAAGCCGCCGCTTCAACCGAAGTTTCATTCCCGCGAAGTTCGTTCTTGCGAAGGTCGTTATTGAAAGGGTCTGGTACAGCAATCTTGGCGAGCGGTATCATTTTCTGTTTCGGGTTCCACTGCAAGCCAATTGTTGCTATGGATTGAGTGCGGCTGCCTTCTCCAGATGAGCGCCTCTTTGCGAGGTAAATCGAACTGGTGCACGGAAATGAAGCTTGCGCGTCCATCGGCCTGTTGCGGATTGAACGATGGCGTGCGGCCGGCTGTCACGCCGCTGTTACGCATCGGCTTCCTGCTGTCCGCTTTCGTCGGCTTAAGCGGCTGCGAGCAGAATACTTTCGTTCCGCCGCCGCCGCCAAAGGTGGAGGTTGCGCTTCCGGTGCAGCGCAGCATCACGCGTTTCCTGGAGACGACCGGCAACACCGCGCCGGTCAAGAGCGTTGACCTGGTAGCGCGCGTTCAGGGCTTTCTGCAGTCGATCAATTATCAGGACGGCACCTTCGTCAAGCAAGGCACCACGCTGTTCACCATCGAGCCTGAAACCTACAGGTTGAAGCTTGAGCAGGCGAAGGCGGCGGAGGTCGGCGCGCAGGCGACGCTGAAGCAGTCTGAGACCGATTTCAAGCGCCAGGTCGATCTGGTGCAGCGACAGGCCGTCTCGCAGGCGACACTCGATACGTCGACGGCGACGCGCGACAACGCGCAGGCCAGTCTGCAGCAGGCGCAAGCCAATACCCGGATCGCGGAGGTCAATTACGGCTACACCAACGTAGCGGCGCCGTTCGACGGCATCGTCAGCGCGCATCTGGTTACGGTCGGCGAGCTCGTCGGCGTGTCCTCGCCGACGCAGCTTGCCACCATCGTCCAACTCGATCCGATCTGGGTCAATTTCAACGTCAACGAACAGGACGTGCTGCGCATCCGCGAGGAGGCGAGGCGGCGCGGCCTCTCCGTGGCCGAGCTGCGTCAGTTGCCGGTCGAGGTCGGCCTGCAGACCGAGACCGGCTATCCGCACAAGGGCAAGCTCGACTACATCTCGCCGACCCTCAACCAGTCGACCGGCACGCTGCCGGTGCGTGGCATCTTCGACAACCCCGACCGCACGCTGCTGCCGGGCTTCTTTGTCCGCGTCCGCGTGCCCTATGACCAGCAGAAGGATGCGCTGCTGGTGCTCGATATCGCGCTCGGCAGCGACCAGGCCGGTCGCTATGTGCTGGTCGTCAACGCTGACAACGTGGTCGAGCAGCGCAAGGTGCAGGCCGGACAGCTCGAAGGCGAATTGCGCGTCATCGAGAGCGGGCTGAAGCCGGACGACCGCATCGTCATCGCCGGATTGCTGCGCGCGATCCCCGGCCAGAAGGTCGATCCGCAACTGCAGAAGATCGAAGCCTCCGCATCGGCGAAGTGAGGGGCGGCCATGATCTCGAAATTCTTCATCGAGCGGCCGGTCCTTTCCAACGTCATCGCAATCCTGATGATCCTGATCGGCGGCGTGGCGCTGCTCAACCTGCCGGTCGCGCAATATCCTGATGTGGTGCCGCCGACCGTGCAGGTGACGACCCGCTATCCTGGCGCGTCCGCCAAGACCGTGATCGACACCGTGGCGCTGCCGATCGAGCAGCAGGTCAATGGCGTCGAGGACATGCTCTATATGCAGTCCTACAGCGGCGCCGACGGCACCTACACGCTGACGGTCACCTTCAAGATCGGCACCGATCTCAACTTCGCGCAGGTGCTGGTGCAGAACCGGGTGTCGAGCGCGCTGTCGCAATTGCCGCAGTCGGTGCAGAGCCAGGGCGTCACGGTGCAGAAGCGGTCGACCTCGATCCTGCTGTTCGTGACGCTGACCTCGCCGAACAAGACCTATGACAGCCTGTTTCTCTCCAACTACGCCACCATCAATATCAGGGACGAGCTGTCGCGGCTGTCGGGCGTCGGCAACGTCACGGTGTTTGGTGCCGGCCAATATTCGATGCGGGTCTGGCTCGATCCGAACCAGTTGCAGGCGCGCGGTCTGGTGCCGCAGGACGTCATCCAGGCGATCCAGCAGCAGAGCCAGCAGGTCACCGCAGGGCAGGTCGGCATGCCGCCGACGCCACCCGGCCAGGCGTTCCAGTACACGTTGAACGTCGCCGGCCGGCTGGATGACACGAGCCAGTTCGAGAACATCATCGTCAAGACCGGCAATGTCGGCGACGTCACCCGCGTCCGCGACGTCGGCTGGGTCGAACTGGGCGCCCAGACCTACAGCCAGATCTTTTCGCTCAACAACAAGCCCTCCACCGGCATCGGCGTGTTCCTGTCGCCCGGCGCCAACGCGCTCGAGGTCGAGAAGGCGGTGGAGAAGAAGATGGCGGAACTGGCCAAACAGTTTCCGCAGGACATCAAATACGACACACCGTTCGATACCACCATCTTCGTCCAGGCCTCGATCGACGAGGTCTACAAGACGCTGATCGAGGCCGGCCTGTTGGTGCTGGTCGTGATCCTCGTCTTCCTGCAGGACTGGCGCGCGATGCTGGTTCCGGCAACCACTGTGCCGGTGACCATCATCGGCGCGTTCGCGGCGATGGCGGCGCTTGGCTTCTCCATCAATCTCTCGACGCTGTTTGCGATCGTGCTGGCGATCGGCATCGTGGTCGACGACGCCATCGTCGTGGTCGAGGGCGCCGCGCACAATATCGAGCGCGGCCTGTCCGGCCATGACGCGGCGATCACGGCGATGGACGAACTGTTCGCGCCGATCGTCGGCATCACGCTGGTCCTGATCTCGGTGTTCCTGCCGGCGGCGTTCCTGCCCGGCCTGACGGGGCGGATGTACGCGCAGTTCGCGCTGGTGATCGCCGCGACCGCGCTGCTCAGCGCCGTCAATGCCGCGACGTTGAAGCCGACGCAGTGCGCGCTGTGGCTGCGCCGGCCGGTGCCGCCGGAGCAGCGCAATTTCTTCTACCGCGGCTTCAATGCCGTCTATGATCGGCTGGAGCGTGGCTATGCGCGGCTGATCGGCGGCCTGGTCAGGCACAGCAACGTCTCGGTCATGGTCGCGCTGATCCTGATCGGGCTTGCCGGCTACGGCCTGTCGCGGGTGCCGACCGGCTTCATCCCGATCGAGGACCAGGGTTATCTCTTGGCCGCGGTGCAATTGCCCGACGGCGCGGCGCTCGACCGTACCCAGCGCGTGCTCGAGAGGGTCAGCGAGATGGCCGGCAAGTCGCCCGGCGTGCAGCAGGTCGTCTCCATCGCCGGCATCTCCGCGCTCGACAACAGTTCGAGCCTGGCGAATGCCGGGGTCGCCTATCTGATCCTGAAGGATTGGAGCCAGCGCGGGCCCGGCGAGGATTTGCGCTCTCTGGTGTTCGGGCTGAACGACAAGCTGGCCGAGATCGAGGAGGCGCGCATCCTGGTGATTCCGCCGCCGCCGATCCAGGGCATCGGCAATGCCGCCGGCTTCGCCATGCAGGTCGAATTGCGCGACGGCAATGCCGATTACGCCAAGCTGCAGGCGATCACGGGCGCGGTCGTCGCCAACGCGCAGACGCAGAGCGCGCTGCAGCGCGTCAGCTCTTCCTTCCGCTCCATGGTGCCGCAGTACGACGTCGAGATCGACCGGACCAAGACCCAGACGTTGAACGTCACGACCGACCAGATCTTCTCGACGCTGTCGTCCTATCTCGGCGCGAGCTACGTCAACCAGTTCAACAAGTTCGGCCGTACTTTCCAGGTCTATGTGCAGGCGGATTCGAAATTCCGCCTGAACCTGCGCGACATCCAGAACCTGATGGTGCGCAACAGCCAGGGGGAAATGATCCCGCTCGGCACCGTCGCCACGATCACGCCGTCAGTCGGGCCGTCGCTGATCAGCCTCTATAACCTCTATCCGTCCGCCTCCATCATCGGCCTGCCGGCGCAAGGCTACAGCTCGGGACAGTCGATGGCGCTGATGGAACAGATCGCCGCGAAGACGCTGCCGCCGGGCACGGGCTATGAATGGACGGCGATGTCGTATCAGGAGAAGGCGGTCACCAATCAGATCTATTACGTGTTCGGCCTCGCTTTGCTGCTGGTCTACCTGGTGCTGGCCGGTCAATATGAGAGCTGGTACGCGCCGATCTCGGTGTTACTGGCGGTGCCGCTCTCGTTGCTCGGCCCGATGCTGGTGCTGTCAGGTTTGCGGATCGACAACAATCTTTACACCCAGATCGGCATCATCCTCTTGATCGCGCTGTCGGCGAAGAATGCGATCCTGATCGTCGAGGTCGCACTCGAACATCACGTGCGCGACCGTGAACCGCTGATCGAGTCGGCGATCGCTGCAGCGCGTGCCAGGTTCCGCCCGATCCTGATGACGTCCTTTGCCTTCATCCTCGGCGTGGTGCCCCTGGTGCTCGCGACCGGCGCCGGCGCCAATGCGAGAAAGTCGATCGGCATCACCGTGTTCTCCGGCATGATCGCCTCGACCTGCCTCGCCGTGCTGTTCGTGCCCGCGTTCTTCGTCGTGGTCCAGCGCTTCGAGAACTGGCGCAAGTCGCGCAAGGCCAAGACGCCGGATACGCAAACCATCCCGCAGGCGCCGTAAGCCGTAGGGTGGGCAAAGCGAAGCGTGCCCACCGTCAAACATTCGGCTCGTGGCGGTGGGCACGCTGCGCTTTGCCCACCCTACGGCATCTACGGCATTGGCGCCATCACACCCGGATCATGCGCTTGCCGCGGTTCTCGCCGGCGAGCAGGCCGATCAGTGCTGCCGGCGCGTTCTGAAGCCCGTCGATCACGTCCTCCTGCACTTTCAGCTTGCCCGACGCTACCCAGGACTGCAGGTCGGCGAGCGCAGCGTCGCGCTGGTCCATGAAGTCCATCACGATGAAGCCCTGCATGATCAGCCGCTTCACGACGATCAATCCGGGCACGCCGCGCGGGCCGTGGGCGGAAGGGACGCCGTCATATTGTGAGATCGCGCCGCAGCAGGCGATGCGGCCACGGTTGTTCATCTGCGGCAGGCAGGCCTCGAGAATGTCGCCGCCGACATTGTCGAAATAGACGTCGATGCCGTCAGGCGCGGCCGCCCGCAGCGCCTTGTAGGTGCCGCCGTCCTTGTAGTCGACCGCGGCGTCGAAGCCGAGCTCGCTGGTCAGCCAGTGGCACTTGTCCCTGCCGCCGGCGATGCCGACGACTCGGCAGCCCTTGATTTTTGCAATTTGTCCGACGATCGAACCCACCGAGCCGGCGGCGGCCGACACCACCACGGTCTCGCCTTCCTTGGGTTTGCCGACATGGAGCAGGCCGAAATAGGCGGTGAGGCCGGCGATCCCGTAGACGCTGAGCAGATGCGTCATCGGCTCGAGCTTCGGCATCTTGTTCAGATGCTTGGCCGGCACTGCGGCATAGTCCTGCCAGCCGGTGTCGCCGAACACGATATCGCCTGGCGCAAGACCCGCTGCCTTCGACACCACCACTTCGGCGATGCCGCCACCGGACATCACCGTGTTGGCCTCGACCGCGGCGCGGTAGGTGGCGCCATGCATCCAGGCGCGGTTGGCGGCGTCGAGCGAGAGATAGCGCAGCCGCAGCAAGGCCTCGCCGTCCTTCGGCTCGGGGACACTGCCGTTGACCATCCTGAAATGCTCAGGTCCCAGCTTCCCGGTCGGCTTCTCCACCAGCAGGATCTGACGATTGTTGGCCTCGCTCATGGTGTCCTCCCTTTGGTCAATCCCGAAGCAATTGCGTGCTCGTTGCGCGACCGATTGCACAGATTGTGCGCTGCCCGCGACGCTAGTCCTCACGTGTCTATTCTACAACTGGAACATGCTTCGCCGCGCTCGTAATGACGGGCAGAGAGCAGCGCACTCCAACTTCTCCCCTCACCCTGAGGAGGCCGCCAACGGGTCCGCGCGAAGCGCGGCCCGATGACAGGCTCCGCGGCCGTCTCGAAGAGCGAGGCCACCGGCGGGGCCTCATGGTTCTCCGAGCGATGCGCAGCATCGTCTCGAGACGCGCGTTCCGCGCTCCTCACCATGAGGGTCTCACAGCGTCGCTGCCTCATTACGCAAACACCTTATCCAGCGCCGCTTCATACGCGGCATACACCAATTCCGGGTGCGAGCGGCTCAGCGCCTCCATCTTCACGCCGGCGTTGACTTCGAGGATTTGCCAGGCGCCGTCGGTGCGCACGACGTCGATCGAGCCGAAGCGGATGCCGATCGCGCTCGCGGCCTTGATTGCGATCTCGATGCAGGCGCAGCGGTCCTCGCCCTCCTTCAGCAGCACCGGCCGCGCCCCGGAATCGAGATTGTGGCGCCAGTTGAGGATGCGCCGCTCGCCCGCCGGGACGATCGCGTCGAGTTCGGCCCGCTTGAACTCGGCGGTCAGGCCGGGCAGCAGCACCGTCGATCGCCGCTCGGCCGGTGTTGTCGCGAGCGCAAGCTCGAGCAGCGAATGCCTGCCGTCGCCGATCACGAACGGCCGCTCCTTGCTGTAGACGACGACCGGGAGATCATCGACCAGCACGACGCGGACCTCCTCCTCGATCCCGACATAGGGCGAGATGGCGAGGCTTGGATAGGCCGCGAGGATCCTGCCGGCCGCGTTCTCGAGCGCACGCTTGGTCGTGACCCGGAAGACGTCGTCGCCCGACGTTCCCTCGTTCGGCTTGACGACGAGTCCCCGGGGGGTCTCGGCCAGCAGGCGCAGCATCGTTTCCCAGGAGCCGGACGCCGGCGCATAGGCCGCAAGCTTCGGTCCCAGGAACAGGCTGTGGGGGATGCAGGGCACGCCGGAACATTGCAAGACGTCGGCGGTCGCCGCCTTGTCGTTGGCGATCTGGTGCGCGACCGCGCTGTTCAGCCCGACGTCATAGGCGAAGGCGAGGTGCCGCCGCTCGCCACGCCGCATGACGATCAGCCAGCCCTCGGACCTCACCTCGACCGTAATGTTACGGGCGAGGCAATATTTCGTGACCGCGTCGACAAAGATCCGCTGGCTGCTTGGGATCGCCAAGTCGATTTTCCTCTCTCAATGGCACGTCGTGGAATTAATTGCTCGATCGGCATCATTTCCAGCAAGTTAATTGCGCCGCGCCGGAAACCTTAACAACGATGTTTTGAATCATTCTGCGAAATCAATCGACAGCCATGCCGAGTTCGCAATTGCACAATGGACGAATTCCATTATGTGTGTCAGCGGCGCGACGGGCAGGCGGGCTTCCCCTTGATGTCAGTCACTTTCGTGCGGTCGAGCAGCCGCTGCTCGACCTCGTTTATGTAAGGTCAATCGGAAAAACCAGACACATGAGCGCGTTCTATCGAGAGAAGGTACTTTCTGTTCGTCACTGGACCGATACGCTTTTCAGCTTCCGAGCCACCCGCGATACCGGCTTCCGCTTCCAGAACGGCCAGTTCGCCATGATCGGTCTCGAGATCGATGGCCGGCCGCTGCTGCGCGCCTATTCGATGGCGAGCGCCAATCACGAGGAAGAGCTCGAGTTCTTCTCGATCAAGGTTCAGGACGGTCCGCTGACCTCCAGGCTGCAGAAGATCCGGGAAGGCGACATCATCCTGGTCGGCCGCAAGGCGACCGGCACGCTGATCACCGACAATCTCATCCCCGGCAAGCGGCTGCTGCTGCTGTCGACCGGCACCGGACTCGCGCCCTTTGCGAGCCTGATCAAGGACCCCGAGGTCTACGACCGCTACGAGAGCATCGTGCTGGTCCATGGCTGCCGCCAGGTGGCCGAGCTCGCCTATGGCGAGGACCTGGTCGCCAATTTGCGCGACGACGAATTGTTCGGTCCGCTGCTCGCCGAGAAGCTGCTCTATTATCCGACCGTGACGCGCGAACCCTTCCGCAATCGCGGCCGCATCACCGACCTGATTACGTCAAACCAGCTCTTCAACGATATCCAGCAGGCGCCGCTCGATATAGAAACCGACCGCATCATGATGTGCGGCAGCCCGGCGATGCTGGAAGACCTGCGCAAGCTGTTCGAGACCCGCGGCTTCACCGAAGGCAGCCACAGCGCGCCCGGCCATTTCGTGATCGAAAAGGCCTTCGTCGAGCGCTGATCGGCTTCGAGTTTTAAGCCAACTCTCTTCGCCGTCATTCCGGGGCGCGCGCAGCGCGAACCCGGAATCCATTCCTCCGCCAGCGTTTGCGGCCCGATGGATTCCGGGCTCGATGCTTCGCATCGCCCCGGAATGACGGCGGGTGCCCCCTTCGTTGCGGCGCAATACACTACCCCGGATCGTGTAGCGTCGGTGTCACATCCGTGAACCCGAAAGCCGATTATACCGTATGGCGGATGGCGCGGGATGGACTAGGCTCTCCGCCCGCCAATCCGGCAGGATCCGCTGAGGGGTTTCATGGAAACGCTGCTGCTTCCGTTTTCGCCGCGCTTCATCGTGCTCACGATTTGCTCGGTCGTCACTGCGCTCTTGCTCGTGCTCGGCATCTTCGACCGGAAGCTCATCGACGTCATCCTGGTGCCCTTGCTGATCTTCGGCGCGCTGACGCTGCTTGGCGTCCGCGACCTCATGCAGAAGAATCACGCGGTGCTGCGCAACTATCCGATCTCGGCGCATTTGCGCTTCCTGCTCGAAGAGATCCGCCCCGAGATGCGGCAGTATTTCTTCGAGAGCGAGAAGGACGGCATGCCGTTTTCCCGCGATACCCGCGCCGTGGTCTATCAGCGCGCCAAGATGGTGCTCGACAAGCGGCCGTTCGGCACCCAGGAGGACGTCTACCGCGAGGGCTACGAGTGGATGCACCATTCGGTGGCGCCAAAACCCTATTCGAAAGAGAAATTCCGCATCACCATCGGCGGTCCCGATTGCACCAGGCCTTATTCCGCCTCGGTCTTCAACATCTCCGCGATGAGCTTCGGCGCGCTGAGCCCGAACGCGGTGCGCGCGCTGAACGCCGGCGCCAGGAAGGGCGGCTTCGCGCATGACACCGGCGAAGGCGGCGTCAGCCCCTATCACCGCGAGAAGGGCGGCGACATCATCTGGGAAATCGGCTCCGGCTATTTCGGCTGCCGCAATCGCGACGGCACGTTCAATCCGGACGAGTTCGCGCGCGTCGCCGCCGACGAGCAGATCAAGATGGTCGAGCTCAAGATCAGCCAGGGCGCCAAGCCCGGCCATGGCGGCGTATTGCCGGCGGCGAAAGTCTCGGAAGAGATCGCCAAGATCAGGGGCGTTCCCTTAGGCGAAGACTGCATTTCGCCGTCGTCGCACAAGGCGTTCTCGACTCCGCTCGAGATGATGGCGTTCATCGGCGAGATGCGCAGGCTCTCCGGTGGCAAGCCCGCCGGCTTCAAGCTGTGCATCGGCCATCCCTGGGAGTTCCTCGCGATCTGCAAGGCGATGCTCGAGAGCGGGATCTATCCCGACTTCATCGTGATCGACGGCAATGAGGGCGGCACTGGTGCTGCGCCGCTCGAATTCATGGACCATCTCGGCATGCCGATGCGCGAGGGCGTCAATTTCGCCCACAACGCGCTGGTCGGCATTAACGCGCGCAGCCGCATCAAGATTGGTGCGTCCGGCAAGATCGCAACCGCCTTCGACATGGCGCGCGCGATGTCGATCGGCGCCGACTGGTGCAATTCGGCGCGCGGCTTCATGTTTGCGCTCGGCTGTATCCAGTCGTTGAGCTGTCACACCGACCGCTGTCCGACCGGCGTGACCTCGCAGGACCCGATCCGCAACCGCGCCCTCTATGTGCCCGACAAGATCGATCGCGTCTGCAGTTATCACCACGCGACGCTGCATGCGCTGGCGGAGTTGCTCGCCGCCGCCGGCCTCGAGCATCCGCAGGAGCTGCGGCCGATCCATTTCACGCAGCGGACGTCGACCACGGAAGTCCGTACCTTTGCCGAACTCTATCCCACGCTGCGCCCGGGCGAATTGCTCGAAGGCACCCAGGACCGCCGCTTCCGCGACGCCTGGGCCATGGCCCGCGCCGATTCATTCCAGCCGGCGGGGTAGCACTTCTCTCCACCTCTCCCGCTTGCGGGGGAGGTCGGCGCGCAGCGCCGGGTGGGGGCTCTCTCCACACGGACGGTCCCATCGTGGAAGCACCCCCACCCCGACCCTCCCCCGCTGCGCGGGAGAGGGAGCCGTGCTAATGCGGGTTCTCCAGGCTGAACGTCTCCGACTGTTCGTCATAGGCGAACAGCTCGGCGTAGCGTCCCCATGAGACGATGGTCTTCAGGGTCTCGTCCGCATAGTCCTCGGACATGTAGTCCTCGAGCTCGTTACGGAATCGCGCGGCGGGCGCGGTGTGGGACGGGCGCTCGTCGAGCACGCGGCGGATCAGGCCTATCACCGGCACGTAATTGATCAGATGCTCGGCGAACAGTTTCTTGCGCGCGTCGGTTTCGAGATTGGCAAAGCGCAGGCCGGCTTCCGTCAGCACCAGGTCGCCTTCGCTTAAGCGCGCGAAACGCAAGAGCTGCAGCGACTCGCCGAGATGCAGGATCTCGTCCGTCTCCATTTGCAGGCTGCCGGCGAGAACCGGCAGGTCGGCGTGGCCGTGATAGGGCGGTCCTGCCAGCGTCTCGATCAGGCCGGACAGTTCGTTGGACGAGACATGACCAAGCGCCATGCCGACGCCTGCGCCGGACACCGCCTCGGTCGTCGTGGTCGACTTGGCCTCGGCCCGCTGCGTCATGCGCCCATAAATGCTGTCGACGAGCTGCCGGAACGCCGGATCGAGCCGGTTGCGCGGATGCGGGAAATCGACCTTGATCTCTGTCGCCACCCTGCCCGGGTTGGACGAGAACACGAGAATGCGGTCGCACATCAGCACCGCCTCCTCGATATTATGCGTCACCATCAGCACCGATTTGATCGGCAGGCGGCCTTCGGTCCAGAGATCGATCAGGTCGGTGCGCAGCGTTTCCGCGGTCAGGACGTCGAGCGCCGAGAACGGCTCGTCCATCAGCAAGAGGTCCGGATGCACCACCAGGGCACGCGCGAAGCCGACGCGCTGGCGCATGCCGCCGGACAATTCCTTGGGGTAGGCGGATTCGAAGCCGTCGAGGCCGATCAGGTCGATCGCGGCCAGCGCGCGGGTGCGCCGCTCGGCGGCATCGATGCCGAGCGCTTCGAGCCCGAGCTCGACGTTCTGCAGAACCGTGAGCCAGGGAAACAGCGCGAACGACTGGAACACCATCGCGACGCCGTTTGGCGGACCCGCGATCCTCTTGCCGCGGCAGACCGCCTCGCCCGAGGAGGGATCGACAAGGCCGGCGATGATACGGAGCAGCGTCGATTTGCCCGAGCCGGAGCGGCCAAGCAGGCCGACGATCTCGCCGGCGCGGATGGTCAGGTCGACGTTTTCGAGCACCAGCAGGTTGTCGCCGCTGCCCTTGGGAAACGAGCGGCAGACGCCGCGGATGTCGATGAGGTTGGGCTCAGCGGATTGTTCGAGCATGGCGGCTCCTCATCACCGAGGCGAAGGTGGCAGGACAACGTTCTTTAAACCGATCGTCCGCGCCGTCCTTTCGTGGGAGCGCGATCTTCCCTGAGAAGATAGGCCCTAGAATTCCCCATGCAGCCTTCCCGAGAAGATGTGCACCGGACCACGGTCGGCGTTATAGGCCGGGTTTGTGATGAACTGATAGTCCGCCGTCAAGGTGACCTGCTTGGTCAGGGCGTAGGCGTAATAGGCTTCGAGGATGCGCTCGCGGCGGTAGTTCAGCGCGCCGTCGCCGATCAGAATGCCGAGGCCGCCGGCGGCGATGAAATCGCGGTGGTCGTTTGACAGCGAATTGATCGCGCCGCCGATGCCGATGACGTCATCCGGCCGGCCCCATTTGGTACCCTTGATCGAGGCGCCCATCGACAGCGAGGCATCGATGTCGGTGAAGGCCATGATCTCGGTCTTGCCGTTATTCCAGCTCCAGCGGCCGAACAGGCCAAGGTCGTCGGAGAGCGCCTGTTCGAGATTGATGACATAGCCGTATTTGATGCGGCCGGCGCGGGTCAGCGCAATGTCGAGATTGAGGGCCGGATTGTCCAGCGTCTCGCGATAGCTGCCGGAGAAGGCGCTGTTCAGCCAGGCGATCGTGCGTATCTTGCCCGGCAGCGAGAACAGCGAATAGCGCCCCTCGTATTCGAGCACGTAAGTTCCGCGCTCGAACACGTTGGTGTCGAAGCTGTTGGCGTTCGATACCGACTGCATCAGGAAATATCCGCCGCGCAGCGCCCATCGCTTCTGATTGAGCTCGGCGGTGACGCCATAGGTCAGGCCGACCTTGTCGGCGGAATAGTCGAACGCGCCCGGCGCCCACATCGCCCAGTTGATGAAATCCCTGCGCGTGTCCTTGGCGTAGGCGTTGCCGTCGAACACGTCGAGCACGGCGAATTTGCCGGCCTGCAGCGTCAGTCTCGATACGTCGACCTTGCCGCCGAGCTGGGTCGGCCCGCTCGGCAATTCCTCCTGCTCGCCGCCGAAGCCGAAGGTCTGGCGCACGAACAAGCGCGAGGTGTTGTAATGCGGGTAGGGGAAATTCGACTTCTGCGCTTCGCCGCTGGAAAAGCCGCCGAGGCCGACGGTATCGTTCAAGCCGAAGCCCTGCAGCAGCTCGGGATTGTAATAGACCTCGCCGCCTTCCCAGAGCCGCGCATTCAGGAACAGGCTGTTGCTCCAGGTCGCCTGCGCCTGCCGCGCCGGCGTCAGGCTGTTTGTGCCGCTGTAGGGCGCCTGGAACGCCGGATAGCCCTGCGGCAGGTAGGTGGTCTGGCCGTGGATCTCCCAGCGATCGGATTCGGGATCGGTGATATCCGTCTTCGGTGTCAGGCCCGGGGCGCCCGGCCAATCGATCTTGCGGTTGAGGCCGATGCGCACCGACTGGAAGTCGAGGCTGGAGGAATACCGCGTCCCCGACGGCAGCAACTGGATGTTGGCGCTGTCGAACCGGCTGTAGAGATATTCGAGCCGCGCGGTCCAGTGCGGCGCGAAGGCATATTCGAAGCCCGCGCCGGCAGCCCAGCCAAGGCGGACATGGATCTCCTTCTCCTCCTCGCCGATCGCCGTAGACGTGTTGAGGAAGCGCCCGCCGGCATAGGCGAAGCCGCCGGTCACATAAGCGAGCCACGGGCCGCTCGCATAGCCGAGGCGGCCGCGGATCGTGCCGACATAGTCCCATTGCTCGACGAAGTCGGAGCGCGGCGTTGCGAGCGACGTTACTACTGAATTCGAGGGCAGATAGTTCGGAAAGGTCAGATCGCCTTCGACGCCAAGCAGCAGGCCCGAGGGCAGATGAACATTGTAGCCGGCCTGCACGCCGCCGATCATGCCGCTCACCCTGCTGCTGGCGGTGGTGACGAGGGGATCGGCCAGCGCTGCATTCGAGGAGCCGAAACCGTAGCCGGCATGTGCGCCGACGTAGAGCCCGGTCCAGTCGAACAGCGGCTGTGCGTAGGGCGCCTTGACCGGTGGTTTGATATCGGCCGCCACCGCCGGGCTACTCAGGGCAAACGTCGCGACCGCGACGCCGCCAAGAAACTGCTCAAGGGATCGGCCGCGGCGGGGCATGGCGGAGATATTTCCAAACTGGACGTCGCGACGGTTCGGCGTGCCCGTTCCCGGAGCGCCGCTACGACGCCATCCCCAACACGAAATCATCACGCCGCCTCTGCCCCGGTCGCATGTCCTGATTCCCCGCGCTCGCGCCAGATCGGGGAAGCCACACTGTACCGCAATCCTTATTGCGAATAATTCGCAATAGCAAGTAGCGGCTGGTCGTTATCGCTGGATCGCATCGCTCAATGACAGTTTTGCAACAGGAGGCGCGATCACCATGTCGCAGCCCCCGACATGGATGACCCGCCCGGGGGACGACCGGGCGGGTCGGGTACGACACGGGGTGGATGAGGCGCCAGTGCCGGACGCACAATCCACGGTCGACGTGTTTTCGAGCGAAGCTTGTCCCGCATAGTGCGCGGGAAGGTTTATCGGTTCGCGTAGCAATCGAGTTTACGCAGATTGCGTAGACTTATCTGCGCAGAAAACGCGTCAACCAAAACCGCTCCGTCGATCGATCAGAAATTGCAGGTACGCACGCGGCCCATGTAGTTGCCGAACGCATCGTACTGGCGAACCCAGCCGCAGCGGCGATAGCCGTCGTAGTAATAGCCGTTGTTCGCGGCGATGGCGCTGCCGACAACCGCTGCGCCGACGAGGCCGGCACCGACGCCCCAGCCCCAGTGGTGATGGTGGAAGGGCTTGGCTTGCGCCTGCGTGGTCGAAGTCGCGATCGTGCCAGTGACAGCGAGCGTGGCGAGAGCGAGAGCAGCAATCTTGGTCTTGATCGACATGGATAACTCCATCCTGTTGAAGGCGGTGCCGGGATGGCCCGCACGCACCGTTGGACGGAGCCTCCGCGATTCCGGTTCGAAGCAGAGGAGGGAGGCGGTGGTCGTCGATTATTCGGCTGTCAGAACAGCGGCTTAGTGGATAAGCGCGGCCCGCTCGCGAGCTTGTTCACGTCGAAGTTATCGACATCGGCAAGCAGCTCGCAGAATGCGCGTGCGCCGTGATCGAGCAGGCGCTCGCCCTTCTCCGCAGTAGCCTGCGTCGCATCGCCGACTGCGCCGCTTGCATGCAGGTCCTGCGTCTGCCAGGCGAACGGCGCGGGCCGTTGCGTCGACAACCAGCGGTGATCCTTTTCGATCGTGATGCTGGCGGGACGAAAATCCGCGATCGCGTCCATGCGTACCGTCTGCGGATAGCGCGCCAGCATGATCGAGGTCTCGACCGCGCCACCGTGAATGCCGTGGCGCACTTCCTCAGGCGCAAACAGCTTTTCCGCCGCGCTCAGCCGCGACCAGCTTGTAGTGACCACCAGCATGGCGTGTTGCGCGCGCAGATCCTGCGCGACCAGGCTCATCGCGGCGCTGTTTCCGCCATGGCTCGTGACCATCACGAGCTTCTTGACGCCCGCACGCGCGACGCTCTCGCCGAGCGCCATCCACGTCTTCAATGCGACATCGGTCGGCAGCGTCAGCGTACCCGGAAAATCGACATGCTCGGTGGAAATACCGACCGGTTGCAGCGGCAGGAAGGTGGCGGGGAGGCTCACGGGCAACAGCTCGTGCACAAGCGCCAGATAGGCTTCGGCGATCATGATGTCGGTGCCGAGAGGCAGATGCGGGCCGTGCTGCTCAGTCGCCGCGAGCGGCAGCACCGCGATCCAGCGCGCCGGATCGGCGCCAGCGATCTCCGGCCAGCGGATTTCGCTCCAGTCTCGGGGTGGAACAGTGGACGTCATGCCAAACGTTTCTCTGCTCGATCATGATCCGATCGGACCGATCGGATCATGATTCATCTCTTTGTTTGAGCATGATCTCCGCGCAAACGCTTCGCGTCTGTCGCGAGGGAAAACCGGTTTCCACTTTTCCGGATCATGCTCTAAGCGTTCCTTTGCGCGAATTTGCGAGGTAATTTGCCGGCCCTGCCGCGGACGCATTCGGCGTCCATCACCCATCATGGGCCATAACAAGCGACGGAGTCCAACCATGAAGCGGGCCTTTTTGCTGCGAGCGTTAACTATAGCTGTTTTCGCCCTGGTCGCGGCCTTTGCGCCCGCAAACACCCAGACCCTGGACAAGGTTTCGTTCGGCACCAACTGGGTCGCTGAGGCCGAGCATGGCGGCTTCTTCCAGGCGGTGGCCGACGGCACCTATAAGAACTATGGCCTCGACGTCACCATCGTGCCCGGCGGTCCCAATAACAATAATCGCATCCTCCTGATCGCAGGCAAGATCGATTTCTTCATGAGCGCGAACTCGCTGCAGTCCTTCGATGCGGTCACCAACAACGTGCCGCTGGTCGCCGTCGCCGCGATGTTCCAGAAGGATCCGCAAGTGCTGCTGACCCATCCGGACGTCAAGGCGGCCAAGCTCGAGGATCTGAAGCCGCTGACGCTGCTCGTCTCCAAGGAGGGGATGACGACCTATTTCCAGTGGCTCAAATCCGAATACGGATTCAGCGAGAGCAAGGTCAAGCCGTACACCTTCAACCCGCAGCCCTTCATCGTGGACAAGAAAAGCGCGATGCAGGGCTATGTCACCTCGGAGCCGTTCGCGGTGGAGAAGGCAGCCAGCTTCAAGCCCGGCATCTTCCTGCTCGCCGATTACGGCTTCAACACCTATTCGACCCTGATCGAGACCCGCCGCGAACTGGTCGAGAAGAAGCCCGATCTCGTCCAGCGCTTCGTCGACGCCTCCATCATCGGCTGGTACAACTATCTCTATGGCGACAATGCCGCAGCGAACGCCATGATCAAGAAGCTCAATCCGGAAATGACCGACGAACTGCTCAGCTATTCCATCGACAAGATGAAGCAATACGGCATCGTCGATTCCGGCGACTCCCTGAAGAACGGCATCGGCGCCATGACCGACGAACGGATGGCGAGCTTCTTCGACAAGATGGTGCGGGCCGGCGTCGTTCGCTCCGATATCGACTTCCGCCAGGCCTATACGCTGCGCTTCGTCAACAAGGGCGTTGGGCTGAACCTGCGGCCGAAGAATTAAGCACGAAGATTGCTCTCGTGATGGCCGAGCAAGCCTCGAGCGAACTGGACGCCGGCTCTCCGCTCGCGGTGAGCCTGCGCGGGGTCACGAAAATTTATGACAGCGGCGTGGCGGCGCTCGGACCTGTTGACCTCGACGTCGAGCGGGGAGAATTCGTGTCGCTGGTCGGGCCGTCGGGCTGCGGCAAGTCCACCGCGCTGCGCTTGATCGCGGGGCTCGCCGCGCCGACCACCGGCACGG
The DNA here is from genome assembly GCF_054063735.1 of Bradyrhizobium sp. USDA 10063. Taxonomy (NCBI): domain Bacteria; kingdom Pseudomonadati; phylum Pseudomonadota; class Alphaproteobacteria; order Hyphomicrobiales; family Nitrobacteraceae; genus Bradyrhizobium; species Bradyrhizobium sp. USDA 10063. The sequence continues at coordinate 5,362,679 of NZ_JBSSGP010000002.1, read as the reverse complement.
TCCGCGTCTCCCGCCTCGCGGCGGAGGTGCGCGGCCATCACCCGATCGGCTTCGTGTTCCAGGAGCCGACCCTGATGCCGTGGGCGAGCGTTCGCGAAAATGTCCGCCTGCCATTGAAGCTTGCGCATGCGCCGACCAGCGAGGCGGATGCGCGCATCGACGAGGCGTTGGCGCAGGTCGGGCTTGCCGAATTCGCGCGAGCGTATCCGCGCGAATTGTCCGGCGGCATGAAGATGCGGGTCTCATTGGCGCGGGCGCTGGTCACCGATCCCGATATTCTGCTGATGGACGAGCCGTTCGCGGCGCTGGACGAGATCACGCGTTTCCGCCTCAACAACGATCTGCTCGCGCTCTGGCGCAAGCTGCACAAGACCGTGATCTTCGTCACCCATTCGGTGTTCGAGTCGGTGTATCTTTCGCAGCGCGTGATCGTGATGACGGCGCGGCCGGGGCGGATCGGCGCGGAGTTTCGCATCAGCGCGAGCGAGCCGCGCGGCGAGGAATTCCGCACCTCCGCCGAATATGCCGGCTTCTGCCGCCAGGTTTCGGGCGCGCTGGCGCGCGGCCTATGCGGGACAGGCCGGCGCATGAAGTCCTCGCTGCATGCGGTCCGCCTGCTATTGCCGGTCGTCGTCTTCGCGGCCGCCATCCTGCTGTGGGAAGCGATCGTTCGCGTCAACCATATCCAGCCCTATGTGCTGCCGGGGCCGGTGGCGGTGTTCGAGACCCTGATCAGCGACTGGCCGGTGTTGTCGCAATCGCTGGGCGTTACGCTACTGACCACGTTGGAAGGCTTTGTGGCCGCCGCGATCGGCGGCATCGCGCTGGCGCTGTTGTTCAACCAGTCGAAATGGCTGGAATATTCGCTCTTCCCCTATGCGGTGATCCTGCAGGTCACGCCCGTGATCGCGATCGCGCCACTGCTTCTGATCTATCTGCAGCAACAGACCGCCGTGGTCGTCTGCGCCTGGATCGTTGCGTTCTTTCCGGTGCTGTCCAACACCACGCTCGGGCTCAATTCGGTCGACCGCAATCTTGCCGGGTTGTTCCAGCTCTACGGCGCGACACGGCTGCAGACGCTGTGTTTCCTGAAACTGCCGGCGGCGCTGCCGTTCATCCTCGGCGGATTGCGGATCGCGGGCGGTCTGTCGCTGATCGGCGCAGTCGTAGCCGAGATCGCGGCCGGTACCGCGGGCGCAGGCTCCGGCCTCGCCTTCCGCATCGCCGAGTCCGGCTATCGTCTCAACATTCCACGTATGTTCGCGGCGCTGTTCCTGCTCTCGGTCGCCGGGATTGTCATTTATGGGGTGCTGGCGCTAATTTCGCATCTGGTATTGCGGCGCTGGCACGAGAGCGCGCTTGGAAAGGAAAGCTGATGGCTGCAAGTATCTCTTCCGACAAGATCGACCTTTTGGTTTACGGGCCGATCCGTCCCATTCTGCAGAATGGCTTTCCCGACCAGTTCATCCGGCACACTGCCGAGAGCCGCGCCGATCTCGAGCGGTTGACGCCGGAAACCAAGGCCAAGATCCGTGGCATGGCCGTGACCTATCACACGGTATCGACCGACAAGGCGGTGCTGGCGCAATTCCCGAAGCTCGAGATCGCCTCGAGCTTCGGCGTCGGCTATGACCATGTCGATTCCGCTTATGCGCGTGAGCACAACATCGTCGTCACCAACACGCCCGACGTCCTGACCGAGGAGGTCGCCGACGTCGCCATGGGTCTCCTGATCGCCACCCTGCGCGAATTCGTCAAAGCCGACCGCTACGTGCGCTCCGGCCTCTGGCAGACGCAGAACTATCCCTTGAGCGTCGGCTCGCTGCGCGACCGCAAGGTCGGTATCGTCGGCATGGGGCGGATCGGGCAGGCGATCGGCCGCAGGCTCGAGGCTTCGCTTGTTCCCGTCGTCTATCATTCGCGCAGGCCCGCGGCCGGCGTGTCCTACCAGCACTATCCCGACCTGGTCGAGATGGCGAAGGCGGTGGATACGCTGGTGGTGATCGTGCCCGGCGGCGCCTCTACCGCAAAGATGATCAATGCCGACGTGTTGAAGGCGCTCGGCCCGCGCGGCGTCGTGATCAACGTCGCGCGAGGTTCCGTGGTGGACGAGCCGGCGCTGATTGCCGCGCTGAAATCGGGGACCATCCTGGCTGCCGGGCTCGACGTGTTCGCCGCCGAGCCGAACGTGCCGGACGAGCTGAAGTCGATGCAGAATGTCGTGCTGCTGCCACATGTCGGTTCGGCTTCCGTGGTAACACGAAATGCCATGGACCAGCTCGTGGTCGACAATCTCAAGAGCTGGTTCGCAGGCAAGCCGCCGCTCACGCCTGTCGCAGAGACTCCGGTAAAGGGACGTTGATCAGGGATCGTCGATGTCAGTCCGCCGTTTCAGCGTCGTGGCCGCAATGCTGCTTGCAATCGCCGGCGGCGTTGGACCTGCGTCGTCCCAGGATGCCGCGTCGCTGAAAAAGGAAATGATCGGGCAGTGGGAGCTTGCCACCACCGAGCGCAGCAAGACCTGCGTCGTCACGCTGAAGGGCGATACGACGGCGCAAGGCCTCAAGCTCGAGCTCGAGCCCTCCTGCCCGGCGGCGCTTCCCTTCACCAAGGACATCACCGCCTGGAACATCAAGGGCCTCGACATCGTGCGGCTGCAGAACGCGGCCGGCGAACCGGTGATCGATTTCACCGAGGTCGAGAGCGGTATCTTTGAAGGGCATCGGACCGGCGAAGGCGTCTACATCCTGCAAAACCTCGCCGCCGCCCGCTCGCTCGCCAAGTCGATGGACCAGATGATCGGCGACTGGTCGATGGTGCGCGGCAACGGACAGGCGATCTGCGGTCTGACGCTGACCAACACCGAGGCCGGCCAGGACAATTTCCAGCTCTTCCTGAAGCCGAAATGCGATCCGGCGGTAACGGCGTTTGCGCCGACGGTCTGGCGGCTCGATCACGGCCAGATGCTCCTGATGTCGCAGAAGGGCGAGACCTGGCAGTTCGAGGCCGACGACAACGCGCAGTGGCGCAAGGTCCCCGACAGCGCCGACCCCCTGATCATGCTGCGCGACCAGTAGTAGCGCCATTAAAGTAACGACGAGATCAGGTCGAACTGCATCCGCGATGGAAGCTGCGCTCCCTCTCCCGCTTGCGGGAGAGGGCTGGGGTGAGGGTGTTTCCGCGATGGGACTTTCTGCGGGGAGAGAGCCCCCACCCGGCGCTACGCGCCGACCTCCCCCGCAAGCGGGAGAGGTGAAATCAGAACCCGCCGCCCTCAGCCGATGGCCGCGGCCTCGTTGGCGGCGCGCTGCATGCTCGACGACATCTCGCCGGTGACGACGCTCTGCTCCTCGACCGCGGCGGCCGTCGACGTCACATATTCGCCCACCGCCTCGATCGACCGGCGGACCGTGCCGAGCGCAGTGACCACGTCGGCCGAGATGCCATTGAGCGAGTCGATTTCGACGCCGATCTTGTCGGTCGCCTGCTTGGCCTGGTTGGCGAGGTTCTTGACCTCGGCGGCGACAACCGCAAAGCCGCGGCCAGCCTCGCCGGCGCGCGCGGATTCGATGGTCGCGTTCAGCGCGAGCAGGTTGATCTGACCGGTGATGTCGCCGATCATCTGCAGGATGCCGCTCATCGAGGCGGCCGCGGCGGTCAGCCGCTGCGCCTGATGGTCGGCGGATTGCACATGGTCGGTGGCGGCCACGGCCGTTTCCTTCGACTTGACCATCGCCTCCGAGATCTCGCGCACCGAGGCATTCAATTCCTCGGCGCCGGCCGCGACCTGCTCCATCATGCCGCGGACGCGCTCGCTCTTCAGCCGCGCGATAACCTGGGCGGTAACGTCGGAGGCGTATTTGACGACTTTGAACGGCCTGCCGTTGAGATCCATGATCGGATTGTAGGAGGCCTGGATCCAGACGTCGCGCCCGCCGGCGCCGATGCGGCGAAATTCACCGGCCTGGTATTCGCCGCGATTCAGTGCGGCCCAGAACTCCCGATAGGCCGGCGTGTCACGCTCGGACGGATCGACGAACATGCTGTGATGGCGGCCCTGGATATCGTGCAGCGTATAGCCCAGCGTTTTCAGGAAATTCGCGTTCGCCGTTCTCACCGTGCCGTCCATCGCGAACTCGATCACGGCCTGCGACTTGTCGATGGCCGCGATCTGGCCGGCAAAGTCGGCATTGCGCAGCTTCTGCTCGGTCACATCGGTCGCGAATTTGACCACCTTGAACGGCTTGCCGTTCTCGTCGAACACCGGATTGTAGGACGCAAGAATCCAGACCTCCTTGCCGCCCTTGCCGATCCGCTTGAATTCGCCGGCCTCGAACTCGCCGCGGTTCAGCTTCTGCCAGAGCTCCCGATACTTTGGACTGTCGCGGAACGATGCCTCGACGAACATGCTGTGGCTCTTGCCCTGGATCTCGGCCAGCGAGTAGCCGAGAGCGCGCAGGAAATTCTCGTTGGCCGTGATGACGGTGCCGTCGAGATTGAATTCGATCACTGCCTGGACGCGGCCGATGGCCATGGTCTGCGCCCGGAAATCGAGGTTCTGCAGCCGGATCGACGCATCGAACCATTCGACGGCGAAGCCCGAGCGCTGCCCGTCGTCCGTGGCGAGCGGCGTAAACGTGAGATCGAAGGTGCGTCCGCCGAACCTGATGGTCTCCCGGTGCGGCGACTTCAACTGCCCCAGCACGTGGCGCTGATGGGCGGAATCCCTGTAAAACACCTCGATGCTGCCGCCGATCAGCTTGGCGACTGAAAAGCCCGGCAGCTCCTTGCGGATGTCGGCTTCTGCTTCAGTGAGCAGCCCGGTCACCGCGCGATTCATGTAAGTGATGGTCAGTGACGCATCCGCGACCATCAGGTTGGCGGTGATGACGTCAGCAGCAGTCCTGGCAATTTCACCGGCACGCGATTTCCGGTTTCCAAACATCTCTTAAGTTCCTGGGCTGGAGGCCAGGCGACGCAATTGTCGCGCTGGTATTTGCGACCGGCGAATCAATTCCAATACGATGCAAGAAGCCTCTCAGCATCGTGTGAACGGTCCCTTAAACATCGGGTTGCCGCCGACAAAATCGCCGAGATCCAATATTGCGTCGCGTCGAAGACATAAAACGACGTACCGATCGGCGCTTTCTTTCGAGTAAGTCTCCACTCGCCGTCACCTCTCCGTGTGACGGGGCGAGGAACACCGTTGGCGTGTGCGGCGTTGGCTGTTCATGTCTCGATCCGGCTTCGGACCAGGAGCGCGCAATGGCGACGACCGTGCTTGCAATCGGCATCGATCCCGCATTCGCGGATTTCAGCGCCTTTCCGCAGCTCACGCCGGAACTGATCAGGAACTATATCGACGGGCAGATCGCTCAGTTGCGCGACCATGGTTATGAGGCCGAGGCCTGCCTGGTCGATCTCGGCGATACCGCCGAGCAAGTGGTTGTCTCGGCGCTACAGTCGAATCGGTTCGACTGCATCGTCATCGGCGCGGGCCTGCGCGAGCCCGCTTCGCAATTGCTGCTGTTCGAGAAGATCCTCAACCTGGTCCACCGGCTGGCACCGGAGGCCTCGATCTGCTTCAACACCACGCCCGCCGATACGATGGATGCAGTGCGGCGCTGGGTCGCGCCGTGAGACGCATTAGACGCGATCCGCGCCGCGAGCCGAGGCCTCGATCAAGCCCTTCTTGATTGCAGCGTCCTCGTTGCTGAAGATCGCCATCGCCGTGAGCATCCACCGGAAGCCGAGCTTTTCGTAAAGTCCCTCGGTCCCGGGATTGGCGTACAGGATGATCTTCCTGTGGCCGCGCGACAGATCCCGCAGTCGGGTGGCGATCTCCTTGCCGAGGCCTCGCCCCTGAAAACGCGGGTGAACCGCGATGTCGCAGATGTAGGAGCAATCGACACCATCAGCGACAGCACGTCCCGCACCGGCGAGGATGCCTTCCTCGAACGCGAAGCATTTGTACATGCTGTTTCCGAAGGCGCGCTTCAGGTCCTCCGGTTTCTTGTCACCGAGCGGAGCGACGCGATAGAGCTCCGACAGCACGCTCCAGTCGATCCGGTCCTGATCGGACGTCCATTCCATGTTGCCGCTCCTTTTCGGATCATGCGTTGAATCAGCCGCATCCCCTTCAAGACCTGACCAATTTCCCTATCACTCGAACAGGCGAAGCTGTTTGACAACATAGACGTTAGGCTTCTTCCGCTTTTCCAGAACACCTTCATCGACAAAGCGCTTCAACCACATCTTGGCTTGTGCGGTTGAGATATTCAAAGCTGCGGCGATCTCGATGTCCTTCATGGGTGTAACCAGAAGCTGTTGAAATGCCTCACGCGCAGCGGCTAACAATGCGTCGGTTGGCTCGTTCGGCGCCTGCACTAATGTTTCGCGGCTTGCCGGACGTCCCTCCAGCTCACCTCCTTTTGGCGGGATGTGCGTATCGGAGGGCTCTGCTATGCCAGAGTCCTCATGGACAGCGAAGACCGGCAGCGGCGATTCCGCTGCGGGTCTCGGTCCGGATTGCATGTCAGGTTCAATTTCCGACGTCGTCTTGGAAACGGTTTCTACTGGCGGATCAATTGAAAGTAGATCAGGCGCGGCCTGAACAGTCCCCGACGTGGCAGCGGTAAACACTTCCTTGAGTTCGTCCGCGTCCCACGGGTCCGGCCACGCAACAGCGCCTTTTCTGCGCAGGGCCTCGATGCCCGCAGAGGTTTCCCCGGTGGATCGTACGTAGACTGGGACCAAATGCAGCTTATCTAGCTGTTCGGTTGCGCCAGCCCAGGTACCACCTTTGTTGAAATCAGAGTTCACTACCAGCGCGACCTCGGCCAAGGCGTAGATCAACCTGTTGCGCCGCATGGCATTGCCGACATTAAACCCAGCGCTGGGATCATAGGATGATATCAGCACCAATTGCCCATTGATGAGCACATTGCGGTTCTCGCGGTTCATCGCGCTCTTTTCGAGACTGTCAGCTAGAACACCGATCGCTTTACCGCCTTGTTCTAGTGCGCCGAGCATCGCTGCTTGATCAATTCCACGCGCTCCGCCAGAGATGATGGTCTTGCCGGCATTGGCGGCTAGTCGACCGACGTTCTTCGTGTAGGCAATCAACGTATCGTCTACATCGCGAGATCCAACAACGGCGAGGCCGCCGGATTCCAGAAGGCTTATGTCGCCGCACCCGTACAGCACTGCCGGAGCGTCTTCTCTCAGTTGTGTTTTTAGGCGCTGAGGATAGTTAGCATCCGCTCGACTAACCACCCAGATCGCCCTGGACTGCCAGCGCTCGACGACTTGGCTCAACAGAAAACCCCGCCCCAATAAACGCTGCAGACGAGTTTCGTCAACGACAGGCCGACAGTCATGAATCAAGTCTGCGGCACCTGGAGACAAGAGGTCTGCTGGCTGGCGCTGTATTTCGCGCAAGCGGCGGACAAGGTGCTTGTACTCACCGGGCGATAGCAGGTCCGATGAGGAATTACCGCGTCCAGCGATCAAGGGAGCGGTCACCAACAGGATCGCTTGTGTGTTTGCTGATAACGTCAGCGTCATGAGTCATGTCCTGCCAATGAAAGCGCTAGTGTTTTGTTGCTGACGCACGATTCACAAATCGGCGCGAAGCTGCGATTCTGCGCGGATGAGAAAGATCGAGCAGATTTCGATCGGCGCAGCCGATCGTGAACGATTGGAGCGGTTGGTTCGCGACCGCAACACGGCGCAGAAGGTGGTCTGGAGAGCGCGGATCGTGCTGCTGGCGAGCGATGGACTGACGGCGGAGGCGATTGCTGCGGCGGTTGGCAAGAGCCTGCTGACCGTCCGCCGTTGGCGCCATCGCTTTGTGGCGAAAGGCGTGGACGGGCTGCTGAAGGACGCGACCCGACCGTCGCGCGTCAAGCCGCTGCCGCCCGAAAAGATCAAGCAGGTGGTGCACATGACGCTGCACGCGAAACCGCCGAACGCGACCCATTGGAGCGTGCGCAGCATGGCGCAGGCGGCAGGTATCTCCTACAGCAGCGTCCAGCGGATTTGGCATGCGCACGGGCTCAAGCCGCATCTCGTCGACACTTTCAAAGTCTCCCGCGACAAAAACTTTGCCACCAAGGTGGAGGACGTGGTCGGGCTGTACCTCAATCCCCCCGACAAGGCACTGGTGCTCTGTGTCGATGAAAAGAGCCAAATCCAGGCTCTCGACCGAACCCAGCCCGGCCTGCCAATGAAAAAGGGCCGCGCCGGCACCATGACCCACGACTACAAGCGCAATGGTACCACGACCCTGTTCGCAGCTCTCAACATGCTGGACGGCAAGGTGATCGGGACCTGCATGCCGCGCCACCGGCATCGAGAGTTCCTGCGCTTTCTCAAGCTGATCGATCACCGGACGCCGCCCGGTCTCGACCTCCACCTGATCGTCGACAACTATGCCACCCATAAGACGTCCGCCGTGAAGCGCTGGCTCAAGGCGCATCCGCGCTTCCATCTCCACTTCACGCCGACCTCGGCGTCCTGGCTCAACATGGTTGAGCGCTTCTTTGCCGAGATCACCCGAAAACGCATTCGCCGCGGCGCCTTCAAAAGCCTCGCTGAGCTCAAGAACGCCATCATGCAATACCTGGACAACCACAATGCCGCCCCCAAGCCCTTCGTCTGGACCAAGTCTGCAGGCGAAATCCTTGAAAAAGTGGCCCGGGCGAAACAAACGTTAGAGTCACAACACTAGCGGCCAGACCTCGCCACTGCCGCTGGTACGCAAAAGCCATGCCGCCACGGTGAATGTCCAGCGCGAATCCACCATATCGTCAAGCAGTAACACGGGGCCGTGAGCAAGCGGACGTCCGGCAAGGGCGAGCGAACCGTCGACGTTGCGAGCTTGCTGAGTGCTGTTCGCCATCGTCTTCTGTTCAGGCCGGGTCTCTGTCTTTTCCAGCGCCATATGCAGCGGCAGGCCGAGAGCGACAGCCAAACGCTGCGCGAAATTCGGCACGAGATCGGGATGGCGGAGCGACGGAACACAGGTAATCCAGGTGGGAGCGGGTTGCGGATTCCATCGTCGAATCATCTCTACGCAAGCTTCGACGAGGTCATCATGAAAGTGGCCATCGCGATATTTGCCCTGCCTGACGAGGCCGCCCCAGCCTGCATCACCCCAAACACATAGAGCTCTCCCAGCCTGGGCCTGATGCGCTCCGGCAATATTTCCCTTGACCTCGTAGAGCGGCATCCCGCCGTCCGGCCATCGCCTGCGCGGCTCGATCGGCAGATCGGTGCGGCGCAAAAAAGCTGCTGCCTCCCGAACCAGCGCGGTATCCGGATTGGTCGGCAGAGCGCGCAGCGTCGGAGGGTTGCAAGTACTCAGATCCCCGTCCAGTGCTTTGACGAGAAAACTCATATGATCACCAGATCGGAGGGCGACGTACTCTCGCATCTGCTGCTGTTCTTTGCGACGCAGTGCCGTGAGCCGTTCTGCACGTTCCCAGAACCCGTCGCTCAGTGTTGCTGCCGTAAGCTGCCATTTGGTTCCTTGCTTGGCTATCGGCGCGGGTAACTCGAGAGAGAGCAGAAGGATCGTCTTTTCGATGCGCCCTTTGCTCAGATTTACTCGGCTGAGCAGCTCGGGAATGGATAGCCCCTCGGGCTCTGTCTCGAGCGCAGTTAGAACATCCTCGACTTCGTGCGGGGTGGGGAATGCACTCCTGATGAACCAGTCCGTGATTTCATCTTCTTCCGCGCCGCTCAGCAAAACGCCATAAGCGGAGTCGAGAGCACGTCCGGCTCGGCCGACCTGCTGGTAGTAGGCCACGACCGAACCTGGCGTCTGGTAATGAATCACGAATGCCAGATCAGGCTTGTCGTAGCCCATGCCCAAAGCAGTGGTAGCGACAAGAGCTTTCACCTGATTATGGAGCAGCGCCTGCTCCAGGTCTTCGCGACGATTCCCCGTCTCGCTTGTATAGGCCTCGACATTGAAGCCCCGGCTCTTCAGCCACCCCGCAACTTGATCAGCGTCGCGCACCGTCAGTGTGTAGATGATACCATGACCATCCAGCGTGGCGAGCTGTTCCGCCAACCAAGCCAGACGTTGGGCTTGATCAGGCAAGACTATGGTCTGCAAGGACAGCGAGCTACGATTTAGATCGCCACGCAACACCTCAAGCCTCGGTCCGAGGACTGCGACGAGATCGTTCGTCACCCGATTGTTTGCGGTTGCTGTGGTGGCCAGAAGTCGCAGATTGGGCGGCAAGGTCCTGACAATTCGCTCCACCAAACGATAGTGGGGACGGAAATCGTGCCCCCAGTCTGAAATACAATGAGCTTCGTCGACCACCAGCAGCGCAATCCTTGCGGCGATCTTCGCCAGGATCTCAGTACGGAACCGCTCGTTCGCCAACCGCTCGGGTGAGATCAGCAGAATGTCGATCTCATCACGCATAAGCTTTGCTTCGCTCTCAGCCCAATCGCTCTCATTATCCGAATTGATCGTGACAGCTCGCACGCCCATGCGCTCTGCCGCCGCAATTTGGTTTCGCATGAGGGCCAGCAATGGTGAGACCAGCAAAGCCGGACCGCTGCCGCCATCGCGCAGCAGCTTGGTCGCAATGAAATAAACAAAACTCTTGCCCCAGCCGGTCTTTTGCACGATCAGCAAGCGGCCTCGACCTTCGACAACGTGACGAATTGCCTCCTCCTGGCCATCCCGGAAGGCGGCATCGGCCCGTCCGGAGCCAATGCGAAGAAGGGTCAGAGCCTGTTCCGCATTGTAGGTCACTTTGTAGGCTCTTTCCTGACTTGGCGGTCTATGTGTTGGTCCCGACATAGTACCTCATGCCGACGCGCCGTGATGAGTCACGCGATTGCCCTTAAACCTTTCGCCTTCACGAGGCTAGATTAGTGCTCAGCATGCGCTAAATCAGCCGCATCCCCTTCAAGCTCGCGTGGCCGTTCTTGCCGACGATGATGTGGTCGTGCACGGCGATGCCGAGCGGTTTGGCGATATCGATGATCGCCTTGGTCATCTGGATGTCGGCCTGCGACGGCGTCGGGTCGCCGGAAGGGGTGGTTGTGCATCAGTCCTTGGTCGGCACGTATCGCCTTGATGTAACGGCGATTTTTGTCGAAGCGAAAGGCCATTGAGGTGTGGATCTGGGATCGGTCCCCGATGATCCAACGTGAACATCACCCTAGCGACAGTCTGCGCATGGACCGTTTGCTTAGAGCATGCTGGATCACGAACGAGTCTACACTACTTTCTGCGAACTCTCAAAGACAGGCGTGAACTGACGATGCTGGGACTCACGTCGAAGCGAGTGCTCAGCTCAACCACGCTTTCTCTGCTGAGTATTTGATCATAGCTGGAAGGCCCGTCAGGACAGTGGCCTCAGTGTCGAGAGGTGACTTTCGACGTATGCCATGATTCACGACGTACACCGCCGAGCGCGGAAAACTGTGCGCGGTTGGCGAGTATAGCGGCATGAAGGATGCGAGCGCACATTGTGCGCCTGAGGAATTCTATTGTTCATCCCACGCTAGTTCGCGTCGAGTCCTTTCAACGCACTACAAATCACAAGATTTCTGCGATCCCAAGCGTCAAGCTCGCTCACCGGGTATAAGACGGCTTTCCCGATCTTGACATATGCAGGCCCTGTTCGCATCGCGCGCCAATTCCGCAGCGTACCAACCGTGACCTCGTTACGATATCGTGCGGACACTTCCTCCGGGGTAAGGAATTTGGCGTCTGTCATTCGTCTTCTCCATCACTCCGCAGCACGAGACGTCACGGTCGATACAGTTGAGATGTTGACACCCAGAATGACGGAAGAAAACGATATTCTCGATGACCGCGCATAGCTCTCGTCAAACCGGGACGAGTTGGCGCGTCGACCTTCGTTGATAGTCGTAAGATGGTGTGACAGGGCGTAGCAAAAATACTTGCGCCTCTCGGCCGCAGGTACATGACGTAGCAAATGCTGCGGGCAACTGTCCTCAGACTTAAAAGCGGAATCGGCCGCCGGCAGCCTGGCCGCGCGCTACGCCTCGGAAGATCACATGGCGCGCTCACTTGCCTCCGGTCGAGCCAAGAGCTCGCTACCCCACGCTCAACCGCCTTCAATGATTGTTCCGATGTAGATTCAGCTTGAGCTTGTCCTGGTATACGCCAATCCGCTTCTTTGCTCGCTCAATGACGTCACCGAAGTGGAGCAGCTCAAAATAGGTTTCACCCAACGGCTGCCGAGTGCGAGGGTCCAAAAGGGCGCTCGATTGAAACCATCCCTGGCCGACTGAAAACGGAGTCCAAGTTCCGCTCAGACGCAGGGGATTGACAGTATCGCCGATAAGATATCCATAAAACTTCCTTAGCCGGCCTCCTGACTTGGCCGCGAGCAAATGAGCGTACTCTGAAAGATCGCCGACATGCTCGTCCATCGACACTCCCGGGGCCTTGAACTCGACGATGATGGCTGAACCCTCTTTGCTGAAGAGAGCAATGTCTGGCCGCTTTCCGCCATTGTCGTCTGCCCGCTTGGCAAGCAGCTTTTGAAACTCCTGGTCGATGTCAGTTTCGAAAACACTTTCGCTGTCATTCCAGCGGGTGCTTGATAGCGGCACGTCTGAAGCGATGTAATCGTAGTAATGATATTCTTCACTCAGAAGCCAAATGTCGTGGTCAGCGATCTCAGTGCTGTCTTTCCGCATCGGGAAAAAGATGCTGTGGATGATCTTCTCGTCCTTCCGGCGTCCGCCATCCGCGACTGCCTGTCCTGCGAGTTGCTTACGACACGCAAGATCAAGAATCTGTACGATCGCGGCACGGCGCACTATCAATTGCGATAGGTTCGCCATGTCAAATGCTTTGAGCGATGACGTTAGAGCTGGCTCCGGTTGTTTGGACAGCACCCCGCGGAGATTAAGTGGATTCCTGCCGGGTTACACTGAACGCGGGGCTTTGCGATTTTGCTGCGGCGTCGGGAGGGCGTAGCCCGACCAGAGCTGCAGCAAAATCGCTCGGCGACGATCATGCGGCCGTCGCTATCGCTTGCAGCCCGAAGTAAGCCTCTTCGGGCGTGCGTCCGTCAAGGCTCGAGTGCGGGCGGCCCTGATTGTAAAACGCCAGATACCTGGAGATCGATGCGCACGCTTCCGCTGTGCTGTCGTAGGCGCGCAGATAGACCTCCTCATACTTGACCGTGCGCCAGAGCCGCTCGACGAACACATTGTCGCGCCAGGCGCCCTTGCCATCCATGCTGATCGAGACGCCTGCCGCCGTCAGCACGCTCGTGAACTCCTGGCTCGTAAACTGGCTGCCCTGATCCGTATTGAAGATCTCCGGCTGACCGTGGCGCGCCAGCGCCTCCTCGAGCGCCTCGATGCAGAACGCGGCCTCCATCGTGATCGACACCCGATGCGCCAGCACGCGACGGCTGGCGACGTCGACCACCGCTGCCAGGTACACGAAGCCACGCCGCATCGGCACATAGCTGATATCCATCGCCCAGACGTGGTTTGGCCGTTCGACCTTCACACCCCGCAGCAGATACGGATAGATCTTGTGACCTGGCGTCGGCTTGCTCGTGTTCGGGCGGCGATAGATCGCCGAAATCCCCATGCGCTTCATCAGCGTCACCACATGTCGCCGGCCAACCGAAAGGCCTTCGCGACGCAGCAGCGAGCGCAGCATTCGCGCTCCCGCAAAGGGATAATCGAGATGCAACTCGTCGAGCCGACGCATTAAGGCCAGGTCCTCGGCCGAAACCGGCCGAGATTGATAGTAGACCGTGCTGCGGGCAAGGTTCAGGACCTTCGCCTGCCGTACCACAGGCAGCTCATGCTCGCGGTCGATCATTTCTTTGCGCTCAGCAGGCCGGCTTTGCCGAGTGCGCCGGACAAAAAATCGTTCTCCAGCGTCAGCTCCCCGATCTTGGCGTGCAGCGCTTTCAAATCGACCGGCGCCTCAGCCGATCCCTTGTCCTGCCCGAACACCCCCGCGGCGCCGTCCAGAAGCTGATTCTTCCAGGCCGTGATCTGATTCGGATGAACATCAAACTGCTGCGCCAGCTCGGCGAGCGTCTTGTCTCCCTTCACGGCGGCCAAAGCCACCTTTGCCTTAAACGCCGATGAATGCGTCCGGCGCGATCTCTTCGTCATCTTAGCTCCTGATTCGCAGCGAGAACCTTCGCTGCTGTCAGGCAGAAAATCCACTTATTCGACTGTCCGAATTTGCGGAGCCAGCTCTGTTTATTTCCACGAAAGCTCGTTGATCTTAGCGCGAAACTGCTCCGAATCCGGCTCGGCCTTTATAATTTCCTCTTTGAGTTTGAAGATCTCCGCGGTCTCATCAATGATTCTTTCCTGATATTTTTTTAGAACGCGCTCAGCGACCGACTGGGCCGCTTCGCCATAAACGATGCGTGTCGAGGTATCCTGGAGCATCGCCTCGCTGACACCGAACTGGTCAGTGACTTGCTTCAGAACGTCATCCTTATCCCAATCCGCAGGGACGACCATCTCCTCGATGATCGGATCAATCGCCTCGTGAATTGCTGCGTAAGACAGCTTTTCGGCTGAAAACATGTCTCCACTGTGTGCCGCAGTCGTAAGAGAGGAGTTCAGAATGAACTGATCCAATCAAACAAGAAGCTGTACAGAAGATGGAGGCGGGCCCTCCGAAGTCGGCTTTCAGGAGCAGGCTTCAAACCACTCCAGGCGGCCTAGGTAAAGAGCCATGGTCGTGAGCGCGGGAGTAAAGCGTGGGGAGAAGAACCCCAGCAGGTAAGAGTCAGAGAGACGAATGCAAATAAACCCTCGAAGACGCGTCGTTAAAGTCAAACGTCGTCAAAACCGGGCGCGAGTGCAGAGCCCGGGACAAATCTGTCGGAAACCTGATTACTGGGCAGATGGCGGCCGGTGTATAGGGGGCGTGACTCTGACTCAGGCTTCAGTACGGCACTGCGGGAACCAGTCGTTCCGATGTCAAGGGAAAAGCACAAGTGGCCAAAACCACAAGGCGAAACGCCCGATGCGGAGCACTGGGACGGACCGACTCGTACGAGCGATGAAGGCTGGTAATGCGGCTGGAGCAAAGGGGTCGGGTCAGACAGCTGTATTTGGCGTTCAACTCGCAAGAGGAGGAGGCGCGTGAGTGCAGCGAAACCGTTTGATATCTCGAAACAGCAAGTGTGGAAAGCCTACAAGGCCGTCCGAGCCAATGCGGGCGCTGCCGGCGTGGATGAGGAGACAATCACTGAGTTCGAAAAGGACTTGAAGGGCAATCTGTATAAAATCTGGAACAGGCTGACGTCGGGAAGCTATTTTCCGCCGCCGGTCAAAGCGGTCGCCATTCCGAAGAAGAATGGCGGGGAAAGAATTCTCGGCGTGCCTACAGTGGCCGACCGCGTGGCACAGACGGTTGTCAAGCAATACCTTGAACCGATTCTAGAATCTATCTTCCTGCCCGATTCCTTTGGCTATCGTCCGAAGAAATCGGCGCTGGATGCAATCGCTGTCACCCGCGATCGTTGCTGGCGATACGATTGGGTTTTGGAATTTGATATAAAAGGTCTATTCGACAACATCGACCACGCGCTTCTACTGAAGGCGCTCGAGAAACACACGACGTGTAAGTGGGTAACGCTTTACATCAAACGTTGGCTCATCGCGCCGCTTCAACAAGAAGACGGTACTCTGGTTGAACGAACCCGAGGAACGCCTCAAGGCGGTGTGGTCAGCCCCGTTTTGAGTAATTTGTTTATGCATTATGCGTTCGATGTCTGGATGACGCGAATGTTTCCAGACCTTCCTTGGTGCCGTTATGCTGATGACGGGCTCGTGCATTGCAGGACTGGAGCGGAAGCAGACGCCGTTAAGGCGGCACTGCAAGCTCGACTTGCAGCATGTGGCCTGGAAATGCATCCAGATAAAACGCAGACTGTTTACTGCAAGGACTCAAATCGAAGGGATTCGTACCCGAACATGAAGTTTGACTTCTTAGGTTACGAGTTCCGAGCGCGGGGTGCCAGAACGCGTGCAAGGGGCGTACTCTTCACAAGCTTCTCACCTGCGGTCAGTACAAAATCTCTTAAAGCTATGCGGGCACACACGCGGCGGCTCAATCTCCGCAATCAGTCCCATCTCAGCTTGGAAGAATTTGCTCGCATTCTCAATCCAATCCTCCGGGGTTGGATCGCTTACTACGGGCAATTCTATCCCTCGGCGATGTGGCCGATATACAGGCACGCAGACTACACGATACGCGCCTGGATCATGCGGAAATACCGCCGGCTACGTGGACACAAAGTGCGGGCCAGCATGCTCATGCAAAGAATTGCAGAGCAGAACCCGTCTTTGTTCGCCCATTGGCGTTTTGGAGGGATCGGCGCGTTTGTCTGATGGGAGCGGTGTGAGTCGAGAGGCTCATGCACCGTTCTGCGAGAGGCCGAAGGTGCAATTCCTTCGGCCTACTCTCCAGGTATCTCGTCAGGGATGTTGTCGAAGTCGTCGCGCTGCTCGTTCACGCGCTGATCCAGATAGTCGCTTTCGATCAGCACGATGTGGTGAAATCCGCCGACTGGACTGTTCTGCTCCGTTCGGGTCCGCAGGTAATAAGGGGTGATATCCTTCACGGGCGAGGATTTCGCACAAAACGCGATGGCATTACGAGGTAGGTCAAAGAGGCTCGCGTCGAGCTGGTAGTGAGAGAGCTTAAACCTTTGATGCGTCGCTAAGCCATCGCCAGTCCTGGGATCTCGTTCCTCAACGTCCACCTCCCGCTGAGCCGTGACTTTCGGCAAGTCGGAATGTCTCAATACCTCTACCTCGTCGTCCCTTTTCCAATGGCGAGTGGTGAACCTGATCTCGAAGCTCCCGAGTCGACTCGCGAGACCCACCAACCTTTGAAGGAAGGCAACGAGCATTTGCTTCTTCAGAGCGGGGGCGGAAAACAGGGTGCTAGGCGACTCTGAGTACTGAATCCGCGCGAGGGCGTTGTCCTTGAATTGCTCCAGCCGTACTATTGTCCCGATCGCGGCTTCACTTCCTGTGCTGGTTTCGAAATCTTCAGGATCGATCTGCTTCTGCGGCTCTGAATAGCGCAATTGGCGCCTCAGGATATCGTGCCTGCTGCGATAGGTGCTGTCGATCGCAAGAGCCGAGAAATGGTGGAAAAACTGGATTCGTCCCGCACCCTTGCACTGACCAATTCCGAAGATCGGAAGGTCGTCCTTGTAGGAGGTGTCCTTGGTCAGAAATGCCTTGAGCTGATCGTCTCCCAACCCGCATCCGTTGTCTGTGCAGGAAACGATCATGGACTCGCGATCATCAAGCATGTCAGCTCGAATGAATTCGACGTCGATGTCGACCAGCATGTCCGTTGCAGAGGCGTCCTCGTGCTTGCGGATCAGGAACGAGTCGATCGCATTTGAGATCAGCTCCTCGAAAACAACATACGGGTTCGAGCTAATCTTCGTATTCTTGATGCTGCCCCTGATATCGAGCGTCATTTTCGTTTCAATCGCTGACGTGGTGATCTCTGAAGGATCGTTCTGACGGTGTGCGGGACATCAAGTCAAGGTGCCGTATGGAAATGGTGAAAGTACCCGCAAACTGAGACCCAATCTTCCGTTCGCCTCGTTTGCGGTGCACTAAACTTTGCGAGCAAATCCATCGGGTTACGTGACCTGTTGCTTCGATGACATCCTGAATGCCGGTGGAAGGCCTTAGAGGGGAAAGCCTTCCCCTGCGCCCGAGCCTGTGGTCTCGGTCGACCCCTTCTGCGGGGAGAACCTCGCAGCGCCCGCATCAGAGTGAGAGGGCGGACGGGCTTCGCCGTGACGGGTTGAGAACGGAGGAGAGGCCTCCGGCGCCTGTCGCGGAGATGACCCATGACCCAAGTCGAAGTTTTGAGCGCCGGCCGCGATCGCGTAAGCGGCTACAAGGTGGACGTGAACCGCGGGACACGCGTCGGCCGAGTATCGTCGGAATGGTTCTCGCGGCCAGCGGACGAGCGCTATCTGTCCCTGTCGGAGCTCTATGCCGCGGTGCGTGGACGGACCGAGCGAAGCCGGACCCGAACGGTCGAGAGCGCTGCGATTCGAGTTGAGGCCAGCCGCGACGATGGCGAGCGCCTGGCTCTGGTACTGCCCGGTTCTGATGCGCTGATCGCACCGACCCATTGGAGTTTCGGCCAACTCGCCGGCCTGGTCGGAGCGCCACCGGCCTACCTCCGGCAGCTTCCGGCTCCGCTAGCGGGCATCAACCTCCAATACGGCTTGACCTCCCATTCCGCCGCGCAGGTAAAGACGCTCGAGATCGAAGACGGTCGCGTCGAGCTTCGCGCTGTTACGGGCCCCGAATACGGGCGCATCTTTGACGACGAACTCGTCGCCGCTGTTCAGCGCATCGCGGGCAATGGCACGGGCGATACGCGCTGGAAGGTCCCGGGCATGCTCAACTGGTCGACCGGTGTCTACAATCCGCACGTCGACATCACACAGGATACGACGACGCTTTATGCGTCCGATCGCGATGTCTTCCTGTTCCTGGTCGACGATCTCAATCCAATCGAGGCCGGCCGATTGGCCGACGGTTCGCCCGACCTCTATTTCCGCGGCTTCTACTGCTGGAATTCCGAGGTGGGTGCGAAGACGCTCGGCATGGCGAGCTTCTATCTCCGCGCCGTCTGCCAAAATCGCAATCTCTGGGTGCGCCGTGTCGGCGCGATCAATTGAGTGAAGGAGACTTCTCAGGAAACCAAGAATAGCCTGATGTCCACCCGACTTACCTTGGCCAGAAATGGCTGCGACCGGGAAACCGGCAGGGGACAACAGCATGTTGGGAAAAGGCGTCATCCGGGTCGAAACCATTGTAGGCTATCGGGACGTCAGGGCAAGACGTGTATGGTGAATGCTGAATTGCGTGAAGCCCAGATCAGGGACTTTTTTCGGGTCATGACGCAGCAATGGTTGACGCGTCATGCCGTGCGAAGGGTGAGATACCCCACGAGACCCACCTAAACTTGGTCGCACGGCCCACCCTTCGTCGAAGGGCCAATGATCGAACGGGCCACCTAACCACGTCGCCTCTCATTGATCGTGTAAACACGGGATCGCCTAAGCGGGCATCGCTCGATGTCCCGTAGGGCGACGGAGCCGCCATATTAGCCAAAATGCCCGGGGTAATGCCCGGGACAGCCATCCTCAGATGGACGGGCATGGGTGAAACCGGCCGGGCAACCGGATGGGGAATCCCCTCTGCGCGGGTGAAGGGCGGCGCGTTTGCTGGGTCTTTCAACTTCATAACGAAGGTATGCTGATGCAACCGCACACCGTAGAGAAGAGACTGGGCTGCGTATTCCAGGGATGGTGATCAGCGCTTCCAGGCGATCGTGATCACGGTTTCCAGACGATGGTGATCACTTGCGGAGACGAACACGACTGACGGGTTTCTGTGTGCTGGAAATGGTCTTCCTGGTCAAGACGGGCGGGAGGGCTTGGAGATCGGTCCAGCGGTCCATGGGAGGGCCCCGCGCGCGGCGCGGAGTGGCCCCCACGAGCGACGCAGCGGCGCGCGCGGTGGTCACGCTGTTGTCCTATCGTCGGCCCGACGACGCAGGCTGTCGCCCTTGAGCTCGATGCGGTGGGCGTTGTGAAGGATGCGGTCCAATATGGCGTCGCCGAGCGTGGGATCGGCAATCACGTCATGCCATTGCGACACGGGGACCTGACTTGTGATCAACAATGATCCCTTGTCGTAGCGATCATCGACGATCTCGAGCAGATCCCGGCGCTGGTCGCCAGTGAGCGCTTCGGGTCCCCAGTCGTCCAATCACGTTGAGCTCAACGTGACTTGACTTATGTGCAGCGCGCAGTGATGTGGAGTTGACGGTTGACCGTCGGCGTTGGTCCGGTTTTTGACAGCCCCCAACTCCACATAATTTACCCTGTAGGTTATAGCCTCTTCAGCCAATCAACAATGTTGATCGCCGCAGAAGAGACGCGCCCGGCGCGAGGCGGTGCGAGGATCTCGGGGAACACCTGCATAAGCGCTTGGCGTTTTAGATCGATGTCTGCCCTTGCATAGGTCATGGTTGTGTTCAGCGACGAATGCCCAAGCCATTGGCTGATGGTCGCGAAGTCGACTCCCGCCTTCAGGAGAAAGATGGCGGTCGTGTGCCGCAAGGAATGGGGATGGATCCGCTTCTGCTGCAGCGTGCGGGTTGCGTTGGCTCCGGCCGTGATGTGCTTCTTGAGCAGGTAACGAACGCCAAAGCGGGTCAACTTGTTGCCCTGGCGGTTCACGAACAGCGGAGCGTCGCGGCCTCCCGAATGAGCAACACTGTTCGACAGTTCTTGCAGAAGTCGTGCGGTTTGGGGCCAAACTGGACACAATCGCGTTTTGTCGCCCTTGCCGCGCAGCCGGATTTGATGAGGAGGATCAGTGCGGATGTCGCACAGCCGCAGATCGAGTATCTCCTGAACGCGAGCACCCGTGTTGAGCATCAGTGCGAACAACGCATAGTCGCGCTTACCCGCTGGCGTGGAGCGATCGATCGATTTGAGCAACGCTTCGACTTCCTGCGGCTCAAGGTATTCGATCGGCTTGCTCCGCGCGCCGCGTTTGAACGGTACGCCTAGCACGCGCTGCAGTTCGGCGAGATAGGCGGGCTGTTCGGTTGCGAGAAAGCGAGCGAACGTATGCAGCGCCGCCAGCCGCGCATTGCGAGTGGCTACTCCATTGTGACGCTCGGCCTCCAGAAACGCCAGGAAGTCCTGAACCTGCTTCGCCGTGAAATCTACGAGATCGAGATCCTCGATAGCCTTGGCCGTTTGCGACGAAGTAAAGCGAAGGAACAGAACGATCGCATCCCGGTAGTTGCGTATGGTGTGTCCGCTGGTACCCCGGAGCGTCGGCAGATACTCCCGGAAGAAGCGCTCGATGCTCTTGCCGAGCTCGTTAGGTCTTTGGGATCTCATGCGGCACCTCCTGTGATGAGGTGGCCGAAATGCCTCTCGAGCCGATCGCTGGCCGCAGCAGAAAGTTGTGGAATCCAGCGGAGGTAATAGGTCGTCGAAACAATTGAGACGTGCCCCATGTACATCGCAAGCTTTGGCAGATTGGATTGGACATCCGCCCCTTGCTGGTACCATCGCAACAGCGATCCAACGGCAAAGCTATGGCGAAAGTCATGCACCCGCGGGATTCGCCCGTCGGGGCCCCGAACGTTGGCGACTTGGAATAGCGTTTGGACGCCTTCCCGCAGGCCGGTACCTGTGTAACCGCGCACGCGCCCCTTGGTATTGCAAAGCAAGGGTGAATCCGCCGAATGGCTCAGAGGTGATCGAAACCGCTTCCTGAGGTACAACCTCAGCTCCCGACAGGCATCCGGCGACAACGGGACGATCCGCGACTTGTGGAACTTCGACGCACGAATGTGCAAAATGCCATGGCGGGCATCGACGTCGGCCAAGGTGAGACGTAGCAGTTCGCCCCTACGGAGCCCCGCGGTGTAGAGCAGGACCACGGCAAGTCGCATCACCGCTGGTCGCAGCGGCGAACTTGATGTCGGAGCCAAACGATCGGCTATGGCCAACATCCTGGCGACTTCGGCCGCCCCAAAGATGACCGGCGGTGCATGGGGGCTACGACGTGGGAAGCGATTGATATCCGGAACGAAGCAACTTGGCTCGGTACGCTGACGATAGAGACAAAAGTTGCGCACGATACGCTGGCGATTGCGCCGTGTGCTTGCGGAAAGATGACCTTGTGACACGCACCATCCCTCGAAGAGCGCTTGATCGAGGTCAGTACAGGTGTTCTTCTCCATAAATAGACGCAGAGCGTCGATTACGCGCTCCTCATGAACATAGCCGCGCCCAAGTGAACGTTGCCTCTGCAAATAACGGTCAACCACTTGGTTGAACGGGCTCGCCGATAAGGTCGCGCTCATGCTGCGTCCTCCTCGATGCCGATGGTCGCCGTTGGCAGAGGAAGCGCGACCTCTCGCAGGGCCCCGGTCTGCAGCCGGAGATAGACACAGGTGCTCTCCAGGGTATGGTGACCCAGCAGATCACCGATCACCTTGACGCCGACACCACGATCGAGCAGACGCATCGCAAACGAATGGCGCAGGCAGTAGGAGGATGTATCCTGCAGCGGCAGACCGCTCTGACGTGCGCGCTTCTGGTAGAGATCGCCTATGGCGTAGTGCGTGAGGGGACCTACCGGGGTGCTTGCGCGGAGGAAAAGTTCACGATGCGCCCCGCCGGGCCGGCCGCGGCGCAGATGGCGCCTGAGAATGCGTATGGTTTGTTCGGCTAGAGGAAGCGCGAGATCTGATCTGGTCTTGCACTGCTTGACGCGGAGCGTACGGCTATCCCAATCGATTGAACCAAGCGTCAGTGCGATGATCTCGGAGGGCCGCAGGCCGTAATGCGCCATCAAATGGAGGATCGCATAGTCTCGCCAGCCAAGCCGCTCCGATCGGTCGATGGAGCGCAGCAGCCGCTTTACAAGCGGCCAAGCCAGAGCTCGAGGCGGTCGTTCACCTCGGTAGGCGCGCGGCGCGTCAATTGCGTCGAGCCGTTGCCGGATCTCGCCCTGGTCGAAGCAAAACCTAAGAAAGGCACGAAGGCGAGCGACAACGTGCTGTAGGGTTTGTCGCTTAACGCGCCGTGCTTTGGTCATTACGAACCGATCGACTGTGGCAGCTGACAACGCGTGCAGCGGGGCGCCAGCTGGCAAAGCGTGCGCGAGCAAGCTCTTCACTGTTATGATGTGCTGTTCCAGGGTCGCGCTGGTAAGACCACGCACCTCCGATAAATGCCATCTGTAGCGACCAAGAAGTGCTGAGAACGGCTCTGGTATTGGTTCTTGGACGAACAGCCGTCTCGCGGTGAGAAAACGTTCAACGGCGCGTCGGGTGCCTTGCAATGATGCGGGGGCAAATGCTTGCGACAAGACCACTCCTGAAACGCCGCTATCGCAATCAAGCCGCGCTGAACACATCCGGTCGAGAGCTTCTTTTAGGCCTCGTACGTGGTGGCAGGCCGTAGATCGGGCGTAGCCAGCCGAGATGAGCCAAGTAGCGAAATCTTCCAACAAAGTGCCATTGGGCGATGCCGTGTAACCCGCGTGAACCTTCCGGAATAAGTGTTCGAGCATGGTTGCCTCCTTCGGATGAACGAGAGAGAACCACGCTACCGTCGTCAGTTATGTTGAGTAGGGACGGTCGAAGCGGCTGTTAATAGCGGGGAGATCTATATCGCTCCACATCACTGCGCGCTGCACATAAGTCAAGGATGAGCAGATTGACGCGCTCGAGCGCCGCGATCAGGCGGGCGAGACGGCCTTCGCCGCGCGCCTGGGCGAGATCGGCGAACAAGCGGGGTACGCGCTTGTAGAGGACGGAAAAGCCATCGCGGCACGCTCTGTTGCCGAGCGCGCAGGCCAGCCAGGACTTGCCGGTACCGGTCAGGCCCACGACATACTGCCCATGAACAGACCGTTTGAAGTTGTTATTCGCTATCCGCATCATCCTCGCGCTGGCGAATGCGTTGTCGTCTACAGACGGCTTGTTCACGGGGGACGCCTTCACTTTGCGATCGAACAGCCGGATGGCTGCCGTGTTTTGCTGCCGGCGTGGATGACTGAGAGCAGCGCAGCGACCTTGCCAATGGTCGAAGTCCCACGGCTTTCGTTAGATTCACTGCGTGAGCTTCGCGGTCTCGTTGATGCACAGTTTGTATCGTTATGCTCCTGTCAGGACACGATTCGAACGGGTGGAGACGGTGATGGAGCAGAACTCACAACAGCAACAACTCGATTTATTGGAGCTCGCAACAAACGCAATAAAGCGGCAACAGCTCGGCCCTATAGTTCGCGCCGAGATAGTGAGTCTGCTCAAGCTGATGCTCAACGAGTGCAGCGCAGGCCGCGCAAAGGTAAACGAGGTGAACGATGAATAAGATCGCACCTCATCACCTGTCGCGCAGTGCCTATGTCTACGTCCGACAATCGACTTCCGATCAGCTTGCCAACAATCCGGAGAGTCGCCGGCGTCAATACGCGCTCGCAACGCGTGCAAGAGCCCTTGGCTGGGACAATGTAATCGTCATCGATGAAGACCTCGGGCGCTCAGGAGGTGGCACCTCGCGCCCCGGCTTTGAGCGTCTATTAGCCGCAATCTGCACCGGCGCAGCCGGTGCCGTGCTGGCCATCGAGGCTTCACGGCTAGCGCGCAACGGACGCGATTGGCACACGCTCTTGGAGTTCTGCACGTTGGTGAACAGCGTGATTATCGACGAAGACGGCGTGTACGACCACACAGCATGATGCCCCTATTCGGGAGCCATCTGATCAATTAGAGCAGATTACCGTAACCGACCCAACCCATCCACTATACGGACGGCGCTTTGATTTGGTATCGGCCGGAAGCTCGCTCCGCGGCTGCGTTCTCGTTCATTATCGCGACGGCATTTTGCTGAGAATTCGAGCTGCAGCAACCAACCTCTATGGCGAGCGGCTGTCTGTCCCGTCAAGCAAGCTTTCGCTCGAAAGCATTCGAGACTTGCTCCGGCTTTCAAGAGACGTGGTGCTGACGAGCTTGGCGAATCAGCCGACAAATGATTCTTTAAGGCACGGCTCCGAATCAAAATTGG
This sequence comes from Bradyrhizobium sp. USDA 10063, assembly GCF_054063735.1. Lineage (NCBI taxonomy): Bacteria > Pseudomonadati > Pseudomonadota > Alphaproteobacteria > Hyphomicrobiales > Nitrobacteraceae > Bradyrhizobium > Bradyrhizobium sp. USDA 10063. The sequence goes on along the minus strand of NZ_JBSSGP010000002.1, from coordinate 5,338,023 downwards.
CAAGCTCGCGTGGTTCGCTGGGAGAAGAGCCATGAGGTCGGATCTTGTGACGGGGAGCCACCTTTGTCGCAGAGCCGTAATTTACATTCGGCAGTCGACGCCTCATCAGGTGATAACCAACCAGGAGAGCCTGCGACTGCAGTATGCACTGCGACAGCGAGCCACCGATCTCGGTTGGGATGATACCAATATTGATGTCGTTGATGCCGACCTTGGATTGAGTGGATCGACAGCAGCGCATCGCGAGGGCTTCAAGGACGTTATCGCCCGCGTCACGTTGGGTGAAATCGGAATCATTCTCTCCTATGAGGTGACGCGTCTCGCGCGCAACTGCTCTGATTGGTACCCGCTACTCGATCTGTGCGGCTACCGGCAATGCCTCATTGCGGATCGCGACGGCGTCTACGATCCTGGCTCAACCAATGGGCGCCTGTTACTCGGCTTAAAGGGCACAATCTCCGAAGTGGAGTTGCACACACTGCGCGGCCGTCTGACGGCGGGGCTGCGCGCCAAGGCCGAGCGCGGCGAGTTGACGTTACTGTTACCGGCGGGTTTGGAACGTGACGCCAATGGTGTGGCATCGAAGGATCCGAGCAGGGAGGTGCAGCAGCGGATATCACTGGTTTTCACGACATTTCTGGAGGGAGGCTCCGTAGGCAAGGTAATCCGGTCATTCCGAGATCGTGCGCTCTCTATACCGCGGCGGGACCGGTTCGGCGATATTGCGTGGCGGACACCATCGGCCAGCATGATTTCCGGAATTTTGAGGAATCCGGCCTATGCTGGCGCTTTCGTCTATGGCCGCACCAAGTCCTGCCGCACGACCTATACGAGTGGTAAACTGAAGACGGCCCGCTGCCCAATGGCAGAGTGGAAGGTAGTAGTAAAGGACCGCTATCCTGCATACATCGATTGGGATGGCTTTGAGCGGATCCAGGCCATGTTGCGCGATAACCATGCCGAATACCAACGCAATCAGACGCGTGGCGTGCCCCGAGAGGGGGCCGCTATCTTGCAAGGCATCACCTGGTGCGGCCGGTGCGGCCACAAGATGTCGATACAATACAAGGGCGGGTCCCGCTACGTCTGCAATTCCCTGTTGAACCACCAAGGCAAGACGCTATGCCAGCATCTTCCCGCCGATCCAATCGACGCACAGGTGGTGGCTGCATTCTTTGCAGCGATCGCTCCCGCTGAGGTGGAGGCCTGGAGGCGTGCGCTCAATGCGCGGCAGCAGACTGACGAAGCGCTTGATCGCGCCGAAGAGCAGCAGGTTGAGCGACTGCGCTATCAGGCACTCCTGGCCGAACGACAGTATAATCGGGTCGATCCTGACAATCGCCTCATCGCCGCTGAGTTGGAGCGGCGATGGGAAAACGCGTTACGCGAACTCCGGCAGGCTGAAGAGGCGCTGACCACCCGCCGAGCCACGAAGAGCAAATCAGCCATGTTGACCCCAGAGGAGCAGAATGAGTTTCTTGCGCTTGGTCCACACTTGCCTGAGCTCTGGCGGCGGCCTGATGTGAGCCGGGCAGATAAGAAGCAGTTATTACGAACGCTGATTGACAAGGTTGTTCTCCACCGCATCACGCGCGATCGAATCGCGGTTCGGATCGTCTGGTGTGGTGGCGAGATATCCGAATTGGAAGTCGAGCCGAGGGTCCATGCACTGCATGCTCTAACTCGAGGGACTGAGATGCAAGCACGGATCCTTGAGCTGGCCCGCCAGGGCTTCGATGATGCCGAAATCGCCAACACCTTGACCCAGGAGGGGCACCGCTCACCGCGCCGAAATTATGTTCCAGTACGAACCGTTCAGATCGTGCGGCAGCGCCATCGCGTACTGCAGGACGGCGTCGCAACGCGTGCTCGTCACATTGCTGGTTGGCTGCCGGTGACCGCAATGGCAAAGCGTTTGGGAGTTTCGAGTTCTTGGATCAAGCGACGTATCCGCAGCGGCACCATTGATATCCAGCGCGATCCTTGGGACAAGCGATTCCTCTTTCCTGATACGGAAGCCAGCATTGTTGCGTTGCGAGAGCTTAAGACAGGAGCTCGAGATCACCTCGTTTTCGACCCGAGACCAAACAAATGAAGGTATCAACATGATCGATCGTACGATCCAAAAAATGTCAACGACCGTCTGTTGCTCGGAATGAAGGGGACTTTCAGTGAACTCGAATTGTCGATCTTGCGCCAGCGTTCTCAAGAGGCACTGCGCCTTAAGGCGGTGCGAGGCGACCTCCACACGAGTGTTGCGATTGGTTATGTGCGTAGCGCCGATGACCGTCTGGAGGTCGACCCAGACAAACGCGTACGCGAAGCTCTGCACCTGGCATTCCGCAAGTTCGCCGAATTCAGCAGCGTCCGCCAAGTCGCCATTTGGCTATGCGATGAAGGCCTGAAGATGCTGATTGTCGTGTATGGACCGCGCGGTCGAATGGTGGAATGGCGATTGCCTCGATACAATACAATCCATCGGCTGTTGACCAATCCGATTTACGCTGGCGCTTATGTGTTTGGTCGAACCGGATCACAGGTTCGTGTCGAAGGTGGTCGCAAATTGATCACGCGCGGAGTCCGCCGCCAGCAAGAGCAATGGGAGGTGCTGATTCGTGATCATCACGAAGGCTATATCTCCTGGGACGAATATGAGTCCAACCAGCGGACGATCAATGGGAACGCCAACATGAGGGGCGAGATGGTGAAGGGCTCGGTGCGCAACGGCGGCGGATTGCTCGTCGGGCCACTGCGCTGTGGGCACTGTGGACGCAAGCTCAAGGTACAACACAATGGCTTGCGAGGTGTTGCGCGATATCTGTGCAATGATGCCGCCGTCAATCATGGGCGGCGGATCAAGTGCATTGCGTTCGGCAATATGCGCATCGATGTTGCAGTATCAGCAGAGGTCTTATCGCTAATTGCCCCGCTTGGCCTGGAAGCTGCGTTGCAAGCGATCGCGGATCGCGAGGGTGATGGTACACAACGGCTGCGACATATCGAGCTGGCGCTTGAACAGGCGCGTTATGAAGCGGCTCGATCGCACCGACAATTTGATGCCGTCGATCCCGAGAACCGGCTTGTTGCCGGAGACCTTGAACGACGCTGGAATGACCGTCTTGCCGAGGTCGCACGCCTCGAAGAGGAGATTCGCACTGCTCGCGAGACTCTGCCAGCGGCCCTCACCGAGGCCGAGCGTGCGGATATCTTGGCCCTTGGAACGGACGTCGCGCGTTTGTGGCGCCACCCATCTGCCTCGGTTGCGACACGAAAACGGATATTGAGAACGGTGCTTGAAGAGATCATCGTCACCGTCGAGGCGGGAGTGCTGCATGTAAAATTGCACTGGAAGGGCGGCGATCACACCATGCTGGAGGTCGTGAAAAACCGCAGCGGGCAGCATCGTTGGAAGACCAGTGCAACCACCGAACATCTGATCCGCGATCTGGCGCGTTTGCTGCCGGACGGGAGCATCGCATCCATTCTCAATCGACTCGGCACACGCACGGCCAGAGGCCACACGTGGACTCAGCAGCGCGTTTGCGTATTCCGCAACGATCATAATATCGCGGTGTACCGGGAGGGCGAGCGCGCCGAGCGTGGAGAGCTGGTCCTACACGGGGCAGCAAGCCGTTTGGGTGTCAGCAAGATGACGGTGGTCCGGTTGATCAAGGATGGCGTTCTGCCGGCCAAGCAAAGTTGCGTCGGCGCGCCATATGTGATCCGGGAAATCGATCTCGATCTGCAAACGGTCCGCCACGCGGCAAAGAATGGTCGTGCAGTATCACAAGATACTCGACAACAAAGCTTCGATTATCAATGACATAGGGAGATGTGCATCATGTCACCAGCCCGGGCGGACCGAGCAGCAGCACGTTCTCGCCGTTGGCGATCCAACGTGACGCGGCCAGGTCGCGGATCTGCTTCGGATCGATCGACGGCTGCGCCTCGAAGTCGAAGCCCGCAAGCTCCTTCACGGCCGGGAAGTGTGCGAGTTTTAGTGCCATTTCGATGCGGCGATGATCCTAGCGCGCAATCTCGCGCTCGCACAGCAGGATCAGTGTCTCACGTGCCGACAGGTTCGCGCGCGCCGCCTCGTCGAGCAGGTTGTCGAGCTGGTCGCGGATACCGGAGAGCTGCAATCGCGCCAGCATGGCGTCCAGCGGATCGGTGGGGGCTTCGGTTGTTCTCTTTGTGCGCGCCATCAGAAGCTCCCTCCGATCGCTGCTTCGTATTCAGTAAGAGGACGCAACAACGAGGGTAGTGGAGAAGGCGCCGGCACTCTTGGTGTCGCGCTTGCCGGTCGGCAGACCGCGCCATTGCGGCCGGCAATCCCGTCGAGGTGGGCGGAATCGACGATCCGCACCCGGCGCCCCTCCAATTGCTTGTGGACCGCAACCTCGCGCATGCCATGGCGGATGCGCACCTCGCCGGCAGCGACCGTCACCGCCACGCGCTCGCCGATCAGCCGCCACGGCACCGAATAGCTGTTCGTGTCGATCTCGACGGCGCAATCGTTGCCGACGACGCGGGCCAGTTCGCGCAACGATCCGAACGACGGCTGCCCGCTAAGCGGCTTCAACCGATGTGCCTCCTCACGCGCGAAGCGGACGATCGGCGCCTCGCCGGTAGTGCCGTGGATACGCACGTTCGCCACCTCACGCTCCCACTCGGCGAGATGCGCCTCGAATGCGTCCCAGCTCGCGAAGGAATGCCCCGCGATCGCGTTCTTCTTCACGTAGCCGACGCCATTCTCCGTCTTGCCCTTCGTGCGCGCCCGATACGGCGCGCAGGCGCGAGGACGGAAGCCCCAATGCTTCGCGAACGCGATGAGCTTGTCGTTAAACTGGACCGACCGGCTCACCGCGTCGTGGCGCACCACCAGCGCGCGTGGATTGTCCATCAGCACTTCCTCCGGCACGCCGCCGAAGTCGTAAATGCGCTCTCGAGCCCGGCGAACCAGTGCTCTTGCTTCTCGGCCCGGAACGCACGCACATGCAGCCGCCGCGAATGCCCAAGCGTCGCCACGAACACGAATGCTTTGATCTTCGCCCCGCCGATCTCGACCAGACGCTCCCCGAGGTCGATCTGCAGCTGTCGGCCCGGTGGCGTCTCGAAGCGCGTCGTTGCCAGCGCCTCGGCCTTCAGCGCCTGGCGATACGGCTGCACGGCGCGTTGCAGCGTTCGCCGGCTGACCGCCACGTCTTTCTCGGCCAACAGGTCCTGGCGCACTACATCCGCATTGCCGCGGTGCCGGATGAACCGCTCGCGCAGCCAACCTTCAAGGCCATCGAGCCGCTTCGGGGGCTCAGGTGACTTGAACGGCTTCACCCCGCCCCGCCGCCACGTAGTCCTTCACCGTGTGATGGCTGCAGCTCAGCTGCCGCGCAATCCGCTTCAGACCCCACCCGCACGCCCTCAGGCGCAACATCTCCGCCACGTCATCCGGCGTCTTCATCACCTGCCCCCGTGGATCAATCCACGACGAGCCATCCGTGATTCGTTCCTCTTTCATTCGCTCTCTCCTCGGCTACTCAATGGCGAGTGTGTGTTGAGGCCCTCAAGTATCTTCGACCCGTGGCTGAACGATCTCGACCACGATTGCTGCGCAAAATCCAATTGGCACTTCAGCGCTTCCGAAAGAGTTGTGCAGTCGGCAAGATCCTTGAGATAAGTGGCCTGGTCCTGCAGACACGAAGCCGAAAATCTCAAGGCTTCCTTTGATGTCCATACGAATAGCTTGCTTGGCATCTCCCTGAGTGATCCGAGCCATTCGGGAATCGAGAACCAGGCCTTCGAAGGAGCTTCCGTTTCAATCATAGAGCTACTCCTCACGATCGAATCTGATTTCCGCATGACGCAGCGAATGCTCCTAAGTGAGCGGGTGCGATCGGAGTGGCACCCGTCCCAACATGCCATTTCGTGCCGGCCCGTGCCGGTCGGGTTCAGAGAGTAGAAGAGGCGGCCCCGGCGCAGAGTAGATGCGCTCGGTACACGCGCTGGGTCCGCCCCTACATCACCGGTTGCTTCGTGATGCCCCTTGCACTAAGCGAGCGGCGTGCCGCACTGAAATTGCGGCGCTTCTGCAAGCGCTTGATACAAGTATCGTCGAGACGCTTGAACCGTGCGTCGCGTCACGTGCACGAATTGTCTCAAGGCTGACGATCGGCGCTGTGTCATATCCGACAAGGTCGGTTGTGAGTTCGGTGGCCTACACAAGCCCGGCAATCGTTGGCTCGGGGCATCGCGCGGCGCGGCGCCGTACCGCTGGTTGATTTGGATCAAAGCGGCATGTGCCGTTCTTGAGGTAATCTTCAATAGCGGAAATCACATTTCAAGTGGCGGCCGTCGCGCGCTTCTTTCACCATCAAGCGCTAAATTTCTCAGTATGGCACGGAATGCCGGAAGGCTTCGATGCTGTCCCCAGTCCTGATTGCCCTCACACTATCGTTGTCATCGTAGTGATGGTTTACTCGTGGGCACGAAGTTGACAGAGCAGCGTAATGGCCAAGCCCGTGGGGTGACATCGGTTACCTCTTCCTTTTCGCACCCCAGTCATCTTCATTTCGCGACTATTGCGATTAAAGGCCTTCCTGAGGATGTGCGATCCGTGTGTGCACATCGAACGATAGCGCTCGCGCCCGACTCATCCGCGACACTCATCTACACCACCGACGCCATCCCGTCATCGGTTCCCGTAGCGCGGCGCTCGGGGGCATATGAAAAAGTTAGTAGGAATCCGCTATATATCCGTCGACAAAAGGAGATCCCTTCATCTGCAATGGCTTGCATTTGAAAATAGCGCGGATTGAAGTCTGAATGACACCTCCGTGTGTCTAGGTCCATCCTTGTCAATGCGGTCTCCGCAACCCCTGTAATTTAAGGGGTCTGAGTGGCTGCCGCGTCGGCAGCCTTGCTCGGCCTGCCGGTCTTGCTCTCTCGCCTGCTGGAGCGCATCGCGGCGCTCCTTCCTTGCTTAGGGGCTTGGGCTGAGGCGAGACGAGGGTACGTCGCACTTTATTGCGGACGACCTCACTGACGACGCAAGGGTCCGCCCCGTTTTAGAGGGGCCGATCAACGGATTTCATGCAATCCTCGACGAGGTGAATGGCATCTTCAACCTATTGCTCGCTGAGCAGTTGCACTCTTTCCACGACAAGCGGGTCGCTTCCTGTATAACTTGCTGAAATGCTCTCTCGAACGCCACCGAGTAATTCTTCTGGCGAAATACGGGCGTTTCCGGTCAACAGTCGAGCACATATGCCGATAAGCAGGGCGTGGACCGTCTCGGTAGCTTGGAGTCTTGCCTTCAGATCACTGATTTCACTTTCTACGTCCATCACGAAGCCCTCCGTTAGAGTTCACCTCTAGAACCCTACCCCCCAAGGGGCGGGTACATCCGCCGCTCCCCTTGGGGGCGATGACGGGGCGAAGATCGCCCCACCAAATCTGAAGATCGCCCGACCAAATCTAATGTGCCGCGCTCAATTCGCGACTCTCTTCCGTGCCGTCAGTTGCAACGTGATGCGGCCGAAGCCATCCGGGACAACTCGCTCGACCCGCCAGACAAGGACCATCCCAGTTGACGCGTGAGCTTGTAGCCCTTCCTGACGCTGGCCACAACCGCCGCATCGAACCGTGCCGACGGGAACGATGCGTTCCAGTTGTGGGCGTTGTCGTCCTGCAGCGCGCCGCGTGCGTGCGGCGTCCTCGATGTAGTCGGCCCCTGCCAGATGACGGTGACCCCGATCAACGAGCCCGCGCGAAATGTCGTCATCGGATTGCGTTTTGCGCCGACTATCGGGAAACCGCCCATGAGCTTCCCCCGCGGGCAGCCTGAAATGCGCGCGAGATGGCCGCCGACGCTCTCCTTCCCAATGCCGACACATGACCGCCACGCGAGGAACAAAGCCCAGCCGCGAATTCAGCGCAAACATGACGGAGGCTGGCAGCTTAATTGATATTTGAGATCTGGAGCGCCAATGTCGAGTGCGGATGGGAATAAGCCGATCGGAAAATCCAGCCAGCGCAACAGGAACACAGAACGGCAGGGCAAGAAGGCCGGGTGGAGCAAGGAAGCCGGCGCACAACGAGTCCCCGAGCCGGCGCCTGTGGCGGACCAATTGCCCCAAGAACAAATCAATGAACCTGCGCAGATAAGCGAGAAGATTAAGTTCAACGAGCCGGTCAGCACGCCGGCCGCATCGATTGAAAGCGCTCCGATTGCGGCTTCCGCGACCGATACCGTCCCCGTGGTTTCGGCCGAGCCCGTCGCCGTCAGCATTGCAACGATCGCCGATGCCTATAGCGACTACACCAGGAAATCGCTGAAACAAACCGTGTCCTTCCTGGAGAAGCTTGCGGCCGTCCGCTCGCTTGACAAGGTGTTTGAGCTGCAGACGGAATTCGCGAAGGAGGCTTTCGAGACTTTCGTCGCCGACTCGCTGAAAATTCGCAAACTCCACGGCGAATTGACCAGGCAGAGAGTAGTGGGTTTCGAAGGGTTAGTCGCCAGGATTACCCAACCACAACCGGAACCGCGCGCCACACGCCACTAATTGAACGATTGTGCCGGGATTAGAGGTAGGAGCGGAGCGTAGAGGCTGTCGGGCTGATTACAAGGAAGAGCGAGAGGTCCTCTTAAGGCGTTCCTTTGGGTGATCGTCACTCGTGAAGGTGTGTCGTTTCGGCATTTTGCCCCATTCTTGCGGTACGCCAGAATCAACAGCTCGCACCATGTACAGCGTTTCCGGCACCAACTTGACGCGATCCGGCATCTAACACCAGGCACGTCAACTGGCGTCCACAACCATTGTAAAAGCAGCGTGTTTGAGCGCGCGATAGTGCTGGCCCGAATTCGTGGAGCTCGGCGATCTTGGCCAGTCGTTCGTTAAGACGCCCCGGTGCGGCGAATGCCGGAGACTCACCAGGGCATCATAAAACTTTCATTTGAATCGACTGGCTGGTTTTGGCTTAATGGAGCTGTTGCCGCCAACGGATTCCCCACAGGGGGCGCGGGTGTCCTCTGCAGCAAGTCGGCGGCTCCGAATGCGCTTGCTCGCGCATATATCTGGCCGTGGCGTTGGCAATGCCCCACGACAGCTGGCTGCGCCAGTGAACCGAGGATGTCGGGAGTCGCGCCCCGGCCGGTCAGAAAATATCCGCCAATCTTCTTTGAAGAGCAAACAAGCCAAGCGCCTCAAGAACATATCGCCCAAGCCCAGTCGCTAATCTTGCTGGCCATCGTTGCGCTGGCGATCCTCGCGGTAGTCCCCCAAGAAATCGCCATAGGATACGCAGTCTACATTCGCGGCTAAAACGGGCGGGCCGATCCTAGATGAACGGGCCGATCGCCACGCCCCGGATTCAAGGACGCTCTTCGCCCCAAGTGCTTGCGACACCGCCATGATTTTGATCATGGAAAACGCCGCGCCCAAATGCCATCAGAGCGTTGTGGATGCAGGCGAAAGCGCAGCCTGGGCCGCGGTGGACATAGACACACCTCTCACCCGGTTGTTCCGGCGCCCGATCGGATCGCGATGGAGCCTCGTAACGCTTGTTTCTGGGAGTTATCTGCAATGTCGACGCTCACTCCGCATGGCGCGTGTCTCCTGTGGAAGCTGGAATTGATCTGGTTGAACGCCGTTTCCGATGCCATGCTCGCCGGCGCCTTCTTTACGACCGCGTTCGTCCTCGGGTTCTTCGTGTGGCGGCGGCGCGACATTATGTTCCGTAGCGTATTCTGGGCCTTCGCCCTCTTCGCCGGCGTCTGCGGAGTGACCCGCCTGCTGTCGATCGTCACTTTGTGGGTCCCGGCTTACCACATTGAGGGCCTTACCAAGGGCTTGCTGGCGCTGATCTCGGTCGGGATCACGGCAGCTCTGCTGCTGCTGCTGCCGCGGATCCTGGTGCTGCCGTCACGCATGCAACTTCAGCAAGCCTATGCGGCACTTGAGGAGGAAATCAGACAACGGCGCACCGCCGAAGCCATGGTCAAACGCTTTCAGGAGATCGAGGCCAACGAGGCCCAGGTCCGGCAAGCGCAGAAGATGGAAGCCGTCGGCCAACTCACCGGTGGCGTCGCGCACGACTTCAACAACATTCTGACCGTGATCACCGGAACCATCGAAATCCTCGCCGACGCGGTCAAGGATCGCCCGCATCTGGTTCAAATCACCCAGATGATAAGCGCCGCTGCATCTAGGGGCGCCGACCTGACCCAGCATTTGCTGGCCTTTGCCCGTCAGCAGCCGTTGCAGCCGCGCAGCACTGATATTAACGCGCTGGTCATCGAGTCGGCGCGGTTGCTACGACCGACCCTCGGCGAACAGATCGAAATCGATTCGATGCTGGTGCACGATTGCGCGCCGGCTCTGATCGATCCCAGTCAGCTCTCGACCGCGCTCCTGAACCTCGCCCTGAATGCGCGGGATGCCATGCCGAATGGCGGCAAGCTGACTCTCGAAACCAAGAATGTCGTGCTCGACGAGAACTACGCCCGCATGAACAGCGAGGTTAAGCCGGGCAACTACGTCATGATCGCGGTGAGCGACACCGGGAAGGGAATCCCGGACAACCTGCTCGATAAGGTGTTTGAACCGTTCTTCACCACCAAGGACGTGGGAAAAGGATCCGGGCTTGGTCTCAGCATGGTCTACGGCTTCGTCAAACAGTCGAACGGACATATCAAGATCTATAGCGAACAGGGCCACGGCACCACCGTGAAGCTTTACCTGCCGCAAGCCGCGGGTATTGTGGACGCGCCGGCGACCGAAACTACCATCTCCGTGGGCGGACACGGTGATGAAACCATCCTGATCGTCGAGGACGACGCGCTGGTCCGTGAATATGTGGTGACGCAGATCAGCCGTTTCGGGTACCACACGTTGGCCGCCAGCAATGCCGCCGAAGGGCTGGCGATCATCGATGGCGCTGAACGCATCGATCTGCTGTTCACCGACGTAATCATCCCCGGAGGCATGAACGGCAGCCAGCTCGCGACCGAGGCGCTGAAGCGACGCCCAGGGCTCAAAGTGCTTTATACGTCAGGTTATACCGAGAACGCCATCGTGCATCATGGCCGGCTCGAGCCAGGGGTGCTGTTGCTGCCGAAGCCCTACCTCAGCTCCGATCTCGCGCGGATGATCCGAGTCGCGCTGACCTCGTGAATTCGCCGCGATGGGCGAGCTCGGGCTTCGAGACGATTTCGGGTGATTTCATTGGCCAGCGGCTCGGATAGTGGCGATGTTGCTCGGCCTGCTGTTCTTCCTGGGGCCAGCCGCTGCGGCAATCGACTTCGCGGTCACCTTCTCGCCGGCCGCGATCTTCGCCTCAAACTCTCGGCGCCCTGACTCCTGCAGGTACGGGCTCGCCAGCGCCACGAGAACATGCCAGTTGCGTACCCGCCCGGTGACGTCCGGCCGGTCGCCGTATCGCCGAGCAACGCGCTGCACCTCGCCGACAAACAGGGAATCATGGATGTCGAATTGCTTGCGAACGAGGTTGCCGAAACGCTTGTTATTCGGTGTGGCATCGCGCAGTGCCGCAAGCTGACGGCCAAGCTCGACTTTTGCTTCGATGGCATCAGTCCGTCGTTTCGCTATCGCCGCCTTTGCCGCCTCCCGCTCTTCTCGGCGCTGGGCGTGGGTCTTAGGTGGGGGAAAATCGATTGCAAAGACGTCGGCAAGTTCTCGGTAGAGCAGCGTGGCGACCCCGTGCCGTTGCTGAACTGCGCCGCGGTTCGCCTTAGCCTGGCGCTGAATGGCGCCAAGGTCGATGGTGTCGAATATCTCGTACCACCGCAATCCGCTATCGGCCCATTGCGGGTGCGCCACCATGATGTCCGAAATGGCGTAAAGCGCAAATGCATCGATGCGCGCGCGAGTGCGGTTCTCGGTTTCGGTGATAGTCCTAACGACCTGCGCGAGATGGCCCGCGCCGCGGCGATCGAGGATTTCCTGCAGTGTCGAGGCCGCCGTGGTCTGGCCGGGACCGGGATGTTTCTGAACGGGGACAATCTCGATTTCCAGGTCGGAACAAATCTGCGCAAGCGTCACGATTGATCACCTCGACTCGAATACTGGGAAATGATGCAGCCCCGGTGCGTGTTCATCCGACGTCACCGGGCCGCGTGACAGGGCGAAGACCGCCCCACCAAACTTCAGTCGATTTCCGCGCGAAGCTTAACAGCTTTGTGGCGCCCATCCGGCAGCTTGTATCTCTCGTATCGCAGTCGCATCCCGCGCTCTGGCGCGAGTCCTGATTTTGCGAACGCGCTGCCATGGACAAAAACGTCCGAGCCGCCGAGATCCGGCCGGATGATACCAAAGCCTCGGCTCTCGTTGTAGAATTTAAGGGTGCCGCCGTTCACTTCAATTCATTCTCGCCGAGTCCGATCGTTTGGCAATAACTTCGATGCCATCGACGATCCGCTTGAGCGCAGCCTCGACGCGCTGCTCATCGTCTGAGCCTTCGTCGCCGGACCGCATCGACTGACGCAGGCATCCAATGAACTGGTTCAGCGCCGCGTCGTCGAGGTGCTGTAGGCCGAGGCCCCAAAGCACCATCGTGGCTTGCTCGATCGTCACGAGGCGCAGCGTCAGCTCGTCGATGGTTGCCAGCAGTTTGTCCACACCTTCGGTTGTCATTTCAGTGGCTCCCGCCAGATGGATGTGATGGCGTCGGCGGAGCCGCAGCGTCGGGGCTGGACTTACCGTTGCTGCCGGGGCCGTTGCCGCTTGAAATAAAACCGTTGACGCGAGCGACCGCATCCTTCGCAGCCATCCACGATGGAAAGCAACGTACTGGACGTCGTCACCTCGTTCTTAACCGAAACCTCGCCCGTGACGCTGCCGTTGACGCTCACCGATTGAGCGCCGCCGCTGCCCTCAACTCCAGTGCGATAGGTCATCGTTGGCGTGATCCCTGGTGATGCCGTCGGCTTAGGCATCGTGTGAGGCAGCATTCCCCAGCGAGGGCCGGATGGAGTCACCCCCGGAAGCGGGACGTCGCCCCAGCCAGATGACTGATTCACAGGGGGCGTGCGAGTCCACGGCGGCAGGCCAGCGATCGCGCGCTTTTTTTCGTAGTCCTCTCTGAGGATCTGCTTGACGGGGTCCTCATACGCGGGCGAGTTGAGGTGATCTTCCAAATCCTTCTTGGTCTTTTCGGGCCATTCGCCGTTCTTCATGAAGTATGACAGGTCGTTCAAGCCGTCTGAGTAAGCGTTTATGCTTGCGATCATCTTCTGCGACGCCCCGGTCGTCTCATTGAACTGGGTCGCGGCATTATTGAACGCTGCTGCCAAGGCAGCCTGCGCAGAATCCAAATCCCTAGTGTGTTGCGTCTCCGCACCCTCGAGGCCCTTGGCGTTGCGCATTTGCTCGCGCTTACGCCGCCTCTAGTCGTAGTTCGCGCCGTAGTAATCCATGGCATCTGCGGCGCGAGGGTTCGACTGCGCTTTCTGCGCGTCGGCGGCCATTGCCGCGCGACCTTCCTCGGTCGTCGGGTCAATCCCACGCTCGCGGAGTCTATCGCGGTAGTACTTATCGGTCCACGCGGCCTGATTTTCGCGGAACAGCTTCTCGTCTATCAACTTGCCGTTCTTGTCGCGAAGGCCGATTTGTTGCTGGTACTTCCGGGCGGCCGCCGTGAGCTTGCCCATACCGCCATTGCCGAGCATCGCGGAGTAGTAGGCCGCCATGGCTGTGTCCGCCCTGTCGCCGCCCTTTTCCGCGATCATGCCGGGCGCTTCCTGGAACCTGAACTCGAGCGACGCGCCCTTGATCGCCGACCGGCCGGTCGAAACAGCATTTCGATATTCTTGCGGGTTGACGTCCACGGCCCCCTCAACATGAGCGCCGCGCGCCTGGTAATCCATGAACGTGCGAAGCTCGCCGGGGTCCGTGATGTTGAACGCGTCGGCCGTCTGCATCGCCCGGTGCACCTGATGGCCCGTCTGATCTTTCCAAAAGGGCCGACCAACTGTCGCCAGCGCGGCGATTGGCCCCGCTGCATCAAGGCCGGTCTGCGTGTTGCCTGTCTGCAAAACGGCGTCGCGGATGTATCCACGCAAGTCGGTCTTAGAGATCGTTGGATAGGCCCGAGACTGCCAATCAGCCTCTGCGTCGATTCGAGCGCTTTGTTCCTTCGTTAGACCCCGCCTGATATTGACGCTCGGTCTCTGACGATGAGTCCTTCGCCCTATCGTAAGCGTACCGCGTGCCTCGGTAGACCGCATACCCACCGCCGAGCCACCGCCAGGCACCAATGAGCGCGGCGCCGGCTCCGCTCGATCACCACGTCGCGAATTTCTTTTCCGCCTCATGTGCTGACTCGGTGGCAGCCTTGACCTCTCGCTAAAGCGAGACCGTCCGGTCCTTAAAATCATTCATGGCGCGGATGTAGTGGCCCGCTCGCATCTGGCCGAATGCGCCGCCCTTCAGTTGCGCGTCAAAAGCCTGCATTTCCTTGCGGACCTTCTGCAGGTTCTTTTCGCCGATCTCGAGCCTCTTCAGTTCCGCGAACATGTCGCCGGTGAACTTCGGCGCCTTGATGTGCTCGAGAGCCTTCGCGTTCTTCTCCTGGCCCTTAAATTTCGCGGCGATCTTGTCGAACGTGCTGCCTGTGGCGTCACGCGCGCTAATCCGGGCTTCGGCTTCTATGATGCGGCTCAATGTAGTTCCTCTGTTCGTGCTGTGAACGGACCCTCCAATCCGTCCGGGTTAATGGTTAGGTGGCGGCGCGCAGGCAACTCAAACCGAAAACTGCGCGCCGCCTGTGCGCCGGGAGTCTGTGGTTCGCCGGCGGTGTTCTGGGGGCGGCGCGCGGAGGTGAAAGGAATGAAGCCCGCCGCGCGCCGCAGACGTTCGGTCACGCTTGGCCGCAACCGAACGACGATCTATTTCGATGATTGAGTTCGCCGACCACCTCATCCCACGAGGCGGCCGCTGTCTGCCGTTTGCTGCTCATGAAAGATTGCGCTCCAGGTCCACGCTGCCGGAACTCGATGCAGGCAGGGCACTGGTCGATCGGTACGCCGTAATCGTGCTCAGGCATCACGCGGCCTCTGCGGCGGCTGGCTGGGCCGGAGCACCATCCACAGGAAGTAACTCGATCAACTCGCGCCGCTGCGCTGGCTCAACTGCCCGACCGCGATCAAACAGCATGCCCGGACCATCGAAGCGCGGCAGGCGCAGGGCATCCGTCAGCGGATTGAAGTATTCGCGCTCGTCGGCCTCGAGATAGGTGAGTTGCCGGAACCGCTTGCGGACCACGTGCGTCGGGTGGTTGCTCACATGATTGCCCGGGATGGCCGGTATCCGACCGTGGAAGTAATCCCGCTCGACCACAGCGTCCTGGTCGCTGACCAGTTCGCCGGTGGCCTCGAACGTCCACAGGTCGACGATGCTCTCTTCAAGGTCTTCACGCGGTGCCGGATCGCGATAGCGCGCCAGCTGGTCGGCCGAGAACAGGGGCGCGACGTCGTCTGATGCTTCGCGATTGAACCGCTCGACGGCCGCGGCGTTGGCCCTTGCTTCCTCGGCCAGCCGCACGAGAACCGCTGCCGCCGCTGCGCCGTCCTTGGCGATTCGGCTCGCGAGCGCTGCAGACTGCCGCTCTAGTTCAGCCCGGCGTGACGCCAAGGCGGCTTTTACGGTCTCTGCCTGCTCTTGCTGCAGGTCGACCTCGAGCGTCGCGACGAGTTGCCCAAGACGCTCGCACTCGAGCGAGGCTTCCTCAAACGGCAATCGCCACATCGCGTATGTCTTAGAGCTACGGATGGCATCGGCCTTCTGTGCGTCCAGGGCCGCCACCATCTCATTTGCCACGGCCAGATCGGCTCGGGCATTGGCGAGCAACTTCTCGGTCTTCGTCACTTCAAACTTCCCTTTCACGGATCGGATTGTGTTCGTCATAATTTAATGCGAGTTGGGCGTCCGGCGCCACTGACACCGCGAACTTCGTGGACACCGCGAACGAGGCTTCGCCGCGCTCGACACGAGCCGCGAACGCGTCGAACTTGTCAGCGTCAACGTGCCAAACACCGCCCGTGAATTTCAATGCCCATTCGGGATGATCGCTGCAGACTCGCCGAACCGTATGCGGTTCGAACGGAAATCGCCTAAATGCTCGCGCGGCCAGCTCCCACCGAGGTGTTGCTGTCGGCCGCTTTCTCGCGACGGCTGGCGCTGAGATAGCTGGTGTCGTCGACGAGGTGCTGGCGCGCGTCTGCTTCAGCGCGACTAGGGCCTCGATCGCGCGCCGGTGGACCGCTATCGCCGCGTCGATCTCCGCGTCGCTCACCGCACGCCTCCCGTGCTCGGCCGATCGCGGTGGCGACATCCCGCGCAAGCTCGAGGTTGCCATCGTCGACTTCCTGTAGGCGAAGAGCGAGGCAATCCAGGTATGTCAGTTCGACGTCCCGGTGCCGATGGCACCAACTGCCGAAGCGCCGCTCAGCCGCGATCGATACATGAACCGCCATGACCGCCTTGATCACGTCCTCGACAGTTCCTCCGGCCCGCATTGCCTTGTCGATCAACTCCCAAGCGGCGTCGGAAGCGGCATTGCAGATGGTGCGGCCGTTAATCTTCATCATCAACGGCCCCGTTGTGGTCGACGAGCGGCCGGCCGGACTTCGCTGCATCCGCCATCGCATCGAGCCGCGCCTTGCAACGCGCAACCGCTCGATTGATGTTGTTCTGAATTGCCTCCCGGAGCGGAATATCCCTCGTCGAGGCGGCGGCGACGCTGTGCAATTCGCTGCAGAACACGCTGATGATCGGCGCAAGGCCTTCGTTGATCTCGGAGATCTTGACGGTTTCGTTTTCCTCGCGCGCGATGCGGCGCTCGATCAACTTCGCCTTCGCCGTCCGGTAACGCTCTGCCGCCGGATCGTTCTGCTTCTTGAGGGTGCCGATATAGGCCGGTATGCACCGGTAGGGATCGAGCAGGCCGTCCTCCGTAACCGGAAACGTGCCCTGCGACACCAACTGCGAGCAGCGCTGTTGCGTGATGGCGAGCAGCGAACCCAACTCGCCCTGTGACATTGGTCTGGCGGCCTTCGCCTTGGTGGCCCTAGTGTTCTGTCTCGCAAATCAGTTTAAATAAATGTGGTTGCTGCAGGCAAGCGGGGAGCTGAGGGATGGCGCGGCCAGTCAAGATGATCACTGCGAGTGAGGAGGTGCGGGCGGAATTGCAGCGCAGGACCAAGGCGTCGACAAGTGCGCATCGTGACCGCTTCCGAGCGAACATCATCCTGCTGCGTCTGGAAGGACTGAAGATCGAGAGTGTCGCCGAGCGGTTGAAGACATCGATGCCCACGGTGTCGACATGGTCCGCGCGCTTCGAGACACACGGCCTCGACGGTCTCAATGACAAGGTCGGTCGCGGGCGCAAGCCGTCGATACCACAGAAGAAAATCGAACGTGTTGTTGCCGAAGTCACGCGTCCGCCGAAGAGCCGCAAGCGCTGGAGCGTGCGCAGCATGGGCCGCCACGCCGGTATATCGCACAGCACCGTGCAGCGTATCTGGTCGAAGAACGGTTTGAAGCCGCATGTCGTGAAGACGTTCAAGCTCTCGAACGATCCAAAATTCGAAGAAAAGTTCTGGGACGTGATCGGGCTCTATCTCGATCCACCGGCCAAGGCTCTGGTGTTATGTTGCGACGAGAAAAGCCAATGCCAGGCTCTGGAGCGTACTCAGCTCGGTCTGCCGCTTGCGCCGAAACGCCCCCGCACGATGACCCACGACTACATCCGGCACGGCACGATCACATTGTTTGCCGCACTCGATGCGATGAAAGGCAAGCTGATCACGCGTACCGAGGAGCGCCACACCCATGTCGAATGGCTGAGATTCCTGAAGCAGATCGACCGCGAAACGCCCAAGGAACTCGACGTCCATCTGATCCAGGACAACTATGCCACTCATAAGCACCCGAAGGTCAAGGCGTGGCTTGAACGTCATCCGCGCTTCAAGTCCCACTTCACGCCGACATCTTCGTCGTGGATGAACCTCGTCGAACGCTTCTTTGCTGATTTGACCGCGGACGTGATCCGCTCCGGGAGCTTCGCCTCGATCGGCGAACTCGTCCGTGACATCGAAGCCTATCTCTCCGATCGCAATGCCGCCCCAAGACCCTACACCTGGAAGGCCGAAGGCACCGCGATCCTTGAAAAAATCAACCGCGCCCGTGCCGCACTCGTCAAAGTCGAGGCAGCATGAGTTATTACAGGGCATTTGAGAGTCGGGACACTAGCCTTCGGGGCCTTGGCGGTCTGCTTTCTAGTCATGGTTCCATGGTTCCTATGTGAGGGCTGCCTTTACCCAGTCATGGACAGGGGAGCGCGGCCGTTTATTGGTCGGGCGCCTGTTGCGATTCTGCTCAGACGCAGTGGCCCAGCGGACGTTACCCGGCTCATAGTCGCCATCATTGCCTTGATCACCACATAGGCGGGGCTGGTGATCAGGTCATGTGCCTTCAGCAGCCGATAGACCGACGCCTCGGAGACAAAATACTTCCGTTCGTCGGTGAACCGCACGGCCAGTTCGCGCGGCGACAGCTCCGGAAGCTCCAGCGCTAAATCAATGATCTGGCCCCGCACATCGTCGGAGATGCGATTCCAGACCCGGTCAGGTCGCGACCGATGATCGGCCAGCGCTTCAATGCCGCCCTCACGGTAGCGATCATACCACCTATAAAACGTGGCGCGTGGGATCCCGAGCTTGTCCAGCGTGCGCTTGGCCGGCAGATGCGACTGCTCGACCAACTGGATGATCTCGGCCTTCTCGGACGCAGGATATCTCATGCCTCGTCCTCCCATCCCCGTTCATGCTTTTTTTGAGCAGCCGGTTCTCAAGGGCGAGGTCGGCCACAACTTCCTTCAACGCGGCCGTCTCACGACGCAGATCCTTTACCTCGCCGGAGGTTGCCGCACGCGCCGTATCGCCCGCCAGGCGGCGATCCCCTCCCGGCGACACAACTCGGAGATGTTCTCCTCGTCCCGCAGTCCTTCCAGCACGATGCGGATCTTCTCTTCTGCCGAGTACTGCCGGCGCGTCTGACGCGGGATGGTCGGCTGCAGGGCATAGAGACAATCGTCGAGCGGCAGCAGCGTATGCCGCCGGGAAGCGACGATGATCGCCTCCTCCTCGATGGAAAGGACTGTCGAATTGGCTTCCTTGGGGCCTGTCGAACGATCGGCGACGGTCTCGCGCTGCTTCCAACTTCGCGACAGTCTTCTGATTGATCCCGTAGCGCTTGGCGAGTGCTCTCAGGCTCTCTTGACTATTTTGTATTGCTCGACGGACTGCCTCCGTCGTGGTGGCGCAGCCGTGTAAAACTTGTCCCATAGCGCATCCTTCGAATCGTGCGACAAGAATGCACCATCAAAACCTGGGACTAAACACCTAGAGCCGGTTCGCGCGTCTCAACAATTACCCGGAAGCCAGCATAGGTGTTGGGCACGCGCGCCGCGAGAAACCCCTGCAGAGGGTCAATCCAAATCCGGATGAAATCGCCCGAAGGATCGCGGTCGACCCACGCGTTCACGGCCCCTGCTGGAGCTTCCATTTCGCTCAGTAGCTTCTTAGCTGCACTTATTGCGTTGGTGCTCATAGGTTGTGCCCCGCAATCAGAGACACTCCCAGCTTTTGTAGTATTGGCAAGATCGGTAAAGCTAGCGTTACCTTTCCGCCCGGAGCTGAACCGTCATGCTTCCCTCCAACAACGATTCCGACGGCGAATCGTTGCCCGTTAACGACAGTTGTGATCAGGGAACCTGAGTCGCCATTATCAGAGAACAACGCGCCCTGACCAACGATCATCCAAAGGGGCTCGAAGAATACTAGTCCGGTAAAGCCATAAATAACAGCTTCAAATTTGATCGGGGATGGGCCGATGATTTGCCCGAGTACTCGCCCCCGCGTGTGTCCCGTGGTCCGGCCGACTTTCTCTACTTCGATGCCATCGAAAAAAGGTAGTACACTGACCGGTGTATCGTAACTGTCGCCCTGAAACGAGGAAACATTAGCCTCATCGCCGATCCGAAAAATGGCCGCGTCAAGATTATCCGCGGCTGAGATATTGTCGGCTGATCCAGGTATGATCGGGAGCGACCGTGAGTGAAATCCGACAGTGAACGGTGGCAGGTTGTTCGGAGCAACATCACACACTCCGGGTGCTATGATTGGTAGCCCCACCGCGGCGAAATTGCACGCTCCAGAGACGTGGTTGTTGGTAAGCCCGTAAAGGATCTCTGTCTGATCTCTGACAAGAGCCCCAAGCGTTCCAGCGTCTCGGCAATTGCCGACTGAAATTGAACTACCGCACGTATACCGTGCGCGACCGCCTGCGCTTCGCACAACATAAGCCGGCCCTGCGAACGGTAGCCCCATATCACCACCGATTGGATCTTGCGCTCCTTGTCGATAACAAATTTTGACGTTGTCCAGGGTCGCAGGCAGCGAACCAATCATCCGCTTACTCGGGGCAGCCCTCTTAGTTAAGATAGTGATCTCGTCACGGCCGTTAGCAAAGACAATGGCTTCAATCTCCTTGGACCTTAGCGCTTGCCGCCCAGCATCAGAGACTGGCTGTATGAGCGCCATTTCAGCCGGAGTCGAGTTGATCGTGATCGTGGCATTGTCGGGCATAAGGCCCTCTGCCACCGCCCAGTCGCGAAAAATTCGAGCTGCTTCGCTCGCCAACATTTGCTCCTCCCGGAATACCACTCAACCCCACCTGTTCAGCCTAGAGCACCGGTGCCATCGACCATTGCGGCGCCAGCTCTTCGATCTGCTTGGCCGAGCGGTCCACTCGAGC
Organism: Bradyrhizobium sp. USDA 10063; assembly: GCF_054063735.1. Lineage (NCBI taxonomy): Bacteria > Pseudomonadati > Pseudomonadota > Alphaproteobacteria > Hyphomicrobiales > Nitrobacteraceae > Bradyrhizobium > Bradyrhizobium sp. USDA 10063. Next base: position 5,317,195 of record NZ_JBSSGP010000002.1, on the reverse strand, counting down.
CTCGACGTCGATCACGGCGTGAACGTAATCCTGCAGGACGATTTGGCTCGCCGGGTGATCGAAGCGCACCGTGGTCAGCCAGCGCCGGTAAGCCAGGGTCCAACCGTTCTTGCCGGCGTCGATCCGTCCATGCCGCAGCAGGAATCCCTGCAGATGCTGGCGCGCCTTGCCGAGCACGCGCACTACCGTGGCGCGGGCTCTCACCAGGTCGCGCGTGGCCTCATGCGCCGGATCGGGGACCGCACCGCCGTGAGCTCGCCGGCCCGATCGGATTTAGCCAGCATCGCCGCGTCGCGGCAGTCCGTCTTGACCCTCACCACCACGCATCCCTTCGGCAACCGCAACCGAAATCGTCGCCTTATGGACATCCAGTCCCACGAAAATGCTATCGTTCATCAGGCCCGCTCCCATGCTTGAGGCTCGGCGCCGGTCCACCCAGCGCAACCCTCGATAGATAGGAGCTTGCCGTGGGGCGAGCCGCCCGTCAGCTCACCAGTACTCGGACATTTGCGGCTCCTGGACGTTAAGAGGACGACGGCGGCTGAAGCCAGCCGCCGCCTGATGCGTTAGGATACTGTGATAAGGTTTTCGAGACCGATTGCCGCGGTCCGAGCCGTGAGGGCTCCTCCGTAGGTCGCCTCGACAGCTCCGGTTACATCCTCAATGTCGATGACGTCCCCGGTCTGGTAATTGCCGAAGATCACCCAATAGTTGGGATGCGGAGTAAAGACGGCAGTCATGTTCGGAGCGGCCTGGACCACGAAGGTGCCCGAACCAGCCATGCCGACGCCGACGGATGTGCGGTTGGGCACGACATTCGACAGTTGTCGGATGGTCAGTGAGCCCACAGCGCCGTTGACGCTGGGATTGATGAAAGTCGTCGCGCCGGCACTGTCCTGGGTAAGCTGAATGAGATTTTGGCCGTTCGGATCGGCCGGCTTTACCTGCGTTGCCGAGAAGTTGACGCCTGGTTGCAGCACTCCAGTCTCCGACCAGACGAAGCTGTAGTCGAGACTCCAGGTAAAGGTCACACGGCTACCTGGAGCGGTTGGACGGGCAAACCAGGCGAGCGAAAATACGTTGCCAGGGATCGTCGTGGGCGGCGCTTTCTGGAATACGGCGAAGCTACCGTGAAGCTGTGAATTGTTCACGCAGGTCAGAGAGTATGACGTCATTGATCTTGTCCTTCATTTCTAAGGATCGCGCCCGGGATTATTGGTGGCCGGCACTGGTTCCGGGGCTTAAACGGCGCCGACCCTTGCTCACTCAAAACGAGGAGTAAGAAGCGAGGGAAACTAAGCACTTAGGAAGCGCGACGCGTTCGCGACGGTCAGGTTGAAAGTTATCTCTTGCAGGCGGCGTCGCGCCGACTGGAATGTTGGACTGGTGGTCTATCGCTCTAACCGACATCGAAGAATTTCCTTTCGGCTGCGGTGTCTTGGCACTGCTCATCTGCGGTCCTAAGCACGCATGTGACGGTACCGATGTTCTTTCGGGGTGTCCCTGGACGAGCGTCCCGAAAAGTTGGACGAGCGTCCCAACAAGCGTCACTTAGCCGGCCCGCAGTTCCATCACCCAATCGGAGAAGGAGTTGCCCGCGGTGAATGGGCGGAACATGCCATCCGCGGCCGAGCTGTCCGCTTGCCGTGCCGCTTCGCGAGCGGCGCGCGGAGAGAGGCCAAAGGCCTGCCGGAACATGCGACTGAAATGAGCCTCGTCGGCAAACCCCATGTCGTAGGCGATATCGCCTATTCTTCGATGGGCATGACGCGGATCGCACAAAGCCAGCAGGGAGCGCCTCAGGCGGCGCTGGCGGATATAGGCCTCGACACCCATCGTCTCGAATTGTCGGAAGAGTTGACTGCGCGAAATGCCAAGCTCACGCGTTAAACGGGAGGGGGTCAAGTCTTTGCGGTGCAGGTTTTCCTCGATGAAGCGACGCAAGCGGCGCCCGAGGTTATCTTTGCGTTCTGTCGCGGACAGAACATCTGAAGGTCCGAGGCAGGAGGCGAGCAAGTCCGGGATAGATGCCCCGACCGCAATCACCTCGTTCGAGCCGAAGTGCCGTGCCGCCGCGGCAAGAGCTTCGACGACCCTCCGAACGAAAACGCCCATTGCAGTGCCTTGGGTTAGAATGCGCCCGTGAATTGGTTGCACTGGAGCGACCGATGCCGGCAGCGACGCTCGTGGGACGATCAGGTGTACCGCCTCGGCGGCTTCCATCACGAAGGCCACGGGTGTGGACAGATCGAGCACCGCTACATCGCCCGGTCCAAGCCTCCGGAACGCAGGAGTCGACAACGCGACACGTCCGCGCTGGATGCATGAGACGATGATATGGTCGAGGTCATCCCAAGCCAAACGTGCTGTGGCGCGTCGATAGCGACCGCCGTCGGCGATGCTTCGGCAAAGCAGGAATGTGCCGAAATGGTGAACGAGGAGATCCGCTTGGAACGTACTGGATCCGGAAGTTTTTTTTTGACGGGTGGCTGTCGAACAATATCTCGACCAGAGATCGCCAGGCGTCGAAGGGGGCATCGGTCTCGGAGGTCGTGAAATGGAAACTAGGGATTGGGCCTTGTGCGCCAATATGACGCGCCGACTCTGTGGTTGTCTTGCTCACCCTGCCCTCGCGCGGCTAATGGTGGTGATGGGTGATCCGCACTAGGCGAAAAGCACGCCGCGCTAACCGCGCGAATGCTCGCTTTGCGCCGGCGTTGGGGCTGAGCCGTCAGACATCTATGGCAGCTCGGGTCTCTGGTTGATTTGCCGTCCATGACCGCACGAGGTGCGTGATAATGCTTGCTTTCCGGAGATGTTTCCGCGCACACCGTCCGATGTTCATCGGGGCTTTGGATCCGACAGCCTCGCTCTACGGCCGCAGCAGCTTGGTGCTGGGCGCCAGGGGAAGCGCCGGCGTGACGTTTCGTCCTGGCGGGTTAGTACCGCTCGCTAGCCTCTGATCTGCATTATGCGAGTCTGAGTCGTCCGTCAGGGGACGTACAACTCAAAACCTGACCGACGACACTCAGGTCAGGTGCTGAGGTAACGAGAGGACTGGTGGTACCTAAGATTTGACCACGGACTCGCGAAAAATGGTTTAGAGTCGAATTGAAACTTGAACTTTAGGACGCGGACAAAGGCTTGCTGTAGCGGTTCTCTCACCGACAAATGGCCCAACTTCCATCCGAAGCCACCTAACGCAAAGACGCCAATCCCAAGGACACCAAGCGCACTCCAAACAGCCATTTTATTGTTGAGTCCATTGCTGGTCTCTATGTTCGCGTTGGATAGCATCGCCAAGAAAGACCTGCGAGGCACCTACCAGGATTGGTGGCAAGAGCAGATGGGGCGGCTATTGGAAACTCTGCCTACGGTTCTCACATTTGCAATTGCTTTGTGAAGAGCCCATGGAAGATTTCAAAATGGCCAAGCGCGCACGTATTCGTTGCATCGAAAAGGCCGACGGAACCAGTCTCCACGAGAGGATTAGCAGCGTTGGCGGGGTGCCGTCCTGGAGAGTGGTTGGAATTCGCGTTGGCGCGATCTCCGAATAGCATGAAGGTACTGGATCAGGTTGCGAGGTCAGTTGGCTGATCGATGGGTTTGGTGGCGAGCGTCTGCCAGCCACCGATCTTGCGCTGCCGGAGGCGAGCAGCGCCCAGAACAGCATGGCAGCAGTGTCCGCGGACGCAGCACGGTTTGCGTCTTGGTCCGCCGCTTGAACTCTTCGTGCAGTCGTTCGATCGCGTGGTAACCAATATGAGATTTCTCGGTGCCAACGTTCGGCTGCGGTGTTCTTCATCGTGGCGTATGGTGCGACCATCGGGACAGAGGCACCGGGAGCACGAAGTGCGGGCAGGCCGATGCACACGATGAGCCGCGAGCTCGAGTTAGTAGCTGGCCGCCTCTGCGACTCGCCCGGTTGCGCTGGGAGCGCGAATCCGTAGTTGTCGTGTCGCCCGCAGCTCCCGTCATATGTCTGGCAGGAGGTGCGAATGCGACGGGTGATTGGCATCGACGTCCACCGAACTTTCGGCTGTTGTATTCACACTCTTGCGAAGCGATTTGATTGCTGATTCCGTAGGTTAGGCAATGATCCGCGGGAGTAGGCAATGTCTGGGATGGAATACCGGTCGGTTTGACGACCCGCGGCTGCAAAAAGGGGGGCCCATTTGCATGCAGCGCTGGTCAGGCGGCCTGGCTCCTGTATTCGTCAGTTGGCGCAACGGGACCGGGCGCGCGAAATACAGTTCACGCGCTTTCTGCGCAACAAAGCGGTGACGGCGGAGGAGATGACTGCACACGCGGCGGAGCGCACGGCCGCTCGCGTGAGCGGGCGTGATATCGTCGTCGCACAGGATACGAGTGAGCTTTCGCTGGGCGGACGGCGCGCGAAGGCAAGCGGCTACGGGCCGATTGGCAAAGGCGGTGCGTTGCGCGGCCTGCTGCTGCACGCGACCTTGGCGGTGGATGCGAGCAATGGCGGCGCGCTCGGGCTGGTCGGTGCCAAGATTTGGAACCGGAGCGGCGGCAAGAAGGCCAAGCACCGGCGGTCGTGGACAACAGCGCAGAAGGAATCGCAGCGCTGGATTGATGCCACCACGCATACGGCAGAGGTGTTGGAGGGGCTGCGAGCATTACCGGCGTTTCGGACCGGGAAAGCGACATCTACGAGCACTTCGCGCTCCGTCCCCAGAACATGCATATGGTCGTGCGTGCCTGCCAGAACCGGCGGATCGAGACGGATGAGGGGAGCAGATCGAACTGCTGTTCTCGCACGTTGATGCCCTGCCCGAGCAAGGTCGGTTCAAGGTGGACATTCCGGCGGCTCCGGGACGCAAGGCGCGCACGAGTGAACTCGCAGTCCGCTTCGCGCCAATCGTCCTGCGCAAGCCGAGGCAAGGCCCAGCCGAGCTGTCGGAGACGGTCGCTTTGACCATGGTGTCCTGGTAACGATCAAAGATTCTAATTGGCTCCTGACTATCGTCCTTAATCGTCAACCGCACTTTACGAACAGCCGGAGAATGTCTGGGTGTGGTGGGGCTATGGGCTCTTCCCGGACGAACCGGGCAACTTTGTGCATAAGCCCATGTCGGGGTGTACGGGGCGTGAAATTCTCATCGAATTGCTTTCGCACCTGCGATTCACGGAGAATATTCCGCACATTCTCGAGACTTCGCGCGTCGTAACGGCGATGATGCCTTACATTACCGCTCAGTTCATGCCGCGCGTGGAGACCGACCGGCCGAAGGTCATTCCGAAGGGCTCGCGCAACCTCGCCTTCATCGGCCAGTTCTGCGAGATTCCCGACGACGTTGTCTTTACCGTCGAATATTCCGTGCGAGCGGCACAGACCGCCGTTTTCGGCTTGCTCGACGTCCAGCGCCCGGTCTCACCATTGTACAAAGGCCAGCATGATCCCCGCGTCCTCTTCGACGCTTGGAAGACGCTGCACCGCCATTGACCCAACGCTACGAGGCGAGGATCATGGGACGTATGAACGACAAAGTCATTCTGGTGACCGGCGGGGCTCGCGGGATGGGGGCGGCTCATGCGCGCCTGCTGGTGGCTGAGGGGGCCAGGGTCGTAATCACTGATATTCTTCATACAGAAGGAGAGGCTCTCGCGGCCGAACTTGGCGGATCCGCCTTCTATGTCGGTCAGGACGTTACCCAGCCGGAGGAGTGGGCCAAGGCGGTTGCAAGCGCCGAGCGTCACTTCGGCGCGCTGCACGGGCTAGTCAACAACGCCGGGATCGCCAACATGGCCCCTATCGAGCAGTTCCCGCTCGACCAGTGGAACAAGACCCTTGCCGTCAATCTAACCGGGGTATTCCTCGGAATGCAGGCGGCCCTGCCGGCCATCAGGCGCGCGGACGGAGGTTCGATTGTCAACGTCTCGTCGGTCGAGGGGGCTGCGGGGCAGTGCCGGACTTCACGCGTATGTCGCTTCGAAGTTCGGCGTGCGGGGCATCACCAAGTCCGCAGCGCTGGAAGCCGCGGCCTCGGGAGTCCGCGCGATGGCCATATGTGCGGCGACCGGATCACCATCCTCGAACGGCTGAGGATACCCGGTGGAGCTCTCGACGGTAACCAAGACCTGGGAAGGGGCTTCGTGGTCCGTGGTGGCCGCGAGATGGAGGATCATTTCGAGTGCCTATGGGATTTATTCCGGTCGATCCCTTCGCTGGAAACCGAAGGTGCCAGTGTGCTCGACGAGTTCTACTGGTTGAACAAGGATGACCCGAACTACTCGCTGCAGCGGGCGACGGTGAACCAGGGACAGGATGCGCGCACCGATGGCCTTTTCACTCTGAGTGAAAAGGCGCAGAAGGAATTGATTGCCATCCTTCTTGCCTCCCGTGAGGAGATGGAGAACAAGCGGATCGACGAAGTGTTCGGGAAAGATTTCTTTAACAGCAATTTTTGGCTCTATTGGCGGACGATGTTCGCCTTTCAGGAATGGCATTCCGCCCTCGAGATGAAGCTTTATCTGCATCGGTTCATCCACCATATCGGCGGCTTGCCGGATTTCAGCGCGCTGAAGTTCACCAAGTACAATCAGTATGAATCGCTAGTTCTGGCGTTGTGCAAATGGCTGTTGGAGCAGGGCGTCAACTTCCGCTACGACGTCGAAGTCACCGATGTCGATTTCGACATAAAGGCAGGATGCAAGCAGGCCACGGCCATCCATGCGTATTCCAGGGATGGTGATCAGCGCTTCCAGGCGATCGTGATCACGGTTTCCAGACGATGGTGATCACTTGCGGAGACGAACACGACTGACGGGTTTCTGTGTGCTGGAAATGGTCTTCCTGGTCAAGACGGGCGGGAGGGCTTGGAGATCGGTCCAGCGGTCCATGGGAGGGCCCCGCGCGCGGCGCGGAGTGGCCCCCACGAGCGACGCAGCGGCGCGCGCGGGAGGGACCTGTGGGCCGGTGGGGCGATCGGGCGCGCGGTGGTCACGCTGTTGTCCTATCGTCGGCCCGACGACGCAGGCTGTCGCCCTTGAGCTCGATGCGGTGGGCGTTGTGAAGGATGCGGTCCAATATGGCGTCGCCGAGCGTGGGATCGGCAATCACGTCATGCCATTGCGACACGGGGACCTGACTTGTGATCAACAATGATCCCTTGTCGTAGCGATCATCGACGATCTCGAGCAGATCCCGGCGCTGGTCGCCAGTGAGCGCTTCGGGTCCCCAGTCGTCCAATCACGTTGAGCTCAACGTGATTGGACTTATGTGCAGCGCGCAATGATGTGGAGCGATATAGATCTCCCCGCTATTAACAGCCGCTTCGACCGTCCCTACTCAACATAACTGACGACGGTAGCGTGGTTCTCTCTCGTTCATCCGAAGGAGGCAACCATGCTCGAACACTTATTCCGGAAGGTTCACGCGGGTTACACGGCATCGCCCAATGGCACTTTGTTGGAAGATTTCGCTACTTGGCTCATCTCGGCTGGCTACGCCCGATCTACGGCCTGCCACCACGTACGAGGCCTAAAAGAAGCTCTCGACCGGATGTGTTCAGCGCGGCTTGATTGCGATAGCGGCGTTTCAGGAGTGGTCTTGTCGCAAGCATTTGCCCCCGCATCATTGCAAGGCACCCGACGCGCCGTTGAACGTTTTCTCATCGCGAGACGGCTGTTCGTCCAAGAACCAATACCAGAGCCGTTCTCAGCACTTCTTGGGTACGCATACGACGAAGACCGCCTGATTGACGCATGCGCGCGGGCGTGACGAGCCCTATGATGGCGTTGCGCGAAGGTTAGGCGGCCTGCTGATCGGCGGGCTTGTCGGCTTGGCGCAGGAGCTTCCATTCCCAGGGCAGCAGTTCGTGCAGACGCGAAGCGGGCAGATCGGCGATACGGGCGAGGACGTCGGCGAGCCAGGCCTTGGGATCGACGTCGTTGAGGCGGCAGGTCGTGATCATCGTCAGCATAATGGCGGCACGGTCGGCGCCACGCTGGCTGCCAGCGAAGGTCCAGTTGCGCCTTCCCAAGGCGATGCCTCTCAATGCGCGCTCAGCGCAATTGTTGGTCAAGCAGATCCTGCCATCGTCGAGGAAGCGGGCGAAGTCGTCCCAACGCCTGAGCATGTAATTCATAGGCTTCAGAACCTCGGAAGAGCGCGAGAGGGTTTCGCGCTCACGAAGCAACCAGGCGTGCATGTCCCCGAGGAGCGGCTTGCTCCTTTCCTGGCGCACGGCGCGCCGCTCGTCGGCGCCGCAGCCGTTAATGGCGCGTTCGATCTCGAACAACGCATCAAGGCGCCTGACAGCCTCCAGCGCGATCGGGGAGACCGGTTTGCCCTTCCTACCTTCCCGAGCATTTTTCTCGATGTCAGCCAGCTCGAAGAAGCCCCGCCGCGCATGGGCGAAGCAAAACGCCGGCGTAATCGGCAGCACCTTTTTCTGCGGGTCGAACAGCGGCTCGAAGCCGTTGTAGCAATCGGCTTGCAGGATGCCGGCTAATCGCGAGGTAGCGGTAATGTGAAGGAACGTCGGCTCGACGCGTGAATGTCGAGAAATTCCGCGGATTCGGTACGGGCTTTGCTTCGCATTATTTTTCGGCGACCTCTGCAGTCATTTGACCAGCAGAGGAGTCGATGATGCTGAAATCCAATGAAGAACTGATCGCCGAGCTCAAGGCCATACTGGCCAGCCAGCGCTATCATTCGAGGGCGATCGGTAACTACTGCAGGAGCGCGCGCAGATTCCTCGATTATCTCGAACGGCGGGAAATCCAGGTTGAGGACGTGACCGAGACGCTGGTGTCGGCATACATAAGCCACGCGAGTGGGATGCTGCACAAACGCCATGGTCAATCAGGGCCATACCAGCACCCGATCCCGCGCTCTGGAATCCATGCGCTGCTGCGGCTTGTACAGGGCGAGTGGCCGCCCCGTCCGAAAGCAGTCTGCGCCGCCGAGGCGGCGCGATTTGCGATCTGCGACGAATACGAGATCTGGCTTCATGAGGCGCGAGGCCTTGCCCGCGCCAGCATCAAGGCATTGATCTGGGAGGCTCGGCACTTCCTGACCTGGCAGTTCGAGCGGAACGGTTACAATAGCCTGGCGAGCCTGAGGGTCGATGACATCGACCGCTATATGGATATGCGCGCGCCGAAGCTGACGCGCAAATCGTTGAGTGCCGTCACGAACCGCTTGCGCTCTTTGTTGCGGCATCTGCACCGGGTCGGCCGTACCGCGATCGACCTGTCGCCGCATGTCATCGGTCCGCGGATCTACGCCCATGAGGGGGTGCCTCGATTCTGGAGCGCGACCAGGTTGCGGCCGTCCTAAAGGCTGTGGAAAAGGACAGGACTCCGAGGGGATTGAGGGACCATGCGATCCTGCAACTGCTCGCGACCTACGGCCTGAGGTCGAGCGAAATCTGTAACCTGCGGCTTGAGGACATCAACTGGCGGGCGGAATCGATCCGCATTCGGCACACCAAGACCAGAGCCTGTTCCTTCCTGCCCTTGATGGAGCCGGTCGGCGAAGCAGTGCTTGCTTATTTACGTGCGGGGCGGCCGGCGATCGACGCCCGGGAAATCTTCATCCGCACGCGCGCGCCCTATCGCAAGCTCAGTATGTTGGACACCGTGGTACGACGCCGGCTGCGCCACGCCGGTGTCAGGCCGCCGGGCAAGAGCGGTGCGCATGGCTTCCGACATGCACGCGCGGTCGAGATGCTGCGCGCATCGGTTCCTCAAAAGGTCATCGGTGATCTGCTCGGGCACCGGTCGGCGGAGTCGACGGTGTCCTATCTCAAGCTTGCCACCGAGGACCTCAGGGCCATCGCACTCGACGTGCCGAAAGGGGAGGTGCTGTCATGACAGCATGGCCTGATCCCGAACGGTTGTTGATCGCGCACTATCTGGCAGGCCTTAGGCTGCGCCGCGCAAGCCGCACCTACTACAGGCAGGTGCTAAACAGCTTCCAGGACGTCGCTGAATGCCATGCCGAACTCGGCAAGGATGTTCTGGTGGCGTGGCTACAGACATTGTCCGACCATTGGATGGCGACGACGTTGATGAACCGCACCCGCATCATCGATCGGTTCCTCGAACATCTTCTGAAAATCGGAGCGATCGAGCGCAATCCCGTCAGCGCCTTGTGTGAGGCATGCAATATCAAGCGATGTCGGCCAGTCTGGCGCGCGTTGGCGTCGCATGACCCCGAACAAGCCCTTGCCGAACTCCGCCAGCCCAAGCCATTTGGCAGCACACTGGGCGGAATCATGGCCGAGCACGTCGCGCTGATGCGCAACAGGGGATACAAATACACCTCGCAGCCCGCGTGGTTCTTGCGGTTCGACCGGTTCCTGCAGTTGAACCCTGCGCTGCAGGATGAACCGATCGAGGTGATGCTGGAGCATTGGAAGAAGGCAAAACCGACCCTCAATCACGCGGCGGAATGTGAGAGACTGAAGCGGATCCTTGCGAGGGTCCTGCGCCACAAGGATCCGTCGCTCCCGCCTCGCCGCCCGGACCCGCGACCGCAGACGGAATTAGCGAAGCAGTGGCGCAAGCCTTACATCTATACGCCGACCGACGTACAGCAGATGCTCGATATTGCCCGTTCCTATCCTTCGCGACGGGCCCCGCTGCGTGCGCCGAGCATGCATGCCATGCTTCTGCTGGCCTATTGCGCGGGGCTTCGGCGTGGCGAACTTGCCCGCCTCGATCTTGGTGATGTCGACTTCCACGGCGGCACGATCACGATCCGGCAGACCAAGTTCTACAAGACGAGGATACTGCCGTTGCCCGACAGCGTGATCACCGAGCTTCGGGCTTATCTCGATGCTCGGCGGCAGGCCGGTGCACCGCAGGATCCGCACTCCGCCCTGTTCTGGCACGAGGGGCGCAACGCCCGCTACACAAAGCAGGTCATCGCCTTGTTGCTCGTCGACGTGATCCGCCGAGCCGGGCTGAAGCCGCCAGAAGGGCGAACGGGTCCCCGTCTTCATGACTTGCGCCACTCGATGGTCGTGCACCGCATCCTCGAATGGTACCGCTCGGGCATCAATCCGCAAGACCGGCTGCCGTTCCTCGCGACATATCTTGGCCATAAGGATATCCACTCCACCCTTATCTACATCACCGTTACACAGGACCTGCTTCATCACGCTAACGAGCGGTTCCGGGCGGTGGGCGCCCCATGCCTCGATCTGGGGCAGGAGGTGCGGTCATGAGCAAGGCGAATGCGTTCCCGGATCTGATGCGTGCGTTCTTCTACGAATGGCTCGTCGAGCAACGCAACGCATCCGTCCACACAGTCCGATCCTATCGTGATACTTGGCGACTGTTCCTGCGGTTCGTCGCACAGCGCGCTAAAAAGAAGGTGGCGGTGATCACGCTGGCCGATCTGACCGCCGGCGAGGTGGCTGTCTTCCTCGGTCACACTGAGCACGATCGCGGCGGCACGATCGGCACGCGCAACTGCAGGCTTGCCGCGATCCGCAGCTTCTTCAACTTCGTCGCGACCAAGGATCCCGCATCAATCGCTCAGTGCGTGGAAATCCTTCACATCCCGGTCAAGCGGGCGCCGGTATCAGAACCCTGTTATCTGGACCCGGCGGAGGTGGCAGCGATTCTTGCCCAGCCAGACCGCTCGACGCTCGAAGGCATGCGTGATCACACGCTGCTCTCGTTCCTCTATAACAGCGGGGCACGGATACAGGAGGCTCTCGAGCTTCGCCCCAAGGCGATCCGGTTCGATAGCCCAAGTTGCGTTCGCCTTACCGGCAAGGGCCGCAAGGAACGGATTTGCCCACTCTGGCCGGAAACCGTTCGGTTGCTGAAAAAGCTGCTGGAGCGACAGCCGCGTGCATCGGACCAGCGGCTGTTCGTCAACCGGTATGGCGAGCCACTCAGCGCATCCGGCGTTCGGTTCAAGCTTGCGGCTTATGTGAAGGCAGCGGCCGAAACCTCGCCAACGTTGCGGATTAAGCATGTGACGCCGCACAGCTTCCGACACGCCGCCGCTGTACACCTCGTCTCGGCGGGCGTCGACATCACCGTCATCCGCAGCTGGCTTGGTCATGTGAGCCTCGACACCACCAATCACTACGCCAGGGCCAATCTGGAAACGAAGCGAAAGGCGCTGGAACGGGTCAGCGTTCCGGAAACGGCACGACATCCCCCGTCATGGACGCGAGATACGAGCCTGCTCGCTTGGCTCGACACGCTCTGAAATAATGCGGAGGAACGTCAATCAGAAACAACATCAATCTCGGATCCAGCGACGTTCCTTCACATTACCGCCACCTCGCGATTAGCCGGCATCCTGCAGGCCGACGCTTATGATGGGTACAACCGTCTCTATCTGCCGGGCCGGCGCCCCGGACCAATCAGAGAAGCTGCCTGCTGGTCGCACGGAAGGCGCCCATTATTTGCCGTGGCCGACATCGAATAGAATGCCCGGCAAGTCCACTGGTAAAAAGGAAATCCCGCTCTCTCCGATCGCGATCGAGGTAGTGCAACGGATAGATGCATTGTTCGAGATCGAGCGCTCCATCATGGCAGGAGCCCCGAAGAGCGCCTGGAGGCGGCAGACGCTAAGCCGACTGATATCGGTGGTCTTCAACGTATATGCGCAAGCAACTGGCCAAGCTCTCCCGTGCACACTGACCACGTCTTTCAACTACATCCTGAATCATGCACGAGCTTCACATTGTTCCTCGAAGACGGACGCCTAACGGATGCCGTGCTTCTTCCTCGCAATCAAGCGCTACCAGATAAGGCAGGTATGACATGTTGAAGGTTGTGGTACCCTCTGAAGCTTGATGATCGAAACTGAGCAGCGAACCACTCCGCACGTAGCAATCCTTTCCGAGAGATATCGAATGCCCGCGACCACAGGCGAAGACGAGAAACCCGAACGGCGGACACGTGCAGGGCCCGAACTGGCCCAGGCATCAACCCCTGGAGCAGGTGGCGCCGCCGATGGTGTTGGAGAAAAGGCGGCAGCTGCATCGCGCATTTCATTTACGTTTCCGGATGGCAAAAATCAATCGAAGCGACAAGAAACCTGTTCGCCGCGGCACTGAGGGACGGATTAAAATTGGCTGCTTCCTCTTTGCACGACCAGGCCAATTTTCTGAAAACCCTTGCCGACTCCAAATCTCCCTCTGAGGTATCGAAGTGCCACCTGGATTTCGCGGAGCAATCCTGGTCGAAATCGTTCCGCGAAGGCTCGAAGATGTTGGATCATTTTAAACGCAGCCATCAATCTGCGGTAAGTTAAGCAATTCGCCAAGCGTGAGATAGGGCCGACGGCGCGCTATTCCCTCCGCGACCGGAGCCGTACGTTGCGGCTGGCCAGGGTATGGAACGCTCTTTTTTGACTGCGATTACGACAACAATAGGAGGCAACGATGAAGCGGACCGCATCAATTTTCTCGTCACATTTGCGCTCGTGGGCGCTGCGCGCGCCCAGGCTCCTGATCCCAATCCCGCACTGAACAATCCCGACAAGGTGTCGTGGGAATTGTTCGCGATGCTCAACAAGTCGCCGCCGAGCCCGAACACCAACGTGGTGTTCGAGATCTTGGCCTCGGCATCTGGGTGAGATCGTGAGCAACCCACCTCGTGGGCCTCGGCGGCGAGCACCTCGCGCAGCGCGTGCATGGCATAAGCACGCTGAGCCGGCTGCTCGCAACGGACGATGAGCTCAGCCCGGTGATCTCGCCGCGACAAGCGACGGCGACAATTTCAGGGTGCGCGCCATGCAGCGGCGCAGCCTTCGCATCGGAGCACCATCATGGCAAATTCTTCTGATATCCTGCAGCGTTTTCGAGCCGGTCTGGACATCGCTTCACTGCCAAAGTGGGGCTGGATTTTCGCCCTCGGCATAGTTTATCTGATCACTGGCTTCGTGGCGCTCGGTAGCGTTGCGCTCGCGACGGTGGCGAGTGTGCTTGTCGTCGGCGTGATGATGATCATCGCTGGGCTCGCCGAGTTGATCAACGCCTTCCAGGTTAAAACTTGGGGCAAGTTTTTTCTGTGGGCTCCTTTAGGTGCGCTCTACATCGTTGCGGGCTTTGTGACATTTGAGAATCCTGCGCTCGCTGCTGCGCTGCTTACGCTGATCCTGGGCGGATCGCTGGTCGCCGCCGGCATTATGCGCGTGATCCTGGCATTCAGCATGAAGCGCCAAACGGCGCGGTTCTGGCTGGCGATATCCGGCGTGATTACCCTGCTGGTTGGATTGTTGATCCTAGCACGTTGGCCGATCAACAGTGTTTATATCCTGGGCCTGTTTCTCGGCCTCGATCTAATTGTAGCAGGCGCGAGCTATATCGGAATCAGCTTTTGCCTGCGCCGCACTTCCAGAGCCAGGGAGAGTTTAGCTGTCTCCACCGGAGGTACTTACTGACCGAAAAGATTCAATCCTAAGGAGTGGCTACATGGTGGAAAAACAGCCGCATCGCGCATTCTTCACGTTCTGGAATGGCAAAAACAATCGAGGCAACAAGAATCCTGTTCGCTGCGGCACTAAAGGACGGATTAAGATTGGCTACTTCCTCTCTGCATGATCAGGCCAATTAGCTGAAGAATCTTGCCGACCCTAAAAATCCTTTGAGGTGCTGAAGTGCCACCTCGACCTCGCCCAGCAATCCTGGTCGAAATCGTTCAGCGAAGGCTTGAGGATATTGCATCGTCTCAGAACGTCTCCACTAGAGCGTTTCACGTTTTGATGGAAGCATATCCTGCGTTGGCGAAGTAGTTGCTGCATTCGGTAGGCTGGATCGAGGTGACGAGGTCGCCGATGTGTCGCCAAATGTCTTCGAGGGTGCGCTTCTGCGCGATGCGCATCCAGTGCTTGATCTTGGCGAAGGTCTGTTAGGTCGGGTGAGTAAGGCGGCAGATACCAGAGTCTGGCGCCGGCGCCTCGGATGATGCGGCGCAGAGCAGCCGACTTGTGGCTGCCGAGATTATCCATGATCACGATGTCGCCCGGCTTAATAACGAGCTATGCGGGAAAGTGGGTGATGACGGGTTGAGAGAGGCGGCGTATCGAGGCGGGTGTCGAGCCTGCCAGAACCTCTCGAGGAGAGCGATACGCCATGAACGAGACTACCAACATCCTGGCCTTCCGTCAGCCGTCTGCGGTTGACGATCCACTGACAGAAATCCTGCGCAATGGAGCCCGTGACCTGCTCGCCAGGGCGGTCGAAATCGAACTGCAGACGTTTCTGGAGACGACGGCTGAGTTGAAGCTGCCGGATGGCCGCGCCCGGGTGGTCCGGCATGGCCATGGCCCAGCGCGCCAGTTGCCACCGGGATCGGCGCGGTGGAGGTCGCCCGGCCCAAGGTGAGGGACCGCGGCGCGACCGGGGCCGACCGGATCCGCTTCACTTCGGCGATCCTGCCGCTGTGGGCGCGGCGGACGAAGAGCCTTGATGCGCCCTGCTGCCGATCCTCTATCTGCGCGGCATCTCGACCGGCGATTTCCAGGAGGCGCTCTCGGCGCTGCTCGGCAAGGATGCGCCGAACCTGTCGCCGTCGGTGATATCGGGCCTGAAGGCGCAATGGCAGGGCGAGTACGAGCGCTGGCAGAAGCGCGATCTGTCGGCACGGCACTATGTCTACGTCTGGGCCGACGGCGTATTCCTGCAGGCCCGGATGGAGGACCACAGCGAGTGCATGCTGGTTTTGATCGGCGCGACGCCCGAGGGCAAGAAAGAACTGATCGGCTTTCAGGCCGGCGTCCGCGAAAGCGCCCAGAGCTGGCGCGAACTTCTGATCGACATTCGCCGGCGCGGACTGCAGATCGCGCCTGAGCTTGCGGTCGGCGACGGTGCCCTTGGCTTCTGGAAGGCGCTGGACGAAGTCTTCCCCGGCACGCGGCGGCAGCGCTGCTGGCAACACAAGACAGTCAACGTGCTCAACAAGGTTCCGAGCTCCGTGCAGAGCGGCATGAAGAAAGCCCTGCAGGACATCTCGATGGCGCCGAGCCGGGCTGTCGCGGAGCTTGCACTCCAAGCCTTCGCCGAGAAATACGGTGCCAAATATGCGCGCGCCGTGGATTGCTTGAACAAGGATCGCGACGATCTGCTGGCGTTCTATGACTTTCCTGCCGAGCACAGGGTCCACTTGCGGACCACGGATGAGATGGACAAGCGATTTTTTCATGGCCGGCAACGATTGCGGAGATCGCCGTGCGTCCATTCTTTCGTTCGGTCGCGCTGCCGGCCATTCTTCCGTCCCGGCCACCTATCTCGCAGCCGCCGCGCGCAGGGGCGGTCAAGGCTGGCCGCGTTTGCGGCCACCGCATGGCTTGGCCTTGACCGGCCCGAGCACGACGGCACGCTGGCGTGGAACGGGGCTGCGTTCCCGGCGTGGCTAGACCTTGCCGTCGGCCGCGATTATGGTTGTCGGGCGCGGGCGACCTCGTGGCGAAGCGTGACGCGTCGGCTGCAAGCATCACCGGACTGCCTATTTTGTCCTGCCGGATTGAGGCGCCCGCGCGCCGGGTTTTGGCCGCCGCGCTTTCCATTGCGACACGAATCGTTCGTAGCTTTGCTCCGCCTGGGCGGCAATCAATATTTCGCGGTCACGCAGCGCCTTGATGTTGTAGGCATAGGCTGGTCCGCGACGGCTCCCTTTCTGTTGTGGATGTCCGGCTTGAAGTTGCATCGCGCGGGTCTTGCTCGCGACCAGCGCTGGGCGCGTCCACAGGTAATCTTCGCCCTTCGTCAACAAATGCCAGCAGAGCACAGTGAGCTTCCGAGCCACGGCGACCGCGGCGATCTGATGGCCGCGCCGGGCGCGGATGCGGACGAAAAACGCATGCAGTGGACCGGGCGCCTTGGCCGCTGCCCAGGCCGCCTCAACCAGCATGGCACGCGCATGACTGCGGCCGATCTTGCTGATACGGCCGTGGTGGGCCGCTCCCAGCCCGGACTGCCGCACCCGCGGGTTCAGCCCGAAATAGCTCACCAGCTTCTGCGGGCTGTTGAACCGGCTGATGTCGCCGATCGCCGCTACGATGCCGGCGGCGACCGCCAGATTCACGCCGGTGATCGTCATCAATTTGTTGACCGCGGAATCCTCGATTGCGTCCTGCGCGATCTCGCGGTCGAGCAGGGCCAGGTCTTCCGCCAGCCGGTCAAGCTCACGGACGTGCCGATCGATGGCCGCTCGCTCATCGTCTGGAAGCTGTTGAGCGGCCAACCACGCCCGGCCGCGAGCGTTGAACAGATCGGCATGTGGGCACTTCGGGATCAGGTGTGCGTGCAGGATCGAATGCACCTCGTTCTTGAGCCGCGTACGGTGCCGCACAATCTGGTAGCGCCGCGCCACGAGTCTGCGCTTGCGTTCGGTCTCGGCGTCAGGCGTCCAGATCTGCGGCAAGTATCCCGCCGCCTGCAGACTGGCGAGCGTGCCAGCATCGATCTTGTCGGTCTTGACGTGAGCCTGGGCGATCGCCTTCACCTGCAACGGATTGGCGATAATCACCCGCGCCACGAAGGGCGCCAGCACTCGCGACACCGCCATGCTGTTGCCAGTCGCTTCGAGTACAACCTCATCACTGGCCAGCAGCGTCTTACCAAATCCCTCCAGCGCAGTCCGCGTCATATCAATGCGGCCTGCATGTCGGAGCCTGCCGTTCTCCCAAAATACCACCTCCCCGAAGGTTCGGTGGACATCAATGCCAATTACCCGTCGCATTCGCACCTCCTGCCAGACACATGACGGGAGCTGCGGGCGACACGACAACTACGGATTCGCGCTCTCGGCGCAACCGGGCGAGTCGCAGAGGCGGCCAGCTACTAACTCGAGCTCTCTCGGCTCATCGTGTGTATCGGCCTGCCCGCACATCGTGCTCCCGGTGCCTCTGTCCCGATGGTCGCACCATACGCTACGATGTAGAATACCGCAGCGGAACGTTGGCACCGAGACATCTCATACCGGTTACCAATCCGATCGAGAGCGTGTTCGCCACGGTGCGGCACAGGACTGTGCGGACCAAGGGATCGTTGTCGCCGCAGACCGCCAGGCTGATGGTGTTCAAACTGATCGATGCCGCGTCCAAGACCTGGCGACGACTAAAAGGCACAAATCAGTTGCCGAAGATCATCGCTGGTGTCAGATTCGCCGACGGCATCGAGGTCGTTCCGACCCAGCAAAGCCACGCCGCCTGATCGGCCACATCACCCAAATTCAGGCATAGCTCCTTAATAACTGGAACAAACTGCTGTTCGACATAAGCTCGGAAACATTCGCCGTTGATCGGCCCGTCGAAGACGCAGGGAGCGACGAGGCTGTCAGAGCGCAAGGCGCCGAGAAAGGTCAAGGTCCGCCAATGGCCGTGGGGTGCAAAACCTCGCACCCGTTCGCCCTTCGGTCCCCACCCGCGCAAGGGGGCCATACTGGTCTTGATCCAGGGGTGAGTAGGCCGGGGGATTTTCACCCCCGGCACCGGGTCACCGGAGGCGGTCGCCCGCCCCCGGTCGGGTAGGACCGAGGCGCGGACCGGGCTTCGCATGATGCCGACGTCTCCTCGATCCCCCCATCATTCCGTACGGCGGGTTTTCCCCGATACGGCTGGAAGGCTGGCATTTTCAGGCGGCGCCTTCCCGGATGCCACACGCGCTTAAGTCTGCTGCCGACATACGCGCCGTGTCAGCCGGTTTGCATCCACCCTTCGTACACCTCGTGGTCCAACGGTTATCCCGCACAGTGTCGGGTCGTTGACTCGATCGTGCACCGCCATGAAGTGGGATTACCACTACCCCAGGGGTCCTCGCTCTTGCTCGAGTTATGTTGTCTCGAGCCGTCATCACTTAACTGACCCCATCCGCCCCACTCGTGGGCACACCGCGATTTCACCGCACGGCGGCTTATACGCGATGTCTTCGCTGTGCGGGAGCGCCGAGGCGACCCGCGCGTGGTTCCGAGCTTTCGCTGCACATTCCTTCCTGACATGCCGCCCTCTCCGACCCCGGGGAGTTCGGACATCGTATCGTCCAAGTTCACGATGCCGACATGGTCTTCGCCAAGGGAACACGGGCTCGACACTCCCGATACCTCCACAATCCGTTTCACGTGGGCGTTCATTTCGGGGCTACACTGGTTCACATCTGCTACGGCCTGTCAGGTTGCTCGCCTCGGCGCGATCGAGCATTCCTCAACGGTCCGGCGTGCTCATCTTCCGGACCTCCGCGCTAAAAAATCGCGCTCGACTGTCAGTTGTCCAATCTTGGCGTGCAGCTTCTCGATCTCGCGTTCGCGAGCGTCCTCGCTCTCGCGCCCGACACCCGCGTCAAAGGCCCGGGCCGCCTGTTCCAGCAGTTGCTTCTTCCAGGCATAGATCTGGTTCGGGTGAACCTCATAGCGCTGGGCCAGATCGGCCACCGTCGCCTGCTCCCGCACGGCTTCCAGCGCGATCTTTGCCTTCAGTGCCGCGTCAATCTTGCGTCTCGTTTTCGGCGTCATCATGCGCTCCGTCTGTCAAACGGAGCAGCCCCTTCCAACTAAGCACATGGTCCCAAAATCGGGGTCCGTTTCAGAGGAATCTACCATCCTCAGGGCGTCCACGAACGGGAGCAAGCTCCACTGGCGATACTCGACGGATTGCGGAAGATCCTCACCGCCCGGCGGCATTGCCGATGGCTGTAACGCAACTTCGGACAAATCCCGATTTTTCGGCCGCGCAGCCAGGGCTCATGAAGGCCGCCCATGCCTACGATGAAGAAAACGGTGCGCTCAAGGTGGGGCAGGTCAAGGTCAGTGACGGAGGGGAAATGGTGGAGTGTAGCGTTAGAAAGCCCGCCGCAAGGAATGCAGCATCAAAGGCTGAAGGCGGTGGATAAGCGGGATCTCACGGAATGTCGATGGCGTTCGAGAACCGCGCAAATCTGGCGACATGAGATGTTGACGACATTGATCGAGGGCGGAACGTGGGGCTCGATCGACGTCCAATTTTTTGCTTCATTCGAGTAAGGCGAGCCTGATGGTAGCGCTCGCGCGGTCGGAGCTGGTCGGGGTTGCGGAGACCGCGCGAGCGCGGGCCAAGGAGCGCGGACTCGCAGGGGGCACCATAAAAATATTGCCGAACCAGACAGGGTGCGAACCTTCGGCACGAATAGCACGCGGTCCCGCGTATACCGATGAAGCGTCTTGCCGGTTGTTTCTGTGTGCTCGCTGCCGCTGTCAGGTTCTTGTCTGCCGGCGGTGTGATCGCGGCCAGATCTATTGCGTTGGAACCTGTGCGCAAGAAGCACGTCGCGACCGACAAAGGGAGGCTCGGCGACGCTATCAGGCAACTCCGCGTGGTCGCGCTATGCATGCCGAGCGAAATCGCCGCTACCGTGCTCGACAGCGCCGCATGACGGATCATGGTTTGGTCAAGGTAGCCCACGGACGTCTTTCGTCCGGATTTGATGTCGACTTGGCGCCAGCATCCAGCAACAGACCATCAGAACCGCTGCTCTGCCACCACTGCGGGCACCCAGCTTTGCCGTTTCTGCGCCTGTCAGTCCTGCATCCTCGACGTCGCCGCGCACAAACACGTCCAACCTCCGTCGACAGCCGTCGACTCGGCCACCCACCCCGCCTGCATGTCACCATCTAGGCGCGCTTTTGCAAAGCCAGCAACACGGAAGCAAAGATCGACGAAATACCGTTCCTGCAAATCACGGTTAGGCGAAAATCGCGGCCTGATAGCTAGACCGACAGAGGCTTGGCGAACCAGGACGCAGCCGAGACGTGGTTGGAGCAGAATGACCCGGAGGGCCTAGATTGGCACCTTGATTGACGCAAAATATTGATTGCCCTTCTAATACTTTTCAAATCCAACCATTTTCATCCTCCAGCAATTGACGCCTCCCTTATCGTTGCGATGGATGAACATCTTCCGAATTGAGGTTTCGAGGTTTCTGCGCTCGATCCCGGCCAGGAACGCAATATCGAGCTGACGCGTCTGAGTGAACTTCTCAACCACCACCTCAGTCGGATTGCAGGACGGTAGCCTTGCGGCAATCGGGTGCGTGACATGCAGATCCTCGATAAAGTAAAAGCCACCAGGCTCGACGATGGGAAACAGCTTCGCTAGAGCGAGCTGTTGGTGGTAAGCGGCGTGCGAAGCGTCATCGATGATGATCCTTACGGGCGGGAGTGAGCTCGCAAGACGTTCCAGGGCTAGCGCATCACCCATATCAAGGCGCTCGAAACGGAACCGGTCCATCTTAAACGCGCTGAAATCGGAAATGTCGCAGCCGACAATCTCGGCTTTGGGAAAGAACTCCAGCCACATCTTAATGGATGGAATGTCGTCGACCTTGCGACCGGGCAGTGCATCGGGATCAAGAGAGCCATGCCCGTGCTGCAATCCGATCTCGATCATCGTGAAAGATTCGTGCCGGAATTCCTCGAACAGAAAAGAGTAAAAGCTAGTGTAACCATGGGCGTAGGCAACCTCACTTCCCTTGTCAGTTCCGAGGGCATTGGCTCTTTCCGTCAAATTCGGGGCGCTCATTGCAACGTCACCTATTCTTGCAGGGCCATCACACGGTGAACGGCTTTTTCATTTCAAGGCGCGTGCCAAACGGCCGGTGCTGATTTCTTTTTCGTATTCCCAGCTGGTTGGCGCATCTCAACTGCGGCTCCCTTCTGTTGCTTCCCGTCTCATCTGCTGTTCGGTTGAACACCCAAATGTTGGAAACCTGACAAGCCAGCTGACGTCCCGCGGCTTGGCGGGAAACATTGGTCTTGCCTCCCTTCAGGCAAGCCCTGACCAGATTCGCACTTGGCACGGGCATTGCTGGTTATGAGCGGCTCAGTCGATCTACAGATCATTCGGGGGCGCTGTCGCCTAAGTGAAGAGCGCATGCGAGGGACATCCGATGTCACGGCAGCACTCCGGAAGCGCCTTCGGCGGCGCAAGCTTTGCACTATAGATGGCGGGAGTTCCGCTTTTGCGATCGGATTATCTGACATTCCATCGGCTGATTGAAGCAGGCTCCATGTTCCGACCAGTCACCTCCGGAGAACCTCATGCCCTCTGCGTCCCCCTCGCCCGGCGTTGATCCAGCGGCGCAGAGTGCTCCCTGCAATGCCTACCTGGTTGGCACCGGCATCGCCGCCTTGGCGGCAGCAGCGTATCTCATCAAGGAGGGCGGGCTATCAGGCGACAATATCGTCCTGTTCGAGGAGACGGAACGGTTCGGAGGCAGCCTCGACGCACATGGCGATGCGAGCAAGGGTTACGTCATGCGCGGCGGACGCATGTTCGAAGAAAAGTTCAACTGCACCTACGACCTGCTCTCCTTCATTCCCTCGATCAGCGATCCTGCCAAGTCGGCGAAAGACGAACTAATGGATTTCCATCAAGAGTTTTTCTGGAACGACAAAGCGCGTCTGGTTTGCGGCGGCGAGATCGTCGATGTATCCGATCTGGGTTTCAGCAAGAAAGATCGCCTCGACCTGCTAGCCCTTTGCATGGCATCTGAATCGGCCCTCGACGCTCGAACCATCCAGGATTGGTTCAACCCTCATTTCTTCCGGAGCAACTTCTGGTTCATCTGGTGCACAACCTTCGGGTTCGCGCCTTGGCACAGCGCGGTCGAGTTCAAGCGCTACTGCTTGAGGTTCCTGCATCTGTTCTCGACCATTGACACCATGGCGGGGATCTACCGAACCCGGTTCAACCAGTTCGATGCTATAGTCCGTCCGATCGTTGCCTGGTTGGTACCCGCTACTCGATCTGTGCGGCTACCGGCAATGCCTCATTGCGGATCGCGACGGCGTCTACGATCCTGGCTCAACCAATGGGCGCCTGTTACTCGGCTTAAAGGGCACAATCTCCGAAGTGGAGTTGCACACACTGCGCGGCCGTCTGACGGCGGGGCTGCGCGCCAAGGCCGAGCGCGGCGAGTTGACGTTACTGTTACCGGCGGGTTTGGAACGTGACGCCAATGGTGTGGCATCGAAGGATCCGAGCAGGGAGGTGCAGCAGCGGATATCACTGGTTTTCACGACATTTCTGGAGGGAGGCTCCGTAGGCAAGGTAATCCGGTCATTCCGAGATCGTGCGCTCTCTATACCGCGGCGGGACCGGTTCGGCGATATTGCGTGGCGGACACCATCGGCCAGCATGATTTCCGGAATTTTGAGGAATCCGGCCTATGCTGGCGCTTTCGTCTATGGCCGCACCAAGTCCTGCCGCACGACCTATACGAGTGGTAAACTGAAGACGGCCCGCTGCCCAATGGCAGAGTGGAAGGTAGTAGTAAAGGACCGCTATCCTGCATACATCGATTGGGATGGCTTTGAGCGGATCCAGGCCATGTTGCGCGATAACCATGCCGAATACCAACGCAATCAGACGCGTGGCGTGCCCCGAGAGGGGGCCGCTATCTTGCAAGGCATCACCTGGTGCGGCCGGTGCGGCCACAAGATGTCGATACAATACAAGGGCGGGTCCCGCTACGTCTGCAATTCCCTGTTGAACCACCAAGGCAAGACGCTATGCCAGCATCTTCCCGCCGATCCAATCGACGCACAGGTGGTGGCTGCATTCTTTGCAGCGATCGCTCCCGCTGAGGTGGAGGCCTGGAGGCGTGCGCTCAATGCGCGGCAGCAGACTGACGAAGCGCTTGATCGCGCCGAAGAGCAGCAGGTTGAGCGACTGCGCTATCAGGCACTCCTGGCCGAACGACAGTATAATCGGGTCGATCCTGACAATCGCCTCATCGCCGCTGAGTTGGAGCGGCGATGGGAAAACGCGTTACGCGAACTCCGGCAGGCTGAAGAGGCGCTGACCACCCGCCGAGCCACGAAGAGCAAATCAGCCATGTTGACCCCAGAGGAGCAGAATGAGTTTCTTGCGCTTGGTCCACACTTGCCTGAGCTCTGGCGGCGGCCTGATGTGAGCCGGGCAGATAAGAAGCAGTTATTACGAACGCTGATTGACAAGGTTGTTCTCCACCGCATCACGCGCGATCGAATCGCGGTTCGGATCGTCTGGTGTGGTGGCGAGATATCCGAATTGGAAGTCGAGCCGAGGGTCCATGCACTGCATGCTCTAACTCGAGGGACTGAGATGCAAGCACGGATCCTTGAGCTGGCCCGCCAGGGCTTCGATGATGCCGAAATCGCCAACACCTTGACCCAGGAGGGGCACCGCTCACCGCGCCGAAATTATGTTCCAGTACGAACCGTTCAGATCGTGCGGCAGCGCCATCGCGTACTGCAGGACGGCGTCGCAACGCGTGCTCGTCACATTGCTGGTTGGCTGCCGGTGACCGCAATGGCAAAGCGTTTGGGAGTTTCGAGTTCTTGGATCAAGCGACGTATCCGCAGCGGCACCATTGATATCCAGCGCGATCCTTGGGACAAGCGATTCCTCTTTCCTGATACGGAAGCCAGCATTGTTGCGTTGCGAGAGCTTAAGACAGGAGCTCGAGATCACCTCGTTTTCGACCCGAGACCAAACAAATGAAGGTATCAACATGATCGATCGTAAATCCCATCTCCATCACCGATGAGCGTGTGGGTCAGGCCACATAGATCGAGCAGACGGTACCAATCAGCATTATTGCGCGCTAGTCGCGAGACTTCCAAGCCGAGCACGATGCCCACCTGGCCGAGGCCGACCTCCGCGGTCATACGCGCGAAGCCGGTGCGCTCGGAAAGGCCGGAACCGGAAATACCGAGGTCCTCATCGATGACCTTCACCTGATCGCGTCGCCAACCAAGCCGCGCGGCGCGTTCGGCTAACTCGTACTGACGGGCAGTGGACTCGCGATTATGCTCGACCTGCGTCGTACTGGACTGACGCACGTAGACGATTGCGCATCGGCGTAGGTGCTCAGCGGTGATCTTGCTCAGTTCGTTCATCGTTGTGATCTCCGGCAGTGGCGATTGCTCGGGCGATTAGTCGGGCGAGTCGCAGCACGAGATGTGCGCGCTGCTCTTTATCGAGGGCCTCCCATACGGGTACGGCCCCGCGCTGAGGTGGTGGGTCGAGAAAGCTTAGCTGCTGCATGGCTGTCCTCCGATTGCGGTGGCAGGACAGTATGCGCGGCATCCAACTGCCGCAGCAAAGCGTCGACGATCGTCCGGGCGTGCAGCAGCTCGGCGTGCGAAGCCAGGAATGCCGCTTGAGCGCATTGCGGGCTTGCACGCGGTAAATGTTGTGCGATAGGCAGATCTGTCCACGCAGCCGGTACAAGGGCACGGGTACCATCGGGCAGTACAAGCGTCAGATGAAGTTCGCCGCGTCGATGACACCAGCCAAGCACATTAAGCGCAGATCCCTCAAAGGGATGGCGCGACCGAACGATGGTTACCTGATCGGGATAGTCGTCGAGATGATGAGCGCGGTGGTGGGTAGTCTGTCGAGTAGTCTTTCGGGAGTCTCGATCATGATTGGGTCCTCCGGTTTGTCGAACATCGAGTCGGTGATCCGCGCCTGATCAGCTTGATCCGGCGCTGGTTGAAAGCGGGTATCTTGGAAGACGGAGCGGTGCATCCGAGCGAACAAGGAACGCCACAAGGCGGATCGATCAGTGTGCTTTTGAGCAACCTCTACCTTCATTGTGTGCCGCAGTCGTAAGAGAGGAGTTCAGAATGAACTGATCCAATCAAACAAGAAGCTGTACAGAAGATGGAGGCGGGCCCTCCGAAGTCGGCTTTCAGGAGCAGGCTTCAAACCACTCCAGGCGGCCTAGGTAAAGAGCCATGGTCGTGAGCGCGGGAGTAAAGCGTGGGGAGAAGAACCCCAGCAGGTAAGAGTCAGAGAGACGAATGCAAATAAACCCTCGAAGACGCGTCGTTAAAGTCAAACGTCGTCAAAACCGGGCGCGAGTGCAGAGCCCGGGACAAATCTGTCGGAAACCTGATTACTGGGCAGATGGCGGCCGGTGTATAGGGGGCGTGACTCTGACTCAGGCTTCAGTACGGCACTGCGGGAACCAGTCGTTCCGATGTCAAGGGAAAAGCACAAGTGGCCAAAACCACAAGGCGAAACGCCCGATGCGGAGCACTGGGACGGACCGACTCGTACGAGCGATGAAGGCTGGTAATGCGGCTGGAGCAAAGGGGTCGGGTCAGACAGCTGTATTTGGCGTTCAACTCGCAAGAGGAGGAGGCGCGTGAGTGCAGCGAAACCGTTTGATATCTCGAAACAGCAAGTGTGGAAAGCCTACAAGGCCGTCCGAGCCAATGCGGGCGCTGCCGGCGTGGATGAGGAGACAATCACTGAGTTCGAAAAGGACTTGAAGGGCAATCTGTATAAAATCTGGAACAGGCTGACGTCGGGAAGCTATTTTCCGCCGCCGGTCAAAGCGGTCGCCATTCCGAAGAAGAATGGCGGGGAAAGAATTCTCGGCGTGCCTACAGTGGCCGACCGCGTGGCACAGACGGTTGTCAAGCAATACCTTGAACCGATTCTAGAATCTATCTTCCTGCCCGATTCCTTTGGCTATCGTCCGAAGAAATCGGCGCTGGATGCAATCGCTGTCACCCGCGATCGTTGCTGGCGATACGATTGGGTTTTGGAATTTGATATAAAAGGTCTATTCGACAACATCGACCACGCGCTTCTACTGAAGGCGCTCGAGAAACACACGACGTGTAAGTGGGTAACGCTTTACATCAAACGTTGGCTCATCGCGCCGCTTCAACAAGAAGACGGTACTCTGGTTGAACGAACCCGAGGAACGCCTCAAGGCGGTGTGGTCAGCCCCGTTTTGAGTAATTTGTTTATGCATTATGCGTTCGATGTCTGGATGACGCGAATGTTTCCAGACCTTCCTTGGTGCCGTTATGCTGATGACGGGCTCGTGCATTGCAGGACTGGAGCGGAAGCAGACGCCGTTAAGGCGGCACTGCAAGCTCGACTTGCAGCATGTGGCCTGGAAATGCATCCAGATAAAACGCAGACTGTTTACTGCAAGGACTCAAATCGAAGGGATTCGTACCCGAACATGAAGTTTGACTTCTTAGGTTACGAGTTCCGAGCGCGGGGTGCCAGAACGCGTGCAAGGGGCGTACTCTTCACAAGCTTCTCACCTGCGGTCAGTACAAAATCTCTTAAAGCTATGCGGGCACACACGCGGCGGCTCAATCTCCGCAATCAGTCCCATCTCAGCTTGGAAGAATTTGCTCGCATTCTCAATCCAATCCTCCGGGGTTGGATCGCTTACTACGGGCAATTCTATCCCTCGGCGATGTGGCCGATATACAGGCACGCAGACTACACGATACGCGCCTGGATCATGCGGAAATACCGCCGGCTACGTGGACACAAAGTGCGGGCCAGCATGCTCATGCAAAGAATTGCAGAGCAGAACCCGTCTTTGTTCGCCCATTGGCGTTTTGGAGGGATCGGCGCGTTTGTCTGATGGGAGCGGTGTGAGTCGAGAGGCTCATGCACCGTTCTGCGAGAGGCCGAAGGTGCAATTCCTTCGGCCTACTCTCCACGTTCTCGACCTCTGGTTCGAACGCGTGGTGAAGGGCCGGCTGCGGGGCGAGGCCCGACTGGTGCGCTATATCGACGACTTTGTGATCTGCTTCCAATATCGATCGGACGCCCTCCGCGTACAGGAGGCCTTGCGTCTTCGGTTGGGGAAGTTCGGCCTCACTCTAGAGCCGACCAAGACCAAGTTGGTCGAGTTTGGTCGGTTCGCGCAAAGACACGCGGGCAAACGCGGCAGAAACCGCCCGGAAACAATCTACTTTCTGGGTCTAACGCTCTATTGCACGCGAAACCAAAGAGGCAACTTCAAGGTTGGGATGCGTACCGAGAAATCTCGGCTAAAGCGCAGCCTTATGTCTCTGCAGGAGCTGATGCGGCGAATACGGCATTACAAGATCAGTGACCAGGCCGATGAAATCAACGTCGTCCTACGCGGCCACTATACCTATTACGGCGTCGCCGGAAATCTCCGGAGCCTCGTAAAAGTTTATCGGGCAGTGGAGCGTTACTGGCGCGGAATGCTGCGCAGCCGCAGCTGGGCAGGCCGACGCCTCACTTGGGACGCCTTCAACCAAATCAAAGAACGGACACCGTTGCTAAAGCCTAAGCTGCGCCTCCCTTATCGGGAGCTGCAGGCGCTTGCAGTGCTGTGAACCAACTGTCGAAGAGCGTCGGTGCGGGAAATCCGCACGCCACGTTCTGTGGGAACCGGGGGCGGGCGACCGCCTCCGGTGACCCGGTGCCGGGGGTGAAAATCCCCCGGCCTACTCACCCTGCGGTCAGCACAAATCTGGCGCGGCTCCGGGGGCGTGCGCCAAGGGGTGTCAGGGTGATCGGCGCCGTTCCGCTGGGGTCATGGGAGACCATCACTTTCGTGGCGGCCTTGCGCCACAATAAAATGACTGCCCCGATGGTGATCGAGGGAGCTATGACCGGAGAAATGTTCCTCGCCTATGTTGAGCAGTGCTTGGTTCCAACCCTCCGGCGCAACGACATCGTCGTGATGGACAACTGCCGAGTTCACATGGCGCCTGCCGTTAGGCACGCGATTGAGAGGGCAAAGGCGAGCGTGCGGTATCTCCCGAAATACTCGCCTGATCTTAATCCGATCGAGCTGCCCTACAGCAAATTTAAGGCATACTTGCGTAAGGTCGCGGCACGAACAGTTCCGCATCTCACGCGCGCGATCCGTTCGTTCATCCCACAACTAAGCCCACGCGAATGCACCAACTATTTCGCTCACGCAGGCTATGCTTCTAAATGACAGGAATCCGCTTTAGTCGGGAGCTTTGATTCTGCCGCTGCCGCGGAGCTATGGGTTCTGGGCAAGAACACCAAATGTTTGGTCGAGTTCAGGCAAGATTGGCCAGACCGCGCAAAGAATAGGCCTGTAAGCGGAGGTGCCAGCGCGGCCGATACGTCCCCACTCCCTCACCAGGGACGAGCCACCGAATAGTGTCGGCTGAACATCGAGCTTATAGAGCCCCGCTATGTTGCGGCGATTGTCGGTGCGGGTGAGCATAATCGCGGTGTTGCAGTTTCATCCTCTTGTTCTTGGAGCCGGCAAAGTCAGACTATGACTGGCGCCGTAATGGAGGATGATCGCAATCTTCCGTGGGATAGCCATGTCAACCGCGCGGACCGTCGACAGGAATTTGCCGACTTCGAGCTTCAGCCGATTGGTTTCGGCCGCCAGCATCCTCGCGGTCGAGAGCTCCTGCTGACGTCCTTCAGACGATTTACATGCCTCCTGCTTTGCATTGTCTCGGGCTAACGTAGGCCGCTTCAAATCATGAAGCTTGTGTGAACGAATTTCAATGGCCATCGACAAACGCATTCAGAACTTCGCGCGTGGTGTTGGGCATGTCTCGCCATCATCGAACGGGTGGAAAGCGAACGTAGCACTGGATACGAAAGTGCGCCTTCGACCGAGTCCTTTGCGCCCGGTGAACGTCCTTCGCCACCGGATTGAGCGCCAGCGCGACATAGACCGCCTTGTTGCGGACCAGCCCTCGTCGCGGATTGTGACCCGCAAGGCACCGAAACACTAGACCGGGTAGACTGATCGAGAGGCGGGCTCTGCCACTCCCGGACCTCGTCCTGCCTAGTTAGGTTCGATATGTATCACTACCGGCAACCTGTCGAACTATCTCATCTAGTAGCTCTCAGCGCGAGCTCGCCGACTTTTCGCCTATCTGGCGGCGCGCGTTTCGGTTTGCGCACTAGAGTTACCCGGCCCCTTCTGCTGCAACACCGAAGGTGCGATCTCACGCCCGACCACCGCGGCTCTTATCCCACTAAAGCTGCCAGCCAATCGGATGGGTAAGTCGCCAGGGGCGTCGCTAGATACTCAATATGGCATAGCAATTGCACTGATGGAAAGAAAAGCGCTCGGGAAGCCGAACACGAGCGAGCCGGGGCCGGGCTATGGATCTATCCTGAACTGTTACGCGACATGACCATCAGCGGGCAGAAGCATTTGCAGCCGGCCGATATCACGAATCTGCCGATCGGCCGCGTCTTCTTTGTCTGGTCACTAGGACTCTTCCGCGGCAGCCTTGTTAGCAGGGGGCCGAAACAGAGCCCCGCGCATCCGGCGCAGCTCCGGATGTTTCCTGTTTCGTTAAGCGCCATTTGTCGTGCTCGTTTAACTCTGACAGATAGAAAACAACCAGGAAACCACATCATGCTCGCGGAGTCTGATATCACATGTGCGAATGCAGACATTCGAACAAGCACCGTCTGGACAATTGTGCTCGGCTTTGCCGCCGATCCATTGATGCGCTGGAGTTGGCCTGACGTAAGGCAATATCTTCGAAGCATGCCTCAATTCGTTAACGCCTCTGGCGGACGAGCATTCGAGCATGGCACGGCGTACGTCACAGGAGGGATCCGCGCCGCAGCCCTGTGGCTGCCGCCTGGCGTGCAGCAAGACGAGTCCGCGTTGGACGAAATAATGGCACTGTCCTTGAACCCGGAGATTACCGAAGATATGGCGCTCCTGCGGCACGAAATGGCCGAACATCATCCGCCCGAGCCGCACTGGTACCTACCTCTCATCGCGGCCGATCCGAACTGGGTCGGACAAGGACTCGGCACATTACTGATGAAATACGCTCTTCAACGATGCGATGAGCAGGGCATTACCGCCTATCTTGAAAGCTCGAATCCTGAGCACATTCCCTTTTATCGAAACCACGGCTTCAAGATCATCGGTAGAATACAACATGGTTCCTCGCCGCCGCTCACGCCAATGTTGCGAGCAGCCAAATAAAGCGAAGTAAAAGACGCTGTTCGCATGGGCTCACCAAGCGCGCAACCGTCACGAGGGCCACCTTTCAGCCCTGCCTACGTGTTCGCCGCGGAGTTCGGTCGCGGTCTTGGTTCGCCAGTAGGGGCGACTTAGGCTCGCGGCGCTGCTCCATCATGTCGGGAAAGCGACCATTCCGCTGACGGTGTTCGATAAACCGGGTCGGAGCGCTACCCGGCAGTCGGCCAGGCCTGGCGCCGTGCCTGGGAGCAGGTCATCCTCTTCTTCGCCTTTGCCCCAGGCATCCGCAAAATGATCTACACGACGGATGAGATGGACAAGCGATTTCTTCATGGCCGAGACGACGATTGCGGAGATCGCTGCAAGTCCATTCTTTTGTTCGGTCGCGCTGCGGGCCATTCTTCCGTCCCGGCCACCGATCTCACAGCCGCCGCGCGCAGGGCGGTCAAGGCTGGCCGCATTTGCGGCCACCGCAAGGCTTGGCCTTGACCGGTCCGAGCACGACGGCACGCTGGCGTGGAACGGGACTGCGTTCCTGGCGTGGCTAGACCTTGCCGTCGGCCGCGACTATGGTTGTCCGGCGCGGGCGACCTCGTGGCGAAGCGTGACGCGTCGGCTGCAAGCGTCACCGGACTGCCTATTTTGTCCTGCCGAGCTGAGGCGCCCGCGCGCCGGGTTTTGGTCGCCGCGGTTTCCATTGCGACACCAATCGTTCGTAGCTTCGCTCCGCCTGGGCGGCAATCAACATCTCACGATCGCGCAGCGCTTTGATGTTGTAGACATAGGCTGGTCCACGCCGGCTGCCCTTCTGTTGCGGATGTCCAGCTTGAAGTTGCATCGCGCGGGTCTTGTTGGCGACCAGCGCCGGGCGCGCCCACAGGTAATCCTCGCCCTTCGTCAGCAAATGCCAGCAGAGCACCGTGAGCTTGCGAGCCACGGCCACCGCGGCGATCTGATGGCCGCGCCGGGCGCGGATGCGCACGAAAAACGCATGCAGTGGGCCGGGCGCCTTGGCCGCTGCCCAGGCCGCCTCGACCAGCATGGCGCGCGCATGACTGCGGCCGATCTTGCTGATACGGCCGTGGTGGGCGGCTCCCAACCCGGACTGCCGCACCCGCGGGTTCAGCCCGAAATAGCTCACCAGCTTCTGCGGGCTGTTGAACCGGCTGATGTCGCCGATCGCCGCCACGATGCCGGCGGCGACCGCCAGGTTCACGCCCGTGATCGTCATTAATCTGTTGACCGCGGGATCGTCGATGGCATCCTGTGCGATCTCGCCGTCGAGCAGGGCCAGGTCTTCCGCCAGCCGGTCAAGCTCACGGACATGCCGATCGATGGCCGCGCGCTCATCGTCCGGCAACCGTTGAGCGGCCAACCATGCCCGGCCGCGGGCGTTGAAAAGATCGGCATGCGGGCACTTCGGGATCAGGTGCGCGTGCAGGATCGAATGCACCTCGTTCTTGAGCCGCGTGCGATGCCGCACGACCTGGTAGCGCCGCGCCACCAGTTGCTGATGAGCCTACCCTGGAAAGCCGGCGGCAACATTCGATCCGAATTGTACTCCGGTTGCCGCCTCGTCCTGGTCGATCCGTCTGAACGAGCGGCGCTCGCCCTCGAGCCTGGGACGAATCATGTGCTGATTGCGCGGCGCAAGAAAGGAGGGCGGAGCTTCGCTTATGACACCGCCCAGATCGAAACACTCTTCATCGAACTCCCCGAACTTCCGGCTCCGACCGACGCTTGGGCCGAATTGGACTGGACGAAGCTCGGCTTCCAGAACGGCAATCTGGCCCTGTTCTTCGCTTCGATTACCGCAAGCGGCCGCATCGAGGCGAGATGGGGCAGGGACTTTCTTAATCTCGTGCTGCATCGCCGCCGCGCCGATGTTCGCGTCGACGCTCGTTTCAGAGATCCGCTTATTGACGATGCCCATACCGATACCATCGAGATTCACTGGATCTTCAGCGTGGATCTGCGGGCCGTTTCGCGCGCGAGAGCGTCGCCAGCCGATTGAATCCTCTTCAACGTCTGCCCCCCTCCCTAAGGGGATTTTTCCGAGGAGCCTTAGTTTAAGCGGCTCTACGAGATTTGCGGCAGCCGGAGTCGTACCAAGCTGTCCAACATCCCGAGCTTGTGATAGGGCGCACGCGTGCGGATGAAGATTTCCCGGACATCGCACGCCACCGCCCCGCGCACAAATAAGCCAGCACTGCTTCGCCGACCGGCTCCATCAGAGGCAGGAAGGAGCAGGCCTTGGTCTTTGTGTGCCGAATGCGGATCGACTCCGCCCGCCAGTTGATGTCCTCCAGCCGCAGATTGCAGATTTCGCTCGGCCCCCAAAACACCCCAACGCCCCCCGAAGCCGTCGCGCCCCCGCCCGCGACGAACCCAAGTTCTGCTGAGCCTCCCGCGACGTAACCCAATCCCCAGAGTCCCCACGGGTCTATCTTTGTGACCGCATTTTCCGTCAGCGTAGGAGTAGAGGTTTCCAAAGATACGACCTGTCCGTTGGTCAACTGGTACGGCAATGTGCATTGCGCGCGGGCGCCGCTGCTTCCCAGGACGACGAAGATCAGGAAGACAAGAGCCGCACATGTGGTGCGTTGCTGCACAAGAAACTCCTTGCGTCGAGAACGGCGCTGCCGCCGCGGAGCACGTGCAAGCTCGCGCGGCCGTCGGGGTCACGTAGAAATGCTGTGGAGAGATCTTCCCAAAGACGGGAGATGAGCGTCCGAATTACCCGGATCTAATGGCAAAAGAATTCGCGTTCAGGCCAACACTCGCACGCGCAGCAAACTCATTTGCGATATTTGCCGTTGCCGGCTCTTTCTCAGGCCTTCGCTTCGTTCGGACTGCAAGCCTATCTAGGTCTAACACTGTTGGTTGTAAATCGCCATCAGCACACGAAGATGTTTCTCGCTCAAATTGCGAAGTTCTGAAGTGGACCCCGGATTTGAGACCAGGCGGTTGATTGGAGCGGAGCCGTTTCCGTCGTGATAGACGGAGACGATGAAGAAGAAGACGAGACGGAAGATCGATGCGAGCCTGAAGGCGAAGATCGCCTTGGACGCATTGCGGGAACAGGCGACGATTGCCGATCTGGCGCAGCGCTATGAGGTGCATCCGAACCAGATCTATGCCTGGAAGAGGCAGCTCTTGGACAATGCGGTGCGAGCGTTCGGCGTCGGCATGGAGGCGGACGAGGCGCGCGAGCGGGAGATCGAGAAGCTGCACGCCAAGATCGGCCGGCCGAGAACGATTTTTTCGCCAAGAGGTCCGGACGATGAGCACGGCGGACCGCAGAGGAATGCTCGATCGCAATGATGCGAAGCTGTCGATCCGGGCGCGATGCGCGATGCTGGTGCTGTCGCGCTCGGGGGTCTACCGGCAGCGGGCGGCGAACGACGACAATGATCCGGCGCTAATGCGGCGCATCGACGAGTTGTTCCTGCAGCACTCGTTCCTGGGCTCGCGTTTGTTCGAGGAAAGAACTTTGCCTCACTTGCCATCGAGAACGATGGCGCGCCACTCAGAATAAAACTGCGAACTCGTATGTGATTGAAAATTTCGATGTGATTCGAGGGAACCCGAGATCGAGACCACATCTATCGGGCGAGAGCGCGCCGCGCATCTGCCAAAGCCCGCGGCTCGATCAGCAGACCTTGTCGTTCGTAGCGGCGACGGGTCCTGCTGAAGCGCACGACAACTGCATGTCGCGTGCTCTTCGCTTTCGCGCGCCGCGAGAGCAGGGGATCGCCCGCCGGTAGATAATCAAGATCATTGAGGCCGACGCAGCGCATGCAGGCTGGGCCGGGAGTTTCCATCATCAGGAGATTACCGCTGCCGCCGCACCGATGGCATGTCCATTCGGTGTTCAAGGGCTGGACCACCACCAGTTCCGGAGCTTGGCTTGCTTTTTCCGCCAGCCGCTCGCGCTTCTTCTCGGAAAGCTCGGGCGAGACCCAATGCGTGCGATACGACGCCTCGATGGCAGGATTTCCGCTTCGGCTGAAGCGCAGGGTCTGGCGCCACGGTGTACGAGCGACATACTCGGTTTGGCTCGCGAACAATCCTCTCGCGGTTGCCCAAGATCGGAATAGCCGCATGGCTTCCGATATGCGCGGCAGATTTGTCCGGACAACTTCCTCCAGGCAATCGATCTGCCCGCGGCGCCAACGCTCCAACGCTTCAGGATCAAGCCACCCGATCCCGACGAGGATGTCGATAGCGCTCACAAAGCGCCGGGCGGCCAGCGCCGCAGCTGCGGCTTCGGCGACACGATCAGCGAGTGGAATTCGGCTCTTACGGCTCATTGTGGACTCGAGCTTCCCATTCCGTACGGCGTAAGATCAACGTCATCGGTCCAGCGCCGAGGCATGCTCCAGGTCTTGCCGGCGTTGCTTTGCGCGCCGTTCGTAGCTGGCCTGGTTCTTGATGGCGACCAAGGTATGGGGGCTGCCACGCCTCTCGGTCGTGAGGTCAAGGTCGCACGTCGTGCTTCGGACGCTTTCCTCGACATGGCTCCTGCGACCCTGAACCGCCTTCAGGCGCCATTGCTGCTGATCCGGCGCGGTCAGGAACGCGCCCAGTTCACGGCAATCGCTACATTTGCATGTGAGCGTGTTGGCCCTGGTCCAATCCCGAGGCGCCTCCAGCGGCAGGGCGATGCGCTTGCGCAGGTGATCAAGCGACGCCTCTCTGAGCCGCCCCACCGCCGGCCATGCCGTGCTTTCCGCCAGCTTGGCAAACGCGCGAGCAGCGGGGACGAGCACGTCGTCCGGCTTGTATGTTTTCGGCCAGGCCAGCAGGTGCTCGATCGCGCGCGCCGCGAGCCCTTCGTTGACTCGGCTTGTCGCCGTCAGCAGATCGGCGACGAAGGCCGGTTTCACGGGCGCCGGCCGGGTCCAGGGGTCGCGCTCCTGTTGCCTCGTCGGGGGGCCCGGCAGGGCCTCGATCAAGGCTGTGCCGATCTGCATGAGGTCACACGTCCGACCGGCGGGCGCCGCTGTGCAGCGCAGCACCAGATCTCCGCAAGCGGCCAGATGGGCCGGAGCGTTACGTCGGAGAATCCGGACCAGCAGCTCCGTTACACGCGGGGCTGGAAGCAAGGCGGCAGCACGCAGGATCGCTTCGTTGTCGGGCGCGGCGTAATGGCCTTCGGCGGACACGCCGCCGAGAAACGCATCGATGCACTCCACGTTCCGCAGCCGGATCTGCAAATCGAGCATCCGGCCGACTTCGGCGTCTTCGTCTTCCCGCCAGGACGAGCGGGGCCAGGAGCGCAGCATGTGCCGTGAAAGCTCATCTCCCTCACGCCACAAGGGCGACCGGATCGATGCCTTGCTTGCTTCCCAGCGCGCCGTCAGATCTTCGAGATACGGCAGCGTCGTGCGGAGGCCGGCCTGATTCAGCACCGCGAGCCTCCGCGCGGTCGGCCACAACACGAAACCTGCTCGGCGATAGGTGCGCTCGAAGGACGCCCCTTCATTGCCCGTCGCCTCGTGAAAATGCTGCTCGTCCGGCGTCAGATCCTCGAAAGCGTCAGACGGGCACAGCTCGTCCTCATCGAATGGAAAATCGTCGAACCCAGCCTCGCTGCCATCCGGTCGCCGCCACTCGGAGAGGAACAGCGCCCGGTCGATGACGTCGGCAACCTCAAATTCTTCGTCATCCTCCTCGTCTCGACTCCAGCGGCGACGGCTGTAATAGCCTGTATGTTCGGCGCTGCCGCTTTCCTCGATCGACACCAGAGCGAGGTGGAGATCGCAGTCCGCTTCCGCGGCGGCCTTGACCAGCACGGACGCCACGCCTGCATCGGCACCCTTGAGTGCACTGAACGACAGCTCCGCCGGCGTATAGACATGCTCCAAGGACAGGATCAGCTTGTCAGGCTCGTCTTCGGCGCTCGTCCAGCCCCGCAGTAACTCCACCACCCGCCCGTGCTCTGCGCGATAATCGGGCGCCTTCAGCGGACGCCTCTTGCCGACGAAACGCAAATTATAGACGAGGGTCAGGCGACATCCCGTTTGAACAGGCCGCACTTCATGCACGCAGTCGGCATAGAAGGCCGCGAGGCCTACCTCCGACGGTTCCTCGGGACGCGGGTCAAGCACCATCTCGCGGCCAAGGTGCTTGACGACCAATTCGCCACCGCTATGGATCGAGGGCAGCACGAGCACCATCGTCGCAAACATGCCGGGGACCTTCTCGGTATCGCGATGGTCGACGAAGAAGCTGCCGGCATCGTAGACAAGAAGCTTATAGAAGTCCGCCGCAACCGGCTCGCTCACACCGAG
Organism: Bradyrhizobium sp. USDA 10063; assembly: GCF_054063735.1. Classification (NCBI taxonomy): domain Bacteria; kingdom Pseudomonadati; phylum Pseudomonadota; class Alphaproteobacteria; order Hyphomicrobiales; family Nitrobacteraceae; genus Bradyrhizobium; species Bradyrhizobium sp. USDA 10063. Next base: position 5,280,192 of record NZ_JBSSGP010000002.1, on the reverse strand, counting down.
CCCGAGTGCGACATCCGCGACCAGTCCGGCCAAGGTCTTGTCCCAGTGACGCCCTCCGATCCGGACCTTGGCGGAATCGACCTGCCAAGTTCTCCGGACCTCGCGATCGATCACCGTCGCCTCGCCGCGCCCATAGGGGGCTGCCTCGGCGCTCGCGACGAGCCGCTGGGCCTGGATGGGCTGGACCGGAAAGGCGATCCTGCCCACGCCGTCGACATCGATCGTCGGCATGAAGATCTCCCGAGTCCCGCCGACGCAAAAGTCACCCGGACGCTCGACGGAACGAAGGCTGTTAAGCAACGCGGTACCGATCGACGACATGGCAGCTCCCGGCAGGGCTGGTTCAGCAAATAATCGTCAGGTCGACGTGCTGGACCTTCAAGAAATTATACGCAGAGAACGCACGCATAAGAAATAGCGGTCATGAGCCACAAAGGCGGCCGCGTTGATCGCCGATCCGCTCGCCGCCGAGTGCGCCGTTTCCTGGCACTTGCTCGGGTTGTCTTTTTCGTTCCCGCACTGGCCCGAGTCGCACGATGCAAGGCGACATCGGTCTTCGCTGCTGGCTTGGTCTTTCCGGCAGATATCTTGACTTTTGGCGCCTTGGAGTGTTGGGGTCGCTTTGGGACTGTGAAGGCAGGATTTGGGGTATCGGGAGTTTCGGCCATCTCCAGCCCAAATAGAGCGGCGACATCGTTTTCATCAAGCACCTTCGCCGCGCCTGGCGCCGTTGTTAGCGGAGAACCCTGTCCAGCGCTGGCGAGCATTTCAGTTTCATCCACATCACGCAGCACGAAAAGAAGCTGAGGCTTTTCATCTAGCCTGGCGCCGACACCATACAGCGCTGCCGCAACGTGCTTGCACATGTCTGCCCAATCTGGACAGCTGCAGAACAGCTTGATTTCCGTCGGCGACGGAAAGAGGCCGTCACCCTCTCGACAGACCCGGTCCATCACGCCTTTCGCCAAGCGGCCCTGCAGGAGCTCAACTAGCGAATCGACGGTCCCGGCGCAGTCCCGGCAGATGGATTTCCAGCGTGCCCGCGTAACCGGTGCAATGGCAATCTTGATTTGGTAGAGTTCAGACCCGGCGACCATTGCCGAGATCTCGCCCTTGGCAATTTGCAGGTCGACAACGGAGCCGTTTCGGACATAGGTCCGACCGCGCGGCAAGCGGTTCTCATAGTCGCTGTATCGTTCGAGGTTGACGCACCAAGAGTTGCCCCAGAAGCTCTTGGTAATTTTGCGTCCCTCGATCGTCACGGGCGCAACGGATCGTCCCTGCTTCTTGAGCTTGGCCAACTTGCGTTCTGCCTGCCGCCGCTTCTCAGCTACCGGCACGTAGGCGTGCCACCCGTAGTAGCTCATTCATTCCCCTTCCTTCATCGCCGCACCCAAATCGAGAGTCACGAGTTTAAGCAACTCCTCATCTTTCATCTCAGTCAACAGGATGTCAGCTCCGCCGCTGAGAAAATCCCCAGCCAATTGTTTCTTCGACTCGATCATATGGTCGATCTTTTCCTCTACGGTGCCGCGACAAAGGAACTTGTGCACAAGTACATTCTTGGTCTGTCCGATTCGGAAGGCACGGTCGGTGGCTTGGTTTTCGACAGCCGGATTCCACCACCTATCGAAATGAATGACATGCGAGGCCGCTGTGAGATTGAGCCCGGTGCCGCCTGCTTTGACCGAGAGCACGAAGAACGGGACGTCTTCGTCTTCCTGAAATTGGCGCACCAGGTCCTTGCGCTTCTTAACTTCTGTCTCGCCATGCAGGACGAGGCCGGGCCTGCCGAATATGGAGCCCAGGAACGCCACTAGTGGCGCCGTTGTCTCCTTGAACTGGGTGAAGACAAGTGCCTTCTCCTGCCGGGCGGCAACCACTTCCGCGATGTCGCGCAGACGCCCAAGCTTACCGCTATCCTCCTCGTTCCACGCGCCGTCGCCGAGCCACTGCGATGGATGGTTGCAGATTTGCTTCAAACGCATGAGAAAAGCTAGGATGATGCCTCTCCGTTTTATTCCATCGACCTCTTCGAGATGGCCGGCTAGCTCTGCCACTGCTTGCTGATAGAGCGCCGCCTGCTTGCGACTCAAGGGGCAGAAGGTTTTCACCTCGGTCTTGTCGGGCAGGTCGGCAATGATGCTCTTGTCGGTCTTCAGCCGTCGCAGGATATAGGGGCGCACCAGGTCGCGGAGCGGACCGTAAGGGTTATGTGGCCGGTCGGCGAGGCGTTTGACCAATGCCGAAAATTCCTTCGACGATCCCAACAGACCAGGATTAATGAAGTCGAAGATCGACCAAAGGTCACCGAGCCGATTCTCGATGGGTGTGCCGGTCAGCGCAATGCGCATTTCTGCCTTGAGCCTCTTGACCGATTTTGTCTGCTTGGCAGCCGGGTTCTTGATGGCCTGTGCTTCATCGAGCACCACAAACCGCCATGAAGTAGTTTCTAGCCAAGGCGTACGCGTCAGAAATCCGTAGCTCGTGGTTACGAGATCGACGTCTGAGAATTTGTCCGCACTGTATGCGTTCAATTTCTCGGACGGCGCAGCTGATGGATGGACCACGACTGTTTTCAGGCTTGGCGCAAATCGGGAAATCTCGGCGGCCCAATTGGCTAACAACGAGGCGGGGGGCTACGAGCAGGCAAGGTTTCCGATTTGCCCTGTCCTCATTCTTGACTACCAGCAGCAGCAGCGACAACACCTGGATGGTTTTGCCGAGCCCCATATCGTCGGCAAGGCAAGCCCCAAGCTTGAGCTGCGTTAGCAGATAGAGCCATTGCACACCCGACTGCTGATAGGGTCGCAGCGTACCCTGAAAATATTGACCGGGGTCGACCCGCATGAGCCAATCGGGATGGCGCAAGGTCGCCAGCGTCTCCGCCAGCCAGGGGCCGGCAACGGTCTGGCTCCAATCGATGTCGGCTGGTGCGGCAGTTTTATCTCCGGCAATGCCAGCCCCAGCCAGCATTCGCATCGCCTCACCGAACGAAAGACCATCAGCAGCGGCGCGGCGCTCGATGGCCTCAAATTGCTCGAGTGTGCGATTCAGTCGTTCATGATCGACCTCGACCCACTTGCCACGGATTAAGAGCAATCCATCGGCATGCGCCAGGAGTCGCTTGATCTCGGCCTTCGAGAGGCTTTCGCCCTCGAGCGTCACCTCCATTCGGAAGTCGAGCAGCGCGTCCATCCCCAACTGTGATGGCGCATTGCCCCCGACCGTTGCTTTCACTTGCGGGCGTGCGGGGTGGTTCATACGCCAACTCGCGGGCATTCGCACGACCACCCCGGCGCTTTCGAGCGCGGGAACATCCTTCAGGAATTGCAGAGCCTGTTGTGGGCTCCAGCGCAGCGGGTGAAAGATATCGCCGGCATTGACCATCGTCTTCAACCAAGGGCAACTCTCGGCGGCGCGCTGGACGGGCATCAGCAGCGAGAGCAGGCGTTGGCGGTTCCTCGCACCTGAATACTCCTGCAAGGCTTTGCCGAGCGGCAGATGCTTGGCCTCAACCGAGAGTCGGGTCGTGTAGGTCGCGAGAAACGCGAACGGGGCTTCTTCGTCCTTCCGGTTCTCCGCGAGGTTGAAATGAACGCGCCCAACCAAATTCCATGCCGGATGACGGCTCTTGAGGAACTCCTGCACGGAGAGCTTGGCTTGCACCAACTCGGCATCAAAGGCCGCATCCAAACCACGCCAAAGATTGGCCAGGACAGACGTCGTCAGGTATTCCGCGCCGGTCATAGGCGGCACGGCCGATGCCATCGTGTCCAACTCGCCATCGGTGGGGATCGGCACAGGTGGCTTGGTGCGACCGTCTCCAACACCCGGAAGAGCGCACAGTGCAGTCATGTAGCGCATTCCAAGCTCTCGCCAATACGACAGCACCGGTGGGAGAACCGTCGCGACTTCGTCGGCGCCGAGCCACAACAACCCGTGCCCTGAGCCCCGTAGAAATGCTTTCTCCAGCTGCGAGCCCTGATCGGGCTCCAACGCAGGAGCTTGCGCCGTTTGGCGCAGCGTCAGCAAACCATGTGGGGTAAGAACGGGTTCTAGCGTCATCATGACGGTGAGACCTTACGATCCCACCGGAAATGTCCACGATTTTGGGGGTGAGCCGGGCGCCACATCGAGAAGTAATTTCGTCATTCTGTCACGAAGTACCGAGCATGGGCGCGGTCAGCAATTCCTTGACCAGCATGAACTGCTGAACGCACTCCGCGACTGCGGCAGGACCCTCACGGAGAAGATCATCCTCCTCCAAAACATCAACGTTCCTTTCGTTACGCGAACGCTCGATGTGCGCTAACTGTGCGCCAATCTCATCCGGCGTAAACATGCGTCTCACCTCGGAAACAAACCGCGGCAGTTCCCGAGCGAAGTCGGGATGTCTGGAGGCCGCACTGGCAAAGCTCATCAACTTCTCACCGACCAGGTAGTCGAAGGCCGCCGTGAGCCCGAATCGAACCTTGATCGTTTGAGCCGCTTCGCACTGTTCGATCCAAATATTATGCGCTTTGCGTACATTCATAGTCGGCCCTCATCTTATCGGCATCGACAATGTTCTTGATGCCTGCCACTCGTTCAATTTCGACCACCGCCTTCGCCCCGAAACGTTCCGAACCGCGATGGCGACGGCCTTCTTCTGGCCGATCAGCACGACAAGCTTCTTGCCCCTGGTGACGCCGGTATAGAGCAGGTTTCGCTGCAGCATGGTGTAATGCTGCGTCATCACCGGCATCACAACGGCGAGGAACCCTGGCTCTTATGGATGGTTGCTGCGTAGGCCGGCACCAGCGTGTTGAGCTCGCCAAACCCATAAATGACCGTGCGCCGTCGAAGCTTGCGGTGAGTTCGCGGTCTTCGAACTAATATCGTCGATATAGCCGATGTCGCCGTTATAGACCTCCTTGTCGTAATCGTATTCGATCTGCATCACTCTGTCGCCGGGCGCGAACGTCCAACCAAAGCGCTTGACCTTGCGCTCGCCGGCGGGGTTCAGAGCCGTCTGCAGTTCGATGTTTAGCGAGCGCGCACCGACGCCGCCGAGCAATCGCTGCCCCAATGCCGCGCGAGCCGCCGGTCACCAAAACGCCTTTGTCATTCAGTCTTCCCATTACGTCAAAGCCCACTCCTGTCGTAAGCCATCGTACGATCTACCGACTGGGATGCCCGGAGACGAGGCGGCACGTCAACATGTGTTCGCCTGAGCGTTCACGATGGCTTGATAGCGGGAAAGCCTGCAACCTCGCGATATGCTAGAAATCGGCTCGAATGAAGCAGGGCGTCACCTCCGAGCACGACGCCACCGGGCGATTCGGGGCGTTGTGCAATACGCGTTTTCGGTTGACCTTGTAAAGACGCAGGTGGCGATCGCCGCGCGCGGCGACAGTAAACTCTCCAGCACAAACTTGATTCTTGTTGATGTAAAATGTTGGCGACGACAAGGCGGCGCTCGCCTATCAGCGCGGTGGAAAGCTCTCAGGCCTTCCTACCGCCTTAAAGATCTCGACGCCAAGATGGGAGGCCTTCAGCCGTCCGACCTCATCGTCATTGCCGGGCGGCCTGGCATGGGCAAGACGTCGCTCGCTACGAATATCGCGTTCAACGTGGCGCGAGCCTACCAAGCGCCGCAGGAAGGCAGTAGTTCGACGCCGGAGATGTCAGGCGGCATTGTCGCCTTCTTCTCGCTCGAGATGTCCAGCGAGCAACTCGCGACGCGTGTCATAGCCGAGCAGTCGGAGATCTCGTCTTCGAACATCAGGCGGGGGATATCTTCGAGAATCATTTCGACGCGCTCCTCGTGCAACGCCGGCAAGAGATTCGCCTTATTCCGCTGTACATAGATTCGACCGGTGCCTTGACCGTCGGCCAGTTGCGGCGCGCGTCCGTCGCTTGAAGCGACAGCGTGGCCTCCACTTAATCGTCGTCGACTATATTCAGCTCATGCAAGGCACAACCCATCGGACCGCGCCGAACCGCGTGCGGGAGGTGACCGAGATTACGACTGGCTTGAAGGCCCTCACCGAGGAGCTCAACGTGCCGATCATCGCCTTGTTGCAATTGTCGCGGCAGGTCGAGAATCGAGAAGAGAAGCGTCCGCAACTGTCGGATCTGCGGGAGTCCGGCTCGATCGAACAGGATGCTGCCGTCGTGCTTTTTGTCTTCCGCGAGGAGTATTACCTGAACGGTCAGGAACCGTCGGCCGGGACCGATGCTCATATCACATGGGCGGAGGAGCTCGAGGCGTCTCGCGGGAAGGCCGAGATCATTATTGGGAAGCAGCGCCACGGGCCGACTGGCACTGTCAATCTGTCATTCCAAGGTGAATTCACGCGATTTTCCGCTCTCGCCACTGGGCATCCGGTTCTTTATCGCCCGTCGGCGTGAAGTCCGCACTCATCGGCTGAATGCGTCGCGTTGGTTACCGGAGTACCGGGCGGCGAGCTCGCGCAACGAACTCAACAAAGGCGTCGAGATCGATGGGCAGGCTTTCTTTCCGCTATCTCGTCTCCCGTACTGAACCCCTGCACCGGTCGGGACGATGGGATACCGACACGCTCTGCGACAACAATACCCTTGCCAACCATGATAGTGATGACATATAATCATTATGCACCATAACTACTCGCTGCGCTCACGTCGCAGCCGCAGGTTGGGAGGAAAGACGTGCAGGATCAGGCTATCCCGGAGAGCGTATCGGGGAAGGGAGCAGCTCAGCGGATTTTCCGTCGGCTCAATCCGGTGACCGGAGAGGTGGCAAGCGAAGCTCCGGCGATCGCGGTCCACGACGCAATTGCGATTGCCGACACGGCCGCGTCCGCCTTTCCCGCCTGGACTGCGCTCGGGCCGACAGCCTGCCGTACAGTGCTTCTCAGGGCAGCGGACTCGTTGGCTTCCAAGGCTGACCTCTTTGTCGAGGCCATGGCCGCCGAAATCGGCGCAACACAAGCGTGGGCGCGATTCAATGTTGGGCTGGCAGCGGACATGCTGCGCGAGGCGGCTTCGCTCGCGACGCAGGTTGCGGGTGAGACAATACCCTCCGACAAGCCCGGTTGCCTGGCGATGTCAGTGCGCCAGCCGGTTGGCGTCGTGCTGGGTATCGCGCCGTGGAATGCGCCAGTAATCCTGGGCGTGCGGGCGCTGGCGACGGCTCTTGCCTGCGGAAATACGGCAGTCTTCAAGGCATCGGAAATTTGCCCGCGCACCCATGGTCTCATTGTCAACGCGCTGGAGGAGGGCGGATTGCCGAAGGGCGCTGTTGGCCTCGTCACCAATGCGCCGGAGGATGCGGCTGCGGTCGTCGGTGCATTGATCGACCATCCGGCAATACGACGGGTGAACTTCACCGGCTCCACTGCCGTCGGCCGGATCATCGCGGAGCGCGCAGCGCGCAACCTCAAACCCGCGTTGCTCGAACTCGGCGGTAAAGCGCCGATGATCATCCTGGAGGACGCCGATCTCGATGAGGCAGTCAAGGCCGCTGCTTTCGGCGCGTTCTTTAACCAGGGTCAGATTTGTATGTCCACCGAGCGCATCATCGTCGTGGAGGAGATCGCCGACACCTTCGTCGAGAAGTTTGCAGCCAAAGTGCGCTCGCTGGCCGCTAGCGATCCGCGCGAGGGCGATGCCCCGCTCGGCGCCATGGTCGATCCCGCGACAGTCGCGAAGGTCGAAGCTCTGATTGCCGATGCCCTCGAAAAGGGCGCGCGGGTCGTTTCGGCCGGCCCCACGCGCGGCGTGTTGATGTCGGCGCATATGCTCGACTGTGTGACGGAAAAAATGCACGTCTACGCGCAGGAAAGCTTTGGTCCTCTCGTGGCGATCATTCGTGCCCGCAACGAAGACGATGCGGTGCGGCTTGCCAACGACAGTGATTACGGACTTTCGGCTTCGGTCTTCACGGGAGATGGCGCACGCGGGTTGAAAGTAGCGCGCCGTATACGCTCCGGCATCTGCCACATCAATGGACCAACGGTCCACGACGAAGCCCAAATGCCGTTCGGTGGCATGGGGGCTTCTGGCTACGGCCGCTTCGGCGGCAAGGCCGGCATTGCTGAATTCACCCGACCTGCGCTGGATCACGCTGGAGACCGCGCCCGGCAGATATCCGATCTGATAGCGAGCCCCGTTCCTCATCCTGCGAGTGACGGGTGTGGGCGCACATCCACCCAACATCCAACTGGAGACCATAATGAGCAAAGATGTTGCCATCTTCAATGTCGAAAAGGGAATCGCCTGGGTGCGGTTCAACCGCCCCGAAAAGCGCAATTGCATGAACCCCGCGCTCAACCGGCGCATGATGGAGGTTCTGTGTGAGCTTGAATTCCGCGACGATGTCGGCGTTCTCGTGCTTTCGGGTGAGGGGTCGTCGTGGTCGGCGGGTATGGACCTCAAGGAATATTTCCGCGAAACCGAGGCCAAGGGGCTCGGCGCGATCCGCAAGGCTCAGTCGGAATCCTATGGTTGGTGGCGCAAGCTACGCTGGTATCAGAAACCCACCATTGCCATGGTGAACGGCTGGTGCTTCGGAGGGGGATACGGCCCGCTCTTTGCCTGCGACCTGGCCTTCGCGGCCGACGAGGCGCATTTCGGGCTTTCCGAAATCAATTGGGGCATTCTTCCGGGTGGCGGAGCGACTAAGGTTGTTGCTGACCTGCTGTCGATGCGCGATGCAATGTATCAGGCGCTGACGGGCGAGACGATCAACGGCCGCAAGGCTGCGGAATGGAAGCTCGTCAACGAAAGTCTACCTCTGGACCGCCTGAAAGAACGGGTGGTTGAGGTAGCGAACATGCTGCTTGCCAAAAATCCGGTCGCCCTCAAGGCGACGAAGGATGCCCTGCGCCGTGTCATGGAAATGACCTACGACAATGCCGAGGACTATCTCGTGCGGGCGCAAGAAGCGGCGAACTTTTATGACGATCACGGCAGAAAGGAAGGCATCCGCCAGTTCATCGACGAGAAGACTTATCGGCCGGGACTGAGCGCTTACGATCGAACCCGTACCGTCTGAACTGACTGCAGGGTGGAGGAAGAACCTCGATGCAGCAATGGTATGCACCCGATCCCGTCGCGCTCCACGCTCGGATACGCCCGGACCAGCTTGCCTGCGTCGATCTAGCGACAGACCGGCGCTGGACCTACGCACAGCTCGACCGTGCGATCGATCAAATGGTCGGTGCGCTCGCCGCCCTGCCGGGCATGGGGCGCGGCGAGCGGATCGCTGCCCTGGCCCGCAACAGCGGCGATCTCCTAATTCTTCAACAGGCGACAATGCGGGCAGGTGCGATCTTCGTCCCCCTGAACTGGCGGCTTTCGCGAGCCGAGCTTGCGCCGATCCTTGCTGATTGCACGCCGTTTATGCTCGTCAGTGACGGTACAGCGGCGGTGGATGTTCCGGCAGATTGCACGGTCATGACGGTCGTTGATCTCATCGCAATGCGCGAAGCAGCGGCGCCGGCGGTCAAAAAACTCCGGCCAGAAGCATCAGATCCTTGCGTCATTCTCTACACGTCGGGTACATCCGGCCAGCCAAAGGGCGTGGTGCTTACCGCGCAGATGATGTTCTTTACCGCCATCAATTTCGGAATCCTGGGTGATGTCGGAAGCGGCTCGGTATTCCTGTGCGAGTCTCCGATGTTTCACGTCATCGGACTGGTGACGAGTATTTGGCCCGCGATTGCACGTGGCGCCGCCATCCTCATCTCAAGCGGGTTCGATCCTATCCTCACCAATGAGCGGCTGGCCAATTCTGACCTGAGCATTACCCACTATTTCTGCGTGCCGCAGATGGCGTCCGCGTTGCGGCAGGCACAAAACTTCAGACCTAAGAGTTGGTCGCTGAGAGCGCTGTTCACCGGCGGCGCGCCAAACTCTCGCGCCAACATCCTGTGGTGGCTGGAACGCGGCGTTTGCATGGTAGACGGCTTCGGCATGACGGAGACTGGGACTGCGCTTGGCATGTCCCTAGACCCCGCGCTAATCGCCTCAAAAGCGGGCTCTGTCGGCCTTCCCGGTCCCGGCACGATGGTCCGTCTCGTCGACGAGGCCGGCAAAGACGTTCCCGACGGCCGTCCGGGCGAGATCCTCATCGCCGGGCCAGGCGTCACGCCCGGATACTGGAAGTGCGCCGCCGAGTGCGCTCACGTCTTTACCACCGATGGCTGGCTCTGGACCGGCGACATTGGCATCAAGGATGAAGACGGCTTCTTTACCATCGTCGATCGTCGCAAGGACATCTTCATCACCGGTGGCGAGAACGTCTATCCGGTCGAGGTGGAAGCGGTGCTGCTCGAGCATCCACAGATCGCCGAAGCGGCCGTGATCGGTGTTCCGGATGAACGGTGGGGCGAGGTGGGGCGCGCCTATCTTGTGTTCAAGAGCGGAAGCGACACGCGGCCCAATGTCGTGGACCTTGCCGCGTACTGCGGTGAAAGGCTGGCACGCTACAAGATTCCCAAAGAGTTTCGCGCAGCCGAGACCTTGCCGCGGACTGGGTCTGGCAAGTTGCAGAAGGCGGTCTTGAAGAAACAGGCGCTGGAGGAGGTCGCCGCTGCGGCAACGACCGGCGTTTCCGAGGAGAGCAAACCTGCGTTGGCATAACTGTCGGCGCAACGGAATGACTCAACGACGTTCAGTATGAGTCATAATAATAATTGTTGGACGAAGCCGCTCCGCGGCAGAACGCTCGGCAAGAGTACCCAATCTCAAATGAAGGAATGCGGTTGAAGCAACTGGAGCTGCTTTGAATTGCCGTGGTGAGACGTAATTTGCTGCGTTCATAGACTTGGCTTCAAGCAAGATGGCGTTGCTGCCCCTGGGCAGTTTTCGTTGTTTTGCCAAGGAGCCTTCAATGACCCCGCTTCGGTTACGCATGATAAACGACATGCAGATCCGCAATCTGTCACCGCATACGCAGGATTGCTATCTGCTGCAGATTTCGCAGTTCGCCCGCCATTTTGCCAAGTCGCCGGCTTTGCTTGGGCCGGAGGATGTCCGCGCCTACCAAGTCTATCTAACGAACGAGAAGAAGCTGGCGCCGAAGTCGATCCACGTGACCGTCTCAGCGCTCCGCTTCTTCTACCGTGTCACGCTCGGCTTCGAATGGGATTTCGACCTCATCATTCCGTGTCCAAAGGTGCCCAAGACGCTCGCCGTCATCCTCAGTCCCGAAGAGGTGCTGCACTTCCTCGGCTGCGTGGAGAGCCTCAAGCATCAAGTGATCCTGACGACATGCTACGCCGCCGGTCTGCGCATTTCCGAAGCGGTACGCCTGAAGCCGGAAGCCATCGACCGACAGCGGATGGTGCTGCGCGTCGATCAAGGCAAGGGGAAGAAGGACCGTTACGTCATGCTCTCGGCACGGTTGCTGGAGACACTGACCGACTATTGGCGCGCCGTCCGGCCGAAGACGTGGATGTTTCCCGGAGGTATCCCCAACGAGCCGATATCGACCAACGCGGTGCAGGACGCATGCAGCAAGGCGCATCGGCTATCGGGCCTTGCCAAGCCCGTGACGCCGCATTCGCTACGGCATGCCTTCGCCGTCCATCTACTCGAGGCCGGCACCGATCTTCGCACCATCCAGCTCTTGCTTGGCCATCGCAGCCTGTCCACAACCGCGCAATATCTCCGGATAGCCACCAACAAAGTCTGTGCGGCGACCAGCCCGCTGGAGCTGCTGCCGCGCCCAATCCCTAAGGCACCACCATCGCCGCCGCCTGAACATTTCTGACGGCAGCCCCATGGGACGCTCAGGTCCGGAAGTGGCGGATATCTTCCGCCGCTATGGTGCTGCCTGGCGCGAGCAGCACTGAAGGTCTCTATCGACCGAACGACGTGCAGCAATGACGGCGATCGAGCGCTGCCGAACGGCCGCGCTCGGTGGCCATGTCGAGCAGTGCGATCACTGCGGAGAGCGGTGGATCTCCTACAATAGCTGCCGCTCGCGCAACTGCCCCAAGTGCCAATCGCTCGCGCGGACAGAATGGATCGAAGCCCGACAAGCGGAGCTTCTCGATACGCAGTATTTTCACGTTGTTTTCACCATACCCGACCAAATCGCAGCGATCGCGTTCCAGAATGCCGGCACCGTGTACGATATTCTCTTCCGCACAGCTGCAGAGACTTTGCGGACCATCGCTGCCGACCCCAGGCACCTCGGTGCCGAGATCGGGTTCTTTTCTGTCCTTCATACTTGGAGCCAAAACCTCCTTCAGAACCCTCACTCAAGATACCGGGCATTATCATCTCCCTTGATTTTCAGTGAACAACGCAAGTTGGTCTTCCGCGCAACCCCCCTGCAGAATTAGCTTGCCGGTGCGGTGGAGGCGCTCAATAACGCTGCGAATGGGTTCGGCATCCAAATCACGGCGGCTGACTTCCCAAGGTGCACGAGGAGTTATTTGTTCGCGCTTCAACAGGCCGGCTTCAACCAGCCTTTGGATGGTGTGGTGGCTGACGCCGCATATTCGCGCAGCTTCGCTCAAACTCACTCTCTCCGGATCGTGCAGAGCTCGTTTTTGACCGGCAATCGAATGGTTACGCCGGGCTGTCGCTACACGGGTCTGATTCCACCGCTTCCCTTTGCCCGTGGAATAGCCGCGTCGGTTCAACACAGAGGCAATCTGGTCGTCGCCGTATCGAACAGCCATGCGACGAATGATCTCCAGCGCCTCCATGGGCGTGGCCGTTTCCGTTACGGAACGTGGTCGGTCCATCGCGAGTTGCGTATGCGCACCTCCCTTCCAGTGAATCAGCAACTCAAGGCTTTTTTTATCCTGGTCAGTGCGCACAATGATCTCTTCGATGGCGGTGCGGAAGATCATCTTCTTACTGTAAGTGTCGGGGGACAGTGGTTGCTCTGCCAGACTCCAGCAAAATGATCACCCATCGAACGTATTCTGATTTCCTCTTCAGGCGATAACGAGCAGCGCTCGGTTTCGAGACTGGAAAGCCGCTGCTTGACTGCCTCAATCTCTTCCAGCTTTCCGTTCCACCGCCGTTCCAACTCGCTGGCTGCAAGTCGATTCCGGGCATCCACCGCGTCGTACTGTTCGAAGGCCTTCCTCGCCTCATACACCAGTTGCTCGAGCTTGCGGGACAGGGCGGTACATTGAGCGGTGCCGCCGGCACTCAGTTCTTCGAGAGCTCGCAGACTGGCTTCCACCCCCAATGGCGCGATCGCCTTTAATAGTTCTTGTCCTACGCACCGGTCTACCGAGCTGCCGCCGAAGCCGATGCAATACTGCCCGCCATCATCGTAGTCGCCCTTGCAAAGGTCGCGCGCATGGGTGCCACGGCCGCCCCAATACCGTACATGCAGCTTGCGCCCACAATGTCCGCAGCGCAGGAGTCCGACCAGAAGACCCTGGCCTGCGCGAATCGCCGCCATCGATTCGTCCCCCTCCCAGTTCACCGAATTGCGCCGTATCATTCGCTGATTCTCTTCGTAGGCTGCCCAGTCAATATAACCTACATGATGATCGCGGATGAAGACGCGGCACTCTTCGGCGGGGCGCATCGCGCTCTGACGTTTCTCGAGCCGGCCCCCTACCAGCAGGGTCGTTACTGGACGCCGTCCCCAAACATAGGCACCGGCGTAGGAGGGATTGCGTAAAATGTCGCGGATTAGGCTCTGCGAAGGAAGCTTCGAGATCAGCCGCGTTCCCTGTATGGGATTGACCGGTAGCTCCAGGTCGTGATCACGGAACCATTGGAATGTCTGACGCACGCTCCACAGTTCTCGAAACTTGGCGAACACGAGCTGTATCGCTTCGCAGACCCGTCTGTCGGGATGAAACATGATCTTACCCACGGGGTCGCGGGCATACCCGATCGGAAGTCTTTTGAACAGTTCGCCGCGGCGCGCTTTGGCTTCCTGCCCCGCCAGCATTCGTTGGCGTATAACCTTGAGCTCGACGACGCTGAGTGTCCCTTTGATGCCCAACACCAACTGATCGTCTAGATTATTCAAATCGTAGACCTGTTGCTCGTCAGCGATTAGCGTTCCAAAGATCTGGCATACCTCCAACAGCCGACACCAATCTTTGTCCGTTCGGGATAGCCGTGATACCTCTCGGCTGCCGACGATTCCGACCTCTCCCAGTGCTACCGAGCTGAGGACGCGCTCAAAGCCTTCCCGCTGGGCGGCGGCAAGACTCGCGCTCGATCCCAGGTCACTATTGATGATCTCGACCTGCTGCCAGCCCAGCGCACGCACCCGTTCGGCCATCGCATACTGGAGGAGTTGACTTTCCTTATTCTGCCGTACTTGCCGTTCGCTGGATTGCCGAAGGTAGACGATCGCCTTGCGAGCCAGATGCTCCGGTTTGATTTTTGGATTGTGCAAGAGCTCTGTCATTTCCTCTTCTCCCCTCTTCGTGAAACACCGCTGCTATAGCGCGGGCCATGAGATCGATCAGATCGGCGCGTGTCGCTGCGTCCATTGGCACGGCGCCGCATTCCCTTGAGATCATCAAATCTAAAAGTTGAAGTTGCACCAAGACGACCTCCCTGGGGCTTCCGCTAACGCGCGGTCGCCGAAGGTTATCGTGGACCGGGTGAGGTCGAGTTGTGAGGTGATCAATGAAGCGAGAGATAGGAGGGCTTGCTTACCGAGGTGCGGTCGTTGCGAGATCGTGATCTCGGCACACTCCGGCAACAGCATCCAGATGGGAATCTTCAGTCGCCTCCCGGCTGGATCTATGACACAGACCGCCCCATCTCCTTGCTTCGGTCTGCGAAGAATCCGCAGGGTAACACCATGAAGTGGGTGAAAGGGGTAGAAGACCTGAACATCTGTATTATCGGCGCTCAGGGTATTGTGGGCGTGGGTGCCACCATCCCCACCTCCATTGCGTCGTTCCTGGAGGAGGACCATCCCCGGATGGCAGCCGCTGGATCGCGTGCCGGCCCGGCTTCTTTCTTCCCGTGGCCGTGCTTTCCCGTCTGTTCCGGCAGCTATTTCTCAGCGCCTTGCAAAAGTCGTTCGATACCGGCGAGCTACAATTCTTCTCGTCGCTGGAACCGTTGCGTGATCCGGTTGCGTTTCAGCGTTATCTGAACAAGGTCCGCAGAATCAATTGGGTGGTCTACGCCGGGCCGCCATTTGGCAGCGCCGAACAGGTTGTGCACTATGTCGGCCGCTATACCCATCGGGTGGCGATCAGCAACAGCCGTATCGTCGATATCGAAGACGGCAGAGTGCGCTTTCGATGGAAGGATTACCGCCACGGAAGCCAGCAGAAAGTAATGACGCTGGACGCCGGGGAATTCATCCGGCGTTTCCTCATCCATATCCTGCCCGAAGGCTTCAAGCGTATTCGCTACTACGGTTTTCTGGGTAACCGCTACCGCAAGCAAAAGCTCGCTCGCTGCCGTGAACTGCTCGGAATGATATCGCCGGCGCTCATTCGGAGCCGGAAGAGCCATCCGATTGCCCCGAGAAGGCTGAGCACTGCACTGCCGCTTGCTTGCGTCAATGTCCATCCTGTCATCAAGGCCGAATGGTATGCGTCGAGGTCTTGCAGCCAGGTTCGTTCAGCGCCGCTCGTTCACCGGACACTTCTTGATGCGAGACCTCGATCAAACCGCCACCTTCCATTTCGCAATTCTTTCGGCCGCCGTGGCAGCCGATAGATGCCCTGTTGTCGTCCTTCCGACGTCAAACCTCCGGCGCTTCGCATTCTTCGGCTACTTCGCTTCCCAGATGTCTCTTCCACTCAGTACTTTCGTGATAATGTCCCCTTGGGACTTGTCTCCAATCCAGATCACGACGTCTACAAATAACGGCGCAGGGATTCAACACCCATAGCTGCAGCGGCGTGCCCGCGGCTTCGTCCAACACGTTTTTAGTTTACCGGCGCCCCTCGCGAGTGCTCGTGTTGGGTACCGAACCACGCGCCGCCAATCTAAAAACGCTCTCTAGTCACCCAAATCTCGCATAGCTCCGGCGGCTCTCGCATGCACGCCTGCACCTGGCATCAGACGGGCCGATTGCGTTCTGCGATTTCGCCAGAACGGCGATGCGGGCCAACGGCGCTCTAGCCCGTAGAAGTAATCGCGGGTCGTCAGATAATCGGCGAAGCGCGCAATGACAGAGGCTTGGTATTGCTCGAGCGCTGCAGAGCCGCCGGCGAGATGATCGGCGATCGCAGCCGCCGACTGCAGGCCGTCGAGCAGTGCCTTGTGGATGCCCTGCGACGCGATTGGGTCATAGGCGGAGGCCGAATCCCCGACGGCCAGCCAGCTATCGCCGCAAACGCGGTCAAGCAGGAAGCACGGGGCGAACCGGATGATCGTGCGGCGGTGATCGCCAAAATTGCAATCCGCTAGCCATCCCGCCATATGCTTAGTGCTCGCGAGGGCGGACAACCACCGATCCGGCCGATGCGCCATCGCGCGCCTGTTGGTCTCCGCATCGGTGATCCCGGCCACCACAACGCGCTCGCCCGGCAGGTTTGCCGCATACCACCAACCGTTCTCGACCGCCTCCAACATCGTCAATCGGGAGAAATCCGGCGAGGCGGGACGATCCAGCACGGCGCCGAACCAGAGCAGCCGGTCGTGAAGAAGCGGCGTTGCGCCCATGATCCTTGCGAAGCGACGACGGGGGCCTGTCGCATCAATGACGAAGCGCGCGTGAAGGCGCTGCGGCCCTTCGGCAGTCTCGAGCCGCAACTCAAAGACGTCGGTTGCGACGCGCTCGGCGGAAACGAACCTGGCGCCGCTCCTCAATTCTGCGCCGCGCTCTCTTGCCTCCCGTGCCATGAACGCCCCGAATTTTCGCCGATCCAGATGCCAGCCTGCGCCGCGCGGGTTGAGCAGGAAGTCGTTGTAGCCGATGTCGTCCGTACCCCAGGCTGAGCGGCTCCCCAGGCACGGTTCATGCCGGTCTTCAATGAAGCCGTTCCAGATATGCAAGCGTTCCAGCAGCAGTCGGGTGTCCGGCGGGATCGTCTCGCCGATCTGGAAAGTATCGTAGCTGCCGGCTTCGACGATCAGGATGTCGTCGAGCCCGCGCTGGCGAAGCGCCAGTGCGGTTGCGCAACCTGCAATTCCGCCGCCGAGGATGACGGCTGCATGCATCGGGGCCGGGGATCGCTGTGTCGGGCGGACGGGAGACACACTATTCCTTGGGCGAATTGGAATTCATTGGCCAGGACTTAATCTCGGGCTCCTCCACCGCGTCCAGCTGGCTTTCGACTTCGAGGTACTGCTCCGGGCTGTAGGCTGTGTGTCCGGCAATGGCGCTTCCCTGCATCACCGTGCCGATTCTCCACCAATTCAGGATGAACTCGATCGCGTGCTCATACGGATAGCGACCGGCGGTGCCGAGGTCGTCAGAGTGGGTGCCCTTGCCGCGCACCGAATATCGTAGCGAGCCGAGCTTGCCCTCGTGCACGTCGTCGGCGCAATGGATCTGCATGGGCCGTTGAGCCGGCCAGGCCCAGTAGAGCGTCGTGCTGTTGCGCGGATTGGGATCGGTGTTGTGGGTAGCGCAGGCGTTGAAGTCGGTATGCCACGGCAGCGCCATAAACTTACCTGCGTCGCCCGGTTCGAGCGGCGCTGGCACGACGCCGTCCGGGCCCGGATGGAACGGCACGTAGCCCACGGTCAAGAATGGCTGGTCCGACCTGGCCGCGTTGTAATCGAGATGCCGGGTGCGAATGCGAAACGGGCCCGCTCCGGTCTTGTGCCAGTCGGACTGGTAGAGTCCGGGATCCCTCACGATAAACGTCAATTCGATCCCTGGTCCGAAGCCGCCGCCCATGCAGTTCACCAAGGAGGTCTTGTCCAGCTGCTCGCCCGAACCAAGCGGCGCGGCGGCCGCTTTCCGGTAGCGGCCCTTGTTCCACTGGGCCAGCAAGAAATATTGCGTCAATGTCACCGCGAGAAACGCTTTGCCGACGTCGCCGGCAGAAAGCGGCATGAAGGGGGCGCCGTTTGAAAACTGGTTCGGATTGTTGGGGTCGCGGATATAGGCTAGTCCCGCGAGCACTGTGTCGCCGGGATCGTCGGAGGCCTTGATGCCGCCGACGGCGTCGTGCGCGTCGATCGCCCGGTCCGGCAAGTTGACGTTCCAGCGTTGCAGCGCAGCGGCGCGAAAGATCGGAAATATGTCCAGATCGAAGCAGGGTTGGTAGGTCTCGCGGAACCCGTCCGCGAATATCTCCGGGCAAAGTCCGAGCTTGCGAATCCAAGTGTCGTAGACGTCGTCCCAGAGGCTGACCACGTTGAGGCACTGCGGCGAGAAGCTCGGAGGCGCCGTCACGACCCAGGCTCCGTGCACCGTCTGGATATGGCCATCGTCGAATACCAGCACCGCCGACACCGGGCCATCCCCGCTGTCATCGAACCAGCCGTCCTCGTTGATGTCCGCCAGGACGCCTGGTGAAACTTCGCCGTGCAGCAGCGGATAGGGGGTTCCGTCGGCCTGATACCACGCACAGGTCCTGCCATAGCCGCCGGCCACGATCAGCCGGCCTTCGCGGTCGGTGGTGATCTCGCCGAGGTTGTCGAGCTTGCCGGTAGGGCTGTAGAGCCGAGCAAAGCTGGTGTCGGGGAATGATCGCGGATACTGGGGCAGAGGCTTGATCTGCGCGCCGCCGTCCCAGCAGGAAGCCGTGGTCAGTTCGTCGAACTTGACGGTTGTGGGATCCGTCGCGCGGATCGCGCGCGGCCCGGGATCGATGATCAGCCGCCTCAGCCGGGCGGCTTCGCTGAGCTCCGAGCCTTCCGCCAGATTCCTGACCTTGAGTTTGCCGGCATTTTTCTTGTCATAGACGGCAATGCCGAGATCGCCGTTGAACGCGTAGGAGTTCGCCTTTTTTGCTGGCGATGTGAACGGTCCAGATGATGTCGACGACGCACTTTCCGTCGACCACGGAGCCCAATCTGATTTCCGTTCCACCGGGGCAGGGATATTTGCCGGCGTCCGTGCGCGGATACTGAAAAATCCGGAAGCGCGCCGCCTGACGCTTGAGCGCACCTTTGCGATCGCGCAGTTCGCTGCTGGTAATGGTGTCGGATTCCGTGCCGGGCCGGATCGGAAGCCCGCCCATGGTCGTGGAATGGCCCGCCACGGGAAGTCCCGCCATCGTCTCCGGGGCGAAGTAATAGTCTTCGCTGTTCCCGACGCGGGCAAAGCCGATGGCGGGATGGACACGGAACACGTGATCGGACCCTGCCATATCAGCGCTTCCGAAGATTATGAGAACTTGGGCACGGCGTTGTGCTGCCAGCAATTGAGCACCTCGCCGCCGAGTTTGGCCATCAGGGGGCCAAACCCCTGATACGGTTTACCCTGAAACATCTCATTCAGCATGCCTATGAAGCTCACGAAATCACGCACCAGAATCTGCTGCGCCTTTAGGCCGGCCGCATTCAGCTTGCGGTCCGGCAGGAACGTCGCGGGGTACGGCGTCATGCCGCGGATGTGGACAAACTTGCGATAATGCGGCCAGCCGTCGTTAAAGCCGTCGGCCGTGTTTTGATATTCCACACGCACGTCGGAATCGCCCTGGGTTTTGCCTTCGCCTTGCTCGACGATGGCATCGAGCAGTTCTATCGCCTGCCGATAGCCTTCGAGTCCGTCGCTGGTGATCGTGGTTGTCGGCAGGTTGTTGTAGTAGGAACCGAAATAATCCACCTGTCGCACGCCGCCGCGCAAGTCGTCCCGGAGCGCGGTGACGCCGCTGCGGATGGCGGCGTACAATGCGCCGATCGATCCGTATTTAGTCCGGTCCTTCAGCACGTTGAGCTGCGATGGTGGGCTCGGCCATTGCGGATATTCGATTAGGCACATGGTGTTGATACGCTCAAGGTCGAGCGGACCGATGTCGGTGCTATAGGGCGTGAAGAACCGCGTGGGGTCGGGGGTATCAAGCTTGAAATCCAGATGCGGGATCTTCGGGCCGCCATAGACTGGAGCCGTGAAGGTGGGCAAGCCGCCGAAAGCATTGGTCAAGTTGCAGACAAGCTGCGCATGCAGCATCTCCTGATAGACAGCTGACTGGATCAGCTGATAGGCGTTGGAGGCAGGGTCGCGGATGGAATACATCGCCGAGAGATAGTAGGGGATCGTCCAGAACTCCAAATCGATCGCATCCTGCAGAAGGCTTTGCAGGCTCGGTAAGGTCCATTTCGAAACACCAAGATCGATGCCATTCGTCATTGCTACGTTCCAACGGTCGAGAAGTGTGCCTATGGACGCGCGCGCAGCGTTCCTCAATTGTTGGTCGATAAATTGTGACACCCCATGCAAGGCATCGGTGCGGCCGGGGCCGATGCAGGCGGTGGCGGGCAGCTGTCGGCGGGCGGCCTCGTGAAAATGTCGTTGGGCACGGATTTCGGCTGCCAGTGCGCATAGTCGGCCAGCGACAGGCCGGTGCCGATCGTCACATCCGGCTTCGACTGCAGGAAGACGATCGGCTGCATCGGGTCCGTGATCGTGTACCACATCCAGAACATGGTATTGCCGCTCTGCTCGCCTGGCTTGGTCGCAACGAGGGGCAGCGGGCAGCCGATGATCTCGGTATTGCGCCCGGGGCTGAGCACGGGATTATTCTCGATCACGCTCATACATTGACAGCGGCCAGCGACGCCCCAGTTCTTGTGGGGTGACCCCGGCAGCGAGGTATGCGGGCCCCTCGCGCAACTCTTTTGGGAATAGGGCGGTGTGGCGCTGAAATCGACACCATAGCTGTCATGCCTGATCAGTAGCGCGTCGGACCAATCGGGTCCGGCATTGCGACCGTTCCGATTGGAGCTGGCACTGACGAAGTAAGGTGCGGGGCTCGCAACCTCGTGCAGTCGTGTCCGCAGCATCGGCTCATCGGGCTTGAAGTAGACCGACGTGACCAGCGGTTTTGGTGTGCTGTACTTCGCCGCGGTCGAAAAACTGCTCATATAGAAGCTGACCGGCCAGGTCGGCGGCTTGGCCTTCAATGCCGAGCACGCCTTGTAACTCAGGCCGGGAATGAGCTTGCCCGCGGAATCTTCCTGCCGGGCGGCAGTCACTCTTTTGGTCTGCTGCTCGTGTGCCTTGTCATCATTCCAGACCGGCAATTTTGCACTCTCGCAGGTCGCGAGGATCTTATTCACGTCGATATCGTTGCCCGAACCGAATTGATAGAAATTGGTGAAAGCGTAGTCGCCCAAGATGGCCGGCAGGCCATCGTGCTTGTACCAGAACATGGTCCGGGTCGGATAACCCTTCTCGTCAAACCAGAACCAGTCGGCCGCTTCACCCAACGCGCCGGGCTCCATCACCGGCGATTGCTGCTTCCACCAATCGACCTTGGGCCCGGAATCGATCGTCGGCGCGACTGCGTGATTGCCGACACAGACCGGCTTGAACTTCTGGTCCTGCCAAGTGCGTGAGGGAACCTTGTACGGCTTCGCCAGAGTTGCTAGGCACTGAGGGTTCTCGTAGCTGCCGGTGAGGACGTAGGTGGCCTTCTCCGAAATCAGCAAGTCGATGACGCCGCCGAGCTTTGCGCCACGTAGCGTGCTGCGCATCAGCCCGTTCTCGCCGTCATAGACGAGCCGGCCGACCTGAAGCTCGGCCCGGCTCGAGAGATTGTCCAGATCGTTGGATTTGCCCGTGTAGAGATACGGCGCCATCAAGGTCGTCGCCTGCCACCGCTCAGGAAGGGGCTGAGGAGCACTGTTCACACACGCGCCCATCGAGGGCAAATCCGGCTCCGGATAATTTGGAAATGACGATTGCGCGTCAGCTGTCGTTAAAAACGCCAACAATGATGTAACGTAGATCAGGACAAGCCGCGTCTCAAATAACATCGGAGACTCCGCCCTAGGCCGTACGGCGACCCGAGGGGCCGCACCGGAAGCCGCTTTTGTCGGCTATGCGTCTCGTTGGGCAAGCCTCGGATCGGCCGGAGCCAACGGGGATCGCGATGTTGTCAATAGCGCTTCAGCGTGGTGATGTCGGTTTGGTGAAAGATCGAGCCATCGGGTTGCTTCAGCAGCGTGTCGTTGGCGTAGCGCAGTGTCT
This sequence comes from Bradyrhizobium sp. USDA 10063, assembly GCF_054063735.1. Classification (NCBI taxonomy): domain Bacteria; kingdom Pseudomonadati; phylum Pseudomonadota; class Alphaproteobacteria; order Hyphomicrobiales; family Nitrobacteraceae; genus Bradyrhizobium; species Bradyrhizobium sp. USDA 10063. The sequence goes on along the minus strand of NZ_JBSSGP010000002.1, from coordinate 5,258,165 downwards.
CGGGGTTCTCGAACTTGACCGATGTCTCATAGCCGATGGCGTTGGCGAAGCCTTGCAGATAGCTGGTCACCAAAACCCCGCCATTGCCGCCCTCGGTCGTGACCGCAAAGGAGCCATCTGGCTTGGGCGGTCCGCTCGCCAGCATCGACAGGCCGCGTGGATTGGAAACCTGCAAGACGATGGAATTCTTCTCCGGAATCCAGATGAAGTATCCGTTTTCTTCGAACACCGGAAACATCGTGGCCAACTTGGAGGTGTCATCGGTTGCCCAATCGAGGCAGCTATACCGCAAGGCCCGCACCGTTTGAGCCCCGTAGGTCAGTCGCGGGATCGCCTCGAAGGTCAACTGCTGAAGGAATGGGGTACGGGTCGATCCGCCCTTGCTGTCCGGCACCGTGTCGATGCCAGTGCCGGTCCATACGCCGATCAAACGGGTCAGAGGGCCCAAGGGTAGCCGGTCCTGAACCGCAATCGGCTCGGACTGGACCTGTTGAGCTTGTGCGCCAGCAGACCATTGAGCGACGACTATTAGCGGTGCAACGCTTAAGGCTACGATTTGCAGTCGATACACGTGCATCACAACTCCTCACAACAGATCCGCACGGAGCCGCGCCCAAGAGATCCGCCAGAACGTTGTAACCGGTCGAGCTAACGGACTTCTTGCATTTTTCACTTCGCGTCTCTCGACGACAAATCAGTCTTTCTTCCTTACAGGTTTAATTGGCTTCCTTACAGGTTTAATTGGTCGCTGATCAACTACAAGAACTTGCAGGTGATGCTCGTGTTGGAGCCGCCTGATTGGGGAAAAGATAGGATTACTCAGGAGCTATTTGATCGCCCCGCCTATATTTACTTGCCTATATTTACTTAAGGGCGATAGCGTCGAGTGACTATGGTACCGTGGATGTTGTACAGTCAACGAAGCCCTCAAGAGGTGCGCCGCACCTACTGTGACTTGCTCATGGCTGGGCCGCCGCGTCTGCGGCGGCCCCTCGTCGCGAAGGCGGCGGTTACGCGAGACATCAGCGCCTTGGTCGTTGCCGTCAGGATGTGCGCGGCTGCTCTTTTGCGACAAGAAGCTTCGCTCCTCAGGCTTGCCTAAGGTTTCAAAGTCGCGGCTCTGAACGCTGGCGCGTCCACATGGTAATCCATGCGCCATTGAAGCTTTTCTTAATTGAGGGACAGATGTCTCATGCGGCGGTTGAACTAATCGTCGACGGTTATGTCCGCGCTTCTGTCGTCGTCCGTTCTTTAATCGCGGGCACGGTGGCGATGCGGGTGGCACCGCAGTCGTCGCATTGCTCGACATGGCCACCGAGCAGCGCCGTCGGACACGCCGTGATGGCGCCCATCACGCGCCGTTCGACGCGGCCGAGATGACCGGCATACGCCTGCCGAAAGGCGTCGCCGTGGCGGCGGAATACATCCGCCACCTCCAAAGGCGGACCCATGGCACCCAATCAGCCGGGCGGAATGATCTCCAATCGCAGTCGATCAAGCGGACTCGGGGTCTGGCTGATCGTTTTGGTGGCGACCTGGGTGTAGCGCGTTGTGCTCGACAGGCTGGCATGGCCGAGCAGCACCTGGATGACGCGGATATCGGCGCCGTTCTCCAAAAGATGGGTGGCAAAACTGTGCCGCAGCGTGTGCACCGTCACGTGCTTGCTCAGGCCGGCCGCAGTGCGGGCTGAACGGCAGGCGGCGTGCAGCACGGTGGGCTCAAGCGGCCGCTCGCCATCGCGGCCAGGAAACAGCCAGTGCGTCGGTCGGGTCAGCCGCCAATAGGCCCGCAGAATCCGCAGAAGCTGTGGGGAGAGCATGACGTAACGGTCCCTGCCGCCTTTGCCCTGCTCGACCCGGATCACCATGATTTTCTCATCCGAAGGCCGCTGGGCCGACACCCATCACGAGGAGGTCGCGAAGGCTCAAGCTGAGGCGACCGGTGTCGATATCGAAGCGATCAGGCGCTTCGTCGACCGCTCGAATTACCACGTCGTTCCAGTCGACGACGAGGTAATCAAGAGCCAGCGGGCCGTCGCCGACCGCTTCGCCCGTCTTGGGCTGATCCCAAGGCCGATCGGCGTGTCCGACATCGTCTGGAAGTGGACGCCCGGCTCTTGACGGAGAGCGCCCGGGGAGACTCGTTCCCCCGCGTCCAATTTCACCGCGTGACTCCCTCAAACGAACGCGGCGACGGCTCGATCAATTCCTTCGCGTCTTGCGGTGCAGGGGTAGGGATGTCATTGATGAATATCATTGGGGGGCCGCGTAGATACGACGGCGTCAAATTCCGCCAAGCGTCAGGAGCCCAGGGGTCAGCGCATTCGCTGCCTATTCACTCCGGACGCGCCGACGTGAGGTATTCGTCGGCCATCGCGTCAGTGCGGACGGCGGTAAATCGTGGATCGAAGAAGGCGAGGTTCACGCCAGCTTTGAAGATTCGTTCTCGAATGTGACGCGCGAAGTGGACATCAAGGAGTACCAATCGCACGTCGCCGCTTTACGCAAAATGTCGTTGATTATGCCGTTCGAGGCCGCGACGCGCGACGCCTAGCAGCGGCCCATCGCGCGTTCTTGGTAGCTACAAGGCCGGTTCGGAGCCGACTGCGACCGCGTAGTGTAGCTGCCATCATAGTTGCGGCCCGTGGTCATCGTATAGGTGCCGGCTGTGGACGTTGAGGTGGTGACGGTCCGCCCCAACCCGTCGGTGCGTGACGTAGTGACAATCTCGTCCGCGAAGGCGGTTGAGCCGGTTGCGAGAAGGATTGCGAAAGCAAAGGCACGCATGGTGCGGCACTCCATTCATTCAAAGGGCATCGTCAACTTAATCGACCGCCGAGCCGAAGGAGGCGATTCTCAAAGGTTCGAGATTCGGCGATAGCGCTTGTCGTGGAGATCTCGCGCCAAGTCGCAAGGCTCGTTCGCGCGAAGCACGATGGAAGTCGGCAGTGACGGCTCCGGGATAGGGGATGTGGAAAAGGTTCGCGACCTGATCGTGAACTGACAGAAACCGTTGAGCCTGACGGGACGATTTGAAACGCGTCATGATCCGCTCGCGTCGCCGCGTCGGCTGATGAGAATTCTCGGCCCGATTGTTGAGAGCTTTGCGCTGGCGATGTTCGACGTGAAAGCCCATCTTTGCCCTCGCAGCGCCGTACGAACGGAGCTTGTCCGTGATCATCACGCGCGGCGGCGTGCCGGCGGATTTCGAGAGCTTCTTCATGAGCCGCTGCGCAGCGCGCGAGTCTCTTCCGCGCTGGATCAAGACGTCGAGAACGAAGCCATTCTGGTCGACAGCGCGCCAGAGCCAATGTTGTGCGCCCGCGATCGAGATAACGACTTCGTCCAGATGCCATTTGTCACCGCGAGCGGGTGCGCGCTGGCGGATCCGATCGGAGAACGGCTTGCCGAATTTCCGCCCCCACTGGCGCACGGTTTCATAGGTCACGCCAATGCCACGCGCCGCCAGCATTTCCTCGACCATGCGCAAGCTTAAGGGAAACCGGAAATACAACCAAACGGCATAGCTGATCACTTCCGGTGGGAAGCGATGGCGGCGATAAAGAGGGTCCCGGGCGGTCGGCATGCCCGTCGTCTACCCCCTCGGCCGCTCCAATTCGTTAACTTGACGGTACCGCGCCTGGCGGTAAAGCGGCAAATGCCAATAATACTTGGCGTCGATCACATGCGCGACGAGCCGCTCGGTGGGCAATCCTCCCCTAATCAGTCGCTCGGGAGCAGCGTGCTGGAGGACGACGCCATGACAGGCGCGGCAGGCTAAAGCGGATTCCTGTCATTTAGAAGCATAGCCTGCGTGAGCGAAATAGTTGGTGCATTCGCGTGGGCTTAGTTGTGGGATGAACGAACGGATCGCGCGCGTGAGATGCGGAACTGCCGCCAGCGATCCGAAATACAAGGACAGCATCCCTCCAAGTTCTAGTAGCTGTACTCTCTTCCTATTCTAGCGCAAATTGAAGCCGCTGCTTCGCAGGAGAGGAAGCAGGAGAGGAACATGTAGCATGAGGGGTTGCTGCTAGATGCAGCGACACGGAGGCAAGCTCTGAGGGTACGCAGATGCGCGATGCTCTCCCTCTCGTCCAAGCAGAGCTTTGCCGCTGACAGCGTGTCAGCTCATCCATGGAGCTTGCCAGGAGGTATCATGGCCATCACGTACTTGACAAAAACCGAGTTGGGCCAGTTTCTTCACCACACCGGCAACTACATCGAGCCGAGTGTCAGAAAGGCGCTGATCGACTCGCTAGAGAGTAGCGGTGTGTTCCACGATGGCACCACGGCACAGGTTCAGTATGGTCCGTTTCCCGGAGGGGCGGTCTCGCCTGGCACCCAGATCCTGAACGTTGCGTCGTCCACGACGGTAGAGACGAATCCCGCTCTGAAAGCGATCATCCTAAACGACGCCGGTGGCAAGACGCTCAATGTCAGCGGTGGCGACAACGACGTGTTCGTTGCCATGGGCGAGGGCTCCGACACCCTAAACTTGTTCGACAGCGGCAACGATACGGTCTACGCCGGTTCAGGCAACGACGTCATCAATGCTGGTGGTGCGAGCGGTAACAGCTCGCTGTACGGCGGCGCTGGCAATGACAGCATCTATGGCGGCACCGGCAACGACACGTTGGATGGCGGTACCGGACAGGACTATTTGCAGGCAGGAACCGGCGCGCAATCGCTGGTCGGCGGGGCAGGTAATGACTTCCTCATAGATGTGGCCTCGGGACGCAGCACGCTTTCTGGCGGCGACGGCAACGACACGCTGGTCGGCGTGCAGGGCGACTACTTGCAGGGCGGTAGGGGCAACGACGAGTTCTGGCTCAATGGCGGCGCCCCCGGGGCAAATGCGACGCTGCAGGGTGGAAGCGGCGACGATACCTTCCATATCCAAACGCACGCCGGAAACGCCACCATCATTGGCGGCGACGGCTACGATGCAGTCGAGTTTGCGGATCGGTCTTGGCATGATATCACCGGGATCGATTTCGATGCGAGCACGTTGACCTGGACGCTGCATTTTACCGACAACCAGACGATCTCGGTCAGCGGAGTTGAAGAACTCAGGTTTACCGATCAGGCTTCCGATCTGACGAAGCACTAATTCGGTACCGGCGGTTCACTTGTAAAGCCCCGCTCGCGCGGGGCTTTTGCTGTGTGGTCAAACGCGCGATCTACCTCTTTGTGAGAGGCCCGTGTAAGGGGATGGTTGAAACGGCCCAATCTTCAGTACATGCCCAGGTGCTTCCAAGCACGCCGCTGTGATTTCGACCTGATCCGCGAACTCCCATACGGGCCTGCGACATATGACGGTCGCAATAAAGGCCGGACAGATGTCAGCACCCGACTACGCGCAACACCTAGTCCAAAGATTCTTCTTGCATCCACCGGCGCATTCGGCGAAGAGGCTGCGGATATGACGCGTCTCGCAAGCGAGAAGCTTGGACAACGCTGCCCGTTGCCCACAGCCACAACAGCAGCAAGCAAGAGTAGCGTAAGGTTATTGGGAAGCACGAACGGCAGCAGCTCCACTTAAGAAACCGGACCCAGTGGTCCTCAGCATAGGGTCCACTTCACAAGGCATGAACTTGTGGCGTTCGGCGAACGACGGCGTTCAGGCATTCACCGGGTTTGGCAATCAACGGGTCAAGTCATGGATTGTCTGGAATTTCTTCGGACAAGCATAGCGAAAAAGGAGCTGCCAACCTACGTCTATGGTTATCCCTCCAAGCGAGCGTATCGGGCCTTTCCGCAGCCACTCCGCATAACTGATGTCGTTGAGCAGGCTCGCCGTTCTAAGCAAATCAACATCTATATCCATATCCCGTTCTGCCGCTATCGCTGCACTTACTGCACGCTCTTTCTTGCAACGCGTCAAAAACCGGAGACGAGGGAATCTTATGTTGTTCGATTGGTAGAGCACATCGCGCGATATGGAGAATACTTCGGAGATCGAGAGGTTGTAAGTATCTATTTCGGCGGCGGCACGCCAACCTTGCTGATTCAGCATCAATTCGGCAAGCTTTTCGCCGCCCTCGACGCTGCATTTCCAAAACGAAGCCGAAAATGTGAGATTACGGTCGAGAGCGCGCCAGACACTTTCGACAACAACCTTCTGGATTGCTTGAAGGCCTTTGGCGTCAACCGAATGAGCATGGGCATCCAAAGCATGGTACCCGGCGAGCTTGCGCACTCTGGTAGACCATATTCGGTCGAGACTGCAGAAGCGAGAATCAAAGCGCTGATGGACCGTTTTTCCCATGTCAATCTTGATCTGATCTACGGCCTGCGTGGTCAAACCCGTGCCTCCTGGATCTTTTCGCTTGGCCGCGCGCTCGACTATGAGCCGCAGACACTCTCTCTTTACCCCGTTGTTGTTCGTCCGATGACAAACATCATGACCTCGAAGGCGCACAATCCCGAATTATTCCTCTCTGAAGCGGAAAAGTATGAGGTCTACGACCAGAACGTTGCTCTGATGGCGTCCAAAGGTTACCGTCAGGAATCCTTCACGCGTTTCACCAAGATCGCTGGCGACCGAGCCTACCGGCAGGAGGCCTCGGATTTCGAGGGAACGCCCCTGCTAGGATTGGGAGTTGGCGCCAGAAGCTATTTCGGGCAATATCACTATGGCACGGACTATGCCGTCAATTCTCGTGCCGCTTCGTCAATTATCGACGCGTTCTCGACTCGCTCCTTCGATCCTGACGCGATAGCATCGCACGGAATCAAACTGACGCCGGGAGATCTCGCGCGTCGCTACGTCCTGCTTGGCCTCACGTTGTCCGCACTGAGCAGAAAGAACTACGCTTCAGTATTCGGACGCGAACTGGCGGCCGATTTCAGCGAAGAGCTCAAGGCGCTCGAATGTCTGCAACTCGTCGACTTGGCAGACGGTGATACTTATCAACTGACTCACGCGGGATTCAAATATTCGAGTATTGTGGCGCGAGTGTTTTACTCAAGGACGGTGGCGGCCCTCGAAGAGCAATATCAGGCAGCGTGAGGTGCAGTATGCAAGAGGCAGCGAAGCATTCACCCTTATGGTGGGATTCGGGCTACGCCGATCCCAACGTATCGTGTATGGGTGGTCCTAGCCCCGAAATCTTCGAGATAGCACCAGCTCTCCGCGCGAAGAGCGTGGTTGTCGAGCTGGGTTGCGGCGAGGGGCGCAATGCCCTCTATTTGGCCCATTTTGATCATCAGGTGATCGCGACCGACATCTCCGAAGCCGCCATCTCCAAGCTGAACCGGCTGGCAGGCGATCTTGGCGTGAACATAACGAGCGGTGTGGCTCGTGTTGAAGACGTCCAGCCGCCTGCTTACCTCGACGTCTTTATAGCGCATTGCGTATTGCATTTCACGGAACGGACCGTCTGGAAACCGCTCGTCACGACCTTAATCGATCGGACGCGGCCTGGAGGATTTCACTGCTTCACCAACACGCTCGATCGACCAGACCATCCTATTCCTAAGGAGGGGTTGGCATCTGGTCACAAGAAATCGTTCTCGCGCGGAGAGCTGGAGGCCATCTATACAGAAGCCGGTTGGGAGATCTTGCGCTCCGATCATTACATTAAATGGGACTCGCACCCTGGCATTCCAATCCATTCACACTGCATCGAGAAAGTTGTGGTTCGTAACCCAATTGGATCTGAAGATCTCCCGCGAATCACAGCTGAACCCATCAAGGCAGCCGGGATGATTCCTGCCAAACAGTTTGATACCTTGAAACTGGGCACACCACGCGATGTCATAATTGAAATGCTCGGCTCGCCGCCAGCCAACCATGGGGTGACGACTACCCGGAAGACAGTCGGCGGCAACAATCAAGAGGCCATAGCGGACGGCTACGTACGTGAGGATATGATCTATGGCGATCATGGCCTTCAGTTCGTCAATGGAACGCTTACCGGCAAATATCGATACTTCACACCCCCGAAGCGCTTGAGCATTCGAGATGAGTGATGCTCGACGGTTTCTCATTGGCCGCCGAAACGTCTCGGGTCACGTCACCACCATCACCAAGGTCGCGGGGGACCTCGGCGAAGACGAAGATTGGCTGCGGAGACGTCACCAATGAAATGGAGTTCGAGGACGGAGCCATATAGGTCTATGGCCTTGGCGAAGACAGAGTCCAGGCGTTCACCGACTTCCACATCGAACGCCTCATCGAGCTCATCCAAATTTATAAAGAAATTCGGAGTTGCTTAAGTGCTGGCCATCAGAATAATCCAACCGGGCCCGCGGCCTGCGCCAGCTTATGATTACCCACAAAATTTACTGATTTTGAGACGCGCGCCTGAGCCAGAAACTTGAATCGGAAGAATCACTTGTGATTCTTTGTGGAGCACCTGATTCGGGATGAAGGGGTGCTCTATGGGACTACGTTTACGGGCCGGTGCGAGCAGAAAGGTATGCCGGTCGACGCCTGATGCGCAGACTTGGTTTGATCGCGAAGCTACGATGTGTGAATTCAAGGACGCGCGACTTGGTGAGAGATTTCGCGTGTTGCTGAAGCAGATTGGCGGTGACATCGGGCAGAGCATTCCGATGGTTTGTCAGGATTGGGCGAATACCAAGGCGGCCTATCGCTTTTTCTCCAATGAACGGGTAAGCGAGGCCGACATCTTGTCCGGCCACTTCAAAACGACACGCGAGCGCATCGCGCCGGTGAAGGCGCCGATTCTGATCCTGCATGACACGACGGAATTCACCTATAAGAGAGAGCATCCGGAGCTGATTGGGATGACCAAGCGCATCCCGAATGGCCGACGAGGTCTGGACGGCAAACCTCAATCGTACGCGGCATGCGGAATACTGATGCATTCGAGCCTTGCGGTGACGCTCGACGGACTTCCGCTGGGGCTCGGTGCGGTAAAATTCTGGACCAGGAAGAAATTTCGAGGGGTCGCGGCGCTCAGACGCGAAGTCAATCTGACGCGGATCCCATCGAAACCAAGGAAAGCATTCGATGGCTGGAAAACCTCAAGCAATCCACGGAGCTTTTCGACGATCCCACGCAATGCATCCATATCGGCGATCGCGAGGCCGACATCTATGAATTGTTTTGCGAGGCGCAGAAAGTTGGAACGCACTTTTTGGTAAGAACCTGTGTCGATCGTTTGGCAGGAGACGGCGATCATACTGTTGCAGCAGCAATGGATGAAGTCGCAGTCAAAGGCCTGCCTCGGCTCGAGGTGCGGGACAACAAGGGCAATCCGGACAAGGCCGTTCTTGAAGTAAGATATCGCAAAATCCGCATTCTGCCGCCGATTGGCAAGAAGGCGCGCTATCCCGGTCTGACTTTGACGGTAATCCATGCGATCGAAAGGGGAACTCCGAAGAACAGAAAGAAGATCGAATGGAAGCTCTTGACCGATCTTCCGGTGCACTCTCGTAAGGATGCAATCGAGAAGTTGGAGTGGTATTCTCTAAGGTGGAAAATCGAAGTCGTCCACAAGATCCTCAAGTCTGGTTGCAAGGCAGAGGACTTGCAGCTGCGGACCGCGCAACGATTGACAAACTTGATTGCGTTGCTCTGCATTGTGAGCTGGCGTCTATATTGGATGACCATGCTCAACCGAGCGGCATCAAAGGCACCGCCAGAATTTGCTCTGACCAAGGCCGAAATCAAATTGCTTGATCGGCTTGTCAAAGACAAAAACCCGGTGAGCCCGTTACGAAGGACGCTCTCGCACTATCTGATCAAGATTGCCAGACTCGGCGGTTACCTCGCCCGTGCTAACGATCGGCCTCCCGGCAACCTGGTCATGTGGCGCGGATTATCGCGTCTCATCGACATCGCAATCGGAGTTGAAATCTAACCCAGAAATGTGGGTAATCGTAAGCTGCGCCGGATGCGTACTGAAGACAAAGCGAGCGCCGTTAGGGATATAAAAGCAGGCGGCCTCGCCGTTTACGACATTGCCCAACGGATCACTGCGTAGCTCCGCGGACGGATCTTTGTACCGGTGTACGCTCGCAGAGTGGGCCGCGATTAAAAGCATACAGTCATTCGGCGGCTACTGGTGGCCTGTGAAGCCCATTCCTGCGCACACCGGGCGATCGCGACCGGAGGTTCCGATTGATCACGCCCGGCTCTACCGATTGATTGCGACCAGGCGTTCCGATTGATCGCGACCACCATTCCGGGCGATCGCGACCAGCCTGTGGACGGGTGTGACCGGCACCGTTGGGTGATCTGCGAATCAGCATGGCGTTCGCTCCTTTCCACGAGGAGCGGGGGCAAATGCCAGGACCGAGATTACCTATGCGCAAAATCCGCGACGTGCTGCGGCTGTCCGCCGCCGGCATGTCCAAACGCAAGATCGCCGCCAGCCTGGGGGTGAGTGCGACGGCCGCCGGAGAGTGCATCCGGCGGGCCCGGCGCGCCGGCCTCGCCTGGCCGGTACCGGAAGGCCTGACGGACGAGGCGCTGGAGGCCCGGCTCTACCGCCCTCCAACGGTCGGGGCAAAGAATCGTCGACCGCAGCCAGACTGGGCGGCGGTCCACCGCGAGCTTCGCCGGCCAGGGGTGACGCTGCAGCTATTGTGGGAGGAGCATCGCGCGGCCTACCCGGACGGTTACGGGTACAGTCGTTATGTTGCGGCCAGATTTATGTTGTCGCTGCTGGAGTGAGCCAAGGATTTCGCCAACCTCCTCGGCTCGCTCCGCAACATAAGAGTGTGACCTTTCGGCCTACAGGGCCTTCAGGAATGCCATCAACGACGGGAGAGAGGATTGCCGAGGCGGCGGCCTCAGGCTACTGATATCGACCCTGGCTAACGCCTCTGCTTTCATCTCCAGGTCGACTTCAGCATAGATGTGCGTGGTGTCTAATGACACGTGACCCAGCCAAGCACGGATTGTGTTGATGTCGACGCCGGCGCGCAGCAGGTGCACGGCCGTTGTGTGCCGAACCGTATGTGGGCTCACACGCTTCGCCGCCAACGTCGGCACTGTTTCGCTCGCCATTGCGGCATATTGCGTCACGAGACGGTGTATTCCGAAGCGGGTCAAAGGCTGGTTCGTCCGCCCGAGAAAGACCGCTTCACTTTCGTTCCGGTCGGCCACAAGACGAGTCAATGAGGTTGCCGTCGTTGACCACAATGGACAGATTCTAATCTTGTTTCCCTTGCCGTGAAGTCGCACTGACGGGGACGCACCCAGTTGGAGATTGCCGACCGTCAATTTTGCTGCCTCATCGGCGCGAGCACCGCTGTTGTATAGGAAAAGCAGCAGAACATGGTCGCGCACCCCAAGACTCGTGCGTCTGTCAGGTTGGTTTAGCAACGCGTCCATCTCGGCCTTTTCGAGGTATCCGATCGCGGACCTGGCCGTCTTTTTGAACGGCACTGCCCGTATCTCGGAACACCAGGCCAGGTGAACCGGCGAACTCGTCCCGATAAAGCGCGCCAGTGAATGGATGGTCGCCAGCCGTTGGTTGCGGGTGACCTCGCTGCACCGGCGATCGCGCTCCAGGTGGTCCAGGAACTTGCGGACGACTTCCGGCGTCAGCTCTTCCACGGTCATGCGATCGATGGCGCAGCCTCCCTGCTTGCTGGCAAACGGCAGCAACAATGTCAGCGTGTCGCGGTAGCTGGCTTGGGTGTTGCGGGAAAGATTGCGCTCGGCAACCAGATGTTCCAGCAAGAACCGCCGGATCCACGGACCAAGCAGGTTCTTATCCTTCATGGTCGGCCTCCATCGCGTACAGAGCGAAGCGCTCGCTGGCTGCCTGGAGGAGATCCGGCGTCATCTGCAAATAGCGCTGGGTTGAACGGATATCGATGTGGCCAAGGTAGGTTGCCAGTTGCGGAAGCAGTCGCTGCACGTCTTGACCGGAGCGATACCATGCGATCACCCGGTGCACCGCGGCTGTGTGGCGAATATCGTGCAGCCGTGGAGATCGAGGCTCACCGACAGGGCAACTGATTCCGGCCGCTCGGCGGACATGCTGAAACCAGGAGATGACCCGCACATAGTGCCATGGTCGACTGCCGCGCGTAGTGAATAATGGAGATTCTTGCCCGCGCGGCAGAGGGAGCCGGCGACGGCGCTCGACGTACTCGACCAGTTCCTGGTTGAGCTTGGGTCCGATTGGCACGAGGCGCGTTTTGAAGAACTTCGTGTCACGGACGGTGATGACCTGATCAGTCAGATCCACGTCTTGCAAGACCAAACGAAGCGCCTCGCCAATGCGCATGCCGCTTCCGTACAGCAACAAGAGGAGCGTACGGTACATAGCTGGCACGTGAGGGCGATGCCCAATCTTCAGGATCGAGGTCGCGTCCAACAGGCGGCGCAGTTCTTCCGTGGAATAAACATAGGGCGTTTGTTGCGGCGGCAGCTTTGGAAACGTTGTCGGCAGTGGGGAGGATGCCACGTACCCGCGACTGATGGCGAATCTATAAAGGCCGCTCAAAACTCTATATCGCAGCATCCAGGTGGCACTGAGCGATCCTTTGCCTTGGAGGAACTCGGCTACCGCCTCTGGGGTGACTTCGCCGATATCTCGATTGCCCATCGCTCGGCAGAACCTGCGGAGCAGAACCTCAGCGGACTCGAAACGCGGCCCCAGTGACCGTTGCTTGGCCAGATAGGCGTCGACAACATGGGTCAGCATCATTGGAGGCCTCCCAGGTCGAACGCTCCGACGTCGCGAAGCGCCTGCATGTTCACCTTGGCGTAGATGCTGGTTGACGCCGCGCTGCGATGTCCCAAATGGTCCCCGATCTCCTTTATCGACAGACCTTCGGCAAGAAGCCGGGAGGCGCAGGCGTGGCGCAACGCATGGCCACCGCGGTGGGCGGCGTCGATTCCAAGTGCAACAAATCTGCGGTTAGCGACATCATAGATGCTCCCTGCCTTCAACGGCCGACGGGGCGCGTGCATGCAGAGAAACACTTCCGGGCACGATGATAGCGGCCGCATCGTGTCGATGTAGCGGGCGAGCGCCTCAGCCGCAGAGGGAACCAGCGGGTAGATCTGCGGCTGACGGCGCTTCAGGCGGAAAAGCCGTAGCGTCCCACCCGGCCAGTCGATCTGATCGAGGCGCAATGCCGCCACTTCGCCGCTGCGCATCCCGTAGACCGCGAGCAACAGCAGGATCGCACGATCACGGATGTCCCGGGGGGTGTCAGTCTCGGCGTCGGCCAACATGCGCTGCACGTCGCACCAATCTGGGGCATACGGCAGCGACTCCTGTCGATAGAGCCGAGGCCGGCAAATCGAGGCCGCTAAGCGATCCGTACACATTCCCCGCTTTGCCGCGTAGCGCAGAAATCCCCGCAAGGCAGAGGCTGTGCTGGCTACCGAAACGCGGGACCATCGTCCCGTCGCCTGGGTAACGAAATAGGCGTCAACGTCCCCAGGCTGAAGGTCCCTAAGTTGCCGGCTTGTCTGATCACACCAGCGTAGGAACCTACCGATGATCCGGCTCCATTGCTCCACCGTCGATGGCGTAAAACCGCGCTCATTGCGCATCCATGTCACATACTGGTCGAGTTGGCTCTGGTACTGAAACACGACGGTTTGTTCACGCCACCAACCGAGAAATCGAAGCCAAGGTCGTCCGATGTCGACCACTCTTCGTGCTGCGGTGACAGCCCCCGTCAGGCGCAGACGCTCGGTCGCGATCCGTTGGAGCGCCTCGATATCGATGCCCTCCGAAGCATCTGGACCGAGATATGCGGCAATCCGCAACAGTTCGTTCCGCTTGACTCTGAGAGAAGCTGCGGTCGCGCCGGCTTCTGCACAGTGGCGAAGGTATCGGTGCCGCTCGTCGGTGAATGGCGCGTCATCACGGTGGGGCACGGTCAAGGGGACGGAATAAATCGTCTGATCCATAGCGAGGCTCCATTGGACAAATGGTTCGCTACTCAGACGTCGAATTATGTTGCGTGAACAATGCCCCCAGTGTTCAGGCTCCCCGCAATTAGAGCTCCTTGCACAACATAAATTTGGCCGCAACATAACGGCTGTATCGATACCCGTCCGGATGCTCCGCAATGTACTCGTCCCACAGCACCTGCAAGGTCACATGCTTGCGCTTGAGCTCGCGGGCAACAACCGACCAGTCAGGCTCGGCCACCTTGCGGCGCCCCGGCTTCACGCCAGGCACCCCGTACAGCAGTTGCTCCAGCTCGGCATCGCTTATCGCGTCCGGGACCGGCCATGCCAGACCCGCGCGCGCAAACCGCTTCAGCGTGTCACGTACCGTCGTCGGCCCGACGCCGACACGCTCGCCAACCACGCGCGTCGAGAGCCCAGTCTCAAGGCTCAACCTCACAATCTCGCGCACCTGGCGCATGATAACCCTCCTCGTCGGCATCCAATTCTCCAAGCTGGTTCCAGCCGGAGAAATGGACCAACGATCAGGCTTCACACCATCCGAAACTGCGCGCGATCAAGTCGGAATGCTGCGCGGAGAATGCTCGGAATGCTGCGCGATCATTTTGGAACCCTGCGCGCCATCAACTCGGTACGGTGCGCGCGATGACCTCGGAATCGGCATGACTGACGTCGCGGTTGCGCTGGGATTGACGGTGGTTGTGCTCGCGCTCGTCTTCGGCGGCTACGCCTGGGAAGCCGAATCGTACCCCTATAACGTGCCGCTGCAATCGGGCACCTCGAAGATCGCTCCGCTGCCTGCCGCAGATCCGGGCGCCGTGTTCAAGGTTGAAAAGGCCACCTACGACGTGCCCGGCCGGTCGATGCGGCTGACGGCGAGCGTCACCAACACGTCCGACAAGCCTCTCCTCATCGGCGAGCTGTCGACCGCGAACATACGCTTCGTCAATCGGAAACTCGAGGCCGAAATGGCGCAGGTCGATAAGGCCTATCCAGCGGAGCTAGTTGCTCGCAACGATCTCATCGTCAGCAACAATGCGCCGCTGAAACCAGGCGAGGCGCGTCAGATATCGATCGAAGCAACTGATGCCGTGTGGGAAACCGAACGCCTCGTCAGCTTCCTGACCGATGTCGATTCGAAGTTCGGAGGTCTTATCTTCCTCTACGACGATGCGGGTCAGCGTCACATTGCGGAAATTGGCGGGCCGATCGTTCCGACGTTCACGGAGTTGGGAGCCAGTGTGGCCGTCGACGAAGAAGTGAGCGACGATCCGCAACGGAGGTTGAGGGTCCGCTGATGGTCACGATCCGCCGTATGGCTCTCTTTCTGGCATGTGGCCTTACGCTGGCTTCAGAATCGGCGAGGGCGCATGGAGCCGTGACGATGGAGAATGACGTCTGCAAGATGAAGATCGGGCAGATGTTCATGCACTTCACGGGGTATCAACCCCAGAACAGCCGGGCTGAATTCTGTCAGGACATTCCCGAGGTTGGCCGCGCTATCATCGTGCTCGACATGGTCGATGCGCAGTTGCGGGATCTGCCGACGACGTTCGAGATCGTCAGAGCCTCCGGAACCGCAACGTTGCAGGACATCAATGCTGTCAATCCGAAAGATGTGGTGGTGAAGCTCGGTCGACGGACTTACCCCAACGGCTCAATCAAGGCCGACATGATCTTCAGGGAGCCCGGCGACTATGTCGGCGTGGTGATGGTGGAGGCCGAGACGCCAACACTTGCTGTATTCCCCTTCTCTGTCGGCCAGAACAGTTTCTGGAGGTCGATGGCGATCTTTGTCGCGGCCCTCGTTGTCGCCACCGGTGCGATATTTCTCTGGGTCCGAAAGAGCATGCAGATTGCTGGCTCTCCGGGAGTGCCTGCCATGCGGATGCTTCCATTCGTCTGTGCGGCACTGCTGGCGATGTGTAGGCCAGGCCACGCGCATCGTCGGTTGCTGTCGTTCACGCCCGGCGCGAACGCGATCGTCGCATCACCGCAGAACCTCTGCCTCGCGTTCGGCGAGAAGGTGGAACGTCAGCTTACAGGCGCCACGGTGACATGCCTGGGGACGGAGTCGGTTGCAGCTGGCGAGACGGCGGTTTCACCGGACGGCACAGTTGTCGAGATAGCGCTCCCGGAATTGCCGAAAGGCAGTTGCACCGTGTGCTGGCATGCCGTCTCGGTCGACGGAAACCGGAGCACCGGAGAGTTCAATTTCACGGTCCGATGATGATGGAGACGCTCATCGGGCTTGTCCAGGGTCTCGTCCTGCTCGGGCAGGCGATCCTCACGGGCTGCTGCATCATCTCGATCCTGCAGCACCGCGAGGGCTCTTCACGCGTCGAACAGAGCCTCAAGCGCCTGGCCGTCGCCGCGGGGGTCGCCGCGATTCCCGCGCTCGGCCTGCTTTACGTCTTGCGGTCGCGCGTGATGCTGGACCTGCCGCTGTCGGCCATTTGCACGGCGGACGGGCTCGTGATGCTCGGGACTCGCTTCGGGCATGCGATAGAGACGGCGCTCGTCTTGACTGGCGCGGCCACGATTGCCTGCGGGTTCGGCTACCAGCTGCCGACCATCCTGTTCGGCCTCGGCGCGGTTGCTACCGCGATCGCCGCTAGTCACGCGCTGACGCAGGCGTTCGATGTTGCGGCCCTCGCGCCGACGACGGTTCATATCCTGCTAGCCACCGCATGGTTTGGATGCTTGCCCGCGCTGCTGCTGCTGTCGAGGCTCGACCGGGCTTTGTTTTGGAAGGTGCTGCGCCGGTTTTCGGGATTCGCCCTTCCTATGATGAGCGTGGTCCTGGCGAGCGGCATCTGGATGGCCTCCGAGACCGTCGGAAGCTGGCCGAGGCTTTTTGCCACCGGCTACGGGGCCGTTCTGCTGACGAAGTTCTTCTGCATCGGGGCCGCGCTTGCCGCGGCATTTGTCCTGCGCTGGAGGCTGGCTGCAGGGCCGTCCGGCGATACCGTGGAGATCCATCTGCTGCTGTCACGTGAAGTCGCTGGCGCGACGTTGATCATGATTACCGCGGGAATCCTCACCCAGCAGACACCGGCCGCCCATCAGGCGATCTCTTGGCCCTATTCATTCCGAATTGCGCCGGTCATAGCGGTTCAAACGGATCCCGCCAATCTCACGACGCTCGTGGCCGCGATCGCAGTCGACCTTGTCTTATGCGTATCTGCGGCGGTGCTGGTCCGCAAAGGCCGGGTCGCGTTCGCTACGATGGCCGGTGTCCTGGGCCTGGGTGTCGCGCTCGTCTGGGGCGTGCCGGCCATCAGTGTTCCTGCGTATCCGACAACCTATCTCCCGCCCGATGTTCCCTATGACGCGGGCGTGGTCGCACGGGGAGCGAGCATCTACGCCGCCAACTGCGCTGTGTGCCATGGCGCGGCGGGGCATGCTGATGGGCCCGCCGCTTCAGGCATGAAGCCGCCGCCAGCCGATCTCACCAAGCCGCACACAACCTTCCACACCATGGGCGACATGTATTGGTGGGTTACGCACGGCTATCCCGGTGCTGCGATGCCCGGCTTCGCCGGATCGTTAAGCGACGACGAACGCTGGTCCGTTATCACATATGTGATGGCGGTTTCGCTGGGCTACCAGGCGCGTGTGCTCGGACCGGACATCGTACCGCGCCAGCCATGGCTTCATGCCATCGAATTCATGGTCCCGGCCGGAGCGACCTCCGTACCTTTCTTGGCCACCACCGCTGGTCGGGCGCGCTTGCTGACCCTTGTCGCGGACTGTGGCACGGCGGCCGACGACTTGCGTCGCGTGTGGAGCGGCACAGACGCCTGGAGCGGCAGTGACGGTCTTTTGGTGCGTGCCGTCATCGACCCCCGCGACTGCAGCGTACCGGCCTCGTCGATACGCCTTGCCTCGTTGAAGCAGCCTTCGGATGCCACAGCCGCTATTGTTTCGAGCTGGTCGCTGTATCGGCGCTCGTTTTCCAATGCTGACGCCTCCGATGCCGATGCAGGCCCGGAAGCCCTGGTATTCCTCGTCGATCGCTTCAGCTTCGTGCGCGCCCGCTGCGAAGCGACGAAACGCCATGGCCGCCGCAGCCGGCCGACATTGTCGCGCAGGCACGGTTGCTCGCGGAGGAGCCCGAGATCAACCAAAAAGCCGTACATGAGCATTAGCCATCTTAGAGTCTGACTCAAAGATTTGTACGTTGCCGTCAAATTCCTCTTATATTGCAGCCTGTTGGGTTACTCCCGGTAAGTCTACGGTAAGCCTACGCGGGTTTTCGCCCTCTCACTTAGCCTCTGCGGCTCCAGATTGCCAGTCGGGATGATGGTGCCCGTAAGTCTTCTGTAGCATCTGCAGGCTCATCCTGAGCGATTGCGATGCCTCCCTAGGGTCTACGCGCTGGCGCATCACCACAGGCACTTCGACGAATTAACCGGTAGCTCATGTCGGATAGCGTCGGCGGCCCAGCCGCAGCGCCAAACATCATGATGCCCTTCGTAAGCGCGGTTTCGTTCAAGCTGTCCATTTTTATACTTCCCTTCCTTTCCCCCGGTGCAGCGCGTGATGATCACGGACAAGCTCCGTTCGTACGGCCCTGCGAGGGCAAAGATGGGCTTTCACGTCGAACATCGCCAGCGCAAAGCTCTCAACAATCGGGCCGAGAATTCTCATCAGCCGACGCGGCGACGCGAGCGGATCATGAAGCGCTTCAAATCGTCCCGTCAAGCTCAACGGTTTCTATCAGTTCACGATCAGGTCGCGAACCTTTTCCACACCCCCTATCCCGGAGCCGTTACTGCCGACTTCCGTCGTGCTTCGCGCGAGCGAGCCATTGTGACTTGGCGCGAGATCTCCACGACAAGCGCTATCGCCGAATCTCGAACCTTCGAGAATCGCCTCCTTCGGCTCGGCGGTCGATTAAGTTGACGCCGTCGGACCCTCTAATCCGCTGCATCATCTCTGAAAAGACACAGCCTGTTCGTCTTAGCAATTTTTTGCGGGAGATCGATCACCAACGGACGTGATCAGACCCGCAGGTGTTCTGCGCACCTTTTGCCACGCTTGGGGTCGACTTTGATTTCGTAGGAAATCTTTTGGCCTTCTGCCAGACCAGAGAGTCCAGGGCGTTCTACGGCGCTGATGTGGACGAAAATGTCGTTTCCGCCGTCATCTGGGGCGATAAATCCGTACCCCCTTTGACCATTAAACCACTTCACAGTACCTGTTGCCATACGATCACTTCCTTTGCTGCCGCGCCCAGTCCGTGCGCTGGTTGGCGATAGTGCCGAGAATGGAGCAACCGGCATGCCGGATCGAAAATGCTGATCCTACAAGGATGGTGAGCGTCCGATCGACGAGAGTGGACGCAAAGCTGACAATCGTGTGCGATTGCCAACATCCACGGGCTGGCTCGATCAGATGGGACTACTCGGAGGCAGCACGCGGCGCGGCCGGTAGGTTCTGCAACGCCTTGATGCGAGCGCGCTGTTCCGCGTTGAAAATTGTCGACCCATTTAGCTCGCATATCGCGGGCTGTCGTAGCTGCCATTCGGCGATAGCAATGGCGCGTTGCCGCACAGCGTCACCGACCCGACTGTGATCGACACGTTTGCGGCGGCGTTCGCGCGTCCGTACATCCGCGATGTGCTGTCGTTCTCGAACGTCAAGGCCTTCATTAGTTGGGAGCTGTCCGACAAGTATTCGGACCTTCTACAGGCTCAACAGCGCCCGACGCTGTTCGATATCAACATGCAGCCCAAGCAACTCGCGCTCGAAGTCGAATCGGCAATTCAGGATCGGCAGCGACCTCGACACCAAGGCCAATCAGTTGCTCGATGCGAGCGAGGCACAGCTCGAACAGACCGAGCATGATCTGAACGATCTGGAGGCATCGC
This sequence comes from Bradyrhizobium sp. USDA 10063, assembly GCF_054063735.1. Lineage (NCBI taxonomy): Bacteria > Pseudomonadati > Pseudomonadota > Alphaproteobacteria > Hyphomicrobiales > Nitrobacteraceae > Bradyrhizobium > Bradyrhizobium sp. USDA 10063. The sequence goes on along the minus strand of NZ_JBSSGP010000002.1, from coordinate 5,238,425 downwards.
TGAACCCGCAGATGGGCGGCAACGGTGGAGAGCCGCTATGACCACTCGCTTCGACAAGAACGGCAATCTCTGGATCGCGATCGACCCCAACCTCGCCGGTGCGCCGGCTTGGATATGGCCCATGGTGGCGATCGAGCATGGCGCTCCCGGTCGTGCCGAACTCAACCTGACGGCCTACATGCGCTCGGCTTGTCACCACAACCGAGAGGCCTAGTGCGGCGCGGCCCTGATCAGCGACGACGTCAACAACTCTTCTTGCATTGACCGTAGCGCAACTTTTGAGACACGCCACCAATTCTGGCAGGTGGTCTTGCAGATCCTTTTTCGCGTACTCTCCTCTAATGCGAGGAGGGAGCCACAATGAAAATGGCTGTTTGGTGTGCGCTTGGAGTGTTTGCGGTTGGCGTCTTTGCGGTAGGCGCCTTTGGATGGATGGTAAGGCCGTTTTTCAGTCAACCCATCAGGCAGATGTTGACGAAATTACTGAGCTCAACTCGTAGCTAACGACCCTCTGCTGCCAATCTAAAGGCGGAGGAAAAAAAGGCTGAGGAAATATCGCAGAATGTGACGATCACTAACATATTTAACGGCGGAGTTTTACGCGCGGTAGCTCCTAAAGCTGCATAAAGATAAAGGGAGTGTCAATTTTAGGCACCCAGTGTCTGGGTGGTGCATTTATGCAGAAACCAATGAAGATACGATAATGGGAAATTGTAACCACAACAGAGCCAAGTGGCAGTTGATTCCGGTGGAAAGTGGGGCGGTTCTTTTGAAGAATGTTGCGCGACAAGGTTGTATGTGGGCCGAAGGAAATTCTGCCGGAAAATATTCCCTTAAATATCCTGCATGTCCTTCAGAGGGGGGTGTGACGCATGCAGCAATGTCCTGGGTCATAACCCCCCTCGCGGAAATTCAAAAGTGGTTACTTCTTGGTAACGGGGTCTGACGCTCAGTGGAACGAGAACTCGAAATCGGTCTGGTTGATGCCGATGGTCGCGTGCTATTCGAAACCCGCCTTAAGCCAGCGGTCAGTAGTCGTCCGTTTTTAGTCGCGGGCACGGTGTCAACCCCGATAGACAAAAATGATCCTCTGCCGGGGTTCATGGTTCTTTCCGCAGGTCGTCTCCATGCGGTAGCGCCGCGTGATGGCGTTCAAGAGATGTGGCATCTCGATGTAAAGAGCGCGGTGCGTCACCGCCCGCAGGGACGACTTCGAGATTGTCAACACCTCGTCCCGGCAGGGACGCTTGTTCCGCCGACTTGACAGGCAATCCCATGCGTAGCCTCAGAAACCCTAAGCACGAGCGCTTCGCTCAAGAGCTGGCAAAGGGCAAAACAGCCGATGAAGCCTATCAGCTGGCCGGCTTCAAACCGAACCGGGGAAATGCTGCCCGCCTGAAAGCAAATGAAAGCATCCGGGCAAGGGTTAACGAGCTACAAACGCGTGTCGCTGAACGCGTGGTCGAGAAAACCGCTGTAACGCGGGAATGGATCATCAACGAGCTGGTGAAGAACGCGGCGAAGTCGTCGCAACAGAGCCGTGCCACGGATGACGATGGCGAGGAAGTCGGCGAGTTCAAGTATCAGGGCAACGTGGTGAACAAGGCGCTGGAGCTGATCGCGCGGATTGAGGGGCACATGGTCGACCGCAAGGAAGTCGGTAAGCCGGGCGACTTTGCGGGAATGACTGACGATGAACTTGATGCATTTATCTCGGGCGGAGAGAATCCGCAGGGCGGAGGCGATCGAGGAAAGGAACGTCCGCCAGTCCAAACGCGAGTGCGGAAGCCTCATTGAGTTCGTCCGGCAGGGTTGGCACGTTGTAGAACCGGGCCAGACCTTTGTCGACAATTGGCACATCGAGGCGTGGTGCGATCATCTCGAAGAGGTGTTCTGCTCAGAGCAAGGGCAGGGCGAGCTGACGCGGCTGCTGGGCAACATCCCGCCTGGCACGATGAAGAGCCTGCTGACGTGCGTATTCTTCCCCGCATGGGTGTGGGGGCCAATGGAATGCCCGAGCAAGCGCTTTTTGGCTACCTCGCACAATGAGCGCAACGCCGTACGCGATACGCTGAAGTGCCGCCGTCTGGTCAAATCGAGATGGTTTCAACGCCGATGGGGCGACAAGGTCATCCTTACGCCTGATCAGGACACCAAGACGAAGTTTGAGAACACCGCGACCGGGTTCCGTCAGGGCGTGCCGTTCAAGAGCATGACCGGCGAGCGCGCCGACTTCGTGATCCTTGACGACCCGATGTCAGTTGACGATGCCAAGTCGGACGCGGATCGCGAGGCCATTAACTTTACGTTCAGGGAAGCACTTCCGACTCGCCTGAACAATCCCGATCGCTCTGCCATCATCGTGATCATGCAGCGCTTGCATGAGGACGACACCTCGGGCGTAATCCTGTCCGGCAACTACGGGTATGAGCATTTCATGCTCCCCATGCGCTTCGATCCGGAGAGGCGATGCCGAACGTCAATCGGCTTCGTCGATCCGCGGACGGAAGAGGGGGAGCTGCTATTCCCCGCACGCTTCCCGGCATGGGTTGTCGACCGGGACGAAACGGTCCTTGGCCCGATCGCCACCGCCGGCCAGATGCAGCAAACGCCAATGCCTCGCGGTGGCCAAATTCTCAAGCGAGAATACTGGCAACCGTGAGAAGCTGTTGCTGGCTTTGCAAAAGCGCGCCTAGATGGTGACATGCAGGCGGGGTGGGTGGCCGAGTCGACGGCTGTCGACGGAGGTTGGACGTGTTTGTGCGCGGCGACGTCGAGGATGCAGGACTGACAGGCGCAGAAACGGCAAAGCTGGGTGCCCGCAGTGGTGGCAGAGCAGCGGTTCTGATGGTCTGTTGCTGGATGCTGGCGCCAAGTCGACATCAAATCCGGACGAAAGACGTCCGTGGGCTACCTTGACCAAACCATGATCCGTCATGCGGCGCTGTCGAGCACGGTAGCGGCGATTTCGCTCGGCATGCATAGCGCGACCACGCGGAGTTGCCTGATAGCGTCGCCGAGCCTCCCTTTGTCGGTCGCGACGTGCTTCTTGCGCACAGGTTCCAACGCAATAGATCTGGCCGCGATCACACCGCCGGCAGACAAGAACCTGACAGCGGCAGCGAGCACACAGAAACAACCGGCAAGACGCTTCATCGGTATACGCGGGACCGCGTGCTATTCGTGCCGAAGGTTCGCACCCTGTCTGGTTCGGCAATATTTTTATGGTGCCCCCTGCGAGTCCGCGCTCCTTGGCCCGCGCTCGCGCGGTCTCCGCAACCCCGACCAGCTCCGACCGCGCGAGCGCTACCATCAGGCTCGCCTTACTCGAATGAAGCAAAAAATTGGACGTCGATCGAGCCCCACGTTCCGCCCTCGATCAATGTCGTCAACATCTCATGTCGCCAGATTTGCGCGGTTCTCGAACGCCATCGACAGAAGCGGAGAAGTATCCTGCATTCGAGTTCATTTCTCGCCAGCGCGGATACAGCGTACACCGAGAAGGAAGAGAACGACCCGTCGGCGCTTACGGTCTGGGGTATCTGGCGCGACAAGAACGATCGCCCGCGCGCCATGCTCATCTGGGCATGGATGAAGCATCTAGAGATGCACGGACAGCCGCTGGAGAAGCTGCCGGGCGAGACCAAGAAAGCCTTCGACCAGCGCTCAATGCCACACTGGGGATTGGTCGAGTGGGTAGCATATAGCTACCGTCGTTTCCGCGTCGACAAGCTGTTGATCGAGGCCAAGGCTACCGGCATCACTTGCGCGCAAGAGCTGCGCCACCTCTACAAGGAAGAGGATTGGGCGATCGAGCTGCCGAACCCGGATCGGGACAAGGTCGCGCGGGCGCACACCGCAGAGCCGTCATTCGCCGCGGGGCCTGATCTGGGCACCGGACACCGAATGGGCCGAGAAGGTGATCGCGCAGGCCGAGACCTTCCCCAAGTCCAAGTACAAGGACTTGGTCGACTCGACGACGCAAGCGGTCACCTGGCTTCGCAAACATGGGCTGATCGCCCATAACCATGAGGTGGCTGCCGAGCTGCGAGAGCAGATGACGCATCGATCGAAGGAAAAGCCGCTGTACGATGCTTAGCGAGCTATTTGCCAGCAACGTAGGAGCGTGATCTTCCCGGCGGCATCGAACTCCAGAACCGCCTTCACAAGGCCACGGCCCGTAAGATAGGAGATGGACGTCCGGTCGCCTGCCGGTTGGAGGTGGTGCAACTCAGATGCAGGATAATCGCTGAGACGCTGGACCCAATAGGCTCGCAGCCCTTCTTTGCCGGCAACTATCATGGTGTCGCCGCAGTTGCATTCAACGACGGCTTGATCGGCGAAAAACTCTAGAATGTGTTCAAGGTCCCCGGATCGGTAGGCGTCAAGCCAATCTACCGCGGTGGCTATAGTGTCGATGTTCATAGATCGGCTCCTGCAGGAGAGCGCCAGTGAACGCCATCTGAACGCAGCGTTCAGGAATTAGTGGCTTTCGAAGTGGCAGCCGAGCCGGCCGAGCGATGGGATTAGGTCGACGCCAAAAAACGCATTGGGATGTTTTTCGGAACCGCGGGATAAGACTACCACCACTTCGATCATTGTGCTCTCCTGGGTCGCGACCTCTCGCTGATCACCCCCCAGCCCAGTCAGCCGAGAGAGAGCGGGCCCCGGCGTCGAGCTCACGATCGCGCCGGGGTACAATCGCGCGATTGAAGAAAAAGCCGCTCTATCATGCGTAGCCGGCTTATCTCCTTGTAGGGCGGTTTATTGAACCGTTCTAGTCGCGGACGATCGCGATCACCTTGAAGTTCTTGTCGAGCTTGATGTGATACGGCCCGTCCTCGCACTTGGCGTCATCGACTTCAAAGTATCCGCTGCTCTCGGTTTCCTTCTCCATCTTGCCTCCCGTGCAGCCAATGGCTTCTAAGGTTGCTTTGATCTTATCGGCCTCTGCCGGCGTCACTGGCGTGGCAGCAAACGCGAAGGTGCTGCTCGCAAGTACGGCAGTGAACGCCACCAAGGTGTGTTTCATCTGTGCATCCTCAAAATTCAGCAGACCAAACTATCTTGGGCCTATAGTCGGGAGCTTGCTGATCAATTCGCACTCCTCGGCTTCATTTCGAAGCTTCTTCAAGTGCGCCTGCATGTCTTTCATTTCGGCGGGCCTACACTTAGAGCTTCGAGCAACTCAGCAGCCCGGTCGGCTTGCCGCGCTTGCTGGAGGAGCTTCTCCAGCTCGGGACCCAATGACAGACGTCTGGCGCGAGCGCGAGCCTATTGGGCTGTGCTGGCCAGCCGCTCTCGAAGTGAGCCGATCGGTTTGGATCGATTGCGCTTTCGTTTGGCTCCCATTCTCCAAGTATGGCCCAGCAGGATCTCGACGTCATTGATTTGGATCAACGGGCTTGGTCTCTCCCACATCGTCCACCCGATAATGCCTGATTGTCAGTGGATAATTTATTCGTTGGCCTGGACAGCCGCTGGTTGATCACCGATGGCCCGCCCGGGGTCGGTTTAGAGGGCGTGACGCCCCCGCGTGACCGGATGCCGCGCCGGGGTAAATCGCGGTGTACGGCAGCCGCGAGCGCGGTAGAACGAATGCTGGACTCACTTGCCGCAAAGCGCTCCTCGCTTTGCGGTTGCATTACCCTGTCCGGTTGATTTAATGCATGCGTTTCCGCAATTAGGGTTCAGGAACTTTGGCAATGTCCAACGAAGAGCGATTGAAGGCAATTCTCGCGAAACAGACCGCGGCCGATCAAGCTAAGAAAGAAGCGGCAGCGAAATTGGAAGCTGATAAGCGGGTCGCCGAGGTACGAGCGAACGAAGTTGCGGCAAAGTGGGCAGAGCTAAAGCCCTGCATCTCAAAATTCATCGCCACAACAAACGCCTCCATGTCGGGCAGAAAATTGGGCTTACGACCGGTTAAACCACAAGGACCGCTGCTCGATCTGGTGGTCGTAATATTCGAAGGAAGGTCTCACGACTCCGAATCTAAAAAATGCGAGTACCGCGTCTTTCCGAATGGCGCGCTCATCCTGAATGTCGGAAACCGAAGGGACGACTCCGTGAAACATTACGAGTGGGACGTTCTTTCTGTGACGATCGATCAAATGGAAAGTGCTATCCTGGACTTTTTAGATATAAACGTCTCGGATTGAGCGGGGTGACCTGTCTTCCATTCTAGCTACTTTCCAGCGCAAAAATCGCGGTTGTGAAGGGCGCGGTCAACCGCGCAGGCAACGGGAAGCTCCGCCTTGGGGGCGGGGCGATGAGATGCCAGGAGATTGCTCTGGAAGTGGACTACGTTTTTGTTGACCGTTCTTCCATCGCGCGACCGATGCTCATGAGGTTGTCAGCAACAACGCCGAGCCCGACCCAGCGCTTCATTCCGGTGCGACCTTTGTAGCGGCAGCGATCGAGCCCGTGCCGCCGTTTGGCCACGCTGATGCGCCCCTCGCATCCGGTCCGCCATTTCTGGCCGTTGCGGAACCACCGCTTCTTCTGCTCGCGCTTGCGCGCGACGCTCTTGGTGGAGCGATTGGGGATGCAGACGCGTTTGACGCCGCTCGCCTTCGCCGCGGCTTCATTCCTGGCGGAGTAGAACCCGGCGTCTGCCGCGATCAGACGTGGAGTGCGACCGAGCTTGGCTTGGTGGACTTCGATGGCGGGAACCAACAGGTCCGAATCGCTCGGCCGCCGATCATAGACTTCGTAGTCGATCACGATCTGGTTTTCGGCTTCCTGCAGCTTGACCATCTTGCCGAACTCGTTGGGCTTGCCGGCCTTGCCCTTGCGAATGATCTCGGTCGAGGGCTCGAACACGCTGAAGAGCTTGTCCTCTGCCCGCGTGTTGCCGCGGAAGATGCGTTTCCGGGTCTGCCGCATCACCTGCCGCACGAGCGGTATCATCGTTTCCAGCTCCTGCCGCAAGCCTTGCAGCGCCAGCCGTTTCAAGATGCCCCTGGCCCGCTTCACGCCTGCGGAGATCTCATGGGAGAAGCGCTTCGCTTGCCCCACCACACGGCTCGTCGAGTTCAACAGCCGCCGGTAGCCTTGCTTGAGCTTCTCGTGATTGAGCGGTCCTTTGGCACGTGCGGTTCGCGAGATATCGAGCAGGCGCAGTTTTACGCTTCGCGTTCGGTCGCGCAGTTTGGTTCCGGCCGTGCCCACGATCTTGGTGACCTTCTTCATGGTGCGGATCAACACCCTAACCCCGTCGCCCAGCAACGTGCTGTCGGTCGGGTAGTGGATGTTGGTCTCCACCACCGTCGTATCCACGCGCATTCTGCGTCCCTGCGTCACCCCTTGTTCCTGCGCGATTTGCACAATCCGGTCGTGGATCTGCTTGACTGTCTCCGGATCCAAAGCCAAGCCCCAGCGCCCCATCGTCTTCGCGTCCGGCGTCTTGCCGCCGCCCACCCGGGTGAAGTCGCGATACACCAGATTGGCGCGCACTTCGCGCTCCAGCACCTGATAGCTCCAGTTGCGAACGTGCTTGAGGATCAACAATCGCAACACCACCTCGGCCGGCGCGCCCAGCCGGCCACGACTGCGGCTCTTGGGATGACGCATCGCCAGCGCCTCGTATACTGCGCCCACGATCTGTTCATCCGCGAGAACCCGGTCAGCATGCGTCATCCAGCCTTCGCGAAGATCGCTCACTTCTCCCGCGATCAAGCCGTCACCGAAGCTCAGTTGCGCTCTGCGCATCTCAATCACGTTTCTTCCTCCCGCCCCGCGCAACCGCCGCATCAGGGCGCAACAGGTCGTGATTGAGCTCGCAGATCGCCTCGATCGCGTCTTTCAGCTTCTGGTAATTCTCCAGCCAGCGGCGCACCTCGGCAACGCGCTCACGGCGCACGCTGAACTGGCGCACCCGACCGCCCCCATAGCTTACCGTGAGGACATGCACCTGATGCCCTTCGCCGCGTGCGCACTTCGGGCAGCCGCTCTTGTGACGAACGGTGCGCTCCAGCAGCGAACCACGCAGTAGCTCGCCGGTTACCGGCAGCTTGCCGACAAGCTTCTCGCGCGTTTGAAGGGCTCGATCACGAATCATTCATAAGAATGAATCAATGTTGCCGCCTCAAGTCAACGCCAATCCGTCCGACCTTGCAGTTTTCGCTCCACTACGCGACTCTGGGCCCCCTCCAAGCCGAGCTATTTTTGCGCCGGAAAGTAGATCCTATGCAGGCGCGACGGACAGGAGGGTTGTGTTACCGCTTCGGTTTCTACCTTCCCACCAGGTGTGCATAGGAGAGACGCTGATGGAAGCCCGGACAGTGAACAACCTGCCGCCCGCCGCAACCCATGATGACGCCGTACGCTGTCTTCTTGCAATCGAATTAAGCAAGAAAAGTTGGATTGTTGCCGTCAACACACCCTTGTCGGACAAGGTCAGTCGCCACACGTTGAAGCCCTGCGATGGGAAGGAGCTGTTGGATCTGTGTGAGCGGATCCGGACGCGAGTTGCCAGAGAAACAAAGCAGCGCGTGGAAATCGTTTCTTGCTACGAAGCTGGCTACGACGGCTTCTGGCTCCACCGCCTGCTCGAAGCACACGGCATTCGCAACTACGTCATTGATCCGGCAAGTCTGCAGGTTGATCGTCGGGCGCGTCGCGCGAAGACTGACCACGTCGATGTCGAGCGATTACTCCGATCACTGATGGCGTATCTGCGGGGTGAGCCGAAGGTTTGGAGCGTTGTGCGCGTGCCAAGTGTCGCCGAAGAGGACGACCGTCGGCTCCATCGTGAGCGTGGTCGGTTGATTAACGAACGTATCCAACATGTCAACCGGATCAAGGGACTGCTCGCGATCCATGGTATCTATGAGTACCAACCCCTGCGCCGCGATCGGATGCAGCAGCTGGAACGGTTGCGCACCACTGATGCTCGGTCGTTGCCGCTGCGGCTCATGGCGGAAATCCTGCGCGAACTGCAGCGGTTGGAGCTTGTCATCGGAATGATCAAAACGATCGAGGCGGAGCGCGATGCCATTGCATCGGCCAAGACCGAGGCGGAGCATACGAGCGCAAAGAAGATCCAGGATCTGGCAATAATTAAGTGCATCGGGCCCGAATTTGCGAGCACACTTGTTGGCGAAGTGTTCTACCGCTCATTTGACAATCGCAAACAATTGGCGAGCTATGTCGGTCTGACGCCAGCGCATTTCCAGAGCGGCGCGATGTGCCGTGATCAAGGGATCAGCAAGGCTGGCAACGCCAAGGCTCGCACGGTCATGATTGAGCTCGCCTGGCTGTGGTTGCGTCATCAGCCTGACAGCCCCTTGAGTATCTGGTTCCGCGATCGAGTTGGCAAACTCAAGGGTCGCATCCGGCGGATTACGATCGTCGCCGTCGCACGCAAGCTGCTGATTGCGCTCTGGCGCTATCTCGAGACAGGTCTGGTGCCTGAAGGCGCCGCTCTGAAGCTGTGATGAGATTCACTGAAAGAGGACGAAAGGAACATTACCGATTCCAAGGCGGATGTGTGACCGGTAGCCTAGCCTGGCTGCAATACGCCGCAAAGTAGAATGGTCCCATCCTCCTTGGAGCCCTGTGCCCTCGCACTGTTGCATGAGGGACTTTGGTACGGGTCTCGTCCCGACCGGATATAAGTTGATGCGGCGAGCGCCGCATAGCAAAAGGGCTCCGGCCTTGGTCAATTAAACAAACGTCATCGGAATCAAAATGGGGGGAAGGAAAGGATCAACAGAAACGCCTAGTTACGTTTGCAGCGTAATAGCCGCGGACACCAATTGTAGCTCGGCGCGCTCAGCGCGGCCAAGCAAAGGGGCTTGCGGTGCAATCAATGCAGAACTGCGCTTGCATGAGCCAGCCCCTCTTGGAACGTAGGAAGAGAAGAAATGTTGATGGCGAAAAAGCTTCTTGACACGCCCAACCCTCATATAAGCTAGGGGGCCATAAGCGCGATCTTTCGGGAGGCGCGCTGTCCACTGTTCGCCAACAAATTGGAAGTCCGCGCGACTGAATATCAGAAAGGCCACCTGTTCATCTATCCCAATGATGCCGATGCCAGCATCTTCGTCCTGATGAACGGCCACTATCCGGAATTCAGGACCGCCGGCAGCATTGTCGCCTCTGATGCAAAGCAGGATCAGTGGTGGCGACCTGATGCTGATCCGGCGTGCTGGTAGGTGCCGCGAAAGGCGCTCTCGCCGGTCGACAATTTGAGCGTTGCATCGGCGAGGTGATGCCGTCGATGCATAGGTCTGACGGGCGGGCGGACGAGGCTATGGCCCGTAGAGCCGTGATGGGAAGCGAGCGGTCCAGTCCCGTCAGATACCATTCTTGGAGAGTGGCGCAGCGGTAGTGCAGGGCGCTGTTAATGCTCCGGTCGCAGGTTCGAATCCTGCCTCTTCTGCCAATTCGCCGTCTTAGCTCAAATGGTAGAGCACCCGCATTGAATTGGGTGATTGAGCTGTCGTCCCCGACAAGGGACAAGGTTGCTCGTGCCCATACGGCTGAACCGTCATTCGCCGCGGGGCTCATCTGGGCACCCGATACCGAAGGACTTGGTGGACTCGACGACACAGGCAGTCACATGGCTCCGCAAGCATGGGCTGATGTGTTCAGCCACGAGGTTGCGGCTGAGATACGCGAGCAGATGATAGCCCGGCCGAAGGAAAAGTCGCTCTACGACGCATAGATCTTGCGCTAGTTCCGGCGAAAACGGGCAACCGCCCTGCACTTGGTTGATCGAGATCAAAGACTTTCTACCTGTCCGCGTGCAATAGAGTGGCCATGAGCCACTTGGTCAAAAACGCCGAACGCTATGATCCTACGACGGTATGGCTGCATTGGATCACCGTCACTCTTGTCGTAGCCCTATGGGGGATCGGTCAGGCCGGGGACCTGTTTCCGCGTGGGGCGTTCCGCACCGGAGTGTGGTCCACGCATGTGCTGTTAGGCGTTCTCACCGCGTTCGTTCTTGTGACGCGGGTTGCTTGGCGAGCGCATTTTGGACGCGTGCTGCCGCCTACCGAAAGCGGCGCTCTCCAAATGATCGCAAAACTGACGCATCAGGCATTGTACGTCCTGCTTGGCCTCGTAGTCCTCACCGGCATCGTTAATGCATCGTATCGCGGCTTCGATGTGTTTGGACTGTGGTCAGTGCCGCAGTTCGGCAGCGGCGATGCGGCGACCCGTCATAGCATCAACGAGTGGCACGAACTCGTGGCCAATGCGCTAATGTTGGTTGCGGCAGTTCACGCCTTGGCGGCCTTCGGACATCATTACGTGTGGCGTGACCATCTGCTCGACCGTATGCGGCCGTAGCGATCCCAAGGCTCGGCTGGAGTGCGAATTGCCGGGGCAAATCAAAGCTCTTGAAAACGTCGCATGAGGCTAACTGATGGCGCGCTTTCACGAACACGCTAGGGCACGGTGACGCTGGTGGCCTCGTGCGGGAGTGCAGACAGTGAAGGAAGCCAAGGAGTTTGGGCAACAACCCCGCACCCCCGTGAGTAAGCAAAATGCCCGGTGAGATGATCATCCGTAGGCTGCGTGTCCATTCCAAATTTAACGAGGATGATGCAGCGGTCCTTTGCTCCGTGTCTAGTCACGTCAAAGAATTCTCGAAGAAAACGGTGTTCGTTCGCCAGGGTGAACGCGCGACCCACTGCTGTGTGATCTTGAGTGGTTTTGCTTATCGCGCCAAGGTGACGGAGAAGGGCAAACGACAGATCCTCTCGTTCCACCCTGTAGGGGATATGCCGGATCTGCAGGGTCTCTACCTCGATCGAATGGGCCATGATCTGGTGACGCTGTCGCGCGCTCGTGTAGGGTTCATCGAGCATCGCTCGGTTAAACAACTCATCGAAGCGCGGCCGTCGATCATGCAGGCTCTTTGGCGCGAAACGCTCGTGGACGCGGCGGTTTTCAGGGAGCGGATTGTAAGGCTAGGCACGGGAACGGCGGAAGGCCGCATGGCCCATCTCATCGCCGAGCTACGCCAGCGGTTGACCGCGATTGGGATTGAGGCCGACGACGAGTTCGAATTTCCAATCACCCAATCGAAGCTCGCAGAGGCGCTGGGGCTAAGCGCGGTTCATGTCAACCGGGTGCTTCGGTCTTTTCGCGCCCAGGGCGTCCTCGACATTCAAAAGAACATGGTGAAACTGCGGAACGTCGAGAAGCTCGTGGAGATCGGCGAGTTTAACGACGTCTACCTACACCAGCAATAAGCCGCTTTTGGAACGAGCGAAAAGTTTCGGCGTTTGTGCGAGATGGGTACCAAAATGAACGGCGCCGAAAGCGCCGCCGTCTGTTTTGGGGATGCCCAATTCAAGGCAGTGTACTCCAGTTGTGAACGCTCCTTGTCGACAGCGACGCCCCTAATGGTTGCTGTGGTATCGGAGATCCACCTCCGCGAAGAGGCGGATCGCTCGATTCGACCGCCAATTAATCTGTTCTGCTCTCATCAGCGGACTAAGTGGGTTCGCTTTTCCGAGATAAGGATTACTCCGCAACCCTGAGAGTCGACAGGGGTACAAAATTCCACTGCTGAGCAACTGAACCGTTGAACTGGTACAGCCAGGTCGGGTTGCCGTCACTTGTTCCGCGGTTCTTGTTATCGACGCACAGCTGTTCGTTGACGTCGTTGAGGATGAAGCCTGGGCTCTTGAGCAATTCCCATCGCTGCTTCGCGTCGGCAGGGTTGTAAACCTTAAGTGAGAGCAGAACTTCCGGAGCGACGCGATCGCCTTGTGGTCCGATAGCGAGCTTGCCAGCGCTTGAGTTCAGCGTAATGGCGCTGGTGTCATAGCTGACGTCCCAGAGAACGTAGCGATTGGGCGCGCCTTTTTTCCGGAGTACGACCGGAGAATCTAACTGCTGATCCTTCGCCCCGAGCACGAAGCTCGGATCTTGTTTGTATTCAATTATATAGATACCCATTTTGTGCCTCATCGAGTTGCTTAACGTGACCCTGCGAAGGCGGTGTCGCCTGGCGACGTGAATCAACTCAGGCACCCACGCCGTCACCGTGTGTCCCTGCAATCGACATGCCGCAAAATATGGCATGCAGCTCTTGCTTGAAGCGGAGCAAAACGGTCCGCGTCCACTGCGTCAGGCTGAATACTTGGGCCTCAGTGTTGGGTTTCGAACAGGCACGTCTTGAACCGGACGAGGCTAACTAAACACGACAACACGGGGCGTCGGCGGCTGCGTCTCATGCCGAACTCAAATACCTGTTCGAGGATGATGTCTCAATGCGACCCGCACGACTGAAGCAACGGAAGACCAGTTAGTTGCTCATAACCCTGCGCTGGAACATCGGCCGCAGTAGAAGCCACTCTAAAAGGCATAGTTTCCGCCGACTGAGCTCAGCGGTAGCAGCGCGGCTTCTGCAAGGTTCCAGGTGGCTGGTTCGAATCCTGCAGTCGGCTCCAATCACTGCGGGGTGAGAGCAGCCCGGTAGCTCCTGCGGTCTGTCGTTGGGCCTTCAAAACCGTTCAGGATGGTCCATCGATTCCACTGAGGAGAGGCAGCATGAACGACAAACCCGGGACCCTGTCGATCGACGAGGCCGAGTGGCGCGCGCTGTTCGTGGAGAACATCCAGCGGCTCGCGAACTTCGTGTCGCAGAACGTGGTGCTCACGGCCTGACGTGCCCTGCGGACAAGTTGATCGCGTTCGAAGCCCAGTCGAGTGACTTGGAGCTGTTTGCGCAGGCGTGCAGCTTCTTCGGCTAGCCGTTGTTCGAGTGTCTCAAATGGCATGACGCTGGCGCACAAGATCCACGACACGGCGTGCCAGCCGCCGTCAATCGCCGCGCGACCTGACGAGTGTTCGGGCCACGCGGACATCATGCGCCCGGAGGCGCGACATCGTCGAGATGGCTGACGTCCGATCCGACCCGGTCGCAGATCTGCCGCAACGGCGCCTTCAGCCCTTCCTCGAATGTAGGGCTTTTGCCATGATCCCCGCGGTATCCGATCCATCGTCTTCAGGGTGGCGCAACGAAGTCGTCCCGTTCTTCCCGCAGACGGTCCATCACGGCGGATTTGTCGATGGTCGGGAACACCGCCGTCATCCCGAAGATCGAAGACCGCCGGACCGCATGAGGGGCGTGAGCCGGCAGAAGCAACATTGCGCCCTCTGTAGGCGCGTTTGCTGTAGCTGTGGGGGGCACCCTGTTAGATTTGTTAGGAATGACGGGCTTCGCGCCTCGGTTGATAGGGCACCTGCGATGGTGACGATTACTGGATCTAGTAGGTTTGTTGTTCCCCGGCATGAGCTAGTGGTTAGAGCGGTTTTGACAAATACGCCTCGCGCACCAAGTGCGCGCCGGGACAGGAGAAACTCGATGCAGTTGACCGCGCTGCGCCGCACCTTTCTTGCGCTGATCCTGTTTGCCTGCGGGTTAATGGGGAGCGCGCGGGCCGACGATCCGCCGCCGCGCGCCCAGACCACGACGCCGGCCGGCCAGAAGGGTGGCGCCGGCCAAACGCCGAGTATGCCGTCGGCGCCCGAGCAGCATCGCCTGCCGCCGGACTCCAGCACCAGGCACACGCTTGAGCTCCCTGCGCGGACGCTTTCTTTCGTCGCGACCGCCGGCTCCATCCGCCTGTTCGACGACAAGGGCGAGCCACAGGCCGACATCGTCTATACCTCCTATCAGCTTGACGGCACCGATCGCGGCACGCGCCCGGTAACATTCTTCTTCAACGGCGGACCGGGCTCATCATCGGCCTGGCTGCAGCTCGGCAATGCCGGACCGTGGCGGCTGCCGATCAATGCTGACGAGGTCACGCCATCGACATTTCCGGAGGTGAGGCCAAACGCGGAAACTTGGCTCGATTTCACCGATCTGGTGTTTCTCGACCCCGTAGGCACCGGCTATAGCCGTTTCGTGGGGACCGGCGATGATGTGCGCAAGCGGCTCTATTCCGTTGAGGGCGACGTCAACGCGCTCGCGCTGGTGGTCCGCCGCTGGCTCGAAAAGCATGACCGGCTGTTGTCGCCGAAGTACATCGCGGGTGAAAGCTATGGCGGCATTCGCGGGCCAAAGGTTGTCCACCAATTGCAGATGCGGCAGGGCATAGGCGTCAAGGGCCTGATCATGGTCTCGCCACTGTTCGACTACAGCCAGTTTGCCCGCACGAGCCTGCTGCAATACGTCGCAAGGCTGCCAAGCTATGCCGCGACCCTGCGTCAAGCCGAGGGTCCGGTAAAGCGAGCCGATCTCGCCGAGGTGGAAGCTTATGCACGCGGCGAGTTTCTGGTTGATCTCATCAAAGGCCAGGCGGACAAGGTAGCGACCACGCGCCTGGCCGACAAGGGCCGCGGCGCTGACCGGCATCGACCAAGCGGTCAGTCGTAGGCTCGCGGGCCGCTTCGACCTCGCCGAGTTCCGCCGCGAGTTCGACCGTAAGAACGGCAAGTTAATCGGCAATTATGACGCCTCGGTGCGTGGCCTCGATCCGTAT
The DNA here is from genome assembly GCF_054063735.1 of Bradyrhizobium sp. USDA 10063. Classification (NCBI taxonomy): domain Bacteria; kingdom Pseudomonadati; phylum Pseudomonadota; class Alphaproteobacteria; order Hyphomicrobiales; family Nitrobacteraceae; genus Bradyrhizobium; species Bradyrhizobium sp. USDA 10063. Next base: position 5,222,970 of record NZ_JBSSGP010000002.1, on the reverse strand, counting down.
CCGGACTCCGATTTCCACCTTTCCGGCGATCCCTCGAGCGATACGCTGCTGGCGCCTCTGACCAGCGCCACTGTCGATCTCCTTACGCGCAAGCTTAACTGGCGGCCGGACGGCTCCTATGAGCTGCTCAACGGCACGGTCGCGCAGGCTTGGGATTTCGGCCGCGGGCCTGCGGAGTCGGTTTCGGAGCTGCGCCAGATCCTGGCAACGGACCGGAAGATGAAATTGCTGGTCGGGCACGGCCTGTTTGACCTCGTCACGCCTTATCTCGGATCACAGATCGTGCTCGATCAATTGCCGCCATTTGCCTCGGCACCGCGCGTCAAACTTGTAGTCTTTCCGGGCGGCCACATGTTCTATTCACGAGACGCCTCGCGCCAAGCTTTTCGTGCAGAGGTCGAAGCGGTGATGAAGTAACGCCGACGACCAACTTGGTCACAAGTGACCTGCCGCTGAGTATTTCCTCCAGAACGAGTTAGAGTCCGGCCCGAAGTGCAGCGAGACCGAAGTTTGGACCACCCGGAATTTGAGTTTTGCGCCTCTGATCACGCTGGCGGGCTGGTTGCGCCGACGTGGTTTTGCAGCAAAATCGGCGGTCGATTGCCGATCGATCCATGGGGCCGTTCTTCGTTGTACAACGAAGTTCGAGAACACCCACAGGATTGTTCGTCGGGAAGTTCTCTATCGGCTTCATCCCTGGTTCGGGCGCAACGTCTTTGTCCATGAGCTGGTGAACAAATCGGCGACCTGTTCGGCTTTTCGTTGCACCTTGGATGGCTCGGAGATCGAGCGGTGTCTGGAGATTCCCGCATGGATGTTCGATCGCCCGGGGTGCGCGGGTGATGGACACTTCGCGGTCGACCCGTTTGTCAGCCTGGAAGCGCTCAACGCTTTATCATCCCTGCTACACCAGGTGTTGAAGGCTGCTGGGCCATCATTGAATGCCCAACCTACTGGTGCATGTGGAAGCTCCCACGAACAGAATCGGGGAGAGGCGCATGACCGAGAATACGACGGCGCCGGCGATCGGGAAGCGGCACAAAAGGCGCGCTGCCGAGCAGATGGAAATGTTCGTAAGCGGGGCGGCCCTCGGGACGCCGAATTGGCTCGAGCTGCCCGACGAGACACGAGAGTTGCTGATCGACCTGATAAGGAGGTTGATTTTGGAGCATGTGCGGACGGCCACGTTACCAGTAAAGGTGGGGGGCGGCGATGAATGCTGACAAGATCGGCCCGCAACATCTGAGGCGGAAGGCGATCCTCTATGTGCGCCAATCCTCGGCGCACCAGGTGTTGCATAATCGCGAGAGCGGCGCTTTGCAGTACGCCATGCGGGATCGGCTGGTGACACTGGGCTTCGCGGAAATCGAGGTGATCGATGAAGATCTCGGCCGCTCTGCGGCCGGCAGCATGCAGCGCTCCGGTTTCGAACGCATGGTGGCCGAAGTTTGTCTCGGCAAGGTCGGGGCTGTCTGCGCGCGTGAAGTTTCGCGCTTTGCTCGCAACAGCCGCGACTGGCAACAACTGATCGAGATGTGCCGTGTCGTCGACACGGTGCTCGTCGACCAAGAGACGGTCTATGCGCCTCGACACGGTAATGACCGTCTCCTGCTCGGGCTCAAGGGAAGTCTCAACGAGTACGAGCTTGATCTTCTACGCCAGCGCTCGCTCTCCGCACGCTATGAGAAAGCCCGTCGCGGTGAGCTCGTCGTAGCCGCGCCAGTCGGCTTCGTGAAGGTTGGCGACCGCTATGAGAAGGATCCAGATCGACGCGTGCAAGCGGCAATCTCGCTGGTCTTCGACAAGATCGAACAACTCGGAAGCGCTCGACAGGCATTGCTCTGGTTCCAAGAGCAAAGCCTCGAACTTCCGACGAGGCAGATCACTGGCGACACGGTTTGGCGGCGACCGAGCTACGCCACTCTCCACAGGATGATCGAGAACCCAGTGTACGGCGGCGCATATGCGTATGGTAAAACGGCCGCGGCGATGGGATATGTGGAAAGGAGCGCAGGCGTGAAGATTCGCCGTAAGGCGCGCGCCGACTGGGTTTGCCTCAAGCCTGGCACTCACGAAGGCTATGTCAGCTGGGAGAGGTTCGAAGCGATCCGGACGATGGTCTCCAACAATATGCCGACGAGTCAGCATCACGGCGCCCCCAAGCATGGCGACGCCTTGCTCGCCGGCTTGATCCGTTGTCGCCGCTGCGGACGCAAGCTGACGCTCCGCTATAGCGGTGCACAGCATCACATACCGCGTTACAGCTGCTGGCGCGGCTGGATGGATGCTGCCGAACCACGCTGCATTGCATTTGGAGGCCTGCGCGTCGACGACGCGATAGAGAAGGCAATCCTCGGTGTTGTCGGCCCCGGTGCTGTCGCTGCTTCGATAGCTGCGGCCGAACAAGCCAACGAGCGACGGGATCAGGTGCGAGAGGCTCTCGGCCGTGATCTCGAAGCGGCGCGCTATGCCGCCGACCGTGGCTTCCGGCAGTATGACGCCGCTGATCCCGTCAACCGACTGGTCGCCAGCGAACTCGAGGCACGCTGGAACCAAGCGCTGACCCGCGTCGCCGAAGTGGAGAGCAAGATCTTCGCGCATGAGGCGGCTTCTCCGGCGCGGGCGTTCGACCCGGCTGCGTTCGCTCTTCTTGGCGCAAACTTGGAAACAGTCTGGTCAGCCCCGACAACGGACTCTCGCTTAAAGAAGCGCATCGTACGCACCCTGATTCACGAAGTGGTGGCGGATATCGACGATACAACGTCGGAGATCGTCATCGTTGTTCACTGGTCAGGCGGCGTTCACAGCGAGATCCGCTTACCCAAGCGCAGACGTGGTCAGCGTAGCAGCACCTCGGCTGACATCATCGAGGCCGTGCGCGAGTTGGCATTGATTGCCAGCGACGATCTGATCGCTGGCCTTCTCAATCGCAACGGACTCAAAACCGGCTACGGCAACCGTTGGACTCGCGAACGTGTCACGTCGTTGCGTTCGCACCATCGCATTCCGGTCTTCCAGGCCGCCGTGGATGGCGTTGAGCCGTGGCTCAATCTCTCTGACGCCGCGCGCATCCTCAACATAGCGGCCAAGACGCTGCGGCGAGCGGCCGAGGCCGGCGAGATCAAGGCGAGCCGCCCGCTGCCGGATGGCGTTTGGATATTTGCGCGGGCCGCGCTTGCGACCGATGCCGCCAAGTCGATCGTCGAGCGGGCGGGCAACAATGTGAGACGCCCCGCGGGACCAGCTCGCGGCCAGCAAAGTCTCTTTCCTTCAACAACATAGACAAATGGGTGTTCTGATGCGCGGTTGTAGTATCTGCGCCAAGTCTCCACCTTTTGCTGGGCGTCTGCAAGGCTGAGGAACCAATGGGTGTTGAGGCATTCGGCCCGGAAGCGGCCGTTGAAGGCCTCGATGAACGCGTTGTCGGTCGGCTTGCCGGGCCGTGAGAAGTCCAGCGTGACGCCGCGCTGGTAGGCCCACAGGTCAAGATCGCGCGATACGAACTCGCTGCCTTGATCGACCCGGATCGTCGCCGGGAATCCCACTTCCTTGCAGGCCCTTTCCAGTATCGCCACGACGTCGCTGCCGCGGAAGGTGAACCGTGGCTGCAGCGCCGGCGAGAAGCGGGAGAAGATATCGACGATCGTAAGCACGCGAAGCTTGTGTCCCGTCGCCAACTGGTCATGGACGAAGTCCATCGCCCAGGTCTCGTTCGACCGCGTGGCCGGCGTGCGGTCATCGCGCAGCTTGGCCTTGACCCGGCGCTTGGGCGTTTTGTTGCGTAATTGCAGGCCCAATTCGCGATAGATGCGCCGCGTCTTGTTTTGCCCATGACGCCAGCCCTCGCGGCGGAGCAGGACGTGAACACGACGGCAGCCGTAGCGAACGCGGACATGACAGATCTCCTTGATCTTCTGTTCGAGGGCAGCCTGGCCGGAGCGACGGGACTTGTAGTGATAGGTCGAGCGGTCGAACTCGAGAGCGTCACAGGCTCTGCGGATCGAGACCTGCCACTCGCCACAGACCTCGTCGACCAGCTTGCGCTTCCGGCCAGGCTTCATAGCTAATGGGATGGTCTGCCCCGCCGAACCCGCGCATACTGCGCGGCGAGTTTTCGACCGAGAAAAGGACCAGAAAATGCTGCGCAACAAGCCTCAGCCCGCCGCTGTCTTCGGCATCGATATCGGAAAGAATGTTTTCCATGTCGTAGCAACCGACGCAGGCGGTAGAGTCATTCAAAAAGTAAAGCTCCGCCGCGACACACTTTTGCAGTTCTTCGATGCCGCGCAGCGTATGGCCGTCGCGATGGAGGCTTGCCCAGGCTCCCAATGGCTGGCACGCAAGTTACATCAGCTCGGGCACGTGGTCCGAATGATTCCTGCGCAGTTCGTGAAGCCCTACGTCAAGTCCAACAAGAACGATATCATCGATGCGGAAGCGATCGCCGAGGCCGCCACCCGACCCGCGATGCACTTTGTTGAGATCAAATCGGAAGCCCAGGTCGATATCCAGGCGCTGCACCGCATCCGAGATCAGAAGGTTGCCCTGCGAACTCAGCTCGTCTGCCAAATGCGGGCGTTTTGCCTCGAATACGGGATCGCAATCCATCAGGGCATCGGCAAATTCAAAGCCGACTTCCCTCGCGTATTGACCGACGAGGGCAATGATCTGACGCCGATGATGAGGCGCACGCTTCGTCGGCTGTTCGAGGACTTCGGGCACGTCGAACACCGCATCGCCGAGATCACACGTGAAATCGAGGCTTTGGCGGCGAGTGATGAACGAGCGCGGCGGCTCATGACTGTTCCCGGGATAGGCCCACTGGTGGCGACGGCATTCGTCGCGAGCGCCGGCAATGCTAGTCAGTTCCGAAGGGCCAAAGACCTCGCCGCGTGGCTTGGGTTGGTCCCTCGCGAACACTCAACGGGTGGTAAGACGACCCTCCTTGGGATCAGCAAAAGAGGCAATCATTACCTCAGACGGCTGCTGATTCACGGCGCAAGGTCATGCGTCATGCATCTGAACCGTACTTCCGATCGCCTGGGTTCGTGGTTGACTGGCCTCGAAAAGCGCATGCATGCCAACAAAGTCACTGTGGCCCTGGCCGCAAAGATTGCGCGGGTGGCCTGGGTCATCCTCACGCGGCCCGGCTCGACCTACGAGCGGCGGCTTCCCGCATTCTCGTAGGGCCCGGGCAGCAGACTGCGAGGTTCGAGGTAGTGATGACGAGACAGTTGATCGGCGCCGCGTAAGCCCTTCGCCGAAAACGGGCCAGTGCCCGATTAGCTATCTGGGAACGCGGCGTGCTGATCTCATCATGGCCTGGCTGCAACCGCAGCCCACTCGCGAGAGGGCCGGATACATTTACGCAGACTGTCGAAGTCGGATCGCCCAAGAGCCTAGCACAGGCGGGGCAGACCATACATTTCGGCGGATCACGTCCTGCAGCATCTCCTTGTCGAGCGACAGGTCCGCCACCAGCTTCTTCAGCTTGCCATTCTCTTCCTCGAGCTGCTACAGCCGTCGCATCTCGGTCGGCAGCAGCCCGTCGTACTTCTTCTTCCAGTTGAAATAGGTCGCCTGGCTGATCCCGGCCTTGCGGCAGATCTCCGCCACCGCAACCCCGTCACTGCCCTGCTTCAAAATGAACGCCTTCTGGGCGTCCGAAAACCGTGAGGCCTTCATCGTCCTTCGCTCCTCCCAGCCAGGGAATCGGTGCGAAAAACTCTAGCCAAAAACGGTCCAGTTTGCCGGCCTCAGACAGAGATCGTGCCGATGCTGAAGGCCGCCCCCGGTGTGCGGCCGGTCACGATCTTCGAGGAGTTGCTCCGACGCCATCCTGAACTCGGCGCCGGCATCCGTCGCACGCTGGAGCGCGGGATCAATCCGATCGAGTCCGGCTCGGCGCTGCATACCCAGGTAATGAAGACCGACGCCCTGAAGCAGGCGCTCGACCTCTACCAATTTGATGCCGCCTTTGGGGGAGCCCGGCGTGATGAGGAAAAAAGCCGCGCGAAAGAGCGGATCTTCTCCTTCCGTTCAGCGGGACACGTATGGGATCCCCGTAATCAGCGGCCGGAGCTCTGGAACCTGTTCAACACACGGATTCGCCACAGCGAAACCATGCGTGTGTTCGCGATGTCAAACTGGACTGAGCTCGACGTCTGGGAATACATCATGCTCGAAAAGATCCCGGTCGTGCCGCTCTACTTCGCAAAGCGAAGACCCGCGGTACGTCGAAACGGCGCGACGATCGTGGTCGACGACAAGCGATTACCGCTTAACCCCAACGAGATGCCGGAAATGCGGATCATCCGTTTTCGCACGCTCGGATGCTATCCCTTGAGCGGGGCCCGTTGAATCCCATGCTGCCGCGCGGCGAACAGGATGGAAGTGGAGCGTCGAACAGGATGAGAGGGCTACGCCGGGCTCGTGACGCAGGGAGGGCGTAGCCCGACCGGAGTTACGCGCCCGGCGTCGGCGCGATCCACAGGGGACCGCGCCGACTGGTGATCGCGGCCGGCTGGTTGTGCAAGTGGTTCTTCCGCCAAGAGGAATCACTCGCTTGCCAGGCCGACACGTTACCGATCACCAGATGAGGCTCTACATGAAGTACCGTCAGACCGATACCCCGCCAGTGGCCGCCGCCAAGGCATCGTTCAGTACCTCGACCGCGTATCGCTTCGAGAAGGATCGAAGGCTCCCATCGCAGAAGAAGGGAGCCCGCGGCCGGCGCCGACCGGACCCGTTGGCCAGTGTTTTTGAGACCGAGGTCGTGCCGATGTTGAAGGCGGCCCCCGGCGTACGGGCTGTCGCGATCTTCGAGGAGCTGTTACGCCGCCACCCTGAGCTCGGGGCTGGAATCCGCCGCACGCTGGAGCGCCGGATTCGCGCCTGGCGGGCAATCCACGGCGAGGAGCAGGAAGTCGTCTTCCGTCAGACCCACGAAGAGGGTCAGGTCGGCCTGTCCGACTTCACCGACATGGGCGAGCTCAGGGTCAACATCGCGGGCGTGCCGCTCGATCATCGCCTCTATCACTTCCGGCTGGCCTATTCCGGCTTTGAGCACGCCCATGTCGTGCTCGGTGGCGAGAGCTTCGTCGCCTTGGCGGAAGGACTGCAGAATGCTCTGTGGTCGCTCGGCGGCGCGCCGCGGGAGCATCGGACCGACAGTCTGTCGGCCGCCTTCTGCAATCTGGACCGGAATGCTCAGGACGATCTGACCCGGCGGTACGAGGACCTCTGCGCCCATTACGGCATGCGGCCTTCCCGCAACAATCGCGGCATCGCCCATGAGAACGGGGCGATCGAGAGCTCGCACGGCCATCTCAAGCGGACGATCGCCGATGCGCTGCTATTGCGCGGCACTGCCGACTTTGACGATCTCGCGGCCTACCGCGGCTTCATCGACGAGATCGTCAGCCGCCGCAATGCCCGCAACGCCAAGCGCATCGACCGCGAGCGCGCCACCCTGCAGGCATTGCCAGATCGCCGCACCTCGGACTACGAGGAGGTGATTGTCCGCGTGACGTCAAGCGGCGGCTTCACCTTGCGCAAGGTGTTCTACACCGTGCCGTCACGCCTGATCGGCCACCAGCTGCGGGTGCGCCTTTACGATGATCGTCTCGACGTGTTCGTCGGCGGCACCCATCTCGTCACCCTGCCGCGTGGGCGGCCGCATCCCAACGGCAAGCACGACCAGGTCGTCGATTATCGGCACGTGATCCATTCCTTGCGGCGCAAGCCAATGGCGCTGCTCAATCTCGTCTACCGGGATCGGCTGTTCCCGCGCGATGCCTATCGGAGGACCTTCGATCGTTTGCGCGAACGGCTGCCGGACAAGAAAGCCTGCCGGCTCATGGTCGATCTGCTTGCGCTGGCGCACGAGCGTGGCTGCGAGGCCGAACTCGTCGGTCAGCTCGCCGCCGACCTGGACGCCGGCCAACTGCCCGATCTCGGACGGCTGCGCGCCCACTTCGCGCCCGATCCTGCCTGCATGCCGCAGGTCATGGTGCAGCTTGCCCCGCTCGCCAGCTATGAGTGTCTCATCGGCGCCAGCCAGATCGGAGACGCCGCATGAACACAGCCAACACAGTCGACACCGCGCGCCTCAATCTGTTGCTCAACGAGCTGCGGCTGCCCGCCATCAAGGTGCTGTGGCCGCAATTTGCCGAGCAGTCCGACAAGGAAGGTTGGCCGGCGGCTCGCTTCCTCGCCACCATTGCCGAGCACGAGATTGCCGAACGCGGCCGCCGTCGCATCGAGCGCCATCTCGTCGAGGCGCGCCTGCCCGCCGGAAAGACCTTCGACAACTTCGACTTCGAGGCCGTGCCGATGATCTCCAAAGAGAGCTGGCTCCGCAAATTCGGACAGTGGAATAAGTGGATTTTCTGCCTGACAGCAGCGAAGCTTCTCGCTGCGAATCAGGAGCTAAGATGACGAAGAGATCGCGCCGGACGCATTCATCGGCGTTTAAGGCAAAGGTGGCTTTGGCCGCCGTGAAGAGAGACAAGACGCTCGCCGAGCTGGCGCAGCAGTTTGATGTTCATCCGAATCAGATCACGGCCTGGAAGAATCAGCTTCTGGACGGCGCCGCGGGGGTGTTCGGGCAGGACAAGGGATCGGCTGAGGCGCCGGTCGATTTGAAAGCGCTGCACGCCAAAATCGGGGAGCTGACGCTGGAGAACGATTTTTTGTCCGGCGCACTCGGCAAAGCCGGCCTGCTGAGCGCAAAGAAATGATCGACCGCGAGCATGAGCTGCCTGTGGTACGGCAGGCGAAGGTCCTGAACCTTGCCCGCAGCACGGTCTACTATCAATCACGGCCGGTTTCGGCCGAGGACCTGGCCTTAATGCGTCGGCTCGACGAGTTGCATCTCGATTATCCCTTTGCGGGAGCGCGAATGCTGCGCTCGCTGCTGCGTCGCGAAGGCCTTTCGGTTGGCCGGCGGCATGTGGTGAGGCTGATGAAGCGCATGGGGATTTCGGCGATCTATCGCCGCCCGAACACGAGCAAGCCGACGCCAGGTCACAAGCTCTATCCGTATCTGCTGCGGGGTGTGAAGGTCGAACGGCCAAACCACGTCTGGGCGATGGATATCAGCTATGTGCCGATGCGGCGTGGCTTCGTGTACCTGGCAGCGGTGGTCGACGTCGCCAGCCGTCGCGTGCTGGCGCATCGGGTGTCGATCACGATGGAGGCCGCGTGCTGCATCGAGGCGCTCGAGGAGGCGCTGGCGCGCCACGGTCAGCCGGAGATCTTCAACACGGATCAAGGCAGCCAGTTTACGAGCCAGGAGTTCACGAGCGTGCTGACGGCGGCAGGCGTCTCGATCAGCATGGTCCCGGCGAGCAGTGGCGCTACATATGGTGCAAGCGTCGGGCAACGACCATCGGTCGGATCCGCCAGTTTCGGCCTGAAACGCTCTTCAAGCAGTTTTTTACCAGGCTCCAGGTACACAAGCGCTTTCATGGCGGAACATCCCGTTCATCCTGGCTGGGCGCTGCGGCTGAGCGCTCCATCAGCCTCTTCTCGACTCTGCCCTTCTATCTCCGGTCAAGGCGAACCGCGTTGACTGCGATCAGGGCAACGTAATGGCTATGAGGTCGCCGAAGCTTGCCCAATGCGTATTCCTCCAGATCGGCGTAAAGAACCTGCCGCTCGCACTCATCGGCCGGCACATAGTCGCGGATTTCAACAATAGCCCCGACTGACGACCCTATCCGAAGGCTGACCGGCATTCCCGCCATCGGACCGCTGAACGCCACCGCACTGGTAGCCGCGGTACCGGCGCGGTCACCGACAAAGGGCGCGATCTCTCCATGGTTGAGCCTGTGCCCCGCCACAACTCGCCGGGCACGCGTGCTGAAAACTCGCTTATTCCCAGCTCGTAATTACAGAGAGCCAACAATTTCCTCGACCACCAACGTTAGTAGTTGATCCGATCAAAGACGCAGGTCACTGACTGGTTGATGAACCTCACACTGATAAGCCTCGCCTGCGGGTGTTCGGAACGGAACATCAACCACAATCCGTTATTGGCAGCGGCCCCTCTCATCCGGGCGCCGACGATCCCACGGGTTTCTGCGACTGTGGTCTAGAGAGATCAACGGTGCCAGAGAGCCAGAGAGAATGGCTCCCTAATATGGGGCGAGCTCGAAGAGCCGTCCTTTGGAAGGACATTGCCGCGCGGAGAGGGAGCTGGCCCGCCCCAAAGATGGGCTACCCAATCGACAATTGCAAGGGACGGATCATGTGAGGTGCTTGGCGCCTTTCGACCCGAGCGCTTCAACCAGCCGATAGATCGAAACAGAACGCCAAGACTCCAGTAGTTCCCTGCTCACCGTCGATTTTTCGGAGCCGACGATTTCTGGTCCAACTCTAGCTAACTTCGAGAGCGTGAACGCCATGGACCGAGATGCCGTATTGATCGATCTTGCGCTGCAGGGCGGGGGCTCGCACGGCGCGTTCGCCTGGGGCGTCCTTGACCGTCTCCTCGAAGAGAGGTGGCTTGAGATCGCAGCGATCTCCGGGACCTCCGCAGGCGCTATGAATGCCGCAGTTCTGGCCGACGGGTGGGCGGAGGGCGGAGCTCAAGGTGCCCGCGAGGCGCTCGACCGATACTGGCGACGCGTAGCGCGCGCCGCGGCGTTTAGTCCCCTGCAGCGTTCGCCGCTCGACAGGTTGTTGGTCCGTTGGACGCTCGACACATCGCCCGCCTACGTCTTTGCGGACCTGATGTCACGCCTGCTCTCGCCCTATGATCTCAATCCGCTCGGCTATAATCCGCTGAGCAAGGTTCTGGCGGAGAACGTCGATTTCAAGCGCCTTTTCCGTTCGCCGATCAAATTGTTCATAACCGCAACGCGGGTACGAACCGGCCGTGGACGCATCTTTCGCAACGCGGAGATCACTGCCAGCGTTCTGCTCGCCTCGGCTTGCCTCCCCTCCATGTTCCCGGCGATCGAGATCGACGGTGAGCCCTATTGGGACGGTGGCTTCGCCGGCAACCCGACCATTACGCCGCTCGTTCGCGAAAGCGACGCGCACGATACCATCCTGGTGCAGATCAATTCGACGGAGCGGCTTGACGCGCCGCGCTCGGCACCAGACATTCTCAATCGGCTCAACGAAACTTCCTTCAACTCGCCGCTCATGAAGGAATTACGCATGATCGCGCTGTTGCGCCAGGCGGTAGATCCAGGACATGGCGAGGGGACGCGTTGGGCCCAGATGCGCACCCACCGGATCGAGAGCGACATGCTGGCTCAGCTCGGTGCGTCGTCCAAGCTCAATGCGGAATGGAGGTTCGTGTCGATGCTGCGAGAGGAAGGACGGCGCGCGGCGAGCGAATTCCTCGAGAATCACGGAGCAAGTCTGGGCGAGCGCTCCACCGCCGACCTCGATGTCTTGCTGGGCGAGTGCTGAATGATGGGATTCCTTGGCATTCTCGTAGGACTCGGCCTGCTTGTTCTGTTCGCTTTCCGCGGCTTGAGTGTTCTGTTGCTGGCGCCGACCGCCGCGCTGGTTGCGGCGCTGTTCGGTGGAGAGCCGCTGTTGGCCAACTGGACGCAGGTCTTTATGGCCAGCGCCGCCGGATTCCTGGCGCAGTTTTTTCCGATTTTCCTGCTCGGCGCTGTCTTCGGCAAGTTAATGGACGATAGCGGCGCGGTCTCGTCCGTGGCCGCCTTCATCGCCCGGTGCCTCGGCAAGCACCGCGTAATGGCGGCGGTCGTGCTGGCGGGCGCGCTGGTCACCTATGGTGGCGTAAGCTTGTTCGTGGCGTTTTTTGTCATCGTCCCCATGGCGCAATCGCTGTTCCGTGCGGCGTCGATCCCCCGCCGCTTGATACCTGCGGCGATCGTTCTGGGTACATCGACTTTCACCATGTCGGCCATGCCCGGGACTCCATCCATACAGAATGCGATCCCAATGCCGTTTTTTGGCACGACGCCGTTCGCAGCGCCTGGGCTCGGTATCATTGCATCCATCATCATGCTAGGCATCGGATTGTGGTGGCTTCAAAGGGCAGAGGCAGCGGCAAGGCGGGCCGGCGAGGGATTTGGTGAGGCGCCGCACGACGCGGCTGAACACGCCGCGTTCGATGAACTATTGCGCGAACGCGCCACAACGGCTCGCGAATTCGATCCCGCCGAGATTGGGCATGGACAGCGCAGCAAAGGCCCGGGGCCAGCCCTCAATGCCATCCTGCCGTTGATCGTCGTCGTTGCCGTCAATCTCGTGATGTCGCTCGTCGTGCTGCCGCGGCTTGATCTCGCGTTCCTGGGGGAGGAACGCTGGGGCGGCACATCGAAGGTCGCCGGTGTGTGGTCGGTAACAGTCGCGCTCGCTGCGGCGATCGCGACAGCCATCCTGTGCAATCATACGCGGCTGCCGGCGTTACGGCAGACCATGGACGCCGGCGCCAACGCATCGGTCCTGCCGGTGATGAATGTCGCAAGCCTCGTCGGCTTTGGTGCGGTGATCGCCTCCCTGCCCTCCTTCGCGACGGTGCGAGACTGGGTGCTTTCGATTGGAGGCGGTCCGCTGGTGTCGCTCGCTGTTGCCACCAATATACTAGCCGCTTTGACCGGTTCAGCCTCCGGCGGCTTGACCATCGCGCTCGATGCGCTCGCTCAGACCTATATGGAAATCGCTTCGCGGACAGGCGTGGACCCTGCTCTCATGCATCGCGTTGCGGTGATTGGCTCGGGCTCGCTCGACCTCCTGCCGCATAATGGGGCGGTGGTGAGCCTGCTCTCGATCTGCGGATTGACGCACCGCGAGAGTTATATGGGAATCGTCATGGTCGGCATCGTCAGTTCGCTCTTGGCGCTGGCTGCCGTGATCGTTCTCAGCGGGGTCTTGGGATCGTTTGAATGGGCTCGCGTCGATGACCTGGCGCCCGCCAGATGAGTGCTGCTTCAAGACCCACAATTCGAGGATCCAGCCGCGCTGAACGGCTGCACGTCTGTCGGCCGATTTGAGGGCCTCGGCGTTCACCTGCGGCGGCATGGCCGAGAAGGCGCCTTGGACGTTGGCCTCCTGTACCACCGCGGTGAGCGTCTCCTCTGGCTTAGTCGACGAGCTGGTGCAAGCGATTGGCATGAAGGGGCGTCACCGCATGGCGGTCGCCTTTGAAACCGATCGCGATGGTTTTTGGCTGGCGCACTGGCTGCGGGCTCATGGCGTCGAGGCCTTCGTGATCCATTCAACAAGCATTGCCGTCTCCCGCGAGCACCGGCGGGCTAAAGACCGATCGGCTCGACACCGAGCATTTGAAGCGCGCCCTTCTTGGTTGGCCCAGAGCCGTCCGTGTAGACCGCTCCGAACTCTCGCTCCAGGAAGCCTCAATCCGCCGTGCGTGCCAGCGTTACCAGCGAATGCTCCATGTCCAGATCTGATCGAGCTGGGAGCGGAACAGATCCTGCTCGCCTGTCTCGCGCTGCTCCCGTGGCAGCATCCAGGCCTCCGCTTATGCCTTGAGGAGAGAATCACGACCGGCGATTCGGCTGGATCCATCATTGGAGTTTGCAAGACAATCGCCCTCGTGTTGGTCAGAACTCCATTCGCAGCGTCATCTTTGAAAAGCCAGCCTGTTCGTCTTAGCAAGTTCTGCCGGATATCTATTATCAGCGGACGTGTCAGACCCGCAGTTTTTCTGCGCAGCCTTTGGCATGTTTGGGGTCGACCTTGATTTCATAGGAAATCTTTTGCCCTTCTGCTAAACTAGAGAGTCCAGCGCGCTCTACGGCGCTGATGTGAACGAAAATGTCGTTTCCGCCGTCATCTGGAACGATAAATCCGAACCGCTTTTGATTATTAAACCACTTCACAGTACCTGTTGCCATACGATCACTTCCCTTTGCCGCCGCGCCCAATCCCGAGCGCTGGTTGGTGATGGTGCCGAGAACAGAGCAACCGGCGTGCCGGATCGAAAATGCTGTTCCTACAGGGATGGCAAGCGTCCAGTCGAGGAGGGTGGGCGCAAAGCGGACAATCGTGTGCGATTGCCAACATTCTCATGCTGGCTCGATCAGATGAGATTACTTGCAGGCAGCACACGGCGCGACCGGTAACTATCGAGACGCTTTCACCTATGCCTTTGCTTCGCATGCGTCGACACTCGACAGGTACACTGGACAGCCTGCGTCGTCGTGAAGCGCTCCTACGTGACACTTGACGAAAAATGGGCGTCAAAGAGACCATAGCCGATCATAACGGTTGCGGGCTACTATTAGTGCAGCAGTCATGTTCGCAAGCGAAGCTCCGGACGTCGTCACCACTTCTAAGCTGCCCGGTGGCCACCCAATAAAACGGCCGAACACCTCTTCGATAAGCCGGTCGGCCCACCAGGCGGCGAACGATAACTCCATTTTTTTGCTCGACGAACGCCTGATCGTTCTTCTTGTACGCTCTGGAACGAGTTACTTCGACATTGTGAGAGCGGCACCACGATACGACCGTGTCGTTCATGAAAGCGGTGTCGTTGTCACAATCGAGCCCCAGGAGGTCGGTTCTGCGCGCGTTCGAGAGCCTTGACCACAAGAGCTGCCTCACGCACGATGAGCGGAAAGCATTCGGTCCACCCCGTTGCGACATCCACCATTGTTAGCGTCTGAATAAATGCGCCGGATACGGACATGCCGCCATGCGCAACCAGATCCGCTTCGCAGTAACCCGGCGGAGGTGCACCGGGACCTGCCGCCGTACGGCACGTGTTAACGAATAGATTCTCTTTCCTGATATGGCTATGCCCCCAGACAGAAACTCTGACTTCGCAAGTTGCCAGCATCGTTCCGGTCGCTATGTAATCCAAGAACTACGTGCTGACGGCAATTCGGAGCTACTAAAGCAGTTTCCGCCCGATCTGAATCTGAGGGATTCCCAAACGGTTAGCGATGATGGAGACTGTGTGCATTGATTCTCCTTGCCGGTGGGGGCGGGCGGTGCCGAAGGCCTATTCTTGTGACCTGCGGGAGCGCGTTATCGAGGCCGTGGCTGCGGGCGCGTCGCGGCGCGAGGCGGCCGAACGCTTCGAGGTGAGTGTAGCATCGGCGGTCAAGTGGGTGCAGCGCTGGCGGGACGATAACAGTGCGGCTGCGAAGCCGCGCGGCGGAAGCGTTTCGCCGCTCGAAGAGTTCGCAACCGAGATTTTGGCTGTGGTTGCTGAGCATCCAGACCTGACCCTGGTGGAGACGCTTGCAGAGCTGCGCAAGCGGCGAATTCGAACCAGCCGCAGCGCGCTCTGGCGCTTTCTCGACCGTCACAACATCACCTTTAAAAAAAAGCCTGCAGGCTACTGAACGGCAGCGAGAGGACGTTGCGCGAGCTCGCCGACGTTGGATACGAGAGCAAGGTTTTCTTGATCCCGCCCGGCTCGTTTTTATCGACGAGAGTGTGCTGCAGAGGCACGGAAGGAGTTCTCTATATGAACTGACACCGTAACGTAAAGCTGCGTGAATGATGGAGGACGGCCCTCCGGGATCGGCTTTCAGGAGCGGGTCCCAAACTAGTCCGAGCCGCTGCGGTAAAGAGCCGTGGTGGTGAGCGTCGGATCAAAAGTTCGGATCAAACCGAGCAGGTGAGTGTCCGAAAGACGAACGAAAGTGAACCCTCCGAAGACGCGTCGTTATGAATCCAAGTGTCGTCAAAACCAGGACCGTCTCGTCATCCTGGGACAAGTCCGCCAGATGCCTGATGACCGGGCGGGCGGCGACCGGCGTAGAGGGGGCGTGAGTCGGACACAGGCTTTCGCGTGGAACTGCAGGAACCAGGCTCTTGATGCCAAGGGAGAAGCGCAAGCGGCCAACCGTGAGGCGAGAGTACCGATGCAAGAGACTGGGGCGGACCGATCTGTAGGAGCGTTGAGGGCCCTGTAATGGGGTCGGAGCAAAGGGATCGGGTCAGGTAGTCGTATTCTTGAACCAACTGGAAACAGGATGACTTCGAACGGTACGACAAACAAGCCGTTCTCGATTGAGAAGCGGCAAGTGTACGAAGCGTACAAGGCGGTCAAATCCAATCGCGGTGCGGCCGGAGTGGACGGACAGACTTTGGAGATGTTCGAGACGGATCTTGCAGGGAATCTCTACAAGATCTGGAATCGGATGTCGTCAGGGACCTACTTCCCACCACCGGTACGTGCCGTCTCCATTCCAAAGAAGACGGGCGGCGAAAGGATTTTAGGTGTGCCCACTATCAGCGATCGGATCGCGCAGATGGTGGTCAAACAGATGATTGAGCCGGAACTGGAACCCATCTTCCTGCCGGACTCTTACGGATACAGGCCGGGAAAATCGGCTCTGGACGCCGTGGGTGTCACGCGTCAGCGGTGCTGGAAATATGATTGGGTCCTGGAGTTCGACATCAAAGGACTGTTGGATGTTGCGTCATACTACACCTTCAGTTTTTTTGAGAGGGTCGAAGAGGTCCGGAGCAGCTGCAGGTACTTGAATTCGTATGCCTTTTGCCCGTCCGCGATAGACGTGAACGGCGTTAAGCTCGCCGCGCTTTACACGTTGCAAGATGGTTTGCCGCGAGACGCCGAGTAGATTCATGGCCTTGAACATCTTCACGTAACCTTCGGGCGCGCTCTCCACAAAGCGCGACCGCAATTCGTCATTGATACGGATACGCCACGGCGCGCCAGGTGTGATCTGCTCTCCGGCAATGAAGCCATCGTTGAGGCAGCGATGCAAAGTAGAGGGTGCGATCCCGAGAGCGCGTGCTGCTTTCTCGATCGTCATGCACTCGCCGTCCTGCACTTGCCGTTTCGGCTCGAAGCAGGGGATCTCCCAGTGCGTCCGCAGGCTCGACACACGATTTGCCGTAAACGACAGTCCTGTGGCCGTGGTACGGCCTTGGCGATTGAGGATGCCGGCGATCTTGGTGTCGGGATAATGTGCAGCCAGTCGCCGCAGCAGATCGATCGTATCGTCGGCGGTGCGGATCGGCGATGGATGCGAGTGCGGCAATGGGACATTAACTTCACTGAAGAGACCGCCGCGCCAACGCAGCGTCAGGTGAGCGTTGTATTTATCGCGCTCGACTCTCAAGGTGACATCGTCGAGCAGCGTGCGGAGCAACTCCTTGCGATCGCGATCGCTCGTCGTGGGAGCGAACCAGATACGCTTAAGGTCTTTACCGAGTGCAAGGATCGCGTCGCGTTCTTCGTGCGTAAGCGAGCGCGGTCGGGCGTGTTCGCGGTCCGAGAGTTCGGATTCGGCAGTCTGCAGTTCCAGCAGAGCGTTTTCCCATTCTGCTTCGAGTCCACGCGCGACGAGTCTATTCTCCGGGTCCACGGCGCGATAGCGTCGCTCGGCGCGCTGCGCGTTGTAGCGCGCACGCTCGACGTCGCGACGGAACTGCGCGAGAGTCGTCTCGTGATCGGCGTCGAATTGCTCGATCGCCTGGAGCGAGGCTTCCAGGCCTGCGGGCGCGAGAGCCGCAAGGAACGCTTCGGCGACAGCCGCATCGATCTGCACACCGCCGATGTTGAGGCAGTACTCGCCCCGGCCGTTGACGATGTTCTTGCCGGCGCAGTGATATCCGGGCGCCGAGAACCGGCCGCTGTAGTGTACGGCCAGGCGCCGACCGCAGTGTCCGCATACGGCGAGGCCTTGCAGGAGTGCTGCGCCTTCTCTCACGGCACCCCCGCTCTGGTGCGGTCGAGGACGGATGTTCTGCGCCAGGCGCTTCTGGTTCGCCTCGAAGGTATTCCAATCGATGTATCCGGCATGATGGTCACGAATGAACACCGGCCACTGCTCGCGGTCGCGTTGTCTGATGCGCTTTCGGATTCGACCGCCCGCATCGAGATAGCATGTCTGCTGGGTGCGGCCATACACATAAACGCCGGCATAGAACGGGTTGGTGAGGACCTGGTGGATCTTTGTGTAAGTCGGGGCGACCCAGCGGAGATCGACAAGGCTGTTGGAGTGCAGCGGAAAGCGCAGGCCTTGCGAGCGGAACCACAGCCATACGCGTCGTGCCGAGCCGAATTCGGCGAAGCTGTCGAAGACAGCATGGATCGCGGCTTGCACCGACTCGTCAGGATGCAACAGCACCTCCCCGTCGGCGTCGCCCCGTACCAGACCCACCGGCAGCCCGCGGTGCAGTTCTCCCCGTGCGGCCTTGTTGCGGATGCCACCGAGCAGCCGCGCACGCAGCACATGCAGCTCTGCCTCTGACATCGTACCCTTGAGCCCGAGCACCAGGCGGTCATTGAACAAGCCCGGATGATACGATCGATCATGTTGATACCTTCATTTGTTTGGTCTCGGGTCGAAAACGAGGTGATCTCGAGCTCCTGTCTTAAGCTCTCGCAACGCAACAATGCTGGCTTCCGTATCAGGAAAGAGGAATCGCTTGTCCCAAGGATCGCGCTGGATATCAATGGTGCCGCTGCGGATACGTCGCTTGATCCAAGAACTCGAAACTCCCAAACGCTTTGCCATTGCGGTCACCGGCAGCCAACCAGCAATGTGACGAGCACGCGTTGCGACGCCGTCCTGCAGTACGCGATGGCGCTGCCGCACGATCTGAACGGTTCGTACTGGAACATAATTTCGGCGCGGTGAGCGGTGCCCCTCCTGGGTCAAGGTGTTGGCGATTTCGGCATCATCGAAGCCCTGGCGGGCCAGCTCAAGGATCCGTGCTTGCATCTCAGTCCCTCGAGTTAGAGCATGCAGTGCATGGACCCTCGGCTCGACTTCCAATTCGGATATCTCGCCACCACACCAGACGATCCGAACCGCGATTCGATCGCGCGTGATGCGGTGGAGAACAACCTTGTCAATCAGCGTTCGTAATAACTGCTTCTTATCTGCCCGGCTCACATCAGGCCGCCGCCAGAGCTCAGGCAAGTGTGGACCAAGCGCAAGAAACTCATTCTGCTCCTCTGGGGTCAACATGGCTGATTTGCTCTTCGTGGCTCGGCGGGTGGTCAGCGCCTCTTCAGCCTGCCGGAGTTCGCGTAACGCGTTTTCCCATCGCCGCTCCAACTCAGCGGCGATGAGGCGATTGTCAGGATCGACCCGATTATACTGTCGTTCGGCCAGGAGTGCCTGATAGCGCAGTCGCTCAACCTGCTGCTCTTCGGCGCGATCAAGCGCTTCGTCAGTCTGCTGCCGCGCATTGAGCGCACGCCTCCAGGCCTCCACCTCAGCGGGAGCGATCGCTGCAAAGAATGCAGCCACCACCTGTGCGTCGATTGGATCGGCGGGAAGATGCTGGCATAGCGTCTTGCCTTGGTGGTTCAACAGGGAATTGCAGACGTAGCGGGACCCGCCCTACTGTCGTTTACGGCAAATCGTGTGTCGAGCCTGCGGACGCACTGGGAGATCCCCTGCTTCGAGCCGAAACGGCAAGTGCAGGACGGCGAGTGCATGACGATCGAGAAAGCAGCACGCGCTCTCGGGATCGCACCCTCTACTTTGCATCGCTGCCTCAACGATGGCTTCATTGCCGGAGAGCAGATCACACCTGGCGCGCCGTGGCGTATCCGTATCAATGACGAATTGCGGTCGCGCTTTGTGGAGAGCGCGCCCGAAGGTTACGTGAAGATGTTCAAGGCCATGAATCTACTCGGCGTCTCGCGGCAAACCATCTTGCAACGTGTAAAGCGCGGCGAGCTTAACGCCGTTCACGTCTATCGCGGACGGGCAAAAGGCATACGAATTCAAGTACCTGCAGCTGCTCCGGACCTCTTCGACCCTCTCAAAAAAACTGAAGGTGTAGTATGACGCAACATCCAAAAAGTCTTTCAAGTCCGCATCCACGATCCACTCGTTTCCGCTCTCCACTTCACGCCAAATCTTGGTCAGGGCATCCGCGGTCTTGCGACCTTTGCGATATCCAAAACTGCTCGGATCAAAGACGCGTTCTAAGATGGGCTCCAGACGGTTGACCAGAGCCTGCTGACATACTCTGTCGTAGACCGAAGGTATGCCGAGCGGCCTTGTCTTGCCCGGAGCTCCTCTTTTCGGAATCTCTAATCGTCGCACTGCTCGCGGCTGATAGGAGCCCTCGCGAAGCTCTTGATGAAGCCGTTCCAGATTTTCATCCAGACTGGCCTCGAACTCCTCAATGGTCACCCTGTCGGCGCCGCCTGCCCCATGATTGGCGCGAACGCGCTCCCACGCAAGCTTCAAGTTCTTGCGTGAATACACCTTGTCCACCAGAGAGTGGACCTTCTGCTTCTGATCTTCGAGAACAAGATGATCCGATAGTCTCCTCGAAGCGTGACGTTCGGGTTTTTCACAAAAGGAACTGTCCATCTCCACGCTTCTTTCTCATCTATCTCGACGCATCTTCTCTCGACCCGTTCACGAACGTCCTTCCCCGGATCACTCTCGATCCGCCATTGCTGGTCACGCGAGTTATTCGTCTCGCGCTTCAGGTACTACTCCGTTCTCCGACTCCTGCCTGTGCATCGCTTCCCACTTCGCTTGCGCTTATAGGGTCACTTTCCCGGTTACTGCCGGGACACAGACAGGTCTCCTGGGGTCACGCATGAATCTTCCGTATCGTGCCGTCAGCAAACACCTTGGTACGATGGGTGAATGAGTAACGCCTTCGCCCCCATACTGCGGGCTCGACCTTGCCCCATCTTTGGCCGACCTGTTCATCTGTGGGTTGCCCCTCGATTACAGCCCGATACTTCTCCTCAAACCCTTCGGATTCCGGATCGCTCCGGACACCCTGTCCTCCAAACGCTCTCGCGTCTGGCCAACGAGGCATTACCCCCGTCTTCGGATACGGTGCTCCTCATTCGAGCACCGAAGGGACTTCAACCCTCCTGATTCACGCGCTGCCCAGCGCACACTACGGACCCATCCGCCGTCTACCGTCGCCGACGCTGGCCCTCACGGGCTCGTCGTTGGATATGGGCTTACGCCTATCCACGGCGGCAGACTTCCCTTGTTGCCCACTGTCCATGTCCCGCGCGTGCTGCCATCACTACCCCGGTGGGACCTTGGGGTGCGTTTCTCGCTCGCTTCCCCCACGACGACGGCCTTCCCCGTTAGAATGGCGGGTTGGCTCCCACAACGACATTTCGAGGCCTGCTCAATGTTCACTCACGTTGCGGCCCGCGCGGACCGTCGACCCTCGAAAGGGCTCATTTTCGGAGTGCTTCAGGTCATTCGTTGCCTCCTGACCCGCCCCGAATACTTCCGGCTGGAGCGAGAGTTAGCCGGCCTGGATTTCCACCAGGGAGAACAGTGCGCCTTGCAAGGCACACACTCGAATATAGTCGAGCGAAGCATCCGCCCTCTTGTCCTCAATCGTAAGAACGCATTGTTCGCGGGGCATGATCAGGGCGCGGAGAACTGGGCCTGCATCGCTTCGCTGATTGAGACCTGCAAGCTCTGCGGTGTCGAGCCCCAGGCCTACCTGACCGACGTTCTCACCAAGCTTGTCAATCTCTGGCCGACTTCCCGCCTGGATGAACTCATGCCTTGGGCGTGGGCCAAAGGGCACGCGGCACACCTCGCCGCTTGACGAGCTCGGATCCTGGATCGCGGCCGTTCCGCAGCGCCCCGTCGCCACCGGCTCGGCGCCGTCCGGCAGCTTCAACAAACCGTCGCGGGCCGCCTTGCGCCAGACCGAAAGTTGCTGTGGCGAGATCTCGTGCCGACGCGCAACCTCCGACACCACCGCGCCGGGTGCGTAGGATTCCGTCACGATCTGCGCCTTGACATCGTCGCTCGAACGACGGCGCCGGGCCCACAGTGCGTCAACAATATCCGTACTCACGTTGCGCTCCGCTTTCTTCATGACGGAACGCATATTGCAGGCCAGACCACCTACAACAAGGTGGGAGGAAATGATCGCTTACGCCTGAAGTCGCTGACGGCGGAGACTACCGATCAGCGCGTCTACAATAGAAGGCGTGGGCACGCAACGCGGTGAGGCCGCGCGCGGCGGCGTCACCGGCTGGGGCATCGACGACGAGATCATCGAAGCGTACACTTGGCTCGTCCAGAACTTCGACGACGGCGACGAGATCTTCATCTTCGGGTTCAGCCGGGGCGCGTACACCGCTCGCAGCCTGTCGGGACTGAGCTGCAAGTGCGGCGTCCTCAAGCTTGGCGCGCCGCTGTCGATCGAGCAGTTGTACGCCCGGTACTGCATATCTACGATGTCGTCCGTGAAGAACCGGGCTCAAGCGATGGTTTGAGCCGGGAGGGTCTCGGTGAACGCCCGGATAATGAGGCGCAAGAGTTCTGCGAGCCATCGCAGGAGCAGACCGAAGTTATAGCCGGCAGCGGCGAGGACAGCGTTGATGCGGTCGCCGAGGCGTCCTTTGAGATAGTTGCGGTCCATGCGATGCTCGGCCTTGACGTGGCCGATGACGGGCTCGATGGCCGCGCGACGCTTCATCTCGCGACGGATGGAAGCCGTGACGCGGCGGACCTGACCCGAGATCCAGACCCTGAACCGATGTGGGTGGTTGTGACCGCGATACCCCTTGTCGACGTGGATGCGGCGAGCCTCCACGCCGGTGAGCTTCTCCATGTCGGCGATCACGGGACCGAGCGTGTGCCCGTCGAAGGGATTGCCATGCAGAGCCTTGGCATGGAGCACGAACTGTCCGCCCTTCGGAGACGTCACGGGGATAGCGATACTGACCTTGCAGCCGAACTCGTAAGGCGCGCGGGCTTTACCCTTTCCGATGCACTCGACCTCCGGGGCATGTAACGCATAGACCTTTGGACCGCGCTGATGCTGATCCTGGCTGCGCACCTGCTACGCTAAACCGAGCAGCGGGCCGAAGCGAGCTTCCAGCACCGCATCGCCATCAATCTTGCGGCGGATGTCGCGGATGATCCGGCCAAGCCGTGTCCGCAGGAACTTGAGCTGGCGCCGGGCACGTTTGAACTGGTGGGCGTGGGTATAGCGGCCGACCATGATGGCGGCGCGCTTGGCCAGACGCAGATAGCTCTGGCGCAGCGGCACGCGGTTGCGCTTGGCGAGCCCGACCAGCTTGATGATTGCCCGATGTATCAGCCGCGCGTCGG
The DNA here is from genome assembly GCF_054063735.1 of Bradyrhizobium sp. USDA 10063. Lineage (NCBI taxonomy): Bacteria > Pseudomonadati > Pseudomonadota > Alphaproteobacteria > Hyphomicrobiales > Nitrobacteraceae > Bradyrhizobium > Bradyrhizobium sp. USDA 10063. The sequence continues at coordinate 5,199,946 of NZ_JBSSGP010000002.1, read as the reverse complement.
TCGGATGTGCAACTGCCTTGGGCTGCACCGTGGTATCGACCACCACCCGCTCCAGGTCCTTGGGCCCGATGGCGCCAGTCTTGTGCGCCACCGACAGGCTTTCCTGGATCAGCGCGACGAGCTGTTCCTCGCCAAGCCGCTGGCGCCAGCGCGTCATCGACGATCGATCAAACGGCAGCCGGTGGCAGAAGCTCAATTCGCCGCAGAAGTATTGGTAATAGGGGTTCTCGATCCAGCGGGCGCACAACACCTCATCTGACAGATTGTGCATGTGCTTCAAAATGAACGTAAGCGCGCATTTTACTGCACAGGCTGCGCGCGGGTGGCCGCGGCGTGGTGTGAGGCCGGGCCCCGGCGGGATCATCGGAACGGCTTGGTTGACCTGAGCGTTCGAACGTCAGCCGTTGTTCGCAGCTGGCAGGTGTTTTTGAGCGGTGCAGCTGAACGGCAACAGATCTTCGATATCGGCGTCGGGCGCACGCTGAGGCAATTCAGTGAGCGCGTGACGTAGCCATGCATAGGGATCGACGTCGCATGCCCGGCATGTCAGCACCAAACTGTAGATCACGGCGCTTGCCTTGGCGCCGGCAACGGTGTCGCTGAACAGCCAACTTTTTCTTCCGGTGCAAAACGGCCTGATGTCGCGCTCCAGAACATTGTTGTCGATCGGGGCAAGACCGTCACTGGTGTAGCGGGTCAGATAGTCCCATTGGTTGCGCGCATAGGCGATCGCCTTGCCGGTCAAGCTTTCGGGCAGGACCTTCGGCGCCTGGTCGTCGAGCCACGTCTTGAAGGCGGCCAATACCGGCAGGCTATGCTGCTGGCGCAGCCGCAAGGTGTATGCGGCGCGCGTTTCGCCGTCGGACGGCGTCTGGCGCGCCACCCTCTCGACCTCATACAACGCCTCGAAGAACTTGAGCGCTTGCAATGGCGGACCGCCGGGCGTCTTCCTGGCCTTGAGCGCATCGGTAAATTTCCTGCGCGCATGCGCCATACAGCCGAGATGGGTCGTGCCTGTCAGTGTGCGCCAGGCGTCATAGCCATCGCTCATCAACAAGCCGCGATAGCCGGCCAGGAACGCCTGCGGATACTCCTGACCGCGACCGGGCTGGTAATCGAACAGCACGACCGGCTGCGCGCAGTCCTGGCCGCTGCGGTAGGCCCACATGAAGGATTTGGCCTGCGCGTCCCGGCCTTCCTCTTTCAGAACCTGGACCCAGGTTTCGTCACCGTGGACCAGGGGCTGCGCCCTGAGCTTTTGCTGTAGCGCGTCATAGACCCGATGCAGATGCAACTCGCTCGCCCGGATCACCCAGTTGCCCAGCGTCCCGCGGCCGATGCTGACGTCGGCGCGCCCCAGCGCGTCCGCCACACGGTACAGCGGCGTGCCGTCGACGTATTTGTTGGCGAGCACCAGCGCCAGCGTCGATGGCGTGGCGACGCTACCCGGCAGCGGCTGCGCCGGCATCGGCGCGGTCACGATCGGGGTGTTCAGCGCGGTGCGCTCGCAGTGACGGCAGGCATATTTGAACCGCACATGTTGCAGCACCGACGCCTTCACCTCGACGTGCAACTGCTCGGTGACGGTCTCGCCCATCCGATGCATCCGATTTTGGCAGCACGGACAGTTCTTTTGATCCTCACCCAGATCATATTCGACGCGTTGGCGCGGCAGATCGTCAGGCAGCGGCTTGCGGCCGCGTGTCTTCGGCGCCGGCTTTGGAGCCTCCGGCAATCCCGTGTCCGGCACGGCGACCGCCTCGACATCGCCGTCGTCCCGGCTTTCAGCGGCGGCCTGCTCGGCTTCGTTGAAGATGCGCTCCTTGAGCTTTTCGCTCTTCGGCGCGTAGCCGCGCAAGCGCTCCAGGCGCAACTGCTCCTCAAGATGCAGGACGCGTTGCGCGAGTTTCTCGTTCTCCGCCTTCAGCGCCGCGAGCTCGGCCGCGTGCGCCGCGATCAAGGCTTCCAGCTCGTGCGTCGTGGGCCTGCGACTCATCGTAGTCTTGAATCGAAGTCATGCCGCCGCGTCAACCGAGTTCCATGCGGTGGGCGGCGTCATCCGATAGCGTTGACGCCGCCGCCCGCATCGAACACGCTCAGCCCACGCTGTGATATTGCCGCACCGGATGACGACGCACCGCCGCGATGTTGATGCCGTCAAGCAGCCAGTGCAGCTCCTCCGTCGTCAGCGTCAGCACCGCCTCCTGACTTCGGGGCCAGTGGAATCTGTCGGCCTCCAGCCGCTTCAGCAGCATCCAAAATCCTGACCGGTCATAAATCAGCAGCTTGATCCGGTCGCGGCGACGATTGCAGAACGCGAACACCGCGCGCTGGAACGGATCCAGCCCCATCGACTGCTCGACCACGATCGCCAGGCTGTTGATGCCCGCCCGGAAGTCAATCGGTTCGCGGTGAAGGTAGACCCGAAGATCAGACGCCAGCCGGAACATCGCAACGCCTCAGCGCTTCAATCACCGCCGACAGCAACTGCGCGTCGCCGCCTTCCAGCGAAAGCGTCACGCCGTTGGGCATCGATGCCGTCAGCCGCCCTGCACAGGATCGCTCCGTCGCGCAAACCGCGATCGCGCCAGCAGATCGAGTTGGCGACGGCGACGGCGCGCGAACCGGAACAAAGGCTGGCGCAATCGGCGCCCGCGCCTCCGGCTGGCCATCCCCGTTCCGACGTTGTCGCTTGGCCACCCACTTGCGCAGCAGGTTCGCGTTCACGCCGTGTTGCAACGCCAGCCCCGCCAGCGACACGTCAGGCTGCAGACAGGCCTCGACCAGCCGCTGTTTGCTGGCTGGGTCATAGCGACGCCGGCCATTCCGTAACATGCCGAGCGTCTCAAGCTTAAAAGGTTCTTCTGGAGTGATCATCGATGGTGTCCACCTTGTTCATGGTGGACACCTCATCCCATCCGGGTTCTCAATTGCACAGGTGCGTAGAAAAAAGCGCTTACAAATGAACAGGCCGGCGACAAGCCGCGTCGGCAGGCCAGGCTGCCCCGACCCTGTTTGGCACACCGAACTGAAGCGGTCATCCAGGACGTTCCAGTCGATCAGCGCCGCCAACCGCACCAATGGATGGCCCATGTCGATGATCTGATCGAGCGCCGGAAGCAACAGGTCTTTCTGGCGATTATCCCGCGGTTTGCTCATCGCCTTTCCCCGATGCCGACAACGCCGTCAGGGAATCACGAATCGCTCAAAAGCAAAATCCCAAAACGCAAGAAAGCGAGGCCAGACACCCGGCTTTCCTGCAAAATCAAATACTGTAGCGAGACCAATTCTGCTTATTTTTCGACCCAATCCGCATTCTTCACGGACGACTACGATGCGTCGACGATCAGATCGCTGCTGGCGAGGCGTTACCTCAACCGAACACAACTGGCATCAGCAACTTGCCTCGCTTTTCCCCTTCGGATTTGCAGAGCAAGGCGGAGAGCAAGGCGGCCGGAGCGCTCGTCCGAGGTCAGCAAACTGGTGGAGCATGACGATCAGCGCGATCATTCCGGCGCCCAGCTCAGCGATTGCCTGACTGGCCAGTAGCCCGTTGAAGCCCCATACGACCGAGAACAACGGCACCGCCGGTATGAAGAGATAGCCTTGCCTCGCCAAGGACACAACCGCACTGAGGCGTGCTCTCCCGAACGACTGAAGCATCGTTGTCACGAAGGCCTGAATACCAAAAAGCCCAAAAAACAGATGGAAGACGATGCAGGTCGAGACGGCAATGTCCGTGACCTTCTCGCTATCGCTGAACAGCCTAACCAACGGTCGGGTAAAGATCACAACGGCTGCAGAATACGCTACCGAAAGAGAGATAGTCATGAAGAGTAGGAACTTCGCAGCCTTCAATACGCGAGCATAGTCGCGTGCGCCCCAGCTGAAACCCAGGATAGCTTGAGATCCGATACAGAAGCCGGTGATAGGCAGTGCGCCAATCGTCAGAAAGCGTACTGCTATTCCGATAGCCGCGATGGAATCGTCCCCGAATGGCGTAACTGCTCGGTACAAGAGCATAAAGGCAATGGCAGATAAAATACTGGTCATGGTCGCCGGCGCCCCTATGAATGCCAGCTGTCTGATGCGATCTGCTCGCAACGAGATGTGAGACATCCTGACTCGGACGATCCCGCGACGCATCGAAAAATGCGCGATATAGAGGTTGATAGCGACGACCTGAGATGCCAGCGTTGCGAGGCCCGCACCTCGTGCACCGAGGTGAAGCAGGAATATGAAGACGGGATCAAGCACAGCATTCAACGTGAAGGCGGTAATCATCGTCCACATGCTGAAACGTGTATCGCCCTCGGCTCTGACGATGAAGCCGTTGACGATGTTCAGAAGCATAAGGGTGCACCCGAACAAAAGAGGCACCGCGTAGTCCAGCGCCACAGGCATGATGGTTGGAGTTGCGCCGAGTGTTACGAAGATCGCTTGCAGATTTAGAAGCAGAACGAACGTAAGCATGATGCCGATCGGAGCGGCGAGCGCGAGTGCAGTAATCGCGCATTGGCTAGCCTCCTGATAGTCACCGGCGCCAAAATGACGAGATATCAACGACGCTGTTCCGATACCGATTCCCTGTCCGATCGCCGTGAGCAGGACCACGATCGGAAAGGTCATGCTGACAGCTGCGATCGCTTGCGTGCCAAGTGCGCCAACGAAGATCGCGTTGACGACCTGCTGTAACGCGTTGATGGATACACCAACGATGGACGGAATGGCGAGCCGCAGGATGAGGCTCGAGAGGTTGGAGTCCGATAGATCGATGTGCCGCTTTGTCCTTGGCATCACGTCGCGATCGCTCTCGACGGCAAACTCTCCATCCGACTCATTCACTGGATCGAGGCGCCGCGAGCGCGTCCGAATTCGCTGATCGTCTGCAACAGCTCTTCCTGCAACACCGTGCAAAGACTGCGGGTCACCTCATAACCGCCCTGGGTTGGATTATACCTCGTTTCGATCTGCAGTTGGCCGGCTTCATAGCCGACACTGAACCAGAACAGGTAGTTCACGCCAGCTTCATCCATGTCTTTGCCGATCCAGAGTGGTGAGGGGTCCTGGGCAAGCAGACGGCGAGGAAAATGGCGCTGCAAACCCACGCGATAATTCAATCCAATTCTGGGTAACGGAAGGCGATTGATCCGGCTCTGCACGGCTGGATCTCGGTTCAGGAATTTCATGGCCCGAAAGCCCGCTCCCCTGCGCGGCACGGCATTGCGCTGGCGGTGTATTGAACGGGCACGATCGGCACGCGGCTCCGTTCCAGTGAGACTCAAGGGAAGTGGAACGATCTCGCTGATAACGCCGAGAATCTGAGATGGGTCGAGATCGTCAAACAGCCGACCGCGAGTCGAGATAAGGCAATCAATCCAGAGCGAATAGTTGCCAAATACCCGTCCAAAGGTGCCAGACAAGGCGGCAAGAACCACGTCAACGTCCTGACAATGCGCCGATCGGGTGGCAACATTGAAAAGATCAGCTGTCGCAAGCTTGTCAATTTCCAGATAGTATTTGGCCTGATCTTCCCAAAGGGATCGGCAAGTCGGTTTATCCATCCGCCCTTCAATGCGTGCATAGTGAAGCTCTCTTGCGGTCGCTTCCGAAAAGCTAGCGCGGCCCGGAGGAGCGTCGTCGACTTGCACATTGAATTGATGATAGTCAATCGCCTCCCAATATTCGAGTTCGGCTGGCGCTTCGCTGTTTGCGTAGTGCTCAAGGCGCGTCAACCAGGAGGAGAGCATTTGTATGTTCTCGGGGCCATTCGTGGTGTGGCCCGAGGCAAGGGCGTTATACGCTGCATCCAATGCTTCCAGGAACAGTCGATAGCCGATCCCATCCACTGCAAAATGATGGATCAGAACCAGCAGATAGTACTCGCCGCTTTCCGATGTGCGGAACACCGTGATGTTGATGAGGGGCGACAGGCCATCAAACTGAAATTTATGCTGACGTTCTGCCGAGATACTCTCGATTGCCTTACGCTGCTGTAGACTGGTCATTCCGACAAGATCGATCTCCTCCAAGACGCGTTCGACGGCGGAAGGCCCGATTGTCAGACGGAGACCATTGTCGGTTCGGTCAATACGGAGCCTGAGGCCTTCATGCCGACCCATGACATGGGCAAGACCGCGCTCCAGTATGCGGATGTTCAGGGTGCCGGCTGGCAAGAAGAACAGATCGCCGATGTTGAAATGCTCATCGAACCCGGCAAGGCTATTCCAAGACGAGATTGCGGGGGTAACAGGCAATGAGCCACTCGCCGATGGGAAGTTTGTTACCGCCCCTTCGCCTGCCGCCAATTCCCTGATAGTCGGTGTTCGATAGATTTGGTCGACAGTGAGAGTCAGCCCGGCTTTGCGCGCCAGCGTCACGGAGCGCACGCTCAGAAGAGAATTTCCCCCGATATCAAAGAAGTTCTGATCGATTCCGACACAGCTGACGCCTAACAGGTCCTGCCAAATCCCGGCAAGAATAAGCTCCTTGGTCGTGCGGGGCTCAGCAGATGGACCAGAGCCAGCTTCGCGGTAAGGAACGGTCTGCAGGCGAGCTCGATCTATCTTGCCGCTAGCCGTAAGCGGGATGCTGGCAACCAGACGGAAGGAGGAGGGAATCATATTGGATGGCAACGTATGGCGCAGGTGGGTGCCAATATCTCCCGAGCCCAGACTGTCGCGTACGGGCACCACGCTAGCGATCAAGCGACCGTGGTCCTCCAGGACTTCTGCGACGACCGCCGCCTTTGCAATGCCCGGATGAGACTCAAGGGCCGTTTCGATCTCCTCCAGCTCGATGCGAAAGCCTCGTAGTTTGATCTGGTTGTCCGATCTTCCGCAAATCTCAAGAAGGCCGCTGGTTGAAATGCGCGCGATATCACCAGTGCGATAAAGAATGCTGTATTGTCCATCATCATAAGGATTTGACACGAAACAGCGACTGGTCCGATCGTCATCCCCCCAATATCCAGCGCTCACGCAGCGTCCCGCGATGCAGAGCTCGCCGGCTGCTCCGACCGGGACTCTCTTCAAGTGGGCATCGAGCACGTAGAGTTTGACGTGGTCGATTGCGCGCCCAACGGGGACGAGGGACGAGCCGTCGTCGGTATCCGATGTCTCGTAGACAGCGGCATTGGATGCACATTCCGTAGCGCCATAGAAGTTCCACAACGGCACGTTCGGAAAATGCGCCCGCCAGCGAACGGGGAGCCAGGAAGGCATTGGTTCGGCGCTGCTTGTGACCAACCGCAAGGTGGTCAGTTGCGGGTTACGGTCCTGGGAAGCAATGAGGCCGGACAGCAGTGCCGGTGAGGCAAATAAGCGTGTCACGCGATGTCTCGCCAACACGCCCAACAATAGATCTGGATCAAGCAACTGCTCTTGAGTCAGGATCAGTGCGGGCACGCCTCGCAAAAGCCCCCCAAAGTACTCCCAAGCGGACGCAACAAGTGACGCGGACTTCTGAACAACTATCACGTCGGTACTGTCGAAGGGAAAGCGTCGCCACATCCAGTTCAGTCGATTGAGAATTGCCGATTCCGGTATAGGAACCCCCTTCGCTTTCCCGGTTGAGGACGACGTGTATATAAGGTTTGCAATACCCGGATCTGATGGTTTCCCGCTGCACTCACAACCGTTAGCGGACACGCTGCACCCTTCCAGGGTCGATAGACAAACCGACGGCAAGTCAAACCCAGGGTCGACGCTATCTGCGTGAACCAAAAGCCTTGCCTGACTATCTCGCAGGATATGTTCGATCCGATCACGAGGATAATCTGGTGATATAGGGACAACAATGGACCGCAAGGCGCGTGCCGCCAGAATAATAGCGGCCACGTCAGGCGACCGGTCGACCAGCATCGCGACCATATCGCCAGTCCCTACGCCAGAGGCCCGTAGTGACGACCTGATTGCCGTAATGCGCTCACGTAGCTGGTGAAATGTGATCTCTCCGAAATCACCGAAATATGCCACTTTGTTGCGATTGGAGACGCTGACTTGCTCGAATGCTTCGACAAGCGGGCATTCAGCCTCATACGGCTGCGCCGAGCCATTAAGCGAGTCCAGCACAGCGACGTCTGACGCGCTGAGACAGCTCAGGTCCATAATGGGCGCAAGCGGCTTCTCAACGCAGGCTGCAATAAGACATCGCAAGTTGTCGGCCATGCGGGCGATCAGATCGCCGGAAATTATGTCTTCCGCATACGCGAGCTGAAGAGCAATTTCATCGCCCTGATCTTGTGCGTACAGTGTCAGATCGAATTTTACGTAGCCGGTCTCATACTCGCGGAATGTCAGATCCAACCCATGTTGGCCAGGTGGCTCTGCCGCCTCAGAATACATGTTGAACATGACCTGGAAGATCGGTGATCGTCCCGCTTCGCGATATAGCCGGGTATCTCTCACCATCCAGCTGAACGGATATGCCGAATTTGCGATCGCATCGCTGACCAGGCCCTGGACGCGCAAGGCATGATCCTCAAACGACTGGCCGACATCGATCGCGGTGCGGATTGGCAGCATATTCAGGAAAAAGCCGACAATTTCGGCGCTGCCAGGTTGGTCGCGGACGACGTGCGGGATGCCAACGATAATATCGTCCTGACCGCCATACTTTCGCAGCAGCAGCTTGAAGCACGCGAGAAGTGTGGTCGAGGTGGTGCACCTATGTCGGCGTGCAAACTCCCGTACCTGATTGGAGAGCTCACTGCCAAGTAACACCGCTTGCGAGGCGCCGCGGTAGGAATTTGTCTGCGCCCGCGCCCGCCCCGTTCCAAGCGAAAGCACCGGCGGATCATCGCCAATCTGACGACGCCAATAGCTGCGTTGGCCGGCCAGCGCCTCTAACGTAAGGTGTTGTTGTTCCCATATTGCGTAGGCCGAGAGTGATGCGCGGTTCTCAGGCAAGAACGCCGCGGCATCTGCGTATCTGTGTCGAAGGTCTCTGAGCAGAACAGAGATCGACCAGGCGTCGATGATAATTTCGTGAGCGCTGATCAGGATGAGATGGTTATCAGCGCCAAAACGGATCATGCGCGCGCGAAACAGGTGGCCTTGGCTGGGATCAAAGCTGCTGTTCAACTCTGTCTGCCGCAACTCCGCGATGAGCTCCTCAGCGCCCTTCGCTGTGAGATGAGATGCATCAACCAAGTCTAGATCTGCGCATTGCGGAACATCAAACAGCTGAACCGGACCGTCATCGTCGATAAAGCGCGCCGAAAGTGCCTGATGGGAATGAACGACGTCGGTCCAGGCGCGATTGAACGCGGCTAGATCAATGTTGCCCCTTATTCGCAGGCCACCTTGAATGATGTAGTTCCTCGCGGACGGATCGAGCTGCGAGAGAAACCAGAGATGCTCTTGAACCCTCGTTAGAGGCGATCGTGTGAGCTTTCCAGGCGCCGGAGCTTTGCACGGTTCGGAGTCGAGTCGGGCCGCGATCGCTGCCGCCAGCGATCGGATCGTTCCATTCAAGACCAGCCTGAAGTCCACTCTCTGTCCGAGCGTGGTATGCAACTGGCTCAATATAAGCATTGCCCGGAGCGAGTCTCCGCCGAGGCTTATGAACTCGTCGTTTACGCCAATGTTTTCAATACGCAGAACGCCGGACCAGATCTGACTCAGCTGGGCTTCGAGCTTTGTTTGTGGCGCCTCGAATGGCGTCAGCAATGAGGGGCGAATACTGGTCGGGTCCGGCAATGCGCCTAAATCGATCTTTCCGTTTCTGGTCAGTGGAATGGCACCGACGTGGATGATCCTCTCTGGGAGCATGTACGTGGGAAGCGATTCAGCGAGGAAGTTCTGAAGTTCGTCTTCTGCTACGTCGATCGGAGCTGACACATACGCGATGAGTCGTTTCGATCCGGCGGCTTCTGCCTGGGTTATGTCCCTTGCCGTAAGCTTTACGCCGGTGCGGACGGAGGCAACCGCGACAGCGCCACGTACCAAATGGTGAGCGCAGAGGCGGGCTTCGATTTCTCCCAGCTCAATTCTGTGCCCGCGGATTTTGACTTGGCGGTCCCGTCGACCGAGACATTCCAGAAGACCATCAGAACGAACGCGCCCGAGATCACCTGTCTTGTATAGGCGGCGGAACGAGGGATCGGTTGAGAACGGGTTGGGCCCAAAGGCATCCCTGCTGCGGACATCGTCATTGACGTAACCGGCAGCGACACCAACGCCGCTAACACAGATTTCGCCGACCTCTCCCATGCCGCACAGCCGCGGTCCGTCAGCGACATAAACCGCAAGGTTAGAAATCGGCTTGCCGATCGGCACATAGAGGTCGGCTGGCGCAGGCGGTGCAGAAACCAGATGATGTGTCACGCCGTCCGCGCACTCGGTCGGCCCGTAGTGGTTGAGAATCGGGATCCGGGGATATAAAGCAAGCCACGCGCGTGCCAATCCGGGCGTTAGAGGTTCTCCGACCGTGGAAATAATCCGCAAACTGTCCAGAGCTCGGTCAGCCGCCGCAAGCGACTGCAGATGCTCGACAAATATCGCGAGCATTGACGGGACGAATTGCGCCACCGTTACGCCGCATCCTTGAATCGCTCTGAGAAAGCAGCCTGGCGACTTCAGTGTCGCTTCATCAATGATCGCGATCCTGGCTCCGACGCAAAGCCCTGCCAAAAGCTGCCACAGCGAAATGTCAAAGCAGTGCGATGCAGTCTGCGCGATACAATCCATCCCTGTGAGGCGCAGGGCGTCGATCTTTGCCATCAAGTGATTGTTTAGGGCTGCGCGCTCGATCGTTGCGCCCTTTGGTTGGCCGGTCGAACCAGACGTAAACAGAATATAGGCAAGTCGATGCCCGCGCGATGATGGCGCGACGGACGAGGTCTGGCCCTCACATAGCGCCGCCGCTATCGGGATGAATTGCGTGGCGTCGTTGCTGCTCGCAGAGAGTTGGTTAGGCCAAGCCAGCCGGTCGGGGCCAATGATCAGAGCGCAGCGGCTCTGCTCGATCATGAATGATGTACGCGAAGCCGGTAATGATGGATCGAGTGGCAGGTACGTTGATCCGGCCTTCAAAATTGCGACAACTGCCGTTGCCCAGTCGAGATCTCGCTTGCCCCAATAGCCGACGACCGCGCCCTGAGCGCCATGCTCTTGCAACGTCCTTGCGAGAGCATCCGATCTTAGTTGCAACGCCTGGTAGGTAAGTTCGGCTCCGCCGTAGCTCAGCGCGCCCCTCTCCGGAGCCGATCTTGCAAAACGATCCAGCGCCGTGATCGCGTCGATCGGTTCGCGGTCCACAAATTGAGTTGTGCCGGATCGGGTTTCGGTAAGCATACGCGTCTCGCCATTCATCGCTTTCTGCGGCCCTTAGATCAAAAAATTGTTTGAAGCCCACCGCATTCGATGCAGTCGCCCGGTGGGAATGACCCACGCTTGGTGGATTTGAGCCCACCAGACCTCAGCATCAGACGTGCCAACTTTGCCAAAGAGACGATTCGTATGCTTTGCGCTAGCTGGGCGGGCCGCCTCACGTGTTCAGTGTCTGGCCGCGAACATAAGCCGTCCTCAACCGAACGCGGTCATGTCAGGTTATTGCCAATCAATCCTAACCGGATAGGGCGACGGTATGAATAACTCGTCGTGTGAGCTCAAAACCGAATACGGTCGAGCCAGATGGCGCGGGTCGCCCTCCACGCTATGCCCACTCGACCGTACCGCTTCGATCTCGGCTCCTCATGGCGGTTCCGCTGGACATCGACCAGTTCGGTGTGAACAGAGCGCGGGTAGCGTCGAGCAACACATTTTTGAGTCGTCACTGCTTCCTCGCTGGCGAATTCGAAAACGGGGGCTCCCTCGACCTATGGGACGCGCCGGTCTGCTCGGTGGCGGTGCGCACTCGTAGCGTCTGGATGGAGGCCGCGTTCACTCATATCGATCTCGCCGCGCGCTGACATGAGCGGCTTGCGAAGGCCTCGCCACGAGCTCGTCCTTGAAAAGGCCAGATATCATCAGCTCGCGCTCACCGGAGCCGCCCGAACGTCCGATTTCGAATCGCACCGTCTTCCGATTGAGCGTGCAGCAGGGCCATGAGCCAACAAGGCGAACGAGTTCTCCCAGATCAGAGCCGGTTTGTGGTGATTATGATCTGAATAGAGCAAACGGCGTGCCGATTGACTGCAGTTCACTGCGCTGGGATGCCTTAGAGGCACAATAAGAAGTGCCTCAAAGCTGGCAAGTCGGCCTCGGTTGGTGCGCGACTCTGCGCTAGACTCACAGTTCGCGGTGTCCGCAAGGAAGCTCCGGCAAGCTGCCTGACTGGAGCGTGCGAAGCGTCACCAAATTCCTGCTCAATAAGCCGTTCGCAACATTGGCGTGAGCGGCGGCGAGGAACCGTGTTGTATCTCACCAATGACCTTGAAGCCGTGACGTTGGTAAAAGGGAATGTTTTCAGGGTTCGAGCTTTCGAGGTAGGCAGCGATGCCCTCCGCATCACATCGTTGAAGAGCGTATTTCATCAGCAATGTGCCAAGTCCTTGTCCGACCCAGTTCGGATCGACGGCAATGAGTGGCAGATACCAATGTGGCTCGGGGGGATGATGTTCGGCCATTCCCTGCCGTAGGTGTGCCATATCTTCGGTGATCTCCGGGCGCAGGGATAGCGCCATGATTGCATCCAGCGCTTCCTCATCTTGCTGCACGTCGGGAGGCAGCCACAGGGCTGCGGCGCGAATCTCTCCCGTGACGTAGGCTGTGCCATGCGCAAATGCTCGTCCGCCACAGGCATCAATGAACTGAGGCATGCTCCTAAGGTATTGCCTTGGGTCAGGCCAACTCCAACGCATCAACGGATCGGCGGCAAAGCCGAGCACAATTGTCCAGACGGTGCTTGCCCGAATGTTTGCGTTCGCAGATCTGATAACAGACTCCTCTGTCATGATGTCGTTTTCGGGCCTCTGTTTGGGCGTCGGCGTTGCAAAGGGGGAGAACGGCATCGACGCCTCTGAACGAGAGCAGAATGGATGCACCGACGGATATTTCGTCGGGTGCATTTGGCTTCCGTTCCGAGCTCTCCGCCTCGCCCCCTGATCGGAACGGTTCGAAAGACTTCTTGGCGCTGGTGATGCTTGCCAGGCCAGGTCCGAGATCCACGCGTTGAGGCATGTTTGTTTCGCTCTGTCTTGGAAAACTGTAGTCACCGGGGGCGGCATATCCGAAGAAATTGTAGCGAAGGCCTCCCCAGAATGGGTGGGACCAGAGCTGGCTCCGGAAATCTGGACAGGGCGATAAGTGGAGTTTCTGCCTGACGGCGGGCAAGATTGTCCCGCGAATCAGGAGAGACGATGAGCAGACGAGCCCGCCGGCAGCACGCACCGGCATTCAAGGCCAAGGTGGCGTTAGCGGCGATCAAGGGCGAGATGACGCTGGCCCAGCTGGCTGAGCATTTCGACGTGCACCCGAACCAGATCACGCAGTGGAAGTCCCAGCTTCAGGAAGCTGGCGGCCGCGGCGGAGGCAACAGAACGAGCGAGCCCGCGGTGGACGTGAAAACGCTGCACGCCAAGATCGGGGAGCTGACGCTTGAGAACGATTTTTTAGAAGGCGCGCTCAGCAAAGCCGGCCTGCTGAGCGCAAAGCGATGATCGACCGTGAGCACGACCTGCCGATCACGAAACAGGCGGAAGTTTTGAAGATCAGCCGTGGCAGTGTCTATTATCTACCACGTCCGGTGTCGCCCGCCGACCTCGCGATCATGCAGCGGCTTGACCGGCTGCATTTGGAGTTTCCTTTGGCCGGTTCGCGAATGTTGCGAGACCTGCTGGCTGCCGAGGGGTGCAAGATCGGCCGCCGGCATGTCAAAACGCTGATGCGGCGAATGGGGATAGAGGCGCTCTACCGCCGACCGCGTACCACCAAGCCCGAACCCGGGCACAAGATCTATCCGTATCTGCTGCGCGGGATGGAGATCACACGCCCGAACCAGGTCTGGGCGATGGACATCACCTACAGTGCGCCTCGCCCCACAGTGGGGGAGCGTATGACTGGAATGCAAAAGAGAAAGGAGGATTGAGAAAAAAAGTGACTTGTTCCCTGCTGTGAGGGGACATGAGCCCAAGCGGCGGTGACCTGTCGTCAACTGGCAGGGTGACGTAGCCCGCAGGTAAAGGGGATTGAGGCGAACCCGTTAAGCTGAGATGGTCCCCGAGGCTGAAGTATTGGAAGGTTGAGAAACACGAACCGGTTCACCCGCATCTGAGGGCTGAAATGTCGCCTCCGTCTACACGGCTTACTCATAGGTCAGAAATATAGGCGACATCTGGATGCTTGAAGAAGGAGCGCACCAAAGCTGGTCTGTTGCCGATGTCGGCGAGCTGGGTGCGGACCCGGTCTTCCAATTTCTCGCCTGCGCGCAGCGGCCGGCGTGCATTGCCAGTGCGCTTGGCATGGCTCCATACGAGCTCGTCCGGATTCAAATCCGGGGCATATCCCGGAAGAAAGTGCAGCGTCAGCTTTCCCTGCGTGCTCGCCACGTAGTCCTTGACCACCGCCTTCTTGTGCGCGGGCAGCCCGTCCACAATCAGATGCAGCGCTTTCTTGCGGCGATACATCAGCTTCTTGAGCAGGTCCACGAACAGCTCACCAGACAGTGCGCCCTTGTACGTAGCGAACCAGAACGCGCCCTTGGCGCTCACCGCCGACGCCGCGCCGATGCTTTGCCGTTGCCCCGGCGTGTGCACCACCGGCGTTTCTCCTTTCACGCCCCACGTCGTGCCTTGCACCGCATCGGCCCGGAAACCGGATTCATCCCAGAAATAGACATCCGCTTTCTCCCGCTTGGCGCGCCGCGCAATGGCCGGATAGGTTTCCCGCTGCCAACGCTCGATCGCTTCCGGGTCACGCTGATAGGCGCGTTGCAATGGCTTCTGCGCGCTCAATCCCAAGCGCGCCAGCATCCCCCCGATCGACGCCAGACTCAGCCTCACGCCGAATTCCCGCTCCACCAGTTCGCGCACGATTTGCCGCGTCCACAGGCCAAAATCGAACCCGTATTGCAGCGGGTTCTTGCCGTTGATCCAGCGAAACACTTGTCGCTCTTGCACCGCCGTCAACTTCTTCGGACGTCCCGTTCCTTTGCGCGACGCCAGCGCCCGCAGGCCTTTCCCACGACCTTGCGCCGCGTTCATCCAGCGGTAAATCACGCTGCGGTGAAATCCATAGCTGCCGATGACCGCGCTCGGCTTTTCGCCTTCGCGCACGCGCTCCAGCGCCATCCTGCGGATTTCTTCCAGTGTCCGGTGGTCAAGAAGTCGGCCGTCGCGTTTCATGCCGATAGCATACACCAACGCTGCAACAATGTTGTCTATATTTCTGACCAATGAGTAAAGGGCCGAATGACACACATTCGGCCGTAGCGCTACATCTTCGGCCGGACTCTAACTCCATCTGGAAGAAATGCGCAGCGGCAAATCACTATCCACCCGGAGGCACCTGTCCGGGCTACCTACCGAGCCCCTGCAGCACCAGCCGGTTCAGCCTTGCTGCAAAGGCCGCCGCGTGCTCCGGCAATTCGCCGTCCAGGATCTGCGCCTGTTCGAGCAGAAGCAGGCTGAGGTCGTCGACGGCTTTGGAGCCGGCCTCTGCCCGGGTAATCGCCGCCACCATCGGATGGCGCAGGTTGATCTCGAGGATCGGCTTGGTGCGCATGCCGCGGTTCTGCTGCGACAGAATGCGCTCCAGCTCGCGACTCGGGCCGTCAGTGCCTGCGACGAGGCAGGAGGCGGAGCTGGTGAGGCGCGTGGAAGCCTTGACGTCACTGACGCGCTCGCCGAGCGCGGCCTTTATCAAGGCGATGGTGGCCGCTTCATCGGCGGCCGGCTCGTCCTTCTTCGCCTCGTCCGTTGCGTCGACGCGCGGGATCAGGTCGAGATTGAGGTCGCCCTGGCTCAAGGACTTCAGCGGCTTGCCCTCGAACTCCGCCGGCATCGAGGTCCAGAACGCGTCGACGGGATCGGACAGCAACAGCACCTCGATGCCGCGCGCGGTGGCGGCCTCCAGCCGCGGATTGGATTTCAGTCGCTCGATGCTGTCACCGACGAGATAATAGATCTCGGTCTGGTTCGGCTTGAAATCGGCGATAATCTGCTTGAGCGAGCGCTTCTCGCCTGACGTGGTGGTGAAGCGCGACAGCGCCAGCAGCTTTTCGCGACGCTCGAAATCCTCGTAGATGCCTTCTTTCAGCACCGCGCCAAAAGCATCCCAGATCTTGGCAAAATTCTCCGGGTCCTTCTCGGCGAGGCTTTCGAGCTCGGACAGGACGCGGGTCGCCACGGCTTTGCGGATCTGCGCGAGCTGCGGATTGTTCTGGAGCATCTCGCGGGAGATGTTGAGCGGGAGATCCTCGCTGTCGACGACGCCCCGGATGAAGCGGAGGTAACCCGGCAGCAGATCGGCATCATCGGTGATGAAGACGCGGCGGACGTAGAGTTTGACGCGGCCCTTGCGATTCGGCTCGAACAGGTCGAACGGCTTCGTCGACGGTGCGAACAGCAGCACGGCGTATGAGTGGCGGCCCTCGGCGTGGTAGTGCAGCGTGATCGCGGGATCGCCGAAGGCGGAAGCGATCTGCTGATAGGCCTTTTTGTAGTCGTCTGCCGTCAGCTCGGATTTCGAGCGCTGCCACAGCGCGCTTGCCGAATTGATCTGGCGCGGCTCGCCCTCACCGGGCACGAGCTCGATGGGAAACAGGATGTTGTCGGAATAGGCACCGACGATGCGCTCGATCTCGTAGGTCTCGAGATACTTCTTCGCGTCGTCCTTCAGGTGCAGGACGATCTCGGTGCCGCGCGCCACGCGCGCTGCGTCCTCGTCGCTGGCGCGGGCGATCTCGAATCCGGAGCCGCCGGAGGACGTCCAGGTCCAGACGTCACTCTCGCCGGCGCGGCGGCTGATCACGACGATCTTCTCGGCGACCATGAAGGCAGAATAGAAGCCAACACCGAACTGGCCGATCAGGCCTAGGCCGTCCTTGGCCTCCTTCAGCTTCGACACGAACGCCTTGGTGCCGGAGCGGGCGATGGTACCGAGATGGTCGACCAGCTCCTGCCGCTCCATGCCGATGCCGTTGTCGGCGATCGTCAGCGTATTCGCCGGCTTATTCGGAATGATACGGACCTTCAGCGCCTCACCCTCGCCAAGTAATGAAGGGATCGCGATAGCCTCATAGCGGAGCCTGTCGCAGGCATCCGACGCGTTCGAAAGAAGCTCGCGCAGGAAGATGTCGGTCTCCGAATAGACGGAGTGCACCATCAGGTGCAACAGCTCGGACACCTCGGCTTGAAAGGGCTGCGTATGCACAGCCGTATCTGACGTCGTCATGCATTCACCGGATCACAATTGGGTAAGGGGAAACCCGGATATAGCGCAGAAATACGATGGATCAAGAGTCGTGATGGGACTGTTTGACCTTTCCCGCCTGTGGCTGGAGGTCGTCCGAGGCCCCCTGAAGGGCGCAAGCGGGAGGCTCCGCGCGGCCACAACAAGCCGTCGACCACAGAAGTTCCGACGCGGCCCCTGAGCTTGACTTTGGCCAATTTTGGCGTGGGTCTATCGACCGCGCGCGATGCGGAACATGGGATCGTTCTCTACGATCTCGTGAGCGCTGGTCAACATGAGTTTCATGCGCCCGATGTTGCCGAAGGGCGTCCAACGATCTTTGACGTTCGACCAATAAAAGAGCTCGAAGCGGTCGGTATCTGGGATCGGTCGCAGCCGGGCAATCGGATTTGAGCTACGGCGATCGAGAATCGTATAGGCGCTGCCGCGCTTTTCCACGTTGTGATGCGTGAACTGGGCCGCGATCTGGGCAAGGACGGGGGCGGGCTTGGACATGACGGTCAATGTGCGCGACGATCGATGGGCATGCCAAGATGCATGAACCTGCCGATTCAATTTGTCGCACACCGGCAAGATTGCCGCGATTCACCGCGCCGACTCTACGGATGCGATGCAACCGTCCCGTCTTCTCCCCAGTTCTTCTGATCCGCTCCCACCTCGCTTTGTTGCCCGGCTGGCCGGCTTTGCCGACGTGTTCACGCGCCCAACCTGGTCGCACGTGCTGCTGGCCGGCGCACCGTCGCGGCGGCTCTGCGCATTCTGGGGCGAGATCGCGAGCCCGACTTCTGCACCTTTCACCGCATCCTCAACCGTGCGGCATGGTCGTCGCGGGCGGCCGCAGGACGTCTCCTTGTCGTGCTGGTCCGCAGCCTGGTGCCCGCGCACGGCCCGGTGGTGATCGGGCTCGATGACACCATCGAGCGGCGCTGGGGCACCAAGATCAGCGCCCGTGGCATCTATCGTGATCCGGTCCGCTCCTCTTTCCAGCGCAAAAATCGCGGTTGTGAAGGGCGCGGTCAACCACGCAGACAACGAGAAGGCCCCCGGGGGAGCGGGCGATGAGATGCCAAGAGATTGCTCTGGAAGTGGACTACGTTTTTGTTGACCGTTCTTCCATCGCGCGACCGATGCTCATGAGGTTGTCAGCAACAACGCCGAGCCCGACCCAGCGCTTCATTCCGGTGCGACCTTTGTAGCGGCAGCGATCGAGCCCGTGCCGCCGTTTGGCCACGCTGATGCGCCCCTCGCATCCGGTCCGCCATTTCTGGCCGCTCCGCTTTAGCGACTGGTGGCAGCTTTCGAGGGCTCCATATTGCGAAGCTTTTATGAATGTTAGCTGTGAGTTTCCCGATTTGTACACCGTTGGTTATACGTGCGACTACGGAGGCAGCCCAGGTCTTTGAGACGGCCGTGGACACAAACCGCGGGTGAGTCGAGATGAAAGCGTTTGCCGTGCTTGAGCAATTTGCTGCCACTCGCGCGGGGATCTGGCGCTGCGCTATGCCGAGGGCTCGCGCTAGCTCCCGCCGCTACCACCACCACCAAGGTACGGATGAAGCCGTGTCCCGTCGCAGAATCGCCGAGTATCCTTCATTCTCTGTCTCCATCATTTGGTCGTGCCACATGGTCGCGAGGCCCTCACCTTGCGTGGTCGGCGACCTATCGCTTTCGCAGAGATTATTTACAGCATACGCACTTTAGACCGCTGCGCTTTACGGGTCCCGTGCGACGATCTGCAGCGCACCGTCTAGCAATGGCTGCTGCAACACGTTCGCTTGGTCCCACGGTGCGCGCATCCAGACGTGCTCTTCATCGGTGGTCAGGATCACCGGCATTGCCTTCGGGGTGGATCGGCGCGACTACAGCGTTCGGCGGCGGTGGTCATTTGACTTGTCCGATTCCAGCAATTCCCCGCACTCTCCCGGATTGACCGAAGCTGAATTTGGTGCTGACTATCTATTTTTGTGCTCCTGATCCTGATCTTCTGATCGGCGCGTCATTGCGGCGGGACCGATGATATTGTTTTACATCTTTTGGATGACGATCATCGATCCCCGGACTTGGCTGGACGCTTGGTTGCCTCGCCAATCATTTTCAGCGCTTGATCCGTCGCGTTCTGGTTTTGACTGCTGATTCCGCTCGATGTCGCCCACCATTCCGGAATGATCTCGCCCGCGATTGATCGGGATACGGAGGCCTCGATCTGGCCGCTGAAGCGGCCTCTTCGTAGAGCGGTTCAAGGTCATCGCGCGGGTAGGCTCAGTGGGAAGTGACGAAGCGGTTCTCGAGCCCGACGATCCGAAGTCCAACATGCTGAACGTTCAAGTCGTGCCCAAGCGACCCGGGGAGCTCTTTGTCTATGTCAACGAGGCGGTGTGGGGCGAACGCCCACAGGACCGTTCTTCGCGAGGTTCTTTATCGACATCATCCCTGGTTTTGTCTCCGAGCCTGCGTTCATGGAAGGGTCGAGAAGGCTGATGATGTCGCTTTCCGCTGCTCTCTTGATGGATCGCAAGCGGATCGATGGTTGGAGGTTCCAGCATGGATGTTCGATCGGGCAGCATGCCCTGACGCAGAGCCTTTGACAGCTCAGCCGTTTGTCGGCATCGACGCACTTGCGGCGCTCTCTGCGCTTCTCGATCTGGCGTTGAAGGATCGAACGCCATCAGCTGCCCTGCTTTCTGGCGCATCCAGAGCCTCTCACGAGCAGAATCGGGGAGAGACTCATGTCACGGCAGACGGCAGTGCCAGGGAGCGGATACCGACACAATCGACAACCGCGGCCGCAGCAGCAGATGGATCTGTTCGGGAGAGGCCTGTCGAACGGCGCGATCGGCGCGCCGGCATGGCTGGATCTGCCGGCAGAAGCGCGGGCAGCGCTCACGAGCCTGATGACGCAGTTGATCCTCGACCATGCTGCGATGACCGCGACGCCGCCCGCGAAGGACATCATCTGGAGCGCAAGGCGATTCTTTACGTGCGTCAATCTTCGGCCCATCAGGTGTTGCACAATCGCGAGTGTGAATAAGCGGACAAGTGTGACCCCGGAGATGTGAACGAGATCAAGCGTTTGGCGTGCTGATCGGCGTCCGGACCCCACGCCGATCTACAGCGAAGTCGGATAAGTGACATAGCAGTGTTAGGGCTAGCATACTGACAGAGAACGATTTCTCCTTTGGCACGATACATGCGTAGTCTCCTCTATAAAGGCACATTGACTGAGGAGAAGTCGTCCGATGATCTCGCTCACCGGAAACTCAGACCAGGTTAAGGTGGCAGCTGCGGACGATATCTGAAGGCGTGGGGCCTGCCCGCGACATTGGAAGATCTGGGCGGCGCGCAAGAGTTTCGGCACCGCCAATACCCCCATATTGCGCAAGCGACTGTGGGCGCGGTTATCCCGAGCAAAATTCGAACCAGTGTGGCTGATTTGAGTCGCTACGTGGCGCGACCTGGTGGGAATGCCCAGCTTGATGGATGGACTGCAGGAGCGGTGAAGATGACATATTGGGCATCTCCGGCGCGCGGGAGCGCCTGCCAACCAGGCGATCAGAACAGGCTACCTGAAGCGCGATCGATCTCCCCTATCGTCGTTGTCGGCAGTGGTACGCTCGCTATCAGATGCGCGCAGCTGGCAATTGAGATGGGCCACGTCATTGGTGCAGCGTTGTGTGCCGATCGCGTATTCCGCGATTGGGCTGTTCGCTCGAACATCCCGTCTGTAGAAAGCGTTGAAGAGCTCTCTTCTTTTTTGAAGGCTGAGCCGATGGATTGGATTTTCTCCATTGCCAATCCGTTCATATTGCCACCGGACGTGTTTGGGCGAGTGCATCGAGGTGCTTTCAATTACCACGACGGTCCATTGCCACGATACGCGGGAACGCACGCGACGTCTTGGGCGCTGCTGGCGCAAGAGACCGAATATGCCATCACGTGGCATCGGATCGATGATGGTGTTGATACGGTGACGTCGTGGTTCAGCGCCAAGTGCTGATTGCGCCCACCGATACGGCACTGACCCTGAACCTTAAATGCTATGAAGCCGCGATCGAGGGCTTCCGCGAACTCTTAACTGGGCTCGAAAACGGGAGGCTTACGGCCTATCCGCAGGCGCTGGTGGGCAGAAGCTACTTTCCGAGACGTCGACGCCCAGATGCGGCAGGCTGTCTGCGATGGGATCAATCCGCGCAAGAGTTGTCCGCGATGACGCGGGCCCTAGGCTTTGGGCCATATCATCCCAATCCAATGTGTCTGCCCAAGGCGCTCGTTGGCGATGAGGCTGTCACAGTCAGGCGCATGGAGGTGTTGCCTCGACGATCGGGCGTTCCGGCAGGTTCCCTGCTTGAGGTCCACTCGAGCCATTGGCGTGTGGCGACGGGTACGCAGGATGTTGATGTTTGCTTTGGCAACTCCGATGGTCAGGTGTTGGATGCGCGCGCCCTCGCCAGGCACTTCAATGTGGATGAAGGTAGTCGCCTTCCGATCTTGAGCGATGATGAGGTGCGGAGCATAACTGCCACCCATGAATTGCTGGCGCCTCGGGAGGATTTTTTGGCGACAGCGGCTCGGGCAGTTTAGAGCATTGCATCCTCCTTTCGTGTCGTCGTTCGTGGCTGCGGCGCCGCACAGATGGCAGTCGAGTTCGTGGTTCAGTCCAAGTGCTTTGGCTAAGCTGTCCCCACTCGATCGCTCGGAATACTTGGTAACGGCTTGGCTGATCTATCTCGCCCGCATCACGGGAGAAACAGAGCTTCAACTCGGATGGACGCCTGCATCGGATGGATCGCAAGCTGCCTCCAAAGCGATGGAGGTGTTGATCTCCTCTGTCGTGCCGATGGAAGTGACCATTGAGCTTGCTAATGATTGAAGAAGTGCGCAAAACCGTAGCGGCCGAATTCGCTCACCTGAGGGCGCACGCTAGCTTTGCCCGGGATCTTATCGCGCGCTGCCCGACATTGCGAGGTGTGGAGGCGCTACGCTCGCACCGACCCTGAGGGCGTAGCGGTTAAAGAAGTCATCGGCCTCGAGATACTGGACCTTGTGGCCTTGCAGGATGGCCTGGTAGGCGACGGCCTTGGCCACGTGCGATTTTCCAGTGCCGGGCTTGCCAATGAACAGAGCGTTTTCACCGACGGCGACAAACTTCAGCGCATGCAGCTGGAAGCAGGCCTGACGCGGCAGTTTGGGATTGAAGGACCAGTCGAACTCCGCGAGCGTGAGCTTCTCTTCAAGCCCGGATTGCTGGTAGCGGCGATCGATGAGACGGGACTGACGACGATCGAGTTCGTCCTGCAGGAGTAGGCAGAAGGTCTCGAGGAACGGTTGGCTGGCGCCCTGGGCCTGCAGGACACGGGTCTCGAGCGTGTCGCGTATGCCCGACAGCCGCAACTGTCGTAGACAGTGATCGATTTCTGGCAAGGTCATGGTCATTCCGAATGATCTCCTGTGGAGGTTGAAAGGCTGAGTTGATCGGCAATCAAGGCCTCGACGGGAGCGCTCGCGTCGTCGGAGCTGGCCGGGATTGCGGAGACGACGCGAGCGCGGTTTGGTGCGGGCTGATCATCGCCGTTGTTGCTGGGCCGGCTCTCGTTGCTGGCACGGTTCTGGACGCCGAGGCGAAAGAGTTCGCCGTATTCGTCTGCGGGACGGATCAGTGGATGATCCTGCGTCAGAGGCAGCGTGAGGTGTGGTGCTTGATCGACGCGCTCGAGCGCCTGCTCGAATAATCGCTCAACGATGGCGCGCACCTGTTTGTAGCGGTGGATATGATATCGCACCGCGTGATCGCAGGCCTGCTCGACGAGCCGGGCGGGATACTTCTTCGCAAGTCCGACAGTGCCCCACATCGCGCGTTGTCCAACGCGACCTTCGGTGTCGAACAGGTGCTGACAGAGCGCCTTCGCTTGCGGGCCGATGTCGCCGGCGCTTGCCAGCAGGAAGGCGGTCTGACGAGATGGATTGAACGGGCGCTCGTTGTGCGGCAGTTTGAGCGAACCCGGCCGTGCGGCGCGGGCATGAACGCGCAGCAGCGCCTGGGTGCTGCGGTCGCGGATCTCGATCGTGGTCTCGTAGAGGCGTACCACGACCTGGCTGCCGATCGGCGCGGGGCGCGCGGCATAGTCGCTGTGATCCACGCGCACGGTGGTGTCGTCGTAGACGGTGCGCACGAGCTCGGAGAAGTAACGGAAGCCGGTCGCGGGCAATGGTTGCAGATGCGGCTTCTCCTCCTGGAACATGGCCTCGACCTGACGCCTTGTGCTGCCATGGATGCGTTTGGAGGCCCAGTTCGCCTCCCAGTGCTCCAGAAACCTGTTCTGAGCCTCGAGTGTCTCGAAGCGCCGCCCGGCGAGCGCGGTGCCCTGGGTGTGCTGGATCGCGTTCTCCACGGTCCCCTTGGAGTCTAGCGCGCATTGCATATGGTGATGAGCATGGCGCGCAAGTTTTTACGGTCACGCATCCGTTCCATCCGCTACAAGGACAGACGTTCGATCTGCTTGCCGTGCGCAACAACTGGGGCGGAGACCGCGTGATGTACGCAGGCCCCGAAGGGAGGCTGCGCACACTTCCGGTCGAATGGACTGACGTTATCGAGCCCGACCTTGTAGTCACGGTTGGTGCTGGTCGCGCCTTCTTCCGAACCGATCAACTGCGTGAGCTGCGCAAGCTCATCGATCAGTGCTGGCGGCAAGAGGAGGCGCCGTCATGTTAGGCAAATTATGTACAGAGTGTCTTTACAAATATGTCCGTGCATCGGAGTTGACGTGCGCGTTGACCCGCAGTCTGCTCCGTAAAAGCGCGTATATATCGGGATACTGCTTGCTTTCTTGGTCTTCTCCTCTTGATCGTCGCAAGTATAAGGAAGCTAATTATAAAGACACATGGGCGATTCGCGCTTCAAGGAGGCCGGATGGCAGCAGATTCACGTCAACGGGCGCGGCGCCGACAGGCCTTGCAGGCCCACGGCGCCTGCAATCCCCGCCCTCAGGCCGTGACCGATCCGCTCTTTCGCGGCAGTGCGTTCTTCGATCCGAACGATCTGGTCCAGGTCAAGTACGAGATGCTCCGCAGCGTCGCGAAGGAGGGACGCGCCGTGGTGGATGCGGCAGAGTCCTTTGGACTGTCCCGGCCGGTCTATTACGTGACCTGGGAGCTGTTCAAACGCGAAGGTCTGCCAGGCCTGTTACCCCGCAAGCGCGGGCCGAAGCGCCCGCACAAGCTTACCGAGGAGGCCCTTGTCGTGCTGGCGCAGGCGGTGCGCGAGGCCGAACGCATGCCAGGCGGTGCAGAGTTGGCCGAACTCCTCGCCGAACGTTGTGGCATTCATGCCCACCCGCGCAGCATCCTGCGGCGTCTGCTCCCCTATCTGAAGCGGCAGAAAAAAAACGCCTGCGATCGCCGAAGCGATTGCGCTCGATCCCGCGCAGTACGTAGCCCATTACGAGCTGCTTCGTTCACAGGTCATCGGCGCGGAAGCCAATCCCGGCGGAGCGAGCGCAGCAGGCCAGCCCCGCGGCGTGGGTCTCGCCTTGCTGTTGTACGAAGGAATGCCCGGATGGCTCAAGGCGCTGGAGGGCGTTATCCGGGCGTCAGGCGTGCGACACACCACACCCCCCGCGGAGGTGTCTGCGGCCGAACCTCCCGGCGCGTACGACTCTGCGCCGGCGTGGCTCGGCAGTGTGCCACACCGCGACCTGACCGCGCTTCTCACCAATCTGGTTCTCTCGACGCGTTGTGTCGAACAGCTCATACCGAGGGAGGGATATCGATGATGTCAATGAACGGTGAGGCCTCGCAGAAGATCACTGCCACGCATCTGTCGCGGATGGCATACCTTTATGTGCGACAGTCGACGCTCCGCCAGGTCTTTGAGAACACCGAGAGTACGCAGCGCCAGTATGCGCTGCGCGATCGTGCCGTCGCGCTCGGTTGGCCGCTTGATCGGATCGTGGTGATCGACAGCGATCTCGGACAATCCGGTGCCAGCGCCACCGACCGCGAGGGCTTCCAGCGTCTGGTCAGTGAGGTTGGCCTGGGCCGTGTCGGGATCGTACTCGGACTTGAAGTATCGCGCCTTGCGCGCAACAACACCGACTGGCATCGATTGCTCGAGCTGTGCGCACTCGCTGACACACTGATCCTGGACGAAGACGGCTTGTAAATCCCATCTCCATCACCGATGAGCGTGTGGGTCAGGCCACATAGATCGAGCAGACGGTACCAATCAGCATTATTGCGCGCTAGTCGCGAGACTTCCAAGCCGAGCACGATGCCCACCTGGCCGAGGCCGACCTCCGCGGTCATACGCGCGAAGCCGGTGCGCTCGGAAAGGCCGGAACCGGAAATACCGAGGTCCTCATCGATGACCTTCACCTGATCGCGTCGCCAACCAAGCCGCGCGGCGCGTTCGGCTAACTCGTACTGACGGGCAGTGGACTCGCGATTATGCTCGACCTGCGTCGTACTGGACTGACGCACGTAGACGATTGCGCATCGGCGTAGGTGCTCAGCGGTGATCTTGCTCAGTTCGTTCATCGTTGTGATCTCCGGCAGTGGCGATTGCTCGGGCGATTAGTCGGGCGAGTCGCAGCACGAGATGTGCGCGCTGCTCTTTATCGAGGGCCTCCCATACGGGTACGGCCCCGCGCTGAGGTGGTGGGTCGAGAAAGCTTAGCTGCTGCATGGCTGTCCTCCGATTGCTGTGGCAGGACAGTATGCGCGGCATCCAACTGCCGCAGCAAAGCGTCGACGATCGTCCGGGCGTGCAGCAGCTCGGCGTGCGAAGCCAGGAATGCCGCTTGAGCGCATTGCGGGCTTGCACGCGGTAAATGTTGTGCGATAGGCAGATCTGTCCACGCAGCCGGTACAAGGGCACGGGTACCATCGGGCAGTACAAGCGTCAGATGAAGTTCGCCGCGTCGATGACACCAGCCAAGCACATTAAGCGCAGATCCCTCAAAGGGATGGCGCGACCGAACGATGGTTACCTGATCGGGATAGTCGTCGAGATGATGAGCGCGGTGGTGGGTAGTCTGTCGAGTAGTCTTTCGACAACGTCCGGCATGACCGGATGCTGGAGAAGGTGGCTCAGCGGATCAACGATCAGGACGTCATGCGTCTTCTCAGGGTCATGCTGAAGACCTCTGGCAAGAAAGGCGTTCCGCAAGGCAGTGTTCTTTCGCCCCTGCTCAGTAATCTTTACCTCAACGAGGTGGACAAGATGCTGGAGAGGGCGCGAGAAATCACACGCAACGGCAAGTTCACCAACGTCGAATACGCAAGATTCGCGGACGACCTGGTGATCTTGATCCACGCCCACAAGCGCCATGGTTGGCTGATTGGTGCTGTGACCAAGCGACTCCGAGAGGAGTTTGCCAAGTTGCAGGTTGAAATCAATGATGAAAAGAGCCGCATAGTTGACCTGGAACGAGGCGAGAGCTTCGGCTTTCTGGGTTTCGACTTCCGCTATCTCCGCAGTCGTCCGCGGAGTGATGCGGCCGCAGTACACGCCCAAGCTGAAGAAGCGAACAGCGCTATTGCGAGAGCTCTCGGAGGTGTTTCGACGCCATCGATCCCAACCGATTGAGAGGGTAATCAACCTGATCAATCCGAAGATCCGAGGGTGGGTGAACTACTTCGCAGTTGGACACTCTAGCAAGTGCTTCAAATACATCAAAGATTGGGTAGAGAAGAAGGTCAGGCGCCAAATGGCGCGCAGGCACGGAAACGAAGGGGCTTCGGTTGGGAGCAGTGGAGTAACTCGTGGCTGTACGACACCTTGAGGTTGTTCAACAACTACCGGGTAAAGTATCCACGATGAAAGCTGCCCAGCATGATACGGCTACATAAACCTTGATGTGAAGCAAGTGGGTGCGCGGAGTGCGGGAAATCCGCACGCTCCGTGCGAGGTGGCGGGGGCTGGAAACGCACTCGACAAAGATACTTGTCGTGTGGCGCGCCAGTCCTCGACCCTACCGCAGCGCCCCGCCTCGGCGGATAGGGAACGGGTCGCTGAAGAGACCACAGGCGCGGCGCCGTCGTAACCCTGGAAAGTGAAGCCGGAGCCGCGCCTGTACCCAATCCACGCGTCGTCTGCGTGATCGGCAGACGGCGGATTGCGTGGCACACAGTCTAGCAGCCATCGCACATCCGTCGAGCCTCACGTCGGCCTCGTCTTCGGCGTTTGCCGGGGATCGCCGATGCAGGCCGCGGGCCGCTTGTTCTTGTGTGCCCGCTGCCGGGCCCAGGTGCTGATCTGTAACCGTTGCGATCGCGGTCAGCGCTATTGCACAGCTGCGTGCTCCAGGACGATGCGACGGGCGAGCGTGCGCGACGCCGGCCGGCGCTATCAACGCACCCGTCGCGGCCGCCATCTGCATGCGGCTCGCGCCCGACGTTACCGCGCCCGCAATAAAATCGTGACGCATCAGGGTTCACCCGCTCCGGACGTGGATGATGTAGTGCCGCCGGCCTCGATCGCTGTCGCCGGCGGACAACCGGCAGGTCTCGACAGCCCTGCGGCGACAGCGACATCGCGTTCACCACGATGCTGTCGCTGCTGCAGCCGGCTGCCATTGTTCGTGCGGATCGACTTCGTGCGACGTCGCGGGCCGTCCCTCGATCCACCCGACTGACCACGGAGCGTGTTTGTGACCATCACCGCTGAACTGGAGGCCCGGATCCTGCGCCTGTATCACGTCGAGAAGTGGCGCTGCGGCACCATCGCGCGCCAGCTCCACCTGCATCATACCACCGTGCGTCGCGTGCTGGCGCAGGCTGGACTGCCCCGGCATGGCCCGCAGTTGCGCTCCGCGATGATCGACCCTTATCTGCCGTTCATCCGGCAGACCTTGACCAAATTCCCCGACCTCACGGCCAGCCGGCTGCATGCCATGGTGCGCGAGCGCGGATACCAGGGCGGCCCGGATCACTTCCGGCATCTGATCAGCCTGTATCGGCGACGGCCCGCACCCGAGGCGTACCTGCGGCTGCAAACGCTACCCGGCGAGCAGGGCCAGGTCGACTGGGCTCACTTCGGCCATATCCAGATCGGTCGCGCCCGCCGGCCGCTGATGGCCTTTGTCATGGTGCTTTCATACTCGCGCGACATCCACCTGCGCTTCTTCCTCGATGCGCGAATGGAGAACTTTTTGCGCGGCCACGTCGGCGCCTTCAATACCTGGTGTGGCGTGCCGAGAGTCCTGCTCTACGACAATCTGAAGAGCGCCGTGCTCGAGCGCCAGGGTGAGGCGATCCGTTTCCACCCCACGCTTCTGGCTTTCGCGGGCCACTATCGCTTCGAACCCCGGCCTGTGGCGGTTGCCCGGGGCAACGAGAAGGGGCGGGTTGAACGCGCGATTCGTCACGTTCGAGACGCCTTCTTCGCCGCGCGCAACTTTACCAATCTGGCTGATCTGAACGCGCAGGCCGAGCACTGGTGTCGCGGCCAGGCGGCCGACCGCCCCTGTCCTGAGGATCGGACCATGACCGTCCGGCAGGCCCTGGCCCAGGAACAGCCGCTGCTGCTGCCGCTGCCGGAGAACCCCTATCCGGTCGAGGAGCAGTTGGCCGTCAAGGTCGCCAAGACGCCCGATGTCCGCTTCGACCTCAACGACTACACCGTCCCCCACACCTGCGTGCGCCGCACGCTGACCGTACGCGCCGACGTCGAGGTGGTCCGGATCTTCGATGGCGCCGAGATGATCGCCAGCCATCGCCGCGGTTACGATCGCGACGCCCAGATCGAGGACCCGCACCACCTGCAAGCGCTCGTGCAGTTCAAACAAAAGGCCCGCCAGCACCGCGGCGTCGACACTCTGACCAGGGCCGTGCCGACCTGCCAGTTGCTGCTGACCCGTGCCGCCGAGCGCGGCACCAACATCGGTGCTCTCACCAGCGCGCTGCTGCGCCTGCTCGATCGCTACGGCGCGGCCAGCTTGCAGACCGCCGTCGAGGAGGCGTTGCGCGCCGGATCGCCCCACGCCAACACCGTGCGGGCCGCGCTGGAGCGGCAACGCGCAGCGCGCGGCAACCCGCCGCCCGTCGCGGTGAACCTCCCAGAGCACGTGCGGCGCAAGGATAGCCCCGTGCAGCCTCACCGGCTCGACACCTACGATCAACTCACCACCACGGATGACGATGATAGCCAATCCAACCCAGACTGAACCGCTGCGCTTGCGCGCCAAAGCTCTGCACCTCAACGGCCTCGTCGCCCACTGGTCCGAGGTCGGCGATGCCGAATGGATCGCGCCGCTGCTCAAGTGGGAGGAAGAGGAACGCGCGCACCGCTCACTGCAACGTCGCATCCGTCAGGTCAGGCTCGGCCACTTCAAAACCATGGCCGACTTCGATTGGGCATGGCCAAAACGGATCGACCGCGGCGCCGTCGAAGAGCTGATGTCACTGGCCTTCCTCGCCGATGCCACCAACATCGTTTTTGTCGGCCCGAACGGCGTCGGGAAGTCAACCCTGGCCCAGAACGTCGCCTACCAGGCGCTCATCCAGGGCCATACCGTGCTGTTCAAACCCGCCAGCCAGATGCTCGGCGAACTCGCCGCCCTCGATGGCGATGCCGCGCTGCGCCGACGCCTGCGCCACTACGCCGCGCCCGACGTTCTGGTGATCGATGAGGTCGGTTATCTCTCCTATTCCAACCGCCACGCCGATCTGCTGTTCGAGCTGATCAGCCGCAGATATCAAAACCGCTCCACACTCGTAACCACCAACAAGCCCTTCGCGGAATGGTCCGATGTCTTCCCGAACGCCGCATGCGTCGTCTCCCTGGTCGACCGTCTCGTCCATCGTGCCGAGGTGATCTCCATCGAAGGCGATTCCTGCCGCTTCAAGGAAGCCCGCGAACGCGCCGAAATCCGCGCCAGTCGCCGCGCCGCGACAAAATCCTCCCCGCAAAAGCCGCCGCCATCATGAGCCCAAAACCCTTGCTGCCCTCAGGCCGCCGGCGTGGCTTGGCCTTCCTCGTCCCGGACGACTGGACCCCAGAACAGGCGCTCGCCGTCTTCGAACTGCTCGACGATCTCCTCGCCGTCATCACAGACGCCTATGGTGATCAACTCAACGACATTCTGCGCAAGCAGCGCTCGCAGCAACAACCCGCGACGCCAGCAAACTATGATGATCCGCTTTGACCGGCCCTCGTCAGCACAACGGGGGCAGCACCGCCGCCCCCGCTCTTGTCGCCATCTTTGCGCGCTTTTGCACCGCCATCAACAGCTCATTCAGGACTTGGCCGAGGACTGGCGCTATCTCGACCGGCGCGTCGCATCGATCACGAAGGAAATCAACGAACTCGCCGATCAAGATGTACACTGTCGTCGCCTGATGAGTGCGCCGGGCATCGGACCAATCATCTCGAGCGCGATGGTCGCCGCGATCGGAACTGGTGATGCCTTCCATAAGGGCCGCGACTTTGCAGCATGGCTTGGCGTGGTACCAAAGCAAATCTCGACCGGTGATCGAACCATTCTCGGTCGCATATCGAGGCGCGGCAATCGGTACCTGCGAACACTGTTCATCCAGGGGGCCAGAGCCGTACTTCTGAGGCGCCAAACCTGGCCCAGGCACGGCTTCGGAGCTTGGCTGGAAGCAGCGTCCAAGCGGCTCCATTCAAATGTATTGGTTGTTGCCCTGGCCGCAAAACTCGCGCGCATGGCCTGGAGCATGCTCGCAAAGGCCCGCGACTACGACGCCAATTTGGGTCGCACCGCGTAACACACTGGCCGGGAAGGGAAGAAAGATCCACGATCCAATCGTGGGCACGATATCACGCCGAGGTTTGCGAGACGGAAAGGACGAATGGAGAAACGGTTCCACCGACACTTCTGAAGCCTGGTTCGTAGCCATGGCCCGTTGAGGCCGGCGAGTTATTGAGGACAGAAGTGGGCGGATATCCATAATGGCTCGGGGGGACGGCGACGCTTGTTGCGTGGATAACGAAGGCCTCGACGCCACGAGCCCGCAGCCACCGCGCCAGCCAAAAACCATCGCGACCGGCCTCAAAGGCGACCGCTATGCGTGTGATCGCGTGCCCAACGTTTGCGGCCTCCTCGCGCCAGCGATGTAGCAACAGGAGCAGCGCGTCTTCGTCGGCGCCAAGCTTCTTCAACGGATGACGATCCAATCCGGGGACGATTCCAGCGACGAGCCAGCTTGAGTGGCTCATCTCAATGACCGCGATCAGCGTACTGTTCTGTTCCAAGACCGTGGAAGATCGGCTGAGATCGTTTGCATTTTGC
Source organism: Bradyrhizobium sp. USDA 10063 (assembly GCF_054063735.1). Classification (NCBI taxonomy): domain Bacteria; kingdom Pseudomonadati; phylum Pseudomonadota; class Alphaproteobacteria; order Hyphomicrobiales; family Nitrobacteraceae; genus Bradyrhizobium; species Bradyrhizobium sp. USDA 10063. The sequence continues at coordinate 5,168,343 of NZ_JBSSGP010000002.1, read as the reverse complement.
ATGGGGGTGCTCCATTGCTCATGACCAGCCTCAATACTCTCACGGCTTTGCCGGTCACCCCATAGTATCTTCAGCCTGCTCCGCCACTGGTTCACGGAACTTTTACGCGTCCTGCTCTGGATACGCTGTCGCCGTCTATCGCAACGCCTCGCGTAAAACGGTGCTCAGAAACGTTCCTCACGAACGACTCCATCAGGTTGCAATCGATCCAGAGCAGATCCGCCATCGCTTCGGTGGTGGAGATACCGGCGTCACCGAGAGGTTGCGCTGTGCCAAGGAGCTAAGGCCAACGCATTGATTTCATTGGGTCGCTGAAGCGTTAAAGTGTGAACGAAAGGCCGACCTATCTGTGCTCTTCCATAGCAAGCCTCGAGCCTTTCGGATGCGCTGCGCTTCCCTGTCGGCACTCGGCCTCAATGTCCATCGTCGCACCCGTACAGTGCGAGCCGATCGTCCATCCGAAGAACAACCCGACACCAAGCGTGAGCGCCACCAATTCGCAACGGTACTCTCGCTTCTGATGAACTGCTTGCCGATCGCGGCGACGACTGGCGGGACGGGGCGCGGAGCGATATCCGCCGCGCATGCTGGCACCGCCGCGACAGACGTTCGGTGACCTCGCAGCTCGCAGATCGACGTATGTTCCAGCTTGCCAACACTATTTGAAGCGCGCGCATCTCGACCGGCAGACCGGCAGATCCGCAAAGCGCAGAGAGTCATCTCAGCTCGGCTCCCTCGTTCAAGTCATACTCAGAGGCAGGCTGGTCGGCGGCAAGCGGCACCAGCCAGCTTTATCGGTAGACGGCGACATCAGCCCCTCAGACGATCTTGCAGTTCCCGCCGATTGACGACGAGGTTGTCGAGGTTCCGCAGGTTTGGCTGCCGTCTTGCCGCCAGTCGTCTAACCAGCGCCCGCGTGCCATCCACGACGAAGACGCCGCAATCGTAACCGTTCCGCTGCTGACGTACGCTGGCGTCTTGCAGGTTGGCGCGCAACCGTGCTGCAAGCCGTGCGCCTGGCCCGTCGTTGCGTCCTCCACCGGAGTCGTAGTGATAGGCGACCCGCCTTTCCCGATCGCGGCGATCAACCAGCAGCAGCGACCAATGGGTGCCGCGGCGACCAGGATCCGTAGGGCTGGCATCGTTCACCGGCAAGAACAGGAAATCGGCCATATCGTTACCGTTCCGATCAACGACAATGCGATGCAATGCGCGCCGCATGTCGCTGTGGGCGCTGTGGCTCATCTGAAAGGCGATCAGCGGATCCACGAACCGCGTCCGGGCGGCAAGTTCCGGATTGCGCTCCTGCAACTCCTGCGCCAAAAGCTCGTAATCCCGCTGGATATGCTCGTCACCCAGCCATTCGTCGGCGTCGAGCACCCGTCCGCTGCGGTTGCGGGAAAGGGCACTTGAAGACGACGCGCCGATCTGCGCGAACGGAGCCGAGGATGGGCGAGGATGGTGGATCAATTGAGCATCGCGGCGTCCGCGCGGCCCCCACGCAATCGAGTAGGTCTCACCCTTGATGGCGACCGGCTGCGGAGCCATGCGCGAACTTGGCAACAGCATTCTGTTGTCCAGCACATCAAACAGGACATCCGAGACCGGCTGGGAGCCATGTTGCCAATCATCACCGACGAGATATCCGATATCCTCCAGCTCCTGGGGCACGCCTGATGGCCCGATGAAAAACGGCGGTCTGCCGGCAGGGCTAAGCACCGGCGCTGACTGCGCATCGTCACCCGACTCGTACGAGCTGGACGGCAGATCGACCAGAGAACCGAGACCGCGGTAGATGTCTGACGAGCGGGCTGGCGCGCCCTCCGGCGTCGGCCACTCATTCGGGTCAAAGTCGGACGGCACTTGCGGTGACCACGTTGAGCTCGACCCGGCAGCCCCCCAACCCGCCTGCCCAGGGGAGGCCGCACCCAGCGCTCTGTTCGCCTCAACGACCTGTACGTACTGCCGAAACCTGTCTAAACGCACGTCAACGACATATCCCCTGGCTCGCTCGAAGTCCTTCAAATCTTTGCTCAACTCACTTTTCTGCTGCTTAGTGCCGTTCAGGCGGCTCACTATGTTCGGCCTACCCTTCCTTTGGAGCCAATCACTAAACGCGCGTTGCGCGCTAGCGGTGTTGCTCACACGGCGTCTCCGTTCGGGTGTCCGCCCAAGGTTGCGCACTTCTTCGTTGGCCATGCCATCGATCATGACGGCGTCGTCTCGATAAGGAAGCAGGGTACGGCGTCCGGTTTCGATTTCTTCGAATCCTTGCCCTCCAGGCGCGAGCCTCCGACGATTAGCCCGAGGATGGCGTCCGCCACCATCCCTCCAAGACTCCTCCCCATGGGCAGTCGACTGCGCGTCGTGACGAGCGATGACGTTGCCGGCGAGAACCTCTTGGAGCGCTGCCAATTCATTATAGGGATTGCGGTTGGGATGATCCGACACATAGTCCGCCACACAAGCCGCCAACCGATCAGGGTCCGCAAGCAGGCTAGTCAGCGCCAAGTTGTTGCGATGATCCTGAAGCCAGTCGGCGAAAGCGCGCAGTTCGCTCAGCCAAGTCGCAATCGTTCTGGGGGGGTAACTGTTGTCGGGGTCCCTGCTCCAAAACTCGGACATCGTGTTGCCGAACCCGGAAATGAGTTTCTCATCCTCGGACGACCGGATGTACCGTACGAGGCTTCCCTCGCGGGAAGCCCGGAGTTTCTCCAATGCCGGACGGAACTGTGGCTTGCTGTGCCCCTCATTTACAAATCTGTTCTCAAGATCGGTCAACTGAGCAGGAGCGCCAAGCAGGCTGCTTAGTGTCAATCCCTCTGAGAAAAGGAACTTGCCGAAATCTCTGAGAGCCGATGCCCACGTCGTAACGGTGTTGGACGCATAATGCTCGAGGGCCGCCGCTCTGAACTCGGAGATAAGCTTCTCGTCCTCCGCGGACGCGCCCCGCGGGAGCTCCCCGGCGTGGAAACGCCGTAGCACCTTCAAGGCCGCAGCGAAATCTCGATTGACGCGCCTCAGTTTCGCGAATTCTTCCACACGCGCGTCCAATTCTGAAGGTTTGTCAAGCAGGCCGACCAGTGTCAAACCCTTCGATGCAAGGAAGTCGCTGAACTGTTTGAGAGCGATCGTATAGCGCCTAAGAATCTCAGGCGAATAGCTCTTGAGGGCCCAGCTCTCAAGGTTGGAAAAGAGTGCGACGTCCGCATCCGATGGGCGGCTGCGCTTGACGAGATCAACATGAATCTCTGAACTGATCACCTCCCAGCGGTCGGACGATTTCTTGCCCCCGAACGCCTTGCCGAACCCTTTCTTGACCCGTGACCACAATCCTCCGCTTTTCTTGTCCCTTGTCCGCGAGACAGGCTCCCGCTCCGACGGTGCCGTATAGCGCGTGCTGCTGAATAACCTGTCACGCAGATCAGAGCTCGATGCCCCCGCAGCCGAACCGCGAAAGTCAGCGTGGGGCAGGTCAACGCTATGGCGGGTCCCACCGAACCCATCGTCCCGCAGGCTGGACCGGGGCGGCATCCGCATCGAACCGCCGACGTCAGTGCGCCGGATGCTTCCGTGCGGCTCTGTGGGTCGAGTATCGGGCGAACTCAGCTCAGCGGAGCTTTCCTCTGAGGGGCCGAGTTGCAGCTCGCTCAACTGCTGCTCAAAGCCAGATTGATCCGCAGGCTGGTTGTCCGATTCTTGCCGCGCACGCTGCAGCTCTTGCTGCTCGGCGTACCAACGCATCCAATAGTTCGGATCGTTATAGTTCGATTCCACACCGCTCTCCATAGTTGAGACGCTGTCTCAGCGATTGCCAAGATCGGCAATCTGAGCAAGAGGACACTCGTCGCGTGCCGTCTTCGAGCTCGTGCGGTGCACTCACCAGCTCCGCGCCTTAGCTGCCGCAGCACAACTCGCTGGCCTTCCGGCCACAAGGTGGCTGCGCGAAGCGCGCCAAACGCGCAACCATGCGACGATCCCGCTCTTCAAAAGGTCGGAGCCACTTAGCGGTTCTGCACTGAAAGCAATCCGCAAGACACCGTAGGACAGATGTTGCCCCATCCGAAGGCAACAGCGTTGGCGCCATCCTGGGCGGAAACGCTCCAGCGGCACATCTGGATTGAACTTGGGCCGTCCCGTCGAAAACGGGAAGACGCTGCGCCTTGATCTCGAACTGCACGTCCTGCTTCAGCTTCAATTTTTCAATTTGACGCCCACACATTCGGTCCGAGCCAAGTTCGAGTGAGGCCGACGCAGCGACAGCCTCGCGAACACATCTTGGAACTCGAGACATTGAAGCCTCTCTTTAATGATCATGAAGCTTCTGGGTCGATGGCCGCCTGCACGATTTAGACTGTACAACCTGACGCCACGTGGACTTCAAGCACTTTCTGGCGGCCGTCGTAGCGAGGTCGGTTACGGTTGTGTGCGCGTATGGGCGTGCGAGATGCGCCGCCGGGCAAGCTTCGTGGCGATGCGGCGGATTTCCTGGATCGCCAGCGGATCAAGGACGATGCTTCGGTCGAGGCTGCGGTCGCGTTCTTTGAGCAATGGCCCAGTGTTAGCCCGGCCATCATGGCGAAGGCCAGCATGACGGGTGAGACATTGCGATGCCAGCCAATACCAGGAGCGGCTTTCGTTGTGATCAAGGCCGAGCTCGTTCTTGGCGGTTTCGAAGTCGTCCTCCATGGGCCAGCGATGGCCTTCCACCGACGCCAGCTTCTGCATGGAGGTGCCCTTGGGGCACCATGTGGAGAAGAAGGCCAAGCTACCGTCGGCGATGTTGCGGCGGATCAGAAGGCCCCGCGTCTATTCCTCGGCAAGGGCGTCGTTGTATTCACTGGCGTCAAGATCGGCCAGCTCAGAATAGGCCCAGTCGTGCCAGCGCGGACCTTTGGTCCCTTCGCCGGACGGCGGGTGGCGCCAGGCCTTCTTGGGAAGGCTCTGCGCGATCGCAGAGGCGGTGCCGGCGACAGGCTGCTGCTTGCCCCAGGAACGGAACACATGATTGGAAGCAACACCCAGAACATAGCCCTTGCCCGCCTTGCGCAGCAGGGTTTTGACCTCTCCCGTACCATACACGCTGTCCGCGGCCACGAACGAGAACGGCACCTTGGCGGCAATCGCGCGAGCGATCATTCGACGCGCGATCGTGGGCTTCGTCGCAAAGCCCACATTGCTCGGGACAGGCGCTACCTTCACGCGAGCGGGTCTTCCGTGCAGTCCTTTGGCAGCTAGAGGACGCTCGCGAGCTGCGGATGTTTGCCGGCCAGCAGCTCACCCCGCCTGTGCGCCTCGTCAGAGCAGATGTGCGGCCGCATCAATCGGGCCAAAAAAGCCGCACTCTTACGAATAGGACGGGTTCGACTTGCTGGATGACGGAGGCGTCATCGGCGAGCACGCTATCGAACGAGCCGCCCACGCCCGCCTGCGCCGTTCGGCGAGAAGTCGGGCGACGCGTCGCTGGGTGGTTTCGTTGAGCAAAGCGACCACGACCAATGCCGCACGCCGTTTGCAACGGATAGCGGTCATTGAACGCGCGCCACTTTCGAAGATAGCTATCCCCTTTTTCAGGTTGGGCGCAGAAAAACCTGATCCCCATGACCTGGCGGCCCAATGACGGCCGTGTAATTCACGCCCTTAAGAGTGAGATTTGTCTCCGGTTGAGACGCGCTTGGCAGCACGCGGTGGAAGCACATTCCCTTCTTAAGGTCATCCGGCGCCCACTGCGCACCGTGCCGCCAGTCCAGGGGAAGATATAAGGATATATTCGGCAGTGGACCCGTCTCGTTGGGATCATCAGCCACCCATCTCGTCACCCTGCCGCGTGGGCGGCCGCATCCCAACGGCAAGCACGACCAGGTCGTCGATTATCGGCACGTGATCCATTCCTTGCGGCGCAAGCCAATGGCGCTGCTCAATCTCGTCTACCGTGATCGGCTATTCCCGCGCGATGCCTATCGCCGAACCTTCGATCGCTTGCGTGAACGGCTGCCGGACAGGAATGCCTGCCGTCTCATGGTCGATCTACTTGCGCTGGCGCATGAACGCGGCTGCGAGGCCGAACTCGCCGGTTGGCTCGCCGCCGACCTGGACGCCGGCCAACTGCCCGACCTCGGACAGCTGCGCGCCCGCTTCGCGCCCGATCCCGCCTGCATGCCGCCGCAGGTCACGGTGCTGCTTGCCCCGCTCGCCAGCTATGAGTGCCTCATCGGCACCAGCCAGATCGGAGACGCCGCATGAACACGGCCAACACCGTCGACACCGCGCGCCTCAATCTGTTGCTCAACGAGTTGCGGCTCCCCGCCGGAAAGACCTTCGACAGCTTCGACTTCGAGGCCGTGCCGATGATCTCCAAGGCGCAGATGACCGCGCTCGCCGCTGGCGATAGTTGGCTCGGCAAGGGCGCCAATTTGCTGCTGTTCGGTCCGCCCGGCGGCGGCAAGAGTCATTTGGCGGCAGCCATCGGCCTGGCCCTGATCGAGAACGGATGGCGCGTCCTCTTCACCCGGACCGCCGATCTCGTGCAGAAGCTCCAGGTGGCGCGGCGCGAGCTCAACCTCGAGGCTGCCATCAACCGCCTCGATCGCTTCGATCTACTGATCCTTGATGACCTCGCCTACGTCACCAGTGGCGAACCGGCGCCGAGCTCCTGACGAGGTTACAGGCGGAATATCCGGGCGCGTACCCGGACAAGCTGCTGCGAACGCTTCAGCGCCGCCTCAAATCCTGGCGCAGCGAGCAGGCAAGCGCGCTGCTGTTTGGATCGGCGGATCATGCGGCGCAGATCGACGCGACACAGGTCGTACGGTGACCGCGCCCGCCCTCCGGTACGGGGAGGCCGGTCGTTGCGGTAGGGTCGAGGACTGGCGCGCCACACGACAAGTATCTTTGTCGAGTGCGTTTCCAGCCCCCGCCACCTCGCACGGAGCGTGCGGATTTCCCGCACTCCGCGCACCCACTTGCTTCGCATCAAGGTTTATGTCGCCGTATCATGCTGGGCAACTTTCATCGTGGATACTTTACCCGGTAGTTGTTGAACAACCTCAACGTGTCGTACAGCCACGAGTTACTCCACTGTAAGCGCGTATTTTACCGCACAGGCTACGCGCGCGGCTGGCCGCGGCGTCGCGTGACGCCGGGCCCCAGCAGTGTCATCGGAACGGCTTGGTTGACCTGAGCGTTCGAACGTCAGCCGCTATTCTCAGCTGGCAGTTTTTTTTGAGCGGTGCAGTTGAACGGCAACAGATCTTCAATATCGGCGTCTGGCGCGCGCTGGGGCAATTCGGTGAGCGCGTGACGTAGCCATGCATAGGGATCGACGTCGCATGCCCGGCATGTCAGCACCAAACTGTAGATCACGGCGCTTGCCTTGGCGCCGGCAACGGTGTCGCTGAACAGCCAACTTTTTCGTCCGGTGCAAAACGGCCTGATGTCGCGCTCCAGAACATTGTTATCGATCGGGGCGAGACCGTCACTGGTGTAACGGGTCAGATAATCCCATTGGTTGCGCGCATAGGCGATCGCCTTGCCGGTCAAGCTTTCGGGGAGGACCTTCGGCGCCTGGTCGTCGAGCCAGGTCCGGAAGGCGGCCAATACCGGCAGGCTATGCTGCTGGCGCAGCCGCAAGGTGTATGCGGCGCGCGTTTCGTCGTCGGGCGGCGTCTGGCGCGCCACCCTCTCGACCTCATACAACGCCTCGAAGAACTTGAGCGCCTGCAATGGCGGACCGCCGGGCGTCTTCCTGGCCTTGAGCGCATCGGTAAATTTCCTGCGCGCATGCGCCATACAGCCAAGATGGGTCGCGCCTGTCAGCGTGCCCCAGGCGTCATAGCCGTCGCTCATCAACAAGCCGCGATAGCCGGCCAGGAAGGCCTGAGGATGTTCCTGGCCGCGACCGGGCTGGTAATCGAACAGCACGACCGGCTGCGCGCAGTCCTGGCCGCTGCGATAGGCCCACATGAAGGATTTGGCCTGCGCATCCCGGCCGTCCTCTTTCAGAACCTGGACCCAGGTTTCGTCGCCGTGGACCAGGGGCTGCGACCTGAGCTTTTGCTGTAGCGCGTGATAGACCCGATGCAGATGCAACTCGCTCGCCCGGATCACCCAGTTGCCCAGCGTCCCGCGGCTGATGCTGACGTCGGCGCGCCTCAGCGCGTCCGCCACACGGTACAGCGGCGTGCCGTCGACGTATTTGTTGGCGAGCACCAGCGCCAGCGTCGATGGCGTGGCGACGCTACCCGGCAGCGGCTGCGCCGGCATCGGCGCGGTCACGATCGGGGTGTTCAGCGCGGTGCGCTCGCAGTGACGGCAGGCATATTTGAACCGCACATGTTGCAGCACCGACGCCTTCACCTCGACGTGCAACTGCTCGGTGACGGTCTCGCCCATCCGATGCATCCGATTATGGCAGCACGGACAGTCCTTTTGATCCTCACCCAGATCATGTTCGACGCGTTGGCGCGGCAGATCGTCAGGCAGCGGCTTGCGGCCGCGTGTCTTCGGCGCCGGCTTTGGAGCCTCCGGCAATCCCGTGTCCGGCACGGCGACCGCCTCGACATCGCCGTCGTCCCGGCTTTCAGCGGCGGCCTGCTCGGCTTCGTTGAAGATGCGCTCCTTGAGCTTTTCGCTCTTCGGCGCGTAGCCGCGCAAGCGCTCCAGGCGCAACTGCTCCTCAAGATGCAGGACGCGTTGCGCGAGTTTCTCGTTCTCCGCCTTCAGCGCCGCGAGCTCGGCCGCGTGCGCCGCGATCAAGGCTTCCAGCTCGTGCGTCGTGGGCCTGCGACTCATCGTAGTCTTGAATCGAAGTCATGCCGCCGCGTCAACCGAGTTCCATGCGGTGGGCGGCGTCATCCGATAGCGTTGACGCCGCCGCCCGCATCGAACACGCTCAGCCCACGCTGTGATATTGCCGCACCGGATGACGACGCACCGCCGCGATGTTGATGCCGTCAAGCAGCCAGTGCAGCTCCTCCGTCGTCAGCGTCAGCACCGCCTCCTGACTTCGGGGCCAGTGGAATCTGTCGGCCTCCAGCCGCTTCAGCAGCATCCAAAATCCTGACCGGTCATAAATCAGCAGCTTGATCCGGTCGCGGCGACGATTGCAGAACGCGAACACCGCGCGCTGGAACGGATCCAGCCCCATCGACTGCTCGACCACGATCGCCAGGCTGTTGATGCCCGCCCGGAAGTCAATCGGTTCGCGGTGAAGGTAGACCCGAAGATCAGACGCCAGCCGGAACATCGCAACGCCTCAGCGCTTCAATCACCGCCGACAGCAACTGCGCGTCGCCGCCTTCCAGCGAAAGCGTCACGCCGTTGGGCATCGATGCCGTCAGCCGCCCTGCACAGGATCGCTCCGTCGCGCAAACCGCGATCGCGCCAGCAGATCGAGTTGGCGACGGCGACGGCGCGCGAACCGGAACAAAGGCTGGCGCAATCGGCGCCCGCGCCTCCGGCTGGCCATCCCCGTTCCGACGTTGTCGCTTGGCCACCCACTTGCGCAGCAGGTTCGCGTTCACGCCGTGTTGCAACGCCAGCCCCGCCAGCGACACGCCAGGCTGCAGACAGGCCTCGACCAGCCGCTGTTTGCTGGCCGGATCATAGCGACGCCGCCCATTGCGCAACACGCCGACCGTCTCAAGTCTCAAAAGTTCTTCTGGAGTGATCATCGATGGTGTCCACCTCGTTCATGGTGGACACCTCATCCCATCCCCGCGCTCAACTGCATAGGTGCGTAGAAAGGAGCGCTTACAGCCCGCCAGCGTGATCAGAGGCGCAAAATTCTAGTTCTGATGGTCCAAAACTCAGTCTCGCTGCACAAGCCCAAGAGTCTAACCGCTACTGGATAAGAATTCAGTTAGGTCGTGAGCCGTCGCAATGCTCTGCGAGGGCGCTGCTTAAGCTATTCGTCGGCGAGAAGCCGCATCACCAGCTCTATGAGAAAGGCCGAGATGGGACGCGCCGAGTTGCTGGGCGCGTGTCCTACCGCGCTCAGCCCCTCAGACGGTTTTGCAGGGCTCGCCGATCGACGACGAGGTTGTCAAGGTTCCGCAGGTCTGCCTGCCGTCTCTCTGCCAGTCGCCGAACCAGCGCCCGGGTGCCATCCACTACGAAGACGCCGCAATCAAAATCATTCCGCTGTCGGGCCATGCGGGCTGGCCTCAAGGCGGCGTGCAGCCGTCCTGCGAGATCTGCTGCAGGCTGGTCGTTGTGTCCCCCGAGGGAGGTCGTAGTGATAGGCAACCGGCCGTTCCCGGTCGCGGCGATCAACGAGCAGCAGCGACCAATGATTGCCGCGGAGATTAGGATCCGTAGCATGGGCATCGCTCACTGGCAGGAACAGGAAATCGGCTGAATCGTAACCGTTCCGAAAGACGAGGAGCTGGAGTACGCCTAGCACGTCCCTCTCCGGGCCGGCGCGCAACTGTTGGGCTATGAGGGGATCTACGAACCGCGTCCGGGAGGCCAGATCCGGATTGTTTCCCAGCAACTCCTGCGCCAACAGCTCATAATCCCTGTGGATATGCTCGTCACCCAGCCATTCCCTAGCGTCGAGTACCCGTCCGCTGCGGTCACGGGACAGGGCACTCGTAGCCAAAGCGCCGATCTGAGCATCCGGAGCCGAGGGTGGGCGAGGATGATGGATAAATTGAGCATCGCGGCGCCCTTGCGGCCCCAACGTGATCGAATAGGTCTCACCGTTGATAGAGACAGCCTGTGGGACCATGCGCGAACTCGGCAAGAGCATTTTGTTGTCCAGCACATCAAGCAGCAAGTCCGAGATCGGCTGGGAGCCATGCTGCCAATCATCGCCGACGAGATATCCGATATCCTCTAGCTCCTGAGACGCGCCTGATGGCCCGATGAAAAATGGCGATCTGCCGGCGGGGCTAAGCACCGGCGCTGACTGAGCATCGTCGGGCGTCTCGTACGATGAGGACGGCAAATCAACCAAAGGGTCGAGACCACGATAGATGTCTGACGACAGAGCTGGCGCTCTCTCTGGAGTTGGCCACTCACTCGCATCAAAGTAGGAGGGCGGCGTCGGCAGAGACCAGGTCGATCCGGAGCCGGCTGTTTCCTGCCATCCGGCCTGCCCTGACGGGCCTTCCGGCGTTGGCCACTCACTCGGGTCAAAGTCGGAGGGCGGCGTCGGCAGAGACCAGGTTGATCCGGAGCCGGCTGTTTCCTGCCATCCGGCCAGCCCTGACGGGCCTTCCGGCGTTGGCCACTCACTCGGGTCAAAGTAGGAGGGCGGCGTCGGCAGAGACCAAGTCGATCCGGAGCCGGCTGCTTCCTGCCATCCGGCCAGCCCTGACGGGCCTTCCGGCGCTGGCCACTCACTCGGGTCAAAGTCGGACGGCACTCGCGGCGGCCACGTTGAGCTCGACCCGGCAGCCCCCGGCTCCCAATCCGCCTGCTCAGGGGAGTCCACACCCAGCGCCTTGTTTGCCTCGACGATTTGTAGGTATTGCCGAAGGGACTTCAAGTCCACGCCGCCCGGTTTGTTGAACTGCTTAAAATCGCTCTTCAATTCGTCTATTTGCCGCTTGTCGCCCCGGAGGCGACTCACTATGCTTCCTTTGTTCTCCCTTTGGAGCCAATCACTGAAGCTGCGCTGGAAGCTCGCCATTGTCAGGATTCGGTTCCTCGTGCTTTGAGCCGACTGGGGTCCAAGGTTGCGCAATTTTTCTGCGGTCACGAGGTCGATAAGTTCGGCATCGTCAGGATAGGCATACAGGCTACGGCGTCCCATGACCTTGGGCCCGGCCCCGGATGCAAACTCTTCCCGCGAAGGCGCTAACCTTCGGAGATGGGACAGCGCCGTATCTAGACGCTCATGAGGATCCTTACCTAGTCTAGTGTACTCCACAATGTCGTCGGCCAGCGACTGGGTCTCTGCAGGGGTTTGAAACCGAGAAGCGATCGACGGCTTGCCCGTTTCTCGAAGCCACTCAGCTAGCCCTCTAAGATGCCCGGCATTTCGGTCGGCAGTTCCTTCGACAACTCCCAGTCTCTTGGCTGTTGCCACGAACTCCTTGATGAGGGCGACGTCTTCGGAATAACCAGGTTTATGCTGGCGCGGTCCTCTCAATTGAGAGGGGGCACACAGTTGGGCGTCCTCCGCGCGGAAATCGCGGAGCGCTCCCAACGCCAATTTGATGTCCCTCGAGCCTCCTTCCGCCAAAAACTCGTCCGCAGCACGGTCAGCCAATTCCTTTGGGACGTCAAGCAGGCGGGCCAGCGTCAAGCGCCTGGGCTCTAGCCGAAGCCAGCGGCCAAACTCACGTAGAGCGGATAGCCGTCCCTGAGTGGTTCCGAGGGAATAATTGCGACGGAGAGCCTGCTTCTCGAACTCGGAAAAGAGCTTCTGGTCCTCGACAGCCAAGGGGGGCCCCTGAACGTTGCCGGCGCGGTACTGCAACAATGCATTCAATGCCCGTTTGAAGCCAGTATTGGCGTTAAACTTCCTCCCCTCAGCCCGCAACCGAACCTCGTCATCGACCAGGCCGCCCACCGTCAACCCTTTCGATTCAAGCCATTTACTGAAATCGCGCAGATCTTTCACCCAGTGCCCGGCTGTGCCTCTATTTGTATAGCCGCGGGAGAGCAGCTTGCGCCTGAACTCGGAGAAAAGTTTTTCGTCGCCACTCGACGCGCTATTGTGCTTGGCGAAATCGATGCGAAGCTCTGAATAGACCACGTCAGACGCTGCGGCGCCGGACGACTTTTCGCGACGGCTTCCGCCAAAGGCTTTGACGAGCCCTGTCCTAACACGCGAAAACAGTCCACGGCTTTTGCTATCCTTCGTCCGTGCCGCAGGCTGCACTTCCGATGGCGCGGTGTAGCGCATGCTGCTGAAAGAGTTATCCCGAAGGTTGGACCGTGGCGGCATCCGCATCGAACCGGCGACGTCAGTGCGCTGGATACTGCCATGCGCTTCTGCCAGGTGAGTTTCGGGCGAGCTAGCCTCGGAGGGACGAGCATCAGGCGAACCGGCCTGAGGGGCGCCCTCATCAGAGGAATTGAGTTGCAGGTCGCACAATTGCCGCTCAAAGCCAGCTTGATCCGCTGGCATGTGGTCCGACTCTTGCCTCGCCCGCTGCTGCTCTTGCAAGGCAGAGTATTGGTCCATCCAAGTGTTCGTATCAAACCATCTGCTGTAGTCCGGTTCCACACCACTCTCCCTAGATAGGTAAGTCCTTGTAGCCGCCTCAGAGGGATGCTCGGATGCTCCGCCGAAGAGAATCCAGCTTGCAAAAGCCGATCGCTGCATCTTGGGATGCACCAACTTTCGCAGTCACGCGGTGAAGGCTGTCGCTATTACTCGAATTGTACAACCTGACGCCACGGACGCTTCAAGCCCTTCGGCGGCAGCCTAACGAGGCTTAGATCAGGCGCACGGCTATCGCACGCCGATGGCGGTCTGGCGAGAACGGATGCAGGCCGCGAAGGCTGTGGACATGGTGGACAACGCTGACGCGTTGACCATGCCCACAGCAACTGCAGCAGACAGAGTCTCTGGCAGCGTGATAGAAAGGGATCAGGAGCGGTCAGTTTCCAACTAACAAACCGGTTCAAGCGGTCCCGCTCCGCGGGTCCATTTCAGGACCTCGCTGGCGATGGTGCCGCTGGCTCGGCTACTCGCCACAACCGGCAAGCGCGGCTCGGGCTTTTTTCACAATCGTACGCCCTCTAGTATCGATCATATCCCCCGCACCTGACGTAAACCTGACCTGCGCACAGCGGAATTCGTGGGCATCCCGGAGTCGCGATTGTGTTCGCTGTCCGCTCGTCACTTCGGTCCGACTGGCGCTCGTAGCAGCGGAGAGTTGCGATAAAAAAGAGAGCAGACCGCTCTCGCTGAAATCGATCGTGCATCAACCGCTGCACGAGCTTGCGATTGACCTGAAGCCCCTCAGCCTTCAGCATCGCGGTCATGTGCCGCGAGCCCAGGAATGGCCAGGCGGTGAACAGCTCGTCGATCCGCTGGCATCAGGGCAAGGTCGTTGTCGTCGGCCGGCCGTGGCGGCCGGTAGACCCCAGACGGGCAATGCCAAGCAACATGCATTGCCGGCGGACCGGCAGCGCCTGGTCGGCGCGATCGAGCATTCCTCGATGGTCCGGCGTGCTCATCTTCCGGACCTCCGCGCGAAAAATCGCGATCGACTGTCAGTTGCCCGATCTTGGCGTGCAGCTTCTCGATCTCGCGTTTGCGCGTTTCCTCGCTATTCCATCCCAGCAATATTCTGCCCGAGCTTCTCTGCACGACATGGAGTCTCGTCAGCTTCTCGCAAGTTAACTCTGCTATCCAATGGTGACGGCTCTCAACAGGAGGAATCATGCATTCCAACAGCATCGGACGCGCTTTGCCACCTCTTCCCGAAGAGGTGGCAATCGACAATCCAAGGGACTTTCAGCAGCAGCTAAATGCACAAAGGAGGGCGGCGGGAATGCCCGCTGAGACGGGCAATTCGCGGGGCAATCCGTCACCGGCCCGAGCGCAGACACCTCGCCCGCAGGCTCGCCTGAATATTCCGTATGGGCGAGTCCGCATTGTGCGACGATCCTTACCTTATGCGCGCCTCGCCGGGGGACTTCGATTCACTGGAATACGACACCCCACCCCACCTCTTGATGTCCGGGATAGCGACAGACCGTCCGGTATCTCGCGTGAACTTTGCTCATGGCGAGTCCGCGACTATACACGACGGCCCTGACTTCGTGCGCGCCGCGTCGCAGGATTTCCCGTCGCTGGAGCTTAGCACGCCGCCCGACCGGTTGCTGTCGGGAATGGAGACAGGTCACCCAGAGTCTCGCATCAACCTTCCGTATAATGAGTCCGCGTTGCGCGACGGTCCTGACTTTGAGCGCGACGTATCGCAGAACAGCTCGCCGGCAACCTCATCTGAGTCATACCACTCATCTAAGCCATACCTCTCATCTGAGCCGTACTCAAGGCACCACTGGCGGAATATCTAATCGTTAAATGCCGGATCGATAATGCTCTCAAAGCTCTCGGCAGTGTCAGGCCGACAATCATCTCGTGCCCGGTGATGTCGAAAGGGCCGACGAATAACAAGAAGGTGCGGCCCATTTCGGCGCGAGCCTTGACTGAAGAGCTAGCTAGTACCCACTTTTCTTGGATCGTTCGCGGTAGGGACGCTCATTACTGAGCGCCCCCCGCACAACACCGTACGTGCGGCTTTCCCGCATACGGCGTCCACCTTGGGTGAGTGACGGCAAATCGCTGATTGGGCCAGGGGTGAAGGATCCGAGGTTGTGGGAGGTAGTCGTCAGCAAGCTTCAGTATCCGCTCCCCGCTCGTGTGGTCCTTCTGACCGCGTCGCCGTAGCGTTCGCAGCCAAAGGTCCCTGATATGGGAGCGGAACCTCAGCAGAGCTCGAAAATTTGTCGGCACTGCATGGTAGGCAAAGAAGCCCGTGGTGACCTGCTTGAGCCACTTCCCCTGTTCGGGGATCGGCCTGTGCATACGCCGTCGCAATTCTCCTTTGACCTCCTTGAGTTTCGCCTTCATGCGATCGCGTTGGGTCTTCCGATGGATCAGGAATGTTCCTCGGCGCGACTTGCCGCAGATCAGCGTGAAGCCCAAGAAGCTGAAGGTCTCCGGTTTGCCAAGCCCGCGCTGCTTTCGCTTGGTCGCCGCATGGCGGCCAAACTCAATCAGTCGGGTCTTGTCCGGATGCAGCGACAGCGAGAACTCCTGCAACCGCTCGCGCATGGCTTCCCAGAAGCGGCGGGCGTCACTCTCATGCTCAAAGCCCACGACCAGATCGTCGGCATATCGCACTATGATCATGTCGCCCGTGGCCTCGCGCCGTCGCCAGCGCTCGGCCCAGAGATCGAAGGGGATGGTAGAGACGAGCCTTGAAGCGGTAGCCTTTGCGGAGCCTCACTGTTGCTGGCGTTTTCACGTCAGTGCCCTCACCGAGCCGGCATGGCTTCTTGAACTCGCCTCCCCAAGCAGAACCCGGCGTGCAGATTTCCCGCACCGGGCTCCCCAGATGACATTCGCGAAGAGCGCCTCATCACACCGTCGGATGCAAGTTTCGAGCGAACGGAAGCTCGAACCACGGGCGGTCGCCCAATTGTGCCCAACTCAGCCGACGGCGTTGGCCACGGCGTTGTAGGGCTTGCTTCCACTGTCGCTGGGTTTCAAGGCGGATCCAGCTCAGCCTACGGTCGCAGTGGTGCAGAGCGAAGTACTGGTAAAAGCCGCGCAGCATCACCGTTAGGTGTTGTTGCTGTTCGCGTCTCTTCCAGTGCCGATGCTCGAGCAGCCACTCGCGGGTACGAGCGAGGAACTTTCTGCAGCTCTTGGTGCTGGGGATACGGATCAGGGCGAACCGCCCGCTCCGATCCACCCCACAGACATGCTTGAAGCCGAGGAATTCAAATGTCTCCGGCCTCTGTCCGTGCTTGCCCCGCATGGTGGCAGCAAAGCGTCCAAAGAGTAGCAGCCGAGTCTTGTCCTCGGCCAGCTCCAGATTGAACTGCGCGAACCGCTCCCGCAACTGGCGCTGGAAGTTCTGCGCGTCGTCTTGAAACTGGAAGCACCCCACGAAGTCATCAGCAAAACGCACCAAGTATGCCTCGCCTCGACACAGTGGTTTGAATTTCCTCGCAAACCAGAGATCGAGCGTAAAGTGCAAGTACAGATTACTGAGCACAGGCGATATCGGGCCCCCTTGCGGGGTCCCTTCCCCTGGCTGGAAGGAAGATCCCGTCTTGCAGTGCCCCGGCCTTCAGCCATTTTGATATCAGCTGAAGGATAATCGGGTCGGCAATCCGGTGGGCCACCATCCGGCGTAACCACTGATGATCAATGCGGGTGAAAGACTACTCGACAGACTACCCACCACCGCGCTCATCATCTCGACGACTATCCCGATCAGGTAACCATCGTTCGGTCGCGCCATCCCTTTGAGGGATCTGCGCTTAATGTGCTTGGCTGGTGTCATCGACGCGGCGAACTTCATCTGACGCTTGTACTGCCCGATGGTACCCGTGCCCTTGTACCGGCTGCGTGGACAGATCTGCCTATCGCACAACATTTACCGCGTGCAAGCCCGCAATGCGCTCAAGCGGCATTCCTGGCTTCGCACGCCGAGCTGCTGCACGCCCGGACGATCGTCGACGCTTTGCTGCGGCAGTTGGATGCCGCGCATACTGTCCTGCCACCGCAATCGGAGGACAGCCATGCAGCAGCTAAGCTTTCTCGACCCACCACCTCAGCGCGGGGCCGTACCCGTATGGGAGGCCCTCGATAAAGAGCAGCGCGCACATCTCGTGCTGCGACTCGCCCGACTAATCGCCCGAGCAATCGCCACTGCCGGAGATCACAACGATGAACGAACTGAGCAAGATCACCGCTGAGCACCTACGCCGATGCGCAATCGTCTACGTGCGTCAGTCCAGTACGACGCAGGTCGAGCATAATCGCGAGTCCACTGCCCGTCAGTACGAGTTAGCCGAACGCGCCGCGCGGCTTGGTTGGCGACGCGATCAGGTGAAGGTCATCGATGAGGACCTCGGTATTTCCGGTTCCGGCCTTTCCGAGCGCACCGGCTTCGCGCGTATGACCGCGGAGGTCGGCCTCGGCCAGGTGGGCATCGTGCTCGGCTTGGAAGTCTCGCGACTAGCGCGCAATAATGCTGATTGGTACCGTCTGCTCGATCTATGTGGCCTGACCCACACGCTCATCGGTGATGGAGATGGGATTTACGACCACACAGCATGATGCCCCTATTCGGGAGCCATCTGATCAATTAGAGCAGATTACCGTAACCGACCCAACCCATCCACTATACGGACGGCGCTTTGATTTGGTATCGGCCGGAAGCTCGCTCCGCGGCTGCGTTCTCGTTCATTATCGCGACGGCATTTTGCTGAGAATTCGAGCTGCAGCAACCAACCTCTATGGCGAGCGGCTGTCTGTCCCGTCAAGCAAGCTTTCGCTCGAAAGCATTCGAGACTTGCTCCGGCTTTCAAGAGACGTGGTGCTGACGAGCTTGGCGAATCAGCCGACAAATGATTCTTTAAGGCACGGCTCCGAATCAAAATTGGCAAGCTCGCGTGGTTCGCTGGGAGAAGAGCCATGAGGTCGGATCTTGTGACGGGGAGCCACCTTTGTCGCAGAGCCGTAATTTACATTCGGCAGTCGACGCCTCATCAGGTGATAACCAACCAGGAGAGCCTGCGACTGCAGTATGCACTGCGACAGCGAGCCACCGATCTCGGTTGGGATGATACCAATATTGATGTCGTTGATGCCGACCTTGGATTGAGTGGATCGACAGCAGCGCATCGCGAGGGCTTCAAGGACGTTATCGCCCGCGTCACGTTGGGTGAAATCGGAATCATTCTCTCCTATGAGGTGACGCGTCTCGCGCGCAACTGCTCTGTTGACGGCGCAGGGCGTGCGGCTAGAGATGAGCGCGGAAGTGACCGACATCGATGTCACCATCGAAGGCGGCCAGAAGACCGCGACGCGTCTGTACTACCGGCAAGGCGGCGAGGACCGCGCCATCGACCTGGCGGAACAGGATTTGGTGTTCGTCACCAACGGTTCAATGACCTCGGATACCAGCTATGGGTCAATGGAGACGGTCTCACTGCTGAGGACTAAGCGAAGCGGCGGTTCGTGGAAGTTGTGGGAACGCTTGGCTGCCAAAAGTCCGGACTTCGGTCGCCCCGCCGCCTTCGTCTCCAATATCGCCCAGTCGAAATGGGAATCCTTCACGGTCACGGCCGACGACCCGACCTTCTTCGATCGGCTTGAAATCTTCTCCGGCAGCAAGGCTGGCAAGGGCGGCCTGGTAACGATCAAGGATTCCAGTTGGCTGCTGACCGTCGTCCTCAATCATCAACCGCACTATTACGAGCAGCCGAAGCATGTTTGGGTCTGGTGGGGTTATGGTCTCTTCCCGGACAGGCCGGGCAACTTCGTGCACAAGCCGATGTCGGAGTGCACGGGCCGCGAGATCTTGATCGAGCTGCTGATGCACCTGCGATTCGCAGAGAGCATTGCGCACGTTCTGGACACTTCGCGCGTCGTGACGGCGATGATGCCCTATGTCACGGCCCAGTTCATGCCGCGCACGGAAGGAGACCGCCCGAAGGTCATTCCCATCGGATCACGCAACCTCGCCTTCATCGGCCAGTTCTGCGAGATTCCCGACGACGTTGTCTTTACCGTCGAATATTCCGTCCGCGCGGCCCAGATCGCCGTATTCGGATTGCGCGGCGTCAAGCGTCCCATCTCACCATTCTACAAGGGCCAGCATGACCCTCGTGTCTTCTTGGATGCCTGGAACACGCTGTACCGCCGCTGATCGACGACACAAAACAAGGACCGTGTCATGGGACGCGTGAACGAAAAAGTCATTCTGCCGACTGGCGGGGCTCGCGGGATGGGTGCGGCTCACGCTTGCCTACTGGTCGCCGAGAGGGCGACAAGTTCAGTTATGTCACCGGGAGATCGTCCAATCCAATCGGATAGATTGTTGCCATGTATTACAGCAGCGGAAATTACGAAGCTTTTGCCCGCCCCCGCAAACCCAACAGTGCGGACAACAAGACGGCGTGGTTCATCGGTGCGGGCCTGGCGGCGCTTGCCGGCGCGGCCTTCCTGATCCGCGACGGGCATATACGTGGGGACCGGATCACCATCCTCGAACGGCTGAAACGACCAGGCGGGGCGCTCGATGGTAGCCAGGAGCCGGAAAGGGGCTTCGTGATCCGAGGCGGCCGCGAGATCGAGGATCATTTCGAGTGTCTATGGGATTTGTTGCGGTCGATCCCCTCGCTGGAAATCGAAGGCGCCAGCGTGTTCGACGAATTATACTGGTTGAACAAGGATGATCCGAACTACTCGCTGCAGAGGGCGACGGTGAGCCGGGGACAGGATGCGCATACCGACGGCCTCTTCACGCTGACGGACAAGGCCCAGAAGGAGCTGCTCGCCATCTTTTTGGCTAGCCGTGAGGAGATGGAGAACAAGCGCATCGACGAAGTGTTCGGGAAGGAGTTTCTGAGCAGTAATTTTTGGCTCTACTGGCGGACGATGTTCGCTTTTGAGGAATGGCATTCCGCCCTGGAAATGAAGCTCTACCTGCACCGGTTCATCCACCATATCGGCGGCCTGCCAGATTTCAGCGCACTGAAGTTCACCAAGTACAACCCATACGAATCGCTCGTTCTGCCGCTCTGCAAATGGCTGGAGGAGCAGGGCGTCGCCTTCCGCTACGGGGTCGAAGTCAGCGATGTCGATTTCGAGATACAGCCCGGATGCAAGCAGGCCACACGCATCCACTGGCTGGAGGGTGGCGTCGCGGGCGGAGTCGATCTCGGCACCGACGATCTTGTATTCATGACGATCGGGTCGCTGACCGAAAACTCGGACAACGGCGACCATCACACGCCTGCCAGGCTCGACGAAGGCCCGGCGCCCGCCTGGGATCTGTGGCGGCGTATTGCGGCCAAGGACGTCGCCTTCGGCCGCCCCGACGTGTTCGGCGGCAATATTCCTGCAACCAAATGGGAATCGGCGACGGTCACGACCCTGGACGCGCGCATTCCGAAATATATCGCCAAGGTCGCCAAACGCGATCCGTTCAGTGGCAAGGTCGTCACGGGAGGGATCGTTACCGCGAAAGATTCGAGCTGGCTGCTTAGTTGGACTGTAAACCGCCAGCCGCACTTCAAGCACCAGCCCAGCGACCAGATCGTCGTCTGGCTCTATGGCCTCTTCGTCTACAAAGCCGGCGATTTCGCGAAGAAACCGATGCAAGCCTGCACAGGCGAGGAGATCACGCAGGAATGGCTCTATCACCTCGGTGTGCCTGTTGAGGACGTACCGGAACTCGCCGCGACGGGTGCAAACACGGTGCCGGTGATGATGCCCTACGTCACCTCGCTTTTCATGCCGCGGCGGGCGGGTGACCGGCCAGATGTTGTGCCTAAGGGGGCCGTCAATTTCGCCTTCATCGGGCAATTCGCGGAATCAGCCGAGCGAGATTGCGTCTTCACGACCGAATATTCGGTTCGCACGGCGATGGAGGCTGCCTACACACTTCTCCCAATCGAACGCGGTGTACCGGAGGTGTTCAACTCGACGTATGATATTCGCAAGCTGTTTGCCGCGATCGGCAGACTGCGTGATGGCAAGGAAATTCAAATTGCCGAACCGGCGTTCCTGCGCAAACTATTGCTGAAGAAGATCGAAGGCAACCGAGCTGTCACGGGCCAGCCAACGCGCCTTAAGCCCCCGCCATCATAGTGCCGGTTCGCTGTTGGTCTACCTCTTCGTAAAGAGGTCCCCGCCGATCATTCTGTGGAAGTTCCAGTCCGACCCTACATAGTACAGCTTCCAGCGCGTTGGAATTGTGTCACCGGCTATACGGCCATTCCAGATCGTGATTGTTCTGCAGTTCGGCGCTGTGGGTGATGTCCAATTGACGTAGAAATCTATTTTGCTCGTCGCGACCTTACCCGCCATAGCGTAAGGCTGTCCTCGGCAAGAAAATCCAGCCGCGTTATTCACATACGTTCCTGTGAAATTGCCTGTCAATGCGTCCAGCGTTTGGATCGAAAGGACCGAGCCTCTTTGGTTCACCCATATAGACGGGGCTGATAACTGCGCGTGAGCCGGCAGCGATACGACGGCAAAGCTTGACTTTGGCCGAATTAGGCAGCGTGGGCGAGAGCGTCCTGCATGCGGTGCCAGATATGGCGGGGAATTTCTATGGCATCTCGGTGAGGCCGGGACATGAAGGAAATTTGATGAGCCCATATTTCGCGTCGGACCGCCGCGATCGCATCGCCGAAGGTGAGGACTGATTTCGGATACCAGGCGGTGGTTCTGGGCTTGAGCTTGCGCGCCTTTGCGAGGTCGTGCGTCCATAGTGTGACGAGGGAATACAGGCCGAGCAAGATCGGCGTGGTCCGCAGAATGGCCTTGTCCGACCACTGGCGCTGGGTCTCGACACCGAGGTGAGCGCGAGCTTCCTCGAAGGTGACTTCAAGCTGCCAGCGGCTGACGAACCAGGCGAGGATGTCGTGCGGCTTGGCGTTGAGGTCGGTGGCGAGGAATGCTTGCGGTTCGAGTTCCCCGATCGGATCACGGACGAGGAGCCAACGGATGGGCAGCGGCTTGACGCCGCTTCGATACCAGAGGGCGGTACCGGTAGCGATCTCGACGAGGCGATTGGTTCGGCCATTCCAGAGGCTGATGTGGCAGCCCCGCCAGCGGACCTTGCGATCCTTGACGACGGCGGACAGCTTCTTCTGCGCCTTGCCTTTGATCGGCGGCCGACCGCGGCCCTTGGGTTTTGGCGGCGGGAAGTCGAACAGGTTGGCGTCCATCCGCAAGCGGGTGACGACGCAGACACGGCTGAGAATGGCGGCGAGGAATTCGACGGCCGCAAACGCACTGTCAGCGACGAGCACGATAGAGCGTCCAGGAAGCCAGCGACTGATCTGCAAGACGGCTTGGCGGGCCCGGTCGAGCAGGGCCTTGGGCTGTCTCGGTCTGCCGGCATAGAAGCGTTTGGACGGGGCCAGCAGGGTCAGAAAAGGGGAGCGCCATGATGCGGTCGGCCCATGGCACGCGCACCAACAGCATGGCGGACAGCCGGCGCAAACCGCTGGCCTTGACGAAATGCCCCTTGGAGGAGCGGACCGGATCACGATAGATGCCACGGGCGCTGATCTTGGTGCCCCAGCGCCGCTCGATGGTGTCATCGAGCCCGATCACCACCGGGCCGTGCGCGGGCACCAGGCTGCGGACCAGCACGAGAAGGAGACGTCCTGCGGCCGCCCGCGACGACCATGCCGCACGGTTGAGGATGCGGTGAAAGGTGCAGAAGTCGGGCTCGCGATCTCGCCCCAGAATGCGCAGAGCCGCCGCGACGGTGCGCCGGCCAGCAGCACGTGCGACCAGGTTGGGCGCGTGAACACGTCGGCAAAGCCGGCCAGCCGGGCCACAAAGCGAGGTGGGAGCGGATCAGAAGAACTGGGGAGAAGACGGGACGGTTGCATCGCATCCGTAGAGTCGGCGCGGTGAATCGCGGCAATCTTGCCGGTGTGCGACAAATTGAATCGGCAGGTTCATGCATCTTGGCATGCCCATCGATCGTCGCGCACATTGACCGTCATGTCCAAGCCCGCCCCCGTCCTTGCCCAGATCGCGGCCCAGTTCACGCATCACAACGCGGAAAAGCGCGGCAGCGCCTATACGATTCTCGATCGCCGCAGCTCAAATCCGATTGCCCGGCTGCGACCGATCCCAGATACCGACCGCTTCGAGCTCTTTTATTGGTCGAACGTCAAAGATCGTTGGACGCCCTTCGGCAACATCGGGCGCATGAAACTCATGTTGACCAGCGCTCACGAGATCGTAGAGAACGATCCCGTGTTCCGCATCGCGCGCGGTCGATAGAGCAGCGAGATGCGAATGGAACCCGCCCAGGGACGCGGGGCGAAAGTTCGGATCGCGCGACTGAGAGGCGCTAATGTCCGCGCAATGTTGTAATGGGCGCGCTCGCGGGTCGGGTAGCGTCCATCGCGAAGGCCGGTCCTGCGTGGCTTTGTCTCGAGTATCAGATGGCCGTTATCGTCCAGTCCCTTGAAGAGCCCGGAGTGGTGCTGCGCCGGATCGACGCCTTTCCACACCGTAATGTGCTCGCTGATGCCCAGCATGGATTTCGTGAGATCGTCCTGGAGCGCCGAGTAGCCCGACGAACTCCACAGCGATAGGATCTCGACGCAGATGCGCGTGAGCTCGGTGATCACCGCATCCCCTCCGATCCCGGATCCCTTGTTCCGCCGGCTTGTCGTGGGATAGAGAGCGTCGGTCGTCGGGTGATGGTCGACGTTGATGCTGATGCCGACCACGATGAAGGCCGATTGACCTGATTGGCCAGCGCCTTCGCTCTCGTGGAGAATTCCGCGGATCTGTTGCCGTCGCGAAGGATGTCGTTGGGTCACTTGATGGAAAAATTGCTCCGACCCTCCTTCAATGGATCAAGGCATTTCTTGACGCTCATTCGCCATTTGGGGCATCAATTTGACAGTACCGATCCCGGTGTTGAGTCGGACGGTTTTGAAGAACCACTTGCACAACGGTCCACGATTAGACGACCCATCGCGTCCGGTTTGGCAGCGAGAGCTAATCACTTCCGTGACCGCTCGCCTTGTACAGGCGCGGCTCCGGCTTCACTTTCCAGGGTTACGACGGCGCCGCGCCTGTGGTCTCTTCAGCGACCCGTTCCCTATCCGCCGAGGCGGGGCGCTGCGCAACCCGGGGACAGCTCCGCGCCCCGCCTCGGCTACCAGCCCGTCGTGGGGAAACACCGTCTTCCGCCATCCGTGACGAAGTAGCTGCCCGCTCAATCTCGCCGCGCGCACGATGTCGCCAGATTTACGCGGTTCTCGAAAGCCATCGACACGCCTGGCAGACACAACACAGGAGAAAGACATGGCTGTAATCCACGGCACAGAGTCCGACGATCGCTTGTCTGGGACGCCCGATAGGGACTATATCGGCGGCATGGGCGGGAACGACTGGCTCTCTGGTAGTGCGGGCGCCGATGATCTGGAAGGCAATAAGGGTAACGACACGCTCTCTGGTGGTGCGGGTGACGATTTTCTGTACGGCGATGAGGGCAACGATACTCTGTTCGGCAATCAGGGCAACGACAACTTCTTGTTCACGAGCGGAGGCGGCAAGGATGCCGTGATGGACTTCGCGGTGGGGGACAAGCTGCACATCGCAGAAGGGATCAATGGCACTAATATTCATACGGTTGCCGATCTTATCGCTCACGTCGAGGCGGTTGGCCCGGACACCACGGTCGTTGACCTCGGAAAGGGTAATTCGATCACGCTCTCCGAAGTAAGTGCTAACGACGTTCAGCATCACCCGGAAAATTTTTTCTCCATCATGCATACCACCGATCTATTCATCTGACTTTCTCGGCCATACCTTTCGGCCGAGAAACGCGGCCGGGCACGGCGATCGCTATGGCACATCCTCTTTGCCTGCGGCGAGTCGCCGTCGCCCTCGACGGGATGATTGAACATCTCTCAATGGGGCAGAGACATGGCGGTGCGGGTTCATCGCCAAGAGGCCGCAGAGTTGCATGAAGCCCAGATAGACCATACGCTCTAGGCCCGCGCAGCGTTCGAAGTGGCGCTGGAGCCAGCCGAGATCTCGCGTCCGGGCGAAGTGGTTGACCGAAGTGGCGCACGCGGGGGCAACAGGTCCCCCAGCAAAGTCGCTGAGCAGGGCACCAGCGGACGCTGTTCGGCTGACACAGCTATTGCATTGCCGTAGTCATGCCGGTATTTGCCGCTGCTGCGGGCGTGACCTGAGTGTCGCTAAAACCTCGGCCGATGTCAGGCTGATCGGGAATGTGGGCGCGAGCAGCTGCCCACGTGTCCGACGAAAAAAGAGGCTAGGCGCTCGTTGCTTCAGGCAGGGTTGGCTGCGTAGCAAACGTCGACCGTTGTTGCGTTTCCGGCCGAAGCGTTGCCTCCAACGGCAGTGTCGCCATTCAAGAGGCATCCACAAAGACCATTTTGGTTATAGACAATTCTGCCAGCGGTGGCGTCAATGGTTCCATCAACGTATTCGTCGGCTTTCTTCGCGATCGATATTGGAATACTCTGAAAATCGACGATGATGCGTCTATCGGCGGATATGCCGGTGCAGCCTGACGGCAGATTGCAGCGCTGTTCGAACATGTTGTTATTCGTGAAGCGAAAGTATGGCCGCTGCAATGCGGATAAGACATAGCTGATTGCCGGATACCAACTGGCGGGGTCGGTGCCACCGGCTCACTGAGTGCCGCTGTCAATCCAAGCGGACTTTAGCCAAGACAGCCGGAGGCCATCCGCATGCTCAAGGCCATTTATGCCCAGGAGCGACGTGCGGCGGCCGACGAGAAGGCCAAGGTCGTCGTTGCGGACCCTGCGAGCGAGCCGGATGATCAAAGCCGCCGAATGCCGACAAATGCAGGATTAGGTTTGCCCATTCCAATTCTGAAAAAGTGATCAGCAGCCTTCCACCGCATCCCGGTTGGGATGTCGCCTTCCATACAGCAAGTATTTTTTCTCCGCGCTACGCTGCACGCCTACGACGGCTGAATACTTGTTGAACGACGCCATTTCCTGCCTTTTTTATCCATCCCCATCGCCGATCGCTTGCCGCGATTGGCCTTCGACGGGGGACGATCGTGGCGGGCACTCCACTCCATTCGGAAGCGTTCTCGCGTGGCGCGCGCATGCTGCGCACCGCGCTGGGCCCTGCGATCGCAACCTTTCTCGAAGACGCCTCGATCGTCGAGGTGATGCTCAACCCCGACGGCCGGCTCTGGATCGACCGGCTGTCCGGCGGGCTGGAGGATAGCGGACGAACGATGTCCGCCGCCGACGGCGAGCGGATCGTGCGCCTGGTCGCGCACCATGTTGGCGCTGAGGTGCATTCCGAGAAGCCGCGCGTCTCGGCCGAGCTTCCCGAGACGGGGGAGAGGTTCGAGGGGCTTCTTCCGCCCGTCGTTGCGGCGCCAGCCTTTGCGATCCGCAAGCCCGCTGTGGCCGTGTTCACCTTGGATGACTACGCTGCGGCCGGCATCATGACGGCCGGTCAGGCGATCGTGCTCCGCGAAGCGGTCGCCACCCGCAAGAACATCCTGGTCGCCGGCGGCACCTCGACCGGCAAGACCACGCTGACGAACGCGCTGCTGGCCGAGATCGCCGGCACCACCGATCGCGTGGTCCTGATCGAGGATACGCGGGAGCTGCAGTGTCGCGCCCCGAATCTGGTCGCGCTGCGCACCAAGGACGGCGTGGCGTCCCTGTCTGACCTAGTTCGCTCTTCCTTACGTCTACGCCCCGACCGAATTCCGATCGGAGAGGTTCGCGGCAGCGAAGCCCTGGAGCTGCTCAAAGCCTGGGGCACGGGCCACCCCGGTGGTGTCGGAACGATTCACGCAGGCTCCGCGCTCGGCGCGCTTCGCCGCCTTGAGCAGCTCATCCAGGAAGCCGTCCTCACCGTTCCCAAGGCGCTGATCGCCGAGACCATCGATCTCGTCGCGGTGCTGCGCGGCCGCGGCAGCGAACGCCGCCTCGCTGAACTTACTCTCGTTGCCGGCCTCGATCCCGCCACCGGCGATTACCGCGTCCACTCGGCCGCGGCGGGCGGCCAATCCTCACTTGCCAAGGACCTATCATGATCCCGTTCTCTCCCGCGATCCTTCACGTTCGCCGCCGCTTCACCGACCTCGCGGCCATTGCTTTCATCTCCATCGCATTTGCGCCCGCAGCCTACGCCTCCGGCTCCTCGATGCCGTGGGAGACGCCGCTCAATCAGATCCTGGAGTCGGTCCAAGGTCCGGTCGCCAAGATCATGTCGGTCATCATCATCACCGTGACCGGCCTGACCCTCGCATTCGGCGATACGTCCGGCGGCTTCCGCCGGCTGATCCAGATCGTCTTCGGACTGTCGATCGCCTTCGCGGCCTCGAGCTTTTTCCTGACCTTCTTCAGCTTCTCCGGCGGAGCCTTGGTGTGATGGCCGGCATCGTCGATCCCGAGGTGCCGGGCTTCTTCGCGCCGGTCCATCGCGCGCTCACCGATCCGATCCTGATGGGCGGCGCGCCCCGCACGGTTGCAATCGCCAACGGCACGTTGGCGGCGGCCATCGCGCTCGGTCTCCACCTCTGGATTCCCGGAGCCCTGATTTGGGCCGTGGGTCACGCCGCGGCGGTCTGGGCGGCCAAACGCGACCCGCAGTTCGTGGACGTCGTTCGACGTCACCTCCGTTATCCCTCCTATCTCGGTGTGTGAGGCCTCCATGCTGAACCTCGCCGAATACCGCAACCGCCTCGCCAGTCTCGCCGACTTCCTGCCCTGGGCCGCTTTGGTCGCAAAGGGCGTCGTCCTCAACAAGGACGGCGCGTTCCAGCGCACCGCGCGCTTCCGCGGTCCGGACCTCGACAGCGCAACTGCTGCCGAGCTCGTCGGCGTGACGGCCCGTCTCAACAACGCGCTCCGCCGTCTCGGCTCGGGCTGGGCGATCTCCGTTGAGGCCCAGCGCATCGCCGCCCAGACCTATCCGCACAACAGCTTTCCTGACGCGGCATCCGCGCTGGTCGATCTGGAGCGACGGGACGCTTTCGAGGAGGCGGGCGCTCATTTCGAGAGCCGCTATTTCCTCACCTTCGTCTGGCTCCCGCCGGCCGAGGACGCCTCGCGCATCGAGGGCTGGCTTTATGAGGGCCGCGCGCAGAGCGGCGTCGATCCGCAGGAACTGCTGCGCGGCTTCGTCGATCGCACCAACCGCGTCCTGCAGCTGGTCGAGGGGTTCATGCCTGAGGTGGCGTGGCTCGACGACGGCGAGACCTTGACCTACCTGCATTCGACCATCTCGACTCGGCAGCAGCGCGTCCGCGTCCCGGAGACACCAATGCATCTGGACTCGCTGCTCGCGGACGAGCCGCTTGCCGGCGGCCTCGAGCCGCGCCTTGGCAGCCATCACCTTCGCACGCTTACCGTGGTCGGCTTTCCGACCACGACCCATCCCGGAATTCTCGACGAGCTGAACCGCCTTGCCTTCCCCTACCGCTGGTCCACTCGCGCGATCCTCCTCGACAAGACCGAGGCAGTGAAGCTGCTCACTAAGATCC
The DNA here is from genome assembly GCF_054063735.1 of Bradyrhizobium sp. USDA 10063. Taxonomy (NCBI): domain Bacteria; kingdom Pseudomonadati; phylum Pseudomonadota; class Alphaproteobacteria; order Hyphomicrobiales; family Nitrobacteraceae; genus Bradyrhizobium; species Bradyrhizobium sp. USDA 10063. The sequence goes on along the minus strand of NZ_JBSSGP010000002.1, from coordinate 5,139,631 downwards.
GCCGACAGTGGTTCGCCAAGCGCAAGTCGATCGCCGCCATCGTCAAGGAGGTCATGACCAACGAGGCCTCGACACTGGTCGATAGCGACGCGGCGAACAAGGCCACTGACGCCGATCTCGCCTTGCAGGAACTGGGCACCGACGATGTCGGCCAGGCCTATATCACCGCGACCGTCACCGTCTGGGACGAGGACGGAGGTCTCGCCGCTGAGAAACTTCGCCTCGTCGAGAAGGTGATCCAGGGTCGCGACTTCACCTGCATGCCGGAAGGGGTGAACGCGCTCGAAGCCTGGCTTGGCTCTCTGCCGGGGCACGCTTACGCCAACGTCCGCCAGCCGCCGCTCTCGACATTGAACCTGGCCCATATGATTCCGCTGTCGGCAGTCTGGGCCGGGCCAGACCGCGATGAGCATTTCCGCAGCGCCCCGCTGTTCTTCGGTAAGACCGAAGGCTCGACGCCGTTCCGCTTCTCGCTGCATGTCGGCGACGTCGGCCACACCCTGATCGTCGGCCCGACCGGCGCCGGCAAGTCCGTGCTGCTGGCGCTGATGGCGCTTCAGTTCCGGCGCTACCGCCGGAGCCAGATCTTCGCCTTCGATTTCGGCGGTTCGATCCGCACAGCTGCGCTTGCCATGGGCGGGGACTGGCACGACCTCGGTGGAAGTCTGTCGAACAGCACTGAGGACTCCGTCTCTCTTCAACCGCTCGCGCGTATCGGAGATGCCGCGGAGCGCGCCTGGGCTGCCGAATGGGTGACCGCGATCCTCGCCAAGGAGGGCGTCACCATCGATCCGACCGTGAAGGAGTACGTCTGGTCAGCGTTGACCTCACTGGCTTCATCGCCGGTCGAGGAACGCACGATTACCGGCTTGACGGTTCTGTTGCAATCGACCGCCCTCAAGCAGGCGCTGCAACCCTATTGCGTCGGCGGCGCCTCCGGCCGCCTGCTCGACGCGGAGGCCGAGCAGCTCGGCTTCGCATCCGTGCAGGCGTTCGAGACCGAGGGCCTGATTGGCGCTGGCGCGGCGCCTGCTGTCCTCACCTATCTCTTTCACCGCATCGAGGGACGGCTCGACGGCCGGCCGACTCTCCTCATCATCGACGAGGGTTGGCTCGTCCTCGACGATCCCGCCTTCGCGCAACAGCTGAGGGAATGGCTGAAGACGCTGCGGAAGAAGAACGCGTCTGTCGTCTTCGCCACCCAATCGCTCGCCGACATCGACGGCAGCAACATCGCGCCCGCGATCGTCGAGAGCTGCCCGACGCGCATCTTCCTGCCGAACGAACGCGCGATCGAACCGCAAATCACCGCCATCTACCAGCGGTTCGGTTTGAACGATCGCCAGATCGAGATCATCGCGCGGGCGACGCCGAAGCGGGACTATTACTGCCAGTCCCGCCGCGGCAATCGGCTGTTCGAGCTTGGCCTCGGACCGGTCGCGCTCGCCTTCTGCGCCGCGTCCTCCAAGGCCGACCATGCCGCGATTGAACGGCTGGTCGCCGAGCACGGCCGCGACGACTTCACGCCCGCCTGGCTCGCCGATCGGGAGCTGCTCTGGGCCGCCGATCTCATCCCTGACCTGACAAACCTGGAGGTGCCATCATGACCGCCCTTAAGATGCGGCGCGCAGGCCTGGTCGCCGCGACCGTTTTCTCGCTCGCCCTGCCGATCTCGCCGCTTTTGACGACGCAGGCTTGCGCGCAGTGGATCGTCTACGACCCCTCCAACTTCAGCCAGAACGTACTGACAGCGGCGCGCGAGCTGCAGCAGATCAACAATCAGATCCAGATGCTGACCAATCAGGCCCAGAGCCTGGTGAACCAGGGAAAGAACCTCGCCAACCTGCCGATGTCGACGCTGACCCAGCTGCAGGCATCGATCGCCCAGACCCAGTCGCTGCTGAGCCAGGCCCAGAACATCGCCTTCAACGTCCAGCGCATCCAAATGGCGTACTCCAGCACATACGGCGCAGCACCGACCACGAGCTCCAATGCGACGTTGTTTGCCGCGGCTCAAAGCCGTTGGCAGAACTCGGTCGGCGCTTTCGAAGACTCGCTGAAGGTGCAGGCCGGCGTGGTCGGCAATATCTCGACCAACTCCAGCGCAATGACCTCGCTGGTCACCGCCAGCCAGTCGGCAAGCGGCGCCCTGCAGGCCGCTCAGGCCGGCAACCAGCTCCTCGCCCTGCAATCCCAGCAGCTTTCCGATCTTGTCGCGGTTATCGCCGCAAAGGGGCGAGCGGACGCGCTGGAGCAGGCGCGCGTGACGGCGACTGAGTCGCAGGGCCAGCAGCAGTACAAGATCTTCTCGACACGCAGCGGCTATCAGCCCGGCAACGTCACCATGTTCAGCGGCAACTGAGGCACCAATCATGGAGCGCTCGGATATCCTTCGCGCAGGCGCGATGATCATTCTTTTCGCTGTCTTCTTCGCCACGCTGTCCGTTATCCATCGGCGTCCGGCGCCGCGGCCCATATCCGACGCCCCCTCCGTCTCCGCTCCCGATGATCTGTCGGCCGAGCTGCGCCGCTGCCGCGCGCTCAGACCCCAGGATGCCGAAGATCCGCATTGCCAGGCGGTTTGGGAGGAGAACCGCGCGCGCTTCTTCGGCAGGCCGGCGCGGCCCCTGCTGCCAAAGGCCGCGCCGGCCACACCGCCGACGATGAACGCTCCGCAGGAAGACAAGCCATGAACAACGTCGGCGTCATCGACACCTTCCTCAACACCTTCACCACCTACATCGATTCAGGTTTCGGCCTGATCAAAGGTGAGGTCACGTATTTGTCGTCGACGTTGATCGTCATCGACATCACGTTGGCCGGCCTGTTCTGGGCCTGGGGCGCAGACGAAGAGATCCTCCAGCGGCTGGTGAAGAAGACTCTCTACATCGGGTTCTTTGCCTTCATCATCACCAATTTCAACAATCTCTCAGGCGTCATCTTCAATAGTTTCGCCGGCCTCGGCCTGAAGGCCGGCGGCTCGTCGATCTCGACGGCGGATTTCCTGCGGCCTGGCCGGCTCGCACAGGTCGGCCTCGACGCCGGGCAGCCGCTGCTAGACGCAGCGAGCCAAATGATGGGCTTCACCAGCTTCTTCGCGAACTTCGTCCAGATTGCCGTGCTGATGGTGTCCTGGCTCTTGGTGCTGATCGCCTTCTTCATTCTGGCGGTGCAGCTGTTCGTCACGTTGATCGAGTTCAAGTTGACGACGCTCGCTGGCTTCATCCTCATTCCCTTCGCTTTCTTCAACAAGACTGCCTTCCTCGCGGAAAAGGTGCTGGGCAACGTCGTCGCCTCGGGCATCAAGGTGATGGTGCTCGCTGTCATCATCGGAATCGGCACCGGGCTCTTCTCCCAGTTCACCACCGCCTATGCCGGCGGCCAGCCGACGGTCGAGCAGGCGCTCTCTGTGGTGCTCGCGGCGCTCGCGATGCTCGGCCTCGGCATCTTCGGGCCCGGCATCGCAACCGGTCTTGTTTCCGGCGCGCCGCAGCTTGGTGCGGGCGCCGCGGTCGGCACTGGCCTTGCCGTCGCCGGCACGGCAATGGCGGGCGGCGCGGCGCTCGGTCTGGCCGGAAGGGGAGCGATGGCAGCTGCCTCCGGCGCGGCGGCGGCCGCGCGTGGTGGTGCGGCGATGGCGGGCGGCATGTCCTCCGCCTACAGCCTCGCATCAGTCGGTCGGCCCAGTGCTGGCGGCGTCGCGTCCGGTCTCAGCGCCGCGGGCCGTGCTGCGGCCGGCGCTGTCGCAGCTCCCGTCAGACGCGTCGTTGCGCAGGCCGCCCGCGCAATGAACGAGAGCTTCGCCTCGGGCGCCCGCGCCAGTTTCGCAAACACGGGTGGCTCCTCGACGATGGGAACGGTTGAGGGTGGCGAGGCCGTAAACGATGGAGCCGCTTCCAAATCGGCGAGCGAGAACGGTCCGCCCGCTTGGGCCCAGCGCGTCAAGCGCAACCAAGCGGTTGTTCACGGCGCTCAGACAGCTGCGCAAGCCCTCAAATCCGGCGACAGCCATGGCGGCGGCCACACCGTCGATCTCAGGCAAGGAGAATAACCAATGTCGATCTTCCGCCGGTCGTCGGTCCGCTACGGCCGCACGCCCGAACCCGCAACCCCGTACCAGCGCGCGGCTCAAGTTTGGGACGAACGCATCGGCTCCGCGCGCGTGCAGGCCAAGAACTGGCGGCTGATGGCCTTCGGTTCGCTGATCCTCTCCTGCAGCCTCGCCGGCGGCCTCGTCTGGCAATCTACGCACGGCACCGTCGTTCCCTGGGTGGTGCAGGTCGACAAGTTCGGCGAGGCGCAAGCCGTGGCGCCGGCTGCGGCCGACTACAGGCCGAACGACCCGCAGATTGCCTGGTATCTCGCCCACTTCATCCAAATCGTTCGCTCGCTTCCGGCCGACCCGATCATCGTGCGGCACAACTGGCTGCAGGCCTACGATTTCACGACCACGGCGGGCGCAATGGCGCTGAACGACTACGCCCGCGCCAATGACCCCTTCGCCAATCTCGGCAAGCAGCAGGTTGCCATCGACGTCTCCAGCGTCATCCGCGCCTCGCCCGACAGCTTCCGCATCGCCTGGGTCGAGCACCGCTACCAAGACGGGGCGCTCGCCGGCACCACACGTTGGACAGCGATCCTCACCATCGCGATTCAGCCGCCCACTGACGCCGATCGGTTGCGCAAGAATCCACTCGGCATCTACGTCAACGCCATCAACTGGTCGAAGGAGCTGGGATAATGACCCCGCCGATTTTCTCAAGAGCCGGCGGTCCGGCTTCGCGTTTCTCCATCGTTCACGAAAGCCGGAAAGACAGCGATACGTGCTTACGTAGATCCGCTTTTGCGGCTTTGCTGATGTTCGTCTCGGCGTTTGGCGGCTGCGCGCACAATTTCATCCCGCCCGACATCAACTACGATAGCGCGGAGCCCGCGACGCTCACGGTCGATCCGCCGGCTCCCGTCAAGATCGTGGAATTGCCCAAGCCATTGCCTCTGCCCGGGCAGTTGAAACCGCTCGCCGCGGGCAAACGCATGCCGGAAGCCGCTGACCCGACTGTCCGCGTCAAACAGGCCAACGCCGCGGCACGGGTGCAGCCGGTCCGCAATGGCTTCATCAATGCGGTACAGGTCTATCCCTTCTCCGGCGGAGCCCTCTACCAGGTCTATACGGCGCCCGGCCAGGTCACCGACATCGCTCTCCAGGACGGCGAGCAACTCGTCGGTTCCGGCCCGGTCGCCGCCGGCGACACCGTGCGCTGGATCATCGGCGATACCGAGAGCGGCGCGGGCGCAACCAAGAAGATCCACATCCTGGCCAAGCCGACGCGACCGGAATTGGTCACCAATCTCGTCATCAACACCGACCGGCGGACTTACCTCCTCGAGCTGCGCTCGACGGAGAAGACCTACATGGCCTCGGTCTCCTGGCAGTATCCCGAGGACCAGCTCATCGCACTTCGGCGGCAGAATGCGACGGCTGAGGCGGCCGCGCCGATCGCGGCCGGCGTCGATCTTGGCTCGATCAACTTCCGCTACGCGATCGAGGGCGATAATCCGGCCTGGCGTCCGCAGCGCGCCTTCGACGACGGGAATAAGGTCTACATCGAGTTTCCCAACGGTATCGCACAAGGCGAAATGCCGCCGCTGTTCGTGATCGGTCCGGCCGGCGGGTCCGAACTGGTGAACTACCGAGTGAACCGTAACTACTACATCGTCGACCGTCTGTTCGCCGCCGCCGAACTGCGTCTTGGCGACAAGGATAGCGAGCGGCGCGTGCGCATTGTCCGCACCGACGGAAGGCCGCGCTCATGGCGATAGGTGACGAACCCGAACACCAGCGTGACCTCCCGCCCGGCGCGCCGCCGGACCTTCGGCTCCGCGGCGAGCGGCCGCGCGTCACACGCCTCTCGCGCAAGATCCTTATCGGCGTTGGCGCGGTGTCTGCCCTCGCAGTCGCGGGCGCACTCGGCTACGCCCTGCAGACCCGCAACAAGGCGCAGACCGGCCAAGAATTGCTCAGCACCCAGAATCGGCCTTCGGCCGAGGGCCTGGCCGGATTGCCGAAAGACTATACCGGTCTGCCGCGTCAAGCGCCGCCGCTCGGGCCGTCGCTGCCAGGCGATCTCGGCAAGCCGATCCTCAACGCCGGAGCTGCACCGAACACCATGGCAGCGACCCCTGATCCGGAGACGCAGTGCAGGGCCCAGGAAATTGAGGCGGCGCGGGTCAGCCGCCTCTTCGCGCAGACTGTTCAGCAACCGCAGAACGTCGGCCAACTCCTCCCGAATGCCTCGGCCGCGACTGCGACGACCCCGGCGGCGACGCCACCCGTCGATGCCGGATCCGCCCAGAACATGCAGGACCGCAAGACGGCCTTCCTCAACGCTTCGACGGACAAGCGGACGGTCAGTCCGGACCGGCTCGAAGCCAAGGTCTCGTCTTATGTCGTGCAGGCCGGCACCGTGATTCCGGCTGCGCTCATCACGGGCATTCGTTCCGATCTGCCCGGCCAAGTCACCGCCCAGGTGACGGAGGCGGTCTATGATAGCCCGTCCGGCAAATATCTTCTGGTCCCGCAGGGCGCCAAGCTGATCGCCCAATACGACAGCTCCGTCGCGTTCGGCCAGTCCCGTATCCTCTTGGTCTGGACCCGCATCATCATGCCAGACGGCAACTCGATCGTGCTCGAGCGCCAGCCGGGGGCCGACGCCGGTGGTTATGCGGGGCTCGAGGACGAGGTCGACAACCATTGGGGCATGCTGTTCAAGGCCGCCGTCCTCTCGACCCTGCTCAGCGTCGGAGCCGAAGCGGGCACGAGCCAGGACGAGAACAACCTTGTTCAAGCGATCCGCAGCGGCGCGTCTAACAGCATCAGCCAGACCGGCCAACAGATCGTGCAGCGCCAGCTCAACATCCAGCCGACGCTGACCATCCGGCCAGGTTTCCCGGTCCGGGTCATCGTCACGCGCGATTTGGTGCTGGCGCCCTACGGAAAGGGAGGAAAGCCATGACGAAGCTCAAGCTTGGGCCGCTCGAAGACAATAAGCCGGTAAAGCTCACGATCGAACTGCCGGCGGCGGTCTTCAGGGATCTCAAAAGCTACGCCGAGATTTTGACGCGTAGCGGAGGCGCGACGACGCCGACCGAGCCTGCCAAATTGATCGCGCCGATGATCCAACGTTTCATGGCAACCGACCGCGCATTTGCTAAGGCGCGGCGAAATGCTGCTCAGTTCGTTCCTGGATCGGCCGAGAGGTCTGGATAGCGCTCGCGAAGCAAGTCGAGGAACGGACGCAGCGATGGATTGCGGTTGGCCTGCCGCCAATAAGCGCGGAAGCTCAGCCGCGTCGGCCCCTCGGCATCATGCACCTCGCGGAAGGTGACACCCGGATAGGCTGCGCCAGTCGCACTTTCCAGTACCAGCAGGATACCCCAGTCCACGCCGACCAGGGAGAGAAGCCGGTCGAGCCCCACATCATGGCGAAGCAGAGGGCAGGGATCAGAAGACCCCAATTTGCTCATGAGGAGCTTCAGGAATTCCGGTCCCGGGCCACGCTGTGACATCAAAAGCGGTTCGCGCCTCAGTTCGCCCCAGTGAACCACGTCACGGCCTGTCAGCGGATGGTTCGCGGGAAGGGCGGCGACGATACGTTCGCTCCAGAGCAATAATGACCTGTCGCTCCACCTTGGATTGGGCTCGGCCACGACGGCGACGTCAATGGCGGAACTGGCGAGGTCGGAAATCAGATGGTCGCTCGATCCATCGACCAGATGCGTATCGACATCGGGGAAGCGGTGCCGGTGGTCGAGGAGGGTGGCCCGGAGATTGCCCGCTGACAGGGAGGTGTGGACGCCGATGGCCAATCGGCCGCACTCGCCTCGCCAGCGGGTCTTGAGGCGATCGGTCATTGCTTCAGTTTCGCCTACGATGCGCCGGGCATCATCGAGGAATTCCTGACCTTCCATGGTCGGTCGCGTGCCGCCGTTGGTGCGCTCGAAGAGAGCGCCGCCCAACTTGTATTCGAGATTACGCAGGCGGCGACTAAGAGTCGACTGCTTGATTCTCAGCGTCTCTGCCGCTTGGCGGAGGCTTCGGTGCTGGGACGCGACGATCGCCCAGCGTAGATCTCGAAATTCCACTGGCACGGTCAAAGCTCTATGGCGACTCACCGGTGACCAGGTTTTTTCTTGAATGGGTCACTCCATTCTTCTTGCACTGCTTCAAAACCCCACTCGATTCAGCCCTGAAGCGGTCGTCGACCTCACTTCGATTTGGGGGTTCGCCGTCCCGCACCCATTTACTGGTTTGGTCGGTACTTAGCACGGGGCGTCCTTAAACAACCAAACTACGCAGTTATACCGAGATCTGCTCCGCGAAGGTAACGCGAGGATTAGCAGAAGCTTGACCGCCGGCTACTGGAAGAGGTTGATCGCGTTAAGCAAGGGAAACTGATTAGCTGCATCATTTCTGCCTCCCTACCTTTTATGGCAGTCAATAGAGAAGCTGAGGCAAAAACACCTGTGCAGATACACAGGTGTTTATCGGATGCCTCTCGATTATCTTCGAGAGTTTGCTTCGGCAAGCAACACGGCGGCTTGGCGGATGGTGCGAACGCCAAGCTTCGCCCGTGCATTATCCAGATGAAAGGCAACTGTTCGCTGAGAAATGCCGAGGATAGTTCCAATATCGCCGGCAGATTTGCCTCTAGAAGACCATTGGAGGCACTCGAGTTCCCGTGGAGACAGCAGCGTGCCACCAATTAACCGATCTAGCTGCAACTTCGGCTTAACGTGCGCGTGGAAATACCTCGCTATCAACTGCAGAGCGTCCGGGCGCTCTCTTATTGATCGCTCAAAGCCAATTCGCCGCTTGTCGGTTGCGAAGCTTACAGCGGCGATTGCGCCGCTGTTATCGTGGATCGGAATCGTGAATCCACAGCGAATCCCGAAAGAGGCGGCCTCTTCAAAGAATTTGAGCTCAGATGTTGACCGAATTGGCGTACCGAATTCCAGCCCCCATCGAAATGATCGATCGTGGCGGACGACCTGACGAACCACAGGGTCAAAGTCTTCGTAGTGCTGGCGGAGATAGATTGTGGTCCATGAGTCGGGATACGTTGAAATAATGTCGGCGATACCGCCCGGCTCCTGCGATAGAGCAAGATATCGACAAGTTCAGTGCATCGGCGACATCCGCCATGATCTTCCGATCGGTATCTCGGTCGGCGCTTTCGGTCAGCCGATCAATAAATTTTTGAAAAACACGATACATCCTTGGACTTCAGATTTGCATCGCTAACCAACGCGCCGAGCTAGGGCCACTTGGTGAGGCCTGTCATCTGCAGACCTAATCAGCGCAGAGAAAAGCCCTTTTTCGAAGAGACTGGCTGTTGAGCGTTCTCCGACAATGCGGCGAAAGCAAGAGCACGGTATTTTTTCTGCCGCCGCGCGAGCCCGCTTTCCCCTCGAGCTAAGGCGCATCAGACCGTTGGTTTTCGATTTCTCCCGCAGTTATGAGACAAGTTTTCCGGGGGAAGGCTCCAACGGCTTGCAATTTCGTTTTCGCGTTTCCTTCGAATCACAAGCCGTGATTCCGTGGTGGCATCGGAGGAATACGATGCGACTAACGGACCGACTAGACGCGGGTTAGACCTGATCTTCTGCGCTCGCGGCTGGCCGCAATCATCAACATGAAAGCTGCAGGAGAGCCTCTCGGGACGCCAGCAAGACCGAAGCGATCAACCGTAACCGGTATGAGCTCCCACGTCTGCGGTGATCAGCGGGCGCGTGGGTAGCGGATCGGCATCCAGTATTGGCGCATGGCCTCGACGGCCGCTGGAATATCGAGGTGGGCATTGCGGAGAAAGTCCTCGGTCTCGCGGCCGCTTCGCGGCGGTCCGAGCAGCGGACGGTCCTGATCGTCGCGACTGTGCAGCAGGATGGGCAGCAGCAGGCCGTGATTGACGTTACTGGCGTCCAGCAACGCCGCCCATGTCGATGGCCTGAGCCGCATAGCGGTATAAAAACCCTGGCACCAGGGATGCGGATCGACGTCGCCATTGGGTTCGCGCCGGTGTATCGGCTCGAACCGATCGGGCGCAGTCGAGAGGGTGTTGCTGATGTCGTTGTGGCGCAGCGCGACGGCCGAGATCGCGGCGAACTCCGGCGTGCCACCGTGGTTGAAAGCATCTGCATCGATAGCGAGCAGCGGGCAGATCCAGTCAACCGGGCTCATCGACACCGGTCCAGCCACGATCGCGGCGACATAGCCATCGAGCATGGGAATGCTGGTGGCGGCAGGATGCCGATCGACGCGAGCCTGCAGCCATTGCCCGAGCTCCTCAAGCGGCATCGCGGTTGTCGCCATCGACGACGCGGCTTTATGACGACGCGGGCTCATGCCGCGGCCCGAGCGGTGCGCTGGCGCGCCGCCTTCCAGTTCCAGGCGAGCAGCTCGTGCAGCTGATGGCTCTTGGTTTGTCCGGACACGATGCGCTCCAGCACGTCGGCCAGATAGGCCTGCGGATCGAGTTCATGGAGCTTTGCCGTTAATGCCGACCGCCGAACTATGCCGAATGACTTGTTTTCCCCGAGATTCACCGTGAGCGGCGTGTAATCGGCTCGGCATAGTCTGTCTTGTGTCTCCGCTTTCAACTGCGGAGGCCAGGATATGATTGCAGAAGAGTATTTGGGCACGAGCCGACTATTCCGGCGCCTGACGAGTGGACCGCACGGACAGCTCGTCGAACTCTACGCGGCGCGTCTCGTCAAGGATGAGCTCGCTGGCCACGGCACGTGGCGATGCTTGAACTTGGTCAGCGGTTTCTTCAGCTGGATCAAAAGATGCGGTCTGAAGTTGACTGATCTCGATGAGCGCGTGGCCGAACGGTACCTTAAGTACCGAGCAGGGAAGCAGTACATCCAGGCAGGCGACCGGGCGGCGCTGAAGCGGTTGCTATCGGTGTTGCGCGAGGCGGGCATGATAGCACCTGCGCCGACGCCGCCGATCACTCCGGAGCACCAGATATTCGAGGGGTTTAGTGATTATCTGCGACAGGAACGCGGGCTGGCGCCGAGGTCCATCATTTGCCACCTGCCATCTATTCGCCGCTTCCTGCGCGAGGTATGCCCTGCTGGTGCCAGCGATCTCGGCAACATCGGCCAAGAGCGCGTCACACGCTACATTGAGCGCCACGCCCGGGATGGGAGCGCGGAATCCGGGAAGCGGCTGTGCTGGTCGCTGCGCGCATTTCTACGATACCTCCATCATAAAGGGTTGATCCGGCTTGCACTGGCGGATTGCGTACCGTCGATCAGGCAATGGAAGCTCGCAAGCCTGCCGACCTATCTGTCCGCAGCGCAGGTCCAGAAGGTCCTCGATGGTTGTGATCGGGCCACGGCGATGGGACGGCGGGATTATGCCATCCTGATGCTGCTGGCCAAGCTCGGTTTACGGGCTGGCGAGGTCGCGACCCTCACCCTGGATGATATCGACTGGCGATCTGGCGAGATGCTCGTTCGCGCCAAGGGTCGGCAGCGAGCACGAATGCCGATGCCTCCAGACGTCGGCGCGGCCATCGTTGCTTACCTGCGGGATCGCCGTTCGACGTCGTCGTGTCGCCGGCTGTTTTCTGCGCACTCCGGCGCCTCACGTCGGCTTTGCATCCGGTTGCGCGATTACGGTGATCGCCAAGACCGCCCTGGAGCGCGCCGGCGTCCGTGGCTACGCCCACCACGGCGCCCACATCTTCCGGCACAGTCTTGCCACCGAGCTTCTCCGATCCGGCGCGACCTTGTCAGAGATCGGCCAGTTGCTGCGACACGAGAGCCATGACACCACGCGCATCTATGCGAAGGTGGATGTCCAGAGACTCCGCACATTGAGCCTGCCGTGGCCAGGAGGCGCGCAATGACCACTCTGCGATCCGCACTCGAGCAATATGTAAGCATGCGCCAAGGGCTTGGATACAAATATCAGCAGCAGGCCCGGCGGCTCGCCAATTTCGTCTCCTTCATGGAGGAGCGCAAGGCCACGACCATCACCACGAAGCTCGCCGTAGGCTGGGCGACTCTGCCACCCGATCGTCACGCATCCTGGGTCTTGCGATTGACCGATGTACGCGGTTTCGCGCGCCACGTCGCAAACATCAATCCTGAGACGGAGGTGCCACGCGCCGGGATCTTGCCATCCCTGAAGCGTGCTAAGCCCTATGTCTATAGCGATGCGGAGATCGAGGCGTTATTGAAGGCGGCACTTGCCTTGCCCTCCTGCAAATGGACTGCGACGCTGGACTTATCATTATCTGTTCGGACTGATCGCGGTGACGGGTATACGCGTGTCGGAGGCGATGTGGCTTGAGCGTGGCGATGTCGATCTCAAGGAAGGTTTGCTCACAGTCCGAGAGAGCAAGTTTGGCAAATCGCGCCTCGTGCCCTTGCATCCAACGACCCGTGCAGCTCTCCGCAGCTACGCCAAACGGCGAGATGCTCACCTCGGGTCGCGCTGCGGTACGCACTTTTTCGTGGCCGAGCGCGGCGGTCGATTGCGGCACCAGTATGTTCACCATGCCTTCTTGTGCTTGTCCCGCGAGATCGGCCTACGGCGCCCGAGCGACCAGAGCGGGCCACGCATACACGATTTCCGGCATCGCTTCGCCATCCGCACACTTCTCGGCTGGTATCGCGACGGGACCGATGTCGAGCAGCAGCTTCCGGCGCTTTCCACCTACCTCGGCCACACCTGCGTGCGCGACACCTATTGGTATCTTTCGGCCTGTCCGGAGCTGATGGAAGAGGCCGCCCGCCGTCTCGACCGGCGCTGGGAGGCCAAGCCATGAGGCCGAGAAGCAATCTCGCCGCGCTCATCGAGCGTCACTTCACCGTGCGGCTCATGCACCAGCGCAATGTCAGCGCCAACACGATCGCATCCTATCGAGACACGTTCCGGCTGCTGTTCACGTGCGCACAGGCGCAGCTACGCAAGTCGCCGTCGACCTTGGCTCTCGACGACCTGGACGTGCCCTTCATCAGCGCGTTTCTCGCTGATCTCGAGACGAAGCGGGGCGCCAGCGTCAGGACGCGCAACTTGCGCCTGACAGCGATTCGCTCCTTCTTCCGGTTCGTGTCTTTCGAGGAGCCGGCTCACAGCGCCCTGATCCAGCGCGTCTTGGCGATACCAAGCAAGCGTCACGACAGACGCCAGGTGCATTTCCTGGCACGGTCCGAGATCGAGGCGATTCTTGCCGCTCCTGATCGCACGACTTGGCTCGGACGTCGCGATTATACCTTGCTGCTGCTTGCGGCCCAGACCGGCTTGCGCCTGTCTGAGCTGATCAGCCTCGACAGGGGTGCCGTCCACCTCGGCACCGGCGCGCATGTGCGATGCGTCGGAAAGGGTCGAAAGGAGCGATGCACGCCACTAACCGCGCACGCGCGCGGCGCCCTCCAGGCATGGCTCAAGGAACCGGTGCGCCACGGCGGAAACGCGCTGTTCCCCAATATGCACGGTGGTCGGCTTAGCGCCGACAGCGTCCAGTCGCTTCTGGCCAAGTATGTGCGTGTCGCCAGCGAGAGCTGTCCGTCACTGGCGTCCAAGCGGGTATCGCCGCACGTGCTCAGGCACAGCGCTGCGATGGAGCTGCTGGAAGCCGGCGTCGATTGCTCCGTAATTGCGCTGTGGCTCGGTCATGAATCGATCGAAACAACGCAGACCTACCTGCATGCCCATCTCGCACTCAAGGAAGCGGCCCTCGCTAAGCTCAAGCCGTACGAGCACCGCAAGCGAACCCGCTTCCAGGCAAGCGACCGCCTGCTCGCCTTCCTTGAGGCGCTGTAAGATGCCAGACTATGCCGAATGGAAGCAGGACGACGATCGCTCGACCAGCGGCAAGTCCGCGCGAACGATCGGCTCCTCTCAAAACCATTCGGCATAGTTCGGCGGTCGGCATTAACGGCAAAGCTCCATGAACTCGATCCGCAGGCCTATCTGGCCGACGTGCTGGAGCGCATCGTGTCCGGACAAACCAAGAGCCATCAGCTGCACGAGCTGCTCGCCTGGAACTGGAAGGCGGCGCGCCAGCGCACCGCTCGGGCCGCGGCATGAGCCCGCGTCGTCATAAAGCCGCGTCGTCGATGGCGACAACCGCGATGCCGCTTGAGGAGCTCGGGCAATGGCTGCAGGCTCGCGTCGATCGGCATCCTGCCGCCACCAGCATTCCCATGCTCGATGGCTATGTCGCCGCGATCGTGGCTGGACCGGTGTCGATGAGCCCGGTTGACTGGATCTGCCCGCTGCTCGCTATCGATGCAGATGCTTTCAACCACGGTGGCACGCCGGAGTTCGCCGCGATCTCGGCCGTCGCGCTGCGCCACAACGACATCAGCAACACCCTCTCGACTGCGCCCGATCGGTTCGAGCCGATACACCGGCGCGAACCCAATGGCGACGTCGATCCGCATCCCTGGTGCCAGGGTTTTTATACCGCTATGCGGCTCAGGCCATCGACATGGGCGGCGTTGCTGGACGCCAGTAACGTCAATCACGGCCTGCTGCTGCCCATCCTGCTGCACAGTCGCGACGATCAGGACCGTCCGCTGCTCGGACCGCCGCGAAGCGGCCGCGAGACCGAGGACTTTCTCCGCAATGCCCACCTCGATATTCCAGCGGCCGTCGAGGCCATGCGCCAATACTGGATGCCGATCCGCTACCCACGCGCCCGCATCATCCGCTACGGTCACTATCAGGAGCCGGGCTGTCTTTATGCTGGCTGGGTGCAGGCCGGCTACATCCAGCGCCAATATGCAGATAATCTGGTGGCGCGCACCCATGACGGTCGTATCGTGCCGTGGCTCGCGACGGACTGGACGATCTCAGAAGACAATCTCACCTACTTCTTCAAGATCAAGCCAGGCGTGACTTTCCACGATGGCACCATCCTTGACGCGAAAGCGATCGTTTACAATTTCGACCGCTGGCTTTCGAACGATCCCGACAAGGTCAATCGTAATGGCAAGCTCTATGTCGGGGAATATATCCGCAGCGTCACCGCGCCGGAGCCGCTCACGTTGAAAATCGAGCTCAGTCGGCCGTATCAGCCGTTCCTGACGGTGCTGTCGACCTACTTCTTCGGCATCCTGTCGCCAACCGCGCTTGAACTTGGACCGCAGGCGTTGTGCGAGACGCCGGTCGGCTCGGGCCCATTCTACGTCGCGACCTGGAACCGCGGCCAGAACGTCATCCTCAAGCGCAATCCGAACTACAACTCCGCCCCGGCCACGGCGAAGCATCAGGGGCCGGCCTATGTCGACGGCATTGTCTGGAAATTCCTGAAGGACAACACCGTTCGTTATGGTTCGTTGGCAAACGGGGAGTCCGACGCGATCTATGACATTCCGGCGGTAGACTGGGCGGACGCGCAGAAGCGCTTCAATGTGATCCAGGACATTACCGGCGGTACGCCGACGCGGCTCCAGCTCAATACCGCGCGTCCGCCCTTCGACGACGTGCGCGTTCGGCGCGCTTTCGCCTACGTCTCCGAGCGTCGCAAGGCCGTCGACGTGGCCTTTCAAGGCTCGATCCCGTTCAACGGCAATGGCGCGCTCAGCATCAGCACGCCAGAACATCTCAAGGAACTGGCGGGCTCGTATCCCTATGATCCCGATGCCGCCAATCGCCTGCTCGACCAAGCCGGCTGGACGGAGCGGGCCCGCGACGGCATCCGCACCAAGAACGGCAAGCGGCTCTCGGTGCGGCTACTCTATGCCGGCGGCTCCCTGATCTCGAGCGACGGCATTGTGGTGCTGCAGATCCTCCAGGATCAGGCACGTGCCGCTGGCTTCGATGTCGTGCTGAAGCCAATCCCGCAGGCAGACTGGTTTGCCGGCAAAGGGCGCGGAATTGACGACTACGAGGCGCAGCCGGCCTATTGGGTGGCGTCCTCGGCCGAGATACTCAAGATCTCCTGGCGACCGGATCAGAATGGCGTCATCAACGCCAACAATGCGTCGCGCTTCCAGCCGCCGGAGTTGTGGAAACTGATCGAGCAGGCGGATCGAACCTTTGACGACAAAGCGCGCCTTCCGCTCTACGAGGCCGCCCAGCGCATCATCGTCGACAATGCCGCGGTGGTTGGGTTGTTTCCGTTGACGGTGTCGATCGCGAGCCAACCCAAGCTCAAGGACATCTGGATTTCAAGCCCGGTCAGCGAGCCGGTCTTTTACGATGCGTATTTCGAGAAATGAACGCGACTATCCACGGACGCCCAGCAAGCACTGGTAATGCCTGGCGGCGCCATTTAATCCGCGTGGCGCGACGTTTGCTCGGCGCCATCGCCGTCTTTTGGGCCGTGGCAAGCTTCACGTTCTGCATTCAGGCGCTGCTGCCTGGTGACCGCGCCGAGCTCATTCTCAACGTCGCGGCCGGAACCTTCACCCAGCCGACGGCGGCCGAGCTCGCGAAGGTCAATGCGAAATATGGCTTCGATGCGCCGGTGCCCGTGCAATATCTGCGCTATCTCGCCGGCCTGGCGCGGGGTGATTTCGGCGAGTCCTATCAAACACATCGGCCCGTCCTGTCGATCATCATCGAGCAGGTCCCGCCGACGATCGAGCTGACATTGGCGGCACTCGCCTTGGCCTGGATCATCGCAATCCTTTTGACGGTGCCGACCGCCGGCCGTCGCGATCCATTCTCGCGCGCAGTTGCTTCCTTTCAGGTCGCGGCCGCCGTGTCGCCTCCCTATTGGATCGGCACCATCCTCCTCGTGGTATTCGCCTTGAAGCTGCGGGTGCTTCCGGTCGAGAGCGGCACTGGTCCGATCGGCCTCGTCCTGCCGGCGCTTGCGCTCGCGATCCCGCTCTCCGGCTTCATCGGCCAAATCATCCGGGAGGAATTTTCGCGTGTTCTCGACCAGCCCTTCGTGGTCTCGGCGAGGATGCGCGGCATGAGCGATCTCGAGGTCAGATTGTTTCATGTGCTGCGCCTTGCGGTGCTGCCCGGCATCACCTTGTCAGGCTGGGCGCTCGGCGCGCTGTTCTCGGGGGCGGCCGTGATCGAGACCGTGTTTGCCAGGTCGGGTCTCGGTGGACTGCTGGTGACGGCCACCTCGGCCCGTGATGTTCCGCTCGTCACCGGCATCATCGTCGCCTCGGCGGGCATGTACATCATCGCCAATCAGCTGGTTGACCTCGCCTATCCCATCCTCGATCCGCGGCTGAAGGTGACATGACCAGCACGAGTGACTTCACTTCCGATCGCGCGTTCCTGCCATCCCAGCTATGGCGTGGTATTGCCAGTGCCGCCGTGCTCGCCCGCAGCGTGCCTGTCAGCGTCTATCTGGCGGCCGCGATCATCTTCCTCTATGTGCTTGCAGCATTAGCGCCGAACCTGCTTCAGACGCATGCGCCGTTCCGCACCGATCTTGGGGCAACGCTTCAGTCACCTTCGTTCGCGCATTTGTTCGGCACCGACCAGTCGGGGCGGGATCTCTATTCGCGCGTGATTGAAGGCACACGCCAGTCACTCGCCATCGGCATCGGCGCCACCACACTTAGCATGACGCTCGCCTTAATCTTCGGCGTTTCGGCAGGGCTCGCCGGCGGCGCAGTGGATGGCGCGATCAGCCGTTTCCTCGAAGTGCTGTTCGCCTTTCCCAATTTGTTTCTCGGCCTGCTGCTGATCACTGTGTTCGAGGCGACAACGACGACGCTCATCATTGCCGTTGGCGTCGGCACCGCACCCGGCTATGCCCGCATGATCCGCGGCCAGTTCCTGACCGTGAAGCACGCTGGGTTCGTCGAAGCGGCACGTGCGCTTGGTCACCCCTACTGGCGCATCGTGCGCCGTCACATCTTTCCCAACGCCATGCGGCCGCTGGTCGCGATGATCACGCTCGGCTTGGGGCAGTCGATCGTGTGGGCCTCGAGCCTGGCGTTCCTCGGGCTCGGCGTTGCGTCGCCGTCGCCGGAATGGGGCGCGCTGCTCGACGCGGGCCGTCAATATGTCACGCGAGCGTGGTGGCTCGAAGTGATGCCGGGGCTTGCGATCATCGCCTTTGCACTGTCGATCACGGCGATTGGCCGCTACCTCCAGCAGCGGCTCGAGGGACGGGCGAGGGCGCTATGACGGCGGTCCGCCCGATGGAAGTCGAATGGACAGTGCAATGACGGACACCCTCGAGGCCCGCGCGCGGGCCGCATTCATCCCGGCCGATGGTCCGGTTGCTTTGGGTGCTGCGCCGCTGCTGGAGGTTGAGAACCTCAAAGTGTCGTTTGGTCGCGGGCCGCATCAGATTGCAGTCGTGAAAGGAGTTTCGTTCAAGCTCGAGCAGGGGCGTTGTCTCGCCATCGTCGGCGAGTCCGGTTCCGGCAAGAGCGTGACCGCGCGTAGCCTGGTCGGCCTGCCGGGGCCCGGCGCGATCCTGCACGCCGACCGCTTGGCTTTTGCCGGCCGCGAGCTTGGCCGCCTGGGCAACCGGGCGCGGCGGGCCTTCAGGGGAAGGGACATCGGCTTCGTCCTCCAGGATGCACTGGTGTCGCTCGATCCGCTCCGCGCGGTGGGGGAGGAGATCGCGGAAGGCCTGCGCCTGCATGGCGAGTTAGGTTCGCGCGTCGAGCGCGAGCGCCGCGTCATCGAGCTGCTCAAGCTCGTCGGCGTACCGGAACCGGAGTTGAAAGCGCGTCAATTGCCGCAGCAGCTCTCCGGCGGCCAGCGTCAGCGCGCCCTGATCGCGTCCGCGCTCTCGCTCGATCCGCGGCTCTTGATTGCTGACGAACCGACAACAGCGCTCGACGTGACCATTCAGGCGCAAGTGCTGTCGTTACTCGAGGAAACACGCGCCCGCGGCAAGGCGCTGATTCTGATCAGCCATGACCTCGCCGTGGTCTCGCGCATGGCAGACGAGGTTCTGGTCATGCGTGACGGCGAGGTGGTCGAACGCGGTCGGGCGGCGCAGATCTTTGAAAATCCGCGCCACGAATATACCTGCCGGCTGATCGATGCGATTCCGTCGGCTCATTCGCGTGGCAGTCGGCTCGCCCCGTCATCCACGCCGCGGTTTAAGCCGAGCCACGTGGACCATGAGGTGCAACGTGCCGCTGCAAGACTGGGGCGAGATATCCTCCTGCTGGCCGACGGTCTGGTGAAACGCTTCAAGGGACCGGACGGCGCCTTGCATACGGCGGTGGATGGCGTCTCATTCGAATTGCGCCGCGGCGAGACACTCGGAATCGTCGGCGAATCCGGCTCCGGCAAGTCGACGGTAGCGCGCCTTGCCATAGCGCTGGAGACGCCGGACGAGGGTTCGGTGACGCTGCTCGGCGAGAGCTGGAGCGCGGTGCCCGAGGCTGCACGCCGCGGCCGCCGGCGCGCGATCTCGATCGTGTACCAGGACCCGCTGAGCTCGCTCGATCCGCGCTGGACCGTGGGGCAGGTTGTGGACGACGCGCTTCCCGATGACGAGCCTGACCGGCACGGTCGGATAGCCGAGCTGTTGGCGCTAGTGGGGTTTCCCGGCTCGCTCGCAGACCGACGGCCGCTCGAACTTTCCGGTGGCCAGCGCCAGCGGCTGGCGATCGCCCGCGCCGTGGCGCCGCGGCCGCGCGTGATCGTCTGCGACGAGCCGGTATCCGCGCTCGATGTGTCGATCCAGGCGCAGGTGCTCGATCTGCTCGGCGACATCAAGGCGACGCTCGGCGTCAGCTATCTCTTCATTTCGCATGATCTCGGTGTCGTGCACCACATCAGTGACCGCGTGCTCGTAATGCATCAGGGCCGCGTCGTCGAAAGCGGCGAGGCGGACGAGATATTCCTCAGTCCGCGCGCCGAATACACCAAGCGCTTGGTTGCCGCCGTCCCGCGTCTTGTGCGCGGTGGGGCGGCCAAGCGTTCGTCCAGCCGTGTCGAGGGGAGCCCTGCATGAGTGCTTTGCATTTCAATGCCTTTGTCATGAACACGGTTTCGCACATCCAGCACGGGCTGTGGCGCCATCCTGATGCACGGCGGGCGGATTTCGAGGACGTCAACCTCTGGATCGATCTTGCCAAGACATTGGAGGCCGGGCTGTTCGACGCGATCTTCTTCGCCGACGTCGTCGGGGTCTACGGACCGGTCGGCGGAGACTACACAGTCAATGCGCGCGAAGGCCTCCAGATCCCGAGCAACGACCCATCGGTGCTGCTCTCCGCGCTCGCCGTCAATACCGAGCATCTCGGTCTTGCCTTCACGAGTTCGGTTCTGCAAGCCCATCCGTTCGAATTCGCACGCCGCGCCTCGACACTCGACCATATCAGCAAAGGCCGGGTGGCCTGGAACATCGTCACCTCGACCCAGGAGAGCGCCGCCCGCAATTTCGGGCTCGACCGGCTGACCGCCCATGATGAGCGCTATGAGTGGGCGGAGGAGTATCTCGAGGTCGTATTCAAGCTGTGGGAGGGCTCGTGGGAGGACAGAGCGCTGCTGAGGGACCGGAAGCGCGGCATCTTCTCCGATGCCGGCCTAATCCACCGGATCAATCATGTCGGCAAGCGCTACCGCGTAGAAGGCCCGCATCTGCCCTCGCCTTCGCCCCAGCGCACGCCGCTGCTGTTCCAGGCGGGATCGTCGCCGGCGGGCCGGACGTTCGCAGCACGCAACGCCGAGGCGCAGTTCATTTCGACGCCGAACCCACGGACCGCGGCCGAGCTCATCACGGAGACCCGCCACCTTGCCGAGCGCGCCGGGCGGCGTCGTGACGACATCAAGTTTTTCCAGGGTTTTGCCTTCGTCATCGGCAGCACCGAGGAGGAGGCGAAGCGCAAAGAGGCCGAACTCGACAGCTATGTCAGCATCGACGGTTTCCTCGCCCATTCCAATCTCGGCGTGTCCCAGGATGATGGCCGACCGTATCCGCCGGAGACGCTGCTAAAGGACATCGAAACAAACGGAGGGCGCAGCCACATCGAGTGGCTGCGCAAGCGCGAGCCCGGCCGCGAGCCGACAGTCGGCGATCTCGGCCGCCTCGTGGCCAAACGCCACCCTCGGATCGTCGGCACGCCGGAGCAAATTGCCGATGCACTCACTGAATGGCAACGCGCCGGCATCGATGGCGTCAACCTGATCAACTGGGTGATCCCGGGCTCCTATTCGGAGTTCAACGCGTATCTTCTTCCCGAACTACAGCGGCGCGGTTTGGCGAAGCGCGAGTATGCGGCGGGGACCTTGCGTCGCAAGCTGTTCGGGCACGACCGGCTCGACCAGCGGCATCCGGGCGCACGCTGGCGCGGTGGCTTCACGCATCGCTTGGCAGCCGAGTGAAGCGGGCGCTTGCCAGGCTTGGCCCGCAATGCTCGATCACATCGCTGGCGCCGAGCTCAAGGAGCTCACCATCGTCCGAAATTCGGAGCTGCTCGGGCGTGACGCCCTGCGCCAGCGAAAGCTTCCGAAGATCGTCCCTTCTGACTGTCGCATGATCAAGCGCTTCCATATGGGTCGCGACAACGATTGAACGAGGAGACGCCTTGCATACGGCGATAGCCTGCTCAGCGTCCATCGCGATGAGATCACCGTTCCAGCACCGCAGGGATGAATGATGACGATATCGGGGCCGGTAGTTCGAATAGCCTCTTCGACGGGCGGATAAAACACGGTATCGCCGGCCCAATAGACGCTCGGCTCGCCTTTCGCTTCGATCGTGAAACCCATGACGCCCCATCTTCTCGACGACCGGCCCGAGACCGTGGCTGCCCTCGCGCCGCGTCAGCCGGATCCCGTGCCAATCCGTAGAACCGTCGTCATACCCGGCGCGCTGCCGTTCATCATCGCCGGGCTTCGCGTCAGCCTGTCGGTTGCGCTGGTCGTTCTGGTGGCGGCGGAATTGGCCGGAGCGGCGTTCGGGGTCGGCTACCTAATCCAGATGTCGCAACATGTATTTCGGGTCGATGAGATGTTCGTAGGGCTGATGGTGCTCGGCGCGATGGGCTTTGCGGCCGATCTCCTGTTTGAACGCGCAGTCCGCAGGTTGCTGCCCTGGTACGGCGCGGAGGCAGGCCGGACAGAAGGGCCCGCAGATCGAGCGAGCCTCTGGTCGCCTGGTCACGAAGTAGCGAAAGCAATTTATTGCGGGTGCCAGGTACCGGCATCGGCTTACAAGGCGTGACGCTATCAATGCGAGGTGACGGTGCAACCAATTCAGGTGGAACTACGCGAAAATTCCACGGCGCTGGCGTTGACCTGGCCGGACTGCGGAACCCGTTTGCTCGCGGCGGAGACGTTACGTCGGGCCAGCCGCGCGGCCAGCGAAATCCGGCGGCTGGTTGACGGCATCGAACTCCCGATTGTACCGGGGCTCCACGTCGTTGCCATCGAGCCGATCGGGAATTACGCCTTGCGGCTCTCGTTCTCTGACGGCCATGACCGCGGCATCTATCCGTGGTCCTACCTGCGCGAACTTGCCGGGCAGCACCCAGCGTGAGGTCGGCTCATGGATGAGATCAAAAGTGGCCTGACGGAGGTCATCTGCGACGTGCTGGTGATTGGCGGCGGCACGGCTGGTCCGATGGCGGCCTACAAGGCCAAGCGCCACAGTCCGGGCGCGTGCGTCGTGCTCCTGGAGAAGGCAAACGTCAAACGCTCCGGCGCGATCGCAATGGGCATGCACGGGCTGAACAACGCCGTCGTTCCCGGTTACGCCACGCCCGAGCAGTACACCAAGGAAATCACGATCGCCAATGACGGCATCTGCGACCAGGCGCCGGTGTACAAATATGCCTCGCGCTGCTTCGACGTCATTCAGGAGCTCGACCGCTTCGGCATCAAGTTCCAGAAGAACGAAAACGGCGATTTCGACGTCAAGAAGGTTCATCACCTCGGCTCTTACGTGCTGCCGATGCCGAACGGCGATACCGTCAAGAAGGCGCTCTACCGCCAGCTTCGCCGCGAGAAGGTGTTGATCTCCAACCGCTATATGGCGACGCGCCTGTTGACCGGACGTGACGGGCAGATCGCCGGCACGATCGCGGTCAATACGCGTAGCGCCGAGTTCCTGGTGCTGCGCGCGAAGACCGTTATCCTTTGTGCAGGCGCGGCGGGCCGGCTTGGGCTGCCGCAGTCGGGCTACCTCTGGGGTACCTATGAGAACGCCACCAACGCGGGCGACGGCTATGCGATGGCCTTTCACGCCGGCGCCGCGCTCGCGAATCTCGAATGCTACCAGATCAATCCGCTGATCAAGGATTACAACGGTCCCGCTTGCGCCTACGTGGCTGGTCCGTTCGGGGCCTACACCACCAACAGCGAAGGCAACCGTTTCATCGAATGCGACTACTGGTCCGGACAGATGATGCAGGAGTTCTATAACGAGCTGCAATCGGGCAAGGGGCCGGTGTTCCTGAAGCTCAATCATCTGCATAGCGACACGATCAGGAACATCGAGGCGATCCTGCATCAGGTCGAGCGGCCATCGCGGGGACGATTCCACGACAATCGCGGCACAAACTACCGGGAGCGCATGATCGAGATGCATATTTCCGAGATCGGATTCTGCTCCGGTCACAGCGCATCCGGTGTCTATGTCGACGAATTCGCGCGCACCACGGTGCCGGGCCTTTATGCGGCTGGCGACATGGCAAGCGTTCCGCACAATTACATGCTTGGCGCCTTCACCAACGGCGCAGTGGCGGGCGAGCACGCAGCGGAAGTGGCCGGTAATATCGACCTAGCGGATTATGATACGGCCGACGTCGTACGCGAGCAGCAGCGGGTACTGGCAGCTACCAGGCGCGACGACGGCATCCCGCCGAACCAGCTCGAATACAAGACAAGGCGCTTCGTGAATGACTATCTTCAGCCGCCGAAAGTGTCGGCGAAGATGAAGCTTGGTCAGGCGCGTTTCGCGGAGATCCGCGACGATATGGAAAGCGCGATGGTGGTGCGCGACGCGCACGAGTTGATGCGTTCGTTGGAAGTCGCCTCGATCGTCGACTGCGCCGAGATGGCGGCGTTCGCCTCGCTGTTTCGTACCGAAAGCCGCTGGGGCCTCTATCATCAACGGGTGGAATACCCGGAGAAGAACGACGATGATTGGTTCTGTCACAGTATCCTGCGCAAGCGGGACGGGCGAATGACGATGGAGAAGCGGCCGGTCGCGCCCTATATCGTCCCGATCGATGAGTTCGAGCGCTCGGCCTATGATCGCCAGCGCATCCGACAGCATGCCTGAACAGGTGAATGTGTCATGCCGATTGCTCATACGCCACCACTGTTCCAGTCATCGTGGATGACGCCAAATGCATCGCCGATAAGGGATGCACTGTCTGCGTCGACGTCTGCCCACTCGACGTGCTCCGGATCAGCGATCTCACCGGCAAGGCCTATATGAAGTATGACGAGTGCTGGTATTGCATGCCTTGCGAGACGGATTGCCCGACCGGCGCTGTAACCGTCAACATCCCCTATCTGCTGCGCTGACATGACCGTGTTCGAGCCGTTCGAAGTGTTCGGAGACCTCGGCGAGATCGCTGAGCGAATGGCGAGCGAGGACCCGTCGGTGCGCCGGCTTGCGGTGCTCGACCTTGTCGAGACGTCGAGTGAGGAGGCGATTCCGTTGTTAGCGCGGGCCGCCCAAGACACTGCACCGGAGGTCCGACAGCAGGCCGCGCAGGCGCTCGGCGAGTTCGACGGCATCGATGCGGCCAGAGCGCTGACGGGTGCCGTCCTCGATCCCGAGGCAGACGTCGCCCAAGCGGCTGCCGACAGTCTTGCCGAACTCCGTGATCCGGCGGCAAGCGATGTGTTGCAGCCGCTGGCAACACATTCCTCGGCCTTTGTGCGCGCCGCGATCTTTCGTGCGCTCAAGGCGCTCCAGGTCGATGCATCGCTCGGCCCCGCGATTGCGGCGCTCGGTGACGGCGATCCAGCTGTACGCGTGCAGGCGGTCGGTGTGATCGGCTATCTCAAGAAGACTGAGAACCTGCCGTCGCTAATCCGTGCGACCCGGGATGAATCTGGCGAGGTAAGGCTTGCGGCCGTCAATGCGTTGTCGTTTGCGCGGAACGACGTAGCGGCCCAGGCCGCCGCCGCCGCGCTTTCCGATCGGGAGTGGCAGATCAGGGCCGCTGCGGCGGATGCGATCGGGCGGATCGGTCAAGCTTCGGCGGCAACAGCGCTGGTCGGCTCGCTCGCCGACAGCTATTGGCAGGTTCGTCAGAAGGCGATTCAGAACCTGGGCAGGCTCCGTGTCCGGGACGCTGTCGGCGCCATCCTCGCTTTCCTCGATGACGAGTTGCCTTCGTTGCGCAAGGATGCCGCTGCGGCGCTCGGCGATATCGCCGATCCGCGCGCCCGCGACACGCTCGCTGCGCATGCCGGCGATGAGGATCCCGATGTTCGAAAGACAGTGGTCTGGGCGTTGGGCCAGATCGGGGAGGGCTGATCATTCCCTGAACAGGATCTTCTCGAGCAGATCGACCCGCTTGATCCGGATGACCCCGTCCTCGATCGCGATGATGTGCTTGGTCTGGAATCGCTTCAGCATCATCGTGATCCACTGCCGGGTCGAACCCACCATGGCGGCAATCTGATCGTGCGTCACCTTTCGATTGACGATCACAATGTCGCCGTCGGCAATCCCGTAAAGCTCGGCGAGGTTCAAAAGATACTGCGCAAGCCGTTCGATCACCGAACGGGTTCCGAGCATCTGCGCCATCGACGAATAGCACTTGCCCTTGGCGATCAACCCATCGATCAGCGCCAGCGCGAAGGCTGGCATTTGCATCAGCAGCCGTTGCAGGGCGGCGCTCGGTAACGCCGTGATCTCGCAATCCTCCATCGCGACACCGGACCACATGTGCGGTCCGCCACCGGAAATCTCAGGGCCGCCGATGAAATGGCCAGGCGTCGAGTAGGCGAGGGTGATTTCCCGGCCCGACGGCGCGGTGTAATAGACCCAGACCTGGCCCCGCCGGATGATGAAGATGCCGTTGTGGTGCTCGCCTTGGCTGAACACGATGTCGCCTTGCGGAACCAAGATGGTGCGCCCGGCTGCCTGGACCTCTGCCTTCTGTTCTGCCGACAGACGATCGAGAAAGTGCGCGCCGACGTCGAGCCCGTCGACGCTTTCGCTCATGAACAGCGCGGAATCGTCGCCGGTCGCCTGCGGGGCGGGGATCACTGCAAATGCCTGCCGCATCCGATGGCTCCTGTCCACGGTAACACCCGCTCGCGCCAACAGGCTCCGTGAATCGGGTTCGGATGCTTCCTTCAGTATCGTCATTGCCGCCGGATCACCTCAAGCTGCCAAGCCGATAGCTAAGGGTGACGGGAAGGCAAAGTCCACTTCTTTGATAAACCTACAATGCACTTAGGAAAGGTGATGCGTGAACGGCATCCCATCGAAAGGATTCATCTGTCGATTGGGTCGCCGCGAGAAAATCATTCAACGTCGCGGTCGCTCATCGTGACGGGATCACGACGGCAAGCGATCGGTACGGCGCAATGCAAGTAATTGCTTCAGCCTGCGTAGTATGAGCCGGATAGTCCCGCAGTATTTGTGGGCGGCTCTACGCCGTCGATCGATAGCCAAGGACAGGCATGATGATCTCTTTTCATTTTCTGAAGACGACTGCCATGGCTGCGATTGCCGCGATTGGACTGGCCGTTGGCTCGCATGCTGAAACGATCCGCGTCGCGGTTGGAACGCAGGACACCACCATCAACTGCGCGACGGGCGGCCTTCTAATCCGCGAACTGAAGCTGCTGGAGAAGTTCCTGCCGCATGACGGCAAGTACAAGGATGCCACTTACGACATTCAGTGGAAGAATTTCACCAGCGGCGCGCCACTGACCAACGAGATGGTCGCAGGCAAGCTCGATTTTGGTGCGATGGCGGATTTCCCCGGCTCGCTCAACGGTGTGGCGTTCCAGAAGGCCGGCCGTCGTAGCCTCTTTATCAGCGTTCTGTCAGGCAGCACCAAGGGCAGCGGCAACGGCATTGTCGTGCCTTTGAATTCGCCGGTGCAGTCGATCGACGATCTCAAGGGCAGAACGATCTCGGTCCCCTTTGCGTCGACGTCGCATGGCATGCTGCTTCGCGCGATCGAGCGCAAGGGCTGGAACCCGGAAACGGACGTCAATATCATTACGCAGGCGCCCGAAGTTGCCGGTCCTGCGCTGCAGGCGAACAAGATCGAGGCTCACGCAGATTTCGTTCCGTTTGCCGAGCTGTTTCCCTGGCGCGGCTTTGCGCGCAAGATCTTTGACGGCTCGCAGGCGAATACGCCGACCTTCCACGGCGCGCTCGTGGATGCCGACTACGCCAAGAAATATCCGGAGATCGTCATTGCCTATCTGCGTGCCGCGCTCGAGGCCGATCGCCTGATCGCGACCGAACCCGAGAAGTACAGCGAGCTGATCGCGAAGGTTACCGGCATCGAAGCAGAGGTGGTCTATCTGTTCCACGGGCCGCTCGGTCTGCAGACCCGCGACGTAACGTGGAAGCTGGAATATCGTCAGGCGGTAGCCACCTCGATCAAGACATTGAAGTTCCTCAAGCGCACCGACAGCGACCTCGATGTCAATCAATTCGTGACCGACAAGTACATCCGCACCGCGTCCGCCGAATCCGGCCGCGACTATGATGCGCAGTTGAAGAATTACGATCAGCTCGCCTTGAAGGCAAATGACGCGACGACTGGAGCCGAAATCACGGACTTCAGCCGGACCGCGCAGATTTGGGTCAAGGATGAGCCGCTCGTTCGTCACTATAGCTCTCCTGAGAATGCCTTGAAGGCGCTTGCTACACTGGACAAGGAAGGCAAGGTGGTTCGCGTCGTCTATGCCCAGGACCGTGAAACAGGCATCAAGCTTTTTGCGAGCCAGGCCTGGTTCGTGCATTCGCCGGAGGGTGAGCTCAGCGCTTTCCTCCTCAAGGATGGAGCGGAAAAATGGTCGAAGGAGCACGGCGGTACCGTGGTCGATTATGCTGGTGCCCGCGAATCTCTTGTGGCGAGCCGATGAGCAATGACCATCGGGCGCACCGTCGACCGGTTGCCGGGAGCGCGCTGGTTGGTTCGCGGCCTGTCGATCGTCACCTGCATCGCGTTGTGGCAGTTTGCCTCGTCGCAGCATCTGAACCTGGGCATTGTCACGTTCCGTAACGTACCGCCTCCGACGGAGGTCCTGCAGTCCGCCATCGTTTTGCTCAAATCACCCAAGCTATTGGCCCATGTCGGCAGCAGTCTGTCGCGGGTGTTCGCGGGATACGGCGCGGCGGTCGTGTTCGGGATCGCCTTCGGCTTTGCGATCGGCCGTTCACGCGCCGCCAGCGATCTGTTGCTTCCGCCTCTTGAACTGCTGCGACCGATCCCGGCGGTGGCCTGGATACCCTTGTCGATCCTGATCTTCCCGTCGTCGGAAACGTCGATGATCTTCATCACGTTCATCGGCGCGTTGTTCCCGATCATTCTCAATACCGTGCACGGTGTTGCGAACATCGACCGGCGGCTGATCGCGTCCGCGCGCAGTCTCGGCGGCACGCCTCCCGCCATCCTCCGCGAGATCGTGCTGCCGGGGGCTGCCCCCAGCATTGTCACCGGGTTTGCCATCGGCATGGGCACATCGTGGTTCTGCCTGGTCACGGCAGAGATGATCTCCGGTCAGTTTGGGATTGGCTACAACACCTGAGAGGCCTACACGTTGCAGAACTATGCCGACATCATTGTCGGTATGCTGGTCATTGGCCTGCTCGGAATGGGCAGTAGCTGGCTGCTGACGACGTTGGGCCACTATCTGATGCCGTGGCACCGTGCTGTAGTCGCGCGATGAACGTGCGGGCGTCCGATATTTCGACAAGGGCGGTCGGACGGATCGAGATCGAACGAATCTCGATCTCGCTCGGAGAGCGTGCGGATGCCTTCGAGGCGGTCCGCGATCTTGACTTTGCGGTCTCGCCGGGCGAGTTCGTCTGCGTGCTTGGCCCCTCCGGATGCGGGAAGTCGACCTTACTGGGCGCCTTGGCGGGACATCTGCTGGTGACGGGCGGGCGGTTGACGGTAGACGATCAGCCCGTCGTGGGGCCGAGCCCGGATCGGGGCATCGTGTTCCAGCAGCATACGTTGTTCCCCTGGAAGCGCGTCCGGGAAAATGTCGCATTCGGTCCGAAAATGCGCGGTGTCGGCAGGAGCGAGAGGCACCGCGCCGCCGACGAGATTCTTCGGCTCGTCGGCCTCGCCGGCTTCGAGCGATTTTATCCCTCGCAGCTTTCCGGTGGCATGCAACAGCGTGTCGAGATCGCGCGCGTTCTCATTAACCGGCCGCGCGTGCTGCTCATGGACGAACCGTTCGGCGCTCTGGACGCACAGACGCGCAGCATGATGCAGGAGGTTCTGCTCGATATCTGGACCAGTATTCCGACCACCACAGTGTTCGTGACGCACGATATCGAGGAGGCGCTGTTCCTGGCCGATCGTGTCATTGTCATGAGTGCCAGGCCGGGGCGGGTCATCGACAACGTCCACCTTCCGTTCGGCCGGCCTCGTCACGCCGAGCTTGTGACTGAATCCGAGTTCGTGCGACTGAAGCGCCACATCCTTAGTCTCCTCAAATTACGAGAGGGCTCGCCGCCGCTGGTGCGGTTGAGCCCTCTGGGATGATGTGTCCGACAGCCGACCGATGAAGAAGAAGCTTGCGTTCTCGGGAAAACCGTCACGCCCGCCTGTTGCGGCCGTTCGAGCGCTTCGTAGGTCTGAGCCTGTCGGTTAAGTGCCCATCATCGCGCCGATCGCCTGCAATCGTGAGCCAATAGCCCCATCGTCGCTGTGGGCAGAGATGCCCTGGGGGACGAATCTGCCGCGGGGTGGTCCCCATGGCCGCCTTATGGAATCGGCGCAGGCTTCTTGCGTCGGAATAGCCGAGCTCTGCGGCGATGGATTCGACGCTTTCATCGGTTGAGAGCGAGTTTCCGATCGACTGTCCGGCGGGCAGCTGTGAATGCTGATCGAAAAATGACCGCCATCGGCGCTATGGCGACCCCTCCAAGCCATTGATTTCGTTGAACCCAAACTATGCGATCCTGGCACCGATGGTCGGGGTCCCACGCCGAAGCACATAATGGTGATCCGCCAATGATTCCCCTGGCGTTTGCACTCGCCGACACGAGTGAGATTTCAACCGCGCAGCACAATCGATCCGTTTCGCGCCAACAAACGGATACCGCTTTCTCGGACTCGCCGAAAAAGAGTTTGGCTTGGACTCGCTCAGCCGCGCTTTCTCTGAGACTATTGATTGTCAATCGATGGTGCTTGCGAGGGGAATGCTGATGACGTGCACCGACGTCTTCGACGAAACGAAAACCTGCGCATTGCGAACGTCGTGTCGCACGGTCTGCTGTTGACGCACCGACTGCGTTGCCGATCGGAATTCCTGATCGCGCCGACCTTCCGAAAGTTCCCGGGCTGATAACGGTTTCAATCAGCCTCACTCAAACCCGCTGACCCGGCGCAGCGTGAATGCATCGTGCTGTCTGCTTCCCATGACGTCCTGTCGTCGCATGCCAACCCACATGAGGTATTCGAATGACTGCCAGCCATGATCAGATCAAATTCGCTTATTGGGTGCCCAACGTCTCCGGCGGGCTGGTCATCAGCAAGATCGAGCAGCGAACCGGATGGGACATCGACTACAACCGCCGCCTTGCGCAGATCGCGGAGGACAGCGGCTTCGATTATGCGCTGAGCCAGATCCGCTTCACCGCCGGCTACGGCGCCGAGTTCCAGCATGAGCCGGTCGCGTTCAGCCACGCCTTGCTTGCCGCGACCAAAAAATTGAAGGTGATCGCGGCGCTGCTGCCCGGGCCATGGAATCCGGCGGTGGCGGCCAAGCAGATCGCCACCATCAGCCAGCTCACCGAGGGCCGCGTCGCCGTCAACATCGTCAGCGGCTGGTTCCGCGGCGAGTTCACCGCGATCGGCGAGCCCCGGCTCGATCACGACGAACGCTACCGCCGCTCGGAGGAATTCATCCGCGCGCTCCGCGGAATCTGGACGCAGGACAGTTTTACGTTCCGTGGCGATTTCTACCGCTTCTCGGACTACACGCTGAAGCCGAAGCCGGCGCATCCGTTGCCCGAGATCTTCCAGGGCGGCAGCTCGCGCGCCGCGCGCGACATGGCCTCGCGGGTGTCGGATTGGTACTTCACCAACGGCAACTCGGTCGAGGAGATCAAGAAGCAGGTCGATGACATCAGGGCCAAGGCGCGCGCCAACAATCATTCCGTCAAGATCGGCGTCAACGCCTTTGCGATCGCGCGCGAGAGCGAGACCGAGGCGCGTGCGGTGCTGGACGAAATCATCGTCAAGGCCGATCCGGAGGCGGTCAATGCCTTCGGCCATGAGGTGAAGAATGCCGGCAAGGCCTCACCGGAAGGCCAGGGTAATTGGGCGAAATCGAGCTTCGAGGACCTCGTCCAGTACAATGACGGCTTCAAGACCAACCTGATCGGCACGCCGGAGCAGATCGCCGAGCGCATTGTCGCGTTGAAGGAGGTCGGCGTCGATCTCGTACTGCTCGGCTTCCTGCATTTCCAGGAGGAGGTCGAGTATTTCGGCGGCCGCGTCATTCCGCTTGTCCGTGCGCTGGAAGCGAAAACAACCGCGCACGCCCAGGCTGCCGAGTGAACGGGAGTTTGGCGAGGTGACCGCGATGGCGACGAACGCTGGCGCCCTCGCGCTGGAGGCTGCTCCAGCGGAGGGGAAGGCGCGCGCAACGGCGACCGCCGATGCTCCCGATCGGGTGCTCGCGCAGGCCGGAAATTGCGCGCCCCGCCCGGTACTGGCGTTGCGCGATGTCTCGCTGACATTCGGTGGCGTCACGGCGCTGCGCGACGTCGATCTGGAGGTCGCGCGGGCAGAAATCCGTGCGGTCATCGGGCCCAATGGAGCCGGCAAGAGCTCGCTGCTCAACGTCATCAGCGGGCTCTATCGGCCCGACCACGGCCAAGTGTGGCTCGGCGAGCGCGCCTTCGTCCAGGTGCCGACGGCGCACCTGGCCGCGCACGGCGTCGCGCGCACGTTCCAGAACCTCGCGATCTTCAAGGGGCTGTCGGTTTTCGACAATGTCCTGATGGGGCTCGCGCACCGCGTCCGCGCCGGTTTCCTGCGCCAGATCATAGGCTCGCCGCTGGCGCGCAGGATCGAGGCCGAGAATCGCGCCGCCGTCGAGGATGTCATTGGCTTCCTTAACCTTGGCGATGTCCGCGAGCGCGCTGCCGGAAGCTTGCCCTATGGCTTGCAGAAGCGGGTGGAGCTGGCGCGAGCGCTGGTCGCGCGGCCGACATTGCTGTTGCTGGACGAACCGTTCGCGGGCGTCACCTTGAGCGAGAAGCGCGAACTGTCCGAGCATGTGCGCAATGCGCGCGACAGCTACGGGGCCACGATCGTGCTGATCGAGCACGACATCGGGGTCGTCATGGGATTGTCCGATCACGTCGCGGTGCTCGACAACGGCCGCAAGATCGCCGACGGCACGCCCGACGAGGTGAGATCCGATCAAGCCGTGATCGACGCCTATCTCGGCGTCGCGCATCAGGACGTCACGGAGCTCGCGGTCTGATGTTCGACTATCAGTTTCTGATCGAGGTGCTGGTCGGCGGCCTGCTGTCGGGGGTGATGTACTCGCTGGTCGCGATCGGCTTCGTGCTGATCTACAAGACCTCGGGCGTGCTCAACTTCGCGCAGGGTGCCATGTTGTTGTTCGCCGCGCTGACCTTCGTCAGCCTGGTCGAGCGTGGGGTCTCGTTTCCCCTCGCGTTTCTGCTCACGCTGGCGATCATGGTGGTGCTGGGTGTGATCGTCGAGCGCACGGTGCTCCGGCCGCTCGTCAACCAGCCGCCGATCACCCTGTTCATGGCAACGCTCGGGCTGTCCTACGTGATCGAGGGCGCGGCGCAGCTGTTGTGGGGCACGCAGGTTCACGGTCTCGATATCGGGATTAGCGACGTTCCGCTGGATATCGCCGGCGTCTTCATCAGCCGCTTCGATCTGTTCGCAGCAGTGGTCGCGGGAAGCCTGGTGGTGCTGTTCGCGCTGTTCTTCCGCTACACGCGGACCGGGCTCTCGTTCCGCGCCGTCGCCGATGATCCGTTTGCGGCGCTCGCCGTCGGGCTCCGCCTGCCGCGGGTCTGGGCCAGTGTGTGGACGGCTTCCGGCATCGTCGCGCTGGTCGCAGGACTGTTGTGGGGGGCGCGGCTCGGCGTGCAGTTCTCGCTGTCCCTTGTGGTGCTGAAGGCGCTGCCGGTGCTGGTGCTGGGTGGCTTCGATTCGATTGCCGGCGCGATCATCGGCGGTCTCTTGATCGGCGCCATCGAGAAGCTTGCCGAAGTCTATGTCGGGCCGTTGTTCGGCGGCGGCATCGAGGCCTGGGCCGCCTATGTCGTCGCGCTGGTGCTGCTCTTGGTGCGGCCGGCGGGGCTGTTCGGGCAGAAGCTGGTCGAGAGGGTCTAGGGCGATGAGCGCAGCACCATCGACAGGAGAGCGCGCGCCCGGCGCCGGGACCATCGCGATCGCTGTCGCGGCGGTGGTTGCGTGTGGCGTCATTCCGCTGGTCGGTTCGGACTACCTGCTGGATGCGGTACTGACGCCGTTTCTGGCGCTGGCGCTCGCCGCCGTCGGGCTCAATGTTCTCACCGGCTATGCCGGCCAGATGTCGCTCGGCTCCGCCGCCTTTCTCGCGGTCGGCGCCTACGCCACCTATAATCTTCACCTCCGGCTGCCGGAACTGCCGCTGCTCGTCGATCTGGTGCTCGCCGGCTTCATCGCGGCCGCGCTCGGCATCCTGTTCGGATTGCCAAGCCTGCGCCTACGCGGCTTCTATCTCGCGGTCTCGACCTTGGCCGCGCAATTCTTCGTGCAATGGGCCTTGACCAAGTTCGGCTGGTTCTCCAACGACAATCCGTCCGGCGTGATCGACGCTCCGGTGCTCAGCGTGGCTGGTCTATCGTTCACCAGCCCGGCGGGGCGCTACGTGTTCTCGCTGAGCGTTGTGACGGTCGCGACGTTCTTGACCTTGCGGCTGCTGCGCTCGCAGAGCGGCCGCAACTTCGTCGCGGTGCGCGATCATGAGCTCGCCGCCAACGTGATCGGCGTGCCGCTGCTGCGTACCAAGCTCTTGGCCTTCGGCGTCTCCTCGTTCCTGATCGGGATTGCCGGGGTGTTGTGGGCCTTCGCTTATCTGCGCACGGTCGAGCCGGCCGGATTCAATCTCGATCGTTCGTTCCAGATCCTGTTCATCATCATCATCGGCGGGTTGGCCTCGCTGCGCGGCGCGTTTCTCGGCGCCGCCTTCATCGTAGTGTTCCCGCTGATCCTGTCACGCGCCGGTGCGGCCTTGCTCGGCGGCGTGTTCGACTCGGGCGTGCTGGAGATGAGCCAGCGCATCGTGGTCGGCGCGCTCATCATCGCATTCCTGATCGCCGAACCGCGCGGCCTGATCGCGCTGTGGGATCGACTTTGGACGGTTCTGACGCGGCAGGTCGCCGCGCGCAACACATGAATTTTGCACCACTGGAGAGACTGAGGATGATGAAATCGAGATATCTGAAATTTGCTTTCGCCGCGGGGGTCGCCTCCGTGCTGGCCGGCGTACCGGCAGTCCGGGCCGACGAACAGTTCTTCCCCCTGCAAAGCTACCGGGTCGGCCCCTATGCGGCCGGCGGCACCGGTTTCTTCGGCGCGTTCATCGACTATCTCAATTTGGTCAATATCCGCGACGGCGGCGTCAACGGGGTCAAGCTGACCTGGGACGAGGGCGAGACCCAGTACGAGGTCGAACGCGGCGTCGAGGTCTATGAGCGGCTGAAGGGACGGCCAGGGGTCGCTGCCTGGAATCCGCTGTCGGTCGGCATCGCCTACGCCATGATCGACCGCATCGCCAAGGACAAGGTGCCGCTCATCACCATCAATCACGGCCGCACCGATTCGACCGACGGCCGCGTGTTTCCCTACGTCTTCCCGCTGCTGCTCAATCCCTACAGCGAGACCTCGGGAATCGTGAACTACATTGCGAGCCGGGAGGGCGGCGTCGACAAGCTGAAGGGCAAGAAGCTCGTCGTGCTCTATCACGGCTCGCCCTACGGCAAGGAAACCATTCCGATCTACAAGCTGCTGGCGGACAAATATCAGTTCAGCCTGGAGCAGATCGAGGTGCCGCATCCCGGCAACGAGCAGCAATCGCAATGGCTGTCGATCCGGCGATCGAAGCCCGATTACGTGGTGCTGCGCGGCTGGGGCGTGATGAATCCGGTGGCGCTGAAGACCGCCCAAAAGGTCGGCTTTCCCGCCGACCACATCATCGGCAACGTCTGGTCCAACTCCGAGGAAGACGTGATCCCGGCCGGCGATGCCGCCAAGGGTTACATCGCGATCACCACGCAGGCCTCCGGCGAGCAATATCCGGTGCTCCAAGAGGTGATCAAGACGGTCTACGGCGCCGGCAAGGGCAACCTCGACGACAAGAAGCGGATCGGCAGCGTCTATCACAATCTGGGAATCGTGAACGGCATCCTCAATGTTGAGGCGATCAGGATCGCGCAGAAGAAGTTCGGCAATCGGACCCTGACTGGTGACGAGGTGCGCTGGGGCTTCGAGCATTTGCAGCTCGATCCGGCGCGGGTCGAAGCGCTCGGCGCCAAGGATCTGTTCCATTCGATCAACGTCACCTGGGACAATCACGAAGGCGACGGCCGCGTCACGTTCCAGCAGTGGGACGGCGGCAAATGGAAGGTGGTCTCGGGCTGGATCGCGCCGGACTGGGCCTTCCTTCGTCCGATCATCGAGAAGTCCGCGGCCGCTTATGCAAAGGAGCACGGCATCAAGGTGCGGACCTCCGGCGACGAAGCGGTCAGCAACTGATGCTGCGACAGGTGCGGGAGCCTTCCCGGCTCCCGCGGCCTGCAACGCCACGGATCGACAGATGAGTGAAATTCTGCTCGCGGTCGAGGGGCTGGCCGCCACCTACAATCACGCGATCGCGGCGGTCAGCGACGTATCCCTCGCAGTGCGGCGCGGCCAGATCGTGGCCGTGCTCGGCGCCAACGGCGCCGGCAAATCGACCACTCTGCAGGCGGTTTCGGCGCTGCTCTCCGCCCGCCGCGGCCAGATCACCGCCGGCCGTATCGTGTTCGACGGCCGCGACGTTGCAGGCATATCGGCGGCGACGCTGGTGCGCGCCGGTCTCGTGCCGGTGCTCGAGGGGCGGCACTGCTTTGCCTCGCTGACGGTGGAAGAGAACCTCATCACCGGCGCGATGGGGCGCGATGCGCCGCGGGCAGAAATCGTCGCAGATCTCGACCGGGTCTACGCGCTGTTTCCGCGCTTGAAGGAGCATCGCCGTTCGCTGGCCGGTCTGACCTCTGGCGGAGAGCAGCAGATGACGGCGATCGGCCGCGCCTTGATGTCGCGTCCGCGGCTTCTGGTACTCGACGAGCCGTCGATGGGGCTCGCGCCGCTCGTCGTCGAGGGAATTTTTCGCGCGCTCAAGCAGCTCAACAGCGAGCAGGAGCTGTCGATCCTGGTCGCCGAGCAGAATTCGACCGTGGCGCTGCGCTTTTCCGATCACGCGGTGGTGCTCGAGAACGGGCGCAGCGTGCTGGCTGGCGCGGCGTCCGAGCTGCGCCAGCACGCCGACATCAAGACACATTATCTCGGCGGATCGTCGCAGGGCGATCTGAGCCGGAGGCAGCCGACAGAGGCTGTCGCATGACTGCAACCCGGAGATGACCATGGCCAACGACAATCTCGCACGCAAGATCGACGACGACGCTTATGCCAGGCTCGATGCCGCAATCGACGCGACCGTGAAGGTGAATGCCGACCGTAACGACCGCGAGAGCCGCTTTCCACGCGAGAATCTTCGCGCGTTGGCGGAGGCCGGCTGGACCGGTGTGCTCAACGAGACCCAGTTCGGCGGGCTTGGCCTCAGCCATCTGGACTTCGCCGAGGGTGCCTACCGGATCGGGCAGGCCGATGCGTCCACCGGCCTCGTCTATGTCATGCATGTCGGCGCGGCACAGACGATCAACCTGTTCGGGAACACCGATCAGAAGGAGCGCTGGCTGAAGGCAAGCAATGGCAGCCTGCTCGGCACATATTCGACCAGCGAACGCGCCACCGGCGGCCACTGGTGGTATAATTTGTCCGAAGCGTCACGCGACGGCGACGACTACCGCGTCAACGCCGAGAAATCGTTCACGACGAGTTCGGGCCAGGCTGATTATTATGTGGTGCAGACCCGCACGCCTGGTGCCAAGGACCAGGCCGACATCATCTTCTTCATCGTCGACGGCAAGGCGGAGGGGATAGAGTCTCGGCCCTGGGATGCGCTCGGCGTGCGGGCCAACCACTCCGGCCCGATTCGCTACACCAATGTGCGGGTGCCGCAACGCGACCGGCTCGGCGCTGAAGGGCAGGGCAAGGAAATCATCTATGACGGCGTTTCGCCGGTCTATCTGATTGGGCTTGGCGCGGTCTGGGAAGGGGTCGCGCGCGGCGCCTTGAACGCTGCGATCGCCCACACCACGAGCTTCATCCACAAGGACAAGAACAAGAGTCTCTCCGACTATCAGGCGATCCGCCAGGAACTTGGCGCGGCCAAGGTGCTGGTTGAGACGTTGCGGCCGTGGCGCAACGAACTCGCAGCCAAGCTCGACGTGCTCTGGCGCGCCGGAAAGCCGCAAAGCGAGATCCTGATCCCGCTGACCGAGTTCAAGGTGCACGCCGCTGAGGTCGCCAACAAGGTTGCGGCGACGGCGCTGACGGTGACAGGCGGCTACGGCTATCACCGCGGGCCGATCGAACGGGCCTATCGCGACGCGCGCGCGGCGATTGCGATGGGTCCGTCCAATGTCATCGCGCGCGACTGGATCGGAAAGGCCTTAGTGGGCCTGCCGCTGGAGCTGTTCTACGAGGGGGGAGAATAAGTCGAATGGCGCGGCTCTCCCCGCAGCGGCGGCCGCGCTCGAAATAGTGGCGGCTCTTTGAGCCATAGCTGTTAATTCGAGGGGCGCCGACAGCAGCTCGTACAGTTTGCATTCTTGCATGATCCGGCGTGTTCGGCGCAGGCCCTGATGCTGCCATGTACTGATGCAACTGGTGCTTGAGCCCCCTGGAGATTGTTATGGCAAAACCCGCTCAAATCATCCTAACGCCGTTCTTCCGCCCTCGCGCTGAAGACGCTGAGGAGCAACAGATGTACGTGGCAGGATTCGTCGATGAGGAGGACGAGCCGTGGGGTACGCTGATCCCACTGGAGGCGGAGGTGGTCGAGCAAGCCGTTATGGGGCATCAGACATTCGGGGTTTGGTGCAACTCCGACGGCCGCATCCAACCGCAGCCCAGCAGTGACGGGCTATATGAATACCTTCTCGAGAAAGGTCAATTGACGGAAACGCCTCTCGACGAACTGGTTGCCGAGGCCATCGAAGAGGGCAGGAATGAACCCAATGATGAGATTCTCGACATGTTTGAGACCCTTCATGAACGACTTTTACGCGCCGCGAGCGCAGTCGCCGACGAGATTGCGCGGCGCAGGCGATGAAATCCCGGCGCGTCAGCGCTGAGTGAAAGAGGATCTTGCCACCTTTAATACCTGGCCGAGCGAAGGAGGCCACTAGTGTTCTGTCACTGACATTTGAATCCCGCCTTGTCGCGAACATGATTCACTCGCGGCATGGGAAACGACTTGATTGTACTTGATCGCAAGGCTCGCAGGGAACTGGAGCAACTGCTCACCGATGGAAACACGGCGCAAAAGATCGCCAAGCGAGCGAGGATCGTGCTGATGACGGCGGACGGTCATGGCGTCGCGGCGATGATGCGTGAGGTCGAGGTTTCGAAGACCACCGTCTGGCGCTGGCAGGACTATTTTGCCGAGGCCGGTGTCGATGGTCTGATCAAAGGCCGCTCCAAGCCGCCTGGCCGAAAGCCGCTCAGCGCTGCTATGACGCTCAAGGTCGTCGAGAAGACCGTGAAGGAGCGTCCCGCCAAGGCCACGCACTTGAGCGTACGATTGATGGCGGAAGAAATGGGCATCAGCCACACGAGCGTGCAGCGCATCTGGGCCAAACACGGCCTCAAGCCGCATCTCGTGCGCAGCTTCAAGATCTCGAACGATCCCGACTTCGTCGCGAAGGTCGAGGACATCGTCGGCCTCTACGTCGATCCACCGGAGAAGGCCCTGGTGCTTTCCGTCGATGAGAAGAGATCCCATGGGGGTAGCTAGCGACCGACTCTCTGTCAGAGAGTGAGGTTGCTGACCCACCCCACTCTGGAGGCGACCATGCAAATTATCACTGGCCCACAGCAAGCGCCGAGCGCTATCCGCACCGATCTTGGCGCGATTTTCGTCTCGTTGGAACTTAGTCGATCGACTTGGCTGATTACATCGTTGTCGCCGGGCGGGGCAGAAAAGATGTCGAAGCATACGGTTCGCAGCGGCGATGTCGCTGGACTGCGGGCGCGGTTCTGTCAGCTCAAGGACAAGGTGCAGGTCCGCACGGGGCATGTCGTTCCGATCATCGTGATTCAGGAGGCGGGTCTCGACGGCTTTTGGATCCACCGCTTGCTGCAGGAGGAAGGGGTCGAAAGCCACGTCGTTGATCCTGCTTCAATCGCGACGTCGCGCCGGCGTCGACGGGCGAAGACTGAGCAACGACCGGAGATATCCGATGAAACCCTGATCCGACTATCTTGACCTACAAATCCCCATGCGAGCCAAATCCAGGCACTCGACCGCACGCAGCCAGGTTTGCCCGTGAAAAAGGGCCGTGCCGGCACGATGACCCATGATTACAAGCGCAATGGCACCACAACACTCTTCGCCGCGCTCGATGTGGCGGCCGGTACCGTCATCGGCGAATGTCTGGCACGCCATCGGGCAGACGAGTTCCTGTCGTTTCTGAAAACAATCGACCGCGAGACGCCTGCACATCTCGATCTGCATCTGATCCTCGACAACTACGCCACCCACAAGACGCCGGCCGTGAAGCGCTGGTTGGCGCGACACAAACGCTTCACGCTGCACTTCACGCCGACATCCTGTTCCTGGCTCAACCTCGTCGAGCGGCTCTTCGCCGAAATCACTCGCCAGCGCATCCGGCGAGGAACCTTCAACGACGTCACCGAACTCAAAACCGCGATTGACGAGTGGATCGAGCATCGAAACCAAAACCCAAAGCCATTCAAGTGGACCGCCAGCGCCAAATCCATCCTCGCAAAGCACCGCCGAGCCAAAAAAACGCTCGCCATCGCAAAAGCGGGATGCAAATGAATGTGTCAGAACACTAGCACTACTTTGGCACTTTAGTCTTCGCGATATTTGCAAGGAGCAGGTCACAGTGAGGACATCGTCGGGGTGGAGGTCGTGTGAAGAGGTCGAGGATCGCTTGCCTGATGGCCGGCATGCTTGGTTGTGGTGGCGGTCCTGAGATTCTTTTTTTTCCGTCCCGCTGCTTTGAGGCGGCGGGATTGGAGGAAGGCGTAAGCGATCATCGTCATCAACGCATGTCGATGTAATCCCGTCCAGGATCTACCTTCGAAGTGGTCGAGCCCCAGCTCCTCCTTGAGCTGCTGGTGAGCCTGTTCACAGACCCATCTGGCCTTGATCGTGGCAGCAAGCGTCTTGATGGTGGCATCGGCCGGCAGGTTCGACACATAGTATTTTTGCTCCCCGGTCGACCGGCGCTCGCCGACGAGCCAGACCTCGTCGCCAGGCATGCACTGCATACGGTTATTGATCATCCGGTGCTTATGGCCATCCGCAACGCGGACACGGCGGGCCGTGAAGAGACATGTGAGCCGACCTTTGGTGCCCCGCCGCCAGCTGACCCTTTGCCATTTGCCTTCGGCCAACAACGCTTCAGCAGAGACCGGTGGCTGATCAGGGATGTGGTATTTGCGAGGCTTTCCGGTCTTCGCGATGGGGAAGATCAGGGCAACGTCGGCGGGATAGACGTTCTGGCGCCGCGACAGACCCACCGCCCACAGCAGACCGCGCTCGCTCAAAGCCTGACGGAAAGGCCCGCTGGAGCCGTACTCTGAATCGGCAAGCACACAGCCGAAACGCGCACCAGAGGCGATGACGCGGTCGACCTCCTTGATCGCAATCTCCGGCTTTGTCAGAGCAGTCTGTCTATCCTTCGGCACACGGGCCCGCGCCATGCGCTTAGGATCATCTGTCCAGCTCTCGGGCAGGAACAGCCTCAGGCCCACCATCACCGGCACCTCCCGCGACGCCAATGTTAGCGAGACTAGCGATTGACAGTTGGCAGTCTTTCCGAGCGACGAGGCATATTGTGGCGCGACGCCAATTGAGTGACGTCCCTTCTTGGGCAACGCCGTATCATCGATGACAAGAAAACCCGCATCATCGCCAACCAATCTGTCTGCCTCCTTCAGCAGGGCAGCCTCGAGTGGAGCACTGTCCCAAACTCCGGCAGCGACAAAATGATGGAGCTGATCGTAACCCACCCCGCTGGCGCGTGCCGCCATCGGTTGAACGCTCTTGCGGTCTCCTGGACCAATCAAAGCCGCGACGTAGAGAGGGCACATCCGGGCCGGCGTCTTGTGCCTTAGCGCCGCGACAAACGGCGCAAGCCAGCGATCGAGATCGGCTTGCCAGTCCATGTCCATAGATCGGCCCTCCATAAGCCGACCCCTCATGAATCACGCAAACCCT
This sequence comes from Bradyrhizobium sp. USDA 10063, assembly GCF_054063735.1. Lineage (NCBI taxonomy): Bacteria > Pseudomonadati > Pseudomonadota > Alphaproteobacteria > Hyphomicrobiales > Nitrobacteraceae > Bradyrhizobium > Bradyrhizobium sp. USDA 10063. The sequence continues at coordinate 5,097,936 of NZ_JBSSGP010000002.1, read as the reverse complement.
CTCTTGGGAATCTTGAGGGTTCTGTGAGGTCGCGGGCCAAGCCTAGCCGCGCGCTGTGCCGTGGGTGGCGACCTCATAGAAGCCGGATTGAACGAAGCCGCGGAGTTGTTTTGGCGCTATGGGGAAAGTTGCCACGGCGTGGTGGCGAGACTGCTCTGACGACGGCCGCGCAATTGATGCGAAGCGCTGTTTTTGCAAGGAAGACCTCGCGGATCGGGTACCGAGCGGGAGAAACAGGTCAGGTTTAGTCGTTGGCCAGCTTTGGAGTCGGTATTGCGGCAGTCGATCGGCATAGCTGGCCGGTCGGCGGCAGGACGCGCAGCAAGCTCGGCAGCGGTGAGGATGAAAATCGGCAGCGATGAGATCATGATGTGTCACAGTAGAATGGTTGATAGCTGGATGAGCGCGGCACGACTGCGATCCGCCGCATGGTGCCGCCGCAATCGGGGCAAATGAGGAAGTCACTGGCGTTGTTGTGCCGATCGCGTTTGGCGTGACCGGTCGGCAACTCGGAAGTGGCTGCCGCATGATGGGCGTCGAGCAGCCGGCGGCAGCGGGCGAGGTTGTCGCCGCGTTGGCCATTGGCGAGGAAGCCGTAGTAGCGAATGCGATGGAAGCCATCCGGCAGGGCATGCAGCAGGAAACGGCGGATGAACTCGTCGGCATCGAGCGTCATCAGCCTGGTCTTGCCGTCCTGGCGATAGTCCTTCCAGGCGAAGCGGACGTTGCCGTCGGAGAGCGAGATCAGCCGGCTGTTGGCGATGGCGACGCGATGGGTGTAGCGGCCGAGATAGGCCAGCACCTGTGCGGGGCCACCGAACGGCGGCTTGGCATAGACGACCCATTCGATGCGTCTGAGTTGGTCGAGCCCGGCGGCGAAGGCCGTGGGCTCGGCCATGCCGGCGAGTTTGCCGAAGAAGCGCAGCTTGCCGGCGTCGAAGGCATCCTGCAGGTTCTGCAAGAACAGGCGACGAAACAGGCGCGAGAGCACCCGCACCGGCAGGAAGAAGCCGGGGCGGCAAGCGATCCAGCGCGTGCCGTCGAGCGAGGGGCCGCCGCCTGGCACTACGCAATGGACGTGTGGATGGTGCTGCAGGGTCTGACCCCAGGTATGGAGCACCGCGGTAACGCCGATTTGCGCGCCCAGATGCCTGGGGTCGGCGGCGATAGTGGTGAGCGTCTCAGCGGCGGCGCGGAACAGGATCGCATAGACGGCGGCCTTGTTCTGGAAGGCGATCTCGCCCGCCAGCGTCGGCAGCGTGAAGACGACGTGGAAGTACGGCACCGGCAACAGTTCGGCCTGTCGCTGCGCGAGCCATTCGGCGCGCGCCAGCCCCTGGCACTTGGGGCAATGGCGACCGCGGCAGGAGTTATAGGCGATGCGGGTCGCGCGGCAATCATCGCACTGCTCGAGGTGACCGCCGAGCACCGCGGTCCGGCACGCCGTGATGGCGCCCATGACGCGCCGCTCGACGCGGCCGAGATGCCCGGCACGGGCCTGCCGAAATGCTTCGCCGTGGCGGCGGAAGACGTCCGCCACCTCCAGAACCGCAGCCATGGTGCCCGCTCAGCCGGGCGGCACGACCTCCAGGCGGAGCCGGTCAAGCGGACTTGGCGTGTTGCTGATGGTCTTGGTGGCGACTTGGGTGTAGCGCGCTGTGCTGGCCAGGCTGGCGTGGCCGAGCAACACCTGGATGATGCGCACGTCGGCCCCGTTCTCCAGCAGATGCGTCGCGAAGCTGTGTCGCAGCGTGTGGACCGTCACCTGTTTGCTCAGGCCGGCCGCCGAGCGGGCCGAGCGGCAGGCGGCGTGCAATACGGTGGGATCAAGCGGCCGGTCCTCGTCACGGCCGGGAAACAGCCAGCGCTGCGGCCGAGCTAACCGCCAATAGCTGCGCAGAATCCGCAACAGCTGCGGAGAGAGCATGACGTAACGGTCCTTGCCGCCTTTGTCCTGCTCGACCCGGATCACCATCCGCTGGCTGTCGATGTCGGTGATCTTCAGCAGAACCACCTCCGACACGCGCAGTCCGGCGGCATAGACCGTCGTCAGCGCGGTGCGGCTCTTGAGGCTTGGGATTGCTTCGAGGAAGCGCACGATCTCGTCGGCGCTCAGCACCACCGGCAGCTTGCTCGGCTGGCGCGCATAGCTGATGCGCTCCGGAATGGCGTCATGGCCGAGCGTCACACCGTAGAAAAACCGCAGCGCACAGACGATCTGATTGAGCGCCGGCCAGGATATCCCGATCGCCACCAAGTGGACCTGGAAGGCGCGGATATCCTCCAGCTCGAGACAATCGGGGGACCGACCGAAATACCGGCTCAACTTCGATACCGCGGCAAGGTAGGATCCGTTGCGTCGCCGGCGACAGATTGCGGACCGTCATGTCCTCAATCATGCGGCGGCGAAGAGGGCTGATCTCAGCCATTGGAAAACTCCTGTCTGAAGGGTTGGGCTTCGAAAACCCGCAATCCTCTCAGACAGGAGCCTGATCTTGCGATCCCTCCTCAATTGCCGCGCCAGCGGCTTCGTTGTGTGCCGGGCATGTTCAATAGCTCGGAAGTGAAAGTCTTCCACCCAACCTGATGGAGGTGAAGGGATAGAGAAACGCAAGGGCTGCCGCCGCGAGGCGGGGTCTGAAGGAAGCGTGGATCAAAGATGCGAGCCGATGAACAAGAACCGGATATGAGGCGCCAGTGTCGGACGAGCGGGCAACACATCGCGAAGTCCATATCCATTAAAGACGCGAAGCGTAGATTCGGCGGTCGTGCATCGAAGGCGATTGAACTTACCCCGGGAGATCTGCCCGGCGTCGCTGTACGGCGACTGAGACGACTGTGAGGTCGTCTGACCACCGGGCAGAAGTCAGCAGAGGGCGTAATAGGTCATGCTGTCGGCGAAGCTATTGAGGCACTCCAAAGCTGAAAAGCGGAGCAACGGATCGGCAGAGCCGGAAACGATGGCTGAAGGCCCGAACGAATGAGAGAGGCAAGTAGGACCGGCACCTCATGAACGGAAAGCGGCAGACAAACCAGCAACAACTGGCCTCAGGCACGGAGGGTCGGGGTGAAACCCCCGCTGCCGCGACTGGAGGAGCCGAACCGTCTGTGGCGATGACGGCGACCGAAAGCCCGGCTTTCCCAGAACATCTGATGGAGGAGGTGTGTAGCCGCGAGAACCTTCAAAGAGCGTGGAAACGCGTTCAAGGAAACAAGGGAGGTCCTGGTGTCGATGAGATGACCATCGACGTCGCCAAGGCATTCCTGCGTGAGCACTGGCCAGCAATTCGGCTCCACTTGCTCAACGGGAACTATCAGCCACGGCCGGTTAAGCGGGTGGAAATTCCGAAACCGGATGGTGGGGTCAGAAGGCTCGGCGTTCCCTGTGTCGTCGACCGCCTGATTCAGCAAGCCGTGCTGCGGGTTCTTCAAGAACAATGGGATTCGACGTTCTCCGAGCACAGCTACGGATTCCGGCCGGGACGGTCGGCGCACCAGGCCGTAGCCCAGGCACAACGCTACATCGCCGAGGGCTACGACGTTGTGGTGGATCTCGATCTGGAAAGATTCTTCGACCGAGTCAACCATGACATCTTGATGTCGCGCGTCGCCGCACGGGTGACCGACAAGCGCGTGCTCAAACTCATCCGGGCGTTCCTGAACGCCGGGGTGCTGGAGGACGGCCTGATCAGACCGGTGGACAAGGGGACCCCTCAGGCTGGGCCGCTCTCGCCCTTCCTCAGTAATATCGTGCTCGACGATCTCGACAAGGAGCTGGCTCGACGTGGCCATCGGTTCTGTCGCTATGCGGACGACTGCAACATCTATGTTCGCAGTCATCGCGCCGGCGAGCGGGTCATGGCCTCGATCACCCGGCTTCTGACCGACAAGCTTCGGCTAAAGGTCAACGAGGCCAAGAGCGCGGTGGCACGACCAGAAGAGCGCAAGTTCCTAGGATTCAGCATTGCGAACCACGGGAGCGAACGACGCATTGCGCCGAAAGCGCTCGCTAAGTTCAAGGACCGGGTCCGGGACATCACACGCCGGACGCGAGGCACCAATCTGGAACGGATCATCAAAGACCTCTCGCCTTACCTCATCGGATGGCGCGGGTACTTTGCGTTCTGCCAGACTCCTCGCGTGCTCACAAACCTGGAAGCCTGGATTCGCCGGAGACTGCGAATGTATCTCTGGCGACAATGGCAGAACGGCCACAAGCGATTCACGGAGCTTCGCCGCCTCGGCATCACGAAGTTCGCCGCATCGATTGCCGCCGGTTCGCCGACGGGGCTCTGGCGAATGTCCGGGCACCCGGCGGTCCAGCACGCCCTGCGCAACCACTTCTTTGACGCTCGCGGTCTCCCCCGAATACTGGTTTCTGGGCCAGCTTAACTCAGTCGAACCGCCGCGGTACGGACCCGTATGCCAGGTGGTGTGGGAGGGGTGGCGTCGCGAGACGTCCCCCTATCCCGATCAATCCCAAAAACTCGTCGCCGCTAAAAATGTGCCAAAGTAGTGCTAGCCGGCACGGTAGCTGCTGCGGGCGGCGATCTCGATACAAGAGAGGATGCGAAAAGGCTTGGAGCGCGACAACGAGACCAACCTCTACCAGGTTCTGGCCATCACCGATGTCCTATCAGAACCCGCAAGCGTTCGGCCCCGCGCAGCAGCACGCGCGCATCCCGATCGGGTAAGACCACACGCTGGGCACGTAGGCCCTTGGCGATCGCTTGGGCTCATGAACAGCCTCCGAACTATGTCTTAGCCGTCCCGGTTGGTCACAACGACCAGTCATTCACAATGAGGGTGACTACAGTGGGCCTCGACGGAAATAGGGTTTGCAGCAATACCGGAGTTAACTGGAAGGATACGGAGACTAAAGCGGATTCCTGTCATTTAGAAGCATAGCCTGCGTGAGCGAAATAGTTGGTGCATTCGCGTGGGCTTAGTTGTGGGATGAACGAACGGATCGCGCGCGTGAGATGCGGAACTGTTCGTGCCGCGACCTTACGCAAGTATGCCTTAAATTTGCTGTAGGGCAGCTCGATCGGATTAGGATCAGGCGAGTATTTCGGGAGATACCGCACGCTCGCCTTTGCCCTCTCAATCGCGTGCCTAACGGCAGGCGCCATGTGAACTCGGCAGTTGTCCATCACGACGATGTCGTTGCGCCGGAGGGTTGGAACCAAGCACTGCTCAACATAGGCGAGGAACATTTCTCCGGTCATAGCTCCCTCGATCACCATCGGGGCAGTCATTTTATTGTGGCGCAAGGCCGCCACGAAAGTGATGGTCTCCCATGACCCCAGCGGAACGGCGCCGATCACCCTGACACCCCTTGGCGCACGCCCCCGGAGCCGCGCCAGATCCCCGACGGTCGGTCAAAATCCCCCGGGTGAGGTCACCTCAAACTCCCCCACCTGATTCCGCCTGGCTGGGCGGCTGATCGGCCGCAAAGCGCGTAGCAGGACGTTTATTTTCGCCCCCTTTTAGGGAAGAGGGGACGGGGAGTTGAACGTCTTGAAGCCGCATCTGCAAAGCACTGTATTTACGTTACTTGAGCGCCAGACGAGCCAACGAGAGATCCAGCGGCTGACGGGGATCGACCGCAAGACGATCCGGCGCTACCAGGCGATTTTCGTGTCCCGGCGAGCGGCGGAGGCAAATTCCCCCGGGGTGACCGCCGGCTCCGAGGCCGCGGATGGCCAAACTCCCCCACCTCCGCGACCACCGGCTATCGGAGCGAAGGTGGCCGCCAAGACGTTTGATTTCGCCCGCTCAGCCTGTGAACCGCATCGCGAATGGATCGAACAGCAGGTCCGTCTGAAGCGCAATGCGCAGGCGATCTACCAGGATCTGGTTGACCAGTTCGGCTTCACTGCCAGCTACGAGAGCGTCAAGCGTTTCGTGCGTGCCTTGCGCCACATCGATCCCAAGCAGTTTGACCGTCTCGAGTTTGCCCCCGGCGAGGAAGCCCAGGTCGATTACGGTGAAGGCGCGCTGACCCGTGATCCGAAGAGCGGTCGTTACCGCCGGCCGCGCCTGTTCGTGATGACCCTGCGCTACTCACGGCGTAGCTTCCGGCGGGTGGTCTGGAAGTCAAGCCAGCAGATCTGGGCACAGCTCCACGAAGAGGCTTTCCGGTATTTCGGCGGCGCCGTCGGCTATGTCGTGCTCGATAATCTCAAGGAAGGCGTCATTCTGAGACAGTACACGCGACATCTCGAAATTATCGATCCTCTCGCCAATCCGGATCTTGCGATCGATTGAGACGCCCAGAAGTGGAAGGCTTCCCGCTATTCGGCGGATGACGAGGCTTTCAAGGTGGCTTTTCGAGGAGTGGCGATCACGGGACTGATTGCCGTAACCATAGGCCCCGCGATCGAGCGCGCGATCGCTCAAACCTTCGTGGCGGCCGCCGGCCGAGTCGTCGCAAGTTTGCAGCCCGAAATCTACGGCTTTGCTGCAGGATCGGTCGTGGAGCCGGGCGTGGGGAGCCTGGGCGGGTTGCTTATTGGCGTCGGCGGCGCGCTGATATTCGATTACACCTTCAATTGGCAGCGCGAACATCTTGAGCGTGCGGAGTTTGAGCAGGCCAACGCAGAAGCATTGAAGGTTACCAAGGCGGAATTGTCGCGGGCGCTCCAGCGTGACCTGCTTAGAGCGGTCGACGCTTGGTTTGATGACACACGGACAATCGTCGCCGAACAGAAGCTCAGCAGGAAATAAGCTCAACGACGCGCGGCGCAGCCAGAGCGTGTTGATGGTTCGTCGAAGGAAGGGTTCGTTATCATTATGTTTGGCCGTGAGCGGGGCCGTCTCCGCGCGAGTTTCGAAGTTCAGCCAGAAAAGCCGTGCCGATGTTTACGGCTCGCTGCGCGCTATCTGGGTCGATGTTCAGGCCATGCACGACTTCGTTCATGACCTGTAGCGCGTCGAGAAATTGTGCAGTGCTGGCGGGTGCGAGGCCTCGACGCTGCAGCTCTCGCAACATGGCGCCTATGGCGGTCGGTCGAGTGGGAGTAAAACCATTGTCAGCCATGAATCCGCGGAGCGTCCGCTCGATCTCGATCCGCAGCTTCACGACGGACATGAGCGGAAACTCGCGAGCGAATTCCTCGACTGTTGGCAAATCTTGCTGAAGCTGGGGTGGCAGGGCTGGCGAGAGTTGATAGTGGGCGACACCCATCGGCTTGCTGGTATCGCGCAAGGCATACTCGACGATAACCTCATTACGACCCTTGCAGAGAATGATGCCGATCGTCGGCTGGTCATCCTTGTGCCGAAGCTGGTCGTCAACCGCCGAGAGGTAGAAGTTCATTTTCCCGGCGAACTCGGGCTTGAAGTCTTCGATCTTCAGCTCGATCACCACGAAGCAGCGTAACCGCAAGTGATAGAAGAGAAGGTCGATGTAGTAGTCTTGGCCGCCGACCTCGAGGTGATATTGGCTGCCGACGAAGGCGAAGCCCTTGCCGAGTTCGAGGATGAGCGCGCGGAGGTGCTCGATCAGCCCGCGTTCAAGATCGCGCTCAAGCATCTCGGGGCCGAGCGCCAGAAAATCAAAAGTGTAAGGGTCCTTGAGGATTTGCTGGGCAAGCTCCGACTGCTCCGCTGGCAGAGTCCGTGAAAAGTTTGTCAGCGCGCTGCCTTGACGAGCGAACAGGTTGCTGTCGATCTGATGGAGGAGGACGTTTCGACTCCATCCGTGTTCAATGGCCTGGCGAGCGTACCAAGTGCGTTCCTCGGGCCTCTTGATGGCGTCGAGAAGCCGAACGTTATGGCCCCAGGGCAATAGTGCAACAACCTGTTGCACAAAATCGCTGTCCGGCCACGCCTCCGCAAAGGCCCGCATATATTTGAGATTTCGGGCGGACAGGCCTGACATCTCGGGGAAGGCACGGCCAAGGTCGTCGGCGAGGCGATCGATGACCTTGGCGCCCCAACCTTCCTTCTCCTGCCGGACGAGAATGTCGCGGCCGACCGTCCAGTACAGCAGGATCAATTCTCGATTCACCGATAGGCCGGCACGATGCCTAGCTGCGGCGATCTTTGTCTTGAGATCGCCAACGAATGCCGAGTAGCTCTGCGCGTCGATCTCGGTCACTGGCCCCGCGCCTTTTCGCGCAGCCGAGGGCCTGGCTGGGCGCCTGATCATGCCGCCGCCTTTAAGCGCTTCTTGGCCAGCATGGAGCGCACGAACTTGTTCCACTTTGCCATACCGGCACGCTTCTCGGGCATGTAATGCCAGCGGTCATAGTTCTTGGAGCTAACGTCTTGCAGCGCATGATTTTGCAGACGATCTCGAATTTCCTTTGACACACCCGCCTTGCCGGCCAAAGTTTTGAAGGTTCGCCGGAGGTCCCGGTTTGTTGCATAGGGGATTACGCCGCGGTCCCGTTGGCGCCAAACGAAGCTATAGAGCGTACCGTGGCTCACGGGCTTGGATGGGTCCTTCGCTGAGGGAAAGAACCAGCCGTACTTATTTGGCTTGATCGACGCAATCAGCTCGGCGGCGATCAACGGCACAGGAACGGCATGTGGCTGAAGGTTCTTGGTCTTGGACCAGTCGATGATCTTCTCCAGCGCATCCCATTGATCGACATGCAGGCGCGCGATCTCCTCGACGCGTTGACCAGTCAGCATGATCAACTGCACAGCGCGAGGATAGGAGGGATGAACCGGTGTATCGGGACATTCCAGCCAGCGATAGAGTTGCACGAATTCTTCCTCGTCGAGCCAGCGCGTGCCCTGGACCTTGGGTTCGGTCGGAATCTCCGAGGCCGGATTGTACGGGATACGGAAGCGGCGCGGGGATGTGTTCCGATAGTCGTTGTCCGATTTCATCCCCCAACTATAAGCCGCATGGATGTAGCATCGCACGTGATCCGCCATTGAGCGGGCGCCACGCTCATAAATCGGCCGGATAAGCTCGACGATCTCCTCAGACTCGATCTCGCGCGCGAGTCGGTTGCGCCCAAGCGTGTCGGCGATCTTGTTGAGGCCCTTCTCTGTCTCCTTCCAGGACGGCTTGCCGGCGGCCTTGAGCGATGCGACGTAACCCTCGAACAGATCGGCGACGGTGCCGGGGCGAGTGTCTGTTGCAATCTTGATGCTGCGACCTTTCTGGATCACATCAGCGTAGTCTCGCTTGAAGATCTCGCGCGCCTGAGCCAACGACGTCGACGGATAAGCGCCAAGTTTCTTTTTCGCGCGTTTACCGTCGCGCCATTGCTGCGCCATCCAGTCAGCGGTCACGCGCTTCGGCATCGGCTTGAGGACAAGGACGAGTCGGCCGGTGCCTCGGCCCTCACCATCTGCGAGATTTTCTTGTTTCCGGCTGAGTTCAACGCGCTTCAGCGCGTGTCGGATCGCGGTGTCGGTCAGGCTTGGCATGGCGCTTTTTTCTGTTCCGCAACTGGGATCGGTCGAGGAAGAACAGGGATCGTTTGCTGGGAGCGGAAGCCTATTCTCTATCCCCCGAACCGCCGCCAATTTGCCATGTCCGCCCCCAGTGCGCAACGCAAGAAAAGCACGAATTTTGTAGATGTTTCAAATGGATCTAGCGTGCTCCAACGTGATCGAAGAGGGGGTAGTGGGGTGGTTGTGCACCAGGATCAGCGCGGTGGCGGACAATTCGAGCGCGCGCTTGATCACCTCGCGCGGATAGACCGGGGTGTGGTCGACGGTGCCGGTCTGCTGCACCTCATCGGCAATGAGCTGGTTGCGCTTGTCGAGGAACAAGAGGCGAAACTGCTCCTTGTCGGCGAAGGCCATGCTTGAACGGCAATAGTCGAGCACGTCGTTCCATGACGACAGCGCGTTGCGCCGCTTCACCTCGCCCTTGGCGACGCGGCTCGCGGCGGCGGCGATCAGCTTGAGCTGGTTGATCGAGGCTTCGCCGATGCCGTCGACCTCGCGCAGGCGGGCGACGGGGGCATGGATCACCTCGGCAAACGAGCCGAAGCGCCTGAGCAATTCCTTGGCTAGCGGCTTGGTGTCGCGCCGTGGGATCGAGGCAAACAGCGCCATCTCCAGCAGTTCATAGTCGCTCAGGGCGTCGGGGCCGGCGGTATGGAAGCGCTCGCGCAGGCGTTCCCGATGGCCGTGGTAATGCGGCGTCTCGGCGGGCTGGTCGGTGGTGTCGGTGGTCTTGGCGGGCATCGGCGCCAAACATGCCGTGCCGCGCGGTTTTTGCAACCATGAAGTGCCGCCGGCGCATCGAAGCCTTCGACATGCGCCCGAAGACCGGCAAGCCTTGATCGCGTCCGCGTGATGGGCGGCCAGGAATCGTTGCGATTTGGCTGCGAGCCGGCCACATTGGGCTGACGGGGGGATTGTCGTCGATTGCCAGATACCGGGTTATGTCGAATGAATTCCACCCATGAAAAGCATAGGCTTGCATTTCAACCGGAGCAGCCAGCCTCGCCAGGGGTACACGGGCTCGAAAGCTACGGCACTTGCGGGCTTCTGGCTTCTTCCGCCGACCGGGGCTGGTCGGATATGACGGCGGAGCTTCGCAGTCACAGTGGCACGATCGCCTGGAAGAGCCCGCAGCCTGACATCGAAATTTGCGTCGACGTCCGCGGCAATGGGTCCGTGGTCACGCGAGAGAGGTATGGCATCACCGACCGTAGCGTCTCCGAGCGTGGAATGATTTGGCTTTCTCCGCCGGTGGTCGAGCATGGCCTGATCGATTTGTCCGATCCCGTTCCGGCCGTCCTCCATATCTATCTTCCGCCGAGCCGGTTCTCGCCGGAGAGCTTTGACGAAGGGCTTGCCCCATCCATCATGATGTCGCTGCGCCATGAAAGCAGTTTCCACGATCCGCTCGTGGCCGAAATCGCATATGCACTCGCCTCCGAACTGGAGCGCGAGACGTCTGCCGGCAGGCTGCTCGCCGAGACGCTGGCCGCGAGCCTCGCCGCGAGATTGGTTCAAAACCACCTCGGCAAGCCGTCGCCCGACTTCCTCGCACCTTTTCCTCGCGAAGGGCTTGATCGGCGCAGGCTGGCGCGCGTGCTCGATTACATCGAAGCCAATCTGGAAGGCGAGCTGACGGTCGGCCGCCTGGCGTCGATCGCGTGCCTCAGCCAGTTTCATTTCGCCCGCGCCTTCAAGGCCGCGGTCGGCCGATCGCCGCATCGCTACGTCAGCGCAAGGCGCCTCGAACGTGCCAAGGAACTGCTCGGAGAAAGGGAGCAGCCCCTGGCCGATATCGCGCTCAGGCTTAGCTTTTCGTGCCAGGCCAATTTCACCCGCGCGTTCCGGCAGGCGACGGGCCAGACACCCGCTCAGTACCGCCGCAGCGTCGTGGCCTGATTTGTTACGGTTGTAACCAGTCCGCGTCCGCTGATCCCTCGACAGCGGCAAGAAATGACAACAGGTGAGCAACCGAGGCAAAGCCGTGTTCGGCCGTTTGGTGCATCAATCCGCTCCGATACACCCCAAACAATTATGAGGAGTGAATATGACATCGGAGCGAAAGGTCGTCATCATCACCGGCGCGTCGCGCGGCATCGGCGCGGAATTGCTGAAAGCCTATCGCGAAAACGGCTACCGGGTCGTGGCCACTGCCCGTTCGATCGGCAAGAGCGATGATCCATCGGTGCTCATGATCGAGGGCGACATTTCCCATCCCGAGACGGCCGAACGTATCATGAGCCTGGCGATCGATCGCTTCGGCCGGATAGACACGCTCGTCAACAATGCCGGCGTGTTCATCGCCAAGCCCTTCACCGAATATTCCGCAGCCGATTTCGCCAAGATGATCGCGGTCAATCTCGCCGGGTTCTTTCATTTGAGCCAGAAAGTCGCGGCCCGAATGCTGCAGGCGGGTTCGGGCCACATCGTCAACATCACCGCGACGATCGCCGAGCAGCCGGTGGCATCGCTGGCGGCGGGTCTTGCGGCGCTGACCAAGGGCGGGCTCAACGCGATCACGCGCTCGCTGGCGATCGAATATGCCACGCGGAATGTCCGGGTCAACGCGGTGTCGCCGGGTGTGATCAGCACGCCGATGCACGCGGCCGAGGCGCACGGCTTTCTCGCCGGGCTGCAGCCGATCGGGCGAATGGGAACGACGCAGGAGGTCGTCGATGCCGTGATGTATCTGGAGAAGGCAGCCTTCGTCACCGGCGAGATCCTGCATGTCGATGGCGGCTGGTGCGCCGGTCGCGGCTAGGAGTTGCGCGATGTGGACCGATCGACGTCTGCTTGAACTGTTTGGGATCGAACATCCGATCGTGCTGGCGCCGATGGCAGGTTTCGCAACGGTCGAACTCGCTTCTGTCGTTGCCAATGCCGGCGGCCTCGGCTCGATCGGCTGCGCCACCATGGATCCGCAACTCGCCACTGAGGCGATCGCGAAGCTGCGGCGGCTGACCAGCAAGCCGGTCAGCCTCAATTTCTTCTGCCACGAGCCGGCGAGGGCCGATGCCCAGCGCGAGCGTGCGTGGCACGACCGGCTGTCACCCTATTATCGCGAGCTTGGAATTGACGACGCGACGCCGCGGCCGCGCACCGATCTTGCGCCGTTTGGCAGTGCGATGTGTGAGTTCGTCGAGGACGCGAGGCCTGAGGTGGTGAGCTTCCATTTCGGCTTGCCGGCGCCGCCGCTGCTGGCCCGGATCAAGGCGGCGGGCTGCAAGGTGATCGCGTCGGCGACGACGGTCGAGGAAGCGTGCTGGCTGGAAGATCATGGGGCCGATGCGGTCATTGCCCAGGGCTATGAAGCCGGCGGGCACCGGGGCATGTTCCTTGATCGCGACCAGAACCGCGCGCTCGCCTCGCAGCTCGGCACCTTCGAACTGGTGCCGCAGATCGCTGACGCAGTCAGCGTACCCGTGATCGCAGCCGGCGGCATCGCCGATGGGCGCGGCGTTGCCGCCGCCCTCGCCCTTGGCGCGTCCGGAGTGCAGATGGGGACCGCCTTCCTGCTTTGTCCGGAGGTGGCGACGCCACCGCTGCACCGGGATGCGCTGCGGCAGGCGCGCGAGCTTGGCACCATGATGACGAACGTGCTTACCGGCCGGCCCGCGCGCGCCCTGGTCAATCGCCTCATGACCGAGGTCGGTCCCTTGTCCGACGCCGTACCGGATTTTCCGTTGCCGATGGGCGAATTGGCGCCGCTGCGGGCCGCAGCGGAGCGGAAGGGAAGCCGTGACTTCACCCCGCTCTGGGCCGGACAGGGCGCCGCATTGGCCCGCGAACTTCCTGCCCAGGCGCTGATGCAGACGTTGGTGAAGGAAGCAGTTGCGAGCCTGAAGCGCATCAGGGACGGCTGAGGTGCTTCGCATTGGCATCGCGGCTTGCGTCACGCTATGATCGGCTGTCCCTGCCAACGTAAAGAGGTCTAGCCGCGTGACGTCGTTCAAGGCTATTCGGGCGCGGGCCGAGAAGCGCAAGGGCGGGGCGAAAGCGCTGGAGAAGCTGCTGCCGCCGGTGCCGAACGCGAAATCCCTGGCCAGGCTGAAGGATGATCGCGTTCTTGCCGAGATGACGAAGCGGGTATTCTGCGCCGGCTTTGCCTGGAACGTGATCGACGCGAAGTGGCCGGGCTTCGAAGAGGTCTTCCTCGGCTTTCAGCCTGACAAGCTCGCCTTCGAGCCTGACGAATTCTGGGAGCGGCTGACGAGCGATGCCCGCATCGTGCGCAATGGCGCCAAGATCATCTCGGTGCGCGACAACGCCCGCTTCGTGCAGGAGATCGCGGGCGAGCACGGCAGCTTCGGCAAGTTCCTGGCCAACTGGCCGTCCTCCGATGAGGTCGGGCTGTTGAACCTTTTAGTCAAGCGCGGCAGCCGGCTCGGCGGCAACACCGGCCAGATGCTGCTGCGTTTCCTCGGCTGGGATGGGTTCGTCACGTCAAGGGATGTCGTCGCCTGCCTGCGCGACGCCGGGCTCGATATCGCCGAGGAGGTGAAGTCTAAGAGCGACCTCGCCAAGGTGCAGGCGCAGTTCAACGCGTGGGCCAAGGAGACCGGGCTGCCTTACATGCATCTCTCGCGCATCTGCGCGATGTCGATCGGGGAGAATTACGAACCGGCCGAACTTAGCCGCCGCATGGGCGGCGATGACTGACATGTTCTTGTTGGACCATCTTCGCCGAGGGTGCTTCACCGCTCCCCGGAGGGGAGAGGTCGATTTGCGCAGCAAATCGGGTGAGGGGGCTCAGGTCTCACGAGAAAGCGCAACCCCTCACCCGGCGCTCCGCGCCGACCTCTCCCTATGGGAGAGGTAAAGGATCTGCTCTACACCACCGTCCACGGCTTCTCGCCGTTGCGCTCCGACAGCGTGAAGATCTCGACCCCATCGGCGGTCACGCCGACCGAATGCTCGAACTGCGCCGACAGCGAGCGGTCACGCGTCACCGCGGTCCAGCCGTCGGACAGGATCTTCACATGCGGCTTGCCGAGATTGATCATCGGCTCGATGGTGAAGAACATGCCGGGCTTCAGCGCCACGCCTTCGCCGGGCCGGCCGACATGGATGATGTTCGGCTCGTCATGGAACATGCGCCCGAGGCCGTGGCCGCAGAAATCGCGCACCACGCTCATGCCCTGCGGTTCGACATAGCTCTGGATCGCATGGCCGATGTCGCCGGTGGTGGCGCCGGGCTTCGCCGCGGCGATGCCCCGCATCATCGCCTCATAGGTCACCTCGATCAGCCGTTCGGCCTTGCGCGCGATCGGGCCGACCGCATACATGCGGCTGGAATCGCCATACCAGCCGTCGACGATGAAGGTGACGTCGATATTGACGATGTCGCCCTCCTTCAGCGGACGGTCGCCGGGCATGCCGTGGCAGACCACATGGTTCAGCGAGGTGCAGGTCGAATAGCGATAGCCGCGATACATCAGCGTCGCCGGATAGGCGTCATGGCTGAAGGCGAACTCGCGCACGAACTGGTCGATCTTGGAGGTCGGGATTCCCGGCTTGACGATGTCGGTGAGCTCGTCGAGGCATTTCGACACCAGCGCACCGGCCTTGCGCATGCCGACAAAGCCGCTTTGTCCATGCAGCTTGATTTGGCCGGTCTTGCGTAGGGAGGTGTCGGTTGCTTCGATATAGCTCATGGTCAGGTCATTCGGGGGGGGCTGTCGGGAGCGGCGGCAATTCACCTAATTTAATGATCGGGGCGGCCAGCGCAAGCCAAGGTTGGGGCCGAAATGGCCTTTCCTGCCATGGATTTAGCTTGAAGTCTCGATCACGGTCTCGACCGGCAGCGCGCCGCGGACCCGAAGTTCCCGCACCGGGGTGGGCACACGGATGCCCTCGCGCTTGAAGGCGTCCCACAGCGCCAGCATCACGTCGCTTTTGACGTTGTCGAGACCGTCGGGGTCGCCGATCCAGAAGGTCAGCGAGAATTTCATCCCGGCTTCGGCGAATTCGGTCAGGATGCAGTTCGGCGGCTTGCCCTTCAGTGCCCGCGGGGCCGCCGCGGCGATCTCGATGGCGAGCTTGCACACCAGCCGCGGATCGGCGTCGTAATTGGTGCCGAAGGGAATTTTGACCAGCGTGTTCTTGTCGGTATAGGTCCAGTTGACGACCTTCTGCGTCACCAGGTCTTCGTTCGGGATCAGGAATTCGCGGCCATCGCCGGCGGCAACCGAGATGTAGCGGGTTTTCATCGCGCTGATGCGCCCCGAACTGTCGCCGATGGTGACGAGGTCGCCGGGCTTCACCGACTTGTCGGCCAAGAGGATGATGCCCGAAATGAAATTGGCGACGATCTTCTGCAGGCCGATACCGATGCCGACACCGACCGCGCCGGAGAACACCGCGAGCGCCGAGAGGTTGATGCCGACCGCGCTCAGCGCGATTGCGATCGCAACCACCATCAGCCCGATGCGGATGATCTTGATCAGGAGCACCTGGATCGATGGCGTCAGGTCAGTGGCGCGGTTGATGCGGCTCTCGACGAAATTGCTCGCGATATTGGTCAGCCACAGCGCCAGGAGCACCAGCGCGCCGGCCTTGAGCAGGAGCAGCGGCGTCAGCCGCAGGCCGCCGACCTCGATCGCCACCGAATCCAGCGCCTCCGCGGTTGCATCGAGCTCGCCGATGATGCTGAGCGCCGCGACGATCCAGGCTGCCACCGACACCAGGCGGACGATGAAGGCGTTGCGGATCACCGACGTCACCAGGGAGATGACGAGCCAGGCCAGCGCCAGCTTGGCCGAGACCGCGATCAGGTAGCTGCGGCTCGGCCAGGTCGAATGCGCCATGGTGATGCGCGCCGCGATCATCAGGAGTGCGAACACCGCGGTCGACGCGCTCCCCACCAGCACGCGCATGAAATGCCTGAGCGGCAGCGGCAGGTGCGAGGCCAGCGAATCCATGTCGATCCGTACCCGGACCGCGGCGTCCGCCGCGTAGGCGATGCCGGCGGCGGCCAGGATGATGCCGAACTGCAGGTAGAACCAGGGCGAGGTGACCTCCGCGCCGACCGACCGCGCGGCCATCTGCAGGGTCTCGATGACGTCCTTCAGGTCCATTTCCATCGGCGAAATCTCATGAAGTGCAGATTCAAGCGAATTTGATTCGAACGGTCGGCACGATCCCACAAACGCGGCGCGCGGACCATCGCCGCAACGGGAGCGAGGCGAGCCAGAGAGGGTCGAGCCGCATCCGCGATGGACACGGTTCTCCCTCGGGGGAGGGTGACCTCCCATTCGGCAACCTCGCCGCGAAGCGCCTTGAGAGTCACCTCTCCCGCTTGCGGGAGAGGTCGGCGCGCAGCGCCGGGTGAGGGCTCTTTCCGCACGAAGAGTCTCGCCGTGGAGCGAGCCCTCACCCCGACCCTCTCCCGCAAGCGGGAGAGGGAGAACCGCGACCTCCCGTTCGGCAACCTCGCCGCGAAGCGCCTTGAGAGTCACCTCTCTCGCTTGCGGGAGAGGTCGGCGCGCAGCGCCGGGTGAGGGCTCTTTCCGCACGAAGAGTCTCGCCGTGGAGAGAGCCCTCACCCCGACCCTCTCCCGCAAGCGGGAGAGGGAGAACCGGCACCTCCCATTTGGCAACCTCGCCGCGGATGCCACCGCTTCCAGAAAATGGGTTGGCGTCGAACTGTGGCGACGGTAAGGATGCATTGCAACTCTTCTCCTTCCTCACGGCGTATGGCTTCTCTCGATCAGGTCAGCATAGCCATCCTGCTTGGCGCAGTTCTCGTGATGGCCGGCATCCTGTCGAGCCTTTTGGCGCTGCGCTTTGGCGCCCCCCTGCTGCTGGTCTTCCTCGTGATCGGCATGCTGGCAGGCGACTCCGGTCCCGGCCATCTGCAGTTCGACGACGTCCGCACCACCTATCTGGTGGGCTCGGTGGCGCTGGCGCTGATCCTGTTCGATGGCGGGCTGCGCACGCGCTTCCAGAGCATCCGCGCCGTGCTGGCGCCCTCGATGGTGCTGGCGACCGCCGGTGTGCTGCTGACGGCGCTGGTCACGGCGCCCGTGGCCAAATATATGCTCGACCTCAATTGGGCCGAGGCGCTGCTGGTCGGGGCCGTGGTGGCCTCGACCGACGCTGCGGCGGTGTTCCTGCTGGTCCACACCCAGGGCCTGCGCCTGCGCCCGCGCGTCGGCGCGACGCTCGAGGCCGAAAGCGGCACCAACGATCCCTTCGCGATCTTCCTCACACTGATGCTGGTGGAGTTCATCTCGCTCGGGGAAAGCTCGGCGTCGCACATCTTCCTGGAGTTCGTCCGCGAGGCCCTGCTCGGCGCTATTGTGGGCGTGATCGGCGGCCGGCTGGTCGTGATCGCCATGAACCAGGTGGCACTGCCGCAGGGCCTGCACGCGCCGTTTGTGACCACGGCGGCGCTCGTCATCTTCGGCTTGGCGCAGATCGCCCATGCCTCCGGCTTCCTCGCCGTCTATCTCGCCGGCATCATCATTGGCAACCGGCCGACGCGCGCGCACAACTCCGTGGTCACGTTCCTGGACGCCGCCACCTGGCTGGCGCAGATCGTGATGTTCGTCCTGCTCGGGCTCCTGGTGTCGCCGCATCGGCTGCTTAGCAGTTTTGGCGGCGCGGTGGTGGTGGCGCTGGCGCTGATGCTGCTGGCGCGACCGCTTGCCGTGTTCGCCTGCCTGGCGCCGTTCCGCTTCAACTGGCGGGAAAAGGTGTTCATCGCCTGGACCGGCCTGCGCGGCGCGGTTGCGATCTTTCTCGCCTCGATCCCGATGCTGGTCGGTCTGTCGAAGGCCTATCTCTATTTCGATGTCGCCTTTGTCGTCGTCATCATCTCGCTCTTGCTGCAGGGCTGGACCCTGGCGCCGGCGGCGCGGCGGCTGCACGTGGCGCTGCCGCGCGTCGACCGCGGCCCGCGGCGCGTCGAGTTGGACCTGCCCGGCCAGCTCGAGCAGCAGCTTGTCGGCTATCCCGTCGGCGCGAAAAGCCTGTTTTTCCGCCGCGGATTGCTGCCGTCATGGTCGAAGCCGACGCTGGTGATCCGCGACGAGAACATCCTCTCGCCCGCCGAGGCCGACCCCATCGCACCCGGCGATTACCTCTATCTGCTGGCGCCGCCGGAGCGGGCGGAAGCGCTCGACCGCTTCTTTGTCGATATGCTGCCGAGCACCGCGCCGGACCCGCATCTGCTCGGCGACTTCGTGGTCTCGGGCGAGCATACGCTCGGCGAGCTCGCCGAGATCTACGGCGTGAGCGTCGACGAGGATCAGAAGAAGCTGACGCTGTCGGATTATTTCGACATCCATCTCGACCGCGCGCCGAAGGAAGGCGCAGAGCTCGCGCTGGATACCATCGTGCTGGTCGCGCGCAGCCTCGGCGGTGGCAGGGTCAATGTCGTCGGCCTGCGCCTTCCGGAGGAAGAGGAGCCGGCCGTGCCGCTGACCCGGCTGCAGCGCTTCAAGCGCAAGCTCGCCAATATCTGGGCATCGGTTGCGGGGGTTTAAGGCCTCGCGTCAAACAGCGTAGCCCTAATTCTTGCTCGCCCTCTTTCGCTCGACCCACCCTACGGTTGTTGTTTGACGTTTGAATCCGAAGCTCTCCTCACGTCGTCCCGGGCTTGACCCGGGACCCATAACCAAGGCTTTGGTGGTGAGCTCCGCTGCAACGGCTTGCTCGCGCCACAACTCTTCCCTGTGGTTATGGGTCCCCGCTTTCGCGGGACGACGATCGTAGGCTGGGCACGGCTCACCTTCTCAGGAAGCTCGTATCGCCCGCGAACTGCTTGATCAGTTCGTTGAGGTCGGCGTCGGCCGATGTGATCTTGTCGTTTCGATGTTCCGGATTTGACTCGGTACGAATCTCGGGTGCGCTCTGGATGCGTGCGGCCGCGGCCTTCGCACGGACACCGTTAGCCGCGGGCGACACCGCCGCCACCTTCGGCGCGCGGATTTCCGCAGCGCTGCGATCCGGCTCGGTCTGCGCCGGCAGCGATATCGGCTTCTGATTTGCCTCGATCGATGGCTGACGCACTTCGGACGGCGCCGGCGCGGATTCCTTTCGTGCTGCTTTGGCGATGATCTCGTTGACGATCGCACCGAGGCGGCCCTTGTCGGGCTGGGCGAGATAGCTGCCGGCGAATTCATCGACATGGTGCTGGCCGTAATCGGCCAGCACTGCGGCCAGTTGCGCCAGATCCGGATCGCTCTCGACCAGCCGGCGCCAGGCTTCCCTGTCGTAAGCGGAGACATCTGCGCGCTGCGTCGCTTCCGGTGCCGGCGATGGCGGAGGTTCCGCTGCGGCGTCGGCGACAGATGCCTCGGCACGTGCGGCAGCCGGCTCTGGATGCGCATCGAGCCCGGCGACCGCCGCCGCCTTCTCCGCCTTTCGCCGCTTCCGCTCGTCGACCTGCAGCGACACCAAACCGATGCCCATCAACAGAAAGCCGAGAGCGGCCCACGCCACAGAGAGGCACAGGACGAATCCTGCGAGCAGCAAAACCCAACCAGCAATACGCATTCGCGCGCCTTTCTTCCGGCAACAATTTGGCGCGCTTGGGCCGATTTGGCAAATCGGGAAACTGTCACGCGAAGCCAACGGAAGCGTGATCGAAGCGGTCTGACATCTTGGTCTTGCTCGATCCTGCACGGCCACGCGGCGGAACTGTCGTATTGCCGCGAAATGGCGGTCAACAACCGGTTGCAGCCGCTGCGGAACCACGCACCTCGCTGAGAAATGGGAACCAATATGCTTCGAGGGCTTTTGCAAAGGGTATGGAAGATGACACCAGGAGTGAGCCCATGCGAAAGTACATCCTCGCGATGGTCGCGGTTATGACCCTCGGGATCGCGACACAGGCCAGGGCTTATGACTCAGGCGATCTCATATCAATGCAGAGAGCACTGGCGATCGCGACCGATCTCGGTCTCGTGACGGTATCCGACGCCGAATTTGCCGGTTATGAATGGCAAATCGAGGGGCGGGATATCGAGGGGCGCTACATGGAAGTCGATGTCGACGCCCGCACCGGTGCGGTGCTCAACGTCGACCGATAAAACTCTGCACGCATACGAAGGCGGGCTGTATCGCTCGGCCGACGGCTCGAGGTGTGGCGATCACGTCGGGCTTCCCGTCAGCACCTTCACGCCGCCGAACGCGGTCACTTCCCCACGACGCAGCATCACGATCTGGGTCGCGAGCTGGCGCAGTTCGGCGGCGTCGTGGCTGACATAGACCATCGGAATGCCTTCGTCGCGCAGGCGGATCAGATAGGGAAGGATCTCCACCTTCCGCCCTTCGTCGAGCGAGCCGAGCGGCTCGTCGAGCAGCAACAGGCGCGGCTTCGACAACAGTGCGCGTCCGAGCGCGACGCGCTGGCGTTCGCCGCCCGACAGCTTTCCGGGACGACGGTCCATCAGATGGCCGATGTCGAGCAGCTCGGTCACGCGCGTGCGCTGCGCGGGATCATCCGGCAGGCGGTTCATGCGCCGCCCGTAATCGAGGTTCTGCCGCACGTTGAGATGCGGGAACAGCCGCGCGTCCTGGAATACATAGCCGATGCGGCGCCGGTGGGGCGGCACATGCACGCGTGCTTCGGTGTCGTCGAGAGTCTCGCCGTCGAGCGAGATGATGCCGCGGTCGGGCTTCAGCAGCCCCGCGATCATGTTGATCAGGGAGGTCTTGCCGGCACCGGAAGCGCCGAACAGGCCGGTGACGCGGCCCTCGCTGGTGAAAGCGGCCGAGAGCGTGAATTCGCCAAGGTGCTTGGTGACGTCGACGTGCAGCATGGTCAGTTTCCGTGCAGCCGCCTTGTCGCGCGCCGCGCGAACCATTCCGAAGCCACAAGCGCGCCCATCGCGATCACGGTGGATATGATCACGAGTCGCATCGCCGCAAGGTCGCCATCGGGCGTCTGGATCAGCGAATAGATCGCCGACGAGATGGTCTGGGTCTCGCCCGGAATGTTGGAGACGAAG
Organism: Bradyrhizobium sp. USDA 10063; assembly: GCF_054063735.1. Lineage (NCBI taxonomy): Bacteria > Pseudomonadati > Pseudomonadota > Alphaproteobacteria > Hyphomicrobiales > Nitrobacteraceae > Bradyrhizobium > Bradyrhizobium sp. USDA 10063. Next base: position 5,076,559 of record NZ_JBSSGP010000002.1, on the reverse strand, counting down.
GTGATGGTCGCGCCGAACTCGCCGATTGCCTTGGCGAAGCCGAGCACCAGGCCGGCAAGCACGCCCGGCAGCGCCAGGGGCAAGGTCACGGTCAGGAACACCTGCCACGGTGCCGCGCCCAGCGTTCCCGCCGCCTGCTCCAGCCGCCGGTCGACGGCCTCGATCGACAGCCGGATCGGCCGCACCAAGAGTGGAAAAGACATCACGCCGCAGGCCAGCGCCGCACCGGTCCAGCGGAATGCGAAGACGATGCCGAGATGATCGGCAAGCCAGGCGCCGAGAAAGCCGCGGCGGCCGAGCGCGAGCAGCAAGAGATAGCCGGTGACGACGGGCGGCAGCACCAGCGGCAGGTGCACGAGCGCATCGAGCATCGACTTGCCCCAGAAGTCGCGGCGCGCAAGCAGCCATGCCAGCGCGATCCCCAAGGGAGTCGCGACCAGCGTTGCGACGACGGCGACCCGCAGCGACAGCAGGATCGCCGTCCACTCCGTCGGCGAAATCTCGAACACGCTTGCTCAGGTGGTCGGCGTGATCAGGTATTTGAAGCCGTATTTTTCCAGGATCGTCTTTGCCGTCGATGATTTCAGGAAGTTGAGATAGTCGGCGGTCTCCGGCTTGGCCGTCGTCGTCGCCGCGACCGGATAGATGACCGGAGGATGGGTATCGGCGGGGAAGGTGCCCACGATCTTGACGCCGGGTTCAACCTTGGCGTCGGTCGCATAGACGATGCCGAGCACGGCCTCGCCGCGGGCGACCAGCGTCAGTGCGGCGCGCACGCTTTCGGCCATCGCGAATTTCGGCTCGGCCGCCTGCCAGGCGCCAAGTTTTTCCAGCGCCGCCTTGGCGTATTTGCCGACCGGCACGGCCCTGACGTCGCCGGTGGCGATCCTGCCGTCGCCGGCAAGCCTGGCGAGGTCGAAGCCGGGGCCGATATTGACGTTGTCGATCCTGGAATCCTTCGGTGCGATCAGCACGATGCTGTTGCCGAGCAGATTGACCCGCGTCGCCTCGTTGACGTTCTTCTGCTTGACCGCATGGTCCATCCAGTCGGTGTCGGCGGAGACGAACACGTCGGCCGGGGCGCCCTGATCGATCTGTTTTGCCAATGCCGAGCTTGCGGCATAGCTGGCGTTGACCTTGACGCCGGTCTTGGCGGTATAGGCGGCGTCGATGTCGTCGAGCGCGTTCTTCATCGAGGCGGCCGCGAACACGGTCAGCGTCTTCTCCTGCGCGCTCGCAGGTGGAGCGGCTGAAGCCAGCACAAGGACAAAGGCGGCGACAATTCCGGCAAGGCGGTTCATGGCAAGCGCTCCGTCACGCTCGATGCGCGCTGATCACGCGCAATTCGGGCGTTGGTTGAGTCGGTAAGGGAATTGCGACAGACGGAAGCGCCGTTCCGGTGATCCCAACGGACTGACGGTCGGTCGGGACATCGCGATGATCAGACAATAAACAGGCCGGCGGCCCGGGTAAAGACGACCGTTTGTCTATTCGCCCGGGGGGTTATACGCTGCTCATTCCGTCGGCAGGATTGCGATCGAGATCGAATTCTCTTTGGCCCCGCTGATCTGCAGCACGAAAGGGCTGGCGGAGAGCTCGAATTTCACCGTCTTACGGATACCGTCGCAGTCGGTGGCGCCGCTGAACGCCTTCGGCTTCACGAAGTGGCCGTCCTGCACCACATCCAGCCAGCCACCCGAGGACAGGTTGATCGTGTAGAGGCCGGCCTTGGGTGCGGTCTTGAAGCTGGCAAAGCCGGCAAAGGTGCCGTCTTTCGGCGCACGCTCCGGCGGCATCGGCAATTTCGCATCCGCGGGGGCCGCCAGCGCCAGCGTGAATGCGCCCGCCGGCCATGCGGCGAGTTCGTTGCCCGAGGTCAATTTGGCGCGGTCGGGCGCAGTCAGCGCAGCGCGTTCGCGATCGATCGGCCATTTGAACTTGTCGCAGCCGCTCGGCTCCTCGGCTGCGAAAGCAGGCGCGCTGCCGAGCAGCAGCAACGCAACCAGAACAGATGTCGGCCGCATGACTATTCCACCGCGATCATGACGTCGGAGGCCTTGACCACGATGATAACCTTGCCGCCAACCTTGATGCCGAGATCGTCGACCGCTTCGTTGGTGATCGAGGACGTCATCACGGTGCCGCCGATGTCGACACGGACATGGGACGTGGTTGCGCCCTTCTTCACCTCGACGACGGTGCCCTTGATCTGGTTACGTGCACTGAGACGCATGATCGCTCCTCGCAATGGCTGAACGCGCGCGGCGATGCCGCGCCCATGTGGCTTTTGATTGAAATGAGCGGGGCCGTCGTCCCGCGCTAGACGCCTTGCGCTTGCGGCGCAGGGCAGCGATACCATAGCGTATCATGGTGCCGCGGGAATAGCGCCCTAGCGGAGATGTTACTGCTTCGCGTCCGGCGCCTTCAGCACCGCTTTGCAGGCGGCCGGCATCTGCGCCAGCGTGATCGGCGGCTTCGGCTTTGGCGGTATCGGCGGCGGTTTCGGATGCAGCACTGCATCGGAGAACCAGAAGGCAAGGTCGGAAAACTTGCAGCCTTCATCCTCCGACTGCGAGGGCTGTCCCTCACATTCGGTGGCGCCGGGCGGGCAATACATGCGGATGTGGAAGTGGTAGTCGTGACCCCACCACGGCCTGATCTTGGCAAGCCAACTGCGGTCGCCCTTGGCCTCGCGACACAGCGCCTTCTTGATCGCGGCGTTGACGAAGATCCGCTGCACGCCCGGCTCCTGCGCGGCGTCGCGCAGCACCAGCACATGGGCAGGCGTGAAGACCCTGGGATCGATGTCGAGCCTGTCCTCGCGCACCATCATCACCGCCGACATGTCCTCGCGCTCCTCGCGCGACAGCCTGCGGTCGGGCATCGGCGTCAGCCAGACGTCGGCATCGAGCCCGATCTGATGGCTGGCATGGCCGCTCAAGGCCGGTCCGCCGCGCGGCTGCGCGATGTCTCCGACCAGAATGCCCGGCCAGCCGGCATCCTTGTGCGCCCTGGCCGACAGGCGCTTCAACAGCGCGATCATGGCGGGATGGCCCCAGTTGCGGTTGCGCGAGAGCCGCATCACCTGCCAGGTGTCGCCATTGATCGGCATCTGCGCCGCGCCCGCGAGACACCCTTTGGCATAGGAGCCGATCACCCGTGTCGGCATCGCCGTCGGCAGCACCTTGCGCGCGAACAATTCCTTGGCGCCGAGCTTGGGGTCGTTGGGATTGGCAAGCGGCGGCAGCGGTTTCGGATTGACCGAACCCTTGTCCTGCGCCGACGCCACGTCGGCACCAAACGATAGAGCTGCAAGAAACAGCAGGATCAATATCGGGCGGGGCGTCATGGGATTCACTCGAATACGTTCAGCGTAACATGGATTCGACGTTCTGCGAGCCGCGGCGACATCGCAATTCGTTGATCTCCCACAGCTATCGCAGGCGGCGCGCGCAATTGCATGCAGTGCTAGTCGCGGACGACGCTGCGCTCCCTCTCCCGCTTGCGGGAGAGGTGGAAAGAGCCTTACTGCATCTCGATCTTGGCCGACTTGATCACCGTGCCCCAGCGGTCGACCTCGCTGCGCATGTATTTGGCGGTCCGCTCCACCGACCCGCCATAGATTTCCGCAGAGAGCTTTCGCAGGTTGGCTCGCATGGCGGGCAGGGCCAGCACTTCGTTCACGTCGACGTTGATCTTCTCGACGATCGCTTTGGGCGTCCCGGGCGGCGCCACGATTGCGTACCAGGCGACCGCTTCGAATCCCGGCAGCGTTTCGGCGATCGTCGGCACGTTGGGCATGGATGGCAACCGCTTGGGCGAGGCCACGGCGAGCAGCTTGAGCTTGCCGGCCGTCACCAGCGGCAGCGTGACGCCGAGATTGTCGAACATCAGGTCGACGTCGCCGGCGAGCAGGCCCTGCAGCGCCGGCACCGTGCTGCGATAGGGGATCTGGCGCAGCTTCACCTTGGCCATCGTCTCGAATAGTTCGGAGCTCAGATGCGACGTGGTCCCGCTGCCGAGCGTGGCGGTGGTGACTCCATCAGGGTTTGCGCGCAGATAGTCGATCAGCTCCGCCACGCTGGATGCCTTGATGCCGTTCGGGCGGACGAAGATCGCGTTCGGTACCTGCGCCATCACGATGATCGGCTCGAACTTCGCCGGATCAAAGCCGAGCTTCCGAAAAAGGTTCTGGTTGATGACGAGCGGCGGCGGCGGCGCGGAGAGCAGGGTGTAGCCGTCGGGGGCGGCATTGTAGACCTCCTCCGCTCCGACGTTTCCGGACGAACCGGCCTTGTTCTCGATCACGACCGGCTGGCCCCATTTGCGCGACAGCCAATCCGCGACCAGCCGTGGGACCGCATCCGCCGTGCCGCCGCCAGGGAATGGCACGATGATCCTGACGGTGCGATCCGGATAGTCTCCGGCAATGCCGGGACCTAACGTCAGGAGCAGCACGAGCGTCGCCGCTAGCAGTGAGCTGATGGTGAGAGATAGATTGTGCGTGCTCTGGCGCATCGGGTCCCCTCCCCGAGGCGGCGTCTCGCGCCTCGTCCGCCGTCTGCAACTTGGCGTCCCCTACGATGCAGGATAGCCCGAACCGGCAGGCGCCCGAAGCACTTTTGGCGGCAGCAGATGTCGCGCCGATCGCGTCGGTCTCATGATTGATTCGATGCGGGATCGCGGCTTAACCGGGCACTAACCCTGTCGCGCAATGACGCAATTTCATGCGGAATACGCGCCATTGGTGCAGCCGTAACGTCGCTGCGCGCTGCGCGGGAAAATTGGCTCGCGCGCATGGGTGATTTGCCTGTTGGATTTGCTTCTCACTCCGTCCGAGCTGTCTGACGGTATTGCGGGATGCGCGGATCCGCCTCTTAAACAGGCATCCCAGAGTCCGTTCCATTCTTGGAACCGGCGGAAGATACCATTTTTTCAGACACTTATCGGAGAAAGATCGCCGGCGCGAGAGTGCGTGCGGGGCGAAAAGTCGATGCCGAAGATGCGGCCAAGAACGGCTAAGAAACTGAAGGGCAAGGTGGCGGCGAGAATTCCCGGTCGTCCGGTCAAGCCCGGCCCGAAGCTTCCAGGCGGCAAGCGCGTTCCGCCCGAGATCGGCGAGATCGTGCGCAAGCGCGCCGAGGCCGAGGCTGCGATCGCGGATGCGCGCCGCTCCAACGAGCGCCTGCGCGAAGCCATCGACATCCTGCCGCAGGGCATCGTGTTTCTCGACGCCGAAGGCCGCTACATCCTCTGGAATAAGAAATATGCGGAGATCTATCGCCGCAGCTCCGACCAGTTCGAGCACGGCGCGCGGCTGCAGGACACGCTGCGGGTTGGCGTTGCGCGTGGCGATTACCCCGAGGCGGTCGGCCGCGAGGAGGCGTGGATCGCCGAGCGGCTGAAGAAGCTCTATCAGCCCGGCGAGCGGCATGAGCAGAAGCTCGCCGACGGCCGCGTCATCCTGATCGAGGAGCGGCTGACGTCTGACGGCGGGGTCGTCGGCCTGCGCGTCGACATCACCGAATTGAAGCAGCGCGAAGCATCGTTCCGCCTGCTGTTCGATGGCAATCCGGTGCCGATGATCGTCTGCTCGCTCGACGGCGAGCGCATCCTTTCCGTCAACGATGCCGCGGCCCAGCACTATGGCTTCAGCCGCGCCGAATTCGAGAAACTCACCATCCGCAGCCTGCAGGCGTTCGATACCGAACTGCCATGGATCGGCGGCCGCGACGGCGACGAGCAGGCGGCGCGGACCTGGAAGCATGTGCGGGCCGACGGCACGCTGATCGATCTTGCGATCTATTCGCGCGAGCTGATGCATGGCGACCAGCCGGCGGTGCTGCTGGCGCTGATGGACATGACCGAGCGCAAGCGCGCCGAGGCGCGGCTTGCCTTCATGGCCCAGCATGACGGGCTGACGGGGCTGCCCAACCGCAATCTCTTGCGCCAGCAGATGGACGACATGCTGCTGCATACCCGCCGCAGCGCCGAGAAGATCGCCGTGCTGGTGCTCGGCCTCGACAATTTCAAGGCCGTCAACGACACGCTCGGCCACGGCGTCGGCGACAAGCTGCTGCGCGGCGTCGCAAAACGCCTGCGCTCGACCTTGCGCGAGGAAGATGCGCTGGCCCGTCTCAACTCCGATGAATTCGCGATCGTGCAGGGCGGCGTGTCGCGTCCGGAGGACGCAGTGCTGCTGGCGAAGCGGCTGCTGGAGGCGATCGGCGAACCCTATCTGCTCGACGGCCATTCCATCGTGATCGGCGCCAGCATCGGCATTGCGATGTCGCCCGGCGACGGCGACGAATCCGAGAAACTGCTCAAGAGCGCCGATATGGCGCTGTCGCGCGCCAAGAGCGAATTCCGCGGCACCTTCTCCTTCTTCGAGGCCGAGATGGACGCGCGCGCCCAGACCCGCCGCAAGATCGAGATGGATTTGCGCGACGCGATCCAGAACGACGGGTTGCGGCCGTTCTACCAGCCGCTGGTCGATCTCTCGAGCGGCCGCATCACCGGCTTCGAGGCGCTGGTGCGCTGGCCGCATCCCGAGCGCGGCATGATCTCGCCGGGCGAATTCATCCCGGTTGCGGAAGAGACCGGCCTGATCAATCCGCTCGGCGGCCTGATGCTGCGGCGCGCCTGCATGGACGCCGCGCACTGGCCGGACGATGTCTGCGTCGCCGTCAACCTGTCGCCGCTGCAATTCCGCACGGGCAACCTGCTGTCACAGGTGACGGAAGCGCTGAAACATTCCGGGCTGCCGGCGCGGCGGCTCGAGCTCGAGATCACCGAAACGCTGCTGCTGGAAAAGAGCAGCCAGGTGCTGGCCACGTTGCACGCGCTGCGCGCGCTCGGCGTCCGCATCTCGATGGACGATTTCGGCACCGGCTATTCCAGCCTCAGCTATTTGCGCAGCTTCCCGTTCGACAAGATCAAGATCGACCAGTCCTTCGTGCGCGACCTCGGCTCGAACCGTGATGCGCAGGCGATCGTGCGTTCGATCATCAGCCTCGGCAAGGGCCTCGGCGTCACCATCACCGCCGAGGGCGTCGAGACCGAAGCCGAGCTGAGCTGCCTGCGCGCCGAAGGCTGCCACGAGGGCCAGGGTTTCCTGTTCAGCCGCGCCAGGCCCAATTGCGACATCGTCAGCCTGCTGCAGGCACAGCGCGGCGAGGCAGGCGACGAAGCCGCGCTGGTGGCGTAGTAGCGATAGAATCGTAGGGTGGGCAAAGCGCAGCGTGCCCACGCGAGCAGCGCGCTTGATGGTGGGCACGCTGCGCTTTGCCCACCCTACGCGGCTTCACCAGAAGAACACTTACCGCGCCGTCGGCGGTCCCGCGAGATTGCCCGAGAGGATCGCGCGGCCGGCATCCTCGTAGTTGACATCGCGGGCCTGGATCTGCTGCGCGATCGCGTGCATGTCGCGGAAGCGGCGCTCGAACTTGTTGGCCGCGAACACCGCCGTTGCGCCCGCCATGTGATAGGCGGTGTCGACCACAGCAGCCGATTGGTGGATGGTCCAGGTCGAAGCGACCCGCAGCGCCACGCGATGGCCTTCGGTCAGCGGATTGCCGCGCTCGAGATCGCGCCACACCTCCGCCGCGGTCGCATAGAGATAGGCGCGTGCGGCGCGCAGGCTCGCCTCGGTGCGGCCGATCAGTCCCTGCACAGCATTGTTCTCGCGCATCGCCTTCAACCCTTGCGGTGTCTTGCCGCGCGAAAGCTCGATCGCGGCATCGAGCGTGGCGCGCGCCACGCCGAGCGCGGTCGCGGCAAAGCCCATGCCGAACACCATGTTGGTCGAGAGCCGGTACAGCGGGCCCTGTTCGCGCAAGGCCGAAGGATCGTCGCGCAGCGCCGCGAATTTCTCGGGGATGAAGAGATTCTCCACCGAATAGGAATCGGTGCCGGTGCCCTTCAGCCCGATCACGTCCCAGACGTCGTGCATCGTGGCACTCGCCGCCGGAAACAGGATGGTGCGGATTTCGACCGAGCCGTCCGCCTTCTTGCGCTGCGTGCCGTCCTCTTCGACCACGCGCACATGCGCCCCCAGCCAGCTCGCCTGCCGTGAGCCGCTTGCAAAATCCCAGCGTGCGTTGGCGAGATAGCCACCCGGCACCGCCTTCACCTGATGCGCGATCGCGCCCCAGGCCAGAATGCCCGGCGCGACGTTGAAGATCTCGTTGGCCGCGTCAGGCTCGAGATAGGCCGCGGTCATCGCGCAGACGCTGCATTGGCCGAGGCACCAGGCGGTGGAGGCATCGGCCTTGGCGATCTCCTCCTGCATCCGCATGAACGCTTCCAGCGCCGCCTCGCTGCCGCCGAAACGCTTTGGCAGCAGCGCCCGGTACAGCCCGTTGTCGACCAGCGCCGCCGTCACCGCGCCCGTCAGCCGCCGCGTCCGCTCGATCTCGTCGGCGTCGGCTATGATCAACGGCGCCAGCGCGCGCGCCTTCTCGGCGAGATCGAACCCTTCCACCTTGCTCATGCGCTTCCTCGCTGTTGTTGTTTTGTTGAGCGGGAACGCGATGGTGGCCTATCTGGTAGGAGAGGGCAAGCTAGGAGTAGTGTGGCCCGCCTATCGCGCGAGCCCAAGTACAACGAGAAGGGCACGATCGAGCTGTTTGGACGCTTCGGAATCCAGATGACCGATGACGCGTCGAATCCGGTCGCGCCGCAGCGCAATCATCTTGTCCGTCATGATCTGAGACGGAAGCTTGAGGCCGTTCGACGGCTTCGCGTCTATGATAGGCCTCAGTGGCAGCTTTTCCTGAACATCCGACGTGATCGGGCAGAGGAAGATCGTTGACAGGTGCTTGTTGAACTCGTCAGCCTGGACGATGACGCCGGGCCGCGGCCGCCCCAACTCACTGGGGACGACGGCCAGAACGACGTCGCCACGCTTCACTTCCAGCTATCCCAATCGTAAGCCGCTTCGATCCAATCGTTGATCACTGCATCCTCCGGATGCCGTGCCATCAGTTTGGCCTGTCGGCGCAGGTCGGCACGGACCTTGGGATCACGCAGGTCCGGCACCCAATGCTGCACCGGACGCAGTCCCTGCGCGCGCAGGCGCTCGCGGCGCGCGGTCATGCGCTGCTGGGGCGTACGGGGCTTCGACTTCTTCGGAGTGGTGGCCATATTCCGTATCGTAACATGTTACGCACGAAATTCAATGGCTGGCGGAACTCAGCCATCCACCTTCAGCGCGGCAATAAAAGCTTCCTGCGGGATGTCGACCTTGCCGAACTGCCGCATCTTCTTCTTGCCTTCCTTCTGCTTCTCCAGAAGCTTGCGTTTGCGCGTGATGTCGCCGCCGTAGCATTTGGCGGTGACGTCCTTGCGCAGTGCGCGCACGGTTTCGCGGGCGATCACCTTGCCGCCGATCGCGGCCTGGATCGGGATCTGGAACATGTGTGGCGGGATCAGTTCCTTCATCTTCTCGACCATGGCGCGGCCGCGGCCCTCGGCGCGGGTGCGGTGCACCAGCATCGACAGCGCATCGACCGGCTCGCCATTGACCAGGATCTGCATCTTGACGAGGTCGGCCGGCTTGTAGTCGGTCAAATGATAGTCGAACGAGGCGTAGCCCTTGGAGACCGATTTCAGCCGGTCGTAGAAATCGAACACGACTTCGTTGAGCGGCAAATCGTATTTCACCATCGCGCGGCTGCCTACATAGGTCAGCTCCTTCTGCGAGCCGCGCCGGTCCTGGCACAGCTTCAGCACGCTGCCGAGATATTCGTCCGGCGTGAGGATCGTAGCCTCGATCCAGGGTTCGTCGATTTCAGCGATCTTGACCACGTCGGGCATGTCGACGGGATTATGAATCTCGATTTCGGTGCCATCCGTGAGCTTCATCTTGTAGATGACGCTCGGCGCGGTCGCGATCAAATTGAGATCGAACTCGCGCGACAGCCGCTCCTGGATGATCTCCAGGTGCAACAGCCCGAGGAAGCCGCAACGGAAGCCGAAGCCCAGCGCGGCCGAGGTCTCCATCTCGAACGAGAAGCTGGCGTCGTTGAGGCGGAGCTTGCCCATCGCCGCGCGCAAGGTTTCGAAATCGTCGGCGTCGACCGGGAACAGGCCGCAGAACACCACCGGAACCGCCGGCTTGAAGCCCGGCAGCATCTCCTTCACCGGGTTGCGGTCGTCGGTGATGGTGTCGCCGACGCGGGTGTCGGCGACTTCCTTGATCGCGGCGGTGATGAAGCCGATCTCGCCGGGGCCGAGTTCGTCCACCTGCTGCATCTTCGGCGTGAAGAAGCCGACGCGCTCGATGTCATAGGCTGCACCCGTGCCCATCATGCGGATGCGCTGGCCCTTCTTCATCACGCCGTCGACGACGCGGATCAGGACGACCACGCCGAGATAGACGTCGTACCAGCTATCGACCAGCAGTGCTTTTAGGGTGGCGTCCTTGTCGCCCTTCGGCGGCGGCAGGCGGGTGACGATGGCTTCCAGCACGTCAGGCACGCCGAGGCCGGTCTTGGCCGAGATCATCACGGCGTCCGAGGCGTCGATGCCGATCACATCCTCGATCTGCTGCTTGACCTTGTCGGGCTCGGCGGCGGGCAGGTCGACCTTGTTCAGGACCGGTACGATCTCGTGGTTGTTGTCGAGCGCCTGGTAGACATTGGCGAGCGTCTGCGCCTCGACGCCCTGGCTGGCGTCGACCACGAGCAGGGAACCTTCGCAGGCCGCCAGCGACCGCGAGACTTCGTAGGCGAAGTCGACATGGCCGGGCGTGTCCATCAGGTTGAAGATGTAATCCTTGCCGTCCTTGGCGCGATATTTCAGCCGCACCGTCTGCGCCTTGATGGTGATGCCGCGCTCGCGCTCGATGTCCATGGAATCGAGCACCTGTTCCTTGCCCGCCATCTCGCGCTCCGACAGGCCGCCGGTCATCTGGATCAGGCGGTCGGCCAGCGTCGATTTTCCATGGTCGATATGGGCGACAATGGAGAAGTTGCGGATGTTCGGAATAGGGGCGGTCGTCATGGGGCGCGAGATAGCATTCGCACCCCGAAGCGGCAACCAAATTGCGGAATTTTGAGGGGGTTCACCTCTCCCGCTTGCGGGGGAGGCGTAGGCCGCCTTCGGCGGCCGTTCTTAAAGGACGCCGAAGCGAAGCTTCGGCTATGGCGAAGGGCCGGGTGGGGGCTCTCTCCCCACGGACAGTCTAAATCGTGGAGACAACCCCCACCCCAACCCTCCCCCGCAAGCGGGAGAGGGAGCGCAGCGTCGTTCCCTCACGCCAAGCTGATTTCATTCACCCAAAAAACAGGCTACGCAGGCGCCATGCCAACTGCATCAACCCTGCCCATCGCGGCGCGCGCAAAACGGAAATTCTCGATCTCGCGCCTGGAGGCGTGGCTGGTGGCGCGCGCAACCGATCCCGTCACCGGATTATGGTTCGTCACCGGCTTTGCGCTGGCCCACGCCGTGCTGTGGACGCTGATCCTCGTCAATCTGAAGTCCGCGCAGGATATCCATATGGATGTCGCGGAGGCCTTTGCCTGGGGCCAGAAATTCCAGCTCGGCTATGGCAAGCATCCGCCGCTGTCCGGCTGGGTCGCCGGCCTCTGGTTCCGCATCTTCCCTGTGACGGATTGGGCGACCTATGCGCTGGCGATGGCGGTCATTGGCGTGAGCCTCGTGGTGTGCTGGCTGATCGCGCTCCGTGTCGTCGACCGCCGCCGCGCCTTCTTCGTCGTGGTGATGCTCGCGCTCTACCCGATCTTCAACTTCAAGGGTTACAAGTACAACCCGGACCTGCTGCAGCTTGCGACCCTGCCGCCGGTCGTGCTGGCCTATCTCTACGCGTTCGAGAAACGCACCGCGATTTCGGGGATCTGGCTTGGCCTGGCCGGCGCGCTGGCGCTGATGACCAAATATTGGGTGCTGACCATGATCGGCGCCATCGGGCTTGCGGCGCTGATCCATCCCGAGCGGTTGCGCTTCCTGGCCTCGCCGGCGCCATGGGTTGCGATCGCAACGCTGATTGTGGCGATGATCCCGCATATCGTGTGGCTGAGCGAGGCCCATTTCGCGCCGCTGACCTATGCCGGAGATGTCTACAGCATCGATAATCGCGAGGTCAGTCTGTATCTCGTGAACGGCTATATTGGCCACAATATCGGATTGCTCGCCGCCTGCATCGTGCTGGCGGCGCTCGCGCTCGGCTGGGGTGCGCTGGTGCGGCGGCCGTCGACCTTGTTCACGCGCAACTGGTCGCTCGGGCCGAATCCCGGCGTGAACCTTTCGCAGGCGCTCAACGTCTGGATCATCCAGATCATCGTCGCGATCGGACCGCCGCTCGGCGCGCTGTTCTTCGAGATCTACATCAAGACCGACTGGGGCATCTCGCTGTTCTTCCTGACGCCGCTGGCGCTGGTCGCGATCCCGTGGCTGCGGATCCCCAGGATGGCGCTGTTTCGGATCAGCGCGATCTGGCTCTTGATCACCATCGTCATGCTGTTTGCCTCGCCGACCATCGCCGAGCGCGAACTCGCCGCCGATCCGAGCAGCGTCGCGAAATACGGCGCGCGCGCCGAACTCGCGCGCGAGCTCACCGAAGCCTGGCACCGCAAAGCCGCCTCGCGCTGGCCCGTGGTGGCCGGCACCACGGAGGTGATCATGCCGCTGGTGTTCTACAGCCCCGATCATCCCGCGCCGTTCACGCCGGGCGAGATCTGGAGCAATGGACTTACCAGCGAAGCGGAGGCCAGGCGCCTCGGCTTCATCGGCGTGTTCGATCCCAATGACGGACGCCTGCCGGCATTCGAGAGCTGGATCGACAAGAACGCGCCGCACGCCGAACGCCTGATCATGACCACGCGCCGCTTCGTCCACGGCCACCCCGGCCCCGCCGTAAGCTGGAAAGTCTACATCGCCCCGCCGGCGCCCCCTACGCCTGATCGCCCGAAGTGACGACCTCATCCCGAGTAGCCGCGAAGCGGCGTCGAGGGATGGTCCGCAGACTCCCTACCTTCCGTCATTCCGGGGCGCGACGCAGTCGCGAACCCGGAATCCATCGGGCCACTCACATCGTCATTGCGAGCGAAGCGAAGCAATCCATGCCGCCACAAGCGGCAAGATGGATTGCTTCGCTGCGCTCGCAATGACGAAAGGACAGCGCACTCCAACCTATCTCCTCACCCTGAGGAGACCGCGCAGCGGTCGTCTCGAAGGGCGAGGCCACCAGCGGGGCTTCATCCTTCGAGACGCGCGTTCCGCGCTCCTCAGGATGAGGGTCAGGTAGAGTGCCAACCATCGTGTGCCACTCGCATAACGTCCGTCCGTTTGTGCTGGTTGATCGGGCGGCGTCCTCTCTCCATAGTGCGCCCGCAACAGCGAGGTTCCCTGCCGGGTGCCTTGGAATGGGAATCTCGATGAGTGACGTCACATCCAGCGACGAGATCGCCGACGATGCGCGGGCGCGCGCCAATGTACTGCGGCTGGCGGCGGCGCAGGCGCTGACCGGCGCCAATTCGGCCGTCATCTTCGCCACCGGCTCGATCGTCGGCGCGACGCTGGCGCCAAACATCTCGCTCGCCACCGTGCCGCTGTCGATGTATGTGCTGGGGCTTGCCGCCGGCACGCTGCCGACCGGCGCGATCTCGCGCGCCTATGGCCGCCGCACCGCCTTCATCATCGGCACCGGCTGCGGCACGCTGACCGGCGTGCTCGGCGCCTTCGCGATCCTGCGCGGCGCGTTCTGGCTGTTCTGCCTTGCGACCTTCCTCGGCGGGCTCTATGGCGCGGTGGCGCAATCCTATCGCTTCGCCGCCGCCGACGGCGCCAGCGCCGCGTTCCGGCCGAAGGCGGTGTCCTGGGTGATGGCGGGCGGCGTATTCGCCGGCGTGCTCGGTCCGCAGCTCGTGCAATGGACCATGGACGTCTGGCCGCCTTATCTCTTCGCCTTCAGCTTCGTGGTGCAGGCGCTCGTCGCTCTGGTCGCAATGGCGGTGCTGGCAGGCGTCGATGCGCCGAAGCCCGCCGCGATCGACCTGCATGGCGGCCGGCCGCTGCTCGAGATCGCGCGGCAGCCGCGCTTCATCGCCGCCGCGCTCTGCGGCATCATCGCCTATCCGATGATGAACCTGGTGATGACGTCGGCGCCGCTTGCGATGAAGATGTGCGGCCTCTCCGTCAGCGACTCCAATTTCGCGATCCAGTGGCACATCATCGCGATGTACGGTCCGAGCTTCTTCACGGGATCGCTGATCGCCCGCTTCGGCGCGCCGCGTATCGTCGCGCTCGGCCTCCTGTTGGAGGCGCTCGCCGCGGCGATCGGGCTCTCCGGCCTGACCACGCTGCACTTCTGGGCGACGCTGGTCGTGCTCGGCGTGGGCTGGAATTTCGGCTTCGTGGGCGCCTCCGCGCTGGTGCTGGAGACGCACCGGCCGCAGGAGCGCAACAAGGTGCAGGCCTTCAACGATTTCCTGGTGTTCGGGATGATGGCGATCGGCTCGTTCTCGTCAGGCCAATTGCTCGCCAATTACGGCTGGTCGGCGGTGAATCTCGTGGTGTTCCCGCCCGTGCTGCTGGGGCTTGTCGTGCTGTGGATCGCCTCGTTTGCAAAACGACGCGCTAAATTGCGTAGCGTGGACGAGTTTCCGGAACCAACTATTTGAGAACTTGCTGACAACTGCTGACAGTTCGGTCGTGGTCGAAATGATGAGCAAGCCATTCTGCTAAACGGTACGACCGCGTAACAACGACAAGCAAGAACCGTGGACGCATCGACTCACATCAGCAGCGACGAGACCTCGCTGCGCTACGACGGCTGGCGCATCGTGCTGGTCTGCTTCCTACTCGCGACCTTCGGCTGGGGTCTCGGCTTCTACGGCCAGAGCGTCTATGTCGCCGAACTGCAGCGCCTGCATGGCTGGCCGGCATCGCTGATTTCGTCGGGCACCACGTTCTTCTATCTCGCGGGCGCAGGACTGGTCGTCTTTGTCAGCGAAGCGATCAAGGCGTTCGGCCCGCGCGCTTGCTTGATCGCGGGCACCTGCGCGATGGCCGCGGCGGCGCTAGCCGTCGGGCAGGTGCGCGAGCCCTGGCAGCTCTATCTTGCCGACGCCGTGCTCGCCTTCGGCTGGGCCGGCACCAGCCTCGGCATGATCACCAACACGCTCGGCCTGTGGTTCGACAAGAAGCGCGGCATGGCGATCAGCCTGGCGCTGAACGGCGCTAGCTTTGGCGGCATCGCCGGCGTGCCGCTGCTGGTCGCCGGCATCGGATATTTCGGTTTCTCCGGCGCGATGACCGCGGCGGCCATCGCGATGGTCGTGCTGATGGTGCCGGTGATCCTGATCTTCGTCGGCCGGCCGCCGGTGCATTTGACCGCGATGACGCTGGCGGCTGCGGATGGACCGTCGCCGACGCAGATCCGCGCCCGTGCGCTTCGCGATCTCGGCTTCCTCTCGGTGACGATCGCGTTCGCCCTGGTGCTGTTCGCCCAGGTCGGCTTCATCGTGCACCTGATCGCATTCCTGGATCAGGTGATCGGCCGCGAGCGCGCAGCGCTTGCGATGGCGCTGCTGACGGCGATGGCGGTGGTCGGGCGCGTGAGCTTCTCCTTCGTGATCGACCGGCTCAATCAGCGGTTGGCATCGGCGCTGTCCTTCGTCAGCCAGGCCATGGCGCTCCTTATCATCATCAACCTGCGCAGCGATTGGGTGCTGGTCGCGGCATGCGCGCTGTTCGGCTTCTCGGTCGGCAATCTGATCACGCTGCCGGCCTTGATCGTACAGCGCGAATTCGACTCGCGCTCGTTCGGCGTGCTGGTGAGTCTGCTCACCGCCATCAACCAGATCACTTATGCGTTTGGTCCAGGCGTGGTCGGCCTGCTGCGCGATGCATCGGGCAGCTACGCCTTGCCGTTCTACGGCTGCATCGCGCTCGAATTGACTGCGGCCGTGCTGGTCATGATCCGCGGGCGGGGCAATGCATAGCTTCGATACGGCTGCCACGCACACCACCCTCATCCTGAGAGCGTGAGAATCTTTAGGCAATGAGCATTTGCCACAGCCGCGGTGCTGTGATTCGCTTGCATTGCGCGCGAGGCAGGGGCTGACGATGGCTGACGAGCAATTGTTCGAGGGGTTACCTGAGCAGGAAAGACCGCAGGCCGAAGGGCGTGGTGCGCTGCGGCTGCGGGTGCCGGAACGCAGTCAGATCGGCATGCAGGTGGCGGCATTGGACGATCTGATCTCGGAGGATCATCCGGTCCGCTCGGTCTGGGCGTTCGTCGAGGGGCTGGATCTGTCGGCGTTGCACGAGGTGATCAAGGCGCGCGAGGGCCAGCCCGGACATCCGCCAGCAGCACCGGAACTGATGTTGGCGCTTTGGCTGTGGGCCACGGTCGATGGGGTGGGCAGCGCCCGCCAACTGGATCGGCTGTGCCGCGATCATCTGGTCTATCGCTGGTTATGCGGCGGGGTGTCGATGAACTATCACAGCCTGTCGAACTTCCGGATCGCGCATATGGCAGTTCTGGAGCGGCTGCTGGCGCAGGGGGTCGCATCCATGGTGGAAGCTGGCCTGGTGTCGCTCGACACGTTGGCGCAGGATGGCTTGCGGGTGCGCGCGGGTGCCGGGGCGAGTTCCTTCCGCCGGCGCGCGCGGCTTGATGATCTGCTCACCGCGGCGCAGACGCGGGTGGCGCGCCTGCGCGCTGAAGCCGAGACGGATCCGGCGGCTGGCGATCGTCGCCAGCGGGCGGCGAAGGCGCGTGGCGCCCGCGAGCGCGAGGCGCGGATCGCGGCGGCGCAGCAGCGCATGAAGGAACTGGAGGTCGAGCGGGAGCGGCGCGAGAAGACCAACAAGAACCAGGTGGCCAAGCAGAAGGAGCCGCGCGCTTCGACCACCGATACCGACGCGCGGGTGATGAAGATGGCCGATGGTGGGTGGCGTCCGGCTTATAACATGCAGATCATCTCGGCGCCGGAACACCAGGTGATCGTTGCGGTCGACATCGATACCAGCGGCTCGGATCGCGGCCTGGCGCAACCGGGGATCGAGACGGTGCACGCTGAAGGCTACGACCCCTCCAACTATCTGGTCGACGGCGGCTTCACCAAGAACGACGACATCGAGTGGGCCCACGCCAAAGATATCAAACTGTGGTGCCCGGCGGGGCAAACCAGGCACGGCACCGACCCTTATGCGCCGAAGCAGGGTGACGGTGTTGGCGTCGCGGATTGGCGTGAACGCATGCAGAGCAAGGACGGTAAGGCATTCTACCGACTGCGCGCCGAGCACGAATGCATCAATGCCCATGCCCGCCGCATGGGACTGCGCCAGCTAACCCTGCGCGGCAAGATCAAGGCCCGCCTCCATCTGCTGTGGTTCGCCGTCGCTCACAACATGATGCGCTTCCTCGCCTTGCACGCCAAGGCGCAGGTCGCGGCATGAACAGAGGCGTCCACGCCAGCAGGTGCCCACAAAGCGCCGCAGCAGCCGCAGCACCGGCCCGGAGGTCAGATCGCGGTCATTCGGCGCCGGCTCAACCGAAAAGCTTTACGGTCTGTGCCTTCCAGCCCATCACATGTAAAATTCTCCGGACAAGGCGAATCATTCTCACCCTCTGAGGAGCGGCCGTCAAGCCGCGCCTCGAAGGATGGGCCACGGGGAGATCGGGGCCTCATGGTTCGAGACGGCGCTTGCGCGCCTCCTCACCATGAGGGACTACGTTTGCCGCTGTCTCAGCAAGTCCTCGAGATCGAGCCGCTTGGTGAACATCGCGAGCGCGCCATCCGGCGTGCGCGGCCATTGCTCCTTCGCCCGGTCCCAATAGAGCTCGACGCCGTTCTCGTCGGGATCGCGCAGATAGAGCGCCTCGCTGACGCCGTGGTCGCTGGCGCCGTCGAGCGCGATACCGGCCGAGAGCACGCGGTGCAGCGCGTCGGCGAGAGCGGGGCGGGTCGGGTAGAGGATCGCGGTGTGGTACAGGCCGGTGGTGCCTGGCGGCGGCGGATGGCCGCTTTTGCTCTCCCAGGTGTTCAGCCCGATGTGGTGGTGGTAGCCGCCCGCCGAGATGAACGCAGCGCCGGAACCCAGGCGCTGCTGCAGCTCGAAGCCGAGCACGCCGCAATAGAAGCCGAGCGCGCGATCGAGATCGGCGACCTTCAGGTGCACGTGCCCGATCCGCGTGCCGGCGATGATGGGAGGATTTTGCGCCATGCTGCTGCTCCGTTTGAAATCTCGTATGTAGCGACGATCGGAGCGCAGCGGTACAGGCCTATCCTGAAACGGTGTGTTTCCGGCCGCGTCCCTGGCTTACGCCAGCTCCGACACCTCGCCGTCCGGCAGGCCGAATTCAAAGGTGTTCAGCGTCAGCGACACCATCGTGTAGTAGCCGCAGAGCCCGATGATTTCGACCACGCCGCGCTCGCTGAGCCCCTCGACAGCTTCATCATACAGCGCCCGCGACAGCCCATGGCCTTCGTGCAGCGATTTCGCCACATCATAGATCATCCCGGCCTTGGGGTCGTCGAATTCGGGCGTGCGGCGGTCGCGGATGGCGTCGATGATTTTCGGGTCGAGGCCGCCCTTCAGCGCGAGGCGCTTGTGCGCCCACCATTCGTAATGCGCGGTGAAGTGGCGCGCGGTGACGAGGATCGCGATCTCCGAAAGTTTTGGCGGGAACACCGTGTTGAAGCGCAGCATCTCGCCCAGCCGCGTGGCATGCCTGGCCATTTCCGGGCTGTTGAGCCAGGCCATCATCGGCGCCGGCGCGGAGCCGCGCTTGCCGGCGATCGCCTCGTCATAGGTCTGTTTTTGCGCCTCGTTCATTTCGCCAGGCGAAAGCAGCTTCAGCCGCATGTCCGTTTCCTCTTGTTTTTCAATCGTTACGCCAGGAAGCGCATACACCCGATCGCGCGTCGCGGCCACCGGCGCGGGGCGCATCGAGATATTGAATTCCACGGTCCGGCGGCTAAGGTCGTTTCAGCAATTCGTCAGATGGAAGCGCCCGATGGCCGATCTTGAAAGATTCCGCAGTGAAACCCGCGCCTGGCTGGAGCAGAACTGCCCGCCGGAGATGCGCAAGCCCATGACCTCGGACGCCGATACGTTCTGGGGCGGCCGCAACGCCAAGTTCTCCTCCGAGCCGCAGCGGATCTGGTTCGAGCGGATGCGCGACAAGGGCTGGACGGTGCCGCACTGGCCGAAGGAATATGGCGGCGGCGGGCTCGATGGCGAGGAAGCGAAAATCCTGCGCCAGGAGATGGCGGCGATCGGCGCGCGGCAGCCACTGACCTCGTTCGGCATCTCCATGCTTGGGCCCGCGCTGTTGAAATATGGCACGGAGGAGCAGAAGCGGGAGCATCTGCCGAAGATCACGGCCGGCCTGATCCGCTGGTGTCAGGGCTATTCCGAGCCGAACGCCGGCTCCGATCTCGCTTCGCTGCAGACGCGGGCCGAGAGCGACGGCGATGATTTCATCATCAATGGCCAGAAGATCTGGACCTCCTACGCCAACTATGCGGACTGGATCTTCTGCCTGGTGCGCACCGACCCGACCGCGAAGAAGCATGACGGCATCAGCTTCATCCTGTTCGACATGACCTCGAAAGGCGTGTCGACCAAGCCGATCCTGTTGATCTCAGGCTATTCGCCGTTCTGCGAGACCTTCTTCGACAATGTGCGGGTGCCGAAATCGCATGTCGTGGGCACCATCAACCAAGGCTGGGACGTCGCAAAATATCTGCTGCAGCACGAGCGCGCGATGATCTCCGGCATGGGCGAGCGCGGCGTTGGCCGTCCGCTCGGCCAGATCGCCGCAGATTCCATCGGTGCCGACGATCAGGGGCGCCTCGATGATGCGGTGCTGCGCAGCCAGATCGCGAGCTTCGAAGTCGATGAAGCGGCGCTCGCCGCGGCCGCCGAGCGCGCGGTTGATCTGGCGAAGGCTGGGCAGGCGCATCCGGCATTCTCCTCGGCGATGAAATATTACGGCACCGAGCTCAACAAGCGCCGCTACGAGATCCTTATGTCGGCTGGCGGCATCGACGCGCTGGAATGGGAAAGCGAGCGCTCCAGGGGCGGCGCCCGGCCGCGCGCCTGGCTGCGCACCAAGGCCAATTCGATCGAAGGCGGCACGTCGGAGGTGATGCTCGGCATTGTCGCCAAGCGCATCCTCGACCTGCCGGGAGCTTGATGCATCATGGCCCTCATCCTGACCGAAGAACAATCCATGCTGCGCGACAGCGCGCGCGGCCTCATCGGCGACCGGGCGCCGGTCTCGCATCTGCGCCAGTTGCGCGACAGCAAGGACGAAACCGGCTTCTCGCGCGAACTCTGGAAGACCTTTGCCGAGATGGGCTTCTCGGGCCTCCTGGTGCCGGAACAATTCGGCGGCAGTGGGCTCGGCGCGGTCGAGGCCGGGATCGTGATGGAGGAGATCGGGCGCACGCTGATGCCGTCGCCGTTCCTTGCCACGTCCGTGCTCGCAGCCTCGGCGTTATCGCGTGGCGGCAGCGAGGCGCAGAAGTCGCGGCATCTGCCCAAGATCGCCGACGGCTCGCTGCTCGCCGCGCTCGCGGTCGACGAAGGCGCCAAGCATCGTCCGCTGCAGACCAGCATGCAGGCGGTGCGCAGCGGCAACGGCTTCAAGCTGAATGGCGACAAGGCGCTTGTCGTCGATGGCCATACCGCTGACCTCCTGATCGTCGCAGCGCGCACGGCCGGCAGCGCCGGGGAGAAGAACGGGGTGACCCTGTTCCTGGTCGATCCGAAGGCCAAGGGGATTGCGACCGAGCGCACCATCATGGTCGACTCCCACAACGCCTCGCGCATCGTGTTCGACAATGTCGAGGTCGACGCCGACAGCGTGTTAGGAGAGGTCGATCAGGGCTATCCGCTGCTCGAAGGCGTGCTCAATGTCGGCCGCGGCGCCGTCGCGTCGGAAATGGTGGGCCTGAGCGAGGAGGTATTCGGCCGCACGGTTGCGTACCTGAAGGAGCGGAAGCAGTTCGGCAAGGCGATCGGCGAATTCCAGGCGCTGCAGCATCGCGCCGCCCAGCTCTATATCGATATCGAGATCACGCGCGCCGCAGTGCTGAAAGCATTGCAGGCCCTCGATGCCGATTTGGCCAATGCGGGCAGCGCCGTTGCCGTCGCCAAAGCGCGCGCCGGCACCACGGCGACGCTCGCTGTGCAAGAGGGCGTGCAGATGCACGGCGGCATGGGCATGACCGACCAGTTCGACATCGGCTTCTTCATGAAGCGCGCGCGGGTGTGCCAGGAGCTGTTCGGCGACAGCAATTTCCACGCCGATCAACTGGCAAGGACGAAGGGGTATTGATCTCTATCCCTCATGGTGAGGAGCCGCGCAAGCGGCGTCTCGAACCATGAGGCCCGTTCTGTGGCCTCATCCTTCGAGACGCCCGTTCCGCGCTCCTCAGGATGAGGAGATAGAGCGGAGGCTATGAACCGGGAGACCTCTACCGGATCGGCGGGGCGTACTGGATGCCGCCGGCGCTCCAGAGCTGGTTGAGGCCGCGCGGGATCTTCAGTTGCGACTCGCTGCCGACGTTGCGGTCGTAGATCTCGCCGTAATTGCCGACGTGGCGGATGATGCGCGCAGCCCAGTCCTTGGTCAGGCCGAGGTCCTCGCCGTAGGAGCCTTCGGTGCCGACCAGCCGCATCACCTCGGGCTTCTTCGATTTCATCGCCTCGTCGATGTTCTTCGACGTGATGCCGAGTTCCTCGGCGTTGATCATCGCATAAAGCGTCCATTTCACGATCATCATCCAGTCGTCGTCGCGCAGCCGCACCACCGGTGCGAGCGGCTCCTTCGAGATGATGTCGGGCAGGATGATGTGGTCATTGGGCTTGGAGAGGTTGAGCCGCAGCGCATAGAGCTGGGAGGCATCTGCAGTGAGGGTATCGCACTGCCCGCTGTCATAGGCTTTGACGACATCCTCCAGCTTTCCGAACTTCATCTCCGTATATTTCATATTGTTGATACGGAAATAGTCGGCGAGGTTGAGCGCCGTCGTGGTCTCCCCCTGCACGCAGACCTTGCTGCCGTTCAAATCGAGTGCGGAATCGATGTTGCGTGAGCGCGGCAGCATGAAGCCTTCGCCGTCATAATAGGCGACGGCCGGGAAATAGAGGTCGTAGTTGGTCTCGCGCGACATGCTCCAGGTCGAGTTGCGCGAGAGGATGTCCACCTTCCGGCTCTGCAACTCCTTGAAGCGCTCGCTGGCATCGAGCGGGACGAACTTTGCCTTGGACGGATCGTCGAAGATCGCGGCGGCCACCGCGCGGCAGAAGTCGACGTCGAAGCCGGTCCAGTTGCCCTTCTCGTCAGGGATCGAGAAGCCCGGCAGGCCCTTGTTGACACCACACAGCACCTCGCCGCGGCGGATGGTGCGCTTCAACGTCTTGGTGTCGTATCGCTCATAGGTGACGGCGGCGGCTGCAACCAGGGCCGCGACCGCGAGCCCGATCAGCAGGCCGCCTCGAAATGTGCGCATCATTTATGTCTCACCGGATGATGGGGGCAATGGTGTCAGGAAGGGAGAGGGCGGGCGGTTACAGTTCGGGCTTCTGCCGGACGATCACCTTGGTGCCGACGGGGACGCGATCATAGAGGTCGGCGACGTCGGCGTTGACCAGCCGGAAGCAGCCGGAGGAGATCGCGGTGCCGATGGTGTTGGGCTGGTTGGTGCCGTGGATGCGGTAGACGGTGGTGCCGAGATACATCGCGCGGGCGCCGAGCGGGTTGCCGGGGCCGCCGGCCATGAAGCGCGGCAGGTAGGGCTGACGTGCGATCATTTCCGGCGGCGGGGTCCAGTCCGGCCATTCCGCCTTGCGGGTAATGTTGAGGAGACCCTGCCATTGGAAGCCTTCGCGGCCGACGCCGATGCCGTAACGGATGGCGCGGCCGTTGCCCTGGATCAGGTAGAGATGGCGTTCCTTGGTCGAAATGATGATGGTCCCCGGCGCCTCGTTGGTGCGGTAATAAACCACCTGCTTGCGCCATTCCGGATCGAGCTCGACGTTATCGTCCGGGACCAGGCCTGGCTGGTCGCCGACATCGGACGTCTGGGCCTGGCTCTGCGAGGCCGAAAGCATCAGGCCGCCGGCGGCAATGACCATCCAGATCAGGTGACGAAGTTTCGTCATACAAAGCTCTCCTCGTTGGCGCGCGGCCAAATGCATTGATGGTCCACCCAAATCAGGAAGCATCAAATCTCAGTGGCAGCTTGATGGCAAGTTTGGGGCGAAGCAGGTAGCTCGCTGGAATACCTGCGATTTCCGTCATGGCCCTGTAGCGGAGTTGTCTTATTGCGGTGCGATCCAGAGCCGCAGGCCGAACGAAATCAGCGCCACGGCACCGACGCCGCCGAGCCAAAGCGCGGCGAACCACATCAGGCGCTTTCCGAACGGGCGTGGATTCTCCTCGCGCGGCATCAGTGATACCCGCCTCCGGGCCGCACCTTGCCGCGAAACACCCAATATGCCCAACCCGTATAGGCGAGGATCAGCGGGATCAGGATCGCGACGCCGACCAGCATGAAGATCTGGCTGTTGGGGGGCGAGGCCGCCTCCCAGATCGTGATGCTCTGCGGCACGATATAGGGATACATGCTGATGCCGAGGCCGGCGTAGGACAGGAAGAACAGCACCAGCGTCAGGAAGAACGGCTGGTAGTCATACTTGTTCGCAAGACCTCGCAACAGCAAAACGGTGGTGGCCGCCACCGCGATCGGCACCGGCGCAGTCAGGATGATGTTCGGCCAGGTGAACCAGCGCTGGGTATATTGCACGCTGAGGAACGGGGTTGCGATGCTGACGGCGCCGATCGCGCCGAGCATCGCGAACAGGAGTACCCAACTCAATTGATAGGCCTTGTCGCGCAGCGCGCCCTCGGTCTTCATCACCAGCCAGGTCGCGCCCAAAAGCGCGTAACCCACGACCAGCGATATTCCGGTCAACACGCTGAAGGGCGTCAGCCAGTCCCACCAGCCGCCGGCATATTGCCGGGCCTCGACATGCACGCCCTGCAGGATGGCGCCGAGCGCAACGCCCTGCGCCAGCGCCGCCACCAGCGATCCGCCGAAAAAGGCGATGTCCCAGCGGTTGCGTTCGCGCTGCGTGCGCCAGCGGAATTCGAAGGCGACCCCACGGAAGATCAAGCCGACCAGCATCGCGATCATTGGAGTGTAGAGCGCCGGCATCAGCACGGCGTAGGCAAGCGGGAATGCCGCCATCAGCCCGCCGCCGCCGAGCACCAGCCAGGTCTCGTTGCCGTCCCAGACCGGCGCCACACTGTTCATGATGATGTCGCGATCTGCCTTCCTCGGAAAGAGCGGAAACAGGATGCCAAGACCGAGATCGAAGCCGTCCATGACGATGTAGACGAACACCGCGAAGGCGATGATGAAGGCCCAGACGACGGCAAGGTCGACCGCGACGCTCATCGTGCGCCCTCCGCTGCTGCGGCGGCGGCCGGCGTGATGCCGGCAGCACGGGCGGGAACGTCACGCGGCGGCCCGAGTTCGCCCGGATGCGGCGGCGCCGCCATCAGCCGCAGCAGATAGATCACGCCCGCCGTGAACACCGCGAAGTAGACGATGACGAAAGCGAGCAGCGATGAGCCGACCGCAGGCGCGGCGAGCGGGGAAACCGAATCGGCCGTCCGCAGCAGGCCATAGACCGTGAATGGCTGCCGTCCGGTCTCGGTGGTGATCCAGCCCGCCAGCACCGCGATGAAGCCCGCCGGCCCCATCAGCATTGCGAAGATGTGCAGGAAGCGCGAGGAATAGAGCTGGCCGCGCCAGCGCATCCAGGCGCTGAGCAGGCCGAGCCCCATCATCAGGAAGCCGAGCCCGACCATGATGCGGAACGACCAGAAGGTGATCGGTACCGGCGGCCAGTTTTCGCGCGGCACGGTGTCGAGCCCGGCCATCGGCGCGGTGGGTGAGTGCTTCAGGATCACCGATCCGAGCTTGGGAATCTCGACGGCGTAGTCGACCCGGCCGGCGGTCTGGTTCGGCCATCCGAACAGGATCAGCGGCGCGCCGTCCTTGTGGCTCTGGTAGTGGCCTTCCATCGCCATGATCTTCACGGGCTGATGCTCCAGCGTGTTCAGCCCGTGCTGGTCACCGGCCAGAATCTGGATTGGCGCGACAAACGTCGCCATCCACATCGCCATCGAGAACATCACGCGCGGACCGGCAAGATGCTGGTCACGCAGAAGGTGATACGCGCCGACCGCACCGACCACGAGCGCGGTCGTCAGATACGCTGCAAGCACCATGTGCACGAGGCGATAGGGAAAGGACGGGTTGAAGATCACCTCGAGCCAGTCGGCGGCCACGAACTGGCCGCTCGCATTGATGGCGTAACCGGTCGGCGTCTGCATCCAGGAATTGGACGAGAGGATCCAGAATGCCGAGATCAGCGTGCCGACCGCGACCATCAAGGTTGCGAGAAAGTGCAGCCTGGGACCGACGCGGTTCAGCCCGAACAGCATCACGCCGAGGAAGCCTGCCTCGAGGAAAAACGCGGTCAGGACCTCATAGGCCATCAGTGGTCCGATGACGGGTCCGGTCTTGTCGGAGAACGCCGACCAGTTGGTGCCGAACTGGTAGGACATCACGATGCCCGACACCACGCCCATCCCGAACGCGACCGCGAAGATCTTCAGCCAGTAGTGAAACAGATTGATGAAGACCTCGCGCCCGGTCCACAGCCAGAGCGCTTCGAGCACCGCCAGGTAGCTGGCGAGCCCGATCGAGAAAGCCGGAAATATGATGTGAAACGACATCGTGAAAGCAAACTGCGCCCGGGCGAGCGCAACCGCATCCCAGCCTTCGAACATGACGTGCGATCCATCGTGAGTTCCGACGTGAGGTTATCACGCGTCCGATCGCGGTGAAAACATGTCAATATGACCAAGGCAGACCGACCGACCCGGCGCGGACCTTGAGGCGCCGGGTTTGACGACAGTAGTATCGTCCTTGCAAAAGCGCTCAACTGTTGACGTTGAGCAGCCGTGCGATGGTGCGGTCAATCTGCTCGTATTGTCCCTCGCCGTCGTGATGGAATACGATATTTCCGTTCTGATCGATGATGTACTGGGCCGGCCAATACTGGTTGCGGTAGGCGTTCCAGGTCTGCGACTCATTGTCCTGCGCCACCGGGTAGGTGATGCCATGCCGTTTCAGCGCAGCCTGGACGTTGGATGCCGAGCGTTCGAACGGAAATTCCGGCGTATGGACGCCAACCACGACGAGGCCTCGACCCCTGTACTTGGCATCGAGCGCGACGACATGGGGCAGCGTGTTGACGCAGTTCACGCAGCCATAGGTCCAGAAATTGACCAGTACGACCTTGCCGCGCAGGTCGGCAATGTTGAGCGGCTGCGAATTGAACCATCTGCTGATGCCGGCAAAATTCGGCGCGCTCTGTTGTGCTGCCGCGACCTTCAATACAGGCTCCTGTGCGTGGGCGATATGAGGAGCGGCGATGCCGGTCAGGCAAACAGTGCCGATCAGGACGGATACAAGTGAGCGCATGATCATTTCCGTTTCCTCTTGAGGTCAAAGGCCGATCTGGCCGTTAGGGTAGAAGCTGGTCAGCCACGCCACGATGAGCGTGTCGTATTGGAAGTAGGAGAGCGCTGCGAAGGCGATGATGACGACGCCAAAGCCCTGCTGCAGTCGCGGCGCGATCCGCGCGATGCTGCGGATACGGGTCGTGACGGCCTGACCGCCGTAGGCGATAGCGAGCATCGGAAGCGCCGCCCCGATGGCGTAGACGACGAGCTGCAGACTGGCCCAGCCGGCATCTTTCGAGGTCGCCACAATGGTCAGGATCGAGCCCAGCACGGGTCCGGCGCAGGGCGTCCACACCAGCCCCAGTGTTGTGCCGAGCACGAAGCCGCCGATCAGCCCCAGCGATGGTGTTGCGTTGCCCGGCGAACCGCCGGCGGTGAGACCGCCGATTCGGATCGTCAGCCATTCGAACGGTGCCGGCCAGATCATCAACAGCCCGAAGCCGAGCAAGAGGATCGCGGCGCCGGTCCGTAACACGTTGGGATCGAAATCGAAGGCGCGCGTGATCGCGCTCAGCAGCAACGCCACCATCGAGAATGACATCACAAAGCCAAGCGCGATCATCGCCGGCCGCGCCTTGCTGGTCTGGCCTATCGATGCCCCAAGCAGGATCGGCAGCATCGGCAGGGTGCAAGGCGCCGCGACGGTGACAACACCCGCGAGCAGCGCGAGAACAAGATTCAGCATCAGAACCGCCCATCGCCAACCGGCCAAGCCCAATGCCCGGCGGTGTGATGTTCTTCGCGATGGCGAGATCGGCCGTTACGTCCGCCTCATGCGGGCGAGGTCACGTCTGTGTGAGACTTCCACACGGCCGCAAAAGCAGAGCGACCCGGCTGGGGGGCATCCCGGCCGGGTCGTTGGAGGTCGTTTGGGAGGTTGGAAACTTGAAGACTTACGAATTCGCTACCTGATCTCGCAGACGTCTGCGGCGCTCTTGGTGCTGCAATCGATCACCTGCTCGCGCACCGGCATCACACCGGCATCGCGCTGGGCGCGCGGTGAGACGTTCTGGCTCGAGAGTGTCGCAAGCGTAGCGACTGCGCCGAGCGGGATGATGAAGAAGCGGAAGGACGGCTTCAGCATGTCTTTCTCCTGTTCGGCGTTAGCGTTGCGTTCGATGGTTAATGGTATAGGGACCGAATTTTTCCGGGTGATGTCGTCGATTGTTTCAATTGTTTCGTCGCCGCTTTCTGGCTTCGAAGACAATCCCTATAATTTCTCACTCCGTGCGCGATCTTCCGGATGACTGTTTCACGCCGCGAGGCTCTCCACGCCGGCACACCTCAGCAACTCGGCCAATTGCTTGCGGGCATAGAACATGCGGGTCTTCACCGTGCTCTGGGGAATGCCGATGATCTCGCCCGCCTCTTCCACCGACTTCTCGTGATAGTAGACGAGGTTGATGATCTCGCGGTGGGCCGGCGACAGCTTCGCGACGCAGGCGCGCAGGATCTCGCTGGTGGTGGCGCGATCGAGCGCGGCTTCCGGCGTATCCGATTGGTCGGCGATGTCGAGCACTTCTTCCTGGTCGATGTCCTCATGCTTGCGCTGGCGCAGCGCGGTCAGCGCCTTGAAGCGGGCGATCGACAGCAGCCAGGTGGAAACCTGCGAGCGGCCTTCGAACTGTTCGGCCGTGCGCCAGACGTCCAGGAACACCTGGCTCACGAGATCTTCCGCCACCGTGGTGTCGCGGACCATGCGAAGGACGAAACGATAGACCCGGACGTTGTGGCGGGAATAGAGCACGTGCATGGCGGTGCGGTCGCCTGTGGCGATCTTGCTGAGCAGCATTTCGTCGGATGTCTGGCGTGCAGCGTCGATATGCGCGTTGGCTGCGGCGTTGATGGCGACGACGTTCGACATGACAGGCTCCCAGTTCGCCTTGGCGGCTTTCGTTGGGAGAATTGTTAATTAGCCACGGTTTCGGGATGTCTGCGCGAAAAGCGGAAAATGGTTTCATCGGTAGGAGAATTGTTTCGTCAGGGCGCGGCCGACGAAACATTCGGGGCAAAAATGCCAGTAATTTCAATACGTGGAAAATTGAGGGGAAGTTACGGACAGGGCGGAACGGAACCGGCCCCTGGTGCGTTCTCGCGCGTCCATCATTGGGCTGTGGACGAAGATCAGGCTTTTTCGCCGCTCGGTGAGAACAGATAGCCGCCGCCGCGGATGGTGCGGATGACGGCGGGCTTGGTCGGATCGATCTCGATCTTGCGGCGGATGCGCATGATCCGGAGGTCGACGGCGCGGTCGAATGCCTCGGCATCGCGCGCATTGGCCAGTTCGAGCAGCCGCTCGCGCGAAAGCACCCGTTTCGGGTTGGCCGCAAACACCTTCAAGAGCCCGAATTCGGAGGGCGGTTAGCGGATGCTCGTTGCCCTCGTCGTCGCGCAGCGCCTGCGCCTGCAGATCAAGCCATTTGGTGCCGAAGCGAACCAATTGTTCTTTCTCGGTCTTGGCGGCCGCAGCTTCGGGCGCTGCCGTTCTGGCTGGCGTGCTGCGCCGCAGGACCGAGCGGATCCGCGCCATCAATTCGCGCAGTTCGCAGGGTTTTGCCACGTAATCGTCGGCCCCCAGCTCAAGCCCGACCACGCGGTCGATCGGGCTTGCGGTCGCCGTCAGCATGATGACCGGCACGTTCATCCGGCTCTTGAGATCGCGGATGATCGACAGCCCGTCTTCCTCGGGCATGTTGAGGTCGAGCACCACGAGGTCGGGGTGATTGGTCTCGATCACGCTGCGCAGGCTTTTTCCGCCGTCGCACAGCGTCACGCCAAAGCCGTGCATCTTGAGGTAATCACCGACCATTTCGCGGGCCGGTGCCTCGTCATCAACAATGATGATGTGCGGGCTCTGGGTCATGATGTCTCTGCTGTGGCCGGCAATGTAACCGTAAACATCGACCCCTGTCCGGGGCCGGGGCTCTGTGCCGTTACATGGCCGCCATGCATGTCGATAATGCGTTTGACGATCGAAAGTCCCAGTCCGGTTGAACTCTCGCCGGCGGTCGGCTTGGCCGATAGCCGCTGGAACCTGCCGAACAGGCGTCCCAGATCCTCCGGCGAAAGGCCGGCGCCCTCGTCGGCGATCCGGATCACCGTGTTGTCACCCTCATGGGTGACGACCACCGTGATCTTGCCCCCGATTGGTGAGTATTTGATGGCATTGCTGACCAGATTGTCGATTGCCTCGCGAATGCGGTCGGCATCGCACATGGTCACGAAATTCGGTGGCGCGGAAACCGAGATGTTCTGCTGCTTGTTGACCGCCAGCGGCAGATTCGCTTCGGCGACCTCGTTGATAAGGGCCGCGACATCGACCGGTTCACGGCGGATGGTGATGTCGAAAGCGTCAGCCATCGCATCCGAGATCAGATGATCGACCATCGACGTCAGGCGCTTGGTGGCGTCCCTGATGTGTTCGACCTGGGTTGCGATCGCTTCCCGTGGCGAGCCGGCGCCGATCAATTCGGTCAGCATCTCGGTGCGGCCGAGGATCACGCCGAGCGGATTCTTGAGGTCATGGGCAACCGTGCCCAGGATTTCGTTCTTGAAGCCGTTGGCGCGCTGCAGCCTCAGCCATTGTGCCGAAAGCCGGCGGTTGGCCTGCATCAGCGCGCGGGTGCGCTGGGCAACGCGGTCCTCGAGCTGGGTGTTGGCTTCGTGAAGCTGCTGGTAGAGGATCACATTGTCGAACGCGATCGAGAGGCGACTGGAGAAAATCTCGACCAGCGCACGGTCGGTATCGGAAAGCTGGCGCTCTGCCTGCAGGAGCACGACGACCTCGCGGCCGCTTCCGGTACGCAAATAGAGCACGCTGCGGTGGTCGGCGAATTCGTTCTTGCGACGCTGGAAGGCGGCTTCCACCATCTCGCGCAAATCAGGGTCGAGCGACTTCGAACTGGTGGTGCCGATGAAACGGCTGTAGCAGCCGGAGCCCGCCAGCACCGACAATTCGCTGCCGGCGCCATCGTCGCGCAGCACCAGGATGCCGGCGCACTCGACATTGAGCAGCGAGGCGAGCTGGGTCAGTACGCCCTCGGCGAGCCGCTGCATCGATTTGAAGTCGTAGAGCGTGGAGGCGGCATCGATGATGATCTCGAGTCCGCGCCTTGTCTGCACCATGCGCTCGAGCTGCTGGTAGCTGCGCAGCGCCGCCGTCAATGAGGTGAACAGCTTGTCGGCGGTGAGCTCGGTCTTGGCCTTGTAGTCATTGATGTCGTACTGGACGATGACTCGCCGTTCCGGCGCCTGGCCCGGCTGTCCGGTACGCAGGATGATGCGGACGGTCTCGTTCTTGATCTCGTTGCGGATATATTCGACGAGGTCGAGCCCGGCGACGTCGGTCTCCATGATGACGTCGAGCAGGACGGCTGCAATGTCCGGATGCTCCCGCATCAGCTTGCGACCTTCCGCCGCAGAATAGGCCGAGAGGATCTCCAGCGTGGCGCCGTTCAGGCTGTAGTCCGACAGCGCAAAGCGAGTGCCTTCATGCACTGCAGCATCGTCGTCGATGACTGCCACCTTCCATTTGCGCGCGGACGAATCCTCCGGCGTGGCCCCGGTGTCGTCGATCAGGTGGAGGACATCGTCCTGTTCGGCCATTGAGCAGTTCCGTCGGTGGCTTGGTCCGCGATCGTAGGCTGGTCCGCAGGCTGCCCCATCGGCTGGCCCTTGGCGATTCTCGGCATGATAATGCGAAAAGTAGTGCCTTGTCCCGGTCTTGACTCCAGCACCATGCGACCGCCGAGCTGTTGGGTGACAAGATTATAGACGATATGCAAGCCCAGCCCGGTGCCGCCCTCGTTGCGCCGGGTGGTGAAGAATGGATCGAACGCCTGGCGCTGCACGTCCGGCGTCATGCCGGCGCCGTTGTCGGCGAAGATGATCTCGACGTCGTCGCTGCCGCGGGCCCGTGCTGAAATCGTGATCGTCCCCGATCGCCCGTCGGCGAACGCATGATTGACGGCGTTAAGGAAAAGATTGGTTAAAATTTGTCCGTAGGAGCCGGGATAGCCGTCGATCATCAGGCCTTCCGGCACGTCGACGGTGAGCGCGATCGCTGCCTTCTTCAACACGGGGCGAAGGCTGGCGACGATCTGGTCGGTCGCTTCGCTCAAGGCAAACTGGCGGCGCTCGGCATGCGAGCGGTCGACTGCCACCTGCTTGAATGACTGGATCAGTTCGCCCGCGCGCTGCAGGTTGGCGACGAGCTGCTGCGCGGCGTCGCGCGAGCTCTTGACGAATTCGTCGAGCTTGGAGCGGCGCAACTGTTCTGATTTCAGCTCGTGCTCGAATATCTCGGTGCGGCGCGCAAAGCTCGAGGCCACCGTGAGACTGATGCCGATCGGATTGTTCACCTCGTGGGCGACGCCGGCAACCAGGCCGCCGAGCGCCGCCAGCCGCTCGGCATCGATCAGGTTCTGCTGCGCCGTATTGAGTTCGAGCAGTGCGCTCTCGGCCCGTTCCTTGGCGGCGCGCAATTCGTCCTCGGCCTGGCGCTTGGCGATCGCATTCTCGCGGAACACTTCCACTGCGCGCGCCATGGCGCCGACCTCGTCCTTGGCATCGGTGCCCTGCACGCGGCGGTCGTAATTGCCCGACGTGATGGCGTGCATCGAGGCCATGATCTGCTGCAGCGGCAGGCGGATCGAGAGCGCGATCAGGACGCCCGCGGAAACGATGATGCCGAGGAAGATTATCGCGATCGAGAGCACACGGCGCGAAATGTCGGACAGCGTCCGGTCGAAGGTCTCCTGCGCCTTCTGCTCGCGCTGGCGCATGTTGATCGAGAGATCGTCGATGACGCCGATGGCATCGGCCTGGCTCGCGTCGATGGTGTTGCGGAGCAGCTCGGTGCGGCTGGCGAGCTGCTCGGTCAATTTTCCCAATCCCTCGCGCAACGCTTCGGTCCGCTTGTTCAGCCGCGCCAGCGCCAGGCGCTGCAGATCGTTGTCGGCGAGATCGATCATCACGGGAATCGTCTTCTCGATCGTCTCGGTGTTGCGGCGGGCTTCTTCGGCCGATGCGGTCGAGAGCGACAGATAATAGGCGTTCGCCGCCACCAGCATCGCGGTGAAGGCCTCGCGGGATTTGCCGAGCGAGGGCCAGATCAGCGCGTCGCGATGGCCGGTGGCGCCTTCGATGATGGAGTAAAGCCCGGCCATGTCCTTGGCCGGTCCGAGCACCTGCTCCTCATAGGTCTTGGTGATCTTTGCCTGCACGGCGCGCAATTCGCCGAAGCCGTCCAGGAAACGGCTGGTGACGCGCTCGAGCTGCTCCACCGACCCCGATAGCATCGGATCGGTGGCGGCGCGCGTGGTCAGCGTGCCGAGCACCGCCTCGCGGAGCAGCAGGAATCTCGGCGAACAGCTCGGGGCTCGGCTGGTTGATGTAGCGGTGGATCAGGTTCTGCAGCCGGCTGGTCTCGGTCTCGAGCTTGGCCAGGATCTTGTCGGACTCCCGAACCTGCCGGACATCTTCCCAGGCCGAGCGGAGCACGGTAGCGCCGTTCCAGATCAATGCCGCGAGCACCACCACGACCGCCGAGTTGAGTAGCGCGATCGACAGGATGCGCCAGCGGATCGGCACCGCCCGCAGCATCTGGACGATGTGAACACGGCCGCGCGCGGCGAGGCTCGCCTGCCGTCCCACTGCTCCATTCTGTGCGGGCGCTGCCAAACTCGCTTCACTCCACCTTGCGGATGCGCTCGATCAATGACGCGATCGCGCCGTCGCGCTGCGCTTTGGCATAGAGCCCTGCCATCGCCGCCTCGAACGGCCCGCGGTCGAAATCGCCGACGATCTTCACGCCCGCGGTTTCGGCCCGCTGACGCGTGCGCTCCTCGAGGTCCTTCCATGTCTCGCGCATGAAGTGGCTGGAGCGCTTTGCGGCCTCGCGGAAAAGCGCCTGGTCTTCGACCGACAGGCTCGCCCACGCCTTTTGCGACATCACTAACACTTCCGGGCTCATCGTATGTTCGGTAAGCGTATAAAAACCTGCGAACTTGTAGTGATCGGTGGTGATGAAAGACGGCCAGTTGTTCTCGGCGCCGTCAATCAATCCGGTGGCAAGGCCGGTCTTCACCTGGCCGTAGGGCAGCTCGACCGGTTCGGCGCCGAGCGCGCGGATCATGTCCGACATCTGCCGCGACTGCTGGACTCGAATCCGCAGGCCCTTGAGGTCGTCGAGCGAATGGATCGGACGAACGCTGTTGTAGATCGAACGCGCTCCGGAATCATAGAAGGCCAAGCCGACGAATCCGTAAGTCTCGAATGAGTTGAGGATCTCGTTGCCGATGGGGCCATCCAGTACCCTCTGCAAATGTTCGGCCGAGCGGAACAGGAAGGGCATCGCCAGCACATTGGCTGCGGGCACCATGGTCCCGATCAGCGCCACATTGGTGCGGTTGATGTCGATCGCGCCTGCACGCGTCTGCTCCAGCGTTTCTTTTTCCTCGCCAAGCTGCCGCGAGTGAAACACCCGCACATGGTGACGGCCGCCGCTTCGCTCCTCCACCAGGCTGCCCATGTAACGCAGCGCCTGGACGGTCGGATAGTCCTCGCTCTGGGTATCGGAAGCCCGAAACTCGCGCGCAGCCGCACTCGTTGCCACCGCGGTCAGCAGCAGCGCGACGACAAGCGTCATGGTCCGCGAAAGGCCGGCGCGGCAGTACACAGGCTACAAATCCCCTTGTGATATGGTCTGTGGCAGGAAGAAAAGGTTCAATACTTTTTAGCAGAAGCCGGAAAGATAGCTATCCGACGATCTACGGTTAATCGGCCATCCCCGACGTTTTGCCGGATTGCAACCAGTACGGCGCAGCCTTATCAGGGACAAAGTCATTTCACTCTAAGCGCGAAGCCTGGATTGGCGCACCGTGACGTTATTTATGAGATTCCTATACCCGGCGGCGGTTGCAGCCACTCTCGTTGGATCTCCTGCGCATGCCGCGACCGAGATCATGTGGTGGCATGCGATGTCGGGAGAACTCGGCAAGCAGGTGGAGAAGCTCGCCGCCGATTTCAACGCGTCCCAGTCCGACTATCGGATCGTGCCGAGCTACAAGGGCAACTACACCGAAACGGTGACGGCGGCGATCTTCGCCTTCCGCTCACGCAGCCAGCCCGCCATCGTCCAGGTCAACGAGATCGCCACCGCCACCATGATGGCGGCTCGCGGCGCGATCTATCCGGTGTTCGAGTTGATGCGCGACCAATCCGAGCCGTTTCTGCCGTCGGCCTATCTGCCGACCGTGACCAGCTACTATGCCGATGCCGGCGGCAACCTGTTGTCGTTTCCCTTCAACTCCTCGACCCCGATCCTCTATTACAACAAGGATCTGTTTCGCGCCGCTGGCCTCGACCCGGAGGTGGCGCCCAAGACCTGGCCCGATCTCGGCGCGGCGGCAAAGCGGCTGCGCGCGGCGGGCGCGCCCTGCGGCTTCACCACGTCGTGGCCGTCCTGGATCAATGTCGAGAATTTTTCCGCCTTTCACAATGTGCCGATCGCGACCAAGACCAACGGCTTCGGCGGGTTAGATGCGGAGCTCATCTTCAACAATCCGCTGATGGTGAAGCACATCGCCCAGCTCGTGGAATGGCAAGCCACCAAGGTGTTCGACTACAGCGGCCGCGGGCAGGCGGCCGAGCCGCGCTTCCAGAAGGGCGAATGCGGCATTTTCATCGGCTCGTCCGGCACCAGCGCCGATATCAAGGCCAACTCGAAATTCGAGGTCGGTTACGGCATGCTGCCCTATTGGCCAGACGCCAGCGGCGCCCAGCAGAACAGCATCATCGGCGGCGCCACGCTATGGGTGCTGCGCGATCGCCCGCGGCCGGAATATGCAGGCGTTGCGAAGTTCTTCGCCTATCTGTCGAAGCCGGAGGTCCAGGCCGCCTGGCACCAGGCAACCGGCTATTTGCCGATCACCCGCGCGGCCTATGAACTGACCCGCGCGCAGGGTTTCTACGACCGCAATCCCGGGGCGGCGATCGGGATCGAGCAGTTGACGCTGAAGCTGCCGACTGAGAACTCGAAAGGTATCCGGCTCGGCTCCTTCGTGCTGATCCGCGACGTGATCGATGACGAACTCGAGCAGGCGTTCTCAGGTAAGCGGTCGGCGCAGGCCGCGCTCGATCTGGCTGTCGAACGCGGTAACCGGCTGCTGCGCCAGTTCGAGCGCGCCAATCCGGACAGATAGAAGTGGCGCTCGTCGGCCTCGCCGTCATTGCGCAATGACGATGGGGCGCAGGTCATGATCGCATCACTACCCACCCTGACGGACTACGAGGCCTTTCGCGCCTGGCGTGCCGACCCGTCGCGCTGGCTGCCCGTCGCGATGAATATCGTCCGCAGCCACGGAATTGCTTCCGCGTCGCCCCAGATTTTCGCGACCGGCACCAATCTCGTCGTCGGGCTCGGTGAAGAGCTCATCCTGAAGATATTTCCGCCGATGCTGCGGGCGCAGTTCGTGTCCGAGCGCGGATCGCTCGCGCAGCTCCGTGGACGGGTCAAGATTCCGATTCCCGAGATCGTCGCCGAAGGCGAGCGCGATGGGTGGCCCTATCTCATTATCACGCGCCTCTCAGGCGTCTTGGGTGCGGACGTGTGGGCATCGCTACCCGAAGCGGACAAGGAGCGCGTGCTCGCCGAGATCGGCGAGACCATTGCCGATGTTCAGCGCGCGCCGCCGGGCCCGCTGCTTGAAATCGAGCCGCGCTGGGACGTCTTCATGCAGAGCCAGATGGAAGGTTGCCGTAGCAGGCACGAACGGCTGGGGCTGGCGCGAAAATTCCTCGACGGACTCGATGATCTCCTGCGCGACGCTGCCGAGCTGATCCCGATGCACGAACCGCCGGTCATCTTGACCGGCGAATACATCCCGGAAAACCTCATGCTGACGCAGCGGGACGGCCGCTGGCACCTTTGCGGGCTGATCGATTTCGGCGACGTTCTGACGGGATGGCGCGACTACGATCTGCTCGGTCCCGGCGCGTTCATGGCTGCAGGCCGGCCGCGCCGTGTGCTGAGCCTGCTCGAAGGATTCGGGTACTCACGCAGCGACATCGATTTCGCGCTGAAGCGGCGGCTGATGGCGCTGATGCTGTTGCATCGCGCAAGCGACCTCAACCGGCACATCTGCATCGACGGCTGGCAAGCAAAGGCCGACGATCTCCTGCAACTGCAGGAACTGATTTGGGCGATCTGAACGGCTCGCCTAACAAACGGGCGCTCAGAAATTTCTGCATATATTATGCGCAAATATGCCGATTTGTATGCAATAGCAGCAACAACCGATCGACGCGGCTCAAGTGCCGCTCTTGATATTCGTAAGCCGGATCAAGGCCTTGGGCGTACGCTACCGTTCCACTAAGGCTTGGCACAAACCTTGCGAACCTGTTCCACGCCATTTCCCAGGGGCGTTGGAGCATCACCCATGAAACGTCGCGATTTTCTGAAATCCGTGTCCGGCTTGGCGGCAGGCGCGATGGTGCCTGCTCCGGCGATCTGGTCGCCCGCCAAGGCCGATGCGCGCTCGGAGACGCTTCTGATCGTCTCGGAAGGCGGCCCGAACAATCTCGACATCCACGGCGTCGGCACCAATGTGCCCGGCTATGAAGTGTCCTGGAATTGCTACGACCGCCTGATCACCCATGAGATGAAGAGCGGTCCGGGCGGGGTGCCCTATTACGACCGCGACAAGTTCAAGGGCGAACTCGCCGACGACATGAACGTCGGCGACATGTCCGTCACCTTCAAACTGAAGAAGAACGCCAAATTCCACGACGGCGCGCCGGTGACGGCGAAGGACGTCAAATGGTCGCTCGATCGCGCCGTCAGTGTCGGCGGCTTCCCGACCTTCCAGATGAGCGCAGGCTCGCTGACCAAGCCCGAGCAGTTCGTCATCGTCGACGACTCCACGGTGCGGGTCGATTTCGCGACCAAGGACCGGCTGACGATTCCCGATCTCGCGGTGATCGTGCCGTGTGTCGTCAATTCGGAACTGGTCAAGAAGAACGCGTCCGAAAAAGACCCGTGGGGCCTCGAATACACCAAGCAGCAGACCGCGGGCTCCGGCGCCTACAAGGTGACGAAGTGGACCGCCGGCACCGAAGTGATCATGGAGCGCAACGATGCGTGGGTCGGCGGTCCCATGCCGAAGATCAAGCGCGTGATCTGGCGCATGGTGCCGCAGGCCGGCAACCGCCGCGCGCTCTTGGAGCGTGGCGATGCCGACATCTCCTATGAGCTGCCGTTCAAGGACTTCCAGGAGATGAAGGCGAACGGCAAGCTCGACGTGGTGTCGCTGCCCTTCTCCAACGGCATCCAGTATATCGGCATGAACGTGATCAAGCCGCCGTTCGATAATCTCAAGGTGCGGCAGGCGGTTGCCTACGCGATCCCCTATCAGAAGATCATGGACGCGGTGCTGTTCGGCCTCGCCAACCCGATGTTCGGCGCGCCGAAGGACAAGCCGACCGAAGTCGCCTGGCCGCAGCCGCACAAATATTACACTGATATCGAGAAGGCCAAGGCGCTGCTTGCCGAGGCCGGCTATCCCAACGGCTTCGAGACCACGATCTCCTTCGATCTCAATTTCGCCGGGGTCAACGAGCCGCTCTGCGTGCTGGTGCAGGAGAGCCTGGCGCAGATCGGCATCAAGACCACCATCAACAAGGTGCCCGGCGCCAACTGGCGCACCGAATTGACCAAGAAGGAAATGCCGCTATTCACCAACGTGTTCTCGGGCTGGCTCGATTACCCCGAATACTTCTTCTACTGGTGCTATCACGGCAATAATTCGATCTTCAACACGATGAGCTACAAGTCGCCGGAGATGGACAAGTTCATCGACGGCGCGCGCAAGGCCGCCGCCTTCGGCGACAAGGCCGCCTATGACGGCGACGTCAAAAGCTTCGTCGATCTCGCCTTCACCGACATCCCGCGCATTCCGCTGTACCAGCCCTTCGTCAACGTGGCGATGCAGAAGAACATCTCCGGCTATCAATACTGGTTCCATCGCCGCCTCGACTATCGCGCGATGGCGAAAGGGTGAGTGGCGAGTAGCGAATGGGGAGTAGCGAATGGTCGTTGTTAGCCGAGATCGTCTATTCGCCATTCGCTATTCGCCATTCGCCAGCACGGAGCGCTCCACATGCTGACGATGATTGGCAAGCGGCTGATGTTTGCGATCCCGAGCCTGATCGGGGTCGTCATCGTCACCTTCCTGCTGACGCGTGCGCTGCCGGGCGATCCGGCCGCCTATTTCGCCGGTCCCGCCGCGACCAAGGAGGCGGTCGAGCAGATCCGCAAGAAACTCGGCTTCGACCGGCCGCTGATCGAGCAGTTCTTCCGTTACACCAACGATCTCGCCCATGGCGATTTCGGTACCTCGCTCACGACCGGCCAGCCGGTCGCGACCGAACTGCGCAATCGCCTGCCGGCCTCCGCCGAATTGACGCTGCTCGGCCTGTTCGTGTCGATCGCGATCGCAATCCCGCTCGGCGTGCTCGCGGCAACGCGACCGGGTTCGTGGATCGACCATCTCTGTCGCGTCACGACGACGGCCGGCGTCTCATTGCCGGTGTTCTTCACCGGTCTCGTATTGGTCTACGTCTTCTATTTCCGGCTCGGCTGGTCGCCGGCGCCGCTGGGACGACTGGACGTGTTCTACAGCGCACCGCCGACGGTGACCGGCTTCTATCTGATCGACACCCTGATCGCGCGCGATTTCGATGCGTTCCGTTCGGCGCTCAGCCAGCTCATTCTTCCCGCGACGACGCTTGCGATCTTCTCGCTGGCGCCGATCGCGCGCATGACTCGCGCCTCGATGCTTGCGGTGCTGGCGTCGGACTTCGTGCGCACCGCGCGCGCCAGCGGCCTGTCGCCCGGCACCGTGATCGTCACCTACGCTTTCCGAAATGCGATGCTGCCGGTCATCACCACGCTCAGCATGGTGTTCTCGTTCCTGCTCGGCGCCAACGTGCTGGTGGAAAAAGTGTTCGCCTGGCCCGGCGTCGGTTCCTACGCCGTGGAAGCGCTGATCTCGTCGGACTTCGCGCCGGTGCAGGGCTTCGTGCTGACCATGGCCGTCATGTATGTGCTGCTCAATCTCGTCATCGACATTCTCTACGGCGTCATCGATCCACGCGTTCGGCTGGAAGGGTAGGGGTGAAGCATGAGCACCGTTGCGCCTGTCGTTGAGCCCGTCGGTCCGGCGCGGACCTCGGGACTATCCGCCGTCTTCGAGCACACGCGCTATGTGCTCAGCGAGAACAAGGTCACCGGTTTCGCCTTCGCGCTGCTGATCCTGATCCTGTTCGCAGCTCTGTTCGGTCCCTATGTCGTGCCCTACGATCCGCTCGCAAGCGATACGTCCGCGGCGCTGAAGCCGCCGTCGGCGGCGCACTGGTTCGGCACCGATCAGCTCGGGCGCGATATCTTCAGCCGCGTCATCGTGGCGACGCGGCTCGACACCTTCATCGCGGTCGCCTCCGTGGCGCTGGTGTTCCTGATGGGCGGGCTCGCCGGCATCGCCGCCGGCTATTTTGGCGGCTGGACCGACCGCATCGTCGGTCGCATCGCCGACACCATCATGGCGTTCCCGCTGTTCGTGCTGGCGATGGGCATCGTCGCGGCGCTGGGCAACACCGTGCAGAACATCATCATCGCGACCGCGATCGTGAATTTTCCGCTCTATGCCCGCGTCGCCCGCGCCGAGGCCAATGTTCGCCGCAACGCCGGCTTCGTGCAGGCGGCACGGCTCTCCGGCAATGGCGAATACCGCATCCTGCTGGTACATATCCTGCCGAACATCATGCCGATCATGATCGTGCAGATGTCGCTCACCATGGGCTACGCCATCCTGAATGCCGCCGGTCTTTCCTTCATCGGGCTCGGCGTGCGGCCGCCGACGGCAGAATGGGGCATCATGGTCGCCGAAGGTGCGGGCTTCATGGTGTCAGGCGAATGGTGGATCGCGCTGTTCCCCGGCCTCGCCTTGATGATCGCGGTGTTCTGTTTCAACCTGCTCGGCGACGGCCTGCGCGACATCGTCGACCCGCAGCGGAGGACGTGATGACCGCGCAACCGTTGCTCGACGTTCGGGACCTCACCGTCGAATTCACCACGCGGCGCGGCATCGTCAAGGCCGTGCAACACGTCAATATCTCGGTCGCAAAAGGCGAGACCGTCGGCATCGTCGGCGAATCCGGCTCGGGCAAGTCGGTGACATCATACGCGGTGATGCGCATCCTCGACCGTGCGGGAAAGATCGCCGACGGCTCGGTGATGTTTTCCGGCATTGACGTCAAGGCCGCCAGCGAAGACCAGATGCGCGACTTGCGCGGCCGCGAAGTCTCGATGATCTTCCAGAACCCGCGCGCGGCGCTCAATCCGATCCGGAAAGTGGGCGACCAGATCGAGGACGTGCTGCGCCAGCATGTGCAGCAATCGACGGTGGCCGATCGCGGCGAGAAGGCAATCGAGGCGCTGCAGCAGGTCAAGATCGCCCGCCCGCGCGAGCGTTATCACGCCTATCCGTTCGAGCTCTCGGGAGGCATGTGCCAGCGCGTGGTGATCGCCCTGGCGCTGGCCTGCAATCCGCAGCTATTGATCGCGGACGAGCCCACCACCGGCCTCGACGTCACCACCCAGAAGGCGGTGATGGACCTGATCGTTGAACTGACGAAGCGGCGGTCGATGTCGACGATCCTGATCACGCATGATCTTGGCCTGGCCGCCGCCTATTGCGACCGCGTCGTGGTGATGGAAAAGGGCCGCGTGGTCGAGACCGCGAAGTCGGCCGATATTTTTGCCAAGCCCGAGCATCCCTATACCAAGAAGCTGATGCGCGCGACGCCGCGGATCGGCGTGTCATTGCGCGATCTGTTGCCGGAGGACGATGCCAACCCCGTCATGGCCGGGCTTGACCCGGCCATCCATCAATCTTCGAAAGACTCTTCTGAAGGGATGGACCCCCGGGTCAAGCCCGGGGGTGACGGGAAACAAAAACCGCTCCTCCTCGTCGAAAAGCTCGTCAAGGAATATCCGCGCCAGGGTGCAGGCGCGGTGCTGTCAAAACTCTTCGGCCGCAAGCCGCCGGTGGAGCAGGAAGTGTTCCGCGCGGTCGACGGCATCAGCTTCCATGTCGGCCACGGCGAGAGCGTCGGCCTGGTCGGCGAATCCGGCTGCGGCAAATCGACGACGTCGATGATGGTGATGCGGCTCCTGGACCAGACCTCCGGCCGCATCGCCTTCGACGGCGAGGAGATCGGCGAGATCAAGCCGCAATCCTTTGCCCGATTGCCGCTGCGAAGCCGGATCCAGATGGTGTTCCAGGATCCGACCGACAGCCTCAATCCCCGCTTCACCGCGGCGCGCGCGATCGCCGATCCGCTTCTGCAACTCGGCGACATCAGGGGCCGCGACGCCCTGCGCGCCCGCTGCGAGGAACTCGCGACGCTGGTCGGCCTTCCCGTCAATCTGCTCGACCGTTTCCCGCATCAACTGTCCGGCGGGCAGAAGGCGCGCGTCGGCATCGCGCGGGCAATCGCGCTGCACCCAAAGCTCGTCATCCTCGATGAGCCGACCGCGGCCCTCGACGTCTCCGTGCAGGCGGTGGTGCTGAACCTGTTGCAGGATCTCAAGCAGTCGATGGGGATGAGCTATCTGTTCGTGTCGCACGATCTCAATGTCGTGCGCCTGTTGTGCGACCGCGTCATCGTGATGCGCAGCGGCAAGATCGTCGAGCAGGGCACGTCGGAAAAGGTCTTGGGCGATCCGCAGGATGCCTATACAAAGGAGCTGCTGACGGCGATCCCGCATCCGCCGTTGCCTGTTCATTGAGCAGTCCTGGGAAAGAAAACGGGCAGGCAGGCTTTCCAAACGCTCGATAAAACAGATGAGTTTGCTGTCCGATTCAAGTAATCGGATCATGGGTGCGTTGAGATCGCCGGGTGGGAGCGTAATGGCTGCCGACAAGCTTGATAACTATATCGACGCCGTCGCGACGGCGATGGGGTTGCCGGTCGAGGACGCCTGGCGGCCGGCGGTTCGTGCCAATCTCGAGGTCTCGCTGAGACTGGCGCGGATGGTGGATGAATTCCCGCTGCCGGACGAGACCGAGCCGGCCAGTGTCTACTCTGCCTGATAGCGCAATGACCGATCAATCCCTGTCCGCCGCCGACATCGCACAGGCCGTCGCCACGCGAAAGCTCTCCGCGCTGGAAGCGACCGAGGCGGCGCTGGCCCGCATCGCAAAGCACGATTCCGTGCTCAACGCGTTCACCGACGTCACCGCCGATCGCGCCCGCGCCAAGGCGAAAGCCATCGATGCCGCGATCGCGGTCGGCCAAACCGTTGGGCCACTCGCAGGCGTCCCCTTTGCGGTGAAGAACCTGTTCGATGTGCAGGGCATCTCCACCCGCGCCGGATCGAAGATCAACCGCGACCTGCCGCCGGCCACGCGCGATGCGACCTTGATCGAGCGGATGGAGGCGGCCGGCGCCGTGCTGGTTGGCGCGCTCAACATGGGCGAATACGCCTATGACTTCACCGGCGAGAACGTGCATGACGGCCCATCACGCAATCCGCACGATCCGACGCGGATGACCGGCGGCTCCTCGGGCGGCTCCGGCAGCGCGGTGGGCGGCGGCCTGGTGCCGATCGCGCTGGGCTCCGACACCAATGGCTCGATCCGGGTGCCGTCGTCCTTCTGCGGCATCTTCGGCCTGAAGCCGACCTATGGCCGGCTGTCGCGCGCCCGCTCGTTCCCGTTCGTCGCAAGCTTCGATCACCTCGGCCCGCTGGCGCGAACCGTGCGTGACCTCGCCCTCTCCTATGATGCGATGCAGGGGGCGGACCCTGACGACGCCGCCTGCACCACGCGGCCGGTCGAGCCGGTTGCGTCACAGCTCGCACAAGGCATCGGCGATCTCCGCATCGCCATTGCCGGCGGCTATTTCCAGCAGAATATCTTCCCGGAGGCGATTGAAGCCGTCGGCCGCATTGCCAAGGCGCTCAACGCCACGCGAACGGTGGAGATTCCTGAAGCCGCGCGCGCGCGCTCGGCGGCTTATGTCATCACGACAACGGAAGGTGCGTCGCTACATCTCGATCGCCTGCGCAAGCGGCCGAATGATTTCGATCCCGCAGTGCGTGATCGCCTGATCGCGGGTGCGATGATTCCGGCGCCGTACGTCGACAAGGCGCAAAAATTCCGCCGCTGGTACCGCGCGAAGGTGCTGGAGCTGTTTAGGACGGTCGACGTGATCCTGGCGCCGGCGACGCCCTGCGTGGCGCCGAAGCTTGGCCAGGTGAACTTCACGCTCGACGGTGTCGAGCTGCCGGTGCGCGCCAATATCGGTATCCACACCCAGCCGATTTCGTTTATCGGCCTGCCGGTGGTGGCAGTCCCGGTTCCGCTCGAGCCAATGCCGATCGGCGTGCAGATCATCGCCGCGCCCTGGCGCGAGGACATCGCGCTGCGCG
Organism: Bradyrhizobium sp. USDA 10063; assembly: GCF_054063735.1. Classification (NCBI taxonomy): domain Bacteria; kingdom Pseudomonadati; phylum Pseudomonadota; class Alphaproteobacteria; order Hyphomicrobiales; family Nitrobacteraceae; genus Bradyrhizobium; species Bradyrhizobium sp. USDA 10063. Next base: position 5,032,478 of record NZ_JBSSGP010000002.1, on the reverse strand, counting down.
TTGCCTACGCTTTGGAGCGTATGGGCGCTGCCGCCGCGCCGCCGCCGCGAGGAATCTAGCGAATGGAAATCGATCTCCCCGACGTGCTTGCCGAAGTGACCGCGCAATTCGAGCGCTACGAGAAGGCGCTGGTGTCGAACGACGTCGCCGTGCTCGATGAATTGTTCCGCAACGACAAGCGGACGCTGCGTTACGGCATGGGCGAAAATCTCTATGGCTATGACGCGATCATGGCGTTCCGCGCCGCGCGCTCGCCGGCCGGGCTCAATCGCAGGACCGACAAGACGGTGATATCGACCTACGGTCGCGACACCGCGGTGGCGTCCACTCTCTTCTATCGCGACACTGCGCCGGGCAAGGTGGGGGCGGCAGATGCAGACGTGGATACGCTTCCCCGAGGGCTGGAGAATCGTCGCCGCCCATGTCAGCATCATCGACGAACCGAAGGATCCGAAGACATGAGTCTGGACGATCTTCCGCGTAGCCCTGCTGCCGCTGAACCGGAAATGCTGGTCCGGCGCGTCGATCGTCCGTCTCCGCAACAATCCAAGATCACGCGCGCCGAGGAGCTGCGCCTGCAGCTCGCCGACGAGATCGTGCGTGGCGCGCTCAGGCCGGGCTCGCCGCTGGACGAGACCGATATCGCGCGCCGCTTCAATGTCTCGCGCACGCCGGTGCGCGAGGCGCTGCGCCAGCTTGCAGCGAGCGGCCTGGTCGAAGCGCGCGCCCACCGCGGCGCCGTGGTGGCGCGGCCTTCGGTCGAACGTCTTACCGGCATGTTCGAGGCGATGGCTGAGCTGGAAGCGCTGTGTGCGGCCCTCGCCGCCGAGCGGATGACGGCAACCGACCGGCACGCGCTCGAAGCCGTGCATGAGGAACTGCGCGTGCTCAGCTACACCGGCAATCCCGAGCGCTTTCACGAGGTCAACGAGCGCTTCCACAACACGATCTATGCCGGGTCGCACAACGACTATATCGCCGAGATGACGCTGGCGACGCGGGTCCGGGTACAGCCGTTTCGCCGCGCCCAGTTCCGCAATCTCGGCCGGCTCGCCAAATCGCATGCCGAGCATGACCGCGTCGTGGTCGCGATCCTGCGCGGCGACAAAACCGGCGCCGCCACCGCCATGCGCGCCCACATCACCTTGGTGCGCGGCGAATACGAGATCTACGCGGTCTCGGTGTAGCTTCGTAGGGTGGGCAAAGCGAAGCGTGCCCACCATCTCACGCACTGCTCGTGGTGGTGGGCACGCTTCGCTTTGCCCACCCTACGCGTTTGTGTTGTGTGGCACGCTCTCTCCACGTCATTGCGAGCGGAGCGAAGCAATCCATCTCTCCACAAGCGGCGGCATGGATTGCTTCGCTGCGCTCGCAATGACGGTTAGGCGGTAGCCGTCTCCGCCACGAACGCGCGCCAGCCGCCGAAGGCGGAGATGTCGCGCGCGCCGTTGATCGCCGCGGGCTCTACGAGGAAACCTTTCACCTCGCGCCCGTCGGCGAGGCGGATCGTGCCAATCGAAAGTGGAGGGGGAATCGCCGCGACGAACTTGCCGAAGGACGCCGGCGACAGCGCCCAGAGCTCGAGCTTGATCGCCGATCCCACGCCCGCCTCGACGCGCACCATGCCGGGTTTCGGCGGCGTGGTGCCGAGTGCATACAGCTTGTAGTCCGGCGCGGTGGTGGTCTCCTCGAGCAGGCGCCCGCCGAGTGCGTGCAGTTCGCCGTTCAGCGCCATGCCGGACAGATGCGCGCCGACGACGGCAATGGGAATGCCATCCCCGCTTGTGGCCGGCAGCGGAACAAGCGGCGGCTGCGGCAGCGACTTGGCGCCGATCGGCAGCCTGGTGTCGGCATGGAACACGCGGCCGATGCTCGCAAGCAGCGCGTCGCGTCCGGCCGGCGCCAGCAGCGTGATGCCGAACGGCGCACCGTCCGGCCGCATCGCCGACGGCAGCGCCAGGCCGCAGAGGTCGAGCAGGTTGACGAAATTGGTGTAGGTGCCGAGCCGGCTGTTGAGCTCGATCGGATTGGCCAGCACCTGCGCGGTGGAATAGACCGTCGGCGCCGTCGGCAGTACGACCGCGTCCATCGAGGTAAAGGCGCGCTCGGCGATCCGGCGCAGCGCTTGCAGGCGATAAAGCGCAGCGAAGGTCTCGGCGGCGGTCAGCCGGGCGCCGGCCGCGGTGATATCGCGCGTCACCGGGTGGATCGATTCCGGCGACGAGGCGAGCAGGTCGCGGATCACCAGATAGCGCTCGGCAACCCATGGGCCTTCGTAGAGCAGCCGCGCGGTCTCGTAGAACGGTTCGAGGTCGAATTCGATCAGCGTGGCGCCGAGCGCAGCCCAGCGCTCGATCGCTTCCGCGTAACGCTGCTCCGACTGGCGGTCGCCGAAGAAGATCAACTGCCCCTTGCGCGGGATGCCGAGTCGGAGTTTTGCAGGAAACTCCGTCATCCCGGCGAGCGGCCGGTCGCGTGAGAAGGGGTCGGCACCGTCGGGCCCGGCCATCACCTTCAGCGCCGTCATGGCGTCATCGACCGTAAGCGAGAACACCGAGATGCAATCGAGCGTGCGGCAGGCCGGCACCACGCCGGCGGTCGAGAGCAGCCCGAGGCTCGGCTTCAATCCCACGATGTTATTGAGCATCGCCGGCACGCGGCCGCTTCCCGCGGTATCCGTGCCCAGCGCCAGCGGCACCAGGCCCGCGGAGACCGCGACCGCCGATCCCGAGCTCGATCCGCCCGGAATGAGGTCATCGCGGACCGGATTCCTGGGGATGCCGTAGGGCGAGCGTACCCCGACGAGCCCCGTCGCGAACTGGTCGAGATTGGTCTTGCCGATGATGATCGCGCCGGCCTCGCGCAGCCGCGCGACGGCGGTCGCGTCATGCGTTGGCATGTAGGAGAAGGCGGGACAGGCCGCCGTGGTCGGCATCCCCAACGCGTCGATATTGTCCTTCACCGCGACCGGCACGCCATAGAGCGGCAGGCGTGCGGCGTCCTTGCCCGCCAGCGCTTCGGCTTCCGCCAGCGCCTGCTTTTCCTCGCGCAGGCTGATGAAGACGGCGTGATCGCCATGGTCGCGGATGCGCTGAAAATTGCGCGCGACCGTTTGTGCAGGCGTCATGGTGCCGGCGCGGTGCGCAGCAACGATCTCGGCGACGGTTTCAGTCAATTGGTGCCCCGTCCGTTGGCCGGCCGATCTCCGTCACGATCGACGGCGCCCGGCCTGGCAGAATCCAAGCCTGACCGAAGCAAGCGATGTGCCATTGTGTACATTTCCCGCGCCAGTGCGTTTACGGAAATCAGGATGCAATCTCAGTTGCTTAAGCCAATCGCTGGGAACCAGCGAGGGCGTGCAGGGCGAACCGGCTGCGATGCTTCTGCCTAATTGTTGGGCGGGTATCCCCTGGCCTAGCAGTCCTCCATCCGCGGCGCGCGGCGACATTGCCTGATGGCGGGATAGTCGGATAGAGCAGAACAAGCCCCGACAAAGAGGGCATGTGAGGAAGCCCCATGACCTTAGCCGTCGCCCGCCGCGATGATCCCGAAATGCTGTTTGCGGTGCCCGCGATCGTTGCCGATCGGCGGGGCGATGGCAGCATCATCGTGAAATCGACCGCGGCTTTGCGCGAGAGCGCGCGCTGCGTCGGCGACTGGCTGGAGCATTGGGCGCGGCAGACGCCGAACCGTGTTTTCCTCGCCGAGCGCGCCGACGTCGCAGCGCCCTGGACCACCGTCAGCTATGCCGATGCCCTGCGGCAGGTGCGCTCGCTCGCCTCCTGGATCCTGACGCAGGGGCTGAGCGCCGAACGCCCCGTGATGATCCTCTCCGACAACAGCATCGACCACGCATTGCTCGCACTTGCCGCCCAGCATGTCAGCGTGCCGTCCGCCGCGATCTCGCCGGCCTATTCGCTGATGTCGAAAGACTTCGACAAGCTGAAGAGCATGGTCCGGCTGCTCGAGCCCGGCGCGATCTATGTTTCCGCCACCAGGCCGTTCGCAGCGGCGCTGGCGGCAATCAAGCCGCTGCATTCGGCCAGCATCGTCAGCGGCGCTGCCGATGACGCCGAGGCGCTTTCGTTCCGCGCCGTCGCGGCCACGCCCGAGACCGCGGAGGTGGAAAAGGCCTTTGCGGCGGTGGCGCCGGACACGATCGCAAAATTCCTGTTCACCTCGGGGTCGACGGGCGCGCCGAAGGCCGTGATCAACACCCAGCGCATGCTGACCTCGAGCCAGCAGGCCAAGGCACAGACCTGGACCTTCCTCGATACTGAAAGCCACGATCTCGTGATCCTGGACTGGCTGCCCTGGAGCCACACCTTCGGCGCCAACCACAATTTCAACCTGGTGCTGCGCAACGGCGGCACGCTCCACATCGATGGCGGCAAGCCGGCACCTAGCCTGTTTGCGACGTCGCTCGCCAATCTGCGCAGCGTGATGCCGACGGTCTATTTCAACGTGCCGCGCGGCTTCGACATGCTGATCGCGGCGCTTCGCGACGATGACGAATTACGCCGGAAATTCTTCAGCGAGGTGAAGTTCGCGTTCTATGCCGGCGCGGCGCTGCCGCAGAATCTGTGGGACGCGCTGGAAGAATTGTCCGTGAAGACGGTCGGCCGCCGGTTTCCGATGGTGTCGGCCTGGGGCTCGACCGAGACGTCGCCGCTCGCGACCGATTGCCATTTTCTGGCGGAGCGTTCCGGCAATATCGGCGTGCCGATCCCGGGCACCGAGTTGAAGCTGGTCACCTCCGGCGACAAGCTCGAAGTGCGCGTGCGCGGCCCCAATGTCACGCCGGGCTATTGGAAGGCGCCGGAGCTGACCGCGCAGGCGTTCGACGAGGAGGGCTTCTACCGGATCGGCGATGCCGTGAAGTTTGCCGATCCGGAAAGGCCCGAACTGGGGCTGTTCTTCGACGGCCGCGTTGCCGAGGATTTCAAGCTCAACTCAGGCACCTGGGTCAGCGTCGGTACGCTGCGTGTCGCCGGCATCGCAGCACTGGCGCCGCTCGCGCAGGACATCGTCGTCGCCGGCCATGGCGGGGATGAGGTTCGCTTCCTGGTATTCCCCAACGTCGCCGCCTGCCGCGCGCAGGCCGGGTTGCCCGATAGCGCTGATATCGCCGAAGTGATCGGCCACGAAGCGATCCGCGGCGCCATCGCGCAGGGTCTTGCACGACTGAAGGCGCAGAGCGGCCACTCCTCCGGCCATGCCACGCGCGCGCTGTTGCTTGCGGAACCCGCTTCCGTTGACGGCGGCGAGATCACCGACAAGGGCTACATCAACCAGCGCGCGGTGCTGACGCGCCGCGCGGGCGCGGTGGCGATGCTGGATGATGATGCCTCGCGTGAATGGATCGGCTGCGCCGGCTGATACCGGCACGCGATCAGGAGCTGGTCACGGCGCCGAGATTGTTGTGCAGCCGCCGCAACAGGTCGATCAGCACTTCCCGCTCGTCCTTGCGCAGGCAGGACAACAGCCGCCGTTCGCGATCGAGTGCAGCGACAATCACCTTGTCATGCACGGCGCGGCCTCTGGCCGTCAGCGTGATGGAATGGCTGCGGCCGTCATGCGGGTTGGCGCGGATCGCGACCAGCCCGCGCTTCTGCAGGAGCGCCAGCGTCCTGCTCACCGGTCCCTTGTCGAAGCCGATGACGTGGCAGATGCGCGAGGCGGGGATGCCCGGCTCGATCGCGAGCTGCGACATGATCCGCCATTCCGTGACGTTGACGCCGAAATGACGCTGGTAGAACGCGGTGGCGCTGTTGGAGAGCTTGTTGGCAATGAAGGTGACGAAGGCCGGCACGTAGCGATCGAGGTCGAGTGTCGGGCCGGAATTGACAGCCGCAGCTTGCGCGGGTCTCGGCCGGCGCGGCTTCCTGGGGGAGGTTTGAGTGCTCATATTTCCGATCATCGCTACGGGGTCGCGGCCCCGCAATAAGGACGTTCCAGCGGCTCTTTTTACTTAAGGCTATCGCGCCACCTTGCTGCTGCCCTGGGTGATCAGCCGGGCCGCGCGCTGGTCGCGGGCGTGGATCCAGAGCCAGCTCAGCGCGACGCTGAGGCGGTTGCGGATGCCGATCAGGAAGTAGATGTGGGCGATGCCCCAGATCCACCAGGCGATGGCGCCACGCAGCTTGAGCCAGCCGAAATCGATCACTGCCAGCCGCTTGCCGATCTGGGCGAGGCTGCCCTGGTGCTTGTAGCGGAAGGGCGGCAGCGTGCGGCCCTGGAGCCGCGCCTTGATCAGCGACGCGACGTAGCGCCCTTCCTGCTTCGCCGCCGGCGCGATGCCCGGCACCGGTTTGCCGTCGGGGCCGGCGATCGTGACAGTGTCGCCGATCGCGAAGATGTCGGGATGGCCGGGGACCGTGAGGTCGGGATTGACCTGCAGCCGATAGGCGCGGTCGGCGGGCGCGTTCAGCCATTCGGCGGCGCGCGAGGCGCGCACGCCGGCGGCCCAGATGATGGTCCGCGCCTCCAGCCGCTTGCCGCCATAGACCACGCCCTCTGCATCGCATTCGGTGACCGGTGCGCCCAGCATCACCTCGACGCCGAGCTTTTCCAGCGAACGTTGCGCATAGGTGGAGAGTTCGTCAGGAAAGCCCGCGAGCACCCGCGAGCCCGCCTCGATCAGCACCACGCGGGTCTTGTGGGTGTCAATGTTGCGAAAGTCGGGCGCCAGCGTGTCGCGCGCAAGGTCCGCGATGGTGCCGGCCATTTCGACGCCGGTCGGTCCGGCGCCGACGATGACGAAGGTCAATAGCGCCGCGCGCCTTGCCGGATCGGTCTCGCGTTCGGCGCGCTCGAAGGCAACCAGAATGCGCCGCCTGAGCGTGGTGGCGTCCTCCAGCGTTTTCAGGCCCGGCGCGAACGGTTCCCATTCGTCGTGACCGAAATAGTCGTGGCGCGCACCGGTCGCCAGGATCAGCGTGTCATAGGAGACGCTGTCGCCGTCATCGAGCACGACACGCCTGCCTTCGGCGTCGATGCTGTTGACGTTGGCAAACAGCGTCGTCACCTCGCGGCGGTTACGCAGCAGGTAGCGGATCGGCCATGCGATCTCGGAAGTGGCGAGCGAAGCGGTCGCGACCTGGTAGAGCAGCGGCTGGAACAGATGATGGTTGCGGCGGTCGATCAAGGTGATCTTCACCGGCACGCCGGCGAGCCCAAAGGTCGCCTCCAGGCCGCCAAAGCCTGCGCCGACGATCACCACGTGATGCGGATCTTTCGGCGGCGTCGTCATGGAATATGGCCCCAGGGGTTCGCAGTGTCTCGGTACAGATTATGTATTCATTCGCGCAGTTGTTCCAAGGCGCTTCTTTCCAATCGCACGATAGCGAAAACGTATGGTTCAGTCCTTCCGCGGTGCCGTCGCCGTGATCGGCGACCAGGAACGATGGCGTTCTGCGCGGCCGGAAAAAATTCTTCCTGGGGGCCGTATCCTTTGACCGTCGTCAAACGTCCTTGGGACGACGCGATGGCTTCCGCATCGCGGCACGAGCCAGGGAGAGGACGATGACCACCAGACTGATCCGGTACAAGGCCAAGCCGGAAATGGCCGACACGAACGCCGAGCTCGTTGCAGCGGTGTTTGCGGAACTGAAAGCGGCAAGGGTTGATGGTGTGCGCTATCTTACGCTGCGGCTGGAGGACGACACGTTCATCCATATCGTAGAGAGCGTCTCCGACGACGGGTCCAGCCCATTGCCGGAGCTCGCCGCGTTCAAGGCGTTCCAGAGCGGCATTCGCGACCGCTGCGCCGAGCCGCCGCTGGTTCGCAGCGCCAAGGTGGTCGGCAACTACCGTATGCTGGACCAGTCCTGAGCAGCGAGAATGACGCCAGTGCCTGACATATCAGCGGCCGCCGGTCTCGACAGCCTCCTGGTCGTGCTGCGGCCGCGGCTGCATCGCTACTGCTCCCGCATGGTCGGTTCGGTGATCGACGGCGAGGACGTGTTGCAGGATGCGCTGATCAAGGCGGTGGAGGCATTTCCTTCGGTCGGGGAGATCAAAAACCCGGAGGGCTGGCTGTTCAGGATTGCGCACAACGCCGCGCTCGATTTCCTGCGCCGCCGCCATCGGCAGGATGCGCTCCGGTCGACGGAGGAGGTGGACATGATGGCCGACGAGTTCGACGACATCGCCCGCCGCGAGACCGCCGCCGCCAGCCTGCGTACTTTCATGCGTCTGCCGGTGGCGCAGCGCAGCAGCGTGATCCTGAGGGATGTGCTCGGCTATTCGCTGGCGGAAGTCTGCGAGATCATGAGTTACAGCCTGGTAGCGGCAAAGGCCACGTTGCACCGCGGCCGGGCCCGGCTGCGCGAGCTCGCGCAAGAAGGCGACGACGCACCGCGGCCGAAGCTGACGGACGCCGATCGCGCCCGTCTCTCCGCCTATGTCACCCATTTCAACGCCCGCGACTTCGACGCCATCCGCGCCATGATCGCCGACGACATCAAGCTTGATCTCGTCGGCAGGACCCGGCTCAGTGGCAAGGCCGAGGTCTCGCGCTATTTCGGCAACTATGCGAAGGCCAGCGACTGGCATCTGGTGCCGGGGCTTGTGGAAGGCCGTCCCGCCATCCTGGTGTTCGATCCTGCGGCGCCCGGCCCGACCCGGCCGAAATATTTCGTGCTGCTGGACTGGCAGGCCGATCGGGTCGCGAGCATCCGGGATTTCCGTCACGCGCCCTACGTCATCGAGGGCGCGGAATATTTCCTTTAGCGCCGCGAAAGGCGCCTCCCGCAGCAGCTCCGAAACTGCGACAATGGTTGCCCGGGCAACCGGCACTATAATTCTTGCCAGCCTCGCGCTTTACGAATTATGGTGCAGATCAGGCTCAAGCATGCGCCGAAGGTTCTAAACGCCGCCTTCGGTTCGCGCTTGCCGCCCAGTCAGGATTCCGCGCACAAAACACGTCACCCCGAAAATGGGAGTGACGGGGGCACGGACGGCGCCGCCAGACGGTTTACCGCCCTGGCCGGCCAGTTGGAATGGTTGAGGAGGAGGGGAGTGAACATGAAAACGTCATTTTGGCTGGCAGGCGTCACCGCGCTGGCGCTGGCGCAGCCCGCACTTGCGGCTGACACAATCAAGATCGGCTTTGTCTCGACCTTCAGCGGTCCGACCGCCGTCATCGGCAACGACATGCGGAACTCGTTCGAGCTGGCGCTCGACCATCTCGGCCGCAAGATCGACGGCAAGCCGGTCGAGGTGATCTACGAAGACGACCAGCAGAAGCCCGATGTCGGCAAGCAGAAGACCGAGAAGCTGGTGCAGTCCGACAAGGTCGATTTCATCGTCGGCTACATCTGGTCGAACGTGCTCCTGGCCTCGCTGAAGACCGCCGTCGACAGCAAGACCTTCCTGATCTCCGCCAATGCCGGTCCGTCCCAGCTCGCCGGTGAGCTCTGCTCGCCTTACGTGTTCTCGACCTCCTGGCAGAACGACCAGACGCCTCAGGCGATGGGCACCTACATGAACCAGAAGGGCGTCAAGTCGGTGTTCCTGATCGGCCCGAACTATGCCGCCGGCAAGGACATGCTGGCCGGCGTGAAGAGCACCTTCAAGGGCCAGGTGGTCGGTGAGGAATATACGGTGTGGCCGAGCCAGCTCGACTTCTCCGCCGAACTCTCCAAGGCGCGCAACTCGAAGGCGGAGGCGATCTTCGTGTTCTATCCGGGCGCTGCCGGCGTGCAGTTCCTGAACCAGTATGCGCAGGCCGGCATCAAGCAGCAGATTCCGCTCTATACCGCCTTCACCATCGACGAATTGTCACTGCCGCTGCAGAAGGAAAACGCGCTCGGCGTGCCCGGCGCCCAGCAATGGGTCAACGACCTGCCGAACGAGCAGAACAAGAAGTTCGTGGCCGACTACCGCAAGAAATACCCGGGCCTGCGTCCGACCTTCTACGGTGCTCAATCCTATGACGCCGCCAACCTCATCAACTCCGCGGTGGTCGCCGTGAAGGGCGACTTGACGAAAAAGGACGCGATGAAGGCCGAGATGGAGAAAGTCAACTTCAAGTCGGTGCGTGGATCGTACAAATACGGCAACAACCACATCCCGATCCAGAATTTCTACCTGCAGGACGTCGTGAAGGACGGCGACGGCCAGCTCGCACTCAAGACGGTTGCCACCATCGTAGAGAACGATCAGGATCGCTTCCACGACAAGTGCCCGATGAAGTAGGTCTTCTGGATATTCCCGGCGCATGATCTGCCAAAAGTCTGAGCGGTTTGGTCAGCCATCATGCACCCAACAACAATTGGCGGCGGCGCCGACGCGCTGCCGCCTTCTTGTTTCAGCCTGATATAAGTCGCCGATGTTCCTTCTGATCGAACAACTTCTGAACGGATTGCAGTTCGGCCTGCTCTTGTTCCTGCTCGCGGCCGGGCTCACGCTGGTGTTCGGCATCATGGATTTCGTGAACCTGGCGCATGGTTCGCTGTACATGATGGGCGCCTATTTCGCCGCGACCTTCGTCGGCTGGACCGACAGCTTCGTGCTCGGTGCGATCCTTGCGCTCGCGGCCACGCTCCTGCTCGGCATCGCCCTCGAATTCGTGGCGCTCCGGCATCTCTATGGCCGCGACCATCTCGACCAGGTGCTGGCGACCTTTGGCCTGATCCTGTTCTTCAACGACATGGTGCGGCTGATCTGGGGGCCGGCGGGCCTCGCGCTGCCGCTGCCGACCTGGCTGACCACCCCGGTCCAGCTCCTGCCTGGCGTGTACTACCCGGCCTACCGGCTTTCGATCATCATCGTCGCGCTATTGGTCGCCGCGCTGCTCTATCTCGTGGTGATGCGCACCCGCATCGGCATGCTGATCCGGGCCGGCGCCTCCAACCGCGAGATGATCGGTGCGCTCGGCATCAACATCAAGCTGCTGTTCACGCTGGTCTTCGGCCTTGGTGCCGCGCTCGCAGGCCTGGCCGGCTTGATGCAGGCGCCGATCCTGACCGTGCAGATCGGCATGGGCGAGAACATCCTGATCCTGGCCTTCGTCATCATCGTGATCGGCGGCATCGGCTCGATCCGCGGTGCCTTCCTCGCCGCGATCTTCGTCGGCCTCATCGACACGCTCGGCCGCGCCTTCCTGCCGGATCTGCTGCGCACGGTGCTGAGCGGTGCCGCCGCCTCGACCGCCGCACCCGCATTGTCCTCGATGCTGATCTACCTGTTGATGGCGATCGTGCTGGTCTTGCGGCCGGAGGGGCTGTTTCCGGCCGCCAAGCGATGAAGTCCAAGCTCAACGCCAGCAACGCCGTCGTCGCGGCCGTTTGCGCCGCTCTTCTTCTGCTGCCGGTCTATTCGGCGGCGACCGGCAACATCTTCATCCTGACGCTGATGACGCGCATCATCATCTTTGCGCTGGCGGCCTCGAGCCTGAACCTGATCATGGGCTATGGCGGCATGATGAGTTTCGGCCACGCCGCCTATCTCGGCATCGGCGGCTATGCCGTCGGCATTCTCGCCGCGGAAGGCATCGGCTCCGGCTTTATCCAGTGGCCGGTGGCGCTCGCGGTCTCCGCCTTGTTTGCGCTGGTGATCGGCTCGCTCTCCTTGCGCACCCGCGGCGTCTATTTCATCATGATCACGCTCGCCTTTGCGCAGATGGCCTATTACGTCGCATCGGCGCTGTCGCGCTATGGCGGTGACGACGGCCTGACGATCTACAAGCGCAGCACCTTCGACGGGCTGATCAACCTCTCGGACCGCACGCAGTTCTATTATCTCTGCCTCGCCTGCCTGTTCGGCGGCCTCTATCTGATCTGGCGGATCGTCAATTCGCGTTTCGGCCTGGTGGTGCAGGGCGTGCGCTCCAACGAGCAGCGCATGCAGGCGATCGGCTTTCCGGCCTATCGTTATCGCCTGACCTGCTTCGTCATCGCAGGGACCATCTGCGGTCTTGCCGGCGCGCTGCTCGCCAACAATACCGATTTCGTCAGCCCGGCCGTGATGTACTGGACCCGCTCCGGCGACCTCATGGTGATGGTGATCCTGGGCGGGATGGGCTCGCTGTTCGGCCCGTTGATCGGCGCGATCGTCTATCTCGTTCTGGAAGAACTGCTGTCGCAGTTCACCGAATATTGGGCGCTGATCATGGGCCCGCTGTTGCTCTTGATCGTGCTGTTCGCGCGTGGTGGCATCATGGGCCTGCTCGGGAGGGTGCGTCGTGGCTGATCCCCTGCTTCGCGTCGACAATCTCGTGCGCCGTTTCGGCGGCATCCTCGCGACTGACAATCTGTCGCTCGAAGTGCCGCGCGGCGAACTGCATGCGATCATCGGGCCCAACGGCGCCGGCAAGACCACGCTGATCAGCCAGTTGACCGGGCAATTGATGCCGAATTCCGGCACCATCCATTTTGCCGGTCGCGACGTCACGCGGTTGCCGTCCTACCGGCGAAGCGCCCTCGGGCTGGCGCGCTCGTTCCAGATCACCTCGCTCCTCAAGGATTTCACCGCGATCGACAATGTCGCGCTCGCAGCGCAGGCGCATGACGGCCATTCCTTCCGCTTCTGGGGTAACGCGCGAAAGGAGAAGCATCTGCGTGATGCCGCCCGCGCTTGCCTGCAGCGCGTCAGCCTCGCGGCGCGCGCCGATGTCCTGGTCTCCGAGCTCAGCCATGGCGAGCAGCGCGAGCTCGAGCTCGCAGTGGCGCTCGCAACCAGGCCGCAGCTCCTGCTGCTGGACGAGCCGATGGCGGGTTTGGGTGTCACCGAATCCGCGCGGATGGTCACCCTGTTGAAGGAGCTGCGCAAGGAAGTCACCATCGTGCTGGTCGAGCACGACATGGAAGCGGTGTTCGCGCTCGCCGACCGCATCACGGTGCTGGTCTATGGCCGCGTCATTGCGTGCGACACGCCGGATGCGATCCGCCGGCATGAAGAGGTCAAGCGCGCCTATCTCGGCGAACAGCATGCGGTGACCCGCCATGGCTGACACGTTACTGGAAGTCGAGGGGATCGAGACCTGCTACGGCCTGAGCCAGGTGCTGTTCGGCCTGTCGCTGTCGATCAAAAGCGGCGAGATGATCGCGCTGATGGGCCGCAACGGCATGGGCAAGACCACCACCATCCGCTCCATCATGGGGCTGACTCCGGCGCGATCAGGCGCGATCCGCTTTGCCGGGCAGCAGGTGCGCGGCCTGCCGTCTTATAGAATTGCGAAACTCGGCATCGGCCTGGTGCCGGAAGGCCGCCAGATCTTCCCGAACCTGACGGTGCGCGAAAACCTGGTCGCCGCGTCCGGTAATCGCCTGGGCTCTTCCGATCCCTGGACGCTGGAAAAAATCCACGCGCTGTTTCCGCGGCTTGCCGAGCGCGGCAGCAACATGGGCGTCACGCTCTCCGGCGGCGAGCAGCAGATGCTCGCGATCGGCCGTGCGCTGATGACCAATCCGAAACTCCTGATCCTGGACGAGGCCACCGAAGGCCTCGCCCCGCTGATCCGCGACGAGATCTGGAGCTGCCTCTCGATGCTGAAGGGGCGCGGCCAGTCCGTGCTCGTGATCGACAAGAACGTCGGAAATCTCGCCCGGATCGCCGACCGCCACTACATCATCGAGCGCGGCCGGACCGTGTGGAGCGGCACATCGGAGCAACTGGTCGCCGAGCCCGACTTGCAGCACCGCTATCTCGGGATTTGAGGTGCGCTTGGCGCCGCGATGCCGGCCCGAAGAAGGGTTGTCGCTCTAGACTGCTGCGCCGCCTACGCCGCTTGTGCGATCCACCCGAAGTCGATATCCGCTTCGCGCCCAAAGCGGCGCAATTGCTGCGCGGCAGCAAATGACGCGATGGCCATGTGCGGACATCACTCCTGTTTCACGAAATCGCCGGGCTTCCAGCTGTAGTTGATGGCTGGCTCGCCGGGCCCGTAGAGCCTGAGGATGGCGAAGAAGCCGCGCCCCCGAGCTGTGGGGAGCCAATTCGTTTGTTTTCCGTCTGGTGTCTTTGGACCGATATAAAGGTCGATCGTCCCGTCAGGGTTCTGAGTGGGCTTATCGCGTGAGCCGAGCGAGGGGAAGCGCCGCGCTTCGGTCGCAAGGCCTGATGCGTTCTCGGCCTCGTAGAGAGTTAGCGACCAGAAGAGTTGAGCCGGGACATTTGGCGGAAGCGTGAGCTTGTACGAGGCATCACCCGAGAGCGGTTTGCCATCCGCGTCATTGAAAGCAATCTCGTAAGCCGCGCCGCGACCCGGCAATTGAGACACCATCCCGGGGCTGATTGAATAGTAGTCGGTAAAGAACCAGATGCGCGGCTCGATCTCGATAAAGCCCCCCGCTTTGTTGCGGAAAGAAAGATCTAAACTCTTTTCGGATCTTGGTTCAGTGACATTGTTGACCGGATTAATCCATTGACGGTCTTTCCACACCCTGTAATCGCGCCCGTTGACCTCCGACATTCTGCCAATCACACGGCTCATCTTGTACCCAGTCTTCGCAGCCGCATCGAGCATCGCCCGCATTTCGGTATCAGGGTTGAAGGGCTTTCCAGCGATGAGACCGACATTCGCAAGCAGACCCAAGCCGGTGGCGTCCGACAGGTTCGATCCTTCTCGGTCCAATAGCCACTTGAGCTGGTCAAAGGCTGTAGCATCAGAGCGTGGGAGCATGTTGGCTGGCACGCCTGAAGCATTCGGGAATTTCATGGGCTTGCGTTGGTCAGCCGCGAAGTTTAGCGGGTAGATTTTGGCCCGCTCCATCAGCGAGACAGCAGGCGAAAGATCGTTCGGATCTTGATAGAAGGCGCGAAGGAAGATGAAAAGATTGTTCGTGCCAGATCGGTAGACGTAGTAGCCCTTCGGAACATTACCCTTGTAGTTCGGAGGCAAGACTAAGAACTTGCCGCCCTTGCCAGCGTCCGGTCCGGGCAGACCCACGTCACCGAAGAACTTGCCGCCATCGACCGGTATCGGGCGTTGCCAGAAGTCGAGCAGAATACCTTGGAGATTGGGCGGCGCTTCGAAGACGATAGGACCAGTCTCGCCCATGTCTACATAGCCCATGGCGTAAATCACGTCGGAGTTGGGTGTCGTGACCAGCGTCTTCGGATCGAGCCGTTCCTTCCAGACGGGAAGGATGTTGTAGCCTGCGCCAAACTCCTTCTCGGAGCCGAATTTCATGCCGAGCGTATTGATGAGTGGAAGTGCCCAGAGATAGGCCTGCGTCGCCTGCTGGAACTCAAGCTCATCCATCAGCCTCTTCGCAGTCTCTGGCGTCGGACGGTTCTGTTCGAACGGTAGGTTGGCAACCGCATCAAACGGATTGGATTGGCTGTAAGCAAGGTCGCTCGCGAGAATGTTTGCGCTGACAAGGACAGAAACGGTCAGCCAAAATCTGCTAGGTCGCTTCATGATCATGCAACACTCCCATCTTTGTCCTTGATCAAAAGATGGTCGAACGGAGCGGCGGCGACATGTCGCTTGGCTCTGCCGCCGCGACTTCTACTCTAGAAGCGAGATCCTTTTCAGCCAAGGTCAATAATCTTCGGGAAGGCTACCTTGGGTAGTTCCAATTTGCTGTCCCCTTGGGGGGAACCGGCTCGAAAATGCCGAAGGAATTGTTACCAGTGGCACGGGACGGGGCGTTTAAGATTGTGGTGACTTTCATGTCCGCTTTGCGGTCATTTTCGACCGAGTGGGCCGGGTGCACCGACCGGTCGATGTCCGCTTGGCCGCTAGAGCGGGACAAGGGCGAACGGCGACGAAGCTGTCCAGATGATCGACACATCGATTTGATCGATATCAACGCCCGCCGGTCTGGATCGCACTGGCAGTTGGTGAGGCCCACGGTTGTAGCTCTGCGCTAATGAGTCCACGGCCCAATTGGTGGCGAAGCATAGCCCAGCGTTCGCTTGCGACTATGATGGTGGATGACGCCTTGCGCCGTCCCACGCCGCAAACTTCGCCGTCATTCCGGGATGCGTGCGAAGCGCGCAGGCCCGGAATCCATTGGGGCCGCAAGCGCTGCGGTGAAATGGATTCTCTGATGTGCAATTGCACATAGCTCGATGCCGTCGCATCGCCCCGGAATGACGGCTCCTGTCATTGCGAGCCAACGGGTCGCGGAAACCTCGCCCGCATCGCGGACCGCCACTACATCATCGAGCGCGGCCGGACCGTGTGGAGCGGCACATCGGAGCAACTGGTCGCCGAGCCCGACTTGCAACACCGCTATCTCGGGATTTGAGGTGCGGCTCGGCGCCGCGATGCCGGCCCGAAGAAGGGTTATCGCTCTAGACTGCTGCGCCGCCTACGCCGCTTGTGCGATCCACCCGAAGTCGATGTTCGCTTGCGCCCAAAGCGATGCAATTGCTGCGCGGCAGCGAGATGACGAGATGGGCCAGTAACTGGCATCCCTGGATAGGCATCCTCTGTGATCCATTGTACAATGGTATCTACGTTGGATGGCGGGCCATGGTGCAAGAGAAGCCAGTCCGGGTCGTGCGTAGGTTGTCTGCGATATTGGCCGCTGACGTGGCCAGGTATTCGCGGCTCATGCACCATGACGAGGAGGCCACGCATGCCAAGCTGACAGCGCTCCTGGCGGACGCTGTCTACCCCGCAGTCGCCGAACACGGCGGCCGCATGGTGAAAAGCACCGGGGACGGGTTCTTGGCGGAGTTTCCCAGCGCAGTTGAAGCGGTCCGCGCTGCCGTGCAATTCCAGACCCGCATTCATGAACTTACAGTCGGTGACGCGGAAGATTGGCGCATCGCTTTCCGTGTTGGCATCAATGTCGGCGACGTGATTGTTGAGCCGCATGATATCTTTGGCGATGGCGTAAACATCGCAGCACGGCTTGAGAGCATCGCAGAACCCGGGGGTATCTGTATCTCGTCTTCTGCGTACGATCCCGTCCGGGACAAGATCGAGGTTCAGTTCGTCGATATGGGCGAGCAGGACCTTAAAAACATCGCCCGGCCGGTCCGGGCGTACGCCGTGGTCCGCGATCGACCTGGCTCAGCGACACCGGTTGAGGGCACTAGGCCCAACCCACCGTCGCCGCCTCGCCTCTCCATTGTTGTGCTGCCTTTCGCCAACCTCAGCGGCGAGCCCGAGCAAGACTGCTTCGTCGATGGTGTGACCGAGAGCCTGACTACGGACTTGTCGCGCATCGTCGGATTGTTTGTGATCGCCCGCAATACGGCGTTCACCTTCAAAGATAGGGCCGTGGATGGGAAGCAGGTCGGTCGCGAGCTCAACATCCGCTATGTACTGGAAGGTTCCGTGCAGCGTGGCGGCAATCGATTTCGCGTAAACGTTCAGCTCGTGGACGCGGAAACTGGCGCATACCTATGGGCCGAACGTTTTGACAAGCTCATCGCCGAACTGTTCGATATGCAGGACGAAATCGTATCGCGACTCGCCAACACACTAGGTGCGCAGCTCATCGAGGTTGAGGCGCGACGAGCGGAGCGTTCGCCGCATCCCAATTCAATGGACTTGTATTTTCAAGGTAGAGCTCTGTGGAATAAGGGGTGGTGGACGCCCGAATATCTGGCACAAGCGCACGGTTTTTTTCGACGGGCGTTAGAGCTTGATCCCACAAATGTCGAGGCGATGGTCGGTATCATGTGTGTCGAGGGAGTACGTGGAACGGCCTATGTGACCGACGACTGGGCCGTGCATGTCTCGTTGGCCGAGGCGACGGCGGTAAAGGTGCTGTCCCTCGCGCCGAACCATGCCTTTGCCCACTTCGGCTTGGGCGTCTTGCTAGCCGCGACGGGCCGCGCGGCTCAAGGCATAGCCGAACTCGAACGAGCGTTAGCCTTAGATCGCAATTTGGCTTGGGCGCACGCGCATATCGGCAAGGCCAAGTTTTGGTTGGGTCGCGCAGCAGAGACTGAGGCTCACGTCAGCGAAGCGTTTCGGCTCTCTCCTCGCGATATCTATGCCTTCGACTGGCTGCTGCAGATCGGCTTCGCCAAGTTGCAGCTCACAGCAGACGCTGAAGCAGTTAGCTGGTTCCTCCGCAGCATCGAAGCCAACCGAAACTATCCAATAGCTCATTTCGGGCTAGCCGCTGCGCACGCGCTGCTTGGCTCGCTGAACGAGGCGAGGGCCGCGGCCAGGGCTGGCCTTGCGCTCGATCCAAACTTCACCATTCGTCGCTTTAAGGCTACCCCGGTAAACGACAATCCGGCGTGGCTCGCGGGCGCCAAGCGCATCGTAAAAGGGTTTTACATGGCCGAGGTACCAGAGGGGTGATTGTCCGCTTGGCCGCCGTCATTGCGAGCGAAGCGGAGCAATCCATGCCTCCACTTGCGGCGTTATGGATTGCTTCGCTCTGCTCGCAATGACAATGTGGCTAGTTTGGGTGCGACAAAACAACCCGACGGGCAAATCACCAAAAGTCTGTCCAGACTCTCAGCAAAAAATATTCCGCTTCCGTCGTCGGGCAAATCAGCACTATGACTCCGCGCGTCTTACCCGAATGAGGGGCGGCTCGCGATCGTCACGAACGTTGCGGTGAGATGCGGTGGACACGGGTGTTGCGACTGACGAGCGTGACTATCCGTGGACGGCGAAGTCGTGTGGTTCTGGCGCCCCGACGCTGGCGCTAAGTTCGCAGAGATGATCTGTGAGCGACGGTGGCAAGAAAGCCCGGTCACCGGGAAGAGCACGAAGTAAGCCGTAAAACCACTGCGCAGGGAAAGCCGGAGTTGCTTCGGTTGACCTGTGGTCCTACCCCCGTGCTTTTTGTTGCACGGGGCCCACGGGTGCAACCGGCACCCGGCTTTCCCTGCGCCCTCTATTCAATGAGAGGGTGAAACGAGACGCAAAGCTCGGACGCAATGCGCCGCGAGAACGCGGACTCACATCCCCTCTGCTGTTTGACATTCAAATCAGAATCTCTCCCCACGTCGTCCCGGCCTTGCGCGCCGCGGCGAAGCCCCTTGGCGTAGCCGGGAGCCGGGACCCATAACCACAAGCGTTTGTTGGGCGCTCCGCCGCAACCGCTTGCTCGCGCCACAATACCTCCCTGTGGTTATGGGTCCCGTCTTTCGACGGGACGACGCCCCAGGCCGTCATTGTGAGCGCCGGCGACTTGTCTGCCGTAGCTCAACGAGCGAAGGCGGAAGCAATCCACTTCTCCGCTTGCTGAGGCATGGATTGCTTCGTGCTAGCTCAGGCTGCGCGCCGAGGGATCGAGAACGGCAGTGCTCGTATAGCCGGCGATGAGCGCGTAGCCGCTCTGGTTCGGATGCAATGGATCATTCATCGCGAACGAATTCCAGGTTCCGCCGAACAGTCCCCAGATGTCGATAAAGGGCACATTGGCGGCGTAAGCGAGCGATTTCATATTGGCCACATAGGCGGCCTGCGTCGGGTAAGACGCATAGACGCTCGGTTCGGACGGAGCGCCGCTCATCAGGATCACGTCGCAGTTCACCGCTTTCAGCGCATTGATCACCGTCGTCATGTTCGAGGTGACAGTCGACAGCGGAATTCGATCGTCCCAATCGTTGATGATGCCGGCCTGGAATATCACCAGGTTCGGCGCTATCGCCGCGATGGCCGGCAACGTATTCCACGGGTAGCGGTCGACCACGAAATCCGCGCTGCCCCAGCGGCAGCCGCCGAGATTGTAAACGGACACTTCCTTGATGGCCGAGTTGAAGCATCTCAGCCCGGTCAAATAGACGTCGCTTGAATCGGTCGTTGTCTTCTGCAGAGTTACGGTGTGGTGACCGGGCGCACAGATCGCCGTTGCCTTCATGAACGCATTGGCCCCTGCGCAATCGACCGCCGCCAGCGGCGACCCTCCATCGACATCGATCGTGAAACGCCCGCCGCCGGGCGAGCGGGCGTACCAGACCTCAATCGTGTCGATCGGGTTCGTCGGGGTGAAGGAATGTGAAACCGAACTCGGACGGCCGTGAAAAAATCCGCCGCAGAGCGTTCCGGAAGTCCTTGTGTTGTCGATCGACCAACCGGAACGATCAAGCCGCGCATCGAAGGCATGAAGGTCGCCGGCGGCGGCGCTGACGTTGTTGTCGCCCCATACGCTTGACCAGCTTCCGTGCGGGATCAGTCGTGCCAGTTGCGTTGGCCACGACAGGCTCTTGGCATTGGAGGCGAGCTCATTGTTGGCGGCACCCTGGCCGGCCACCGTTGAATCGCCGAGGCACCCGATGATCGCATTGGCATCTCCGCGCTGCTGCGCCGCCGATGCCCTTTGCCAATTGGCGAGGTTGGAGCCGGTAAAATTGTAGAAGCCGGTGGGCAGTGGATTGGTGCCGCTGGACGGTACCCCGCCATAGGCCGGCGTCAGCAGGCCGCTCTGCCTCGAAAGTTGCATACAGGCCGCCAGCGCCGCAGCGCCTGTGATGAACTCGCGTCGCCGCATCACGAGCTTCCCGGCAAAATCACGGGGGCCTTCATCAAGAACGCGCATAGCTTGCCCATTGCCATTCCTGCGTTTGTAGGCAAATGAGAGACGCTGCTATACTTCTTCCGTAAATCTACGGACGCGGCGTCGCAGTTGCCTATGGTCAATTTGGGAATTTAGCCTTGGCTTGACCGAGCTAGGCTAGAGCATTTGAAACGATGTCTTCAATCGCTTTCTTCAGCGACCCGGATGGTTTCTCGCGCTCCGCTGCGCTCGTCGGTTCGGATGCAGGGCGGAGCATTGCGTGATGCAGCTCGATGCTTCCACTGGATCAAGTCCCAGTCGTGCGAGCCGGTTGGTCGACAACGCGGCCAGGAGAGCCCGGCTTGGCCTTGCTGCGCCGCTGTTGCTGTTCTTCCTGTCCATGAGCATCATCGTCGCGGCTTGGTGCTGGTTGGCGACGCCGGTCTCATTGGAACGTGCGCCGGTGGACCCTGCAAAAAAGCTCGACTGTGTTTCCTACGCGCCATTCCGGGGCCACCAGACGCCGTGGAATTCCTCCGTCGTCATCAGCCCGGACCAGATCGCGGAAGATATCGCCGATCTTGCCAGGATCACCCATTGCATCCGCATCTACTCGGTGGAGAACGGCTTGGACAGGGTGCCGGAGCTTGCGTCAAAGGTCGGGCTGAAGGTGATCCTCGGCGTCTGGATCGGACGTGATCGTCTGAAAAATGCCAGCCTGATCGAAACCGCGGTGTCGCTGGCCAATCAATTCACCGACGTGGTCACCGCCGTCATCGTCGGCAACGAGGTGCTGCTCCGGGGTGAATTGCCCGAGGCGGGCCTCCGCGAAGCCATCCGCTCTGCGAAAGGCCGCGTCAGCGTCCCCGTGAGCTACGCCGACACCTGGGACTTCTGGCTGCGCTACCCGGAGCTCGGCCATGAGGTCGATTTCGTGACGATCCACGTCCTGCCCTATTGGGAAGACGTTCCGCCCCGCGCCGAGGATGCGCCGCGGCATGTGATCGACGCGCGCAGCAAGGTCGCGCTGGCCTTTCCGGGAAAGGAGATCTTCGTCGGCGAGGCCGGCTGGCCGAGCCGAGGGCGCATGCGCGACGGTGCGCTGCCATCGCGCATCAATCAGGCGCGCTTCACTCTTGACCTCCTCGACCAGGCCAGCCGGGAGAACGTTCGTGTCAATCTGTTCGAAGCCTATGACGAGCCATGGAAGCGTCAGTGGGAAGGAACAGTGGGCGCTCATTGGGGGTGGCTGGATGGAGAAAGCCGCCGGCTGAAGTATTCACCCGGAGCCGCCGTCAGCAACTATCCGCACTGGAAGCTGCAGCTTGGCGCCGGGCTGGGCTTCGGCATTGCCGTATTCGTCACGGCGCTGGTGGCGCGGTGGCGCTCGCCTGCGCCAACGGCATTGCCGCGGTGGCTTGCGGTTGCTGCATCCGCCACCGTCGGCGGAATCCTGCTCGGTGTGAGCGTCGAGAATGCGCTCTACGAAAGCTACGGCTTTGCCGGGTTGATCCGGCAAGGATCGCTGTTGATCGCAGCAATGCTCCTGCCACTGCTGTGCGCCAACGCCATGATGTCGGGCCGCACGCTCCCGGCTCTTGCTGAGTTGATCGGACCGCGCGAGACGCGAACACGCTCCCTACCGGCACTGCTTCTCGGCGCGGTGCTCCTCGTCACTGCGCTGGCGGCGGCGGAAGTCGCGCTGGGCCTCATGTTCGATCCGCGGTCGCGAGACTTCCCATTTGCCAGCCTGACCATGGCGGCGGTGCCGATCTGGGCGGTGACGCTGCTGAACCGTCGCAAATTGGCGGTCTGCGCAACATCCGAGGCGGTATTCGCGGGCCTGTTCGCGGCTGCTGCGCTCTACATCCTGCTGCATGAAGGGGTTCAAAACTGGCAGTCCTTATGGACCGCGGCCGCACTTTTCCTGCTCGGCGCCGCGTTGTGGCGGTCGCGTTCCGCAGTCTTGAGTGGGGATATCGGGCATGTCCGCGCTGTTGAGCTTCAGGTCTGATCCGGGAGTATGCTGATGTCGTTGGACGGACTTTCGCGGCGCCATTTCGGAACGCTCGCCGGCGGGGCGGCGCTCGGATTGTCGGCCGCGCCAGCCTGTCCGGCCGATGCCGGCACGCAGGAGAATTCGCTGGCCGGCTTTCCGGCCGGCTTTCGCTGGGGCACGGCGACCTCGGCCTATCAGATCGAAGGAGCCGTCAACGAAGACGGGCGCGGTCCGGCGATCTGGGATCGCTTTGCGCACACGCCCGGGACCATTATCGATCACAGCAATGCGGATGTCGCGTGCGATCATTATCGCCTGTACCGGGACGACGTCCAATTGATGAAGGCGCTGGGAACCACAGCGTATCGGTTCTCGATCGCGTGGCCGCGCGTCTTTCCGGATGGATCGGGCACGCCAAATCCCAAGGGTTTGGACTTCTACGATCGGTTGATCGACGAGCTGCTGGCCAACGGCATAGAGCCCTTTGCCACGCTCTATCATTGGGACCTGCCCCAGGCACTGCAGGACCGTTTCGGCGGCTGGATGTCTCGCGACACCGCGAAGGCCTTTGCCGAGTACGCAGCCTATGTCGCCGAGCGCTTGACCGATCGCGTCAGCCACATCTTCACGATCAACGAATGTTCGAGGCTCGTTCATCTCGGCCACGGCCTTGGGATCGACGCCCCCGGTTTAAAGCTGCCGCAAGCCGAATTGAATCAGGTCCGTCACAACGTCGCGCTCGGGCATGGCCTGTCGGTGCAGGCGATCCGCGCGCGTGGCCGGCCGGGCACCAAGGTCGGGCCCGCGGAGAACCTGGTCGTTTGCATCCCGGCGATCGACACACCCGCGCACGTCCGCGCCGCAGAAATTGCGACACGCGAACTCAACGGCGGCTATCTGACCGTGATGCTCGAGGGACGGTACATCGACGGCTTTCTGGCCGAGGCCGGGAAAGATGCCCCAAGATACTCGGCCGAGGATCTGCGCATCATCTCGTCGCCGATCGATTTTCTGGGGCTGAACATCTACAAGCCCGACCATTACGTCCTGGCGGCCGACAATGAACGCGGCTTCACCCTGGCGCCGTTTCCGGCGTCGTTTCCGCACATGGATGCGGATTGGCTCCGGGTCGGCCCCGAGGCGATGTATTGGGCGCCGCGTCACGCGGCGAAGCTGTGGGGCGTGCGGTCGATCTATATCACCGAGAACGGGACGTCATCGGCGGACGAGCCGGCCGCGGACGGCAATGTCTACGATCTGGATCGGGTGATGTACCTGCGCAATTATTTGCAGCAGCTACGGCGCGCGACATCACAGGGAGTGCCCGTGGCCGGGTACTTCCTGTGGAGCCTGATCGACAATTTTGAATGGGCCGATGGCTACCAGAAAAGATTCGGGCTCTACCGCGTCGACTTCAAGACGCAACGCCGTACGCCGAAATTAAGCGCGTCATTCTACCGTGAGGTCATCAAGCAAAACGCCGTGGTCTGAGCCGCCGGTTGACACGCTATCATTGGGGCAATCCGACTTACCTAAATGCGTCAGGGGCCCAAATGGTGTCGACCGATTTGCGAAAGGCTGGCGCGCAAAGCAAGGCGGTAAATCATGTTCAAGAGATACGCCAACATGATCGAACTCCGCTGTTGATCATGGAGCGGCACATTGAACCCTTATTCTTTCTGGAGATTTTCGCGGCGCGGTGAAAATGGTTTCGTCGCGGCCAGAGCGGATTTCGTCGGGCGACGATGCACGAAACCGAGTCACGCGCGCGTGAAAGATACCGCCGTCATTTGGTAAGAACTACTGTCCTTCTCCGCAGCGTCCGCCCGTTCAGAACATCTCGAAATATTCGCGATGCTCCCAGTCCGACACTTCGGCCTGGAAACGCTCGATCTCGGCGTTCTTGATATGCACGTAATAGTCGACGAACTCCGCCCCCAGCGCCTGGCGGAAGAACGGATCGTCGCTCAGCGCGAACACCGCCTCGCGCAGGCTCTTCGGCAATGGCGCTGCCTTGGTCTCATAGGGCGTGTCCGCCGACGGCCCCGGGTCGAGCTTGCGGTCGATGCCGTCGAGCCCCGACAGGATCTGCGAGGCCATGTAGAGATACGGGTTGGCAGCCGGCTCCCCGATCCGGTTCTCCAGCCGCGTTGCGGGATCGTTGGCCCCGCCGAGCACGCGGATCATCACGCCGCGATTGTCGCGGCCCCAGATCGCGCGGTCGGGCGCCAGCGAATAGGAGCGGTAGCGCTTGTAGCCGTTGATGGTCGGCGTCGTGAACACGGTGGAGGCGCGGGCATGCTCCAACAGCCCGGCGAGATAGCAGGACCCGAACGGGCTCAGGGTTTGGTCGGTCTCCTTCGCCATGAACGCGTTCTCGCCGCCTGTGCGCGACACCAGCGACTGATGCAGGTGCCAGCCCGAGGCAAAGACGTTCGGCAGTTTCGGCCGGCACATGAAGGTCGCGTGATAGCCATGCCGCCGCGCGATCTGTTTCACTGCTGCGCGGAACAGCACCATGGTGTCGGCGGGCTCGATGCCTGCGGTCGGCTGGAAGGTGAATTCGCACTGGCTCGGCCCGAATTCGACCTCGACCGAGCGCAGCGGCAGGCCGAGCGCGAGGACGTCGCGGCGGATGATCTCCAGTGCCGGCTCCATCTGGTCGTAGCGCTGCTCGGTCAGATATTGATAGCCGTGCGAGAGCAGGCTGACCGAGGGCGGGGAGCCCGGCTGGCCGGCATCCTCCGGCGTCATATGCGCGTCGTCGAGCTTGAAGAGATGGAATTCAACCTCGAGCCCCGCAACGAAATCATAGCCGCGCGCGCCGAGCTGTTCGAGCACCCTGCGATAGAGATTGCGCGTCGCAAACGGCACCGGGCGGCCATCATTGAAATAGATGTCGCAGAGCAGCCAGCCTGTCGTGGGCGCCCATGGCAGGATCCGGAACGTGGTTGGGTCGGGCACCATCAACACGTCAGCGGCGCCTTCCATCTCCTTCATGCCGAAGCCGCCACCGGCGGTGAACACCGGGAACACCGTCTTGTGCGAGGTGTCCTTCGCCAGCATGGTCGTGGTGATCGAGCAGCCGCTTTCCAGCGCGCGCACCGCTTCGCTCGCGATCAGCGTCTTGCCGCGCAGAATGCCGTGCTGGTCCGGAAACGACAGCCTGATGACTTCAAGATTCTTTTCCTCGACGATGCGGCGGACACGCGCCGCCGCCGCCTTCTGCTCATCCGACCACAGGCCGTGACGCTCAACAAAGCTCAACGCGTCGTTCCCCCTTGCTGACGCCGCCCGCTCACTCGGCGGCCGAGAGATGCTGCACCTTGCCGGCGATCTCGCTCGGCACAGGCGCGGCCCACGGTGCGCCGCGGCGTCGTTTCACGTCGACTTCCATCCAATACAGCTCCCAGCCCTGGGTCGGCCCGATGCCATCCATGGTCGCAGGGCCCTGGATGCTGCGCGACGTCGCCTCATCGAGGAACAGCATCGGCTTCTCGCCGGCGGACACCTTTTCGATCTCCTGCCGCAGCAATCGGCGATATTGCACGATCGCCTTGTCGCTCTGGCCGAGATGCTCCTTGGTGCGGTCCTGGATCGGGCCCATCGATTCCACCGCCCATTGGTCGTGGACGTTGATGTCGTTGCCCATGCCGGTATAGGTCGCGGTCATCTGCTCGTGCGGATCGAAGCCATAGTCGTTCGACCTGTTCTTGCGCGACTTGTAGTCAGGCAATTCATACAGCTCGAGCCTCTGATCGCGCATCTTCTTCTTGTCGACCGGCGCCGTGTAGCTGGTGAAGATCGCGTACCAGTAACAGTTCTCGTCGTCGACAGGCACATGCCACTGCGTGATCGTCATCTCCGTGCTCATCGGGATGACGAAGCCGTGCGGAAAAAGTTGATTAGTCACGCGCACATGGGTGCGCTCTTCGTCCAATTCGCGCAGCGCGATCAGCCGCAGGCCATATTCGGTGTGCTCGACGTTGATGATCGGCCGGTCATATTCGCGCAGGATCTTGGTCATCGGCATCTCGGACCCCGCGGAAGCGCCGCGGAACTGTTTGCCATAGGCGGTCGAGGTGTCCTCATCCGCGAAGAAGCGGTGCAGATAGGACGCGTGCGAGGGATCGATGCCGACTTCGAGCGCCTGCAGCCAGTTGCAGTTCATGTGGCCCTTGAACGCGAAGGTGTGGCTGTCGGGCGCCACGAAACAGTCGATCTCCGGAAAGGCCGGTGGTTCGCCCTCGCCGAGCCAGGCCCAGAGGATGCCGCTCTTCTCCACCACGGGATAAGAGCGCTGCTTGATGCCCTTGCAGAGCTGTGAGCTCTTCGGCTCGGCCGGGGTCTCCAGGCATTGGCCCGTGACGTCAAACAGCCAGCCGTGGAAGGCGCAGCGCAAGCCGCCATGCTCGAGGCGGCCGAAAGCGAGATCGGCACCGCGATGCGCGCAATGGCGGTCGATCAGGCCGTAGCGGCCCTGCTCGTCACGAAAACACCACGAGGTTTTCGCCCAGCAGCCGGACCGGACGTACCGGCCGCGGCCCGTCGAGCTCGTCCACCAGCGCCACCGGCTGCCAGTACATCCGCATCAATTTCCCGCAGGGGTCCTTCGGCCCGGTGCGGGTGATCAGGTCGTTCTGCTCCTGGCTCATCATGCGGCGGTCCTCCCGGCTGCTCGGATTTGTTCGCCTATTGAACGAATGGGCGAATTATGACATGACTTAGTTTGGCGGCAAGCCAAATTTTTGATCCGCGCCGCCGGGACGGACCTATGCCGAAGCTGAAGCGTGAGGATCGCGAGGAGCGCGCCACCGATTTCGTCGAAAGTCTCGACCGCGGGCTGCGGTTGCTCCAGATCTTCGGTACCATCACGGGACCTGCGACGCTGAGCGATCTCGCCCGCGCCGCCGACCTGCCGCGTGCCACGGCGAGGCGCATTTTGTTCACGCTGGAGCGCGGCGGGTTCGTCGCGACCGATGGCAAGCTGTTTACGCTCACGGCGCATGTGCTGACGCTTGCAGGGTCGTACCTGCGCTCGAACCAGGCAATCGCGGTGCTGCAGCCGGTGCTCGATCGCATCGCGAGCGCGGCGCAGGAGATCAGCTCGCTTGCGTTGCTCGATGGTGACGACGTGGTGTTCGTCGCGCGCGGCAGCCCGGCGCGGATGTTCTCCAGCGGTCTCGATATCGGCTATCGCCTGCCGGCCTTCTGCACCTCGGTCGGTCGCGCCATGCTCGGCCGCTTCAGCGATGAAGAACTGGCGACAAGATTGAAAGCGATGCGGCGCGAGGCGCTGACGCCGCAGACGGTGACCGACCCGAAGCGGCTGCTCGCCGCCATCATCGCCGATCGCGAAAAGGGCTTCTCACTCGTGGACCGCGAAGCCGAGCCGCATTTCCGTTCGGTCTCGGTGCCGGTCCGCCGCTACGACGACAGCATCGTCGCCGCCATCAACATGGGCGCCCATGTCGACCGCGTGCCGACGGAAGAGTTGATCGAGCGATTCCTGCCGCTGCTGCGAGAGGGCGCCGGCGATGTGAAGGACAAGCTGCTGTAGGCGGCACGTAGTGCGGATTGCGCTTCCTATCAGCCGTCGTCCCTGCGAAAGCAGGGACCCATAACCACAGGGAGGTGTTGTGGCGCGAGCAAGCAGTTGAAGTTGAGCGCACAACAAAGGCCTGTGGTTATGGGTCCCGGGTCAAGCCCGGGACGACAACATTGGTTGCGGCTACATCGCCACGCTGCGCAATCCAAAACTGCGCGCCTGGTTCTCCAGCACCGGCGTCACCGCTTCTATCAGCCGTGCGGCGGCGGCATCGACGGAAAGGCCTGCGGTATCCACCACCGCGGAAGCACGCGAATAAAGCGGCTCGCGGCTGAGCAGGATGTTGCGCAGCTCCGCCATCGCCGAGCGGTCATCCGCCATCGGCCGCAGGTCGCCCTGTCTGCGCACCCGCGCCATGTGCTCCTCCGGCTCGGCCTTCAGCCAGATCGTGTAGAACGACGACAGGATCAGGTCGAAGGTCAGGGGCTCGGAGACGATGCCGCCGCCGGTCGCGAGCACCATCAGCTCGTTCCGCGCAAGCAATTGCTTCAGCGCAGCCTGCTCCATGCGCCGGAAGCCTTCCAGGCCGTAAAGCGCGATGATCTCGGCGACCGAGAGGCCGTTCTCGCGCTCGACTTCCTTGTTGAGCTCGACAAAGCTCCAGCCGATCCGCTTGGCCAGCATCTTGCCGAGCGTGGATTTGCCGGCGCCGCGCAGCCCGATCAGGGCAATGCCTGAGAATGAGGAGCGCCGCGGCGCGGATGGGCTGCCACCGGCGAGGATGTCCTTGGCGTGTGCGATCTGCTCCGGCGTCGCCTTGCGCAGGAGGTCGCGGATCACGGCCCAGTCGGGCGCCGGCTCAGTGGAGGGGATCAGGTCTTCCAGATGCGCGCCCATCGCGTGCGATACCCGGCGCAGCAGCACGATCGAGACATTGCCCTTGCCGCTCTCGAGCTGCGCGATATAGCGCTCCGAAATTCCTGAAACCTTGGCGAGCACTTTCCGTGACATGCCGCGCAGCGCGCGCATCGTGCGCACGCGCTGGCCGAGCTGTTCCAGGAAGTCGGTTTCGGGATCGTCTTGGTCTGTCATGTCCCCCCGCAAAGGAGTCGCAGGAAGGATAGTGCCGAGGAGGATTGACAGCAAGCCGCTCCGGTGGCTTTCTATGAATTATAATTCTTAAAATCTGGGAGAGGCGTCGTGGCGCGCATGGGCGTGAGAAACAGGGCATGAGCGGCACCTCCTACAATGCGGTGACCTGGCTGTTGGACCGCAATGTCGACGAGGGCCGCGGCGACAAGCTCGTCTTCGACGATACGGTCTCGCAGCTCACCTATGGCGAGCTGCAGCGACAGACGCGCCGTCTCGCCAATCTGCTGCGCCGCCTCGGCGTCCGCCGCGAGGAGCGCGTGGCGATGATCATGCTCGACACGGTCGATTTCCCGATCGTGTTTTTGGGCGCGATCCGCGCCGGGGTGGTGCCAGTGCCGCTGAACACGCTGCTGACCGCGGATCAATATGCCTATGTGCTTGCCGACTGCCGCGCGCGGGTGCTGTTCATCTCGGAAGCGTTGTTGCCCATCGTGAAGGACATCGTCGGGCGGATGCCCGACCTCGAGCATGTCGTCGTCTCCGGGGCGGACGCGCACGGCCACAAAAAGTTTTCCGAGGAGCTCGCGCGCGAGTGTGATGACTTCACGACCGCCGCGACCCATCCCGACGAGCCGGCGTTCTGGCTCTATTCCTCGGGTTCGACCGGCATGCCCAAGGGCGTGCGCCATCTGCATTCCAATCTCGCCGCCACGGCGGAGACCTACGCCAGGCAGGTGCTCGGCATCAGGGAGAACGACGTCGGACTATCAGCGGCAAAGCTGTTCTTTGCCTACGGCCTTGGCAACGCGCTCACCTTCCCGATGTCGGTCGGCGCCACCACGATCCTCAATTCCGAGCGGCCGACGCCGGCGGTGATGTTCGCGCTGATGAACAAATATCACCCGACCATCTTCTATGGCGTGCCGACGCTGTTCGCGTCGATGCTGAATGATGAAGCGTCGAAGACGACGCCGGCGGGCAAGCGGCTGCGCATCTGCACCTCCGCCGGCGAGGCGCTGCCGGAATCGGTCGGCAATGCTTGGAAGGCGCGCTTCGGCGTCGACATCCTCGACGGCGTCGGCTCGACCGAGCTCTTGCACATCTTCCTGTCGAATGCGCCCGGCGACATCAAATACGGCTCGTCCGGCCGTCCCGTCCCTGGCTACAAGGTGCGCCTCGTCAACGAGAGCGGCACTGAGGTGCCTGACGGTGAAGTCGGCGAACTGCTGGTCGACGCGCCCTCCGCCGGCGAGGGCTACTGGAACCAGCGCAGCAAGAGCCGGCAGACCTTCGAAGGCCACTGGACCCGCACCGGCGACAAATACATCCGCGATGCCGAGGGCCGTTACACCTTCTGCGGCCGCAGCGACGACATGTTCAAGGTCTCCGGCATCTGGGTCTCGCCCTTCGAGGTGGAGAGCGCGCTGATCACCCATCCCGCGGTGTTAGAGGCCGCCGTTGTGCCGGAAGCCGATCCGGAAGGGTTGCTCAAGCCGAAAGCCTTCGTGGTGCTGCGCGCGGATGCGAACACCGATGGCCTGCACGAGGCGCTGAAGGAATACGTCAAGCAGAAGATCGGTCCGTGGAAATATCCGCGCTGGATCGACGTGGTCGAGAGCCTGCCAAAGACCGCGACGGGAAAGATCCAGCGCTTCAAGCTGCGGGATATTGCACCCCACTAGCCGTCATGCCCGGGCTTGTCCCGGGCATCCACGTCCTTCGTGCCAAGTCACAAGACGGGATGGCCCGGACAAGCCCGGCCATGACGAGAAGGCGAGAGTGATGACATGACTCTTTCTCCATCCGGCTTCCTCCGCATCGGCAACTCCGATCTCGAATACCGCATGATCGGTCCGGCGCCTGACACAGCGCCGACGATCGTGATGCTGCATGAGGGCCTGGGTTCGGTCGGGCTGTGGGGCGACTTTCCGGAACAGCTTCAGGCCGCGACCGGCGCCGGCGTGTTCGCCTATTCGCGCGCCGGCTATGGCGCCTCGAGCCCGGTGAAGCTGCCGAGGCCGCTCGACTATATGCACATCGAGGCGCAGGCGGTGCTGCCAAAGCTGCTGGATGCCATCGGCTTCCGGCGCGGGCTCCTGCTCGGGCATTCCGACGGTGCATCGATCGCGGCGATCTACGCCGGCTCGCACCAGGACCATCGCCTGCAGGGCATTGCATTGATCGCGCCGCACTTCATCGTCGAGGACATCTCGGTGAAGTCGATCGCCGACATCAAGACGACGTACGAGAGTATGAACCTGAGGGAGAAGCTGGCGCGCTGGCACAAGGACGTCGACAACGCCTTCTACGGCTGGAACGACGCCTGGCTCGATCCGAAATTCCGCGACTGGGATATCTCCGAATACCTCGCCTATATCCGCGTGCCCATCGCGATCCTGCAGGGCGAGGATGACCAGTATGGGACGCTGCGCCAGGCCGAAATCGCCAACGATGAGTGCTACTGCCCGGTGGATGTCACGGTCATCGCGGGTGCGGGACATTCGCCGCACCGTGAGGCGCCCGAGGCGACGCTTACGGCAATCGCGGATTTCGCTGAAGCTGCCCTGAGGGCCGATCAGCCGCAGGCCGCCTAGGCCCGATGTCGGGAACATGAAACAAAGTGCATGTTTCCGCATTTCGGGCTGGACCAGTTCAAAAACATGCACTATTGTGCATATCCACTAACCAATAACGTACAAGGGTGGCCCATGGCCGGTGAGGATCGCGTGCTCGCAAACGGCGCGAAATACATCGATTTTCAGACCGACCCGTCCCGTTACCGGCATTGGAAGCTCGATGTCGACGGCGAGGTCGCGACGCTGACCATGGACGTCGACGAGAATGCCGGCTTGTTCGAAGGCTACCAGCTCAAGCTCAATTCCTACGACCTCGGCGTCGACATCGAGCTTGCCGACGCCGTGCAGCGGCTGCGCTTTGAATATCCCGAAGTGAAGGTCGTGGTGATGCGCTCGGGCAAGAACCGCGTGTTCTGCGCCGGCGCCAACATCCGCATGCTTGCGGGCTCGACGCACGCGCACAAGGTCAATTTCTGCAAGTTCACCAACGAGACCCGCAACGGCATCGAGGATTCCTCCGAGAATTCCGGCCAGCGCTTCATCACCGTCGTCAACGGCACCGCGGCTGGCGGTGGCTATGAGTTGGCGCTCGCGACTGACCACATCATCCTTGCCGATGACGGCGCGGCCGCCGTGGCGCTGCCGGAAGTGCCGCTGCTTGCGGTGCTGCCGGGCACCGGCGGGCTGACGCGCGTCGTCGACAAGCGCAAGGTGCGCCGCGACCATGCCGACTTCTTCTGCACCATCGAGGAAGGCATCAAGGGCAAGCGCGCCGTGCAGTGGCGCCTCGTTGATGAGATCGCGCCGAACAGCAAGCTCGAGGGCAAGCTTGGCGAGCGCATCAAGGAATTCGCCGCCAAATCGACCCGCAATGGCAGCGGCAAGGGCATTGCGCTCACGCCGCTTAGCCGCGTGATCGACGAGAACAGCATCCGCTATGGCTTCGTCAGCGTCGATATCGATCGCGCGGCGCGCATCGCCACGATCTCGATCCAGGCGCCGGAAGCCGCGCCGCCGGCCGATATAGACGGCCTGATCGCGCAAGGCGCCGCATTCTGGCCGCTGCAGGTCGCGCGCGAGCTCGATGACGCGATCCTGCATCTGCGCATCAACGAGCTCGAGATCGCGATGCTGGTGTTCAAGAGCCACGGCGACCCCGCTCATGTCGTCGCCTATGACGAATTCCTCGATGCCAACAAGGCGCATTGGCTGGTCAACGAGATCAGGCATACTTGGAAGCGCGTGCTGAAGCGCATCGACGTCACCTCGCGCACGCTGGTGACGCTGGTCGAGCCCGGCTCCTGCTTCGTCGGCACGCTGGCCGAGCTCGTGTTCGCCGCCGACCGCTCCTACATGCTGATCGGCTCGCGCGAGGGCGACAACCGTCCGCCGCCCGCGATCCAGCTCACCGCGATGAATTTCGGCCCCTATCCGATGAGCCACGGGCTCACCCGGCTGGAATCGCGCTTCCAGGCCGATCCGTCCGACCTCGAGCGCGCGCGCGGCGCGATCGGCAAGGCGCTCGATGCGGAGGAGGCCGAGGAGCTCGGCCTCGTCACCTTCGCGCTCGACGACATCGACTGGGACGATGAGGTGCGCGTGTTCCTCGAGGAGCGAACCAGCTTCTCTCCTGACGGTCTCACCGGCATGGAAGCGAACCTGCGCTTCGTCGGGCCCGAGACCATGGAATCGAAAATCTTTGCGCGGCTGACCGCGTGGCAGAACTGGATCTTCCAGCGCCCCAACGCGGTCGGCGAAGAGGGCGCGCTACGCCGCTACGGCACAGGCCAGAAGGCGCAGTTCGATATGACGAGAGTTTAGGGGCGAATGGTGAGTAGCGAATGGCGAATGGTTTCTATTCGCTACTCGCTATTCGCTACTCGCTATTCGCTACTCGCCGGCCCACGGTCCGATGCCAGCTTTTGACGAGATCGTCTCCAACGGGAGGTCCCCATGAACGTCAACATCATGAACGTCGATTACTCGACCAAGATTCCCAACAACGTGAATCTGTCGGCGGATCGCCAGGTCCTGAAGGCGCTGGAGGGCTGGCATCCCGGCTACATGGACTGGTGGAGCGACATGGGGCCGGAAGGCTTCCAGCAGTCGCTGGTCTATCTGCGCACCGCCTATTCGGTCGATCCGCGCGGCTGGGCCAAGTTCGATTATGTCAAGATGCCCGAATATCGCTGGGGCATCCTGCTCGCGCCGCAGGAAGAGAACCGCGTGGTGCCGTTCGGCGCCCATTATGGCGAGCCGGCCTGGCAGGAAGTGCCGGGCGAGCACCGCGCCATGCTGCGGCGGCTGATCGTGATCCAGGGCGACACCGAGCCTGCTTCCGTCGAACAGCAGCGCCACCTCGGCAAGACCGCGCCCTCGCTCTACGACATGCGCAACCTGTTCCAGGTCAATGTCGAGGAAGGCCGCCATCTCTGGGCGATGGTCTATCTCCTGCAGAAATATTTCGGCCGTGACGGCCGCGAGGAGGCGGACGAGCTCTTGCGCCGCCGCTCCGGCGACACGGATAGCCCACGCATGCTGGGAGCCTTCAATGAGAAGACGCCGGACTGGCTCTCCTTCTTCATGTTCACCTATTTCACCGACCGCGACGGCAAGATGCAGTTGCATTCGCTGGCGCAATCCGGCTTCGACCCGCTGTCGCGCACCTGCCGCTTCATGCTGACGGAAGAAGCGCACCACATGTTCGTCGGCGAGACCGGCATCAGCCGTGTCGTGCAGCGGACCTGCGAGGCGATGCGGGAGGCCGGCATCGAGGATCCGACCGATATCGCGAAAGTGCGGGCGTTAGGGGTGATCGACCTGCCGACCATCCAGAAGAAGCTGAATCTGCACTATTCGCTGTCGCTCGATCTGTTCGGTTCGGAAGTCTCGACCAACGCCGCCAACGCCTTCAACGCCGGCATCAAGGGTCGCTACAAGGAGACGACGATCGATGACGATCATCAGCTCCAGAACTCGACCTATCCGGTGCTGAAGCTGATCGACGGCGAACTCAAGCTGGTCGACGAACCCGCGCTGACCGCGCTCAACATGCGCCTGCGCGACGACTACACCCAGGACTGCGTCAAGGGCATGCTGCGCTGGAACAAGGTCATCTCGACCGCCGGCTACGACTTCAAGCTCGCGGTGCCGCACGTCGCCTTCCACCGCGCGATCGGCGAGTTCAAGGACGTCGAGGCGACGCCCGAGGGCATCCTGATCGACGATGCCACCTGGGCGAAGCGCAACAACGAATGGCTGCCCTCGAAGGAAGACGGCGAGTTCATCGCCTCCCTGATGAAGCCGGTCACCGAGATCGGCAAATTCGCCTCCTGGATATCGCCGCCGAAAGTCGGCATCGACAACAAGCCCGGCGATTTCGAGTATGTGAAGATCGAGAGCTAGCCGTCGTCCCTGCGAAAGCAGGGACCCATAACCACAGGCGTGTGTAGTTAAGGAACGGCGTCTCCGACCTTACCAAAATCGATAGCGCAACGCGGTATGGGTCCCGGCTCAAGGCGGGACGACAGCGAAATTATCGTCACGAATCCCAGCCGCTGCCCTTGATCCCGGCATTCGCGTAGACGATGCCGCCGTCCACCGTGATGGTGGCGCCGACGACATAATCGCCGGCGCGGGAGGCGAGATAGATCGCAGCACCCGCCATGTCCTCGTCGGTGCCGACGCGGCCCGACGGCACCCGCGTCGCCACTTCGTCGGCATGGTCGCGCGCGGCGCGGTTCATGTCCGACTTGAACGGCCCCGGCGCGATCGCGGTGACCGCCACATGGTCATTGATCAGCTTCACCGCCATCCGCCGCGTCAGGTGGATCAGGCCGGCCTTGCTGGCGGCATAGGAATAGGTCTCCATCGGGTTGACGAAAATGCCATCGATCGAGGCGATATTGATCACCTTCGCGGGCCGCTCGGCGCTCGCGGCGGCGCGCAGCGGCGCGGCCAGTGCCTTGGTCAGGAAGAACGGCGACTTGACGTTGAGGTTCATCACCTTGTCCCAGCCGCTTTCCGGAAACTCGTCGAAATCCGCGCCCCACGCGGCTCCCGCATTGTTGACGAGGATGTCGAGCCTCGGCTCGCGCTTCTTGATCTCGGCCGCCAGCATCTCGATGCCGGCGAGAGTGGAGATGTCGATCGGCAGCGCGATGCACTCGCCCTCATATTCGGCCGAAAGCTCCTTTGCCGTTTCCTCGCACGGTCCGGCTTTCCGCGCGGTGATGTAGACCTTCGCCGCACCTTGCGCGAGGAAGCCCGCGGCGATCATCCTGCCGATGCCGCGCGATCCGCCCGTTACCAGCGCGATACGGCCCTTGAGTGAAAACAGATCCTTGAACATGCATCCCTCCAATTGCGTTGCGGATGGTTGTGAAAGGAGCAGGGAAGCGAGTCAAGAAAGTCTCGTCGTCCCCGCGAAAGCGGGATCCATAACCACCAATGTACGTTGTGGCACGAGCAAGCGGTGGTAGCGGAGCATGCCACAAACGCTTGTGGCTATGGGTCCCGGGTCAAGCCCGGGACGACGGTAAGCTACGCCGCGTCGATGCGGCGGAAGCCGTTCCAGACGGCGGTAGCCGCGCCGGAGGTGAGGACGGGGATAATGCGTGCTTCCTGGTAATTACCATTGAGCGAGACGCGCTGCAGCGCGGTCAGGTGGTCGGCGCTTTCCGAAAAGATCATGCCTGGCCGCGTCGTCACTGCGGTCTTGAAGCCCGCGGCGCTGGCGAGCGCAAATTCGCGCTGGCCGGCGGCGATCTTGTCGCCATAGGGATAGGCGAGATGCAGCACCGGCCGCGCCAGCGCTGCTTCGATTCGCTCTCGGCTGGCCGTCATCTCGAACGCCGCCACGTCCTCCGCCTGCCGGGCGAGATTGCAATGGGTGACGGTGTGCGCACCGATCGTCACCAGCGGATCGTTGGCAAATTCCTTGAGTTCGTCCCAGGACATGCAGAACTCGCGCGCGATCATCGTCTCGTCGACATCATGGCGCGCGCACAGCGCCGAGACCTCGCGCTTCACATCTTGCTCGCCCGGCAAGCTGCGCAGCCAATCGTGCAGCCGCTCGAAAGCTGTGTGTTTCGCCTCCGGCGTCGAGGTATCGATCGGCGTCATCGTTCCGCCGATCGGCGCCTCGATCACGGCCACCTTGGAGATCACCCGCTCCAGCGCGATCCACCACAGCCGCCCGGTCCCTTCGGCGAAATCGCTGGCGACATAGACAATGAACGGCGCGTCGAACTCGCGCATGACGGGCAGTGCATGGTCGCGGTTGTCGCGATAGCCGTCGTCGAAGGTGAAGCAGGCAAAGCGCCGCGCGAAATCGCGTTCGGCCATCCGCCGGTGCATCTCGTCCATGGTGACGATGTCGATGTCGAGCGAGCGCAGATGCTCCAGCATCGCGCGCAGGAACTCCGGTTCAACCTCGAGGTGATAGTTCGGCTGGAACTCATCGTTGCGGCGTGGCCGGACGTGGTGCAGCATGAAAATCGCGCCAACGCCTGCGAAGATTGGTCGCAGCAGGAAATGGGCTCCCGAGAAATACAGCGCTTCGAGTCCGGCGCGGATAACGGTTTTTCTGAGCTGTTTTTTCATCCACGAAATCGGCCGGCCGGTTGCATTACGGGTCGAAATTAGCGAACCACCGCTGAACAAACGGTTAGCCGGCCCGGTTATACGCGGCTCTTCACCAGACGCGGTATTTCGGGTTTGACAGTCAGCCAAGGGTTTGTTTTCTCTCTGGTTCCGGAGCCAGGACCCCGAATGCACGAACTTTTCAAGTGGAGTCGCAAGTGGTGGCCGGGCGTGATTCCGCTGGTCATCTGTTGGGGTATCGCGGCCTGGACCTCGACCGCAACCGTGGAGGCTGATCTCGCCGCGCGATCAAACGCCGCGCTCAAGGACACCATCCTTGACAAGCGCAGGATCGCGGTCGCCGGCCGGGACGTGACCTTTGCGGCGGAGGCGTTCTCGGAGGAGGGCCGTCAGAGCGCGGTGGCCTCCGTCGAGGCGGTGCCCGGCGTGCGCCTCGTCAATGACGAGACGCGGCTCGTGCCCGAAGCAAAGCCTTTTGTCTGGTCGGCCGAGCGCGACGTCGTCCGGGTGACGCTCACAGGCAGTGCGCCGTTACCATCGAGCAAGGGCAAGCTTCTCGACGCGGCGCGCAATGCGCTGGGCGGCCTCGAAGTCGCCGACCAGATGTCGCTCGCGCGCGGCGCCCCGCCGCGCTTCGACAGCGCGGCACTGCTGCTGCTGGACCAGATCGGCAAGCTGAAGGATGGCAAGATCACGCTGACCGACACCAAGGTCAACCTGTCGGGCATGGCGCGCGAGCTCGGCGGACGCGAGGCGATCGCGGCGGCGCTGCGGAATCTGCCCGAGGGCTATTCGGTCGCGGCCAACGACATCAAGGCGCCGCCTTACATTTTCCAGGCCTACAAGGATCCGGTCGCGGTGACCGTGACGCTCACCGGCTATGTGCCCGACAACAACGTTCACGCCGCGCTCGTCGCGGCCGCCGGACGCAAGTTCTTCTCGGAGAAGGTCGTCGACAATCTCAAAGCGAGCGTGGGCGCCCCTTCCGGTTTTGCCAACGCCGTAGTGCCGGCGCTCAGCGCCTTGTCGCGGCTGTCGACCGGTACGCTCGTGGTGACCGATCGCGAAGTGAAGCTGTCGGGCGATGCGTTCTATGACGCCGCCGCCAACCAGATCCGCGCCGGCCTCGGCCGCGACTTTCCGCAAGGCTGGCAGTACAAGGCCGATATTTCGGTGAAGCCGGCGGCGTCGCCGGTGGATGCGACCGTGTGCCAGCAGCTCTTCACCGAGCTCCTGTCGAAGGCGAGGATCCGCTTTGAATCGGGCAAGGCCGATATCTCCGCGGACTCGATCGGCCTGCTCGACCGCCTGACCGAGACCGCATTGCGCTGCCCGAATGCCACGATCGAGATCGCCGGCCACACCGATAGCGACGGCGATGAGAGCGCCAACCAGGCGCTCTCGGAGCGGCGCGCGGAGGCGGTGATGGACTATCTGGTCAAGGCGGGCCTGCCGGCGACGCGCTTCCAGGCGGTCGGCTATGGCGCTACGCAGCCGCTCGCCGGCAACGACAGCGAAGAAGGCAAGGCGCAGAACCGCCGCATCGATTTCGTGGTGAAGTGATGGCCCATCTGGCGACATTCTTCTGGGGTTGGCTGCTCGCAGCGCTGTTGATCGGCCTTGCGATGGGCTGGATATCGGTGGTGCAGCGCGGGGAAGGCGTGTCGCGGAAGCTCGGCGCGATGGCTGGCGCTGCTCGCCGCGATCCTGATCGCCCTTGCGCTCGGCCACGTCGTTCCCGGTCGCTTCGGCTATTGGCTCGATCTGTTCCTGATCATGTTCGCGCTCTACCTCGCCGGATGCCTGGCGGGGTCTTGGCTGCGTGACTGGGTGGTCTCGCGCAGCCAGCCGGCCAGGTGAGGCGGTCGGATGAGGCGGCCAGGCGAGGTTTTCGTGCTCCCGATGGCCGCCGCCGGGACGTTCGGTCGCATCGGCGCTGACTGGCCGCGGCGGGCGCCAACGTGTCAAAGCCTTGTCGGATCGGCGAGAATGCAGCAAAACTGTGCAGCCGCTGTCATGTACTCCCCCTAATGTGTTGAAGATGCGCGTTTTATCGTCGTCAGGCGAATTCCACTTCGGCCCGAAACGCGCTACGACAGGCGAGAGGGAGCAGCGGAGCGTCGGCGGGGTTCGCCCGGTAGCCGTCGTCGCGGGATCGCAATTCGAGGTCTAGATGCTGGAAGCAATCCGCAGGGCGATCGCGTTTCTGCGCCAGAAGCAGGTCCTGCACAAATTCGGCGTTGCGATCAGCATCACGGTCATCGCGATCGCCTGCTACGTGCTCTATCACATGCTCCGCGGCATCGACACCAATGAGGTGCTGGAGGCCATCAAGGGCACCGAGCCGCGTCAGATCGCCCTGGCGGCGCTGTTCGTGGCCGCCGGCTATTTCACGCTGACCTTCTACGATCTGTTCGCGGTGCGCGCGATCGGCCACAGCCACGTTCCCTACCGCATCAACGCGCTCGCCGCCTTCACCTCCTATTCGATCGGGCACAATGTCGGCGCCAGCGTCTTCACCGGCGGGGCGGTGCGCTACCGCATCTATTCGGCCTGGGGGCTGAACGCGATCGATGTCGCCAAGATCTGCTTCCTGGCCGGGCTGACCTTCTGGCTCGGCAATGCCGCCGTGCTCGGCATCGGGATTGCCTATCACCCGGAGGCCGCCGCTTCGATCGACCAGCTTCCGCCCTGGCTCAATCGGATCGCGGCATTCGCGATCATCGTCGCGCTGGTGGCTTATGTGGTCTGGGTCTGGACCCAGCCGCGGGTCGTCGGCCGCGGGCCCTGGACAGTGACGCTGCCGGGCGGGCCCCTGACGCTCCTGCAAATCTGCATCGGCATCGTCGACCTCGCCTTCTGCGCGCTGGCGATGTATGTGCTGGTGCCCGACGAGCCCAATCTCGGCTTCATCGTGGTGGCCGTCATTTTCGTCTCGGCGACGCTATTGGGCTTTGCCAGCCACTCGCCCGGCGGCCTTGGCGTATTCGACGCCGCCATGCTGGTCGGCCTCTGGCAGATGGACCGCGAGGATCTGCTCGGCGGCATGCTCTTGTTCCGGATGCTCTACTATATTTCACCCTTTGTCATATCTGTAATCTTGCTGACGCTTCGGGAGGTTATCCTCGGAACGCGAATCAAGCGGCTGCGCCATTTGGCTGCTGGCCCCGACGCCGAACCGCGACATGAGGCCATTTATGTCCGCGAGCGTGGAGACACCAGCGCCTGACGCCGTCGCCTGAACAGGAAGAAGCCGGCTCCATGGCACTTCACGAATCCTCTTCCTCCTTCTTCTCGCCGTGGCCCGACCGGCTGCGGCATTCGGCCATTGTCCTGCTTGCGGCGGGGCTGGCGCTCAGCGTGCTGGTTGCGCTCGATGAACTCTCGCTGATCCGGGCTTCTGCGGTGTTCCTTTGCATTGCCGCCGCGGCGCTGGTCCCCTGGCGCCTGCACGACGTGGCGGCCTCCCGCGAGGATACCCGCAGCGTCAACCCGGTCGAGACCGGGGCGGTTGCCGCCGTCGTTGCCGGCATGCCGGACCCGGCTGTGCTGCTCGACCGCGCCGGCCGCGTCATCCACCTCAATGCCGCGGCGGCCCAGCTCGCGCCGGCATTGCGCAAGAACGAGCTGGCGCAGTTCGCGCTGCGCTCGCCCGAGATCATCACCGCGCTGCGCGAGGCGATCGCCACCACCGAGCCGCGGCGCGCTTCCTATCTCGACCATGTCCCGGTCGATCGCTGGATGGAATTGGTGATCACGCCGGTGCCGGTGCCGACGCTGTTCGGCGGCACCGACAAATGCATGCTGATGACCTTCCACGACCTGACGCCGCTGCGCCGGGTCGAGGAAATGCGCGCCGACTTCGTCGCCAATGCCAGCCACGAACTGCGGACGCCGCTCGCCGCGCTGTCGGGCTTCATCGACACCCTGCAGGGGCCGGCCAGGGACGATCCGCGGGCGCGGGAGCGCTTCCTCGGCATCATGCACACCCAGGCCACCCGGATGGCGCGGCTGATCGACGATCTGTTGTCGCTGTCGCGCGTCGAGCTCTCGGCCCATGTCCGCCCCGACACCTGCGTCGACCTGATCCCGATCATCCGTCAGGTCGCCGACGGCCTGGAGCCGCTGGCGCGCGAGCGGCAGGTTGTGATCGAGATCGAGCTTCCGGAGACGCCGGTCATGATCGCGGGCGACCGCGAGGAATTGTTGCGGTTGTTCGAGAACCTGATCGAGAACGCGCTGAAATACGGCGCCTCCGGCGGCAAGGTGATCGTCTCGCTGAAGGAGGCCACCTCCGGCGAGGGGACCCCGGAGATCCGGGTCATGGTGCGTGATTTCGGTCCCGGCATTGCTCCAGAACACCTGCCGCGGCTGACCGAGCGCTTCTATCGGGTGGATGTCGGCGACAGCCGCGCCCAGGGCGGAACCGGGCTCGGATTATCCTTGGTGAAACATATTCTTAACCGTCATCGCGGCCGTCTTTTGATCGAAAGCGTGCCGAAAAACGGCGCTACTTTTACCGCCTGTTTTCCCCAGGTAAAGACTGCTGCAGCGGCATAAAAACAAGCAATTTCAATTGCTTGGATGTGTCATCCAACTGTCATCCAACCTTCGTAAAACGAGCATCGACCGCTCCTAAACGGACCGGCGTGAGCGCGATCGGGCGCATCCGGCGCGTTCGCTCACAGGATGGAGACCACCCCATGAATTTCTTTAGGACAATCGTCGCTGCCGGCCTGGTCGCCGTTTCGACGTCGGCCTTTGCGGCCGATATCACCGGCGCGGGCGCGACATTTCCGTTCCCGATCTATTCCAAGTGGGCGGACGCCTATAAGAAGGAGACCGGCAACGGCCTGAACTATCAGTCGATCGGTTCGGGCGCCGGCATCAAGCAGATCCAGGCCAAGACCGTGACCTTCGGCGCCAGCGATGCTCCGCTCAAGCCCGAGCAGCTTGAAAAGGATGGCCTCTCCCAGTGGCCGATGGTGATGGGCGCGATCGTGCCGGTCGTGAATCTCGAAGGCGTGAAGCCGGGCGAGTTGGTGCTGTCGGGCGATGTGCTTGCCAACATCTATCTCGGCAAGATCACCAAGTGGGACGATGCGGCGATCGCCAAGCTCAATCCGAAGCTGAAGCTGCCGTCCGACGCGATCACGGTGGTCCGCCGTTCCGACGGCTCGGGTACCACGTTCAACTTCACCGACTATCTCTCGAAGGCGAGCGCCGACTGGAAGTCCAAGGTCGGCTCGGGTACCGCGGTCGAATGGCCGGTCGGTGTCGGCGCCAAGGGTAATGAGGGCGTGGCCGGCAATATCAGCCAGACCAAGAACGCCATCGGCTATGTCGAATATGCCTACGCCAAGCAGAACAAGCTGACCTACGCTTCCATGATCAACAAGGCCGGCAAGACCGTGCAGCCGACCATGGCAGCTTTCCAGGCGGCCGCGTCCAATGCCGACTGGTCCAAGGCTCCGGGCTACTACGTGATCCTGACCGACCAGCCGGGCGACGGCTCCTGGCCGATCACGGCGGCGACCTTCATCCTGATGCACAAGCAGCCGGCGGATAAGGCGGCTTCGGCCGAAGCCATCAAGTTCTTCAAGTGGTCGTTCGAGAAGGGCGGCAAGATGGCCGAGGAGCTCGACTACATTCCGATGCCGGAATCGGTCGTCAAGCTGATCGAAAAGACCTGGTCGTCGGACATCAAGAGCTGAGCCTTGCGTCGCAAGCCTCGCGCCCCATCATCTT
This sequence comes from Bradyrhizobium sp. USDA 10063, assembly GCF_054063735.1. Taxonomy (NCBI): domain Bacteria; kingdom Pseudomonadati; phylum Pseudomonadota; class Alphaproteobacteria; order Hyphomicrobiales; family Nitrobacteraceae; genus Bradyrhizobium; species Bradyrhizobium sp. USDA 10063. Next base: position 4,989,539 of record NZ_JBSSGP010000002.1, on the reverse strand, counting down.
CCGGGGCGCGAGCACTGAAAGTGATCCCGGAATCCCTGGGGGGTTCCGGGTCTGGTCTTCGGACCCCGGAGTGACGCCGGACTGATCGTCAACAGGATCGCTCACGCGGAAGCGACCTTTTTATTGTATCAAGTCAACACAGGGGATTGGCGTGGCAGACATGGCCGTTCAAGGCGACGTAATGACGGCGGCTGGACCTTACGATCGTGCCAAGGCCCTCAGCGCTTTCAAACTCGGTGACATCACCTTCTACTGGATCACCCGGGCCTGCGCGATTTCGGTGCTCCTGATCCTCGGCGGCATCATCCTTTCGCTGATCGTCGGCGCCTGGCCGGCGATCAAGGAATACGGCCTCGCCTTCCTGTCGACGCAACGCTGGGCGCCATCGGCCGATCCGCCGGTGCTTGGTGCGCTCGGGCCGATCTATGGCACGCTGATCACCTCGGTGATCGCAATGATGATCGCCATCCCCGTCGGCATCGGCATCGCCGTGTTCCTCACCGAGCTCTGTCCGCAATGGCTGCGCCGCCCGATCGGCATCGCAGTGGAGCTGCTCGCCGGCATCCCCTCGATCATCTACGGCATGTGGGGCTTCTTCGTGCTGGGCCCGTTCCTCGCCAATACCTTCCAGCCGTTCATGATCCGCCTGTTCGACGGCGTGCCGGTGCTGGGCGCGGTGTTCGCAGGCCCGCCGTCCTATCTCAGCCTGTTCAACGCCGCGCTGATCCTGGCGATCATGGTGCTGCCCTTCATTACGGCAATCTCGGTCGACGTGTTCAAGACGGTGCCACCCGTCCTCAAGGAGGCGGCCTACGGGGTCGGCTGCACCACCTGGGAAGTCGTCCGCAACGTCGTGATCCCCTATACCCGCGTCGGCGTGATCGGCGGCATCATGCTGGCGCTCGGCCGCGCGCTCGGCGAGACCATGGCCGTGACCTTCATCATCGGCAACTCGTTCCGCATCTCCTCGTCGATCTTCGCCCCGGGCACTACGATCTCGGCGGCGATCGCGAGCGAATTCGCCGAGAGTGACGGATTGCACCAGTCGGGCCTGATCCTGCTCGGCCTCTTGCTGTTCGTGCTGACGTTCATTGTTCTCGCCTGCGCGCGACTGATGCTGATGCGTCTGGAAAAGAAGGCTGGGAACTGAGCCATGAATCCGATTTACAGGTCCCGCCGCCGCAACGACATCATCGTCCGCGGGCTTTGCATCGCCGCTGCCGCGTTCGGGGTGACCTGGCTGGCGCTGATCCTGTTCACGCTGTTCTACAACGGTCTCGCCGGCCTTAGCCTCGACGTGTTCACGAAGAACACGCCGCCGCCCGGCTCCACCGATGGCGGCCTCTTGAACGCGATCGTCGGTTCGTTGATCATGACCGTGATCGGCGTCGGCATCGGCGCGCCGCTCGGCCTGTTTGCCGGCACCTATCTCGCCGAATACGGCAAGCATGACCGGCTCACCTCGGTGATCCGCTTCATCAACGACATCCTCCTGAGCGCGCCGTCGATCATCATCGGCCTGTTCATCTATGGCGCCGTCGTCGTGCCGATGGGCGGCTTCTCTGCACTGGCCGGCTGCCTGGCGCTGGCGGTGATCGTCATCCCCGTCGTGCTGCGCACCACCGAGGACATGCTGCTGCTCGTCCCGAACCCGCTGCGCGAGGCGGCGTCGGCGCTTGGCCTTCCGCGCTCGCTGGTGATCAAGAGGATCGCCTATCGCGCGGCGCGCTCCGGCCTGATCACGGGCGTGCTGCTGGCGACCGCCCGCGTTGCCGGCGAGACCGCGCCGCTGTTGTTCACCGCGCTGTCCAACCAGTTCTTCAGCCTGAACCTGACCAAGACGATGGCGAACCTGCCGGTGACCATCAACAACTTCGTGCAAAGCCCCTACGCCTATTGGAAGGAACTTGCCTGGAGCGGCGCTTTGCTCATCACCTTGACCGTGCTCGCGCTCAACATCGGCGCGCGCATCCTCGGCGCCGAAAGGAGCGCAAAATGACCGATCTGTCCGTATCGACGACCAGCCCGAGCGCGGCCATTCCCCAGAAGTCGCTGCCGGAAGCGCCGCCGAAGGTGACCGCGCGCAGCCTCAACTTCTATTACGGCGAGCACCACGCGCTGAAGAACATCAACCTGACGCTCGGAACCAACCGCGTCACCGCCTTCATCGGTCCGTCCGGTTGCGGCAAGTCAACGCTGCTGCGGATCTTCAACCGGATGTACGATCTCTATCCGGGCCAGCGCGCCACCGGGCAGTTGATGCTGGACCAGACCAACATCCTTGACCCTAAGCTCGACCTCAACCTGCTGCGGGCGCGGATCGGGATGGTGTTCCAGAAGCCGACGCCGTTCCCGATGACGATCTATGAGAACATCGCCTTCGGCATCCGCCTCTACGAGAAGATCTCGAAGTCCGAAATGGACGGGCGCGTCGAGAAGGCCCTGCGCGGCGGCGCGCTGTGGAACGAGGTCAAGGACAAGCTCAACGCCTCCGGCCTGAGCCTCTCCGGCGGCCAGCAGCAGCGCCTCTGCATCGCCCGTACGGTTGCGGTGCGGCCCGAAGTGATCCTGTTCGACGAGCCCTGCTCGGCGCTCGATCCGATCTCGACCGCCAAGGTCGAGGAATTGATCCAGGAGCTGTCGGAGGACTACACGATCGCGATCGTCACGCATAACATGCAGCAGGCGGCGCGCGTCTCAGACAAGACCGCCTTCATGTATCTGGGCGAACTGATCGAGTTCGACGACACCAGCAAGATCTTCACCTCGCCGAGCGATCGACGCACCCAGGACTACATTACCGGCCGGTTCGGCTGAGGAGGGACATCATGGCTTCTGAACATACCGCCAAGGCGTTCGACAGCGATCTTCAGGAACTGACCCGCCTGGTCGCGGAGATGGGCGGGCTGGTCGAACGGATGATTACCGAATCCGTCGATGCGCTGATCCGCCGCGACATCGCGCTAGGCAAGCGTGTCGTCGCTTCCGACATCGAGATCGACAGCCTGCAGCGCGTGATCGAAGAGCGCGCCGTGCTGACGATCGCCCGCCGCCAGCCGATGGCCGTCGACCTGCGCGAGATCGTGGGCGCGATGCGGGTGGCGACCGACCTCGAGCGGATCGGCGACCTCGCCAAGAACATGGGCAAGCGCGTCGCCGCGCTGGAAAACGACTTCCAGCCGCTCAAGTTGATCCGCGGCCTGGAGCACATGACCGACCTCGTGCTGTCGCAGGTCAAATCCGTGCTCGACGCCTATGCCGCGCACGATCTGCCGGCGGCGATGAACGTCTGGAAGAGCGACGAGGAAGTGGACGCGATCTGCACCTCGCTGTTCCGCGAACTCCTCACCTACATGATGGAAGATCCGCGCAACATCTCGTTCTGCATCCACCTGATGTTCTGCGCCAAGAACATCGAGCGGATCGGCGACCACGCCACGAACATCGCTGAAACGGTCTTCTACATGATCGAGGGTCAGCAGATGACCGACAAGCGTCCGAAGGGGGATATGACGACGTTCGCTACCACTGTTCCAGGTAACTAGCGCACGATCCGGAAAACCGAACCCGGTTTCCGACAGGATCATGCTCAAACATTGACGAGCGGGATGACGATTGAGCAGAGAGTCGTCCCGCTATAGGAGAAGCCAAGCCGATGAGCGCTCGCATTCTGGTGGTCGAAGACGAAGAAGCGCTGACGACGCTGTTGCGCTACAATCTCGATGCAGAAGGCTATGATGTCGAAACGGTCGCCCGTGGAGACGATGCGGACACAAGGCTCAAGGAACGCATTCCCGACCTTGTCGTGCTCGACTGGATGCTGCCGGGGCTCTCCGGCATCGAGCTGTGCCGCCGCCTGCGGGCGCGGCCCGAGACCAAGCAGCTCCCGATCATCATGCTGACCGCGCGCGGCGAGGAAAGCGAGCGCGTGAGAGGGCTGGCTACCGGCGCCGACGACTACATCGTCAAGCCGTTCTCGGTGCCCGAGCTGCTTGCACGGGTGAAGGGCCTGTTGCGTCGGGCAAGCCCGGAGCGGCTCGCCACCGTGCTCACCTATGGCGACATCGAACTCGATCGCGAGAAGCGCCGCGTCGCGCGCTCGGGCCGGCCGATCGATCTCGGCCCGACCGAATATCGGCTGCTGGAGTTCTTCCTGGAGCATCCGGGCCGCGTGTTCAGCCGCGAGCAATTGCTCGACAGCGTCTGGGGCCGCGACATCTATATCGACGAGCGCACCGTCGACGTCCACATCGGCCGCCTGCGCAAATTGCTCAATCCCGGCCGCGAGCAGGACCCGATCCGCACCGTGCGCGGCGCCGGCTACGCGCTGGATGATCGCTTCGCGAAGGCCGAGCCATCGTAAGATCGCTGACTCGTCGTCCCGGGCTTGATCCGGGACCCATAACCACCGCAGCCATTTGTTTGAACACGCTGGGCCCCAGCGGGCAGTAACCACGAACACCTGTGGTTATGGGTCCCGGCGTTCGCGGGACGACATTCGTTGATGCAACCCGGCTTACTTGCCGTGTGACGGCTTGGCTGTCGGACGGCGGCGGTCGGCCGCCGGCTGGTAGGCGACCCGCGAGTGGTGCGCGCAATAGGGCAGGCCGGGAAGCGCCTTGCCGCCGCAGAAGAAGAATTCCGGGCTCGAGGGATCGCCGACCGGCCAGTGGCAGGTGGCCTCGTTCAATTCGAGCAGCGACAGGCGCTGGTTCATCGGCACCACATTGTCATAGGCGACCGGGTCGGCTTCCACCTCCACCTCGAAGACATGGGCGAGCGCGGTGTTGCCGCGGGAGACCGGTCGCGCCACCCGCATCATCGGCTGTGCGGGACGCGCCTTGCGCTGCCGCGGCGCTGCCGCAGCGGGACTCTTGGCGCGGCCAGACAGGCCCAACCGATGAACCTTGCCGATCACCGCATTGCGCGTCACGTTGCCGAGTTCCGCAGCGATCTGGCTCGCCGAAAGCCCGGCTTCCCAGAGCTTCTTCAACTGCTCGACGCGTTCGTCGGACCAGGTCAATACCGTCATCGCATGTTTCCCTTCGCGTTGCGCCGGCCGATCCTTGGACGGCGCTGCGATGCCAAATCTCAAAAATCCCTGCGGGCAGAATCCCTTAAGGCTCGCCGGGCGCGAAAAGCGCGCCCGAACGTGTACGCTGCACACAGAGAACTCTTGGGATCAAAACCGCCGCACGAGATGTCGTACCCGACAGCCCAGACGCTACAATATGGCGTGACTCTGGCGCAAGAGTCCGCGCCTGTGCGTCCACATGTTCCGACATTTAGGGATTGCAATCGGGCTTTTCCACCACACCGGAAAGCTACGGAATACCTGTACTTTGCAGCGCAGCTTGGCGGCTTCGTGGCGATTGACAGCACCCGCCGCGCGCATAGAATGCCTCTACGTGCCGCCCTGCAAAGGCGGCACGTTTTGTTTTCGCTGGATGAGCATCTAGCCGCGTGCCTCACGCCGCCAGGGCTTATCTGAAAAGGCTTGTCTGAAACTCTTCAGTGATCGCCATGACCGACAGCGCCACGTCGCATCTGCTTCCCGTTTTTGCCAGGGCCGATCTCGGCTTCGAGCGCGGCGAAGGCTGCTGGCTGATCTCGACCAAGGGCGAGCGCTATCTCGATTTCACCTCCGGCGTCGCGGTGAACGCGCTCGGCCACGCCCATCCGCATCTGGTGAAGGCGCTGCAGGAACAGGCGACAAAGCTCTGGCACATGTCGAACCTGTTCAAGAGCCCGGACGGCGAGAAGCTGGCCGCGCGGCTGTGCGAGCAGAGTTTTGCGGACCTCGTGTTCTTCTGCAATTCCGGCGCTGAAGCGATGGAGGGCGTGATCAAGCTCGTGCGCCACTATCACTTCTCGAAGGGGCGCCCGGAACGCTATCGCATCATCACCTTCGACGGCGCCTTCCACGGCCCGTACGCTCGCGACGCTCGCCGCGACCGGCGCCGCCAAATATCTCGAGGGCTTCGGTCCGCCGATGGACGGCTTCGACCAGGTGCCGCACGGCGACATCGAAGCGGTGAAACGCGCGATCGGTCCACAGACCGCGGGCATCCTGATCGAACCGGTGCAGGGCGAAGGCGGTGTGCGCAGTGCGCCGCCAGCCTTCTTCAAGGCGCTGCGCCAGCTCTGCGACGAGCACGGCCTGCTGCTCGCCTTCGACGAGGTGCAGACCGGCATGGGCCGCACCGGCGAGCTCTTCGCCTACAAGCGCGTCGGGGTCACGCCTGATGTGATGTCGCTCGCCAAGGCGCTCGGCGGCGGCTTTCCGATCGGCGCCTTCCTCGCGACCGCGGAAGCCGCGTCCGGCATGGCGCCGGGCTCGCACGGCTCGACCTTCGGCGGCAACCCGCTTGCGGTCGCGGCCGCCAGCGCCGTGCTCGACGTGATGCTGCAGCCCGGCTTCTTCGATCACGTGCAGAAGATGTCGCTCCTGCTCAAGCAGAAGCTCGCCTCCGTGGTCGATCGCTATCCGTCCATTCTATCCGAAGTGCGCGGCGAGGGGCTTCTGATCGGCGTCAAGGCCGTGGTGCCTTCGGGCGACCTCGTCAACGCCCTGCGCGAGCAGAAGCTGCTCACGGTCGGCGCCGGCGACAACGTGGTGCGTTTCCTCGCACCGCTGATCGTCGGCGAGGCCGAAATCGAGCAGTCCATCGCCTGCCTCGAGCGCGCCTGCGCTGCGCTCTCCAGCGACCCCTCAAAGAAGGCAGCGGGGCAATGAGCACGATGCCCCGTCATTTCCTCGATATCAGCGAGATGCCGCTGAACGAGCTGCGCGCCATGCTTGCCGCCGGCACCGCCATGAAGGCGAGACTGAAGGCGCATGAGAAAGCTACGAAGCCGCTCGAGGGCAAGACGCTGGCAATGATCTTCGAGCGCCCCTCGACCCGCACGCGGGTATCGTTCGATGTCGGCATGCGCCAGCTCGGCGGTGAATCGATCATGCTCACCGGTGCCGAGATGCAGCTCGGCCGCGGCGAGACCATCGCCGACACGGCGCGCGTGCTGTCGCGCTATGTCGATGCGATCATGATCCGCATCCTCAACCACGAGGCGCTGCTGGAGCTTGCCGCGCATGCCACCGTCCCCGTCATCAACGGGCTGACGCGCCGCTCGCATCCCTGCCAGGTGATGGCCGACCTGATGACGTTCGAGGAGCGTCGCGGTTCGATCGAGGGCAAGACCGTGGCCTGGACCGGCGACGACAACAACGTGCTGGCATCATGGGCGCATGCCGCCGAGCGCTTCAAGTTCAGACTCAACATTGCGACGCCGCCGGAACTCGCGCCCAAGAAGGTGATGCGCGACTGGATCAAGGCGACCCAGGCGCCGATCGTGCTTGGCAACGACCCCGAGGCAGCCGTGCGCGGCGCCGACTGCGTCGTCACCGACACCTGGGTGTCGATGGGCGACAAGGACGGCGAGCACCGGCACAATCTGCTCCGGCCCTATCAGGTCAATGCCAAGCTGATGTCGCTGGCGAAGCCCGATGCATTGTTCATGCATTGCCTGCCCGCACATCGCGGCGAGGAAGTCACTGACGAAGTGATCGACGGTCCGCAGTCGGTGGTGTTCGATGAGGCCGAGAACCGCCTGCATGCGCAAAAGGGCATTCTGGCCTGGTGTTTCGACGCAGTCGCGTAGCGCGTCGCCAACATAGCTGTCGTCCCGGCCAAGCGAAGCGCGAGCCGGGACCCACAACCACCGATGCGAGTTGTTGCATCAGGCTGCGGCCCCAGCTTTTCGCAATACTAGCATCGGTGGTTATGGATCCCTGCTTTCGCAGGGATGACGGCTAACAACGATAGATGTGAACCCCTTTCGTTTCGCCTCTCGAGACCCCAGATAAAGCGCCATGGTTTCACAATCCCCCGACATCAAGATCACGGAAACGCCGACCCGCGCGCCATCAGCCGTGCCGGTCGACGACGCGGTGCTGCCGTTCGAGATCGATGCACTCGATCTGCGCGGCCGGCTGACGCGGCTCGGTCCCACCCTCGACGACATCCTGCACAAGCACGATTATCCGCCTGCCGTCGGCAAATTGCTCGGCGAGGCGATTGTGCTGACGACGCTGCTCGGTTCATCCCTGAAGTTCGACGGCCGTTTCATCCTGCAGACCCGGACCGACGGTCCGGTCTCGTTCCTGATCGTCGATTTCAAGGCGCCGGATCGGCTGCGGGCCTATGCGCGCTACGATGCAGCGCGACTGCATGACGGGCTCGATTCCGGCGCGCTGCTCGGCAAGGGCCATCTGGCGATGACCATCGACCAGGGGCCGGACATGAGCCGCTACCAGGGCCTGGTCGCGCTCCATGGCGGCAGCCTCGAGGACGCAGCGCATGAGTACTTCCTGCGCTCGGAGCAGATCCCGACGCGCGTGCGGCTTGCGGTCGGCGAGGAATGGCGCGGCGGCGATGGCGGCAAGCATCGCTGGCGGGCCGGCGGCATGCTGCTGCAGTTCCTGCCGAAGGCGCCGGAGCGCGCGCGGCAGGCCGATCTGCATCCCGGCGATGCGCCCGAAGGCACTGTCGCCCACGAGGTCCCGGACGACGATGCCTGGGTCGAGGGGCAGTCGCTGATCGGCACGGTCGAAGACATCGAACTGCTCGATCCCGATCTCTCAGGCGAGCGGTTGCTGTACCGCCTGTTCCACGAGCGCGGCGTGCGCGTGTTCGCGCCGCTGCCGCTGCGCGCGCAATGCTCCTGCTCGCGCGAGGCGGTGTCCTCGATGCTGAAAAGCTTTACGGCGAAGGACCGCGCCGACATGGTGAAGGACGGCAAGGTCGTCGTCACCTGCGAGTTCTGCTCGTCGGTGTATCAATTCACGCCGGAAGAAGCCGGGGTGGAGTAGGGCCTCGAATGTAGAACGTAGGGTGGGCAAAGCGTAGCGTGCCCACCATTGCGAGCGGAATGCTGAGGGTGGGCACGGCGCGAAGACGCGCCTTTGCCCACCCTACGACTCCGCGTGAGGGCGAGAGGCTAATTCAACACCCTTTTCCCGTCCGCGGGGCTGTCGAGCGAAAATGTCGGCACGTCGATCTCGAACCGTTCGCCGCTTTCGCTCACCATCTGGTAGCGCCCGCTCATGAAGCCGGAGGCGGTCGGCAGCGGCACGCCCGAGGTGTATTCGAAGCGCTCCCCCGGCGCGAGCACCGGCTGCTCGCCGACCACGCCTTCGCCGCGCACTTCCTGCTGGCGGCCGGTGGCGTCGGTAATGAGCCAATACCGGGTGCGCAGTTGCACCGTCTCGGTGCCGGAATTGGTGATGACGATGGTGTAGGACCAGAAATATTGCCGGTTCTCGACCGACGAACGTTCCGGCAGGAAGTTCGGCTCGACAGTGACTTCGATGTCGCGGGTGACGGCGCGGTACACGTATCAGGTCTCCTGAAGTCGCATCATAGCCAATAAGTCCGTCGGAACCAATCGTCGGGCCGGGCGACGAAAGTTTGCTTAGCTACTGCTTTTCATCGCCGTTTGACCATAGTTCCGCTCTAAAGCCGCGAGCGTCCGCGCCCAGTCCACGTCTCTTGTCTGCAAGTTGCGGGCAGATATTATGTTTTTTTGAATCGGGGCGGCGCAAAACTCTGTTCGTTCACGGTGCCCGATGACGTCGATTGCCGATCCAATTTCCGGGACGCAGCTTGCCGACGCCAATAACGCGAGCGAAGCGGCCGCCGCCGCGCCCGCGATCACGCTGCAGGCGACCTCCGAGCGCGAATTGCGATTGGATTTATTCCGCGGGCTCGCGCTGTGGTTGATCTTCATCGACCATTTGCCGACGAACATCCTGACCTGGCTCACGATCCGCAATTACGGCTTCTCCGACGCGACCGAGATCTTCATCTTCATCTCCGGCTACACCGCGGCTTTCGTCTATGGCCGCGCGATGCTCCAGGCCGGTTTCGTGGTTGCGACCGCGCGCATCCTGCGCCGCGTCTGGCAGATCTACGTCGCGCACGTGTTCCTGTTCACGATCTTCCTTGCGGAAATCTCCTACGTCGCCACCCGCTTCGAGAACCCGCTCTACAGCGAAGAGATGGGGATCATGGATTTCCTCAAGCAGCCCGATGTCACCATCGTCCAGGCGCTGCTGTTGCGCTTCCGCCCCGTCAACATGGACGTGCTGCCGCTCTACATCGTGCTGATGCTGTTCCTGCCCTTGATCCTGTGGCTGATGAAATGGCGGACCGACGTGACGCTGGCGCTCTCGGCCGCCCTGTACGTCCTGACCTGGCATTTCGATCTCTATCTCAGCGCCTATCCGAACGGCGTCTGGGCGTTCAATCCGTTCGCCTGGCAATTGCTGTTCGTGTTCGGCGCCTGGTGTGCGCTCGGCGGGGCAAGACGAATGTCGCGCATCCTGGCCTCTCCGATCACGCTCTGGATCTGCATCGCCTATCTGTTCGCTGCCTTCCTGGTCACGCTCTCCTGGTACCTGCCGCAGCTCGGCCATATCGTGCCGCGCCGCATCGAGCAGTGGATGTACCCGATCAACAAGACCGATCTGGACGTATTGCGCTTCGCCCATTTCCTGGCGCTGGCGGCGATTACCGTCCGGGTCCTGCCGAAGGATTGGCCGGGCCTGCGATCGCCTTGGCTGCGACCTTTGATCCTCTGCGGCCAGCACTCCCTTGAGATATTCTGCCTTGGCGTGTTCCTGGCGTTTGCCGGGCATTTCATCTTGGCCGAGGTGTCCGGCGGCGCCGGGATGCACTTCCTGGTCAGCGTCACCGGAATTGTCATCATGTGCGCCATGGCGTGGGTGATTTCGTGGTACAAGCACTCCGCCGACAAAGGCGCCTCACGATACAAGAGCGCCGGCGGCAATGCCGATCTGGCGGGAGGGGCGGTATGAAGTCCGGCTTATGGACTGTGCTGGGCTTGACAGTGCTGGCCGGTTATCTGGCCACGGCCCCGGCACGCGCCGGCGATCCCGAACAGATCTGCGACGTCCCGGCCAATCTGCTGTCCACCGAAAGCTCGTTGCGCAAGGTGACCGAGGCGGTGCAGAGCGGCCAGCCCCTGAACGTGCTGGTGGTCGGCAGCCGCTCCTCGACCATTCCCTCGTCGGAAGGAAGCGCCTACCCGGCGAAGTTGCAGGCGGCGCTCAAGGAAAGCCTGCCCACGACCACTGTGAATCTGTCCGTGGAGCTGCAGGGGGCCAAGACCGCGGAGGATACGGCCGGTACCCTCGTTAAGCTCGTGGAAGCAAAATGGCCTATTTTGGTCATCTGGCAGACCGGTACCGTCGATGCTATCCGATCGACTGATCCCGATGACTTCCGCAACGCCATCGATGCGGGGATTGGTGCGTTGCAACAGGCGGGAACCGACGTGGTCCTGGTCAACCTTCAGTACAGCCCCCGCACCGAGAGCATGATTTCCGGCTCACCATACCTAGATAACATGCGGGTCTCGGCACAAGAACATGATGTTCCGCTGTTCGATCGTTTCGCCATCATGCATCACTGGAACGATGCCGGTGATTTCGACCTGTTCAGCGCCACCCACGGCGTGGAACTGGCCAAGCGGGTGCATGCCTGTCTCGGCCGTGCGCTGTCGAAATTCGTGATCGACGCGGCCCATCTCGGCCCGGCGCAGCAGAACTAAAGGGAACCAGCGTTAATGAGTACCTACCGCCCTTTTTGTCGAAGCGCCTGGCTGGTCGCAGCCGCCGCCGTCACGGCATCCGTGCTCGTGACCTCGCCACTGCGCGCGCAAGTTGCGCAAGGCGATCAGCATGCGGCGCTTCCTGAGGGTGCGAAATCCCATCCCTCATCCGACAAGTCAGGATCGTTCACGCCGGCCGCCGCCGCGGCCAATGCGGCTGGCGCCGCTCAGGGTGATGCCGCGCAGAAGGGCATCGCCGGCAAGGCGATCGACAAGGTGAAGGAGGTCGCGAAGTCTGCTGGCGACATCTTCCACCGCGTGCCCTGCCTGCCGCCCAAGGGTGTGGCGAAGACGATGGGCTCGCTGCCCCACGTTGCGAGCAAGCTTGCCGCGGGCCAGCCGGTCACGATCATCGCCTTCGGCTCGTCCTCCACCCAGGGCTATGGCTCGTCGGCGCCGGAATTCACCTATCCGAACCGGCTCGCGGCGCAGTTGCACCGGCAATATCCCGGCGCCGACATCCGTGTCGTCAATCGCGGCAGGGGCGGCGAAGACGCCCCCGAAATGATGCGGCGCCTGCAGACCGAGGTGATCGACGCGCATCCGGACCTCGTGCTCTGGCAGGTCGGCACCAATGCGGTGTTGCGCGACCTCGATCCCAGCGAGACCGGAAAGATGGTCGAGGATGGCGTGGCGCGCATCCAGGCGGCGGGCGCCGACGTCGTGCTGGTCGATCCCCAATACTCGCCGCGCGTCACCGAACGCGCCGCCAGCGCCAACAAGATCATCCGGCTGCTCAACCGGATCGCCGAACTCCGCCATGTCAGCATCTTCCCGCGCTTTGAGGTGATGCGCGAGTGGCACGAGAAGCAGTCGATCCCGATCGATAGCTTCGTGATCGCCGACGGCCTGCACATGAACGACTGGGGCTATGCCTGCTTCGCCCAATTGCTCGGCGACGACATCATCAAGTCGGTCGGCCAGATCAAGCTCGGCGTGAATGTGCCGGCGGATGTGCGGACGTATAGGCCGATGTAGTTCAACTCGGATGCGTAGGGTGGGCAAAGGCGCACTTGCGCCGTGCCCACCATCCGCATTTCGCTCGTGATGGTGGGCACGCTTCGCTTTGCCCACCCTACGGCAACCGCGCTCACACGCTCTCCAACGCTTGGACAAAATCCTCGATCAAATCATCGGCGTGCTCAAGGCCGGCGGAGAAGCGGATGAAGCCTTCGCTGATGCCGAGTTCGGCGCGCGCTTCCGGCGCAAGACGCTGATGCGTCGTGGTGGCGGGATGGGTGACGAGGCTCTTGGCGTCGCCGAGATTGTTGGAGATGCGCGCGATCTTGAGGGCGTTGAGGCAGCGGAATGCGCCGGCCTTGCCGCCCTTCACCTCGAACCCGATCAGGGTCGAGCCCGACCGCATCTGCTTCTTCACCGTAGCCGCCTGCGGGTGATCGGCGCGGCCGGGATAGATCAGCCGCGTGATCTTCGGATGACTCGCGAGCACGTCCGCGATCTTGGCCGCTGTCTCGGTCTGCGCGCGGACGCGCACCGCGAGCGTCTCCAGCCCCTTCAATAGTATCCACGCGTTGAACGGCGACATCGACGGCCCGGTCTGGCGCAGGAAATTATGGATGTGCTCGCTGATGAAGGCCTCGCTTGAGAGGATGATGCCGCCCAGGCAGCGGCCCTGGCCGTCAATATGTTTGGTCGCGGAATAGATCACGACGTCTGCGCCGAGTGACAGCGGGCTCTGCCAGATCGGGGTGGCGAACACATTGTCGACGATCAGCCGCGCGCCGCCCTGGTGCGCGATCTCGGCGATCGCGCCGATGTCGAGCACGTCGAGCGTCGGGTTGGTCGGGCTCTCGAGGAAGCAGGTCTTGGTATTCGGCCGGATCGCCTTTTTCCACTGGTCAAGGTCGAGACCGTCGACCAGGGTCGACTGGATGCCGTAGCGCGGCAAGAGGTCCTCCACCACGTAGCGGCACGAGCCGAACATCGCCTTGGAGGCGACCACGTGATCGCCGGCCTTCAGCGGCGCGAGGATCGCGGTCGTCACCGCCGCCATGCCGGTCGCGGTCGCGCGCGCGGCTTCCGCGCCTTCGAGCTCGATCATGCGGCGCTCGAACATCGAGACGTCGGGGTTGGAGAAGCGCGAATAGAGGAAACCGGGATCCTCGCCCTTGAACCGCGCTTCGCACTCCTCGGCGGTGGCGTAGACGAACCCCTGGGTCAGGAACAGGGCCTCGGACGTCTCGCCGAATTGTGAACGCAGCGTTCCGGAATGAACCAGCCGGGTTTCGGGGCGGTAGCGCGTAGCCGATTTTGACTCAGACGATTTTGATTCAGACATAGGACCTCCAACGTGACCATTCTTTGGGAAAATGGTCACAAAAAAACCGGCCTGAAGGGCCGGGATCGCTGAGGTCCCCGGCCTGTTTAGCTACTTATTTAACGTGGCTGCAAGCCGGCCGGCTCAAATCACCACGGGATAAGTGCTGCTGATATTCGTTCCCGCTCTTTCCGTCAAGGCGGGCATCGGCTACCCCGTAAAAGCTCTTATTTTAGGGCTTGAGTGGCTGAAAACCGTCTTGAGGGACCGTGTCCGTGTCGTTCGTGCTGCAAGACGATGCCAATGGGATCCTGCCCGACCGCATGATCGCGGCGATGGCGGATGCCGGCCTGATCCTGCCTGCCTATCCCTTTGTCGAGAGCCAGATCCAGCCCGCCAGCCTCGACCTTCGCCTCGGCGACATCGCCTATCGCGTGCGCGCGAGCTTCCTCCCCGGTCCGGACGCCACCGTCGCCGAGCGCATCGACGAGCTGAAGCTGCACGAGATCGATCTGTCCGATGATGCGGTGCTCGAGACTAACTGCGTCTATATCGTGCCGCTGCTGGAAAGCCTCGCGCTGCCGCAGGAGATCGTAGCCAGCGCGAACCCCAAAAGCTCGACCGGACGGCTCGACGTCTTCACCCGCGTGATCGCCGACGGCACGCGTCGTTTCGATATGATAGGGGCCGGCTATCATGGCCCGCTCTATGCCGAGATCAGCCCCAAGACGTTTCCGATCCTGGTGCGCGAGGGCTCGCGGCTGTCGCAGGTGCGCTTCCGCACCGGCGATGCCATCCTCAACGCCGATGAGCTCGACGCGCTGCACGATGTCGAGCGCCTGGTCGATATCGACGATGCCGATCTCACCAACGGCGTCGCGGTGTCGGTTGATCTCTCGGGCGAGAGTTCTGGCGGCTTCGTCGGCTATCGCGCCAAGCGTCACACCGGCGTTGTCGACGTCGATCGCCGCGGCGGTTATCCAGTCGATGATTTCTGGGAGCCGATCCGCGCGCGCCCCGACGGCAGCCTGATCCTCGATCCTGGCGAGTTCTATATCCTCGCGTCAAAGGAAGCCGTGCAGGTGCCGCCGGACTACGCCGCCGAGATGGTGCCGTTCGATCCCTTGGTCGGTGAATTCCGCGTGCACTATGCCGGCTTCTTCGATCCCGGCTTCGGCTATGCCGGCGCCGGCGGGAAGGGCGCGCGCGCCGTGCTGGAAGTGCGCTCGCGCGAAGTGCCGTTCATCCTCGAGCACGGCCAGATCGTCGGCCGCCTGGTCTATGAGAAAATGCTCGCCCGTCCCGATGCGATGTACGGCCAGCGCATCGGCTCGAACTACCAGGCCCAGGGCCTGAAGCTGTCCAAACATTTCAGGGTGTGATCTTCATCCTCTGCCGCCGCTTGCAAGGTCGGCCTTGGCACAAGTTGCACTGTTGCCCTTCGGTACGGTTAGCCCTCAATCACAATTTGCATTCTTTGTGACCACCATAACGACACAAAGACGTCGTGGCCTATCTTAGCGTGGGACGGCTTGATGGGTGGTCTGTGGACTACACTGTAACCTGTTTCGAGATCATTGCGGCTTGGCTCGCCTTCAATGGGCTTGTTGCCATCGCACTGACCCATTGCTCTCCGGGTGAGCGCCTTTGGCGCCGTCAGCGATCAGAACCTGTCGACCGCGGTCGTAGCCGCCACCATTCGGAAGGGGAAACGACAATATTGAGCGTGTTCAGGCCTACGTAACGCTCGCTTGGCCCACATGACGCCGGTTGTGGCCTAGCCGCATCAACAGTGCTGGAAACGTTCCCTCGCGGTCGAATCTTTTTGACTGATCAGGCGTGAGATCATCCACTAAAGGCATGTTTGATGCAGCAATTTCATGTCTGATTATATTGAGCGTCGGTATTCTCATAGCCCACGCTATCGACGCCCTTCGACCCTAAAGCATGATCCGGAAAAGTGGGCACCGGTTTTCCCTCGCGACAAACGCGAAGCGTTTGCGCGGAGATCATGCTCAAACAAAGAGCTAAAGCGGGATGACGATTCGAAGAAAAGTCATCACGCTTTAGTTAGCGGCCGAGTGTCGTCCAGATTTTCGCGTGCGCCGCAGTCAACACAGGAGGGACATCACCGGGACAATTGAGGTATGTTCGGCACATGCAGGATAGCGACACCCTCTTCGACGCCTTGCGCCGCTCGGCCGACCCTATCGTGGTCGATGCCGTCGATAATCTCGTCCAGAACGGCCGCGGCGAGGAACTGGCCCGGGTCAATGCCGTGGCCTTGGCCGCCGGCCGCGGGCTGGACGAGGCAAAAGTCATCGCGACGCTTCTGCACGCGTCGCGGCTGGGCCTGTTCGAGATGTCCTGGAACATTCTATGTCCAAGCTGCGGCGGCGTCCTCGGCGCCAACGCCACGCTGCGGAGCGTGCGGAAGGAGGACTACCATTGCGCTTTCTGCGGGCTGACGAGCGAGCCGGTGCTGGACGAAACGGTGGAGGTCAGCTTCACGGTCAGCCCCCGGCTTCGCCGCATCGCCGCCCACGCTCCGGACGAACTCGGCTTCTGGGACTATCACCGGCAGGTCTTTTTCGGGACGGGGGTCGTCTTCCCCGAGCCGGACGCGTTCGCCGAGTTCGCCCGTAAGGCTTTGTTGGAGACGATCGAGCTGCAGGCCGGCGAACGGATGATTTTGGCTCTGCAACTTCCGGCGCAGCCCGTGATCGTCTTCGACCCGGTGACCCATAGTGCCCATTTGATCGAGACCTCAGGCGAGCCGACGGCGGAACGTCGCGAGCTCTCGATGATCTTCATGAACCCCCCTACCGGCCTCAGCCGCGTGACCCTGTCTCCGGGTCCATTGCGTCTTCTGCTGGATAACCGGACGGAGCGCCGGGTTCTGGTCGGCGTCTATGTGATGGGCCCGGAGCTGGAGCGGCTGATCGGCGGCCGCCGCCCGTTCCTTACCGCCAAGCGACTGCTGACGAACCAGACATTCCGCGACCTCTATCGGACGGAGACCCTTGACGTCGAGCAGCGGCTCAAGATCATGAGCCTGACCTTCCTGTTCACGGACCTGAAGGGATCGACCGACTTGTACGATCGGGTCGGCGACCTCGTCGCCTATGATCTGGTGCGCTCCCACTTCCAGATCCTGAACGAAATCGTGGCGTCTGAATCCGGCGCCGTGGTCAAGACCATCGGTGACGCCGTGATGGCGACCTTCCCGGTGCCGCACCGCGCCGTCTCCGCCGCGCTCAGGATGCGGGATTCGATGCGGCAGTTGAATGTCCGGCGGGGAGCGGAGGAACTGATCCTGAAGATCGGGATCCACGAGGGGCCATGCCTTGCGGTGAACCTGAACGACCGGCAGGACTATTTCGGCCAGACGGTGAACATCGCGTCGCGAGTGCAGACCTTGGCGACCGGCGACAGCATCTTCGTCACCCAGGCGGTCGTGCAAGATCCGGAATCGGCCCGCCTCATCTCGTCGCGCGGGGTGGATGCCCAACCTCAGGTGATGACGCTCCGCGGTGTCGGTGAGCGCATGCCCATCTTCGCGATAGGTTGACTAAAGCGCGATGACATGAGGATGAATCATCATCGCGCTTTAGGTTATTGTTTGAGCATGATCCTTTCGGAAAACCGCTTCGCACTTTTCCGGATCATGCTCTAGCCGGGCTGACCGCCAGTGGCGACATGGCTTTCCGTCGGACGGGCTTCGCAGATTAAAAGCGCGCAGGTTTGCCTTTCTCGTTCGGCGAAACACAGTTCTGGCAGATATTCAGTTTGCGCCTCAGCCGATCGTCATCAGCTTGCTGGCGCGCCGCTTCTTCCTCCCAGTTGGTCAATTCCGATTTTGACGCCGAACCCTGCGCTGTTTCAGCCTTAGCCCGCTTGCGGGCCGTCGGCTGCTGCGGAAGAGAAAGGGTGGCTTCCGCTGGAGGCTGATAGAGGCCGTCTACATCGGTGGGGCCCAACGAGCCCTGCTGGGCATAGCAGCGGTCGGCAGTTTGGCAGAATACTGCGGCGAACAGTAGGCCAGCATAGATGAGCTTCATGGACTCCCCTCCGGCACAGTAAGGACCACCGGGCTGTGGCGGCAGCGATGCTCTTATAGCAGCAGTTTCTCAAGCCCCGCGACCCCTATGGTCCGCTGCCGTCGGGAGAGGGCCCGACGGGAGGGGGCCGCTCACGCGTTGGCGCCGCCGTCAATGGTAAGCTCCGTGCCGTTGATCGAGCGTGCCTCCGGCCCGGCCACGAATGCGACCAGCGCTGCGACGTCGTCTGCCTTGCCGTAGCGGGGGATCGCCATCCGCGCCCGCTGCGCGGCCGCCTGCTCGCCTTCGGCGGGGTTCATGTCGGTGTCGGTCGAGCCCGGATGCACGATGTTGACCGTGATGCCGCGGCTGCCGAGATCGCGCGCCAGGCCCTTGGTCCAGGCGATCAGCGCGGATTTGCTCATCGAGTAGAGGCTCACGCCGGGACCGGGCACCTGGGTCGCAAGATTGCTGCCGATCGAGATGATGCGGCCACCTTCACTCATGTGCGCTGCCGCCGCCTGCGATCCGACCACCACTGCGCGGACATTGACCGCGAGCGTCGCATCGATGTCTTCAAGGCTCAGTTGGTCGATCGGTCCGCCCCTGAAGATGCCGGCATTGTTGACGAGGATATCGAGGCCGCCGAGCGCCTCGGCGGCTTGATTCACGGCCGCCCTGACCGCGGCGGCATCGGCGCTGTCGGCCTTGATCGCAAGTCCCCGCCGGCCCAATCGCTCGATCTCGGCGACCACCGCCTGCGCCTTGTCGGCCGAACGTTCATAGGTGATCGCAACGTTCGCGCCATCGGCGGCGAGCCTTCTTGCGATCGCGGCGCCAATCCCGCGGCTCGCGCCCGTCACCAGCGCCCGCTTTCCCTGCAATGTGCTCATGATCCATCTCCATTTATGTGTCGATCGATACAGAAATAGGTCGGTTGCGCCGGACGGTCAAGCTGATTATGTATTGATCGACACAGAAATCGGGTGGACGGATGGTCGAACGAGGTCGCCCCAGGGGCTTCGACAAGGATGCGGCGCTGGCGCGCGCCATGGAGGTGTTTTGGGTCAAAGGCTATGAAGGGGCCTCGATGACCGATCTCACCACGGCGATGGGGATTGCTTCGCCAAGCCTCTATGCGGCCTTCGGCTGCAAGGAAGAACTGTTCCGGCAAGTGCTGCAATTGTACAGCGCGATCCAGGGGCCCGAGATCTGGGCTGGCATCGCTGGCGCGCCTACCGCCTATGAGGCGGTTGAAAGCTATCTCATGCAGACGGCGCGAGCGTTCACGCGACGCAACCGGCCGCCGGGTTGCCTGGTGGTGCTGTCGGCGCTGCATGCAACCGAGCAGTCCGAAACAGTGCGGCGCGAGCTGATCGCGATGCGTGAACAGAACGTCGAGGATCTGCGGCGGCGCCTGCAGGAGGGCGTCGCATCCGGCGAGATATCAGCAGAGGCCGATCTCGGGGCGATCGCTCGATATTACGTGACCGTGCAACAGGGCATGTCGATCCAGGCGCGCGACGGCGCGACACGGCGAGAGCTCGAACGCGTTGCGCGCGCGGCGCTCGCCGCATGGAAGCCCCTAACCAGCGCGCCCGGCTGAGCCTCAGAGCGTTTTCGAGCGAAGTGGATACCGGTTCGCGTGAAGAAAACGCGTCAAAACTAGAGTCTAGAGCTTCGGTTCTGATGTAATCAGAACCGAAGCTCTGGGAAAGATCGTCCCCGTTGTTCTTCCGCGGTCCCGCGACTTACTTTGCGAGCAACTCGGTCAGGTCGGTTGAGTTCGGACAGCGCAGCTCGTCGATTCGCCGGGCCAGCAGCAACGCGCTCGCCCTCAGCGCTTCCAGCCTTGATGCCTCGGGATGTTGTTTTTCGAGTTCCGTGATTCGCTCATTATATGAGGCCAGCTCACCTTGAAGCCGCTCAATTTCTACCGTGGCATGGGTGGACACCACCGGCGCAGATAGTCTGGTCGCCCGCATAAACCATCTCCCCAAGTATGGTCGATGCTTCGTGGACCGAATTCGTGGCGAGACCGAGAAGCGATTTGGGCGAGGATGCGACCTCCGCGGGTAATGTTTGCGTTCGCGTGCAGCAAAGCCACAGCAGGAACCTTGGCGGCCGTGCAGCGCGGCGGGTCAATGCAATCGCTATTTCGCCGCCGAATGCGTCGCGGGCGTCACGCGCCAGACGGTGTTGCCAACGTCATCGGCCACCAGCAGCGCGCCGTCCTTGGCGATGCGGACTCCGACAGGGCGGCCCTGCGCTTCGCCCTGGTCGCTGAGGAATCCCGTCAGGATGTCCCTCGGCGGGCCCGCCGGCCTGCCATTTGCGAACGGTACGAAGATCACCTTGTAGCCGGAGCGAGGCTTGCGATTCCACGAGCCGTGCTGGCCGATAAAGGCGCCGCCGGCCATGTCCTGCGGAAAAAGATTCCCAGTGTTGAACGCGAGCCCGAGCGAAGCGGTATGTGCGCCGAGCGCATAGTCCGGCGCGATCGCCTTCGCGACCATCTCCGGCCGCCGCGGATCGACGCGGCTGTCGACATGCTGGCCGAAATAGCTGTAGGGCCAGCCGTAGAAGCCGCCATCCTTCACCGAGGTCATGTAGTCGGGCACCAGATCGTTGCCGAGCTCGTCGCGCTCGTTGACGGTGACCCAGAGCTCGCCGGTCTGCGGATTCCATGATGGCCCGTTCGGGTTGCGCAGGCCCGAGGCAAAGACGCGCCATTGGCCGCTCTGCCGATCGACCTCCAGCACCGCGGCGCGGTTGGTCTCGGCCTCGATGCCGTTCTCGCCGACATTGCTGTTGGACCCAACGGTCGCATAGAGCTTGCTGCCATCGGGGCTCGCGGTCAGGTCCTTGGTCCAGTGATGATTGATGCCGCCCGCGGGCAGGTCGGCGAGCTTCACGCCGGGCGCGTCGATCCCGGTGTCTCCCTCGCGATAGGGGAATCGCACGATCGCGTCGGAGTTGGCGACGTAGAAGTCATTGCCGACCAGCACCATGCCGAATGGCGAATTCAGGTCTTTCAGGAAAATGCTGCGGGTTTCGGCAACACCGTCGCCATCGGCATCGCGCAGCAGGGTGATGCGGTTCGGGCTGGGCACGCCGGCGCCGGCCCAGCTCTGCACCTGTTTGTAGACAAAGCCCTTGATGCCCTTGGCGTCGTCGGGATTTGACGGTGCGTTGCTCTCCGCCACCAGCACGTCGCCGTTCGGCAGCACATAGACCGTGCGCGGATGCTCGAGCCCGGTCGCGAACGCGTTCACCGCCATGCCGTTCGCGGCCACAGGCTTGCCGCCGGCCGGCCAGCTCTTGGCGGGCGCGATGTTGACCGTCGGTATCCAGGATTGCTGTGGCGGCGGCAGCGCCGGCGAGGCCCCGTAGCTCTGCGCGACGGTCTTGGTATCCTCCGGATCATTGCAGGCGGAAAGCGACAGCGCCAACGCGCCGATCGACATGGCCAACAGCAGATTTTTGCGCATGTTGGGTTCCCTGAAATATGGCGCAGGGACAATGCGACAGGGGGGCGAATGTTCGTATCGTTCGGCCTGAATTTGGCGGCGCGGTTCGCTTGGCCGACCGGCTAATCGCGCAGAGGGCCTCTGCGCGGGACGCACGTGGAATTGATCGCGGCCATGGTAGGGAAGCACCGCGCCGCGGCAACCAGACCGCGCGCGTGGGAGTGGAAATGCCCGATATTGCGGTTGCCGAAATACTAGTCGACGAGGAAGAGCGCCCGTTGCCGCCGCCGGTGACGGCGCCGGCGCGCAACCGCCTGCTGGACGGGCCGATCCTGCGCACGCTGTTGTGGCTTGCCTGGCCGAACGTGATCGCGCTGTCGGCCGGCACCTGCGTGGTGATCGCGGAGACCTCCTATATCGGCCGGCTTGGCGTGGAATCGCTGGCCGCGATGGCGCTGGTGTTTCCCTGCGTGATCCTGACCATGACCATGTCGGGCGGCGCCATGGGCGGCGGGGTGGCGTCCGCGATCGCGCGTGCGCTCGGCGCCGGCGAGGTCGAGCGCGCCTCCACGCTTGCCGCGCACGCGCTTCTGATCGGCGTCAGCTTCGGGCTCGTCTTCATGCTGGGCATGCTGATCTTCGGCCCACGTCTTTTGGAATTGCTCGGCGGCCGCGGCAACGTGCTGGCGCAGGCGATCGCCTACAGCCAGATCTTCTTCGGCGGCGCCGTGCTGCCGTGGCTGATGAATACCATGGCCGGCGTGTTGCGCGGCACCGGCAACATGAAACTGCCGTCGACCATGATCCTCTCGTCCGCGATCTGGCAGATCATCCTGGGCGGCACGCTTGGCCTCGGGCTCGGGCCGATCCCGCAATTCGGGATGCGCGGCGTCGCGGCGGGCTCGCTGATCGCCTATTCGATTAGCATCGCCGTGATGGGCTGGTACCTGTTCTCCGGCCGGGCGCGCGTCGTGCCCAAGCTCAGGGGATTGCGTGTCCGATGGGCGATGTTCATCGACATCCTGAAGGTCGGTGCCATCTCCTGCTTCTCGCCGCTGCAGTCGGTTTTGACCATCAGCATCTTCACCCACATGCTGGCGAATTTCGGCACCGCGATCCTCGCCGGCTACGGCATCGGCGCGCGGCTCGAATTCATGCTGACGTCGCTCGCGTTCGCGACCGGCATCGCCTCGGTGCCGATGATCGGCATGGCCGTCGGCGCCGACCGCATTGCGCGGGCGCGGCGGATCGCCTGGACCGCGGGCACGCTGTCGTTCGTCTCGGTCGGCATGATCGGCACCTTCCTTGCCATCTTCCCCGACCTGTGGGTCAACATCTTCACCGATGACCCCGCCGTGCGTCTGGCCAGCCATCAATATCTGTCGACGGCGGCGCCGATGTACGCCTTCATCGGCCTGGCGATGTCGATGTATTTCTCCTCGCAAGGAGCGGCGAAGGTGCTTGGCCCGGTGCTGGCGCAGACCGCGCGCCTCGCCTTCATCGCCGCCGGCGGCTGGTGGCTGTCGACGCATGCGGCGACCGCGCAGAACTTCTTCATGCTCGCAGCCGCCTCGATGGTCGTGCTCGGCGTGCTCTCATGCTTAAGCGTGGTGCTGACGCGCTGGGGGTCGAAACGCGCGCCGATCGCGAAGGTGCGGCCGGCGCTGTCCTGACACCCGTCATTGCGAGGAGCGAAAGCGACGAAGCAATCCATGCCTCCGCTTGCGGTGAGATGGATTGCTTCGCTTCGCTCGCAATGACGGCATGATCACGAAGGGGCAACCCGGCGCGCCGTGAACTCCACGTTGAGGCGCCATGTCGCGCCCTGATCGGCGGAGACTTCGCCGCGCCACAGGAACGAATTCGGCGTGATCTCAGAAAAGCTCCAGCGCACCAGGTGTCCGTCCGGCCGCGTGCCCAACTGCACGATGTCGGCGCCCTCGGCGCGGCCGATCATCTGCAGGAAGGTGCGTGTGACCGGATCGGTCCACTGGATTCGCCAGGCGTCGAGCTCGGCATCGTAGACCCTGAGCGTGGTGCCGTAGGAATTGGCGTTGGTGGCGGCATCGGCCTGGCGCAACGCGCCGCGCGGCGGCACGATCCAGACATCCTGGATCGCGCGGCCCTCGAGTGCCCAGCCGAAGTGCCATTCGCCCTTCCGCTCTCGCCTCCTGCCGTCCTCGGCGATATGGGTGACGTCGAGATCCCAGGAGCCGACGAAGCGGCCGTAGAGATCCATCTTGCCGGCGCGGTCGGCCGAAGGTCCGTCCGCACCGAGCGCTTCGAGAAACGGATTCATCACGCCGCCTCCCGCCCGAGCTTGCTCTGCATCGCGCTCACGCCGAGATCCATCTGCGAGGAGATGTAGGGCGCGACATCGTTCGGCAGCACGTCGGCGATCCAGGTCACGCGGCTGCGGGAGTCGCCGTCGGCAACCACCTGGACGGATGCGCTGTGCTGCTTCAGCCGCTCGCTGACGACAGCATAGACCAGCCGCCGCCGTGCGTCGTCGCAGTCGACCAGCAGTTCACGCGCGACCGTGCCGTTGGCGAAGGTCACGATGCGGGCATCGCCGTCGAGCTTGGTGTCGAGCACGAAGCCCGGCACCAGCCGCGTATGCAGCGCGCCGAAATCGCGCAAGGCGTCCCAGACCTGGTCGGGATGCGCGTCGATGATGAATTCCTTGTGGATGGAAGCCATGGAATGAGTCCTTTCGCATGTGGAATTCGTCATTGCGAGGAGTGAAGCGACGAAGCAATCCATGCCTCCGCAAGTGGCACCATGGATTGCTTCGCTACGCTCGCAATGACGGCGGAGATGACGGTGTTCACGTACACACCGCCTCGACATTGTTGCCGTCGGGATCGATCAGGAACGCGGCGTAATAGGTCGGGCTGTAATCCTTGCGAGGGCCGGCCGCGCCGTTGTCGCGGCCGCCGGCCTTCAATCCGTCGCTGTGGAATCTCTTGATCGCGTCGTGGTCCGGCGCGCGGAATGCGACATGGGCGCCGCCACTACCCTTGCCCTTGTGCAGATGCAGCCACAGCGCCGGCTCGCCCTTCGGGCCGAAGCCGGCGCCCGAGTCATCGCGCGAGCACAGGACAAAGCCCAGCGGGGCAAGCGCTGCGGTGTAGAAACGCACGCTGGCGTCGAGATCGCCGACGCGCAGGCCGATATGGTCGTACATGATTGTTCTCCAGTGCTTTGAGCGCGCCTGATGACGCGCGGGACTGGAGAGGAGGCTAGCTAGTGCAGCGCCAGCCGTTCTTGGAAAATCTTGCGGTCGCCGCGCGAAGCTTTCCGGAACGCGTGCGGCGAGACGCCGGCGGCGCGGTGGAACGTGCGCACGAAATTGGAGAGATCGCCGAAACCGACATCGTAGGCGATCTCGGTGATTTGGCTGTCGTCATTGGCCAGCCGCCGCGCCGCGTGACGCAGCCGCGAGCGCACGAGATATTGATGCGGCGTCACGCCGAGCACTTCCGAGAACAGCCTGAGGAAATGGAACGTGCTGATGCCGGCCTGATCCGCCGCATCATCCAGGCCGATGTCCTCTTGCGAATGCGCGTCGATCCACAGCGCGGCCTCGACCGCGCGGCGGCGATCGCGTAAGGCGGCCGTCACCGGCCTTGCCGCGCGTCCCGACACCACTTCGATGAAGCGGCTGGCCAGCAGATGGCCGGCCTCGTCGAGGCCGATGTCGCTGTTGCCATCTGCTGCCGTTTGCGCGAGTTCTCCCAGCACCATCAACTCCGGCAGCGGCGGCACCGATCCGATCTGCCAGACCGCGCGGCTGTCGCCGATCGCCTGCACCAGCTCCGGATCCAGGTAGAACGAAAGGCATATATCGCCGCCGACATGGTCATGGGTGCAGGTGTATTCGTCGCCGGGATGGCCGACCAGGACCGCGCCGGTCACCAGCTCATGGAAACGGCCGCGGCAGTGGCAGCCGAAGCTGCCCTTGCGGACATAGGAAAGCGAATGCGCATCATATTGTTCGGCAAACGGTTTCTCGCCGGGCTCCGCGGTGCAGCGGAACTCGTTCACGGAGATGCGCTCACGCTGCAACAGCGGCGTCCGGATCATGCCCCAAGACTTAGCGATGCGCCCGCGGCGGCGCAACGCCCCAAACAGCGCATTCGGAATCCTGACGTTTTCCGTTAAGGAGAACGCGAGAGGCGACTTGGCGAAAGCCCCAGTCTCGGCTAATCAGGAGCGGCAACGCGATCCGCGGGCGTAGTTCAATGGTAGAACGGCAGCTTCCCAAGCTGCATACGAGGGTTCGATTCCCTTCGCCCGCTCCAGCCTGACAACCCAACCCAGCGTCTGACTGTCGGTGTTACCGCAGTAACTCTGTTCCGGCGTTCAGCAACACGATTGTAGCTCGACCTCGTCACTAAGCGTGACGATCAAAGGGCATGAGCAGAGCGACCGTTGTTAATGACCAGCTTCTGGAGCCGCAAATCTGCGGTGGATTTGGCCGCTGAAGATGACTGTGCCGACCCCGAGGGGGGATCGATGAGGCGCACGCTGTCGGCCATCGATCTGATCGCGTTGGGGGTCGGCGTGGTCATCGGCGCGGGAATTTTCGTCGTAACCGGGCATGCGGCGGCAGAGAACGCCGGGCCGGCGGTGGTGCTCTCATTTCTATTCGGCGGCATCGCCTGCGCGTTCACGGGGCTGTGTTACGCCGAAATGGCCGCGATCGTTCCGATCAGCGGCAGCGCTTACACCTATGCTTATGCGACACTGGGCGAGTTGGTTGCGTGGATCATCGGTTGGGACTTGATCCTTGAATATGTGATGGGCGGCGCTACGGTCGCAATCGGCTGGTCCGGCTATTTTGTCAGCCTGGCGCGAGACTTCGGCCTTGACCTTCCGGCACGCTTTGCCGCCGCACCGCTCACCTACGACGCCGCCTCGCGCACATGGGCGTTGACCGGCGCCATTGCAGACGTGCCGGCGATGGTCGTGGTCATCTTCATCAGCGCGCTGCTGGTGGCAGGCATCCGGGAAACGTGCCGGTTCAACAGGATCATCGTCGTTGTCAAACTGATCGTCATAGGACTGTTCATCCTCTGCGCCGCACCCGCGATCAGCACCGCGCATTGGGTGACGCCGGCCAATCCCTCGGGCGCGTTCATCCCGCCCAATGCCGGAACGGGCATTTACGGTTGGTCGGGAGTGGCGCGCGGCGCAGCCGTGATATTCTTCGCCTACATCGGATTCGATGCCGTCTCCACAGCGGCGCAGGAAACCAGGAATCCAAGGCGCGACATGCCGATCGGTATCCTTGGCTCTCTCGCGATCTGCACGGTGATCTACGTGGCCGTTGGCTTCGTGCTGACGGGCATCGTGCCGTTCGATAAATTGAATGTGCCCGATCCCATCGCGGTCGGCATCGACGCGGCCGGGATCGGCTGGCTCGGGCCCTTGATCAAGCTCGGGATTATCTTCGGTCTCACCTCGGGTCTTCTCGCGGTTCTGTTGGCGCAGCCGCGGGTCTTTCGCGCCATGGCGCACGACGGCCTGCTGCCACGGGCAGCGGCAAAGATCCATCCGAAGCTCGGCACACCCTATGTCGCGACGATCTCGACCGGTCTCGTGGTGGCGATCCTCGCGACGCTGTTGCCGATCGGCTTTGTTGCCGAGCTCGTCAGCATCGGAACGTTGTTTGCGTTCGCCGTCGTCTGTCTCGGCGTTCTCGTGCTGCGCATCACCGAGCCCAACCTGCACCGCCCCTTTCGTGCGCCGGCGATCTGGCTCGTTGCACCCGCGGGTGTCGGGACCTCGCTCCTCCTGATGCTGGAGCTGCCGGTCGACACCTGGATCAGGCTCGCTGCGTGGCTAGTGATCGGCCTGCTGATCTATTTCACCTACGGCGCAAGGCGTAGTCGGCTCGTCCCGCGATCGTCGGTGGAGCAGCTCCAAGGCTGATGGGGTGTTGTTCGGTTGCAGGCCGCTGCCCGTCGGGACGAAGCCGGCAAATTTGCCCGTCTTTGGTCAGCCAGCAGCGGGTAGCCTCTCGTCCGTACGCAGGCGGGTCAGGTTGCTTCGGGAACGAATTTGCGCACAGCGACTCTTGTTTTGGTTGTATCACCCAAAAGGGAGTGCGGAAGATGCGACCAACCAGAATGCTCTTGGCTCTCGGACTGTTCGCTACTGCAGCAACACTGATTCCCGACAGCGCGGACGCGCGCCGTGGAGGTGGCTACCGAGCGGGCGGCGTCCGCGCCGCGCACTTTAATCCTGGAGTGAGGCCCGGCTGGCATGGCGGCGGGACGAGATGGGCCGGCGGTCGCTATTACCGAGGCGGCGGATACTACGGCTACCGAGGCGGCGGTTGGGGATGGCCTGCTGCGGCAGCCGCCGGTGTCGCAACTGGCGCGGCAATCGGTGCCGCTACAGCCTTTGGTTCGTCGTGTTATCAAACGCAGTCGGTCTGGAACGGATATACCTACGTCCAGCAGACTGTCAGGGTTTGCTAGACTCTGGCGCCAAGCCAGACCATCGCCATTCGGCCAAGCTGACCAGCCGCTGCCAAGGTGAACTGGTCAGCCGTCGATCTTGTCGAACTGCATGCAGCGAACAGACGATCAAGCGTCTTCGCGCCGTCAAAAATGATGGTCAGTTGCATGCCCTGCAAATAGATATCCGGTCGCGCCATCGCGCTTCGAAGGTGTCAGAGTCTTTCAGCGCCACCTCTTGCGCGTCCAATGGATCGCCAGGCTTCGCTGCGAGGACGCCTCCAACTTCCGCAGAACCAGCTTTGGCAGGTGCCTCCTTAGGCCACTCCAGCAACGCTTTCGAAAGCATGGGCTTGCCCGCATACCAGCATTTTCGTCCGTCGATGAGGCGATAGGACCACCATTGCCCGTGCGGATTTGAGGGCATCGCTGCGCTGCATTGCTGCTTTGCCTGCGCATTCGGCATCCCGACGAACGGGAGCACAGCCATCCAAGTGGTCAAAGCGAGCGATCGAAGCGGTTTCCCCATGAGCGCGCTCAACCGCTTCGTTGCTGCAATCTGCTTACAGCTACGATCAAGTCGGGGCGTTCAAGAACTTCCACCAATTCGTCAAGGATATCGACATTATGCTCACGGCAGGGCCGCAGGTATTCTTGTTGGTGTTGGACGTCGCCAAGCGCCTGCATGGCTAATGGTTGATCAGTCATTATTGCTTACTCATCAAATAAAAATGCCGCTACGAAATTTAGGAAAGGGAGAAATCAAGCCATATTCCGGGAGATATCCTCGCTCTTTTGGGGCAGTTCGATCAATTTTTGTTTCAGAAAGACAACCAAACCGCGCGGATCGACTGCGCGCGAGGCTGAACAGACGACGCCAAAGCGCATGCGGGCGGGAGCCGCGGCGGAGGGAACACTGGACGAAACCCGCGTCGGTCTTTGGACGAAACCCGCGTCGGTCTTTGCGCCGGCGGCTTTTCACCCGACGTCGAATTTGACGCCCTGCGCCAGCGGTAGGTCGCGCGAATAGTTGATGGTGTTGGTGGCCCGTCGCATGTAGCCGCGCCACGCG
The DNA here is from genome assembly GCF_054063735.1 of Bradyrhizobium sp. USDA 10063. Classification (NCBI taxonomy): domain Bacteria; kingdom Pseudomonadati; phylum Pseudomonadota; class Alphaproteobacteria; order Hyphomicrobiales; family Nitrobacteraceae; genus Bradyrhizobium; species Bradyrhizobium sp. USDA 10063. The sequence continues at coordinate 4,960,521 of NZ_JBSSGP010000002.1, read as the reverse complement.
TCGGATCCGGATTCCCGGCCGCCGCCGGTTTCCTTCTCGCCGCCGAACGCGCCGCCGATTTCCGCGCCGGACGGGCCGATATTGACGTTGGCGATGCCGCAATCCGAGCCGACCGCGGACAGGAAGGTCTCGGCCTCGCGGATATCGGTCGTGAAGATCGATGATGCGAGCCCCTGGGGCACCGCATTGTGGCTGGCGATCGCCTCGGCAAGGTCGCGGTAGCGCATCACGTAGAGAATCGGCGCGAAGGTCTCGCGCGGCACCGGACCCGTTTGGGCCGGCATCTCGACCAAGGCGGGTGCGACGTAATAGGCGGCCGGCGATTGCTGATCCACGCGGGTCCCGCCATGCACCTTGCCGCCGAGCGAGGTGGCTTCATCCAGTGCGCGGCCCATCGCCTCGAAAGCGGCCGCATCGATCAGCGGGCCGACCAGGGTCGTCGGCTCGCGCGGGTCGCCGATGGTGACGGAACGATAGACGCGGCTGAGCCTCGAGACGAAATCATCGGCGATGCTGTCGTGCACGAACAGACGGCGCAGCGAGGTGCAGCGCTGGCCGGCGGTGCCCATCGCGGAGAACGCGATGCTGCGCAAGGCGAGATCCTGATCGGCGGAGGGCGTGACGATCGCGGCATTGTTGCCGCCGAGTTCGAGAATGGCCCGGCCAAAGCGCGCGGCGACGCGCGGACCCACCTGCTTGCCCATCCGCGTCGATCCGGTGGCGGAGACGATCGCAACGTCGGGGTGATCGACCAGAACCTCGCCGACCGTGCGGTCGCCCTGGACCAGTTCGGCCAGACCCTGCGGTGCGTCGCCGAACCGCGCGAGCGCGCGCTCAAAGATTGCCTGTACCGCGCAGGCGGTCAGCGGCGTTTTCTCCGAGGGCTTCCACACCACCGCGTTGCCGCAGACCAGCGCAAGCGCAGCATTCCAGGACCACACGGCCACCGGAAAGTTGAACGCCGTGATGATGCCGCACACGCCGGCCGGATGCCAGGTCTCCATCATCCGATGACCGGGGCGCTCGGATGCGATCGTCAATCCGTAAAGTTGGCGCGACAGCCCGACGGCGAAGTCGCAGATGTCGATCATCTCCTGCACCTCGCCGAGTCCCTCGGAGAGGATCTTGCCGGCCTCGATCGTCACCAGCCGCCCGAGCAGTTCCTTCGAGCCGCGCAGTTCCTCGCCGAGCAGGCGGACCAGTTCGCCCCGGCGCGGGGCGGGGACGGTTCGCCATGCCAGGAACGCACTGCGCGCGCGAGCGATTGCCGCGCGCATGTCGTCGTCGCTTCCAGGCTTGAGATGCCCGATGGCGTGGCCGTCGATCGGCGAGCGGGCGACAAGCCCGCCATCGGCGACGAAGGCCGGCGCAGCCCGCAGCCTCGACAGGAGATCGATGGCTTCGCGGGCCACAGTGGAGCCTGGCGTGGAGGTGCTCATGGCGGATGTCCTCGGATCAGCGGTCGCTAATGCAAGCGCTCGCTCGATCCGCTAGCAAGTCCCGCAAGCGCCTGTCCGCGTCAAGTCCACCCGCCGCCACGCGAAGAATCTTCGCGCGGCGGCGCCGCGTCAGTACCGGGCCGTTATGGCCGCGCCTCCAGGATCAGGTTGAACGGCGTTTCGGTGGCGCGCCGGAACCGGGTGAAGCCGGCCTCGCGGGCAATCTCGCGAAGCCTGGCCTCGCCGGCCTGCGCGCCCAAGGCGAGCCCGACCTCCTGGTCCAGGGAGGCCGGCGTGCAGACCATCGTCGAGGCCGCATAGTAGACCCGCCCGATCGGATTGAAATTGTCCTCCAGCCGGTCGTTGGCAAAAGGCTCGACCAGCATACAGGTGCCGTCCTTGGCCATGGTGCTGCGGGTATGCTTGAGCGCGCCGACCGGGTCGCCCATGTCGTGCAGGCAGTCGAAGAAGCACACGAGATCGTAGCCGTTCGCCGGAAAACTCTTCGCGGTGTGGGTCTCGAAGCGCATGCGATCGGCCAGTCCCGCATCCCGCGTCAGCTCGCGCGCGGCCTGGATCGAGCCATCGTGATAGTCGAAGCCGAAGAATTTGGATTTCGGGAACGCTTCCGCCATCAGCCGGGTCGATATGCCATGGCCACAACCGACATCGGCCACCTTCGCGCCCCGCGTCAGCTTGTCGACGACACCCTCCAGAGAGGGCAGCCATTCCTGCACCAGATGATGCTTGTAGCCGGTGCGGAAGAAGCGCGCGGTTCCGCAGAACAGGCATTCGCTGCGCTTGTTCCAGCCGACGCCCTTGCCGGTCTTGAACGCGTCGGAGATTTTCGACTCATCGAGGAATGTGGCCGCGATCACGTTGCCGACGGCGCCCAGGAAAACCGGACTGTCCTCATCGGCCAGCGCCATGATCTGCTCTGGCAGCATCGAGAACTTCCCCGATGCAGTGTTGTATTCGACGTAGCCCGAGGCTGCCTGCGCCGCCAGCCACTCGCGCACATAGCGTTCCGCGGTGCCTGTGGCCTTCGCCAGTTCTGCGGAGTTCATCGGTCCCTTCTCGGCCAACGTCTTGTAGAGGCCGAGCCTGTCGCCGATCAGCATCAGCGACGCGTTCATCGCGGCGCCGACATCACCGATCATCTTGCCCATGAAAGAGTTCAGGCGGTCATTATCAACTTCCATGATATGCCTCCGTCAAAAATTGTCTTTCACCGAGACTGTCACCTCAACGCAGTCGAAGCGGAACTTGCAGAATGCAAGATCGCTTCATCGCAGCGTCGAGGTGATCGTAAGGCCGTTTCGGTGCGGGGTGCGAGGTGGTCACGTCTCACGACAGCGAGATTGCTGTCACAAGCGCGCGAGCTTCCGCGGGAGGCGGGTCATAGTGACGCGCGGCATTCTTTCATCTCGGCAGTGCATGGCAGAGAGGCTGACGGATGTTCGTCGGCCGCACCGCCATGCACGGTTTCGTATCATGCGCCCTGCGGCACCTGGTCGAGGAAGCCGGTGATGCTCTTGATGCGGCCGTCCTTCAGCACCGCGAAGTCCGTGCCCTTGATCGGACTGTCCACGCCATCGGGACCGAGGCCCCAGGAAAAGCGGAGATGGTCGCCGAAGCCGTTGGGCTCACCGATCAGTTTGAACTTGAAGGCCGGAAATTTTTCCTGCACGCCTGCTATCAGCGCATCGACGCCTTCATGGCCGTCGCCGCTCATCAGCGGATCGGCATAGCGTGCATCCGCGGTCCAGTTCTCGGCCAGCATCTCGCGGCGCCGGCTCGGCGTGCGCTCGTTCCACAGTTCGATATAGCGGCTTGCGATGGTCTTGTGGTCGGTCATCCTGCTCTCCTTCGCTTGTGGCCGAACGGATCGGCTGATCAAGACTATCGGCGGTTCGCGTGAGCCAATCGATTACCTCCGAGGTCATCACCCGCCGCCTGGGAATTGGCGGTGGTGCGCGAAACCCGATCATGTGCCGGTCGTTGATTTCGCGCACCATCGCTGATGCGGCGCCGGCCGGTTTCGTCGCGTCGCTTGATCTCGGTCAATGGCGATGACCGGATGATGCGGGACAAAGTCTCCATCATCCCGGATTGTCGGAGCGTGGTTATGAGCTTTGCCAACATCATGGTGTACGTGGATCCCCAGCAGCAGGAAGAGGGACAGATTCGTGTCGCGGAAGCCATCGCGACCAGGTTCGAGGCATCGATCATCGGCGTCTCCGCCTTCGCCATCGAACCGCCCTTCATTGCCGAGGGCGTGGTGATCGCGGAGACCACGGAGGCCGATGTCGAGCGCATGCAGTCGGAAGTCGCCGCGAAAGAACAATGGTTCAGGAAAATCGTCGGCCTGGCAAAGGAGAAGGTCGAGTGGCGCTGGGGTGTTGAATATCCGACCGTGTTCCTGGCCGCGCAGGCAAGGGCCGCGGATCTCGTGGTCGTGAAGCGCAAGCAGTTGGGCGAGGATTACTACCACCATGTCGATTCCGCGCAGGCGATGCTGCGGATGGGGCGGCCCATTCTCTCGGTGCCGGACGGCGTGACGGGGTTGTCGGCCGACCGCATCGTGGTCGGCTGGAAGGACACCCGTGAGGCGCGGCTGGCGGTGCGCGACGCATTGCCGTTCCTCGCCAAGGCGTCACGGGTGATCGTCGTCGAGCTCTGTACCTCCGACCAGCAGGACGCGGCGCGGCTCCGCGTGCGCGATGTCGCAAAATATCTCGAACGCCACGGCGCACATTGCCAGTGCGACGTTCGCGTGCACACGTCCGAACCCGATGCCCGCTATCTGATCCGCTTCGCCGGAGACGAAGGGGCGGATCTGATCGTGACCGGCGGCTATGGCCACAGCCGGCTCGGCGAATGGATGTTCGGCGGCATGACCCGCGGCCTGCTGCAGGAAGCCCCGATCTGCCTGATGATGTCGCACTAGATTCCGTGCCGCCGGAGCCAATGATCGCCGAGTTTCTCATAAGATCGCTTCACCGCCGCCCAGGCGGTGCGGTGAGCGATCTCCTCTTGCCGGATGTCTCCCGCATGCGCGGCAAAGGAATGGTTGAAGGCTTCGCGGTAGATATCCTGGGCATGCGGAGGCAGGTGGCTGCGAACTGGAAATGGCAGATCCGTATTCGAGCGGTAGGGCATGGACAACTCCTCCGGCCAGCCCGCTCGGGCCGCACCGCAATCCCTTGCGCGAGTGCATTCCTCGCCGAAACGGAGCTAATATAACAGTCCTGCGTTTCTCTGGTGCTTGATCGAGGTCAAACCTTTCGCCGATGCCTGCTCAACCATGGCGCCGGCGAGAAAAGGGAGAGTGAGCTTGAGCGAGAAGCCTAGACCACCGGAAGAGCAGGTGGGCGCAGGTACCGAATGGGCGGTGCAGGCGATGCTATGGCCGATGGCCGCCACCCGATTGGCGCTGGAAGCCTATCTGCATTGGTTCGCTAACCGCGAGCCCGCGCCGTCCGAACCGCGGAGCGAAGCGCCGCTGTCCTGGACCACGCCGAACGTGATTGCGCTGCAGCTTGCTTCGCTGCGGCTGCGGGATTTTTCACGGAAGGCCGCAGGCCCGCCGCTTCTGATCTGCGCCCCGTTCTCGCTGCACGAGGCCTTGATCGCCGATTTCGCACCTGGTCATAGTTTGGTGGAGGCGCTGCAACAGGGCGGCATGGATCGCGTCTATGTCACCGACTGGTGCTCGGCCACATCAGAGATGCGCTATCTGTCGATCGACAGCTATCTCGCCGATCTCAACGTGGCGGTCGATGAAATCGGCGCGCCGGTCGATCTGATCGGCCTGTGCCAGGGCGGTTGGCTGTCGTTGATCTATGCCGCCCGTTTTCCGCACAAGGTGCGGCGACTTGTGCTCGCCGGTGCGCCGGTCGACGTCTCCGTGCCCTCGGAACTGTCACAGATGGTGGCCGGCGTGCCAAAGGAAGCGTTCGACGAACTGGTGCACCAGGGCAAGGGCATCGTAAGCGGCACGCATACGCTCCGCTTTTGGAGCATGCCGCTCACCCCGCATGATGTCGAAGCGACGTTGCAGAGGGATGTCGGCGATGGATCGGAGCAGGGCACGGCGCTGCTGGCCCGCTTCGAGCGCTGGGATCGCGATGTGCTGGATCTGCCGGGGACCTTTTATCTCGAGGCGACCAACTGGATCTTCCGCGAGAACCGCATCGCCGAGGGGCGCTTCATCGCGCTCGGCCGCAGGATCGATCTCGCCGAGGTGACGGTCCCGGTGTTCCTGCTGGCAGCCGAGAAGGACAACGTCGTGCCACGCGAGCAGGCGTTCGCCACGGCGCGCCTGCTCGGCACGCCGCGGCAATGGCTGGCGCAGGCTTCCGAGCCGTGCGGTCATCTCGGTCTTTTCATGGGGCGCGAGAGCTTGAGCCGTTCGTGGCCCCGGATCGTCCGCTGGCTCCAGGCCGGCGGTGACGAGGTTGCGGCGTTGCGGCAGAGGATCAGCGCCTGAAACTGAGAGGTGGCGCTATTTCAGCTCGGCCACGGTAATTGGGCGCATCGCATTGGGCGCGGCAATACGCTGGACGGCGGGCTGCCGGTGTGAAGCTTCGATCTGTTCGCTGCTTCGGCCATGAGCTGCCAGCAGCATGATCGCAACCGCGGCAGCAGCACCAAGCGCGATGATCTTGCGATGGGTGCCACGATCCGCACTGATCAATGAATGGTTCATGGCACACCTCGGTCTATTGTATCGATAGTCAGGCGTTCAGGCGGTTCAGCGCGGCGCGGTTGCGCAATTCGATCCGGCGCGAGGTCGCCAGCGCGATGGCGCCGGACTGTTCAAGCTGCGTGAAGGTGCGCGACACGGTCTCGATGGTGAGGCCGAGGTAATCGGCAATGTCCTGGCGCGACATCGCAAGTTCGATCGACGCCGTGCTGGCGGTGCGGCGGGCGATGTCGAGCAGGAACCCGGCGACCCGCTCCTCGGCCGTCTTGATCAGGAGCAGCATGTGATTGCGGAAGCGCTGCAATTCACGCGTGGTGGCATCCCAGAGCTGCTGCGCCAGATCCTTTTCGCGCTCGGCACGCAGCATGACCGCGCTGCGCTTGACGATCAGCACCTGTGCTCCGTTCACGGCCTCGGCGGAAGACGAGTGCGTTTCGCCGGCTTCGAAGCCGAAGACGTCGCCCGGCAGATAGAAGCCGCCGATCTGGCGGCGGCCATCTTCCAGCATCTTGTAGGTACGAACGGTCCCCGAGATCACCTGATAGAGATATTCGGCCTCGTCACCTTCGCCGTAGATCTCGGCATTGCGCGCGTATTGAAAGGGCGTGGCCATTAGCGCAAGCGGACCCTGCACGGCTGGACTTCCGAAGCGGGGCGACATGCCCGGGGCTTGGCGAAGGGCGGGGCGGGAAGCGTCGGTGTGCATGGCGGGCTCCTTCAAATCATCTGATGGAACCAGAGTGCCTGCTTCCACCGCGCCTGAAAATTCGGAGTCCTTCCCTAAGGAAGATTACGGAGGGGTGATTTCTCAAGGTCCGTAGGCTCAACCGGGCGCGCATCCGCGCGACCCGTTGGCGCCATCCGGGCTTCGGGCTTTGTTCCTGGCGTGCTCGCCAATGATCAATGCGACATCAGCGTCGGCACGGTCATGCTCCGGAGCATCTCGCGCGTGACGCCGCCGAGCAGCCGCTCCTGCAGGCGCGAATGCCCGTAACCGCCCATCACCAACAGATCGAGGCTCTCATCGGCCGCAACGGAGAGGATGGCCGGCTGGATTTCGGAGTGTGCGGCCGGGAAGGCTACGACCCTGGCCGGCAGTCCAAGCCGCGCCAGATACTGGAGGAGGCGCTGCGGGCTTGCCTCGTCCGGGATCGCCCCCGGATTGCCGACCGAAATGATCGTGAGCGCGTCAGCGTGCCGTAGGAGCGGCATGGCATCCCGCAGCGCACGGCCGGCGAGGCGGCTTCCGTCCCAGCAAATCCCGATGCGCCGCGCTGCAAATGCGCCGCGGAAGGTGTAGGGCATGAACAATACCGGCCCGCCCGACTGGAACATCACCTCCTGAGGCACGTCGTTGTCGAACGTATCGCGCTCGGGTTCCGCCTGCAGGACGACGGTGAGATCATGAAGCCGGGCGCTGGCGGTGGCAATCGCGATCGCCTCGCCCGGTGTCGCACTCATCGTGCGGCAGGTGAACGAAATCCCCGCGTGCTTCGCCTGGATCTCGAACACGCGCATCGCGGCCTCCGCGCGCTCGAGCGCGCGCTGCCGGGTCTCTTCGACGATCATGGCGACTGCGGCGCCGCCTGCCGCGGCGATCGGGACATTGGCGCTCTCATAGGCGACCGCCAGCGCGTCGAGGTGGGCACCGTAGGCCATGGTCAGCAGCACGGCACCATCGATCACCGGTCGCGCCGGACGTTCGGAAGGGATAAGCACCAGCAGGTTCTTGAGCATCGTCATTCTCCCCCACAATTGGTGGCAATCGGCGCAAATTGAACCTCACAATAAGAGCACAGCGACCGATCGATGTATTGATCCAGGTCAGAGCACGCAGTCGTCATTTTGACGCACATCAAGGCCCGGCCGGCTTGCCGGTGCAGGCTAGAGTTGCCGTTTTGATCGGATCAGAGCCGAAGCTTGTTGGAGAGAAACAATGCTGGCAACGGATGTCATGCGAACCTGGTTCGCCACCATAAAGCCGAACGCGCCGCTGCTCGATGCCGTCCACCTGCTCCTGGAAACCGGCCAGCGTGGCTTGCCCGTGATCGATGACGATGGATCATTGGTCGGCATCATCTCCGAGGGCGATTTCCTGCACCGCCAGGAGCTGGGTGTGACCGGCCCTGCAGGATTCCTGCTCGAATTGATGCTCGGAAGAGCGGAAGGTCATCTGATGCACGAGCGAACGCACGCGTTGCGGGTCGATGCCGTCATGACGCGGGATCCCGTGCTCGTGGATGAAACGGCAACGGTGGACGATGTCGTCACGCGAATGGACGCGCACCAGATCTCGCAGGTGCTGGTGGTCCGTAGCGGCAAGCCGATCGGTATCGTTGGCCGGACGCAATTGCTCGTCGCGCTCGAACGCTGCCTGTGCCGGCATGACTGACAAAAGCGCGGCGAACCGTTGGCGCCGGCGGAGCTTGATCCTCATCAAACATTGTCAGTGAAATGCATCCAGTGTGAATTCGAACAGGAGTCCACGCAGAGGGTGCATGAAGCCATGGCTGAGGATGGTTCGAAGGATCGTGGGCAGGTGCCCGCTCCGGGACCCGGATTTGTATGGGGTGTCTCGACGTCGAGCTTTCAGATCGAGGGTGGGGCGCAGGCGGACGGTCGGGGCGACAGCATCTGGGATGCTTTTTGCCGGCAGCAAAATCGCGTCAGCAATGGCGACACCGGCGATGTCGCGTGCGATCACTATCACCGCTACGCCGAGGACGTCGCCCTGATGCGCGACATCGGCGTCGATGCGTATCGCTTCTCCCTGTCGTGGCCTCGCATCCTGCCGCGCGGTCGCGGTGTCGTGAACGAGGCGGGACTGGCGTTCTATGACCGGCTGATCGATACGCTGCTTGCCGCCGGTATCGATCCCTGGATCTGCCTCTACCATTGGGATCTTCCCCAGGCGCTTGACGATCTCGGCGGCTGGACCAATCGCGACATCGCAGGCTGGTTTGCCGACTATGCGGCGCTCGTCGCCCGCCGCTATGGCGACCGCGTCAAGCGCTTCGCCACGTTCAACGAACCCTGCGTGTTCACACTGTTCGGCTACGGCTTTGGCTGGCACGCGCCCGGGATCGCCGATCGGACCGCGCTTCACAAGGCCATCCATCACGTCAATCTGAGCCACGGCGCGGCGGTCGATGTCTTGCGGGATTCGATCGGGAAAGTCTCGGTAGGCGCGATCCACAACCGGCAGCCGTGCTTTCCATCCGGAACCGGCAAGGAGGACCAGGAAGCGGCGCTGGCCTTTGCCGATTATTGGAACGATGCCTTCCCGTTGCCGCAGCATCTCGCGCGCTACCCTGCCAGGCTGGCCGAGGCGATCGAGCCGTTCCAGAGGCCCGGCGACATGGCGCTGATCGCGCGGCCGGTCGACTGGTTCGGCTTGAACCATTACTCGCCGCATTACATCAAGGCGGATCCCGGCAATGTGATCGGATGTTCGTTCGGTCCCGCGCCTGCCGACGTGCAGCGGACCTCGATCGGCTGGACCATTGTTCCCGATGCCTTCCGCGACACGCTGCTCGATATCGACGCGCGCTTCCGCCTGCCGATCTATGTGCTCGAGAATGGCACAGCGGCCGACGACAAGGTCGATGGCGAAGGGCGAGTCCAGGATACTGGCCGGATCGCTTATCTGCAGGCCTATACGTCCGCCATGCAGGAGGCGATCGCCGCCGGAGCGGATGTCCGAGGCTATTTCGTATGGTCGCTGCTCGACAATTTCGAGTGGACCGCAGGCTATTCGCAGCGTTTCGGCCTGGTTTATGTCGATTACCCCACGCAGCGGCGGATTCCCAAAGCCTCCGCGCGGTGGTACTCGGACCTCATCGCCGCTAGCAGGCGGACGTGGATCGGAACCGGCAAACGGCCGGCGGACGTCGTCGCGGCGAAAGGGTAAAGCGGAAGCCACCCGCGCAACCGACCGCAACTCGACAGGAACGGAGGCAATGACCGGGATCAACCAAGCATTGCTCGCCGATATCGGCGGCACCAACGCGCGCTTTGCGCTCGTCAGGGGTGGCGAGATCGGCCCCATCGAACACGTCAAGGTCGCCGACTATCCGACCTCGGCGGACGCGATCGCCGCCTTCCTCGCCCGCCACGCGACGAGCGGCGTTGCCACGGCGGCGATCTTCGGCATCGCGGGCCCGATCGAGAACAACCGCGTCGTGCTGACAAACAGCCCATGGATGTTCGATGCGGCCAGCCTTCGCCAGCAATTCGCCTTCGCGGCCGTGCATCTCCTCAATGATTTCGAGGCGCTGGCCTGGTCGCTGCCGGCACTGGGAGCTTCCGATCTCGTCTCGCTCGGCAGTCGAACTCCGATCGCCGGCGCTCCCATGCTCGTGGTCGGTCCGGGGACCGGCTTTGGGGCGTCCTGCCTGGTTCCGTCGAGCAACCCGCCCGTGGCGATCGTGACCGAAGCCGGGCATGCCACCTTGCCGGCGACTTCGGAACGGGAAGAGCGGGTGATCGATCACATGCGTACGCGCTTCGGTCACGTCTCGATTGAGCGTGCGCTATCCGGGTCCGGGTTGAAGAATCTCTATGACGCCTTGAACGCCATCGACGGCGCCGGCGCGCCCGAACGCGACGCGGCCTCGATCACGCAGTCCGCGCTTGATGGCAGTTGCAAGACGAGCCGGGCGGCGCTCGACATGTTCTGCGCGATGCTCGGCATGGTCTGCGGCAATCTGGCGCTGACCTTCGGCGCCCGCGGCGGCGTCTATATCGCCGGCGGTATCGTGCCTCGTTTCGTCGATCATCTGGCAGGGTCAGGCTTTGGCACTTGCTTCACGAGCAAGGGCCGGTTCGAAGGCTACCTGCGGGATATTCCGGTCCATATCGTCACCAGGCCCGACGTCAGTTTCGTCGGGCTCAAGGCGTTCTTCGAGACGAACGTCACGGCCGCATAGGTTCTCTTCACCTCTCCCGCTTGCGGGAGAGGCCGGCGCGTAGCGCCGGGTGAGGGCTCTCTCCCCACGATCGGACAGCGCGATTCGCGGAGATACCCCCACCCCAGCCCTCCCCCGCAAGCAAGCGGGAGAGGGAGCGCAGCTTCATCCCGGCTGCACCTCAATCTAATCGGCTCATGATCTACGGAAGCGGCTCGACCGCCGCGACAGGAGCATCGGGCTTGACCGAGACCGGTCGCGTGTCGCCGCTCAGCCGATCGAGCGACAGCAGCAATCCGCCGACGCGTTCAAGCGATGAGACCCAGTCCGCAAGACGGCTGTAATTGTCGACGAGCCAGTTGAAGGAGCTTTGCACCAGCGTGAAGGCGGCGGCCGCTTGCGTGAGCTCGCCGAGCGTCATCGCCCCGCCCAGAAATTTCGGCGCGCACAGGATGAGCCCGATGATCGGGGCGAACAGCGTGTTGCCGTGCGACACCAGCGTCGTCCGCATCAATTGCCAGCACAGATACCGCCACTGGGTCAGCACGTTCTGCAGCGCGCCGCGAAGGCCGCGTTCGACGTCGGCTTCCTTCAGCTCCGGGACCACCCCTTCGCCGAGGTCGCGCAGCAGGTTGGCGGCGTTGATCAGTTCGGCCTCGGTCTGGTTCTTGATCTGGATGATGCGCGTCAACGGCGAGCCGACCAGCACCATCACCGCGGTGACGCCGCCCGAATAGATGATGACGCTGCCGACGAGATAGCCAGGAATCCAGATCCGGTGGCCAAACAGGTCGAACTCCGCATTGCCGCCGGTCGTCCAGAGAACCTGGAGGAAGATGATCGCCGTGAGCAGCGACGACACCAGGCCGAGCGCAAAGTCGATCGGCGCATCGGTGGCGATCCTGGCGTCGGTGGCGATGCGATATTCCGGGATCGTCTGCTCGCCTTCGACGGTCAGGCGGGCGTAACGCTCATGATCGATCCAGTAGTCGATCAGGTGCGTCGTCATCCATGCACGCCACTTGCGCTGCACGGTCATGCGGCCCCACACCGAGGTCACCGCGAGCATGATGCTCGCGCCCGCCAACGGGATCAGCAGCAGCGCCTCGGCCTTCAGGCGATCCGGACTGCGCGATTCCAGCGCGTTGAAGAAATCGCGATTCCAGTAGTTGAGCCGAAACTGCACATAGAGCTGCAGCACGACCACGCTGACCAGCAGCGCGCAGAGCAGCCAGATCCGCCACGACGCCGGCGAGAGCCAGAAACCCGAGGCGCTCTCCCAGAATCGATGCCATCGCTGCTGCCGGATGTCGCGATTGTCGATCATGATGTTATGATCGAACTCTAGGCCGTCTCGTGGGCCCGCGATTGATCTTTCGCAAAGTGCGGCGATGCCGGCCGCACATAACGGCCGGCATCGTCATTCTCGTGAAATGCGGGGTTACTTCGCCGCGGTCACCATGATCTCGACATTGTATTGCGGCGCCGCCAGCTTTGCCTCGACGGTGGCCCGCGCCGGCGTATTGCCCGGCGACACCCAGCCGTCCCACACGGCGTTCATCTCGGGAAACGTCTTCATGTCGGTGATGTAGATCGTCGTCGTCAGCAGTTTCGATTTGTCGGTGCCGGCCTTTGCCAGATGGCCATCGATGATCGAGAGGATCTCCTGGGTCTGTTTCGTCACGCTTTCACCGGCCGTCTTGTTGGCGACGACGCCGGCCAGGTACACCGTGTTGCCATGCACGACGACCTGGCTCATCCGCGGCCCGGTTTCAAAACGCTGAATGGTCATGTTGTTCTCCCGTTGATTGGCGGTGACTACCTAGCGCAGCGGTCAAGCTCTGGCGAGTCGCGATTCATCCCACCGCCCTTGCCGCGGCGCGTCCTGCGTTCCGCCCCGAGAACAGGCACCCGCCGAGGAAGGTCCCCTCCAGCGAGCGATAGCCGTGCATGCCGCCGCCGCCGAAGCCCGCGGCTTCGCCGACGGCGTAGAGTCCCCTGATGATCTGGCCATCCTGGTCGAACACGCGTGAATCGAGGTCGGTCTCGAATCCGCCGAGCGTCTTGCGGGTGAGGATGTTGAGTTTCACCGCGATCAGCGGTCCATGCGCGGGATCGAGGATACGATGCGGCGCCGCGGTGCGGATCAGGCGGTCGCCGATATATTTGCGTGCATTGTGCAGGTTCATCACCTGCGCGTCCTTCACATAAGGATTAGCGATCTCGCGGTCGCGCGCCTCGATCTGCATCCGGATATGATCGAGCTTCAAGAGGTTGTCGCCGGAAAGCTGGTTCATCGCCGCGACCAGCTCCTCGAGCCTGTCGCGCACGATAAAGTCGACGCCGTTTTGCTTGAATGCCTCGACCGGCGCCGGCGCGCCCTTGTTGGTGGCGCGTTTGATCGTCATGCGCCAGCTCTTGCCGGTGAGATCGGGATTCTGCTCGGAGCCCGAGAGCGCGAACTCCTTCTTGATGATGCTCTGGGTCAGGATGAACCAGGAATAATCATAACCCGTGCCCATGATGTATTGCAGTTGCCCGAGCGTGTCGGAGCCCGGAAACAGCGGCGCCGGCAATCGTGTGCCGGTCGCATCGAACCACATCGATGACGGTCCGGGCAGGATGCGGATGCCGTGCTTGGGCCAGATCGGTGCCCAGTTCTGGATGCCCTCGACGTAGTGCCACATCCGGTCGCGGTTGATCAGCCGCGCGCCGATCGCTTCGGTGATGCCGATCATGCGGCCGTCGACATGCTCGGGCACGCCGGAGATCATGTGCTGCGGCGGCTCGCCCAATCGCTTCGGCCAGTTCTGGCGCACCAGGTCGTGATTGCCGCCGATGCCGCCGGACGCCACGATCACCGCTGGCGCGCGCAACGAGAATTCGCCGACCACTTTGCGTGACGAGCTCTTGCCGCGCTCGACTGCCGTTGGTTCGAGGATCGCGCCGGTGACGCCGCTGGCGGCGCCGTTCGTCACCTGTAGCGCATCGACGCGATGGCGGAATTTGAAGATCAGCCGCCCATTTTTCTCGGCCTCGCGTGCGCGGCGCGCGAACGGCTCGACGATGCCGGGCCCGGTGCCCCAGGTGACGTGAAAGCGCGGCACCGAATTGCCGTGGCCCATCGCGTCGTAGCCGCCGCGCTCGGCCCAGCCGACGATCGGAAACAGCCGATGGCCCATCGCGCGCAGCCAGTTGCGCTTCTCGCCCGCCGCGAAAGCAACGTAAGCCTCCGCCCAGCGCCGCGGCCAATGGTCTTCGTCGCGATCGAAGCCCGCCGTCCCGATCCAGTCCTGCAGCGCAAGCTCGTGAGAGTCCTTGATGCCGAGCCGGCGCTGCTCGGGCGAATCGACCAGGAACAATCCGCCGAACGACCAGAACGCCTGGCCGCCGAGCGATTGCTCCCCTTCCTGCTCGACCACGATGACGCGTTTCCCGGCATCGGTAATCTCTGTGGCGGCAACAAGGCCCGCCAAACCCGCACCGACCACAATGACGTCTACATCCTCAGCCATTTCTTTCTTCCCCCGAGTTCCCTCTGAATGAGACCTGTGCGTTCGCACGCGGTCAACGGCAAATGGGCTCGTGGCGGCTGTCCCGCGAGGACACGGTAAGGTTGTTCCAGTTTGGGACCTTTCATCCGCAAACTGCAGCGTGCGCGCAACACTCGATTTGAATTTGTTTTAACCGACCCGCGACGACTGGACAAAAATCCGCGGCCACAACACGCTGGCCAAAGTCTTGCATCACTGAAACCAACAGATTCGATATTCGACTGGGGCAGGCCATGAAGTTGATGACGGGGTTGCTCGCGGCGGTTTTGCTGCTGGCGGGTATAGGGGCTTCGCATGCAGTGGTCCGGATCGCCGACGATCGCGGCGGCAGGATCGGCACTTATGTCGACAGATATCAAGGTCTTCGCAGTTCCGGCGAAACCGTCATCATCGACGGGCTCTGCGCCTCGGCCTGCACCATCGTCCTCGGCGCGGTTCCACATGATAGGATCTGCGTCACCTCGCATGCCAATCTCGGTTTTCACGCCGCCTGGGATTTCGCCGCCAACGGCCGCGCCGTGACCAATCCCGAAGCGACCCAGATGCTGTACTCGATGTACCCGGCCCCGATCCGCCGCTGGATCGCCTCGCGCGGCGGCCTCACCCCGCGGATGATCTTCCTGCGCGGCAAGGCCCTGCAGGCCATGTTCAGGCCCTGCTACCTCGACGCCCAGGCCTCGGCGAACCGCCCGCGCTGAGGGCGGTTCACCTCGCCCGCTTGCGGGAGAGGTCGGCGCGTAGCGCCGGGTGAGGGCTCTGTCCTCACGGATGATCCCATCGAGGAGATACCCTCACCCCGGCCCTCTCCCGCAAGCGGGAGAGGGAGCGCAGCGTACATTAGGGATGCAATACGGATTGATCTCCCTCCGCATGATGTGACGGCGCGCCGCAGCATGGCGCTTGCCGGCCGGCGAAACCGGGCTTATTTCAAGGAGATGGTTCAGCCGGTTTCCGCCTCGCATGGAATGACCGCGCCTGCCTCGGCACAGGGCAAGGTGGCCTCCGCCATCGCCTGGGCCGCTGCGGGCTTGGGCGCGCTCGCCCTGCTCGGCGCAGGCGCGCTCTGGTTCCATTACGGCACGGCGGTGTTCTTCGAGACCATCGCGGCCGGCGTCTCCGCCTGTTTCTGACAGGGGCCAACAACCGGCCAAGAGGAATTTTTTCATGGATCGGACCACCCGCCCGCTCGTGATCGTGGCTGCCTTCGCCGGCAGCCTGGCGGTCGGGCTATTGCTGTTGTTCTGGACCATGGGCGGCCTGCGCAGCATGACCACCCCGTCGGCGATCGGCGGCCCGTTCCAGCTCACCGACCAGGCCGGCCAGACCGTCACCGACAAGAGCTTGAAGGGCAAGCCGAGCCTGATCTTCTTCGGCTTCACCCATTGCCCCGACGTCTGCCCGACCTCGCTGTTCGAGATTTCCGAAGTGCTGCGGGCGATGGGCAAGGACGCCGACAAGGTGAACGCCTATTTCGTCTCGGTCGATCCGGAGCGCGACACCGCGGCGGCGATGAAGGACTATCTCTCGAGTTTCGACCCGCATCTGAAGGGCCTCACCGGCAATCCCGATGCCATCGCCAAGGTGCTCTCGGCTTACCGCGTCTATGCCAAGAAGGTCCCGCTGAAAGACGGCGACTACACCATGGACCACACCGCGCTGATTTATCTGATGGACCGCGACGGCAAGTTCGTCTCGTCCTTCAACCTCAAACGCTCGCCGGAAGAGGCTGCGGCCGATCTTAAGCGTTATCTTTGAATTGCCACTCGGCCCTCGCATCATGCCCCGGATGGTCTATAAGGCCGTCCAATTCCGCAACATTGCCCGGCCAAATGCCAGATCAGATTGCCCCGCTCGACATCTCCCGTGCTATCCGCGCCATGGCCAGATGGCTGGTCGCAGCGGTGCTGGTCGGCTGTAGCAACGCGGCGATCGCACAAACCCCACAGCAGCAAACCCCGCCCCCGAAGCCGCCTGTCGAGGCGGCGCCGCAGGCGGTGCCCGGATTCTGGGACCCGCGGCGGCGGCCGGAGCGGCCGGACCTGTCGCGCATCACCGTGATCCGCTTCCTGACCGAAACCGATTATCCGCCGTTCAACTTCACCGGCCCGGACGGCAATCCGGCCGGTTTCAACGTCGACCTGGCGCGCGCGATCTGCGACGAGATCAAGGTCACCTGCACCATCCAGATGCGCCGCTTCGAGACGCTGGTGGATGCGCTCGCCACCAACCGCGGCGATGCCATCATCGCGTCGATGGCGGTGACGCCGCAATTGCGCTCGAGGGTTGATTTCTCCGATCCCTATTACCGCGCGCCAGCCCGCTTCGTGTCGCGGCGTAACGCCGTAATACCGGAGGTGCGGCCGGAATATCTCGAAGGCAAGAAGGTCGGCGTCATCGGCGGTACCTCGCACGAGGCCTATCTGAAGGCGATGTTCACCGACGCCGAACTGCACACCTACCCCAATGACGATGCGCTCAGGCAGGCGCTCCGCCGCGGCGAGGTCGATTTCATCTTCGGCGACGCGATCGCGCTCGCGTTCTGGATCAACGGCACGGATTCCGCCGAATGCTGCGCCTTCTCCGGCGGCCCCTTCGTCGAGAGCCGCTTTTTCGGCGAAGGCATCGGCATTGCCGTGCGCAAGGGCAACGACCTGCTCCGGCAGGCGTTGAACTGGGCCCTGTTCCGGCTCTGGGAAAAAGGCCGCTACACCGATCTGTGGCTGCGCTATTTTTCCGTCAGCCCGTTTTGACGCAGGTGTCGTAGGGTGGGCAAAGCGCAGCGTGCCCACCAATAACGAGCGGAGTGTGAATGGTGGGCACGGCGCAAGGGCGCCTTTGCCCACCCTACGATTCTTCGTACGCCGTCATTTTGCATTTTGCCGCGGAGGCCGTTAGTTTCCGCGGCCTTGGAGACCCCTGATGTCCGTGATTGACCTTGCCGCAAGCCCGAGCGATCTGCGTGCGCTCGCCGAACAATCCAACGCCTGGCCGTTCGAGCAGGCGAAGGCGATTGTCGCGCGGCTGAAAAAAAATCCGAAGGACGAGGTGCTGTTCGAGACCGGCTATGGCCCGTCCGGCCTGCCGCATATCGGCACCTTCGGCGAGGTCGCGCGCACCACCATGGTGCGCCACGCCTTCCGCGTGCTCACCGAGGACAAGATCAGGACGCGCCTGCTCGCCTTCTCCGACGACATGGACGGCTTGCGCAAGGTGCCGGACAATGTCCCGAACAAGGAACTGCTGGAGCAGCACCTCGGCAAGCCGCTGACGAAGGTGCCGGATCCCTTCGGCACCCATCCGAGCTTCGGCGAGCACAATAATGCGCGGCTGCGCGCCTTCCTCGACCAGTTCGGCTTCGACTATGAATTCGCCAGCTCGACCGACTACTACACCCAGGGCCGCTTCGATGCTGCGCTGCTCCGCATGCTGGAGCGGATCGAGAAGGTGATGGCGATCATGCTGCCCTCGCTCCGCGAGGAGCGCGCCGCGAGCTATTCGCCGTTCCTGCCGATCTGCCCGCGCACCGGCCTCGTGCTCTACGTGCCGGTCACAGCGCATGACGCCAAGGCCGGCACCATTTCCTACGAGGATCCGGAAACAAAGGAGACCGTCACGGTCCCCGTCACCGGCGGGCGCTGCAAACTGCAGTGGAAGCCGGACTGGGCGATGCGCTGGTATGCGCTCGGCGTCGACTATGAGATGGCGGGCAAGGATCTGATCGATTCGGTGAAGCTGTCGGGCAGGATCTGCGCGGCGCTTGGCGGCACGCCGCCGGAAGGCTTCAACTACGAGCTCTTCCTCGACGAGAAGGGCCAGAAGATCTCGAAATCGAAGGGCAACGGGCTGACCATCGACGAATGGCTGCGCTATGCCTCGCCGGAATCGCTGTCGCTGTTCATGTACCGCGAGCCCAAGGCGGCCAAGCGGCTCTACTTCGACGTGATCCCGCGCAATGTCGACGAGTACCAGCAGTTCATCGACGCCTTCCCGCGCCAGGAAGGGCGGCAGCAACTGCAGAATCCGGTCTGGCACATCCATTCCGGCCACCCGCCGAAGGTGGACATGCCCGTCACCTTCCAGCTTCTCCTGACGCTGGTGTCGTCATCGAACGCGGAGAACGCCGGGACGCTGTGGGGCTTCATCGGCCGCTATCGTCCGGGCGTGACGCCCAAGACGCATCCGAAGCTGGATGCGATGGTCGGCTATGCCATCAACTACTACCGCGATTTCGTCGCGCCGACGAAGCAATTCCGCGAGCCGACCGAGAGCGAGCGCGCGGCGCTGCAGGATCTGCGCGATGCGCTGTCCAACATGCCGGCGGGCTCGAGTGCGGAGGACATCCAGAACGTGGTCTACGAGATCGGCCGCCGCGAGCCGTTCCTCGATCCTGTGAAGAAGGGCAAGGACGGCCGCCCCGGCGTCTCGCTTGACTGGTTCAACATGCTCTACCAGGTGCTGCTCGGCCAGGAGAAAGGCCCGCGCTTCGGCTCCTTCGTCGCTGTCTACGGCATCCAGAACGCCGTCAACATGATCGACGGCGCATTGGCGCGATCGTCATAGCTTTCTCAATCCGTCATGCGCGGGCTTGACCCGCGCATCCATCCTCCTTCGGGTCAAGCCCGGCAATGACAGGAGCGCATAGGGTGGGCAAAGCGTAGCGTGCCCACCATCAAGGGCGATGCAAGAAGAGGCGGGCACGCTACGCTTTGCCCACCCTACAACTCGCATCACGCAGCCCATCGCTGGTCGCGCGCAACAGCGTCAGCAACAGGCCGTTGAGCGGCGTGGCGACACCATGTCGTTCGCCCGCCGCGACGATCGCGCCGGTGAGCGCGTCGACTTCGAACGGACGGCCGGCGAGGCGATCGAAATACATCGAGGTGCCGGCGTCGGGCGGATAGGTGAGCAGCGTCGCCAGCGTTCGTTCGGCTTCATCCGGCGCCAGCCGAGCGCCATCGGCGCGCCCGACGGTCACAGCCTCTTCGAGGATGGCAAGGCAGAGCGTCTTGACGTCCTCGCGCCGGAACACAGCCTGCCGCAACAGGGTCAACGCGGTGATCGGATTGGCGACCGCGTTGATCAGGAGCTTTCGCCAGGCGCGCGTGGCGAAGTCGGTACTGCGCAATACCCGCATGCCCGTCCCATCGAGCAGGGTTTCGAACGCCTGCCCGTCCGCATCGTCTGCGACGGCAAATTCATGCTCGCCGGCACGTCGGAAGCGAACGCGGTCCGGCGCCAATCGCTCGCCGTTGTAATAGACGAGAGTCGGAACGATGGTCGCATGCCCGGCCAGCGGCGCCAGCCGCTCGCTGTGTCCGATGCCGTTCTGCAGGACCGCGACGCGCGTGCCGGCATCGCAGAGTCTCGCAAGCCAGGGCGCGCTGGAGGCGGTGTCCTGCGCCTTGGTGCAGAACAACACCCAGTCCACCGGCGCGGCCTGCTGCGGATCGGTCAGGGCGCGGAGCGGAACATCGATCGTGCCTTCCGCCCGCTCGACCACGAGATGATCGAGCGGCCGCCTGACGCAGGCGACCACATCGTGCCGGTCGGCCGCCCGCAGCAGGCCCGCGATAATGCCGCCGATGCTTCCGAGACCGACGACGGCAATGGTCTTGCGATCCGAATTTTCGGCGCTCGATGGCATGGCGTGGCAAACCTCCGAAAGCGTGCTGTAGGGCCAGTACCGTCATGGGTATTGGCTGAAATTGCGGTCTCTCGGCTCCGTGGCCCGAGCCGCCGCGGCGAATTGCGCCGGCGTGATGGCATAGCAGCGCCGGAAATGCTTGGTCAGTGCGCTCTGGTCGCAGAATCCCGCGGCCAATGCCGCCTCCGCCAGCGGTGTGCCCCGTTTGAGCAGCCGACAGGCAGCGTTCAGGCGGATATGGACCAAATAGGCGTGGGGTGTGAGACCGACAGTCCGCTTGAACAAGCCGATTAGCTGAAACTGGGTCAGCCCCGCGACACGTGCGAGTTCGCTGAGGCCCAGGTTTTCCGCATAGCGCGCCTGCATCAGATCGACCACCCGGGCAACAATGGCGCGGTCCTGCGGTGCCCTTTCGGGCCGATCGCCACCGTGGCCGTATCGTTCGAACAGCGCGCTGAAGGCGCAAATTGCCAGCTCGTCTGTGAGCGCATCGTCCTGATCGGCCTCAAGCGCCCGGTGCAGGCGGCCGAAGCGCTTGATCAGTTCGGCATCGTCAAACATGTTTTGCATGAAATAGGGCGTAGCCCTGGCGCCGAGCTGGTCGCCGATAGCGTCGATGGCCGAGCGCGTAAGGTAGAATGAGCGGTAGAGCCAACGCTTGTCCGACGCCATGCGCGACGATTGGCGCTCTTCCGGATTCGAAACGAACAGCGTGGCGGCGCCAACCTGCTCCGTGATGCCGCGGCTGGTGATTTCCGCGCCGCCCGCCTCGGTGACCGCGATGACAAAAGCGTCATGGGTATGCGGGGCAAACTGGTGCGCGGTGAAATCCGCGCGCAACAGGCTGAGCCCCGGAATCCGCCGACTTTGCCAATAATTGGTGCGGTTTCCAGTATCCCGGCGCGCCATCTTTAGAAGTTCCTGCCAGTTGCCGCCATCGCGGCTCCTTCGCAACGCATCATCACACAACTTGTCGCCGGGTCGCAAAATCGGGATGGGTGGCCCACGGTAATTTCAACCGGAACGGCTGCAAACTTAAGCTAGACTATCTCGATAACAAGCCGCCAGCACAGGCGCGCAACGGAGGATCAACATGCAGTTCAGGGTTTCACCGGACACGCTTACCGATCAGGGCGCGGCAGAGTGGCAGGCAAGGGTCGATCTCGCCGCCGCGCACCGGCTTGCCTTCATCCAGGGCTTCAGTGAGGGCATCTTCAACCATCTGACATTCGTGGTGCCCGGCCACAGTGATCGCTACTACCAGATACCGTTCGGCATGCATTGGTCGGAAGTCACCGCTTCCTGCTTCATGGAAGTCGGCATCGACGATGCCGAGGTCAAGCGGGGCGAGGGCGAGGTCGAGCGCTCCTGCTATTGCATCCATGCGCCGATCCACAAGGCGCTGCCGCAGGCAAAGGCGGTGTTCCACACCCACATGCCGTTTGCCAGCGCGCTGACCCGGCTCGAGGATCCCCGCATCAAGGAGATCGGCCAGACCGAAGTCGGCATGGCCGGCGAGATCGCCTATGACGACGAATATACCGGCCCGGCGCTCGACCCCGCCGAAGGCGCACGGCTGGCGAAGGTGATCGGCGACAAGACGGTGCTGTTCATGGCCAACCACGGCATCTCGACCGTGGGCGAGACGGTCGCCGAGGCCTATGACCGGCTCTATTACATCGAGCGCGCCGCGCAGGTGCAGATCTACGCGATGTGGACCGGACAGCCGCTGAAAAAGCTGCCTGCTCCCGTGGTCGAAAGGACCATGCGCGATATCGGCGGCACCAGCCTCTACAACGGCCCGAGCCCGGCGCAGCGACACTTCGATGCGCTGAAGCGCATGCTGGACCGCAAGGAGCGGGACTACGCGACGTAAGCTGGAGAAGCTTGCGCGCGCCTGCATCCACCTGTCGTCCCGGGCTTGACCCGGGATCCATAGCCACAGGCAGATGTGATGCGCAAAGCTGTAACCGCTTGCTCGCGCGACAACACCTCCCTGTGGTTATGGGTCCTGCTTTCGCGGGGACGACGGGAATTGTCGTGTTGCGCGAGGCTTACGATCGCGACGCCGGCGGCGCCTGAAGCGTTGGCGCGCTAGCCGCGAGAATCTCTGCACGATTGCCGGTCCGCGGCGGGTAGATTCGCACGTGATTGATGGTCTGCTTCGTCAATTTGGCGGCAGCCCCGCTCGTGCGCACCTGGCGATCCCATCCCTCCGTATACAAGGCCCCCCACGTGCCGAGATCGAGCACGGTCACATACCAATCGATATGAAGCGGCAGCATCGGCCGGCCGAACAGGTCGGCCACGACGTTGTAGCCTGCGAAGCGGCCCATCGGTCGGGCGAACTGGCAGGACATCACGGAAGCGTGGACGCCGTCCACGAAACTGCAGGCCACGTCGCCGGCGGCAAAGACATTCGTTGCACCGGTTGCGCGCATGAATTGATCGACGATGACACGACCATGCCGGTCGCGTTCAACATGCAGCGTCCCGGCCAGCGGACTTGCGCGCATGCCCGCGCACCACACGACTGTCTGCGTGGCAATGATCTCCCCGGAACTGAGTGCGATGGTGCTCGGCCCAACAGCGGCAACCTTTACGCCCAGCCGCGTTTCGACGCCAAGTGCCGAGAGCGCCTCATTGATGACCGGGCGGGCGTTATCCCCGATCGTGGCGCCGACTGCGGGATTAGGGTCCACGAGAATGATGCGTCGATCGCCGGTGACGCCGGCCCGATCAAGCTTGCCCGGCATCTCGGTCGCGACTTCGATCCCGGTGAAACCAGCGCCGACCACGACGACCGTGGCGCGTGCTTCCGATGGCGCCTCTTCGCCAAGCGCTGCAAGGTGCGCATCGAGCCGGACCGCCGCCGCGTAGGTGTCGACGTCGAAGCCGTTGGCCGCGAGGCCTGGAACCGCGGGACGCGCCAGTTCGCTGCCGAGCGCCAGGACCAGCCGATCGTAAGTCAGAACCTCCCCGCCGTCGCTCGTTGCAACGGTCACCTGCTGCTTGACCGGATCGATCGCTTGGACCTCGGCTACCCTGTGGGCGACGCCGATAGGGTCCAGCAGTTCGCCAAGCGGGATCGCTGCCGCGCTGAGGTCGACTTCGTAATTGCGAACGCGAATGTTGTGGTAGGGGTTGCGGTCGATGACGAGGATCTCGGCGGCCTGGCCGATCTCATCGAGCGCGCGCGCAGCGCCAATGGCAGCCCAGAGGCCGGCAAACCCCGCACCGAGCACAATAATGCGCGCCATTCCCTCTCCGAGCTCCCTCTCTCCTCCGAGCTCCGTCAGTGAGCTTGTCCTGAACCGGCGCGGCAATCAAGCCGGACGAGCCGGCGCATCCGCAGCGCACCGAAATGACGCGATGGGCCGGCAGCCGATATCGGGGCGGTCTAGCCGCGTCGGGGCGAGTCAAATAAGCTGGTCGCCGATCTTGACGGATCGCAAGCGTGGCATCTCAACCGGGACATGGCATGGTAAATCGATTCATGGCGGCGCAATCCACCGTGGAGAGGCGGCGTTGGGCGAGGCCCACTATTGTGACGCTCGCGGCGATGGCCGCACTGACGGCGCTGACCGCCGACGCCGCGGCGAGACAGGCGCGTCCCGCGCCACCCACCGAGGCTATGGCGCCGCGCGATGCAGGCGAGCCGATCATGGCGATCGTGTCGATCAAGACCCAGCAGGTCACTTTCTACGACGCCGAGGGCTGGATCCTGCGCGCGCCGGTGTCCACCGGCACCAAGGGACGCGAGACGCCTGCCGGCATCTTCGCCGTCGTCGAGAAGGACAAGGACCACCACTCGACCCTCTATGACGACGCCTGGATGCCGAACATGCAGCGCATCACCTGGAACGGCATCGCGCTGCACGGCGGGCCGCTGCCCGGGTATGCGGCCTCGCACGGCTGCGTGCGGATGCCCTACGACTTTGCGGAGAAGTTGTTCGACAAGACGCGGATCGGCATGCGGGTGATCATCTCGCCGAACGACGCCGCCCCGGTCGAGTTTTCCCATCCGGCACTATTCATGCCGAACGCGGAGACCGTCGCGGCTGCTCCAGCGCGTGCCGAGACGCTCGCCCGCGAGGCCGAGGAGGCCGCCAAGACAGCCGACGAGGCGAAGAAAGCCGCCGCGACAACGGCGCGCGAGACAGCGTCGCTCACGGCGTCGCTGCGCAAGCTGGAGGGGCTCAAGACCCGCGCCGACGCCGAGCTCGCATCCGCCGACAAGAGGCTCGCCGCCGCAAACACGGACCAGGCCAAGGCGAAGGCCAACGAGCAGAAGGAGAAGGCCGCCAATAGGGCCGCGGAAGCGGGGACGCAACTCGACGCCGCCAAGGCCGAGGCGAATTCGAAGCTCGCCGCTGCTGCCGCCGCAAAGGACGCCGCCAAAGCGGCCCAGACCAGGAAGGCCGACACCGCCAAGGCGGCGAGCGAGGCGAAGCTCGCGCTGGAGCCGGTCTCGGTCTACATCAGCCGCGCGACGCAGAAGCTTTACGTACGGCGCAACACTCATAAGCAGTGGCCGGACGGGGGCGAGGTGTTCGATGCGACCATTGAGGTTCCAGTCGCGATCCGCAATCCCGACAAGCGGATCGGCACGCATGTGTTCACGGCGATGACGCGCAGCGGCGCCGGCCTGCGCTGGACTGCGGTTACGATCGACAATGGGGACGACGCCAAGAACGCGCTCGACCGCATCACCATCCCGCAGGATGTGCTCGATCGCATCGCGCCGACGGCATTGCCGCGATCCTCGATCATCGTCTCGGACGAGCCGCTGAGCCGCGAGACCAACTATCGCACCGAGTTCGTCGCGGTGCTGAGCAACCAGCCCCAGGGCGGCTTCATGATGCGCCGGCCTACGCCTGCGGTCGATGTCCCCGTTGCGAGCGGCAACGACTGGGGTAACAACGGCTTCGGCTTCTTTTTCCAGCCCAATTGGAACTCCCAACCCGGCAATCCGCGTCCGCGCGCCGGCCAGAACTACCAACCGATGCAGCCGCGCTGGTGGTAGGACGCGGCACGCTGCGCTCAGGCGGCATGGTCGCTCCGGGTCACGGGCGGTAATAGTCGCGGACCGGCTTCACTCAAACGGGCCAACTTCCTCCAGAGCCGAATGTTGGCTTTGGCCGAAGCAAGGGCAGCCCATCAGGCTTTCCGTTTGGCCGAGCTTTTCCTCGGTTGCGCATGAACCTTGGAATTGGCTGGGGCGCAGCAGGCTTTGCTCGCGTCTTCGACAACCAGGCTACAGAGCTCCGGGTGTCCGTCGCAGCACTCGCTGATCAGAAACCCTATCAGCGCCCGCATGCCTTCCACATTTGAGCGGTAGATGATCGTCCGTCCCTCGCGGCTGCTGCGCAAAAGGCCTGCCCGCACCAAAATGGCCAGATGGGTGGAAAGCGTGTTGTGCGGCGCGCCAATGGTATCGGCGATCACGCCGGCAGTGATACCGATCGGCTCGTGCTTGATGAGCAGCCTGAAGATCGCCAGGCGCGTGGGCTGAGCAAGCGCAGCAAGAGCGGCAATCGCATGCGGCTCGGCCAACTCTCCTTGGACCGGCCCGCTGCTGGCGTGGCTGGCGGCGGCCAGCATCGATTTCCGCATTCCGTAGTCTCCGCGCGCGTCGTCCAGGTGCATCATCTTTAACCCACGGATCAGGTGACAAGCCAGCACGTTTCGACTATTGAATATGTCGAGACGTCTCGACAAATCGTAGCCTCTCGATGTGACGGGCATGCGACATAAGAACAACGAGCGCTCCGGCCGGTAGGCGTACCGGTCCGATCTCGAGGAAACACCCGCCAGTAGGCGTACTGGCGAACCCGAGGAGCATCACCATGTCGCGCTGCGATCGTATGGTCGACGTCGGCCGCCGTCGCTTCATGAGCGGGGCGGGTCTCGCCGCCGCCGGCGTTGCCGTCACCTCAATCACACCTCTTCCGGCTCAGGCTGCGACCGGAGCCGCAAGGGTGGACTATCCCGTCAATCGTCTGGCCAACGTCAGGGAGCTCAAGCTCAATGAGCCGCTGAACGTCTCCTATCCCGACGACAAGGCTCCTGGCGTGCTTTTGAAGCTCGGCAAGACAGTGCCAGGCGGGGTCGGGGCCGAAGGCGATATTGTCGGCTTCACGACGATATGCCCGCACAAGGGCTATCCCCTCAATTACAGCGCGGCCGATCGGACGATGAACTGTCCCGGCCATTATTCCCGCTTCGACTGTGAGGCCGGTGGCCAGCAGATCTGGGGCCAGGCGACGCAAAATCTCCCGCAGTACGTCCTGCGCGTGGATGACAAAGGCGACATCTACGCCGAAGGCGTGGACGAGCTGCTCTACGGTCGCCTTTCCAACGTGCTCTGAGGGGAGGAACGCTCATGGCCTACAAGCGGCAAATCGATCAGCTTCCGATCATCCCCGCCGACGCCAAGGAATTCAACGTCACCTGCCATTACTGCATCGTGGGCTGCGGCTATAAGGCCTACACCTGGGCTGCCAGCAGGCAGGGTGGCACGGCTCCAGATCAAAACAAATTTGGTGTTGACCTCTCGAGGCAGCAAGGCGCGGAAACCGAAGCCTGGTACTCGCCTGCGATGTACAACATCGTCCGCCAAAACGGCCACGACGTGCACATCGTCATAAAGCCTGACAAGAATTGCGTGGTGAACTCCGGGCTGGGATCGATTCGCGGCGCGCGTATGGCAGAGATGAGCTATTCACAGCAGCGCAACACCCAGCTCCAGCGCCTCACGGACCCCATGGTCTGGCGCTACGGGCAGATGCAGCCCACCAGTTGGGACGATGCGCTTGACCTCGTCGCGCGCGTTACGGTCGCCGTGATGAATGACATGGGCGAAGACGGCGTGTTCGTCTCGGCGTTCGACCATGGCGGCGCCGGCGGCGGGTACGAGAACACCTGGGGCACCGGCAAGCTCTATTTCAGCGCGATGAAGGTCAAGAACATCCGCATCCATAATCGCCCGGCCTACAACTCCGAAGTCCACGCCACACGCGACATGGGTGTGGGTGAGCTCAACAACTGCTACGAAGATGCCGAGCTTGCTGACACGATCGTGGCGGTCGGAACCAACGCGCTCGAAACCCAGACCAACTACTTCCTGAACCACTGGATTCCGAACCTGCGCGGAACCTCGCTCGACAAGAAGAAGACCGAATTCGGCTCGGAGCCGGTGGAGCGTGCCAAGGTCATCATCGTCGATCCGCGTCGAACGGTGACGGTCAATGCCTGCGAGGTCGAAGCCGGCAAGGACAACGTCATGCACCTTGCGATCAATTCCGGCACGGACCTCGCGCTGTTCAATGCGTGGATGACCTACATCGCGGACAAGGGCTGGGTCGACAAAGCCTTCATTGAGGCCTCGACGACCAACTTCGACCAGATGAAGGCCGCCAACAAGATCAGCTTGGAGGACGCAGCAAAAATAACCGGCCTAGGCGCCGATCAAATCCGCAAATCCGCGGAATGGATCGCGCAGCCGAAGGCAGGGAATGTGCGCCGCCGCACGATGTTCGCGTATGAAAAGGGCCTGATCTGGGGCAACGACAATTACCGCACGAACGGCGCCCTGGTGAATGTCGCGCTGGCGACGGGCAATATCGGCCAACCCGGCGGAGGCTGCGTCCGCATGGGCGGGCACCAGGAAGGCTACTCGCGCCCCTCGGACGCGCATGTCGGACGGCCCGCAGCCTACGTCGACAAGCTCCTGATCGAAGGCAAAGGCGGCGTCCATCACATCTGGGGGTGCGACCACTACAAGACCACGCTAAACGCCTTCAAATTCAAGCAGAATTACAAGAAACGGACCGACATGGTGAAGGACGCCATGATGACGGTGCCGTACGGCGATCGCGATGCGGTGGTCAAGGCGATCATGGATGCGATCAAGAAGGGAGGCCTGTTCGCCGTCGATGTCGATATCGTACCGACGAAGATCGGCGAGGCCTGCCATGTGTGGCTGCCGGCAGCAACCTCCGGGGAAGCCAATCTCACGTCGATGAACGGCGAGCGCCGCATGCGCCTGACCGAAAAATACATGGACCCGCCAGGGCAAGCGATGCCGGACTGTCTGATCGCGGCGCGGATCGCCAACAACATCGAGCGGGTTCTGCGCGAGCAAGGCAAAGTGGAAGCGGCGGACAAGTTCAAGGGCTTCGACTGGAAGACCGAAGAAGACGCTTTCATGGATGGCTATCACCAACATGAAAAAGGCGGCGAGTTCGTCACCTACGCCCGGCTGCGCGCGATGGGTACGAACGGCTTCCAGGAGCCGGCCGTCGGGCTCGACACCGCCGGTGTTGTTGCCGGCGGCACGTCGACCGGGGTGACAACCGGAGAAGTCTTGAAAGGCCCTGCCATTGAAGGGGCGCGTGGAAAGGAACCGGTCCCGAAGTCGGGTGCTGCATCATCCCCGGCTGCCTCGCCGGGCGGCGTCGAGCGCATTATCGGCACGAAGCGTCTGTATGCCGACGGCAAATTCAACAGCAAGGATGGCAAGGCCAAGTTCATGGAGACGGCGTGGCGCGGCCTGCAGGCGCCTGGCAAGGAAGCCGAGATGAAGAAGTTCCCCTTCCTCATCAACAACGGGCGTGCCAACGTCGTCTGGCAGAGTGCGTATCTCGATCAGGACAATGAGCTCGTGATGGATCGCATGCCCTATCCATACATCCAGATGAACCCGACGGACATGAACGAGCTTAGACTCAACCCGGGCGATCTGGTCGAGGTGTTCAACGACAATGGCTCCACGCAAGCCATGGTGTATCCGACGCCGACGGCCAAGCCGCGGCAGACGTTCATGCTGTTCGCATACCCGACCGGCGTCCAAGGCAATGTGGTGTCGGACGGGGTGAACGAGTTCATTATCCCGAACTACAAGCAGACCTGGGCCAACATCCGCAAGATCGCCGATGCTCCGGAAGGCGTGAAGCACCTAAGCTTCAAGTCGCTCGAGTACCATGCCTAGGCATCGAAAGCCCCGGCCTCGGCCGGGGCTCCGATCCTATGCTTGCAACCGCGGACATCTGCTCCCGCCTGCTCTCGGTCGATGCCGCGCGGACCGCACCGCTCTCCCAGGGCGCGGACTCATTAACGCGCAGCCACGCGGCTTGTCGGGCAGCATCGGCTTGATGGCAGCCCGTTCACAATCGGCCAGTTCATAGCGCATGATTGGAGCCCCCAGTTTGGGAGTTTGCATCACAGGCGTCCGGCCAATCGCGACGCTCCTGGCCCGACCAGGCCTGGGGCGCTTTCGGGGCAAAGCCGATATTGACCAGCCGACAACCGCCGCTGAAGCTGTCGAAAATGACTCATGCCCGACGGCGCGGGCGACGGCATCGACCGCACCGTCCTCGCGGTTACGCGCCGACAATCTGAGCGGGTAACGAGTGAATACATTTATTATCGAGAGAGTTCTTGTTTGTTAAGGGATGGACAGCATCCTGTTGAGCGCTGGGCCTGTCCGGTGCCCGTAAAGGAAAATGGAAACGCTGGCATGAATGGTGATTTGCTGTCGGCGCTGTCGTCGTGGTGGCCCCTCTTGCTCGTTGCTGCATGGATCGTGATTACGCGCTTCAGCGGCCAGCGCGCACCGTTGGGGCTATATCGCGTGATCTACCACATTGGGGATACGCTGAACTTGCAAACGAAGGGATTAGAGGGACGCGCAGCGCTAACCCAGGACGCTTTGACGATCACCGGGCCTTCGCCGATCGAAGTCCCAATTCGTGAGCTTCGTAGTGCTGAACTGTTCCGTCTACACGGGTTAGGGCGTTGTATTCGGATTTCTCACGACCGGGGCACCGTCTACCTAGCTGTCGTGCGCGTCGTTCTGTTTGGCGGGTACTTTGCGTCGATCAATTTTTTTCAGACTGGCAAACTTGCGCGCCGGCTCCGCGAGGCTATTGCTGCCGAGGTTCTGACATGAAAAACATTCAAGTCATCGACGGTGCCCTGAATTGCACCTTCAGTATTTTTCGGGCGACGGATGAAGAGTTTGTACTGCTGTTTCCGGAGCCGGGGCAGGAAATCCAATTTGCCGAAGACCTAGACCCTCTGGTCGCGGAGACCTTAGGGGCAAGCCCAATTTGGGAGCGCCCCATCCGCAAGCGAGATGCACATGGCATTCACGGGACGCTCTTTTTCGGTCTTGAACGGTACAAAAGCGTGTACCGCGACAGGCGCGAAGACGGTGTTGAGCCGCATGCTGTGAATGCTGCACAGCGCCGCCTTTTCGGCATCTGATCGGAAGCGCGGGTTTGTCGCTATTTGGCCCTTCGCGACATATGGCGCCGCCGCGCGATCTTGGTCGCTAACGGGGCGAAACGGACGTAGCCTTCATTGCGTCACGATAACGGAGGTCCACTGCCTGGCAGAGCGTCGCCTGGACCTTTCACAAGGCTCTTTCCAAAGCCAGCCGTTCCTGCAGCTTTGCCGCTTCTTCCTTCCGTTCGCTGTACCTGTCGGTAAGATAGCCAGAGCAATCGCGCGTCAGCAGCGTGAACTTCACCAGTTCCTCCATGACGTCGACGACACGGTCGTAGTAGGGCGATGGCTTCATGCGCCCGGCATCGTCGAACTGCTCGTATGCTTTCGCCACCGATGACTGGTTCGGGATCGTGATCATGCGCATCCAGCGTCCAAGCACGCGAAGCTGGTTGACGGCATTGAAGGACTGCGAGCCGCCGCTGACCTGCATGACGGCAAGCGTCTTGCCCTGCGTCGGGCGCACAGCTCCCATCGCCAAGGGGATCCAGTCGATCTGGGCCTTCATGATGCCGGTGATGGCGCCGTGGCGTTCCGGGCTGCTCCACACTTGCCCTTCGGACCAAGCGGAGAGTTCGCGCAGTTCAGTCACCTTGGGGTGATCAGCGGGCGCATCGTCCGGCAGCGGCAGACCCGACGGGTTGAAAATCCGGCATTCGGCACCGAACATCTCCAGCAGGCGGGCGGCCTCTTCCGCCAACAGGCGGCTGAACGAGCGCTCGCGCAGTGACCCGTACAGCAACAGGATCCGCGGCCTGTGCCTGGACGGTACCGGCCATAACTTCCGGGAGTCGGGAAGCAAAATCGCCGCGGGAGCGAGATTCGGAAGGTCTGCCACCTTAGCCATCAATAATTTCGCCGTCTTCCTTAGTGAACCGTCCGATAGGTGCCGGCAGCAGGTCCAGCACCGCTTCCGACGGGCGGCACAATTTGACGCCTTTCGGGCTCACCACGATGGGACGGTTGATCAGAATCGGATGGGCCAGCATCTGATCGATGAGCTCGTCGTCGGTCCACTTCGGGTCATCCAGACCGAGTTCATGAAACGGCGTCCCCTTCTCGCGCAGAAGCGCACGAACAGGCGTGCCCATCTCGCTGATGAGTTCGACCAGCCTTTCGCGCGAGGGCGGAGTTTTCAGGTATTCGATGATAGTCGGCTCGACCCCGCTCTGGCGGATCATGGCGAGCGTGTTGCGGGACGTGCCGCAATCCGGGTTGTGATAGATGGTGATGGTCATGGCGAAGTCTCCGCGATAGGTACAGGTCCACGGACCGCCGGCCTTCCGAGCAGCCAGTTCATCAGCAGCGAAGCAAGCAGCGCGCCGAGCAACTCGGCGATGATAAAGCCGGGCAGATCGATGGGCCGGATTCCGGCGAACGTGTTGGTTAGCGAACGCGCAATCGCCACGGCGGGATTGGCGAACGAGGTGGAAGCCGTGAACCAGTATGCCGCGGTGATGTAGAGCCCGACGAGCCACGGGACGGCATTCCGCTGAAACCGGATGCCGCCCAGGATGGTCGCGACCAGTCCGAAGGCGGCCACCGCCTCCGCGAACCATTGAGCACCGCCGGTGCGAACCTTGGTCGAGAAGTCGATCAGCGGCAGCCCGAACATCAGATGCGCGGCGATTGTTCCGCCGATGCCGCCGGCGATCTGTGCGACCACGTAGAGCGCGGCCTCGTTGACCGGCAGCTCGCGCTTGCCGGTGAAGACAAGCGTCACGGCCGGGTTGAAGTGTGCGCCGGAGATCGGTCCGAGCACGGTGATCAGGACGACCAGGATAGCCCCCGTCGGCAGGGTATTGCAGAGAAGCGCAAGAGCGACGTCCTTGGTCAGCGTCTCGGCCATGATGCCGGATCCGACCACGGTGGCGACGAGAATGCCTGTGCCGAGAGCTTCGGCCGCCAGACGCCGCGAAAGGTCGAACGTGTCCATCAGCCGGCTTTCGGCGTCGGATGTGTCGCACCTTCGGAACGGCCGATCTCGCGGAGTTTGGTGCCCAGCGAGAGCTTGTCGATGCTCCGCAGCGGGAGGCTGATGAAGGTGCCGATCCGGTTTTTGAGGTAGCGAAACGCGGTCATGAACGCCGCCTGCTTTTCCAGCTCGGTGCCTTGGGCTTCGGCGGGGTCCTCGATGCCCCAGTGGGCGGTCATCGGCTGGCCGGGCCAGACCGGACAGGCCTCACCGGCGGCGTTGTCACAAACGGTGAAGACGAAATCCATCACCGGCGCATCGGGCGCGGCGAACTCGAGCCAGCTCTTCGAGCGCATGCCGTCGGTCGGGTAATCGAGGCTCTCGAGCGTTCGCAGCGCCAGCGAGTGCACCGCGCCCTTCGGGGCGCTGCCGGCGGAAAAAGCCCGGAAGCGGCCAACGCCGTCCTTCCGCAGGATGGATTCTGCCAAGATCGAACGTGCCGAGTTGCCGGTGCAGAGAAACAGGACGTTGTAGAGGTGGTCAGCCACGGGTTCGCTCCTTTCGTTTCGGAGAACAACAGGATTGCAGGCTTTCAACGAGAGGCGCGCAGACCTCCGGCCGCCCGTCGCAGCAATCGCGGAGCAGGAACACCGCGATGTCGCGGAATTCGTTGAGATTGGCGCGATAGATGATCGACCGGCTGTGCCGTTCCGACGTAACCAAGCGCGCGCGGGTAAGGATCGACAGATGCGCCGACAGCGTGTTCGAAGGCACCTCCAGCAGGCGCGCCAGGTCGCCCGCGGCGAGGCCGTCGGGTTCGTGCTTGACCAGCGCCCGGAACGCCTCCAGTCGGGTCGACTGCGAGAGGGCCGCGAGGGCCAGCACTGCTTCTTCAGTTTCCATATATCCAGATTTATGGAAATGCAGCAACGAGTCAAGCCGCGAGCGAGCCAGAGCCTGCCGTGTCCACTATCCCGCCGAAAGCGGAACCAAATCTAGTGCATTAGCGGATCCGCTACGGATGTGATTCAAGCTTCGGAGTCGCAGCCCCCGAAACCTGGTTCGAAGCATCAAGTATGTGCGGAGCGGCATCGTCAGTCGCTGCCCTCACTGTCGTACCCACACGATTCTTGCAATCCACGTCACATCCTCGGCTGCGAGCGTGCGATCCGCCTCCGCAGGATTGAGCGACTGCAACTCCAGCGCCTTCGCCGTACGCCGTTTGCACTCCTTCACCAGTATCTCGCCATCCTTCGTCCGCACCACCACGCGGTCGCCGCGGCGGATCGGGGTTGCCGGCGACACCAGGATGATGTCGCCGTCGCGGAAGACCGGCCGCAGCGTATCGCCGGAGATCTCGAGCGCGTAGGCGTGCTCGTCGGGGATCGCGGGCAGCGCCACCTCGCCCCAGCCTTTGCCCGTCGGAAAACCGTTGTCGTCGAAAGCATCGCTTGCCGCCGCCTCGGCAAGGCCGATCAGCGGCACCGAGGGGCCGCGTCCGCCACCGTCGCCGATGAGCTGCACGAAGGTGTCGATGGACGTGCTGGTCGCGGCGAGCGCCTTGGCGACCGATTCGGTCGATGGCCAGCGCTCGCGGCCGTCGGCGGTGATGCGCTTGGACTTGTTGAAGGTCGTGGGGTCCAGCCCGGCGCGGCGGGCAAGCCCCGACGGCGACATTCCGGCGCGCTCCGCAAGCCGGTCCAGGGCGGCCCAGACCTGGCCGTGGGTCAGCAGGCGCGATTGCTTGGGCGGTCTGACCATCGGAATTCCGCCATTCGGATTTAGGAATTATTGCCGGAACCTGAGGCTTTCCGCAAATGTCCCCAATCGGCCCTGCTGTGGCGCTTGAGTTGCGCCACGAGCGCCGATACGGTCCTTGGCCGGCCCGGCCAGCATCGGGAAAACCCCAACAGACTCAAGCGACAAGCAAGGGACACCGGAAAGGTGCGCACGATCTATAAAATCAGCCCCGCCTCGGCCTGGCGCGAGGCCGAGCGGGCCGGTGTGTACCGGGGTAGTGCCGACGATGTCAGGGACGGCTTCATCCACTTCTCCACCGCGTCCCAGGTCGCGGGGACGGCGCGGAAGCATTTTTTCGGCCAGACCGGCCTGTTCCTGATCGCTGTTGATGCCGATGCGCTGGGTGATGCCTTGCGCTGGGAGCCCTCTCGTAACGATGAATTGTTTCCGCATCTCTATGGCGAACTCGATCTCGGCGCGGTCGCCGCGGTCTACGACCTGCCGGCGCGCGCCGACGGCACGCATGTGATCCCGGAGCAGCTCTCGTGATCCGCGCCTTTGATGCCGTCTCGCTGCCGCTCCTGCGCTGGCTCGATCCGGAGGACGCCCACCGGCTGGCGATCCAGGGCCTGCGCTTCCTGCCGCCGATCCGGCAGCGGGTCGATGACCCAAAACTTGCAGTGCGCGCGTTCGGATTGAATTTTCCCAATCCGGTCGGCATGGCTGCGGGCTTCGACAAGAATGCGGAGGCGCCTGACGCGCTGCTCAAGCTCGGCTTCGGCTTTGTCGAGATCGGCTCGGTGACGCCGCTGCCCCAGGCCGGCAACCCGAGGCCGCGGCTGTTCCGGCTCGAGCGCGACGAGGCCGTCATCAACCGCATGGGCTTCAACAATGACGGCGCGGCGGTGGTGCTGCGGCGGCTCGCCGGCCGCGCGCATCTTTCCGGCATCGTCGGCGTCAATGTCGGCGCCAACAAGGATTCGCCTGATCGTACCGCCGATTACGTGAAGCTGATCGAGACCTTTGCGCCGGTCGCCAGCTACTTCACCATCAACGTGTCCTCGCCGAACACGCCGGGCCTGCGCAACCTGCAGCAATCGGCGGCGCTCGACGACCTCTTGGCACGCGTCATCGATACCCGCGAGCGGGTGCGGAAGAATGCCGGCGACTCGCCGGTGCTCTTGAAGATCGCGCCGGATTTGAGTCTCGCCGAGCTCGATGACATCGTCCACATCGCGCGCTCGCGGCGGGTCGATGGCATGATCGTCGCCAACACCACGCTGGCGCGGCCCTCGACCTTGCGCGAGCAGGCCCGCACCAAAGAGCAGGGCGGTCTCTCGGGCCGCCCGCTGTTCCGCCTGTCGACGCGGATGGTGGCGGAGACTTACGTGCGCGCGGAGGGCGCGTTTCCGCTCGTCGGCGTCGGCGGCATCGATTCCGGCGGCGCCGCGCTGACCAAGATCCGGGCCGGCGCCAGCCTGATCCAGCTCTACTCCGCGCTGGTCTATAAGGGCCTCGGCCTCGTCGACGACATCAAGCGCGATCTCTCCTCGACGCTGCTGCGCACCGGCCGCGATTCGCTGTCCGAAATCGTCGGCGCCGACGCGGCCACGATTACCGCCGAGGACTGGCCGGTGCGCTGAGCATGATCCGGAAAAGTGGACGCCGGTTTTCCGAAAAGATCATGCTCAAACAAAGAGACGAGATCATGATCCGATTCTTGATCGGATCATGATCGAGCGAACGACGCGCGGAACAGCGCCGGGTAGCGCAGCGCTTCCAGTCCGCCGCGCGCAGCATAGTGCACCAGCAGCGCGGTCCACAGCCCGGCATTGCCGAAGGGCCGCAGCAGGAACCAGGCGGCGAGGAAGATCACGAGCGACAGCACCATCAGATTGCGCATGTCGCGCGCCCAGGTCGCGCCGATATAGACGCCGTCATAGGCAAAGGCGAACACCGCCAGCAGCGGCGACAGGATCACGAACAGCAGGAACGCGCGTGCGGCCTGCCGCACTTCTGTGCTCGCGGTCATCACGTCGATCAGCGCCGGCCCGAACAGCGCGAACGCAGCCATCACCGCGAGCGCGAACGCAAAGCCCCAGACCACGACCAGCCGCACCGCGCCGGCAAACGCATAGCGATCGCGCGCGCCATAGGCGCGGCCGCAGAGTTGTTCGGCGGCATTGGCGAGGCCGTCGAGGAAGAAGGCGCTGACCAAAAGGAAATTGTTCAACACCGCATTCGCCGCCAGCGTCACATCGCCGGCGCGGGCGCCTTGCGCGGTGAAGAACAAAAACGCCGTGATCAGCGCCGCGGTGCGGATCATGATGTCGCGGTTCACCGCGAGCATCCGCATCAATTTTGCGCGCGCAAATAGCATGCCGGGTGGAATGTCGAGCTTGCCGCCCGTCAGATATCGCGCGATCAGGACGCCGAGCACGAGCCCGGCCGCTTCCGCGATCACGGCGGCGATCGCCGCGCCCGCGATGCCGCGATTGAACACCAGCACCAGCAGCATGGTCGCGGCCATGTTGACGACGTTGATCGCGATCTGTGTCGATAGCGCCAGTGTCGCCCGCGCCTGGCCGATCAGCCAGCCGAGCACGACGTAATTGGCGAGCGCGAGCGGCGCCGACCAGATGCGGATCAGGAAATAGGTCTTCGCGGCCGACGTGACGCCCTCGCTGCCGCCCATCGCGCCGAGCAGGATCGCGGCCAGCGGCACCTGCAGCACGATCAGCGCCGCGCCGATCACGGCTGCGACGATGAAGCCGCGCACCAGGATCGCACGCAGTTCCTGCGTCTCGCCGGCGCCGAGCGATTGCGCGGTGAAGGCGACCGTGCCCATGCGCAGGAACGCGAACAGCCAGAACATGCAATCGAACAGCACCGAGGCCATCGCGACGCCGCCGAGCAGCGCCGCGTCATCAAGCCGTCCGATCGCGGTGGTGGAGACGATCCCGATCAGCGGCGTCGTCAGGTTCGCGATCATCGCGGGCCCCGCGATGGCGAACACCTGCCTGCTCGTGACCTCGGCGGGTGGGTTTCGCGCGTGCATCGTCTAGAACACGACCACCATGCCGTCGCTGGCGGTGACGTAGGGCATCTCGTCCAGGCGGCCGAGCATGTCGTCGCTCATATGGGTCAGCACCAGCCGCCTGGCGCCGATCTCGGGCAGATGCGCTTCCAGCGCCTTCAGGCTGAGGTGGTTCTTGACGACCTTGTCATGGGTATAGGCTTCCGCGATGAAGAGGTCGGCATCGCGCGCCGCCGGGACCAGCGCGTCCGTCCATTCGGTGTCGGCGCTGTAGCTGATGACGCGGCCCTCGGCCTCGATCCGGTAGGCCAGGAACGGCCCGCCGGAGTCGCCGTGCACCACCGGATACGGCGTCACTGTCACCGCGCCGAAGCTACGGCTTTGTTCGGGCACGAGCGGGACAACGGAGAGATCGAAGCGCTGCTTCGTCTTCGACGAATGCTCGAACAGCGCCTCCATGACTTGGGCGAGCCGGGTCTCGATGCCTTCAGGCCCGGCGATCACCAGCGGCCGGCTGCGCCGCGAGAACTGCGCATCGAGCAGGAAGAACGGCAGGCCGGCGAAATGATCGCCGTGGAAATGCGTGATCAGGATCAGATCGATCTCATCGCGCGCGATCGCGAACTGCTTCAATGCCGGCAGCGAGGACGCGCCACAATCGATCAGGAAATTGACGCTTCTGCCGGTGACGTGGAAGCAGGTGTTTGAGCGGCCGCCAGAGCCGAAGGCATCACCGCAGCCGACAAATCGCAGTTGCATCGCCCCGCCCGCGACAGCTAGCGGCCGCGCGGCGTGCCGAACAGCCGCGATAACAGCCAGACCGGGATCACGATGACGGCGCCGAGCAGGAAATAGCGCCACAGCCAGTTGACGGCGTCGAAGCCGAGATCCCACAAGCGCTGGAACAGCACGCGGATGCTGTGGACGATATTCCAGGGATCGAATCCGACCGCGGCGAGCACGACGCCGACCAGGATCGACAGCAGGATCAGCCGGAAGGCGACCGACAGCGGCGAGCCGCCGAGAAAACGGTACAAACCGTCATTCTGGCTGGCCGGCAGGTCACGGACGTCATTCGGCATTGCTGTCTCCTCGCGGGTCTGCCCATCTATTATAGGCAAGGCGATGCAAATGGGGAACCCGCACCGCGCCGTCAATAGCTGTCATGCGCGGGAGGAACCTCAACTCGCGTCTCGGTCTTCAGCATCCGCTCCAGCGTTTCCAGCCGGTCGGCCTCGCGCGGCGGCTTGTCCCAGCGCAATCGGTTGATGCGCGGAAACCGCATCGCGACGCCGGACTTGTGCCGCGGTGAGCGCGCCAGTCCCTCGAACGCGACTTCCAGCACCAGGCCCTGGTCCGGCTCGTGCACGACGTGGCGAACGGGTCCGAATTTCTCGGTGGTGTTGCGGCGGACGAAGCGGTCGATCTGCAAGAGTTCCTCATCGGTGAAGCCGAAATAGGCCTTGCCGACCGGCACCAGTTCGTCGCCATCATCGCCATTGGTCCAGACGCCGAAGGTGTAGTCGGAATAATAGGACGAGCGCTTGCCGTGGCCGCGCTGCGCATACATCAGCACCGCGTCGATGATGTGCGGATCGCGCTTCCACTTCCACCATTGTCCCTTCGGCCGGCCCGGCAGATAGGGCGCATCGCGGCGCTTGAGCATCACGCCCTCGACCGCTTCCGCATCGAGCCCCGCGCCGGCGCCGGCCGGATCGGCACGCGCCGCGGTCAGCGCGGCCCAGTCGCTGAAGGGAACGGTCGGTGACAGGTCGATCCGCGGATCGGCGAGCTTCTTGATGAAGGCTTCCAGATGCGTACGCCGCTCCTCGAACGGCAGTTCGCGTAAGTCGTTCTCGTCATCGCCGAGCAAATCATAGGCGCGCAGATGGATCGGATAATCCTTCATTAGTTTCGGCGAGACCACCTTGCGGTTCAGCCGCTGCTGCAGCACGTTGAAGGTCTGCACCCGTCCGTCGCGCAGCACGAGCAGTTCGCCGTCGATCGCGCCGGGCAGATGCAGCGAGGGCAGCAAATCCGGGAAGCTTTTCGTTATGTCCTCGCCGCTGCGCGAATAGAGCCGCGCCTGCAGGTTTCCTCGCTCGTCCCGGCCGGAAACCGCCTGCACGCGGATGCCGTCCCACTTCCATTCGGCGATGAAATCGGCCGGATCGAGGCTGGCGAAATCCGCATCCTCGATCGCATGCGCCAGCATCACCGGGCGGAACGGCGCGGGATCGCGGTTGACGGGTTTCTCGGCACGGCCCTCCAGCCAGGCGAACAGATCGAGATAGGGCGGCGCGAGCCCCGGCCACATCAGTTCGATCTCGTGCGGATCTTTCTCGCCGAGCGCCGCGGCCGCGGTCTTCGCCAGCCGCGCCGAAATCCCGATCCGCATCGCGCCGGTGACGAGCTTTAGCAGCGCCCAGCGCCCGGTCTCATCCAACTCGTCCAGCCAGCGCGCGAGCTGCGCCGGCAACTCGGTCTTGCCGAGCGTGCGCAGCCTTGTGACGACCTCGGTCAGCGTCGGCGGCGGGAGATTGTTATGGCCGGCCAGCGCCAGCTTCGGCCACATCAGCGCCACCGTTTCCGAAAGGTCGCCGACGTAATCATAGGAGAATCCGAACAGCACCGTGTCGGTGCGCTCCATGATCAGGTCCCGGATCAGGCCCGGCTTGGCGTGCTTGAACGACAGCGCGCCGGTGAGTGCCGCCAGCGCGTAGCCGCGGTCGGGATCTTCGGTGTCGCGCAGATAGGCCGTCAGCAGTTTCAGCTTGTTGTTGCGGCCGGGCTCGTAGGCGAGGCGATCCAAGAGTTCGGCGAACCGGTTCATGTCCCGCCTTCCTCGCCGTCGAGCACGACCTCCGTCTCCTCCTCATCGCCATAGCCGACGAGATCGAGCGGCCGCGCGGCAAGACCCTTGGCCTTGCACCAATGCACCAGCGCATCTTCCTGGCCGTGCGTCACCCAGACCTCGCCGGCGCCGGTTGAGCCGATCGTCGCGGTCAGC
The DNA here is from genome assembly GCF_054063735.1 of Bradyrhizobium sp. USDA 10063. Taxonomy (NCBI): domain Bacteria; kingdom Pseudomonadati; phylum Pseudomonadota; class Alphaproteobacteria; order Hyphomicrobiales; family Nitrobacteraceae; genus Bradyrhizobium; species Bradyrhizobium sp. USDA 10063. The sequence continues at coordinate 4,920,277 of NZ_JBSSGP010000002.1, read as the reverse complement.
CCATCCCAGTCGGCATGATCAGAGATCACCAATGGCAGTTCGACGCCGCGCTGCCGCGCGCGGGCGCGCACCCGCATCCAGCCCGAGGCAAACACGGTGACCGGATCGGGAAAGCGCCGCGTCCAGATGTCGGAGGTCGCCGTTGGCGGCGCCAGCGTGATGGTGCCGGCAAGCTCGGCCTTTTTCATCCCGCGCACCGGGCGCAGATCGCCGAGCGCAACGCCGCGGCTCTCGTAATAGCGTGTGATCTTCTCCATCGCGCCATGCAAATAGATCGGCGCGTCATAGCCGGCCTCGCGGAGCAGCGCGATCACGCGCTGTGCCTTGCCGAGCGAATAGGCGCCGACCAGATGCGCGCGCTCCGGAAACAGCGCGACCGATGCCAACAGCTTCTTCACTTCGTCCGCCGCATTGCCGTGCCGGAACACCGGCAGGCCGAACGTCGCCTCGGTGATGAAGACGTCGCAGGGCACGAGCTCGAACGGCGCGCAGGTCGGGTCGCGCGCATCCTTGTAGTCGCCGGACGCCACGATGCAGAGATCCTTGCAACTCACCGCGATCTGCGCCGAGCCCAGCACATGGCCGGCCGGATGGAATTCCACCGTGACGTCGCCGAGCCTGATCTCCTCACCGTAGCGAACCGCCTGCGTGGAGCCCGCGAAATTGTCGCCATAGCGCAGCCGCATCATGTCGAGCGTCTCTTGCGTCGCCAGCACCGCGCCGTGGCCGGCCCGCGCATGGTCGGAATGGCCATGGGTGATGATCGCGCGCTCCACCGGGCGGACCGGATCGATGTGGAAGCCGCCCGGTTTGCAGCACAGACCGGCGGCAACTGGCAGCAGGATGTCTTGCGGACGCATGCCGCCTATATAGGCCTGCTCGGTCCGATTTTTAGCCGTCATGCGCGGGCTTGACCCGTGCATCCATCTCTCTAAAGAGTCTTTCTTTTGATGGATTGCCGGGTCGAACCCGGCAATGACGGATCTGGTTCCCCAAGCGATGCCCGCGCGCCTCTTCCTGTCGTCCGGTGATCTCGTCGCCGACCGCCGCTATGAATTCGCGCGCGATCTGCAATTGAAGGGCGATCTTGCTGCCGCCGCCGATTTGCTCGAGCAGGCAGTGGAGCTCGCGCCGAAATTCGCTACCGCCTGGTTCACGCTCGGTGAAATCCGCCACAAGCTCGGCGAGCGCGATGCGGCCGTCGCGGCATACCGCGAAGCTCGCGCGGCGGATCCCGAGGATCGTCACGGCGCCGGGCTGCGCTTGATGCGGCTTGGCGCCGAAGCCATCTCGGCGATGCCGGCAGGCTACGTGCAGACGCTGTTCGATCAATACGCGCCCCGGTTCGAAGCATCGTTGGTCGGCGATCTCGGTTATCGCGGGCCGGCGCTGTTGTTCAAGGCGGTGCGGTCGGTTCGGGCGGCGGCCAGGAAGCCGGCCTTCTTCAAGCGCGCGATCGACCTCGGCTGCGGCACGGGCCTTGTGGCCGCTGCCTTTGGCGAGAGTGTCGATTCGTTCATCGGGATCGACCTGTCGCCACGGATGATCGAGAAGGCGCGTGGGACCAGGCTCTATGCGGAGCTGGAAATCGATGACTTGCTGCGGGGCCTGCGCCGCAAGCCCGACGCTTCGGCCGATCTCATCATTGCTGCCGACGCGATGGTCTATGTTGCCGAGCTCGCGCCGGTGCTTGCCGAAGCCGAGCGCGTCCTGGCGGCGGGCGGCCTGTTCGCGTTCACGACCGAAACCCATGACGGCGAGGGCGTCGTGATCGGCGGGGGACTGCGCTACGCCCATGCCGCAGCTTACGTGCGCGACGCTGTCGCGGCCGCGGACCTCCAACTGTTGCGGCTCGAAAACCTTTCCGCCCGCAACGAGGACAACGCCCCGGTACCCGGTCTCGTGGCGGTGGCGACGCGGACAAGGCGTGATCTCCCTTAAACCTCTCCCGCTTGCGGGAGAGGTCGGATCGCATCGTAAGATGCGATCCGGGTGAGGGCTCTCTCCACAAGGAAGTCCCATCGCGGAGACACCCTCACCCCGACCCTTTCCCGCAAGCGGGATAGGGAGTCCAGTCGCCTTCGCCAGCGAAAACTTGAGTCTAGGCGCTACCATTTCCGCTCAGCGGAAATGCTCCAAGCGGCATTGCGTCGCAAAGCAACAAGTTCGGTATTGCCGGGCAAAGCGGAATGTTGCTCATTGTTGCGGTCTAGGGAGAGGCAACAACTATGAAAAAGCAAACCAGGCGCGAGTTCTGCGCCACCGCCATCAGTGCATTCACTGCGTCCGCTTTGCCGGCGCCTTATGTCTGGGCCGCCGAGAAGAAGTATGATCCCGGCGCGAGCGATACCGAGATCAAGCTCGGACAGACCGTGCCGCATTCCGGTGCCGGCTCGCTGTACGGAGTGCTCGGCCGCGTCGGCGAGGCCTATTTCCAGATGCTGAACGAGAAGGGCGGCATCAACGGGCGCAAGGTCAAGTTTTTCACCATGGACGATGCCTACAGCGCGCCGAAATGCGTCGAGGCGACGCGGCGCCTGGTGGAGCAGGAGGAAGTGCTGGCGCTCTACGGCTCGCTCGGCACCGCGCCGCAGACCGCCGTGCACAAATATCTCAATTCCAAGGGCGTGCCGCAGCTCTTGCTGAACACCGGCGCGTCGAAGTGGAACGACCCGAAGAATTTCAAATGGACCATGGCCGGGCTGCCGCTCTATCCGACCGAAGCGCGCATCCTGGCCAAGCACGTCGTCAGCGTGAAGCCGGACGCCAAGGTCGGCATCCTCTATCAGAACGACGATTTCGGCCGCGACTTCTTAGGCCCGTTCAAGAAGGTGCTGGCGGATGCCGGCGGCAAGGCGCAGGTGATCATGGAGCAGACCTACGATCTCACCGATCCGACCGTCGACTCCCAGCTCATCAATCTCTCGAAATCGGGCGCCGAGGTCTTCTACAACATCACCACTGGCAAGGCGACGTCGCAGTCGATCCGCAAGGTGGCCGAGCTCGGCTGGAAGCCGCTGCATCTGTTGTCGGCGGGCTCGACCGGCCGCTCGATCCTGAATGCCGCCGGCCTTGAGAACGCAACCGGCATCGTCGCGATCCGCTACGCCAAGGAAGTCGGCGTGCCCCGCTTCGAGAAGGATCCTGACGTGCTGGCCTTCGAGGAACTGCGGAAAAAATATCTGCCCAATGTCGATCCGGATAACACCATCGCGTTCGCCGGCTACGGCCAGGTCGCGAGCATGGCGGAAATCCTGCGCCGCTGCGGCGACGATCTCACCCGCGCCAATGTGCTGAAGCACGCGACTACGCTGGCCGGCTTCCACTCGCCCTATTTCCTTGACGGCGTCAATTTCAGCTACACGCCCGACGACTACACGCCGATGAAGACGCTCTACATCTCGATCTTCAACGGCAAGGACTGGGACATCTCCGACAAGCCCGTGACGGAGTAGCGCAGCGACCAGCATTACATCTCTCCCTCGTCCCCGCGAAAGCGCTAGGGCATGCACGTATCTGGTGCGACGGATTGACTCGGGGCGGGTGTGAGGGATTCCAGAATCGGGAATCTGTGTGATCTCTATTGCGGCACTTCGATTTGACGGAGGTGCCGCCATGTTGCCACGGATTGACTGGACGTTGGGCCGGTTCGGGGATCGTCGTCTCGATAAAGGGGGGCGGCGCTCGTCGAACGCATGGTTGCGGGCAAGGATGTTTGCCTGCGGCGGCTTGCCAAGGGCGACCGCGCGCTGGAGGTGCGGTTCAACCGCTTTCTCGGCCACGCCAAGGTGACGACGGAGCGCATTATCGAGAGCTGGAGCGAAGGCACGGTTGCGGCGGTCGCGGGCCGCCATGTGTTGGCGATCCAGGACACCAGCGAGATCCACTTCAACACCACGCCACACCATCGGCGTGGGCTCGGGGAGATCGGCAAGGGCAATCACCATGGCGTGCTGCTGCATCCGCTGCTGGCGGTCGATGCGGACAACGGCGCCTGCCTTGGACTTGTGAGCGGCGAAGTGTGGACGCGCGAGGGTCGCCGCACCGTCTCGCATGACTCGCGCGAATTGTCGGACAAGGAATCGCAGCGCTGGATATCCACTGCGCTTGCGGCCAAGCCATTGCTCGCCGGCGCCGCGATGGTGACCGTGCTCGGCGACCGCGAGAGCGACATCTTCGCCCTTTATGCCAGTGCGGCCGAGCAGCACTACCACGTGATCGCCCGCAGCATGCATGATCGCAAGCTGGCCTCCGGCGACGGCTTGTATGCGGCCAGCGACGCCATGACGGTGGTGGATCGGCGCACCATCGAGCTGCCTGCACGCCCACAGCGGCCTGCACGTTCGGCTCACCTCGAACTCCGTTTTGGCGCAACCGAGCTCGCTCGACCGCAGACCAAGTTCCTGCGCCATTTACCGAAAAGCTTGCCGCTGGCCGTGGTTGACGTGCGCGAGGTCAACGCCGGAGCCGGGGTCGAGCCGCTGCATTGGCGGCTTCTCACCTCGCATCAGATCGCCAATACAGAAGACGCTTGGCGCATTGTCGAATGGTACAAACAGCGCTGGATCATCGAGCAGTTCTTCCGCGTCCTCAAGACGCAAGGCTTCCGGCTCGAAGACAGCCAAATCGGCACCGCCAACCGGCTGCTCAAACTGGTCGCCATCGCAGCCAAGGCCGCCGTCATCACCATCCAACTCCTGCAAGCGCGCAACGGCAGCCCACAGTCGGTCCACATTGCCTTCAACGCCAGCGAGGTCGCCGCGCTTACTGCCCTCAATCAGCAGCTCGAAACCAGGAGCAAACGGCTGAGAAACCCGCATCCATCCCACAGCCTCGCCTGGGCCGCCTGGATCATCGGTCGTCTCGGCGGCTGGGATGGCTATCGATCATCCAAGCCACCAGGCCCGATCACCTTCAAAAACGGCCTGGAATACTTCCATGCCGCCGCAGTCGGATGGAGCCTCAGACATCCGTGCATGCCCTAGCGCGAAAGCGGGGACTCATAGCCACTTGGACCATGTGATGTGCACCGTTGCCCATCCCGTCATTGCGAGCGCAGCGAAGCAATCCATCGTGCCGCAAGTGGAGGCATGGATTGCTTCGCTGCGCTCGCAATGACGGCGGTTGCAGCGGAGCGCATCACGAACGCCTGTGGTTATGGGTCCCGGGTCGAGCCCGGGACGACGGCGGAGGACTTGGCGGGCGACTCGCGCCCCTCGACGAAGCGCCCGTGACGACATAGCTCTAATGCCGTGTCCGTCCTGACCCAGCCCGCGGCCTCGACCGAGGCCGAACCCCTTCTGCCCATCCGCTTCCAGAAATGGTTCGCGGCCCGCGGCTGGTCGCCGCGCGAGCATCAGCTCGCGCTGCTCTCAAAGGCGCGCGAAAATCGTTCGGCGCTGCTGATCGCGCCTACGGGCGCCGGCAAGACGCTGGCCGGCTTTTTGCCGACGCTCGTGGAACTGAGCGCCGGTGCTCACCTCCCCCTGAAAGGGGGAAGTCGGCGCGCTCGGCAGCGCACTTGCGCGCCTGAGCGCGACGGGTGGGGGTCAGCCACGGGCACGGAGCAAGCGGCGGACCCCCACCCCAACCCTCCCCCTTTCAGGGGGAGGGAGAATGCGCAGCTCGCCAGCGGAGAGGGAGCTACGTCGGCTGTGGCACGCTCCAACCTCCCACGTGCCAACCTCATCTCCACCGGCCGCAGCGTGAAGCGCACGGGCGGCCTCCACACCCTCTACATCTCTCCATTGAAGGCGCTCGCGGTCGACATCGCGCGCAATCTGGAGACGCCCGTTGCCGAGATGGGGCTGCCGATCAAGATCGAGACCCGCACCGGCGATACGCCGGTGTCGCGGCGCCAGCGGCAACGGCGCTATCCGCCGGATATCCTGCTCACCACGCCCGAGCAGCTCGCGCTGCTGCTGTCATCCGACGACGCGCCGTTCCTGTTCTCCTCGCTGAAACGCATCGTGCTCGACGAGCTGCACGCGCTGGCGACCTCCAAGCGCGGCGACCTCTTGTCGCTCGGGCTGGCGCGTCTCTGGCGGCTCGCGCCGGAGATGCGCGCGATCGGCCTGTCGGCGACGGTCGCCGAGCCGGAGCAGCTCGCGCGCTTCCTGGTGCCGCAACGTCCCGGCAGGCAAGATGCGGCCGACGTCGTCATCGCCGGCGGTGCCGCGCCGCCGGTCGTCGAGATGCTGGATACGCGCGAGCGATTACCCTGGGCGGGCCACACCGCCCGCCACGCGCTCGGCGAAATCTACGAATTGATCAAGCAGAACAAGACCACGCTGGTCTTCGTCAACACGCGCAGCCAGGCCGAGATGCTGTTCCAGGATCTCTGGCGCATGAACGACGATGGGCTCGCGATCGCGCTGCATCACGGCTCGCTCGACGTCGCGCAGCGCCGCAAGGTCGAGGATGCGATGGCGGCCGGCAGGCTGCGTGGCGTGGTCTGTACCTCCTCGCTTGATCTCGGCGTCGACTGGGGCGACGTCGACCTCGTCATCAATATCGGCGCGCCCAAGGGCTCGTCGCGGCTGATGCAGCGGATCGGCCGCGCCAATCACCGTTTCGACGAAGCCTCGCGTGCCGTGCTGGTGCCGGCCAACCGTTTCGAGGTCCTGGAATGCCGCGTCGCGATCGATGCGATCGCAGAGAACGCGCAGGACACGCCGCCGCTCCGATCGGGCGCGCTCGACGTGCTGGCGCAGCACGTGCTCGGCTGCGCCTGCGGCGAGCCGTTCCTTGCCGACGAATTGTATGAGGAGGTGCTGACGTCGGCACCTTACGCGGCGCTGACGCGGGCCGATTTCGACGACATCGTCGATTTCGTCGCCACCGGCGGCTATGCGCTGAAGACCTATGAGCGCTTCGCGCGCATCAAGCAGGACAAACAAGGCCGCTGGCGCGTCGCCAATCCCCGCGTGCGGCAGAGCTACCGTCTCAACGTCGGCACCATCGTCGAGGAAACCATGCTGAAGGTGCGGCTGGTGCGCTCGCGCGCCGGCGGCACCGGCTCGACCGGTGCCCTCGGCCGTGGCGGCCGCGTGCTGGGCGATATCGAGGAAGTCTTCATCGAAGGCCTCGTGATCGGCGACACCTTCGTGTTCGGCGGCGAGGTGGTGCGCTACGAGGCGCTGGTCGAGGACCAGGTCTATGTCTCCCGCGCCAACGACCGGGATGCCAAGGTGCCGTCCTATATGGGCGGCAAATTCCCGCTCTCCACCTATCTCGCCGAGCGCGTACGCAAACTGCTTGACGATCGCCGTGCCTGGAATGCGCTCCCCGAGCAGGTCCACGAATGGCTGTCGCTCCAGAAGGATTTTTCCCTCGTGCCGGCGGTGCGCGAACTCCTCGTCGAGACGTTTCCGCGCGGCAACAAGCATTATTTGGTCTGCTATCCCTTCGAGGGGAGGCTCGCGCACCAGACGCTTGGCATGCTCTTGACACGGCGGATGGAGCGCGCCCGCACCCGGCCGCTCGGCTTCATGGCCAATGAGTATGCGCTCGCGATCTGGGGGCTCGGCGACCTCTCTTATCTGATCCGGCAAGGCCACCTCGACCTCAACACGCTGTTCAACCCGGATATGCTCGGCGACGATCTCGAAGCCTGGCTCGCCGAATCAGCGCTGATGAAGCGTACCTTCCGCAATTGCGCCATCATCTCAGGGCTAATCGCGCGTCGCCATACCGGAGAGGAGAAGTCGCGCCGTCAGGTCTTGTTCTCAACCGATCTCGTCTATGATGTCCTGCGCAAGCATCAGGCCGATCACGTCCTGTTGCGCGCGGCGCGTGCCGATGCCGCGACCGGCCTGCTCGATCTGCGCCGACTCGGCGATATGCTCGCGCGGATCCAGGGACGAATCACTCATCGGGAACTGGAGCATGTTTCGCCGCTCGCGGTCCCGGTGATGCTGGAAATCGGCCGCGAGTCGGTTTATGGCGAAGCATCCGACGAGCTGCTGGCGGAAGCCGCCGACGAGCTCGTCAAAGAGGCGATGTCATGAGGCATCGTAGCAAAGCAAATGAATTTTCGGGGCTCACATCTCTCCACGTCGTCATGCCCGGCCTTGTGCCGGGCATCCACGTTCTTCGCCTCAGCGCTTGCGGAAAGTCGTGGATGGCCGGGACGAGCCCGGCCATGACGGAGCAAGCGGCTATATCTGTCGATCCTCCAAGTAGTTTCCACATCGCCGGCGTGACGATGCTCGCCGACCTCTCCGGTGCTTTGTTCTGGGAAGAGCAGCGCTTGCTGGTCGTTTCCGATCTGCACCTGGAAAAGGGCTCGAGCTTCGCCATGCGCGGCGTGCTGCTGCCGCCTTACGACACCGCGGCGACGCTGGGCCGGCTTGCTGCTGTCGTCGCGCGGCATGACCCGCGCATGGTGATCGCGCTCGGCGACAGTTTTCATGACCGGCGCGCGCATCAACGTCTGAGCGCGCAGGACCGCGACGCCATCACCGCGCTGCAGGCGCGGCGCGACTGGATCTGGATCTCCGGCAATCACGATCCGGCGCTGCCGTCCGATCTCGGCGGCATGGTCGCGACCGAAGTCGCGATCGGCCGCATCCGCTTTCGTCATGAGCCGACCGGCGCCATTGGCGAGATCGCCGGCCATCTGCATCCCAAGGCCCGCGTCTCGACCCGCGGCCGCGCGGTCGAACGCCGCTGCTTCGCCAGCGACGGCGAGCGCGCCGTGATGCCCGCCTTCGGCGCCTACGCCGGCGGCCTGAGCATCCGCGACGCCGCGTTTGCAAAACTCTTCGGCACGCCGGCCTTCACCGCCCACCTCCTCGGCGACACCAAGCTGCACACCATCGCCGCCTCCCGCTGTTATTGACCTCCGCCGCAGATCACCCTCATCCCGAGGAGCCGCGCGAGCGGCGTCTCGAGGGATGGGCCGTCGTGGGTTTCCTCACTCTCCGTCATTCCGGGCTCGTCCTTCCGACGCCCCGGAATGACAGTGTGTGTTGTGGCGCGAGCTATGCAAAAAGTGCCCGTCGGGCAAATCACCAAAAGTCTGTCCAGCCCTTCCGCAAAAAACATTCCGCTTCCGTCGTCGGGCAAATCAGTGATTTAACTCCGCGCGTCTCACCCGAATGAGGGGCGGCTCGCGATCGTCACGAACGTTGCGGTGAGATGCGGTGGACGCGATGCGTGCGACTGACGAGCACACACATCACGGACGGCGAAGTCGTGTGGTTCTGGCGCCCCGACGCTGGCGCTAAGCTTGCGGGAAGTATCCCGCAGGTGACGGTGGCAAGAAAGCCCGGTCACCGGGAAGAGCACGAAGTAAGCTGTAAAACCATCGCGCAGGGAAAGCCGGAGTTGCTTCGGTTGACCTGTGGTCCTACCCCCGTGCTTTTTGTTGCACGGGGCCCACGGGTGCAACCGGCACCCGGCTTTCCCTGCGCCCTCTATTCGATGAGAGGGTGAAACGAGACGCAAAGCTCGGGCAGCACATGCCGCGAGAATGCAAACTCACGTCCTCTCACTATACTCCACCGTCATGCCCGCGAAGGCGGGCATCCAGTATCCCGCGGCATCTGAACGTAAGCACTGCCGCCTCTGGAATACTAGATCGTCCGCCTTCGCGGACGATGACAGCGGGTAGCTGTTTGACATTTGAATCAGAGCCAACAACGTGGAGAGCCGCGAACTCAGTTCTATCTCCTCACCCTGAGGAGACCGCGCAGCGGTCGTCTCGAAGGGCGAGGCCACTAGCGGGGCCTCATCCTTCGAGACGCGCGTTCCGCGCTCCTCAGGATGAGGATCGAATGACAGCCAAGCCTTGCGAAACTACGCCGCTTTCGCCTGCACAGTGTCGCAGAATTCCGCGAGTCTGTCCGCAAGCCGCAGCGTGGCGGGGCTGGCGGCGGGGGAGGCGAGCAGGGCGAGTTCGGTCTTGTCGATCGGCGCAAAACCGTCCTTTGTCGTGAGCACGCGGTGATCGGCCTGGATCGCGATCTCCGACAGGATGCTGAGACCCATGCCGGCGGCGACCGCCGCCTGGATGCCGGACAGGCTCGACGACGTATAGGACATGTGCCAGGAGCGGCCCGCGCTCTCCAGCGCATGGATCGCGCCGGCCCGGTAGATGCAGCCGGCAGGAAATCCGATCAGCGGCACCGAGCCGGTGCGCGTATCGCGCGGATGCGTCTTGCTGGTGACCCAGTGCACCCGCTCCGGCCATGCCGCGATCGCGCCCTTCTCGCCGGCGGTGCGCTTGAGCAGCGCCAGATCGAGCTCACCACGATTGAGATCGCGCTGCAGGTGCATGCTCTGGTCGGCGCGCACGTCGAGCCGGAGCGTTGGATGCGACCGCGAGAAGGCGCCGAGCAGCTTTGTCAGCCGATAGGCGGCGAAATCCTCGGGGATGCCGAGCCGGATCGCGCCCTGATAGGTCGGCCGCGTCACGACATCGCGCGCCTCTTCGGCGAGCGCCAGCAGCCGCCGCGCATAGGAGAGCAGCCGCTCGCCGGCCTCGGTTGGTGTGACGTCCTTGCCGTTGCGGACCAGGAGCGGCTGGCCGACGTCTTCCTCCAGCCGCTTGATCTGCTGGCTGACGGTCGATTGCGTGCGGTGGACGCGCTCGCCGGCACGGGTGAAGCCACCGGCATCGACCACCGAGACGAAACTGCGCAGCAGTTCCAAATCGAACATGGCGGCACCTATTCAAAAATCCACTGGCTGCCAGTCTATCATTTAATTTCCAAATGGGAAGACGACCGCCTAGATGGAAGGGCCAAGGAGAATTTCCAAAGGACACTTCATGTCGCTCGCCCCTTCGGTCGCGGTTCCCCGTCAAGGCTTCAATCCGCTGCCGCTATTGATTGCCCTGTTCTGCCTGCTCTGGAGCTACGCCTTCATCGCCGGCAAGATCGGCGTCACCGATTGTCCGCCGCTGATCCTGCTCACGGCGCGATTTTCTCTCGCGGGCATCCTGATCCTCGGCGTGTTGGCCCTGCGCCGCGACGGATGGCAGCTCTCCTGGCGCGACGTCGCGGTCTATTCGGTGCTCGGCGTCGCCAACAACGCGCTCTATCTCGGGCTTGGCTATACCGGGCTGAAGACGGTCTCGGCCGGCATCGGCGGGCTGATCGTCTCCGCCAATCCGGTGTTCACGGCGGTGCTCGCCGCGCTGTTCCTCGGCGAGGTGCTGACCTGGCGCAAGGTCGCGGGCCTCGTGCTCGGCGTTGTCGGCGTCGCCTTCATCGTCTGGCATCGGATCTCCGTCGGCACCGAGCATCTGGAAGGCATCGTGTTCACGCTGGCCTCGCTCGCCTCCATCGTCACCGGCACCATCCTGTTCAAGCTGCTCGCGCCCAAGGGCAGCCTGTGGATCGGCAATGGCATCCAGAATCTCGCCGGGGGGCTGGCGCTGTTGCCGTTCGCGCTCACGCTCTCCAGCGTCTCCGAGATCGTGCCGAGTGCGCGGCTGCTCGGCGCGTTCGTCTTCCTGGTGTTCGGCGGATCGATCCTGGCTTACGCGCTGTGGTTTCATCTGTTGAAAGTGTGCGGCGCCACCGCCGCGAGCGCCTACCACTTCCTGATGCCGCCGCTCGGCATGCTGTTTGCGTTCCTCGTGCTCGGCGAGCACGTCGAGTCCCGCGATCTGCTCGGCATCATTCCGGTCGCTCTCGGAATCTATCTCGTGACGCGTCCGGCCGCGGCGCCTGCATCGACCACCTGACGACGTGTCTTGCTTGCGACAAAACTGTCGGGCAGGTACGGCGCCGGGAACCGAACCATCTCCGGTTCGTTGTCGCGGCGACTGGACCGGGCATGGCGCAACACAGGGCATCGACTGGCAATCACGTAAAGCCCGGCAATAAGCCGGCCCCGAAGGCCAAGCCGCGCCAGCCCTTCGATCTCAAGCGCTTCCTGAAATCGCTCGGCCCCGGCCTGATCACCGGCGCCTCCGACGATGACCCGTCCGGGATCGGCACCTACAGCCAGGCCGGCGCGCAGCTCGGCTACGGCATCGGCTGGACCATGCTGTTCACATTCCCGCTGATGGTGGCGATCCAGGAGATTTCGGCCCGCGTCGGCCGCGTCACCGGTCACGGCATTTCGGGCAATGTGTGCCGGCATTATCCGCTGTGGCTGCTCAACATCGTGGTCGCGCTCTTGTTCATTGCCAACACGATCAACATCGCAGCCGATCTCGGCGCCATGGCGGATGCGACGACGCTCCTGGTCGGCGGGCATGCGATCCTCTACGTGCTGCTCTTTGGGGTGGCGTCGGTGGCCGCTCAGATCATCCTCGATTACAAGCGCTATGTCGCGGTGCTGAAATGGCTGACGCTCAGCCTGTTCGCCTATGTCGCGGCCCTTGCCTTCGCTCATATCTCCTGGCGCGAGGCGCTTGCCGGCATATTCATTCCAAGGTTCTCCTGGAGCGAGAACTATTTCACGACCATCGTCGCGATCTTCGGCACCACGATCTCGCCCTATCTGTTCTTCTGGCAGGCTTCGCAGGAGGCCGAAGACCAGCGCGTCGACACCAGGAAGCAGCCGCTGATCGAGAAGCACTATGGCGCGCGGAAGGAGTTTTCCCGCATCCGCGCCGATACGATCGTCGGCATGGCGTTCTCGAACCTGATCGCGCTCTCGATCATCGTCACGGTCGCTGCGACCTTGCACGTGGCAGGGAAGACCGACATCCAGAGCTCGGCGCAGGCGGCAGAGGCGCTGCGTCCGATCGCCGGCCCGTTTGCGGAAGCGATCTTCGCGCTCGGCATCGTCGGCACCGGGCTGCTTGCCATTCCCGTGCTCGCGGGCGCAACCGCCTATGCGGTCGGTGAGGGACGTCGGTGGCCGGTGGGATTGGCGCGCAAGCCGAAGGAGGCCGCCGCATTCTATGCCGTGCTGGCGCTGTCGGCCGGCTTCGGCATCGCGCTCAATTTCACGCCGATCAACCCGATCTCGGCGCTGTATTGGAGCGCGGTCATCAACGGCGTGCTCGCCGTTCCCGTGATGGTGCTGCTGATGGCGATGGCCCGCCGCCACGACGTGATGGGCCGGTATGTCATCACCGGCCCGCTCTATTGGCTCGGCTGGCTGTCGACCGTGGCGATGCTGCTGAGCGTGGTTGCGATGGGTGCGGGATGGTTCCTCGGCGCGGTCTAGCTCGGTTACTTCGGCGTTGTGCCGGCGGCGCCGTCTTTCCGCGGGAGAGCCTGTGCGCAACCCGAACTGAGTTCGCTCGCATGGCTTTGCAGGCAGGCGATGATGCGGCCCCCTCCGGGCGACACACTGCTGCACAGACGGCTGTAATCGCCGCGGCAGGCCTGCATCGTGGCTCGGGTCTCGCTGCGCAATTGCGTCGGGACCAAGTTTTCGGCCCGCGATGCCCTGGCGGTCACCGTTGCGGCGAGCGCGAGTGCGGACAGGATGCGAAGCGGCGCCAGGACGGCGGAAGAAACGGACATGCTGTTCTCCTGATGTCGATATGTCGTGGAACGACTGCCCGACCCATCGGGCAGTCAGAGCGCTTACCAGCGCGAGACCGTGGTCCGGCGGACGTAGGTGTTGCCGTACGGGCCGGTGCGCACCGCAGTGCGCGAGCAGTAGCCATAGCCACAGCCGCCGCTCACGCGCACGGTCGACACCCCGCGCGGGCCGTAGAAGGTGCCATAGCGGGTCCAGGCGCTGGCTTCGGCGATACCGGCGATCGAGAGCAGGCCGGCGAGCGTGGACATGGCGAGAAGCTTCTTCATGGTCGCGGTCTCCTTGATGGATAGCGGCTGCCGTTGCGGTAGCCATGCGTGGAGACTGGAGGCGGCGTGTCAGCGCGATATTGCTGGAGCGCAACGGCCGGTATCGCTTTGTCGATGCCGTGTAACAGTGTGTAACAACGCAGGCCGCAGCCTTGCGCCGTGCACAACCTTGTCCAAAATGCGGCCATGACAGCGTCTCAAGCTTCGCTTCTGATCGTGGAGGACGATCCCGAGATCAGCCGGCTGGTTGCCGACCTCCTGCGGCGTGAAGGATTCGAGGTCGAGTGCGCCGACAGCGGCAAGTCGATGGACGCGGTGCTGCAGCGGATGCGTCCCGACCTGATCGTGCTGGACCTGATGCTGCCGGGCGAGGATGGGCTGTCGATCTGCCGGCGGCTGCGCGTGGACGCCGATATCCCGATCCTGATGCTGACGGCCAAGAGCGACGAGATCGACCGCGTGGTCGGTCTCGAGATGGGCGCCGATGATTACCTGTCAAAGCCGTTTGCGCCGCGCGAATTGCTGGCGCGGGTGCGCGCCATCCTTCGCCGCGTCAAGGTGGTGCCGGCAAAGCTTCCAGCCCGTCGGTACGCGTTCGATCGGTTCGTGATCGACCTTGATTCGCGCAGCATCCAGTTCGGCGAGGCGGCCGAAGCCGCTCTGTCACTCACCAGCGCCGAGTTCGATCTGTTGGGCTGCTTTGTGCAGCGGCCGCGCCGCGTCCTGACCCGGGACCAGATCCTCGATTGGACGCGGGGCCGGTCTGCCGAACCGTTCGACCGCACGGTCGACATGCTGATCTCGCGGCTGCGCAAGAAGCTCGATGCCGCAAGCCCCGGCTCGAACCTGATCACCACCGTGCGCAACGGCGGCTATCTGTTCACCGCGATCGTCAAGCAGGTGTCGTGATGCTGCGCGTGACGCTGGCAACGCGCCTAGCCCTGATCGCGATCGTCGCGCTCTTCGTCATCAGCCTCCTGATCACCACCGTCTTCTATCTCACGTCGGTGCGGGAAGGCGAATTTGCGCGACCCTCTCCGATGCGGCTCTCGGCGATCGCGGAGCTGATCGAACGATCGGCCCCGGACATGCGTCAATTGATCCTGCAGGCCTTGTCATCCCCGCAATTTGCCGTGCGCCTCGATGCCGCCGGCGCGACCCCGGACCCGCAGCCTGACGTGCAGGACGCGCAGGCGCGGCTGCGCGAGTTCTACGCCAACGCGCTGCCTGGACGTGACGTCAGCGTCGCTAGGGCGTCCGCAGCGAGCAATGGCCGGCGGTTTCCGCGGTTACGCAGGGCGATATCGAATGCCGTCGAGTTGAGGATTGGATTGCATAGCGGGGAGACGCTTGTCGTCGATGCATCCACACGGCTGCCGGTCACGCGGCTCGGCCTGCCGGTCGGCCTCGGTGCGGGACTGATCGGAACCATCATCGGGCTGATCGCCCTGCTGGTCATGCAGCGGGAGACGCGGCCATTGGCGCGGCTCGCAGCGGCCGTCGATCGGGTGGACCTGTCGGCCGATCCGCCGCCGCTTCCCGAAGCGCGTCGCAGCGCGCCGGAGATCCGCGCGGTGATCGCAGCGTTCAATCGGCTGCAGGCGCGGCTGGGCGAAATGATGCGCGCGCGCATGACGCTGGTCGGTGGCATCGCGCACGACGTCCGGACCTTTGCGACGCGGCTCCGTCTGCGCGTCGACAAGATCCCTGATGCCGTCGAGCAGCAGCGCGCCATCGCCGATATCGATGACATGATCCGTCTGCTGGACGATGCATTATTGTCGAGCCGCGTTGGCGCCGGGCAGCTTTCCCAGGAGATGGTCGAGTTTGCGCCCGTCGTCAGTGCGGAAGCCGACGACAGGCGCGCCCAAGGCGGTCGCGTTGACGTTGCGATGGACGAGGCAGCCAAAGGCGCGATCGTGCTCGGCGACCGGCTCGCGTTGCGGCGTATCGTGGCGAACATCATCGACAATGCGTTGAAATACGGTCACGCCGCGCATGTGCGGATGAAGCTCGAGCGGGCCTCCGTCATTCTCACTGTTGATGATGAGGGGCCGGGGATTCCCGCCGACCGACGGCAAGCCATGCTGGAGCCGTTCAATCGGCTCGAAGCCTCGCGCAATCGCGCGACCGGTGGCGCGGGGCTTGGACTTGCGGTCGTGCGCAGTCTGGTCGAGGCGTATGATGGGACAATTGACATGATGGAAGCGCCGGGCGGCGGCACACGGGTGCGCATCGCGCTGCCGGTGTTCCGGCCGGACTGATCTTGTGCGTGCCGTCAATCGCGCCGGAACACGATCGAGGCCATCCAGCCGGTCATCAGCGCCATGGCGGCGGTGACGAGGCCGTAGGCAAGACCGTTCTGCCGCGCGGTATTGGCGACGAACTGCTCGAAACCGACCTTGACGATCTCGAAGGCGGTATCGGCCTTGGTCACCAGCGCGCCGTCGGTGAACAATTTGATCTCGACATTGTAGGTGCCGATCGGCACCTCGGCCGGCAGTGGAATGGTGGTGCGGAACAGGGTCGGGGTCAGGAACGTCACCGCCGAGGTCTCCTCGCGATAAAGCCCGCGCTCGGAGCGCAGCCGCACGAAGGCGCTGCGGAAGACGTCGTTGGGAACGACGTCGGCATAGTCGGGGCCGACGCGCTGCATCAGCAGCACGTTGTTGAGCCCGAGCTGCTGGCGCCGCTGCACCTCCGGCGAAGCGATCTGGTCGAAGGGGCGGTTGGAGAACAGCGCGAGATAGCTCGGCACCTGCAGGAACTGCCGGTAATCGGTGTTGATCCAGATGCCGAATCTGCGCTCCTTGCGCCGCGTCACCAGATCGGCGCGCGGGCCGATCACGGTCACCACGAGGTCGTAGTTGTTGCGGCCGGGCGGCGTGTCGGCATCCCTCTCGACCGACCCGAACAGCACCAGTTCCTCGCCGGAATAGTTCGGCGTCACCGTGACGCGGTGGTTCGACACCGAGACGATCAGCCGCTCGGCATGTGCGGGGAGTGCCGCGAGGATCGCAGCCAGCAGGCCGGCGAAAGCAAGGAGGGGGCGCGCGATCATGGCGAGCCTCCGCCGGCTTCGCGGATGGTGAAGAGATCGGCGGGACGGATCACGAGCTCGACCGCAAAGCGGATGCCGACCGCGAGCACCAGGAGCCCGAGCAGCAGCCGCAAATGCTCGCCGCGGATCTTCTGGCCCGCCCGCGCGCCGAACTGCGCCCCGGTGACGCCGCCGACCATCAGGATCAGGGCCAGCACGGCGTCGACCAGGTGGTTAGTCACCGCGTGCAAAAGGGTCGCGAAGATCATCGTCACCAGCGTCAGCACCATCGAGGTGCCGATCACGGTCGAAGTCGGCACCCGCAGCAGGTAGATCATCAAGGGTACCAGGATGAAGCCGCCGCCGATGCCCATGATGGCGCCGATGAAGCCGATCACGAGGCCGACGAAGATGACGGGAATGATGGAGAGATAGATCTTGGAGCGCTTGAAGCGCATCTTCAGCGGCAGGCCATGGATCCAGCCGTGACTGCCCGGGCGGCGCAGCGTGACGGTGCCGCCGCCGCGGGCGCGCAGCATCGCGCGCAGGCCCTCATAGGCCATCGCCCCGCCGACCGCGGTGAGCAGCACGACATAGGACAGCCCGATCATCAGGTCGAGCTGGCCGAGCGAGCGCAGATAGGTGAAGGTCCATACGCCGAGCGCGGTGCCGATCGTGCCGCCGCTCAACAGGATCAGCGCCAGCGTCGGATCGATCGCGCGGCGGCGCCAATAGGAGATCGCGCCGGAGAAGGAGGAGGCCGCGATGTGGCTGGCGACGGAGGCAACCGCGACCGCCGGCGCGATGCCGATGAAGATCAGCAGCGGTGTCATCAGGAAGCCGCCGCCGATCCCGAACATGCCGGAGACGAAACCGACCGCCGCGCCCATCGCCAGCACGAGAAAGATATTGACGGGAATATCGGCGATCGGGAGGTAGAGCTGCACGCGCGGTCGCTTCTTATGATGCGCCAGCGGGGCTGGCGCACGGCCATCCCACGGCGCGGTTTTCTGATCGAGCTTGCGGGCAGCGGAATCCGACGCGGAAGCGGGCGCGGATCGGTTGCCGCAACCCTGCATAACCGAAATCGCCGCGACGAGGGACTATAGAATCCGCGAATGCGGGCTTTTTTGTCGCACGTGCGCCGGGCCTCGCCTCACAGCCGGCCGATGGGATCGGTGATCAGGTTCATCGCCTCGGCCTCCCTGGTGCCGAGCCAGCGGATGTCCCTGGTTTGTGACATCGCCTCGACGATGGTCGAGGAGACGCCCATCCGGGTCATGTAGTGCAGGACGGCACCGGTGACGCGCTGGGTGTCGGCGACGGGATCGGCAACCGGCGCCGTGGTGACGAACCGGTGGACGCCCAGCATCGAGCCCTCGATGCCGTAGCGGGTGGTGCCACCGGCATAGGCGAGCACGCAGGCGCTGGCGCAATAGGCCGGCCGCACCCGGCCCGAAGCATCGGCGACGCCGACGGCGGTCGTCAGCCCGCGGGATCTGATCATTTCGCCGATGATGAGCGCCTGATTCAGATCGCCGCCGGGAGATGACAGAAGGACAACATCGCCGGGCGCAAGATGGGCTGCATCCAGCCTGTCGCGGAACCAGTTCGCGGCGGCCGGGCCGATCTCTCCCCTGATGGCCAAAGCGGGTCGCGAGCCGACCGGCCCGCCGAGATCGGCCTTGGTGATCAACTGCGAACTCAGGCTCGGCGAAAAATACTGGTCTTTCCAATACGCCCAGGCATCGGGCCCCGACAGGTCCCGATAGGCGCGGATGCCGACGCTGGAGATCAGGAGGACGAATATGACAATCGACCACATCGACCACCTCCAGGCTGGCCGCTGAGGTGGCCGCACCCTGGGCTGATTGATCGACTGACGTGGTGGCGCCACACGGGGCCCGGTCGGCGAGCTTCGGTAGCGACCTTCCTGATCTTGGGCTGACAAACTGGTCCTCTCGGCGCTGACTACCCGCACGGTGGCGCGGCTTTTCTACACAGCTTCAGCGTTGAGATACATATGGCGACGCCGAGCCGCGGCGTCGCGCGCCTGTCATAATTTTAATGCGCGATCGAGGCGGTCCGCTTCGCCGTCGCCGCCCTGGCCGCGGGCTTTGCCGCATTGGGCGGCACGGTCGCCGAGTCCCAGCCGCCCGGCGGGGTCGCGGCGTTGACTGCGTCGTCGGGCTGCGGCTCGGCGGTGAAAGTCTGGATCGCGAGCTTGGCCGCGGCCAGCGATTGTGCGTCGAGGCGTTTGGCAACATCGTCACGTTTGTGGCTGGCGTCGGCGTCGCCCTGGGCTGCGGCGAGGCTGAACCATTTGAAGGACTCGGCCAGGTTCTGTTCGACGCCAATGCCACGGGCATAGAGGATGCCGAGATTGAACTGGCTGTCGGCGACGCCGCGGTCGGCGGCCTTTCGGAACCACTGCGCCGCGCTCGTGTAGTTGGCGCCCTTGCCGCCGCCATCGGCATCGAGCACCGCCAGATTGTGCATGGCCTTGGCGTTGCCGCGCTCAGCGGCCTGCACGTAGTAGCGCCGCGCGGTGTCGACGTCCTTCTTCACGCTGAGCCCCTTCTCGTAGAAGGTCCCGAGCCGGAAGATCGCGGGCACCACGCCCGCCTGCGCGGCGCGCTCGTACCACTTTGCGGCCTCGTCATAATTGGTCGGAACGCCCTTGCCTTCGGCGAAGCGCACGCCGACCTCGTAGGCCGCGGCCGGATCGCCCCTTAGCGCCGAGGCGCGTAGCACTGGTCCGCCGATGCCGTCAGGCAGCCGCTCGCTCGGCGGCACCTGCACCATCGTGAGCCGGCCGCCCCTCGGCGCCACGGGGGGCGCAGGGATCGTGCCGGTGATGTCATTGCTCGCAACGGGAGATGGGGAAGGCGCGGGCGCCGGCGGGATTGCCACCTGCGCGCCGTCGAGCATGTTCGGCGCGGTGCTGTTGTTGGATTGCCGGCCGAGCGGGGTCGGCGAGGTCATCGATGGCGCTGCAGGAGCCGGCGCGGGCGCTGGTGCGGCGGCGGCACTGTCGGCCGGCGGCTGTGCCGCGGCGGGTGCATCGCTCGATCTCTCCATCGGCGGCATCTGCGAAGCAGTGCCGCTATCGAGCAGGATCATCGCCACTTTGAAGGCGCCGAGCACGATGACCACCACACTCGCGCCGACCAGCAGCGAGCGGATCTTTGAGGTGAGGGTCGAGGTCTCCTTGCCCTCGGATTTGTCTTGAGCCTTGGTCTTGTCGACGGGCTTGGCCTTGGCTGTCGCCTTGGCCCCACCGCGCCCACCCTTCTCGTTGGCAGCCTGGGCGGCCGCGGCCTGCGCGGCGCGGCGGGCGGCGGCGATGAAGCTCGACGTAGAGACCGGCTCCTTCTTGCCTGTCGTAATCTCGCTGATCGCACTCTCCGACGCGGCGATCCGTTCGGTCGGCGTCGACACCCGTCCGGTCGGGCGCGTGCCCGGCTCGAGCGGATGATCCGGCGGCAGGTCCGGCTCGAGTGCGGCGCGCACCGCGGCGTGCGGCTCCAGGATCTCGCTGATCGCGCGCGGCGGCAGCGGCGGCGGAACGGGCGCCGGCTCGGGCGGCGTGGCCGCATGGAAGTCGCGCGGCGCCGCTGCGAAGTGTTCCTCCGCCGTGAAGCGCTGCTGCGCCGCAGGATTCGGCAGCTCAGGCTTCGGCTGTGGCACCATTGTCTGCGGCATGGCGGCGCGCGGCGACTCGGGCGCCGGCGGCGGTGCGGCAGGCACGGCGCGCACCGTGCGCAGATCGTTCTCGATCATCGCGAGGCGATCGACCACGTGACCGAGCGTATTGTGCACCGTTTCGAGCGAATCCTGCGTGCGGCGGTCGGTTTCCGACTGGCTGTAGCGGATATCTGACAATTCGCGCTTGACCATGTCGACGAGGCCAGGGTCGAGCGGCTGCGGCGCCGGTGTGCCGACGTTGCGGTTCGCCTCGGCCAGCGACACCAGATTGGCGTGCTGGCGTTCGAGATGGCGCAGGATGTCCTGCAGCCCTTCCTCGACGCGGCCGAAATTGCCGGAATGAGGATTGGAAGAGGTTTCCAGGCGTTCGAGCAGATAGGAAACACGCTGTTCGAGATGGGCGAATGCGGACGCGCTGTCGTTGCCGACCTGCATACGGTCGATGCGCTCCGACAGCGCACGCACGGCATCTTCGAGATGTTGCGAGTGCTCGGTTGGCGCCGGGCGCTCGCGGCTTTCCAGGGTCGAGGCCAGGGCGGCGATCCGCTGTTCGAGGACCGCAAAGGCATCGCCATGGTTGCCGGCGCGTGCGAGCTCGTCAACCTTGGCCGACAGCGTCTGCACGTCCTCGGTGAGCCGCGCCAACGCGTCGTTGGAGGCGATATTGGAGACGATCGCGCGGAGCGCCGCGATTGCGCTCTCGAGCTGGTGCACCGTCGAAGGATCGTCGTTGGCGCGCAGGATCAGGTCGAGCTTGGCGCCGAGATTGCGGATCGCCTCGTCATAGCCCGCGAGCTGCTCGGCGGGGGTGAGCGAGCGCAGCACCTCGCGGATCTCGGACAGCGCGCGCTCGATGCCGGCGAGCGCCTGGCTGTCGGCCCCGTTCTGCCGGTTGTCGTCGATGCGATGCGACAGCGAGCGGATCTCGCTTTCGAGCGATTCGATCGCGCGGCGCGGCATCGCCTCGGTGATCGCCGAGCGGATTTCCGCAAGCTCGCTCCGGAACGCGGCGATCGACTGCTCGACGTGATCGGGCCGCTGCAGCGCCTCGATCTGGCTCGTGATCTTGATCAGATAACGCTCCAGCGAGGAGAAATCCGGGCCAGCCGGTTCCACCGCGGCAGGTGCCGCTGCAACGGGAGGTGCATGCGCGGCCATCGGCGCAGCGCTTGGGCCCGTCGGCTGGGCGTGGCGCGGCGGCATCTGCCGCGGCGGTGGACCGTCGAGTTCGTTTTGGCGCGCGGCGATCTCCGCAATTGCGGAATCGAAAGAAGCGGGACTTAGCGGCGGTGACGGACGGTAGACCTTCGCGGCGGCACGCTCGACCGCTTCCGCCTGGCGCTGTCGTTCCGGCATCTGCGGCTGCTGCGCTGCGGCCATCTGGGGCTGGCGCGCCGCGGCAGGATTTGAAATCTGCGACAGCCGCGCGTCGAGCCGCGAGATCGCGTCGTTGAGCTGGCGCGCGACGTTGGATTGGCCGCGCGTGGCGTCGCTGCGCGGGGTGTCGTTGCGCGGCGCGGGCCGCGACAGTCGATCGATCTGCTGGGTGATCGCGTCGAGCCGCTGATGAATGTCGGCGACGTCGCGGGTTTGCTGGCTTGCCATCGCCGGCTGCGACTGGGTATTGCGGAAATGCGGCGGCGCCGGCTCGCCGATGGTGGAATTGAGCCAGTCGTTCAGCGACATGCCCGCGCGGTGGGCCGCTGCCTCGGCCCTTTCGCGGACGGATGGATCGATGCCGTCAACACTCCACGATACGCGCGAATTCATGATTCCGTCCGGTCCCGACTAAGGCGTCCACACCCACGCCTGCAGCCTCCCGCACGTCCCGATTGAAGAGAAAATCGAATTTCGCGCGGGGCGTCTGCCTCAGCTCCCGACTTTTTCGCGTTAGGGTAAAGAACGGGTTAAGGAATGGCGCCGCGGGGCTCTAAAGTTACCGTTGTGCGGAACCGATGCGCTCTCCGCTGTCGTCCCGGCCTTGAGCCGGGATCCATAACCACAGGCAATTGTTATGGCGCGAGAAAGCAGTTCCAGTCCCCGCATCACATCTCCCTGTGGTTATGGGCCCCGGGTCAAGCCCGGGGCGACAGAGAGCTAATCCTCGCCCTGGCCCGTTTTGAGCGGCTGAACGGCCGCCCGGTTGGCCAGAGCGGAGAGCGCCTCGATGGCCTCCTCGCACCATTCCGCCACGACGCGCTCATGGCGAAGGCCGATACGAAGCCCGAGCAGCTTGCCCATATCGGCGGGCGAGGCCGTGCCTTGCGGGAAACGTTTGTTGAGCAGGCGCTCGTAGCGCTCGTAGCGGTCGCGGTGATGTTCCAGTCGCGCCATCAGGTCGGTGCGCAGCGGTTCGATATCGACGCTGTCGAGCGCGTAGAGCCGCACCAGGAGGTCGTCCTTGATCGACGCCGGCACGCTCGGACGCGCCGCCCAGTGCCGCAGCGCGGCCTTACCCTCGGGGGTCAGTGTGTAAACGAGCTTGTTGGGCTTGCCCGACTGGACCACCTCGCGGGCCTGGACATGACCGCGGTCGCGCAGCTTGGAAAGCTCGCGATAGATCTGCTGATGGTCGGCCTTCCAGAAGAAGCCGATGGACGCGTCAAACGTCTTGGCGAGCTCGTAGCCCGTCATCGGACGTTCGGTCAGGCATGCGAGGATCGCGTCACCCAGCGCCACTGGTCGCCACTCCCTTTTCTACCGCCTCGACCATCCTTGACTTTATGCACATAGGCGCATATGCGTCAATGTGCATATCGACGGTCAGGACTAAACAGGCCCCGCCAACGTTGGGCGATCGCACGTTCCGCCGAGAGGAGACGTCTATGACAATGACCGGCCTCGACAAGTGGTACGCTTACATGAAGTCCCATGATCGCACAGCGCTCTGGGATCTGCTTCACCCCGACGCCGTGTTCGAAAGCCCCGTCGTGCACACGCCGCAGCGCGGACGCGACATCACCTTCAAATATTTATCGAGCGCGGAAAAGGTGCTGGGTGGCCCCGGCTTCGTTTATCGCGGCGAATGGCGCAGCGATAACGGCGCGGTGCTCGAATTCGAGAACGAGATCGAGGGCATCAAGATCAACGGGGTCGACATCATCACCTTCGATGCGAAGGGACGGATCACGCATTTCAAGGTGATGGTGCGCCCGCTGAAGGCGATCAACCTGCTGCACCGGCTGATGGGAGAAGAGCTGATGCGGCAGGCCGGTGATGCCAGCGCCGCCAAGTCGCAGCCCAGAGCATGATCCGGAAAAGTGGGAACCGGTTTTCCGAAAAGATCATGCTCAAACAAAGAGATGAGATCATGATCCGATTCCGTCCAATCGGATCATGATCTCAGCCGCAGTCCTGATCTCGATAATCGCTTTCCCGGAACACCGAAAGGTCTAAGGTCGGTTTCGGGAACCTTAGTGGTCGCAGCGTCGCGAGAGCTTTGCCTGCGGCGCCAAATTCAAAAACCGCCTGCCGGAGCACGCCATGCCGATCTACAAAGCCCCAGTCGAAGATGTGAGCTTCCTGCTCAATGACGTTTTCCAGATCGACCGCTACGACAACCTGCCGGGCTTCACCGATGCATCGGCCGACGTGCGCGAAGCGATCCTGGGCGAGGCGGCGAAGCTTTCCGAAGAAGTCTTGCAGCCGCTCAATCGCGTCGGCGACCTCGAAGGCTGCAAGCGCCATGACGACGGCTCGGTGACGACGCCGAAAGGTTTCAAGGAAGCCTTCAAGCAGGTGGCCGAAGGCGGCTGGCTCGGACTCTCGGCGCCGACCGAATATGGCGGCCAGGGCCTGCCGGTGACGCTGAGCCAGGCGGTCAACGAATTCCAGATCTCGGCCAACATGGCGTTCTCGATGTATGGCGGGCTCACCATGGGCGCGACCGCGGCGCTGCTGGTGCACGGCACCGACGAGCAGAAGAAAACCTATGTTCCGAAGATGGTGGCGGGCGAATGGACCGGCACCATGAACCTCACCGAGCCGCATTGCGGCACCGATCTCGGCTTGTTGCGGACCAAGGCCGTACGCCAGGCCGACGGCAGCTTCAAGATATCAGGCACCAAGATCTTCATCTCCGCCGGCGAGCACGACCTTACCGACAACGTCATCCACCTCGTGCTTGCGCGCATCGAAGGCGCACCGGCCGGCATCAAGGGCGTCTCGCTGTTCGTGGTGCCGAAGGTGCTGGTCAATCCCGACGGCTCGCTCGGGGCACGCAACGGCGTTACCTGCGGCTCGATCGAGCACAAGATGGGCATTCACGGCAATTCCACCTGCGTGATGAATTACGATAATGCCACCGGCTGGCTGATCGGCCAGGAGAACAAGGGCATGCAGGGCATGTTCGTGATGATGAACGAGGCCCGGCTCGGCGTTGCCGTGCAGGGGCTGGCGCAGTCCGAGGTCGCCTACCAGAACGCGGTGGCCTATGCGCGCGAGCGCCTGCAGGGCCGCTCGCTCACCGGCGCGAAGTCGCCGGACAAGCCGGCCGACCCGATCATCGTGCATCCCGACGTCCGCCGCACGCTGCTGACGATCCGCGCCTTCAACGAGGCGGCGCGCGCCATGGTGCTCTGGACCGCGCTGAAAAGCGACGTCGCCCACCGCTCCAACGATCCCAAGGACCGCCAGGAAGCCGACGACCATATGGGCCTGATGACGCCGGTGCTGAAAGGCGTGCTCACCGACACCGGCTTCGCCAACACCGTGCTGGCGCAGCAGATGTACGGTGGCCACGGCTACATCGCCGAGCAGGGCATGGAGCAGTTCGTGCGCGACGCCCGCATCTCCATGATCTATGAGGGCGCCAATGGCATCCAGGCGCTCGACCTCGTCGGCCGCAAGCTGCCGCGCGACGGCGGCCGCGCGGTGATGGCGTTCTTCGGTGAAGTCGGTACTTACGCCAAGGAGCATGCCGCGGACGAAGCCATGAAGCCGTTCGTGACGCCGCTCTCGGCCGCGCTCGGCCATCTGCAGCAGGCGACCGGCTGGCTGATGCAGAACGCGATGACCAAGCCCGACAATGCCGGCGCCGCCGCGACCGACTACATGAAATTGTTCGGCCTGGTCGCGCTCGGCTACATGTGGGCACGAATGGCAAAGGTGACGCAGGACAAGATCGCTACCGGCGGCGCGACACCTTACCTCTCGACCAAGCTCGTGACCGGCCGCTTCTTCATGGAGAAATTGTTGCCGGAGACGGCCGTGCATTTGGCGCGCATCCAGAGCGGCAGCGCGACCACGATGGAACTGGCAGCGGAAGCGTTCTGAAGAATCTTCGGCTGCACCTCGCGACTTCGGCTGGTTCGGCTATATATTATGATCCTCATATCAGGAGGGCGTCATGCCTGAGGCATATATCTACGATCACGTTCGTACCCCGCGCGGTCGCGGCAAGCCTGACGGCGCGCTGCACGAAGTCACCGCGCTGGCGCTCGCCACCGTGCCGCTGAAGGCGCTGAAGGAGCGCAACAACATTGCCGAAGACGTCGTCGATGACGTCGTGTTCGGCATCGTCGATCCCGTCGGCGAAGCCGGCTCCGACATGGCCCGCTTCGCGGCGCTGAAATCGGGCCTCGGCGAGAAGGTGCCGGGCGTACAGATCAGCCGCTTCTGCGCCTCGGGCCTTGATGCCGTGAATTTTGCCGCGGCCCAGATCATGAGCGGGCAACATGAACTGGTGATCGGCGGCGGCGCGGAATCCATGAGCCGGGTCGGCATCGGCGCGTCCGGCGGCGCCTGGCCGATGGATCCCTCGATGGCGGTGCCGGCCTATTTCATGCCGCAGGGCGTCTCGGCCGATTTGATCGCGACCAAATACGGCTTCTCCCGTGACGACGTCGACGCTTACGCCGTGCAGAGCCAGCAGCGCGCGGCCAAGGCCTGGGACGAAGGCCGCTTCGACAAATCGGTCGTGCCGGTGAAGGACATCAATGGCCTCACCATCCTCGCCAAGGACGAGCACATGCGGCCCACGACGACGATGCAGTCGCTGGCGCAGTTGCAGCCGTCCTTTGCGGCGATGGCGGCGATGGCAGGCTTCGATGCGGTGGCGGTGCAGTCGCATCCGGAGATCGAGAAGGTCAACTATGTGCACCACGCCGGCAATTCCTCTGGCATTGTCGACGGTGCCGGCGCGGTGCTGCTCGGCAGCAAGGAGGCGGGCGCGAAGCACGGCCTGAAGCCGCGGGCGAAGATCCGGGCGTTCGCCAATATCGGCTCGGAGCCGGCGATGATGCTGACCGGGCCGGTCGACGTCACCGAAAAGCTGTTCGCCCGCTCCGGCATGAAGAAGTCGGACATCGATCTGTTCGAGCTGAACGAAGCCTTTGCCTCGGTGGTGCTGCGCTACATCCAGGCCTTCGACATCGACAACGCCAAGATCAACGTCAATGGCGGCGCGATCGCGCTCGGTCATCCGTTAGGGGCGACCGGCGCGATGATCTTAGGGACAGTGCTCGACGAGCTCGAGCGCACCGACAAGTCGACCGCGCTGGTGACGCTGTGCATCGGCGGCGGCATGGGCACCGCGACCATCATCGAGCGGGTGTAACTGCCGTAGGGTGGGCAAAGGCGCTCTTGCGCCGTGCCCACCATCGCTTGCCGAGAAGTTAATGGTGGGCACGCTTCGCTTTGCCCACCCTACGATCGAGAGCCAACCGCCAGCGCCTTACCGGCAGCCGGCATCGAGGGAGCACCACATGGCCTTCAAGAATTTCAAATTCGAAACCGACGCCGACGGCATTGCGCTCGTCACCTGGGACATTCCGGGACGTTCGATGAA
The DNA here is from genome assembly GCF_054063735.1 of Bradyrhizobium sp. USDA 10063. Taxonomy (NCBI): domain Bacteria; kingdom Pseudomonadati; phylum Pseudomonadota; class Alphaproteobacteria; order Hyphomicrobiales; family Nitrobacteraceae; genus Bradyrhizobium; species Bradyrhizobium sp. USDA 10063. The sequence continues at coordinate 4,893,018 of NZ_JBSSGP010000002.1, read as the reverse complement.
CGTGCTGGACGAAACCTCGGTCCTCGAACTCGAGGAGATCGTCAAGCAGACCACGGCGGATGCCGCGATCAAGGGCGTCGTCATCACCTCGAGCAAGGAGGCCTTCTGCGCCGGCGCCGACCTCTCGATGCTTGAGGGCATGAGCCGCACCTATGCGCAGCTCTTGCAGGAGAAGGGCGAGGTCGCGGCCAACCAGGTGCTGTTCGAGCAGAGCCGCCGCTTCTCGCAAGTGTTCCGCTCGATCGAGACCTCCGGCAAGCCGTGGGTCGCTGCCATCAACGGACTGGCGCTAGGCGGCGGCTTCGAGATCACGCTGTCCTGCCACTATCGCGTTGCCGCGGAGAACCCGAAGACCCGACTCGGCCTGCCCGAGATCAAGGTCGGCCTCTTTCCCGGCGCCGGCGGCACCCAGCGGGTGCCACGCATCGTGCCGCCACAGGACGCGATGCAACTCCTCCTGAAGGGCGAGGCGGTCAACCTCGCAAGAGCCAAGCAGCTTAATCTCATCCATGCGATCGTGCCGGCCGGCGAGCTGATCAAGGCTGCAAAGGACTGGATCAGGGGCGGCGGCAAGGCGGTCGCGCCGTGGGACGAGAAGGGCTTCAAGCTCCCCGGCGGCCCCGTCTTCTCCAAGATGGGCATGCAGATGTTCCCGGCGGGCAATGCGATCTACCGCCGCGAGACTTACGACAATTATCCGGCGGCGCGCGCCATCATGAGCTGCGTCTACGAAGGCCTGCAGTTGCCGATCGACGCCGCGCTGCGCGTCGAGTCGCGCTACTTCACGCAAGTGCTGCGCTCCAAGGAAGCGGCGGCGATGATCCGCTCTCTGTTCCTGTCGATGCAGGAACTGAACAAGGGCGCGCGCCGTCCGGCGGGCGTGCCGCCGACCAAGGTGAAGAAGCTCGCCGTGATCGGCGCCGGCTTCATGGGCGCCAGCGTCGGCTACGTCTCGGCCAAGGCCGGCATCGATGTCGTGCTTGTTGACCGCGACCAGGAGAGCGCCGACAAGGGCAAGGCGCACGCCAAAGGCGTGATCGATGGCCTGATCGCAAAGGGCCGGGCGAAGGAGGCCGAGCGCGATGCGCTGCTGTCGCGCATCACGGCGACCGCTGACTACAATGTGTTGAAGGACTGCGACCTCGTCATCGAAGCGGTGTTCGAGGATCGCAAGGTGAAGGCGGACACCTATGCCAAGGCGCAGCCGCTGCTCAAGGGAGACGCGATCTTCGCCTCCAACACCTCGACGCTGCCGATCAATTCGCTGGCCGAGGAATTCAAGGACCAGGGCAAGTTCATCGGCATTCACTTCTTCTCGCCGGTCGAGAAGATGATGCTGGTCGAGATCATCCTCGGCAAGAACACCGGAGACGTCGCGCTTGCCACGGCGCTGGACTATGTCCGCACCATCGGCAAGACGCCGATCGTGGTCAACGACTCCCGCGGCTTCTTCGCCAACCGCTGCGTGATGCGCTACATCGCGGAAGGCAACGAGATGTTCCTCGAGGGCGTGCCGCCGGCGATGATTGAGAACGCGGCCAAGATGGCCGGCATGCCGGTCGGGCCGCTGTCGCTGTCGGACGAGGTCGCACTCGATCTCGGCCTGAAGATCATGAAGGCGACCGAGGCCGATCTCGGGCCCAACGCCATCAACCAGGATCACAAGAAGCTGATGGTGGAGCTGGTCGAGAAGCAGGGCCGCTTCGGCCGCAAGAACGCCAAGGGCTTCTACGACTATCCCGAGAAGGGCAAGGGCCAGAAGAGCCTGTGGCCGGGGCTCGCCGGGCTGCAGCCGAAGCACCTCGATCCGGATACGCTCGATGTCGAGGAATTGAAGCAGCGCTTCCTGGTGGTGCAGGCGGTCGAAGCCGCGCGCACGGTCGAGGATCACGTCATCACCGATGTGCGCGAGGCCGATGTCGGCTCGATCCTGGGCTTCGGCTTCGCGCCGTTCACCGGAGGCACGCTGTCCTATATCGACTTCATGGGCACCAAGAAGTTCGTCGAGCTCTGCCACAAATTCGAGGCCAAATACGGCTCCCGCTTCACCCCGCCGAAGCTCCTGGTCGAGATGGCCGCCAAGGGCGAGACCTTCTACGGCCGTTTCCCGCCGAAGAAGCCGGTCGCCGAAGCGGCGGAGTAGCCTCCCTCGTCGTCCCGGGCAAGCGAAGCGCGACCCGGGACCCATAACCACCGGCCGGTGTTGTCAAGTAAGCCGGCCGCGCACCGGGCGCTACAACGACGTCCTGGGGTTATGGGTCCCGGCTCAAGGCCGGGACGAGCGCGTCCGTGAGGACGCTTTGACTGAACGGTGTAAGTCCGTTCCGGAGTTGGTCGCAACTCTGTAATCGAAGGAGACTGCGTCGCCGTGAGGCGGGGTGGAGAGCAACCGGAGGTGAACCGACAGTCCGTAGGATGACGAACCTGATACGGCGTAGGGCTGTGGCGAGCCTGCTCGTTCGAGGTGAAGCCTGGAACAACCCTCGGCGCTGAGGCGACTGACAAAGCGACCGCGGGACAGCCAACGTGGGTGAGGTCGGAATGTCGGGAAGGCAAGGCGGAGTAAGCGGAGAGACCTGCCGCTCGGGGTGAGAGCGACAGGAGTCAGAGCCTTCATAATACCGCAGTCCGTTTTGACGGCGAGAGGGACGGGAAGCAAAACCGTTCCGAGGGAAGGGAGGCAGGAAGCTGGATGCACGAGGTTCGGCATGAAGCAAGATAACCCCGACAGTGCCGGCAAGGCTAAGCAAGGGGGAGACGCCGCCGGCGGACAACCGCGGACTGGGTGGTGGGCGGAAGCTTCGATCTGGACGGAGCGCATGGTGTCGGCGCGGGGTAACGGCGTCAAAGGAGGCAAGTGGTTCAGTCTGGTGGACAAGGCCATCCGGCCTGCGACCCTGCAAGCCGCATGGCGGAAGGTCGAGCGGAACAAGGGGGCGGCAGGCGTGGATGGTCAAGGCATCGCGCGGTTTGCGGCGGGTGCGGAGCGATATCTGACGGAGCTTCATGAAGATCTGAAGCACGGCAGCTATCGGCCGAGCCCGGTCAAGCGGGTCGAGATTCCCAAAGGCGGCGGACAAACCCGTCCGCTCGGGATACCGACCGTCAAGGACCGCATCGTGCAGACGGCTCTGAAGATGACCATCGAGCCGATCTTTGAAGTCCAGTTCCGGCCGGGAAGCTACGGCTTCCGGCCGGGACGAAGCTGCAAGGACGCGTTGCGGGAGGTCGATCGGCTGCTGAAGGAAGGCTTCACCCATGTCGTGGACGCCGACCTGAAGAGCTACTTCGATACGATCCCGCACGATAGGCTGATGGCACGGGTGGGCGAGAGCATCAGCGACGGGCGTATCCTGACGCTGATCGACGGCTTTCTCCGGCAAGAGATCATGACGGACATGGCGTGCTGGCTCCCGACGACGGGAACGCCCCAAGGGGCGGTCCTCTCGCCGCTGCTGGCCAACATCTATCTGCATCCGCTCGACCTGCTGATGGAGCAGAACGGGCGGCGGATGGTGCGTTACGCCGACGACTTCGTGGTTCTCTGCCGGACGGAAGCCGAGGCGAGGGCCGCGTTGCGTGAAGTCACGACGTGGATGGCGGCCAACGGCCTGACGCTGCATCCGGACAAGACGCGGATCGTCGACAGCCGACAACCGGGACAGGGATTCGATTTCCTCGGCTACCGGTTCGAGGCGGGTCGCCGGCTCGTGCGGAAGAAGAGCCTGACAGCGATCAAGGACAAGGTGAGGGCCAAAACGATACGCAGCAGAGGGGACAGCCTCATGCGGATCATCGCGGACCTCAACCCGGCGCTGCGGGGATGGTTCGGCTACTTCAAGCACGCCGCGCCATTCCAGCTTCGCAGCCTTGATGGCTTCGTTCGGCGGCGGTTGCGCGCCATCCTGCGCAAGCAGGACAAGCGGCCCGGGGCCGGACGATGCAAAGCCGACCATCAGCGATGGCCTAATGCTTTCTTCGCGGCTCAAGGACTGTTCACCCTCGCAACAGCACTCGAGCACGCGAGACATTCACGATGAGGAAACCAGCGACTGGAGAGCCGTATGCGGGAAAACCGCCCGTACGGTTCGGAGGGAGGGGAGGCTAACTGCCTTCCCTACCCCTATCGGCGTGGGTACGGCGTCAGTCAAGGGGCCGGATCAATGATCCGGTCCTTCGCATTCGCAGCCTACGCCGCCTTCAGCAGGCCTTCCTTGGTCAGCGCTTCCTGCACCTTCGGCCGGGCGGCGACGCGGGCCTTGTAGGCGACGAGATTTGGCAGGCCCGACAGGTCGAACTGCATCCGGTCGGCCCAGGCCAGCATCACGAACAGATAGCCGTCGGCGACGGTGAACTGGTTGCCGAGCAGATAGTCGCGCCCGGCGAGCTGGCTGTCGATATATTTGAACTTGGCCATCAGGCGGTCCCTGAAGAAGGCCTTGGTGTCATCGGACAGGACCGGCGCGAACAGCGGACTGAAATTCTTGTGCAGTTCGGTGGTGATGAAGTTGAGCCATTCGAGCAGCTTGTAGCGCTCGGCGCTGCCCTGGGCCGGCGCCAGGTTCTTGCCCGCGGCGCGGTCGGCGATGATCTGCACGATTACGGGGCCCTCGGTAACCAGTTCGCCGGAATCGAGCCTTAGCGCCGGGACCTGGCCCTTCGGGTTCACTTGCAGGAAATCGTCGCCATTTTCGAGCTTCTTGGCGCGCACGTCGACCTTGACCAGCTCGTAGGGCAGGCCGGCTTCCAGGAGCGCGATATGGGGCGAAAGCGAGCACGCGCCGGGCGAATAGTACAATTTCATCGGAGATCTCCTCTCGAACCTATTGTTGGCCTTTTTGTTGTTGGCCTTGGGCATCGGACCGACTAAATGCACCTGCATGAATAGTCAAGATTGATGCACCTGCATTCAGTACGGTACACTCGTGCCGACGATGACGGACTATAGGCCATGAAACGCAAACCATCGACCGAGGCGACCGCCGCCTGGATCCGCCTGATGCGGGTGCAGAGCCGGGTGCTCGACGCCGTGGAGCAGGACCTGAAGAAGGCCGGCTTTCCGCCGCTCGCCTGGTACGATGCCCTGCTGGAGCTGTCGCGCGCGCCGTCGGGCGAGCTGCGGCCGGTGGAATTGGAACGGCAGATGCTGCTGCCGCAATATTCGACGTCGCGGCTGATCGACCGCCTGGTGGACGAGGGGCTGGCGGCCCGGCGCGAATGCAAGGTCGACAAGCGCGGCCAGTTTGTCGAGATTACCGAGACGGGACGCGAATTGCAGAAGCGGATGTGGGGCGCCTATTCGGCGGCGATCGAGAAGCATGTCGGATCGAAACTGTCTGACGCCGACGCGGTCAAGCTGTGCGCGCTCCTCGACCGGCTGGGATGTTCCTGCGGCGACGCCAGGTCGCCTGCGATAAGAGACGGCGTGACTGCCCGATGATATCATTGTTGCCACCAGCATCCGCGGGCCGCCCGGTTCGCGGATGCCCCTGCCACCGCGCGCATTCGATCGAAGCGCTTCAGTATCGGAATTCGTATGGCGCGTGACCAGATCGATATGACGCCACTCCAATCTCGCGACGAACTGGTCGCGTGGCTCGAGGCCGGCGTGAAGGATCCTGCCGATTTCCGGATCGGGACCGAGCATGAGAAGACGCCGTTCACGCTGCAGGGCCATCAGCCCGTGCCGTATGAAGGCGCGCGCGGCATCGGCGCGCTGCTCGAAGGCATGAAGCTCCTGCTCGGCTGGGAGCCGATCATGGAGAATGGCAACATCATCGGTCTCTACGACGTCACCGGGGGCGGGGCGATCTCGCTCGAGCCGGGCGGCCAGTTCGAATTGTCGGGCGCCCCGGTCGAGACCGTGCATCAGACGCAGAGCGAACTGATGGCGCATCTCGCGCAGGTCCGCGAGATCGCCACCCCGCTTGGCATCGGCTTTCTCGGCCTCGGCATGACGCCGTCCTGGTCGCGGGCAGAGATCCCGGTGATGCCCAAGGGCCGCTACAAGATCATGACCGGCTACATGCCGAAGGTCGGCAAATACGGCATCGACATGATGTACCGCACCTGCACGGTGCAGACCAATCTCGACTTCTCCTCCGAAGCGGACATGGTGAAGAAGCTGCGGGTGTCGCTCGCCCTGCAGCCGATCGCGACCGCGCTGTTCGCCAACTCGCCGTTCACGGAAGGCAAGCCCAACGGTTTGCTGTCATTCCGATCCGAGATCTGGCGCGACACCGACAATGCGCGCTCCGGCATGCTGCCATGGGCGTTCGAGGACGGCATGGGGTTCGAGCGCTGGGTCGATTATGCCCTCGACGTGCCGATGTATTTCGTCAAGCGCGGCGACAGCTATCTCGACGTCTCCGGCACCTCGTTCCGCGATTTCTTCGAGGGCAAGAATCCGGCGCTGCCCGGCGAGCGTCCGACCCTGTCGGATTGGGCCAATCACCTCTCGACGATCTTCCCCGAAGTGCGGCTCAAGCGCTATCTGGAAATGCGCGGCGCCGATGGCGCGCCATGGGGACGGCTGCCGGCATTGCCGGCATTCTGGGTCGGGCTGCTCTACGACAACGATACGCTCGATGCCGCCTGGGACCTGGTGCGGAACTGGACCGCGCAGGAGCGGCAGGCGCTGCGCGACGACGTGCCGCGCTTCGGCTTCAAGGCGCGGATCAAGGACCGCTATCTGTTCGAGATCGCGAAAGAGTGTCTCAAACTGTCGCATGCCGGGTTGCGGCGGCGTAACCGCATCGACCATATCGGCCGCGACGAGAGCCGCTATCTCGAGCCGCTCGAGCGGATCATCGATTGTGGCCGGACGCCGGCGGAAGAGCTGCTGGACAAGTTCAACGGCGCCTGGAACGGCTCCGTCGAACCGGCCTACGCCGAATGCGCGTTCTAGCGACATCGTGCCCTATCCGCTTGTTCTGATGCATCATATTTACGCGCATGGCGTTCACGCTATGTGCGGGCCGCTGGTCACGATAACTGGTGTGCCAGCTTGCCGCATTTTTGAGCCGTTCATCCGGCGTACAGGTTGGCGGCGCTCAAATGACCGCCCGCGGTGAGCGCGGGGGGACAGTCGAAAGCGTTGGATATGAGAATTGGCCGCCTCGTCTGGGCGTGTGTGGTGACGTTCGCCTTGTTGGCGGCCGTGGCGACGTCACGGCCGGCGCTGGCGCAGGTCAACTTCGATCGCCCCGGCGGAGACTACCTGAGTTCGCCCGTCGCCTCGGGCGACCCCGCCGATTGCGCGTTGGTGTGCGAGCGCGATCGCCGCTGCCGCGCCTGGAGCTTCAACTATCCGACCGACATCACCACGGGCGCGGTGTGCTGGCTCAAGAACAGCGTGCCGCCGCGCGCGCAGAACAATTGCTGCGTTTCCGGCGTGCGCGGCGCCGGCGTCGTCGAGCCGCGCAACGGCACGGTCGAAACCTCGATCGATCGTTTCGGCGGCGACTACAAGAATTTCGACCTGAAGGCGGGCGAGGGCGACGAGGTCTGCAAGGCCGCGTGCGCGGCCGACAACAAATGCCGTGCCTGGACCTTTGCGCGGCCCGGCTATGCCGGGCGCGAGCCGCATTGTTTCCTGAAGAAGGAAATCAAGCCACCGCGACGCAAGGCGGGATTCACTTCGGGCGTGGTGCGCTAGTTTTGTTGTAGGGTGGCGAAGAGCAGCGTGCCCACCATCAACACTCCGCTCGGGAAGGTGGGCACGCTGCGCTTTGCCCGCCCTACGCATCTCGCAATGAGGGGAGGCATCAGCAACTCGGCAGCACCGTGATCTCCGGCCACAGCGCCTTCCACCTCGCCGCCTTCTTCGCGTAACTCTCTGCAGAGAAATTCGGTCCCGGGTTCGGCCGCACGATCATGTTGGCGACGTCATCGAAGCCGTTGGGCGCATAGACATCATAGCCTTCAGGCCTGCAACGGATTCCGATCTGGGTGTTCTTCGTGAGAAAGCGGTCGATGCCATCCGTCGAACGCATCAACGGCGGGTAGGGCAGGCTGTGCTTTTCGGGATACCAAAGGTGGACGCGTGCCTGGTTGCGGACTTCAACGGTCACGCCGAGGTGGCCAACCGCATCATGCACGCGCTTGATGATCCGGTCTTCGGCTTCCCAGGATGTATCGGGATCGAAATAGAAAATGTCGTAGTCGCTGATGCCGTGATCGACTACACGATAGGTCTTTACGTTCCAGACCGTCTGCACCAGGCAGCCCGACACGAGCCACGCGTCGGGCAGCGCAAGCTGCAGCAGCTCATCGGCGATGGTGGCATTGGCGGGATTGCGCAGCACGGCTGCGAGGAATTCGTCTCGGTTCATGAGGCTCAGTAGCTCGGTAGGGTGGGCAAAGCGAAGCGTGCCCACCATCAGCACTCCGCTCGGGATGGTGGGCACGCTGCGCTTTGCCTACCACTACGCGCTCATGGTTCGAGACGGCGCTTCGCGCCTCCTCACCATGAGGGCCTACTGGCTAGTGCACCGAGGTGAAGAACCGCGCGAACCGGAATCCTGACGGCCAGGTCCAGACCGGCTGGCTGCGCATGCCCATGTCCCAGGAGCCGACCACTGCGTCGGCGCGGCCGATCAGGTTGTCGATCGGCAACAGTCCGACGCCGCCGTCGCGTACGGAGACGCGGCTGTCGGCGGAATTGTCCCTGTTGTCGCCGAGCACGAACAGGTCTCCCGGCGGCACGGTGACCTCAGGCGTATTGTCGAGGCGGCCGTTGTCGCGCATCTTGAAGATCGCGTGGCTGACGCCGTTCGGCAGCGTCTCGATATAGCGATAGGCGGTCTCGGTGTTGCCGCGGTCGTCCTCGGCATCGCCGATGCCGTCGGCCTTCAATGTCGCGGGATGGTCGTTGATGAAGAGCTGGCCCTGCCGCATCTGGATGCGGTCGCCCGGCAGGCCGACCACGCGCTTGACCCAGGCCTGCGAACGGTCGCCCGGCCAGCGGAACACCACGACGTCGCCGCGCTTCGGCGGCTCGCCGAACAGCCGGCCGCTCGTCTCCGGCAGCGTGATCTGGATCGGCAGCGAGGCGGTGCCGTAACCGTATGGATATTTCGACGCGACCAGCGCATCGCCGATCAGAAGCGTCGGCTCCATCGAGCCCGACGGCACGTAGAAAGGCTCGGCGATCGCGCCCTTGGCGAGGAACACGACAGCGACGATCGCCGCGAGTTGGGCTGCTTGCGAACGCCAGCTTGTCGGCTTGCTGACCGCCACTTCGTTGTTGCTCACTAGCCGGTTCCTCCTACGGTGATCCGCTCCATGCGCAGCGTCGGCTGGCCGACGCCGACCGGGACGCCTTGCCCGTTCTTGCCGCAGGTGCCGATGCCGGTATCGAGCGCGAGATCGTTGCCGACCATCGTGATGCGGTTGAGGTCGGTCGGCCCGTTGCCGATCAGCATCGCGCCCTTCAGCGGTGCGCCCAGCTTGCCGTTCTCGATCTTGTAGGCTTCGGTGCACTGGAACACATATTTGCCCGAGGTGATGTCGACCTGGCCGCCGCCGAAATTGGCGGCATAGATGCCGTTCTTCACCGAAGCGAGAATCTCCGCGGGATCGCTGTTCCCGGCCAGCATGTAGGTGTTGGTCATGCGCGGCATCGGCACATGGGCATAGCTCTGCCGCCGGCCATTGCCGGTCGGCTTCATGTTCATCAGCCGCGCGTTCTGGCGGTCCTGCATGTAGCCGACCAGGATGCCGTCCTCGATCAGCACCGTGCGGTTGGTCGGCGTGCCCTCGTCGTCGATCGAGAGCGAGCCGCGGCGCGAGGCCATCGTGCCGTCGTCGACCACGGTGACGCCTTTGGCGGCGACCTGCTGGCCCATCAGGCCTGCGAACGCCGAGGTCTTCTTGCGGTTGAAATCGCCCTCGAGCCCGTGACCGACGGCTTCATGCAGCATCACGCCGGGCCAGCCGGCGCCCAGCACCACGTCCATCTCGCCGGCCGGGGCCGGCATCGATTCCAGATTGACCAGCGCCTCGCGCAGCGCGCCGTCGGCGGCATCGCGCCAGGCCTTGGTCTCGATGAAACGCGCGTAACCTTCGCGGCCGCCATATCCCTTGCTGCCGCTCTCCTGCCGGTCGCCCTGGCCCGCGACCACGGAAATGTTGACCCGCACCAGGGGGCGGATGTCGCGATAGCTCTCGCCGTCCGGCCGGACGATCTCCACCACCTGCCAGGTCGCTGTCAGGCTCGCGGAGACCTGCCGCACCCGCGGGTCCTTGTCGCGGACATAGGCATCGATCTCGCCGAGCAGCTTGACCTTGGCCTCGAAGCCCGGCGCATCCAGCGGGTTCTCGTCGCCATATAGCTTCACATTCGTGTGTGCGGGCGCCGCGGCGAAGCTGCCCGAGTAGCCGCCGCGCACCGCATGGACCGCATCGGCCGCGCGAATCAGCGCCGGCAGCGAGACGTCGGAGGAATGGGCGTAGCCGACCGCGTCGTCCTTCACAGCGCGCAGGCCGAACCCCTGGCTGGTGTCGTAGGTCGCTTGCTTCAACCGCCCGTTGTCGAACACCAGGGCCTCGGTCTGCCCGAATTCCAGGAACAATTCGCCGTCGTCAGCCCCTTGCAAGCCCCGCGCGACCTCGCGGCGTACGGCATCGCGGTCGAGATTGGCGCGGTCGAGCAGAGACGACTTGATGTCGGACATGTCCGATCCTTCATATTTCAGGTTTGTCTATTCACGTTTGCCCGTGAATGTAGGCAGTCATCGGGCAGGACGCGAGGGGTGATCGCGCGGACCGGCGCGCCGGCGGTTGCTGGCAGAGTCCGCTGGAGGCGGGTCGGGCTCCAGCTTGCCGTGTGCATTGGCCCAGCGGAACAGCTCGTCGAACACGGGTTTCAAGTCCTTCGCGGCAGGCGTCATCTCGTATTCGACGCGCGGCGGCACTTCGGGAAACACCGTGCGCTTCACCAAGCCTTCGTTCTCAAGATCCCGCAGCTGCGTGGTCAGCATGTGCTGCGTCACGTCCGGGATGGAGCGCCGCAATTGCCCGAACCGCTGCTTGCCTTTGACCAGCTGCCAAAGAATCTCGCCCTTCCACTTGCCGGACAGCACGCGGAAGGCTCGTTGGAGCTGCTGTTTGGCCCGCGTCGAGGCGCAATCGGAGGATGAAAGGCCATTAGTCTGCTTTTTCATACTACACCAGAAAAATCATCCTACTTGTCATTTTCATCCTAGTCCCGAATTTTGGCTTGCACAGTCCCCCCGGGGCTTTACGCGGCTGCAGAGCGTTCTGACAGCCGGCCGCTTCTCACATTTCGGGAGTTCTCGATGTCATCGACGATTGTTGCACCTGCCCGGCCGCGCTGGACCTCGTTAGGCCTGTGGGTTGTCAGGGGATTGCTGGCGCTGGTCTTTGTGGCCGCTGGCGGCGCGAAGCTTTACGGCGTCCCCATGCTGGTCGAGGAATTCCAGCACATAGGGCTCGGGCAATGGTTCCGCTACGTCACCGGCGGACTCGAGGTCATGGGGGCGATCCTGCTGCTCCTGCCGCGCAGGGCGGCGTTCGGCGCGCTGCTGCTGGTCTGCATCATGATCGGAGCGGTGATCACCCATCTGTTCGTCATCGGCGGCTCGCCGGTCCCGGCGATCGTCCTGATGGTGCTGAGCGCGGTTGTCGCCTATGCGGAGCGCGACCAGCTCGCCTCACTTGCCAGCAATCGTTGAAGCTGCCGCGATGCGTCTTGCTCACCGCAAATTGACGGTGGCCGTTGGGTTGCTCCTGGCTTTCACGATGCCGCTGACCGCGACCTTGCTGCTGACGGGGTCGGAGGCGGCGGCGCCAAAGCCGCAGACGAAGGCCGCGCCGGTTCGGATGCATCGGCTCGTATTGCCGATCAACACCGATGATCCCACGACCATGCGGGCGCTGATCTCGACCTCGCTCAATCTTCCGAAATACTACCAAGAGCGGAACGAAGCGTTCACGATCGAGGTCGTTGCCTACAACGCCGGCGTTCACATGCTCCGGACCGACACTTCGCCGGTGAAGGATCTGCTGCAGGTGGTGAGGGCGGTGAATCCCAACATTCGTTTCGTGGTCTGCGAGGCGACGAAGCTTGGCATGCAGCGCAGCGAGGGGCATCCGATCACCCTGATCGATAACGTCGATCTCGTGCCGAGCGGTCCCGGGCGTATCATCGAATTGCAGGAAGACGGCTGGTCGTACATCCGGTCGTGACAAACGGACCAATACTGCCTCGAGCATGATCCGGAAAAGTGGGTACCGGTTTTCCGAAGAGATCATGCTCAAACAGGGAACTATAGCGAGATGACGATTTGAAGAAAAGTCATCACGCTTTAGCGGAGCCTTCCTCATGATGTCGGATCGGACGGCAACTCGCCGCAGCGTCGTGGCGCGGCTGATCGGCGCGGGCGCCGCGCTCGCAGTGCCAGCCATGTCGAATAGCGCCGAGGCCGGAGGGCCGCCACCATTCGCAACAGCCCGGAGCCAGTTCATAGAGATTCGCGGCGCGAGACAGGTTCCGCCCGTGCCAATCCCGCGTCTTTCCGGCGGCGTGCTGGATCTGACGTCGCTCCGGGGCAAGGTGGTGCTCGTCAATTTCTGGGCGACCTGGTGTCCGGCCTGCCGGACCGAATTGCCGATGTTGGACCTGCTGGCGGCGGGCGGCCGCGCCGACCTCGCGGTCATCGCGATTGCGACCGATCGCGATCGATCGAAGGTCGCGCCTTTCGTGAAGGAGCTGAAGCTTCGCCGCCTCGCGGTCGGCTTCGACCCCGGCGGCCTGGTCGCACGTGCCGGCGCCAGCGGGGAAGCCGACACGCCGTTCGCGCTGTATGGCATGCCGATCTCCTTCCTGCTCGGCATTGGCGGGCAGGTCGAAGGCTATATCAGCGGTGAAGCAGACTGGCTCTCCGCCGAAGCGAGCCGGCTTTTCGATTACTACGCCACTGCCAGGTGACCAGGACGCGTCCGATGTTGCGAGGACTTTCGTCCCTCACGGCAACTTGTCATAGCCCTCGCCCAGCCCGTTCAGGCTGAGCGGAAAGCCGATGCCCTCTTCGGGCGTTTCGAAGATGATGAACGTCGCGGTCTTGGCGCTCCTGAGCTGGCCGAGCAGCTTGTCGTCCATCACGACCTCGGCGACGCAGCCGTTGGGCAGGCAGCGGACGAAGCCGGCGCGGCCGACGTCCTGGTTGTCGAGCTTCAGGCCGAGCCCGGAGGGGAGCAGGACCCCCAAGGGTGCGACGACGCGCATCAGGCGGCTCTTCTGGTCGGCGGTCTTGAGCACGATCACGGTGAGGCCGGCATTGGAACGGTCCTCGGCGACCACGCTCTGGATCAGGGCGCATTGCTCGTTCTGGGCGCCTGGCGGGGTGTCGCAGCGGATCTGCCAGTCGCCATGGACCGAGCGCACCGCACCCTGGGCGTGGGCCACCTGGGTCAGGCCCAACATGAACGCGAGCGCCAGCAGGCCGCCCAGCCAGTGGGTGGCATTCCAGCTACGTCCGCCGTGATGTTTCGAAGCGCCCATCCGGGTCGATCCTTTGGTGTCCGGCTAGGCCGGCTCGGTTTCCCCGGCCAAGGGCCGGTGCAGGGCCCGGCAGCCGGCGGCACGCAAAACGACTGATACCGCAATGACGGCGCCTTGAAGGCGATCCCCAAGCAAATCTCGCGCCGTGGTGAGGCTCTTTGCGCGAATCAGGTTCCTGCGGGGCGCCCGGCATTTGGGTACATCCAGCATTCGCCCTGTCAAGCGGCGTCGCCTGCAGGAGTGGCGCTATCGCCTGATTTATCGAGAAAATGTCACAGCGCGGGAATAGCCGATCGCGCATGGCTTGGGGCCCTACTACTGCATTGCGAGCGCCTGCGAATTATGGTTTGAGAGGCTGGATTTCGACGCGTTCTAACGATCTGGCTCCCGTACTTTCCGAAGGTACGTCCGGCAGGCCGTTTGTCAGGGCGGATCGTGCTGCATCTTCGCCGTCCGGCGGGGATGCTAGGGGATAAATCATAGGGAGCGCGAGCGGCATGAGGATGTCGATGGGCCTGATGGGCCGGCGGTTGCTGGGGGGTGCGGTGGCGGGCATGTCGCTCGCGACCGGCGGGACGGCATTCGCCGAATTGGGGCAGCCGGCGCCGTGGGAAACCACGCTGCAGCAGGCGGGCTCCCCGGTGATGGAGAACATCGTCTGGTTTCATAACTTCCTGCTGGTGATCATCACGCTGATCACGCTGTTCGTGCTGGCGCTGCTGGTCATCGTGGTGATGAAGTTCAACGCGCGCGCCAATCCGGTCCCTTCCAGGACCACCCACAACACGCTGATCGAGGTGGCCTGGACGCTGGTTCCGGTGCTGATCCTGGTCTGCATCGCGGTGCCGTCGTTCCGCCTCCTGTTCCTGCAGCTCGACGTGCCGAAGTCGGACTTGACCGTCAAGGTCACCGGCAAGCAGTGGTACTGGTCCTACGCCTATCCGGATAACGGCAAGTTCGAGTTCGATTCGCTGCTTGCCCAGGACAAGCAGCCGCGGCTGCTCGGCGTCGACAATGAGATGGTGGTGCCGGTCAACAAGGTGATCCGGATCCAGACCACCGGCGCGGACGTTATCCACTCGTTTGCGGTGCCGGCCTTCGGCATCAAGATCGACTCGATCCCGGGCCGTCTCAACGAGACCTGGTTCAAGGCCACCAAGACCGGCATGTATTACGGCCAGTGCTCCGAACTGTGCGGCAAGGACCATGCGTTCATGCCGATCGCGGTGCGGGTGGTGGACGATCAGGAGTTCGCGAACTGGGTGGACGCCGCCAAGAAGAAATTTGCCAGCAACCCGGCGAGTTCGTACGCCTCGGTCGGTCAGGCGGCGCAGTAAGGCAACAAGCCCGAGGGGCGGGCTTCGCGCTTCGGAATAAGGGCGATGGGACCGCAAAGGTCCAAAAGGGACTTGGCTTAAGGATCTAGGACATGGCAACAGGCGCAGCGACACACGATCACGCCCATGATGATCACGGCCATCCGACCGGATGGCGCCGCTATCTCTACTCCACGAACCATAAGGACATCGGCACGATGTACCTTATCTTCGCGGTCATTGCGGGCATCATCGGGGCCGCGATGTCGATCGCGATCCGCGCCGAGCTGATGTATCCGGGCGTGCAGATCTTCCACGAATCCCACACTTACAACGTGTTCGTGACCTCGCACGGCCTGATCATGATCTTCTTCATGGTCATGCCGGCGATGATCGGCGGGTTCGGCAACTGGTTCGTGCCCCTGATGATCGGCGCGCCCGACATGGCGTTCCCGCGCATGAACAACATCTCGTTCTGGCTGTTGCCGGCCTCCTTCGCGCTGCTCTTGATTTCGACCTTCGTCGAGGGCGAGCCGGGCGCCAATGGCGTCGGCGCCGGCTGGACCATCTACGCGCCGCTATCGACCTCGGGCCATCCGGGACCGGCGGTCGATTTCGCGATCCTGTCGCTGCACCTGGCCGGTGCGTCCTCGATCCTGGGCGCGATCAACTTCATCACCACGATCTTCAACATGCGCGCGCCCGGCATGACGCTGCACAAGATGCCGCTGTTCGTGTGGTCGATCCTGGTGACGGTGTTCCTGCTGTTGCTGTCGCTGCCGGTGCTCGCCGGCGCCATCACCATGCTGCTCACCGACCGTAACTTCGGCACGGCTTTCTTCGCGCCCGATGCCGGCGGCGATCCGGTGCTGTTCCAGCACCTGTTCTGGTTCTTCGGTCATCCCGAAGTGTACATCCTGATTCTGCCCGCGTTCGGCATGATCAGCCAGATCGTCTCGACCTTCTCGCGCAAGCCGGTGTTCGGCTATCTCGGCATGGCCTATGCGATGGTCGCGATCGGCGGCATCGGCTTCGTGGTGTGGGCTCACCACATGTACACCGTCGGCATGTCGTCGGCGACGCAGGCTTATTTCGTGGCCGCGACCATGGTGATCGCGGTGCCGACCGGCGTGAAGATCTTCTCGTGGATCGCCACGATGTGGGGCGGCTCGATCGAGTTCAAGGTGCCGATGATCTGGGCGATCGGCTTCATCTTCCTGTTCACGGTCGGCGGCGTCACCGGTGTCGTGCTGGCGAATGCCGGCGTCGATCGCGTGCTGCAGGACACCTACTACGTGGTGGCGCATTTCCACTACGTGCTGTCGCTCGGCGCCGTGTTCGGCATCTTCGCGGGCTGGTACTACTGGTTCCCGAAGATGTTCGGCTACATGTACAGCGAGACCATCGGCAAGCTGCACTTCTGGTTCACCTTCATCGGCGTGAACCTGGTGTTCTTCCCGCAGCACTTCCTCGGTCTCTCCGGCATGCCGCGCCGCTATGTCGACTATCCCGATGCGTTCGCGGGCTGGAACCTGGTCTCCTCGGTCGGCTCCTATATCTCGGGCTTCGGCGTGCTGATCTTCATCTATGGTGTGATCGACGCCTTCGTCCGCAAGGAGCAGGCCGCCGCCAACCCGTGGGGCGCCGGCGCCACCACGCTGGAATGGACGCTGTCCTCGCCGCCGCCCTTCCACCAGTTCGAGGTGCTGCCGCGCGTGCAGTAGTTAAGAAACAGCGGCGCGCCCTTCACGGGCGCGTCGCGCTCTCTAGCTTGCTTTAAGGGAACGAGACCATCGTGTCGGTTGTCGATCACCACGCCATCGAGTTGCCGCGGATCTCCGAGGCCGAGGTCGGCGACTACATCGCGCTGTTGAAGCCGCGGGTAATGTCGCTGGTGATCTTCACCGCGCTGGTCGGCCTGATGATCGCCCCTGGCCAGTTCCATCCGGTGCTGGCCTTCACCTCGATCCTCTGCATCGCGGTCGGCGCCGGCGCCTCCGGTGCGCTGAACATGGCCTATGAAGGCGATATCGACGCCCTGATGACCCGCACCGCCAACCGGCCGATCCCGCGCGGCCGCATCACAAGTGGAGAAGCCACCGCCTTCGGCCTGACGCTGGCGTTCTTCTCGGTGATGACGCTCGGCATCCTCGTCAACTGGCTCGCGGGCGCGCTGCTGGCCTTCACGATCTTCTTCTACGTGGTGGTCTACACGATGTGGCTGAAGCGCTGGACCGCGCAGAACATCGTGATCGGCGGCGCCGCCGGGGCGTTGCCGCCGGTGGTGGCCTGGGCCGCGGCAACCGGCTCGTTGTCGGTTGAGCCCGTGCTGTTGTTCCTGATCATCTTCTTCTGGACCCCGCCGCATTTCTGGGCGCTGGCGCTGTTCCGCAGCGACGACTACGCCCGCGCCGGCGTGCCGATGCTGCCGGTGGTCGCCGGTCCCGATGCGACACGGCTGCAGATCCTGCTTTACACGATCGTGCTCGTTGCGGTCGCGGTGGCGCCGTGGCCGCTCGGCTATTTCGATGCCATCTATGGCGTCGCCTCGCTGCTGCTCGGGACGGGCATGCTGTGGCTTGCGGTCGACGTTTATCGCCGTCGCGAGGGCAAGGAAGCCAATCGCGCCTGCCGCAAATTGTTTGCTTTCTCCATCCTTTATTTGTTCGCGCTGTTCGCGACCTTGCTGATCGAGGTTGCCTTCCGCACCGTTGCATCATGGATCGGGTAGGGGGCGCATGGGCACGCAATGGATGACAAACGCGAGCCAGAGGGAATTGTCCTTACCGAGGCGCAGCTCAAGAGCCGCCGCCATCGTTCGATCGCCATTGCGCTCGCGCTCGGCGTGCTGGTCGTGCTGTTCTTCGCGGTCACCCTGGTCAAGGGCCCGGCCGTCCTGGTGCGGCCGATCTGAGATGTGATCGAGATGGCGCAAGAGACCACCACGCCCAAGCCGCCGAGCACGAGCCAAAAGGTGTCGCGCCGCGCGCTGACGCGTGACGCGATGGTCGCCTCGATCTGCGGCTTCGTCGTCGTGCTGATGGTCGGTGCGGCCTACGCCGCCGTGCCGTTCTACAACTGGTTCTGCCGCGCCACCGGCTTCAACGGCACCACTCAGGTCGCGACCTCGGCGCCGGCGGAAGGACCGCTCGCCCGCAAGATCGAGGTGCGCTTCGATGCCAATGTCGCGCCGGGCCTGCCCTGGAAGTTCGAGCCCGAGCAGAACGCTGTCGAGGTCAAGATCGGTGAGGTCGTCACCGTCTTCTACACCGTGACCAACCAGTCGGCGCGGACCACGACGGCGCAGGCGGCCTATAACGTCGCGCCGCTGACGGTCGGGGCCTATTTCCAGAAGATCAACTGCTTCTGCTTCACCGAGCAGACCATGGCGCCGGGCGAGAAGCGCGAGATGCCGGTGGTGTTCTACGTCGATCCGGCGCTGGCCGCCGACCACGAGAACGACAGCCTGAAATCGATCACCCTGTCCTACACTTTCTATTCCGTGCGCGATCCGTCTCCGAGGCCGGTGGCCTCCGGCGAAGGCGACAAGCGCAAGGGCAATCTTTGAATTTCTGAGACGAATACGTGCCTGACGGCACGCGAACGGAGAGAACGCAATGGCTGAGGCGCACGTCAAGCATCACGATTACCACCTTGTCGATCCGAGCCCGTGGCCGGTGGTCGGCTCGATCTCGGCCTTCGTCATGTGCTTCGGCGCCATCGGCTGGATGCACCACATGTTCACGGGCGCGCCGATCGTGTTCGGCATCGGCGTGATCGGCGTGCTCTACACCATGGCGAGCTGGTGGGGCGATGTGATCCGCGAAGCCCAGTACAAGGGCGACCACACCCGCGTCGTGCAGCTCCATCACCGCTACGGCATGATCCTGTTCATCGCCTCCGAGGTGATGTTCTTCGTCGCCTGGTTCTGGGCGTTCTTCAACGCCGCGCTGTTCCCGGCCGACGCCGTCCATGCCACCCGCGACGCGGTGTTCGGCTGCGGTCCCGGCACCGCTGCCGGCGCCTGCGCCGTGCCCGGCACCTGGCCGCCGAAGGGCATCGAGACCTTCGATCCCTGGCACCTGCCGCTGCTCAACACGCTCCTGCTGCTCACCTCCGGCACCACGGTGACCTGGGCCCACCATGCGCTGCTCGAGAACGACCGCCAGGGCCTCAAATACGGCCTGATCCTGACCGTGCTGCTCGGCGCGGCGTTTACTTGCGTGCAGGCCTATGAATACGCCCACGCGACGTTCTCGTTCGGCGGCAATGTCTACGGTTCCGTCTTCTTCATGGCGACCGGCTTCCACGGCGCCCACGTGATCATCGGCACCATCTTCCTTTTGGTCTGCCTTTTCCGCGCCTATGCCGGCCACTTCACGCCGAAGCAGCACCTCGGCTTCGAGTTCGCCGCCTGGTACTGGCATTTTGTCGACGTGGTCTGGCTGTTCCTGTTCATCTGCATCTACGTCTGGGGCCGCGGCGCCGAAACCATGGCGCACGCCGCGCACTAGCCCGCAGCGATGTGCTAAAAGGGGCGGCCAGACGGCCGCCCTTTTGTTTTCCGCAAGTGAAGATCGAACGCCACTGATGCCTGCCGACACTCCCCCGACGATCACCGAGAGCGCGCTCCGCGGCATTGCCTGCCGCTGCCCGCGCTGCGGCAAGGGCAAGCTCTATGCGGGCTTCCTCACGCTCGCTCCGCGCTGCGAGAGTTGCGGATTGGACTATGCCTTCATCGATTCCGGTGACGGGCCGGCGATCTTCATCATCATGCTGGCAGGCGCGATCGTCGTCGCCTGCGCCCTGATCGTGGAGGTCAAGTACCAGCCGCCGTTCTGGGTGCATGCGGTGCTCTGGCTGCCGTTGATCGTGGTCACCACCTTGCTGCCGCTGCGTTCGATGAAGTCGCTTCTGATCGCGCTCCAGTTCCACCACAAGGCGGCGGAGGGCCGGCTGATCAAGCGCGAGCAGAAATGACCGCACCACCCTCGCACCAGCGCGGTGCCGCCGGCTTCGGCATTTTCACGTTGATCCTGGTAGTGGTGTTCGCAGGCCTCGGGATCTGGCAATTGCAGCGCCGGGTCGAGAAGCATGCCCTGATCGCGGCCCTCAACGAGCGCCTGGCAGCGGCGCCCGACGCGCTGCCGCAGCCTTCGCAATGGGGCGCGCTCCGCCCGGTGAGCGACGAATTCCGCCGCGTCACGCTCACGGCGACCTATGCGAAGCTGCCGGATGCGATGGTGTTCAGCTCCGGCTCCGCGGTCCGCGACGACATTTCCGGTCCCGGCACCTGGGCGTTTCTCCCGGCGCGCCTGCCTGGTGGCGAGATCGTGGTGGTCAATGCCGGCTTTGTGCAGAACACGATGCAGGATCGTGCCCAAGAGGACCGCGCGGTTGCTCCGCTGATCACAGGCGAACCGGTCAAGCTGACCGGCTATCTCCGCTTTCCTGAGGCCGCCGGCTCGCTGACGCCGAAGGAAAGTCCGGCAAAGCGCCTGTGGTTCGTGCGCAATCATCTCGCGATGGCCGCCGCGCTCGGTTGGGGCGAGGGCAGGTCGATCGCACCCTTCTATATCGATCTGGAGTCGCCCGTGCCCGACAGCGGCATTCCGAAGCCCGGACCGCTGAAGGTCAATCTCAAGGACGACCACATGCAATACGCCATCACCTGGTTCACGCTCGCCGTTGCGGTGCTGATCGCGTTTGCATTGTGGATGCGCGGCCAGCGCCGCGCCTAGAGCATGCAACCGCAGCCCCGTAGCCCGGGTTGCGCTGCGCTCCAACCGGGCTACGGGCGATCAGCCAAGCGCGCCGTCGACCGGCAGGTGGCAACGTACAATGGTCCGTCCGTCTTCGCGCACCAGCTCGAGCGTGCCGCTGAGCGCGCGCGCCCGTTCCTGCATCCCGGTCAGGCCGCGGCCGAAGACGCAGTCCTTGGGAAAGCCGATACCGTCGTCGGATACCTCCACGGTCAGCTCCGCCGATTTCATCGACGCTTCCACGGTGACCGAGCTGGCGCGGGCGTGGCGCAGCACGTTGGTGATGCTCTCCTGGATCACGCGATAGACGGTCTGCGAGAGCAGACCCTCGATCGCATTCAGCCTGTCGTCGATGTGCGAGACGAGCTTGAGCCCGGGCGCCTGCGCGCGGGCGTACTGCAGCAAGGTCTCGATGCTCTTCTGCAGCCCCAACTCCTGGATGTAGAGCGGCCGCAGCCGGTCGAGGATGCGGCGGTTGGCCTGCTGCAGCGCCTCGACCGATTGCAGGATGCCCTCGGCGGAGGCGGCAAGCGGCGCCTCGCCTTGCGGGATCGCTTCGAGCAACGCGACCGTCTTGGCGCGAATGCCGAAGAAGAGCGGTCCGAGTTCGTCGTGCAGTTCGCGCGCCATATCGCGCCGCTCGTCGTCTTGCAGCGAGACGATCCGGCGCAGCAGGCCTCGATTGTCCTGGCTGAGCTGGCTCAGCGTACGGGCAAGTTCGTTGGCCTCTTCCGCGCTTTGGCGGATCTCGGGCGGGCCCGACGGGCGAATGAACTGCTCATAATCGCCCCCGCGCATGCGGGTGAGGCCCTGGCCGAGATCCTGCAGGGGACGCAGCACGGCGCCAGCGGTGAAAGAGGCGATAAAACCGGTGAGCAGGGTCAGCGCGACCGCGGAGACCGTGATCGCAACAAAGCCGATCCACTTCTCGAAAATATCGGCCGACAGGTCGGGCGAGAAAATGATCTCGCCGACCTGCCTTCCTTCGATCCGGATGGGAAACGATGCCCCCACCTCCGGTATCGTGAGCAGGTTCACGAACCATCTCGGCACCCGTCCGATCGGGGTTCGCACCTCGACCGGCGGCTGCAGCGGCTGGCTTGCACCAGCGGGTTGGAAGCGGACGGCTTCGGACGTCCCTAACGCTTGGGCAAAGGCATCCAGCGTCGCCTGCGGGTTGGCCGACGTCCGAAGCGCGCTGTTGAGCGCGTCGGCAACCACCATGGCCGAACGTGAGGCCGCCGCGCCCTCGTCCGACAGTTGCGCCGGCGCGAAAAGCTGCAGCGAGATCGCTCCAACTAGGAGCGCGGCTACGAACATGATACCGAGCGGGAGGAAGAACCGCGTCCGAAGCGAACACCTATTCCACATTTGGATAATTCTAATTCGCTCCGGTGGTTTTCCCTTTTCACGGGTTCCCGGGGATTTATGTTCTGGATACACAATGCAAGTGATGCAAGATAGGCCGAAACCGGCCACAAGAATATTGATTGTCGACGACCACCCGGTGGTGTTGTCCGGGTGCAGATCGCTATTCGCTTCCGACAGTTCGGTAAAGATCGAGGAAGCCACTGACGCCAAGTCGGGTCACCGGGCCTATGTCAGCAAGAAGCCCGATGTTACCGTGATCGACATCAACCTCCCGGATGTTTCCGGCTTCGAGTTGATGCGCCGGATTCGCAAGGACGATCCGGAGGCCAGGATCATCATGTTCAGCATGAACGACGATCCGGCCTTCGTGGTCCGCGCGGTAGAGGCCGGCGCACAGGGCTATGTCTCGAAGACCGACGATCCCAGGGTGTTCGTGAAAGCCGTCCGCAGGGTCGCCGCAGGGGACAATTTCATTTCGCCGCATCTTGCCGAGGCCGTGACCTTTTCGGGCGCCGCCATCAAGGCCAATCCGGCCTCGCTGATGTCGCCACGCGAACTGGAGATCCTGCGGCTGCTCGGCCGGGGCGACAAGATCGGCGAGGTCGCCGCGGCGCTCAGCATCTCCTACAAGACGGTTGCCAACACCACCTCGCTCCTGAAGCAGAAACTCGGCGCCAAGAATCATTCCGACCTGATCCGTATCGCCGTCGAAATGGCACTGGGCTGACTTTATCGCCTGCGGAACTGGTCGCGCCTGAAGGCGCGACCGTTCTCATCGCTTGCATTCGCCTCTGCCGGGGCAATTCGGGAACAGCAGGGCTACGCAGGCGATTCCTAGTACCGGCGATTCCTAGTAATAGCGGCGGTGACGCCAGCCGTAGTGATGCCCGCGCCCGCGATACCAGCCGTAATGATGCCCGCGGCCACCCCTGTGCCCCCATCCGTGTCCATGCCCCCAGCCGTGTCCGTGCCCGCCCCTGATCTGGATCAGCGTGTCGTTCGTGGACATCGGCGCAATGCCGAGCCTTGCCGAAGCCGATGCAGTCAAGCCCAGCAGTGACACCACAAGCGCAGCGCCGATCAACAGTATCCGTTTCATCTTCTTCCTTTCCTCTAATGTGCCGGAGCGTCGGCGGCGTCGCCGATCGGTGCTCCCCTTGCCTCGACGGCGGACATAAACGGGAAGAAGCGGCAATGGTTCCGGCGGGTTTTTGCCGGTAGGTCGTCGAATACGAGCGCTATGGAGGCGCCCGAGAAAGGCGGCAATCGTTGCGAAGCCGTCGACGGGTCAGCGCATCTCTGCGCATGTGGCGGTGCGCCTTCGACAGGCCGACCGGCCGGCCGCGCCTTGCGGCAGCGCCGCACAAGAAGCGGTTTCCCCTTGGGGCGAAAACCCTTTATGGTGGTTTTTCGAGTCCGCGTAGCGCGAACTCGATAAATTCCATGATATCAAAGGCTTAAGATAAAGGCTTGAGCCTTTGGAGGGCGGTTTGACGCGGTATGTTTCGACCCGGGGAGAGGCCCCGGCTCTCGGTTTCTGTGATGTGATGCTGACCGGGCTCGCCCGCGACGGCGGCCTGTATGTGCCCGAAAGCTGGCCGGTTCTGTCGCGCGAAACCATCGCCGGCTTCTTTGGACGGCCCTATTGGGAAGTCGCGGTTGATGTCATCAGGCCGTTCGCGGGCGGTGAGATTTCCGATCCCGATCTCGGCCGCATGGCGAACGAAGCCTATGCGACGTTCCGCCATCCCGCCGTCGTACCGCTCGACCAGATCGGCCCGAATCAATTCTTGCTGGAGCTGTTCCACGGCCCGACGCTGGCGTTCAAGGACGTCGCGATGCAGTTGATCTCGCGGCTGATGGATCACGTGCTGGCGAAGCGTTCACAGCGCACCACGATCGTGGTCGCGACATCAGGCGATACCGGCGGCGGCTGCGGTCGAGGCCTTTGCCAATCTCGAAAATGTCGACCTCGTCGTGCTGTTCCCGCAGGGGCGCATCTCCGACGTGCAGCGGCGGATGATGACGACGACCGGTGCAGCCAACATCCATGCGCTGGCGATCGAAGGCACCTTCGACGATTGCCAGGCGATCGTGAAGGGGCTCTTCAACCATCACGATTTCCGCGACGCCGTATCGCTGTCGGGCGTGAACTCGATCAACTGGGCGCGTGTCGTGGCGCAGGTGGTCTACTATTTCACCTCAGCGGTTGCGCTCGGCGCGCCGGCCCGGGTGGTGGATTTCACGGTGCCGACCGGCAATTTCGGCGACATCTTTGCAGGCTACGTTGCCAAGCGCATGGGCTTGCCGATCCGGTCCTTGCGCATCGCGGCCAACGTCAACGACATCCTGCCGCGCACGCTGAAGACGGGCATCTACGAGGTGCGCGAGGTTCACGCCACGACCTCGCCGTCAATGGACATCCAGGTGTCCTCGAATTTCGAACGGCTGTTGTTCGAGGCAAGCCGACGCGACGCAGACAGCGTGCGGCGGCTGATGGACTCCCTGAAGCAGTCCGGCCGCTTCGTGTTGCCGGCTGCGACGCTGGCGGCGATCCGCGAGGAGTTCGACGCAGGCAAGGCCGACGAGACCGAGACTGCGGCAGCGATCCGCGCCGCCTGGCGCGAGGCCGGGGATCTCGTCGATCCCCACACCGCGGTGGCGCTGGCGGTCGCCGACCGCGACAGCGCCGATTCGAGGATTCCCAATATCGTGCTGTCGACCGCGCATGCGGCCAAGTTCCCCGATGCGGTGGAGGCCGCCTGCGGGGTGCGGCCGCAATTGCCGGCCTGGCTCGATGGATTGATGACCAAACCCGAACACCTCAAGGTGATGAAAAGCGATCAGGCGGAAGTCGAAAAGTTCGTATTGTCGGTGAGCCGCGCCGCCAAGCAGGGAGTAACCGGATGAGCGTTGAGGTCACCAAGCTGCCATCCGGATTGACCATCGTCACTGACACCATGCCGCATCTGGAGACGGCCGCGCTCGGCGTGTGGGCCGGCGTCGGTGGACGCGACGAGCAGCCGAACGAGCACGGCATCTCGCACCTCCTCGAGCATATGGCGTTCAAGGGCACGACGCGGCGCTCCTCGCGCGAGATCGTCGAGGAGATCGAGGCCGTGGGCGGCGATCTCAACGCCGGCACTTCGACCGAGACCACGGCCTATTACGCGCGGGTGATGAAGGCGGACGTTCCGCTGGCGCTCGATGTGCTTGCCGACATCCTCGCCAACCCCTCCTTCGTGCCTGATGAACTCGAGCGCGAGAAGAGCGTCATCGTCCAGGAGATCGGCGCGGCACAGGACACGCCCGACGACGTCGTGTTCGAGCACCTGAACGAGCTCTGCTATCCGGACCAGCCGATGGGCCGTTCGCTGCTAGGCACTGCCAAGACGCTGAAGGGGTTCGATCGCGACATGCTGCGGGGCTACCTCGCAACCCATTACCGCGGGCCTGATATGGTGATCGCGGCCGCCGGCGCGGTGGACCACAAGCGGCTCGTCGAAGAGGCCGCGCAAAGGTTCGCAAGCTTCGATGCGACGCCTGCGCCAAAGCCGCTGCCGGCGATGTTCGGCCAAGGCGGTTCCCGCGTCGTGCACCGTGACCTCGAACAGGCGCATCTGACGCTGGCGCTGGAAGGCGTGCCGCAGACCGACCTGTCGTTGTTCTCGCTGCAGGTGTTCACCAACACGCTCGGCGGCGGGATGTCGTCGCGGCTGTTCCAGGAGGTGCGGGAGAAGCGGGGCCTGTGCTACTCGATCTACACCTTCCACGCCCCTTATAGCGATACCGGCTTTTTCGGCCTCTACACCGGCACCGATCCGTCGGATGCGCCGGAAATGATGGAAGTGATCGTGGACGTGATCAATGAGGCCGTGGAGACCCTGACGGAGGCCGAGGTCGCCCGCGCCAAGGCGCAAATGAAGGCGGGGCTGTTGATGGCGCTGGAGAGTTGTTCCTCTCGCGCCGAACAGTTGGCACGCCATGTGCTAGCCTATGGCAGGCCGCTGACGGTGGACGAGCTGGTGAGCCGGATCGATTCGGTAAGCGTCGAATCGACCCGCAATGCAGCCCGTGCGCTGCTCGCGCGCAGCCGGCCCGCGGTGGTGGCACTCGGCAGCGGCAGAGGTCTGGACACGGCAGTGTCTTTTGCGGAAGGATTGACTCGGTCGAAGGCGAAGACGCTCCTGCACTAGGGCATGATCCGGAAAAACGGTTTCCGGTTTTCCGAAAAGATCATGCCCAAACAGATAGACAGGCAGCCCCGATAGCGGGCAGGGAGTTCAAGGGCATGGCCCTGTTTCGTTTGCCATCCAGCGGACCGGCCGCACTGATGCCGCGCGGTCAGGGCCTGCTGCTACGCGCGCCGCAAATGTCCGACTTTCCGCAATGGGCGCAGTTGCGCGAATCGAGCCGCGCCTATCTCACTCCCTGGGAGCCGATCTGGCCGTCCGATGATCTGACCCGGGCGGGCTTCCGCCGCCGCCTGCGCCGCTACGCCGAAGACATCGCCGCCGACCGCTCCTATCCCTTCATCATCTTCCGCGAAGTGGACGGCGTGATGATCGGCGGCATCACGCTTGCCAATGTCCGTCGTGGCATCGTGCAGGCCGGCACCATCGGCTATTGGGTCGGTGAGCCCCATGCGCATCGCGGCTACATGACCACGGCGCTCCGGGTGCTGTTGCCCTCGCTGTTCGGAGAGCTCAGTCTGCACCGTATCGAGGCCGCCTGCATCCCATCCAACGCGCCCTCGATCCGCGTCCTGGAGAAATGCGGGTTCACCCGCGAGGGCCTGGCGCGGCGCTATCTATGCATCAATGGCATCTGGCAGGATCACCTGCTGTTTGGCCTGTTGCATGAGGATTTCCGGGGTTAGCACCCGGGTTCCTCGCGCCTCGGTTAGCGCCCTGGTTAGCGCCTTGGGTTCGCCGCCATTGCGCTGCTATAACGCCGCCCGGGAAATGGGATGGCAGGGATTTCGCATGGCAAGACATCGTGTGATCAGGGCCGCGTTCGCCTCTGTGGTGGCGACTGCGCTTGGTTGTGGCACCCTGGCCGCGCCAGCGGCCGCACAGTCATTGACCGATCGCTTCAAGAGCCTGTTCGGCGGCGGCAAGTCTGAGGAGCCGGCGGAAAAGCCGGCGGCGCCGGCCGAGGGTCCGAGCAACGAATCGGACGTCCTCTGTCCGCCGGTGGCGATCCGGTCCGGCGCCTCGACTTACGCGGTGGGGGCGCCCGGCAAGGAGCCGGTTGGCAGTGATCTGCGGTTCCAGGCGACGATCACCCGCACCGCGCGCGAATGCGCGCTCAATGGCGGCGAGATCACGGCGAGGATCGGCATCCAGGGCCGGGTCATCGTTGGTCCCGCCGGCGCCCCGCCGACCGTCCAGGTGCCGCTGCGCGTCGCCGTGGTGCAGGGCGGCGTCTCGGAAAAGACGATCGCAACCAAGGCCTATCAGACCACGGTGACGATGAGCGAATCCGGCAGCGAGCCCTTCACGCTGGTGGCCGAGGACATGACCTTTCCGGCGCCGTCGGCCGATGTTGCCGAGAACTACATCTTCTATATCGGTTTCGACCCGCAGGCCCTGAAGCCCGAGCCAAAGCCGAAGGCGGTGCGGAAGAAGTAGCGGAGGCTGCGTGGCCAGCACGCCGAACTCGTCATACCCCGCGAAGGCGGGGTATCCAGTACGCGGCGGCTTCTCGGCTCAATCACTGGTGTCGCGGGTTACTGGATCGCCCGCCTTCGCGGGCGATGACATCGGATAGCAAAAAAGCCGGCGCGATCGTCTCGCGCCGGCTTTTTGATTTGCGTTGAGACCGCTCAGTTCAGCTTGGAGCGAACCTCGGCGATTCCCTTCGCCAGGAGGTCGTCGGCGATGGAACCCTTGACCGACTGCGACAGGATGGTGGACGCAGCCGTCACGGCGGCATCCGCCGCGGCGGCACGGACATCCGCCAAAGCCTGGGCTTCGGCGAGCGCAATCTTGTTCTCGGCGGTTTTGGTCCGCCGCGCGACAAAATCTTCCATCTTGGTTTTTGCCTCGGCCGCGATGCGTTCGGCATCCGCCTTGGCGCTCGCGACGATCTCCTCGGCCTCGCGCTCGGCAGTCGAGCGTTTGGCCTTGTATTCGGCGAGCAGCTTTGCGGCCTCTTCCTTCAGACGGCGGGCGTCGTCGAGTTCGGCCTTGATGCGTTCGCTGCGGTGGTCCAGCGCCTTCAGCACCGTGCGATGGATGCCGAGATAGGCAAACACCACCATCAGGATGACGAAGGCGATCGCAACCCAGGTTTCCGGTTCGGTGAGCATCAGGCTTGTCCCTTCAGCGAGGCGTCGACGGCGCTGTTCACCGCAGTGCCATCCGGCGCCACGCCCGTGAGCCGCTGCACGATCGCGGTCGCCGCATCCGCCGCGATGCCGCGGACATTGCTCATCGCCGCCGCCCGCGTCGCCGCGATGGTTTTCTCGGCGTCGTGGAGCTTGCCTGCGAGCTTGTCCTCCAGCGCCTTGCGTTCGGCTTCGGAGGCCGCGTTCAGCTTCTCGCGGGTCTCTGCACTGATGGCCTGAGCGCGGGAGCGCGCGGCCGCCAGGTCGTTCTCATAAGCCTTCAGCGCAGCGGCGGACTCGTCCTTGAGCTTCTGCGCTTCCGCCAGGTCACCCTCGATCATGTTCTGGCGCGCTTCGATCACGCCGCCGACACGCGGCAGCGCGAAACGCGACACGATGATGTAGAGCGCGACAAAGGCGATGGCCAGCGACACCAGTTGCGAGGCGAAGGTCGACGAATCGAACGGAGGAAAACCTCCGCCGTGGCCGCCATCGGCTTCGGTGTGGGCGCCGGCCTTCTGGCCTGATATTTCGCCATGACTCTCAGCCATGGAGTTCTCCTGTAGCTGTCACGGACGCCGCCCGCAGGCGGCGCAAGAGTGTGCCGCTCAGAGCGGAACGAACAGCAAGAGCAACGCGATCAGCAGCGAGAAGATGCCGAGCGCTTCGGTCACGGCGAAGCCGAAGATCAGGTTGCCGAACTGGCCCTGGGCGGCCGACGGATTGCGCACGGCCGCGGCAAGGTAGTTGCCGAAGATGACGCCCACGCCGACGCCCGCACCGCCCATGCCGATGCACGCGATGCCCGCGCCGATAAGTTTAGCTGCTGCCGGTTCCATAGTGTACTCCTTGGAGAGAAAGTCAGATGTGGGTGGAAATTCCCCGGACCGCTCAGTGTCCCGGATGAATGGCGTCGTTGAGGTAGATGCAGGTCAGGATCGCAAACACATAGGCTTGCAGGAAGGCGACCAGCAGTTCGAGGGCGGTCAGCGCGACCGTGAGTGCCAGCGGCATCACGCCGCCGAGCCAGCCGACGGCGCCCAGCGAGACGCCGAGCATCGCGACGAAACCCGCGAACACCTTCAGCGCGATATGGCCGGCCAGCATGTTGGCGAACAGACGCACGCTGTGCGAGACCGGCCGCAGGAAGAACGACAGGATCTCGATGAACATGACCAGCGGCAGGATGTAGATCGGAACGCCGGACGGCACGAAAATCTTGAAGAACTTCAGTCCGTTCTTGTAGACGCCGTAGATCAGGACGGTGAAGAACACGAGCAGCGCAAGCGCCGCGGTGACGATGAGATGGCTCGAAACCGTGAACGTGTAGGGGATGATGCCCACGAGGTTCGACACGCAGATGAACATGAATAGCGAGAAGATCAGCGGGAAGAACTTCATGCCTTCCGCGCCGGCGGTGCTGCGGATGGTGCTGGCGACGAATTCGTAGGAGATTTCGGCGACCGACTGCAGACGCCCGGGAACCAGTTGCCGACCGCTGGCGAGCATCAGCACCGAGATCACCGCCACCGCGACGAACATGTAGAGCGATGAGTTGGTGAAGGCGATCGTGTGATTGCCGATATGGCCGATCGTGAAGAGAGGTTCGATGTTGAACTGGTGGATCGGATCGATTTTCATCCGCGCGGCTCTTGGTCCCCCGGCTTACCCGCCGGCAATCGAATTACAGATGTCGTGACTTCCGCCAGTGCTCAGCGCTTGCCTGAGGCTACGCGCGCAGACCTCACCACGTTGACCACGCCGGCAGTGAAGCCGAGCAGCAGGAACACGATGAGACCGAACGGCGATGTCGACAGCAGACGGTCGAATCCCCAGCCAATCACCGCCCCGACGACAACGCCCGCGACCAATTCCGAGGAAAGGCGGAAACCGAGCGCCATCGCGGAAGCTCTGGCGGCACCGTCTCCGCTTTCAGTTCCGGATTGATCAGTCCTGATTTTGCGGCTGTCGCGTATTTCGGACAACCGATGATCCAGACTTCCGAGCCTTGCGGAAAGCGCAGCTTCGTCGGACGACGACTGGTCGCGATTTCCACTTGCGTTGTCGTTTTTGTTTTCCGCCATGCGGCAGACACTAAACGATGCTGCGGTTGATGGAAATTGCGCCGCCACCCTCAAAAGCCGCGCGGACCATACTTACCGTGTCCGATCAAGTCAAGATTGCGTAACAACCAGTTAGTGCATTGATTCGACTGCACTTATTTGGAGTTATTCCAGATGTCTGCGACCTGTCATCGCATCGCAACAGCCGGCATTCAGGCCGTGGCGGTCTTGCGCCGGTCCGGACGCTCTGTTGGGATGCATGCATCGTCGCACCAATCCCGTCCGGAGCCGTCATGTCGCGCCAGGTCGATTACTACTTCTCGTTTCAATCTCCCTGGGCCTATATCGGCGACCGGCCGTTCCGCGATCTCGTCGGCAGCTTTGATCTCAAGGTGAACTATAAGCCCGTGGTGCTGGTCGACCTGTTCTCGGAGACCGGCGGACTTCCGCTTCTGAAGCGCCACCCGGTCCGGCAACGTTATCGGATGGTGGAACTGCAGCGCTGGCGCGACCGGCGCGGATTGCAGTTTCATCTCAAGCCGGCGCACTGGCCGTTCAATGCCCGCCTCGCCGATGGCGTGGTCATCGCCGCAATCGAGGCGGGGCTCGATCCCGATCCTTTGCTCAAGCGCGGTTTTGTCGCGGTCTGGGAAGATCAGCTCGACCTCGCCGATCCTGCGACCGTAGCGCGGCTCTCCGACGAATCCGGCCTGCCCGGCAGCAAGCTGGTGGAACGTTCCGCCTCGGAGGCAATCAGCGCGGCCTATGAGCAGAATCGCCAGGATGCGATAACGGCCGACGTGTTCGGGTCGCCGGCCTATGTGCTCGATGGCGAGGTGTTTTGGGGGCAGGATCGGCTGGATTTGCTGGCCGATGCATTGAAGTCGGGCCGGCCGCCCTATACGTCGGATGTATAGGCCAACCTTTCCTGAGGCGGGAGCAAGCCGATGCGCCAGGCGATGTCGTCCTCGAAAGTCCTCACTGCCCTAACCGGTGTGGCGTTGAGCCTGGGCCTGAGCGGCGCGGCCTTTGCTCAATCCCGGCCGGATACCGAGAACGGTCGTTACGCGCTGTCGACCACCGCCGATGGCGTGCTGCGGCTCGACACCAGGACCGGCACGGTCTCGACCTGCAACAATAATGCGGGTGCGGGCTGGGCCTGCTATGCCATACCCGACGAGCGCGCCGCGATGGACGCGGAAATCGGCCGGCTGCAGGCCGAGAACGAAAAGCTCAAGGCCGAGCTCGCGCAGCGCGATCCGACCATCACCGGCAAGACCGACGAGGCGCTGCCGAAATCGGACTCGCTGAAGAAGGGCGAGCCGAAGGTCGCGGAGGGTGGACGCAGGATCGAGATTCCATTGCCGAGCGATCAGGATATGGACCGCATGATGTCGTTCCTCGAACGCGCCTGGCGCCGCCTGGTCGAGATGGCCAACCGCGTGCAGCGCGACGCGTCGGGGAAGATTTGATTCCTCCTACGACGGTTTCGCTCATGACCTCGACCCGATCGCTCTCGCGCAGCGCCCCATCAACCGTCAGTGCCACCACCATCGTGTCGTCGCTGCTGACGGTGCACACGCCGGGCGTCGGCTTCACCAACCTCACCTCGGAGGTCGCAAAATTCCTGCGCGAGGCGTGCGGGGCGGAGGGGCAAGTGACGCTGTTCATCCGTCACACCTCGGCGTCGCTGACCATCCAGGAGAATGCCGATCCGACCGTGCTTGAGGATCTCCAGACCGTGCTGCGCCGCCTGGCACCCGAGAATGGCGGATGGCGCCATGACACCGAAGGTCCCGACGACATGCCGGCGCACATCAAGACCATGCTGACGTCCACCTCACTGCAGGTTCCGGTGCTGGATGGCGAACTTGCGCTCGGCACCTGGCAGGCGATCTACCTGATCGAGCATCGCGCCAGGCCGCACCGGCGCGAGGTCGTGCTGCAGTTCGTTGGCAGCACGAAATAAAACAAATCGGCCGCGGATCGCTCCGCGGCCGATCGAGCAAGCGCTGGTAGCGCGCTTCGTCTCAGGTCTTGCTGATATCGACGTCCTTGGTCTCGGGCAGGAAGAGGAACCCGACCACCGCGGTGATTGCCGCGAAGATGATCGGGTACCAGAGGCCGGCATAGATGTCGCCGGTAGAGGCCACGATCGCGAAGGCGGTCGCGGGCAGCAGGCCGCCGAACCAGCCGTTGCCGATATGGTAGGGCAGCGACATCGAGGTATAGCGGATGCGGGTCGGGAACAGTTCGACCAGCATCGCGGCGATCGGGCCGTAGACCATGGTGACGAAGATCACCAGGATGAACAGCAGCCCGATCACGGCCGCAACCTGCGGGCGGAAGATGTCGAAGGGATGCGACATCTTCACGATACCGGCGTCACCCGTCTTCGGATAGCCGGCCGCCTGGATCGCCGCCAGGACCGCCGGGTTGGAGCTCTTGGCGTCGGCGTACGGCACTTCCTTGCCGTTGACGACGACCTTCACGCCGGAGCCGGCCGGGCCGTAGGTCGTCGAATACTTCACCGACGACTGCGCGAGGTAGGCCCGCGCGGTGTCGCAAGGCGCGGTGAAGACGCGGGTGCCGACCGGGTTGAACAGGTCGCCGCAGCCCTTGGGATCGGCCACCACTTCGACCTTGGTAGCTTCGATCGCCTTTTCCAGCGCCGGGTTGGCGTTGGTGGTGATCATCTTGAAGATCGGGATGAAGGTCAGCGCCGCGATCGCACAGCCGGCGAGGATGATCGGCTTGCGGCCGATCCGGTCGGACAGCGCACCGAACACGATGAAGAAGCCGGTGCCGAACACCAGCGACCAGGCGATCAGGAGGTTGGCGGTATAGCCGTCGACCTTCAGGATCGATTGCAGGAAGAACAGCGCGTAGAACTGGCCGGTGTACCAGACCACGCCCTGGCCCATGGTGCCGCCGATCAAAGCGAGCAGCACGATCTTGGCGTTGCTCCAGTTGGCGAAGGCTTCCGTCAACGGCGCCTTGGAGCTCTTGCCCTCGTCCTTCATGCGCTGGAACACCGGCGATTCGTTCAGCCGCAACCGGATCCAGACGGAGATGCCGAGCAGCAGCACCGACACCAGGAACGGAATGCGCCAGCCCCATTCGGCGAAGGCTTGTTCGCCGGTCGCGGTACGCGTGAACAGGATCACGATCAGTGAGAGGAACAGGCCGAGCGTCGCGGTGGTCTGGATGAATGAGGTGTAGTAGCCGCGCTTGCCCTGCGGGGAGTGCTCGGCGACATAGGTTGCCGCACCGCCATATTCGCCGCCGAGCGCCAGGCCCTGCAGCAGGCGCAGCGCGATCAGGATGACCGGCGCGGCGATGCCGATGGTCGCGGCGTTGGGCAACAGGCCGACGATGAACGTCGACAGGCCCATGATCAGGATGGTCACAAGGAACGTGTATTTGCGGCCGACGATGTCACCGACGCGGCCGAACACGATGGCGCCGAACGGACGCACCAGGAAGCCGGCGGCGAAGGCAAGCAGGGCGAAGATGTCGCGGGTTGCCGGCGGATAGGCGGAGAAGAACTGCGCGCCGATGATGCTGGCCAGCGATCCGTACAGGTAGAAGTCGTACCACTCGAAGACGGTACCGAGCGAGGAGGCAAGGATGACGAAGCGTTCGTCCTTCGTCATGCCGGCGGGACGCGCCGGGGTCATCGTTGTTGCCGTCATTGAATGCTTCCGCTCCCTGTTAGATTGTGTCGATCTGCCTGTCTTCTTGAAATGCGTTGTCTGTGGCAGATCGACGCGCAATTTGTCAGCGGTTTCACCTACATGTTTGGCAGGCACGCCCCAATAGTACTTTCGGCTGGCAGGAGTTCCATCAACTCGTCAGACGCAGACCTTGCGCGTGGGCGGCCTCTCACTTGCGCAAGTGTTGGGCGACGCCGGTTGAAGAGAGGAAAATGCATTTTCGCGTGACAGCCGAAGGTCTTAGAAAATGTTCGCCGTCTCGGGCTGCGCCCTGCAGCTCAAATAAGAGTGCAAACAATTTGCCTCGTCGCGCCTTTTCAAATTTCAGACTAAAGTCCAATGATGGAGAAGGCCAACGCGACCGTCCACATCACGATGGAGATGATCGCGGTCCAGCGCGCAAACAGCAGATAGGTCTCCCGCATCACCGCTGAAATCGTCTTCTGCGCATGGGCTTGGGGCGGACGGAGCTCCTTGGGAAGATAGAGCCACATCTCGGTCCGGCGGTGATCCTTGGATCGCGCCTCTCGGGCCTTGAAGGCGAGCACAAGCGTCATTGTCATGCTCAGAAAACCTCCCGCCTGAAAGGCGGCGCGCGGGAGGAAGGACATGCCGATCATCACGCAGAAGATAGCCAACGAGGCGAACCCGCACGCGCGCAACACAGTCTCATAGGCGATACGGCGCACCTCTTCCATGAGCCGCCACTCCGTTGACAAAGAGTATCTGCCACCTCAGCTTGAGCGGGCGAGCCTA
This sequence comes from Bradyrhizobium sp. USDA 10063, assembly GCF_054063735.1. Lineage (NCBI taxonomy): Bacteria > Pseudomonadati > Pseudomonadota > Alphaproteobacteria > Hyphomicrobiales > Nitrobacteraceae > Bradyrhizobium > Bradyrhizobium sp. USDA 10063. Next base: position 4,858,178 of record NZ_JBSSGP010000002.1, on the reverse strand, counting down.
GCGCCGGCGCAGCCAGCCCTCAACACTGCGCACCAACGGTTACAGCCCGATCTTGAGAAAGTTCCCGACCGCGGGAAGCGCCAGAATTGCGGTGCCTGCCAGCCATATCCACAGCGAGACACTGTTTGACTCGTCGGCACCGGTGATCCGTTCGTAGATCGCCGCCGGAATCCCGCCGAGAATGACGGTGGCGGTGGAAACCATCAGCGATGCGAACATCAGCGTCAGCGACAGGCTTCCAAACAGCAAGGGGCCGGCGAGCATCTGCACGTACAGCAGCGTGAAGATCAGCGAGAGCTGGTTGAATATGCCGTTGATCATTCCGAAGAACGCAATTCCGATGAAGTAGAAATTGCGGCTCATGGTGCCGCTCCGCCGAGTCGTGGGGCGAGCTTGAACAGCAGCAATGTGTAGTGAAGCGCGACCCGCAGCCAGAACAGCCAGACAAACCCGAACAGCCAAAGTACCACCGGAGGAGTGACCCTCGGTGTCACCACCGCGACGACCGCGATGACGGGATCGGTGATGCGGCAAAAGAACCGCCAGATGTAGTTGGGCGAGTCCGCATCGACCATCAGGCCAAGCAGGACGCGGCCAAGCAATGTGTACATCAACGCCGCCAGAAGGAAATTGGGCAGATGGAAGTACCAGTATGCAGCAAGTGACGTTGCACTATCCAAGGACGTTTCTCCTCGCAGCCGGGCCGCATCGCGGTGGGACGAGCAACTCAACTTTCGCAACGAGCCTCTTGCGCAACAATGGCAAGGGCAGCGTGTCCGGGCAAGACGGCCATTGCGCGTCAAACAAAGACGGGGCCCTGAAGGGCCCCGTCTGCCGACCGTGAACCGTCACGACGTCTCAGGTGGTTTTTTCCTCAAGCACCGTCCTGCCTCGCGGCCTTCTGATATCGTCGACGTAGGCCTGCATTTCCCTCGACGGCTCCCTACCGAGCTTGCTGACGACATAGATGACCAGGAAGCCGAGCGGAGCTCCCAACAGTCCGCAGGCGATGTTGGTAAGGTCGAACCAGCCAACCTTGTTCGCCAGCGGGTGCGCGAGCGTCGGGAAGCTTTCCATGGCGTTGGGCAGCGCCATGGCTTTGGCAATATCGACCACCGGCGCTCCCGTCAGCGGGTTGGTCAGTGCCGTCATGCCGAAATACTTCACGCCCGCGCCCGGGAAATACCTGGTCGTCACCAGATAGAACAGGCAGAGTCCGAAGCCGGCAATGATGCCGCAGATCGCACCCGTCGCCGTCGTGCGTTTCCACCAGACGCCCATCACGAGGGCCGGGAAGTTGCCTGCCATCGCAAGCGAGAACGCCCAGCCGACCATGGCCAGGATGTCTGCCGGCTTGGTGGCGGCCGTCGCAGCCGCGATTACGGCAACGCCCACGAGCAGAACGCGCGCCACGGTGAGACGGCGAATGGTGGGCGCGTTGGGGTCGATCATCTTGTAATAGATGTCGTGCGACAACGCGTTTGCGATGGCGAGCAGCAGCCCGTCAGCGGTGGACAACGCTGCGGCGAGGCCGCCGGCCGCTACCAGACCCGAGATCACATATGGAAGGCCCGCGATTTCCGGCGTGGAGAGCACGATCACGTCCGTGTTGATGACGAAGTCTTGCAGCCGCACCACGCCGGGATGTCCGGCGATCGCCTTGCAGGCCGCAACGACGGCATCGATGTTGGCCGCGTTCTTGCCGCAGATCTGGATCAGCCCAAGCTCGCCCCAACTGAACAACCATGGGCGAATGGCCGTCAGGTCCCTGCCGATGATGTTGGTATAGACTTCCAGTTTCGAGAAGGCCGCGTAGGCCGGCGCCGAGAAGTACAGCAGGAAGATGAACAGCAGCGACCACGCCACCGACTGGCGCGCCTCACGCACAGATGGGGTGGTGAAATAGCGCATCAGGATATGCGGCAGTGACGCCGTGCCGACCATCATGCACATGATGATCGCGAAGAAGTTGAGCGGGCTATAGTTGATGAAGGGCTGGATATGCGGCTTGAGCGTCGCGGCCGTGGCCAGACCCGCCCCCAGCATCTGCTGCTCTCGCGCGGTAATGTCCGCGATCGCCTGCCCATAAGTGAGTTGCGGGATCGGAACTCCGTATTTCATGGTGGACAGGATCACGATCGGCGTCAGATAGGCGACAATCAGCACGATGTACTGCGCGATCTGCGTCCAGGTGACCGCCCGCATACCGCCCAGCATGGCGCAAAGCAGGATTCCGACCAGACCCGCGAACACCGCGAGTTCGAACTGCATGCCGAGGAATCGCGATGCGATAAGGCCGGTGCCGTAAATCTGCGCCGTCACATAGGTGAAGGAGCAGGCAACGAGCACGATCACGCCGAGAAACCGTGCAAAATTGCCGCCGTAACGGAACGACAGGAAGTCGGGCACCGTATAGGCGCCGAACTTGCGCAGATATGGTCCAATCAGGATGGACACCAGCACAAAGCCGCCGGTCCATCCAAGCACCCAGGCAAGGCCGTCATAGCCAAGCAGGAAGAGAGTGCCGGCCATGCCGACGAAGGATGCCGCCGACATCCAGTCGGCGCCTGTTGCCATGCCGTTGTAGAACGCAGGGACGCGCCGGCCGGCGACATAATACTCCGAGACCTGGGCGGTTCGCGTCATGATGCCGATAATGGCGTAGACCGCGAGCGTAAAGAATACGAACAGGTAGCCGAGGATCTTGTTGGGAACGCCGACCTGCTCGAGAACGGCAAGCAACAAGATGAATGCGAGGAATCCACCTGTGTAGGTGCCGTACATCTTGCCGAGATTCTTGATGAAGTCCGAGGTGCTGGTAGCGGTTTGTGTGGCCATGATCTCCTCCCCCTCAATCGTCCTCAGCAAAATCGAATTCGCGGTCGATCTTGTCCTGCTGCTTCGCAAACACGAACAGCATGACCACGAACACGATCAGCGATCCCTGCGCCGCCATATAGAAGCCGAGCGGAAAACCGAGGATCGGGATGACGATCTTGTTGAGTGGCACCACGAACATGTGGATGATGAAGCCGAAGAAGAACCAGATGCCGAGATGCGTGAACATCAGGCGCGAGGTCTTCGCCCAGTGCGCTACTTCTCTCTCTTTCATGCTTGGTGAGTCGGCCATGGGTTGCAATTCCTCCCTCAAAAACCGGTCCGCAAATGCGCCGGGATTGAACGGTTGAGGGATTGCAATCCCATCAGTGCGGCATCCCCCGCGCCGCGGCTCCACCGGTCTTGTGCCAGTTTAGGAGTGATTCAGGCTAACATCGCAAATGGTCAGGGCCTAATTAGACTTTCGGCGGGTAAGATTTATTGCGACTGCTAACAACGATGCTGCGTTGGAAACATTGCGCTTTGCAGGCACGGGCCGAGGAGCGAAAGTAGCTCCGGCCGGTTTGGCAGGATCAGGCTGCGATGAAGCTGTTCGAAAAGTTGTTTCGTCCCCGTCCGCCGATTCGCACCCGGCAGGAGCTCGCCGATTTCATCGACGCGCAATCCGCCTTCATCGTGCAAAAGGGAATCTTCGAGTATTCGCGCGCCCGCGCCGGGCACTACGCCAAGGTCCTGTTCGCCGAGGAGCGGTTTGCCAAATCGGTTGAGCATTCGCGCTGGCAGGCGTTTCCGCTGGGCCTTTCGATGGTCGGCGAGATGGTCGATGGGGTGTTGCGGCCGCACGCCGCGATGCAGCGCCGCGCGGTTCTCGACCAGCTCATCCTGGTCGTGCTCTCGGTCTTCGACCGGTATCCGGTGCCGCCGTCGATCGGCGAGGTCACATGGCTGGAGGCTCGACGCGAACTGGAGCATCGGCTCGATCTGGTTGGCGGGTATGCGCCCAAGCGCGTGATGGACATTCCCGAGCCGCTGGCGGAAATCTATTTTTCCATGATGCCGATCCACGAAAAGCTGCGTGGACGGGACTTCCAGACGACGCGCAACTACCTGCGCGTCAGTCTGTGCAACATCCATGACGAATTGGTCGATCGCATCGATGCGGCTGCGGTGACCAGCGCGCTGTTGAAGTAGAACCGCCCGGCCTCTGCCGATGCCCGGTTTGTCGACCGGCTTCGCATGGCCCGGCTCTGAGGGGAAAGTCCATGGACAGGACGAGTGGCGCTGCCCCGCTTCTGTCGCTCGACGCCGTTGTCATCGATGCCGAAACCACCGGGCTCGATCCACGCAAGGCGCGGGTGATCGAGCTTGCCGGCGTGCGTCTCTCAGCCGGAAAGCTGGTCGATGGCGGCTCGTTTCGTCAATTGCTGCGGCCGGCCGATCAGCCGATCCCGATCGAGGCGACCCGCGTTCATGGCATCGACGATGCGACCGTCGCTGAATCGCCGTTGTTCGTGGATGTCTGGCCGCATTTCGAAGCGTTTCTCGGTCGGACCATCGTAATCGGGCACATGATCGGTTTCGATCTCGCGGTGCTCAAGCGCGAATGCGATCTGGCGGGCTTGCCATGGTCCCGGCCTCGAACGCTCGATACCAGGCTGCTTGCCGAGATAGTCGCGCCGGAGCTGGGCGGATATGAGCTGGAGAACCTCGCGGTCTGGCTTGGCGTCGACGTGGCCAAGCGGCATTCCGCGCTCGGCGATGCGATCACGACGGCGCGGATATTCCTGGGGCTGGTGCCGAGATTGCGCGAGCACGGTATCCGTACCATTGCCGAAGCTGAACGGGCCTGTCGCGCGCTCACCGCAGTGCTCGACGATCAGGTGCGGCTTGGCTGGATCGAGGCGGTCGACGCGACGGCCCGGATCGATGCAGAGCGGACGCTGAGGCGCTTCGACGCCTACGCCTACTGCCACCGCAACCGCGACATCATGCGGACGCCGGCGATCTTCGTCCCGTCGGAGGTCCCGCTGATCGATGCCCTGGCGCGAATGGCGGGCGAAAAGATCTCGGCTTTGTATGTGCGCGGGCCTCCTTCAGACCCGGACGAAACCAGGGCGGTTGAGGCGGGGATCGTCACGGAGCGCGACGTGCTGCGGGCGATCGCGCGGCTCGGCGCTCCAGCGCTCGAACTGCCGGTTGGTGAGATCATGAGCAGGCCGCTCGATTCGGTTCCTGCGGATGCGTTTGTCTACGTCGCCATTAGCCGAATGAATCGTCTCAAGATCCGCCATCTCGGCGTTGTCGATGACGCCGGCCGCGTGGTCGGTGCATTGTCCGCGCGGGACCTGCTGCGCCTGCGGGCCGGGGAGGCGATATCGCTCGGGGACGAGATCGAGGATGCCGAGGACGCCCGCGCGCTTGCGGTTGCCTGGGCGAAGCTGCCGCGGGTGGCGGAGGTGCTCTTGGCGGAAGGATTGTCCGGCCGTCAGATCGCGGAAGTGATTTCCAGCGAACTCTGCGCCCTCTCCCGCCAGGCCGCCGTGATCGCCGAGCGGCTCATGCGGGAGCGCGGCGACGGCGAGCCTCCGATGCCATATGCATTACTCGTGCTCGGGTCCGCCGGACGCGGCGAAAGCCTGCTGGCGATGGATCAGGACAATGCGGTGATCTTCGAGCAAGGCGAACCCGGAGGCGATGAGGATCGCTGGTTCGCGGCGTTCGGGGCTCTCGTCGCGGACATTCTGCATGAGGTCGGTGTGCCCTATTGCAAGGGCGGCGTGATGGCGAAGAACGCGCCTTGGCGCGGTTCCGTCGCGACGTGGCGCGAACGCATCGACAACTGGATCACGCGCTCTGATCCCCGGGATTTACTGTCCGTCGATATCTTTTTTGATCTGCGTGCCGTCCACGGCGACGGCAACCTTGCGGTCGTCGTGAGGCAGCACGCTTTCGCGGCAGCCGAGGGGCAGGTCGCGTTTGCCAAGCTGCTGGTCGAGGGCATCCAGATTCCCACGAGCCTCAAACTCCTGGGTGGTATCCGCACCGAAGGCGGCCGCATCAATCTCAAGGCGGCCGGGCTTTTCGGTGTGGTCGCCGCCGCGCGCGCGATGGCGATCCGCTACCATGTGATGGACCGGTCGACATCGCAGCGACTCGCTGGCGTGAAGGCGCTGGTTGGCCATGGCGAGACCGATCTCGATGCGCTTGTCGAGGCCCACGGCGTCTTTCTCGAGCTGATCCTGTCTCAGCAGATCGAGGATATTGCCCATGGAACTCCGCCCTCCAATATTGTTTCCGTGAAGCGATTGTCGGCTCGCGACCGCGATCGACTGAGGACGGCGCTGCACGCGGTCACGGCGATCCATGACCTAACCCGCGGCCTGCTGTTCAAGGATTGAGGGTGAATGCCCATTGTTGCGCTGCAGCATCCCTGCAAACATCCTTGCAATTGGCGCCTGTATTAACTGCCTTGCGATTCCGAGTGGAAGGTTGCCTTGCAAGACAGTTCCTGTCAGTGGACAATTGAATTGCTGTTTGATCAGCAACGAGTTGTATGCTTACCCGATTTCTCGTCGGCGCACAGAACAGATGACCGTAACAACCAGCGCAACCACCCGCCTCGTCATCGCCGATGACCATCCGCTGTTCCGCGATGCGCTGCGGCAGGCGGTCGCGAGCGTTGTGAGTTCGGCCGTCATCACCGAGGCCGGTTCGTTCGATGAACTCACCGCCTTGCTCGAGAAGGACGCCGACGTCGACCTGATCCTGCTCGACCTGACCATGCCGGGGATCAGCGGCTTCTCCGGCCTGATCTACCTGCGCGCGCAGTATCCGGCGGTTCCGGTGGTGATCGTGTCCGCCACCGACGATGCCGACACGATCCGCCGTTCGCTCGACTTCGGCGCCTCCGGTTTCATCCCAAAGCGCTTCGGCGTTGACACGCTTCGCGATGCCATCATGAAGGTGATGGACGGCGACGTCTGGGTTCCCGCCGACACCGACCTGTCGTTGGCCGGCGACCCCGAGATGGCGCGGCTGCGTGACCGGCTGGTGACGCTGACGCCGCAGCAGGTCCGCGTGCTGATGATGCTGTCGGAAGGGTTGCTCAACAAGCAGATCGCCTACGAGCTCGGCGTCTCCGAGGCCACCATCAAGGCACATGTATCCGCGATCCTGCAAAAGCTCGGCGTCGAAAGCCGCACCCAGGCCGTGATCGCCGCCGCCAAGATCGCCGGCGGCCAATGGCGGCAAGGCACGCCGCAGGGGTGATCAGCCGCGCTGGAAAATGTCGCCCCTCATGGTGAGGAGCGCGTAGCGCGTCTCGAACCATGAGGTCCAGTCGGTGGCCTCGCCCTTCGAGACGGTCGCTACGCGACCTCCTCAGGGTGAGGAGATAGATTGGAGCGCGCACCTACTCCGCCGCCACCATTTGCTGGGACCGCCATTGTCCGAGCAAGGCGCGCAGCGACGCCGGCTTCACCGGCTTGTTGAGCACCGCGATGTTTTCCTCGCGCGCGGCAGCGCGGACATGGGGGCTGCGGTCGGCGGTGATGAGGATCGCAGGCAGCCCCTCGCCGAAGCGTCGGCGGATGTCGCGGATCGCGGCGACGCCGTTGCCGCGGTCGAGGTGGTAGTCGACCAGAAGGCCGGTGACGCGCCCGCCCGCGGCGTCGATCGCCCCGATCGCGCTTTCCGGATCAGTGGCGGCGATCACCCGGGCGTCCCAGGCGGTCAACAGCGTCTTCATACCGTCGAGGATCGCCGGGTCGTTCTCGATGCAGACGATCAGCGCGCCGCTGATCGGGGTCTTGGCGAGTGGCGTCGCACTGGTCACCGGGCCCGTATGATTGATGGCGAGCGCGACCGGCACCGTCACGGAGAACACCGAGCCGCCGCCGGCATTGGCGTCGAGCGCAATGCCATGGTTGAGCACGCGCGCCAGCCGCTCCACGATCGACAGCCCAAGTCCCAGGCCGCGCGCGATCCGCGCGCCCTGTTCGAGGCGGTGGAACTCCTTGAAGATCTCGCCGCGCTTGAGCACGGGAATGCCGACGCCGGTGTCGTAGACGCAGATATTGAGCGACCGGCCGCGCCGGCGGCAGCCCACCAGCACGCGCCCGCGCGGCGTATACTTGATCGCGTTGGAAACGAAGTTCTGTAAGAGCCGCCTGAGCAGCGAGCGGTCGGACTCGACCGCCAGCGAAGAGGGCACGAAGGTCAGCTCCAGTCCCTTGGCGCGCGCGATCGGTGCAAACTCGATTTCGAGCGAACGCATGAGATCGCCGATCTTGAAGCGGCTGATCGACGGCGTCATCGCGCCGGCATCGAGCCGCGAAATGTCGAGCAGCGCGCCGAGAATCTCCTCGATCGCTTCCAGGGAGTCGTCGATGTTCTCGACCAGGCGGGAATCCTCGCCGCCTTGCTGCCGCTCCACCATGCTCGTGACGTAAAGCCGTGCCGCGTTCAGGGGCTGAAGGATGTCATGGCTGGCGGCCGCGAGAAATCGCGTCTTGGAAATGTTGGCGTCCTCGGCGGCGCTCTTGGCCAGCGCCAGTTCGGAGTTGAGGCGGGTGAGTTCCTCGGTGCGGTCGCGCACGCGCTTTTCCAGCGTCGCGTTGGCGCGCTCCAGCGCCTCGGCCGCCTCGAAGCTCGGCGTCACGTCGGAGAAGGTGATGACGAAGCCGCCGCCGGGCATCCGGTTGGTGCGGACCTCGATCACCATGTGGCGGTCGGGCAGCCGCTCCAGGTAAGGCTCGCCCTCGGTGGTGTAGGCGGCGAGCCGCTTCTCCAGCATGAGCTGCGCGTCGCCCGAGCCCTGCGGATTGACCGCTCCCATGAACTCCAGGATCTCGGGCAAGGGGATGCCGAGTTGAACCAGATGCGCCGGCAGCGCCAGGATCTCGGCGAATTGCCGGTTCGAGCAGATGAGCTGCAGATTGACGTCGAACACCGCGATGCCCTGGCGCACATGGTTGAGCGCGGTCTGCAGGATCTCGCGGTTGAAATGCAACGCCGCATGGGAATCGTCGAGCAGCTTGAGCGCGGCCTTCGCCGAAACCGTGCGCTTGCGCAAGAGCAGCGACATCACCAGCCGCGAGGAGGCGGCGCCGATCGAGGAAGCGATCAGGCGCTCGGCATGCTGCAGCAATTCGAGACCGGCGGGCGCCGCTGGGTCGAGCCTGCCGCCACGTTCGGCCGCAAACGCCTCGAAGGCATGACCGGCACGCTCGGGCCCGAGATATTGCGCCACCGTGCTCCGGATGTCCTGCACCGTGACCGTGGTGCGCCAGCGCCGGAAGCTCGGCGCGATCGGGGTGAACGTGTGGGGCACGAACAGGTCGGCCTGCAGGCGTTCGATCGAGGTCGGCTCGCGCGCCAGCGAGAATACGAGGTAGGTGAAAATGTTCAGCGAAAGGCTCCACAGCACCCCGTGCAGCAGCGGCGGCAGGTCGGTGCCGAGCAGCGCCCGCGGCCGCAGTGCCTCGATGCCGAAGGGGCCGTGCTGCAGCAGCATCAGCCCCGTGGTGCTGCTCTCCAGGAAGCTCGGCAGGAACAGCGTGTAGATCCACACGGCGACGCCGACCACCATGCCGGCGATGGCACCGCGCGCGGTCGCCTGTCGCCAGAGCAGCCCACCGAAGAAGGCGGGCGCAAGCTGCGTGATCGCCGCGAACGACAACAGCCCGATCGCGGCAAGCTGGGTGTTGCCGAGCGCGCGGTAATAGAAATAGGCCATCACCATGATGCCGAAGATCGCAAAGCGGCGCACGCTCAGCAGGAAGTCGCTGAAATCCTTCTGGCCGGCGAGCGTTTCGCGGCTTCGCTGCAGCACCATCGGCAGCACGATGTCGTTGGAGACCATGATCGACAGCGCCACGCATTCCACGATCACCATCGCGGTGCCCGCCGACAGCCCGCCGATGAAGACGGCAACGCTGAGCAGCGATGCGTTGGCCTCCATCGGCAGCGCCAGCACATACATGTCGCTGTCGACAGCGCCGAACGGGAAGGTGACGAGCCCCGCGATCGCGATCGGGATCACGAACAGGTTGATCGCGACGAGATAGAGCGGGAACAGCCAGCGCGCGCGTCCGACCTCGTTCTGGCTTGAGTTCTCCACCACGCTGACATGGAACTGGCGCGGCAAAAGCATGATCGCGCAGAACGACAACAGCGTCATGGTCAGGAAATTGCCGATCGACGGCACATATTCGATCGCGCGCACCGCTTCCGGCGTCTTCATCGCGCGCTCGATCAGTTCGGTCGGTGAGAACATCCAGAAGGTGACGAAGATGCCGGCGGCGAGGAATGCCACCAGCTTGACGATGGATTCGGTCGCGACGGCCAGCATCAGGCCGTGCTGGTGCTCGGTGGCGTCGGTCTGCCGGGTGCCGAACAGCACCGCGAACACGGCCATCGCCAGCGTCACCACCAGCGCGATGTCGCCAAGGATCGGGACCGAGGAAAACGCCCTGTCCTCGGTCAGGATCGTTTCCAGCGAGGAGGCGATCGCCTTGAGCTGGAGCGCGATATAGGGCACCGAGCCGATGATCGCGATCAGCGCCACGGTGGCGGCGACCGCCTGGCTCTTGCCGTAGCGCGCGGCGATGAAGTCGGCGATCGATGTGATGTTCTGCGACTTGGCAAGGCCGATCACGCGGCGGAGCAGCGGCGTGCACAAGCCGATCATCAGGACCGGGCCGACATAGATCGCGAGGAAGTCGACGCTGGTGCGGGTCGCAAATCCGACCGAGCCGAAGAAGGTCCAGGAGGTGCAGTAGATCGCGAGCGACAGCGGATAGATCACCATGCCCGCGCGGCCGCGCTGCGCCGGCGGCGAGCGGTCACCGCGGCTGGCGACGAAGAACAGGAACCCGATATAGGCGAATGCGGCGGCGATGACGCCCCAGTCGTGCAGCATCGCTGCTGATCTCCCTTCCCGGCCTCAAGGCGAGCCGTGGCGGGAGAGTATAGCGGGATCAGGCGGGCGGCGCACCGTGCGCCGCCGTTCCAGACGACGCTTCCTGATGTGGCGCGTGGTTAAGGTTATTCCGCCGCCAGCGGTTGCTTGCGGAGCGGCAGCCCGAGCCGCTCCCAGACCTGCAGCAGGGCCTCGGCGAGGCCGTCCATCAGGCCGTCATCGTGGTAGGGGGAGGGCGTGATCCGCAGCCGCTCGGTGCCCTTGGGGACCGTCGGATAGTTGATCGGCTGGATATAGATGCCGTGCTCCTCGAGCAGGATGTCGGTCGCGCGCTTGCACTTTTCGGGGTCGCCGACGAACAGCGGCACGATATGGGTGTCGCTCGACATCACGGGCAGGCCGGCCGCGTTCAGGATCGCCTTGAGGCGGGCGGCGCGCTCCTGGTGGCGCTCGCGCTCCCAGTTCGAGGTCTTGAGGTGGCGGATCGCAGCGGTGGCGGCCGAGCAGATCGCGGGCGGCAGCGCGGTCGTGAAGATGAAGCCGGGCGCATAGGAACGCACGGCATCGATGATCTCGGCTTTGGCGGCGATATAGCCGCCGAGGCAGCCGAATGCCTTCGCCAGCGTGCCTTCGAGCACGTCGATACGGTGCATGACGCCATCGCGCTCGGCGATGCCGCCACCGCGCGGACCGTACATGCCGACCGCATGGACCTCATCGACATAGGTCATGGCGCCATAGCGCTCGGCGAGATCGCAGATCTGCGCGAGCGGCGCGACATCGCCGTCCATCGAGTAGAGGCTTTCGCAGGCGATCAGCTTCGGCCGGTCGGGACCGGCCTCGCGCAACAGCTCCTCCAGATGCGCAAGGTCGCTGTGGCGGAAGATCTTCCGCTCGCAGCCGCCCTGGCGGATGCCTTCGATCATCGAATTGTGGTTCAGCGCGTCCGACAGGATCAGGCAGTTCGGGATCAGCTTTGCGATCGTCGCAATGCCGGTCTGGTTCGAGACGTAGCCCGAAGTGAACAAGAGCGCCGCTTCCTTGCCGTGAAGGTCGGCGAGTTCCGCCTCCAACTGCACCAGGGGATGGTGGGTGCCGGCGATATTGCGGGTGCCGCCGGCGCCGGTGCCGACGCGGGTCGCGGTCTCGACCATGGCGCCGACGACCTTGGGATGCTGGCCCATGCCGAGATAGTCGTTGGAGCACCAGATCACGACATTGCGCTGGCCCTTCGGCGAATGCCAGGTCGCATGCGGGAAGCGGCCCGCGATCCGCTCGAGGTCGGCAAACACGCGATAGCGCCGCTCGTCATGGAGGCGGTTGAGGGCGGCGCTGAAAAACTGGCTGTAATCCATGGGCAAAACCTGGAGCAGAACCCGGCCGGGGCGGCCGCCTCTTCTTAGAGCTTTTCCAGCTCTAATGTCCATGCGCTATCCCACGTTTGGGCATGCGGTGGGCATTGGACAGATTGTCCACCGAGGCGGGACAAATCTTGATGTGGATCAAGGCGCTACGCGCGTCCGAACGCCCGGCCGGGTCGCACAGGCCATGGGCCCGCTTTCGACTTCGCACGACGTTGCGCGAGCGCGGCAGCCGGGGCGTAAATCCCTCGACGACAGCTTGATCGCGCTACCGGCCGGCGTGGCCCTGACCTGCAATATGGTGCACGGTGTCGGCCACGGAACTCATTGCGCCAGATGGCCCACCGAAGGTTGCGAGGAGGAGGACGCACCATGAAACGAGTGATGATTCTGAATGGTCCCAATCTGAATCTGTTGGGCGTACGGGAGCCACATATCTACGGGACAACGACGCTCGCGCAGATCGAGGAAAGCTGCGGGCAAGCGGCCGCCGGGCTGGACTTGAAGATCGCCTTCCACCAATCCAACCATGAAGGGGTGATCGTCGACCTGATTCAGTCGGCCCGGCAGGATGCGGACGCCATCATCATCAACCCGGCCGGCTTCTCGTTCACTTCCGTCGCCATCATGGACGCGATCAAGGCGTTCGAGGGGCCGGTGCTGGAGGTGCATATCTCCAATATCCACGCCCGCGACGAATATCACCGGCACTCCAGGATTTCCGTCGTGGCGACCGGCGTGATCTGCGGCCTGGGGCCATATGGCTACATCGCGGCGCTGCACGCGATTGCCCAGATGAAATGAGCTGGAGCATGATCCGGAAAAGTGTGGAGCGGTTTTCCGGAAAGATCATGCTCAAACAATAACCTAAAGCGCGATGATGATTCATCCTTGTCTCATCGCGCTTTAGGGGCCGCCGACCGGCGTCAGGTTGTGCGGAACCAGAGCACGCCGTTGATCTCCTCGGCCGTCAGCCGGCCTTCGACCAGCATGTAGTTGACGTGGGCGATCAGTTCGCCGGCGGCAAATCCCATCTGGTGCGCGTCCAGCACGTGCTTGTGGAACACGACTGGCACCAGCTCCTTGGAGGTTTTCGCGGTGTCCCGGCAGGCTTCGGCGATCAGCCGGCAACGTTCTTCATGATGGTCGGCGAGCTGCTTGATCCGTGTCTTCAGGCCGTAGAACGGCACGCCATGGCCGGGCAGCACCAGCGCATCATAGGGCAGCGTGGTGGTGAGGCTCGCCAGCGAGGCCAGATATTCGCCGAGCGAGTTCTGTTCCGGCTCGACCGCCCAGACGCTGACGTTGGGCGAGATCTTGCTCAGCACCTGGTCGGCGGAGAGGAACAGCTTGTCGGCGGCGCAATAGAGCATCACCTGGTCGAGCGCATGTCCGCCGCCGGTGATGACCTTGAAGCGCCGTGTACCGATGACGACCTCGTCACCATGCGTGAGGCGGCGGTAGGACGGCGGCAGCACCGACACCCGCTTCAGGTAGTCCTGGCCGCGGCCGAGCAGCTTGTCGGTGAGGTCCTCGTCCATGCCGTGACGGCGGAAGAACAGCCGCTGCGCCTTCAGCCGCTCCTCGGTGCCGCGGTTCTGGTGATAGACCGACTGCAGATACTCGACCTGCGACATGTGAAGCGCGCAGCCGAACCGCTCGACGATCCACCCTGCAAGCCCGACATGATCGGGATGCGAGTGGGTCACGATCAGGCGGGTGATCTTCACGTCCTTGAGCGGGCCTTCGAACAGCGTCGTCCAGGCGCCGATCGATTCCTCGTTGCCGAACCCGGAATCGATCATGGTCCAGCCGTCGTCATCGGCGAGCAGATAGATGTTCACATGGTTGAGGCGGAACGGCAGTTTCAGCCGCACCCAGAGCACGCCCGGCATCACTTCCACGACCTGGTCCGGGCCGGGGTGATTTTCGAAGGGGTATCGCAGCGCCTCGGCCGAGGACTGCACGCTGTCCGTTTTCGAATGCATGGCTTACCGGCTTAGCGGTACCTGCCGCCCGGCGCTAGCTCAAAAAAGCAGATAGCCGTCCGGATAATGGGCATGGCCCCCTGTCATTCCGGGGCGATGCGCCAGCATCGAGCCCGGAATCCATTTCTCCGCCGGATCCTGCCGCTCGATGGATTCCGGGTTCGTGCTGGCGCACGCCCCGGAATGACGGTGTCAGGCCGCGCGGATATTCGACAGGAACGCGTCGATTTCGGCGCGCAGCACCTCGGCCTCCCGGCGCAATTCGTTGGAGGCGCTCAGCACGTCGCCGGCGGCGGTGCCGGCTTCCGCCGAGGCGCTGCTGACGCCGACGATATTGCTCGAGACCTCGCTGGTGCCGCCGGCCGCATGCTGGATGTTGCGGGCGATCTCGCGCGTCGCCGCGCCCTGTTCCTCGACCGCGGCGGCGATCGCGGTGGTGACGTCGTTGATCTCGCCGATCGTATTGCTGATGTTGCGGATCGCGGAAACCGCCGTCGTCGTCACCTCCTGCATGCTGACGATCTGCTGGCGGATCTCGTCGGTCGCCTTAGCGGTCTGGTTGGCGAGGCTCTTCACCTCGGAGGCGACCACGGCAAAGCCGCGGCCGGCCTCGCCGGCGCGTGCCGCCTCGATGGTGGCGTTGAGCGCGAGCAGGTTGGTCTGCGAGGCGATGGTCTGGATCAGGTCGACCACCACGCTGATGCGCCCGGCGTTGTCGGCGAGGCCCTGCATGGTGACGTCGGTCTGGCCGGCTTCTTCCACCGCCTTGCGCGCGATCTCGGCTGAGGTCACGACCTGGCGGCCGATCTCGGCGATCGAGGACGAGAGCTCCTCGGTGCCCGCGGACACCGTCTGCACGTTGACCGAGGTCTCCTCCGCTGCGGAAGCGACCGTGTTCGCCAGCGCGCTGGACTGGTCGGCGGTCGCCGACATGCTCTGTGCCGTCGACTGCATCGAACTGGCTGAGTTCTGCAGGCTGTCGAGCGCGCTGCGGACGGTGGCTTCGAATTCGACGATGCGGGCTTCCATGCGCGAAGCGCGCTCCGCCTTGGCGATGCGATCCTTGTCCTGTTCGGCCGAAAGCGCGCGGCCCTCGATCATGCTTTCGCGGAATACCGTCAGCGCCTTCGCCATCGCGGCGATCTCGTCGTCCTGGCGGCTCTGAGGGATCTCGGTGTCGAGATCGCCGGCCGACAGCCGCTGCATCGAGTCCTGCAGGCCCTTGAGCCGCTTGAGAATGCTGCGGCCGACATAGAGCCAGACGAACAGGATCGAGCCGATCAGGGTGGCGACGCCGAGCGCGAGCATCACCGTGGTCGCAAACGAAATCTCCTGGCGTGCCTGGCTGGTAGACGTATCGGTCGCCTTCCGCACGCCGTCGACGAGCTGCTGAACGCTGATGCCGAGCCCGACATTGAGCTTGCGCGTCTCTTCCAGGATGGTCTCTCCGAAGTCGGTGGCGTCCAATTCCTTCTGGCGGACCTTGAAGACGCCGGTCTTGCCCTGGCCGAGCGTCTGCAGCGTTGCGGCGGCATCGGCCAGCGCCCTAGTGCCGGGATTCTTCGGCAGCATCTCCAGATTGGATTTCATCTGCGAGAGCACCTGCTTGAAATCCTTCTCGATCGCTTCCAGCGTGTCGCTGTTGGTCGCCGACAGCGCCGCGGCCATGTTGGAGGCCATCAGATTGCCGCTCGCGATCACATTGCCGAGCTGCTCGACGACGCGGGCGGCGCTGCTCGCGTCGTCGGATGACGGCTCGGCGGCGCCGAGGATGGCATGGAGCTGGCTCTGCGCGTCCATCATCGCCGGTGCCGAGGCCGTGACGAACTTGGCCTGCGCCTTGCGCAGCGTTTCATACTGCTTGTCGTGCAACGCCGCCGTCTCCAGCCGCTCGCGCGCGGCCGAGCCGAGGCTCTGTATCACGTCGTCGATGTTCTTGACGGTGTCGGTCAGCGCGGTGCCAATCGCCTTGTCGGCGCCGAGCTTGATGATCTCGTCGAGCTTCTGCAGCGCCTGCTTCTGCGCTTCCTTCATCTTGGCGGAGCGCTCGTTCAGGGCCTCCTCGGTGCGTGAGGCGAGCAGCGCCGGTCCCTGGCTCGCCAGGCTGGCGCTTTGCGCCGACAATTGCAGGCTCGCGGCAAGCCGCGGGATGTCGCGGCCGGAGAGGTCGCCCATGGTCCTGCCGAGCTGCTCGAACACCATCGCAGCGCCCGCGCTGATCACGATCGCCATGGCGGCGATGACGGCGAACGCCGCGAACAGGCTGCCCCTGACGCCCCATCGCGGACGCCGGATGCCGTTAAGTTTCAATTTACCGAAGCGGAATCGTAACGCCATCTGCCTGCCCCCGCAGTCACTGTCCTTGAGCCTGAAATCCTCGCGCGGCAGTATCGCGATGGCGGGTTAACAAAATCGGGAACTCGAACACTCCGCGCTGCAATTTTTGCCGCGCAAGGCGCGTTGAAACGGCTTTGTTCCGCACGTCGGAATTGATCGCGCAGTGCTTGCAGAGGACTCGTATCTACAACCTCGCGAGAATCAAAAAAGGCCGGCGCAATGCCGGCCTTTTTCAGATCTCTCATTCAGATCTCTCGGCTTGCGATCAGTAGCCCGTGGCCACCGGCCCGCCGAAATTGCCGAAGTTGAAGCGGTAGTTGATGCCGGCTTTCACGGTGTGCTCGTCATTGTGGAAGCTGCCGAACGGCACCAGCGGGGCCGGCGCGATGAAGTGGCTGTCGCCGAAATCGTAATATTGATACTCGGCCTTGGCCGACCAGTTGGGCGCGAACATGTATTCGATGCCTCCGCCGACGGTGAAGCCGTTACGGTGGCTGTCATTGAGCGCGAAGCCTGTCGGGACGCCGACGAACGTCAGCGTCTCGTTGTTGTCGGAATAGGCGTAGCCGCCCTTGGCGTAGACCAGGCCTGGGCCCCAGGTCCAGCCGACGCGGCCGGTGATCGAGCCGATCCCGCGCTGGTCGTTGTTATAGACGAAGCCGCCGGGGAACGCGGCGTTGACCTGGTCGCCCCCGAGCCAGGAGTACTGGCCTTCGACGCCGATCAAGAAGTTCGGATGGAATTGCCAGTCGCCGCCGACCTGGACGCCGCCGAGGAAGCGGGTGCTATCATCGCCGAGCGCGAAGCCGTTAAAGCTGTCGCTGCCGCTGAAGGCGCCGCCGATGTGGCCGCCGATATAGAAACCGGTCCAATTGTAGATCGGCGCGGCGTAAGCCGGCGCCGGCGCCTTGCTGTAATAAGGGCGGGCGCCGAGATCGGCGCCATAGACCGGCGCGGCTGCGGCGAGCGCCATGAGGGCAACGGTTGCGAGCAGGATCTTCTTCATTTCATTCCCCGGAGATTCACATGAGACGCTGCGCGCAGCGCCCCCATGGCGCGAGTAAAGGCCGCATTTGAATAAAATGATGTCACCGCGGGGAGATCGCGGTCCATAACCCAACCTATTGGCCGGTAATTGTTTTTTGTGCTTAACGGCGGCTTAAGGAAGGGTGAAGGAAGGCTTAATCTGCGCTTACCTCGCAAGAACTTGCTTAACCAAGCCTGCGCCGGATGTCCTCGCGCATTTGCTCGCGGAATTGAGCCTTGCGCGCCGGCCGTTCCTTCTCCGGGACGTCATGGCGGTCGAATACGTTGAACTTCTCGAGGATCGGATAGTGGTCGCTGGCCATCGCCAGCACGCGCAGGAGATCGGCGACTTGCGCGCTCGGTCCCGTCACCTCCCAGCGGCGGACGGTGTTGGCGCCCTCGGGCTCCTTCAGCCCGCACAGCTTCGCCATGTCGGCCACCGTGAGCGGCCGGCCGATGGCTTCGCCGAGATGCTCGCGGAGCTTTTTCAGTTCCGGACCGGTCATGGAGATCCCCATTCACTAGCGCGCACCATTCGGTGATTTGTGAACCAGGTCACACGGCCCACCGCGGAAGCCAGTTATACCGCTGGCCGATTCCTGATGAGGAGGGAAATCATGCGCAGCCTGATTGAAAGCCTCACGCCCGATGCCAGCCGGATCGACTGGAGATGGATCGGCGCCATGTTTGCGTTTTATGTGGTGGTGATGGTGATTGCAGCCGGCCTGCTGATGACCCATCGATCCACGAAAGGCTCGGCCTACGAGATGTCGCTGGCCGCGGTCGCCTGCGTATCCTGCACGCTTGCCGCCGATTGATCGTCTGGATCATGATTTGATCAGACGAAACCGGATCGCGATTTCATTTTCTATTTGAGCGGGAATTTTTTCGAACAGCTACTTTTCCGGATTGCGCGCTAAGCTTCCGAATGATGCTCGATCACGTCCGGCGGCGTGACCACCATCAATAATCGCGCCGGTCCAAGCCCGGCATTGCGGCCCATATGCGGCCGATCGCCGAACAGGTGGACGCAATCGCCCTGGTCGAGCACGAAGCGTTCCTCGCCGATCTGAAATTCGATCCTGCCCTCGAGCACATAGAGGACTTCCTCGCCCTCGTGGGACAGCAGCTTGATGTCGAGGTCCGAGGTGACAGGAAAATCAAGCACGAAGGCGCTGAGCTTGGGGTCTGTGAGGTCGCCCGAGAGCCAATGATAGTCGTAGCCATTGGCGGAGTGCGGAGGAGAGGTCTCGCGCTGGCGGCGGCGCGAGATCGTGTAGTATTTGGGCGCCTGGACCTCGCCGGAATCCTCGAAAAGATCACGAAGCGGTATGTTCAGCCGGGTCGCGATCAGGATCACATTGGCGATCGACATCGCCGCCTCGCCGCGCTCCACCCGCGAGAGGTAGGCCGCCGAGAGGCCGGTATCGTTGCCGAGCGCCTGTAACGTGAGCTTCCGATCCGTGCGCGCTTTGCGGATTCGCGCTCCTAGTTGCCGGGCGATCAGCCGCGCCTGATCCATGGCCCCTCCCGAAAGCTATCGTGATGGCTTACCGGGATTTGCTCTAGAGGTGATTTGCATCGGGCGCAAGATCGGCGGTAAAAACGGCCCAGGCTTGAGCCTGCGCCGTATCATGATGTGCAAGTCACTTCTTCAAGTCACTTCTTGATGAGCGGACACGCGCTCGCTTCCAGCGGCGGAAACACCTTGTCGGCCGGCAAGGTTGCCAGGACCTTGTAATAGTCCCACGGCTCCTTGGATTCGGACGGCTGTTTCACCTGCATCAGGTACATGTCGTGCATCAACAGTCCGTCCTCGCGGACCCTGCCATTGCGGGTGAAGACGTCGTCCACCGGCAGCTCCTTCATCTTCGCCATGACCGCGCTCGCTTCATCGCTACCGGCCGCTTCGATCGCGCGAAGATAATGGCGCACCGCTGAATAGACGCCGGCTTGCGTCATGGTCGGCATGGCTTTGTGCAGCTTGAAGAACTTTTCAGACCAGGCGCGGGTCTCCGGATTGCGGTCCCAGTAGAAGGCCGAGACGAAGCGCAGGCCCTGGGTGCTGGCGAGGCCCATCGCATGGATGTCGGTGATGAAGACGATCGGCGCCACGAAGGTCTTACTCTTGTTGATGCCGAATTCCGCCGCCTGCTTGATCGCGTTGGCCATGTCGGCGCCGGCGCTCGCCAGCGCCACCACCTTGGCCTTCGATGACTGCGCCTGCAGCAGGTATGAGCTGAGGTCGGCGGTGTTGAGCGGGTGGCGCACTTCGCCCTCGACCGTGCCGCCGCCTTCGGTCACCGCCTTGCGGATATCGTTGGCGAAGGCATGGCCGAATGCGTAATCCACGGTCAGGAGGAACCAGCTCTTGTCGCCGGCATCGGTCATCGTCCTGGCGAGGCTGTAGCCATTGGAATAGCTGGTGTAGACCCATTGCGCCGAGGTCGCGGTGCAGGCCTTGCCGGTGAAGTCGGAAGAGGCCGCCATGATGATGGCGATCCTGTTCTTGTCCTTTGCCAGCGCCTGCACGGCAAAGCCGACCGACGAGTTCGAGAAGTCGGCGACCATGTCGACGCCATCCCGGTCGAACCATTCGCGCGCCTTGGCCGCGCCGATGTCGGCCTTGTTCTGATGATCGGCGGAGACGAGCTCGATCTTCTTGCCGAGGACAGTGCCGCCGAATTCCTCGATCGCCATTTTGGCCGCGACCACCGAGCCCGGACCCGCCAGGTCCGCATAGAGCCCGGACTGGTCGTTCATGATGCCGATTTTGACGAAACCGTCCGAGATGGCGGGTTCGGCGGCCCGGCCCTGTTGCGCAGCAAGCGCCAGGCCGATCGGTACGGCTGCGAGCCTGAGGAATGTCATCAGTGACGGCATCTTGTTTCTCCTTGGATTCGCTGGGCAGGGACGACGTTTACGATATCTCGTCGCTCAATTTTGCATATTGTGCACTTTTGTGCAGGATTAAATTAATGGCATTTGCTGATTACGAAATAGTCTGGACGATATTTGCATAATATGCAAAATCCTTCTTTCAAGCCAGTCCGGCCATTGGTGTCGGAAAAGCTAAGAAAACAAGGAGTAGGGGATGTCGGACGCCGTCCGGATGTCGTTGGCTGACGTGCATAGCTCGGCCAAGGCCGCGCTGCTTGCGCAAGGATTTGGTGCATCGCATGCAAATGCGATTGCGAATACCGTGACCATGGCCGAACGGGACGAGTGCCGCCATCACGGCCTGTTCCGGCTGCCCTTCTACATGAACGGGCTGCACTCGGGTCAGGCGTCGGCAGACGCCGAGCCCGAACTGTCTGTACTCGCGCCCGGCGTGATCAAGGTCGATGCGAAATACGGCTTCTCGCCGCTGGCGCTTGAGCGCGGTGCCGAGCCGCTGGCCGCGCTCGCCAAGAAGATGGGGATCGCGGCGATGGCGGTGAACAACGCGCTCAACGTCGCCGCGCTTTGGCCGGAAGTCGAACGGCTGGCGGAGCACGGCCTGGTCGGCTTCGCCTTTGTCGCCGCCAGTCCCTATGTCGCTCCGGCCGGCGGCACAAAGCCGCTGTTCGGCACCAATCCCATGGCATTCGCCTGGCCGCGAAACGGCAAACCTCCGGTCGTGTTCGATCAGGCGTCGAGCGCCAGCGCCCGCGGCGAGATCCAGCTCCGCCTTCGTGACGGCAAGACATTGCCCGACGGCTGGGCCATTGGACCGGACGGCAAGCCGACCAACGACCCGGCCCAGGCGCTGGCGGGCGCGCAGCTTCCGTTCGGGGGCTTCAAGGGCTCCAACATCGCGATGATGGTGGAGTTGCTGGCGGGGCCGCTGCTCGGCGATGTCCTCAGCTTCGAAGCCGGCGAGCGCGACCAGGCGAGCACGGGCGCCCCGTGCGGCGGAGAGCTTGTGATCGCGATCGATCCGGTCCGCTGCATGGCGAACGGCGATCGCGCCAACCAGCTCGAACACGCCGAACTGCTGTTCGGCAAGATGCTGGCACAGGAGGGGGCCCGGTTGCCGTCCGATCGCCGCTACGAGGCGCGCAAGCGCACCGAGGTCGAAGGCGTGCTGGTGCCGAAATCGCTCCACGACTCGATCGAGCTTTACATCGCAGGCAAGCGGGTAGCCGAGCGCAATGCCTATGAGGGCGATCACCTGACGCATCGCAAGGATGCCGGTCAGGCCGTCGCGATGTGAGGGCAGCCATGACAGGCTCGAAATTATCGCCGACTGAACGTACCCGCGTCCGGCTTCATCCGGAGCGCGCCGTCTATGATCGCGAGGTGATGTATCGCATCCTCGACGAGGCGCTGGTTTGTCACGTCGGTGTCGTGGTCGATGGCGCGCCGCGCGTGCTTCCGACCGCGATCGTCAGGATCGGCGACTTCGCCTACATCCATGGCAGCCCCGCCAATCAGTCGCTCGCGGCGTTGGCCGCCGGCGCCCCGGCCTGCATCACGGTCACCCTGATCGACTCGATCGTTGCGGGACGATCGGGGTTTGGAATGAGCATGGACTATCGCTCGGTCATGATATTCGCGACGGCCGAGAGGATCGTCGATCACGGCGAGAAGGAGCGCCTGGTCGCGGCGTTCATCGAGGACATCTGCCCGGGCCACCAGGTGCGTCCGCCGAAGCCGAAGGAAATCGCCGCCACGCTGTTCATGCGCTTTCCGCTGACCGAAGTCTCGGTCAAGATCAGGAATCAGGGCGTGGTGGACCCTGAGGAAGATTATTTACTCGACACGTGGTCGGGCGTGATCCCACTCCAGCTCGCCGCCGGCGAGCCCCGTAATTGTCCGGCCTTGAGGCCCGGCATCGCCGTCCCCGATTACGCGAAGAACTATCGCCGCCACTGGTGAAGATTCCAAAGGCCGCGTCCGGTTGCGCGGTCTGACTTGTCCGCTGTTTGACTCGCGACGTTGCTACGACGGCAGGCGCCGCGATCGCCTAACTTGTCGTAGCACTCGCCGAATTCTTCTCACCCTTTTGCTGACGCTGGTCGTCTCTCTGTCGGCCATGGTGCAGTTCGCAACGTCTCAGGTCGCCGTGCTGTCATGGTGATGAATTGGTGAGCACAGTCGGCCGCAATCATCGCGCAATGTTTCTGCTCCCTCCTGTTGCGCAACCCCGCCATGCATCATTCGTTTTGACAGCGATGTGATTTGCGCCGAAAGAAGGCGCGCTTCTTCTATGCGCAGAGTTGGGGAAGAACAGCGCGCGTGAACGTTTTGTAATGCGCTCATTGGGCTGTTGAAGTTGGCTGACACTTTTATTGGGGGCGCGCTAATTGCTGTTGCCGGTTGTCGATTGCGGAGATCGCAGTCCTTGCGATCTTCTCTCCGGGGCGAAAGCGGCTCCGGCCATGGACTCTGATCTGAGCCCGCAAGGGTGGATCTGGTGGCCTGAACGTGAGGATCTCTCGCTCGAGTTCACGCGGTTATTGGCTTCCGCTCAGGAAGGCGGCGCGACCTTTTCGGAATGCTGGCGCACCGCCAGCCGCATCGATTTGACCGGCGACGATGGCGACGATTCTTGGCACCGGGAATGGGCCGCTGCCGCGGAGGTAAATCGCGAGCGGGCGTCATCAGCGGCAGCGCAAGGCCATCCTGCGACGGCGAGGAGCAATTGGCTTCGCGCCATCAATTATTATCTTACCGCTGCCTATCCGTTTGATCTTGCGCCGGACAAGCGGCAATCAGCGATGGCATCGATGCGCGAATGCGCCGCGAGCTATCTCAACTGCCGTGAGCCTCGTGGCGAAGTCGTCTCGATACCTTGGCTGAGCGAGTTCACCTTGCAAGGGTATTATCTGCCGGCGCCCGCAAGCGGCGGTGGTGCGCCGGTGGTCATCTGTATCGGCGAACCCGGGCATCACAAGGAAGAGTTTCTGTTCAAGCTCGCACGCCACGCCTCCGAGCGCGGGATGGCGCTGCTTGCAGTGGACGTCCTGGGCGACGGCACGGGCTTGTCGTTCGAAAAGGTATCGCTCCACCACAGGCCGGAGCGGGCCATTGGGCCCATCATGGATTATCTCATCGGCAGAGACGACGTCGATGCGCGACGGGTCGCGATTCTCGCCGATGGCTGGAGTTCATCCTTTGTCGCGCGCGGCATCGCCTTCGACCATCGCTTCGCCGCGGCCGTTTGCGACGGCGGTATTTGGGATCTGCATTTGGGATCATTTCTGGATCCGCAGAACAGGCCGTTCGGCGTCGAGCCTTGTCCGGAGCTGGAAGCCGACCGCATCCTGAGGCGCGTCAGGTGTCCGTTGTTGGTCGCTGCAAGCAAGCGCGGCGGGCTCAGCGCGGATCGAATCGCCGAATTGACGGATCGGTTGCGGGCTGGACGGCGCGACCGGGATGTCACGCTCGAAATATCTGAGGGCGCGGAGACCGCAGCGGCGCAGGGTCGCTCCGACAATCCAATCCTCGCCAAGGAGTTCATCTTCGATTGGATCGCGTCCCGCATCGGGGCGTAGTCTTTAATATATGGAGCATAGCCTCCAAGCGCGCCCCGACCGTCGTGTCCCTAGAAATCCGCGGCGACTTTCAGACGCGCTTTCTCCAGCCGCTTCTTGAGGACAGCGAGCTTGTTGGTCAGATCATCCAGCTCGCGCGGGCTGAATTCGGCGAAAATGAACTCGTTCAGGCTTTCCTGCTGCGATGTCAGGCTCGCGAGCTGCTTATAGGTCTTGTCGGTCAGCGACATCTTCACGATGCGGGCGTCTTCCTTGGCCGGCCTGCGGCGGACGAAACCCTTCTTCTCCAGGAGCTTCGATTGGGTCGTGACGAACGACGGATCGACATGCAGCATTTTTGAGACGGCATTGACGGGCACGCCGTCGCCCTGATCGAGGTCGGCAAGCGCCACGATCATCATCCATTGCGGCCCGCTGATTCCGAGCTTCTTGGCCCAGAAGTAACGAATCTCCTCGAGATGAACGCTGATCGCAGCGATCTCCCAGGCGAATCGCCGAATGACATCCTGACTCTTGGTGGCGGACTCATTCATCGGCACCGTACTCATCCCCCTTGCAGACTCCATAGCGGATGTCCGGCGGAAACGACACCGGTAATCCGTTATATGCGTCAATTTGCACGGGAAATTGGCAACAAGTGCGTCTTCCGGCGTCTGCACCTTAGTTGCCGAAAAGACACATCAGATTCGCAATCAATATATGAGTGAGTAAACTAATTTGATTATCTAAATAGCACATGCATAACTTTCATTCCGACGGAGGGGGGCTCCCGACGTCTCGTCTCAGGTGGTTCGCATCAGTCCACCGGCTTGAGAGATGCGTTGATCCTCAACGTTTTTTTCGAGGGCAGTCTAATCCGCTTTGCACGGGGGTTCGTGCACAGCACTTACTTGGAGGTTAACAATGAAGGTGGCTAAGAGCCTTATCCTCGGCTCAGCGGCGGCTCTGCTCGCCATGGGCGGGGCTCAGGCAGCCGATCTTCCCGTCAAGGCCAAAGCGGTCGAGTACGTGAAGGTCTGTTCGCTCTACGGTGCCGGTTTCTGGTACATCCCGGGCACCGATACCTGCATGAAGATCGGTGGTTATCTGCGCGTCGACGCCACGTTCAACGGCGGCATCTACGGTGCGCAGGCGTGGTCCGGTGATATCGGCCAAGGCAACCGCTACCGTGACTACTTCGCCGCCCGCTCGCGTATGGCGCTGACGGTCGATACCCGCACCGCGACGGAATATGGCGTCGTCCGCACCTTCGCTCAGGGCGACTTCCAGTTCTCGACGCTCGGCAACACCACCTACAGCCCGAACTCGATCAACGGTTCGCTCCCGGTCGCGGGTTCTCAGTTGCTTGACACCCCCGGCGGCGGCTATGTCGCGGTCGAGTACGTGTTCATCCAGTTCGCGGGCTTCACCTTCGGTAAATCGTCTTCGGCCTTCGCGACGCCGTGGCATGGTTATCCGGGCAACATCTCGTCGAACCTGCTCGGCGGTCATGACACCGTCACCGGCGTGAACAACATCCAGTACACCGCGCAGTTCGGCAACGGCATTTCGGCCACCATCGGCCTCGATGATCCGACCGTCTTCAACCGTACCGCGGTCGCCAACCTGACGGTGCCTCTCACCGCGACCGGCGGTATCGCCAACGCCTATGCGGGCGTGCATGCTCCCGACGTCGTCGGTAACGTCCGCATCGACCAGGCCTGGGGTCTGTTCCAGATTTCGGGCGCCGCGCATGAAGTCAGCGGCTCCTACAACACGCTGAACACGGCGGCTGCTCCCGCGGGTGGCGTTGGTCTGCCCGGTGCGGCGCCGACGGCCCTGTCGGAAATCTCGGGTCACCCGGACACCAAGTGGGGCGGCGCGGTGATGGCTGCGTTGCAGATCAAGAACATCCCGACCGGCCCGGGCGACGACATCAAGTTCGATGCGACCTATGCCGTCGGCGACACCAAGCAGGTGATCTCGACGTCAGGGGCCTCGCCGAGCTTTGCGATGTTCGGTAGCACGAGCATGCCCGGTGCCTATCAGAGCGTCGGCTTCGGTGCGACCACTGATGGCGTGTATCTCCCGGTCGCGGCCGGCGGTGATGGTTCGATCCATCTGACCAAGGCCTGGGGTATCCGTGGTGCATTCAACCACAACTGGGACCCGTACTGGTCGACCAGCTTGTTCGGCAGCTACTCAAACGTCAGCTACGACAACACGGCCAAGGCGTTCATCTGCGCCAACTACACCGGCACCAAGGTCGTGACTGCGGACTATAGCTGCAACCCGGACTTCAGCGTGTCTCAGCTCGGTGCGGTCACCCGCTGGACCCCGGTCAAGAACCTGACGTTCTCGGCCGAAGTCATCTGGTTCCACCTCGACCAGAAGTTCACTGGCGGTGCTGTTCTCGGCGTGCCGGCTCCGAAGCCGGCCACGCTCTACCAGTACAAGGACCAGGATACGGTCAGCTTGCAGGTCCGCGCTCAGCGCAACTTCTGATCCGCCCGATCTGGAGCAAATCTAGAGAATCCCCGGCAGGCAACTGCCGGGGATTTTTCATGTGCGAATGGTGAGTGGCGAATCGCGAATAGCGAAGAGAGGTGTCGCGGAAGTGCGCGATGCCCACTCGCATTCCCTATTCGCCATTCGCCATTCACCATTCACTACCTCCGCAACGTTGGCATAGTGCATGGTTGAAAAAACATGATTTACTCAGGTAATTTTCTAAGGTAGTAAGAACTCAAGTCGGTGCAGCATGGCCGGCCCGTCAGGTCTCGCTGAGACACGACCTCTTAATGCTAAACCTCCGAAACCTCCGGCAATGCCCTGCCGGAGGTTTTTCATTGTGGCGACCACGGCAAGGCTGTGTGCTCCGGCCTCGCCTGATTCGGGTGTCGCCGGTGGTAGAGCGAAGATCCCGGCGACCGTGGCGCGATCGCCCGATCAATCCGGTCCATGCGTCATCGCAACGCCGGCGCCGCTGCCACAGCGCTCGGGCGGCTTCTCGCCCTTTGCGGCGCAGAAGCGCGAAAGGGAGCGGTCGTTGAGATACAGCGTGCCCGCATAGGTATTGCCGGCCACCACCCCGTCGAAGACAAAGCGGTATCCCTCCTGCCGCAGGATCATGCGTGCTCCATCGAGCCTCCAATGTCCCGAAAGCGTGGCCTGGATCGGCCTGCCGCTTGCGGCATCACGCCCGTCCTCGCGGTAGCTTCCGTCCGGACTCATGCGCCACGTGTAGACGTATCGCGGGAAAGCGTCGGGAATGATCGCGGTCCAGACGTTGCCGTCCGCTTCCGCGATGGCATCGCGCGGAAGAACCGGGTTGATCTGCAGACACCAGAGGAGCGCGCACCAGGCTGCGAATGGGAAAAACCGGCCAGCCATCGTTTGCCCCGTGTTGATTGTTGCTTAGGCCGGAGCGCAACGCTCTCTCCGCTCGCAATGACGAGGGGAGGCTTCTGATTCGAATGTCAAGCAGCTTTCCGCCGTCACCCGGCTTGGCCAGACGAGCCAATATCCAGAGGCGTCGACGCGCAAGCCATGGGTCACATCGCGTTCGACGCCACAGGCCGGATTCTCCTGTAAACGCTCCATACCAGGCAGCTAAATCAATAGCTTATCATGATATGTCCGAATAATGGACAAAATATACGAATAGAGATAATACATGGACAAAAATCCTGATCTGGTCTAGCAGAGCCGCATGACCCTTTCCGCACGGCGCAAACCGGCCTTCATTCCATCTCCGTCCGCGGAGGCGGTGCTTGCCGAGAGCGCCGGCGACGCGGCTTTCGCAACAACGCTGGCAAAGGGGCTCGTGGTGCTCGAGGCCTTCGACGCCCAGGCGACCATGCTCGGCAACATGGAGCTTTCGGCACGCACGGGGATTCCGCGGCCGACGGTTGCCAGACTGACGCATACGCTCGCCGAACTCGGCTATCTCCGTTACGACCAGGATCTCGCGAAATACTGCCTTGGCGCGCGGGCGCTGCGCATGGCCCACCCGCTGCTTGCGGGCATGCCGTTTCGTCAGGTGGCGCGGCCATTGATGCAGGAGCTGGCGGAGAGCGTACGCGGCACGGTCTCGATCGGGCTGCTCGACGGAACGGCGATGGTCTATGTCGAGTCCGCGCGATCAGGCGATGTTGGACCGCACGTCCCCGACATCGGCATGCCCATTCCGGTTGTCAGTACGGCGATGGGACGCGCGGCCGCCGCGACGTTGCCGGCAACCGATTCTGCGCTGCTGGAGCGGCAGATCAAGACCGATGACGCGGACTCCTGGTCCACGCATCGCGACAAGTACCGCGCCGGAATTCAGCAATGCGCGGATCGGGGATTCTGCACCTGCTACGGCGAATACATGCCGTCGATTCACGCGGTCGCCGCGCCGCTGTTTCACGCGCGGCGCTTGAAGCAGTCGTTTGCCATCAATTGCGGAATTCCCGCGTTCCGGCTGCAGCCCGGGCAGCTCGAAGCCGAGATCGGCCCGCGTATCAAGGCTCTCGCCGTCAGCATCCGCTCGCTCGTCAACGAAGCCGAGCCGACCGTCGAGCCACGCGAACAATCCAGGAAGAAGACCACGAAATGATCCGATGGCGATCCGAAGAGAAGTCATCACGCTTTCGCGGCGGAGCATGAGATGGCCGGGCCGCTCGAGGGGTTGAAGGTTCTCGACATCGCCACCATCATCGCCGCGCCGCTGGCGGCGACGCTTCTGGCCGACTATGGCGCCGAGGTCCTCAAGATCGAGATGCCGGGGCAGGGCGATGGGCTCAGGTCGTTTCCGCCGTTGAAGGACGGCAAGCCGCTGTGGTGGAAGGCGGCGAACCGCAACAAGAAATTCGCCACGCTGGATCTTCGCACCGCGGAAGGGCTTGCGCTGTTCAAGCAGATGCTTCCGCGCTTCGACGTGCTGATCGAGAATTTTCGACCCGGAACGCTCGATCGCTGGGGCCTCTCGAAGGAAGTGCTGTGGTCGATCCAGCCTCGCCTGGTCATCTTACGCGCGACGGCTTTCGGGCAGGACGGGCCGTATAGCGGCAGGCCCGGCTTCGCCCGGATCTTCGAAGCGATGGGCGGGCTGACCTACATTACGGGCGAAGCCGACGGCGAGCCCACGCATCCCGGCTACCCGATCGGGGACTCGATCGGCGGCCTGTTCGGCGCCGTCGGCGTGCTTGCGGCACTGTGGAAGAGGGCGCGAGATCCGGATGCTCCCGGCGAAGAGATCGATCTTGCACTGACCGAAGCGGTGTTCCGGCTGCTCGATGTCCTTCCCATCGAGTTTGACCAGCTTGGTTTCGTGCGCAGCCGGATCGGCAATGCCAACGGCTATTCCGCGCCGGCGGCGGTGTTTCGCACCAAGGACGATCACTGGGTCACGCTCGCAGGTTCGACCAATGCGCTCTATGCGGCGAACTGCCGGGCGATCGGAAGGCCCGATTTGATCGAGGACCCGCGCTTCGCCGGCAACGACCGGCGCGTGAAGCACGCAGGCGAGCTCAACGAGATCTTCTCGGCGTGGTGCGCCGAACATACGCTGGAGGAGGTGCTGGCGAGATTCACGGCCGCGCAGGGCACGATCGCGCCGATCTATTCGATCGATCAGATCGCATCGGACCCGCAAGCCAGCGCGCGCGAGATGATCGCCCGCGTTCCCGATCGCGACTTCGGCTCGGTGGCGATGGCGAATGTCGTTCCGCGCTTCACCCTCGATCCCGCGCGATTGCGCCATTCCGCCGGCGACGTGGGGCAGGACAATCGCGAAGTCTATCAGGATTGGCTCGGCCTTTCGAAGCAGCAGATCGAACGGCTCACCCAGAAGAAAGTGATCTGACGTCCGTGCACCGGCGCATTTCCGAAGGACAACAAGAAACGCGATGCGGACGTGCAACAACGAAAAGGGAGGCATTCATGAAAGTCACACGCCGAACTCTGCTGGGCAGCGTCGCCGCCTGCCTCGCTGCGGGGTGCGGTTCCCGGGCGTTCGCACAGGGCGCTTGGCCCACCCGTATTGTGCGGCTTATCTCACCGTACGGCGCGGGCGGGGCCAACGACATTTCGCTGCGCATCCTGGCCGAGCAGCTCGAGCGTCATCTCGGCCAACAATGCATCGTCGAGAACAGGCCGGGCGCGGGCACGCGCCTTGCCAACGAAGCAGTCGCGCGCGCCGAGCCTGACGGCTACACCTTCCTATACGCCGCAGCACCATATGCAACGGCCGAAGCGCTGTTCGGAAAACTGGGCTATGACCGCAAGGACCTGCAGCCGGTGGCGATGGCGGTCGTCGCGCCGCTGTTCCTGATCATCAGCGCGGAGGCGCCCTTCAAGAACCTGCAGGAGCTGATCGCCTACGGCAAGTCGCAGCCCAACGGGCTTACCTTCGCCTCTCCGGGCGCCGGCTCCCAGCCTCATCTGGCAGCCGAGTTGTTGTTCAGGGACGCAGGCGTCAAGGGCCTCAACGTTCCGTTCCGCGGCGATGCGATGTCCTACACGGAATTGCTGGCAGGCCGCGTCGATGCCACGCTGACCGCGATCAGCACGGCCTTGCCCTATATCCAGAGCGGCAAGTTCCGGGTGCTGGGCGTGGCGTCTGTCGATCGCAGTCCGATCTATCCGGAAGCTCCCACCTTGCGTGAGCAGGGCCTGCCCAACGTGATCGCTGCCGGCTGGTACGGTTTCATGGCGCCGGCTGCCACGCCGCGCTCCATCGTCGATCGTCTGCAAGACAAGATCGTGCGCATCCTCGCCGATCCCGACGTGAAGCAGAAGCTGTTCGCCCAGGGGCTGGAAGTTCGCGGCAGCACCGCCGCGGAGTTCGGTGCATTCATCGACGCGGAGACGCGCAAGTGGGGCCAGTTGATCCGCGATACCGGTCTCAAAGGGGAATAAGGTTGCGCGGCCGTTGCGTTAGCCGCGCAGAGTTTCGCGTTTATCGCGAGCGTGGATCCAGGCACACGTTTTCGGATCATGGTGCATCGGATCATGCTGTTGCATTGCAACTGGCGCGCTTGGAATCCAATGTACCAGCGCGTTTGCATTAAGCTGGTTCGCCGCTCACGAACGCTTGGCTCTCGCGCAAGTCCGACCGCGCCTTATCTCTGTGCGGATCGTTGGAATGAAATGCGTTAAGCACATCATTCATTGGAATCCTTTTCCAGTCATCGGTCCTCTCGCCGCCATATTTTGGGATGATTTGTTTTTGCAACGAGCGTAACGTCGCACGCTAAGAAACAAAAATGATCTTGGGAGGAATGCGCTGATGAGTCGGACGAAGCATTTCGTTTGGGCAAACATCACCTGTCACGCTCGGCCGACAGGGCACTCGCAGGATCACGCTCGCGCCGGAACGTAGCCGATGATCGCCATAGCGACATCGGGAGGTGATGGCGCGGGTCTTGATCGCGGCGGCCGGATTGCGCTGTTCCGCAGATCGGGAATCCTTGCGATTGGGCTGGTCGCCGTCGGAACTTGGCTGACGCCAGGAGCCGCAGCGGCGGATGTTGCGTTGCAGGTGACCAACGCCCGCGTGCCCGCTTCCGACGAGATCGGCATCAATCTCCCGCTTCTGATGACGATCAGGAACGATGCGGCTGAGGCCGACGCGATATTGCGCGTCCGCTGTCCCGTTCGCGAACTTCACCGAAAAGCACACCGTCGATCGCGGCGAAGGCGCGCCGGCCATGCGCGAAATCAAGTCGATTCCGATTCCGGAGAACAAGACCACCGAGCTCAAGCGCGACGGATATCACGTGATGCTGCTGCAGACGCGGCAGAAGCTTGTCGACGGCGAGAAGTTCACTTGCGCCGTCGTTTTCCAAAAAGCCGGAACCAAAGAAACGGAGGTGGAGGTTTCCCCAACGCCCTGATCGCGGCAGCGGGCAAGGTGAGCCCGCTGAACGAGGCTTCTCGACTGAGCGGCCCGGATGTGCCGGACGCCCGATCCAACATGAACTTGCCAAAGGAGGGCATTACTCATGGAGCGATTTTCAGGTCATGCGACAATCACCAGGCGAGCGCGTCTGCTCGCCATAGCGGCCGCTGCCGGAGGGATGCTGGCGGCAATGCCGGCCTTCGCCGCCGACGAGGTCAACCAGGAACGGCTGCTCAACGTCGACAAGGAACCAGGCAACTGGCTTCATCATCACCAGAATTACTCCGCGCACCGGTTCTCCAGTCTCAAGGAGATCAACCGCGACACCGTGAAGAACCTGAAGGTCGCCTGGACCATGCATCTCGGCGGCATCGAGCCCGGCGGCATCTGGAGCCATGGCGGCCTGGAAGGCACGCCGATCGCGGAGAACGGCTTCCTCTACGTCACCGATGGGTGGGGCTCGGTCTACAAGATCGACGCGCATGGCGGCCGTGGCCAGTTGGTCTGGAAGATGGATCCCAAGACCGACCGTGACTGGGCCGGCGCCGTCGCCTGCTGTGGCGTCGACAATCGCGGCGTCGCTTTGTGGGGCAACCTCGTCATTTCCCACACGCTGGATGGCCGGCTGATCGCGACCAACAAGGAGACCGGCCAGGTCGCCTGGCAGCGCACCGTCGCCGATCCGGACAAGGGTGAGGTCATCACCGGGGCGCCGCTGATCGTCAAGAACATGGCGATCACCGGGGTGGCGGGTGCTGAATACGGCATCCGCGGCTGGATCGCCGCGACCGATCTCTCGACCCAGAAGGAACTCTGGCGCACCCACACCATTCCGGCCAAGGGCGAGCCGGGTAGCGATACCTGGAAGGACAGCAACAACGCGGCTGCCTCCGGCGGCGGCTCGACCTGGGTGACCGGCAGCTACGATCCGTCGACCGACACCATCATCTGGGGCGTCGGCAATCCCGGACCGGACTGGGACAACGAATATCGGCCGGGCGACAACCTCTACACCGACAGTTCGCTCGCCCTCGACGCCACGACCGGCAAGATCAAGTGGCACTATCAGCACACGCCGAACGACCCTTACGATTATGACAGCGTGGCGGAGAACGTGCTGGTCGATATCCCCGGACCCAGTGGACCGCGCAAGCTCGCGCTCGAGGCCGACCGCAACGGCTTCGCCTATGCGATCGATCGCACCACCGGGAAGTTCATTTGGGGCCTTCCGTTCGTCAAGAAGGTCACATGGACCAAGGGGCTCGACCCGGAGAGCGGCAAGCCGATCGAGTACGACCCGAACAAGGCGGTGCAGACTTACATCGCGTCGGTGACGCCAAGCCGCACCAACATGGAAACCGACATCTGCCCCGGCAACATGGGCGGCAAGAACTGGCCGCCGACCGCCTACAATCCGGACCTGAAGCTCTGGTACATCCCTGTCATCGAGAGCTGCAACCGGATCAAGGTCGAGGTGGCTACGCCCGACAAGCTGAAGCCGCGTGAGTTCTGGACCGGCGGCGGCCCGAGCCAGCCGTTCAAGATCACCGGCAGCGTCACCGCGATCGACGTCACCACCGGCAAGATCGCCGGCAAGATGGAAACGCCGTTCCCGAATCTGGGTGGCATTCTCGCGACCCCCGATCTCGTCTTCTCTGGCCAGCCGTCCGGCGAAGTGATGGCGCTTGATGCCAAGTCGCTGCAGAAGCTGTGGGAGTTCAACACCGGAGGCGGCGTCAACGCACCGCCGATGACCTTCACGGTCGATGGCAAGCAGTATCTCGCCATCCTCGTCGGCCTCGGCGGCGCCTGGGACAAGTGGTTCATCGATTCAACGCCCGAGCTGAAGAAGATCCAGCCGGGATCGATGCTCTACGTATTCGCGCTCTGATCTCGCAACCATGGAGGGCCCGCCGATGTCGGGCCCTCCCACTTCTTCAACAAGAGACGTCATGATGATCTTCAACGCATCCTCGGCGGCGGCACGTGTGCTGCTCGTGAGCGTCGTCGCCCTGAATCTTTCGATGCCATCAGTTGCATTCGGTCAGTCGGCGCAGGCGACGGCTTCGGATCCGACCAATGCCGGCAAGGCGGTGTTCAGCAAGGCCAACTGCATGGGTTGCCACAAATGGCACGGCAATGGCGGCGGCGGCTACGGCGGCGATGCGCTCTCGCTGCGCAAGACCGTGCTGACACGCGAGCAAATCATCGAAACGGTCAGTTGCGGGCGGCCCGGCACAGGCATGCCGTTCTTCGTGCGCGGCGCCTATGATGAGGTGAAGTGCTACGACATGAACCGCGAGCAGGCGGGAAGCCACATGCCGCCCGAGGCCGGAACGTTCCTGCGGCAGAAGGATATCGAGGCGGTCGCCGACTATGTGCTTGCGCATATCAAGGGCGCCGGCGAGCCGACTTATGCGGAATGCGTCACCTTCTTTTCGAGCACGTCGCGGGTCTGCGACATCTACAAGACCCAGGCAGAGAAGCAGGACAATGCGAGCGCCAGCACGGGGAAGAGCCAGTGACGATCAGGCTGAAGTTTTGTGGAATCCTCAGCGTTCTGCTCGCCTGGCAGGCGGTCGCGCTGGCGAATTCTCCGGCGAGGGGCGAGGAATTCGGCGGCAACGACCTGCGCGACATCCGCCTCGGCATGGCCGTGAACGAGTTGGCAGAAACAGGCTATGTCGATTTCTACTGTGCGACTGACCCGAGGCATACGTTGACCGGCTGGAAGGACTGGCGCGATTGCCCGGCCGGCGCCAGCGGGACGCGGGCGATCCGGTTTGGATATGATCCCATGACCAGCCGCGACGGCACAATGGTGGCGGGCCATCCGGCGCTCCTGACCCTGCTGATCGACGATGGCGGACACGTGGCGGGCCTCCTGATCGAGACCGATCCGAAGGCGCGTCTCTACATCCGCAAGAAGGCGTTCCTGCTCGGGCTGCAGGCCAAGTCGCGCTACGGCGCGGACGGCTGGGCCTGCACGGAAGGCCAGCCTGATCAGGGAGACCAGCCGGTCGGCGGCGTCTACCTCAAGGAGCGCTGCACCAAGTCCATCAGTGGCCGCTCGCTCGTCGTCGAACGCAACCTGTTCCGCCGGCCCGACCAGGACACCAAGAGCTTCGTCGACGAAACGCGGATCAGCATCCTGCGTGCCAAGGATTAAACCAACCAAAGATCGAGTTGCACGCGCGGGCGCCGAAGTTGACCAAGACCGGTCTCGCCGATATCCAGATATCGCAGCCTGGATTCGTTTCCTGATGTCCGGCGGCTGGTGGATGATGGGTCAGACCGTTCTCGTCAACGGCGGTCTCATCGCGAAGTGAGGTGTCGTACAACTCCGATGGATGGCCACAATGACCTGCATCAGAGCCATGAGATCTTCGTCCACATCCGCATCATCGTCGGAATGATCCTGGGCATCAGCATTGCCCGGCTCGTCAGCGGCGTGACGCGGTTTATTCAGCACCCCGGCAAGGAGAGAATCAACCTCCTCCATATTGGATGGGCTGTTTTCGTATTCCTCGCCATCATCCACTTCTGGTGGTTCGAATTCGCGCTGTCCAGGATCGAGCGGTGGACGTTCGAGAGCTATTTTCTCGTGATCTGCTATGCCGTCGTGTTCGTCATGCTGTCCGCAATGATTTTTCCGGACAATATCGGCGAACATGAGGGGCTGAAGGAGTATTTCTGGAATCGCAGGAAGGTATTCTACGTTCTCGTCCTGGTTCTGTTTTCAGTTGATGTGTTCGACACGCTCCTGAAGGGAGCGAACTACTATAAGCAATTCTATGGCTGGTATTATCCGGTGAGGCAGAGCCTCCTGATCGGCGGGACAATAGGGGCGCTGCTTTCCGCTTCCGAACGATACCACGTCTCGTTCGTCGCCTTTGCGCTGATATTCCAGATTATCTGGGTCGTGAGTTTGTTCGACGTGCTAGGTCCGGTCTGAAGCAGCCAAAGCCGCGCGGCGCGAAGCACGCCGTCAGCTCCGGTCGCAGCATCCGGCGACTGAGATCAGACGGATGCCGAATATGGCGTCCGCGCGATCCGGCTCTCGGCGGCAACGGCGAGTGATGTGCCGTCCGCGAAGGCCAGGGTCGCCGGGCTGTACGGCCCGAGCTGCAGCGCGATGCTATCGTCGCTGCCCTCGAAGCTGATCGTCGCCACCGAGCCGGATACGCTCACACGGGTGTTGTCGGCACTGAGGCCTTCGCCGAGTTTCAACGTCGTATTGGGACCGGCATAGATGGTGTCGTGACCGTCGCCCTTGGCGAAGTTCACGACCGAGTCGGAGGTGACCCATATGGAGTCGTCGCCGCTTCCGCCTGATACATTCGCATTGCTGTATGCGGAAATCCGGTCATTGCCGGCGCCGCCCTCGACGAGACTGTCGCTCCAGGCCGAAATCTGGTCGTTGCCATCGCCGCCATTGATCTTGCTATCGGACCAGCCGCTGATGACATCGTCGCCGGCGCCGCCGAGCACGGTCGTGTCG
This sequence comes from Bradyrhizobium sp. USDA 10063, assembly GCF_054063735.1. Lineage (NCBI taxonomy): Bacteria > Pseudomonadati > Pseudomonadota > Alphaproteobacteria > Hyphomicrobiales > Nitrobacteraceae > Bradyrhizobium > Bradyrhizobium sp. USDA 10063. The sequence goes on along the minus strand of NZ_JBSSGP010000002.1, from coordinate 4,821,863 downwards.
GACCAGGCCTTGATGACGTCGCTGCCATCGCCGCCATCGACAACGCTGCCGGACCAGGCGTCGATCTGGTCATTGCCCGCGCCGCCATGGACGACGCCATTCGACCACGCCTTGATCACGTCGTCGCCGGCGCCTCCGTCCACCACGCTATCGCTCCAGACGTTAACAGTGTCGTTGCCGGTGCCGGTATCGACGAGGCTCTTCGACCAGCCGCCAAGTTGATCATTGCCGTCGGTGCCCGAAACCGTTGACAGCCCCAGCTCCTGCAATCGCAGCAGGAAGGCCTGCACCACAGGCGACGTGCCGATGCTGGTCGAGGTGTTGGTCGGCGCGCTCTCATCGCCCGTCGCGGCGTCCGGCGCGCCAGTCGACTGGGTGGGGCCCGATTGCGACGGAGCGGCCGGTGGCGTTGCCGCCTGCTGGAGCACCTGAAGGATATCAGGAGGCGAAGGCGGCTCGGGAAGCATGAACGGCCTGTACCACGCGCCTTGAACCGACAGCACCTGCATCGCCCAGCCCTTTTCAATCGCTTCCACCACCGGGCACCGCATGCGGTCAGTGACAACGATGCGCGTGCCCGTCCCCAGGACAGAAAGCGTGAATTAGGTCAATAAAGCCTAAATGGCAGACGCGGCGGCATGCCGCAATGCAGCCGCTGCGGAACGTTTTGCCAAGCTTGGATCGGTTTCTCGGCCTCTTTGAAGGTGAACCTGCGCGACAAGCGAACTTGGCTTGGCGTGTTAGTCGCCCCTCTTGTCGCCGGTCGGGGCATCGGGCTTGGGTGGTGGTGGGCTGCCCACGCTCCCGGATGAGCCGGTCCGCGCGCCAGGTTTGAGTGGCGGTGCGCTCCCGCCCACGGCACCTGAAGCAGCGGCCGGATCTCCAGGCTTCGGCGGCAGTGGACTGCCCACGCCCTGCGCAAATACCTGAACGGGTACGAGTGCGAGAGCTACGGCGATCAGCATGGAGAGCTTGCTTTTTGACATTCGTTTCTCCCAATGTTGTCTCCCGACAACCTTCGGGCCAGGCGCGCAGTTCCTCATCGACCTCCGGCCGCCCAGGGCGACGCAAGGCCACGACTTCCTGTTGATGTTGTGAATTGCGACACATCGCACAAGCGCGAATCGCCGTAGACTTTACGCGCGTCGTTAGGCGCGTTTTCTCCCTGGCCTTGAGCCCGTCGCAAATGGCGGGCTTCCTTCAACAGGGCGCCCAGCGGTGCTTTCGCGGACGCACGGCTGCGCTCAACAGCGGGCTCTCCGCATTCATGCTGAGGCGAATTTCATTCCCGCGCTACACGTTTTGGCTCTTTATCGCCGCATCGAACTTGAAAAGGCGAAAGTGTCCACACGACCTAGTGCGTGTATCGCTTGGCTTTGGTCGCTTTCTGCTGCCGGTGCGCTTTGAATTCAGCCAAGAGCTGTCGAGGATCCAATGTTTCCGCGCGCCTGACCTGCTCTCTCAACCACTCCAACTCGGCAAGCTGTTCGAGTAGATCAGGTGAAAATTGCTCCAATAGTAATCGTCGGTTCCTGGAAATCCGGAGCTTCTGCCGCACTTACGCACTCCTCTACGCATGCGTGCATTCTCGGGATACCTCTTACGCTGAGCTGTGATCGCGATATATCCGGAAAACCACTGCCGCTACTTTGGGCTGAGCGTCCGCGTTGCGCGAAGCGCTCCCAAGGGGGCTGTCGGTGGTCTGGATTGACCTGGGAGGCACTCCACAACCTCCGGCTGATGGTCTCGATCGGCGCCGTCTCGCCTTCTTGGAAAGGCCGGCATGTCCAACGACAGCGGAGGCCGAATTTGTGGTCCATCCGACGTAGCTGGCGGCCCGCACGGATCGGTTGACACTCTGGAGCTATCGCATCGAGCGGGCCAACACGGCTTCGGCCATATCGCCGTCGTAAGGCACTGATACCTTTGGAAAAACCTGGTGCTGCCGGACAGGATTGAACTGTCGACCTCTCCCTTACCAAGGGAGTGCTCTACCACTGAGCTACGGCAGCATGCCCGGGAACGGAGAATCGGCCCAATTGGCCCCTGCGGGCGCGGCGGTTCTTGCCACAAGCCCCCCTCCGGCGCAAGCGCGGGGACGGGGCCGGGGCCTGCAAAAACATTGCTTCCGGTCGAAATTCGGCCAATTCGGGGCGCTTCGGTTCCACGGCCCGCTCGGACCTCCCCGGTCGACCGGTGCATGGTCCTCGTTGCCTGGTCTATTGTCATGCGGCTATGGCAGGTTCGTAAACGGGTCCAGCATGCAGGACGAGAAGGACAAGCAGGAGCGGCAGGCCGCGATCGCGTCGAACGTGGCAAGACAGCGTCGCCTCAAGCTGGCGCTGCGTGAAAACCTCAAGCGGCGGAAGTCACAGGCGCGCGGGCGCAGCGGTGTTGCATCTTCCGAACCGGTCGAAGGCCGACTAGATGACGCAGGCGACGGCGAGCCGGGCCGTTAGCAGGTCATGCCGTGATGGTGCGCCGTGTTGTGGTTGAGGAGAGTGAGTAGCTGAGATGGCTGCAGAGACGATAGCGAATCCGATCAGCGCGAGGTCCCTCGCGTTTCCGCGGCACGAACAGACCTTTCCGACCCTGACCGAGCACGAGATCGAGCGCATGCGCCGGTTCGGCGATGTCAGGCACTATGGCGACGGCGAAGCGCTGTTCGAGACCGGCAAGGTGGGACCGGGCATGTTCGTGGTGCTTTCGGGCACGGTCGCGATCACCCAGCGCGATGGCCTTGGCCATGTCACGCCGGTGATCGATCAGGGCCCGGGACAGTTTTTGGCCGAGATCGGCCAGCTCTCCGGCCGCGTCGCGCTGGTCGACGGCCATGCCGAAGGCGATGTCGAGACGCTCCTGATCCCGCCGGAACGATTGCGGGCGCTGTTGGTGGCCGAGGCCGATCTCGGCGAGCGCATCATGCGCGCGCTCATCCTTCGCCGCGTCAACCTGATCCAGGGCGGCGTCGGCGGCCCGGTGCTGATTGGCCCGCCGTCGCTCGGCGATCTCGCGCGGCTGCAGAATTTCCTGGCGCGCAACGGCCAGCCCTATCACGTGGTCGATCCCGCGACCGACAAGGACGCCGCCGACCTGGTGGCGCGCTATTCGCCGACGCGCGCCGAGCTGCCGCTGGTGGTCTGCCCCAACGGCAACGTGCTGCGTAACCCGTCCGAGACCGCGCTTGCGATGGCGATGGGCATGATCGGCGACCACGCCCATGACAAGCTTTATGACGTTGCCGTGGTCGGCAGCGGGCCGGCCGGGCTCGCCACCGCCGTCTATGCGGCATCCGAAGGCCTGTCGGTCGCGGTGCTCGATTCGCGCGCCTTCGGCGGCCAGGCCGGCGCCAGCGCCCGCATCGAAAACTATCTGGGCTTTCCGACCGGCATTTCCGGCCAGGCGCTCGCCGGTCGCGCCTTCAACCAGGCCCAGAAATTCGGCGCGGACATCCTGATTCCGGTTTCGGTCAGATCGCTCGACTGCTCCAAGCGGGACGGCGTGTTCTCGATCGCAACCGAATGTGGGCACACCTTGCGTGCACGATCGATCGTGGTGGCGAGCGGGGCGCGCTATCGCCGGCCGGGAATCGAAAATCTCGAGGCCTTTGAGGGCCGCGGCGTCTGGTACTGGGCCTCGCCGATCGAGGCCAAGCTGTGTGCCGGCCAGGACGTGGTGCTGGTCGGCGGCGGCAATTCCGCAGGCCAGGCCGCGGTGTTCCTGTCGGGCCATGTGCGCAAGGTCTACATGATGATCCGCGGCGGCGGCCTGGGCGCCAGCATGTCGCGCTATCTGATCGAGCGCATCGAGGCGACGCCCAACATCGAACTGATGTTCAACACCGAGATCACAGCGCTTGAAGGCGGCGAGGATTCCACGCTCCAGCGCGTGCGTTGGAAGAGCCGCCTGTCGCCGGAGCAGCACGCGCTCGACGTCAACAACGTGTTCCTGTTCGTCGGCGCCGATCCCGCCACCGGGTGGCTCGAGGGCTGCGGCGTCAAGGTCGACCGCGGAGGTTTTGTGCTCACCGGCGTCCAGAACGGGCAGGATGGCGTGCGGCAGGGGCAATTGCTCGAAACCACGGTGCCCGGTGTGTTCGCCGTCGGCGACGTCCGCTCCGGATCGGTCAAGCGCGTCGGCGGCGCGATCGGCGAGGGTGCCCAGGTCGTCGCGGCGCTGCACGGCTTCCTCGCCGACAACGCAAATTCCACGGCTTAGTGTAGGTTGCGATTTGGTCGATCGCCTATCCGCGAACTCGTTCACCTCCCCCGCAAGCGGGAGAGGGGGCGCAGCTTCGTCGTGGCCCCAGTTCGATTCAACGTCATCATGCATTAGGAAAACAGCAGATGTCGAAAGGCTGCACCCATATCGCCGGCATCCAGACGGTCACGCCGAGCGCGCTTGGCTGCGAGGAGTGTCTGAAGAGCGGCAGCCGATGGCTGCATTTGCGCATCTGCCGCACCTGCGGCCATGTCGGCTGCTGCGACGATTCTCCCAACAAGCATGCGACCGCGCATTTCCATGCGACCGGCCATCCGATCATCGAAGGCTACGATCCGCCGGAAGGCTGGGGCTGGTGCTATGTCGATCGCGTATTGTTCGATCTCTCGCAGCGCAAGACGCCGCACAACGGCCCGATCCCGCGCTACTACTAGGCCGCATGCTCGCAAACTCGGCCGCATGGTCGATCCAAATTGTGCAGCCTCGCAAAGGTCGCCTCAATCCTTTTCCACGAATTCCCTTACGCGCAGGCGGCTCCGGTGGTCCGCGTGCGTTTCCTCGCCCGAGGGAGTGAGGCCGCGAAAATATGCCTTTTGCCAGCGCTGTTGCGCTGCTTCCGATCCCGGGCGCTGCAAGTCGGTATTGAAGCTGTTGCGGCCTTCGGACCACAGTTTATGTTCGCGTTCGATGTCTGGCGCCTTCGTTAATGGCAGCATCTCCGGCTCGATCCGCTCAAGGCTTCCACGTTCAATCGGAAAAAGATGGCAATAGGGCTCCCCCTGCTCAAATCGTATTTTTGTATTTGAGCGCGTGAACAGCCAATTCATCGTGAACGTGTACGGTGACCAATCCGTCTCGATGATCCCGCTGAGCGGCGCGATGGCGTCTTTCGGCCGGTTGATCGGCCCGGTAACAAAGAGGTCGAAACCGGGGTCGGTGCGGAACAGGCACGGGACATGGAAGGTCAATACGCCGTGCCCGAAGTGGCTCATAACCGGCGCCTCGGTGCCGAGATCAGGCTTGATCCGAATGGTTTCCTTGTGGTTGAGCCCGTCCCAACGCGCTGAAAAGCCCGACGGACAGAGCAATTCCCAGCCGTGAGCGTTGGCAATGTTGAGCGGCAAGCAGCGGTACGCGTAACGCTGGTCGCTGGCGTCCATCCAGTCGCGCTCAAGCGGCGCAGGACGGATGCGAACGGCATGGCCGTCGATTGTGTAAGCAACGAGTTTGGGCATCGGTCCTGATGTTACCACGAGACACGGAGTTTCAAAGTGCTCCGGCCGCTTTCGCGCAACCCGCGCTCGTCATTGCGAGAACAAGCCAGGACTGCCGCTTGGCGGGCCGGCAAATTTGTAGTTCAACCCTACGCGAATGATGTTCTCAGTCAATTTCGCTGAGTGCGTCCATGCGAACGGGCTTAGCGCGCCGATATCCTGTGGTGCCGGAGCTATCCGGTCACCGAAATCAACATAGAGATACTCGATCTTGGCCGTCCAGGGGCCGCTCAGAACGGCCTCCCAGCCGAGGCCCGCGGTCCAGCCAGGCTTCACGCGGGAATCGGAGCCCTCAAACCGAAAGCCTGTGAAGCCGGGAAAATCCGTGGCGGTCGAGAAGGCGAAGTCCGCGTAGGCCAGGCCGGCGGTCGCGTACACCATGGACCATGGGTTTGCCACAAGCCCCAGGCGTCCGCGGACAGTTCCGAAGTAATTCGAGCGGAAACTGTTTTCCCAGGTCGTGGCGACCGCGGGGGCAATCGGAAACGGTCCCCGCAGCTCGGATGATCGGAGATCACTGAAGTTGATATCCGTCTCGAGCCCGACGACTGTCTTGTCGAATTGTACGTTGCAGGAGACGCCGGCGCCGGCGGTTACCCCTCCGGCGCGTTGCGAAGCGGCCGAAGTCGCCTGCTGGGCGCCAAGTTGGGGAAGGACGCCGTTGGTTTGCGCAAAATCAACGATGGCGCCGTTTGGAGTGGAATCGAAGGCAGCCTTGGCCGAACCATAGCCGGCGTTTACGCCGACGCTGCAGCCCGACCAGCTGTAGGGCATGATGGCCGGCGGCGGCGCCTTGAATGGGAGATCCGCGGCATAGGCGGAGCTCGCCGCGTCGAAACGAACGCGGAAATGCCCCTTCGCCTCCCATACGTCGATTCCAGGATTGAAGAATGACAGGTAGCCGCCCGACAGCCACAGCTCGGCTTGCGATCCGATTTGGGCGCGGACGCCGCCACGTAGCTGCCCATGCCAGCGCGAAAGTGCAATGTCTTCGCCATTGATGGTGGTGATGACATCGACGAGGCGTTCGGTATCGTAGCGCAACGTGGCCTGCACGAAGGGCTGCAGCAGAAACCGCTGGTCGAACACGATATCCCGATTGAGCTCCACGGAGCCTTCGACATGACCCCAGCTATAGGCCTGGCCGGGGATGGGAAATCCCGCGCTGCTCGTTACACCCTGGACGTCGTCGCGGGCATGAAACAGCGTGAACCGGGGCAGGACACGCATCCAGGGCGTTTCGATGATCTCGGTCAGGCTCGTGGACAGGAAGACGCGGTTGACCGGCAAGTTGGCACCATGCCCGAAAACGTCGAAGGCACGATCGAGCCGCGCGTAACCGAGCCAGACATCAAACAATGTCGTCGGGCGGATCAGCCATCCGAGATAAGGCCCTCCGCCAATTCCTGACTGGTAGAGCGAGGCATCCAATCCGTTGAACGTGACCTTGGTGCTTTCCGGGTTGAATGCAAAGCCCGCGATGAGGTCCGGGCTGATGCGATAGTCGAGCCCGTAGGTGAATTCCGACAGCGTGCCTTGCGACGTCAGCCCGACGGTCCGGTCGGTGAAATTGACCTGGCGCGGTGTCATCCATGCATTCCAGCCGTGGCCGATCGATGCATAGGCTGGATTGGTGGCGACGCCTCCGCGCCCGAACCCCGCCAGAATCGCATCGGAGATGAAGTAGCTGCGCGTAAAGTCGGTCCCCAACAGGCGCGCGAGATTCGCATGCGGCACCGGCATGGGTGGCGGCGCTGGTGGCGGCGGCGGAGCCGGTGGCCCTGGTGGTGGCGGCGGACCGGGTGGTGGCGGTGGTGGCGGCGGCCCTGGTGGTGGGGGCGGTGGCGGCGGTCCTGGTGGTGGCGGCGGCGGTGGCGGCCCGGGCGGAAACGGCGGGAGCGGCGGGAACGGCGGCAAGGGGCGAAAACCCGGTGGTGGCGGCGGCGGAGGTGGCCCCGGTGGCGGCGGTGGGGGCGATATGGAACAAAGCTGGTTGCGGAATGCATTCACCTCGTTTGAAACTGACTTTTCGCCGCTTAGCGGCCCCAAGACGTTGCTCCAGGCCCTGAACTTCTCGTGGTCGTCGAACGACGGCGGAAACACCTCGATGGCGGTGTTCGTTCGAAGGTCGAGGAAGGTGGGTCCGCCGGTGATCGATCCGCTCGGGCTAAACCGCCACATGAAACCAGTTTGCGGATCGCCCTGTACGCTGCTCGCGTTGATGCAATAGTCATTGGTCGCAGAGCGATAGCCGTCAAAGCCAAGATGGATTCTGTCTTGAGCTCTCTCTTGGGCGACCGCGACGTTCCCGCAGACGATCGTCGCCGCGGTCCCTAACAGAAACGGGCCGAGCCGCGTCTGCCACTGTCGGTCTGTCGGAGCGGAACAAACGCACCGCCGGCTCGATGTGACCGAAGTCAATTGGATTCGCGGAGTGCCCACCCGCACTTCTCCCGACTCCCGACCGCGTGCTTAGCAGCCCCAATCAAAGAGCAATGCAGCTCTCAACCACGGCGCAGCGAAGTTTAGAGGGTCATGCCGGAAAGCGGCTCAATCGTGTCAACCAAAGGTAGAGGCAGGAAATGGCTGGCCGTTGTTGCCTAACCGCAACAAAACAGAGGCCGCGCGGGAAGCATCGATCGACGATGGAACCGTGGTCGCCTTCGCCTCCATCTGCCCTGAGGAAGTTGGATGAAGCTTAGGAATCAGCGGCGGGCTCACCGATCATCTCTGATGCCGAGCTTGTCGTCGCAGGCGGAGGTCTTGCATTCGAAGCGGAATCGCTAGTAGGCGTTGGCCGTAGTGAAGCGGTCGAGCTGGCCTGACGCTGGCATTGAGTTCGCCCCAGGTGCCGCCGAATCGGAGCGGAACGGAGTGAAGCCGGTGTGGGGGAGGGTACCTATGATTCATGCTCCCGTCATATCCAATCATCTTATCTGCATCATATAAATCCGGCTTCCCCTCCGCAAAGCACGTAGCAATCTCATTTGTTGCATCGTAGTGTTCCCCGCGGTTCTCAATGGGGAGTGCTTTACATGGTGCTGGGTATGAGCTTGGCCACGCTGACGCTTGTTCACGTGGTGATCAGTCTGATTGCAATCGTCGCGGGCCTTGTCGTGATGTTCGGTCTGCTTGGCTCGAGACGGATGCCGGGGCTCACCGCGATCTTCCTGCTGTTCACCATCCTCACCAGCGTCACCGGCTTCCTGTTTCCGTTCAAGGAGCTGCTGCCCTCGCATATCTTCGGCGTTGTTTCGCTGGTGCTGCTCGCGCTCGCCTGCATCGCCCTCTATGTCAAGAAGCTTTCGGGCGTCTGGCGTCCGATCTATATCGTGACGGCGATGACGTCGCTTTATCTCAACGTCTTCGTGCTGGTGGTTCAGTCCTTCCTCAAGATACCCGCGCTGCAGGCGCTGGCGCCGAGCGTGCCGCCGGCACCACCGTCCGGCCCCGTCTTCGCTGTCGTGCAGGGCATCGTGCTGGTGTTCTTCGTGGTGGTGATCATCGGTATCTGGCGGCGCTTCAGGCCGATGGCTTCGTTCGCCTGAAGCATGATCCAAGAAAAGTGGATGCGGGTTTTCCCTCGCGACAAACGCGAAGCGTTTGCGCGGAGATCATGATCCAATTGACATCGTGATTTGATATCGCAGGGCGATTTTGAAATCCGGAGCATGCCCGGATCGATATCCTCTGAACTTTAACTCGTACGAAAGGCTACGCGATGCCCACGATCACCACCAAAGACGGCGTCATGATTTTTTACAAGGACTGGGGAAGTGGTCAGCCCATCGTCTTCAGTCACGGTTGGCCGCTGTCATCGGATGACTGGGACACCCAGATGCTGTTCTTCCTCAATCAGGGCTTTCGCGTCATCGCGCATGACCGCCGCGGCCACGGTCGGTCCAGCCAGGTGGGCGATGGCCACGACATGGATCACTATGCCGACGACCTCGCGGCGGTGACGGAGCATCTCGATCTGAAGAATGCCGTTCACGTCGGTCATTCCACCGGCGGCGGCGAGGTGGTTCACTATATCGCGCGGCACGGCGAGAGCCGGGTGGCAAAGGCGGCGATCATTAGCGCGGTGCCGCCCTTGATGGTGCAGACCCCGGCCAATCCGGGCGGCCTGCCCAAGGACGTCTTCGACGGACTGCAGGCGCAGCTCGTCGCCAATCGCTCGCAATTCTATCGCGAGCTCGCGGCGGGCCCGTTCTACGGCTACAACCGGCCGGGCGCCAAATCATCGGAAGCGGTCATCCAGAACTGGTGGCGCCAGGGCATGATGGGCGGCGCCAAGGCGCATTACGACGGCATCGTCGCGTTCTCGCAGACCGACTTCACGGAAGACCTGAAGAAGATCAACGTGCCCGTTCTCGTCATGCATGGCGACGACGACCAGATCGTCCCCTATGCCGATGCCGGGCCACTGTCGGCCAAGCTGTTGAAGAACGGCACGCTGAAGACCTACAAGGGCTTCCCGCACGGCATGCCCACCACGGAGGCGGCCACCATCAACGCCGACCTGCTCGCGTTCATCAAGAGCTGAGCGTCGCTGTTTCCTTCACCTCTCTCGCAAGCGGGAGAGGGAGCACAGTATCCGACGCGGATGCAATTTGACCTGATCCTATTATGCTCCAGGATCTTCATGGCGCCCGCGCGCTCACTCGAAGATCGCCCGGATTGCCGCGAACATCCGCTTGGCGAGAAGCTCCGGCTTCTCGCGCGCGCCCTCGGCGGCCCAAAGTTCGCCGCCGACGCGCATCGCGCCGGTTGCGATCATCGCGACCAGCCGCGCCTGCATCTTGTCGACCTTGTTGCCCGCGCGCTTGAGAAGCGCATCGGCCAGCGCGCGCTCGAGCTTCTCATACTTGACCTGGTCGCGCGCCTGCAGCGCAGGATTGTCCCGCTTCAGCCGCGCCATCGCCACCGCCTCGCCGGGATCGAGTTGCCCGACCATGGCGATGATGGCGCTTTCCGCCGCCGCGAGCATGGATTCGTCGGCAGGCCGCGCCGCGACCGCCGCGATCAGCGCCGCCGTGCTTTCCTCCTGCCAGGCGAACACGACGTCTTCCTTGGAGGCGAAATAGTGGAAGAAGGTGCGGCGGGAGATGTCCGCGGCGGCGACGATGTCGTCGAGCGTGGTCGCCTCGAAGCCGCGCTCCAGGAACAGCGCCATCGCCGCCCGCGTCAGCTTCTCCCGGGTCTCCTGCCGCTTGCGCGCGCGCAGGCCCGGCGCCGCGGCAGACGCGGTTTTCTCCTTTGATAACCTGCCCTTAGCCGATCTGCGCAAGGTCGCCGGTCGCTTCAAATTCTTCACCTCTTGCAACATTGCACTTAGTGCACATTTAAGGAGGCGCGGCTGGGAGCCACACCCCGATTCGACCAAGGAGATATAAGCATGCGCGGCTGGAGCACTGCAGACATTCCACCCCAGACCGGCAGGACCGCCGTGATCACCGGCGCCACCGGCGGGCTCGGTTATGAGACTGCGCTGGCGCTGGCGGGCGCCGGCGCGAGCGTGGTGCTGACCGGCCGCAACGACACCAAGGGCAACAACGCGCTCGAGCGCATCCGCGCGCAACATCCCAAGGCCGACGTCAGCTACGAGACGCTCGATCTCGCAAGCCTTGCCTCGGTCGCCGACTTCGCCGGGCGCTTCGCCATCAGCCGCCCTTCGCTCGATCTCCTCATCAACAATGCCGGCGTGATGGCGCTGCCGAAGCGGCGGACGACGCAGGATGGTTTCGAGATGCAGCTCGGCATCAATTATCTCGGTCATTACGCGCTCACCGCGCGCCTGCTGCCGCAGCTTCGCCGCGGCGTTGAGCCCCGAATCGTCAATCTCTCGAGCCTGGCGCACCGTTCCGGCGCGATCGATTTCGACGACCTGCAGTCGGAGCGGTCCTATCGCTCGTTTCGGGCCTACTGCCAGTCGAAGCTCGCGATGCTGATGTTTGCGCTTGAATTGCAGCGCCGCAGCGACGCCGACGGCTGGGGTTTGATGAGCACCGCCGCCCATCCGGGCTATGCGCGGACCGACCTGATCGACAATGGCCCGGGCACCAGGAGCCTGTTTGGGCGCTTCGGCCAGTTGCTGCAGCCTTTCAGCCAGTCCGCCGCCGACGGTGCGTTGCCGACCTTGTTTGCCGCGACCTCGCCGGACGCCAGGCCCGGCGGCTACTATGGCCCGAACGGGTTCCACGAGTTGAAGGGCCCGCCGGTCGAGGCGAAGATCATGCCGCAGGCGAAGGACGCCGCGGTCGCGGCGATGCTGTGGGAGGTCTCGGCGATGCTGACCGGCGTCTCCTTCGACCAGTTCGCGGCCGCCGCCTGAAAAGCCCACGGAATCGCCCTAAATTTCAACACTTTTGCGGTAGCCTCGGTCCTTCGATAGGTTCCTCGCGGATCAGGGCAAAGAGGCAGCATGGATCGCATCCGTATCGTCGGCGGCAACAAGCTCAACGGCACCATCTCAATATCGGGCGCGAAGAATGCCGCGCTGCCTCTGATGATCGCGGCGCTGCTTACCGAGGAGACATTGATCCTCGACAACGTGCCGCGGCTAGCCGACGTGGCGCAGCTCCAGCGCATCCTCGGCAATCACGGCGTCGACATCATGTCGGCGGGCAAGCGTCCGGGCGACCACGAGTACCAGGGCCAGACATTGCACATCTCGGCCGCCGACATCATCGACACCACCGCGCCGTATGACCTGGTGTCGCGGATGCGCGCCAGCTTCTGGGTGATCGCGCCGCTGCTTGCACGCATGCGTGAGGCGCGGGTGTCGCTGCCCGGCGGCTGTGCCATCGGCACCCGGCCGGTCGATCTCCTGATCATGGCGCTGGAGAAGCTCGGGGCGGAGATCTTGATCGACGGCGGCTATGTCGTCGCCAAGGCTCCTGGCGGCCTGCGCGGCGCCGATATCGCCTTTCCCAAGGTGACGGTGAGCGGCACCCATGTCGCGCTGATGGCGGCGACGCTGGCAAAGGGCACCAGCGTCATCACCAACGCCGCCTGCGAGCCTGAGATCGCCGACGTCGCCGCGTGCCTGAACAAGATGGGCGGGCGCATCACCGGCGCCGGCACGCCCTGCATCATCGTCGAGGGCGTCACAAGGCTCCATGGCGCGCGCCACACCGTGCTGCCGGATCGCATCGAGGCCGGCACCTATGCGATGGCGGTCGCCATGACCGGCGGCGAGGTGCAGCTTTCCGGCGCACGCCCCGAACTCCTGCAATCGGCGCTCGATGTGCTCTGCGACGCCGGCGCCACCGTCAGCGTCAACAATGACGGCATCCGCATCGGCCGCAACGGCGCCAGCCTGCGTCCGGTGACGGTCGCGACCGCGCCGTTCCCCGGCTTCCCCACCGACCTGCAGGCGCAACTGATGGCGCTGATGACCTGCGCCGGCGGCGCGTCCGTGATCACCGAAACGATCTTCGAGAACCGCTTCATGCATGTGCAGGAGCTGGCGCGGTTCGGCGCCAGGATCTCGCTCGACGGCGAGACCGCCACCATCCGCGGCACCGACAGATTGCGCGGCGCGCCGGTCATGGCGACGGACCTGCGCGCGTCCGTCTCGCTTGTCATCGCGGGCCTTGCCGCCGAGGGCGAGACCATGGTCAACCGCGTCTATCACCTCGACCGCGGCTTCGAGCGGCTGGAGGAGAAGCTGTCGGCCTGCGGCGCGTCGATCCAGCGTATCAGGGATTGATAGGGGCTTGCCGCGGGCACATATGGGAACCGGTTTCCTTCGCGGAGCTTCTTTCCCCATGACGCCGCCCGCGCCGCTCAAGCTGATCGCACTCGATGCCGACGATCTCGCCGTGATCTCGGCGCATGTGCAGGATGCCCGTGTGCAGGCTTCCGATATCGTCTGGCGGCAGGGCGAGAAGCGGCTCGTGGTCGGCATGTCCAGGCTCGACTGGGAGCAGACGCTGTCAGGCGAAACCGCCTCGCGCCGCCTGATCGCAGCTTTGCGCTTCGACCGCGTGCTTGCCTGCAAATCGCGCAAGATCAACCTGGAGGCGCCGGACACCACCCTGGAACTGCTCTGCATCGAGTTTCACGAGGGCGACGCCCCGGGCGGCAGCGCGCTGCTCCTGTTCAGCCAGGGCGCCACGCTCCGGCTCGATGTTGAATGCCTGGAATGCGAATTGACCGACCTCGGCCCCGACGACCTCGGCACCGCCCCGGCGGCGCCGGAGCTGCCGTAGGGTGGGCAAAGCGCAGCGTGCCCACCATCTACATTGCGCTCGTGATGATGGGCACGCTGCGCTTTGCCTACCCTACCGCTCCGGTGCCTTTGTCGGCCATCAAGGGTTGACGGCCCCTATCCGCCGCGCCATTGAGCATGGGCCCTTATTTCAAACCCAAGAACGCCCCATGCCCCTTCGCCTGGACCGAAGCAGCGCCGATTTCGAGCAGCGCTTTGCCGCCTTCCTTGCCGCCAAGCGCGAGGTTTCGGCCGATGTCGAGCGCGCGACGCGGGCGATCGTCGATGACGTGGTGGCGCGGGGCGATGCCGCGCTGATCGAGGCAACCCGCAAGTTCGACCGGCTCGACCTCGATGCCTCCAGCCTGCGCGTCACTGCGGCCGAGATCGATGCCGCGGTGAAGGCGTGCGATGCTGCCACGCTCGACGCGCTCAAGCTCGCCCGCGACCGCATCGAGACCTTCCACCAGCGCCAGATGCCCAAGGACGAGCGTTTCATCGACCCGCTCGGCGTCGAGCTCGGCTGGCGCTGGAGCGCGGTCGAGGCGGTCGGACTCTATGTACCCGGCGGCACCGCGGCCTACCCGTCCTCGGTGCTGATGAACGCGGTGCCGGCGAAGGTCGCCGGCGTGCCGCGCGTGGTGATGGTGGTGCCGGCGCCCGACGGAAAGCTCAACCCGCTGGTGCTCGCGGCTGCCCATCTCGGCGGCGTCTCCGAAATCTATCGCGTCGGCGGCGCGCAGGCGGTGGCGGCGCTCGCCTATGGCACAGCCACGATCGCGCCGGTCGCCAAGATCGTCGGCCCCGGCAACGCCTATGTCGCCGCCGCCAAGCGGCTGGTGTTCGGCAAGGTCGGCATCGACATGATCGCGGGTCCTTCGGAGGTGCTGGTGATCGCCGACGACACGGGCAATGCCGACTGGATCGCCGCGGATCTGTTGGCGCAGGCCGAGCATGACGCCAGCGCGCAGTCGATCCTGATCACCGACTCTGCGCGGCTCGCCGCCGATGTCGAGCGTGCGGTGGAAGCGCAGCTTGCGACATTGCCCCGTGCGGAGATCGCGCGCGCCTCCTGGAACGATTTCGGCGCGATCATCCTGGTGAAAAAGCTCGACGATGCGGTGGCGCTCGCGGATGCGATCGCGGCCGAGCATCTGGAAGTCATGACCGTGGACGCCGAAGCGTTCGCAGCGAAAGTCCGCAACGCCGGCGCGATCTTCTTAGGCGCGCATACGCCGGAAGCGATCGGTGATTATGTCGGCGGCTCCAACCATGTGCTGCCGACCGCGCGCTCGGCGCGGTTCTCGTCGGGCCTCGGCGTGCTCGACTTCATGAAGCGGACGTCGATCCTGAAATGCGGTCCCGACCAGTTGCGCGCGTTGGGGCCGGCCGCGATGACGCTCGGCAAGGCCGAGGGGCTGGATGCCCATTCCCGTTCCGTCGGACTGCGCCTCAATCTCTCATGAACAAGCCGCCCGCTGAGGAGGATCCCAACAATCGCATCGTCGCGGTGACGCTCGACGAGGAATCGATCGGACGTTCCGGGCCCGATATCGAGCATGAACGCGCGATCGCGATCTACGATCTGATCGAGCAGAACCTGTTCGCGCCACAAGGCGCAAGCGAGGGGCCGTTCACGCTGCACATCGCGATCACCGGCAACCGGCTGATGTTCGACATCAGGCGGGAAGACGGCACGCCTGTCGTGGCGCATCTGTTGTCGCTGACGCCGTTCCGGCGGATCGTGAAGGACTATTTCATGATCTGCGACAGCTACTACCAGGCGATCCGGACCGCGACGCCGGACAAGATCGAGGCCATCGACATGGGCCGCCGCGGCATCCATGACGAGGGCTCGCGCACGCTGCAGGAGCGGCTGAAGGGCAAGGTGCGGGTCGATTTCGAAACCGCGCGGCGCCTGTTCACGCTGATCTGCGTCCTCCACTGGAAGGGACAGGACGCATGAGACGCGCGCGGCCGCAATCCGACAAAGCGTAAGATGGGAGCGCCGCCCGCGCGCAATCCGCAGGCCGTGCTGTTCGCATGCGGCCTGAACAGCGTGCGCTCGCCGATGGCGGCTAGCCTGTTGCAACAGATGTTCCCGCAAGGACTCTATGTGCGCTCGGCCGGCGTGAAGAAGGGCGAGCTCGATCCGTTCGCGGTCGCCGTGATGGCCGAGCTCGGCCAGGACATCTCCACCCACAAGCCGGTCACCTTCGAGGAGCTCGAGGATTGGGAAGGGCTCAATTTCGACCTCATCATCACGCTGTCGCCGGAAGCCCACCACAAGGCGCTGGAATTGACCCGCACGCTCGCCGCCGACGTCGAATACTGGCCGACCCAGGATCCGACCGGCACCGAGGGCAACCGGGAGCAGAAATTGCAGGCCTATCGCGACGTCTGCGACGGCCTCCTGACCCGCATCCGTCGCCGCTTTGCCAGGGCCGGCGCCACGAGCGAGTAGCCCGGACAAGTCGCACACCGCTCCCGCTTGCTCCCGCCTCTCCCTGCAAGGGAGCGGCCGGATTGCATCGCCAGATGCAATCCGGGTGAGGGCCCCGGTCCCTCGAGGGACCACCGCTCGCGGCCACGCATCAAGCCACGCCCTTGTCGCTTCGCTGACAAAGAGCTGTGCTTATGGGGCCCTGTGCCCTCTCGGCGAAAATGATTCGCACCCGGTTCCCCGGTTGTGAAAGAAAGCCCCATCCGATAGGTTCCGCGCGCCTTTACCCCCAAGATCCCGCTCTCCATGAACCTGATGCTTGGCCGTCCCAAACTCGTTCTTGCTTCCGGCTCGCCGCGGCGGCTGGCATTGCTCAACCAGGCCGGCATCGAGCCGGATGCGCTGCGTCCGGCCGATGTCGACGAGACCCCGCGGCGGGGCGAGCTGCCGCGCGCCTGCGCCAATCGCTTAGCGCGGGCCAAGGCCGAAGCCGCGTTGAAATCGGTGCAGCTCGACGACGACATCCGCGGCTCGTTCATCCTGGCCGCCGACACCGTGGTCGCGGTCGGCCGCCGCATCCTGCCAAAGGCCGAGCTGGTCGACGAGGCCGCGCAGTGCCTGCGCCTGCTCTCCGGGCGCAACCACCGCGTCTACACTGCGATCTGCCTGGTGACCCCGAGGGAAGCGTTCCGCCAGCGCCTGGTCGAAACCCGCGTGCGTTTCAAGCGTTTGAGCGAGGATGACATCCAGGCCTATATCGGTTCGGGCGAATGGCGCAGCAAAGCCGGCGGCTATGCCGTGCAGGGCATTGCCGGCTCGTTCGTGGTCAAGATGGTCGGTTCCTACAGCAATGTCGTGGGCCTGCCGCTGTATGAAACGGTCACGCTGCTCGGCGGCGAAGGGTTTCCGATCCGGTACGGTTGGCTGAATACCGCTACGGTTGGCTAAAATGCCGGAACAACGAAGACGGGCGGGCGCCGCGGAGGCGCCTGCGAAGACGAACAAACCGTCCAGGCCGTGCCCGATCTGCGGCAAGCCGGCCGAGCACGCCTTTCGCCCGTTCTGTTCCTCCCGCTGCCGCGACGTCGACCTCAACCGCTGGCTCTCCGGCACCTACATCGTCCGCGGCCGCGACGACGAGGCCGAGGAGGAATAGTTAAGTCTTGTCAATAAGTTGTGGAAAATTCCGCTTGGCCTTCGATCGGGCCGCGAAGCCGGGCTAGCCGCGCCGTAGCCAAAGGCGAAGGCGGGTGGACAGCAGCCCTCCACACCACTATAACCCGCCCCGCTCGCTTGGCCGTTTCCGGCCGTCCCGCGACCTGCCCAGGTAGCTCAGTTGGTAGAGCATGCGACTGAAAATCGCAGTGTCGGTGGTTCGATTCCGCCCCTGGGCACCATCCTACGATTTTCTACGATAAACGACGATTTTCTGCGATTCTCGTTGGCTGGACGGTACCGATTCCGACCAGCGCGGTCATCGCGTTAGAGGGGACCCTCGCTACCAATCCTGCGATTTTGTAATTTCAATTCTGGCGGTCAAGCATCTCAGGAGTGAAGCGCGGCTTAGCGGTTCGCTGGCATTGTGCTTGTCGGAGCGGTCGTGGTCGAGAGTTGTTGGCAGTATCCAATCTTCCTTCCATTGCGCTGACACCAGCGCATCTGACAGGCTGGCAGGGTCCTCAAAAGAACTCGCCCATTGAGGGCATGTTCTACGGCGTTGTCCTGATGCCTCGTGCACCACTGCACGCGGACGTCGATTAGCGGCAACGGGACTGACGCCCCTGGTTTGGAGCCGAAGGTAATGCCCAGGGCGAATTTCGTGCGCACGGTCGTCGCCAGCAAGTAAGCATTACGGAAGACACGCGGGAGCGAGTCGAGCGGGGCTCGCGCGGTCCAAATGTGATGGAGCTCAGTCGCGGCAAGCTGCACGACCCACGTTCGCGCCGACGTTGAGTGTGCCGACGCCGACGAGATTGGTCCGAATCGCCATTGATCGCGGCACCACGGATCCCCGACAGGTGGCTCGCGGACGCACTTTTTTCGCCTCGTTGCGCCCTCGCGCCCTAGAATATGCGGTTTGTGCCACTGAGCTTGCGAGACGGGGCGCGCCCGAGATTTCTCGCCAGTGTTGCGGTTTTACAATTTTAGGTAGTGAGCGCAGATAGTAACTTGAATCGTTCTCGAGACTCCGGGCTCGCCCGATTCCGCCGAAGGTGCTCGGCGAAATGCAGCACGAACCACGTCATTTTTTGATCGTTCCTTTTGTGACGTTTTCATTGGTTTGAATGCTGCCGCCGGCAAAGCCGGACCGAGAAGGAAGAATTCCTCATCCCGATTCTCTGGCCCCACCGTGGAGTGGCGAAGCACTTTTACGCGCGTTCAAGCGGCGACCCGGAGGGGGCCATGCACCGATACGAGTCTTCCAACGTCGGCAAGGCCACGGAGTGGACGGTAACGATCGCGGCCCTGGTTGCGCAATTTGGCTGGTGGGTGTCACCTGCTGCGGCACAGGTAGTCTGTCCCAGCCCTGCTGTCGTGACAAATTCGTCATGCACGGTTCCGCCTGGCACGATCATCACAGTCACTCCGGCGAATGCCATCGGACTGAATGCCTCGGGTGCTGCGGGACAGATCACTGCCAATGGCATCACCGAGAATCTCGCAGCGGCCGCAACGACCGGCGCGCTCGCACAGTCGGGAAGCACCATATTCTTCAACGGCAGCATGCTTCAGTCGACTGCCACCGTCGCCGCCAACGCCAACAATCAAACCGGGCTCCGTGCAACGGGCGGCAGCACGATCAATGCGGTCGACGCGACGATCCGCTTGTCGCCAATGAATGCTGCCGGAACCGCCTTCCTCGCCAGCACCAACATGGTGGGAGCCAGGGCCGACGACGGTGGCAAGCTTTTCTTCAACAATACCAGCATCACCACCCAGGCGACGACGGGAGCGGCCGTCGGCGCCAATCACGGCTTGGTTGCAACGGGCGCAGGAAGCGAGATCAGCTTCACCGGCGGTTCCGTCAGCACGCTCGTGTCCCGCGGCTCCTTCGGCGCGCTGGCGCAAGGTGGCGGCACAATCAAGCTCGATGGCACACAGGTGACCACGACCGGAGCGCAGATCGTTGCGACCAGCACAGGGAGCCACGGGCTCGTCGCAACGGGCGCAGGGAGCAAGATCAACGCCACCGGCGTCACGGTGAGTTCGTCCGGGATGTTCGCGAACGCAGTGCGCGCCGAAAACGGCGGGAGCGTGTCCCTGATCAGCAGTTCGATCAGCACGAGCGGCGTCGGCAGCGACAGTTTTCCTTCAGCCGCCGCACGCGCGGTGGCGGGCGGAACGCTGCAGATCAGCGGGGCGGGCAGTTCGATTACTACCACGGGGGTTCGCGGTCACGGCGTTTCGGTTGAAGGCGCGGGGTCGCAGGGCCTGGTGTCGGGCACGGCCATCACGGTCGGTGGCGACCGCGCAATCGGGATCTTGGGCAACGGCGCCGGCTCCATGTTGCAAATCACCGACAGCAACGTGGGTTCCAACGGGCTGCTCGGCTATGGAATCCGAGCGCAGTCTGCTTCGGTCGTGAGCGTAACCGGAGGTTCGGTCACGACGGCGGGAGATAGGGCGGTTGGGCTATCTTCCACGCTAGGCTCGTCGCTTACGGCCACGAACGTCGCCGTTATGACGACCGGCACGGCCAGTCAAATTCCGATGGGCGCGTTTGCGCTCTCGGCCGGTGCCCTGAATTTGAACGGCGGTTCCGTCGAGACCGTGGCGGGGTTCGGCCTTGCCGCCCGGGATCCGGGCGCGACATTGATCTCCAGCGGCACCACGGTCCTGACCCATGGCAGGATCGGGCATGGCGCGGCAGCCGATGATGGTGGCTCCATCATGCTCACGGGCAACGCGATCAAGACGGAAAACGAATTGGGCCTCGGACTGTTCGCGGTCGTCGAGCAGGTCGGTCCGGAGTTCGCCGCCAGCGTCACCGCGAACCGAGTCTCCGTCGAGACGCTTGGCCTCAATGCCTACGGGGCAATGGCTCAGCAAAACTTTCTCGCGGCGCCCGCTCTGGTGACCGTCAACGACTCATCGATTGTCACGCATGGCGAAGGGGCCGTGGGTTTGCGGGCGATCTCGGCCGGCACAGTGATCGCGAACCGCAGCGCGGTGCTGACGGAAGGTATCGGCGCGCACGGCATGCTTGCGAGGAGCAATCCGAGTTCGGTGATTCTGGATACGACCTCGGTCTTGTCCACCGGAGCCAACGCACATGGCGGGGTCGCCGAGAACGGCGGGCTGATCAGCGGGATCAATTCGACCGTAACCGCAACCGGCGCCAACGGGTCGGCACTGCTTGCGGTCGGCGAGGGAGGGACGCTTTCGACCGCGACCTTCATCAACAGCACGCTGAGCAACGTCAGTGGCCCGACCATCGGTGTGGCCGGCGCCGCGAATATTTCGCTCACAAATACGATTGTGGGAGGCAGTGGTCAGTGGCTGAAGGTCGGGACAACGGAGGACTTTCCGCCACTGGCGTTGCCTGAAACTCCTCTCACGGGAATCCAGGATCCCGAGGCGGGCGCGCCCGCAGCACCGCCGCTTGCGCCCGCGCTCGGTCCGGTGGCTCAGGCCGCCCCCGGCGTCGCCAACGTCGTTCTAACCCACTCGACCGTCACCGGCTCGGCCTTCACCGCACCGGGCAGCGTGTCAAATGTGACATTGCAGGACAACAGCACTTGGATCATGACCGGGAGTTCGAACGTCACGAACCTGGTGAACGATCCGAGCTTGATCCAGTTCACGCCGCCGAGCGGCGATCCTTTGGCGTTGGCCAGCTACAAGACGCTCACGACCGTAAATTATCTCGGTATCGGCGGCGTCATCGGGCTCAACACATATCTCGGGAACGACGCTTCGCCCTCCGACAGGCTGGTGATCAATGGTGGCAACGCGAGCGGCAATTCTCCGCTGAGCATTCGCAATACCGTGGGCGCAGGCGCCCTTACTGTCGCTAACGGCATTCTTGTTGTCGACACCCTCAATGGAGGCACCACCGCGCCGGGCACATTCAGCCTCGCGGGCCCCGTCGTGGCCGGTCCTTACGAGTATACACTTCACCGCAGCAGTGTGGACGCGAGCAATCCACAGGCCTGGTATTTGCGCTCGACACTCGACTGCACACTAGATCCGAGCAATCCCGCTTGCGCCCCCGGACCCACGCCGGAGCCGCCCAATTTCCGCCGGGAAACCTCGCTGTACGCCGCAATTCCATCGATGGCATTGCTGTATGGCCGCACGCTGCTCGACACCCTGCACGAGCGGGTCGGAGACGAAGAAGATCTACGCAATCGTCCGCGCCTGAACGATGTTGCGAGCGGTGCATGGGGCCGCGTCATCGGCCAGCACGGCAATCATGACGGTGATCCGCTCGGTGTGTTCGGCAGCGGCCCGAAGTTCAACTATGACATTGGCGCCTTTCAAGGGGGCCAGGATTTTCTGCGGCGTGACGGTGCCAACGGCAGCCGCGACCACGCGGGTCTTTACACCGCGATCGGTTTGCTGACGGGCGGGGTCAGCCATGTCAACCGGACCTTCGCCGGCAATGATCGCCTGAACGCCTACAGTCTTGGTGGCTACTGGACGCATTTCGGCGCGCCCGGCTGGTATGTCGACGCCATCCTCCAAGGCACCTGGTACGATGCCAAGGGGATCTCCGGTCGCCTGCCAACGTTGACGACCAACGGATGGGGTTTTGCCGGCTCGCTCGAAGCTGGCTACCCGATCAAGCTCGGCGGCGGCTTCATCGTCGAGCCGCAGGCGCAGATCGTCTATCAAACCGTCAGCCTTGACGACGGCAACGACACCGCGGCGAGCGTTCAGTTCCGAAACGTTGAATCTCTTGCCGCGCGTATTGGAGCGCGGATTGCGCGCACGTGGTCGCTGGACGATAGCTCTCAACCACGATCGATCACCGCCTGGATCCGGCCGAGCCTGTGGAACGAGTTTCGCGGTACGCCGCGAACCTTGTTCTCATCCGCCGATGGTCCGGTGCCCTTCCAGTCCAACATCGGCGGCACTTGGTTTGAACTGAATGCCGGTATGAACGCCCAGATAACACGGGCGACATCGTTGTTCGCCAATGTCGGCTATCAGGTCAGCACCAACGCCGACACGACGACCTATAGCGGAAAAGTCGGGATGCGCATGGCGTGGTGATCACGTGCCAAGTGCTCACGCCACCATACTAAGGATAAGCAGGGGTTCCTCGTGTCGGTGGTTGCGTATGTTTCCCTCCCTGGGCACCAAACTACGCTTTTCCACGCTGGACCGCGATCTTGTACGATTGCGTTTGCTAGATCGGGGCCTTGTCTTGCGCGCTCGCAATTGAGCCAGCCTCCCGGGCGCCCGCGCCAAGTAAAGCCATTGCAGCGAGTGCGGCGACGCTCAGGATACGTGGCTTCGTCGTTATCCGATTTCTGCGGCTCGGCTTCATGGGAAGCGCCTTTTATCAACATGCACCGAGCACGTTCGGCTGCTCCGGTCGCGATGTTGTCCGTCCCAGCGGATGTTGTCCCAGCGATAGTAGTCGATAGTGCCCCCCTGATGAGTCATCATGCACGCACGATGCCCGGCATGTCGTAGGTCGCGTCGATCAACCCGCCCTTCGGGCCGTAGAAGCGGAACACGAAGCGGAAGGGTCCCTTCGGGGCCGGCAGCCAGTTCCTGGCCCGGTTCGGGTCTCGCGGCTTTTCATTCTGAATATAGATGACGAGCTTGCCGCCTTCCGCGTGCAGCTTCCCGCGGTCCAGCATGAAGCTGTTGATCGAGTAGCGGTTGATCTCGTTGTCGACGAAGTATCCGTTCCGATCGTAGATCGGCAGTTCCCAGAACTCGGTCACCGGCGGCAGATCGTTTGTGTCGAACGTCAACGTGTATCGGTACGCACCGTCGAATGGCCTGCCCTCGGAGTCCACGAACGCCATCGCGCTAGCGTGTGACCGCAGGTCTATCGGCGCCCCGATGGTCGTCAGGCCGTAGTAACCCTGCTTGACGTAGTCCTGCAGGTCCGGCATCAGCTCGGCGCCGCTCAGGAGCCAGTTGCCGGACATCTTCGGCATGACCGCCTGCACATGCGCCTCGCACTCCTGCTTTGCCTCCGCGAACGCGGCCTCGACCACCGCCTTCTGAGCGTCGGAGAGCCAGGACGGGTCGAACCGGACTCCGGGGCGCAGGCCCAACCGCGACAACTGCTCCAGCGTCCCGATCTCTTTCGCCGAGTCCTTGCGCAGCGTCATGGCGCGGTCGTTAAGCACCAGGCTGACCATCTGGAGCAGGTCGATTCCAGTCAGGCTGGTGGCGATCTCGACAAGCCGGGACATGCGCGGGATCGTAGCGTAGCTTCCTTCGAGTTTTGGCTGATTCTCGGCCCGCATAGCCCTGCGGCCGTTCGCCTCCCAGACGCTGAGCGGGAAGATCGAGGTCTGATCCATCAGGGCGTTGACGGCCGCGACCTCCTCCGGCTCGTCGCTCTTGAGCGCGTACCGGACCGCGAAACATGCGAAGTTGGATGGAGCGGGATGGACCTGGACCGATGCTAGTTGATCCGGATACGAGCCTCTGTAGTCAGGTCCGACGACGAGATGGGTCTGCGGCTCACGTCCCGTGAACTGGTTGCCGATCATCAAGTACCAGCGCGGATACTGGTCGCAGGCCTGCACGCTGAAGTACCGGTCGGGAACGGCCGGCGTGACCACGACGGCTGGCTCCCGGCTCAGGTCGAAGTAGGCGGCGCCGTACAGCGTCGTCGCATTCGGTGTTGAGACGCTCTTGTCCTCGGCGGTGCGCGGCTTGCGGTCCCAATGCAGATGGCCTTCGCCGACGAAGAGCGGCGTGCCTTCGAACTGAGTGAAGAGGTAGCGCAGCTCGTACATGCCGACCGGATGCATGCCCCAGAAGAACGCGTCCTTGGTGAGGTCATGAAGTTCCTTGTCGGTGAGGCGAGATATCCCTTCAGACCCCGGTGCCGTCGTAGCCGTCTGTGCGAACACGTCGGATGTCGTGATGGGTGCGATGACGGGTGCAGTTGCAGCGCCCACCAGCAAGCCAACGGTCTCTCTGCGATTTGGCCTCATGACAAACTCCAAAGTTCATCCGACCTTTTCGACGTCCGGGAGCCTCCATGTCTTGTCGAAATAGGGCTGGAGCGGCCCGTACCAGCGGAAATAAAGGAAGAATCCGGAACCCGGCTTGCTCTTGACCCAATTGGCTTCATTGCCGGCAGGCGCGCTTGGCCCGAAATAGAGGTCGATCGACCCGTCCGCGTTGGTGTTGAGCTGCTGATATGAATTGCGGCCGGAAACGCGCTGATCGGTGTCGATCATCGACCGGGTTTCCGCATCATAAACGACCACGGACCAGAAGTCCTTGACCGGGGGATTCGGCGGTACCGTCAGACGATAACCGGCTGAACCGTCGAGCCAGTTTCCGTCGCGATCCTTGAATGTGGACACATACTTCGATCCCGCGCCCACCATGTCGAGAAGGGCGGCCTTCGAGCTGCCGAGCGCCTGGTAGTAAAGAGCGGCACGGCTATCCAATTCAACAAAGTTCGGATTGACGAATTCAGGATGCTCGCTGAGGAGCACTTCTTCCCAGTTGCTCGTGCCCGGCCAACGCAGCTTGCTCGGGTAGCGTGAATCGTACGATATGGCTGCCGTCATCGCGTGCCCGGCCTGGGCCGCTCTGGCAAGGATCGCCTTGGTACGGTCGTCCGGTGCGAAGGGCTTGCCTTTTTCGATCCCGAGACCCGCCAGCATGCCGAGAAATTGCTTGTCCTGCTCCCGCACCGGCTCACGCTCCACGAACCGCGCAATCTTCTCGAAGTAAGCAAGCCCGTCCAGGGTCTCGCCGACGGGAATCAGCGTTGCCTTTTTTCCCGAGACGTTGACGAACCGCATCGCCGGCGGGCCCGCTGCATCCGCGAGCGAATAGATGCGCATCCGCTTGATGTCCGCGACGGCCGCATCGGGTTTTCCATCCCTGACAAAGCCCCGCACGAGCCAAAGGAAGAGCTGCGTGTCCGATCGCACCGCGAAATAGCCGGCCGGGGGCTCTTGTTTGTCGCCCGGCGGCAGGATCAGAAACTTGCCGCCCTTGCCCTTGTCGGGGCCGAGCGCTCCGATGTCTTCCAACGGTTGCTGCCAGAGGCTGATGATGAAGCCGAGCACACCCGGCGCCGCTTCGATGACGACCGGCCCGGTCTTGCTCATATCGATGGTGCCAAAGGAGTAGATCGACTCTCCGTTGCCGGTTGCTACGACAGTGGTCGAATCGAGGAAGTTTTCGAATATGCCGACGGTTGTCAGCGATAGCCCCAGGTCGCGCTCCAGCCCATCGGCGAGGACCTCGACCTGGACTGCCGGCATCGCCCAGATATAGGCCTGCACCGCCCGCTGGTAGTCGAGTTCCTCGTATAGCGCCGGCACTGATTCACGGGACGGATAGCCGCCCCGCAGCGCGAAACGCCCATCGCCGCGGCTGGTTAGCGGTCTGTCTTGCGCTGCGGCGGTGGAACGTTGACCCAAGGTCACGGTGGGCGCGGCCGACGCGGCCGCCAAGGCGGCAATAGCTTCTCTGCGATTGGGATTCATCGGTCGCACTCCCTTTGCCTCGTTTCGCTTACGTCTCTTCGATCGCATCGAACTGCTGCGTCATGACGATCGGCCCGACGAAAATTCATCCGACCTTTTCGACGTCAGGAAGCCGCCGTGTCTTTCATGCTCATTTCACCGGCTTGAGCGGCGGCACGATGTAAGCGCCGCGATACATTTTCTCTTCCGGCTGATACATGCGCATGATGAGGAAGAAGCCTTCCTTGGGCGCTGGCAGCCAGTTCGCCTCCTGGTCTTTGCCGGGAGAGTCGTGCTGGATGGAGAGCGTCAGCGACCCGTCGGGATCGGTCTTCAGCGTCTCCGCCATATTGCCGATGCCGTAGCGCTTGATCGGGTTGCCAATGAAGAATCCATCCAAATCATACAGGCTGATGCGCCAGTAGCGCGCCGGCGGCAACTGGCCGGCCGGAAAAGTCAGCCGATACCGCTGCTCACCGCTCAGTGGTTTGCCGCTCTCGTCGGTGCGAGCAATCGGATAAAGGATCTCGCTCGCGAGATCGCCCCAGACGTATTTCCAGCCGACCGAACCTCGAACGAGCCAGTCGTCGAGGCTGGTGAGGTCGTAGCCGATCATCCACGTTCCGCCCGGCTGCACTGCCGTCTGCGTTCTCGCCTTGTGTTCGAGAATGCTCTGCGCGTCCAACACCGCCCGCTTCAAACCCGCCACGGTTGCCGCGTCGAGCTTCTCGAACTGAAAGCCGTCTGCAAGCGTCACGCCGATGCGCTCGGCCTGGCGGGCGAACGCCAGTTCGTTGTTCCGCGGCGTGATGTCCTTCAACGTCTCGCAGAGCTCCTCGAAAAAGAGCAGTTCAGCGGGCGTCTTGGTGCCGGGTCGCCGCAACGGGCGCATCGGCGGGCCCGGCTCGAGCTCCTTGTTCGATACGCCCCAATCCTTGAGAGCGATCAGCTTGTGGCCCTTCTGCAACGAATGAACGTTTTGGAGATCGTCGTTCCCATAGACGGCGATATGCGGGACGGCCCACACGTAGCGGCTGCGCATCTGAATCGTTTTCAGCCCATCGGGAAGCGGGCCCTTCCACCCGCTCGGAAGCAGCGCGTAGGCTGGCGGCTTCGACCCATCCTGCTTCTGGCTGATGGTGTGGGTATCGCCGTGGAGCTCCCAGATGCTGGTGCGGAAGTAACGCTCGCCATAATCGGGATGCACGACCACGATCGGTCCGTCTTGCAGGTCGAGGATCGCGCCCGAGTAGAGCGTCTCGGTGTTCGGTGTCTCGATGATGCGGAGTTCATGCGTGAGCAACGCCTGCGCATGTCCCCAGACATTGATGCCGTGCGGACTGGGGTCGATGGGGTTGCGCGTCGCTCCCGGTGGAAGCGGCGACGAGCCGCCGCGCAGAACCTGTCCCGCCTTGACCCACTGCATGCCCCAGAGCACCGTCTGCACCCCCAAGGCGTAGGCCTCCGTCTCGCGCGCCTGCTCAGCGCTCATCCGCGCCACAGCATCAGCGGGCTTGATGAGCGATGAGGCCGGGGCCTTGTCTTGCGCGCTGGTTGGCGGTCCGGCTTGTGCTGCGGCTGTGGATCGTTGACCTAAGTTCACCGCAAGCGCGACAGCCACGGTCGCCAGCACAGCGATTGCTTCTCTGCGATTGGGATTCATCGGCCGCACTCTTTTACCTGGCTTCGCTCGCTCACGTTCCAACCGAGACCTATGTCATTTCCTCGATCTCACCCGGCTTCCAGGTTTTGTCGAACCAAGGCTGCAGCGGACCATAGAGCCGCGGGATGACGTTCCATCCCTTGCCGGGCCAGGTCTGCACCCAGTTGCCTTCCTTGCCCGGAGGCGCCGTGGGACCGAAGTACACGTCCACCGATGTGTCGGCGTTGACAGCGACGCCCGCCTTTTGGCTGCCAATGCTCGGAAATTGAGCGCGTCTGAGGTCACGGCGGGGGCGGCCAGCGCGGCTGCGAATAAAGCGATGGTTTCTCTGCGGCTTGGGTACACAAGTCACCTCCCAAGCGGAGGCCGGAGGTCACGCGGATGGTAGCTATTTTGCAATTGCCGAACCGCACCCACCAGTCACAACCGCAACCCCGAGTATACCACCCGCCGAGCATTAAACTAGCCTGGGCCAATGGCTGCCTTGGATCAATTGCGGCGGTTGAGTCTCGTCTCAACCGTGCCAATTTTCATTTGGATTGCTTACTGGGGCGAATGAGACGCAGTTATAGTTTTGCTTTCGATGCGCTCATCGTTCGCCATAAAGATGCTTTCCGGCAAGCTAGGCTGCTCGCCAATAACAAAACAGGGTTCCGCCACAGTGGGTTTCGCGATGTCGCGAACCGCCACCGTGCCAAGCACTCACGCCACCATGCTAAGGACAAACAGCGGTTCCTCGTGTCGGTGGTTGCGTATGATTCCCTCCCTGGGCACCAAAACTACGCTTTTACACGCCGGACTACGATTTTATCCGATGGCATTGCGTGAGCGCTGGCGATGAACGAGGTCGCGGACGAGCTGGAATCCATCATGGCGTCTTTGCTTCTGCCAGCGCCCGCGGCTCGAGTAGCAGACCTTGTCGTTCATAGCGGCCACGGGTCCTGCTGAAGCGCACGACCACAGCATATCGGGTGCTTTTCGCTTTCGCGCGCCGCGTGAGCAAAGCATCGCCCGCCGGCAGATATTCGAGATCATCGAGACCAACGCAGCGCAGGCATGCCGGACCGGGATCCTCCATCATCAGGAGATCGCCGGTGCCGCCGCATCTATGGCATGTCCACTCCGTGTTCAATGGCTGGATGACCATCAGCTCCGGAGCGCGGCTTGCCTTTTCCGCCAGTCGCTCGCGCTTCTTCTCGGAAAGCTCCGGCGACACCCAATGTGTCCGGTATGACGCCTCGATCTTAGGATCTCCGCTTCGGCTGAAGCGCAGCATCTGACGCCGCGGCGTACGAGCAACATACGCCGTCTCGCTTGCTAACAATCGTTGCGCGGTCGCCCACGACCGGAATAGCCGCATGGCTTCCGAGATGCGCGGCAGATTGGTCCGGACCACACGCTCCAGGCAATCGATCTGCCCGCGGCGCCAGCGCTCCGCCGCCTCAAGGTCAAGCCACCCGATCCCGATGAGGATGTCGATGCTGCTCACAAACTGCCGGGCGGCAAGCGCTGCTTCCGCCGCCCTGGCGACGCGATCAGCAAGTGGAACCTTATTCTTCCGGCTCATACGCAGTCGAACTCGCTATTCCATGCGGTGCAAAGCCAACGTCATCCCCTGCGCTGTGCACCCGCACGAGATCATCGATAGCTGCGTGTCAAAGGTTGACTTGCATGGCGCCAAGGTAGAACACTCCTAATCAGGAACCAAGGAACCTGTTATGGCTTTGAGCATAAAGGACCCTGAAACCGAACGCTTGGCC
Organism: Bradyrhizobium sp. USDA 10063; assembly: GCF_054063735.1. NCBI lineage: Bacteria > Pseudomonadati > Pseudomonadota > Alphaproteobacteria > Hyphomicrobiales > Nitrobacteraceae > Bradyrhizobium > Bradyrhizobium sp. USDA 10063. The sequence continues at coordinate 4,792,655 of NZ_JBSSGP010000002.1, read as the reverse complement.
AGGAGTCTGGCGCAGCTCACCGGCGAGAACATCACGACAGCGACCAAACGTGCCATTGAGGAGCGACTGCGCCGGATTGGCGGCCAATCCCGTAAAGCCACTCTATTAGAGGATATGGCCGAAATCCGTCGGCGCTGGAGTGCAATGTCGGTTGTGGATGACCGGACGCCAGAAGAAATTCTCGGATATGACGAGCACGGATTGCCACGCTGATGGTGATCGACACATCGGCGATCGTCGCAATCGCTCTCAACGAGCCCGATGCGTCAGAGATCGAACTGCGAATTGCCGATGACCCTGTCCGGCTGATCTCTGCAGCGACCGTGCTCGAAGCGGCGATGGTGCTCGAGACGCGGTTGGGCGACGCGGGCGGGCGCGAGTTTGACCTTTGGCTGCTCAAGATCGGCGCCGAGATCGTCCCCGTCAATGCCGAACAGGCCGATGCGGCGCGGCGCGCCTGGCGTCGCTACGGCAAAGGGCATCACGCCGCCGCACTGAATTACGGCGACTGCTTTTCCTATGCGCTGGCGGTGACCCGTGGCGAACCGCTGCTGTTCAAGGACGAGGACTTTGCAAAGACCGACGTCAACCGATCAGGCGAAACGGCACCCCGATAAATCGATGCGCACTGGTCGCAGTAAAGATAAGCGGCATATCAGAACTGGACCGGCAAAGACGTCGGCACCGGCCCGCTCAAACATGCGCCGTGGGCCGAATTCCAGGCTGACAGCGTCCACCGATACGCACCTGTCGTTAAACTATTATATTCTGGCACTAGCGTCCGGGCTCGACTCACAGGTCGGATAAATCATTACGATGTCGAGATAGACTGGTGAGCGGCATCTAGCTCGTTTGAAAGCCAGTCTGTTGTTGTTTCGGATCATCTGTGTCAGCTGTGCAGCGCTACTGAGCACCAGCCTTTTGTTTTCCGGTTCAACGGCGGCAGCTCAATCGTCCAGCCGGACGACGCCGATCGTTTTCGACATTCCGGCACAGCCGCTCGTGCAAGCATTGATGGCCTATGGTGCCGCAACCGGTCTCGACATCTTTTACGATGCGGATCTGGGAGAGCAGCAGCACTCGACAGAAGTCAGAGGGGCCTTCACCGCCTCTGAAGCCTTGCAACTGCTGCTCCTCGGCACCCGGTACAACGCGCGCAGCACTGGGCCTGGCGTCTTCACCATCGCTCCAGCCACCCAAACATCGCTCGCCGATCCGGCGGCGCCCACTGCTGCTCAAGCGTATCGACCGTATTTTGCAACCATCCAGGCCCGTGTCAGCGACGCGCTGTGCCCAAATGCATCGATCGCCGCAGCACGCGACGAGGCATTGTTCCGGTTCTGGCTCGCGCCGTCCGGCATGATCGCACGGGCGGAAGTGATCACTGATGACGGTGCTTTGGCCGGGGATCAGGCCCTGGCAGTCGCGCTGCAAGGCGTCGTAATCGGCACGCCGCCAGCCGATATGCCGCAGCCTGTCAACCTGGTGATTTATCCGCCGACCAGATCGTCGACCGCATGCCATTCCACGCCGACGCGAGCGGGGATGGGATCGCGTGCAGAGAGCCGGCCGCAATGAGCGAATCCGGTGCTGATTTCCTGCGTCGATGGCTGTTGCTTGACTACGACAATCTGAAAAGGCGGCTGGCAAAGCGTCTTGGGTCCGTGGATCGTGCGGATGACGCGCTTCACGACACCTGGGTACGGCTGGAGGGGACAAACCAGCTCGGCGTCATTCATCAGCCGCAACGCTATCTGTTCCGCATTGCGTATCGTCAGGCCCTTGCGCAACTGCGTAAAACGTCGGAGCAAATCACGCTTGACGAGGCCCGTGCAGCACTAGACCTGAGAGACGACGCACCTAGTCCGGAGCAAGTCGTCGAAGCAAGATCGGAGATAGACGCCGTTGCCGCGGCGCTGGCCGAACTTTCCCCACGGCGACGCGCAATTCTCCTGGCGTCGCGCGTCGAAGGGACTGCGCTGAAGGATATCGCGGTCCGTCACCGGATTTCGCAGCGTATGGTTGAAATCGAAGTTAAGCTGACGCTGATCCATTGCAGCCGCCGCCTCGGAAGAAAAATCGTTCAGCGTTTCGGTCCGAGGCCATCCAAAGGATCACCTTAGTATGAGAATGGCGAGTCGTAGGGCCGCTGGCTGATGACCGAGGAGAATGATCACCTTCCGCTCAATCCAACGCGGTTGGAACATGAAGCCCACGCTTGGGTGGTGCGCTTCGCTTCCGGCGGGGCGGGCCGGAGCGACCTTGATGCCCTCAAGCGATGGTCAGCACAAAGCCCGGCGCACGCGGCAGCGTTTGACCGGGCGAGCAGGGCTTGGAAGTACGTAGAACCAGCCGCTCGGTACGTGCGGCCACTGGATGCCGTCGTTCCCTGGTCTGAAGCTGCAAATGCGTCTTCCTTCGCCAGTCGGCGCATCGGGCGGCGAGCCTTTATTGGTGGCGCACTGGCAGCTTCCGTGAGCGGCGTCGGTTTGTTGGTTGCTCGGCCCCCGCTCGGTCTCTGGCCGTCCTGGAGCGAACTCAGCGCGGACTACCGGACCAGCATCGGAGAGCAACGCCAGATTACACTCTCCGGTCATGTTTCCGTTGAGATGAATACAAGAACCAGCATCGCCCTGCGGGGATCCGCGGAAAACGCGGATCAAATCGAATTGCTCGCGGGTGAGGCAATTGTCACTGCACCCAAAGCCTCCAACGCGGTGACTGTTCTTGCCGCAGACGGCCGTATCGTTGCAGCCGACGCGCTTTTCAATGTTCGGTACGAGAACCGAAACGTCTGTGTGACCTGCCTGCAAGGGCAGGTACACGTCGAGCAGCGAACAGCGGCGCTGCCACTTTTGTCTGGTCAGCAGGTCAATTATTCGGAAGACGGCATCCGGCAACCGGTCGCCATCGACTCTGCGGCGGTGACCGCCTGGAAGGACGGCGTCATCATTTTCAAAGCGACGCCGATCAGCGATGTGATTGCCGAAGTCAATCGATATCAATCCGGCGCAATTGTGCTGACCAATGCGGAACTTGGTCGTAAACGCTTCAACGCTCGATTCCGAATATCGAACATCGGCGAAGTGGTTGGTCAGATTGAACAAATCTTCGGCGCAAGGGCCACGAGGCTGCCGGGCGGCATTACGCTGCTAGGCTGAGTCCGGCGTCATCGAATTTTTTTTCGATCTCAGCAAAAAATCATTTCGGTCGCGGCTCGGCTTTTCCGCACACCTCATTGAGTGCCGCATTCTTGTGAGCCGATGCAAAACCGATTGCCGAGAGTCTGTTAAATGGCCCGCGACCTGACACGAAATACCGCTAAGACCAGCCGCCAGAGTCATCGTTCCGCATTGCTTGCTGGCGCAAGCATGTTGGCGCTCGCGCTCGGAGGTATCGAGGGGGCCATCGCGCGTCCACTCGGCGGTAATCCGGTGAGCGCGCCGCTAACGACGATCAACGATGCGGTGTCGAATGCGCAGCGGGCGGCGCAAACGGCGCAGCAGGTCAAGCAATCGCTGGGCCGCGCGGCGCAGGCATTGCAGGCCATGCAGAGCCTGCAGAATGCCGCGCGTGCGGCAGCGCAGGGCGTGCCGCATTCCGCAGGGCTGAACATCAATGTTCCGAACGGGCTGACGCCGGGCGGCCTGATGCCGGACTTGGCGGCGGGCTGGAGCGGCGCCAATGCGCCGGCGCAATCGGTCGCAGGCGGACAGACCAATGTCAACATCGACCAGACCCGGCAGCAGGCGATCCTGAACTGGAGGACCTTCAATGTCGGATCGCGGACCACGCTGACCTTCGACCAACACGGCAACGCCAACTGGGTTGCTCTCAACCGGGTCGATGCCGGCACTGGGCCAAGCCAAATCCTCGGCAACATCAAGGCTGACGGGCAGGTCTATGTCATCAACCAGAGCGGCATCATCTTTGGCGGGGGCAGCCAGATCAATGTCGGCGCGCTGATCGCCTCCACCGCGAAGATGTCGGACGACCAGTTCCTGAAGGGCATTTATTCGACCCAGACCGGCTCGACCTGGACTCCGAGCTTCACCGATGCGGCCGCGCTGCTCGGCAACGGCACCGGAGGCGGTATCGTCAGCGTCGAGGCGGGCGCACAGATCGCGACTCATGCGCCGGCTTCCGTCACATCAGGCGGGGGCTTCGTGCTGCTGATGGGCGGCCAGGTCATCAATGCCGGCGCGATCACGACGCCGCTGGGGCAGACGCAGTTCGCCGCGGGCGATGACTTCGTGCTGCGGCGCGGCTATGGCACCGACCAGAACATCGCCTCGACCACGCGCGGCAACGAGATCGCGCCAGTGTTGCGTGCCGGCAGCTTTGCGGGACTCGTGCGCAACGACGGCATGGTCTTCACCTCGCAGGGCGACATCACGCTCGCTGGCCGCACCATCGAGCAAAACGGCGCGCTGGCCGCTTCGACCTCGGTCAACACCCGCGGCACCATCCATCTCCTCAACTCGATAGCCGACACAAGCGGCACCGTCACGCTCGGCGCGGGCAGCGTCACCACTGTCATTCCCGAGCTCAAGAGTGACGAGACTGCGCTCAACAGCCAGCGCGACGCGCTGATTGCAGCCTCAGCCGAAGCCAACCGGCAGCGCGCCGGCGCAGCAGCCGGCCTGTTCAACAACCTATCGCTGCTCGCCGATCGTCTCGATCAGTCGCGGATCGAGATCGTCACCGGCGGCAATGTGATCTTCAAGGGTGGAGCCTCGTCGGAACAAGGTTCGCTGACCATCGCGCAGGGTGGGCTGGTGGCGGTGTCAGCCGGCGGTCGCATTTTCAGCGAGCACGGCGCCACGATCGATGTCTCCGGCGTGCGCAACGTGTCGCTGGCGATGGCGACCAACAATATCATGGTCAACATCCAGGGCAATGAGCTGCGCGACTCGCCGCAGAACCGCGACAGCAATGCGCTGAAGAATGCCGACGTCTGGCTCGATATCCGCGACCTGACCTACGTGCCGTCCGGCACCGGCGGCTACGAGGGCGATCGCTACTATACGCCGGGCGGCCTGCTCGAAGTCGGCGGCTACCTCGCCAACACCAAGCACACCATCGGCGAATGGAGCGCGGTCGGCGGCACGATCACGCTGTCGGCGCTGGAAGTGATCGCGCAAAGCGGATCAGTGTTCGACATCTCCGGCGGCTCGGTCCGCTACGAGGCAGGCTATATCCGCACCACGAACTTCCTCGGGTCGGACGGCCGCCTCTACAACATCAGTGATGCCCGCGCCGACATGACCTTCTATGGCCTCGGCCAGGGCTTCATTCGCAAGCATGAGCGCTGGAACGTCACCGAGGTCTGGACCAGCACGTTCGGACGTGGCCGCGAAAGCGTGCGCTGGGAGGACGGCTACACCGTCGGCCGCGACGCCGGCAGGCTCATCCTCTCGACGCCGACCGCCATCTTCGAGGGCACGATTTTGGCCGATGTGGTTCAAGGCCAGCGCCAGATCGGGGCGCGACCTGACGGCGCCAGCGACGGTTACAAGTTGTCGCAGAGCACGGTCCCGTTCGCCGGCACGCTCGCGCTCGGCCGCTACGCGGCAAACGGCCTGCTCGGTGTCTATGACACGGACGTGGTCATCGGCGACAGGACGGCTCTGTCTTTGCCCGAGGACCATGCCAACACCGCCTGGTTCGATGCCGGATATCTGAACGCGCAAAACCTCGGCAGCATCGAAATCGCGACGGCAGGCAAGATCACGATCGATGCGCCGTTGTCGGTCGTCGACGGCGGCTCGGTCTCTCTTGTGGCGCCGATCGTCGACATCAACGCCGACATTACGGCGCGGAACGGCAGCATTCTTTCGAGCAACACCCTCATCGCCCAGACACCGATTGTGCTGACGCATGGAGGCGTCGCCTCCGTTACCTTGGGTGCTTCGCTCAATGTAACTGGCCGTTGGGTGAATGCGTTGCTCGATCCGACGGGCTATGCGCAGACGGCATTCATCGACGGCGGCTCGGTGCGTCTCGAATCGACCGGCAACGTGACGTTGGCCGCAGACTCGCTCATCGATGCATCGGCCGGCGCTGCCATAGGGCCGTCCGGCTCCGTCAAAGGTGGTAGGGGCGGCGATGCAAAGCTCGCGGCCGGCTATTCGAGCGCCAGCGGTATCATATCGATGGGCGGCACCCTGACTTTCGATGGCGACATTCGTGCTTACGGCTTTGCAGGTGGCGGCACGCTCACGCTGCATGCAGGCGCGCGCGACGTGTCCATTGCCGGCGAGGTCGCTTCAAGCGACACGGTTCTCACATTGCGGTCCGACACGTTCCGGAAGGGCTTCTCCCACTACGTCGTGTCCACGGCGCTCGGCATGCGGATCGATGGCGATGTCGAAGCGATAGTGCCCGTCTATCGTGCCACCGAAGCCAGCCATACCGCCGTCAGCGACCGCGCGATTTCGGAGGCGGCTGAGCTCTGGCTGCCACCGACCTATCTGGAAAACGCTGCGGCCAGCACGCTGACCCGGCGTGCGGGCGCAGACATTGCGCTGGTCGGCGTCGATAGCTTCGTGCTCGCTGAGGGCAAGACGATCAAGGTTGATCCGGGGCGCATCGTTGAAATCCAGTCGCATGGACAGACCACCATCGACGGCACGATCCTGGCGCGCGGCGGCAACGTCGTCATCGGCAGCGACTTGCATGGCCTGTCGATGGCCATTCAGACCGGCACGCCCGGCCAGTCGATCTGGATCGGCGAGCATGCGCGTCTCGACGTCTCGGCCGAAGCGGTCATCCGCACCGACAATGCGGGGCATCGTTACGGTGTCGTATCTGACGGCGGTTCTATCCGCATTGGCTTGGAGTCGCTGACGCCCGATGCAACAACCGGCACGCTGCCCGTCACCCAATCCATGGTTGTAGTGCGGCCGGGGGCAGTGCTCGATGCCTCCGGCACCAATGGTATGCTCGATCTGCCTTTGGACAATGGCATCCTCGGGAGCTGGACGCCGTCGGCAGTCGCCAGCAATGGCGGCTCCATCATGATCGGTTCGATGGCCGGCCTCTACCTCGATGGCGAGCTGCGCGCCGCGGCGGGTGGCGCGGGCGCCGCGGGTGGCAGCCTGACGCTGGTTCTGGAAAACGCCATCTCCGCTCCGGCCGGCAGGCCGCCACATGTGCTCACCGTCACTCAGCAGCGCGTGGGAAGCGGGCTGCCGGCTGGCCTGACGGCGGGTGAAGCCGATCCGGCGATTCCCTACAACACCGCTCGCATCAGCGCCGAGCAGGTGACGGCGGGCGGGTTCGACGACCTCTTGCTGTGGAGCCGCGACGTGCTCCGCTTCGACGACGACGTCCATCTGTCGACGGGGCGCAGCCTTGCGCTCTACCGCGGCGTGCTGTCCGCCGCGACTGCGGACACGCGCGTTACGCTGTCGGCACCGCATGTGTTGCTCGACGGCGCGGTCGATATCTACCAGCCAGAGGGTACGGTCTATCCGGGTTTGAACCTTGGCGTTTTTGTGCCCGCGACGACCAACCACGGTAGCTTACGTGTCGAAGCGGATCTAATTGATGTCCGCAACAGAATCTGGTCCGGCGCGTGGGCGACGTACCGGACCAGCGCGACTGGTCTCTCCATCCCCTTCGAGACCGCAGGCTTCGGTGCGATCGATCTCGTCAGCCGCAGCGATATCCGCTTCGGTACCGGCTTCCTTGTCAGTGGTGGAAATAGCATCACCCTCGAGGCGGCGCAGATCTATCCGCTGACCGAGGCAACGGCGGTCGTCGGCGCCGGTATAATTGGATCGGTGCCGGGAGCGGATGGCGTCATTACCGTGCGCGGCAATGGCAGCAAGCCCGCACTGCCACAATCGGTCTTCGGCAGTCTGGGGCTCGTTGCCGCGACCATCGATCAAGGCGGCATTCTGCGTGCTCCGCTAGGCAAGATCACGCTGGGCGACCGGCCCCTGACAATGGATTTTTTCCCGAGAGTACCGAACAACATCGTTACGCCGCCTGTCACGGTCACCCTGCGTGAGGGTAGCATCACCTCGACCAGCGCGGCTGCCCTGATCATGCCGTATGGCGGCACCATCGACGGACAAGTCTACAGCTATGCTGGCGCGAAGGTCGCCTTCACCGATCTTGCCAATATGCTGGCGTCCGGCGGCGTGACTCTGAAGGCCGAGCGCGTCGTTGCCGAGCCCGGCTCGCTGCTCGATCTGTCCGGCGGAGGCACGCTGACCGGAGCCGGTTTCATCACCGGCCGCGGCGGCTCGGTGGACGTGCTGCGCACGCCGCTCGTCAATGCCAATCCGGCCAATGCCTACAGTAACGCGTCGAACCGCATCTATGCGCTGGTTCCCGGCTACGCTGGTAGTTATGCGCCACTATCGCCCGACCATGGTGCGGGCGATCCGATGGTTGGTCAGCAGATCACGCTGAGCCGGCCAGTCGGCAGTTTGCCCGCAGGCACCTACACGCTGCTGCCTTCGACCTATGCTCTCCTGCCGGGTGCCTGGCGCGTCGAGATCGGGGGCGCGACCACATCCGCGGCGCAAACCGCAGCGCTCGGCAACGGCTCCTACGTGTCCGCCGGCACGCTCGGATTTGCCAACACAAACATTCGGGCAGCGCTGCCCAATCGGCTCGTGTTGACCCCGGCCCACAAAGTGCGAACCTATTCGCAGTATAACGAAACAAGCTACAGCGATTTTGCGAGAGCCAATGCCGAGCTCTTCGGCCTCTTGCGCCCGCGCCTGCCGGTCGACGCCCAGGTTTTGACGTTCGATTTCAAGATGGGCACCGGCGATGTGCTGTCATTCGACGGCGACGCCAACTTCGCGCCTGCCGAGGATGGTTATGCCGGTATTCTGACCGTACAGTTGTCGACGCACATCCTCTTCAATCCCCCCGACGGCACGATCGAGATCAGGCCGTCGGACGCGGCGCCAACGCAAGGCATGGCATCTCTGTCTGCCGAGGATTTGTCGCGCTTCAACGCCGGATCACTGCTGGTCGGGGGCGTTTACTCCTTTACCGAGAACACCAACTCCAATGCTCTTGAAGGGCCACGCGTCAATTTCATCGGCGTCGCGCAGAACACCAATATCTTTGTGCGCAGCGGCGCCACTCTGCAGGCGGGTCAGATCTTTCTCATCGCGGCCAACCAGATCAACGTCGCGAGCGGCGCGGTTCTCGATACCACGCACAGCCAGGCCCGGGTGTTCGATTCGACGGCAGGCTATGTCTTTGCCAATTGGGGCAACCTCAATCCCAATACCGGTGTCCCCGTCGCCGGCGCCAAGGCGGTTCTCACCGTCGCCAACGGCGAGTTCAATTTTCTGGCGCCAGCGATTGGTCCGACCGGCACGATCATCATCGAAGACGGTGCCGTGCTGCGCACGTTGGGCACTATCGACTTCACCGCCAGCCAAGGTGTGAATCTCGGCACGGACGTGGCGCTCAATGCCCGCTACCTGTCGCTCAGCCTCCCGGAAATCAATGTCGGCACCGAAGCGTCGCTGGATGCGGCGAGGGCGGCCGGCGCGCTCGGCTCCGGCTGGACGCTGACCCAATCGGTGCTGGACAGTCTGCTCACGCCTGGCGATGCGACATTGCGGGGCGTCGAGCGGTTGACGCTCGCCGCTACGTCCTCGCTCAACTTCTTTGGGGATGTATCTCTCGACATGCGCGGCGGCGGTAGCGCGGGCGGCCGTACGTTGGTGCTCAACACGCCGGCCATTTACGGCTGGGGAACGGATAACGACGTCGCCACCCTGGCCACCGACACCTTGATCTGGAACGGCTCGCTGGCCAGCAACGGCGTCCTCGCCAGCCCCTATGGTGCCTTGACGCCGCCGGCCCAGCGGCCGGGTACCGGCACAGGCACGCTACGCATCGACGCGCGCGAGATCGTCTTCGGTTACGGTCCCGGCGATCAGTACCAGAACGAGACAGCGCTCGACCGGCTGGCGTTGGGCTTCTCGACGGTCGATCTCGTCGCCTCGGAGCGCATCACCGCCAACAACCGCGGCACGCTGTCGGTCTACCGTAGCTACGACCTCGGCGCGAAGACCTATGCCGGCGGCAATCTCAATCTGATGACGCCGCTCATCACCGCGCAGGGCGGTGGCTATATGGCTTACACGGCGGGAGGGGCCATCACGGCGCGGGCGCCGCAAACCGGGCCGGCCGGCACCACTGATGTCCGCGAGTTGGGCGGCGAGCTGCGCTTCAACGGCGACACCATTTCGATCGATACCGGCATCGCGCTGCCCAGTGGCCGGCTAGCGCTCAAGGCCGACGGCGACATCACTCTGGCCGATCGAGCGCGGATCGATCTTTCCGGTCGCTCGATCGCGTTCTTCGACGTCACCAAGCATGGCTGGGGCGGCGATGTGGACATGCGCAGCACCAATGGCCGGATCGTCCAGGCGGCCGGCTCGGTCATCGATGTTTCCGCAGATCACAACGAGGCCGGCTCGATCACGGTCGAAGCCGTGGGAACTGGCGGCAGTGTTGCGTTCAATGGCACCTTGCGCGGCAAAGGCGCCGAAGGCTACGACGATGGCGGCTTTGACGTTCGGGCGCGCATACTGGCGGATTTTGCCGCGTTGAACCGGCTTCTCAATGCGGGCGCGTTCTTCCAGTCGCGCAGCATGGCCGTCAAGACCGGCAACCTGGTGGTTGGCGACGAGGTCCGTGCGCGCCATGTGAGCCTGTCGGCCGACGGCGGCAGCCTGACCGTCGTCGGAACGATCGATGCCAGCGGCGCAAGCCCAGGCACGATCCGCCTGTCCGCCCGTGACGACGTCACCCTTGCGTCGACGGCCGTGCTTGATGCGCATGGCACGGTGCTACAGGTGGATGGCAAAGGCCAGCCGATCGAAGCCAAGAACCGCGGCCATGTGGAGCTGACGTCGACCGAAGGATGGATTGGGCTCGCGTCAGGCGCAACGATCGATCTCACCGCGGCTGATGGCGTCGCACGCGGACATATCGAGATCAACGCACAGCGGCTGGGTGGCGCAGGCGGTGCGGGCGCCGGCGCCAATGATATTGCGATCGATGCCGCAGGCCCGCTCGATATCCGCGGCGCCGCCAGCATCGCGGTCAACGGCTTCCGCCGCTATGATCTGCCCGATGGCGGGATCATCGACCAGGATCTGCTCAACGGTATTCACGGCGATAGTACCGTCTTCGTCGACGCGGCGCTGGCGAATGCCGGCCTTCAGAATCGACTGGCGGGTTTGCGCGCCTATGGGGAGGCATTCCACCTGCGGCCGGGCGTCGAGATCTGGAGCGAGGGCGATCTCGCAACGCAGGGCGACATCGACTTCTCCGGCTACCGCTACGGACCGCAGGCCAATCCCGCACTGCGCGGCTCCGGCGAGGCGGGCGTGGTGTGGGTGCGCGCCGGTGGCGATTTCAAGGTCAATGGCAGCATCACCGACGGCTTCGGGCGGCCACTGGCCACGCCGGACGACAATGGCTGGATTCTTCCCACCGGCATCGCGCTGCCCAACGATGTGACGGTGCCAGTCGATATCCTCTTGCCGGGTAATGATTCGGGCGCGTTCAACACCGTTACGACCTTCCCCAACACGGCCGGTCTCGTGCTCGAATTCGAGATCCCATTGCGTAGTCTCGAGATCAAGCCGAATGTCGTCATCCCGGTTCAGGTGGAGCTTGCAGGTCAGATCAACTTGCCTGCCGGCTTCACGCTCAAGGGCGACATCATCCGGCCCGACGGCATGGTGCTGGCGGCCGGCACCACGCTGGCCGCCAGCACGGTCATCCCAGTGGGCAGCAAGATCGCGCGGGGCAATGTGCTGCCGACTATCGTTTTTATCCGCGCCATGACCTGGCCGGCGGGGACCCCGCTGGACGTGATCAACTCAACGCAGATTGCTCTACGCGAACCGATCACGATCAGGGCCGGCACGGTCGTGCCGACCGGCGTTACCATTCCGAGGATCAGTCAGACTCTGACCGCCGATACGGTCATGTCGGCGCCGATGGTGCTGGCCAGCGGCTCGACGATCCCGGTGACGGCAGGCGTGAAACTGGCGTTTCCGATTACCCTCGGGGTTACTACGCTCAAGGCCGGTGCGACGATCCCCTTCGCGTTCAAGACCTCAGGGGTGACCATCCTGCCCGCGGGCTGGACACCTTCAGCGCGCATCCTCAATGCGGATGGCACAGTCGCCTTCGAGGCGAATAAGCCGGTTCCAGCAGGTGCGCGGCTGATGAACAACATGCTTGTCGAGGCGGGTATCACGCTGCCCCCGAGCGTAACCGTGCGCATGGCCGCGGGGACGATCGTTGCCAAGGACACGGTGTTGGGCAACTATTTCACCGGCAGCCTTTCGCTTTCCGCGCCAGCTTTCGTCGAAGTCGGTATGACCCTGCCCCGAGGCGCGACCGTGCAGAACCTGGTTGGCGCCACGCTCCGCTCGCCCGGCAGCGACGGCGCGCAGGGCCATCTCTACGCCCTTGCCCCGATGCTGGATCCCGGGATGCAGTCTTGGTCCATGCGCTATGTGGCGGGTGCCGATCTTGGCGCAGCCGACACCCGCAGCGTGGGTGTTTCCCGAGCGGGCGACCTCGTGCTGAACGATCCGCACTACCATTTCGGTAGCACTGCGCAGGTCCAGCAGGCGATGAGCGTGCTGCGTACCGGCACGGGCTATCTGGACCTGCTGGCCGGGGGCGACTACCAGCAGAAGTCGCTATTCGGTGTCTACACGGCCGGCGCGCAGACCGGCAGCGTCGGGCGTGACACGGTGGTCAGCGGCGACCCGTTCGCGGCGGCGCTGCATTCCGCCCGCTTCTATTTCACCGAGGGTGGCGGCGACGTTCTGCTGGCCGCGCAGGGCAACCTGCAGGGCTACAGCGCACCTATCAGTGGCCCTACGGGTACGGCAAACGTGTCGTCCATGTCGGCCAACTGGCTGTTGAAGAACGGAGACGACTGGGGGATCAACTTCGGCACCTACGACATGTCCACCACGAACGTGCTGCGCGGTTTCGCCAGCATCGGTTCTCTTGGCGGCGGCAATGTCGTCGTGAAGTCCGGCGGGGATGCACAGGGCCTGACGGCGGCCGTCGGCAGCAGCGGGCAAGCGCAAGCCGACGGCGCCCGGATTCTCGGGGGCGGCGGCGATCTGACCCTCGACATCGCCGGCAGCATTTCGAGCGCTTCATTGGTCGATCTGCGCGGCGACATCGATCTGCGCGCCGCATCGGTCGGCACCGTGGTGGCTCAGCAGTTCGGCAAACGGCACGATAACGACCCGCGCGCGCTAGATCTGGCGAAATCCTACGGATCGCTCTTCTCCGGAGTGAGCAGCTTGAGCATCGGCGATGGCGTGCTGACCGCCTACAGTCGCTCCGAGCTGGTGGCCGCCGTTACGGGAGAGAGCGGTTTGAGCACGGATGCGACGCGCGCTGTGCTGTTCTCGGGCGGCGGTGATGTCGGTCTGGGCGTTTCAACCGTGTCTTCGCTTTCGGTCGTCGCTGCAGGGGGTGACATTCTGTTGAGATCCTCTGGTACGTTGGCGCCATCGCCTCGGGGGCAGTTGGAGTTCTTGGCCTGGGATTCGATCAACGGTCGCGGCGATTTGCAGGTCACGGGTATCCGGTACTGGACGTTAGGTGCAGGTGATCTGACGAGCAACCTGCATATCGACGACCCCGAGCCGATCCGCCTCTATGCCGTCAATGGCGATATTCTCAACGTCCGGCTCGGCAACAAGGGGCTGAACACGTCCACCAGGACCTGGAGCTACACTGACATCGTCGGCAAGCAGGCATGGTTGCTGGCCGGCCGCGACATCGTCGGTCTCAACGCCGTCATCCTCAACAACCGCACCACGGATGTGTCGCGGGTGTCGGCCGGACGTGACATTATTTACGCCAATGTCGACATTGCCGGGCCGGGCACGCTGGAAGTGACGGCGGGCCGCAATGTCTATCAGGCGGACAAGGGCGCAATCGCCAGCCTGGGGCCACTCGTCCGGGGCGACACGCAATCGGGTGCGGACATTGCGGTGATGGCCGGCATCGGAGCTGGAGCGCCAGGCGTCGGCAACGTGGCGTGGGGCGACTTTGCCAACCTGTACCTCAATCTCGCCAATCTCGCGGATCGGCAAAGACCGCTTGCCGACCAACCGGGAAAGGTCGCCAAGACCTACGAGAAAGAGCTCGCGCAATGGCTCTTCGACCGGTACGGCTTTCGCGGTGGTGAGGAGGCGGCGTTCGCGTATTTCGCGACGCTGTCGCCTGAGCAGCAGCGGATCTTCCTGCGCCAAGTCTACTTCACGGAACTGCTGGCCTCGGGCCGCGAATACAACAATCCCGACAGCACGCGCTTCAACAGTTATCTGCGCGGACGCTATGCGATCGCGGCGCTATTCCCGGAAACCGATGCGGCCGGCACTGCCACGACACGCCACGGCGACCTCATCCTGTTCCAGGGACCCGATAACAACAGCGGAATCCGCACCATCGTCGGCGGCTCGATCCAGACGCTGGTGCCGAATGGCCAGATCACCATTGGCATCTCGGGGGTCACGCCGGCGACCGATCGGGGCTTTGGGCCCCCGATGACTCCAGCCGGCCTGCTCACCCAGGGACAAGGCGATATCCGCCTCTATTCGCAGGAGAGCATCCTGCTCGGCCTGTCGCGTATCATGACCACCTTCGGCGGCGACATCCAGGCATGGTCGGCAGAGGGCGATATCAACGCCGGCCGTGGCGCCAAGACCACCATCGTCTATACGCCGCCGCGACGGGTCTATGACGCGTATGGCAATGTCGCGTTGTCGCCGAACGTGCCGTCCAGCGGCGCCGGCGTCGCCACGCTCAACCCGATCCCGGGCATTCCCGCCGGCAATATCGATCTGATCGCACCGCTCGGCACGATCGATGCGGGCGAGGCGGGCATCCGTTCCTCGGGCAACGTCAACCTTGCGGCGCTGCAGATCCTCAACGCCGCGAACATCCAGGCGCAGGGCAATGTCACCGGCGTTCCCACCGTGCAGGCGCCGCCGGTCGCGGTGTTGGCCACGAGCAATAACCTGACGGCAGCGACGCAACAGGCTCAGCCGGCCGTGCCCACCAACAATGATCGCCCGTCGATCATCATGGTCGAATTCCTGGGATTCGGCGGAGGTGATGGCGGTGACGCACCGCTCCAGCCGCAACGAGATGACAACCGGCAGCGCCGCAGCGAGGCTGAGGACCCCAACAGTCGAGTTCAAGTCCTTGCGGTCGGCGATCTTACACCAGCTCAACGACGCCAGCTGTTAGAGAAGAAGCGACCGTCGGCAGGGCAATAAGAGCTCTTGGAGCGGCAGAACATTGTAGTTCGCACGTAATGCCTTTAGATCATGATCCGATTAGACGGAATCGGATCATGATCTCATCTCTTTGTTTGAGCATGATCTTTTCGGAAAACCGGTTTCCACTTTTCCGGATCATGCTCTAGCGGTGTAGCGGAGCTCCGCCACCATGCCCAGCGCTCAGGCCACCATGCTAAGAACAAACAGCGGTTCGTCATGTCGGTGGTTGCGTATGATTCCCTCCCTGGGCACCACGCTTCGCCATCGGCTACGCGTGGCGAGCCGGACGAGCGGGGGGCCTCGTCCGGCGTAGCCCGAAGGGCGAAGACGGATCGCGCCTCAGTGATGGGCCGAAACGCTCCTGAAGCACTCGGACAGCAGATTGTCGCCAGACGCAGAATGGCTGACATCACCCAGGCTGAGGATGCCGACCATCCGCTTGCTCTTGTTGATCACCGGCAGCCTGCGGACCTGCAGCTTCTCCATGTGATGTATCGCCTTTGCGAGGTCATCGTCCTCCCGGCAGCAATGGATGCCTTCGGTCATGACATCGCGCGCCATCGCGCGACGCGCGTCGAAGTTGTTGCTCGCAAGCCCTTTGCAGACGATGTCGCGGTCGGTCACCATTCCGATCAGCCGATCGTCCTCTCCGATCGGAATGCAGCCGATGTCATGGCCCCGCATCAATTTCGCGAGTTCGGTGACAGGGGTGTCGGGGCTGACCCAGTCGACGCCCTTGTGCATCACTTCTTTCACTTTCATGGCGGACCTCCGTTACTGGATTTCAGATGCGCTTGACGCAGCGCAGCACGGATGCGAGCGACCAATCCTCAGTCGTGTGCGCTGAAGCGTCCATGCGGTGCGTTCGCCGTCAGGCGCGCAAACTGCTCATGCGTGAGATGAAGCAGGGTCTCATGATCGCCGGCTTCCATATAGATTTCCGGCTGTGTCTCGATGCTATCATCGACGATGATATCGAGCCCATAGCACTTGCCAATGGCAGGAACGGCGCCGTGTGCGCAGTCGCGGAACAGTTGATTGATTTCGGTTTCATTCGCCATATCGACATTCTCACCGAGTGTTGTCCGCAGTTCCGACAGGCGAAGGTGGTGCGATGCGGGTACGACGGCGAGAAGATATTCGCCGTCGCGTCGCAACACGATGGCTTTGGCAAGACGATCGCCCGAGATATGGCATGCTTCAGCCGTGCGAGTGGACGACGAGCTCAGCTCGTGCTGGATCTCCTCGTATTGGATGTTTTCAGCGGCCAGGTATTTTTGCAGTGTGGGAGCGATGGACATGGCACGACCTCCGGTGCGGGTAGGCAAACCATCCGCCGTAAGGTCTTCCTGCAGAGCCTCGCCTTACGATGGGCGGCTGCGTTATTATAAGGCCAACATATTCCTTCCATCCGCCCGCTGCAATTCATCGCCAGTGACTGGGGAGCGATGCAACGACTCCACCTTGGCGTTGGTATGCTTTCTGCTTTGCATGCAACAGGCGCTCGTCGCGGCGTACGGATCACCGATAGGGCAGAGTTCCTGGCCCAATTCTCGAGCGCCCTGGCCGGGCGCGGAAGCCGCGTTTGATCGTCTACCATCGCACGCGCACGCTCACATTGGCGCCGACGCCTTGGCGGCTGGCGTCGGAATCGACATCCGTGATGTAGCTTGCCGCGCCGTAGACGGCGACCGCAGCCGTGATCTGCGCGGCGAACCCGCCGCCGATTTCGACCGCCGTCGCACGGCGTGCTGTCTCGATTGGTGTCGTCGCAAACAGCACCCTGTCGGTGCCCGCGAACGTGTGCCAGAGGTTTGCCTTGAAGTACGGCTCGACGAGCGTCGAGCCCGCTTGCACGCTGCCTTGCAGGCGGACGCCGACTCGA
This sequence comes from Bradyrhizobium sp. USDA 10063, assembly GCF_054063735.1. NCBI lineage: Bacteria > Pseudomonadati > Pseudomonadota > Alphaproteobacteria > Hyphomicrobiales > Nitrobacteraceae > Bradyrhizobium > Bradyrhizobium sp. USDA 10063. The sequence goes on along the minus strand of NZ_JBSSGP010000002.1, from coordinate 4,775,444 downwards.
CCGGCGAAGGCGTCGGAGTCATCGTAGGCGATGGTCGAGAACAGGTCGCGCGTCGGATCGAGCGAGACTTGCTGCCAGATCATTTGCGCCTGCGGCTCGATCGCCCAGCCTCTCCCGAGTGCAAAGGGATAACCGGCTTCGAGCGAAGCGGTGAGGGCGTTGCCGGCCGTCGCGGTGCTCGGACTACGGATCGAGCGCTCGGTGCTCTGCAGGAACGTGCCCATCAGCACCGCGTCGAGATACCAGCGGGACGGGCCGACATGGGTCCAGTAGCCGCCGAGCGTATCGCCATCGAGGCCGATCGATCCGACCGACTTCTGCAGTTCGCCGACCGCAAAGCCGCGCACATCGCCGCCCGCACGCGCGTGGGCGTAGAACAGGCCGAAACGGTCGACGTGCCCGCTCGGCCGGTCGATGCCGTACAGATCGCGGCCAACCTGGATACCCCAGATGCTGCCGTCGAACTCCGGCCGGACGGTGCCCTGCCAGGACTGGTCGTGTGTCGACCCGAACACGCGACCCCAGACGCCCGGGAGCTGGCCATTGCCGCTTAGCAGATCCTGATCGCCAAAACGCTCGTGGAATGTGCCGAGCGTCGAGAGCCCGATCTGCCGCGCAGTCGCCGGCAGCACGGAATGCAGCGGAACTTCCACGCGAAAGAGTGGCACGACAGGGCCCTCGGGCGTCGGGACGACGGGCGTGTCCGGCGGAAAGGGAGAAGGAGAAGAAGCCGGTGACGCCGGTACGCTTGAGCGCAAATACCAGTTCTGTTCGGCGCCGGCGGTCACGCCGCCGCGGAACAGGAGGTATTCGAAAGGCCCGGCCGCAACCGCTCCGGCAAGCGAGAACGCGCCGCCTGCCGTCGTCCCGCCGTTGATCGCCTGCACAACCAGGATGCCGTCGCCGGTCGTCAACGCGCCGGGACCGCCGAGGTTGGCGACCGAGATACCCGTCGCGCCCGACGCATTGCCGGTCGAGATCACGAGCCTGTCCGATGGCGCGCCGTCGCCCGCAAGGACGCTCTGCAGCGCGAGCCTTCCGTTCAGACCGACATAGTTGCCGGCGATGGACAGGCTGTCGGTCGCGGAGGGCGGGCCGTTGGTCAGGTCAATCGTGCCGGCGTTGTTCACGGTGACGAGCTGGCCTGCCGTGAACGGCGCGATCGCGTGCGCACCCTGGCCGGCGAAAACAGCACTCGTCGGATCGATCGAGAGCACACCGGTTCCCGTGCCGGCATCGCCGAGCGTCAGCGTGCTTGAGAAAAAGAGCCGCGACGCGTTGGTGAGCTCGAACAGTTCCCAGTTGAGGAAGCGTGCGACATCGCCACCGGTCGTGTTGTCCCAGGTCAGCCGATCGAATCCGGCCCCACCGTCGATAGGGACGCCAGGGACCAGGTTCGCCGGCGTCAGATTGCGAAAGGTCGCGACGTCGTTGTTGCTGCCGAGATTGAGGCCACCGATGTTGCCGCCGCTCCAGGTGAATTGATCCGCACCGTTTCCCGTGATGAACGAGCCGACGATCTGGCCACCCGTGATGGTGCCGATGTTGTTGCCGTTGCCGAAATCGACATTGCCGCCGATCACCCCGCCGGACAGTTCCAGGAGATCGTTACCCTGCTCGGCGTTGACGTTGCCGTCGATCGTGCCTCCGGACATTCGCATCACGTTGTTGGCGACCATCAGATTGACCGAGCCGATCCGGCCGCCCGTCATGGTGAAGAAGTCGCCGTCGTTGAATGCGCCGATGATGCGGCCACCCGACACCGTCGCGGTATCGAGCCCCCCGCCCTGATCGATCGACTGCATCACCCCGGCCGTCATCGTGAACGTGTCGCTGCCATCACCCATCTCGACCTGCTTGGTGATCGCGCCGCCATTCATCGCGAGCGTGTCATTGCCCGAGCCGAACTGTATGGCGACGGCACCGCCCGAGCCGATCGTCCCGGTATTGGTGACGGAATTGTTGAGGCTGCCGTTGAAGAGCAGCGCCGGGGAGGTTGCACCATTGATGGTTCCGGAGTTGGTCACGGCTGCCGGCCCGAAGGAGCTGGTGATGCCGGTGACCTGGCCGCTGATCGAGCCGACATTGGCGAAGGTGCCGCCGCCGTTGGCTACGATGCCGGAGGCTTGCTGGCTGACGATTGTGCCGCTGTTGGTGAGCGTGGTGGGCCCACCGAGGAACAGGCCGAGACCGCCGGGACCGGCGGCGGTGATCGCACCGGTGTTGGTGATTGCGCCCGGCGTGGCTCCGTTCCATGTGACGCCGTGTGCGTTGAGCCCGGACGTATTGATGCTCCCGCTATTGACGAACGTGTTGCCGTTCCCGGTCGCCGTCACGGCGCTCGCGTTTGCACCTGCCGTCGTGATCGTGCCGGCATTGGCGAGGCTGTTGTTGTTTCCGTCGAACGCTTCCATCCCGTTGGAACCGTCTCCGGAGGTCGTAATCGTTCCTCTGTTGATCAGCGTATTTCCGTTCACGCCAGTGAAGACAGACATGCCGTCCGCACTCGCCCCGGTCGTTGTGATCGTGCCGCCCACCTCGTTCACCAGCATGTTGTTCTGGCCCCCCTGGGAGAACATGCCTTCCGACTGACTGCCTGATGTCGTTATCGAGCCGGTGTTGGTGACGGTGTTGTTGCTGTCGACGCGGATGCCGTCCGTCGTGTTTCCGGTCTGGATGATCGTGCCCTGGTTGATGACCTGGCTCTGATCACGCACCAGGATCGCGTTGTTGGCCGTTGTGATGCCCGAGCCCGGCAGCACGTTCACCGTGACATTCGTGCTGCCGGCCACGGCCTCGACCCGTGTCGGATCGGGATTGGGCGCGGCCGTGCTGCAGGTGACGGTCTGGCCGGAGATCGGATCGTGGAAGTCGCAGCCGGCGCGCGCTTCCCTGCCATCGAGCAGGATCAGCCCGCCCGACATCAGTGCGGTCCCCGACAATATCGCGCTGGTTAGCGTAGGGCGAGCAAACGGACATCGCATCCGAGCCTCTTCGGAATGCCGTCAGCCCCAGCCTGAGTGTCCTATGAGTATGATGGGCCCCTATTCCGCGCAAAGCCAAACCGCGATGCCGCTGATGATTTCATCCGTGAGTTGCGCAAAAGCCACGGTAGAGGAGGAAGCGTCACAAGTTGCGCTGTTCCGATTCGTCAGCATCGCTCCCGTCTCCGGATGCTGCAGCCACCCAAGCACGGCGTCGGGGCAGCGGGGCGGTGCCTGGATTTGCGTAGCCCGAACGGCGAAGACGCATGGTTCGATTCCGCCCTTGGCACCAGGCCACGCTTTCGTGCGCTAGACTACGATTTTGCGCGATAGCGCTGCGTGAGCGCTGGCCTGCGAGTCTATCACCTCGCGCGTCGCCGTCGCGTTCTTCCTGTCGTGGACGCATCAATTCTTACGGCTCGGAGGGGAGTTGTCCGGATGCGCGCCATTGAGAATGGGACGCCGTCGCGGGCCTTATCTGCTTGAGACCGAGCGCACCGAATTGACAATGGGGAGGTTGGAGAAAAATGTACGCATCACACGAGCCAATTTTGCGGGGCCGCGTAGTTTTCTAGACAGGCGCCCCAAAGTAGTGGAAACTCGGCGCTGGGATAGGGGCGCCGTCGTGGTCGAGAAGCTACAAGCGTTTTGGGCGAAGTATCGGCGTGTCGTTTTCAAGCTGATGCGCGACTCAATCGCCCCGGTCTCGGTCGCCCTCGTTTGGGGTGTTTATGTCGCTCTCAAGAAGGAATCGAACGTTGACGGGCTGAACGCGGCGAGCCTCGCGTTCTTTCTCATCCTGTCGTTCCAAAATCTCATCCAGCGCGCTGCCAAGGTCGTCCATGACGAAGAACACGGCGAAAAGGTTCTCGGTCGATTTGACGCTCTAGAACAGGGATTCGATACCCTTCAACAGGGCCTAGGCGAATTGCGCGCGCAGGGCTTGGTGCCACCGCCACCGCCGCCTGAACCACCGCCAGCGGCAGAGCCCGAGCTACCGCTACCGGAGCCGCCCGCCGAGCCGCCTGTACCACCGGCTGCAATAGAGATGGAATGGCATACCGATGATGCCGACCAAGCCATTGTGCAATGGCAAGACGGAGGGCTCACCATCGCCCCGATGCAGCCGTATCTCATCCAGGCGTATGCGGTTGTCAAAAGCGGCTACTATCTCGCAGCGGTACTTGTTGCAGCCGTCGGATTCGAGGCTTCAGTACGCGATACCGCGCGACTATTTGGCATCCCCGACAAGAAAATGCCGCTCGCAGCGCTACTTCGCGAACTGTCGCTCCGCACAGCGGACGACCAGAAAATGAAAACTCTCGTAACTTTGAACCGTATCCGCAACGGATTGGTTCACGGCGAGAAGCAGACTTCCGACCTCACCAGAGAAGAAGCGCTTGAACTCATCGACGCGTTCCGGGTCGGCGCGAATTATCTCTATGAGCTTCCGAACAACTGGCCGTCCATCTCGCCGAATTCATGGGGATAAGCTACGCATAAGGACGATTGGTTCAAGACCTAAAAAAACACGCGCTCCTATATCCAAGCCCATCTAACGTCAACGTATATTGTAGGGCGCCGCGCTAGATAAACTTCCGGCGCGGCAATCGCCGCGAAGTCCTCTTTGGTTATCTTCTCTTGCGTCCGCTCGCGCTCTCTGACGCCAAATCCCAAGATATACAGCAACGTGGCCGCACCGTTATGGACTGCGATGTCCTCAAAGCTTCAGCTACCCGTGAAGCAGAACCGCATTCAGGAGATCGGATACGGCCCGCAGAGCCTAAGTAAAGTGTAGGTTTTGTGCCGCGCGCTTCGGTGCCGGTTGATGCACCCTCGCCCCTTGTGGGAGAGGGCTGCTCAGGTGGTCGACGCGAGCTCTGTTGGGTGAGGGGTTTGCATCCGCGAGCGAAGGTCCCTTGAGCGACCGAGGACCCTCACCCGGATTGCATCTGACGATGCAATCCCGCCTCGACCTTGCAGGGAGAGGCGGGATTGTGTGGAGACGGCGTGAGCCGTTTATCCGAGCTGCTTGCTCGTGGAGGGTGAGACGGTCCATGCGGAACGGATCGCACAATAAACAGAGTTTACCTCGCCCCCTGAGTTCGAGGAGTTAGAGGTGCCACGACGCTTTCAGCAACACCAGCGCACACAGGCTTTGGCTGAGCTTCAAGTGCAGCTTGATAAGTAGCCTTCCTACAAGCCGCCGGAGGATGACCACACGTCAACGGGGCCGCATGACCGCTAGGAGGCAGGAAGGCACCTGCAGAGGATTCCGTCGGAACAATTATGCCTTGAAAGAGCTGGTCGAGTTGCGGAATCGCCTCTTGCATCTGCCTCACATACTCAGGTCCCCACCAAACTTCACGCATGCCGCTTCTCGCGCCCCAGTAATCGGCCTGTCCTTCGCACGCCAGAGGGCTATTGGGATAAGTTGGAGCTCCACCGTAGTGATGGCCCAATTCGTGAGCGGTTACGAGCGATAAACCTTCGACCCCCATTGCCTGATGGCGGATGAGTCCTCCCAACAGCGCAACGTGGCGGCGACCGCCTTCGATCCATGCGTAAGCATTGACCGTGTTGTCGGCCCATTCTACGTGGTACGTAACGTCCGGATAGAAACGGCTGAAGTGATGAACCAAATATTCCGCGATCTCTCGAGGGACGGGATCGGTAAGTGGTCGAAGGGTGCCTTCTTTCGGCTGTGTTCCTTCAGGCAAGAAGTGGATAGCCCCAACCGGTGGCTTAAACGCCTTGTAGGGTGTGAAGTAGTTTGTTCCGATTACTCTTGGCTCAATATCTGTCTCAGTCTTGATTGACGTCATCTTGTTTGCTTGAGCAGCATAGGACGTGGTGCCGACCGCCGGCAGATCTTTGTCATCATCCTCAGCAAGCATGATTTGCGCGTAGTAATCCCCCGAAATAATCCCGCCAGTATTTATGAGATGACCGTACTTAGACTCCTTGATGAGAGAGGTGGAGGTCGCAATGTTGTGAATACCTCCTGTGTAGATACCAAACTCGAGCCGCTTCATTGCTACCGGTTTGAGGCCCGCCGACACAAGTTTGTCAGACAGCGTCAATTTGCTAGCACGACGTAATTTTCCGTCCGGAAGCATGAACGGGTGATCGGGGGTTACGATCAACTGGATACCGTCTTCCAACTCGATGAAGACGGTGAAGGGCAGGGGTTGGTTATTTCCCTTAGTACCTGCGCTGAACTTTACTTCGGTCTCTTTCCACGTGTTGTCGCTCTGAAGCGTTAACACCTTATCGCCAACTCTGAAGTCTTCGATCTTTTTCCATTGATCTTCATTGATGGCGACGATCGTTCCGAACGACATGCAGCTGCAGTGACAATAGCACGTCAGGCCACCGGGGCCGACGACGTACACGACATTTCCGGAGAACCCATCACTCTTGCAGATGTCATTGATTTGATTCCCGATTGCACTGCAATGACTTCCTGGACATTCGGCTGCAGATAGTTTTGAACAAACAACAAAAAAGATTAGGAAGCTGACGAAAATACGCACGGTTCGTCCTCCTGAAAAGCTTAAACGAAATACCGTACGATACAACCTTAAATAGATATCGGCACGATGCTGAGATATCAGGTGGCTCAGCATGCGACTCAAAACCGCAGGCATCGGCGGCTCGATCCCACCCTTGGCACTATTCCCTATTCGACCCTCAAGTGTCGCTAGCACGGCGAGGGTTCACTTAAATTCGCAGCGCTTGCCACAGATTGCGGTGGCAATGTACGAACTCGCCTCGTTATCCGCAGAAATGCGACGTATTAATTGAGTGCACTGTGCCCGAAATTCCGATCGGAGATATCTCGCCGAGAACCTTTTCAAAGGAGGGGTTTCGCTATGTTCAAGAAGCCATGGCTGGCATGGGCCTTCATTGCCATTGGCAACGTTTTCAAATTGAGTAATTGGCAGGCCGTCCATCAGAATTGTTATCTCACCAGTTGCGAGTGGGTCAGTCCGACCGCAATTGTATTTGGAGTGATCGCCTTCGCCGCGGCGGCTCTCTGGTGGTTGAGGACGAGCCCTGAGGAACGCACGGGAACGACCAAGTTCTTCGAGGCAGCTGCGGTTATTGCGGCAATACACCTGATCCTCAACGGTGCTGGATTGGTCGGGCCTAATCCATGTCCTGAGGTGGATCCAAACTGCCGCCGATGATCATGCTCCAATGCTGCGACTCCATTCTTGCACGGACAGGCTTGTCACGTAGCGAGGGGCATCTCCACGTGCTGGAAGAGGGAAGGGCACACGAGCAGGGCCGAAAAGGGAATTAGCTTTGCACCGCAGCTCGAACAGCGAAGGTGAAAAGCGCAATCCGCCATCACTCGCGCCAATCGGTGATGGCTGCGCTAGTGAGGTTGATCTAACGACGAAATCTTCCTGAAAGAGGCAGCCTTATTGAAGCGTTATGCTCGTTTTTTGATGGTCTTTTTTCGCCCGCTGCTGCGGAGCTTCATGGTGATTTGCTGCTCGGCTGGTGTGAACTCCAAAACCTCGATTATTTTGTAGTGAGGCGTGCCGTCATCAGTCGTCGGCGGCGTGACTTCCATCTTCACCTTATAGCGATCATTCATAAACGATCCGCCGCGCTTCACCGCGTCTTTCGCGATCGTTGTCGCCCGAATGTCGGCATAGATTGGCTTCCTCTTATATAAGAAGCGCCAGTTGGCCGCCTTCGTGTCGAAGACGGGGCCGTGAGTATACAGCACCGCTGTGACTGTTCTTGGCTCCTCTTCTTCCTCTTCTTCGGTAGGTTCTGCGCCGCCAGGGTCTTCACACGATGCGACGATCGCGTTGATATCCTCCTCTCGATAGGTAGTTAGAGGTACGTTATCTTTGCGAAATTCAATTGCGCGCGCTTCCTTGCGATCTTTGATCGGCGCGAGCGTGCCTTCGACAGCTTCCAAGACTTCGGGATTTTGCGCCAGTCGAAAAACATCTTTCCCAATTTGAAGTGTATGCCCCGTGCCTTCGAGCTTAATGACGACAGCGCTCGGCGAATCCTTTACCTCTTGCATGGATTCAACCTTGCGGCCGTTCCGCCATTTCAAGTATCCAAACACTCCGGTTGCGATGGTGCCGCCCAGAACGCCGATTTTCTGCAGAACGTCGCCAGCATGCTTGACGCCTTCATCGTTCAGGAAACTCTTAACTTGATCCAAGACGATTTGAAGCGTCTCGAAATTGATGAGGAAGCATTTGTGCTCAAACTCTGAGTCAACGAGGACCTTTATCGTTGCCCGATTCTGATTCAACTCGGCGTTTGCTGCTCTAATTAGCTTCCCAAACGCCAAGAGTGCAGGAGCCAGCGCCTCAACATCCATGCTGTGGTCGCTGTCAATGTCGCCGACATAGGCGACTTGGAACCTTTGGCGGTTCTCTTCACCCGCGTTCTCAGCCACACGATCCCCCCGAATCCGAAAAGCAGAACGTTTACAATCCTACATTGCGGCGGAACCGTCCACCCGCACCATCTATCTACCCGATGTTTCGTATCTGTTCTCACGGTGGCACGAGTCGAATGACGTTGTGATGAGGCCAGCCGCGAAGGGCCGCAGGTTGGATTAGTGTTCCGCCGTAGCTCGAAGAAGCGGGGGTGGAAAGCGTAGTCCGCCGTTCACCGGCGTCGCGCCAAGGATGGTGGGTTACGGCTTGCGCTTCGAGTGTTGAAACAGCGGAGTGTGGGTTCGGCTAACCCCACCCCACCGACTTGTGTATGCTGCTATTCTCCACGCTATTTCGTCAGCATCGCTCCGGTCTCCGGATGCTGCAGCCATCCCAGCACGGCGTCGTGGAAGCGGGCTGGCGCCTGGATTTGAGGCGCGTGGCCGAGATCGGGGAATTCGATCAGTTGCGCGTGCGGGAAGCGCTTGGCGGCTTCCTTGCCGAGCGCGGGATAATTGCCGAGCGTCGGTCTTTCATCGTTGCTCATGGCTGCTCCTCGGCGTGTTGCACGCGCGCCTAATCGATTCACAATCTAGGGCTTTGCTCTTCCCGCCAGCCAACGATCAAGCCAGACCAAAGCCTCGCCAGCGACGACGAACCCTAGTGCGATGAGTGCGCTGTTGCGCAGCGTTTCCGGCCAGCCGATCTGGACGACGTTGATGAAGGGATAGGGATAGTGCCCTTCGATCGCACCGCGTCCCAGGGCATAGAGGAGATAGCCGAGCGGATAGAGCGCCCAAAGAAGCGGGGCGCGCCACGTCAGCGTCCCCTTCCGGACAAAGGCCAGCCAGAACGCCGACACCAGCACGGGCGTCACGCGGTGCATCAGAATGTTCGCGAGCTGCGCGCCCGCCGTGAGCTTGTGCAGGCCCTGCAGCAAGAGGCCGTAAACCACACCGACCAAGAGGATGTTGAGCAAGGTTCCGGCCAAAAGCCCGGGCCTCCCGAAACCCGTCCGCGTCGCGACGCCGGTGAAAACGACCCCCACGAGCAGATTCGTCACGATCGTGAAGTAGCCGAGCAGTCTCCAAAGAACGGCCGGCCAAGACGCAGGCCCATCCGCGAGGGCGTGGAACTGCAGGCCGATCCCGACCCAGGCGGCCACCGCAATGAGCCCGGCGAGGGCACGCGCCCACCCGCGTTCCAGTTCGGCACCGACGTCCGCCATGATCTCGTGTCCTGTTCTGCTGACGTGCAATTGCGCTCGGACTGGCGGCCATCCCGACCCCCGCTACTTCGTCACCATCGCTCCGGTCTCCGGATGCTGCAGCCATCCCAGCACGGCGTCGTGGAAGCGGGCTGGCGCTTGGATTTGCGGGGCGTGGCCGAGATCGGGGAATTCGATCAGTTGCGCGTGCGGGAAACGTTTGGCCGCTTCCTTGCCGAGCACGGGATAGTTGCCGAGCTTGGAGCGAACGTCCGGCGGCGCGAGGTCCTTGCCGATCGCGGTGGTGTCCTTGTCGCCGATCAGGAGCAGCACCGGCGTTTTGATGCGCTCGAATTCGTAGAACACCGGCTGGGTCGCGATCATGTCATAGAGTCGCGCCGAGCTTGACGCCACGGTCTCGCGTCCGGGACCGCGATACAGGCCGGCCAGCATCTGCACCCAGGGTTCGTACGACGCATCCCAGGTGCCGGCATAGTAGGTCGCCCGCTCGTAGGCGCGAATGGTGTCGGCGGTCACCCGCTTCTCGCGCTCGTTCCAGCCATCGAGGCTGAGCCACGGCACGCCCTTGGCCGCCCAGTCCTCGAGGCCGATCGGATCGACCAGCACGAGCTGATCGACGGCCGCCGGATACATCAGCGCATAGCGCATCGCCAGCATGCCGCCGGTCGAATGGCCCATGATCACCGAATGCTCGATGCCGAGTGAGGCCAGCAGCGCGCGGGTGTTGCCTGCGAGCTGCTGGAACGTGAATTGATAGCGCTCGGGCTTACTGGATTTGCAGAACCCGATCTGGTCGGGCGCGATCACCCGATAACCGGCCGCCGTCAGCGCCTTGATCGAGCCTTCCCAGGTGGCGGCGCAGAAATTCTTCCCGTGCAGCAGCACGACGGTGCGGCCGTTCGGGGCGGGCGGTTTCACGTCGAGATAGGCCATCTCCAGTTCCTGGCCCTGCGAAGAGAACCGATAGCGCTCAACCGGGAAGGGATATTCGAAGCCCTGCAGCTCCGGCCCATAGGCCGGCCCGTCATCGGCGGCGGAGGCCGGCGAACTCAAGCTCACAGCGGTGGTCAATGCGAGAGCGAACAGGGCAGCAAAACGGATCATCGGGCAATCCTGCAGATTGGAGCATCAGGCGGCCTCGGACTAACGCAGCACTGCGACGCTATCCAGAAGGCTCGCGATGATTTGTTTGTGATCATCCGACCGCTCACGCCGTCATTCCGGGGCGCGCGAAGCGCGAGCCCGGAATCCATTCATCCGCGGGCGCAAGCGGCGAAATGGATTCCGGGCTCGTCCTTCGGACGCCCCGGAATGACAGCGTGTGTCGAGGCGCGAGCTGCGACAAAACAACCCGACGGGCAAATCACCAAAAGTCTGTCCATCCCTCTCGCGAAAAATAAATCGCTTAACCCGTCGGGCAAATCAGCACTATGACTCCGCGCGTCTCACCCAAATGAGGGGCGGCTCGCGATCGTCACGAACGTGCGGTGAGATGCGGTGGACGCTGATATCACGACTGACGAGCGTGACATTCTGCGGACGGCGAAGTCGTGTGGTTCTGGCGCCCCGACGCTGGCGCTAAGTTTCGTGCGAACAAGTTCGCACTAGACGACGGTGGCAAGAAAGCCCGGTCACCGGGAAGAGCACGAAGTAAGCCGTAAACCATCGCGCAGGGAAAGCCGGTGTTGCTCCGGTTGACCTGTGGTCCTACCCCCGTGCTTTTTGTTGCACGGGGCCCACGGGTGCGACCGGCACCCGGCTTTCCCTGCGCCCTCTACTGATTGAGGAGGGTGAAACGGACGCAAACCTCGGGCATGTCATGCCGCGAGAATGCGAGCGCACATCCCCCCGCTGTTTGAAATTTGCATCATGACTCGCGGCAACGCTGTAGGGTGGGCAAAGCGAAGCGTGCCCACCCTCGCGAGTGCGGCGCTGGATGGTGGGCACGGCGCAAGTGCGCCTTTGCCCACCCTACACCTCTGCAACCGCTTGCTCGCGCCATGGCCACCGCCTGTGGTTATGGGTCCCGTCTTTCGACGGGACGACGTCGGCGTGAGGCGTGAGAGAATCGCAGGCGTCGAGCACAAGCCAATCCCACCACGATACCGGCAGCGGTTGCGACAGGATTTCGCAATCATCGATCTGTATTGAGTAGGGCATATCTCCGCCTCAATCGGCCGTGCATCTGACGGTGTCAGCATTGCCGTCAGAAACAGGACTGCCAGATGGTCGTTCATCGCCTGCTACCCAAGGTGCTCCGATGGCGGATGCGAGATTTGCCCCGCTACGCCACGTTGCGGGTTGCGGTGGCGTTGACGGCCGCCTGCCTGACGTCCGGGTGTGCGACGGTGGCCCTGGATCAGGGCGGCTCGCTGACATCATATGGTCAGCTCCAGCCCTCCGACGGCGTGCTCACGAAGTCAAAGCTCTATGTGCATGAAGATCAGGTGATGACGGCACGCACCGTGCGGATCATCCCCGCGACGATTGCCGAGAAGGCAAAGGTGGAGGGGATCACGGACCAGGAGCGCAGATTGGTTGCCAACGCGATCGATCGCTCCCTCTGCGCCGGCCTCAGCGAACGTTTCACCGTGGTGGCCGCGAACGACGATGCCGATCTCACCGTGCATTCGCTGATCACGGTGATGACCCCGACCGACGAAAAGGCGGTGGCGGCTTCGAAAGGGGCATCCGTTGCCAAGACCGTGCTGCTGCCCGGCGTGCCGGTGCCGGTCCCTCGCATTCCCATTGGCCTCGGCTCATTGTCGGTCGAGGCGGAGGCGCGGGCGCGCGACGGCAAGCAGGAAGCCGCCATGCTCTGGGGGCGCGGCGCCAATGCCCTCTCCGGTTCGGCGCGCGTTTCTCCGTCGGGCGACGCCTACGAGCTGGCGAGCGCGTTCGGCGACGATTTCAGCCGGATGCTGGTCACCGGCAAGACTCCGTTCGGAAACCTCGCAAAACCGCCTTCCATGGATCGCATCCAGTCATGGGCGGGCGGCGCACCGAAATACGCGGCTTGCGAAGCATTCGGCCGCGAGCCGGGCATCGCGGGCCTGGTCGGCGGAGCGATCGGCGTGCCGCCGGATTGGAACGACAAGGTGCCCGAGGCGGGCACGGCGACCGCCCAGGCTCAATAGCCAGGCTCAATAGCGAGATGATGTCACCGGGCTGCCGACGCGCCGCCTCCCCCGTCGATCTGGCGGCCCATGATCGCGATCGCCTTCTGGTAGACGCCGGCGGCATTCCAGGCTTCGATCGCCGCGAAGTTGGGTTCGCCGGGCTGGTAGCCCGCGCCGGCGCGCCAGCCGTGGGCTTTAAGGAAGTTGGCGGTCGAGTTCAGCGCGTTGGCGGCCACGTCGAGATTGCCGGTGCCGTAGGCCAGGATGTTCTTGGGCATGAACTGGGTCTGGCCGACCTCGCCATGCATCGATCCGCGCGTCGAGGCCGACAGCGCGCCGCGATCGATGAGCTTCAGCGCGGCGTAGAGCTGATCGGTGAAGAACTCAGGCCGGCGGCAATCGTAGGCAAGCGTGGCGATCGACGACAGCATGTGCTGATTGCCGCGCTGGCTGCCAAAGCCGGTCTCCATGCCCCAGATCGCGATCAGCGGCCCCGGCGGGACGCCATAGCGCTGCTCGATCGAGGCGAACAGCGCCGCGTGGGATTGCTTGAGGGAGCGGCCGCGCGAGACGATGGTCGAGGCGCCGCGCTTGGCGAGAAACTGGTCGAGCGACAGGCCAAAGCTGCGCTGGCCGCGATCGGCGGCGATGGTCGCGCTCGCATAGTGCGTCTGCATCAGGGCGGCGACAGCGGTCTGTCCGATGCCCTTGCCGCTCGCCTCCCGGGCGAATTCCGCCTTCCAGGCCTCGTAACCGCCCGGGCCGTTACCGCATTGCGCGGCTTTCGCGATGCTGCCGAAAGGCGCCAGCATCGCCAAAGCGATGAGGGTAGCGGTTGCAAGTTTCCTGGTCATTTCGAACTCCGTTGGTCGCCAGACATTGATTTAAGCATAAAATTGGCGGACCCGCGAATTGCCCCCGCGAGCGCGGCATGCGATAAGGCGCTGCATCTTCAACGTTTGGCAGGGATCGCAGCACCTTATGGTTGGCCTGGTCGAGGCCGCGCCTATTTATTTGAATGGCCTGGCCGCGTTGCTTTTTGTCTTCATTCTTCCTGGAGCAGCGCTTGTTCACAATCTCTCTCTGACGGATTTCTCGCAGAGATGGCTGACGGTGATTCTGGCCAGCCTGACCACAAACTATCTCGTGGTGACCCTTGTCGCTCAGCTCCATCTGAATCCGCTTCTGACGTATCGCATATTTGCCGCGGTGACGGTGGGCAGCCTGCTCTACACGATGCTGCGGCGCGCCCGAACCATGCCGCGTCTGCGGGGCGCGTCGGAAATCTCGCGATCGGAAACGGGCTGGCTCTTGGGCGCCATCGTCGTCGTTGCCCTCACTTACTTCAACATCTGGAAGCATGGCGTTCCCAACGTATTCCATGGCGGCGATGTCTCAGTCAGTTGGAACGTATGGTCGCTGATCTGGGCAGAAGGCAGCTTCCCGACGGCGTCCTACGGCTATCCGCAGTTCATTTCCACCTTGTGGGCCGTGACGTACATCTGCACCGGATCCGATATCCAGTACTTTGCGTTCTACGTTTACATCGTGCTGATCATCGCCCCTCTTGTGCTGACGATCGGAATACTGAGCCGCATTTCCGCGCTCGCTCCGACGGCGGCGCTGGTGGTGTATGTCTGGTTCATCGCCGAGATCCGGCAGCCCTGGTTGAGGCAAACCCTCCAGATAGGCTACCCGGACTGGGTGGCTGCGGTCTTTTGCTTCTGCGGAATCTTGCTGTTCCTCTCTGGCGGTGCCAGGCCTCAAACCGATAATGACCAGCCCGCCCTTCCGCTCCTTTCGCTGTCTATGCTGTTGATAGCGACTTCCACCAAGCCGCTTTACGGTTTGTTCGCGTTGTCCGTCCTGGCGGCCGTCTGCACCGACGCGGTCAGGTATCTATCGCCGGCCAAGCGGAAGCAGACCATTGTTGCGGTCATCGGCCTCGTGCTCGTCTTCGCCGCGGCCTACGCCATGAGCTATATGCATCTGACGGTGCGCTCGATGCCGAACTATCCGGTCACGGAGCTTTCGGAGCGGCTTTCAAGAGCATTCGAGCTGTTCAGCACCAGCTTCACCATCGTCTTTCGGGTGATGATTCTTGCCGGTTTTCTCCTCTGTTCGCTCTTGCCGCGAGCCCGATGGCTGTTGTTACCTCTGCTGATCGGAGTAGGAATGTGGGCGAATACGGCAAGCTATGATCTGCGCAATGTGCTCGGGTTTTTCCTGGTCAGCGCCTTCGTCGCCGCTTATGCCGCGGTACGCCTATTGGAAGCTGCACCCGTCCGTTCGCTGCACGAGCGCGTAGTGACCGACAGAGCCGTGATCATCGGCGTGGCTGCCCTGTCACTCGGCCTTACGCTGCCATTGGCTCTGGACGACAACGGATTGAAACAGAGATTCGCCAAAGATCAGTTGCGTGGGGGGAGGGGCATTGAGTTCAATCAGAAGATCGGCGAATTGCTGGAAAGCGGTTGCTCCGTCTTCGAGTCAGATGGGTACGTCCGGACAATTTCTGCGGTTGGCCCCTTTCGCGACCAGATCCAATTCTTCCATTATCCAGAGCCACTGACCGGCGCCTTCGTCGAGCGTTTCAACAGGTCGGAGCGGTGCAAGGCCATCGTGTTTCCGCCCGAGTCAACTCATCCCACCATAGTGGAGTTCATACGAGCGACGGAAAATTCGACGGCTTATCGCAAGGTGAACGAGGCAAGCGAGCCTGGGTTCCTGGTCTTCGAGCGAGCCTCTGACTAGGTTTGGCCTTTGCGTGTCACCACACAGTATTGGGTCAGAACGAGCGGCCACAGGATACGAGAGGACTCGATCCGGCCCAGACCTTTGACAGCCTGCTGAAACTCCTGCAACTGCAGGGGCCGCTCGTCGTGGAAGATCCAATTATTCGTGGCTTCGGCCAGCGCGCGAACGCAACGATAGAGCCAGGTGGGCGTGGGAAACGTGATGATCGCGGTCCCGCCGGCGCGCAGGTAGTTGAAATGGGCCTGGATGGCGCGAGCCGTGCCCTCAGGGCTGAAATGTTCGACCAATCCGACGCTGAAGACAACGTCATACACGCCTTGTGCCGGCGAAGCCGCGAGCACGTCGTCCTGCTGCACCGTCACGCGCGTATCATTCGGATAACGTGATTTGAGCAGATCGAGGCCAAGGCGGTTGCTGTCGATCACGTCGTAACGAGCCGGGCCCACCTCCGTCAGGATTTTGTCGATGAAGCAGCTATTGGCACCGCCCAGCTCGAGAATATTGGCTGCTGATCCGCCATGCGCCCGGATCTGGTCCACCAGCACGGAAGCTGTGTATCTGCGGGTGAGCGACGCGGTCTTGTACGGCCTCGCGTAATAGCTGTTCCAATCTGTGTGGGTGGGCCTCAAGCCTCGCTCCATCTGCGGAAGATGATGTCGCGCAGGAACATGAAATTGAAGATCCAGATCGCCAGCTCGACGACGGCCTTTGCCAGCAAGGGCGACTGCACGATGTGCGTGGTGAACTGGATCTGCGCAACCGACGAGACGTAGCCCGAGCAAAATACATACGCAACATACGCGGCAAAGGTAGCCAGCCCCGCCTTGCTCTTGAAGACGTACTTCTTCAGCAGCATGAACTGGATCCAGAGCGCAAGGCCACGGGCGCCCATATTTGCGCTGAGCACCGGCACATTGCTGTTCGTCAGCACATAGAATGCGATGAAGTCGGCGATAGCAGTCGCAATGCTGGAAATCGCGTAGCGGAGAAGAACGAAATAGATCCGGAAGGAGTCCAGGACCGGATTGAAGTGCGAGGCGCGATTGTCATCGATATAGATCGTCTGAATGGGGATCTCGCGCATCGCAAGGCTTTCCTGCTTTGCGACGATCAACTGCTCGGTCTCGTATTCGTAGCGGTTTGCGCGAATATGAAGGCTTGCAGCCATCAGTCTGCGCGGAATGCCTCTGAGGCCGGTCTGGGTGTCCGAAAGGTTGAGCCCGAGCAGCAGCCGATAGACGTAGCGGGAAACAACATTGCCGAACCGGCTCCGGAACGGGATGTCCTTGCCGAAGTCGCGGCAGCCCAGAATCACGAGGTCAGGCTGCCGACGAAGCTCGTCCCGGAGCCGGACGATGTCTTTCGCCGAATGCTGGCCGTCGGCATCTGCCGTGACGGCGCCGATGCAATTCGGATGCTCCAGCAGGATATGGTTCATGCCATGCTTCAGCGCCGCGCCCTTTCCCAGGTTGACCGCGTTCCGAAGCAGCGTCACGTCCGGCACGGCCTTGACGGCTTCAAAGACGTTCGCATGGGCCGGGTCGCTTCCGTCATCGACCACCACAATCGGTGTGGAGGCATCCAACTGCCGAAGCGAGTTCAGCAACCCAGGGAAGATGGCCGTCGGCCGGTAGGAAGGAAATAGAAAAACAACGTCGCCCATGCCGCGACGTCTACCATCTCAACGCGAGCCTGCACAACCAAAAGTGATGCCTGCGGCAGCCGCTATCCTCAATGCAGATGATGACGATGAGCAGCGCCCAGCCCACCTCGCTCCGTCATTGCGAAACGCAAAGCGCCGCGGCAATCGAACTGTCAGCACAAGGGGGGAGGGATTGCTTCGGTATTCGCCGAGGTTTTGGCGGACAGTCGCTCCGTTCGCAATGGCGATCTCGTCCCGGCTGTGCGCAACGACCGAAGAGATGCCCCAACAATCTCGTTGAGCATGACATGTCGGGACCCCTGCGCCCTCAAAGAAAAAGCCCGCCTTGCGGCGGGCTCTTGTATTTACCAACCGCGATACCCGCCTCCACCGAAACCGAAGGTTACGCTCGGGCCGCCATAATACGGTCGTCCATAGTAGCCGTAGCTATTGTAGTACGGGCGATGGTAGCCGTGGCGCCAGTGATGGCGATGGCCCCAGTGGTGGCGATGGCCCCAGTGACGGTGGCCCCAGTGGTGATGGTGATGCCAGTGCCGACGTTGCGAACTGAAATCGGTCGACGACTGCGTCGCGTCGGCTCCGTGTTTCGCCTTCACTCCGTTGTCTGCGGCATTTGCGGCTGATCCGCCAACCAATGCGGCTGCGCCAACTGCCATCGCGATAAGCAACTTCTTCATACGAGCACTCCCGTTGTCGTGTGGAGGACCAATGACGACGAGCCTTGTGCGTTCCGGAGTGCGACAATAAATCCCCGCCTAAGTCCTTGAATAAACGTTCATATTCATTAACGGGCCTTCATTGACGAGGCGCTGGTCCGCCGGCTTCCTTGCGCCTCAACCCGGTCCAGATAATTCGGAAGCCACAGCGTCAGGCCGGGCCAAAGATGCATCAAGCACGATGCAGACGATGACGATCGGCGGGCCGTAGTGGCTGACAAGATCTGGTTCAGCATGACCTGCTTCGGCGCGACGCTCTTCGGATAGAGCGCCGGCGGCGACAGGACGCGGCCGGCAGCTTCACGAAAACGAGGAGACGCCGTCTGCACCTTTGCTTTGCTGCGCTGCGACAGACGGCTGAATATCCGGCTGCTGAAAGCCCAAACGGGATCGCCTAAGACTAAAATGCGACATCGCGCTGCTTGTCGGATGCTGGCAATGCGTCCAGACTGTGATGAAAGTCGCTGGAATACGGCATATCTCCAGCGGCCAACAACGAAAAGCGCACTTAAGTGCCGTTCGAACAACAACGCCGCCAGGGAGGACGTCCATGACCGTAAAGTCTGAAAAGACCAAGACAAGCCGTCGAAAATTCTTGCTCGCCGCCGGTGCTACCGGCGCCGCCACCATCGCCATGCCGCAAGTCAGCCGGGCGCAGACAACGACGATGAGGATGCAGGGCTCGTGGGGCAAGGCCGATGTCTTCAACGAGATGGCCGAAGACTATGTGAAGCGCGTCAACGAAATGGCCGGCGGCCGGCTGCGCATAGATTATCTGGTCGGCGGCTCGGTCGTGCATCCGTTCCAGGTATTCGACGGCGTTCATGGTGGCCAGATCGACGCGGCACACACGGTGACGGTCTACTGGTACGGCAAGCACAAGGCGGCCTCGCTGTTCGGCACAGGCCCAGTGTTCGGCTTCAACGCCAACGAAGGCCTCGGCTGGATCCACAACGGCGGCGGCAAGGAGCTGTTCGAGGAACTGCAAACCAAGATCATGAACGTCAACATCAAGAGCTTCTTTGCTATGCCGATGCCGACCCAGCCGCTCGGCTGGTTCAAGAAGCCCATCACGAGCGACGCTGATCTCAAGGGCTTGAAGTATCGCACAGTGGGCCTTGCCGCCGATCTCTTCCAGGCGATGGGGGCATCCGTTGCGCAGCTTCCTGGCGGCGAAATCGTGCCCGCGATGGAGCGCGGCGTGATCGATGGGTTCGAGTTCAACAATCCGACCTCGGACCGGCGCTTCGGCGCGCAGGATGTCGCCAAGAACTACATGATGGGCAGCCACCATCAGGCGACGGAATACTTCGAGATCATGTTCAACCGGACGAAGTTCAACGCCCTGCCGAAAGAACAGCAGGCGATCCTGCAATATGCCGCCGAAGCCGCGTCCTCCGCCAACGAGTGGAAAGCCATGGACTACTATTCCAAGGACCTCCAGGAGCTGATCAACAAGGACAAGGTCAACGTCCTGCGGACGCCGAAGTCGGTGTTCGACGCGCAGATCAAGGCGTGGGACGGTCTGATCGTCCAGCTCGGTTCGGACCCGTTCATGAAGAAGGTGATGGACTCGCAGAAGGAATGGGTGCGCCGCGTGGTTTACTACAACATGTACAACGCGACGGATTACCGCGGCGCGTTCGAGCATCACTTCCCGGGCGTGATCAAGGTCTGACAGCGTTCGCGCTGCGCAGACGCTGCATGATGACGGGCGGCGCAGTTGAAGCGCCGTCCAGCCACGAATTGGGAGGGGGGATATCCGGATGTGCTGCGCGAAGCGAGTTCAACTCGCATGACGAAATTTCTGTTTTTCATCGATGAGCTCAGCACCTGGGTCGGCAAGGCGTTCGCTTGGCTGATTCTCGTTCTTACGCTGGGTGTCAGCTACGAGGTGTTCGTGCGCTACGTGCTGCGTGCGCCGACCACCTGGGCTTTCGACATCAGCTACATCACCTATGGCGCGATGTTTCTGATGGCCGGCGCATACACGCTCTCGCGAAACGGCCATGTGCGCGCCGACGTGGTCTACCGCCTCTGGTCGCCGCGCACCCAGGCGGCGATGGACCTTGTTCTCTACATTCTGTTCTTTCTGCCGGCGATCGCGGCGTTGATGTATTCGGGCTGGAACTATGCCCAGATGTCGGTGCGCTTCCGCGAGGTCAGCATCTTCAGTCCGGCCGGCGTGCCGGTGTTTCCGCTCAAAGCGCTGATCCCGCTCACCGGCTTCCTTCTGTTCCTGCAAGGGTTCGCTGAAATCATTCGCTGTGTGCTGTGCATCCGCACAGGCCGATGGCCGCAGCGCCTGCACGACGTCGAGGAGACCGAAAGCATCATCATCCGCGAACATCAGCAGCAGGCGGCCGCGCAGGACGAGAAGGGAGCAGGGGCATGACCGATCCTCAACTCGGCATGCTGATGCTGGGCCTGTTCATCTTCATCATCATGCTCGGCTTCCCGATCGCCTTCACGCTGATGGCGATGGGCGTCTCGTTCGGCTACTATGCCTACTACACCGCCGGCCAGGACTTCTTCCAGAATCGTATCTTCACGCTTCTGGTGCAGAAGACGTTCGAGGTCACGTCCAGCGACGTGCTGGTCGCGGTCCCACTGTTCCTGTTCATGGGCTATTTGGTCGAGCGCGCAAACATTCTCGATCGGCTGTTCTACTCGCTGCAGTTGTCGATGAAGAACGTGCCGGGCGCGCTTGCGGTGGCCACCCTGATCACCTGCGCGATGTTCGCGACCGCCACCGGCATCGTCGGCGCCGTCGTCACGCTGATGGGCCTGTTGGCTTTGCCCGCGATGCTGCGAGCCGGTTACGACGCCAAGCTGTCGGCAGGCGTAGTCTGCGCCGGTGGCTGTCTCGGCATCCTGATTCCGCCGAGCATTCTCCTGATCGTCTATGCGGCTACCGCCGGCGTTTCGGCGGTCAAGCTTTATGCGGCCGCGTTCTTTCCGGGGTTCATGCTGGCTGCTTTCTACGTCCTCTATGCGATGGCGCGCGCGATCATCAATCCCGCGCTCGCGCCGAAGCTGCCGCCCGAGCAGACCAACGTGCCGTTCACCAAGGTAATCTGGGCGCTCACAACGTCATTCCTGCCGCTTGCGTTGCTCATCGTTGCGGTGCTCGGCGCGATCCTGTTTGGCTTGGCGACGCCGTCCGAGGCGGCCGCTGTAGGTGCCCTCATGAGCATCGTCCTGGCCGCTGCCTATCGCTCGCTCAACTACGAGATGCTGCGCGAATCGGTATATCTGACCGTGCGCGCCACCGCCATGGTCTGCTATTTGTTCATCGGGTCGTGGACGTTTTCCTCGGTGTTTGCGGTGCTTGGCGGACAGTCGGTGGTGGAGCAGTTCTTCACCTCGCTGAACCTGTCGCCGGTCCAGTTTCTGCTGTTGACCCAGTTGATCATCTTTCTGCTCGGCTGGCCGCTGGAATGGACCGAGATCATCATCATCTTCGTGCCGATCTTCCTGCCGCTGCTTCCCCAGTACGGCATCGATCCGATCTTCTTCGGCATCCTGGTCGCACTGAACACGCAGACGGCGTTCAATACACCGCCTGTCGCGATGGCCGCCTTCTATCTGAAGGGTGTGGCGCCGCCGGAGGTGAAGCTCACCGACATCTTCTCCGGCGCGCTTCCCTTTGTCGGCCTGGTCTTCCTCACCATGGCGCTGGTCTACATCTTCCCGGACATTGCATTGTGGTTGCCCAGCTATCTCTATGGATCGCGGTGAGTGGCCCGGTCGACCGATGAAAGGGTACGCATGAACCTCAATGCGCTGAGCCTCACGGAGGCCGCGGCTGGCATCCGCGACGGCCGGTTCAGTTCGGCGGAGCTTGTCGGCGACTGCCTCAAGCGCATCGATGAGGTCGATCGCGATATCCAGGCGTGGGCGTTCCTCGATCGCGGCCACGCGATGCGGCAGGCCGAAGCTGCTGACGATCACCGCAAGCAGGGCAAGGCTGCAGGCCCACTGCATGGCGTGCCTGTGGGCATCAAGGATATCTTCGACACCGGCGACATGCCGACGGAATTCGGATCAGCGCTGTGGGCCGGACGCACGCCGCGGCGCGATGCGGCGGCTGTCGCGCGTCTACGCGCGGCAGGAGCTGTGATCCTCGGCAAGACGGTGACGACCGAGTATGCCTATTACAATCCGGGCAAGACCCGAAATCCGCACAACCCGGATCGTACGCCGGGCGGATCGTCCTCGGGCTCCGCCGCGGCCGTTGCGGCGCTGATGGTGCCAGGTGCCATCGGCTCGCAGACCAACGGCTCGGTGATCCGCCCTGCCGCTTTCTGCGGCGTGGTCGGCTTCAAGCCCACCCACGGCCTCATTCCGCGCAGCGGCGCGCTTGAACTGTCGCGCACGCTCGATCATGTCGGCGTGTTCGGGCGCAGCGTCGAGGACGTGGCCCTGCTGGCCGAAGTGATGGTCGGGTTCGACGAAGAGGATTTGGACACACGGCCCGTTGCTTCTCCGCCATTTTCAGCCATAGCGGCGAGCGAGCCGCCATTGCCGCCGCGATTTGCCTTCGTCCGCTCTGCGGTTTGGGAGCGGGCCGAGCCGGTGACGCGTGACGCCTTTGCCGAGCTTGTCGAGGTTTTGGGCGAGGCATCGAGCGAGGTCGAGCTTGGGCCGAGCTTCGACAAGGTCGTCGATATGCACCGTGCCATAATGGAAGTTGATATGGCCCACAATCTACGCCGCGATTACGAGCGAGGTTACGACAAGCTCAGCATACCGCTGCGGCAGGCGATCGAACGCGGTCGAACGCATCTGGCGGTTGACTATTGCAATGCGTTGGCCGCCATCACGCCGCTCAATCGAGGTCTGGACCTTATATTCGACGAATACGACGCTGTTCTGACGCCTGCTGCGCCGGGCGTGGCGCCCGGAATCGAGACGACCGGCAGCCCGGTTTTCTGCTCGGCCTGGACCTATCTCGGCGTGCCCGCCGTCAGCTTGCCGTTAATGAGGTCCGAAGCCGGCCTTCCGCTGGGGGTTCAGCTTGTCGGCCGCCGCGGCAACGACGCGCGCCTGTTGCGCACCGCGCACTGGATTGTCAACAATATCGGGCGCACCAGTCGCAGTGGCCGGCGCGGAGTCACGACCGCTCGATCGAAGTCGGTGCTCGGCGCGGAGAGAAGGAAAGCGCGATGACCAATCTGATCACCGGAATCATCGGTCTTGGGCTTGTGATGACATTTCTCGGAATCCTGTTGGCTTGGGTCAAGGCCATTCCACTCATCGTCATTGTTGTGGGTGTGATGATTCTGGCGGTGATCGATTTCGTGCAATCGCTGCGGGCGGCAAACGGCGCGCACCGCTGAGTTCCGGCGAGTCGCGTGCTGCCTGCCGCAGGCGCGCGACATGGACACGCTACGGCGCTGACGTCCGCGCGCGCCGTCCCTCGATCGGATAGGCCGGATCGTTGTAGCCGGGCGTGGAAGGATGCCCGCTCACGACGAGCCGGTCGATCAGGGCCTCGTCCTCGGCGGTGAAGCGATAGTCGAGCGCGCGGACGTAATCGTCCCATTGCGCTTCCCGGCGCGGACCGGCGATCACGGCGGAGACGAAGGATGAATTTAAGACCCAGGCGACCGCGAACTGCGCGGCCGTGATGCCGCGGGCTTCGGCATATTGCTTGATGTCCTGGGCAAGCTTCAGCGATTCCGGCCGCCACTCGGTCTGCATCATGCGGGTGTCGTTGCGGCCGGCGCGGCTATCCTTGTCGGGGGTGGCATCGGGGCGGTATTTGCCGGTCAGGACGCCGCGGGCGAGCGGGCTATAGGGCACCACGCCGAGCCCGTAATAGCCGCAGGCCGGGAGATGCTCGACCTCGGGCATGCGGTTCATCGCGTTGTAATAGGGCTGGCTCACGATCGGGCGGTCGAGGCCGAGCCGGTCGCAGATGTTGCAGATCTCGGCGATGCGCCAGGCGCGGTAGTTCGAGACGCCGAAATAGCGCACCTTGCCCTGCCGGACCAGGTCGCCGATCGCGCGCACGGTCTCGTCCAGCGGCGTCGTGTGGTCTTCCTTGTGCAGGTAGTAGATGTCGATGTAGTCGGTGCCGAGCCGCTTCAGGCTCGCCTCCGCCGCCTGCAGCACCCAGCGTCGCGACAGCCCGCCGAAATTGGGATCGTCGCCGATCTGATTGGCCAGCTTGGTGGCGAGGATCCAGTTCTGCCTGTTGTTGGATATCGCGCGGCCGACCACCTGCTCGGAATTTCCAGCATTGTAGGCATCGGCGGTGTCGATGAAGTTGACGCCGGCCTCGCGCGCCTTTGCGATGATCCGCGTCGACGTCGCCTCATCGGTCGGGCCACCGAACATCATGGTGCCGAGGCAGATCGGCGAAATCTTCAGGCCGCTGCGGCCGAGTTGACGGTACTGCATCGTCTGTTCCTCCGGTCGTCGTTCAGGGGCGGTCCACAGGACCGAACTTGGAATGATGGGTGCCGAGCCTACTCGCTCTTCAATATCTTGAACACGCCGTTCGCCATGGCGATGCAGCGCCGGTCGACGGTCACTTCGGTGGTGATGAAGATCAGGCTCCTGGTCGAGCGCACCACGCGCGGTCTTGAGATCAAGGTTTCGCCGATCTTGCCCGCCTCCACGAAATGCGTGTCGAGCTGCACGGTGGCCAGCGCCGGCTTGCCCGAGACGTAACGGGCGGTCATGCCGCAGGTGCGGTCCGCGAAGGTCATGATCACGCCGCCTTGCACCAGGCCGCGGCGATTGTGATGCTTGTCCTCGGTGATCAATGCATATTCATGCTCGTCGCCGGCGAGGCGCTGCCACAGCGGCCCGACCAGATGCAGGAAGCCGGATGTATCGATGATCTTCCAGCCGTCGGATTTCAGCTTTTCCGCGGCCTGTTTCGTCATGTGATGCGTTCCGTCCGGCGAGGCATGATATCAGGTCATTTCATCGAACGCGGGACTGTTGTAGTCAAGGTCAATGGCCCGCACATTTGACGATGCCACCCGGCGGAATATCGCAGAGCTTTGTACGGCATTCACGCGCATGCCGGATGATTCCGCGCCGCTGCTCAAACGCGCGGCGGTCGCGATCGCGCTCACGAAGGGCGAGCGTGAGGAGACCGCGTTCCTGCTCACGCGCCGCGCGGCGGGCCTGCGCAGCCACAGCGCGCAATGGGCGCTGCCCGGCGGACGCTGCGACGCCGGCGAGACGCAGGCGGAAGCGGCGCTCCGCGAGCTGCATGAAGAGCTCGGGCTGCGCGTCGATGATGGCGATGTGCTGGGCGTGCTCGACGATTATCCGACCCGCTCCGGCTATCTCATCACGCCGGTCGTGGTATGGGTCTCGACGCGGACGCCGATCGTGCCCAATCCGGACGAGGTCGCCTCGGTCCATCGCATCACGCTTGGGGCGATCGAAGCGGACGACGCATTCAGCTTCACCAGCATTCCCGAAAGTGTCAGGCGCGTGATCCGCTTCCGTCATGTCGGCCAACACATCCACGCGCCGACAGCCGCCTTGATCTATCAGTTCCGCGAGGTGCTGGCCGGCCGCGACACCCGCGTCGCCGATCTCGAACAGCCGGTCTTCGCCTGGAAGTAGCGAGCAACAGGAGCCGCGCACTCGAACCTATCCCCTCACCCTGAGGAGACCGCGCAGCGGTCGTCTCGAAGGGCGAGGCCACCGGCGGGGCCTCATCCTTCGAGACGCGCTGCGCGCTCCTCAGGATGAGGATCCAATAGCGGTGGCCACCATCGTTGCCGAGCGGGTGAATTGGAAGTCTGGTTGCTGGCGCCAGGCATTTGGGCGACAATGCCGCCATAACAACAAACGTCAGGGGAGGCTTTCGGACATGCTGTCCTGGAAGAAACGACTTTGCGCCGCCATCGCAGCGCTTGCTGTCGGCGCAGCATTCTGGCCGGCGCAAGCCCAGGATTATCCGAACCGGCCGATCACGCTCGTCATCCCCTTCGCGCCCGGCGGCAGCACCTCCATCGTCGGCCGCGGCATCGCCGAGAAGATGAGCGAGCTGCTCGGCGAGAAGATCGTCATCGACAACCGCCCCGGTGCCGGCGGCACGGTCGGCACCAAGGCGGTCGCCAAGAGCGATCCCGATGGCTATACACTGGTGCTCGGCTATACCGGGACGCTCGCGATCGGTCCGTCGCTCTACAAGAAGGCGGGCTACGATCCGCGCAAGGACTTCGCGCCGATCGGCATGATCGGCAATGCGCCGAATTCGCTGGTCGTGCATCCGTCGTTCCCTGCCAAAAGCGTTGCCGAGCTGATCGCCTATGCCAGGCAAAATCCCGGCAAGGTCAGTTTCGGCTCGGCCGGCGCCGGCACCGCAAGCCACATCACCGGCGAATATTTTGCACGCAGCGCCGGAATCTCGCTGGTGCATATTCCCTACAAGGGTACGGGTCCCGCCCTGGTCGACCTCATTGGCGGGCACATCCCGATGGCATTTGCACCGATCCCGGCCTCCCACGCCAATGTCAGCGCGGGGACGTTGCGCGCGCTCGCGGTGACCAGCCTGGCCCGCTCCGGCCTGCTGCCCGAGGTGCCGACGATTGCCGAGGCCGGTGTTCCCGGCTTCGACGCGTCGCTTTATTACGGCCTTGCCGCGCCGGCCGGCACGCCGCGGCCGATCATCGACAAGCTCAACAAGGTGTTGCGCGATGCGCTCGCCTCGGACGAGGTGAAGCGGCAACTGGGCTCTGATGGCACCGAAATCACGCCGGGCTCGCCCGAGGACTATGCCGATTTCATCGACAAGGATGAAAAGAAGTGGGCGCAGCTCGTGAAGGCCAGCGGCGTCGAGCCGGAGTAAGGTTCCGGGGCTGACTTCGCAGCCGGGCTTGCTACAAGAGAGCATGCGCCTGCCATTGATTCGCCGTTTCTCCGGATTGGTCGCGCTCGCGCTGTTCGCGGGCGCACCGGAGGCCGTGGCGATCGAGGCTGCCACCCTTTCGGCATCCACGGCCGATGCGATGGCGCAGGCCGCGACGCCGCAGGCGATCGCAGAATATCGCCGCAAGCTGCGGGAATATCAGGAGGCGCGCGCCGCCTTCGAGGAGGAGGCAGGCGCCTACTGGAGCGCGATCTCCGAGAAGCGGCGCACCCGCAACGCCAAGCGGCGCGAGCGGCAGCAGATCACGCTCGATGACTACGTGCTCGCCCAGCCGCCGGCCTATACCGGGCCGAAACGGCCGGTGAGCCCGGAGCCGGAGGAAGAGGAACCGTCGCGTCCGCGCAAGACCATTCCCCTCGTCGCCGATTTCCTGAAAGCCGCCGCCGAGCAGTTTCAGTTCACGCCGCAACGGCCGGCCAGCGAGGCCGAGTTCAAGCGCGCCTATGCCCGCTACGCGCTTGCGGCCGGCCTGACGCGCGAGCAGGCGGTCCGGGTCTATTCCTTCGAGACCGGTGGCAGCGGCAATCACGACATGCAGTCGGGCTACCGCGGCCCCGGCACAAGGGCGATCTCGACCGCGATCGGCTACAACCAGTTGCTCACCACCAACAGCGTCGAGTTGATCGCCCAGCAGGGCCATGAGTTCATCAAGGCGCTGACCCAAAAGGCAGCCACGCTGTCCGGTCCCGCGCGCAGGGCGATGGATCACAAGGTCGCGGTGCTGAAGAGGATGGTGGCATTCGCACGCACGGTGCCGGACGACTGGTCGGCGCACGAGCGGCTCGCGAGCACCCCGCAGGGCTGGGCGGTCCATGCCATGGTGCTCGATATCGACGTCGGCCCGATGCTGCAGACCCACAAGCTGCTGACATCGGTCATCTTCGCGCGGACCAAGGGCTACACGCGCCCGCTCAGCGCGGCCGAGCTCGAGATGATGAATCTCACCGGAGACGGCACGGGGTTCGACATGGTCACGATGCCGCAGGCGATGCGCGAGAAGGTGCCGACGTCGAACTTCTTCCAGCGCGGCGGCTACGAGCGCAACCCGGTCGCGATCCGCAACAACACGGTGGCAAAGCTGCTCGCCGTCACCGACGAGCTGATGGATTTCAACAGCAACAAGCCCGGCGCCAAGGAACTGGCGTCGGTGTTTTAGCCTCTTCATCCTCCCCCGAAAGGGCCGTAGGGTGGGCAAAGCGAAGCGTGCCCACCTTCCTTGCACCGACCGTGGATGGTGGGCGCGCTGCGCTTTGCCCACCCTCATATGGGGCTTTGTGAGTCAAGGCTCTTGAACCGGTGCGGGTTGGGTTTTTGCAGTGAGAGGGCGGCGCGCGGAGCCATGCGTAGCGCAGCGCGACGACCGGGCCCCGGGCGAGGATTGGCTTCCGAAGATTTCTGCAGCTCACTGCATCACCTCATATCCGGTCGGATCGGCTGATCCGTACCCACATTCCGCATGCTTGCGGCGAGGAAGCCAAGAGGATGAGACCCATCTACAAAGCGGCCTGGTTGGGCCCCTGGGTGGCACGGTCATCATCCATCCTGTACGGGGCGCGCGGCGCGGAGCCGCCTCGCCCTGGTGGCGTGGTCCGGTGCTAGGCCTTCATCACGGCCTGCTCCGGAACAAGGCCGGTGGTGAGATAGCGCCACAGCGCCACGATCAGCTTGCGCGCCAGCGCGACGATGGCGATGCGCTTGGCGCGCTTGCCGGCGTTTTCGGTGCGGGTGCGGAACCAGCGGCTGAGCGCGCTGTCCGGCTGATGGCGCAGCCAGAGCCAGGCCAGTTCGATCGTCTTGTGGCGGGCGCGCCGGTTGCCGGCCTTGCTGATCCCCTGCTCGCGATCGATGCTGCCGCTTTGCCAGGGACTGGGCGCCAATCCGCAATAGCTGGCGACCTCGCGCCGGTTGCGGAAGTCCTTGTAGAACACCTCGTTCACCAGCGTCGCGGCAAACGCCGGGCCGAGCGCCTTGAGCTGCTGCAACTGATCCCGTCGCTTCGCCATCGGCGCCGGCGCCGCGGCGGCTTCCGCCGCGACTTCTGCCGCGACTTCTGTAGCGACTTGGGCCTGCTCCAGCGCCTTGAGCTGGTCGCGCACCAGCATCAGCCGGGCATGCTCGCGCTTCACTTCGGCCAGAAGCTGCGGCGGCAGCGGCTGCCCTTGCCAGTCCCGCTGCTGCTCCAGCCAGGCGAGCCAGGTCCGTCGTCGCAAGGTGCCGGCCGCCATGCCCAACAGGCGCAGCAGCGCCTTGATCCGGTTGGTGTGCCCCGTCTGCTCCTTCACCAGTCGTTCGCGTTCGCGGCTGGCGCGCCGGGCGTCCTCCTCGGCCACGCTCGGCACCCGGACGATCCGCACCACCCGCGGCTCGCCTCGCAAATGAGCCATCAAGGTGCGCAGCAGAAGCTCGCCATCGATCCGGTCTGTCTTCGCCCGCCGCGCCCGTTGCTCCACCGCGATGCTCGCCGGGTCGAAGATGAAGTTGGTGATCCCAGCCGCCGCGAGCAGCCGGTGCAGCCAGAAGCCGTCATAGCCAGCCTCGTAGCAGCTCACCACCCGCGGCGCCGCTCCAAGCTTCGCAGTCGCCCGGGCCTTGACCTGCTCGATCAGCGCCAGCAGCCCGGCGTGATCGCCGCCTTCCAGCTTGTGGCGCGATATCCGGTCCCGATCCGGACTGTGCAGCGTCACCAGCCACGTCTTCTGACTCAGTTCGATCGCAACGAAAATCGTGCCACAATGCCCGGCGGTGGGCGTGTTCTTGGTCAATGCTTGCATCAGACTCTCCGATGGTTCGAGTGTGGAAACCCAAACCTACCGGAAAGGGCGCGCTCACCGCCCCATGGAATCTACAGGCTACGGCGGCATCGCCGCTCAGTTCGATCCGAACATGAACTTGCCGTCGCCCTCGAGATAGGGGCCGGAGCGCATGTAGAGCTGGCCGTTCTGGCCGACGAAGAACAACGTACCCTTCGGCACCTTCTTCGCACCCTTGAGCAGCAGGCCGGCATTGTTGGTCCCCAACTTGTAGGCGAGGGTCGAGCCGTCTTTGCCATAGGCGTAGCCCATGTCGGACTTCAGCTCCCAGGGCGTGGGCGATGCGTCTTGCGCGAATGCAGGAGCGGCCAGTGTCGTCAGCGCCGCCGCCATCAAAAAGGTCGCCATCAAAAAGATCCTGGCCTGAAACCGAGTCATGATCATCCTCCCCAGTCATCGTTGCCGAAACCGGCGCCCTTGCTTGAACAAATCACGAACGCCGTTATTCCGTCAATACGACGGAAGTGCCCTGCGGCATCACGCGCACCACCCTGCGGGTTTGTGATTTTCTGCTGCGCGACTATGTTGCCGTTTCCATCTACAAGCGCATGATTGCGAAAAGCTCGATAGGGATGATTCGAATGAACCCCGGCATGATTATCGGTTTGGGTATTGCGCTCTCGCTCATGACGATGGCCAGCGTGGCTCATGCCGACGAATTCAAGCTCTCCAACAACCAGCGCATCGCCTGCAGCCGGGGATTGTCCGCCGGCAAGCTCAACACCGCGACCTGCAGGTCCTACGCCTATCTGTTCAACACCAAGACCTCGGAATACTTCCGCTGCCAGGTCTCGCTGGCGCTGACGCGCGACAACAAGGAGGTCATCAACGTGCAGGCCGATGGCGGCTGCACCAAGCGGCCGCGCATCTTCGACACCGACGGCAACTACTCCTTCGACGCCACCGAAACCGAGCCGCCGAACACCAACTCGTTCTTCGGCCCCGGCGGCTATTCGGTCTGGGCCAGCGACAACAACGTCCAGAAGGTGCGCGGCTGCATCATCATCTCCTCCGGGCTCGGCTCCGACATCTCGAAATGCATCGACATGACGTTCCAGTGAGCCGCTGGACGGCCGCAGGGAACGTCACGATTTCGCTTCGGCGCTCGCGGCGGGGGAGGGCCGCGAGCGGGCGAACTTCTTCACCCCCATCGGCTTGCCGAACAGATAGCCCTGCACCAGGTCGAATCCGACCGCATGGGCAGTGAGGAAGTCGGCGCGGGTCTCGGCGCCCTGGGCGAGCGCGCGTGCGCCATGGTCGTGGGCAAGCTCGACGACGTGCTTGCACACGGTCTGCTTCAGCCGGTCGTCGGCGGCGCCGGTGACGAATTGATGATCGATCTTCAGTTCGACGAAGGGAAAGCTCTTCAGCCCCATCAGCGAC
This sequence comes from Bradyrhizobium sp. USDA 10063, assembly GCF_054063735.1. Classification (NCBI taxonomy): domain Bacteria; kingdom Pseudomonadati; phylum Pseudomonadota; class Alphaproteobacteria; order Hyphomicrobiales; family Nitrobacteraceae; genus Bradyrhizobium; species Bradyrhizobium sp. USDA 10063. The sequence goes on along the minus strand of NZ_JBSSGP010000002.1, from coordinate 4,744,456 downwards.
GGCCACTCCGTGCCGACCTGGTCGACCGATATCGCGATGTTGTGGAACCGCACCTGCCGCGCCACCTCGACCAGCAGGTCGAGGTTCTCGATCACCTCGGCGCTGGCGATCTCGAGCAGCAGGCCGCCGAAGGCGGGATGCTGCGGCACGCGCCGGCATAATTCGCGTACGGCATGCGGATCGCTCAGGAACGACGCCGGCAGGTTGATCGAGAGATCCACCGGTCCTTTCTGCTCCAGCAGGTAATGCCAATCCTCGATGGCGCGACCGACCACGAATTCGGACAACGCATGGAAATGCGGATCGCTCTCATCGGGAATGAAATAGGCCGGCGGCACCACGCCCCACGCCGGATGCCGCATCCTGACCAGAGCCTCCGCGCCGGCCGGAACCAGCGTGCGCAGGTTGATCTTCTGCTGGTACCACAATTCGAGCCAGCCGGCCTTGAGCGCCTCCGCGACATCGACCGCGGGGCTCGGCGCGGGCTCCTGCGGCAGCAGCATCGCGACGCTGGCACGCAGCGTGCCTGCGCCGAACGGCGTCGCCAGCGGCGGCAGCATGGCTACGCCGTATTCTTCGCCAATTTGCCTGACGGCTTTTACCATAATCGACTCGGGCGGGCCGATGACGAGAACCTTGCCTGCGAAATTCTTCCTGACCAGAACCTCCAGAATCCTGCCGACCTCGATTCCGTTCACCGAGACACCAAGCACAAGCAGGTCCGGTCGATGCTCGTCCAGCACGCCGTCCAGTTCGGTGGCCTCGCCGCACTCCGAGGTGATGAAGCCGAGATCCTCGAGAGCGTCGGAAAGGAAGGTACGAAGGTGCTTCTTGCTGTCGGCGACGCAGGCCCGCGGCGTCAATTTGCGATGACCGAACCAGCCGGGTCGTGCGTATTCCTTGGGGGTGATTTGATTCATGCCCGCCCTTTCCCGTGATGTCGATTTGACTCGTACATCTCCGTGGCGGCCTTAATCGGGAAATTTGAGGACGCTTCCTGCAAATCCCCATGAATGCTTAGGTAGGGTTAAAGAGGCAAATAAAGCTAAAATTGTAATCATGGGTCGATTGCAAAAATCAGCGCGTGGCGGCGGCAATACCGTGCTCCGATGTCATTCAGCGTGAAGCGCGTTCGCACGACGGTCTCATGATGCGCCGCCGCGCCATTTCGCGGCGGCAGCATACGTTAAGGTCTGTGGTTGTTTGTCGTTGCCGTTGTGATCAATTCCCGTTTTGAGAATCTCGTTCGCGCGATCCGTGCTGCTGGTATCGTCACTCCGGCTTGATGCCGGCCTGCCTGGGACTCGTCGAGGGCAGACCACGTCACGCGGGTGACGACGACACCCGCGTGACGCGCGAGCTCAGTGTCCCATGCGCGCCGAAGCCGGGTGACCCGGCACCTTGAAGCGTTTGCCGGTGTCGACGACCTTGCCACCATTGACCTTGAGGATCGAGAAATCCTGGGTCAGGTAATTTCCCGCGAGGAGGTACTTGCCATCCGGCGTGAACGCGACCGCCTCGGGCAAGCCACCGACCTCGATGTCCTGGGTCTTGGTCACCTTCTTGCCGTCGATCTTCAGCACCGTGAGGCTGCCGTTCTTCTGATAGTAGTACGCTTTCTTCATGTTTGAGCCGCGCAAGATGGCGGCGACGGCGAGATCTCCCTTCGGCGAAATCGCAAAGCCCTCGGGACCGTCGCCGACCACCACACGGTCGATGATGCGCGGCGGATTGGCTTCGAGATCGATCACGCTCGTGGTGTCGACGCTGCCGTCGGATGAACCGGCGCCGCCATTATCGGACGTCAGTGCGAGCTTGCCATTTGGCGTCACCGCAACATTGTATGGCCATTGACCCGTCGGCAGATCGACCTTGTTGTAGGTCACCTTGTCTCCGTCAATATCGAGCACGGAGACCTTGTGTGCGGGGAAGCGGACGGCGAGCGCCCGCTTGCCGTCCGGCGTGAACGCCACGTGGGCGACGCTGTCGGGCAATGCGATCGTATCGGCGACCTTGACGTCGCTTCCGTTGATCGAGAGCACGCTGACGGAACTATCGCCGCGATTGGCAACCAGCGCCATCTTGCCGGACGGGCTGATGCTGAGCCCTGAGGGCTGCTTGCCGACGGTGACAGTCGCTGCCAGCTTCGGCGGGTTGGCCTTGAGATCGATGACATAGACCTTGTTGTCCGGCACCTGCTTTAACGCATCGCCGTCCTTGGTCACATCGACCGAATCGGCGACGAGGGCGATCGAGCCGGTCGGGTCGATGTCGAGATTGACCGGCGGCCCCACCACCGAATTCTTCAGCGGCAGTGAGGCGACGGTCTTGGGATTTTCGGGATTGGCGAGGTCGAGGATGAGAACCTGGTCCTTGCCGGGTGCCGACAGGATCGGTTTTCCATCGTCATCCCATAACAGCTTCTCGTCGAGTCCGACGATCATGAAAGGCTTCGCATGGACAGGATTGAAGGCGAGATTGCAGAGCAGGACTGCAGCTCCCAAAGATAGTCCGACGGCGCGGTAAGCAGGCATTGGCGTTCTCCCGGTTGCGCCGGCCGCTGGCGGGCCGGTTTCGCGCAGCGAAATTAAGCAGGGAACAGGATCGTTGCCAATGACCGAACTGACGTCGTCACTCCGGCTTGATGCCGGCGAATTTGGCGACCTTGCCCCATTTCTCGGTCTCCGCCAGCACGTAAGCCTGCATGTCTTCGGCCGAGCCGCCGGCAGGTTCGGCGCCCAGCTTGCGCAGGCGCGCAACGCCGTCCTCGGTCTTGAGGAATTTGTCGATGCTCGCGTTGAGGCGGTTGATGATCTCCTTCGGCGTCTTCGCAGGCGCCGCGATCGTGAACCAGGAGGCGGCCTCATAGCCGGGCACGCCCGCCTCCGCGATCGTCGGAAGATCGGGCAATAGCGACCAGCGCTTGGAAGTGGACACCGCAAGCGGACGGATCTGTCCGGCCTCGGCGAAGGGCTGCGCGGCTGGGAGGTTGTCGATCATCAGATGCACGCGGCCGGCGATCAGGTCGGTCAATGCCGGAGCGCTGCCCTTGTACGGCACGTGCGTGATCTCGACGCCGGTCATCGAGCGGAACAGCTCGGTCGAAACATGGGCGGTGCTGCCGAGCCCGGGCGTGCCGTAGAACAATTCGCCGCGCTTCGACTTGGCGTAGTCGATCAACTCGGCGACCGACTTCACCGGCAGCGAGTTGGTGACCGAACACAGATTGGGCACCCGCGCGATGATGATGACCGGCGCGATATCCTTCAGCGGATCGAACGGCATGTTCTTGAACACGAACGGATTGATCGCATGCGTGCCCGGCGTGCCCACGAGGAAGGTGTAGCCGTCGGGGTCGGCCTTGGCGACGGCGTCGGCCGCGATATTGCCGCCGGCGCCGGTCTTGTTCTCGACGATGAACTGCTGGCCGAACTCCTCCGAGACCTTGGCCGCGACCACGCGGGCCAGGATGTCGGTGGTGCCGCCGGCGGCGAACGGCACCAACAGCTTGACCGGCCGCGTCGGCCATTCGGCGGCGCGCGCCAGGCGCGGCAGCAGCGATGCGCCGGCGAGCGCGGCGGCGCCGCTCAGAAGCGAGCGGCGGCTGGGATGTGACGAGGCGACGGTCGAAGAGGGCATCTTGAGGTCCTTGAGTGATGCGGGCGGGCAGCCGCCGAAAAAGCCGAGCGGCGCACGATGGCGCCGCTCGGCGGTGGTCAGGATTGTGGTCGAGGGTTGTTATAGCGTTTTCGAGCGAAGTGGATACCTCGCGTGAAGAAAACGCCTCAAAACAAAAAAAGTTAGCCGCCGATTCCCTTTTCCTTGAAATACTTCAGCGCGCCGGCGATGGAACGGGATCGGGGAGCGATCCTGCCGCTGGTTGTCGAGCGAGAAGCTTTCGGCTTCCTTGTGCACGGCGACGATGTCGGCCTTCTTTTCCACCAGCGTCTTGACGATCGTATAGGCATCGTCGTTGCTCATCTTGTCGCCGGTGACGATCAGGTTCCAGACCTCGGTGATCGAGTTGTCCTTGTCGTAGCCCGGATACGCGCCCGCCTTGATCGTGCTGGGGGAATAGAGCTTGCCGTATTTGGCGTTCATCTTCTCGGCCAGGTCGCCGTGGTCGATCAGTTTCATCTTGATGCCGGGGGTCGCCGCCAGATCGGTCACCGCCGCGGTCGGAATGCCGCCGACCCAGAAGAAGGCATCGATCTTGCGGTCCTTGATGGCGTTGACGGATTCGGCAACGCCGAGCCGCTCGCGCTTCATGTCCTTGTCCTTGTCGAGGCCGGCGGCTTCGATGACACGGAACGCCATCACTTCGGTGGCGCTACCGGGCGAACCCGTCGAAACGCGCTTGCCCTTGAGATCCGCCATGGTCTGGATGCCGGTACCTTCGACGGTCACCACATGCATGCGGTTCGGATAGACGACGAGGAGGGCCTGCAGCGGCACCTTGTTGTTCTTGAACTTGTCCTGGCCCTGCAGTGCGTCGAGCGCGGCATCGGCCATGGTGAAGCCCATTTCGCTCTGCCCGGTGCCGATCAGCTTGAGGTTGTCGACCGAGCCGCCGGTGACCTCGGCGGTGGCCTGCACGTTGGGAAGGTTCTTCGACAGCACGTTGGCGACCGCGCCGCCGAGCGGATAGTAGACGCCGCCGGTGCCGCCGGTCCCGATCGACATCGTCTTCTGCTGCGCATGGACGATGCCGGCGAAAGCGAGACCGGCCGAAATCGTCACAGCCAGTATCGCCACAGTCTTTTTCATTGTCTTCATTTCTATCACTCCCTGACTAAATCGTAAGCGCCGGTCTTGTCGGCGTCGGCGTTCTGGCCTGCCACAGCAACACGCCGAGGCCGATGATCAGACCGGGCACGTAGGTGTAGCTGATATCGCGACCGATCATCCATTCGATGATCGCTTCGATCAAACTCGGAAACACCAGCAGCAATCCGGATAGCAGAAGCAGGCCGCTCTCGACCGGCGTATTTTGTCGCAGCGCCCAATTCTGGGCAAACGCGGCGAGCGCCAATAGCCCGATGGTCGTCTTGATCGTGATTTCGATGATATCGATCCACGAACCGCCTTTGGGAATCGCCAGCAGCAGACCGACGCCCTGTGGGTCGAGCACGAACACGAACGGCACCAGGAAAGCCGGCAGCGTGTATTTCCACGACTGCAGCGTCGTGCGGTAGGGGTCGCCGCCGGTGATGGCGGCAGCCGCGAACGGAGACAGCGCTGTCGGCGGCGACACCTCCGACAGCACGGCGTAGTAGAAGATGAACATGTGCGCGGCGTAATCGGGCACGCCGAGTTTGATCAGCGCCGGCGCCGCGATCACGGCGCAGATGATGTAGGAGGCGGTCACCGGCACCGCGAGACCGATGATCCAGACGATCAGCGAGGTATAGAGCGCGGTCAGTAGCAGGCTGCCGCCGGCATAGCTGATCACGATCGACGAGAATTTGAGGCCGAGGCCCGTCAGCGTTACGATGCCGACGACGATGCCGGCGCATGCACAGGTGGTCGCGGCATTGAGCGCGCCGATCGAGCCGTCGGCGAGCGCCTTCACCAGCTTCGAGGGTACCAGCGCCGTTTCCCTTCGCAGGAAGCTCAGCGCAAAGGTGACCACGATGGCGTAGAACACCGACAGCGACGGCGAATAGCCGATGATCATGAACACGACCACGGCAGCAAGGGAGATGAAGTGAAACCCGTAGCGCTTCGTCATCTGGCCGAGCGTCAGCTCCGGCGTGAAGCTGACGTCCTTGGCGCCGAACTTGCGGGCGTCCAGTTCGACCATGAACAGCAGCGACATGTAATAGAGGCAGGTCGGGATGGTCGCCATCCAGATCACGTCGAGATAGCTGATCTTGAGAAACTCGGCGATCAGGAAGGCGGCGGCCCCCAGCACCGGCGGCGACAGGATCGCGCCCAGGCCGCCGGCCGCCAGCAATCCGCCGGCGGCGTTTCTCTCGAAGCCCGCTTTGGCCAGCATGGGATAGGCTACAGTGCCGATCATCACGGTGGTGGCGACGCCCGAACCCGAAGGGCCGCCGAGCAGGAACGACGACAGCACGACCGTCCTTCCTGCGCTGTTCGGCTTGCCGCCCATCAGCGCCAGCGAGAAGTCGATGAAGAATTTCCCGGCGCCCGATTGCTGCAGGAATGCGCCGTAGATCGTGAACAGGATGATCAGGGTGGCCGACACATCGACCGCGACGCCGAAAATGCCTTCCAGGGTGATGAAGAGATGGCCGACCAGGCGGGACAGGTCGTAGCCGCGATGGGTCCACGGCGCCGGCAAATGCGGGCCGAGCATCGCATAGGCGATGAAGAACAGCGACACCACCGGCATGATGGGGCCGGTCGTCCGCCGCGTCGCCTCGAGCAGCAGCACGATGAAGACAATGCCGACGATGACATCCAGGCGGTCGGGCGTGGTGGCGCGGTCGGTGAAATCCTCGCCGCCCCACAATGCATAGACGATGGTTGCGACCGCGACGATGCCCGGCACGATGTCCCACCAGCGTACGCGGTTGCGAAACCGCGTGGCGAGTGGAAACAGCAGGAAGCTCAGCACCAACGTGAAGGCGACATGGGTGTAGCGAAGTTCCTGGGTCGGAACGATCGCGTAGGCCGCATAAAGATGAAACAGGCTCATGACCACCGCGATGGTGGTCGAAATGCGTCCCGCCCAGCCCATCAGGCGGTTGGTCGCGCCTTCCTCGGCCTCGACGAAGGTTTCCGCCTTGTGCAGCGCCTCCTCGGAGATGGGGACGACGTCGTCATCGGGCGGCGATTTGCCTGACGGTCGGCCTTCTGTGGTCATGCTTCCTCCGGAACGCTCTCATGTAGCCCGGCTGGCCGGGATATTGGGCGGGCGGCGCATTCATGCTGGTTTGGGGGAAGCGTTGCAAGGGGCATCGCGCCTGCGACTTTCGGATGATGCATGCGGACTTTGCATCGGGCACATCAGCCAGATTGGGTTGACCGCGGGCGCCGGGCTGCAATACCAACAACAACAGGGGAGAAACCATGGATCGGCTCAAGGGTAAAGTTGCGATGGTGGTTGGCGCCGGCTCGATCGGGCCGGGCTGGGGCAATGGCAAGGCAACCGCCGTCACCTTTGCGCGGGAAGGCGCCAGCGTGTTCTGCGTCGACCGCAACGCGGCTGCCGCGGAAGAGACCGCCAGCATCATCACCGGCGAGGGCGGCAAGGCGACCGCGTTCACCGCGGACGTCTCGCGTGCAGCCGACGTCGAGGCGATGGTCGCGGCCTGCCTGAAGACGTATGGCCGCATCGACGTGCTCGACAACAATGTCGGCATCGCCGAGATGGGCAGCGTCGTCGAGGTGAGCGAAGCGGAATGGGACCGCGTGTTCGCCGTCAACCTCAAGAGTGCCTATCTTGCGATGAAGCACGTGATCCCCGTGATGCAGAAGCAGGGCGGCGGCTCGATCATCAACATCTCCTCAATCGCTTCCATCCGCCATCTCGGCATCTCCTACGTCACCTACGCCACCACGAAGGCGGCGATGAACCAGATGACGCGCACCACGGCGGTGCAGTTCGCGCCCGACCATGTACGTGTGAACGCGATCCTGCCCGGCCTGATGAAGACGCCGATGGTGGCGCATTCCGCCGGGCTCGCCGCCAGCTATTCCGCGGGCGATGTGGATGCGATGTGGCGCGCCCGCGACGCGCAGGTGCCGATGGGCCACATGGGCGAGGCGTGGGACGTCGCCAACGCCGCGCTGTTCCTGGCCTCGGATGAATCGAAATATGTCACCGGCATCGAACTCGTCGTCGACGGCGGGATCACCTGCAAGGTCAGTTGATGTCCAGCGCTATCGCGCGAGGGCCAAGCTGCCGCAAGCCTTTTTCGTCATCCGGCATATCCGCCCCGATCGAGGAAATCCCGTTCCTCGATGGTCATGCTGCGGCCGAGAATCGGATTGCGGTGGGGAAAGCGACCGAAACGCTGGATGATGTCCCGGTGACGCCGTGAGTTCGAAACGCCGGGTTCTCCGAGCTGCCGAAACAATGCGACCGAGCGGGCCTGATCAGCGATGTCTTCGGAATGCGCGAACGGGAGATAAATGAAGGTCCTGAGATCGTCCGGAAGGCGCTGGTCAAGCCCCGCGACAATCGCGTTGTCGGCAATCCGGCGGGCATGGGCATCGCTCGCATACATGCGCGGCGTGCCGCGGAAGGCGTTGCGAGGAAACTGATCCAGCAGGATGATCAATGCCAGCACGCCGTTCGGCGTCGCCTGGCAGCCGTCCAGTTCGCCGCGGAGCGCTGCTTCGTGCGCGTCCAGGAATCTCTCGCGAAAACGCCGATCGAACGCAGCATCCTTGGCAAACCATAGCGCGGGACCGGCTTCCCGCCAGAACGCAACGACCTGTTCCGCCGTGGCAGGCGCCGCCTGAGCCGCGCGCAAATCCCTGCCGGCATGAAATTCCTGCTCGACAAAGCCCTCGCGACTTGCCGCGGCGCTGCCGATTTCACGGCGCAATGACATGCCTTGCTCCTGTTGTTCGACCATGGATGCAGCCGCAAATTCGGCTCCGTCGATTGCCGCCCAAACTGGCCGTTGGAGCATGATGAATCCAATGATATGATTTGTACGATATGCTGAACGAGATTAATCTCGCGCGTGCCGACCTGAACCTGCTGACGCTGTTCGAGGTGATTTTTCGAGAGCGCCATGTCGGGCGCGCCGCCGTGCGGCTCAACTTGACGCCATCGGCCGTCAGTCATGGCCTCGGGCGGTTGCGGCGCCTGCTCAACGATCCCCTGTTTCTTCGTACGCCGAAAGGCGTGGTGCCGACTGCGCGCGCCACGGCGCTGGCGGAGCCAATCGCGGAGCTGCTGGCTCGTGCCCGCCACGTGCTTGCCGGCGCAGAACCATTTGACGCCACGAAATCAGCGCGGCGTTTCGTGATCGGGGCGCCGGACGGCGTCTCGTCCGTGTTCCTGCCGCCGCTGCTTGCGGCATTGCAAAGCCGCGCTCCAGGCATCGACATCGGGCTGCGGCAATTGCTGCCGCCGCGGGGCGGGCAGTCGGTCGAGCGTGCGTGGATGCCGGTTCTTGCCGAGCTGGAGAGCGGGACGATGGATATCGCTGTCGCGCCGATCGACCTTACCCCACCGCGCTTTGTCGCCCGTCCGCTCTATGAAGAAGATTTCGTCGTGGTCGCTCGCCCGCGTCATCCGTTCGCGGTGCGGCCGACACTGGAGCGGTTCTGCCGCGCGCAGCATCTGGTCGTCTCGATGACGGGAGACGCTTATGGCTTTGTCGACGAGGCGCTGGCGAAACAGGGCCTCGTACGCCGCGTCGCGCTCACCGTGCCCGATTTCGCGTCCGGTCTCGCAATGGTCGCAGAAAAGGAGCTGATCGCCGCAATGCCACGGCGCTTCGTGGCCATGCATGCCAGGCGCTTTGCGCTGGTGAGCAGGGACGTGCCGTTGCGGCTCCGCAGCTTCTCGATTCGCGCCGCCGTGCCCAAGGTCGCGCTGATGGATGCAGGCCTTGCCTGGCTGTTCGACCTCTTGTGCGAGGTGGTCGAGGATCGGCCGGCCAAGCGCGGCGGGAAATAGGAACCGGTCGCTAAGCCTGTGCGCTCAATTCCGCACGGTCGAGCTCCTCCTCGATGAGGTGAAACGCATCGTCGCCGATCTCCTCCGATTCTCGCAGCGTCAACAGCGATTGCCGGGCGGCGCTGATCGCGCGGCGCCTTAAGGGATCCGCGGGAAGCTCGCTCGACGTGACGCCGCCGTCAGGATCGGTCTCGGCGCGCATCAGCAGCGCGCGATACTCCAGCCTGAGGATTTCGGCCTCTTCGGACGGATCGCTGTCGATCTCCTCCAGCGCAGCGCGAAAGGCGATGGCACGGGCGCGCGCCGCCTCGGCCGCCACCGGGTCGTCGTCCTTCAGGCCCAGCGCCTGGATCAAAGGCCGCAGGGTCAAGCCCTGGATCACCAGCGTCCCAAATACCACCGAAAAGGCTGTCAGCAGGATCAGGTCGCGATACGGAAAGTCTTCCGGCAATGCAAAGGCGGCCGCCAGCGTGACGATGCCGCGCATGCCGCACCAGGAAACCACGATGCCGCCCTTGACCGTCGGCGGCGGCGCGGCACGCCCGGGATGAAACAGTCCCCACGCCACCAGCCGCCTCACGACGGCGCCATAGCTCATGACCCAGCCGATGCGCGCGAGGACCACGGCCGCCAGCACGCTGGCGGCAAAGATGCAATATTCGACGCGCACGATTTCGTCGAGCCCTGCCCAGATCGGCTTGAGCTGCATGCCGATCAGCATGAAGGCGAGCACGTTGAGCACGAACACCACGGTCTCCCACACTGCGTAGGACGGCACGCGCAGGCGCGCCGGCGTCCGCGCCGGCACAGTGCGCGCCATGGTGATGGCGTAGACCACGATGGTGAGGATGCCGGACAGGCCGATATGTTCGGCGATGATCCACGCCATGAACGTGCCGCCGAACTGGGTGATGATCGCGCTCGGCGCGTAGGTAATTCGGCGCGTCAGCAACATCGAAAGCCGCGCGAAGAGGTAGCCGGCGATCAGACTGCCGACCACCGCCAGCACCAGTGACGGCGCAAATTCGCGCAGCTTCAGGTGTTCGACCGCGACGGCACCGACGGCGACGCGATAGATCAGGAGTGCGGAGGCGTCATTGAGCAGGCTTTCGCCCTCGAGGATCTTCAGGAGTCGATAAGGCAGCTTGACCTGGCGCAGGATCGCGACCGCGGCCGCCGCATCCGGCGGAGCGACGATGGCGCCCAGCGCGACTGCCGCGGCCCATGGCATGTCCGGCCTCAGCCAATGCGCCACCAGCGCGACGGCGACGGTCGTGGTGCCGACCGCCGCCAGCACCAGCATCGATACCGGCAGCCAGTTGTTGCGGAGATCGCGGAGCGACGTATCGAACGCGGCATCGAGCAGCACAGGCGCCACGAACAGCGCCAGCGCGAGACTGGGTTCCAATGTCCAGGACGGCCCCGACGGCAGGAAGGTCAGGAGCACGCCGCCGACCGCAAGGAAGGTCGGATAGGGCACGTTGATCCGTCGCGCCACCGCTGATAGCGGAATGGCGGCGAGCAGCAGGATAATGATCCATTCGAAGGTAGACACGTGTCAAATTCCCGTTGGCAGTCATTGGCTAGTCTAGCATCAGTTTGCGGGCCCACGGGCAAGCGCAGGGTAGCGACAAATCTCCCGCTGTGCGGGGCAGGCGCCGTTTGCTACCATTGGCCCGAGATTTAAGAATTCCTGCCGGACCAATCGATGCAATCCTGGCTCTTCATCCGGCGCGTCATCGTCGCGTCGAGCCTTTGCATGGCGCTTGCGCAGCATGCATTTGCAACCAGCGTAGAGCCGCTCAAGGATGTGCAGGCCGACCCCGCGCCCTGCCTCGCTGCGGCCGGCGCTGACGATGACGACAAGGTCGTCGATCTCTGCACGGCGCTGATCGACAACGAAAACACCGCCAAGGCCGATCGCGTCAAGGCGCTGATCGCGCGGGGTGACGCCTATGCCCGCAAGGACATGATCGACCGCGCGATCTCCGATTATGACTCCGCGCTGACAATGGATCCGACGCTCGCCGATATCTTCAACGCGCGCGGTGAGCTCTGGCGCAAGAAGGGCGACCGACCCAAGGCGCTCGCCGATTTCGGTGCGGCGATCAAGCTGAACCCGGATCACGCCGCGGCGCGCGCCAACTACAAGTCGCTGGCGTTGGAATTGGAGCGCCTGGGCGCGCTGATGGCCGTTGCCGGCAAGCCGAGTTTCAATTGCGCCAAGGCCCGCCGCGCAGTGGAGAAGGTCATCTGCGCCAACCCTGGTATCGCCGACCTCGATCGCGAGATCTTCGCGGCGAATGCGAGGGTGGTCCGCGAGGCCGAGACCCCGCGTGCCGCCCGCGCCCTGCAGCGCGAGCAGGACGAATTCATTGCCCGCCGCAATGCCCAGTTCGGCCGTCCCGGCTACGACCTGCAGAAGGCGATGCAGCAGCGGCTGGACAAGCTGAACGGGGTCGACGGGCATTAGCTCCCTTTTTCACCTCTCCCGCAGGGAGAGGTCGATTTGCGCCTGGCGATGCGAAGCATCGTCCAGAGCAAATCGGGTGAGGGGTTCCGGTCTCTCGTGGGACCTGAACCCCTCACCCGGCGCTGCGCGCCGACTCTCCCCTTGGGAGAGGTGGAAGTCGCGGCTCGCCCTGTTAGTCGAATGGCGCGCTCTTTTCGGCTTGAATCATGGCCGCTCTCCGTGACAATGCGTGGCTATAACGCCGGGAGGAACGCCATGAACATTCGCAACAGCCGCTATCACGAGGTCCATGCCCGCTCGCTGGCTGACCCCGATAGCTTCTGGAGTGAGGCGGCGCGGGAGATCGACTGGATCGAACCGGCCAGGAAGATTTTCGATCCTTCGGTCGGCGTCTATGGGCGCTGGTTCACGGGCGCCGTCGTCAACACCTGCTACAACGCGCTCGACCGCCACGTCGCAGGCGGCCGCGCCGACCAGGTGGCACTGATCCACGATTCCCCGCTCACCGGCAGCATCACGAAATTCACCTATGCCGAGCTTCTGAAAGAGGTGCAGACGCTCGCCGCGGTCATGCAGGACTTCGGCGTGGCGAAGGGCGACCGCGTCATCCTCTATATGCCGATGGTGCCGGAAGCCGTCGTGGCGATGCTGGCCTGCGCGCGGATCGGCGCGGTGCACAGCGTGGTGTTCGGCGGCTTTGCCGCAAAGGAGCTCGCCAGCCGCATTGATGACGCCAAGCCGAAGCTGATCTTCTCGGCGAGCTGCGGCATCGAGCCTGGCCGCATCGTGCAGTACAAGCCGCTATTGGATGAGGCGATCAAGCTCGCCGGCGCCAAGCCGGAAAGCTGCATCATCCTGCAGCGCCCGCAGCATGAATGCGAGCTTACCGCCGGCCGCGATCACGACTGGGCCAATCTGCGCCGCGCCGCGCTCGATGCCGGCAAGGCCGCGCCTTGCGTTCCGGTGCTCGCGACCGACCCACTCTACATCCTCTACACCTCGGGCACGACGGGAATCCCGAAGGGCGTTGTGCGCGACAATGGCGGACATCTTGTTGCGCTGAAATGGTCGATGTTCAACCTCTATGGCGTCAAGCCCGGCGAGGTCTGGTGGTGCGGCTCCGACATCGGTTGGGTGGTCGGCCACAGCTATATCGTTTACGGCCCGCTGATCCATGGCGCGACCTCGATCATGTATGAAGGCAAGCCGGTCGGCACGCCCGATGCCGGCGCGTTCTGGCGGGTGATCTCCGAGCACAAGGCGGTCGCGTTCTTCACCGCGCCGACCGCCTTCCGCGCCATCCGCAAGGAGGATCCGGAAGGCAAGTTCATCCGGCAGTATGACCTCACAAGCTTCCGCACGCTCTTCCTTGCCGGCGAGCGCGCCGATCCGCCGACGGTGGAATGGGCGGAAGCCCAATTGAAGGTGCCGGTGATCGACCATTGGTGGCAGACCGAGACCGGCTGGTGCATCGCGGGCAATCCGGTGGGGTTAGGCATGCTGCCGGTCAAGCACGGCTCGCCGACGGTGCCGATGCCGGGCTACCAGGTCGACGTGGTCGATGAAGCCGCAAGGCCGGTGCCCACGGGCACCATGGGCTCGATCGTGATCAAGCTGCCGATGCCGCCCGCCTGCCTGCCGACGCTGTGGGAGCAGGATGAGCGCTTCAAGGAATCTTACCTCTCCGAATTCCCCGGCTACTACAAGACGTCGGACGCCGGCTACAAGGATGAGGACGGCTATGTCTGGGTGATGGGCCGCACCGACGACATCATCAATGTCGCCGGCCACCGCCTCTCCACCGGCGGCATGGAGGAAATCCTGGCATCGCATCCCGATGTCGCCGAATGCGCCGTGCTCGGCGTCAAGGATGCGATCAAGGGCGAAGTGCCCTGCGGTTTCCTGGTGCTGAAGGCCGGCGTCAGCCGCCCGCCCGCCGCGATCGAGAAGGAGATCGTCGCATTGGTGCGCGAAAAGCTCGGGCCGGTCGCCGCCTTCAAGCTCGCAATCACCGTCGGGCGTCTGCCGAAGACGCGCTCCGGAAAGATCCTCCGCGGCACCATCAAGAAGATCGCCGACGGCGAGGCCTGGACCATGCCGGCCACGATCGAGGACCCCAAGGTGCTCGACGAGATCGGCGACGCGCTGAAGGGGAGGGTGTAACCGTCGGAATCGTCATGCCGGGGCTTGACCCGGGCATCCATCAAGATCAGAGAAGCCGCCATCTTTTCGATGGATTGCCGGGTCATCCCCGATCGGGTCGGGGACGGGCGCCCGGCAATGACGAAAGAGGGAACCCACGCATGCGACGTTACTTCGCCCGAGCCCCCATCGCGCTCCTGCTCATCGCACCGTTGCTCGTCGGCTGCCTTGAGCGGAGAACGGCGCCGCTGGCCGATGCCGCGGGCGATGACGACGCGTTCTGCCGCGCCAACAACGTCCAGCAGGGCTCGCCCGAATATGTCGCCTGCCGCAAGGATCGCGACGTCCAGCGGCAGCAGGCCGACGCGCGCGCCGACCGTCGTCAGCGCAATCTCGGCGAATACATGCTGAACAATCCAGTGAGGCCATGAGCAGAGGAGGGCCGTCATGAACGAGGACGTCTTCAACGAAAGCCTGCGCCGATTCCTCAAGCGCGTCGGCATCACCTCGCAGCGCGAGATCGAAAAGGCCGTACGTGACGCCATCGACTCCGGCCGCCTCAAGGGCAACGAAAAACTGGCGGCGAAAATGACGCTGATCATCGACGCCGTCGGCCTGAAGCACGAGGTTTCGGAAGACATCGCGCTCGGGTAGAATCCCCGACGTCATGCCCCGCGCATGCGGGGCATCCAGTATTCCGCGCCGGTCATGCGTGAGCCGAAATGCCACCCACGTACTGGATACCCCGCATGCGCGGGGTATGACGAGCGAGGCAGCGCGCTACCGCTACGACCGGATCGCATCGGCGTTTGCCGTGATACTTTTGCAACGGTGCGACGTAATCGCGCCATGCCTCGTCTGATTTGATCCGCATCAAATCCTTCATCGTCCCGCTTCTGGTCTGAGAGAGCCGACGCGCGACTTTCCGCGCGGACTTGGCGATGGAAGACTTGGCGATGGGGAATTTGATGAGAACAAGAACAATTTTGACGGCGTCGCTGCTCGTGCTTGCGGCGGCGTTCGGTGGGGCCGCCATGTCGGCGCAGGCTGCGGATCTGGCGCCGGTCTACAAGGCGAAAGCGCCGCCGCCGGTGGAGACCTTCAACCCCTGGATGATCCGCCTGCGCGCGCTCGGCGTGCTGCCGGATGCGGGTGGCAGCTCGGTCAACGTCTTCGGTGTACCAGGCCTGTCGTCGCCGAATTCGGGGCTCTCGATCAGCGATCAAGTCATTCCTGAGCTCGACATTACCTATTTCTTCACCGAGAACTTCGCCGCCGAACTCATCCTCGGCGCAACTAGGCATCACATCAGCGGTACCGGGACGCTCAACGGGCTCGACATCGGTAAGGCCTGGCTGTTGCCGCCGACGCTGACCCTGCAATATCACTTCACCGGCCTCGGCGCGTTCAAGCCGTATGTCGGTGCCGGCATCAACTACACCGTGTTCTTCAACCAGTCCGCGGCCAACACGCCGGTCGCCGGCCTTGCGGTGACGGATCTGCACATCAGCAACCAGGTCGGCGTCGCGGTCCAGTTCGGCTTCGACTACATGCTCGACCGCCACTGGGGTCTCAACGTCGACGTGAAGAAGCTGTGGCTGCGGCCGGATTACTCGGCAACCGTCAACAACGCGATTCCAGTCACGGGGCGCGCCAATATCGATCCGTGGCTGGTGGGCGGCGGCGTCGTCTACAAGTTCTGACGCCGCGGGGGGGGGGGCGGCGCCGGGAGCCGGGCCCGGCGCCGCCAGCCGTTTGCATGAGGTGACGGACGAAACCGAATTGGGCTAAAGCGCGATGAGATGAGGATGAATCATCATCGCGCTTTAGATTATTGTTTGAGCATGATCTTTTCGGAAAACCGCTTCACACTTTTCCGGATCATGCTCTAAGACGGATCGGTCAGGCATCCTCCCATCTCAGCGCGCGCCGCGGAAAGCATCACATGGACATCAAGGTTAGGGATTCAAACGGCACGCTGCTCGCCGAAGGCGACAGCGTCACGCTGATCAAGGACCTGAAGCTGAAAGGCTCGTCCACGGTCTTGAAGCGCGGCACGGTGATCAAGAACATCCACCTCACCGACAATGAGGACGAAATCGAAGGCCGCACCGACAAGGTCAAGGGCCTCGTCCTGCGCACGGAGTTCTTGAAGAAGGCGTGAGGGCGCCACTCGTCGTCACCCGCGAAAGCGGGTGATCCAGTATTCCAGAGACGTCAGTCGTTGGACCGATAAGCTGCGGCGTACTGGATACCCCGCATTCGCGCGGTATGACGGTTGAGGGCTGTTGTTGCATCGCTCAAAACGAAAAACGCGGCGGGGTTGGCCCACCGCGTTTGTATTTTTGACGACCAAAGCGAAGCAGATTTACTCCTGCTCTTCCTTCTTGCCGCCGATCGTCTTCAGCTTGGCGAACACGGCGTCGACGTTGAGATCGTCGCCCTTCTTCTCGGCGGGCTCGAATTCCGGCTCCTTCCGCGTGGTCTCGGAGGCCGGCAGCAGCGTGGCGCCGCCATAGGTGGCGGTGGCCGGCTTCTCCTTGGCGGCGCGTTGCACCTCGAAATCGAGCTCGATCTGCGAGCACAGGCCGAGTGTCACCGGGTCCATCGGGGTCAGGGTCGAGGTATTCCAGTGGGTGCGGTCGCGGACGCTGGCGATCGTGGTCTTGGTGGTTCCGACCAGCCGCATGATCTGGGCATCCTTCAGCTCGGGGTGGTTGCGGACCAGCCACAGGATCGCGCTCGGCCGCTCGTGGCGGCGCGACACCGGGGTGTAGCGCGGCCCCTTCCGCTTGGCGGCCGGCGGCAGCGCCACCTTGCTCTCGCCGAGCTTCAGGCGGTAGTTCGGGTCTCTCTCGCCCTTTTCGATCTCGTCGCGGCTCAGTTGGCCGGTCGAGATCGGGTCCATGCCCTTGATGCCTTGCGCGGCGTCGCCGTCGGCGATGGCGCGGATCTCCAGGGGATGCATCTTGGTGAAATCGGCGACCTGGTCGAAGCTCAGCGCGGTGTTGTCAAGCAGCCAGACGGCGGTCGCCTTGGGCATCAGAGGTGCGTTGCTCATGGCAAATCTCCTTTGTGCTTCGCCCACCTCTTTGGAGGCGAAACCGGGGGGTCATCAGCGATGACGGGGAATTAAGCCCTATATAATCCTTCGGGTACCGGTGGCGCAATGGTTCTGCTAGAGTGCCTTGACACCGCCCGAAACCGAGCCCAAGTCCTAGCCCAACTGACCGTTCCCTGCCCGCCGGCGAGGGGTGATTCGGTCGCGAGATCGCTCCATGCCAGCTAAACCAGACCTGAGAATCGTGCTTTGTTCGCCACGCGGCTTCTGTGCCGGGGTGGTCCGGGCGATCGACACCGTGGAACGCGCGCTGACGATCTACGGCGCCCCGGTCTATGTCCGGCACGAGATCGTCCACAACAAATATGTCGTTGACGGCCTGAAGAAGAAGGGCGCGATTTTCGTCGAGGAACTGGCCGAAATTCCCGCAAATACCACCGCGCCAGTGGTTTTTTCTGCCCACGGGGTTCCGAAATCGGTTCCAGCGGATGCGCAAGCGCGCCATTTGTTCTCGCTGGACGCCACCTGTCCGCTGGTCACCAAGGTGCACCGGGAGGCCGCGATCCATTTCAAGCGCGGCCGGGAGATCCTCCTGATCGGGCACTCCCACCACCCGGAGGTGGTCGGCACGCTCGGCCAGTTGCCGCCGGGCGCCGTGACCCTGATCGAGACCGCCGAGGACGCCAAGACCTTCACCCCGAAGGACCCCAACAACCTCGCCTTTGTGACCCAGACCACGCTGTCGATCGACGACACCGCCGAGATCGTCGCGCTGCTGAAAGAGCGCTTCCCGAACGTCAACGGGCCGCACAAGGAGGACATCTGCTACGCCACCACCAACCGCCAGCTCGCGGTGAAGAAGGTGGCACCGGTGGTCGATGCGCTGATCGTGGTCGGCGCGCCGAACTCCTCCAACTCGCAGCGCCTGCGCGAGGTCGCCGAACGCGAGGGCTGCCCGATCGCGGTGCTGGCGCAGCGCGCCAGCGACATCGACTGGGAGCGCTTTGAGGGCATCAAGAGCCTCGGCATCACCGCCGGCGCCTCCGCGCCGGAAGTGATCGTCGAAGAGATCATGGACGCGTTCGCCGAGCGTTTTGAATTGCATGTCGAGACGGTCTCGGCCGCGGAAGAGAACGAGTTCTTCCCGCTGCCGCGCTCGCTGCGTCCTGAAGCCGCCGCCGAGTAGTCCTTTATGGCGGTCTACACCGACGTCGCCGCCGAAGAGCTAGCGGAATTCCTGAAGAGTTACGACATCGGCGATCTCCTCTCCTACAAGGGGATCGCCGAGGGCGTCGAGAACTCCAACTTCCTGCTGCATACGAGCTGCGGTTCGTTCATCCTGACGCTCTATGAAAAGCGCGTTGCGGAGGATGACCTTCCCTATTTCCTGTCGCTGATGGCGCATCTCGCCGAGCGCGGCGTGAGCTGCCCGCAGCCGGCGCGAAACCGCAAGGGCGAGGTCTACAGCAGTCTCGCGGGGCGGCCGGCCGCGATCATCAATTTCCTCGAAGGCATGTGGCCGCGGCGGCCGAATGTCGGACATTGCGGCGCTGTCGGCGAAGCGCTGGCGAAGATGCATCTTGCCGGCCTCGATTTTCCGATGTTCCGGCAGAATCCGCTCTCGGTTGCCGGCTGGCGGCCGCTGTTCGATCTTGCCAGCTCGCGCGCCGACAGCGTGCAGCCGGGCCTGCGCGATTTCGTCGATCGCGAGCTTGGATATCTCGAGGCGAATTGGCCCACCGATCTGCCGGTTGGCGTCATCCATGCCGATCTGTTTCCGGACAACGTGTTCTTCCTCGGCGACAGGCTGTCGGGCCTGATCGACTTCCCGTTCTCCTGCAACGACATCCTGGCCTATGACGTGGCGATCTGCCTGAATGCCTGGTGCTTCGAGCCGGACCACTCCTTCAACGCGACGAAGGCGCGCGCGCTGCTCAATGCGTACGGCCGGGCGCGGCCGCTGTCGGAGGGCGAGCAGGCGGCGCTGCCGCTGCTTGCGCGCGGCGCCGCGCTGCGCTTCCTGCTGACGCGGCTGGTCGATTTCCTCAACGTGCCACCCGGCGCGCTGGTGAAACCGAAGGATCCCCTGGAATACGTCCGCAAGCTGCGCTTCCATCAGAGCGTGAAGACGCTCAGCGACTATGGCGTGACGCAGCCGGGGTGTGTGGCGTGAGCGAAAAGCCGCATGTGACTGTCTTCACCGATGGCGCCTGCTCCGGCAATCCCGGCCCGGGCGGCTGGGGCGCGATCCTGAAATTCGGCGACGTCGAGAAGGAATTGAAGGGTGGCGAGACCCACACCACCAACAACCGCATGGAATTGATGGCGGCGATCTCGGCGCTGGAGGCGCTGAAGAAACCGTGCGTGGTCGATCTCACCACCGACAGCCAGTATGTCCGCCAGGGCATCACCGGCTGGATCTTCGGCTGGAAGCGGAACGGCTGGCGCACCGCCGACAAGAAGCCCGTGAAGAATGTCGAGCTATGGCAGCGGTTAGACGCCGCGCTGAAGCCGCACGAGGTGCGCTGGCACTGGATCAAGGGCCACGCCGGCCATGCGGAAAACGAGCGCGCCGACCAGCTCGCCCGCGAGGGCGTCGCCATGGCGCGGCTGAAGGAGAAAGTGGGGCAGTAGCGCGCGATTTTGCCGCATTCGTCATGGCCGGGCTCGTCCCGGCCATCCACGTCTCGCTGCGCGTTCGGAAGCAACAAGCCCGGGCATGACGGCGTTCGTTGATGGGCCGTAGCAGCCTGAGCTCGTCATTGCGAGGAGCATAGCGACGAAGCAATCCATGCGTCCGCGTGTGCGGTGAGATGGATTGCTTCGCTTCGCTCGCAATGACGGATGAACTTCACAACTGCGCCAGCAGCGTGTCTCCGCCGGAGACCTCGACCTTGCCCGGGGCCGGCTCGAGGTTGAGCTTCTTCACCACGCCGTCCTCGACCAGCATCGAATAGCGCTTGGAGCGGATGCCGAGCCCGTTGCCGGAGGCATCGAGCTCCATGCCGATCGCCTTGGTGAAATCGGCATTGCCGTCGGCGAGGAACAGCGCCTCGTTGCGCTGGTCGGTGTCGCGCTTCCAGGCGTTCATGACGAAGGCATCGTTGACCGAGACGATCGCGATGGTGTCGACGCCCTTGTCCTTGATGGCGTAGGCGTTGAGGAAGATGCTCGGCAGATGCATCTTGTGGCAGGTGCCGGTGTAAGCGCCGGGCACTGCGAACAGCGCCACTTTCTTGCCCTTGAAGACATCATCGGTGGTCCGCACCTGCGGACCTTCCTCGGTCATCACGCGAAACTTGGCATCGGGCAGCTTGCCGCCAACTTGGATCGTCATCGTCCATTCTCCCTGAATGAGCTGGAGTTTTGTAGACCGTGCAGCCTGCGGGCACAATATCGCGACCCTCAAAACCGCAACGGCCGGGAATGTTTACCGTTCCGTCATCATCCGGAAAATCCGCCTTCATCCAGGAAGGCCTGCTCATCGGGCGTGGTCACGCGTCCCAGGATGCGGTTGCGGTGAGGGAAGCGCCCGAACCGGCGGATGATATCGGTGTGGTGCTCGGCGTATTTCAACTGCTCCGTGTTGCCGACATGGCGGAACAGCTCGATGCAGCGAAGCTGATCGGGCAGATGCTCCGAATGCATGAAGGGCAGATAGAGGAATTCGAGCAGGTTGGGATCGATCCGCGAATCCGCCCCGCGGTCGATGGCACGGCGCGCCACCTCGCGGGCCAGCGCGTCGCTCGCATAGGTCAGCGCGTCGCCGCGGAACATGTTGCGGGGAAACTGGTCGAGCACGATGACGAGCGCCAGCGCGCCGTCGTCGCTTGCCTCCCATGACGACAATTCGCCGCCCGCCGCCTTCCGCCAGAGGTCGAGATAGCGACGGCGCAATTCTGCATCGAACGCGTCGTCGGGCGTGTACCAGCGGTCGGGCCCGGCCGCGCGCCAGAACGCCAGGATCTCGGCCGGCGTGACATCGCGAGCGTCAGCCATCGTCCCAACGTCCGCTCGCGCGTGGTTCAGGCCGCAGCCGCCGGCTTGTTCTCGTCGCGCAATTCGCGGCGCAGGATCTTGCCGACGTTGGTCTTGGGCAGCTCGGTCCTGAACTCGATCTGCTTCGGCACCTTGTAGTTGGTGAGCTGGGTGCTGCAGAACTTGATGATCTCCTCGGCGGTGAGGCTGGGGTCTTTCCTGACGATGAAGGCCTTCACCGCCTCGCTGGTCTTGGCGTCGGCGACGCCGATCACGGCGCATTCGAGCACGCCCGGATGGCTCGCGATCACTTCCTCGATCTCGTTCGGATAGACGTTGAAGCCGGAGACCAGGATCATGTCCTTCTTGCGGTCGACGATCTTGGTGTAGCCGTTCTCGTCCATCACGCCGATGTCGCCGGTGCGGAAATAGCCGTCCGATGTCATCACCCGGGCGGTCTCGTCCGGCCGGTTCCAATAGCCCGCCATCACCTGCGGGCCCTTGGCGCAGATCTCGCCGGCCTGCCCGAGCGGCAGTTCATTGCCGTCATCGTCGCGGATCGAGAGATAGGTCGAGGGCACCGGCAGGCCGATCGAGCCGGAGAACTTGTCGGTGTCGGCGGGGTTGCAGGTCAGCGTCGGCGAAGTCTCTGATAGCCCGTAGCCTTCCGACAGCGCGCAGCCGGTCACCGCCAGCCATCTCTCGGCCACCGGCTTTTGCGTCGCCATGCCGCCGCCGAAGGAGGTCTTCAGCTTGGAGAAATCGAGCCTGTCGAAGCCGGGCGTGTTCAGCAGGCCATTGTAGAGCGTGTTGACGGCGGGGAAGCTGTTGATCTGGTATTTGGCGAGTTCCTTGACGAAGCCTGGCAGGTCGCGCGGATTCGGGATCAGGAGGTTGACGCCGCCGGCGCGCACCGCCAGCAGATAGCAGGCCGTCAGCGCGAAGATGTGGTAGAGCGGCAGCGCGCAGACGATGAAGAGCTGATCGACATGCGGCGGCTTCTTGATCGCCGGCTGCAGCCATGCGTCGTTCTGCAACACGTTGGCGACGATGTTGCGGTGGAGCAGGGTGGCTCCCTTGGAGATGCCGGTGGTGCCGCCGGTATATTGCAGGAAGGCGGCGTCATCGGGCGTGATCCTGGGCCGATTGAGCTTCATGCCCCGGCCTGCGGCGACAGCGGTGTTGAACGGGATCGCGCGCGGGATCGAGAACGGCGGCACCATCTTCTTCACCCGCCGCACCACCAGATTGACGATCACGCCCTTGAAGCCGAGCAGGTCGCCCATGCTGCCGACGATGACGTGCTTGACCGAGGTCTTGCCCAGCACCTGCTGCACGGTGGCGGCGAAATTCTCCAGGACGATGATGGCCTCCGCGCCGGAATCCTTGAGCTGGTGCTCGAGCTCGCGCGGGGTGTAGAGCGGGTTGACGTTGACGACCGCGTATCCGGCGCGCAGCACCGCGGCGGTCGAGATCGGATATTGCAGCACGTTCGGCATCATCAGTGCGACGCGTGCGCCCTTCTCGAGGCCGAGGTTCTGCAAGTACGCGCCGAGTGCGGTCGACATCTCGTCGAGCTCGCGATAGGTGATCGACTTGTCCATGCAGATGAAAGCCTTGCGATCGGCGAACTTCGCAAAGCTTTCCTCGAGCAGCTCAACCAGTGATGAGTATTGCGCGACGTCGATGTCGGCGGGCACGCCGGCCGGATAGTGCTTGAGCCAGATGCGCTCCATGGAAATCCCCTCTCCTCGTCTCCCGGTCCGCGGCCCGGAACTGCCTTCTTTTGGGCAGTATTGGGCTAGCCGGCTGCCGATGGCAAGCCGCCCGCGCCGCTTCGACGCATCAGATCATCCTGAGATCAAGTTGAGTTGCAGCCGCAAAGGACCTGCGCTCCCTCTCCCGCTTGCGGGAGAGGGTGTCTCCGCACTGGGACTCCCTGAGTGGAGAGAGCCCTCACCCGGCGCGGAGCCTGTGCTCGGACGGCGCGAAGCGCCGATCCGAGTGCGCCGACCTCTCCCGCAAGCGGGAGAGGTGAAATTACCGATATTGCGGCGCGGTTAACTGGCTGGCTTGCTGTCGTTCTTCGGCTTGGCCACCGCCTTCGGCCTGGTGGGCTTTGCCGCAGGCTTGTCGCCTGTGGCGGCAGCGCTGGCGGATTTCTCGGAGGGCTTTGCAGCAGAGCTATCCGACTTGGCATTGGCATGCCTGGCAGCAGCCGGCTTCGCCGCCGGCTTGGCTTCCGGCTTCGCCGCTTGCTTCGTATCCGCCTTGGCTTGCTTTGCATCCGGCTTCGCGTCGGACTTGCTGTCCGACTTGCCCTCGGCAGCGGCGTCCGGCTTCTTCGCCGCGACATGCGTCTTCTTCTTGCGCGGCTTTGGTGCGTCCTTCTCGGCGTCCGCCGCGACCGCGGCGATCAGCGCCGCGCCCGTCCGGGTCGGGCCGGTATAGACCACAACCGGCTCGGACGGCTCCGGCGGCTGCGCCAGCAAGTCGGCCGGCTTGAAGACCGGCGGCGGCAGGGCGGCGGCGAAGAAGGTCGCGCCGGTCTCCCCGCTACTGCTGCTGGTGCTGGCGACGGTGTCCTCGTCTTCGTCGGTGGCGGGCCGCTTGCGCTTGGGGCCGCACATCTCGTCGCGCAGGTTCGGCGGCGAGGCGTCGACCGGCGCGAGATTCTCCACCGTGCCGAGCGAGGGCTTGAGCCAGGACAGGCCGTTGCCAGCAAAGCCGCGATCGAGCAGTTGCGCCGCGCGGACCGCGCGCATACGGCCCGACGAGGCGCCGAGCACCACCGCGATCAACCGCTTGCCGTCACGCGTGGCCGACGCCACGAGGTTGTAGCCGGAGGCGCAGATGAAGCCGGTCTTGAAGCCGTCGGCGCCGGGATAGCGGCCGATCAGGCGGTTGAAGTTCTGCGTGATCCGGCGGCCGAAGCGGATCGAGGGGATGTGCACGAAATATTCGTATTCAGGCATGTCGCGGATGATGGCGCGGGCGAGGATCGCAAGGTCGCGCGCCGAGGTGACCTGGCCGTCCGCCGGCAGCCCGTTCGGATTGACGTAGTTCGTCTGCGTCATGCCGAGCTTTTGCGCGGTCGCGTTCATCATCGCGGAGAAGCCGTCGATCGATCCACCGACGCCTTCGGCGAGCACGACCGCCATGTCGTTGGCCGACTTCACCAGCATCATCTTCAGGGCATTGTCGACGGTGACCTGCGTGCCCGGACGGAAACCCATCTTCGAGGGTGACTGCGAAGCGGCCGTCGGCGAGACCGTGAGCAGCGTGTCGAGCGAGATGCGGCCGTCCTTCACCGCCTTCAGCGTCACATAGGTCGTCATCAGCTTGGTGACCGATGCGGGATACCAGGGCATGGTCGCGTTGTCGGCCTGCAGCACCTTTCCGGTATCGGCTTCCACCACCAGCAGCGCCTCCGCATTGCTCGCGCGCGGCGCAAGAGCGATGGCCGCGGCGGCGACGAGGAGGAGGAGAAGAAGTCGGCGAAGCAGCGGGCGAAGAAGGTGCACTATCCTGGTCCGGTCCTTGATGAAGACCCGCCTTGAACAGGTGGGCGTTCAGATGTGACGTTCGGGGTTCAAGCGTATCCGGCGCGGGCGCATTTTGCGGCGCTGCAAACCCTATACCGGGTCGTCTTTGGAGAACAGAGGCCGGCTGATTTAATCGTGGACGAAATCGGCTGAATTTCGACAATTTCGCGGCCGGCGGACCGCGGCCTATTCCGCCTGCAGGCTCGCCCGCGCGTTCTCCTGAACCATGAACTGGGCCCGCGCCAGATCGGCAAAACGGCCGCCTTTCGCCACCAGTTCATCGAAAGTTCCGCTTTCGATCACCCGGCCATTGTCGAACATCAGGATGCGGGTGGCATGGCGAATGGTGGAGAGGCGATGCGCGATCACGAAGGTGGTGCGGCCCTTCATCACTTCATCGAGAGCAGCGTTCACCTTGGCCTCGGTGACGGCGTCCAGCGCGCTGGTCGCCTCGTCCAGGATCAGGATCGGCGGGTCCTTGAGCAGCGCGCGGGCGATCGACAGGCGTTGTCGCTCGCCGCCCGACAGCATGCGGCCGCGCTCGCCGGCATGGGTGTCGAATCCCTTCTCGCTGCGCTCGATGAATTCCAGCGCCTGCGCCCGCGCCGCAGCGGTGCGAAGTTCCTCGTCGGTGGCGTCGGGCTTGCCGACGCGCAGGTTCTCGGCGATCGAACGGTTGAACAGCAGCGCCTCCTGGAACACCACGCCGATGTTCCGTCGCAGCGCAGTCAGCTTCAGCGCGCGGATATCCATGCCGTCGATCTTGATGATGCCCGACTGCGGATCGAAGGCGCGGTGCAGCAGCGCGATCGCGGTCGACTTGCCGGCGCCGGTCGGGCCGACCAGCGCGATGGTCTGGCCGGGCAGCGCGGTGAAGGTCAAATCCTCCACGGCCGGCCGCTTGCCGTCGTAGGAGAAGGAGACGTCGTTGAATTCGATCAGGCCAGACAGGCGGCCGGTGTCGATCGCGCCGGGCCGGTCGCGCACCGCGGGCACCGCGTCCAGCACGTCGAAGAATTCCTTCAGGCGCGGCGCTTCCCATGAACACGTTGTTGATGAAGCTCACCACCTGCTCGAGCTTCTGGATCAGCATGGTCGCGAAGGAGACGAACATCACGATTTCGCCGACCGAGGTCAGCCCCTGCTGGTTCAGCACGATGCCGACCGTGAAGATCGCAAGCACGGTGATGGTGGTGGAGGCGCGGGTGATCACGGTCACCAGCGCCCACCACGACAGCACGGGCATCTGTGCGGCGAGCAGCTTGTCGGCGACGAAGCGCAGGCCCTGCACCTCCGAATCGATGCGGACGAAGCTCTGCACCAGCGCGACATTGCCGAGCGCGTCGGAAGCGCGCGCGGACAGGTCGCTGTAATGCTCCTCGACCTCGCTCTGCATGCCGTAGGTCTTGCGCACCACCAGCGTCGTCAGCACGGTGAAGACGACGCAGAGCGCGAACAGGAGGATCGCAAGCCGCCAGTTGATGTAGAGCGACAGCGGCAACAGCACGACCAGCGACAGGATCGCGGCGAAATGCTCGCGGAAGAAGCCGAGCCAGAGCCGCCACAGCGCGTCCGTGCCGTTCAGCATCACCTTCATCAGCCGTCCCGAATGGGTGCCGGTGTGAAAGGTCAGCGGCAGTTGCAGGATATGCTCGAAATAATCGGTCAGGACCGCCTGCCGCTGGCGATGCGCGAGCCGGTCGGCATGCAGCGCCACGATGGCACTACACCCGATCGTGAACAGGCCGAACGCGACCCAGGCCGCGAGCAGCGGCCATGGCGAGGTGGACGCGATCAGCCCGGTGACCGGCTTGCCCGAGAGCACGTCGACGATCTTGCCGAACAGCACCGGCTCGGCGAATTGCGCGCAGGCGAGCAGGAGATTGGCGCCGGCCAGGATCCAGCCGAGCCGCGCCTCCTTGCCGAGCAATTCGAGCACGCGAACGTAAAGACGAAGCAGCGACATGCCGCCATTCTAATCCGGGATCGCACGCAAGAACCAGAGCGCGATGGTTAGCGAAAGATATTATCCACGTTGTGTGATGGCTTTTCACGGCCAAGCTCTTGACCCTCATCCTTCGAGACGCGCGCAAGCGCGCTCCTCAGGATGAGGTCAGTGGACGCGGAAAGATTTAGTCAATTCACCACGCGCGCATCGGTCGGCGGTAGAAACGCATCATCGAAGATATCCGCCGCGGTCGGCCGCTTCTGGAATTTGAAATCCTCTGCGATCTGGTCGATCGACCGCTCGAACCTCTTCGTGTCGATGCCGCCGAGGCCGTGGTGCTTCACCTCCGCGGTGAGGATGTTGTCGCCGATAATGGCGCGCAGCCGCTCGGACTCCAATTCGCGCGAGCCGGCGTCCATGCGGCTCACCACCTCGCTCACCGCTCGCGCGGGTTCCTTGATCGCAAGATGCGTTCCCGCGATCACCGCCCGCACAAAGCCCTTCACGGCCTCTGGCTTGGCGGCCGCCAAATTCGGATTGACGATCAGCGCGGCGCCATAGGCCTCGCAGCCGTATTCGGCGAAGCGCAGCACCGCGAGATCGTCCGCCGGCACGCCGCGATCGCGCAGATTGATCGGCGACAGGTAGGAGAAACCGGTGACCGCGTCGACCTGTCCCGCCGACAGCATCGGCTCGCGCACCGCGGGGCTGATGCTGCTCTGCTTCACGGTTGCCGGCTTGATGCCGTTCTGCCTGGCGACCGCGGGCCACAGCCGGATCGAGAGATCGCCCTCGGCGACGCCGAGATTCTTGCCCTCGACGTCGGAGAGTGCGCGGATGCCGCGGCTCCTGCGCGCGATGATGGCGTAGGGCGCCTGGTTGAACAGCACGAAGATCGCCTTGATCGGTGCAGCGCTGTGCCGGTCTCGCGCGCGGATCAGCGTGTTGATGTCGACCAGCGCGAAATCGCTCATCCCCGAACTGACGCGCGCGATCGCGTCCTGCGAGCCGCTCGCGATGTTGGTGGTGACCGCGAGCCCCTCTGCGCTGAACAATCCGCCGACGCCTGCCATCACGAAGGGCGACACCGCCGCATCGATCGGACGGTCGAGCGTAAGCTGGATCGCGATCGGCTGCTTGGCGGCGCTCGCGTTTTGTGCGCGGCTTGCGCGAGACCACAGGCTGCCGCCGAGGCCGATCGCAAGGCCCAGGAAAGTTCGGCGGGTCGGAGTCCTGGCTGCGCGCATGATCACGTCGAAAGGTGCGAGACAATCTGTCGCGCGGGCTATGTCTGTTTCGTGACACCGAACGCGCGTTTTTGCCCGTTCAGCGGTGCCATTCTGCCGCTTCTAACCTGAATGCTTGATGACTGCCACGATTTCGCCAGGGATCGTTCAGCCTGCATTCGGTTTGGGGAACTTAGGATCGCACCCGTGGTTGGCTATCAGCGGCCCGACGGGCCGAGCTTCCACGGAGGACTACTCAGATGTTTGCGCGAAAAGGTGTGTTTTCATCGATCGGCCGGGCCGGTGCGCTGGCGACAATTGCCGCGGTCGCGCTGACGGCGGTCGAGCCGTCGATGGCTTATGCGGGCTCGGCCCCGAAGGCCAAGGAGGTCACCAAGGAGGTCACGGCGCAGACCGGCACCAGCGGCGCCACCGATATCAGCGCCCGCCGGCGATACTATCGCGGTGGCGGTGGTGGCGCGGCCGCTGCAGCCGCTTTTGCCGGCATCGTCGGGACGGGGCTTGCGATCGCCGCCGCCCAGAGCCGTCGCGACTACTATGATTCCTACGGCTATTATGGTGGCGGCCCGGTCTATTACGGCGGTCCGGCCTACTATGGCGGCGGCCCGTATTATTACGGCGGCGGCTATGGCCGCGGCGTGCCGTACTATCGCGGTCACCCGCTCGCGAGCTGGTAAACGCGAATTTGATCGAGACGACGCCACCGGCCCGCGCGGCCGGTGGTTTTTTTTCGCTCTACGGTCAGCGTGTTAACACGCTGGCCAGAGGTTTGAATTAGGCTTGAGGAATGAGTGATTCGCTCGAGCGGCTCTATCAGGCGGTTCTCGCGGCCCGGGATCTCGATCCGGCGACGTCGCGCACCGCCCGGCTATTTCAGCGCGGGCCGTCCAAGATGGCCAAGAAGCTGGCCGAGGAAGCGATCGAGGTCGTCATCGACGCCCTCAGCGGCAAGACTGACGCCGTGGTCCGCGAGAGCGCCGATCTCCTCTATAATCTGACTGTTTTGTGGGCAGCCGCCGGGGTGAAGCCGGAGGATGTCTGGAAAGAGATGGAACGGCGCGAGCATCTGCTCGGGATCGCCGAAAAACTGCCGAAGACCGGCGCCAGACTGTCCAAGCCGCCGGCCGAGCCGGCCGTGCGGCGGCGAATTGTCGCGCTCGAAAGCAGTCTGCGGAAGCGGCGCTGACCCGCCAACAATCCTCTTTTGCCGGCATGGACAAATGCGCTCCATGATGGTTGATCGCGCCCATGCTGAAACGGATCTACGACTGGTGCATCGACGCCGCCGACAAACCCTACGCGCTCTGGATTCTCGCAGCGGTATCCTTCGCTGAGAGCTCGTTCTTCCCGGTTCCGCCCGACATCATGCTGCTGCCGATGTCGCTGGCGCAGCCGAGGCGCGCCTGGTGGTTCGCCACCGTGTGCACGATCGCGTCGGTGGCCGGCGGCGTGCTCGGCTACGCCATCGGCGCGCTGCTCTACGACTCTCTTGGCCACTGGCTGATCACCATCTACGGCCTCAACGACAAGGTCGATGCCTTCCGTGCCTCCTATGCCGAATGGGGCGCGGTGATCATCCTGCTCAAGGGTCTGACCCCGATCCCCTACAAGCTCGTCACCATCACCTCGGGCTTTGCCGGCTACAACATCTGGCTGTTCATCCTGTGCTCGATCGTCGCGCGCGGCGGCCGCTTCTTCGTGGTCGCGGTCCTGCTCAACCGCTACGGCGATTTCATCCGCAAGGAGCTGGAGAAACGGCTCGGCTTCTGGGTCGCAATCGGCGCGATCGTGCTCGTGCTCGGCTTCTACATAGCCTTCAAGCTGGTTTGACGCGATATCGCTGCCTTGCTGCCGCGAGCGATCTCTAACTCCTCATGGTGAGGAGGCGCGAAGCGCCGTCTCGAACCATGAGGCCCGTGGCCCATCCTTCGAGACGCGCGCAAAGCGCGCTCCTCAGGATGAGGGCGGCAGGTGTGGCGGAAAGCACTTTGCCGCAGCGGCATCGTCGGGTTACGCTTCCCCATGCTTGATCGACTCGGGCTTCTCGTTCGCATCGGACCGTCCACGGCCAAGGCGGGCCTCGCCCTGTCGATGCTGACACTCGCCCCCGAATTCGCCCTCCCGCAAGCCGCACCGCCAGCCTCACTCGGCGTCCAGCAACCGGCACAGCCGAACCAACCTCCGCCGCCGCCCGCGCGCGAGGAGAACCCGGGCCTCATCAACGAGATCAGCAAGCTGTTCGAAAAATCCAAGTCGATCCTGCCGCCCTTGAAGAGCCCGGGCGAGACCCTCGACGACCTCAACGCACGCACCAAGGATGCCGGCGAGAGCCTGTCCGCCCTCACAAAGCCGTCATCGATCGTCACCGGCCGCGCGGCCTGCCTGGTGGCCGCCAATGGTGCGCCGGACTGCAAGGCCGGCGCCGACAGGCTGTGCCAGAGCAAGGGCTACAAGGAAGGCAAGAGCCTGGACACCGACGCCGCCGAGAAATGCTCTCCGATCGTGTTCGTGCCCGGCCACAAGCGCGGGCCCAATGACTGCCGGACGGAAAATTTCGTCACACGGGCGATCTGCCAGTAGCGCCTACTTCACCTCCCCGCAAGCGGGAGAGGGAGCGCAGCCGAGTCCGCATCTGCCAGTAGCGCCAAAACGCAATACTTGACACTGGAAAGATTGCCTTTCTGGTATGATGTCTGGCATCT
The DNA here is from genome assembly GCF_054063735.1 of Bradyrhizobium sp. USDA 10063. Lineage (NCBI taxonomy): Bacteria > Pseudomonadati > Pseudomonadota > Alphaproteobacteria > Hyphomicrobiales > Nitrobacteraceae > Bradyrhizobium > Bradyrhizobium sp. USDA 10063. The sequence goes on along the minus strand of NZ_JBSSGP010000002.1, from coordinate 4,713,753 downwards.
TGAGCCCAGTCGCTTTTCTCAGCTAACCGAAGGATCTTCCCTGATGTCCATGCCTGCCTTGTTCAAGGGCCGTCTGTCGATTCCTGTGATCGGTGCGCCGCTGTTCATCATCTCCGTGCCCGATCTCGTGATCGCGCAGTGCAAGGCTGGCGTGGTCGGATCGTTTCCGGCGCTCAACGCGCGGCCGCCGGAGCTGCTGGACGAATGGCTGGCGCGGATCAAGGAAGAGCTCGCGGCCCATGACAGGGCGCATCCGGAGCGACCCTCGGCGCCGTTCGCGGTCAACCAGATCGTGCACAAATCGAACAACCGGCTCGATCATGACCTTGCGCTTTGCGAGAAGCACAAGGTGCCGATGATCATCTCCTCGCTGGGCGCGCGCGAGGAGCTCAATCAGGCCGTGCACAATTGGGGCGGCATCGTCTTCCACGACGTGATCAATCAGAAGTTCGCACATAAGGCGATCGAGAAGGGCGCCGACGGCCTGATCCTGGTGGCGGCCGGCGCGGGCGGCCATGCCGGCACGTTGTCGCCGTTCCCGTTCGTCACGGAGACGCGGCAGTGGTTCGACGGCCCGATCGCGCTGTCGGGTGCGATGGGCAACGGCAGGGCGATCCGCGCCGCGCGCATCCTCGGCGCCGACTTCGCCTATATCGGCTCGGCCTTCATCGCGACGAAAGAAGCGAACGCGGTCGAAGGCTACAAGAACATGATCACCGGCTCGGCCGCCGAAGACATCGTCTATTCCAACCTGTTCACCGGCGTGCACGGCAATTATCTGAAGCCGTCGATCGTCGCCGCCGGCATGGATCCGGACAACCTGCCGACGTCGGATCCCTCCAAGATGAGCTTCGGCACCGACGCCTCCGGCGAGCGGGCGAAGCCGAAAGCCTGGAAGGAGATCTGGGGAAGCGGCCAGGGCGTCGGCAGCGTCGAAAAGATCGTACCCGCCGCCGAACTGATCGCGCGTTTCAAGAAGGAATACGAGGAAGCGGTCGATCCGCCGCTGTGAACAGTCGCGTTGTGCCTCGTCATGCCCGGGCTCGTCCCGGGCATCCACGTCCTTGCACATCGCGGAAACGCGTGGATGGCCGGGTCAAGCCCGGCCATGACGGAGTGGGGCACGCGTTGCCGTCCGCACACCCTTGATGCAGCCACAACGCCTGTGCGACAAATACCGCCATGAGCGCCGCCGCCGTCACCGTCGTCAACCATCCACTGGTGCAGCACAAGCTTACGCTGATGCGTGAGCGCGACCGGTCGATCAAGAGTTTCCGGGAACTCGTGAACGAGGTCGGCATGCTGCTCTGCTATGAGGTGACGCGCGACCTGCCGCTCGAACTGGTCGATATCGAGACGCCGCTGATGCCGATGCAGGCGCCGATGATCGCGGGCAAGAAACTGACCTTCGCGCCGATCCTGCGCGCCGGCGTCGGCTTCCTGGACGGCATGCTCGCGCTGGTGCCCTCCGCACGCGTGTCGCATATCGGTCTCTATCGCGATCCCGAGACGCTGGAAGCGGTCGAATATTTCTTCAAGGCACCGCACGATCTGGCCGACCGCACCGCGATCCTGATGGACCCGATGCTGGCGACCGGCAATTCCGCCGTCGCCGGCGCGACGCTCCTGAAGAAGCGCGGCGCCCGCGACATCCGCTTCGTCTGCCTGCTGGCCGCCCCTGAGGGGATCGCGCATTTCCAGAAGGAGCATCCCGACGTGCCGCTCTGGACCGCGGCCATCGATGAGCGGCTGAACGACCACGGCTACATCCTGCCCGGCCTCGGCGATGCCGGCGACCGCATGTTCGGCACCAAATAGGCCCTGACGTCATGGACCCCATCTTCCGCGTCGACGGCAGCAAGGTCGTCACCAGCCCCGATGCCGCCGGCCCCTGGCATCCGCAGATGCAGCACGGTTCCGCGCCCGCGGCGCTGGTGGTGTGGGCCGCGGAGTCCCTGCCCACGCCGGTACCGATGCAGATCACACGCGTCACCATCGACCTGATGCGGCCGGTGCCGGTCGCGCCGCTCACCATCGAGACCGAGATCCTGCGCGAGGGCCGCAAGATCCAGCTCTGCGGCGTGCGGCTCCTGGCCGAAGGTGTGCCTGTGGTCGCGGCCTCCGTGCTGCGGATCAAATCGCAGGCGCAGGCATTGCCGCCCGATGTCGTTGATCTGCCGCTCGGGCTTCCCGGCCCCGATCAATCGATGGTCGAGCCCGCCGACAATGCCGGCAGCCCGTTCACGAGCTGCATCTCGATGCGCGCCGCGCGCGGCCGGTTCGGCATGGTTGGCCCTGCCGCGATCTGGTTTCGCGTCGACCGGACGCTGATCGCGGGGTCGCCGGTGTCGCAGGCAATGCGCGCGGTGGTCGCCGCCGATTTCAGCAACGGCACCTCGTCCGCACTCGATTTCAGGGAGTGGACCTTCATCAATGCCGACCTCACCGTGAGCCTGGCGCGGCAGCCGGTCGGCGAGTGGATTCTGCTCGACGGCGAGAGCTGGACCGGCCCCGACGGGGCGGGACTTGCGATGTCGCGCCTCGCCGACGAGCGCGGCTATTTCGGCCGCGCCGTGCAAAGCCTGGTGATCGAGAAGCGCTAACAACGCCGCGAAAAATCGCTTCGTCGGCTTGGAACCCTTCGATGCCGGGCGAGTTTGGCCTCGTTGAGGGCTATCATGAAGCGCGTTGATTTAGCGGCCGGCGGAGTGACGCTCGCTGCCGGGCAAGCGTCAGTCGTCGTCGCCTCCTATCCTATTGCAGGTAAGCTTTTTTCAAGCCGGAGCGTGCCGTGAGGCCGGGTCCTTCCTCCGAGCGTGCGTTAGTCCTTGCCGCGACCGAGCGTGAAGCCGCCGAGACCGCCTGCTTGATCCACGAGGCCGGCTATTATGCCAACGTCTGCGGTGATCTCGCCGCGCTGAGGCGCGAGATCGCAAGCGGCGCGGGCCTGGCCGTCATCGCCGATGACGCGATCAAGGGGGCGGATCTGACCGGGCTGACGCGATGGCTCAACGATCAGCCGTCATGGTCGGATTTCCCGATCGTGCTCTTGACCCAGGGCGGCAGCCCGGAACGCGATCCGGGCGCGGTACGGCTCGGCAAGATCCTGGGCAATGTGACGTTCACCGAGCGCCCGTTTCACCCTACCACGCTTGCGAGCATCGTCGGCTCCGCGGTGCGTGGCCGGCGCCGTCAGTACCAGACCCGCGCCATCCTCGAAGACCTCACCGAAAGCGAGAGCCTGCTGCAGACCGCGCTGAATGCCGGCCAGCTCGGCGCGCTGGAATTGCACCTGCCCGAATTCGAGCTCGAGGCCTCGGACATCTGCAAGACCTATTTCGGCCGTCGCGCGAGCGAGCCGTTCACCTATCGGGAGCTCCTCGAGGCCGTGCATCCCGACGACCGCGCGCGGCGTCGTGCCGTCCTCGAGCAAAGCATCCGCACCAGCAAGCATTATGCGATCGAATATCGGGTGATCTGGCCGGACGGCTCGCAGCATTGGCTCGACGTGCGCGCCCGCGCGGTGCGGCGGCCCGATGGCAGCCTCAAGTCGCTGGTCGGCGTCTGCTCCGACATCACCCTGCGCAAGACCGCCGAGATCGAGCGCGAAAACCTGCTGGCCCAGCTTGCGGCCGAGCGCACCGCGCTTTCGGAGCTGACGGCGACGCTGGAGCAGCGCGTCGAGCAGCGCACCGCCGACCTCCTGAAAGAAGTCGCCGCCCGCGAAAAGGCGCAGGAGCAATTGCGCCATGCGCAGAAGATGGAGACCATCGGCCAGCTCACCGGCGGCATCGCCCACGACTTCAACAATCTCCTGATGGCGGTGATGGGCAATCTCGAACTCCTGCGCAAGCGCCTGCCCGGCGACCAGCGCCTGCATCGCCTCATCGACGGCGCAATGCAGGGTGCCGAGCGCGGCGCCTCGCTGACGCAGCGGCTGCTCGCCTTCGCCCGCCAGCAGGACCTGCGCGTGGTGCCGGTCGATCTGCGCGCGTTGATCCAGGGCATGAGCAATCTGCTCGAGCGCTCGCTGGGGCCGCGGATCGCATTGCGCCTTGACCTTCCCGAAGGCCTGCCGCCGGCGCGGATCGACGCCAACCAGCTTGAGCTTGCGATTCTCAATCTCGCGATCAACGCGCGCGACGCGATGCCGGACGGTGGCACGATCGACATCAAGGTGGCGGAAGATCAGGCCGCGAAGGATCCGGCGCTCAAGCCGGGCAGCTATCTCAACCTGTCGGTGATCGACACCGGCACCGGGATGACGCCGGAGATCCTGAAGCGCGCGATCGAGCCGTTCTTCTCGTCAAAGCCGCTCGGCAAGGGCACCGGGCTCGGATTGTCGATGGTGCATGGGCTCGCCGTGCAGCTCGGCGGCACGCTGCAGCTTTCCAGTATCGAAGGCCAGGGCACCACCGCAACGCTGATGCTGCCGGTCGCGACGACGCTCGCGGAAGCAGCTCACCCGGCGCCGCCGTCGCGCAAGCTCAAGCGCTCCGCGGTGATCCTGTACGTCGACGACGATCCGTTGATCGCGATGTCGACGACGGAGATGCTGGAGGATCTCGGCCACCGCGTGATCGGCGCCACCTCAGGCCTTCATGCGCTCGATATCCTCCGCAGCGAGCAGCCGCTCGACCTGATGATGACCGATCACGTGATGCCGGGCATGACCGGGCTCGAGCTCGCCGCCGCCACGCGAAAAGTGCGTCCGTCGCTGCCGATCCTGCTCGCCACCGGCTATGCCGAACTGCCCGACGGCGTGCAGGTCGACCTGCCGCGGCTGGCGAAGCCGTATCATCAGGATCAGTTGCGCGACCGCCTGGACCAATTGCTGCGGTGAGGGGGCTTCGGGCGACGCCGGTGGCCTCATCCTTCGAGACGCGCGTTCCGCGCTCCTCAGGATGAGGGTCTGAGAGCTCAGCGCAACTCTAGACCCTCATGGTGAGGAGCGCGCTCGCGCGCGTCTCGAACCATGAGGCCACCGGCGCCGCTCCATCACCCCACCATCCGCTCGCGGCCGGCCCAGAAGCTTGCCTTCAGCACCTTCTTGTCGACCTTGCCGACGCCGGTCATCGGCAATTCCTTCACGAAGCGGATCTGCTTCGGTGCGTGCGCCGAGCCTTTCTTGGCCTTCACCAGGTTGATCAGCTCGTCCGCGTCCGGCCGCGCGCCGTCGCGGGCGACGATAACAGCGGTGACCGCTTCGCCCCATTTGTCGTCGGGCACGCCGACCACCGCCACCATCGCGACATCGGCGTGCTGCGAGAGCACGTCCTCGACCTCGCGCGGATAGATGTTGAAGCCGCCGGAGACGATCATGTCCTTCTTGCGGTCGAGGATGTACATGTAGCCGCGCTCGTCGGCGCGGGCGATGTCGCCGGTGTGCAGCCAGCCGTTCTTCAGTGTCTCCGCTGTCGCGTCCGGCCGCTTCCAGTATTCCGCCATCACGTGCGGCGCGCGCACGCAGATCTCGCCGGGCTCGCCGGCCCTGACCTCCTCGTCGTTGTCGTCGAGGATCTTCACATCACAAGCCGCAATGGGGAAGCCGCAGGACAGGAACAATTCCGGCGTTTTCGGATCGTGGTCGGCCTTGCGCAACACCGAGACCGGATAGCATTCGGTCTGGCCGTAGAGCTGCGAGAACACCGGCCCGATCCGCTCGATGCCTTCGACCAGCCGGCTCGGCGACATCGCCGAGGCGCCATAAAGCAACAGTTCAAGCGAGGAGAGATCGGTCTTGTCCAGCGCCGGATGATCGAGCAGCACATAGATCATGGTCGGCACGAACAGCGTGAAGTTGATCTTCTCCCGCTCGATGGTCTTGAGCACGGCCTCGGGATCGAAGCCTTTGAGCATGTGCACGGTGCCGCCGCGCATCAGCGTCGGCAGCACCTTCGTTCCGGCGACGTGGCTGATCGGCGCCACCGTGAGATAGCGCGGCGTCTCGGGGATCTCGAAATCGGCCAGGATCGCGCCGGCGAAGCCGCCATATTCGCGGTGATAGCGCAGGGCGCCCTTGGATTTGCCGGTCGTGCCGCCGGTATAGTTCAGCGTCGCGATGTCGTCCGGTTCAGCCAGGCAGCGCGCGGTGGCGTGCCCCGCCTGCTCGATTGCCTGCAACAGGTCGATGCCATAATCGGCGGGGCCAAGCGTGAACACGGTTTTGATGCCTGCGGCCTTCGCTGCGAGATCGCCGCCGCGGTCGCGGAAGGTCGCGGCATCGATGACGAGCATCTCGGCGTCCGAATCCTCGATCTGGAATAGCTGATCGTCCAGCGATCCCAGAGGATGCAGCCAGGTGATCGCCAGTCGTGCGAGCTGCGCGGCGACGCCGGCGCAGCAGGTGTCGGCCCGGTTGGCGGTCAGCAGCGCGACGCGGGTGCCGGGCGCGAAGCCGAGCCGCATGAACACGTTCTGGAATCGCCCGATCAGGTCGGTGGCGCCCTGATAGGTGATCGAGCCGCCGGGCCAACTGAAGGCGGTGCGCGAGGGGTAGCGTGCCAGCGCCCGCAGCGTCTGCTCGCACACCGGTGGAAACGCATAGAGCGGATGGCTCATCTGAAAAATTCCTCCTGTCGGTTTTGTGTCTGGCATTTCTTCGTGCCAATGTTGGCGAGAACGCTAGCACAACAACGAAGCGGCTCAAGCCGGGAGAGGGAAGAAACGTCTTGCTGTCGAACAACATTCGCTCGCGCTTTCGCGAACGCCTCTCGCTGCCGCTGATCGCGGCGCCGATGTTTCTGGTCTCCGGCGTCGAACTGGTGGTAGCCGCCTGCCGCAATGGCGTGATCGGCTCCTTTCCTACGGTGAATTGCCGCGAGGCCGAACAGCTCGACCAGTGGCTCACCGAGATCGAGAATCGATTGCAATATCATTCCGATGCGAGCGGGAAAGCGGCCGCGCCGATCTGCCCGAACCTGGTCGTGCACCGCTCCAACGCGCGGCTGCAGCAGGATCTGGAGGTGCTGCTGCGTCACAAGCCGGAGATGGTCATCACGTCGGTCGGTTCGCCGGCGCCTGTGCTGGCGCCGCTACATGATGCCGGCGCGCTGGTGTTCGCCGACGTCGCCTCGATCCGCCACGCCGAACGCGCGATTGAGGCCGGCGCCGACGGGTTGGTGCTGCTCACGGCAGGCGCAGGCGGGCAGACCGGCTGGCTCAATCCGTTCGTGTTCGTGCGTGCGGTCCGCGTCTTCTTTGCAGGTCCGATCGTGCTCGCCGGCGGCATCTGCGATGGCCACGCGCTCCGCGCCGCCGAAGCGCTCGGCTGCGACCTCGCCTATATGGGCACCAAGTTCATCGCCACGCGCGAGAGCATGGCGGACGCGCGTTACAAGGAGATGCTGGTCACAAGCGGAGCGGACGACATCCTGCTCACCACCGCCTTCACCGGCTTGCAGACCAACATGCTGCGCCCCTCGATCGAAGCCGCCGGCCTCGATCCGGACGACCTGCCGCAGCGCGGCGCCATCGATATCGGCAAGGATATCGACATCGGTGCCCGCGAAAGCCGCCCGAAGCGATGGCGTGACATCTGGAGCGCCGGCCATTCGGCCTCCGGCGTGACGGATGTGCTCGCGGTGGATGAACTGGTGGCGCGGACGGTCGAGGAGTATCGCGCCGCCCTGTAGCCCGGAGGGAGCGCAGCGCAATCCGGGCTACGATTAATACGAATCCCCCATTTAACCCGGCATTAACTACGTTCGCCCCAACAATAGCCGCGCAGGACAGCCCGCCGCCATGACCGGGCTGGCGCAGGATGAAGGGGATGCGACGTGCTTCTTGAGGCCTTTCTCACCAAAACCCCCGCGACCCTCGATGAGCTTCGGAGCCGCGTCCACCACGCCTTGCAGCGCCATCCGCTTTGTCGCAACGTCGAATTCGACATCGTCGGCATGCCCCGCACCCGCCGGACCAACTGGACTATCAGCCTGCATTCGGTATCGGGGTCCGCTCTGTTCGAAGCCCATGAGATCATAGCCGACATCCAGGAAGCCTATGAGCTCGCGGCGGCGGCCTGATTTTCACGGGCCTCGGCGAGATTTTTTCGACATTTCCGCGCATTAGCGGTTCCAAGGGCATGCTAACGCCGCAATTGGCGTTCAATTTCGTAGAAAGTCCGGCCGCGATGGAGACGTCATTGACTCGGGCCATTACCATCATCGCGCTGACCTGCTTCCTTGTGGTTGGCGCCGCCGCCACCAGCATTTTGAGCCGTGACAGCGTGCCGATGCCGCGCACTGTCGCGGAGGATTCCACGCTCGCTCATCCTGTCTCCAACAAGGAGAGCAAGAAGGACCGCCTCGCGGTCGTGGCCTACGCGCTTGCCGCCTATGAGCCTCCACCGCAGACCCCGGCACAGGCGCAGCTTCAGGCCCAGGCTCAGGCGGCGATCCCGGATCTCACGTCCTCGTTGCGCCAGGCCTATGCCTCGACCGAGCCTGCCGATGTCGGCCTGCCGAAATTGACCGAGCCCGCGAACGAGCCAGCGGCCGCGCAGCCGACCACGCCGGCGCTCCCCAAGCCGAAGGCGGCCGCCAGGCCCGCCGCGCAGAAGAACTACGCGCTGCTCAGCGATGCGCAGATCGCCGGCATCAAGGACCGGCTCAAGCTGACCTCGTCGCAGGAATATTACTGGCCGGCGGTCGAGACCGCGCTTCGCGCCGTCGCCCGCAAGATCCACCAGAAGCGCCAGGCCGATCCGAACGCAGCCGGCGTGCCGATCGATCCGGACTCCGACGAAGTCCAGCAGTTGAAATCGGCGGCAATGCCGCTCCTGTTCCAGTTGCGCGAGGACCAGAAGAACGAGGTCCGCTCGCTCGCCCGCATCATCGGCCTGGAAAAAGTCGCCGCGATGATCTGAGCGGCGTACCGCGGGCAAGTCCGCATCGCCCCCCTCCCGACTGCTCGTAGGGCGGATTACGAACCCGCCCCGCGGTCCTTCTTGCGTGGGTCTGAAATCAGGCGGCCGGAACATCGCGGCATTGCGATTCGCGCCGGGCGCACTCCCATCTTCATGGCATGGTTTCGTGCGCCGTGTTGCGGCATCTAGGTTCGCATCCGGCTGCCGCGACCGCCCCGCTTGCGTCGCAAGCCGGTCAGCGAAGTCTTGTTACTGGATTGTTCTCACGTAGTCATAATCGCAATCATACTCGCATTTGCCTCGGCCTTTCCCCGCTCGCGCGGGGAAAGGTCGAATTTCGAAGGCAACCGTTCAACCGGTCACTCCGTCGCCGTCGGGGAAGCGCAGCGGCAGTTTGAGCCGCACGCGCGTGCCGGATGCATCCGAGCTCAGGTCGAATTCGGCGCCGCAACGCTTGGCGCGACTGCGCATGTTGCGCAGGCCGCGCGAGGCCGGCTTTTCCGTGGCTGCACCATCGGGCGTGATGGCAAAGCCCTTGCCGTCGTCCTCGATGCTGATGCATCCGCGGCCCGCATCAGGGCCTTCCGTCAGCGTCTCGATCGTCACCGTCACGCGGCGCGCTTCCGCATGCCTGACCGCGTTGGTAAGCGCTTCATCCAAGAGCCGCACGATCTGGATGACGTGCCAGGGCCGCAGTTCCGGGTGCACCGGCATGCCCTGCGCGCTTGCCACGCGCCATTCGAGCGCGATGTCGTGGGAGCGGAGTTGCGCCATCGCGCGCTCGCGCCAGGTGCCGAGCGCCAGCATCAGGTCGCCGCCGATATCGTCCATGGAATCGATGACGAGGCGCAGATCCTTCAGCGCCGCCCGCGCCGCCTCGGCGATCGTCGCGCTGGCATTGCTGCGTTCGGCCAGCGCGACGATGCTGACGAGCTGGCCGCCCAGCCCGTCATGCAGGTCGCGCATCAGCCGCGTTCGCTCCAGCGCGAGCGCCGCCGCGCGGGCTCGCTCCTCGTCGCCGGCGAAGCTCGCCTTCAGCCGTTCCTCGGCCTCGCGCACCCGCGTCACCAGGTGGCCGGCAAAACTGTCGACCTCGTTCAGTGCGCGGGCAAACCGCCAGGTCAGTCCGGCACCGATCGCGACCAGCATCGCCGAATAGGACAGCCGCGTGACGAAGATGGGCGGATCCGACGTGATTCCGAAGACGGCTGCGATATCGTGCACCCAGGACGTCAGCACGATGGTGATGGCGCAGCCAAGCAGGAAGCTCGCGACGTCCCGCCGCATCACGACCTCGCGGAACACGATCGCCGCCAGCAGGATCAAACAGAAGCCTACCGTCGGCGCGCCGATCCACATGAAGAGGTCGAGCGTCGTAGCCTGGCTCGCGAACGGCCCCGCAGCCACCAGCGCGAGGCTCGGGGCGAACAGCAGCGCGCCGTAGCGCGGCCACCGCCGGCCGAAGAACAGCAGCGCGAAGCTCACGACCAGCGCGCTTTCGGTCGGGGCGGAGGCGACCAGGATTGCGCTCAGCGCCGAATCCAATGCCGGTCGAACCGGCGGCGGCAGGAATACCTGCTGCACGAATCCCAGCATCATCGCCGCCGCCAGCACGCCATAGGCGGGCTCGTGGCGACGCATGACCCACATGATCGCGAGGATTACGGCAAGGATCGCCTGCCAGGCCGAGAACATCACCGGCAGCGTGACGAACAACAGCGCCCGCGCGTTATAGGACGGGCGCAGCGTCTCATCCGGCCCGACATAGACGCGATCGAGGAAGCCCTTGAGCGGCCCCCACACGAACAGCCGGACGGTGAGTTGATTCTGGCCCTGGCGGAGCAGCGACGATGGGATCATCGCGATCGCGGGCGTGTTGCGGTTGGGGCGGTTGGCGGCGGCATCGCGGCGGGAGTCCAGGATCACGACGCCGTTGACCGCGACTTCCACTGCGTTGATGAAGCGCGGCAGGAACACCGACCAGGCGTGCTCCGCCTCGCTCCCGGTCCACGTGAAGGTCCCGGCAAAGCGCGGCGGATCCTCCAGCGAGAGGCGGGACGACGTGAAGTGAGGCAGCGTGACCGGACCGGTGACGCCGCGTTCCTGCAGCGTGAATTCGGTCCGCGCATAATTTTCCGGCCCGTCAGGCGGCAGCAGGCGCAGCAGCAGGATGCAGGCGACCACGATCAGCGCCTGCGAAATCGCAACCAGTTGCGCGACGCGAAGCCGGCGCCGCCTGTGCGCCGAGACGTCCGCTTTCGCCGCTACTTCGCTCACAGCTTGATCAGGCCCTGCTGCACCGCCTCGAACACCGCCTCGCCGCGCGTATGCACCTCGAGCTTGCGATAGATGTTCTTGATGTGACCGGGCACGGTCTGGCGCGACAGGCCGAGATGGGTGGCGATCTCGGCATAGCTGAATCCCTTGGCGATGCCCCAGAGGATGTCGATTTCGCGCGGCGTGAGTTTCGCGGTGTTGAGCGGCGGCCCCTGCGCCGGCACGGCGCTGTCCTGTGTCCGCCGCACGATGAAGCGCGCGATCGAAGCCGAGATCGGCGAATGTCCGGCGACCAGGTCGCGGACGGTGGTGGCAATGTCGGTCGGAAAGGCATCCTTGAGCAGATAGCCGGTGGCGCCGACCGTGATCGCGGAGATCACGCTCTCTTCGTCCCCGAGTGCCGAGATCACCATGACCTCGGTCTCTGGAAAACGCTGCCGCGTCTCGCGGATCAATTCGACGCCGTGCCCGTCCGGCAGCTTCAGGTCGGTGAGCAGCACCCTTGGCGGGCCATCGGCGAAGGCAGCGCGCGCCTCCGCGAGCGTCGCCGCGGCCCGCACGTCATATCCCGCCTTCGCCAGCGCATCCTGCAACCGCCATGAGGTCGGCGCATCGTCCTCGACCAGCAAAATGCTGATCGCTTGTGCGGCGCTCGTTTCGCCTGACCCCTTCATCCACCCGCTCCCGCCGCATCACGCCCGGCGCACCCGCCGTCAGCATAACCACGGGATGGGATTTTACGACACCATGATTATGGGAACAGGGAGGGCGGCGGCCACCTGCGGATGCAAGGCGCGATCCGGTCGTGCCGGGGGGCGGCTTGCCCGGACAATCTGCGCGATCAATGCAGCAGGTCGTACGCCGCTACGCGATTGATGTCGGCCAAGCGACGGTCGGCGTTGGCCTGAAGGTCGAGGCTACCAACCAGGTCAAGCAGGCGCTGATAGGCGTGGTCTGCGACGTCAACGGGCAGAGGTTCCTCGTCGAAGCTTTCGATATAGCCACCGACGAGATCGCTCAGCAGCCGGCACAAAGCCTGCTGCCCGGGCTCGTCCCTCGTCAACGCGTCGAGTTTTTGCTGGAAGTTTCGGAAGGTTCGCAAGCCATGGTGCTGTTGCGAGAGCCACGCATGCAAGTCGTTCATATCGGCCTCTTCATGTTGCGGAAGAAGCTACCGGCTTATACACGCGGCCGGCTTCCCGCGCCATGGCGATTTTTTTGCCCTACGGCTCTTGAAAGAGACGGAACGGGCTCCAGCCCCCCAGCCACGCTGTTATCGGAATTGGGCAGGCGTGCTAGTATTTCGAGTACGCCCAAGTCTCTTACGTCCAGGTCGCTTGGGTGACGTCTGCATGCAAAGAGGAGAATTCAACCTACAGGATAACAGGGAGGACAGATCATGCCTCGCATAAGTCGGCGTCAGCTACTCAAGCTTTCCGGCGGTGGTGCAGTCGCGGCAAGGACTGGGGGATTGGCGTCAATTCTTGCCCTGAAGCAGGCCCCCGCCTTCGCACAAGCAACGACGCTTCATTGGCTGCGCTGGAACGATTTCGTTCCTGCCTCGGACGAGGTGCTCCGCAAGGTGATCATTCCCGAATGCGCCAAGGCGCTCGGCGTCAAGCTCAACATCGAGATGATCAACGGCAACGACATCCAGGCGCGCACCACCTCGGCGATTCAGTCCGGCACCGGACCGGACGTGATCTGCGCGCTCAACAACTGGGCGCAGCTCTATCCCGAGAGCGTCATCGATGTCAGCGATGTGGCAGAGGAGATCGGCCAGGCGCAGGGCGGCTTCTACGAGGAATCGCGCGTCGTCGCCAATGACGGCAAGAAGTGGATCGCGGTCCCCTGGTGCGTGCTCGGTGCGCAACTGGCGTACCGCAAGTCCTGGTTCGCGGAGATCGGGTACGAGGCCCCGAAGTTCCCGCAGACCTGGGAGGAATACCGCGAGGCCGGCAAGAAGCTCAAGGCGAAGGGCAGGCCCCTGGGGCAGACGGTCGGCCACAGCTTCGGCGACCCGCCGACTTATGCCTATCCGTATCTTTGGTCATGGGGTGGCAAGGAGGTCGAAGCGGACGGCAAGACGGTGACGCTGAACTCCAAGGCGACGGTCGATTCCGTCAAGTTCGCGGTCGGCTTCTGGAGCGACGCTTATGACGAGGGCGGGCTGGCCTGGGACGACAGCAGCAACAACCGGGCCTTCCTCGCAGGCACGATCAGCTCCACGTTGAACGGCGCCTCGATCTACATCGAGGCCAAGCGCAAGCCCCAGGTCTACCTTACCGAAACCGGCACCCCGCTCTGGCAGGACATCCTGCACTCGCCGCTGCCCAAGGGCGCCGCCGGCCAGTTCGGCTATCACCTGCCGATGTCGAACATGCTGATGAAGTATGTGAAGGACCCAAAGCCCGGCAAGGAGTTCCTGCGCTGGATCACCTCGAAACCGGTCTATCAGGCGTGGTTCGACTCGCAGCAGGGCTACTCGGTCGGGGCGACCACGATCTGGGAGCAGGATAAGCTCTGGGAGAAGGATCCCGTGATGCTGCCCTTCCGGACGGCGGCGCGGGCCGGACGTTTCCCTGGCTATGCCGGACCAGCCGACCGCCGTGCAGCCGAGGTGCTGAGCAAGTACATCATGGTCGACATGACGGCAAAGGCGATACAGGGCATGCCGGCCCAAGACGCTGTGAAATGGGCGCACGAGGAGGTCGCAAGGATTTATGCTGCTTGAAGCGTCTTCCTCGGCGCGCTAGGTTTTGATCTCGCCTCGGTGCTGCGGCCCGCGGCCGCAGCGCTCCGGCAGCCGTTCGGAGAAACACTCGATGGCCGTCGACTCCGTCGCCGCTGCAAGACCCTCTGTGGCCGCGCCGCGGCGCGGCCCGGTCACGCGAGTTCTCGAGAACGAGCGCTGGTTCGCTTTCTTCCTGCTGCTGCCGACCGCCGTGCTGCTCGGCCTCTTCATCGCCTATCCCTTCGTCAAGGGCGTGCTGCTGGCCGTGACCGACGCCAAGGTCGGCGTTCCCGGAAACTTCGTCGGACTGCAGAATTTCGCAGTGTTGGCGAACGACAGCATCTTCCGCATCGCAGTCTGGAACACGATTCTCTACACGGCGGTGACGACCGTGTTCAAGCTGGCGCTCGGCTTGTGGCTTGCCCTGCTGCTCAACCGCCATTTCAGGGCGAAGGCCCTGACCCGCGCCTTCATCCTGCTGCCCTTCATCATCCCGACCGTGCTCTCGACCTTTGCGTGGAAGTGGATGTTCGATCCGACCTTCAGCGTCATCAACTGGACGCTCTTTCACCTAGGCATCATCCGCACCCGCATCAATTGGCTGGGCGAGCCCGGACTTGCGCTGATCTCGGTGATGATCGTCAATGTCTGGCGCGGCGTGCCGTTCTTCGCAATCAGCCTGCTCGCTGGATTGCAGACCATCAGTCCGGAGCTGGCCGAGGCGGCCGCGATCGACGGAGCGCGGCCCTGGCAGCGCTTCCGCTATATCACCTGGCCGCTGCTGCTGCCGGTCACCATGGTCGTCGTGCTGTTCTCGGTGATCCAGACATTCGCCGATTTCCAGCTCGTCTATATCTTGACCGGCGGCGGACCGGCCAACGCCACGCAGCTCTTCGCCACCTATGCCTATCAGGTCGGCGTCGGCACGGGTCTGTTGAGCGAGGGCGCGGCGATATCGCTCGCCATGTTCCCGGTGTTGCTCGTCGTCGTCGTGGTGCAGCTCCTCTATATCCGCCGCGTGGAGACGCTCTGATGATAGAAGGTGCGCGCTGGCGTCGCTGGGTCTTCTTCAATCTGCCGCTTGCGCTGTTCGTGATCGGGCTGCTGTTCCCATTCTATTGGATGATGGTGACGACGGTGCGGCCGGACGCCGAGCTCTATCGTCCCTGGATGGCGCCGAACTACACCCCGTTCTGGACCTTCAATCCGACCCTCGACCATATCCGCTACCTCCTGGACGAGACGCTGTTCAGCAGGTGGATGCTGAACACCTTCTTCATCTCGGTACTGGCCACGGTGATCTCGCTTTTCTGCGGGCTCCTCGCCGGCTACGCGCTCTCGCGGCTCAAATTTCCGCTCGCCGGCAGCCTCGGCACCGGAATCTTCATCACCTATCTCGTGCCGCAGACGCTGCTGTTCATTCCGCTCGCCGATATCATCCGCAACTTCCGCCTCGGCGATACGCCCTGGGCGCTCGTTCTCACATACCCCACCTTCCTCATTCCCTTCTGCACCTGGCTGCTGATGGGCTACTTCAAGGCGATCCCGCGCGAGCTCGAGGAATGCGCGCGGATCGACGGCGCGACGCGGTGGCAGGCGATGGTCTACATCGTCTTCCCGGTCGCCGTGCCGGGTATCCTCTCAGCCGGAATCTTCGCCTTCACGTTGTCGTGGAACGAGTTCATCTATGCCCTCGTCTTCCTGTCCTCGCCGGAGCAGAAGACGGTCTCCGTCGGCGTCACCTCGGAGCTTGTCCGCGGCGACGTGTTCTACTGGGGCTCGCTGATGGCCGGCGCCCTTCTCGGTTCGGTGCCGGTGGCGCTGATCTATTCCTTCTTCGTCGAGTACTACGTCGCCGGCATCACCGGGTCCGTCAAAGGGTGAGCCAAAGGGTGAGCGATGTCCCGGGTCATCATACGGAACTTGAACAAGAGGTTTGACGGGGTCCACGCCGTCAAGGACGTGAACCTCGAGATTCACGACAAGGAATTCGTGGTCCTTGTCGGTCCATCGGGCTGCGGCAAGACGACGACGCTGCGCATGGTGGCCGGGCTCGAAACGATCACGTCGGGCGAGATCCTGATCGGCGAGCGGGTTGTCAACGAGCTGCCGCCGATGGACCGCGACATCGCCATGGTGTTCCAGAACTACGCGCTCTACCCGCACATGAGCGTCTACGACAACATGGCCTTCGGCCTGAAGATGCGGGGGTTCGATCGCATCGAGATCGCCGAGCGCGTGAAGGCTGCGGCTGAAATCCTTGGCATCGAGGAGCAGCTCAAGCGCAAGCCGCGGCAGCTCTCCGGCGGCCAGCGGCAGCGCGTCGCCCTGGGCCGCGCCATCGTTCGGCATCCGCAGGTGTTCCTGTTCGACGAGCCGCTATCGAATCTCGACGCCAAGCTGCGCATCCAGATGCGGGTGGAGATCAAGAAGATCCACGACCGCCTCGGCACCACCGCGATCTACGTCACCCACGATCAGGTCGAAGCGATGACGCTTGGCGATCGCGTGGTCGTCATGAAGGATGGTGTCGTCCAGCAGGTGGGCGAGCCGCTCGAGCTCTACAACGAGCCCGCCAACCGCTTCGTCGCAGGCTTCATCGGCTCCCCGGCCATGAACTTCGCGACGGTGGAAATGGCTGATACTGACGGCGCTCTCTGGGCCCGCCATGAGGGCATCCGCATCAAGCTGCCGGCCGAGCTCGCGGGCCGGCTCCGCCAGCATGTCGGAGAGAGTGTCACGCTGGGGATCCGGCCGGAGGACCTGCACGTCGCATCCGGCAGCGAGGAGGCGGACCTCAGCTTCGATGCCGTGGTCGAGGTCATCGAGAAGCTCGGCTCCCAGATTCTGCTGGACGTGAGGGTCGGCCCCAACACGATGGTGGCCGCAGTCGAACCGACCGTCAAAGCGAAAGTCCACGACCGGCTTCGCCTCGCGCTCAATCCCGACCGGCTGTACTTCTTTGACCACGTGTCGCAGGCGGCGATCTGAGGTTTCTCGTAGCCTGCTCGGGATGGCGTGGCGTGTTCGCACGCTTTTGGATGGCAACAAACGTCAACCGTGGCTTCGAGGCGTCGATCGACCCCCGGGCATGGACGGCATCCATCTACTTGTCGAGCCAGACATCCTCCATGCGCCAGCTGTTGAAGGTGCTGTTCACCATAATCGTCAGGCCCTTGACATAGGGACGCTCGCAGGTGCCGCCGCGGCGGTAGAAAATGATCGGCCTCACATCGTCGTTGGCCAGCTTGCGCTCGATCGTCCATAGGATCTGCTTGCGCTTGGCCGCGTCGCCCTCGCGTGATTGCGCCTCGATCATCTTGTCGAACTCGGGATTGCAATAGTTGTCCCAGTTGAGGTTCGAGCCGCAGCCGTAGAACAGCTGCACAACCGGGTCGGGATCGGGCCCGGCCGTCTGCACGTTGAGCGCGACCGTGTATTCCTTGCGCTGAATCTTCGGGAAATATTGCGCCGTGTCGACGAGGTCGAGTTCGCCGTCGATGTAGATCTGCCTGAGCTGACTAATCAGCAGCACCGCTGGATCGCGATACACCGACCAGTCACGCGTCGTCACCTTGATCTTGAGCCGGTTGTCGGGGCCGTAGCCGAGTTTTCGCACCAGGACGAGCGCCTCTTCTCGGTTCTTCTGCACATCGAGGCCGTACCCCGGCAGTTCGGCGATCTGCTCCGGGGGCATACCCCACAGCCCGGCCGGAGGTGGCTGCAAAATGCCGCCGATCTCGCCTTCGCCCTGACCGAGCGTATCGATATAGGCCTTGCGGTCGATCGTCAGCGACATCGCCCGCCGCAGATCGGGATTATCGAACGGCGGCTGGGCACGGTTGATCAGCAAGTGGGTGTTAAGGGTGCCGGGCGACAGCTCGCACACCGCGTCCGGCACTCGCGCGCGCATGTTGTTGTAGCGGGGAACCGAAAGTTCAAACGGGAATGTCATATCGAACCTCCCGGAAACAAACGCCAGGTCCGCAGTCGAAGGCTCTTGGATGATGGTGTATTCGATCCCGTCGAGATACGGCCGGTCCTTCTTCCAGTAATCCGGGTTGCGGGTGACTTTTATGCTTTCATTGGGCTTGAACTCGACGAACTTGAACGGGCCGGTGCCAATCGGATGCTGGCGCATCTGCGTCGCTGTGAAATGGCAGGGATAGATCGCCGAGAATCCGCCGGCAAGCAGCATCGGGAAGGCGGCCTGCGGCCGCTTCAGTTTGAAGGTGACCTCGTAATCACCGTTGGTCGTTACATCGGTTAGGTTCTCATATCCGGTCTTGCGCGGGTTGGCCCGCAGCTTGTCGGGCCGCTTGTCGAGCAGCAGGTCCCAGGTGCACTTGACATCGGCGGCGGTGAACGGCTTGCCGTCATGCCATTTGACGTCCTGACGCAGTTGGAAGGTCAGCGCGGTATCGTCCTTGTTCCACGACCAGCTTGTCGCCAGATCGGTGACTATCGTGTCGAGGTTGACCTGCGGCTTGTGCTGGTCGAAGACGATGAGATTGTTGAACACGCCCATCATCGGCATCTCGGCAGCGATGGTCGACGTCTCGAGGATCGACATGTTGGCCGGGCTGACCGGGCTCGCGAGCCGCAGGATGCCGCCGCGCTTCTGCGCCCAGGCCGGATGGCCGGCAGAAAGCGCCAACAGCAGTGAGCCCGCTGTAATGCAACACAAATACTGCTTCACCATATTGTCCTCCCTGTGTTCGTGGCTCGGTCGCCGAATCGGCCGAGCGCTTAATCTCCGGAGATTCACGCGAGGTCAGAGCAGGAGTGATTGTTCGAAGCACTGCATCGCTAAATTAGGGACTCGCAACGTCAGCGTAATATCGCGAAATTCAACGCTCATAGTTGTATTAGAGCAAGCGGTGAAATCCGACAGCCACACTGCCCCGACGCCGCTCCCCGTCATTGGATGGTTTCAGTACAGAGAGGTGAACGTGTTACTGCTCCAATGGAGTGCGTCCGCTTCTTTGCCAAGTCCGGGCGGGCTCTGAAATGGTCCGCCTATTCGGGTAGACCGGAATTGACTGCCCGACTTCCCTAACGTCACTTTCGACCCCAAGCGGGAGTCTGGGAACAGCCATCCTCTCAAGCTATGCGAAGAGCATTATAACACGCCTGCACCGCCCCGCCGGCCTATCGAACGACCCAAACCTTCGCGCACGCGGCAAGTCTTTCTGGTGCGTGCTTTGCGTTTTCCGTGTTCGCCACCAGAGATGAAGTTGTTAAGCGAGCCGATTTATCGTTGATGTTTATCGGCGTCGTGAGCATGACCGCATCTTCAACTTCTGCGCTCTGGCAGCCAATTTGATAGCTCTGGGCTTTTACTTGAAGGCCCAAGGCTCTGCAGCTCATTGCATGACCATCAGGCTCCAGAGTGTTCACCGTCAATCCGATTTTGCAGACCTTTCTCAAATCGCTCTCAGCTCTTGCTGCTGAGGTTGCGAAGCCGAGCAATAACGCCGAGCAGAGAACAATTCGTGCTGCACACCGACCATCTTGATTTGCGTTGGGCGTGATCTGGTCTCCCCGGGGCCCACCTTGCCCCGCCATGAGGGCATCCGCATCAAGCTGCCGGCCGAACTCGCGGGCCGGTTCCGCCAGCATGTCGGAGAGAATGTCACGCTGGGGATCCGGCCGGAGGACCCGCACGTCGCATCCGGCAGCGAGGAGGCGGACCTCAGCTTCGATGCCGTGGTCGAGGTCATCGAGAAGCTCGGCTCCCAGATTCTGCTGGACGTGAGGGTCGGCCCCAACACGATGGTGGCCGCAGTCGAACCGACCGTCAAAGCGAAAGTCCACGACCGGCTTCGCCTCGCGCTCAATCCCGACCGGCTGTACTTCTTTGACCATGTGTCGCAGGCGGCGATCTGAGGTTTCTCGTAGCCTGCTTGGGACGGCGCGGCGCGTCCGCACGCTTGGCCACGGCATACCGCGAAGACTCGGCGGTTGTTGGCGACAGCAACCTATGACACCATCTGGATACCGAGGTATTTTGACGTCTGGAAGCCTATGCCACGCCGGAAATATGATTGGGAGAAGCTGTCGGATGAGCAGTTGCTCAAGCAACGCCTCGGTAGTCTAAGGGTCGCTGTCGAAGGCACTTGGCTCGAGGATTGTCTCAGCGCTCTCTATGAAGAGCTCGACGGGCGGGGCATCCGGCTGCGGCCACACGCATGGATATCGAGCGAATGGTTCAGTCCGGCAAATGTGCCCGGTATTGCCATCCCATTCTATCTCGCCCATCCTCGCCTGATGAAGCTCGAGAAGAAGATGATGCTCGACGTCGAGGGCGGCACCTGGTCCGAGTGCATGGCCATTCTCCGTCACGAGGCGGGCCATGCGGTGCAGCACGGCTACCAGCTACAACGCCGCCGGCGTTGGCAGCAACTGTTCGGTCCGTCTTCGAAACACTACCCGCGCTACTACCGGCCCAATCCGGCCAGCCGGCATTATGTTCAGCATCTTCGGCTCTGGTACGCGCAGAGCCATCCAGACGAAGATTTCGCCGAAACCTTCGCGGTGTGGCTGCGGCCGCGTTCAAACTGGCGGACGCGATACGCCGGTTGGCCGGCACTGAAGAAGCTCGAATATGTCGACGAGCTGATGGACGAGATCGCAGGGAAGCGACCGCTGCTCACAACGCGAGAGCGCGTCGATCCGCTGCATGAGCTCAGCCAAACGCTTGGCGAGCACTACAAAAAGAAGCAGGCGTTCTACGCCTTCACGCCACCGAAGACTTACGACCGCGACCTTTCCCGGCTCTTCTCCGCCGATCCGCGGCATCAACGGCAGCCGCCGGCTTCGGCCTTCATCAGGCGGCACCGCGCTCAGATCAGGCAGTTGGTCGCGCGATGGACGGGCGAGAACCAATTGACGCTCGATGCTGTGCTTGACGACATGATCTCGCGCTGTCGCGAGCTCAATCTACGTGCGGTCGGCCCTGAACAGAAGCTCGTGATCAACTTCACCATCCTTTTGACCGCCAAGACCATGCACGCGCTGTTTGGCCCGTCACGGCGCAAATGGATTGCACTATGAGACGCCTTCGCATTCTCGTGCTCATGCATCCCGACTGCGTGCCCCCGGACTCGACCGACGGATACACCGCGCAGCAAATCAATGAATGGAAAACAGAATACGACGTCGTGAGTACCTTGCGTGCAGCCGGCCATGAGGTTCGCCCACTCGGCGTGCAGGAGGAAATCAAGCCGGTCCGCGACGAGATCGAGGGATTCAAGCCGCATGTGGTCTTCACGCTGCTTGAGGAATTCCACTATGAGGTCGTGTATGACCAGCACATCGCAAGCTATCTCGAGCTGATGCGGATCCCGTATACCGGGTGTAACCCGCGTGGCCTGATCCTGGCGCGCGGCAAGGATCTCTCCAAGACGTTGGTGCACCATCGCCGGATCGCGGTGCCCGGCTTTGCCGTGTTCCCGATGCGCCACAAGGTCAAACGGCCGGCGCGTCTTGCGCTGCCGCTCATCGTCAAGAGCCTGAACCTGGATGGATCGTTTGGTATCTCGCAGGCATCCATCGTCGATACGGACGAGAAGCTCGCGGAGCGAGTCGCCTTCATCCACGAGCGGGTCGGAACTGCCGCCATCGCCGAGCAGTATATCGACGGACGCGAGCTCTATGTCGGCGTGCTTGGCAACAATCGGCTGCGGGTTCTGCCGGTT
The DNA here is from genome assembly GCF_054063735.1 of Bradyrhizobium sp. USDA 10063. Classification (NCBI taxonomy): domain Bacteria; kingdom Pseudomonadati; phylum Pseudomonadota; class Alphaproteobacteria; order Hyphomicrobiales; family Nitrobacteraceae; genus Bradyrhizobium; species Bradyrhizobium sp. USDA 10063. The sequence continues at coordinate 4,692,176 of NZ_JBSSGP010000002.1, read as the reverse complement.
TGGGAATTGAACTTTGGCAGCATGGGCGGTCGCGGGGCACGGCACATCGCCACCGAAAAAGTCAAACACGATCCCAGTTATCAGGAACGTGTCGGAATTGAAGATGGGCCGGCCAAGGACCTTGCACCGGAACTATCCGCCCGTATTCAGCGAATAGCGAAACGCATCTACCGGACACTGGGGCTCGATGGATACGCGCGCATCGACTTTCGCCTCTCTGCCGACGGCATTCCGTATTTCATTGAAGCGAATCCCAATCCCGAAATCGCGAAGAGCCAGGAGTTCGCTACAGCGGCTCGGCATGACGGACTAGACTACCCGGATCTGCTGCATCGCATTCTGGCCCTCGGAATAAGCCGTGCAAAGGCCGGCGTATCCCTGGGCTGAAACACAACACGAGACGGGCATGCACGGCGGGGGTGCGGGCTTCATCGGCTCATTCTGCTGGGCGTGAGGGGCGGCCCCAACACGATGGTGGCCGCAGTTGAACCGACCGTCAAAGTGAAAGTCCACGACCGACTTCGCCTCACGCTCAATCCCACCGGTTCGGGGAGGAGGTTGATATAGATCAACACTTGATGAAGTGGATCGTCGCTAGAGAAACAAGCTGCAGCAAAAGTTAGTCAGTCGTTCAATCGCTGATATCATATGGAGGCGCGCAATGAGTAAGCTTGTTTCGGTAGGACTGATCGCCGCGGCCATGTTCGCTAATCCGGCCATGGCGGCGTGGTACGACAAAAACGGCGCAGTCATCCATCCCTCCCGCGTCGTTCACTGCATCCGAGCTCCAGACACTGGCCAGTTTGCCGGAGGTCCGTGGAACAATCCTCCTTGCGAACCGGCAACCCGGGGCTCAGGCACCAGGGCGGCGTGGCGCGACAGAAATGGCGCAGTCGTTGCTCCCTCCCGCGTCGTTCACTGCATCCGGGCTCCAGACACTGGCCAGTTTGCCGGAGGTCCGTGGAATAATCCTCCCTGCGAACCGGCAACCTGGCGCTAAGGCGCCCAGGTAACACTAAAAAGCGCGTATGGGTGGGCGAAAAGCCCGGTCTGTCCAGGGCTGCCTTCTTCGATCTCTACATCGACCCGCGCGAAGAAGGCGGCAAGATGCTGCCAACGTTCCTTGCGAAGGGAATGTTCAATGTCAGGACGGTTCGCTGACGCTGTACGCCGGCGCCAAATCGCCGGGCGTAGACAGGGAGAGCAACTGGCTGCCCGCGAGTGGCCCGTTCTCGCTTTAAATTCTCGCCCACTGGGCTGGGCGCCCCATCCTCGATGGTCAGTGGAGACCGCCGCTTGTCAAGCGAGTACAATAGGCAGTTAACTACGGCGTGCGCGACGTGGTTCCGAGATGCGAACGAGGACGATATATCGAACGTCGGTTGTTGGCCCGAGTCCGACAAGCGGGACGTCGCCGTGAATGTCTGTTCGGGAAGGTGAAGCGGTCGCGTGCGAGGATCTGGACCCCGCAGGTAAGGCAAGGCCCACGGCCTATCTTTACGACATCCAAGCAAACGTGGATGCTCTGTGCGCGAAAGCAGGAGGGCTGCAGATGAGGAATCGCACGATCCTTGCCGCCTTTGCGATCATGGCTTCTGTCTCAATTGCCCACGCCCAGGAATGGGTCGCCCAGGCAAGTGCGCAGCCTGCCTCAAGTGAGAAGATTCGCAACCTCGACGCCCAATCCGAGGAGGAATGGTACTACGCGGTGGGCATCCAAAACTATGTATTCACGCTTCCGCTCACGATGCTCGAGCGAGAGCGGAGGATAAGGTTAGATCCGGTTGCGCTGGAGAAGGCGAAGAAATTTGCGCCGGCCGCACCGATCAATCAGATCGGCCACATGAAGGCGCTCGCGACCGCCGATGACGTCATGCCCTACACCCCCAACAATGACACCGTTTATAGCGGCGCGGTGCTCGAACTGGCCGAGCAGCCCATTATCCTGACAGCGCCCGACATTTTGGACCGTTACTGGTCGGTCGAGGTCGCCGACGTCTACACCAACAATCTTTTCTACATCGGCACGCGCGCGACCGACGGCAAGGGCGGAAACCATGCGTTTGTCGGGCCTAACTGGAAGGGCAAGCTTCCGGAGGGTGTCATCGAGCACCGTGTGCCCAGCAACACCATCATGTTCGCCATCCGCATAGGCGTAGTTCCTCAGGACAATGAGGATCTGGCAAGGGTCAACGCTCTGCAGGAGAACTTCCATCTGACTTCGCTGAGCAATTGGGGCGACAAGAGCAAGTTTGGCCAAGCGCCGGTTCCTCGGCTCGCGAAACGGCCAGACTACCAGGGAGACCTGGCCTATTTCCAAACGGTGGCCGACCTGCTTGCGGAGAATCCTCCGCCGAGAGACCAGGAAGCTGCCGTCATCCTGCTCGGCCGCGGCGGCATCAATGTGGGTCAGCCTTTCGACGTCTCCAAGCTCGACGAACCCGCCCACAAGGGGCTCGCGCGGGCCGCTGAGATGGGACCGCAGATCATGAAGTGGAAAGTGAAGTTCCGCGGCACTCCCTATCCCACACGCTGGAATAATCTGCGCCCTGGCACCTACGGGTTTGACTATTTCGACCGCGCGGCAGGAGCGCTTGAAGGCCTGTTCGTTCATGACCGCGAAGAAGCGGAATATTTCAGCAGCTATGAAGACGGCAGCGCCAAGTTACTCGATGGCGCGAACAGATACACGGTTCATTTCAACAAGGACGAACTTCCTCCCACCCTGAAGCACGGCTTCTGGTCGTTCACCATGTATGGCTCCGATTTTCAGTTGGTGAAAAATCCCATCAACCGTTTTTCGATTGGCGACCGAACCAAAGGGCTGACCTACAATCCGGACGGCTCGCTGGATATCTACATTCAGAATCAGGCGCCGACGGGACTTGAAGGAAACTGGCTCCCTAGCCCGCCGAGCGGATTGTTTCGCATCAACTATCGGATTTACCTTCCAGCGGGTGATGCTCGAAATCCCACGACGCTGAGCAAATATCTTCCTCCGATCAAACAAGCCAATTGATGTGGGCAAGCGCGGCAGCCCGGTGTTGCTTAGGTCAGCTCCTGGCCCCAAGGGCGAAGTCGGGGCAGGCTCAAAAATGGTCCGCTTATGAACGTAGACCAGAACGATCTAACCTCCTTTCAAGCTCCGCTTCTGCGCCGTTTGGACCGACGGCACGCGCGGCCTTGCCTCTGCGTCAGATGCTCGGCGGGATGCTGACATCCGTGCGGCTCTTCGCGGTGTGCGCCCGCTGAATGGGGCGGCTAGTCGCACCAACAGCGAGTGGGGTTATTCTTGGCTTTGTCTCGAATGGTGGCGAGTTGGTGCCCCTGGCCGGAATCGAACCAGCACTCCTTGCGGAACTCGATTTTGAGTCGAGCGCGTCTACCAGTTCCGCCACAGGGGCATTCGCCCCATCAGCCCGGAGGGCTGGCGTCGCGAAGCGGGCGGAATATAGCGGGCGGGGTGTCGGGGTCAACCCGCGCGGTTTTGATCCCAACGTGGCTCGACAGCGGTACATCCAAGGGATACCACCTTGGTATTGAAGGAGCTTTAGCCGTGACGCTCGCGACCGCCAATCCGCTGTCCACACGTAGATCGGCCAATCCGGCGCTGACTGCGTCGGCAATCGTGGCTGGCATCGCGGCGGCGACGCTGGCGGGGGCCTGGTTCTTCCAGCTCGTGCTGGAGATCCTGCCCTGTCCGCTTTGCCTCGAGCAGCGCTATGCCTATTATCTCGCGGTCCCGCTCGGGGTGCTGGTCGCGTTCGCCGCTGCGAAGGGGGCACCGCGCCCGATGCTGCTCGCCGGGCTCACGGTCCTCGCGCTCGCCGCGCTCGTCAATGCCGGGCTCGGCGCCTATCACGCCGGCGTCGAATGGGGCTTTTGGCAGGGGCCGACCGATTGCTCTGGCCCGATCGTCGATCTCGGCAAGGCCGGCACGCTGCTGCAGCGGCTGGATACGGTGAAGGTAATCCGTTGTGATGAGGTGCAGTGGCGCTTCCTCGGCCTCTCGCTCGCCGGTTACAACGTGCTGATCTCGCTGCTCATGACCGCTATCGCCGCCTGGGGCTTTGCGCGGACCGCGCGCGCCTGATTGCACTCTCCGGCATTCCGGGCGCGACGAGTCGTGAGAGCCCCAGCATGACAGACTCCTCATCCCGAGGAGCCGCGTGAGCGGCGTCTCGAGGGATGGCCGCGGGCGAGACTGGGGCCTCATGGTTCGAGACGCGCCTGAGGCGCTCCTCACCATGAGGGGTAAACCATCGCGCAGGGAAAGCCGGTGTTGCTCCGGTTGACCTGTGGTCCTACCCCCGTGCTTTTTGTTGCACGGGGCCCATGGGTGCAACCGGCACCCGGCTTTCCCTGCGCCCTCTGCTATCGAGGAGGGTGGAAAGTGACGCAAAGCTCGGACGCAACGCGCCGCGAGAATGCGGACTCACATCTCTTCCCATACTCCACCGTCATGCCCCGCGAAGGCGGGGTATCCAGTATCCGGCGGCTTCCCGGCTCATGCTCAGACGCCTCTGGAATACTGGATCGTCCGGTCAAGCCGGACGATGACAGCGGAGAAGCTGTTTGACAGTTGAATCAGAAAGCTCCGCTCGCAATGACGATGAGACGTGCCCACTAATCGTCCACGTCCTCCTGCGGCCGGCCGAACAGGTGCACGATGCCCGGCGTCGCCAGCGTGACGAACACGAAGCGCGAGAGGTGGTGCGCGCCGACGAAGATCGGGTCGATGTGCAGCGTCAGCGCGAGCGCCAGCATGGCGTCCATCGCGCCGGGGGCAAAGGCGACGACGACATCGGAGAGATGAACCTGCGTGGTCAGCGTGATCGCCGCGACGAACATCGCGGAGATCACGATCGCGACCGCGAACGAGCCCAGCCCGGCGTTGATGTGGCTGCGCAAGGTCGAAAGCTTCATCCGGGCAAAGCGCGACCCGATCAGGGCGCCGATGCCGACCAGCGCGACGCCGCGCACCCAGGGCGGCAGGCCGCCCTCGATCGCGCCGACGCCGTGCAAGAGGCTGGAGGCGAGCATTGCGCCGAACATCCAGCTTGCCGGAAATTTCGCCCAGCGCAGCACCAGCGCTGCGACGATGGAGGCGGCGATCAGCGCCGCGAGCTCGATCGGCGAGGCACTGGCGGAGGCGATCGTCGGCGGCGCCGCCGGTGCTATTCCGAGCAGCGCCAGCATCAATGGCAGCGCGGCGGTCAGGATGATCACGCGCATGGTCTGCACCACGGCGATCGCCGCGACGTCGGCGCCCTTCTCGATCGCGAGCATCGTGATCTGCGACAGCGCGCCGGGGCTGCCGGCGAGGAAGGCCGAGGTCTGGTCCCAGCCATGCACGCGCTGCAAATAGAAGCTGCTGCCGAAGATCGAGCAGACGGTGGCGAGCGCCAGCAGCGCGATAGTGAGCGGATAGGCGCTCACATGCTGGATCAGTTGCCGGGACACCAGCGAGCCCAGGGAGATGCCGAGCAGGATCAGCACGGTCTGGGTCACCGCCGGCGGCACGGTGAGCGGCCGGCCGGCGAGCGCGGCAATGCCGACCGCGATCATCGCGCCGGAAATCAGCCCGCCCGGCAGGTTCGCCCATAGAAACAGCAGGCCGCCCGCGGCGCCGATGACGAGCGTCTCGGTCGTATTGAGGAGGTTCGCGCGGCTGGGAACGGCAAACGCCATCGATGCGGGGAGCAGGTTCACGGCGGCGTTATGCCAAATCCGCAGGCCCGCGACAAATGCATCTCGCGATTGCAGCAATGCGCCGGATTTTTAGTTAGAGCATGATCCGGAAAAGTGGAAACCGGTTTTCCCTCGCGACAAACGCGAAGCGTTTGCGCGGAGATCATGCTCAAACCAGAGCGCCGGCGCCTCTGCTCACATTCCCTTTTCGGCGGGGCGGGGTGCCGCCTTTACTTCGTGCCCGCGCTCGTGCCGGCGGCTTCCTTCAGGCATTCGCGGCGGAATTTCTTGCGCTCCTTGCCGTGCAGGCTCTTCGCATCGGCCTGCTTGGAGCATTCCAGCGAGGCGGCGCTGCGCGCCTTCTTCTCTTCCGGCATCGGCGCCTTGGTCTCGGTCTTGGCTGTTGTGTCCTTCGGCGCAGGCGCGGTGGTCTGCGCAAAGGCGGTGCCCGTCAGCAGGAAGGCGAGGGCGGTTGTGGTGGCGAGGGAGGAAAGCTTCGGCATGGAGCACCTCGAATTGGTGAAGGTGAAAACGGTCGCTGCCCGATGCTGAACCGCCGATGAATATCGCGCATGTCGGTCGCCACAATATTTTGACCGCGCGATCCGCCAACGCGTTGTCGCAAGTTCCGGTTGCGTTAGGATGCGGCCCTCGTCAACGCGCTGAGGTTTGACGAAAAGGGAGAACAAGCATGACAATTCAAACCAAACTGCTTTGTGCGATGGCGGCCTCGGGGCTCGCCGCATTCGTGATGTCGGCGCCGGCGCAAGCCCTGACCGCGCAGGAATGCAGCGCCAAGTATCAGGCCGCCAAGGCAGCCGGGACACTGAACGGCCAGAAGTGGAACGACTTCCGCAAGGCCCAGTGCGGCGCGGACGCAACGCCCGCCGCCGCGCCCGCAGCACCAACGGCCGCCGCTCCTGCGCCGGCCCCCGCCGCGAAGGAAGCCAAGAAGGAAGCTGCCCCGAGCGCAGCGCCTGCATTGCCGGCGGGACCGGCGGTATTCCCGACCGCGGTCGATCCGAAATATTCCAAGGAGACCGAGGGCAAGGCGCGCATGCACACCTGCGTCGATCAGTACAACGCCAACAAGGCCACCAATGCCAATGGCGGGCTGAAGTGGATCCAGAAGGGCGGCGGCTATTACAGCGAATGCACCAAGCGCCTGAAGGGCGCCGCTTGATCTCGAAGCCGACGGTGCGGCCGGCGATACAGCGTCGGCCGCATCAGCCTTTATCGTGCCGCCTTTCGGCCGACTTTGCGGTGAGCTCAGCAAAGCTGCGTGACATATGCGCCTGCCGAGCGTAGACAGCGAACGCAGCCGCGAGATTTGACATGAGCCCATCGACCGATCGTGCCGGGATCAATCCGGAACCCACGCGCCGTGCCGCGCTCGGCCTAATGGCTGTCGGCGTCACGCTGCTCGGCGGCACTGCCGCTGCGCAGGAAGAAGAAAAGGTGCTGACCGAAGCCGCCGTGCTGCGCGATCCGGAGATTCCTGTCGCCGGCAACGCCAAGGGCGACATCAGCATCGTCGAGTGGTTCGACTACCAGTGTCCCTATTGCCGCAAGATCGAGCCCGAACTGCGGCAGGTGGCGCAGGACGATGGCAAGCTGCGTCTGGTGTGGAAGGACTGGCCGATCCTGGGCGATGTGTCCAAGGTCGCGTCGCGTATGGCGCTGGCCGCGAAGTATCAGGACAAGTTTCAGGCGGCGCATGAAGCGATGATGGGCCTCACCACGAAGCTGACCGAGCCGCGGATCAAGGAGGTGCTCGCCGGTGCGCGTATCGACATCGATCGCCTGAACCGCGATCTCGCGGCCAATGCCACGTCGATCGATGCCATTCTGGCGCGCAACAATGCGCAGGCCGAGGCCTTCGGTTTCCAGGGCACGCCGTCCTTCATCGTCGGCAAATTCCGCGTGCCCGGCATCCTGACCAAAGAGCAATTTGTGCAGGCCATTGCGGATGCGCGCAAGGCGAACATGAGCCGTTAGATCTGGCAGGTCCTCGCTAGCGCGATGAGATCTTCTGCCAATCCTCATGGGCGCGCGCTTTCAGCGCCTTCAGGTCATCGGCGGCAACGTCCCAGTTGACGATGGTGCGGCCGTTCTGCGCGACCTGCCCGCTCGCCACGCTCGACGTCCGCATCGAGTCGTAGAGATAGACGCCCGCGACCAGCAGCAGCGCACCCAAGATCATTCCGAGAAACATTCGCATGACGATCCCTCCGGTGACCGCTGATAACGGAGATGGCCGCCGGATGGTTCCGGGATCGGCCGGTTCGTGCCGGAACCGCGGTTACAGCCGCCCGAAGGCGCGCATCACGTAATCGATGAATACGCGCACGCGCGGCGAGAGCTGGCGGTTTCGCGGGTAGAGCAGGGAAACCGGGACCGAAGGCGGCGGGCATTGGCTGAGCACCTGTACGAGGGTGCCGCGTGCGAGATCGGCCTCGGCGTGGAAGCGCGGCACCTGGACCAGGCCAAGCCCGAGCCGCGCGGTAGCTAGGTAGCTCTCCGGTCCCGTCACCGACATGATCGCCGGCAGCATCACCTCACGCGCAGCGCCGTCGACCACAAACTCCATCGGCCGCAGCCGCCCTGTCGTCAGCGAGCGTATCCCGATCATGCGATGACCTTCGAGCGCGTCGGGTGTGGTTGGAATGCCGAAGCGCTCGAAATAGCCAGGCGCCGCGCATGTCAGCCGCTCCAGCATCACCACCTGCCTTGCGATCATGTCGCTGTCGGGCAGATGGCCGAAGCGCAATACGCAATCGACGCCTTCCTCGATCAGGTCGATCCAGCGGTCGCTCTCGCTCATATTGATCTCGATGTCGGGATATTCCGTGAAGAACCCCGGCAGGTTCGGCAGCAGGAAGTGACGCGCCAGCGTGCCCTGCACTTCCAGCCGCAACAGCCCCTTCGGCTTGCTGCCGCCGAATGCGCCTTCGGCGTCCTCGAGGTCGGCGATCAGCGACAGGCAGCGGCGGTAATGCGCTTCGCCATCGAGCGTCGGACGGACGTGCCGCGTGGTGCGTTCGATCAGCCGCACACCGAGCCGGGCTTCCAGCGATTTGACGGCGTCCGTCACCGTCGAGCGGGGCAGGCCGAGATCATCCGCCGCCAGCGAAAAGCTGCGCCGCTCCACCACGCGGGTGAATACCCGCATCGCGTCAAACCGGTCCATCTCGATTATCCGGATTTACCGAACAGTTTTTCCAATGAATGCATGATTATCCGGAGTGCGGAAGTCCTTACTTTGCTCCTGTCACCCAGCGGCCAAGCTGCCAACAAGCAGGAGAGCAAAATGTCGAACGAAACCAACAAAGTAGCACTGGTAACGGGCGCCTCACGCGGGATCGGCGCCGCGGTGGCCGAACGCCTTGCGAAGGACGGATTCACCGTCGTGATCAACTACGCCGGCAACACCAAAGCAGCGGAGGCGGTGGCGAGCCGGATCGAGGCGGCCGGCGGCCGGGCGCTTACCGCCAAGGCCGATGTCAGCGATCCCAACGCGGTGCGCGGCATGTTCGGTGCGGCGGAGGCCGCCTTCGGCGGCGTCGACGTGCTCGTCAACAATGCCGGCATCATGAAGCTTGCGAAGATCGCCGACAGCGATGACGCACAGTTCGATCAGCACATCGCGATCAACCTCAAGGGCAGCTTCAATGCGATGCGCGAGGCCGCGCGCCGCCTGCGCGACGGCGGACGCATCATCAATTTCTCGACCAGCGTCGTCGGCACCAAGCTCGAGACCTACGGCGTCTACGCCGCGACCAAGGCGGCGATCGAGACCCTGACCGCGATCCTGTCCAAGGAATTGCGCGGACGCTCGATCACGGTGAACGCAGTGGCGCCAGGTCCGACCGCAACCGATATGTTCCTGCGCGGCAAGTCGCCTGAATTGATCGACCGTTTCGCCAAGATGATTCCGCTAGAGCGGCTCGGCACGCCCGAGGACATCGCCTCGGTCGTATCCTTCCTCGCCGGCCCCGATGGCTCCTGGGTCAACGGCCAGACGCTGCGCGCCAATGGCGGCCTGGTTTGAAACTCCGACCTCCACGAGGACTTCTGCGCCAGCGTAGCAAGCGTTCCCGGGTTACGCTGGCGCTTCACCCCGGGGCTACGGCACCGCATTCAGCCATTCCAAAATCACTGCGTTCATCTCGCGCGGATAGGTATGGCTGAGATCATCGACCTCGCGATAGGTCACCGCGGCACCGGCCGCGCTCAGCGCCTGCTGCGTCTGGCGCGCGACCTGGACTGGAAACATCCAGTCGAGCTTTCCATGCACGATATGGACCGGCAGGCCACGCAGCCTATCCGCATCCGCCATCTGCGCCATCAACGGATGGAAGGTCGCGGCAATCGGCGCGAGGTGGGTGAAGGGCGAGGCGCCATCCAAGCCTGAAACGTAGCAGAACGTGCCGCCGTCGCTCATTCCCGTCATCAGCATTCGCTTCTCGTCGACATTCCAGCGCGACCGCACGAAATCGAGAATGCGGATTAAGTTCGGCGTGTCGATGTCGTCGCCCATCAAGGCCCAGGTGCTTCCGCGTGCGGTCGGCGCGACGAGGATGGCGCCACGGCTGCGGGCGTCGCGCAGCCAGCTCCACAAGAAGCCGCGACCATTGCCGCTGCCGCCATGCAACGCCATCACCAGCGGCCAGGCGCGGTCAGACGTGTAATATTCCGGCACGTACAGCGAAAAGCCGCCGCGGCTGCCCGGCTCGTCGCTGTCGTGCAGGACGCCGGTGATTTCACCGGCAGGCTCGGCCAGCCGCGTCAGCAGTTCGGCATCCCCGCGCAAGGCGGGATCGGTGAAGAACTCGTTCACCGGCGGCAATCGCGCGGCCAGCGGATAGAGCGCTTCCAGTGCCCGCGGTGTGTAGCGCAGCGCGCGAAACACGCTCACGAGATCACCATTGCCGTCCTGCACCGCACGCAGTCCCTGATAGGCGGCGAGCGCCGCGTCGCTTGCGGTGTCGAGCTGCGCCCTGATCGCGGCAAATTGTTCCGGCCAGTCAGCGAGCCGCGGGCGAACGGCGCGCAGCGCCTCATCGGGCTCACCCGAGATCTCCATCACATGGCCGAACTCCGGCGGGTGCAGGTGGCGCGCGATGAAGCCGAGCGATTCCAGCGTCTGCAACAGCGGCGGCAGCACGGCCACGATGTCGTCCACCACGGCCTCGCTCATTGCATCTCTCTCCGCGCTCAGTGCAGCCGCGGCCCCTTCAACAGCTTGGTGCGATCGATCGAAGCCAGCGTGACGTCGAAGGTGACGCCCTCGTGATAGACGGTGAGCGGCACGTCAACGCCGGCAGTGCCAAGTGACCAGAGCTTGCGGTAGAAGCTCGCCTGGCTCATCACCTTTTCGCCGTTGACGGCGAGGATGACGTCGCCGGTTTTCAGCTCGGCGCGCGCCGCCGGGCCTTTGCCGGCGATCCCGACCACGACGATGCGGTTGTCGATCTCGGTCGTGTACATGCCGAGCCAGGGCCGCGACGGCTTGTTGACGCGGCCATATTTGCGCAGATCGTCGAACACCGGCGTCAACAGGTCGATCGGCACCATCATGTTGACATGCTCGGCGCGGCCGTTGCGCTCGCGTTCGAGTTGCAGCGAGCCGATGCCGATCAATTCGCCCTTGCCGGAGATCAGCGCGGTGCCGCCCCAATTGGGATGGGCGGGATAGGTGAAGATTGCTTCGTCGAGCAGATATTCCCAATAGCCCGCGAATTCCTGCTTCGCCACGATCTGGCTCGCCAGCGAACGCGTGCGGCCGCCGGCCCCGCCGACCACGACATTGTCGCCGACCTTCGTCGTGGCGGACGAGCCGATCGGCAGTGGGTCGATGCCCGGCCGTCCCAGCGCCTGCACCAGGCCGAAGCCGGATTCGAAATCGAAGCCGAGCGGGTGGCCCTCGATCACGCGGCCGTCACCAAGATGCAGCCACACCGTTTCCGCTTCGGTGATGAGATAGCCGATGGTCAGCACCAGCCCGTCGTCGATCAGGACGCCATTGCCGGCGCGCTCCGTGCCCAGCGTCTCCGCGCTGAACGCATCGGACGGGATGATGGAGTGCAGCCCCACCACGGCGGTAAGCGTGCGATCGAGGTCAAACTTGTAGTTGCCGGAACTGGGCTGGTGGGCCGGCGGCACTCTCCATTCGGTCAAGGAAGACATGAAGGATCTCCGTAAGAATCGCGTTTCCTTCGACTAACGCCGCACCCAAATAGTCACTGTCCGGTCGATTGTCCCAGACCCAATATAACAACGAAATGAGCCCAGCGCGAGCGGGCTTCACGGTTTGGAACGACTACAAATGCATCAGCCCCGCCATTGCTGATAGTCGCGCCGGACCTTCCCGTTCGCGACAGTTGCCGCTGCTTGCAGCCAGCCGCGCGGGCGCTTCCGCAAGTCGGCTTCGATCGCCTCGCGTCCGGCCGGGCTGGCGGCGTGGATGGACGCAACGTCGAATGCCATGGCGTGAAGCAGCTTCAGGTGCAGCTTTCTCCCGGCGCTCTTGCCGAGTTCGATTTTTTTGGAGTCGGCGGAGATGCGGCGGAAAATGAACTTTTTGTGCACGGTCAGAAATGGGTCGGGCGAACGGTATCTACTGTTGGCCGATTTGAGGAAGTTCGATCTTTCGGACCCTGTCGGCTTGTGAGCCCAGATCCACGCCGAGGGCACCAGCGCCTTTGCCTCACGAACGACGAGGCCTTCGCGCCATTTCGCGATCACCGCGTAACGCGGCCGCCCGAGGCTGCCGCCGCCCTTCCTGAAAATCTGGCATAGCCGGACGTCGCTGGCGCCTTTCGGCAGGCTTGCCTCCAGCACCTTCTCGACCTCCCTGGGTCGCGGGTGGGGCTTGGGGTATTTTTCGATGTCGTCCCAGAATTCCTCCGCTTCCCCGTCGTCGGGCTCGGCGTAGGGCCTGAGCCAGGTTCGGTTCTCGAACAACAGCGCCGGTTGCGGACGACTCAAGCCCTCGTGATATCCCTCCAACAGAGCGCTGGCGGCATCTTCGTCATCGACGGCCGAACGCGGCGCGAGCTGGATGCTGGTCGTGAGGCGGACGAGATCGAGCACATAGGGCATTTCGGCGGCTTCGTCGAAATCGTTGACGCCCCAGACCAGGCGGCCATCGGCGTCGCGCCAGGTTCCGAAATTTTCCAAATGCAGATCGCCGACGGCGAGCACCTTCGGCGCGTCCATCAACTCCGGGCACCAGTCGCCGATTTTCTTCGCCCAGCGGAAATAGGTCGCGCGCAGGAAGATGAAGGCGCTCTCCTTCATTCGCTTATGCTTGTAGTTGATGTCCCTCTTGACGATCTTGCACTGCGTGGCCAACCACTTCTCATAGTCCCTGTTGTCATCGCGGAAAGACATTGAAAATCTCGCAAGGTTGAATCGGTTGGATATATTCTACCTTAAGATGTTAAGCTCCAAAACCTCGCATGTGCCGTCTTGAGCCGATGCCAAACGTCGCATACATCCCGAAAGACGCGGTCCTGTCCAACGGAGCCGAATATGCATGGCGGGAGCAACGATCGTTGAAGGCGAGCCTTCGCGCGCCCGCAAGTGCGGGCATCCTGATGTATCGCCGTTCAGGGCCGCGGCTGGAAGTTCTGCTCGTGCATCCCGGCGGGCCTTACTGGCGGCGCAAGGACGAGGGCGCCTGGTCGATCCCCAAGGGCGAGATGGACGGGGAGGAGGATGCAACCGCCGTGGCGCGCCGTGAATTTGCCGAGGAGACCGGTGTCGTCCTCGATCGGCCGCTTGAGCCGCTGGGCGAGATCCGCCAGCGCGCCGGCAAGCGGGTGATCGCCTTCGCCGTCGAAGGCGATCTCGATGTGCACGCTATCAGGAGTAATACGTTCGAGATCGAGTGGCCGCCGAGAAGCGGGAAGATGCAGGCATTTCCGGAGATCGATCGCGCCGAATGGTTCGATCTCGCTGCCGCGCGTGTAAAGATCCTCGAGGGCCAGCGGCCGCTGCTCGATCGCCTCGCCGAGCTTGTCGGTCCATCAGGAGGCGACCATGAGTGATCGCTTTGATCTCGCGCGCTTTGTCGATGCGCAAGCTCCCGTCTATCGACAGGTCGTGGCGGAGCTCAGCCGCGGCCGCAAGCAAAGCCATTGGATGTGGTTCATCTTCCCGCAGCTTGCCGGTCTCGGGTTCAGCGCGATGGCGCAGCGTTTCGCGATCGCCTCCCGCGACGAGGCGATCGCCTATCTCCAGCATGATATCCTGGGTCCGCGGCTCTTCGAGTGCACGCGTCTCGTCAACGCCGTCGAAGGCAGGACCATCCGGGAAATTCTCGGCAGCCCCGACGATCTGAAATTCCGTTCTTCGATGACTTTGTTCGCCGCGGTGTCGTCGGCGTCCGAATTTCCCGCTGCCCTCAGGAAGTATTATGGCGGCGAAGCTGACCCACGAACGCTGGAGCTGCTGGGCCAATAGTTGATGGGCGGAGTCAGCCCGACCGCGCGCTCTTTTCACCTCTCCCCGGCGGGGAGAGGTCGATTTGCGCAGCAAATCGGGTAAGGGGCCGCAGGTGCCCATGAGAGACCATGACCCCTCACCCGCGCCTTCGGCGCGACCTCTCCCGATGGGAGAGGTAAGAGTCGATGCGGCAGCCTTCGAATCAATCGTGAACTTCGCGCTCACTCCGCCTTCACCGGCACGCACGACGGCATGATCCGGAACGCGCGATTCTCCTTCAGCCATGCCGCGCGCTCGTCGCGCAACAGCGTGCGGCGGACCTTGCCGGAATCGTCGCGCACCTGTGCGTCCACGATTTCAAAGCTCTCCGGATGCTTGTAGCGGCTGAGCCGGTCGGCGAGGAAATCGCCCATGCCATCGGCGATAGCTTGCGCGTCCACCTCAGGACCGCACTCGATGATCGCATGCACGCGCTGGCCGAGTTCGGGGTCGGGCAGGCCGACCACGACGCAGGAGCGCACATCGGGATGCGCGCACACCGCGGCCTCGACCTCCGCCGGATAGATGTTGGCGCCGCCGCGCAGGATCATGTCGGCGAGCCGGTCGCCGAGATAGAGATAGCCGTCCGCATCCAGCCGGCCGATATCGCCGAGCGACTCCCAGCCGTCGGCGCGGCGTTTCGGCTCGGCGCCGAGATAGTGGTAGGTGGTGCCGGCGCCGTCATTGGGCAGGAAATAGATCTCGCCGGTCTCGCCGGGTGCGACGTCATTGCCGTCCTCGCCGATGATGCGCAGCCGCGCGGTCTCACCGATCTTGCCGACCGAGCCCTTGTGCGCGAGCCATTCGACACCGGAGATGATGCAGGCGCCCTGCCGCTCGGTGCCGCCATAGAGCTCCCAGATCCGCTCCGGGCCCAGCCACTCGATCCATTTCTCCTTCAGCCATGGCGGCATCGGCGCCGCCATGTGGAACACGACCTGCAGGCTCGAGAGATCGTAGCGATTGCGTACGTCGTCCGGCAGCGACCAGATCCGATGCATCATGGTCGGCACGAAATTGATCCATTGCACGCGCTCGGCCTCGATCTGGCGCAGCGTCTCCTCGGCATCGAACTTGGTCAGGCCGGTAAGGCGGCCGCCCGCGAACAGCGCAAAATGCGAAACGATGAATGGCGCGTTGTGATACAGCGGCCCCGGATTGAGCAGCGAGGCGCCAAGCGGGATGCCGAGCGGCGGCGCCGTGGTGGTATCGACCACGGCGGGAAGATGGTCGAGGATCACTTTCGGCCGCCCGGTCGAGCCGCCGCTCGTCATTGCCTTCCAATAGCGCGAGACGGGTGCTGCGAGCGGCTCGTCGGAATAGCCTTCAGGCACGAAGCCGATCGGCAGCGAGTTCGGCGCATTCCAGTCAGGCTCGCCGCCGACCACCAGCGCGGGCTTGAGGATATCGAGCACCGCGGCCGCCTCGCCGCGCGGCAATCGCCAGGACAGCGAGGTCGGTGTCGCGCCGCACTTCCATACCGCAAAGGTGGTCTCGAAGAATGCATTGCTGTTGGGCAGCCCGATCGCGACGAAATCGCCGGGCTTGACGCCCTTGGCCGCGAACGCCCGTGCACGGGCGTTGGCACGGCGCTCGAGTTGTTCCCAGGTCAGCGTGTCCTGTCCATGACGAATGGCGATCGTGCCCGGCGGCTGGCGTTCAGCATACCAGCGCGGCACGTCGGCGATCGGAATCAACATGAAGGCGTTTCCATTTGGTGGGCTGCGTGCAGCCGCTTCTGTGTCTTGGATGATATGGCGTGGCGCCACTCAAAACACTTCATCAACAAGGCGCGAGGCGAGTCAAGCTGCGGCTGAGAGCGACGAAATGGGTTACTGTTTCCGCCTTCACTTGTGGAACGACGGAGCACGCGCCCGCTAATCCACCTTGCGGACTCTAAACCCTCATGGTGAGGAGCGGCGTCTTCGCCGCGTCTCGAACCATGAGGCCCCCGCTGGCGCCCGCGGCCCATCCTTCGAGACGCCGCTGCGCGGCTCCTCAGGATGAGGAATTACCGTGGAGACGCGACGAAGTCCTCATTGCGTTCGCGCCGGCGATGCCGTAGGACGCGATCCGCCCTGTGGCCTGTGCGCGTAGATCTGTTCGATTTCCGCGGCAAAGCGATGTTCGAGCGCCGGGCGCTTGTTCTTCAGCGTCGGCGTCAACAGGCCGGCAGCGATGGTCCATGGCTCCAGCGTCCACCATACCGCGCGCGGTGTCGCATAGGCCGGATAGGCTTTGACGGCCTCGGCGATGCGTTTGACAAGGAATGCGGTTTCCGCCTCCGCGCCGCTGCCAACGAGCCTCGCCTTCTCGCGCTCCCAGGCCTTCGCGTTCAGCACCACGAGTGCCGCGAGAAAGGGACGGTTCTCGCCGATCACCATGGCCTGCTCGAACAAGGGATCGGCGAGGATCGCGGTTTCGAGATCGACAGGCGCGATCTTCTCCCCGGTCGAGGTCACCAGGATGTCCTTGATACGACCGGTGATGCTGATGCGGCCATTTTCGATGCGCGCCTGATCGCCGGTATGCAGCCATCCGTCGGCTTCCTTGACCCGATGCGTCTCGTCCGGCCGGTGCCAATAGCCGAGCATCACGTTCGGCCCTCGCACCAACAATTCCCGATCCTCACTGATCCTGACGTCGATACCGTCGAGGGGCCGGCCGACCGAGCGGGGATCGTTGTCATCAGCGGTATTGACGGAGACGACAGGTGACGTCTCGGTCATGCCGTAGCCCTGCAGGATGTCCAGTCCGAGCGCGAGGAACAGCCGGATCACCCGCTCGCCGATCGCCGCGCCGCCGCTGACGGCCACGCGCAGCCGCCCGCCGAACTGAGCCAGCACCTTGTCGGCGACCAGGTGCTTGAGCAGCGGCCAGACCATCCGGTCGAACAGCGACAGCTTGCCGCCTTCCTGCCTCGCATCAAAGCGCCGTCCGCCGACGGCAACCGTAAGTTCGAGCAATTCGCGTTCAAAGCGGCCGGCCGCCTCGCTGTGCTGCATGATCAGCGCATAGATGCGCTCGTAGATCCGCGGCACGGAGATCAGTACGGTCGGCCGCACCTGCTTCAGATCATCGGAGAGCTGCTGCACCGATCGCGCATCGGCGACGCAGGCGCCGGCCGCGATCGGATAGTAGTAGCCGCCGGTGCGCTCGAACGTGTGAGACAGCGGCAGGAAGGACAGGAAGATATCGTTCGGACTGGCGGCGATGCGCGCATGGATCGCCTTGACGTTCGCCACGATGTTTCCGTGCGAAAGCATGACGCCCTTGGGTCGTCCGGTCGTGCCGGAGGTGTAGACAATCGCGGCAAGGTCATCCGGCTCCAACGCCACGTCGTTCATGACGGCCTCGGCCGTCTGTTCGGACGTCAGCCAGGATTTCAGCGCCACGACGCGATCGTCCGTCGCTGCCGGGTTTTCGGTACCTTGCAGATCTACGCAGACCACACGCTTGAGCGTGTCCGCCGGCGCGCCTGCGCTGGCGAGGATCCGCCAGCGGTCGATGGCGTCGACCAACAACAGCGACGCAGCGGAATCCTTGAGGATGTAGACGATGCTTTCGGGATTATCGATCGCATGCATCGGTACCGGCACGAGGCCACGCGACAATGCGGCCTGGTCCATCGCGATATGCTCGATGCCATTGGGCATCAGGATCGCGACGCGTTCGCCGGCTGCGAACCCTTCGGTGGCCAGCGCGCGCCGCCAGCGGTCGAACTCGAGATCGATCCCGTGCCAGGAGTGGCTGACCCAGCGCCCGGCCGCCGCGTCGAAATGCCGATAGGCCTCCGTATCAGGCGTTGCCCGGACGCGCCAACGCAGCAGCTCGGGCAGCGTACGGACCTGCGCAAGCCTGTCCGGTATGCTGGTTGGCGGGATCAAAGCGGCGCCGGACCGTTTATCAACCTGCACATAGCCTCCGGACGACGTTCAGCATCAAACAAAGTATGGATCTATCGCACGTGGGCTACATCAAATGTTTGACCTGGCGCAAGAACGGGCAGGTCGTGTGCCGGCAGTGCCGGGCTCACTCCTCCAGCGTGAATCCAACCCGCAGCGTGACCTGGTAATGGCGGACGGCGCCATTCTCGATATGGCCTCGCGTCTGCACGACTTCGAACCACTTCATCTCGCGAATGGTCTTTGCGGCGCGGGCGATGGCGTTCTGGATCGCATCCTCGATGCTCGTCTCGGACGATCCGACGAGCTCCAGGATCTTGTAGACGTGGTCTTTCTCGACTGTCGTGGGCATGGCAAATCTCCTTGCAATTCGTGCCGGGCATTTGCGACGCGATCCTCGATCGGCGCCTGTGCTCCCAACGGGCGCCGGCGAGATCGGGCGCGTTACGAGCGTAACAGAGTATCGATCCTGCGAAATAGAGCTGAAACTCCGCGCGGGCAGCCTTCGCCTTCTGCGTGAGCCGGAATTGCGGCGTGATAGAAAGGCGGAGAGTGTACGATGAGGGCAGAGATCAGCGCCAAGAATTTTTCTGTCGGCCCCGCTGGCGCCGAAGTCCCGACAGTCACCCTGCAGGAACTCGAAGCGGACCCTCACGGCGTGTTCCGTGCCTATCGCGAGAAATACCCTGTGGTGCTGCACGAGACCGGCGGATATTTCGTGCTGCGCTTTTCCGATGTCGACCGCCTGAGCAAGGATCCGCGCTTCCACTCCAGCGGAACGAGCTTCCCCAAGATGCAGGGCTTTGGCAGTGGAACGATGTTCGACATGTTCGACTATGGCATGCTGACGGCCGACGGTGATGTACATCGGCGCCGCCGCGCGCCGTTCTCACGATTATTTGCCGCCCGCGCGATTAATGAGATGCGTCCGAGCATTCGCCGCACGGCCGAGGATCTCATCGAGGAGTGGTACGGGGTAGGCGAGGTCGATTTCTTCGATGAGATCGCGGCCAAAATGCCCGCCCGCGTCATTGCCGATCTTTTGGGACTTCCGCGCGAGGACATCCCGGAGTTTACGCTGCTGGTCTATGAGGTGACAAAGGCCTTCAGTCTCGGGCTGAGTCCGGACGACATCGTCGGGATCGAGAAGGCAGGGCAGCGGCTACGCGAGTACGTCGACAAGGTCCTCGACGAACGTCGCCGCAGCCCGCGAGAGGATTTCCTCTCCGCGTTCCTGGCCGCCGCCACCGAAGGCGGTGAAATGTCGCCCGAGGAGATGCTTTACCAAATCTTCCAACTGATCGTCGGAGGCACCGATACCACCAGGGTCGCGATCGCAATGCAGGTCGCGCTTCTGCTTCAGCATCGCGAGCAATGGGCGGAGGTGTGCCGCGATCCCGCCCTGGTTTCGGGCGCAGTCACGGAGGCGATGCGCTTCGAACCGAGCGTCGGGGCGGTCGCAAGGGTCACAAGCGAGGATGTCGACGTTGGCGGCACTGTTATCCCGGCCGGCCAGCTTGTCACGCTGTCGACCATGTCAGCGATGCGTGACGAGATGGCCTACGATCGTCCCGACGTGTTCGATATTCATCGCACCAAGCAGCCGCGGTTGCATCCGATCTTTGGCTATGGCGCGCATCGGTGCATCGGCGAGGCGATCGCCCGCGCCGAATTGGAGGAAAGCCTCAGCGCGATCACTGCCCGCATACCGCAGCCCGACCTGGATGTACCGCCGAAAATCAGCGGCCATTTCGGCATCCGTCGCGTCGACGCCATGCGAATCTCCTGGAACCCGTAGCATGGTTTGCTACAGACGCCGGCGCGACCGCAATTGGCTGGAGATCCGGCGGCTGCGGTCTGCCAACTCGTCGGCCTCGAGGTCGACGGCGGCGGCGGCCAGGCGATAGCGGCCAATCCTGCCGATGACTTCTGCGGCAGAGACCTGTGGCCGAGCGCCGTCGGACTCACGCTGGAGGGACGGGCTTCCGATCGTCAGCCTGGTCGCTGCGTCGACGCAGACTGCTTGATAAGCCTTGCTCTGAGGCTTGATGATGATCACGCAGTCCCGGTTGGCAGAGTAGGGCACGCGGAAGCTCAAATATGAGACGGTCATCGTCGGTCCTGTTCACGGGCAAAGTTCCGCCCTTCGCAGACGAGGACGCCTGCGGCCATTGCTTCGTGGGATTGGGAACGGGGGTTACGTGTCGGTTTCGCTAGCCCGCAGCACTACAGCGCGGGAT
The DNA here is from genome assembly GCF_054063735.1 of Bradyrhizobium sp. USDA 10063. Classification (NCBI taxonomy): domain Bacteria; kingdom Pseudomonadati; phylum Pseudomonadota; class Alphaproteobacteria; order Hyphomicrobiales; family Nitrobacteraceae; genus Bradyrhizobium; species Bradyrhizobium sp. USDA 10063. The sequence continues at coordinate 4,671,850 of NZ_JBSSGP010000002.1, read as the reverse complement.
CAGGGTCTGGGTCGGGTGCTCATGACCTGATAGGTAACGCAAATCCTTGAAAAGTCGCTTCGAGATATCTCTAAAATTCGATGCAACCCCGGGATTGTCGTCGGCCGGGGAAGGCTCGCCAAGCTAGCCGCGACCGACAAGATGGGCTGCAGAGCGCCAGGCGTGACGCGACAGCGCTTCGAGGCTTCGAACCGTTTCGACGCGAACCAGCGCCGCGTCGGCCGTAAGCGTTCCATTGGCGACCGCGCCCAGTGTCGCGCTGCGGTGGGTGTGCAGCATTTCGGTAAGTTGCGTCGCACAACGCTCGAGCTCGACGATGGCCTCGTCAGTCGAGATCGGGCCGGCCATGACGTCGGCGCCATGTGAGGGTGGCATGACCTGCGGCGATCCGGCGGCGCGAGGCGGCGCCGCCACTCCGCGCGCAATCGCGGCCGCACTTCGCATCGCTTCTGCGCAGAGCTCTCCGGCGCGGATGTCCTCCGGTCCGCCATGCACCGAACCGAAATTGATTCCTCCATTTGCCAATTCCGTCAGTCGAGACGCGTGGTCGAGTGCGTGCAGTGTGCTCGTGAGACGCCGTTGCTCGTCGTCGGTCTCAGGCGGTCCGGTCATATCCGACAGGAATAGTTGTGCCTGGCGCAAGGCATCGGCCGCATCCTGCACCGATGCGGCGTCCTTCCCCAGACGGATTGGTTCGGTGCGGCCGGCCAGTGCAGCCTCGATCGAACCGCATACCGTTGCGAGCGCGCGTGCGATCGTTCGCCGCACCGCTTCCACCGCCACGATCGGGGCCGCAAGCGCGGAAGGATCGAGGCAGCGCGTGAGCGGCGAGCCACGCTCGGGCAGAATGCGCTCGACCAGTCGCGTGAACCAGTTGATCAGCGGCAGCAGGGCCACCACGCCGACAACATTGTACGCCGTGTGATACAGGGCCAGCAGCGTGACGCCATCGACGGTATCGGAGGCACGCACGAGCAGAGGGATGACGACGGGAAAAAGCACCAGCGCGATAACGGCGGCGATAAGCTTGAAAAGCACATAGGCGATGGCCAGCCGCTTGGCGGTGGTGCTCGCGCCAATCGCGGCCAAGGCGGAACTGGTGGCTGTTCCGATGTTCTGGCCGATGATCAGCGCACAGGCCTGGTCCAGTCCGACCGCACCTGCGAAGTAAGCGGACAGGGTAACCGCGACGGCGGCCGTCGACGACTGCATCAGCGCGGTCATCACCAGCCCGACCACGACCAGCACCAGCACGCCGAACAGGCCCGACCACCACCGGGCGTCGGGACCGGCGAGAACGGCAGGCAGGTCCGCCGGGTGCAACCGTTCGGCCAGCCCGCCCATGCCCTGCTGCAGGGTCGTCAGCCCAAAAAGCACAAGCCCGAACCCGGCCAGAGCGGCGCCCACCCCGGCTATCCGCCCGCTGGCCAGAAGCTTCGTCAACGCGCCAACGAAGATCATCGGCAGTGCCGCGGCCGTGAGCGAGACACGGACGCCGATGAGCGCGACCAGCCAGCCTGTCCCCGTGGTGCCGACGTTCGCGCCGAAGACGAGGCCCAACCCTTGCTGGAATGTCAGCAGGCCGGCGCTGACGAGACCGATCGTCGTCATGGTCGTTGCACTGGAGGACTGCACCAGAAGCGTGACGATGGCGCCCCAGAACGAGCCGTGCAGCGGCGTCGCCGCCGCCTTGCTGAGCACGGTGCGAAGGGCGGAGCCGGCCAGCGCCTTCAGGCCGTCGGTCATCACCGTCATGCCAAGCAGGAAGAGACCTACGCCGCCAAGTACCGAGATTGCCGTAGACATGCGGGCTCCTGACGAACAGGCCGGCTCCTGCACTGTAGCGCAGTTGCTGAGCGAAGGCAGCCGACAAGGGCCCGCAATGTGCAACCGGCGCGCGGCGGTTGCTTATTTCTCGCACGGCGTCAGCGGTGGCGCGGCCTGGCACGATTTGTCAGGACGGTCGCAAAATCCGGATTGGCACCGCAGTAGGCCATGCGGCCTTTTGCGCTAGCCTGACATTGCTGGTAGCTGGCGAATCCACAATCGCCCGCGCCGGCAAATTCCTCGCCTTGGAGGCAATACCGATACTCGCTGGCTGCCACCGGCGTTACACCGGTTGCGAGGATGGTCGCGGACGTCGCAAGGGCAAGAAGGAGGGTACGCATCTTTCTCTCCCACGTTGAAGTGCCCCACTCGACGCTGGGACCAAACGTGCGGGGTCGATGTGAATTGCCTCACATCAGTGGATTCAAGTTTTTGAGATCGGCCCCGCAGACGCGTAGGGAGGCCTGTCGATATCCGCTCGGTACGAAAGGTTGCCGTCACAACAATCGCGCCGGCTCTTCAGCATCGGCGATCCAGAACGGCGTCACTGCAATGGAGCGGAGACACCAATCGACAACCGCCTGGAATTGAGCGAGATGCGCGTGGCAGGCATGGCCGTGCCGAAGGCGAGCGCCATGTGTACGGCACAGCCATCTCCACCAAATACGGGGTGAATGATAGGCTTCCTTCCCGATCCGGCATTGCGTCCGTCGATCAGCGGGCGGACGCGGGGTGGCAGCACGGACGATGTAAGGGATGGTTTGAAATGCGGGGGACCCGATTCGCCGAGCTGAGCGCCTTCGTAGCCGTTGCCGAGCTCTTGAGCTTCACGAAAGCGGCGCAGCAACTGGGGATTTCTACGGCAACATTGAGTCATACGATCCGTCAACTGGAGGAGAGCCTTGGCGTCCGGCTGCTGAACCGTACGACGCGCAGCGTCGCTCTGACAGTGGCCGGGGGACGGCTGCTGGCGCAGTTGCGGCCCCTGCTCGACGAATTCGACGCGGCGATCGAGTCAGTGGACGCTTACCGCGACAAGCCGGCGGGGCACCTGAAGCTGACCATCCCGCCGCCTGTGGCGCGCTTTGTGCTGGGGCCGTTGCTTGCCCGATTTCTGGACCGATATCCGGAAATCACGCTCGAGATCTCGGTCCAGTCGGCTTTAACCGACATCGTTGCCGGAGGCTACGATGCCGGCATTCGCGTCGGCAGCCGTCTCGCCCGGGACATGATCGCAGTGCGGATCACCGACAATGTGCGTTACGTTGTCGTCGCCTCGCCAGGCTATCTGGAGCGCCGCGGCCATCCGCAGACGCCCGCCGATCTCCACTCCCATAGTTGCATTCGGCTTCGGCTATCCGCCGGCGGGTTCATTCCATGGAAATTCATCACCAAGGGCAAGGTTGCCGAGGTCGAGGTCGAGGGATCGCTTATCCTGGACGACCCGCAGCTTCTGGTCCGCGCCGCATTGGACGGTGTCGGAATCGCCTATATCGATGAAGACTACGTGGCTGCGATGATCGCGGATAGGCGATTGGTCCGCCTGCTGGAGGAGGCCGTGCTTCCGACAACGGACGGGTTCTTCCTGTACTATCCAAGCCGACGGCAAAACTCGGCGGCCCTCAAGGCGCTCATCGATTTTCTTCGTGCCAACTTGCGCCCGCAAGCTACGACGTGAATGCGATCTGCGATTTCGCCCTTTTCATCGGCTGCCCGGGAAGGCGGCGCTTTTGGGTCGATTGAGGCCATGCACCTTTGGATTGGCGCGGCTCGGCCAAACAATACTTTTAGGCAGGATCAAAAAGTATGTTCGGGATTCTGCCGATTTTATTCCGACGTCCGAGCGCCAACTAACGCTGAGTGCTGAGGCCGCTGTAACGCCGCGAACTGCAGCACGGGACTTGTAGGCGCGAGGAACAGCCATGACTCACTTGATAAGGCAAATGGGCCACGTGACTTTCGGGACCCCTGATCCGGAGCGCTCGGCTCTGGATCTTGTCGATCTCGTCGGATTGCGGGTGAGCGGTCGGCGCGACGGAACGGTATTCCTTACTTCGAACGAGCGGTTCTACGAGGTCGCGTTTCGGCAAAGCACGGAGCGCTACGTCGCCGCTGTTGGCCTTGAAGCTATGGACGCCGCCGCGGTGGACGAGGTTTACCGTCGCGCGGTCTCCGATGGCCTCGAGGTGATCGAGGACAAACCTCTCGGCCCGGCCATAGAACGTGCGGTACGCTTCCAGGCGCCGTTTGGTCTTATCATCGAAGTACATACACCCGTGAAGCGCAGCGAAGTGGCGCGCTATGTTGGACCCGGCTCTCATCCGCGACGCATCGAGCATGTAAACTTTAGGGTGCCCGACGTCCTTGCTGTGCGCGACGTCTTCACCAGCGTGCTCGGGCTCAAGCTGTCGGACCGCACGACGGGTGACGAGTTCAACTGGTTTCGCGCTCATGACGGTTACCATCACACCGTGGCGGTGTTCCGCGGTGAGCCCGCCCTGCATCACTATGCGTTCGACTTCGACTCCCTCCAGGATCTGGCGCGGATAGCCGATGGTCTCGTGCTCAAGGATCGGACGTTGCTCTGGGGACCAGGGCGGCATGGCGCCGGTGGCAATGTCTTCCAGTATTACGTCGATCCCAACAACTGCGTGGTCGAGATGTCGGTCGGAATGGATCGCATTGACAATGATGCGCTGTATCAGGCGCGCGACTGGGAGATGACGGGATCACATCGCTGGATCAATCTCTGGGGTTCAGCGCCTCCCCCCAATTTCGGCGAGCCGGGCGTCGCTTTCGCGAGCGCGGCGCACGCCGATTGATCTGAAGCCGGGTGGCATTGCTCTACCCCGAAATGGATCCCGGAAGATCCGCCGCGCATAGATCGGTTCAAGCCTCAATTCGCATGCAGCAACTCAGGAGAAGACGATGATGACGACGCGTGTCACTAAGGACGAGGTTCTCGAAGCAAGTGGTGAGATGTTGAAAAAACAGTTCTACGTGGTGTTCTCGACGCCGACGAATGGCATAGGCCCGGTGATGGAGAACCTTCCCGTCCACCTCGCGCACCAGTGCGAGATCGAGCGTCAAGGCATCCTGGTGGCGGCGGGGCCGCATTGGACCGACGACGAGCGATTTTGGGACGGCGATGGCATGTTCGTGATCCGCGCCACCTCGCTAGCACACGCCACCGAGATCGCTGCGTCTGACCCGATGCACAAAGCGGGTGCGCGCGCGTTCACGGTGCGGCCATGGCTGGTCAACGAGGGCGGACTGGTCATCAAGGTAAGCTTCTCTGATGGTAAAATGACGATCAACTAGCGCGCGTGGCGGAGAAGCTGACCGGAAAGCCGCAAGCGATCGCGCTACAAGCATCGCTTGCGGCGAACTCGGCCGCCCTTTAAGGCTCGCAAACGGTAACTCGACTCATCGAGCAGGTCCTGTCGCGATCTCAGCCGGGCGCATCGACACGGGAGTGACGCTGGCACCTTAATGGACTACCTAGGAGCGTTAATCTCGCAGCGATCGAAGGATCACCATGAACGATCCCCTGGGTAAGCTTGCTTGGGACGATTTACGCGTCATTAAAGCGATTGGTGAGAGCGGGTCTCTCGCGCTCGCAGCAACAGCGCTCCGTATCAACACGTCCACTGTTTCTCGACGGCTCACGCAGATCGAAGATGCCCTTGGTGTCGCGCTTTTCGACCGGCGGCGCGCCGGATATCTGCCGACGGCTGCCGGCCTCGAATTGATAGCTCTCGCCGAACGCGTTGAACTCGACGTCGTCAGCGTAGCGCGACGGGTCTCGGGACAGGTCGAGAGCCACGCGGGCGAGTTGCGCGTGACGACCAGCGATGCGCTGATGATGGATTTTCTCACGCCGATTATTGCGGACTTCCAGTCCTCCAATCCGTCCGTGAGGGTCGACGTAATCGTCGGAAATTGCCTGCTCAATCTTGCCCGTGGAGAATCGGATATCGCCTTCCGCGCCGTGACCGGCGCGCCCCCCGAAAATCTTTTCGGCCGGAAAGTCGCAACCATTGCATGGGCGGCCTATGGACGCAGGCGCGACGCTGTCGACAGCCGACCGCTACCCGGTGATATCTATCAGCGTCAATGGCTATCGTACGGGAAGAACCTGTCCGGTCTTAAAGCACACGGCTTTGTCGAGCAGCGGGTACCTGGCGGACGTATCGTCTTCCGATGCGATTCCGTCGCCGGGATGGCGACCGCGATCGCGGCGGGCATGGGCATTGGCCTCTTGCCCTGCATGCACGGGGATATCGCTGCAGATCTAATGCGTATCAGGCCGATAGAACCCGACGTCAGCGACGAGCTCTGGATATTGACCCATCCGGACATCCGAAAGTCGGGGCGGGTAAACGCCTTCATGACCCATTGCATGGAAGCTATCGCTAAACAGCGAGCGCTCATCGAGGGTAGACGGCCCTAGCGCGCGCCAGGCGAACAGCAAGCGATAGTCGTTAAGCTCTTCTCGCCGCATAAGCGCCGCAAGTTGCGCAGCGGATCGAAGCCCGCATTTTTGCGGAAATGCTTCGGCAGAAATGCCGCTCGCACGGTGCAAAGCTTCGTCGTAACTCCTTCGCGCATTGTGGTCGTCGGTCCCCACGCGGCTCTCGGCGCCGCATCGGCTTATCCGCCAAGATCAAGAAGTTTCATCGCTCTAGAAAGGAAACCGACGTGAGCATCAAAGCGATCGCCAAACCGGCAAAAACGCTTCTGAGCCCCAAGGATCATGCCATGATCCTGATCGATCATCAGTCGCAGATGGCATTCAACACCAAGTCGATTGACATTACCAATCTGCGTACAAATGTGGCGATCCTCGCTCACACGGCGAAGGGCTTCGGGGTGCCGACGATCCTCACGACAATCTCGAGGGACACATTCGCGGGTCCGCTGTTCAGCGAAATCACGGATGTCTTTCCGGATGCGGAGGTCACCGACCGGACGATGTTGAATGGCTGGGAAGACGAGAATCTCATTCGCCGCGTCAACGCAGTCGGCAAGGATCGCCTCGTTATCTGTGGCCTGTGGACTTCAGTTTGTTGCATGGGTCCCGTTTTGTCGGCGCTGGAGCAGGGCTTTGAAGTCTATGTCGTCACGGATGCCTGCGGTGACTGCACGGCCGAGGCACACGAACGGGCGGTCGAGCGTATGATCCAGGCCGGCGCACGTCCGATCACGGCGCTCGGCTATTTGTCCGAATTGCAGCGGGATTGGGCGCGTCAGGAGACGTACGACGTCACCACTGGCATCGCCAAGAAGTACGGTGGCGCCTTCGGTGTCGGGGTGCAATACGTCAAGGCGATGTTCGGCGCTCACTAGCGCTGAACTTCTGCTTCTCGCCCCCTGGCACACAATCGCCACCCTCGGCGTCGGATGTACTTGTATTTCGTCCATTCGGCGCAGGCCGGGCCGTCCGATGCAATGCTTGAGCCGCGACAGCGGCTCAAGCATTCCGGGCGGCAATCCCGACAGCCCGTCCATGACGCCATCAGCGATAGCCACGTTGCTTGCATATCGATGGTTCGGTGTGTTTTCCCGCGCGTTACTCACCCTTCCTTACTGGACTAGCGGTATTGCAAAAGCTGATTGACGTTGGCGGTACATTAGCCGAGGTGCAAAGATACGGACTGCGGCCAGCGCTTCACAAACGCCGTCATAAGCCCGACTCTATTGAGTTGCGCCGCAGGAAGTTGATGCCTGCGCGGCGACGTTGGCGGAGCGAGGTGCGACAATCGTTTCTCCACCGACCGACCAGCCATTTGGTCATCGCACGCTGTTCTTTCGCGACCCCGACGGCAATGTCTTGGAAATCTACGCAGAGATTGCCCCGCAGGCTTGCCAAGCTTAGATTGGCATCACTTGGGAGAGAGGCTCAGTCGGGGTCCTATTCCGCTTTGGGTCATTCGCGCCGATTTTGCGAGGTCCATGCCGGCGGCCAAGGTGATTGCAGACTGGTCGGACGCAGCGGCCACGATATCTTGGTAGACGTCTATGAAAGACCATTGCAATCCTACGCGTTGTCATCCGCACGAGGAGCAGTCAAATGAAGACCATGTCAGCTCTCGCAGCATTGGTGCTTTCGCTTGCCCCGGCTTTCGGCGCGCAGGCATCGACGTTGGGTGTTTGGTGTGAGCGAGCGTTGAAACAGCGGTTGGCGACGCCTTGGGCGTATCACCGGATCAATATCGTCGAAGCGTGGCAGCAGCCGATCTTCTTCGACCCCTATTCTGTCTGGGGCGGCCCTGAAATCGTGCTCAGGCTCCCGCAGCAACCTCCCGGGCGGCTTGTCGCGTTCGTGGAGTACGAAATTCGCAACAGGTTCGGTCCGCTGCGGTCTGTCGCCAAGTGCGTCAATGGTCGAGATTGAAACCGGGAAACATGACACTCGTTTGCGTGCTTTGACGTTCTTATGAGTCCCGGCACAACTCCGGCGTAAACCAGGCACTACGGATCGAGTTCGGTGTCCCAATACAAATAGTCGAGCCAGCTATCGTGCAAATAGTTCGGCGGGAACAGGCGGCCGTTGCGGTGGAGCTGGTGCACGGTCGGCGCGAACGGCGCCTGCTTCGGAAACATCTTGGCCTGCTGCGGCGTCAGGTTGCCCTTCCTGAGGTTACAGGGCGAGCACGCCGCGACCACATTCTCCCACGTGGTCTGGCCGCCTTTGCTGCGCGGGATGATGTGGTCGAAGGTGAGATCATCAGGCGAATTGCAGTATTGGCAGGCGAAACGATCGCGCAGGAAAACGTTGAACCGGGTGAAGGCGGGATGCGTGGTCGGCTTGACGAAGGATTTCAGCGAGACGACGCTCGGAAGCTGGATTTCGAAAGAGGGGCTCCGTACCGCCCGGTCGTAATATTCAACGATATTTACGCGGTCGAGGAAGACCGCCTTGATCGCATCCTGCCACGACCATAGCGACAGGGGGTAATAACTCAGCGGCCGAAAGTCCGCGTTCAGGACCAGTACCGGCCAACCGCCTTGCGAGACATGTGCGTTCAAGTAACGCTCCCGGCCTCCATATCGCTGCGAAGCAGCATGTACTGACATACTACATGCAGCGTGACGGGATTGTGAAGAGCATAGAGGCGTTTATCCTGCTCGGCGCTGCCATGATCCCGCCGTGATTGCCACCCGGATGCAAGGCCCGTAAACGGGGCCACAGATACCTCCTGCGTCGGCGGCCTCAGCAATGCTCACCAAGTCCCGCTATCTCGAGGCACCGCGCCGGCTGCGCGCCTTCGTGCGCGCGCATGAAACGAGCCTGGTGGTCCTGGCGGCGCTGATCGGAACCATCGGCGGGCTGGTGGTGGCCGCCATGAGCGGGGCGGTCTCGGTCCTGCATGTGGCGCTGTTCGACCTGCCGTTCGGCGAGCGGCTTTCCAGCCAGATCAGCCTCGACCCGCTGCGCGCCGTGCTGGTTCCAAGCCTGGGCGGGCTATTGCTGGGCCTCGCCTTTCTCGCGCTGGCGCACTGGCGGCCGAACCGCGAGATCGATCCGATCGAGGCCAACGCCCTCTATGGCGGGCGGATGTCGTTTCGCGGCAGCGTGATTGTTGCGCTCCAGACGATCTGGTCCTCCGGCGTCGGCGCGTCCGTCGGGCTCGAGGCGGGTTACACGCAGCTCTCCAGCGGCATCTCGGCTTCGCTCGGCCGCGCCTTCCACCTGCGCCGCATCGATCAGCGCATCATGGTCGGCTGTGGAGCGGCGGCGGCGATCGCCGGCGCCTTCGGCGCGCCGCTGGCCGGCGCCTTCTATGCTTTCGAACTTGTGATCGGCGGCTATACGCCCGCGAGCCTCGCGCCAGTCGGGGTCGCCGCGGTCGCCGGCTATTTTGTCGCACATTCCTTCAGCGTGCTGACGCTGGGGGTAGGCGTCGATACCGTCGGCGACGTGCTGGGGCGCGATCTCGCTATCGCCGCCCTGCTTGGCGTGCTGGCGGCGCTGTTCGGCATCACGATCATGCGCGGCGTCACGCTGTGCGAGACGGTGCTGGGAAGGACAGGGCTGTGGCCGCCGTTGCGTACGGCGCTCGGCGGTTTCGCCGTCGGGCTGATGGCGCTGCTGACGCCGCAGGTGATGTCCTCGGGTCACGGGGCGCTGCATCTCGGCGGCATCGTGTCGATGCCGTTCGCCTTCATGGCGAGCGTGCTGATCCTGAAGGCGATGGCCTCGATCGTCTCGCTCGGCAGCGGGTTTCGCGGCGGCCTGTTCTTCGCCACGCTGTTCATGGGCGCGCTGGGCGGCCGGCTGTTCGCCGCCGGTTGCGACATGCTGTGGCCGGGCCTCAACCTCGATCCCGACGTCTATGCGGTGATCGGCATGAGTGCGTTGTCGGCGTCGGTGATCGGCGGACCGCTGACGATGTCCTTCATCGCGCTGGAATCGACCGGCAATCTCTGGCTCACCACGGCGGTGCTGGTTTCCGTCATCATCTCCACGATGCTCACGCGGGAACTGTTCGGCTATTCATTTGCGACCTGGCGCTTGCACCTGCGCGGGGAGACGATCCGCAGCGCTGCCGATATCGGCTGGATCCGCGATCTCACGGTCGACAAATTGATGCGCCGGGATATGACGACGGTGAATGCGGATATGCCCATCGAGCAGTTCCGCAAGCAGTTCCCGCTCGGCTCCAAGACGCAGGTGGTCGCGGTCGATAGCGAGGGGCGTTACGCCGGGCTGGCATTGATCGCGGAGGCGCATGCGCCCGACATCGATATGCACAACGGCCTCGCCGGCATCCTGCGCCACAGCGACGTGGTGCTGCATCCATCCATGAACATCCAGGAAGCGATTGCGGTGTTCGATGCAGCGGAAGCGGAATCGCTGGCGGTGGTCGAGGAGGGCGCGGAGCGCTGTCCGATCGGCGTCCTCACCGAAGCGCACGCGATGCGGCGCTATGCCGAGGAATCCGAGCAGCGCCGGCGCGAGGTGATCGGCGAGGTCTGATCGCATCCGCTTTGTTGAGCATAATCTCCGCGCAAACGCCGCGCGTTTGTCGCGAGGAAAACCGGTTTCCACTTTTCCGGACCATGCTCCAGAGCGCGATGTCATTTGGTCGAATCGGCTTGGCCGCAAGTTCACCTCTCCCATAGGGAGAGGTCGCGCCGGAGGCGCGGGTGAGGGGTTACGGTCCCTCGATAGAGCAGATCCCCTCACCCGGCGCTGCGCGCCGACCTCTCCCTATGGGAGAGGTGAAAAAGAGCCCGCGCCCATGGCGGACACAATTCGACCTTATCTCATTACACTCTAACTATACCGGAACCTTCTCCAGCTTCTGCAGGCAGCGCGCCACCCTCACCTCGGTCGGCATGTCGGTATCGGGAAAGCTGGTCTTCCAGTCGGTGACGCCGACCTCGCCGACATAGATGTCGCCCCTGGAGTCCAGCGCGATGCCGTGCGGCGCCAGGAACTTTCCTGTCTCGACGCCTGGGCCGCTTTCGCCGCCGAGCCGCGCGATGCGGTTGCCCTTGGCATCGACGATGGTCAGCCGGGGCCCGAGATTCGGCACCTTGCGGTTGACCGCGAGACCCGGACCGAGTTCGCCGACCACGAAATTCGGCTGTTTGCCGCCGCAGCAACATAGCGCGCAGGGACGGTGCAGATTGTTCCACTGCGTCTCGTATTTCCCATTGCCGTCGAACACCTGCACGCGATGGTTCTCGCGGTCGGCGACATAGACAAAGCCGTCGGCATCGGTCGCGATGTTGTGGACGATATTGAACTGACCGGGATCGGTGCCGGGCTCGCCCCAGCTCTTGATCAGCTTGCCGTCGGGCGTGAATTTGTGGACACGGGCATTGCCGTAGCCGTCGGAAACATAGATCTCACCTTTCGGCGATAGCGCGGTGTGGGTGCAGCGGTTGAACGGCTCGCCGCTCATGAACGGCGCGGGCTTGCCAGGGATGCCGATCGTGAGCAGCACCTTGCCGTCGGGCGAGCATTTGCGCACGGTGTGGTCGCCGTCGTCGGTGCAATAGAGATTGTCATCGGCGTCGATGTGCAGGCCGTGGGCGCGGGAGAACAGGCCTTCGCCCCAACTCCGCAGGAAATTGCCCTCGCGGTCGAACACGACCATCGGGTGCTCGCCGCGGTTGAAGACATAGATGCGGTCCTTGCTGTCGACCGCGACGGAGGCGACGTCGGTGAGCTGCCAGCTATCGGGCAGCTTGGCCCAGTTCTCCACCACGCGGTAGCGATGCTCGCCGGAGCCGAGGATGGTCGGCATGTGATTTCTCCCCAATGGCGGCCTGGTTATGCAAACGCAGCCCTGGGCCCGACGTCGCGCGGCAGCAGGCCTTCCTCAATCGCCTTGATCTGCAGCGCCAGGTGCTTGGAGCCGATCCGGCATTGCGCCAGCCCGCCGGCGATCAGCCAGAGGCCCACCTGACCGGTGCGGGTGTACATGTTGCGCAGCTCCTGCTCCTCGCCAAAGCCCCAGATCGTGCCGACGCGGTCGGCGACGTCGGCGCCGAACAGCTTCTTCACCAGTTCCTCCTGGCGCTTGTAACCGGTCGCGAGCACCACGAGGTCGGCGGGGATCAGCTCGCCATTCTTCATCCTGGCGCCGTCGGCCACGAACGTGTCGACGTCGGAAAACTGTTTCAGCGCGATCTCGCCTTTCACGATCAGGTCGGAGCAGCCGACGTTGAAGTAATAGCCGCCGCCGCGGGTGAGATATTTGAACTGCCAGCCGGTATTGTCCTCGCCATAGTCGAGCTTGAAACCGACGCGCGCCAGGCCGTCCAGCAGATCCTTGTCGAGTGCTTTTGATTTCTCCGTCACCATCGCATGGCTCTTGCGCCCGAGCTTGAGCGGCATCGACATTGCGATCAGGTCGTTATCGTCGAGCGTCCCGTCATTGTAGGGCGCGTAGACGAGCTGCGCCGACGGCTCGATGCTGACCACCAGCGTCGGGCTGCGCTGCATCAGCGTCACGCTGGCGCCGCTGGAATAAAGGTCCTGCGCGATGTCGTGGCCGCTATTGCCGGTGCCGATCACGATGGCGCGCTTGCCCTTCCAGTTCTCGCCGTCGTCATAGCGGCTGGAATGCATGGCCTTGCCGGAAAACTCCTTCAGGCCGGGAATATCAGGCACGCTCGGAATGCCGCTGACGCCGGTCGCGAGCACCACATGGCGTGGGTGCATCTCGCGCTTTGAGCCATCAGCGCAGCGCAGCGTCACCGTCCAGCGGCCCTCGTTCTCGTCGTAGCGCCCGCCCTCGAACTCGGTGCTGGTCCAGAAGTTCAGCTCCATGGCGTCGACATAGGCTTCGAACCAGTTGGCGAGTTTGTCCTTCGGGATATAGGTCGGCCAGTTCGGCGGGAAGTGCATATAGGGCAGGTGGTTGACCTGCACCTGGTTGTGCAGCGTCAGCGCATGATAGCGCTTGCGCCAATTGTCGCCGATGCGCTCCTCGCGGTCGACGATCAGCGTATCGACCTGCAACTGCTTCAGCCGTGCGGCGATGCAGAGCCCGCTCTGGCCGCCGCCGACGACGAGCACGGTCGGATCGCGGTCGGCATAGTCCGTCGAGGCCTTGCGAAGGTCGAGCCAGTTCGGCCCGCGGAAGTCGCGCGAATAGGCGTTGCCGCGCGGGCGGTTGACGCCGAGCTGCTCCTCAAAGCCCTTGAGCTCGCCGAGCTCGGTCAGGAGCGTCCAGGCCTTCAGCGTATTGCCGTCGGTAGGGTCGGGGATCAGGCGGACGATGCCGCTGCCGCGGCCATCAGCGGTCTCGAACTTGAACATCGCCTCGATCGCATTGGTGCCGGCCCGCGTCACCTTGCGCGGCGCGCGGCGATCGGGGTCGATCGCAAAGCGGCGTGGTGCGGCGCGGCCCGCATGCCGCTTCAGCTCGGCAATGATGGCGTCCGCGCCTTCGCTGGTCTGGATGTTCCAGCTCAGCGCCAGCACGTCGCGCCAAAAACTATCGGGGAGAAACAGGAAATTGAGCGCGCCGTCGCCAGGCTTGCGAAGTGCGTCCTCGAATCGTGCAAGCCAAGTGTCGGCGGCCACCGAGATGTCGTCGGTCCTGTCGAGCATGAGCGTTCCCCGTCACGGCCGTCTTCGCGGCGTGTTCGCTCGCAGCCTATACCTATTCGGCAGGCCGCAGAAAGGCCGTGACGGGATGTCGGCTATTCCGTGAGATTGTACTTCGATTGAACTCAATCGAAGTACAATCTCATCTCCTTGCTCAGCATGATCTTTTCGGAAAACCGGTTCCCACTTTTCCGGATCATGCATGAAGAGAAAGGATGTGCCCTAATTCCGGCGGAACGCGGCCGTTGAGGGTATCGAGATAGGCCGTCTGCACCGCCGCAGGCCCGCGGCCCTCGGTCACCTCAAGCCATTGTTCGAGCTTCGGCGCGAAGCCGGACCAGGCGGCGCCGAAGCGCGTATCGATCCCGCCGGGTCCCCACTCCCTGGCACGCTTGCGGATCTGGTCGGGTGCGAAGAACCAGCTCGGCTTGGCGCCCGGCAGTTCCGGCTCGTTCTCCTCAGAGCGACGATGCGTCAGCCCGACGCGCCCGGAATATTTCATCTGAGCGCCGAAATGCCGGTGCAACGCTTCGCGCAGGCCGCTGTTGCCGGCCATGTCCACGAACGCCGCCGGCCGATCCGCAGCCAGCGACGCGACGCGATCATAGGTGACGACCTCGTCGTAGCAGCTGAGCGATTTCACGAAGCCGGTATTCGCAACCGATGTCAGGCCGATCACCTTGATGCCTCTGGTGTGCAGCAGATGCGCGAGCCCGAAGGCGGTCTTGCTGGAGGCGGAAGAGAGCATCACGCTCTCCGCGCCGAAAAATCCGTTCTCGGCGAGGAAGTCGTCGACCAGGAACGACAGCATGAACAGCGGCCGCAGCAGGGCCTGGTAGTCGCCCTGCCGCCCGGCAAAGGCGGGATCGCCGCTCACGCGTGCATAGGCGTTGTAGACCGGCGCCACGCCCTGCCGATGTGCGGCGCCGTCGCGCAGGCCGCGCTTGCTGACATCGGCGGCCTCGATCACGAGGTGCGTTGCCATCGGAAAATAGCCGAACAGCCGTTCGCCTTCGGCAACGTTCGGATGGCGGGAGGCGATCACCTCGCCAAATCCCCACACCGGAATGTTGCCAAACCCTTCCGGTGCGGGGAAGAGCTGCCAGTATTTGAGCTCGTCGCCGAGCACCGCATAGGTGATGTTGTTGGCGGTCAGCGCAAAGCTCGTCACCTTGATCAGCAACGTTTCGCCTGGAAGCGCGGCCGCGTCAGGCAGTGCCCGCTCGATGAACTTGCATTGCTTGAGATCGTTGCGGGCGACGACGAATTCAGTCGATGTCATGAGGGCGGCTCCGGCTCTGGACGCGCCGCCATCTTTGCGTCGGGCGATGAAGGTTTTGCAACAGCAACATAGTTTAAAACGCTGTTCGCTTCCGGCTGCTCCGGTGAAGCGGATGTCGGCCTGACAAGCCGTTTGAAATTGTGGGCCCGAGGAAGACGTGGGGCCGCGCGTCTTGCCCCGAAGGCAGTCAGCATGAATGCGACCGTAGTGCTAACGACATGAATCAGCATGCCTGTCCTCGGCGCTCAAGCGGAACGCGGCAGTGGAATGGCGGAAGAGAAGACGTTGTCGGGATCGTAGCGGCGCTTGATCTCCATCAGCCGCCCGGCGTTGCCGCCGTAACTCTGTCTCGCGCGATCAAGCTCGTCCTTACCGAGAAAGTTCGGATATCCGCCGGGCAGCGCCGAGGCGAAGCGCTCGCGCGTGGCGCGCGTCCAGTGCCGGTGCCGCGGCACGTCGCCGGCGTCGGATCGGTCAGGGAAGCTTGCCAGGATTTCGACCAGCAGGTGATCGCGGCGCAGTCCGAAAGCCGTCGCGGCCTCCGCGACACGGGACGCCGCGCCGCGGAATTCGTGGGTGATGATCGCGCAGCCCGGCGAGACCGCGTTGTCCATCGCGTGGATGAACGCGCCGATGGCGCCGCGGTCGAGCGCCGGCAGCCAGCAACTGTCCATCACGGTCTGCAATCCGGTGACGATGTAGGGATCGAACATGCCGAGCAGTGCGCCGTACGATAGCTGCTTGCTCTCGCCTGCGAGCAGCGTTCCGAGCCTGGCGAATGGCTCAAGCCTTGCTTCGCCTTCTTCTGGCCGGCCGCTCCAGGTTGGAACGATCAGGACCACCACTGCGCCGCTTGGATCGGCGATCAGCGTGTGCTGCACCGTCAATTCCTCCGGCGCCGAGGCCATCAATGCGCTGCACCGTTCGAGCACGGAGCGGGCCTCGGAAAACGGATAGACGAGCATGCCGGAATGAACGCTCGGCAGTTCATGGACGCGATGGCGCATCGCCGTCACCACGCCGAAATTGCCGCCGCCGCCACGCAGCGCCCAGAACAGATCGGCGTTGGTCTCGCCGTCGGCATGCACGATGCGGCCGTCGGCCAGCACGATCTCGGCCGCGAGCATGTTGTCGAGCGCGAGGCCGAAGCGTCCGATCAGCGGACCATAGCCGCCGCCGAGCGTGAGCCCGGCGATGCCGACGCTCGAAGCCGATCCCGCCGCCACGGCCAGCCCGAGCGGATCGGTGACAGCGACGACATCGGCGGCGCGGGCGCCCCCTGCAATCGTGGCGCTGCGGCCGTCGGCGCTCAGCACGACGTTGCGCATCCCGCTCAGGTCGATCACCACTCCCTCGCAGAGCGCGCGGCCGGCCCAGTCGTGGCCGCCGCCGCGAACCGACAGTGGCAGTTCGCGCTCGCGCGCAGATCGGATCGCGGCCTGGACGTCCTCGGCGGTTCGGCAATGCACGACCGCGCCGGGCGTGACGCCGACCTGCTTTGCCCAGATATTGGTCGCCGCCGCATAGCGATCATCGCCAGGTAATGACACCAGTCCAGGCAAATCCTCGCTCAGGCCACGACAGGCGGTATCGATCGTAGCAGGCATGGCTTCACTCTCCTGTGATCGGCGCGAGCGGGGGTGCTCGGCGTTATCCGCCGATTTACGGAGAAGCGGGCAGTGCGTTCGTGAAGATTCCTGCGGTTTTGCTGGTACGTTCAGGCGAACTCAGAGGGAGGAACGCCGTAGACGCGGCGGACCCATCGCGACAAATGGCTCTGATCCGAAAATCCGGTGTCGGCTGCGATTTCGGCGAGTCCAATTCGTCCTTCGCGCATGTGCTGCGCCGCCGCCTGCAGGCGGAGATGGACGACGTAGCGATACGGCGTCATGCCGACCGAGCGGGTGAATACGCGCGTAAAATGGAAGGAGCTGCGGCCGGCGAGCGCGGCCAGATCGGCGACCTCGATCGGCTCGGCGAGATTGGTGAGCACGTAGTCTCTGATCCGCTGCAGCGCGCGTTGACCGAGCCGTCCGCGAACCGGGCGTCGGGGCGTCGACGTATAGTTGGACACTAGGCGGCCGATGAAGCGGCTGGCGGCTTCACTCCAGAACAGCGGGCCGTTCGGATAGCCTTGCGCACTCTCCGCCGCCAGCGACTGCGCCGTGCGCTGAAGCGTCTGATCATATCCCGACAGCCGCTCGGGAAGCTCGGCTTCGAGCGCGGAATCGTCCGCGGCCGCAAGCGCAAGCTGGGTCGGCTTGACGGCGATCAGCAGCATATCGGCGGTGTTGTCGGCCTCGGCGGAGCAGTCGGCGCCTGCCGGACAGATCGCCAGCGCGCCCTGGCCCGTCTCGTGCCGCAGCCGTCGTCCGGCTATTCGGCAATCGAGCCGCAGATGGGACGACATCTGAACGAAGGTGAGGTGCTGTTCAGTGGCGGCGCTGAAATGCGCCCCTCCGTCGAATAGCGCCCGGAACACGCGGACACCGCTTTCGCCCGCCGGGCCGTCCGCCTGGGATGTGATGGGTGGCTCGCCATCTTTTCGAGCCCAGCGCACTTGACCGAACTTCGCCACGTGGAATCGCGCTCCGCCAGCAATGCATGAAACAAGCTCGCTAGATTGGGCGCGGATGGAGGCTGCGAAAGGGCGGCGAAGCCACCCCTAACGCACACGTGAAAAGGAGTGACAGCGCTTTTGGCTCTGCCGTGTCAAACGGCTGCGCGTAGCGCGCCTTCGCGATGGAGATCGCGCAGCTTGCGCTTGAAGATCTTGCCGGTGGCCTCGCGCGGCAGCGCGTCCATGAACTGGATGTCCTTCGGCACCTTGAAGTTGGCAAGCTTGCCGCGCAGAAAATCCTGCACGGCGGCGACCGACAGCGTCACGCCCGGCTCTCGCTCGATGCAGGCGAACAGCCGCTCGCCATATTCGTCGTCGGCGACGCCGAACACCGCGCAGTCGCGCACGCCTTCCATGCCGATCAGCGCGTTCTCGATCTCGGCGGGATAGATGTTGACGCCGCCCGAGATCACCATGTCGCGCTTGCGGTCGCACAGGAACAGATAGCCGTCCTCGTCGAGATAGCCGACATCGCCGACGCTGACGAGGCCCTCACGCCCGGCCTCGGTGCGCGCCTTGGCGTTGCCGTGATAGTCGAAATCCGGGATAGCCGTCTGCCGCATGAAGATCTCGCCGGGCTCGTTGACGTCGCATTCCGTCCCGTCGGGGCGGAAGATCTTCACGATGCCGCCTTCGATCACGCGGCCGACCGTGCCGGGCTTTGCCAGCGCCTCCGCCGCCGAATGCCAGACCGGGATTCCGGTCTCGGTGGAGCCCAGATATTCGTTCACCACCAGTCCCCACCAGTCGATCATGGCGCGCTTCACATCCACCGGGCAGGGCGCGGCGCCGTGAATGACGAAGCGCAGCGAGGAGAGGTCGTAGCGGCGCTTCGTTTCCTCCGGCAGCCGCAGCAGCCGCACGAACATCGTCGGCACCATGTGCATGTGGGTGACGCGGTAGCGCTCGACGAGCTGCAGCAGATCCTCGGGATCGAAGCGCGGTTCGAGCACGATGCTGCAGCCGCTGCGGAACGCCAGCATGCCGTAGCTGTGCGGCGCCGAATGATACATCGGCCCGTTCATCAGCACGACCTGGTTGTCGTCTGGCTTGATGCCGTAGGCGATGGTGCTGACGCGGACGGCCGCGGCCTGCAGCTCGGGCGGCATCGGCTTGCGCCGCACGCCCTTGGGCTGGCCTGTGGTGCCCGAGGTGTAGAACATCGGCGAAGCGCCGATCGGGGCATCGGTCAAGGGTGCATGCGTGTCGCGCCAGCGGTCCCAGTCGGTCAGGCCTTCAGGTACCTGCATCAGCGCAGGCGGAACGCCATAGGCGGCAGCGATCTCCGGCGGCGTCGCCACGACCAGAAGCTTGAGCCCGGCGGGCAGCCCATCGCGTATCTGTGGCACCAGATCGGCGTGGCAGATCAGGACGTCCGCGCCGCTGTCGGCGAGGACGTAGGCGACCTCCTCGGCCTTCAGGTGCCAGTTGATCGGCACGATCGGGCTGCCGAGCGCGGCGGAGGCGGCCACCGCCTCGAACAACGCGAAGTCATTGCGCAGCATCATCGCGACCGGCTGGCCGTCGCGCACGCCGAGCGCTCGCAACCCGGATGCCGCACGGGCGATGCGCTCGTTGATCTCGCCATAGCCGATCCGGCGCTCACCGCTGATGATCATCTCGTGCTCCCGATCGTTTCTGTCATCATGCTCAGCGGTCGTCCAGGATCTCGCCGAAGCTCACCCAGCTCTTGCCGTTGAAACGCCGCAACTGCAATTGTTGGAACGGCAGATAATCGTCGGGGCCGGTCGTAACAGTCATTCCCGGCAACAATAACGGCAGCTTGACCTCGCGCAGCGACGTCGCCTGGCGCAGGATGTTCTCGCGGCTGAAATCGTCCTTGCATGCCCTGAGCACCGTCGTCAGAAGCGTCGCATAATGGTAGCCGGCGGCGTAGTTCGAATTGTTCAGGTCGGCGTTCGGCAGATATTGCTTCATGAACGCAAAATATTCTTTCACACCTGCGTCATCGGCCCACTGCACGTCCATCGTGTCCTTTTGACTGCTCGACGAGATCAGGCCGACCGCGTTCTCGAATCCCGCCGGCTCCAGGAACGAGATCGACGAGGCCGACGTCGGCACGAAGAATAGCTCCGGCTTCCAGCCGAGCTCGGCGACGCCTTTGATCGATTGCGAGGTGAATTTCCCGAGCACCACGGCGAACAGCACGTTGGCGCCGGAGGCCTTCAATGTCGCGAGCTGCGAGCTGATCGTCGGCGCGCTGGTCTCGTAGCTCGCTTCCGCAACGATCATGCCGGCGGCCTTGGGGCCGAGCGCGCGCTTGAAGCCGGCGACATAGTCGCGGCCGAAATCGTCGTTCTGGGAGAGGATTGCGATCTTCGCGTCGGGCTTGGACTGCAATACATATTTGGCATAGACGACGCCCTCGGATTCGTAGGCGGCCATGCCGGGCATGGTCCAGGGGAAGTTCTTCGGGTCGGCCCATTTGGTCGCGCCGCTCAGCAGGAACAGTTGCGGGACCTTCTTGCCGTTGAGGTAGCGGTGCACGGCGCTGTTGGTCGCGGTGCCGAGCGAGCCGAACATCATCTGCACCTCTTCCTGCTCGACCAATTTGCGGGTCTGCTCCACCGTCTTGGGCGGGGAATAGGCGTCGTCCAGCGTGATGAACTTCACCTTGCGGCCGTTGATGCCGCCTTCGGCATTGACCTTGGCGAAGAAGGCTTCCTGCGTCCGCCCGATGGTGCCGAAGCCGGACAGCGGCCCGCTATAGGGCAGGGTCTGCCCGATGCGGATGTCTTCCTTGTCCTCTGCGAAGGCCGTTGTGATCGCGCCCAAGGTAAACAGAACGGCCAATGCGTGCCGCAGCTTCATGGTCTCTCTCCCGGTAGTCAGTTTTATTTGTTGAGCAGAGGAGGCGTAGCGCTCAGGCGCTGGCCCGCCGCAGGAAATCACCGCGTGCTTCGTTGAATTCAGCCTTGAGCCGCTCCATCAGTTCGGCAACCGGCGGGATGTCCGCGATCTGGCCGATGCCCTGGCCCGAACCCCAGATGTCGCGCCACGCCTTGGCCTTCATGTTGCCGCCGGAGCCGAAGTTCATCTTGGACTTGTCGGCGACCGGCAGATTATTTGGATCGAGGCCAGCGGCCGCGATCGACGGCCCGAGGTAGTTGCCGTGCACGCCGGTGAACAGGTTGGAATAGACGATGTCATGGGCGGCATGTTCGGTCAGCGCCTGCTTGTAGCGCGGATCGGCATTGGCCTCTTCGGTGGCGATGAAGCGGGTGCCCATGTAGGCGAGGTCGGCGCCGAGCGCGAGCGCGGAGGCGATGCTCCAGCCGTCGGAGATCGCGCCCGACAACAGGATGGTGCCCTTGAACCATTGCTTGACCTCGCGCACCAGCGCGAATGGGGACAGCGTGCCGGCATGCCCGCCGGCGCCGGCGCAGACCAGGATCAGGCCGTCGACGCCCTGCTCGGCGGCCTTCCGCGCATGCTTGACGTTGATGACGTCGTGAAACACCACGCCGCCATAGGAATGTGCGGCCTCGACGATTTCCGATGGCGGCCGCAGCGAGGTGATGATGATCGGGACCTTGTGCTTGACGCAGGTTTCCATGTCCAGCATCAGCCGGTCGTTGGAGGCGTGGCAGATCTGGTTGACCGCGTAGGGCGCGACCTTCTTGCCCGGGTTTAGCGCCCTGTATTCGCCGAGCTCGTTTTCGATCTGCGTCAGCCACTCGTCGAGCTTCTCGGCGGGTCTGGCGTTCAGCGCCGGAAACGAGCCGACGATGCCGGCCTTGCACTGGGCGATCACGAGATCGGGCCCTGACACGATGAACAGCGGCGAGCCGACCACCGGCAATTCGAGACTGTTGGCGAGCGATGCTGGCAACGGCATATCTGTTCCTCCCGGCGCCTGCGGCACCTTAATCTTGACGCTGTCAATATAGGGCTGGACGGGGCGATGATGGCGTTCAATACTGAACAGTCGATCTATCGGGAATGAACAGGCTATCGACGCGAGGCAGTCGGATGGATTGGGACCTGTGCAAGACCTTCGTCGCCGTTGCCGAGACCAGGAGTTTCGCCGCGGCCGGGCGCCGCCTGCGCGCCAGCCACCCGACCGTTGGCCGCAAGATCGCGGCGCTCGAGAAGCAACTCGGCACCCGCCTGTTCGCGCGCTCCAATGACGGGTTGTCGCTGACCTCGCAGGGCCGCAAGTTTCGCGAGCACGCAGACGCCATGGCCGCCGCGGCGCTGCGCGCCGAGGCGGTTGCTTCCGCAACCGGCGAGCAGGCCCGCGGGGTTGTAAAACTGTCGATCGGCGCGACGCTGGCGGCGCACTGGCTGATGCCGCGGCTCGGGCCGTTCCTGCGTGACCACGACCATATCCAGCTCGAGATCATCACCCATCCGTTTCCGGCGAGCGTGCGCCGCCGCGAGGCCGACGTGGTGCTGCGGCCGGTCGATGCCGGTGAGGAGAACCTGATCGGGCGCAAGATCGGCCGGCTCGGCACCGGCTTCTACGCCTCGCGCGACTATGCCGCGCGGCGCAAGCTGCCGGAGCGGCGCGACGAGTGGCGGGGGCACAGCATCATTGGTTTTGCCGACCAGGCGTCGAATGCGCATCTGGCGCGCTGGAGCGATTTCATCACCAGGCAGGGAACGGTGGTGATGCGCTGCTCGTCGCAAGGCGACATGCTGGCTGCCGTGCGCGCCGGGCTCGGCATCTCGGCGCTGTCCTGCTTCGTTGCGGAAAGCTATTCGGACCTGGTCCGCGTCGCGCCGCAGAAGCTCGGCAGCGTCTCCGATCTCTGGCTGCTCGCGCATCCCGACCTGGTCGAATTGCCCGCCGTCCGCGCCGTGACCAGCTTCGTCACGGTCTGCGCTCGCGAGGACCGCATCAAGCTTCGCGGCTAGCGCCACGTAGATCCGGGGGAGCGAAGCGCAACCCGGGGACACCTGCATCAATATTTCGCGAGAGGCCCCCGGGTTACGCTGGCGCTTCACCTGGGCTACGAAGCTGCAATCACCCCCTCGCGTTTCTTCAGCACACGGTAATAGGCCCACCACAGATGCGCGGCGGCGCCGCGCAGCGGGCGCCAGGGCTCGGCCAATGGCGCCATCTGCTTTGCGGTCGGCCGCTCCTTCAATCCCAATCCGATCTTCACGGCTTCCTGCACGGCGAGATCGCCAGCCGGCCAGGCGTCGCCATGGCCGAGGCAGAACAACAGATAGATGTCCGCGGTCCATGGGCCGATGCCGGGCAGGGCGGTCAGCGTGTTGTGGGCGATGTCGGCCTCTTCGTTTCCGAGCACGTCGAGGTTCAGCCGTTCGGCGGCGAGCTCACGCGCGATGTGCTTCAGCGTCTTGATCTTCGCCGCCGACAGGCCGAGCCGGCCAAGCCGGTCGGCGCGTGCCTTGCTGATCGCGTCGTGATGAAAGGGATCGAACGCCTTGCTGACCCGGCCCCAGATCGCAGCCGCGCTCGCGGTCGAAAGTTGCTGGCCGCAGACGATCGCGGCAAGTCCGGCAAAGCCTGCCTCGCGCTGTCGCAGCGCCGGCATGCCGGTAAGCTCCAGGACCGGCTTCAACCGCTTGTCCTGCTTGACCAGAGTGTTGATCGCGTCTTCGAGATCGGACTGGGTTTCGAGGTGGATGAGCATTTAAGGTGATCAATCCGTCATGCGCGGGCGCCTGTCCCCGACTTGATCGGGGATGACCCCGCGCATCCATCTGTTATCGTGAGAATCTCTTAAAGGATGGATTGCCGGGTCAAGACCGGCAATGACGAATTCCACCGCTATGCCACCACCCGTTTTCCGATTCGCGCCGAGCCCGAACGGTCATCTCCATCTCGGCCACGCTTTTTCGGCGCTGTTGAACTTCGACCGCGCGCAAGAGGTAGGGGGACGATTCCTGCTGCGGATCGAGGACATCGATCCGACGCGCTGCCGGCCGGAGTTCGAGATTGCGATCTACGAGGACCTTGCGTGGCTTGGCATCGCCTGGGAGACGCCGGTGCGCCGGCAGTCGGAGCATCTCGACGCCTATCGGAAGGCGGTCGAGCAATTGACCGCGCAAGGCCTGCTCTATCCGAGCTTTGAAAGCCGTGCTGAAATCGCGCGCCTGGTCGCCGAGCGTGAGGCGGCTGGTCCATGGCCGCGCGATCCCGATGGTGCGCCGCTCTATCCGGGCGCCGCGAGATCGCTGCCGATGCCCGAGCGGCGGCGGCTGATCGAGACAGGGGTGCCTTACGCGCTCCGATTGGACATGGCGGCGGCTCGCGCGCGGGCGAACCATCTGACCTGGACCGAACAGGGCGAGGGGCCCGCCGGCGAGCACGGAACCGTGATTGCCAAGCCGGAGGCGTGGGGCGACGTCATCCTGGCGCGCAAGGAGACGCCGACAAGCTATCACCTCTCGGTCGTGATCGACGACGCCCTGCAGGGGGTGACCGACGTCATCAGGGGCCAGGACCTGTTCTGGTCGACCAGCGTGCACCGGCTGCTGCAGGAATTGCTCGGTATCGCCCCACCGGCCTACCGGCACCATCGGCTGATCCGCGATTCGGCAGGGCAGAAACTGTCGAAGTCGACCAAGGCGACGGCCTTGCGGGAACTGCGCGCCGGCGGCGCGACCCCCGCTGACATCCGCCGTCTGGTGGGGTTGGTCTAGATCCGCGAAGGATGCTGCGCTCCCTCTCCCGCTTGCGGGGGAGGGCTGGGGTGGGGGTCTCTCTACGAGTCCCCCAGTGGAGAGAGCCCTCACCCGGCGCTACGCGCCGACCTCCCCCGCATGCGGGGGAGGTAAACGCGCCTCGCTATCGGTTGCACGTGGCTGGCTCGGCCAAAGGTCTCCGTGACACCGACGGTCATGGCATGCCATTCTGCCGGCCGGGGCAGGGTTTGCGGGAATCATGGCGGCAAGATCGCGCGTTGGGCGCACCATTCGGCATCCCAAGAAGACGCCGTCGCGGAAGCGTGCCTTGAAGGCGGCGAAAACGCGCCGCGGGCGGGCGCCTGCCAAGGCGGGGCCCGGCGTGGTCGAGACCGCGCTGGCGGCTTTCGCGCATGAGGTGCGCACCCCGCTCACCGGCATTCTCGCGATCAGCAACCTGCTTGCGACCTCCGATCTCGACGAGCGCGAGCGGCGCTGGGTCGACACCATCCAGGCCGGCGCCGAGCATCTGGCCAGTCTTGCGACCCTGTTCGTCGATGCGGCGCGAGGCCGTGGCCCCGGCCTCGAGATCCGGCAGGATTTCTTCGACCTGCGCACGCTGGCCCGCAATGCCGGGA
Organism: Bradyrhizobium sp. USDA 10063; assembly: GCF_054063735.1. NCBI lineage: Bacteria > Pseudomonadati > Pseudomonadota > Alphaproteobacteria > Hyphomicrobiales > Nitrobacteraceae > Bradyrhizobium > Bradyrhizobium sp. USDA 10063. Next base: position 4,646,789 of record NZ_JBSSGP010000002.1, on the reverse strand, counting down.
ATTCGCTGGCCGGGCGGGCGGCGGCCAAGGGGCTGCAGGCCTCGATCGAGATCTCCGAGAAGCTGCCCGCCTTCGCCGTCGGCGATCCCATTTGGCTTCGTGCGGCGCTGGAGAACCTGATCGACAACGCGGTCAAATTCACCGAGCGTGGGACGGTCGCGTTCGAGGTCACGCCGGCGCGCGCCGGGAAAGGCAAGGTCGGGGTCGCGTTTGCGGTCTCCGACAGCGGCATCGGCCTTTCGCTCGCCGAGATCAAGCGCCTGTTCCGTCCGTTTTCTCAGGCCAATGTCTCCATTGCCTCGCGCTTCGGTGGCGCCGGCCTCGGCCTGTCCTCGGTCAAGCAGCTTACGCGGGCGATGGGCGGCGACATCGTCGCGAGGCCGCGGCGCGGTGGGGGCACCACCTTCACGCTGACGATCGTGCTCGCGCCCGCCGGCGAACCGGCGGCAACCAAAGGCGATACCGGGAGCGACGTGCCGGCGGGCTCGCCGCGCGCGCTGCGGCTGCTCAGTGTCGAGGACAATCCGTTCGGCCGCGTCGTGCTCAACACCATCCTTACCGAGCTCGGCCATCAGGCGGAGTTCATCGGCGAGGGGGAAGCGGCGCCGGAGCGGCTGGCGCAGGGCACCTTCGACGCCGTGCTGATGGATATGGTGCTGCCTGGCATCGACGGGGTCGAGGCGATCAGGCGTATCCGCGCGCTTCAGCCGCCGCTCGGCCGCATTCCGATCATCGGGATTTCCGGCCGCAGCGAGGACGAGGCAGCCTCGCGCGCGGCCGGCGCCGACGCTTTCCTGGTCAAGCCTGTGAGTCCGCGGGCTTTAGCGACTGCGCTGCTTGAAGCGACACGCCGTTCGGCAGCCGCGACTTGATGATCGCCGCGTTCAACTCGCCGCCATAGACGAAGATCGCGGCGATGAAATACAGAAACACCAGCGCGATGATCACCGACGCGAGCCCCGCATACATCGAGACATAGTTGTTGGCGAAGCGCGCCAGGTATTGGCCGAACACGATACCTGATATCAGCGAAGCCACCATGGTGAAGATGATGCCGGGCAGGATCTGCAGGAAGCTGCGCCGCCCGGCCGGCAGCCAGGCATGCAGGATGATCAGCGCAACGGTCAGCGCCGTGATGGTGATGCCGTAGCGCGCAATGTTGAGGATGCGCTCGTTGCTCTCGACAAAGAATGGAATGTAGAGCCGCGCCGTCTCGAGCATCAACGGACCGAGCACGATCAGGAACGCCATTGCCAGCGAGGTGATGGCAGCAACCAGGGTGTAGCCGATCGATTCCAGGCGCAGCCAGTACCAGGGCCGCCACTCGACCACGGCATAGGCGCGGTTCAGCGCAATACGAAGCGCTTCGACGCCGTTGGAGGCGAAATAGAGCGCGAGAGCCGCGCCGATGGTCAGGATGTCGCCGCGCGTGGTCGTCAGGACGTCGTGGACCTGGCTGGACAGCGTGTCGGCGACTTGTTTGGGCCAGGTCTGCAGCAGCAGGCTCGCGGCCTGGTCGGCCAGTTCCTTGGAGCCGAAAAAGCCGGCGAGAGAGGTCAGCACGATCAGGAACGGGAACAGCGCCATCAGGGTCGACAGCGCGATATGGCTGGCTATCGCCCAGCCGTCGTCGGCGAGGAACGTGTAGAACGCATCCATCACGACACGGTAGACGTAACGAACCTGATTCACTTCCCACCCTGATCCGGCCAGCCGACGCCGCACACCAGCTTCCGATATAATCGCGCCAAACGCCAGATCGTTGCACTTGTCCCCATCCCGTGTGGCACTCCGCGCGGGGCAGTGTTATGTAGCCTTGATGGCATCCTTCTTAAGTACGTTCATCCTCCCCATCGCGGTCGGCGCCGTTGGGGTGGTCCTGTTGCTCGGTCTCGCCAACATGATGCGCGGCGGTTCGCCGAATACCTCGCAGAAATTGATGCGGCTGCGCGTCTTGCTGCAATTCGTCGCCATCGTCATCGCGATGCTCGCGGTCTGGGCGATGGGGCGCTAGGTGGGTTAGTCTATCCGTATCTCACCTCTCCCCAAGGGAGAGGTCGGCGCGAAGCGCCGGGTGAGGAGTTACGGTAAATCGAGGGACCTCAACCCCTCACCCGGATCGCACCGGACGATGCTTCGCATCGCCGGGAGCGATCCGACCTCTCCCTACGGGAGAGGCGATTACGGAGCTGAACATGGTCGTGCTCAACAAGATCTACACGCGGACCGGCGATGACGGCACCACCGCGCTCGGGAGCGGCGAGCGCCGGCCGAAATATGATCTGCGCGTTGCCGCCTATGGCACGGTGGACGAGACCAATGCCGCGATCGGCGTGGTGCGGCTTCATCTTGCGGATAGCCCCGCGCTCGACCGCATGCTCGGCCTGATCCAGAACGATCTGTTCGACCTCGGCGCCGATCTCGCGGTGCCCCAGCGCGAGGGCAAGGCGGAGCGTCTGCGGATGCTGGCGAGCCAGGTCGAACGGCTCGAGCGCGACATCGACACGCTCAATGCCGAACTTGCGCCGTTAACCTCCTTCGTGCTCCCCGGCGGTACGCCGGCGGCGGCCTATCTGCACCTCGCCCGCACGATTTGCCGCCGGGCGGAACGGATCATGGTGGAACTTGCCGCCAGGCCGGACGAGCCGGTCAGCGAGGCTGGCATCCAGTATATGAACCGCCTGTCGGATTTCCTTTTTGTCGCCAGTCGCTTCCAGAACGACAAAGGCGCCGGCGACGTGTTGTGGGTGCCCGGCCAGAACCGGTAGAGCATGATCCGGAAAAGTGGAAACCGGTTTTCCGAAAAAGATCATGCTCAAACAAAGAGATGCGATCATGATCCGATTCCGTCTAATCGGATCATGATAGAATAGGTCTGAAAATCCGTAGGGTTGATTTTTGGCTTTCGCGCGTTGACCGCCGATAGCGGGACCTTTAGGTTCCGCGCCCGAGCCAACCAACCCCCTATTTTCAAAGCGAAAGAGGATCGATGAAGGTTCTTGTGCCGGTAAAGCGGGTCGTCGACTTCAACGTCAAGGTCCGCGTCAAGAGTGACGGATCGGGCGTGGAACTCGCCAATGTCAAGATGTCGATGAATCCGTTCGACGAGATCGCGGTCGAGGAAGCGCTGCGGCTGAAGGAAGCCGGTAAGGCGACCGAGGTCGTGGTGGTGTCGATCGGCCCGGCGCAGGCCTCCGAAACCATCCGCACGGGACTGGCGATGGGCGCCGATCGCGGCATCCTGGTCAAGGCCGAAGGCAATGTGGAGCCGCTCGCGGTCGCCAAGATCCTGAAGGCGGTGGTGGACGCGGAGAAGCCCGGCCTCGTCATTCTCGGCAAGCAGGCGATCGACGACGACAGCAACCAGACCGGCCAGATGCTGGCTGCGCTGCTCGGCTGGTCGCAGGCGACCTTCGCCTCCAAGCTCGAAGTCGAAGGTTCTGACTTCAAGGTGACGCGCGAGGTCGACGGCGGCCTGCAGACCGTGAAGCTGAAGGGCCCGGCGATCGTCACCACCGACCTTCGCTTGAACGAGCCGCGCTACGCCTCGCTGCCCAACATCATGAAGGCGAAGAAGAAGCCGATCGACGATAAGAACGCAGCCGATTACGGCGTCGATCTCACGCCGCATCTCGAAATCCTCAAGACTTCGGAACCGGCAGGCCGCAAGGCGGGCGCGTCAAGGTCAAGGACGTCGCCGAACTGGTGTCGAAGCTCAAGACCGAAGCCGGGGTTCTCTAAATGACGACATTGCTGATTGCCGAACACGAACACGAGAAGCTGAAGGACGTCACCAACAAGGCGCTGACCGCGGCGGCACAGTTGGGCGGCGATGTGCATGTGCTGGTCGCCGGCGGCGGGGCGGGCACCAAGGCGGCGGGCGAAGCCGCTGCGAAGCTCGCCGGCGTCAAGAAGGTGCTGGTGGCCGAAGGCGAGGCTTATGCCCACGATCTCGCCGAACCGCTCGCCGCGCTGATCGTCTCGCTGGCGCCGTCCTACGACGCGATCGTCGCGCCCGCGACCTCGCGCTTCAAGAACGTGATGCCGCGCGTCGCGGCCCTGCTCGATGTCATGCAGGTCTCCGAGATCATCAAGGTGGTCGCATCAGACACGTTCGAGCGTCCGATCTATGCCGGCAACGCGATCCAGACCGTGAAGTCGAAGGACACCAAGAAGGTGATCACGGTCCGCACCTCAACTTTCGCGGCTACGGCTGAAGGCGGCAGCGCGCCGGTCGAGACGGTAGCGGCTGCGGCCGATCCAGGCCTCTCCAGCTTCCTCGGCGAAGAGGTCGCCAAGAGCGACCGTCCGGAGCTCACCTCCGCCAAGATCATCGTCTCCGGCGGCCGCGCCATGCAGAGCCGGGAAAACTTTGCAAAATATATCGAGCCGCTTGCCGACAAGCTTGGCGCCGGCGTCGGCGCTTCGCGCGCCGCGGTCGATGCGGGCTATGCGCCGAACGACTGGCAGGTTGGCCAGACCGGCAAGGTGGTCGCCCCGGAACTTTATGTCGCCGTCGGCATCTCCGGAGCGATCCAGCATCTGGCCGGCATGAAGGACTCCAAGGTGATCGTCGCGATCAACAAGGACGAGGACGCGCCGATCTTCCAGGTCGCCGATTACGGCCTGGTCGCGGACCTCTACCAGGCGGTTCCGGAGCTGACCGAGGCACTCGGCAAGCTCGGAAAATAAGCAGAGAGAACACCGGCCGGATGCTTAAGCCCCGGCCGGTGTTCTCCTTTTTGAATGGCGTTTTTCGGCGAAGCAGGTACCTTTCGCCCCGAGCATGATCCGTACTGGAGCGCCGCGTTGGCGCTAAGTGGGCGCCGGTTTACGAAAAAGATCATGCGCAAACGTAAGACTTGTCGGATATAGGGGACATTGTAGGGACTTGGACGAGGCGCGATGTGCGCGCGGTCCCGGTGGATGACAACATGACGGTCGCAATCAAGAAGGTCGGCGTGATCGGTTCGGGCCAGATGGGCAATGGCATCGCCCATGTGGCGGCGCTCGCTGGCTTCGACGTGCTGCTCAACGACATTTCCGCCGATCGCGTGAAATCGGCGCTCGCAACCATCAACGGCAATTTGTCGCGACAGGTGGCCAAGAAGACCATCACCGAGGAGCAGCGCAAGCAGGCGCTGTCCCGGATCGTCGCGACCGAAAGCCTCGACGAACTGGCGGATTGCGATCTCGTGATCGAGACCGCGGTCGAGAAGGAAGAGACCAAGCGCAAGATCTTCCACAATCTCTGCGCGGTCCTGAAGCCGGAGGCGATCATCGCCTCCAACTCCTCGTCGATCTCGATCACGCGGCTTGCAGCCTCCACCGACCGCCCCGAGCGCTTCATCGGCATTCACTTCATGAATCCGGTGCCGCTGATGGAATTGGTGGAACTGATCCGTGGCATCGCCACCGACGACCTGACCTTCGACACCGCGAAGGAATTCGTCGGCAAGCTCGGCAAGCAGGTCGCGGTATCGGAGGATTTCCCGGCCTTCATCGTCAACCGCATCCTGCTGCCGATGATCAACGAGGCGATCTACACGCTCTATGAGGGCGTCGGAAACGTCGAGGCGATCGACGCGGCAATGAAGCTCGGCGCGCACCATCCCATGGGGCCGCTGGAACTCGCCGATTTCATCGGGCTGGACACCTGCCTGTCGATCATGCAGGTGCTGCATGAGGGGCTCGCGGATTCAAAATACCGGCCGTGCCCGCTGCTGGTGAAATACGTCGAGGCCGGCTGGCTCGGCCGCAAGACCCAGCGCGGTTTCTACGACTACCGCGGCGAGAAGCCGGTCCCGACGCGGTAGCGGCTCCGCTATTTTGTAGGGTGGGCAAAGCGAAGCGTGCCCACCATTTGTGGCGGTGCTCTTGACGGTGGGCACGCTACGCTTTGCCCACCCTCATATGGGGCTTTGTGAGTCAAGGCTCTTGAACCGGTGCGGGTTGGGTTTTTGCAGTGAGAGGGCGGCGCGCGGAGCCATGCGTAGCGCAGCGCGACGACCGGGCCCCGGGCGAGGATTGGCTTCCGAAGATTTCTGCAGCTCACTGCATCACCTCATATCCGGTCGGATCGGCTGATCCGTACCCACATTCCGCATGCTTGCGGCGAGGAAGCCAAGAGGATGAGACCCATCTACAAAGCGGCCTGGTTGGGCCCCTGGGTGGCACGGTCATCATCCATCCTGTACGGGGCGCGCGGCGCGGAGCCGCCTCGCCCTGGTGGCGTGGTCCGGTGCTAGGCCTTCATCACGGCCTGCTCCGGAACAAGGCCGGTGGTGAGATAGCGCCACAGCGCCACGATCAGCTTGCGCGCCAGCGCGACGATGGCGATGCGCTTGGCGCGCTTGCCGGCGTTTTCGGTGCGGGTGCGGAACCAGCGGCTGAGCGCGCTGTCCGGCTGATGGCGCAGCCAGAGCCAGGCCAGTTCGATCGTCTTGTGGCGGGCGCGCCGGTTGCCGGCCTTGCTGATCCCCTGCTCGCGATCGATGCTGCCGCTTTGCCAGGGACTGGGCGCCAATCCGCAATAGCTGGCGACCTCGCGCCGGTTGCGGAAGTCCTTGTAGAACACCTCGTTCACCAGCGTCGCGGCAAACGCCGGGCCGAGCGCCTTGAGCTGCTGCAACTGATCCCGTCGCTTCGCCATCGGCGCCGGCGCCGCGGCGGCTTCCGCCGCGACTTCTGCCGCGACTTCTGTAGCGACTTGGGCCTGCTCCAGCGCCTTGAGCTGGTCGCGCACCAGCATCAGCCGGGCATGCTCGCGCTTCACTTCGGCCAGAAGCTGCGGCGGCAGCGGCTGCCCTTGCCAGTCCCGCTGCTGCTCCAGCCAGGCGAGCCAGGTCCGTCGTCGCAAGGTGCCGGCCGCCATGCCCAACAGGCGCAGCAGCGCCTTGATCCGGTTGGTGTGCCCCGTCTGCTCCTTCACCAGTCGTTCGCGTTCGCGGCTGGCGCGCCGGGCGTCCTCCTCGGCCACGCTCGGCACCCGGACGATCCGCACCACCCGCGGCTCGCCTCGCAAATGAGCCATCAAGGTGCGCAGCAGAAGCTCGCCATCGATCCGGTCTGTCTTCGCCCGCCGCGCCCGTTGCTCCACCGCGATGCTCGCCGGGTCGAAGATGAAGTTGGTGATCCCAGCCGCCGCGAGCAGCCGGTGCAGCCAGAAGCCGTCATAGCCAGCCTCGTAGCAGCTCACCACCCGCGGCGCCGCTCCAAGCTTCGCAGTCGCCCGGGCCTTGACCTGCTCGATCAGCGCCAGCAGCCCGGCGTGATCGCCGCCTTCCAGCTTGTGGCGCGATATCCGGTCCCGATCCGGACTGTGCAGCGTCACCAGCCACGTCTTCTGACTCAGTTCGATCGCAACGAAAATCGTGCCACAATGCCCGGCGGTGGGCGTGTTCTTGGTCAATGCTTGCATCAGACTCTCCGATGGTTCGAGTGTGGAAACCCAAACCTACCGGAAAGGGCGCGCTCACCGCCCCATGGAATCTACACTTCGTTAACCCCTCGCTCCTATGGTGCGCCCGGAATTGGGAGCACCGCGTATGGACATGATGAGCATGGTCTCGGGCATTCTGGCCATGCAGGCCGGCGGCCTGCAGTCGCAGATTCAGACCTCGATCATCAAATCCAATTCGGATGCCGAGAAATTCGCGGTCCAGACGCTGCTTGGACAGGGCGCACCTTCCACCGCCAATCTTGGCGCCGGAATCGGCGATAATCTCAATATTGTCGCCTAGTTTATTGTCGCCTAGATTCCTGCCGCCGCCGGCTGCAGCGCGGCCGTGATCAGCTTCACCGCGTCGTCGCTCGCCCATTCGGCCGGTCCCGCAATGGTCGCGATTTCGCAGCCGTTGGCGTCGACCAGCATCGAGGTAGGCATCCCGAGCGCCTTGCCTATGCTCTTAAGGTCCTGGAAAACCTTGGCTTTCGCATCGCTGAAGTAGCCGAGCCGGGTCAGGTTGGCGTCTTTCAGGAAGGTCTTGGGCTTGTCGAAGTCGCGGGTGTCGATGTTGATCGCCACCACCTCGAAATCCTTGCCGCCGAGCTTGGCCTGCAGCGCATCCAGCGCCGGCATCTCCTTGCGGCAGGGCACGCACCAGGTGGCCCAGAGGTTCACCAGCACGGTCTTGCCGCGCCAGTCCGACAGCTTCCTCGGCTTGCCCTCGGCGTCCTCGAAGGCGAGGTCCGGGACCTGCAGGGGCTTTGTCGCCATCGTCAGCGCGGCGACCTCGCCATGCGCCAGCGGGCTCAGCCGCTTCGCCAGATCGACCGCGCCGCTGCAGGCCGGGTCGCCGGCCGGGCCGCGCCGCATCAGCCCGCCAAATCCGGAGACACCGGCATAGCCGATCAGCGCGCCGACCAGCACCGCGCCGATCACGAGCGGGATCCGGCGCGTGGCGCCACGGGAGGAGGGAGTTTCAGGCATATCGTTTGTCATTCAGCGTCAGATATGGCTAAGCAGGGCCCGCGCCGGCGGCGGGTCGGTTTCGACAGTCGGCGATCAAGGGCAGGGCCTCAAGCTTTAAGAAGTCGTGAGCGAGCAATCATGAGCAACAAGATGTGGGGCGGGCGGTTCTCCGAACGTCCCGACGCGATCATGGAGGAAATCAACGTCTCCATCGACGTCGATCGTCACCTTTATGCCCAGGACATTGCCGCGTCGAAGGCCCACGCCGCGATGCTCGCTGCGCAAGGCATCATCACCGCGTCTGATGCGAAAAATATCGGCAAAGGTCTAGACACGATTTTGTCAGAAATCGACAAGGGATCGTTCGATTTCAAGCGCGCGCTCGAAGATATCCATATGAACGTCGAGAGCCGGCTGTCGGAATTGATCGGCCCTGCCGCCGGACGGCTGCACACCGCGCGCTCCCGCAACGACCAGGTTGCGACCGACTTCCGCCTCTATGTCCGCGACACGATCGACGAGACCGATGCGGCGCTGGCCGCGTTCCAGCAGGCGCTGGTAGACCGGGCGCTGGAACACGCCTCAACCGTGATGCCCGGCTTCACCCATCTGCAGACCGCCCAGCCCGTCACCTTCGGGCATCACCTGCTTGCCTATGTCGAGATGGCGGCGCGCGACCGCGGCCGCTTCACTGATGCCCGCAAGCGGTTGAACGAATCGCCGCTCGGCGCCGCCGCACTCGCCGGCACCTCGTTCCCGATCGACCGGGCCGCGACCGCGAAGGCGCTCGGCTTCGACCGTCCGATGGCCAATTCGCTCGATGCCGTCTCCGACCGCGATTTCGTCCTCGAAACCCTGTCGGCCGCGGCGATCACGGCCGTGCACCTGTCGCGTTTCGCCGAGGAGATCGTGGTCTGGACCTCGCCGTTGGTTGGTCTCGTCAGGCTCAGCGACAAGTTCACCACGGGCTCCTCGATCATGCCGCAGAAGCGCAATCCGGATGCGGCGGAACTGGTGCGGGCCAAGACCGGACGGGTGATCGGCGCGCTCACCGCGCTGCTGATCGTGATGAAGGGCCTGCCGCTCGCCTATCAGAAGGACATGCAGGAGGACAAGCAGGGCGCGATGGAGGCCTTTGCGGCGCTCTCGCTCGCGATCCGCGCCATGACCGGCATGGTCAGGGATCTCGTGCCCGATGAGGCGCGGATGAAGGCCGCGGCCGGCGAGGGCTATGCCACCGCCACCGACCTTGCCGACTGGCTGGTGCGGACCTTGAAAATGCCGTTCCGCGAGGCCCACCATGTCACCGGCCGTATCGTCGCGCTGGCCTCGGAGCAAGGCGTCGCCCTGCATGAATTGCCGCTCAAAGCGATGCAGGAGGTCGAGCCGAAGATCACCGCTGACGCCTTGAGCGCGCTGTCGGTCGAATCATCGGTGAAGAGCCGCACCAGCTATGGCGGTACGGCGCCCAGGAACGTGCTTTCCCAGGCGAAGGCCTGGGCCAAGCGGCTGGAAAAAGAGCGAAAATTGGGCTGAACGACAAATTTCGCTGCAATCTCATGGTTATCCGGGGCTCGCCAGAGCAAATCAATGTTTGTATGGTGCGGCCCGCATTGGGGATTTCGTCGTGACCAGTAACCACCGCCTGACCCGGTCGGGATGGGCTCTCATCCTTGTCGGCGTCGCCGCGCTGACGCTCGGCGGCTGCGGACGCAAGGGTCCGCTCGACCTGCCGCCGACCGCGTCCTCGGCGCAGACGCCGGTGGCGCCGGAAGGCGATACCGAGACCCGGCGGGCAGCCGAGCCCAGCCTGTTCAATCCGAACTACGGAACGGATGCGCCGCCGGCCGCGGCCAAGGGTCGCCAGCGCTCTTTCGTGCTCGACCCGCTTCTGGACTGAGCGCGCCATGAATCATTTCGACTATCGCGACGGCGTGCTGCACGCCGAAGCGGTTGACCTGTCCAGGCTCGCGGAAATCGTGGGCACGCCGTTCTATTGCTATTCGACCGCAACCCTGGAGCGCCATTACCGGGTGTTCACCGAGGCCTTCGCCGGCGAGAAGGTCCTGGTCTGCTACGCCATGAAGGCCAATTCCAATCAGTCGGTCTTGCGCACATTGGCAAAGCTCGGCGCCGGCGCCGACGTGGTCTCGGGCGGCGAATTGAAGCGGGCGCTCGCCGCCGGCATCCCGCCGTCCAAGATCGTCTTCTCCGGCGTCGGCAAGACCGAGGCCGAGCTGCGCGCCGCGCTTGCTGCCGATATTCTCTGCATCAACGTCGAGTCCGAGCCCGAGCTCGAGCTCCTCTCCCGGCTTGCGGCCGAGATGGGCAAGACCGCGCGCATCTCGGTGCGCGTCAACCCGGACGTCGATGCCGGCACGCATGCCAAGATCTCGACCGGCAAGTCCGAGAACAAGTTCGGTATCCCGATCACGCGGGCGCGTGAGGTCTATGCCCGCGCCGCAAAACTGCCGGGCATCGAGGTGCGAGGCGCCGACATGCATATCGGCAGCCAGATCACCGATCTCTCGAAGATGGAGACCGCGTTCCGCATCCTCGCCGAATTCGTCCAGACGCTGCGCGCCGACGGCCACAACATCTCGCACATTGATTTCGGCGGCGGCCTCGGCATCCCCTATTACATGGACCGCGAGGCGCCGCCGGCGCCGGACGCCTATGCCGCGATGGTCAGGCGCGTGACGCATAACCTCGGCTGCACGCTGATGTTCGAGCCGGGGCGGATGATCGTCGGCAATGCCGGCATCCTCGTCACCCGCGTGATCTATGTGAAGCATGGCGAAGCCAAGAACTTCGTCATCATCGATGCCGCGATGAACGACCTGATCCGGCCGACGCTGTACGAAGCCCATCACGACATCCTGCCGGTGCGGCAGGCCAAGGAGGGCGCGCCCATGATCGTTGCCGACGTGGTCGGCCCGGTCTGCGAAAGCGGCGACTATCTCGCGCTCGACCGTTCGCTGCCCGAGCCCAAGGTGGGCGATCTCCTCGCGATCATGACCGCCGGCGCCTATGGCGCGGTGCAGTCCGGCAGCTACAACACCAGGCCCCTGGTGCCGGAGGTGCTGGTCAAGGACGATCAGTACGCAGTCGTGCGCCCGCGCATCGAAATCGAGGCGCTGATCGCAATGGACAGGCCCGCGCCGTGGCTGTGAGCTAGCTGGTTCCTGGCGGGCCCTGAAGCTCGCCCCACGGGAGCCGTTCGGCGTCGCAGGACGAGCTCTCCGCTACGCTGATGACAGGCGCAATATGCCTGACCAGGCCAAGCTCGCGAAGGAATCTGGACCAGAGATAATCCAGCACGGTCCAGAATACGGGTTGCCGCTGGTACACCGCGCCGCGAAACACCACGAACGAGTGCTCCGCGCCTGCAGCGAGATGCCGGATGAGATTCGCATTCGATCCGTCGGGCGTCAGCCTGGCGACGTGCAGTTGGCATGATGCGGCGGTGGCTCGAACGATCGGCGCATCATTCACAAACTGGTCGGTCACGACCACGTTGAAGTGCCTGGCCTCGAGAAATGCAACAAGGTCTTCTTTCAGATAGCTCTTGTCATCGGCTGGGATCGCGATCTTCCATCCGACAGCCAGCAGGAGCACGACGGCGATCGAGGCCCTAAATGCGCTGGAAGAGTTCACGCCTCACTCCTATCACGCAGAAGCCGACGATGAGGCCCAGTATGATCGTGTTGGCGACAGCGGCGCCCCACGGGGAATGGAACGTCGCGTAATGCCACTGGCTCCATCCCATGAAACTGATACGCGTGACGTTCACCGCGATCACCGACACGCAGGCCATCAGGCACCAGAGCGGATCGTAGGCGGACCGCTTATGGTCGACGGACTGGCTCACGGTGACCCAGCAGAGCAGTGCGAGCGATACGTTGGCGAGCGAAGAGCAGGCCGGCAGGATCACGAGAACGCCGGACCCGTCGGCGAAATCGACGATGTCGCCATTGCGGGGCGTGCGCAACAGCCAGCTCACAAGCGAGGCGTCGGCCTGCAATATCAGGTCGGCGAAGAACTGAAACAGCAACCGGCTCCAGAGCATGGGCACGCTGGTGGCGATCATTATCAGGGCGCCGCGCCGGGTTGAGGGGACGTCGGTGGAGACAAGGAGGTAGAGGCCGAGCGCGGTTATTGCGAACCAGCTCAGCGGGCCGATGGGCAGAATAACCAGAGCGACAAACGCGGCGCCGATCGCGAGTTCTGACGAACGGATGCCGGTCGTTCGGTCCTGAAGAACGAGAGCGATCCCGGCGACACACGAAACCCAGACAATGATGCTGATCTCAAAGGTATTGAGGACGGCATCCGTCCATCCAAGCCGGTCGATCGACTGGATGATGCGTGATGTGAGGCCACTGATACAGCCGAGTGCGAAGAGCCCTGCGAAGAATTCGCCGCGCGGGAGGTCCCTCGCCATTTGCGAGGCGGGACGATCGGCAATTAATTCATTTAAAACGGTCATCGCGATTTAATATCTTGTATAATTCACTTTAACCATCGGAAAGTCCGCGCGACAACGGAAGTTTTTATGACCGGGCCTCGAGGACGACTTTTCCGTAAAGCGCGGAGGCGCGTATTTGCCCCGGCACTCACTGGTTGCCGTTTTGCATGCCTGCTATTTAAATATTAAATACCCATTGACAGATATTTAAGTTGGAGTGAGATTAATATTATCAAATGTGGCTGAGCGGAGTGCAACAAATGTCATTACCGGGCTGGGTTCTCGCAATTTTCCTCTTGATGGCGGCGGCAGTTCCCGTCGGCGTGTACTTCACGGCCACGCTGTTCTTCCCTCCCGGCCAGTTCTACACCTATGTCGGCGAGGGAACGTATCGTGGCGCACCAGGTCCCGCCGCTGGCGCAGGACTTCCCTTCCTCGTCGCTGCGGGCGTCTATTGGTACGCCAGGCGCCGTCGCAAGGCGAAATAACGCCCCGCGATCGGAGCCACAAAACACCTTCGTTGAAATTCAGAAGGACCGCCCACCAGGCGGTCCTTGTTGATTCAAGCATCAGCTTGTTCGGTGTCATCCCCGCGAAAGCGGGGATCCATAACCACAGGGCAGTGTTGTGGCGCGAGCAAGCGGTTGCAGCTTCCACATGGCTAAACCTTGTGGTTATGGGTCCCGGGTCAAGCCCCGGGACGACAGCCCACGTTGACAACTCACTTCGCCGCGTGACCGCCCTTCGCGCCGACCACCACGCCCGCCGCCTTTTCGATCGGCTTGATCGCGGAGGTGAAATCGGACTCCGGCCCCGCCTCGCGGATCACGACTTCCCAGAGGCGGCCGACGGCGTCGGCGACTTCCATCGACAGGCCGAGCGACTTCATCTCGTCCAGGCACAGCCGCACATCCTTCACCATCAAGCCGGTGGCGAAGCCGAAATCGAAGGTGCGCGGCAGCACCGAGCGCGGAAACTTGTCGCGGCTTGCCGTATTCATGCCCGAGCCCGCATTGATGACATCGATCATCACGGCCGGATCGAGCCCGGACTTCACGCCCATCACGACAGCTTCCGAGGTCGCAACCATCGCAGTCGCCGACAGGAAATTGTTGGCGAGCTTCATGGTCTGGCCCGAGCCCGGCTTCTCGCCGATGAAGAAGACCTTGCCGATCACGTCGAGCGCGGGTTTCAGCACCTCGTAGTCCGCGCGCGGACCGGAGACCATCACCGCCAGTGTTCCCTTTTCGGCGCCGCCGACGCCGCCGCTGACGGGACTGTCGATCTGCACGATGTTGCGCTTCGCGAGGAGGTCGTGGATGCGCACCGCCATCTGCGAACCGACCGTGGAGAGATCGACGAAGCGTTTGACGCGCTTGCCCTCGATCACGCCGCCGCTACCTGTTGCGACCTCGAGCGAGGCCTGCAGCGAGGGCAGGCTCGCCATCACGGTCTCGACCCGGTCGGCGATCTCCTTCGGCGAGGATGCGGCCCGCGCGCCGCGCGCGGTCAGCCGTTCGACGGCCTCCTTGCGCGTATCGAACACGGTAAGTTGATGCCCGGCCTCGACCAGCCGGCGCGCCATCGGAAAACCCATGTTCCCGAGGCCGATGAATCCAATTTCCATGGTGATTCCTTTATCGTTGATTGCGAGAGCGTTGCGTCGAAACAGCGCGCCACACACTCACTGTCGTCCCGGGCTTGACCCGGGACCCATAACCCCAGGGCGAAGTTGTTGCGCCGTGCTGGGCCCCAGTCTTCGCAACCACCCCGCCGGTGGTTATGGGTCCCGGGTCAAGCCCGGGACGACAGTGAGTGTGTGGCGTTAGCGACGGCGGATAAGCCTTACGCGCGGAGTGGGCGTTATGCCTTATCGATCTCGGCGAACACCTCGCGCGCGATCCGGAAACTGTCGACGGCGGCGGGCATGCCGCCATAGATCGCGACCTGCATCAGGATCTCGCGGATCTCGTCGCGGGTGACGCCATTGGTCAGCGCGCCCTTCAGATGCGCGCGCAATTCGTGCGGCCGGTTCAGGATCGAGATCATGGCGATGTTGAGCATGCTGCGGATCTTGCGCGGCAGTTCCTCGCGGCCCCATACCGAGCCCCAGCAATATTCGTTGAGCAGGTCCTGGAACGGTTTGTTGAAGCTGTCGACGTTCTTGAGCGCGTTGGAGACATAGGCCTCGCCGAGCACGGCCTTGCGGATGTCCAGGCCTTTGTCGTGCGTCTTCTGGTCCATGACGTTTCCTCATGATCGAAAGCATGATCCGGAAAAGTGGATACCGGTTTTCCGAAAAGATCATGCTCAAACAAAGATCTAAAGCGGGATGACGATTCGAAGAAAAAGTCATCACGCTTTGGGTTGCGGCCGCGGACGTTACGGGCTCGTTCACGCCCAGTCACGCCTTCGTGTTATGCGTATTTCCCGGTGTGGGTTACCGGAATGGAACGGGTGCCTCATTGCCGCCCTTGTGGTAGGGTGACGTGTCGGGCAACCCGGAGATTTTATTGAGCGGCGACCCCTCTGAGCCCGCGCGCGAGCCTGACGCCGTTGCGCGGCTGAAGCTGAACCAAGCCCTGCAGCGGGCACAATACGCGATCGCATGGGAACGCGCGTGGCCACATTTGGCCCGGCTTCTGACCGTCATCGGATTGTTCCTGGTCGTCTCCTGGGCCGGGCTCTGGCTGGTGCTGCCGCTTGCGGTACGCTTGGCCGGCGTAGGCCTGTTCGCGCTGCTGGCGCTGGGTGCGCTGCTTCCGCTGGTTCGCTTCCGCTGGCCGACCCGCGAGCAGGGCTTGAGCCGGCTCGACCGCGGCACCGGCATCCGTCATCGTCCGGCGACCGCACTGAGCGATACGCTGACGAGCCAGGACCCGGTCTCGCAGGCGCTGTGGCAGGCACAGCGCGAGCGCACGCTGGCCTCGCTCAAGCGCATCCGTGCCGGCCTGCCGTCGCCGCGGCTTCCGATCCACGATCCGTGGGCGCTGCGGGGGCTGGTGATCGTGATGCTGGTCGCCGCCTATGTCGCCGCCGGCGACGAGCGTTCGCTCCGTTTCGCCTCCGCCTTCGATTGGAATGGCGTGCTGGCGCCGACCAATATCCGGGTCGATGCCTGGGTGACGCCGCCGAACTACACCGGCAAGCCGCCGATCATCCTGTCGTCGGCGAACCGGGAAGCGGCTGCCGCCGAGAGCGGGCCATTGGCGGTTCCCGCCGGCAGCGCGCTGTTGGTGCGTTCCAGCGGCGGCAATATCGATGTCGTAGCCGGTGGTGGCGTGACCGAGGTCGCCCCGAACGGAGAGGCGCCGAAGGGCACCAACGAGCGGCATTTCAAGATTGCAGGCGACGGCACCGCGCATGTCCGCGCGCCCGCCGGCCAGCCGCTGTGGCGTTTTACCGCAACCCCTGACCGTCCGCCGTCGATCGCGCTGGCCAAGGATCCGGAGCGGCAGGCACGCGGCTCGCTGCAATTGTCCTACAGGCTCGAGGACGATTACGGCATCACCGAAGCGCGCGCGCAATTCGTCGCGCGTCCGGGTGACGCGCCGAAGGATTCCGGCAACGCCGGAGCCAAGACCGCCGATACCAAGACGGCAGACGCCCGGCCGCTGTTCGAGCCGCCGCAATTCCCGCTGGTGCTGCCGAACGCGCGCACCCGCAATGGCGTCGGCCAGACCGTCAAGGATCTGAGCGAAGACCCCTACGCGGGCGCAGACGTCACGATGACACTGACGGCGAAGGACGAGGCCGGCAATGAGGCCAAGAGCGATCCGTTCAGCATGCGTCTGCCGGAGCGGCTGTTCACGAAACCGCTGGCGCGGGCACTGATCGAGCAGCGCCGCATTCTCGCGCTCGACGCCAACAAGAATGCTGACGTTTACACAGCGCTGAGCGCGCTGTTGATCGCACCGGAAATGTTCACGCCCGAGGCCGGCACCTATCTCGGCCTGCACAGCGTGGCGCACCAGCTCGAGGCCGCCCATACCGATGATGCGCTGCGCGAGGTCGTCGGCAGCCTGTGGGCGCTCGCCGTCACCATCGAGGACGGCAACATCACCGATGTCGACAAGGCGCTGCGCGCGGCGCAGGACGCGTTGAAGCAGGCGCTGGAGCGTGGCGCGAGCGACGAGGAGATCAAGAAGCTCACCGACAATCTGCGTGCGGCGCTGGACAATTTCATGCGCCAGCTCGCCGAGCAGTTCCGCAACAACCCGCAGCAATTGGCGCGTCCGCTCGATCCCAACGCCAAGGTCCTGAGCCAGCAGGACCTGAAGAACATGCTCGACCGCATGGAGCGGCTGTCGCGTTCCGGCGACAAGGATGCAGCGAGGCAGCTGCTCGATCAGCTCCAGCAGATGCTGGAGAACCTGCAGATGGCGCAGCCCGGCCAGAGCGGCGACAACGACATGGAGCAGGCGCTGAACGAGCTCGGCGACATGATCCGCAAGCAGCAACAGCTCCGCGACAAGACCTTCAAGCAGGGCCAGGATTCGCGGCGCGATCGCATGCGCGGCAAGCAGGGCGATCAGTCCATGTCCGACCTGCAGCAGGATCAGCAGGCGCTGCGTGACCGGCTGCAGAAGTTGCAGGAGGAACTCGCCAAGCGCGGCATGGGACAACAGGGCCAGCGCGGCGAGAAGGGCCAAAAGGGGCAACGCGGCGAACAGGGGCAGCAGGGCCAGCAAGGTCAGGGCGGCGAGCAGGGCGACCAGGGTGACGGCGAGGACGGACTCGATCAGGCCGATTCCGCAATGGGCGATGCCAGCGGCCGGCTAGGCGAAGGCAATGCCGACGGCGCGGTGGACTCGCAGGGCCGCGCGCTGGATGCGCTGCGCAAGGGCGCGCAGAGCCTCGCCGAGGCGATGCAGCAGGGTGAGGGCGATCAGGCTGGCGACGGCCCCGGCAACCGCGTCGGCCGGCAGCAGAGCGGCGGCAACCAGACCGATCCGCTCGGTCGTCCCCTGCACGGCCGCGAGTTCGGCGACGATTACACCGTCAAGATCCCCGGCGAGATCGACGTGCAGCGTGTCAGGCGCATCCTGGAAGAACTCCGCCGCCGCCTCGCCGACCCGTCGCGGCCGCAGATCGAGCTCGATTACCTCGAGCGCCTGCTGAAGGATTATTGAGAGGGAGCCTCGTGCTCCGTCGTCATCGTCCGCGAAGGCGGACGATCCAGTATTCCAGAGGCGCCGGTGAATGAACCGAGAGGCCTCCGTTTACTGGATACCCCGCCTGCGCGGGGTATGACTGAGAGTGTGGACTTACGCCACCTTTCGCGCCGACAGCGCATCCGCGACCGCCGTGCGGATATCGGCGACCGAGAACGGCTTGGTCACCACATCGTGCACGATCGCATTGAGGCCGGAGGCGCGCTCGCGCTGATCGGCGAAGCCGGTCATCAACAGGATCTTCAGGTCCGGAAAATCGCGCGCGCTGGCGAGCGCCAGTGCAATTCCGTCCATGATAGGCATCTGGATGTCCGTGAGCAGCAGATCGAAGGCGCCTTGCTCGCGCGCGAGGATCTCCAGCGCGGCGGCGCCGTCCTGCGCGGTGACGGTCTCGTGGCCGTCCATCGCGATCGCGCGCGCCACCAGCGAGCGCATCGAATCTTCGTCGTCGGCGATCAATACCCGCGGCATCGAGCTAACCTCCTTCGCAAGACATCTTGTATTCTAGAACATGAGCCCAGCAGGTCGAAACGCAGAACCGGCGAAGCTGCGCTCCCTCTCCCGCTTGCGGGAGAGGGTTGGGGTGAGGGTGTCTCCGCACTGGGACTCCCCGAGTGGAGAGAGCCCTCACCCGGCGCTTCGCGCCGACCTCTCCCGCAAGCGGGAGAGGTGAGATCAATCCGCAGCCGGTTCAACTGATCGGCTCATGCTCTAAGCGCGGCCGCCGGCCGCGAGATCCCGCTTGTTGAAGAAGCGGACATCGATGTTGCGGCCTTCGGCGGGCGGCGAGGCGAGGCGCGATTTGAAATAGGCGCGTTCGCCCGGCTTCAGCACCGGCTGCTCCAGCACCGTGTTCCACGCATAAATCTCGGCGCCCTGCGCGTCGCGGACCGCAAAGCGCAACCGCGGCAGTTCCACCGGCTTGCGGGTCTCGCCGACGATCATGCCTTCGATCACCAGCACCGGCTTGCCGTCCACGGTGTCATTGGTGACCTTGATGTCCTTGAACGCCACGCCGCGCAGATTCACGTCGAGCCCGACCAGCCTGTAGAACAGCGCCGTCTGCGGCAGCAGGCGCACCACGTCGCTGCGCCATACCACCAGCGCCACGATCAGCGCCGCCATCGCGGCGCAGGTCGTGGGCAGGCTCGCCGCGGGCATGTGGATGCGGGGCAGGGCGGGCAGCTTGAACAGGCTTGGCAGCCGGCGGCGGGGTTTGGCTTCGGCTTCCGCGTGCGACTCGGCGTCTTCGCGGGCGACCGACGGCCAGTCCTGCCGGATTGCATCGTCCGCCGGCCAGTCGGCCGAGATCGAGGGGCTGTCGATGACAGGAGCGCGTTCGTCCTCCTCCTGCCGCGCCATCGCCTCCCATTCCGCGGCGGCATCGGATGCGGCGGATTGGTTCGCCGCCGCCATCGCCGGCATCGGCGCCGTGGCATCGACGGCATCCTCCGGCCGCGCCAGCCAGACTTCCTTGCAGCGGGAACAGCGCACCGTACGACCGGCCGGACCCAAGGTCTCCAGCTTGATCGCATAGGATGTTGTACAATGCGGGCAAACGATATGCATGGAGCCCAATCCCCACCATGGACGCGCCGGGATGCTACAAGGCGACCGTTAACGAATCGGAAACCATAACCGAAGCACAAACGCTTTGTTCGGCCCGTCGGCGCAGCCGGAAACGGGCGCGAGGATCGAGCCAAGGTTCGAGGTTCCCGGCCGCTGCCCAAGTTGAAACCAACGTCCAACCCACTATCGAGCGGAGCTAGAGCTTGGTTCGGTTCGAAAATGTCGGATTGCGTTACGGGCTCGGCCCGGAGATTCTGCGCGACCTTACCTTTGCCGTTCCCCCGCATTCCTTCCAGTTCCTGACCGGTCCCTCGGGCGCGGGAAAGACCTCGCTGCTCAGGCTCTTGTTCCTGTCGCTGCGGCCGACGCGGGGGCTGGTGAATCTGTTCGGCAAGGACGTTTCGCTGCTGAGCAAGGACCAGGTGGCGAACCTGCGCAAGCGCATCGGCATCGTGCTGCAGGACTTTCGCCTGCTCGACCATATGACGACCTATGAGAACGTCGCGCTGCCGTTCCGCGTGATGGGCCGCGACGAATCCAGCTACCGACGCGAGGTGATCGACCTCTTGAAATGGGTCGGCCTCGGCGAGCGGATGGATGCGCTGCCGCCGATCCTCTCGGGCGGCGAGAAGCAGCGCGCCGCGATCGCGCGCGCGGTGATCTCGCGGCCGCAACTCCTGCTGGCGGACGAGCCGACCGGCAGCGTCGATCCGACGCTGGGGCGGCGGCTGCTTCGCCTGTTCATCGAGTTGAACAAGTCCGGCACCGCCGTGATCATCGCCACCCACGACATCACGCTGATGGACCAATACGAGGCGCGGCGATTGGTGCTGCACCAGGGACGGCTGCACATCTATGAATAAGATCGGCCGAGAGCATGTGCCGCTCGTCGACCTCGGGCATGAACGCCCGCAGGTGTCGGCGAACGCGCGCAACATGTCGCCGATCGTGCCGCGCGCCTCGATCTCCGGCCGCGCGCTGGTCGCTGTCGTCGCGATCATGACCTTCCTGGCCTCGATGACCACGGGCACGGTGCTCCTGGTCAGCGCATCCGCGGCCGAGTGGCAGTCGGAGGTCGCCAGCGAGGTCACGATCCAGGTCCGCCCGTCTACAGGGCGCGATCTCGAGCGCGACGCGTCCGCAGCGGCGGAGGCGATGCGGACGCAGCCTGGCATCCTTGAGGTCCGCCCGTTCAGCAAGGAGGAATCCGCAAAATTGCTCGAGCCCTGGCTCGGCAGCGGATTGTCGATCGAGCAACTGCCGGTGCCGCGCGTCATCGTGGCGCGGGTGCAGCCCGGCAGCACGCTCGACCTCGCCGCGCTCCGGGCGCGGATCACGCAGGCGGCCCCCAGCGCCAGCGTCGACGATCATCGCGCCTGGATCGAGCGCATGCGCTCGATGACCGGCGCCACCGTGTTTGCCGGCATCGGCATCCTCGCTCTCGTGATCGTCGCGACGATCATTTCGGTATCGTTCGCCACGCGCGGCGCGATGGCCGCCAACCGGCCGATCGTCGAGGTGCTGCATTTCGTCGGCGCCTCCGACAGTTACATCGCCAACCGTTTCCTGCGGCATTTCCTGATGCTGGGCCTGGAGGGCGGACTGATCGGCGGCGGCGTCGCGATGCTGTTCTTCGGCTTCTCCGAATCGATCGCGAGCTGGTTCTCGGGCACTCCCGTGGGCGACCAGTTCGCGGCCCTGCTCGGGACTTTCTCGCTGCGTCCGTCCGGCTATCTGGTGCTCGCGTTGCAGGCGGTATTGATCGCCGCGATCACGGCCTGGGCCTCGCGGCGGACGCTGTTCGCCACGCTCGATGACGTCGACTGATGGAACCGCCGGACTCCACTTCGCCCAAAAACGCTCTAGAATTGCGTCCGGGGAAGGACAGCAATTATCCGATGAGTTCTGATCTCGACGACCGATCGCAAAAGCGCCGGCCAGCGCGGCCGCGTGGATGGCTGCGCGCGGCGATCGTCGCGCCGCTGGCGGTGCTGTTCGTCGCCGCCGGTTTCGGCTTTGTCGCGTTCCTGTCGCAATTGCGCGGTGTCGAGACCCGGCCCGAGCGCAACGCCGACGGCATCGTCGTATTGACCGGCGGTTCCTCGCGCATCTCGGATGCGGTGGAATTGCTGGCGGCCGGCTATGGCAAGCGGCTGTTGATATCAGGCGTGCACCCGACCAATGCGGCCAGCGATATTTCCCGCTCGCTGCCCGACAATCACCAGCCGCTGTTGAAGTGCTGCGTCGATCTCGACCGCTCCGCCGTCAATACCAGGAGCAATGCCGCGGAGACACGGCGCTGGGCGCGCGAGCGCGGCTTCAAGTCGCTGATCGTGGTGACCTCGAACTACCACATGCCGCGCGCGATCGTGGAGTTGTCGCACGCGATGCCCGATGTCGAACTGATCCCGTTCGTGGTGATCGGCGACAAATGGCGCGACGAACCCTGGTGGATGAGTGGCGGAACGCTGCGCCTCCTGCTATCGGAATACGTCAAATATGTCGCGGCGGAGGTGCGGGTGCGGCTGGCTGGAATCGGTCTCGACCTGACGCCGGATGTCCTGGAACAGCCTAGCGGTGCGCTGGCGCCGCGCCGGCCGGCGACCGCGCAGGTGAACTGACCAGACCAACTCTTAGTCGGGAATTCGATGTTGTCGATCTTCGTGCGTTCGCTCGTCTTCAACGTGCTGTTCTACCTCGTGCTGGTGAGCCTGAGCATCGCAGCGATCCCGACCGTCGTGCTGCCGCGTGGGGCGATGATGACGCTGGCCGCATGGTGGGCGAACGCAACGCTGTTCCTGATGCGGGTCGTCTGCAACATCCGGGTCGAATTCCGAGGGCTGGAGAAGATTCCGAAGGGGCCGTTGATCGTTGCCGCCAAGCACCAGTCGATGTGGGAGACGTTCCAGCTTTTGCGCTTCTTCGAGCACCCGCTCTACATCCTCAAGCGCGAACTGACCTGGATCCCGGTGTTCGGCCAGTTCCTGCTGAAAGCCGGCATGATCTCGATCGACCGCGGCGGCGGCCCGCGCTCGCTGGTGAAGACGCTGCGCCGCGCGGCTGCCGAAGTGAAGCGCGGGCGCCAGCTCGTGATCTTCCCGGAGGGCACGCGGCGGCCGGTCGGCGCCCCGCCGAGCTACAAGACCGGCGTGGCGCAGATCTATGCCGAGAGCGGCGTGCCGTGCCTGCCCGTAGCGCTCAACTCCGGCCTGTTCTGGCCGCGCCGCACCTTCATGCGTTATCCCGGGACGCTGGTGGTCGAATTCCTCGATCCGCTGCCGCCGGGTCTGCCGCGCGACGAGTTCATGACACGCCTGCGCGAACAGATCGAGGGCGCGACTGACCGCCTCGTCGAGGCCGCGCGCGCCGAGCAGGCGCAATTGTTCGGCGTCGTGCCCGATACCGCGAAGGCGAAGGTCTAAAGCGTTTTCGAGTTGATCTGGCCTCCTCTGCAACTGAGCTCCCGCCCCGCCGCCGACTGGGCCTGAACTGAAGGGAGCGGGTGCGATGGAGGCCATGCGCGGCCACCGCCGTTGCCGCGCCCGCGCGATGCTTTATTGGCCGAGCAGAAGCTTCAGGTCGACGGCCTTGGCCATGACCTGATACCCAGCATCGTTGGGATGCACGTGATCCCCGCAATCATAGGCCGGCGCCAGATGGCCGGGCTTTGTCGGATCCTCCAGGATCTTGCCGAAGTCGATCACGCCGTCAGCTGCGTTGCTGGTTCTGACCCAGGCATTCACGGCCTCCGCGATCTTCCCCTTCTCCGGTGTGTAATACTTTGAAAAGCGCGTGCCAGCAAAAGCGTTAGCGGCTGGCGTCAGGGTCGACAGCACCACGCGGATGCCACCCGCGTGGGCGCGCTCGATGATCTGCTTGAGGCCGGCAATGACGTCGTCGGCTGTCGGCTCCGGATCGTTCGGTATGGTGGCGCCCGGCAAGCCAATGTCGTTGCCGCCCAGCATCAGGACGACGGTTGATACCCGAGCATGGCTCAACACGGACATATTGAAACGCGCGAGGCCACTGGTCCCGAAGCCATCGGTCAGCACGCGATTGCCGTAAAATGCCTCATTCACAACCGCGATATCGGGATGTCCTTCCGCCTGCAGACGGCTGGCGAGTTCATCCGTCCAGCGATGGTTGCTGTCGGGAGTGGAGCAGAACCCGTCGGTGATGGAATCACCAAGGACCACAATGGCGCTGGAATCCGGCTTGGCAGTCGTGAGGATGCGGCTGAGCAGCAGACGCGATTTGGTGGTGCTTTCGGGCTTGAAGTCGGCCGCCTTGGTCATGTCACCCGAGCCAGATATGTAGCCGGTCTGCATGGCCTCCCAGTGAACCGAGGCGAGTTTGGTAGGGTTGGGCAGATAGAAGCTGACGACCACACTCGACAGCGGCTTAACTGGAAAGTCGACCGGGTCGCTGATCAGCGGCGCGCCCGGCGGTATCACGGCGTCGATGTGACCGCTGAAGGTCACGGGCTTGATCGTCGCCAGATTGACAGCGGCGCCGCCGGCCGGCAGAGCAACTGTCGCCGCGCCGATGGTGATGGGACGGACGCCGAACTCGTTCGAGATCACGATCCGCAGTTTCTCGCCACCGACGCTGATGCGCGTGGTCTGCCGCACCGTCCTGTTGCTCAGCACCTCCGGCACGCCAAAGGGCACCGGCAATTCGTCCGCCCAGCGCGGTCCAGGGGTCGCAGCCCATGTCGTGATCCAGGGCTCGGCAGGCTGGGCGCCGGCACACGTCACAGCGACCACGAGCGCCGGCAGAGTTGCGGCCAGCCGCGCCCGGCCGAATGCGGTAAATCGACGAAGGAAGGTCGCAGGTTCGTTGGAATGCATCTTCTGCCAATCCGTCATGGTTGCCGCGGCAAAGGATGCATTCCCCGTTTTTCGCTTGTATTTCAAAAGCGCGCGGCACCGCTACAACAGTAACGATCGCTTCCTTGATGCCGCAATGCGGTCTCTCGCAAGATGCCGGGATGCGTCCGAGTGGAAGATCAAGGCGACAGTTTAGTCGCGAATGGACGGTCGAGAGGGCGACGGATATCGCCAACACGGAAATGCTCTAGTTACGTTCCCTCCTGCAGCGGCAGTTCGATCGGATGCGCGTCGTGCAGCATCGTCGCGAGCTTGTGCAGTTGTGGATCGCGAAAACCCTGCTTCTCGATCGCGAGCACGGTGGACAGCACATAGTCGCGGTTGTTGCCGGAGCGGCCGTGGCCCTGCTGCACGTAGCGGAGCTGGTCGGCAAGCGACAGCCGGCCGGCATATTGCACATGGCTGCGGTCCACCACATAGGTCAGCGCGGCCACCCGCGACCGCGGGTCGTCCTCGAGCCACACCGATCGGTGCACCTCGCGATAGACATTGGTGGTCTGCTCGCGGCTGCGCAGGTAGGCGATGGTATCACTGCGCCGCTTCGCCGCGACGCGGAACGCAATGCCGCGGCAGGCGCCGCCGCGGTCGAGCCCGAGCACCAGGCCCGGCTTTTCCGGCGTGCCGCGATGATCGAACGAATACACGCAGAGCGCGCGATGCTCGCCGATCAGCCGCGCCGCCGCCTGTTCCTCGAAGTCGAAGCCCGGCTTCCACATCAGCGAGCCGTAGCCGAATACCCAGAGGTCGCTGTCGGGAGATTCGGGCGGGGAGAGGAGTTGCGCGGACATCGGCGCAAGGGCTAGCAAAAGCGCCGGGCGAAGCGAAGCGGTTTCGTTGGCTTTAGAGCATGATCCGGAAAAGTGGGAACCGGTTTTCCGAAAGGATCATGCTCAAACAAGGTCGCGATTTCCCGCTTACATTTGCCAAAATTGACAGCCAGAGGTCGCCGCATGCCTGACATGACCCCCGCGCCGCGCCGGCGCTCGCGTTGGCGGCTCTTTGCCGCCCCCGTCCTCGTCCTGATCCTCGCCGTCGCGTGGAGCGCGTTCTGGTTCTATGCCTCGTCCCAGGTGTGGGTGCAGGCCGATGCCTGGCGCGCGCAGGAGGCGAAGGCGGGTCGCGTCTACGATTGCGGCAAGCGATCGGTGGCGGGTTACCCCTTCCGGCTCGAGATCCGCTGCGAGGATGCCAGCGTGACCTTGCTCTCGCAGACCGCCGCGCCGCAGACCTCGTTCACCGCGCGGCTCGGCGAGATCCTGGTCGTCGCGCAGGTCTACGACCCCACACGCGTGATCGCGGAATTCAAGGCGCCGGCGACGCTCGCCGAGCGCGGCGCGCAGCCACAGCTCGCCGTGAACTGGCGCAGCGGCCGCGCCAGTGTGGTGGGACTGCCGGCGGTGCCGCAGCGCGCTTCGCTCGTGTTCGACGATCCCGCGATCGATCGCGTCAACGGCTCCGTGCAGGTGCCGCTCGGCCGCGCTGGTCACGTCGAGCTGCACGGCCGTCTCGCCGAAGGCTCGGCTGCGGACAATCCGGTAATCGAGACCGCGCTGCAGATCAACGGCGGCAGCCTTCAGGACGTGCATCCGGTGCTGGCGACGCCGTTCGATGCCGATATCCGTGCCAAGATTTCCGGCTTGAAGGATTTCACGCCAAAGCCGTGGCCGGAGCGCTTCCGCGAGATCCAGGCCGCCGGCGGCCATGTCGAGATCGTGCAGTCGCGCATCCAGCAGGGTGAGATGATCGCAGTCTCCGCGGGCACCTTGAGCCTCAACGCGAGTGGCCGCATCGAAGGCGAATTGCAGATGACGGTCACCGGCCTTGAGCGCGTGATCCCGGCGCTTGGCATCGAGAAAATGCTGGAGGAGGGCGTGCCGCAATCGACGCTCGACCGCGTCGCGCCTGGCGTGAAGACGCAGGACCTCAACAATCTCTTCGGCGCGCTCGACCGCGCGGTCCCCGGTCTCGGCAAGATGGTGAAGCAGAACGCCAATGTCGGCGTCGCCGCCACGGTCAATTCGCTCGGCAGCGAAGCCATGCTGGAAGGCAAGAAGGCACGCAGCTTCCCGCTGCGCTTCGTCGACGGCGCAGTGCTACTCGGTCCGATCAAGGTTGGACAGATCCCGCCGTTGTTCTGATGTCGTCCCGGGTCAAGCCCGGGACGACAGGCTATTTCTTCTCCAGATTCGCGTGCGGCCGACCGAAATCCGGCGCCGCCGAATCCTGGCCGATCTCGACGATGCCGCGGCGGATGGCGCGGGTGCGGGTGAAGTGGTCGAACAGCGCTTCGCCATCGCCGCGGCGGATCGCGCGCGTCAGTTTCGAGAGATCCTCGTTGAAGGTGCCGAGCATCTCCAGCACCGCGTCCTTGTTGCTCAGGAACACGTCGCGCCACATCGTGGGATCGGACGCGGCGATGCGGGTGAAATCGCGGAAGCCGCCGGCGGAGAACTTGATCACCTCCGATGACGTCACCTGCGCCAATTCGTCGGCGGTGCCGACGATGGTGTAGGCGATCAGATGCGGCAGGTGGCTGGTGATCGCGAGCACGAGGTCATGGTGATCAGGCGTCATGATCTCGACCTTGGCGCCGAGCGCCGCCCAGAATTCACGCAGCCTTTCAACCGCAACCGCCTCAGTGCCCTCAGGCGGCGTCAGGATGCACCAGCGGTTGATGAACAGCTCCGCAAAACCGGAATCCGGACCGGAGTGCTCGGTGCCGGCCACCGGATGCGCCGGCACGAAGTGCACGCCATCAGGAATATGCGGCCCCATGTCCCTGACGATGGCGCCCTTGACCGAGCCGACATCGGAGACGATGGCGCCCTTCTTCAGGTAAGGCGCGATCTCCGCCGCGACGGGCCCGCAGGCGCCGACGGGAATGCAGAGGATGACGAGATCGGCGTCTTTGACTGCCTCCGCATTGGTCTCCACCACGCGGTCGACGATGCCGAGCTCGGCGACGCGCGCGCGCGTCTTGTCCGAGCGCGCCGTGGTGACGATCTCCCCGGCGAGCCCCTGCGCCCGCGCGCCGCGCGCGATCGAGCCGCCGATCAGGCCGAAGCCGATCAACGCGACACGCTGGAAGTGCGGCGCGGCGTTCACTTCTGATCCATGAAGTCGCGCAGGCCCTCGACTACGAGGCGGTTGGCCTCTTCGGTGCCGATGGTCATGCGCAGCGCGTGCGGCAGGCCGTAATTGTTCACCGCCCGCAGCACCAGCCCGCGCTTGGTGAGGAAGGCGTCCGCCTCGGCCGAGGTCTTGCCCTTCTCGGTCGGGAAATGGATCAGCACGAAATTGGCGACGCTCGGCGTCACTTTCAGGCCGAGTTTGCGGATCTCGTCCGTCACCCAGCTCCGCCATTTTTCGTTGTGCACCCTGGACATCTCGACATGCGCGGTGTCCTCGACCGCGGCCACCGCCGCGAGCATGGCCGGACTCGAAACGTTGAAGGGGCCGCGAATGCGGTTCACCGCATCGACGATATGCGCAGGGCCGAACATCCAGCCCACACGCAGCGCCGCGAGCCCGTGGATCTTGGAGAAGGTGTGGGTCATGACCGTGTTCTCGGTCGTCGCACACAGTTCAAGACCGAGGCCATAGTCGTTGCGCACCACGTAATCGGAATAGGCGGCGTCGATCACCAGCAGCACGTGCGGCGGCAGGCCTGCGCGCAGCCGCTTGACCTCGTCGAACGGCAGATAGGTGCCGGTCGGGTTGTTCGGGTTGGCGAGCCAGACCAGCTTGGTCCGTGGCGTGACCGCCTTCAGGATCGCATCGACATCGGCGGTGTAGTCGGTCTCCGGCACCACGACGTTCTTGGCGCCGTTCGCCATCGTCGCGATCGGATAGACCAAAAAGCCGTGGGTGGTGGAGATCGCCTCCGCGCCTTCGCACAGATAGGTGTGGGCGAGCAGGTTCAGGATTTCGTCCGAGCCGGCACCGCAGATGATGCGGTTCGGGTCGAGGCCGTAGGCGCGGCCGAGCGCCTCGCGCAGCACCTTTGAGGTGCCTTCCGGATAGTCCTCGAGATGGTCGGCGGCGTGCTTATAGGCCTCGATCGCCTTCGGCGAGGGGCCGAACGGCGTCTCGTTGGCGGAAAGCTTGAACACCTTGCGCCCCGGTTCCGCCACCGGCGTCTTGCCGGGGGTATAGGGCGCAATATCGAGGATGCCGGGATTCGGCACGGGGCGGGACATCTCTGACTCTCTGGCTCCGGATTTGCAGGGACGGCCTTGCCTTAAGTCTTTGCCATCCCGTTCGGAGGCACCGTATAGCGCGTTGCGTGGCTGCCGACGAGGGCCGATGAGCGCACCGAGGCACCGGCCTTGATCAGCGCCAGCTTGATTGTCTCGAAGCCGATGCCCGCGACCGACACCAGCAGCGCCGCGCCGTCGAAGGCCGTGTCCGGCACCGCGACGATCTCGGCAAGCGGCGCCAGCGCGCGGGCGATTTCGGCGTTCCAGCCGGAGACGCGGACGCTCCACATCTCGACCTCGGTCACCATCGCATCGTCAGCGACGCGCGAGATCACGAAGACGGGCAGCGCTGCGGGATGATCGGCGCGTTCCAGGAACGGCAGCCGCGCGATGATCTTCGGCGCGCCTTCGGCCTCGAGGCCGATCCACCACGGCGTGCGGCTGGAAATGGCCGACACCAGCGCCAGGTCGCCCTTCGATTTCGCCACCGCTTCGACCGCCGCCTGTGCGCTGAAATGCGAGACGTAGGGGACCACGAACCCGAAATGGAAGCGCGCCGAATCCCGCATCATGGATTCGCCGACCGAGACATCGGCATGCACCGAGAACGGTGCCTGGACGTAAGTGAAGGTCGAGATGATGACGCGCCAGATGCTCTCGATGGTGTCGAGCGGCAGGATGCCGCGATGGCGCTCGACCAGGCGGCGCATCATGCCGGCCTCGCGCGCCGGCCGGAACGCGGAGCCGACTTCCTGGGTCTGCTTCACCCTGATCAGGCGGTCGATGATGTCGCCGCGCGCCATCAACAGGCGGTGCACCTGTTCGTCGATCGCGTCGATCTCTTTGCGCAGTTCGGCCAGCGAAGGCGGCGCCGGAGGCGGTTTTGACATTGTTGGAATCCAGCGAAAACTCTATCTCCTCATCCTGAGGAGCGGCGCGCGCGCCGCGTCTCGAAGGATGCAGGCCCTCCGTTCTGTCCCATGGGGGCAGATGGTGCAAGCTCAGTCTAAAGGTAACGATTAGGTTAACGCCCCGCTTGTCTTGACGCAGGTCGGGTAAGGGACTAGTTTCCCGCCACTCCCGTGGTCATTTGAGCCGGCCGGCTTGCAGCCACGTTAAAGAACTCGCTAAACAGGCCGGGGACAGATCGATCCCGGCCGAACCTTTGTTCAGGCCGGGTTTTTCATGGCCTGATTTCTGTCCAGGACCTCCGCGTCGGAGGAAGGCGCCGCAAATGACCAAGGTGCAGTCGATCAAGAGTTCATCGATCCAAACCGAGGATCGTGCCCATGAGGCCGATCATCCGTCCTCGCCGCTGGCGAAGTTCGGCATGGATCAGCCGTTGAAGCTCGACTGCGGCATCGATCTCGCGCCGTTCCAGATCGCCTACCAGACCTATGGCGAGCTCAATGCCGAGCGCTCCAACGCCATCCTGGTCTGCCACGCTCTGACCGGCGACCAGCATGTCAACAATGTGCATCCGGTGACGGGCAAGCCCGGCTGGTGGGAGACCATGGTCGGTCCCGGCCGGCCGCTCGACACCTCCAGATATTTCATCATCTGCTCCAACGTGCTTGGCGGCTGCATGGGCTCGACCGGCCCGGCCTCGCTCAATCCTGCGACCGGCAAGGTGTGGGGCCTGGATTTTCCGATCATCACCATTCCCGACATGGTGCGCGCGCAGGCGATGCTGATCGACCGGCTCGGCATCGAGACGTTGTTCGCGGTGGTCGGCGGCTCCATGGGCGGCATGCAAGCGGTGCAATGGGCCGCGGCCTATCCGGAGCGCGTGTTCTCGACGCTCGCGATCGCCTGCTCGACGCGCCATTCGGCGCAGAACATCGCTTTTCATGAGCTCGGCCGTCAGGCCGTGATGGCCGATCCGGACTGGCGCAGCGGGCGCTATGTCGACCAGGGCACGCATCCGCATCGCGGGCTCGCGGTCGCGCGGATGGCCGCGCATATCACCTATCTCTCGGACGCGGCGCTGCACCGCAAGTTCGGGCGGCGGATGCAGGATCGCGAGCTGCCGACATTCTCCTTCGATGCCGACTTTCAGGTCGAGAGCTATCTGCGCTACCAGGGCTCGTCCTTTGTCGAGCGCTTCGACGCCAACAGCTATCTCTATCTGACGCGGGCGATGGACTATTTCGATATCGCCGCCGACCACAATGGCGTGCTGGCGCAGGCGTTCCGCGGGATCAAGACCCGGTTCTGCGTGGTGTCCTTCACCTCTGACTGGCTGTTCCCGACCTCGGAAGCGCGGGCGCTGGTGCATGCGCTCAATGCCTCCAGCGCGCGGGTCTCGTTCGCGGAGATCGAGACCGACAGGGGCCATGATGCCTTTCTGCTCGACGTGCCCGAATTCTTCGATATCTCGCGCGCCTTCCTGCACTCGGCCGGCAAGGCGCGCGGCCTCGGCGATGCGAGGCTTGCGTGATGGCGCTTCAGGAACAGACCTTGCCGCTGCCCGGCGTGGCGCCGCAGGCGAGCACGAGCCACCGCCCGGACCATCTTCTCGTCACTGAGATGGTGCAGCCGGGTTCGCGCGTGCTCGATGTCGGCTGCGGTGACGGCGATCTGCTGCAGCTCCTGGAGAGCCGCGGCATCGACGGCCGCGGCATCGAGCTGTCGCGCGAAGGCGTCAACCACTGCGTCGCCAAGGGACTCGCGGTGGTGCAGGGCGATGCCGACACCGACCTCGTCAACTATCCCGACGATGCGTTCGACTACGTGATCCTGTCGCAGACGCTGCAGGCGACGCGGCAGCCGAAGGCGGTGCTGGAGAATCTCCTGCGCATCGGTCACCGCGCCATCGTCTCGTTCCCGAATTTCGGCTTCTGGAAGATGCGATTGCAGCTCCTGATCGGCGGGCACATGCCGCGCACCGAAAACCTGCCGGCGACCTGGTACGACACCCCCAACATTCATTTCTGCACCATCAAGGATTTCGTGCAGCTCTGCGACGAGATCCACGTCAAGATGGAGCGCGCAGTCGCGCTCGACCTCTATGGCCGCCCGGTGCCGCTGAACCTGCCCTGGTGGGTCTGGAACATGTTCGGCGAGCAGGGCGTGTTCCTGCTGAGCAGGGGCGGCAAGGGGAAGTAGTCACCGTCATTGCCAACGCGCAAAGAGTAGAGCCGCCAACCGCCGTCATTGCGAGGAGCGAAGCGACGAAGCAATCCATGCCGCCGCAAGCGGTGAAATGGATTGCTTCGCTGCGCTCGCAATGACGCGTCAAGCCACAGGCTCCGCTCCACCTCTCCCGCTTGCGGGGGAGCATAGGCCGCCGGCGGCGGCCGTTCTTAAGAGACGCCGAAGCGAAGCTTCGGCTATGGCGCGAAGCGCGGCGGGTGGGGGCTCTCTCCACTTGCGAGGTCGCCCGTGGAGAGAGCCCTCACTCCAGCCCTCTCCCGCAAGCGGGAGAGGGAGCGCATCGCCCTCTCGGCTATACCGGTACTGCCACCATCGACCTGGGATCGCGCGGCAGCCACCTTCCGGCCTCCACCAGCGCGATGAAGCGCTCGACCATCTCGTTGAACAGCGCCGGCTCCTCGAGGTTGAGCACGTGCCCCGACTTCGGAAAGAACGTCAGCCCCGCCGCGGGCAAACGCTTCTTCAGGAACAGGCTGGGCTCGACGCAATTGTCGTCCTCGTCGCCGCAGATGATCAGCGCCGGCGTTCCCACGCGTCCGATCGCTTCAGCCATGGTGTAGATCGAGGGCCGTCCGCCTTGAAAGCTGCGCATGGTATTGGCCGATCCCTTGGCATCGTGCCGGGCGAGCGCGGCATAGAAGTCGGCGTGGCCGCGCGGATCCTTGACGAGGAACGGAATCCGGCCCGGCGCTTCGCGCGTCACCTTGGCGACGTCGGCCGATCCGATGCTCTCATACTGCTCGGCATTGGCCCGGCATTGCGCGCGGAAGGCGTCGAGGTTTTCGAGACTCGAGCCGGAGCCAACGCCCGCGAGCGTCATCGACAGCGCGCGTTCAGGCGCATTCAGCGCAACCTGCAGCGACGAATAGGAGCCCATCGACAGCCCGACGAAGTGCGCGCGTGCGATGTCGAGATGATCGAGCACCGCGAGCGCATCAGTGTAGAAATGCTTGTAGCTGTAGACCTCGGCCGATGGCGGGACATCGGAGGGCGTGTAGCCGCGCGCGGAATAGGCGATGCAGCGGTGGCCGCGTGAGAAATAGCGCATCTGCGGCTCCCAATTGGTGTGATCGGCCGCAAACTCGTGCAGGAAAATGATCGGCGTCCCGCTTCCTGCCTCTTCGAAGTAGAGGCGGATATTATCCTTGGCGACGGCATAGGGCATTTTAACGTTTCCTTCTTGTGAGCCTGCGCCGGCGAGGATCGCAATTAACGTCCACGGCTGCAATGCGGCGGCGTCGTTTCTGTTTTCGCCGCCAAATGTTCGCGAAATCGTCCTGCATTTTTTCGCCGCAGCGCGGTGCGAAATCTTCGTGTTGCCACATTGTGCATCACAAAACGCGCCGCGCCTGTCATCCACACGTCATCCACAGATGGGCGCGCCAGGAAAACGGGGGTGTAACAGAAGGAAAAAATGGGAAGTATGGTTCAGTTGCGTGCGTTCCGCCGGTGGCTTCGAGTTCTGGCACTGGCGTTGTGTTCGACGGCAATCGTCGTCTCTATCTCTCCCGCTTCGGCACGGCCTCATCATCACGCAGGGCGCCACGCCCGGGCCCATCATGCCGGTCATCATGCCAAGCATCACTATGCCCGCGCCCATCACCGGCACACCCGCGTCTCGCGCTGGGAGCGCGGCGTCGCACGGATGCAGGCGAAAGGTCTTGCCGACAGCAATGCAAGTCTGTCGCCGGCGCCCGAGCAGACGGTAAACGTCGGTTCGTCGAACATCGTCGCCGAAGCGCGTCGTTACCTCGGCGGCAACCCGACCAGCCGCGGCAGCTTATGGTGCGCGCGGTTCATGAACATGGTGCTGCAGCACTCCGGCTATCGCGGCACGGGCTCCGACATGGCGAGCTCGTTCGCCCGTTACGGCCAGCGTGTCTCCGGCCCCCAAGTCGGCGCCATCGCAGTGATGTCACGCGGACGCCGCGGCGGCCATGTCGGCATCATCACCGGTATCGACGCCAAGGGAAATCCGATCATGATCTCCGGCAACAACGGCAACCGTGTCCGCGAGATGCCGGTCTCGCGCGGCAAGATCTACGCCTACGTGATGCCGACGAATTAGCCGCTATACGCTCCACCGTCGTTCCGGGCTCGCGCTCCGCGATGCCCCGGAATGACAGCCTGCGTCATTGCGAGCGCAGCGAAGCAATCCATGTCTCCGCTTGCGGCGCTATGGATTGCTTCGCTGCGCTCGCAATGACGATGTGGAGGCAATGGGTGCGACATAACAACCCGACGGGCAAATCACCAAAAGTCTGTCCAGACTATCAGCGAAAAATATTCCGCTTTCGCCGTCGGGCAAATCAGCACTATGACTCCGCGCATCTCACCCAGATGAGGGGCGGCTCGCGATCGTCACGAACGTTGCGGTGAGATGCGGTGGACGCGATGCGTGCGACTGACGAGCGCATGTAACGCGGACGGCGAAGTCGTGTGGTTCTGGCGCCCCGACGCTGGCGCTAAGTTTTTTGCGCGAAGAAGTTCGCGCGAGAGATGACGGTGGCAAGAAAGCCCGGTCACCGGGAAGAGCACGAAGTAAGCCGTAAACCATCGCGCAGGGAAAGCCGGAGTTGCTTCGGTTGACCTGTGGTCCTACCCCCGTGCTTTTTGTTGCACGGGGCCCACGGGTGCAACCGGCACCCGGCTTTCCCTGCGCCCTCTGTTCAATGAGAGGGTGAACGAGACGCAAAGCTCGGACGCATCGCGCCGCGAGAACGCGAACTCATATCCCCTCGCTGTTTGAAATTTGAGTCCGCTCTTTCCCCGTCGTCCCTGCGAAAGCAGAGACCCATAACCACAGGAGCGTGTGGTTGCGCGAGCAAGCGGTTGCAGCGGAGCACACCGCAAAGGTCCGGTGGTTATGGGTCCCGGGTCAAGCCCGGGACGACAGCGTGGAGAGAGCGTACGCCGCGCCTACAACAATTCCGGCTGCTCTGCCGCGATCGCATCGCCCACTGCCACGCTGCCATCCGCCACCACCTCGGCATAGACGCCGCATTCGTTGTGGCCGAGGCGCTGCATCAGGGTGTGCGGGATGGTGAGGTCGCGCACGCCGGTGTCGGGATCGACATTGACGGCCGCGCAGCGGGTGATGCGCTTGACCACCTTGGCCCGTGCGCTGCCGATCGCGATGGTCTGGTCGAGTAGCTCGAATTCGTGCCAGGCCGGCCAGCCCTCGACATAGAGGTTGGCGCGGAAGCGCAGGGGATGCACGGCTTGCCCGACCATGTCCTCGATCGCGCGCAGGCTGTTGAGGTTGATGATCGAGACCACCTTGCGGGCGACATCGGAAAAGCTGTGGCCGGGGGCTGGTCAGGACCTTTGGCGGCCCCTTGATCTCGCCGGCATGGTGGACCGCGAAATATTGTTCGATCGCCGCGCGTCCCTCGGCGGTTTCGAGGTCGCCCTGGGCGACGATCCCGCCTTCCTTGCGCAAGGTCAGGACATGGCTCGCATCGTCGAACTGGGCGCGCAGCGGCACCAGCCACTGGTCCCGCTGCAGCATCAGGAAATGCGGTTTCGGCAACCATTTGGGCTGACCGGGATCGAAGCCGCTCGGGCCGTTCTCGATGGCGTAGCGGCGGTCCGACAGCAATGTCTGGCCGGCCTTGAGTTCGGCCCGCGGCAGCGCCTCGGGGGTCAGGCCTTTGACGGGATAGCGGTAGATACCGGTGATCTGTGCAGGGGAGGCGGAGGACATCAGGCCTTTTAGGAGATTTTCAGCGATCGGGCCACCGGGCCTTACGAAATCATTGCGGAAAGCTCTTCCGTTTCGGAACCCAATGCCCACATTTGCATCAAGCCTGAAACGAGGGCGACGACCACCGGCCGATTGACCGACGTCAACACGGCCGGGCGGAAACCCAATGAAGATGCTCTTCACAGTGCCTATCGCGTGATCCGCGAAAGTGTGCTTGCGGTTTCGCGAAAAGATCACGCGCTAATTTAAGAATTGGGCGCGATCAGACGCAAAACCGGTACCCACTTTTGCTGATCGCGCCCAGGGCTGGGAGGGCAGGCCGAGGGAAAGCAACGATGAATATTGAGAAATACACCGAGCGGGCGCGCGGTTTCATCCAGTCGGCGCAATCGCTTGCCGTGCGCGAGGGGCACCAGCAGTTCTCGCCGCTGCATCTGTTGAAAGTGCTGCTGGACGACAGCGAAGGCCTTGCCGGCGGTCTGATCGATCGCGCCGGCGGCAACTCCCGCGCCATCCTCAAGGCGACCGAGGATGCGCTTAACAAGCTGCCGAAAGTGTCCGGCAGCGGCGCAGGGCAGGTCTATCTTTCTCCCGAACTGGCGCGCGCGTTCGATGCGGCCGAAAAGGCTGCCGAGAAGGCCGGCGACAGTTTTGTCACGGTCGAGCGTCTCCTGCTGGGCTTAGCGCTCGAGAAGAACAGCGAGGCCGGCTCGATCCTGAGCAAGGGCGGGGTCACCCCGCAGAACCTGAATGCGGCGATCGAGTCGCTGCGCAAGGGCCGCACCGCCGACAGCGCCACCGCCGAAAACGCCTATGACGCGCTGAAGAAATATGCCCGCGACCTGACCCAGGCCGCCCGCGACGGCAAGCTCGATCCGGTGATCGGCCGCGACGAGGAGATCCGCCGCACGATTCAAGTGCTCTCCCGCCGCACCAAGAACAACCCCGTCCTGATCGGCGAGCCCGGCGTCGGCAAGACCGCGATCGTCGAGGGCCTGGCGCTGCGAATCGTCAATGGCGACGTGCCGGAGAGCCTGAAGGACAAGCGGCTCTTGTCGCTCGACCTCGGCGCGCTGATTGCAGGCGCGAAATACCGCGGCGAATTCGAGGAACGGCTGAAGGCCGTGCTGCAGGAGGTTACGTCAGCCGAGGGCACCTTCATCCTGTTCATCGACGAGATGCACACGCTGATCGGCGCTGGCAAGGCCGATGGCGCGATGGACGCGTCCAACCTGCTGAAGCCGGCGCTGGCCCGCGGCGAACTGCACTGCATCGGTGCGACCACGCTGGATGAGTACCAGAAGCATGTCGAGAAGGACGCCGCGCTCGCCCGCCGCTTCCAGCCGATCTTTGTCAGCGAGCCCTCGGTCGAGGACACCATCTCGATCCTGCGCGGGCTGAAGGACAAGTACGAGCAGCACCACGGCGTGCGGATCGCCGATTCCGCGCTTGTGGCGGCCGCGACCCTGTCCAACCGCTACATCACCGACCGTTTCCTGCCCGACAAGGCCATCGACCTGATGGACGAGGCGGCGGCGCGGCTGAAGATGCAGGTCGATTCCAAGCCGGAAGAGCTTGATACGCTCGACCGCGAGATCATCCGCCTCAAGATCGAGCAGGAGGCGCTGAAGAAGGAAAGCGACCTCGGCTCGAAGAGCCGGCTGCAGGCGCTGGAGAAGGAGCTCGCCGAGCTCGAGGAGAAATCGGCCGCGCTGACGGCGCGCTGGAGCGCGGAGAAGAACAAGCTCTCCAATGCCCAGAAGCTGAAGGCCGAGCTCGATGCGCTGCGCGTCGAATTGGCCAATGCCCAGCGTCGCGGCGAATTCCAGCGCGCCGGCGAGCTTGCCTATGGCAAGATTCCGGCGCTGGAGAAGCAGCTCGCCGATATCGAGGCCAGCGAGAACCAGGGCGCGACGATGGAGGAGGCGGTCACCGCCAATCACATCGCGCAGGTGGTCTCGCGCTGGACCGGCGTCCCGGTCGACCGGATGCTGGAAGGCGAGAAGGAGAAGCTCCTGAAGATGGAGGATGCTCTCGGCAAGCGCGTCGTCGGCCAGGCCGAGGCCGTGCGTGCGGTGGCAACCGCCGTGCGTCGTTCGCGCGCCCGGCCTGCAGGACCCGAACCGGCCGATGGGCTCGTTCATGTTCTTAGGCCCCACCGGCGTCGGCAAGACCGAGCTGACCAAGGCGCTGGCGGAGTACCTGTTCAACGACGAGACCGCGATGGTCCGCCTCGACATGTCCGAGTACATGGAGAAGCACTCGGTCTCGCGGCTCATCGGTGCGCCTCCGGGCTATGTCGGCTATGACGAGGGCGGCGCGCTCACTGAAGCGGTGCGGCGGCGGCCCTATCAGGTGGTGCTGTTCGACGAGATCGAGAAGGCGCATCCTGACGTCTTCAACGTGCTGTTGCAGGTGCTCGACGACGGCCGCCTGACCGACGGTCAGGGCCGCACGGTCGACTTCCGCAATACGCTGATCATCATGACCTCGAACCTCGGTTCGGAATTCCTGGTGAACCAGCCGGAAGGTGAGGACACGGGCGCGGTGCGCGAGCAGGTGATGGGGATGGTGCGGGCGCATTTCCGCCCCGAATTCCTCAACCGCGTCGACGAGATCATCCTGTTCCATCGGTTGCAGAAGAGCGAGATGGGCCGGATCGTCGAGATCCAGTTCGCGCGGCTCACGAGGCTGCTCGAGGACCGCAAGATCACGCTCACGCTGGACGCGGCGGCGCGGGACTGGCTGGCCGCCAAGGGCTGGGATCCGGCTTACGGCGCCCGTCCGCTGAAGCGGGTGATCCAGCGCAGCCTGCAGGATCCGCTGGCCGAGATGATCCTGGCCGGCGACATCAAGGACGGCGACCACGTCAAGATCTCGGCCGAGGGCAACGTCCTGACCTTCAACGGCAAGGCGCCGCAGACCGCGGAGGTCGCCCAGTTCGAGGCGCCGGTGCCGAAGCGCAAGCTGAACTAAATTTGTGGAACGGCTCGAAGCCCTCTCCGCGACCTGCGGAGAGGGCTTCGAGTTTGGGGGTTGGAAGATTTATTCCTGTGTCACCGCCGGCCCGACTTCGTCCTCGTCGCTCGGCTCGAGTTCGGAAAGGATGTCCACGAGCTCGCGGGCGCGGCCGGTCGCCAGCGGCTTGCCGGCGTTCATCAGCGGCTCGTCATTGGCGAGCCAGGCCTGGGCCTCCGCCAGCTCGTCGACGGTGGCACCCGTCGCGATGATCTTGGCGATGGTGACATCGTCGACCTGGCCGACCGCCTTGGTTACGTCTTCCCGTGTGATGCGCCTCATGCCCGGCACCCTCTACGCGAAACAAGGCCTCCGCCCGCCGTCATGGCGGGCAGTGACGAGAGTAAGACAGCCCTCGATCAGCGACCCGTGGTCAGCCGTGGCGGGTGCTGCGACATCATCCAGAGCTCGATCGCAGCCAGGATCGCTACCGCCGCGCCGATCACCACATGGACCGTCAT
This sequence comes from Bradyrhizobium sp. USDA 10063, assembly GCF_054063735.1. NCBI lineage: Bacteria > Pseudomonadati > Pseudomonadota > Alphaproteobacteria > Hyphomicrobiales > Nitrobacteraceae > Bradyrhizobium > Bradyrhizobium sp. USDA 10063. The sequence goes on along the minus strand of NZ_JBSSGP010000002.1, from coordinate 4,607,736 downwards.
CGCGGTGGTTCCCTGGAAGCCCAATACCCAGGGCGACACCAGGGCCCACAATCCGACGATCAGGTTCAGCCACTCCTCCCACACCGCGAACGCCGCCAGCGCCGCGATCGCAAGGACCGCGATGACGATGCCGGTGATGTAGGCGTTGGTGGAGACGGTACCGGCCTCGAAGCCGAACAGCCATGGCGACAGCAAGAGGATCGCGCCAAGGACCAGATTCGCGACGTCGCACAATTTTGCGTTCGTCCAATTCTCCATGATACCCTCCATTGGAGGTTTCGCGCATCCATGAAACCGAGCTGATGCCCTCCCGGTTCCATGGCCGCGTCAAATTGCGCGCTGGGAGCTACTTCCGGGTGATCCTGTAAACCGCGTTCTCGATGTCGGAGGAGAAGTAGATCGTCCCGGACGCACCGACCCCGACCCCCGTCGGGATGTTGCTCGGCAAGCCGCCGGGGGCCGCGGGAAGGCCGATCGGCAGGTTGGCCGCGATCTCGGTGACGGTTCCCTGCTGCGGATCGATCTGGACGATCCGGCGGGCGCCGACCTCGGCTACGATCAGCTTGCCGTCTGGGGTAAGCGCAATCCCCTCCGGTCCCTTCAGATCCTTTGCAACGACGGTCTTCTCGCCATTGGCGCCCATCTTCGACACCTGACCGGCGAAGGCCTCGGTGAGATAGACGCTGCCGCCCGGGCCGGCGGCGAGCCCCACGGGACCGGCGAGGTCGCCGATAATCGGGGTGCGGTCCTTGCCGTGCTCGCCGCTGACGCGCAGCAGCGACTTGCTGCCGAGCTCGTTGACCAGGAGGCTGCCGTCATCGAGCCTGACCGCATCATGCGGCGCCTTGAACTCGTGCAGCATCTCGACGGTCTTGCCGGTCCCGCGGTCGATCACCTGGACCGTCCCGGTGAACCAGCTCGACAGGATCACGTAGTCGCCCTTTGCCGTCGCGCTCATCGGATATTCCAGCGTCGCCCCGTCGGCATGCATCCGCGCGGGCTCCGACACTTCGCCGGTTGCGCCGTCGATGGTGCGGTAGGCGAAGACATCGGCGAGATGGATCGTATCCTTGCCGCCGTCGGAGACGACGGCAAGGCCGCCGGGCAAAGCGAGCTTGCCGATGATCACCTGCCGCATCGCGCCGGTCTCCGGATCGACCTCCTGGATGCCGTTGTCGGCCATGTTGGAGACGAAGATCCGGTCCTTGTCATCGATCGCGAGATTGTCCAGGGACGGCCTTAGCTGAGCGACCAGCTTCTTCGCCCCGCTCTTCGGGTCGACGCGCACGAGCTGGCCGAGCGCGGTGTCGACCACGAAAAGGCCGCCCTTCGAATCGAAGTTGACCGCCGCCGGCACCTTGAAGCCATCGGCGACGACCGAGAGCTCAGCCTTGTCGACGTCGACCCTGGCGACCTGGCCCTTGAACCAGAGCGGCCCGTAGAGCCGGTCATCCGGCCCGAACTCGAAGCCGTTGAGGCCGCCCATCTTCTCCATGATCTTGCGCGGCGGCTTGACGCCTTCGACGTCGATCTCATAGAGCGCGTCGCCAAGGAAGACCTGCGTCGCGTAGAGCCGGCCGTCCTTGCGGAAGGCGAGCGAGTTGATGCCGGGCAGCCCCGAGGCGAGCTTCCTGATCGGACCGTCACCCTTGCGCGCATAGAGATCGCCGGTGAGGAAGCCGGTCCAGGCCATGGTGCCGTCGGGTGCGAAGGCGATGTCGTCGGCCATGCCTTCGGGCGAGGGGATTGCGATCTTCGCAGTGCCGCTCGTGCGGTCGACCTCGTAGAGCGCAGCGCCTGCGACGCTGCCGGCGAACAGCCGTCCGCTCTTGTCGATGCCGAGACCATGCACCCCGTGAAATGCCGAGCCGGGGACGAGTTTCGTAACCTCATAGCTCTGCGCGGAAGCCCCACCACCGACGGTGCAAAGCAATGCCGCCGCAACCGCCGCACAGAGTGCAGATCCTCTCCTCATGACGTGACGCCTCCCTATGTCGTCTTGTTTCTTATCGGGAGAGTATTCGTCCGGCCCGCCGGTTTGGCAAACGAAAGCCGGCTAGCGCCGTCAGGATGCCGCCATAAAAACGGCGCTCAGCGGAGGGCCGACGGTCAGACGTTCAGGATTTGCCAAAGAGATCAGCGGTTGCTGACCGGCCGCGATCCGGTCGAGCCGGTGGCGTCGGAGACGACGCGGGAACTGCCGCGGCTGTTCATCTGGGCGTCGATCCGGTCGCGCTCCTTCTCGAAGTTTGCCAGCATCAGGCCCTCGAGCGAGCGCCCGCGCGGCAGCTTCACGCGCATCGGGTCGACGAAACGGCCGTTGACCAGGATTTCGTAGTGGACATGGGCGCCGGTCGACATGCCGGTCGACCCGATAAAGCCGATCACCTGGCCCTGGCGGACTCGCTTGCCGGCCTCCATGCCCTTGGCGAAGGCGGACATATGGCCGTAGGCGGTCTCGTAGCCGTTGTTGTGCTTGACGCGGACATACTTGCCGTAGCCGCCCTCCCAGCCGACCTTTTCGACCACGCCATTGCCCGAAGCGAAGATCGGGGTGCCGTAGGGGGCCGCCCAGTCCACGCCGGTGTGCATCTTGACGTAGCCGAGGATAGGATGGCGGCGGCCGCCGAAGCCGGAGCGCATGATCGCGTTGTTGACGGGCTTGCGCACCAGGAACTTCTTCGCGCTCTTGCCGGTCTCGTCGTAATAATCGACCACCGAATCGTCCGGCGTCTGGAACCGGTAGTATTTCTTGGTCTCGCCGCCGACCGTGAGCGCGGCGTACAGCACCTCGGTCTTTTCGCTGCTCGTCGCGCCTTCGTCCTCGCCGGCGTAGAAGACGTCGAAGCTATCGCCGGGCTGTACCTTGCGCTGGAAGTCGACGTCATAGGAATAGATGCGGACCATGTCCTCGATGACGTTCTGCGGCACCTTGTTGCGCAAGGCGGTCTCGTAGATGCTCTGATAGAGCCGCACGCCGCTGCCATCGTCCTCGTCGTCCTCGTCGCTGTTGTCAGCGGTCTCGGACACGGTGTTCATGCTCTGCACATCGACGGCGACATATTTGCCGATGTCCGAGAGGGCCGCGACCGCTTCGACCTGGGTGTCGTTGGCGACGATCACGCGATAGGGCTGCAGCCGGGCTCCCGGGGCCGGATTTGCCGGCGCCATCAGGATGCGCAGCCTCTGACCTTCCTTCAGGCCGCCATCGCGGCCTCGGGCGCCGAGCGTGGCCGCGATCGCCTTGGCCTCGTCAGCTGTCGCGCCCATCTCGCGCAGCACCGAGGTGACGGTGTCGCCTTTCTTGACGATATGCACCCGTTCGCCGGTCGGATTGCCGCCGGTGACCTGCTCCTTGGTCTTCGGCAGCAGCGTGACGTTTTCCGGCACCACGCGGGTTTCGAAGCCGGCATAGGGATCGGAAACGTTGCCTTCGGTGGCATAAGCCAGCTTGAGGTCGGGCTGCGCGCCGCCGACATCGGCGGTGGCGTTGGCCAGCGTATAGCGGACGCCGCCATTATTGCCGCGCCAGTTGGCGGCATCGCGCACCCGCATCAGGATCTCGTCGAGTGTCACCACCGAGGCGATCTTCGCCTTCGGCAGCACCTGCGCCAAGTCCTTGGTGACGAAGGAGACCTCGGCGTCGGGCTCCACGGCCTCGGGGTTGTTCGGATCGTCGGCCGCCGCGGGCTGATTGGCGCCGACATCGGTCAGCATGCGCTGGGCGTTGAACGGCGGGATCTTGGCCGACAGATCGCTCGTCGTCATCGACAGATTGCCGGAGATGCGAACGTACGGCCGTACCCGCATCACGTCGCGGTTGCCGACGCGGGTCACCGTCGATACCCGCACCACGTTGCGCGAGGCGCTTGCCTCCGACGGCGGAGGCAGGCGGTCGCTCTTGTGCAGGGTGGCGCCACGGTCATTGGCGCTGATTGCACCGCGCAGCGCGCCCTCGACCCGCTCCGGGAGTTTGGCAAAGGTCATCTCGCCGTCGAGGGACGCAAAAACGGCGCCGCCGATCAAGGCCGCGCCGCACAGGCCGGTGAGGATCGTGCCGCTGAACCACTGCACGGAAACACGGCGGCGGTCGATCACCGCAGCCTCCGAGCCATCGACCGACAGCGGCGGCTCGTGACCGAGATCGATCATCCCGGTCTCGCGTCCAAAGCCGCTCCCGCGTGACGCCCGTTGGCTCAAGCCCGTGTCCCCCCAAGTTCCATCAACATGCGACGAGACTTCCGTACTCCCTTGCGCCCGCATTCGCCCTAGCAGGGCAATCCGGCAGTACGGCGCGTCACATGCAGCAACATTCGCGAATTATCGAAGGCCAATGGCCAACCACAATCTCGAATGTCAACGATGTGTAAATCTCTCGATGTTGCTCGGCCGCGTGGAACTGGCGACGGGTTCATTAGAAATCGCCAATCCCTTGGTAGAAAAACCACCGGCAGCCCCCACTGGCACCCGATGATTCATTGCATATTTAACCTCAGAACGTCGCAGGATTGTGGCTCAAGTACGGCGTAAAGTCCCGAAAAATCGAGGACTTCTGCTCGCCAGAAAATTCTGCACCTGATGCGACGATTTGTTGACAATGGCCGTTGACAAGCCGGATTGGGCCGGCCTATAAGGCGGCCACTGAGCGCGGCGCTGCATTGGCCCGAGAGGCCAAGGCAAGCTTTCGCGCCCTTGATGCTCCTCACTTTGATGAGTGACTCAACAATCGACCTAAGTCGGTTGGGGATTTGCCGTCGGGTGAAGAGGGTCAGAACCCTCCTAAGGGTGTGAGGTCCTCGGACCTCGGGCTGTTTGACAAGTGAAGATGAAGAAAGAGAAACGTGGACGGCGGAGTCCTTGCGGGTCTCGATCTTGAAAGCCTCGGTTTTCGAACCTTGGATTTCTCCCGATCGGGACCGGACGAAAGACTTCGGCGGTACACGTTTTGAATAAGGTTACACCATGATCTCTTCATTGAGATCAGGTCGCCAGCGATGTGAATCGCTGCGCGATTTCGGTGTGGACCTCGTCAAACGTTGTGATCAGCCGGTTCAAAGTTTCAAGTCCAACTTGAGAGTTTGATCCTGGCTCAGAGCGAACGCTGGCGGCAGGCTTAACACATGCAAGTCGAGCGGGCGTAGCAATACGTCAGCGGCAGACGGGTGAGTAACGCGTGGGAACGTACCTTTTGGTTCGGAACAACACAGGGAAACTTGTGCTAATACCGGATAAGCCCTTACGGGGAAAGATTTATCGCCGAAAGATCGGCCCGCGTCTGATTAGCTAGTTGGTGAGGTAATGGCTCACCAAGGCGACGATCAGTAGCTGGTCTGAGAGGATGATCAGCCACATTGGGACTGAGACACGGCCCAAACTCCTACGGGAGGCAGCAGTGGGGAATATTGGACAATGGGCGCAAGCCTGATCCAGCCATGCCGCGTGAGTGATGAAGGCCCTAGGGTTGTAAAGCTCTTTTGTGCGGGAAGATAATGACGGTACCGCAAGAATAAGCCCCGGCTAACTTCGTGCCAGCAGCCGCGGTAATACGAAGGGGGCTAGCGTTGCTCGGAATCACTGGGCGTAAAGGGTGCGTAGGCGGGTCTTTAAGTCAGGGGTGAAATCCTGGAGCTCAACTCCAGAACTGCCTTTGATACTGAAGATCTTGAGTTCGGGAGAGGTGAGTGGAACTGCGAGTGTAGAGGTGAAATTCGTAGATATTCGCAAGAACACCAGTGGCGAAGGCGGCTCACTGGCCCGATACTGACGCTGAGGCACGAAAGCGTGGGGAGCAAACAGGATTAGATACCCTGGTAGTCCACGCCGTAAACGATGAATGCCAGCCGTTAGTGGGTTTACTCACTAGTGGCGCAGCTAACGCTTTAAGCATTCCGCCTGGGGAGTACGGTCGCAAGATTAAAACTCAAAGGAATTGACGGGGGCCCGCACAAGCGGTGGAGCATGTGGTTTAATTCGACGCAACGCGCAGAACCTTACCAGCCCTTGACATCCCGGTCGCGGACTCCAGAGACGGAGTTCTTCAGTTCGGCTGGACCGGAGACAGGTGCTGCATGGCTGTCGTCAGCTCGTGTCGTGAGATGTTGGGTTAAGTCCCGCAACGAGCGCAACCCCCGTCCTTAGTTGCTACCATTTAGTTGAGCACTCTAAGGAGACTGCCGGTGATAAGCCGCGAGGAAGGTGGGGATGACGTCAAGTCCTCATGGCCCTTACGGGCTGGGCTACACACGTGCTACAATGGCGGTGACAATGGGATGCGAAGACGCAAGTCCTAGCAAATCTCAAAAAGCCGTCTCAGTTCGGATTGGGCTCTGCAACTCGAGCCCATGAAGTTGGAATCGCTAGTAATCGTGGATCAGCACGCCACGGTGAATACGTTCCCGGGCCTTGTACACACCGCCCGTCACACCATGGGAGTTGGTTTTACCTGAAGACGGTGCGCTAACCGAAAGGGGGCAGCCGGCCACGGTAGGGTCAGCGACTGGGGTGAAGTCGTAACAAGGTAGCCGTAGGGGAACCTGCGGCTGGATCACCTCCTTTCTAAGGATGATCCTTCAGAGAGCTCACGCTCACTATCGGATCGTTTTAGAAACATCTCGGGGCCAATCGATCGCCAGATCGCTTGAGCTCCATAGGCGGGACCTCGCCGTCTTCGTTTCTCTTTCTTCGCGGACGAACATGCGCCAGGGGCTTGAGCGCTGTGCGATGCATCGGCGTGAGCCGGTTGCGCGCGAGCGGGTTCCTAATCCTTTGTTGGATGAGCGTTAGGGGCTTGTAGCTCAGTTGGTTAGAGCGCGCGCTTGATAAGCGTGAGGTCGGAAGTTCAAGTCTTCCCAGGCCCACCAGCCTTCGCGCTTCGCTGCTTCGGCTAGGCAAGCCTTTCAGGACGAAGGCTGCTGAGCCGCGGCCTTGGCGAAGGCGAGCCAAGTGCGCTTCGTCTTCTGGTTACGGGGCCATAGCTCAGCTGGGAGAGCGCGTGCTTTGCAAGCATGAGGTCGTCGGTTCGATCCCGTCTGGCTCCACCAGCCGTAGCTGGCGGATCGCCAGCTACGGCTCGGCAAGCCGGCTCATGCGAAGGCTGCCGCGTCGAAGCTCGAAGAGCGAAGACGGGCGTGGCGCCTCAACGGAACCGTAATCGTCCGCGAAACATCAATTCGCACACGCAGTCCGGATGGACGCGGTGTGCGTGTTATCTGACATCGTAAAGAGGAGATCGATCCGAGTTTGGGATCTGCGGAGCAATTCGCGGATGCTCATTCACTATCTCCGGGATCATTTCGGCGCTCGCTCATCGTGAGATGGGCGGGTTGTAAATGATCCTCGTTAGCGAAGCTTGACCGCCTCGCTATCGGTTCGATCTTACGAAGCAAGCTGGTCTTTCTAGTCAATGTCCAGCCGCGCGATAAGCATTCGTCGAGGGTGCGCGCATTGAGGTTTCGACCTCAAGGCGGTCGAGCGGTGTACATTCTGCCGAGTGTGTGGACATTGATAATGAGAGCAATCAAGTGCCTTAAGGGTGTTCGGTGGATGCCTTGGCGCTGAGAGGCGATGAAGGACGTGCTACGCTGCGATAAGCCGTGGGGAGCTGCGAAGAAGCTTTGATCCGCGGATTTCCGAATGGGGAAACCCACCTTCGATAGCCGGAACTCCAAGACCTTGTGTGTTGGGGTTCGACCAGAAATGCGAGAAATCAAACCGCTAAGGTTTTGGATTTCCGGTTA